>NZ_RPHB01000001.1 GCF_019343195.1 Arthrospiribacter ruber
GCCATATCTTCAGATGTATTTTATTCTGCAACCTTAAAATACAAAAAAGAAAACCCCGAAAAAAGCTTAAAACAGCCGATTTCGGGGTTTTTGTGTTATGTTTTTGTTAATTATTTAATTGAATATCAGTTGGTTGTGCTTTTAACAAGAAGCCCTAATAAAAATAGATTGAATTCAAGATAAATAGGCTCCTAAAATAGGGAGCCTTTTTTATCTCGGAGCTCTTCGGATTTGGTTGAGGGTAACTTCCGGGCTGGAAACAATATTACTTCTATTCAATGCCCTATCCTGGATCTGTACATCAATTCTGATGGTGTCATTCCTGAAAATAGACTGCCAGCCAAAAGAAAGCATAGCATATTGAAGGGAACCTTCTACTGGCTGACCTTGATTTCCGTTGAAAATCCTTGGGAATCTACCATTGAATGTGGTAAAATACGGTGGATCTTGCCAGCGGAATTCAGTGAAGTTACCATTTCTCTTAATAAAAAACTTTACAAAAATATTGTTGTGATTATCATTTTGGTCTACCCAGATGGTATCTCTCACAACCATGTTATTGACTATGGGATTGATTACCCAATCTAATGGGTTATATGGGGGGGCTGTTGGAGGTCTGTTGGCAAAGGTGATAAGTTCACCACTGCTGTTTCTTCTGAAATCAACCGGCTGAAATGGTGGATCCACATCTGTAGGATTTAAACCAAGGTCACCCTCCGCATCTCTGAAACCGATTTTAATGATAAGTGAATCAGATCCTGAGGAAGTGGAAAAAGCCATATCTTCAAACGAGATTTCAGGTACGGATGGGAAGTTTTCCGGTGGTTGTACACAGGAAGCTATAAATGAAGCAATAAAGATTAAGTAAAGAAAGTTTTTTACACTGCTCATGCTGGCATAAATTTACTGCCTCTCGGCTATGGAGTAAAATTGGGGAATTTTACAATGACAAATTATAAAACGACGAAATATTTCAAAAGTTTTGAGCAGGATATACCTGACATTGATCAAATTATTTTTGAAAATAAGGCCTTGGAGCTATTTAGGTTCCAAGCTGAGCATAATAAAGTGTACAGAGCCTACATTCAGGCAAGAGGCCTTGATGTGTCTCTAGTGGGAAAAATAGAAGAAATTCCATTTCTTCCGATACGATTTTTTAAAGATCATAAAGTGGTCTGTGGTGATCATCAAGATTTCAGTAATTATTATTCCAGCAGTGGTACTACTGGAATGATTACGAGTAGGCACTATTTCTGGTCGGAGGAGTTTTACCTTCAGCATTCTCTCACCTTGTTTCAAAAGGAATATGGGGATATCAGGGATTTTCATATCCTTGCTCTTTTACCTGCGTATTTGGAAAGAAAAGGAAGTTCATTGGTCAGTATGGCCCAATATTTTATTGAGCAATCCAAGTCTCCATACTCCGGATTTTATTTGTACAACCAAAAGGATTTGGTGGAAACTTTAAAATTATTGAAGGGTAAAAAGGGTAAAATCCTTCTTCTTGGAGTCACTTTTGCTCTACTGGATTTGGCAGAAAGTACTCACGACCTGCCTGATATCCCTCAACTTATTGTGATGGAAACAGGAGGGATGAAAGGGAGGAGAAAGGAGATGGTCAGAGAGGAAGTACATGAGATTCTGAAGAAATTTTTTCAAAAAGAAAAAATCCATTCAGAATACGGTATGACAGAGTTGATGTCCCAAGCTTACTCCAAGGGGGATGGGAAATATCTACTGCCTCCAACCATGAAAGTTCTACTTAGAGAGGTCAATGACCCTTTTGTTTATACAAAACGCAAACAAGGTGGCATCAATGTCATCGACCTGGCCAATTTTCACAGTTGTGCATTTATAGAAACTAAGGATCTTGGGAGGTTTGATGAAAATGGATACCTTGAAATCCTTGGAAGAATGGATAATTCGGAATTGAGAGGCTGTAATTTAATGGTGAATTAAATTTGGTAATCCTTAAGGAAATAAACATATTTGACTCTACGTTTTAAAAACTGTTGTCAAACAGGTGAATAAATTTGGTAAGGTTTAAGTTGTTTTATTTAGACCAATAATCCTTCAGATAGAAAAAAGTAAGGAACCAAAAGTTGAGTTAAAAAGGTGATAAATTAAATGATATACTGATGAAAAGAATAGCAATTGTAGTGATGGCTTTGGGGATATTGGCCCTGAGTTCCTGTGCAGCTAGCAGACCATGTCCGGCTTATGCAAAAGCTGTAGATAGCAAAGAAATCAAAGGTTAAAAAATATGCTGACCATCAATAGTCAGCATATTTTTTTATGTCTTCCAGGCTGATCGTTTTTTCGCCTAAAATCACCAAACGCTCCACAACATTTCTCAATTCCCTGATATTTCCGGTCCATGGAAACTTCTGAAGTTCTTTGATGGCTTCTTTTGAGATGTCCTTTTTCGCGGTGCCATATTCCTTGGCAATATCATCCAAAAACTTCTCTACCAATAGAGGTATGTCTTCACTTCTGTCTTTTAGTGCTGGAACTTGGATTAGAATTACGCTCAACCTGTGATAAAGGTCTTCCCTGAAATTGCCCTCTTCAATTTCCTTTTTCAGGTCTTTATTGGTTGCTGCCAAAACCCTTACATCCACTTTGATATCTTTGTCACCACCTACACGGGTGATCTTGTGTTCCTGAAGAGCCCGGAGTACTTTTGATTGAGCAGAAAGACTCATGTCCCCGATTTCATCCAAAAAGAGGGTTCCGCTGTTGGCCTGTTCAAATTTACCGACCCTCTGCTTTACAGCAGAGGTAAAAGACCCTTTTTCATGCCCGAAAAGTTCACTTTCTATCAGTTCGGCAGGAATGGCCGCACAATTGACTGCGATGAATGGCTCATTGGAACGGTTACTTTTTTTATGCAGCCAATGGGCCACGAGCTCTTTCCCTGTCCCGTTTGGCCCTGTGATCAAGACGCGTGCATCAGTGGGTGCTACCTTTTCTATGGTGTCTTTCACATGAAGTATGGCGGGGGATTCACCTACCATATCCAATTTTTTGGATAGTTTCTTTTTGAGGACTTTGGTCTCGGATACCAGGTTTTTTTTGTCCAGCGCATTGCGGACCGTAAGGAGAAGTCTGTTGAGATCCGGTGGCTTGGGAACAAAATCAAAAGCACCCTTTTTGGTAGCCTCCACCGCGGTTTCTATAGAACCATGTGCAGAAATCATAATGAATTGGGGCTGCTTATCCAGTTGGGACGCTTGTTCCAAAACTTCCAGCCCGTCCATTTTGGGCATCTTGATGTCGCAAAGAACCAAGTCAAAATCTTCCTCCTGAAGCATTTTCAAACCTTCCTCTCCGTCTTGGGCCTCGGAAATTTTATAGTTTTCATATTCCAGAATTTCTTTGAGCGTTGCTCTTATGACTTTTTCGTCGTCAATAATGAGGATCTTTGACATAGTTGTATTTTGATTTTATTAAAAGGTGCAAGCCTATAAGCCGGGTTCTGTTCCTCTTCCCAATCGGAAGATTCACTTGTCATTTATCTAGTCCCGGTTTCACAACCGGGATCCATCGACCTACCCATCCCGCAGAAAGACGAGCAGCCTTTTTCGAAACTGAATCCGATGCGGGACCTATTTGGTCTTTCAACCCATAAGGTTTGCCATGCGTCCGCTGTCACCAGCTGACCGGTGGGCTCTTACCCCACCTTTTCACCCTTACCCCGATCAGATCGGGGCGGTATATTTTCTGTGGCACTATCTGTAACCGGACCGTCTCCAATCCGGCTCCTTCCCGTTAGGAAGTATGGCGCTCTATGTTGCCCGGACTTTCCTCCCTCCCGTCCCGATTGGTATCGGGACGGGACAGCGACAAGTCAGCTTGCACTTTGCAAATTAAAGGAAATTCAAACAATCCTTTACGATTTTTTATTTCCTAATAGTTCATTTACCATAATCGAACCATATTATCATAGGGGTTATCTATCGCTTCAATTTTCCTATTAAAATTAAGCATGAAAACTTTTTTGCCTTATTTGGATTAAGTTTAAATAACAAATACATTTGCAATGTTAATTTATATTAAATCTAAATAGAACTTAGCTTAGATGTTAAACAAAGGTTTACTGAGGATTTTCGTAATTCTCTTTTTATTCGCTACCGTATCACCCGTATTTTCAAATGAATATTCTGATGAAAAAGCCTTGGTTATAACCGGGAAAGTCACAACGACTGAAGGTGAAATTATCCCTTTTGCCAATATATTGGTGCTTGGTACAGTTAAGGGAACCTACACTAATATTGATGGATCTTTTGAAATTTATGATTTACCTGATGGGAATTATACATTAAAAGTTTCTGCGGTAGGTTACAAAACATTTACAAGAGAAGTTGTCGTCCGAGGAGGGCAAATGAGTGAAGTCAATCTGGTTTTTGAAGAGACAGGAGTGGAAATGCCTCAGATCGATATCATTGCCAATAAGGATAGGGTTTTTAGCCGTGTACCGGGTTCTGTTACATTTATTGATAAAAGAGAAATACAGACTGTCAATCCTTTAAGTGGTAATGAAGTCTTAAGGCGGTCTCCAGGGGTACATGTAGTAGATGAAGAAGGACTAGGTATGAGGGTCAATATTGGTATAAGAGGTTTGGACCCAGATAGAAGCCGAAGTGTGTTGGTGATGGAAGATGGGGTCCCTGTAGCACTTTCTCCTTATGGAGAGCCTGAAATGTATTATACTCCAGCAATGGACAGGATGGCCGGAGTAGAGATACTAAAGGGCTCCGGGCAGATTTTGTTTGGACCCCAGACCATTGGTGGTGTGGTCAATTACATCACAGCTAACCCGCCCCAGGAAGAAGAAGGATCTATTTATGTACAAGGAGGTCAGGGGGGATTCTTTTCTGGATTGGTCAACTATGGGAATACCTTTGGAAATACCGGTATTCAGGCAAACCTTCTTAGGAAAACGGCCAATAATGTCGGACCAACGGAATTTGACATCACCGACTTCAACACCAAATTTTTATTTAACCTGAATGACAAATCCGAGTTAGGTGTGAAACTTGGAGTATACAATGAGGTATCAAACTCAACTTACATCGGTATCAATCAGGTAATGTTTGATAGAGGAGGGGAGGATTTTACAAGACTTGCCCCTGATGATCAGCTTGATGTGCGTAGATATTCATTGAGCTTTAGCCATAAGTATAGATTCAATAAAAATGTGAGATTGAGAACAATTGCTTATGGGTACACCACTACCAGAAATTGGAGCCGACAAGATTTTCAGATTAACAATGAAAATACGCCTCCCGCCAATTGGACAGGAGTGGTCTGGGGTGACAGAGAAGTGCCAGGTGGAGCCATTTTCATGAGAGATGGTACCGGTAATAGAAACAGGCAGTTTGAAGTGGCTGGTGTAGAACCCAGATTGGAGATTGATCATAAGCTTTTTAATACACGAAATGAATTGATCGTAGGTACTAGGTTGTTGTACGAGCGGGCATTTGAACAAAGAGTGAACGGGACCAAAGCAGGAGTAAAAAGCGGTAACCTGGTAGAAGATGAGGTCAGAACAGGTCATGCTTTGGCTGCTTACGTTCAAAACAAAATGATGATAACCTCAAAGTTCGACTTCAATGCTGGAGTAAGATTTGAAAGTTTTGATTATGAGAGAGACATTCGAAGAAGAAATTTTCCAGGAGTTGGTGTAAGAGATACTACTTTAATAGCTGATAATGTCATAAATGAAATTATCCCTGGTGCAGGGTTCAACTATAGACCAGTCAATGTCCTCAATATATTTGGAGGTGTGCATAAGGGATATGCTCCGCCTAGAACCAAAGATGCTATTACAGCTTTAGGGGATGTGTTGGACCTGGAAGCTGAATCAAGTGTGAATTACGAACTTGGATTTAGGACAGAGCCTACCAAATGGCTTTTTGTAGAAGCTACAGGATTTGTAATGAACTTTAGCAATCAAGTAATTCCGGTAGCTGAGTCAGCCGGTGGGATAGGATTTGGCTTGGTCAATGGTGGGGCCACTTTAAATAGAGGTGTTGAAACTGCGGTCGTCATGGATTTAAGTAATTTGATGGGAATGAGTAGGGTGAGTCTTACCTATGATGTAAATGCTACTTTCCTTCGTGCCACTTATTCAGAAGACAGGTTTATCAATGGTGTCAATATCAATGGCAATAGGACTCCATACGCGCCTAACTGGTTTATAAATTCCGCTTTGACTTTAAGGACCGAAGCAGGTTTTGGATTGAGATTGGTGGGTAATTTTGTAGGGGAGCAGTTTGGTGATGAGCTTAATACTGTGGAGCCAAGTGCAGACGGAAGAATCGGTTTGGTTCCTGGTTATAGGTTGTTTGATGCTGTATTCAGTTATGAGGTGGAAAAATGGAATTCCCGTTTCAATCTTAGCATCAAAAACCTAACAGATGAAAGGTATATTGCCACTAGAAGGCCTCAGGGAATCAGAGTAGGAATACCAAGATTTATTACTGCTGGTTACGAATTCAGATTTTAAAAAAAAAATAAAATATTTTATAAACAAAAAACAACACCCCATGTTATGTATAGGAAGGCTTTAATAAGCTTTTCTTCATAGTGCTGGGTTGAGCCGTTCCGAGTAATCGGAACGGTTCTTTTTTTTATATTCATGAAAAAAGATTCGGTCCCAAATGAAAAATAAAAGATATAAAAAGTACAAGCGCTTGATCAGACTCCTCAATATTTATCCACCTTATCTTTTTGCAGGAATCAGGGTGGTAGATTACAATGATGCATTCACCTATTTCAAAGTAAAGCTTAAGCTGACATGGTACAACCGCAATTTGGTTGGGACTGCTTTTGGAGGTTCTCTCTATTCCATGTGTGATCCATTTTATATGTTTATTCTAATGATCAATTTGGGTGAAAATTACATTGTTTGGGACAAGACCGCTTCGATTGATTTTGTAAAACCTGGAAAAGGGACCGTTTTTGCCGAATTTTCAATCAATACTGATGAAATTGAAAATATCAAAAAAGAAGTCGATTTGCTTGGGAAAAAAGTGTTTGAATTTCCTTGTGTGGTAAGGGACAAAAGAGGAGAAGTAATTGCCCGATTGACAAAGGGAGTGTATGTCAGGAGAAAAAATAGCTTGTCAAGCTAAGTGAAAAAATAGCTTTACCTTTGTGAAGACGAGTTTTAGGAATAAGAAAATAGCTATGATTTTAGTAGGCAATGCAGTTATAAGTGATGATATAAAGGAACAGTTTTTCGTCTGTGACCTGGAAAAATGTAAAGGGGCATGTTGTGTAGAAGGAGATGCAGGTGCTCCTCTCGAGGATGAGGAAACCAAAATCATAGAGGAATTATATCCCATTGTCAAAGATTACATTACTGAGGAAGGCCGCAAAGTGATCGAGCAGCAGGGAACATGGGTAATCGACAAGGATGGGGATAAAGGTACACCGACTATTGGGGACAATAGGGAGTGCGCTTATGCTCTCTATGATGAAAAAGGGATTTTGAAATGTGGTATTGAAGAAGCTTATCTGGACGGAAAGATTCAGTGGAAAAAACCTATTTCTTGCCACATGTATCCCATCCGAATTACCAAATATGATCAGTTTGAAGCCTTGAACTATGACAGGTGGCACATTTGCAGTCCTGCTTGTAGCCTGGGGCAGACCTTAGGAGTGCCGGTTTATAAGTTTTTGAAAGATGCATTGATCAGAAGATACGGAGAAGCTTGGTATCAGGAGCTCTGCAATGAAATTGAAGGTTAAAAAAATGAGGCTGTCTTATAAGTCAATGCTTTAAAAAATCACCAAAATTTTATTTGGTTTGAAATCAGTGAAACTTTGTGTCTTAGAGTCTTCGTGGCATTTTTAGCCACAAAGCCACTAAGTTACAAAGGAATTGACTCTTGAACAGAATTTTGTTTGGCTAATAAAGCTTAAGATCAAATTATGATACAGCCTCATTTTTTTACACTTTGATGTAGATTTTTTTCTTATCCATCCAGTATCCTATCAGCCAGATCAAAAGCATATAGGCAATAGAGAAAAGAAGGGAGGCATTCTTTGGGGAAAGCCAATTGGTGAAGATATTTTGATAAATGATGCTTTTTAGACTTTCTCCACCAAAGGAGATAATGTACATCAAGCTGATTACAATGCCGGACAGGACGTATAGAATGAGGGGGTTTCTTCCAAATACTTCCAAAGGATAGGTCCAGTTTCTTTTTCTCCATACCTCAATTACCATTATTAGGACAGCTATCAGTACTAAGTCAAGGCCAACGGTTAAGAGCACATAAGGGCTAGTCCATATCTTTTTGTTGATTGGGAAAAAAGGATCCCAAATCAGGCAAAGTGCCACAAGAATTAGTCCTGCTATAAGCAGGTATTTGACGGTGCTTGAGATATTGCCGTTTTTTTGAATAAATTTTCCGGCAAAATAACCTGCTATTACATTGACGATAGCTGGAAACGTACTGAGGATGCCTTCCGGATCAAAGGGCATTCCCTCGCCTTTGTAAAGGTTTTTAGGGCCGATAAGCCAAAGGTCCAGCTTGAGGGCGGCATTTCCGGTAAGAGAATAGGGGTCTCCTTGTTCTCCGAAAAAGAACATAACCGGCCAATAGCCAATCAGCAGAAGTAGGCTGACAATTATCGCCCCGGTTTTATTAAAGTAATATAGGATTAAAGCCGCAAACAAATAACATAATGCAATTCTCTGCAATACTCCCAATAAGCGTACCTCAGACCAGTTGATCATAGCTATTCCAGACTCTGTCTCTGCAAAAAAAGGAAAGGCATTGAGTCCCCATCCGATCAAAAAAATCAGGGTGGCACGTTTGAAGACTTTTTTAAGAAACTTGGCTTGGGACATTTGTTCGAGTTTTTTCATGCTAAAACTCATTGCATTGCCAACTACAAAAAGAAAGGTAGGAAATACCAAGTCTGTGATGGTGAAGCCATGCCACTCAGCATGCATGAACGGTCCATACATGTGCGACCAGCTTCCAGGGGTATTTACTACCACCATAAGGGCAATGGTCAGGCCTCTGAGTACATCCAGTGCAAGATAGCGTTCCTGGAAAGGGACTCCAGACGGTTGGAGAGTCGACATAAGTGATAGGGTTAGGTTATTTTTTTAGTTTCGGGTTTAAACTTCTTGTAAAATATAAATAAAGGAGGGATTTAAAAACCTTTTTTATAAAGGTGTATTTATTCTTTGATTTGGGAATGGGAAATTTGCTTTATTGGGTTATTTGTAATGATTAGTTTGGTAAAACTTACGTATAAAAATCAAAAAAATGTATTTAAGTGTTTTTTGAAAAATATTATTATTATATTTTATGACGTTTTAGGTGTTTTTTGGTATCGCAGAGATTTTAGCTGCGGTTTTAGAAGGATTTTAGAATTAATTGCCTCATCTAGTTTCAACCCATCAGATGAGTTTACGGGTTTAATTTGTTCTACTTTACGATGATTTTTATGAAAAAGATGTTTGTTGACCCTTTGGTTTTGCTATTAATTGCGATTGTTTGCGGTCTGAATTGCCAATCTCAAAAACCTGATTATGGCGTTTCTGAAAGGTATTTTGTGGAAATTAAAAGTGATACCCTTATTCCTGAAATTGAATTTTCAGATGATGCACAAGAGGAACAAAAACAGGAAGAAAGAAAGCAGTACAACAGGAGGCAGATCCGTAGAGAAATCAGGACGAAGTTGCCAAATGCAAATATCCCGGACCGAAATATTCTCACCAATATTGTGGCAGGAGCTATCATGGATCTAAGCGATGAAGAAGTGAGAGTATTGGAATCTGACGGAAAATTTGTTGTCAAGAAAGATTTCAAAATGCAGGGTAGGCCTATTCAGCAAGGAAGACCCATCCAGCAAGGAGAAAATTTTGATCCGGATACAGTCCTTTATGATGCAATCAAAAAAACCAGCAAGGGAGTTTCTTTGATTGGAGGACCGCAAACCAAACACCCCAGAACTATGGTTTGGATTTTGGATTCGGGAATCGATAGAGGGCATGCTGATCTTGGACTAGCGCTTGGTAACTCTATTGGAATGTCTAAAAGCTTCATTCAAAATGATCCGTTCAATGATTTGACAGGCCATGGGACACATCTTGCAGGTATAGTAGGGGGAATGGCTAATGCTGGCAGTACCGGTATGAACGGTCTTGCTCCTGGTATTCCTATTGTTTCATTACAAGTGCTAGATTCATCTGGAAGTGGAAATTGGATTGATGTATTATCGGCCCTCGAACACGCAGCAGGATACTTATTAAAGCCACGAAGGAATATTCATGATATAATTTTAATGAGTTTTGGGGCTGAAGTAGTCAATGGCAGTTGTGAATCATACCTTCCTACCCTGCGGGATGTAATCTACCGTTTGGCCCAAAGATCAAATGGAACAAACAAAAACTCTATAGTCATGTCCGCAGGAAACTGCATTGGATGTCCTGATGTATTAAATGCTTCCATGAGAAACTTTCCAGGATGCTTGGGAAGAAGGCAAAGCAACCATGGCTTTTCTAATATTTATACTGTCACGGCATCAGGTTTTGATATGGAAAGGATCACTGGCTGCTATGAAGGAGCATATTTGGGAGAAAACTCTTGGTATATAGCTCCTGGAAGAATGGTCTTTTCTACCCTGCCCGGCAATAGTTACGGTATCATGTCCGGTACTTCAATGGCCGCAGCCATGACCGCAGGAGCACTTGCAGCAAGTGGTAGAGCAATCCCGCCAGGTCAAAATCAGACAATGACTTGTTCTGATAACAATAGATACAATGTTGTAAGGCTTAAATGATATAGCATCTTATCGCAAAATTTTGTCATCTATCTTCATGAGGGAGATCTTATTATCAATTTTCCTGATTAAGATTAAAAAATCGGGATCATTGTTCCATCTTTGAAAGACAGGGTTATGTGTAGCCAATATGATGTCTACCCATTTTTTTTCTTCTGCTAGAGTCAAGAACTTCATGGATTTGACGGTATCACCCTTTATGGCATAAATCATCGCTAGATTAAAATAATAATCCGGATCCTCCGTGTCATTTTCTACTTCTGTAGTATTGACATGCAGGGCCCATTCAAGCATTACTTCTGCATCTAATGATTTTTCAAAATTCTCATAAAGGTAAGCCAGGTAAATTGGTCCATTAGATAATGGATCTCTTCCTGCTAATTCATTGAATTTAAAGAAGTATTCAAGGTTTTCTAAGGCTATATCAAAATCACCACAATAAAAAGAAATAATGCCAGCAGCTTCGTAAATTCTGGCTACTGTTCCTTGAAGTGTTGGTTTGGGTTGACCGTTTTCATCGGTGATATTTTGTAATAATTTTAACAATTCCGGCACTAATTTCCGGGCAGCATCTTGATCTCCTAAGCCTATGTATGACATTGCCAATTGCTCGTAAGTATCAATTTCAGGCTGAATTTCCAAAGACTTCTTTAACCAGAGACCTGCATTTTCATAATCCTTGAGCAGCCTGTAAGTCCAACCGATGATCTGAAAAGGAATATAATTCTTAGGGTTTAGACCGGCAGCTTTTTTTTGTCTTCTGATGGCTTCATCTAATTCTCCATTAATGAAATAGACAGTAGCAAGATTTCCAACTGCCTGTACATTGTTAGGGTTGATGTCAACGGCTTTTTGAAGCAACTTAAAATTCTCCTCATATTCCCCGTTGTAATAATGGGCAGTAGCCAGTGATTTGTAGGCTTCAGATAGGTTACTGTCAAGCGCTATGGCCTTTCGACTGACGGATTTAGCAGAGTCTATCCAGAACCGCTCCATTTTAAATCTCCCATAATTTTGACTGAAGGCATCTCCTAATCCAGCATAAGCCAAGGCAAAACCTGGGTCTGTCCAAACCGCTTTTCTAAACTCTTCTATGGCCCTTAAATTGTCTGTCACATTGTACTTATAATAATAATTCCTCCCTCTCATGTAATACTCGTAAGCCGTAAAGCTTTCTGTTGGCTTCTTGTCCAAAAGGACTTTTTCTTCATCCGTGAGCTTGGCACTCAGAGAAATTGCAATCGCCTGAGCAATATCGCTTTGGAGTTCAAATATGTCAGAAAGGTCTCTTTCATAAGAATCTGCCCAGATATTCTTGTTTTTGGCCACTTCAATAAGTGATGCATTGACTTTGATGCGGTTATTTATCCTTTGGATTTTCCCTTCGAGTATGTAATTCACAGAAAGGGACTGGGCGATGGATTTTAGGTCCTCACTGGTATTTTTATAATTGTCTACACCGGTTTTTGAGATGACAGACAGCTCGGAGATTTTGGACAATTGCATGATAATGTCCTCCGTCAGTCCATCAGTTAGGAAATCCTCTTCCTGTTGATTAAGGGAAGTAAAGGGAAGTACTGCAAGGGTTTTTTCTTCCGCATTGCGGTTTTGGGTCAGGATGGAATTGTAATTGAACCACAGCCCAATGCTGAGAAGGGTTAAGGCGATTACCGCAGCCACCATAACTTTCCTTATCCTACTTTCCAGGAGTTTGAGCATCTCGCCTCTTTTAGGAACTGTGAGTCCTGGGTTGGAAAGGGCGTGGATTTCAATTGGTTTCCCAACATTTTTTAGATTGAAGATGCCGAGATTTACGGATTGAAGGTTGGATTTTTCAGAGAGTTGGGCGTAGACTTTGTCGGAAAAAAGTATCGAGTTGGGGCTTCCGAGGCTTTCAATTCTTGAGGCAATATTGACAGCATCACCGAATACATCCCCATTTTCCTCAATGATTTCTCCCAAATGGATTCCAATCCTCAAAGTGATATCCTGGGAATTCCTATAGTGTTTTTGAACTTCATAGGCGGCTTGGACTGCATTGTCAGGTCTGGAAAAAATGCAAAGTAACCCATCTCCCATCTCCTTTACAAGCCTTCCATCGTACTGAGATATAATTTCTTTATGAAGTTGGGTGTTGCTTTTGACCAGATCATAAGCCAAATCCTCATTCTCACCCATTATGGACGTATAGCCAACCATATCCGAAAACATGATCGCAGCGGTCTGACGACTTGGCTTGGTGTATTTTGACATATTACTGAAACCCACCGGAAAAATGAAGCAACAAATTTGTGGCGATTAACTGCTCATTCATCCGGTTTAAAAACTTTGACCGCTAAAATTTAAGCATTTCAAAAGATTTTGCCATGACTATTTACAATTATGTTAATTTTTAAATTTCAGAATAATTCCAAGGAATTATTGTTTGATTTTGGATTTAGTATCTAAAAAATATGGAAGGCTTTTTTAACTGCACACTAATTTATTATCTTCAAGCATGACATGGAACAAAACTTACCCCTTCATGACCCTAGCGGTGGTAATTGCTTTGTTGGCTCAATGTACCACCAAATATTCCCATCCAAATCCTGAGGACATACACATACATTGGGAATTGCTGGAAAACCAGACACCTCCAAATGCTGGACACAGGGCTTCATTTACCATTACCAATAAAAGTAAAGTCAAGCTTCAAGTAGACTGGCAAATCTATTTCAATACAATATTTCTTTCTGTGAACCCTGAGGTGCTTTCTGGAAATGCTGTGATCAGCCACTTGTCAGGGGACTTTTTCAAAATCTCTCCTACAGAAGAATTTCCTGTTTTGGAACCAGGAGCGCAATACACCATAGAATATAGGTCTGCTAATTTTTTGACCAAAAACAGCCACCTGCCAGAGGCCTTGTATATCGTTTTCGGAGAAAGTGAAGAAGGTCACACCTTAAGCAATTATTCCCAAAAAGGGCTTACCATTCCTTCATTGCTCAAGTCTACTGAGGGTATTGAAGTACCGATCCCAACAGGTAATTTGCTATATGGGCAGAATCAAAACCTCAAGATGCTTCCATACACCCAATTTTCACCGGTAATACCCACGCCAAAGTCGTATGAGTACAGATCAGGTAGCTGGAATAGTGGAGAAGAAATAATCCTTTATACGGATAGTGATTTTGAAAATGAAGGTGAATACCTGAAAACATGGCTTGAAAAATTTTTTTCTGGAAAGGTATCGAAGGGAGATAAGAGCACAGCAACAATTTTAATTTTGAAGGATGATTCTTCCCAGAAGGATGAAAGCTATAAGCTGGAATTAAATGAGGATCAGGTCCTTCTCAAAGGTAATTCTTCCAAAGGTGCTTTTTATGGAATCCAAAGCTTATTGGCGATGATGCCTGTAGAAGTTTTTGAACAAAAGCAGTCCTCCATCGAAATACCTCAGATAAAAATTGAAGATGAACCCCAGTTTGGATATCGGGGTCTTTTTCTCGATGTGGCAAGGAATTTCCAATCTAAAGAGGCAGTTTTGAAGCTTTTAGATCTCATGGCTTTTTATAAGCTCAATGTTTTTCATTTCAATCTGGCCAATGATGAAGGCTGGAGGCTGGAGATTCCCGGACTTCCGGAACTGACCGAGATCGGAAGCAAGCGAGGGCATAGTAAGGAGGAGAAAGATTTCCTTTGGCCCTATTACGGCTCAGGGCCGGATAAGAATGATTCCCCTCAAGGAAGTGGTTATTATACTGTAAGTGACTTTCAGGAAATTCTGAAGTATGCTCAGAAGCGGCACATTGAGGTCATACCTGAAATCGGTGTGCCCGCCCATTCTAGGGCGGCCATTATTGCCATGAGAAAGCGCTATCACAAAAAAATGGAAGAGGGTGATGAATCTGGAGCTAAAAAGTACCTGTTGGAAGATATGGATGATACTTCGGAGTACCTTTCAGCCCAAAATTTCAGAGGCAATACCATTTGTATCTGTCAAGAGTCTGCATTT
Organism: Arthrospiribacter ruber; assembly: GCF_019343195.1. Classification (GTDB taxonomy): domain Bacteria; phylum Bacteroidota; class Bacteroidia; order Cytophagales; family Cyclobacteriaceae; genus Arthrospiribacter; species Arthrospiribacter ruber. The sequence goes on from NZ_RPHB01000001.1 coordinate 14,807, forward strand.
ACATTTTATGAGAAAGTGATAGATGAAATGATACAGATGTATGCTGATGCAGGGGTGCCTCTAAATACTTTTCATACAGGAGGTGATGAAGTTCCATCCGGTGCTTGGAAAGGTTCTCCAGTTTGTAAGGCATTTGTTTCCTCTTCTGGCGAAGTTTCATCAATTGATGGGCTAAAAAATTATTTTTATAAAAGAATCAGGCAAATGTTTGATGAAAAAGGGCTACAAGTGGCTGGATGGGAAGAAATAGGCCAAGAGGAAATAGAGGAAGACGGCAATAGCCACGCAAAGCCAAATCCAGAATTCCTTAATGCCGGTTTCAGACTTCATGCCTGGAATGCTGTAGCAGGCTGGGGAGGTGAAGACATGGCTTATCAATTGGCCAATAAAGGTTACGAGGTAGTGATGTGCAATTCTTCCAATCTTTATTTTGACCTGGCTTATGACATGCATCCTGATGAACCGGGCCATGAATGGTCAGGATATGTCAATCTGAAAACATCTTGGCAAACTGTCCCTTTCAATCATTTTATTTCAAATGATACCGATATGTATGGAAGGCCGATAGACATAGAAGGTCTGCTGCTATCAAAAGAAAAATTGACATCAGAAGGTAAAAAGAACATCAAAGGGCTTTCCGGTCAACTCTGGACGGAAACTGTGAAGGGGCAGGATATGATGGAATATTATTTGATTCCGAAGATGTTTGGACTGGTCGAAAGGGCATGGAACGGGGATCCGTGGTGGGCAGAAATTTTAGATCATGAAAGCAGAAAGGCAGCAAGAGAAGAGGATTGGAATAAGTTTTCAAATGCAATTGGTCAAAGGGAGCTGCCACGTCTGGATTTTATTTTCGGAGGATTCAATACCCGTTTGCCAAAGCCAGGCACTATGGTAAAAGATGGGCTTATGCATGCCAATGTGGAACATCCAGGCTTGATCATCCGGTATACGCGTGATGGTTCTGAGGTTACTTCTGATTCTCCCCAATATACAGCTCCCTTCTCGATCGATGGAAAGGTCACCCTAAGGGTATTTACACCTTCAGGAAAAGGTGGGGGAATGACTACTTGTGACAAATGGGATGGCTCATAAGTGAAATCCGAATCTCAAATGAAGGTTAACCAAAACCTCCCCATAAGAATAGTGTCCATAATATTCCCAGCCATAACCAATACCGATTCCAGCTTCAAAGTTGAAATGTTGCCAAGGACTTCGCCGGATACCCCAGGTGGGGATCAGGCTGAGCGCAGGCGTGACCAGCAAACTGGACTCGTTGGTGATCAAAAACCAGTTTGGTTTATACGTAGTGGTCAATGCCACGAAGTTTCCTGAATTTTTTGCTGTCTTTTTTCCTTTATCAGCTCTTTTGTTCAAGTTGTAATAGTGTCTCGGCTCCAGCCTTAGAAACGGACTCCACGCTACTACTGGGCCATCATAGAGAAATCCATCACGGTAAAAAAAATCGAAACCCAATTCACTTCTTAGTGCCAGATCACGTTTGATCTTGGATTCATTGCTCAGGTATTTGGTGACAAAAAGGCTTTGTATTTGCCAGATTGATTTTTCTACGCTTGCAAAGTCTTGAGCAAGAGCCTGTTTTGTTAAAAAAATAAAACTAAGCAAAGTAAAAATATAAATTTTCATAAGTTTTTGGTTTTTAATTCGTCAAAAGTAAGTTTTTTCTAACAATCATGTTCTTTTTTTGTTTGACATTTATGAGCAACTTATTTATAAAATTCAGCCTTATATTTTTCCTTTTTTTTGGAATAGTTTTTCAGGTCAAATCTCAGTTTAGCCTGGACATAGAAACCGGACTCATTTTTCCTGGATACAATGAAGTCCGGATACCTAGTGAAACGGGGACTACCTTTGATTTCAGCAGGGATTTTGATATTCAGGGGCTGGTTGTGCCATTAAGGATCAGACCTGGCTATTCATTTGGGAAAAACCACATTTTTGCATTGTATGCACCATTAACTGCCAATTACTCAGGCACGCCCGGCTTTGATATCCGTTTGCAGGATACCAATTTTGATGGAAGCAGGGCCCTTGATGGTTTATATAAATTCAACAGTTACAGATTGACCTATAGAAGGGATTTGATCCAAGATAATAAATGGATCTTAGGTGTTGGTTTCACTGCCAAAATCCGAGACGCCAGGGTATTGTTGGAGGATGGTGACCAAAGGGATTTTAAAGACGATCTTGGCTTTGTGCCCTTACTACATTTATTCGCTAGCTACAATGCCGGTCCTTTTACAGCCATGATTGAAGGAGATGGATTGGCCGGTGGACCAGGACGGGCTTTTGACTTTTTTGGAGGAGTCAGAGTCCCTATATCCAATTATTTTGATGTCAAAGCAGGTTATAGGATTCTAGAAGGCGGTGCAGATGTTGCAGAAGTCTATAATTTCGCTTTGTTCAATTTTGCATCTGTAGGGATTGTTTGGGGCTTGAAGTAGTCTAGAGGCCTTTTATGATTCCTTTGTATTTATGGATTAGGGCTTCATTGTGCTCTTCACCTTCATCTGAATTGGAACTGCTGAAAACCTCAGGCATCACTCCTGCATGAATGAGGTTTTCTGTAGCCTGTACCATGATGGATTGTAAGATACTTACCCCGATGACTGTGGAGGTGGCACCGACTTTAAACTCCAGCCCTTTTATCTCTACAGCAGCATCACCTATTTCTCCGCCATTATCGAAATATAGGTCAGAAATTTCATAAAGCTTTTTCCCGGATTCATGCCGTGAATCTACCGATGAAGTATGTTTGAGGTTGGTGATCACAATTACCTTTGCCCCCTTTTTCTTAGCGATCATGGCCATCTCAATGCTGACGGTATTCCGGCCTGAGTTAGAGGAAATGATGAAAATGTCTTTTTCGCCAATCGCATAATCTTTCAGGATCTGTGCGGCATATCCTTCTCTTCTTTCAACCTCTGTGCTGTAAGAGGCATCTTTATGCAGCATCAGTGCTTCATCCAAGATGGGAACAACCCTCGCAAAGCCTCCTGCGCGGTAAAATATCTCTTCGGCAAACATGTGGGAATGTCCTGTACCACTGGTATAAATATAACCGCCCTGTTGCAGGCAATTGCTTACCCAAATAGCGGCAAGCTCTATTTTTTCTTCCTGTTCGTACACGATTCCCAGTTTGGTCTGTAAGTGATCCAGGTATTTTTGGTAGGCCTTTTTCATATTTAGTCAATCAAAATTTCATCAATAAAAACCCATCCCTTACTTCCGCTGGCATTGTGCCATTTGGGCAATGTGGACAATGGATTCAGTCTGATTTTTACATTTTTTACAGGTACACTTGTGTCCAGGTCGATGGTTTTTGAATGGTATCTTTTCCCCATGTAATCCTCGGCTAGTTTGGGCTTGTCCAGATGAATTCTTTGCCAGTTACCTCCTTGCGATTCTTGCCAGACTTCAATGCTTTCGGGAAGGAAAATATGGGATCCTTCATCAGAAAAAAGGCTAAGTGTGATCTGCCTAGGTTCTGTGGAAGAATCAAGCTCAAGGATAGCCTCCATTGGACTGGATTGAAATCCCAGCCATTTTCCGGAGGCAAAATCATCATCTCCTTTTTCCAGATCAAATAAGGTAGCAGCACCATTTCCTGAGTATTTTGGGTCAGGTGGAAAGCTAAGGCTGGCATTTTCAGGTTTGACTCTGGCTTTAAAAAGGTGTGTAGAGATATCTGAGCTGCCTATCCAGCCTTTGGCAAAAGCCCTGGCTTTGATTTCGCTGCTTTTTCCAATTTTGATCGGGTCTGTGTAGCGTTCGGAGTGGAGGCTGTCGGGTTCACTTCCATCCAAAGTGTAAAAAATAGTTACAGAGGATATGGGATGCTTCATTCTGATTGTTTCTTCTTCTTTGAAAATGACATTCTGGTATTCCAAAATAGGGGGATTCAACTGGATAGCAGTACCATCTCCCTGAAAGCCTGTAATAACTGAAGTTTTTTGATTTGACCGTTGAAATGCCTTTAAGCTCTCTTCAGAAATTTCGGTTTGCCAAAGAAAAAGCTTTTCGAGCTTTTCAAAATCAGCAAGTATTTTCAGGTCTTCATCTTGAAGTGGATTGCCGCTAAGGGAAAGCTGTTTGAGATTCTTTAAGCTTTTCAGTTCTTTAAGCCACGGTCCCTGGATACCTGTAAAATTAAGATGAAGGGACTCCAGATTTTTGAAATTTGCAAGGGTTTTCACATCACCTTCCCGCAAGTCCATGTAGCTTAAATTGAGAGAAACAACCTGTTCCTGGACTTTTTTAAGCTCTTGGAGCTTGGTGGACTGAAATTCTTTTCTTCCGAAAAACCTTACTTCCAAAGCAGGTGACTGAGGAGTAAGGGCTTTTACCAAGCGATACTCATTGTTCAGGTTTTTTATGGTCTGTGCCGAAGCAGATGAAAATGGATAGGAAGTGGCCTTTGCCTGTTCTATTTTATTTTTAACCAATTGGGCGAATTGGCTTTCCTCGGGATAAGCAGTTATTTTTTGATTGATTTCGGGTGATTCTCCAATCCAAGCCGAGATCAAATGCTTTTCTTCCTCAGTAAGCTGTGCTTTCTCTTTTGGAGGCATGTGCTCTTCGTCCTCTTTGGATAGATGGATTCTTTTGTAAATCAGACTTTCTTCGGGATTTTCTGTAGAAATGCTTTTCCCTGATTTCCCACCTGCTTGGATGAAGCGGATTTCATCCAGTCTAAGCTCTCCCTTTTGCTTGGAAGCTTTATGGCAGCTGATACATTTCTGTTCAAAAATAGGCTTGATCACATGGTCAAAGGCGAGAGCCTCTTCGAAGCTTAAGTTGTCGACGGATTTTGTCTTAAGGGGTTCCAAAAGGAAGTTTTCTCCATGGGTGATGTTTGCCCCAAGATGCCCGGTTACAATGACCAAAACCACAAGAAGTAGAGGGGTTGCTTTTTTGAGCAGAAGATGCTTCTGATCTATTGTCCAATACCAAATTGAACCCAGCCAAAACAAGGCAATTGCGGTCCATTGATGCCATTTGATATTGTCATATTCATATCCCGGTTCGAAACTCAATATCAGCCCTGCTGCTACTGTCAGGCCTGTCAGTAGTACTGTGATTAATAGAAAGTGACTCCGGATCTGTCTGGGAATATGATCGGAAATCAAGCTTTCCATCGCCACCGCCATGATAAGGAGTACAATAGGAAAGTGTAACAAAAGTGGATGCATTCTGCCGGTCACTTCCAAGATAGGAGGGAGAATCAACCTTTCCTGGCCTATGATAAGTACAATCACCAGGCTATGCAAAATGATCAAAGTATATTCCAACAAAATGAAAAACCGATGCTTCATGGAATTGCTTAAACAAGTATGTCTTTTACAATTTCTCCATGTACATCTGTCAGGCGGTATCTCCGGCCGAGATGCTTAAAAGTAAGCCTTTCGTGATCTATGCCCATAAGGTGTAGCACCGTTGCCTGAAAGTCGTGTACATGTACCGGATTCTCGGTGATATTGTAGCCAAATTCATCCGTCTCTCCGTACACCATTCCGGATTTGACTCCTCCTCCTGCCATCCAAATGGAAAAAGCCCTAGGGTGATGATCACGTCCATAGTTGTTTGCCTCAATTTTGCCCTGACAGTAATTGGTTCTGCCAAATTCCCCACCCCAGATTACAAGTGTCTCATCCAATAGCCCCCTTTGCTTGAGGTCTTTGATCAAGGCGGCAGAAGCTTGGTCCACATCATTGGCTTGTCCTACAATTTCTTTGGGAAGGTTGTCATGTTGGTCCCAGCCCTGATGGTACAATTGTACAAACCTCACCCCGCTTTCGGAAAGCTTACGTGCCAAAAGACAATTGGCAGCATAAGTGCCGGGTATCAGGCAGTCAGGTCCGTACATTTTGATGATGCTGTCGGGCTCGTTGGAAATGTCCGTGACTTCCGGGACTGCCGTCTGCATGCGAAAAGCCATTTCATATTGTTGTATTTTGGCCTGAATTTCCGGATCTCCATTGGCTTCAAAACTCAAATGGTTTAACTCTGCCAGCTTATCTAGCATCTTTCGCCTGTCGGATCTGGACATGCCAAGTGGGTCTCCCAAATACAAAACCGGATCTTCACTGGCTGAAAACTGTACACCCTGGTGGATAGAGTCCAAAAAACCATTTGTCCATAACTTGGAATAGACTCCCTGCCCGTTCCCTTTTCCTCTACTGAGCAATACACAAAAGGCAGGCAGGTTGCTGTTTTCGGATCCCAATCCATAACTTAGCCAGGCACCCATACTTGGCCGGTTGCCGACCTGTGCTCCTGTTTGAAAAAAAGTCAGGGCAGGGTCATGATTGATGGCTTCGGTGTGCATGGACTTGATGATGCAGATATCATCTACAATGCCAGCCGTGTGTGGGAATAGCTCAGATATCCAAGCTCTGGCTTCTCCATACTGTTGGAATCCAAAGTAAGAACCCACTAGAGGGAATGAACTTTGACCAGATGTCATACCGGTAAGCCTTTGTCCCATTCTAATGGATTCAGGAAGCTCCTGTCCCATTTGCTTTTTGAGTAGGGGCTTGTAATCAAACGTTTCCAATTGGGAAGGAGCTCCGTTTTGAAACAGGTAGATGACTCTTTTGGCTTTTGGTGCAAAGTGAGGCAAGGCTGCAAACATTTCCTCTTCGGCTTTTTTCCGATCAAATAAGTCAGGAATCAAAAGACTTCCCAATGCCAAGCTGCCAATTCCCAGACTAAGTTTGGAAAGGAATTTTCTCCTGTTGTGCTGAAGACCATGTTCAAGTTGCTCTTTTTCCATTTTAAATTTTTGTTATGGCTTCTTCCAAATTATAAAGCATGGTAATTACCTGCATCAAGGCCGCAGTTTCCCCGTTGATTTCCTTTTCGTTCAAAGGTCGATTTCCCGACTTGACCAATTCAAAGGCAGTTTCTTTATCGGTTTCAAATTTTGTTTTTTCCTCTTTGAAATAGGTGAGTATGATTTTTCGCTCTTCGGAAGTCGGTTTTCTGCAAAGGATTTTCTCAAAGGCAGTTTCTAGGTAGATTTCAGGTGATTTCTCCTCTTTCAAAAGTGCGGTGGCTAGAAAAGCTGAAGCTTCCAATACCAATGGATCATTGAGCATGACCAAAGCTTGGAGAGGAGTGTTGGTCCTACCTCTGTTTACCTCGCAGAGGTCTCTATTTGAGCCATCAAAAATGATAGGCATGGGTGGTGGAGAGGTGAGTTTTATAAAAGTATAAAGACCTCTTCTGTAAAGCATAGCTCCGGTGTCCTGTTTGTAGGTTTTGAGTTCTCCCCGTCCTGAAGTAGCAGCTTCCCAAAGCCCTTTTGGCTGGTAAGGCTTGACGCTTGGGCCGCCTATTTCTTTCACCAGCAGGCCTGAACTCGCCAAAATGTGGTCACGGATATTTTCGGCTGGCAGTCTCAGTCTTGGATATCTGGATAGATAAATGTTTTCAGGGTCTTTCTCCAGAGATTTTTGATCTACTTTGGAAGATTGCCTGTAGGTAGCGGAGGTCAGAAGCTGCTTGATAAGCCTCTTTACATCCCACCTGTTTTCCATAAAATCTACTGCAAGCCAGTCCAAAAGCTCAGGATGGGAGGGGAGATCCCCCTGCATACCTAAGTCGCCGGTTGATTTTACTATCCCTTGTCCGAATATTTCTTGCCACACTAAGTTGACAAATACCCTTGAGGTAAGAGGGTTGTCGGGAGATACTGTCCATTGGGCAAGCCCCAGTCGGTTTTTTGGGTATTTTTTGGGGTCAAAATCCAACACAGCACTCGGTGTGGAAGGGGACACTTGGGTAGAAGGTGCATCGTAAAGTCCCCTGTCTAGAATGTAGGTTGGCCGAAGGACTTTCAACTCTTCCATGACAGATACCATCAGTCGGGAGCTGTCCCTGTGGTTGATGAAATCAAGGATTTTCTCCGTATCCTCTTTCTCTATCCAAAGTATAGGTGTCTTTGCGGGCTTGGACTGCATGACATCACCTTCATAGCCCTTTTCCGGAGTATTGTTAAAAAAGGCATACAGTTCAAAATATTCTTTCTGGGAAACCGGGTCATACTTATGGTCGTGGCATTGGGCGCATTCCATGGTGAGTCCTATGATCCCTTTGCTGAAAGTATTGGTTTTGTCAAGCACATATTCTACCCGATATTCCTCTTCTATGACTCCTCCTTCTTCGGTGTATTTGTGATTTCTGTTGAAAGCAGTGGCCAGGATCTTTTCTTTGTCGGTGTCTGGTAACAGGTCCCCGGCCAGCTGCCAGGTAATAAATTGGTCATAGGGAAGATTTTTGTTGAAGGCATGGATCACCCAGTCTCTGTATGGCCATTGTGTACGGATATTATCGTCCTGATAGCCATAAGAATCTGCATACCTGGAAATATCCATCCAAAGTGCAGCCCATTTTTCCCCGAAAGATGGCAGGGCAAGCAACCTGTCTATTTCCTTTTCATAGGCCTCTTTGTCCTTGTTGTTTTCAAATGCTGATATTTGCTCTGGACTGGGAGGCAAGCCTGTGATATCAAGATTGATTCTTTTTAATAAAGTGGCTTTACCGGCCGGTTCATTTGGAGAAAGACCTGCTTTTTCCATTTTTTCCAGAATGAAAAAATCAAGGTCCTGATTAGGCCAAGTAGGTTTTGATATTTTGGGTAAGTCTGCCTTTTGGGGTTTTACAAAGGCCCAATGGGGTTCGTATTTGGCTCCTTGGGAGATCCACTTTTTTATTAGATCAATTTCTTCTTGAGATAGATGAAGATTGGATTCCGGAGGAGGCATACGTTCTCCGGGATCATCAGAGACAAGTCTGCGGTATACCTCGGAGGAGCCGGGATCTTTGGGGACTATGGCATGCTTCTCCGGGTTGACTCTTAAGGCTTCGTAAGCTGATGATGCGATGTCCAGTCTTAAACCAGCCTCGCGTTTGTTGGCATCGGGACCATGACAGGCAAAACACTTGTCAGATAGGATCGGCCTTACATGAAAGTTATAACTAATTTCATTCCTTTCTTGGAAATTCAGGGCAACACCACTTTCCTTTTCCTGACAGGATAGGAAAAAGCCAATTAAACATACTGTCAATATGATCCGAAGGAGATTCAAGGGTATTTGGGTTTTTTACTGATTCGTGAAAGTAATTTCGTGAAAAATTAAACAGTTGGCAAAACCTTCCAAATAAATCTGTCAAAGAGCAAAGAAAGTATGGTAAAAAGAAAAGCCGACCAAATTGGCCGGCTTTATAGAAGTGAATAAGAATTACTGAAAGGGTTATTAAAGACTTTTATTATTTGCAGATCAGTTTGTGATCAGCATTTTGGTAATTAATAAACCACATCAATAGAGACTTTGATATTTAATGCCTTCTATCTGCATTTCTATTTAATGACTGAGAAGTCGAAGGATTCCAAAAATTTGGTAGTAAAATTGCCAGCTTTGAAATCTTCATTATCCAGAAGCGCAATATGGAATGGTATAGTCGTCTTGATTCCGTCTATCACAAATTCCTCCAATGCCCTTTTCATACGGACAATAACTTCTTCTCTGGATTGGCCGCTGACAATCAGCTTGGCAATCATGGAGTCGTAGTTTGGAGGGATCACATATCCTGCATAAACATGACTGTCTACCCTTACTCCCCTTCCTCCTGGCATGTGGAGGTTGTGGATTTTTCCAGGGCTAGGGCGGAATCCATTGGCTGGATCTTCCGCATTGATCCTACATTCCATAGCATAAAGCTTAGGGTAGTAGTTTTTGCCTGAGATGTGCTCTCCGGCAGCGACTTTGATTTGTTCTTTTATAAGGTCAAAGTCCGTAACTTCTTCCGTAATGGGATGTTCCACCTGGATTCTGGTATTCATTTCCATGAAGTAAAAGTTGCGGTTTTTGTCTACCAGAAATTCTATGGTTCCAGCACCTTCGTATCCGATAGCCTCAGCACCTTTAATGGCTGCTTTACCCATTTCTTCCCGGAGTTCGTCGGTCATAAATGGAGAGGGAGTTTCCTCTACCAGTTTTTGATGCCTTCTTTGGATGGAGCAATCTCTTTCTGAAAGGTGACAGGCCCTTCCGCGGCTGTCTCCTACAATCTGGATTTCGATGTGTCTAGGCTCTTCCACAAACTTTTCGAGGTATAGACCATCATTTCCAAAGGCTGCCCCGGATTCCTGACGGGCATCATCCCAGGCTTTTTTGAATTCACTTTCCTGTCTTACTATTCTCATTCCGCGGCCACCTCCTCCGGCTGTGGCCTTTAGGATGACGGGGTAGCCCATTTCGTCGGCTATTTTGATTCCCTGTTCCATAGAAGCAAGTAATCCTTCAGACCCTGGAATAGTAGGGACACCAGCTTCTTTCATGGTTGCTTTGGCGGTAGCCTTGTCACCCATTCTATTGATCATGTCCGGGCTGGCTCCGATGAATTTGATGCCGTATTCTTCACATATTTTGGAAAACTCGGCATTTTCGGATAAAAATCCGTACCCAGGGTGAATGGCATCTGCGTTGGTAATCTCAGCTGCCGCTATGATTCTTGGGATATTCAGATAAGACTCTCTACTGGGAGCAGCACCAATACACACAGCCTCATCGGCAAAGCGTACATGAAGACTGTCCTTATCTGCAACGGAATAAACTGCCACAGTTTTAATCCCCATCTCTTTACAGGTACGGATTACTCTGAGGGCAATTTCTCCACGATTGGCGATTAGTATTTTATTGAACACGGTAATTTGGATTTGTTGAAACAAAAATTATCCTGCTGGATCCACCAAAAATAATGGCTGATCGTATTCTACCGGCTGGGCGTTTTCAACCAATACCTTTACAATTTTACCTGAAACTTCAGATTCTATTTCATTAAATAATTTCATGGCCTCGATGATACATACTGTTTGTCCTTTGCTGACAGAGTCACCAATATTGACAAAAGCATCTGCATCAGGATTAGGAGTCCTGTAGAAGGTTCCGATCATAGGAGATTTGATTTCCAAATACTTGGAAGTGTCTTCCTTGGACTCAGCAGCAGCAGCTGCAGCCTGAGGAGCAGGTGCTGAACTTGGTGCAGGCGCTGCTGCTTGGGCAGGTGCAGGAGCTGCGACACTTTCAACTCTGGCAGGGGCATCTGAATGCTTTTTGATAGAGAGTTTAAACTCGTCGGTTTCAATTTTCACCTCCGCCAACCCGGAGTTAGAAATAAAATCTATCAATTCTTGTATTTCTTTTGCTTTCATAAGTTTAGATAAGTTAAAAACTTCCCCTTTTACGGGATGTAGTTTGGGTTAGATACGAAATTGGAATACCATGTAATTTAGCAAAATCACCTTAGGTATAGAAATTATTTTACTCTTTCGGAGTATGAACCATCTCTGGTATCCACTTTGATCATGATGTCCTGATCCACGAAAAGGGGTACCATTACCGTGGCTCCGGTTTCAAGGGTCGCGGGCTTTAATGCATTTGTCGCAGTGTCTCCCTTGATGCCAGGCTCGGTGTAGGTGATCATCAGTTCTACAAAAGGAGGAAGCTCGACTGTAAGAGGAGTCTCAGTTTCTGCATGCACCAGAATATCTACAGCCTGCCCTTCTTTGAGTAGGTTGGCCCTTTCGATGAGTTTCTCCTGAATTGGAATTTGTTCAAAAGTATCCATATCCATGAAGTGGTAACCCAGATCATCAGCATAAATAAATTGGTGAGGTCTTTTTTCTACCCTTGCAGTAGTCACTTTTTCCCCGGCATTGAAGGTTTTGTCCAATACCTTACCTGTGGTGAGGCTTTTAAGTTTGGTCCTGACGAAGGCAGCGCCTTTTCCGGGTTTTACGTGCTGAAATTCTACTATGGTAAATATGTCATGGTTCATTTCCAGACATAAGCCATTTTTGAAATCTGCTGTACTTGCCATATATATTGATTTAGGTTATTCTTATTTTGGATCGTAGCCCCATTTGAGATAAATCGAACCCCATGTAAATCCTCCTCCAAAGGCGGCAAGGATGATGTTATCGCCCTTTTTCAATTGGGGCTCGTAATCCCAGAGGCAAAGGGGCAAAGTTCCGGCTGTAGTATTGCCGTATTTTTCTATGTTGAGCATTACTTTATCTGGGCCCACACCCATTCTGTTGGCCGTGGCGTCAATGATCCTTTTATTGGCCTGATGCGGAACCAGCCAAGCTACATCTTCCGCTTTGAGGTTATTTTTCTCCATGATTCTGGCAGAAACTTCCGCCATGTTGGTGACGGCAAACTTAAATACAGTAGACCCTTCCTGGAAGGCAAAATGCTCTCTGGCAGCAAGGGTTTCAGGTGAAGCGGGCTTTCTGCTGCCTCCTGCTTTCATGTGCAAAAAGGGTGCACCAGAACCATCTGCATGAAGGAGTGAATCCATCACGCCTACCTCTTCCTGAGTTGGCTCCAACAAAACTGCACCCCCACCATCTCCGAAGATGATGCAGGTAGTTCTGTCTGTGTAATCAATGATAGAGGACATCTTGTCCGCGCCCACTATGATTACTTTTTTGTGCATGCCTGTTTCTATAAACTGACTCCCCATGGTAAGGGCATAGAGAAATCCTGAACAGGCGGCTGAAATATCAAAACTGTAACTGTTTTTGGCGCCCACACCATCTGCGATAATATTTGCAGTGGCTGGAAAAGGCATGTCAGGGGTGACAGTGGCGCAAATAATGAGATCTATTTCTTCTGCTTTGGTATTGGTTTTTTCGAGTAGGCCTTTGACAGCATTGATGCCTATGACCGAGGTGCCTTGGTTTTCTCCTTTGAGTATCCTTCTCTCTTTGATTCCTGTCCGGGTGGTGATCCATTCATCGTTGGTATCTACCATGGTTTCCAATTCCCTGTTGGTCAAGACGTATTCAGGTACCCAGCCTTGAACACCTGTAATTACTGCTCTGGTTTTTTTCATTAATCAATGGTTTGTTGCCAACTTTAATGTTTTCTTATAAAGGTTTGGCAATTAGTGTTTTAGGTTTGGTTGGTCTGGAGAATGTACTTTTCCTTTCAAACCAAGGGATCAAAATTATCTAAAATGTCCTTTTTCACCAAAGCTTTTTGGTATTTAAGACATTAGCGGTGGAATTCTGATTTCGGGGCAAAGCTTGTTTTTCAGTGTACAAACAAAAAATCCATCCCGGCAACTATCGGGATGGATTTGATCAAAAGGCCTTTTGTAAATGGATTATGCAAGAACTTCTTTTTCCATGATAACCTGTCCTTTGTAGTACAGCTTACCGTCCAACCAATATGCTCTGTGTGGTAGGTGGAATTCTCCTGTAGTAGGGCATTGTGCCAAACCTGGAGCTGTCAACTTATAGTGAGTTCTTCTTTTGTCTCTTCTGGTTTTCGAAATTTTGCGTTTAGGATGTGCCATCTCTATGCTATGTTTAGATTAATCTTTATGCTTTAATTTATTTAATATTTCCCATCTAGGGTCCGCAGGTTTTGAATCTCCGGCCTGCTCTGATGAATCACTGTCTTTGTCCTGATTTTCATCAGAAACGTATACCACTGTACCTTCCTCTTCTCCAAATTCATCTTCGTCTTCATCATCCATATAATCTGGATGGATTTTTTTGGCCGGAATGGCCAAAAGGATGAATTCGTAAATCAATTGAGCTACATTGATGCTCGACGTGTCTCTGGTAATCATCTGGACATCTTCACTGATTTCCTGTTCCATAGGTCCGTATTTGTATATCATCAACTCCTCATGGGTCAATGTATAATCAAATTCCTCCAAACTTCTGTCACAGGTCAGGCCTATGGTACCATTGATTTCAAAACTTGCCTCCATAAGAGAGGCGGTCTTGTTCAGATGTACATTTACTGTAAGATCGGCTCCGTTGACCCAATCGTCGGCTTCATAAAATCTGAAGAACTCATCACCTACATTAAACTCAAAAGTGTGTTTTCCTTCTTTCAGTTTGATGATGTCGATATCATACGTTCTCAAGAATTTCATGACTCCTCCCTCTAATTCAAGACCGCAAATTTAGGCAAATGCTTCAGAAAAATAAAATTTGGCTGAGATTTATTTTGAAAAAGGTTAGCGTCAAGGGATTGATTTATGCAATGTTTTGCAAACTGCTTTAGATGAAGTGTTAAAATTCAGCAAATTCTGAATAAGCAAATACCATGTCCAAACCTTTATTTCTATTTTGAGGTCAACGGATTCAGTTTGGAGACTTCGGACATTTCGGAGCACCTTCCTTTCAGCCTACTCCAATCGTTAATAAGATACAAATCTACTTCTTTAAACGAAACTGCCTGCTGGATCAAAGGTGATTTTTGAGTGCGTATTTCCTTTCGAGTGCTTACAGGAATGTTAGCCCAATTCTCTTATTCAATCCTTGCTCGAAAATCCGGATCAAAGTTGACAACTGAATATTTCCTTTACCATTTTCAAGCTTTGAGATATAGCTTTTCTTTGTTCCTGCTTTTTCTGCCAATTGTTCTTGAGTCAGATTTGCTTCCTTCCTCGCTTCTTTTAGCATTTCGCTGATGATGAACATCTGAGCATTTTCTTCATACTTATTTCTGCTTTCACTTCCAATTTTTCCGTGCTCAAGTTCAATCAGTTCATCGAATGTCTTGACTTTGCTATAATCCTTCATGATCATATTTCTTTGTTTGATAATATTCCTTCATTAACCTTTCTGCTTTCTCCAATTCATTCTTCGGAGTCTTTTGGGTATTTTTTTGAAAACCGTTGAACAGAACCACAAGCCTTCCTTCATCAAAGCAGCAAAAGATCCTGAAAATATTTGATTGAAACTCAACTCTTATTTCATATAACCCCTCTGTTCCTTCAAGATGCTTGAGAAACTTTTCTGGTACCCTTTCCACTTGCTTGATCAGTTCAAAAACATACTGAATCTTACTCTTGACCTTTTCATTCTGGTTTGATAAAATTCAATAAAGTGGTTTTTATAAAAAATTATCTTTCTTACCATATCTACAAAGTTATCTCAAAAGATAACATTTCCCAAAAGTGGGACGTTCTTTTAATGCACTCTAACAGCCAGGTTAATCCCTATACGGTCAGAGACCTCATTGTATGTGGTTAACCGGATGTGTGTGCCCAGCATGGGCATCTGGTATCGAAGAAACCAAATTATTCCAGAGGATAAAAGTCTCCGCCAGCTGGCGGACGAGTTGGTGAAGCCTGTTAGCAAGTCGCAAGCTGGTTGCCGTGAGGCATACAGTAAAGGAAGCGAGACTGCAAAATCCGGTACTGACGAACAGAGCCTGTCCCGAACATCGGGAAACGGCATACGGAGGCCAGAAAGGGAGGGTAAGCAAGCACAACTTGTCCCGCTCAGCGGGATCTTTGCAAAGCCCGTAGCCAACAACCCCTTTTTGGTAGATGCCGCAGAGGACAAAGCAGGAGCTTTGGGCCAGGTTTGCGTGCAGCAGGAAGGAATATGTCCTTATCCCGCCATGCGGGACAGGCTCTGGGGAGATCTCAGAATCCACGAGATGGAATCCGAGAAGTCAGCAGAGGCCATAGTAGTCAATAGGACTTGAGCTTCGGAAAACCGAAGAGTTCTCACGAGTTGATGAAGGGCCGAACGTATTGTGAAGTGAAAATTCGATAAGGAGCCACTGTGTAGCCTAATCTTAAAAGTAGCGGAAAGGGAGTGTTGGTGTAAAGAGCGGCATTTCTATGCTTTAGGAACCGCTCCCGCACGTGCGGGAAGACCCGTACTGCCTGTCCCGTATCGGGATACGGTGGTGTGAGGGGTGCTCCGCAGGCTTATGGCCTGCGGCCATCCACTCGATTATGGGATCGTTTTTCTTTTCACGTGGATAAAGGATTAATTCTTAATTGACCACCTACAGCTTTTAATACTTTCATTATTGTTTCAAATTGGGGCTTTGATCCTGTTGATAGGGCTTTATACAAACTTGGCCTACTCATCCCTGTTTCTTCCGCTATTTTGGACATACCAATTGCTTTTGCGATGTGCCCAAGCGCAACAACTACATCATCATTATTCCCTTCCTCCAAAACAGAATTCAAATATTCTGCAATCATTTCTTTACTGTCCAAATAATCTGCAATATCAAATTTTGATGTTTCCATATTTCTACTTTTTTATCCTATTCCAAATTTCCTTTGCTTTTTCAATATCCTTTTTTTGAGTTGATTTTTCTCCCCCTAAAAGAAGAATAATGATTTTGCCTTCTCTTTCCTTGAAGTAGATTCTATATCCTTTGGCATAATCTATTCTCAATTCATGAATACCTTCACCAACCGGTTTACAATCTCCGAAATGTTCGTCAATTTCAAGTTTCTGGATCCTGAACAAAATTTTCGCTTTTGCTCTTAGATCCTTCAATTTTCTCAACCATTAGTCAAATTCAACAGTCTTTTCAATAAAATACATTTAATTATCTGTCTTCATTCGGATACAAAATTACATGTTTTTTCTAGGTTTAAAAAGTTACTTCGAATATACTTAGGGTCTTTTAAAATGTGCCATAACGGGATTCAGCTTGGAGACGGCGGGCCTTCGGAGCCGTTCGCTTCCAGCCTACTCCTGACTTTTTAAAGATACTAAACTTTCTATTTACTCTGGACCGCCCGCTGTATCCAAGGTGATGTGTGTGCCCAGCATGGGCATCTGGTATCGAAGATACCAAATTATTCCAGAGGGTGAAAGTCCCTTACAGCCAAGTTGGTGAAGCCTGTTAGCAAGTCGCAAGCTGGTTGCCGTGAGGCATACAGTAAAGGAAGCGAGACTGCAAAATCCGGTACTGACGAACAGGAACGGCATACGGAGGCCAGAAAGGGAGGGTAAGCAAGCACATCTTTGCAAAGCCCGTAGCCAACAACCCCTTTTTGGTAGATGCCGCAGGAATCGGAGGAAGGAATATGTCCTTACCTGGGGAGATCTTGGAATAGACTCGGTTTCTATGTGCCAAGAAGTCAGCCGAGGTCATAGTAGCTACTGGAAACAAGCCCTGAAATACAGGGAAGCCTTACAAGGTAGTGAAGGACTGAACATCGGGTGAAGTGAAAATTCGATAAGGAGCCATCGTGTAGCCTTATCTTAAAAGTAGCGGAAAGGGATAATCGGTGAAAAGAGCGGCTATCCTATGCTTGATGAACCGCCGTATACGAGACCCGTACGTACGGTTGTGTGAGGGGTGCTCCGCAGGCTTATGGCCTGCGGCCATCCACTCGATTGGGCACAGTATTTCCTTTAATGAATTTTTTTGTCAAGGCTGAATTTTCAATTTGGTTCTTGAATTCAATCATTAAAGCTAATATTTCATTTCTTAAGTCAATTACATCTTGAGAATCGATCTCCAAATATTCTCCATGTGCAATATGATTTCTTTTTGCTAACATTTTTTCGTCAATCAGCTTCTCTTTTATTTCAAACGCATCATACGATAAGTCTAAACACCAAATGATTTCTCTAAGCACTGATGAAGAGAGGTTTGATTCAGTATCAATAACAGATTTAAACGGAATATTAGCTCTAGTTTCCATATTGCTATCGAAAAAATCTATTATAGACCCATAGGTTGAATATTTTTTTGAATTCTCGAATATTTTGGAATATGAACCAAGAGATATTGTTAAGAAACTCTTTGATAATTCTGAATTCTTCAACCTTTGGGAAGCAATATATTCTAGGTAATACCTTCCTGCCAATTTCAAAAAGCCTTCCCAATGAGCATAAATCATTGCTATTGCGGATCGCATTAAAACATTTTTTTTATGCTTGGGAATTGATTCTGATTCAATAAGATATTTTATTTCGGAAAGTTCCTTTTTCCTCCAAGCCAATTGGTCAGAAAGACTGCTGCTTAAATCGTCTAAAGTTCTAATTCTCATTTCCTGCGAACAATTCTCTTCCTAATGGTAATAAATGAGGCAATCGAGAATTCGCTCTAATCCCCGAACCAGACCATTGTTGATAAGTAGCATTGGTAAATAGATTTTGGGCTCTTTGTCGTGTTTCTTCTGCAGACGGGAAGTTTGGATAATTAAAACCAAGTCCATAAGAAATAACCTCATACGGTGTAAGTAAGAACCCTCCTTTATATGTACTATTTGTGTATCTTCTAAACGAGTTTTCTCCTACAGATTCAATTATGTGATCGAACGTAGATTTAAATCTGTTCTCTGCTGCTTGTTGATCAAATCCTTCTGAAAATAAATTAATCATTCTTTCAGTTATGAATTGTCCAACGTCTTTTGAACGGTCAAAGTCTGCCATTTCTAAAGTCGAAAAGATTAAAAATCTAAGGGCTAATTCTATATCATATTGTTCATTGTTATTTTTATCACTTAAGGAAATTGCTTCTTGAAAGTTTTGGTAATCAGCCAGAGACTTGAGCCATAAGAATGATTCTTTATTAATCATTACTAAAATGCAATTCCGAACTTCTTGAGGTGTTAAATCTGAACCTCCCGTATTGAGCCGCTGAAACAATTCAAACTTTGCCTTATCATCACTTTCTCTAAGTATTATACTGACGCTTAGCTTTGATCTTTTAATGAGTAGACGTTGTTCTTGGCCAAAAGAATTTTGAAGATCTTCAGGATCATTCCATTTTTTCCCTTCAAGTGAAGGTAAGTATTTGGTTTTTTCTAAGATTAATGGAGGTTTAATACTTCCATTTTCATCCTTTAATATTCCAAAGAACTCGTAAAGCGTTGAAAGTCTCTGCAGGCCATCTACTACATCCCATATTCCATCTTTTCGTTGGCTCACAAAAATTGGCGGAATAGGTATCCCTAGTAAAATTGATTCTATTAAATTGCTTTTTTGATTTGGAGACCATCTATAAAATCTTTGGAATTCTGGATGAATATCAATCTCTTTATTTTCATAGAGACTTTGCCATTCTCCTATTGACATTGAAAGATCATCCGTTCTGATCTCGCTCCGCCTTTCAATTATTTCCTTTTCTAAACTCATGTGATATCATTATTATATTGTGCCCAACGTCTTGCTTTCCTCTGTATAGCGGAAAGCATTCCATTTTAGTATGCTTTCTACTATATTGGGGAAATATATACTATAAAACTAAAAGAATTATTATAAATCTAAACCGTCTAATGGACTTTTAATTTGATCAAAGCCCTTAGTGGTTGCATTGGTGTATACTTGAGTGGTTTTGGGGCTTTCCTGACCTAACAATGACTGGGTAAATCGGAGATCTGCCCCTTGCGCTATTAAGTGAGTAGTAAAATTAACCTACTTTTGACTGTCAATTTATCTCTGATGCCATTGAGGAAATACATAGATTGAAATAGTAACACCCAACAATCCCTCTTATTTCAAAGTTGTTTGGATAAACTCACCGATATGAAAAATACCTCTTCTATACTTTTTTTCTTTTTGCTGCTTTTTATGCTCAACCCTTTACATACTTTTGCCCAATTTGAAAGTGAGAGTTTTAAAAAATTCAATGAAGAAAGAATTGATTTCAATAAAAGGGGTATGCTTATTCTTGGATCCTGGGCAGTAGGTAATATGGCCTGGGGCGGAATAATGGCCGGAAACAGCACCGGACAAGAACGTGCTTTTCATCAGATGAACATATACTGGAATTCGGTCAACCTCATCATAGCTGGGTTTGGCTATTACAGTGCTATCAGAGAAGAGGCTTCATCGGACTTTTGGGAAACACAGCGGGCCCAGCAGCAAATAGAAAAAGTCTTGCTCCTCAATACAGGTCTGGACCTGGCTTACATCGGTGGAGGACTTTGGATGCTGGAAAGAGGGAGACGTCTGGACGATGAGGTCCTCAGAGGTTTTGGGCAATCAGTGATGCTCCAAGGTGCCTTCCTGATGACTTTCGACCTGGTAAAATTCCTGATCCATAACCGGCACGCCAAGCAATTGCCCAAAATTTTTGAGCAGGTACACTTACATGGAAATGGACTTTCTTTTAGGATGACTTTCTAAAGAAAATTTCCTCTGACAATTTCCGTCAATGATTTTTTATTGAAGGGCAAATAGCTTTGATTTGTTACAGATCATTTTTGTCCTATGGAAAATCCCAAGCCTTTTATCATCTACAAATCCTCAGCTGGATCCGGCAAGACCTATACCCTCACGCTGGAATACCTCAAGCTTGCCCTTGCTTATCCAGGCGCTTTCAAGCAGATCCTGGCGGTGACTTTTACCAACAAGGCCACACAGGAAATGAAAGCAAGAATCCTGGAATACCTGCAGCGCCTGAGTGAGGAAGTGAGAGCGGAAGAGTTTTTGGATGAGCAATTGATGCAGCACCTGAAAGTGGATGAGGAGGAATTGCAAAAAAGAGCAAAAGACAGCCTCTTGAATATCCTGCATGCTTATGGGGATTTTGCTGTCAGTACGATTGATTCCTTTTTTCAAAAAGTGGTCAGGGCATTTGCCAGGGAGATGGATCTTCAGGCCAAATTTGATGTGGAGCTGGATCAGAATGCCGTGTTGGACAGGCTGACAGACCGAGTGATAGAGAAGGTGTCGGAGGATACAGAGTTGAAAAACTGGCTGGTGGAATATGCCAAAGAGCAGATTCAAAATGGCAATTCATGGGATGTGAGGATCGGGATCAGAGGATTGGGGTCGGAAATTTTTCAGGAGAAATTCAAAGCCCATAGAGAAGCTTTTCAGTCGGCGCTGGATCAGGAGGATTTGATCAAAAACCTGAAAAGTTATATCTATCAGGAAAAAAACAAATTGATCGAGCTTGCTTTATCCATGAGGGAAAAAGCCAACTCCATCAGAGAAAGTCAGGGATTGTATTGGGATGAATTTTCTGGGGGTAAAGGGCATGGAAACTTTGTAGCCAAGCTGGACAGGTTAGGGGACAGGGACAGGCCATTTCCGGAGTTTACGGATAAGCAGTTGCCAAAAATCAGCGGAACGGAAGAATGGCATACCAAGACATCCCGCAAAAAATCGGAAATAGTAGCTGCCGCAGATGGTGGATTGAGGGACCTGATTTTGGAAAGCATTGTGTACAAGAGGCGTTGGGATACTTTGCAGGCTTTGTTGAAGAACCTCAATGTGTACGGCATATTCCGCAACCTGATTCTTGAACTCAGGGAGTTAAAGGATGAAGAAGGGATTTTGTTGATTTCTGATGTCAATGATTTTCTTAGAGAAATAACCAAAGACAACGAGGCTCCTTTTATTTTCGAGAAAATTGGCAATCAGTACAAGCACTTTTTGATAGATGAGTTTCAGGATACCTCGGATTTTCAATGGAGCAGCTTTAAGCCGCTTTTGGTCAATTCCCTCGCATCGGGACATACCAACCTGCTCGTAGGGGATGTGAAGCAGTCCATTTATAGGTGGAGAGGGGGTAAGCTTGAGCTATTGCTTAAGGAAGTGGAGGATCAGATCGGTGAAAAATACATTGATATCAAAAACCTCGATGTCAATTACAGAAGCTTGCCCAATATCATAGACTTCAACAATGGTTTTTTCTCGGTTTTGCCAGGATACCTACAGGATTTGATGATGGAAAATCATCAGGTGGAAGCAGAGGACCTTCTGGAGAGTGCTTTTGAAGGTGTGGGACAGAAAGTTCCGGAAAAGAAAAGAAGTTTGCCCTTTCAGGGCTTTGCCCAGATTGAATTTGTAGGGAAGGAAAACAGACCCAGTCAAAACTTAGAGGAGGAAGAAGAGGAAGACGAAGGTGTGTTGGAATACATTCCCGAGCTTGTGGAAAAGCTTCAGGATAAGGGATATGCCTTGAGGGACATTGCATTTTTGGTCAGAAAAAACAGCGAAGGCGCTCTTATCGCCGATAGATTGATGGATCATGCCAGAGCCAATCAGGGCAATGGGTATTCCTACGATGTAATCTCTGAGGAATCACTTTTTCTGGAAAAATCAGTGGCTGTAAAAGCATTGATTTCCCTACTGAAGTACCTGCGCAATCAGGAGGATAAAGTAGCGCTTAAAACCACTTATTACTACTACTCACTGTTGAAATCCTTGCCCTATACCCATGATTTGTTTGAGCTTTACAGCCTACCGGATGAGCTGAAGGAGAAGCATCGGGTTTTGGAGCAGGAGGTGGCCTTATGGCTTAAGGAACCACTTTTGGAGCTGGTGGAAGCACTTGTCCGTTTTATGGAACTTTCGGATCTGGATTCGGATCTGGCATATATTTCCGGTTTTAAGGAGGCTGTTTTTGATTTTGTAAAAAATAACCGGGCTGACCTGGCTGGTTTTCTCGACTGGTGGGAGCTGAATAAAAATAAGCTGACCGTAAAGATTCCTGAAGACCACAATGCCATGAGGATCCTTACCATTCACAAGTCCAAAGGGCTTCAGTTCAAGGTGGTTTTGATGCCATTTCTCAATTGGAGTATATTGCCCACAGGAAATCAGGCACCTGTAATTTGGTCGCCTTGGGAAGAAAGTGATTTTCGCACTGTCATGCCCCTAACGCATACTACTGGGCTGATCAATACAGCTTTTTCGGAGCTTTACTCCAATGAGGTCAGGCTGGCTTTTTTGGACACTTTGAACATGCTCTATGTCGCCTTTACCCGGGCGGAGGACTTTCTTTGGGCACATGCAGAATACAAATACAACAAGGAAGGGGTAACCAATACCAAGTTTACCGGAGGGGCATTGTTTGAAGTTTTCTCCGGAGATATGACCTCCTCAGCTTTTGGAGATAGGGGAAGATGGGATGAGGAGAGCAGTATTTTTGAGTATGGAAGCTGGCCTCTTGCGGTGAAGCGGGAGCAGGGAATGTCAAAGCCTCCAAGTAAATTGAGGTGGCTTTTCTCAGACTGGAAAACCAAACTTCAGACCAGGGACTATGCTTGGGATTTTGGAGAAGAAGGGCTGGAGGACCGATCAAAAAGGCGTTTAGGGGTATTGGTCCATGAAATTTTAGAGCAGTCCAATTCCTTATCGGATGCCCTGCAGGTATTGAGGCAGTTTGAGTTTGAAGGCAGGTTTGACCAAGAGACTGCAAGGGAAGTGGAGGAGCAGCTTAAAGCGCTTTTCCATCTGCCGGAATTTCAAAACTGGTATTCCGGGGTATTTTCATCATTTGCTGAGCAGGGAATTCTCTTGCCCGGAGGGGAAATGAAAAGACCGGACAGGATACTGATGGGTGAAAATGAGAGCATTGTACTGGATTTTAAAACAGGCCGAAAAAAAGATGAGCACATCATACAGGTCAGGGAATATATCAGATTGGTCGGACTGATCACCCAAAAGCCGGTAAAAGGCTTTGTTTGTTATTTGGAACCTACAGAAATAGTGGAAGTTTATGGATAGTTTTTTGAAAGACACGGCAAAAAGTCTCCTCGGGTCAGGTCGGGAGCTGAAGGATTTGGTGGTGGTACTGCCAAATAGGAGAGCGGGCCTGTTTTTTCTTCGCTATATGGGAGAGTTGATAGAGGAGCCGACCTGGATGCCGGAAGTCAGGACGGTTGAGCAGCTTTTTTCAGGATTGGCAGGGGAGACCCCTTCAGATGACCTTTCACTGGTTTTTGAAATGTATGAAGTGTACAGGCAATTGCAGGAGGAAGCGGAAAGCTTTGACAGGTTTTATTTTTGGGGAGAATTGATCCTTAAAGATTTCAATGACATTGACCAGTTTATGGCAGATGCCGCCTCTTTGTACAGGAATCTTTCTGAAATCAAGACCATAGAATCAGACCTGAGCTATCTCACGGAGGAGCAAGTGGCTTTGATTTCCCAGTTTTGGAGCTCATTCAGGGAGCAGAAGCCTGAGGAAAAGGAAAAATTCCTCCGCTTCTGGCAGATATTGGGGGACTTGTATCAGAAATTCAATGCCCATCTTGATGTGTTGGGTCTCACTTATAGCGGTAGGATATACCGAAAGGTGGCTTCAAAGATCAAGGAGCTAAATCCACCGGCCAAGCATCATGTTTTTGTGGGATTCAATGCCTTTACCAAGACCGAAGAAGTACTGATCAAGCATTATATCAAAGAGTTCGGCGCAGATATTTTTTGGGATATTGATAGGTATTATCTGGAAGACAGAAGGCAGGAGTCCGGTTTGTTCTTCAGGGATTACCGCAAAGATCCGGTGTTTGGAAAGACTTTTCCAGAAATCATACCGGATAGAATCAAAGATAAAGCAGGTGTCATTCAGACACATGCCTTGCCATTGAAAGTCAATCAGGCCAATCTTGTAGGAGGGATTTTGGAAGGATTGGGGCCAGATGAAGCTCTTGAGGAGACTGTGGTGATATTGCCGGATGAGCAATTGCTGTTTCCGGTGCTGCATACCCTTCCCGGTCAGATGACCAAGCTGAATGTTACCATGGGGTATCCCATTCGCAATGCCTCAGTTTATGCTTTTTTGGATGCCATTTTGGATCTTCAGCGATACTTAAAAGTCCGGGAAGGCGAGGTTTTCTTTTACCACAAGCAGGTATTGGACTTACTTGCATTGCCATACCTGCAGGACGCCAACAGGGTTTTTGTAAAGGAAATGAAAGCACAGATTACTTCTACCAATGCATTGGAAATATCAGCAGTAGAGTTGGCTAAGGGGGGAGAACTGTTCGGAATGATTTTCAGGAAAACGGGGTCAACAGAAATTTTTGATTATCTGTCCAGCTTGATGACAGCTTTGGCAATGCAGCTTAAAGAGGATGTCATTCAGAGCAGCTACCTTTTTCAGGCCTACAAGCTTCTCAATAGAATGAAAGAAAATTTTGCAAAAAGTAGTCTGGAAGGCATTCAGACCGATTTTTTCATCAAGTTATTCAGACAATTGTTCAGGGAGGTGAAGTTGCCCTTTGAAGGGGAACCTTTGGAAGGCTTACAGGTCATGGGAGTCTTGGAGTCGAGAAACCTGGACTTCAAGAGAGTGATTATCTGCGATGTGAATGAGGGGAGTTTTCCTCCCGGAGGTGGGATCAATTCCATGATACCCTTCAATCTTCGAAGGGCTTTTGGATTGCCGGTGCAGGAACAGAATGACGCTATTTATGCCTATACTTTTTACAGGCTTTTGCACAGGGCTGAGGAAGTACATCTGCTTTATAGCACGGCAGCCAATCAGGGCAAAGCCGGAGAAATGTCAAGGTTTATTCAACAGATGCAGGTTGAGATGGGAATTTCCAAACCCAATACTGTTTTGTTGGAAGCACACCTGACCCCGGGCAGGGAAATCAGTATGGCCAAAACCCCTGATATTTTACAGTCCCTGAATGGATATGTAGTGCAGGGAGATCCCAGTAACCATAAGAAGAAACTTTCTGCTTCTGCGATCAACAGTTACCTGGATTGCTCGCTCAGGTTTTACTTCAGGTATGTGGCAGGATTAAAGGAAAGTGAGGAAGTAGCCTCTGATGTGGATGCGGGTGTTTTCGGAAGCATTTTACACAAGGCCATTGAGCTGTTGTACGGAATTCCTGAAAGCACTACAGAAAGACTCATCACTGTACACAATATCAAGAGGATAAAAGAACAGATCCCGGAGTATGTGGATGAGGCCATCAAAGATTTTTATGGCAAGAAAAAGGAAGACAAGATCAACCTCACTGGTCAGATGCAAATTGTCAGAGAGATTTTTGTGGATTATATACAGGCAGTGGTGGACTATGATTACAAAACGGGCGACTTTAAGGTAATAGGATTGGAAAAAGAGCATCATGCCAGTATTCCGGTGGCTGTGGATGGAGAGGTGAAGCCCATAGGCCTTTTTGGGTTGATTGACAGAATGGATATTCAGAACGGAACGGTAAGGCTGTTGGATTACAAAACAGGGAAGGACAACAGGAGCATCGAATCCATATCTTCATTGTTTGATAGGGAGCATAAAAAGCGGAACAAGGCGGGACTTCAGACCATGCTGTACGCCTACTTGTACCAGTTTGCCAACCCTGCAAATCAAAAGCCGATCAAGCCTGGGCTTTTTAATGTCAAAGAAATTTTCAAAAAGGATTTCAATCCATTTATGAAAGTAGATAAAAGCGATCTGGAGGATTATTCCGATTTCAGGGAAGAGTTTGAAGAGGGGCTAAGCCGTCTTTTGGCGGAGATTTTTGATCCTGAAGTGCCATTTGAACAAACAGATGACGAAGAGAAGTGCAGGTATTGTCCGTATAAGGATATTTGTGGGAGGTAGGAAAAAAAAGATCGGCTTAAAACCCCTTTTTCTGTACCCTTTTATGTTGGTCGGGTGTGAGGAGTAGGGCTGCTGAACCGTACCAATTTACCAGTTCCATTTTTAAGACTCCAGCAGCTACAGCTGGGTCTTCTTGGGTCAGTTTTTCGGCTTCTTCAATGGTGTCTACATTAAAGAGGAAAATTCCCCTTCATGACGATGACCGCTTTATGTCCCGTATCTATATAAGTATTTGGTAATTATTAGTGTGGTGATTTTGGATTTGTTTGTTCCAGAGTTAGTTCCAGAAATTAATGTTCAGTTTTTAATTGATTTAAACAGCCTAATCTTCTGACAGATTTATTTGAAACCACAAAAGTGACAAAAGAAAACAAAAGATTCCTTTCAGTCAACTTTTGTGACTTTTGTTTCCTTTTGTGGTTTATTATTTACTTCCTGATTGTGAAAATTGTCAGCCCTTATTAGCCCCTATTTATATTAATTGCTATCGGTTATCCGCTTTTCTGTTTATAAAGTTTGGATCTGGGATCCCGTTGTCAAAGTCAGGAGGAGTCAGCCTAAAACCCCTTTTTCTGTACCCTTTTATGTTGTTCGGGTGTGAGGAGTAGGGCTGCTGAACCGTACCATTTTACCAATTCCATTTTTAAGACTCCGGACGCAACAGCTGGATCTTCTTGGGTCAGTTTTTCGGCTTCTTCGATGCTGTCTACATTAAAGAGAAAAATTCCCCTTTTTTCGCCGCCATCTACAAATGGACCTGCCAGAATCAGCTTCCCCTTTTCACTGAGTAAATTGATATGGGCCATGTGTCCCTTTTGGATCTCAGCTCTTTCCTCTGCACTGTAATTTCCTGACTTGTCTCCACCCAGCAAAAATGCCATGACATAAGTTTTCATTCCGTAATCATCTGCTCCAAGTTCTTCTGCAAGAGTAGCATCAAAGTCCACTTGCTGCGCATAGGAATGGTGTTGTAGAAAAATGATGCAGGCAAGGATGAAGTAGATTTTGGGTTTCATTGTGTTATTTTATTAACTCCCCCGTTTTTTTCTTCTATTGGACTCTGCCTTGGTATCGGCAAGATTTTCCGGCTCAAATTGATAGAAGTCTTCCGCTAATATCTGCTTGGTGCCTTGATCAAATACTATGCTTTTGTAATATAAAGGAAGTACATAATCCCCATTTTCATCCATGATGCCGTATTTATCACCGATCCTCACAAGGACCTTGTTCAGTTCTTCCCTGCGCAATTCCTGGAATTTGGGCTCTACAATTTCTTTTCCGTCCGGAGCCAAAAGTCCAAATTTGCCATTTTCTTCGGTGATGAAGTAATTGTCCGCACCCAGAGAAATCCGGCTATATCCTTCATTAAGCAACAAATTACCGCTGCGGTCTATTAGGTTGTTCTTGCCGGAGGATTTTACCAATGCCAAGCCTCTTTTGAAATCCCCTGCCTGGTCAAATTTGGGGCTACTCACCCATTCTCCCGACCTGTTGATGTATCCCCACTGTCCACCTGATTTTACTGCGGCAAATCCTTCATTGAATTTCTTTCCTTCTTCAAACTGCTGCTTGATGGCCCATTTCCCCAAAGCGTCAATGTAGCCCAATTTGCCATCCTTATAGGCGGGATAAAGGCCTTCTTTGCCAGGGAGAATTCTATCTACACCCGGTATTGGTTTTACTTCCCAGCCTTTTGGTCCCAAAAGACCTACTGTGTTGTCTCTTAGGAATACATTGTAGTGCTTTTCGCCTGCGTCGGTAACTTTGACCATCCCTACCTGATCCAAGAGGATTCCGTCATTTTTCATGACCCTTCTCAATTTGCCATGTATGTATTCCAACAATACACCGTCTTCATTGGTGATTTTATGGTAAGAGGAGTAGCTAATGTCTGCTTTTCCTTCCCTACCTTTTATCAGCATGTATTGGTTGCCATCATGGGCATAGAAGTAATCATCCTCTAGGTGTACCAAAAGGTCAATTACAGGCCGGAGTACGTAGTTCCCTTCCCTGTTGATGAGACCGTATCCTGTGGCTTCTTTTGCAAAAAGATAGTTTTGGTTGACCTCCTTAAGTTCTTCATAAAGATGGTCAGGGTCTTCGGATAGTGGTAAAAAATAGCCTTGTGCAGTTTTGGCAATCACTTGTCCATTGAGTGCCAAGCTTGCATCGTCGAATGACCCAAGGTGCCTGGTTTCTCTGGTGGAGTGGTCATAAAGCCAATATTGGTTTCCTTTATTGGCAAGCAGTCGGGTGAAAAAAGTCTGTATCCTGTCATAGTCTGCTGGCAATATCTTTTCTCCATACTCGTGAAAAACACCTTTTCCATTTTTACCTTCTGTAATGATCCAAGGCTGATCATAAGCGTAGACAGACTCTGCATCAAGGTTGATAAAAGGCTTATATTCTCTGCTGAGAAGCTTAACCTGGTTGTTGGCGTTGCTTATCCTGACAGATTCGCCTAAGATTTTGATATGATCGTATTCTACCCTGGATTTGAGTTTCAGGTTTTGGTCATATACCTCATAGGTTTGGGAAAATGCCGTAGAATAGGAAATAAGAAGAAAACAGGCGGTAAGTAAACCTCCCCAGGTAAGTTTGTGATTCATTGCAAGTCAATTGAGGAGGTAAATTAAAGGGATTCGCAATGGATTTCAATATCCTTTACAGAATATATTAATCCTTTTTTTCGCTGACTTTCTCCAAGTCAAACAAATCCGAGATAATATTGATCATTTGGTCCGCATCATCCCTCATACAGGCAGCCCTAAGCTGTACTACCGGTACTTTGAGGATTTTTTGCATCATGCTTTTGGTGATTTTGTCGATCACTGCTGCTTGATCTTCATCGATATTCTTTAGAAAACGCCCCATTTCTTCCTGACGGATCTGTTCAAGGGCATTTTTCAGTTTATTGATGGTAGGTGATACCATCATTCCCTTTTTCCAGTTAAAAAATTCATCTATGGCTTCTTCAATGATTTTCTCTACCTGAGGGATAGACGCCAGTCTTCTTTCCAATGTTTCTGTAGCTTTGCTCCTGATGTTGTCTACATTATATAGCATCACACCGGGAACATCCTCTATGGTGGTTTCTATACTTCTTGGAACAGATAGATCCACAAAAAGCTTGTAGCTAGGAATATCCATTGCCTTCACCAACTCTTTGGTGATGAAAGGTTCTGATTTCATGATAGAAGAGACCACCACGTCAGCCTGATTCATGGCTTGCATACATTCCTCAAATGGAATGGCTTCATATCCCAATTCACTGGCCAAAGCCTGCGCTTTCTCAAAAGTTCTGTTGGTAATGGTAACTTTTGCATCAGGAACATGAACCATGTTTTTGGCTACATCTTCACCTATTTCCCCAACACCAATGAGCAAAACTCTAGGTTGGTAGGTATTGGAAGTAAGTTCTTCGATAAGTTCTACAGCAGCATAAGAAACTGAAGCGGCCCCATCTCTGAAAGCTGTTTCCTGTACTACTCTTTTGCTGGAAAAAAACACAGTATGCATCAAACGGTGCAGAAAAGGTCCTGCCAGATCCAGGTCAGCAGACATTTGATAGGCCCTTTTAACCTGATTGGAAATCTGCATGTCTCCTACCACCTGAGCTTCAAGACCCATTGAAACTTTGAAAAGATGCTGTATGGCTTCTTTGTCGTTGTTTAGAACCTTGAAATATTCCAGGTAATCCACCACGTTGGTCAATCCTTTTTCAAGGCCGATCAATTTGATAATTTCAGTACTAAGGTCCAGTTCGTGGGAATAGTAAACTTCAGTCCTGTTGCAAGTAGAAAGAATCAAGGTATCTGTCAGGCTAAAAAACTCTTTAAGTTTGATCAACAAAGCGTGTATGGAGCCCTCATCTAAGGAAATTACCTCACGGATCTCTACAGGTGCGCTTTTATGTGATAAACTTATTGCTCTGAAGTTGTGCTGCATTTCTGATACTTTTCGCATACAAATTTAATTCAGTTTCTTTTCAAAAGAAAATTTTGCTTTCTGTCGGCTTAATTTAAAATCTGTCTAAATAATAATCGGAATGGATTATGATTCAAACTAATTTATTGGCTTCTGTTTTTGGAAAATTGATCCGATTACAATAATTTTCTCTTTCAAATACGACATTGTTTTGTCAATTGGATTGTTTGCAAAATCACATTTTTATGAAGGCTAAGATTTATTTTTTTCTCAAAACCTATTTGGGATTTACCAGAAGGGAGTCCAAGGGCTTTGTTCTGGTTGTCCCTGTGTTTTTGTTGTTGTATTTTCTCCCTGAGCTTTACCATAAATTGTCGGAGAGAACACATCAAAGTCAAGAGTTGGAATACCAAAGGGTGATTGATAGCATGGTGCTGGCTGGCTTCCATATAGTACAACCAAATTTCAGCAATTTTGATTCTTCTAACTCTGCTGATACCACAAAAAAAACTTCTGGGACTTTAAGAAGGGAACAGCCAAGATTAAATAAGCTGGATTTTTTTGAAGCAGATTCTGTTGTTTTGCAGGTGGTACCGGGGATTGGTCAGACCATGGCAGGTAGGATCGTGAAATTCAGAGAAGGCTTGGGTGGGATGTTGCACAAAGATCAGTTATTGGAAGTATATGGGATGAGTGATGAAGTAGCAGAAAGGGTTTTTGAGTATTTTGAATTCAGCCCTGGGATTTATAAAAAGCTGCAGGTCAATCAATGGGATGCTGCTGAGATTGCCAAGCATCCCTATATCAATTACGGAGCTGCTAAAGTGATCGTAGCTTACCGGCAGCAGCACGGGAAATACAGGCAGCCCTCAGACCTTCTTCAGATCAAGATTTTCAATCAAGATTGGGTGGATAGGATAGCACCCTATCTGGCTTTTGATTGAAAGTTTCTGTTAATTTTTCTCAAACACCTTTTCACCTCCCAGAAAGGTGCTATTTACCTTGATGTTGCGCAGGTCTTTACGGTCAGCTATCATGATATCCTCTTCCAAGATGACAAAGTCCGCCAATTTCCCACTTTCTATACTTCCTTTGAGATGCTCTTCAAAGTTGGCAAAAGCAGCCCAGATTGTCATGCCTTTTAGGGCTTGTTGCCGGCTTATCCTGTTTTCAGTCTGGAATCCACCTTCTGGCCAGTTTTCAGCGTCTTTTCTCACTACTGCCGAATGAAATCCATAGAGCGGGTTGATATGCTCTACAGGAAAATCGCTGCCCAGTGCGATCATGCCATTTTGGTCCAGAAGGTCTTTGTATGCGTACGCGGTTTTGATTCGGAAAGGTCCCAATCGCTGATCTGCCCAATACATATCAGAGGTTGCATGGGTAGGCTGCACCGAGGGAATGATGCTGTATTGGGCGAATTTGGGCATGTCTTCTTTACTCACAATCT
The DNA here is from genome assembly GCF_019343195.1 of Arthrospiribacter ruber. Taxonomy (GTDB): domain Bacteria; phylum Bacteroidota; class Bacteroidia; order Cytophagales; family Cyclobacteriaceae; genus Arthrospiribacter; species Arthrospiribacter ruber. Next base: position 46,301 of record NZ_RPHB01000001.1, read on the forward strand.
GTGCGTGCTCTATTCTCCATCTCAGGTCGTTTTTGCCTTTTAGGTACTTTGCATAGATGTCCAATAAGGTGCGGTTGGCAGAATCTCCAATGCAATGGGTATTCATCTGAAAGCCGTGTTCGTACATTTGGCTGGCCAAGTGATCAAATTCTTCTGCGGTCTTAAGCAAAAAACCGTAATTATCGGTGTGGTCATGATACGGCTTCAAAAGTGCTGCCCCTCTGGAACCCAATGCTCCGTCTCCGTAAATTTTAAAGCTTTTGATGCTTAATTTGTCATCTTCATATGTGCCGTTTTCAAAATAAAATGCCATATTCTCCGGACTTGGGTTGACCATGGCGTAAATTCTCATTTTAAGACGGTTCCCCTCTTGCAGGCTGCGGATCAATTCAATTGTTTTTCTTTCCAGTCCGGCATCCACCACAGAGGTTAGCCCTACTTCAAAACAGTTTTCCTGAGCTGCCAATAATGCATTTGTGGCTTCTTCCTCACTTGGTTCAGGGACTTTATCGCTTACCAGTTTGATGGCGTTGTCTATCAAAACTCCGGTAGGTTTCCCTTCTTCCACAATAACTTTTCCACCAATCATTTCTGTGTTGGCATTGATCCCGGCCAGGTTCAGGGCTTTTTGGTTGACAAGTGCTGCATGTCCATCTATTCTGGTGAGTAAAACCGGCTTATCAGGGAAAAGTGAATCTAAAGCAGTTTTGGTTGGGAATTCTTTGCTTTCCCAAAGGTTCTGGTCCCAGCCTTTCCCTAGAATCCATGTCACATCGGGATTGTTGTCATGATGGGTGATGACGCGATCTATCAACTCTTTTTCAGATTCTGCTCCTAGCAGATCTGCTGTCTGCAAGCCCATTCCATACCTAAAAAAATGCGCATGTGCATCAATAAATCCTGGAAAAACCGCTTTTCCCTTCAGATCTTGGGTGTTTTCACTGCTGTATTTGGATAAAATTCTACTGTTGCTTCCAGCTTCGAGAAATCTTCCGTCTTTTATGGCAAATGCCTGGACGATACTAAACCCCTCATCCACTGTGTAAACAGTGGCATTGTGTATGATCAGGTCTGCTTGCTCTTTGGCCGGGCTGCAAAATTGCAGCAACATCCCCAAAAATAACAAGCCGGTCAAAAAAGCAATTTTTCTCATTTTTACTGTGTCGTCAGGTGATAGTTCTCCAAAAGAACAGGTACTTTTGCGGAATGGATGCGCAGAAGTATGGGTTTTTGGATACCCCATTGAATTTTCCCCAATTTGATTTCAAGCTTGAAGAAACTGAAGGTAAGATAAGTATTTTCGATTCACTTAGAAAAAAGAATCTTATTCTCACTCCTGAAGAATGGGTAAGACAACACATGATAGCATATTTAATTCATTATCATGGGTACCCTAAAAATCTTATTGCCCTTGAAAAAGGGCTGAAATATAATCAGCTTCAAAAAAGATCTGACATCTTGGTGCTGGATAGAGAAGGAGGGGCGTTTTTACTGATTGAATGTAAGGCGCCTGAGGTCAAACTTTCCCAAAAGACTGTACAGCAGGTAGCAGTGTATAACCAAGCTATTCAGGCACCATTTGTGGGGATAAGCAATGGTTTACAGCATGTTTTCTTGGCTTTTGATCGTGCCGGAAAATCCTATGACCAATTGTCACAAATTCCACGATTTGAAGTTTAAAAAGGTGATATCTGTCATCTTTTTAATTATATTTAACCCATCAGAAAAAGACAAAATCAAAATCAAGGAAAATGAAAACCCAGCCCAAAAGTATACCTTGTGAACTCTGTGTCAGCAGGAAATTTTCTCTTTTTGCGGGAGTGTCTGACCAACATCTTTGTCATATTTCAGACAATAAAAACTTTATCAGCCACAAAAAGGGACAGACCTTGTTTTACGAAGGGACTAAGCCACTTGGGGTGTTTTGTATCAATGAGGGAATCGTAAAAGTCTATAAAACAGCTTCCAACGGAAAGGAGCAGATCATCCGATTGGCCAAAAAGGGAGATTTTCTAGGATATACAGCCCTCTTGGGAGAAGAAGCATATTCTTCCTCAGCTACTATTGTAGAAGATGCAAAAATCTGTTTTGTGCCAAGGGAGTCATTTTTGAAAGTTCTTTCTGATGACACTGCTTTTCATCAAAGGGTTACTAAGGCCATCTGCAACGATCTCGGGGTCATGGAAGAAAAACTTACAGACGCGACACAAAAGTCCATCAGAGAGCGGCTGGCATTTACACTGCTTAAACTTTGTGAAAATTATGGCATTGATGGTCAGGAAGGTCAGAAAATAGATATTGTACTTACAAGAGAGGAAATTGCCGGACTGGTAGGTACTGCCACTGAAACGGTTATCCGTTTATTGTCTGAATTCAAAAAGGATGAGCTGATAGAATTTGATGGGAAAAAGATCATTGTCCTGGACAAAAAGGGACTTGCAAGGCTGTCAGATTTCTACGGATAAAATCACATTAGTTTATATCAATGGGCAGTGATACTTTGGATCACTGCTTTTTTTGTGGCAACCAATTGGACTCAATGAGTGTTGAAAGAATATGAAAAGGTTTTTTCTGATAATTTTAATTCTGTTCAGTTCTGCGATGGTTTGGGGTCAAAGTTTGGCGTATAAAACGCTTTTGAAAGGGGTATATGACAAAGAGTTCCCTTTAGTTTATCCAGAAGACAAAATACTCACAGAAGAAGTGCTTTTTCTCGATACCAGAGAAATATCAGAGTTTGAAGTTTCCCACATTAAGGATGCCAAATGGGTAGGCTACGACACTTTTTCACTAAATGCTATTAGCGAAATTCCCAAAAACAAGGATATTGTAGTCTATTGCTCCATTGGTGCAAGGAGCCAGGAAATCGGCAAAAAGCTGAAGGAGGCCGGTTATCAAAATGTTTACAACCTCTATGGAGGTATTTTTCATTGGGTCAATGAGGGACATCCGGTTTTTGATGAGCATGGTAAAACCAATAGAGTTCATGCCTACAGCAAAACTTGGGGGATTTGGCTGAATAAAGGGGATAAGGTGTATTGAAGGTGGTAAATGTCTTTTTTATGACATTTCCTGAATTTTAAAACTGTCAATTTTAAGCTGATATGGGAGGGATAAGAAGGAAAATAGTTAGATTCAAATACAATCCTCCTGTTTACTTCGTACCTTAACTCAACTAATACGAAAGATATTTATGAAAACCTTGTTGATATTAATTTCACTCTTTTTGTTCAACTTTTCCTGTGGAGCATACGAGATTTCAGATGCTGCCGAGAAAGCTCCTTCTCATGAGATTTTTGATGAACTTCTTAAAAAATACGTGTCCAAAGACGGGAAAGTAGATTACAAGGGTTTTATCAAGGAAGAAAAGAAACTACAGAAATACTTGGATCTATTGAGCAATAATGCACCCGACAAAAAAGCCTGGTCTAAAGACGAGCAACTGGCTTATTGGATCAATGCCTATAATGCATTTACCATCAAGCTGATTGCGGACAATTATCCAGTGGAAAGTATCAAGGACCTTAACCCTACTTTAAATGTGCCCATGGTCAATACCGTTTGGACCAAGAAATTCTTCAAAATAGGTGGAGAAGATACCAGTCTGGATGATATTGAGCACAAAATCATCAGAAAGGAATTTGACGAACCAAGGATACATTTTGCAGTCAATTGTGCCTCAAAATCCTGTCCTCCATTGTTGAATGAAGCTTTTACAGCTGAAAAGCTTGATAGTCAATTAGAAAAGGCGGCTAAGGACTTCATTAACAATCCAAAGTACAATAAGATCAGTGCCGAAAAGGTTGAAATATCCCAGATTTTTTCATGGTTCAAAGGTGATTTTACCAAAAAGGGAAGCTTAATTGATTACCTTAACAAATATTCTAAAGTCAAGATTAAATCCAACGCCAAAGTCTCAAATATCAAATACGACTGGTCTCTGAATGAATGATAAAAAGAAAAAAAATCATAATTATTGGCAATGGTATAGCGGGAATCACCTGTGCCAGAAATATTCGTAAAAAGGATGAAAATTCGGAAATCCTGGTGATTTCGGGAGAGACTGAATTCTTTTTTTCACGCACAGCACTCATGTATATTTATATGGGGCACATGCAATTTGAACATACCAAACCCTATGAGGATTGGTTTTGGGAGAAAAATAATATTCAACTTTTACAGGCTTGGGTGGAGTTAGTGGATTTCAACAATAAAACTTTGCTTTTAGACTCTGGGAAAAAAGTTGGATACGATGTTTTGGTTTTGGCAACTGGCTCTGTCCCTAACAAATTTGACTGGCCAGGGCAAAGTCTCAATGGAGTTCAGGGACTTTATTCCAAACAGGATTTGGATATCATGGAGGAAAATACGGCAGGGATATCACATGCTGTGATCGTCGGTGGAGGATTGATCGGAATTGAAATGGCCGAAATGCTGGCGAGCAGGGATATTTCGGTGACATTTTTGGTCAGGGAAAAGAATTTTTGGGATAATGTATTACCTGTGGAAGAAGCACAGTTGGTCAATAGGCATATATTGGAACATCATATAGACCTGAGGTTGGAAACGGAGATGAAAGAAATTTGTGGGGATGATTCAGGGAGAGTGGATTCAGTTTTGACCAATAAGGGTGAAAAAATTGAATGTCAGTTTGTAGGCTTGGCAGTTGGTGTAAGCCCTAATGTCAAGTTTTTAAAAAACTTGGAGCTTGATATGGGTAGGGGTATTTTAGTGGATAGATATTTTAGGACCAATATAGAGGATGTCTATGCCATTGGGGATTGTGCTGAGTTTAGAGAAAAGCCTGGAGCTGACAGGAAAAACATAGAACAGGTTTGGTATACAGGGAGAATGCACGGAGAAACGCTTGCTCATAACCTCACCTCTGAGGATGCTGTCCCTTATCGACCAGGGATTTGGTTCAATTCAGCGAAGTTTTTTGATATTGAGTATCAAACTTATGGGCTTGTGCCAAATGAAAGGAAAGAGGGTATTGACTCTTTCTATTGGGAAAGCGATAGTGGGGAGAGCTGTCTCAGGCTGGTTTTTGAAAAGCAAACTGAAAAAATTCTAGGTGTCAACAGCTTTGGATGGAGACTGAGGCATGAGTTTTTTGACAAAGCCATTCATGAGGGCTGGAATCTGGAAAGGGTTCTGACTCAACTTGACAAAGCGGATTTCAACACTGAATTTTACGAAAAGTTTCATAAGTCTGTCCTGGCCCAATACAATGCCCAAGAAGGCAGAAACCTAAAAATTAAAAAAAGCTCCTTTTTACAAAGATTAATAGGTTCTAGAGCATGAGAAAAATACAAATAACCGGTCTTATCGTTTTTCTGCTTGGCTTAGTTTCCTTTAGCTTGATACCGTTCATCGGGAGCTATCAGCTGGATCAGAAAATGGTGGAGCGAAAAGTAAAGGAAGAACACTTGGAGCCATTAATTCCTGTGCTTGAGCCCATGTACGGAGAAACTTACAGCTCCAATTTTGCATTTATTTCCGATTTCAATAAATACTTTGATGAATACAATGAAGCCCTAAAAGAGGCGGAAGAATGGGACAAGGTTATTTGGGACGATTATGTTTTTGAGCTGACCAAAGAAGCGTCTTTGGGGCCAGTGCATCAAAATCCTTTTTGGTATTTGGCTATATCGGTCGGACTGGGGGTAATTGGTGGGTTGATGTATATCTTGCCTTTATATAGGGGAGAACCTGAAGGGATAAAAAATGACGGAATTTACTTTTCTTCCATGAAGTCCCGTGGCTTGCTCGGCATCATTACCGGTACTTGGCTGATTTTGTTTTATGTTATATTATATTGGTTCCCGGAGTACATGACCAACTTGGTCTTGATGGTGGACCCTTTGAGTTACCTTTTATCGGGTAATCCGGCCTCCCAATGGTTTTTGTATGGATTGATCTATACGCTGGCCATTTTGGTGATGGGGATCAGGATGTTTCGAAAATATAGGGGAAATACCTATCAGACCATCCGTACGGCTTCAGTCATGTTTTTTCAGCTGGCTTTTGCTTTTCTGATACCGGAAATTCTGGTGCTCCTAAACAAACCTTGGCATGATTTCAAAAATATCTGGCCCCTTGACTATACATTTTTCTACGACTACAGGTTAGATGGAATGCTCGGCTCCGGAGCTTTGGGAATGTTTATGTTGATCTGGGGAATTATTCTGATCATAGTGGGTGTTCCATTGTTCACTTATTTCTACGGCAAGCGTTGGTATTGCTCTTGGGTATGTGGATGCGGAGGGTTGGCAGAGACTTTGGGAGATCCTTACCGACAATTGTCGGACAAATCCCTGAAAGCTTGGAAAGTGGAGAGGTACATGATTCATGGTGTCTTAGTCTTTGCAGTGCTTATGACCTTGGTCACGATCCTGAACTACTTTATGGAGTTCGGTCTGCTAGGAGAAGCCACCAATCAGCTGCATAGTATTTATGGTTTTGCCATAGGAGCGGCATTTGCTGGAGTAGTGGGTACCGGGTTTTACCCTTTTATGGGAAATCGGGTTTGGTGCAGGTTTGGCTGCCCTTTGGCCGCTTACCTCGGTATCGTACAGCGTTTCAAGTCCAGGTTCAGAATTACGACCAATGGCGGACAGTGTATATCTTGCGGCAATTGCTCTACTTATTGTGAAATGGGCATAGATGTGCGTTGGTATGCCCAGCGCGGACAGAATATAGTACGAGCATCATGTGTGGGCTGTGGAGTATGTGCTGCAGTTTGCCCAAGAGGGGTGTTAAAACTGGAAAACGGGGAAGAAGAAGGAAGAATTAATGAAAATCCGATTTTGATCGGGAATAAATCGATTACAGTAAAATCCTGATGGAAATTATTTATGTGTTTTTGGCGGTCTATATCCTGGCCATGGTTTTTGTATTGTTTTACAGCTTGGCGCAGGCGCACCTTTTGTATCATTTTTTCAAAAACAGAGATTTAAATATTCCGACAAAGGAATTTTACGCCGTAGAGTTGCCATTTGTTACGGTACAATTGCCTGTCTACAATGAAAAATATGTTGTGGAGCGGTTGGTTGAGGCTTGCGCTAAATTCAATTATCCAAAAAACCGATTGGAAATCCAATTGCTGGATGACAGTACGGATGAAACCAGTGCTTTGATAGCAAAGCAGATCAGCAAATTTCCTGAAATTGACTTTTGCCACATTCAAAGAAAAGACAGGCAAGGTTTCAAAGCAGGAGCCTTAAAGGAGGGGCTTGAAATGGCCAAGGGAGAGTTTATAGCTGTTTTCGATGCGGACTTTCTACCGGATCCTGATTTTTTAAGAAATGCAGTTCCACATTTTGTAAACCCTAAAGTAGGTATGGTCCAGTCCCGTTGGACCCATCTCAATGAATGCTATTCTGTTTTGACCAGGCTTCAGGCTTTTGCTTTGGATGCGCATTTTATGGTAGAGCAGATAGGTCGAAACAGTCAGCAGGCATTTATCAATTTCAATGGTACTGGAGGAATATGGCGAAAGGCTTGTATACTGGATGCCGGCAATTGGGAGTCTGATACCCTGACCGAAGATCTGGACCTCAGCTACAGGGCACAGCAAAAGGGATGGGAATTCGTTTACAGGCCGGATATTGAGTCTCCTGCAGAACTTCCTCCCGTAATGTCTGCCATCAAGTCCCAGCAATTTCGCTGGACAAAGGGAGGTGCCGAATGTGCTGTCAAGCACCTGAAAAATGTTCTGAAAAACCCTTTTCCAACAAAAGTAAAAATCCATGCGACTGCACACTTGTTAAATGCCTTGATTTTTGTGGCAGTTTTGGTTGTCAGTATCAGCAGTATTCCCGTGTGGTGGGGTTTTCAGTCCGGATTGCTACCTTCCGAGTATTTTAATTATGCAGGTGTATTTCTGCTCAGCTTCTTGATCATTGCTCTGGTATACTTAGCTGCCAATATGAGTTTGGGAAAATATACCCTGAGAAGTTTGGGTAAGTTTTTATGGGAACTCCCTTTGTTTTTGTCTGTCTCCATGGGACTTTCCCTTCACAATGCCCAAGCGGTATGGGAAGGGATGACAGGTAAAAAATCCGCTTTTATCAGAACTCCCAAATACAACTTATCCAAAGAAAATAATTCTTGGAGCAGCAATATCTACAATTCTTTTAAAGTTCCTGTAACTACTTACATTGAGGGAGCACTTGCGTTTGTATTTGCAATTATCGTGGTAAAGTCAATTATTACAGGAAGCTACCAAATGCTGGTGTTTCACATTATGTTGGCTTTAGGATATTCTATGGTGAGTTACCACTCCTTTATTAGTTACCGAAAATCCTGAGTCTAAGCCAGAATCTTATCAAAAAGGTCTCTCACCTCTTTTTCTACATGGGTTTTATGCCATTTTTTGTTTTCTCTCAGGGTTTGAAGTAGGTCCAGGTATTTTTTTGAAACCTGCTGTTTTTCTGCCAAAAATCCAGTGAGGTGCTGTAAGAAAAGGTGGTTTTCGTACCAGTTGAGCAGTGATTTTTGTAGATGACTCATTTTCTCATGGACTTCTGCAATAAAAACAGGATTGAAGCCAGACTCTATACGAAGATTCTCCAAAGCAATGATCACCCTCAACCCTTCATAGATATCTTTTAGGGCCTTGCTGTCCAACTTATTTTGGTGGTCCAGATTGAAATATTCCAACTCCTCATTGATGATCTGAGTGGTAGCCGTATTGATCATGAGAGGTTTCAGTCCTTTGCTGTATTTGTATGCAGCTTCAAAAAGTTCATCCCAGATCAATAAAGGCGCTCTTACAACATGGTCATAGACTTCCGCATAAAGGCTGTTTTTTTCACTTAGTAAAGACTTGGTGTATGACTTAAAATCAATTGTGTCCTGGAGCTTTACTTCTTCGACCTTGTTGGTGACCATTTTGAGGTGCTTGGTTTTTTTCAGTCCCCTGAAAAGGTCTTTGAAAGGGGAGAAAAGTTTGAACTTTAGTCCTGTTTTTTCGAAGTGGATATGGGCCAAGAGGTCAATATAGATTTCCAAAAAAATCAATCTACTTTCCAATTCGATGGCTTTTTTGCCCTTAAATTGTTTGCTCAGAGCTGCATGGGCGGCTTTTGCTTCTTCAAATTGCTGCTCAAACAGCCTGAACACAGGAGAAATCTTACCTTGCATAGATTAGGAAATTCTTACCAATGTAGCACCGTATCCAAACCGGCTTTTTTGTGTATCCTGAAAGTACTTAATATTTTCCAATTGACTGAGATACTTGTGGATTTCTTTTTTCAAAACTCCATTGCCGATACCATGAATGAAGGTGATTTCGTCCATACCGGAGGCAATAGCATAATTCAGATTTTTTTCGAAAACCTCCATCTGTAAGCGTAGCATTTCTGAATTGCTCATCAAGTCATGGTCCTTGGTCAACTTTTCTATATGTAAATCCACTTCTTTTGGAGGACGGGGGAAATTTGGTGCTACTTTGGCCGCTTCATCGTTCAGTGAGCTGTTCAGTGCTTTGATGTCAATGTCCCTGCTGTTTTCCGTAAGCCTAAAAACGTAACCTTTTTTATCCAGAATAGGAGCAGTGCCTTTACTTTTAAAGAAAGTATTGGCTTTGAATTTGATTTTTCTTTCAAATGGCTGAGTGGTTTTTTCTATTCTCGAGTTGATGGGGAATAGCTGCACCGAAAGTGGAGGCCATTCTTCAAAGTTTTGGATGGATTTTTCGGTGATTTTTCTTGTGCTGTTCGAAGGGATTTTTTCTGCCAAAAGGGTCTGGGAATTGCTTCCGTGATGTTCAGCTACTATGCCTACAAAATCCTTTGCAGTATGGTTGCACAGGTATATGCTGTGGTCCTTGTCATTGAGTGGGATGTAAACCAGATAAATGGCTTCCAGGTTGGTGTCTGTGTTTTTTCCTGACTTCAATTCTGAAACAGACTCCTTGCTTTCTGAACCTGGATTGAAATAGGTTTTTTCGGTATGGGAAATCAGCACGACTTCATTCTTGAGGGCTGGAATTCTGAACCCATCTTCTATCTCGATTTCCACCCTGCCTCCGGAAGAAATTTTGGTTATTACTCCTTCTTCATTTCCGTGCAGCAATCTTACTCTGTCTCCTACGTTCATCAATCCAATGCTTTTTTATATGTTTCAAGTGCCCTTTCGCGGGCTGATTTATGTTCTACCATGGGTTTTGGGTACTTATCAGTACCATATTCAGGGACCCACTTTTTGATGTATTTCAGTTCTTTATCAAATTTTTCAGTCTGTGATTCGGGATTGAAAACACGGAAATACGGCTGTGCATCTGTACCTGTTCCCGCTGCCCATTGCCAGCCCCCATTGTTGGAAGACAGCTCAAAATCCAGCAATTTCTTTGCAAAATACGCTTCTCCCCATCTCCAGTCAATTAATAAATGCTTGGTAAGAAAACTGGCCACGATCATCCTTACCCTATTATGCATGTACCCTGTTTGATTGAGTTCCCTCATCCCTGCATCTACTATGGGATATCCTGTTTTTCCTTCACACCATTTTTCAAACTCATCTTTCTTATTTCGCCATGGAATCTGATCATATTTTGGTTTGAAAGCTTTATCTACCACTTTGGGATTATGGTATAAAATCATCATATAAAACTCTCTCCATATCAGTTCGTTGAGGTAAGTTTTATTCAGTTCGTCCGCTTCCAAAGCCAGTTTCCGTATGCTAATGGTCCCAAATCTCAAGTGGATCCCTAGTCTGCTTGTGCCGTTTATGGCCGGAAAATTACGGGTTTTGTCGTATTTTCTGATCAAAGGTTTATCAATTTCCAAAGGAGGGATCTTGATATCCGTTTTTTCAAACCCCATATCCTCCAGACTTGGTATATCAAATGGTTTGGTTTTAAAAAAGTTTCGTTTCCTTCCATCCAGTGAGACTGTTTCGATATTGGATTTGTGGAATTTTTCCAACCAAACCTTGCTGTAAGGGGTAAATACTTTATAAAAATCTCCTGAACCGTTCACAATCTCATCTTTTTCAAAAATCACTTGGTCTTTGAAATCCAAAAACTGAATATCTTTTTCTTTGAGCAGTTTTTTGACTTCTGCATCCCTTTCTTTGGCATAAGGTTCGTAATCCCTGTTGGTATATACGTTTTGGATATCATATTCCTCCAATAGCTCTTTCCATATTTCAAGTGGCTTGCCGTATTTGACCAAAATACTACTTTCAAAATCCTTGAGTCCTTTGGAGATTTTCTGGATCTGATCATGGATAAATTCCACCCTTGCATCTTTTTTGTCTTTAAGGTCATCCAGGATGTTTTTGTCGAAAATAAAAAGTGGAAGGACATTGCTTTCGTTTTCAAATGCATGGTAAAGTCCGGTGTTGTCCTCTAGGCGCAGGTCTCTTCTAAACCAAAATATGCTTATTTTTTCCATTTGTTAAATTGCGTAGGTATAGGTTTAGAATTTATTGGGAGGAAAAATGTTTTATTCCTCCTCTTCTTTTCTGATTTTCTTCGGCTGGTCAATGATTTCAATCTGCTCAGAATCCATCCTTCTCTCCAGATCCTGAAGCTGTATGGGTTTCCAGTTTTCTGAATCCTCAAAATCATACCTTAGAAAATCATCAATGTCATTTATCCTAAGCTTTTCTCTTTCTTTGGACCGCAATTTACTTAGGAGTTCGGAGAAGGAGTTGAAGGAAAGGTTTTGCGATACCGAGACACCGTATGTAGCCACATTAGGAGCGATGGATAATGAAGTGAAAGTATTAAAATTATTCCTGTTGTAAATCCTCATTCTGTACCTTCCGTCTTCGGTGAGCAGGTATTCTGCCTGCCAGTCACCGGCAATGCTGTTTAGGTCTGCATTTCCTTGCAGGTCCGTAAATCCTCCGTCTCTAGATACCCTCAAGCGCCCATCCAAAAATGTGTAGGCCACTCTTAGCTGGAATGTCTCCAAAGCTGACTGGTCGAGATTGGCCACGTCTATGTCCACTTCCAGGTTTTGATCCACCTGAGCGATAAAGCTGTTGAGCTGAGAGGAAAGCAGCTGGCTCAAATTTGATGTGGCTATGTTGCTCACACCCGTAAACTGTCCTTCCGGAGAAAGGGATCTCATCATGATGACGGAGAACACCTGTCTATTTTTTTCCTGCTCATCGTTGGCTATTCTGTTTTGGAAGGCAGAAATGTACGTCTGTATGTTTCCTTCCGAAGGAAACTCAGCAAAGTCAAAATTGAAAGCGATGTCAGGAGAAAGCAGGTTGCCCTTGAGGGTCATGATTACCCGAAGGGGCCATCTTCTCCGCATGTTTGGGTCTTCCAGTCCTTGGTTTTGTACATTTTGTAGGTTCTGTAGGGAGACACTTTCCTGATAATATGCCTTTAGGTCCATTACCCCTTCATAGGGATCGCCAAACCATGAGATCCTGCCTCCGGGCTCTACTATAAATTCTCTTCGGATGACATTATATAAAGAGAAATTGTACCTCGCCTCAGTGATTTCATAGTTGCCCTGCATAGAAAAATTTCCCTGGGTGTCGATATTCATGGTAAGTACACCTCTCCCTCTTCCTTGAATGTTTTCTCCGGTTCTTGGATCAATCTGGATTTCAGTGTAGGCATCAGGCGTAATGTCCAGGATAAAATTCATCCGTACATTGTTGATAGCCAATTTTTCTACTGATTCCTCAAATACTCTGGTCTGGGTAGTATCGCGCACATTGATGATATTGATGAAATCTTCCTGTGCCTGTACATTCGATGTGCCAAATGGGATAAATATCCTGGTATTGGGCTGGGAGGTTGCTCTTGCATTGATGTCAAGGTTATTTGCAGCCCCTAGGATGTTGAGGGTGCCGGAGACATTGGCAGTTCCGTAAAAGAGGTCGTTGTCTCGGATAGATGTGTTCAGCACCTGGAAGTTTTCCATTGTAGACGAAATGTCCAATACAAAATCTCTGAAATAGTCATGGGAAATTCCACCTCTCATTCTGGCCCTGTTTCCATTGACATCTCTCAATACGATTTCCCTAAAACTGATTTCATTAGGTTCAAATACCAAGTTGCCGTCAATGGTGTACAGGGTATTCAGGTAATTGATTCTCAATCGCCCATCATCAATTCTTCCGGTTCCATTTACTTCAGGAAAGGTTAAAGTTCCTCCGATTCCCAGTTCACCCGTAACGGTACCTCCCATTCTTGTGACATAGTCCTCCAAAAATGGTTCTAATACAGAAATATTGGCCTGTTGTAATTTTGCTGTCAGGTCCAGTTCCTGGTCCTTACTGCCCAGTGAGCCTTCCAGAGAGATGACTTTTTCTCCTAAGCGGTAATTGTTCAGCTCCACATTGATCAGCCCATCGGAAAAATAGGTCCCTGCTTCTAGGTCTCCGATCAGGAAGTTGTTGATATAAAAGTCTTCCACTCCCAATTGTCCGTTGATAGCTATTGCCTCAAAGAGATTGCTAATGGCAAATTGCCCATTGGCAGTCCCTTCGAATTCCTTTATAGAAAGAGTGTTGAAAAAATCAAGATTTAGGTTGTTGATTTCCAGTCCTAAAACATCATTTGGGTCAGTTGAGATATTTCCATTAAGAGCGATGTACTGATTGTCATTGAAGAGCTTTAGGTTGTCAAAAAGAAAATTGTTGTCAGTGATGTATATACTGTTTTCCGGGTCAAAATTCCATACTTTATCTATGATCTTTAGTTCGGAAGGTTCAAAGACTACAGTGGTAAGATCCGGATAAATGGTGATTTCATTTTGAATGCGAATGTAGCTCCCGGTACTCAATTGATCCTGTCTATAAGTGATGTCAATATTATTTACATCCCAGATGGCTTCCATTTCCAGGTTGTTGAAGGTAAGGCCGGAACTAAGGTCTTGCTGTCTGGAAAAAATGTAAAATGACGCAAGTACCTCATCACTTCGGGTAAGCTTGGAGGTATTGAAGTCCAGGCTAGTATCGAAAAGGAAGCTTCCATTGTAATAAATGCTGTCGATGCTGCTGTAAAAATTGAGGATAGTATTGTCCGGAGTCTGATAAAAGGAGCCTTCTACCAGCGTGTTTTTGGAAATCGATGCTTTAGGTTCAAAGAGGTTGATAATGGGGTTGATGTCTATGAAATTAAGGTCGATGTCAATACTATAGGGGTTGTGGAGTCCTACTTGACTGACATTTACCCCGCTTTCAGAATTGGTAAGTATGGCCAGGTACTCTTTACTTAAGGTAGCCACATCAGCTATCAGTTCCTCAATTTTAAAAACCCCCGAAATCCCTGCTACCAACAGGTCTGAATTGAGTGAAATTACTCTAAAATCATCCGTGAAAAGAGACTGAAAAAAGAAGTTGTCCACTTGGAGGTTTCGACCTTCAAGACTTACTTCTATATCGCTAAACCTGGCAATACCTTCGATATCGTCAAGAGTGACTCCCTTGGTATCCATATCCACATTGCCACTGATGAAAAGGTCCCTTTCTACCAGTTTTAAGTCACGCAAGAATGCTGTATCCAGTTCCACATTCAGTCTAATGGAGTCCTTACCTTCTCTCAGGTCCAACACACCTTCGGCTTCTCCTTTAAGGTGGGGGTCATTGACTTTGAGACTGCCCCTGAAGAGGTCCAGACCATAGGTGGCATCTGTGCGGATGTTGGCATAATTATAGCCTAAAACCCCGATTTTCTTTATCTCAGCATCTACTTCCAGGAGGGCCGTTTCTACAGTCAAGCCTGTCCCCCTTACTCTTCCTGTCATGGATACTTTCTGAAAGCGTTCGCGATCTTCCAGCAAAATTCCAAGATCCAGATTGTCCAGCTCCAATCTGCCGGAATAGGTGGGGCGGTTGTTTTCTGATCTGTAACTCAATCTTCCGGATAAATTCCCAATACCAGTTCGGAACCTTCCATTGAAAGTGAAAAAATGCAGGTAACCTGAAAAATCTGTGTCGAATCTGATGTCTCTGAACTTATTAATTTCCCTTTGGGCTTCAACAGAAATATATGGACTGAGATCGGAGGAGTTCAAGACAGAATTCATCAACGACATTTCAAAGAAGGTATTGCTGACATCAGGAAGTCCATCGATTTTAAATTTACCGAACAAAGCACTTCTTTGACCAAAACGGATGAGCAATTGGTCAGAAACGAGGTTGGCTACGGTTCCGCTGATTTCTCCGCTAAGAAAAATCCTGTCTTCCACCTGTGGAAGCTGATCTGTAAAGTAATTAAGGTCCTGAATGTCCAATACAGCTTCGTCCAATCTGGCTACAATCTGAACCTCCTGATTGAAATTGGATAGGGCCTGGCTGGATGCGTATTCAAACCTGAGGTAGTCCTTTATCTCTGTCCTATTGGACCTGAGGTAAAGGTTGTCAAACTCCATAAAGGTAGGAGCATAGGTGAAATCTGTTTTCAATTGTTGAAAGACCATTCCTGAGTTGCTTTCTTCGCCTCTGAGGTAGTTTACTTTCATGCCTAGCTGTGGCCCATCTGTGTAGAAATCATCTGCATCAGCGATGAGGTTTCTAAACCTGAGGTTGTTGTAATCAAATCCCGCAGTGACGGGTACAGCACTGTAATTCAGGATGTCAAGGGAAGTCTCGTGAAAATAGATGTTGTTGATGGCGAACTTCCCGGAAGGTTTGTCGGGATCTTTTGTGCCGGGAAGAAGTGCATTCAGTCGCGAAAAAAATTCTGATATATTGAGTAGCTCTTCGTTTTCGTGAAAAATAAGCCGCACATTGCCCCTTTCCATTTTTATCTGGTCCAGGGAAGGTTTTTCTCTGTCTAAAAGTCCTCTGATGGAAAAGTCAATATAGACCTCCTCCAAGTTGACCATAAGACTATCCTTTTGGTCATAGATGATGACATCATTAAGGCTTACAGCATCCCACCACCTGATTTGGACTTTTGAAATGTTGGTTTTGAAACCTGTATTTTCTGTGATGTAGTTGGTAAGGATTCTGGATACCTTGGTCTGGAAGTAAGGGATCTGCAGGAGAGTTGCCACCAAAAATAAACCCAGAACAAGGAAAAGTACTAGCCTGAAGATCAGCCTTAAGGCTTTCAGTATTTTTTCCGTAACTTTCGGGTTCTTTTCCAAGGATTAATCTGCAATGAAAATCAATATTCTGGCCATAGAATCATCATGTGATGAAACGTCCGCAGCGGTAATTTCTGATGGCAAAATACTTAATAATATTATCGCTACGCAATCCGTACACGAAAATTATGGAGGTGTAGTTCCTGAATTGGCCTCCAGAGCCCATCAGCAACATTTGATTCCGGTAGTCCATGAGGCCATCGCTACTTCAGGGATTACCAAGGAGGAGCTTTCGGCGGTGGCATTTACCAAAGGGCCTGGGCTCATGGGATCATTACTCGTCGGGGTGTCTTTTGCCAAGTCCTTTGCTTATGCATTGGATGTACCCCTGATTGATGTGAATCATATGCAGGCACATATTTTGGCTCATTTTATAGATGACCCAAAGCCAACTTTCCCTTTTATCTGCCTGACGGTGTCCGGTGGACATACCCAGCTGGTACTGGTCAAAGATCATTTGGATATGGAGGTAATAGGGGAAACCTTGGATGATGCAGTAGGGGAAGCTTTCGATAAAACAGCCAAATTGCTTGGACTGCCTTACCCAGGAGGACCTTTGATGGACAAATACGCCAAGTTGGGTAACCCTAATGCATTCCAGTTCCCTATTTCTGATATGCCTGGATTGAGTTATTCATTCTCAGGAATCAAAACAGCCGTTTTGTATTTCCTGAGAGATCAGCTGAAGTCCAACCCAAATTTCATTGATGAAAATCTACATGATCTTTGCTCATCCGTTCAATATACCCTGATCAAAATGCTGGTTCAGAAATTAAAAAAAGCAGTCAGCTTACATAAAATCAGGCAGGTAGCCATTGCTGGGGGAGTGTCTGCTAACTCAGGGCTGAGGGCTGAACTGGAACAATTGTCCAAAAAACATGGTTGGAAAGTGTTCATACCTAAATTCGAATACTGTACTGACAATGCCGCAATGATTGCCATGGCAGCACACTACAAGTATCTCAAAGGGGAGTTTTGTGATCTAGATGTGGTACCTGAGGCAAGGATGAAGATTTAGAGGGAAGGAGTGGGAAGGAGGAAGGATGAGGGATGAAGGATGAGGGAGGAGTTAGGGAGTGAGTAGTGAAGAGTGAGAAGTGGAGAGTGAGGAGTGAATAGTGAGGAGTTTAAAGCCTTTAAGGGCGTAGATATAATAGCCCGGGGTTTTAACCCTGGGTTTTGGAAATGAAGGTCGTTTGTTGTTTTTGGCCGAGGGATGGTCAATGATGGAGAATAGTTTTCGCCAAAAACAGGGAAGGTTTGGAAAGGATGAGGGATGAAGGAGGAAGGATGAAGGAGGAGGGATGAAGCCTGTCCGACTGGTCATCCAAGCGGAGATGAAGGGGTGGAAGGGAAGGATGAAGGATGAAGGATGAACTAAGGTAGTGAGTAGTGAAGAGTGAGGAGTTTAAAGTCCAGTATGGGCATAGATTTAATAGCCCGGGGTTTCAACCCTGAGTTTTGAAATTGGATGTTGTTTTTGGCCGAGGGATGGTCAATGGTGAAGAATGGTTTTCGCCAAAAACAGGGAAGGTTTGGAAAGGATGAGGGATGAAGGATGAACTAAGGTAGTGAGAAGTGGAGAGTGAATAGTGAATAACGAGTAGTGAAACTTTGGTTTAATCTACAATCTACAATCTACAATCTTAAATCTTCAATCTTCAATAAATAGACCTACAAGCATTAAAATAAGAAACAAAGCAAAGTGGAGCTACGAAGGAATTTTTAAAGAAATGGCACAGGAAAAAAAGAAGTTTGAAAAGATAATCAACATCAGAAACAAGAAGGCAAGCTATGAATTTGAGTTTTTGGATACCTACAAAGCAGGCTTGGTTTTGAAAGGAACTGAAATCAAGTCGATCCGGGAAGGGAAAGTGTCCTTGACGGAGGCCTACTGTTTTTTTAGGAAAGGAGAGCTTTTTATCAAGCAGATGCATATTGCCCCCTATTCTATGGCTTCGAGCTACAACCATGAGGCGGTCAGGGAAAGGAAATTGCTTCTCAGTAAAAAAGAGTTGGAGAAATTGGAAGGTAAGTTTGAAGAAAAAGGATTATCGATTATTCCGGTGAGGATTTTTATCAATGATAAAGGGCTGGCGAAGTTAGAAATTGCATTGGCAAGGGGTAAAAAATTACATGACAAGAGGCAAAGTATCAAAGACAAAGATACCAAAAGAGAATTGTCACGCATGAAGTTTTAAAACATTCTCATTGAACTACATGTTTTTCCAATCAAAGTTTTATCTTAGAGGTCTATGGAAAAGCGTGTTTTGGTGTTGAATTTAGATCATAGCCCGATTGCCGTTGTCAATGTACAAAAGGCCCTCATTCTTGTATTTTTAGAAAAGGTAAGCACACTCAGCCATTATGAATCGTTAGTGATAAGGACAGTTTCCAAAGATTTTAAATATCCTGCGGTAATCCGCCTAAACGAATACAGAAATATACCTTATAAGGGTGTTTTGCTCAACAGAGCCAATCTTTTCCGCAGAGATGGAAACGAATGCCAGTATTGTGGATCAAAAAAGCAACTTACCATAGATCATGTGATTCCCAAATCCAAAGGCGGCAAAACCAATTGGTCCAACCTGGTCACAGCCTGTCACCGCTGCAATGTGATGAAAGGAGACAAGACACCGGAACAAATGGGCATGAAGCTCAGGACTATTCCTTTCAGGCCGACCTTGGGCTTTTTTTTGGCAGAATATGCTGAAAGGCACGCAGGAGAATGGTTGCCCTTCTTGGAGGTGAAAACCGTAGGTGTTAAATAAGCTTAAGAAAAAGGGGATAGGAAACTATTTTTTGCAGATGAGTGTAATGCCATTTACAAAAAGGTTTTTCTAATCATTGAAATTAGAAGTACCTTTGTTTCGTCATATAAAATTTCACCCAGACCCAAATGAGTGACCAGATCAAACATGAATGTGGTATAGCCATGTTAAGGCTCCGAAAAGATCCGCAGTTTTACATCGATAAATACGGCTCACCTCTATATGCACCAAACAAACTCTATGTGTTGATGCAAAAGCAGATCAACCGTGGGCAGGACGGAGCCGGAGTAGCCAATATTAAAATCAATACCAAGCCAGGGACAAGATACATCAGTCGATATAGGTCCATAGAGCCTCAGGCGGTCAATTTCATTTTTGACAAAATCCATAAAAAATACAAGAAAGCTAAAAAGCATGGTGGAGAAAAAGTGCTATATGATGCTGAGCACCTCAAAGAAAACATAGCCTTTTCTGGCGAGGTTTGGCTGGGTCACTTGCGCTATGGAACCCATGGCGAAAATAGTATAGAAACCTGTCATCCTTTTTTGAAGCAGAACAATTGGAGGAGTAGAAATCTGGTAATGGCAGGTAATTTCAACATGACCAATGTGGAAGAATTGTTCGGAAAACTGGTAGAATTGGGACAGCATCCTAAGGAAAAAACCGATACTGTCACCGTAATGGAAAAAATCGGACACTTTTTGGATGAGGAAAACCAAAGGATTTTTGACAAATACAAAAAAGACTATAGCAATGAGCAGATCACAGCTGTGATCGAAGATGAATTGGATGTAGCCAGAATACTGAGACGTTCTTGCAGGGATTTTGATGGGGGATATGCTATGGCTGGATTAATCGGAAACGGCTCCAGTTTTGTGGTGAGGGATCCATCTGGTATCAGGCCTGCCTACTATTATGCCGATGAGGAAATTGTGGTTGTAGCGTCAGAAAAACCTGCCATCAAATCTGCTTTCAACATTGATTATAAGGAGATTAAGGAAATTCAGCCGGGCAATGCCTTGGTAATCAATAAAGATGGCTCTTATGCAGAGCATGAGATTATGCCTGCCAGGGAGAAAAAGTCCTGTAGTTTTGAGAGGATATATTTCTCCAGAGGGACCGATCCTGATATTTATAGAGAAAGAAAAGCTTTGGGTAAAGCATTGATCCCACAGATACTTCAGGCCATAGATTTTGACCTGAAAAATACCGTGTTTTCTTACATCCCCAATACGGCAGAGACTGCCTTTTTGGGATTGATAGAAGGATTGGAAGATTACCTAAGTGCCAAAAGGAGAGAAGTGTTGTTGGAAGGAAAACCACATTTGGAAGACCTTGAAGAGTTGTTGAATTTTAGGCCCCGTGTTGAAAAGCTCGTATCAAAAGATGTGAAACTAAGGACTTTTATCACCAATGATTCTGACAGAGATGCCATGGTAGCCAATGTCTACGATACTACCTACGAGGTGGTCAGATCAGGTATAGATACCTTGGTAGTGATCGATGACAGTATCGTAAGAGGAACTACACTTGAAAAAAGCATTCTAACGACTTTGGACAAACTGAATCCAAAACGTATCATCATAGTCTCTTCCGCGCCTCAGATCAGATTCCCGGACTGTTATGGTATAGATATGTCCAAAATGAGGGAGTTTATCGCTTTTCGGGCCACATTGGAATTGCTCAAGGAAAGGAAGATGGGCTTTTTGATGGATGAAATCCATGACAAATGCTTAAGCGGTCAAAATACAAGCATGAACTATGTCAAGTTGCTGTATGAACCATTTTCTGATCAGGAAATTTCCGACAAAATCGCTGAAATCATCACTACAGAAGATATTAAAGCTGAAGTAAAAGTAATCTATCAGACTGTGGAAAACCTTCACAGGTGTATTCCTGACCATATCGGGGATTGGTATTTTACCGGCAACTTCCCCACTTCCGGAGGGATGCGAGTAGTCAACAGGGCATTTGTGAATTTTATGGAGGGCAAGGCGGTTAGGGCTTATTAGATTGAATAAAGTACCAAGTACAATGAACAATGAAATAAGATTCAAGAAGCGAGAGACAAGAAGCAAGAAATAAGAACCTAGATAGGTTAGGGCTTATTTGAGATATGAGGTTACTTGTTCTTTAAATTGGATGAGGTTCGTCGAAAAGTATTTTATAGCTTTTTTTGGTTTTTTGTAAAGTTTCTTTCATGCTATTTACGATTTAACTCCTCATGCAGAACTTTTCCCATTTGGGAAGAAAAACAATTTGAAAATGGAAATTAACGTAAGCTTATTGAAGCAGATTTGTGAAATAGCCGGAGCTCCGGGATATGAAAAACGTGTCAGAGACCTGGTGATTGAATTGGTCACACCTTTTGTTGATGAAGTGAAAACAGACAATTTGGGTAATGTTATCGCCATAAAAAAGTCCAAAAATAATCCTGAGGGCAAAAAAGTGATGGTAGCTGCCCATATGGATGAGATCGGATTTATTGTCACCCATATAGATGATAATGGTTTTCTGCGTTTTCATACGCTTGGAGGATTTGACCCGAAGACACTTACCGCCCAAAGGGTGATCGTGCATGGGAAAAAGGACCTGGTAGGGGTCATGGGAAGTAAGCCTATCCATGTCATGTCCCAGGAGGAGCGTGCCAAACTGCCCAAAACCACTGATTATTTTATAGACCTCGGAATGAGCAAGGAAGAGGTGTTGAAGCATGTTTCTGTGGGCGATCCTGTTACCCGCGACAGGGAGTTGATTGAAATGGGGGATTGTGTCAATTGTAAGTCCATTGACAATAGGGTGGCGGTTTTTATCCTTATCGAAACCCTTAAGCAACTGGAAAATCCTGCCTATGATGTGTACGCAACTTTTACGGTGCAAGAGGAAGTAGGTCTAAGGGGTGCGAATGTAGCCGCCCATGGGATCAATCCTGATTTTGGAATAGCACTGGATACCACGATAGCATTTGATGTGCCTGGAGCGCAGGCCCATGAGAAAATCACGGAGTTGGGAAAAGGTACAGCGATTAAGATCATGGATGCCATGACCATCTGTGATTACCGTATGGTGGATTTCATGAAACAAACAGCAGGCAAGTATCAGATCAAGTGGCAGCCCGAGATCCTTACTGCCGGAGGTACAGATACTGCCGGAGTTCAGCGAATGGGTAAACAGGGAGCGATTGCAGGGGCAATTTCAATTCCAACGCGACATTTGCATCAGGTAATCGAAATGGCTCACAAAGAGGATATTGCAGGAAGCATTCTCCTTCTCAAGGCTTGTTTGGAGGATATGGGTACCTTTAATTGGGACCATTGATCAATGTGGATTTTAGGCTTCAAGGCCTTTCTGCAGCCTTTTTTAATAAATGATTTTGAAAGAAAAAAGTCTGTCCAAATGAAAGTGGACAGACTTTTTTGTTGTGATCCGGTTTGGTTCAATAAACTGAAGGTGTATTTGCAAAAGCTTTTTACAAGTGTATATGGTGAATTTTTAATGTTGGATACATTTTTTTAAATAAAAGTTATTAAAATTCAAATAAATTATTGAATTAATTATCCGTTTAAATAAACGTTTAATTTGAGTGGTAATTGAAGATTTTTAGACCTTCATTTCTATTTTTAGCTAAGGTTTAAGTTTCATCTAAAATTTTTTATAAGATGAGTATTAAGATATTTCCTTCTGCGATTACGCAGCAAACAGTTGAGGTGTATGATTCCCGGATTAGTGTCCGGTCTAAAGTGATATACCTGATTTTAATAGGGTTGATGTTTGCTTCTATAGCTGCTTTGCCACTGATATATGTGGACGTTGCCGTTCAGTCAAGGGGAACTTTTCAATCTGCGCTTCAGCGCAATTCATTAATAAGTTCGGTTGGTGGACGTTTGGAAAAGTGGAGTCTTGTGGAAAACCAAAAAGTTCAAAAAGGGGAAGTTTTAGCTGTAGTAAGGGCAGAGGTTGTACAGTTGGAGATGAATGGGGTTGAAGAAAGACTTATTCTTTTGAATGATTTTATCGAAGACCTACGCAAGTTGTTAAACATGAACTTGGATGGGCATTCAATTCACATGATTCCTTTGAAGTCCAAATTCTATCAGACATCTCTTTTAGAGTTTCAGACCAAAATCCACAATCAGGCTGCATTAATGGAAAAGTTAGAACGGGATTTTAATCGTGCCCAATTGCTTTTTGACAGTAAATCCATTGCATTTGCTGATTTTGACAATACTGAGGTCCAATACAAGCAAGCTATCACTCAAATGGAATTACTCAAAAAGCAACAGCTCAATAATTGGGAACAGGAGATGATCAATCATCAAAATGAAAAACTGCGCCTGAAAAGTCAGATGGATGTTTTCACAGAGCAGATGGATCAATATAAAATCATAGCTGGAACCAATGGGACTTTGATCAATGTGCTGAACTTAAATGTGGGTGATTTTATCTATCCTCAGCAAAAATTGGCTGAAATCTCGCCTGATACTACCCTTATAGCTGTTACTTACATTTCACCCATAGATATAGCTTTTTTGAATATAGGCCAAGAAGTAAACTTTCAGGTGGATGCCTACAATTATAATCAATGGGGAGTAGCAAAGGGTAAAGTCATTGATATTGCTGATGACCTCACTTTGGTCAATGAAAGGGAGGCCGGTTTTTTAGTAACCTGTACCTTAGACACTCCCTTTTTAACCATATCTAATGGGCTGGAGGGGCAAGTAAAAAAGGGTATGACATTCAATGCACGCTTTGTGGTGGCAAGAAGATCTCTGTTTCAGTTGCTTTATGATAAAGTGGATAACTGGCTCAACCCTCAGATTCAACAACCATCTTAATTTTTATCATTATGGGTATTAAAATCAAACAAAGGGATATTACCGATTGTGGCGCGGCATGTTTGGCTTCAGTAGCAGCACATTACAAATTGGAAATGCCTGTAGCCAAAATCAGGCAAATGGCTTCTACAGACCAAAAGGGAACCAATATTTTAGGTTTAATTGAAGCCGCTTCAAAGATGGGCTTTTCTGCTAAAGGGGTTCGTGGTGATTTTGATGCGCTTTTTGAAGTGCCTATGCCGGTAATTGCCCATGTCATTGTCAAAAAAGTGCTCCATCATTTCGTGGTTCTATATAAAGTGACAGACAAAGTGGTAGAATATATGGATCCGGGAGATGGACAAATCCATAAGGTCGGTCCAGATGCCTTCAAAGAAATGTGGACCGGAGTGTTGGTACTGCTGATGCCGAATGATGAGTTCAAGGCCATCAATCAAAAGGTGAGCACATGGAGCAGATTTTGGTACTTGGTCAGACCGCACAAGGGGGTTATGTTCCAATCTTTGGTTGGGGCTGTGATCTATACCATTTTGGGATTATCAACTTCTATCTATGTACAAAAGATCATCGACCATGTATTTATAGGAAGGAATGTAAACCTACTTAACCTGTTATCTGTAACCATGATTGTTTTACTGGTTTTGCAGATTGTCATTGGGGTTTTTAAAACCTTGTTTATCATCAAAGTAGGTCAACGGATCGATGCCCGGCTGATATTGGGCTATTATAAGCACTTGCTGACCTTGCCTCAACGTTTTTTTGATACCATGAGGGTTGGTGAAATTATTTCCAGAATCAATGATGCTGTGAAAATCAGGGCATTTATCAATGATGTTTCTATAGGATTTTTGGTGAATATCTTTATAGTAGTCTTTTCTTTTGCTTTGATGTTTACTTTTTACTGGAAACTGGCCTTAGTGATGTTATTGGTCATCCCGTTTTACACTTTAATTTATTGGATTACCAATCGCTTGAATAAAAAGATTGAAAGAAGGCTGATGGAGGAATCAGCCGAATTGGAGTCCCAACTGGTCGAATCTATCACAGCGGCAGGTACCATCAAGCGTTTTGGTGCGGAAGATCATGCCAATATCAAAACCGAAATCAGGTTCGTGTCTTTATTGAGGACTGTTTATCAGTCTGGAATGAACAATATTTTTTCAGGTACTTCCTCTGAAACTGTTTCCAGGTTGTTTACCATAATCCTTTTGTGGGTTGGAGCGGGCTATGTGTTGAAAAATGAAATCACTCCCGGAGAGCTGATGTCATTTTATGCATTGACAGGTTACTTGACTGGGCCGGTTTCCAGCTTGATTGGGATGAACAAAACTATTCAAAATGCCTTAATTGCCGCAGACAGGTTGTTTGAGATCATGGACTTGGAAGTGGAAAGTGCGGACGAAACATTTCCTTTGAAGAAAGAAGATGTGGGTGATATCCAATTCAAAAATGTAAGCTTTAGGTATGGTTCCAGGGCAAACGTTTTTGACAGTTTAAATTTGGTTTTTCCTCAAGGAAAGATATCAGGTGTAGTGGGAGAAAGTGGTTCGGGGAAAAGCACCTTGGTATCCCTACTTCAAAACTTGTATCCGCTTCAGTCTGGAAATATTTACATTGGAGAGCATGATATCAAGTTTATCAACAATGCAAGTTTAAGGCAGATCGTATCTGTAGTGCCGCAACGTATCGATCTTTTTGCCGGGAATGTATTGGAAAATATAGCCTTGGGAGATTACCAACCGGATATGCAAAAAATTGTGGGTATCTGTAATAAGTTGGGTATGATGGGTTTTATTGAAACCCTTCCCAATGGATTTGGAACTTACTTGGGAGAAAATGGAGCATCTCTTTCTGGAGGTCAAAAGCAGAGGATAGCCATTGCAAGAGCACTTTACCGCGATCCTGAAATCCTGATTTTGGACGAGGCCACTGCATCCTTGGATCCTGATTCGGAACAGTTTGTACAACAAACCATCAGGATGCTGGCCTCAGAGGGCAAGACGATAATATTCATTACCCATAGGTTGGCCGCTGTACAGGACTTTGATAGACTTTTTGTTTTGGATAAGGGTAAGTTGATCGAGGAAGGTACTCATGCTGAGTTGTTGACCCAGGAAGGAAAATATTTTGAAATGATCAGGAAGCAGTTGGTGGTGCTGTGATATTGTACCAAGTATCAAGTACCATGTACTAAGTACAAAGAATTAGAATCTATAATTGACGAATATCTTATAAACTTAATAAACCATTAACTTATAAATTAAATCACTATGGAATTTATCAAACAAATAGAAAGATTACAGTTAATGAACAAACTTATCCGGGAACAAAGGACGGGAAGTCCCGAGGCGCTGGCAGAAAGGCTGGGTGTAAGCCGCAGGCAATTGTATGTGTATTTGGAGTATTTGAAAGATATGGGTTTGGATATTCAATTTTCAAGGAGGTTGAACAGTTTCGTGTTCGCTTGTGAAAAGCAGGTATATATTGATTGGAGGTTTGAAGTTTTGACTTCTAAGGATGCAAAGGAGTTTGTAGGAGGTTTGGCGACTTTTAGTAATTACTCATATGTCAATCATTATTTACCTCAATAAAAGTTAACTGAAACATAAATTTAAACTAATTTGTACTTACTTAAATTTTAAAAATATAAAAACTTTAGAAAATCTATTGTCCTTTTTGAAAGCTCCTTACCGTGCTGAATCTTATACTGACTTAAGGGGGTATGATTTTTTATTTTTATTGATTGTAACTCTGGTAGTTGTCGTTCCTTACGCTTTGATTTTAGAATGGGCGGGATGGATCAGTTTGACAATATCATGCTAGAGTTGCTGGAAAATCAAAAGTGGTTGGTAGCAGTCCTTGCCATCTTAGTTGCTCCAGTGTTGGAAGAGCCTATTTACAGGTTACATTTGGACTTAAAAAAATCTTCTATCATATGGAGTTTGGGTTTGTCGCTTTTGTTGATAAACAATATATGGTACCCTTTAGTCCTATTTTGGATTTACTTGATTTATCTTTTAGTAAAAGTCGATCGAGGACAGACTCCTAATCTGAAGTTTGTAGTTTATTTTTCTTCAGCTATGTTTGCCTTGATCCATATGGTCAATTTTACTGATTTTGATTATCGAAATTACTTTTATTTAGTGCCTTTATTGGTGGCTGCACAGTTTATTGTTGGATTGGTTTTAAGCTATATTCGTTTGAACCATGGTATGAAATGGGCGGTGATTTTTCATGCAGTTTACAATGCGGTTCTAGTTATCCCAGCGATTTATTTTTATGAACCATAAAATTGAAAAATTTTGTTCCGTGCTGTTTTTATGCACGGAGGGAGGGTAATTTAGAGTTGTATTCTAAATGAAAGCTACTAAATCAAGAGGCTGGATTGAATTGGAATTGATAATGTGAACTTAAATCGGTTTAAAAATATAAAGTATCAGGTTGAATTAAATTAAAGAAAAATGGCAATTTATAATGAGATGAAGAACAATGAACTGCCTCAAATCAAGGGCTCTCATTTTTTAAAATCATGGAAAGGTTGGTGCATAAAGATATTCGCATTAGTTGTTTTAGGCTATTTTGTCTATGAATTTCTTGATGGGTTTATCCAAGGATGGATGGAAGTCGATTGTTCATGTTAAATGACAAAACGAAAGCTGTTAACTTTTGCGCTTAGTGGTACCATTCAAGAAGAGGAAAAAGAGTTGACATTGTCTATTTTTTTAAGGCTTTTCTTCATAAAGTTTTATCTGCTGTGTTTATATATAGGCCTCGTGACGATAGTCTTTGGTCTTGGGAAATTTTCCAATATTGAGCAAAGAGCAGGTTCCAGCATCGTTCACACTTTTGTTAATTTCATAGTTTTAGCACCTATTTTGGAAGGATTGATTTTTAGAAATCACCTAAATTTAAAGTTAGAAAACATAGTGCTGGCTTTATTGCTTTCGATAATTTTATTTTGGGGTGACTGGTTTATTGTAATTTTATTGTGGTATTTTATTCTTGTTGGTTATACTAGGATTCGAAAAATTTTCATCTCAAGACTCCTTTTGATCTATTCTTCCAGTATTATTTTTGCCTTTGCGCATCATTATCAGATCATTGACTGGAATAATTCAGGGACTATCGTTGATTTTTTTTAAAAATCTGTTCCTCAATTTATAGGAGGACTTTTCTATTGTTACATCTACTTCCGGAATGGTGTCATTGTATCTATGCTTTTTCATGCTTTTTGGAATTTGCTGCCATTTTTATCGGAATGTCTTAGAATTGCGTCTGAAGTCCCTTAGATTTTTTTTGTTCACAAAAGCAAATTCGAGTATGCTTTATAGGAATTCCTATAAGGCAGAGAAATTATGATTATTTGGTGATTATTGGATTTTGGAGAAAAAAATACATTTTTTTTCCTCCGTGCTGTTTTTATGCACGGAGGGAGGGTAATTTAGTTCTATGATCAGTTGTCGGGAACCATGCTAGCTAAGAATCCGGCAGACTGAGATTGGGAAAACCCAGCGCCCGGTAAAGGTTGGGGGGAAAATGAAAATTGTTTAAATTATGGAAAAGTTTGAAGAATTGAGTTTTGAGGAGATGGTGGAGGTTGAGGGGGGGTTAGGATTCTGGGCAACAGTTGGTGCAGGGATTCTAGTTGCGTCTGCTGTAGCCATTATTTCGGATTGGGACAATTTTAAAGCCGGTCTTAAAGGGGAACCTGAAATTAAATGTACATGTAATTAAAATTCTTTTGCTATGGAACCTTTAAATCAAAATGAACTATTCGTATTAAGCGGAGGAGGATTTGCTTATGATGTAGGGTGTGGATTAAGGTATGCAGGTAATTTTCTTGCAGGTTATTTCTCTTCGGGCGGACCTAGTAATCCCAATTCAATTGCAATGGGCGTTATTGTAGCAGAAGCTAAAAAATGTCCGAGCTAGTTTATTTAAAAGAAAATATTGGGTTAACAAACCCAATATTTTCTTTTGATGTATTACTTTTAATGTTATAAAGAGCGGTAGTTTAAAACTTTAAGACAATGAAAAGGCATTTTAATTCTGACTCGATGAAGAAAAACTTGAAATTTGTACTCACTTTTACCCTATCATTCCTAATATTTTTGTGGATATTTTACAATTGGGATTGGCTTAAATCTCTACTTTGATTTTTAGGGACTAATTGACTTAAAATACGCTTTAGAGTATTTAATTTCAATTTCTACAGATTTGTGTATATACAATTTGCTTAATTGCCTCATCGGTAATAAGCAAATTGACAGGGCAAGAATTAATATTCTTTAAAAAATATGTTAAAACTTTTAAAGTCGTTTTCTCAATTTCTATTCAAGAGAGAAAATTTCACTTTCCCAGCTATTACCAATGGGAAATTTTACTTGAATTTATTTTTATTCAAAGCCCTTGTATTTGTATTTGTGGTTTTAATTTTTAGAATTTTATTAGGTTTTGGAGGCAGTGATAATGCTCATCTACTTGGAGATAAAGGGATTTTAAAGATATTTTTGAATTTTATTATTCTTGCTCCGATTTTGGAAGAGATTGTTTTTAGGTACCATACAAATATGAAGTTTAGGTCTATAGTAATATCCTTTGTTGGAGCGATAATTCTATTTTATGATTCTGTTTTTGGTCTTGTGCTCATAGGGGGCTACTTAGGGATTTTGTTTACTTTTAAGAAATCCGGGTTTCATGTAAGCCAGCTTTTCCTAGTTTATACTTCTTCGATTATGTTTGGTATAGCCCATATCGCCTTTGTTGGATAATACGGTTCGATTTGTGCCACCTATTTCGGTGTAACTGTGCCGCCTATTTCGGTCAAACCGTGCCAGTTTTCTGAATCGGATTTCGGTTTGATTTGTGCCACAATTTTGGCCAGGTTTACCCCAATACTTTGAAAGATCAAGTTTAACCTGCTATATCGTCTTAAAAAAAGAAGATATGGCCAACGTACTTGATCCTATGGACATTAAACAGATTTTCAGTTTGCACAGGGATGGACTCAGTAACCGTAAGATTGGTTCGGTTCTGGGTATTTCCCGCAACACTGTCAACCAATATATTTCCTGGCTTACTGCCTCGGAATATGAAGTTGATGAGATTTTAGCATTCAATAATGGCAGGCTCAGGGAGATTTTCCCATCCCGTACCACTATCAAAAACGAGAGGTTTGATGCCCTGACCAAGTATTTTGAACAGGGTAAAGCGGCCAGAAACCATCCCGGATTCACCTTCCTGCATCACTATGATGAATACAGGCAGCTCGTAGAAGACCCTTACAGCTATACCCAGTTTTTAGAGCATTATCACAGGATATATGCAAGAGCTGCCGGATCTATGAAACTTGAGCATCTTCCGGCCCATGAAGTATTCATTGACTTTGCAGGTACAAAGATTGAGATCGTTGACAGGGAAACAGGAGAGGTCAGGAAAGCTGAAATCTTTGTATCTGTTCTCCCTTTCAGCCTGTATACTTATGTGGAAGCCTGCTGGACCCAGAAACGTGAAGACCTTATCAGCTGTATGAACAACATGATGCGTTTTTATGGAGGAGTCCCCAAAGCAGTAGTATCGGACAATCTCAAGTCAGCCGTTACCAGATCCAGCAAATACGAGCCTGAGATCAACCGTTCGCTCAAGGACTTCGCCAGACATTATGACTGTGTGATCAATCCCACAAGGCCATATAGCCCACAGGATAAAGCACTGGTCGAGAATGCGGTGCAGCTCAGTTACCAGCGTATATTTTATCCCATAAGAGAGATGACCTTCTTTTCTCTTGATGATCTCAACGGGGAGATCAGAAGACTTCTGGAGAACTACAACAATATGCTCTTCCAGAGAAAGGAGGCCAGCAGAAGGGAGCTTTTCCAATCCGTGGAAAGGGCTCTCCTCAAACCGCTTTCCAATGGCATTTACCAGCTGATGGACTATACACGGGCAAAGGTACAGAAGATCGGCTATGTTTACTTTTCCCCGGACAAAAGCCATTACAGCGTACCCTACAGGTTTATAGGCAAGTCTACCCAGATCCATTATACAAAGGATGTCGTGGAAATATACTACAGTCACGAAAGGATCGCTTTCCATAAAAGAGGGCCCAGGGGAAGCTACAATACCGTGGCAGACCATCTTAGCAGCACACATAAAAAATATCTCGACTGGAATCCCGAATACTTTAAGAAACAGGCTTCCGCCCTCGGTCCCAACGTGCTGGCCTGCATCACCGGACTCTTTATTGATTCGGATTACCCTGAAACCGCTTATAAAAGGGCAATAGGTATCATACAGCTATCAAAAAGCTACGGCAGGGAAAGGCTTGACGCTGCATGTAACAGAGCTGTATATGCTAAGGCGGTATCGTTGAACAGGATTAAAAACATTCTTGAAAACAATCTCGACAGGGTTGCTCCCGAAGAGCCTCCGGATACAAAAAAATCCCATATACCCATACATGAAAACATCAGAGGAGCATCCAATTACCAATAAACAAAACAATTATGAACAGTAACCAGACAGTGGAAAAACTCAGGCAGATGAGACTGGGTGCCATGGCAGAACTCCATTACCAGAATGTAAAAGACAACAGGTTTACCGCCTTTACGCCCGATGAGTATATTACTCTGCTGGCCGATCACGAATGGGAGGACAGGCAGGGCAAAAAAATGGCAAGACTGATCAAGGGGGCCTTATTCAAACAGAAAGCCTCAGTTGCCGATATCGACTACAGTCACAACAGAAACCTTGACCGGAATATGTTTGGCAGGCTTGCGACCCTATCCTTTATAAAGAAAAAGGAAAATATCATTCTGACAGGCCCATCGGGAGTCGGGAAAAGTTATCTCGCACAGGCACTTGGAAACCAGGCATGCCTGATGGGCTACAGGACCGTTTATGCGAGCACCTCACGAATCCTGGCAAAACTCAAACTTTCCAAAGTAGACGGTACTTACCTCAAAGAACTCAGGAAACTTCAGAAAACAAATGTTCTGATACTTGATGACTTTGGATTACAGGCATTCGATGCGACTGCCCGGGAAATATTGATGGATATTATAGATGACAGATTCAATGAGACTTCCACCATTGTTTCATCCCAGATACCCGTCTCAGCATGGTATGACATCATTGGAGAAGGGACTATTGCAGACGCTATATTGGACAGACTGGTAAACTCCTCACATAGAATAGATCTCAAAGGAGAATCTTTAAGAAAGGGAGTCTTGAAAAATGAATAAAAATTAACCTACTTTAAGCGATCTTTCAAAGTGGCACGGTTTGACCGAAATGACTGGCATGGTCAGACCGAAATATCCATTTGTCGACTACTCAGTTTTTTCAGAGAATTTCATAAATACTACTTTTGTAATAACGACTAGGTTTTTTAGTGGATTAATCGCTTGTTATGTGTTTTATATAAAAGGGATTTTGGCTAGTATAATATTCCATGGAGTTTGGAATTTACTGCCTTTTTTCTCTTTACTTATTTCAACTTTAAGTCTGTGAATTAAGGTTGTTTCAAGTATTGTAGTTTAATATTTTTGTTCAACAGTTATCGAATAAATAGTTTTTACCGCAAGTCAAGTAACAGCCGCAAGTGGAGCTTGTTTCTTAGCAGGGTTTGCTGGCGGGATAGCGATTGGAGCTGCCGTGAACTAAATTAATTTTAATATGATTAAGACTGTTTTGGAAGTATTAAATTCAGATTTAGGAAGAACCATTCAGACTATTGCATTTATTGCGTTTTTAGTTGGTTTTTTCCTAGGGATATTTATTGGTATTATAACAGATTAATTTTATGGAACTGGTTGTAAATAAATTTTCGAATGAAGTTCTTGATAATTTGAATTTCGATGAGTTAGATTTTGATGATTTAAAGCAAATCAATGGAGGAGAGCCAGCATCAGTTTCTGGTGCAGCGGCCTTGGCTGTTGGTTGTGGTCTTACAATAGGAGTACTTCTTATAGGTGTTGGGGTTGGTCTCGCATGTTATTATACTTGGAAGTATATAAGGGATAAGTAGTTTCAAAGTTATAGGTGTTAACCTAAACCATTTTTCAAATTCAAAAAAGCTATCTCTTTAGTCAGATAGCTTTTTTATAAATAAATATTTTGGAATTAAGTATTACAGATGATTAGCCTACCTCTACTCCCGAAATGGGTTCTTGGAAGCCATGTGTTCACAAATAACATTATATTCCATAATTCTATTTGTGAATACATGGCTAAATGGGGTTCTGTAGTTTAGTTTTCAGATTAGGTACTTGCTATTAGCTTTATGTAAAATGCTTTACAATGTTTTATGATTGAATTGGTTTTTGGACTTAGTATTTTTCTTGGCTTGATTTTACTTGTTCATGGAATAGCTGTACTTTATCCTATTAGAAAAAATCTGATGGGTTTTGTTGGTTTGTATATCGACAAATATCACCTGAAGGTCATTGCGGCCTTCTTGATGCTTGTTTTTGTTCTTTTTGTAGGATTGACCTTGTTGAATGTCAAATGGAATCTGATTTCAATTGAAAGAGCTTTTGATCTGTCCGCTTTGCTGAAAACTGTTCCGTCTGAATTGTCAGCGGTAATATTTGAGGAGCTTGTTTTCAGGGTTTTTATTTTTTCCAGTTTATTCTATTTCACTAGGAAAAAAGTAGCTGCTTTAGTACTGACAGCATTGCTGTTCTCCTTCGCACATTTTCCTCAAAATACATTAGAAGTGCTCAGCTATTTTCTAGGAGGAATCATGTATGGCTACGCATTTCTGAAATTCCAGACTGTATGGGTTCCCATAGCCATCCATTTTTTCTGGAATTTTATCCAAGGACCTGTATTGGGTTTCCCCGTTTCCGGAATGGAACAAGTTGGTCTTTTTCAGATTGAAATTGTTACGGATATATTTTTTAACGGTGGCGATCAAGGACCTGAGGGAAGTGTCTTGGGGATTATGATGAGATGTATAATCATATTGATGATTATTTTCTTAAAACCCGGTCCTCCCAATCCGAAATTTTTACAATAATCCAAGATTTCTCTTGTTCAAGTTTCTTGCAGTATGATGAACAGTAAGAATATCAATTCTACTTTCATTGATTATTTTGTAAATGATAATGTAACTTCCTTCAGTCAATTGCCTTATGGTCTTATCATTGAAAAAATCTGTAGTTTGACCAGAAAAAGGGTTTGTTTTAAGGATGTCATTCCGAGTTTTTAGTCGCTTAACCTGAAATCTGGCATATTTGACAGAATCTTTACTAAATAAAGTCAGCTATTTCTTTTAAATCATATACAGCCTGATCAGTCCAGTTTATTCGAACCATTTTTCGATTTCTTTATCCAGGTCCTCCTCTGAAATAAACTTATTCTCATTGGAGTCTTTCAGTCCTTTTTCAACTTTCTGGATAAGTATTAATTGCTCCACAAGTTCATCCAATGAAAATTCCTCAGGAAGTTTCTCCAATTGCCTCTTTACCTGTGATTTTGTTAACATAGTCAAAGTTTTTGTACAAGTTAGCTAATTTTCAAAACCCCAACAAATCCTCATCTACCATCTCCGGCAGCGTGACCTTTAATCCAGGGGTCCTTTCCATCTCCCTTTTTATCGCAAACAAAGCCTCCTCGTTTCTGGCCCAAGCCCTGCGGGAAATGCCATTGTTCACATCATAAAGCAGCATAGATTGAAGTCTGCGATTGGCTTCTTCTGTACCGTCGAGGAGCATACCGAAACCTCCATTGATGACCTCGCCCCAGCCTACACCGCCTCCATTGTGGATGGAAACCCAGGTGGCACCACGGAAACTGTCTCCGATTACATTGTGAATCGCCATATCTGCTGTAAACTTGCTGCCATCATAGATATTGCTTGTTTCCCGGAAAGGGGAGTCTGTGCCGCTGACATCGTGGTGATCTCTGCCCAAGACTACCGGTGCGGAAATATCGCCTTTTTGAACAGCTTTGTTGAAAGCTTGGGCAATTTTGATTCTGCCCTCAGCATCAGCATAAAGGATCCTGGCCTGTGAGCCCACCACCAACTTGTTTTTCCCAGCCTCTTTTATCCATTTGATATTGTCCTGCATCTGCTGTTGGATTTCTGTTGGAGCAGTGGCTTTGATTTTCTTCATGACTTCTATAGCGATGCGGTCGGTTTTCTCTAAGTCTTCTGGATTGCCCGAGGTACAAACCCAGCGGAAGGGACCAAATCCATAATCAAAACACATAGGGCCTAAAATATCCTGTACGTAGGATGGATATCGAAAATCATTACCATTTTCAGCCATCACTTCAGCCCCGGCACGGGAGGCTTCTAGTAGGAAAGCATTGCCATAATCAAAAAAGTAGGTTCCTTTGGCCACATGTTTATTTACAGCTGCAGCGTGTCGACGGAGTGAATCTTGAACTTTTGATTTAAAAGTTTCTGGGTCATTGGCCATCATGATATTGGCTTCCTCGAAACTCAAACCCACAGGATAATATCCCCCGGCCCAAGGATTGTGCAGGGAAGTCTGATCGGAACCCAATTCTACGGTGATATTTTCCTCGTCAAACTTCTCCCATACATCCACTATATTGCCCAGAAAGGCGATGGAGACTACTTCCTGTTTTTCTTGTGCTATTCTTACTCTTGAGACCAATTCATCCAAATCTTCTACCAACTCATCTACCCAACCTTGTTCATGTCTTTTGTGAGCGGCTTTGGGGTTAACTTCTGCACATACGGTGATACAGCCTGCGATATTCCCTGCTTTGGGTTGGGCACCTGACATGCCTCCCAAACCTGCGGTCAGGAAGACCTTTCCTTTGGGGTTGATAGCTGCACCTAATTTTTTTCTAAAAGCATTCATTACCGTAATGGTCGTACCATGCACAATTCCCTGAGGGCCAATATACATATACGAACCTGCGGTCATCTGTCCATATTGGGTGACGCCGAGCGCATTGTATTTCTCCCAATCATCAGGTTTGGAATAGTTGGGGATCATCATCCCATTGGTGACTACGACTCTTGGGGCATCTTTGGAAGAAGGGAAAAGTCCCATTGGATGACCAGAGTAAATGTGGAGGGTTTGCTCGTCTGTCATTTCAGACAAATATTGCATGGTGAGCAAGTACTGGGCCCAGTTTTGGAAAACAGCCCCATTTCCACCGTATGTAATTAGTTCTTGCGGATGTTGGGCCACTGCTGGATCCAGGTTATTTTGGATCATCAGCATGATGGCTGCTGCCTGTTGGCTTTTGGCTGGATATTCCGAAATCGGCCTGGCAAACATTTCATAGTCCGGCATAAATCGGTACATATAGATCCTTCCGTATTCCTGTAACTCTTCAAAAAACTCCTTTGCCAGTTCCGCATGCCAGTCTTTGGGGAAATAGCGAAGCGCATTTCTCACCGCCAACTTTTTCTCTTCTGCACTCAAAATATCTTTTCGCTTAGGTGCATGCGAAAAATCAGGATTTGGTTGCTTCTTAGAGGGTAGGGTAGAGGGTATGCCTTGGGTTATTTGGTCTTGGAAGGTCATGTTTGATTTTTTTGTTTTGGATTCTAAAATGCTGAATTAAGAATTAATGAATGCTACTGAATTGGGCTTCAACTTGTCATTTCGACGCCAGGAGAAATCTATTGCCAACCTGAGATAAAATAGACCTCTCCTATCGTCGAGGTGACAAGGAGAACTTATTTCCACAATATTTCGCCACAGGCTTATTTCAACTATATTTCCATCGAATATCAGCTTTATATCAATTACACCTCTATTCCCCTTTTAAATACCTTAGACGGCTTCAACCTTCCCTGCTGATAAGTAATCTCTCTATAGTCAGCGGTAGGGAAAAGAACGATATCGGCCAACATACCTAGATTCAATTGTCCTCGGTCGTGGAGGTTGAGTGCGGCTGCGGCTCTTGTGGTG
The DNA here is from genome assembly GCF_019343195.1 of Arthrospiribacter ruber. Classification (GTDB taxonomy): domain Bacteria; phylum Bacteroidota; class Bacteroidia; order Cytophagales; family Cyclobacteriaceae; genus Arthrospiribacter; species Arthrospiribacter ruber. Next base: position 82,885 of record NZ_RPHB01000001.1, read on the forward strand.
ATGGCAGCGAGAATTTCAGCATTGCTGAGTTTCTCGTAAGTTCCTAAAACAGCAGCCTGCATAAGCAAATCACCCATGGGGGCCGAACCTGGATTCCAGTCAGAGGCGATGGCCAGGGAAGCACCAGCATCTAGTAGTTTTCGTGCGGGAGTATAGGCTACACCCAAACCCATGGAGGCACCAGGCAAGGCTACTGCTATGGTGTCTGAACTTGCCAATAACTCAATTTCCTTTTCGGTGCTGGCTTCTAGGTGGTCTGCTGAAATGGCTCCGAAATCCACTGCTACTAGTGAACCGCCAGCATGAAACTGGTCTGCATGCACGGTGATGTCAAAACCCATTTCTTTTGCTTTTTGGAAATAAGAATGGATATCATCAGCAGTAAAAGCAGTCTCTTCGATAAATGCATCAATTCGATTGGCTAAACCTTCTGCCTTTAAAACAGGAAAAACTTCCTCACTTATGCTTTTCAAATAATCCCTTTGGGTTCCTTGAAAGTCTTTAGGTGGGATATGGGCAGCTAGACAAGTTGGAACAAGGTCTGCATAGGTACTTTCATTGGCTTCTTGGATGGCTCGGAGCATTTTGAGTTCTTCGGCTACGGAGAGGCCATAACCGCTTTTGACTTCAATGGTGGTGATACCGTCTTTGAGGTGCCTGTTGGCTCGCTGAAGGGTCAGTTGAACTAGCTTTTCTAGATTGGCTTTGCGGGTTTGTGTGACCGTATCCCAGATACCTCCACCTGCTTTGGCGATTTCCAGGTAGGATTTGCCTGCATTCCGCATGGCATAGTCTTGGGCACGGCTACCACCGAAACATATATGTGTATGACAGTCGATCAGGCCGGGTAATGCCACAAAATCGCCTTTGAGATTCACCATTTCTGCCCCGATAGACTGTGCTTCGGGATACAGGTCCCAATAGTTACCGACCTGATGGATTTTATCATTTTTGATCAGGATACCTGCTTCAGAAATAATCTCCAGTTGTTCATCTTTAAGCGCTCCTTTCAAGGGAAGTCCTGCCATGGTAACCGCTTGCCGGATAGGGCCTATGAAGGTATGTTTGATGGTTTGCATATTCATTTTTTAAATTGCCACAAAGGCACAAAGACACAAAGCTTTGGTATTTGGCTCGCAAAGCCGCAAAGTCGCAAAATCTTTTGTAAGATAGAGAAAACTGTCTTCCTTCTTGTTTCTGATTTCTCGCATCTTATATTGCCAAGTAATATTTACCCGCTATTTTCTTAGTGCCTTGGAGACTTTGTGGCTTTCTTTAAAATTTATCAAAATCCCCTGACCATTGCGTCTCCAATTCCAATCCTTCTTTCTCAGCAACCTCCCTTGCCAAGTTAAGCAATTCCCCACTTCGGATGATCTCAATGGCAGTTTCCATATCTTTATACATAAGCTGATCTTCGGTGACATGCTTGATTTTGGTGCGCACATGTTCGTAGAGGGCAGTCATGATCTTCCCGGATTTCAAAGGTGCATGGAAATCCACTGCTTGAGCAGCACAGAATAGTTCTACTCCGAGTATTTTTTCCACATTTTCGATGACCTGCAAGGCTTTTCTGGCTCCTATACTTCCCATACTTACATGGTCTTCCTGACCTAGGGAAGTCGGGATACTGTCAGCAGAGGAAGGAAAACATAGCCCCTTATTCTCGGAAGCCAAAGCTGCTGTAGTGTATTGGGGGATCATAAATCCTGAGTTCAGGCCGGTTTCTTTCAATAGTAGTTTGGGAACTCCTGGCGTATCACCTTCCAAGGAAAGGTAAATCCTACGGTCGGAAATGTTCCCGATTTCCGATGCGGCCAAACAAGCATAATCCAATGGCATGGCTATTGGCTGCCCATGGAAATTGCCGCCGCTGATGGTGTGGTTTTCGTCAAAGACTACAGGATTATCAGTCACAGAGTTGATTTCAATTTCCAGGATTTGTTTCAGGTGCAGCCAGGCATTTCTGGAAGCGCCATGCACCTGCGGCATACAGCGTAAAGAATACGGATCCTGAACCCTTGCACAGGTAGCATGGGAATGCACAATCTCAGATTCATGTAAGAGGTTTAGGATGGTCTGCGCTACATGTTGATTACCTGCGTAGGGCCGTAGCTGATGGAGCTCTGCGGAAAATGGCTTGATCGAACCCAACAATCCTTCCAGCATCATGGCACCGGTGATGTCTGCATGGGCAAGGATATTATAAAAGCGCTCTAGAACTTTCACTCCAAACGCTGCAATAAACTGCGTACCATTGATCAGGCCTAAACCTTCTTTGGGGCCTAGGTGGATGGGGGACAGCTGATGCACTTGGAGGACTTCGGCTGCCGAGCGTAATTTTCCACCTACATGCACTTTTCCCAATCCTATCAGCGGCAAAAACAAGTGGGAGAGAGGAGCGAGGTCACCTGATGCACCTACGGAACCCTGCTTGGGTACTACGGGAATGATATCTTGCTCAATATGCCAAATCATTCTGTCCAGTGTATCTTCCTGAATTCCCGAGAAACCTTTTGCCAATGCATGGATTTTTAGGATCAGCATCAGCTTGGAAATCTCCACAGGAATAGGTTCACCGACACCTACTGCATGGCTTTTGAGCAGGTTCTCCTGGAGTTTACGGGTCTGATCGGGTGAGATCAGCGTAGTGCACAATGGCCCAAAACCGGTATTGATGCCATAGACAGGTTGGCCATTGGCTACGATTTTTTCAACCGCAGCAGCACTGGATTTAACTTTTTCCCGTGTCTCAGGGGTAAGGATACCTCTCATTTCCCCTCTGGCAATTCCCAGGGCAATGGAAGCTGTGAGGTGTTGTTGGGCGTATTGGAAGGTTTTCATAGGAGTCTTGTTGGTTTATTGCCACAAAGGCACAAAGGCACTAAGATTTTTATTTTGGTTTTCCACAATGGCACAAAGGCACTAAGATTTGTACTTTGGTTTGCTGCAAACCTGCCTGAATGCAGACAGGGGCGCAAAGGCACTACGAATTAAATATGGCTAGAAAATACCAATACCTAGAAATTATTCTTTGAGCCTTCGTGACTTCGTGGCATTGAAATTCAAAAATAGTCAGTTATAAACATAATTATAAATACCAATTTCATGCATTAATAATAACTATTGGTTATTTAAAAATAAACGTTTAAATTCACAGTAATACTTGGGTCTATTAATTTGCAGTCGTATTTTGGTTTCAATGATTTAAACTTTTATGAAATTGAATTTAATGCGCTCAGTATTGAAGAAGAAAGGATAGGAAAGTGTATTGTAAATGCTTCTTACATCATCCATAAAAGTATTGGGCCCGGGCTTTTAGAAAAAATCTATGAAGTTTGTTTGGCGCATGAACTGAGAAAAGTAGGTTTGGATGTAAAAAGACAAGTTACTATTCCAATTCAGTATGATGGAATACAATTTGATGAAGGTCTGAGGTTAGATTTATTGGTCGAAGATAAAGTTGTTATTGAGATCAAATCAGTAGAACAAGTAAATCCTGTTTGGGAAGCTCAGATTATCAGTCATTTGAAATTGACAGGTTTATCCCTTGGTTATTTGAGAAACTTTAATGTACCATTAATAAAGAATGGGATAAGGAGGTTTCGTAATTAAATGTATTGCCACTAAGACGCAAAGGCACGAAGAAAATTGAATAAAGGTTAAACCAAAAATCATAAATACCAACCTAATAAATGAAATGGTGGCAATACCTAGTCCTATCTTTTCCGTAAGCCAAATGCCTAAGAGGACATGTGGCATATAAAAATATTCTTAGTGTCTTTGTGCCTTTGTGGCCACTCAAATCTTTCTTAGTGCCTCAGTGCCTTTGTGGCCCATATTACCTTTCTTTGTGTCTTTGTGACATCAAAAACTTTGGATTTTGACTATAGAATTAAGACACCTCGAATATTTCCGCGCCGTAGCCGAAGAACTCAACTTTGGCCGGGCTGCAGAGCGATTATTTATATCCCAGCCAGGTCTCAGCCGTCAGGTCAAGCAGATGGAGGAGATATTGGAAGTACAACTCTTTGAGCGGACCAAGAGAAAAGTCGAACTCACAGCTGCTGGTCAATTCCTCAAAGCTGAAGTAGACTACATCTTCAATCACCTGGAACTCACTAAAACCCAACTGAAGGAAATTGCTGCGGGTAACATCGGGGAGTTGAGGGTTGGATTTCTAGGCTCTGCGGCTCATACAGTAATTCCTGAGCTCCTCGTCAAAATCTCCCAAACTTATCCCGGAATCCAGACTTCTTTGGAAGAACTCAGCAATGCGATGCAGATCGAAATGTTGGAGAAGGATAAGCTGGATTTGGGATTTGTACGGTTGGCGCGGGTTCCGGAATCCTTGGAAATGAAAATGGTCCATCAGGATACTTTTTCGGTGGTATTGCCGAGAGAGCATCCTTTATCGGAGCATGAATTCAAGCATATAGGGCAATTGAAGGAGAAAAATTTTATCCTCTTTTCTCAGGACTATTCCTCCATTTACTATGACAAGATCATGTCTATCTGTGAGGATAAGGGATTTTCACCGCACATCACCCATAAGTCTGTCCATGCTCTGACCATTTTCAAATTGGTGGAGGCTGGATTGGGTGTGGCCATCGTACCAACTTCATTAAAGCAAGGTTATGATTTAAAGGTGAAGTTTATCGAACTGGATAAAATCAAGCAGAAAACAGAGCTGTATGCAGTATGGAAAAAGGGGAATAGGAATGCGGCATTGGGTAAGGTGTTGGGGTTGATATAAATTAATAGTGATATTGATAGATATTGTTTGAAATATTATAGATAAAAGTAGTGAAACAAGTGCCCGTTTAAAATTACAATTAGGAATTTAACAAATGAAAATAATGAAAAATCCGTTGACTAAAAATGTTAAGTCAACGGATTTAATATGAATGGACCAATTATCTGATCTTAATCTCATAACCAAGTGAAATGAAAGAAAACCAAGGACTTATACTATGTGATGCACTAAAAATTTGGTTTTCATATCTTATTTCTCTAATTTTTTTTAAGGCCTCTACTGTTGACTGAAAACGCAGAAATTGTTATTTCAATCTGTATTTAAGCCCAACTAGAACTGAAAGAAAATCTCCTGAATAACTGCCCTTAAAACTGTAATTTCTCTCTCCTAAAGTAAGGGTGCTGTAATCAAAAATTATCAATGGGTCAGTGAGGTTCCATCCGTAGGTTCCGCTTAAACCGGCAATGATTTTATTGCTCAACTGATAGTTGAAGCCTATTGATGGGGTAAGGTATAAGAAAACCGATGAGGAAGACACAGTGACTGTTCCCTGATTCACCAAAATATTTTGAGTTTCACTGGCAGGTATGAGTTTTATGCCTTCAGAAGAATTAAATTCTACCTTATTCATTTTAGGTCTGGATTGGACAAAAATATCCAATCCTAAGAATGGTCTTAATTTACGTTTACTTAGAAATTCTTTTTCCAGGCCAAGTGAAATATTGGATACTTCTCTAATCAAAACCGGATCAGAAAACTCCCTAAAAGCAATATTTGTGCTGTAAGTCATTAAGCCCAAACCTGTCTTTAGCCTAAGGTTATCACTTAATTCCAAATACCCGTTAAATCTGATCTGTGGATTGAGGGTATTTTTCAAAGTCAAACCCTGCAAATTACTTTGATCAATATTTCCAAACTGCATAGCCGGGCCTAGCTCTATACCTAAAATCACTTCTTTTTGGCTTTGCGCAGATAAGTCAATTTTACCAAATCCGAAAATTAGGAACAGTGTTAAATTTATGTATTTAGTATCCATCTCTAACATCATCTAATTTTTTAGAAGATTCCGCTTCAATAGAAAGAGGATGGTCATTTAAGTTATCCTGACACCCCCCCCATTATCAAAACCAAAGCAGTACCTAAAACTGCGGATTCACGCATAGTGCAAAGGAATTTTGTTTTCATCGAATTTAAAGTCTAGAGTTGAAAATATGTATTTAAGATACAACTAATTCTTTCAAATTATTTTATTAATATGTTAATTTTATAAGATTTATTTTAATGTTATAGCTTAATAGGTCGTATTTTGTTTTGTTATGATTTATTTATTATGATTTGGTTGAATACTCATTGATCGTTTTTTTTAAATTTTTCCTTCAATTCTCCTCCTCAAATCCATGCCTTTCTGTGAGGATAAGGGATTCTCACCACGAATCACCCATAAGTCTGTCCATGCCCTGACCATATTCAAACTGGTGGAGGCTGGATTGGGGGTGGCCATAGTGCCCACATCCTTGAAACAAGGGTATGATTTAAAGGTGAAGTTTATCGAACTGGATAAAATCAAGCAAAAAACGGAGTTATATGCCGTTTGGAAAAAGGGGAATAGGAATGCGGCTTTGGGTAAGGTGTTGGGGTTGATATAAATTAATAGTGATATTGAGAGATATTTGCGCTGCGATATTGATGGATATTGAAAAATGCTCTTCGAAATACAATAAAAAAAGTAGAGTGATAAAATTTTCGTGTGCTTATGAAAGTTATAACATGTTATTACTTTATTCGTATATTTGAATATGGAAGCAAAAATCAGAAAAATCGGGAATAGTAGTGGGATTATTTTGCCCAAAGCATTGATTGATAAATATGATCTTTCTGAAGTAGTAATTGAAGATCATGGTGATGGCATTATGATCAGGCCAGCTTCTAAATCCATATTTCAGGTGAAAATTGAGGAAGCTCGAAAAAACAAAAAGTCCATTTATTCAGAAATGGAAAAAGAGGCCTCTGATCCTGAGACTAGATCATATTATGAGCAAGAAGTTGAGGAATGGGGTGATATTGATACAGAAATCATTGAATGATGAAAAATGGAGAAGTGTGGCTGGTGAACTTTGAACCTCAAGTTGGCCAAGAAATAAAAAAAACCAGGCCAGCAATCATTGTAAATGATGATTCCCTTGGGGTGTTGCCTTTGAAGATAGTTGTTCCGTTGACCGATGGGACTAAGGAACAAAAGAGTTGGATGGTTCTCCTATACCCTAATCATCTCAATGGATTATCAAAAGCCTCTTTTGCTGATTGTTTTCAAGTAAAGAGTTTGTCTGAAAGAAGGTTTGTAAAGAAAGTTGGAGTACTTACAGAACTTGAATTGGCCGAAGTAAAGGTTTCTTTGGCGAAGATTTTAGGGTTGATTTAGAGTTTTGCTTGGGATGCTAAAGTTGAGAGAGAAGAAAAAAATGTCAAATTTTCGGCCTCTATACGATACATTATCGTTTTTTTGTAAAAACTTAATATTATGAAAGTTACAGCGATAATTTCCCAAGAATTGATTGAAGAAGCTATGGAGCTTTCTAAAGCTGATACAATAACAGAGCCTTTGAAGGTAGCCTTAATTTCATACATCCGCTCTCAAAAGGTCAAGCAAATAGGAGCTTCGATTGTGAGTGAGCCCTTAGAGTTTAAATACTCTGCTCAGGAATTAAGAGATTTGAATCGCTGATGAGAGGTGTTGTTTTTAAATGAATTGAAGCTTTGGACTTTGGATAAAAAGCTTAAGAGGGTAGTGGGGTATGAACGTTTGTTCCAAATTGGATAGTTTTCTTAATGAGATTAGGTTAAGGTTTTACGCAATGGGCGCAACGATTAACGCAACGCTCGCAAAGTTGAAGTGAGAGCAATTAGTTGAATGTGTGAATGTTGATTAGTTGCATCATCTTTCTTTTTTCCTTATCCAGATATTTATTCTTATAATTATTTACATGCTCCCAATATATCGGCGGAGGCTTATTTCTATTTTATATCGCGAAGCATATTTCAATTTCTAGATGGTCTTTCTAGTGTCTATTGTCTCACATCTTGTGTCTTTCAATCAAATGCCGTCCAAATGTCGGGTGAAATCCTCCCATTTTTCGGGCTATATTTGTAAGAATCCAACCAACTTGCCATGGTCAAACAAAATATTCACAACATGCAACAACCGCAACTAGGCCAGAAAATCCAAGAGTGGAGAAAGGCCAAAGGAATGACCCAAGAGGAATTGGTAGAAAAGTGCAATATCAACGTCCGAACCATACAGCGCATAGAAGCAGGGGAGGTGATGCCGAGGTCCTACACCGTAAAGACGATCTTGGAAGCGTTGGAAGTCTCACCTTCGGAGGTGAATCACCCAGAAAATACCGAACAAAGCTCAGATAGTTACAAAGACCTTCTTCCCTGGTTGAAGTGGGCATTTGTTGCGGGTATAATATATCTGATTTTTGCCATGGTGGAGTCGGTAATGGACATACAGCTTTTAGCAGGAGAGAAATTTGCATTCTTGGGTTTTGGCTTCTTTTATGCTTTTCTGAAGCTTTCCATTCTGGTCTTGTTTACAATCTTCACCTTAGGATTCCATAAATTGGGTCAGCTTTTTTCCAATCTCATGCTCAAGGTTATGGCCGTAATGCTGATCGTCTGGACTGCTATAGTTTTAGTGGAAGACGTGGTCACTTACTGGCTTGGCATAGACCTTGTCTCCGGATTGATTTTAAGATCCCTGATCTCTGGAGTACTGTACGTGCTTTTTGCTGCAGCATTTTTGCAATTGTCCAGATCCAAAGGAGCCTGCTACATTGTGGTCGGGGCAATTGGGATCGTGACAGGAATTTGCTTTATGTTTGTAGTATTTGCAATTCCAGGATTGATCTTTTTGACCGTATTCGAGATTGCTTTGGTGGTTTTGATTTATCAGGAATACAAAAAGCTTTCCCCAGACGAATTTTACAACTCTTTTGGTAAAGAACCTGCCATACTTTAATAGCATTGAAAAATAAAATCTTAACAACCTTTCTTTCCTCTGGTTATTGATGGAAAGAAAGGTTTTATATTTTTGACCATGTCGCAGCAAACTTTAGCTTCCAAAGCATACGAACTTATTACTGACGAAGGAGAAGAACGGGCCTGTGAGGCAATTTCAGAAAGGGCATGTAAGGAAACTCCGGGAAATTTTTTCAAAAATGTCTTCAGTGGAGCCCTCTCCAAATTTGCAGAGCAATTGGTCAGTCCCGGGACTACTTTACCTTGGATCTTGTCTGCTTTGGGTGTGCCCAATGCTTTTACAGGAGCATTGGTACCCATCAAAGATGCCGGGTCCTTGCTGCCGCAGTTGTTTGTATCTGCTAAAATCAGAGCTTATGCCATCCGAAAGTGGTTTTGGGTGATTCCTGCATTGGTACAGGCTTTAGCTTTGGTCGCTATGGCTTTTGTGGTTTTGGGAACAGAGGGGAGTGCAGCAGGTGTTTCAATTTTAAGCCTTTTATTGATTTTTAGCTTGGCCAGCGGTGTAGCCAGTATCAGTTTCAAGGATGTGGTCGGAAAGACCGTTCCCAAAGGGAAAAGAGGACAGCTCTTGGCCATGAGATCGACTATAGGCGGGATTCTGACCCTAATAGGAGGCGTATATATTCTACAGGATTTGGAGGGAGAACAGGATCAGAACCTTTTGTTTTGGTTGGTAATGGGAGGAGCTATTCTTTGGATACTTTCAGCTTTGCTATTCTCACTGATTGCGGAAGAAAAGGGGGCCACAGAAGGAGGCAGGTCACCGGTAAATGAGATCAAAAATGCATGGAAGTATTGGAAGGAAGACAGCAACCTTCGCCGTTTTATTTTTACCCGGGGGCTACTGATGGCGATTCCTTTGGCACAGCCCTTTTTCGTGGTCTTGGGTAAAGAGGAATTGGGAAGTGAAGTAAATAATCTGGGAATCATGGTAATCGCGGCAGGTATTGCCAATATCGTGAGCAGTCCATTTTGGGGAAGATTTGCAGATCAGTCCAGCCGCAAGCTGATGGTATGGGTTTCTGTCCTTGGAATGGTCAATATTTCGCTGATGGCCTTATTTCCTTTTTGGCCGGATAGTTTGCAAAACATTTACGTTTTTGCAGCCCTTTTCCTGATTCAGGTGATGGCCCATGGAGGCGCCCGACTGAGCAGGAAGACCTACCTTGTGGATTTTGCTCCTGAAAAAGAAAGGCCCTTATATGTCTCTCTTTCCAATACTATGATCGGGATTTTCACCTTACTTGCTGCAGGCTTGGGGAGTTTTTCTTCCTTTTTCGGGGTGCAGGTAATGCTGTTTGTCTTTGTAGGGCTCTTGGGTTTAGGTCTTTTTCTGGCTTTTAAATTAAAAGAGGTTTAAGGGGCTAAGCCGTTTTTTTAATATTTAAGAATAAACTCCTGTAGGTTTTCATGTCTTTCCAACTGGATTTTTTTCCTCAGTCTGTAGCGGGCTATTTCCACTCCTCTGGTCGAAATATTCATCAGATAAGCAATTTCTTTGGAGGAAAGGTTCATCCTGAGGTAAGCGCTCAGTTTGATCTCCTGTGGGCTAAGGTCCGGATACCTTTTTTTGAACCTGGACATAAAATCCCCATGAACCTGATCAAAGTGTATTTCGAACTGCTCCCATTCCTTATCACCTTTGATGTTTTTTTCTATGCTGTGGATGACTTTCTGGATTTCATTCTTGACTTCCTGATTTTTACTTTTTTTGATGATGGATGTCAAATGGGTCCTGGTATGATCTATAAATCCGTTTTTGTTGATCAGGTGCATGGTGGCTGAGGCCAGCTCCTTGTTTTTATTTTTGATCTCAAATTCCAACTTCTCGGTTTTCAACCTTTCGATTTCCATTTGAGAAGCTACCAGGACAGACTCTTTTTCCTTGAGTTGACGCGTCTGCTCGGCTGTTATCTTTTTTGTTTTTTTCTGGTATCTCTTTTCTATGGTTTTATAGATAAAATATAGGGCCACCATAGTTAGGATAAAGTAAATGAAATATGCCAATGTGGACCTGTACCAAGGAGGCATTACCTCAAACTCAAAAATGGCTTCCTGTCCTTCATTTCCAAAAAGGTCACGGCTTATAACATGGAATGTGTACTTGCCTTCCCTTAGGTTGGTATAGGACTTGTCTTTGCGGACTGTCCACTCTCCGTAGCCCTCTTCAAATCCTTCCAGCCAATATTGAAACTCAAGATCGTTTTCCTGATTGGGCACTGGATTGGCCACTTCAAACCTCAGATCAGCTAATTCATATTTCAATTTCAACTGAACATTCCTACTTTGATGGTGATTGTTCATCAAAATGAGGGAGTCAGATGCCCCAGTTTGGTACACTGAGCGGATGATTGTAGGAAATCCAGGAAGAAATGCAGGGGAGTTTCTATCCAGTTTGAACCAAATGAATCCATCATTCCCGGCAAAGAGGGCTTCATTTCCCCTAAGAAGTGAGATGTTTTGAAGGTCATCATTGAGAAAAGGAAGTATTTTATTAAAAACTTGGTGCTTCTTTTGGAAACCACCACCTATCTGTTTTTCTAAAACTCCTACTTCCTGCTCTCCAATATAGAAAATATTGCCAAGCGGGTCTTCCAGTAAGCTGGTGATCAAAAAATCATCTCCAAAGTAAGGTCGGAAAAATTCATCTTTTTCAAACCTATCTTCTGCATGATTGTACACATAAATCCCATACTCAGTAGTAAAAAGCAGTCTGTCATTGATTTTCCATACGCTGATTAGAAGATTTGTGGGCAGACCCTTATCCACTCCGTAAAACTCGTAGCTGACCGACTGTAGATCTTCTGATAGTTGAAGCTTGTAAACACCTTTGTAGCCATGGGTCATCCAGATATTGCCCTTTTCGTCCTGTTGCATCAAACGGGAGGATTCATCAAAACCCTTGAGCTTGCGCAGAAACTCCACTTTCCCATCTCTGATTTCAAATAAAACCAGTCCTGTATAGGTGCCGCTGACAATCAGGTTTGGATGGTCTTTGAGGGGGAGGAAATTCCAAACCCCTTGGTAATCGGTGATTTTTCTTGCCCGCGTCCCATTGATTTCAAATGCTCCATCATTATGGGCTACCAAAATATGATTTTGGATGGAATTGATCTGATAGACCTGTCCGCTGGTGTTGCTGATCAGTTTTGATTCTCCTTTTTCATTTTGTGGAAGGTAGGATACCCCATTATTGGTACCAAAATAGATCATGTCATCTGCCACAAAAGCATCGTAACCTGTTCCTGATAAATTGGAAAACTGATCGATCAATCGGAATGGGAGGTTGAGCTCCAAAAGGGAAATCCCATTGCTATGTCCGATCCATAGATTACCTCTGATGTCTTCAAATTGACTCAGTACAGTATTATTGTGCAGTCCATGGCTTTTGTCCATGTGGAGGGTCAGTTCTCCAGCCTCTGTTATGATAAATATCCCGTCATTTTGAGTACCCAAAGCTATTTTTCCGTCTCTTAGCCTTAGAACATGATTGATGTTTTTGATCTCATTAAGATTGGAAGGAGCCCATTTTTTTATTTCCGCTTCATTGTAATGAAAAATACCTTTGTCTCTGGTGAATATTAGCCTTTCGTCTTTTCCGACTGCAGCAATGCCTGATACATAGGTGTTAGACAATTCTCCTTGATTTTTGAGCAGCTCCAAAGTTGAATTTTGAAGCCGTTTCAGCCCTATGCCTCTATCGTGGACAAGCAATTGATTGTTGTGTGAGAAAAAGCTTTCGAAGTGGGATTCCGCCTCAATGATGTTTTCTAGTTGAAGATCTGTCCTAAACACAAAGAGTTTGTTGAAGGTACAGAATATGATGGCATTATGCATCCTGAAGATTTTCCAGACTTCTTCAAGGTTCCTTTCATTTTCGGGAAGCGTTGGAATCAGCGATAGAAATTCTAGGTATCCTTTTTCTCCTGGAGCAAAATATCCAAACTCACCTTGACCGGCTGCAAATATCCTGTTTTGATCATCAATGACGATATCACGTATTTTGGTACTGTTGGGAAGTGAATACCTATTCCACTTTGTCCCGTCATATTCCAGCATCCCGAAATTGTTTGCTACATATATTAGCCCGGATTCATTTTGAGCGAACCCGTAGTTTTGGATTCCTCCGCTGTATTCCTGACTGGAAAAATATTTGTAAAAGGGCAGTCCTAACTCAATGCTTTGGGCCATTGAAGAGGTGTAGCAAAGGAAGAAATAAACTATTGATATTATTTTTTTCATCAGAAGCCTTGATATGAAAAAATGAAGGTAACAAAAATTTGTTGTAGTAGTGATTTTATCTGAATGTGTGTGTTTTTAAATTTCATGTAATCGATTTAATAGCTCTTTTAAGGCCATTTTTTAATTCATTTGTAGAGTTTTTGAGAAATTAGATTTTTGCTTTTGTAGTAGTATTGATGTATCCTGATTTTTTGTTTGCCTTTCATTTCTTTCCAGCTTGGCCCATCAATTTAATCCAAAATAAATGAAACATGTATTGAGTTTTTTGCTTGCATTTATTTGCTGCCATGCGCTTCATGCACAATCAGCAAGTGTGAGCGGAAAGGTTTTTGATGAGCAAGGAGTTCCTATCCCTGGTGTGAGTGTACTTAAAGTAGGCAGCACTACAGGAACCATCACGGATTTGGACGGAGAGTTTGAAATCAATGCCAATGAAGGTGATGAATTAAGGTTTAGTTATGTTGGTTTTCAGTCCAAAGTAATAAGGGCTGTACCCGGTGTGCCTGTTGAGATCAGGATGGAACCCGAACTTACCTCACTTGGAGAAGTAATCGTGGTAGGCTACGGTACTGCAACCAAAAAGGAACTTACTGGGGCTGTTTCACAAGTAAAAGGTGAAAGTATTACCAAAATGAACATGCCCCGTGTAGATCAGGCCCTTCAAGGTCAGATTGCCGGGGTGAACATAACTACCAATTCTGGTGCGCCCGGAGGAACCTCCAATATCAGGATCAGGGGGATAGGTACTTTTGGTGACAATGATCCTCTCATTCTCGTTGATGGTGTCATCTATGATGCAGCAGGCTTGAATGCACTTAATCCTAATGACATTGAATCAGTCAATGTGCTAAAGGATGGTACTGCAGGTATATATGGGGTGAGGGCAGCTAATGGTGTCATTCTCATCGAAACCAAAAAAGGTAAGCTCAATAGTAAGGCAAATGTCGACATGTCTGCGTATTACGGAGTCCAACAGACCGCCCGACAACTAGACCTTCTCAATGCGAGTCAATATGCTATTCTTAAAAATGAAGCTTTTGTAGCCGGTGGGCAACCTGCTCCTTTTTCCAATCCCAATCTTGGAGTAGGTACGGATTGGCAGAATGCTGTTTTTCAGGAAGCTCCTATTCAGGAATATAACCTTACTGTAACGGGAGGATCGGAAAAAACTTCCTACTCTATAGGAGGATCTTACTTTGCCCAAGAGGGAATAGTCGGAGGTCCGAAGGCGAGTTTTGAGAGATACAATGCAAGAATCAACTTCACTACTGAGCTGGCTCCAAAAGTCAGACTGACCAATGTATTGCTTTACACGCATGAGCAAAGCAGTGGGATCGCACAGGGAGGAATAGGTTCGGTTTTGTTCAATGCCGTCAATGCTTATCCTACAGAGCCGATTTTTATCGGTGACAGATACTCTTACCTCGATAGGGTCAATGATATCATCAACCCTGTGGCCCAGCTGGAAAATACTTTCAATGAAACCTTTGTCAATAAGCTTGTAGGCAAGGAAGAGATCACTTATGATATCAATCCGCACTTCAGTCTGACAGGACGTGCAGGGTACAATTTTGCCTTGGTAGATTCCAAGGTCTTCAACCCCTTGGTGTGGTATGGCACAGGGAAATTTGCCAATACGGCCCGCAATGCCAATCTAGATCCTGTAATCATCAATATTGGAGAACTTGAAATCGAGAGAGGTGCCTCTGTGAATGAGTCCAGAAATACCTTCTTGGACTATAATTTTGAAGCATTTCTTAATTACAACAAGGTATTCAAAGAAGACCATAGGGTGAGGGGAATGGTCGGTGTTTCCTATCTGGGCAATAGAAGCCTGGGCTTAAACGGTACCGGTTTCAATATTCCAAACAATGATTTTGAACTTGCCGATATTTCTGCCAATCAGGCTCCAGGAGGATTTCTTAATAATGTGGGGTCATTTCAGGCAAGACAGAGGCTGACTTCAGTGTTTTTGAGAGGAGAATACGATTTTCAGGGCAAATACCTTTTCTCCGCTATAATGAGGAGAGATGGCTCTACCAATTTCGGCCCCAATAACAGGATCGGATATTTCCCGGCTGTTTCCGGTGCTTGGTTGATTTCTGAAGAGTCTTTTTTCAATGTTGATTTTATAGATTTTTTCAAACTGAGAACCAGCTTTGGTATTTCCGGAAATGACCAGATCGGACTTTTCAGGTACAGAGGGCTCCTCAACGGTTTGGGAAGGTATGTATTTGACGGCCTGATTGTAAATGGAGCTGCAATTGGCACTACTTCCAATCCAGACCTCAAATGGGAAACAACCTATCAAACCAATATAGGCCTGGATTTTACGCTCTTTAGAAAAATTGATTTCACCGCCAATTACTTTATCAAAGATACCAGAGATCTGTTGTTTCAACCGGAAGTGTCTGCCCTTTTGGGTTCATATGGAGCAGGTGGTGCCCCTCCGGTAGTCAATGCCGGAAACGTGACCAACAGAGGAATTGAGCTGGAAGTTGGCTATGCTTCCCAAAGGTCAAGAGGTGTCAACTTCCGGGTTGATTATAATGTGACCTTTCTTAGAAATGAGGTGACCAGGGTGCCTGAAGGCTTTGAATTTATACCGGGAGCCGGATTTGGAGTAGGAGGCAATATCGTAACAAGATTTGAAAAGGGATTTCCGATCGGATACTTTGTAGGTTACCAGACGGATGGGATTTTCCAAAACCAAGAAGAAGTAGCCAGTAACCCGGTAAGTCAATCCGGTGCCAGACCAGGTGACCTTCGGTATGTTGACCAAAATGGGGACGGAGTGATCAGCTTCGGAAATGACAATGACAGGACTTTTGTAGGCTCGCCGATTCCTGATTTTATCATGGGACTCAATTTTGGGGTAGATTTCAAAGGCTTTGATTTTTCTGCCAATATCTATGCAGCATTAGGTCAGGATATCATCAGAAACTATGAGAGACAGCAGCCATTTGCCAATCAGTTGGCTTATAACTTGGACAGGTGGACTGGCCCGGGAACATCCACTACAGTTCCCAGACTGACTACAGGGCAGACCAGAAATACAGTGTTCTCAGACTTTTATGTGGAAGATGGTTCTTTTGCGAGGTTGAGAAATGTGCAGGTGGGCTACACCCTTCCCCAATCTCTAACGGGCAAATTAAAGATTCAATACGCGCGCTTCTATGTAGCGGCCAACAACCTGGTCACTTTGACCAATTACATGGGATTCGATCCTGATGTGGGCGCAGCCAACCCTCTTTTTGCAGGGGTAGACAATGGGATTTATCCCCAAGCAAGAACCATAATGGGAGGTGTCAATTTTAGATTCTAAGGAAATGAAAAAAATATTTACAACACTACTGATTTGTGCGGGTCTGATGTCCTCATGCGATAGTTTGCTGGACATAGATCCTGAGTTTACACAAGATGCTGAAAACTTCTTCAATACTGAAGAGGACTTTCAAAGGGCATTGATAGGGGCATATGACCTGATGCAAACTGCCTACCTACAGATTTTCATCGGTGAAATTGCCTCAGACAATTCCATAGCCGGTGGAGAAAGTGTGACCGACACTCAAGGCCTCCATGAAATAGACAACATGACCCATGGCGGAGTAAATGCTGAGCTGAGGGATGTGATGCGTTTCAATTATACGGGAATAGCAAGGGTAAATTACATTTTTGAATTTCAGGATAAACTCGATTTTCAGGGGAAAAATCAGTTGCTCGCCCAAGCCCATTTTTTAAGGGCATACTATTACTTCACTTTGGTGACTTACTTTGGCGACATGCCTTTGATCGTGGATAGAAGGATTTCTTTAAGTGAAATCTCAAGATCTGAAAGAACACCGAAAGAGCAAATCTATGCTCAGATTGAAAGTGATCTGGCTATCGCCATAGAAGTTTTGCCTTGGGTGCAGCCCGAAGTAGGAAGGATTACCAAAGGGGCAAGCATGGCACTCTTAGGTAAGGTTTTGCTTTATCAGGAGAAGTTTTCGGAAGCCGCTTCGGTTTTGGATGAGCTGATCAATACCAATCAGGCAGGTTATGGTCTGTTCGCAGATTACTCTACCATGTTTTATGTAATCAATGAAAATGTAAATGAGGATGTATTTACCATTCAATATTCCGGACAGCAGGGTGGAGATTATGGATGCTACGTATGTCTCCAGGGAAATCTGGCGGTAGGTTTCCATGGCATCAGGCAGTACAATGGGCCTTTTTATGGAGATGGGAACAGCTACAATTTACCAACCCGGAACTTATATGATGCTTTTAGCCCAAATGATCCAAGACGTGAAGCGACTTTGCTGGATATAGATGCTTTTATCGCTTCCCTTCCCAATTCGGGTAACATTACCTATGCCAGAGGTGGAGGTGGACACACAGGATTTTACAATAATAAATACATAAAAAGACTTGATGAGAGAGGTCTGCCTGATGATGACCTTACAAGTCCATTAAACTACAGGGCCATTCGCTATGCAGATGTGCTTTTGATGGCTGCTGAAGCATTTGCAAGGACAGGCAATGATGGTCGTGCCAGAACCGAGCTGAATAAAGTGAGGGAAAGGGTAGGTATGCCTGCTATTAATAGTTCAGGACAAGCACTGGTCGAGGATATTCTTCAAGAAAGAAGATTGGAGTTGTCAGGAGAAGGATACAGGTTTTTTGACCTGGTCCGCACTGGCAAGGCAGCAGAAAACATTCAAGGTTTTCAGGTGGGGAAGCACGAGCTATTCCCTATTCCGCAAGTTGAGATTGACTTGGCAGGTGGCAATTGGAGACAAAACCCAGGATATTAATTAACCAAATAAATTAAAATGAAAAATTACAGATTTTATTTAATGATTTTGCTGTCCTTTTTATTTGTGGCAGCATGCGTCGAGGATACCAACCTTGAGGACGCACCGCCGACTTCGGAAGATGCCAGGTTTACCTTTTCGCCAAGCTCGGAAAGTGACAATGTGATCAATTTCACAGCTGACAAGGAATTTTTCTTAATGCAATGGGATTTAGGAAATGGTTCTACAGCAGAGGGTAGAACTGCGCAAGGAAGGTATCCGAATGCTGGTACTTACACTGTAAAACTGACCGTTTTTAATAACAATGGAAGTGCGGAATTTTCGCAGGATATAGTAATTGCGCAGGATGATCCAAGCCTACTTGATAGTCCTACAATTTCATTCCTTACTGGGGGTCTTTCACAGGTAGATGGTAAAACCTGGGTAGTAGATGCCAACAGAGACGGGCACTTCGGTGTTGGGCCTAATCCTTCCTCAGATGCTGGTGATTTCCCTGAGTGGTATGCAGCTAGGGCTTTGGAAAAGGAGGGTAGCGGTATGTATACAGATGAATATACTTTCAAGCTGGAAAATTCCAGGTTTGTTATGGAAACCAATGGGTTGGTTTACCTAAATGTAGAGCAGGGAGGGAATTTTCCAGACGCTTTTGATCCTGGCGTAGGTGACCTTTCCGCCCCATATACTGCACCCGATAATCTTACATGGACACTTCAGGAAGAAGATGGCGGGTATCCTGTATTGACTATTTCAGAAGGAGGTTTCCTAGGTTATTTTGCTGGAACAAGGACTTACCAAATTATCAACATTGAAGAAAACGAGTTGTTTGTAAGGTTTGTAGACGGAGCCAATGAAGAGCTGGCTTGGTATGTAAGATTGGTTCCAAAAGGAATGGAAGGCGAGGCTCCTGAGCCAGAAGAGCCGGAAACTGGAGATGTGAACTTTACATTAAGCGATTTAGTTGGTGAAGGTGCCAAAACGTGGAAGTTAAAGCCTGCTGCAGGAGCATTCGGTGTGGGTCCAAGACCAATGAGCGATGAGTTTTTTCCTAATGGTCAAGATATCTCCGAGGAACGTGAATGTTTGTTCAATGATTTGTTTATCTTCTCCTCTGATGGAGAATTTGAATATGATGCTCAGGGAGATATTTTCGGTGAGTTCTACATGGGGCTTGAATCCGAAGGTTGCCAGCCTGAGTCCAATCTTGATGGGACTCCTGGTGCAGCTTGGGCTTCAGGTACACATGGCTTTGAATTTACTGCTGGTTCTGCTAATACCAACCCTAAAATCACTGTGACAGGTACCGGGGCATTCATTGTATTGCCAAAAGCATTCAATGGTGGAGAATATACCCAAGGTCCTCCCAATAACAACGCATCCGTTACTTACACTGTAGCGGATTACGATGAAGAAACAAAAGAGTTGACTTTGGTGATTGATATTACTGATAGTGGATCCGTTTGGTGGACATTCGTCTTGGTGCCAAACGAATAAAAATGATCATTCTAATGAGTAAATTTAAAATTATGGTTTTATTTCTCCTGACTGCTTGGATTGGCCAATCCTGCAGTCAGGAAGAAGTGGACCAAAAAGTCTTATTGCCTTCCAATCTCAATGTAGAATTGGAGCAGACTGAATCGGGACGTGTTACTGTATCTTTTCAGGCAGAAAATGTGAATTTCTTTCGGGTGGATTTTGGCGTAGGAAATGATGGGCCGCAAAGAGTTACGGGCAATCAGGCAAGTTTTACCTATCGTGACCCCGGAGAATATGTAATCACCGTCCAAGCCCATACCACTGAAGAGGATTTTATATCTGAATCAGTTTCAGTGACTATAGCAGATCAAATCGCTGGAGGTCTGATTCCTGAAGAGGGATTTATAAGTCCTGAGGAGTATTCTGGATACAGCTTGGTATGGAGGGATGAGTTTGAAGGAGATGCCTTATCTTCGGATTGGGTGCATGAATTGGGTGATGGCTGTCCCAACTTGTGCGGATGGGGCAATAATGAGTCCCAGTTTTATAGAAGGGAAAACACAACCGTAAGAGACGGTTACCTGATCATTGAAGCGAAGGAAGAGAGGTTTGGAGGAAAAGAGTACACTTCTTCCAGAATCAAAACCCAAGATCAGCAATCTTTTACTTACGGAAGAATTGACATCAGGGCTTTGCTACCCAAGGGGCAAGGAATATGGCCTGCACTTTGGATGTTGGGTGACAATATCACAGAAGTAAGCTGGCCTGCATGTGGAGAAATAGATATAATGGAAATGATCGGTGGTAGTCAGTCCGGCAGAGATGATACGGTACACGGAACAGTACACTGGGACAATAATGGCAGCTATGCAAACTTTGGTGGAAGTAAGACTTTGACGGATGGAATTTTCAACGATAAGTTTTATGTTTTTTCCATCATTTGGGATGCAGAGAAAATCGTATGGTTGCTGGACAATGTTCCTTACCACGAGATTGATATTCGCCCTCAATCGTTGGACGAATTTAGAAGACCGTTTTTCTTCTTATTCAATGTAGCGGTAGGTGGAAACTGGCCCGGATACCCAAATGCTTCGACACGCTTTCCACAGCGTATGGTGGTGGATTACGTGAGGGTCTTTCAGGCAGATTGATCTCTTGCCTTCTTTTCATAAAAAAAATCCCGGTGCAATTTGCCACTGGGATTTTTTATAGTATCTCATTGAGTGATGATTTGATTTTTTTCAGGACCTCAGCATTTTTTGGGCTGTCTGTGATGATTTCAAGAATCTTAGGTTTGATGGATTTTTTGAAAAAATCCCTTAACCCTTCTTCCAAGGTGAGCTCATCTGTCGCTTTGAAATACCCGAATCCATATTCATTTGCCAAATAGGAAGCCTCTAAGGCCTGTTTTGTCTCAAAGTACTCTTCCAGCTCAGGTTGTTTGGAAGGGCCTTCTATCAGTCTGAAAATCCCGCCTGCATGGTTGTTCAACAAGATAATCCGCAAGTTGGGCATGGCGTAATTGTGCCAAAAAGCATTTCTGTCATAGAAAAATGCCATGTCTCCGGTGATGAGGACTACAGGGTCTTTGGTCGTGAAAGTACATCCTACAGCTGTGCTATTGCTGCCATCAATGCCGCTGGTGCCTCTATTGCAAATGATCTCCTGTGGACGCTTTCCCAAGAAGTTCACGTACCTCACAGCCATGCTGTTGGCCAGGTGTAACTTTGCGTGATGGGGGATAAAATTGAGACATGAGGATATGGCCTTATATTCTCCAAAAGCTGCACTCGAAACCAAAGGCGGAAGATGTGCGCTTACTTTTTGGTCCAATTCTGACCAGGCTGCTACAAAATCACGGTCTGATTGTAGAAATCCTTTGATGTTTTCCAGAAAATCTAAGGGATTGCAAGGAATGATTTTACCCAATTTCTGAAAAGTATCAGGCGTATATCCTCCTGGCTGAATGTGCCAATGTTGGGCATTTGATTTTCTTAAAAAGAGTTTCAGTCCTTTTGAAATGATGGATTTTCCAAAAGTAATGATCAGATCAGGCTCCAATTGGTCTTTGAACTTTTCAGCTGAAATAAAATGATCATGAAAATTGACTGATACATCAGACTGAAAGTTGGAAATGGTATCCGTGATGATGACTGCATTTTTTGAAGAAGCGATTTCATTTAAAAGATCGGCCAATTTTTTATCCGGCCTTTGTTGGCCTGGAATTATGACCACCCTTTTAAAATTCGCCAGTCTTTCTTTGAATTTTTCCTTGGTTTCATCTGCAAAGGTGCTAAGCGTCTTTACCCCGCTTGTTACATTCACTTCTCTGTCAAATTCGAATGACTCCCCCTTTTCAGGATAGAAAGGTTCCCTTAAGGGTACATTGAGGTGAACAGGACCTTGAGGGAATTGCATGGCAGACAAGATGGCTTCATTGCAGATCCGGTGTCCATGCCAGATTTTATCATGATGACCGAATTCATCCGGAAAGTTGTACGAGGCTTTGACATGTTGGCCGTAAATATTAGTCTGCCTAATGGTCTGCCCGTCCCATTGGTCTATCCACTCGGGAGGTCTATCAGCCGTGATGATGATCAGTGGTATCTGTTGAAAAAAGGCTTCTGCTACCGCCGGAGCATAATTGTAAGCTGCGGAACCTGAAGTGCATACCAATACAACGGGTCTGTTTGACTGCTGAGCCATGCCCAAAGCTATAAAGGCTGCGCTTCTTTCGTCGGAAATGGTTCGGGCATGTACCTTAGGATGCCTTACAAAAGCCAGAGAAATGGGTGCACATCTCGACCCCGGAGATAATATCACATCTGTAATTCCTTGTTTTACACAAATGGAAACGAGGTCAGCTATAGGTTGTAAAGGCATAGGTTTAATTAAGGTGCTTTCCTATGATGTCACACTTCATTTCGGTTTCTTCCCATTCTTTTTCAGGATCTGAATCTTCCGTAACTCCTGCTCCAGCATATAAAATGGCCAGTTCACTGGTGAGTCTTGCCGTTCTTAAGTTGACATAAATGGATGTTTCTTCTTCTACGTTTACAGGGCCTATAAATCCCGCAAACAAAGAGCGGTCAAAGCTTTCGTGCTTGCTGAGAAATTCAAAGGCTTCTTTTCTGGGCATCCCACAAACCGCAGAGGTAGGATGAAGCAGACCCAGCATCACTGATCCTAACTGAGGGAAATTGGTTGCTTCCATGTCAACTTTAAAATCCGACCTCAGGTGAAGCAGATTTCCGGCAAGTACCGTTTTGGGTCCATGTTCGTCATATTCCCTCAGTCTGATTTTTTTGAAACAATCCACAATATACCTGCTGACTAATGCCTGTTCTTCGATTTCTTTTTGTGTCCAAGCTGCGTTTTTCAAAGGATTTTCTCCCTGGGCTTTTTGTGTTCCGGCAAGGGACATGGTGTAAAATTCATTTCCTCTTGTCCGGATCAATATTTCAGGGGAAGCTCCAATCCAGGTGCCTACTTTCGGTATATGGAAGAAGTTAATAAAAGCATTAGGATAAGCGTCTATCAGTTTTTTGATCACCGATACAAGATCGAAGTTTTGGGGAAGTTGTTTTTTCTTTATCCTTGCCGGTACGATTTTATTCAATTCTCCATTTTGAATGGCTTCAATTCCCAATTTGACAAGATTTATGAACTCCTGTTTTGAGCATTCCTCTGAAGTTTTACTTTGAACCGAGGCATTTTCACTGACAAAACTTGCTTTGATCTGAAAATTACCATTTGCTTTCTCAAACAGCTGTGAGAGAGGTTCGAGGTATTGGGATTGCTCTGAAATGGATCTTTGAAGATCAATTTTGAAATAACTGTCGGCCTCTATAAAAAAGCCTTTTTCATCCTTCTGATCTTCAAAGGGATGAGCTATAAAACCAGGCTTAAGCTCTTCCAAATGGTGTATGTCCACTCTTTTGGTTGTACTGGATTTATCTATCAGGATTTCCAGAAAATTACCGTTGGGTTTTCTCCATACTGCAATTTGAAAGTCTTGCTCCAAGCTGAATGCAATCAGGCTGGAGAGGTATTGTTCAAGACTGGTTATTTTTTGTTCTGTTAAAGTCTGTATCTTCATTTTCGGTCAATCACGGCCATGGTAATTCTGCTGATGCAGCTCAACTTTCCTTCTTCTGTATAAATTTTAATTTCCCATACCTGGGTTTTTTTACCAAGATGAATAGGTTTGGTAATGCCTTTTACCCTTCCTTCTTTTACCGAAGCAAGGTGATTGGCATTGATCTCCAAGCCTACGCAATATTGGGTGGTCTTGTTTACAGTAAGCGTAGCGGCAACACTTCCCAGTGTTTCTGCCAGCACCACATTAGCCCCTCCATGTAACAGTCCCAAAGGTTGTTTGGTTCTGGAATCTACAGGCATGGTAGCCTCAAGATAATCCTCTCCTATGGTAGTGAACCGGATGTCCAAAAATTCTGTCATCGTGTTTTTGCCCCATTTATTCAGTTCATCTACAGTAAGGTTTGGAGGAAATATCATGGATTACGGGATAAAAGTTTTTTCTTTGAAGTCTGAAGCAAAAATAAGTAAAGTTGGTAACTAAAAAAATCTACCTTATCCGACACGGTCAGACCGATTACAATCTGAAAGGAGTGGTGCAGGGAAGTGGTATAGATGCACCTTTAAATCAAAATGGAAGAGATCAGGCCCGGGCATTTTTTGAGGCTTACAAGGAGGTGCCTTTTGAAAAAATATTTTACACTGGCTTGCAGCGTACCAAGCAATCTGTCGAAGGTTTTCTGAATTTGGGACTTCCACATGAGGGTGTGCCTGACCTCAACGAGATCAGTTGGGGGAAATATGAAGGGCTTCCGATGACTCCAGAGGAAAATCAATATTATCTCCATATGTTGGAAAGGTGGTCATCAGGAGACCTCGAGTATGCCATTGAAGGTGGTGAAAGCCCTATAATTGTAGCCAAGCGGCTGAGGAGAGGGATCAATTACATTTTATCACAACCTGAGAAATTGGTGTTGGTTTGTATGCATGGAAGGGCAATGAGAGTCTTGTTGAGCGTGCTTTTGGGGTATGATCTTCGGTATATGGATGTTTTCAGACACCAAAATTTGGGCCTTTACTTACTTCACCAAAGGGCAGAAGGGAGCTTTTGGCTGGAAAAATACAATTGTGGGGCTCATTTCAATCAGCAGAAATAGCTTTTCCCTGCTTGGATCTGGCTTTTACTTTTTGGTTTTTCTCCTCAAAAGAGGCCAACAGATTTTCATACATTGCTTTGGATTGGTCAAGATTTACAATCTTAAGCGCCACTTCGTTAAGGGAAACAATCCGCTCTCTGTTGAGCCTGATAAACATATCTCCCAACTGGCATTCATCGATATTGCCATAAGGAACTTGGACAAGAATGGCAGCATCTGAATTTCCGGTATAGGCCTTTGTTTTGAAAATAGACATTAGGCTCAGCTCAATATACTCAGGACTGGTTTTTAGCTCCTTCAGTTCAGATTTGTCAAAAATAATCAAAAAGGTTTTTTCAGCTGGATCTTTGGCAAATCCAGTTTGGAACACAAGAATGAGTAATATCGTGGAAATAAGCAACTTCATATCCGAAAACTATGCATTATTAACGGCAATATCAATACTAAGTTTAAATACCCAAGATTGTTCTGAAAAAAGAAAAGGAGTTTAAAGCTCCTTCTCTATATTATCGTCATCTTCCGAATTGTATTCAATTAATTCTGCTTCTTCCTCTTCCTCAGTATCAGTACTGTGAGTTTGGTTGGCAGCTCGACTTTCTTCCCGTCTTTCCTGTTCTGCTTTCACTTCACTCAATGGCTTGAGATGAGACGGTGGAGGTGGTAACAATTCTTCATCGTCATGCTCATAAGGAAAGACTTCTACTATCGGACTTTCCACAATATCAGGAACTCTGAATGTTACCAACATATTACTCAGGCTTTCGTGGATCCTGTCGTAAGCTTCCTTGACATCGTGAGCAGTGACAAGCATGTATTGGGTCACCTTCTTTTCCTTGCCACTATCGGCATCTGCTACTACATAAGTGATCTTACATTTATGCCAAATATCAATATCCTCGTATGGAAATACATCCACGAAATTACTTTTACTGATATTCGTGACCTGGAAGTCGCCCCTAATAGTCGATCCCAGCATATCATATATTCTTGCCTCTGCTTCTGTAAATGACACAGCATCTACCAAGTATTGTTCAGAGACATTTTTGAGCAAACCCTGCTCATTTTCCTTGGCATATTTTACCTTACACAAAAACCAAATTCTCATTCTACTGTATTTACTATTTGAGGTAGCGAAGGTAAGAGATATCCCCTTAAGCCACAATGAAAATTAAGCATTTAGAATTCTTTTAAAATTCCCTTATCTTATCCGGGAATATCAATTTATGTGGGAAAAAATAATTTATAGCTTTCCGATACAGCTTTTGCTGCTGCACTTAAGGAAAAACCTTTTGTTAGTAACTCTTTGGGTTTTATTGGCTTTGATCATCTTTCAGCATTCGGGCTCTGTTCTTGGGATTCCGTATCTCTTTTTGGACCCTGAATACCTAAATTTGGTTTCTTGGCAAAGCTTCTTTTTGGTAGGGGTTGCTTTGGCCGTATTTACCATGGCTTTCCATATGACCACTTATATCCTTGATGGTGCCAAGTTTAGGTTTTTGGCGGTAATTCCCAGGCCATTTATCCAGTTTTGTATCAATAATGGTCTGATCCCATTGGTGTTTTACATTTGTTACATTTATGCCATTATCAATTTTCAGTTGGATAATGAGCATGAGTCCAATTGGACAGTAGTACATTACCTGTTGGGTTTTGCTGGGGGAAGTACACTGACTTTCGCCTTTTTGTTTATTTACTTCAGATTTACCAATAAGGATTTCTTTGTTCTTTTTGCTGGTAATGTTGAAAAAAGGCTCAGAAAGACGAAAATTTCCAGGGCCAATATGCTCAAGCGGATAAAAGAGTCCAAAAAAGCCACAAACAAGGTTGTTGATTATCTGGATTTGAGGCTAAGGTTCCGGATGGTAAGGAGTGACTTGTCTGCTTTTGAAGGCAGGCAGCTATTGCGTGTTTTTGATCAGAATCACCTCAATATGGTGGTAATCCAGACTGCATTGATAAGCTTGATTTTTATCTTGGGTTTTTTCAGAGAAATACCTCTCTTGCAATTGCCTGCTGCTGCTAGCTTCATGCTTCTTTTGTCCATTCTGACCATGTTGGTTGGTGCAGTGGTTTTTTGGCTGCGGGAGTGGGCTACGCCCGTCGCTATAGCCGGTATTGTGTTGTTCAATCTTTTTTCCAATTCGGATTTCCTTAACAGGCCTCATACTGCTTTTGGAATGGATTACGAAGGAGATCTTGCATCATACAAGCTGGAAACCATCAATGCCACTCTTCTTTCAGACAATATTGAAGAAGATAAGGCAAATACCATCAAAACTTTGGAAAACTGGAGGGCAAAATTTCCAGCAGATAAAAAGCCCAAAATGGTTTTTGTAACCACAAGTGGAGGAGGGCAGAGGGCTGCTCTCTGGACACTAAAGGTACTTCAGGAAGCGGAATTTGTTTCCAATGGGCAGTTGACAAAGCATACACAGCTGATCACAGGTGCTTCTGGAGGGATCATTGGAGCGGCTTTCTATAGAGAACTGTATCTGCAAAGCCAATCTGACGCATCTTTGCACCCCAAAGACGATCGCTTCCTGGACCAGATTTCTTCTGACAACCTGAACCCAATCATTTTCACACTTCTCGTCAACGACCTTCTGATCAGAAGCCAATATTTTACTTACAATAACCGAAAGTATTTGAAAGATAGAGGGTTTTCTTTCGAGCAACAGCTTAATATCAATACCAATAAAGTATTGGATAAGCCTTTGTCAGCGTATTTAGAACCGGAAAGGGAATCAAAAATCCCAATGCTGCTGATTACTCCCTTAATTACAAATGATGGAAGAAAGCTGTACATTTCACCAAAGCCAATTTCCTACATGGGCATTTCTCCGACTAAGTCGGAAGGCTGGGATGAAAAAAGCCAAGGGGTGGATTTTCAGCGGTTTTTTTATGCCCAGGATGCACAAGGACTCCGGTTCATATCCGCCTTGAGGATGGGAGCCACATTTCCTTTTATCACACCCAATATACAACTACCTTCCAGTCCAAGGATGGAAGTGATGGACTCGGGATTGTCGGATAATTTTGGGATTCAGGATGCTCTGAAATTTATACATGTATTTCAGGATTGGATTTCGGAAAATACCTCAGGCGTATTATTGTTGACCATAAGGGATTCTGAAAAATTTTCCGAAATAGAAGGTAAGCAGGCACTTACGGTGATGCAGAAGTTGTTTACCCCACTCAAAAATATTTATATCAATTGGGATAATGTGCAGACGTTGCACAATGAGGTCCTATTTACGAGGATGAAAGAAACCGTTGGTTTCCCCATGGATAGAATTGAGTTTGAGTATTCCACGCTCCAATATTTGAAGGAAAGAGGACTGGCCGATCAGGAAGGAGTCTTCAACCCTGAAACCCAAGAAATCCTGCGAGCCTCTCTCAATTGGCGACTGACCGCAAGGGAGAAGAAGTCCGTCATTGACAATATCCATTCTCCCTACAACCAAAGGTCACTCCTAAGGCTGAAAAATTATACTTTTCTGGAGTGAAATTAATCGTGGATTTCTACTTCTTCTTCAAATTTTTCCAAGGCAGCAGGTTTGCCTACTACATATACCACATCTCCGAGTTTGAGTTTTTCCTCACCTGTTATTTCTGAAATGGTCCTGCTTCCTCTCTTGATGGCTACAATGTTTACCCCGAGCATTTCACGGATCCCAGCGTCTTTGAGCGGCACATTGATGATGCTTCCAAAGTCTCTTTCCACTTTGACTCCGATAAAATTGATGGCAGGGAGATCAAACTTTACCTTGCTGGCAGTGCTTTCACTTCCAAGCCTAAACATTTCGTAATTATGTGAGCGCACTTCCTCCGTAAATTCCTCAATGTCATGTCTTGGGATCAGGTATTTTGTCAATACCCTGTTGAATATTTCAATGGAAGTTTCAAATTCCTCAGGAACCACTTCATTTGCTCCAAGTTTGTGGTTTTCTTCCATTTCATTGACATACCTCGTTCGCACAATGATGTAAGGATTTTGGGTCATGTGACGTATGGCCGAGATAATCCTTTTTGTAGCTTCTGCGTCGGAAATGGCTATTACAGCAACTCTGGCCTTATTTATATTGACGTGCTCGAGTACGGATTCATTGGCAGCATCTCCATACATGATAGGCTCGCCCTTCATACCTTCTTCCTTCACAGTCACTGGATTCATTTCAATGATGGAATAAGGAATCTGTGCAGACTTTGCCGCTCTGGACAGGTTTCTCCCGTTGAGCCCATAGCCTATGATTACCAAATGGTCTTTCAGCTCCTTTTCGATCAATGAAGGATCAGAAGTGTTTGTCCGTGATTTGGACAGTCTTTTTTTCAGTTTTGCCGGCAAAGGAATGACAAGAAGCTTCCTTGTCAAATCTTCTCTGGCTTTTAGTACAAATGGAGTAATAGCCATAGAAAGAATGGATATAGCCAGGAAATACTGGTAAGTCTCAGCATCCAAGAGGTCATACCTTAGTCCTTCCTTTGCCAATAAGAGGGAAAATTCACCGATCTGGAATATAGAGAAGCCCACAATGAAAGCATCTTTTGTCTTCTGGCCAATGGCAGAAACTGCGGCTACGATGGTTCCGAATTTTACGATAAATGTCAGAATGGTCAGGCCCAAAATGACCAGGATATGGTTGAAAAGGAATGTGATATCAAACAACATACCTACCGACACGAAGAAGAAACTAAGAAATACTTCCCTGAATGGGAGGATTTTCCCTGTTGCATGATGGCTATAGTCTGATTCGGAAATGATAAGACCGGCCAAAAATGCCCCCAAACCTAGGGAAAGTCCCAATAGACTGGTGAGGTAGGCCACTGCAAAACAGATCACAATTATAGAAAGCAGGAACAGTTCTTCATTTCTTGTTTTGGCTATCCTGAAGAGCAAATTCGGGATCAGGTACTTGGCACTTAGCAATGTCAGAATTACCACCCCGGTGCCCTTTGCGGCCATGAGAAACAACGAAAGCGCTACATTGTCCGATTCACCTGCCAGCATAGGAGTGAACAACATCAATGGGACAATCACAATGTCCTGAAAAATCAGGATGGCTAAGGTTGTTCTGCCTGAGATGGTATTCATTTGTCCACCTTCCTGCAATAGTTTCAGGACTATCGCAGTACTGGAAAGAGAAAACAAAAAGCCAATAAAGACGGCTACTTCCCAATCGAATCCCAGGAAATAGGAAATAAAGGTCGTAAATAATATGGTGAGAAACACCTGTAAAGCACCACCCACAAATACAGCCTTCTTGATGGCCATGAGGCTTTTTAGGGAAAACTCCATCCCAATTACAAAAAGCAAAAGGATCACGCCAATCTCTGACAGCACTTCTACAGTAGTGGAAGTGTTGACTACTGAAAGTCCATAAGGTCCTGCGAGCGCCCCGGTAAACAAGAATCCTATAATAGTTGGGATTTTGAATCTCATAAAGACCAAAATCACCAAAGTGGCCAGACCGAAAATCAGTACTATATCGGACAGCATTGGGATTTCCATTGCTGCCAAAACAAACTCAAGCATATAAAATCCGCTAATTACAAATTGAAAACAGCCTTAAAAGTACAATTTAATATTTTAAAAAAGTATCAGTAAGCCAATCCCAGTTTTTTATAGATGAAGTGCATCAGCCAAGCAGGGCCTATCATCAAAAACTGCAGGTCTTTAAGAAAAGATGGTTTTTTGCCTTCTATTTTATGCCCATAAAACTGAAAAACCCAGGCCAGCACAAAAACAAAAATGCTGACTGCCCATAAGGGAATGGGGGAAATCAAGTGAATGAGATTGGCCAGCGCCAGGCAAATTGCAGAGAAGAAAAACATACCTAAAGCCAATGGAGGGGAAAGGGAGACATAATAGAACAAAACCACAATGAGAACCAGGGTGGCCCAATTCGCAAAATTGCCTAAAAACGGAAGCAGACTTTGCAATTGTCCTGAAGGTATGCTGAACACGAGGCCGACTATGCTGAAAAAGATAGCAGGAACACAAATCCAATGTATGGTCTTGTTTGTCTCATTCTGATGGCTGAGACCATATTCGTGAAGCAAAGTATCTATCTTTCTCATGGCTATTGGAGCTTTTTGTTGGATTATCAGGATGAATTTAATAAATAGGCTTCAAATTATCTTTAAAAATTAGTCCGAATGTTGAGTTTTTGGGAGTCCAGAAGTTTTTTGGAATATGACCTGATTGTCATAGGAGGTGGAATTGTAGGTCTTTCTACGGCCATACAGTTTAAAAAGAACAATCCTTATGCGAGTGTTTTGGTTTTGGAAAGAGGGATTTTCCCCAGCGGAGCCAGCACTAGAAATGCCGGATTTGCCTGCTTTGGAAGTCTTACGGAAATCATTGACGACATGAATACTTTGACAGTACAGGAAGTCAAAGACCTTATTGAAAAGCGCTATAAAGGACTATTATTCATAAGATCAATCTTTGGTGATGAGGGGCTGGGCTATCAGGACAATGGAGGTTATGAACTGATTACCGCTAAAGAACAAAAATGCATTGAAAAAATTGAATACATCAACACCCTGCTGTACCCTGTGTTTGGCAGAGATGTTTTTACCTTGGAAGAAGTCCCTGGACGTTTTGGTTTTTCTCCAGAAGTAGTTGCTGTAGTGTCCAACCCATTGGAAGGTGAATTGGATTCCGGTAAATTTCTTAATCAGCTTTGGGAAACCTGTCAGTTGTTTAAAATAAAAATCCTGACCGGTTCAGAAGTGATGGAGTTGGATGATGAAAACAATACAGTGTTTGTAAACTCTCCAGTTTATCGGAGTAAAGTCCAATTCAAAGGGTCGAAAATTGCAGTCTGTACCAATGCTTTCACCTCCAAAATAGTGAAGGGGAAAGATATTCAGCCGGGAAGGGGTATGATAATGGTATCAGCACCGTTAAAAAAAACAATTCCATGGAATGGAGCTTTTCATTATGACAAAGGATATGTGTATTTCAGAAATATTGAAAATAGGTTATTGATCGGAGGAGGTAGAAATCTGGATTTTGAAGTGGAAAATACTTGGGATCACGGAATCAATCCCAAACTTAAAACCTATCTTTTGGATCTTGTGGAGAGGATAATATTGCCAGGTGAAACATTGGAAGTAGATATGGAGTGGTCAGGTATCATGGCATTTGGGCCCACCAAACAACCGGTCGTAGAACTGTTGACCAAAGATCTGGGTGTTGCTGTCCGATTAGGAGGGATGGGAGTAGCCATTGGCTGGCAAACAGCATCTGAACTCGTAAACCTACTGGAAGGGCAATGATTTTATAAAAATTTCTTAATTTCAAATTTCCAAAATTTTCAAATCTTGTAAATGGCAGTTAGTCGAAAAGAACCCTCAGTATTGGAAGCCCTTTTTCCAATACTGTTTTTAATAGCCCTCCTGGTCGTTAATATTTTTATTTTTGGCACAGATGGACTGGAAGGTTCCAACCAAATGGTACTGGTGGTTTCATCAGGGGTTGCGGGTTTGGTCGCGATTTTCAGGCTCAAAATCAAATGGGAAGAGCTTCAGGATGGTATCGTAAATTCCATTAGCTCTGCCATGTCCAGTATACTGATCTTATTGCTGATAGGAGCATTGGCCGGAACCTGGTTGCTTAGTGGTATAGTTCCTGCTATGATATATTACGGCCTTCAGATTTTGAATCCCACTATTTTTTTGATAGCAGCTTGTATTGTAAGTGCGATAGTATCTATTGCCACAGGAAGTAGCTGGACAACAGTAGCGACAGTAGGCGTGGCATTGCTGGGGATTGGAAAAGCTCTTGGCTTTGGGGAAGGCATTATAGCTGGAGCGGTTCTATCAGGAGCCTATTTCGGAGATAAAATGTCTCCTTTGTCTGATACAACCAACCTTGCCCCTGCTATGGCAGGAACTGATCTTTTTACGCATATCCGTCACATGACCAAGACCACGGTACCTTCGATTTTGATCACCTTGATCATTTTTGGTGTAATCGGATTTACTTCAGGAGCAGAAGGTTCTGTAGATCAGGTAAAGGATATTTCAGCTGTGATTCTGGAACAGTTTAACATCAATGGATGGTTGTTTATAGTACCTGTGTTGGTCATATTGATGATAGTCAAAAAAGTGCCTGCAGTACCGGCTTTATTGGCGGGAGCTTTATTGGGAGGCTTATTTGCGGTAATATTTCAGCCCGGAATCATTCAGACCATCGCCAATGAAGAAAATGTTTCCTTCCTGTATATGTCTTACAAAGCGGTAATGAAAGCACTCTATGGCGAAATTAGTATAGTAACCAGCAACGAAGTAGTAAATGAACTGCTTGTAACAGGAGGTATGGCCGGAATGTTGAATACCATCTGGCTGATCATTTGTGCAATGATTTTTGGTGGGATAATGGAAGAAAGTGGGATGTTGCGGGTATTGGCGGAAGCCATTATCGAAAAGGTTCACAGCATTGGATCTTTGATCGCATCCACAGCAGCTACGTGTGTGTTTTTCAATGTGACTACCTCAGATCAATACCTGGCTATCTTGGTTCCGGGAAGAATGTATGCTGACATATATAAAAAGAGGGGACTAAAGGGTGAAAACCTCAGCCGCACCCTTGAAGATAGTGCCACAGTAACTTCGGTTTTGATTCCCTGGAATACCTGTGGGGCCACTCAAGCTTCAGTTTTGGGAGTGGCAACCCTGACTTACGCACCTTATTGTTTCTTTAATATTATATCACCCTTTATGACCATTCTATTCGGCTATTTGAAGCTTGGTATCAATTATTATTCTAAAGAAGAAATGGAAGAAATCAAAAATGAACTGGCAGTATGATTCCAAAGAAAATCAGTAAAGAAGAAGTAAACGAACTTCCTTTGGGCCAGTTTGAAGGGGAAATCATTTTAGTAGAGTCTGAAGAACAAATAGAGGAGGCAGCATCAGAACTAGGTAATAATACGCTGATAGGTTTTGATACAGAGACGCGGCCTTCATTCAGAAAAGGAGTACAATATCAGGTTTCTTTATTGCAGCTGGCTACATCTGAAGTAGCCTACCTATTCAGGTTGCATCAGTTAGGACTCCCAAAACAGATTAAATCCATTTTGGAAAATCAGAACATTGTAAAGATCGGTGCTGCTGTTTTAGATGATTTGAGAGGTTTGAAAAAGATTTCACCTGGATTCCATCCCAAAAGTTTTTTTGACCTGAATGAAGAATTGAAAAAGGTGGGCTTTCACAATGTAGGTGTAAGAAACCTATCAGCAATGGTAATGGAAATCAGGATTTCTAAGTCTGAACAGGTCTCCAACTGGGAAGCTCCTGAGCT
Source organism: Arthrospiribacter ruber (assembly GCF_019343195.1). GTDB lineage: Bacteria > Bacteroidota > Bacteroidia > Cytophagales > Cyclobacteriaceae > Arthrospiribacter > Arthrospiribacter ruber. The sequence continues at coordinate 116,701 of NZ_RPHB01000001.1, forward strand.
AACGGATAAGCAGATGGTTTATGCAGCTACTGATGCCTGGGTTTGCCTCGAAATTTACAAGAAGCTCCAATACCAAGGCTATTTGGATGATCTTTTCAATAAATGATCAGTTTATGATTTCTATTTGCCCTAGGGCTTGTAGGAGGTCAAACTTTTCTCTCACCTGATTGTAATCATTTTCGCGTACTTCAAGATGGAAAGTGCACTTCAGCTCCATCACCTGTTGGGATACGTTGAGATCAAATTCTTTAATGATGCGCATCACCTCGTTCATTTCTGAATAATCTACAGTAAGAGCCAAAGACCGGTACACAATTTTCTCCAGAATCGAGGCGTTGCTGATGGCATCAGAAGCAGCGGCTTTGTATGCAGTAATCAGGCCTCCCACACCGAGTTTGGTACCTCCAAAATACCTTACCACTACTATCAGAACATCCGTAAGATTGGCAGAACGGATTTGTCCAAGGATAGGGTCTCCGGCGGAATGGTTAGGTTCCCCATCGTCATTGCTTCTGAATACCTCCATATCTTTGCCCAGCATATAAGCATAACAATGGTGCCTGGCATCATAATATTTTTTTCTGAGCTCTTCCAGGCTATCCTTGATTTGGTCTTCAGTAGATACCGGAAAGGCAAATGCCAAAAACTTGCTCCCTTTCTCCTTATAAAAGCCCTCAGATGGTGTTGATATGGTCAAGTATGTATCTTTCAAAATATTATAGTTTCTTAAGCCAATGATATTTGATTCTTTTTCAAAATTAATAAAAGGGCAAGCAAGTGGTGAATTTGAGCCCAAAAACTTAATTTAGCTTTCATGAATTTATTACCAAACTTTCCTACCCTTTTTTCCCTAGAGCATAAGACCAGTCACAAAGGGAACATTACATTTCTGGAAAATCCCAACCTTGAGAATTTTTCAAATAGGAGGAGTTTTTGGATTTCCCAAGTGCCCGATGGCAGCGTGAGAGGAGTACATGCCCATAGAAAAGAAAATCAGGTGCTGGTTTGTCTGCAAGGAGAGGTGGAAGTGCTTTTGGAAGATTTGAAAGGGGCAAAGTTTGAGTTTAGACTTCAGTCAGAAGGGGAAGGACTTTTTGTTCCCAAACTTCACTGGCAGCAGATTAAATTTCTCAACAATCCCATTTTAATGGTGTTTGCTGATAAAGAGTATTCGGAAGCGGATTATATTAGAGATAAAAAAATATTCGATGCGCTCAGAACTAACGATTGACAAGGGGTACAGCATTGTTTTCAGAGATGGGGGACTTTCTGAAAAGGATTATTTTTTGGCTGGGATAAAGTCAGATTCACGTTGCTCCTATTATGAGTGTATGTTATATAAAAGAGATCAGTTGCTGGTCGAAATTCAGGTGGCTTTAAATTCCGACGGAGTTGCGCAATCACTTCCTAAAACTCCTTTTGGTGGGATTTGGATACATCATATTGTGAATTCGGAGGTATTTTCGGATTTTCTGAAATCCATACTTTCTTTTGTCAAGGAAAAGGGAGGGACTGAATTGATAATCACCCAAGCCTCATGTCTTTATTCCCCTCACTCAGATACAGTACAATATTTTCTTCAAAAAGAGGGCTTTGAGTTGGTACATGCACAAAACCATCACTTTTTTGAAGGAAAGAAAAAGCTAAAGGCTGAGCAGAAGCTCCTTTCTGCTAAATACAATAAAAAGCTCAAAGAAAATGGATTAAAAGTTAGTGTAGGAAACATTCAGAGTTTTAATTTCCTCAATGAAATAAAGGCATGGAACCAGTCCAGAGGGTATAAAATATCCTTTGACGAAAACCAGCTCATTAGCCAAGTATCTGCATTTCCGGAGAGGTATTTTGTGATCAGTGTGATACAGGGAGTCGATTATATCGGACATGCTTTGGCTGTAAAGTTGACCTCCAAAAGTATTTATTATTTTCTCTCTGCGATCAATCCAAAGACTAAAGTTAAGCTCGCAGGAGAGCTAATTATGGTCAATCTCATCAAGTTGGCAGTAGAACAAAAAGCATCCTTTGTGGATTTTGGCTCTTCAGAGGTGGAAGGGGTGCCCAACCATTCTTTGATATTTTTTAAATCCAAGTTTTCCAACTGCACAAGAAACAAATATACATGGAAAAGGCAGCTTTAGATGACCTACATTGGCCAAAGGTTTCTGTAATTTGTACTTCTTATAATCATGAAAAATTTCTCTCACAGGCATTGGAGTCTATCTTGGAGCAGGACTATCCCAATTTGGAAATCGTCCTGATTGACAATGGAAGTAAGGATCGGTCACCTGAACTCCTGACAAACTGGTGTGGTAGATTTAAGGATCAAGTTCCCATTCATTTGATACTGAGACCTGAAAGGATCAACTACTGTAAGAGTTTCAATGAGGGATTTGACCTTGCTACAGGTAAATATTTTGTAGACTTTTCCACCGATGATCAGTTTTTGGTTAATCATCTTAAAAAAATGGTGCAAAAGATGGAGCAAAACCCCGAAGCCGCAGCGGTTTTTTCTGATGCTTATTTAATCAACGGTACTGACAAAAAAACTTTCTTTCCCAGAAAAGGGAACGGTGAATTGATACATCCGGTGGAAGAAGGTTTTATTTTCAAGCGATTGGTTTCATCCCATTATGTTCTTTCAGCAGCAATGATGATGGATGCAGATAGCTTTAGGGTTTTGGGAAAATATGATGAGACCTTGGAATATGAAGATTTTGACATCCTGGTCAGAATGGCAAGAAAGTTTCCGCTGTTTTTCTCCAATCACGTTGGAGTTGCCAAGTACGGACATGAAGGGGCTTTTTCAAAAGAGCAATACAAATCAAGAAATTCCAGAACATTACCTTCGACCTTGAAGGTCTGTTGGAAAATTGCCAGCATGAACAGAAATAAAGAAGAAAACGAAGCACTGTCCAAAAGGGTGGTTTATGAGTGGAGGCAAGCCTTGCTTTCTGCAAATTTTGAAGTAGCGGAAGGGTTTTTAGAGCTTGCTGAAAAGTTGCAGATTAAAGGGTCTAAATTCACTTTTTTCAGATCCTGGACAAAGACAAAGCTTGATGTTTCCTTTGTTTTTCAAAAGCTTTCAAGTTTCGCGGTGTAGATAAAGGAGTTTTTTGTTCGGCCTGATGATAATTACCCTACAATTACTTCCACCATATTGGACCTTTGAAGATATTTCTTCCCAATAGCTTGAATTTCTTCAGGTTTGAATGTTTTTATGTAGTCTAATTGCTTTTCATAAAAGCTGAAGTCCAGTCCTGCTTGATGTATGGATTTGAATCTGCTGATCAGGTCAAAGGAAGAACTGAAATTGGAAAGCAGGTTGCCTATGAGGTAATTTCTAACAATTTCAATTTCCTCTTCAGGAATGGGTTCCAATGCAAGTTTTTCAATTTCAAGGTAGATCTCCTCAATCACTGCCTCCGAGTGTTCCTTGATTACATCCGCCATTACAACCCAGTAGTCAGCATTTCTCAGGCTGCCTATACTACTATAAATCCCATAGGTATGGCCTTTTTCTTCCCTTATGTTTTTGATCAGTCTGCTGCCGAAATATCCTCCCAAAAACACATTGAAAACCCATAAACCAAAATAATCTGGGTGGGTTTTGGGAATAAGGTGACAGCCTATTCTCAGGCTTGATTGAAGAGAGCTTTCTTTTCTCTCTTCTAATCTGGATTTTGATATGTTTTCGAAATGGGTATGACCACTTAAAGTGTTGATTACAGGAAGTGTTCCCAATAGCTGACAAACCTGTTCTACTTCGTCATCGCTAAGATTCCCAGCTAGGAATACCTCCGGGTTTGCCCAGAGTTTTTCTTTGTAAAATTCTTCGAGGTCACTCTTTTCTATGGCAGCGACATCTTTTTCATCTGATATCTGACCAAAAGGATGTGAAGCTCCAAAAAGCTGTTGTCTGAACAGGTGACTGGCGCGGTTCCCGTTTTGTTCCCGCTGAATACTTATGCTCAGTGCCTTTTGGGATTTTCTTTTGGCCAGTTCTTTTTCAGGGAAAACAGCCTCAGTCATCAACTCTCTGAACACAGGGAGCACCTTTAAAAAATGTTTTTTCGTAGTAAGGAGACCGATTCCATTGTGCTCAAAATTGCTGATAACTTCTACTTCTGATGCAAAAGTGTCGAAAAAAGCATCTAACTCATCGCTGTTTTTGGTATGGGTACCCTCTGTAAGCAAATGAAGGGCAAAGGAGGCGACCAGTTTCTTTTCTTCCAAACCTGTCACCCTGTTGGAATCAGCATTGATCTCAAGTTTGACAGCACTTATTTCAGGTGTAGACATAAAATACAAATGGACTCCGTTTTGAAGAGTCCTTTTGCTTGGGGAAGGAAATGAAATCTGCTCCGGAATCTGAAATGCCGGGGCCGTGGTTCTGTCTACACTCATTTTGTAGGAATATTGTATGTAAGGGAGATCCTAAGCGTCTCCGCCAATGGATGATTTTGTATCTGAGGTACTAGGTAGGAGAAGTCAAAAGCCAGAGTTTCTTTGTACAAAAACCCTACACCCATAGTGAAATACCTTCGGCCTCCTTTGTTTGGGTTCTCATAGAAATAACCTGACCTCAAAGCAAATACATTGTTGTAGGTATACTCCATTCCAAAAGACAACATTAATTCTTGCATTTCTTCTCTAAACCCGCCCGGAGCATCTGCAAATGATCCAAAAATTCCGGAAAGCAAAGGTCTGTTAGGATCTCTTCCTGGGGGTTCAATTATCGGATTTCCATCAGGATCGGTTACTATTACCCCATCTTCAGTTCTGTAAATAGGAGGGGATGGCACCAAAAGTTTATTAATATCAAAAGCAAATGTAATCGAATTAAAGTCGTTGAAGTTTACTTTATAGGCTGTTCCCAACCTCAGATTCGTAGGAATAAAATCAAGGTCTTCAGCACTGTTATAAGTGATTTTAGGCCCAATATTGGTAATGGTGGCACCCCAAGAAAATGTCCCGGTTTTGTCACCTGGGAAAACTTCTTTTGAATAATAAACGCCCACATCTGTTCCCACACTGATTCCTGGTCTACTCTCAGCTCCACCTGCGGATGAGATATTTCCGGAAAGATTGGAATGGATAAACCTGGCAGAGATTCCCAATCCAAGGTTTTCAGAAAGCTTTCTGGAGTAAGTACCTCCGATAGCAAGGTCTCTTGGTGTAAACTCACCAAGAGGATTTCCTATGCCATCTGTAAGTTCAATATCTCCCATGTTGAAATACCTTATGTCAAATCCCCATGAGGATACATCATCTATTCTTTTGTATCCGGTCAGGTAAGAGACAAACATATCATTTACCAACCTGCCCAGCCAAGGAGAATAAGAAAGTGAGAAGGCCATGTCATTTTCCACAAATGCAAGTTTACCTGCATTCCAGTGGGCAGAAAATGCATCCGGACTGGTAGCCACCCCGGCATCACCCATTGCGGAGTGCCTGCTATCAGGAGCAAAATTAAGAAAAGGAACAGCAGTCGTAATGACTCTGTTCTCTGGATCTTGCCCTGAAATAATCGGAGAATTCTGGGCAACAGCACTCAGGGATGTAAGACAAATCCATGAAAAAATGACCGCTGTGAGGACTGCTGATGAAGCTATTTTCATTGAATGATTATTTTTCCGCTTTTTCGATCTGAAGTTCCGTCTTTTTCAGAATCAAGTGATAACTCGTAAATATAAGTTCCTTTTATGGGATAATTGGTTTTGTCATGGAAAAAAATCCACTCCAAATCTTCCAAAACGGGACTAGCTTCCACATAACGCCTAGTTATGGAATATATTTCACTGCCCAATACAGAAAATATCCTCAAACTTAACCTCATATTTTCTCCAGGTCTGTTGTGGCTGATCCTGAAAGAACTCTTTCTGTTTGCCGGGTTAGGGTAAGTGGTACTTTCAAGAATACGGATATTAGAAATACCATTGACTTTCAGAATTGTTTCGAATGTGGATGCATTCCCGACGTTATCCCAAGCGGTTATGCTTATTTGATTTTCTCCTTCCTGTAAATCCCGGATTTGCGTAATTACCTGGCCCTTTTTGAAAGATCCTTCCAAGGCTGAATAAAACCTGTTGAGGACTTTGGGACTTTCTTCATTTACAGTTAGGGTGATATCTTGGCCTATACCGGCTGATGATATGTTGATGCCACTTTGGTCCTCCAGAGAAATGTATATAGGAATGCTGCTGCTATTGATCGGATCTGGTTGGGCTTCTTGATTTTCTCCAAAAAGCACTCTTATGATCGGTCCTTCCGAGTCATTTGGGGGATTTTCCACACTGCCTCCAATGGGAATATTCTGTGCTCCAAAAGCTTCCTCTTTACCATCCTGAAGCGTGGCAAAAAACCGGATGGTGCCTGTCCCATCTGCATAGTCAATTTGGGAGGGAATAAATGCCTCCGACTCGAACTCACCATTTTTTACCTCTCCCTTACCCTGAAAGACTATAGAAGTTAGTTCTTTGAACTCCACAGGACTGCTTTCATCACCAAGTGTTTTCTGCAATTGTGATTTGTCGAATATGTTGATTTCAAAGGTTCCGTTCATATTGGCCATGAGGGAGCCGGAAATGGGATCCTTGATTTCCCCTTTGATCCTAATAGCTTTTTGGGCTTTAAGAGTGTCGGTTTCCATTTCTGTATCAATCCTGAGGATTTTTCCGATTTGGGTCTGTAATTCAGGGACAGCAAGCTTCAGAGAAGGATCTCCGATCAGGGAAAAATTTCTGTTGAAAGGACCATTCAAGCTGTTGTTTTTTGTTTCCTTGAAAATACTTCCCAAATTTCTGATTTCACCGTTTTCCCGCTGAAATACATTTGCTATAAATGCACTGTTAAGCCGGAAATTGACACTGCTGAATACAGGTCTACCTGTAGTGAGCAGGGCGATGGCCCCTTTGTTTTCAGCAAGAAGGAGTTCCTCTGCCCCGGATCGGATAAAAGGGCTATCCTGTCTGCCAAATTCACAAGTAGCTGTGACAAACAATGGTAGGTAGGGATTGTCAGGAAAATCTGCCAGATCACTCACAGTGAAGACCCTCTCCGCTGTCAGGGTTGTTTCATTCCCATGTCCAATGTAGTTAAGGATCAAAAGACCTTCATCTAGATTTGTTCTTAAAGCTTCCCTAGCAGCTGGGGAAGTCTGTATTCCTGCCGTCCGTACTTGTTCGAAGCGGTCCAGGTATAATTTTCTGATTTCAAATTCAGGAAAATTCTCCTGAATATGCTGGGCATGGGATTCAGCATCATTGAGGTGGATGTTGTTGTCTCCGTCATCGGCCAGGAAGGCAAGATTTCTTTTCCAATTACCAGGGATATTCCCCGGTGTTTCATATTTGATGATTTTGTCTACGGCTATTCGCGCTTCGGCCGGTGTTATCGCAGGAATTCTCCCTACACCTATGTCCATCACTTCGTCTCCTTCAGCATTTTCTATCCATTCCCCTTTGCCGAGTTCCAAAAAACCAAAAAAGTCATCAGAACTGTAAGTGGTAAGTGGATTTAGGCTGTTTCTGCTGGTGTAAGTATAGACAAGGTTAGGTCTTCCTCCCAGTTTGGATTTGAAGTCAAAAGTGCCTTTACCAAACAGAAGTACATTTTTAAGCGAGGAACTATTGTGGAAATGAAAAGCAAGGTAATTCCGGATAGCACTTACGTCTTTGTTTCCATATCCAAAAGCATCGAAGATTTCCTCTGGTGTAAGTACAGTAGTGTTAATTCCCATGCCCTGCTTGTGTGCTGCCAATCTCCTTGCTTGATTGAGCAGCAGGGGGGATGAAATGATGACCAAAGGACTGCTGATAGACTGCGTTCTGGCACTGATATCAATTCTTTTGAAATCACTGATTGTCGAGGTGCTTGATGGGTTAAAGACTATCAAAAGATCACCTTTTTCCAGATTGCCCTGATTTTTTATTTGACTGATATTGCCTGAATTGCTTTTTTTCCACAATTCCAATTCGCCTGAATAATTGATAATTGCTTTTTCAGTCAGATTAAAATATACACCCTCAGATAATCGGTTTACAGGATAAGGAACCGCCAGAAGCATATAATCCACATAACCACTTCCATTTGCATCGCCTGTGGAATAAGTTGAACGTATGGTAGTGTTGCCTCCGGGATTTGTGAGCATGCCTGAGAAAACTTCTTCCCGTCCTTTAATTCCGTAAGTGGTGTTGGGGATGGCTGGTAAATCAATTGATCCTAAGTTTTGACTACCATTTGAAAAGGCAAAGGCTGAGGATGTAAATGACTGTGCCATTACTTTGGCTTGGAAAAAGGCATTTTCAAGGTTTCCCGTGGGGATTTCTACGTGAAATTCCAATTGTCCATTGTTTGGGATGGGGTTGGAGTACCATTGCCTTCCTGAATTTAGTAGGTTGATATTTTCCCATTTTTTGCTCCAGACCCTGTAAAGTGATGCCTCGATTCCGGATGTGACCGAAGCTTGTTCAGGCCCTATTGATTTTCCTTTTGATTTGGGTCCAATAATGTAAAATAAGGTGTCGGAATAATGGTGATGGGAATACTGAAAATTATCTTCCAAGAGGCTGACCACATGTGGTCCGCTTGCATAAAAAAGTATCTGATCACCTGAAATTTTGGAAGGGATTTCCTGTAATTCAAAAATAGTACTGTCAATTTTTTGAGGGAGCATCCCGTGATTACCATATATGGATACTTCTTCAACACTGGAAAAGCCAAGAGTATTAATTTCATTGAGGCTGATACTATAGACCCCCTCTGACTGGATTGGAAATTTAAAAAAATTCTGTTGGGCAGTAGCTGTATGAAAGAGCAACTGACTTTGAAAAAAAAGGACTAAACCCACCCAAAGATGTGAACGGAAACTATGCATTTTTAGAATTCAAACCCTCCACTACCGACAGCCCAATATAAGAAATAATCAGAAGCGGAATACCTGCCAATCCAAATGCTAAAACACAGACAAGGCCAATAACCAAAGTCAGGTAACGGTAAAGGTTGTCCTTGATGCCATAACTTTTGAATTTCAGTGCAATCAATGGTAATTCTGCAACCAAAAGAAGAGACATCACAATGCTTAAAGCTATCAGAACTTCCGGTTTGGATAGGAATTCCCCTAAAGTTTCAAACCTATCTATTAAAAAAGGCAAGGTGCTGATCAATAATGCATTGGCAGGGGTTGGAACTCCTATGAATTTGTCAGATTGTCGGGTATCTATATTGAACTTTGCGAGTCTTAAAGCTGAGAAAATACCCACCACTAAGGTGATATAAGGAAGTATTTCAGAATCCGTATTTTCCGAAACCATCTGGAATAGTATAAATGAAGGAAGTACCCCGAATGTCACCAGATCAGCCAATGAGTCAAGTTGTTTGCCTATTTCGGAATGAACCTGCAGGATTCTCGCTACAAATCCATCCAGAAAATCAAACAAAGCAGCCAAAAAAATCAAGTATGCACCCCAAGAAATGTCTCCGTCCAAAACGAAAACAATCCCTACCATACCGCAAAGTAGGTTGAGGGAAGTAAGCGTATTAGGTATATGTTTTTTGATATTCAAAATCCGGCTCTTTTACCCACAAAAGGATTGTACTCTTTTTCATAACCTATGGTGGTCATTGGACCATGACCTGGATAGATCTTAGTGTCTTCAGGAAGCGAAAACATTTCTTTCTTTATAGCATTCAGCAGTGTCTGATGATCTCCTCCGGGTAGGTCAGTTCTTCCAATACTGCCTTGAAAAAGCGTGTCACCAGCAATGCAGATTTTTGAATTTTCATGGTAAAATACCAAATGGCCAGGTGCATGTCCCGGAACAAAAAGCATTTTTATGATAGCAGTGCCCAGCAAAAGATCTGTGTTTTCGTCCAAAAAATCATCAGGTTCCGCTTCCTCATAGGCAGGGAATCCGTAATTTGAAGCATAAGTGAAAACTGACTTCAGTACAGGAAGTTCTTTTTTATGAATCAGGAATGGAACCTTGTACTTTCTTTTGACATAGGCATTTCCCAGGACATGGTCTATATGGCAATGGGTATTGATCAGCATCCGCACGAGGAGCTTTTCCTGGCTGATGAAATCGTCCAATTCTTTTTTCTCGTGATTTTCATAACAACCCGGATCAAAAATTATGGCCTCCTTACTGTTGTTATACAGTATGTAAGTGTTTTCCATGAAAGGGTTAAATGTAAAAGTTTTCAAATGCAGCATACTGAAATGAGTTGTTTGGGTCAAAATAACGAAGAAAGAATATATTTTTGGGCATGGAAGTAGATTTTTTACTCATTGGACAAGGATTGGCCGGGACGGTTTTATCTTTCAGACTATTGGAAGCGGGCAAATCGGTTTTGGTCTTGGATACACCTGCCCAAAATAAAAGCAGTAGGATAGCAGCAGGACTGTACAATCCGGTAACAGGTAAGAAAATGGTCAAGACCTGGATGGCGGATCTGCTTTTTCCTGAGATTGAGTTTTTTTATGAAAAATTAGAAAAACTACTAAAGACTAAGCTCTTACACAAAAGGAACATTTACAGGCCATTTCTCAGTATTGAAGAGCAAAACGAATGGATGGGACACAGCGGAGACCCTGGAATGGGAGCTTACATAGAGAAGATACTTACCAGTCCTCTATATGAAGATGTATATAATCCTTATGGAGGAGTACTTTTGAAAAACTCCGGATTTTTGGATATAAATGCTCTTTTGGATGCTTATTCGCATTATTTGCTGTCGCAAAATGCTTTGCGTCAAGAAAGGTTCCTTGAAGAAAATCTTATAATTGAACAGAATGGTGTAAGTTATGGAGATGTACTGGCAAAAGGGGTTGTTTACTGCAACGGACTTGGAGCGATGGAAAGCAGATTTTTTGAGAGTATGCCTTTTGCACCGGTAAAAGGAGAAATTTTGGATTTGGAGCAAGATTTTTCACCCGAATCCATCATAAACAGAGGCGTGTTTCGTATATCATTGGAAAATGGTCTGAAAAGGGTAGGCTCAACATATTCTTGGCATGATTTGGATATTGGCCCAACAGAAAGGGGTAAAAATGAGTTAATGGAAAAGTTAGATAAGCTAATTCCGGAAAAAAGTGTTGAAATAATTCATCATAAATCAGGAATCAGACCAGCTACTAAAGACAGAAGACCTTTATTGGGAAAACATCCTGAGCATCACAGCGTTTATCTCTTCAATGGTCTGGGTGCAAAAGGAGTTTCTTTAGCACCATATTTCAGTAAAATGATGATTGACTTGCTCCTTAATGGAAATGAACCCCAAAAAGAAGTAAACATTAATCGGTATAAATGAACATAAAAAGTATTTTTCAGTATATTTAAATCCAAGTGGATACTAAGAATGAAAAGTAGGATTTACCTCATCATCGGATTTTTAATCTTGGCTATGGGTCAGGTTTTCGGGCAATTTGAGAGAGAGCGCTTTGGTAAAAACAGGGTTCAGCACAAAAACATAGAGTGGTATCACTATACCTCCAATAATTTTGAGGTTTATTATTATGACGGTGGAATCAACAATGCCCGGATGGCGATAGATTTTCTGGAGGCCGAGTTTGACCGGCTTACCCAGATGATAGGCTATGTGGCTTATACCAAGCCTAAGATTTTTATTTATAACTCAAAAGATGAAATTAGACAGAGCAATCTCAATCTCAATAAAGATGAGTTTACCATAGATGGCCAGACATTTTTCAGTAGACTATTGGGAGAGGTTGCGTTCCCTGGTAATTGGGATCAGTTTAAGGAGGATTTGATCTATACTACTTCCAGGGTCATCATTGAAGAAATGCTTTATGGCTCTACCATAGCTGATGCTTTTCAATCTAACCTGATCAACAGTTTCCCTGAATGGTATATTGATGGAGCAGCCAGGTATCTCGCTTATGGTTGGAGCAGAGAGATGGATGATTATGTAAGACACTACTTCAAAAACAATAAGAACATAAAAATCCACAGACTCAAAGGTATTGAGGCAAGTCTGATGGGTCAATCCATCTGGAATTTTATAGTAGAGAAATACGGTAGAAGATATGTGTCCAGTATACTTAACCTGAGTAGAATAAATAGAAATGAAGAAAACAGCATTGCCAATACCATAGGATTAAATTATAAATCATTCACCGAACAGTGGCGATTATTCTATGAATCTACTAGCGAACCGGTATTTACTACATTCAAGGATGTTAATTTTTCCAATGAAATTGCCAGTACTGTCCCAAGTCATTTCGGTGTAATTACTGATATTAAGTTCAGCCCTGATTCCAAACATCTTGCCTATGTAATTAATAATGGAGGTAAATATAAGGTTCAGATCAGGGAGATGTCCTCTGGTACGGAGAGGACTCTTTTTTCAGGTGGTTCAAGGACCAATGATTTACCTGTCAACACTGTAGGGCCAGTAATTGCTTGGAGAGATACCCTTAACCTAGCCTTGGCAACAAACAGAAGAGGAACCACTGCTTTGAGGGTACGGGCGATAGATGGTTCTTTTCAGGATAGGATTTTTCTTAGAAATATAACCCAGATCTTAAGTCTGGATTTTAACTCTACAGGTAGAAATATGGTGTTGTCAGCCATAGCCAATGGGAAATCAGATGTTTTCACACTCAATACCAGAGGACAGGGCAGAAGGCTTACCAATGATGTTTTTGATAATCTTCATCCCGTTTTTTTAAATGATTCTACGGTTATCTATTCCTCTAATTTCACTGAAATTGCCGACACACTTCTTACCAGAACTCCGGATGTAAATCTGTTGCCAAATTATTTCAACTTGTTCAAGGTAGATCTTCTGGATTCCCTGAAAACCACAAAACTTACAAACCTCAATACCAGGAATGTCAAACCAAGGGTCTTGAATTCTAACAACGTGTTGATGATTAGCGATCAAAGTGGTATCAATAACCTCATGAGACTCACCATTTCCAATGGAATCGCAAGTCAGGTCTCAGCATGGAACAGAAGTATAGAGGTGTTTGATTACTCATCTACCACTAATAGAATCGCTTTTGCTGTGCGAGATGGATCCCAAAGCAGGTTGATTATAGAGTCTTTTTCCAATGCAGATCAGTTTACCCCGAGTACTCCAAGGGTTCAGCTAACGCAAGCCAAAAATTTAAGTGAAAGAATTTCAACAAGAAGAGCTGAGCAACCAACGCAAACACAGGCAGAACCAGAGTCTGTGGAGTCTCAGGCAGAAGCGATAGAACAACTTAGGATGAGAAGGCCACTTCGTACACCTGCTACTGCAACAGAGGAAGGTCAAGAAGAAGTTGAAAGTGAAGAACAATTGGAAGAGCTGTTAAGCGAGGAAGAGCTGGAAGAGCTTTCTACAGAATCAGAGCTACAGGAAGAAATAGAAGGGCAAGAAGAGAGATTGGAACAGCTTGCTGGAGAATCCCAAGAGCTTGCAAGAGATACTACAGTGCAAATCAGACTGGAGGACTTGATGTTGGGAATTCCCCCCGCGTCCGCGCCGGCACCTAGAACCCAACAGCCAACATCTCCGAGTCCAGCACCTTCTCCAAGGCTTCCAGAACAGGAATCCGTACAGGATACTGTTCCTCAGCCACAAAGCCTGACAGGAAGTATCAATATAGAAAGGCTTCGGTTTGAGAGGAGAGCTGGGGTAGATACAGATAACTACACCTTTGATACTATTCCTGTTGTGAGTCCACAGCCTCAACAAACAGGTAGGACACAAGGAGTACTGGGAACCAGAAGTAACCTTTTGGAGAATTTCCGAAGGCAAAGTGCCCAAAAGCGAGTGACAGGTCCAAGGCGTATGACGCCTCAATTTATCACAACCAGCTTGAGCAATGACTGGGTGGTAGATCCATTGAGAGGGTTTGGCTTGTCGCTGTCCGGTAAAATGACGGATCTTTTGGATAACCATTCCTTTCAGGGAGGCTTGATGTTCCCGCTTGATTTCAGATCGGGAAGTGATATATTTTTCGAGTATGAATACCTAAAGCAAAGAATTGATGCCAGATTTAGGTTTGATAGAAGGGCAATTGTATTTACTTCTCCGGATCTCAATCAAAGATATGTGTTGAATAAGGCCGAATTAGGTCTTTCCTATCCATTGAATGTGCATTCCCGAATTACTGTAGCACCGTTTATCGCGAGAACCCAATTCTTTAATCTCAACGCAGATTCCATCATCCGAGGAGTCATTCCTGAGCAAAACAGATTGGATGTCCAATATGCAGGTGGTAGAGCGGAATTCGTCATCGACAAAACCGATCAGTTGGGATTGTTCATGCAGCAAGGATTCAAAGGAAAAGTTGGGTATGCGCACTTTCAGGGATTGAATAGGGGAGACAGGTCCTTTTCCAATTTTTACTTAGATGTAAGAAACTACCAAAAAATACATAAAAATATCATCTTAGCTTCAAGGCTATATGCGGGTTCCTTCTTTGGGAATAATCCTCAAAATTATCTTGTTGGTGGCATGGACAATTGGTTGTTTAACCAATTCTATTCCCCACCGGCCAACAGACCTGAAGAGTCTCCTGTCCGCAACCCAAATGCCGTAGAAAACTCCAATATTCTTTTTGCGGAATTTGTGGACTTGAGAGGATACTCTTTTGATGAGATCCGGGGAAGAAATGTGATGACCTTCACTACAGAACTGAGGATTCCACTGTTCTCTTACCTGTCCAGAGGGAACATTACCTCCAATTTTATCAAAAACTTCCAGTTGGTTGGATTTTATGATATAGGATCTGCTTGGAATGATGCAGCGCCATGGGAACGGGTCAATGACCAGAATACAGAAGTGATTACTACACCTGGGTCACCATTTACCATTACGATAAATAATTTTAATAACCCTTGGCTTCAAAGCTATGGAGCGGGATTAAGAACAGTTCTGCTTAATTACTATTTCAAATTTGATTTGGCCCAGCCCGTCCGAAATTATACTAGGGAAGATTTAAGGTTTTATGTTACCTTGGGCTATAATTTCTAAATTTTACTTAAAAAGACATGATCAAATCTATGACAGGATATGGGTCTGCCAGTTATGAGGATGAAGACGTTCTAATAA
Organism: Arthrospiribacter ruber; assembly: GCF_019343195.1. Lineage (GTDB taxonomy): Bacteria > Bacteroidota > Bacteroidia > Cytophagales > Cyclobacteriaceae > Arthrospiribacter > Arthrospiribacter ruber. The sequence continues at coordinate 131,764 of NZ_RPHB01000001.1, forward strand.
GCGTAGAAGTCAAAACTCTCAATTCTAAATTTTTAGACCTCAATATCAGAAGCCCCAAGCAACTTTCAGAAAAGGAATTAGAAATCCGAAATCTGGTATCCAAGGTTTTGGATAGGGGAAAGGTGAATCTCAACATTGAATACTTGGACAAATCAGGTCAAGACCTACCTGTTCAGATCAATGAGGAGCTTTTTGAAGCGTATATCCTTAAGTACCAAAACCTAGCTGATAAAGTAGGGATAGAGGTAGCAGATCTTTTCAAATTAGCCATACAATCTGCCAATGTGGTCACTAATGTGGTGGAGAAGAAGTCTGATACCGGCAACTGGGATTTAATCAAAAAAGTCATAGAAGAAGCCCTGGTGAATTGTGACGCATTCAGGATGGATGAAGGAAATGTCCTTCTTGGCAAGTTTCGCGAAAACCTAGATGTAATTCAAAATGGTTTGGAAGAAATAAAAAGGCTCGATCCAGTTAGGAAAGAAAGAATCAGAGAAAGAATCAGCTCAAATTTCAAAGATTGGTTGGAAGAAAATGAATTTGACAAAAACCGATTTGAGCAAGAGTTGATTTATTACTTCGAAAAAATAGATATCACCGAAGAAATTGTAAGGCTAGGAGCACACCTGGATTATTTTCTTAAAAATATGGAAGAGGGAAATGCCCAAGGAAAAAAGCTAGGCTTTATTTCTCAGGAAATTGGAAGGGAAATCAATACCATTGGCTCAAAGGCCAATGATGCCAAAATGCAGCAGTTTGTAGTTGTGATGAAAGATGAACTGGAAAAGATCAAGGAACAATCTTTAAATATCCTTTAAAATTAAAAAAGCAGGCAATAAAGTTTATTGCCTGCTTTTTTTAAACATTAGTGGTGCTTCCTGTGCCTGAACGCTTTTTAAGTTGCCTCCTTTCGTAGGCCGAGATAGGCTCAAACTTGTCGTCAATATCTACTCCTGTGAGATAATCATTGATAAACTCCCGTACTTCCTGAAAAGAAAGGTTATGCAATATTTTTCCGTTTTTTGCCAGTGAAACTTGCCCTGTCTCCTCAGAAATGATCAAGACAAGGGTTTCTGTGGCTTCAGACATTCCGATGGCAGCCCTGTGTCTAAGACCGAATTGGGCTGGTACATCGCGTTCCGTGACAGGGAGGATACACCTTGCTGCTTTTACCTTTCCGTTGTGTATGATTACGGCTCCATCATGAAGTGGGCTGTATTTGTTGAAAATAGAAATGAGCAACCTTTTAGATACCAATGCGTCAAGAATGTCACCACTTTCTGCATAGAATTTCAGTTCCGAATTACTGGAAATGACCATTAGAGCTCCAGTGTTTGTCCCGGACAGACTTTTTGCCGCTTCTATAATAGGGTTGATATTGAAAGCTTGGGTTTCTCTTTTTCGCCAAAACAATAATTCCTGCAAGATATTGTCATTTGACAGAAAAGATGACCTTCCTATGATCAGAAGGAATTTTCTGATTTCAGGAGCAAAAATAATGATGGCGGCGATCACACCGACCCCCATAAACTGGCCCAAAATGATAGAAAGTAATTCCATCCTCAATGCACTTACCATGAGGTAAATCAAATAAATGGATAGAAAGCCAAGGAAGATTTTTATCGCTACACTTCCCCTCAAAAGTTTATATACCTGATAAATAAGGATACTCACCAAAGTGATATCTATCAGATTCACGATGGAAATATCTAAAAATCCTATTTTGAAGAGTAAATTCAAGGGTAAAGTTGTTTGTATAGCGTTAAGGTTTGTTTAGCTTCTTTCACGTCATGAACCCTTAAAATGTTCGCTCCTTGAATCAAAGAAAACATATTTAGGGCTGTAGTTCCATTCAGCGATTCCTTAGGTGTCAAATCCAGTTTTTTATATATCATTGACTTTCTAGATAATCCTACTAAAATCGGCGTATGAATATTCTTAAAATAAGATAAATTTTTGAGAATCCAATAGTTTTGTTCCAAAGTTTTGGAAAAACCGAAGCCTGGATCAATTATTACATCTTTTATGCCAGCTTTATAGCAGACTTCAACTTTCTCCGAAAAATATTTACTGATTTCCAATAAGATGTCTCCGTACTCAGTCTGCTCTTGCATGCTCTTTGGATTGCCTCTCATGTGCATGGCAATGTAGGGGACGGAAAGATGGCCTACGGCAGGTATCATATCAGGGTCCAGCTGTCCAGCTGAAATGTCATTGACCATATCTCCTCCGGAAGCAATTGCCTCTATTGCTACCTGACTTCTGAATGTATCAATAGATAAAAGAACGTCTGGGTGACTTTCCCTGATAGCCTCAATCGCAGGGATTACCCTGTCCAATTCTTCTTGTAGGCTTACTTCATCAGCACCCGGCCGGCTGCTGTAGCCGCCAATATCAAGGATGTCAGCACCTTCTTGGACCATTTTATTGGCTTGTCTTTTGACCAAATCAGTATTTTTGTCCAGCCTGCTTTCTTGATAGAAGGAGTCAGGTGTCACATTGAGAATTCCCATTATCTTGGGCTTATCCAAGAAAACGAGCTTTCCTCTACAAGTGAGTGTTTTTTTTGGGGGAAATACTATATCTTCGAAATCCGAAGAATTATTGAAAAGACCAGACATTAAATAAAGAAGCTTTGAAAACGCAAACGGTAGGCGAATATAATGAAGTTATCAGCCTTTGTAAAGAACTTTTTAAGAAGAAAACATTAGATTATGGAACAGCCTGGAGAATTCTAAGGTTGCCTTCGATTACGGACCAGATTTTTATCAAAGCGCAGCGTATCCGTTCCATTCAGGAAAAGGGAAATCAAAAGGTAAATGACCCCATTGCAGATGAATTTATCGGGATCATCAATTATTGTATCATTGCTTTGATACAGCTTTCCTTGCAGGAAGATGATCGCCTTGAGCTTCCCTATGAAGAACTCGAACCTTTGTATGATCGTTGGGTTGATTTGACCAGAGGGCTATTAGAAAATAAAAACCACGATTATGGTGAAGCGTGGAGGGATATGAGGGTGTCTTCCATGACCGATATAATTCTCATGAAACTTTACCGGGTAAAACAAATCGAAGACAATCAGGGTAAGACAATCGTGTCAGAGGGTATTGAAGCCAATTATCAGGACATGATCAATTATGCCGTATTCTGCTTAATCAAATTGAAAAGTAATGTTTAGACAATCTGTTCTGTTTATTATCCGCCTCTTTGTAGGGGGATTGTTTATTTTCTCGGGATTGATTAAGGTCAATGACCCTGTGGGTACAGCCATCAAGCTGGAGGAGTATTTTGATGTATTCAGCAATGATATAGCCTCTTTCTTTTATGTTTTTAAGGATATAGCACTGCCTTTAGCGGTGTTTTTGGTGGTGGCTGAAGTAGTCTTAGGGGTAATGCTCATATTAGGTGTCAGGCTTAGATTTACTGTCTGGGCCTTGGGCTTGATGATATTGTTTTTTACATTTCTGACTTTTTATTCGGCATATTTCAATAAGGTCACTGATTGTGGTTGTTTTGGAGATGCGATCAAGCTTACTCCTTGGGAGTCATTTATCAAGGATGTGATTCTCTTGGTGCTTATAGGGGTTTTATTTGTATATAGGAATACTTTTTCAAATGAGGGCCCTTCTTGGGCCAAATGGTCTGTCAGAATAAGTTTGGTGCTTTCGGTAGCTTTGGCAATTACTGCTATTAGAAATCTTCCTTTCATTGATTTCCGGGCGTATAAAGAGGGAGTAAATATTCCTGAAGCCATGCAGCCATCTGCTCCTTTGGAATATGAATATGTGATGACCAAAGACGGTGAGGAATTTGTGTTTACCCAATATCCTTCGGACGATTCTTATGAGTTTAAGGAAATGCGGCTCATCAATGAAGATGCTCTTCCCAAAATCTCTGATTTTGCTGTTTGGAATGAGGATGGTGATTTTACAGATGAAATTCTAATGGGTAGAAAGGCCGTGATACTTATTACCTCAATTTCGAAAATGAATACCACTCAATTGGATAATTACGATGATTTGGTAGCCGGCCTTAATGGAAGCCCAATTGAACTACTGGTAGTAGCGGCATCGTCCCAAGAAGAAATCAACGGTTTTATTCAGCAGCGTGGATGGGATCTACGAGGCTACCAAGCGGATGCTACAGTTATCAAGACCATCATGAGGTCCAATCCTGGCCTGATGCTTTTGGATGATGGTAAAGTCTTGAGGAAATATCATTTTAGGAATACCCCGGATACTGAGGAAGTGATAGGGGTCTATGCCCAATGAGGATGAGAACGCCCCTCAAAATAGTATTGGTAGGAATGCCGGGAAGCGGCAAGTCAACCTTTGGTAAAGCATTGGCAAGACAGCTGAACTTCGCCTTTGTAGATCTGGATGAGGCCATTGAAAATGAAGAGAGCAAATCCATAAGGGAAATTTTTGAAATAGAGGGAGAGGGCAGGTTTAGGGAATTAGAAACCGACTACCTTGAAAAAGTACTCGATGGAGTTGAAGGTTTTGTGCTTTCCACTGGTGGAGGAACTCCTTGTTTCAACGATAATATGGACTTGATTAATGAAAAGTCCGTGTCAGTGTATTTAGAAGTTACCAATGAGGAACTCTTAAAAAGGCTTCTTAAAGATCAAGCTGGGAAACGGCCTATGTTTGCCGGAATGGATGAAGGTGAAATGATCCTTAAAATCAAAAATCTTTTGGCCCAGAGAGAAGCTTACTATTTGAAAGCAAAAATAAAGCTCAGCGGAGATGATATTTCCACTGAGCTTTTGATATCTGAACTGATGTCGTTTTTTAGATAAAAGATTTTTAAATTTATCTAAGCTCGATAGGTTCTACTATAAGGTGTAATCTACCTGTCGTCACTGTATAAGGTTCGTATGTAATTATTTGGGTATTTATTAATTCACATGGAGGACTATTACGTCCACCGCATCCAATTGGCCAGTTTCCATTGCTGATCGTGTAGTTAAGAAAGATAGGGTCTTCAAAATGTAATCTTGCTTCACCTAATAAATCTGAAGATTGAGTCGTTTCTATTGCAAAAGATTCCGATTCAGTGATTTCCCCTGTTGCACCGAATTTAAACCCGACTTTTTCCCCGAATTCAAAATTAGTTCCAATTTTCGTTTGATTGGTTGTCGTTATTGTAGTTTTTATATCAGGGTCTTTTTCAATTATAACAAACTTCCAAGTATTTCCATATCTTTCAAAATTCCAATCTTCTATAGGAATATTTAAAGATACAGTGGGAGCTTCTTCGCTTATACCTTCAAATATTCTAAATGTTCGACCTCTTCCACCATTTTCAATTCGGTATTTAATATTAAATAATTCATATGGCTTTAAGGAAAAAGATCTAACATATTTTTCTTGACCTGTTGGGGTCGTAATTAAGACATTTATCTCAAAATCAAAATAGCCGTCAGTCCATTCTGGTAGTATATTTATCATTTGGTCATTTCCAGTTGGAGATGGGTCCTCTGGGCTATTGCTTATAAAATTAAAATCCGCAGGTGGAAAATTGAATCTCATGCCTGTTATGACCTCCATGTATTTTCTATTCAAAGGGCCTCTTGTTATATTTTGGGAAGCGTCTAGGCCATAGTAAATATTGTCGCGTTGCCACTCTACTTCTGATTCAATTGCATTAATAATATGCGAATAATCAGAAAGTAAACCGACTCTAAAATAACTTGAATTTGTTTCTATTCTTGAAATGGCTTCATTTTCATAGTTGTGATTAATATCTTTAGTTTTATAGTTATTGTCTGTTATGAAATAAGATTCACCATTTAAATTTAATACTAAATCACCTAGATTATTATAGTTTTTTATTTGAGTATCACTTGATGAGATAATTCTCTCATTGTTTTTGATTACTATGATTGGATATGCAGGTTGGTACCCTCTGGGTATTTCATACTTTTCTCCATCGCTACTAATTGCAGTAATAGCTGTTTTTCTATCATTAACATCATCTATAGCTATGTCTACAAGTTCATTTTCTGAGTCCCAATCAAAAGCGGTAAAATCTATTAAGTCAGGGACTAGAATTGTAAGTAAAGGAAGGTTTTGGATGGCTGAATTTGTTTTTTCTCTATTTTCAGAATAATCTAAAATTGTCTCATGCACACTTTTACCTGATTTCATTAAAGTTTCTTTGAAGGTATGATAAAGAATATCATAATCACCATTAAACATCTTTAATGCTTCCTCCTTTATGAGATTCCTTAACTCTGGTTCGTTGAAAATTGCATTTCTAAGTGCCAGTGCAAATGTTATTTTAGCTTCTTTTTCATTAATTTGAATTTCTTTTTTCTTAAACTCCGTGTTGTCTGAGTAATCTTGTTCGCATGAAAGCGTGAATAGTGCTACTGCAATTAGAATGATTTTAGATAATTTTTTCATAATAAATTAATGTTTTTAATAGCTGTAAAGTTAAAAAAACATATTAAATATAACTAAAGTAATTTTAAATAATAATAAAATTATAATTATTGATTTTTATTATGTTACACATAATGATTTTTTTATTTCAAACTATAAAATATGTTGAAAATAATAATTAATTAAAAAGAATTAGCTTTTTGAAGCTGATTTATCGAAAAATGACAAGGGAATTATTTTTTTTAAATTTTTTCTGAAAAATGAAAAGCAAATTGTTGCATTTCAAATGATTTTTTTGATATAGAATAAATTAATTCAATTTCTTGATAGAGGAATATTCAATCTTGAAAAAATTGGATTTAAAAACTCTTTTAAGAATTGAATACGTTATGCAAGGTAATTTTGCAAAAAAAAAAAGCCTATTCATTAAATTCTCATAATGAATAGACTTCTTAATATCTATTTATTTTGTTCAATTAGAAATTAAAACCAATAGTCAATAATCCTTGATTTACATTCCTTCTTATTGTACTTAAAGGTCCAATATTATTTCCCAAATTATTAAATAACGAATATGAAAAATATGGATTTTCAGAAGTCGAATTAATTAATGCGAAATCCACGTAAAACTTCTCTAATTTAACTCCTAAACCACCTGAGAATTGTATTAGGCTTCTATCAAAATTTTGGTCAATCGTAGGGTCTCCATAAAAAGCATAGCCCGCCCTTAGTCTCCAAAAATTTAACCTATATTCACCTCCTATTCTGTAATTTATTGTTTGTCCGAGAGAATTTGAAATTTCAAAATTATCTATTGTAGGATCAAAATCTCTAGAATTAATTCGATTTTGGCTATAATCAATATAATCTATATCAGCACTAATGAAGCCATTTTTACCAAAGAAATAAGTCGCCCCACCACTTACAAAAATTGGGGTTCTTAAACTATTCGTACTCAATTCTATATTGCTAAACTCTCTTTCTGAAAATTCTAGTTGACCATTTAAATCATAAAATTCCCCAATAATATTAGCATCCACTTCTTTATTAAGTCTATGCCAGGTTGGACTTTTGAAATTCAATCCTAAATTAATAGTTTCAATTGGTTTGTAAATTAATCCCAAATTTATATTTGCTCCAAAGCCATTAATTTGAGTGTTATCTTCAATGGAATAAATTAAGGATCGAATCCCATCAGAATCTCTAAATTCTTCACCAAAAATCCTATTTTGAAAAAAGTTGACTGATTGTAACCCTATACCTCCACCTATAAAAAGTTTGTTGTCAAAATTGGCTCCGTAAGATATTGATGTCTGCGAAATTCCACCTTCAGTAATTATTATTTCATCACTTAATGGCTGTCCTATTGCGTACAATGGATCTCTGAAAAAACCATCTGTTTCATTTCCTTGAACTAGTTCAATATCAAGGACTAATCCATCGGTAGCACCAAGAGGGGGTTCTCCAAATGCATTATATTGACTTATGTAAAAATCAAGCAGTGAGCTCTGATTGTTTTGAGTTGAGAAATGACCGAACTGATTATTAAAATTAGCAATGCGATTAAAACTTATACCAAAGGTTCCACCTCGAAAAGATCCAGCTTCAAGTGGTCCTTTAGGACTACTCAAGGCTAAACTAAGATTTGGTAATGAAAAATTTGGAGTTCTGTCGTTTTGCAGTTGTCCTAAAAAGGTTGTTTGAGATTGAGCAATGCTATAAGAAGGTGACAGGCTGAACTCTGATTTCCGAAAAAATCCTAATCCGGCTGGATTGGAATGTATATTAGAAATATCCCCTCCGAGTGATATTTGTGTACCCCCTAATCCTAAAATTCTAGCAGAACCTGTTGAATAATATTTACTAAATCTTAAAGCATCCTCGAAATAACTTGTCTGGGCCAAAGAAAAACCCGCAGACAATAGAAAAAAGGATGTAGCAAATAATAGCTTTTTGGTTGATATCATATAAAATCAGAATTGTTGACTGAGTATATGTTTTCTCAAATAATATGCCTTTAAGGTAATAAGTTGGCAAAAAAAAGGGGGAATTAATTCCCCCTTCCTCCTCGTGATCCTCCGGAGCTCATTCCGCCTCCGCCGCCACGGCTAGCGCCGCCGCTGCTGAAACCTCCACCACTGCTGCCTCTACTTGGCGCGCTTCTCATGGCTGGAGAACTGCTCCTGCTCGGAGAGCTCATCTGATTTCTTGAAGGGCTCATGCTTCTTGATGGAGCCATTCTGTTATTGTTGTAAGTACCGGCATTGCTTCTATTGTAAGAAGGACTTGTACTTCTGGTACCCATTGTACTTCTTTGCGTATTTGCTCTTGAAGGAGCTGTATATGCACTTCTAGCATTCTGTCTAGTGTTAGTGTTATACGCAGGCCTCGCATTGTTGATCCCAGTTCTTGAACTAGGTCTTGTTGCAGCAGCAGAGCCTGTATTCCTAACACCCGGACTGGCAGAAGTGTTTGCAATTCTACTATTTTGTCTTACGTATTCATTTTGGGAAGTCCCAAAATCTCTATTGGCATTTCTACTGGTAGAAGGAACTAATCCTGATCTGCCTGTAGAAGTGGCAGTATTTGCCGCATCTCTTCTTGCAGCTCTTGTTGTAGCGGGATAATTGGAAGAGGCCAATCCACTAGTACCTACAGCAGTACCTGCACCTCTGGTAGGTCTGGCTCCTCTTACGATTTGCCTTCCTGCTTCACCCGGATAACCTGGAGTGACGAAGATAGGTCTTCCGCCCCATCCCCAACCGGGACCCATGCCCCAGCCGCCCATCATAGGCATGCCCATACCCCAACCGAAGCCACCGCCCCAGCCGAAGCCCATGTTCATGCCCCACATGGAGTTCCATCCCATGCCCCATCTAGGACCCATGCCCCAGCCAAAACCTGGTCTCATACCCCAACCCATCATGCTAGGTCCCCAGAAAGGATCCCAGAATGGGTCATAAAAACCTCCCATCATCCATGGATTTCCAAAACCCATTCCCATCATAGGGCCTCCCCAACCCCACATCGGTGCACCAAAACCCATCCCGAAACCTAAATTAAGGTTGAATCTGCTTTGGTTGAAGCCTTGTCCAGGTAGACCTGCGCCTGATCCGTAGAAATTATTGTAAACGTTGATGTTCGGATTATTTTCCTCACCCTGACTTTCGTCAAAATATACAGTTCCTTCTTCTTGGTTGGAAGTAGTAGACTGGTATCTGGCCAAGTATTCAGGGTTTACATTTCTTGCAGAAAAGTTTTCCTGATCAAATTCATCAGATGAAATTGTACTTAAACTTTGGAAATTTTGAGGGTTGTTGTTTGAAACTGCAAATTCTGTAGCGACTTGAGCATCAGATGCCATAAAATACAGGTCATCTGTTTCGCCACCTCTCATAGCATTGTAGCTGGTGCTACAGGATGCTAGCAGAAGCATAGCTCCAGTTCCAAGTGTGAGGATGTGATTGAGGTTTTTCATTGTGATTGGTTTTACTGACTACTACTTTATACGGACCATATAAGAGAGGGTTATTAAATTTTAAATTATATTTGCCTCCCGCAGTATTGAGCGAAGATAACTAGATTTTTGAATTCAACAAAAACACTATGAGCAAAGGATTGCCAAAAAGAAGTGAAGATTACTCTTTATGGTATAATGAGTTAGTTAAAAGAGCAGATCTGGCTGAAAATTCTCCGGTAAGGGGTTGTATGGTCATTAAGCCCTATGGTTTTTCTATCTGGGAAAAAATGCAGGCCCAACTGGACAAGATGTTCAAAGAGACTGGACATCAGAACGCATATTTCCCGCTTTTTATTCCAAAGTCATATCTTTCCAAAGAAGCAAGCCATGTAGAGGGGTTTGCCAAAGAATGTGCGGTGGTGACCCATTACCGTCTCAAAAACTCTGAGGATGGAAAGGAAGTAGTAATAGATCCTGACGCTAAGCTGGAAGAAGAACTTATTATTAGACCTACATCGGAAACCGTCATTTGGAGTACGTATAAAAATTGGATACAGTCTTACAGAGACTTGCCTCTATTGGTCAATCAGTGGGCCAATGTGGTAAGGTGGGAAATGAGAACTCGGCTATTCCTTAGAACTGCGGAGTTTTTATGGCAAGAAGGACACACTGCCCATGCTACCAAACAGGAGGCAGTGGATGAAGCAGTTCAGATGATGGAAGTGTATGCGGCGTTTGCCGAACAGTATATGGCTGTGCCTGTAGTAAGAGGTATCAAAAGCGAAAATGAAAGGTTTGCTGGAGCTGAAGATACCTATTGTATCGAGGCGCTGATGCAGGATGGTAAGGCACTTCAGGCAGGGACTTCCCATTTTCTTGGTCAGAATTTTGCCAAAGCTTTTGACGTGAAATTCGCCACTAAAGAAGGAGGACTGGAATACGTTTGGGGAACATCCTGGGGTGTAAGTACGCGTTTGATGGGGGCTTTGATCATGGCCCACTCAGATGACAATGGACTCGTGCTTCCTCCCAAACTTGCTCCCAATCAAGTGGTGATAGTGCCTATCTATAGAGGAGATGAGGAACTGGCTAAAATTTCAGAAAAAGCCAAAGAAATCATGACCAAGCTAAGGTCAAAAGGTATTACCGTTCACTTTGATAACAGAGATACGCATAAACCAGGATGGAAATTTGCCGAATATGAATTGAAAGGTGTGCCTTTGAGAATTGCCATGGGACCGAGGGACTTGGAAAACAATACCATTGAGCTGGCCAGAAGAGATACTTTGAGCAAAGAAACTGTGAATCTTTCTGAGGTGAATTTGGAAGATTATATCTTTGATAAATTGGAGGAAATACAGAATTCAATTTACACAAAGGCACTTAGCTTTAGAAAAGAAATGACCACCGAGGTGAATTCCTGGGAGGAGTTTAAGGAAATTTTGGAAAGCAAAGGTGGATTTATTTCTGCCCATTGGGACGGTACCGGGGAAACCGAAGACAAAATCAAGGAACTTACAAAAGCTACTATCAGGTGTATCCCTATTGATCGTGAGGATGAAGATGGCCAATGTGTGTTTTCAGGCAAGCCTTCAAAAGGAAGGGTTTTGTTTGCCAAAGCATATTAAATTCAGAATAAACGGGAATGGGATAGTTTGGTCACAGAACTCATTTTAATAGTTTACATTACTTTGTCCAGTTATAAAATGACAAGAAAAAAGCTGTCAGTTTTCTTTTTGGAACGATAAAAATTTAAGGTGTTTTGATTTGTAAACCCGGCTTGATTAACCTGATCTGTTAATATGACAAACTAGGACTACGAAAAAAAAGTAAAAATCTATGTGCTTCCCATCTAAAGAGTTAATAAAATGAACTAAATATAAAAAAACCTCCACAATGGAGGTTTTTTTATGCCTGTTTTAGTTCTGATTTTACTAGATTTGATTTATCCTTTAAACTTATCCTATGACTTGGTTTATTTTGATCTCCTTGATTTTGGTCGGAGTTATTTTGGTTTTGACCGAAATAATTTTTGTACCAGGGACAACATTGATCGGTATTTTAGGGTTGCTTTTTTCGGTAGCTGGCATTTACTATGGCTTTCTGGCATTTGGCAATGAACTTGGCTGGTGGATTCTGGCAACCACCTTTACAGTTAATTTTGCTTTGCTGTTCTATGGCTTCCATTCGGGTGTCTGGACCAAGTTTGCCCTTAAAGATGCCATTACATCCCGTTCTTTTGATGACAGGCTTTTGGGTTTGGAAAAGGGGCAGGAAGGCAAAGCAGTATCAGACATTAAGCCAATAGGGAAAGCAGAGTTTGGAGACCTAATTTATGAAGTAAAATCCGATTCGGGCTTTATCCGGGTAGGTTCAACAGTATTTATTACTAAATTGGAAGACAATAAAATCATCGTTAAATCTTAGTCTATGGAAATGACCAATTCGGCATTTATATTATTTGCAGCTTTTGCCGGGCTGATACTCCTGTTTATCTTTCTTTATTTTGTCCCAGTCAACCTTTGGATCACTGCGATATTTGCCAATGTAAAAGTAGGTATCGGAGAACTGATAGGTATGCGGATCAGGAAAGTGCCCCCCAGCGTCATAGTCAATTCCCTTATCACAGCTACCAAAGCAGGGCTGGACCTTACTACAAATGAGCTGGAGACACACTACCTTGCAGGTGGAAATGTGCCCAATGTAATCCGGGCTTTGATTTCGGCAGATAAAGCCAACATCAAACTCAGTTTCAAGCAGGCCACAGCCATTGACCTGGCAGGTAGGGATGTGTTTGAAGCGGTACAGATATCCGTGAATCCAAAAGTGATCAATACGCCAAATGTGGCTGCAGTAGCTGCTGATGGAATACAGTTGATCGCCAAAGCAAGAGTGACCGTAAGGGCCAACATTGCCCAATTGGTAGGTGGAGCAGGTGAAGATACCATTTTGGCAAGGGTAGGGGAAGGTATTGTGACTTCTATTGGTTCTGCTCAAAATCACAAGAGTGTATTGGAGAATCCTGACAAAATATCCAAGCTGGTACTGGAAAGGGGGCTGGATGCAGGGACTGCATTTGAAATCCTTTCTATTGATATTGCCGATATTGACGTAGGTACCAATATCGGAGCCAAGCTACAGATAGATCAGGCCTCTGCCGATCTGAAAGTGGCTGAAGCCAAAGCTGAAGAAAGAAGGGCAATGGCAGTTGCATTGGAGCAGGAAATGAAAGCCAAAACAGTAGAGATGAGAGCTAAGGTTATCGAAGCAGAGACAGAAGTGCCTAAAGCCATTTCTGAAGCATTCAGATCAGGGAAGTTGGGAGTGATGGATTACTACAGAATGGAAAATATCAAATCAGATACAGACATGAGGTCTTCTATAGCCGGAACGGATCAAGGTTCTTCGGGTTCATCTGCAGGCAAAGGTAAGTCGGGAGACAAAAAATAACCGGTTATATTTATTCCAAATATGTTATACGTTCAAAGGTTCTGATTAATCAAATAAAAACAAAAGCCGGAAAGCATCTTTCCGGCTTTTTCTTTTGTTATTTTGAGTAAGGCTGAGCTACTGAAATCAACAGCTTAATCGACAATTAAGGTGAGTGAATCTGCCTTTGTCCTTATTTTCAGCCATTGTTCAAACCTGTTCAATTCTTGCCTTGATGGAAGCTGCCTGAATTTAGCATAAGCCATCAAAATTGTATCTTGTTTGTTTTCCGACAAGTTGGCAATTACGGATCTATTGATAGAAAAATTCTGAAGATTGCTATGGTTTACCTTGGCCTCTCTACCAATGTCCAGCACCTCCCTATTGCTCTTGCTGTATTCTTCCAGCTCCCTTTCCAGAAGTGCTATTCTTCTGTCCTTGTCCTGAAGTTGGAGTTCGTTTCTTTCGTAAAGATCTTTTAGTACATCAGAGCGGAGTATATTCAGGTCAGGGCTGCCATCTCCGCTTTGCTTCACATTCAGATAAGTATTTTTAAGGTTGAAAGCTTCGAGTTTCCTCCGAAGAATGCTGATTTCTTCATCACTGATCCTTTCACCTATGAGACTAATATCGATAACAGCCGAATCTCCATCATAAATCAAGTTAGACGAAATTACCTGAGTTCTGGGGAATTCCATTTCTGTGGTTACGAACTGACTTGCGGCTTTTTCCCAGATAGTCCTTTTGACAATGTTATAAGCCAGATAAATAGATGGGACTATGGTCAGGATAGTGAATACTGTAATATATGTTTTGACCGTTTTTTCACGTTTTGGGTCCATGAATTCTTTTTTAGGAAATTTCATAAACCGTACAATCAGATAGGTGGAAAGGCTGATAAATACAGAGTTGATAAAGAATAGGTAGAATGCTCCAAAGAAGTAATACAAGTTGGCTGTGGCGAGTCCATATCCAGCGGTACAAAGTGGCGGCATCAAAGCAGTGGCAATTGCCACTCCCGGTATGGCATTGCTCTTTTCCTTCCTTGATCCTGCGACGATCCCTGCAAGTCCTCCGAAGAGAGCAATCAATACATCCCAAATGGTCGGTTCGGTCCTGGCTAGGAGTTCCGATTGCGCATCATTAAGTGGCGTAAAGGAAAAATAAATGGTGCTGGTCAATATGGAGATTAGGACGGCAATCCCCAGGTTTTTCATTGATTTTTTCAGCAGTTCAAAGTCATTGATTCCTGCAGCCAACCCGATTCCCATAATAGGACCCATTAGGGGGGAAATCAACATGGCACCTATGATGACGGCAGTGGAGTTGACGTTGAGTCCTACCGATGCCACAAAAATTGCAAAGATCAAGATCCAGAGATTGGCTCCTTTGAACTCTACGTTTTTTCTGATGTAATCAATGGTCTCCAGTTCATCTTCTTTGCCTTCATGCAGGTCAAACCTATCTTTGAAAAAAAGCAATAATTCGAGGATTTTTTTTCTCAGATTGAGGGCTTTGTTGGGTGCTTTCATTAACAGCTAATAATAAAATACTTGTCGTTCGGTAATACAATGAAAAACAATTGCAGCGGTTTTTCAAATTTATTTTGTGCCAATGAGGCGTATTTTAAATGCTCACAATACCAAAATAAGGGTAAAAACCAAGATGAATTGGAGGGTTTTTCCTGCTTTTTTCGGTGAAAAGGGTTTCTCTTGCCCAGTTTTTTTTCTTAAATAAGTATAAAATTCTTCCTAATATATTCTTAAAGCGTGTTGCGTTTGTTTTTGCTTAATTGATTGATTGGTAATGAATTATAATTCATTTAGTCAAGACTTAATTAGTTATGACTAAAAAAATTAGTCATAACTTAATTTCAATTCCGTATATTAATTTCCTTTATGGCTATCATTTGTTTTTATATTTGTGTCACTTCATGATGTGGAGCTTGCATGGAATTTGCAGAATTGTAAGACTATTGCTGTGAATACTTGTTTTTTTGAATTTGTAAAAAGTAAAATTCGTAAGATGATCAGAAGAATATTATTTGTAGATGATGATACCATCCAGCACATGATAAACAAAAAAAATCTGCTAAAGTTAAATCCTGAGCTGGAGCTTTTCTTCTTTGAAAATCCGAACAATGCATTGAATTGGTTGGAAGAAAACGATGCCGATTTATTGATACTTGATGTGAATATGCCTGAAATGAGGGGTTGGGATTTTTTGGATTTACTTAAAAGTAGAGGCAGGACAATTGAGGTAAAAATGCTCACTTCCTCAATGGATCCGGAAGACATTCAGATGAGCATGGATTACGAGATGGTGTCAGGATTTCTGGTGAAGCCACTCAAAAATGAAATAATGGCTGAAATCCTCGGCATTGAAAATTAAATGTATCTCAACAGAATACTATGTCAAAAATAAACCATGAGAAAAAGCCTTTAATCAGTAAAAAAATTGACCGTTTTTTTATTGGGCTAGCCAGTGCTTTTTCTTTTGTCAAAATGTTCTTTCAGGAGGTTTTCAAACCGCCTTTTGAATTCAAGGAAATCATCAGGCAATGTTATGAAATAGGGTATAGGTCTTTGCCTTTGATTTCATTGACAGGATTTATCGTTGGGATAGTTTTTACCAACCAGTCCCGACCTTCTTTATCAGAATTTGGAGCCACCAGCTGGCTTCCTGCATTGATTTCCATTGCCGTGGTGAGGGCCATGGGTCCATTAGTTACTGCATTGATTGCCGCAGGTAAAGTAGGTTCCAGTATAGGTGCGGAAATAGGTTCAATGAAAGTGACAGAGCAGATTGATGCTATGGAGGTATCCGCGATCAATCCATTCAAATACTTGGTAGTGACCAGAACAGTGGCTACTACTCTTATGATCCCAATTTTGGTAATGTATACAGATTTTGTGGCCTTGATGGGATCTTTTATCAATGTAAATCAAAATGAGCTGGTCAGCCTGTCCACTTTTTTTGTGCAGGTTTTTGAAGCCATTTCATTTCTGGATCTTTTTTCTTCCCTGATCAAATCTTTGGTGTTCGGGTTTACCATTGGGATAGTAGGATGTTACAAAGGCTATAATTCCTCTAAAGGAACTGAAGGAGTCGGAAAAGCCGCCAACTCCTCAGTAGTTATGGCCATGTTTCTGATATTTATCGAAGAGTTATTAGCATTGCAAATCGTAAACGCCATCAGATATGCTTAATCAGGATAGAGGAAAGGTAGTTGAAATTAGGGGATTGAAGAAATCCTTCGATGACAACCATGTCCTGATGGGTGTGGACTTGGATTTATATAAAGGAGAAAACTTGGTTGTTTTGGGGAAATCTGGTTCAGGTAAATCTGTTTTGATCAAGATTATGGTCGGTCTGCTGAAGCAAGATGAAGGAAGTATAAGAATTCTTGGGACGGACACAGATGGTTTGACATTAAAAGAACTCAATAAGCTCAGGTTAAAAATTGGTTTTTCATTCCAGCATTCGGCTTTATACGACAGTATGACGGTCAAGGAAAATCTGGAATTTCCCTTGACAAGAAATATTAAAGGCTTGTCCAGAAAAGAAATTGACAAAAGGGTGGATGAATTGCTGGATGCAGTAGGATTGCCACAATCAGTCAATCAAATGCCTTCGGAACTTTCCGGTGGACAAAAAAAGCGGATAGGAGTCGCCCGTACCCTGATTCTCAATCCGGAAATTATGCTTTATGATGAACCTACCGCAGGTTTGGATCCCATCACCTGTATGGATATCAATAAATTGATCAATCAGGTTCGGGAGCAGTTCAATACTTCTTCTATTGTGATCACCCATGACTTGACTTGCGCCAAAGAAACAGGGGACAGAATGACTGTCTTGTTGGACGGTCAGTTTAAGGCTACCGGTACTTTTGAGGAGGTCTTTGCTCAGGCAAGTGATCAGCGTGTGAAATCATTCTATGACTATAACTTCATTAAATAATGAGAAACGATAATAAGAAATCTGTCATTGTCGGGATATTTGTCCTGATAGGTATTGCTATCCTCGTGGCCGGTATCATGACCATGGGCGGGCAGCAGAAAAAATTTGTAAAAAGCATCTCCCTCAATGCCGTATTTGATGATGTGGCCGGGTTGCAGGTAGGTAATAACGTTTGGTTTTCAGGAGTGAAAATCGGGACTGTTAGGAGGATCAACTTTTATGGGGATTCTCAGGTTGAAATAGTGATGAATGTGGAGGAGAAAGTAAGGGAGTATATCCGGAAAGATTCCAAAGCTACTATTGGATCTGATGGTCTTATAGGTAACAAAATCATAGTTATTTATGGAGGAACCACCCAGGCTCCTTCTGTGGAAAGTGGGGATAGATTACAAGCCGAAATGCCTCTTGATACCGACAGGATGATGGAGACATTACAGGAGAATAATCTCAATTTGGTGACCATCACAGAAAATCTCAAAGTGCTTACTTCCAAGATAGCAGAAGGTCAGGGGATTGTAGGTACTGTGATGACGGATAGTCTGTTGGGAGAAAATTTCAAAAACACCCTTAAAAATCTTGAAATAGCTTCTGTTAATAGTAATAGGATGGTTGCGGAGATGAACAAGTTTGCCCAAAACCTGAATAAAGAAGGAAACCTTTTTCATGACCTTTCTACCGACCAGGAATTATATAAAAATCTTAGGGAGTCTATTGCTGAGCTGCAATCCACGGCTTCCAATGCCAATGAAATGACCCAAAACCTGAATACGGTTACCCAAAAGCTTAACGAGAAGGATAATACCCTTGGAATGATTATCAATGATCCTGAATTTGCAGAAAGGCTCAAGCAGACATTGATTTATGCTGACAGTTCCGCAATGAATTTGAACAGAGGTTTGGAAGCATTGGAATATACCTGGCCTTTCAGAAGAGGGTTCCGTCGAATGGAAAGGGCCAATGAAAATTAAAGGATATTTAGAATCAATGGAAGCCGGCAAAAGTCGGCTTTTTTTATGCTTTTCTTATTTTTTCTTTTGCTTCAAGTTTTTCGCTTAGAGTTGCTTTGAGTCCTTTGTTATTATTGTCAGGATCCAATGTGAAATACCCGCTGATAGGGAAATGATCTGATCCCACATACCTGTGGACTTTGAGTTTTTGAAGGGTGAAATGCCTGCTGACAAAAATATGATCCAAAGGCCAGCGCATAAAAAAATATTTGGCGTGAAAGGTATTGAACATTCCTCGGCCTCTTCTAGGATCCAGCATGCCGCTAATCTTCAGGAAAAGTTCGCTGGTATATGACCAGCCCACATCGTTCAGATCGCCTAGGACGAGCACCGGGCTGTTCATTTTGGCAACCATTTTCCCTACCAACAAAATTTCAGCGTCCCTTTCTGTACTTTGAGGATTTTCGCTCGGTACTGGTGGGGCTGGGTGCAGGGCAAATAAGGTAACTTCCCCAAGCTCATCACAGTCCAAAACCACCTCAATTGAAGGAACATCTTCTTCTACAAGATACCTGACGGAATGGCTTTTTACTTTTATTTTTGAATAGAAAAGCATTCCGTACGTATTATCTTTTGGAATTTCGATATGGTAAGGAAAATCTGATTTGAAATGAGATATCTGGTCAGCCCATTTTTGGTCAGTTTCTACCAAAACAAAAAGATCTGGTTGCTCCTCATTTATCAGATTGATGACTTTTTGGTAAGAATCATTATGCTGATAGACATTGATCACCATCACAGAAAGCATTTTGTTGCCTTTATACTTGCTGTCCTGAACCATTTTTTTCGAAAAAACAGTGAAAGGAAAAACTTGATACATGAGGAAAACTGTACTAAATCCCAATAGGATAAAGAAAGTCCAATAAAGTATTACATTATCCAATCCAATTACTGGCCAAAGAATCAATACTGTAAGGCAAAGGAGCAGTTTTTGAAATCTCGGATAATCAAAAACCCGGAAGGTCCAGTGATCCTTTTTTACAGCTGGGATAAATGTAGCTAAAATCAAAATGCAGCTTAAAATCAAAAGAAATACATGCATAATAATATCATCCATAGGTCTAAAAAAACAAACTTAAAAGGTTTTAATGGGTATAAATTAATTAAATTGAGAATTAAAATCTTTGAATTGCAGTTAATATTACGAATCATCTTTTTAATAAAAACTATATGTTATGAAAATACATCCACACGAAACCAAAAAACATTTAGATTTAAAATCAGGTAAACTGACTTATTGGAGCTTGCAATCACTTCAGGATGCAGGGTATTCGGTAGATAAATTGCCCTTTTCGATAAGGATTTTGTTGGAAAATGCCCTTAGGAATTTTGATGATTTCGGCATCACCCAAGAACATATAGAAACCCTTGCCACATGGTCACCGGAACCCTCGGATAAAGATATTCCATTTAAGCCAGCCAGGGTATTGATGCAGGATTTTACAGGAGTGCCTGCGGTAGTGGATATCGCTTCACTTAGGGCTGAAGCCGTTCGTAAGGGAAAGGATCCTGAAAAAATAAATCCTTTGATTCCAGTGGATTTGGTGATTGACCATTCTGTTCAGGTGGATTTTTTTGGAACCAATTATTCTTACAAGAAAAATGTAGAGGTCGAGTATGAGAGAAACGGGGAAAGGTATCAGTTTTTGAAATGGGCGCAGAAGGCATTTGATAATTTTTCGGTGGTGCCTCCCGGGATGGGGATCTGTCATCAGGTGAATCTTGAATATCTGGCACAGGGAGTGATAGCTAGGGATGGTAATGTATTCCCAGATACCTTAGTGGGTACAGATTCCCACACTCCAATGGTCAATGGTATAGGCGTTGTAGCTTGGGGTGTAGGTGGTATAGAAGCCGAGGCTGCCATTTTAGGTCAGCCTATCTATTTCATTATGCCAGAAGTAGTAGGGCTGAAACTTACAGGTAAGCTACCATTGGGAATTACCGCCACTGACATGGTATTGACCATTACTGAATTGCTGAGGAAGCATGGTGTAGTAGGTAAATTTGTAGAAGTTTTCGGTCCCGGGTTAGACAACTTATCAGTGCCAGATAGGGCTACGATCTCCAATATGTCTCCAGAATTTGGATGTACGGTCACCTATTTCCCAATTGATGACCGAACGCTCGACTACATGGGCAAAACCAACAGGAGCGAAGATCAGATTGACCTGGTAAGGCAATATTGTAAGAACAATATGCTTTGGAGAGAAAATGAAGATAAAATCAACTACAGTTCGGTACTAGAGCTTGATTTAAGTAGCGTAGAACCCACCGTTTCCGGTCCAAAAAGACCTCAGGATAAAATTCTATTGAAAGAATTCAAAAGTAAATTCGGTGAGCTCCTTCAGGATGTCCATGGTAGGGAGTATATACCAATTGATAAAAGAGACGTAGGGAGATGGCACGCTGAAGGAGGCAGTCAGCCTGGAGAAAACAGAGGAGGGGATGCAGATGGTGTGGAGTATGAGACTAAGGTAAAAAATGGACTCAAAACTGTGGTGGTTAAACTGCACAATGAAAAATTCGCTTTGCATGATGGGTCAATAGTCATTGCAGCCATCACTTCATGTACCAATACCTCTAATCCTTCGGTAATGCTTGGAGCAGGTTTGGTAGCCAAAAAGGCACGTGAAAGAGGTCTTGATGTCAAGCCTTGGGTAAAGACCTCTTTGGCTCCAGGTTCGAAGGTGGTGACGGATTATTTGGAAAAATCAGGCTTGTTGGATGATCTTGAAGCTTTGAGGTTTCATGTGGTTGGGTACGGTTGTACTTCCTGTATTGGTAATTCGGGGCCTTTGCCAAGGCATATTGCCAGCGCCGTAGAGGACAATGACCTTGTGGTAAGTTCCGTCCTTTCCGGCAATAGGAATTTTGAAGCTAGGGTGCATCCACAGGTAAAAATGAATTACCTGATGTCGCCTATGCTTGTAGTGGCATTTGCATTAGCGGGTAGAGTGGATATTGACCTTTTGAATGAACCTTTGGGTTATGATCCAAACTTAGAGCCTGTTTACCTGAAAGATATTTGGCCTTCCAATGAAGAAATCAATGATGTGATGAGCCAGGTCTTGTCTCCTGGAGATTATGCAAAGAGTTATGGGGAAATATTTGAAGGTAATGACATGTGGAAGCAGCTCGAGGCTCCAAAGGATAAAGTGTACCAATGGTCATCTGAGAGTACTTATATTAAGGAAGCGCCGTTTTTTGAAGGAATATCAGAAAAGGTAGGTGAACCCAATGATATTTCGGAAGCGCATGTACTTCTGAAGTTGGGTGATTCCATTACTACAGATCATATTTCTCCGGCAGGTTCTTTTGCTGAGTCCAGTCCTGCTGGACAGTATTTGGTCAATAGGGGAGTAGAGAGAAAGGATTTTAATTCCTATGGCTCTCGAAGAGGCAATGATGAAGTGATGGTCAGAGGGACTTTTGCCAATGTAAGGATCAAAAACAAGCTTGCCGAAAGGGAAGGTGGTTATACCCTACACATTCCTTCAGGGGAAGAAATGAGCGTGTTCGACGCCGCACAAAAATACAGGTCAGAAAATATCCCGCTGTTGGTATTGGCCGGTAAGGAATATGGTAGTGGCTCTTCCAGAGACTGGGCTGCAAAGGGTACCAATCTTCTGGGTATCAAAGCTGTAATCGCTGAGAGTTACGAAAGGATACACAGAAGTAACCTTGTCGGTATGGGTGTTTTGCCATTACAATATGAAGAAGGTCAGACCGCTGATAGTTTAGGATTGACTGGAAAAGAATCTTTCAGTATTACGGGTATCGCAGATAATTTGAAACCCATGAAAAAACTAAAGGTTACAGCAAAAAAAGAGGAAGGCAAAAAAATAGAATTTGAGGTGCTTTGTCGTCTGGATTCTGCCATTGAAGTAGAGTATTACAAGAATGGGGGGATCTTACATTATGTACTGAGAGATTTTCTAAAGAAATGATCTTTTATTCGGGGTTTTGATTTTCAAAATCTTGAGATCTGAATGACTATGAAGGCCGGCTATATCCGGCCTTTTTTGTATATTTTTAAGGTAAGTGTGAATTTTTTGCCTTTTTTAGATGAAAAAATACCCAAAATTGGGTATTGCTTCAATATTATCGAATTGTTAATTTCAACAGTAGATTTAGTTCCCCTCCGGGGTTTCTTCAAACTTTAAAAAATTAATTTTATGGAGTTAAAAAGAAAACGATGCCTCTATTGTGGGTCGATTATTCACGGGAGGTCAGACAAGAAATTTTGCGATGATAAGTGCAGAAGCAGCCACAACAATCAGCATAAAGATGAAGTGGTAGATGAAGTAAAGTCCATCCAGTATATCCAAAAGGCAAACCGTAAAATTCTGATGATGGTATTGAAAGACGGAGTAGAAAGTGTAAAAGTGCCTAAAGAGCGACTTTCTCAAATGGGATTTAACTTTAAGTACCATACCCATCATTTTGCCCATTCTCCCAATAAGTTTTTTTGGTTTAATTTTGATTATGGGATTCTGGATTATTGGGACGGCTGGGTGCTGGTTGTCAGGGATATGGGAGAAGGTTATCTGGAAAATCTTAAAAGGATTGGTGGAGACCTTTGACATCGTTTTTTCAGGCAATACGTATATTCGATTAGCCTGAAAAAATTATGGATAACAGCCCCGATCTAAATGATGATTTCTATGAAGAATTGGCTTTTGCGGAGATGTCAGCTTGGCTTGCCAAAAACCATCAAAGGCCTTCTTTGATCAATTTCATTACAAAGGGGACCCAAAAAACCATCAATCAGATTCTACCTGAGAGGTTTCACAAGGCCGTTACTTTTGCCATTGAAAATATGGTGAAAGGTGTTTTGTTCGGTACCCGTTTCATAACTCCTAAGGCTCTTGATGGGGTTTCACTTCAGGAAAGAGAAAAGAAAGTTCGGAAAATCATCAAGTTTTATAAGAATACCGCTTCAGCTGAAGGTGCGATCACAGGAGCAGGGGGGATTCTTATGGGAATAGCTGATTTTCCGGCCTTTTTGACCATTAAGATGAAAATGCTTTTTGAAATCGCTGCAGCCTATGGCAAGGATGTCAGCGATTTCAGAGAGCGTTTGTTTATGCTTTATATCTTCAAACTGGCATTCTCTAGCCAAGAGACCAGGAATCAGACGGTCAAGCTTATTGAAGATTGGGAGAATGACGCATCAGATCTTCCGGAAACGGTCAATGATTTTGATTGGCGCTCTTTTCAATTGGAGTATAGAGATTATATGGATTTGGCCAAGTTGGCGCAGCTTATTCCAGTCATCGGTGCCGGAGTTGGTGCTGTTGCCAATTACCAATTGAGTGGTAAGCTGGGAGAAACCGCGCTTCAGTGCTATAGGGTGAGGTATTTTCGGTGGGAAGTGTAGAGTTTGATTGATATTAAAATACTAAGTGTTTAGCCTAATACTCCCCCCACATTATTCCTAGCCTTCTCCTTAATAATATCCCTTAACCTCTCCGGAGCATCGACCCTGACTTCGTCACCATGGGAAAGGATCTCGGAGATCAGTTCATACTCGATTTTCACACGGAGTCGGATGGTGAGGATATTGCCGTCATCAACCAAGATCTCCTGACTTGTATGCCAAGGTAAGGATTTGATATAGCGACCTTTGAATTCTGTGAAAGTTAGGATCACTTCTTCAACTGGATTGTTTGGCGTGTTGATGTTGCTAATGGATCTGAAATAAAACCCAAATGATTAACGACAGTCTTTTAATATCCCAATAGGTTGAGTTTTGTAATTTACAATAATACTTGATTATTAGAATTGGGGGTAGCATGGAGTTTACTAATGTGTTCACTTCATAAAGTTCAAATAATATCGCCAGAGGAGATAAGTGAAGTTTCTTAGAAATAGAGCAGGGTTCCTATGAAGGTAAATAAAGATCAGCCAATTGAGGGTAAACCTTTCCATGTGAACTTTCTTTACTGATTTAAGCCGATATAAACCATTTCTATTATACCTGTAGAATGAGGTGGTTTCAGGTGTTGATATTACTTTGCCACGGTTTTTTAGATAAACAAACAATATTACATCCATTACAGGAGCCTTTCTAGTTATCTTATTATTTAAAAAATCATTCATATCATTTTTAAAAAACCAGCTTGAAATATGTCCGAGATAGGCAACATTCCTAAGTTCCTTTGGGGATTTAATGGAAAAGGTGTCAACCAACGGTTTTGCACTTTCCCCAGAGGATTTCTCTAGTAAAGTGTTTGTCAGACATAAGTTCGCTTCAGGATTTTTTTCCATCAAATCAAATTGAAGCTGAAGCTTGTTTTCATCTATCCAATAATCATCTCCATCGCAGTAGGCTAAGTACTTGCCTCTAGCACACTTGAAATTTTCTAAATGGTTAAATCTGCCAACCTTTTTTCCTTTTATGAAGATTTTATCCTCTTCTTTTCTTAAAAAAAGACGAATTTTATCTGGGTATTTTTCTGCATATTCAATACATATCGCACGGGTTCCATCAGTGCTGGCATCTTCTCCTACAATAATTTCGAATGCGAAATTAGTCTTTTGGCTGAGAATGCTATCAAGACAGGTTGATATGAAATCTACATGTTGAAAAGTCGAAACTAAAACAGATACAGTAGGTTGGATTTTAGATATTGGCTTATCGGACCCAAGATATTCCATGTTAAATTTCTTTGACTACTTTACAAGGGTTTCCAAAAGCTATGCAATTAGCAGGAATGTCTTTGGTAACCACACTTCCAATACCGATAACTGTGTTTGCTCCAATATTTATATTGTCTTTGATAACTGCTCCCGACCCTATAGTGCAGCCCGGACCGACATTAACCTTTCCTGATAGAACGGCTCCTGGGTTAATATCGGTAAAATCCCCAATGGAATTATGATGGCCAATTGAGGCCCCTCTTTTTACAAATACCCCAAATCCTATCGAAGATTGAGATCCTATTACAGTTTTTGGTTCAATAAGTACTCCTTTTTCCAATTTTGATGAAAGTGCCAAATAGCTTGTAGGGTGAACCAATTGTTGATATCTTTCTTTATCAACCTGAAATTCAGAAAAGAAGTAATCAAAAATAGCTCTCTTATTAGAAGCTCCTGATGTTCCAAAAAAGACAGCACCTGAAATTTCCGAGTATGAATTCATCGGATGAGCTTCATAAGAATATTGAAGAACAGGCATAAAAGGTTCTAAATACTGCTCCTGATTGATAAAGAATTCAAATCTTGAAATACCATAAATCTCTTGAAACATATCAAAAAGGATCGTGCTGGTATCCTTAGATATACCTAGTAGTTTGGTAGATTTCATCGTTTTCTATTGTAAAAACCTTTATTTCCAAAGTCTTTCGGGTGATAAAATTCTTTTCCATGAATTTCGATAAGCTGGTGAATTCTCTTTACCAATTCTAAATTGGTACAATGTCTACTGCGGTTATGGTCCCACCAGATATTATCCTCTATGCCTACCCTAACACCGTAACCAAGAGCAATGGCCGCTGCATTTACAGATAATTGATGGCTACCTAGGCCAGCCATTGCAATATAATGTTCATTTGGAATTTCATTGATAGCCATTCCAATTTGGCTAAATTTTGGCTGAAGGCCTGCGATGTTTCCAAAAAGAATGTTCCAATAGAAAGGCCCTTCGACGAGCCCCTTCTTGATTAGGTAATGACCAAAGTTAATCATCCCCATATCAAAACATTCCAACTCTGGCACAACACCGTATTGTTGCATTTTTTCTGCCAATCGTTTTATCATTTCAGGTGTATTCATTGACGCCTGATTAGCAAAATTTAGCGAAGAAAGGGTAAGCGAACACATGTCAGGTTGAAGCTCAATTACAGCAGATCTTTTTTCAAATTCAGGGAAATTTCGCCCTGAAGTGCTACCACAAATAATCAATTCCGGGCAATGTTTTCGAACTCCTTCGAATATTTCCTGGTATACATTTTTCTGGTACGTCGGAACCCCATCATCTTGTCTGGCATGCAAATGAGCAATGGTTACTCCAAGCTCATATGCCTCATGGGTTTGTTCAATAATTTCTTGAGGGGAAATGGGTACATTAGCCGTTGTTTGTTTGGTGGGAACCATACCCGTCGGGCAAAAATTTATTATAATTTTTGAATTCATTTAATTTTTGAAAATTTTGGATTTATTTGAATCGAAAATCTAATATAAGGACCTTATTAATATATTTAAACAAAAAGAAGATGTATTGACTTCCATTTTAAATTAACTAATAATTACTTGATGAAAATTAAATTTAATTAATAAATATTATTAATTAAGCTATGTTTGATGGCTTGAGTCCTTAAGTTTTTAAATTTCGTTTGTGTGTCTCTCTGATCCTTTTTGATTTTTTGGAACAGGACATCATGATTAACCTTGATTGCTTAAGAGATATCTGTAGGATTTATTATAAGTATTCTGATGATAATATGGTGAATAGTTACAGGGAAAGGCTACTGAAGTTTAAAATAGTAAAGAGGAGAAAGTCAACAATTTCTATCTTGATGAAGACAGACGAAGGCTTTAAGCTGAAACAAATGCCCATTTTAAAACCTAAACTGGAAATTCTAGATAATTATAATCCTGATTTCCCTGACGTTCACAATCAAATAAAGAAAAGGCTCAATAAAAAAAATGATAAGGGGATATTATTGCTTCATGGAAAACCAGGAACAGGAAAAACGACCTACTTAAGATACCTTATAAACTCAATCAAGAAGAATATAATATTTTTCCCGCCCAATCTAGCTTCACAGATCGTTCAGCCAGACTTTGTTCAATTTCTTATATCAAATCCCAATACCATTTTGGTCATTGAAGATGCTGAGAATATAATTACCAACAGAGAAAATTCTGGGACCTCAGCAGTCTCATCTTTATTGAATATTTCAGATGGCTTACTTTCAGATTTTCTAAATATACAGGTGATATGTTCATTCAATACTGAGATTACCAATATTGATAAAGCTTTGGTCAGGAAAGGAAGATTAATTGCCAATTATGAGTTTAAGGATTTGGAGATTGAAAAAGCCAAAAAACTTTCTGAAAGATTAGGACTGGAAATTCAAATCGATCGCCCGATGTCTGTTTCTGAGATTTATAATTTGAAAGAAAGAGATTTTAATAAACCACATGAAGTGAAAAAAATTGGGTTTTAGATTTTTAACATCTGATCAAAAAAAAAGCCCTGCCAGAAATCCTGGCAGGGCTTTATCTAAATACTGATATATTAATCTTTTTTCTCCTCTTTGGTGACTTTGATAAGGTCTCCATCTTTCAGTTGTCTGCTGACTACAAAGTAGGGCCCTGAGATGATTTCCTGTCCTTCTTCTATTCCTTCAAGCACTTCGATATTGTCAAAGTCAGAAATTCCGGATTTAATCTCAACCAGTTTTGCCCTTCCATTATCATTGACAAAGACCAGTTCCTTTGGCCTCGTAGTTCCATCTGAAGAAGTAGTGGTTTGGTCTTCCCGGGTAGTGACAGCAGCCAATGGTACTGCAAGTACATTTTCTTTCTTCTGCGTGATGATGTCCACACTTGCTGTCATTCCTGGACGGAAAGGAAATCTGTTTCTTTCCGTTACCAGTTCAGCATAAGAATCATTCAGGATACGGATCTTTACTTCAAACTCAGTCACCGCATCAGAGCTCGCCTTTTCATTGGCAGAATTGGCAATAGAGGTGACCACCCCTTTGAATTTCTTGCTGGATGCACTGTATGAGTCTACATCGATGATCGTCGTATCCCCTAGGCTCAGTCTGATGATGTCGTTTTCGTTGACATTGACCCTAACTTCCATTCTGGAAAGGTCGGCAAGTCTCAACATTT
This sequence comes from Arthrospiribacter ruber, assembly GCF_019343195.1. GTDB lineage: Bacteria > Bacteroidota > Bacteroidia > Cytophagales > Cyclobacteriaceae > Arthrospiribacter > Arthrospiribacter ruber. The sequence goes on from NZ_RPHB01000001.1 coordinate 159,864, forward strand.
CTGTACCTGCCATCTGCTGTGTACCTACCACTCTTTCGCCTTTTTCTACCAAAAGTTTAGAAACAATACCATTGACCGGAGAATATACATTCGTTAGTCTAAGGTTTTCTGCGGCCTCATTGACGGTGGCTTGGGCAGATTTGATGATGTATTCAGCTGCCAATACTGATTGCTCTGCTGCGTCAAGATCATTTTGTGCTGTAAGGAAGGTAGACTGGATTTGCTCCCAATCTGCATCTGAAATTACCTTATCCTTGTAAAGTTTTTCATTCCGCTTGTATTCAAGTTCTGCCCTTACAAATTGTGCTTCCGCCCTTTTTAGGTTTGCTTTGGATTGTGCCAATTGTGCTTGATTTTGGTTGAGGTTGGCACGTGCCCGATCCAATGCAGAGATAAAATTATCAGGACGGATTTTTACCAAAAGGTCCCCAACTTTGACTGAATCACCTTCCATGACATTCAGCTCGATGATTTCACCGGCCACATCAGGACTCATTTTAACTTCAGTTTCGGGTTCTACCACTCCGGATGCACTCACTTTTTCAGTAATGGAGAGTTTTGAAGCTTTTTTGGCTTCTACACTTACTTCTTTTTCTCCACCGATCCAACCGGCAGATTTCCCAATGATCACAAAAAGGACGATTGCTCCCAATACTCCCAGTAAGATATAAATCAGTTTATTTGATTTTTTCTTTGCCATGTTGATAATTATAATTTAAGTGAGTTGCCTAAGTAAAAGTCCAGCACCTTTACCCTGAAAATGTATGTGTATTTGGAGGTAATGAGATCTGCCTGGGCATTAAAGAAGTTGTTTTGTGCCAATTGGTAGTCCGCAAAATTAATGGCTCCGGCATTGAATCGCTGTTCTGAGATCCTGAAAGCTTCTTCTAATGAGGATACTCTTATTTGGGAGGCTCTGTAGGATTGCCTGGCTGCATTTGCATTGGTATAGGCGGACTCAATGTCCTGTCTCAACTGGTTTCTGGTCTCCACTTCCTGAATTTCTGAAAGCCTTCTTTGCAATCTTGCACGCTGAACATTTGCCCTGTTCCTAAAATTAGAAAGTATTGGAATGTTTAGTTGTATGTTGGCAGAATTGGAGAAGTTGTTTCTTATCTGAGTTCCGAAATCTAACCTTTCTCCCAAGAAAAACTGGTCAATGTAGTTGGAAAATGCACTGGCTCCTATGCCTAAAGTAGGGTAATATCCTCCTTTGGCAATTCTTACTCCATAATCAGCACTTTCTATCCCCAATTCCGCAGCCCTGATTTCCGGCATAAGATCCAAGGCCACGTCAAAGATTTCGTCAACGCTTCGATCGGTCAGGGCAAAGTTGTCAGGTTCAAGTTCCGGTGCCACCACATCCATATCCTCTCTGAAAGGTATCTGCATGGCCTGCGCCAGGTTAAGTTTGGCAATCCTGAGGTTGTTTTGGGCATTGACCACTTCAAGTTCGTTGGTGGCATTTTGCGCTTCTATATCCAGCCTATTGGCCAATGGCAGTGAACCTGCATCTACCAGTCTAATTGTGTTTTGAAGCTGCTCTTGGGTGGTCTTAAGTTGGTTTTCAGCTATGCGGAGTTGCTCTTTGGAAAAAACCACATTGATAAAAAGGTTGATGACATTTAGTGTGATGTTGTTTTCGGTTGCCAATACATTGTACTGAGCAGCCTCTATGTCAACCCTGTTTTGTCTGATGGAGTTGTCGATTTGTTGCCCCGCAAAAATAGTCATATTGGCATTTGCAAATAAGTTGACGTTTCCTATCCGGTTATTTTCAAACAGGTTGGTAACTGGGTTGATGGATCTACCCCAACGGTACCCTGTACTTCCACCTGTAGAAAAAGTAGGGATTCTCTGTCCGACGTTTCCGATAAGGTTGGCTTCCTGAGTAGCAAGATTCACTTGGCTACGTTGGAGCTGCAGGTTGTTTTCCAGTGCTGTTTCTATAACTCCTTCCAGGTCCATTGCACCATAGTCAGTAACCTGACCGGAGGATTCAAAGACACAAAAGAGTGCTAGAAATAGTCCACAAAAGTAAATTTTTCTCATAGTTATAAATCAATATCAGGTATGTAAATGAGTTCTTTGACCCATGGAAGGCTTTTTAGGTATTCAATGGTGATCGGCTGAAGTCCGGAATCCATTTCTATTACATGGCAGGCTAGGTCATGTTTTCCTTTTCTGGAAACAGACATGGTGGCAATATTGGTTTTTTCCTGCGCGATGACAGAAGAAATAAATGCGATTGCGCCGGAAATGTCCTGGGCTTTGATAATCAAGGTATGGGACTGGGCCGAGAAGTTGGCATGAAATCCATCCACCTCCGCAATATTTATGATCCCACCTCCAAGGCTTTCCCCAATCACTTCAATTTTACGGTCTCCACGGGTCAGATTGAGTTTGATGGTATTCGGATGGTATACCGAAGCATTTCCTATGGACTTGAACGTGTACTTTAAGCCATTTTCTTTTGCCTTTTCGAAGGATTTTTTGATGTTGGCATCATCAGTTTTCATATCCAGTAATCCTCCCAAAATCGCCAGATCACTGCCATGGCCTTCATAGGTTCTGGCAAAGGAATTATAAAAAGTGATAAGCGCTTCATCTGGGATTCCTCCAAGGATTTTTATGCTGGATCTTGCTATTCGGACAACACCGGCCGTATGTGAAGAGGACGGGCCGATCATTACAGGACCTATCATATCAAATACACTGCTTTTTGTACCCATATTTTTAAGTTTCCAATTAATGTGCTAAAGTAGCAAGTATTTTCAATCAGAGTGATGATAATCGACGAATCGGGTGATTTAGAAGATAATTTCTTAAAGATTTAATTATTTTTAACCGCTGTTACCTGGAACAGCTTATTAAGGTGTCCATTTATGAACTTCAATATGTCCGAAAACGATACATATTTTACTTATAAAAACCCGGGTAAGTTTTGGGAAGAAAAGGAGCCTACTTTTCACAACAGAGCTTTTCTATTTGGTGATGGATTGTTTGAGACCATGGTCTTAAGGGATGGATTTATTAGGTTTGGCAATTTTCATCAAGAAAGGATTTTGAAAGGTTGCGAGACCTTGTTTTTGGACAAGCAGGATCTTTCCGATATCAAACAAATTCAAGTGTTTTTGCGTGAAAACGGGTTTGAAAGTGGGACATGGAGGGTAAGGTGGAATGTGTACAGGTCAGGCTTTGGGAAATATACTCCGGAAAATGACAGTATTTCGGCTACTCTGATGGTCAGTGAATTTGTGCCTGCTGTTCCTGTGAAAAGGAACCTTGCCTATTGCTCTTCAGTGAGGCTGATGCATTCTAGATGGAGCAGCTGCAAAACACTAAATGCACTTCCCTATGTCATGGCCAATATCGAGAGGAAGCAAAAAGGCTTGGATGACGTCATCCTTCTCAGCCAAGAGGGATTTATTTCCGAAGGAGCTTCTTCCAATATTTTTTGGGAAAAAGACGGTGTTTTTTACACCCCAAGCTTAAAATCGGCTTGTGTCGAGGGTGTAAGCCGAAGGGTAATCATTGAAAAATTGGAGAAAATGGAAATTGAAGTCCGGGAAGGGTTATATCTTCCACAGGAATTGCTTCAAGCAGATAGGGTTTTTACATCCAATGTGACCGGGTTGAGTTTGGTAGAAAAAATTGAAGGCAGCACATTAGATATTAATGCACTGCCTCCGGAATTGACAAAAGAATTTGAAATATAAATCAAACCGCCACCGCTGCTTTGATATGTGGGTGGGGGTCATAATTGATCAGTTCAAAATCTTCGAATTTAAATCCAAAGATATCCTTTACTTCAGGATTGATTTTCATGGTAGGAAGTGGTCTGATGTCCCGACTTAACTGAAGCCTTGCCTGATCCAAATGATTGCTGTAAAGGTGTGCATCTCCAAAAGTATGCACAAAATCTCCTGGCTCCAGATCGCATACTTGGGCCACCATCATGGTAAAAAGTGCATAGGATGCGATATTGAAAGGAACCCCGAGAAATACATCAGCACTTCTTTGGTAAAGCTGGCAGGATAATTTTCCATCTGCTACATAAAACTGAAACAAGGTGTGGCAAGGAGGTAGGGCCATATGATCCACATCTGTTACATTCCATGCTGACACAATGTGTCTTCTGCTGTCAGGCTTGTTTTTTATGCCCTCTATAAGGTTTTTGATCTGATCGATTTCCCCGCCTTTTCCGTCGGGCCAATGCCTCCATTGGTAACCATACACAGGGCCTAAATCTCCATTTTCATCCGCCCATTCGTCCCATATAGTTACTTTGTTTTCATTCAGGTATTTAATATTGCTGTCGCCGTTCAAAAACCAAAGCAATTCTATTATGATAGATCTGAGGTGCAGCTTTTTGGTAGTGACCAAAGGAAAACCCTCACTCAGGTCAAAGCGCATTTGGTGTCCAAATACACTTATTGTACCTGTTCCTGTACGGTCTTCTTTTTTGACTCCATTATCCAAAATATGCTGCATCAAGTCATGGTATTGCTTCATCGTTCTTTTGAATTTTTTATTTGGGGCAATTTATCAAAGATATCTAAGAATTAGAATCATCAATCCAAAATTAAACTGAAAAGTCAATGCTATACAATGGCAAAATGTTATAATAAATTTAGCCTTTTGTAAACAAATTTAACCTGAGGATGTATCTTTCACAGGATATGTTTGATAAAAAGTTTTCTTTTTGGGCTTTGGGAGTGGCATTGTCTGCCACAATATTGATGTTTTGTTTTCCTCCCAAAATCACATTCGATTATGATTTTGAAAGTTTCTTCCCGCAAGATGATGAAGAGTTGGCGTATTTCTATGCATTCCGTGAGCAATTCGGAAATGATAACGATTATTTGCTTGTAGCTTTAGGGGCAGAGGATATTTTTGAAAAAACATTTCTGGAAAAGGCCACTGCTGTCAATGAAAAGCTTAAAGGGCTTGAATTGGTAGAGGGGACGGTGTCTTTGCTGGACATGAAAGAGCCTGTCATAGGGCCTTTTGGAGTCAGAAATAGACAGACTTTGGATCTTGAAGGAGACCTTTCTAAGCAGGCAGAAAAATTAATGAATTCACCACAATGGTCAGGTAACTTACTGGACAGTGAGGCAGATTACCTGCTTATTATAGTCAACAACAAAAATCAGATTTCCAAAGAAGCCGGCGATGAATTATACGCAGAAATTTCTGAAATTTTGTCAGAGAGCGGGATTAATGACATCAAGACTGCGGGTAAAATCAAAGCCCAGGGTGAATTTGTGGAATTGCTTCAAGAAGAATTTGCCTTTTTTCTCAGCATTTCCTTTGGATTGATCATTGTATTGCTTCTCGTAATTTTCAGAAGCTTTTGGGGTGTCGTGATTCCTCTTCTGGTATTGACCATAGGGATTTTGTGGGCAATGGCATTTTCACTTTATTTCGGCAAGCCATTGGATGTAATGTCCGTCATGCAGCCGACTATCCTATCTGTAATTGGCCTTGCTGCCTTGGTCCATTTTTTCAACCATTATCTCAATATGTTGCGTGATGGAGATGCCCGTGATGTAGCAGTCAAAGAGTCCTTCTCAGAGTTGTCAATAGCTGTTTTTCTCACTGCATTGACTACAGCACTGGGATTTCTAAGTTTGTTTTTTACTTCAGTTCCCAGTCTCAGGTTGTTTGGTTTATATACTGGAGTGGGTGTAATGATCATGTTCTTGGCAGTGGTCACCATTGCTCCGGGATTGCTTTATTTGGTTCCGGCAATGAAATCCGCCCAAAGTGACAGCCTTAGAACCCTCTGGAGAATAGGGATGAGAAGTGCCTTTCTCTCAGTTACCAAAAAAAGAATAACAATAGTATGTGTTTTTGTTTCTCTTTCATTGCTTTCCGGACTGGCATTGACTGACCTCAGGATCAATGGATACATTTTGGACAATCTTCCACGAAACCATGAACTGGTAAAGGAGTTTGAGTTTTTTGATGAAAAATTCGGTGGATCCAAACCTTTGGAGCTTTCTTTAAAAGTTGGCGAAAAGGCCGATAATTTGCTGGAAAAGGAAGTACTTTTGGAACTTGAAAAGTTAGAAAATTTCGTAAGGGAAAACTATGAAAGTGCTGTAATCCTATCTCCTTTGAGCGCAGTCAAAGGAATCAATAAAGCGCTTAATTCAGGGAGTGAAAATGCTTTTCGGCTACCTTCACAGGGGCAGTTTGAAAGGGTTAGAGAATTTGTACCTCAGGCTTTGGAGCAAAGTCCTGTTCAAATACTTTCCCATGAATCTAAAGAGGGAAGGATGTCAACGCGGACTGCAGACATGGGTAGTCTTAAAAGTAATGTGCTCAATGAAAATTTATACAGATTTTTGGTGGAGGAGATTGATGAAAATCTGGTAGAAGTAAGGCTTACTGGAACTTCCCATTTGATTGACATTAGCCATGAAAGTGTAACAAGACAAATGGCAAGGGGATTAGGAGTGGCATTCTTGATCGTGGCAGTGGTAGCTGGATTTCTTTTTCGGTCTTGGAGGATTTCAATGGTTGTTTTATTACCTAATATAATCCCTCTGTTGTGGATGTGCGGAGTGATCTGGCTTTTGGGTATAGAGCTCAAACTGACTACTGCCATCATATTTACTGTAGCATTTGGAATTGTGGTGGATGATAGCATTCACTTTATGTCCAAGATGAGAATCGAACTGGCAAAAGGAAAGTCTTGGTTATACGCACTCAAGCGCACTTACCTAGAGACCGGGAAAGCAATCATATTGACAACATTGATACTTGGTACTGGTTTTTCTGTGCTCACACTGAGTCAATTTGGTGTGACCTATTATTCTGGACTTCTGATAAGTCTGGCTTTGGTTTTTGCGCTTTTGGCTGATCTTTTATTGCTGCCATTGATGCTGATACCGCTCAAGAAAATATGGGATAAAAAGAATCATTGATCTTCTGGGTCTTGTTTTTTTCTTAAAGGTTTTTGCCAGTCAAACATAGCAGAAATGGGGTAGTGGTCTGAATAATCTACCTCTTTGTGGGTTTTGAATCTTAGCGCTTTGAGCGGTTTTTCATAAAAAATATTATCGATTCTAAGGAAAAAAAGGACCTTGTTGTAAGTAAAGCCAAATCCACTGCCAGCTGACTCGAAGGCATTTTCCATGAATTTTCTCAAAGTGAAATAGGTATAGCTATATGGGACATCATTAAAATCTCCAACAAGAATATTCACATAGGGGCTGTTTTTCATATGCTCTTCCAAAATCCCTAACTGAGAGGCCCTGGTCACCTGGCCCCGTTTCAGTTTCCCTAGCGTTTCCCTGTAGTTTTCCTTAATGCCGTCTAGGTTGTTGAGCGTTTCGGATTGGATGCTCATGGATTCAAGGTGAGCATTGTATATGCGAATGGTATCTTTGTCCACTTTGATATCTGCGAATATTACTCCATTATTTCTTTTGGTGTCAAATACCCGCCCTTCATTTACAATTGGGTACCTGCTGAATATTGCCATTCCATAAGATTTATTCCTTGGGTTGCCTTCTATGATCTGATAGGTGTGTTCATAACCGGATTCAGTACCAAGGATTTTAATGGCATTACGGGAGGGAGTGGAATAATCCTGATAAAACTCCTGAATGCATTTGATATCAGCTTCATGATCCTGTAACCATTTGAGTACATTTTGTGGGTTGGCGGGTGTGTCTTTATCCCGTTTGAATGCGAAAAGAGCCACATTATAACTCAGTACAGAAAGGCCATCTTCAGAGATTGCGTTATTCTGGGAAGGTACCTGAAAAGTGACGCCTACAAATTTCCATCCTAACACCAAGGCGATAAGAGGAAGAATTGAAAGCCACCTTTTTGAAAATAATAGACTTATAAACAAAAAAGCATTGATGACCAAAAGAACAGGGATAGTAAGTGTGATCAATCCGATATACGGAAAAAATGCAGGAGAAATATATACACTGTAAAATAAAGTCAGTGAAAAAATGAAAAATAAGGAAGTGATAAATCTTACCATTTAGGAGCTATTTGTGGCGAAATTATGTCTTAAACGCTTTTTAAACAAATAACGTGCAATATGGCGATAAATAGGGTAAAAGAATTTGATGTTAAATTTTAGTTGGGCTAGTTTTTTTATTGAACTAAATGAATACATTTACTGCACTAATCCCGGCGCAAATGAACAAGTTTTTTGGCCTTCTCTTGGCCGTAGCTTTCAGTCTTGGTTCTGAATCTTTTTCTCAGGATGAAAATAAATTTTATTCAACAATAAGTAAAGACCACAAAGTAATCATCAATGAAGATTATTCTGTTGATTACCACATCCAAGAAAAATTGAGGGTTCTCCATTCTGAAGGCTGGAGCCATGCTATTAAGAATATTGAAGTTACTCCGAGAATGAAGTTGGTGGATTTTGAGGCAATTGTCAAGGATCCTCTTACCGGTAAAGTTATTAAAAAATTCAAGGCCAAAGACTTAAAAGAAAAAACGCATCTCGACGGAATAAATTTGTACTCAGACACAAAGATTAATTCATTTATACCCTCAGGAATTTCAACACCTTTTGAAATAGAATATAAAATCCATAAGACATCAAAAGATAATTTTTTTATCTCTCCCTGGAATATTGTAGAATATTATTATCAAAAGGTATCCCATGCACATTTAGAAGTCATTTATCCCAATCAAATAGGTTTACGGTACAAGATCACTGACATAATTGATGAAGCGATTGTAGAAGAAGGGGACTCAATTACCAAAATAAGCTGGACTTATGGGAATTTTGAAGCCCAGCAATTGTTTGATAAAACCAATCCTGCCGTCATTTTGGTGCCAGATCAGTTCAGGCTCGACAAATATTATTCCCGAATGGAAACTTGGGAAAAGCTAGGATCTTTTATCAATATGTTGAATGAAGGTAAAGGAGTGCTGCCTGCGAGATTTAAGACAATAGTGCATCAGATGGTCGAAGGGGTCGACGATGAATTCGAAAAACTATCTATTCTCTATAAATATCTTCAGGAAAACTACAGGTATGTTGCCATTACCTTAGGCGTTGGAGGCTGGGAGCCGAGATTTGCGGAAGATGTTATCAATACAAAATATGGGGAATGTAAGGCGCTGACTACCTTGATGAAAGCCATGTTGGAAGAAGTGGGGATACCCTCGCAGTACACTCTGGTATATGCAGGGGAAAATCACCGGGAACTGGATGAGGAATTTCCTCAAAACTTGTTTAATCATGCATTTCTTAGGGTGCCGATTAAGGATGAAGTATTCTGGGTAGAATCTACCAGCAGAACTATGCCCCCTGGTTTCTCAGGAAATTTCACTAAAGACAGGAAGGTATTGGTGATTACACCTGAAGGAGGTGTACTGGACCATACCCCTGACTTTGCAGAATCCAGGTTCAATGCTTATCAAGGTGATTATTCCATCGCGATCAATCAGATGGGGGATGGACAAATAATAGGCAAAACACGCTTTGATGGATTTCCAGCAATACCTTTTGTAGAATCCATGTTTTATGCGGGAGAAAAGGAGCTTAAGATAAATTTAATTGAAGCGTTGAATGCAAATAACTTATTCTTGAGCAGTATCAAGTCCGAAAGGGAAAATATTAGAAATCTTCCTAGGGTATATGCTGATTTCGAAGGGTTTTATCAGAAATATGTGCAGCAAACAGGTAAAAGGATGATCCTGCCTGGTAATTTTCTACATCTGGATCTGGATATGCTCAAAAACGGCAGTTTCAGTTCAGAAGAATCACTTGAAATCAATTTGGAGCTACCTTTTGAAATAGAATCAGGGGGAGGAGAACAGTATGTCGAACATGAATTCTTTACTTTTTTAATAGAGGCGAGACACGAAAATCAGAAGATAATGGTAAAGAACAGACTTGAAGTGACATTGCCAAAGGATGCTGAAAAAGAACTAAAGGCCAAGACTCTGGCTGAAATACACAAACAAACCAAAAGATCTATAATCCTGAAAAAGCTTTAATATGGAAAGGAAATTAATTGCAAACCTGATTTTTTTACTTGTCATTTCATTGCAGACAAATGCACAGGATATGAAGTATGGTAAAATCACAAAAGCTGAAAAGGAATTGACTTTTGTTGCTTTCGAACCGGATGCAGATGCGGTGGTTTTGGAAGAAAATTCCTTTAACATTTTCAACGGAGGAGTACTTCACAATCATTATCACAAAAGAGTGAAAATCCTCAAGGAAAGCGGAGTGGAAAACGGAAACGTAAGAATACGGTATTTTTCCGGGAATAATGGGATACAAAATATCAACAAAATTTCGGCCCAACTGGTCAATTTTGATGGAGATAATGAAGAAGTAACCAAGCTTTCAAAAGCTGATTTTTTTTATGTTGACGGAGAAAACGGTTGGAAAGAGGTCAGGTTTACTTTCCCTGATGTAAGACCAGGGTCTATTTTGGAATTTGAGTACAACATGCAGGACAAGGGTATTACTTTTCTGGACAGCTGGATTTTTCAAAACCACATCCCAACCCTAAAATCGACCTATAGTATCAGCATACCATCCTACCTGAATTACAGACTTATGTCCCAGGGTGAGCAGATCCTAAAAACCACAGCTAAGCAGTACGATGGAGTATACAAATGGACTTTAAATGACCTCCATAGCATAAAAGAGGAACCTTTTATGACCAATTACCAGGATTACCTCGAAAAACTTGACTTTCAATTGGCCGGATATGTTTCTTCCAGTTCTGCTTTGGGCGGAGGAAGAAGTTTCAAAGAGACATACACAAATTGGCAAGAACTCAGTGATTTTATTTTTGAATCGGAGCGATTTGGCAGTTACTTGAAGCCTTCCAAATCACTTAGTGGTTTGTTTTACAATGCTACCGAAAATTCAGATAAATTATCTAAGGCCAAAGCTGTATACAGCTACGTCCAGAACTCAATCAAATTCAACAATTGGCAGGGTTACTATCCTACACAGGATTTGAAGTCTTTATTGGAAAAGAAGCAAGGTTCCAGAGCAGATATTAATCTTTTGCTTTTGGCTCAGCTAAGGGCAAATGGCATCTCAGCAGTTCCATTTATGATAAGCAGTAAAGGGAATGGGCGATCTCATTTATTGGACTCTCCGTTTTTGGATCAGTTTAACCAGTTGGTGGTATTAACGGAAATCGAAGGAAAGGAGTATTTCCTTGACGCTTCCAATGAGAATTATCCATTTGGTTATTTGCCTCTTTACTTTCATGTTAGCCAAGGATATGCTTTAAGAGATAAGAATTCTGGATTGGTTCCGGTGACGCAACAGCATCGTTCTGGGATCAATCAGGTTGGAAACATTAAAGTCAATGAAAGTGGAAAGTTGCAGTCCCAAATTCATTTAAGGTTTTCGGAATATGATGCCATCAGTCAGGCAATTTCAAAAGTAAAGCTTGGAGATGATGATTTTAAAAAGGAAGTTTTTAATAAAACGGGAGAATTTTTTGAGGTGAAAATCACTGAAAAATATGAACCTAAAAGAATTATGGATATAAGTGTCCTTGGACAAGAGCTGGAATTAGGCCAAGACTTGTTGATGGTATCTCCTTTTAATTATGTACGTTGGTCAGAAAATCCACTAAAAGCAGATTACCGGACTTTTCCCATTGATATGCTGTATGTATTTAATGACATGTATTCTACTGTAATAGAAATTCCAGATGGTTATGAACTTGATGATTTTCCTGAACCAATAGAAGTAATGGTCCCGGGTAATATAGCTGCATTTTCGTACAAAGTGGAGCCTATGGGCGGAACCATCAAAGTGAGCAGTAGCATCAATTTCAAACATTCCTTAATTCCAGCGGGATTCTACCCGGAACTCAAATATTTCTTTGGTTTGATCACTTCGAAATTGCAGGAACCTATAATTTTAAAAAAATCAGCAGTAGTAGCAGATTAGGAATAATGGGGAAAGCATGTTTTTTAGGTAAAAAAACAGCCACCGAATAAAGTGGCTGTTTTTCGATTGAATTATTTGATCAATATCAATTCCTCCTGAGGTTTGATCAGATACCGCGCTCCATCGCTGGTCACTACGGCTGTTTCTTCTACTGACATGGTTTTGGTGCCTCCTTCAGGTAATTTCCAGGCATGAAATCCATCAAATGCAAACAGCATTCCTTCTTTCAAAGGTTTCATCGCAGCTGGGCGGACTGATGGGTCAGGTAAATTTCCAGCTCCAAGGTTAGGACCAATATCATGGGCTACATAGCCAACAGGATGTCCGGTACTCCACATCACATACTCAGACCCTCTTTCATCCATCCAATCTCTTTGAGCTTTGTCAACCTGATAACCTAAAACACCGGGCTTCATGGCTGCCAATGCTATCCTATTACCCCCTATGGAGGACTCAAAGTAGAACTGCACTGAATCAGGTGCCTGGGTTTCGCCTTCTCGCAGGACGTAAGCGAAGCGCTGAATATCCGATACCCACATGTCATAAACACGGATTCCAAAATCTGTCTGGATAACATCCCCTGGCATGATCACCTTATCTGTTGGATGGGAGTGACCTCGATCAGGGCCAGAGTTCACACTTGGGTTTTGGTCAGGAGACCAACCATCCTTAACACCATACTCTTCCATTTTCTTTTTCAGGAATTTGGCTACATCCGCATCAGTTGTTTTTCCCGGAACCACCTGTGCATAGGCCTCCTCCTGCCACTTAGCCGTAAGTTCTGCTGCTTTGGTCATGATTTCCACCTCAGCCGGGAGCTTCACAGCCAGCCATTCATAGATCAATTCTTCTGCTGAAACCAATTTTCCAGCTTGATTTCCCAAGGCTTCTTCGAGAGTTTTTCTCTGGGTATAGCTAAGTCCATCAGCCAATAGCTCATCATAAGAGCTGTTGATGGCAATTTTACCGAAGTTTTTTTCTTTGATATATTCTGCTCCTTGAAGCACAGCCGATTTTCCCCTTTCAATGGGAATCACTTCATCATGGATTTTCAGTTCGGAAAGAGCCGTAGCTTCACCTACAGGTGAAAAGACTTTGGATATGACTTTTTCATTTTCGAGATAAAAAAGAAACATGGCCGTTCCTCCGGCATTCTCTCCTCCAATATGGTGGGCAATGGGATCATTGTTGTTTTCCCGACAAATGATCACCCAGGCATCTACTCCAGAAGTTTTCATTGCTTCAGGAAGTAACTTTTCAATTCGCTCTTTTCTGATTTCAGGCCAAGGACTGGGTCCTGCAAAAGGGTTTTCTATAAGTTCCTGGCTTGCTTCATTATTTTGACAGGAAAATAAAATTGACAATCCAATTGCCAATAGGCAAAAGGATTTTAAGTAGTAAAGATTTTTTTTCATAACCGTTTGGTTGGTTTTTGACCTGAAAAAAGCAAATCCATTTTATAATCAAAAACCTTTTGTAAAAAGGTGTAACATTATTTGAGATGTTTCCGAAAAATGAGCTGGTTTCAATCAAAAAAAGAGCTTATGTACCATGATTTAATGCCATTAACGAAAAGCTCATGCATGGATTTTGAAAGTATAGAAAAAATTTCAATAACTTGTGGTTTGTAAAAACCTTCAATTATGAAAAAAACCAATCTTTTGATGAACGTTGCATTAGTTTCCGCTTTCACCTTCATGACATCATGTGGCGGGGGCCAAAGCAACAAAACTGATGAGACAGTGGAGGAAGAAGTAAGCACAGAATCCTCTGAAGCCGGACAAAGGCAGAGTCCATTGAGAAAAATCGATGGCAATATTGGTGAGGCAAAAGTAGAAATCCAATATGGTGCTCCTTCTGTAAGAGGAAGAGTAGTATGGGGTGACCTTGTTCCTTATAATGAAGTTTGGAGAACAGGAGCCAATGAATCTACTTACGTGGATTTTGACAAAGATGTCAAAGTAGAAGGCGCTGAACTAAAAGCCGGAAGATATTCATTGTTTACCATACCAAAACAATCCGGAAAATGGACAGTGATATTCAATTCTGAGTGGGATTTAGAGCATGGACATTTTCAATACAAAGAAGAAAATGATGTGCTTAGGGTAGAGTCTACTCCTGAATATGTAGATCAAAGTCAAGAGCAATTAAGTATTGCTATTGAATCTCCAGGGATAGTAGTAAGATGGGAAAAAGTAAAGCTTCCTATAAAAGTTGAATAGACTGAACTGTGTAAAACCCCAAAAATATCCCTCCTGAAGTCATAAAGAGGGATATTTTTTTTATTAGGTGCCTATCTGCACTACATAAGCGTATTCTTTATAAATTAAGCCCTTGGTTTATAGCCTTAATTTCTATGCGGTATTTTGCATTTCTATTTTGCCTGCTGATTACATTGTCATTGGGGGTTGCATTGTCTTTACAATTTGGTTCAGTGCCTCCCTTGGGTAGATTGCTGGATCCCAACCAGGGATTTTGGCAAAATGCTTTTTCAGAGGATTACGCTTATACAGAGCAAGTGACTCTAAAAGGATTGAAAGAACCTGTCACTGTAAATTACGACGAACATTTGATCCCTCATATTTTTGCTGAACATGAAGAAGATCTCTTTAGGGTGCAGGGTTTCATAACTGCCAAACACAGGCTTTGGCAAATGGATTTCCAGACTTTGGCGGCTGCGGGAAGGATTTCTGAAATCGTTGGCCCGATAGCTTTAGATGTCGATAAATTATCAAGGAGGAAGGGACTTCCTTACGCCGCTGAAAATGCGCTCAATGCTTTCAAACAAAGTGATCCAGAGGTCTTTGTACTGATCCAAGCCTATACGGATGGTGTCAATGAATACATTAATGGACTTAGCTATGCTGAGCTTCCTTTAGAATATAAGATATTAAATTACAGGCCTGAAGAGTGGACACCCTACAAAAGTGCTCTTTTGCTCAAATATATGGCGGACATGTTGGTAGGGGATGTTGACCTTCAATACACCAATCTCAGAAGTATTTTGGGGCAAACTTTGCTGGATAAGCTTTTTCCTGATTTTCCGGAAGATAATGATCCAGTTATAGAAGCGGAAAAAAGGTGGAACTTCACACCATTAAAAATCGAAAGACCCGAAAATCTGGATTACCCTAACGATAAAATACTTTTACCGGCTCTTGCACAGCCCGAACCTGGTATAGGCTCTAACAACTGGGCGGTAGCACCCAAGAAAACCAAAAATGGGCATGCGCTTATTGCCAATGACCCCCACCTTAGTCTGAATTTGCCATCACTCTGGTTTGCCATGCAGCTTAGCACTCCAAACTTTTCGGTCAAAGGTGCTACTTTACCTGGGGCTTTGGGGGTGATATCAGGATTTAATGAAAATATCGCCTGGGGTGTGACCAATGCTACTCGAGACGCCAGAGACTGGTATAAAATCCAGTTTAAAGATGATGGTAGGTCAGAATATCTTTATAATGACCGCTGGATACAAAGCAATCTCCGTGTGGAAGAGATCAAGGTCAAAGGTCAACCGACAGTTTATGATACGGTAGTATACACCCATCATGGTCCGGTTGTTTATGATAAAAATTTCAAAGGTGAACGGCAGGATGTCAATGTTGCACTTAAATGGACCGCACATATGGAATCCAACGAGCAGAAAACTTTTCTTTTACTCAATAAAGGAAAAAATCATCAAGATTATCTGGAAGCATTGGATTACTACACCTCTCCTGCACAGAACTTCGTTTTTGCATCTAATACAGGAGATATAGCTATGAAAGTACAGGGAAGATTTCCGCTCAAATGGGAAGGTCAAGGTAAATTCATCATGGATGGTAATGATCCTCGTTATGAATGGCAAGGCTTTATACCTTTTGATCAAAATCCTTCCACAAAGAACCCTAGCAGAGGTTTTGTATCTTCCGCCAACCAACATTCAGTGTCTGAAGATTATCCTTATTTTGTTTTTGATAACTCTTTTGAACATTACCGCAACAGAAGGCTAAATGAAAGGCTAAAGAGTATGGAAAACATGACCTTGGAGGATATGAAAAGCCTACAGTATGATTCTTATCACCTTCATGCAGCAGAAGCATTACCGCTTATGATGAACCTCTTGGATCAAACCTCCCCGGCTATTGACAGCACTGAAGTCGGAAGATATCTCGAAAAATTGGCTGATTGGAATTTCAATACCTTTCCCAATCAAGAAGAACCTACCTTGTTTAATATTTGGTGGGAGGAGCTTTATAAGTCAGTTTGGTCATTTCTACTACAGGATAGCGTGCCGGTAGTTTTTCCCAATAAATATCAGACAGTACAGCTAATGATGAACGAGCCTTCCCATGAACTATTCTCAAGATCCAAAAAAGAGGGCCTTTTAAAAGCAGAAGATCATGTCAGGAAGAGTTTTGAGGTAATGGTTGAGAAAATCAAAAATTGGGAAGAGGAAAAAGGTGAGTACAATTGGGCAGCATATAAAAACACAAGTATCAATCATTTGGTACCTAATTTTGAATCATTTAGCAGAAAAGGTATCTACACCGGAGGAGGATCGGGTATTTTGAATGCAACAGGTTCGCGTCATGGTGCAAGCTGGAGGTACGTGGCAGAAATGGGAGAGACGGTGACTGCTTACGGAATTTATCCTGGAGGGCAATCCGGCAACCCTGGAAGTAAATTTTATGATAATTTTATAAAAATCTGGGCAAACGGCGACTATGTTAATTTCAACTTAAGGTCGAAATCCGATCGTGATGAGCTATTATTTTCCACAGAATTCATTAATTGAAAGTTTATATGAAAGCAATCCTAATAGCTATACTCACCTGCTTGACAGTATTGTTGGTAGGTAAAATCGCACCCTATTGGGTATTGATGGTTTTGGTTGGATTCTGGTCTTTAATAATCAATCCGAGGCCTTGGACTGCTTTTTTTATAGGTGGATTAGCATTTGGATTGTCATGGTTTGTACTGACTATTTGGATTTCTATACAATCTGAATCCGCACTTCCAAGTCAAATGGCGGATTTGATGGGAGTAAAAAATGATAATTTGTTGTGGGTGGCCACAGCTGTTCTTGGGTTTCTAATTGGTGGGTTTTCTTCAATGACCGGCTCGCTTTTTAGAAGAATAACAGAAAAAAGGGATTCAGGTATCTATCGTTCTTAAAATAATCTATTATATCAGAACAGAAGTAAATTTATTGTCCTTATATTCATATTCTTTTTGAAATGTCCCATCCATATTAAAAACTGCTGGAAATATTTTGCTTTTGAAAACAAGACGAGTACTTTTGTTGCTCATTTCCCAGCGCTTTTTTTATGTTAGAATCTTTAATTACTTCCAAGACAAGACTGAAGCTGTTGGTCAAGTTTTTTATCAATGAAAATAACCAAAGTCATCTTAGGGGCCTAGCTGAGGAATTTGGAGAATCAACCAATGCTATACGAAAAGAACTCAATCATTTAACTGAGGCAGGATTCTTGGTAAAGCAGTCTGAAAAGAATAAAATAGAGTACAAAGCGAACACCCATCACCCCCTATATCAAAATATTCATGAGCTGGTCAGGAAATACCTGGGACTGGACAGATTATTGGAAGCCATACTCGAACGTATGGGCGAAGTTTCGCATGTCGTTTTGGTGGGGGACTATGCCAAAGGGAATAATTCAGGTGTGATTACAGTGGAGATTCTGGGGCAAAATCTCAATGAGGAATACTTGGAAAAACTTGGCCTTAGGATCCAAGAGCTTATTGAAAAAGAGGTGAATTTCAGAATAATCCATGGTCAGATAGATCCTGAAGGATTGGTATTGTATAAAAGATAAGGCTTTCTGTCCATCACAGAAGCCAAGGTAATAATAGTGAATCTTGTTAAGCACAAAAATGTGACTGAAAGGGCGAAGCTGTACCCGTCCATCATTTTTTGTGAAACATCTCATATCTTCAAAAAAAAACGTTAATTCGTGAAACAATTGAAAAAACCTATGCAAGGGTATTTCCCCGGAAAAGTATTTTTCCTAGTAATAGTATCTTTTCTTCTCTTGATCCAAATGGGCTACTCCCAGTCCATGAATGACATACAGAACCTGAAAGTAGATAACCTGTCCGATGCGCAGATTGAGCAATTGATCAAAAGGGCAGAATCAGCAGGAATGAATGAAATGCAGCTGGAGTCTTATGCCCGCGAAAGAGGTATGCCTGCCAATGAGGTAGCGAAGTTAAGGGAGAGAATTCAGCAGCTCAGATCCGGTGGAAAGGCTTCACAGCAGCAATTGCGACAAGGTCAGCAACCAGGACAGACGAGGCAGATTGAAGGATTTAATTTTGATCCTGCACTTTTCGATTCTATTAGGAGAGCGGATCCTTATTTTGATCTGACTCCGGAGCAAAAGAAAATTTTTGGCTATAAGCTATTTCATAACCGAAACCTCACGTTCAATCCTAGTCTTAACATTCCGACTCCTGGAAGTTATGTGATTGGGTCGGGGGACCAGCTTATCATCGATGTTTATGGAGCCTCCCAACAATCTTATGAGTTGACAGTGACACCAGAGGGCAGGATAATGATTCCAAATTTGGGCCCTATTACTGTCGGAGGATCTACTATAGATGCTGCAAGGCCAAGGATAAGGCAGCAATTGGGTAGAATTTATTCCGGTTTACTGGGATCAAACCCTAATACTTTTTTAGAGATCAGATTAGGAAACATCAGGTCTATTTCAGTTTCAATGGTAGGAGAGCTGATCAAGCCAGGTACCTATACTTTGCCCTCATTTGCATCTGTATTCAATGCGCTTTATGCTGCAGGTGGTCCTAATGAAAACGGAACATTCAGAAATATCCAAGTATACAGAGACAGCAAACTTCTTACGGAAGTGGATATTTACGATTTTCTAACCAAAGGAGATCATGGAAGCAATGTTACCTTAAGGGACAATGATGTGGTCATCGTACAACCGTTCAAAAGCAGGGTGGAACTCAAAGGTCCAGTCCGTAGAGAAGGCTATTTTGAAATGAAACCTGAGGAAAGTGTTGCAGACTTGATCAATTTTGCCGGAGGGTTTTCTTCTTTAGCATATAGAGAAAGACTTACGATCAGGAGAGCTACAGGGGAGCAAATGAAAGTTCAGGATCTAAGTGCTGAGGAGTTTGCTGCTTTTGGACTTCAGGACGGAGATGAAATTACAGTTGGGGAAAGGTTGAACAGGTTCGAAAACCGGGTACAGGTAGCAGGAGCAGTTTTTAGGCCAGGAGAATTCAGTATTCCCGATTCAGGCATGGGGGTAAGGGATCTGATAGCAAAAGCTGAAGGACTAAGGGGAGATGCTTTTACAGGTCGTGCTATCTTATACAGAACCAAAGAAGACTTGACATTGGAATCCATGTCAGTGGATATAAGGGGGATTTTGGACGGAACAATTCCGGATATCGCCTTAAGAAGAGAAGATGTGCTCAGCATTCCAAGCAGATATGACCTTAAAGAGGAATACTACATTAGGATAACTGGAGAAGTTAACATTCCAGGAGCCTATGCCTATGCCGAAAACCTGACTGTAGCAGACTTGATTACCAAAGCAGGAGGATTCAAGGATGCAGCTTCCAATTCTTATATAGAAATAGCCAGAAGAGTACGTGACGATATTTCCGGAAAAGTGGCTGAGATCATCAATCTAGATGTAGATAACCAACTCAATCTGAGACCTGAAGATTCTAAAGTCAAGCTTCAGCCCTTTGACCATATCTTTGTAAGAAGGAGTCCCGGCTTTCAGAGAGAGAGATTGGTGGAGGTTCAGGGGGAAGTTTTTTATCCCGGGGAGTTTGCCTTGAGCAATGCCAATGAAAGAATCTCCGACCTTATAAGCCGTGCCGGCGGGCTCAACCAGTTTGCTTATCCGAAGGGGGCTACACTGATTAGGAGGACGGAGTATTTTCAGCCTAAGACTGAAAGTGAAATAAAAGAAGAGAATCTTAGGTCAGTGGTAGCTAAACTACAACGTGAAGGCTTAAGCCTCAGTGAGGCAGAGGAAATAGCTTTGGAACGGATTGAAAAAAGACTTGCCGACAAAGAGGAAGCCAAAGTGAAAATGGAAGAAAAGGAAAAGCAAACGCTAGCTTCAAGGTTTAGGGCAGAACGACTTCAGGATGTTTCAGTTGGAGATACTTCCTTGGTTCAATATGAATTTAAAGAGCAGGAGCTTATAGGAATAAACTTAGAAGCTATCATGTCAAACCCTGGATCAGCACAAGATCTGATTTTGGAAGAGGGAGATATCATATCAATTCCAAAAGAATTGCAAACAGTTAGGATGAGAGGAGAGGTTTTATTTCCAACCACAGCGAGATTCCAGGAATTGAGAGGGTTTAGGTCGTATATTTCCAGAGCTGGAGGATTTACAGAAGATGCCAGAAGGGGTAAATCCTATGTGGTATACGCAAATGGAGATGTTCAGCGTACTAGGAAGTTTTTATTTTTGAAGTTCTACCCCCATATAGAGCCTGGAGCGGAAATTATTGTTCCTCAGAAGCCTGAAAGACAGCCTATGACCGCACAGGCTTGGGTTGGATTGGCAACAAGTATGGCAACCTTGGCTTTGTTGATCAGTAATTTGACAAATTGAGTTAGGGAATTTTTAGAAAATGAAGAAAAGAGAATCAGGCAGGTTGGTTTACTTTAAATATTTTTACTCGAAACTCGGCTATAAAGTATTTATAGCTTTGTTTTTAAGTTTATGCGTAGGTCTGTTAGATGGATTTGGCCTAGCTATGTTTCTACCATTATTGCAAATGGTGGGAGATACTGATACAGTAAGTAGCGGTGAAGAACTGGGAGGCCTTCAATTTTTAATTTCAGGATTGGAAAGTTTGGGAGTTCAGTTGAACTTACAGACTGTACTTTTCGTAATCATGTTTTTTTTTATATTCAAAGGAGTTACTAAATTTTGCCAAGGATATTACAATGTGCTCACCCAGCAATACTTTATTAGAAAGCTGAGACTCACCTACGCTAAAATGTTGGGTAATTATTCCTATAAGTCTTTCGTGAACGTGGATTCAGGAATGGTTCAAAACACCATGGGTGGAGAAATGGGGCGTGTTTCAACCGCATTTAAAAATTATTTCAGCACCATTCAGTCAGGTGTTTTAGTGGCCGTGTATTTAGGATTAGCCATTGCGACCAATTTTCAATTTGCAATATTGGTGGCAATAGGAGGTACTTTATCAAACTTGGTATACAACAGGATTTACAAAAAAACGAAGCTCACTTCAAAAAAAATCACCAAGGGAGGACATATATATCAAGGACTTTTGATTCAAAATGTAGCGTTTTATAAATATTTGAGAGCTACGGGCCTGATGTCTTTATTTTATGACAAAATGAAGGTTGCAATTGAATACATAGAGCGTAGCAATAAGAAAATAGGTTTTTATAATTCTCTGGTTGTCGCAGCCAGAGAGCCTTTGGTGATCACGGTGGTAGTAATTGTGATTTTGATTCAGGTAAATCTATTTTCGGAAAATATCAGTGCAATAGTACTTAGCTTATTATTCTTTTATAGATCTCTGAACTCTCTTGTGGAATTGCAAAATCACTGGAATAATTTTCTAAATGTGACTGGATCTTTGGACAATGTAATTGAGTTTGGTCAGCAATTGGCCAAAGCCCAAGACAAAAAGGGAAATGAAGAGTTTTTAGGCTTGAATAATAGCATAAAACTTGAAGATGTCTCATTTGGTTATTTTGAAGATAAAGTTCTTCAGAAGATTAATCTTGATATTCAAGCCAAGAGTACAGTGGCATTTGTAGGTGAAAGTGGAAGTGGAAAAACAACTTTGGTCAATTTAATAGCAGGCTTATTTGATGCTGATACCGGGAAGATATTAATTGACGATAAAGATCTTTGCAAAATTGATAAGTTAAGTTTTCAGAAAAAAATAGGTTATATCACCCAGGAACCTGTAATTTTTTCAGACACAATTTTCAACAATATTACAGCTTGGTCTGAAAAGTCACCTGAGAACCAAGAGAAATTTTGGAAGGCTTTGAAAAAGGCCGCAATTGATGATTTTGTCAAAGAGTTGCCTGAAAGGGAAGATTCAAAATTGGGTAATAATGGCATTCAAGTAAGTGGAGGCCAAAAGCAAAGGCTCGCTATAGCAAGAGAACTATATAAAGAAACAGAAATTTTGGTGATGGATGAGGCAACCTCGGCATTGGATTCAGAGACAGAAAAAATCATTCAGAAAAATATTGATCAACTTAAAGGTCAACTAACAATTTTAATTATTGCACACCGTCTTTCTACAATAAGGACAGCAGACAAAATTATTTTACTCAAAAATGGTAATATTGAAGCTGTGGGCTCTTATTCAGAATTGATAGTCGAATCGGAGAAATTTAAAAAAATGGTGCAGCTGCAAGAAGTATGAAAACAATCCCCGTAACAAAGCCTTTCTCTCCACCCATTGAAGAATACAAAAAGTATTTAGATGAAATTTGGGAACGTAATTGGTATACCAATAATGGCCCTTTGCTTATTCAGCTTCAAGAAAACCTCAGGGAATATTTGGGAGTACGGGAAGTAGCATGTGTTTCGAATGGAACTGTCGCTTTGCAGATAGCATTAAAGGCTTTAGGGATCAAAGGTAAAGTCATCACAACGCCTTTTAGTTATGTGGCTACTACCAGTAGTATTTTTTGGGAGGGTTGTACGCCAGTTTTTGCTGATATTGATCCACATTCCCTAAATATTGACCCATTAAAGATCCTTGAGGTAATAGATAAGGATACTGAGGCAATATTGGCAACCCATTGTTTTGGTAACGCCTGCGAAATTGATTTCATAGAAAAAATAGCCTCTGAGCATGGTCTCAAAGTGATTTATGATGCTGCACATTGTTTTGGTACTAAATATAAGGGAGAATCAATTTTTAATTTTGGCGATATTAGTACTACAAGTTTTCATGCTACCAAACTTTTTCATTCTATAGAAGGCGGTGCAATATTCAGCCAAGACAAAAATTTAAGAAAAAGGATAAGTTTTTTGAGGAATTTCGGACATGATGGTCCTGAAAAATTTAGTGGAGTCGGGATAAATGGTAAGAATTCAGAGTTTCATGCTGCGATGGGGTTATGTAATCTCAGGTATATAGATGAAATATTAGAGAGAAGAAAACATCAATCTGAACTTTATCTCAGCGGATTAAGCTTTGAGAAATCAAGAACTGTTCAGATACAAAAGAATACAACTTTTAATTTTGCGTATTTCCCCCTGATTTTTGATAGTTTTGAATTGATGAATATTGTTAAAAGTGAACTTGAGAAAGATAGTATTTTTCCAAGAAGATATTTTTTCCCATCCTTGAGCTCTCTGGACTATTTAGAAATAAAGCAGCCTACGCCAATTAGTGATGAAATAGCATCAAAAGTTATATGTTTGCCGCTATATCATGATTTGTTAGATAGTGAAATTGAGAAAACAATTGAGATAATTAATCACACTGTTTTCAATTATGATTAAGAAGATTTACAATAGCTTAAGATGGTTTATTTCAAGAGAAAAAAAACTCAGTGACCCTTCCATTCCATTCAGTCAAAAAATATGGTGTTGGAAGAATGGATTTTTCTCTTTGCATCCTGAATTGTATGGATTGAATAAGGGAAATAAAGATAATTTTCTTGATAATGTAACCTACAAAAGAAAGCATCCAATAAATGGGATTTATTCCAAACTAATTGATAATAAGGCGTTTTTGCACACAGTATTTCCTCACACGGCTGAAATTCAAGTAATCTTTCAGAAGGGAAAAGAAATATCCAGAGTTGGTTTGGACTTGGGGGATCTTTTTGAATCGTTAGAAAAATGGATTTTAAAAAACAACCAATCATTGATCATTAAGCCATTGCAAGGAAGTGGCGGTACTGGTGTAGAGGAGTTGAAATCTGATAACTATAAAGAACAAATTAAAGAAAGAATTATAAACCGAGACAGTTTTATCATAAATGAAAAGATAAGTCAATTAAGGTATAGTAATGAGATCTTTCCAGATTCCCTGAATACAATCAGATTTGTATTCTTTAGGGATTTGGAAAGCCAGGAAATTCATATTGCAGGTTGTTCACATAGATTTGGAACGAGCTTTTCAGCCCCTGCCGATAATGCCAAAAGAGGAGGAATATTTACGGAAATCGATCATGAAACCGGGGTCTTAGGTAGGTCTTTTGTTTACTTACATAAAAAATATGGAGGGTGGCATGATATACATCCCGAAACAAAGGCTCCCATTAAAGGAGTTCAGATTCCAAATTGGTCTCAAGGGATTCAAAAGGTAATTGGGACTCTGAGCCATCTTACTTGGCTGAAATATGGTGGTTTAGATCTAGTTTTTACAGAAGGTGGATTTAAAGTGATTGAAATAAATTCACTTCCTGATTTGGAATTGGTTCAGATGAAGAATCCATTGTTTCAGAACCAGGATTTTAGTAATTTTTTTAAAAGTTTATAAATGCCAATATCGAGAGTTAATCAAAAGAAAATTTTGTTTCTAGGTGCAGGACATGCTCAGGTTCCTGCCATTATTGAAGCAAAAAAAAGAGGTTTTTTTACTTTAGTAACGGATTATTTGTCAGATAACCCAGGTCATCAACTATCAGATAAATCATTTACAGTAAGCACTACGGACCTGCCTGCTGTGATGGAATTGGCCAAAAATGAAAATGTGAATTTTGTTCTTGCTTATGCATCTGATCCTGCAGCTATTATTGCTTCCCAAGTTTCTGAAAAATTGAATTTGCCTGGAAATTCTAAAGAAAGTGTTTTTCAACTTACTGATAAGGGAGCATTCAGAGACCTTTTGGAAAATTTGAACTTACCTGTTCCTAATAGAATCGTTCTTGATGAAAGGGAAGTTAAAGAACGGGAAAACTTTTCATTAAATTACCCATTGATCGTTAAGCCTATTGATTCTTCAGGCAGTAAAGGAGTATCCAAGATTACGGCATTTGATCAGTTTAATGAAGCTGTTCAAAATGCTCTTAAATTTTCACGAAGCAAAAAGGTAATTGTAGAAGAATACCTTGATAATACATATGGTGATGTTCACGGTGATGGATTTGTAGTTGACGGAAAATTGGTTTTTTGCCATCTTGGAGACCATATCTATGGAAGTAAATCAAATGAATTTAATCCTACTGGTACGATGTGGCCAGCTCAAGTTTCAAAAGAAACTATTGATAGTTTTACTGCTGATGTTCAGAAAGTAATTACAGCCTGTGGTTTTATAAATGGACCTATCAATATTGAAGCTCGAGTCAATCATCTTGGGGAAAAATTCATTATGGAAATTGGACCTAGAAACGGAGGACATTTTGTACCTCAGGCTATTCAACATGCTACTGGCTTTGACATGGTTGGAGCAATTTTTGACTTGATGGAAGGCAAAAAAGTCATAATTTCGGAAAAGAAAAATTTCCCTGTAGCCTATCATGCCATTCATTCCTCTGGTTGTGGGATTTTAGACTCAATCACTATTGACGCTGAATTGAAAAGGAGGCTTGTTTTTCAAAAACTATATAAAAAAAAGGGGGATGAAATACTCCCTTTTACTGGTTCCAATGCAGCACTAGGGATCCTCCTGTTTAAATTTGAGTCAGTAGAAGAAATGGTTGATAAAATGTCCAAAATCCAGGAATTGGTAAAAATTATATTCTATCATGAGTAAGATATTGATTTTTGGGATCACAGGATCTGTTGGTGCATACCTCTCCACAGATTTGGCTTCCAAGGGCCACCAAGTAGTCGGAGTAGGCTCTAGGGAAAGTGACAATGGTTTTTTTGCTGAAAAAGGAATTGAATACTTACAGCTAGATATCACTCAGCGGGATCAGTTTAATAGACTTGAGGGTCATGTTTTTGATGCTGTGGTGCATTTGGCAGGAGCTATGCCATCTAAAATGGAAGGATATAATCCACATAAATACATTGATACGATAATGACAGGGACTTTAAATGTACTTGACTTTGTAAAAAATCAATCTATTCCAAAAATAATCTTTACCCAAACGAGAGCTGATTCCAATCATTTGATGGGTTCTGAAAGACCTGTTCCATCAGAGATACAAAGGAGTTTCCCAATGACTGGAGATCACAGTATCTATACAATTTGCAAAAACGCTGCAGTGGATTTGGTTGAACACTATTACCAATCTTTTGGTATTGCCAGATTTATTTTAAGGTTACCAACCATTTATGCTTTTCATCCTGACAAATATTTTTATGTAAATGGAAAACGGAAAGTTAAAGCGTACAGATATTTAATGGATTTGGCTGCTAATAGCTCACCTATCGAAATATGGGGGAATCCGAGCCTGAAAAAGGAAATTACATATGTTAAAGATTTAGTTCAAATTATTGAAAAAGCCATTGATTCGCATTTAGACGGAGGCTTTTACAACGTAGGCTGTGGAGTAGGAGTAAGTTTAGATGAGCAAATAAAAGGGATAATTAAAGTCTTTTCTCCAAAAGATAATCCATCACCTATTATTTATAGGCCTGAAATGTCTGACTCCAGGCAGTTTGTTCATGATATTTCTAAAACAAAGAAAGAATTAAATTATATCCCAGCCTACAATTATTTAGATCTTTTAAAGGATTTTAAAGAGGAGATGGAAATAAATAGGTTTGCTAAACTTTGGGGTAATGCTTAAAAATCAAGGACCAATTGTAAGTATTTCTTGCATTACGTATAATCATGCATCTTTTATTCGTCAGACTCTTAATGGTTTTCTGATGCAAAAGACCAATTTTGATTTTGAAGTTTTGATCCATGATGATGCCTCTACTGATGGGACACAAGAAATAATCAAAGAGTATCAAGAAAAGTATCCCGAAATCATCAAACCAATCTTACAGAAAGAAAATCAATATCAAAAAGGACTTAGAGGGATTTCCAGAAACTTTAATTATCCCCGCGCAAAAGGAAAATATATCGCGCTTTGTGAGGGAGATGATTATTGGACTGATGAAAGAAAATTGCAAACACAAGTTGACTTTTTAGATGAAAACCCATCCTTCGTTGTTTCTTATCATGATGCTCAAGTAATCAATGAGAAAGGAGAAATAATTGAACAGTCCAAAATGGATGAAAGTAAAAAAAAGGATTATTCTGAGAAAGAACTCATAAGCGGAAGTACTTTTATACTGACTTTATCTATGATGTTCAGAAACCTTGACATACTTAGGGATTATCCCTATGAAGCTAATATGATAAAGAATGGGGATAACTTTTTGACAAGTCTTTTAGGAATGTATGGAAAAGGAAAATACCATCCTGATATCAAACCGGCCGTATATAGAAAGCACAATTCCGGAATCTGGACAAAAATGTCTGATGAACAAAAGTCGGCTTCGAAAATTCTTTCCTATTATTGGACTTTTATGTTTTTCAAAAGAGTAGATCATAGATATGGAGAAAAAGCATATCTCAACAAGATATCCCAAACCTTAAACAGGCAAAGTAAAAATGAGAATATGATAGTCATCAAAAAGGGGATTTTCTCCAAATTTGCTTCTTTTTTCGCAAAATTAGCAGGGTAGTGTTTTGAAGGTTTTAATTGTTAACAAGCATATTTTTCAAACCATAGGCGGTTCTGAAATGCAATGTGATATTATTGCAAGAGGATTAATCAATAGGGGGCATAGTGTCATTTATGGTACTCCTTCAACTTTGCCTGTAAAAGGACAACCTGGCCAAAACCTACCATATCAAGTAGATTACTTTGATCTTGAAAATGTAAAAACAGTTCAACAGTTCCTGTTGGCCCACAAACCTGATATAATTTATTGGAGATTTAATAAACACTTTTTAAATATCATTGTACCTACAGCAAAAACACTTCAAATTCCATTTGTTTTTGCTGTATCACATATAAATGATGTGACAAAGTTTGCCTTTAAGTCAAAGAAATTGAAGGGTATTACCGGAAGGTTTAAATCCATAATCAATATATGGAAGCAAAAAATACACTCTGCCAGGCAATATCAATATTTCAATTACGTAGCAGGATTGACTTCCTTAAACTCTGAGTTTTTGGGGAAAGTAGGTGTGCCAAAACAGCGATTGATAAGGAATGCAGTCCCAACTGGGATTATTGACTTTCATTGGGACAGGCCATTTATAGTTTGGATATCAAGTATTAAAGCTTCAAAACGACCAGAAGCCTTTATCGAACTGGCCAAATCATGTAGAGAATTAGAGTTAGATTTTTTAATGATTGGCCCTATTCAACAACAGGCTTATGAAAAACCAATATATGAAGCTTCAAAAATGCCAAACTTTCATTATTTAGGATCCAAAAATCCTGATGAAGTCAATGGGGTTTTATCTAAAGCTTACTTGCTTATCAATACCTGTGAGCCTGAAGGTTTTGGCAATAATTTTATCCAAGCTTGGATGTTTGGGTGTCCAAGTATCTCTCTCAGTTTTGATCCAGATGGAATAATCGAGAAACAGCAATTGGGATTTGTTTCTGGAACCGAAAAACAAATGGAAGCTGATGTCAGAAAATTGTATCATAATGAAACTCTGAGAAATGAAATGGGGGATATGGCAAAACTTTATGCACAAGAAAATTTCTCCCAGGAAGGTTTGGCAAAAGAAGTTGAAGCATTTTTATTAGAAATTCTGAATGAAAATAGTTTACATCGCTAGTTCCATCATTCCTTCAAGAAGTGCCAATTCTGTACATGTTATGAAGATGTGTGCAGGACTAGCTAGACTTGGACATCAGGTAAGCTTACTTGTTCCGGATGCAAAAAATGAAATGGAGCATACAGATTTAGATGTTTTTGAATTCTATCATGTGCCTGTAAATTTTGAAATTCATTACCTTCCATGGCTTTCAATCAAAGGGAAAGGGATGATCTTTGCATATTTAGCAGCAAAAAAAGCTTCTGATCTTAAACCTGATTTTATATATGGAAGGAATGTTAGTGCCTGTTTCTTCAGTACTAAGTTTTCCAAAGCTAAAGTGGCTTATGAGTCACATGCTCCGGTAAAAAGTGAAGGCCCCTTACTCAATCTGTTTTTTGAAAAAATGAGAAGGCAAAAAAACTTTCTTTTTGTTTCAGTCATTTCCCAAGCACTAAAAGGCTTCTACGAAGTAAATTACAAAATAAGTTCTGAGGATATTTGTGTGCTACCGGACGGGGCAGACCCTGTCTCGGACCAAACAGGTGAGCAAGAATCAGAACATTGGGTCGAAACAAATAAAATGGCTGTTGGCTATATTGGAAGTTTCCATAAGGGAAAAGGATTAGAAAAATTATTAGAAATCATTCCTCTTTATAATGAAGTGTCTTATCATATAGTAGGTGGGAAAGACTCACAAGTAGAAGAAGCAAAGAAAAAAGTCATAGGTAAATCTAATGTCTTTTTTTACGGTTTTTTACCTCAAAAGGAAGCAGAGAAGATCAGGCAAAAATGTGATGTTTTATTAGCACCATATGGATCTAAAGTCGGCTCAGTAGGAAGTTCTGAAATCAGTCAGTGGATGTCACCATTAAAAATATTTGAGTATATGTCATCGGGTAAACCTATTGTTGCTACAGATTTACCTGTGCTGAGAGAGGTTTTGAATGAATCTAACAGTATTTTGGTAGAAGATAGTGACATTAATGGGTGGGTATATGCTTTAAAAAAACTGGCAGATGCCAAGTTAAGAGCTAAATTAGGAACTCAGGCCAAGGAGGATTTTATAAACAATTACACCTGGGATGCCAGGGCCAAAAAATTAATCGATGAAACAAGAAGAGCTTAGGTTGTCAGATGTTCTGAAAGCTATTTTAGAAGGGAAAAAAATAATTTTCATTTCTTTGGCTATTGCATTTGTTTTGGGTGTAATACATTATGCTACTACTCCAAATGAATACATCACCAAAAGCACTTTGTTGCCTGTAGTGGAGCAGTCTAGTAGGCTTCCAGGAAATCTAGGTGGCTTAGCTGGATTGGCCGGTATAAATTTACCCACTAATCCAGGAAGTTCTATCCCCCCCAACTTATATCCAGATGTTGTAGGTAGTACACCTTTTGGCTTATATTTGATCAAACAAGAGTTTTATTTTCCGACAATTGGTGAAAACTTGACATTAGAGGAATACTTTGTAAAGCACCAGGATATCAGCTTGATGCAGAAAATATTTAAATTGCCAAATAAAATCTTTTCGCTTTTTAAAAATAGTGAACCCAAATCTGGAAATGAAATCCAGTCCGATTCACAGACATATTCATCAAAAGTTAAAAAACTTTCGGGGAGAGAAAGCTCTGCGATTTCTCAGATAAGAAGTAGGGTAAGTGCTGAGGTAGACTTGTCGCTTGGGGTCGTTACTGTTCAGGTAAAAATGCAAGATCCCATTGTAGCCGCGAAGTTGGTCGAACTGACGCATGATTACCTTTCTGTCTATATTACTGATTATAAATCCAGTGCAGACATCAGAAATCTTGAATTTATAGAAGAAAGGTATGAAGAATCAAAGCAACAGTATTTTAAAGCTCAAGATGAACTTGCTGCCTTTAAAGATCGAAACAGGAATATTGTTACCGCTGCTGCTCAGGTAAAAGAAGAACAATTAAGAAATGAAGTCTCTATTTATTATAATGTCTTTAATAACCTGGCCCAAGAAGTAGAGCAAGCAAAAATAAGAGTTCAGCGATCATCTCCCGTTTTTAATGTTTTAGAGCCCTCTTATGTACCCTTAAAAGAATCAAGCCCAAAGCTAATATTAAATGTGGTTGTATTCTTATTTTTGGCCGCTGCACTATCCATAGGTTATATTTTGGTATTCAGACCAATTGAAAAATAACTTGGAAACAGAACAAAACCAGTATTTCTTTTTGATTAATTCTTTGCGTTTAGGAGGTGCAGAAAAAAACTGTGTTAATCTTGCAAATGGACTTACCCACAAAGGGTATAAAGTAAGTATTATTGTCCTTGAGCTGAGAGATGCAGTCTTGGTAAAAAGTTTAATGCCTGAAGTTGGAGTAATCAACCTTAACATAAGCAATGCAAGGAAATCAATTTTTGCGCTAAGCAAAATAATTGATGAATTCAAAATCAAACAAATTCTTGTATTTACTTTTCAATTGGCTGTAGTCCTCGTTTTGATCAGGAAGATTTGGAAGAAAAATTTCAGGATTATAGCCAGAAGTATCAATAGCCTAGAGGAAAAATACAAGCATGAAAAAAGCATTTGGCACAAGTGGGTTAGTCAATTCATGGTCAAAAAATGGTTTTTTGATGTCGACCATATCATTGCACAGTCCACCGGAATGAAGCTTGAATTGGAAAAATTAAAAGGAGATAATGAAGTCCCAATTACTGTTGTTTTTAATTTTATAGAAAAATTACCATCCTTTACGAATTCTCCAAAGCAAAGTCAGGACAAAATTTGTTTGTTTGTGGGTAAACTGAAACAACAAAAAAACCTGTTTTTCTTAATTGATGCTTTCGCTAAAATTGTTAAAGATAGATCTGCTGTGAAATTATGGATTGTCGGTGAAGGAGAACTTAAACAAAATTTAGAGAACCGCATATTGAACCTTGGGCTTCAGAATGATATAATTCTTAAAGGGAAATCTCAAAATGTAGCAGAGTATTACCGGCTTGCGGATCTTTGTCTTTTAAGTTCTCATTATGAGGGTTTTCCCAATGTCCTGATCGAAGCAAATGCTTTTGGAGTACCTGTAGTTAGTTTGGATTGTCCAAGTGGACCTTCAGATATCATTATCCAGGACATCAACGGGATTTTAGTGAAAGAAGGTACTTTAGAAGCGTATTCATCTGCAATTCTGAGCGCTCTTTCAAAAGAATGGAATCCTGTTCAAATCAAAAAGTCGGTTGAAAGATTTTCGAAAGAAAAGGCATTGAATGCCTATTTTGAAATTTTGAACCCTAAACAAGCTTGAAATGCTTTTAAGGCTCAAACTTATAGACTTGATTAATTTTTTGATTTTGGCATACTTGCTGTCATTGATTTTTTTGTATCCCTATGGTGTTCCATTAATCGGATCAAATAACTTGCGAGTATCTGACTTATTTGCATTCCCAATTTTGGGGCTTGGGGCCATTTTATTGATACATAAGAATCAAGTTTATCATTACCCCGTTCTCAATTCTTTTGTTCTCGTTTTCATCTTATTTGAGCTTTTGTACCCTATTTTGGGACTGTTTGTTGGCTATGAAGGTCTAGGAGCAGTAGGGAATACATTAAGGATGGCATTGATCTGGTTGCCTTTTTATTTTTATATATTATTATCAGAACCATCTAAGGTCCTTAATTTGGACAGTTTCATCAATAAGGTTCTTAGGTATAGTATTGTTTTAAATATCATCTATGGAATAATTCAGATAGCAGTGAGGGTAAGAATGCTGCCTTATTCTTTTTTAGTTACCAAACATCTGGAGCCATTTGCAGTAGATTCCCACTTTAGGGTTGTGGATGGTATCAGGGCATCAGGATTTTTCGTAAATACCACAGGTTTATCTGTATTCGCCATATTGTGTATGAGCTATTTTCTTGCAAGGTATATTGGAAAAAAATCTACTATGGATGCTGTATTTGTTTTATTAAGTTTCCTTGCATTAATCCTTACGACATCTAGAGCAGGCGTTTTGACTGCTTTAATTATTTTAGGAGTCGGGTGGTTTTTTATTCCCAATAAAGGAAAGTTAGTGAGTGTTTTGATTTTTTTGCTTGCCGGTCTTATAGGCTATTTTGTTATTGATTACTATGTAGGAACTGATATTCTTTTTGGTAGATTCTCGAGGCTCTTGGAAGGAGGGGCAACTGCTGATAGATC
The DNA here is from genome assembly GCF_019343195.1 of Arthrospiribacter ruber. Lineage (GTDB taxonomy): Bacteria > Bacteroidota > Bacteroidia > Cytophagales > Cyclobacteriaceae > Arthrospiribacter > Arthrospiribacter ruber. The sequence continues at coordinate 192,637 of NZ_RPHB01000001.1, forward strand.
TTTTTCGCACCGTACAGAAAGAATCTGGCCAAAAGTTTTCCAAGCTTTGGAATCCTTCGAATTTGGGACTTTGGTCAATGCAGTCAATAAAGTAGGATTGGTCGATTCGGGATATCTCACCTATTATGCACAAGGGAAATGGCCTTTTATCGTGATTTTGATACTTTTTCTTTTGGGTACTTTGATTAAGTCTCTAAATATCCTAGCTGATAGGTCCAATTGGGCCAATTTCTTGGTTTTGTCTGTAGTAATTTACCTTAGTTTCACTTTGGTGGTACTCAATCCCATGAGATCACCGTTTGTTATTTTCTTTCTTTTATTTGGCCTTTGGATGGCTGAATCCCATCAAGCACGGCATGCGAAAAATTAAAATTCTGTATTTGGTTTCCACCCTTGAAAGAAAGGGCCCAACCAATCAATTGTTGTATATTATCAAAAATCTTGATACCGCTGTTTTTGAGGCAATGATTCTGACTCTTTCTAAAGAGCCTGAAAATTCTATGAAGTCGGATTTTGAGACTTTGGGAATTCCTGTAGATACAATCGGAACAGGAAGGATTTCCGGAATTTTTAAAAACAGGAAAATTTTGAAGAAACATTTGGAGGCCTATCAGCCATCAATAATTCAATCAATGGGGTTGCGGGCTGATGCTTACAATGCATCTTTAGATGATCGATATTTCCGCCTGACAACTTCCAGAAATTTTCCCACGGTGGATTATGTCAAAAAGTTCGGTAAACTCAAAGGAGGACTAATGGCTAAAAAGCAGTTGGAATACTTTAGAAAACTGAATGTTGTCTCCTGTTCAAAAAGCATTTATAATCAACTGAATAATGTAGGTATTGAAAGTGAAGTAATCCAAAATGGAGTAGACTTGGATTTTTATTCCCCCATATCAAGAGATGATTTTTCTGGAAGATCTAAAAAATTTATAACTGTTGGAAGTTTAATTTCAAGAAAAAACAATAGGACAATTGTAGAAACCTTTAATCTTCTCGGAGCTGGATTTCACCTATTAGTTGTAGGAGACGGGCCAGAAATGGAAGAGCTTAAGAAACTCAGTAAAAATGAGAATATAGTATTTTCTGGAAATAGTGCGGAAGTAAATCTACTTCTAAGGCAGTCAGATTGTTTTATTTCTGCCTCTTCAGCTGAAGGACTTCCCAATGCAGTGCTTGAAGCATTGTCATGCGATTTGCCGGTTATCTTATCGGACATTGAGCCACATAGAGAAATCGTTGACAACAGTATTTTTGAATCCCTTATTTTTGATGTATTTGATCCAAAAGCTTTACAAGAAAAAATATTAACGTTTGTGGAAAAAAAAGACCATTTCTTGGGAAAAGGTCGTGAGCTGGTTTCATCGAGATTTTCATCATTTCAAATGTCAAAAAAATATCAGGAATTATATTTAAAAAAATGGCAACAAGATACTCTCAAAAAGAAAGAATAATTGCCAAATACCTATCGGCTTTTCCAGGTGCTAAGCAAGCTTTAAAAAAGGCTTACCAATGGGCTAACTATTTAGTGTATAAGCCAAAATTTGATTTCCTTTCTGATTTTGAAGTTAAAGCTTTAGAATCCCTGAGTGGGGAAACATTCTTTGGGTACTACGATAAGTCACCAGAAAGCCCATGTGGCAACTATTTGCTTTATCATTTAAGCCAAAGAAATACAAAAAAAATACCTTCAGGAACTCAGCCAATTGAAGTCGTATGCATGAGTATTGATAGCAATCAGGTTGTTTACAGCAGAATAACCAATGCATATAACTGGCAACAAGGGGCAAGGCTTCACTGGGTAAAAAAGGATTCTTTTGTTTACAATGTATTTGAGCCCGATAAGGGTTATGGGTCTATTTTAGTAACTCTTAAGGAAAATAATGAACCTGAAGAAATAGAATTGTCCAGGCCTATTTATGATTCCTGTTCAGGTTTTGCATTGAGCTTAAGCTTTGAAAAATTAAACAAATTAAGGCCGGATTATGGATATAGGTGCCATCCAAACTCAGTTGATCTATCTAATCCTGAAGAAGGGATCTTTATCTCTCAAGAATTCAATAATCAATGGAAGCCTCTATTGACTTTAAAAGGCCTCAATCAGGAATACCCAATTCATAATGGAGTGGAGGGGGCAGAGGTTTCTTTTGATTCTCAAAAGTTTAATCATATCATGATTAGTCCTGATGAGAAGAAGTTTGTGTTTTTACATAGGTATTATGTAGGAGGCAAGAGAATTGACAGGCTTTTTTGTTACGATCTTTCTTCAAAGTATTTAAAAATGCTGAGCAAGGATGAAATGGTCAGTCACTATTGTTGGATAAATGATAATCTGCTGATGGTTTATATGAGAGATGATTCCACTGCTGGGGATAATTATTACATCCTTGACGTCAGCACAGGTGAATCAAAAACTATGGACATTCTACAAAACGAGTTTGGTGATGGCCATCCAAATGCACATGCTGGAAATTTAGTTGTCTTTGACACCTACCCAAATAAATCCCGGATGAAGGAATTATTTATTTTGGATTTGGCCAATTCTCAAATTACTAAGCTTGGTGAGTTTTTAGAGCCCATGAGTTATTATGGTGAAACGCGCTGCGATCTACATCCACGCTTCAATTACTCCGGAACAAAGGTTTACTTTGATTCGGTTCATTCCGGAAAAAGACAACAACATTGGATAGCGCTGACCAAATAAAATCAAGGAATGTGACTTACCAGACTATTGAGGTATATTTCCAGGTTAGTGTAAAAAGAATTTTCTGCTACTTTTGCTCCATCTGATGGGTCATTTGGATCTAATCCATTTGATAATTCCCACTCGTCGGGAATTCCATCGCCATCAGAATCCTTAAGAGCATTTTCTTTTCTGAGTGTTGGCCATCCTCCAACATCAGTTTGGCTATCAATAATCCCATTGTTGCCGTAAGTAGCAGTACCTTCTCTGACTTCATAAGTAATTCTAGAGTCAATTTGATCTCTGCAATAACTTGCTCCACTAAATTTGAGAACATCTTCATATGCCTCTTCGGCAGTTTTGGTTTGTTCAATTTCAAATAAAAATGGTGATGTAGCCCTTGCTTCTCTGATGTTTTCTCCTCTTACAGGTCCTTCCCAATTACCTCCGAGCCAGTTGTTGTTACTTGCGTTATGATCTCCAAAAATATAATTTCCATCTATATAGAATTTTCCTTTTGGTTCCAAAACTCTTAAAATCCTGTGTTTGTGTTCGTTTTGGGTGGCAGGTCCGAATTTAAAATAATTGTTTACAATATTATGATTTCCCTGTTCACCTCCGTGCATAGTGAAATTCACCCAATTGTAAATGACATTATTTCTAAAGTCTACAATTTCTTTGTTAGGTTGCCTGTGGTACCTAGCCCCATTAAATCTTGGCAACCGCGCAAAATGATGGGCAATGAGGTTATGGTGAAAGCTGGCTTTTTTGCCACCAAATATTCCGCCATATCCATGAGGTCCGTCACCATGATAGGAATGGTGGAGCGCTTCAGTGATCATGCACCATTGCATAGTGAAGTTTTCATTGTCGTAAAATGAGGCTACTTCATCGTTTCCCCAACTAACCGAACAATGATCAATAATAATGTTTTTTTGTTTGGTGCCTGCAAAAGCATCATATTCTCTTTTGCTTAAGTCACCTAACCTTATTCTTATGTATCGAATGATTACATTACTCGCTCTGACTAAGACTGGATGGTTTTGGATGGTTATGCCATCACCGGGAGCTGACTGACCTGCTATGGTGAGGTTACCGTTTGTGATAACAATCCTTCGATCGAGCTCGATATTTCCTGAAACAGAAAAAACAACAGTTCTTCGTCCAGAAGCCTCAAGAGCTTCTCTTAAACTTCCCTTACCACTGTCATTTAAATTGGAAACAGTAAAAACTTTACCTCCTCTTCCTCCACTAGTATATTTTCCAAAGCCATCAGCGGTAGGGAATGCTAAAGGCCTTTGGTCTGACTGGCTGAAGATACTCGTAAATGATAATTTCAATAAAATGGCTAAAAAAAAGAATCTTTTCATAATTAATGAATTTAGATATGGGTAAAAAGATATTGCGCTTTTGTATACTCATTTTTTTTCTATCTGATTTTCATCAAGTATTGGGCCAAGGTATACCCCAGAATCTCCCGATATTTAATGAATACTTAAAAAGAGAGCAATTAAAGTCGAATTTTGGAGCCGAGCTATCCTTGGTAAATATGCCTGTTTCATTACATGCATTGAGCAATTTTATTTCTGAGGAGTACAAAAGTGAGTTTCTTTTTAAAGAAGAAAAAGGTCTCTTTTTTTCTCCATTAGTAAGCAAAGTGGTTCACAATTCCAGAAGACCTTACGGTTGGGGTATGGGTATGATACAGCCTGGAGTGGGATTTCAGTTGTACCAGAATTTTGGTATAGGTTTTAATTCAAAATGGTTAAGTTTCCAGTTAGCTCCAGAATTCCTGTTTAATCAGAACAGGTCTTTTGATGGTTTTCCAGATCACTTTAATAATAGGATTACCAGGGAACGTTTTTTTTATTGGAACAATGGCGATTTTCCTGAGCGATTTGGAACTGGAAGCATAGTAAAGGCATGGTGGGGACAGTCTTCATTGGTAGTAAATATCTGGAAACTGGCGCTTGGAGTATCCACCGAAAATATTTGGTGGGGGCCGGGACAGTTTAATTCTCTTTCCTACAGTAACAATGCTCAAGGGTTTCTGCATGCAAAATTGCAGACAAGAGAACCTATCAAGACACCGATCGGAAATTTTGAATTTAATATGTTGTCGGGCAGAATTGATGATTCCGGAATATACCCTTCTCAAACTATAAATAGAGACAGGGGTTTTTTTAGGGAGTTTACAGGAGATTGGAAATATATGAATTCACTATTGTTCTCATACAATCCTAAATGGATTAAAGGGTTTCATTTAGGATTTGTAAGGACCAATCAGCAATATAGCCAGTTTATGGACGGGACTTTAGGGGATATTTTTCCAGTTTTTAACCCAATACAGAAAGTAAATTTTGGCTTTGACAGAGATGAAGAGGGCAGGGATCAACAAATAATTTTATTTGGCCGGTTTTTGGTTCAGCAGGCACAAGCTGAATTTTATTTCGAATATGGGAGAAGAGATCATGCATTTAATTGGCGAGAAGCGATTCTCAATCCAGAACATGCAAGAGCATTCTTAATTGGGTTCAATAAGCTGCTTGACCTTCCAAGTTCGAAATATGATTTTCAGTTGAGAGGAGAAATAGTTCACCAACAGGAATCTGTCAATAGATATATCAGGTATCCGGGATTAAGAGGAAATCAAACTTGGCATACTCATGGAAGAGCAAGGGGATTTACAAATTTAGGGCAGCCATTAGGAGTTGGAATTGGCGTTGGATCAAATTCGCAGACACTTGAACTAGCCCTAGTTGATGAAATACAAAAAAAAGGCATTGTTATTGAGAGGCTGGCAAATCACCAAGACTTTTTTTACAGAGCATTTGGTCAGCAAGAAGTGATCAAACCCTGGATTGATTTAAGTCTTGGAGTTCTGTGGGACCATCAATGGAAAAGCTTAATTATGAGTTCTAAGGTACAATTTATCCATGCAAATAATTATCAATGGCAATTGAATGACAATCGTCAAGAGTCTTTTTCAAAAGGATTGAATTTGTTTTCGGTGTATTCTCAGGTTCATTTGATTTATTTCTTAAGAAAAAAGAAGGAAAATAATTAAATGACATGTAGCATATTTCTTGCTACAATCGTTTCGACTTCAGAGCAATGTTGTAAATTTGTATTAAATCATCCAATATCAAAGATTTCGAGAATGGATAAATTTTCATGTTTAATGTCTTTTTATAAGAAAGACAATCCCAAGTATTTTGAAGATGCACTTGAAAGCCTACATAAACAAACCCTAAAAGCATCTGAAATTGTTTTGATACAGGACGGGGAAATTTCAGGGGAACTTGAGTCAATAGTGATCAAATGGGAAAAGGTACTTCCAATAAGGAGAATTATTAATGAGGAGAATCTTGGATTGGGATATTCTTTAAAATTGGGATTAGAAGCGTGTTCTGAAAAGATAGTCGCAAGAATGGATGCCGACGATATTGCACATCCCAAGAGATTCGAAATGCAGCTTAATTATCTCAAAAACAACCCACAGATTTCTGTGGTAGGAAGTTGGATAGCTGAGTTTTCCGCTGAACTGGATAATATCAATACATATAGAACCCTTCCATCTGAACCCGAAGTTTTGTATAAGTTTGCAAAAAAAAGGTGTCCGCTTAATCATCCTACGGTGATGTACAGAAAGGAAGATGTATTATTTGTCGGCAGTTATGATAATTTCAGGTTCCAACAGGATTATCACCTTTGGGGCAGGTTATTAAACTCAGGATTTAAAATTGCAAATATTCCAACGGTTCTATTATTCATGAGAGCTAACAATGAATTGTTTGGAAGAAGAGGAGGTTTGGAGTATTTTAAAAATGAAGTTGCTGTACAGAAGGATTTTCTTAAAATCGGGTTTATTTCAGAGGTTGAATATTTAAGAAATTATTTTATTAGAGGTACAGTCAGAGTTATGCCTATTATTTTGAGGAAATATTTTTATCAGCATGTTCTCAGGTAAAATGATTCTCTTTTCTTAATATTGGCATCTAATAATCATAATATGATTTTTGCTCTAAGAATTAGAGTTTTTTTTTGGAATAAATTCAAATGATAAAATGAAAGTATCTAAAATTTGCTGCATTGGTGCAGGTTATGTAGGTGGTCCTACTATGGCAGTCATAGCGCAGAAGTGTCCCGAAATTACAGTTACCGTAGTAGATATCAATCAGGCCAGGATAGACGCCTGGAATGGTGAAGATCTGGATAAACTTCCAGTTTATGAACCAGGTCTGGATAGAGTTGTGGCAGAAGCTAGAGGAAGAAATCTGTTTTTTTCAACAGATGTTAACAAGGCAATCAAAGATGCTGAAATGATATTTATTTCTGTTAATACCCCTACCAAAACCTATGGAGAAGGGAAAGGGATGGCAGCAGATTTGAAATGGGTAGAACTCTGTGCCAGGCAGATCGCGGCAGCTTCTGAAAAGAATAAAATCGTAGTGGAAAAATCAACACTGCCTGTAAGGACTGCTCAAGCAGTGAAGGATATTCTGGACAATACCGGCAATGGTTTAAAGTTCCAAATACTCTCTAATCCTGAATTTTTGGCCGAAGGAACTGCTGTGGAAGATCTCCTGGATCCGGACAGGGTATTGATAGGCGGAGATGATACTCCTGAAGGGAGAGAGGCCATTAATGCCTTAGTAGAAATTTATGCTTCATGGGTACCTAAGGATAGAATTTTGACTACTAATGTATGGTCATCAGAATTGTCAAAATTGACTGCCAATGCTTTCTTGGCACAGAGGGTATCTTCTATCAATGCTATTTCTGAATTATGTGAAGTGACAGAAGCCGATGTGTCAGAGGTGGCAAGGGCTATCGGTGCTGATAGCAGGATAGGTTCCAAATTTCTGAAAGCATCAGTTGGATTCGGCGGATCTTGTTTCCAAAAAGATATACTCAATATGGTGTATATCAGCAGAAGTTATGGTTTGCATGAAGTGGCTGATTACTGGGAACAGGTAATCAAGATGAATGACCATCAAAAAGCAAGGTTTGCCAAAAATATCATTAGGTCATTGTATAACACTGTTAATGGAAAGAAAATAACCTTTCTAGGTTGGGCTTTCAAAAAAGATACCAATGATACAAGAGAATCCGCTGCCATTTATGTAGCAGACCATTTATTGAATGAGCAGGCCCAGATTTGTGTTTATGATCCAAAAGTAAGTGCAGAGAAAATTTATTCGGATTTAGATTATCTGAATACAAGGTCTTCGGAGGAGAATAGAAAGTACGTTACGGTTGTAAATGATCCATACGAAGCTTGTTTGGATTCACATGCCATAGCATTATTGACCGAATGGGATGAATTTGTTTCTTACGATTGGTCTAAAATATACAATGCAATGCTACAGCCCGCACAGCTTTTTGACGGCAGGAATATACTACCACATCAGGAACTCAAAAAACTTGGGTTTAGAGTAAGTGCCATAGGAAAAGCGAATATTTAATATAAATGTCCGCAATTAAACCACTAGTCAATCAATTAAGGGACACAGATCAAAAAGACCCTGCGACTTCGGGACAAGATATGCATGGATTTTAGCTTGAATTCAAAGGCTTGCTAAATTAAAATGATTCTACTGGAATAAATGCGGATGATCTTGTATTTAACTACTCATGAACCCTGAATTAATATGGGTTCTGTCTTATATTTAGATTTTTGAGGTTTGAGATTTTCAAAATTAAACTTAAAGTGAAAGGAATAATATTAGCTGGAGGTTCAGGAACGAGGTTATACCCGATCACCAAAGGAGTATCTAAACAACTTTTGGCGATTTATGACAAGCCCATGATCTATTATCCTATGAGTGTGCTAATGCTGGCAGGTATAAGGGATATCTTAATAATCAGTACCCCGGAAGATTTGCCAAATTTCAAGAATCTTTTTGGAGATGGGAAGGATTTGGGGATCAGTTTGTCTTATAAAGAACAACCAAGTCCAGATGGTCTTGCGCAGGCATTTATAATAGGAGAAGAATTTATTGGAAGTGATAACGTTTGTTTGGTATTAGGGGATAATATTTTCTATGGTCATGGATTCACTCAATTATTGAAAAATGCCGTAGAAACTGTCCAAAAAGATGGAAAAGCTACTGTATTTGGCTATTATGTCCAAGATCCTCAAAGGTATGGAGTTGTTGATTTTGATAAAAACGGAAACGCTCTCTCAATAGAAGAGAAACCAGAAGACCCTAAGAGTAACTATGCTGTTGTTGGGTTATATTTTTATCCTAATTCCGTGATCAAAATCGCTAAATCTATCAAACCAAGCAAAAGAGGAGAGCTGGAAATCACCTCTGTCAATCAAGATTACCTTTACAAGGGGAATTTGAAAGTTGAACTTATGGGTAGGGGATATGCATGGTTGGATACAGGTACCCACGAATCAATGCTCGAAGCTTCGAATTTTATCCAAACCATAGAGAAAAGGCAGGGCTTAAAGGTAGCTTGCTTGGAAGAGATTGCTTATGATATGGGATACATCTCAGCTGAACAATTAAAGGGATTGGCTGAGCCTTTATTGAAAACGGAGTATGGTCAGTACCTCAAAAAGAAAATTAAATAAAAAGTAGTCTTTTGATATCCTGTGTTTCTGTTTATGCGGTCATTTAATTGGCGAATTGAAGAAATTATTTTGTTGGCCTCATTAATTGAAGTAATTTTCCAATTGGATTTAATTTGAATGATTAATTTCTATTGTTAATTCAACCCCTATATTCTTCTTAATATCCACAACTTTAATTACGCTGAAAAGCGATTGGGAATTTTTTGTCTTTTAAATCGTTGAACAAGCTAAGTTATCCAAATGGGACTGAAAGGGCGAAGCTCTCAGAATCTTTTAGCAGTTGTTTCACTTGCAGGGATTAAAGGTTAATATTTTCTTTAAAAAATTTTAATAGAAAGATTTTATTTAAAACCAGAGTATAAAGAAAGAAAATTTACATTAGGATCCGAATAAAGTTAATGTTTTTATTTTGAAAGTATTTGATTAGTTTCTAGGGTTCTTAAAGAGTTAATTATAAATATGGATTCTTTCAAAAAAATCTGCCTAATTAAATTACTTGATACTAAAATGCTATTAATTTTCATTGGAAAAAAAATACATATATTTGAAGAGTTTAATATCATAGTTGTGTGATTCATAATTGAGAAAATGACAAGGAAAAAAAATAAAGCTTTATTCTTTAACTTATTGATAGTCATTTCAATAAGTTCATGTATTTCCAATAAAAGGATCATGTATATGCAAGATTTTGGTGATGAATCTGATCCAATGGTCTACACAGGTGAGAAAATCAGGTATCAATTTGATGAATATTTATTGCAGTCTTATGATATAATTGAGATAAATATTAAAACCACTAGTCCTGAACTTAATGAACTTTTTGCAGTGGTAACTGGCGGTGATGGCAATAATAATATGGGAATGATGGGAGGAGGTCAAGGAGGAGGTGATATCTTTTTCATGAATGGTTATACACTTGATGATGAAGGAAAAGTCGAATTACCCATAATAGGAGAGCTTAGCCTTGTAGGATATACAACCAAACAAGCCAAGAAGCTGATAGAAGAAGAAGTAAAAAAATATGTAAATGAAGATGAGTTTTTCGTTCGAGTTAGGCTTGGTGGAATCAGGTTCAGTGCTTTGGGTGAGTTTAATGTTCCAGGAAAGTTAACTGTATTACAAAACAGAGTTACTATTTTTGAAGCCATTGCTGCTGCAGGGGATATGAATATTATAGCTAAGAGAAATGAGCTTGTTTTGGTAAGGCAATATCCTGATGGGTCGCAAATCCATAGAATAAACTTAAACGATAAAAATATATTAGGTTCTGAGTATTATTTTATCAGACCCAATGATGTACTTTATGCAGAGCCATTAAGAGTAAGAGAAGTTGGTACTGCCACCAACTTTATACAAACCCTTACTTTAATTACCTCCACTATTACAGCTATTGCAATTACTGCGACACTTGTTAGAAATTAATTTATATGAATGAATTCGATGAAAACGAATTTTCTGAACGGTCAGAAAGTTCGTTTGATATTAAAAGTCTGATACCAAAAGTCGTAAAAATATGGCCTTGGATCCTACTTTCTATCCTTGTTTTTTTCCTTTCGGGTTATTACTGGACAAAGACAACTGTACCCACCTACATTGTTACTTCAAAATTCTTTATTAAAGAGAAGGAGTCAGCGTTAGCGCTATTCGAAAAACCAAGCATCACTGAGGTGGGAAATGTAGGGCTTCAAAATGAAGTGATCATTCTGAAATCCAAGCCTACAGCAGAAGCAACTTTGAAAAATCTTGATTTTGACGTTGAATATTTCCGAAGAGGGACTTTTATAGATCATAGGCTTTATAAAAATACCCCTGTATTAATACAAGTGGACTGGAATAGTGCTCAGGTTACTAACGGGCTGGTCAATTTATCTTGGGAAAATGACACTCATTTTACACTAACCTTTGAGGATGATAATTACACAAAATATCTTCCAGACGGAACTTCAACCGCTTTTAAAAACATACCTGAACCAGAAAAATTTCCTTTTGGAGAATGGGTCGAGACAAACCACTTCAGGTTGAACATTGCCAAAGTAGACCCTGAAAAATCAGGGAGCATACTGTTTAAAGTAAGGGATCTTAAGTCCCTTACCAATCAGTTTTCTAGTGCATTGAAAGTGTCTGCCGTTGAAAGAGGAGCGTCAATTATGAACCTCTCCATTAATACCACCAATGTTGCTGTTGGTGAAAACTACTTGAATACTCTAATGCAAACTTATTTAGCTAACGAGCTTCAGGAAAAGAATGAGGTATATGCCAATACGATAGCTTTTATCGACGGTCAGGTTTCGGGAATAGCAGATTCATTGAGGTTTTTTGAAAGACAACTGGAAAGCTTTAGATCCCAAAATAGATTTTTTGATTTGAGTGCAGAAGGTTCTGCTGTATTTGGACAGCTTTCCGAACTTGAGGGTCAATTAAGTGAGGAGAAATTCAAAAGGACTTATTATCAAAGCTTAAAAGACTATCTGGTAAGAGAAAATTACCGGGACTTGGTTGTCCCTTCTGGAATAGGTATTGAAGATCCCATTTTAAATGCGCAAATAGAAAATTTGCTTTCCCTTCAGGTTGAAAAATCAAGACTCCTGGCCACCCAAAAGGAAATTTCTCCTGCGGTTAGAGAAGTGAATAGAAAAATTGATAATCTTAATAGTTCTATAAGAGAAGTTTTGACCAACGTTGATCAAAATGCTCAACGTTTAATTTCTGAATTGGAAAGAAGAATTTCTGAAATTGAAGGTTCCTTCAGAAACCTCCCACAAACAGAGCAGAATCTCATTCGAATTGAAAGACAATTTACATTAAATGAAAACCTGTATACTTTTTTAATGGAAAAGCGATCTGAAGCAGCAATAACCAAAGCTTCAAATACAGCCAATAATAAGATCATAGAACCAGCAGACGGAGGGTTTCAGTTAGCTCCAAGACCTTTGAGAAATTATATGGCTTCCATCTTTTTGGGATTTTTGTTTCCTGTTTTAATAGTGGTTTCCAGAGAGTTTTTCAGAACAAAAATTGAAGATGTCAAATACTTGGAGAAATTTTTGAAAACTTCTGTTGTGGCTACAATCTTATTGAACAAAACCACAGACAATTTGGTAGTTCTCAAGCATGGGAAATCCGGAATTGCTGAAGGCTTCAGATCATTAAGAGCAAACTTGAGATTTTTACAGCCCAACGAGGATAAAATTTCCCTGATGGTGACTTCTACAATTTCAGGCGAAGGAAAAACTTTTTGTGCCATCAATTTGGCTTCAGTCTACTCTCTGACCGGTAAAAAAACTATTTTGGTTGGTTGTGATATGAGAAAACCTAAGATTTTTGGAGACTTTAATGTTTCCAATAATCAGGGGCTGTCAACTTATCTGAGTGGGCAAGAAAAGGATTGGAAAAATGTCATTAATCACACTGAATTCAATAATCTTGATATTCTGGTTTCAGGGCCAACACCGCCAAACCCTGCGGAGTTGCTTTTTACGGAAAGGTTTGAAGTTCTAATGAACGAGCTCAAGGAACAATACGACGTAGTTATTCTGGACACCCCTCCTGTGGGATTGGTCAGCGAAACATTAGACCTTTTGGCCCATGTTGATTTTACACTATTCCTGTTTAGGCAAAATTACAGTCAGCGGGCCTTTGTGGAGGCATTGAATGGGTTAAAATCAAGTAAGAACCTAAAAAATATTTATGCGGTCTTCAATGGTGTAGATTCAAGTAAAGTTACATATGGCTATGGTTACACCTATGGCTATGGATATGGCTATTATGAAGATGATAAAAAATAAGAGAGAATTTTCAGTTTACATATCTTCACGATGATTAAGAGAATTTTCGAAAAATATTTCAGGCATTTTCTATTTTTTTATTCTTTTTTAGGGTACAAAATCATCATTCTGCTCGTATCAAGTTTATTGGTAGGTTTACTGGATGGTTTTGGTCTGGCCCTCTTTATACCTGTTTTCCAAATAGCAGCTGATGGTTCTGACATAACTGGGGCGGAAGCTGATTCTATGGGTGAACTCCGGTTTTTGCTGACCTGGATAGAAGGGCTTGGTTTTGATCTCAACCTGAATGTCGTCATTACATTTATGGTCATTCTTTTTGTTTTAAAAGCGATCATGAGATTTTTGGACGGTTATTTTAAGATCAAACTTCAGAACCAGTTTGTGAAAAAGCTAAGGTATCAGCTCGTAGATGGACTAAGTGACTTGGGATATAAAGAGTTTTTGAATTTTGATTCGGGCAAAATCCAAAATACACTTGCATCGGAGGGAATCAAACTAACTTACGGCTTTTTAGCTTATTTCAACTCTTTACAGCATGCAATTTTGCTATTGGTTTACATTGGGTTGGCTATGCTTTCTAACTTCCAGTTTGCGATTTTGGTTAGTATCGGCGGATATCTGTCCAACCTTGTATTTAAATACCTTTTTACCAATACTGAAAAAGCCTCTATTGGTCTATCTAAACTTGGAAATACATTTCAATCATTTCTGGTGCAGGCTGTATACAATTTCAAGTATCTCAAGGCTACTGATTATTTTTCATCCTATAAATTGAAATTGAAGGATGTCATAGATAAAATTGAACATAATCAAAGAAAAATAGGGATTTACTCCGCTATCATGTCCAGTGCAAGAGAACCTATTATTCTTGCAGTTGTGGTTCTGATTATTCTAATTCAGGTAAATGTATTAGGAGGAACCATGTCCTCTATTCTTCTGAGTTTGATTTTTCTTTACAGGGCACTGAATTATATTGTCACCTTACAGGGAAGTTGGCAAGGTTTCATTTCAAATATTGGCGGGCTTCTGGCTTCAGTAGACTTGATAAGAGATTTTAAACTAGGCAGAGAACAAATCAAAGAACAACCAACTGTAGATCAAATTCAAAGTCTGCAGTTGAAATCCATTTCTTTTTCCTATCCTAATGGTTTTCGCGTGCTTGAAAATGTTGACATCAACTTAAGGCCATTGAGTACATATGCTTTTGTTGGAGAAAGCGGTAGCGGTAAAACAACTTTGGTCAATTTAATTATTGGCTTGATTAATCCTACCGAAGGCCTAATAGAAGTAAACGGAGTAGCAAGAAAAAATGTAAATATTTCCACTTATAGGAAACGTTTTGGATATATTACTCAGGAGCCTGTTATTTTCAATGACACAATTTTTAATAACGTCACTTTATGGGACGAGAAGTCTGCTTTAAATTTAAAACGTTTCGGGGAAGCAATTCAGTTGGCAAACCTGCAGGAATTTTTATCAGAACTGCCTGACAGAGAAGACACCTACCTTGGGGATAACGGAGTCTTGATCAGTGGAGGACAGAAACAACGAGTTTCGATTGCTAGGGAGCTGTATAAAAATGTTGATGTTTTGATATTTGACGAAGCTACTTCGGCCTTGGATTCCGAAACAGAAAAAGCTATTCAGACAAATATTGACAATCTGATGGGCAAGTTTACTATAATCATTATTGCTCATAGGTTGAGTACGATCAGAAAAGCCGATACCATTTATCTCATGGAAAAAGGTAATATCAAGGATGAGGGGACATTTGATGAGCTGATCGATAAAAGCAAGAAATTTAAAAGGATGGTAGAATTACAGGAGTTTTGAAAAGAGATTTAAAAATTCTTATTTCAAATGTTGAAATTCCTTCCGTGAAACTAGGTAGTTGGAATAACAGAATTTCTGTTTTGATCAAGAATAATCCTGAATTTTTCGATTTTATTCTTTCCCCAGGGCATTCAATTCCTCAGAAGAATGTGGTCTGTATTAAAAGAAAATGGATTACGTATCATCCTTTTTTCTATAATTTTCAGCTAGGCAATTGGGTAGCAAAGGATTTTATCCGTGCGGTTCAAATGCTTGGTAAAGGTGCAAAAAGTATCAAATTGGTAGTGATGGATGATTTAGTGCTATGCGAGGCCTTGGCTAGCCTAAAATACAAAATGTCCTGTCACGTTGAATTGATATTTTCATATCATGGGCATCAGCTTCAATTACCTGAAAGATTCGGGCATGAAATTGACAAAGTTTTCTTTTTGACCAACTTGGGCTATCTAGAATCCATGGCCGTAAATAAAGTATTTTCCCCGGAAGTATTTATTGTTGGTAATGGAGTAAAATCTGATCTCTTTTTTCCTTTGGAAGCCAATCAAAAACTTCATCTTAAAAAAGAAATGGGTTTTGAACCTGAAGATGAATTGGTTGTCTGGATGGCCAATGCCAGACCAGCAAAAGGACTTCATATTTTTCTAAAAGTGATAGAGAAACTTGGAATAATGTATCCAAAGCTCAAATTTTTAATCATAGGAAATACAGGAGTGATAAATACAGGGAATGCAAAAATCTATCAGATTGGTAAAGTCTCTCATGACCGATTATCTACTTATTTACAAATTTCAGACTATTACTTCTTCACTTCCCTTTGGAAAGAAGGTTTCGGTTTATCTCTAGTGGAGGCAATAAAGTGTGGGTTGAAGGTGCTCACTTCAATTAATGGAGGAATAGGAGAAGTGATTGAAGGCTCCAAGGGCGTTTTGAAGGTTAATGAACCTAACAAAGTGCAGGCGTGGGTCGAATCATTTGAAAAACTCAGGGAAATGGAACATGAAGTGCCATCAAATGAAGAATTAAATAATTTCCATAATTATGAAAATTGGGAGTTGAAATTTAAATCGGCCATAGAGGCTTAAGATATATGTGTGGAATAGCTGCAATTTTCTCTGTTTCCGGAAACATCTCATCAGGAGATAAGGAAGGAATGGATAGGGGGATCTTACTCCAAAATCACAGGGGGCCAGATGCAACAGGTGTTTTTAGTGATGATCACGTGGTTCTGGGGCACAATAGACTTTCCATTATTGATCTTTCAGATAGTTCCAACCAGCCATTTTACAGGCCTGATTTTGGTTACAGAATAATATTCAACGGAGAAATATACAACTATCGCGAGCTTAAATGGGAGTTGATACAAAAGGGGTTTGAATTTCATTCCGACTCAGACACTGAAGTAATTTTAGTGGCCTACAAAGCGTATGGGAATAAGGTCTGCAGCAAACTAATAGGTATGTTTGCCTTTTTGATTTACGATGAGAAGCAGAAGTCGATTTTTGTTGCAAGAGACCGGTTCGGAGAAAAACCTATTTTTTACACTTTTGACGGGGAAGACAAAGTTTACCTAGCCTCCGAACTTTCTGCATTGGCAAGCATTTACCCAAGAGATCTTACCATAAATCAAAATGCTGTAGTAGACCTTATTGAAAACCTTTATATCAGTGATTTCCACACGATTTACAGAGAAGTTAACCAATTCCCTAAAGCACATTATCTTTTGGGAAAGCATAAGTTTGAATTAGTGCAATACTATAAACTTCCTTCGGAGTTGGGTGAAAATATCCCTTTTGATGTGCTTAAAAAGCACACCAAAGATAAACTCTATGAAATCATACAAAGAGAACTGCATGCTGATGTTCCCGTAGCCTCCTTTTTGAGCTCTGGAATTGACTCTTCCCTCATTACAGCTATTGCAAATGACTTAAAGCCCGGAATTCAGGCTATTACAATGGGAACCAGTGATAAAAATATGGATGAAACTTCAGGGGCGAAGGAATTTGCCAAAAAACTGAACATTAATCATGAGGTCGTTCCCGTTGATATAGATTCACTGAGTAGGCTTGGAAATATTTTGAAGGATATTCAGCCCCTTGCAGACGCTTCGCTAATTCCGTCATTTATGGTGACTGATCAAATAAAAAGCAGGTACAAAGTCATGTTGTCCGGGGATGGAGGGGATGAATTATTCGGTTCTTATAACAGGACAAACCTTTATCAGAGTGTGAAATTCCGTGGTATTCCAGGAGGTAATAAAGTTATAGAAAAGGTTCTTGGGAACCACAGTTCTTGGGTTGAAAAGCAGTTTGCAACCCGGCTAAATGACCGAAATAGAATGACCCTTGGTGGATGGAGTGGTTATTACAGAAGACACAACTTGAATAACTCACTTGTTTCCAAAGTTTTTAACAAAAGTAAAAATATTCATGCGACTTGGCAGAAATTCGTAGAATTGGAGAAAGAGCTGGGGGAAAATCACTCCAAAATTAGCTTCCATATAGACTATGCAACCAAACTTCCGGGTGCATTTCTGTATAAGATTGATTCTGCGGCCATGCACAGTAGCGTTGAGGTTAGAGCCCCTTTTTTAGACCATACACTAGTGGATTACTTGATGTCTGTTCCTGTTGATTCTATGATGCCGAACCGGATTGACAAAGAACTTACAAAATCAATTTTGGAGGATTTTACAGGAAAGGTAAAGCATGGACCTAAAAAGGGTTTCTCCATACCCTATGCAAGTTTTATGCAAAATGAATGGGGAGAGCTGCTTGAAAGCATGATTCTTGAAGGAGTATCTTCCACATATTTTGATTTTAACAGGGAGGGTATAATTAGCTTGATCAAGCAGCACCGAACCTCGCCTACACCAACACTAGCGAGGGTTTTGTTCGGAATATTGGTATTGGAAATTTGGCTAAGAGTATTTCACCTCAAGGTACCTCATGATTTCTTAACCCAAAAAATATGATAATAGCAGAAATAGGACAGGCTCATGACGGAAGCCTTGGTCAGGCTCATGCATTTATTGATGCCCTTGCAGGCACAGGGGTTGATGCTGTTAAATTCCAGACCCACATTGCTGAGGCAGAGAGTTCTCGGTATGAACCTTTCAGAGTAAAATTCAGCTATCAGGACGCTACTAGGTTCGATTACTGGAAAAGAATGGAATTTAGCTTTGACCAGTGGTCAGAGCTCAAAGCGCATTGTGAAGAAAAGGCGATGGAATTCATTTCATCACCTTTTAGTATTCAGGCTGTGGAATTATTGGAAAAACTTGGGGTTCAGAGATACAAAATAGGCTCTGGGGAAGTTAGTAATTATCTGATGCTGGAAAAAATAGCACAAACAGGAAAACCTATTATGCTGAGTTCAGGCATGAGTTCCTACGCAGAATTAGACCAAAGCGTTGGATTCCTCAGAAATAGAGGTGCAGATATAAGTATTCTTCAATGTACAACAGCTTACCCAACGTCCCCGGATCTTTGGGGGCTAAATGTCATCAATGAACTCTCCTCAAGGTACAATGTTCCTGTGGGTTTTTCAGACCATAGTGGAGATATTTTTGCATGCCTTGCCGCTGCCAGCTTGGGGGCCACTATATTTGAGTTTCATGTTGTGTTTGACAAGAGGCAGTTTGGCCCTGATTCTGCATCTAGCCTTCAGGTTGATGATGTGGCAAAACTCTGTGAGGGAATCAAGCAGATTCAAATGGCTACCCAAAACCCAATAGATAAAAATGATAATTCTAAATTTTCAGAGTTGAAACAGATTTTTGAAAAAAGTCTATCCCTCAACAAATCCAAAAGAAAAGGGGAACTGATTTTAATAGAAGATTTAGAAGCAAAAAAACCGGGAGATAGAGGTATTCCTGCCAGCAACTATGCTTCTGTTGTTGGTAAGAAAGCTGTAAGAGATATTCAACAATGGGAATTTATCACCAGTGAAATGCTTTCAGGAAATTGATCCTAAAAAAAATCAACAATGGCAAAAAGAAAAATCTGTGTCGTAATTACAGCAAGGCCGTCTTATTCCCGGATAAAAACTGCCCTAGAGGCAATCAATAAACACCCTGATCTTGAACTTCAGCTCGTAGTTGCTGCCTCTGCATTGTTGGACAGGTATGGCTCAGCAGTCAATTATATGGTTAAAGATGGTTTTGAAATCTCAGCAAAAGTTTTCAACATCCTTGAAGGTGAGAATTTGACTGCCGCAGCAAAGACTACAGGAATTGGGATACTTGAGCTCTCCACTGTTTTTGACAACCTAGCTCCTGATATAGTGGTCACTGTAGCAGACAGGTTTGAAACTATGGCTACTGCTATTGCCGCATCTTATATGAATATCCCACTTGCCCACATACAGGGTGGTGAGGTTACAGGTAATATTGATGAAAAAGTAAGGCATTCTATCACTAAATTGGCCGATTACCACTTTGTGGCCTCTAATGGAGCTTACGAAAGGGTAGTGAAGCTCGGGGAGAATCCTGAATTTGTATTCAATACGGGCTGCCCAAGTATAGATTTGGCTGCGGGTGTAAAAGAAAATCCCCGCCTGGATTTTGAGCCTTATCAAAAGTATGGTGGGGTAGGAGCTGCTCCTGATTTGAAAAATGGGTATTGGGTGGTCATGCAGCATCCGGTTACTACAGAAGTGTCACTTTCTAGAAAACAGATTGAGGAAACTTTGCATGCCATGTACGAAATCAAGGAACCAGTTTTGATGTTTTGGCCAAATGTAGATGCTGGAGCAGATGGGACAAGTACAGGTATCCGGTCTTTCAGGGAAACCCACAAGCTGGATCATTTCCATTTTTTCAAAAATATGGAGCCTTTAGACTTTCTACGTGTTTTATGCAATAGCAAAGGATTAATCGGCAATAGCAGTGTAGGTATCAGAGAATGTGCTTTTTTAGGTGTCCCTGTAGTCAATATTGGAAGTAGGCAAAACAAAAGAGACAGGGGGGACAATGTCATAGATGTTGGTTATTCAAAAGATGAAATACTTCATGCTATAAAAGCCCATACCCGTCATAAGCCATCAACTTCTCATATTTACGGTGGGGGAGATGCAGGTAAACAAATAGCCAAACTGTTGTCAACACTTCCTTTGGTGTTCCATAAGACCATTACATTTTAGGAATCGCTGTGAAATATTATGATCAACATATAAGACTCTGATCAAATGCGAAAAATCAAAATTAAAGAATGAAAATCCTTGGCATAATTCCAGTTAGGGGAGGTTCAAAAGGAATTCCTGGCAAAAACATTAAATTACTGGGAGGGGAACCTTTGATTGCTTATACAAAAAGATCCATAGACGAATCTTCTTTACTCAGTAAGGTTGTGGTAAGTACAGATGATGACGCAATCAGTAAAGTTGCTCTGGACTTGGGTTTGGATGTGCCTTTTACAAGACCCTCATCTCTGGCAGATGATCAGGCGCCTACTCTGGGAGTGATTATCCATTGTCTGGATTACTTTGAAAAAAAAGGAGAAACTTTTGATGCAGTATGTATCCTACAGGTTACCAGCCCATTTAGAAGAAGAGGGATGATAGATGAAGCGATTCAAAAATTCAGCAGTTCGGGTGCAGATACTTTGGTTTCTGTGCTTCCTGTCCCGCATGAATATAACCCACATTGGATTTTTGAGGAAAATGAAGAGGGCTTTCTTTTCATATCTACGGGAGATGAAGCTTTGATTTCACAAAGACAAAAATTACCTAAAGCATACTTCAGGGACGGAGCAATCTATTTAACCAAATCATCAGTAATAAAAGAAAGAGACTCATTATTTGGGGAAAAGTTAACTTATATCTTGGGGGATCCAAAATTCCATGTCAATTTAGATACACTGGAAGACTGGGATGAGGCAGAAAAAATCATCAAGAAAATCAATAATTCATAATATCATATGTGTGGAATTGCAGGAATTATTGGTCACAAGGCCAATATTCACGCCTTAGAATCAATGCTCAAAATCCAAAATCATAGAGGTCCAGATCATACCGGGACCTTTTTTGTGAACGGAGTCTGTGCATTGGGACATAACCGATTAAGTATTTTGGATTTAACAGAGGCTGCAAATCAGCCCTTTGTATCTCCTGATAGGCGTTACTTCCTGACATTTAACGGAGAGATATATAATTATATTGAACTGAGATCTAAGCTTAAAAATAAATTCACTTTCAAAACACAATCTGATACAGAAGTTTTGCTTTATGCTTATTTGGAGTGGGGTGAAGCATGCTTGGATAAACTAAAGGGAATGTTTGCCTTCGCAGTATGGGACAGCCATGAAAAAGTGCTTTTTGCTGCTCGAGATAGATTTGGTGTCAAGCCTTTTTACTTTTCGCGACAAGACGACTGTTTTTATTTTGCCTCTGAGATCAAAGCTCTGTTTGAAGCAGGCATACATAAGTATCCTAATGAGAAAGTCTGGAGTACTTTTTTCGCATACGGCTTTAATGGGACGGGCAAGGATTCATTTTGGAAAGATGTCTTTCAACTTCCCTCAGGATCATACTTGATATACAAAGACAAGGAGTTACGGATAAAAAGATGGTATGACTTTGTTCAAAACGTCAGCCAAAAAGGTATGCCTACCAAAATCGATGATGTGACAGAGAGATTAATGGAGCTTTATGAAGAAACTATTAGACTCAGGTTTCGTGCTGATGTACCAGTAGGCTTCAATTTAAGCGGAGGTGTTGATTCCAGTTTTTTGCTTTCAATGGTTTTGAAGTTTTATGGAAAGGAAAATATCCAAGCTTTTACTTTCTTTACAGGAGATGAAAGGTATGATGAGTTATTCTGGGTTGAAAAAATGCTGGAAAATACTGGTTTTCAGCTTAATAAATGCCTTATAAAAAGTGAAGAGGTTCCAGCATTAACAAAAAAAATGTCCGATCATTTATGTGAACCATTTGGCGGAATTCCCACACTAGCTTATTCCAAGCTATTCTCCATTGCAAGAGAATCGGGGGTTTTGGTTCTTTTGGATGGTCAAGGTTCTGATGAGGTTTGGGCAGGTTATGATTATTACCTGCAATCCGAGGATAAACTGGTACAGGGGAGTAAAAAGTCACCGGTAAAGCCGGAATTGCTTCAAAAAGAGTTTTTGATGCATTCTGAATACCCAGATACCGTCAAGCCATTTGAAAACCGTATTTTAAATCTTCAGTATAGAGATATTTTCTTTTCAAAATTGCCCAGAGCTCTGAAATACAATGATATGGCAAGTATGATTAATTCTGTGGAATTGAGAGAGCCTTTCCTTGACCATGAACTTATGGAGTTTGTATTCAATCTACCTATGGACTTTAAGATTAAGGATGGTGTGCAAAAATCTTATTTAAGGGATATTTCTTCCAAGTTTTTAAACAATCAGATTTCTTATGCACCAAAGAGACCACTTCAGACACCTCAGAGAGAATGGCTAGGAAATGAATTGTCTTCTTGGGTAATGGATCATGTCAACCTGCTGTACAAGACTGGTTGGCTTGATAAATACCAGACAGAAGCGGCCCTGGACAATTATATGAATGGTGATCAGGAAAATAGTTATTTTCTTTGGCAACTGGTGAACGCAGCGCATTGTATTTAATATGAAAGTTTGTTTTTTAATCCCTGACGGGGTAGGTATTCGGAATTATTTGTACAGCGACGTTGTAAAGGGGCTTATTGAACAAGGCCATGAGGTCATTGTGTGGCATAGTCTGGGGAAAGATCTTATCCTTCAAGTAAAGAGATATATTGATGTGGATTTTGAGGATTTTGACTTCATCCACAGACCTGAAGCACCTATAGTCAAGTTCATCAGGGAATCAGCAGTTTTAGCAAGACTGAGGAAAAACAGGGAAATACGGTCAAACCCGACAATTTTAAGTAACTGGAACCCTTCCAAAAAGGGTTGGAAAAACAAAATTTTTTATAAGGGGGTTGAGATTGTTTCAAACTACCTCAAGGATTTTTCGGCAATCAGTAAATGGGAGGAATATGGTTTTGAAAAATCGAAATCAGGTATTTCCTTTCAGGAGGCTAAATCTTTTCTTCAAGAGCAAAAGCCTGATATACTTTTCTGTACCCACCAAAGAGTACCTTCTGTCACCTCAGCATTGATGGCAGCCAAAGCGATAGGCATTAAAACCTACACAGCAATATTCTCCTGGGATAATCTCCCCAAAGCACGACTGCCTTTCAGAACTGATAAATATTTGGTCTGGTCTCAGTATATGAAAAATGAGTTGCTTACTTATTATCCAGATATCAATGAAAATCAAATTGAAATTACAAGTACTCCCCAGTTTGATTTTTATAGGAAAAAAGAACTAATTTATTCCAGGGAAGAATTTGCCCAGAAGTATGGCTTAAACCCTACTAGAAAATGGGTGTGTTATTCTGGTTCCGATAGTATTTCTTCTCCCCATGATCCGGATTACCTGGAGCAGATAGCATGCGCTCTTAGACAGAATGAAAATGTGCAATTGATTTTTAGAGAGGTCCCAGTTGAATCCAATAAAAGGTTTCAAAAAGTTTTTGAAAAGCATCCTGAAATCATTAATATATCTCCTGAATGGGTAAAAAGTTCTCAATGGGGCAGCTTTTTTCCTATGCCTAGTGATATTAGGCTTTTGGTAAACTTAGCCTATCACTGTAATGTAGTCATCAACCTAGGATCTACAATGGCACTGGATTTTGCAGTTTTCAATAGCAATGGACTTTACCTGAGATATGACCAGCCATATGAAAAAGAAAGGCTTGTAAAACATATCTATAATTACGAGCATTTTTCGACCATGAAGGGCTTAGATCCCGTAGGTTGGATAGATGCTGAAGAGGATATTCTTTCTAAAGTCAATGCAGCATTGGAGAGGCCTGAAAGTATCGGGCCCGACAGATTAAAGTGGTTCCATAGAATTGTGGAGCCTGATAAAAATCATACTTCTTCCGAAAGGATTGTCCGATCACTAACACAGTAATTTATCACGCATTATGCATATAGTTTTTCTGACGAATGAATATCCGCTTGAAGGTGTCATTCATGGAGGAGTTGGTACTTTTTTAAAACTTCTTTGTCCCGAGCTTGCACGAAGAGGGCATGAGGTAACAGTTTTGGGTCTTGGAGATGTTTCTCAGATGCAGTCAGTTACAGTGGAAGGCGTAAAGGTAATCACCATTCCTTTCTCCAAAACACCTAAAGTGAAGGCTCTGTTTAATTTCAAAAAAATCAACAAGGCCTTGGAAGAAATTAACAGACAATTGAAAATAGATGTGGTCGAAGGACCTGAAATGTCATTTTCATTCATTCGAAAAATACCAGGTGTAACGTATCTGATCAGGATGAACGGCGGCCATCATTTTTTTTCCGAGGCTGAGAAAAGGAGGGTAGACAGGTGGAAGGCCTATCAAGAAAAAAGGTCATTTGAGAATGCAGATGCAGTTTGCGGGGTGAGTAATTATGTAATGGAGCATACCAAAAATTATATTGATTTTTCAGAAAAGCAAGGCCCAGTGATTTTTAATCCAGCCAATTTTACAAATTTTTACAAAGCAGATCCCGAAAAGGCAGTCTCCGGAAGACTCTTTTTTGCAGGGACTATTTGTGAAAAGAAGGGAGTCCGGCAAATCATCAAAGCATTCCATCAGGTAAAAAGAAAATTTCCACATACAGAACTTTACTTGGCTGGAAGGGATTGGACTTATCCTGACGGTAGCTCATATACTGAAAAAATCAAAGAGATTATTGAGGAGGAAATCAAGTCTTCCATCCATTTTTTAGGAGTATTGCCCAATTTAGATGTGCCCCAATGGATAGAGTCAAGTGAAATCTGTGTCTACCCCTCACATATGGAAGCTATGCCTTTGGCATGGATTGAGGTAATGAGTATGGGTAAACCGTTTGTAGCTACTAAAATAGGACCCGCTTTTGAACTGGTTGATGATGGGGTTTCCGGATTGTTGGCAGACCCCTTGGACCATGATGAACTAGCTTCCAAAATTATGGAGATATTGTCGGATGAGGCATTGAAAGTCCGGTTGGGAGAAAATGCCAGAAAAAAGGTTTTGAAAGAGTTTTCCTTGGAGACCATAGCCGACCAGAGCATTGCCTATTATTCAAAGTTGGTTCAAAACAAACAAAACTGATTGTTCCCATGGGAGGGAAGCAAGTTTCAAATTTTCTGATAGTAACGCATGTCCCTCACGTGTTGAGAAATGGTCAATACTGGGCTTATGGGCCATATGTTAAAGAAATGAATATTTGGCTCAAACAAGTTAAAGGAGTCACCATTGTTGCTCCTTTGAGCAATGATGAAGAGCCCGATCCGATTGATTTAAGCTATCAGCATGCGCAGATTAATTTCGAGTCAGTTAAAGGTTTTGACTTAATAGGTGTTCAGTCTATACTAAAGGCACTACTGAATGTGCCTTTTATTATGGTGAAATTATGTTATCAGATGAATAGAGCTGACCATATTCACCTGAGATGTCCAGGAAATATGGGAATGCTTGGGGCAATCGCTCAATTGTTTTTCCCCAAGAAATCCAAGACGGTGAAGTATGCAGCAAACTGGGATCCCAAAAGTCGCCAACCTTTCACTTACAAACTTCAGCAGAAACTGGTTAGTAACACAGTCTTGAGCAAGAACATATCTGTGTTGACTTATGGAGATTGGGAACCGGGAAACCCCAATCTCATACCTTTTTTCACGGCGTCATATTCTGAAAAAGAGATGGAAGCCTGTAAACCCAGAATTCTACAGAAAAACTTGCCTATTCGGCTGATTTTTGTGGGTGGGCTACAAAAAGCCAAGAACCCTATGCTTAGTTTAAGAACTTGTAAAGTTTTAGTGGAAAAAGGCTATAGTGTTCTGCTTGATTTTTATGGACAAGGACCAGAATTAGATAGCCTGAAAAGATATACTTTAGAAAACGAACTGGTTGATGTAGTGAGTTTTCATGGAAATGTTCCTGCTCGGGAAGTGAAAAATGGATTTCAAAATGCTCATTTCCTCATTTTTGTATCTGAAAGTGAGGGTTGGCCAAAAGTTGTGGCCGAATCTATGTTCTGGGCTTGTCTCCCATTGACTTCTCCTGTTTCTTGCGTTCCCTATATGCTGGGAAATGACCTAAGGGGAGATTTGGTAGGTGATGATGTAGAAGAAATAGCCTCAAAAATCGAAAACTACCTGGAATCTCCTAAAACCTATACTGTAAAAGCGATGAATGCCATGAAATGGTCCAGAAAATTCACCCTTGAAAAGTTTGAATCGGAAATAATTAACATCCTAAGTAACTGATTCAAGCATGAAGATTCTTCAAATTATTGATACATTGGAAATGGGCGGAGCGGAAAGAATGGCTGTCAATATAGCTAATGCACTTAGTGAAGACGGATTAGCGTCTTTTTTGGTTGTTTCCAGAAAGGAGGGACCACTTGCAAAATTTTTGCTGCCACAAGTGGGTTTTTTTTGCCTAGGAAAAAGAAAAACTTTAGACTTTGCAGCTTTCAAAAAACTGATAAAACTGGTAAAAGATATTGAACCTGATGTGCTTCATGCGCACTCCACCTCCATTTATTGGGCAGTAGCAGTCCGACTCTTTTTTCCTAAACTGAAATTGGTATGGCATGATCATCTTGGAGTGAATGAGGAAGTGATCAGTGAAAATCCTAGAAAGGAGCTAAAGATACTCAGCAAGTTTTTCCATGGCATAATCACGGTAAACTCTGAGATAAGGGACTGGTGGATAAAGACGATTGACTTTTCTCCAAAAAAAATAAGATATATCAAAAATTTTCCATTTTTGAATATTGAGGGGGAAAAAGTGTCAAACAGAATTCCAATTATTTTACATGTGGCCAATTTCAGAAAGGAGAAAGGTCACCTAAATCTTCTTAAGGCTGTAGAAATTCTGATAAGTCAACAATTTGATTTTCGTTTGAAGCTTATCGGACAGATCATGGATGAGGAGCTTTACCAGGAAATAAAGAAACTCATAGATTCCAATGGGTGGGCCGAAAAAATAAGTATACTTGGGCCTGTGGAAGATATTGGGAAAGTTCTCCAGAGCGGTGATATAGGTCTTGTGTGTTCAGATAGGGAGGGTTTACCTGTGGCATTACTTGAATATGGATTGGCAGGCTTAAAAGTCATATCTACAGATGTGGGTATATGTGCTGAAGTGTTGGGACACGGCAAATTCGGAAGTGTTGTCCCTGCCAACAGTCCGGATAAATTGGCATTGGCTATTCAGCATGTGTCCCAGGAAATTAATTCATCAGAAAAAAAAGCCATGGATTTCCAGTATCATGTAAAGGAAGTTTATGGAAGCAAACAGTTTTTGACAGCATATTTTGAATTTTTCCGCGAAGCTGGTTTAGGTTTAGAAAATTAAAATTAGTATCCCATTGAAAGTTTACATTCATAACATTTCAAATTATTATTCTTCTTACTATTTGCATGGTTTTAATAAAGCAGCAGATTTGGAGTTTACCTGTTCCAAAGAGTTTGAAACCTATAACAACAGAGGATTTCTGATTTTTGAAATCAGCGGAAAGCTTGGGGTAGTTGACAATCATGACCCCATGGGGGTAGATGAAAAACTTCTTGATAAAGTCGACTTTTATTTTGCCACCAACAAGGTGAAAGGACACGAGGCTTATGAAAGAGAAAATGTATTCCCTTTGTTCCCCCATTACCCCGTCAATGTGCATAAAGATTATTTCAGCGTCTTTAAACTAAAGCCTTTCATCAAAATCCCTCCAATTGCTCTTTTGAAGGAATTATATGCTCAAAATTTGAGAACTAATTATAAGGAAGAGGTTTTGAATTACAGCTTTTCGAATTATGTTTTTTTTTCGGGATCTATATGGAAAAAGGAAAAATGGGCCAATGAACTTAGGGCAGCTTTTATTGAAGCTTGCAAACAAAACCCATCAATAGAATTTGAGGGTGGCTTTGTAAGGAGAAAAGATGGAGCTCATGGTGCTTATGACCACTTGTTGAACAACCGGGCTTACAGCCCGTCGGATTTTGCAAAGAGGTCCAAGAAGTCCATGATCATATTTAACAACCCAGCTGTATTGGGAGCAGTTAGCTGGAGATTGGCCGAAAGCCTGAATTTTGGGTCCTTTGTCTTATCTTTTCCTTTCAAAATTTATCTTCCTGTCATGCCCAGACACGAAGAGGAAATACATTACATTCATGACAGTGGAGAGTTGCCTGATGTGATCAACTTTATAGCCCGAAATGAAGCATATCACAAAAAAATTGCTTTTGGGGGAAAACAATATTTTGAAAAGTATTGCAAGCCTGAAACACAGGTAAGCTACTTGATCGATGTACTTTCAGGTAATACAAGTCCCCTTCAGAGTAGTCAATAATGAATTGGAAATTTACAACTTTATTAAGGAGAAAGACTTCGGGTGGAAACTTCATTCCTGAAATTGACGGTCTAAGATTTTTTGCTATTTTCACAGTTCTAATATTCCATCTCAATACGTCCTATTCCAGAGAGTTAGGCGTGGATTGGTTGGTCTATCTGCCGGATCACAGTTTTTTAAATATAGGTTGGTGGATTGTAAGAATGGATCTGGGAGTGAAAGTATTCTTCGGTATCTCTGGGTTCATATTGGCGGTTCCTTTTATCAAACACTATTGGTATGGTGGTAGGGCAATTTCCCTGAAGCAATACTTTATCAGAAGACTGACAAGACTCGAACCACCATTTATTGTGACCTTGGTTTTGTTTTTTCTGGTACATATTCTTGTACTTGGAGCAGACACCGCTGAAATGCTGCCGCATTTTTGGGTTAGCCTGTTTTACCTGCATACAATTGTATATGAGATGCCATCCATCATCAACCCGGTTACTTGGAGCTTGGAGACTGAGGTCCAATTTTACACCATAATTCCATTTTTGGCCATGGTGATTTTTTTAAAAAAACATAGTGTGTGGGTTCTTTTAAGCTTATTGCTATTTTTTATGGCATCGATTTTTGCAAAAAATTACATTTATTCCCACGTTACTCCTGGGTGGGATTTTACAGTATTCGTCTTCTTAAGTAATTTTTTGACAGGTTTCTTTTTTGCCTTGCTATACTTGCATTATCAGGTTTATTTCAAGACAAAGTCTGTTTTATGGGATGTTTTTGGTTTGATCTCCATTTTCACACTTTTTTATTTTTATAAGCCGCAAGTGGATATGTTGAACAACTTTCTTTTTAACCTGTCAATACTTCTGCTTTTCATAGCGACTTTCAAAGGGAACCTATTCAACTGGTTTTTTTCTAGATCAATTATTTATTTAATAGGTGGAATGTGTTACACCATTTACTTGATTCATTATCCTTTTTTTCATTTGCTGATGAAATTTATGGTGAAGTATTCAGTATCGAATGATTATTTACTGAATCTACTTTGGCAATTAGGAATTGGAATTCCATTGGTATTGTTGGTTTCAGTAATATTTTTCGTCCTTGTGGAAAAACCATGTATGAATAAGGATTGGCCAAAAAAAATAAAAGCAAAAGTGTCAAACCTGATAAATTAAAGGAGCGTATCTTTCAGGATATTTTATATCGCCTTTCTAATTTGAAAAACATTTAAACTGGGTAAAAATTGCTGAAGTATATAGTTACATCCAAATACCCCATGATCTGGCTGGCATTCCATGCGCTTTTGGGTTTGGCATCGGCATTTTCACCATTACCGGTCATTGTTTGGTTTTACCTGGTTGCTATATCATCTATTTTCTGGGTATTGCAGTCTACCCGTTCACCAGCCCCACTTATTCTCTATACAGTTTATTTGACTTCATTTGAACTGTTAGCCAGGATGGCTGGAACCTCGCCCTTCATTCCCTATGAGCTTGGTAAATATCTTTTGTTTGCATTAATGATTTTTGGAGTGTTCATGTACCAGACCAAAAGCTATATAGGCCTGGTTATGTTTGCTCTTTTGCTTCCCGCATTGATTATTGATGAATCTGGAAGAGTTGAGTGGCTTGATTTGGTTTTCAATGTTTTGGGGCCTTTAAATGTGGCTTTAGCTGTTTGGTTTTTTTATAAGAAAAGGGTTCCTGAAAAGGTACTTTCATATACTATATTGCTGGCTGTATTGCCCTTGGTTTCAGTTTTAAGTTTTACACTATACAGAATCCCTGATTTTGATGATGTAGATTTTGAGCTTGGTGCCAATACCCTTGCTAGTGCAGGTTTCGGATCAAATCAGGTTTCCACAGCCTTGGGCTTGGGTGCTTTTTTGGTTTTTGTGATTTGGTTGAACAAATGGAAACTTTCAGGGCTAAGGTGGATAGATGCGCTTATATTTTTGGTGTTCAGTGTGCAAGGATTACTTACTTTTTCTAGGGGAGGAATGTTTGGAACGGTAGTCGGTGTTGTTGTAGTATTGTTCTTCCTCTCGATGAGCTCGGGAGAGCAAATCAGACGCTACAGGCTTCCTAAAATTGGCATTTATGTTATACCAGCAATTTTGTTGATTGTTTCAGCTTTTTATGTTGCCAATGAACTTACACGAGGTATGCTCTTACTGAGGTATCAGGGAGAGACTGCTGGTACACTTGCAGGAGCCAAGGAAAAGGATTTGAATACATATACTACAGGCAGGTTTGAAATTTTTACAGGTGATCTGGATTTATGGGAAGAGAACATTCTTTTGGGTGTTGGAGCAGGAGCTTCGAGGTATCTCAGAAATACCATGGAGGAAGTTGCTGCCCATGTTGAGTTGAGCAGATTGTTAGCAGAACATGGGCTTCTGGGGTTGATTTATTTTATTTTACTCTGCTATGTGGGATTGGTCAACTTCAAAAGACACCGAAACCCTATGATTAGGGGACTTTTATTGGCATTCTTTCTGGTCGGAATATATACCAGTTTTCATGCAGCCATGCGTACTTTTATATCACCCATGATGATTGGTTTAAGCCTTCTTTTTGTGGTTCAGCCGAAGAGGAAAAAACCAATTAAAAAATTAAAGTCAGAAGAAAAGCAAAAACCTGTTTTGAACATATTATGATCTACTCGTTTCTGTTAAAAAACTTTTTACTTCCTTTTGGAGATAAATTTTTGGGAGGTGGGCTGCCGAAAAAAATCAAGAATCTTCAAAAGTTGAGCCAGCTACCCAAGGGCGAGCTTATGACGCTTCAAAAAAATAAGCTTAATGAGATCCTTAAATACGCTTTGTTAAATAGCCCCTATTACCAAGCATTAAATATTAGTCCCTCTGATGATCCAGTGCAGCTACTTTCAGAATTTCCTGTTTTGGATAAACAAACCGTTAGGGAAAAAATTGATCAACTGGTTACAGTAAAGTCTCTCCATGGTTTGCAATCTGTTATGTCCAGTGGTTCTACTGGCCCCCCAAGCAAAGTGTATTTCAACAAAGAAGAAATGGCTGCTACTAGGGCAGTACAACTCACTTGGTGGTCCTGGGCGGGATACGAATATGGCAACAGTATTTTACAGACAGGTGTAAACTTAAATCGGTCGAGAGAAAAAAGACTTAAGGACTTATTTTTCAGGACAAAGTATATTGAGGCGCTCAAGCACAATGAACAGGAGATTCTGGAGGAACTGGAAGGTTTGAGAAAGACTCCAAAAGATCACTATGTGGCGTATGCTTCCAGTTTATATCTGTTTGCGAAAACCGCACTGGAAAATGGTATCCTGGATATTAAATTCAAATCAGTAATCTCTTTAGGTGAAAAGCTATTGCCCAATTTCAGAGAAGCTATCGAAAAGGCTTTTCATTGCAAAGTGTACGATACCTACGGTAGCTCTGAAGGTCTGATGGTAGCCTCCCAGTGTAGTCATGGTTCATATCATGTCATGACACCACATGTCTACCTCGAAATAGTGGATGAAAAAGGGAATGAGGTAGAACCGGGTGAAATGGGGCGAGTGTTACTGACCGGTTTGGATAATTTCACAACTCCACTGATCCGATACGAAATCGGCGATTTGGTAATCAAAAGTAAAAATGGAAAATGTGATTGTGGTTTGGATTTGCCCATGATTGAAGAAGTGTTGGGAAGGACTACGGAATTCTTGAAAACTCCAGAAAACAAATATATAACTGTTCAAACTGTAGTTAGAGTTTTGAAATTTTTCCCAGAGGTTGAACAGTTTACGCTTATCCAAAAAGAAAGAAACAAATTTCAGCTCCAGTACATTGCTTCCCAGGAATTATCAGAAGTAAGTCAAAGGAATGTACAGCAATCATTCAATACTCTTTTTAAGGAGGACTTAATATTTGAATTCAAGCTTGTTGAAAAATTACCCAGAAGCAAATCAGGGAAATTTCAACTCATCATAAATGATGTAAAGGAATAGCTATGAAAATAGGTGTTATTTATTCGCTTCATCGAGAAGGTAACAACTCCATATTCCCTTTTTTGGCATTCAAAGAAGCGCTTCGCAGGGAAGGACTGAAATTTGTTTATATTCATTCCTATAAAGAGGCTTTAACAACTAAGGTAGATTTTCTGATAGTTTCGGATATTTCTCTGTCGCAGCTTTTAAAGGGAAGGTCTACCAAGCTGGATTTTTTGAAGGTGCTAAGAAAGACTCAAAATTGTCCCGTAGTATTTCTGTCGGCCAATGATGCTACAGGTCCTATTTTTCCCAGTTTTGTAGAGGAAGTGGACTTGTTTTTAGTCAAGCAACTTCTCAAAGACAAATCAATCTACCTTAAACCCTTGAAACGTCATTTTTTCAGAGATAAAATGATGAACCAATTTAAATTTAAAAATGCAGGTGATTTCGAACCTATTGCTTTGGATAAAAGCCATTTGCCAAAAATTGGGGTTTCTTGGAATTTAGCACTCATAGACTGGAAAACGCAATCCAGCAACAAGCTTAAAAAGTACTTTAAAATTTTCACCAAAAACAACAGTGTCATATCCCCAGAGGCTGTGAATCCCCTTGATCAGAGATCAATCAAAATTATGTTTAGGGGCAATCTTTTCCCGGAAGACCATGATGTTTTCAGGCTTCACCGCCTTTTGACTTTAAGGGTTTTTAAAAAGTTTGACCTTGTCACCACATCTGTAGCGAATGTTAAAATCAGTCCAAAGGCTTACTTGGACCAGATGAAAAATACTATAATCAGTCTATCCCCATTTGGTTGGGGAGAAATATGTTACAGAGACTTTGAATCCTTTAAATCAGGCGCATTGCTCTTTAAGCCTGACATGAGCCATATTGATACTTATCCTGATATTTACAAACCAGAAAACCATATCAGTTACAACTGGGATGCCTCAGATCTTGAAGAAAAGATAAACAGGGTTTTAGCTGACCCCAGTGCATACCAGCATTTGGCCGATAGGGGGAAGATGGATTTTGATAATGCTATCAATCCTGAAATTTCAGGTCCTGAATTTGTCAGGCACTTTAGGGGGATCCTTGAAAAGGCAAAAGAGAATTTTGAAAACAGGTAGTAAATAATTAATCCCACCCATTTAAAGATATAATATTTTGAAAATCCTTATTTTTTATCAGTATTTCGGCACACCTAACGGAGGGTGGAGTACCCGATTTTACGAGTTTGCAAAAAGATGGGGTAACGAAGGCCATCAGGTGACAGTAGTGACTTCGCCATACTATAAGTCTGATATCAAAGCCGATAAATTCATCTCTAAACAGCGGATAGAAAATATTGATTTAATTGTAATTAATTCTCCTGATTCAAATAAGGCTGGTTTATTCCGCAGAATGCTCAACGCCTTTATTTTTTCCTCTGTATCAGTATTCTATGCTCTTAAATTGTCATATGATGTAGTTTTGTGTAGCTCTGGACCAATTACTATAGCATTACCTGGTTTAGCTGCTTCTGTATTTAGAAGAAAGAAATTTGTTTTTGAGGTTAGGGACCTTTGGCCAAGAGGCGCTGTTGAACTGGAGAAAATCAAAAATCCCATAGCTGTCAAAATTGGCTTTGCATTTGAAAAATGGATTTACAAAAATGCCAACTTGGTAGTGGCCTGTTCTCCAGGAATGGAAGAAGGGGTGTTACAGGTTAACGCAAAATCACCCACTCTAGTAATTCCCAATTCATCTGATAACGATTTGTTTTACCTTTCAGAAAGCGTATACCCAGATAAATTTCCTCAATATTGGAAGGGAAAGTCGGTTTTTATATATGCGGGTTCTTTAGGCTTAATGGATGAGTGTTCTCAGATTATCAAGGGAATCTCCAAGGTAAACCATGAGGATATCAAAATTGCTTTCATAGGAGATGGTGCTGAAAGAGAGCATCTACAAGGCTTGGTAGAATCACTGGGATTGCAAGAAACCGTTGAATTTTTTGGATTGATCCCAAAGCGTGAGGTTGTGAAATGGTTTTCAGTGGCAAAAGCCAGTTTTGTCACTTTTAAGGATATTCCAGTGCTCCATACAAATTCACCTAATAAAATGTTTGATTCATTTGCTGCAGGAGTACCTATCATACAGTCTACAAAAGGCTGGATCAAGGATTTTGTGAATGAGACAGGCTGCGGAATCAATGTTGATCCTAATGATCCTAAGACGTTTTCAGATGCTATCTTACTGTTACATTCCCAACCTGAACAAAGGCAGGCGATGGCTGATGCAGCAAAAAAAGTAGCCAAAGAAACATTTGACAGGGGGAAGCTGGCTTTGCGCTATCTTCAAAGAATTAAAGAACTGTAATTTAATTTGGGATTATCTGAAGCAGTCCCAGCTTTTAAAAATTTATTTATTTTTTTTTGATCAAATGAAAAATTATCTATTGACAGGAGCATCCGGGTTTTTGGGAAAAGAAATTCACAAAAAGATTGCCAATGACTGTTATACCCTTGGAAGAGGGGCTGAAAATGATATACAATTCGATCTGGAAAGTGAGAGAATGGAACTTCCTAGAGTAAGAACTTTTATCCATTGTGCAGGGAAAGCTCATGTAGTCCCAAAGACAGAGGAAGAAAAAGAGGCTTTTTTTAAAATCAATTATCAGGGGACGGTAAACCTGCTTCGTGGTTTGGAATCCTCCGGAAATTTGCCACAAAATTTCATATTTATCAGCACAGTAGCTGTGTACGGGAGGGAAGAGGGTCAGGAAATAGATGAAACGTTTCCTTTACTTGGAATTACGCCTTACGCCAAGAGTAAGATTCAGGCTGAGGAATGTCTGGAAAATTGGTGTAAAAACAAGGAGGTAAATCTGGTGATTTTAAGGTTGCCTTTGGTTGTTGGTAACAATGCACCGGGGAATCTTGGTGCCTTGGAAAAGGCCATCCGAAAGGGCTATTATCTAGGCATAGGGGATGGCTCGTCAAGAAAATCAGCTGTCCTTGCGAAGGATGTTGCAGCTTTTATCCCCAATCTTGAAGGAAAAAGTGGTATTTTTAATCTAACTGATACTATCCATCCAAGTATGTATGATATAGAGGAAGCCATTGCCAAAAAGTACCAAAAAAAGATCAGAAGAATCCCGATTTCCTATTTACAGCCATTTGCATGGTTAGGTGACAGGTTTTCTTTCTTTCCTTTGAATTCCTATCGTCTTGAAAAACTTACTTCCTCACTTACCTTTAGTGATAATTTGGCCAGCAGGAAATTAGGCTGGAGACCAAGCTCTGTCTTGGAATTTTTAAAATCTTAATGGATAGAGATTAATTATGAGAGTATTATTCTTAGGTGAAACGTACAGAGCGGATGCAAAAACCTGGATAGAAGGTGTAGAACTGAATCTTGGAAAAAAAGTTGAGACGAAGGAGGTGCCTTTTACTCCCCAAAGATGGAAACGCATTCTTTATTTCCTTAGGTTTTTGGGCGAACTTTTTATCTTGAGGTTCAAAAAACCATATGATATTGTTCTGGCCGAAAGAGCGACGAGTTACGGTTTTTTTGCATTGCTGGTCAAGTCTAAATTGAAAGTTGTGGCACAGCAGGGAATTACTGATGCTTTTCCGGAGTCAGGATTTACAGGAGTTTATAAAAGATATTTTCAAAGGAAGGTATACAAAAATGTGGATTTGATCCATGCTTGGGGAAATGTAATGACCTATGCGATGTTGGAGTCAGGAGCGCCTCCTTCCAGAATTATGGTCTTGCCAAAAGGCATCAACCTCTCTCTGTATAATTACAGAACTTTTTCGGAAAAAAATCATGACCCCATTGGGATAGTTACGAGGTCTCTGTCTGAGATTTACAGGCATGAAGATATTCTGAAAGCCTTTCAAATCCTTAAAGAAAAGGGGGTAAAAGTCGATTGCTGGATTGTTGGGGATGGTGTCTTAAGGGATAAGCTAGAAGGTATCAGTAAAGCCCTTAAAATTGAAGATCGGATAAGGTTTTTTGGTAGGATAGACAATAAATTATTGCCTGAATTGTTAGAAGAAAGCGATTTTTACCTTGCTGTACCGGAAACAGAAGGCGTTTCAGCATCTCTTTTTGAAGCAATGGCATGCGGTTCATTTCCAATTGTAACTGATTTGCCAGCCAATAGGGCTTTCATACGACCAGGACAAAATGGGTTTCTTGTACCAGTAGGCAAGCCGGATATTTTAGCATCAGCTATTGAAAAATTTATTTTAAATAAGAATGATTATAGAATTCAAACTCAATTGAATAGGGATTTTATTGAATCCAGGGTAAGTTTTGATAAGAATATGAAGCTTATCTTTGCTCGGTATTTACAGCTTTTGGAACAGAAAAAAAGAAAATAATATGTGTGGAATTGTAGGGTTTTGGCAGCATCATGAGCCAGCCTCCTTGGGTAGACTGAAAAATATGAGTGATGCCATTTATCACAGGGGGCCTGATGCCGAGGGCTCTTTTCTTGAAGGCAAGCTGGCTTTAGGGCACAGGAGGCTTTCAATTCTTGATCTTTCAGAACATGCAAACCAGCCATTTCACTCTCCTTGTGGAAATTATACCTTAGTTTACAATGGAGAGATATTTAATTTTCAGGACTTTTATCCAGAGCTGAAAGCCAAAGGTTATTCATTTAACACCACCTCAGACACTGAAGTACTTTTATTTCTTCTGATGGAATATGGCTTTGAGGTACTTGAAAAACTCAATGGTTTCTTTGCTTTTGCTTTTTGGGATAAGGGGAAGCAAACACTAAGTTTGGCAAGGGATAGGTTTGGGGTTAAACCTTTATTCTATCATTTTGGCAAAGAAGGATTCAGCTTTTCAAGTGAGCCAAAAGGTATTTTTGCAGGAGGTGTTTCAAAGGCTGTAGATCCAGACCACTTGGATGAGTTGTTTATTTACAGATATGTATCAGGAGAGAATACCATATTCAGAGGTATCAAACGTTTGCTTCCCGGACACCTAATGACATTATCTACCAATGCTGAACAAGTAAAGACCAAAAGGTGGTTTCACCTTGCGGATGCTGCAAGAAATTTTGGGAGCATTTCCAAACCCTATGAGTGGTTTGAAGAGACTTTTAATGACAGTGTAAGGCTTAGGATGATCGCTGACGTCCCCGTAGGTACACTTCTTAGCGGAGGGCTGGACAGTAGCGGAATTGTATTGAGCCAAGCATCACAGGGCTTTAAGGACCTCAGTTCCTGGAACGTGATGTTCAAAGGCTATGAACATGATGAATCCCATATTGCAAAAAGATTCTCCGAGGAATTGGGCGTGAATTATAACGGTCATGAATTTCTGGGAACTGAGCAGGTGGAGCTGACAAAAAAAGCCATTCAGATCAATGATGAGCCTTTGATGCACTTTACCGACAATGTTTTATTGGGACTTAGTCTAAAAGCCAAAAAGAAGGTTACTGTTTTACTTACAGGTGAAGGTGCAGATGAGGTGCTTGGTGGATATGTCAGGTATAAGGTGCATGATGGAGCCATGCGATACAGGCTTTTGGAACTGATGAATCTTGTTCCCGATCGCTTTCTCAAACAGGACAGGTTGAAAAAACTCAAAAGATACATGTCACTTAGGAATCCGGATGCCCAAATGATTATGAATGCCAATGAAGTTTATCTATCAGATATAAAAAGGCTTGGGATTTTATCATCCAGCCTGATGCCGCAATATAGGGTAGATGTCCTTGAGGAAGCTAAAGCACTTTATCCCAAAAACAGGTATAGGCAGTTACTATACCTGGAACAACACTCACATCTACATTCCCTAAATGACAAGAACGATAGGACGACAATGGGGGCATCCATTGAATGCAGGGAGCCTTATTTAGATTATAGACTTGTGACCGGTGCAGCTTCCCTTCCAGATCAATATTTTGAAAGTAAGGGTAAAGGCAAGCTTTTGGCCATGAATTCTTTTGGGAAGAAAATGCCGGACTATATCAGAGAGCATAGAAAGATTGGGCTATCTATGCCTTGGGATCAGTATATTGTTGATAATCCTGAATTAAGAGACCATCTTGAGAATATGCATCAATCCCCTCTCTTTGAAATGGGGTTTTTAGCCCACTTGGATATTAAAAAAGCAATTGATAGTTTTAAAGCAAACCCTAGAGAAAATTTAGGTTGGATGAAACAATTGTTTTTCACATCCCTTTGGTACAGGGAAATCTTTGAAAATCAAAAAGTCCAACCTTTGAACCGTTGATGAAGGATAAGTTGAAAATAGCTTTTACAATAAATCATACTTTTTTAATGCCCTTTTCTGTGGCATTACTATCCCTTTTGGAAAACAATAAAGGGGATATCGAAAAAATCTATATTTTTTGTGATTTTCTCTCAGAAGATGAGAAGCTGAAACTTCAAAAAATCATATCAGATTTCCAAGTGGAAATGCAATGTATTGAAGTAGATGACGCTCAATTGGAGAAACTTGTCACTACGCTTCATTTTAATAGAGCCAATTACTATCGGCTCTTAATCCCTGATCTAATAGGAGAAGATAAAGTTTTATACTTGGATGCTGACATTTTAGTTTTGGGTTCTTTAATGCCAATTTGGGAGGTAAACCTTGAAGATAATTATTTGGCGGCAGTCTGGACTCCGGGAGTAGAATGGCATCCTGAGTTAGGAGTGAGCAAGGAGGATGGGTATTTCAATTCAGGTGTCATGTTGATCAACCTGGATAAATGGAGAGCAGAAAACCTAGGGCAAAAAACAATACAATTTGTAAAGGATAATCCCAGACTGATTTGGTTTGTAGACCAATGTGGGCTCAATGCCCTAACCAAAAGTAAATGGGTGAAGATTCCCCTAAAGTATAACCTTACTGTCGATGTGTATGAAGGAATCTATCATGAGTCAGACCCAGGAGTTGATATGGCTGAAGTCCGAAAGGCAATTGTGGATCCTGTTATAGTTCATTTTTCAGGGACCAGTAAACCTTGGCATACCAGCAATCAGCATCCATACAAATGGAGGTTTTGGAAATACCTTTGGAAAACGCCTTACTCTAGGCTTCTACCGCAAGACTTTTGTGTTGCAGGAGTGATCAAATACCTTACTCCAAAATCTGTAAGAAGCCTTTTTAGAAAAATCCAGTACAGGTATTTCCCCAGAGGTAAATTCAAATGGAAATGATGGACGATATTACCTTAAGAAATGAGCTGGACAAAATCGTCAACTTTTCCAGAGTGAAAATTTACTTTGACAGCCTGAAACTGCCTTTAGGCTATGTCTTTGATTTGTTTGAAAGGAAGGATAACGGAACCATAATTTTAAACAAAGAGTCTGAAAGTTGTTTTGAAAAAGTATCCGATCCTAAGAACGCTGATTTTATCTTTATTCCTGTACCATTATCGGAGCTAAACGGAACGCAGGAGGGGATGGATATCATCGCTTTCCATAGAGATATATCAATTTCATTGCATAAGCCCTTGTTGTTGGTTTCTGATGCAGATTTACTTTTTGATCCTGGATTTAGAGATGTTATCTTATTGACTCCAGGTGCTTATAAAAGTATGGGAAACCAAGTTTCTTTGCCGGCGCTGTTGCCAAACGATCCGCTTGAAAAATGGTTTCATGGGGAGTTTAAAATCATTGAAAAGTTTGATAGAGTGTCAGTGGGATTTTGTGGACAGGCTACATCGAATTTTCTTAAAACGGTCAAAGACCATCTGCAATACCTTGGACTGAATGCAATGAAGGTGATCGGTCGGTCCAGATACCTCTATGTCCCTTATTTCATGGCTGCCAGTGAGCGGGCTGCACTGCTTTCCAGTTTGGAGAATTCCAACTTAGTTCAAACAGATTTTCTGAAAAGAGAAAGGTATAAAGGAGGAGCCAAAAGTGACCAAGACCAAAAGAGACTGGAATATGAATTTTTTAAAAATATTTATGACAATCTTTTCACGATTTGTATGAGAGGGTTTGGAAACTATTCTGTCAGGTTTTTTCAAACCTTGGCCATGGGAAGAATACCGGTGGTGATTGAAACAGATTCAATATTGCCGTTTGAGTCTCAGATTGATTACAGAGAAATTTGCGTTATGGTGCCATACAAGGATCGTTTCAAAGCTGATCAATATATAATTAACTTTATCAACAGCTATTCAGAATCGGAACTGAAAGTTATTCAAAAAAGGTGTAGACAGACATGGCTAGATCATTTTAGAAAAAAGGGCTTGATTTACGGATTATCACAAGAACTGAAAAATATGACTTTCTATCAAAATTAACTGGTAAATGTCAGAGCAATTTAAAATAAGAAAGGCAAGGGCCAGTGATATTTCCAACCTTATAGAGTTTTTCATCCGGATCTATGGAGAGCATACAGTCTTTCAGGTGGAAGCTTTTTTGAAATATTATTTCCAAAGTCCCTGGAACAAGGGGTCTATCCTAGAGTCGAATTGGATTGGGCTTAATTCGAAGGACGAAATAGTATCACATTATGGAGGCCTTCATTACAAGTTGATTCTGGGGGAAAATATCATTGATACCATCTGGGGAGTGAATGCTT
Organism: Arthrospiribacter ruber; assembly: GCF_019343195.1. Taxonomy (GTDB): domain Bacteria; phylum Bacteroidota; class Bacteroidia; order Cytophagales; family Cyclobacteriaceae; genus Arthrospiribacter; species Arthrospiribacter ruber. The sequence goes on from NZ_RPHB01000001.1 coordinate 233,413, forward strand.
ACACATTGCCTGATTGGAGAGGCTTGGGCTTTAATAGTACACTGGTGCAAAAATTATTTGATGCCAACCCAATCAATGCAACCCTAGGAATGGCTTTGGATACGCATAAGTTTTATAAAAAATTGGGCTACAATGTCTTTGACCACCAGAGGTTAAAAAGGTATTTGTTCTTATTTAGGGAGGAAGCATTTGAGTTGGTAAATGAAATAGGAGCAGATATTGGAAAGGCAAAGCAGCTGGTAGGTTCTCCAATCACTGTCAGCCATTGGAATGACCCCGGACATATTGTAGAACTCAATTCCCAAATGCTTGAAAACCATGGCTTGCAATTAGGCCGACAGGTAGTCTGCACTACACTTAGAGATGAGGAGTTTCTGAAGTGGAGATTTTTGGATCATCCTTTTATAGCCTATAAAGTCTTTGCTTTTGTTGGAGAAAATGGGATTACTGCTTACTTGGCACTTAGGCCTGAATTGCTTCAGCCTTCTGGGCGGATGGTGGGAAGGATTGTTGATATGTATGGCGATGCTAGGGATTTATCCGGAGTGATTTCTTTTGCAATTCAATGGGGAAATAATGAGGGTTTTCTGTATCTGGATTTTTCAAAAATAGGTGAATTATATGACCATATATTAATGGAATCAGGCTTTTCAATGCTCGAAGACGATGATGTGGCTCTGTTTCCCCAAGTTTCAGCACCTGTTGCAAAGAGACCGAATCATGAATATTTAGCACTCAAAAGTTTGGAATATGCTGAACCAATCATGGCTTTAGAAATCAATGATATATATTTTACCAGAATGGACTCCGACAGAGACAGGGTTGCAAAAATTAATCAGATAAAATGAAGATGGATACTGAAGTGACGATAGTGATGTACCATTATGTCAGAGAGATTAAATCCTCAAGGTTTCCTGGTATAAAAGGGCTGGAAATCAAAGACTTCAAAGGGCAGGTTGAATTCCTTCGCCATAATTACAATATTATCAGTGTTGAACATTTGATCGCAGCCATACACGAAGGAGAGAAACTGCCCCCCAAAGCAGCTTTACTTACATTCGATGATGCCTATATAGATCATTACATGTATGCATTTCCTATTTTACATAACTTGGGAATTCAGGGCTCATTCTATGTCCCTGCAAAAATGATTATCGAAAACAAAGTATTGGATGTAAATAAAATCCATTTTGTTCTGGCTACCATGCAGGATGTAAATTTGCTTATCAAGCAGCTTTTTAAAGAAATTGACATAATCCGAAGGGAATGCGAATTACCTGATAATGAAGTTCTTTATAAAACGTATGCCATTACCAACGGGAAAGACACCGATGAGGTGATGTTTGTCAAAAGAATGCTTCAGAAAGTTCTCCCGCAGCCCTATCGTTCCGAACTTGTCAATAGAATGTTTGAAGAAGCCATAGGTATGGATGAGGTAGCTTTCAGTAAGGAACTATATATCAATAAAGAACAAATGCGCCATATGGTCGCCGGAGGCATGCATTTAGGGAATCATACCTATTCTCATCCTTGGTTAAACACCTTATCCACATCTGAACAGAAGATGGAAATTCTGTCTTGCAATAAGCTTTTGGAAGATGTAGGAGTTGACATGAAAAATTGGACCATGTGTTTTCCCCATGGTGGACATAATAAGGATACACTAAATATATTGAAGGATTTAGGATGTAAGCTTGGTTTTTCTGTAAAAGTCAAAGTAGCCAATACAAAAAACGACAATTTTCTCGCCTTGCCTCGACTTGATACCAATGATTTGCCAAAATCATTAAATAAATAGTTTTTTGAAATATCTCATATTATATTTCTTTAAAAATCTAAATCATGACTAATGGCATTTGAGCAATTCCACCTTAAAAAAATGTTGTATCCGCTCTATAGAAGGATGCTTAGAAATACGCCTGCTTTCAAAAGACAAATGGCCTTGATGGAAAAATTCAGGGAAAGTAATCTTCAAATCCAGGATAATATCCTTCAGAAACTGAATTTGCACCAAGAACTTAAAGTAGTTAATGGACCATTTAAAGGGTTGAATTATATTCATAAAGCAACAGGTAGTATGTTTTTCCCCAAATTGATCGGCTCTTATGAAGAACCGATTCATGACTGGGTCTATGAAATAATTGGAAATAGTAATTATAAAAAGATAATTGACATAGGCTGTGCTGAGGGGTATTATGCAGTTGGATTTGCAAAGAAGATGCCCTATGCCAATGTCACCGGTTCGGACATCAATCCTGAAGCTTTGAAGCTGGCCCAGCAATTGGCTGAACTAAATGAAGTAAATAACATTCGGTTTGTCGGGGCATTATCCCCTGAAGATCTGGGAAGTATTTGTGAGGTTAAAACTCTTATTTTTTGTGATATTGAAGGTGAAGAAGTTCGAATCCTTGATCCAATAAAAGTGCCGATGCTAAAATCCTGTGACATTTTGGTAGAAGCGCATGACTGTTTTGTAAAAGGACTGACTGAATTATTGATTCATAGGTTTTCAAAAACTCATCAGATCGATTTGATATGCGATTATCCTTGGAGGAAGATGGACTATCAATTAGATCATTTAGATGAAGAGGAGAAAAAATTCTTGTTCAACGAAAATAGGCCTGAAAACATGAGGTGGCTATTTATGAGAACTCATGAGTATAATAAATTAAATAAACATTTACAATAGCTATTTAAAACAACTCCTTTCTAAAAGAATAAGCAAGCCCGAAGAAATCTTCAAAGATTTTTTTGGGCTTTAATTTTTTAGTTATTTATGCATCCTATATTTTTGATTTCAATCAGGGCTAAACCTTTCATTATTGTACATGAATTGATAAAATATAAAATGGAATGTTTTTATTTGAACTTTCTCAATTTGCCTGATTATTTTAGGAGAATTATTATTTGAATTGAATTTGGAAGTGTGAAAAAAATTTTAGGATTATCTGCTTTTTATCATGATTCTGCAGCAGCAATACTTATTGGTGGTGAGATAATTGCAGCAGCTCAGGAGGAACGGTTTACCCGGCAAAAACATACACCTGATTTCCCGATTCATTCTATTCGCTACTGTTTGGAGGAAGCAGGTTTGAGTATAGATGAGTTGGACGCCGTTGTATTTTATGACAAACCACTGCTGAAATTTGAACGGTTGCTGGAAACCTATTATGCCTTTGCACCCAAAGGATTAGTGTCTTTTCTCAAAGCTATACCTGTTTGGTTAGATGAAAAGATGTTTCTTAAAAAGCTGATTAAAGATGGTCTTCAAGAGGTAGGGGTTTATGATAAAAAAAAGCTTAACCTACTTTTTTCAGAGCACCATCTCTCACATGCAGCAAGTGCCTATTTCCCTTCTAAATTCCAAAAGGCCGCAGTTTTGACCATAGATGGAGTAGGCGAGTGGTCCACTGCTTCTATAGGGTTGGGAGAAGGTAATAACTTTCAGATGCTGAAGGAATTGGAATTTCCGCATTCTGTAGGTCTTCTTTACAGCGCATTTACCTATTTTTTGGGTTTTACCGTCAATTCGGGGGAATATAAGCTGATGGGGCTAGCACCTTATGGTAATCCGGACGATCCTCAGACTTCCGAGTTTGAAAAAAAAATAAAGGAGAATCTAGTCGATATCAAAGAGGATGGTTCTATTTGGCTTGATCAGAAATTTTTCAACTATGCCACAGGCTTGAGAATGGTCAAAGATGAGTCTTGGAAAAATATTTTTGGGTTTAAAAGAAGAGAGCCTGAGGAACAGCTTGAACAGTATCATTGCAACCTGGCTTTGGCAATTCAAAGAGTGACAGAAGAAATCGTGATCAAAATGGCATTAACTGCAAAGAAAATATGCGATACGGATTATTTGTGCCTTGCAGGTGGAGTTGCTTTGAATTGTGTGGCCAATGGAAAGCTGTTGCAAAAAGGAATTTTCAAGGATATTTATATCCAGCCTGCCGCCGGAGATGCTGGAGGGGCATTGGGTGCAGCCTTGGCGGTCAGTCACATGTACTTTGGTGAAGAGAGGGTTTATAAAAAGGATTCAGACCAAATGAAGGGTTCTTATTTAGGGCCGGAATATTCTGAAAAGGAAATCCAATTGATGAATAGAAAAGTGAAAGCAGTATGTGAAAATTATAGTGATTTTCATTCACTGACACAATTCGTTGCTTCAAAGATTGCAGAAGGAAAGGTGATAGGTTGGTTTCAAGGTAGAATGGAATTTGGTCCCCGGGCTTTAGGAAACAGAAGCATTATAGGGGACGCCCGGAATCCTGAAATGCAGAAAAAGCTAAATCTAAAGATAAAATATAGAGAAGGGTTTAGACCTTTTGCCCCTTCTGTTTTGGCAGAAAAATGCGGGGAATATTTTGATCTCAATGAAGACTCCCCATACATGCTTATTGTAGCTCCTGTTTTGGAGAAGAGAAGAAAACTGCTTCCTGAAAATTACCATCAAATGGATCTTTGGGAGAAGCTTTACAGAGAAAGAAGTGATATACAGTCTGTGACTCATCTGGATTTTTCAGCCAGAATTCAGACAGTTCACAAGGAAACCAATTCCCGATATTGGAGGCTAATAGCAGAATTTGAGCGGCAGACAGGCTTTGGTTTGGTTGTCAACACCTCATTCAATGTGAGAGGTGAACCAGTAGTCTGTACTCCTTTTGATGCCTATAGGTGTTTTATGAGTACAGAGATGGATTATTTGGTTATTGGAGATTTTGTATACATCAAAAACCAACAACCGGATTGGGGAAATAGAGAAAAGTGGATGGTTGAATTCAAACCTGATTAAGAATGGCTAAGTACGCAGCGTTAATACGTTTGTTTTTATGGTTTTTTGTTCTGCTTTATATTTCAATCGGATCTAAAGATGAATTTCCCTATCTTTTTTATCCTTTGAGGATATTGGTGATCCTGATGATTTTAGTGGAGACGGCGGCTATTTGCAAAAAAGTGTTTTATGGTTCATTTCCAGATGGTCTGAAAAATACGATTCTGTCTCTGGCAAGCTTTCTGGTAATTTTCCTCGTGATTGACATTCTATTTATGTTTATTCCCCGAACCCATGGTATAGGTTCTACTTATGCCAATTCCATTTGGTTTCAGTATTATTGGAGACCTATCAATTCCTTCGGGTTTAGGGATAAGGAACCTGATTTGGGCAAAGAGAGCATTTTGTTTGTGGGAGATTCTTTTACTGCAGGATATGGGATAAAAAGTATCTCGGACCGATATTCCGATCTTGTTGAAGAAGGAAACACAAGAGGACTTCAATCCATTAATTTAGGGTTGAATGGTGCTGATACAGAGAGAGAGTTTGAGATGATGCTGGATTTTGTTGAAGAGACTAAAGTTCCTGTGAGAAAGATTGTATTACAGTACTTTGGAAACGATATAGAAGATACTGCCTATGAATTGGGATTAAACATTACTAAGACCAAACCTTATGCTGGTGATAATTTTATTGTGGAATACTTGGCAAGAGGTACTTTTTTCGGAAATTTTGTTTATTGGATGTTCCCCAAAAATGGAGGTGAAACCTACGAGGAATTTTTAAAAGAGGCCTATCAAAATGAAGCTGTATTGGAAAAGCATATGGAAGATCTGCAGGGTTTTGTGGATTATGCAGAAAGTAAAGAGATTGAATTGACTGTATTGGTATTTCCCTTCCTTCAGGAAATTAATGAAAGTAAACACTTGTATACTGATAAAATAACTGCTTTTTTTGAGGAAAAAGGTGTATCCGTATTGGATGTAGGCGAAATGGTGGCTGATCTTCCTTTGAGAAAGCGTATCGTTAACTATTCTGATACTCACCCTTCTGCAACAGTTCATCAAAAGCTTGCAGACGCATTGATCAATCAAATTAATAACTGACCCGGTATGGAATTTCTGAAGGATTTATGGCTTTTTATGAAGGAAAGAAAGAAGTTTTGGCTTGCGCCTATTATAGTCGTTTTGCTACTTCTTGGTTTTATTATCGTTTTTGGTGGTAGCTCTGCCTTAGCACCTTTTATTTATACCATGTTTTAATATGAAGAAGGTTAAATCCGATCCCACCAAAACAGTCTTGGTCATTACCGTAGGCATGATATTGCTGTATGTTATTTTTTCATGGGAATGGGCAATTTATGTTTCATTAACTGTGGGTGTATTGGGGATGTTGTCAGCTTATCTGGCGAAGAAGATAGATTGGTTTTGGGGAAAGCTTACATTTGTATTAAGCTTGATTGTCCCTAATGTCCTTTTAAGCTTGGTTTTCTTTTTGTTGCTTACTCCAATAGCCCTAGCATCCAGGCTGTTTGGCAAGAAAAATCCTTTGAACCTCAAAAATACAGAAAAGAGTCTCTTCAAGTCGGTCAATAAGAATTTTCCGGCAAGCAGTTTCGAAAAACCATGGTAGGTTTAAGGCCATTGATTTTTTTATTACCTATTTAATTGATTTCCTAATCTGAAACTATTGATTTATACCAATTGGATTGCCATTGTTGGTAGAGGTGTAGGCATTGTTTTTGTTTTTGGGTTCATAAAACTTTAAATTATCTATATTTGGAGGCTAGGAAAGCAGTTGATCAGCCATTTGTATAAGCCCCGATAATTGAGTTTAGCAATAGATACAAACCTCAAATCCTTGATAGTGAAAAAGTATTTTCTCTTAAGCTATCATTTGAATTGGAAAAAAGTCTTCTTTTTTTTGGGGATACTCTTGTATTTTTTTCTTGAAAATCAAACCTATGCTCAATTAGCGATTCCTCGGGCAGGGTTTCCTTATTGTCAGCCGTTTACAGATACTGGGAATCCGAATGATTTGGAATTTACTATAGCTCGTGGAAATACAATTATTAATTTCAATCCTCTGGTCTTATCTCCTGATAGGCCTTTGACACTTACTGGGCAGTCAATTGAATTGACACCGAGCAGTCAAAATGAAAGAGGGTATGTACTGATTGATCTTCCTTTTTCCTCAGAATACGGTATAAAAGCCTCATTTGAATATTTTATCAATACCCCTGGCCCTACTGATTTGGGAGATGGAATAAGTTTTTTTTTGATAGATGGAGCCATAACTGAAGGGGATTTTCAAATTGGAGGAGTAGGAGGTTCTTTGGGATATGCACCTCACGGCAGTGACTTCAATGGGAGTTATACTTCTGGTGGAATTACCGGAGGTTACATGGGTATAGGATTTGATGTGCTTGGGAATTACGGTAATTTTCAAGAGAAAAGATATGGAGGTTTTATTGACCCTAATCAATTTAATTTTCAAACACCAAATCCTGACAGAACACTTTATCCCAACTCTGTTGTAATCAGGGGACCTCTGGCAAATGGAGATTTGCTGAGACAGAATGGAAATCCACCTCCTCCGGCCAACACACAAAACCCGCAGTATAACAGTTATCAGTTTAGGGCAGGAAGAATTGTATATTATGATCCTGATGAGAATTATCCTCTGGTACAAGATAGGGTAGATAATGGAGTGGGATCTATACCTCCGGACTCTCCTTTTTTTCTTCAAAATAATCAATTTCAAATAGGGAATTATCTTTCACCAAATGAAGTAAACTGTGGTCAAACCTTACCCGATGGCTATAGAAAGGTTTATATTGATTTAAAACCTACAGGTATACCGAGTGAGCCTTACGATGTTACAGTTGATGTACTCGTAGGTAATAATCCCGTTCCAGTAAATGTTTTCAATGATTTCAGGTTTCAGGGTGAAGCTCCGCAGACCCTGAAGGTAGGTTTTGCAGCTTCATCTGGTAACCCTTATTTCAGCCGTCAGGAAATCAGAAACGTTGCTGTGCAAGTTTCTAGCCTTGAAAATGCCCAGCAGCCTAATCCACCCAGTTTGGAGAGGACAATCTGTATTGAGGATTCAGATGATGTGGATTTTCCTTTTTGTGTGGAGTTGCCCTCTTCTGCAAATGCCTTTATACAATGTATCAACCTTTTTCAGGATGACCCGGGAGCCGCAGACAATGACTTTACAAATACTACTCAGTTTGGTTGTGGCTTGGATGATGTTTGTGGTACAAGATGCCAGGATATTCCCGAATTGCCGTTTTTTCAAAATGGGGTTCTTGTAGGGACCTTCTTTGCTGACCTTGAAGATCTGGATACCAATAATTTTGAAGAAAAAAGAACTCAGGCAAGGATACGATTTGAACCAGTTCCAGGTTTTTTTGGTACTATCACCGCTTACTATAAAGTGGTTGATAATTTTGGTCTCGAGTCCGATGGAATTCCGATAACTATTACAATTAATCCCCTTCCCGAAATCGTTGATTTTGGAAATATACAAGAACCCACTTGTGACGGACAAAATGACGGTGCGATAGAAGGTGTTGTAGTTGAAAATCTTGTTGAGGGATATGAGGTAAGGTGGTATGATGAACAAGGAAATCAAGTAAATCCTGGATTATATACAGCTGATGAAACAAATGTTGGGGGGTATATCAGGGCAATCTTAGGTCTGACCGGTGTAAACTTGGGATCATACTCTATTGAGATTTTTAACCCTACTGGTGATGATTCAGATCTACTCTGTTCTGATGAATTTGACGATGTGGATGTGAATACCTGTTTTGTAACTCATGATTTCCCAGAGATAACTCAAGAACGTGGCACCCCTGTGCTTTTGGTGGATCCTGTTGATGTAATCTGCGAACTGACTCCCTTGTTTATCCAGGCGGATGTAGATCAGGTGTATAGGGATAATGTTCCTGGAGATCCAGAATTTTTATGGTACACAGATGAAAACAGACAATTTCCTATTCAGGAGGGGAATCAGTTGAATATTAATGGCAATCTTATCAATACTGGCGCCATTTCCATTTCTGCTGATGGTTTGATTTCTTTTGCCAGCCTGCCCCAAGGGAATTATTCATTTTTTGTGGATATAATGGATACAGGTTTTCCGGATGATGGTAATTTCTGTATGTCAAGAGGAGAAATGACCCGTATAGACGTGACAGTGGTACCCGAACTTACAGGTGTGATTTCGGCGATAGCTGATTTGTGCAGGGAGGAGATTGGGTCAATTGCAGTGGATGTGGACGGAGGCCAGGGAGCAAAGACCTACAATCTATACATGGAGGGTGAAAATGATCCCATTCGTTCTGAAGTGACAGATGCTAATCAGTTTACTTTTGAGAATTTATTACCAGGTGTGTATGAAGTAGAAGTATTCACCCAAAATCCATCTTGTCTGGTTAATTTAGGGCCAGTAGAGGTGGAGGGGCCTGAATTCGCTTTGGAAATTGAGGAGCTTTCCATTCTTCCTGCAAGTTGTGGAGAGGAAAACGGAGAATTTTCATTTAGGATCAATGGAGGTAATCTGAGTTATGGTTCACATAATCCACAAATAAGCGGAGGTACTTTTGAAAATTGGGAATTGGATCCGGACAATCAGGCATACAATTTCTTTGGGTTGCAAGGAGGGGTTGAATTTACCGTAACGATTGATGAAGGAAATGGCTGTATAATCAGTTATTCTTTTAATGTGCCGGACACCCCTGAACCTGTTTTTGATATTATTGGTGACAGGGTAATATGTGAGAACGAAGATGCTGTTTCCTTTACTGTTGATTTTGATTTCTTTGAACTTCAGGACGAAGCCAATCCGGTTTTTATTTGGTACGAAGATGAAGAAAGGCAAAATCCCATTGCCGGAGGGACGGGACCTTTTGGCTTTGATTATAGCATTGATAGCAATACAGGGTCATTGGAAATCAGTAATCTCAGTGTAGGGGAATATAGCCTTTTTCTGGAAATGACCGGCCCTTTTACCTGTGAGGGGGTCTTCGAAAGACTGGATTTTAGTGTTAACCCACTGCCTGAACCAATTGTGCTGAGAGAGGAAGCGGCATTGTGTTTTGGATCTATGGATGGTATAATAGAACTCAGCTTGGCTGAAGGAGACATTGCTGACTTTGAATTTGCTTTGCAAGGCTTGACGGATTTTCAGGATAGCCCTGTTTTTTCAAATAACATAGCTGCAGGAAGCTATATTGGGCTGGTAAGGAACAAAAGTACAGGTTGTGTGGCTGAAATTAATATCACTATTGATGAACCGGAATTGCTCGAGGTCATTTCCCTGGGCTTCCAGGATCCTACCTGTGGAGATTTCAATGGAGTAATCGAATTTTCAGTATCCGGTGGAACAGCGCCTTACAATGTTTTTATCAATGGAAGTTTGATCAGTAATTTTGATTTTACCGAATCAGATGGAAATTACAGGGTAACTAACCTTGAGCCAATCAGCTATATAGTAGAGGTTGAGGATAGTTTCTCTTGTTTGGCACAAATTGACCAGGATTTTGATTTGGTCAATAATGAAGGCTTTGAGATAATTTCCAATCCTCTGGAAGATGAAATCTGTAAAGGAGCCAATGTAGAATTTACTCCTGACTTAGATGTTCCCACGGGTGCATCACCTGAATTGAAATGGTATTTTGATGCTGCTGCTACACAGGAGTTAAGTTCTGGGAATACACTTGGAGTCACCTACGCTATCAGCGATGATGGAGTTCTGACTGTTTCCGGTTTGGACCCGGGGAGTTACACCTATTATTTGGAGATTTCTGGTGAAAATATCTGTACTTTGATCAGTACCGCTGAGGTCAATGTCTTACAAGCTATAGATGCTAGTGTGAACATCGAAAACATCAGCTGTTTTGGTGATACTGACGGTGTTATCAATATTGAGAATGTTACAGGAGGCTCAGGAGATTTTGAGTTTAGCCTAAATGGGGTAGATTTTCAAACAGAGCCTATTTTTGAAAACCTTGCCCCAGGTAACTATACCTTGAATATACGTGATGTTAATTCAGCTGAGGGCTGTTTCCTTGAAATTTCGGATTTATCGATTGAAAGTCCAGAAGCTCCCATTTCATTGGAAGGATTTGAGCTTTTTAGAGCCTCATGTGGTGAAGCCAATGGACGGATTTTTAATGTAGATGTTCAGGGTGGATGGGGAAATTATTCCTTTGAGTGGAGAAGTGATGATCCTGATTCAGGAGAATTACTGACTCAGGGAAGTATAGAGGAGTTGGATGGCATTTTTCCTGGCACATATTACCTTATAGTTCAGGACGAAAATGGCTGTGTTTCTATTTTTGATTTTGAGGTTGGAGCCTTATCTGATCCTGAATATGCCTTGGTTCCACCGATGGATGTATGTTTTGGGGATGATGTATTGATCCGGCCAGTGCACTTAGCTCCGGATCCCAGTCTGCCACCTGCAGCAGCGACAGAGGTGCTTTGGTATAAGGAAGCTAACAGGCAAGGTCTTATTGAGGATGGGGTGGATTCTGAAAACCCCGAGATTGTATATGCCATTGATGACAGCAGTTGGATAAACCCAGAGCTTAGGATTTCAGGTTTGGCTCCAGGTGATTACACCTTTTACTTTTATGTAGCTTGTACCGATGTGGAAATGCCTGTTGAAGTCACTGTTCACCCAATTCCCGAACCCATATTCGAAAGCCAAAGGGTGACCTGTCATGGAGCTAATAATGGGAGGATTTTGCTAACCGGACTTGGGGGTGATTTCGATGTTGAGTTTTCAGTCAACGGTGGAGACTGGATCAGTCAGGAAGAACTAGAGGAATTGCTTTTTTCTCCAAACACCTATAGCATTGAGACCAGGTCTGTTTTTGGATGTTCTCCTGAAATTCAAACCATTGAAATAGAAGGTCCAGAACCATTAAATCTGGAGTTTATAGCCTTGGAGGATGCCTCTTGTCTCCAAGAAGATGGAAGTATAGAAGTTGCTTTTTCCGGAGGATGGCCTTCTTATGCTTTAATCCTGACCAATTTGGACAATGGCAATAGCTTAGAGTTAAGTCTGGGTGAAACTGGAACTTTTGTGTTTGAAAATTTGGGTAGCGGAACCTATGAGGTAACACTTACTGATGCAGAAGGCTGTTTGGCCAATTTGTCTGATCCTATTGTTATTGAAGATTTACCGACTGAAATTGTTATTGATGAGCGTTTTGACATTTGTGAAGATGAAACATTAACCCTCAGCCCGGAAATCAACCCCGATGCAACAGAAAGAAATTTCAGATGGTACAGGGAAAACATCAACCCGGCCAATGAACTGAGTGATGGTCAGAATGAGGGTGGAGTCAGTTATAGCATTGATGCAAACGGTTTTTTGAGTATAAGTGGGCTTGAATCAAGAAGTCAGGCCTATGTTTTTTGGGTGACCGTAGAGGGGCCTGAGGTATGTGAGGGTGACAGTAAGGAATTGGAGGTGTTTGTTTATCAAGAGCCGGTCTTCACCGCTGATGTGATTGATGAGGTTTGTTTTGGTGAAGGTGGTTCTATACTTATCAATCCCGAGGTCAATGTTTCTGATTTGGAAATCAGTATCAATGGAGGAGGTTTCCAGAGTTACCCTGATAACAGGATAGATAACTTAAACCCTGGATCATATTTTCTTGAAGCGAGACATGCATCAGGTTGTACATATATTTTGGAGGATGAGCTCCTTATAGAAGGCCCGGACTCAGCCTTGGAATTGCTCGATATTCAAACTCTGGATACAGAATGTGAGGAAAATGCCGGTAGGATATCCGGTAACATGAGAGGAGGCATAGCTCCATATGAAATACAGTTGACAGATACTTCAGGCAATGCATTGAATTTAAGTCCTGAAAACACTGGAGATGATTTTGTTTTTGCGAACCTGCCTTCTGGGGATTATATACTGGTCTTGGAAGATGCCCTTGGGTGCATTGTTCGGGAGGATCAGATCATTGTTTCAGACATACCGACTCTGATTGATGTGGATGATCTGATCAGCATTTGTGAAGGCGAGACAGCTGTATTGATGCCTTCTATCAATGTCTCAGGTGCCAATCCTGAGTTTTTATGGTTCAGTGATCCAGATAGGCAAACCCCTGTAATCTCAAATCAGGCAGGTCCAAATGGGGAAAGTTATGAAATCGATGCAGCAGGAACTTTAAGGGTAAGGAATTTGCCCGTGGGAGCTTCGCCTTATTTCTTCTATGTAGGAGTTCAGGGAGAGGGTGTCTGCGGGGATGACTTGGAACAAGTTGAAGTGATTGTCAATGCACTTCCTCAGCTTAGGGTGTCTAATCCTTCAATCGTATGTGATCCTACTGAGACGGTTGATTTGACCCGTTATATTGAAGGTTTTGATGCAGATTTGTACGATTATATTGTGGTAAGTCCTTCAGGTAACAGTCTTCGTTTAGATGAATTGGAAGAGGTAAGTAGCTCAGGAAACTACAGTGTGCAGGTGAGTACCAAGGGAAGTGATTGCTACACCCCAGCTGAGCGTATATTGGTGATCATAGCGGAAGAAGAGGTTATCGCCAATTTTGATTACCAATTGGATATTGGAGGGGGAAACATTATTGTGAATCAGGATATCAATATTCTGGAAGATGTGGAATTTACAGACTTGTCCACCGGGGATGTAGTCATATGGAACTGGGACTTTGGTGATGGGGCAGTCAGTTCTCAGCAGAACCCAATTCACCAGTATCAAGAAAAAGGAACATATACCATTAGACTGACCACCATTGATGTCAATGGATGCCAGTCAGAGTTTACTAGGGTGGTTCAGGTTTACGATGATTACCTGATAGAAATACCAACTGCCTTTACACCATCCCGTACCGATGGCAAAAACAACTACTTCAAACCTGTTTTTAGAGGTATTGCGAGTATGAAACTTTATGTCTTCAATACCTGGGGAGATTTGATCTATGAGACAGACAGCCTAGAGGATAGAGGCTGGGATGGAACACTGAATGGCACTATGGCTCCTAATGGAAATTATGTGTATAAGGCGGAGTTTGAAACCAGAGGGGGAGAAACCATAGTAAGAACAGGGGTCTTTATGCTTCTTCGATGATTTTTATTGATTAACTAAAAAAAATGCTAATGCGAAAACGTTGGGGTAAATGAACTTTTAACCATTATTTTTTAAATATCAATTGTCTGCCATTAATTTCAGAACCTGTTTCAATTTTTCTAAATCAATTTTAAAATCAGCAAAACCTGTTTGCTGACTTGTGGCAGGATTTAGGGTATAATAATATTCATGGCCTAAGTCTGAAGCCATTGCGAAAAAACTTTGACTTAAAGACCAGGAGTCTCCCATATTCCTGAATTCAAGAACCTTTCCTCCTTCAGGCATAAACATCATATTGGATAAACCTGCCCCGTGAAGCCCTGCCAGATGACTGCATTGTCTGATCATGGTGACCTGATCTTTTAAACTGAATTTTTCCATAACTTGGATTTCATAGCCAAAGTCTGAAAAAACACTTTCCACCTCAGGCTCGTTCAATACTTTTCTATACTGAGCATCTTTCCTGCTGATATAAATTTTTCTAAAAGGTTTTTCCTGGAATTCACCGATAAATGCTTTACTAAGTTGTTGGAGTGCAGTTTGTTGGAACTCACCTACATTCCCCATTCTGCTCCCAGCTTTAAGTTCACCGATTTTGTAGTTGATTTTAGGGTCGTAAAAAATAAAAGGTAAATCAAGTAGCTCCATGGACTCCTGGACAAATCTAAGTTTCCTGTAGCTATGGGGTAAAAGAAAAGGGTGTTCCTGAAGTAGGTCTTTCATCATGTACATCCGGGGAAGAGCTTCACCCATCCAGTGAAAATAATTATCACTCCAATTGTCTATCCCCCAAGCTGCTTTTTCAAGGTACTTCACTTTTCTGCTGTAATTGAGTGCAAGCCTTTTGAGTTTGGCTGTGCATTTAAAGGGGATCGCATGGGATAACTGGTCCTGAATTTTGAGCGGATGCTTTGTCAAAAGGCTATCCTGAACCAAAATACAATTCTTAAAAGTCTGAACATCAAAGCTTTTTATTTCTTTTACAAAATAATCTTTGAAAATTTCGAAATCGGAATTTTGGTAATTAATAGGTTTTTTTCTTTCAGATATATAAGTAGGAAGTATCCTTAAAAGCTGGGGCTGACTGCGCATCAAGGGTGTTTTTCTGGGACTGAAATGGTTTTTACTTAATGTGTACCAAAAGTAACCAAAAACATGAAAAAATGATGCAAATAAAATTTTGAATTGTTAATTGAGGAGAAGTATTCTTTGTCTATATTTGGCTTTGTTATTGTACTGAAGCGGAACAATTCTATTGGTTCCCTTCACCCCCAGAGCCCATAGTAATTAATTAGAATTAATGCATTTAATCTGTTTTGCGAAAGCAAGGCTAATGGATAGGAAATATACTATAGGGCTAATTCGATTTGTGTTTTTTTGGGCACTGCTGGGTTTATATTCACCAAATCTTTTAGCTCAAGTAATCATTCCGCGTGACGGATTTCCTTATTGTGAGCCGTTTACCAATTCCACTTTTAGGCAGAATACCATTTTAGGTGGAAGCCCCAATGTTCCGACACTTACTGCAGCTTCAGGCGAACATGCAGAAGGTGATGGTTTTTTGAGATTAACCAACAACAGTAACGACCAAAGAGGCTATGTATTCGTGGATTTACCCTTTTCTTCTGCATACGGCCTGAAGTTTTCCTTTGAATATTTCATGTATGGAGGATCCGGAGCCGATGGTATATCTGTTTTTCTTTTCGACGGAACCATTTCTTCAGGTGATTTTCAAATTGGTGGATGGGGAGGTTCATTGGGATATGCACCGATCAATGCCACTGATATTGTTCCGAATGCAGTTGATTTACCAGGTTTGAAAGGAGGCTATTTAGGCCTCGGTTTGGATGCCTTCAAAAATTGGGGGAACAATATGGAGGGAAGATTGGGAGGTTTTGATAATCCGAATGCACCGCCAGTTAACCTTTCTTTTATTCCTCCAAACAAGGAGTTTTTTCAGTCCATTGCGATTAGAGGGCCAGAGGTAGAAGATTATAGATTTATCGCAGGCAAAAGGGTGTTGCATGGGCCTGACGATGAACCTAATCCAGCTGTTTTACTGCCACCTACTTCTTATCTGTATCCCAATGTCGCAGACATCAATAGGCGTTTTTCATTGGCTTCAGCTGTAAAGGCGGTTAATTGCGCAGTTGATGGCTATAGGAAGGTTTTTGTGAATCTAAAACCTGTTGGTGGTGGAAATTATTTGCTTTCGATTGATCTTTTGGTCACCTCAAATGGGTTTAGAAGGGTTGAACCTATAGTGACTGATATTCCTTATAATTTCCCTGCACCAGAAAACCTTAAAATTGGATTTGCAGCCTCTACTGGAGGTCAAACCAACTTTCATGAAATCAGGAATGTAACGGTGGAGGTATCTGATTATTTGGCTATTCCCATCCCTGAGGTGGATAATCTGAGAGCAGAGATCTGTGAAAATGAGGAGAATTTATTCGAATTTGATGTTACACTTACATCAGACAACTCCTTTGTAAGGTGCGTACAACTTTATGAAAACGACCCTCTAGCTCCAAACAATACTCCTCCAACAGGAGGAGATCCAAGTGATAATAATTGTGGTGCATCTGATGTGTGTATTGAAAAATGTAATCCTCAAAATAACTCAGTTTATTTACCTGGTAAGGGCACTTTTGTAGTGGAACTTGATGAGAACGTGGATTTAAGTGATGACGAAGACAGGGTGAAGGCTGCCATTAAATTTGTGCCAGAACCAGGTTTCCTGGGGGAAGCTGAAATCTACTATCAGGTCATTGATAACTATGGGCTGACGTCTTTTGCCAAAACAGTTACTGTTGTTTCCAATCCATTCCCTGAAGAAGAAGATAAAGGAGATATCGATTTCCCGACCTGTGACGGCCAGGGCAATGGTAGGATTTTTGACGTAGAAGTTTCCTCTCTGGTCAATGGTTTTGATTATGAGTGGATATGGCAACCTGTTTCAGGTACAGAAGTCAATCTTGGGAAAAGTGGAGCTTCTGAGGTTTTTGATTCAGCCACAGGTATTGGGCTTTTTGAACTTGGTAATGTTAATTTAGGTACTTATACCTTAAAAGTTTGGAATCCTTCAGACGAGGATGGCTGTCCTTTAGAAATTTCCATTTTAGTGGATCAGGAGCTGGGGACCCCAGTAGAATTGACTTCAGAGGAAGAGGTTATTTGTGCTTTCCAACCTGTAAGTTTTACGCCTTTTATTGACGGGCAGTTTAATCCTACCGGTGTTCAGGCCGATTTCAGGTGGTATCGGACAGCAAACAGAACAGGAGCTCTGGTTGACGGTACTACGGTTACTATCAACGGTAGTGCAGTACAAGTGGAAGTAAGTCCAGAGGGGATATTGACTTTGATCGGCCTTCCTGCCGATGGAGCAAATATTCAGTCCTATGAATTTTTCGTTGAGGTTGCTTCCCAAAACAATTCCAACCTTCCCAACGCACCCAATTTCTGTCCGTTTATCGGAGATATCCAGACCATGGCCAGAGTTACAGTTCACCCACCCATAAATGCGAACTGGAGCAGCGATCCGGATTGGTGCAGAGCGGGAATAGGTACTGTTAGTGTGAGTGCAACAGGGGGAAATGGTGATAAGACATTCCGTCTATTGGATTTGGCAGGACAGCAACTTCAAGGGCCAAACAGTACAGGTGAGTTTACAGGATTGTTACCTGGAGAATATGAAGTTGAAGTCACTTCTTCTGGACCGGATTGTATAGAACTGATTGATGTCATTGTTCAAGGTCCTGAAGAAGATTTATTGATTATTGAAGAGGCAAGGCAAGAGGCATCCTGTGAATTGGACAATGGACGCTTTAGCTTTGAAATTTCAGGCGGAAATACACCTTATTCCAGTAGTAATATCAGTATTTCAGGAGGACCTTCCAGCAATTTGATTGCTGGTTCAGGAGGAGTTTATACTTATGAGGGCTTGGCTCCCAATACATCTTATACCATTGCCTTCACGGATGCCCAAGGTTGCCCTGTCTCCTTGGATTTTACATTAAATGCCATTAGCAAGCCTGTTTTTGATATCATTGAACCTGCTCCGGTATGTGAAGACCAAAGTGGACTTTTTATTGATGTAATTTACGACTTCTTCGAAATACAATCAACAGCGGTACCTTTGTTTAATTGGTATACTGAGCCTAACGGTGGAAGCCCAATCGGAAATGGGAATGGGCCTTTTGGGATGGTTTATGATATCAACAATGCCAATGGACAATTGAATTTAAGCGGTTTGCAGGCAGGTGTCTATACGCTATACCTGGAAATGTCAGGGCCTGATGCCTGTGACCTGCCTAGAGAAGCGGTCACATTTGAAATTTTCGCCCTTCCTGAAATAGAAATAGCCTATAAAAATGATGTCTCCTGCTTTGGTGGAAATGATGGTGAAATAGAAATCAATGTACTCAATGGTCCAATCACTGATTTTGAATTTAGAATTGATGGGCCAATATCCGCAGGTTATCAGGATGCTCCGGTATTCAATACAGGAATTATCCAAGGCACCTACCAGATTTTTGTAAGAAATAAAATCACTGGTTGCGAGGAAAGTACTTCCATTGTGGTTGAACAACCTGAAGCTTTGGTTTTAGATCTTATCGCTCAGGAAAATTCTTTCTGCGGCCAGGAAAATGGCACAATAAATATCAGAATTAGTGGAGGAAGCCCCATTTATGAACTGCTCTTGGATGGGACTCCAGTAAGCGGCTTTGATTTTTCGGTAGATGGTCTGGATATCACCCTAACTGACCTTAGCCCTGGTGATCATGAATTGATTTTAAGAGACAGCAATCTTTGTGAGACTGGGTTAAATTTTACAGTGGAAGCAGATCCTTTTGCCGAATTTGATGCTTTAGGAGATATAATTTGTGTATTGGATGGGAATTCAGGATCAGCGAATACAGCCGTCTTGAGTCCGGTGATCATTGAATTGGCTTCAGCCAGTCCCATATTTAATTGGTATTATTTGGATGGTTCAGGAAATGAAGTACAGATCAATACAGGAGACAATGTGCTTGGAGCCAATACGAGTATTGATGGAAATGGAATCTTATCTTTGACAGGCTTACCAGCAAGTGCTACTCCTTATAAGTTTTTCTTGGATGTAAGCGGAGACAGGGTCTGCGTGGAACCCAAAATTGAAGTAGAAGTGTTGGTAAATCCTTTACCTGCCCCTGAATTCGATTTTGTAGCACCGACTTGTCATGGTGCTTCTGACGGAGAGATTATATTGACTGCTAGTGGAGAGCCTGAATTCAGCTATGAACTGGTATCAACTGGTGAAATTAACAACAGTGGCCAATTTACAGGTCTTTCAGCTGGAACTTATCAGGTCAGAGCTACCAATACGGTGACTTCATGTTTTGACTTGATTGAAGTAATTATTTCAGAACCCGATCCATTGCTGATTTCTATAGAAAATCTGCTGGATACTTCTTGTAATGAAGACAACGGGCTCATAGAAATTTTGATTTCGGGCGGTACTCCCGGTTATTCCTTGTTGTTGGATGGTGAAGAACAAACTGCTTTGGATCTTGATGTTGAGGGCAGTATTGCCAGCATTTCAGGTTTGGCTCCTGGTACATACAGCATTCAGGTGTTGGATGCCAATGGCTGCGAACTGAGTGAAACGATTACCATAGAAGCCTCTCCAATACCTGTTTTTGGAGTTAGCAATGCTGAAATCTGCGAGCAAGATCCAGTCAGTGGAGAATCAAATACTGCTGTTTTAAGTCCTGAGATCATTGATTTAGCAGGGTCAATACCTGTATTTACTTGGTATTATATTGATGCCCAAGGAGATACCTTGCAGATTAATTCCGGAGCTGAAATCTACGGTGCTCAGGTTAGTATCAATGCCGGTGACCTGAATCTCACGGGTTTGACAGCATCGGAAAATGCCTATGAATTCCTTATGGATGTTTCAGGAGATGGCGTTTGTCCTGCTCCTATGATTCCTGCGACAATATTGGTCAACCCATTGCCTGCTCCTATATTTGAAGTAGTAGATTTGACTTGTTTTGAAATTAATGATGGTCAAATCAATCTGACTGCAGGAGGTAAGAGCAGCTATACTTACTCGCTCAATACAGGCGAGAGTAATCAGACCGGTAGTTTTAGCAACCTTGCAGCTGGGGATTACAGTGTTCGGGTAGAGGATACAAATGGGTGCTTTTCCATTTTTGAGTTGAGTGTTCAAGAACCTTCCCCATTGCAAGTGCAAGCTGTTGATAGCACAGATCCAAGTTGTGGTGACAGTAATGGGGAGTTGACTTTTTCTGTGAATGGAGGAACATCTCCTTATATAATTACAGTCAACGGACAGGCAATCAGTGATTTTGAATTTGAAGAGAACAGCAATAATTATACCCTTACAGGACTTTCACCGGGTTCTTACAGTGTGAAAGTAAGAGATGAGAGTGGTTGTGAGCTGGAGCTTAACGGTCTTTTTAACCTTGTAAATAATGAAGGGGTGTCCGTGGACTCACAGCCGATTTCAGCAGTT
The DNA here is from genome assembly GCF_019343195.1 of Arthrospiribacter ruber. Classification (GTDB taxonomy): domain Bacteria; phylum Bacteroidota; class Bacteroidia; order Cytophagales; family Cyclobacteriaceae; genus Arthrospiribacter; species Arthrospiribacter ruber. The sequence continues at coordinate 253,830 of NZ_RPHB01000001.1, forward strand.
TATTGTGAGGCCAACACAGCTGCATTGGTACCTGATATCAATGTGCCTGCCGGGGTATTGCCGGAGCTGCGATGGTATAAGACTTCCAATACTTCACAGCCGGTACTCTCAAACTCAGATCCGGCTGAAGATGGCATTACCTATAACATTGTAGACGGAGTTCTTTATCTGGAGGGTATTGGTCCTGGTGTTTATACTTATTATTTGAGAATATCAGGCCCGGGAATCTGTACGCAGCTTACAGAAGCCAATCTTGAAATTTTGGAAGGCTTGGCAGCCTCTGTTGAGGTGGAGCCCATTACCTGTTTTGGGGATGAGAATGGATTGATCAGTGTAGGGTCAGTTTCGGGGGGAAGCGGTGGCTATGAATTTAGTCTTGATGGAAATAATTGGCAAAGTGAAAATAGTTTTGACCAGCTAGCTTCAGGTACTTATACCATTTATATCCGAGATGCTGTTTATCAGGATGGCTGCCAACTGCTTATTCCTGATGTTTTGGTGGATGCTCCTGAGCAACCAATTACTGCCAATACTCCTGATGTTTTCAGAGCTTCCTGCGGTTTGGATAATGGCAGGATTTTCAATTTGCAGGTCGCAGGTGGATGGGGAGAATTCACTTTTGAATGGAAGAAGGATGATCCTATCAGCGGGCAAAGTCTATCAGGCGGAACTTTAGCAGGGATTGAAAACCTTGCACCGGGTACATACTTCCTTCTTGTGAAGGATGAGTTTGGCTGTGAAGCTGTTTTTGATTTTGAAATTGGTAACGCACCTGATCCCGAATATGAATTGATTCCTCCGGTGGATGTTTGTGTGGGACAAGATGTGATATTGGCTCCTGTACATTTGGCATCTGGAGCGCCTGCGTCTCCTACAGATGTGTTCTGGTATAAGCTTCCCAACCAAAATGGATTGATCAGCGAAGGATTGGATCCCGATAATGCTGAAGTGTCCTACGCCATTGATGATAGCAATTGGATCAATCCGGTATTGAAAGTAAGTGGACTGTCTCCAGGGGATTATACGTTTTATTTCTATGTATCCTGTACGGATACAGAAATGCCAATCCAAGTTACTGTCCATCCTACACCTGTCCCTATTTTTGAAGTAGAACGGGAGAGTTGTGCAGGAAGTCAGGATGGTAGTATAAAAATAGTTGGAAATGCTCCTGCTGATTGGGTGTATGCAGTAAATAACGGGCCTTGGGAGAGCAGGACTGCTTTGGAAGGCAGGAATTTTGGGCCTGGTATTTATGCCCTGCAGGCAAAGAATTCCTTTGATTGTATCAGTGAAGTTGAAGAAGTAGAGATTATAGCAGCCCAGGCATTATCACTCGAATTGCTGGATAGTAAAGATGCGGCTTGTGGCACATCAGATGGTTTGATCGCTATAAGGATCAAAGGAGGATGGTCAGCCTATACATTGAAACTGACAGAATTGAATTCCGGGCAAGTGAGAGAAGTACAGACTTCTGATTCGACCTATACATTCAATCAGCTGCCTTTGGGCAACTATGAGGTTTCTGTGACTGATGCAGAAGGCTGTAGCTTTACCTTAGCAAACGGTATCAATATTGAAGACGGGCCTACTGAAATCCTTATCGACGACCTGTTTGAAGTTTGTGAGGGAGAGGTAATTGATTTACTTCCTGATGTAAATCCAGCTTCTTCCAATAAGACTTTCAGGTGGTACAGGAACACGGTGTCTGCTGGCAATGAGATCAGTAATGGTCAAACTATAGCAGGTGTCAATTACCAGATCAATGCCCAAGGTAGATTGAGAATATCGGGTTTGAGTTCTGAAGACTCTCCGGCAGTATATTTTGTTACTGTAGAAGGTCCCGAGATCTGCGAGGGTGATCAGGAAAGGGTAGAAGTAAGAGTTTATCCAGATCCCCAGTTTACAGCCACAGCAGTAGACGAGAATTGTTTTGGTGAGGGAGGGAGTATCATCATTAATCCCGTAGTATCTGCAGCAAATATACGCTTCAGTTTGAATGGAAGTCCATTTACTACATATTCCAATAATATCATAGAGAACTTGCGACCTGGCAGCTATACCCTTACTGCAGAACATGCTTCAGGCTGTACATTTACTTTGGCTGAACCTGTGGTAGTATCGGGTCCTGATGCAGCCCTTTCTCTGTCTGATGTCAAGGCAGTGGACGCTTCCTGCGCTGAAGAGAATGGTATGTTGAGTATGAATGTGAATGGGGGAACAGCTCCTTACACGGTTAGCCTACAAATGTCAAATGGAAACTGGGTAACTCCGTCTTATTTATGGAGTAATGATTTGTTGGAAATAAGCGCAATTGGTATAGGCAGCTACAAAGTTCAGATCACTGATGCTGCTGGATGCCAGGTTATCTCGGAAGACTTGATAGTTGGTGATAGCCCAACCCCTTTAAGAGCCGATGATGTATTCATCTGTGAAGGAGAAATTGCGAATTTGATTCCGTCTATTCCAAACTCCAGTCTCAGTCCTACTTACAAATGGTACCTTGACCCAGATGGCAACAATCAGATCAATTCAGGTTATACTACGGCGGAAGGAGCCATATTCACCATCTCCAGCATTGGTAGGGTGGTGATAGAAGGTCTTCTGGCCAATAATCAGCCTTATAAATACTATGTGACAGTGGAAGGGCCTGGGATTTGTGACGCTGAGATGGTGGAAGTTTTGGTTAAGGTAGATCCACTGCCCGTGTTGAGGACTTCGAACCCATCCATTGTTTGTGATCCTAATGAAACTGTTGATTTAACCCAGTTTATAGAAGGATTCAACCCTGATGTTTTTGATTACTTTATCACCTCTCCAACTGGTGCATCCCTACGTTTGGCTGATTTGAGGACAATCAATCAATCAGGTACTTACCTGGTTGAAATGGGCTTCATAGGAAGTGCCTGTAGAACCAGTACTGAAAGGATTCTTGTTTTGATCGCAGAAGAGTTGAATGAAGCTTCATTTGATTATCAACTTGAGATTTTACCGGGCCAGGTTTTGGTCAATCAGGATATCAATATTTTGGAAGACGTGGAGTTTATTGATCAATCAAAGGGAGATATTGTTATTTGGAATTGGGATTTCGGTGATGGGAATACCAGTAGTTTGCAAAATCCTGTTCACCAGTATTCAGAAAAAGGTGACTATGTGATGAAGTTGGTGACCATTGACTCCTTTGGATGTCAGTCAGAGTTTATCAGATTAGTTCAGGTATACGATGACTATTTGATAGAAATTCCCAATGCATTTACTCCATCAAGACTTGATGGGAAAAACAATTTCTTTGTTCCTAAATTCAGAGGTTTGGCTGATATGAATCTGTATGTTTTCAATACTTGGGGAGATTTGATTTTTGAAGGAGAAGGGCTTGAAAACAGGGGTTGGGACGGAACCTTGAATGGTGTGGATGTCCCTAATGGAAACTATGTATACAAAGCAGAATTTTTGACAAGAAGCGGAGAGAAGGTAAGTAGGACCGGAGTCTTTATGCTTATTCGTTGATTAATTTAGAATTAAAGAAAGAAATAATTTTCTTTGCAAATCACTTATAGCTGTCATATGCCTGTTAGATACTTACTAGTTTTTTCAATACTTGCCATCCTCTCTTTAATTTATTACAGACTTGCCAAAAGCTTCAATATTGTAGATAATCCCAATGCCCGCTCTTCTCATCAAGTGCCGACAATACGTGGAGGAGGGATACTTTTCCCGATCTCGATTGTATTGTGGTGGTTTTTGATGGATTTTCAAAACAGTTTGATGGTATTGGGTTTGGTACTGATTTCAGCAGTAAGTTTTTGGGATGATATAAGAGGAATGTCAAGGAGACTTAGGATACTGGCTCAATTGATTGCCATTTTGCTCCTTTTTGCCGATTCAGGAGTTTTTGTAGAATTGCCTATATGGGCTTTCCCAATATTGTTGGTACTGACAATTGGAATTTTAAATGCGGTAAACTTCATGGATGGTATCAATGGAATTACCGGACTTTATGCTTTGGTTTTTTTGGGCACTGTATTTCTTTTAGACAGGGTTTTTCCCAGCATCAAAGAGAGTATGGTTTTATATTTGGGGATAGCTGTTTTTGTTTTTTTGTATTACAATCTTCGAAATGGCAAGGCTTTGATGTTTGCAGGTGATATCGGAAGTGTTTCATTGGCCTATATGATGGTTTATTTCATGCTTAAGATGTTTCTCCAGACAGGCAATTGGACAGTAGTGATTTTACTGTTTGTATATGGCGCTGATAGTATAGGTACATTGGTACAGCGTATCAAAAAGAAAGAAAATATTTTTGAGCCACATAGAAAACATCTTTACCAAATCATGGCTAATCAAATGGCTTTGCCTCATATTGTGGTAGCTTTTATTTTTGCGGGGACGCAATGTTTGATCAATTACTTGTTTGTTTTAAAGGAGAAGAGTTTTCCGCAAACTTTGTTAATGCTGGGTTTGATTTTTTTTGTGGCAGCTATATATCTATTTGGAAAGATCAAGTTACAAAAAAAGTTTATGATAGATTAAGTAATGGTTTTTATGTTTAGGAGAAAGGAAATATCAAAAGGTTTCTCAAGTAAGATTCTATTATGGACTTTTGACTATTACAAGAATTTTAAAATAAGTAAATGGCATTTTAAATCCAAATAATTGAGATTAAAGATATTTAGATTAGATTTTAATCTTTGTATCTTTTGTATAGTATTTAGAGATTATCTCAAATCATGGGTTTTATTTCAGAATGAATAGAATAAAATAATTAAGTTTGCACGGTTATTGCGAAATGGCGAAGCGAACATATATACATTTATGAATAGATTTTCTTACTTATTGGGGCTTTTTTTGATGGGAATGTCTGCAGCCTCCTGCGTTTCGAACAAAAGGATTATTTACCTGCAAAATCTAGAAGGAAACGAAGCAATTGCGGAAGATGTCATGATTAATTATGAACTCCCCGAATACAAGCTTCAATTTAATGATATCATTGATGTGGATGTCAAGACAGCCGAGGATATGATTCAAAGTGGTTTTAATGCTAAATTTCAGGATGGCGCAAATAGAATGGTCGGACAAATAGCCCAAACTGGTGGTGATATTTATTACATGACTGGGTACTCGGTCGATAAAAAAGGGAATATCAGGTTACCGATAATAGGTGAACTAAATGTGATGAACAAAACCTTGGAGGAAACAAGGGAAGTGATTGAAGAAAAACTGAGAGAATATGTGACGACTGAACTTTATGTAAGAGTCAAATTAGGAGGTATCCGGTTTTCTACACTTGGTGAGTTCAGGAGGCCTGGTAAGCATGTGGTCTTACAAGATAGGATGACCATTTTTGAAGCCATTGCCCAAGCAGGAGACCTTACTCCTGTTGCCAAAAGAGATGAAGTGTTGATTATCCGCCAATACCCGGAAGGATCCAAATTGCACAGGGTCAACCTGAACGACAGGCAATTGGTACGCTCTCCATTTTATTTTATTCAGCCCAATGACCAAATCTATGTTGAACCACTGAAGGTCAGAGAGCTAGGTGCGGGAGAGAATGCTGCGCAGTCCATAGCATTGGTAATTTCATCAGTGACTGCCATTGCCTTAGTTTTGAATTTAGTGACGCGATAAAAAATATGAATACCCCAAACCATCCGAATTACCCAAACCAAGGACCTTCTTTTCAGCCTGTACAGGAAGATGAGATAGATCTGAAGGCCCTACTTTTTAATTACCTCAAATACTGGCCAATTCTGGCGATCTGCATGTTTGCCGGTATTTTGATTGCTTTTTTGGTCAACCGTTACAGTACTCCAATATTTAAAGTGGAGTCTTCTGTTATTGTGGTGGATGACAAGCCTACACTTGGAGCCGATTTGTTTGATGCAGGAGGAATGCTTCAGGGAAAAAGCAATGTGGAAAATGAAATGGGTATCCTTAAGTCCTATACTTTAGCAGAGGAAACCCTCAGTGAACTTAACCTGAATGTGCTGTATTTTTCTGATGGGTTTATCAATCAAAAGCAGCTATATGGTAATGTGCCGGTTTTGGTAGAGGTAGATTGGAAGCATCCCCAATTGGTAGGAGGGATGTTTAGAATTGAGGTGTTGGACAGTGAAAAATTTTCTTTGACCATTGAAAATGACGGTTTTCAGGTTTATAATCCAGCAGATCCATTTTATAAGACTAAGCTGACCCAAGATCCTTTTGTGAAAACCATTCATTATTTTGGGGAAGTGATCAAAGGGGATTACTTCAACTTTAAGGTGCAGAATATCTCTGCTTTGACAGGGGAAAAATTACTTTTTCAATTAAAGGATTCCCCAAGTCTGGCCCTTCAATTTAAAAATAACATCACTATAAACCCTATTAATAAACAGGCCTCTATTTTGACTTTGGGTTTGGAAACACCTGTCAGACGATTGGGAGAGGATTACCTCAACAAGATGATGGAGATGTATTTGGCCAGGGAACTGAAGGAGAAAAATAGGGCTGCTGAAAATACCATATTGTTTATAGAAGAGCAATTGAGCGGGATTACAGACTCCCTGACCTATTTTGAAAACAGACTGGAAAATTATAGGTCTGAAAACAGGATTTTTAACCTCTCACAGGAAGGTTCGCAGATATTTCAGCGTTTGCAGGAACTGGAAAAAGAGAAGTCCCAAAGTGAAATCAACCTGAAGTATTACCAAACCCTTCAGACCTACCTGACCAATGATCAGCTGGATGATTTGGTGGCCCCTTCCATCATTGGTGTGACAGACCCGCTTCTCAATGCTTTGGTAATGAACCTTGCAGAATTGCAGGCAGAAAGGATTCGCCTCACAGCCAATTTTTCAGAGCAGACTCCTGCTGTCAGAGAGGTGAGGAGTAAGATTCAGAATACTAAAAAGGCACTTCAGGAAAATGTGAATTCCGCAATCCGGAATACCAATACGGTTTTGACTGAGCTGAACAATAGGATCAGGACAATAGAAAGGGAAATCAATACATTGCCCGAGACCGAAAGAAGGCTTTTGGGCATACAGAGGCAGTTTACCATCAATGAGAATATATATATCTACCTTTTGCAGAAAAGGGCAGAGGCTGAAATCACCAGGGCATCCAATATGCCTAAAAACAGCATTTTGGATAATGCCAGAGCCCTACAGAACCCCATAGCGCCAAAGAAAACCCTCAATTTATTGATAGGACTTATTTTGGGACTGATAATGCCGATAGGTGTGATTACGGTGAAAGATTTCCTAAATACCAAAGTAGAAGACCCGAAATGGCTGGAAAACCAACTGAAAGTCCCTTTGATTGGAATGATAGGGAGAAACAATACGGATGATGCTATGCCGGTATTGAATAATCCGAGGTCAACTGTAACAGAAGCATTTAGGGGTTTGAGGGCAGATCTTTCCTATTTGGCTGTCAACAAGCAAAAGACCTGTATTTTGTTCACCTCCAGTATATCAGGTGAGGGGAAAACCTTTATTTCCATCAACATGGCTTCTGTGTTTTCTCTGATGGGGAAAAAGACCATATTAGTAGGTTTGGATTTGAGGAAGCCGAAAATTGCTGAGGATTTTGGAATGATCAATGATAAAGGGATGAGTACCTGTCTAAGCACAGATATGCCTTGGCAATCGGTTGTGAAATCTTCAGGCTATGACAATTTGGATGTAATACTTTCCGGCCCTATACCGCCTAATCCTGCGGAATTGATGCTTCAGGATAAGTTTTCGAGGATTATGGAAGAAATCAAAGAATCTTATGATGTGGTGATTTTGGATTGTCCGCCTGTAGGATTGGTGTCTGAGACCAAAGAATTGTTTCAGTTTGCAGATGTTAATTTTTATGTTTTCAGACAGGATTATTCACAAAAGGGAAATGTACAGATTATAAATAATTTGGTAGAAAAGGCCGGAGTGAAGAAAATGTACGCGGTTCTAAATGATGTTCATATCGATACCGGTTACGGCTATGGCTATGGTTACGGCTATGGTTATGGTGGCAACAGCTATGGCTATCACGAGGAGGTTTCCCTGCCTTGGTGGAAGCGGGCTTTGAGGAGAAGCTGATCAATTGTTTAATTGATGAACTGGTGAATTGATTGACTTTTCCCTAGGTTGAAGCTTTGTTAACCCTTGAGGTTTTTGAAACCTCGAGGGTTTTATTTTTTCTCCCGCAGATATCGCAGATGACGCAGATTTCGACTAAAGTCGAAGGGGGATTGATCCCTATGGACCAGACGGCCGGCTAAAGCGCGGCGGAAATTGGTACCCATCATTATCAATTAAAAATAACCACAGATAATACAGATCTACACAGATAAAGCTTAGGATTGAGTTTTAATTCAATCATATATCTATTTATTTCAACAATATTTTCAATATCATTCAACCCTTAACTATTTTAATCTCATCAATTCAATATTTACACAATTCATCAACTCATCAGTTAAACAATTACACAATTAAACCCTTCTCCCATCCCTGTTTTTGGCGAAAACCTAAATCCACCATTGACCATCCCTCGGCCAAAAACAAAATCGCCATCACACATCAAACCCTGGGTTTCACCCAGGGCTATTCATAGTTCGATCACTCCGTGATCAGAAGCTCCAATCATAGTTTTCTGTTCGTAAGAAATGAATAAGCAAGTTTGAAAATTAGTCCTTTAAACCTTTAACAATTAACTTTTAACATTCCTCAGTTAAACAGTTAATCAATTACACAGTTAAACCTCTTCCCGCAGGAGGGATGTGGATTAGTAATCTTAAAAAGGAGGCCAATTTTTGCCACGGAGGCACGTAGAAGCAAGGAATGGGTTTGATGAATTGGATCAGTTGATACCGCACCAATTTGTTCATGATGGGGAATTGGTTGCTATGTGTTTTTCAATCTAGAATCTTAAATCAACAATCTAAAATCCTCTTATGCCAGAGGCACAACCCATTGGTAGAAAAAATTAACGGTTGAGGATCTATTCCGTCCTGTAGGGACGGCCCATCTTCCCTCTGATAAAAAGGATTGAATTGGTCCAATATCCATAAGTATCCATCAATAACTAGTCCGCTCTAGCGGATACATTTAATATCCATTAAAAAACAACCACAGATAATACAGATCTACACAGATAAAGCTTCGCTTTTGGAAGACGATATGATTTAGAAATAATATCCAAAAATATCTACCAATATCCATTAATATCACCTAGTATCCCAATCACTTAATTTAGAAATCCAAGCCTTCAACTTAATCAAACCCATATTTCAAAATATTTCCGGCCCCTGTTAGTGTCTCCACTAACAGCTCTCTCTTGCCTATCAAATTGGCTTAACCTTTAACAATTAACTTTTAACAACCTACCCCTCATCAATTAAACAATTACTCAATTAAACCTTTTTCCCCCGCAGATTTTCGACTCAAGTCGAAGAAGGAATGATCTCCATAGCCAAGGTCCCCTACTAAATCACTTTGAAAATTGCTTTGGCTTATCTGATTTTGAATGAAATCTGAAAAATATAGAATGAAATTTTACAAAAAAAATCATTTTCTGAGTTTCAAAATAAGGTATTCGAAATCCAATTCATATAGGCTTAATTCAATAAAGACCTATCATTTTTAAATAATATGAAATATTTAAATAGTTTAATTAATTATTTAATAATAGAAATAAATGTTTTTGGGTATAGTTATTGTTAACTTCGGCATGGTGAACATATAGCCGGTCTAAGCAACCTGCTGATTAGTTTTACAACTAAAAAAACCACAATCTATGCCCAGTCTTTTAAATTATTTTAGATTTATTTTTTCCGGAAATCTTCGCAGAACAAAAAGAATTTCCGGATACAAATTACACTACAAGTACCGTCATGATGCGGAACTGTTTGATCCTTTTATGATCTTGGCTGACCATTATTATAAAATTTCTCATACTCAAAAACCCTATGTACTGGAGATAGAAAACTGGAAATTTGATACAGAAAAGTACTTTTCTTGGGTAGCTGAAAAAAAGGCTAAAGTCTATTGCAAAATGTTCTTTCCTTTAGGCTTGTTTGAAGTAGAAAGACACGTAGTAAAGGAGCAGCATCGAACTACCTCTTTTTACCTTTTTATGTTGGATAAAGAGGTCTTTGCTTTCTGGCACAAAAAGTATGATTATGGGAGAGATCGACTTTCGGTTATTGAAGAAGACATTTTCCCTGCAGGTATGTTTATAGAACCTATACTTAAAAATGAAGAAGAGCCAATTCTAGTTAAAGGTCCTGAAAATCAAATACTTTATGTTGAAAAATTTGTGCATACCCACCTGTTTTATATTAGAGATCAGGAGAAGTTTAACCAACTCATTCGCCAAATTAAAGATTTGAAAATTCTTCCTTGAAAAAATCATCCGTCATTTAAAAAAAGAGTGAGAAACAAGCATAAAAAAATCCCAGTAAAAAAAATGCATTTTATAAGACAATCCAGACTTGTCGAAATAATGAAAAAGCATTTCATATCAATAAAGATTTAATTATGCTTTTTCCGCTAATAAATTGTAAAAATCACGGGCAGTAATAGAAGGGGAAGCCCTATATTTGTGCCTGCATTTAGCCTGCATTGTGTTTGCACTGTGCATGTAATTTGACCTTATCATTATACAAGTGATCTTTTTGGCGCTCGCTGGTCCGCCATCTTTATTTGCTTAAGTCACCTGTATCCATTTTAAAATTCGCTTGGCTAAGTCCTTAATGGGACTGAAAGGGCGAAGCTGTGGGAAGGATGAAGAGTTTAATTGTTGAATTGATTAACTGATGAAGGGGAGGCTTTTAAGGGTTGGATTTCTAAAACAAGTAATTAGTGAATAGTGCGCAGTGAAAAGTGATCAGTGATAGGGTAATTGACAATGTCATGTGTCCATACACCACCAAAACTGACCCATACCCTGGCATCACGGTTCTTTGTACTTGGTACATCTTCCTTTGTCCATTGTACATCATATTTCCCCCTTTGATTTTAATTTTTGTTCGGCAACAAGTACATTTAGGGATTAAAGAGAGTTTAGTGATGCAAAAGCATTAAAAATTAATTCGCCTTTTCCAGTAAATTTTAGATTTTCTTATGTCACACAGCAAAGTCATCAACGTAATTTTATCAGGTGGTGTGGGATCCAGGCTTTGGCCTTTGTCCAGAAAAAGCAGACCTAAGCAATACTTGCCTATTTTTGAAGGGCAAACCCTCTTTCAAAAAACGGTATCCCGTAACCTTGGTATAAGTGAGCATATTTTGGTAGTAGGAAGTAAAGACAATTATCATTTGTCAAGAAAAGATTTAGAAGCCCTAGGTGAAAATGACTTTACAGAAATCATCGAAGCCTGCCCTAGAAATACAGCCGCTGCCATTGCCTTTGCGGCCTTTGCTGTTTCTCCTTCGGATGTGCTTTTTGTGACACCATCAGATCACCTGATTCAATCAGGAGAAGCCTACGCATCGAAAGTCAATAGGGCCATTGAACTGGCAAGGGATGGCTTTATCGTTACTTTTGGTCTGAAGCCCACCAGGCCTGAAACAGGCTTTGGATATATAGAATCTGATGGGGAGGAAGTGATAAGCTTCAGAGAAAAGCCCGATCAACAAACTGCCGAATCTTTTATAGCAAAAGGTAATTTCTTTTGGAATTCAGGTATGTTCTGCTATCAGGCAGGAGTATTTCTTGAAGAGTTGAAAAAATCAGAGCCTGAAGTTTTTGATACCTCCAAAACTGCATTTGAAAATGCCGAAAATGGGTTTTTGAATGAAGGTTTAAGTTTGCAGATTCCTTCAATTTCCGTAGATTACGCGGTAATGGAAAAGACGGATAAGATCAAGGTGGTCCCTTCAGATTTCCAATGGTCTGATATGGGCTCCTTTGAATCCATTTACGATTACCTGAAAGAAACTGGACATAAGGTAGATACACAGGGTAACATGGTGATAGGAACAGATATTCACAGCGAATTTATTGGTTTGAGTCAAACGATACTCATCCAAACTTCAGATGCTATTCTGGTCCTGAATAAAGAAAAGGCCCAAGATGTAAAGAAGGTTTATGAGCGATTGGAGAAGGAAAAGCCGGGCTTGGTGGATTGAGTTAAATGTTTAATTGTGTAATCGATTAATTGTTTAATTGTTATGAGTAGTAGGCCTTTAATTTGATTGTATGACTAAAAATTTTCATCAATATGCGATTGATATGAAATATATTGAAGACGTCAATATATTGAGCTAAGAAATAAGGCTGTTGAAATTATAAATAAACAAAATGCCTTAAAAAAATATAAAATTCTAAAGCATTAGTATCCCGGACCCTCGCACATTAAACCGTAAGGGTCAAACCGTCAAATTCACTTTTAGCAGTAAATTGGGATTTTGGAGGGTGGGATGAATTTTCCCGTACGTACGGGAGGCCAGCGCAGGCCTTGAGGGTGGATAGTGCCTGTCCCGATTTTTTCGGGAATTCGAAATTCTTGATTTTTTGGCTACTTTTTTATCAAAGCCTGTCCCGAAAATCGGGAGAAAAAGTAGCTTTATAATCAAATTTTGATTAGAATTTGGCAGAAAGAACTTGTTCAAAACAATCAATGGCTGCATGAAATATGTAGGATACACATATTTTAAAATCTGATAATCTAAAAACAAAACTTGAAATTAAATAATTGATGAACTGATGACCTGAGGAATCGACGAATTGAGGCATTCAGTTAATCAATTAAAGCAATTAACCAATTAAACTTTCAACAAACAATTCCACAATTCAACCACTACTCAGTTAATCAATTAAACAATTACTCAGTTAAACATTTCATTAAACAATTACTTAGTTAAACATTATTAAACTATTTAAGCTTTGAAAAATCAGTCTTTAAATCTCCTGCCTCTTGAAGAATCAAAAATCGCCATCATAGGCCTAGGTTACGTAGGATTGCCATTGGCAGTGGCTTTTGCAGAAAAATATAAAACCGTAGGCTATGACATAGATGGCAAGCGGGTGGATGAACTCCAAAAAGGAAAGGACAGGACCCTGGAAGTAGCTGATGCTGAACTGCAGCAAGTGTTGATTCAAAATCCTGTAGCTTTGGAAGAGGAAGGAAAAGGACTACTCGTTTCCGACGACGTCTCCGCCATTTCCTCCTGCAATATCTTTATCGTCACCGTTCCTACCCCAACAGACAAGCACCATAGACCTGTGCTTACCCCTATGCTCAAGGCATCGGAGATGATAGGCAGACTTTTGAAAAAAGGTGATGTGGTGATCTATGAATCCACCGTTTACCCTGGAGTAACAGAAGAAGAGTGCGTGCCTGTACTGGAATCCGTTTCTGGCATGACTTTCAACGAAGACTTTTTTGCCGGTTATTCTCCAGAGCGTATCAACCCGGGAGATAAGGAACATACGGTAACCAAAATCCTGAAAGTGACTTCCGGTTCCACCCCTGAGGTAGCAGACTATGTAGATGAAATGTACAGGTCTGTAATCACTGCAGGTACCCACAAAGCTTCCTGCATCAAGGTGGCTGAAGCGGCCAAAGTGATAGAAAACTCCCAAAGGGACATCAACATTGCCTTTGTGAATGAGTTGAGCAAGATTTTCAACCTTTTGGGCATTGATACCCAGGAAGTATTGGAAGCAGCGGGAACCAAGTGGAACTTCCTTCCTTTCCGTCCGGGATTGGTCGGTGGGCACTGCATTGGTGTGGATCCTTATTACCTGGCACAGAAAGCACAGGAAGTAGGTTACCATCCCGAAATCATCCTTTCCGGTAGAAGGCTAAACGATTCCATGGGCAAGCATGTGGCCACAGAAGTGATCAAGCTGATGATGCGCAAGGACCTTAAGGTGATAGATGCCAAAGTCCTGATTTTGGGTTTCACTTTCAAAGAAGACTGTCCCGATGTAAGGAATACCCGGGTGATTGACATTTTTCAGGAGCTGAAGACCTTTGATATGGATGTGGATGTATATGATCCTTGGGCAGATCCTCAGGAAGTCATGCATGAATACGGAATTGAGGTGATCAATGGAAATACCAAAGAAAACCTGGATCAGTATTCTGCGATTATCCTTGCCGTGGCCCACAAAGAATTCAAAGACTGGCCTGTAGCCGCCTCCGACAATCAGGTCGTATTTGATGTGAAGTCGGTGTTGGAGAAGAACAAGGTGGATGGGAGACTTTGATGAAGGAGGAAGGATGAAGGATGAGGGATGAGGGAGGAAGGATGAGGGAGAGTGAATAGTGAGGAGTGAATAGTGATTAGTTAAGAGTTAAATGTTAAGCTATCTCGTTTCTCGTCTCTCGCTTCTGATCTTATGTCTTGTGTCTTATGTCTCACATCTCATTTACGAAATACGACTTACGATTTACGAGGGGCAGAGTTAATTTAATGCTTCTCCTTAGATAGTTATTGGGGCTCACACCTCATTTCAATTTACGATTCTTGTCCGACCTAGTCATCCGGGCGGAAATGAAAGAAAAGGGAGAAGTTAATTGTTAAGGGTTAATATTGGGCATTAAGGAAATTAAATTGAAAAATTTAAAATAGAGGAGTGGCCTTTAGCCCTGTAAGGACGCAGATATAATAGCCTCGGGTTTCAACCCGAGGATCAAAAGCGGGAAGGTGGAATTGTTTTTGGCAGAGGGAAGATCAATGGTGAATTCAGGTTTTCGCCAAAAACAGGGAAGCGGAATTAGTGAATAGTTAAGAGTTAAATGTTAAACTATCTCGTTTCTAGCTTCTCGTCTCTCGCTTCTAATCTTATGTCTAGCATCTTATGTCGCACATCTCATTTACGAAATACGACTTACGATTTACGAGGGGCAGAGTTAATTTATTGCTTCTCCTTAGATAGTTATTGGGGCTCACACCTCATTTCAATTTACGATTCTTGTCCGACCAAGTCATCCGGGCGGAGATGATTTACTAAGAGTAGAAATATAATCCCAAAGAGCGTATTCCCGAAAAACAAAAAATTCCTTATTTTTAGTAAATGGAAAAAAGCACTCAACAAAATTTAAAAATTCAAGACTTTTCGGAGTATTTATTTTGGGATATAGATGTCGATAAGCTGGATTTTCAGAGAAGTAAAAAATGGTTGATAGGAAGGGTTTTGGAATATGGGAACTTGAATGATTGGAAGAAGTTACTTGTGCTTTTCGGGAGAGAAGAAATTAAAAAGGAAGTAGTAAATATTCGATCCTTGGATGCTGTTACATTGTCTTTTCTTTCTGTTTATTTTTCATTGGAAAAAGAGGATTTTAGATGTTATTCAAAAAAACAGTCAACTCCAGACTTCTGGAACTCCTGAAAGAGTTGATGTCTTACTCATATTTCAAAGAGTTTAATTTGGTAGAAGGTACAAGTCTAGCCCTGCAAATTGGCCATAGAGAATCAATTGATATTGATCTTTTTGGGAAAAAGGAATTGGAGGAAACGGAAATTTCTGAAGTTTTATCGAGTTTGGGGAAGGTACAGATTTTAAAAAAAAGCAAAAATATCCTTGTATATAGTGTAGATGGAATAAAAGTTGATTTTGTCAATTACAGATACCCCTGGTTAAGAGCTCCAAAAATTTACGAAAATTTGCGATTGGCTCATATGAGTGATATAGGAGCGATGAAACTTAATGCAATATCCGGTCGTGGGAGTAAAAAAGATTTCATAGACTTGTTTTTTTTATTGAAGGAGTTTCAGTTTTCGGATCTCATGGAATTTTATAATAAAAAATATGGTGATGGATCGACTTTTCTGGTTCTCAAGAGCCTCACTTATTTTGAAGATGCAGATTTGGAAGAGTCGCCTAGAATGATAATAAATACTTCATGGGAAGAGGTTAAGTCAACAATTGTTAGTGAAGTCAAACAGTATTTAAACTAAGCTATATGATAGTTAGGGGGTTTCAATTATTATCGAGGCTCGTTTATTATAACAAAATGATACCTAATCAAATACAATATAAAGATGGGTTACCTGAATACTATTCCGCTCTGGTATTTTGGATTGATGTATTCAGGAAGGGAGTGGGGAAGGATGAAGGATGAAGGAGTGAATAGTGAGGAGTTAAGAGTTAAATGTTAAGCGTTAAACTATCCCTTCTAATCCTATGTCTAGCGTCTTATGTCTCACATCTCATTTACGAAATACGACTTACGATTTACGAGGGGCAGAGTTAAGCTGATGCTGCTTCCTCGAAAAATATTTTCTCTCCTTTCTCGCTTCTCGTCTCTCTCTTCTAATCTTATGTCTAGCGTCTTGTGTCTCATATCTCACATCTTAAAAAAAACGCACTCCCATAGTGCAAAATCCATCAAAAAATGCACTGTCATAGTGCAAAATAGTGTTTTCAAGTTAGCCGACTACCTGCTTTATATGGAAGAAGCAGGAATGGTGGCACAATTGAGAGGTCAAACAGCAGGTATTCGTGCATTGGGCAAAGTTGATAAAGTGTACCTGGACAATACCAATCTGGTGTACAGTCTGGCGGGAGAAAACCAAAATAAGGGGAATATCCGGGAGACCTTTTTTCTCAATCAACTGAAAGTAAGCCACCAAGTCTGGACTTCATCTCTTGGTGATTTTAAGGTGAATGACATGGAATTTGAGCTTGGAGGAAAAGACAAAGGCATCAAACAGATCAAATCAGCCCAAAAGGGATACCTGGTCAAAGACGATATAGAAAGCGGCTACTTGAATACCATTCCGCTCTGGCATTTTGGATTGATGTATTGAGGAGGGGAGTAGGGAAGGATGAGGGATGAAGGATGAAGGAGTGAATAGTGAGGAGTTAAGAGTTAAATGTTAAGCGTTAAGCGTTAAACTATCCCTTCTAATCTTATGCCTAGCGTCTTATGTCTTGTGTCTAAAAATTAAAATCCATTTTAAACATTAAATCATAAATTTTTAACAATGAAAATTACAGTAGTAGGAACTGGTTATGTAGGTTTGGTATCAGGAGCATGTTTTGCTGATGTGGGGATTGATGTTACCTGTGTGGATATTGACCAAAAGAAAATTGATAAGCTGAAAAATGGGATAATGCCCATCTACGAACCAGGCTTAGAAGAGATTGTGGTCCGAAACTTCAAGAGTGGCAGACTTCATTTCAGCACTAACTTGGGAGAGGCCATCCAAGGTTCAGAAGTAGCATTTATTGCGGTCGGTACACCTCCAGGTGAAGATGGATCGGCGGATTTGCAATATGTATTGGCTGTGGCAGATGAGATAGGTACTCATATGAGTGATTATATTGTGGTTGCTACAAAGAGTACGGTACCGGTAACCACAGGGGAGAAAGTAAGGGATGCAATCAGCAATGCCCTAAAAAAGAGAGGTTCTGATTTACCTTTTGCCGTAGCCTCAAATCCTGAATTTTTAAAAGAAGGAGCAGCAGTTGAGGATTTCTTGAAGCCAGACCGGATTGTAATAGGTGTGGATGATGAAAGGGCAGAAAAAATCATGCAGAGGTTGTATAAGCCATTTCAATTAAGCGGAGAAAGGATTATTTATATGGATATTCCTTCAGCAGAGATGACCAAATATGCCGCCAATGCCATGTTGGCTACGAAGATTTCCTTTATGAATGATATTGCCAACCTATGTGAAAGGGTAGGGGCCAATGCCAATATGGTAAGAAAGGGCATAGGCACAGACCCTAGAATTGGCAACAAATTTATATTTCCGGGTGTAGGATACGGAGGTTCCTGTTTTCCTAAGGATGTCAAGGCCATAGTAAAAACAGCTGCGGAATATGGACATGAGCTGAGGGTGCTAAAGGCAGTCGAAGAAGTAAATGAGGATCAAAAATATGTCTTGGCTGCCAAGGTGAAATCCCATTTTGGAGAAGACCTTTCGGGTAAGACTTTTGCTATGTGGGGCTTGAGTTTTAAACCCAATACAGACGATATGAGAGAATCTCCTGCTGCGGTAATTATAGATGAATTAAGAGCCGCTGGAGCAAAAGTCAAAGCCTATGATCCCAAGGCAATGGAAGAGGCCAAAGAACATTATATTTTTGATAAAGTGACCTACAGCAGTGATGCTTATGATGCCTGCGTAGATGCAGATGCATTGTTATTGGTGACCGAATGGTCAGAGTTCAGAATCCCAAGCTGGGAAGCTATTGGGAAACTATTAAAGAGCAAGGTGGTATTTGACGGAAGAAATATCTATGATAAAAAATACCTGAAGTCTCAAGGTTTCGACCATTATGGGATTGGGTATTAGCTATAAATAGTGATACTTGATGGTGTGAATAATCCTGTTTTTTTAGCTTAAATCCTAGATAAATTTAGTAAATGTTTAAAATTTTTAAAAGTAAAACTTTTAAAAACGTTTTAATAGTTGCTTCTGGAGCTGCTTCTGCCCAAATTTTAGGTCTAATATTTTCACCTATAATTGCGAGATTATATGGTCCTGATGCTCTTGGTAAACTTGGAATTTTTTTATCTGTTTATGGTTTAGTTAGTGTATTTTCAACTTTTACTTTGGAACAAGCATTAGTATTAATTCAAAATAAAATAATTAAGGTAAGACTTCTACATAGTTTATTATTTATAATTTCATTTACAAGTTTTATTCTATTAGTGATCTTTGGGATTTTTTCAAATCAAATCGCAGATAAATTTAATCTTTCAGATATAAAAAAATTTCTAGTTTTAATTCCGTTCTTTTTTTTCTTTAGCGGACTTGTATTGGTTTTCAATCAAATTCAGATTTCTGAG
The DNA here is from genome assembly GCF_019343195.1 of Arthrospiribacter ruber. GTDB lineage: Bacteria > Bacteroidota > Bacteroidia > Cytophagales > Cyclobacteriaceae > Arthrospiribacter > Arthrospiribacter ruber. Next base: position 272,551 of record NZ_RPHB01000001.1, read on the forward strand.
AAAATGTTCAAAGCAAATGCAAGAATAACAATAGTTCAATCTATTTTTCAAAATTCAGTAAAATCTTTTTCTGGATTAATTTCTCCATCTGGTATTGTTTTAATAGCTATTACTATTTCCGCAAAAATAGTTGAATCACTCCAGTTTTTTAATTCTTTGAAAAATATTGGATATTCAATTAATTTTAATAGTATCTTAAAATTTAGATCTAGATCTAACTTATATAATTCTATAAAGGATTATATTGACTTTCCTAAATATCGTGCTCCACAAACACTTTTTTTTAATTTGTCGCAAAATATACCGATTCTCCTTTTAGGTTATTTTTTTGGACCTATATCGGCAGGATATTATTCATTATCAAAAAAAATAATAAAGCTCCCAGCTATTTTAATAAGTAAGTCAATAGGAGATGTTTTATATCCAAAGTTCGCGGAAATTAAACATAAAGGAGGGAACCTTAAAGATGGTCTTACCAAAGCAACACTTTATTTATTTTTAGTTGGTTCAGTACCATATGGTTTTTTGTTTTTTTTTGGGGTTGAACTTTTCTCTTTTGTATATGGGGATGAATGGTTGAGAGCTGGAGAATATTCAAGATGGATTAGTCTTTGGCTCTATTCGGGATTTTGTATGAAACCAACTATGACTGCTATTCCAGTTTATAGGATGCAAAAAGTTTTCTTGTATTATGAAATTATGACATCCTTATTAAGAGTTACAATTTTTGTTGTTGCATTTGTTTTAACTAAAGATGATCTAATAGCTATTGCGGCATTTAGTCTTTCTCATATATTTTTTTATGTCATATTATTTTTAATAGTGAGAAAGTTTGGAGAAATAAAAACAAAATATCATGATTAAAACAAAAGAAAAAGTTTGCGTAACTACTTTCGTATTTGGAGATAAGTACAAAAGTTATATTCCTTTATTGTTATATTCTTTAAAAAAAGCCTATCCTGACTATGTTCCAATAATTTTCATACATGGAGAATTGAGCAATAAAGTTCAAAGTCTTTTAAAAATAATTAAAGATTTAGGAGAATTTAAATTAGTTGAAAACTACTTTAGTGAATTTGATAATTTAGAGAGAAAGCAAGGCTCTGCTTTAAGGTGGGTAATTTATGAAGATTATTTTTTAGATTTTGATTTTTTGTATTACGTAGATATCGACATTTTTTACCTTAGAGAACCAATACCGCTACACTCTCAGCATAAGAATCATATAGAAAAGTTTGAATTACCTTTCAGCAATGTAAAAAGGGAAAAAATTACAGATAACAGAGAGCTAAAAACTATTAAAAAAAGATTTGATAGTTTTGGTTTAATTAATACTTTAAGACAATATTTCAATGGAAGAGTAGTTGAAAATAGATTTACAGGTTTACATTTTGTTGTTCCAAATGAATACTTTTTAAGGGTAAAAAAGGCTCAAGATCTCCTTAAAGAAATGTTGTTAGATAATTCTTATTTGAATGAATTTCAAGGATTTTCAGATGAGCCAATGTTATATTGGATAATTAAAGAATCTGGTTATAATGTAGATCTTTTTGGTCAATATTCTGAACCTAATTCTTTGGATTTTGAAAACTACAAATCTTTAGACTTTAGGCCACATCATGGAATACATTTAGCTATTTTTAGAGAAAATAACTTTAATAAGGAAAAATTTTCCGTAATTTTAAATTCACCTGCATACCAATTTTATTTTGAAGCTTTTAATTATCAAATAAAATCTGACCCAATTTTTAATTTGGTTTTAGAAGGCTCAGATAATTTTATAAAAGATCAATTTTCAAGAATGCAGTTAATTTCAAACTAATTTTTAATCTTGCTTATAAAATGACAGTATTATTCTTCTCAAGAAAATCTATTTTCTCAAGAAAAACATTTGGTGGAGCTGAATCTTCAATTTATCTTCTTGCCCAAGAGTTATCTAAAAGGAGGATCAATGTTTTATATGTGACAAATGAAAAGTTAAGTAATAATAATTTTGATCACAATGAATATTTTAATTACTGTAAAATCCCATATATTAAAGGAAGAGAACGTAATTTCCTATTTAGGTGGATTTCGGACTTTATATTTTCTTTTTTTGCGGGAATTATAATAACCAAGTACAAAGTGAATATTGTTTATAATTCATACGATATTCAGTCAAATTTAAGTTTTTTAATGCTTTCCAAATTTCTAAATTTTAAAATAGTTTTAAGGATGGCTGGATTAAAATGGTATGAAGAATCTTTAAAATCCTCAAAAAAGAAAAAATTATATTTAAAGATTTTTAACTCTGTTGATTGCGTAAATTTTATTCATGAAGAATTGTTTAAATTATTTAATGAAAGTCTTAATTCTCTAGAAACTAAAGTAGCTTTGAATGATATTTTATTTGGAGATATTGGAGTTGAAGAGAATCCATATAAATATTCTCCAACTGGTAAGGATTTTAATATTACAATGGTTTCAAGATTCTCAAAATATCAAAAAAGACAAGATTTATTGATTTATAGTGTAGCTAAAATTATTAAGGATAATCCTATACATTTAACCTTAGTTGGTGAAGGTTCGAATAAAGATAAATTAATAGAATTAACCCAAAAACTAAAAATTCAAGATAAGATAAATTTTATTCCTTTTCTTGAACAAAATAAACTTTGGGAATTTTTAAGTAGTCAAGACTTACTAGTACACTGTTGTGATTACGAAGGGTTAGGAAAAGTAATAATTGAGGCAATGTCAATAGGAGTTCCTGTTTTAGCGTCAGATGTAACACCATTAAACTCTTTGATAAAGGATGAAGAAAATGGCTTTTTGGTTAAAAATGAGCTTGACCTATGGGCAAAGAAGTTAGAATATGTTTTTCTTCATTCTGACCAACTTAAGATTGTATCAAGTAAGGCTTTAGAATATTTTAGGGAAAATTATTCTTCAAAAGTTAATGTTATTCAATTTGAAGAAAAATTTAGAACAATAATTACTGATGCTTAAAATTCTATTTGTTGTCCCCAAATTTCCTTTCCCCATTAAAGGTGGGCTAGAAAAGCAATCTCTTATTTTATCAAAGGAGCTTACAAGGCAAGGATTAAATGTCACTGTTTTGTCATCAAATTTTGATTCAAAACAAAAAGAATTGGAATTTTATCAAGGTGTTAAAATAGTTCGACCCAATTGGCTTAAGTACAATTCAATCCAAGGTGGAAAGATAAATGCAAGTTCAATCTTTTTTTCTTTTTTTAACTTACTTCCAACCTTAAAAGCTTTAGGAGATTTTGATGTTGTTCATTTTCATTCAAATAGTTTTTTAACGGGGTTAATTCATTTATATTTTTATAAGAAAAATATTCCAGTCGTTTCAAAAATTCCAAATTCAGGAGATAGAGGGGTCTTGGGAATGAAGAAAAGTGTTTTAGGAATGCTTAGACTTAAGATCTTAGCATTAAGTACAAGGATTGTTTGTCTTACAAAAGAGAGCCAATCTGAACTGTTAAAGGTCGGAATTCCTTCAAATAAAATAAATTTAATACCAAATGGCATCGAAATAAATCCAGTTTCTTTTGAAAAGAATAATGTACTAAATGGGCAAGTTAATGTTTGTTTTGTTGGACGATTAAAGCCTCAAAAAGGAATTAAAAACTTGATTAATGCTTGGAAAGAAGTTATAAAGTTAATTCCTGATTTTTCAGTTCATCTAGACATTTACGGTGATGGACCTTTAAAAGATGAATTATTGGAATTAGTTCAAAGAAATAAATTAAACGAATATATTACATTTCATGGACATGTAACTCCAATTGGCCCTAGCTTGTCTAGAGCTCAATTATTTGTATTGCCATCTTATTTTGAAGGTAATTCAAATGCTTTATTAGAGGCTATGTCTTTTAGTTTGCCTATAGCAGCTTCTAAAATTCCAGGAAATATTATGCAAGTTGGTGAGTTTGGTGAAAGGTTTTTATTCAATCCTGATAATATAGATGAGTTTGTTAATATTTTGATTGAGTTGGTAAAAAATTCAAGCCTGAGGTTGGAGTATGGTAAATATCTTTTTGACAGAGTAAACTCTGTATTTAATATAGAAAAAGTTGCAAAAGAGTATATAAAACTTTATCAAAGTATATTAGAATGAGTGCTACATTTCACGTTGATTTTTTTTCAGATGATTTAGAATTATCTCAAATAGAAAATCTTTTAAATTTAGTTTTCCCAAATTCAGATCACTCTAAAGAGAAGCTAAAGCGAAAACATTTAGATAATCCTCATGGTCCATCAATCATTTCTTACGCGAAGGAAGGTGACAATTTAATAGCCTTTAGAGCATTTTGGAGAATGAATTTTGTTATCTCTAGTAAAACATTTATTGGATATCAACCATGTGATACTGCAACGCATCCTGATTATAGAGGTAAGGGCTTTTTTAAAAAACTCACATTGTTAGCTCTTGAGGAAGCAAAAAAGCAAAATGTAGATGTAATATTAAATTTTCCAAATAATAATAGTTATCCAGGGTATTTAAAACTGGGTTGGATAGATTTCCCAAAGTTAAATAGGTATGTATTTCCTGTCAATTATTTTAATATTATAAAATCATTCTTATTATCAAGGAAAAATGGAAAAAATATGGGAAAAGTATCTAACAAAAACTCATGCCAATTTGAAAATAATGGAACACTAGCTTTTTCAGAAAAGTGTGAGTTGTTGATAGATGAAAAGTATTTTAATTGGAGATTTAATTCCAATTCTTCCAAGACTTATGTTTCAAATAAAGTTATAAATAATTTTTTTGTTCTTAAATTGAAAGTTCGAGGATCATTAAAAGAAGCTGAAATCGTTTACGCAAAAAATCAGATTTCCAAAAAGGATATAAATACTTTAAAAAAAGAATTAATTAAGGAATATAGGGTTGATTTTATTAGTGTTATTTATCAAAATTCTAACATTATATTGAATAATGGTTTTTTTAAAGTCCCTAATCAGATTAAATTTGTGGGAATATGTCTAAACAAAGAAATTGATCCAGCGGAGTTAAGATTCCAACCCATGTGGTTAGATACTATATAAAATGAAAAGCACTTTTTTTTCAAGATACAATACCCCAAATTTATTTGTTATTTCTAGTTTTGGGATTTATCTGACCTCTTTTGGATTGAGATTTGAACATATTTTGGTTTATACATTTTTGCTTTACTGCATATTAGAATTGGTTTTTCTTAAAAAAAGTAAACAATCCTCCATTTTAATTAAAGTTAGCTTTGTATTCATTATTTTTATGGCTTATGCATATTTACTAGGGTCACTAAATGGTTCAAATATTTTAAGTAAGTATGTAATTGGACAAATTGACAGGTTCACATTAGGTTTTTCTGCTTTCTTTGTAGTTTATTATTTCTTTAGAAATCAATCTATTTCATTTTTAGAGCAATCATTGTCTGGAATTTCTAAATTCTTAATTGTTCTTTGTGCGATAGTTTCTGTACTTACAATTTATAGTATGCTTACTGGAAATGTAAGTATTTTTAGCAAGTTTCAACCAGCAGCTGATGAATTAAGGGGGAATGTTTCCCTAAGGTCACTTAAGATGGGAAGATATACAGGTATTTTTGGGTCACCTTTTGAGTCTGGACTAATGTATTCTCTGGCTCTTTTTGCTTATGGATATTTAAGAAGAATTAATCAACATAATTTTTATTATAATACCTTTACTATTTTAATAGTTGCTGGGGGAATCTTAGCTGTTTCAAAAGCTTTTATCTTAGGCATACTTTTGTTTTTAATTTTTGTATTCGATTTTTCGAATCCAAAGAAATTAGTTAGTTCATTTTTTGGAGTAATGGTGTTAGTGACAGTCACATATTTTTCAATAATGTTAATAGCTCCAAACTGGAGTGGGTTTGATAGATTAAATAGGCTTTTAGTTCCAGACCAGAGTGATGATGTTTTAAGGACATATTCTGGAACTCGATTTTCTGAAACTGGTGAGGGAACCATCCAAACAAGATATGAATTGGTAGTTGAAAGTCTTCCCTTTGGAAAAGGGTTTGGGAATTATGGTGTAGTTGACAATGCTTATTTAGAAATACTACTTATTGGTGGACTTTTATGGTTTTTTTTATTCGTTGGAATGAAATTAAAATTACTTATTTATTTTTATAAATTTAAAGATTGGAAAGGAAGGGTGTTTTTTTGTCAATTAATGATATATACAGTTATAGCATCTTTAGGAGCACCTGTTATTACAAAAAATAGATTTTCTGTTGTTTTTTTTACATTTATAGCAATAGCACTGCTACTTAGAAGGAAGATATCGCTTCTAAAAACACATTCAAATGCCAGTTTAAATGAAAAAGTTACTAAAGAGTTTGTTCATTAACTCTCTTGGAAGTTTTTGTACTCCTGCTAATGGAGTTCATATAATTAACTCACATTATCTTTCAAAAGATACTAGCAAAGTTGAAAATGCAAGAGCTCTTGAAAAAAAGTTGAAACACTTGCTTAATTATGGAGACATTATTTCCCTTCCTAAAGCTGTCCAATTGATAAACGATCAAGGCCAAAATGGTAATAATGATAAGTATTTTTCATTAACATTTGATGATGGTTTTGAGGAATGTTATACTTTGATTTCACCTGTTTTTGATAGATTAGACCTAAAGGCAACTTTTTTCATCAACGCTAATTACATTGATTCTAATCAAGAATACCAAAATGAGTTTAACCGCAGAATCCATAACTCAAAAAAGAGACCTATGTCGTGGGATCAGGTTACGAAATTAAATGACGCTGGTTTTTTAATAGGTTCTCATACTTTAGATCATTTTGATTTAAGTATGCTAAATACTGATGAATTAGAATATCAAATTGCAAGAAATAATGAAATCATTAAAAATAAATTAGCTACTGAAGTTGATTATTTTGCCTGGCCATATGGTAATTTCAACTCCTTTCCAGATGCTGCTTTTGAAATATCAAAAAAATATCATAAATATATTTTTAGTGGAACGAATTATAAGTATTATTTTTCAAAGCAAGGTAAAATTATTAATAGAAGGCATTTAGAGCCTTTTTGGCCAATCTCTTATTTTAATTATTTCTTGTCGAGTAAGAAAAAATAATGAAAATATTAATTCCCATTGGGTCGTTTTTCCCAGCACAAGTTGGAGGTCCCAGTAGTACCCTGTTTTGGTTAGCTAAGGAATTGAAAAAGATAGGTTACGAGCCATCTGTGGTTACAACCATGAAAGGTGTTTCGGATTTACCCTGCAATACTAAAATAGAATTGGAAGGAGTTCAAGTTATTTATTATTCCTACAGGTTTTGGCAATTACCTTTTAGACTTTTGGGTAGTCTTTTTAGGGAAGTTCCAAGAGCAGATATCTTAATTCTTTCAAGCTTTTTTTATTTACCCTCTATGTTCTGTGTGATTTTGGCTAAATTATTTAAGAAGCCTGTCATAATTTCTCCAAGAGGCGAATTTTCTTATTCAGCTTTAGAATATAAGAGTTTTTCAAAAGTATTAAGGATTAAATTCTCAAAGCTTTTGTACCCTAATAATATAACTTTTCATGCCACAAGTAATCAGGAAGTAGAAGATATTAGGAATGTTTTTCAACACGTGAAGGTATCTAAAATACCTAATTTTATGATTTTACCTCCAAAAGTAGATTCAAATGTTGGAGATTATTTTCTTTTTCTTGGGAGGATACATTCAATCAAATCAATAGATAATATTATTGAAGCTTTGGATTTTGAAACTTTTAAAAATTCAAAATTTGAGTTTAGAATAGCTGGTTTTGAGGCAGAAAATGGTTATTTAGACAGAATTAGGAAACTTACAGTAGACAGAGGGCTTCAAGCTAAGGTTAAATTTTTAGGTCCCGTAAATGGAGATGAGAAAAATAAACTTCTTGCAAATGCTAAATTTTTGTTTTTAGTATCTAAGTCTGAAAATTTTGGAAATGTTGTTATTGAGTCATTAGCTCAAGGTACACCAGTTGTTGCATCTTTTGGGACTCCTTGGGAGTTATTGAAAGAATATGATGCTGGTTTTTGGATAGATAATCAGCCTTCTTCCATTATGCAGACTGTATCAAAAATTCTTCACATGGAATCTAATGACTATTTACGGATGAGGGTTAATGCTGAAAAATTAGTGAAAGAAAAATTTGATATAAAGTCAAATATCTGGATTTGGGATAATTTATTAAAAGCCACAATTAGAAATTACAATGAAACAAATCATACAAGACCTTAAGAACGGAGATACCATTTTAGAAGAAGTACCGGCACCTTTGGTGAAGCCGGGGCAGGTGTTGATACAGACTTCTCGAAGCCTTGTGTCCTTGGGTACGGAGCGCATGTTGGTGGAGTTTGGAAAGGCTAACTTTTTGGAAAAGGCCAGGCAGCAGCCGGATAAGGTCAAGGAGGTAATCAATAAGGTCAAGACGGATGGCTTACAGCCTACCATCAATGCGGTATTTAATAAATTGGGACAGCCTCTTCCCTTGGGTTACTGTAATGTAGGCAAGGTCATAGCCGTAGGAAAAGGAGTGGCGGAGTTTTCGGTGGGGGACCGTGTCGCTTCCAATGGACATCATGCGGAATATGTATCTGTTCCCAAGAATCTCGTGGCCAAAATCCCTGATAATGTCAGTGATGAAGAAGCTGCCTTTACCGTCATCGGAGCCATTGGGCTGCAAGGCATACGCTTAGCCAATCCTACGTTTGGGGAGTCTGTGGTGGTGGTTGGATTAGGCCTCATAGGCTTGATCACCGCACAGCTTTTGAAAGCCAATGGATGTCAAGTGATAGGCTTTGATTTTGATCCCTCCAAGGTGGCCCTTGCCCAGTCTTTGGGTATAGATGCGGTAAATCCAGGTGAAGGAACTGACCAAGTCGCTTATGTCACCAGTGCCACACAGGGTGTTGGGGCTGATGCAGTGATCATCACTGCCTCCAATAAAAGTAATGAAATTATCTCCCAGTCTGCTAAGATGTCCAGAAAGAAAGGAAGGATTGTTTTGGTGGGAGTGATAGGACTTGATATCTCCCGCGCTGACTTTTTTGAAAAGGAGCTGACTTTCCAGGTTTCCTGTTCCTACGGCCCAGGTCGCTATGATGAGTCTTATGAGCAGAAAGGGCAGGATTATCCGCTTCCTTATGTGCGTTGGACAGAAAAAAGAAACTTCGAAGCCATCCTTCAGGCCATATCTACTCAGTCCGTAAAGGTGGGTCCATTGATTACTGAGCGGGTACCTTTGTCTGAATACAAGCAGATATACGGGGACATGGGGAACAGCAAGTCCATAGCCTCTATCTTGGTGTACCCTGAGAAAAATACAGATCCTCAGCGTTCTGTTGCCCTGAAGAGCCATTCCTTTGCAGGAAGCAAAGGGGTAGTAGGGATCATAGGAGCCGGGAATTTCACTTCGGCTATGATATTGCCCTGCCTGAAAAAGACACCTGCTAACCTGAAATTTATCTCCAGCTCAGGAGGTCTTTCCGGAACTACCCTGGCCAAGAAGTACGATGTGGCCCAGTCTACTACGGATAACAAACTGATTTTTTCTGATCCGGCAGTAGATTTGGTGATGGTGACCACCAGACACAATGCCCATGCAAGCATGGTAGTGGAAGCGCTGAATGCAGGGAAACATGTTTTTGTGGAAAAGCCATTGGCGCTGACTCAAGAAGAATTGGATAAAGTATTGGAGGCCTATGTGGAATCAGGTAAGACAGTTTCTGTGGGATTCAATAGGCGCTTTGCTCCCTTGGCTTTGCAGATGAAAAAGGCCTTGGGTTCAGGAAATACCCCTATGAACATCACAGCTACCATGAATGCGGGCTTTATTCCTGCCAATGTATGGGTGCATGACATGGAAGTAGGAGGGGGAAGGATCATAGGGGAAGCCTGCCATTTTATTGATCTGATCACTTCTCTTTGTGGTTCCAAGGTCAAGGCCGTTTGCATGAATGCCATGGGTACCGATCCGGAGGAAAATACCGATAATGCCAGCATACTTTTAAAATATGAAAACGGAACCAATGCGGTAATCAACTATTTTGCCAATGGTTCCAAAGCCTATTCCAAGGAGCGGGTGGAGGTTTTCCATCAGGACAGGACTTTGGTGATGGACAATTGGAGAAAGCTGAAGGGCTATGGGTTTAAGAATTTCAGTTCTGCCTCTTCCAAGCAGGATAAGGGGCATCAAAATCAGTTTGATTTATTGATCAATTCTGTTCAAAAGGGAGGGGAAGCCATTATCCCAATGGATGAATTGGTGAATACTACTAAAGCTAGTTTTGCAGCTATTGAGAGTTTGAAGACCGGTGCTTGGGTGACGATTGATTGATTTGTTGTTTCACGCAGCGCACGCAACGCAATTTCTCGCGGCGAACGCAGAGAATAATACGCAGCGAACGCAACGGAAAATAGAAATTACTCACGCTGCGCTCGTTGCGAATAATCGCTGCGCCCGCTGCGAGAAATAAAGAACCGTTGCGAGAAACTATTGCGTGAAATAAAAATCTCTAGGTCTAAGAAAAGCACTTTTTTATACAGATTCAAATTGCCGAAAATTAAAACCTTACTCCATACCCTTTCTTACCTCAAACCCATTCAGGCGGTTTATCAGGTAAAGAACAGGTTACTACCCAAGAAGCCTTTGAAGGCCTATGAGATGGAAGAAAAGCAGACAAATGCACTGTCTTTTTTCAAAGTAATGCCCCATGGGGATCAGCTGAAAGTGGAGACAGATGGATACTTGTTTCACTTTCTGAACCTGAAAAATAAATTTGGATTTAAGGTAGATTGGAACGACCAAAGCCACGGCAAACTCTGGAATTATAATCTTCAGTACCTGGATTACTTGAAGTTGGAATCCCTGGATACTTCCATAAAAGTCAAGCTGATTTTGGACCTGTATTCCTGGCTTTGGGATGGGAGGCTTCCTTTGGAACCTTATCCGGCTTCTTTGAGGATCATGAATATCATCCGCTTTTTGGAAAGCCATGAACTTCAAAAGGAAGATGCAGCTGCGATTAAGCGGTACTTGCAGGCAGAAGCCAACTACCTCTCCCAAAACCTGGAATATCACCTCTTGGCCAATCACCTTCTGGAGAATGCCTTTGCCCTTTGGATGGCAGCCCATTATTTTGACAACAAAAACTGGATTGCCAAAGCCCAAAAGCTTTTGTCCCAAGAGTTGGAGGAGCAAATCCTACCCGACGGAGCCCATTACGAACTGGCCCCCATGTATCATCAGATCATTCTTTTTAGGGTACTGGAAGCCTATCACTACACTCCTGTAAGTTTTGTGTTGAATCAGACTTTGAAAACCTGTGCCGGAAATATGTTGGCCTGGATGCAGCAGATGACTTTTGAGGATGGAAGTTTTCCCTATTTCAATGACAGCACGGAAAAGATTGCTCTCCCAGCGAAGCACTTAAAAGGTATATCAAATGAACTTGGAATTGAAACTGCCAAGGGCATATCACTAGGAGCTTCAGGGTACAGAAGAATGGAGATGGAAAATATGGTATTGATCGCTGATGTAGAAGGCATTCAACCCAGCTATCAACCAGGTCATGCCCATGCGGATACTTTTTCATTTGTATTGCAGGATGGAGGAATTCCGCTGATCGTGGACCCCGGCATTTCCACATATAATATTTCTCCAAGAAGAGATTGGGAGCGATCGACAGCAGCCCATAATACGGTTTGTATAGAGGACCAAAACTCCTCTGAGGTTTGGGCAGGATTTAGGGTAGGCAAGCGGGCCAAAGTGACATTTGAAAAAGACAGGCCCGATGAAGTCATTGGCATTCATGATGGCTACGGCAAATGCCTTCATCAGAGGGGCTTTCAATGTGATGAGTCGGGTTATGTTATTAGGGATGAGCTTCAGGGACCTTTTCAAAAATCCGAGGCACATTTACATTTTCACTATGAAGTGGATTTGGAACCTGTGGATGAACATAGATTTTTATTAAATAAAAGTGTATTGCTTGAAATACTAGGAGCATCCAGTATTACCCTGGACAATTACGAACAAGCCTTGGGGTATAATTTATTGAAAAAAGCCCAAAAGCTTGTGATCAGATTAGAGAGTAATGTTTTAATAACCAGGATATATAAAAATCCATGAAGATTTTATTTTTGACAGACAATTTCCCACCGGAAATCAATGCACCTGCCAACAGGACTTATGAGCACTGTAGGGAATGGGTGAAAAAGGGTGCAGAAGTTACCATCATCACCTGTGCGCCAAATTTCCCTAAAGGAGCTGTATTTGAAGGATACAAAAACAAACTTTACCAAAAGGAGGAAATAGATGGGATTCAGGTAATCCGGGTTTGGTCCTATATTTCTGCAAATTCAGGCACGATCAGAAGGATACTGGATTACCTCAGTTTTGGTTTCTCAGCCTTTTGGGCTGGTTTACTTCAAAAGACCGATTTAATTATTGGTACTTCCCCTCAGTTTTTTACTGCTGTGGCAGCTTGGCAATTGTCTGTTTTTAAAAGAAAGAAATGGGTAATGGAAGTAAGAGATCTATGGCCGGAGTCCATTATTGCGGTAGGGGCAATGAGCAATAAGGCGGTGATTGCTGTTTTGGAATGGCTAGAGCTCCGCATGTACCGGTCCGCTGATAAATTGGTGGTGGTAACGGACACTTTTAAAGAAAAAATCAAAGCAAAAGGCATACCTGCAAAAAAGATCAAGGTTTACAAAAACGGGGTGATATTGGATAAATACAGGCCAGCCGCAAAAAATCCTGATCTGGTAAAGCAATACAATTTGGAAGGGAAAAGGGTGATATCCTACATCGGTACGCATGGCATGGCTCATGGTCTGTCATTTATTCTGGACTGTGCCAACACGCTTCAGCTCAAGCGTCCCGACCTGGTTTTCATGTTTGTGGGTGATGGTGCTCAGAAAAATGAGTTGATGGAAAAGGCAGGAAAGGAATCTATTACCAATGTAATCTTCGTAGATTCAGTGCCCAAAGAGGAAGTATTGGATTACTTAAATTTGATGGATATAGCCTTGGTAAACCTGAAAAAATCCGATACCTTCAAGACGGTAATTCCTTCCAAGATATTTGAAGCAGCAGCTGTTGAAAAGCCCATTCTACTTGGTTTGGAGGGAGAGACAAAAGGAATGATAGAAGCATATCATGCGGGAGAGGTTTTTGAACCTGAAAATCAGGATTCCTTTATGGAAGCTTTGGAAAGGCTTTGTGGGGTGACTTGTGATTTAGAACCTTATATCGAAGGATGCCGGAAATTGGCCTGGGATTTTCAGCGGAAAAAAATAGCAGCTAGCCTCTTGGAAGAATTAAAGTTAATATAATTGAGATGATTGAATGGTGCAAATTATTGAATTGGAAATGGATAAGCCTGGTGCTTATCTTTTTTGTTTTTCAGGCACAGGCACAATTCTTACCTGTAGGTTATCCCATCCTTGAGGAAAACGCAAGAAGGTCGCAGTTGCTTTTTGGACTGGACTCAGTCCCTCAATCTTTTGCGAACCGGACGCTTACTTTTGGGGATGACCTTTTATGGAAATTAGATGTTGGTGATTCTTTCTTAAACAAACTGGGGTTTGAGTTTGCAGCACTACCGGTGCTGGCCATGACCAGATTTAATGGAGCCAGACCCTATGGATGGGGGGCTTATGGCCTTCCGACCAATAGGGGCTTTCAGCAATATGCTTCAGCGGGGGTATTTGTCAAGTTGGGATTTTTGAGATTTCAAATCCAGCCGGAGTTCCGTGCCAGTCAATTTAGGCCTTATTCAGGGTTTCCTTCGGATTTTCCTGATCCTGTAAATAGGGCTAAGTTCTTTTTCTGGAACAATGGAGACTATCCCGAAGACTTATCAGCCTTGGGAAGGGCTGGATTCTCATGGGGACAAAGCAGCCTTACAGCAGTTTTTGGTGCTTTTGAAATTGGTGTTTCCACCAGGAATCTTTGGTGGGGCCCAGGTCAATGGAATGCCCTCATTTTCACCAACAATGCACAGGGTTTCCCACACCTTACACTGAATACCCATAAACCTGCTAAGACTTTTCTGGGAAATTTTGAGGGCCAATTGATTATGGGAAGGGTAGAAGACTCGGGAATTTTACCTTCGATGAACGGTGAACTGAATGATCGTTTTGCCAGACCATTTTCAGGGGACTGGCGATATTTGAACGCGATCAATCTGATCTATTCTCCCAAGTGGATACCAGGCTTGACGATAGGGGTAACCCGTACCGCTCAGGTGTACAGAGAAAATATGGGGAACGAGTTTATAGATTATTTTCGGGTGTTTGAAGGACTCCAAAAGGAACAGTTTTTTGATGAAACAGGATCTACCGTTGACTTTGATCAGGAAGGTGTTGATCAACAAGCTACTGCTTATGTGAGGTTGGTTTTTCCCAAAGCCAATTTTGAATTGTACACCGAATATGGAAGAAGAGACCATCCATTCAATTGGAGGGACCTGACCATTAGTCCTGAACATGCCAGGGCCTATTTGATGGGCTTCAAAAAATTGTTTCCTCTGGATCAGGGAGGTAAGTATATCCAAGTTAGGGGAGAAATGGTACAGCAGACCGAATCTGTGAATACCTATGTGAGGAATACCAATAATAGAGGGTTGACTTGGCATACCCATACCCGTGCCAGGGGCTTTGGGAATTATGGTATGCCCATGGGAGTAGGCTTAGGTTTAAGTTCTAATGTACAGACCCTGGAACTGGCTATGGTGGAAAACTACAACAAAATTGGCTTGCTTTTCGAGCGGCTTGAGAACCAGCAGGACTTCTTTTACCGTGCATTTTTAGACGATCCTGAACACCGCCCCTGGGTGGACCTATCTCTTGGTCTATTGTTTGACCATCAGTGGGACAGACTCTTGTTCAGTTCCAAGCTGCAGTTTATATATGGCCGCAATTATCAGTGGCAGCTTGACCCTGCGTCCACCCCTGAGTTTCCCCGTGGCCAAAATCTCAACTCCCTTCATGGTCAGGTGAGTTTGGTGTATTTGTGGAACTGAAAGAAAGGAGGAAGGAGGAAGGATGAGGGAGGAAGGATGAAGGAGGATGGATGAGGGATGAAGGAGGAAGGGTGAGGAGTGAATAGTAAGTTAAGGGAAAGGTTAAGCGTTAAGCGTTAAACGTTAAGTGTTAAACGTTAAGGGTTGGACGTTAACCTTTGACAATCGCAGGTTGTGGATTGTAGATTGTAGATTGTAGATTTAAGATTTAAGATTAAGGTTTGGATTTCAGTTAATCTTTAATATGAGTATCCGGATATTTGCACGTTGAACCTTAAGAACCAAAGCTTCAACTTTACCATTAACTGTAAAATGAGACCTTGGAGGGTGGGACGAATTTCGACCGGGCCGGCGCAGGCCTTGAGCGTGGATAGAGCCTGTCCCGATTTTTTTCGGGAATTCGAAATTCTTGATTTTTTGGCTACTTTTTCATTAAAGCCTGTCCCGAAAATCGGGAGAAAAAGTAGCTTCATAATCAACTTTTGATCAGAATTTAGCAGAAAGAACTGGTTCAAAACGATAATTGGCTACGTGTAATCAAGCGGATACTCATAATCTTTAATCAATTCCTCAGTTAAACAGCATTTAAGAAATATAAACATTTTTAGTAATCCAAAACCATCAAGGCACTGATTTTGCATTAACATTTGTTAACAAATGCAAAAAAGTTGGAATGAAAGGTGGATTGCATAAGCTCAAAATGCATAATTGAAATTATTCAAAAAATACAATTAAAAAAGTGTATAATTTTATTCTAATTATTTTTGCTTCGAAAATTGGTTTTAGAAAATGTTTCCCTTTAAATTTGTGTCATAAGTAGTTTTTTATGCTGGTTTTTCAAATTATTCTAACGGCTTTCCTGATTGGGTTTCTGATCTACCCGATTCTTATCAAATTATTGATAAAAATGAAATTGACCGATACTCCTGGAGGGAGGAAAATCCATACCGGATTTACACCATCCATGGGAGGAATCGGTTTTGTAGTATCCACCTTTATTTCCTGTCTGATCTGGTTGCCTTATGAAGACTTGGTCGAAGTCAGGTTCCTGTTGGCGGCATTTGGGCTGATGTTTTTTGTGGGATTGAGGGATGACATGGTCAACCTTTCTGCCCCTCAAAAGCTGGGCGCCCAGGTGGTGGCAGCATTGATGGTGATCATCATGGCCGATGTAAGGATCACAGGCCTGTACGGACTGATGGGAGTATATGAACTCCCTTTATTCACTTCTTATGTGCTTACCTTAATTACGATCATCGGTTTGACCAATGCCTTCAACCTTATAGATGGCTTGGATGGACTTGCCGGATCCATCAGTATGGTGTCTTTTGCATTTTTGGGTTGGTGGTTTTTTGATGTGGGATATGATGCTTATGCTTACTTCTCCTTTGCCATTTTAGGTGGTGTGATGTCCTTTTTGATTTTCAACTGGCATCCTGCCAAGATCTTTATGGGAGATACAGGTTCTTTGAGCCTTGGTTTTTCCCTGTCCATACTTACGGTATTGTTTATCGATATTGACGGCACCATGAGCGGAATAAATGGGGTGAAATTTGCGGCACCTATTGCCACGGGAGTAGCCTTGTTGATCGTGCCTATATATGATACATTGAGGGTGTTCTTAAAGCGTGCTGTGAAAGGAAAATCACCTATGTCACCGGATAAAAGCCACGTGCATCATTTTCTTTTGAGGATGGGATTAAGACACGATCAGGTTACTTTGTTGCTGGTGATCATCAAAGTGATTTTTATAGGAGCAGTTTTTCTGGGTAGAGATTTAAATGACATGGTAATGCTTCCATTGGTATTGTTCTCTGCGGTGTTAATTGGACTACGCTTGGATGCAGTTACCCTAAAAAGGGTAAAGAAAATCAATGCGGAGAGCCCACCTGTCTTGGTGAAGAGAGAAAGGAAAAAACCCCAGGTACAGGCAAAAGTGCTGAGGAAAATAAAAATGACAGACAATTGATTAAGACCGCCGGAAGGCGGTTTTTTTTTGCTTGAAGGTTGAATAGATGAACTGTTGAATTGATTAACTGATGAATTGTGAAAATGTGGAATTGATTAACTGATGTATTGTGGAATTGATTAACTGTTTAATTGATTAACTGATTTGGGGTGATGTTTAATTGAAATATGGTGGAGATAAGATTGAAATATGGGTTAGACTAAGTTGAAGGATTGGTCCCTAAGTCAAGTTGATGGGATATTGATGGATACTGGTAGATATTCATAGATATTATTAGAAATTGGATCCGGCACGTCAGCCAAGTTATTGATTCCAATATGGGATCTTGAGCGATTGTAGGTTAAAATGGAAATATAGTAGAAATATGCTTCGCGAAATATATAATAATATGGGAATTAGACTAAGTTGAAGGATTGGATTTCTAAGGTATGGGATTGGGTATAATGATTTTTGATGGGCACGAGAGAAGAAGGCTTTGCCTTGTCATGCCGAACGCAGTGAGGCATCTACTTTCATCCAAAAGCGAAGCTTGATCTGCGGGGAGATGGGTTTAATTGTGTATTTGTTGAACTGATGAGAGGAAGGTTGTTAAAAGTTAATTGTTAAAGGTTAAGCGAATTTGTTAGGCAAGAGAGAGCTGTTAGTGGAGACACTAACAGGGGCCGTAGATCTGTTTTATCTATGGTTGTTTTTTAATGGATATTAAATGTATCCGCTAGAGCGGACTAGTTATTGATGGATACTTATGGATATTGGACCAATTCAATCCTTTCTATCAGAGCGAAGCTGGGCCGTCCCTACAGGACGGAATAGACCCTCAACCTTTATTTTTTCTACCAATGGGTTGTGCCTCTGGCACAAGGGGTAAGGAAAATTATAGCCCCATGGGGGCTACCTGTTGGTAGCCATGGGTAAGGCGCTAAACCACCTTTTTATTACCACAAACCATTAAGCGCCGCAACCCATGGTCATCGTAAATCAAAGGCCATTGCACGGCCGAGGGATAAGTGGATAAGAGATAGAGGATTGTGAGCCGTGGGTGAGAAGAGGCGAATACGGAGGGGATTGTTTAATTGATGAGGGGTAGGTTGTTAAAAGTTAATTGTTAAAGGTTAAGCGAATTTGTTAGGCAAGAGAGAGCTGTTAGTGGAGACACTAACAGGGGCCGTAGAAGGCTGGGTCTTCTAAATCAAGTGATTATTGATGGGTAAAAGAGAGGAATGCTTCACCTTGTCATGCCGAGTTATTAAAATTGACATTTACAGAAAGGGAATGACAGTTGGTGTACGTCATCCTGAGATTTTAACATTTAGGGAATGTTCAGAAAGGATAATGACAAAATTACGCGTCATGCTGAGCGGAGCTTGCGGAGTCGAAGCATCTCCCACATGGTAGGAGATTCTTCACTGCGTTCAGAATGACGGTAGCGGTTCGTCATGCTGAGCGGAGCTTGCGGAGTCGAAGCATCTCCTAAACAATGGGAGACTCTTCCTTCGTCAGAGTGACGTGTCGCCCCGATCGATGTCAATGGTAACGCAGTGAGGCATCTGATTTCCTCCAAAAGCGAAGCTTTATCTGTGTAGATCTGTGCCATCTGTGGTTATTTTTAATTGTTATTCGGGGGTGCCAATTTCCGTCGCGCTTTAGCCGGCGGTCTGGCTCATGGGGATCAGTCCTCCTTCGACTTCAGTCGAATTTAGCTCTTGATAAAATTGTTCTTTCTTAAAGAATAAATTTGATTAAATTTGTTTGTTATAAAAGAACAATTAAAAATGCAGTCAGACAATCTCAAACAAATATTGATAGATCAAAAGGATAATTTCAATCGAAAACGTCCATTGATTGAAAGGGATATAGATTTGACCACTTTTTTAAAGACTGTTCAGGTCGTAGTGATAGCGGGAGTGCGACGCTGTGGCAAATCTTCCCTGCTATATCTGATTAAAGAAAAACTTGAACTGGCTGAACAGGACTATTGCTATTTCAACTTTGATGATGAACGTATTATACCCCAAACTTCAATACTTGATCAGATTTATTTGGCGCATCTAGAGCTTTATAAAACCGAACCTGTCTTTTTCTTTGATGAAATTCAAAATGTACCCAATTGGGAAAAATTCGTGAACCGGATCCATGAAAAAGGTCTTAAAGTTTACGTGACAGGTTCAAATGCCAACCTATTAAGTTCAGAAATTGCGACAAGCCTTACAGGAAGAAACAAGACCATTACGTTATTTCCTTTTTCTTTTGCAGAGTATCTTAAGTGTAGGGGGAAATCTATAGATGTCAAAAAAGTATCTTCCAAAGCAAAAAGTATGATCCAAGGGGAGTTTCAAGAGTATATGAAATTAGGAGGCTTTCCATTGGTGGTCCAGGAAGAGGATCTAGAACTGCTTAATCAATACTTTCAAGATATTTTGTACAGGGATATAATTGCCCGTTATAGAATTTCTCAAGTAAATGAGCTGAAGCAAATTGCACTTTACTTAGCTTCTAATTCTGGGAAATTATTTTCGTATTCCACACTGCAAAATATTGCCGGTGTGAAGAGTACCAGTTCAGTTAAAAGTTACTTGGATTATTTAGAGCATTCATACTTGTTTTTTTACTTAAAAAAATTCGATTACTCTGTCAAAAAGCAGATTATGAATTCCAGAAAGGTTTATGCTATTGATCCCGCTGTGTGTAACCGGCTTGGATCTAGGTTTTCAGAAAATAAAGGAAGAATATTGGAAACGATCATCTTCCTCCAACTGCTTAGAATGAAGCGTGAGGTGTTTTACCACAGTGGTAAAAAGGAATGCGACTTTATCGTGCAAGAGGGACTGGAAATTACATCAGCAATTCAAGTTGCTTATGAATTGAGTGACATTAATGTAAAACGTGAAGTAGATGGTTTATTGGAAGCTATGAAAGCTTATGGTCTTGAAAAAGGTGTTCTAATTACGGCTGACAATCAGTTGAAAGGCGAAGAGATTCCAGATCAAATTGAAGTAATTTTAGCTTGGAAATGGTTAATAGACAATACTATTTCCTAAAGGCGCCAGTAATTTGAGCGATTGGGGTACTAGGTGATATTAATGGATATTGGTAGATATTTTTGGATATTATTTCTAAATCATATCGTCTTCCAAAAGCGAAGCTTGATCTGCGGAGGAAAAGGTTTAATTGTTTAATTGATGAATTGATGAGGGGGAGGTTGTTGAGGGTTAAATGAAAAGTAGGAAGGATCAGGGATGAGGCCTGTCCGACTGGTCATCCGGGCGGATACAATTTACGAGGGGCAGAGCTAAGAGATGTTAAAATGTATTAGGGAACGGGTATTTTGGAATATCGAATTTCGAAAAATGAATATCGAATGATGAAGTTGTTAGTGATTAGTGAAAAATGATTAAGGGTTAAAGGTTAAGCGTTAACCGAATTTGATGGGCAAGAGAGAGGAAGGCTTTGCCTTGTCATGTTGAACAAAGTGAAACATCCGGTTTCATCCAAAAGCGAAGCTTTATCTGTGTAGATCTGTAAGATCTGTGGTTATTTTTTTTGATAATGGGGGGTGCCAATTTCCGCCGTGCTTTAGCCGGCGGTCTGGCCCAAGGGGATCAATCCCCTTCGACTTTAGTCGAAAATCTGCGAAAATCACCGCGATCTGCGGGAGAAAAAAGTGAAGAGTGAGGAGTGGATAGTGAATAGTGAAGAGTGAGGAAGGAAGGATGAGGGAGGAAGGATGATTGAATAGTGAGTAGTTAAGAGTTAAAAGTTAAGGGTTAAACGTTAAAAGGGGAGGCTTGCCTTAATCTGGTTGCCACATTTCCTAAATGGATAATATTGAATTTTGAATATCGAACAATGCCCGCCTGCTTCGGGCAGGAATAATGAAGTAGGGATCTCATCTTATGTCTAGTGTCTTATGTCTAAGGTCTTTCTTCTTCAAACTCCGGATTACAAATCCTATTTATCTGAACTTCGGAATTACAAATCCCGAAGAGCGGGATGAAGTAGGGATCTCATCTTATGTCTAGTGTTTTATGTCTAAGGTCTTTGTTCTTCAAACTTCGGATTACAAATCCATTTTATCTGAACTTCGGAATTACAAATCCCGAAGAGCGGGTCTTATGTCTAGCGTCTTATATCTCTAGATTCTCACATCCCTAATAGCACTGTATAAGCATCTACTTAGATACATATTTAATACTGCTTTATTACGTGTGTGATACGGAGTTAATACTGATTTGTATTGTGTAAATTATAGATTATCATTATTTTAAAGCCAATAAAACCAATAGAAAGATGGCAAAGCAAACCGGACCTTTTAACCTTGAAGGAACAATGGGAAATGTAATCTTCTACAAGAGAAATGGTAAGTATTATAGCAGGTCAAAAGGAAGCCCCAGCAGGAAAAAGTTAAAACATGGAAAAGAATTTGAAAACTCCAGAAGGGTAAGTTCTGAATTTGGACATGCTTCAAAATTCGCCGCAAAGCTTTCCCGTTCCTGTGTTGGCTTGCTCAATCCGGGTAGGCATGACGGCCTGCACGGAAGAATGACGGCGAGTTTGCAGAAAGTGCTTCAAACGGATCCTATTAGTGAATATGGGTCCAGGAGACTTCGCTTTGGTAATCTGGATTTGATAGTAGGCTTTGATTTTGAAGCAACTTCTGTGAAGAGGCTGTTAGGAAGCTTTCCGGCTGTAAGGCATCAAGGCCAAATTGCTCAAATAAACTTTACCGGGACTAAAAGCTTGGTAAAAAATTGCATTCCAGCAGGGGCAACCCATTACCGGGTGGATTTTGTATGCTGCAGGATGAATGAAGTCAGCGCAATAACCGCAAATAAAAGGTATGAAGGGAAGGCTTATGATATAGAAGCTTCTCTTGAGCTCATTGGAATGCTGGAACTGGACTTTGGCAGCGAGCTTCAGGAAGAAGAAGTCCTGTTTATTGTTATGGGAATTGTTTTTTTGCAGGAAGTAAATGGGAAGATGAATGAGCTGGTTGGAAAAAGAGCTGTTGGGGTTTTGAAAGGAATTAAAGGAGATTTATTTGCCAGCCGTTAAAATATCTTTGATAGATTGGTTCAAACTCAAAATGCATTCTAATAGTTGAAGCACAGTTTGATTACAATCATTCGAATGAGCAGGGTCTGATTTTAAATTGATGCTTGTTGAGCATTGATTCAGGCCCTCAAGAAGCTTTTCGGGGTTGGAAAAAAGGATATGAACCGGATCAACTTCTAAGAACTCCGCGACATTTTGGATAAAATCAATGGTGATCTTGGTTTCACCTCGCTCGTATTTGGTATAAGCAGCTTCTTTGATACCCAAATGATCGGCTACTTCAAGGGCTTTTTTCTGCCTTAAATTCCGGAATTGGGATATGTTCCTTCCAACGGTCTGATTGTCCAAGGTCATACAGTTAAATTTTAAAAATACCCATACCTTCAATCTTTAAAAGCTCTACTAATCTTATTGATCTGCTGTGACTTTGAAGAAAACGTAGTATCTTTAATTGTAAGAAATTTGTTACAAGTTTTTGAAAAAATTGATTTAAAGGGGTCAATTTTTCTGCTATCTGAGTAAATTAAGGTGAAGTTTAGTCCAAATATTACTAGTATGGTAAAAGCACAGAAAATTATTCGAATTTTAAGAGAGTCAAGAGACTTCTCTCAAGAATATGTGTCCAATGTTTTAAATATTAGTCAAAAAACTTATTCAAACTTAGAATCAGGGAAAACTAAATTGACTTTAGAAAGAATCCAACAATTGGCAGAGTTTTACAATGTAAAGGCAGATTATTTTTTGTCAGAAGACTTACCGATAATTAATTACAATACAGGAGAATACAGCAGATCTATCATATCTCCAAATAAATACAATGAAATCACGAAGAATAATTCTGAATTTTATGAAAGAATAATAAAGGAAAAAGATATTCAAATTAGTAATTTAATTAAGGAATTAGAATCTTTAAAAAAAGATAAGGAGGAGCTTTTCTCGATAATAAAAAATATTAATAAAGTAGGGAAACATATACAATGAGAAATACACTTTTAAAAAAATTACGTGAAGAGTTCAAGTATGATATTGACTTAGTGGCCGCAAAAATAGACCTTACTGAATCAGAATATTTGGAGATCGAAAATGGTATAAGGAAATTAGATATCCTACAGGCCGCAAAACTTGGTGATCTATATGACATCAATCCTAGCCACCTATTGGAACTTGCTGAAAGTATCAACTATAATATCGGGAGCTATAGTAGGACTATTTATACCGATAATTACATTGAATCAAAAGAAGAGAAAAATTAAGTAGTTGAAATAGAATTAAAGAATGCCAAAAAGTTGAGTTTAATAATGACAATTTAATTTTTGTAATTTCCTGCTTAAAAATTAAAGCACCTATTCTGTTTTATATGTTTATCCGGATCTTTGCACGTTGAACTTTAAGAACCAAACCCTCATCTGTACTTCTAACTGTAAATTGAAACTTTGGAGGGTAGGCTGAATTTTCCCGTACGTACGGGAGGCCAGCGCAGGCCTTGAGCGTGGATAGGATTCGAAATTCTTGATTTTTTGGCTACTTTTTCATCAAAGCCTGTCCCGAAAATCGGGAGAAAAAGTAGCTTTATATTAAAATCTTGATTAGAATATAGCAGAATGAACTGGTTGAATACAATAAATGGCTAAGTGATTTGGATACTCATACTGTTTTATTACAAACCCTCTCAAAAATCAATAATTTCATACTTTTCTTCCAGTTTATTCATAAAACTCTCGAAGTCACCTGCATAGTGTGGCTTTAATACAGCCAATTTGTTGCATGTTTTTCTAAAGAAGGATGTCAATAAGTAGTCATTGAAACTGCCTAAGAGGTACTTGTGCAGCCAATTTGATTTTGGCCTTACAAAAAAAGCCAGGTCTGGATAATATAAGGTTTTTAGTTTTCCATTGATCTTAAAGGCCAACTCTATCTGGAAATAATCTCCTTTGTCTATTCTTTTGATAACCAACTGAGGTCTTTCTTTTTTGAACTCACATGGATTCATCCACGATCTATTGGGTTTCCTCTTTAAATTTTTCAACCCCATAGTATAGGCAAAGTATAAATGCTTTTGAGATTGGATGAGCTCATAGGCATGGTGCCATAATATGAAAAGTTTTTTTCCGTTTTCTAACTCCTCTTTATTTGGAACAAATTTATCCTTCCAGCCTACGTTACTGACAGGTGCCAATTCCCGCATTTTAAAACAGATGTTTGTGAGCAGTTTTTGATTTTGACTTAGAATCAGTTCACTGCTATCATCTTCACTCAAATGAAAAGGAGAATAGTACTTGATTTTTTTTCTGTCTTTGGTAAGAATTCCAAGGAAAGGCACTAAAAATGGATAGTGATTGGAATGAATAGAACTCAGGTTTGTATCCGCTAAGGCAAATCCCATGACCTTGTCAGTGATTGGCAGTTCTTCCGGTAAGCTATTGAGAGGTTTGCCAGCTTTTGGAACTTCCTGATCATGCTGTAATTCTAGCAAGGTATCTCCTGGTTTGTAGAATGATGGGTATTTAGGTTTTAAGTTGATGTCAAACCCTCTTCGATCATTGAAAATTTTCAAATACTTACTCCTTCCGGTATTGGGATCAAAGAAATCAGGCCAATAGTACTCTTTAAAGTTGGCTGTCTCAGAATAAACCATTTTGCCTAATATGGCATAATATGCATACCTGCTTAAGTAGGTTTGGTCTGTATCAAAATTACAACTCACAAGAAGCTCTTCCCTTGTAACTTTTAGATAGACTAGTTTTTTTGGTTCATCCGGCACCTTCACTGAAACCGTGAGTAATTCATTTTTAAAGCTCAATATTTTTATTTCAATTTGATAGAAGTTAGCAGGCTTTCTGAAATTTGAATGTGCATTCAATGTATTTAAAGAAAGTCGAAAAGTATTTTTTTCAAATGGTAGCCTGAAGAACCTCTTTTCATCGATATTTTGAATTTGCTGTTGATCCATTTTACTTTCATTTATTCAGACACCCAATTTTGGGAAACAGCATGGGATAAAATATTCTAAAACAGCATATTGTAGTTAAAAATGTGAATATATTATTCCGATTTTCTAGGGTATAAGCAATAAAATATCTTTGTTTAACTGAGTAATTCGGTTTTTTTTAATGGACACATCCAAGAGAAATCATTAACTTAGTCATACATAAATCAGCACCATGAAAGAAAGCATTCATCACGGAAGAAATATCAAGCGTTTTAGAGAAATGATGGGTATCAAGCAAGAGGTATTGGCCATTGAACTGGGAGAGGACTGGACTCAAAAAAAGGTCAGTATTCTGGAGCAAAAAGAACAGATCGAGGAGGAATTACTCCGCCAAGTAGCAGAAGTGCTCAAAGTTCCTGCTGAGGCCATCAAGAGTTTTACAGAGGAGGCAGCTTTCAATATTATATCAAATACATATAATAATGAAAGTAATGACCAATCCACATTAATAGCCAGCTCAGTAAATTATCAGCCTAATTTTAACCCTTTAGATAAGTTGATTGAAGTATTCGAAGAAAACAAAAAGTTGTACGAGCGCTTGCTGGAGTCCGAGAAGGAGAAGGTGGAGCTGTTAAAAAAGCTGTTGGATAAATAAGGTGAGAGGAGGGAGGGGAGAGTGAATAGTGAGGAGTGAAGAGTGAAGAGTGAAGAGTGGAGAGTGAGGAGTGAGGAGTGGAGAGTGAAGAGTGAGGAGTGGAGAGTGAGTAGTGAATAGATTTACGAGTTACGAATTACGATTTACGAGGGGCAGAGCTAAGAGATGTTAAAATGTATTAGGGAACTGGGTATTTTGGAATATCGAATTTCGAACAATGAATATCGAATGATGAAGTTGTTAGTGATTAGTGAAAAATGATTAAGGGTTAAAGGTTAAGCGTTAAGCGATTTTGATAGGCAAGAGAGAGCTGTTTGTGGAGACACTAACAGGGGCCGGAAGGGCCGTCCCTAGAGGACGGAATAGACCCTCAACCGTTATTTTTTTCTACCAATGGGTTGTGCCTCTGGCACAAGAGGATTTTAGATTGTTGATTTAAGATTCTAGATTGAAAAACACATAACAACCAATTCCCCATCATGAACAAATTGGTGCGGTATCAACTGATCCAATTCATCAAACCCACTCCTTGCCTCTACGTGCCTCCGTGGCAAAAATTGGCCTCAGTTTTAAGATTACTAATCCACATCCCTTCTGCGGGAAAAGGTTTAATTGTGTAATTGTTTAATTGATGAATTGATGAGGGGGAGGTTGTTGAGGGTTAAATGAAAAGGAGGAAGGATGAAGGATGAGGGATGAGACCTGTCCGACTGTTCATCAAGGGGGGGAGGAGATGGAGTGGAGAGTGAGGAGTGAAGAGTGAGTAGTGAATAGTGAGGAGTGAATAGGTTTACGAGTTACGAATTACGATTTACGAGGGGCAGAGCTAAGAGATGTTAAAATGTATTAGGGAACTGGGTATTTTGGAATAACGAATTTCGAAAAATGAATACCGAATGATGAAGTTGTTAGTGATTAGTGAAAAATGATTAAGGGTTAAAGGTTAAGCGTTTAGCGAATTTGATGGGCAAGAGAGAGCTGTTAGTGGAGACACTAACAGGGGCCGGAACTGGATATTGGTGAATACTTATGGATACTAAACAAATACATCATTTCTTCTTAAAAGCGAAGCTTTATCTGTGTAGATCTGTAAGATCTGTGGTTATTTTTAATTGATAATGGGGGGTGCCAATTTCCGCCGTGCTTTAGCCGGCGGTCTGGTCCATGGGGATCAATCCCCTTCGACTTTAGTCGAAAATCTGCGTCATCAGCGTGATCTGCGGGAGAAAAAAAGTGAAGAGTGAGGAGTGGATAGTGAATAGTGAGCAGTGGATAGTGAGTAGTGAGCAGTGGATAGTGAATAGTGGGTAGTGAACAGTTAAAAGTTAAACGTTAAATGGGGAGGCTTGCCTTAATCTGGTTGCCACTTTTCTTCATGGATAATATCGAATTTTGAATATCGAACAATGAATAATGAAGTAGGGATCTCATCTTATGTCTAGCGTCTTATGTCTTATATCCTATTTTACGTCTTCAAACTTCGGATTACAAATCCATTTTATCTGAACTTCGGAATTACAAATCCCGAAGAGCGGAATTACAAATCCCGAAGAGTGAAGGAAAAAACTCAAGGGTTGGCGAAGTCCCAAATCTAAAATCTAAAATCTAAAATCTAAGGTCTAAGATCTAAAATCCAATTTAATGTTGCTCTTTCTGTCTTCCGCAAGGACCTGAATGGGCTGTGAATTGTAATTCGGTACCTGTTTTTTGCATGTCACAAATTTGTTCTTAGATTTGTTTGCAAAATCACCCCAACATTGCATAGCGGCTAGTAATCATGTGACACAGAATCAAATTGGTTGTTATCCACACAGGTTTAAACATCTTTGGGTAAGCTAAAATCATGTTGATTCTCCCGATTCCATACAAAGTCACTTCCATATCCAAAGCAATTTAGGGGCTTGAAAACTAAAATTTCAATGATGAAAAATTTCCTATTAGCAGTATTGTGTTTGGTAAGCGTCAGTTTTGGGGTACAGGCACAAGAGGATTATAACAGATGGTCTTTGGAAGTAAACGGAGGGTTCAATAAACCTATGGCGCCTTTAACTCCTGGTTTTTTAAGTCCGACACTGAACTTGGGGCATGTGGGTTTCGGTGCAAGGTACATGTTCAATGAAAAATTTGGGCTTATGGGAGATGCCGGTTTTGGGAGGTTTAGGGAAGCAAGAGGGAATTCCCCTGAATTCGTCACGGATTATGCCAGGTTCAATGCACAGGGGATACTCAATTTAGGGAGATTGTTTGAATTTGAATCATTTACCCAAAGACTTGGATTACTATTTCATGCAGGTCCTGGAATCGGCTGGTTTACCAATGATGATAGGCCTACTTTGGATTTCAACAGAGACTACCTTTACCATATAAGCGGAGGATTTACAGGACAGGTTAAACTGAATGAAAGGTTTGCTTTGTTAGGGGATATCAGCGTTCACTTCAACGGCAGGCAGCGATATACTTTTGATGGAAGAAGTTTTATTATTCCTCCTTTAGCAGAACCTGATGATATAAGGTTGGCCCACACGACGGGTACTTGGTGGACTGGTACTTTAGGCTTGGCCTATTACCTAGGGAAAGCAGATACCCATGCAGACTGGTATTTGCCGGGTGAAAAGTATGCTACAAAGGAAGAATTGGCCGCCCAGATGGGAGAAATCAGAAATATGCTAAAAGATTCCGACGGGGATGGAGTGCCGGATTATATAGACCAGGAACCCAATACTCCTGCTGGAGCAAGAGTAGATCCACTAGGAAGGACATTGGATTCCGATGGTGACGGAATTCCGGATCACTTGGACAAGTGCCCATTTGTGCCGGGGCCAGCTTCTAATGATGGCTGCCCCATAGATGAAGTGGAGGAGATTGACTATTTTAAGAAGGCGATCAATGAGGGCTACCTCAACGTTTATTTTGCCTTTGACTCTTCCAGGCCTTTGGCTTATTCCACTTCAGCTGTAAGTTTTGTTTCGAATTTTCTAAAAAGAAATCCGGGTGTTAATATCAAGGTAAAAGGTTATGCAGATGAACTTGGCCCGGAAGACTATAATATGAAACTTTCAGAAAAGCGTGCAAAATCAGTGGTAGATTTGTTGATAGCGACTGGTATTGCAGAAGCTAGAATAAGCCATCAGGGTTACGGTGAAGACACTTCTGTAGACAAATCCTCAGCAGAGGCCAGACAATTGGCAAGGAGGGTCAGTTTTGAGGTAGAGAATTAGGTTATAGTATGAAGTTTTCGCTTTTGGGCTTGTTTGCTACTTAAAAGTTTATGTTATTTAAAGTGCTTAAGCCCAATAATTAATGAAAGCACCCATTCTATTGTCTGCGCCTGTATTTGATGGCAGGGAACATGAGTATATTCAAAAAGCATTGAATACAGGTTTTATTGCTACAAATGGGTCCTTTATTCCAAAATTTGAGAGGAAACTTGCATCCAGGCTCAAAACCCATCAGGTATCAGTTGTTAATTCCGGCACTTCTGCCCTGCATTTGTCACTGATTTTAGCAGGTGTATCCAAAGGAGACGAGGTTATTTGCCAGTCATTTACATTCTGTGCTTCTGCCAATCCTATTTTGTATTTAGGAGCTGTTCCTATTTTTGTAGACTCAGAGGCTGAAACCTGGAATATATGCCCGGAAATTCTTGAAGATACGATTTTAAGCCGCTTATCTAAAGGTAAGAAGCCAAAAGCAGTTGTTGTGGTGGATCTTTTTGGTATGCCCTCCAAGTACGAGGATATTTTAAAAATCGCAAATAGGTATGGAATTACTGTTATTGAAGATGCTGCTGAAGCAGTAGGGTCTACCTATCACGGCAGGCCTTGTGGCGTTTTTGGGAACATTGGAGTTTTCTCTTTCAATGGGAATAAGATTATTACTACAGGTGGAGGGGGAGCAATCGTATCTTCTGATACTGAGGTGTTGGCCAAAGCCAAATTTCTTTCCATGCAGGCAAGGGAAGATTTTCATTATTATGAGCACAATGAGGTAGGCTACAATTACAGAATGAATAATATGGCTGCTGGAATAGGTTTGGCACAAATTGATAAGCTTGACCAAAAGATCAGTAAAAGAAGGAGCATATTCCAAAGATATCAGGAGATGTTAGGTAATTGTAATGGGATAAGCTTTTTGGAAGAGCCTGATGGGGTATTTTGTAACAGGTGGTTGACCAATATATTAATTGATGAGGAAGTCACAGGGTTTAGTAATGATGATATCCGGAAGAGATTACTGGAAATGAAAATAGAAAGTAGGTTTTTGTGGAAACCATTGCACATGCAGCCTGTTTTTCTTGATTTTCCTTATTATGGAGGAAATGTTTGTTCTAGCTTATTTTATAAGGGTTTGTGCCTTCCTTCCTCCGAAAATCTGTCTTTGGATGAGCAGGAAATGATTGTTAAGGTTATTTTAAAGCAATATAAAGTCAAAAGGAGTATTAGGATTTGATGAATTGCAAGAATGGTTATAGTTGGAGCTTCAGGGCACGGTAAGGTGATATTTGAAATTGTAAAGGGCAGGGAACCTGTTGAAGCATTTTATGATGATAGCCCTCCTTGTCAATTTTTGTTTGATGTTCCTGTTAAAAAATTGGATATAGAACTTTGGACGAAGAAAAAAGCTGGAATAGTGGCCATTGGAGATAATTCAAGCCGTGAAAGAATTGTCAAAAGAATCGGGAATAAAATGGATTTTGTGAACATAATTCATGATTCAGCAATAGTATCGGCATATGCTCAGATTGGGGAAGGTTGCGTGATGATGGAAAGAAGCATTTTAAAGGTTGGTAGTGAATTAGGGAACCATGTGATTGTTAATACTGCTGCTTCTATTGATCATGATTGTATTCTTGGAGATTTCGTTCATATAGCTCCGGGCGCCATATTGTGTGGAGGAGTTTACATTGGCAAGGGAACATTGGTTGGAGCAGGGTCAGTGCTTTTGCCAGGAATAAAGATCGGAAGTAGGGTGGTGATTGGGGCTGGATCGGTGGTTCATAAGGATATTTCTGATGGTTTGAAATGGATCGGGCATGGCTTGGCAACTTGAGTTAAAGATGGATAGGAAAAGCTAAATTTTGCTTTTCAAAGTCTTTTTCCCTTTAAAAATCCATTTTCTTCCCCGAAACCTTAAATAAAATTAGCAAAAAATAGCAATTAAGCGAATACTTACTAATTTTGTTTTTTATTAGGGTGTTTAGGTTAAAACTTGTGTGATATAGAAAAACTTTTACTATAGATTTTTTAAAGAAATTGAAAATTTTGCCGCGGTGGATTATTGCAGCATTGGATTCTGTAATCATGTACCAAGCGGCCTTTTTTGGATATTTAGTAAGATTCAATTTTGAGCTGGACCAAGTAGAGGAGAATTCAGCATTCACAGGGAGTTTGGTTTTTATGTTGGGCGGAGTCTTGGTGATGCTCAATACCAAAAGTTATGAGGGTATAGTCCGCCATACAGGATTTAGAGATGGTTCAATAATTTTTAAAACTATCTTTTTCAATTTTCTATTGTTTTTATTTATCAATTTATTCAGTGAAAGTTTTGTGAGCAATAGGTTTGTAATCCCGACCTCTGTTCTGATTGTAGCTTCCTTGACCTCCCTGTTTTTGTTGATATTTTACAGGCTTTTGGTTAAGGAGTTGTTTGTATACGTAAAAAACTCAGTTGCTACAAAGGACCTCAAAGTCGGAGTAATCTTCGGAGCTGGAGAAGCTGGAATTATTGCTCAAGATGTAATCAAAAGGGATAGTAAATCCCATTTTGATACCATTGCTTTTTTTGATGATGATCCAAAAAAGGAGGGGAAAATCATTGATGGGAAGAAAATTTATAGAGGGCTTAAAGAACTGGAAAATTTTGTCCGCAATCACGGAGTTACGGAATTGATCATTGCGGTAAGGGATATTTCGGTTCAAAGAAAACGGGAAATTATTGATGAATGCCTCAGACTCAATGTGCATGTCAGTATCATACCTCCTATCAATCAATGGATCAATGGAGGACTGAATGCCGGGGCCATACGGGAAGTGAAGATTGAGGACTTGTTGTCCCGTGAGCAGATTTCATTGGATAATCCGAAAATTGAAGAAGATATTAAAGGGAAGATTGTTTTGGTCACCGGGGCAGCAGGTTCCATAGGAAGTGAGCTTTGTAGACAATTGGTGCATTACAGGCCAAAGTTGTTGGTGATGGTAGATCAAGCAGAGTCACCTCTTTATGATGTAGAGCAGGAATTGAAGGAAATGAACCTGCTTACTCCGAGGAAAGTGATTTTAGCGGATATCCGTAACAAGAAAAAAATGAAGATGCTCTTCAAAGAGCTAAAGCCTCAGGTTGTGTTTCATGCGGCAGCATACAAGCATGTTCCAATGATGGAGAATTATCCTGAGGAATCGATCAAAACAAATATTTTAGGAACCAAGATTTTGGCGGACCTATCTGTTTTGACGAATGTTGAAAAGTTCGTTTTTGTATCTACAGATAAGGCTGTCAATCCGACCAATGTCATGGGGGCTACTAAAAGGGCTGCAGAGATGTATGTGCAGTCTTTGAATAATTTTCTGGAAAATCATCATAGGAAATTCCATACAAGGTTTATCACGACGAGATTTGGGAATGTATTGGGTTCCAATGGATCTGTAATTCCATTGTTTAAAAAGCAGATCATGAAAGGTGGTCCCATCACGGTGACCCATCCTGAGATTACGCGTTATTTTATGACCATTCCTGAAGCCTGTCAATTGGTTTTGGAAGCAGGTATAATGGGTAAAGGAGGCGAAATATATGTCTTTGATATGGGGCAGCCCGTAAAAATCCTTGACCTGGCTAAGAAAATGATTCAGTTGAGTGGAAAAAAGGTAGACGAAGATATTAAAATTGTTTATTCTGGGTTAAGGGAAGGGGAGAAGCTTTATGAGGAATTATTGAATGATTCTGAAACTGTAAAAATCACCCATCATCCTAAGATCCAGATAGCTCAGGTTTGCTCCAAAGACTATTATAAGTTGGAGGGTCAAATTGAATTGTTTTATGAGCTTATAGAAAAGAACTCAGAGAATGAGTTTGTAGCCCATCTTAAGACCCTTGTTCCCGAATTTATCAGTAATGCTTCCAGGTTTGAGGTTTTGGATAGGATGAATTGAGTAATTGTTGAATTGATTAACTGATGAGGGGGAGGTTGTTAAGGGTTAAATGAAAAGGATGAAGGATGAGGGATGAAGGATGAGGCCTGTCCGACTGGTCATCCGGGCGGATACAATTTACGAGGGGCAGAGCTAAGTGATGTTAAAATGTATTAGGGAACTGGGTATTTTGGAATATCGAATTTCGAAAAATGAATACCGAATGATGAAGTTGTTAGTGATTAGTGAAAAGTGATTAAGGGTTAAAGGTTAAGCGTTAAGCGAATTTGACGGGCAAGAGAGAGCTGTTAGTGGAGACACTAACAAGGGCTGTAATTATCACCACAACCCTCAAGCCCTGTAAGGGCGCAGATATTATAGCCTCGGGTTTCAACCCGAGGATCGAAAGCGGTAAGGTGAAATTGTTTTTGGCCGCGGGAAGATCAATGGTGAATTAAGGTTTTCGCCAAAAACAGGGAAGCGGAATTAGTTAATAGTTAATAGTTAAGCTATCCCCTTTAGTCTTATGTCTAGCGTCTTGTGTCTATTGTCTTTTTTCTAGCTTCTTCAAATCAAGGATTGCAAATCCATTTCATCTGAACTTCGAAATTGCAAATTCCGAAGAGCGGGTTAGTGAAAAGTGATTAAGGGTTAAAGGTTAAGCGTTAACCGAATTTGATGGGCAAGAGAGAGGAAGGTTTTGCCTTGTCATGTTGAACAAAGTGAAACATCCGGTTTCATCCAAAAGCGAAGCTTTATCTGTGTAGATCTGTAAGATCTGTGGTTATTTTTAATTGATAATGGGGGGTGCCAATTTCCGCCGTGCTTTAGCCGGCGGTCTGGCTCATGGGGATCAGTCCCCTTCGACTTCAGTCGAAATCTGCGAAAATCACCGCAATCTGCGGGAGAAAAAAAGTGAAGAGTGAGCAGTGGATAGTGAATAGTGAAGAGTGAGGAAGGAAGGATGAGGGAGGAAGGATGATTGAATAGTGAGTAGTTAAGAGTTAAAAGTTAAGGGTTAAACGTTAAAAGGGGAGGCTTGCCTTAATCTGGTTGTAACTTTTCTTCGTGGATAATATCGAATTTCGAACAATGCCCGCCTGCTTCGGGCAAGAATAATGAAGTAGGGATCTCATCTTATGTCTAGCGTCTTATGTCTATTGTCTTTTTTCTAGCTTCTTCAAATCAAGGATTGCAAATCCTGTTTATCTAAGCTTCAATATCTCAGTTCATCAGTTACACAATTCATCAGTTACACCATTCCTACCTAGGGCGTGCTGAAAAACGCCAACTGGAGAATAAATGCTTTAAATTTTGATGTATACCCCGTTTGTCAAGTATTTTCTTTTTAAGCAGGTGCACGCTTATTCAATGATATAGCTTGATTTCCGTGCTCCTTAAAATTTCAAAATTCGAAATTTTAAGGCTAGTCTCAGGCATACCATCTTCTTCATTGGGCTCACTCGAAGTATAAGCATACATCTTCATTCGCCCGCTTTGAATCTGGCATACCTGAGACTTTTTCAGCAAGCCCTACCTAAGTCAGGCAAACACAAAATCATTAGAAATAACAAAAGAACACCTGTTTTTAATGGAAAGTCCTGAATCCGGGTTCGTAGATGATCCTGACAAATGAACTGAGGCTCTCTCCTGGTTTGCGTAGTGGTATTCCGGTCACAATGCCCACCATGAGATTCTCCGCCAAGCCTACCCGCATCTGAGGACGCAGAACAGCCTCCAGTTTGCCGTCATGAAGTTCCTTGTTTACTTCCACGCCGATGAAATTCCGGGTACCGGTAATCATATAATGGAAATTGCTGTGGATTTCGTAGGTAAACTCTCTCCTCAGATTGAACTCTTTTTCTATCCTCGGTCCGGTATAAATCAAGGTATGGTAATTCAATCCCCATCTCTTGGCTGCCACAAAGAAAGGGTTGTATATATTCCCCTTAAATAATTCAGTGGACCCCAGTCTATTGAGGTCAACAAACTCAAATTCGTGAATGTATCCCAAAGCCAAGGTTGTCTTTGCTTTTTCAGATACCAGAAATGACCATTGGGTGGCAAGTTTCAAGGACTCAATCCTGTTGGCAGGTCTTGTGATATCGGAGGCTACGTCTCCACGGGCTGTAAATATGGTAACCGGAACTTCAATTTCGAAACCCAGCCTATCCACTGGAGCCCACTCGTATTCTACTAGTGCCTCGTATTTGTTAAAGTCTCTTTTGTCAAACATGCCCAAACCTACGTTCCATTCCTTTTCCCCTTTACGCGCTCCGAGGTCCCGGATCAGGTCAATATACAAGGGCTCGGCATGAAGAATCTTGGGTTTGAGCTTTTCCCCTTTAGGTTCTTCAATTTCTGCAATAAAAATGCTGTCCAAAGACAGCCTTTCCATTCTTAAGCTGTCACTTTCCTGTGCCTGAAGGGACACAAATACCATAAGTGCAGTCAATGTAGTCAGTAGTTTTTTCATTGTTGGTTTTAAATGAACGCGCAAAATTGATAAAATTTCGGTAACTGAAAACATTGAACTGCATCAATATTTTTTTGTTATCCAGATGCTTTTTACTGCTTGGACTTTCCAAAGGTTTTAGAAAATCAATCCTATTCCAAGTTCTACCCTGTCAGCTTCAGGAATTATACTTTCCGCAAGATTTTTCCTGAACTGATAATTGGCTTTGAACACCAGATTCTTCCTTGGACGCAGGTTGGCACCTAAACTGATGATCTCCAGGTTTTGCCTATCAAAGGCCCTGTTTTCAAAGCTACTTGCCACTGATGCATGGGTATCCAGCCTTTCATACCTGACCCATACGGGTAGTTTCCAATCTTTATTGCTTTCCAAAACAGACCAAAGATCCCATCTGAATTCTCCGTAATAACCGAAAGTCTCTTCGCCTATTACCTGGTTGTCAAATTCAAATATCCGGTCAGTTTGGGAAGTACTTCCTCTCATGGCCAAGCCGAAAACGGAGAAATTACCCCAATCGTACCCGGCAAAAACAGAATACAGAGAAATACTTGGAGAAAAGGATTGACCTGAAGGGGTTTCTTCCCCACGGCTGCCATCCCCATAGTAACCTGCAACTCCCAATTTGATATCTTCATTACCTACATATTCCAGCTTACCATTGGCGGCCCAAGCTCTCGGAATTTCCAGTCCATGGTACCTTCCCCTTCTTATCCAAGTTCCCTCTACCATATTTGACGCATCCAGGCCCTTGGTCAATCCAATGTTGTACTCTAATTGGTTTTGAAGGAAATTACCATAAAACATCACCCCGGTCTCCAGCCACTGGGTCGGAAGTATGATACGCTCTGTCTCCGGTCTGTTGACCGAGTAAAAAGCAATAGGCTCTTCATTGATATTGGTATAGCCTACCGGGATGGGGTAGTTACCAACCCGGACATTAAAGGATGGGTGGAAAAGATAATCAAACATCCACTCAAAATTCAGCTCGGTTCCTACTTCCCTAAATCCATCATGCAGCAATTCTCCCTGAATCTCGGAATTGAAGATAAAACGGTCGGTAATTTTATACCCGAAATAGAAACCGAATCTGTAAAGATTGGTGTAGTAAAGTTCGATGTCATCTCCACGGTTTCTTTCTCCCAAATAAGAGACGGAATTGATTTCAGTAAATCCCGCAATAGAGTACCTGCGGTCAGCGGAATAGATTTTGGATGCGGCGTTAGCCAGTCCGGGCTGTTTGATATATTTAAGCTCCTCTATCAGTCCTTTGTTGGAGATGGAGTCGTTTAGTTCTTCTACTTCTTGGTCTATGGTATTTTCCTGAGCACTTAGATAAAATGGAACAAGAAAGAAAACCATGCCCAAAAGGAAATTTATTTTCATTGGTCTGTTGGTTTAATTTTAAAGAGAAAATCAGACAGCTTTAAAAGGCCTGTCGATCTACTTTAATGTGTAAAAAGATCATTAAAAATCAGACCTGACGGGGAGGGGGTGAATCGTTTTCTTTAGAAATGGATTCAAAAACTGCCAAATAGTGGGGATTGACAGCATTCAGAGAAATCACAAAAGAAGGAAGTGAAGATACAGAAGCGTATTCCAGATGAAGTTTGATATCTGAAAATTTCTTTTTCTCGTGAGGTACTTCCGTATCGGGAATAGTCTCCTCATCCATGTCGAATACATACTCCAACACCAATTCGGCCAATGAATCAATGGGGTCGTGGTGTTCCAATAAGGGAGAGTCAATGACAGAAGCATGATAAAAGTTGGCAGACAGGTTGATAAAGTTTATCAGCAACAGATAAACCATCAGCT
The DNA here is from genome assembly GCF_019343195.1 of Arthrospiribacter ruber. Lineage (GTDB taxonomy): Bacteria > Bacteroidota > Bacteroidia > Cytophagales > Cyclobacteriaceae > Arthrospiribacter > Arthrospiribacter ruber. Next base: position 309,607 of record NZ_RPHB01000001.1, read on the forward strand.
TACTCACAATATTTTTCCTCAATCTTCCTAACACATTACAAAAATAGCAAAAATGGTGCAAAGCACCCAGTTCCAGAACTTTTCTAATGGTATTTTAATTGTATGATTAGTCACAGACAAAGTCGTTTTTTCCGCTAATTTTGAATTTCAATCTATTCACATGCAAGAAGTAAGTCTTAGTTCGGCAATGGTCCAGGCCAAATGTCCAAGGTGCAGAAAGGGAAACCTGTTTAATGTATCCGTATTCAGTTTTTTAAAATTGACCGAGATCAATGGTAAATGTCCTGATTGTGGCGCCACCATCACCCCTGAGCCGGACTTTTTCTACGGTGCCATGTACATCAGTTACGCTTTTTCGGTGGCTTTGATGGTCACTGTTTTTATAGTACTCAATTTCTTTTTTGAAAAAGCACCCGTTTCCAGTTATGTACTAACAGTATTGGCTGGCAATATCCTTTTGATGCCCTTGATGCTAAGGTATTCTAAGGTGTTGTATCTCTATGGGTTGGGGAAATTGAAGTATGATCCTAAGGCTTTGGAGAAGTAGGTTTAGTTTTTGACATAAGGGGAAATGGCATCTATTTTAAATTGACTGCCGTTTTTAAGGTATATAATGGTGGAGGTTTCCATCCTTTGGACTTCCTCAAGTTGGCCATGAAAAGTAAAGCTGTAAAACTGAACCATTATACTAAATTCCCGAAATCTGCTAAGTTGAGTTCCGTCAGACAATTGGAAAAGATAGGAAATATCAGTTCCTGGAGGAAGTCCTTGAAATGAACTCCTTAGTAGGATCTGAATATTAGAGATGTTTTCTACGAAATACCTGGGTTGACAATCTGCAAACAAGGATTGGTAGGGGAGAATACCAGAACTTGAAGTCAGCGCTTCATATTTTATTTCTAAATTGTGCCTGAAGTCTTCGATAGATACCGTATCGTTTTCGCTGGCGAAGGATCCGTTGGAAAATGGGCTGAAAAAGACTTGGTCAAGCGCAATAACATCTGCTCTTCTCACTATGGCACAATTGCCTTCTTCAAACTCAGGGCTGGTATAGCAAGAAGGGAGGACCATCAAGGAGGTTTGTATGGCAATCAAGGTAACAGTAAGACAGGTAGTCCGGATTATTTTTTGTTGTATTGACCCATGCATAGCTTTTCCTCCCAAAACTTCCTAAAAGTATTAATTTAAGGATTTTGAAAGAAAAATGCTTTGTATAGATATTTTGTTTGAAGTGGATCCAATTTCAGCCATGAATCAATGGTAATATTCGCTCCATTGCTATCTCCAAATTTGATAAGAAGCCGACCCTAAAAGGGTCAACCTTCTCAATATCCAAGGAAACAGCCCATGGTTTCAAACTTTACAATAGCCTTACACCCTCCGACCCTATGGAAGTCAATTTTTTTTTACTTACAGTCAGGGCTAATAAAGCCCCTTCAAACTACCACTTCCTTTCCACTCCTGCTGCTTCCAGCATAAAATTATGCAGTTCATAATTTTTGACAAAACCCGGGAGTTTTTCACTTCCTGGTCCATAAGTGGCCAGTTCCACATAATCACCCGAGTGGTTGGTGTGGGCAAAGCTGACTCCATTGTGACGGGATAGAATTTCAGCAAAGTAAGCAAAGGGCAGATTTCCGGGGTTATAAAGTCCGTCTGCACCAACCTGAAAACTTTTCAGCAGGTTTTCAGCCTCTTCTTTTTCCAATGCTACGTTCAGTTGGTGGTTGATCATGTCTATCACCTGTGAAGTGCTGTTTTCTGGGGTAATGGCATTTAGAATGTGTTGATTGGAGGCTTTCGCCTCGTAAAGGCTCTCAAACTTGATGTTTTTGGGTCCGGGATTGAAAAGCCCGGGGTTTGAATTTCCATGATCCGTGGTAATGATGACCAGGGTATTTTTGTCTTTTAATGCAAAATCCATGGCCACTCCCACAGCTTCATCGAAGTCTACCTGATCGTAAAGCAGTGCAGTGGCATCGTTGCCGTGTGCTGCCCAATCCACTTTCCCACCTTCGACCTGCATGACAAAACCATTTGGATTTTTACTGAGTACTTCAATGCATTTTCCAGTCATTTCAGCGAGAGAAGGCACTGTTTTTTTGAGGTTTGCATCATTCTCTCTGTCAATTGCATAAGGAAGTCCGTCTTCGGTAAATACACCCAGTAAGGGTTTGCTTCCATCGGCTTTGGACATTTCTTCTTTGTTGTTGGCCACATGAAAGCCATTTTTGGAGAATTCAGTGAACAAGTCTCTTTTGTCCGTTCTTCTATTGGGATCGAAAAATTCTCTTCCACCACCCATCATGACATCGAATTTCAATTTTAGGTAGTCTTCAGCGATGGCAGGCATGGCACTTCTGCTGGTCTGGTTGACACAAAATGAAGCGGGTGTGGCATGGGTAATCTGAACAGAAGTGACGCATCCAACGGCTTTTCCCTGAGCCTTGAACTTCTGAAGTATGGGTTCATGTTCCTGACCACTTGGACTGATGTTCAAAGCGCCGTTGTTGACCCGATGTCCTCCTCCCCAGGCCGAACCGGCGGCAGCGGAGTCTGTAACAAAGGAGTTGGCTGAAGCTGTATCCATGAGGGATCTTTTTACGGTATTGGATTCATACAGGGAGATCCAGTTGGAAGTTTTGCCCATTTTATGGCGCATCAGGATGTCTGCCATATTGAGGGTGCCGGAACTCATGCCATCAGAAACCAAGAAAATGATGTTTTTGGCCTGTTCTCCCTTGTACATTGAAGGTTTGGCGAGTACTGGTCTGGAACCCATGATTCCCAAGCCCATGGTAGTCAATAATCCATTTTTAAAGAAGTCCCGTCTTTTCATTTTGTTATCGTTTTTATGAATATCTTATTTTCATTGTAAAAGATGATCCCGCTGATCAAAGCTTTTTTTTTCTGCTCACCTTTTGGAAAAAACCTAAACTGTGAATTCACCCTGAAAAGGTAAGTTGAAATACGCTATTTGATGTAAATTAAACTTTAGGGAATTGTTAACAAGTGCTTAAGTCTACCAAAGGTTGTATAATTGGTTGAGCTGTTGAATTGATTAACCGTTGAATTGTTGAACTGATTAATTGATGTTGGGTGATATATAGTAGAAATATGCTTCGCGAAATTTATTGAAATATAGGTTTGACTAAGTTGAAGGCTTGGTTTTCTAAGTTAAGGGATTGGGATATTGATGGATACTGGTAGATATTCATAGATATTATTCCTAGATATTATCCAAAAATCTGCGATATCAGCGTGATCTGCGGGAGGAAAAATTTGAATAGTAATTAGTGAAGAGTGATATATGGTAGAAATATGCTACGCGACATATATTGAAATATGGGTTTGACTAAGTTGAAGGCATGGATTTCTAATTTAAGTGATTAGGTATAATGATTATTGACGGGCAAGAGAGAAGAAGGCTTTGCCTTGTCATGTTGAACAACGTGAAACATCCAGCTTTATCTGCATGGGTAAAGGTTTAATTGTGTAATTGTTGAATTGATTAGCTGATAACAGGGAGCTTGTTAAGGGTTAAAGCTTAAGCGCGAGATCGAATTCTATCAACTCCTGTTCAGCTAAAACTAAAGATTAAACCATGAATGGTGCGTATGATCACGCAGTGATCGAACTATGAATAGCCCTGGGTGAAACCCGGGGTTTGATGTGTGATGGCGTTTTTGTTTTTGGCCGAGGGATGGTCAATGGTGGATTTAGGTTTTCGCCAAAAACAGGGATGGGAAAGGAATTACGATTGACGATTTACGATTGTCGGGCAGAATATGGTGTGTTGGGCGGATTTTTGGTCTTAGACGTTTTTGAATATCGAATATCGAACATTGAATATCGAATTATGAAGTAAGTCAGAATTATTTGGGGCATATTTAAGCCTGAAAGGCTGTCCTGTGATAGCCCAGACTGGAATTTATGGAAGTCTGGGATGAAGAATTCCCGCATATTCACGAGGCTTGAAGGGCCGATCTTTATTTTTATTCAAAGGCTGAGTTTTATTTGCGGAGAAAAGGTTTAATTGTGGAATTGGTTAATTGATTAACTGATGTTGGGTGATATATAATTGAGATAAGGTTGAAATATGCTACGCGACATATATTGAAATATGGATTAGACTAAATTGAAGGCTTGGTTTTCTAAATAAAGTAAATGGGATACTAGGAGATATTCATGGATACTAATAGATATTTATGGATATTATTTTTTGATCATGTCACATCCTGCAAAAGCGAAGCTTTATCTGCGATATTAGCGTGATCTGCGGGAGAATGGATAGAGATATGGTAGAAATATGCTTCGCGAAATCGAAGTGCAACGGAGATCCCGAGAGTGAAACGATTCGGGATACATAGAAATATTGGTTGACCGAAGTTGAAGGCTTGGTCTTCTAAATCAAGTGATTATTGATGGGTAAAAGAGAGGAAGGCTTCTCCTTGTCATGTTGAACAAAGTGAAACATCTGATATTATCCAAAAGCGAAGCTTTATCTGTGTAGATCTGTATTATCTGTGGTTATTTTTATTGATAATGGTGGGTACCAATTTCCGCCGCGCTTTAGCCGGCGGTCTGGCCCATGGGGAACAGTCCTCCTTTGGCTTTAGCCGAACATCTGCGGAAATCACCGTAATCTGCGGGAGAAAAAAGTGAGGAGTGTTTAGTGAAGAGTGTGTAGTGTAGAGTGAGGAGTGATTAGTTAAGAGTTAAAGGGTGAACTTGCTTAAATATGGTTGTCACTTTTTATTGATGAATAATAAAGTAGATAAGTGCAAATAATAATAATATAGTTGGTATATTTAGTAGCAAATAAACCTACTCTATGAAAAATGCAGTCTTTTTGTGCAGCGTATTGGTTCTCATGGGAATCAGCTATGAAATCAAAGCTCAGGAAACTTTTAGGAAAAATACGCTTTTTGCTGAGGGTTTAGGTTCTGGAGGGTTGATGTCACTTAATTATGACCGAAGATTTAGCGACAATCCTCAAGGTTTCGGAGTCAGGGCCGGGTTAGGTTATTTTCAGTGGAGCAGCGATAGGTTTTTGAGCATTCCTCTATTGGCCAACTGGCTTGTTGGTAATAATGGCAAATACTTGGAAGTTGGAGCTGGATTGTCCCTTGCTTATGTAGAGACATTCCAACACAACCCCAACATGGAAGTCAGTTTGGAAGATTTTGAGCCCAGTTCAAGATTTGGCTTAATGCAGGCCCCTTTGCTGAACATAGGATACAGAAGACAGCCCATCGATGGAGGGTTTAATTTTCGAGTAGGATTATCTCCATACGTGACTTTGGGTGGTATTAGCGGGATCTATGTCATTCCCTGGCCATATATGTCCTTTGGGCTTACTTTTTAATCCCTTATCTGCCCGTTTCCTTTGATTACCCATTTGTAAGAACATAGTTCAGAAAGGGCCATAGGGCCTCTTGCATGGAGTTTTTGGGTAGAAATGCCAATCTCTGCACCAAGTCCAAACTGATTGCCATCCGTAAAAGCGGTTGAGGCATTCGCATAGACCGCTGCCGCATCTACGCGGTTCAGGAATGATTCCAGAATTTCCGGGTCTTCTGCGATGATGGCCTCCGAGTGTTTGGAAGAAAAACGGGAAATGTGCTCAAGGGCCTCATCCAATCCTTTGACAGTTTTGATGGCCATTTTCAAAGAAAGGAACTCAGTGCCAAAATGTGCTTCGGTAGCAGGTTGAATATTTTCTAGATCTTGGATAAACCCGTAAGATTTTTCGTCGGCAAAGATTTCTACTTGTGCCCCAATAAGTTTTTCGATAATGGCTGGGAGGTCTTTTAACCTGTCCTGATGAATGATCAAACAGTCCAAAGAATTGCAAACACTGGGTCTTCTTGTTTTGGCATTGAATACGATATTTTTTGCCTTTTCCAAATCAGCAGAAGCGTCTACATAGGTGTGAACAATACCGGCACCGGTTTCAATGACCGGCACTTTGGCATTTTCCCTTACAAAGTCAATCAAACCCTGACTACCGCGGGGAATGATGATATCCACCCAGCCCACAGCTTCCAATAGGGCTTTGGTAGCATTTCTGTCCGGAGGTAAAAGCTGAAAGGATTCTTTGTATAACCCGTTTTTTTCCAATGCCTTGTGGATCAATTCCATGATGGCGAGATTGGAGTGATGTGCATCTGACCCACCTTTTAGCACGAGCCCATTTCCGGACTTCAATGCAAGGCAGAACACATCAAAAGTAACATTTGGTCTCGCTTCATAGATTATTCCCAGCACTCCTAATGGTACAGTCTGTTTGGTCAAATACAGTCCATTTTCTAAAGTCCTTTCCTCTAAAACTTTATGAAGGGGGGAGGGTAGCTCCTGCACCTGTAAGATTTCTGAAATAATTGCCTGAAGCCTTTTTTCAGAAAGTAAAAGCCTGTCATACCTGGGGTCTGATTTGTCCATTTTATCCAGGTCTTTTTGATTGGCTTCAAGAATGGTCTGGGTTTTAGCTTCAATAAGCTGTATCAGATCATTGAGGATTTTTGAGGTAATTTCCTCATCGAGCAATGCCAGTGATGTGGAGCTTTTTTTGACTTGTTGGAACACAGTAAGGAAATCAGACATGCTAAAATAAGTAAAGGTAGTCGTAGTGAATAAATGGTTTTTGGTTTTTCATTCCCAGTCTTTCTTTGAGGTGCAGGTCGCTGTACTCTGCCCTGCCAAGGCCAAGTCTTTGCCCTTCCTGATCCAAAACGCTGATAATGTCCCCTTTGGAAAAACTACCGGTGGTACTTGTAATTCCGACGGGTAAAATAGAAGTGATTTTTTCGGAAAACAATGCTTCTTTGGCACCCGCATTTACGGTAATTTCTCCTTTGAAATACTGCTCTCCATGAGCCAGCCACTTTTTGGGACTCTGTTTCTTGGCCAGAGGCTCGAAGACCGTGTGTTTTGCGGTTCCTGATGCTAGTTCAGCGAGGATGTTCTCTTTGGTTCCATTGGCAATCAACACCCTGATGCCCAAGTCAGCGGATTTTTTGGCCATGTTGAGTTTGGTAAGCATGCCTCCTCTCCCAAAAGAAGATTTAACTGGACTGATTTGGATTTCATTCTCAAAATTGGCGGAATGTATCACTGGAATCAGTTTAGCATCGGGATGGGAAGGTGGTCCATCATATACACCATCTACATTGGTCAATAAGATTAGGCTATCGGCATTGATCATGGCTGCGGTCAGGGAGGCCAGCTCGTCATTGTCGGTAAACATGAGTTCGGAGATGGCGACGGTATCATTTTCATTGATGATAGGTAGAATGCCTTGACGTAGCAATCCCTGAATGCAGTTTTTCATATTGAGGAAATGCTTCCTGTCTCGAAAGTCCTCTTTGGTAACCAAAATCTGAGCTACAGGAATTCCTAGTTTCCCAAAAAAATCTTTGTATGTTTTGATCAGTTCCACTTGTCCGGTAGCTGCCCAAATCTGTTTTTTTAATACAGGGTCGAGCTTTTCAGGCAAGGCCTGTTCCCCTTTGCCAAATGCTACTGCACCTGAAGAAATCAAAATGATTTTTGAACCATCCCTGAACAAGGAAGCCACCTGTCGGCTGAGGCTTTCCATTCTTTGGAGGTTGGGTTGTCCATTTTCATGAATAAGGACATTGGAGCCTATTTTGATTACACAATTTTTCAAAATATGGGTTTGTTAATTGAATATTTGGCATAAAAATAAGAGATATGTTACTGAAAAACCATTTTAAGTAAGGAATAATTGAGTGGAGAGAAATTCTTGTTGATGATTTTCATGTTTATAAAATAAAATTTGTTATTTAATTTTATTCTAGTTTTTAATTTTAAAATAAATGGTTTTTATGGTTAAAAATTCCTTAAAAAATAAATATTTAAGAAATAGTTTTAATGAATTACTTTTTACAGATATTTCGCCCAATAATTTAAAACTTCATGAAAAACACTATCATCTTAGGACTACTTCTGGCCTTTTCTACGGGGCTATTGGCACAAAATAAACATCCACACGTTGTGGAAATTCCCAATCATGGGATTTCAATAAAAGGTCAGCGTTTTAACCTTGTAGAGGTTGTCGACAACCGACCGGTGAAAGGCAGTATTGGAACTGTGAAAAAGGGAATGAGCAATATGCCCACCTATGCTGTTTTGCCCGGTGCAATGGATGTTTATTTGTTGAATTTTCTTCAGCAAAATGTCAGCACTTACACAGAGGTGTCTGACCTGATTCTGAAAATTGATCATTTCCAGGTTTCAGAAAGGACTTTAGCAGCCAAAGAGATTGGGTATGCAGAAGTTGGAGTAGAATTTTTATTAGAAGATAAAGGAACAATATACTCCCTTGGAAAATTTGAATCAAAAAGGGAGGTTACCGGCATAGATGTAACCGGAAAGCATGGGGAAAATCTTTTTTATGCGCTGAAAGATTGCATCAACCAATTTTCGGAATCGAATAATGAGCCAGTGGCGATTTTGCTGGATATTTCAAACTTTGCCATTTTGGATTTTCAGCCCTACATGAGAAAAAGCACCTACCAAACCTTTGCTGATTGGACTAATATTTCTCATGTTTCGGGTGATTTCCAAATCAAAGGACAAAATATGAAGGGGAACTTTCCCCGCTATCAAGTGAAAGACAGCAATACTAAAAAGGGAATTAAGGGGCTGTATGGTTTTTCCGACGGGGAGTCATTTTATCTCAATGCTTCCCATTATTCCTACGGTAATTATTTTGTAAAGTCGCAACTGGTTGGTCCCCTTTTACTTTTTGAAGATCAAATCACCGATCCCATGGCCGGTGTGGCTTTTGGAATGATTGGAGCTTTGGCTTCTATGAGAACCAATACTTACTTGTTGGATTCCAGGAGTGGGCTGGTCAGGATGTTAGACGATCTGTACATGAAGGAATTGCTTCATGGCCATCCAGAACTTATGGAAGCATGGAAAGTTGCATCAGGTAAAAAAAGGGAGAATAAAAAGGAAATTATATCACAGCTGAATGCCAAGCTTATTGCAGAACTGATGGCCCAGCCTTAATCAAAACCATTTCTTTTTCTTGAAATAATACACCATTCCGGCAGTGGTCAACACAAAGAAAATCCAGATGCCCAGGTAGGCATATTTCCATTCAAGCTCAGGCATATATTCGAAATTCATGCCATAGACACCTGCTATAAAAGTAAGGGGTATAAAAATAGTGGCAATGATGGTAAGGGTCTTCATCACTTCATTTTGTCTAAGACTTATATTGGTCATATAAATCTCCACTAGTGTGGTGATGGATTCTCTTTGCATTTCCAGGTTTTCAATGATTTCTACACTGTGCTCATAAATGTTGTTGACAAATGGCTGGGTTTTCTTCTTTAAAAAAGTGCTTTCGGACTTCTTCCAAGAAGAAAGGATTTCCCGCGTAGGCCATACTACTTTCTTAATTTCTTGCATGGATTTTCTATGCCGATAGATTTGGGAAAGCAGGGATTTATGGTGGTTGGCCATTACAAGGTCTTCCAATTGTTCTGTCTTGTCGTACAACTTCTCCAGTAAAACATAGTACTCGTCTATGATAGCATCGAAAAGTGTGTAAGCTAGATAATCCGGTCCCAGTTTCCTCATTTTTCCAAGCGGGTTTTCAAGACGTGTTCGGATGCCATCAAAGAGATCGAATTCATTTTCCTGAAAAGTAATCAGGAAATTTTTTCCGATTACCATACTGACCTGTTCTGTCTGGATTTCGGAAATATTTCCCTTGGTATACAGCATTTTAGAAATCAGCAGGACCAAGTTGTCAAATTCCTCCAGTTTTGGTCTTTGTTGATTGTTTCTGATATCTTCTATGGCAAGGGAATGAATTTCAAATATTTCAGCAATACCGCTGAGTAAAGGTTCATTTTTAATGCCGATTACATTCAGCCAGAACTTGTATGGAGAAGCGATAAAAGGATGGAGTTGTAGAAAGGAGGTAATGTGATGCTTTTCAAGCGTATTTTCATTATAGGCATATAGTTCCAGACTTAGTTGAGGTTCTATATGATCATTGGCTTCCATTATACGAGGTTTTTCATCTTTTCAGGGGTCAGAGGCTTTTCTACAAAGCCTTTGACAACCTTATATTGCATGGCTTTTTGTCTGTCCTGCAAGTCTATGGAGGAGGAAAGGACAAAAATCCGGTCATTTCTATCCGGGAATTCTTTCAGGTATACATTGAGGAAATCCCAGCCGTTCATCACCGGCATATTGATGTCCAAAAGGATAAGGGTAGTTTCACCTGGATCCATTGTTTTAAGTTTTTGAAGCGCTTTTTCAGCTTCTAAAAATTCTTCGACTTTTTCAGAGATGGATAATTTGGTAATCAATCTCTTATTGATAAGGTTGTTGATAGGATCATCATCTACCAAAATAATTGATTTGTACAATTGCATGAAGGACTGGATTGGGACTTTTCCGTACTCTTAAAATTACAAGCAGTCAAATATAAAAATGATCCTGATAATATCCATTCCTTTTGTTTTATTTTGAATTTTAAATTGGATTCAGATTTATATAATGCTTTGTATTTGAATTGCTTAAATAGGGCGTGCTGAAAAACGCCAACTGAAGAATAAATGCTTTAAATTTTGATGAATACCCCGTTTGTCAGGTATTTTCTTTTTAAGCAGGTGCACGCTTATTCAATGTTATAGCTTGATTTCTGTGCTCCTTAATATTTTAAAAATCGAAATTTTAAGGCTAGCCTCAGGCATACCATCTTCTTCATTGGGCTCACTCGAAGTATAAGCATACATCTTCATTCGCCCGCTTAGAATCTGGCATACCTGAGACTTTTTCAGCAAGCCCTAATAAAAAAGGGAAGCACAACCGTGCTTCCCTTTCTGTATGCTGAACGGATGGAATTACATCATACCGCCCATTCCGCCGCCACCCATTGGAGGCATGGACGGAGCATCTTCTTTTACGTCAGCTACCACACACTCGGTAGTCAATAGAAGTGCTGCAATGGATGCTGCATTTTCCAAAGCCAATCTGGTCACTTTGGTAGGATCGATTACACCAGCTTCGAAAAGATCTTCGTACTGATCTGTTCTCGCATTGTAACCGTAGTTTCCTGAATTTTCTTTGATTTTGTTGATGATCACAGAACCTTCACCACCTGCATTTTCCACAATTGTTCTCAATGGAGATTCAATTGCAATTCTGATGATATTGATACCTGTATCCTGATCTTCGTTTTCACCTTTTAGGGAATCCAAAGCAGAGGAAGTTCTGACCAAGGCAACTCCACCACCTACTACTACACCTTCCTGCACAGCAGCTCTTGTAGCGTGAAGGGCATCATCCACTCTGTCTTTTTTCTCTTTCATCTCTACTTCAGTGGCCGCGCCGATGTAAAGGATAGCTACTCCACCGGAAAGCTTAGCCAATCTCTCCTGAAGTTTTTCCTTGTCATAATCGGAAGTAGTCTTCTCGATCTGAGCTTTGATTTCATTGATTCTGGACTGAATGGCGCTAGAGTCACCTGCTCCATTCACAACAGTAGTGTTGTCTTTGTCGATGTTGACTTTTTCGGCAGTACCCAAGTACTCAACAGTGGCATTTTCCAATTTGTAACCTCTTTCTTCAGAAATCACAGTACCACCGGTCAAGATCGCGATGTCTTCCAACATGGCTTTTCTTCTGTCACCGAAACCTGGAGCCTTTACAGCAGCAACTTTCAGCGCACCTCTGATTTTGTTCACTACCAAAGTAGCCAATGCTTCACCATCTACATCTTCAGCAATGATCAACAATGGTCTTCCTGATTGTGCCACAGGCTCCAATACTGGAAGCAATTCTTTCATGGAAGAGATCTTCTTGTCGTAGATCAAGATGTAAGGTCTCTCCAGTTCAGCTTCCATTTTCTCAGTGTTGGTCACAAAGTATGGAGAAAGGTAACCTCTGTCAAACTGCATACCTTCTACAGTTCTTACTTCGGTTTCTGTACCTTTTGCCTCTTCAACAGTAATGACACCGTCTTTACCTACTTTGTCCATGGCATCGGCGATCATTTTACCGATTTCCTCGTCATTGTTGGCAGATACAGTAGCCACCTGCTGGATTTCCTTGGAAGTAGAAATCTCTTTGGAGTTTTTTCTAAGTTCAGCCACTACAGCCTGTACCGCTTTGTCAATCCCCCTTTTGAGGTCCATTGGGTTGGCGCCGGCAGCCACGTTTTTGATTCCAGCGTTGAAGATCGCTTGGGTAAGCACAGTAGCAGTAGTAGTACCGTCACCTGCATTGTCAGCAGTTTTGGAAGCTACTTCCTTCACCAACTGAGCACCCATGTTTTCGATTGCTTCTTCCAATTCGATTTCTTTCGCTACAGATACACCATCTTTGGTGATGGTAGGAGCGCCGAATTTTTTGTCAATGATGACGTTTCTACCTTTAGGACCTAGGGTCACTTTTACTGCATCAGCAAGAGCATCTACACCTTTTTTCAGTCTGTCTCTTGCGTTGGTATCGAAAAATAATTCTTTAGCCATTTTTTTTGTTTTTTTAGGTTATTGAATGTTTGAATAGATGATTAAAGGATTGCGAAAATGTCAGCCTCTCTCATGATGAGGTAGTCATGACCTTCTACAGAAAGCTCAGTACCGGCATACTTGCCGTAAAGAACCGTGTCACCTACTTTTACAGTCAATGGTTCATCTTTTTTGCCGTTGCCAACTGCTACCACGGTTCCTTTTTGTGGTTTTTCTTTGGCAGTGTCTGGAATGTAAAGACCAGAAGCGGTTTTCTCTTCAGCTGCAGCCGGTTCTACCAGAACCCTGTCTGCAAGAGGTTGGATGTTTACTTTTGACATAATTATTAACTTTTAAAGGTTAGTTACAAAATCTTACAATGGCCTTTTATCATTTCTTATGCCAAAGGCAGGAGAGGGGTACAAACTGACATAAAGGCGCAATTTTTCGACGGGCAAATGTCATTTGGGATTTCGGCTGTGCCCCGAACCTGTCAAAATTTCAAGAACTATTTTTTCTTTTGTCAGTTTTTAGTAAATTTTTGACAAAATGAGTACTTATGAAAACACTGTCAGACAACTGGATCACTGAAGGATGGATTGATTTTGAATACAAAAAATACCTCCTTCTTGCTTACTTACAACATGTGGAATCACAGTTTCAGGAGGTCAAACTATATCCACCCCTTGCCGAACTTATCCGGCATTATTCCAAATTGAAAAATTTCTCAGAACACAAGGATCAGCTTAAGTCGTCTTTTCCAAAATTGCTTCAAGGCCCGGATTTGGATAAAATGAAGTTGAAATATAAGCCGCTTATCGTGGATGATGAACTGATGAATCAGCTGGAAGAAATTGTGCAGTATTCCATGCCTCAATTAAAAAAGGCCATTGAGGAAGGGAAGGAAATTTATGAGTTTTTGGAAAAAGACATGTCCATAGAGCCGGTCGGGCTTTCACCACTTTACCAAAAAGAGGGATATGCTTTGTTGTCTTTTGAAAAATCAAATGACATCTATGTGTACCGTTACAAAGTCAACCTGTTTCAAAGCAGTGTAGATACTTTTAAAGGCATAATGATGCAGTTGGTGGATAAGGTGAGGCGGAGTTTAACCCAGACCTTTGAGCAGATCAAGCTTGACCTGATCAAGTCCTATAAAGAGCTGCCGAATCCTGCCACTTACCGGATACACAGTCTGCAGCAGATTCCGGTTCAAGAAAGCTTCCTTCCCATATCCAAGAGGTTGTTGTTAAAGGTGGTGGATTGAGTTTATTACAAAGATATAGTTGAAATATGGTGGAAATACTGTAGAAATATTAAAGAAATAAGGTTGAAATATTGAGTGGATATTAAAGGATACTGGTGGATATTCGTGGATATTGCATTAGTCCATCCCTTCTTTTTAAATCAAAGCTTTATATGTGTAGATTGGTAGATATACAGTTGAAATACAATAGAAATATGATAGAAATAAAGTTGAAACCGAAGCTTTAGCGGAGGTTCTGAGAGTTGGGCAAATTGGGATAGATGAAGGGATATAAATTGAAATTGGTGGAAATTTATGGATATTGAACGAATCCAACCCTTCTTTTCGAAGGATGCTTGATCTGCGGGAGGAAAGAGTTAATAGTGATCAGTGAATAGTGAGTAGAAGTTTAATCGTGTAATTGATTAACTGATGAGGAGAGGTTGTTAAGGGTAAAATGAAAAGGATGAAGGATGATGGAGGAAGGATGAGGCCTGTTAGTGGAGACACTAACAGGGGCCGGAGAGGAATTACGATTTACGATTCCCGTCCGACCGAGTCATCCGGGCGGAGTCGGGCAGAATATGGTGTGTTGGGCGGTTTTTGGGTATTAGACGTTTTTGAATATCGAATATCGAACACTGAATATCGAATAATGAAGCAGGTCAGAATTATATGAAGGCATATTAAGCCTGAAAGGCTGTTCTGTGATAGCCCAGACTGGAGTTCACGGAAGTCTGGGATTTAAACGCAGACCCACCAACCGCTAGGCCTGAAGGGCCGATCTTTTTTAGGGCGGTCCTTCAGACCTTACGAAACCCAACACCGAACCCAAATCCTAGGGCTACACCCTAGGCTGGCACAGTCAGGCCCTACAGGCCTGGGGCTTGTGTTGCTTCTCTCCTTTTGTTGATTTGGATTGCAAATCCTGTTTATCTGGTTTCGAAATTGCAAATTCCGAAGAGCGGAGTAAGTTGAAGGCTTGGTGTCTAGGTTAAGTGATAGGGTATAATGATTATTGACGGGCAAGAGAGAAGAAGGCTTTGCCTTGTCATGTTGACGAAGTGAAACATCTGTTATCCTCCAAAAGCGAAGCTTTATCTGTGGGAGGAAAAAAGTGAGTAGTGGATAGTGAAGAGTGAAGTGATTAAGGGTTAAAGGTTAAGCATTAACCGACTTTTGGCGGGTAAGAGAGAGCTGTTAGTGAAGACACTAACAGGGGCCGGAGAGGAATTACGATTGACGATTCCCGTCCGACCGAGTCATCCGGGCGGAGTCGGGCAGAATATGGTGTGTTGGGCGGTTTTTTGGTATTAGACGTTTTTGGATATCGAATATCGAACACTGAATATCGAATAATGAAGTGAAAGGAAGGATGAAGGATGAAGGAGGAAGGAGGAAGGATGAAGGATGAAGGATGAGTGGGTGATAGTCGGTAGCCTCGGTTGGGGGCGCAATAAAGACTATCCTACCTGGTCGGCATGAAAGATGTCCGGACTTACGTCTAACAGATCTTCTAAATTTTCAGGCAAACAAAAAAGACCTGGCTTAGCCAGGTCTTTTTTGTTTAATACGATAAATGTGGATTAATCTTCTGATCCGTCTTCTTCAGTGACATCAATTGGAGTTTCCACATTTTGTTGTTCTTCTGTGTTGGAAGGAAGTAGACCTTCGCCTTCACCAAATGAAGGAGATACTACCTGTCTTCTGGCATTTTCCACATTGGGAGATCTGAAATCATCTCCTGTGCTTGTGCTGTAGAAAGCAGCAGAGCTAAGGGAAAGGACCAAAATGGCAATGGATAAAACCCAAGTAGATTTTTCAAGGATATTTCCTGTTTTAGTGACCCCCATTATTTGGGAAGCACTTCCGCCAAAAGCGGCACCTACACCACCTTTTGAATCCTGGGCAAGAATGACCAATACCAAAAGGACTGCTAGGATGATTATTACGCTGATAAGTAAGGTAAACATATTATGATTTATTTTCTTCTAATTCTTTGATAAGGTCTGCAAAATAAGTGCTTTTATCTGGAAACTTCACCATCAATTTCTTATAAATTTCCTTGGCTTTTTGTTTTTTGCCCTGCTTTACCAGTAAGTTGGCGTAGGATTCTGTGATAAGGGCCGGATTGAGTTTGGTGCTTTTTTCACTCAGGTCATCCTGTTTGGATTGGCTTTCCATTTCCTTAAGGGTGGCGAGTTTGATTTCTCTTTTGCTGAAAGCTTTGATGATATCAATCTGCTCTTTCTTTTTCTCATCCTGAATTTCTACTTTATCCCTTCTTTTGATGGATTCGATGAGCTCATCTCCTTTGCCTTTTCTTTTCTTTTTTACAAGGGGCTTTTTGACTTCAGAGGCCTCAGCAGACAGAGGCTCTTCTTTTTTGTCTACTGTGACAAGAGAGTCCTTTTCTATTTCAGTTTTCGGTTCTGCCGGTTCCTGACCAGGTTTTTCCTTTTTATCACTGATGCTTGTGTTTTCAATGCTTTTGGCCTGCCCAAGGTCCTCTCCCAGCTTTTTGAGGAGCAGGGTTCGTTCCCCGGGTTTGGTTTTTTTGCTTGGACTTGGGATAAGGTTTTCATCCAGATCGTCTATCAGATTGTCAGGGTTCTGAGGACCTTTTTCCTCTATTGCTTTTTGTAGGCCCGGGTTGAACTGGCGTATGATTTCATTTATGGATTCTTTGTTTTCAACAAGGTTTTTCAACCAAATCCTGTCAGGACTCACTATGGCGGCATGATGGAGCATGTCGGAGTCACCGGAGGATTTTTCATGTTCATATCTGGCAAGCAATACTTTTGGGATCTGAAAGTAAGGGAAAGCCTTATGAAGCTTAATGATTTTGACCAGGTCTTCCTTAGAAGGCTGTTCAATTCTCTGTATGGACTCTAAGAGCTGCAGTGGATTCACTTTCGAAAGGTTAATGGGGCTTCAATTTACAAAATTTTACCAGTTGGCCACAGTAGCGGTAAAGATATCCTGAATGATACTCTCAAATATTTCTTCAATCAGCTGACCTTCCACCTGAAGAATGGAAGTAGTTCTGGGGTCATAATCCTGGAAGAAGGAAAATGTTCTTTTGAGACTGTATTCCTCTTCCACCGTATTCACATACTCGACTTCCACACCAATAGTCAACCTCATCTGACCTGCTCTGTCGGGTAGGTTGGGATCCTGAGTGGAGACAGTTGCCTGGGGCGCTATGGTGTACCTGTTGATTGCCCCGGAGAACTGAAGGTCACCGTTGGACCGTACCAGTTCGAGCTGGGTGTTTCTTTGGTAAAAATCTTTGAGGGATTCTGTAAAAAGCTGCTCCATGTTGGCCGGACCTCCACCCGAATCATTGAAGAAGTTTTCTACAGAAAATGTTTTGATAATATCATAGTTGATATTGGTTCCTGTGAAGCTGTAGCTGACTGAACAGGCATATAGACTCAGGCCTGCCAAAAGGCAGAAGCAGGTCCTCAGGATTTGTTTAATCAATGTCATACTGTTTGATTTTTCTATATAACGTCCTTTCAGAGATTCCGAGATCACTGGCAGCATATTTTCTTTTGTTGTTATGCTTGCGAAGTGCTCTGATGATCATTTCTTTTTCTTTTTTTTCCAAGGAAAGAGAATTGTCATCTTCTTCGTGAATGATGTCTTCGATATTATCGTCATCATAGTCTTCTGATGTCTCACTGTTGCCTTTAGAATCCAAAACCAAGGGTAAGTTGGAGGAATGCGTTTCCTGATGATTTTTATCTTCAAAGGAAACCGGGCTTTCTATGTCCTCAAATAGATCCTGATGCTTGTTGATGATAGTGGAGTTAAGACCACCGGATTGGTAGGACTCCAAAACCAGTTTTTTGAGTTCGTTCATATCCTTTTTCATATCAAAAAGGACTTTGTACAGGATTTCTCTTTCAGAAAAATCTGCCTGATCAGCTGTATTTCCACTTCCCGCAGAAATAGCCGGAAGCCTGTTTTGGTCTGTAGGAAGATAGCGGGTAAGGGTAGCGGCATCGATGTCCCGCTCTTGTTCCAGAAGGGAGATCTGCTCTGCTATGTTTTTCAGTTGACGGATATTTCCGGGGAAAGGAAAACGCATCAGCAGTTTTCTGGCGTCTTCGTCCAATGAGATAGGTTTTACCCCATATTTTTCAGAAAAATCCGAGGTGAATTTCCTGAAAAGTAAGACCATATCTTCTCCTCTTTCACGTAGTGGAGGAACAAAAATCGGCACTGTGTTTAACCTGTAATATAGATCTTCCCTAAATTTGCCTTTTTCTACGGCACGGATCAGGTTCACATTGGTGGCGGCGATAACCCTTACATTGGTCTTTTGGACTTTGGATGAACCGACTTTTATGAATTCTCCGTTTTCCAATACCCGCAACAGCCTGGCTTGGGTACCTAGGGGCATTTCCCCGATTTCATCCAGGAATATAGATCCTCCATCAGTAACCTCAAAGTATCCTTTTCTCGCTTCGTGTGCACCTGTGAAGGATCCTTTTTCGTGCCCAAACAATTCCGAATCTATTGTCCCTTCCGGAATTGCTCCGCAGTTGATCGCTATAAACTTACCGTGCTTTCTGGTACTTAGGGAATGGATGATCTTGGAAAATGATTCTTTTCCACTTCCGCTTTCACCGGTAATCAGCACGGTCATTTCTGTAGGTGCGGCCTGCATGGCCACAGAAATGGCATGGTTGAGCAAAGGGCTGTTTCCGATGATGCCAAACCTTTGCTTGATGCTTTGTATTTCGGATGCAGAAAACATGTTCATGTAGTTTAGGATACTATTTCACCAAAAAGTGTGGCTGGAGAGCAGTCAGTAATTCTTACCATGGCATAATCCCCGGCTTTTAAGCCATTATTGGGGATGATAACCACTTTGTTGGCGGAATTTCTTCCTTTAAGCTGTTCCTCTGAGCGCTTGGAAGTGCCTTCGATAAGGATTTCCTGAATTTTGCCCACATCCAATTTATTTCTTTCCAAAGAAAGGGCTGATTGTTTTTCTATGATTTCGGCCAGTCTTCTTTTTTTAACCTCAAGAGGAATGTCGTCTGCATATTTTTTGGCAGCCAAAGTACCGGGTCTTTCAGAATAAAAGAACATATAGGAGAAGTCATATTTGACGATGTCCATGATAGACAAGGTGTCCTGATGCTCTTCTTCTGTTTCGGTGCAGAATCCTGCGATCATGTCCGAGGAAATTCCGCATTCATCGCCCAGTATTTCCCTGATTGCCCTGACCCGATCTAAGTACCAATCTCTGTCGTAGGTACGGTTCATCATTTCCAGTACCCTTGAGTTGCCACTTTGCACAGGGAGGTGGATATACTTGCAGATGTTATCGTACTTTTTCATGGTATAAAGGACCTCATCAGTGATGTCCTTGGGGTGTGAAGTGGAAAACCTTATCCTAAGCTGCGGCGAAACTTTGGCGACCATTTCCAAAAGGTTGGCAAAATTTACCACTGCGGATACTTCCTCTTCTTTTTTATTGAGTCGGGCTTTGTTGTTTTCTTCTGGTGACCATTTGTAGGAGTCTACATTTTGTCCCAAGAGCGTGACTTCTTTGTATCCTTTTTGGAATAGTTCTTTGGCCTCATTTACTATAGAATGAGGATCTCTGCTTCTTTCTCTACCTCTGGTAAAAGGTACCACGCAAAAAGAGCACATGTTATCACAGCCTCTCATGATAGAAATAAATGCACTTACTCCATTGGAATTGAGTCTGACAGGCGAGATGTCTGCATAGGTTTCTTCACGGGAAAGAAATGTGTTGACTCCTTTGCTACCATCTTCGGCGGCAGCGACAAGGTTGGGAAGGTCCCTGTAGGCATCAGGACCGACCACCACGTCTACTATTTTTTCCTCTTCCAGTAATTTGTCCTTTAGCCTTTCAGCCATGCATCCCAGGACACCAATGGTCATCTCGGGTTTGTTCTTTTTTATGGTATTGAACTGCGAAAGTCTTTTTCTGACTGTCTGTTCTGCTTTTTCTCTGATCGAGCAAGTATTGAGAAAGATTACATCTGCCTGCTCGAAGTCCGAAGTGGTGTCAAAGCCATTTTCCTTCATGATGGAAGCCACAATCTCCGAGTCGGAGAAGTTCATCTGGCATCCATAAGATTCTATGTAAAGCTTTTTGGATTTCCCCGTGTTCTCTTCCTGGGTAGTTTTAAAATCACAGGCCTGCGCCTCTTCGGGGGCAATAATATCTATGTCTTTGATGATGTTTTCCATTGACTATTGAATTCGAGATGCGAAATTAAGAAAATACAGACAAAATGACAGTGTTTGCCATGCTAAAGTTCCTTAAAGTGGAAGTGTATATCAAAGACGGATGAGTTTTGACTTAAAGTTGAAAATCTTTTGGGATTTTTGACCATATTGAGCAAAAAGATAAAAGATGAAAACAGAGAAGGAAAAAATGCTTTCAGGGGAGTTGTACATGGCTTCTGATGAGCAATTGGCCAGTGAAAGGTTGCAGGCCAGAATAATTCTAAAGGCCTTTAATGAAAGCCAACCTGTAGAAGGAGAGAAGAGAAAGGAGTTGCTCCATGATCTGATGGGCAAGGTTGGAAAGAATTTTTATATAGAGCCGCCATTTTATTGTGATTACGGATATAATATTGAAGCCGGGGATGATGTTTTTTTCAATTTTAATTGCGTAGTGTTGGATGTCATGCCTGTAAAATTGGGGGACAGGGTTTTATGTGGTCCAAATGTACAGATTTATACTGCTACACATCCAATGGATGCCGGAACAAGGGGTAGCTTGCTGGAATCTGCCAAGGCCATTACCATAGGAGATGATGTTTGGATAGGCGGAGGGGCGATTATCTGCCCTGGAGTGAGTATTGGATCAAGGTCAGTGATCGGTGCCGGGGCAGTGGTGACAAAGGATATCCCTGAAGATGTATTTGCAGCTGGTAATCCTTGTAAAGTAATAAGGAGCTTAATATAATATTACATGTATATCCGCAATTATACAACTAACCAATTTAAATAAGGGCCTATTTAAATCCGATACTAATAGATATTGGATATTCATTGATATTGGCTATAAATCACAGGTTTGTTCCACTATTTAGGTTCTACTTGTAAGTAAGCGGATAATCATGTAATTTTAACAGAGTAGGAGAAATGTCTGTGAATTGAACTGGAGTCAAGCGTGTTTTTATTTTTACTTTTTTTCTGAAGGATAGAGCCTGAAAAATTCATTTTCTGCTTCTACAGTACCTATGAGAATGATTTCATCATCTTTATCCAATTGAAGATCCGGCTCTGGGTTGATCATCATTTCCCCTTCTTTTTTGACAGCGATGATGGTGCAGCCGGTATCTTTTCTGATTTCAGATTCTGAAATGCTATCTCCTATGAGTTCTTCGGGCACTTTGACCCGGATAAGGTCCAAGCCCTCAGCGACCATCAGCACATCATTTCTTCTCAGGAGGTTTAGGATAGCATTGGCTCCCATAGATGCGTATGACATGACGAAATCTGCTCCAGCTCTGTGTATGGAAGCGAGGTTTCTTTCCAAGGTAGTTCGTGTGATGATCTGAATATCTGGCCTCAGAGACCGGCAGTATATGGTCAGGTAAACATTGACATCATCGTCATGTGTAGTTATGATGACACAAGGAGAGTCCATGATTCCAGCTTCTTTGAGAATCTCCAGATCAGCTGCATCTCCAACTATCGTTTTGGCCATATTTTTCACCCGTTCAGGATCTTTTTCCACGATTCTGTAATCCAGGTTTCTTGCTGCCAGAGCCCTGCCTGTGGCCCTGCCCACCCTACCTCCTCCCAGAATTATGATAGGGGCAGAATGATTGTATTTGAGTTGGTAGGTCTTATTGTACTTGTCTATCTGTCGGGGTGATCCCGCTAGCACCAGAACAGTGCTGTCGTTGATCATGATATCGGGATTGGCAGGCATAAATTTTCCCCTTTCCCAAACCCCCACTACGCTGACACCTATATTTTGCCTCAATTGGGTTTCTCTCAGGGTCTTATTGACCAAACTACAACCTGTGACACTTGCTTCAGCGATGATGAGTTCTCCGAACCTACCGATCAGATGGGCATTGGCATCACCACCATTGGCCCTTCTGGATAGGATTTTGCCCATGTCTTCTCCTAATTGGAGTACATTGTTGCACCCCGCAAGACTAAGGATATCCAGTGAGGCGGAGGCACTGCATGTGGCTATGATCGGGACGTCTTTGTTGATTCCGCGGACGGTGAATGCAACATTGGTATTGAGTACATCGGATTCGGTGCTGGCTACTAAGGCAGCAGTTTTTACTCTTCCTTTTCGGTATGTTTCAGGATCTCCCAAGTCCCCTAGAAGAACCTTGATTCCCATTTCTCTTAATTCAAGACCTTCTGCCAAGGTGGATACGATTACCCAATATTTGTAATTGTATCTTTTTAATTTTTTGATCAATGCTTCTGTGACAGGGCCAAACCGGGTCAGCAGGACATGGTCTTTGGTGTCTTCCGGTAATTCCCTAGGCACTCTGGCCTGTTCCTGTGCTTTCATCCAAGGAGAATAAAAAAAGTTGATAAAAGTGAATGGAAAAAGTACCAATAAGAAGAGCATTCCTGAAAGCAGCACCAGCATAGAAAAAATCCTTCCCGCATCACTTTCAAACGTGATGTCACCAAAACCCAATGTGGACATCACGGTCAGCGTCCAATACATACCTGTAATAAAACTGTATGGTTGCCCTTCATTTTCCATTAGAAATTGGAAAATGAAGGAAAAAACAAACATTAAGCCTATGAGTACAAGTAGAAACTTCAAGAGAATTTTGAAATTCCTTCGGTCTGGTCTGTTTTTAAGAAAAAGTGCAACTTGGGTCGCAAGGGTTTTCATGTTAAAAGCGATGTCTTATAAAATTTAATATTCGTAAAGTTGAATGGGATTTACAAGTGTTTTAAGAAGTAGGTTTAAATCCAATTTGTTTTTAGGTTACATGAATATTCCATATCTCCAATAAGGTATTTAACATAAACGAAATAATTCCCTATTTTTGCGGTAAATAAAAAATAGGCATGTTTGATAATCTTAGTTTTAAGTTAGATAGAGCTTTTAAGACCCTTAAGGGTACAGGTAAAATAACAGAAATCAACGTCGCTACCACTGTCAAAGAAATCCGAAGGGCTTTGATAGATGCTGACGTCAACTATAAGGTAGCGAAGGAAGTTACAGATACCATCAAAGAAGAAGCCTTGGGAAGAGACGTATTGATTGCGGTTTCCCCGGGGCAGTTGTTGGTCAAAATCACCCAGGAAGAGCTGACCAAATTGATGGGAGGATCCAAAGTGGATGTAAAGCTTTCCGGTGATCCAGCTGTTGTTTTGATATCAGGTCTTCAGGGATCGGGTAAGACCACTTTTACGGGTAAGTTTGCCAACCTGCTTAAAAAACAAGGCAAACAGGTCTTGTTGGCAGCCTGTGATATATACAGGCCTGCGGCGATTGATCAGCTTAAAGTGTTGGGTGAGCAAATCGGAGTAGAGGTATATGCAGAGCCTGAAAATAAAAATGCGCTTGAGATTGCCAACAATGCTTTGGCACATGCCAAGAAAACTGGCAAAAAGATAGTCATAGTAGATACCGCAGGTCGTCTTGCTGTAGATGAGCAGATGATGCAGGAAATTGAAGCGCTGAAAAAAGCACTTAATCCTTCCGAGACTTTGTTTGTGGTGGATTCCATGACCGGTCAGGATGCGGTGAATACAGCCAAGACTTTTGATGAGCGTCTGAATTTTGATGGAGTGGTATTGACGAAGTTGGATGGTGATACCAGAGGTGGTGCTGCCATATCTATCCGTCACGTAGTCAATAAGCCGATCAAGTTTATCTCTACCGGAGAAAAGATGGAAAACATTGATGTGTTCCATCCGGATCGTATGGCCCAGAGGATTTTGGGTATGGGTGATGTGATTTCCCTCGTAGAGCGTGCGCAGCAGACTTTTGATGAAGATGAAGCCAAGCGTATCAATGCCAAAATACGCAAAAACCAATTTAATTTTGATGATTTCCTTTCCCAACTAGAGCAGATCAAAAAAATGGGAAATATCAAAGACCTGATGGGAATGATCCCTGGTATGGGTAAAGCTATGAAAGGGCTGGACATTGACGATGATTCTTTCAAACCAATAGAAGCCATCATCCGAAGTATGACTCCTATGGAGCGTGAAAATCCTGATGTCATAGATGGAAGCAGGAGAAAAAGAATCGCTACAGGAAGTGGGCGTACCATTCAGGAGGTCAACAACCTGATGAAGCAGTTTGCTGACATGCGAAAGCTCATGAAACAAATGAATAAAATGGGCGGGGCACAGAAAGCCCTGGGCAGTATGATGCCCAATATGAAAAGAAGATAAAGATATGCCAGCCCTCAGGGCTGGTTTTTTTTCCTTAATTTTTCTGTAATGACCCGAGTTTTTTAATTTTTCTTGTTGGCTTAAAAAGTCTATTCTTTTTCGCAAAAAAGAAAAAATCAGTTTATCTTACTCTATCATTCCTGTGCCAATGTTGTTTAGGTAAGGCTATTAGCTGAGTCTAAACTTTTTCAAAGTTGGATAAAAAGTAAAACCAGGCACTCGGTAAAAATCTGAACTTTGGAAAAGTTAAACTAAACTACACGATATTGATTCCAAAACCTAAAAATAACCTTTATGAATTTAGCAGCCATAGACATAGGTACCAATTCCATCCACATGATCATTGTCAAAGTGATCTCTGCCCACTCCTTTGAGGTCTTGGTGCAGGAAAAGGAAATGGTTAAACTAGGGGTTGGGGTATTTGCCAATAAAATGCTGAGTGAGAAGGCATTCCATCGTGGTATCGAAACCATCAAAAGATATGTGCAATTGGCAGATGAGTACGGGGTAGAGGACATCATTACTGCTGCTACATCCGCCACCCGTGAAGCAAAAAATGGACGTGAGTTTCTGGATAGGTTGATTGAGGAAGTTGGCTTATCCCCTCAGATGATTTCCGGAAAGGAAGAGTCGAGACTTATTTTTTTGGCAGTCCGCAAAGCCATAGACCTCAAAGATGCCAATGCCATGGTCATCGATATAGGTGGAGGCAGTACAGAAGCTGTGGTAGGCAATAAGGAGAAAGTACTCTTTAAAAGTTCAATGAAACTCGGGGTGCTCAGGCTGTTGGACAGGGTAGGACATCAGGGGCCCCTTAGTGAAGAAGAAAAGGAGGACCTGAAGCAACATGTAAAAAGTATTGCAATGAAAATCCTGTCAGAAGCCAAAGCCGTTGGTTTTACCAAAGTTATAGGTACCTCAGGCAGTATCCGGACTTTAGGGGAGGCAGCACTTTTACTCCATGATAAAAACATCATCAATTCGATCAATGCTGAGGTGGTAAAAGTAAAGGACCTGGAGAAAATTACAGAAAAGCTTCTTGAATCAGCGCCTGAAAATAGAACCGAGGTCAAGGGTATTAGCGAAAACAGGGTGGATGCCATTCATTTGGGAGGCATACTGCTGATAGAACTCCTAAAGCTTGCAGAAGTGAAGGAATTGACTTTGTCAGATGCTTCTTTGAGGGAAGGACTGATCATTGACTACGTAGAAAAATACGGTCAGCAGCTTGAGGAAATTGTAGAAGGAAAGAGCCTGAGAGAAAGAAGCAGTCTTTTACTTGCCAAGCGGTACAAAACTGATATTGAAGAAAAGAGGCAGGTGGCGCGATTAGCCTTACAGTTTTTCGATCAACTAAAGGATTTACATGGCCTGGATGAATTGGCTAGGGACCTGCTATATCAGTCATGCTTGATTTATGATGTAGGTACTTTTGTGAATTTTCAGGATTACCACAAGCATTCCAAATACCTGATCATGCAAGGTGGTCTCAGAGGGTACAACAATGCAGAAATTTTGGTATTGGCCAACTTGGCAAGGTACCATAGAAAGTCCGGTCCCAAAAAGAAGCACAAAGCATTTAACCGGCTTGATCCTAAAAAAAGAAGAATGGTAAAAGGGCTTTCAGGTATATTGAGGATTGCGGTAGCCTTGGACAAAACCAAAAACCAGTGGGTTGAAAATGTCTATTGTCTTCCCGAAGGTGAAAAACTTACCATCCGCATTTTTGGTGACGGCAATATGGACCTGGAGCTTTGGGAAGCGAAGAGGTTTTCTGATACGCTCTCCAAGTTTTTGAAAAAGGAAATAGAAATCGTGAAAGGCTAGCTGGATAAGATGTTATCAAAATAGTCCCCAACCTAATTACTTTGATAGGTGCTTTTGGTGAGGAATGTTGAAAAAGTGGTTTGGATTTGGAAATAAACCTTGGATGAAGGGCAAAGTCAAAGTATATTAGAGAAGGCTACTTCATCAATGTAGCTTTTTAAAACACATTTAATCAGTCTTAAAAAGAATTTTTCACCAGTTTATGTCAAATATCAATTTAATTATCGAAGAACGTGCAGCCGATATAGGCAAGTTTTTGGTAGGCAGATTGCTGCCCTTCCGACAAAAGCGAATGGTGGGGCCTTTTATTTATATTGATCACATGGGGCCTGTAAAACTGAATGAGAGGAGCAATTTTGATATTCTTCCCCACCCTCATATCGGGCTTTCTACCCTGACCTTTCTTTTTGAGGGAAATATCATGCACCGTGATACCTTGGGAAATGAAGTGGAGATTACCCCCGGCGCGGTCAATTGGATGACGGCAGGGAAGGGGATAGTCCACAGCGAAAGAACTCCTGATTACCTGCGTGATTCTGCGCTTTTGATGCATGGTTTGCAGATTTGGGTGGCACTTCCTAAAGATTTGGAGCAAATGGATCCCAGTTTTTTTCATATTACAGCAGATAAATTGCCTTCATGGGAAGAAAATGGGGTGAAATTTAAGTTGGTAGCTGGTGAGGCTTTTGGAAAAAAATCCGCAGTGCCTGTGTATAGCAAATTGTATATGTTGGAAATCAAAAGCCAATCTAAACAGGAATTGAAGATCGGAGATCACCTGTATGGGGAATCAGGTCTGTATATTCTGGAAGGGGGAGTGGAGAGTGTTGGCAATGTATATGGTCCAAAGCAGATGTTGGTAACGAAGGAAAGCCATTTATGTGAGTTTACCATTCAGGAGAACAGTACGGTTTATATTTTTGGAGGCGATCCTTTTCCGGAAGAGCGTTTTATAGATTGGAATTTTGTTGCATCGGATAAGGCGCTAATTGCCGAAGCAAAGAGGAAATGGAAAGCTCAGGAGTTTGATAAAATTGTGGGGGAGGAGAATGAATTTGTTCCTTATCCTACATTTCCAAAAAAATAGGAGTTCTGAATTCTTCTGGAGATTTTGCTGACCTTGCAGATTTTCGACAAAAGTCTAAGGGGAACTGATCCCCATGGACCAGACCGCCGGCTAAAGCACGGCGAAAATTGGTACCCCCCGTTAACAATTAAAAATAACCACAGATGGCACAGATCTACACAGATAAAGCTTCGCTTTTGGATAATATCAGATGCCTCACTGCGTTACCATTGACATCGATCGGGGCGAAACGTCACTCTGACGAAGGAAGAGTCTCCCATTGTTTAGGAGATGCTTCGACTCCGCAAGCTCCGCTCAGCATGACGCGTAATTTTGTCATTTGATTATCTGTAAATGCAAAATTTTAAATTCTCAGGATGACGTACACCAACTGTCATTCCCTTTTTGTAAATGCAAAATTTTAAAATCTCAGTTAAACAGTTACACAGTTCCTCAGTTAATCAATTCCTCAGTTAATCAATTCATCAATTCCACAATTAAACTTTTTATCATCCTCGCCATGATGACCAGTTGGACAAGTTTCCTCCTTCCCATCATCCCGTATTCTTAAGCCCATTGGCCAAAGCTGTGGTGATTTCAAGAAGTCTCTTTACCATCTTTTCAGATTTCTCCTGATCTGCATCCTTAATTTTCCGCCATTCCTGAAGCTCATATAACTGTAAGAAATGAAGGGCCTGCAAGGCATTTCCTCTTCTTTTCATGTTGTCCAGCTGACTGGTCCTGCGCACTTCCCGTGGCCTGCTGAACATGTCTTGAACTTGATTCAGACTTCTGTCAAATTCTTCTTTTATGATATCTATTAGTTCTTTTCTGACCTTTTTGTCTTCTACCAATGCCGAATAAGTGTCCATAAGGTTAGGATCTGCATTCATCAGGTTGGTTTCCACTTGAATCATAATATAACGGAGAAGGGGCCATGAATCTACATGGGATTTCAGTTTGGTATAAATGTCTGAATGATCATTTCTGATCTTTTGAAATGCATATCCTATTCCATACCAACCGGTGATGTTGAACCTGGATTGGCTCCAGCTGAATACCCAAGGGATAGCCCTAAGATCTGACAATGAACGCGTACCTGTACGTCGGGATGGCCTTGAACCTATTTTGCTCAACTCCAACACATCGATAGGAGTAGCCTGTCCATAAAAATCAATGAAAGACGGATGTTCGATAAGCTTTCTATAAAACTCCAAAGAATAATCCGAGAGCAGTTTTAAGGCATCCAATGGATAGTCTCCGTTGGCATATTCCGGATATAGTGAATAAGCAGTTTGCAGGTGCATGCCAGAAAGCAGCATCTCCATATTATAGGTTCCGTTGAGAAGGTTTGCAAATTGCTGGGCTATAGTTTCTCCCTGAACGGTAAGCTTCATCTGTCCACTGAGGCTTCCAGGAGGCATGCTTTCCAAAAATCTATGGTATTTGCCACCACCGCGGCTGATAGTACCACCAATTCCATGAAAATACTTGAATTTTATGCTATGTTTTTGTGCAACTTCAGAAAGTTTTTGCTCTGTGCGATATATGTTGTACCTGCTTGCGATAATGCCCCCGTCTTTGTTGCTGTCTGAATAGCCTAACATGATTTCCTGAACACTTGAAGTCGGATAAGCAGGGTGGGAGAGGTACTCGTCCATTATTTCAGCGGAGTTTTGCAAGTCATCAATTGTTTCAAAAAGTGGGACTACCTGAAAAACTTTTCTGTCCAATCCTGCTTCCCGCATCAAGAGGAATACTGTAAGCAGATCCCTCAGGCTTCTGGTCATTGAAACGATAAACACCCCAACACCTTCAGGTCCAAATCTGTCTGTGTGGGACTTTACAGCTCTATAGCAATCCAGCACTTTATCGGCTTCTTCTCCAAATCTTTCTCCTCCTATTGCGAATGGCCTGTTACTTTTCAATTCTTCGTTTATAAAATCCAGCTTCTCTTCCTCAGTCCATTGGCGGTAAGGCCTCTTGTCCGGAAAAGCTTTCAATAATATCTGCTCCATAGCCTTGTCATGGAATTCTGAGTTTTGCCTGATATCCAATTTGACGAGATGGAACCCAAAACATTGTAGTAGCCTTTCAACAGGAAACAGGAGCTGTTTGGAGATTTTGGATGCGCCGATTTCCTCCAAGCTGCTTCTTAAGAATGCTAAGTCCCCTTGTAGTTCTTTCGCTTGGTATGCTATCAGGTCGGCTTCCGTTTCCTGGGCAGATTCTAGCTTCAGCATGATTAGGTTGATGTATTGGCGCCAAGGTTCCAGAGGATTTCTTTCCAGAGCCTTTACACCATTTTGGCCCAATTCCTCTGCCATTACCTGGATTTTATTTCTTAAAGAATCAGGCACAGGATTTCTTATTTCAGAAAAACTAAGCTTTGAACCTAGTTCAATTATCTTGCTTTTGATCATTTCCAAGGCAGCGGACCTATGTGCGAATAGTGTTTCTCCCGTAAGCTCAGCGCTTACATAAGGATGTCCATCTCTATCTCCACCTACCCAGGATCCAAATTCAAGGGCAGGATAAGCTTCCGGATCCTTCATTGAATTAGGGTCAAAGCCTGCGTTTATCCAGCTTTGATAGAGTTGGCGGTCACTTCTTTCCAATATTTGTGGGAAGACTTTGGTAAAGTAATGCATCACATTGAAGCGTTCTGTTTTGACAGTTGGCTTTTCGAGATACACTTCACCGGACCTCCACCATCGTTCTAAAAGTCCTATAATTTCATTTTCTATCTGCAATCTTTCTTTAGGAGTAAAAGAGCTGTTTTCCAGCTTTACCAGTTGTAGGTAAAGATCGCGGTGCAATTCTATGATTGATATTCGTTTTGCTTCGGTAGGGTGTGCTGTCAGTACCGGAGACAGTTTGATTTCACGAATAACATGAAGTATTTGACTTTCGGTCAATCCCAATTTCTTTTGTCTTGAGAAGGTTTCGCTCCAAGACCCTCTGATGGCTTCCATGCCATATTCTTCTTCTAATTTTCTCCGGAACTGTACGGCGGCATTTTCTTCTACCAGATTCATTAACTGCAAGTAAATACTGAGTACCTGAATGTGTTTCTCTTCCAGATCAGTACCCATTTTCAGGATACTTTCATTGTCCAAAGCATTGTCCAGTATATCTGCCAATTGCTGCTCTCCAAGGTCAGAAAGTACTTTTTGGAAACATTTTTTCAAAAAGTCCATGTCTGAGGATATTTTTTCAAAAAGAAATTCAGGTTTTAAGGTGCTCATATTTTATAAAGTCAAAGTCTCAAATTAATCCAAGCGGTTCAAAAGTTCATATTACTTTCAAACTGCTGTTATTAAATTAGGTTGCAATAAATTTCATATGAATGGCTGTGGGCTAAGGTATCTTAATCCTAAATGGTGCTGTCGGTAATCCAGCGGCATTGAAAAGATTAAAGTCAGCAGGGTTATCTGCCCAAGCGAAACGTAGAAATTTAGGCTGGGGAATATCCTCGTGGAAGACAATAATTTTGTTTTTTTTTAACTCTGCATTCGCCCATTTATACTGTCCATCTTCTCCGGCAATGGCAAAATTATTGGGATTTTCACCATGAGAAAGTTGCCATCCTTGCTCCACGTGATCAAAGTGAAGGATGACGCGGTTTTTTTCTAATTCGAAAGACCTCAAAACTGGGCCATCAGCCTTTATTCCCCCTTCTTGGTATGCGACTTTTCTGGCCTGTAGTGCAAGGCGGTCTGCTACGTCCTTTTTGTTAAGCGGATGTATGTCATTCCACTCACCCAAATCAATGGTGACCGCCATCCCGGTATTAGGAAGACTTAGGGCAAATGCCTGAGCTTCCCGGAGTTCTGCCCATTGGCTTTCCTTAGGTTCTTCATCTGGTTCCATGTAATTAGGGAGTTGGGCGTAGATAAAGGGGAGATTTTCTTCTGAAAAGTATTTTCTCCAATCTTGGATAAGGCCTTTGAAAAAGTCCGGATACTCCTCTGGACGGGCTGTGTTGGATTCACCCTGATACCAGATCACACCCTTGAATTTGAATGGTAGCAAGGGAGAGATCATGGCATTGAAAAGCCCAACTGGCTTCCAACGGACAAAAGTTTGCGCTGGAAGAGGCGGTATTTCTGCTCCAATCTTATACTTCCATTTGCCAGAAAGTGGGATGCTATGTTCGCCCATATTGATGGAATAAGGCTTATCCGGCACAAACCCACCTTCACCGGTATTGCTGATCACCCTTATGGCGATGGTGTTTTTACCTGTCTTCAATAAGCCTACTGGAATTTCGTATCGGCGTGGAGGATACTGATAGCTTGTACTTCCAACCAAGGTGCCATTGATGAATACAGAATCAGCATCAATGATTCTTCCAAGGTCAAGTTTAATGGTTTTTCCCAGCCACTTTTCGTCCAGTTCTATGCTTTTTCTAAACCATACCGAGCCACTTAGATTTTCCAAATCTGTTCCTTTCCAAAATCGGGGAACTTCCATTTCTTTCCAATCAGCATCATCCAGGTCAGGAGATGTCCATTTTAGATCGGAATGCAAGGCTTTGTCCGATCTGTTAAGCAGCGCATACCATTCCTGTGAATTTTCTGCGTCTTTTTTTTCGATCTGAGTGATAAGCTTATCATCTTGAAACCTAATCCATTCTTGGTAATGATCAGGGAATTTTTTGATGGCCTCTCCTGAAATCCATGCTTCTGCAGGAGAGCCTCCCAGACTTGCATTGACGATACCAATGGGGACATCTAAGGTTTGATGCAGGTTACGGGCAAAGAAAAAGGAAACCGCAGGGATTTGAAGAATATTGTCAGTATTAATAGTCCTCCAGGTTCCAGAGGGCAAATCTTTCTGAGCTTCTTTAAAATTGTAATGCTTTGGAACCTCGAAATACCGTATCTGTGGGAAATCAGCCGTTGCTATGTCTTCGGGATAAAGTGGGCTAACCCTCTGCATGTTGATCTCCATATTGGACTGTCCAGATGCCAGCCAAATGTCACCTATTAGGATATCTTCAAGAGTGATTTCATTGTCTCCTTTAAGGTACATCTGATAAGGCCCACCTTTTGACTGAGGTTCTAAGGTCAAAAACCAATCTCCGTTTTTGTCCGCCTGGGTATTATAGGATTTGTTTTTGAACTCCACCTGTATGCTTTCTTCGGGACTTGCCCATCCCCAAATCTTAATGGGATGGTCTCTTTGGAGCACCATGCCTGTACTCACCAATTTTGGAAGCCGGATATCTGCAAAACAATCAGAAAAGAAAATACATAAAGTGAAAATAGTCCAAATAGCCTTAATAGGCGATAAAATCAGCTTCATTTTAAATTGAGTAGGTTTTTGAATCAGGTCGAAAGAGCTTTCAATTTCCAGATTTACTGATGGAATTCAAAATGGAAAATTGACAACATTGGATGTATAATGTAAATGGGTAAGGCTATAAGTCGGATTATTCTGAAGGGATGACCTGCGAAGAGTTTTGAATTTTACAAATCATTAAGTTAGATTTTGAAACAGAAACCATCTGAAATCTATACTAAGTAGAAAGGTTACAATGCTCATTATTTGGTGGTTAATTCTCAGTTGATCCTATTAATCTGAAATATTATTTTTAGGTTGTTAGGTGAAATGTAGTTGGGATACCCTTAGAAGAAAGAATTTTGAAACAAGCTATACATAAAATTTAACCTCAATAAAATATGATGACCTCAAACCCCGAAGTGGAAGGTAAGCAGATAGGAGTTATTGCTTACCTTACTGTCATTGGCCTGATTGCGGCCTTTATTTTGAACATGGATAAAAAGTATCCCTTTGCCCAATTCCATATCAGGCAGATGTTGGGGCTATTTGTGACTGGATTGGCACTGAGTTTTGTCAGCTGGGTACCTTTTGTGGGTTGGTTGCTGGCAATAGTAGGATTCTTCCTGATGATCTACATGTGGATAATCGGGCTATTGGCGGCTATTAATGGAGAAATGAAGCCTTTACCAGTACTGGGAGATAAATATGAAGAATGGTTCAAAAACCTTTGATTTTCAAAAAATTAAATAAATTACAAATGAAACACTGTTTACACCTGATTTTTGCATTTTTGATCATTTTTCAAGGCAATGCCAAGGATTGTCCCCAAAAGCTCGTCTATGGTAATCCGGAGTGGCCAAATAAATTAGAAGTTCAAAATAGTGGTCAGTCGAGGGTCTTTTATTTTGAAAAAGCAATTCTGGAAAAAAGGGGAGACCTCGTGGCTTTGACCATCCCTACATTTATTGAAGAGGGAATAGATCAGGAGAATTACATTTCATTGGAGGTTTCCAATTTTGTGGATGCTGATGCCGGCACGATTGAGGGCGAGTTTTTTTTGAGAAATGTAAACTTTGGAACCCAAAGTATAGACTGTATGGAGATTGAGCGGGATTTTGGGCATTCAGGTGTGGGTTACGAGAGGAAAATATCTATTAAAAAGGGCATAGATGATTTTTGGGAGATTGATTTGAATATTAAACCCAAAAGAGATGGCTTAAGCCATGTAAGCGGGCAACTTAAAAAGGTAAGCTTTAGAGAAATCAAAGAGCCTGCTCAAAATGAAGTTTCGTTTGTAAACTTTCTGACTTCAAAAGGAGAACTTAAGGGGTCTGTCAAATACTTGGAAGAATTTGATCAAGAAAGCAATACTGATCAGGGGCTTCATGCGGAATTTGAGGATGAATCTATAGGTAATTTTTCAATAAGGCCTTTTGATGGTAAAGCAGGAGTCTATCGGCTAGGATCCATGGGTAACAGGTTTGTGGTATTTCACAGCATGGAAGACGGAGAGGTAGACTTTGATTTGTATGTTTTTGATTTTGAAGACATCAAGAAGGTTCAGGCCAGTACTTTTTTTGATTTTGCAATAGGTGAGATCTTGATCAATGATTTTGAGCCAATTAGCAAAGTCAATGTAAAGGGGCCTTATGATCATGCAGGTGAAACTTTCAATAAATACGATTTTGTAGGGGCATACCGTATTGATGCGCGGATAGCTGAAAAAGATGGTTTCCACTATCAGTATGAAGAAGCCTCCTTAGATGAGGAATATCCTAATGCGCTGAAGTTTTACAAACAAAAAAGTATTCCTGAAATCAACTTGGTACACCAGTCCGGTACATTCATATTTTCTGAAAAATCAGAGGGTAGTTCACTTTTGTCCAGTATCAAACCTATGGAAGAGGAAGAAGAGAATAAGGGGCTGGACTGCAATACGATTTTCGAAAAAACAATGAAAAAAGTGCAGGAAAAATTCGGTTCAAACGAACCCCAAAGTGAAGAAGAGGAACTGGAATTTATGCGCTATTATGCCGAAGTGGCATCCGAATATGGTTTAGATGCCGGTGATGTTTCAGTATTGGATGCCAATGAAATCCAAGATCGTTTGATGGAGGTGGCAGAAGCGAATTGCCAAAAGGATTCTAGGCATAGAATGGAACCCGTTTATATCCAGGCGGAATTAAAAGACGGGTATAAAGTGATTTCCAGACCTTATTTTGTGCAAATGCGCTTTGCGGACATGATGCTAAAAAGAAATTCCGGAGAATTGGAGTTAACCGTTGAGAATGAAGAACAGGGCAAGCAAAACCTAAAGACCAGTCAATTTGGTGAACTCCCAGATATGGCAGCTTTTTTACAGATTGTGGGAAGCATTCAGTATGAAATCGGCAAACAATTTCAATTGGATTTTCAGGATTATAAACTTACGCAGTCCACTTCGGCGAGTTCCGGATTTGAAGGGGGGAATCAGATGATCCGCAAGCAGAATGTCTATCCGGTAAAAGCTGAATTTCAATTGGAAGCGACTGAGATGGTAAAAGTGGGGGAGAGAGAAGCCTATAAAATCCAGATTATGCACAAAGATTACGGAGATGGACATTTGCTCCTAAACTTTGTTCTTTCTCCAAGTCCTGGACATGGTCCTTATAGAAATGGCGGGTTTTTGTATGTGGACAAAAACACTGGACAGCTTTTGAAGGCTGAAAATAGGGATGGCGAGACCGTCTTTGGTTCTTGAATATTCTCTAAATCGGGTCAATCCAGAAAAACAGAGGCATCTTTACAGTCGGGCGTGCTGAAAAACGCCAACTGGAAAATAAATGCTTTAAATTTTGATGAATACCCCGTTTGTCAAGTATTTTCTTTTTAAGCAGGTGCACGCTTATTCAATGATATAACTTGATTTCCGTGCTCCTTAAAATTTCAAAATTCGAAATTTTAAGGCTAGTCTCAGGCATACCAGATTCAAAGCGGGCGAATGAAGATGTATGCTTATACTTCGAGTGAGCCCAATGAAGAAGATGGCATACCTGAGACTTTTTCAGCAAGCCCTACAGTCTCGGTTTTTTTTATAAAAGGATATTTCAGCCCATTTTTTAGCCATTTAAAAACCAAATAATCTTCTGATATCAAAAATGAATGACTTTTATCTGTTTTGATTGCATGGATAGTGAATAGTAATATATTTGTCAGAATGAAAAATTGACAGTAAACTCAAAAAAAGCTTTATGGAACAAATGTTTATTTATTTGGTGCCCTTATTGGGGATTATCGGATTGATCGTAATGGCAATCAAATCTGCTTGGGTAACCAAGCAAGATGCAGGTGACAGCACCATGGCTGAGTTGGCGGAACACATTGCCAAAGGAGCTATGGCATTTTTAAAGGCGGAGTGGAAAATACTCGGTTATTTTGTTGTCATCGCAGCCATCATACTCGGTTGGTCAGGAACTTTAGTAGAGACTTCCAGTCCTGTGATTGCAATTTCCTTTATCATCGGGGCGGTGCTTTCTGCATTCGCAGGATATATGGGGATGAATATTGCTACCAAGGCCAATGTCCGGACCACACAGGCTGCCAAAACAAGTTTGAAACAAGCGCTTAAAGTATCCTTTACAGGAGGTTCCGTGATGGGGCTTGGAGTAGCAGGCTTGGCAGTCTTGGGTATGGGGTCTTTGTTTATTGTTTTTTATAACATGTTCGTGATTTCTACCGGGGGCGATGTAAATGGAGCCGCCATGGAGACAGCCTTGGAGGTTTTGGCAGGTTTTTCCCTTGGAGCTGAATCCATAGCCCTTTTTGCCCGTGTTGGTGGTGGTATTTATACCAAAGCTGCGGATGTTGGCGCTGACTTGGTCGGTAAAGTAGAGGCAGGAATACCTGAGGATGATGTAAGGAATCCTGCAACCATAGCAGATAATGTAGGTGATAATGTAGGAGATGTAGCCGGAATGGGTGCCGATCTTTTCGGATCCTATGTGGCTACCATTTTGGCTTCCATGGTATTGGGTAGAGAAATCGTCTCTGCGGATAATTTTGGTGGAATTGCACCTATTCTTTTGCCCTTAGTAATTGCAGGTCTAGGCTTGATGTTTTCCATAGTAGGTACCTTGTTTGTCAGTATCAATAAAGAATCAGACAGCGTACAGGCAGCATTGAATAAAGGTAATTGGATTTCAATCTTGCTTACAGTAGCTGCTTCTTACCCGATTATCATGTACATGTTGCCTGAGGGAGATTTAGTATTGGCCAGAGGTGGATCAATAGCCTTTACCAAGATGGGTGTGTTTGGAGCAGTTGTCATTGGATTGATAGTAGGTGCATTGATGAGTATGATTACAGAATATTATACAGCCATGGGCAAAAGGCCTGTGAATTCTATCATCAAGCAATCTTCTACAGGTCATGCTACCAATATTATTGGAGGTCTTTCTGTTGGGATGGAATCTACCGTATTGCCAATTTTGGTATTGGCAGGAGGTATTTACGGATCGTTTTTGGCGGCAGGTCTTTACGGTGTAGCGATTGCAGCAGCAGGGATGATGGCCACTACCGCCATGCAGTTGGCGATTGATGCCTTTGGTCCAATTGCGGATAATGCCGGTGGCATTGCTGAAATGTCAGGTTTGCCTAAAGAGGTAAGAGAGCGTACCGACGTGCTTGATGCTGTAGGAAATACCACAGCAGCTGCAGGAAAAGGATTTGCAATTGCCTCTGCTGCATTGACAGCATTGGCACTTTTTGCTGCTTATGTAGGTTTGGCAGGAATTGACTCTATTGATATTTATAAAGCGGATGTATTGTCAGGTCTCTTTGTTGGAGCGATGATACCATTTATTTTCTCCTCATTGGCGATTGCGGCAGTAGGCCGTGCGGCCATGGATATGGTGAATGAAGTCAGGAGGCAGTTTAGGGAGATTCCGGGAATCATGGAATACAAAGCCAAGCCGGAATATGAAAAATGTGTTGAAATTTCTACCCAGGCATCTATCAGAGAAATGGTAGCACCGGGAGCCATAGCATTGATTTCTCCCATGATTGTTGGGTTCGCATTTGGACCGGAAGTATTGGGCGGCCTATTGGCAGGGATTACCGTGTCAGGAGTTTTGATGGGTATTTTCCAGAACAATGCCGGCGGTGCTTGGGACAATGCCAAAAAATCCTTCGAAAAAGGAGTGATGATAGATGGAACCATGCAGTACAAAGGATCTGAAGCACATAAGGCTTCAGTAACTGGTGACACTGTGGGGGATCCATTCAAGGATACCTCAGGGCCATCCATGAATATTTTGATCAAATTAACATCCATTGTGGCCTTGGTAATCGCTCCGCACATTTCGGAAAGACCACATGGAGAATTTGCTGAAAAAGTAACTCCTGAGCTCGAAACAAAGGAAATTACGATGGACAAAATTCCAGAAGACCACTCTGCACCTGAATTGGTTGAGTTGAGATAATTCTTTAATAATGAAAAGTAAAAAGCCTCTGAAATTTTCAGGGGCTTTTTTATTAATTATAGGGTGCTTTCTCCGTTTTTTTATATTTTAAACTATAGTTTGTTATGGACTTAGTCTTGCGGTATTTCTAATAAATTTTCATTTTAAGTGTGAGTTTGACCATTATTAATTATGAAGTGCACTATTTATATATTTTTAGGTTGATTTATTGACCACTTATACCAAGTAATTAGAATTTTTTAGTAATGTCAGGGTGTTTTAGATATTTTTTTTTGTGAAGAAAATATGACATATATACTTTAAATAATAATATGTAACTGATTGATTAATAGTGCTCAATTAAAAAATCATTCGTTTGAAAGGATATTATTTTGTAAGACACTAATTAGATGTAAGAATGTTTTAATATCATTTTTTAGTATCAATTTTATTGCAATTTGCTTTTTTATTCACAATATTTAATTCGGCTTATGTTTTAAGATGGAGCTGATATACAGGTTTTTATGAGTTAGCTGAGGGTTTTTCCCTAATGTGCCAACTTAAGGTGGTGTTTTCGGTCCAGATTTTTTCTGGTTATTTCTAAGTTTATGTACAATTAAAATTCTTAAAGTTTTATGAGGAAAAATTTTACTCTATTAATTTTCTTATTTTCTGCATTTTGTCTGGGCCATCATGGTTTTGGGCAAGGTATGGCAGTGAGTGGGAATGTGACTTCGCAGGAAGATGGAATGCCGTTACCTGGCGTGTCTATCTTGGTTCAGGGTACCAATACCGGAACGGTAACGGACATCGATGGCAATTACTCTATCAATGTTCCTTCCGGTAACAGTGTCCTGACATTTTCATTTATCGGTTTTGGAGCAGAGACCGTAAGGGTCAACAACAGGTCTACAGTAGATGTGGTCATGTCTCCGGATACAGAGCAGTTGGGAGAAGTGGTGGTGACTGCATTTGGTCTTACCCAGGAAAAAAAGAAAATTTCCTTTTCCCAACAAGAAGTGGGTTCTGCTGAAATCCTTGCCTCCCGCGAACAAAATGTAGTAGATGCCCTGAATGCCAAGGTAGCCGGTGTACAGGTGACCCGACAGGGTGGTTCTGCGGGTGCCGGTTCCAGTATCGTGATAAGAGGTATACAATCTATTTCAGGACAAAACCAACCTTTATTCGTTGTAGATGGTGTACCGATCAATAACTCCTTTAGAGCTTCTATAGGTACATCAGGTGGTGTGGATTATGCCAATAGAGCGATTGATATCAACCCTAATGATATCGAAAGTATATCTGTGCTGAAAGGACCTGCTGCTACTTCCCTATATGGTATTCAGGGTGCAACAGGGGTAGTATTGATCACTACCAAGAAAGGATCCAGGAAAAAGGGATTTACAGTAGATGTTTCCACC
The DNA here is from genome assembly GCF_019343195.1 of Arthrospiribacter ruber. GTDB lineage: Bacteria > Bacteroidota > Bacteroidia > Cytophagales > Cyclobacteriaceae > Arthrospiribacter > Arthrospiribacter ruber. The sequence goes on from NZ_RPHB01000001.1 coordinate 348,795, forward strand.
AACACTTCCACGGATAGGATCATGAATTATTTCCCTGGACAATTGAGATATGCACAGGGTGATAATGGAATTTATAATGGAGGGACTACTTTCAATCATTATGGAGCACCCATTTCTACATTGAGATACGATCCAAGTACTCCTTTTGCTAAAGATCCTAATGGTACCATTGTGGATATGAACCATCCCAATGCCGGTCCTAGGGTTCCTGTTTATGACAACCAAAGACTATTTTTCCAAAATGGTTTCACCAATGATACCCACGTAGCTGTATCGGCCGGAGATGAAAAGTCAAGTTTTTATCTTTCAGCCGGAAACATGTATCAGGAAGGTATCATTCCTAACAATGACTTTAACAGGACCTCCCTTAAGTTATCAGCAGATTCAAGACTAACCGAGAAATTTAAAATCGGAGGTTCTGTGAATTATGTCAATAGTACCTCGACCAAGTTTGGACGGGGAGATAACTTCTCAGATGCTATACAAGGCCTTTACAGAACTCCTCCATCATTTGATAACTCTGCAGGATTTGTCTATCCAAGTGGTGTACAGAGAAACTTTAGAGGGGCATTGGACGGATCAGTTCCATTTAGTCCGGACAACCCTTTTTGGACGGTCAATAACAACCCTTATACAGATAATGTAAACAGGTTTATTTCGTTTCTACAAACTGAAATAACCCCAAGCGACTGGCTGACCATTACCCATAGATTGGGTTTTGATTTCTCCCATGACGAAAGAACTCAAATATGGGCCCCATCTTCATCCGGTGGAGCAGCTATTTCAGCAAGTGGTGCTTTAGGTGGAAGAATATATGAGGATACTTATACAGACAGAATCCTTAACTCGGACTTGATTCTTTCTGCGACCAAAGATTTGAGTGAGGATTTTTCTGCTACTTTTCTGGTTGGACACAATATGTTTTCTTCTTCTACCAGCAGTCTTTTCATGAATGGTACCAATTTCGCCATTCCGGGATTGTTCAATATTGCGAACACGCAGGAAAATCCCATTTTCACCAAAACAGATACAAGAAGAATGACGCAGGCAGTATTCTCCAGAGCAAGTTTGGGGTATCTTAACTCTATCTTTTTGGAATTATCTGTCAGAAATGAATGGGCTTCTACACTTCCAGCCAACAACCGTTCTTTTACTTATGGTAGTGCAGGTCTAAGTGTAGCTTTGACTGATTTGTTAAAGATTGACAGTAGGACTTTGAGTTTTGCCAAATTAAGAGGTTCTTATGCAGGTGCTGGTAATATTCCTCCGGCGTTTTCTACAGACACCTTTTATAATATTGCCACTACAAGTACGAGATATGCTTCAGGTGTGAGGTTTCCTATAGATGGAGTAGGAGGGGTACTGTTGAGTTCAGCCGCGGGTAACAACAACCTGAGGGCTGAGTTTACCAATACTTTTGAAATTGGAGCAGACATTAGGTTGTTTGAAAATAGGATTGGTTTGGATGTTACTTATTATAATGCCGTCAGCCAGGATCAGATCGTATCAGTTCCGGTTCCGGCATCCACAGGTTTTACTTCCCAACTGACCAATGCCGGCGAGATCCAAAACAAAGGTATTGAAGCTGTTCTTACCAGTACAATTTTAGATAGGGGGGATTTTTCCTGGGATATGATTTTCAATTTCACTAGAAACAGAAACTTTGTGGTTTCTCTGCCTAATGATGAACCAATAGTTACCAATATGTTTGGGGCAAGAATCCAAAGCAGATTGATCCCCGGAGAGCAGTTTGGAGTATTCTATGGGAATGGTTTTCTGAGAAATGACAATGGAGATGTCTTGGTAAATCCTCAGGGTTTTCCAATGATGGATCCAGAACAGATCATGGTAGGAAATCCAAACCCTGATTACCTGATCGGTTGGAGGAATAATTTCTATTACAAAAACTTCAACCTTACCATGTTGTGGGATATACGAAAAGGAGGTGATATTATCAATGTGACCGCATTCTGGATGGGGAATGGTTCAGGTGTGGCAGAGCATACTTTGGATAGGAATAAAGTGGCAGTTTTCAGAGGTGTTATAGAGAACCCAGGAGGGGATAACCACGGACAGGTTAATGATATTCCTGTTACTTTGGATCAAGCTGCCTTCCAAGGAGTGGGCGCTGCTAATTCTTTTGGACGGGAGTTGACTGAAAGATGGGTGCAGGATGGATCCTGGATCAGATTGAGAGACGTGACGCTCAATTATTCATTTCCGTCCTCTATTGCCAGCAGAATGGGTATGAGCAGGGCCTCGGTTGGTGTATATGGAAGAAACCTCCTCTTATTCACCAATTATGGAGGTATAGATCCTGAGACCAACCTAGGTGGACCTAATGGCGCGATTGGTCTGGATGCATTTACTACTCCAAATATGAGGAGCTATGGTCTTACGATAAACGCTTCGTTCTAAACCAAAAAGAAGAAAAGAAATGAAAAATAAGATATTTATATATTTCACGTTGGTGGCGATGTTGGTTTCCTGTGAATCATTCGATGAAATCAATACCAATCCCAATCAAGCTACGGACGCTTCCATTCAGGTGATATTCCCTGCAGTGACTGCAGCCTATGTTTATGGTGTAAGTGGGGAGTCGGCCCAGTTTACAAGTATTTTGATGCAGTACCTCACTGGAGTCCTTGGAGATCAGCAACAAGTGAATAATTATGCCTTTATAGCTGATATGAGTGATGCTACCTGGAACAGGTTTTATGCCAATTGTCTGAATAACATCAAGAACATCAAAGAGAAGTCAGAAGAGCTTGGAGCTACACATTACTTGGGTGCTGCCAAGATCATGGAAGCAGCAGTATTGGCTTATTCTGTAGACCTTTGGAATGACATTCCTTACACTGAAGCTTTACAGTTGGATGAAATTACCCAGCCTAGCTTTGACAGTGCGGAGGAAATATACGCGAGGGTACAGCAGTTACTGGATGAAGGTATTGCGGATCTTAATTCAGAAAGCACAACCTCACCGAGTACCAATGATTTGATCTACAGGGCCAATAATGAGAGTTTATGGAGACAAAACTCCAGACCAAGATGGATCATGTTAGCCAATGCTTTAAAAGCCAGATACCATAATCACCTTAGTAAAGTGGATCCAGCAGGTTCTGCTTCTGCAACTTTGGCTGCTATTGATGCGGGTTCTTTTGAATCCAATGCGGACCAGCCGATTGTGGTTTTTGGATCTGAATTTGCCGGCCCTTGGTTTCCGTTTTTTCAGACTACTTTCGGGGAAAACAATGTGGGGATCAGTCAACGTTTTATTGACAAGTTAAGAGACCGGGTGGAAGAAGGAATGGATGATCCAAGGTTACCGTTTTTTGTATCGGAGACGACTGCTGGGCTGTATGTAGGCACGCCGAATGGATCTTCCTCCAGACCGCAAGGTGCTGTAGTCCCAGGGCCTTATCTCAATACACGTGAAGCACCTACTCCAGTATTGAACTATAGTGAGCTCAAGTTTATAGAAGCGGAGGCAGCTTTGAGAGCTGGACAGCAATCCCGGGCTGCCGAAGCCTTCAATGCAGCTGTGGCGGCTTCCTTGCAGCGGGTTACAGGGTCAGCAGATGCAGCATATATTGAAAAATTTGGAAGCGAATCAGCAGACAGTATTACGCTGGAAAAAATCATGGAGGAGAAGCATATTGACCTGTTTCTTCAGGCAGAAGCTTGGTCGGATTGGAGAAGGTCTACTCCGGAAGGAGCTTCCAATACCGTTTCAGGTATTCCTACTTTGGAGCCTTCACCATCCAATTCCACCCAAGGAGCATTTCCAAGGAGGTTTATTTATCCTAACAGGGAGGTAGTGAACAATTCAGCGAATGTCCCATCTGTGACCAATCAGGACAGGGTTTTCTGGGACAGGTAATTTATCTACGTTTAAATGAAAATGACTATGAATAATTTGAAAAATATAGCACTGATCTTGACGGTTTTATTTCTTGCAACTTCCTGTATTCTGGAAGACGTGGAGCCTGAATATGATGTGGTAGGGGCTGTTGGCACCATTGCTACGCTTACGGCATCCACTACCAATCCTGAACCGGGGCAGACAGTGACGTTTACGCTAAATATCTATTCAGAGCACGAAAATGCTACTGAATTGAGAATGAATAGGGTTTCTGGTGGTACTGCTACAAACCTTGAAACAAAGACTTTCTCCAATTGGAATACTGATGATTCTTACGTAGAAACTTTCCAGTACACTGTACCATCTGATGCAGCTGGTTCTACCATTACCATGCAGTTTGTATTGGTGACAGAGAGTAACTTTACTGCCGAAAGAACCATCAACCTTACGGTAAGTGGCGGAAGTTGATCCTTTTGGCTAAAAAACCTAAAAAGCCGGGTCTGTGCCCGGCTTTTTTTATGCCTCTTCTTCTGGCCTAAACCTCAATTCTGAGGGGTAGGGAAAAGCATGGATAAACTCCCCTTTCTTTATTTGCTGCTGAAGCTTGGTCCAATATTCAGGATCAAAAAGGTCTTTATGGTACGCCAGAAAGTGTTCTTTAACATCCTGTCTGCCGATCATCCATCTCTTAAAGTCTTCCGGAAATACGTCATTGGGTTTGATCTCGTACCAAGGTTCCGAGGCATAAATCTGTTCAAAAGTTTCAGGTATGGGTTTTTCCCGGAAATTCATTTCTGTAAGAAATTCAATTTCATCATAATCGTAAAATACCACTCTTTTTTGCCTTGTCACCCCGAAATTCTTGGTCATCATATCTCCCGGGAAAATATTGGCTTTGGCCAGTTGAAGAATGGCATATCCATATTCTTCTACCGCAGTTTTGGCATCTTCAAGCGTGCAGGTTTCCAAGTAAAGGTTTAGCGGAACCATCCTTCTTTCAGTGTATACATGCCTGATGATGAGTTCTTTTTCAGTAAAATCCAATTGGGAATTGACATCATTTTTCAGTTCCTTCATCAATTCTTCACTGATTCTGTCGAGAGGAATATGGAACTCTTCAAATTCATGGGTGTCAGCCATTCTACCCACACGGTCGTGAAGGCTGACCATTTTGTATTTTTCTTTTACTTCCTGCCTTGTCATGGTTTTTGGAGGTTCAAAGTAGTCTTTTATCATTTTAAAGACGATGTTGTATGAAGGTAGAGTGAATACAGTCATGACCATTCCTTTGATGCCTTCAGCTATCACAAATTTATCCTTTGATAAAGCCAAATGGTTGATGAAATCCCTGTAAAACTCGGTTTTTCCGTGCTTGTTGAACCCTATGGCATTGTAAAGTTCGTGAACTTGCTTGTGTGTGATGACAGAGTTTAGGAATGCTACCATCTGGGAAGGGATCTCAACTTCAACCATAAAGTACGACCTGGTGAAGCTGAAAAGGTGTGCCATGATTTTAGGGTCAAAAATCAGGGTGTCCACGTATACCCCATTAGGCCCGTTAAGAAATGGAATAATGAATGGCATCCATTTGTCTCCAACACGTGTACGGCCTACCAAATAGGCTGCCTTGTTTCTGTAAAAAACACTTTTAATCACCTGTGTGACGGTGTCTTCTGTGGCTTTGTACCTTGACAAGATTACCTCCCTTACAGACCTCACGAGTAGCTGTATGTCTTCTTCTTTGTTGAGGTAGGGTATATCAAAGTCAAAATCGGCCATTATGCTCCTTAAGATTTTCTGAAGTCCCCATTGGGAAGGGTATTCATGATAGAGGTTAGTATTCGAATAAAGCGGACAGGAATTGTAGCCTTCATGTACAAACATCAAAGCTTCATTGATGGCCAATCCCGGATATATTTTTCTGATGATGGAATTAAAATAGGTTTCTGCCAACTCTTTGTCTCTTCTTGACTTAATCTTTTGCTGGTACGTTTTTTTTGTTTGTATCCAAAAATCAAAATCTCCATCCATCCCTTCTACAATGCCTTCTATTAGACCTGTAGCCTCACTGATATGGTCTTTGTACAGTCGAAGTCTTTTTTTGTGCTGTATCTGCATACCTGTCCAATCTTTTTTCTTAAAAAATACTGGTGCTTTGCGTGTGATTTCATTGAAAAGTTCCATGTAGTGTGCAAAACTATTTTCTATGATTTCGGCAGTAAATTCAATTTTATTTGGTTCCATTTCGTTTCTTGATCCTAACAGAATTAAATGTATAACAAATGGACAGGCAATGAAAAGTATGGGCAGGTTTTTATTACATTTCTACTTGTATATTTATTCCAAGAATCAATAAATAATGTGCATCAAAATACGGATTCATATTTTATTGGGCAGAGCCTGAGTATAATGAAATTTTCCATTGAAATGGATTTTTTTTCAAAACGTATCTATATGATAATCTTGAAATTCCGGTATAAAATTGAGTAAGAATTTTATGATTTTGATAACAAAATAAAATTTTCGCAATCGATTGTTTGGACAATAACAAAACATTCTATACCTTTCAACCATGTTATTCAATCAATGAATATCTACAATAGGTTTAATAGGTTTGAGAGATGGAAAAGGCTGGAACAATGTTCCGGCCTTTTTTGATTTTTACTCAAGATGTATTTTATTCGTCCTACTTTCAGACATACGATGAAGATTCAAAAATCCATATTTCTTTACTCTTTGATTGCTTTACTTTTGTCAGGTTTTCTTACGTCTTGTTCATCAGACAAAGAGACCAAAGAAGTAGAGGAGGAAGAGGGAATGACTTTAGAAGAGGAAGAGTATCAGCTATTGGAAATCGGGGTGCAGCAATTGCAACCTTGGGCCTCTCATTGGAGAAAGGTAGAAAATGGTTTCAGTACCTCAGATTTTGTATTGGACAAGAAGCTCAGCTTTGATCAATTGGAGTGGCCAGAAGAGAATTATATCGACGAGAACTCCCCTTTTTATCCCTATTTGCTTCCAAATCCGGACGGTGAAGGTGTGGTGGATATCTACAGTTACAAAATTGTATTCCCTGAGCAGGGCGGTCCATTTCTCAATCCTGATTCAGAAGTGATCTATTTCCGCAATGATGGAATGAGGGAGCGACTGCTGTTTATGGGGCCCTCAGGGGGATTTGAAGATGCAGTGTGGGTAACTCCAAATTACCTATTGGTATCTGGTTTTTTTGAAGAGGAAGAGGGAGTCACCCCAAAACTCTGGCTCATAGACGTGGAAAATTCAATACTTCTTTCTTTTAAACATCCCCTTAAGACAACCAAATACGCCAAAGATGGGTTTCTAAAAGAAAAACTCAGGAAAGTCGATTTTTAATGGAATTTGGAGAAGTCATCAGAAGACTGGAAATGCTCCTGCAGCAACCTTTGCCAGGAAGAAAAGGACAGATTACAATGGCCCCAATGCCAGTGGATGAAACCAGGTTTGCCCAACAAACAAGAAAGGATTTCAGAAAGGGAGCGGTTTTGATGCTCTTCTATCCTGATGAGTCAGGAATATGTCATGTCCCCTTTATTAAGAGGCCTACATATCCAGGAGTGCACAGCGGGCAGATTGCCTTTCCTGGAGGGAAAATGGAGGAAAGCGATGGAGACCTTGCCTATACGGCTTTGAGGGAGTCCGAGGAAGAGATCGGTATAGACGCATCTAAGGTAGTATTATTGGGAAGAATGTCAGATCTTTATATCCCACCAAGTAATTTTATGGTTTCTCCTTACTTGGGTTACCTTCATGATAAGCCTGTGTTCAGTCCGGATCCCAGTGAAGTAGAGAGAATCATCAGGTGTCCATTTCCAAGGATTTTGGATCGGTCCATAAGAAAAAGCGGATCAGTTAAAGTACATGGGGGTATTAGAATAGAGGCACCGTATTTTGATATAGAATCTGAAATGGTCTGGGGAGCCACAGCGATGATGTTGGGTGAATTTACCTACATGTGGGAGCAAAGCAACTTTTGATTTTTTGTCCAATTGTGGTATTGTTGCAAAAAAACATCTTTTTCCATGCAAGAATCCGCCCCTTTGATTACCAATGATGCCATTGTTTTTGGGATTTTGATGTCAGTTTTGGCATTGGTATTTGGAACGTCATCAAGTAAGCGTCCAGTTTGGCAGAAATTTTACAGGGTAGTGCCTTCAATTTTGCTTTGTTACTTTATTCCTGCTGTGCTAAATTCTGTAGGATTGATTTCAGGTGAGTATTCTCAGCTATATGGCATGGCTTCACGTTATTTATTGCCCACATCCCTGGTTTTGTTGACTTTAAGTATTGATTTCAAAGGTATTCTAAAGTTAGGTCCCAAGGCTTTGGTTATGTTTTTGGCTGGTTCACTTGGTATCATTTTAGGAGGGCCTTTGGCATTGTTGACAGTTTCAGCTGTTTTTCCGGAGGTATTGGGAGGAGCTGGTCCCGATGAGATTTGGAGAGGACTGGCCACAATAGCAGGAAGTTGGATAGGAGGGGGGGCGAATCAAACTGCTATGCTGGAGGTATTTGGAGCTAGCCCTACACTTTTTTCACAAATGATCGCAGTGGATGTTCTGGTAGCCAATGTTTGGATGGCGGTTTTGCTATATTGGGCTGCTAAGCCAGGTAAGATTGACCAGATCTTCAAAGCGGACAGTTCTGCCATTCATGAGTTGCAAGAGAAAGTAGAAAAATACAGGGAAAGTATTCTCAGAATACCAAGTATGGCTGATACCATGAAAATTTTGGGGATAGGTTTTGCCTTGACTGGTTTTGCTCACTTGCTTGCAGATTGGTTGGCCCCCTTTATCGGTGAAAACTATCCGGCACTTGGGCAGTACTCTTTAGACAAAGCATTCTTTTGGATAGTGGTGGTTGCTACGACAGGTGGTCTTTTGCTGTCATTTACGCGTGCAAGGGAATTGGAAGGTGCCGGGGCCTCTAGACTGGGATCGGTTTTGCTTTATGTTTTGGTAGCAACAATTGGAATGCAGATGGATCTGATGGCAATTTTTGATAGTCCGGTATTTTTTCTGATTGGAATACTTTGGATGTTGTTTCATGTGCTGATCATGTTGTTGGTGGCTTATTTGATTAAAGCTCCCTTCTTTTTTGTTGCAGTGGGATCTCAGGCCAATGTAGGTGGAGCAGCATCAGCACCTATAGTGGCATCAGCTTTTAATCCATCCTTGGCACCTGTAGGTGTATTGATGGCAGTATTGGGTTACGCTGTCGGGACTTATGGTGCATATATTTGTGGACTTTTGTTGCAATTGGTGCATGGCTGAGTTTTGACAGAACCTTTTTTCTTATGAGTTAAGGCTGGCAATCAGGTTGCTAGGTTTGGTGAAAGCAAAGATTTAAGAAAATTTTTTGACCGCCTGCGCACAAAAATGTCCATGTGTCCTATATGTGAATTTCTGAAAAATACCTTTTAAAGTGGGTCTGCCCCATTTTTTAAAATGGCACAATTGGTGAAAAGTTTATTTTGACTTGCCCCTTATGGGAACTGACCAACTTATATCTAATGAGCCATGTGGAAAAATTACTTCAAAGTATCGTTTAGAAACCTGATGAAGCGGAAGCTTTATACAGGCATTAATATTTTGGGTCTTACTGTAGCCATTGTGAGTTTTTTGGCTATCGCCTTATACATTTACCATGAGGCTACCTATGACAGCATGTATTCTGATTCGGAGCGGGTGGTAAGGTTTGCCCAAAAGTTTGAAAGGTCAGGAGAGGAACAGGTAGTAGCTATGACGCCTTCAGCTTTGGTGCCAGCCCTGATGGAAGAAATTGAGGAAGTGGAAGTTGCTACCTTGATTTTTGATTATAGCATCTTTTCTTCGGTGCTGATAGATGGGGGCCAAGGAAACCGGGAGGAAAGCAAATTTGCCTTTGTGGATGAAAATTTCTTTGAAATCTTCAATCTGGAATTACTTGCCGGAGCTGAGGGAAAACTTTTAACCGAACCCAATCAGATAGTCCTGACATATTCCGCTGCACAACGCTATTTCCAGAGGCCTTTACTTACAGTAGGAAGCACGATAAAGGTAGACGGGACAGATTATCAGGTTACAGGGATAGTATCTGACTTCCCCAGTAACAGTCACCTTGATTTTGACTTTTTAGCCTCTTTTATCACAACCAGACATGGAAAAGACCCCCAATGGTCTCCCGCCAATTATTATTCTTATGCCAAACTGATTCCCAATACCGATAAAGAAGTCTTTGCTGGGAAACTGGATCAGATGGTGGAAAAATATTTGGGTGAACAATTGAGAAGTTATGGTTTTGAAGTGGCAATGTTGTTTCAACCCTTGACTTCCATTTACTTGGGAGACAGTCAACTAAAGGAAATGAAACCTGCATCTGACATTAAGAACCTTTATATTTTTGGGTCAGTTGCAATTCTGCTTATAATTATAGGGATCATCAATTATGTCAATCTTGCCACTGCGGAGTCTACTGAGCGCAATAAGGAAGTAGGGCTAAGAAAGGTTTTGGGTGCAGGTAGGCCTCAGTTATTTGGACAGCTTTTATCCGAATCTATGATCCTTTCCACTGCAGGAGTTCTTTTCAGCCTTTTAGTAATCTACCTGTTGAAAGGATTTTTTATGGATTTTTCGGGAGTTCCTTTACGACTGGAACTGCTATTTAGTCCTTTAGGGTTTTCTCTAATGATTGCCTTATTAATTCTGATCGGGTTGTTTTCGGGTTTTTATCCGGCCATTGTTTTATCCGGGTTAGAACCTCTCAAAGCTTTAGGGAAAAAATTTACAGGAGCTAATGAAGGAGGCTGGCTTAGGAGAGGCCTGGTGGTTTTCCAGTTTTTTGTTTCAATCAGCCTGTTGCTTGCCACTTTTATTGTTAAAAAACAATTGGATTATATGCAGACTGTGAACCTTGGCTATGACAGAGAACAGGTGATCGCGCTCAATTTTCACTACAACATGATGGAAAAGGTGTCCTCATTCAAAAATGAAGTAGATAGAACAGGTGCCGCACAGTCTGTAAGTCTGTCCAACTCCCTACCCATATTTATTCAGGCCGGGTACTCTGTATCTCCCGGGGGAGACAACGACAAAGATTTTATGATCACGGGTTTTGCTGTGGACCATGATATACTTCAGACTCTCAGCCTCAACCTGATAGCAGGTACTGATTTTTCAAAACAGGATATCAATCAGTCAGAGGCCTATGAGAGTCAATCAGAAATGAACATCATTTTCAATGAAGCGGCCATTAAGGAAATGGGATGGGAAGTGGAAGAGAGTATTGGTCGTAAAGTGAATTATAACGGACTTATTTGCAATATAAAAGGTGTAGTACAGGATTTTTATTTCAACTCTTTACACCATCAGGTGGGACCATTGGCAATATTTATCCAACCTTCTGAAGCCAATTGGATTTTAGCAAAACTTCCAAAAGGCAGTCCCAACGAAAGCATTACTAAATTGGAGGAAGTCTGGAAGGGTTTGTTTCCCGACAGGCCCTTTACTTACCGGTTTCTGGACGAAGAATATGATAAAATGTACCAGGCAGAAATGAAAGTCAGTAGCATATTCGGCGTATTTGCTGGCATAGCTATTTTCATTGCCTGTATGGGGCTGTTCGGTTTGGTCTCATACGTTGCGATGAGAAGAACTCGGGAAATCAGCATCAGAAAAGTATTGGGAGCCGATGCGATTGATGTGCTTAAAGTTTTATCCTCTGACTTCTTTGTCCTCTTGACAGTGTCTGCTATCATGGCAGTAGGATTCGGGCTTTGGTTTAAAGGAATTTGGCTGGGGGGCTTTGCCTATAAAACAGACATTTCCTTGTCAATTTACCTTCTGTCTATCCTAATGGTGCTAATTATAGCAATTCTCACCATAGGTTATCGGACACTAAAGGTCTTCGCATTGAACCCGGCCAAAACGCTGAAAGATGATTAAAGATGGGCTATGAAGAATTTGAAAATGTGTCACATCATACTTTCACCATTTCAACTTTGATTTCTTATGGAGATTTTACAACCGATCAAAACGAGTTAATCGGAACAAGTTGTCTTATCGGACAGCAAGGCACTCCGCATTTGCTAAAGATATAGGGGCCTGTCCCAATCTCCAGGGTATTGCTTTGGAAGCCCCACCAGTGAGTTATCTGATTGGAAAATGGATGTCGGGTTCCAATTCAAAAATTCGATTATCCTGGCAGATTTGTGCAGTTTCATTGCTTATGGATGGCATGGTTGCCATCTTTATAGTAGGCTGGAAATCTTTCAGACAGCATGGAAAACCCTTCCAGTGCTTTCAAAAGCGAGTAATTGTTGAACCTAATTAAATGCAAATTATATGTTTCGAAATATCCTGAAAATTGCCCTGAGAAACTTTTGGAAGACCAAAAGCATTTCCTTTATCAATGTATTAGGTTTGTCATTGGGAATGGCACTGTGCATGATTATCGCAATTTTTGTTAAAAATGAATTGAGCTATGACAGGCATTTTCCCAATGCAGAGCGCATTTACAGAATCAGTTCAGATATTGTCTTTGGTGGCAATGCCATGAACATGACATTTGCTCCTGCCCCAATGGCTGAGGCATTGGTATCCGAAATCCCCGAAGTCGAGGCTGCGGTTCATTTTAGACAGCAGGGTTCATTTCTGATCAAAAGATATGAGGACAATATCAAAGAAAATGATGTGGTGTTTGCAGGAAAAAGCTTTTTGGATGTTTTTAATATTCCTTTAGTACAGGGAATTAGAGAAAAGGCCCTGGATGAACCAAATACCATGCTCGTGAGCCAAAGTCTGGCTGACAAGTTTTTCAAAGGAGAAAATGCAGTAGGTCAAAGTCTTATTCTCGATAATAAAACTTCCTACAATATCACTGGGGTTTTTGCTGATATTCCTGAAAACAGCCATTTTCAATTTCATGCATTGCTGGCAGCAGAGGGTTTGGCTGAAGCTAAAAGCGGTCAGTGGTTGAGTAATAATTTCCAAACCTATTTACTCGTCCATCCTGGGGCTGATCCCAAGGCAATGGAAGAGAAAATCAGGGCAATGAGTGAAAAACACATGGCTCCGGTATTGAAACAGATTTTGGGTGAGGATTTTACATTGGAACAATTCAAAGCTTCGGGAAACAAAGTAGAATACAGTTTACAGCCACTATTGGACATACATTTACATTCAGATTTATTAGGTGAGTTCAAAGCAAACTTTTCGATTACATACATTTATCTGTTTATCGCGATAGCAGTATTCATTTTATTGATCGCCTGCATCAATTTTATGAATCTGGCGACAGCTAAATCATCCAATAGAGCCAAGGAAGTAGGTGTTAGGAAAACGATGGGTTCTGGGAGAAATGAGCTTATAGGTCAATTTTTAGGTGAAACCTTTATCATGAGCCTTTTTTCTTTTATGCTGGCCATTTTATTGGCTTCCTTATTATTGCCTTTTTTCAATGATTTGGCAGGGAGAAATCTAAAGCTTCCTCTGACGGATGTGGAGTTTTATCTGTACCTGCTCTTAGCAGCCTTTTTGGTGGGACTTATCGCAGGGGCTTATCCTGCACTTTTTCTTTCAGGATTCAATCCTTCCAAAGTTCTCAAAGGGGATATATCCAAAGGAATGAAAAGTTCATCAGTCAGGAGTTCTTTGGTGGTTTTTCAGTTCGCCATTTCTATCATACTTATTTTCTGTACCATAGTGCTTTTTTCACAAATGAATTTTATACAAAATAAAAACCTCGGTTTTAGTAAGGATCAGATCATCATGGTACATGATCTGTATGCCATGGGAAGTCAAAAGCAAACTTTCAAAGAACAGATTTTGTCCAGTTCTCTTATTGAAAAAGGGACTTTAAGTGGTTACCTGCCAGTATCAGGGACCAATAGGTCAGATACCCCTTGGTGGGTATTTGGGAGGGATATTCAGGATCAGGAAAATCTGGTTTCCATTCAAAACTGGAGAGTAGACTTTGATTATATCAGCACACTTGGGATGAAAGTCATTCAGGGTAGGGATTTCAGTTTGGACTTTCCCTCCGATTCTTCAGGAGTAATTCTGAACGAGACTGCGGTCAAAAATTTCAATTTCGATGGGGATCCAATCGGGCAAAAAATATCCTCTTTTTCCGGAGATAATGACAATGGTTTTAGTACCGAAAATGCTGAGCTGAGAACTGTTATAGGGGTGGTGGAGAATTTCCATTTTGAATCATTGAAGGAAAATATTGGTGCGGTTCTAATGTTTATTGATCCCAATCCTACAGGGATTGCCTCATTCAGGTTTCAGGCAGGAGATACCAAAGAAGTTTTGTCGCTTCTCGAAGGAAAATGGAATGAATTGGCACCTGGTCAACCCTTCACTTATAGTTTCTTGGATGATCGCTTTGCTTCCATGTATGCGTCTGAGGCAAGGATTGGGAAAGTGTTTGCAGCGTTTACAGGATTTGCGATTTTTATTGCCTGCATGGGCTTATTTGCTCTGACGGCTTTCACGGCTGAACAAAGAAGAAAAGAAATAGGAATAAGAAAGGCATTGGGTGCATCTGTAAGCTCCTTGGTGTTGTTGCTTTCCAAAGAATTTACCAAACTGGTGCTCATTGCCTTTGTCATCGCTGCTCCACTCGGCTGGTATGGAATGAACAAATGGTTGCAGGATTATACCTACAGAATTGATCTGGGATGGACTACGCTTTTGATCGTGATGGGCTTAGTGATGGCAGTAGCCTGGACAGTTATGGGCGTACAGTCCTTCAGGGCAGCCCGTATCAATCCTGTCGATTCTCTTAAAGGAGAATAGAAAAATCTTAGATAGGAAGGATGAGGGATAAAGGAAGAATGAGAGGTAAAGGTAAAATGTTAACTGATTTTTGAAGGGCAAGAGAGATCTGTCAGTGAAGACACTAGCAGGGGCCGTACTAAAAAGTGTATAGTTATTAGTGTTTGGATATCCTTGCCTCCTGAAGACAGAGTAGTGGAATTGTTTAACTGATGAATTGTTTGATGCTTGTTTATGATCACCAAGTGATCGAACTTTGAATAAGCCTAGGTGTAACCCGAGGAAAAATTGGATTTTACACATCTTTCAAAGCCCCCTCTTCAATTTCCATGTTTAATCTTGAAAGGAAATGGAGGACATAAGGTTCCTTGCCCTAAGGGATTTTCAAATGTTTGTCCTTTCCTACGAAATTTGAATTTTTCTGAACCTCTTTAAGGGATGACAGGTTTTGCTAAGTAGATAATCGGATTTTTAACCTAAATATAAATCATGCAAAATATAGCAAACAAAACAGCTTTTATCACAGGAGGAAGCAAGGGAATAGGATATGGAATCGCCGCCGCCCTAATGGAACAGGGTATGAGGGTTGCCATTACCAGTCGGTCTCAGGAGGCTGCGGATAAAGCAGTATCCGAGCTGAATAAAATTGGAAAAGGAGAAGCACTTGGACTTGAGGCAGATGTGAGGGATTTCGAGTCCCAAAAGAAAGCCATACAGCAAGCAATGGATAAATGGGGACAGATTGACCTGTTGGTTGCCAATGCAGGCATAGGGCATTTTGCTGCTATCCAGGATTTGAGTGTTGAACAGTGGCAGGAAACCATAGATACCAATCTTACAGGAGTTTTTTACACGCTCAAAGCCGGATTGGAAGGGCTAAAAGAAGCGAAAGGTTATTTTATAACTATTTCCAGTCTTGCGGGTACCAATTTCTTCGCGAAAGGATCTGCATACAATGCCAGTAAATTTGGTCTTACCGGATTTACCCAAGCGGTGATGTTGGATTTGAGAAATGAAGGCATCCGCTGTACGACGATTATGCCAGGTTCCGTGGCCACATATTTCAATGATCATACACCTAATGAAGCTGATGCCTGGAAGATCCAGATAGAAGATTTGGGACAGATGGTGGTCGATTTGATGAAAATACACCCAAGGACGCTTCCTAGCAAAATAGAAGTAAGGCCGAGTATACCTGGATAATTTCGTCCGCTGGCGGACAAACATGTTCGGCAATTTTAGGCCAAATGATAAGTGAAAAGCCCTATTCGCTAAGAATAAGGGCTTTTTTTATGGCATAAGTTTGGGAACTTGGTCAAGAGTAAAAAAATCTTTGTTCATGATCAGACTTTCAAATATTGATAAATTTATTGATTCACGCTTTCAGCGCACATTTATTCTTAAGGGCATAGACCTGGAAATCCAACAGGGAGAATTCATCACCCTTATGGGGCCTTCGGGCGTCGGTAAATCTACTTTGCTCAATATTATTGGCCTTCTGGATGAGGATTATGAGGGGCTTTACCATTTTGATGATAGAGACATTAATTCCATGAAATCCAAAGAAAAGAATGCCCTTCACAAGTCCGAGTTTGGATATATTTTTCAAGCCTATCACCTT
The DNA here is from genome assembly GCF_019343195.1 of Arthrospiribacter ruber. Lineage (GTDB taxonomy): Bacteria > Bacteroidota > Bacteroidia > Cytophagales > Cyclobacteriaceae > Arthrospiribacter > Arthrospiribacter ruber. The sequence continues at coordinate 365,074 of NZ_RPHB01000001.1, forward strand.
ATTGATGAACTGACAGTCTATGAAAATATTGAAACCCCACTTTTATACAGAAATGTTTCGGGTAGCGAAAGGAAAAGTATCGTAGCCAATCTTTTGGATCGGTTCAATATGGTTGCAAAAAAAGACTTATTTCCTGAGCAATTGTCAGGCGGACAGCAACAGTTGGTAGGGATTGCCAGGGCCATAGCAGGTAAGCCCAGGGTACTTTTAGCTGATGAACCCACTGGAAACCTGCACTCCAACCAAGCTAAGGAGATCATGACTGTTTTTCAAGAGCTCAATCAAGAGGGTACTACCATTATTCAGGCTACTCACGCCAGGGAAAATGCAGACTACGGAAACCGTCTGATTGAGATGCTTGACGGAAAAATAGACCAAGATATTACCATTTGAAAAATGAAAAATACCCTACTACACTTGGCATTATGCCTAACAATTCCATTTAATCTTCAGGCCCAGGATACTATACCCGTGTCATTTGATGAAGCAGTCAGGATAGGGATAAGCCAAAACCTGGATTTTCAGATGGTCAGTAACAGGCAGGAAGTTCTGAAAGCCGAAAAAATAAATGCCAAGCTTTCCCATCTACCCAGAATCAACATGGGCAGTACTGCGGGGCGGAATATTGGACAGCAGTTCCAGCAGGTAGAAGGAGAACTGATTGTAACCAATGAGATTCAGGACTATATTACCGGAAATGTGGATGTAAGTATGCCTGTTTTCAATGGGGCTAGAAGAATAAATATGACAGCTGCTACCAGGCATTTTGCCGAGGCTGGGCAAAATGAAGTGCAGAGAGCCAAGGAAGAGGTGATGTTCAATGTGGCCCAGCAATATTTACAGGTATTACTTGATGAACAATTGTATAATATTGCTGTCGAAAACCTTGAAAATCAAAAAAAACAACTTGAGCAAATTGAGGGATTTGTGGATGCCGGATTGAGAACATTGGCCGATCTCTATAACCAACAATCTGAAGTTGCAAGGTTAGAGACAGTCGCTTTGGATGCAAGGATTCAGTGGGAAACAGACCTCTGGACCCTGGCTGAAATTCTTCAAATGGAAAACAACGCATTACCAAAACCTCAGGCAGTAGATGTGGCTGCATTTGGGAGTGATCTTTTAGCCCTTTCTTATCCTCAACTTTATGACATTGCTTTAAGCAATAGAAAAGATCTTTTGCAGCAACAGTCTCTGGAGGAAGCAAACAGGAGGTTGCTTGCGGTTTCGAGGGCTCAGCTTTACCCCCAAATTAATGCCTTTTTCAATTATAGCACCTTTTCGACTTCTTTTGACCAAAGACCATTTAGGGACCAATTTTTTACCATATATCCTCAGCGTTCATTTGGTCTTAGATTGAATATTCCAGTTTTCAATAATTTTGACAATAGACTGGAAGTAACTAGAAGTAAGGTAGACTTGAAAAATCAGAATCTTCAAAAGAGAGCTTTGGAAAGGCAGATTGCTCAGGATGTCAAGCTTTCTTATGAAAATTACCGGGCTGCTATCCGCCGAGATGAGGCTACCAAACTTCAGCTTAAAGCAGCAGAAGAAGCTCAAAAAGCCATTTCTGAAAGGTTTAGACTGGGGGTGTCAAATTTTGTAGACCTTGCACAAGCCAATCAACAATTGGTTACTGCCCAGTCTGACCAGGCTCAGGCAAAGTATACCCTGTATTTTCAGGATATCATCATGAGGTATGCCTTGGGTATACTGGAATCAGAAGGCCTGTAAACTTCAGAATCAAGGATTGGCCAAAGGAGAAAGATCCATTATGAAGGCTAATCCGAATTAAGGGTGCTGGAGGCATGGATGCTTTCCTGTAAGACTTGGTCCAGTTTGAGGGCTTCTTTCTTTACAATAGCAAGAAGCTCTTTCGCTTCTGCCAAGTCGTCTTTCAGATTGATGACTTCGAGAATGCCTAGCACATTGGCCAGCTTGGCGCGCATCATATGGGACTGGTTGAAGGTTAGGTCTTTGAGAAACTTGTTTTGCTTATCGAGTAAAAGGTCTGATTTTTTCTTTTCAGAAATATCAAAAATACCACCAATCATCAATAGGGGCTGATTGGATTCTGACCAAGAGATTACTTTTGCGTAACACAAAATATTTATCGTTTCATTTTCTAAGGTGAGCAATCTAAATTCGTGGTGAAAAGGGGTATTGCCCATTGATTCAAAATGCTGCTTCAAAAGCGTTTTCACTTCTTTTTGATCCTCAGGGTGAATGTGTTTTTTCCATTTGACCGAAGGTTTTTGGCTCCTTTCAGGTTTGGAAGTATACTTCAGCATGTTCAGAAATGAATCACTTAGGTAGTCTTTTTTTTTGATGAGGTCCCAAATCCAAAAACCTAACAGGTGATCTTCAAAAAGCCCTCCCAATATTTCATTCTTTATCTGAAGTTCGTTCAGGTTTCTGGGCACTTCAATGTGGTGAGGCAGGTATTTTGAAATAGGGTAGCCAATTCCCAAAATTCTTTTCTGCCCGTTAATAACTCCAATTTTAAACTCCCATCTCGTCCATTTAAAATCTTCACCATCTTTGTTAAGTACTCTAAGATCAATTTGAAAACTTGATTTTTTGGATTCCAATGCATTTTTAAGCAAAAATGTATAATTTGAAAAATCCTGTGGATAAATAATTGCCGAAAGTGATTTAGCTGAAATAGAGCTGCCAAAATCAGGTAGCTGTGAATCCAAAAGAGCATTAAAGCCTGTGATGAGGTTTTGTTCATTCAAAATGAGCATGAAGAGTTGTCCTGATTGGTGGATCAAATCGAAGAGATCGGTAGGGAGGGTGGATGTTGTCTTCAACTTCTCTGAGGTTTGAATATTTACAATTGTAAAGAAAAGCAAAAATATTTATTTAAAATACAAAAAATAATATATAAAAATCATGTCATCAACATTAATTTTAAAAAAAGACCATTTTGGATCTCAAAAAGATATCGGAAATGCTATGTCCGAGGAAGATGCCTATGTTTTACTTGAAGAATGGGTTACCAACGATAAACTGATCTTTCATATGAAGCAAGTCGGCCATTTGATGAAAGTTTATGCTGCTAAAAAAGGTCTTAGCGACTATGAACAGCATATCTGGTACTTGGCAGGACTGTTGCACGACGCTGATTGGGACCAATGGCCTGATCAACATTGCAGAAAAATCATCGAGGAACTTGAAGGGAGAAATCAGGATCCAAGAATCATAAAAGCCATAGCTTCCCATGGTCCTCGACACTTTGGCGTAGAGCCTGATTCTGAGATGGATAAGATGCTGTATGCTTTTGATGAACTGTCAGGTTTGATCCATGCCTATTCTCTCATGCGCCCAAATGGATATGAGGGCATGGAAGTAAAAGGTGTGAAAAAGAGGCTTAAGGACAAAAGTTTTGCCGCTCAGGTCAGCAGAGAAGACATCACTGATGCTTCGGAAAGAGCAGGCATTGCTATAGATGAATTGATCCGCTTTATTACTGAACATCAGCTAAGGACCTGATTATGGTAGCCTTACTTCTTCCCAAAAGTTTTCCTGGCTTTTCACATATAGCCCACTTCTCGTGGCTACATAAACTTTTCCGCCAAAAAATTGCACGTCATATATTTGTGCGCCATTTAGTCCTGTTCTGTCCAGTTCGGTGAGTTGATGATTTGAAACTGCATTTTCACGGAAGTTTTCCAATGAAGAGAGAACTTCAGTACCGGGCATAAAAATCAGTCCTTTGTCACCATCAGAGCGAACCATCAGGGGACCATTGAGCTCAGTGATGTATTCTTTGGATTCAGAAAGTGGGGAATTGGTAAGAGAAATCCTTCCCACCGGAGATTCTGAAATCAGGTATTCCAAAGGAGATACCTGTGCATAATCATAAAACCTGAAATTTGGGCTTCCTGTGGAGGGGCCTATCAGTAGTTGGCTGCTGCCATCTTTGGAAATCAGAAATGAATCTCCTGATTCGGGATCTTCTCCGGCCTTTCTGATGTGGGCAATCCATTGATCTTCGAGCTTTTTCACACTTTGTATGATCAGCCCCTGGGCATTTGCATCAGCAGCCATCCCTAAATCTGAGGCTGTGATTGCTGCTGCTTTATTTACTTCAAGACTGCCGAATCCATTTCCAAAGTCAATTTCAAGTATAAGGATCTCATGAAATCCGTCCTTAATAAGGTTCAGGATTAAATGATTACCGTTAAGGTCAAAGGTTCTTTCGGGATGGATCAATTCTTTTTGGGTGTCTGAAACCAATCTAAAATCGCCTCCATTTCCCCCTAAATAATCATCAAGAATCAAGCCTCGTAACTCTCCAAAATCTGAAGAGAAAACATTAAACCCAATTAGGTTTTGAATTGGGTGAAGGGTATAATTCCTGGTAAAAGAAGGCCTGAACCTTCGGCTTTGTCCGCCTGTAGCGCAGCAAGAAAAAGTGATCTCCCCATCTTTATTGATGTATCCTGGGTTACTTTCATGCAGAAAGAAAAGCTGATCATCAATGATTTCCATCCCAAAAACAAAACCCGAGTTAAGATTAGAATTATCGATTAGTTCGAAATTTTCCGGATCATCTTCTACAACAGGCTCAGCAGGGTCGTTACATGAAAAAAGGAAAATTGACAAGAAGAGTAATGACAATAGTTTTTTCATGATCTTTTGGGAGTTAGTTGTTTCTAAAAATATAGTTTTTTTTATTAAAAAAAAAGCCCGGAAATATTTTCCGGGCTTTTGGTTATAATTATTAGATCGCTTAAGACCTAGTGCTTCTTTTCTTTTTTACCGGTTCTTCTTCTATCTCATCTTCGACACCTGCAAAGATTCTTCCACAGTGTTCACAGACGATAAGTTTTTTCTTCTCTCTGATATCTGCCTGTCTCTGTGGGGGCACAATATTGAAACAACCTCCACAGGCACCTCTTTTTACCATCACTACAGCGAGACCGTTTTTAGCGTTGTCCCTGATTTTGTTGTAGGACTTAAGAAGTCTGTCTTCAATTTTTTTGGAAGCTTTTTCCCTGTCGGTTTTTAGCTTAGACTCTTCATTTTCACTTTCTGAAATGATGGTGTCCAACTCAGACTTTTTTGTTTCAAGGTCTTTTTGCCTTTCATTGAGGGTTTCTTTCAGGGCATCTACGTCTGCATTTTTGCTTTCGATTCTGGCCTGAGCTTCTCCTATTTTCTTTTTAGAAACTTGAATTTCAAGGTCTTGCAATTCAAGTTCTTTGGTGATGGCGTCATACTCTCTGTTATTTCTGACGTTCATCTGTTGTTCCTGATATTTTTTTATCAGTCTTTCAGATTCCTTGATGTTTTCCTTGTAGGACTTAATGTCTTCCTCTAGGCTTTGGAGATCGCTGTTGAACTTTTCCAATCTGGTTTCGTAACCTACTATCTCGTCTTCAAGGTCTTGGACTTCTTCTGGAAGGGCTCCTCTAACTTTAAAAATCGCGTCGAGTCTGGAATCTATTTTCTGAAGGTTTAATAAGGCTTCAAGCTTTTGTGAAACTGTACTTTCCATGTACTATGTATAAGTTATGGGATTCGTAACTACTTTTGTCAAATAGAGTGCAATATTAGTAAAATTTTGCGACAATAATTCTACAAGCAGCTCTTTTGTGTAAATTTCACTTTCATAATGTCCTATGTCACAAATAACGAGTTGATTTTCAGCATCAAAGAATTCGTGGTATTTTACATCAGAAGTAACGAATACATCCGCACCTGCTCTTTTGGCATCTGATAGCAGGAAAATGCCAGCTCCTCCGCATACGGCAATTTTTTTGATAGGATTACCAGTGAAATGGGTGTGTTTGACGATTTTTAGATCCATTTGTGATTTTAGGAGTTGCAAGAAATCCTTTTCGCTCATTTTATTTGGCAATTCCCCAATCATGCCAGCTCCCACTTCTTGGTTTTCGTTTTCAAGACGGGTAAGAAAATAAGCCACCTCTTCATAAGGGTGAGAATTTTTCAGTGCTGAAAGAACTTTTCTTTCAAGATAGGAAGGTAGTACCACCTCGACTTTAACCTCAGGTTCTCTGTGCGGCTTGTTTCTTTCACCTTTATGGGGATTGGATCTGTCAGAAGGGGTATAAGTCCCAGTGCCCTTACTTTGGAAACTGCAATCTTTATATTCTCCTATTTGTCCTGCACCAGCATCAAAAAGCGCCAATGATACTTTTTCCACCTCTTCTTCAGGTATGAAAGTTACCAATTTGGATAGTATTCCTTTTTTGGGCTTCAGGATTTTAGTATTGTCCAGACCTAATTTGTCACAGATTTTTTTGTTGACCCCATGGGCCACATGGTCGAGGTTGGTATGGATGGCAAATATCGCGATGTCATTTTTGATTGCCCTGATGACCGTTTTTTCCACATAATTTCGTCCTGTAAAACTTTTGAGTCCTTTAAATACTATGGGGTGGTGGGCAATAATTAGATTGCAGCCTAACTCAATCGCTTCATTGACCACTTCTTCGGTTGCGTCCAAGCTGCATAAAATTCCTTTGACTTCTGCTTTAGGATCACCTGTAATCAATTGGGCATTGTCGTAGGACTCCTGATAGCTGCCAGGAGCAATCTGCTCAAGGTAAGAAACAATATCCTGAATCGTGTAAACCATATTTTTTCCATTACTTTGTTCCAAATTAAGCAATTTTATCCATGCGGTGGTATCATACTTTGTTATATCCCTTCAGCGTAGTTTATGATTTCGCAACTGCGCTGCGCAATCACCTGTTTGATATTGGGTATAAAAAGGAGATGAATTTTGATGTTCCCACTGTCGTTGTCGGTAACTTAAGTGTAGGAGGGTCAGGCAAAACACCCATGGTGGAATTTTTGATAGAGTCACTCACCGAAAAATATAGACTTGCAGTGCTGAGCCGAGGGTATGGTAGGAAAACAAGAGGTTTTATCATGTTGCAAGATGGGTTGAGCCCGGAACAGGTAGGAGACGAGCCATTTCAGATTTTCTCAAAATATGGAAAAAATATCAAAGTGGCAGTTGGTGAACAAAGGACCTTGGCCATACCGAAAATAATGCTGCAATATCCGGATACAGCTTTAATTCTTCTTGATGATGCTTTTCAGCACAGGTATCTCAGGGCTGATTACAATATTCTGTTGACTACTTTCCATAGTCCATTTTTCAGGGATCATGTTTTGCCTATGGGACTGCTGAGGGAAAGCAGGAGTGGGGCCAGGCGGGCAAACTTAGTAATCGTAACCAAATGTCCTGATAATTTGGGTGAAGAGCTAAAGGCTCTATATATAGGAGAAATCAAAAAGTACACGAATGCTAAAACAATTTTCACTTCTATCCAATATGGTGAGCCCTATTCCGTTTTGGACAATGGAAAGCAAATTAAGCAAAAAGTAGTTTTGGTTTCGGGCATTGCTAATGATGCTTTATTTGTAAATGAATGTCAAAGTAGGTTTCAGGTTATAGAAAAATTCACTTTTGGAGATCACCATACTTATTCGGATTCAGACATGAAAAAAATCACTTCAGTACTGAAAGAAATGCCTGATTCCATGTTGTTGACTACAGAAAAGGATGCAGTTAAACTAAAAAATCCAAGCTTTCGTGATTATTTGGCAGAATTTCCGATTTTTGCCATGCCTATAAAAATAAATATGTCTGCGCAGGACCAAAATGCATTGCGCAAGGAATTGTCCGACATGGTTTCCGCAAAAGCCTATCATCAGTGAAAGTAAGATTAACAGTTTTTATTTGGATGACCTGTTTCCTGTTTGGGACAGGGGTGATGGCGCAGATAAGACCAATCAGCCCAACAACTACCCCTCCGGGGCAGCAAAACCAGGGGATGCAGATGCCAATGGGACAGCAAGACCCAGAGGAGCAGATGCAGCAGGAGTCAGGTGAAAGAAAAAAATTGATCGATGATTCCACCAAAATGGTTTTCGGGCCGAAGACCAGTCTTTATTTTTTTGAAAAGGACATCAGGAAAAACAGGGATGTCAAATATGAGATTGACACTTTACTCAATAATTTTCATTATTACGAGCCTGTAGCTAAATCAGGATGGAAATATCAGGATCTGGGCAATATTGGCAGTGCTGCTCAGCCGATTTTTTACGAAGCACCCAAAATGATCGGTGTGACTTCAGGATTTCATGTATATGACCTTTATCATAATTCTTCCGATAGCATGAAGTACTATGATACCAAGTCACCATATACCCAGATGAATGCCTTTTGGGGGGGAGGAAACCGCAATATGCTGGATTTGGCTTTTGCCAGAAACGTGAATCCTAGATGGAATGTGGGATTTAACCTCAGTACTATCAGGGCGAGGAAAACACTGAATCCAAATGCCAGGGATGATAATTTAACAGAGCAGACGTCGTATTCTCTCCATACCAATTACAGGTCAGAAAACGGCAAATATTTTTTGTTGGCAAATTTTTCGAGGATGAAACATCAGGTCCGGGAACAAGGTGGGATTATCCCTCCGGAAATTGATGAGACCTCCATATTGTTTGCATACGAAGATGCCAAAGTCTGGCTTCGGAATTCCAGGGCCATAGACCTTAGGCAAGAAGTCCATTTGTATCACGAATACGAACTTTACAAAGGCCTGGAAGTCTACCATTCTTTTGATTGGAAGCTCCAGCAGATGAACTTCAATGCCAACCTAGGATCAGGGGACTCTACTTTCTTTAATCTTTATAATCCGGCCAGATTCAATACCTTGGACAGTACTGCCAACCATTTCCGGTTTGCGGAGGTGAGAAATGAGGCAGGCTTTAAGGGAGACTTGGGGCCATTGTTTTACAAAGCATTCATAAGGTACAGGACGGGCAATATGAGCAGCCAGTTTATGGTCAATCCAAATGGCTTTGATGAATTGTATCTTGGAGGGATGCTTAGAGGAGTGATTTCTGATCAATGGAAGTTTGAAGCCGAAGGGGAGTATTTAGTACCTGGAGCATTTAGGCTTCATGGACTGTTTGTGTCACCCTGGTTGGAGGCATCCTACACCAAGGCCCTTTATAAACCCACCTCTATTCAGCAGCTCAATAGGGGTAACCATCACCGATGGTCCAACAGGTTTGGGAACATTGGGCTGGACCAGATCAAGGGTGTGATCAAGGCTGATTTTCCAAGGTGGAGCTTAAGACCAAACGTGACCATCAATAGGATCAATAATTATGTCTTCTTCGATGAAAACCAGCAGGCTGCTCAGGCTTCCTCGGAGGCGTTTATGTTGATTCCCGGTTTAAAATATTCATTTAACCTGAGGAATAAATTTTATTGGGAGTCGGATTTGTATTATACCTTGCTTTCTGGTGGTGGTTCGGATAATTTTAGGATCCCTGAATTTTTTGCCAACAGCAGGTTGTATTATGACAGCCCTTTATTCGATGAAAATCTATTTATTCAGATTGGTGTGGAAGGCAGGTTCAGAAGTGATTATTTTGCAGATGCATACAATCCTGCCTTACAGAATTTTTATCTACAAAATGAATTTTTGGTTTTTGCCTATCCTGTAGTGGACTTTTTCTTAAATGCCAGGATCAATCGGACCCGAATATTGCTTAGATTCAACCATATCAATATCAATACCCTTAGTGAGCCGGGATATTTTGTTACTCCATATTTTACAGGCCTGAGGCGAGCATTGGATATAGGGATCAGTTGGCCTTTATTTGATTAATGATGAACTGGATAGAAAGTACCAAAGAAAAAATGCTCCACCTTCAGCTGCCCACAGATCCGAGGTGGGTGAATATTGCTGAAATGAACATAGAAGATATTCTTGTAGATCACGCCTACTGTGAACAGAAAGCAGCATCCTCCTGTATTTCATTGATTGTGCTGTTCAATGAATTTGAGAGGCTTGTAGAAGAGTTGACCCCGGTAGTCGCAGAAGAATGGGGACATTTTGAAAGGGTGTTGGAGAAGCTTAAAAAGAGAGGGTTCAAGCTAGGGAAGCAGAGAAAGGATGAGTATGTGATACAGTTGAAGGCTTTTGTCAAAAAAGGAGGTAGTAGGATACAGCAGCTCACCGAACAACTGCTGATGAATGCCCTGATTGAAGCAAGAAGCTGTGAGCGTTTCAAATTATTATCCAAGCACATTCAAGATGAAGAGCTGAAGGCTTTCTATTACGAACTGATGGTTTCGGAAGCAGGACACTACGTCAATTTTTTAGAGCTGGCCAGGCACTACGGGGATTTGGAAAAGGTGAATGCCCGATGGAAGGAATGGCTTAATTATGAAGCTGAAATAATCCAGAAGTTGGAAATCAGAGGTGACAGGATGCATTAAAGGTGAAATCTTAGAATTTTTTATCATTTTGGAGTTAAAATCCTTTAAAGGTATCCTGAATAAATACTTAATTTCCTAATATTAAGACTTCATTGCTTGGGAAAACAGTAGTGATGCACGTAAATGGACAATCTATGAACCTGGCCGAAAATATCAGAGAGTCGCTAAAATCAGTTAAAGTCAATTTGCTGAGAACAATTCTTACCGGGACGATCATTGCTATTGGGATTACTTCTTTGGTAGGTATGCTGACTGCAATCGATGGCATCAAAGCACAGATTGAAGAAAGTTTTGCTGGATTGGGAGCCAGTAATTTTGATATCAGATCAAAAGGCTTCTCTGGTGGGAGGGGTATGCGTGATGGTGTCGTTGAAAAGACTTTTCCCCCTCTTAGGTACAAGGAGGTTTTGGAGTTTCAGCGTGAATTCAGTAGTACAGGGCCATCCACTGTATACACTACGGTGAGTTCTGCTGTAGAAGTGAAGCGGGGTTCCAAGAAAACCAACCCAAATGTGAGAGTGACTGGAGGGGACGAACAATACCTTAATCTAAAAGGATTGAAAGTAGAGACAGGTAGAAATTTCAGTAATACAGAAATAAGGTACGGTAATAATGTATGTGTTGTAGGCCAGGATATTATTGACACACTATTTGACAAAAATGATGATCCTATTAATGATTACATTACTTTTTTTGGAAGAAGGTACACGATAATCGGGATATTAGAGAAGCAAGGAGCTGTAGGTGGTGGTCCGGGAGCAGACCGAGCTATTTTTATACCAGTTGAAAATGCAAGTCGATTGGATACCAGGGGTAATTTCAGGTATTCGCTTACGGCCAAAGGTACTGATCCATTGCAGTTGGATTATGAAATGGGTCAGGCCACTGGAGTAATGAGGAAAATCAGGCAGGATAGAATTGGTCAGGAAGATTCCTTCGAAATCACAAAAAGTCAATCTGTAGGGGAAAGCCTGGAGGAGATTGCAGGATACTTAAGAATTGGAGGATTCGGGATTGGATTTATAACTTTGCTTGGAGCAGCCATTGGATTGATGAATATCATGATGGTGTCAGTGACAGAAAGGACCCGTGAGATAGGAGTGAGGAAGGCACTTGGGGCGACCCCATTGAGGATACGTCAGCAGTTTTTAATAGAAGCGATTGTGATTTGTATACTAGGTGGGATATTGGGTGTAATATTGGGAATTGGAATAGGCAACATAGTGGCCAATGCCATAGGTCCAGGGGGATTTCTGATTCCTTGGTTTTGGATTGTGGTTGCATTTATAATATGTGTTGTAGTTGGTCTGGCTTCCGGTTATTTTCCGGCCTACAAAGCAAGTAAATTAGATCCCATTGAGTCTTTAAGGTACGAGTAATGGCTGAAAATTCATTTGATGCTATAGTAATCGGGTCAGGAATAAGCGGCGGGTGGGCTGCAAAGGAGCTCTGTGAGAAAGGGCTCAAAACTTTGGTGCTGGAGCGCGGAAGGGATGTACAGCATTTAAAAGATTATCCTACCATGAATTCGCATCCTTGGGAAATGCCCCACAGGAATACCGTCCCGCTTTTGGACAGACAAAAAAATCCTGTTGTGAATAGATGCTATGCCTATAAAGAGGATACAGAGCATTTTTTTGTAAAAGATACCGATCACCCCTATATTCAAGAGAAGCCATTTGATTGGGTAAGGGGCTATCAGGTTGGGGGGAAATCCCTCATATGGGCCAGGCAGACACAAAGATGGAGTAAGTATGACTTTGAAGGCCCTGCCAGAGATGGTTTTGCGGTTGATTGGCCTATCAGATATGAAGATATTGCGCCTTGGTATAGTTATGTTGAGAGGTTTGTGGGCATCAGCGGGAACAGGGATGGAGTGGAGACATTGCCAGACGGTGAGTTTTTGACACCTTGGGAGATGAATTGTGTGGAAAAGGAGGTCAAGGACAAAATTATAGCCCATTATAAGGACAGATACGTGATGATTGGCAGGTGTGCGCACTTGACAAAGCCCCAAGAGCACCATTTGGCGCAGGGTAGGGGACAGTGTATGGCCAGAAATCAATGTTATCGAGGATGTCCTTTTGGGGCATACTTTAGCTCTAATTCCTCAACGCTTCCTGCTGCGGCAGCTACGGGAAATCTCACTCTTAGACCTCATTCTGTAGTTCATTCTGTCATATATGATGATAAAAAGGAAAAGGTCACCGGAGTAAGAATAGTAGACGCTTTGGATGGGACCACGAAGGAGTATTTTGCCAAAGTTATTTTTTTAAATGCTTCAGCACTTAATTCTAACCTGATATTGCTGAATTCAACTTCTGACCGTTTTCCAAATGGATTGGGAAATGACAGCGGAGTTTTGGGTAAGTACATTGCATTTCACAATTACCGAGGTAATATAGGAGGGAGCTTTGATGGATATCAGGATAAGCATTATTTTGGTCGTAGACCTACGGCTGTGATGATGCCGAATTTTAGGAATGTAAAAAAACAGGAAACTGATTTTTTAAGGGGCTACATGTCTTTTTATACTGCGGGGAGACAGGGTTGGGGTTCCCGGACTAGTGTTCCTTTTGGGGAGGAATTTAAGGAGAAAAATTCTGTCCCAGGTGATTGGTCGGTCTTTATGATGATGCAAGGTGAAACAATACCTGTTGAAAGTAATTTTGTTGAATTAGACCAATCAAGTAAAGACCCTTGGGGTATTCCTCTTTTAAAAATAAATGTAGATTATACTGAAAATGATGAAAAGCTTCTTGCTGATTTTCTTGAGCAAGGATCTGAGATGTTGGAGGTTGCCGGTTGCAAAAACATTAGAGCATGGGATACCCATCAGGCACCCGGTCTTGATATTCACGAAATGGGAGGAGCAAGGATGGGGAGAGATCCAAAAACATCCATTTTAAATGGATTCAATCAATTACATGATTGTCCAAATGTTTTTGTCACAGATGGTGCATGTATGACCTCTACAGGGACGCAAAACCCTTCTGTCACCTACATGGCATTGACAGCACGAGCTGTGAACCATGCGGTGAAAGAATTGAATAAAGGAAATATCAAATAAAATAGAGCAAGATCAGACCACGTCTGTCTTTTTGGGCTCCTTACCGTATTCATTTGTTTTTTCCTGTCCTTTTTTGACACCCAACCAAATAAATCCAATGAAATTGATAGGAGGTGGAATAAGTAGGTACAAGGAATACTTCCAATCCAAGCCTATATCATGTAATCTTTTGATGGCTTGAATCATCAGAAGTATAATGGTAGTGATCAAAACGACTCCAAATGCCACAAAGGAGAAAATATCATCCATTGTGTAAGCATCATACATTTTGATCAATGCCAATAAATTTGTCCAATAAAAAACAATAAAAAAGATCCAATATTTTCTGCGGCTTATTCTGCCGTCTGGATTAAAGAAACTGCTCATGGTTGTTAGGTTTTTGTGTATAAACTTAACTATAAGCAGGAGGAAATGTTTGTTTTTGTTACATAATTATTTTTTGGAAGTCTGAAAATCAATGACTTTCGTAGCTCATTTCGGGTTCTATAGCCTCTACGTTTCCATGATCATTGACAGCGTTTAAAGTAACAGTCTTTAATTCATTGATCAATATAGGGTCATATTTGGCCGCTACACGGATGTAGTTTTCGGTAAAGCCGTGCATTTGTCCCTCCTGTATATCTTCTTCAAAGAGTACAGTGAAAGTTTTTCCAAGGTTTTCTTCGTAAAACTTCCTTCTTTTTTTCTCAGATAAAATCCTGAGCATCTTCGACCGTTCATTTCTGATCTTCATAGGTACAACGTCCTCCATTTCTACGGCACGGGTATTGGCTCTTTCGGAATAAGTAAAGACATGTAGATATGAAATATCAAGTTCGTTGAGGAAGTTGTAAGTCTCCAAAAACAGTTCATCAGTTTCTCCAGGGAATCCTACGATCACATCTACTCCGATGCAGCAGTGAGGCATCAGGGTTTTAATTTTGGCTACCCTATCTTCATAAAGCTCTCTCAAGTATCTCCTGCCCATTTTTCTCAAAATGGTATTGCTTCCTGATTGGAGTGGAATATGGAAGTGGGGAACGAATCTTTTAGAGATGGATACAAATTCTATGATTTCGTTGGTGAGCAGATTGGGTTCTATAGATGATATGCGGAATCTTTCTATGCCATCGATTTCATCCAGGGCACGGACCAAGTCCTCAAACTTCTCTTTTCTTCTGCCATCCTGAATTCCAAAGTCTCCGATGTTCACTCCGGTCAATACGACTTCCTTTACTTCGGTATGGGCAATTTCTCTGGCCGCATCCAATATGTTGGAAATGCTGTCACTCCTGCTTTTTCCCCTTGCTAAAGGAATGGTACAGAAAGCACAGCCGTAATTACATCCATCCTGAACTTTTAAAAAGGTTCTGGTTCTGTCATGTATGGAGTAGGCATTATTAAAAGTGTTGGCTTCCTGAATTTCGGAGGCAAGTACTTTGGTTTCCTGTTCTTTTGCAAAACCATCTAATAGTTCAATGAGACGGAATTTTTCTGCTGCTCCCAACACAGCATCTACCCCTTTAATTTCGGAAATCTCTCTAGGCTTGAGCTGTGCATAGCATCCGATTATAGTAACGTATGAGTCTGGAGATATTTTTTTTGCCTCTTTGACGATTTTTTTACACTTCTTATCAGCATTTTCGGTCACCGAACAGGTGTTGATGATATAAATGTCAGGATTATCCTGAAAATCCACTTTTTGGTATCCTTTTGCCTCAAACATCCTACTGATGGTAGATGTTTCAGAATAATTTAACTTACAGCCAAGCGTATAAAATGCTACTTTCTTCACTTTATTCTCCTTTATTTCAATCTACAAAGGTAATCAATAAGCTCAAGTTTTCAATTTTCTATTTTTTCAGACCAAATCACAGTTTTTGGAACTGATATCAATAAAATTGCCCCTGTTTTTTTAAAAAGAATGTAAAAAACATGAGTTTTGGTATTAAAAATGACCCTAGATCTTTAAATTTAATATTATTTCATATTTTTGTAGGGATAAAAACAAACCACTTATTGTAGAAAATGGCAACTTTAAGACAAAGAGCGCTTCTAATAGCGCAGGGGAGACCAAAAACCAATGTTGTTCCTCCATCAAGTAAAATTTCAGACTTCTTTGGAAGCAATGTTTTTGGAACTAAGCAAATGAAGGAAGCTTTGGCGCCTTCTGTGTTTAAAAAAGTAATTGAGGCAACTGAAAGAGGGGGTAAAATCGATCCTTCTACAGCTGAAGAGATTGCTTCCGCAGTAAAAACCTGGGCATTATCCAAAGGGGTTACACATTATACCCATTGGTTCCAGCCTTTGACAGGGTCTACAGCAGAAAAGCACGACTCTTTTTTTGATGCACATGCGGGGATAGAGAAGTTTAAAGGTTCCGCATTGGTGCAGCAAGAACCTGATGCATCCTCATTCCCAAATGGCGGGATAAGATCTACATTTGAGGCTAGAGGTTACACAGCTTGGGACCCATCTTCTCCGATTTTCATTTTTGACAAAACTCTCTGTGTCCCCACGATTTTTGTGGCCTACACGGGAGAAGCCCTAGATTACAAAACTCCTCTTTTGAAATCTATGGAGGCGATCAATTCTGCAGCCGTAGAAATCTGTCAATTGTTTGATAGAAATGTGAAAAAAGTGACTCCTTCTTTGGGAGTGGAGCAGGAATATTTTGTGATAGATAAGGCATTGTTTGCGACCAGACCGGATTTGGTAATGTCAGGCAGAACTGTCTTTGGGCACAATCCAGCAAGGGGTCAGCAATTGGAAGATCATTATTTCGGTTCAATACCTACCCGGGTCAAGGACTTCATGATGGATTTCGAAATTGAGGCTTTGAAATTGGGCATACCTGTGTCTACCAGACATAATGAGGTAGCTCCAGGACAGTTTGAAGTTGCTCCTGTATTTGAAGAAATCAATAAAGCGATTGACCACAATCAGCTCTTGATGGACCTGATGGATAAAGTAGCAGAAAAACACAGTTTAAAGGTCCTTTTCCACGAAAAGCCATTTGCAGGAGTAAATGGTAGTGGTAAGCACAACAACTGGTCACTGATTACAGATACTGGTGTCAACCTTTTCCAGCCAAGCAATTCTGCCAGAGAGAATCTGCAATTCCTGACCTTTGTAGTCGCTACTGTCAAGGCTGTTTATGACAATGCAGATCTTTTGAGATCATCTATTGCCTCTGCAAGTAATGATTTCAGACTTGGTGCCAACGAAGCTCCTCCTGCTATCATGTCAGTTTTCCTAGGATCTACTTTGACAGGTGTATTGGACGAGTTGGAGAAGAACGGTAATGTCAAGATTGAAAAGGGAGACAACATGTATATGAAACTGGGTATTTCCAAGATACCTGAGATTATCCTTGACAACACTGACAGAAACAGAACATCACCATTTGCATTTACCGGAAATAAGTTTGAGTTCCGTGCAGTAGGATCCAGTGCCAATTCCGCCGGACCAATGACAGTATTGAACGTGATCGTTGCGGAAGTACTGAAAGCAATGGCCAAAGACATAGAAAAGGAGATCAGCAACGGAAAAGAGAAAAAAATTGCTGTAGTGAATGTATTGAGAAAGTACATTAAAGATTCCAAAAAAATCAGATTCGAAGGGGATGGTTACTCTGAGGAATGGGCTAATGAGGCAGAAAAAAGAGGACTATCTAACCTGAAAAGTACTCCTTATGCTTTGGATACTTATTTAGAAAAGAAAACTATTGAGTTGTTTAGCAGGCACAATGTATTGTCTCCGGTAGAGTTGCACGCAAGACACGAGATCATGCTGGAAAACTATCTGAAGAAAGTACAGATTGAATCGAGAGTTATGGGAGATTTGGCTTTGAACCATGTCATTCCAACTGCAATCCAATACCAGAATAAGCTGATCGAAAATGCCAATGGCCTAAAAGGGCTAGGCCTTGACAATACGGCTGCCATTGAAACCATCAAAGAAGTGAGCAAGCATTTGGAATCACTCAAACAAAATGTAATGGCGATGATTGATGCTAGAAGAACTCTAAATAAAGAGGAAGATATAGTGAAAAGAGCCAAAGGATATTGTGATGAAGTAAAAGAAGGCTACTTTGACAAAATCAGGTATGCAGTAGATAAGCTGGAGCTATTGGTGGACGATGAATTTTGGCCACTGGTCAAGTATAGAGAAATGCTCTTTATTAAATAGAAATTTATTCATTACTTAACAGGAACCCACAGTCAAAAGCTGTGGGTTTTTTTGTGGATTTTTGGCAATTAAACAAATTATCAGCTGTTTTTTAAAGAAGAAAATATCATTTAAATGATGTGATTAAAGATAAAATAATAAATAAATTTCACATACTTTATAAAAAAAATCATTTAAATATTGGTCTTAATAGAAAAAAATTTTAAGTTATTTTTTTGTTAAAATCTACCAAATATTTTCACTAAATCGATTTACTATATTAAAATATTTAAAAGATTGAATGTTACTTAATTAAAAAAATTAGAATATTTGTTTTTCAGCTCTAAAAATTTTGATACATTTACTTTGCATCTAATTATTGGATAGGCGGTAAAATCGGATGTTTGAATTGTTTTTGGTGAGTTTAAAGATTTTAAATTCTGTGATTTAGGATTTGGAAAGTAAATTTCAAATGTTCTTAAAAAAGCTAAACCTCAATTAAAAATTATAGATCAAGTAACCCTAAATTAAATTTTATGAACAAAGTTGTACTCATGATGTGCGCGTTGTTTCTTGGGCTTTTCTTTCATCAGGAAAGTTATGCTCAGACACGTGTGCTCTCCGGTACGGTAGTAGATCCTACCGGGGAACCTATTCCAGGGGTAAACATTCTGGATAAACAGTCAAATACCGGTACCACCACTGATCTAGATGGTAGGTATACGATTACGGTAACCAACAATTCCGTGCTCACCTTTTCATTTATTGGATTCTTGGCACAGGAATTTGCCGTAGGAAATAGAAGTGAACTGGATGTGACCTTGCAGGAAGATATGTCTGATTTGGCAGAAGTGGTAGTAACTTCTTTTGGTATGGAAAAGGACAAGAAGGCATTGGGCTATTCAGTAACTCAGGTCAGTGGAGATAAATTCACGGAATCCAGAGCTGTAAACCTTGGAAACGCCCTTACTGGTAAAATTGCCGGTGTGAATGTCTCACCCCCTGCCTCAGGAGCTGCAGGATCAACTAGAGTGGTGATCAGGGGAGGTTCATCTTTGACTGGCAATGATCAGCCGCTTTATGTAGTCAATGGTATGCCTATTGAAACAGGCAACTTAGGAAGTGCGGGAATGTGGGGCGGAAATGATGGTGGTGATGGACTTGCTTCTATTAACCCGGATGATATCGAAAGTATTTCGGTACTTAAAGGCAACGCAGCAGCTGCGTTGTATGGTGCAAGAGCTGCAAATGGGGTGGTTTTGATTACTACCAAATCGGGAAAGGCAAGAAAGGGGATAGGAATTTCTCTCAACAGTAATGTAACCTTTGACAGGGCTTGGGATTTGACAGATTTTCAAAGAGAGTTTGGTCCCGGAAGAGATGGTCTAGCACCCGCCACTGCTAATGAAGCTAGAGAGATCGGTGTAAGCCATTGGGGTTCCAGGTACGGAGGAAATGCTCCTTTGTTTAATGGAGAAAACAGACCTTATCAACATACTGGAGAAGGACTGAATGACTTCTATAGGACAGGAGTCACTATCAACAACTCAGTAGCACTAAGTGGGGGTAATGAATCAAGCACATACAGATTTGCTTATTCAGACCTTGTCAATGAAGACATTATGCCAAACGCAGGCTTCAAGAGAAAGGTATTAAATGTCAATATCAATAGTAAGCTGGGCCAAAAATTGACTTTGGACTTTAGTGGTCAGTATTCCAATCAGCTGGCTACCAATAGGCCAAGACTATCTGATTCTCCTGGAAATGCCAATTTTGCAGTTTTAACAAGACCTGGCAATTTGCCATTTGATGTGATGAGAGGTCCTGGGGATAAGTTGGGAGCCAGAGAAGATCTTTTCGAATTAGGATATACAGACAATGTCTTCCTTACCAATCCATATTGGGCGGCGCACCAGTTTTTCAGACAGGATTTGACCAACAGGGTATTGGGTAAAGTTTCCTTAAGGTATGACATCAACGATTGGTTGTATGTGATGGGCCGTGCCGGCACGGATTTTCAGGCCAGAACGGATGATTCCTCCGAAGCATATGGTACTGCTTACAAGCCTCTTGGTGATTATACGGTTACCAAAAGGTCTATTAGAGAAGATAACTTGGATTTATTCGTAGGTGCTCAAAAGGATTTTGGAGATGTATCCGTTGATGCTATGTTAGGTGCCAACAGAATGAGAAGGTCTTCCGAATCACTTTCTGGAGGAGGAAATGAACTGGTAGTTCCTTTCTTCCATAGTGTAAGAAACGTAAGAGCGCCGCAGGTTGGGTATGGTTTTTCAGAATGGGGAATCAATTCCTTCTTTGGCTCGGCCAACATCGGTTATAAAAACTTTCTCTTCTTGAACCTTACAGCTAGACAGGATCAGTTTTCTACCCTTGCTCCTGACAACAGCAAATTGTTTTATCCATCTGTCGGAACCAGCTTTGTTTTGAGTGATGTGATTGAAATGCCAAGTGCCATCACTTTTACGAAATTCAGGGCCTCTTGGGGTCAAACAGGTGGAGGAGCCCCAAATCCTTATGCATTGAACCTCACATATGGCCTGGTAGGACAGGGTCACTTGGGAGGTAGTCTTGGAGAAATCAATGTAGGTTCTATTCCTAACCAGCTTTTGCAGCCCTATTTGTCAACTGAGTATGAGTTTGGAGTTGACTTTAGATTCCTCAATAACAGAATTGGATTAGATGTTACATATTATGAGAGAAATACTACCAATGATATATTGGCAACAGGGATTTCGGCGACCTCAGGATTTGGTTCCACTATTATCAATATTGGAGAGCTAAGAAACAGAGGAGTTGAACTTTTATTAAACGTCACTCCGGTGCAGACAAGAGACTTCAAGTGGGATTTCTCTCTGAATTATGCCAACAACCAAAGTATGGTTTTGAGTCTAGGAAATGATGCAGCAGGTGACCCAATAGAATTTATCAATTTGGACGAATCAAGAAGACAAAGAGAAAGAATCCGTCATATTGTAGGTCAGCCTTTGGGCATGATTGCAGGTTTTAGACACTTGACCATAGATGGACAAAAGGTGTATGATGATGATGGATTGCCGGTATGGACAGATGGTTTGGAAACTTTGGCCGAAGGTAGACATCCTGTTTCTGCAGGTTTGGCCAATAACTTCTCCTACAAAGGCTTCAGGTTGATGGTATTGTTTGATATGAGATATGGAGGAAGTATTATGTCCGGAACAAATGCCGTATCCTATGGCAATGGTCTTCACAAGGAAACCCTTCCTGGCAGAGAGTCTGGATTGACCATAAATGGTGTGGATAGAAATGGGGAAGCCCGTACATGGAACATACCTGCTGTGGCCGGCGATCCAAACAGCTACTGGGTAGATCAGTATTATTCACGTTATGCCATGATTACCGAAAATGTGGTGTATGATGCATCCTTTATTCAGTTGAGAGAACTTTCTTTCGGGTACGCTTTGCCAAACAGTCTGTTGGCGAAAACTCCTTTTGAAGGCGCGTCTATTTCAATTGTAGGGCGAAACTTGGCTTTGTTATGGTCTAATGTACCGAACATTCACCCTGAATCGGGGTATACGGTTTCCGGTAATGCTCAGGGGCTCGAGTATTTCGCAATGCCTTTGACAAGGAATTTAGGTTTTAATATCAACCTTAATTTCTAATCAGGATGTTTACTCAAAAATTTAAACTAAGAAAAATGAAAGCTATAAATAAAATAACAGGTTTATTTCTGGCCTCAGTCCTGACTTTCTCGTCCTGTGACGAACAAGCGCTATTGGATCTCAATGTGGATCCTAATTCAGCCACCGAAATGGATATGCAATATCTTTTTTCACTGGCTACCCTAAGGATCGGCGGGGAATATGAAAACACCCGTGCCAATATGCTATATGCAGCTCCCGCAATACAGCATACGGCTTCTCTTGCGGGCTATTTCAGTGGAGATAAGTATTTCTATAATGCCCAATACAGTGGTGCTTACATGGAGACTCATTACACCAATGTGATCAGGTCTTTGGCACATGTCATCAAAAATACTCAGGACGATCCAAATGAAGCCAATGTATATGCAGCAGCTTCGGTACTTAGGGTGTTTGATTTGCAGAGAATGACTGATCTATATGGGGATATTCCTTATTCTCAGGCAGGTAGAGGACTGGAAGGTGAAGAATTTTGGTTCCCGATTTATGACAGCCAAAGGGATATCTACTATGATATGGTGGAGGAGTTGAAGTCTGCCAGAGACAGTTTTACATCATCTGCAAGGAGTCTTGGAAACCAGGATTATATCTACCGAGGGGATCTTGCCAAATGGAGAAAATTTGCTAATTCCCTTTTGATGAGAGTGGCTATGAGGATGAGCAATGTAGATGAGGCTAAAGCAAGAGAAGTCTTTTTGGAAGCGTATAACAGCGGTGCTTTTGAGTCCAATGCTGACAATGCTTATATCTTGTATGAAGAAGGTCCTATAGGAATCAATAGAAATGGACTGAACGATGGGTATTGGGGTACTTACAGGTATTCCAGAGATTGCAAAATTTCTAAAACCTTTATTGATTGGATGAAGTCCAACGATGACCCGAGATTGATGATTGTTTCCGGAGGGATAGGTAACCCTGAGTCTGATCCTAGTACTTGGAATACAGATCCAGAAGCCCAAAGAGGTATGCCAAATGGCTACAATTCCACTACTATACTCAATGTCCTTTCAGGTGATGATATACCTTTATTCCAAAGCCAGGGAAATAGAATGTTTTCTATGGTCAACCTCAAGTATCTCGATTGGGAAGATCCATATTTGTTGATCACTTATGCCGAAACGGAATTGATGAAAGCTGAGGCCGCTGTGAGAGGTTGGATCGGATCTGATGCCAATACACATTTTGCAAGTGGAGTGGCTGCTGCTATCAATGCCTGGGTCAATTTTGACGCATCTTTTGCAAGATCCGCCCAAGAAGTAGAGGCCTATATTCAAGGAAGGGGATTTGCTGCAGCATCTACTGAAGACAAACTCAGGCTTATAGGCGAAGAATATTGGGCAGCCACATGGCTGAATGATATTGAATCATGGTCCAACTGGAGAAGAACAGGCTATCCTGAATTGACTCCTACACAAGACCCTAACAGATTTGAAGCCAATGAAATCCCAAGGAGACTAAGGTATTGGGAAGCTGAAATCGGATCCAATCCGGAAAATTATGAAGCTGCACGTGCAAGAATCGGTGGTGACTTTCTTATGACCAGAGTTTGGTGGGATGGTGGAAACTAATCTCTTGAAAAATGAAACAGAAAAAGGTGCTTTAGGGCACCTTTTTCATGTAAATGTACGGGTTAAGGTCCATTTTTGGATACTGGCAATTGGGTTTGTGGCTTTTTTCTCTTGTGGAGAAACTAAGCAAATGACAGAAAGTGAAACTGTATTTTCTGAAAAGAAGAAAATTATCGGTTATGTAGCCGGCTGGAAAGGAGTAGATACCGCCAGAATTCATGCGGAAAAACTGACACATATCAACTATGCTTTTGCCAATGTGATAGAAGGATTGGTCACAGAAGGGGAGGGAAGATTGGAGCAAGATCGGGAAAACATGAAGAAGTTACATTCTTTGAAATCAAAAAATCCTGACTTAAAAATTCTGATATCCATCGGAGGATGGACTTGGTCCAAAGGATTTTCTGATGCAGTTTTGACAGAAGAAAGTAGAAAAAAATTCACAAATTCTGCCATAAATTACCTGATCAGACATGACCTGGATGGATTGGACTTTGACTGGGAATATCCCGGAATGGAAGGAGATGGCAATATTTTCAGAGTAGAAGACCGGGAAAACTTCGTGCTCATGCTGAAATCTGTAAGAGAGGCATTGGATAGTCTTCAGGAAGTGACTGGAAAATATTACCTGAATACCATAGCTTCTGCAGGGTTTAAAAAATACCTGGAAGTAAATGACTTGGGGGCGGCCCAAAATTACCTGGACTTTATCAATATCATGACCTATGATTTTGTTGGGCCCGGTACGGATACCACTGCCCATCATACCAATCTTTTTAATCCAAAGGAGGGGGGCAGGTCAGCGGCACAAGCGGTCTATGATCATGTTGAGGCAGGTGTGCCCATAGAAAAGCTGGTAATGGGATTGGCATTCTATGGCAAAAGCTGGAAGAATGTTGAAGATGAAAACAATGGATTGTACCAGCCCGGGGAATGGAACAGGACTTTTCCGTTTCTCCAGCTCAAAGAGTTAGAGTCTCAAAAGGAATTTGAAAGGTTTTGGGATGATGAATCACAAGCTCCTTTCCTCTGGAATAGGTTGGATAGGGTTTTTATAAGCTATGAAGATCCTGAATCCATAGCAGCAAAAGTGAAGTTCATAAAGGAAAATAAGCTTGGAGGTGCTATGTTTTGGGAGTATAATGAGGACTCTGAAGACAGGGACTTATTAAATGCAATTTTCGAAAATATGTATAATCCCTGATCTTTTTGACTTTGATTTTGATCAATTAAAGCCCCATATTGCTAAAGATTAGCAAAATGGGGCTTTTTATTGTATGGCTAAAAAAAGAGTTTCGATAAAAGACATAGCAAAGGCTTTGGGAGTTTCTATCACCACTGTTTCTTTTATCATCAATGGTAAGGCTAGAGAGCAGAGAATAAGTGATGAGGTTTCCAAGAAGGTCAAAGATTATATCAAGGAAGTTGGTTATAAACCGAGCCATGTGGCTCAAAGCCTAAGGTTGGGAAAGTCCAAAATCATAGTATTTATGGCGGAGGATATCTCCAATCAATTTTTTTCTTCTATAGCAAGGTTCATTGAAGAGAAGGCCTATAGAAATGGCTATAAAATCATTTACTGTAGTACAGATAATGATGTAGGAAAGGCCAAAGAATTGATTTCTACTTTTAAAATGAGAAATGTGGACGGGTTTATCATTACCCCGACTCCTGACCTTGAGGACGTAATTAAAGATTTGATGGAAGAGGAATTCCCCGTGGTGCTTTTTGACCGTTGGTTGCCTGATGTAGATTGCAGCCATGTAATAGTGGAAAACAAAAAAAGTGCGTTTGAAGGAACTGATCATTTGATTAAAGAAGGTGTTAAACGGCCCGCATTTATCTCATTGGAATCAGATCAAACCCAGATGATTGACAGAGAAACAGGTTTTAGAGAGGCCATTCAGCAATCAGGAGTGAAGGGTTTGGAGCTCAAACTGAAATTCCATAATTTGGCTGAGTCAGGGCCTTATCAAGAGCTTTTTGAATTTTTCTCAAAAAACAGAGATATAGATGGGGTGTTTTTCGCGACCAATTACCTGGCATTCGAAGGATTGCAGGCCTTGGATTCATTGGGAAGAAATATTCCAAAGGACGTAAAGGTGGTATCATTTGATGATCATTACTTTTTTGGATTGTTCAAGCCTAAAATCACTGCAATTGAGCAACCTTTGGAGACCATTTCTGAAAAATTGATGGAAACTATTTTGAACCATATTGAGGAGTTGGACAAGGGTTATGTATCTAGAAAAATTATCCTTCCCAACAAATTGAACATTCGTGAATCAACCTGACTTTAGAAAGAAAAAAGATCAATTAATTGAGTTTGGATTTTTTTTCATAATTTTGATAAAACCTTTTAGCAGCTTCATTTGGGTAGTTGCTAAAAACTAGATTATAGACCTAAATTACTTTTAAAACCACAGAAATGCCCCATAAAAGGATATTAGCTGGAGATATTGGAGGTTCCCATATTTCCATTGCGCTAATTGAAGAATCTTCTTCGGGAATGAAAATTTTAACATCTTCCCGGACAAACGTCGACTCCTCTGGTTCTAAAGAAGAGATTCTGACCCTTTGGTCAAAAGTTCTTGAACCACTGGTTAATAGCAATCCGGAAATATTGATTGGCTTGGCAATGCCAGCTCCATTTGATTATAAAAATGGCGTTTGTTGGATTAAAGACCAGGGTAAATTTTTGAGTCTGTATGGAGTAAATTTGAAACAGGAGCTTGCAAACAGGCTTTCCATTTCATCTGAAAATTTGTTTTTTGTCAATGATGCGGAAGCTTTTTTGAGAGGGGAGGCTTATTGTGGAAAAGCTCAAGGTTACCAAAATGTCTTAGGCTTGACTTTAGGTTCGGGTTTGGGTTCATCATTTAAGTTTGGAGAAGAGTTTTCGGATGGAGCCTTATGGTCCAAGTCATTCAAAGAGGGAATAGCAGAGGATTACCTCGGTACGGGGTGGTTTTTGAATAAAGGAGAGGCCATCTTTGGAGAAAAACTATCAGGGGTCAAAGAGCTTGTGGAGACCCTTCCAAAGGATGAAGTAAAATCCATTTTTAAAGAATATGCGGCCAATCTAGCGGTGTTTTTGTGGGAGAGTAATCAGAAATATGAGTTGAATCATGTGGTTTTTGGAGGGAATATATGCAAAGCTTCATTTTTGTTTGAAGAGGAATTGAAATTAGAACTACAAAAATTGGGAAGTAATTTGTCATTTGATTTTTCGGAATTAGGAGAAATGTCAGCATTGTACGGCGTAATCAGCTCACTAGCCGAAGAGGACAATGAACTGGTCAATCCTTAGGCCTTCCAAAAATGGTTAATGCTGCACCAAAGCCTCATGCCCTTTGACTTTTTCCAGAATCATTTTTCCGATTTTTCTTCCTTGGACTACACCTTCCTCAATGGCATCTCTAAAATGTATGCCTCCATATAGCCTGGAAATTGCAGCTTCTGCGGCTGCTTCCTCAAATGATCCAAAAGCCCTTTCAGGAAGCCCAAAATAGACCTCCGAGGTATCGATAAATTCGAAATTTTCCCCGAAAAAATCGGTCAGAATCACCGAACTGAGTGTTGATACAACAGAATGCCCGCTGGTATACTCAGGGAATGGTGGAGTCTGAAGCAGTGGCCTCCAGTTGTTGTCCAAGTATTTGGTGATGGCTGATTCGGGTCTTATGCGGTCAGAATCGTACTTTTCTTCCCAACAGCTGATAAAAGCATCGTGCAATCCAGCTGCCACTAAAGCATGAATGTAGAGGGTTTCATTCCAGTCCAGATTAGCCTGTTGTGCAGCAATCCCAGTAATTCCTATCCAGTGTCCTCCTGGAGAGATTTTTTTTATACCAATAGCCATGTGCCCTGAATATTGGACCATAAATGGATTGCAATCCCAGAAATTGGCAATCAACTTTTGTTCATTAGAAAGTTGGGAAGTTACCTCATACACTTCTGTCATTTGCCTGTGAAATGAACTTTCCTCATCCAAAGAAAACACTGCTGGAGGAGTAGGTTTGAAGTTGCTCAATTCATCAAGAAAAAAGGGTGTGATGGTTCTCCATTCCGGTTCTACAGCAGCCATATAGGCGGGAGGAGTAGGGTACCAGTATCCCTCCCCCTTTTTTGGTGAGTACCTTGTAAGGGTACTTAGCTGTGCATAGTTGTCGTTTTTCGCTTTTACCATTACGGTAGTGGCCACTTGCAGGGCAAATTTCTTATTATGCTCCAAATGCTGCTTTTTCAGCTTTTTACTCTTTACATAGTCTTTTTCCAATTCTGACTTTGCCTGGGAAAGTGATGCCCCTGATGGCATTATTTGACTGCCTACTTCCAACATCGCAAAAACAGCACAAAAATAAGGATCAATATTTTCAGGGATTTCAAAGTTAATTTCCGGCTTACTGTTTATGTGATTTGCCAAACTATTGTCCAAGTGTTTGTTTTCTGCAAGTTCCCATGCAAGATGTGCAGCAAGCGTTGTGTATGCATAAAAGCGCGCAGCTGCCGGTGGCGAAGCTACATCAGTTACCATGACTTCTGTGATCTTAAAAAGATTGTCAATATAAAGCTGGGTAGGGGGTATTCCTTTTGTTTGGCTTGCCAATGGCATTCCGGTCAAAATTAAGGTTAAGAAAAAGCAATATCGAAATAGTAACAGCATTATGGATTGAGCTCAATGGCCTGAATGGCCCCGTTGTTTACTCCAAAATAATACTTTTTTGGTTGTGAAGGCAAATTTACAATGGATTTGACATCTCCATATAGCCGGAGCCCAGACTTTTGTTGGTCTATGTAATCAAATTCACCATCGCCTTTGCCTCTAAAAAGCTGGCCATAACTGGCATCAATGACACCCAGCCTTAACCTTATTTGAGATTGATTTCCTGCCAAAAGTAGATCAGGATTACCGTCTTCATCAAAATCCAAAACCTGAATGGCATAAACAGGAGCAAATTGTGCCTCAATTGGAAGTGGAGTGGCTTCAAATAAGCCTCCATTGTTGATCAAAACCATTGACCTCAATTCGTTAGCTTTCAGGATGGATGCTTTTTTAAGCCCCTCTTTTCCCAACACCTTTTCTATTGTGGCATTTGCATAAGATTCGTAATCGGTAAACTTGCTTCTCATGCTGTACATCTGATCCAAAAGCTCGTCCCGGCTTGGAAAAGGATATTCTTTACCTTGTATAAAATAACTTAAAATAGGATCTATCGAAGAGTTGTCATCAAAATCGCCGAAATAGAGGCTAAGTGGTTCGTCTGAAGATGGGTTAAATTGTGAATTCAAGCCAAAATTTCCAGCTATTACGTCCATTTTTCCATCATTATTGAAATCGCCTGCCTCTAATTTCGTCCACCAGCCTAGAGGGTTATCGGGAAGGTATTCCAAGCTTTTGTCCTGAAATTTTTCACCTTCAGTATTTTCAAGAAATATGATTGGGGTATATTCTCCTGCCAAAATCAAGTCCTTTCTTCCATTACCATTTAAATCAAGGACTGCTACATCTCTGATCATACCCAGCTTGCCGCCTTCCGGAAGTGCCATTTCTGAAATATCTGAAAAATTCCCTCTACCATCATTTAATAAAAGAATGCTTTTGGGCGATTCGGGATATTTTCCAGGAACAATCCTACCTGCCACAAATAGGTCTAAATGTCCGTCTCCATCAAAGTCAAAAGAGACTACCTTGGACGCACTTGACCTGATTCTGGGGAGCTTGTCGGCGCTTATCTTTAAATTGCCTTGCCCGTCATTGAGGTATAACCTGTCCTGTAAAGATTCATCGCTGCTTAAGTAATCATGGTATCCTCCGCTCGCGATGTAAAGATCCAGAAGACCATCTCCATCAGCGTCAAAAAAGACCGCACTGGCATCTGTGAATTCTTCGTCGGATTCAAACACGCTGTAAGTTTTCCATTCACCATTTTCTTGGCGGAACATTTTACCTGGATAACCTTTAGTGCCCCCTACAAATACTTCTTCCAAGCCATTACCACTTACGTCTCCGGCAGCCATTATAGGGCCGATATAGGAGGGCATTTCAAGCAACATGGGCTCTCTTTTGAAATCGTTGAAACCATATTCCTCATGTCGGTAAGGAATTGGATTTGCTCCGTTGGTAAAAATGGGTTTGGGTTTTTCGTAGGTCTGATGACCCATGGAAGCTTCATTTTCTTTGATGGAAAGTGTGGTATTGACTTTAGGATTTTGGATCACAGAAGACTTTCCTCCAGGCCAAATCACTTTTATAGAATCGATTTTGGAATTTCCTCCCAGTCCAAAATGCAAAGTTGTACTCACAGAGGATTGGAAACCCCTTACGGGTGACTGTTCCTGAAAGTAATTGCCTTCTGAGGTGTATACTGTTACTTTGCTTCCAATTCCTGATGTGTTGCCTGAATTTCCTTCCAGTTTTACTTTGATAAAATAGTTTTCAGCTGGATGGTTGTTCCTGTAAATAGAAGCAGCTTGGTTGATATTGTTGACGATCAGATCAAGTTTTCCATCATTATTTAAGTCTGCATAGACAGCGCCACTTGAGAAATTGGGCTGGTGCAATCCGGCATCTCTAGTGTGATTTTGGAAGGTGAGATTGCCAGTATTCCCGAAAAAATAATTGGAGATGGGCGTAGAACTCATGGAAGTAACCAAGTGAAGTGTGTCCGCTTTTTCTCCTGCTACAGCTGTTTTGAAGTAATAATCTCCTTTGTATTTTAAAAAATCCCTGTTAGTATAATCTCGATAATATCCGTTGGTGACAAAGAGGTCCTTGTGCCCATCATTGTCCGCATCAAAAAACAAAGCAGACCAGGACCAATCTGTGTTGGAAATCCCCGAGAGCTGACCGATTTCGCTGAACATTCCTTCTCCATGATTTAAATGGAGCATATTTCTCATATTTTGGTGATAAAATCCGCGATTGACCATCAGGGCATACTGTTCATAGTTCTCCGGGCCATAGAGTAGTTTTTGCCGCTTGTTATCTTCTGGAAGCATGTCCAAAGTAAAAATGTCAGGAAGGCCGTCATTGTTCATATCAGCAATGTCCAGGCCCATGGAAAAATGGGAGATATGCTGCAAGTAATCAGGCAATCTGTCTGAGAAAGTACCATCTCCATTATTAATATAAAGGTAGTCGGGCTCTATGTAATCATTGCTTACATACAGGTCAATCCAGCCGTCACCATTCAGATCAGAAGCTACTACTCCAAGCCCGAAACCTAAGGCAGAACCTTTTATGCCCGCTTCTTGGGTGATGTCTGTGAATTTTCCCCCATCATTTCTGTACAATTTATCACCTGCAAAGGGATGCCTTTTTTGCCTTGCATCGTCAAATTCTATTTCATTGATGACTTCTATATGGTGATTAAGCAAATACAGGTCAAGGTCACCGTCATTGTCAAAATCAAAAAAAAGGGCTTGGGTAGAATTGGAAGGGTCATCTAAGCCGTAGTCTTTGGCTGACTCTACAAAGGTAAGGTCTCCCTGGTTGATAAATAGCTCGTTTCTTCGGCTATCCAGGTTTCCATTTCCGGAGTAGCACACATAAATATCCAAAAGGCCATCTCCATTGATATCCACCACGCTCACTCCTGTAGTCCATGATTTTTTGCCTCCAACTCCTGCAGACTTGGTAATATCTCTGAATTTGAAATCACCAAGGTTGAGGTACAGTTTGTTTTCTGTCATGTTTCCGGTGAAAAAAATATCCTCCAAACCGTCATTGTTGAAGTCCCCTACAGCCACTCCACCTCCATTATAAAAGTACTCGTAAGTCAGGATGTTGTTGCTTTTGTCTTCTGTAAGTTTGTTATTGAAACTGACCCCTGACTTTCTCGAAGAGATGGATTCAAAATAAGCAGACTTGTTTGCTGGAATTTCTCCAAATGGAATCACTCCGGCAAAAAGCAATATTGAAATAAGTAGAAAATACACTGTAAACTTCATACTGCACTCAGGTCTTAATTTTTCTTTCCTAAGCCTGGAAAATTTCTTCGAATATTTTTTCGTTGACTACTGCCACTCCTCCAAGCAGTCCCACTTCTTTGCCAAGTTTATAGATAGTAAGGTCGGTACTTTCCCTCGTTTTAGGCATGCTATAAATATTCAAAGCTTGTTGAATTGGTATAGTCAGGTACTGTTTGGCTTCTGCCACAGATCCACCCAATATGATAAGCTCTGGATTTAGGAGTTGCAAGAGGATAGAAATTCCTCTTCCCAGAAAGAGACCTGCTTCGGATAGAATGGTGATGGCACGCTGATCTCCTGCCAATGCGGCTTCTACCACTAAAGCCGGTTCTATTTCATGATCATTTTCCTTGACCATTCTGGCCAAAATGGAGTCTTCGTCAAGCTGTATGGCTTCATTGGCCATTTTAACTATGGCAGTTCCTGATGCGACTGTTTCCAGGCTGGTGTTTTTATTGATTGAATTGTTTTCGCTGTTTTCAAAAATAGGAGAGTGGCTGAATTCTCCCGCAAAGCCAGATGCCCCATGATAAAGTTTGCCATCTATTATGATACCTATACCGATTCCCCAGCCTATAAATATGCCGAGCACATTTTTATGGGATTCTTTTTGGCCAAACTTAAACTCCGCTAATGTCATGGCCCGGGCATCATTTTCCAAGAAAACCTGCCTACCTAATTTTGACTCGAAGTTTTCCAACAAACTTTTTTTACCAAACTTTAAATAGGTATGGTTGACACCGTTAGCTGAATCAATCAAACCCGGCATGGAGATACCTATGGCTATAATCTTGTTTTCAGAAACTCCGGACTTTTTTTTATGCTCTTCAATGAACTCACAAATTTTGTCAAAAGTCTCTTTTTCATTGTTGAGCTGGAGTTTCAGTATTTCAGGTTCAGTCACAGAATTGTTGAGGCTGTTGTATATCGCCACGCGTGTTCTGAATTTATTGATATCGACTGACACTATGTAGAAAGCATCCTCAGCAAGTCTGTACAGGTCCGGTTTTCTTCCTCCTTGGGATTCCGCTCTGCCATGTTTGATGACTTCTCCTGAGTTCATCAGATCGCTCAACAGAGAGTTTACGGTGGGTAAGCTTATACCGACTTCATTGCACATTTCTCCTGCAGTGTTGCTGCCTTTTGTATATAAATTCTTGATCAGCTTTAATTTGTTGATGTAGCTTTTCATTTCTACTACACCATCAGCTTTTTCGAGTGATTTCTTCGGGTTAATTAGGTTCATGTGTTAAAAATTTAGATCAAATAAGTAAAAATTTATAGAATAATAAAATGGCTTAAGTAAAAAAATAGATGATACTATCAAAAACTCGATTAAAATCTGGTCAATTTTTAAAAATTTAAGGGAGGGTTATCGAAATTAAAGGAGAAAGCCACCGCTAAGGTGGCTTTCTCCTTTAATTTTAATTCCCTCCTCTGCCTGAAGAGCTTCTGCCTGAAGAGCTTCTGGAGCTGGTTCCTGATGAACTGCTCCTGCTAGGTGCAGATCTGACCGCAGGGGAGCTTTGTCTGCTTGAAGATCCACTGCTCACCCTAGGGCTACTTTGCCTGCTCGGAGCGCTGCTTCTTACTGCCGGACTGCTGGATCTATTTGATGATCCTCCGCTTCTGACAGCAGGAGAACTGCTTCTTGATTGCGAACCACTTCTTACCGCAGGAGAACTTGACCTTTGGTTTTGCTGAGGCCGTACAGTTGAGCTATTTTGATTTCTGTTGCTTCTTTGGTTGACCGCTGGGGCAGAAGACCTTTGATTGGTTCCTGATTGCTGTACCCTGGAATTGTTTCTTTGAGCAGGGCTAGTTGCAGTTTGGTTGCTTCTTGAAGATCCAGAACCCCTGATAGCTTCTCTGTTGGTATTTCTGGTAGCAGGAGCAGCAGTTCTGCTTTGACTCTGTGGGGTACTCTGAATCCTTGTTCCTTGAGTGTTACCCCTAGTAGCAGACCCTGCACTCTGAACAGCCTGGTTGTTTCTGCTATTTTGAGCATTCTGATTGATCCTACTTCTTCTGTCAGTGTTCTTAAACTCGTCCGCGGTAATTGCTCTTTGAGGCCTTGCTGCATCATTTACTGATCTGGAGGAAGCTACCTGAGGTCTATACACACTGAGGGTATTGTTGTTCAAGGTGTTTCGTCCAGGTCTATTGGTTTCATTGACCTGATATACCGGGACATTTGATCTGGTAGTTCTTTGAAGCTCAGTTCTAGACGGACCTGTATAATATGTGGTATTATTGTTTACGTAGGTATTGTTGATGATGGTGGTTTTGTTATACACATTCACCACATTGTGACTAGGGATAAAGTATCTGTGGAAATACCTAGCTCTGAACCTTCTTTGAGGTAAAAAGACCCAGTGTCTTGCTGGCATGTAAATACCAATGTTTACGTGCATGCCAGGGCCTAAAGGAGCCCATCCATAGTATCCTCCACCGGTTCTCCAGCTGACCCAAGCCGGTCCCCACTCATATCCGGGAACCCAGGCCCAACCGTAGAAGTCACTCCAGAACCACCTTCCATAATGGAAAGGGGCCCATCCCCATACGTAATTGGACACCCAAGTATTGCCAAAATTGGTCATGGTCCAGTAGCCATTGGTTACATAAGGCTGGAAGTTGGCATCTACATAAGGTACCCAAACATAGCCATGATTAGGGTCCATTACCCAGTCTCCGTATGGTGCAAGTTCATTATAGAATATCTGAAATGAAACACTACCATTGTGAGGGGCTGCATCAGCTCTCTGGAACAGAGCCATACCGACGCCTAGCATCAGCACCATGCATATTCGATATAGGATTGTAGTTTTCATGATAATAGGATTTAGTGTGTTTGGTTGATTTTACGCTAAAAAATGAAATTAAGTTTTGTTAAAATTTTAATAAAAAGAATAAAAAATTAGCAAAACCGTTTTAGCAAATTTTCATATTGATAATGGTTTCGGAGAAAATGAAAAAAATCTATCCTGTATATCAATAACTTAAGCGGAGTGGGATTGGCAATAAGAAAAGTTCCACTGTTAAACATAAAAAAATCCGGGAATTCCCGGATTTTTGATCACTTCTTTTTCAAAGTATCTATCTTCTTGGCGACTTCTTCTGCCTCTGCCATCAACTTATCTGCCTCAGTCCTATTACTGTGAGAAATCTTATGTGATTTTTCCAGCAGACTCTTGTATGTTTCCTGAAGCTTTTCCAGTTCTGTCTTTTTCTTAAATAGTCCAAACATGTCCTTTTTTAGAAATAGAACTGAAAAGTAGCAATATGGTTTTATCAGTTGAAGTTGGTGAATGGTATTTCACTTCTCATTTCATCTTCTTCCGTTACGATTTCATCGTCTTTGAAATTGATGATCTGTTCCAGTCGGCCATTTTGATTGTAGTATCTCCATGCACCTTCTTTCTTGCCATCTTCCATTTTTCCTTCAGAAGCTTTGTTTCCATTTTCATGGAAATATATCCAGGTGCCTTCAGGCTTGCCCATTTCATAATTTCCCTCAGACTCCTTTTTACCTGAGGTGTAATAAGTGATTCTTGTACCGTTACCATCCTGAAGTGTACCTTTATCCAAAGTACCACTACCATCATAAGTATTGTAATCAGAGACATTCATCAGTCTGCCATTGCTCCAGGTTTCTTCCTGCGTCAGTTGCTTATTGTCATAAAACAAACCCCAAACACCGTTTTCGAAGCCAAGAAAATAACTTCCAATGGATTTAAGCTGACCACCGTCATAATAATAAATCCATTGTCCATTTTCTGATCCCAATGAATATTCGCCTTCAGCGATAAGTACGCCTATTTTGTTGAAATATTTCCAAAGACCGGTCTTTAGGTCATTTCTATATTCCCCAATTGAATATAGAGTACCTTCGGGAAAGAAATTCCTCCAAAGTCCATCTTTTACCCCACTTTTATACTGACCTTTCACAGAGACTTTGCCATTGGCATGAAACTCTTCATATTCTCCTACAGGCAAACCTAACTCATAAGTTTTCTTCTTGGATAGACTTCGGTTAGGGAAATACTCTTCCCATGTTCCTACGGGAATATCATTTTCGTACCTCTCGATTCTTGCTAACCTTCTGTTTTCATAGTAAAATTTCCATTCTCCAGTTCTGTTGCCTCTCTCATCATAATTCCTTTCAGACTCAAGCACTCTTGTCCCAGGAAAGAAAGATTCCCATTTACCGACTCTACGGCCATTGTTGTATTCGCCTCTTTCTTCTACTATTTTATTGAAAGAATAGCGGGTAAATGTGCCATGAGGCCTGTTGTCCTGATAATTGACGGTCAGAAGGAGATCACCATCTATAGAAAATTCCTGATAGGTGCCGTGCTGATTTCCCTTTTCGTAAGTTTGTATGATTGCAGGTTCACCATTGTTGTAATAAGTGACCCATCTGCCATCTCTTTTGCCCTCTGCAAACTGGCCTTCTACTTTGATCTGTCTGGGGTTGAAAAAATCCGGTTGACCTGATCTGCCGTAATATTCCCGGTAAGGGCCTATGGCTACACTGTCTTTGAAGACCCGGTCTAGCTTCATAGCACCGGTGGAGTCATATTCACGAAAAACGCCATTCAATTTGTTGTCCTTGTACTCGGCTTCCAACTGCCTGTTTCCATTGCTATGAAATACAATGGCAAGACCGTCTCTCAGGCCCTGTCTGAACGTAATGGTCTGTATCAGTCTATTGGTTTTTGGGTTTTCAAATTTCCAGAGACCTTCCATTAGTCCGTTGTTCATAATTCCAGTTCCCATAAGGGTAGAATCAGCATTATAAATGGATACAACATTGGAATTTCCTTGGCTCCAGACGTTGAGACTGAATAAGCAAAAGGTGACAATACCAAAAATATATTTCATATATGAGGAATCTATGTTTGTCTAAAGATTACGAAATCTTAACTACTCGGTTCTAAATTAGGTTAAATTGTCCAAAATAGGAAAACCTAAAATGTATAATCAAATGCCTTGCCTATCTTTTCCAACAACATGTCAAAGTTTTTTAAAAACTCTCTTTCAAGAATAATTTTTTCCCATACTATCATCAAATTGCCCGGATTATCAACTGGTTTAACATCTTTTACCGGCAAAGACTGAACGAGGATTTCTGGGTATGCAAAAGGTTTTTTAAGAGAATAAAAATAGCTTTCCACTGCTGAATCTTTTATTCCAGAGAGATATTTGTTTACTTTTTCCCCACCTAAATAGACAAAAAAGAACATTCCCTTACCGACCCAATGCAAGATGCGAATATTGAAGCCATGATCTATATCGAAATTTCTTCCTATGTCGAGCACTTGATAGGGAAAGCCATCCAAGTTATAACCTTGACTGATTTTATTGCCTTTGGAATGGATATATCTTCCAACTTGGTCTCTTATGGGAAAAGCATTCGCTAATTCGGTAAATAAATCAAGGATTTTTTTCTTTTCTACAGCATAATTTTTGAAAAAAGAGTTTGCGCTTTCCAAAAATTCCAGATCAATTTTGTCCTTTTGTTCATTCACCATTTTAGCAAAGCTGAAGCCCATGTAAATCCGCTTCCAAAAGCAGCTAGACATACCAAATCACCTTCTTTTAGCCTTCCTT
Organism: Arthrospiribacter ruber; assembly: GCF_019343195.1. Taxonomy (GTDB): domain Bacteria; phylum Bacteroidota; class Bacteroidia; order Cytophagales; family Cyclobacteriaceae; genus Arthrospiribacter; species Arthrospiribacter ruber. Next base: position 401,434 of record NZ_RPHB01000001.1, read on the forward strand.
GTTCCCAAGCTTCGCTTAAAGCGATAGGGATAGTGGCTGCTGTAGTATTACCCAAGTGCATGATATTGTTGAAAACTTTTTCATCGGGCAGACCGAGTTTTTGCTGGATATAATTGCTGATCCTGAGGTTGGCCTGGTGAGGTACCAAAAGATCAATTTCCGATTTGTCTTTGGCATTTGCGTCCAAGGCTTCCTGGATTACTTCCGAAAACCTTACTACAGCATGTTTGAAAACGGCATTGCCATTCATCTTCAAGAAAAAATCACCTGCATCAATCATCTCAGGGGATATCCTTACTTCTCTGCTGCTGCCCGGATCACTGCAATATAATTCTTCTGCATAGTCACCGTCGGCATGTAAGTGAGTGGAAAGAATGCATGAATCCTCATTTTCACTGACACTTAGTACAGCTGCTCCCGCTCCATCAGCAAATATCACCGCGCTGGATCTGCCTTCATCACTTTTATCCAAAGCGGAAGACTGTATTTCGGCGCCTACCACCAAGATGTTGCGGTACATTCCGGTCTTGATAAACTGATCTGCCACCGAGAGTGCATAAATAAATCCCGAACAGGCATTTCGTATGTCCAAGGCTCCAATTCCTTGCATTCCTAGTTCTCTTTGTAAAAGAACTCCATTTCCCGGAAGGAAATAGTCAGGGGTAATCGTTGCAAAAACAATAAAATCTATATCAGAAGCTTGTAGTCCTGCCCGTTCCAACGCCATCTTTGATGCTGCTGCTGACATACTGGTAACGGTATCTTTCCCAGGGGTAAACCACCTTCTTTCCTGAATACCGGTACGCTCCACAATCCATTCATTATTGGTATTCATAATTCCGGATAGGTAATCATTGGTGATCACCCGCTCTGGAACATAATGGCCTACACCTTTTATTTTTGATTTTTTCATAAACTAAGTTATTTGGGTTCTTAGGAAATTCTTCTTGAGCAGTACAAATATCCCACTTTATAGTCCTATTCGCAAAAAGAGAAGATCATTGAATTCTTCCTTGGCTTTTTAATTTCCAGTACCTGTACAAACCAGCGACCGACATCCAACTTGGATTAGCATATTCATACACTTTGATCAACTCATCAGTACAACCCTCATCCCTAAGCTGTTGTTGGGTGAATTTCATAAATTCAGGTATGATTTCTTTTTGATCCCTATTATTTTCAAAGTGAGGTTTGATCCACAAAGCCCAGGTGTCCAAGGTGTTTTCCAAATGATCCAGATGCCTTGAAATTTCATCAATGCGTCCAAAGTGTGTCAGAAAAAGCATTTTTGCATCTTCTTTACGAAGAATGTCCAAGGATTTTTTCCAATCCTCCAAGTGTATATCAGGTGGAGGGCAGGGGGGAACTACATGGCCGTTTCCGATTTTCACACCTGCTACATCTCCGGTGAAAATCACATCTCCAACCATCCAGCTGATATGATGGCTGGCATGTCCGGGAGTATGCAAAGATTTCAACTTGACATTGCCAATTGTCACCTCCTCAAGGTGTGAAACTGGTTTTAGCTTGGCCTGTGGTATAGGTTCCATTTTTCCCCAAAGGTATTCCATCTGGTCGCCATAAATCTGAGCTGCCGAATTCCATAGCTTTTCAGGCTGATGGAGGTGGGGGACACCTGCTGGATGTAGATATATATCTACTCCTAAAGCTGCCAGCTTCCAAGCAGCACCGGCATGGTCAAAATGTATATGTGAAAGAAATACACCCTGAATTTCTTTAAGGCTCCAGCCAAGGTCAGTGATACCTTTTTCAAGTTGGGGGAAGGTGCTTTCCGGGCCCGTTTCTATCATAATGGGACCTGATGTAGTTTCAATCAGGAAACAGGCAATGGCTTCTTCTGTTTCCAAAAATTTTAAATCATTGATGTGGATTTTTTCTCTCATCCGAAAAGGGTGTAATTTCCAAATTGATCCATGGGGGATGTTTTTCTGATCAGGGAAGGATTATCGTTTTTGATCTGATTGACCTGCTGGGAAACTGTATAGCTTAGCATGGTGTCGGCAGAGTAAGTTTTTAGCATGGAAAGAAGGTCATTTTCAGGAGTGTACTTATCCAGCCATTTTTTTTCATTTTCCTTAGCCAAAATAACGGGCATCCTGTCATGGATGTCACTTACCAAAGAGTTGGGCTCAGTGGTCAGTATCAAAAAGGTGTGTTTGGTTTCCCCCGCTTCATTCTCATATTCTTCCCAAATCCCTGCAAAAGCAAAAGCTTCGCCTTCTTTCACTGTAAAGCGGTAGGGAATTTTGGTCTTTTTTCCCACTTTTTTCCATTCATAGAATCCATCGGCAGGTATAAGGCATCGTCTTGAGACAAAGGAGTTTTTGAAGGAGGCTTTTTGATTAACCGTTTCTGCCTTCGCATTAATGAATTTCTGGGAAACGGGCTTGTTTTTGGCAAAATCCGGTGTGATGCCCCAATAGAAAAATGAAAAGCCTTTTGGGCTGTCAGAAGTAATGACAGGCACAAGTTGGGTGGGGGCAATGTTGTATCTCGGCTTGAATTCCCCGAGCATTTCTGCCTGAAATCTTTCTTCTAATTCTATTTTACTTTTGCTGAGTGAATATCTTCCGCACATGAACGCATTGATTTTTTGAAAATTACAGATCTCTGGTGATAAATTCAAATGCCCTGCGCTCCGACCAATAGATATCTTCCTTTTTTCTTGGGCTGAAGCCGACATGTCCTCCATATTTAGGGAATTCCATCCACACATTAGACAGTTCTCTTCCCAGAGTGATAGGGAAACATTTTTCACTCAGAAAGGGATCGTTTTGCGCATTGAGAATGAGACTTGGTAACTGGATTTTTTCCAGAAAATACAAGGAAGAATTTTTCTCGTAATAGTCGTGAGCATCTTTAAATCCATGCAAAGGCCCTGTAAAGTGATCATCGAAATCTTTGAGGGTTTTTATTTTTCTGAGGATGCCTACAGGAATTTCATCAGGAAAAGCATTGGCTTTTTGGATGACTTTTTCTTTTAAAGTTTTCAAAAATCGGTTGGCATAGATGATGTTTTCTCCTGTAGATATTTTGATAGAGGAAGACTCCAAATGCAAGGGGACACTGATTGCTACCGCTTTTTTGAGCTTTCCAGATCGTTCTCCTATTTCACCTGCGTATTTTAAAGTTAGATTGCCACCCAGGCTAAAACCGATGAGAAAGATTTCACTGTAGGGTTTTTGAGCGTGCTGTACCACTGAGTCCAGGTCATACGTGGCACCGGAATGATAGAAAATCGGTTTTTTATTCAATTCTTCACTGCATCCACGGTAATTCCAGGTAAGCACATCAAAGCCGTTGGTAAAAAAATGTCTTGCCATTCCTGTCATATAAGGCCTTCTACTATTGCCCTCCAATCCATGGCTGATGATGACCAGTTTTTCGGATCCCTTCCTTAGCCAGTCGAGGTCCAGAAAGTCTCCGTCAGGGGTATTAACTCTTTCTCTTTCAAATGGTAAGGGAAATGCCTGCCTAAAAACACTTGGTATTATCGTCTGTAAATGACCGTTAAATTGCCATTTGGGATGATCATATTCAATCTTTTTTATGAGGGGCATCTTCAAACAAATTGGGGAATTGCGCTGTTTTCAATCCTGAAAATACTACTATTAAATTTGAATGTAGACTTTTTAAGAACTATTTTTGGACTGCTTTTAATTTTAGAATAGGATATAAATAACATATGGCCGAAATAATACGAATGCCCAAAATGAGTGATACCATGGAAGAAGGTGTCATTGCAGCGTGGTTGAAAAAAGTAGGAGATTCCGTTAAACCAGGAGATATTTTAGCTGAAGTGGAGACTGATAAAGCTACCATGGAGCTAGAATCATATGAGGAAGGCATACTTCTTTATATAGGTGTGGAAGAAAAAGATGCGGTCCCTGTCAATGGTGTCATTGCCATCATTGGTGAAAAGGGTGAAGATATCGAAGCGCTTCTTAAGGATATTGAGAGCGGGGATTCTTCAAATTCTGCATCTGACAAAAAGGAAGAAAAATCCGAAGAGAAAGAAGAAAGTAAGCCTGAAAAGGAAGAAGGCAAGAAAGAGTCTTCACCAAAAGAAGAAATAGATACTTCAAATATCAATGCTACTGTCATCACCATGCCTAAAATGAGTGATACCATGACAGAAGGTGCCATTGCCTCTTGGCTGAAAAAGGTCGGAGATGATGTAAAGTCAGGTGATATCATAGCCGAAGTGGAAACGGACAAGGCTACTATGGAACTGGAATCTTATGAAGATGGCAACCTACTGTATATCGGTGTGGAAGCTGGTGATTCGGTGGAGATTGACGGTGTCATAGCTATCATCGGAGAAAAAGGAGCAGACTATGAGACACTATTAAAAGCCCACAAGGCCAAGTCTGATTCTTCCGAAGCACCTGCAGAGGAGAAAAAAACAGAAGAAAAGAAAGAAGAGAAAAAATCTGAAGCACCAAAAGCTGAAGATAGCAAACCTTCATCTTCAGGTTCTTCTTCGTCATCATCTGACGGAGAAAGAATAAAAGCTTCACCTCTTGCCAAGAAAATGGCATCTGATAAAGGGATAGACATTACTTTGGTAAAAGGTTCCGGAGAAAATGGAAGAATAGTAAAAAGGGATATTGAAAACTTCACTCCTCCTGCCAGCCAAGCTGCTTCTCAATCTGCTGAAGGTGCAGCTGCCCCGGCAGTAGGGCAGGAGTCTTATAAGGAAGAGAAGGTTTCCCAAATGAGGAAAGTGATTGCCAAGAGACTTGCCGAAAGCAAGTTTACTGCACCTCACTTCTACCTCACCATGGAGATCAATATGGATAAGGCTATTGAAGCCAGAAAAAGTATGAACGAAGTGTCTCCTGTCAAGATTTCATTTAATGACATGGTGATCAAAGCTGCAGCTGCAGCCCTTCGTCAGCATCCCAAAGTAAATTCCTCTTGGCTAGGAGATAAGATCAGATACAATGACCATATTCACATAGGAATGGCTGTGGCTGTAGAAGAAGGCCTTCTTGTGCCTGTGATCCGATTTGCTGACTCAAAGTCTCTGTCTCAAATTTCCAATGAGGCTAAATCGCTAGGAGGAAAAGCCAAGAATAAAGAACTTCAGCCCAAGGATTGGGAAGGTAATACTTTCACCATATCTAATCTGGGGATGTTTGGTATAGAAGAATTCACAGCTATCATCAATCCACCGGATGCCTGTATCTTGGCAGTGGGAGGAATCAAGGAAACTGTTATCGTCAAGAATGGACAAATGCAGGTAGGCAATGTGATGAAAGTGACACTTTCCTGTGACCATAGGGTAGTGGATGGAGCTGTAGGTTCTGCGTTCCTACTGACTTTGAAAGGTCTCTTGGAAGATCCTGTACGTATTCTGATCTAAACTGTAATTTGAAATATGCCAAAAAGTCCTGATTTGTCAGGACTTTTTGTTTTTGTATAGTTGTTGAATATCATCAATATAAGATAGATATACGGAATGATACCAGGAAAATTATTTACAACTGCTCCTTTATTAACTTCGATACTAATTGATATTAGATATTAATAGATATTAATTTGGAAAACCCATTTGTATCAGAAATTGATGCTATTGGTAAAGAAGCATATAATCATGAAGTAAATATTGTTGAAATATTTCGGTCGTCTGATAGGTAAGGATCATTTATATGATTCAAGAAGTAGCGACAAACCTCGTTATTAGATTTCTGTAAAAATGGCCGGTTAAATATTTCAATTCACAATAATTTTATTCACTACTGGTGTATTTCTTTATTTCATCTCAAATCTCAAAATCTTCAAATGAGCTATTTGTCTTTCGTCTCATATCTCACATCTTAAGTCTAAAAAAGAAATGGAAAAAATAAAATCAACTACCGTCGTGGCTATCAAGCACAACGGAGAAGTAGTCATAGGGGCTGATGGTCAGGCCACCATGGGGAACACAGTCGCTAAAAGTACAGTAAACAAAGTCAGAAAATTGCAAGGTGGGAAAATCGTCACCGGATTTGCAGGATCCACGGCAGATGCATTTACCCTGCTTGAGAAATTTGAGGAGAAGCTTGGTGCTTTTGGTAACAACATGAAGCGTGCAGCGGTAGAACTGGCAAAAGAATGGCGAATGGACAGGATGCTGAGTAAGCTTGAAGCCATGATGATTGTGGCGGATCAGGATGATATACTGATCATTTCCGGAACAGGAGATGTGATTGAACCTGATCTAGGAATTGCTACTATCGGTTCGGGAAGCATGTATGCCCAATCTGCTGCCAGAGCGCTGAAAAAATTTGCCACCCACTTGTCTGCTGAAGAAATGGTAAGAGAAAGCCTTGGCATAGCTGCTGATGTCTGCATCTATACGAACCATAACCTAGTGGTCGAGAAAGTTAATGGCTAATACCTGATCTTCAATATTTAAAGAAAGCGATTTTTCAAGCATGAAGAATCGCTTTTTTTTGGATGAAGAATGGTTTGAATATTTTTTCTATGACCTTAGACCTCTTATTTAATAATATGATTATCCGCTTACTTACAAGTAGAATCAAAATAATGTAACAAACCTATGATTTCTAGCCAATATCAATGAATATCCAATATCTATAAGTATCGGATTGATCTAGGCCCTTATTTAAATTGGTTATTGGTATAATTGCGGATATACATATTTAATAATTTTAAAACGAGATCACCTATGGGTCTAAAGCATTTTTTTGAAATCTAATCCGTTTTATAGAGCTTTTCTAAACTTCATTGCCCTTTTCTAGGTTATACAGCTAGTAAAAAATAGCATCATGGAAAAAACAACTGCTAAGAAAAGTACGAAAGTAGATCCGAAGAAAAAGATTACAGAAGGATATATTCTTTATGTTTTGGAACATGGGCATGAGCCTGCCTCAATATTCAAATTTGCCAAAGAACTGAAAATGAAAGAAGAGGAGTTTTACTCCTATTATACTTCTTTTGAATCTATCAAAACCGCTGTGTGGGTGAAGATTTTTGATGAAACCTTAGAGAATTTGGAGTCTCAGGAAGTGTTTAGACAATACAGTGCCAGAGAAAAGCTATTGGGCTTCTTTTTTACCTGGATAGAAGAACTGAAAAAAAACAGGTCCTACCTCCTCGTCCAATATCAGCATCACAAGGACTTGAAAAAATTGTTGCCACAAGAAGTGAAGCCATTCCGTGAAAAGTTTAAAGACTTTGCCAATGAAATTATTTTGGAAGGAAAGGAGACGGAAGAAATTGCTAGCAGGCCTATCATCTCAGATCGATATGATGAAGCTTTGTGGCTACAGGTTTGGTTTGTTTTTCAGTTTTGGCTGAAAGATACTTCTCCAGGTTTTGAAAAAACCGATGCTGCCATTGAAAAGTCCGTTAACCTTGCCTTTGACCTTATGGGTAAGAGCGCATTAGATACATTTATAGATTTTGCCAAGTTTTTGTACCAAAATAAGTAGGAACAGTGAAGGAGAAAAATATCAAAGAGCAGCAGAGTATTCCCGTTTCCAAAGTGCAACGGGCTGCCAAATTTATCAGTACCGGTGCAAAAGTCGGAGGAAACTATGTGAAGCACTACGCCAAAAAAGTAGTCAATCCCAATCTTTCCAAAGAGGAATTACACAACAGCAATGCGGAGGACATTTACAATTCTCTTAGCCAGCTCAAAGGTTCGGCCCTAAAAGTGGCCCAAATGATGTCCATGGATAAAAATATCCTACCTAGGGCCTATCAGGATAAGTTTACCATGGCGCAGTACAGTGCACCGCCATTGTCGTACCCTTTGGTGGTAAAAACCTTTATGAAGTATTTCGGTAAAACGCCGGATCAGATGTATGACAGCTTCACAAAGTCTGCAGTCAATGCTGCTTCCATAGGTCAGGTTCACCAAGCAACCAAAGAGGGTAAAAAGTTAGCCGTTAAAATTCAATACCCAGGTGTTGCCGATTCAGTAAGTTCGGACCTTAAGCTCGTCCGTCCTTTTGCCTTGAGACTGCTCAATATGAATGAAAAAGAGCTGGATCATTACATGGAAGAAGTGGAAGGCAAGCTGATAGAAGAAACAGATTATGAACTTGAGGTGCAACGTTCTCTCGAAATTTCGCAAGCTTGTAGCCATATTGGCGGATTGACCTTTCCTGGATATTACAAGGAAATGAGTTCGGCGAGGATCATCACCATGGACTGGATAGATGGCAAGCACATCAGGGAATGGCTGGAAACCAATCCTAGTCAAGAAGATAAAAACAGGGTAGGGCAGTCCCTTTGGGATTTTTACCATCATCAGGTCCATAACCTACAGCAGGTACATGCCGATCCTCACCCTGGTAATTTTATCATTCAAAATGATGGCAAATTGGGTATCATTGACTTTGGTTGTGTGAAAATTCTTCCTGAGGACTTCTACAAGGGTTACTTCTCATTGATCAAAAAGGACCTGTTGATCAATGAAGATGAATTGAATGAGATTTTCTATAACCTGGAATTTATCAGTGATAAGGATACGGATGTAGAGAAAGAGTACTTCAAAAATATTTTCAAAGAGATGATTTCACTGCTGGGAAAACCCTTTCATGTGGATTCCTTTGATTTTGCAAATGACAGTTATTTTGAGCAGATTTTCATGTTGGGAGATAGGATTTCCAACGATAAGATGTTCAAAAAATCAAGACAGGCCAGAGGTTCCAGACATGGATTGTATATCAACAGAACTTATTTTGGTCTTTATAACTTGCTCAACCAGCTTCAGGCCAATGTCAAAACGACCAAGCCGGAATGGCTGGAGTCCAATGCTCAGGCTGTTTGAAAGCACTGGAAAAACCTCCGAACAGGAGGTTTTTTTTATACCAACCTTAAAGCAAAAATGATTGCAATTATCAAAAGTATCAAGCCTGATAGGTCGGCTATCCGCTTAATGGTTCTGTAGAGTATTTTTAGATGTTTTTCCATGTCTTATACGAAGTCAAACCTTTCTGCATAAATGTTTCTCCAATCCACACCTTTTTTTCTGAAAGTGAGTTCGGCATTGTCCATCATCTGCCCTGGACCACAGATGTAATAGTCAAATTCATTGAGATCTTCCGGAAGGTATTTTGTGACCAACTTTTCATCTATGAGACCTTTTTCTCCATCCCAATCCTTGTCAGGCTTTTCCAAGACATGGATCAGCTCAAGGTTGATTTGGTTTTTCAGTCTCTCCAATTCTTCTCTAAAAGGGATTTTTTTCCACCTTTCATTTCCATAAATGAGTATGCATTTTCTCTGGTCTTTCCTATCTGCCAGCGTTTTGAGAAAGGAGATGCCTGGAGTAACCCCAATTCCTCCCATGACCAAAAAGCATGGTTTCTCTTTGAGCGTAAAGGAACCAAAAGGGCCTTCCAAATAGGCAGTCTGTCCAGGTTGCAGGTATTTCCAGGTGTTGGTAAAGTCCCCGATTCTTTTTGCGGTAATTTCCAAAACGCCTTTTTCTGCACTTGAAGAAAAAGAGAAGGGATGCTGCTGAAGTGAAAAGGGAGTATGGGAAATGGTAATCCAAGTGAATTGACCGGGCAGGAAACGGAAAGGTTCAGTACTTTTCTTTTCCAGTCTTAAGGTATAGCAGTCATCCTTTTGAGGAAGTATCTCCTTGATGATAAAGGGATCTTTTTTGGCCATGTATGGTCTTACCAAACGGGTGTGAACCAATAAGTAAATCAATGAACCAAAGAAAATAATAAAGAAAGCAATCTTATAGAACTCATTGAGGTAATGGCCTACCTGAATGCTGTGGACAATGCCTATGAATACCAAAGAGAATCCCAAAACACCGTGGATAAGTCTCCACCATTCGTAATTAAGTCCAGTGCTGACCCTCCAAAGGCTGGTGTAGAGCAGGGTAATCATGCCAAAAGTAGCAAAGACCAAGGCAGCAGCTCGTGGAAGATTTTCCCTAGGGTCATAAAATGAAATGTATTCCCAGTCAGCTACCAATAAGAGGATTGGATGACTTAAAACGAAAATTATGGCGACAATCCCTATTTCTTTATGAAACTGCACAATGTTATCCACTCCAAAGGATGGAGCCACTTGCTTGATCCTTCCGGAAAATAAAAACTGTATTCCGAATAAACCCAAGCCTATAAAGCCCAAGACCACACCCAACTCCTCAAGGAGGGTTCGTTTTGGTGGGATATCTCCAGAGTAGGCTGCCAAAAGTGGGAGCAGACTCAAAGCAAGAAAAATAAAAAGCCAAATCAGCCCCTTGCCAGCGCTGTATCGTTTAGTTTTAGTTGACATACAAAAGTGGAACTTTATTCATCCGGAAATTTGGATGTTTTTGTGTGAAAGGTGATAAAACTTGTGTTTTTTTAGGTAGTTGGTCAATGTTTTAAGCCCCTTTGTAGGAGATTCTATAAATACAATTAGCCATGTCATCGGACACCAAAAGGTTTCCATCCGGCAGCTGCATGACATCTACCGGTCTGCCCCATACCTCCTGACTGTCATGGTTCAGCCAGCCTTCTGCAAAAACTTCTTCTTTGCCTGGGGTTTGGTTGTCATCGAGTATTACTCGGGTTACCTGATAGCCTATTTTTTTACTTCGGTTCCAGGAGCCATGCTTGGCGATGAAAATATTGTTTCTGTATTCATTCGGAAATTGATCAGCTGTGTAAAACCTCATGCCGAGAGGAGCCACGTGTGGCCCTAGTTTTTTGGCAGGAGCAACATAGGCCGACTTGTCCTTTCCTTTGTCTCCGAATTCCGGATCCTTCACATCTCCTGCATGCCAAAATGGATAACCAAAGTGAAGTCCTTTTTGAGGGGCGTGGTTGAGCTCACAATCAGGAATGTCATCGCCCATCATGTCCCTGCCGTTGTCGGTAAACCAAAGCTCTTTGGTTTGGGGATGCCAGGAGAAGCCAACGGTATTCCGCACTCCATGGGCAAAAATCTCCGGTTGAATATTGGTAGCATTCACATCGATTCTGGTGATGCTCGCAAATATCTCCTCATCAGATTTACAGATGTTGCATGGTGCACCTACTGGTACATACAACATGCCATCCGGTCCAAAAGCAATAAATTTCCAGCCATGATGTGCTTTATCGGGATATTTATCATATACCACCTCATAGCTTGGGTTTTCCAGATTGTTGACTATATCCTTAAACCTGAGGATTCTGCTGACTTCGGCGACATAGAGGTCGCCATTTTTGTAAGCCACGCCATTTGGCATTCGCAGGCCGGAGGCCAAGGTATGTTTTTTGTCAGCCTTTCCGTCTCCATTGCTGTCCACCAAAGCATAGACATTTTTTCCTTGCCTATTTCCTACAAAAATGACTTTGCCATCATCGCTCATGGCCAGTGACCTTGCATCCGGAACATCTTCTGCCCAGACTTCAATCTGAAATCCCGGCGGGAGTTTGATCGTTTCCAGTTGTATGTAGGAAGAATTGTTTTGGCCAGAGCAGGAAAAATAGGCGAAAGTCATCAACAGTAGAAATAAGGGTTTAAGCAAATGGTAGGTTTTCATCGGAACTTAACTTATGATTTTGAAAATGAATATACCTAAATTTTTGTTGATTGTCAGGTCTTGGAGTAATAATCCATTTTTAAGCCTCAATCTATGGTAGAATACTTATTTTTGCAGCATGTTATCGATCAACAACCTATCTTATTTCATTGGGGGCAGAGCACTTTATGAAAATGCCGCCCTTCACATCAAGCCTAAAGATAAAATCGGACTGGTGGGTCTGAACGGCACCGGCAAGTCTACACTTTTGAAAATTATCAGTGGTGATTACCAGCCGACTTCTGGTGAGGTCCAGAAAGCCAAAGACTGCACGATTGGCTTTCTGAACCAAGACATGCTTTCTTATCAGTCAGAAGAACCTATTTTGGAAGTGGCATTGGCGGCATTTAAAGAGACTTTGGAGCTGCAGCATGAGATTGATGAAGTCTTGAAAAAGATGGAAACAGACTATTCTGATGCCGTGATCGACAGGCTGGCAAAGCTTCAGGAGAGATTTGAGGCCAATGAAGGATACACGATCAAAGCCAAAGCAGAGGAAATATTGGAGGGGATAGGTTTTAGGACTGAAGATCTGATGAGGCCTTTGAAGACCTTTTCCGGTGGATGGAGAATGAGGGTAATGTTGGCTAAGCTTCTTTTGGAAAAGCCCTCTCTGCTGATGCTGGATGAGCCTACCAACCACCTTGATCTACCTTCCATTCAATGGGTGGAAAATTACCTGAAGTCCTACGAAGGGGCAGTTATTGTGGTGTCTCACGATCAGGAATTTTTGGACAACTGCATTGACATTACAGTGGAGGTATCACACGGGACGCTTACCTCTTATTCCGGAAACTACTCTTTTTATAAAGAGGAAAAAAAGGAAAGAATGGAGATACAGCAAAATGCCTACGAAAACCAGCAGCAAATGATCAAGCAGACTGAAAGGTTTATCGAAAGGTTTAGGGCAAAAGCTTCAAAATCCAATCAGGTTCAGTCCAGGGTCAAAGCCTTGGAAAGGATGGACAAAGTCAACGAAGTCATTGATGACAATATAGCTGTAAACTTCAAATTTAAGTTTTCACAAAAATCCGGGAGAGACGTGGTCACTTTAGATCATGTTTCCAAATCTTACGGTGACCTGAAAATTCTTGAGGATACTTCTGCCAGGATTGAGCGGGGGGATAAAATTGCACTCATCGGTGCCAACGGTAAAGGTAAATCTACCTTGTTGAGGATCATCAGTGGAACGGAGCAGGTAAAAGGGAAAGTTTCCCATGGTCACAATGTAATCAAGTCTTTTTATGCCCAGCATCAGCTGGAAGCACTGAATATTGACAATGAAATCCTTCAGGAAATGGTGCAGGCCGGATCCGGTAAAACAGAAACCGAATTACGAGGGGTCTTGGGTTGCTTCCTCTTCTCCAATGAGGACGTCTTTAAAAAGATCAAAGTGCTTTCCGGAGGTGAAAAATCCAGGGTTGCTTTAGCCAAAACACTTATCTCGGAAGCCAATTTCTTGTTGTTGGATGAGCCTACTAACCACCTTGATATGCAATCGGTGAATATTTTGATCCAAGCGATGCAGCAATACGAAGGGACATTTATCACCGTTTCTCATGACAGACATTTTATCAGGGGGGTAGCTAATAAAATCTGGTATATAGAAAACCATCAGATAAAAGAATATCCGGGAACCTATGAGGAGTTTGTGTACTGGAATGAAAGCAGGAAAGCAGATGAATCAATTGAAAAGTCTAATATCAAGGAAAAAAAGGAACCCCGTCAAAGAAGGTCAAATACCGAATTGGATGAAGCTAGAAAGGTTCTGAAAAAAAAGGAACAATATTTGGCTGAATGGGAAGATAAAATACTCGGTTTGGAAAAAAGAAAGGCTGACTTGGAAAAAGAAATGGCTGACCCCTCCGTTTATTCTGAAGTGGACAGGCTCCAAGAGCTTACAGAAGAGTATGAGAAGATAAAAATATCTTTGAAAGAGGCCAATGCCTCATGGGAGTCCTTGGTGGAGGAAATAGGGGAGTTGGAACAAATCATAGCTTAAATAATTGTCATGAAAAGATCAGTAGTTTTATTTTTTTTGTTGATTGCGGGTCAGCTTGTCCTCGCGCAGGAAGCTTTGTTTGACAGAATATTTGAAGAAAATATTCAGTCTGTAAGGTTGTTTCCGAATTCAGGAGATTTTGCTGCCCAGATGAACTCTCCCATTTTGGAGCTCAATAGCGGTGTTGCCCTCAATCTTACTTTTGATGATTTTGCGTATGATCCGGATATGTACTCGGCCAAGATCATTCATTGTGACTTTGATTGGACACCATCTGACCTGAAAGAAAATGAATACCTCAACCAGTACAATGAATTTAATGTCTTGGACTACGAATATTCAATAGATACCCGAATTCCTTACATTCACTACAATTTTGTCCTGCCTCCGGTAAGCAAATCAGGAAACTATGTGATCAAAGTGTATCGGGGAAGAGATGAAAGTCAGACAATCCTGACCAAGAGGTTTATGGTTTATCAAAAAGCAGTCAACCTGGCGGCTAGGGTAGTACCTCCAAGCACTACAGAAGACAGGAGGAAAGTGCAGCAGGTCAATGTAACAGTAAATTACAAGGGCAGAGAGTTGTTTGACCCTAGAAATAACCTTCGGGTCATGATCAGGCAAAACCAAAGATGGGACAATGTGAAGGTTTTGGACAAGCCCACCATGCTTAGGGAAGATACCAAAATGATAGAATACAATCTTTTTGACGGCAGCAATACTTTCAAAGGCGGAAACGAGTTCAGGTTTTTGGATTTGAGGTTTGTGAGAGCAAGAGGGATGAATGTGAAGTCTGTGAAAATGGAAGAGGATGTGGTATATGCGGAGGCAGGAATAGACAAAATAAGACCGGATGGAGTTTACTCAGAGTATCTGGATATGAATGGACAATATGCCATTATGAATCTGGAGAGGCAAAATCACGAAAGGGAAAGCGAGTATATTGTCACTACATTTTACTTAGATCCGGAAGGTGTTAAAGAACAGCCTTATCTGGTCGGAGCTTTGACTTTATGGGGATTGACCCCTGATGCCAAAATGGAACTCAATCCGAATACCAATATGTACGAGACTACTTTGATTTTAAAACAAGGTTGGTACGATTACCAATATGCCTATAAGGGTTCAGACGGATGGGACATGGCTCCTTTAGAGGGCAGTCATTTTGAAACCGAAAACGAATACGAAGTATTTATTTATTACCGGGATATGGGTTCGAGATATGATGAACTGATCAGCTATTTTAATCTCAATCCGAATAAAAGAAGGTTATAAAAAAAGCCGATCCATTTGGATCGGCTTTTTTTAATTTTCTACTTCCTGATTTTCATCTGGATTTTGGGGTCTTTGTCTCTCTTGTTGGGATTTGTAAGGAATAAAGCCTTCTCTCTTGAATTTATATGGCTCTGTTCTTTGACTAGGAGCGTGGTTTGCCAGATCCAGCATTCCAAAACCCTTATGGGTAAAGGCTCCCAATCCACATTTGAAAACAAAATCCTGTACCTCCGGAGCGGCATACAATGTGAAGGGAAGGGTATACCCTCTCACCTCGTATTTCACATCCATATCGTATACAGAATAGATTCTTGCAAATTTCTTTTGCTGCTCTCTCAGCTTATTCACATAATTCATGTCAGGTACTACCTGGAATTTGTAAAAGGACTCCATTTGCTCCTGAGAGTACCAGCCTGATCTTTCCATTCTGGTCAGGGTAGATTCATACAACAAATCCGAAAATTCGTCTGTGTCCGGATTGATGAATCTTTTGCCTGATTCGTCATTGAAAGAAGGGGTGAGCAGTACCAAAGGAGAGATACAAACAAACTTGTTTGAGGACTCCAACTCCGGTTCAAACTCCTGTTCTGTGTACTCTGGAGAAAT
The DNA here is from genome assembly GCF_019343195.1 of Arthrospiribacter ruber. Taxonomy (GTDB): domain Bacteria; phylum Bacteroidota; class Bacteroidia; order Cytophagales; family Cyclobacteriaceae; genus Arthrospiribacter; species Arthrospiribacter ruber. The sequence continues at coordinate 416,871 of NZ_RPHB01000001.1, forward strand.
GATCAGATTTCCTAACTCAATTTTGGAAGTAGCAAATACTTGCTCCAGTAGGTAGTCCATGAAATCTTCATTGGGTGATGAAAGCACTAATGTGACTAAACTGGAATAGTAATGCAATCCGCTTCTACTTACTTTAGTCTGGCCTTTAAGACCAGAGAAGTTGAAGTAATTGTAGTTAAAAAACTCTTCTCGTCCACCTTTTACGATCAATCCCTTGAGAAATTGAGCCAAGATGTACTGGTGGTGAAATGGTAAATAAGCACCTTTGTTTTTTAAGGAAAATATTAATCTTACTCTCACGGTGTTAAAAATAAAATTTGAAACAATTATTAAACTTACTTAACTAACGGTTTACTATATATTCGGTTTCCAGCAAAAGTACAAATATTTTTTAAAGTTTATTAAACATTGAACCTAAAATGCATAATATCCCCATCTTGTACTACATATTCCTTGCCTTCTATGGCAATTTTTCCGTTTTCCCGGCAAGCTGCTTCAGTTTTGAATTTTTCATATTCGGGTAATTTGATCACCTCAGCTTTGATAAACCCTCTTTCAAAATCACTGTGGATGACACCCGCTGCTTGAGGAGCCTTCCACCCCCGCTTGATGGTCCAAGCACGTACCTCCTGAGGTCCGGCGGTAAAGTACGTGATCAGGTTGAGTAGTTTATACGCTCCTGAGATCAGTTTGTTAAGCCCGCTTTCCTCTAGTCCATATTCAGACAAAAACATTTCCTTTTCTTCTTGGTCATCGAATTCAGCTATTTGGGATTCAATGGCCGCACAAAGAACAATTACTTCCGCATTTTCATCTTTTATTTCTTCCTTGAGCTTTTCTACATACTCATTTCCGGTAAGGATGCTTCCTTCGTCTACATTGGCTACATAAAGGACGGGCTTAATGGTCAGCAGGTGTAAGTCCCTTACAGCCTCCAGGTCTTCTTTTTCCACCTCAATGGCTCTGGCGTTTTTACCTGACTGTAATCCTTCTTTGAATCTGAGAAGGATTTCGAGCTCTTTTCTCGCCTTGGCGTCTCCCGATTTTGCTATTTTTTCCAGGCGGGCAATCTTTTTGTCCACCGATTCAATGTCTTTAAGCTGTAGTTCAGTATCAATAACTTCTTTGTCAAAAACTGGATCAACACCACCTGCTACATGGACTACATTATCGTCTTGGAAGCAGCGGATGACATGGACAATGGCATCAACCTCACGGATATTGGCCAGGAACTTGTTTCCCAAACCTTCCCCTTTGCTAGCGCCTTTGACCAAGCCTGCAATGTCGACAAATTCGATTACCGTTGGGATTACTTTTTGGGGATTTACCAAGCTTTCCAGTGCCCTCAGTCTGCTATCTGGGACAGTCACTACACCGACATTTGGTTCTATAGTACAAAAAGGGAAATTTGCTGCTTCAGCTTTAGCACTGGAAAGAGCATTGAATAAAGTTGATTTTCCTACGTTGGGTAAGCCAACGATTCCGCATTGTAATGCCATTGAAGATGGTTTGTTTTTTTAAATTTTGAATATTCTGTATTCCCGGTAACCTCTGTAAAATTCAAGAAATGATACCCTGAAAATTGTGTAAACCGGGATGGCAAAAATCATCCCCAGAATACCGGCGATTTTTGCACCCGCAAAGATAACAACAAATATTTCAAGTGGATGGGCTTTTACCGATTTAGAGAAAATAAGGGGTTGTAAAACCACATTGTCGGTCACTTGAACCACAGAAAATACAGCAAGAATTTTTACAATCATGAAAATAATGTCATTGGAACTGGCAAAATCACCAGTGGACAGTCCTACTATGACACCAAATGTAGCACCTAAGATTGGGCCTGCATAAGGAATAAGGTTGGCCACTGCTGCAAACATAGCTATGGTCAGGGCATATTCTATTCCTACTATGGTAAGGCCTATTGAAGCCAAAGAAAAAATGCAGCTGAGCTGTATCAGTAAGCCGACCAGATAATTGGATAACAATCTTTCTACTTTATTGAAAGTAGATACCGCCAATTCAAAATAGGAATTGGGAATGAGGTTCATGATATTTCTTCTGAGAAGTCCATTTTCAAGCAAAAGGAAGAAGGTGATAAACAGAATGGCCATGAAACCAATGAAAAAAGAACTTGTAGTATTCACCACGGTATTCAAAATCCCCTGAATATTAATGGCGGAGAAGCTTTTGATCATAGACTCTCTTACTTGGGTAATCAAAAATCCCGGTTCATTGTTGACGATTTCGTAACGTATCAGAAGGTCCTCTACTTTTCCTACAGGGTTTTGGATCTGCTCATAGATATAATCCATGTCATAGGTAGCAATGATCTGTACCTGAGCGCTTATCAAAGGAATAAAAAGCAATCCTATAAAAAATAAAAACAAGGCAATAAAAAGAAATGAGATCACTATAGCGATCCAGCGAGGGACGTTTTGGCCAAGTACATGAAAGCCGTTGATTTTGTTGGTAAGTGGCCTTAGTATCGCTGCAATGACAAGTGAAAAAATAAAGTATAGGGTGATGTTCGAAAAATACCAGCCTACTACTAACAATAAGGCTATTGCAAGCAATACATATAAAACGGGCTTCTTCATCAGTAATACTTTATTTTAACATTAATCACCTCATTCCCAATTAATCTGAGTGGATGTTTTCCGGGGAAGGAAAACACTATGACACTCAATTCGGTTTTTTTTCAAAAAGAAAAAGAGAAAGAAATCCAACCTGACTTAAATTTTCATTAAGCCTATCTGGTCAAAGTCTGGCTTTGACCGGGTAGATTTCTTTCTCTAAAGATGAACAATTGTAGGAATTAATCCCACTTTAATTCATCATCAAATTCTGTTTCCTCTTCTTCTCTATCAAACTGGGAGAAATCAAAATCAGCCATCAGGTCATTTTTGACGTGATCCACAGCATCCTGAAGTGCTTCAATAAACTTCCCGAAGTCTTCTTTGTAAAGGAAAATCTTATGCTTTTCAAATACAAAACCATCATCCTTCAATCTTCTTTTGCTTTCGGTAATTGTCAAATAGTAATCATTTGACCGGGTTGATTTCACATCAAAAAAATAAGTCCTCTTACCGGCTTTCACTCGTTTAGAGAAGATTTCTTCTCTATCATTTCCTCTGTTGTCTTCCACTTTCCAAAGAATTTTGTTGTTTGTGTTTGGTATAAATCGAGCAACAAGTTAAACCAATTCACAAAATATATTCAAGGTATTTTGATGTTTTTTTACATAAAACGGTCAATTTGAGGAGTAAACAGCTTAAAATCAGTGCTGTTATTGCAGTGTACTCAAAAATAAAAGGGCTTGATGGCCCTTTTATTCTCCGTGCATTTTAATCTTTTTGGCGAGAAGTTCGTCCTCAGTCTCCCTATGGTCCGGATCATCTACGCAGCAATCTACCGGGCATACAGCAGCACATTGGGGTTCCTCATGAAATCCTGTGCACTCTGTACATTTGTCGGTGACAATGTAATAGAATTCTTCTGATAGCGGCTCCTGCTTTTCGAGGGCATCGACCACTGTACCGTCTTCCAAAGTAACCTCCTTTAGAGAAGTACCTCCGGCCCAGGTCCATTCTATTCCGCCTTCATAAATCGCTGTATTGGGACATTCAGGTTCGCATGCACCGCAGTTGATGCATTCGTCAGTTATCATTATAGCCATCTCAGTATCATTTTTTGTACTTGCCGTAAAATTAATAAGCAAATAACCATCGAAGCAAAAAAAAAGTTGTCATGCTAACTAATTTATATTGATTCTAGCAAAGACTGGTCTTTTTTTAATCAATATCTTTGTGGTTCAACATCATTTATGACATGTATCTGGAAGAAAGAATAAGTGCATTGGCCAAATTAGGGGATAGGATAGGGGCTTTGTCCGATGAAGAATTTGATAAGCTTTACCGACGAATAGAAAATAACAACAGCTGGTTTACCTATGACAATGTCAAAGAGGCATTTTCAGCCCTTAAGACAATTTTGGATCAGCAAGCCCTTCAAGAATGGGTGAAGCCTTATGGGTTGGAGGAAGTTAGCGAGAGGAAAGATGTAGGATTAATGCTTGCCGGAAATATTCCTGCGGTCGGGTTTCACGATTTGCTCTCTGTTTTGATTTCAGGGCATAAAGCCTCGGTGAAATTGAGTTCCACAGATACAGAATCCATAAAATGGCTGGTAAATGAGTTACTATACATCGAGCCGCGATTCTCAGATCAAGTGAGTTTTGAGGAAATGCTGAAAAATAAAGACGCCTACATTGCCACAGGCAGCGACAATTCTTCCCGGTACTTTGATTATTATTTTGGAAAGTATCCTCATGTAATCAGGAAAAACAGGACCTCGGTAGCTGTGTTGAACGGCGATGAGTCCGAGGAGGATTTTAAAGAACTTGCTAAAGATGTGTTTCAGTATTTTGGCCTTGGGTGTAGAAATGTGTCCAAGCTTTTCATCCCTGATAAAGCGGTACTTCAGGATTTTTTACCTGCCATAGAGTCGTTTAATCCTATTGCCAATCACCATAAGTATAGAAACAACTATGACTACAACAAGTCCATCTATCTTGTAAATAATGAAGATCATCTGGATAATGGTTTTCTGCTTTTAAGAGAAAGTGAAGAACTTGTTTCTCCTATATCAGTCCTGTATTATCAAAAATATTCCGATACTGATACTTTGACGGAGGAGCTGTCCAAAATTGAAGCAAAAACGCAATGCATTGTAAGTAAAGGTGCATGGTATCCAGGCAGCTTTCCATTCGGTCAGGCGCAGTGTCCTGCCCTGTCAGATTATGCTGATGGAGTAGATACTGTGTCATTTCTGAAAGGCTTGTAAACCAGTCGTAAACAGTGAAATTTGATACTAAAACCAGCTATTTGAGAAAGATGACAATAAACTTAAGATTCCCGTCTACTTTTCAGATAGCCATTTTTTTGAGTTTGCTGGTGTTTTTGTTGGCTATCGTAATGACCAAGCCTTCACATGCAAATATTGCAGTGTATTCCTTTGAGGTTTTGCATTTTTGGAAAGATGGGTTTTGGGAACTATTGGAATTCACCATGCAAATGGTGTTGATTCTTGTGTTCGGCCATACTTTGGCTATGTCCAAGCCTGTCAATGGTTTTTTGGATAAAATAACCGGAAGCATTACCTCCAATACTTATGCAGTATTGGTGACGGCATCCCTGTCCATGTTGGCTGGTTATCTAAATTGGGGCTTCGGACTGATCATTGGGGCAATTCTGGCCAGAAAAATCGGAGAAGAAGCATCTAAAGGCAGGATGCAGATCAATTACCCTTTGGTGGCAGCATCAGGCTATCTTGGGATGGCAGTATGGCATGGAGGACTGTCCGGGTCGGCCACTTTAAAAGCAGCAGAACCTTCCCACTTTCTTCTTGATCAGATTGGAGTAATTACCGTGGACCGGACTATTTTTTCAGGTTTCAATTTGGGTATCAATACAATTCTTTTTGTCACCTTTCTACTAGTGCTTTATTTTTTGTCCAAGCGTGGTTTTGCCAAACAGCTCTATCCCCAGCCAACCCAGCGGGAAGAAAGCAAGCTGGAGAACAATAAAGATAAGTTGGGATATGTTATAGGTGGATTGATTGTTTTTTTGGGGCTTTCTGAATTCTGGAATATTTCAGATCAAGGCTGGGGCTTTTTGGACCTGAATTTTGTCAACTTTGTACTACTTGGATTGGGGCTGCTTGCATTTGGAAGTTTAGATCAATATGTAAGTCATTTGAGCAAAGCGGTAAAGGGTGCTACAGATATCCTGATTCAGTTTCCGTTTTATGCCGGAATCCTGGGAATCATGAAATATAGTGGACTTTTGGTGATGTTGGCAGATGATATGGTCAGTCGCTCTGGTCCTGATACATTTCCATTACTTACTTTTTTTAGTGCGGCGATCATCAATTTCTTTGTGCCATCCGGTGGGGGACAGTGGGCAGTACAGGGTCCAGTGGTCATGGAAGCAGCGGTACAGATGGGAATAGATGTTCCAAAAATGATCCTTGTCTTTGCTTATGGGGACCAGGTAAGTAACCTCTTACAACCTTTTTGGGCTTTGCCTTTACTTTCAATCACAGGATTGCCGGCAAAAGAAATATTGAGGTATACAGGACTGCTGTTTTTAGTGGCTTCTTTGATTTTTGCTGTCTTTATTTGGTTTGCAGTATCTTAAACCCTTTGGAATGCTTATAAATTCCACGGACGGAGAGAGGATTGCTTCCAAAATTGCCCTATATTTTTATCTTTGCGGTCGATTTAGAAATTCTTTTCAACATTTAATAAAAATCAATTCCCAATGGCATTTGATATAGAAATGATCAAGGCAGTGTATGCCAAATATCCTGAAAGGATTGCAGCTGCCAGAGAGGCAGTTGGAAGACCGCTTACACTGACAGAAAAAATACTTTATGCGCATCTGGCCCAAGGAGATGCTACCCAGGCTTTTGAAAGAGGTGTGTCTTACGTGGATTTCAACCCTGATAGGGTAGCCATGCAAGATGCTACCGCTCAGATGGCTCTTTTGCAGTTTATGCAGGCAGGAAGAAATCAGGTAGCTGTTCCTTCGACGGTACATTGCGATCACCTCATTCAGGCGGAAGTCGGAGCTGAGCAAGATCTTAGCAAAGCCAAAGATAAGAACAGAGAAGTATACGATTTCCTTTCTTCTGTATCTAACAAATACGGAATAGGATTCTGGAAACCTGGGGCAGGAATCATTCACCAAGTGGTGCTTGAAAATTACGCTTTCCCAGGTGGAATGATGATAGGAACAGATTCCCATACTCCTAACGCCGGAGGTTTGGGGATGATCGCTATCGGAGTAGGTGGTGCTGATGCCTGCGACGTGATGGCGGGATTGCCATGGGAGCTGAAGTTTCCAAAACTCATCGGGGTCAAATTGACCGGGAAATTATCAGGCTGGACTGCTGCAAAAGATGTGATTCTAAAAGTAGCAGGTATACTGACTGTAAAAGGAGGAACCGGTGCCGTAGTGGAATACTTCGGAGAAGGTGCCAACTCCCTTTCAGCTACAGGTAAAGGTACCATCTGTAACATGGGAGCTGAAATCGGGGCTACTACTTCTATTTTTGGTTATGATGAAAAATCCGAAGCCTACCTGAGAGGTACTGAAAGAGCTGATATAGCAGACATGGCCAATGGCATCAAAGAACACCTTAATGGTGACAAAGAAGTATATGACAACCCTGAGAAATATTTTGATCAGGTAATCGAAATCAACCTTTCTGAATTGGAGCCACATATCAATGGTCCATTTACTCCGGATCTTGCTTGGCCTCTTTCCAAGTTTGCATCTGCCGTCAAAGAAAATGGATGGCCTGCCAAACTTGAAGTTGGTCTCATCGGTTCATGTACCAATTCATCTTATGAAGACATTTCAAGGGCAGCATCTCTTGCCCAGCAGGCAGTAGACAAAAAGCTCACTGCCAAATCAGAATATACCATCACACCAGGATCCGAACTTGTAAGGTTTACTGTGGAAAGAGATGGATTTTTGAATGTATTTGACAAAATGGGCGGGGTAGTTCTTGCCAATGCCTGTGGACCATGTATAGGACAATGGGCCAGACATGGAGCAGAAAAGCAGGAGAAAAATTCCATCATTACTTCATTTAACAGAAACTTCGCAAAAAGAGCTGATGGTAATCCAAATACCCACTCTTTTGTAGCTTCCCCTGAAGTAGTGACAGCTATGGCTATTGCGGGTGATCTTACTTTCAACCCAATGACCGATACCCTTACCAATCAGGATGGGGATCAGGTGAAATTGGATGAGCCAGCAGGATTGGAAATGCCAAGCAAAGGTTTTGCAGTAGAAGATGCAGGATACCAAGCTCCTGCTGAGGACGGATCCTCTGTCGAAGTGATAGTAGACCCTAAGTCAGAAAGGTTGCAATTACTTGAGCCTTTTGCTCCTTGGGAAGGATCAGATCTTACAGGTCTTAAACTTCTGATCAAGGCCAAAGGCAAGTGTACTACTGATCATATTTCCATGGCAGGTCCTTGGCTGAGGTTCAGAGGGCATTTGGACAATATATCCAACAATATGCTGATCGGTGCAGTCAATTTCTACAACGAGGCAACCAATAAAGTGAAAAACCAACTTTCAGGTGAGTACGGTGAAGTACCTGCTGTGCAGAGGCAATATAAGCTTCATGGAGTTGGGTCAGTGGTAGTAGGTGATGAAAATTACGGTGAAGGATCATCAAGAGAGCATGCCGCCATGGAACCAAGGTTTTTGGGTGTAAGGGCAATTCTTGTAAAATCATTTGCCAGGATCCATGAAACCAACCTTAAAAAGCAAGGTATGTTGGCATTGACTTTCGCCAATCCTGCTGATTATGACAAGGTACAGGAGGATGATACCATTGATATAGTAGGTTTGACTTCGTTTAAACCTGGCGTGCCTTTGACTGTGGTACTCAACCATTCAGATGGCAGCAAGGATGAAATTCAGGTAAACCATACTTACAATGCAGGTCAGATCGAATGGTTCAAAGCCGGATCTGCACTGAATTTGATAAAGGGAAATTCCTAAGTATAGGATAAAATTGAAAACTATAGTCAGGTGGAGCATTTCACCTGACTTTTTTTTTGAAAATTAGTTTAACTTTATCCGCATTTCATCAACACGTCTAGACATAACAGGCTTTATGAGGTCCAAAGGATTGGTAATTTTCTTTAGAACAGGGTTTTTCTTTTTTTTGACAATTTTATGGAATTTCAGCAATGGTCAGACTGTAGAATCAGATGAAAGGGCCTTGTTGAATGTGGGGGAAAGCGAAGGGATAAGTTTTTCTAAAGACTCACTGTTTTTGATGAACCTGAGATTCAGGATGCAGAACAGGGCTGGGTTTAATACCCTCGAAGGGGACGCCTTTGAGGTCAGTGAGTACGAAATGAGGGTTAGGAGGCTGCGTTTACGGTTTGATGGCTTTGTGGGGAATCCAAAACTCCAATATTATATCCAATTGGCATTTTCTAAAGCAGACCTGGATCTGGAAACATCTGTGATTGCACAGCCGATCAGGGATGCGATCTTGTATTATTTTGTCAATGAAAACTTTTATGTTGGCTTTGGTCAATCCAAACTCCCGGGAAACAGACAGCGGGTTATCAGTTCAGGTAACCTTCAATTTGCAGATAGGTCTACGGCCAATGCGATTTTCACTCTGGACAGGGATTTTGGAATTTTTCTCTATAAAACGATTCCGATGAAAAATCAATCCATTCTGCAACTCAAAGGAGTGGTGTCCACCGGAGATGGAAGAAATGCGTCTGCGATCAACGATGGGCTGGCATACACAGGTAGAATCGAGTTTTTGCCTTTTGGAAGATTTGCAAACAATGGGGATTATACCGAAGGGGACTTGGAGTTTGAGCCCAGACCTAAGTTGGCAATCGGGATAACCTATTCAGAAAATCAAAAGGCAACCCGTACAGGAGGTCAATTAGGCCAAGAGTTGTTTGCTGCCAGAAATATGAATAGCTTTATAGTAGACGGAGTGTACAAGCATCTGGGCTGGTCAGTTATGGGTGAATACCTTCACCGCAATTCACCAGATCCTATCACCTCCAACGAACAGGGAGATGTCAGGTATGTTTTGGTGGGCTGGGGACTGAATACCCAAATCAGTAAGATGTTGGATAGGAAAAACGAACTTGCATTCAGGTATGCTAAAGTAACTCCTGAGGAGAGCATTACATTATTTCAGCAAAGAGTAGATGAAGCTTTGGTAGGATTTACCCATTATATCAATGGGCATAGAATCAAAATACAAGGAAATGTAGGCTACAAATGGCTTGAAGGTTTGGCAAAATTTGAAAATACCGGTAATTCATGGACAGGTATGTTTCAGGTTGAATTCGGAATCTAAATATGACCAAAAACAAAAATGATAATTTTAACAGCAAAAAATTTGCTATAAAAAACAAATTACTGTATGTTTACGCATCATTGATTTTGAGTCACCCTTTACCAATTTCATCAATTGTAAAATTATAAACTGCCTTCCATGAAAGAGAGAGGTATTAACAGTACTTTTAAAAAGATCATTTACGAGTCCAGTGAAATGGTTTTTTTGGCGGATGATACTTATCCCTACAATATTTTCTACAGCAATCAGGCATTTGAAAATCTAATCGGTCAGTTTTTGGAAGAGAAGAGCTTGGTTGGATTAGGGCTTGATATCAACTCTTATATTTTTAATGAAGAGTTGATTTTGAATTTTATGGGAGTAGAATACACTTTTTTCTTAGAACTTCCCCAAGAAAATGCCTCCAATTATTTTCTTTTTTACAAAGGCAAGGAGATGAGGGGGCAGGGATTGCCGACTAAAAAGGATTCCCAATATTTTTTCAGGAACACAGTAGACCTGATAGGAATAGGGCAGGAAACATACCTTACTTGGGTAAGTAATTCTGTAAAACCTATGCTTGGATATTCACCGGAGGAAGTGGTTAATATTGAGCTATGTAGTTATTTTCATCCTGATGACCTTGAACATGTGCGTTCCCTTACTTTTGATATCAGGCAAGAAAGAAAAAACAGTCAATTTGTTGCCAGGTTATTGACCAAAGGAGGGGAGTATCGATGGTTTGAATTTCAGGTACATTTTATTGTAGGTAAGTTTTATGCCATGGGCAGGGATATTACTGAAATGAAATCTGAGATCTTGGAAAGGGAAAATCTAAATGAGCTCTATGCTTTGGGTGAGGAAATTGCCGAGATAGGTTTTTTTGAAATATCTCCTCAAGCTAATACAGTTTTTTTCACCGAACCACTCAAAAAATTGTTGGGTGTAAATCAAACCGGTGATCTTACCCTTGAAGAAACAATCAATATTTTTCAGGATTCAGACAGGCCAATTCTCAAAGAAGCACTTTCTGAAATGATGGCGACAGGTAAACAGGTCAATCTTGTTTTGGAAGTGCCTGCAAGGGAAGAAAACTCAAAATGGGTGAAGTTGGTAGGGCAATGTCAAAAGACCGCTACTAATCAAACTAGACTTTTTGGTACAATGCAAGACATTACCAAGAGTTTTGAGGAACAAAACAAGCTAGATGTCTACAGGGAACTTTTTTACCTCAGTCCGGACCCGATGATCATTTCAGACCTTTCTGGCAATATCATTTATTCCAATCAGGCATCCAGGACACAGTTTGCCCCCGATGATCAGATAGCATTTCCCAATAAAATCGGCAGGTTTGAACCGATTCTAAATGCAAAAGAAGTATGGGATACCCATGTGGAGCAGTTGACCTCCTCTGGTAACAAGCTATATCAAAGTACTGTTCTCAATTCTGCTGCTAAAGAGTTTGATGTAGAAGTAAATGCTAAATTTATACAGGTTCAGGGAAATACTTTTATTGTTTCGATTTACAGGGCAATCAGTGAAAGGGAGTTGCCGGCTTTGCCATCATCATCTGGACCCGCTGATTTCTTACATCACCTGACAGAACATATACCTGGCGCTTTGTACCAATTTATATTGGATAAGGATGGCGAAATGAAATTTTCATATTTGAGTCCGGGGATTAAAAATCTACTGGACCTGAATGAAGACGAAATGGCGGATTTCAATGATGTAGGAAAAGCTATTTCCAAAGTTCATCCGGAAGATATTGCACAGGTACTTACCTCCACTGTCTCATCTGCCAGAAAACTCAGTACTTGGATTTGCAAATTCAGGATAAAAGATCCCAGTACAGATGATTTCAAATGGGTTCAAGGGGCTGCAAAACCTGAAGCCCTCGAGAATGGAGACGTGGTCTGGTATGGTTACCTTACTGATATCACTGATCAGAAGATGTTTGAAGACAAGCTCAGGAGTGCACGTGAAGATGCCATGAAGGCCAGTCAGGTCAAATCCGAGTTCCTGTCCATTATCAGCCATGAACTTAGAACTCCTCTCAATGCCATATCGGGTTCAATCTATTCCTTGCTTCAGGATGATCATACCCCTGTACAGAAATCTGCTTTCAATACAATTAATTTTGCTGTAGAGAACCTGATCACTATGATCAATGACCTGCTTGACTTCCAAAAGATTGAAGCTGGTAAACTCACCTTAGAAAACAGTCCGATCAATTTGGAATCTGTAGTGAAGAGAGTGGTGGAAGGATTGCAATTTCATGCTAAAGATAGTGGTAATCAGCTTCAGCTTAAATTCAATAATAACCTGGATTTTGAAATCAAAGGTGATAAAGTCAGGATTGCCCAAGTATTGAATAATTTGATTTCGAATGCGCTTAAGTTTACCAAAAACGGAAATGTGGATGTTATGCTTGAGCTTAAATCCCAGACGGATTCCAAAGTAAGGGTTTACTTTGAAGTGAGGGACAACGGGATAGGGATTGCGGACGAACATAAGGCCAGAATCTTCAATGAATTTGATCAGATTCAGCATTCTTTCAGCAAAAAATACGGAGGCACTGGTTTAGGCCTTTCTATTACCAAAAAGCTCTTGGATCTAATGAACAGTAAGATTGACCTACATTCCGAATTGAATGTAGGTTCCACTTTCTTTTTTGAGATAGAATTTGAAAAAGTCTACATTCAGCAGCTTGAAAAGGATCTGCCCAAGTCAGAACAAAAGGAGGATTTGAATGGGACCTTACCAAACTTGCCAAAACTCCAGGTTCCCATTCACGAGTCAAAAGTACAGGCTAAAGGACCGAGTACGTTGAATGAAGTGAAGCTTTTGATGGTAGAAGACAACGATGTCAATGCCTTGGTCTTGGGGAAAATCATCAAAAAATGGGGAATCCAATTCGAAAGGGTAAGTAACGGGAAATTGGCAGTAGAAGCGATGCAGCAGGGAGAATTTGACTGCATTCTCATGGATATACAAATGCCGGTTATGAATGGTTTTGAAGCAACTGAAAAGATAAAAGAATTTTCAAATGTTCCTATTTTAGCACTTTCTGCTGCTGATAAAGTCGAAGTCATGGAGAAAATAGATCAGACCGGGTTTGCCGGATTTGTCGCCAAACCTATTGATGCTGCTGAACTTTTGAAAAGGATCAAGGAAGTCCTTCACATATTAAGTCAGAGTGCCTGAGCTTCTCTGAGGTAATCGTTCAACAATTCCATGTCCGGGTCTTTTTGGTACACCTCTCCCAGATACCTGAGAGCGAGATCTTTCTCAGATTTGAGGATATAATAATAGCCTTTGTTGCGCAGGGCATAAAGGTTTTTGGGGTTTTGTCTAATACTGTAATTGATATCTTCGAGCCCTTCATCCAGATTGCCTAAGTAAAGCTTGTAAAGTCCACGGTTATTGTGGAAGTAAGCCTGCCTTGGGTTGATCTGAATTGCTTTCTCTACCCAATCCAAGGCTTCTTGGTAATTCTGTTTTTCAAAGGCTATCATCGATCTCAAATTGAAAATATTGGATTCAGAGGGATTGATTTCCTCTGCTTTTTCCAATACCTGTATTGCTTGGTCAAATTCTTTTTGGTAGAAATGAAGCGTAGCCTTATTGACCAAGAGATCCGGGTTGTTTGGAGCTAGTGCTAGGCCATTCTCAAATGCTTCAAGGGCCTCATTGTGCCTTCTGAGCTGTTCTAGTGCAAGCCCATGCAAAAAATGCCCCTGCCAATTGGAAGTAGAAACCTGCAACAGTTTTTCGGAATCAGCAAGGGATTTGTAATTCTCCCCATTGTCCAGATAAGCCAAACCTCTTTGAAACAAAGCAAGACTGTCTTCAGGGGATTGGTTGAGCACATGAGAATAATCCTTGATGGCTTCATCCAATCTGGAAAGTCGTTGATAGACGATTCCTCTGTTGATGAGGGCATCTTTATAATCCGGATCTATTTTAAGCGCTTCTGAATAAAAGTCAAGAGCAGACCGCGTATCATTGTCTTTGAGCTTTTCATTACCTTTTAGTAAAAACCTTCCTTTTTTATCCTCATTAGTATCGCATGCAGAAAAGGACAAAGCTGCGGAAATCAATATTAATGAGACTAAATGAGTAGGGTGCTTCATGTTTTCGTTTTTTCAGATTCTTCTTCACCAAACAACAACGCAAATGGCTTTGTTGATTCATCCAAAGAGAAAATTTCCCTCAGTAAGGCCAATGTAGGAATGATCACCACCATTCCAGCTATGCCCCAGATGGCCGAACCTACCATCAATCCCAGAAATGTAATGAAGGCATTGAGGTTGACATTAGAGCCAACAATTTTTGGTGTAAGAAAATTACTCTCAATGATCTGTACAATTTGGAAAGAGATGACTACGCCAAAAGGGTACCACAGGCTGTCTTTGGTGAGAAATGCAAATATAGTGGGTAAAATGGCACCTAAAAAAGGGCCAAGAAAAGGAATGATATTAAGAATTCCTGCAAGAACCCCAAAAAATACGGCATGCTTGATACCCAGTCCAAATAAAATGGCGGTGTTGACCACTGCTAGAATAGCCATAACTTTGAAGACTCCGATGATGTATTTTTGAACTACCCTCTTTAGGCCCCGGATTTTTTCTTTTACATTTTCAGGATCATGTTTTTTGAAAAGCATGGCTACGAACTTAGTGAGATGGGACCTAAAAAGTAGAAAAAAGAAAATGAATACAGTCATAAGCAAAAAAGATGTCACAGAACCCAAAGTGCTAAAAATGACATCTGCCACACTCCCCGAATTTGTTTCCAACAATTCAATTATGGAGTCTTTATCGATTCCTTCTCCAATTCCAGTCTCGATCTGAAGTTTATCTGACAAAAAATCTTCGATGTCCTGAAGGTATGTGTTTAACTTATCTCCTACATTGTCCAAATCTCTGGTAAAGCTGGCCACCTGAAAACCGATAAAGGCCAATAAACCCAAGATTCCAATCAGGCCAGTCAATAATGCCACTACAGAACTTAAAGTCCTGGAAAACTTAAACCGCTCCAGCCAATCACTCAGGGGAGTAAGCAGTGCTGCAATATAACCTGCCAGTAAAAGGGGGATCAACAGGTTTCTCCCAATTATCATAATAAATACAATTGAAATGATAATGAGAAGCACTACTAGTATTTTGACAACATTTGGGAGGATAATTTTCTTTTGTTCCATTCTGATAAAAATTAAGTATTTGAATAAGCAGAAAGCTTCGATTCAAAGGTAAGATATTGGTTAAATCCCGAAAATATCAGGAATCAAAAACTTTCTATTAAATTAATTCTATTTTTGGGTCTTTAAATCAAAGAAGTGGAAAGAGAAAAAGCGAATTGGATCAGGTTTTCCTTCATATTCAGTATCCTATTGCTGATTATTAAGTTTTACTCATTTTATATCACCAACTCTACGGCAATTTTGACAGATGCTTTGGAAAGTATAGTCAATGTAGTCGCGGCTGCTTTTGCTTCTTTCAGTATCTACCTGAGTTCGAGACCTAGAGATGATAACCACCCTTATGGACATGGGAAAATCGAGTTTTTCAGTGCAGGAGTAGAGGGAACCTTGATCATTTTGGCAGGTCTATTCATCATTTATCAGTCAGTTTACAATTTCTTTTTCCCGCATGACCTAGAAAATCTCTTCGAAGGAATTCTGCTTGTAACCCTATCAGGACTTGGAAATGGAGTGCTTGGCATGATGTTGCAGAAAAAGGGAAAACAACTGAACAGCCTCACTTTGGAAGCCAGCGGAAAGCACCTTTTGACAGATACTATGACCAGCTTGCTGCTGGTATTAGGTGTTGGAGTGATTTACCTGACAGATTATGAGTTTTTGGATTCAGTAATTGCCATCTTGTTTTCTTTTTATATCATTTATGCTGGCTATGGACTGGTACGACGATCTGTGGCAGGACTGATGGATGAAGCTGACCCTATTGCTGTGACCTCTACTGTCACTTTGATCAATGAAAACCGGAGGTCCAACTGGATTGATATTCACAATATGCGTGTGCAACAGTATGGGGGAGACAGGCACATAGACCTTCATTTGACCCTTCCTTATTACCTCAACCTTCAGGAGGTGCACGATGAAGTCGAAAAACTGGAATCTGTACTCGAGAATAACTGGCCAGGTGTGATGGAGGTTTTTGTCCATTCTGATCCATGTATTCCTGAAAAATGCTGTCACTATTGTCAGATTAAAGACTGTGGGGTAAGAAAGTACCCTATGAAAACAAAAATTGAATGGACTGCCGTGAACATGTCCAAAAATCAAAAGCATTACCATGACTTGATTAGCTGACTGCATCTTTGGTATGCAGGTGATATACAAAATTTTCTCCCAATAAATTGAATCCAAACAGAATAGTTTGTATATTCAACAAAAAAACAGCTATGAACGAGGACAAAAATTTCCGGATTTTACTGGCGGTTTCGTCAGTAGTGTGGTTGATCCTTGTTGGGTTTCTCATTGTGATCTGACATGGATCCCAAGCGAGTGCAAAGTTGTTTATAACAGCTAATGCTTTTCAAATGGATTAAAGAATTAAAAAGGGATATGTAAAAACATATCCTTTTTTCTTTTAACGGTCTTTACAATTGATTATTCTATTTCATTTTGAATTTTCCTTCACTTATTTTTAGAAATCATTAACTGACAAACTATCCGCTTATTCAATATGAAAAATTTCTTCTTACTATTAATGTCTTTTGGGATTTGCCTGACGGCTTTTGCCCAGGAGCCCAATCATGAATCCTTCATTGTCCGGCAGTTGGATTCCAATACTGAAAAGTATTCCAAAATAGCCCGCGAAATTTGGGAAAACCCCGAGTTGGGATATCTGGAATTTACTTCTTCCCAGATTCTTATCGATGAGCTGAAATCCGCTGGTTTTAATGTAGAAACAGCTGTGGCAGGTCTGCCTACGTCTTTTGTTGCTACTTATGATAAAGGTGGTCCTGTGATTGGCTTTCTCGCTGAATATGATGCCTTACCTGGATTGTCGCAAGATGCTGTTCCTTTCAGAATGGAATTAGTAGAAGGAGGTAATGGCCATGGATGTGGACACAATCTGTTTGGAACCGCAGCAGTGGCTTCTGGTGTAGCTTTGAAAGATTGGATTGATCAAAACAACATTCAGGCTACTATAAAAATCTTTGGTACCCCGGCAGAAGAAGGGGGAGCAGGGAAAGCATTTATGGTGAGAGACGGTCTTTTTGAAGGGGTGGACGCTGTTATCAACTGGCATCCATCCGACAGGAATGCTGCCAATGCTTCCACCTGTACCGCTGTGATGCAGGGCTATTTTAAATTCAGAGGTCAGTCAGCCCATGCAGCAGGTTCTCCCGAGCGCGGCAGATCTGCTTTGGATGGAGTGGAGGCCATGAATATGATGGTCAATATGATGCGTGAGCATGTAGATCAGGAGAGCAGGATCCATTATGTGATAGTAAATGGAGGTATGGCTGCCAATGTGGTTCCTGACTATGCTGTGGTAGAGTACATGGTGAGGCATCCTGATGTCAAAGAGGTAAAGGAAATCTGGCAGAGGGTGATCAAAGCAGCTGAAGGTGCCGCTATGGGCACCGGGACTGATGTGGAAGTGGAGCTGGTATCTGGGATCTACGGATTATTGCCCAATGAAACTTTAGCCAAAACTATGCATAAAAACCTTACTGCCGTAGGGGGAGTGGAGTATGATGAAGAGGAATTGGATTTTGCTAAAAAGATTCAAGAAACGCTTAACATGCCCCGGGTTCCGCCCTTGACAATGGCCAAAGAAGTGCAGCCATATAAATTGACTCATTTTCCGGCTTCTACAGATGTAGGCGATGTGAGTTATGTGACTCCAACAGTAGGATTGGGAACTGCTACCTGGGTGCCTGGTACTGCTGCGCATTCATGGCAGGCTACAGCTGCCGATGGCATGAGTATAGGATATAAAGGCATGATGGTAGCGGCCAAAACCATGGCACTTACGGGAAAAGACCTGATTTTGAATCCTCTTTTGATCAAGGAAGCTAAAAAGGAGTTTGATGAAAGGCTTGACGGATATGTCTACGAGTCTTTGATAGGGGACATCGCTCCTCCATTGGACTTTAGGAAGGCACAGAACAAAGTGAAATAATGAAAAACGCCTCTGAAAATCTCAGAGGCGTTTTTGTTTTATGCCAGAAGACCAGCTCTTTTGAGCAAGGCGTCAGGCTTTGGTTCTCTTCCGCGGAATCTTTTGTAGAGGACAGATGGATGCTCTGTACCTCCTGCTGACAAAACATTTTTTTGAAAAGATGCAGCCGTCTCTTTATCAAATACTCCTTTTTCCAAAAACAATTCAAAAGCATCTGCATCCAACACTTCTGCCCATTTGTAGCTATAATATCCAGCTGCATATCCACCTTGGAAAATATGTGAAAAGGAAGTGCTCATCAGCGTTTCCGACACCGGTGGAAGCAAGTCAGTTTTTTTCATGACTTCTTTCTCAAATTGAGGAATGTCTTTGATTTCCTTTGGATCGCTTCCATGATAGGCCATGTCCAGTAGGCCAAAGCTGATTTGCCGTACGGTCTGATAACCTTGATGAAAATTGGAGGCTTCTTTGATTTTCTCTACCAGTGAAGCAGGGATTTTTTCTCCGGTTTCATAATGCCTTGCAAAAAGATCCAAACATTCTTTTTCATAGCACCAGTTTTCAAATATCTGTGATGGCAACTCGACAAAATCCCAAAAAACGCTGGTTCCTGTAAGGGATTCATAATGACCTTTGGCAAGCATTCCATGTAGCGCATGTCCAAATTCATGGAATAGGGTTGTCACCTCATTGAAGGTCAAAAGAGAAGGTTTCGTTTTTGTAGGCTTTGTGAAATTGCAGACAATGGAAACATGGGGGCGTATCTCATTTCCATTTACTGATTTTTGACCTCTGTAGCTGGTCATCCAGGCGCCATTTCTCTTGCCTGCCCTTGGGAAAAAGTCTGCATAGAATACTGCCAAATGCTCTCCATTTTCATCCAAAACCTCGTATGCAGTCACATCGGAGTGGTATTTTGGGATATCATTGTTCTCTTTGAACTTGATGCCAAAAAGCCTCTCTGCTGTATCGAAAACCCCTTTCACCACATTTTCAAGTTTGAAATAGGGACGAAGAAGTTCATCGTCGATGGAAAATTTTTCTTTTTTTAGTTTTTCAGCATAATAGGCAAAGTCCCATTTTTCCAGCTTTTTTAAGCCATCTGTTTTTCTCGCAAACTGGGTAAGTTCTTCTATTTCCTGTTCCGCTTTAGGCTTTGCTTTTACAAGCAGGTCTTCCAGAAATTCCTTTACAGTACCGGCACTTTTTGCCATCCTTTCTTCCAATACAAAATCTGCATGGCTTTTATAGCCCAATAGGTTTGCCCTTTCATGCTTTAGTTCAAGTATTTTTCTGATATTTTCCTTATTGTCAAGTTCATCGCCTTTGGATGCTCTGGTGTTGTAGGCCATAAACAACTCCTTTCTGAGATCCCGGTCTTTAGCGTAAGTCATAAATGGGATATAGCTGGGGAAAGCCAAAGTGAATATATATTTGCCGGGATGTCCCTTTTCTTCAGCTGTTTGGGCAGCAGCCTCTTTTATAGCATCAGGAAGACCTTCCAACTTACCTTCATCCTCTACCAAAAGCTCGTATTTATTGGTTTCGGCCAAAACATTCTCTCCGAATGTAAGGCTGAGCTTTGAAAGTGTTTTATCTATTTCCCTCAATCGCCCTTTTTCCCCACTGTCCAACTTTGCTCCGTTTCTTACAAATGCCTTGTAAGTTTTGTCCAGCAAGGTAGCTTCTTCTGCGTTTAGGGAAAGATTTTCCTTTTGAGCATAAACTTGCCCAATCAATGAAAAAAGTTGCTCGTCCAATAGCACATCATTGCTATGGGCAGTGAGCAAAGGAGAAATCTCCTGAGCTAATTTTTGGATTTCATCATTGGTTTCGGCACTGTTGAGATTGAAGAAAGCCGAGGAAATGACATTGAGTTTTTCACCGGCATTGTCCAAAGCTACAATGGTGTTTTCAAATGTCGGCAAAGCATTGTTTTTGATCGCTTCAATGTCTTGTTTGGCTATTTCTATGGCTTTATGGATTGCCGGCAGAAAATGTTCTGTTTTAATCCTATGAAAGGGAGGTGTGTCAAAAGGGGTGTTAAATGGTTCTAAGAGTGGGTTCATATAGAGTCGGTTTTTTGAAATTTTAAAATATTATTATAAGCAAAGGTAATGGTTTTGTCTTTTTGAGAGGAGCATTGGCACCAAGATTGAAATATTCCTAGTAAATGAAATTCTAAACCAAAACCACTAAACAAATGAATAATCCAGAAGAAACAATTTTGTTGTCATCTTCATCAGTCGTGGGGACAGATGTGAAAAATCTAAGGGATGAAAATGTAGGGACTATCAAAGAGGTGATGCTTTATACCGATACTGGTGAAGTAGCTTATGCGGTACTTTCTGTCAATACAGGCTTTTTAAATATGGGAAGCAAGTACTTTGCAGTGCCTTGGGAGGCTTTGTCTTTCGTCAGGGCTCATAGTTCAGGCGAGGAAGTAATTACTTTAGATGTGGACAAGAAAAAGCTTGAAGAGTCTCCGGGATTCGACAAAGATGATTGGCCTTTGACACCTCAATCAGGTGTGATAGCCGCAGCTTTTAAATACTACGGGGTGCCCATGAGGAGCCATAGATTGTAATTTAATTATTAAAACCTTTCCTTCAGGAGAGGTTTTTTTATCCTTTATACACCAGGATGTAAAAGACTAGCCAAAGCACGAAAAATAAAACATAGCTAAAAATAATTACAATGGTTGATTCTTTTACACTTCTAAAGCTGACTGTGTGGAAGCCTAAAACGAGAAAGACGATATAAATCAACTCAAAAATGTTGATTGCTTTAAGTGGATAATAGAATTTCGGATCGATTTCAGCAGGGTCTATAATTTGAAATAAGGATAGGGGGTAAAAATTTTGAACCTCAAGGTAGTTGACATTAGTTGGTGGGTTCATAAACATCAGGATTTTAATAAGCTCCGGGATAAGGAAAATAATTTCTCCGACCATGACAATTACCCATATTTTTTTGAAAGATACTTTAAACCCAAATGTGAATGAACCTGTCCAAATGACAAAGGCAGTCAAAGTGAACTTCCAAAGAAGGGAGAAGGGAGTCCAAATATAATTCAGTGTATTGAAAATATGGAAGTAGGATAAAGAGCCTTCTGACTCCAATTTCTCATATCCTGGAATGGATTGGAGAATGATATCATTGATAATTATCCTTGTTATCAAAAACAAAATCACCAAAATCAAAAAAAATACCCTTTTGTCGAAATCTAAAATCGAATCTATACGTTGTGAGATTGGGCTGTGAAGTTTTGGCATAATCTTAAATAATTCTTGCCAAATCTAAACTATTGTTTGGATTACCACATAATTTTACGGCACTATTGAAATTATTATGTTGAAATTCCCTCTTTATTTATTTGTTTTCTGGGTAGGTCTAAATTCTGCTACTGAGGCACAGGAGCCGCCAATCGATACCATGTTGGCTGAGAGTTCTCCCTATTTGCTTTTGGACAAAGGGTTACAATTCAGGATCACGGAAAACGTAAACGCACTCTACAATTTTGACTTCGAAAAGGCGGAGAGAGGTTTTAAAGTAATGCAATATCAATACCCGGAGCACCCATTACCGGATTTTCTCTTGGGATTGAGTACTTGGTGGAAAATTGCACCGGATATAGAAAATAAAAAATACGACGGACGCTTTTTGAAGCAGATGGATGTGGTGATCGATAAAGCCAAAAAGCAATTGGATCAGGATCCGGACAATAAAGAAGCTGCTTTTTTTCTGGCAGGTGCTTATGGTTTTCAGGGTAGGCTTTTGAGTGAAAGGAAGAGCTGGACCAAAGCCACATTTGCAGGAAAGAATGCACTGAAATACCTTAATCTATCCAAAGGTGAAGAGGAACTCAATCCGGAACTGCTTTTGGGTGATGCACTTTTCAACTACTTCTCAGTTTGGATTCCTGAAAATTACCCGATTTTAAAGCCTGTGGTGGCTCTTTTTCCTAAAGGAGATAAAAACCTGGGACTAAAGCAGCTGGAGGATGTGGCGCAAAATGCCTTCTATGCCAGAGTGGAAGCACAGTATTTTCTTTTCAGGCTTTATGGAGCTGAAGAAAAACAGCCCTACAAAGCTTTGGCAATTACTGAGTATCTTAATGAAAAGTTTCCAAATAATCCTTATTTCCACAGATCTTATGCCAGGCAGCTGTACACAGTAGGGAGAATGCTTGAAGCAAAAGAGATTTCCGAAGAAATCCTCAGAAGGATAGACGCCAAATGGACAGGCTATGAGTCCAACAGTGGCAGGTACGCAGCATTTTATATCGCCCAGTTCCACGAAAGGACCAACAATAGGAGTGAGGCAAAAAAATATTACCTAAAGACGCTCTCTTATGGAGAGGAATCGGAAAGTCAGGAAAGTGGGTACTACCTGTACTCCCTTATCGCGCTCGGCAAAATGGCCAATGAGGATAAAGACAAAAAAGCTGCCAAGCAATATTTTAATCAGGTGAAGAAATACGCCAAAAGAAAGCATCCTGCACATAAAGAAGCCAGAGAATATATCAAAAAGAATAAACTTTAATCTAAATATTCCGTAGGTGGTCATATAAATACAGGAGATAATTTGAAAATTTTCAATTACTTGGAAATTTTGCACTGTATCAGAGACAAAAATCAAGCATTCAAATAACAATATTTCGTAAAGGCGCTCGTTTTTTGTGGGTAATTGTTTTAAAACAATTTTAAAAAATATTAACTTTGCACAACATAAAATTTTGAAAATCATTTAAACATGGATAATAGCGTAAGAGTGAAATTCGATAAAATAGACCGAAAGATTCTTGAAATCTTACAGGCAAACGCCAAAATCACCAATGCTCAGCTTTCCAAAGATATAGGATTGTCACCTGCACCTACCTTGGAACGAGTTAAAAAGCTGGAGCAATCCGGTATTATCAAGAGCTACCACGCCAAATTGGATCCTGAAAGAATCGGTCTTGGGGTAAGCACATACGTTTTGGTGAGCCTTATTGGTCACAACAAAGGAAATATTGACGCTTTCATGAAAGAAATCAATCAGATTCCTGAAGTGATAGAATGTCACCACATCACAGGTACAGGAGACTTTATCCTGAAAATAATAGCTAAGGACATTACCGCATACCAAAAATTGATGTTGGAGAAAGTCTCTGAAATCAAGGAAGTAGACTCTATGCAGTCAATGGTAATTCTTTCCACTTTCAAGGATAGCAAAGTGTTGCCTATCCCTGCATAAGCAAAAAAAATATTCAAAATCATTAGGGTGGCTTTGAAGTCACCCTTTTTTTATGTTTGTCATTATGGAAAACCCTTGGAAAACCAAATCAAAAAAGGAAATCTACGACAATCCTTGGATCAGGCTTGAAGAACACCAAGTTGTTATCCCAAGTGGAAAAGACGGGATATATGGAAAAGTATTCTTTAAAAATAAAGCTTTGGGCATTGTTCCATTGGATGATGAAGGTTATACATGGCTCGTAGGTCAGTTTAGGTACACCCTCAACGAGTATTCTTGGGAAATTCCCATGGGAGGCGGGCCTTTGGGTACCGATGTGTTGGAATCTGCCCAGAGGGAATTGAAAGAAGAAACCGGACTGTCTGCTGAGAAATGGACCAATATCATGAAAATCCACACCTCAAATTCCGTAACCGATGAAGAAGGCTTTGTGTTTTTGGCAGAGGGGTTGACCCAAGGGGAAACCGAGTTTGAGGAAACAGAGCAGCTGCAGATATTGCGCTTGCCATTATCAGAGGCTGTAGAAAAAGTAATGAACGGAGAGATTACCGACTCAATTTCCATAGCAGGACTATTGAAAGTCGCCCGGCTCAAAAATCTCTGATATCTTTGTACTGATTTTGATATTCGGATTCCATAATGCTCAATTTTAAAGATAATTTTTCCAAAACCTTTTACCTGGCTTATCCGGTAATGTTGAGCCAGCTAGGTCAGGTACTGGTGGGGGTTGCCGATAGTATGATGGTAGGCAGGCTTGGTGCAGAACCGCTGGCAGCAGCATCTTTGGCCAATAGTATCTTCTTTGTAGTTCTCATGTTTGGTATTGGGGTATCGATGGCCATTACGCCTCTAGTGGCAATGGCGGATGGAAACAAAAAGCCCAAAAGGATTTCAAGGGTCTTCAATCATGGATTCATTATCAATATGCTTACGGGTGTTGTTTTGTTTCTGATTATCGTATTTTTCTCTCCAATGCTCCATTACCTCAATCAGCCCGAAGAAGTAGTGGTATTGGCAGTTCCATATCTTGCCATCATTACACTTTCCTTGTTGCCGTTTATGTTTTTTCAGACATTCAAGCAATTTGCCGAAGGCCTTTCCCAGACCAAGCAGGCTATGTACATCACATTGGTCTGCAACGGGTTCAACGTGTTTTTAAACTGGGTTTTGATTTATGGAAATCTGGGTTTTCCTGCAATGGGGTTAAATGGGGCGGGTTGGGCTACTTTGATTTCGAGGGTTTTGATGGGCCTTGCTATCGCTTATTATGTCTGGAAATCCAAAAGGTACAAGCCTTTTGAGTTGAGCTTTGGTTTCAAACATTTAAGTTTTCCTATGATTTCCAAAATGCTGAGAATAGGAGTACCTACCGGCTTTCAGTTTATTTTTGAGGTAGGGGCGTTCAGTTCGGCAGCTATCATGATGGGCTGGATAGGAGTCAATGCACTTGCTGCCCATCAAATTGCCATCAACCTTGCTTCGATCAGCTACATGATGGCCTCGGGGCTATCATCTGCTGCAATGGTCAGGGTTGGGAATCAGTTGGGCAGAAAAGACATTCAAAGTCTGAGAGAGGCAGGGTTCACTGTTTTTGCAATGGTGGCAATGTTTATGTCGGTCTCTGCAGTCATATTTATTGCATTCAGGGAATTTCTTCCTTCCCTATACATTGACGATATGGAAGTGATCAAAATGAGTGCTACTTTGTTGATCATTGCCGGACTGTTCCAACTGTCTGATGGTATTCAGGTGGTGGGACTGGGAGCACTGAGGGGGATGTCTGATGTCAAGATACCGACTATTGTGACCCTGATTGCCTATTGGGTGATTGGTTTGCCATTGGGATACGTATTTGCGTTTTCCATGGGCATGGATGAAGTAGGTATTTGGATAGGTCTCCTGACCGGACTCACCGTGACAGGAGCGTTGTTGCTGTATAGGTTCCATTTTCTAAGTAAAAAACTTCATCAAAGCCAACAAAACAGGTTCAGTCCTGTAACTTGACTTTTTAATTCTGGTATTCTTTCCTATTTTCCGAATGAATTATGGAAAAAGAGAAAGCCAAAACAGTAGACTTTTCTAGGACTACCCTTACAGAATTGATGATTCCTTCTTATGCAAACTTTGGAGGGAAAATACATGGAGGCATACTGCTTTCATTGATGGATAAAGTAGCCTTTGCTGCTGCAAGCAAACACAGTGGTGCATACTGTGTGACTGTCTCAGTAGATACGGTTGATTTTCTTCAACCTGTAGCCGTGGGTGATCTTGTCTCCATGAAAGCATCGGTAAATTATGTGGGGAACAGTTCTATGGTCATCGGTATAAAAGTGATCGCTGAGGATGTGAAATCCGGAAGTGTCACGCATACCAATACCTGTTACTTTACGATGGTGGCCAAAGGGGAAGATGATAAGCCAATGAAGGTTCCTAAGTTGATTTTAGAAAACAAGACCGATGTGAGGAGATTTGTAGAAGCTATTTTTAGAAAAAAGCTCAAGAAAGATCATGTAGAAAAAATGGAAGCCATGAAGAAAGGCTGGGGGAAAGAAGAAATGTCCAAGCTTCTCGAAAATGAAAGATGCATCATACAATCCTAAACTATAAACTTTATGAGAAAAACTGTACTCTTGGCACTTTGCTTTTTGGGAATATTTCAGTTAGCTGAAGCCCAAAAGCACCATGTGCTTACCCAAAGACAACAGGCCACTGTAGTAGATCAATGGCTTAACGAAAGAATTGACAATCTTTTGCCGGAGCTTATGGACCGTGCAGATTTGGATATGTGGGTTTTGATATCAAGAGAATACAATGAAGACCCGGTCATCAGGACATTCCTACCTGGAACTTGGCATGCTGCCAGACGACGGACCATGCTGGTCATGTACAAAGCTCCTGATTCTAAAAAAGTAGAAACCCTTGCCGTAGCCAGATATGATGTGGGAAAAGCCTTCAAAAAAGCATGGAATCCCGAAAGTCAGCCAGACCAATGGAAAGCACTCGTCGATTTGATCGTGGAGAAAAATCCCCAAAAAATAGGCATGAACATTTCCGATAGTTATGGACATGCAGATGGGCTAAACCTTACAGAATACAATGCATTCTTGAAGCAGCTACCAGGTGATTTTCATGACAGGATTACTTCTGCTGAAAAGCTGGCTGTTGGCTGGTTAGAAACAAGAACTCCTTCGGAAATGGCCACCTATCGCCATATACAATCTATTGCGAACAGTATCATTCAAGAAGGCCTATCAGAGGCAGTAATCACTCCAGGAGTGACCACTACCGAAGATGTGCAATGGTGGTATAGGGAACGGATCAAAGAATTGAAACTGGACACTTGGTTTCACCCAACAGTAGACATTCAGCGATCTGACGAGGGCTCACAGGAGCATTTGAGGTCATTTGCAGTCAATCCCGATACTCAAGTGATCATGCCTGGAGACCTTTTACATATAGATTTCGGTATTACTTACCTCAGATTAAACACAGATACACAACAGCTCGCTTATGTGCTTAAGCCCGGAGAAAATGAAGTGCCCAAGTATCTTGTGGACGCCTTTAAGGTAGGGAACAGGCTGCAGGATATCCTAACCTCTCAGTTCAAAACAGGTAGAACTGGCAATGAGATTCTTAGGGAAACCCGCAAAATCATGGAAAGGGAAGGAATAAATGGCAGCATTTATTCCCATCCCCTTGGCACACATGGTCATGCTTCAGGGCCTACTATAGGCATGTGGGACAATCAAGGAGATACCCCGGGTGCTGGGGATTATCCTCTTTATCCAAATACAGCCTATGCCATTGAATTAAATGCCGTGGTCTTTGTCAAAGAATGGAACAAAGAAGTAAGGGTAATGCTGGAAGAAGGAGCGTTTTTTGATGGAGAGAACGTAACTTACTTCAATGGAAGACAAAAAGAAATCTTGCCAATTCCAAGGCCACAATTTTACCTTAAAAATTGGTAATCTTACGATAGGGCTTGCTGAAAAAGTCTCAGGTATGCCAGATTCAAAGCGGGCGAATGAAGATGTATGCTTATACTTCGAGTGAGCCCAATGAAGAAGATGGTATGCCTGAGACTAGCCTTAAAATTTCGAATTTTGAAATTTTAAGGAGCACGGAAATCAAGCTATATCATTGAATAAGCGTGCACCTGCTTAAAAAGAAAATACTTGACAAACGGGATATTCATCAAAATTTAAAGCATTTATTCTCCAGTTGGCGTTTTTCAGCACGCCCTACGATAGACAATCAAAGAAAAGCATCCGAAGCATCCGAATCGGATGCTTTTGTTTTTTTGGTATCTTCTTTCACCTGGAGAAAAATCCCACTGACTATTAAATAATGCCCAAAGGCAAATGATAATATTATTCCTACATGTGTAAAAGTGTCTGTCAATTCTAAATCAAGACCTGCAAGTATGTCACTTAGATAAAATAAAATCAAGCCCAAAAGTACAAGCAAATAGCTTTTAAAACTTACATAAAACCTTCTGTCCAATGCCAATACCATACTCACGCAGGCAATCATTCCGTAAATGATTCCCAAGACATAAAACTCGCCCATTTCCTGGGTAACTGAAATCGTGAAAAACACTATAAGAATCAGTGAAAGAAACTCAGGCCAGCGCTTTTTTAGGGAGATCTTTTGTCTGTCATTATTGAACTGGTATGAAGTGAAAAACATATATGCATATCCCGCCTGTGCCACCAAAAAACTACTTAGGCTTATCATCTTAAATAAATCTTCATAGACTTTGATCGCTATGAGAACGTCTCCCATAAAGGAGAAAAAAGTGGAAACCAATAAAATGGGGATGAGCTTATGGTTGGATTGTTGATAGCATTGGAAAATCAAAAACATCAAGGAGGGTAGGATGAATATCTTGGAAAAGATGAAAAACTGGTATTGTCCTACCAAAAGTAAAATGATGCTAAGTGCTACAGATAGTAAATAAAATTTGACAATATTTTTTTTCCAACTCAGCATACAGATGACATAAACGGCCATCTAAGTTATAATTTTCTACTACAATGTAAAACGTTAAAAAAAGAGGGGTAAAGTCGTAATTCTTTAAACAAAAAAATTTCTTTATTAATTAGTTGGTTACTTTTCTGTTGTACTTAAAATTGAATTTTTCCAATAGGAATTATGATTGCCACTTATCAAAAAAAAATCAAAAAACATATTTTTCCACAAAGAAAACTGTCCTTCGGTTTCCATCATTATTTGTCAGTCGCCCTTTGCCGGTCACCAATAAGGCACCTTCTTCGGTAAAGAAAGTTTTAATACTGCTGGACTCCACATTTTTTTGATCATGGTCAAAAGGAATGGTACTGTTGAGAAAGCGGGTAATTCCTTTTTCAAAATACGAAGATCTTATTGTTTTACCATCGTAAAAAGCATAGAGTACTTTATCTTCATTTTGGAAGAATGTTCCTGAAGGCATAGGGAGAAACTGTAATTCAGCAGCTAAAGGAACCCTATAATGATGTTTTACTTGCTGGTTTTCATCCAATTCTATAAGGTGTGCTGCATAAGGTGTGAATTCACTCATTGGTCGAAATGGCCTATTTCCGGTTTTATATCCTCCCGCTATTTGTGGCAATTCTCTTGCAAAACGGTTGTTTCCGAAAAACCTGTTTCTTTGGGAAAAGCTCTTAATATAGGTCCTTTGATAGTCTGTTTCGTATTTGAATCGGGAAGTGAACTGTTCAAAATGATGCCAGGTCCCTGATGCGGATGACCGTAAATCCCAAAGCTGAAAGGTTTCATTTAAAACCGGAACCCTGCCGATTTTAACTCTTCTGTCCATTCTTTTTTTTCGGTGCATGGGGCTGCTGGTATCGACACCTTTATAAAAGTCAGGTAATTCATTGAAAAAATATTCATTTAGCGAATACTCTTCGAATTCATTGATCGAGGCATTCATGATGCCCGAGCTATGTTCATTATTTCTTGGGCCGAATACGCCACTATAAATCCGGTCATCACCCTGTCTGATAAAAAGTGCATTTCTATAATTGACTCGTTTATCCTGTAAAAGGTCAAAGTCAGCTTTTTCCAAAAGTTCACCTTCCTCAGATACCGAAACAGAGTAAAGAATGTCTTTTTGATTGTAATCCTTTTTTCGGGCCAGAATGGTCAAGCTTTTATCCTTTTCCGATTTATTGGCTGAAAGGATTTCATAACTGTTGTCAAAAATCATTTTCCGCCTTGTATTTTCAGGTAAATGGTGATCAACTGCTTGTAGGACCAAACCAGCCGAATTTCGGGCCAAGATCAGACTATGGTTGGTAAAAGTGTGGAAATCCACTATTTCAGAAAGGTCAGCGCTTTGAAATGGTATGATTGATAGCTGTGAAGAATTGGCGTCAATGGATACCAGTGAAAGCTGATCAATAAAAGACTGTATGGTTTTCAAAGTGTAGTGGGTAAGAAGGACCAACTTTTCACCTGATACATCCGCCCATTGTAAATCCTGATGGTCTGGTAGAGAAAACTCACCTTGAAATTCAGGTTCCAGATTTTGGTTAAGGATAAAAAACTCTGCTTCTCTGTTATTGCCTATGGTTCTTTTTCTGATACTCCAGATTCCAGTGATTTTTGAACCTGTCTGATACACGGAGTAGTTCTCCGAATACCTGTCCACTTCCACTTCAAAGCTACTCTTGTACTCTTGACATTTTCCCCAATGACTCAGGAGAATCAAACTAATAAAAATCAGGAAACTCTTCAATTTGGTTTTTTCTTTAAGGTAAGCTTTTTGCCTTTTTCAGACAAGAAATCAATGTGAAATTGTCTTTAAGTTTTCGTTTTCAATAGTTCTGACGTTTAAAACTTCAGCTTTACCGTAGTGCTTAATCTTTAGCCACACTTTCATTATCCGCAGGAACCAAATACTGTTGTTTTTTTGGCAATGTAAAAAGGTAAATAAAAGCTAAAACTGAAGTGCATGCCGCAATGGAAAAAACAAGAGGGAAATTTTCAGCCTTGTTGGCAAATACATAGCCTGAAACAAGCGCCCCTATGCCTATACCTGCCTCCAGAGCAATGTACATGGTAGCCAAAGCGCGCCCCCTAAATGCGTCCAACGAAAGATCAATGGTCCATGCGGATATGGTCGGTGAATTCATTCCAACAGATGCCCCGAATATTACGCCACCAAACAAGAGCATCATCTTGGTTTGGGCAAAAGCAATCAACACCATTGAAATGGCCATGGACAGCGTGGCTACTTTCATCACAGGTATCCTTCCGTACCGATCTGATGTTTTTCCCGCTATGATCCTAATGCCCAGAGAAGAAAGGGTGAAAACTGCAAAAAAGAGTCCCTTGTTTTTGATGCCCAGATAATCGGAATAGTCCGGAATTATTGTAAGTACTGTACCAAAGGAAAATACTGTAAGCAGCAGTACCAGAGAAGGAACCAATACCCGCTTTTCTATAATTTCATGTCTGTTCAGTTTAAAAAGCCCCATCCTCATGGGTTCTTTTTGGCTTACAGTTTCTTTAAGTCTGAAGATGACCAAAATGGAAAGTATGGAAAATCCAGCTGAAGTATAAAACAAGGGTTCAATCCCCCAAATGCTGGCAATGTAGCCTCCAAGTGCCGGACCTGCTGCCATTCCTAGAGAGCCAAATAAGGATTGTATTCCCATGGCTTCTCCACGCCTGTTGAAAGGAACAATATCAGCAACATAAGCCGAGGTGCCCGTAGGAGTGAAACCGGTAGAGAAACCATGCACAAAACGCAAAAACAAAAATCCAGCAACTGATGTGATGATAGGGTAGAGGAGGCTTACTAAGAAGCAGATAGCAGCACCAACTACCATGACAGGGATCCTGCCGATTTTGTCTGCCAACTTTCCGCTAAAGGGACGTGATAAGCCAGCTGTCAGAGTAAACAGGGAAATGATCAAGCCTTTGTAATCCTCTCCGCCCAATGAAGTAAGATAGGCAGGAAGCTCGGGAATGATCATATTGAAGCTGGCAAAAAACAAAAATGAGCTCAGGCAGAGCACAAAAAAATTGAGATTGAAAAAGGGAGGAAGAAATTTCATGAATCAATTACCCAAATGCTGCTTGGAAATTTTTGATACCAAAAAGAATTTCCAGAGCCTGCGGCCCTGGAAATAGTTTGGTTTTTACTCTTTATTGGCCTCTTCTTCGCTTTGAGCCAAGAGATAAGCTTTGATAAACTCGCCTAAGCCGCCATCAAGTACTGCCTGTACATCTGAGGTTTCATGCCCTGTACGTGCATCTTTGACCAACTTGTAGGGATGCAGGACATAATTCCGGATCTGCGATCCAAAATCAATCTTCATTTTACCGGATTCGATTTTTGCCCGCTCTGCATTTCTCTTTTCCATCTCCATTTGATAGAGACGGGATTTTAGCATCTGCATGGCTTTTTCCCGGTTGGCAAGCTGCGACCTCTCGATCTGACAGACTACCACGATACCTGTAGGCTTATGGGTCAACTGTACCTTGGTCTCCACCTTGTTTACATTCTGACCACCTGCACCTCCTGAACGTGAAGTATGTAGCTCCACATCTGCAGGATTGATTTCGATTTCGATAGAGTCGTCTACCACAGGATAAGCATATACCGAGGCAAATGAAGTATGTCTTCTGCCATTGGAATCAAATGGAGAAACCCTTACCAGTCGGTGTACTCCGGATTCTGATTTCAGAAACCCATAGGCCAAAGGACCTTCAAATTCAAGCGTGACGGATTTGATTCCGGCTACTTCACCTTCCTGAAGGTCTACTTCACGGACTTTGTAACCGTTTTTTTCGCCCCACATGATGTACATTCTCATAAGGATTGAAGCCCAGTCATTGCTTTCTGTTCCTCCGGCACCGGGATTGATTTCCAAAAGGGCATTGAGTTGATCCTCTTCCCCCCCGAGCATCTTTTTGAGCTCAAGCTCTTCCACGGCATTGAGTGCCTTTTTGTACTCAGTTTTGATTTCTTCTTCCGAAACCTCATCCATGCTGTAGAAGTCATACAGGACTTCCAGGTCTTGGAGTAAGGTTTCCACAGATTCAAATGAATTTGTCCAGCCTTTTCTAATCTGGATCTGCTTCATTGTTTTTTCTGCTTCGTCTGGGTTGTTCCAAAAATCGGGCTGAGCTGATACAGCCTCTAAATCTTCTATTTCAGCTTTCTTCTTGTCGTAGTCAAAGATACCTCCTCAAAGCCGAAACACGGGCTTTCAAGTCTTTCAACTGGTCTGATGTCATAATTGGTTTTAATTTTTTTGCCCTGCAAAAGTCGGTAAAATATTGCTCTTAACCTATTTCTTTTCAATCCTCATAAAGGATAATCAACTGGATTTTGTTCCTTCTTTTTTGCTTAAAGGTTCTGTACCGTACATAATTCATCGCCAATCCGGCGCTGAAAAGAGCTACAGGAATTGGCCAAGAGCCTTCCAGCTGATTGAGGTTTCCATCCTGTATCAAACTGGTCAGGGCAAATCCTGTCAAAAACAGAACTCCTCCTCCCATTCCCAGTTGGGAAATGTTTTTCAGGGTTTGATTTCTTTCGTCTTTGTCATAAATATTGACTTCCAATACATCCTCCGGCTTGAGGATGTTTTCTCTTAGCACAATGATATCGCTTTGGATGTCCACAATCACATCCTGAATAAAAAAATCAAAATCGGCTACTTTGTATTCAAAGACTTCTCCAACTCGGAATTTGATCTGGTTCTTTTGATTGTTGCCTCTTTTTAAAAGAACGAATTTCTCTGAAACTTCCTGAGCTTGGGCCGGAAATGACAATAGCCCACAGATGCAGCACAAGGCAACTATTAGCAAAGTGTTGAGTTTTTGTTTTATAGACATGCTTTTAAGCAAAGTGAATTCTTGTCAAAATGTTGATAAAAATAAAGACCGTGCTGGAAAAGAACGGTCTTTAGATTATAAAATTTCAGTATTCGCTCAAACTTTTTGGATCCATTCATGAGTGTCGGGCTCCAATCCATATTTGATGGCGTCCAGCTTCCTTAATACCTGATTGGAAAAAGCATTGTCGTTTTTCTCCGGAAGGATGTAATCTTTGCCATTGACATTGATCTTGGCAATATGGGCAATAGTCGCAGCGGTACCGGTACCAAAAGCCTCTTTTAGCCTGCCTTCTTTCAAGGCATTTTCAAGTTCATCTACTTTCAAAAATCTCTCTTCCACATTTACACCTGCTTCACGGGCGAGGGTGAGGACGGAATCTCTTGTAATTCCTTTAAGAATGGTTCCTGTGTTGGTAGGTGCAGTGACCAAGGTCTGATCTATCATGAACATCACATTCATGGTACCACTTTCCTCAATGTGCTGATGGTTTTTTCCATCAGTCCAGAGCAATTGGTCAAATCCTTCTTTTTGAGCCAGCAAAGCCGGGTAAAGCGATCCAGCATAGTTTCCGGCTGCTTTGGCATAGCCAGTTCCACCCTCAATAGCACGGGTGTACTTGGTTTCTACTTTGACACTTACTGGCTTGGAGTAATAGTGGCCTACAGGGCAGGTAAAGATCATGAATTTATATTTTTCAGATGGTCTTACTCCCAGGTAATCATCTGTAGCAAACACAAATGGTCTGATATAAAGAGAAGCACCTGCTTTGGCAGGAACCCAATCTCTATCCAAATCCAAGAGCTGAAAAAGTCCTTCCATGAAGATTTCCTCAGGAACTTCCGGGATACACATTCTCTGCGCTGATTCATTCAGACGTTTTTGGTTGGCATCAGGTCTAAAAAGAAGAATTTCCCCTTCCACATTTTTGTAAGCCTTCATTCCTTCAAATATTGACTGACCGTAGTGCAGCGTGGCATTTGCAGGGTTTAAATGAAGAGGTGCATAAGGCTCTATCCTCAGATTTTTCCATTCGCCACCTTCATAATCTGCCACAAACATGTGGTCACTGATGGATTGGCCAAATACCAAGTTGTCAAAATCGGTCTCAGGAAGTCTCGATTCCTCCGTTTTTTTGATGTCTATTTGTAAAGTCGTTTTCATAAGCTATTAAATTCTCGGCTTCCAAGTGACCTCTTCCACTCCCAGCTCTTGGGAAACCATTCTTCCCAGAACAAAAAGGTAATCAGAAAGTCTGTTTAAATATTTTACAATGATTTCATCCACTTCTTCCACCTCCATCAGATCTATTACGCAGCGCTCTGTTCTTCTGCATACGGTTCTGGCAATGTGACAATAGGAAACTACCTGATGACCACCAGGAAGTATGAAGTGCTTTAGTGGGGGAAGTTGGGACTCCATGGCATCAATCTCCTTTTCCAAAACTTCCAGATCTTCATTGTGCAGGTCAGGTCTTTTTACATTGGTTTTTCCAGGCTCTGTGGCCAAAGTCGCCCCAATAGTAAATAGTCTGTCCTGTACTTCTTTGAGAAGGTCCTCCCTCTTCTGGTTGATTTCCTGATCCCGTAGCAAGCCTATGAAGCTGTTGAGTTCGTCCACAGTTCCATAAGCATCTATTCTCAAGTCAGCTTTTGAAACCCTCTTGCCACCCAATAGGGAAGTTTTGCCGGTATCGCCTGTTTTGGTATATATTTTCATAAAGGATTTCCAATCTGGAAAAATTCAAATGATCTATCAGGCGCAAAAATAGCAATCTATTTACAAAAACCGTAATCAGTGTCTATTCTGTTGCCATTACTGCTTTGCCGCGTGTAGGGTTAGGGTTGAGGGTGTCAGTCTCTACCAGACCATCCCGCAAGCGGACTACTCTATGGGCATAATGTGCAATATCGTCCTCATGGGTTACCATGATGATGGTATTTCCTTTTTGGTGCAGTTCATGGAAGAGTTCCATAATGTCGTAGGAAGTCTTGGTGTCCAAGTTACCTGTAGGCTCATCTGCCAAAATAATACTAGGATCATTTACCAGTGCCCTAGCGATGGCTACACGCTGTCTCTGACCCCCAGATAACTCATTGGGCTTGTGATGTACCCTGTCGCCCAATCCTACACTATCCAAAGCCTTGAATGCCTTCTCTTCTCTCTCAGTTTTTCCAAAGCCGGCATAGATCAGCGGTAAAGCCACATTTTCAAGGCAACTGGCCCTTGGCAAAAGGTTGAAAGTCTGAAATACAAAACCGATTTCTTTGTTCCTGATCTCAGCCAACTCATTTTCGCTCATGTCACTCACATCCTTCTCATTGAGAATGTAGGTTCCTGCGGTTGGGGTATCCAGACATCCGATGATATTCATCAAGGTAGACTTTCCTGAGCCAGATGGTCCCATAAAAGCCACATACTCTCCTTTATTGATTACAATGGACACAGATTTAAGGGCACGGACTTCTTCGCTGCCCATTCTGTATGTCTTTTGTATATCTTTGGTTTCTATGATTTTTTTCATGCTGATGATTTTGGAAACAAGTTAATTCAAAAGTAACTAAAGGTAAAAGGATTTGTCTTTTTTACTATAAGAGGTTTTATAAATGCTCCATCTGGAGTTTTTCGATCTGATCGGTACTCAGCCATTCCTGCATGGTCTGCAGGGCAGTACTGGCATAATTGTCCAGTCCCAATTTCCTGCTCTCTTTCACAAAAAGAATCCAAAGCTTTGGGTCTTTGTTGAATTGAGTAGCCTCCTGAAGTAATTCATAACGGATCATGGCTTCTTCGGTTTCCTGATATTTTTTCCAGATCAAAGGGCCGTAGTAAGCGTTGGTCCATATTTCATTTTTTATTTTCAAAGCCTCAGAAATTTCTGAAGGCAGGGTTTTTTCCCCATAAACAAAGGAATACCACTCCGAAAGCTCCTTTTCCTCATACAAGCCTGCCAAAGCTTCGGCAAGTTTTGGTAATAACCTCTGGAATGTTGCCTTGTCCAGCCAATGGATTTTATGCTTCATTATGGCATTGGCATATTGGGCTTTTAATTTGGCATCTGAGATTTTTTCAAAATCACTCAAAAAAACTTCCGGTAATGCTCCATGGAACCTGGCTGCCATTTCATAAAACCCTGTAATTTCGTTTTCTCCCAAAACCCCATTATCATCCCATCTCATCCATTCAGGAAAAGCTTTTTCAAACCTGCTTTGAACCTGAATTGCCTCAATGGGTTTTCCGCCGTAATATAATGTAGCCAAATGATAAGGTTGAATGCTCTCATAACCCTTGTCCACAGCTACCATAATGTCTCTTGCAGCTTTTTCCAAATCCCACTGTCCTATCAGGATCTGAGCGGCTAAGCTATGATAATAGCCGGCAGAATTGGGGTAGGATAGGGCCATTCCGTTAAGATTTTTTAATGTTTCGTTAAGCATCCCTTCCTGAAAGGTTCTCAAAAGACGGGATTCTTTAAAATTCCTTTCCTCAAAACTCATTTCCTGCTGGGCAATCAAGCTGTCCAATAGGGCAAGGTCCTCCTGGATAGGAGTAGTAACTTTATTACTCCACTGATTTCGAAGGGTAGCGGTCTTGAGGTGGAAGTTATCTGGAAGATCGGTAACCTTCATTTCAAAAGGTGCAAAATCACCTCTTTTATTGGCATAAACCAGATAATTCAGCCTGTATATCTGTTCCTTGGATGATGCCTCAATTTCCTCATAATACAGGCCATGTTTGACTTCCAGTGCCAAAGCATTGGAGAGACTTACATCTAGATTTCCCGGGATGGTCTGAAGTGTACTGATGGCATCCACGGGTCTGTTGAGTTTGGAATAAAGCAGGCCGAGGTTATTTTTCAGGTAAGCATTGTCAGGGTAGATTTCCAATCCTTTTTCCAAATAAAACACAGCATCAAAAACCCTATCCATCTGATGAAGTCTGGAACTCAGCAAAAGGGTATTGGGGACCGTTGGCGCGGCATCAAAGGCTTCATAGAGATTTTCCATTGCCCTGCTTGGTTCTCTCAGTTGAAAACGCAGGTGGGCGGCGGCATTTTTGGCTTTTTGGTTTCTTCTGAATTGCTCCCAGCTGTTTTCATATAAAATGGCCGCTTCCAAAGGTCTGCCGGATTGATAATAATAATCCGCATGTATATTGGTACTTGCCGATGAAAGCTGTATAGCTATGATCGCATCTGCAAAAATGACCAAAATGACCAGGGCCATGATGGAACCGATTTTCATGTGGAAATAAGCAAAAAACTGGGGCTTGAAAAGGATCTTTTCTACATCTGTTCCTGAATTCAGCACCTGAGAAAAATTTGACATCAGGTAAATGAAAAACAAGAGTATAAGGGCAATCTGACCATAAAGAAAAAAGTGGTTGAAGAATTCGTAAAGCGGTTGGTTTTCTGAAAAGCCCGCTTTCCCCCAGGTAAGCAAGGCTATGGCAAAAGAAACCAGATATAAAGAAAGTGCCAGAAAGGGACTTCCAAACTGGTTCACCGACTGGGAAAGTTTAAGCTTTAGCACAGCATAGCCCATGCTTCCACTGATCAACATCAGTATGATGGGCGGAACGGTGGGGAAGGGGAGATTTACCTCGCCCATAATGTCCAGTAGTGTAAACAAAACCAATAGGAAATACAGGGCAAAAACAGCCAGAATATGCCAGGTGATTTTTAGTGAGGTTCCTTTGTTGAGTTTTATCAAAAACACAGTTGTGCCTGTCAAAAACGCATTTCCGATATGCAAGAGAAAAAGTGCCGATACTATGGCCGCAGGAATACTCAGGTTTTCTGCGACCCAATGCAAAGGTTGGGAAATGTCAGAAAGGAAAACCAAAGTTAAGAGGGTACTCGTGCTGATCAGGAAAATAACCGCAAACCGTAATGGTAAGGACCATTTTTCAGCAAAAAACGAAATCAGCACCACGGGTATTATAGTACCACAGATCATGGCAATAAGGGCGTAATTGCTGGATAATCCTCCAATGTTCAGCCCGTTGATACCACTGAATGTCAACATAAAAATGAGCAAGGCTGTGGCACCGATGAAGTATAAGCCCCTCAAACCAGATATCAGCGCAAATGACAAATTGAGCAAAATCCAGACTAGCAGACCAAAGGCCAGGCTGACCAAAGGATAAGTTGCCGGAGGTAGGGATTCATAGTTTTGAAAAATCAGGAAATTGTCCAATTCCAAGGGAAACAACTCATATCCAAGCTGAATGAAATCCAAAGGGACTTCAGTGGCTTCTGTAAAGATTCCCGGCACTACCGGAAGGATGCCATGGTCCCATATGAAAAAGCTGAAAATTGTGAAAAGGCCTCCTATAGTCGCCAGGACTATCGGGAGGCCTTTGAATAAGGTTTTATCCATCTATGGGAAATTTTAATACTTTTTTATTCAAGAACTTTGGGAACTCTGAAGTAGTCAGAATCTTTTTGTGGAGCATTGGAAAGAGCCTTGTCATGAGCTAGATGTTCTCCTACTTCATCTGCACGAAGTACATTTACCTCAGAAGACATGGTGGTAAGTGGTTCAATCCCTTCGGTATCTACTTCATTGAGCTGGTCCACCCAATCCAGAATCTGACTCATGTCATTTTTGATTTTCTCAGCTCCTGTTTCATCAAATTCCAGTCTGGCCAGATGGGCCATTTTTTTCACTGTGTTTAGGTCTACTTTCATTTGGTTTATACTTTTGGTCGAACTGTTCTCTCTTTCCCGAGATTTCACTTGAAAGGGAGATATACGACATTAACAACTACGTGTTTATATAGATTTTATTGTTTCAGGATTGTCTTTCCACAATTGGCTTTGGATGGTATCAAAACACATTTGTTTTAGTTCCGGTACCTGCCGGGCAGTCATTCCCACCGTTGGAATAGGAGGGTGAATGACAATTTTCCCTCTTTTAAAATTCAAAAGAAGCTTCCCGTCATCAGGCAAAATTAAATGATTATATGATAAGGTGACAGGAATCAGGGGGATTTGTTTGTCAATGGCAAGGCTGAATGCCCCATCTTTGAATTTGCTCATCAATGGTGGATTGGTACTTGTAATTCCTCCTTCTGGATAAATGACAATGCTGCTTCCCTTGTTGATGTGTTTTTTTGCCCTTAACAATACCTCTCCACGGCTCTTGAGACTGCTACGGTCTACAGCTATATGTAAGCGACTGAAATAATATCCAAACAGTGGGATCTTTCTGATGGAGCTTTTGCCGATGTAGACCACATCTCCAGGGAAAAAACCACTCATGGCAATGTCAATGTAGGAAAAATGATTGGCCGCAAATACATAAGATTGCCCTTTTCGGATGTGCTCCCTGCCTTCAATTTTTATGGGCAAAAAGATTAATGTGAAATAAACCTTTGCCCAGAATTGATTGACCTTTCTGCCATAAGCTTCCCAATGAGGGATCCAGATACAGGTGAGAAACACCGGGAAAAGGATCAGAAAGCTGATCAAGAACAGGAGTCCTGCATATAAGGTATATATCCTTCTGAGTAGCGTCATTCTTTGTTGATCATATGGTTGGCTACCTTAATGAAGTAGGACATCATTTGTTCTCTGACAGGAATGTCCATTTCTGTTTTGTCCATTGCCTTAAACATGCAATTGAGCCAAAGATTTCGCATTTTTCCATCAATAGCCCATTGAAAATGTCTTCTTCTGAGCATGGGATGACCTCTTTTCTCCAGATAAGTGTGAGGACCTCCAAAGACATGCAGCAAAAATAAAAACAGCCTTTCTTCGGCGTCGGTGAGGTCTTCATCCGGATAGAGTTTTCTTAAATCAGGAGTCTGTCTTACCTGAATATAAAACTCGTGAACCAAGGACTTGATCTTTTCCTCTCCCAAAGACTCATAAATACTTTCTCCCGAATTCATCCGACGAAAGTAGCCAATGATTGCTTTTTTTGAAAACTTAGTCGGGTATGTTTTCCGCTAAATGGAAAGTGTATGGGTTATAATTCTAATCCAAACCAAAACTTTGTTCATTTAGCCTATCACCCAATTTTTAAAATTTGTATTTTTGATAGAAGTAAGTATTTCATTTTCAGTTAGTTGTTTAGTTTTAAATTTTGTTGTCATGGAAAAATATTTTGATTCTCACCTTCATATTACCATGAAGAGCCAATTCTCTCTTCAGGACGACCCGACCAATCCATGGTCCACCATTACTTTCTCGGATATCTCCGAAGGGCTAAGTTTTTTGCACCGTTGTCTGGGCAAGGCCATGTTTGAAAAAACATTTGTGTCCCAATCCTCTCCTGATCAACTTCTAAATTCCAATTACCAATTGGCCATGGTGGCCTTATTTTATCCGGACAAAGGTCTCCTAAAAGCCATTGAGCAAAAAACCGTTTTTATGAATCTTCTGGAAAAAAAACAGGGGACAGGTTTTGGAAAGATTTTGAGCTTCAGGAGATTTCACGAACTGATCAACGAGAAAAATCCGATCGATGTAGTCAGAAATGACCTCGAGCTTTTGAAAATGGAGGATCCCAAAGGCAGGAAGTATCAGTTATTGAAAAAGAAGGTGGATTTTGATCCTGACAAAAATAATACACTCAACCTGGCTTTTACCGTAGAAGGCCTGCATTGTCTGGCCTCGGACCTCAAAGGAGATCAGCTGGCCAATGGGGCTGATAAAACCATCCGTAATCTTGATGCGCTATTGGAAGATTACCCGATCAAAATCGTATCTATCAATATCACCCACATAGACAATAGCAACCAGATTTTTTGTAATCAGGCCTACGCCATGGATGGGATGCGGGCAAGCGGATTTAGGGAAGTTGAATTGAGACCAATCGGTGATGGACTTACCAATGAAGGGAAGAAAATCATCAAGGCACTTGAAGAAAGGGGAATTCTGACCGATACCAAACATATGAGCGTGGTGGCCCGGAAGGAATTTTATAAATGGAGAAAAACAGAAGGTATAACATCACCGATAGTTTGCTCTCATGGAGGGCTGACAGGTATTTGGTTTGACCAAAGTGATGAGAGGTTCACAGATTATATACTAGAGTCAAGAAAAATCGGTGAACATCAGCGCTTCAGGCTTGGGAAGCCGATCAAATATAAAAAAGGTAAGGTCTACGATCAGATAGGTTTCAATGCCAGTACCATCAACC
Organism: Arthrospiribacter ruber; assembly: GCF_019343195.1. GTDB lineage: Bacteria > Bacteroidota > Bacteroidia > Cytophagales > Cyclobacteriaceae > Arthrospiribacter > Arthrospiribacter ruber. The sequence continues at coordinate 458,176 of NZ_RPHB01000001.1, forward strand.
TTTTCAATGAAGACATTAAGGAGATTTTTGACTCAGATGGGCTTTTGGGGATCTCGCTGGATCAAAGGGTCTTAGGCTATTCGGGTGTTTTCAAAACCGGAACTGGTCATGTGACCAACAATGTGCTGACAGGCTCTGCAGGGATATGGAATGGCATCAATTGGGTCACTGATACTGACTTTGTTTCTTTAGCCGAGTGTAAGGACAGTGGATTTCAAAGCAATAGGCCCCATGGATATGCCTGGAGAAATTGTGTGGATGCCGATGCATTGGACAAGATGGTCAATAAAAATATCAACAATGTCAGAGAGATTCATTTTTTACATTTCGCTTTTCATATTCTGCATTGTATGATTTTGGGAAGGCAGTGGGACAGTCAAAATGGGGTGGAAAAGGTGCTCTGTCACATGCTTTGTATTGGTTCGGATTACGACGGGATGATTGAGAGTATCCTGACCTCTAAAGATTCCACTCAGATCCACTTGCTAAGAAGAAAGTTTGTGCAGGATTTTCCAGGAATTTTGAAGGACAACAAGGTAGAGCTCCCCAAGAATTTATCTATCGAAAAAGTAGCAAATAGGATCTTTTTTGAAAATGGGAGAGATTTTGTCCTGAAAAGGTTGGTCTAATAGGGCTGGAATGATATTTGGCTCTTTTCGTACATGTGTATCCGTTTCAATGTGTTTTGCTTGAAGGTTCAATTATTTGATGAATAAAATTAAATCCAAAGGAGAAGGCTTCTGATGGACAGTGAACTGTCTTATAAGTCATCATGGATTGACCTTAGGTAATGCCAATGAATGAGGATTCACATTTTGATTTTCCAACCTTTAAATAAAAGATAATGACACTATTAAAAACCACAACCCACGTATTCTTCCCTATTACCATGACCATGAAGAAATCTGGAGATGATGTCGATAAGGGAACAAAAAGAAAAGATCCTTCGAAATCTGATGGAGCAAAGCCTCCTACCAAAGAAGAATACCGCAAAATCCAGGAGGAAAAAGAAGATGGAGGAGAAGAGAATACCGGGCAGGAAGTAGACAATGAGAAGAAAGACAAAAACCAAAAATAGGTTTTTTCATTTTCAAACCAAGAGGATATCCTGCCACAAAAAGGGGCAGGATATCCTCTTTTTTCTTTAATCAGACCCTGACATTAATTTAGAGAAATAACCTGCAGATTAATACTAATATCCATACTACCCTTTTTTAACTTTGAGAGAAGTTCCCTCTGTGCTGATGACTTTTATTTTTTCTCCTTTATCGATAAACTCACCTCTAGAGTATGCATCATAGATTTCGTCTTCGATTTCCACTTTCCCGCTGGGCATTAGTCTGGTGTGGGCAATTCCTTCTTTGCCCAAAAGGTCATCCTGATATGAGGTAGAGGTGTAACCCTCTTCTCTTCTTTGAGTTGAGGCCAGTGCAATCGTGGAAAAAGCCCTCCACTGATTGACTTTGGGTGCAAAGAAGAAAATCAATCCTATGGCAGTGACTGCTGCCAGGATCACGGTCAACAAGGCTGCAAACAGGTCTCCCGATGGGACAAAGGTAAAGTCAAAGGCATCATTGGGTACCATCCCCAAGGTGAGCCCGGTTAATATGCCGATAATTCCCAGTATCCCAAAAATGCCAAACCCGGGAATCACGAAGATTTCGACCAAAAGCAGGATACAACCGACTATAAATACGGCTATTTCCCAATTTTGCGCGAGGCCGATTAGGTAATAAGGTATAAAATAAAGAATGATGGCTATTACAGAGGCTGCAAGAGGAAAACCTACCCCTGGCGTTTGAATTTCGAAATAAATTCCGGCAAAGATGATCAGGATCAAAAAGCCACTAACTGCTGGATTGAGGAAGAAGGCAATGATGTTTTCCACATTAGAAGTCTGATAGGAAATGAGTTCATAGTCTTCGAGATTCTGTTTGGCGATCACTTCCTCAAGGGAATTCGCCTGACCTTCTGCAAAACCATTGGCAATGGCTTCAGATACGGAAAAGGTGATCACTGATCCTTTTTGACTGACTCCTTCGACTTCAAGGTTTTCATCCACCATGGCTTCCGCTATCTTGGGGTTTCGACCTTTGGCTTCGGCAGTACTCCTCATCATGGATCGCATATAAGATTGATATTTGTCCGGGGCGGCTTCTCCTCCTCCTCCCATGACAACTGTTGCTGCACCGATACTTGCACCTGGGGCCATATATATGCTGTCGCAGGCAATGGAAATCAATGCACCGGCAGAAGCTGCATCTTTATTGATCCAAACATGGATAGGTTTGGTTTCCTCCAAGATCATGGTCCGGATATCATCGGCATCATTGACCGCTCCTCCGTAAGTGTCCATTTCAATGATGATGAGATCGGCACCTTTATTTTTGGCATCTTCCAGCGCCAGACGGACTTTTCTGTTCATGCGCGGATCGATGTTGTCATCAATTTTAAAAGTATATACCGTCTTTTTTCCCTGCTCAAGGCTGTCACTTTCCTGGGCCAGAAGTGGAGCAGAAAGGGTGATAAAGAGAAAAAACAGGTTGAAAAGGGTATTATTCATGAGTTTTTTGTTTGACAATTGAAATATAGTAATAATCATGGATATCCAAATTTCGATAAAGCCGTTACAGACTTATAAGCAAAACCAATCCCCGTAATGCTTGTTCATTTCCTTGCAATTGATAAAATTAATCTGAAATTTGCGCTCAATTAATTCCCCATTAAAAATGATGAAAAATTTATTGGTTCTCTGTTTAGTATTTCTATCCTTTCAGCAGCTTAAGGCCATGGATTTGACTCCCATGGATTCTGTAGGTGTGGAAAAAGTAGGTGACAAAACGTTTATTGTTCACGAAGTAAGCCAGGGAGAAACGCTTTTCGGAATTTCCAGAAGATACGAAGTAGCAGTAAATGATATCCTTCAAAACAATGAAAAACTACAGGAAGGATTGAAGATAGGCCAAAGGATCAGGATTCCTTACGTAGCCAAAGAGGCCTTGCCTGCCGGTGCTACACTTCATAAGGTAGCTCCTGGTGAGACACTTTTTTCCATCTCCAAAAGATACAATGCCTCTGTAGGTGAAGTCATGGAATGGAACAAACTTCAAGGCAATGACTTGAGTGTGGGACAGGCATTGATCATCAAAAATCAGCCAGTGGCTGAAACTAAGCCTGAACCAAGTCCTGGGGCAAGCACCCAAACTGCTACTACTACCAGGCCCGCTGCCACGCCAACACCTCAAACAAGTAATGCCGAAAAAGCTGTTGAAGAAAAGCCTAAGGAAACTGCAAAACCTGAAATAAAGGAAGAAAACCTTCCAAAGACACCTGCTTCCACTGGTACTCCGGCTGCCACAACAGCTAGTCCAAGTACCTCAAAAGCCCTTCCAGGCGACTGGATCACCCATACGGTAGAGCAAGGAGAGACCCTTTTTTCAATTGCAAAAAAATACGATGCACGTATTGATGATGTAATCTCTTGGAATGCCTTATCATCCAATAATCTCTCCGCTGGTCAAAAGCTAAAAGTGGGCAGGGAAAAGGCAACAGCAGCCAACGTTCCCGTTGTTCCTTCTTCAGTCCCGATAGTGGTCAACAATGAAAAAAGGGAAGGCCAACTAGTAGGGAAGGAAGATAATGAAGAAAGCACTGCCTATAAAAATGTAAAGGAAACCGGGCTTGCAGAAGTCATTGAAGGTACCGGAAACCACAAGAAATACCTGGTTCTGCACAGAGATGCTCCTGTGGGTACTATCATGAGGGTGAGAAATGAGGAAAATGACCAGACTATTTTTGCCAGGGTAGTGGGCAAACTTCCTGATACTGGAGACAATAGCCGTCTGGTGATCAAACTCTCCAAAGCAGCATTCGATCAATTGAGGGCGGTAAATACGCGCTTCCCTGTGGAGATTTCATACTAATTTGAATAAAGAGGAAATATAAAAGTATCCTTAAGGTATGTTTAAAATAAATCAAAGCCTGTACTGACCTGCTGTCGGTTCAGGCTTTTTGATTTAACTGCCTTGTTTCAGTTTTTTGTATATCCGGCTTGAAGGCTGTACCTTTACGGAAGTATTTCCCTCCTTATGAATAAAGTTTCAGTTTTTCTTCATCACCTATTCCGCTACATCTGGAATGGAATTTTCATAATTTCATATCCGGTATTGGCTACTTTTGGACTGTTGTTTGTTGGGATTACCTATGTTTTTTCGGCTTTGTCCAAATTACTTACCAAGTTAAGGCCCCAGTCAGACGAAGAGGTAACAGTGTATAAAAGCAGTTGGGAAGTGTTGCCAAATACGAATGGACTTTTGGAAGCAAAAGTGTATAAGCAGATCATGTTTGGGCCAAGTTGTTTTCAGCTAAGAAGAAAGGACGGAGTTCCTTCTGTTTTGGAAGATTCGATTTTTGGGGGCAAAGTGCGCTTTATAGACGAAGGCATCTTGCTTGAGAAGTGGAATGCCACTGAATCAAAAGATCTTCCCGACTTCGATATTTGCCTCTATGACCCAGATTCAGACAAACTTGTTTCTTTGACCACCATCAAGTGTTTTGATTGGCACCTGTCAGAGCGGGTGGAAAATAACCTGATGTTCAAGTGGTTTGACGGCACCCAAGGTGGAGAAGTAAAAGTAGTGCTTTAATGGAGTTAAAAGATTTTTTGGATTCTAAGGTTGAAAAATACAATCAGCCCGGATTTATTGAATTGGATCCAGTTTCTATACCACACCAATATTCCAAAAAGGAAGATATTGAAATCACTGCTTTTTTTGCAGCGACATTGGCTTGGGGCCAAAGGAAAACGATCATCAATAAATGCTTGGAGCTTTTTAAGATGATGGACAATGCCCCGCATGATTTTATGCTGAACCACCAGGAAAAGGACCTCAGGCCGTTTTTGAACTTCAAACACAGGACATTCAATGATATAGACACCCTTTATTTCATCGACTTTTTTTCAAATTTTTATAGAGAACATAGCAGCTTGGAAGAGGCCTTTGTGATCGGTTGGACAGAGAATCAAAACATCATGGATACCCTGTTGTCAAATTTTCATAACTTCTTTTTTCAATTGCCCGATTCTCCGCAAAGAACTAGAAAGCATGTGGCAACACCAAAAAGAAAAGCAGCATGTAAACGAATCAATATGTTTTTGAGGTGGATGGTGAGGAAGGACAACAAAGGTGTGGATTTTGGAATTTGGAATACAATAAAGCCTTACCAGCTCATTTGCCCTTGTGATCTCCATGTGGATAGGGTAGGGCGGAAGCTGGGACTGATCACCCGGAAACAAACCGATTGGTGGACGGCAATGGAGCTCACCGAAGCACTTCGTGATTTTGATCCAGCTGATCCGGTCAAATATGATTTTGCCCTGTTTGGGCTAGGGATAGAAGAGAAATTTTGAAATGAATAAAAAAAGAGGCTGTATCATAAGTCAATGCTTTAAAAAATTGCTAAAATTTTATTTGGTTTGTAATAAGTGAAACTTTGTGTCTTAGAGTCTTCGTGGCATTATTAGCCACAAAGCCACTAAGTCACAAAGAAATTGACTCTTAAAACAGAATTTTGTTTGGTAAATAAATCTGAAGATCAATTTATGATACAGCCTCTTTTTAACTTAGTTAATGGCAACTTTCTCTATTTCTTTGAAAATGTCTATTGGGGTTGATTTTGCTTTTTCCTGAAAAGCTTTCCAATCATTGTCCATAAATGTATTCCATACGTCCAAAGCCTCTTGAGCACTTGCTTTTGCGTGATCCATGAGACGCTTTTCTGTATCACCCGGAGCAGAGAAGGAAGAGCTTGCATAGGACCTTGGTGCAAAGAGCCTGGTCATCACAGTTGGATAGAGATTCCTTACTATCCCCTGACCTTCTCTGGTTGGTCCATAGAAAGCTTCTCTAGTGGTGTCAATTTGCTTTTTGATCTCCTGTGCTGCATTATTCAGTGTTTTGGCTTCTTCACTTTCCAAATCTTTGGTATAAGCGATGATTTTGTCTGCAGTTTCTTTGGCTTCGTCCAACTGGCGTGTAGCTTTCATTACTTCAGCAGCAAGTTGTTCTACAGACTTGACGAATTCCTCTCGTGCTTTCAAATCGGCCATGTTGGTCTGGATCCTTGGATCGCTATGAACTTGGATTGAAGTCTCATCTGAGGCATCTCCATAAAGAAATACTACTTTATAGGTTCCAGGCAATGCTGGACCACCACTTGGTTCGTTGAAGCCTCTGGAGCCTCCTCTGTTTCCTCCTCTGCCCATGGGTATATCAGCAGAAGATTTTCTGTCCAAGTTCCAGATGACCTTATTGACACCATGTTTGGGAAGGGTCTTGAGGGTCCTGATCTGTTCCCCGGATTCATTGAAAATCTGAACCGTCACTGAGTCATACTTTTCTTTTCCAGGGTCATTGACAATGAAATGAAGCCTTCCTCCAAATTCCCTGTTTTCGGCTGCATACTTTCCATCAGCTGAAAATCTCTCTCCATGTGGTTGGTGGATTTCAGCCTGATAAGCATCCGAAGGAAATACTGCGGTGATTTTGGAATCAGGTGTTTTTCCTTGGTTTTTTGCAAAGACCCTTAATGGTCTTATGTCGTCCAATACATAAATGGACCTTCCAAAAGTACCTATGACCAGGTCCGCTTCTCTTTCCTGAATGACCATGTCGTAAGTCGATACGGCTTTGGGATATCCATGTCTCCATTGGTTCCAAGTTTTGGCATTGTCAAAGCTCACATACAAGCCAAATTCAGTACCCAGAAAAACCAGATTAGGCTCTTCAGTATCCTGTACGAGAGATAAAGTATATCCCCATACCTTATTGTCGTCAGCTATCCTTTCATAAGAGCCACCAAAATTCTTGGTTCGGTAAGCATAGGCCGCAAAGTCATTGTTTCTGTAATTATTGGCCACTATCCAAGCTTCACCAGCATCATATTTTGAGGCATGAATTTGAGGAATCCAGCTACCTTTTGGTAATCCTGATAGCTTTTCTGAAGTATTTGTCCAAGTCTTGCCACCATCACGGGTTACCTGTACATTTCCATCATCCGTACCTACCCATATTACATTTGGATCAATAGGGCTTGGCGCTATGGATAATATGGTAGTATGGTTTTCGGCTCCGGTAATATCAAACGTCAATCCACCTGTTTCCTGCTGCTTTTGTTTCTCGGGGTCATTAGTAGTCAGATCAGGGGAAATGATTTCCCAAGTTTCCCCTCGGTCCGTGCTTTTGTGCAAAAACTGACTGCCGTAATAAATGGTCGCAGCATCATGTGGGCTTTGTGCCAGTGCAGCATTCCAGTTGAACCTCAAAAACACGTCCTTATCAGGATGTGTGGGTCTGATGGTCCTCTTATGGCCTGTTTCCTTATCAAAACGGGCCACATTTCCGCCTTGGGACATGGCATAGCCATACCTGCTGTCTTCAGGATCAGATACCACGTCGAAACCATCACCGAACATGATTTCCTGCCAATAAGTATTCCGTATGCCATCTCTTCTCCATACGTAAGAAGGACCTACCCAGCTTCCGTTATCCTGAAGCCCTCCATAAATATTATAGGGAAGCTCATTGTCTACGTTGATGTGGTACCATTGCCCTACAGGTAGGTTTTCTGCAAAATACCAGGTCTTACCTCCGTCTCTACTGATATTCAATCCGCCGTCGTTGCCGTCCACAATGAAGTTTGGGTCGTTTGGATTGATATACCATGCATGGTGATCCGGATGTACCCCTTCGTAGGTCAGAAGTTGCTCAAAAGTACGTCCTCCATCTTCTGTCATTCCTACACGGGAGTAGAGGGTGTAAAGCCTGTCCGCATTTTTAGGGTCAGCATGTATTTCAAAATAGTAAAATGGTCTATCACCGATCTCAGGCTTGTCATTGATCATCTTGAAGGTATCGCCTCCGTCATTGGAAACGTAAAGTGCATTTTTAGATGATTCTACCAAAGCATATACTTTGTCACTGTTTGCTTTGGAAATAGCAAGCCCCAATCTGCCGAGCTCTCCTTTTGGAAGACCGTTCTTTTCATCCAGTTTTTTCCAGTTTTCCCCTCCATCATGGCTCACATAAAGTCCTGAAGAAGGTCCTCCTGATTCAAAAAACCAAGGATATCTTCTGTGCTGCCACATATTGACAAAAAGCTTGTTGGGATTATTGGGATCCATGATCATTTCTCCCACACCTGTTTTTTGATCGATGTAAAGGATTTTTTTCCAGGTCTTGCCTCCATCAGTAGTTTTGTAAAGGCCCCTTTCTTCCTGTTCACCCCAAGGAGAACCGATGGCACCCACAAATACAGTATTAGGATCATCGGGATGCACTATGATGCGGTGCACGGCTCTTGTTTTTTCTAAGCCCATAAGTTCCCATGTCTTTCCTGCATCCAATGACCTATACACTCCATAACCCATATTCAGGGAGTTTCTTGGATTACCTTCTCCAGTTCCTACCCATATGATGTTGGGGTTCTTTTGGTATATGGAAATGGCTCCAATGGAATGTACCTTTTCTTCATCAAAAATAGGCTGCCAAGTGATGCCACCAGAGGTGGATTTCCATAGACCACCTGAAGCCGATCCTGCATAGATGATATTGGGATTGTCATCTACAGCGTCGATGGCAGTAATTCTTCCGCTCATTCCAGCAGGACCCACAGACCTTGTTTTCATGGCTGCAAATTGGGACATATCGACTTGCTGAGCATGCAAGGGTTCAATGCCCTGCAAGACCCATAACAAGAAGAAACTCAATGCCAAGAGTCCAGCCTTTTTAGAGTAATGTTTTGTATTCATATTTAAAGCTCATTGGGTTGATATTTTATTTCAATAAGTTACATAAACACCATTGAAAATATGTTTTTGATTCCAAAGGGGAATTTCTGTTTTGAATGGCTTTATTCATTTGTTCAACAAAAGTTGCCACCTATCAGGACTTTTGTATTGATTTTGACAACAGGTTTGGGTAGGATGGCTTTTTGGATTATTTTACACGCAAAAACCAAATGTAATATGATAAAGAGATTAGGCTCAAGTGTCTTTTTGTGGATAGTAGCTGGTGCTTTTACCATAGCTATGGCTCAGAAAGACCGTTGGCAGCAAAAAGTAAAATATGAGATGGATGTCAATATGGATGTGGAGTCCAACACTTTTAAAGGTACCCAGAAGTTACACTATACCAACAATTCTCCTGATACGCTTTTCAGGGCATTTTATCACCTGTACTTCAATGCTTTTCAGCCCAATACCATGATGGATGTAAGGTCCAGAACCATCGCTGATCCTGATAGGAGAGTGGGAGACAGGATATACAACCTCAAGCCTGAAGAGTATGGTATTCTTAAAGTGAACTCTCTGACTATGGAAGGAAAAGCTGCTTCTATTGAACATGAAGAGACCATATTGGAGGTGGATTTACCCAGACCAATTATGCCGGGTGAGACGGTGGTGTTTGATATGGAATTTGAAGGGCAAGTGCCGTTGCAAATCAGAAGATCAGGCCGGGACAATGCAGAAGGTATTCGTTATTCCATGGCGCAGTGGTACCCCAAAATGGCCGCTTACGACATGAGAGGTTGGCATGCCAATCCTTATATCGGTAGGGAATTCTATGGCAATTTTGGGGATTTTGATGTGAAGATTACCATTGATAAGAATTACATATTGGGCGGTACCGGTTATCTCAAAAATGCCAATGAGATTGGCCATGGATATCAGGATGAAGGAGTGACTGTTCCACAACCCACAGGAAATACACTTACCTGGCATTTTTATGCCCCGGATGTGCACGATTTCATGTGGGCTGCTGATCCCAAATTCACCCATGATAAGTATCAGATGGAAGATGGTCCCATGGTACACCTGCTGTACGTGAAAAATGAAAAAACCGAGGAAAATTGGGGGAAACTCATGAGCTATACCGTAGATGCCATCCGTTTTATGAGTGAAAATTTCGGAGAATATCCTTATGATCAGTTTTCGGTGATCCAGGGTGGTGATGGAGGAATGGAGTATCCCATGTCTACCTTGATTACCGGACATAGGAACATTAGAAGTCTTGTAGGGGTCACCGTACATGAACTGATACACAGCTGGTATTACGGGGTGTTGGGTTTCAATGAATCCTCTGAACCTTGGTTGGATGAAGGGTTTACTACCTGGGGTACCAATGTGGTCATGGATGCTGTTTTCGAAAAAAGTGAGAACTTTATTCAGGATGGGAATTACAGGTCTTACTTCAGGTTGGCATCGGCAGGCTACGAGGAGCCGCTTACTACACATGGAGATCACTACAACCTGAATTCTGCCTATGGTCCCGGTACTTATTCCAAAGGAGCAGTATTTGTCGAGCAGCTTTCCTACATCATGGGCAGGAAAAATTTTGACAGGGCCATGAAAAGACTTTGGGATGAATATAAATTCAAGCATCCAAATGGCAATGATGTAATCAGGGTAATGGAAAAGACCAGCGGATTGGAACTGGATTGGTACTATGACTATTTTATCGCTTCTACCAAAACCATTGATTATGGTGTCAAAGGGGTGGAGGCCGATGGTGAAAATTCCAGCAAGATCATGCTGGAGAGAATTGGTTTGATGCCTATGCCTCTGGATGTGGTGGTGACTTACCAAGACGGAAGTCAGGAGACGATTTATATGCCCTTGGTCATTATGAGAGGGGAAAAGCCGGAAGAGGAAGGTCACCCAAAGAGGGTGAAAACCCAAAAATGGCCTTGGACCAACCTGAGTACCGAAGTAAAAATTGACAGGCCTATATCCGATATAAAATCAGTAGAAATTGATCCAAGCCAGAGATTGGCCGATATCAACAGATCTAATAACAAATATGAAGTAACCATTCAAATGGACAAAAAATAACCCGATAATCAGGGTAGGTAAAAAACCGCCTGGAGAAGTTTTCTCCGGCGGTTTTTTTATTGATTTCTTAACATAGAAAAAATGGTTTTTAAAGAATTAGTTTTTTACTTTGCAAAATGTTAATTAATAAGGTATGAAAAATGTAAAAATCATAGGTATTATATTCTTTATTGTTTCTTTTTTTATATCCTGTCAGGAAGATGAATTGCCCAAAGAAGTAGACTTGCCAGCGGAAAAATTCGAAAGGTTTGATAATTATAACTTTAATGGGCAAGCCTCAAATGTGACAAGTATCAAAACTATAGGTGATCGCTTGTATTATTCCCATAGGACCAACCCCGGTTACATAACTGATAATATGGAGGTAAACCAATTGTGTTGTTCTAGAAACAATCAAATGGAGTTTAGACAGGCCCTTTCAAGAAATTATATTGTAACTGTTGATAGAAGTCTGACAGGATTCAATATTTACAATGTAGAGAATAGAGGACATGGAAGTATGGCTTTTATAAGCTTAAGTAGGCTATTGGAGGATTTGGAAGGGAATAAAGTTGTGTCAACTATTGGGATAGGGTCACAACAAAATAATTTTGATATCAATGGAACAAAAATGTTGGCTAACATTCAGCTTGATGGTAAAAACATCGCTTACATCTTTGATATAGAAGAAAATGCAAATTTTTACGGAGTGATAAACAGTAAGGATGTTGTTAAAGTTGAGTTCCCTGAAAATACCCATAGGAGCAATGGGGACTGGATATTTGTAGTTAATGCTTTTCAGGATGGTTGGATTGCTTCGGTTTCCACAGGTGATGGTAATTCTTCTCCAAATTTCCTTATTTCAAAAGATGGTTCAGTTCAGAATTTTACCTTGGAAGAAATGCCCAGAGGCATTTATATGGGCCACGAATTCACTTCCGATGGAAGGCTATTTATGAACATTGAAAGGTATATTTATATCTCGGAAAGTGGGAAAGTAGAAGATTTAAAAGCACATATTTCTATGAATGTTTTATTCAATATGCGCATTATTGAGGATAGGATGGTGGTCTGGAACAACAGTGGTGCGGCAATTTATGAGATTGAAAATTTTGATTCAAGAGATCCTGATTTGTTTAATATCAGAAAGTTGAACAATGGGGGGATTGAACACTCAGGGCTAAATGAATTGGAGGTTTTTAACGGGAAAGTATTTGCAGCAACTTCACAGGGGCTGTTTTCTAAAAGTCTGGAAAGTTTTTGGGATTCCCTTCCTGAGGTAGATGATGTTCAGGATCAGGCGTTTAGAGAGGGTGTTGAATTTGTGATGAACTAAAAAAAGGGCGGATCAGCTGATCCGCCCTTTTCAATATAATTTCTTTACACCAATCATCCGGCATTTTTCTTCTCCTGCACCTCTTTACGAATGTCCTGCGCTATGGTCTTCAGGTCTTGCATTCCCTTTCTTACTCTTGTACCCGCTGCTTGGTTTCCTTTGTTGTAAAATTTGTCAAAGTCCCCTTCCAGTCCCATTACAAGGTCTTTTATTTCTTCGAATCTGCTCATAATAAAAGTTGATTTTTAGGTTGATGATAAGTTTATTTTTTCGTTCAATATAGGCAAATTGTTTAAAAAACAACAGAATTAAGCCCTTTTTTGAGTTATTTATTCCCCAAAAGAAATGGCAAGTTCGGTTGTTTTATAATATCCGCTGGTCAACTTTTCTTTGATGGCTTCAAAAGCCGCAATGGTTTCCTTGACATCTTCAAGCGTATGTACAGCAGTTGGAATCAGCCTTAAGATAATCATTCCTTTAGGTACAACCGGGTAGATGACTACAGAGCAGAAAATGCTGTAATTTTCTCTCAAGTCCTTGCTCAGGGTCGCTGCTTCTCCTACAGTACCGTTCAATACCACAGGAGTTACCGGTGAATTGGAATTCCCAGTACTGAATCCTTTTTCTTTAAGTCCATTACGTAAAGCATCCACTATTTTCCAAAGGTTGTCTTTTAGTTCTGGTCGGGTTCTGATCATATCCAGCCTTTTCAGTGCACCTTCTACAAAAATCATTGGCAGTGATTTGGCAAAAATCTGAGATCGCATGTTGTATTTCAAATACCTGATCACTTGTGTATTACCTGCAATAAAAGCCCCGATTGAAGCCATAGACTTGGCAAAAGTGGAGAAGTAAAGGTCGATTTGATCCTGTACTCCCTGCTCTTCTCCTGCTCCGGCACCTGTTTTTCCCAAAGTTCCAAAACCATGGGCATCGTCCACTAGGATTTTGAACTCGTATTTTTCTTTAAGTTTTACAATTTCGGCCAATTTGCCTTGGTCACCCGTCATTCCGAATACACCTTCAGTAATCAATAAAACACCACCTCCTGTTTCATCTGCAAGTTTGGTGGCTCTTTGAAGTTGTTTTTCACAACTTTCAATGTCATTATGTGGGAAAACGTATCTTTTTCCCATGTGCATTCTGAGGGCATCAATGATGCAGGCATGACATTCACTGTCATATACTACGACATCTTTTCTGTCCAGCAAGGAATCTATTACCGACATGATACCTTGGTAACCGTAGTTGAGCAGGTAAGCACTATCTTTTCCTACAAACTCCGCCAACTCCCTTTCCAGCTGCTCATGAAGATCCGTCTGACCGGACATCATTCTGGCTCCCATGGGGTAAGCAGCACCCCATTTAGCTGCTGCATCTGCATCTGCTTTTCTGATTTCAGGATGGTTAGCAAGGCCCAGGTAGTTATTGAGACTCCAGGTCAAAACTTCTTTCCCTTTGAACTTCATTCTTGGAGCAATCTCTCCTTCAAGTTTAGGGAATGCGAAATATCCTTCAGCGAGTTCTGAATGCTTACCCAGTGGACCTAGGTTTGTGTGTAATTTTGCAAATAAATCCAAGACAATAGATGTTTATGTTGTTCAAATTCAAAACAGGGTTTCCAACCCTTTAAACCGGGCAAAACTAACACAATTAAACCGTCCTTGCAAAATTCCTTTTCCAATTCAAATAATCTTTCTAATCCTCATTTTATTTTGTTTACTTCGTGGGTTAAGCTTTTTAGGACGAATAAACCCATATATGAGTAAGATTAAAAAACTACTGATTGCCAATAGAGGAGAGATCGCATTGAGGATCATGAAAACTGCCAAGCAGATGGGAATCAGTACTGTAGCGGTATACAGTGAGGCTGACCGCAATTCTCCCCATGTGAAGTTTGCCGATGAAGCAGTTCTCCTAGGCCCACCCCCTTCCAACCAGTCTTACCTTCTTGCTGACAAAATCATCGCAGCATGCAAGGATTTGGAAGTAGATGCCATACACCCAGGGTACGGCTTCCTTTCCGAGAATGCAGGTTTTGCAAAGAAAGTAACGGATGCAGGGATAATTTTTGTAGGGCCTTCCCCAGAAGCCATAGAGGTGATGGGGAGCAAGCTTGCGGCTAAGCAGGCTGTGGCAAAATATGGTATTCCCATGGTGCCAGGCACGGATGAAGCAATTTCAGATATTCCCGCCGCCAAAGTAAAGGCCGCAGAAATTGGTTATCCAATCCTGATCAAAGCCAGCGCCGGTGGTGGAGGAAAGGGGATGAGAATAGTCAACTCCGAGGAGGAGTTTGAAGAGCAGATGCAAAGGGCAATATCCGAAGCAGAATCAGCTTTCGGTGACGGGGCGGTATTTATTGAGAAATTCATTACCTCACCACGACATATCGAAATCCAAGTGCTCGGAGACCAACATGGTAATATTGTGTATCTGTTTGAAAGAGAATGTTCGGTACAGCGGAGACACCAGAAAGTGATAGAGGAGGCTCCCTCAGCGGTAGTGTCTCCAGAAATGAGGAAGGCCATGGGGGAAGCGGCTGTGAAAGTAGCCAAAGCATGTGACTATTATGGAGCAGGCACCGTGGAGTTCATTGTGGACGAAAAACTGAATTTTTACTTCCTGGAAATGAATACCCGTCTACAGGTGGAGCATCCTGTGACAGAAATGATTACAGGAAAGGACTTGGTTCAGGAACAAATTCACATTGCAGAAGGGAATCCACTAGCATTTAAACAAGAGGAGTTGGGCATCAATGGACATTCAATTGAGGTACGGGTGTATGCAGAAGATCCGAAAAACAACTTTTTACCGGATATCGGTAAGCTCAGAACTTACATCCGTCCTAAAGGCGCAGGGATCAGGGTGGATGACGGCTTTGAACAGGGAATGGATATCCCTATTTATTACGACCCAATGATTTCCAAGCTGATTGTTCATGATGAAAATAGGGATAAGGCCATTCAGAAAATGATCTTGGCCATAGACGATTATCAGATCACAGGAATTGAAACTACCTTGGCCTTCTGTAGGTTTGTTCTGGAGCATGAGGCTTTTGTTTCGGGAGAATTTGACACCAAATTCGTAGAAAAGTATTTCAGTCCTGAAAAGTTGGAAATAAAGTGGACCGAGGAGGAGATGCAGCTGTTGGCTGGACTGGCAGTGGAAATGTTTGATAGAAGCAAAAATCAACTGGTGCCATTGGGAGGAACTGATGGCATAAGAAGAACAAATTGGAAAAACAGGCTTATCTGATGGCAGAAATTTTACCTTTAAAAGCTTACCGTTACCACCATGGCTTATCAGATAAAATAGAGGAATTGACATCTCCTCTTTTTGATGTGGTATCAGAAAAACAAAGGGAAGCCTTATATGCCAATCCACTGAACAGCATTCATCTTTCGGTGCCTTTGGGGCCTGATCCTGCAAAAAGAGCGAGGGAAACCTTGGATTCATGGAAAAGAGACAAGGTGATCGTTCAGGATGATTTGCCAGGGATATATGTCTATTACCAGTATTTCAAATTCCCTGGCCTGGAGGAAGAGTCTTGCAGAAAAGGCTTTATTGCACAGATCAGGTCCTATGACTGGGATGAAAAGGTAGTGCTGAGACATGAAAATACCATAGCAAAAGCAGTCGATGACAGGATTGACCTATTGAGAGCCACGCAAATTCAGAGCAGTCCCACACATGGTCTGTATGAAGATCCTTTATATGAACTGGAACCTTACATGGATGAGGCCATTATGGACCCCCTTTATGATCTGGAAGACTATCAAGGAGTAAGGGAAGTTTTGGCAGTCATCCATGATGCTGGGATTATAGCAAAGTTTTTGGATGTCCTGAAAAAAAAGCAGGTGATCCTTGCTGATGGTCATCACAGGTATCAAGGAGCGGTGGCATTTAGGAAGGAAATGTCAGAATCCAATCCTGGACATTCAGGAAAGGAGGGTTACAATTACCATTTGATGTATTTTACCAATGCCCTAACAAAAAATCTTAGGATCCTTCCCACCCATAGACTTTTCACAGACATTTCCCTAAGTGAAGGAGAAATTTTGGAAAAGCTTGAGCCATGGTTTATAATCCGACAACTGAATGATGTGGAGGAAGTCTCGGACCTGATTTTGCAAAAAAAGTGGGCTTTTGGTCTTATCTTCAAAAACAGCGCTTATAAAATACGCCTGATTCCCGAAAAAATAAAAGAGATGGATCTGCCTATTCCTGATTTGGTCAAAGAAGTGGACATGATGGTCTTGCACTATTTTTTCATAGACAAGGTCCTGGGAATTCCTATGGAAGAGCAGCGCTATTCTGAGAAGTTGGCATACGAACGTAATTTGGTAAGATGTGTAAGTAAAGTAGAAGGAGGAAGTGCTTCCTTTGCCATTTTGACCAAAGATATAGCCATGAAACAAGTTTTGGATGTGTGTAAGAGTGGTTATACCATGCCTCAGAAGTCCACCTATTTCTATCCAAAAACCCTTTCGGGCTTGCTTTTTGGATCCATAGCTGAAGAGGATTTTTCGTTTCCGTATGATGCATTTCACTTATGATAGACCTTAAAGATAAAAAACTGATCCTGGCCTCCAAGTCTCCAAGGAGGTCAGAATTGCTCAAAGGCCTGGAGCTGGATTTTGAAATCCGTACCAAAGAAGTAGAAGAGGATTTTCCGGAGGACTTAGAGGCGATAGATGTGGCGGCCTATCTTTCCAGAAAAAAGGCAATGGCATTCCATGAGGAAATTGGAGAAAATGAGATCCTACTGACTTCTGACACAGTAGTGTTGTCCGAAGGTAAGGTCTTGGGAAAGCCGAATGACCAAGAGGAAGCCAGGCTAATGCTGAAATCTCTGTCCGGAAAAACCCACCATGTGATTTCGGCCATCACCCTCAAGTCAAGAAATAAGGAAATCACCCGCTCTGATGTGGTAACGGTTCATTTCAAAGATCTCAGAGAAGAAGAAATAATTCATTATGTTCAACATTACACGCCAATGGATAAGGCCGGTTCATATGGTATCCAGGAGTGGATCGGATATATAGGCGTGAAAAGCATAGAAGGCTCCTTCTTTTCGGTCATGGGTTTACCGGTACACCTGGTATATGAAGAACTGCAGGCTTGGGAAGAGGAGGGTTGATTCGGGGAAGTGCTGAACTATTAAAATCATTTTTCACTGCTTTTCCAATATTTATTTATATTTGACGCAGAGTACCGCTTAGCACCCAGTGATATGAACCGTTTTCTGATTTTCTTTTGCATCATACTTTTTGCAAGTTCTTGTATAAGCAATAGAAGAATCACCTATCTCCAAAATCTACCTGGAAATGAGCCCATTGGTTTGGATGAGTTTATTCCCTTTGCAGAATATGAAAACAGGTACATCCTTCAACCTTTTGATGTGGTAGATATAGACTTTGCTTCAGCCAATGAGGAGCTTACTCAGGCTTTCGAATTTCAAGGTTCCAGAATGATGCGCGGAGGAATGGGAGGAATGATGGGTGGAGACATGTTTTATTTTACTGGCTATACCATAGATGTAGATGGATACGTTGAACTACCGAGGTTGGGTAAAATAAAAATAGGTGGGCTGACAGAAGATGAGGCAAGAATTGTGGTTCAGGAAAAAATAAAGGATTATTTCAAAGACGAAATTTTCGTAAGGCTAAGAATTGGGGGAATTAGATTTACGGCGCTGGGCGAGTTTACGAGTTCGGGAACCAAAGTAATATTAAAAAATAGAGCTACCATTTTTGATGCTCTCGCTATGGCAGGGGAATCAAATATACTCGCCAAAAAAAACCAGCTTTTTTTGATACGGCAATATGATGGCGGGTCAAGAATCCATCAAATCAACCTCAATGACAGAGCATTGCTGGCTTCTCCCTTCTTTTTTATCAGAAATAATGATATTCTATATCTGGAGCCAATGAATATCCGACAGTTTGGAAATGCGGAAAATCTATCCTCCTCACTGGGACTTTTTATAGGAATAACCAGTTCTATTTTGTTGATTTTTGCGATATTTAGGAATAATATATGATTGATGGTAACGTAGACATATCCAAATTTGAACAGGATGTCAAGCCGATTGATATCAAGTATTACCTGATCAAATACTCAAGGTACTGGCCTCTCTATGTTACCTGTATTTTTATAGCACTAGTTTCTGTATTTCTGTTTCACCGCTATTCAGTGGAAGAATATGAAGTAAGGGGGAGCATTTTGATCAAACAGAAAAACACGCCTGAAGTAAGGATTCTTGATAGATCCAATATCTTTTCAGGTGGCAATAATCTCGAAAATGATATCTTACTGCTTACTTCAAAAAGCCTGGCACAGGAGGCATTAAATAAGCTTCACTTTGATGTCAGCTACTTTGCCTCGACCAATATCAAGGAAATTGAACTTTATGACAAATCCCCAATAAAAGTAGATGTGGATTGGAATTTCCCTCAAGGTGGTTCAGGAGTCATTCATTTTACCTTGGTATCGGAAAATGAATTTGTACTGACCAATGAAGAGAGAGGTTTTTTTGATTTTCTTTCTGCCAAAGCCTCAGGTCCTTTTGACGATCAATTGCTCAACAAGACTTACAGGTTTGGAGAAGAAATTACTACTGAAAAATCGAAATTTACTGTTCATAAAATGAAATACATGAGGGATGGAGAAAAACTGTTTTTCATCATCCACCATCCAAGTGACGTACTTGAAAGTTACCAGAAATCCATTGCCGTCAGGCCCATCAACAGTTATGGTACGGTTTTGCAAGTTTCCACCATTTCAAGGGTGGTAGAGAAAGGTAGAGATTATGTGAATGCATTAATGGATTCCTACCTTGATTACGACCTGAAAGAAAAAAACAGGATTACTGAAAATACTTTGGCATTCTTGGATTTGCAGATGTCTATTTTGGAAGATTCATTGAGGGTTGTCGAAAATAGAATGCTCAATTTTAAGGTTGAAAACAAACTTATGGATGTGAGTTCAGAGTTTGGAGGTGTTCTGGGTAACATCCAGAGATTGGACGATCTTGTTCAGGAAATTGATTTTGAATTGAGTTATTATAAGTCTCTTCAAAATTACCTTGTAGATAAAGGTGCAGATTACGGAGATATTCTCGCACCTTCCATTGTGGGTCTTAGCGATGGAGCTTTGAACGGAATGATTTCTGCGCTTGTCTCTACCTCGTTAGAAAGAAGGAAATTGCTGGCCATTGTCAATGATAACCACCCTAACATTCGTCAATTGGATGAGCAGATTGATAAGTTGCGGGAGAATATTTTTGAAAATATTGAAAATCTGGTGTCCAATACCGAAAAGAGAAAATCTGAAGTAAATAAGAAGTTAGCTGAATTGGACAAGGAGTTTTCCAGATTGCCTCAGACAGAATCCTCCTATGCCAACATCTTCAGGCAATATAGATTGAGGGAAAACTTATATAATTATCTTTTGGAGAAAAGGGCAGAGGCAGGAATTGCAAAAGCCTCCAATGTATCGGACAATTCCGTTTTGGACTATGCAAGAAGAGGAAGCCTGGTTTTTCCTCAAAAACCACAAAACTATGGTATGGCCGTAGGTCTTGGTTTTTTTATTCCGCTTGGATTCTTATTGTTGTACCATTACCTCAACAACAGGATAATGGACCAAATCCAGCTGAGAAATTCATTGAGGATTCCTCTGTTAGGTACAATAGGTTACAGTACCAAAGATACCAATATGATCGTGGCAGAACATCCAAAATCCATGGTTTCGGAATCTTTTAGATCTCTTCGGTCTGCATTGTTTTATATTGCTTCAGAAAAAAAATGTAAACGAATATTAGTGACTTCTTCTGTCTCGGGTGAAGGAAAAACATTCGTCAGCCTCAATCTTGCTGCGGCAATTGCCCTAAGCGGAAAAAAGACATGTCTGTTGGGGATGGACTTAAGAAAACCAAAAATTTCAGACTATGTAGGTATTTCCAATAAGGTGGGTTTATCAAGTTACCTGGTAGGTAAATCAGATAAAGAGGAAATCATCATGCCTACTCAATATGAAAATCTTTACATAGTCCCATCTGGTCCTATACCGCCTAATCCTGCAGAATTATTGCTCAAAGACAAAATGGAGGAGTTTTTGAAATACCTAGAAAACGACTTTGAAGTGGTATTGATGGATACTCCACCGATAGGGTTGGTGTCGGAGACTATGGACCTTTTACGCTTCTCTGATGTGAACCTTTACATTGTTAGACAGGATTACACACACAAAAAATACCTCCTCATGGTAAATGACCTTTATGCCAATGATCAGATCAGGGACTTCTATGCTGTTTTCAATGGACTTAGATCTGGAGGAGATATATATGATTTTGGAGGATATAATTACGGCTATGGATACAATTATTCATACATGAGAAAAAATAAGTATACTGGAAATTACTACGAGATTGATGAGAATAAGAAACCATCCGAATGGTTTGATAAATTTTTACGCCGGTTCAGGGTATGATAAAAATTGATAGAGCCAAGGGGAAAAATGTCTTGAGATCAGATTCTTTGATCCACCAACCTACTTCTTGATCTCCTTGTCTTTATTGAAAATCAAAAGGTATCCCAAGTACAAAGAGCCTCCTAAAACTCCTGCAAATAATATACTGGTAAATGTGTATAAAATGTACATTTGTAAGTATCTATGGAATTAATATAATTTAAATATAGGGATTCTTATTTTGTATAATTTAAATTTTAGTGATTATTTTAAATATTTTTTCAAGATCCTGTTTACAGAGTATGTAAAGCCATTTTCAGAAGTAATCACTTTCATATAAATTGTTGATCGCTTTATCTACCTATGACGGAATTAGAAATAAAATCCTCTGGAGAACTTTAAATCCAGCTGAACAGATCATGACGATACTCTTCTGTTTAAGCGATGACGTAAAGCTTGGCCCTAATGTCCTGTAATTTGAAATTTTTGCAAGAAATCTTGAGGATTAAGATTGAAATTTTTGACCACCAGCGAACAAAAATGTCCGCTTATTTATACAAAAGATTCAATAGAATGCAATCCATGGCCTCAATGATGATTTTTTGGGATGGCATAAAAATGGAAATGAATGACAGGTCAATCTATCCAATATGGATTTTTGAAAAATTAAAGAATTAACTCCATCAATGATATGCTTAAAAACTATTTAAAAATATTCGTTAGGAATCTTAAGAAAAACCCCGCTTACATGATGATCAATATACTTGGCCTATCTGTGGGTATGGCTGCAAGTATATTGATTTTTCTTTTTATTCAGCATGAATTGAGTTATGACAAGTATCATGAAAATTCAGATAGAATTTATAGGGTCTCCAGATCTTTTTTTTCCCAGAATGGAGAAGTCAACCTTCATCTCGGGCATTTAGCCCCTCCATTTGGACCTTTGATAAAATCTGACTTTAGCCAGGAAATCGATGAGGTGGTAAGGGTGATCAATACTGAAGTCGTTCTTAAGGATGAGGACAAGGTTTTTGAAGAAAAGAAGCTGTATTTTTCTGATCCAGAGGTTTTCAAAGTTTTTTCATGGAAGATGTTGGAAGGGGATCCCTTGGAAGCTTTGAGCTTTCCAGATGGTATGGTGATTTCGGAAAGTATGGCCAAAAAATATTTTGGAAATGCTGACCCAATTGGTAAAAGCCTTGAATTGAAAATCGGACAGGTTTCTTCCAATATGCAAGTGAGAGGCTTGATGCAGGATATTCCGGATAACTCACACTTCAAGCCGGATTTTCTGGTCTCTATGGAGTTGGTTACTGATTTTTATGGCGGTTATGAAGCCATGATGCAAAATTTCGGTTCAAATAACTTTGGAACCTACATCTTGCTTAGTGAGGGAGTGGACCCCGACAACATCAGTGCTCAGATTCCGGCCTTTCTCAACAGGCATATCAATGTAGGTGATGGTGGCACACCTCCAGCTTCTTGGACCAATCTCCACCTTTGGCCTATCACCGATATTCACCTTCATTCCAATCTTGACTCTGAACTGGAACCGAACAGTAGCATTGAATATGTGTATATCTATGCTGCTATTGCCATTTTTATCCTACTGATAGCCTGTGTCAACTTTATGAATCTGGCTACTGCAAGGTCTGCCAAAAGAGCTTTGGAAGTAGGATTGAGGAAAGTGATGGGTGCGGACAGAAAATTGTTAGTGGGACAATTTATGAGTGAAACCATTATTATGACATTTTTGGCACTTGTGATGGCTTTTCTTCTTGCAGTATTGACACTTCCTTTTTTCTCCGATTTCACAGGTAAGGCACTCTCTATCAACTTACTGAAAAATCCCGAATACCTCTTGGGAATGATGGGATTAGTGATCATTGTAGGGGTTTTGGCAGGCAGCTACCCTTCACTTTTCCTCTCAGGGTTTCAGCCTGTAAAAGTTTTAAAAGGCACATATAAAATAGGCTCTATTCATGAAAAATTCCGTTCTGGACTTGTTGTAGGACAATTTGCCATTTCTATTGTTCTGATTGTAGCGGTATTGGTTGTTGTCAATCAGCTGGATTATATGAAAAACAAAGATCTTGGATTCCAGAAGGATCAGGTGATTGTTCTGCCTGCATTCGAAGACTTTGTGGAAAATTTCGAAACTTTAAAAGACAGGTACCTCCAACATGAGGGCATAGAGAATTTAGCGCTTGCCTCAAGGGTGCCATCTGGCCGGCTCCTGGATTCACAGGGTGCCAAGGCAGAAGTCAATGGAGAGCTGACTACCATGGATATCAGACTGGCAGATATCCATGTCAGCCATTCATTTATGGAAACTTTCGGGATTCAAATGGCTTCAGGAAGGGATTTCAACTACCAGCTTGCTTCGGACAGCACTGAGGCTTTTTTGATCAATCAGTCTGCAGTAAGGGCCATAGGCTGGAGAAGTGATGAGGATGCAGTTGGAAAGGCTCTACACTACGGCAACAGAAGGGGCTATATAGTAGGAGTGGTCAAAGATTTTCATTTTGAATCCCTTCATCAGCCCATAAGTCCAATGGTTTTTATGGTTCCTACTGATAGGTTCAACAGCGTAGCTTTCAGAATCAATAAAGACAGGTCTGAAGAGACCATAGCCTACCTGAGGGAAGAATGGACTGCCTTGAAGCCGGATTTTCCTTTTAATTATTATGCTGTGGCAGATAGGTTTGATCAACAGTATGAGGCGGAAGAGAGAGTGGGTACTGTTTTTGGTTTTTTTGCGGGCCTGGCCATACTTATATCCGTTTTGGGACTGTTTGGGCTATCTGCCTATGCTACAGAGCAGCGGACCAAAGAAATCGGTGTAAGAAAAGTAATGGGGGCAAGTATAGGAAGTATTGTCCTCCTGCTAGGAAAAGACTTCTTGAAGCTCGTCCTTTTAGGCTTTCTCTTTGCCATTCCAATTGCATGGTATGGCATGAATTCTTGGTTGGATGGCTTTGCCTATAGTATAGGGGTTTCCTGGGCTGTTTTTTTGATTGCTGGAGTGATAGCAGCATTCATTGCAACACTTACAGTTAGTTCTCAATCTATCAAGGCTGCGATGATCAACCCTGTCAAGGCATTCAAAGTAGATTAAGTTAAAAAGAGAAGATAGGGCATAACATCGGTAAATTAGGATCTCATCATGTTCAAAAACTATTTTAAAATCGCTATACGAAACCTCGTTAAGCGGAAAGGTTTCACCTTAATAAATATGGTCAGCCTTGCCTTGGGGCTGACAGGTGGGATTTTTATGCTGATCTATACTTTGGATGAATTTTCTTTTGACAACTTCCATCATTATGGTGAGAGGATTTACCGTGTCAATACCGTATTTGTAGATTCAAAAACAGGGAATGAAAGCTATAACAGCACCAATGCTTGGCCTGTAGGCAAAATTCTGGAATCAGACTTTCCGGAAGTCGAAAATGTGGTTTATACCATTACTTGGCCTAAGCTGGATGTAAAGGCAGATGAGGAAACACTCAGCCCAAGAATGGCCTATGTTACGGAATCTTTTTTTGACGTTTTTTCTTTCGAACAACTCAAGGGGTCACCATCTTCTGCTTTATCCCAACCTTATCAGGCCGTCATCACTGAAACCATGGAAAGCCGGATGTTCAAAGGGAAGGATGGATTGGGCCAGGAATTTTTCCTCGCCGATTCCATAGCAGTTAAGGTAGGTGCGGTGGTCAAAGATGCTCCTGAAAATTCACACATTCAATTTGAAGTATTGCTATCACAATCCACCTTCGAAAGACTTGTAGGATTAGAGGATTACATGACTGGTTGGGGAAACATCAACATGACCAACTACCTGATGCTTCGTGAAGGAACTGATGCGGAATCTTTCAAGGAGAAAGCCAGGTCTGTCTATATGGATCATGTAGGGGACATGATGCGCTCTTGGGGTTCAGAGGCATTTTTGAAATTTGAACCAATGAAGGATATCTATCTCAGGTCACAGGCAGGCAATTCACTTGGTTCCTTAGGAAGTATTGAAA
Organism: Arthrospiribacter ruber; assembly: GCF_019343195.1. GTDB lineage: Bacteria > Bacteroidota > Bacteroidia > Cytophagales > Cyclobacteriaceae > Arthrospiribacter > Arthrospiribacter ruber. Next base: position 482,882 of record NZ_RPHB01000001.1, read on the forward strand.
GAGTTTACATGGTCTTGGGGATATGTCTATTTACAATTCTGTTGGCCTGTATCAATTTCATCAACCTGTCCACGGCAAGGTCTGTAGATAGGTTTAAAGAAGTAGGTTTGAGAAAGGTCGTGGGTTCATCCAGGTCAGCGCTGATCATTCAATTTATGACAGAAGCATTTTTACTTACAGCCTTAGGTTTATTTATCGCCCTATTGTTGGCATCTCTTGTAATGCCTGTTTTCAATGAGTTGGTCAACAAAACCTACAGCTTGGAAAATCTTTTGACCGTAGAAATCGCCTTGGGACTTTTTGTATTGATTTTAATGATCAGCTTGCTGGCAGGATACTATCCATCTGTATACCTGTCGGGATTGCAGCCGGTCAAAATACTTAAAGGGAAATTTTCACCAGGAAGTACAGGAGTAAGTTTGAGGAAGTCATTGGTGGTTTTCCAGTTTTTCATTTCTGTTTCACTGGCTTTAGGCACACTTGTAGTACTCAACCAACTGGATTATATGCAGGAGAAGGAGTTAGGTTTTGCTAAAGATGAAATACTGGTGGTCAATGCCTCCAAAATACCCAAAAACCGGATTGAAAGTCTCAAAAATGAAATGGTCAATATTGCCGGAATTCAAGGTGTTACCTATAGTAATGGAATTCCAGGAAGACCTGGATGGATAGGTCAAATTGCATACCCTGAGGGAAGGGAAACCGAAAATCCAGTGTCAGTGGAGTACCTTTCGGTGGATGAAGACTACATGAATACCATGGACTTGCAAATAGTTTCGGGGAGGTTTTTTGACCCTGAGAGAGAAACAGATAGACTTGAAGGCCTGGTGTTGAACGAGAGGGCAGTAAAACTGTTTGGTTGGGATACTCCTGAAGAGGCCTTGGGCCAAAAGATAGTGTCTCCTTCTACCACTCCACAAGGGACTGTTATTGGAGTGGTGAAAGATTACCACCAACTGGGCCTTCAAAATTCTATTCATGGAATTGCCTTGGATTGGGCTCCAGACTATTCGTATTGGCTTTCTTTACGGTTTGATCCTGCTCAAACAGCTAACATCATTGCCAATCTACAAGGGAAATGGGCTTCTGACTTTGCTGGGGCTGATTTCAAATACTTTTTCTTAAATGAAGACTTTGAGCGGCTTTACCAAGCTGAACTCAGAATGGCTAAAATGTTCAGGCTGTTCGCAGGACTGACATTGTTGGTTTCATTGATAGGTCTGCTGGGGCTGGTTTCCTTTATGATTCAATCCAGATCCAAGGAAATGAGTATCCGCAAAGTTTTGGGAGCCGGAGTTCCGCAAATAGTCTATACCTTGTCAAAAGAATTTATTCTTCTGGTGATAATAGCCTCGGTTTTAGCACTGCCAGTTGCTTGGTTTTTTGGTAAAGAATGGCTGCAGAATTTTGCCTACAGATCCAATATCAATTTTGTCAACTTCTTTGTGGTAATTACCGGATCCATCCTCATCACATTCGCAGTCGTTGGATTGCAAGCCCTCAAAGCAGCCTTTGGCAATACTGTAAGTGGCTTGAGAAGTGAATAAGTCAATTTGGAAGTAAACGGAAGGAGATACAAATTCTTTAATTTCCGTTTTCTTCCAGATAAAAGCTCCTTAAAATATATTGTAATTGCTCATATTCTATCAAAAAGGCATCATGACCGGCAGAGGAATGGATCTCCCGATAACTCCCCTTTTGTACATGATTGGCAATGTATTGGGATTCTTCTTTTAAGAAAAGAACATCTTTGTCCACCCCTATAGCAAGCACTTTGGAAGGAATGCCAGATAGTGCCGAGGCAGTGCCTCCTCTTCCTCTTCCCACATCATGGCTGTCCATGGCTTTGGTCAAGAGCCAATAGGAAAAAGCATTGAACCTGTTGGCCAGCTTTTGACCCTGATAACGGAGGTAGGAGGATATTCTGAAATTGTCCAGTTTGTCTTCTTTTTCGGATTGCTTATTTTGAAAATCCTCCGGATGCCTATAGGAAAGCATAGCTATGGCACGGGCAGCTTCCAGCCCTTTCTTACCTGCTTCAGCTTTGTTTTCTCCCCAAGAACTGTCCGATTCAATAGCCATTCTTTGGGTCTCATTGAAGCCTATTGTCCAGGGAGAAGTCTTGGCATTAGAAGCCAGGATTATGCTGTGCTTTACTTTTTCCTGAAGCATATATGCCCATTCCAAGCCTACCTGTCCACCCAGGGAACCGCCTATGAGTGTGTGAATGGAAGATATTCCCAAATGTTTCCGGAGTATTTCCAGACTTCGGGCCATGTCTCTGGTAGTCAGACTGGGGAAATCATAATAATAAGGCTTTTGGTTTTTCGGGTTTTCGGATAGTGGGTTGGTCGATCCATAGCAACTCCCCAATAGATTGGCACAGACAATAAAATGCTTGGTAGGGTCGAAAAATTTATCCTCTCCTATGAGGCCCGACCACCATTCTTCTACATTGGCATCTCCTGTCAGGGCATGAATGACCCAGATGACATTGTCCTTTGCAGTAGTCAGATGACCTCTTGTGGTATAGGCAATTTCAAAATTTTCCAAGGTTTCCCCTGACTCCAATTCCAGGATGCCTTCATGTCTGTAGCATTCTTCTGCCATATCTATTATCAAGTAATTGCTTTCTAAATTCATAAGCCTTTTTCAATCAGAGTGTGGATTCCTTCTGGTTTTGGTCAGAAGGAATCCACAGGTATTTATTTTCAGGACAAAGAATCAAATGCCTGCTGTAAATCAGCTTTGATGTCCTCTATGTGCTCTATTCCCAAGGAAATCCTGAGCAGGGTATGGGTGACTCCGGCAGCCAATTGCTCCTCATCGCTCAATTGCTGATGGGTGGTTGCTGAAGGTTGAATAATAAGCGTCTTGGCATCCCCTACATTGGCCAGGTGGGAAATGAGCCCGAGCTTATTGATGACGGCAGAAGCACCTTCTTTGTCACCTTTTAGCTCAAAACTGAGGACTCCGCCAAATCCATTGCGCAGGTATTTTTTGCCCAATTCATGGTATGGTGAGCTTTTAAGTCCGGGGTAGTTGACCTTCTGGACTTTTGGATGCGATTCCAGCCATTCTGCCAAGGCCAAGGCGTTGTCCACTGTTTTCTGAACACGCAGAGATAAGGTTTCCAATCCTTGAAGCAATAAAAAGGAATTAAAAGGGGAGAGGGCAGGACCGAAGTCTCTAAGACCCTCAACCCTTGCGCGTATGGCAAACGCAATGTTAGGTAAACCTAGTGGATTGTTATCTCCGAATATTTCCCAGAATTTCATCCCGTGGTAACCCTCTGATGGCTCGGTAAACTGAGGGAATTTCCCATTGCCCCAGTTGTAATTTCCTCCATCTACAATCACACCTCCTATAGATGTGCCGTGACCACCTATCCACTTTGTGGCAGATGCAGTCACAATATTGGCTCCATGTTTTAAAGGCTGGAACAAATAGCCTCCGGCGCCAAAAGTATTGTCCACTATCAATGGGATATCATGTTTTTTGGCCAAAGCAGCAATTGCCTCAAAGTCCGGTATATTGAACTCAGGATTCCCTATGGTTTCGAGATATAGGGCTTTGGTCTTTTCGTCAATGAGCTTTTCAAAATCAGCAGGACTGTCTCCCTTTGCAAAGCGGGCCTCTATGCCAATTCTTTTGAAAGCCACCTTAAACTGATTGTAAGTACCCCCATACAGGAATGAGGTAGAAACGAAATTCTCACCCGCTTGAAGGATGTTGTTGAGGGCCAAAAACTGGGCAGCCTGACCTGATGCAGTTGCCAATGCTGCCACCCCGCCTTCCAGGGCTGCGATTCTTTGCTCAAACACATCAGTAGTTGGATTCATGATCCTGGTGTATATGTTTCCGAATTCTTTCAGCGCAAAAAGATTGGCACCGTGTTCGGCGGAATTGAATACGTATGAAGTGGTCTGATAGATGGGTACAGCGCGGGAATTGGTGGTGCTGTCCGGTGTTTGTCCAGCATGAAGTTGCAGGGTTTCAAATCTGTAGTTTGACATGGGATTATGGTTTTGGATTTATGAGAAATGGTTTGATAAATTCGGTTCAAGAGAAGCAATATGCTGATGTGAAAATCACTTACAGCACATACAAATGCCAGAGCACATGTGATTGAACTGATAAATCTGCTTTGCTAAATGTTGTGGAGTTTTCCTTTTAAGTAAATTCATTGTTAGAAGAATTTATATTTCCGGTAGACAATGTTTTCAACCGGCAGGAATTGGCACCTTGGATTTTCCAGGTTGCCAGAGGGTCAATGAGCCTGTCTCTCGCCTCTTCTTTATAAATCCCAACACATAAAAAGTGAAAGGATGCCACAAAGAAAAAAGGAGGACATGGAAATTGCAAGCGCAATGGCAAAAGATTTTGCAAAACTTTATCAATGGGGATGATTTGAACTGGCTGACAAACTTTTATGGACCTGATTATTTGAAAAACAGGTTCCATCTACATTATTATAATTCAATTTTTTAAAAAAAGACCAGTCTGACATTGACTGGTCTTTTTGATAGTTTAATAAGATTGATGACCTGAAAGACCTTTAGTCTTTGCTCAGGAATTATATGGTTTTATAAGAAGAACGAAGCTTTAACAACAAAACTTCACTCTCTTTTCAGACCTCTTTGACCTCTGCAGCAAGTTTTTGGAGACTGTTTTTGGCATCTCCAAAAAGCATCCTTGTTTTAGGATAAAAGAACAGTTCATTCTCAATTCCTGCATACCCTGAGCTCATTCCTCTTTTCATGATGATGACATTTTTGGCCTGATCCACTTCCAGGATTGGCATGCCATAAATAGGGGAGGCGGGATCATTTTTGGCAGCAGGATTGACCACATCATTGGCACCGATGACGACTACCACATCGGTATTGGCCAGTCTTGGATTGATCTCTTCCATCTCCTGAAGTCGTTCGTAGGGTACATCAGCTTCCGCCAACAGCACATTCATGTGCCCCGGCATTCTTCCTGCTACAGGGTGAATGGCATAATTAACCTCTACTCCTTTTTCTTCCAGAAGCTTTTCAAGCTCGTGGCAAATGTGCTGCGCTTGTGCAACTGCCAATCCATATCCTGGGACAATTACTACAGATTGAGAATAGGACAAAAGAACAGCTGTATCTGATAAACTGATTTCCCTGACAGTCTGGTCACCTTCAGCTGACTTTCCTGCACCGGCAGCAGTGGCGCCAAAAGCTCCCAATAGTACATTGGTCAAGGAGCGGTTCATGGCTTTGCACATCAAAATGGTCAAAATGGTACCTGCTGAACCCACGAGAATTCCTCCTGTCAACATGGCTTTATTGTCATATAGAAAACCTCCAAAGGCAGCTGCCATCCCTGTGAAAGAGTTGAGCAGGGAAATGACGACAGGCATATCCGCACCTCCAATCGGCATCACAAACAAGACTCCATATATCAAGGCTACTCCCAAGAGAATGTAAAACATCAATGGGTCTGATCCTGCATACATCTGGAAAGCAATCAGAATTACAATTCCTAAAAGTAGCAGCATATTCACAGCCTGATTCATGGGTAATACGCGGTCTTTTATTTTACCTTCCAATTTTCCATAAGCAATCAGGGAGCCTGAAAATGAAACAGAACCTATAAGTAAGCCCAATAGCATCACGAGCAATTCCCCGTCAAATCCGGTTATTTGTAGGTGTTGGTGGTGTTGAAATTCTATAATGGCAATTAGGGCAGCACAGGCACCTCCCATACCGTTGAAAAAGGAAACCATCTGTGGCATTGCTGTCATTTGTACTTTTTTGGCCATGATGGTTCCTATGACCGTACCCACTACCAGACCGAGAAAGATGAGCCCGTAGTTAAGCCCTTTAGTGGCATCAAAATCCTGATAAAGGACCAAAGTGGCCACCACAGCTATCCCCATTCCTGCTGCTGCAAGCAGATTTCCCTTTCTGGCGGAATCGGGATGGGAAAGCATTTTCAGACCCAAGATAAAGGTCAAAGAAGCTATCAGGTAGCTTATTTCCAGAATATTGAGACTGATCATGATTTCTTAGGTTTTTTCTTGAACATTTCGAGCATGCGGTCGGTGACCACAAATCCTCCTATTACATTGAGAGTCCCCACTACTACTGCCAAAAAGCCAACCGTAAGGGCCGCATAATTGTCAGGAGAAGCCTGAAGCATGACTATAATAGCGCCTACCACAACTACGCCGTGAATGGCATTTGCTCCCGACATCAATGGGGTATGAAGAATGGCCGGTACATTGGAAATGACCTCCACGCCAAGTAGTATAGCCAAAATCAGGAAATAAACCATTTCCATATTTTGGCCTATATAATTGAGTAATTGTTCCATGGTTAAGTGTTTTGGATTTGGATGATACGCGGGCTAATGGCCTTACCTTCATGGCAGACACAGGTACCTGTGACGATGTCGTCCTCAAAATTCAGGTGAAGGTTCCCGTCTTTAATGATCAATTTGAGAAAATTCAGGTAGTTTTTGCCGTACATCTTGCTGGCGTCCTGTGGCATGGATGCGGCAAGGTTACCTACACCTACTATTCTGACTCCGTTGACTTCTACGGTCTGATCAGGTTGCGATAGTGCGCAATTGCCCCCCGATGATGCGGCCAGGTCAATGACTACAGCCCCGGGTTTCATGGCCCTGACTGTTCTTTCTTCTACCAATAATGGGGCTTTTCTTCCTGGAATCTGCGCAGTGGTAATGATCACATCCGCTTTCAGGGCATGTTCATGGATGGTGTCTTTTTGCCTTTGGAGAAACTCCTCGGATTGCTCGACAGCATACCCACCGGCATCCTTATCTTCTGTGGCACCTTCCACGTCAACAAATTTTGCCCCCAAAGACAACACTTCTTCTTTGGCAGCTTGCCTTACATCAAAAGCAAACACGCTCGCTCCAAGTCTTCTTGCCGTAGCAATGGCCTGAAGCCCTGCTACTCCTGCCCCCAAGATGAGAACCCGGGAAGGGGTAATGCTCCCTGCTGCGGTCATAAACATCGGGAAAAAACGGGGGAGCAGGTCAGCAGCCATCAACACTGCCTTGTAACCTGTCACTGTGGCCATGGAAGACAGTACATCCATGGATTGAGCACGGGTAGTTCTGGGAACCAGCTCCATACTGAATGCTGTCTTCTTCTCTGCAATCAGGTAATCCCTGAGTTGACTGTCATACAAAGCATTCATTTGCCCCATCAAGACTGCGCCGCTTTTTGTCTTTGCAATCTCTAAAGGACTTAATGGCTGTATGCCAATAAGGATGTCTGCCTGGCTGAGCAGCTCCTCTCTGCTTTTGATGGAAGCTCCGACCTCTTGGTAGCTTGGGTCAGTGGCAAAAGCAGTGTTTCCGGCAGCTTGTTCTACCTGTACCTCTGCCCCCCATGAAAGCAATGTTTTGACGGCCTCTGGAAGCATGGCAACCCGTGACTCTTCCTTCGGTTCTTTTAGAATTCCAATAATCATGATTTGGAAATAGGTTTGAGAAATTATATTTTAAGAAAATCACTTTGAGGGCTAAACTATCAAAAACTTTCCAAAAAGGTGGGGTTTTTTATGATGGAATGGACATGTTATCCCAAATTTTTGATTTTTTGTCTCTAAAATTGATAGAATTCCCAAAAAATAGTGAATTCCAAATATTCAAAACCACTGTCCCAAATTTTCTTTGGACAAGAAATATCAGTTTATGATTAAATTGAAAACACTCTTCATCGTTTTTTGCCTGTTGATTCACTTTCCTGCTTTGGACAAGTGGAGGTTGAACTCCAAGGGACTGCTTGCTTTAAACCCGTCTACTTCCAAATCTTCGAAAATCTCCTCATCAAATTCCATTTCAGTTTTTTCAACCTTACCATCAGGATGGATAATCAGTTCGGTTCCTGTAAGTCCATCGGCATTGACTTTTACCAAAACTTGGTAATCCTCAAAGGTTTGCTTAAAATATCTTGCAACGTCGCTCATAGTTTGGATCAGTTTGAAGCTAAAATACTGAATTTTGGAATACAAAACCTAAAAGGGAATGTTTGTCGATAATTTTTAAAAAAAAATGTTTTGTTAAACAAAATGCATTTATAACTTTGTCCCATTGCAAAAAATGAAATCAATAAAGGCAACATATTGGTGGTGGCACATGACTTCTCAAATCGGGGAGAACCATTAGCTATTGCCTATAATTTGTCCAAAACATATCATATAAGGCTTGCTGGTTTTCCCGGCAAGCCTTTTTTAATTTTTAACCCATAACCATGGAAAAATTTAACATAAAATCACAGTTTAAAAAACTCCTGGCAGATACCATCACCCCTGTAAGTATTTACCTTCAGGTACGTGATCGCTTTTCCAATCCCATACTTTTGGAAAGTTCTGATTATCATGGTCAGGAAAACAGCTTTTCCTACATCTGTTTCAATCCACTGGCTTCTTTTAGCTTTGATGGGAAGGAAGTGACCGAGAAACTGCCTTTTGATCAAAAAATCACCTATGGACTTGATGAAATATCACTGATAGACAATTTAAGGGCTTTTTCATCAAAATTCCAGGAAGAATCCAATTCTTTTAAATTCATAACGAACGGGCTTTTTGGCTATATGCAATATGATTCGGTTGGATTTTTTGAAGATATTTCACTTGAAAAGACCCAGCAAGAGGATATACCGATCTTGCATTATGCAGTGTACCAAAACGTGATCGTCATAGATCATTTCAAAAACGAACTTTACTTGCTAGAGCATGCCATTGAAGGTCAGGAGTATAAGTCCGAGCTTGGACAGCTTCAAATGCTACTTAACAACAAGAATATCCCGGCATATAAGTTCAGACTGGAAGGGGAGGAATACTCCAATTATACCGATGAGGAGTTTTTGGATATTTTAAAAAGCGGACAGGAGCATTGTTTCAAGGGAGATGTGTTTCAGATTGTTCTTTCCAGAAGATTTACCACCAGATTTAAAGGAGATGAATTCAACGTATACCGGGCTTTGAGGTCGGTCAATCCCTCTCCTTACTTGTTTTACTTCGATTATGGTTCTTTTAAAGTCTTTGGGAGCTCTCCCGAAGCCCAGATTGTGGTCAAAAACAACAAAGCCACCATTTATCCCATTGCGGGAACATTCAAAAGAACAGGAAACGACCAGGCAGATGCCAATCTTGCAAGAAAACTTTATGATGACCCAAAAGAAAACTCCGAACATGTCATGTTAGTAGACTTGGCCAGAAATGACCTGAGCAGGTCTTCTGAAAAGGTAGAAGTAGAAGTGTTTAAAGAGATACAGTATTACTCTCACGTGATCCATTTGGTATCCAAAGTCACGGGGATATTGCCCAAGGAAGCCAATCCTCTACAGTTGGTAGCAGATACATTTCCTGCAGGTACCCTTTCGGGAGCCCCTAAGTACAAAGCAATGCAACTGATTGACCAACTCGAGAATACTTCCAGGAAATTCTATGGAGGTGCCATTGGGTATTTGGGTTTTAATGGAGACTTCAACCATGCCATTTTGATCCGTTCATTTGTTTCCCAAAGTAATGAGCTTCGCTTTCAGGCAGGAGCAGGGGTGGTGGCTAAATCTTCCATCCAATCAGAATTACAGGAAGTGGCCAATAAACTCGCAGCCCTAAGAGTAGCCTTGAAAGAAGCCGAAGAAATTTAATTGCATAAAAATCTGATAAATCAAATTGTGATCCATTTCAAGCCTTTTACTCTTTACAGTCCAATCATCATTTTCCATTAGACATGCGCATACTCGTTTTAGATAATTACGATTCCTTTACTTACAACCTGGTGTACATCATCAGACAATTGGGATTTGGTTCCCAAATGGATATAATCAGAAATGATAAAATAAGCCTTGAAGCTGTATCAGGCTATGATAAAATCCTCCTCTCTCCCGGACCAGGTATCCCAGAACAGGCCGGTATTATGCCTGAACTTCTGAAAATGTATTCGCCGAATAAAGATATTCTGGGCATCTGCCTCGGACATCAGGCCATCGGGGAAGCTTTTGGGGGCAGTCTGATCAATCTTTCCGAAGTAGTCCACGGTCTGGCTTCGGAAGTCAGTGTAGAGCAGGATCTCTTGTTTGTAGGGATTCCTGAAAAGTTCAAAATTGGCAGGTACCATTCCTGGGTTATCAATGAAAAAACCTTGTCGCCTGACCTGGAAGTCATAGCGAGAACTCCCGATGGACAAATCATGGGCGTGAGACATAAGGAATTAAAAGTTAAAGGACTTCAGTTTCATCCTGAATCAGTTTTGACCGAACATGGCAGCAAAATGATGCAAAATTGGCTAGAGGGATAAATTAAAAAACGACAGTTTTCATAACAGAAAAATGTTCGATAAGGGGTAATTACCTATTTTCTATGCAACCATTAAAACCATTGAGATGAAAGATATTTTAAACCAATTGATTGAGCATAAAAAACTCAGCAAAGAACAGGCTAAAGAAGTACTGATCAATATTGCTACAGGGAGCTACAACCAAAGTCAGATCGCAGCTTTTCTCACAGTTTATCTGATGAGAAGCATAACGGTGGAAGAACTTGGTGGTTTTCGTGAAGCCATGCTGGAGCTTTGTGTACCTGTAGAAATTGCTGAATATGACGCCATAGACCTTTGCGGAACAGGAGGGGACGGAAAAGATACTTTCAATATTTCTACCTTGGCATCTTTTATTGTTGCCGGTGCAGGACAGGCTGTAGCCAAACACGGAAATACAGGTGTTTCATCCATTTGCGGGTCCTCCAACCTTCTGGCTCACTTTGGCTACGAATTCACCAATGATATGGACAAAATCAGGAAAAGCCTGGACGAGGCCGGAATCTGCTTCCTGCACGCACCGCTTTTCCATCCTGCCATGAAAAATGTAGCGCCCATTAGAAAAGAATTGGGCGTAAAGACCTTTTTTAATATGCTTGGGCCGATGGTCAATCCTAGTTTTCCCAAGAAACAGCTAGTCGGCGTTTTCAGTCTTGAACTGGCCAGGCTATATGCCTACCTCTATCAGGAGCATGAGGGTAATTTCAGTATCCTCCATGCCTTGGATGGCTATGATGAAATTTCCCTGACGGGTGATTTTAAGATGATCTCCAATGCTGGTGAAAAATTATTTTCTCCCGAAAGCCTTGGTCTGAATGCCATACAAGCAGATAAAATCAAAGGCGGAGAAACCATTGAAGCCTCTGCGCTGATCTTTGAATCCATACTAAAAGGCAAAGGCAGTGCTGAACAGAACGCAGTGGTGCAGGCCAATGCAGCAGCTGCGCTCAAAACAGCTTCTCCTGAATTGAGTTTTACAGATGCCTATGCCAAAGCACAGGAATCTCTACAGAGCGGCAAGGCCCTGGAGGTTTTTCAAAACCTCGTCAATCCAAAAACAACAATGTCAATGTACAACTGATTATGAATATTTTAGAAAAAATCATCGCCCATAAGCATAAAGAAGTAGCTGAAAAGAGCAGTTTGGTGCCTATCAAGCTCCTGGAAAAAAGCATTTACTTTGAATCTAAGGCCGTTTCTATGCGCAAGTATATTACCCGATCTGACAAGACAGGTATTATTGCAGAGTACAAAAGGCAATCTCCTTCCAAAGGCGCCATCAACCTCAGTGCCTCTGTGGAGACCGTAAGCATAGGGTACATGCAGGCCGGCGCTTCGGCTTTATCTATTCTTACAGATAAGGAATTCTTTGGAGGGAGAAATGAAGACCTGACCCTGGCAAGAAAATACAATTTTTGCCCCATACTCAGGAAGGATTTCATCGTTTCCGAGTATCAGATCGTCGAAGCAAAATCTATTGGAGCAGATTGTATCCTGCTCATTGCAGCAGCATTAGAGCCGAATCAATTGCAACAATTGGCCGCTTTTGCCCATTCTCTTGGGCTTGAGGTTTTGATGGAAGTCCATGATGCTGAAGAATTGGAACAACACCTCAATCCTGAACTTGATCTTGTGGGTGTTAACAACCGAAGCCTGAAGACCTTTGAGGTGTCAGTGCAAACTTCTTTTGACCTTGTGGATAGGATTCCTGATGATTTTGTGAAAATTTCCGAAAGTGGACTGTCTCAGCCTAAAACGCTGGTAGAACTGAAAGAAGCAGGTTATAATGGGTTTTTGATAGGAGAGAGTTTCATGAAAACCAGCAGGCCACATCAGGCCGCGCTCAACTTTATGAATGCTTATAGGAAAGAATCCAATAAAACCCAAAATACCCTTCAACCATGAAATTGAAAGTCTGCGGCATGAGGGATTTGGATAATTGTCAGCGCTTGATAGCTGAAGTCCAGCCTGATTGGATGGGGATAATACTCTATCCTCCTTCTCCAAGGTATGTGCCGCAGCATTTGGCAGCTCACATACAAGGATTGCAGGTGGAGAAAGTAGGGGTTTTTGTCAATGAAAGCCTCGAAAATATTAAAAAGAATATAGTAGATTTTGGGCTTTCGGCCCTTCAGCTCCATGGTACCGAAGCCCCGGAGTTTGTGGAAAATGTCAAAAATGAAACAATGCTGGAAGTTTTGAAGGTGATTTCTGTAAAGGACAAAATCAACTGGACTTTGTTGGAGAAATACCTTCCATGGACAGATTACTTTCTTTTTGATACCTACACCAAGCAGCATGGTGGTTCCGGGAAGCAGTTCAATTGGAATTTGCTGGAAGATTATCCATTTGAACCCCCCTTTCTATTGAGTGGGGGAATCGGGCCTGATGATGCAAACACATTGAAGCAAGTCAAACCCAAGTTACCAAAGATGGCCGGAGTAGATATCAATTCTGGTTTTGAAATTTCTCCTGGACTGAAGGAGATTGAAAAAATTAAGGGGTTTAAAAGGAAGGTTGTGTCATGTTGAACAACCTGAAACATCAAGCTTCATCCAAAAGCGAAGCCTTATCTGCGGGGAAAAAGTTTTATTGATGAATTGTGGAATTGATTAACTGTTTAACTGATTTGGGGTGATATTAAATTGAAATCGGAGTGAAACGGAGATCCCGAGAGTGAAACGATTCGGGATATATTGAAATATAGGTTTGACTAAGTTGAAGGCTTGGTTTCTAAGTTAAGGGATTGGGATATTGATGGATATTGGAAGATATTCATGGATATTGTTTCTAGATATTATCCAAAAATCTGCGAGATCAGCGAAATCTGCGGGAGGAAAAAGTGATTAAGGGTTAAAAGGTTAAACGTTAAGCGATTTTGACGGGCAAGAGAGAAGAAGGCTTCACCTTGTCATGTTGAACAAAGTGAAACATCTGTTATCCTCCAAAAGCGAAGCTTTATCAGCGAAATCTGCGGGAGGAAAACAATGAGTGGTGGGTAGTGAAAAGTGATTATGGGTAAAAGGTTAAATGTTAAGCGAATTTGACGGGCAAGGGAGAGCTGTTAGAGAAGACACTAACAGGGGCTGTGAATAAAACCCCGAAGGGGTAAAACTATGAATAGCCCCGGGTAGCAACCCGGGAATTCTGTAAGGCCTGCCCGAAGAGTTTGAGAAAATAAACAAGGTCATTGACCAAAGAAAAATACAGAAATTATGATCAGAGTAGACGAAAAAGGATTTTATGGAAAGTTTGGGGGAGCATATATCCCCGAAATGCTACATCCCAATATTGAGGAACTCAAAGACAATTACGAACAGATCATAGCTACTGAAGAATTTCAGGATCAGTTCAGGTCTTTGCTAAAGGATTATGTAGGTAGGCCAACCCCCTTGTATTTTGCATCAAGACTCTCCGAAAAGTATGCTGCCAAAATATACCTCAAAAGAGAAGACCTCTGTCACACCGGAGCGCATAAGGTAAACAATACCATTGGTCAGATCATTTTGGCCAAAAAGCTTGGTAAAAAGAGGATCATTGCAGAAACCGGAGCAGGCCAACATGGTGTAGCCACAGCTACGGTATGTGCCTTGATGGGAATGGACTGTACGGTCTATATGGGGGAATTGGATATACAAAGACAAAGGCCAAATGTAGAAAGAATGAAAATTCTGGGAGCGACCGTGGTCCCCGCAACTTCAGGAAGCAAAACACTCAAAGATGCCACCAATGAGGCCATGAGACAATGGATCAACAATCCTGTGGATACCCATTATATCATTGGATCAGTGGTGGGCCCCCATCCGTATCCTGAAATGGTAGCCCGCTTTCAATCCGTGATTTCAGAAGAGATCAAATCACAACTTTTGGAAAAGGAAGGTAGGGAAAATCCTGACTTGGTAATCGCTTGTGTCGGTGGTGGAAGTAATGCCGCAGGTGCTTTTTACCACTACTATAACACGCCTGAAGTAAGGTTGATTGCCGCTGAAGCAGCCGGTCTGGGTGTCAGTTCAGGTAAATCCGCTGCCACTACAGCCCTTGGCACCATGGGGATTCTCCATGGAAGTAAAACCCTTCTGATGCAGACCGATGATGGACAGGTTGTTGAGCCCCACTCCATTTCCGCAGGACTGGATTATCCAGGAATTGGTCCGGTGCATGCACATTTGTTTGATTCAGGTAGGGGAGAATTTGTCGCTGTGGAGGATGAAGATGCCATGAAAGCAGGAATTGAGCTGAGCCGTCTGGAAGGCATTATTCCGGCTATTGAGTCAGCACATGCTTTTCATGCCCTGAATATGATTTCTTTCAAGAAGGATGATGTTATTGTGATCAACCTATCCGGAAGAGGAGACAAAGACCTCGATACTTATATCAAGTGGGGAGGGTATTGAAGGATGAAGGTAGAGGGTATTGAAGGAGGAAGCCCGTCCGACCGAGTCATCCCGGTGGGGAGGAAAAGTGAATTGTGGAAAAAGTGAATAGTTATCAGTTAATAGTGAAATGGAGTTAAGGGTTAATGGTTTAAGGTTTGCAGTATCTTATGGGCAAGAGAAAGCTGTTAGTGACACTAACAGGGTCCGTGAATTGGTGATAAGTGGATAGTGATTAGGTGTCCTTTCCATTTAAAGCAATTATTTAATATCAAATGTCGAACAAAGAATATCGAATTATGAATAATGAAGTTGGGAAAGCCTTAATTGAAGGTGTATTTAAGCCTGAAAGGCTGTCCTGTGACAGCCCAGACTGGAGTTCCCGAAAGTCTGGGGTTCAAAGGAATACACACCGACCACGAGGCCTGAAGGGCCGATCTTTTTTAGGGCGGTACTTTAGACCTTATAAAACCAAACACCATACCTGAATGCCAGGGCTACATCCTGGGCTGGCACAGTTAGGTCCTATAGGCCTGCGAGTCATATACAGCCCGGTAAAGACGCAGGAATAATAGCCTCGGGTTTCAACCCGAGGAAAGAAATTGTCTCTTAGGCCTATCATGGTACTTGGTACAATATCTCAAATCTCACATCTCACATCTCAAATCTTAAATCTTAAATCTTAAATCTTAAACCTCAAATCTTAAATCTCACATCTCAAATTATATGAACCGAATACATACATTATTTAATAAGAAAAAGGACAGGGTTTTGTCCATTTATTTTACGGCTGGCTTTCCACGCTTGGAAGATACCCTATCTATCATGGAAGCCATAGAGTCAGCTGGCGCGGACATCATTGAAATAGGAGTGCCATACTCCGACCCTATAGCCGATGGGCCCACTATTCAGGATAGCAATCAAATTGCCTTAGAAAATGGCATGAGTCTGAAAAAATTGTTTTCCCAACTTGAAGGGTTCAGGGATAAGGTCCAACTGCCTGTTGTCCTTATGGGCTATCTCAATCCTATCATTCAATATGGCATGGAGGATTTTTGTGCCAAATGTGAATCTTTAGGGATAGACGGATTGATATTGCCGGATCTCCCAATGCAACAATACCTGGATGAGTTTAAAGGCATCTTCGAAAAGCATGGTTTGAGCAATACCTTTCTGATTTCCCCCCAGACCAGCGAAAGCAGGATCAGGGAAATAGATCAACACAGTGATGGATTTATCTATATGGTATCTTCCCACAGTATCACCGGAGCTAAAAGTGGTATTTCCGAAGAGCAAATAGCCTATTTTCAAAGGGTGAAAGAAATGAAGCTCAAAAATCCAAGGCTTATCGGCTTTGGTATCTCTGATGCAGATTCCTTTCAGACTGCTTCAGAATATTCCAATGGTGCGATCATCGGAAGTGCATTTATCAAAATCTTAAAAGAAAGCAAAAATCTAAAGACAGATATCAAGAAATATATCCAGTCAGTTATCCAATAACAATATGATCATCCAGTTAAAAAATGACATCAGCGAAAGCCAAAAAGAGGCGTTGATAGACGAAGTAAGTCAGACAGGTTACAAGATTACAGAAGTCAAGACCCAATTGGGAGATTACCTGGTAGGAATAGGCAAAAAGGAGTTTGACATCAGAAGAATAGGTCAAAAAGAAGGCATTCAGGACATCCACATCGTTTCGGATGAATACAAGTTGGTTTCCAAAAAATGGAAAGTAGCTCCTACAGCCATAGACCTGGGAGATGGAATTTCGATCAAGGACGGGGACATGGCAGTCATCGCGGGGCCCTGCTCCATAGAGTCAGAAGACCAAATCCGGAAAGTGATCGGGCACCTCAAAGAAAACAACATCAAAATGATGCGTGGAGGTGTTTTTAAGCCTCGTTCCAGTCCATATGCCTTCCGCGGATTGGGCCTGGATGGACTGAAACTTTGGTATGAACTGGCCCAAGAGGCCGGGATCAAAATCGTAACCGAGGTCATGCAGGTTTCCCAGATCGAAGAAATGTACCCTTATGTGGATATTTATCAGGTTGGTGCCAGAAATACCCAAAACTTTAACCTTTTGGACGAACTGGGTAAGGTCGATAAAGCGGTCATGATAAAAAGAGGCATCTCCGGTACCATAGAGGAACTGCTTCAGTCAGCAGAGTATGTTTTTTCGGGAGGAAATGAAAAACTTATCCTCTGTGAAAGGGGAATAAGAACCTATGAAAGGGCAAGTAGAAATACCTTGGACCTCAATGCGGTGCCTATTTTAAAAGCCAAATCCCATCTTCCCGTGATCGTGGATCCTTCTCATGGCATAGGCCTGAGGGAATATGTGTCCCAAATGGCTTTGGCCGGAGTGATGGCAGGAGCAGATGGGATCATCTATGAAACCCACGAAATTCCCGAAAAGGCTTATTCAGATGGACAACAGACCCTGGATTTTGCCCAAAGTGCTCTCTTGACCGATTGGATCAGGAAAACTTTCGAGATGAGAAAAACATTTGACCTGATTTGATTTCCGCTCAAAGAAAATCATGGAAATTCACCGTGCGATTTATTAGTTTTGGTGATAAAGTCTATTTTCTACCGAAAGGAGGTAACATACAGGTGGATTTTCAGTAAATATTATTGTCCATCAAAATGAAATAGACCAGAAAAAGAGAAATATTAACCCAAATATAAAATGACGAATAAACCCAAAGACTGGGTCTTTACAGACCCTAGACTTCAGGATCTTCAGCAGGATTACGATGCCTACACAGAAGAAGATTTTAAAGTGTGGAAGATCCTTTTTGACAGGCAGATAGTAAATCTTCCGAAGGCAGCTTCAAAAGCGTATCTTGATGGAATCAAGGAAATAGGATTTACGGCTGATAAAATAGCGGATTTTGCTGACGTCAATGCGAGGCTGTCAAAATCCACCGGATGGGCCATTCAAGTGGTCCCAGGGTTGATTGACGATGACCTGTTCTTCGGTTTGATGAACAACAAAAGATTCTGTTCATCCACCTGGCTGAGGAAAATGGAACAGTTGGACTATCTGGAAGAACCGGATATGTTTCATGATGCTTTTGCCCACATGCCTATGTTGACCAATCAGCCTTATGTGGACTTTTTGGAAAAATTAAGTGGCATTGCCTTAAAGCACATAGAAAACAAATGGGCCATAGAGCTGCTTTCCAGGATTTATTGGTTTACCATTGAATTTGGCCTCATAAGGGAAAATGGGGAGTTAAGAATTTATGGCGCTGGAATATTAAGTTCAGCAGGAGAGACCAAGTTCAGTCTCTCTGATGAGCCCAAGCATTATGAATATGATGTCAGGAAAATACTGAACACCCCTTATTGGAAGGATAAATTTCAGGACAAGTACTTTGTCATCGAAAGTTATGAACAATTGTACGAGTCCCTTCCGGAAATAGAGTCTGTTTTGGAGGAAATGGTAGCTGAAGAAGCCAGGTAATATTTTCTTCAGGCCGAATCCCGCTCTTAGGAATTTGCAATTCCAGTTGTCCGGAGGCTATGCCTTCGGACTTCTGATATTGGAGTTTTCAACTCCCATCCAAACATTCACCCTTCTAAGGAAACCATACTTAGAATAACAAAAAATCAGCTCTGCAGCCAAAGATCTATTTCCAGCATAACCTTGTCATACCGACGAAGGAGGTATCTATTCTTGCCAACCTTTTAGGTTTTTTTCAATCCTCGAAGTTTTTTAGCCCCTGTTAGTGTCTTCACTAACAGCTCTCTCTTGTCTATCAAATTCGGTTAACCTTTAACCGATAACAACCTTCCCTTCACCAGTTAATCAATTCATCAGTTAAACAATTAAACAATTTTAGGCCTCGTGTATTGTGTGGATGCCTTTAGAAATCCCAGACTTCCATAAATTCCAGTCTGGGCTATCACAGGACAGCCTTTCAGGCTTTAACACGCAGACAACCAAGGCTAACCTCACTTCATTATTCAGTGTTCGATATTCAATGTTCGAAATTATCCATGAAGGAAAAGTGACAACCAAATTTAGGCAAGAACACCTTTTCACTCTTCACTCCTCACTCCTCACTATTCACTCTTCACTATTAACTACTCACTATTCACTATCCACTTTTCACTAATTCACAGCCCCTGTTAGTGTCTTCACTAACAGCTCTCTCTTGTCTATCAAATTCGGTTAACCTTTAACCGATAACAACCTTCCCTTCACCAGTTAATCAATTCATCAGTTAAACAATTAAACAATTTTAGGCCTCGTGTTTTATGTGGATGCCTTTAGAAATCCCAGACTTCCATAAATTCCAGTCTGGGCTATCACAGAACAGCCTTTCAGGCTTTAACACGCAGACAACCAAGGCTAACCTCACTTCATTATTCAGTGTTCGATATTCAATGTTCGAAATTCGGAATTATCCATGAAGGAAAAGTGACAACCAAATTTAGGCAAGAACACCTTTTCACTCTTCACTACTCACTCCTCACTATTCACTCTTCACTACTCACTATCCACTTTTCACTAATTCACAGCCTCTGTTAGTGTCTCCACTAACAGGCCTCCCTTGCCGATCACATTCGGTTAACGTTTAACATTTAACTTTTAACAACCTTCCCCCAATCAGTTAATCAATTCATCAGTTAAACAATTAAACAATTTTAGGCCTCGTGTATTGTGTGGATGCCTTTAGAAATCCCAGACTTCCATAAATTCCAGTCTGGGCTATCACAGGACAGCCTTTCAGGCTTTAACACGCAGACAACCAAGGCTAACCTCACTTCATTATTCAGTGTTCGATATTCAATGTTCGAAATTCGGAATTATCCATGAAGGAAAAGTGACAACCAAATTTAGGCAAGAACACCTTTTCACTCTTCACTACTCACTATTCACTATTCACTCTTCACTATTAACTACTCACTATTCACTATCCACTTTTCACTAATTCACAGCCCCTGTTAGTGTCTCCACTAACAGGCCTCCCTTGCCGATCACATTCGGTTAACGTTTAACATTTAACTTTTAACAACCTTCCCCCAATCAGTTAATCAATTCTACAATTACACAATTACACCTTTTATCCCCACTTACCGAAACACCAGTTCGGTTTGTATAATGTTCTGTGGGGACATAGAACATGGGGTTGGAGTCAATTTATTGACCTCTATATTCGATAGCGGCCTTTTTACTATATTTGAGAACATGAAAAACTATAAGACTAAACTACGCAGAAGACTGCCATCATTTGCGGTTCTTTGTCTTTGATTTTCCCCGTTTCTAAACTGAAAAAGTAGGACTATTCACTAGCAACTAAGCACCTCATTCTTGCCATTCCGATACATCCTCTTCTGTTATCACCTGGTTTTCTCCTTGATTTTCTATCTATTTATAGTGGATAGGGGTGGAGATGCTTATGCTTACTGGGTGTTGGAGGCGGATACCTCACAAGGCGCGGTTTCCTGGTGGCAGCATTGGGGTATAGGAACTTTTTTTGTTCAATGGTTAAACTATGTCCCTTCACGCATAATGGGTCTGCCTTTCTGGGCAGGCAGTCTTTTGTACGGCCTGGCTTCCTCATGGGCTTGGGTGGTATTGTATCAAAAAGTAAAAAGTAGTATAGGCAGCCGGACTCCTCCATATTTTTTAATTATTTGGTTGATGCCAAATATGCATTTTTGGACCTCTGGGGTAGGAAAGGAAAGTCTGATATGGATATTCCTAGTAGTCTTTTTGATCCACCTTGATTTCAAAAAACCTCAGGTAGTATTTTCTTTTTTGAGTCTTGGGCTGATGTTTTTGATCAGACCGGTATATGCATTGATCCTTCTGCTCCTCCTATTGTTTTATTGGATCAAAACCAGTCCTTTTTCCAAACTATATATCTGGATCGGCGTATTGGTTTTATTATCAGTATCCTATCTTGTTTTGGATCAAATTCTGAAAGCCACTCACATCCAAAGGCTGGATTTTCAAAATGTACAATCTTACATAGACTATCAGATGGGTTTTCTGGAAGACTTTAAGCCTTCCTCTTATGTACCTTTACAGGACTATTCTTTTCCTTATGCTTATTTCACTGCTTTATTTAGACCATTTCCTTGGGATGGAGAAGCTTGGCTTTACTTTGTAGCCGGACTTGAAAATATCTTCGCTTTGCTATTGCTGTCAGGAGCACTGTCTATTGGGATTTGGAAAAATTCCTGGAGAAATAACAGGCTCCTATTTCAGGGGATGGTTTTTCTCTTTATGCTTATTTTAATAGCTTCAATCAGTCTCAATAATTTCGGAATCATCATGCGTTACAAAGCCCCGGCCATGATATTTGTATATTTATGGTCAGGACTTACAGTTTTGTCGGGACTAAAACTTATACTTGCAGAGCAAATCACCAAAAAGTAAATTCCGTGGGGTATCTGATTATTTCTCTGGATTTTGAACTTCACTGGGGAAGGTATGACAAATACCCTTTAAATGATGTAGGAAACTACTATAAAAATACCCGGAAGGCCATTCCAAGAATGCTTGCTCTTTTTCAAAAATACCAAATCCATGCTACCTGGGCTACAGTAGGAAGCTTGATGGCAGAAAATGATGAAGAATGGAAACTCTATCAGCCAAAAGTCCTTCCTGGTTTTGCGAATCCCCTGTACTCAGCCTACCATTGGTATGCGCAACAAAAAGAGCATGATCCTTCAGCACTGTTTGCCCCGGAACTGGTTAAGCAAATTATGGAATGCCCAGATCAGGAAATAGGCTCACATACCTTCGCCCATTACTATACAGGTGAAAAGGGCGCCAATCAGGCAGCCTTCAAATCTGACTTGGAAGCAGCAAAAAGTATAGCTTTTGAAAAGTTCAAGGTGGATCTCAAAAGCTTGGTATTTCCCCGGAACCAATATAATCCAAATTCCTTGAACACGGCAAATCATTTGGGCTTCAAAGTTTTTAGGACAAACCCTCCTGACTGGTTTTGGAGTAGCCCTGAAAGGGCCAATATATTTAAAAAGATCTTCAGAACGGGGGATACACTTGTTCCTTTGGGCAGGAAATCTTATTATGACCTGGATATAAAGTTCAAAAGGGATTTTTTGCAATTGCCTGCCTCAAGATTACTAAGACCCTTTAAGCCTTATTCTATTTTCAATCAACTCAGGGTAAATAGGGTCAAAGATGAAATGAAAGAGGCTGCTAAGGAAGATATGGCCTACCACCTTTGGTGGCATCCCCATAATTTTGGGCAGCACCTGGAGGAAAACCTGAGAGTTTTGGAGGATATACTGGACTGTTATAGGAAATTGGCCCTGGATCATGACATGAAGTCCCTGACCATGTGGGAGGCCTTTGAAAAAAAAATCCAACCACAAAAGGGTTGAAAACCGTTATTCTGACAAAGCAGCAATAATCAAATTCCGTTTTCTACTTAATTTACTTACTTGGGCCACTGTCAAGATGAAAAATCTCCTTTTTGTATCCTGGGATTCTGATCAATCCAACTATCTGGAAACCCTTTTTTTCCCGATCCTACATGGACTCCAAAAAAAAGGGCTGATACAAGCACATGTGATACAGTTTTCCTGGGCTCCAAAAGCCAAGGTCAGCCATATCCGAAAAGCAGCAGAGGATTTAGGAATAAACTTCACCCATCACAAAGTCAGCAAGAAGCCTTTTGCAGGTTTGGGAGCATTGCAAGCAGTGTACAAAGGAGTCTTTTTACTCAAAAGATACATAGAAAACCATGGTGTGGAGATAGTGATGCCAAGAAGTACCATGCCCGCTACAATGGTCAACAGGTTATGGGACTGGCTAAGGAAAAACAGGGTCAAAGTGATTTTTGATGCAGATGGATTCCCGATTCAGGAAAGGGTTGATTTTGCAGGGATGAACAAAGACAGCCTTTATCACAGACTTTTGAGTCAGGAAGAGCAGAAAATGCTACTTCATGCTGACAGGATACTGGTGCGGTCAAAGAAGGCGAAAGAAAAGCATGGCCAAGCTATTGGAGAATCAATATTGCCAAAAATAGTATCCGTAGCGAATGGAAGGGACGCCAAGCATTTTTTTATTGATAAAGAAAAGAGACAGGCTGCTAGGGAAAGTCTGGGGCTTGAAGAGGAGCATGTTTTATGGGTATATACAGGATCTTTAGGGCCACAATATAGGTTAGAAGAAATGCTCGCCCTTTTTAAGATGTATTGGAACAAGGATCGCCAGGCAAGATTTCTGATTCTGACCCCTCAGCAGCATGTTGATCTTTCTTTTCTTCCTTCGGAAATCAAAAACTGTATAAGCATCCAAGCTGTGGAATATGATGAAATTCCTGCCTTTCTTAATGCAGCAGATTTAGGCTTGAGTTTACGGAAAGAAGCTCCAAGTATAGCAGGTTTGTCACCTATCAAAACCGGGGAATACCTGATAATGGGTTTGCCCGTAGTCCTTTCACCGGGGGTAGGGGATACAGATGAGATATTGAGGGGGAAGGACTTCGCATATTTCTGGGAAAAAGGGGGAGAGGAAGGCTTGATGCTGTGGCTTCAAAACCTCAAATCCCATAATTCCGCTGAGATCCGGGAGTTTGCTATGAACTACTTTTCCCTTGAAAAAAGCGTGGAGGATTATTCGGTTGCTTTAGAAGGCCTTTAACCTTAAACTCCTTTTAACGCTTAACGCTTAACCTTTAACCTTAAACTCCTTTTCACTATTAACTTTTCCTCAGCCCCTGTTAGTGTCTCCACTAACAGGCCTCCCTTGCCCATCAAATTCGCTCAACGCTTAACGCTCAACGTTTAACCGATAACAACCTTCCCTTCACCAGTTAATCAATTCATCAGTTAAACAATTAAACTATTTCAGGCCTCCTATGTACGGCATGATCTCTTTTACCCCAGACTTCCATAAATTCCAGTCTGGGCTATCACAGAACAGCCTTTCAGACTTAAATATGCCTCCAAACAATTCTGACCTACTTCATTATTCGATATTCAATGTTCGATATTCGATATTCAAAAACGCCTAATACCAAAAAACCGCCCAACACACAATATTCTGCCCGATAATCGTAAATCGTCAATCGTAATTCCTCTCCAGCCCCTGTTAGTGTCTCCACTAACAGCTCTCTCTTGCCCGTCAAATTCGCTTAACGCTTAACGCTTAACCTTTTAACCCTTAATCACTTTTCACTTTTTCCTCCCGCAGATCACGCTGATCCCGCAGATTTTTGGATAATATCTAGAACAATATCCATGAATATCTTATAATATCCATCAATATCCCAACAACTTCCGGCCCCTGTTAGTGTCTCCACTAACAGCTCTCTCTTGCCCGTCAATAATCACTATACCCAATCCCCTAACTTAGAAATCCAAGCCTTCAACTAAGTCCAATCCTATATTTCAATATATCCCGAATCGTTTCACTCTCGGGATCTCCGTTGCACTTCGATTTCGCGAAGCATATTTCTACCATATATCACTCTTCACTAAAAACTATTCACTTTTTTCTCCCGCTGATCCCGCAGATTTTTGGATAATATCTAGAACAATATCCATGAATATCTTATAATATCCATCAATATCCCAACAACTTCCGGCCCCTGTTAGTGTCTCCACTAACAGCTCTCTCTTGCCCGTCAAATTCGCTTAACGCTTAACGCTTAACCTTTTAACCCTTAATCACTTTTCACTTTTTCCTCCCGCAGATCACGCTGATCCCGCAGATTTTTGGATAATATCTAGAACAATATCCATGAATATCTACCTGTATCCATCAATATCCCAACAACTTCCGGCCCCTGTTAGTGTCTCCACTAACAGCTCTCTCTTGCCCATCAAATTCGCTTAACGCTTAACGCTTAACCTTTTAACCCTTAATCACTTTTCACTTTTTCCTCCCGCAGATCACGCTGATCCCGCAGATTTTTGGATAATATCTAGAAACAATATCCATGAATATCTTATAATATCCATCAATATCCCAACAACTTCCGGCCCCTGTTAGTGTCTTCACTAACAGCTCTCTCTTGCCCGTCAAATTCGCTTAACGCTTAACGCTTAACCTTTTAACCCTTAATCACTTTTCACTTTTTCCTCCCGCAGATCACGCTGATCCCGCAGATTTTTGGATAATATCTAGAAACAATATCCATGAATATCTTCCAATATCCATCAATATCCCATCAGCCTGACTTAGAGACCAATCCTTCAACCTAGTCAAACCTATATTTCAAAATATTTCGCGAAGCATATTTCTACCTATCCCGAATCGTTTCACTCTCGGGATCTCCGTTTCACTCCGATTTCAATTTAATATCACCCCAAATCAGTTAAACAGTTAATCAATTAAACAATTAAACTTTTCCACAATTAACCCTTAATCACTCTTCACTATTAACTATTCACTATTAACTCTTCACTATTCACTACCCACTACTCACTCTTCTTCCTTCCTAATCCCATTGGGTAAACTCAAATGTGCTGCGACCAGATTTTTTTCAAAAAGTAATTCTTTCATAAGGCCAAAATTTCTATCAACTGTAAAAAAAGTATGAACTTTATCATAACCATTGTCGCCTAGCTGCTTTCTCAATTCCGTATCCAATATAAGTTTGGAAAGAAATATTTTCCACTCCTCCTTAGACTTGGCCAGATAACCGTTGATCCCATGATCCACAACTTCCTTATTCATGCCCACAGGAGAAGCCACTACCGGAAGACCACAGGCCATGTATTGAACAAGTTTATAAGAGCATTTTCCCCTTTCCCAGTCATCATCAGGAAGAGGCATGATGCCAATATCCATTTGATGGATAATGTCCACTTCCATTTCCTCTGACCACCTTAGGCATTCATATTCGCCTTCAAATTCAATGCTTTTTTGTCCATTGGCCACCAGCAACTTAAAGGGAACTTCTTTCTGTAGTTCCTCTAAAACAGGCAATAATTCCCTTAGGTACTTGACTGTTGTCGGGCTTCCCATCCAGCCAATTGTAATTTTGTTTTTGTCCCTGTTAAAAGGCTTTTGAGTATACTTTTTGCTTTCCACTACAGTGGGAAGACGCAGGATGTTTTTGGCTCCTGCGGATTTTGCTCTGTCTTCTAAATAAGCATTTCCGGCAATGGTGAGTTTTGAATTGCGCATCACCCAGTCAATTTTGTCCCCCATCCATCTCCTTACAAAAGGCCATTTATGCTTGTCGTAATTGTGAAAAACCGCATCATCGTAATCAACTACATAACCGACTCCGAGTTTATTGAAAGTCCATTCTGCATACGAAGGGAGATAGGGGAAAACTTCCTTTTCTATCCATATCACATCATATCGCCAAACAGTCAGCAATTGGGCGAACCTTTTGAAATAACAAAAGAGTACATTAAGTAATGATGGTTTCCGGTGGGCATAAATTTCGCTTAAGTACTTTTCATTGAAAAAATGCTGGATTTTGGTCTGGCAGCCAATCGATTCCCAGTGAGATTGAAACTGAAAAGTTCGCAACCTACTGCTGGCCCCCAACCGTGGATATTTAGATAGAAAAAGTATCTTCACTGGACTCCTAATCTTCGATTCAATTTACCCCACTTCTATTGCAGATATTGCCAAATTGGCATTGTATTATAAATTTTGGTGATTACTGCATTCGAAAAGTCATAAAAAAAAATAATCTTTTCTAATTTTTATGGTGTTTTTTTTGTGCAAGTGGTATTGAATTTCCCCGGCCCCTGTTCCTGTCTCCACGAACAGATATCTCTTGCCTACCAAATTCGGTTAAGCTTTAACCTTTAACAACGCCATCCACATCAGTCAAACAGTTAATCAATGCTACAATTCTACAATTCAACAGTTCATCAATTAAACTTTTTCCCAGTCCGGGCTATCACAGAACAGCCTTTCAGGCTTAAATATGCCACCAAATAATTCTGACCTACTTCATTATTCAGTGTTCGATATTAAAAGTTCGAAATTCGATATTCAAAAACATCTAATACCAAAAAACCACCCAACACACCATATTCTGCCCGACAATCGTAAATCGTCAATCGTAATTCCTCTCCCGCCCCTGTTACTGTCTCCACTAACAGTCCTCATCCTTCCTCCATCATCCTTCATCCTTTTCATTTTACCCAAATCCACTTACCGGCAGGTAAGTCTTCAATTAAACAGTTACTCGAGCACTTAAATTTCAATCAAAAAACTACCTAAAAAACAAATATTTAGACCCTATTTCTGCCACTGACATACATTGAAAAATACCCAGTATAGGGTATTGTTTTAGATTAGAATTAAACATACTTTTCGAAAATTTATCCTATATGAAAAGAACTCTAGTTTTCGCATTGCTATGTTTAGTTTACCTTGTTTCCTGCACGGAAAAAGAAGCTGAAGAACCTGTTATCATTAAAGATTATGACCTCTTTGTCAAAGTTAAAATCGATGGTGTTGATTATGAATATGGTTACAATCTTAAAGAAGATTATAGAACATCAGAAAGCAGTCCGGTGCTGGAAGAATTTATTCCGGGAAAAGGAAGAAATATTATTCTTTTTCACGATGAAGCAATTGATATTGACATTCAGCAGGGATGCGACAAAACATCCGGAAAAGGAGCCTGTGTATTTATGGTTTTCCGTGGGCTTTCAAGTATAGGAAGAAATGGAGACCCTTATTTTGGAGGATCTATTCCTGGAAATCATGTGAAACTGTTTGAAAGAAACTATTCCTATTACAATGAAGAGCCCTTGCCTTTTGAAGTAACCTTACGGAATCATGATCCTATCAAATTTACAGTGGAAGGAACATTTAAAGGCAAAGCAATTTTGCGCGTGATTACTGATAAAGCAGAAACCAAAACCATTGATATAGAAGGAAGTTTTAGAAGTGGCGCATTGAAGAATTAAATGAAAGAGTGGGGAGACTTATGATTTCACGGCCCCTGTTAGTGTCTTCACTAACAGGCCTCATCCTTCCTCCATCATCCTTCATCCTTTTCATTTTACCCTTAACAACCTACCCTCATCAGTTAATCAATTCATCAATTACACAATTAAACTTTTTCCCCGCAGATAAAGCTTCGCTTTAGGATGAAACCGGATGCCTCCCTTCATTATCATTGACATAAATCGGAGGGACACGTCACTCTAAGATTTTAAAATTTTGCATTTACAGAAAGGCAATGATAGTTGGTGTACGTCATCCTGAGTCATTAAAATTGACATTTACAGAAAGGGAATGACAGTTGGTGTACGTCATCCTGAGATTTTAAAATTTTGCATTTACAGAAAGCTTATGACTATTGAATAAAACCCCGCAGGGGTTAAACTATGAATAGCCCCGGGTAGCAACCCGGGGAATTCATGAAATAGAGTTGAAGCCCAACCCTAAAGGGGTTGAACTAAATCAGAAATAGACTTATGTCAATGGTATCGGAGCTTGCGGAGATGAAGGATCTCTTCTACTTTGGGAGACTCTTCCTTCGTCAGAGTGACGTACGTTTCTGTCAATGGTAGTGAAGCGAAAGCCTGCCCGGATTCTTTCGGGGAGTCTCTTGATAAAAAAGGTAGGAGATTCTTCCTTCGTCAGAATGACGGAAGCCACCGCCCCGGTCTGTGTCTCCACAGGCCCTTTTAGTGTCTCCACTAACAGCTCTCCCTTACCGATCACATTCTGTTAACCTTTAACAATTAACTTTTAACAACCTTCCCCCAATCAGTTAATCAATTCATCAATTACACAATTAAACTTTTTCCCAGTCCGGGCTACCACAGAACAGCCTTTCAGGCTTTAACACGCAGTCAACCAAGGCTGACCTACTTCATTATTCGATATCCAATGTTCGATATTCGAAATTCAAAAACGTCTAATACCAAAAAACCACCCAACACACCATATTCTGCCCGACTCCGCCCAGATGACTCGGTCGGATTCCTCCCTCATCCCTCATCCTTCATCCTTTCTATATCTCCCGCCCCTGTTAGTGTCTCCACTAACAGGCCTCCCTTACCGATCATATTCGTTTAACGTTTAACATTTAACTTTTAACAACCTTCCCCCAATCAGTTAATCAATTCATCAATTACACAATTAAACTTTTTCCCCGCAGATAAAGCTTCGCTTTGGATGGATGGTCAGAGGATAAATAATCTTAGAATGGGGCCAATTTTTGCCACGGAGTCACGGAGAAGCAGGGAAGGGGTTTGATGAATTGGTTCGGTTGCCACCGCTCTATTTGTACATTATGGAAAATTGGTTGATAAGTGCTTTTCAATCTAAAATCTTTAATCAACAATCTAAAATCTCATTGTGCCATAAGCACATCCCATTGATAACCAAAAAATGTCCAGGATCCCCAACCGTCCTGTAGGGACGGCCCATTCGGAACCCCAATCCGGAAGGAGTGCCGTAGGCACACCTCTGCGATCTTAAAAGGGCAATAATAGAGTTCAGCCTATAGAAAAAATAGTGAAGCATAAGAACCCTTCCTTTAATCTTTATTTTTCTTTGCGTGAAAAAAAGATCCCTCGGTCCCCTCGGGATGACAAGTTGAAGCCTTCTTCTCTCTAGCCCGTCAAATTCGCTTAACGCTTAACGCTTAACGCTTAACCTTTTAATCACTCTTTCCTCCCGCAGATCACGCTGATCCCGCAGATTTTTGGATAATATCTAGAACCAATATCCATGAATATCTTCCAATATCCATCAATATCCCAATAACTTCCGGCCCCTGTTAGTGTCTCCACTAACAGCTTTCTCTTGCCCGTCAAATTCGCTTAACGCTTAACGCTTAACCTTTTAACCCTTAATCACTTTTCACTTTTTCCTCCCGCAGATCACGCTGATCCCGCAGATTTTTGGATAATATCTAGAACAATATCCATGAATATCTTATAATATCCATCAATATCCCAACAACTTCCGGCCCCTGTTAGTGTCTCCACTAACAGCTTTCTCTTGCCCGTCAAATTCGCTTAACGCTTAACGCTTAACCTTTTAACCCTTAATCACTTTTCACTTTTTCCTCCCGCAGATCACGCTGATCCCGCAGATTTTTGGATAATATCTAGAACCAATATCCATGAATATCTTCCAATATCCATCAATATCCCAATCCCTTAACTTAGAAACCTAGCCTTCAACTTAGTCAAACCCATATTTCAACCTTATCTCTACTATATTTCCACCATATTTCAATTATACATCACCAAATATCAGTTAATCAGTTAATCAATTAACCAATTCCACAATTCATCAATTAAACATCACCCCAAATCAGTTAATCAATTAAACAGTTAATCAATTCCACAATTCCACATTTCATCAATTAAACATTCCCCCCCTCCAATTTGCATTATTCAAATCTCCGAGTAAATTTGTTACTCAAGAGTAAGTTTTTTACTCATCCCGCTAGGTTTCCCCTGGGACTGAAAGGGCGAAGCGTTGGAAGTAATGAGTGAATAGTTAATAGTTAACAGTGAATAGTTATCAGTGAATAGTTAGGGTTAACCCTGAACTTACTCAAAACCCCCACTATTCACTACTCACTACTCACTATTCACTATACACTAAAATCAGTTAACAGTGAATAGTTATCAGTGATCAGTGATCAGTTAAGTACGACCCTCAACTTACACCCAACCCCCACTATTCACTACTCACTATCCACTGATAACCCAATTCTAAAATCATTCGTAATTTAACTTGTAAATAATTACTTTTATACTACCCTAATTGGCAAGGAAATAATTAAACTATGAATACGATAAAAATTAAAGTCAACGACAAAATTTATAATCATCTGATGTGGTTTTTTAATAGATTTTCTAAGGATGAATTGGAAATAGTTGAGGTTCAAAATCTTGATTTATTAAAGCAAGATGTTGCGATTGATTTGGAGGAGTCATTTAAATTTCCTGAAAAATTTGTTTCCTTAGAAGAATTAGATGTGATGCTTGAGGGTACTTTAAAAAAGTATGGAGCTTAAATTTTCACAAAGATTTATTATAAAATTAAATGTTCAGCTCGAGTATATAGCCCAATACAGGCCAGGAGTTGCGAGAAAATTTAAAAATGAACTAATGAAAGCCATAGGTTCTATAGTAAAGGAACCACATAGGCACAGAAAATCAATATTTTTTGAGTCGGAGGATATTAGAGATTTACTTTTCAAAAACCATATTATACTTTATAAAATTGACCGGGAAAATAACCGGATTGTCGTATTCAGTTTAGTGTATAACCAAAATAATCCTTAGCGTTTTGGTATTATTGGATAGCAAAACTTTATGGCCGCTTTGAAGGTCTCAAAGTTTTGTCCCTACGCCACACCTGCCGGATTACAGAAGTTAATAGTGATGAGTTAATAGTTAAAAGTGAATAGTTAGGGTTAACCCTGAACTTACTCAAAACCCCCACTACTCACTATACACTACTCACTATACACTATCCACTACTCACTACACACTATCCACTATCCACTAAAATCAGTTAACAGTTAATAGTGATCAGTTAATAGTTAAGGATAACCCTAAACATACACCAAACCCCCACTATACACTAATCACTTCTCACTGTTCACTACTCACTATTCCCTCCTTTTCGATGTTACAAGAATAGCATTAAGAATTTTGATAATTTCAACGATCTCGGAACTTAGATATTTATAATCAGGGTGGTCCATTAGGAGATCTTTCCGATTGAAAAGTTTAAGCCAAAATTCAGTCTCCCTTGCCTCTTTTGATGCAATACTCATTTTTGAAATAAAGTCTTTCTTTGACTGGGCCGCTTGGGCCTCGATTACATTGGCACCGATGGAAGTCCCTGATCCAACAATCTGTTCTGCCAATCTGTAATGTTTATGCTCCCGGAGGAAAAAATATACATTCAATATTTTCTCAGCAAATAGAAGAGTTTTTTCAACAATAACTGCTTTCATAAAATTTGTCAAATTTAGTTTTCATAAACATATTAAAAATCAGGTTTTTAGCTTAAAAATAACCGGATAAATAGTTAAGAGTTAATAGTGAACAGTTAACAGTGAATAGTTAGGGCAACCGTAAACTTACACCAAACCCCCACTATACACTAATCACTATTCACTATACACTAAAATCAGTTAACAGTGATCAGTTAATAGTTAAGGATACCCTAAACATACACCAAACCCCCACTATTCACTACTCACTATTCACTATACACTAAAATCAGTTAACAGTGATCAGTTAATAGTTAAGGATAACCCTAAACATACACCAAACCCCCACTATTCACTAATCACTAATCACTAATCACTAATCACTATACACTATACACTATCCACTATTCACTATCCACTATCCACTATCCACTTTTCACTAAAAAATTGCTCGACTCCCTCGTTACTTCCAAAACCCGCATCAAACTCCTACTGAAGTTCTTCAGCCACCACAATACAGGTTACCTGCGTTCGCTGGCCAAGGAATTTGATGAATCGACCAACTCAGTCCGCGTGGAACTCAACCGCCTTACAGAAGCCGGTCTGCTCACAGCAGGGGAGGAGGGGAAGACCAAGGTCTACCGGGCCAACAAAACCCATCCTTTCTTCGACGAAATCAGCAACATGGTCGCCAAATTCCTGGGACTGGATACCCTCGTCGAACAGGTGGTCAAAAGAATGGGAGAGGTAGAAAAAGCTTATATCATCGGGGACTATGCCAAGGGAGTAGACTCCGGAACCGTGGAAATGGTCCTGATCGGCCGCAACCTGGACCTGGATTACCTGGAGTTTCTCAAAAACAAAACCTTCGAAAAGATCAACCGCAAAGTTGCCGTCTCCATCCACGAATCCGAACCGGAAGGGCTGATGGGGATTATGATTTTTGGGAAATGAGAAGCGAGAAACGAGTGCGTTAAGGGAGAATCAAGATGTTTTAGAGTATGTGATAGCCTCGTAAATCGTAAATCGTAAATCGTAATTTAAATAATGTCATGTCCTGATATAGCTTAATAGTAAAGAGACTTTATAATTTCAACATTAAGAGAAATTTCGGCTTCACCTTGTCATCTCGACGCAGGAGAGATCTAAGAAGCTGGATGCGGGAGACAAGACACAAAGCCTGTCCCGAGCATCGGGAAGACAAGACACAAGACAAGACAAAACCAAACCCAACTGATCACTATTCACTACTCACTATTCATTTCAATTCCTTCATTTTAAATTTTAAATTAAATAATGTCATGTCCTGAAATAGCTTAATAGTAAAGGGACTTTATAATTTCAACATTAAGAGAAATTTCGGCTTCACCTTGTCATCTCGACGAAGGAGAGATCTAAGAAGATAGATGCGGGAGACGAGACACAAAGCCTGTCCCGAGCATCGGGAAGACAAGACACAAGACAAGACAAAACCAAACCCAACTGATCACTATTCACTATTCACTACTCACTATCCACTACTCACTATTCACTCCCCACTGAACCCTCAGTTCATCAGTTAAACAGTTAATCAATTACACAATTAAACTATCCACTATCCACTACTTACTATTAACTTTACACTACTAACCCCAATTCTCAATGAATCATTTTATTGTTTTTATGGTTTTCAATGTGCTGATTAAAAACCTTTTGGAAAAAAAATATAAATTTGTATTGAATGGCGAAGGATAATATAAATAGAGAAAAAATAGTACAATCTGTATCCAAGATGATCAAGGATAAAGAGACTGTAAGGGCATATATCAAAGGAGAAATACCTATTGAAAAGGTGACTGAAAAAGGTATCAAGTTTGCAAAACCATTATAATTACGTTTTTGATAATTTAACGAGCACCTACAATTTTGTAACAAAAAACAAAATTTTATACAGAGTTGCTTTTGTTGTAGACCAGACTTTTTCAACTATTTCTGGGGAAGAAATCCCTAATGTTTTTCAAATAATATTAGAAAAAGGAAATGATGAGTTCGAAGTTTATGACTCAAAAGTTTCGAAGACAGTAGCAAGCATCATTGAAAATTTTTTTCAGAATGTAGAAAATGCCTTAATTTATGTCTGCTCGGAGGAGAAAGATAAAGCGGAAAAGAGAAATATGATTTTTGATAGGTGGTACAAAAACTATAAACATAAAGATTTTATATCGAAAATTGATAAAATTATATCGATAAGAACATCAAATATCGAAGTTCAACAGCTATATACCTCATTGATTTTTCATAAGGAAAATCCAAACCAAATTAGACTCATTGAGATCTATGATCAAATTGAAAACACGCTAAATACGGATAGTAAAGAAAACAGGTGTCGGTTTGAAATGAAAAATTGAAAATTAGAAATTTAAAATCAGGTAAACCTTGAACCCATGACCAAGCCTCATTTTCAATTCATCCATTTTAAATTTTAAATTAAATAATAGGAAGACCTTCCAAACCAAAACCAAACCCAACTGATTACTATGCACTATTCACTCCCCACTGAACCCTCAGTTCATCAGTTAAACAATTAATCATTTACACAATTTAACCCCTAACCACTGCCAGTTCATCAGTTAAACAGTTAATCAATTCCACAATTAAACTATCCATTATTCACTTCTCCCACTTAAAAGTTTTTGAGCTTATAACCACAAAAAGTCGCCAGCTGCAACGTGTTTTTATGGTTGTAACCCTAAATAATAAAGCACCTAAAGTAAAAATTGGAGATTATGTGGTAGTAGGAGCGGTAGTGACTAGGGATGTTCTAGATGGGGTGAAAGTAATTGGGGTGCCTGCAAAAGTATTTTTGAATGAATAAAACCATCATTGAGCCATCCAAAGGCTGGAAAGTCATAGACTTTGAGGAGCTATGGAGATATAAAGATTTACTTTATTTTCTTACTGTAAGAGGTATTAAGGCCAGATATGCACAATCTATCTTAGGTATAGGATGGGCGATTATTCAACCGCTGTTCACCACTTTGGTATTTACAGTCGTATTCGGTGGATTGGCTAAAGTAGATTCGGATGGTATGCCCTATATTTTGTTTTCTTATTTGGCGCTCTGGCCCTGGAATTACTTTTCTGGGACTTTAAATGAATCAGCCAATAGTCTAGTCGCAAATGCCGGAATGATCACCAAAGTTTATTTTCCGAGGTTGATTCTTCCTTTAGCAGCTATATTTTCCAAGCTCTTAGACTTTATCATCTCCTTCGTGGTCTTGTTGGTACTTTTGATTTATTTCAAAGTAGTACCAGGATTGGGGATTATCTTTTTACCCTTACTGCTGATACAACTCCTCATGACTTCCCTAGGCATAGGAATGATCCTCTCGGCCATGGCCGTGCAGTATAGAGATGTCAAATATGCGCTAACCTTTATCGTACAACTGTTACTTTATGGAGCTCCTGTAGTTTATAGTACGACAGCTGTTCCAGAACAATGGCAATTCCTCTATTCTCTCAATCCTATGGTAGGAGTGATAGAAGGCATTCGCGCCATGTTCCTCAGTCGTCCGATGCCTTGGGATTGGATTTGGCCCGGTGCTTTTATCGGAGTGATTTTATTTGTTTTTGGTCTTTTCTATTTTCGGAAAATGGAAAAGGTATTTGCAGATGTGGCGTAATAAAGACTTAAGACAATAGACGTAAGACATAAGATTTGATGATATCAAAATAATAAAAGAGTACATTAATTATCAGGATAATTATTAAATTGAATTCCTATAATCTTTTCCTCCCAAGTCTTTTATTGAGATTTTTTTGGTTCAAAATATCAAGGTTCGAGCCCTAGTCGGTCAACAAAAATTTATTCATGTCTAAAACCATTATAAAGGTTGAAAATCTTTCCAAACGCTACCGTATCGGTCTACAGGAAAAGAAAGCAGATACCTTTGCCCAGCAGCTTTGGAACAACTTTAAAGCGCCTGTAGAAAACTTTAAGCGGATCAAAAGCCTCGGCAAATTCCAAGAGGAAAATGAATCTGTACACTGGGCACTGAGAGATGTCAGCTTTGAAGTCAAGCAGGGAGAAGTTCTCGGTATTATCGGAAAGAACGGAGCAGGAAAGTCAACTCTCCTTAAAATCCTATCCAAAATCACAGAACCTACCTCAGGTCGCATAGAGATGAATGGTAGGGTAGCAGCCCTGCTAGAAGTAGGTACCGGATTCCATCCTGAGCTGACAGGTAGGGAAAATATCTATATGAACGGGACCATTCTTGGAATGACCAAGAAAGAAATAGACCATAAACTGGATGAAATAATTGACTTCTCAGGAGTAGAGAAATATATTGATACTCCCGTGAAGTTTTATTCTTCCGGAATGCGGGTAAGATTAGGATTTTCAGTTGCTGCACATTTAGAACCGGAGATTTTGATTATTGATGAGGTTTTGGCTGTGGGGGATGCAGAATTTCAGAAAAAATGCCTTGGTAAAATGAAAGATGTCAGTCAAAATGAAGGAAGGACAATACTTTTTGTCAGTCATGATATGAATGCAGTTTATAAATTGACTTCAAAATCCATGTTATTGGATCAAGGGAAAATTTCAGCAATTGGAACAACAGAGGATATTATCAGAAAATATAGAACAGAAGTTACCCAGATTCAAAATCAGTATTTTAATCCCGATCAATCAAATGGTGTAACTTTTATTGAGGTGATTACTTCAACTGGAACTGGTATCCATGAATTCGGTAAACCCTTAAAAATAAACTTAAAAGCAAAGTTCACCAGTGATTTTAAGAATGTAGCACTGGCTTTTCAATTTATAGATGAGTTTGGTCATTCAGTAATCAACCCATTGGTTACGCAGGATAAAATAAATTGGGTAAATAATGGGATTGGAGAAATAAAATTGATAATTCCATACCCTAGATTTATTCTAGGAAAATATTCTATGACTGTCCATATGGGTGATAAAGCAGGGAAGCAACATATACAAACCTTGGAAAATGCTTGTTCTTTTGAAGTTGCGATGGATCATTTACATTCTGATTATGGCTGGAACAGGAGTGCAGCTTTTTATTTGGAATCACACATTTGGGAGACAGAAAACTTGAAGTATGAAAGTGTTTATTGAAAACCTAAAAAGTGCAAAACGCAAATTTTTTGGATTAAAAAAGGATCCTTTTTTTATTCAAGAGCTTAGTGTTAAAAGGACAAATGACAGACTTAAACTATTCACACCTTTTTTAAAAGGTAAAAAAGTTTTACATGTAGGCTGTACAGATTATCCCATATTTAAACCTGAGAGAAATCTACACATTAAGATTGAGAGTATTTGCAAAGAATTGCACGGAATGGATATTGACCAAGCAGGGCTGGATATTCTTGAAAAACATGTACCTGGAAAATATTTCAATAGTTTAGACAAAGCTGATTCAATTTATGATACAATACTAGTTCCAGAGACTATCGAACATGTTGAAAACATTCAAATTTTCTTGAGTGAAATCAACAAAATAAAAGCAAACACCTATATCATTACAGGTCCAAACTGTTTTCACAGCGATTTTAAAAATGGATTTAAAGATAAGGGTGAAATTTTTATTGAGAATGTTCATCCCGATCACAATTGTTGGTTCAGTCCTTATACGCTTAAAAATTGTATTGAAAAATATACCAATTTATCTGTAGTTGAACTTCACCTTTCCGAAAGAGATAAAATGATTGTTTGTATTTGTGTTCCCAATGGATAAACCAAAAATCCTAATGATCTGTCCTTGGTTTGACCATAAGAGTTCCTCTAAAGGTATGGTCTTCCGGGAACAAGCAAGAGTTTTAATCAAAAGTTATTCTTTCACCTTTATCTCTTTTCAAAAAATCGGTCTCAAGGAGTTTTTTAGTCTGTTTAGGCTTTCTTATTTAACAGACCATTTTGATTCTGAATTGAAAGAGCAATATATATACATCCATTACCTGAACAGTTCCTATTTGGGGGATTTTTGGAACAATTGGATTGAAAAAAGGGCTGTCCAAAAAGCCAAAAACTATTTTGCTGCAAATAGTTTGAGGTTTGATTTGATTCATGCCCAATGTTTGATGGATTCCGGGGTGTTTGCCTATTACCTTAAACAACAACTTGGAATTCCCTATATCATTACCGAACATGCACAGATCAATATGACGGGAATTTCAGTTTGGAGACATAAGTTTTTGCAATCCATTTTGAATCAGGCCCATAAAAGATTATTGGTATCCCATCATAAAATGGCCCAATATGCATCCAATAGATTATATGGTGATTTTGAGGTTGTTGGTAATATGGTGAATGAAAGCCTTTTTTATTATAAAGAAAATAAAAATAGTGAAGCATCTATTTTCAAGATCATTACAGTTGGGGCATATTCTCCCATTAAGGACCAAGGCACATTATTAAAGGCCTTGCGATTATTGGATAGAATTCAAGCTTTCAAACCCATAGAGTTTCATTGGGCTGGGTATAATGGCTGGGTTAAGGGGAAAGATGATGAAGTGCAGGAGCAATTCAACAAGCTCCAATTGAAAAATGTCCAAATCAAATTATCAGGGACATTGAACAGATCTCAAATGGCCAATGCCTATCAAGAATCTGATCTTTTCGTATTTTCCAGCCTAGCTGAAGGTATGCCCTTGGCAGTGATGGAGGCTTTGGCCTGCGGCTTGCCAGTAGTCACAACCCGTTGGGGAGGGGCAGATGAAATCATCCATCAGCAAAATGGAAGAATTGTCGAATTGAGGGATTGTAAGGAAATGTCAATGCAAATCAGAAGGGTAATGGAGAATCCAGGTATGTTCAATCATGAAGAAATATCATCATATGCCTTGCAAAAATTTGGATCAAAGACGTTTCAAATAAAAATGGAGGAAATCTACAAATCGGTCTTAAATGGATAATAATATTTCCAAACTCAAAGTTTCTGTGATTATTCCGGTATATCAAGCAGTCAGCTTTTTGGAAAGAGCAGTAAAATCAGCTTTGATCCAAGAAAATGTCGAGGAAATTATTTTGGTGGAAGATGGTTCTATGGATGGGTCTTATGAGCTTTGCCAAGAGCTTCAACAGAAATATTCAATAGTCCGCCTTTATACCCATGAAGAAAGGTCAAACAAAGGACAATCTGCCAGTAGAAATTTCGCTCTTAAGCACACATCTGGCCAGTGGATACAGTTTTTAGATGCGGATGATGAACTATTTCCTGGAAAAATAGCCTCGCAATTATCTAAAGTCGAAGAAGATACTCCATTCGTGGTTGGAAATGCAATTGATAAATTCTTGGATGGAAGGGAGCACAAAAGAAAGCATGTAAAAGACATTTGGGAAGGGTTATTTCTGAGTAAAGCAGGAATAACTTCTGCGAACCTGTGGAACAAAACTTATCTTGACAAAGTAGGTGGGTTTGATTCTAAGCTGATGACCAGTGTAGAATATGACCTAATGTTTAGAATGCTGCAGATCAGTGAAAAACCCGCTTTTGATGATTCCTATTTGATATACATCCATATGACTCCAAACTCGATTTGTAGGGATGATTCCAAGCAACAGTTGAGAATCAAAAATTGGATAGGCTTAAGGAAAAGAATTAAGGAATACCTTGAATCGCAGGATAGATTTAACAAGTTTTCCTACAAATTCTATTATTCGGCTGGTATTGGTTCTTATTTGTCCAATAACGATCAACCACTCAATTCTGAGGTCAATCATTTCTACTTCAAAGTATATCTTTCAACCCTTGAAATTAAAAAATCCATTTTCAAATTATTAAACCCAATCAAAATTAATAATGGTCCATAAAGTGAAAAATTACTTTCACCATCACCTAGCACGGCCACTATATTCCCTCATCCGGCCCTTGCAGCCCATCTTCAATCTGAAAAAAAGAACTTTTTTTGATAAGTTTAAAGTCAGGACCAAAGATGGTGTGGAATTTTGGTTGTACAACAATGCTTTTTTTTGGGAAACGGAAATGTTTTGGGTGGGGTTTGAGAATTTCAACTATGAAGGAAAGACCAGGGAATTATGGTGTGAATTGTCAAAGAAATCAAATATAATTTTGGATATAGGGGCAAATTCCGGTTGGTTTTCTGTTATGGCCAAAGCTTATAACCCTGCGGCAACAGTTCATGCTTTTGAGCCACAGCCCAATATATTCAAGGTTTTAAAAAAGAATTCTGAGATTAATTCTTTTGATATCCATTGCCATCAACTGGCCCTGTCAAACCAAAAAGGAGAATTTCCATTTTATAATACAGGAGCCAACACATTCACCTCTGAAAACACGAACCATGGTAGCTTGAATAAAGAATGGCGACCGGAAAAACAAAAATCAATTATGGTTCAGGTGGATAAATTGGATAATGTCATTGATTCTTTAAAAATACCCAAAGTTGATTTGGTCAAAATTGATGTTGAAACCCTCGAAGCTGAAGTATTGGAAGGATATATGAGATGTTTGCAAGCACATATGCCAACCATTTTATTGGAAATTCAAAATGAAATAGTGGGGGGAAGAATTTTGGAATTGTTGGAAGGCACTGGTTTTCGGTATTTTTTAATAGATGAAGAAAATGGAATTGAGCAAGTACAAAATTTAGGGCTGAAGTTAGAAAGTAAGAACCGAAACTATTTATTGATCGCAACTGAAAAGTTGAATATGGTGGAATTTTTTTTAAAGTGATCATGAACTATTCCGAATAAATCCTAATAATAGCTCTCATTCACCTTTTGACCTAATGAAGAAATTCCTTGAGTCCAATGGATATTATAAATTTGGAATATATAATCAGGTGAATGGGTTTCCTGAAAATCTCCCCTATTTGAGAAGGGTTAATGCAAAGTTTGTGTCAAAAAAAGTATCTTTTGAAAATAAGTCATAATGTTTGAACATCTCTTAATTACTAGGGTAAATATTGGATACAAAGAAGGCATTTGGTCAAAAGGCCATGATCCTGAAAAGTGGTTGAAAGAAAGAATGGATCTGTTTTTCAAGTTTTGTTTGCCATCTGTTTTGCACCAAACCAATATGAATTTTAGATGGATCTTGTATTTTGATATTCAAACACCAAAGGAGCTTATATTTACTTTTGAAGAAGAGATTAAGGGAAAAGTAGATTACCAAATAATTTTTAAGCAAGAAACTGTAGCTAATT
This sequence comes from Arthrospiribacter ruber, assembly GCF_019343195.1. Lineage (GTDB taxonomy): Bacteria > Bacteroidota > Bacteroidia > Cytophagales > Cyclobacteriaceae > Arthrospiribacter > Arthrospiribacter ruber. Next base: position 523,650 of record NZ_RPHB01000001.1, read on the forward strand.
TTTCAAAATACTTTGTCATTGATCTTAATACCTTAGTGGACATAAAAAGACTTTATTTAATTACCACAAGAGTTGATACCGATGACTTGATTCATGAGTGTTTCATAGAAAACATCCAAAAACTTTTTAATCAACAAACATTCGCAATTGTAAATTTTAATCGAGGCCTCATGTATCATGTCCAAACAGGTGTTATCTGTAATAATGTTCATAGGTCAAATCCATTTATGTCTTTTATTGAGAAAAGACGTGATGAAGGCTTTAGGGGTGTTTATTCGGAAAAGCATACTAATTTCTATCATGACAGTAGAAAAATAGAAATTTGGAACGATGAACCGATGTGGTGTTTTGGTGTCCATGGGCTGAATGTAAGTACCACATTGAAAGGTTGGGTAAACTTTAAGAAAATAGAATTAGTGAAAAAATTTCATTTTAAAAACCAAATTTTTCCCACCTTTCGAAATAATTTCAAATTTTTCATACTTACAACCAATATTCTTTTAAAAGAGCAAAAATCAAACTACAGGAGAAAACTGTATTCCCTCTTAAAATAATGAGAATTTTAATTCTTCCGTCTTGGTACCCTACTCCCAAGCAACCCATAAAAGGTTCGTTTTTTCAAGAGCAGGCCATGTCCCTTCATGGGAGAAACCGTATTGATATTAGAATTTTGTATGGGGACAAAAAGTCTACTGGGTTTTTGCAGTGGTTTAGGGTTTATATCCATTCTTGGTTAGCCCCTTTTTGGGTTATTTCTTCCGAGAATGTTAAACAAAGTCCATTAGCCTTTGGCTTTGATTTGCCTGTTAACCGGAGGATTCCCGATAAAATACAAGTCATATTAGAAAAGCGTCTTTACTTTAAGGCATATAAAATGCTAACGCGTTCAGATTGGGTTCCAGACTTGATACATGCACAAAGTGGAATGGATGCAGGAATATATGCTCACCATATTAACAATAAAGCAAAAATTCCTTTTGTTATTATTGAACATCAGGTTTTTGTCTTTCACTATTATTCTAGATTAAGGGCCAAATTAGTACTTGAGGCGTTTGAGGAAGCAAATAAAACAGCAGCAGTCAGCTTTGATGAACGACGGCAGGTTTTGATGAATCAAACAAATTGTAACCCTGAAATTATCTGGAATTTGGTAGATGAAACAAAATATAAAATCCAGTTGGAGAAGAGGAATAAAGTTTTTACCATCATTACCATTCTGAATTCTTTGCCCATCAAAGGGTTTGATACTTTTTTGGAGGCGATGCTAGAATTTTCCAAGAAGACAAAGGAATTCAAATTTATTATGATTGGTAAAGGCGCAGATGAAAAGTCAAAAGACCCAGCATCCAATGCTTTTTTCAGAAAAAGCAAGGAATTGGGAATTTATGATTTTGGTGATTTTAAACCTTTTGTAAAAAGAAATCAGATTCCGGATATATTGAATACTGCCCATGTTTTTGTTTCCTCCTCAATTCAGGAACCTCATGGTATTGCAGTAAGAGAGGCCATGATGTGTGGTTTGCCGGTTGTAAGTACAGCTAATGGCGGGGTCGAAGACAGTATCACACCTGAGACAGGTATTCTTGTCCATGTCAAAAATCCCAAAGCCATTGCAGCAGCCCTTTTGAAAGTGAAAAATAAGGAATTGATATATGATCCTCAAAAAATAAGAGAGGTAGCCATTAACCAATGCGGTAGGGAAGCTTTTTCAAAATCCATGCTTGATTTTTATCGGTTAGATTAATGGAGTTTAAGGTTTCTGTAATCATCCCTGTTTACAATGCAGAAGAGTTTTTAGAAAATGCAGTTGAATCTGCCCTTCGGTTAAGAGAAGTTGGGGAAGTGATATTAGTCGAGGATGGTTCTAATGACAACTCACTGAAGGTATGCCAAGGATTGTCGGAAAAACTGGTTAAGGTTAATTTATTTCAACACCCAAATGGAACAAATAGAGGAGCAGGGGCAAGTAGGAATTTGGGAATTTCAAAAGCAAACTATGATTTCATATCATTTTTGGATGCAGATGATTGGTATTTGGCGAATAGGTTTGAAAAGGATAAACTTATTTTTCAAGACCCAAATGTATTTGCATCCTATTCACTATCTTCAATTCAATATCTCAACGGAAAGGAAGAGTTGTTTGGGACTCAAATAGATTTATTTGCCAAATTCCCAAATAAAGGTCGAGATTTCATTTATCAATATATTCTTGAAAATGATTTGATTCTTGGTCATACCAATTGCAATACTTTTAGAAAAACAGTTTTTGACAAAATAAAAGGTTTTGATGAAAGATTGGTGTTACATCAGGATACAGAGCTTTGGAATAGAATAGCAAAGAATTTCACTTTTTATCCAGGAAACTTGCAAAAACCTATTTCTGTCGCTAGAAGGCATTCAAATAATAGGATTACCCACAGATCTAAAAAATCACAAATAAAACATTTACTGGTATGGATGGATAATATTGGTGTAGACGAATTACAAGGATTCGAAAAAAAGGCGGTTATCTATCACCTGTCAAGAGTAATATCCAATCCTATACGGAATCATTTTTTGAGAAAGGCTATTTTACATGGATTTCAACTTGCAGCAGTAGTTTTTAGGGACTTATTTATATATATGTTTTATAAATGGGGAATGAAACGTTACAATTTGCAAGAAGGCTAATGTATTTTTCAGTTGTTGTTCCGACTTATCAAGATTCAAAACTTTGCTTATTGCTTGATGCTTTGGGAAAGCAAACCCTTGACTTTAAATTCTGGGAAGTAATTATTGTGAATAATGACCCCGAAAACTCTATTGTATTAAACCAGAGCTATGGATTTCCAATTACAATGGAAACGGAAACAAAAGCAGGGTCATACGCGGCTCGTAACAAAGGATTGAAAACAGCCAAAGGAGAAGTGATGGCTTTTACAGATTCAGATATGCTGCCTGATGCCAATTGGTTGGAAATAGCCTATACCAGATTCCAAGAGGATAAAAACCGGGAATTAGGGATATTGACAGGGCCGGTTCCACTTTTTTTCAAAAATCCCAATAAGCTGACCGCTGCAGAAGTTTATGAAAAATACACCGGGTTTGACTTTGAGTCTTATGCCAAGGAAGGCGCTTGTGGGGCAGGGAATTGGTTTTCGTACAAGTCTGTCATGGAGGAATTCGGAGGCTTTAGGGAAGACCTGAAATCTAATGGAGATACTGAACTGTCGTTGAGAATTTCAAAAAAACATAAAGTGGTCTATGTTCCGGAATTGGTCAACAGACATCCTGCCCGATATACAACAGCAGAGCTGGTTTTTAGGTATAGGAGGATTTTGGGTGGGGTATATACCAGAAGGTTTCAAGGTGACAAGTTTGGATTTTTTAAGCATGTTTTGGGTTTTGTTTGGAGAAGATACCGCTTTGCCCTGAAAAAATTCTTTACTGTTCCTTTACATGAATCGGTTGCCATATTTATGGTTTGCAATGCTATTAATTTAGGTGCAGTTAAGGAATATTGGGGCTTGGTGAATGGTGGCGAGACTAGGAGGTAATTTTATAGCCATAGAGAAAAAATTAAAATTCTTTGAATAAAAGAAATATGTTGACAGAATTGAAAAGTAAGGTGTTCAGGTATTTTACCAATAAATACAATTTGGTAACAAAACCAAAGTTTGAGGTCATGCCTGTACCGGAGATTGAAGTTATCCACATCCAAAACCTTAGGGCATTGGCCAATCGAGAGGAATTATTGAGGATATTACCAATGGGCGGAGTTGTGGCAGAATTGGGGGTTGATTTTGGGGGATTCAGCGAAAAGATTCTTCAAATCAATCGACCTTCAAAACTCCATTTGATTGATGTATGGCAGAGTACCCGCTATCCTGAAAAACTTTTTCATGAAGTACGTCAAAAGTTTTCTAAGGAATTGGATTCCGGTCATGTAATTATTAATCGAGGCTTTTCCACCACAGTAGGCAAGCAATTCGAAGACGGATATTTTGATTGGATTTATATCGATACCTCTCATTCCTATCAAGTTACCAAAGAGGAATTGGAATTGTACCGATCTAAAATCAAAAAAGGTGGGATTATTGCAGGGCATGATTTTATAGTCGGTGAAATAGATGTACCCTGGAAATATGGCGTGATTGAGGCAGTCTATGAGTTTTGTAAAAAACATGGATGGGAAATTATTTATTTGACTATGGAAAGAGGTATTTCACCAAGTTTTGCAATCAGAGAGATTCCAAAGGAAAGTTAATTGAATAACTTGGTTCCCATAGTTTCTATCATCATTCCTGTTTACAATAAAGCCTCCTATATCCGGGAAACTTTACAATCCGCATTGGGGCAGGCTTATCCCAATACTGAAATCATTTTGGTGGATGATGGTTCTTCGGATGGCTCATTTGAAATCCTCCAGGAATATTTTGAAAAGTATCCTGAAAAAATTCTTTTAATTGATCAAGAAAATCAAGGCGTTTCAGCGGCTACAAACAATGGAATTCAGGCTGCTAAGGGAGAATATATTCAATTTTTGGATGCTGATGACCTCTTGTCTCCGTATAAAATAGCCAATCAAATTAAGTTATTGGAAGGTCAGCCTGAATCAGTATTGGCCACTTGTGAATGGCGAATGTTTAAAAATGACCCTAAACAATCCTATTCAATACCGTATGGTGTATTTCAGGATTTTGGATCCGGATTGGATTTACTGTTAAGATTTTGGAATAATCAAGAGATGATGCAGCCTGCAGTCTATCTTACACATCGAAAGTTAATAGATAAAGCAGGTCCTTGGGATGAGACTTTGACCATCAATCAAGATGGAGAATTTTTTGCAAGGGTTTTGGGGAATGCTGATAAAGTATGCTACGAACCAATTGGGAAAGTCTTTTATAGAACCCCGGGTGAAACCAATGTCAGTCAACAAAAATCTGAAAAGGCAACAAAGTCTTTACTTGATTCATATCGATGCTATGAAAGGGAGTTATTGAAGTTTGAGGATTCGGAGCGGGTAAGAATAGCTTTAAAGAAAGTATATCAGAAATTTATTTACGACGTATTCCCCCATTACCCACATTTGATCAAGGAGGCAGAAGCCTGTATAAAAAAATTAGGCATTTCCCAAAAAACTTACATTATGGGCCCCAAATTCCAGAAGCTTTCCAGAATTTTTGGGTTTAAGAATGCATTGAGGATTAAGAGGTGGTTACCCCCTCGATCCCCCTTAAGGGGGAAGTAGGTTGTCCCAAATTAGAAGGTCAGAGTTCAATTTAAAGTTGTCCAAATTTCCCTTCCACTAGTAACAACCGTAATATCATGACAAATCCATTCCTCCCCAGTAGAGCCTGTCCCGGTTCTTTCGGGGTGGAGGTTAGGAGGGGGTATAAGAAACTAGAAGGGGGTAAAGATTCTAGGAAGGGTAAATAATTTCAAATGAGCAATTACAAAGAAAACCTATTCTATGGTGCTTCTCCTTTAATTCATGCTCGAGCCCGAGATTTGAGAAAGTCAATGACTCCGGCTGAAATGAAATTGTGGGAAAAGTTGAAAGGTAAAGCTTTAGAGGGGTACAAGTTTCGAAGGCAACACCCAATATGTAATTTTATTGTAGATTTTTATTGCCATTCTTCAAAGCTAGTAATTGAACTCGATGGAAGTATTCATGACCTACCAGACCAAAAAGAATATGACTCAGGAAGGCAGTATGAACTTCAAGAGTTTGGCTTAAGAGTTCTAAGGTTTACAAACGAAGAAGTTATCCAATCAACTGAAAAAGTTATTAAAGAAATTCTAGAGGCTATTTGATCTAAGCTTTCACCCCCTCAATCCCCCTTTAGGGGGAAGTAGGCTCATTCTAATTTGAGAAGTCAGACATTGTTTGAAAGTACTTCCAAGTCCCCCCCAATAAAACTACAACCGTAAAATGATAACAGACCCATCCCTCCTCCGGAGAGCCTGTCCCGATTCTTTCGGGAGGGAGGTTAGGTGGGGGTAAATAACCATGTTCAGCATAATTATCCCCCTCTACGACAAAGCCACCTTCATCCGTAGAGCTATAGATTCGGTGTTAAATCAAAGCTTTAAGGATTATGAAATCATCGTAGTCAATGATGGTTCCACAGATGGTGGGGAAGAGTTGGTTGAAAAGTTTTATGGCAATAAAGTCAAGCTGATCCAACAAACAAACCAAGGTGTTTCAGTTGCCAGAAATGTTGGAATAGCTGAAGCTAAAAACCCATGGATAGCCTTCTTGGATGCGGATGATTATTGGCATCCCAAATACCTGGAGTTTGTATCTAAAGTTGTCAGTGAAAATCCCAATATAGGAATCATTGGTACGCATTACGATGCCCGGGAATTGGAAGTTGATCCCAAACTTCAATATTTTCATTTAGACAACTATTTCAGGCAGGCCATTAGAAATACCAGGTTCTTTACTTCAGCTACGGTTTTAAGGAAAAACTTTTTTGATAACCATGCAGGTTTTGACCCGGGTTTAAGTTTGGGAGAAGATATAGATGTCTGGTTAAGGGCATCTTTATTTTTTGGTGATGGCGTTTATATCCAAAACACCTTGGTGTATTATGGACAGGAGGATGATTACCGTGCCACTCAAAAAAATCACCACATTAATAATTCTCTAATCCCCAAATTGATGCAAGCGGAATATTACGGCGCTGCCATTAAAGATTCTGAATGCACCGAATCAGAATTTCTGAGATTTAGAAATCAATGGGTGTTATTGACACTATTTCCTTTTTTTCAAAAAACTGAAAATAAGGAGCAAATGGGCTATATCATTTCCCAAATTCCAAATAAGTATTTCCCTATTACAGCCTTTTATAAGCTTCCTTTTGAAATGCTAAGTATGGTTTTTAATGCTCCTCTGGCAGTGAAATTTTTTAGGAACTATATGAAATTCTTTTTTAGGTATATCTACAAATGAGAGTGCTTAGAATAGTAGCTGAACTGGATTTTGGAGGAGTAGAAAAAGTCTTGGCAAATTCTGTTCCCCAATTTGATAATATTAAGGAAATAGAAATCATGGTTTTGGTCTTAGGCAAAGGGGGGAGGGTTGCCGAAGAACTAAAATCAAAAGGAATTCAGGTATTGGTCTGGGAAAAAAATCCATGTATTCCTAATATCTCCTTGCTTTTTCAACTTAAAGCTTTTTTTAAAGAACTGAAGCCGGTTGTCATCCATACCCAAGGTGCAGAAGCCAATTTTCATGGAATCTTGGCAGGCAAATGGGCCGGTGTAAGCAAGATCATTGGGGAGGAAATCGGGCTACCCAACCACCATTCTTACTGGAAGTATATTTTCAAATACGTTTATGCCAAAGCCCATCAAGTCATTGCCATTTCCGAAGCAGTAAAAGATAAAATAGTAAGTCTTGGGGAGGTGAAAGCTGATAAAGTGCAAGTATTATACAACCCTATTCAGCAGGTTGAAAATTTGGAGGTTGCCTCATATTCAAAAGCTCAGTCAAATAAAAAAACAGATTTTGTATTTGTCACCACCTGCCGACTGGTTGCCATCAAAAATCTGGAAAGATTGATAGAAGCATTTTCACAATTGGTTCTTCATACCAATGATTCCAATCCTCGACTGCATATCATTGGAGATGGTCCCGATAGGGAAAAACTGGAGACCTTGTGCTATTCTAAAGAGTTAACAGGCTATGTCAATTTTTTAGGTTTTCAGGAGAATGTACTTCCATTTTTAAAAGAAGCTGATGTTTTTGTCCTACCATCTTTGTCTGAAGGCTCCTCCGTGTCCTTAGCAGAAGCCATGGCATTTGGACTCCCTTCAATAGTTACCAAAGTCGGTGGCGCAAGTGAGATCCTAGGAAATTCTAATTCCGGTTTTCTTATTGATCCCCTAGATACTCAAGACCTTAAAAATTCCATGTTAAAAATGATCTCCCTTAGCCCTGATGAAAGAAAAGCCATGGGGCAGAGAGCTAAAGAACAGGCCAAAAGCTTTTCAGTCGATCACTATCTAGAATCACTTTTAAATGTATATAAATTATGAATATCAGGATCCTTGCACATTAAACCTGAATAACCAAACCCTCAGCTTTACTATTAACTGTAAACTGAGACCTTGGAGGGTGGGACGAATTTCGACCGGGCCAGCGCAGGCCTTGAGCGTCGATAGAGCCTGTCCCGATTTTTTCGGGAATTCGAAATTCTTGATTTTTTGGCTACTTTTTCATCAAGGAAAAAGTAGCTACATAAACAACTTTTGATTAGAATTTAGCAGAAAGAACTGGTTCAAAACGATAATTGGCTACCTGCAATTTAGAGGATACTCAAAATATGAATTTAGATTCTGGAATCGACTTTTTTTTAATTGGTAACCTTCTAAATTTTAGGATATTGTTCTTGGTATATTGTACTTTTTATTTTGTACATCACATTTGGTACTTCGTACAACGACTATGATCCGCATCCTCCATTGTATAGAAACCATCGCCACCGGTGGGGTAGAGCAGGTCAGGCTGACGGTGATCAGGGGGGTGGATAAAAGCAAATATGAACACAAAATCATCTGTACTTGGGAAGGTGGTCCCATAGCAGATGCGCTAAAAGCAGAAGGGGTAGAACTGATTCCCATAGGTGGGTTCAAGCATCCTCTCCAATGGAGCAAACACAAAGCTGTTTTGAAAGTGATTCAGGAATTCAAGCCCCATATTATCCATGGAGCTATATTCGAAGGGATGTCTATGGCGGCAATAGGAGGAAAGTTAGGTAAGGTTCCTGTCGTCATTCTGGAAGAAACTTCCCATCCTGTAGGCAGGTCCAAAAAAGCCATCTTTTTACAAAGGCTTTTTGCCAAAACAGCCGATAAGGTTATAGGCATAGCCCCATCAGTAGTCAGATACCTGGAAGAAATTGTGAAGTTGCCCAAGTCAAAAATATTGCTGATAAATAATGGAGTGAGCCTGCCCAGAAAAGTGGCAGAAGATGATCAAAAACTTTTAAAAGAACAACTTGGTATTCAGGAAGCGGACTTTGTCATTGGCTCAGCTGGTAGGTTTTACAATGAGGTAAAGCGCTTTACAGATATTCTGGAAGCCATAAAAATAGTCAAGAAAAAGAAAGTTAAATTCCTCCTCTTAGGTCAGGGGCAGGACCAAGAATTGATTGAAAAAAAGGCCATTGATCTTGGAATTCGTCACCAATTGATATTAACAGGATTTCAGCAGGATACAGCTCCCTTCTTCAGCCTAATGAATGTTTTTTGTATAGCCTCAGCCCATGAAGGTTTTGGCTTGGTAGCAGCAGAAGCCATGTTACATCGTTTGCCTGTAGTGGCAACAAGGGTAGGGGGGCTGGCAGATGTGGTGGTAGATCTGGAAACAGGCTTTCTAGTACCTCCATTTTCTCCCCAATCCATAGCCGAAAAAATCCAGTTGTTAATGGAGGATGAAGCTTTAAGGATAAAAATGGGAGAGGCTGGCTACCAAAGAGCCATAGAAAATTATACTGCCGAACGTTATTGTCAGGAAATAGATCAACTCTATACCAGTCTTCTCAAGCAAAAGGGAATTATTCCTCCTGGCACATAAGAAATCATCAATTGGGGTTTTTTAATCACCACTTCATTATGTCTGATTCGAAAAATTTTTCCCGTTTCAGCCTCATCCCACTCACGGCCCAAAAGCCTCTTTCCCGTAGACACTTACAGCACGGCCGTGCAATGGCTTTTGATTTACGATGACCATGGGTTGCGGCGCATACCGGTTTGAGAAAATTAATGGTTGATTACGCACCTTACCCATGGCTACCAATTGTTAGCCCCCTTGGGGCTACTAATTCAATCCCTTCCAATCGATTGATTTAGAAGACCAAAGCCCTCAACTTAATCTAACCCATATTTCCATATATTTCTACTATATATCTATGAATATCCAATATCTATTTATATCTATTAATATCTTTTCAAATCTCGGGATCTCCGCTAAAGCTCCAATTTCGACCAATATCCACCAATATCAATAATATCCATTAATATCTTTTCCTTATATTTCCATCATATTTCAATTAAAACAAATTGCTTGACTTAATAGTCGTTATATTAGGTATCCTTGCCTTGGTCAACACCAACTCTACCATGGCCAAGAAGTTCGGTATTCCCTACAAATACGAACTGCACCTGCATTACCTGCTTTTCTACCACGTTTTCTTCAGCCTTTTCTTTACCTGGTATATTCTGAATTTTGGTGGGGATTCGCAGGGTTATTGGAGGTTTGGAATGCAGCAGGTACTGGTAAAAGGGGACATCACTTGGGGTTCCTATTGGGGGACCAGTACTACTTTTATCCTATGGCTTTGTTATGTACCGGCCAAATTGATGGGGCTGTCTTATGTCACAGGAAACATCCTATTTGGCTTTCTGGGATTTATTGGGATTAGGTATATTTTTGTTATGGTAGCTGATCTATTTCCTGCTAACCATAAGGTACTAAACATTCCTCTTTTTCCAACAGTATTTTATTTCCTGAACCTGCACTTTTGGTCCGCAGGTGTAGGGAAAGATGCCATATGTTTTTGGGGCATAGCCTGGTTTTTATTCGCCTTACAGAATTACCAAAAAAGATGGTGGCAGGGTTTAATAGCACTTTTCTTTGTCTATATGGCAAGACCTCACATGGGACAGGCATTGATAGGAGGGGCTGCCTTGGCCATTATGCTGGGATCCGAAATCAAAATCCATTTTAAGATAGCTATGGGCTTGGCTGCCTTGGTGGGTACTTACTTTTTATTGGGAAGTACAGCTGAATTTCTCGAATTGGAGGAATTGAGCATTGAAAGTATGACAGCTAAATCAGAAATGACTGCCAGGAACTTGAGTAGGGGAAGGGTTGGTTCGGCAGTGGATATTTCCTCCTATTCCTGGCCTATGAAGCTGTTTACTTATATGTTCAGGCCGCTATTCTTTGATGCCCACAATTTTGTGGCTTTGTTCAGTTCTTTTGAAAACTTACTTTATCTCTGGTTAAGCTTGTTTATTTATCGGAACTGGACCCCTGAGGCTATCCGGGATATGCCCTTATTTATCAAGGCGGGAATGATCACCTTTATTCCTGTAAGTTTGGCCTTTATGAATTCCCTCTCCAATCTTGGAGTGGTCATGAGGATGAAGAATATGACTATTATTTATTTCCTGCTTTTTTGTTTTTTCCTGATAGCCTACAACAAAAAGCTCCGCTTCGAGAAGCTAAAAGAAAAGATCCGCTACTACAAGCGGCGTGAAGAAATCATCGCTAAGAAAAAAGAATCCGCGGCCTAAGCTTTTGCCCGCTCTTCGGAATTTGCAATTCCGAAGCCAGATAAAGAGGATTTGCAATCCGCTGTGTCGAACCAGATGCCTGGGATTTGTAATCCATCTCCCAAAAAAATCAAGATTGAGCATACAATTTCCATCGCATTTATGCGGTGATTTTTTTGCACTGAATGGGAGGGTAGGGGCTTCAGCCGAAAATATTTCGACTAAAGTCGCTAAGCATTCCCTTTCCGCCTCCGACCACCGGCTAAAGCACGGTGGGAATTGCTCAGGTGCCCTGATTCAGGAATTGACATCCAATAACTTTTCACTAATCACTATTCACTGATCACTTTTCCCTGTTCCTTCGGACTCTTGGTAAAGGAGTTTCCAACTCCATTTCTTTTCGTCTCCCCATTAAGGGACAAGTTATGTGTGCAACCGGATGCCTCCTTTCGTCGGCATGACAAGGCAAAGCCTTCCTCTCTCTTGCCCGACAATAATCACTATACCCAATCCCCTAACTTAGAAATCCAAACCTTCAACCTAGTCAAACCCATATTTCAACCTTATCTCCACCATATCCCGAATCGTTTCACTCTCGGGATCTCCGTTTCACTCCGATTTCCACTATATTTCAATTTAATATCACCCCAAATCAGTAAATCAATTAAACAATTCTACAATTAAACCTTAACTCCTATTTAATATTCACTTCTCACTATCCAATTTGTACAAGTCAACGGATTTTGGGAATTGACATCCAATTCTCTATTGACATAAAAAAAACTTTATACAAAATTCTATTCACCAACAATGATTATGAGCCAAAATTCAATTGATCCCAATTATGGATGGCATCGGAAAGATCGTCTTGGGAGATGTTGAGATAGCTGGCCAAATAAATTGGTGTCTTACTGAACCATTTGGGGTGATTGTATACCAGATAATCCACTTTATCATAAAGTGCATGTATACCCAGCAGCTCCCCGTAAAGCCTGGCATCAAAATCCATTACCGAGCGTATGTGATCGGTTAATTTTTCAGGAGCCTTTTCAACAGTAGACAGAGAATCCATCAAAATATTGATGGGGATTGCTGTAAACTCCGATCTGTTGGCAGCTTCCCATTTCTGATTGCTAATGTTTGGGTCTAAAAAATTTTCCGGACCGGTCAGGAATATGGATTGGGGAACCTTGAAGGACCTAAAGGAAGCCCCATCATCAAAAGTCAATGTTCCCAAAACAGCACCCTCATGTAGGAATACCAAATGTGGTTCATTGTTGATCGGGAACTTCACTTCCTCACCTTTTTTGATGACCGCTTTTTTTGCCAGCTTAAACATCCCACTGAAGGCATCACGGAAAAACAAGCCATGCTTGCTCGCATACCTGAAAATATCCAATTTATATTTAAAGTCGCTGGCCATTGGCTTTTATCATTCGGTTTGAAATGCCCTTTAAACTATGAAACAATCATTTAAAGTAATAGTCCATATGGGACTTTTTTAGGCCAATGTGATAAAACGCGATTTTAACACATTAATGAATCAAAACGAGGTTTTCACACATATTTTCTGCACCCTCGGTCTGTGTCCTCCCCTGGCCCCGGTCTGTGTCCCCACAGACCGAGATAATACTTGTTTTGATCGTAGTACAATGTTCTGTGGGGACACAGAACATGGGGTTGGGAACCCCAATCCGGAAGGAGTGCCGTAGGCATACCTTTGCGATCTCATTAGGGCGATAATAGAATTCCGGATATAGAATAATAGTGAAGCATAAGAACCCTTCCTTTAATCTTTATTTTTCTCTGCGTAAAAAAGCTCCCTCGTTTGGCATGACAAGGCAAAGCCTGCCTCTCTCTTGCCCATCAAATTCGCTTAACGCTTAACACTTAACTCTTAATTTTTCACTCTTCACTAATAACTACTCACTATTCACTTTTTCCTCCCTCATCCCTCACCCTTCATCCTTTTCATTAAACCTTTAACAACTCCGCTCTTCGAAATTTGTAATTTCGAAGCCCGATAAATAGGATTTGTAATCCATCTCCCAAAAAAATCAAGATTGAGCCTACAATTTCCCAGTTGTCCGAAGGTTGCGCCTTCAGACTCTTGGTAAAGGAGTTTTTAACTCCTATAATGTCAAATACCAAAAATCCGCCCAACACACCATATTCTGCCCGACAATCGTAAATCGTAAATCGTCAATCGTAATTCCTTTCCCTTCCCTGTTTTTGGCGAAAACCTTAATTCACCATTGACCTTCCTGCGGCCAAAAAATACCACCGCCATCATCCATAAATCCCTGGGTTACACCCAGGGCTATTCAAAGTTCGATCACTTCGTGATCAGAAGCACCCTTTATAGTTTTATGTTATTAAAAATGAATGAGCAAGTTTGAAAATTGGTCAGACCTTTTAACCTTTAACAATTAAAATTTAACAAATCCAATTCTTCAGTTAATCAATTTCACAATTAAACCTTTTCCCCGCAGATATGACTTCGCTTTTGGATGAAAATAAAGATCGGCCCTTCAGGCCTCCTGTGTACGTCGTGATCTTTTTTACCCCAGACTTCCGTCACCTCCAGTCTGGGCTATCACATGACAGCCTTTCAGGCTTAAATACGCCTTCAATTAAGGTTTTCCCAACTTCATTATTCGATATTCGGTATTCGAAATTCATCATTAAAAAATTGCTTCAAATGGATCTGAGATCCAATCACTAATCACTAACAGCTCCACCGCCCGGAACAATTTAATGTTCTCTGGACACAGAACATGGGGTAGGTTAAAGATAGGGTTCGATTTCATCTATGGGAATCCCTGAGAATTCGGAGAATTCCCTTACCGTAATAAACTGATGGGACTTTTTCTTGAAAAAAATCCTTGTTTTTTGCAGAAGGCTCTGTGCATAGCGCTCAGACCTATCCGTCATCCGCTGTATATCCTTGGGATAAATGACACATCTTTTCTTTTGCATGACCAGCTAGGGATAGGTAGATCTTACATTCAGTCTTTACAATCACATGTGATGCATGCAGCAGGACCATGCCTGCTGCCGGAAGAAAAAACAAGTAGGAATTCCGAAGGCTTAAAACTCCAGATACCGTAAGGTGTCCTTGACAGACCAGGCCACAGCGCCTGAAATTTGGTATTTGAGGTTTTTGATGGTAGAGAAGACTACCTGATCCCTGGGGAACACATGATCCATAAACTCCTTTTCCATAGACAAGAATTCCTCTAGGTCATGGTCATGGATGGCAAGAATCTCTTCTTTGGCTTCCATTTCACTAATTCCGTTCTGATGGCAGATCAGATTGACCCAGTTGTGTGGGTCTGCCTGTTTTTTCTCTTTTTCATAGGAGAGCAGGTCATTGGAAATAAAAATCAGCCTTGCTGCCAGGCTTCTGTATTTGGAAAGGGAATACCAGGCCGTATGGATGTCCGGGAAGTTTTCTTCCATGGTAAGGGGAATCAGGTCTACGGCAAAATTGCCCCCCGAAAAGTCAGGCCTTTTACTAAGGTATTCCTCCACGCCGGGAATGATATTGTGGTCCATATTGGCGGCTTCCCATTTACATGCTATAAAATATTGGCTCCAGGAAAGCTTTATCCGGGAGATGGACTGGGGAGAACCCAGCTTGGACAGGTTGTTCCAAAGGTATTTTATGGCATTACAGAATTTGGGTGGGAAATCAATCTTATGGAAGGATTGTATGCCACTTGTATGCTTATTGAATGAACTGATGGCACCTGACCAGAATGCCGTTTTTTTTCCTTTGGGGAGTTTGTCGGTATAGTCATCCAGCATAAAAAATAGCACAAAGAGTTTTGAAATCCAGTTCACCATTTCGAGGCTTCCCTCAGGAAAGAGCCTACAGGCCAGTAGGGGCAGCTTCATTTTCTGGAATTTTTCCCTGTCAGCATTGGATCTGAACAGCTTCTGTATGCTTACCCATTCCCAGTTGAGGTGAAGGATAAAATCCGATTCGGGGTGCAGCTCAGCTTTAAAGGGGTAATCGAGAATTTCCCGGTTCAGGATTTTGTAAGCAATGCTTGACCTCTTGTTGTGCATTTCTTTATAATACCTTTGCAGGGTTCTTTTGCTTATCCCCACGAGATCACTGATTTCCTGTCTGGAAAGTAAGTCCAT
Organism: Arthrospiribacter ruber; assembly: GCF_019343195.1. Classification (GTDB taxonomy): domain Bacteria; phylum Bacteroidota; class Bacteroidia; order Cytophagales; family Cyclobacteriaceae; genus Arthrospiribacter; species Arthrospiribacter ruber. The sequence continues at coordinate 539,070 of NZ_RPHB01000001.1, forward strand.
CTTTTTACCGAATTTATCCCGAAGTATAGGCAGGGACTTTGTATAGTGCATTTGGACAATCTTGGCCCATTCCTCCTTTTCTTTTTTGGCCCTTTCCTTGAGGCTATTTGAAAGGATGGTAAAATCGGGGAGCTTGTTCAGTATCTCATATTCCTGGTTTATGGTTACGGTGATGGTTAAGGATTCCTGAATGGACTTAAGGGTATAGGGGCTTTTTTCATTATTGTAAAAGGCGACATCATCAAAGGCCAGCTCCCCTTTGAAAAATGGTCTTATGATGGTATCCCCTTTGAATAAGGCCATGGAGCCTTTCAGGATCAGGTGGACTTCTGATTCGGGATCGTTTTCTTGCCTGACTACCTGTTTCTTTTTAAAAGTTTTTTCAGAAATGTGATCCTCCAATTTGTAATAAAGTTCCATTGGAAGGGGGAAAATCGGATCCATCAATTCCTTTAGTAACAGCAAAGTTTCAATACGTTTTTTCATAGGTATAAGAGTTTTAGGTACTGAAAAAAAGAATGAAATGAAACAAAGATCAATAGCCCTAAAAAGGGACGGTATTCAGCATAGCATTCCGGATAATCGAAGGTATGTAAAGAAGATAAACCGGGATGTAGGGACTAAATCTATAAAAGAAAAACCTACTATGTCAATGGTATTAGGTGAAAAAAATTAAAAATAGGTGAAATTAGTGACATAATTTAGGCAAAAATCAATTGTAGATACTGGGCATTTGATTTTTTTGGCTGATTAATCTGGAGAAAGATTCTCTTTTCAAGCCTATGAATTTTGCCAGGATCCCGTAGTTGGCCTGTAGTACCAGGTCGGTAAAATTTTCTTCCAGATATTGGATTTTTTCCTTTGACTTCAATGAATTGATGATGGCCATATGGTTCATATTCATTACTTCCATTTTGTGAAGATGGATGCAGAATTCTTCCCAATGAAGCATGAATTTTTTCTGGGATTCCTTAAAGGCCAAATATGGAATGGCCAGTACCTTCAACTTGGTCAATGAGTACCATTCAAGTTTTTGAAACAAGCCTTTATCCGTATGGGAGAGCATTGTGATCAAGGTGTTTTCGCCTGCCAGCCTGCTCCATGAATCTGAGCCTTGATCTGAGATGGCAGCTGCTATGCCCTTATTGATAAAAAAAACCGTTTCATTGTTATCAGGAAACCTGATCTCTTCTTCCTTATTGAAATCCATGGCTATCCCCAATTGCATGGCCTGTCTGCACAAAGTGTCAAGAGGTAGCTTGTGCACCTCGAAATAGTGTTTGAGCTGAAGTCTTCTTTTATAGAGTGTCATGTTGTTGTGGTTTTTCAATTCATAAAAACTTAAAATTAAGTACAAAAAAAAACGAAATCCATACCATTTTACATCTACTCTGGAATTAGTGACAATTTCTATTAAGAACACTATTGTTTTTGGAAAAAACGTAACTAAATGTCACACTTTTCTTTTAGGTAACATTCGAGAAAACAGCCACTTACATATTGTTTGCAGATGTTTTAAATTTGACTCAATCAAACAGTTACACGATGGAAGCAAGGGTACATCATACTGAATGGAGATACGAAATTATCTGCTTGGCTTTGGGCCTGCTCTTTGCCTACACGGGGATCAGCAAGGTGTATGACTGGCATGGGACCAAAATGGGATTGAACAATCAGGTCTTTCCGGACTGGATGGCTACGGCACTTCTTTATGGATTACCACCTGTAGAACTGATCACTGCTGTAATGCTGATCAGTAATCCTTTCAGGAAAACAGGCTTAAGTGTTTCGATTATTCTACTTTCTGCCTTCAGCATCTATATAGGGATAGTGATGACGGGCATCTTTGGCCGGATCCCCTGTAGCTGTGGGGGAGTGATCAATAGCCTGGGTTGGGGAGAGCATTTGGTTTTTAACCTGGCTTTTCTTGGCATGGCGGTAATTGGGTATTTGAAAGGATGAGGGAAGAGGGAGGAATTGGGGAGTGAGGAGTGAAAAGTTAATAGTGAATAGTGAATAGTGAAAAACAGGTAGGAAGTAGAAGGTTGATGCTTAAATACTACGACGTCATTCTGATCGCAGAGAAGAATCTCTTCGCTTTCATAAGAAGAGGAAGGAAAAAGTGATTAATGATTAAGTGATATAAAATTGAAATCGAAGTGCAACGGAGATCCCGAGAGTGAAACGATTCGGGATAAAATTGAAATATGGGTTTGACTAAGTTGAAGACTTGGTCTTCTAAATCAAGTAATTGGGTTAGTGATTATTGATGGGCAAGAGAAGGAATGGCTTTGCCTTGTCATATTGAACAAAGTGAAATATCTGTTTTCAGTAAAAAGCGAAGCTTTATCTGCGGAATCAGCGAAATCTGCGGGAGAATGGATAGAAATATGGTAGAGTAAATGGCTCTTTGACATTATAAGAAATCATTGACTATTCTTTTACAGTCACTTTTTGTCTTGATACAAAAAGTAACCAAAAAGATCAAGAATTTCGAATTCCCGAAAAAAATCGGGACAGGCTCTATCCACGCTATTGGCCAACGCTGGCCCGGTCGAAATTCATTCCCAGCGCACAAGCACCGTTAACAGCAGTGCTAAATTAAAGCCTGGGGAATTAGTAGCCCCACATAGCCTGATAAGATAATAAGGAGGCTGGTTGTTAGCCATGGGTGAGGTGCAAAACTCTCCCCAACATTTTTACCGCTTTGCGCCGCAGCCCATGGTCTAATAAGGGAGGAAACAGTGAATAGTTATTAGTGAATACTGATAAAGTGTATATCCAAAACCCATGTTCTGTGTCCCCACAGAACATTATACACACCAAACCGGTTTGTTTCGATCTGTGAGGACACAGACCGAGGAGGTAGACATGAAAGAAAAAAGTGAATAGTGATTAGTGTATATCATTGAATCGATCAAAATATGAATTAAAAGAAAGGAGGTAAGCATCAAAAGAAAAAGTAATTCGAGAAAGTAAGCTCACCAGGTGACAGGCTTTCAAGAGGGGCCAACAAAAAATTGGCTGTTCCTCTCAAAAGATCGTCGGGCAAGACAATTGATCGAAACAGCCAGCTATCAGTAAACATAAATTTTATTTACAATGTCAAATTTAGTAAAAAATCTGCTACGTGCAGGTGTATTCTCGTTAGCTGTGGTATTTGCTTTTGCATTTACTGAGCCTACGGACTCAAATCTTCAAAGGTTTGTTCCCATCTATAATGGGGCTGGTCAAATTGTAGACGGTACTCCGGTACAGAGTGGTTACACATGTAATGATGTAACCAGTGATATCTGTACAGCTGAGTTTCTCAATAATGATCCGAAACAGGAGAATCTTATTACCAGCAGTATAGAAAACGGTGAATATCTTCCTCCAATGTAAACCTTTAAAGGCGGCCCTGTGGTGAAAGGGCCGCTTTTTTTATCTTGGGTTTTGCTCAATCCCACTTCTTTCAACTTCTGAAGGGGGAAGGGGAAAAACATATCTTGGACTATTTGGTGAAAGAGTAATTGTGTTTTCTCCCAGTTGTCTTGTCAGGATAATTCCAGCCCCCTCTTCATTCAATCTTCTAAGATCCATCCATCTAATCCCCCTGAATAAAAGCTCTTTCCTTCTTTCCTTTAAAATAAAATCTAAAGCCTCAGTAGAATTCTCAAATGTCACAGGTTCCAAATCAAAAATCCTGTTTTCAAGCAAGGACTCCAGTATCTGAGCTGCTTCTTCCAACCGTCCATCTCTTGCCAGACATTCAGAGACTGTGAGGTATATTTCATTGGTTCCTATTCCACCGAACCACAAATTTCTTCCCGTATGAAATGCCTTTACATTCAATCCTCCGGTCCCTCTGTCTATAAAGAAATGTCCAACCCTTGAATCGTCATCACCATACAACTCCAATAAGTTTTCATCCACAAAGGTCAATGGTGAATTAAAGTAATTGTAAGGATTCAGATGGCTGTAGAATACCACCTCTTTATTGAAAATCCCGAAGGGGTTAGCAGCTGACTGTGGCAATGCTGTCAAATCGATCAGCTCAGGCGAATACTCCATGGCCAATAACCCATAATCCAAAGCTTTTGAATAATCTGCCTCCATAAAATGAACTCTCATCAATAGTGATAGGACTGTCAGTTTGGAAGGCAATGTTTTCATAGGCTCCGTTTCAGGAACCAAGTCCAATGCCTCTTCGAGGTCTTTTTTAATAAAATCTTTCACCTCCTGTAAAGATGCTCTGGTTATCGGGTCCTGGATATTTGAAGATGCACGGATAGGTAATCCCAACTTGTCGGAAGTATCATCAAACCTGGCAAAGGGGCAGAAAAGCACCATAAGGTTATGGTATGCATTGGCCCTGAAAAAAAGGGCTGTACCTTTAAGTCTTTCCGCTTGAGCCTGCTCTTCGGATGAAATATTGAGTGCTGCAATTCCGTCAAGTACCACATTGGCATAAAAGATTTGCTGAAATGGAGTGGCCCAGTCAGGCATGTTACCGTTTGCATGTACTTCATCACCCCAGATATATGCTTCCCTTTCCAGTTGGGTTGAGTAGGTCTCCCACCTTTCTACGGTAGTGAAGTAATCAGCAGATCCTATTTCCCCTATTGCGGGACTGATGTTGAATACCTGATTGTCATTATTCAATAAAGCTTCAAAGTCTGCGAGTTTACTTGGGACTACAAGGCTTAAAGACGGCTTTTCATCCAGAAAACCATCGCAGCTTGAAAACAGTAACAGCAATGCTGCGCACGATTTCATTATATATTTCATTGTTTTTATAGTTATGGTTATTAATAAAATAAATTGTATTTGGTGCCCGGCTTCATCCGATTGATATAGATGCGGCATGGTTTCCCGTTGAAGCATTTGGATTTTTTACCAAAATTTTCACGTTCCGGTATCAACTGGAATATTATTTTCATACTGTATTATTAGCTTGGGGAAAGGGCCACAAAATCTTTTAGGATTACATATTAAAAGGAAACATTCAGGCCCATAGAGAAATTTTTCAACTGGTTCAGATTTCTGAAATCCGGATCAAGTGGATCGGACGATTTTTTCCAAATTACCCCCAGGTTATCTGCATAGAAGAAAACTTCGGCATTTCTAAAAGGAAGCCTTCCTGAATCACTGTTATTTAGTCTATAGGCCAGTCGGATGTCCCTTAGTCTGATATGGTCACCTCTTTCAACAAGGATATCAGCAAATCTATATAGATCGTCCCTATTGAAATTCCCTGTCTGGGGTACAGATGGTACCTGGGTGAGGTTTTCATCTCCCGGTTGCTTCCACCTAAGGTCATAATCCGAGTGTCCTCCCAATCCAAAATTGCTTCCGTAAATGATTGATTCTCTTCTGTAATAATATCCAGCCCTGTATGCCAGTGTGAATGATAAACTTATGTTCTTATATTCAAAACTGTTTCTAACTGCCCCGAACAGCGTCGGCCTGGCCGGTCCCATGTACAACAGATCATCCGCTGTGGTATTGGCAAATATGGCAGCATAATTTTCACTGGGTTCTCCATCTAAAAAACCTCTGGGGTTACCATTATCAGGGTTAAGTCCCGCCCATGGCATGGCGTAAACAGAATATAATGGCCTTCCTTCAAATGGTAATGGGACAGCTCCCATAGCTCCGAAAGTAAGGTACTGACCGGGAGAAGCCATGATTTCATAATCTGTGATTTTCTCATTGACAGTGCTCAGGATATAATTGGTGGACCATTTGAACATTCCCGTTAAGTTGAAGGATTGGATATTGATGTCCATGCCTTTGGTATTGGTGGAAGCGATATTGCCCCTGAATTGTGAAACTCCTGAAGATGGGGCAAAAGGGGCTTCTCCTATAAGGTCGATCCCGTTTTTGATATAATACTCAAAGGTTCCGGATAGTCTTCCATTTCTGGACTCAAAATCAAGTGCAAAGTTGGAAATGGAGATTCTTTCCCATCTAAGTAAAGGGTTGGGTGGGTTCTGGATTCTTGCAAACGGCCGTCCTGTCAGGAAGCTATCCCCGAAAATCTGAGCGGTGGTCTGTGCAGAGAGGGTTCTGTCCACATTTCCATTGTAGCCTTGGGTAAATCTGAGCTTTAGAAAAGGCAACCAGTCCAGGCCATAAAAGCCTTCCTCAGACAGAATCCAACCCGCTCCAAATGACCAAAGTGGTACTCCCCGGAGATTGGTATCCACCCCAAATATGTTGGAGGCATCCTTTCTTGCACTCAGGGACAGGAGGTATCTGTCAGCATAGGTATATCCGGCATTGGCGAAAACAGAAGTAAACCTTTCAACATTCCCGGATATTCCCTGCAGGTTTGGGATTCTTGTAACCGAATTGGGCATATGATACAGGTTGAAGAAGTTTACAAGATCCACCACAGAGGTGCTTCCCGTTTCGGTGTCAAACCCAAAAAAGCGGTTGGAAAAGGAAGAACTGCTGAGATCCCTCAGCTCAGCACCGCCTATCAGGCTGAGATCATGTTTCCCCTTCCATTTGTTATTGTATCTTACCAGTCCCCTTAATTGTTGGGAAAACGACCGGCCTTGACTTCTGTCCAGAATAGCTCCAACCGGAACCGGGTAGACAAGTCCCTGTTCAGTAACCTGGGTCAACCTATTGATCAAATTTCTGGTAAAATAGGTTTCTGTTGAGTTCAGGTTACTTCCGGTACTTTCGTTTTGCCAATACTGATAGTTTGCAGATACCACCAGATTTTTGTGAAGGCTATATTCTGCACCAAGATTCATCCGCAAATCGAGTGCTTCGATGGAATTGTTTCTTGCATCAATATCCTGTAAAGGACTAAACTGCCAGTCAAGAAGGCCATTTCTTTCGGATTCAAGAATAAAATCCCTTCTATATTCATAGGTTATGGGAAGCTTATTCCCGTTTTCATCCCGAAGTCTGGCATATGGATAAAGTCTCTCAGCCCCGGAAGCCTGCATTGTCAATGTGGCCGGATTGATGGAATTGTTATTTGAACTGGATTTGACCACATATAGCCCAGATGTGATGTTCAATTTTTCTTTGAGCAATCGGCTGTCATTTTTGACTGAAAAAGTATAACGGCCGTTATCATTGCCCAATAACTCCGAAACCAGTTTGTCATATCCCCCCGATATACTGTATCTGGAATTCTGTCCCCCTCCGGAAACCGTTATCGCCTGTTGGTTGTGGATTCTTGGACGGTACATATAGGCATTGAAATCATGCCGGACATCATGAGCAGCCAATCCAGAAATGCGGGCGTCTGCCTGCCCCTGATTGATGCGTCCTTCTCTAAGATCTATCAGGGTTTCCACTACTGGGCTCAGGGGTGCTCTTGCAATAGAATTTTCAGTACCGGTATAGAACCCTCTCCCAAAAAGCTGCTTTTCGATATCAATATAGGTTTCAGGCCCCATCAACTGTGGATAAAATGCATCAGGTCTATCTGTAATGCTGTAATTGGAAGTGATATCCACTCGTACAGGACTACTAAAAGAACCACTCTTGGTGGTGATGACAATTACACCATTTCCTGCCTGGGCTCCCCATATGGAAGCTGCAGCCGCATCCCTCAGAACAGAAATTGATTCAATATCATTGGGGTTGATGTTTTCCAAAGGACCGTCATAAGGGAAGTTGTCTATCACAACCAAAGGCCTGTTGTTGGCAAAGATGGTGCTTCTTCCCCTTATTGAAATCGGGTCTGTCCCTCCCCGGTTGAAGGTTAGACCCGGGGTGACATCTTCCAGCCGATCCAGAAAGTTCGGAGTTATCCTTCTGGAAACCGTCTCCTTATCAAGAAAAACAAAAGAGCCTGTTGCCCGCTCCCGTGGAAGTTCCTGATAGCCCGTGGAAACAATCTCGACGGCTGCCATTGACAACCCTTCCGGCTTTAGAGTAACTTTCAAAGGTTCACTTTGGGGAAGTTTTACTAAATACTTCTGAGGGGTGTATCCTATAAAAGAGAGTATAATTTCATATTCTCCTTCTTCCAGTCTTATTGAAAATTCACCGGAAGCATCAGCAACTGTTGCCCTTTGGGAATCTGAAACCTTTACCAGAGCTCCGGGAAGTTCCTCTCCCGAAACTGCATCAATTACCTTTCCTCTGAGCGGGAAAGTCTGTTGGGATATGGCCTGTTTTCCCATCAGGCATACCAGAACCAAGGTCAGTGTAAATAATCTTTTCATATTTTTTTGTTTTAATGGTTGGTGTCAATAGCGTCTATGATTCTCAGTACATTTATTTCCTCCATTTCTTCCCTGAGTTCAAGGTCATATGGAGCCAATGCCTCGTTGATTGCATCTAGACTGGTCAAATCTGCAATGATTGAAAGTGTCACAAAATCGGAGATGCCGGTTTTATTTTGGATGGGTCCATCCAGGTGCTGAAGGTATTTAATGCTTAGGTGGGCTATAATGTGGCCGATAGAGGCATTTTTGACTGAAAAACCGGTAAAGTCAAACTCAGAAAATGATTCCCCACCATCTCCCAAAAAATCAGGGGAATCTCCGGTAAAGTATAGGTTATATACTTTGCCTACTTCCTTTTCAAAGACGGGCCTGGCAAAAGGAAAAAGCTTTCTGACTTCATCTTGAAATATTTCCTCCTCCTGTCCTTTGAGATTTGATGGGAAGTCAATTTGAATACACTTCCCATGCTCCATCAGCCATTTTACGGCTTCCTTCCCTTTGACATCCGTCACAAATTTTTCAGGGTCGGACAATTCTACTCTTATCCTCGAATTGGGTAAAATATTCTTTGTATCAGGATCTTTGAATGCGATCCTGAAGTACATATAAGGGGAAGTATTTGAGGCCAATATTCTTGATCCCCCATTTTCTGTTTCAGGGAAAAAATTATAGATCCCTTTTCTTCCCGGCTGATAATCTGTCATCAGGGATTTGTAGAAAGCCTGATCAGGGTCCAGAGGTGTTTCCACTGGAATAGTCACCAAATCGACTTCCCTCTGATTGGGTAAGCTGCCTTTATTAAGGAAATCCAAAATCTTCTCTTCAGAGATTTCCTCGCTGCCTGTTACTGTAAGGAATTCGCCTTCAGGGCTGATCCAGACATAATGTGGAAGTTGTTGGTGGGGGAACAAATGCCTAAGGGTATTGTCCTTGTACAGCATGGGCATTTCTATGTCCTTCAGCCTTGGCAGTCTTCCAAAGAGTTTTTCGACTTCTTCTTTAGACTGATAGGTGACCGGGAGTATGGTGAGGTTTTCCAGTTCTTTGCTGAGCCGGTTGTTTTTGGGAAAGGCGGCTATACAGGGAGAACACCAGGTAGCCCAAAAGTCCAGGATAAGCAACTGGCCCTCATACTTGGATAATGATATTTCATTTCCGGCATTGAACAGGGAGTTTTCAAAGCTGAGTCCGGGTATTACATCTCCCTGTTTAAGGGGAGTAATTCCCGTAGCTGTTTCATCAAGGGAGTCATTCAGGGGAAGCCCCTGCCCGAATGCCAAATGAATGCTGCACAGAAAGACTGCTGTGATCAACTTTTTTGGCTTTATGTATGAGGGTACACAAACATGTCGGCTTCCATCTTTTAGGGAAAGCTTCTTGTAAACAAGACCATGGACCTGAATATCGGCAGAACGAAGAGAAGCTAAAGAGAACCGCTCTTGAATCTTCCCCAAGGCAACTTTAGTGGTAATTGCCAGAGTGGCCAGCCACAGTAAATTATTCAGTGTTTTGGGATAATTGGCCCCCAGATAGCTTAATCCCTGTAATCGTATAAATGCATGGCAGCTGCCTTTGGGGTAGAGGTATCTATGAAGTATGTTGGAACACAGGTTACGCAAGCCCAGATATGGAGCGGGAGGAGTATTTCCTGCCCGTCTCCACTGAGGGTGATCCACAACTTCATTTCTGATATTTTGATATTTGCTTCGGTAAAGGCATAGGAATGCCAGGAAGCATGAGTATATAAATTTTTTCATGCTGTCAGGTTTAGGACCGTGGCGGTGAGTGGTGTCTGATAGCTTAAATGGCCCTGGGACAGTTCACAGCGCTTGGGTCAGTGGAAAACTGAAATGGAATTTCTGATTAAGAAGATGAAAGAAGAGGGAGGCCGGAAGATATCAACTACACCCAATCCGGCCCGGAAGCGGGGCTTCCCTCCCGGGGTAGTACCGTCACCTTATGTGAATCCGCTAGCTACATTTGGGTTCATTGATCAAATCACCTTATGAGGAGTGAAAACCGGGAGCCTTTATCATTAGATAGAATCTTTAAGGAGGAATACCATGAATATGGATTTTGAGGTAAAGTGCCATGGTAGATTTAAGATTGTAGATTGAAGATTTAAGATTGGACCTTTGATACCGTAGGTACGGTATCGAAGGTCTTTACAAATACATTTTGATTGTAGATTTTAGATTGAGAGACAAAGCCTGCCCCGATTATCGGGGAGACAAGATGCGAGAGCAGAGAAGGTTCCGGTAGGAGAGTAGACGTTGGAGTGCCCCTACAACAGGCCAATTCTTGATGGTCTAAGCGCCATTGTATATGATCTAGAATATAGACTACAGCATCTCAAACCTATCTTTTGTCTCATGTTCCCGATATTCGGGACAGGCTTCACGTCTTACTCCAAGACTTATTTCCATCGCCTATCAACTAGTACAATAGACTCACAGACCTGTCTTGTTTTCCCGATGCTCGGGACAGGCTTTGCTTCTTGATTCTTGTCTCTTAATTCTTGTCTCTTAATTTCAGGCATAGTTCTCCCACCAAGCGGCTGATCAGGCTGCTTCCGGTACCTTCCGACTGGATCAAACCAATACAACAGGTTAATCCGTCTTTTGTCTATCGCCTATCAACTAGTATATAGACTCACAGACCTGTCTTGTTTCTTGTCTCTTGATTCTTGTATCTCACTAGTGGGCCTAAAAGAGTATCTTTAGCTTGTGGAGGTTTCGTATGCCCACCTGGAAGGAAAATAGGTTAAATAGGGTTCTTAGGTTTGCGTTCGAAAATAATATCGAAAGCAGTTAATCCCCGTGTTAGGTACTGATAACCAAACGTAAAAAGAAATAATAAGCACTTTAAGGTTTGGAGGAAGTTTCTGTAACCAAAAATACTGGACAACAGCCTCTTACACTCATTGCTGAGGTCTGAGAAGTCACCCAAGCCTATATGTAAAGAGGCTGTGCCTTTCTTTTGGTACAGATTAAATTGCTTTTTCATCCTTTAATTGTTTGGCTTCTCAGACCTAACTTTGAGGATGTGCTTCAAATATAGAATATTCTAAAAACAAAACAAATATGTTTAGTTTATTTTTTTATATTCTTATCAATTTTATTTCATGGAGGAGGAAATTGAAAATTTTAAAATTCATCTTGGTGGAAAAATCAAAAAATTTAGAAAAAAGAAAGGATTGACCCAACCCCAGCTTGGAGCTTTAATTAACAAAGATTACCAAGATGTGAGTCGAGTTGAAAATGGGAAGGTGATTCCATCTGCATATTATATTTGGCAAGTATCCAAAGCTTTGGAAATTCCTATTGAAGAATTTTTCAATTTTGAGAAATGATGCTATTTATTTTATCCTTGCAAATTTCCTCAACTAGTCGTTTCATTCTTTTTACTTTTTCTAAAATGGTTTGACAATCTTCTTTAGATATGTCATAGTCTATACTGTACCTTGCTTCTACATAACCTTTTCTAAGGAGTTCAAAAAGTCTATACTCTTCTTCATCATCAGAAGGTGTTAAAAATAAGGAGTATAAATCGTAGCTCAGGTGTTTGGCATATTTACGAAGTTTATTCAAGTTGTGTACAGTAGGTTTGTATCCTGAAAAAACCAACATGACAGTAGCATAGAAATTTTCGGCAGCTTGATGTAATTCGAAGTTTGCTTTCCTGTAGCTTTTACGGTTAAATGCATTTTCGGCATCAATCAAAAATTCATTCCCCATAGGAAACCAAATATTAAAGTAGTTTTGAGATCTTTCTTTGAGCTCTGTGCTTTTAAGTTTTTTTGGGGTCAAAAATTCATGTTTACCATCATCGAATAAAGTAATGCCTTCTGAAAGTATTCTGATAAAAAAATATTGCCCATAACTTAAACCTGTATTGATGTAGTCTATACTATGGACAAGGATACTTGTAATGCCTTTTAAATCCTCATTACATTTGTTCTCAATATGACTGATAATGGCTTGTTCCTTGTCACTTTTCTTTTTGGTTACTACTAAAAAATCATAATCGCTCTCATAGGTTAATGTTATTCCGTCATGTTGGATAGAAGAATCGACCCATTTACCAGTAGCATGGCTACCAAAAAGTATGACTTTTGCTGGGTCAGCTTCTTTGATAATAATGTTCAATACGGTATTAATTTCATCCTGCTTGGTTTGAGGAAGGTGCTGAAGTGGGTTTTCTGACATAACTCAAAATTAATAATTGAAAACTAAAATCCTCTAACAAACTGCCATTAAGCTTTAATTAAACTTAGAAAATTTTAATCCGTGATTCATTAGTTCATTCAAATACTCATTTAATTGCTTCTCATTTCCTTGATCGATGGCATTGATAGCCATGGTCACCAATTCCTTCAGCTGACGACCTTTGGAAAGTCTTTCGAATGGAAGTTTTCTATGGGTCATGACAATATGGTTTATTTTTGTCGAAATCCTCACCTTTGTTTTCTCCAATTCAATTCTTAAGGCTTCTGTATTGTTAATATTATTGTCATTCATATGTCAATAATATAGATAAAAAAATAAAGATTGGAAAGTAAGATTTTTAGATATTTTAAATAAATCCCCTGCTATCTATTCTTCTTCCTTAAATCATTACACTCCTCTTCTGTAGGGTTAATAATATCTCGTACAATGGGATTTACAAAGTAGTTTAAAACACAAGGGACAAAATCTTCTCTTGTGAACTCTCTCCCAAGTCTTTTTTTAAAACAGCCTAGGCATAACATGCCTTTGCCCACACCATATTTATTCCAGAGCTCTTCTGTGACCCCATAGAAGTTATCTTTACCTTTATTGGTATCGATACCACAATCTCTACATATATAATCCCTTTTCATAATTGAATTATTTTTGATTACTAAAATAATAATTTCATTCTTTTCAAATACAAAATTTGTACTCGGATCCGGATTTTTTTTGATTGTCTATCTAATAAGAAACTCTCGATTATTTGACTTTTATCCTAAAAAGACAAATATTATAACGATTTTGAGTCAGTTTATGGTAAAATTACCCTGTACAGGGTATTTTATGGGAGTGGTGAAATGGGTAGGTTTGGGAATTAGTAAATATCAGCAATATTGTTGATAGCATGCCAAACTGGAATGCTGTCCGCTAATTGCGGAAAGTGATTGTTGGCGGTAATTAAAATAAGAACTATGGCAAAAGGACTATTAGCTGGAATGACTGACTATAATCACCAGTCGTTTGAAGATATTTTAGAAGACTTAGAAAAAGAGCGAAAGAACACTATTGCTTTCAAAAATCAAATACAGCAGAACATTGAAATTCTTACCGATAATGGATATTGGACAATTTCCGTACCCTTTGACTTCAAAAATATTGTAGCCTACTCATTGAGACATTTCAATACTGTAATTTCCGAGTTAACAGATATTGAAAAAGACTTGGAGAATGAAGTTCAACCAAACCATTTAAGGCGATTGAGAAAAATTTCAACAGTTGCTCAAGAAATTAATGTTGATATAGGAAAAATATGGCATCAGCAGTATGAAAATAAAGATTATGAAAATGATGATTTCCGTAAAGTTGAAAGTGTCTATTGCGATACTAGAGATATGGCCGTAAATCTACTTGACATTGATAATATTGCTGAACGGCTTGAAGATTTTATAGGTAAAAAGAAATCCGAAATGAAGAAAAATAATCCATGGTTAGCCGGCTCATTCTATTTGACAGCAGTAATCAGTGTTCTAATTGCCCTAGGAGCATTATCAAATGTCGTGGTTTGGTACTTGTTCCCAATAGTGCTAATAGCAGGAATTCTCATAGTCGGACTTGTTGGAGTATTACAACTAAGAAATGATGATAGAATTAGTGACAAATCTTTTGCTTCACTGATTAAGGAGACTTATAGAAGATTGCCTCTATTGAATCAGATAAAAAAAGATGAAAAATGAACTACATCCTAAAGTACATGAGAAAATATGAGGCGAGCTGTGATTTAATTAAAATTAATTCTTCGCAGCTATCTTTTTCAAAGGTGGACAGAAAAAAGCTTCGAATACCCCATGTTTCTTCGCTACCTTCTGATATGTTAAAAGATTTGAGTAAGTATTAGTTTCTCAACATAAAATGAGAATAAACGAATTCATACAAATATTCCCATTCAGGGCTTCAAACCTAGCTTGGCTATTTGGGGCAGGGTCTTCTGTTTCTGCTGGATTACCTACAGCCTATGATTTAGTTTGGGACTTCAAGAGGCGTATTTACTCCGCTGAACAAGGTTATGAATTGCGTTTATTTGATAACCTTTCCGATTCAGGATTGAGAAATCAAATTCAAAATTACTTTGATGGCAAACAAGATTATCCTGAAAAAGATAGCACCGATGAATATTCTTTTTACTTTAAAAAAGCATTTGTTTCACCATCTTCAAGAAGAGAATATATAGAAAGCCTTCTGTCAGGAGTAAAATTATCCTATGGACATAAGATAATTGGAGCATTAATGAAGCTTGGTTATGCACCTCTAATTTTTACAACCAATTTTGACAAAGCATTTGAGAATGCGGCTATCGAATTCTTTAAAAAATCAGAAGGATGGTTTTGTGCAGACTTAGACAATGCTGAATCGGGGTTAAAATATTTCCAATCAAACAATTCTCCCTTGATTGTTAAGCTTCATGGTGATTTTTATTCTGAAAGGCTAAAAAACACAGATGAGGAGTTACAAAGTCAGGATAGTAAGTTAAGAAGTATTCTTTCAGGCTCTAGTCTCAACAAGGGGTTAGCTGTAATGGGATACAGTGGACGTGATAACTCTATAATGGAAGCACTAAAAGAAGGACTAAATAAAATGAATCCATATCCCCACGGAATTTTTTGGTTCATTCGGACGGGAGAAAAACCGCTACAAAACGTAGTAGAATTTTTGGATGATGCTAAGAAGAAAGGCGTTGAAACAAATCTAATCGAAATTGAAACTTTCGATACTGCTTGGGGCGATTTCATCAAAGGAATCAGTTCTATACCTGATGATATTAGAGATAAATTAAACGAAAATTATTATCGTTTTGAAAATAGACCTTTGCCCAGTACAGGGACTAAGCTTCCTTTGCTAAGACTCAATGCTTTGGAGATTAAAAAGTTTCCCGCAACTGCAAGGATCTTCAAATGTGATATAGGAGGTTTAAAAGAAGTTAAATCAAAAATCAAAGAGAAAGAAGCAAATATAGTTGCAATTAGGAAGCGTACGGGAGTAATTGGATTTGGGTCGGATTCAGAGTTCAAACGAGTTTTTGGAGATAACAAGGAAATGGATGTTTTCAATATTCCTGATATACACTTGAGATATGATGATTCATTATTAAAAAACCTTTTAGTTGAAGCTCTTTCCAAGGCGATTTGTAATAAGCTAGAATTAAAATATACCTACAGAAGAAGTCAGCATATCGTATTAATTAACCCTAAAAGGAAAGACTCTGACGATTACATGAACCTTAGCAATGTCATCGGAGGAGTTTTTGGAAGTGTGCCCAACTCGAAACTAAAGTGGGCTGCAGGTGTTATCTTTTCTATTCAGTATAAACTGAATAAAGCTCACTTGATGCTTTCACCAACTATAATTGTTACTAAACCTATGGAGAGGGAAGAGGCAAAACTTATTGCTCCATTTGTCAAAGAGAAAATGGCAATATGGTACAACAATAAGTATAACTTGATTCTGGATGCTTGGTTGAGTATCCTATTTGGAAAAGAACAGCATCTCAATATTTCTCTGTTTAACAATGAAGAAGGCATAAATGCTCATTTTCGAATTTATAAACAAACAAATTATACCAAGTTCAGCTAATGGAGTTCCCAGGATATCATATTATACCAGAACCCCAACTCTCATTCGATGCAATGGCACTAAGGGCTAATCATATTAATCCCCTTAAAGGCTTAAAAGATTATGGTCCATACAGTTGTCAATTGATGCCAGTCAATGAAATAAGAGTTGCCGCTATATACCCAAAAGGTACGCGATTCATTCTAGAAGGACTATTTAAAGAATTTTCTCTTACACATGATCCGAAAGAAAGGAAAAAATATTTACCGGATTATTCGGGATTTGAAGCCGTATTCAAGTCTAAGATTCATCTCTCTCCATCTTCAACGTGTGTTGAATTAGAAGGTATCAATTTTTCAGAGAGCAAAAGTCCATATATTATTTTAAGCGAAGAAATTAGTAATGCTTTGAGGACGATATCTCAAAGAAAACAAGATTTTGATGTTCTTGCCATTTATTTTCCTGAATCATGGTCTAGCGCATTTGAAGATTCAGATTCGGGCTTTGATTTACATGATTATATAAAAGGAACGACAGCTATGATGAGTATTCCTACCCAAATATTAAGGGAGAATAGCGTTATCAGTTATAATTGTAGATGCAGTGTAATGTGGAGGTTGTCAATTGCTTTTTATGTAAAAGGAGGAGGAGTACCTTGGAAACTTTCATCAATTGACCAAGAAACTGCATTTATTGGATTAAGCTATTCTTCAAGATTGAATAAAGATACAGGACAGTTTGATTTTATCACTTGCTGTAGTCAAGTTTTCGATTCGGATGGAACTGGAATGGAGTTTATAGCTTATGATGCCACAGAAATTGAGTCGCGAATAGGAGATAATCCTTTTTTGACTAGAGCTGAAATGCGCAAGCTAATTTCAAAAAGCCTCCAATTGTACCAAAGGAGACATGCTGGCAGACAGC
The DNA here is from genome assembly GCF_019343195.1 of Arthrospiribacter ruber. Lineage (GTDB taxonomy): Bacteria > Bacteroidota > Bacteroidia > Cytophagales > Cyclobacteriaceae > Arthrospiribacter > Arthrospiribacter ruber. Next base: position 555,994 of record NZ_RPHB01000001.1, read on the forward strand.
CTAAAAGACTGATAGTTCACAAAACAAGTCACTTCAAATCACAAGAGATTGATGGAGCATTTGATGCAGTCAATACTAATATAGATCTTGAATTACTTCAAATTGTTCAAGACCATCCATGGAGGGCAATACAACATGTAAAATATGCAGATGGTTGGTCTGTTCCTGGTTATCCTGTAAAAAGAGGTGTTTATGTTCAGATTGATCAGCAAGAAGTTCTATTGTGGACACAAGGACAGGTTAAATTAGGAGATAGAAACAATTTCTATAAAGAAGGTAGAGGTATCCCATCCCCATTGTTAATCAGAAGATTCGCTGGGAAAGGGGGCTGGGACAAGAACTGTCAAGCTATTTTAGGTCTTACTAAAATGAATTGGAACCATGATGGTATTTATGACCGATTACCTGTAACTCTTGGATATGCTTCAGTTTTAGCTAAAACTATTAAAAAAATGAATAACCTTACAAATAAACCCTATGAATTTAGATTCTTTATGTAATAAGTAGCTAACACTAAATTATTAAGCTTGGAAATATACATTAAGATTCATGAAGACAAAAAATCACAATCTACCAAAATCAAGGAGGATAGAGGGCTTTTAAGACGAGAAAACAACTGTAAATAAAGACAATGAAAATAATTATTAATTTCTTTAAAAGTGATACCCTTTGGAAGCAAATAGTTGGAACAATTCTCGCAACTGGATTAATATGGTTGATTGCTGTTCTTATTGGATTATTTAAAGGGTTGAATTATGCTGCTTCTATCCAATGGACATTAAATCTTTTGAGTTCAAAGATTAGTCTCTGGAGTTTTTTATTGTTGATTTTCGTTGTCGCGATAATAGTTCGTAGATTTTACTCGAAGGCATTAAAAGAAATTAGGAGTTCAACGGTAAGTAGGGATGAGTTGAATAAAAAGCTTGAGAAGAAAGTTGATGTGCATGATTTTAAAAGATTTAAAGATGTATATGACTTTAGAAGGCTGAAAAATCACCCTTGGTATGAGCAGTATATCAATGATGGAGTTGAGTCTTTCATCAATATGTTGGAAGAAGGAATTGATAATAAAGACAACTATAAAATAGATAACGGCATGCAGGGATTAGCATTGGAATTAAAGGAACAAGAATGGTTTCATGGTTCTGATAAAAATAGAATTTTAAAATTATTAGATTTATGTTATACTGAAAATAAGAACCATTACAAAAGTGAGCTTATTGAAATTGTTAATAAAACAAGAGTATTATAAAATAACAGCAGATAACAGCGTATATAATTAAGTGTGGTTTCGGTGATAATCAACATTATCACCCGCTTTAACTTCAGTGCTTTTCGACAGGAAAGTGCCCCGCAATCAGCACCTAAATATATACCCGGAACGTTGGCTGCAAGTTTGACAACCGTACAAGAAAACAGTAATCTAAAATACAGCAATAATATGGCAAAAGCATTTTTATCACATAGTAGTATCGATAAACCTTTAGTTGAGAAAATTTCATCTGGATTAGGTACACTATCAATTATTGACTCAAAAACTTTTGAAGAAGGAATGGGCAATTTGGAAGAGATTATTTTTTCTCTTGATAAGACTGATCTTTTTGTTCTATTTATTTCGGACAAGGCATTAAAATCAAAGTGGGTGCAAGAAGAAATCGTACTTGCAAAAGAAAGAAATGATATTAATCTTATTAAAAGATTTTTTCCAATAATTATAGATGAAAACATTAATCATCAAGATGCCAGGATACCACAATGGATCAAGGATAATTATAATTTGAAGCCTGTTTTGCGTTACGGGAAAATATTGCGATTGATAAAAAGACGCCTTCGGGAAATAGTATGGGATAGACATCCTATTTTAAAGCAGAGAGATCAATTATTTGTTGGTAGAAATGAGATACTTAAAAAGTTTGAAGAAAGAATTGATGATATTAATTTGGAAGAACCATTTGTAATTGTTTCTTCTGGATTAAAAAGAATTGGAAGAAGAACTTTTATAAAAAAAGCCTTATTGAAAGGTAATGTGATATTTAAAGAATCCTACGATTTTCCTGTAATTACAATAAGTAGCCGTGAAAGTATTGAAGATTTTATTCTAAAGATATATGATTTGGGATTCTCTTCTGAACGGGAGTTTCCTGATTTTATGGAAATTGATTTAAACGAAAAAATAGATTTAGCAATTAGCCTTTTAAAAGATTGTCAAAAAGTAAAAGAATTAGTCTTAGTTGAAGATACTGGAGGTATTGTTTTACCGGATAGAACTATAAGTATTTGGTTCATGAAAATATTGGAGCATTATAGAAAATATGGTCTTGAAGATAAAACTACAATATGTATAGCCTCAGATTTTAGAGTTTTGCAACAATCTATTGTTCATTATGATTCAATTGTAGCATTTGATATTCAAGAATTGACAAAAAAAGAGAGGACAGGCTTGTTTAAGAGAAGTACATCTATATTTAATCTTGACATTTCAAATGATGATTTAAACTATTTTATCGAGAATACATCGGGATTTCCAGAGCAGATTTATTTCTGTATGGATTTTATCCGAAAGACTAGCGTTAAAGAAGCAAAAGAAAATATTGAAATAATTAAAAACTATCAAAAAGAATTGTTTAGTTCAATTGTAAAAGACATTGAATTGAGTTCTGAGGCAAAGTTTATTATTTCAACTCTTGTTGAATTTGATTTTATAAGTACAGAGTTCCTTTGTGAACTACATCCAGAAATTGAGTTAGATGTAATTGAAAAACAAATTGTTGACCTCAATGGAAAGGCGTTGGTTGAATATATTGGTGCAAATAAAGAATATATAAGATTAAATGATGGCATTAGAGATTTTCTATTACGAGCAGGATATAGAATTTCTTCTAATGTAAAGGAAAGATTAAAAAAACATATTGAGTTATTTATTAAAACTGATTCTTCAGTTAATGAAGATATTTCGGACTTTTTCTATTCTATGAAAGGAGCTCTCTTAAGTGATTATAAGTTTCAAAGTAGATTGTTATTGCCTTCTCATTATTTAAAAACTATGATTGCGTTGTATGAAATTGATAGGGACTTTAAAAATGTAATAGTTTTAGCCGATAAGGTCTTAGAAAAGGAGGTAAAAATTGATTTAAGTATCCGGCGTGAAATTCGATATTGGTTGTGTTTGGCTCTTGCCAGAGAAAAAGATGAGCGATTTAAAAACGAAGTTCAGTTCTTTAAGGATTCTGACTACAATTTCTTATTTGGTTTTTATTATAGGATGATTGGTAAGCCTGATTATGCGTTAGAAAAGTACGAACAAGCGATTACTCAGAGACATAATTTTGCCAGAGCCCAACGCGAATTGGTTCAAGTTTTGTCTACACTTGAGCTATTTGATGAGGCTTTAGGCCATGCCAAAGAAAATTATGAAAATGAAAAATCTAACCCATTTCATATTCAGGCCTATTTTGATTGTTTAATTAGGACTAATAACCCCAAAGATAGTGATCGGCAATTATTGCGCTTACTTGATGAATTGAAGAAAATTAATACTAGAAAGGCAAATGAAATGGCTTGTCTAGCTGAAGCAGATTACTACTTACTTGTTAGAGGCAAGCCGGATCAAGCCAAAAGAATTATAGATGGCGCTCTTGATGAATTTGGCATATCTCTTTATAGTTTAAATCGAAAATTCAATATCGCTGAAAAATCAGCGAATAATGTGGATATGCAAGATATAATTTCAAAATTTAAACAAAGATTTTCATCATCAAAAAGCTCAGATAAAAACATACTATTAATAATGGAAGCAAAACTTGCAGCACATAATGGCCAGGAAAAAAGAGCTATAAGCATTATTGATAGTCTGAATTTTTATCCAGAAAAATCAAAAGAAAGATTAAAATATAATATTCAACAAATAATAAAACCAGCAGCCAATCGAGCTCGACCTGAGCCATTTGGCTCAGGTTGAGGCTCTCACACCACCGCACGTGCGGGAGCGGTTCATCAAGCATAGAATAGCCGCTCTTTTCACCGACTATCCCTTTCTGCTACTTTTAAGATAGGGCTATGCCGATAGCCATCAGCCCCCCCTTGGTTCAAGACTTAGTCTTGAATCCTTATCCTCGCATTCTTAGACTACTAATTCTTCTAAAGTCTTAGATTTTAATTGCCAAAAGCTCCGGATTCCGCGGCTTTTTTTTGGTTTATTTCGGTGAAATTACCATGTACAGGGTATTTTATAAGAGAGAGTGAATGGGTAAGTTTGGTAATTAGTAAATATCAGCAACTTATTACGCTATTTGTTATAGGTGGCATAATTAGCGCAAGTGATTACATGAAGGGAATTGTTGAGCACCATTAAGATGAAGCAGTACGCCTTTACAATGATTTTAATAGTAATCCTTATTGGTTGTGATCAAAAAGGTGAATTATCTCAAGGGAACTGGATAATAACTGAAGGCACTTATAAAGGGCAGAAAATCCACTTTTTAAGTACTGGATTGATACAATTCAGAGATGCAGAGGGTAATATTAATGCAAATTTGAAATTTTTTAAAGGTGGCAGAATAACTTTGCCAGGGATCAATAGCGCGGATATTAGAGGAAGATGGAATGTGATTGATAAAAAATTGTATCTATCTATTGATACAGCCAAATATGATTTCATTTATAAAACACATGAAAAGCCACAATCTTTGTCATCATTGATTGAAAACAATATTCAACAAAAGAGGTATTTAGATTCACTAGAGAAGGTGGATTCAATTAATTTAATTAATTGGCAAAAGAAAAACCCTTTACTATCAAATGAATTTAGGGATGTAATGAAAGTATATTCAAATCCATTTGAAATAACTATTAAGGGTGATGTTTTGATGTTAGAATCAAACACTACTACACTTAAAGCTTTTAAAGATCGAAGCATTGAAAAAATGTTTGAAGGGATATAACGGTGCCCCCCTTGGTTCAAGACTTAGTCTTGGCCCACTACCCTTGCAGTCTCAGACTGCTGATCCTTCTAAAGTCTTAGAGTTTAATTACCCAACCTTTCACCTTTTGCTTTAACCATAAATTTTAAAAGGGTGGGAGTGGAGCAAATTTTAGGGTAAGAATTGTGTTAAATAGTCAATTTGGAATGATTATTAAAATCAATAGTGTTTTTAGAACCATCAAGACCATTAATCAGGATTTGAAATATAAAATCCATTAATAACCTTGATTTTTGGTGAATAAAATTTATTTTTAGTACTTAATGATTGGTCCCTTGAAAATTGTGAGGATAATTTTGAAATAAGAAAGTTGAGTACCCCGCCTAAATTTCGAGTTGCTTTAGTTAGAATCACCTATAAAGAACTCCTTCCGGGGAGTTCTTTTCATTAAAAGGTCTGGTGAAAGTTACCCTGTATAGGGTATTTTATTGGACTGGGGAAATGGGTAGGTTTGATAATTCTGATATAGACTCCGGTTTGGTATCTATCACTACGCATTGGAATGCTATAAGCCAAAATGGCGTAGAAAAATCGGTAGGTGTATTAAAAGAAAATAAATGCCTTGGACATCAGAACATAATATTTGGCTGACTGAAGTAGGAAATCATCTAACAACAAATGATGGAAAACCTGTCACATTGCTTGAATTTAGCCCAGACATTGATGACAAAATAATTATGTCAAAATGGGCTAAGCACATCAGGAATCATTATTGTTTCGATAACGAGATTGATTTTTTTAGGGAAGGAACAGGTCTTTCTCGTAGAGATTACTTACTAGGTACCAAATTCCCTACTGACTCACGAGGATTTGGTCCGGGAATCAGGGCTGGAGATTTTGGAGAAATTTTGATTGCAGATTACCTTGAATTCGTATTGAACCATTGGGTGCCAAGAACTCGATATGGTAACAAAACTATTAGAGATGAATCCACTAAAGGATCTGATTTAATTGGATTTAAAATAATTGATGATTCTGAATCAATTCAAGATGTGTTAACCATGCTCGAAGTAAAAACACAATTTTCAGGAAAAAAAGCAAATCCAAGACTTCAAGATGCAATTGACGATTCTATTAAAGATGAATTGAGAAAGGCTGAGTCATTAAACGCTATTAAACAAAGGCTATTTGACAAGGGTAAATTGACAGAGGCTAAAAAAATAGCGAGATTTCAAAACCCCATTGATAAGCCTTATACGGAAAGCTATGGAGCCGCGGCTTTGTTTTGCGAAAGCATCTATGACGACAAAGTTATTACTCAAAGTTCAATACATGCTCATCCAAAAGATGATAAGTTATTTTTAATAGTCGTTAAGGGATCGGATATGATGTCTATTGTGCATAATCTATATAATCTAGCCGCAGATGAAGCCTGAAAGTAAATCTATATCACTTTTAGGTGTTACAAGATCTAAAGCAAAAATGTATGAATACAATGTTCCCTCTGAGTATCATATTTCTATTTCGAGTGACCCAGCAAGGCTTTTATCTCTTACTATCGGTATTATTGGCGATTATGGGCAAATAACATCTATTGAAGAAAGTCATGATTTTATCGAAAAACACAAAGAAAAAATTTTGTTTTCCGCGCAATTTTTTGATGCTTACACTGACTCAAAATTAGTTCCTGAGCTAACAGACTATTTTCTTTTAATAGGTTCAGCAGCATATTATTTGTCAGATTTTCCTGGTAGTGCACAAGTATTAGCCAAAAGAATTTCAAATCCAATTTCAAATCTATCTGGAGGAGGTTTAGAGGTTCTGCTTGTATGGGTTTTGCAAAATGACATTTCATCTCCCATAAATATTCCAGTAGGCGAATATGAAAAACAGATTGAATCAATATCTAAGGGATTAATAAATTTTTACAACTTAGAAGATAATTATGACGAAGTACTCGATAGTCTAGAAACTCTCAAAAAAGATGTCTATTTCAACGCAAGTGATCGTGAGCTTCTATTATCAGACATCATCATTTCGGTAGTAAAAAATCAACTCTTTAATTCTTCATGGAACAGCCTGAAAAGATATACTAGTCTAGATATTAATTTATGGAAAGATGTAATTTCTAAAGCTAATTTTATCAAAGAATTTTGGCCATCTCAACAATTGTTGGGGAAACATGATGTATTTAAAGGAAAGTCTGCAATTATCCAGATGCCAACAAGTGCTGGGAAAACTAAATCTACTGAAATAATTATTCGAAGTAGTTTTATCTCAGGCAGATCTAAAATGGCAGTAATCGTTGCCCCATTTAGAGCTCTTTGTTCAGAAATAAAAAATGATTTACAACAAGCATTTCAAGGGGAGAACATTAGCATCGATGAACCCTCAGATGCTTTGCAGAATGATTTTAATTCTGTGGATGATTTTGACTTAGATACAAATAATCTAATTCTAATTGTCACTCCAGAAAAGCTAATGTACATGCTGAGAAGTGTACCTGAAATAGCAACGGAAATTGGTTTACTGATATATGATGAAGGTCATCAGTTTGACAACGGAATTCGTGGAGTTACCTATGAACTGCTTCTTTCTTCGTTAAAGAAAATGGTTTCTAGTGAATCTCAAATCATTTTGATTTCCGCTGTAATAAGTAATGCTTCTTCAATAGGTGATTGGCTAATTTCAAATGATAAAGAAATCATTGAAGGTCACAAACTCACTCCTACATATAGGACTACGGCTTTTACAAGTTGGCAAACTCAACTTGGGATGTTGCAATTTGTCAGCTCTTCGAACCCAGAAGAGAACGACTATTTCGTTCCAAGAGTTTTAGAGCAACAAAAATTAGAATTAAAAAAACGCGAAAGAAAGGAAAGAAAATTCCCAGAAAAAAATGATGGTAAAAGCATCGCATTATTCCTTGCAAATAGATTAGTTGAAAAAGGGGCTGTAGCTATATTTTGCGGTTCCAAAACAACTGTTAAGTCTATTTATGAAACGGCAGTTGAAATTGTTTCTAGAAACTATAACTTAACCTTGCCTGCAGAAGTTTCTGATGCTGTGGAAATTGAGAAGTTAACTTATTTACTTTCTATGCATTTCGGATCTAATAGCAGTATTGTTCAAGCTGCTCAAATTGGAATTTTCACGCATAGTGGGCATACCCCACAAGGGTTAAGACTTGCAACAGAATATGCTATGCAAGAGGGTAAAATCAAATTAATTATATGTACATCAACACTGGCGCAAGGAGTTAACCTGCCAATTAAATATTTGCTTATAACAAGTTTTTATCAGGCTGGGCAAAAAATTAAAACAAGAGATTTTCACAATCTTATTGGAAGAGCTGGAAGGTCAGGTATTCATACAGAAGGGAGTATCATATTTACAGACCCTGAATTATTTGATAGTAAAAATAATCAATCCCAAAACTGGAAATGGAAATTAGCTAAAGACCTTCTTGACCCATTGAATTCTGAACCTTGTAGTAGCACATTGCTTTCAATATTCTCTCCGTTATATAGTGATGATAAAAACTATAGTATAAAAGTGAGTCCATTGGAATTCGTGGAAGCCTATCTTGATAGCCCGATTACAATTGCCAAATTAGCCGAAGATTTTTCTAAAGAACATGCAGATAAGAATTTCACTAAAAATGGTCTATCATTACAAATAGAATACAAAATTCAAATAATATCTGCACTTGAAAGCTATCTAATGGCCTCATGGGAGAATTATAGTTTGGGTACTAATGACGATGCTTTGACTAGCATGGCAACCGAAACATTAGCCTATTCAATTTCAACTTCTGAAGAACAAAAACAGTTAATTGAATTATTCAAACTCCTTGGAAACAATGTGAAGTTGAAAATTGAGACCCCTGCAAAGAGACAGGCATATAGCAAGACCTTATTTGGAGTACAAGATATAATAGACATAGAAAAATGGCTTGATGAAAACTTAGATGCTTTACTTTCGGCAGAAACACACGAGGAGATTCTTTCTGTCATTTGGCCAATCATTTTAGAAAAAAATCACTCCAAGTTAAAACAATTAACTCCTGAAAGTTCAAGTTTATTACTATTAGAAACTTGGATAGAAGGTGTTAGCTACAACCTCATACATGAACAACTAAATTCATCAAACACCAAAGTTATAGCAGGCTCTCAAACGAGAAATTTGAGTCAAGAAATTCTTATTGATATATGTGAAGGTTCTTTATCATATGACACGACATTAGTTTTAGCGGCTGTGGCAGAAATGATTTCTTTAGTCGAAAATTCTAGTGAGGGAACAATCGAATTATTAACTAATAATATTAATTCATTGCAAAAAAGAATTAAGTACGGTCTACCAACAGAGGAAGCTATAGCATTTTACGAAATTGGATTTTCAGATAGGGTTATAGCTTTAGACCTTTCCATAAAATTCTCAGACTTTCCAACAAAACGCAAATTATTAGTGGACGAAATAATTAGGAATAAGCGCATATTTATGAAAGTGTTGGAAAAATACCCTAGCTATTATACAAATGTTCTAGAGTTAATAATAAATGAATAAAAGCATCTAACAATTTAAAAAGGAGAGTGTTAGCTGCCAAACGATAATGGACCATTATTTATTCTTTTTCCATAACTGAATACGTTCTTCTTCTGTAGGGTTAATAATATCTCGTACAATGGGGTTCACAAAGTAGTTTAAAACACAAGGGACAAAATATTCTCTTGTGAACTCTCTCCAAAGTCTTTTTTTAAAACAGCCTAGGCATAGCCCTGCCCTACAGGCTGGCTCCTCACTAAAATGGTCCAATCGGACCATTTTTTAACGTTCGGTCCTCAACTCCATATTTATTCCAGAGCTCTTCCGTGACACCATATTATTGAATGGGCTAATCAACCTTATTAGATTCGAAATCTTCCATATTTGAATTTGCAAAATTATTCAACTCTTCCAGATGAGGATTATCTAGCAAGGTCAGTATTGTAATATATATAGGGATTGAATAATCATCTCCGGTATTCACAAGTTTGAAATCCAATTTTTCAAACCTTTTAAAAGATGAACCTTCATACCACTTATCGAACAATCGTTTCCTGCAAACTTCTCGGCCGTCACTGCTGTCACATGTAAAAACAACAGAATTTCTACTGTCTTGATCAAAAAGATCCTCGAGAAAACATATTATAGTTTGGCAGATCTTAGGATCAAATCCATTTTGTTCTCTTTCTCTTTCTTTCTTTGGGAAGTGGGGGGAAAATGAAAAATCATATAAAAAATCACCGTAAGGTGGTGCAAATGAAGATTTTTCTAAATAAATAATATAGGGTACACCCTTGTCTGTTTCAAATGAGTACCCTATTTCAGTTTTATGTATTTTATATTGGTTTGACAAACTTAACTTTCCTATTTTCCTCGAGTTCATTTAAATCTTTTCCCTCACGAATATAAGAAATGATTGCTTTTTTATCTTCGACCCTTTTTTGAATGTAATCGAAAATTTTAGCGTTCTTTTCGGTTTTTACGATTACTTTTTCCATTTTACTTTACAACTTATTTAATGAATTTACAGCCAGAAAATCTAATTTTTACGACTGTTTCAATCAATCAAGTTAGGATTGATGCTTTTCAACAATACAAATATACTATATAATTTTTTGTCATATATAATTTATTTGACTATTCCTAAAAATGAGCAGCATTGTATGTGACTCATTTTCAGATTTTAATCACCCCTTTGGTTCAAGGCTTAGTCTTGGAACCTTACCCTTGCAGTCTTGGACTGCTAATTCTTCTAAAGTCTTAGACTTTAATTGACAAAAGCTCTGGAATCCGGTGCTTTTTTGGTTTATACAGGTGAAATTACCCTGTGCAGGGTATTTTATGGGAGTGGGGGAATGGGTAGGAGATTGGTCTTATACTTTTTGCCTTGATGCAAAAAGTAACAAAAAGATCAAGAGTTCCGAATCCTATCAACCCACAATCCAACCGCCGGCCCGGTCGGAATTCGCTCCCGCCCTCCAAAGTCTCAGCTCTTCGAAATTTGCAATTTCGAAGTCCAGATAAATAGGATTTGCAATCCTGAAAACAGACCTCCCTTGGTTCAAGACTTAGTCTTGGCCTCTTTCCCTCGCAGTCTTGGACTGCTTATTCCTTAAAAGTCTTAGACTTTAATTGCCAAAAGCTCCGGAGTCCGGGGCTTTTTTTTGATTTATATAGGTGAAATTACCCTGTACAGGGTATTTTTTGGGAGTGAGGAAATGGGTAGGTTTGGTAATTGGGAAATAGACGCCATTATGGCATCTATCACTCCGAATTGGAACGCTACACGCCATAATGGCGTGAAGAAACTCGTTGAATGATATTGTAGGAAAACGCGCCAAGCGGCGCCGGGGAAAGGGAAGCAATGGAAATTTTGCAGAAGGCAAAAAGCCAAAAATAATGGATTGAAAAAAGGCTAAAGGATTTGTTGAAAAGCCATTTTATTGGCTGGGATTTTCAGGAAACAGAAAATCATTTCCATTGCAAACGAATCCCGGCGGACATTTATTGTGCGGGGCTGCGTTTTCCTTTCAGGTTTTGAAAAAAAGAAAAAATTGAAATGAATCAAAACCTGAACAATTCCTTTGTCCGTGGGCCCCGGATCCTTCCTTTATCCAGGCATAAAGAAAAGACCGGGAACTTGGGAGCCTCCCATCCAAAGGACAACATCATTCAACACCCGGTTAACCACATACAATGAGGTCTCTGACCGTGTACGGGGTTAACCTGACCGTTGGCAACAAGCTTAAAAAAAATCGTACTGAAAACAAATTCTGGTAAAATGACAAAAATTATTTCAAGTACAAATTGTGGAAACTCACCAAAAATGGAATTTCTAAAAGAATTCAATATTGCCTTTGCAGAGGGAAAAGTGGAATTTATAATCGAAAGCGTAACAGATGACATTGTATGGGATATCATTGGCGACAAAAAGATAGAAGGAAAAGAACGATTTACTAAGGAATTGGAAAAAATGAAATCTGAAAAGGCTATTGAATTAATAATTGACCAAATTTTATCACACGGAAAAGAAGGAGCATCAAACGGGATTATGAAAATGCAAAACGGAAAACAATACGCATTCTCTGATTTTTATATATTTAAGAATACTAAATCAAATATTTTAAAATCAATTACATCATACGTAATTGAAATTTAGACATAAAGGAAAAGCCAGTTGCCAATCGAGGTACTGTCTTAAATTCTAAGTAATTTTCAAAGGTTTTTATTAAAATTACAATAGCGAAAAGAGGGCTTCAGGCGATTCGTTGCACGGAAGTTCATCTACTGTAGGACTGGTTTTCTCCGGTCTATTAGCTTAGAAGATTTGACTTTGGCTTTTTAGGACATCTCGAACTTTTACATTTTCTGGTTTTGAAAATTCCCCCATCTAATACAATTAGCTCCGGATTCCGTGGCGTTTTTTAGTTTTAAAGATGAAATTACCCTGTACGGGGTATTTTATGGGAGTGGGGGAATGGGTATGTTTAGGGATAATTAATTAGGAAATATCCGCAACTTCTTTCGCTATTTGGTATAGGTGGTATAAATAGCGCAATAAAGTGCGGGAAGAGAACTGTTGTAGGACATTATGAACATGAATGACAAAAAATATCAGAATGCAGTTGATAAGGTGGCTAAGGAGCTTTCAATGAAGACAATAAATGAATTGATTTCAATGCCAGATTGGGGAAGTATTGAAAACGGTGAAAATATTGAACTTGGCTACTCAAAATGGAAGAGAGATGATGATGTTTTACACATTCATATTCTAGCTCAAAGAACTGTATTCCCGTTTCCCAAGCTATACAGGAAATACCATGCAGGTATAGCAATTGAAAACAGAAATATAAGGATGCTCAATGACAAGGAATTAGGAGAATACGACTGAATGACAATGAAAAATGAAACCATTAAGGAAATAGTCCTTAACGACCAAAATGAGCTTCTATTAAAAGTAACAGGAGAAGGAAATTCTGGGTATCAATATGTTTATCGTGAAGCTGCAGGAGTATATTGGGATGAAAATCATAAAGCTTTTAAGTCCACAACAATTAATGAATGGACTGTGTCTGAATGGTTCATTCAAATAAAGGATATTGTGAAATTAGGTTTGAATGTAGAATTGACAATTGATGAAAATGTAGAATGGAAGAATATCCCTGACGAAGAAAAGATTAAAATAAAAAACGTCCTACAACATCACCTTGGAAGACAGCGGGCGGTTCTGAGTAAAAAGAAAGTTTAGTGCCTTCAAGGAGTGAGAAGTAGGCTGGAAGGGAACGGTTCCGAATGCCCGCCGTCTCCAAGCTGAATCCCGTTACCTGCAAGCGTAAGAGAATAAGCTAAATAAAACATTTCAAGATGAAATCAAAATGAATGACAATATAAAACGACTTTCACGACTGACGACAATTTTGACACAATTGCAGACTAAACGCATTTTGACAGCTTCTGAACTTGCTGACAAATTTTCGGTAAGTATCAGAACTATTTACAGAGACATCAAGGCATTGGAACAAGCAGGAGTTCCTATTTTGACAGAAGAAGGTAAAGGCTATAGTTTAATGGAAGGTTATAGAATTCCACCAGTAATGTTTACCGAAAGCGAAGCCAATGCTCTAATAACGGCAGAACAACTTATTATAAAAAACAAAGATGTTTCATTTGTTAAAGAATACTCGGAAGCCATCAACAAAATAAAATCAGTTTTACGCAATAACACAAAGGAAAAGGCTAATTTACTTTCCAGACGCATACTATTTAGGTACAATACAGACAACAATCAAACAAGCAATTTTTTATCAACATTGCAATTAGCATTAACTAATTTCAATTGTTGTGAAATAGAATATCTCTCAAAAGAAAAAAGCGAAATTACTAAACGGATTATTGAACCCTTCGCTCTCTACAACACACAAGAAAATTGGGTGCTTGTTGCATTCTGTCATTTAAGAAAAGATTTCAGGGCATTTAGACTTGACAGCATCAAAAATTTAAAGATACTCAACATACAATTTAAACCCCACAAAATCACACTTCAAGAATATTTTGAAATGTGCAAAAAATAGTTCTGACCCTTGACATAGGGCTGTCGTAACACCATTCTACTTTTGCAGAAGTAATAATTTAAAACTCAAAAAAATGATAAGAGTAAGCAACAATCCCGCAAAAGCAATGGAATTTACAAGTTTCAAAAAAAAAGAAACTGTAACCGATGACGAACTGATGGCTGCCGTTCAAAAGTTTGAAACAGTATTGAACAAACAAAACGGAATTATATTTCATTGTTTGGTTCGTAACTTCAAAAATGAATATGCTAATCTTCTATTTGTAGAAGAAATCAACCATCTACATCTTTTAAGTGAACAAATGGGTTCTATTCCTGAAGCAAAAGATTTTTTTGATTTGATAGAAATGCAAACCGTCAAAATGATTTTTCACGAAATCCTTAAGGATAACTTTCAAGTCCCGCAAGGATTTTCCTGTGTAGAACACGGAACATTTTCACTAAAACCAGATTCTACTTTTGAAGCATTAAAAAAAGCATCAAATGAACTTGAAACTAACTACTTGAATACGTTTGATAACAGCCTAGAGCATTTTGTAGGAAAAGTAAAAAATAAAGTAGTCTCAGAAATTGCATTTGGAAAAACTTATGCCAAAACAAAGGAGATATGCTATGGATATTACAATACACCATTTGGCAAGGCACTTCTTAATCTAGCTGATACGGAAACTTTTGACCTTGATTTTTATTATGTAGTTGCTTAAACCAAATATCAAATTATGAAACATTACATTTTTCTTTTATTAGCTGTGATAGCTGAACTACTTGCAACCACATTTGTAAAAAAAGCAAACGGCTTCACCGTACTCCGCTCTTCGAAATTTGTAATTTCGAAGTTCAGATAAATAGGATTTGTAATCCTGAAAACAGACCTCTTTTGGTTCAGGACTTAGTCTTGGACCCTTACCCTCGCAGTCTTAGACTGCTTATTCTTTTAAAGTCTTAGGCTTTTATTTCCAAAAGCTCTGGGATTCGGGGCGTTTTTTAGTTTTAAAGATGAAATTACCCTGTACAGGGTATTTTATGGGAGTAGGGGAATTGGTAGGTTTGGGGAATAGGGAATTTCGACATTATTATTGATAGCATGCCAACTTGGAATGCTATCTGCTATTGTGGAAAGTAATTGTTATGGGCAACCTTAAAAAATGAACAAACCATTAAGTAATGACTGAACAGAAAACTAATGCAGGGACAAGAATTGGCTCAATGCTCCTTGACCACATTGCAATGACGTTTATCGCAATGATTTTTTTCATACCCGGAATGATTTCGGGATTTTCAACAGCTTTTGAAGTAAGTCACGAACAAACAAGTCCAGATATTTTTGGCGGTTTAAGTTACTTCGGACTTATAGGCTTTGCTCTCTATTTTTGTAAAGACAGCATAAATGGACGAAGTATAGCAAAAAGAGCTCTGAAACTTCAAGTCATTGAAAATTCAAGTGGTAGGGTTGCTTCTCCAGTTAAATGCATTGTCAGAAACATTTTCTGCATTCTCTGGCCAATAGAAGTTATTGTGACTTTAACGAGTCCAAGTAGAAGAATCGGAGATATGGTTGCAGGGACAAGAGTAGTTCTATTCAACCCAGAACTTGAAGAACAGAAAATTAACTATGGACAAATAGGACTTTCAATCATTCTTGCCTACGGAATCATGGTTCTCGTAATGCTTCCATTTGAAAGTCTAAATTCTAAAATGACGAGCAATCAAGTGTCATATGTTGAAAGTTCACTGAATGAAAATGCAGCAAATGAAACTGTGCAACTTTTCACTGATAGCTTAGGAACAACATTGAATCCAGATGTGCGTGTTTATGACCAAATAGAAGAAAATACCGATTTAAAATATGTGTCAGTCATTCTTCGCCTTAACCAAAACTATTTGGAAAATGACATTGATTATGAACAGATTAAGTCAGCGACTGTACCACTACTTTTGACTAAATTTCCAGAAGAAACTTTTGTTGGACAGATAAAATATGTTTATCAACAGCCAGGAAGTATGCAGACAAGGACATTACCGCTTGATTGGAGAAAAAAAGAATAAAAAGGTATGCCCACAACATCACCTTGGAAGACAGCGGGCGGTTCCAAGTAAATTGAAAGTTTAGTATCTTTAAAAAGTTAGGAGTAGGCTGGAACCAAACGTCTCCGAATGCCTGACCGGCCTCTCCAAGCTGAATCCCGTTATAGCGCATATTAAGAAGCCCCATTCTGAATACAATCAAAGTTTTACATTTTGAAAATAGTAACTTTAAAGTTACATTAGCGTTATGGATAAAATCAGGGAAGTCATAGCCTATCAAGACCACTTTGAGAACTTTCTGAAAAGGATGTTCAAAAAGGAAAAAAGAAAAGGAAATGAATATGAAAAGCTGGAAAGATATCAAAGATGATGTGTATGGAGTCAAAGGAACCGAACGCAGGGATGAATTAGAAAGGGATTTTGAGTCTTTCAAAATTGGTTTGCTATTAAAAAAGGCAAGAGAGGATAAGAATCTAACTCAGGAGCAATTAGCGGAATTAGTTGATAAAAAGAGAACTTATATTTCAAGAGTTGAAAACAATGGAAGTAATCTGACACTGAAAACCCTTTATGAAATAGTTGAAAAGGGATTGGGTGGGAAGGTAAAAATCTCCATTGAACTCTGAAAAGGGAAATACGCACTATAACAGCACCTAAGAAAACATGGGGCGGCCGGTGGTAACAGGAAAGTTTATTCTCCCTTGGTTCAAGACTTAGTCTTGGGCCATTACCCTTGCAGTCTTAGACTGCTTATTCTTTAAAAGTCTTAGACTTTTATTTCCAAAAGCTCCAGATTCTGGGACTTTTTTTGAATTATATAGGTGAAATTACCCTGTACAGGGTATTTTATGGGAGTTCGGGAAATGGGTAGAAGGTTGGTCTTATACTTTTTGCCTTGATGCAAAAAGTAACAAAAAGATCAAGAATTCCGAATCCTATCAACCCACAATCCAACCGCCGGCCCGGTCGGAATTCGCTCCCGCCCTCCAAAGTCTCAGCTCTTCGAAATTTGCAATTTCGAAGTCCAGATAAATAGGATTTGTAATCCTGAAAACAGACCTCTTTTGGTTCAGGACTTAGTCTTGGACCCTTACCCTCGCAGTCTTAGACTGCTTATTCTTTTAAAGTCTTAGACTTTAATTGCCAAAAGCTCTGGAATCCGGTGCTTTTTTAGTTTTAAAAGTGAAATTACCCTGTACAGGGTATTTTTTGGGAGAGGGGAAATGGGTAGGTTTGGTAATTGGGAAATAGACGCCATTATGGCATCTATCACTCCGAATTGGAACGCTACACGCCATAATGGCGTGAAGAAACTCGTTGAATGATATTGTAGGAAAACGCGCCAAGCGGCGCCGGGGAAAGGGAAGCAATGGAAATTTTGCAGAAGGCAAAAAGCCAAAAATAATGGATTGAAAAAAGGCTAAAGGATTTGTTGAAAAGCCATTTTATTGGCTGGGATTTTCAGGAAACAGAAAATCATTTCCATTGCAATCGAATCCCGGCAGACATTTATTGTGCGGGGCTGCGTTTCCTTTTCAGGTTTTGTAAAAAAGAAAAAATTGAAATGAATCAAAACCTGAGCAATTCCTTTGTCCGTGGGCCCCGGATCCTTCCTTTATCCAGGCATAAAGAAAAGACCGGGAACTTGGGAGCCTCCCATCCAAAGGACAACATCATTCAACACCCGGTTAACCACATACAATGAGGTCTCTGACCGTGTACGGGGTTAACCTGACCGTTATGCGGCACTTTAAGAAACCCGAAAACAATGACAATAAAACGATACAACATACTTCTGGACGACAAAATAATTGGAACAACAGAGTTTGAAAAAGCAGACGCACCAATGGGAGTTGTATTTGGACAAATACAGTTTAACAATATTATTTCAGGGTACGACTTTTTTAAAAAATATTGCCTTGAAAACAACATTGAATTAGCTGACGACTATCCAGAAGACAAGTTAATATCAACTCGAACAATTGACAACTTAAAAGTTATAAACGAAAACGGAGTTGAAATTAAAGGTTTAGGAAATCAAATAAGTGGAATGGATGGGGACGAATTTGAAATCACAATAGAAGGAGTGGCTTATCCATTTTTTGAAGATGAATTTCCTCATCACGTAAAAGAATATAACGACCAATTCAAAGAAAGCGAATGACGATAGACAAGATTTTAGAAATTGGTATTGACGACAAAGAGCGACTTTTTATTAAGCCGGAGAAAGAACGCTTTACTTTGATTTATAGAACTGCAACAGAGGTTCATTGGGACAACAAAGGACTACTTCTTTATTCGCCAAAACCAAGAGAATGGACTTATTTTGATTGGTTCAAACAAATTACAGGAGTAACAGAAACTGAATGTAACTGTAAACTTATTTTGACAGACGAAACAAAATGGACAAATATTTCAGACGAACTTAAACGACAAATAATTGAATACCAAAAAGCGACCGCATAACAGCACCTACACGCAAGTGGGGGTTCAGTGCTTCTATGAAAGTGAAGTGCTAAATCAAAGTTCTGTACTTTTAATAATGTTCAGTGCTAAAAATCCCCACCTGCGTGTAGCTGCCAAACGTTGAATGATATTGTAGGAAAACGCGCCAAGCGGCGCCGGGGAAAGGGAAGCAATGGAAATTTTGCAGAAGGCAAAAAGCCAAAAATAATGGATTGAAAAAAGGCTAAAGGATTTGTTGAAAAGCCATTTTATTGGCTGGGATTTTAAGGAAACAGAAAATCATTTCCATTGCAAACGAATCCCGGCGGACATTTATTGTGCGGGGCTGCGTTTCCTTTTCAGGTTTTGAAAAAAAGAAAAAATTGAAATGAATCAAAACCTGAACAATTCCTTTGTCCGTGGGCCCCGGATCCTTCCTTTATCCAGGCATAAAGAAAAGACCGGGAACTTGGGAGCCTCCCATCCAAAGGACAACATCATTCAACACCCGGTTAACCACATACAATGAGGTCTCTGACCGTGTACGGGGTTAACCTGACCGTTGGCAGCAAGGCTAACACGACACATAAACATAAAACAACAACATTAGACAATGGGGCTTTTTGATAAAATATTCGGCAAGAAAGAAGATAAAATTCAGTCATATGATGACTTTTGGAATTGGTTTTCTGCAAACGAACAGACATTCTACAAAGTAGTAAAGACAGGTAAAAATATTGAAGTGGACTTTTTCAATAAACTTTCACCAAAACTTGAAGAATTAAAGGATGGTTACTTTTACCTGACAGGTATGTATGACGACAATACAGCAGAATTGGTATTTACACCTGATGGAGTTTTGAAGAACATTGTTTTTGTTGAAGAACTTGTGAGTTCAGCACCTAAAATACCAAATTGGAGATTTACTGCTTTAAAACCTGCACTTGAAATAGAGAATGTTGGAATTAAAATGGCAGATTATACTTTTGAGAGTGATAATCTTTCATTTTACGCAATTGAACATAACAATTATCCTGATGAAGTTGACATAGTTGTAGCCCACAACGACTATAAAGAAGACGACAAATCAACCATAATAAATGGAACATACATATTCCTTGACAATTATCTCGGTGAACTCAATTCTGTTACAACAATTGACAACTTAACTATAATTTCAAAAGACCAAGCTGAAAAAGAGTTGATACCAATTGAAAAGCTGAAAGACTATTTGATTTGGCGAGAGAAAGAGTTTTTAGAAAAGTATGATGGAGTTCGTTATAACACAGAGAATGATAGCTATTCAAGTTTAGAAGCGACACTTAATAACGGACTTCCCCTAGTTGCAATTATCAATTCAACTTTACTTGATTGGGACAGTAAAGCATCTCATCCTTGGATATTAAAAGTTGAAATAAAATTTGACGGCAGTAAAAATAATGGTATGCCTGACAATGATACTTATGAGCAACTTAACAACTTTGAAGAAGAAATAATGACTGAACTTAAAGACTTTGAAGGATATTTGAACATAGGCAGACAAACAGCAGACAGTGAAAGAATTGTTTACTTCGCCTGCAAAGACTTTAGGAAACCTTCAAAACTTCTTTACAATTTGACAAAGAAACATTCAGACAAATTAGATTTGAGTTATGACCTTTACAAAGACAAATATTGGCAATCATTTGAAAGGTTCAGACCAAACTGACAAAAGAAGCCCAGCTGCGAAACGTTGAATGATATTGTAGGAAAACGCGCCAAGCGGCGCCGGGGAAAGGGAAGCAATGGAAATTTTGCAGAAGGCAAAAAGCCAAAAATAATGGATTGAAAAAAGGCTAAAGGATTTGTTGAAAAGCCATTTTATTGGCTGGGATTTTCAGGAAACAGAAAATTATTTCCATTGCAAACGAATCCCGGCGGACATTTATTGTGCGGGGCTGCGTTTCCTTTTCAGGTTTTGAAAAAAAGAAAAAATTGAAATGAATCAAAACCTGAACAATTCCTTTGTCCGTGGGCCCCTGATCCTTCCTTTATCCAGGCATAAAGAAAAGACCGGGAACTTGGGAGCCTCCCATCCAAAGGACAACATCATTCAACACCCGGTTAACCACATACAATGAGGTCTCTGACCGTGTACGGGGTTAACCTGACCGTTAGCAGAAATTTTATGAGCAAACCGTACTACAACAAATTACAAAACCTTCTTGATATGGAAGTTACGGCATTTGATAGACTCTATTCACTCCTACGGTTTACAGATGTAAAGAAAAAAGATTTCGTTCTAAAGGAAGGTGATACGTGTAAGTTTATTGGGTTGGTACAAAAAGGGACATTACGCACTTTCTATGTCAATGAAAAAGGAGAAGAAGTGAGTTTTCTGTTTCATTTCAATCAGCAAATTGAAGACATTGTTTTTACTGATTATGAAAGTTTCTTGTTGGAGACACCATCAAAATTGAATATACAAGCATTAGAGGATTCTACCGTTTGTTTTATCAATTATGATGATTGGCAAAGACTCTGCAATGAAAGTGATTATTGGATGCATTTTTCCAAGAAAATGACCGAGAAAGTATTTCTGGCTGCAAAAAGAAGAATCGAGGATTTACTCTATTATTCGCCGGAAAACAGATACCTGAAATTATTGAAGGACAATCCGCTGCTGTTTCAGAAAATTCCACAAAAACTTATCGCTAGTTATTTAGGTATTACCCCTCAATCGTTGAGCAGGATTAGAAAACGTATCTGCATTAATTAACTTTAGTGAACGTTTTTTTGTGCTGTACGCTATAGTTTTGCATTATAAATTTAGTACAAAATGAAAGCAAAAGTAACCATAATCGGAGCGGGAATAGGCGGGCTAACCACCGCATTGACGCTCAAACGAAAAGGATTGGACGTGGAAGTCTTTGAAGGTTCTGCAGCCATCAAACCAGTTGGAGCAGGTATAAATATTGCGAACAACGCCATGCAGGTCTTTCAAAAGTTGGGGATACAAGGCAAAATTGAAAGTGCGGGGAATAGGATGTCCAAAATGAAAATTACCGACAGTCAGCTAAAACCACTTTCCGTAGTTGACCTTTCGGAATATGAACAAAAGTATGGCGTTTCAAGCTTTGCAATCCATAGGGGTGAATTGCAAAAAATACTTGCAGAAGAAGTTGGCTATGAGCATATAAGACTGTCGAAACGATTGGTAAGCATTGAAAAGAAGGAGCTTTTCAAATTGACCTTTGAAGATGACTCCACTATTACGAGCAAAATTGTGATAGGTGCGGACGGAATAAAATCAGTCGTAAGAAACCAATTATTTTCCGAAAACACGTTGCGAGATGCAAGCCAATCCTGTTGGCGAGGGATATGTGAGATTGATTTGCCTGAAAAATACCACAATGAGCTCAATGAAGCCTGGGGAAGAGGCAAACGCTTTGGGTTTGTAAAACTCAGTGGCAAAAAAGTGTATTGGTATGCTTTGGCAAATTCGAAAAATATAAAGACGGATGAAATTAATTTGGTAAATCTTTTTGATGAATTTCATAAGGATATTCCCGCCATTATTTCTTCGACAGCTAAGGATCAGATTATTATAAACGATATCTTCGACCTAAAGCCCATCTACAAATGGCATCGTGAAAATGTATGCCTGATTGGAGATGCAGCACACGCCACTACGCCCAACCTAGGGCAAGGGGCTTGTCAGGCTGTTGAAGACGCTTATGTTTTGGGCAAACTGATTGATGACGGATTTACAATGGAAAATTCATTTGAGGAATATGAGCGGTTGAGACAAAAGAAAGCCCATAGCATTGTAAATATGAGCTGGACAGTCGGAAAAATGGCACATATAGATAGCCGTTATGGCGTATGGATGCGGAATAAGGCTATGAAATACATGCCAAAATCAGCCAACAAGAAACAAATGGATATGATTTTCAAACTTAATTAATATGACAACGATAATCGCAAGCATTTTATTTGCAATCTTTCTAATTCTTTCCTCTATTCACTTTTATTGGGTATTTGGAGGAAAATGGGGCGGTGATGCTGTCCTGCCCACTAAGGATGATGATAGCACAAAAGTCCTTACTCCTTCCATTTTACCAAGCTTAATTGTTGCACTTGGGCTTTTGGGCATTGGACTTTTAGTTTTGATTATTTCAGGTATTATTTCTTTAGACATACCGCATTGGCTCAACAATTATGGTCTTTGGGTTATTTCAGGGATTTTTCTCCTGAGAGCAATTGGAGATTTTAACTATGTTGGATTTTTCAAGAAAATAAATCAAACAAAATTTGGACGGAATGACACAAAGTATTTTTCGCCATTATGCTTGATCATTGGGGTGCTGACAACGGTTTTGGAACTGTACAAATAAAAACTTCTGCTAACATCACCTATACACAAGCAGGGGATTCGTGCTTCGTAGGACAGTAAAGTGCTATATTTAAAGTTCAGTTCTTCGTAGGTAGTTCAGTGGTGAAAATCCCTGCCTGCGTATAGCTGAAAACCGTTGAATGATATTGTAGGAAAACGCGCCAAGCGGCGCCGGGGAAAGGGAAGCAATGGAAATTTTGCAGAAGGCAAAAAGCCAAAAATAATGGATTGAAAAAAGGCTAAAGGATTTGTTGAAAAGCCATTTTATTGGCTGGGATTTTCAGGAAACAGAAAATCATTTCCATTGCAAACGAATCCCGGCGGACATTTATTGTGCGGGGCTGCGTTTCCTTTTCAGGTTTTGTAAAAAAGAAAAAATTGAAATGAATCAAAACCTGAGCAATTCCTTTGTCCATGGGCCCCGGATCCTTCCTTTATCCAGGCATAAAGAAAAGACCGGGAACTTGGGAGCCTCCCATACAAAGGACAACATCATTCAACACCCGGTTAACCACATACAATGAGGTCTCTGACCGTGTACGGGGTTAACCTGACCGTTATAGCACATTAGATCAATGAACCATATAAAGGTTAAATTCAAATGAAAGAGTTTTTAAGGTCATTTTCATATAGAGAAATTCTTTCTTCTTTGTTTGCTGCCTTGATGTTATTGTCGCTTGCTTTTTTATTCAGGAGCCTAAGTTTGTTTGATTCAAAATATATTGTTCTCAGTTTGGTTATTTTAGGTCCGATTCTTCTTAAACATAGGTTTTATCTTTTGGAGCACAAAAGGAGAAATCGAATATTGGGAAGGATGATTCACAATCTAATCACAGTCTTATTTATTTTTCTTTTGATTGGAATCAGTTTGAATTTGGTTAACAAATTTTATCAGATAGGGAGCTATTCAAACTTATTTATTTTATCTGTATTTATAGTTTTCTTGGCAGAATTTGCCTTATCTCTTATAAATCTGATTTTATCAAAGGTTTTTAAATTGTCTTTATGGTAAAGGTTTATAGGTTAATTGGCATTATTATTTTTTCGGCAATTCTGATAGTCTGTTACTTTTTGGAAGTTTCCAAGAAAGAATCTAACCCTGAACAGTACAAAGTTTGGAATGAAGAGTCAACTCTTGATGAAAGCGATTTTTTATGCAGACCTCCATTTTATGAAGGAAAAGCGGCTGCAAGAATTTCTTGCAAGTATAGAATATATGAAAAACCAGAGGTAAAGGTGACTGTAATTGTTGATCGATTTAATTCATTTATTCATAAACATCATGTAAGCGATTACTTGATCAGACACGAAGCATATCATTTAAAACTTGCTCATTTTTTTGCAAAAGAGATCAACCAATCTATCAAAGGAAAAAGCCTTACCTATTCCGAAGCCTATCAATATTTGCAAGACAGAATCCAAAGAGACAAGCAATATCAAAAAATATATGATCGAGAAACAAATCATAGCCTCATAAAGCCTAAGCAGAATTATTGGGAATACAAGATTGATTCAATGTTGAACAAATCCATTGACTTTCCAATCTTTCAAGAGACAGAAAATATTGAAGTATATTTCCCAGAAAAACCTAAGATCCTAGTAGTTTCTATTGACGATGAAAAATATAATGGTTATCTACTTGATAAATATGATGTTAAGTTTTGGATAGTTGATATGGCATTTTACAGTAATGATACTCTAACCATTGAAAATTATTTTGTTAATATCCTTCATGCAGGAGGGCTATCAGACATAATTGTAAATGGAAATTTACCTCACCTTAAAGCAATTTTTGAGTCCTATAGCCAAGATACCATAGGAAATGAAATAGTTTTAGACAAATTACTACTAGGAAAAAACACTTCCTTTTGGCTAAGATTTAGATATCCAATAGTAATAGAAAATGAAGAAGTTTATAAAAGAATGGGAGATCAATTCTTCAACTCGTTTGAAGTTATTGATAAATGAAAAATAAACGTGCTATAACATCACTTTGGATACAGCGGGCGGTTCCGAGTAAATTGAAAGTTTAGTTTCTTTAAGAAGCTAGGAGTAGGCTGGAAGAGAACGGCTCCGAATGCCCGCCGTCTCCAAGCTGAATCACGTTCTGCTACACTTTGGAATATAAAACCTATTTATATTTTTTCCCATCTAAACAACTCTTTTGTTCCATTATTCGTTAACTTTACGATATGGAGAAAAAAAGAAGACTGATTTTCTATAAGGACTATTTCAATGACTTTTTTGACAAGCTTCCTGAAAAGGTGAAAGGCAAGATCGATGAAGTACTTTATATGATTATGGTTCTTGAAAGAATTCCAGCAAAGTTTTTCTCCCATATGACTGCTTATGATGGACTCTATGAAATACGGATAGAGTATAGCAGCAATATTTACAGGATATTTTGCTGTTTTGATGAAGGCAGTTTGATAGTGCTGTTCAATGGATTTCAAAAAAAGTCACAAAAGACCCCTCAAAAAGAAATAGACAAAGCCCTAAAAATCAAAGCCGAGTATTTTGAAGAAAAGAATAAACAAAATAAAAATGGAAAAAAGTAGCTCAATTACAACATTCGAAGAACACCTTGAAAAAAGGTATGGGCAAGAAGGCGAAGAAAAAAGAATGGCTTTTGAAGCAAAGGCTAAGGCTTTTGCAATTGGCGAACTCATAAAAGAAGAGCGAAGACTTTCAAATATGACACAAGAACAACTTGCCACAAAAACAGGGACTAAGAAAAGCTTTATCTCCAGGATTGAGAATGGGAAAAGTGATATTCAACTTTCAACACTTTATCGAATATTAGAATTAGGATTAGGTAAAAAAATCTCATTCACAATAGAATAAAAGCGAAGCACACACATCACCTTGGATACAGCGGGCGGCCCCGAGTAAATTAAAAGCTTAGTATTTTTAAGAAGTTAGGAGTAGGCTGGAAGGGAACGGCTCCGAATGCCCGCCGTCCCCCTTGGTTCAAGACTTAGTCTTGGACCCTTACCCTCACAGTCTTGGACTGCTAATTCTTCTAAAGTCTTAGACTTTAATTGACAAAAGTTCCGGATTCTAGGGCTTTTTTGGATTTCTATAGGTGAAATTACCCTGTACGGGGTATTTTATGGGAGGGAGGAAATGGGTAGGTTTGGTAATTAGTAAATATCAACAATATTGTTGATAGCATGCCAACTTGAAATGCTTTCCGCTATTGTGGAAAGTAATTGTTGGTGGTCAGGCTAAAAACGGCACAATGCAAATCAAATGACACCAAAAGATATTTTACAGAAATGGATTGACGCATTTAACAAGGCAGACTTAGAAACAATTTCAGATTTATATGCTGATAATGCTGTCAACCACCAAGTTGCAAACTACCCTGTTGTTGGCAAACCTGCAATCAAGGAAATGTTTAAAGGAGAATTTGAAACAGCCGAAATGACCTGTATCCCTGAAAACATTTTTGAAGACGGGGAATGGGCAATTTTAGAATGGAGGGACCCAAATGGACTGCGAGGTTGTGGTTTTTTCCAGATTAAAAACAATAAGATTGTATTTCAACGCGGTTATTGGGATAAACTCTCATTTTTGAAACTACATAAATTGCCAATTGAATAAGGAAATGAAAAGCAAAATTATCTATCTTCTGATTGGACAAAAAGGTAGCGGAAAATCCTTCATTGGAACTTTGATGGAAAAGGAGTTTGGGATAAAATTTATTCGAGTAGAAGATTGAGCCTAAAATTCCCATCGCATTTATGCGGTGGTTTTTTGCCTTGTATAAGAGGGTAGGGGCTTCAGCCGAAAATATTTCGACTAAAGTCGCTAAGCATTCCCTTTCCGCCTCCGACCACCGGCTAAAGCACGGTGGAAATTAGTCAGCCATGTTCGAAGCATTTCCCTTCAGTCCCCAACTCATCAATTAATCAATTCCACAATTAAACCTTTTCCGCGCAAATAAAGCTTCGCTTTTGGATAAAAATAAAGATCGGCCTTTCAGGCCTCGTGGTTGGTGGGTATGCCTTTAAATCCCAGACTTCCGTGAACTCCAGTCTGGGCTATCACAGGGCAGCCTTTCAGGCTTAAATATGCCTTCAATTAATGTTTTCCCAACTTCACTAATAACTAATAACTAATAACTACTCACTATTCACTTTTTCATCCTTCCTCCTTCATCCTTTCTATATCCCTTCCCTGTTTTTGGCGAAAACCTTAATTCACCATTGACCTTCCTGCGGCCAAAAAATACCACCGCCATCATCCATAAATCCCTGGGTTACACCCAGGGCTATTCAAAGTTCGATCACTTCGTGATCAAAAGCACCCTTCATAGTTTTATGATAAAAATGAATGAGCAAGTTTGAAAATTGGTCAGACCTTTTAACCTTTAACTCCTTTTTACTATTAACTTTTAACTACTCACTATTCACTAAAAACTATTCACTATTTTCCTCCCGTATACGCCTCTTCTCATCCACGGCCCACCATCCTCTTTCCCGTATCCACTTACCCCTCAGCCGTGCAATGGCCTTTGATTTACGATGACCATGGGTTGCGGCGCATGATGGTTTGAGAAAATTAATGGTTGATTACGCGCCTTACCCATGGCTACCAACAGGCAGCCCCCTTGGGGCTTCTAATTCAACCTTCCTCCATCATCCTTTTCATTTTACCCTTAACAACCTACCCTCATCAATTCATCAGTTAATCAATTACACAATTAAACTTTTTCCCCGCAGAAAAAGCTTCGCTTTGGATGGATGGTCAGAGGATAAATAATCTTAGAATGGGGCCAATTTTTGCCACGGAGTCACGGAGAAGCAGGGAAGGGGTTTGATGAATTGGTTCGGTTGCCACCGCACTATTTGTACATGATGGAAAATTAGTTGATAAGTGCTTTTTAATCTAAAATCTTTAATCAACAATCTGAAATCTAATTGTGCCGTAGGCACATCCCATTGGTAACCAAATAACGCCAAAGATTCCCAACCGTCCTGTAGGGAGGGCCCATTAGGAACCGCAATCCGGTAGGAGTGCCGTAGGCACACCTCTGCGATCTTAAAAGGGCAATAATAGAATTTCGGCTATAGAATAAATAGTGAAGCATAAGAACCCTTCCTTTAATCTTTATTTTTCTTTGCGTGAAAAAAGCTCCCTCGTTTCCCACGGGATGACAAGGCAAAGCCTTCTTCTCTCTTGCCCGTCAAATTCGCTTAACGCTTAACGCTTAACGCTTAACGCTTAACATTTAACTCTTAATTTTTCACTCTTCACTAATAACTCTTCACTATTCACTTTTTCCTCCCTCATCCCTCACCCTTCATCCTTTTCATTTTACCCTTAACAACCTACCCTCATCAGTTAATCAATTAAACAATTCCACAATTAACCCTTAACTCCTTTTCACTAATCACTATTCACTCATAACTATTCATTCTTTCCTCCTTTTACGGCCTCAGTCCAAAAAAAGCAGTTTTTGAAGGAATGCAGTTTTTTTTCTGATTGAAACCTCGATCTCTGTGGAATCTTTCATCACCAATATCCCTCCCTTGCCACGACTGTAACTTTTGATGTAATCCAAGTTGATTAAATGTGAATTGTGAACTCTACAAAAATCATAATGGACTAAAATTTTCTCAAATTCTTTGAGCGTTTTGGGTACAAGAAGTGGTGGGGAATTTTTGAAAAAAACCTTTGTATAGTTGATGTCACTTTCACAGCGGATGATGTCCTTGATGGATATGAACTCAAAGCCATTGAGAGATGGAATGGCAAGTTTGGGATTTTTCTGGCCTGAACTGGAAAGGTTATGCAGCAGCAGATCATATTGGGATGGCACCGTAGATTTTACTTTGTCCATTGCTACCTGCAATTCATTGGGATCGATGGGTTTTAAGATGTAATCCACAGCACTGAATTTCAAAGCTTTCAAAGCAAACTGGTCAAAACCGGTGACAAAAATAGTTTTGAAATCTTTAAATGGACATTCTGACAAAATATCAAACCCTGATTCATCACCTAGTTTGATATCCAAAAAAACCAAATCCGGCCTCAACGCGACAATCTTTTCAATTGCTGTTGATTTTGATGTAGCAGTTCCCACAACTTCTGCCAACTCTGAAAACGACTTGTTGATGGTATCAGTCAACAAATCCAAACAGTGTGATTCGTCATCTACTAAAAATGTCTTGATTTTCACGGTTCTTCGAGGATATAGGGCAATACCATGTTCACTTGAGTGCCCGGTTGACAATTTATAAAATCCAATCCAGTTTTGGTATGGGTCAATTTGCTGATGATGTCAAGCCGCTCTTTGATCAACCTGGTTCCATAAGACTTTCCATCTTTTGGTTGTTTGGATTCAGAAAACCCTTTACCGTTATCCAATATGGTACAGATCAGGTTTGCTTCCTGCTTTTCAATCTGGACTCTAATTTTTCCGTTCTCAGCATCGTTTCCGAAGCCATGCCAAATGGCATTTTCTATCAAAGGCTGTAAAATCATCGGCGGAATCAGCACTTGGTCGGGATTGATTTCAGCTGACAAGTGGATTTCATAGGTAAAGCTGTTATTGAGTCTGCCCCGTTCCAGATCCAAATACGCGCGCAATGCCTTCAAATCTTCATTCAATGTGATGTAATTTTCTTGGGAATTTTCAAGTGTACCCCGCATCAATGAAGCAAATTTCCCTAAATAAAAATCAGCGTCATTCAAGCGCTCTTTCTTGATATAATCACGAATGGCATTTAATGAATTAAAAATAAAATGAGGATTCATTTGTAAGCGATGGAATTTCAGGTTGGTCTCCGCAACATATGCTTTGAATATTTCATGCTTATGCGCCAATTGGGCCTTCCTTTTCTTCTGGATAACCATAATAAAACCAAAGGCTGCCAACAGAATGAACCCTGAATTGGCTATGGCAATGTTTTTTATTTGACGTTGGAATTCCAATTCATTCCTGATCAACTCATAATTTTTTTCAGCTTCATAGCGTTCTTCTAACCGGGCATTTTCTACCCTCTTTTCTTCCCCGATTATGGAGTCCCTCAGTGAGATGTAATTGGTGTAATTTGTCAGGGCCTGTTGAAAATCACCTTTTTCTCTGTCAATTCTTGCGCGGTAATCATAGGCTTCCATTTCCCATTTCTTAGAACCGAACTCATTAGCCAAGAAAAGTGATTTATCATTATGTCTATAAGCCTGTTCAAAATCACCTAACTTGGCATAAATCAATGAAAGTTGGTTGGAAGACAAGGTTAGAAGATCCTTATTGTTTGAGGCTTCTGACCAGGTATTTACCTTAAGGCCATATTTCAAGGCTTTTTCATATTCTTCCAGCTTGGTATACCCTGTACATTTAAGTGAATACAGGTGGTGTTCGGAAAATTCATTTTTTGATTCCAGTGATTTCTCCAATCCCAAATCAATAAAATAAAAAGAAGAGTCATAATGGTCCAGACCCATATAGGAACTTGACAGGTTGATGTAGGTAAATATTTCCTCTTGGATTTGGGGAGTGGATTGTAACATTACCAGTTTCTTTTTCAAGAAGAAAACTCCCTGCCTGAATTCTTTCAATTCATTGTGTGCGGCAGCAATGTTGCCATATAGGGCAGCCATGTACAGCTGATTACCCATTTTTTCAGCATATTTCAATGATTCAAGCCAATATTGCACTGCCAAATTATAATTGGAAAGGTAGTAGTTCACATTCCCCATGTTTTTAAAGGCATCGGCTTTGGTCTTGTTCACGTCCGTAGATTGGGCTATATCAAGTGCTTCTTTGGCATAAAACTCTGCTTTGCGTACATCGGAATAAATGTAGGTTTGGCCAATCTGCACCAACACCCTCACCTTTGTGGTGTCGTGTAAGTCCCTGCTTTCAAGTATATTTTGGAGAGAATCCAAGGTGGAAGTTTGGGCAAAGACTTGACAATTGGCCATCAAATTAATTCCAGCAAAAGACAACAACAGGAAAAAAGAAAATGAAATTGAATTTCTACTGAAATAAACTGGATAAAGGGAAGTCATAAAAACTAAAATAGGTTGATAAAATTGATTTAGCTAAAATCAAACTACTTTTTTATGAATATAAGTATCATTTTTTAAAGTACAAAAAATAATTTAAACCCAACGTACAATAATGTTTTTCCACAGTTAATAATTCTAGGTTTAATCTGATCTAATTTCTTAATAGATTTAAAATCAGCACAATTAGCTTATATATTAATGGATAGTTTTTTTGACCGAAGACTTAAAAATGACGCTTCAACTGAAATTTATAACCTAAAAAAATTCTATTATGAAAAACTATTTGGTTTACTCATTGATTTGCATGCTTCTCCTCACTTCATGCAGCAAAAAAATTGATGCAACTAACGAGCGAACGCTCCACCTTTCTGTGCAAAAAATGTCAGCTTCTATGAATGAAGATCAACAGGAAGAGTTTATGGATGCTCTTCAGACTGTAGGGTTCCATTACTTGTTTGAAGGTGAAGATGCCATGTTTAAAGCGCTTCATAAAAAAACCGCAAAACAGATCATTCAATACGCCAAAAAAATCGAAGAAGAAGATGAAGTTGAATTATTCGCTTCAAGTCAAAGATTGGATGCTACAGACATGCATACACTGATCGGTTCGATAGAAGCATCTTCTAAAAAATTATCCTGGAGCGAACGGAATGATTTTGAGAATGCGCTCCAATTTATGCAACAGACTTATATGTATAATGAATCAGAAAGTAGGTTCCTAAGGAGGTTTCATAACAAAACACCAGGAGAGATAATCAATGAAGCCAATAAAATTGCCGGAAATTCCCCGATGAAATCCTCCCGCAGTGCTATATGGGATATTCCCAATAAGGAAAAAAAAGCAACTGTCAAAAAGAAACCTTGGGAATAATGTTCCTCTGACTTCAAATATCCTATCATCAAACCATCTCTAAATACTTTATCATGGAAAATCAAAACATACCTAAACCTATTGCAGCTGCCAGCACAGCTTCAACAGCTACCATTGCCGACGAGGTAAAGAATTTCTACAAAAATGATTTCAAAAATCTATTTATCACCGTTCTAACCAATCCCATAGACGGGATTTACAAAATTTTCAAAAACCCCGGTTCTGCTGCTTATAAGAACTCTTTGATTTTGTATAGTTCTGTTTTTGTGTTCTTTTTGGTTGGAATTTATATTCTTGTAGGTGAAGGAAGGAAAAGTTTGGAGTTTATGGACTTTATGAAACTTAGCCTCATTCCCATAATCTTCATGTTTACCATTAGCCTTTTGGCTTTTGGTATAAAATCAATTTCAGGAAAACCGGATTTTAAAAATGAACTTCAAACCGGAGCGATTTCAGGTATTCCTGTGGCTTTATTGGTTCCAGTACTTTTCATTATAAAAACCACAAATTCAATAGAAAATATCTTTGCTTTGACACGGTTTCCCACTGAGATGGGGATTTTTGGCTTTATCTTCCTTCTTTATCTGATTTTGATGTTTATCAATGTCTTCCAACAGTCCCTGAAAGCTTCGGGTACCAAAGATGCCATTGCATGGTACATTTCCCCCCTTGCCATATTTGCAGCCTTTTACATCACTGTCAAAGTCATCCAAGGCATCTTTTGATAAAAAATCATAAATAACTTCAAACTACAAAATAAAATTTATGGGAGTTTTCTTAGTAATCGGAGGCATCGCACTTGCCTATTTTGGTTTTAAAAAGAAAAGTGCTTTTGGACAAAAGCCTGTGGGTCAAATGTCAATGAATGAAGTCCAAAATGCCGGTTGTAGCGGATATTTTAAGATGATGATGATAGTAGGTGGAATTGGACTTGCTTTGGTTGGGCTGATTTTCATGGCAATGGATTCCTGGATGTAAAGGGAAGAAACGCCACTCGTATCATCGGTCTGGATAAAAATAAATGCCGAGTGCTGTCCAAGTAGATGCAAAGCCAATGGTTTTGCATCTACTAAGTGGAAAATTAATAAGAATTTAAAGAGAATACCAACACTAACTAAAAAGCTAAAGGATGAAATACCTGGTTTGCATACTGTTTATACTTCTTTTTTCAAACGGATTGAGTTTTGCTCAACAGGAAAATACAGATCAAAACGTCTAAAATCAGTAAAAAAATCGCATGATGAAAAAAATACAGAATTATTTAATAACACTATTGCTATTATTTATTATGTCGGGATGTGTCAATGAAGATGACAATCCGCTGAACAATTTAAACAATTATTTTACCTTCAAAATCGACAATAGGGATGTAGAATTTAAGGGGTTGGGTATTGGTATGATAGGAAGTGGAGAAATTGAAGGAACAAATGCCCATTCGTTTGCCCTTTCGGCCTTGAAATCGCTGAATTCAACAGATGATAACAACTTCTTTTTTTTGTCTTTTGCCGATGAATCTCCAGATCTTCGGTTAAACCATACCTACAGCTTCAATTATGAATCCCTCTATGTAGACCCTGACGTGGATCCAGATGGCTGGGCACTGGCCAACGTCGGCTTTGTAACCTACTATGTAGATGACAATGGGGTACAATATACCGCTACGCCGATCTCAGATTACGATTCCTATGGCAAATCTACCGAATATACGGTGCGGTTTACTTCCATCAATACCACTTCAGTGGAAGGGATTTTTTCAGGTAAGTTCTACAATGACGAATTTGATCAAATGGTCACCATCACCGATGGAAGATTTCGGTTGTTCAATGCTTTAGGCATGGGATAAACCTTCTTTTTTTGTCACAAAATTTCAAAATAAACCTTCAACTTCAATTCCAATCAATTTGATATGAAAACCTATCTTCATTATTTCTTAATTTCATGCTTTCTCCTTTTGCTTTCCTGTTCTGAAGATTCAGCGTTCAGTGATATGGACTATCACTTAAAAATGAAAATAAATGGCGTAGAAAGAGCTTACGAGACCGGTACCATGCAACTTACCAACGTGCGGGACGGAGGTACCACCTATTACCAACTGAATATCATTGGACTTGATGATACCTTTGGCAGAATAGATGTAACGGTCAATGACGCAAAGCCAATAGCAGCTGGTGTTTTTAATTCTGAAAACCTAAATCCAGCAGCTGATACACCTATGGCTGGTTTGATGGTCAACGAGGAAGGTGGTTTTACAAATGTTTACGCGAACTATTTTGGCACAGGTTTCCCCAATCATGGTGCCGTAGTCAATATCCCCGAATACAACCAAACTTTTGTGGCCGGGACCTTTTCGGGAAAAATATCTTTGCGTGGCAATGACGAGGTGTTGACCATTTCGGAGGGTACATTTAAAGTGCGAAGACCGAACTAACCCAAGCTCCTCTCTTGATGAGAGGAGGTTTTATTATTTTTTCCAGCCCTTGTTAGTATAATACTCCCCATTTGTTGGACTAAAAGTGAAAAGGGGCTCTTTTGATATAATCCGGATTTACAATACATTTTGATGAATTATATAAACGCAGCACAAACGCCAATCCTGTCCTACCAAAACCGACAGACCAAGGTGTAGCCCTGGGATTATGGTATAGTGGTGGGTATTGTAAGGTCTGAAGGCCGTCCTAAAAAAGATCGGCCCTTCAGGCCTCCGGCTCGGTGGGTATTCCTTTAGAAATCCCAGACTTCCATAAATTCCAGTCTGGGCTATCACAGGACAGCCTTTCAGGCTTTAACACGCAGCCAACCAAGGCTAACCTCACTTCATTATTCAGTGTTCGATATTCAATGTTCGAAATTCGGAATTATCCATGAAGGAAAAGTGACAACCAAATTTAGGCAAAAACACCTTTTCACTCTTCACTACTCACTATCCACTATTCACTCTTCACTCTTCACTCTTCACTCTTCACTAATCACTAATCACTCTTCACTCTTCACTATTCACTATTCACTATTCACTCTTCACTTTTCACTTTTCACTAATAACTTTTCACTCTTCACTAATAACTATACACTCACTTTCCCTTCCTAAAGTCCATACTCACTGAATTGATACAGTATCGGATGCCGCCCTGGTCTTTGGGACCGTCGGGAAATCTATGCCCAAGATGGCTTCCGCATTTGGCGCAAAGGATTTCTTCCCGGATCATAAAATGGGAATAATCCATCTGAACTTCAATGGCTTCCTTCCGCACAGGTTCGGTGAAGGAAGGCCAACCACAACCACTGTCATATTTGGCAGAGGAATGAAATATCTCGTTGCCACAGGCCTTGCACTCATAGATGCCGGTATCTTTATTGAGGTAATATTTGCCTGTAAAAGGCCGCTCGGTGCCTTTCTCCCTCAGTACATGGTAACTGTCTGGGTCCAGCTTGTCCCTCCATTCTTTTTCCTCTTTTTCCAGTGGGTATTTTTTTTCGCTCATGTTGTTCTGCTGTTTTATTGAATAAACCCATTTAGCCTCTTATGGTTCGTAAATTACTATTACCATGGGTTGCGGCGCAAAACGGTTTGTGAAAATTAATGGTTGATTACGCGCCTTACCCATGGCTACCAATAGGCAGCCCCCTTGGGGCTAATAATACACCATAGCCGATCTCCTCTGTCTGTGTCCTCATAGATCGAAACAATACCAGTTTGGGTTTTGCACCGCCCCGGTCTGTGTCTCCACAGGCCGGAATATTACCTGTTTTGATAGTATAATGTTCTGCGAGAACTCGTAACATGGCTTTGGCCTTTTAATCCCTACAATATAACCACAGATGGCACAGATCTACACAGATAAAGCTGGATGTTTCACGTTGTTCAACATGACAAGGCAAAGCCTTCTTCTCTCTTGCCCATCAATTTCGCTTAACGCTTAACATTTAACCCTTAACTCCTTTTCACTATTCACTCTTCACTATTCACTCTTCACTTTTCACTAATAACTACTCACTCTTCACTTTTTCCTCCCTCATCCCTCATCCTTCCTCCTTCATCCTTTCTATCTCCCTTCAAAAACCAACTTCTTCTTAGCCCCTGACTTGATCAAAGATTCATTCATCAACTGCAGCCTGTACTCTCCATTGGCAAACATTTCCGCCTGATCTGAATACCAAGGGGAAAAAAGATTGCCGCTTTGACCGGTTGGCAACACGGATTCCGAAGCTTCTACATTGGCAAAATCCAAAATAATACGCATAGCCGGACCGGATTTGACATGGTAGACTCCTGCGGGATTCAGCTTGAAAGCCAGCTTATTGACAGATTCTTCATTGGCCTTCACGGCAGGAGCCTTGACATTGAACAGCCTGTCCAATGGTTTTTGTGCACCCAAGGGATGCGGATGCTCCAGCACCACCACTTTTTCCCAATGCCATTTGTTACTGTCATCGCCTAGCTGGGATGTAAGTTCTTCAAGGGTTTTTTCCAAAGCCCGACTGATGATCTCCCTTCTGCCTTCTTTTTCACTTGTGCTTACATTGTCCCACCAGGGTGAATTCTCTGTCTGAATCAAGTTGGGTACACTTCTGATGTAAAGGAAAGTTTCCAGAAATTTATCAAACCATTCCTCACCCAACTCATCGGCCATCATGCCATGGAGGGTATGGTACAGCCACTTGTAATAAATGGTGGGGGAGATGCTCTCAAGTTCATGGTTTCCGTCCCAGGCCGCCAACTGGCTCATGGCTTCCCTGTGCTGATCGATTACATCAAGATCGCTGGCCTCAATCATGCTTCTCACAACCTGTGGATGGCTTTCATTGATGGCTTCCAATTGCAGGTCCTTGATGTTGTTCTGGTTCCAGTCTTTGCGGCTGCTGATCGTTTTGGCTATCCTGTTCCATCTTTCCCCCGGATAATAATACCCCGGGAAGAAAGTGCCATTGCTCAAAGTGTCGGGCTGATTGTTGGCCGAGGCAACAAATCCGCTCGGAGGATTGATGCTCATGGGGTTTTCTTCAAAGGGCATCCAACCTAATGGTTCATCCTCCGGATTGCTGCCATCCAAAAACAACTTGGAATTTACATGTTCCGGACGGATAGGAAGCTTGGCTGTTGCCCACCAGGCAATGTTACCGGATTTGTCGCCATACATCACATTGAGGCCAGGTGCATGGATCAGACGTATCGCATCTTCAAATTCCTGTATGTTTTTGCTTCGGGCCATTTTCCAGGTGGCTTCCAGTGCTTTGGTAGGTTCCAGGACATACACCCACCAGGAAGCTACAGGCTTGGTCGTAATTTCCCCTATTTCAGGCAAGACCTCATTCATGATCGGACCATGTATAGAGGTTTTGACCTCAAAACTCACCGGATCCATTCCTTTGACAGGGATCTTTTCCTCCCTCACTTCTATGGGCCTTAATTCATCTCCATAGATGGTCTGTAGAGGGTTGTCCGAGGCCAGCCTTTCTTCAAAAAAGTCCTGATCGTCATTTTCAAACATGGTCAAACCCATGCTGTGATGCCTGGTATGTCCTACCAGACCAAAAGGCAATCCGGCCAGGTGATTGCCATAATAGCTGAAATCAGGGTACTCTATATGTGCTTCGTACCAGACAGAGGGTTGGGAAAAACCAATATGTGTATCATTCAGGAAAAGTACTTCTCCCGAGGCAGTCCTGTCCGGGCCTATTACCCAAGCATTACTGCCTTCCAGAAGTGGTACGGGAAGCTTGGCCAACATGGCCTGCAAGGAAGATTGATCCAGTGAAATCTTCTGGTCTTCCCCTCTCTCCGGATACTGATTTGGGATTACATGATGCTCAGGAAGGGTATGAACAGAGAGTACTTCCAGATATTCCTGTCCAAGGTCCCTTGCGATTTTGGTGACCAAAGGGTCTGTTTTCATGGCCATGGCAAAAGTAAAGGACATGTAGCCAACTATGCCATGCATGTCTTCTATGCTATAAGGCCGGGGCTGATGTCCCAAAAGGGTGTATTCCAAAGGAAGATTTCCTTTTTCTATAAAATCATTGACTCCCTGAATATAGGCGTTCACCGCTGACTGTATG
This sequence comes from Arthrospiribacter ruber, assembly GCF_019343195.1. GTDB lineage: Bacteria > Bacteroidota > Bacteroidia > Cytophagales > Cyclobacteriaceae > Arthrospiribacter > Arthrospiribacter ruber. The sequence continues at coordinate 593,820 of NZ_RPHB01000001.1, forward strand.
TCTGAAGGACCTGACTTTTCCCATTCTTCAGCACTCCATTTGGCATGTTTGGGAATGCCCAAGGTTCTGAAAAACTTGTCTACATCAAGCAGGTCTTCACCAAGAAGTTCAGCCAAGGTGCCTGTGCCGACCCTGCGCATCATTTCCATTTGGAAAAGCCTGTCCTGGGCATGAACATAGCCCATAGCCCTGTAGGCATCTTCAGGATTGGAGGCAAAAATATGGGGCACTCCATAGTCGTCAAAATACACCTCAGTATCTGAAGTCATGCCTTCCAACTCAATGGTTCCTGAGTATTTTGGGCTAAAGCGGTATTTTACCACCTGAAACCCTGCCACTACCACAAAGAATAAAATGATAAGGATAAAAACGAGTTTTTTCATAATTGGAGGTCAATTGGGTAAGCTGCTTCCAATTTAAAGTTTTTAATGGACTGAAAGATATTTGCCATACAATTTTCTACTAATACAATTGAATTTTTGATTTTCAAAAATTTAAACTTACATTGAATTACTTTTAATCCACTAAAAATCAAATTGTTATGGCTATCCGAAGAATTAAACCTTTATCGACAGAACAAAGCAGTCCCGTAGCTTCATCTGCTCCAGAAATCCAAACCTCAGCTCAGGTATCCACCTTAACTGATGTGGTCTATGAAATTGAGAAGTTTCACCTCACCGTCAATACCCATATTGCAAGCTCTTATGAATCCGTAAAAAAATATCTGGGATTCATGGATTTTATTGCAAGGCCTGCTTACAACCAACTGGTGAAATTTTACTCCGCTGCAGCGGAAAACCTCAAAAAACTGGAAGAGCTCGCCTTCCTTCCCGGTGCAGACGAAGACATCAGAAATACCCTGATCGCCATTACCAATTACCTCAAAAAGGAAAAATCACTGATTCCCAGAACATTTGGAGGAATCCTGAGCCAGACCGATAGGGCATACATTGTCCATGCGCAGCTGATGAAGCTGAATGTTTCCAATAAAATCAGCTTCAAGGACTTCCCACACAATTCTACCGTGATTTTCACTGTGGTAAATGTGCTCGTATTGATTTTGGGAGAGAAACTGGTAGGCTCACTGGCCAATACCTCCGATCAACTTACCGAGCAGTACCTTTCAGCAGATAGGAGTTATTTGGGCCAATTCGAACAGGTAGCCAACACCTCAGGTCCAAGATTTATTGAGGACCAAATGGCTGAGACTGCCGCCAAACTGGGAGGCTTTGGTGATATCAATTTTCACCAAAGTCCCATTTATGATTGATTTTCTTCAATGGCCTGAAGGATGATTTGGCAGGCTTCCCGGATCTGTTCTTCGCTGATGATCAGTGGAGGGGCTATGCGCATGGCATCATCACAGAACAAAAACCAGTCAGTGATCACGCCTTTTTCTATGGCGCTGTCAATGATAGGCTTCAGCACCTCGAAGGACTCAAACTCCACTGCCATCATCAATCCTTTGTTTCGGATGCTTTTGATCATAGGATGGACGAGCAAGTCCCTAAAAAGATGGGCCTTTTTTTCAACCTGATCCAGCAGGTTTTCTTCTTTGATCACCTCTATAGTGGCCAAGGAAGCAGCAGAGGAAACAGGGTGTCCTCCAAATGTGGTGATATGGCCTAGAAGGGGGTTGTTTTTAAATACCGCCATAAGCTTTTGGTTGGCGATAAAGGCACCAATGGGCATGCCGCCCCCCATTCCTTTGGCACAGACCAGAATATCCGGTTGGATGTCGAAATGTTCGAAAGCCCAAAATTTACCGGTCCTTCCGAATCCTGCCTGTATCTCATCCAGTATCAACAAAGTGCCGGTTTCATTGCATTTTTTTCGCAAAGCCTGAAAGTATTCCTTGCATGCTACCTTGATTCCTGCCTCGCCCTGAATGGTTTCTATGATGACAGCAGCAGTATCTTCGGTGATTTCATCCAGTTGATAAAAGCTTCCATAGACAATATTTTTCACACCCGGAAGCAATGGTCTGTAGGCCCTTTTGAATATCTCATTTCCTCCCACTGAGAGGGCGCCTTGGGAAGATCCGTGGTAAGCGTTGACGCAACTGATGATTTCCCTTCTGTTGGTATACCTTTTGGCAAGCTTCAGGGCACCTTCCACTGCTTCACTTCCTGAATTGACCAGGTACACATTGTCCAGCTGATCAGGTAGGGTTTCGCACAATGCCTTGGCCAGTAATGTCTGTGGACTTTGTACATATTCACCATATACCATCAGGTGGAGGTACTTATCCAACTGATTTTGTATGGCTGCGATCACTTTTGGATGTCTATGGCCCACATTGCTGACCCCGATGCCGGAGATCAGGTCCAAATATTTTTTACCTTCAGGACCGTACATGTATACGCCCTCAGCTTTTTCTATTTCTATCAAAAGAGGAAAATCTGTGGTCTGGGCCAGGTGTTGAAGGAAAAGTTGTCGGTTGTTCATTTTTAATTTTTGTCAATATGCGTATTTATACTGATGGCAGATTTGTATCCGGTATTACTCTGATGAAGGAAGAATTCCCTGGTTTCAAAAGGTCTCTGATACCTTATCCTTCCATGCAGTTCAAATGAAATTTTTATTCTTGGATTTAAAATTACTCACAATTACTATTAACTGATAACTATTCAATTTTTTCCTCCCGCAGATTTCGCTGATTCCGCAGACAAGGCTGCGCCTTTGTATAAAATTAAAGATCGGCCCTTCAGGCCTCGTGGTTGGTGGGTATGTCTTTAAATCCCAGACTTCCGTGAACTCCAGTCTGGGCTATCACAGGACAGCCTTTCAGGCTTTAACACGCAGTCAACCAAGGCTGACCTTACTTCATTATTCAGTGTTCGAAATTCAATGTTCGAAATTCTGACCTACTTCATTATTCGATATTCAATGTTCGATATTCGATATTTAGTAATTCCTTCAAAAGGAACCGAAACCCAATCACTATTCACTCCTCACTATTCACTCCTCACTATTCACTGATCACTATTCACTCCCCACTTCACCCTTCCTCCCTCATCCTTCATCCTTTTCATTTTACCCTTACCCACCTACCCTCATCAGTTAATCAATTCAACAATTCCACAATTAAACTTCTTCCCCGCAGATTTCGCTGATTCCGCAGACAAGGCTGCGCCTTTGTATAACAATAAAGATCGGCCCTTCAGGCCTCATGGTTGGTGGGTATGCCTTTAAATCCCAGACTTCCGTGAACTCCAGTCTGGGCTATCACAGGACAGCCACTCAGGCTTAAATTTGCCTTCAAATAATTCTGACCTACTTCATCATTCGATATTCAATGTTCGATATTCGAAATTAAAAAACGTCCAAAATCAAAAATCCGCCCAACACACCATATTCTGCCCGACTCCGCCCAGATGACTCGGTCGGATTCATCCCTCATCCCTCATCCTTTCTATATCTCACGCCCCTGTTAGTGTCTCCACTTGTCATTCCCTGAAATAGGTTGACCGTTTTTAACCCATAAACTAGATGTTAAAAACAGGAAAAAGGATTAATTCCCACAGAAGATTTTCTGAGGAATTTAAGCGTAAATTGGTTGATGATTATGAGAAAGGAGTGATGTCTGTTGTTCAGATAGAACGTTTTTATGGTATTAGGAATGCTCTTATTTACAGATGGATTTACAAGTATTCGACCTACAATGAAAAAAATATCAGGATAGTTGAGATGAAGGATAGTCAAACTAATAAGCTTAAAGAACTTGAAGAAAAAGTTAAAGAGCTAGAAAGGGCAGTTGGACAGAAGCAGATCATGATTGATTACCTAGAGAAGATGATTGATCTGGCCAAGGAGAACTATTCGATTGATATTAAAAAAAACTCCAACACCCCACTCTCTGGTGGTTCCAATCCAACCAAAAAATGATGAGCTATTCACTTAGCGAACTTTATCGGACTGTTGGGGTGAGCAAGCAAGCCGTTCATCAGGCTAAGAAAAGACAGGAGTCTTTTGATAAGGAGCTTTCAGAGTTAGTTGTATTAGCTGATCAGCTCAAGGAAGAACACCCTGGTTGTGGGGTTGAAAAGATGTATTATACATTGCGCCCATCCTTTATGGGAAGGGATCAGTTCTGTGAGATTTTCATGGAATTAGGTTATGGAGTCAAACGTGTAAGTAATTATCATAGAACTACTTATATCGGGGCTTATATTTATCCCAACCTGATAGAGGGGATGGAAATAAAAAGACCATTTCAGGTAATCCAAAGCGACATAACCTATTTTCACTTAAACGGTGAGCATTATTATTTGGTGTTTATCATTGACGTTTATACCAGATTGGTAGTAGGATATGCAGTCAACGATCATCTGAGGACAGAAGGAAATACAGCGGCTATGAAAATGGCTCTCAAGATAATGAATTACCGGTCTTGGGGCTTGATCCATCATTCAGACAGAGGATCCCAGTATAGTAGTAAGGAATATACTTGTTTACTAAAAGAAAACCATATTCACATCAGTATGGGAACAGTTGCATGGGAAAATCCTTATGCTGAACGAATCAACGGAATTATTAAAAATGAATACCTCAAAAGATGGCAGATTAAGGACTTAAAAGACCTGAAGAAAAAAGTGGGAAAAGCAGTTGAACACTACAACACAAAAAGACTACACAGAGCTTTCAAAATGAGATTTACTCCTATGGGATTTTATCAAAAATTAGTACATTTATCTGCCCAAGAAAGACCGACGGTGATTGTTTATACCGAAGGAAAGAAAAACTTCGAAGGGGCGTCGAGCCCCTACGAAGTTTGCCCAAGAGAAGAACCTCTGGCTCATGATTGCCCGATGAAATTACTTAATGAATGTTGAACCAAACGGTCAACGCTATTTAGGGAAGTACAACTAACAGGCCTCATCCTTCCTCCATCATCCTTCATCCTTTTCATTTTACCCTTACCCACCTACCCTCATCAGTTAATCAATTCAACAATTACACAATTAAACTTCTTCCCCGCAGATTTCGCTGATTTCGCAGACAAGGCTGCGCCTTTGTATAAAAATAAAGATCGGCCCTTCAGGCCTCATGGTTGGTGGGTATGTCTTTAAATCCCAGACTTCCGTGAACTCTAGTCTGGGCTATCACAGGACAGCCTTTCAGGCTTTAACACGCAGTCAACCAAGGCTGACCTTACTTCATTATTCAGTGTTCGATATTCAATGTTCGAAATTCTGACCTACTTCATTATTCGATATTCAATGTTCGATATTCGATATTTAGTAATTCCTTCAAAAGGAACCGAAACCCAATCACTATTCACTCCTCACTATTCACTGATCACTATTCACTCCCCACTCATCCGCCTTCTTTGAACAGGAGCGAAGCTTTATATTTTCCTGAACCTAAAGAAAATACCCAGGGGCAGTTTTTTGTCGAACCTGTCTACCAAATACAGCTCACCATGTTCGGCATTATGCACTTCCTTAAAGTTGGAATTGACCAAGTTGGCAGCAATAATGGAGCTGAAGCTCAGGGAATACATATTCAGGATCAGGAAATGATGATCAGGCTCCAAAAGTTCCGCGCATAGCTTTAGCATTTCATTGATCTGCTCTTCCAAAATCCACTTTTCCCCATCCGGACCTCTACCGTACGCTGGAGGATCCAGGATGATTCCATGGTATTTGTTTCCTCTCCTGACTTCTCTTTTGATAAACTTCATGGCGTCATCTACAATCCATCGGATTCCATCCTGTCCTGAGGATTCCATATTGTGCTTGGACCAAGTGACTACCTGCTTTACCGAGTCCAGGTGTGTGACATCCGCTCCACAGGCTTTGGCGGCTACAGAAGCGGCTCCGGTATAGGCAAAAAGATTCAGGACTTTCGGGTTTTTGACCGGCAACTTTTCAAGTGTATCGCCTATATAGTCCCAATTTACAGCCTGCTCAGGAAACAAGCCTATATGCTTGAATGAGGTCATGGCCAGATTGAGCTTAAGTTTGAGCTTGTCCGATCCCTGATATTGGATCTGCCAGTTGTGTGGAATCCTCTTCAGTTCCTTCCATAGGCCTTTTTCAGGATTGTTTTTCTCCTTGGCAAAGTGTGCATGGGCCATTTTTCTCCATTCACTTTCAGACATGCTTTTGTCCCAGATGGCTTGGGGTTCGGGGCGGCTGAGGATGTATGGACCAAAGCGCTCCAGTTTTTCGAAACCTCCGGTATCTATCAGTTCGTAATCTTCCCAATGCTGTGGGCTTAGTGACAAAATCGTTTCCTTCATGCTACAAAAGTAAAAATTATTATTGGAGTCCCTTTTGGTTTATTTTTAAAGGAATTATTTGCAACTTATATTCGGATTTAAAATAACATGATTATCCGAATCTTTGCATGTCGAACCTTAAGAACCAAACCTTCAACTCTACTATTAACTGTATATTGAGACCTTTGGGGGTGGGACGAATTTCGACCGGGCCAGCGCAGGCCTTGAGCGTGGATAGAGCCTGTCCCGATTTTCTCGGGAATTCGAAATTCTTGATTTTTTGGCTACTTTTTCTTCAAAGCCTGTCCCGAAAATCGGGAGAAAAAGTAGCTTCATAATCAAATTTTGATCAGAATTTAGCAGTAAGAACTAGTTCAAAACGATAATTGGCTAAGTCCAATTATGCGGATACTCATAAAAAAAATAAGAAAATGAGCGAATCGATGAAAGTGATGCTGTTGGGATTATTCGCAATTTTATATTTCCCAACCTTTGGACAATCCGTTTATACCATAAGACAAAGTGACGTGGATATGGGAAGGGCTTTCCGTTTCAATCCAAAAAGTGATGGCGTCAAGGGAACCCCTTTTCTGTATGAGGAAGCTCCCAAAGCGAAAATCGCCCTGAAATCAGGCAAAATTTATGAGGAAATCCCTGTCAATATCCTTCCTGAAAAGGATGAGATCTATATTCAGACGGGGGACATGGAAGATGAACCTCTCTTGCTGAAAAATTGGGAATGGTTGGAAACATTGGAAGAAAATCCGAGACTGTTCAAGCTGGTTTATTTGGAAGGCAAGGAAAGGGTAGTGGAGATCCTCTATGAAGATGGTAGGGACAAATACATCGCCCTGCATAAAAAGGTACTGGTGCAACCCACCCAAATCAAAGATGGCTATACCGGACCACAATATGAAAACTACAGGGGAGATACCCGTTTTTACAAAGTAAATGGTCTTTCTTCAAAAGAATTTAAAGGCAACAACAGCGGAATTAAGGAGATTTCAGGCAATAAATTCAGTTCAGTGCGCAATTACATCAAACAAAACAAAATCAAAACGGAGCAGTCAGCAGGAATGAAAAAGGTGTTGGCCTTTATTTTTGAAGGAGCTTAAGCCTCATAGCCACTTCGCAAGCAATTTTTCACTGTTGTACCATAATTTTTCCCGCATGCTTTTGCTGTTTGCCGCTTTGGAAGCTTTGGCAGGCTTGGATTTTTTAAAATAAGAACCGTTTTGGGAGGAAGGGATATTGTTTTTGGCCAGAAAAATGCTGGTTTCAGCACCCTGTTCCGCGGTAATCATAAATGGTCTCGCCAAGACCCAAAAGACCTTGAATATCCCGCCCGCCTCACTGGCAAAGTTGGTTTTGACTACTCCTGGATGGAGGGAAAAAGCCTGAAGTCCCTGCTCAGCATATTTTTCATAAAGGGATTTAGTGAAGAGGATATTGAACAGTTTGACATTGGCATAGGAAGTAAAGGCACTGTAGCTTTTTTTCTCATAATTGAGGTCCTCGAAATTCACATTGGCAGCATTGTGCGCCTCTGAACTTACATTGATGATTTTGGGATTTTCGGCTTTTAAAATCCAGGGCATCAGTTTGTTGGTCAACAAAAAATGTCCGAGGTGATTGGCAGAAAATGTCAGTTCAAAACCGTCATCAGTGACAGTTTTTTCGTGGAATATACCACCTGCATTATTGATCAGCACATCGATTTGGCTGGACTTTTCCTGTATTTCCTTGACGGCCTTTACTACGGAATCCATTGACGCCAAGTCCAGATGGATAAATTCGGCTTTGCTTTGCTGGTCCTCAGGAAGTGATTGGATGGTTTTTGCTGCTTTATCAGCGTTTCTGGCCAGGAGAAACACTTTATCAAAGTGAGGGATAAGTTTTTGAAGTGTAATTTCCCCAATTCCGGAGGTTGGACCTGTGATGGCTAAATTCATGATTGCTTGGTTTGTCTTACCATAGCAACTCTATTTCTTGTGATAGGTTTTATTTCGCAAAATATATTTACTGGCCTCATTTGGGTATTTTTTTGTATTTTCGAAGCTATAATATTTCAAAAATTGCAAAAAAATAGAAACTCAGATAGTGCTATTCTTTTGTTTGGGTATTGAAAATCAAAGTATTGTACGAAACTCAAAAACAAGTAAGTGGGAAAATCACGATTGCCTGAGAAGCCATTTATTGATATAGAAAATGTCCTTAAGGACAAAAATCCGGGACTTCACAAATGGATGCCGGGCTTTGTCCTATCTTATTTGAAAAGAATTGTCCACGAAAAGGACATCAATCAGGTGATGGCCAATATAGGCCACCTCCAGGGAATGGATTTTGTCAATGCGCTGGTGGACGAATTTGGAGTGGAGGTAACCTTGACGGGTGAAGAAAACATTCCATTGGATAGGTCTGTGATATTTGCCTCCAATCATCCTTTGGGTGGTATGGACGGGATTGCTTTTATGTACGCCCTTGGAAAATACAGGCAGGACATTCGTTTTCTGGTCAATGACATTCTTACCAATATCAAGAATTTTGAACCTATGTTTGTACCTGTCAATAAGCATGGTGCCAACAGCAGGGAAGTAAGCAAACTGATAGAGGAAACTTATGCGGGTGAGCATGCGGTATTGGTTTTCCCGGCTGGGTTGGTGTCGAGGAAGCAGACAGGAGGGGTAAAAGACCTGGAATGGAAGAAAAGTTTTATTTCCAAAGCAAAGCGATACAAGAAGGATATTGTGCCGGTATACATCGAAGGAAAAAACTCTGATTTTTTCTACAACCTGGCCAGGTTTCGTAAACAGTTGGGGATCAAAGCCAATATTGAAATGTTGTACCTGGCTGATGAAATGTTTTCCCAAAGAGGCAAAAAAGTAGTGATTCATATAGGAAAACCAATTTCTTACCAGTATTTTGATAAATCGAAAACGGAAAATGAATGGGCTGAAGAGGTAAAAGAGCTGGTTTACCAAATGGCCTAAATATAATCTTATGCAAGCAATTATACCTGCGATTGACAAGGACCTGTTGAAAAAAGAGCTTACGGCAGATAGGTTTTTGCGCTATACCAATAATGGCAATAACCACATCTATCTGGTAGATTACTATCAGGCTCCCAACACTGTAAGAGAAATCGGAAGGTTGAGGGAGCTGACTTTCAGATCAGCAGGTGGGGGTACAGGGCTTTCACTGGATTTGGATGCCAATGATACGGATGAAAATTGCTATCAGCAGCTGATCACCTGGAATCCTGAAGATGAAGAGATCGTGGCAGGGTACAGGCTGATCCATTGCAAAGATGCAGGTAAAGACAGTCATGGCAATTATAACCTATCTACGGCCCACCTTTTTAAATTTTCGGAAACTTTCAAAAACGAGTACCTCCCATATACCATTGAATTGGGCAGGTCTTTCGTCCAGCCAAAATACCAGCCCAGCATAGACAACAGGAAGGGGCTCTTTTCCCTGGATAACCTCTGGGATGGGCTTGGCGCTGTGGTCATGCTCAATCCGGACGTCAAATATCTTTTCGGAAAAGTGACCATGTATCCTCATTTTCACAAGGAGGGTAGGGACCTCTTGCTGTACTTCATGCATCATTATTTTCCGGATAGAGAAAACCTGGTGAGGCCACATGATCAACTTTTGTTGACTTACCATTATGACACGAGTGATCTGGAAAAACTGTTTGCAGGCGTAGCATATAAGGAGGGTTATAAAATACTGAATTCAAAAATCAGGGCTTATGGTGAAAATATCCCGCCTTTGATCAATACCTATATGAACCTTTCACCCACCATGAAGACTTTTGGCACAGCGCTCAATGATGAGTTTGGGGCAGTGGAAGAAACAGGTATTCTGATCACCATTGATGACATCTACGACAGCAAAAAGCACAGGCACATCGAAACCTTTGAAAGAGATAAGGGGTTTGGAACTAGATAAGATTTTTGCAATGAAAAAGACCGTGATCATTGGAGCTTCTCCAAACCCTTCCCGATATGCCTATGTAGTGGCAGGAATGCTTTCAGAAAGAAAAATCCCATTTGTGCCCGTAGGTATCAAAAAGGGACAGTTGTATGGAGAGGAGATTCTTGACCTGCGCCAAAAGCCTGATATTCCGGATGTGCACACCGTGACCATGTATCTTGGGCCCCACAATCAGCCCGAATGGTACGAATACATCCTTTCTCTAAATCCCCAAAGAATCGTTTTTAATCCAGGGACTGAAAACCCCGAATTTTTTGAACTCGCCAAAAAGCAGGGAGTGGAAGTCGCAGTAGCCTGCAACCTTGTCCTGTTGAGTACCGGTCAATTTTGAGATCTCCCTGCCTCAAAGAAATGATGCATCACAAAAATATGTGGGGCGGAAATCAATGAGACCATTACAAAAAACAAGAGGACGAACCTGAAGGAAGTAGGAGAACTTCCTGTGATCATGTAAAAGTCCCGCATGTAATAGTAGTGTACGGCCGCAATACCGGTAATCAGTCCGGATACCAGTAAGGAAGCTTTCCATTTTCTGTCTACGGAACTTCTTTCTGCAAAGAAGAAAACCGCTGAAGCAAACATGGCCATGTACCCAAGAAAGAAGGTAATGGCAATAGGATCGCCGTTGACGATCCTTTCTACGCCGACTAATTCTGCTGTTAAAATACTTTTCATTGTTAATTTATTTTAGATGTGAGTGATTTTTTGAAATAATATTTTGGGCATTTCCAGAGTAAAAAGAAAATTGAAATAATTTTGTTTAATGAAATATTCAAAAGAATAAACAAAAAGATGTATGCAACAAAAAAACAGATTTGAACAGTAATTAATTGGTATATAGAGAACATAAGTGTCCGGATCCTTGCATATTAAACTTTAAGTGCCAAGCCGTCAACTTTACTATTATCAGTAAATGAGGATTTTGGAGGGTGGGATGAATTTCGACCGGGCCAGCGCAGGCCTTGAGCGTGGATAGAGCCTGTCCCGATTTTTTTCGGGAATTCGAAATTCTTGATTTTTTGGCTACTTTTTCATCAAAGCCTGTCCCGAAAATCGGGAGAAAAAGTAGCTTCATAATCAAATTTTGATAAAGATTTAGCAGAAAGTACTCATTCAAAATAATCAATGACTAAGTGCAATGAAGCATATACTCTTATAGAATTTACCCTTTTCTATTAGCCACAATTATTTTTTAAACTTTCCAGGGCTTCTGATGGATGCTTGACTCAAATTATTATTTGGTTAGAAATGAATATTTTGAAAAAATATACTTAAGCCAGTGGCTTTTCTATTTATTTGGATGACACATCCAATGAATACCAAAACATGGATTAAAAAAGCCAATCTTCCCTGGTATTCCTTAAATGTACGTCGGTAGATAGGGCTTGCTGAAAAAGTCTCAGGTATGCCAGATTCAAAGCGGGCGAATGAAGATGTATGCTTATACTTCGAGTGAGCCCAATGAAGAAGATGGTATTCCTGAGACTAGCCTTAAAATTTCGAATTTTGAAATTTTAAGGTGCACGGAAATCAAGTTATATCATGGAATAAGCATGCACCTGCTTAAAAAGAAAATACTTGACAAACGGGGTATTCATCAAAATTTAAAGCATTTATTCTCCAGTTGGCGTTTTTCAGCACGCCCTGGATATGAAATATTCAAAAGCTTCACAGATTCGTTCCGAAGACCTTAAAACGGGTGGGTACTCTCGTTTTTTTTGTGTAATATTACGGGTTGATTGAAACAAAATATCACCTCTTTTTTGAAGAAAAAAAAAGCGTTTTAGAAAACAATATGAGCGAAAACAAAGGAGAAAATCAAAAGGATTATTCAGCAGGTAATATTCAGATTCTGGAAGGTCTTGAGGCAGTAAGAAAAAGGCCTGCCATGTATATTGGAGATATAGGCATCAAAGGTCTGCATCACCTGATTTGGGAAGTGGTGGATAATTCGATTGATGAGGCCTTGGCCGGACATTGCGATACCATTCATGTCACGGTGCATGAAGATAACTCAGTATCAGTAGAAGATAATGGTAGGGGAATTCCTACCGATATGCACCCCAAAGAGAAAAAATCCGCACTTGAGGTAGTAATGACTGTACTTCACGCCGGAGGAAAGTTTGATAAAGATACCTACAAGGTATCCGGTGGTCTGCATGGTGTGGGTGTTTCCTGTGTGAATGCACTTTCTACCGACCTTAAAGCTACTGTCCATAGACAGGGAAAAATCTATGAACAAGAATATAAAATAGGAGTGCCTCAATATCCTGTGAGGGAAATCGGTACGACGGATAAAAGAGGTACAATTATCCACTTCACTCCTGATGCAAGTATTTTTCAGGCCACAGAGTATAAATACGAAACCATTGCCAATAGATTAAGGGAAATGGCTTTCTTGAATGCGGGTATCAGAATTACCTTGACCGACCTCAGGGAAGTGGAAGATGGACAGCCCAGATCTGATGAGTTTTACTCAGAGGGGGGGCTTACTGAGTTTGTCCAATATCTTGATGAAACCAGAGAAAGAATCATTGAGCAGCCCATATACATTGAGGGAGAGAAAAACAACGTTCCTGTACAGGTAGCCATGAGCTACAACTCTTCCTATTCGGAAAATGTGGTTTCTTATGTCAATACCATCAATACTTATGAAGGCGGTACACACGTGTCCGGATTCAGAATGGCCTTGACCAGGACACTGAAAAGCTATGCAGACAAGTCCGGAATGTTGGACAAAATTAAGTTTGACATCTCCGGGGATGACTTTAGAGAAGGTTTGACCGCAGTTATTTCAGTGAAAGTGGCTGAGCCTCAATTTGAAGGACAGACCAAAACAAAATTGGGTAACTCTGAAGTGTCCGGCGCTGTAAATGCGGCTGTTTCAGAAACTTTACAAAGCTGGTTGGAAGAGCATCCAAAAGAGTCCAAGATAATCGTCGGAAAGGTGATTTTGGCAGCCCAAGCACGTCATGCCGCGCGAAAAGCAAGGGAAATGGTGCAGCGTAAAAATGTACTTGGAGGGGGAGGACTTCCAGGTAAGCTTGCCGATTGTGCCAATTCTGATCCTACTGTTTGTGAACTTTATCTGGTGGAGGGTGACTCTGCGGGTGGTTCTGCCAAGCAAGGTAGGGACAGGGATTTTCAGGCCATTCTACCTCTTAAAGGAAAGATCCTGAATGTAGAAAAGGCACATGAGCATAAAATATATGATAATGATGAGATCAAAAATATCCTTACCGCTCTTGGCGTGAAATTCGGTACGGTCAATGGAGACCGTGAACTTGACCTGAGCTCCCTGAGATACCACAAAATCATTATCATGACGGATGCTGATATTGATGGCTCCCACATCAGAACTTTGATCCTGACTTTGTTTTTCAGGTATTTGAGGTCCCTCATCGAAAACGGTTATGTTTACATCGCGCAGCCACCACTTTACTTGCTCAAAAAAGGTAAGGATGAGCGCTATGCTTATGATGAGGATGAAAGAAAAAGACTCACCAGAGAGATGGTAGGAGAGGGGAAAGAAGACAGCATCAACTTGCAAAGGTACAAAGGTCTTGGAGAAATGAACCCCGAGCAACTTTGGACCACTACGATGGATCCGAATACCAGGACCTTGAAGCAGGTTACCATTGAGTCTGCCGCAGAGGCGGATCACCTTTTCTCCATGTTGATGGGTGATGAAGTTCCACCAAGAAGGGATTTCATCGAGAGGAATGCCAAATATGCAAAAATTGATACATGATAGGCAAATCAACATAATTTTAAAGGGGCTGAGGCCCCTTTTTTTATTTTTTAATAAATTTTTAAACTCCCCCCGTTCAAAACGTATTTATAGAATGTTAGCTTTGTATTAGACCGATTTGCAAAATGAAAGTAGCAGCCAAAGATAAATTTGAAAGTATAATTGAAAGTTCTGACTTGGTCAGCCGTGACCTTAGCTGGGTCAAATTCAATGACAGGGTTTTTGATCAGTCCAAAAAAGAAAGCCGATCCATTCTGGAAAGGCTGAAGTTTTTGGCAATCACCGCCTCCAATTTGGATGAATTTTTTATGATCCGTGTAGGGTCTCTCTACAATTACCTGGACTATGACAAAGAGCGGGTAGACTACTCCGGCTTGCGAGAAGATCCTTTCAAAATGAAACTGCTTTTGGAATGCCAGGCATTTCACAAAAGACAACAGGAGCATTTTGTCAAAAATCTGTTGCCGGAGATGCACGAAAGCGGTTTTATTCTCAGCAATGTCAAAAATCTGGAACCGGAAGAACAAGATTATATTAAGTCCTACTTCAACAAGGCGGTTTATCCTATGCTCACCCCAATGGTATTTGATGGGTATAGGACTTTCCCTATTTTGATGAATAAGCTGCTGATTTTTGGGGTGGTCACTTTGGCACCTGGAGATAAAAAGGAAAACAGGAAGTTGTCTTTCGTACAGATTCCTGCCAATATCCCGCGATTTTTTGAAATAGAGAGAGAAGATCTCGTGGTCTACATTCCTATTGAAGAAGTCATCAGGGAACATTTGGTTTCCCTTTTCAGAAATGTCAACATTGAATCTGTCAACCTTTTCAGGATCACAAGAAACGGCGATTTTACGCTGGAAGAAAGTGAGGATATGGATGCGAATTTTCTTGAAGAGGTAAAAAGAAAGCTCAATGAAAGGAAAACAGGGCGGGTTGTCAGAATAGAAGTTGAAGAAGGCTATAGCAAATGGATGATCAGCTTGCTGAAAGAGCGCTGGAACATTCAGGATGACAGTATTTTCAAAGTGGAGAGATCCAGTATGCTGGATTTTACTGGACTTTGGCAGGTGGTGGGCAATAGGAGATTCAAGGATAAGATGCCACAGGTTCCCAATCCGGTACCACCGATTTCTTATCCCCAAGAAGGTACTGATGATGTATTTCAGGTGCTAAAAGGACGTGATATTTTACTCCATCATCCATATAACAATATTGATCCTATTCTGGATCTCCTGGATAAGGCTGCAGATGATCCCAATGTCATGGCGATCAAAATGACCATTTACCGACTGGCCAAGGATTCCAGGATCACCAAGACTTTGCTAAGGGCAGCCGAAAATGGAAAGCACGTGTCGGTATTGTTCGAAGTAAAGGCCAGATTCGATGAAGAAAACAATATCCGTGAAGCGAAGAAGCTTCAAAAAGCGGGATGTTTTGTGATCTACGGGATCAGTAACCTCAAGACACACACCAAGCTGATGCTTATTGTCAAAAAGGATGACAACAAAGTAACCCGCTTTGTACATTTAGGTTCCGGTAACTACAATGAGGATACTGCTAGGCTCTATACTGACATTGGTTTGCTGACTACAGACGAAACCTTGGCCAATGACGTGTCTGAGTTTTTCAATGTAATCACTGGGCATTCCATGCCGAGTACCTACCAAAACCTGATTACAGCACCAAGAGACATGAGAAATCAATTGATTTCTTTTATAGAACAAGAGGCGGAAAATGCAAGAAATGGACTCCCATCAGGGATCGTGATCAAGGTCAATTCTTTAGAGGATTCAGAGATCATTTATGCGCTTTACCGTGCCTCCCAATCCGGCGTGCCGGTCAAGCTGATCGTCAGAGGTATCTGCTGTCTCAGACCTGGAAGAATAGGCTTGAGTGAGAATATTGAAGTCATTTCCATAGTGGGGGACTTTTTGGAGCATTCCAGGATTTACCATTTCCACAATAATGGAGATACCAGGACTTATGCAGGGTCTGCTGACATGATGGTGAGGAGTTTTGACAAGAGGCTGGAATCTCTCTTCCGTGTTCAGGACAATTTACTGGAAAAGCAATTGATGAACATCTTGTACTTCAACCTGAAAGACAATGTCAATGCCTACAGGATGCTGGAAGATGGTTCCTATGTGCGTAAAATGCCTCAGGCAGATGAGGACGAGTTCAACGTTCACAAGGAGTTTTTCAATGTAAAGATTGAAGATGTGCTGAAAGTCAAGCTGGTATGATGGAAGACATATAATCATCTTGATTTTTACTTCAAATCAAGACCTTGCTGTTTATGTGCTTTCTTGTTTTTATTCTTTTTGTAAAGCACCTGCATCAATCCGTCTTTGAGGCCTACATCAGGAATCAGCATTTTCTTGGAGGAGGCTGCATCCATCGCTGCCAGGTAAATTTTGGCGGCAGGAATAATGACATCTGCCCGGTCATGGTTGAGGTTTACCTTATACACCCTCTCCTCAAAAGACATGGATTCCAGATAGGCCTGTATTTCTCTGATTTTGTCAATGCTGATAAAAGTTTTTCCTTTTCTGGGAGTGGCCAGTTCAAAGATCTTATTGATGTTACCTCCTGTGCCTATACAGGTGATTTTATCTTTTATGCTGACATTATCTCCAATAAAATTCCCCATACTTTTCCATACCGAAAGAGGGACTTTGTCTTCCAAAGCTCTTACTGAACCGATTTTAAAAGATTTTGAAGCAATTTTTTGCTGGTTTTTATAGATGTTCAGTTCAGTACTTCCCCCGCCAACATCGATGTGAAGATATGCCTTATGGTCTATATGTGCTCCTAATGCCATATTGATCAGTTCAGCCTCATGATTGCCATCAATGATATTGATTTTCAATCCTACATCCTCTTTCACTTCTTCAACTATCTCTTTTCCATTGATGGATTCCCTCATTGCGGAAGTGGCGCAGACCATGTAATCATCAACCTCATATAGGTCAATCAACAACTTGAAGGCCCTCATCAGTTTGACGAATTTTCTACGGTTTTTATCAGAGATTTTTTGTTCATGAAATACATCCATTCCCAATCGAAGGGGGAACCGAAGGTATTCCAGCTTTTTGAAATTGGTCTCTCCTTCGTAAGTGCTGATTTGGGTTATCTGTAGCCGGATGGCGTTGGAACCTATATCTACTGCCGCAAGTCTCAAATCAAAATAGTATTTAGTGATATGCTAAAATAAGGCTTAGGCTTCGCAAAAAAATGGATTTGTTACTTTTTCTTGGAAACAAGAATCAGTATTATTCCGGAAGTGATGGCAAGAACACCGGCATAATCAGGCCACTCAATTTGGTGGTTCTTCTTTTTGTTTACCTGAATAGGGCCTGCATCTATAAGGCTTTCGGAAGTCTTGAAACTGATGCCAGGAATAAAAATCATGACCAGGCCGCAGAGCAGCAAAATAATTCCAATTGTTTTCATAATTGTGTTGGAGGAAGAAAATAATATGTTTGTTCGCTTTCTTACCAGTAAAATCCTAATCATTGAATAAGCCAAAGATTTCAAGCCATTATCAATAAATAACTTGTCCGCTATGGCGGATCAAATATCTACAAATATCTGTTTGAATCAAGAGCCACTTTAAATTGCTTACTGGTCTAATTGCTGGAAATACATAAAAACTTTCAATATCAATTATTTGACCAAAAAAATCAACCAACAGTCTGATCCTGCCTGTACCTTCTTATAGAGACCAATACACTTATGGTCAAAATGAAAAATACCACCCCCAGAGAGACCTGAGAGGGCAGGTGGTAAGTGGCTGAGAGGATCATTTTTAACCCAATAAATGCGAGGATAAATGACAGTCCGTGCTGTAAATAATGAAACATCTCAAAGCTATTGGCAAGGAGAAAATAAAGTGCCCTTAATCCTAAAATGGCGAAAATGTTGGAAGTGTACAGGATAAGGGGATCTTGGGAAATGGCAAAAATCGCAGGAATGGAGTCCACAGCAAAAAGCAGATCCGTGAATTCTACCACAGCTACAACTACAAGGAGTTGCGTCGCAAATCTCTTTCCCTTGATGTTGACAAAAAACTTTCCCTCGTGGTATTTTGGGTCTACCCTGAATAGCTTATGGATCAATTGCGTACCCAAAGACTTTGAAAAGTCCTTGTTTTCCTCTTCCTCTCCTCTGTTCTGAAAAGATTTGAAACCGGCAATAATCAGGAAAATACCAAAAAGCGTCAGGACAATGTTGACGTGAAAAATCCTTCCCAATAATTCAAACTCAGGAAGATAAGTGCGGTTGATGATGGCAACACCTGAGAAAATAAATATTGCGCGCAAAATAATTGCACCTAGTATTCCGTAAAATAAAACTTTGTGTTGGTATTTGTCTGGAACTTTGAAGTACCTAAAAATCAGGATAAAGACGAAAAGATTGTCCACACTGAGGGCTTTTTCAATCAGAAATGCCGAGTAGTATTGCGAGGCCAATTCAGTACCAAAATCAAGATAAATATAAGCCCCAAATAATAGACCGACTCCAATCCAAAGAATGGACCAGTTTAAAGCTTCTTTATTGCTTACTTTATGGTCTGTCTTATTGAATACAAACAAATCCAAACACAGCAAGCCAATTATCAGAACGGCAAATATGACAATGACATAAGGTTCAAGCAGCACAGAGACTTGGGGTTATTTTTTTGCAAAGATTGCGAAAGTAAGTCTGATTAAAAGATTTTTCTTCTGAGAAAGCCTACATTTTTTGGTAGTAGTGTTTTTTAAGTTTGCGCTTTACCCTAAAGTAATTGATAAAACCCAATAAAAGCATTCCTAGGGAAAGGGCAAATGCCAGGTATCCCAGATCACTGATGTGTTCCAAGGCATTCACTTCCATCAAAGCTGTACCACTGACCAGAAAGTAAAGAGATGTTCGGATGTAGGATAGCAGTGTCCTGTCATTGGCAAGGTTGGTTCTTTGCCTGGCCAGATAATCCCTGACGATCAAATCACTGTCCGATAGATTTTCTTTTTCCATTTTTCATTTACTTAGGTTCCATCAATCCCACGCAATTTAGGAATATGCGTGGCAAAATGGAAAAGATAAATTTTTTATAATGCTGCCATTAGTTTCATGGTTTCCTTACTTTTGAAGCCGCAGAGATGTAGGCTTTTTCTGCTAAAGAACTCTCAAAGAAATGAATAGACCTAATTTTGACGATATTTTTATGGAATTGGCAGTGAATCTTGCCAAAAGATCCCATTGCATCAAAAAGCATGTAGGGGCAGTACTGACCAAAGAAACCAGGATCATTTCCATTGGCTATAACGGACCTCCTGCCGGTACACACAATTGTGATGAAGAATTTCCCGAGCATGGTTGTGCCAGGGACAGTAAGGGAAGCTGTACGCTTGCCCTGCACGCCGAGCAAAATGCTATTCTTTATGCAGTCAAAAACAATACCTCGGTAGAAGGATCCACACTTTATGTGACTTTAGCTCCTTGTCTTGCCTGTGCCCGGATTATATTCTCCATGGGAATCCAAAAGGTGGTATACATGTACTCTTACGCAGAATATAAAGGTTTGCCTTTTGATGAAGGTTTGGAATTTTTAAAAAAATTCGGCGTGTCCGTGACCCAATACCAGAAGGAAATACAGTTTGAAGATCCCTTGATCTAAAGGAAATTCACTTCCGGTGAGAGATGGATTCCGAATTTTTCCAGTACGGATACCTGTATCTGCTTGCTCAGGTCTACGATCTCTGCCCCGTCGCCTCCCCCGTAATTGACCAGTACAAGTGGTTGCTTCTGATGTACACCAATCTGTCCAAGCCTTTTCCCTTTCCATCCTGATTGCTCGATAAGCCAGGCAGCAGGTACCTTGACTCCTTCCGGTAAGGGATAGCCGGGAATATTTGGGAATTCTTTCTGCAATCTTTCAAATTCTGATTTGCTTATGCTGGGGTTTTTGAAAAAGCTGCCGGCATTCCCTATTTCTTTTGGATCCGGAAGCTTGGACTGACGGATTTGGATGACCGCATCGGAGATGGCTTTGATGTTCAGTTCTTCTATCCCCATTTCCTGAAGGGTGTCTTTTATTGCTCCATATTCGGTATGGTATACCGGGTTTTTATTGAGCTTGAAACAGACCTTGGTGATGATGTACTTATCTTTGAGTTTATTTTTAAAAACACTTTCCCTGTAGCCAAATTCACATTGTGTCCAATTAAATTTTTCGATATCCAAAGTATCCCTGTTTACAGCCGTAAGGTGATCAAAGACTTCCTTGATCTCTATACCATAGGCTCCGATATTCTGCATAGGTGAAGCCCCTACAGTTCCGGGAATGAGTGACAAATTCTCCACTCCCGCCCAATTCTTTTCAATACAAACAATCACAAAATGATGCCAGTTGACTCCTGCGCCTACTTCTATCCATACATGGTTTTCGTCTTCTTTGATTTTCTCTATGCCCTCAATTTCAATTTTGAGTATCAGGGCATCCAGGTCTCGGGTAAGAAGAATGTTGCTGCCTCCACCCAGTACAATTACCGGAACATCTTCGGACTGGGCTTTTTTTAGTGCCGCTACTACATCCGATTCACTTTGGACCGTCGTGAAAAATTTGGCTGATCTGTCAATGCCAAAAGTATTGAAAGGCAATAAAGAAACGTTTCTTTGGAATTCCATAAGGCTAAAATGTATTGCGAATTAAGCAAGAATTCAACCAAATTGAAAGTAAATTGGCCTTGGATAAGGGGAGGCAAAAAGAAAATTTAAGTGCAGAAAGCAGATCTCCTTTCAGGAGTGGGAGTGCATTCCACCAGCTTTATTATATTTGAAAACAATTGCCCAAAAGTCAAGCGGAGATCAAATCTGTTGTATCTGAATCTTTTACCGGAACCATACCCGATTTTCCCGCAAAAGTGAAATAGAACCCTATGAGAGAAATTGTAATCAACGGAATCAAAGTCCGTCCTGGTCAGACCTTAAATATTGACATTGCCATTGCCAGGCTGCCCACCCATACTTTGATTGATCTGCCTGTATTTATTAAAAGAGCTAAGGAAGATGGTCCGGTAGTCCTGATATCAGGTGGAGTCCATGGGGATGAAATCAATGGCATTATAGCTGTGCGTAAAATGCTCGACGAAGAAGAATTGCAGCCTACAAAAGGTACCCTGATTTTTATGCCTTTGGTCAATGTGTATGGTTTTTTGAGCAACAGCAGGACATTTCCCGATGGAAGAGACCTTAATAGAAGCTTTCCCGGCAGTAAAAAGGGCTCTTTGGCTTCCCAAATTGCATTTATTCTCAGCAATGAAATCATTCCTTTAATTGATTATGGCATTGATTTTCATACAGGCGGGCGGATGCTTTCCAATTATCCCCAGATAAGGGTGGATTACAGAGATAAAAAGGGAGTGGAACTCGCCAAAGCCTTTGGTACGCACTTTCTTTTAAATTCGCCCCATATTGACAAATCCTTCAGAAAGGAAGCCTATAAAAGGAAAAAGCACATCCTTGTCTACGAAGGGGGAGAGTCCATGCGCCTGGATGATTATGCAGTGGAAGAAGCCATAGCAGGCACCAGAAGGATGTTGCAATATCTTGGAATGATAGAGGAAGCTTCCGTCCGGAAAAATACAGTAATGTTGACTGAAAGTTCATGGTCCAGGGCAAAAGTTTCAGGAATTTTCAATTCCTCCATCAAGTTGGGAGATGAAGTGAAAAAGGGACAAATGCTGGCCAAAATTTCTGATCCTTATGGGCAGGTCAAAGTACCCGTGAAGGCCACTTACAATGGTCATGTGATCGGACTGAACAACAATCCCGTAGTCAATGCAGGCGATGCATTGGTGCATATTGGGAGGCACTGAATAAAAAAGAGGCTGTCTCATACGTCAATGCTTTAAAAAATTACCAAAATTTTATTTGGTTTGTAATCAGTGAAACTTTGTGTCTTAGAGCCTTCGTGGCATTTTAAACCACAAAGCCACTAAGTCACAAAGAAATTGATTCTTAAACAGAATTTTGTTTGGTTAATAAATCTGAAGATCAATTTATGATACAGCCTCTTTTATCTTAAGGAGATGAAGTTTGGTATAAAAAATTCACCATCTGTTATTTTTATTTCTTGTCTGGCAGCCAAATCCCCGTCATCATCTACGGAAAATATAGTGGCTTCAAACCTCCCATAACTGCCTTCCTGCACCAATTCGTCAAATATTACCCAAGCATCGTCTTTTGCGCCTGGATTATCTCTTTGCAAAAGGTCAGCAATAAACTGGTCTCCATTTTCATCAAAATACAATACCGTAATCCTTGGGACAATATTGTTGTTGACATTGATTCCCAACTGCATCTCATATCTTGTACCAACAGTGATGGATTCCAATGTCCTCAAGCTGATAAACAAGGAGTTTTTTTCATTGTCTCTCCCGGTAGTCATATTGAAAAGCATGTACCTATTGACCTCATTTGGGTCTTCCAAAAAAAGGATTCCTGAATCCGTGTTGGCTTTGAACTCTTTCTGTACTCCGTTGACTTTGAACCTGTAATAGTAATCCGGTCTGGGTGGTTCCCGGTCGCAGGAAGAGAATACTGCAATACATGCTGTCAGGAGCATTATTTTGAATAGCACTTTCATAGTTCAGTTGATTTGTTGCCGTCAATTAGACGCTTTTCGGGAGATACTTTGTTTCACTTTCTGGCTCAAAAATAAAGGAATATTGGAATTTAAAGCGCATTGCAGCATATAAAAAAAAGGCTGTAAGCCAAATCTGTGCTTACAGCCTTTTTAAAAGCTAATTTTCACGACTATCCTAACACTTAAGCAAAATAAGCTTTAAGTCCCAAAATTTTTCTATCTAAGTTTTCAGATACCTTCCCGTAGGCCTCTGCATTCGGCAAAGGTTCATTGACTGAGAAATAATACTTGATCTTTGGTTCGGTTCCCGATGGTCTGGCAGAAATTTTACTACCATCTTCGAGGTAGAACTGAATTACATTTGACTTCTCAAGTTCCAAAGGTGTTTCTGTACCATTTAGTATATCATAGACTTTACTTTCTTTCACATCCACGATCTTCACGACCTTGATGCCGTTCATTTCAGAAGGCTTGTTGGCCCGGAATCCAGCCATCAAAGCCTGGATCTGCTCAGCACCATCTTTTCCTTTCTTAGTGACAGAGATCAATGACTCTTTGTAAAAACCGTACTGCATGTATATTTCAGCAAGGACATCCTGTACGCTTTTGCCTTTGGTTTTGTAATAAGCAACCAGCTCCGCTACCATAGCACAGGCCGATACCCCGTCTTTGTCTCTGACAAAATCACCCACGAGATAACCGTAACTTTCTTCACCGCCACCGATAAACTGTTTCTTGCCCTCAAGACCCAAAATTACGTTGGCAATATTTTTAAATCCGGTCAGCACAGAATAGCAGGTGACTCCAAAGCCCTTACAGATCTCATCGATCAATTCGGTGGTAACGATGGTATTGACCATAAATTCTTCTCCGGTCAATCTGCCATATTCCCTCCATTTGCTCAACAAGTAATAAGTGAGCAAAGCTCCGGTTTGGTTGCCGTTGAGCAACTCAAAGCCACCTTTTCCGTCGGGAACGCAGGCAGCATACCTGTCTCCGTCAGGATCACAGGCAAGTACCAATTCTGCATTCACTTTTTTACCCAGTTCCAAAGACATATCGAGGGCTTCAGCTTCTTCCGGATTAGGGTAAATCACTGTTGGGAAATTGCCATCAGGATGTTCCTGTTCTTTGACAATATGTATGTTTTCAAAGCCAAAAACCTTCAGTGCAGCAGGAACCATCTTTCCAGAAGCTCCATGAATAGGCGAAAACACTACAGGCATGTCCTTTTGAACCATAATTTCATTTGGAGATAGACTAAGTTTCTTGACCAGATTGAGATAGATCAAATCAAAATCCTCTTCAATAAACTCTATTAAGGCCTCATTTCTTTCCCATTTGACATCATCCACGGAGGTTATTTTTTGAACTTCATTGATGATATTGGTGTCATGAGGCGCCACTACCTGACCTCCGTCTTCCCAATAGGCCTTATAGCCATTGTATTCTTTTGGATTATGGGAAGCTGTTACCATTACCCCGCTTTTGCAGCCAAAATGCCTGATCGCAAATGAAAGCATGGGTGTGGGCCTCAATTCTCTGAAATACTTCACTCGTATGCCATTGGCAGAAAAAACATTGGCCGTAGTATCCGCGAAAAGTGTATTGTTGATCCGGCAGTCATGGGTGATGGCCACGGAGATGTCTTCTCCCGGAAAACACTTCAATAAGTAATTGGCCAGGCCTTGAGTGGCCATGCCTATGGTGTAGACGTTCATCCTGTTGGATCCTACACCCATTATTCCACGAAGCCCTCCCGTACCAAACTCCAAATCCCTATAAAATGAATCTATCAGCTCGGTCTTGTCCTCAGCAAGGAGAAGCGCCCGGATTTCTTCTTTACTTTTCAAATCAATGTTGCTATTTAGCCAGTTTTCAGCTTTGGCCAGAATGATTGGATCTACTGTTGTCATGTTTTAAAAATTTTGAATGAATTTCTAATTTAAAGATTTCGATAAATAAAGTCATGAAATATAGCTAAGATTATCTCAGAGGCACAAAAAAAGCGCAGGATTCTCACTGTATCCTACGCTTTTTTGTTTTGGAAATGGCTTGTTTATAGATTTCCTCTCAATTCCTGCTCCCTTTCTATGGCTTCAAAAAGGGCCTTGAAATTACCTTTCCCGAATGATTTGGCTCCCTTTCTTTGGATGATCTCAAAGAAGAGGGTCGGCCTGTCCTGAACAGGCTTGGTGAAAATCTGAAGCAGGTATCCTTCATCATCCCTGTCAACCAGAATATTAAGGTCTTTCAGTGGCTGAAGGTCTTCATCAATATGGCCTACCCGGTCAAGAAGGTCATCATAATAGGTGTTTGGCACATTCAGAAATTCCACTCCTCTTTTTCTCAATTCCGAAACGGTATGTATGATATCATCCGTAGCTATCGCCATGTGCTGCACACCAGCTCCATTGTAGAAGTCTATGTATTCTTCTATCTGGGATTTTTTCTTTCCTTCCGCAGGCTCATTGATGGGAAATTTGATGTAGCCATTGCCATTGGAAACCACCTTGGACATCAAAGCCGTGTAATCCGTAGATATGTCTTTGTCATCAAAGGTGATCAAGAGGTTGAAACCCATTACTTTTTCATAAAACTCCACCCATTTGTTCATCTCACCCCAGCCTACATTGCCTACACAATGGTCTATGTACTTCAGTCCGATCGGAGTGGAGTTGTACTCGCTCTTTCTAGGCTTGTATCCGGGCATAAATACTCCTGAATAGTTTTTTCTTTCTACGAAAGTATGAATCGTTTCCCCGTAAGTTCTGATGGAGGCAGTTTTTACTTCGCCGAATTCATCTGTGTGTACTTCTGGCTCCTTGTAGGATACAGCTCCTCTTGAGGTGGTCTCCTTCCATGATTTTTCGGCATCATCTACCCACAAAGCGAGGACTTTTACGCCATCTCCATGTTTTTTGATATGATCAGCAATAGGGTGGTCCTCAAAAAGAGGCGTCGTCAATACCAGCCTGATTTTATCCTGTTTCAGCACATAGGAGGCCCTGTCTTTGATACCTGTCTCAGGCCCTGCATAAGCAATCAGCTCATATCCAAAGGCATATTGGTAATATAGGGCAGATTGCTTGGCGTTGCCTACGTAAAGTTCTACATAATCTGTCCCGTTGATAGGGAGAAAGTCATTTTCCATGGCAAAATTATTTTTGGGTTTAGTATTCTTTATTAGCTCTTTGGGCAAAGATAAAATTTATCTCTAAATTTTAGACTGAAACAAGGTATTTGGATGAAGGAAGCAGACTTGAAAAAATTTTCGGGTAAAATTATTGACCTCAGGCCACAGAAAGCTTTTTCCAATGGGCATATTCCAGGTGCCTTGCATTTTCCGCTCTATGAATGGGTGGAATTTGATTCTTGGGATCAATTGTCAGGGGAGGAGAAAACGGAATTTTTACAATCAAAATATACCTTTGTGGAGGAAAAACTCATCTCCATGGTAGGAAGCGATCCCTTCGTTTTTTATTGCCAAAAAGGAACCAAAGAAAGCAAGCTTTTCAAGAATTGGTTTAGACCGGAATTTCCCGATGGAATTGTTCTAAAAGGAGGTTACAGCAATTACAGAAAGGCGATAAATGACAGTTGGAACACAAAATATCCACTGATTTCTCTGGCAGGTCTTACCGGTTCGGGGAAAACAGAATTCCTGCAGATTATAAAAAGTGAGGGTTTCCAGGTTCTTGATCTGGAGCAAATTTCAGGTCATAAGGGCTCAGCTTTTGGGCAGATCGATGGGGAATCCTGTGTTTCTCAAGAGCAATTTGAAAATGAACTGTATCACCGACTTGGGAGGAATAGCAATCCTGTATTTGTGGAAATCAAAGGAAGGTATCTTGGGCAACTTTACCTTCCCATACACTTGTACCGTCAGGTAATGGATGCACCGAGGATTTTTTTGGATACCCCAAAAATCAAAAGAGTGGAAAGGTTGGTAGAGGTGTATTGCAATAAGAATGACACTTATCTTTTAAATGGACTGGAAAACCTGAAAAGCAGAATAGAAGGAGAGGTCTTAGAAGGTGCAAAAATGGCCCTTTTTAGGAAGGATTATTCATCATTTATTGAAATGCTCTTGGATTACTATGATTCCAGTCAGGATTATTCTGAGGGGAAATCAGAATTGGGAAACAGGCTTTTTTCGGGTGGATTTAATGCGTGTCTATGTTTCGTTAGAGGAAATTTCAGAAATGAAAAACCGGGAAAAAATTAAGGCGGTACGTCCCTTCGTTCCGCCTACTGTCTGATTGAACTTCTTTCTACCTAGGACTCTCCTAGTTACCTACGGTTCCAAACTCCTGTTGAAAGTTCTTCTTCATCTCACAGTTTCACTAACGTCTGTCACGTTTAGCATCTTTAATATTTTTGGTTCTAAAACCTGCTCTAATTTATACATTATCAGTGAGTAAATCAAATCTAAGCCCAGAACTTCCTTCACCTTTTCCGGAAATTTTTCTGGCTCCATACCAGATTACTCTTTTACCTGAATACCATCGTGTCAACTGATATTGACCTATCAAGGTGACTCCAGCTCTCGGAACTTCCTCCTCATGAATAAAGTAAGGTTTATCTTGTTCGTTATTTTCCAAAATACCTCTCCTCAAAAAGGAAGATTGAGGCCTTACCGCATGTGGTTCTATACCTCCGACGGTTCTCGGCATGGATGCCCTCTGCAGGGTTATCTCTCTATTGATGGCCTGGCCTGGCTTATGAATAGGGATAAAAGGGATCCAGTTTTCGGCGATTTTATTGGAAAGAATGTATTTCAAAGGGGCTTTGTAAGTCCTTACCTGTCCATTTCTGCTTTCCAGAGGAAGGTATGCAGGATCATTGGCAGCGATTTCATCCACCTCTTCTTCTTTAGCAAGGAAATTTTCCAGTATCTGTTCCAGTGTATTGGATACATCCACTCCGCTGATTCCTGAACCCATTAAGTCAGGAACTACGGCTTCTATTCCCCAGACCATATTGGCCATTTCATCCCGGATCATTTTGACCTTTTCTACAGGTTCGCTTTCCAGGGTTTTGGCCAAAGAATCAGGTACAAAGACTTTTGGATCCATGCCGATGAATTGTTCATTTTCATTGAGTACGGATTGCCCAAACATTCCCCAGCCCAAGTAGGAAGAATTGTTCTGCAAATGTGCCGCCTCCACGTGGGTACGGAATCCAAAGACATCTTTCACCACTATCCCTTCCACCTCACAGAGAGAGCCGCTTGGAATATCCAGAGGAATGGCCAGCCAGTCATTGCTGTAGTTCATGGCGTATTGGGTAATCGCAATTTTGGCAATATCTGTATCTGAGGCATTCATATTGCCCAGGTCCACTTTTCCATCTTCCATTTCCCACCATCGGGAAACAGGCATGCCGGCAATACTGGCTTCGGAAGGAATCAAGGTAAGTACTTTTCTTTCGGAACTGTCGGATGGAATGTCCGGCAAAACCATAGGCTCATCAGATACCTTTTGATCAAATGAAAACCAATCCAA
This sequence comes from Arthrospiribacter ruber, assembly GCF_019343195.1. Taxonomy (GTDB): domain Bacteria; phylum Bacteroidota; class Bacteroidia; order Cytophagales; family Cyclobacteriaceae; genus Arthrospiribacter; species Arthrospiribacter ruber. The sequence goes on from NZ_RPHB01000001.1 coordinate 621,935, forward strand.
GTGACCCTGAAAATAGGCATTAGCCTGAAGGTTTCGCTGATCTGCCTCTTGTATCTTGACCGAAGCCGCCTCAAAGGCGTATTCCATTTTTTCCGGTACCCAGGACTTGTGCTGTTCCAGTTCAGGTAAATTGAATTCAGTTATCACCTGCTCTTTCCATTGTTGTAAAACATTCCTTAAAGGAATCAGGTGGTTTGGAAGAATAAAACCTCCAGGATGAGTATTGGAAAAACTGTTTAGAAAATCCGGGTTTTCGGAAAAACTCTTAAGTACTCTTCCTGCATCCAAAGCTTTGCCCTGTATTGTTAGCAAAAATTGGTAAGTCTTGGTTCTGGCCATTACCTGTGCCTGCCTTGACATGGCCTGTACAGGATCATCTGTATTCAGCGTAGGAGCCTGAAATGCAAAATGCGCTATAAGTTTGGACATATAAAAACCTTGAGCGAAGCCGGGAACTCCTTCCAAAGCCGCATCAATGGCTCTCAACAGCTTTTTGCCCAGATAGTAAGCTGACCTGATACCTATTTTTTGGTGCAGTTTCTCAACTGTGATTTCCATGGGCAGGGCATCATCATGTTTTTGCCAAGGACCATGATGGGGTTTGAAATAATTGAGCTTTTGGGTTCTGTAGGCGATTTTCGCTTCAATGGCACTTCCTGTATCTTCACCTTTGAATTCACCAAACTGCCACTGCCGGGCAAGCATCCACAAGGGGTCATGGATTTTGGCAGACAAAGCCGAGGTAAGTGATTCTTCTCGGGTTCGGCCTTCCAGTCTATTGTATGCCTGAAAGGGCTCGCAGGGATTATGGAGGTGGCTTTTACTCATTGTTGTTGACATTGTGGTTGCTGATTGCATAATCGATATACCAGCCTAAGGATTGCTGGTCGGGGTCCTGATCTTCTTCCAGTGATCTCAGGAATTCATAGTGCCCGTAAGCCAAAGCACTGCTTGCAGGCAATAATTGGGAGAAGGTGGATTCATCCAGATCATCCGGCTCAAAAGTCCTCAGTTTCGCCAAGTCCAGAGCTTCTTCGACTGTAAGGAGAATCTGATCCAGGTCCAATTGGCCTTTGATTTCAGGAGGTACCGCCATCAAAATACTTTGCGGAGCTCTTGCATCTGGCTGATTGTAATGCAGGGCCACACCGGTGGTCTGTACCTTTTGAGGAATGATTTCTGCCCACTCATCTACTACCAGCGCTGCGATGTGGGTTTGACCTATCAATGCATCTCCATTGTACAAAAGGTGGCATAAATAATCCCCTTCAGGTTGATAAGTGTCAGGATAGTCCAAAGCCATCCAGTATTCCGAAGGATGTTCCTGAGCAGACAGGGCCATTTGTGAAGGCTTAAGGCTGATTTCAGGCTTTTCCAATACCTCCTGCAATATTCTGAGATTCTCCACTTTTGCAATATTCTTGCGTACCAGAGAGGAGTCATGCTGCCATTTTTCCAATCCTTCCATTCCGGAATGCTGTAAAAGATGGCTTTCCAAATCTTCCTGCATGGCATCCTGCCAAAATGACGGGTTGGGCAAGTGGATTTTAGGCAGGATTTTCATTCCATTGCCAAAAATGGCGTTGATGATTTCATTGCCGATATTGATGATTTTTGCCTGATCAGTTTCCAGAAGTAGTTGCTCTCTCCACTGTTGGATTTCCCTGGCTTTTATGCTCATCCTACTCTGGGCTTCCTGAAGTTTTCCCATCTGTTCGTGCACAAAAGTGCTGGGAGACAGCAAAGGGTTAGGGAAGTATCCTGCAAATCCCAGCTGGGAAAGTCTTCCAAACAAAGCATAGGCACTTTCAGAATCTGAGGCACTCAAAGATTCAACATTTAAATCCAAATTTCCCAGGGCTGTGTAAACTGAATCGAATTCAGCAATTGCGGATTGAATACGATCCAGGTATTGTGTTAGGTCCATTCCTGCATTGTCTACTTCAAAGTTGTCGGGGTCCTCGGCCCTTCTGAAATCCCTTGCGTCTGCCACCCGGCAAGAATTGAACAAATCAAAAATGGCTTCAAAATATGGGATGGTGGAAAGAAGATCAGTGGACTCGCTTTCCATGTGCTCAGAGAAGATAAACTGGTAATCACCTTCTGAAGCAAAGCCTTCCTGTTGTAAGGTACGGACAACCCTGAGCTCAATCTCTTCCCATTTGGAGTCTGCATCCCTGCCAAGAAGAAAAAGTAGATCAATAGGTTGTAGACCAATATCCAGAAGGTTGAGGTAATGCTTGGACCCTTGATTAATAACAGAAAACTGTATACCTGTGGGATCACCGATTTGTTGGTGGACATAAAGGTTGAACCTTGGTTCTGCCAAAGATTTCGGACTTGCCGGAATGCCCCATAAGGCTGCATTTCCTTGGTCTGGAAGGATGAAAATCCCGCGGTTGATGATCAAGTTTCCATTTCTGAGGTTTTTGATGATTTCCGGATCCCGTGGGATTTTTCCTTCTGCAAATGAATTCATCAGTCCTGCAGCCCTTTGATGATTGCCACGGACCAGTTGGTAGACACTTTCTGAAGTGATCAAATCTCCCAATGCGTCAAAAGCATCTGCCATTTCATCCAGTTCCTGGATAATGGCCAGCATTTTTTGCCGGTTTCTATTGCGCTGTACAGCATTGGAAACGTTGATATTGGGTAGGATAGGGGCAAGCTCAGTAGGAATATGGTTGATCTGTAAGTTGCTCCATTCCCCGCTTGCCATCATCTGGGCAAAGGTTTTGTCAGGATTCCACTGCCCCACGGTTTCCAGGTGATTTTCAAAATGCTTGAGCAGGGCCAATCCGTCTACCACATTATTTGCCCTTATGCTTTCATTGCTGGAGGTATCGGTAGCTGCGTCAACAGGGGCATCGCCATAAGTCGGGAATTTCCTTCTTAGCCTATAGATAAATACATCCATTTCAAGATGGTCCTGGGGTTTACCTTGGTTGTCGTGGAATTTATATTTTTCATGAAGGGCTCTTTCAAATTGAAAGCCTAAAAGAGCTCCCGGAGATTGGCCCTGACTCACACCCTGAAGTAGGAAGAGGGCTTTTCTGACCCTTGAGCTGCTAAGGTTGATGGACAAAATGTTTTTGTCGTTTCCTTCCCGCTCTTTCATGGCATTGAATCCGGCCCGAAGAACAGCTGCCGTGGTGGCGTGCTGCATGCTAGGGGCATGGATAAAGCCCTGGTTGTCGTCTACTTTATAAACTGGGTACCCTTCCGCTGGTCTTAAGCCATCCGGTACATTTTCTGACTTATGGGTTTGATGCTGAGGTCGCAGGTTTTCAAGAATTCCGTAAGCTCCTACGTAGGTTCCTGTGCCGTTGGAGTTTCTCATTTCTCTCAGTCTCCAAGCTGATAGTCCTTCCATCCACGCATCAACTCTATGGCTACAAAGGTCCAAGTGGTTGGCCAACATTCTTTCCAGTTTTGGGATGGGCAGTTTTTCCAGGATTTCAAGGGCCTGCACTACTTTTGGGCTTCGGTCATAAACCAGAGCTCCCCGTATCATGGCCAACAGCAAAGTTGTCTGGATTTTTGGTGTACCACCAGTGCTGACTTTAGGAAGGTCTTCAATCTTGATATTGATGATAGCATTGCGGTTGTTTTTTAGCCAGGTGATATAATTTTCACCCTCCTGAAGCCCGTCCACAGTGGCTAGAGATTCCATACCCAGATCTTCCTCCTGCACGGTAGGTCCTAAGACATGGTTGGCATAGTTGTACCTTGCCTTATAAACTCTCGTTCTGTTGATGCTGGCGATTTTGGCAATGTGATTTTTGAATCCCATTGCATCCAGAAAATCGCCGATAAGGTTGTTGAGAGAAAGTGGAGAGAACTTTTGAGGATTTCTGTCCCAGTTTACACTGATGACTGAATCGTCCAATTCATCCGGCTCCTTAAGTCTTCCCATGATATTGGTGCCATGCCTGTAGAGGTAGGCTTTGGTATTGGGTTCCAGTCCCAGTATTTCCAAAAAGTATTTTTGGGGATCTTCATTGTATTTGGGGTTGTTGATGTCCCGTGTTTTATTGGAGCTTGATAAGACATCCTCAAAATCTTGGCGAATGATGTTTGACAATTTGGAAAGCGATCTGATAAAGCTGGGCAGGCTTCCTTTTGTAGAGGCCGCTGTACCGGTAATGAAATTGCCATAGACAGTAATAGGTAAAACACCATACGGTTGGGGACCTATCCGGAAGCTGGGTATGCTCCCTATGGCTGACAGGTAATTTTGTAAAAATTCCAAAGTGCGAATTTCATCATTGTTATTGAACCAGCCGGCAGCCATGGTTTTCATGAAATACTTTATGGTGGCATTGTACAAAGCCCTATTCATGGCCCTTCCCTGTGAAATGTCCTGCTTGAGAATGCGTGGAATTCTGATGGCAAAATCCCTGTGCAACCCAAAGGCTTCTCTGAAATATTGCCCATCTGCAATATGCAGTTCATTTTGGAAAGTGTAGGGTTTCTGGATTTCGGAACTGTTTTTCTCCTTTATAAGCTCCTCATAAGCAAAGTCTATATCATCATCTAATTCAGAATAGGGCGATTTGGCATCTTCCGCATTATTGGTAGGCGTGTCCACTTCCAAGAGTTCCAATCCTCCATCTGTGTAGTGGTGATTTTCAAATAGCTCCTGGACTCTTTTCTGGCCTTCGTTTGCAGATTCATTTTTTATACCTGTGACGATTACCCTATCAAACCCTTCATTGTAGAAGTTTTCCTCTATTTCTATTTTCATGCCCATTCCGACCTTTATGGCCTCATCAAAATCAAACATCCACTTAAGTGCTTTTGGCACTCTCAAGTTGCCTTGATGGTCGTGGGAAAAATTGCTTTCACTTTCATCTTTGGGGTCAATACTGAGTTGAAGGGTCTTTGGGATGGGATTGCCGACCCGGATGTACTCGTACACTTCACCCTTTTTTAGTCCTACGACCATTCTGTCAGGCATCACTGTACATACCCCTGCTTTATCCCAAGCCTGGTCCTTTTTTTCTACATTTTTATAGGTAAAATCTCTGGAAAAAGGTTTTTCCAGTGTCTTGGCATGGGTGTTTTTATATTGGGTGAAGGTGTCCAGCCTGTTTTGTAAAGTGCTGAGCAAAACACGGATTCTTGCTACAGCAGAGGGGTCCGTGTTCATCCATTCATTCCTGCTTTCCAAAAGCCTGGTCAAAAGTTTGTTGAAAATCTCAATGCTTTCAAGTAGGTATGGTTTGGTTTCCAGACAGGGGGTGAAGCCTCCAAGGGATGAGCCTATTTTGTTGACCCAAGCGCCAAGCTCCGAAAGTTCAGTGCTGCTGACATGAGTCAGGTAGCGGGAATCTTTCAAAAAGAGCCCGAATTGTGAATGGAATATTTTTAGCAGTTCTATGAGAGGATTATTGATATTGGCAGCCACATTGAAGTTGGAAGGCTGCAAAGCTTGGATGATATAAGCAGCCCTTCTTACCCCTACACTGGCAGCAAGGCCACGCCATGCTGCTAGTCTGGATTTGTCCATGTCTTCGCTATCCAGATAGGCATTTCTGAAATACTCTTTTCCCTGCTCTATTTCTGCTTCAGTAAGTCTCTCATCATGGTCATCCACAGCGATGTCATCGGGGAAAAACCGGACCCAAAGCTCATATTTGGCTTCTGATTCCACAATGTACCGAACCTGATTGATGTAGTCTTTTGAAAAAGTAGTTCTGTTGTTTCTTTGGTCTGTGTATTGGTTCTGGATGTTCAGGTCAATAGAATGCAATAAGGTCAAGGATTCTTCGACAACTGGATTTTCTTCTGCGTTCCCAGCTACTTGATCTTCATATCTTTTCTGTAAGGTGTTGAATGCCCCTCTCAGTCGGTCTAGTGTTCCTTGGGGTAATATTCCTGTATTTGCAGAGCGGATACGGATACTTTTTTCAAGGTTTTTCAGCTTTCCTAGCATCCATTTCTCCACCTCTTGGCCCTGATTCAATCTGCTTTTCAACTGGGAGGCCAATTGCCTTAGGTCATGTTCGTTCAAGTAGGTGTTTTTGGCTCCATCCCTAATCGACTTGCTGCTAATCCCCAAGCTGTTCAGGATATCAAACTGACTCCTCAAAGCGATAAATTCCTCTATGAATTGGGAATTGTCGCCTAATGTCACTTTTTCTTTTAGTACTAGACTTTCCGGTACCATTACCCTTGGATTTACGGTAAGATTGGCTGGTATGGCTTTGGCTACCGTTTCAACTTTAGCGGAACTTATATCTGTTGCAGCCGAAGTCATCAAAAGGTTGGGATTGGTAACCTTCAGAAGTTCCGGTCCGATGTTGGGCACTGCTCTGGGTGCAGGCTGAGGTACAGTAGGTCCAGGTAAAGGAGTGGGAACTGTAGGTCTTGGAAGTGGGACTGGGTTGGGAAGCGGTTGTACAGGAGGAATCCTTCCTTCAGGAATGTTGATCACCGGTATTTCCGGTTCTTTGGGCTTTTCTGAAGGTGGTGCAGGGGCAGGAGTATTGGCTTTCCTGATCAGCTCTGCACCTAATTGGTTGAAATTATTTATTTCAGATGTGTATCGCTGATAGACTTGTTTCAGGCGTGCCATTTCCTGGCTGGCCCCTTCCAATGGATGATTGAGGTCTTCGAGAATAGATTTTACATGGGTATTGACTTTCGTTTGTATTTTGTTCCAGTCCTTTACATCCTTGTATCCTTTGTTGTTTTCAGTTTTAAGGGTAAAGTAACCTTCGTCCATGCTATAGATGATTTCTAACGCCCTTTGGATCCTCAGAGAATTCATCAGGTTCATGTAAGGAACAAACTCTTCGTCAACGTTGGATTTGAGGTTTTGAATGGATTTGCGAAGTTCTTCTTCTTTAATTGCCAAGTTCAGCCTTCCGGGGTATCCGTCCCTGTAAGATTGGAGCGTGATGGGACTATTTTTATGGATGCGCTTGATCAGGCTGATTTCAGAGCTGATTTTTTTGATCAGCTCTGGATTGGTTTCGATGTCCCCTTTGTTGACCATTTTGGGTATGGCATCCAAAATTCCCTCTATTTCTCTCAAAACCTCGTCGAGTTCAAGGCTTTTTACACTTTGGTCGACATATATGGCCTGCATAAGTTCGAGCAACCTATGGACCTGATTACCCAATTCAGATGTTGGAGTGGACTGAGCTTTTATTTTGGAGATCTGGCTAAGAGCTTTGTCCAGTTCGGTAAATGATTTTTTAATTTGACTTTGTGCCGATGCAGACAGTTTAAGATTGGAAAAAGCCTTTTGAAGTTCTTTACTTGCTTTGGTCAAGAGTATTTTGTCAGCTTTCTCCACCTGATTGATCCTGCCAAGCAATTTGGGTAATTGCTCCAAGCCCCGAATGATAGCATTGATCTGGCTATCGGCCTGGCTTTGTGAAAGCTGGGTTTGTCTATGCTCAAAGAGATGTATCTGATGAATGATGTTTCGGACCTGATGCAGGTATTCAAGCAGGATCTCATGATCGGGATTGACCCTTTCGGCTGTGGATTTGGTGTTTTTTACAAAACGTGTTTCCAGCCTTATAGGAAGCAGCATGACTGGAAAGGCATCACTCCTTTGAGAAAGGGATGATTTAAGGTCATTATAGCCTATGTCCACTCTATTGGAAAGTATGTGTTTTTGAGTACTCATAGTGCGTCAGATTAAAAGGTTGTTGGCATGTTTGGCAAAAAGGATTGGGGACTGATACAGGATAGAAGCGATATCAGCAGCATTGGAATCCAGGTTCCATATAGGCTCTCCCGCAGGAGGAGAACCGGTCAGTGTCTTAGGATTCTGATAGATTTTGACCTGCTTGGGATCTGCACCCATATGTGCCCAGTTGAAATTATTCCAGGAAGAAAGGCTTGGAGCTGGCGAAGAGAAGGCATCCAAACCGAAGCTGACCTGTCCGGGGATTTCCCTGAACACAAAGAAATATCCATCTCCGGATTTTACTTGGGCGACACTCAGATCAAATCCGAAAAAGTAAATGTCCGGCTCCATGTGCCCTTTGATCACAGGCCAGGAAGCACTCGAAGCATTGTATTCGCTCAAAACTATACTATTGCCGCTTTTTGTGCCTTTTTGCGCATAGACCAAGGTATTGGGATACTTTCTGAACAAATCGCCCTTGACGAGCAAGACTATGCCCAGGCCACTTCTGCCGTTTTCTCCCAGCTTTTTCAGTTTACCTCCTGCACCGGGGTTTTTCCAAAGATGCAGTTCCTTTACATCCGCATTGGAGTCCTGGAAGGTTTTTAAGGCTTCCATAAACTCCACCGGGGGTAGATTTTCATCCACAATTGCAAATGGATTGTTGTCATATTCCCAAAAATGTCTGAAGTAGCTGCCCCTTAGGTCAGTAGGGAACTCTCTCCACAGCAGTTCACGGGACATCTCATGGTTCATTCCCAAGATGTAAGATTCAATGAATTTTTGGTTGACTTCCATCAGCAAGATGGAATCTACAGGAACCTGACTGATGTTTGGGACAATGTATTCCTGGGAGATTTCTTCGAGGAAATTGTACACTGGAAAAGGAAATCTTGGGTAAGCCATTATCGGCTTTTCAAGGTTCTGATGATTTCCTTTTATTTCTGAATTCAGTTTGCGCTGAAAGTTGTTTATCGGGAAAAGTCTGTTTTTAAGTTTACTTGAAAAATCCTCCAGTTGCAAAGCCGGTAGGATTTTTGGAGTAAAGTGGGCCTGTTTAAAACTCACATTGTTCAGTAAAGTATTCTGAAATGTTTCTACAAAGGAAAATTGTTGCTGTACCACCAAAAACTTGCTGAAAAACATTACTGAAGATGGTTCCTCGGTTACCTGCTGGGATTTGAATCGGATACTGGAAAACTCTGCTTCGTTAAAGGAGTTGGAAATGTGGTTTTTAAACACCGAAGACTCCACTGTGATCTCTGCAAGAATATTAGGTGGAGGATTTGTTCCTGTTAGAAATTGGGTAGCGTAAGTGAAAACGAGGGATTGTTGCTTCTCGGCCTGAAGTAACTCGACTTTTCTGATGCCATTTACGATGTTGGCAATTCTTGGGTGAGTGTCTTCTGGAAATTTTTCAAACAACTTGTTTTTAACATTTTCCAAATTGAAGAATGAAGCATTCCCTGTCATTTCTTCTATTACTTCGGCCACCAATTCAATTTCGGTTTTTGGGATACTGTTCAAAAGGAAATTGAGGGAGTGGACGACTTTTTCTGCGGAAACAGCAATCAATGGTTCTTTCTTGGCCGGAGCAGGGGTGATTGGGCTTAAGCCTGCTACTGTTTCAGATGAATTGGCTCTCTTCAAAGTTACGTTTGTCAGGATTTCATGCGCACCGTCGGTTCCATCTCCTGACATGACAGCAGTAGGGGTGAAGTTGTTGGCTACCTTGATAAAGTTACCGCTGCTCAGACTATTGGGGATTTTTGAATTCTTGATGCTTTGAGCTGCCGAAAGTGCTGCTGATTTTTCTACTTTGATCTGCTTTAAGCTATTGGCGGAAGTGGACAATAAGGACATTTCCGACATTTTGTTGAGGTTTTTTTCGAAAATGCATTTCGCCGTGGTCCTCATCAGTTCGTTCTCTATGATTTTTTGGTTGGCTTCATTGATCTGCCCGATCTGTTCCCAAGCCAGTTCCATAAAGTATTCCTGATGCTTCATTACCGTTCTGGTGCCTAATCCTGCTGCTGCCCGGTAACTTGGGTGTAAATTGACCTCGTCTACCCAGTCGCTCATGTTCTTGTCCGCCTTGTTTTTCAGGGCATGCCATTTTCCATAAAGGGGAGGAGTAATAATGGGGTCTTCTACAAAATCCTGGGTGTAAAATATAGACTTGTTACTTTCACCCAAGAGCCCTTCATTATTAGAAGCTTGTAAGTCTTCATTGAGGTTGATGATTTTTTGCACTTTGTCCTTTAGTGCATTTCTTTCAGTGGTGTTTCCGCCCTGCGGCCAGGGATCGATCTGGAAGCCTGGAGTTTTCAGAGCTCCTTCGATCTGTATAGTGGAAAATTTGTCATCCACCTCTATATCATACCCTATATCTTGAATATCAGCCAGTCTCACCGGAGCAATGTCTTCACTGCCCACAACTTTTAATTTTCTCGCCAAAGATTCAAAAGTGCCTTCCGCACCTGTTTTGAAAGTCCAGTTATAATAAAAAGGGAAATCTCTGTGATGGTTGGAAGAAAAGGAAGCCGTATTCCAGCTGCTGAGCTGTGCTGGTGTGGACTGGGTATCCTGTTTAAGCCCTGCCAAGCGGCCCGTTTCGAATGTTGGAATCAAGAAAGCCTGATACCGGATATTTTCTTCAAGTCTTCTAGGGCAAATGATTCTGGCAATTGCAGCATTTGGACTTTTTTGGAGCTCTGCCTGTAATTGCGCTGAAGAAGGATTGCTGCTTTGTAGTTTTTCAAACACATGGACATGGGCAAATGCCCAAGTATCTCTTTCACTGCCAAAAACCTGACTCAGATCTACTTCAAGGTTGATTTTCAGGTAAGGGAGCTGTTGATTTCCATGAGCGATGACCTCAAATTCATCTTCTTTCAACACAATCAGGGACATCCAAGGTCTTAGCTTGTTATTTTTAGGTTTGGCAGGAGTAAACCTCCATGGAAGATCTTCTTCAAAAAATTCGACATAGGCCAGATTTTCAATTTCAAAATTTTCCACACCTTTTTTGGGATTGGTTCTGATGACCATTTTAGGGTCAATTCCCAGCACATCGCCCGGCCCTTGGATTTTGACAGTTTTAGATATTGTGTTGGAAGGATTGGAAGGGGCGGTAGCCCCTTTTTTGGAAGCTTCAATGTCAAAAGCCACCTGGACTTCTGGTCTGTCCAAGACAGGACTGGCAGGAAGATTTCCTCCCAGGCTGTCTTCTTCAGTAATTTGGTTACCTAACCCATACCTCAGCCAAGGTAAAAAAGAAAATTCTGCCGGATTGTTATTGATTGGCATAGCTTATACATTTAAAAGGTCCTTATTGATGATCTGTAGTTTTTGTCCTGTGGTTTTGCTCAACTGCACAGCCTGCATGTAGCCCACATTACCTGATACTTCAGTCAGGTCGGAAGCCTTGACCACTGAGAAAAGCGGTTTTTCCAGGGTCACCTTGGCAGGATTGAAAATACCGGTCGTTTTGATAGATTGGACAGTTTGTGCCACAGCACCATGCATGGCGTGGAACTTGGACTCTGATTGTCCAAAGCTTAGCTGTCTACCGGTATAGATTTCATCTACTATTTCTTCATATTCCACTTTCTTGTTGCGGTGAACCCCTGCGTCGCTACTCTGTTTTGGAGAAATCAATACCCCGGACTGCTGCTGTTCGAATGAAGGCATCAAGAGCTTGTCTTCATCAGAAGCCTTGATGAAGTTTGAAGGCGCAAAGTCGTCTTTTACCGGAATTGATTTGGTGCCTGAAGGGTTGTTTCCGATTCTGACATTGACGATTTTGAAGTTGTCAAAATCAGCAGGATTGAACTGTCCGAATTTTTCTATGACCACATCGAGAGGTACTATTTTTTGATTGACCTCAATGACTCCGTCAGGAGTAAGGATAAGGTTATCAAAATCATTGGGATCCTTGAGTCTGACTCCACCACCTTTGACAGCCATAGGCAAGGCTCTCCAGTTTTGGTTTTCCAACAAGGCCTCGCGTAGCTCTGGCAACACTTCGATATCCGGTAGCAGGGTGTTTTTCTTCTCGCCCCACTCCACATTGAATTTGACCTTGATGGTGATGAAGAGAATTTTGAAGCTTGCTGTTCCTTTTGCTTTCCAAGGGCTTGGTCCCTCCAGTTCAAAGCAGAGGCTGATTCCCAGAAGTGTAGTGTTTCCTGCCATTACAGCTAGTCTGGCCCTGGCCGAAGCAATAAACCGGAACGGTGAAAATTGGAATAAGGCATCTACGCCCAATTCCCCGACTACTTTGAATTTGGACACTTTGAATAAGAAGTCTATTTGCGCCCCGAACTGTACTGTGTTTGTCGTGACGGCCATATAGGCCATCAAAGTCAACCTTGGGTTGCCTGTCAGGATGTTGAGCGTCAGCCTCTTCATCGTAGGTATGTTGAGGTAGGCCGGTACCTGATAGCTAGGGTGGAAGCCACCAACTGACAATACAAAGTCCTTTTGAGCTCCCCAGCTGAGCCTCAGTGCCATATCTCCTTCCAATCCAAAAGTCAGGATTTTACTATCAAAAAGACTGGCGTCAAAAGAGAGCATTTTCTTTTCGAAATCTATGATTCCCAAGAAAAGCACTTGTATTTTGACCAATGGTACTTTTTCATCAGGGAGTACCAAACGGATAGCTCCGAGTATGGCAAATCGCACCGGATTGGCAAATTCTACGATGAGACCAAGGTCTATTTTCAACAAAGTCGGAACTCCCCACGAGATTCTTGCCATCGGTCCAATAAGGAATTGGTCTCTTTTGATAGGGAAGAAACCTGTAATGTCATTGATGATCTTGGCAATGTTGGGAATGATATTGGTCGGGAAAAGGATATTGTCAATGCTTCCGTCCCGGACCCCGTCGCGGAGCTTGGTTTCCTGCATGGTGCGGTGTATGCCCAAGATTCCTCCTAAGCCACTGAGGAAAAAGCCAAATCCAAGAGCAATACCAGGAGAGAATTGTACCGAAATGATGACGATGACCGATGTGCCGGGTTTTCCATCCGGCATCTTACTGTCTATGACACCTATGGCGGTAAGGGTAAACATCCCCTTAAAGGAAAGTTCTAAAGCTCCGGCATACTGCCCTTTTGGCCGGTCAAAGAACAAGTATCCACCACCGGTGAAAACAGGCGTATCCAAAGAAACTCCTAGGCCTGTAGGAGGTTTGAAGCGGATTTCTATATCTACCACCCCAAAATCAATCCCTTTGACCTCATAGGGGGTCAGGTCTGGGGATTTGGGATGAAACTCTACTTCAAGTCCGAGGCCTTCTACTGTAGCTGAAAGCGGTCCGAGCATCACCGTGGCACCGGAAAAACTCAGGGCCATCGTGGTATTTCCAGAGCTTACCAATGAAAGGTTGATCGCATCTATGGAAACTGCCTCGCCAAGCATGCCGTTGATAGGTATTCTTAATTCCGTTTGATCGCCTCCTATGGTGACACTGAGGCCTGAAGGCCACCTTACGTCCATGTTGAGGTCAAATTGACTGCCGATTTGCAGGTTTTTGATGTCGAGTTCATTCGGAATAACATTATCCAGACCGGGAATGACAATGTGGTTTTTGATGATACCACCCAAAGCGAAATCCCAATTTTCGTTTTTCCTTTCGAGTTTGATCATCCTGAGGTAAATGCCCACCACAGAAGGGATATCCAAGAGTTTGACCGCATTGGTAGCTTCCGCTTTGACCAAAAAGTCTCCGGAATCGCTTACTCCAAGCGTAACTCCAATTTTAGGAGGAGTACCTTGGATGCCATCCAGACCTTCAATGGTAAGGTCACCTTTAAGCTCGATTTCAAAAGTTGACTGGTTCTTGACGGTAAGTTCTTTGATGACAATTTTGATATTGCCCAGGTTGATTTCCCCACCATTGCCGGGGTTTTTAAGGCTGATTTCAAATTTTCCCTCGTCTTCGATTTTTATCTTGACTTCTATGGGAGCCTGATCACCTGATGAAGATTCGAATCCTGGCAAGCCAAGCTCTCCTTCAAATTCAAAAGGGAATTGAAAATCACCGTTTTCTATGCTGAATTCAAGCTTTTTGAATGTGAGACTGAAGTCACCTATTTTGAAGCCGCTGGATTCTTCTCCTGTGGCAAGAGAAAATGTATACCTTTCATTGCTACTTTCGTAAGCAAGGCCAAGGGATATCTTGGCCGGATTATCATTGTCGTGATTTTTGATGGCAGGATGGGAAAAAGCTACTTGCCCGGAGGCGTTTTGCACGGTGCCGTCCTGTACTGCCAAAGTAAAGGTTTGGAAATAAAGGGTCAAATCATCCAGTCTCAATGCTGTTTCCGCTTCAGCACCATTGTTAAGCTGAAGGGAATAGCTGCTTCCAGCTTCCAAAGTATCTGAGAATTGAAAATCCACTTTCAGCTCATTGTGAGGGGTATCCATTTGCTCAAATTTCAAAGCACCCTTTATTTTGAGTTCTTCCAAAGTGCTCTTTTTCAACCCAAATTTGACCTCTTCTAGCTTGAGCTTAAGGAAACTAAAGTCTATGGTAGTATCACCTGTGTATTCGAATTTGAACTTTTCATCTGCACTTTCATAGCTGATGGAGATTTCCGAAAATTCCTCTGATCCTGCCCCTGAAATCCTGAACTTGGAACTGCCAGAGGCACTGACCTCAAAATCACCTGAACTGCCTTTTTCTACTTCGCAGGACAAGTTAATGTCCTTTAGTACCAATGGCTCAAAAGAGAGGAGGTCATCGGCCTTTGACCTGATGCTGGCGCTGTATTTATCTCCGGCAGGATCTATCAGAGCAGTAAAATCCACGTTCACTCCCTCAAAAACTGGCAACTTGGTTTCCGCTTCCAGCTCTCCTTTTTGAAAATCTCCATCCAGAATCTCCAGGGAGAGTTTTTTCAAGGTCAGCTCAAAAACAGTAAAATCCATTGGAGCATGTGGAGGCTCATTGTTGAGGTTGAAAGTGAATTTCTTTCCTTCTGTCTCAGAGGTGTATGAAAAAACTGTTTTGATGGTGTCGTTGCCATCGCCAAGCTCGGGCCATTTTAGGTGCGCACTTCCGCTGGTGTTCTGAACTTCACCTGCTTCATAGTCCAGGTCAAAGGAAAAGTGAGAAAGCTCGAAACTGCCGAATTTTAGGAGCTCGCTCTCCCCACTGTCCACTTCAATCTTGAAGGAGTTGCTCGCTGCAGATTCTACTTTTAAGTCAAAATTGAGGTCATTTTCAAAAACAGGTAGGGCAATTTTTCCTTGAGCGCTAAACTCTGTGTCTGAATTTCCCAGATTTCTAAAAAATCTAAGTTCACTAAAACTGATCCTGAATCCTTGGAAGTCTTGTGGGTTGAGGTTGGCAGCAGCCAAAGTAAAGGTCCTTTCAGGTCCGGTGTGATCGACATCAAAGGTAAAAGCAAGTGGATTTTCCAAACCCGGGAAACTCAAAGTTCCGTTTCCATTACTTTGATGAAACTCTCCGTCCTTTACTTCATAAAGAAAACTGCCTATTTCCAAAGCAAAAGGGCCATATTGTAAGCTTGCGACTTCCGGGGTTTTTTCCAGCTTATAAGCCTTACCGTTTTCTTCCAAAGTGAAAATGAACTGAATGCTTCCCTGCATATCCAAAGCAGTGATTTGGATACTGCCCCGGATGTCCAGATCCAATTCCGGAGTATCATCAGTTTCGTTGATCTCGATTTCAATTTTGCTGAAATTTAGGCTGAAACCTTCATTTTCTATGGGTGTCAGGTCTGTTCCCAAGGCTTTGATCTGGTACTTCCCTTCATAGGGTCCGTCTGGGTGGAGCAAATAGCTGACCTGCAAGGTGGAGGTCTGCATGGAGTCGGGAAGCTTGAAAAGTACCGTACCTGCAAGGTTCTGGATTTTTTGCGAAGCAATGACCAGATTCATGGATTGTGGCTGTAGTTCAAAGTCTCCCAAGACCCATTTCCCTCCTGAGGTCATTTGCATTGCGAAGTTGTTGTTTTCAATTTCTCCCTCGAAGTCTACCCCATTGCCTTCACTGAAAATAGGAAGCCATAATTTCCCTTTTATTTCCCCTTCAAATGGCTTGTCCTCAAATATTTTGACAGACAGCTCCTCCAAGAGCAATTCAAAGTCAAAAAATGCTTTTTGGTCAATAGTGCCCTGTAAGCCAAAACTCATGTACCGTTCACCGCTATTCTGATAAAGGAAGCCAACCTCCAACTCAGTGTCAATTCCTGGAATGGTCAATTGACCAATGCCTCCGATTCCTGAAAGGCTTCCGCTTCTGACTTCCATTTTGAAGACAGAGATGGCAAGGAAAAGTTCATCGAAATGCTGATTGGAAGGTAGTTCAGTATCTGCAGGGATTTCCAGGTCATAGTCATTTCCGACTTTTTTGAACTCCCAAAAAATCCCATTTCCTCCGGTGTTTCCTCTCAGCATTACCTTTCCTTCAATCTCTGTCTGACTTAAGGTTCCGTCATTTTGGATTTCCAGAAATACCCGGCTGATGGTTAGTTCTCCTATAGGACTTGGAATGTCTGGGCTATTGCCGCTTTGAGTGAAGGTATACTCAGATCCATTATAAGTAAAGGAAACCTCTACACGATGGGCTGAATCTGAGGAAGTGTTCATTCCTTCCAGTTCCAGCCAAGCCTGACTGTCCAGTATATTTTCACCTTCGGAGATGTTGTCACCGATCAGAAGTTCGAATTTGTCAAAAAATAAGCTCACCGGCCCGGTGCGGAATGGTTTGTCTTCTTGGTTGTTGGCTTTGATGAGAAAATTGTCCTCTTCATTGAACTCTACTTCCCAGTCCAGCTTATTTCCCGTGTCAGGCAAAAATGAAAATGCCAACTCACCGTTGAAAGCAGTTCCAGACTGAATTTGTCCATTTTGAAGAACAAGGTGGAAATTTTGGATGCTCAACTCGAAAACCTGAAGGTTAGCAGTAGGCAATGAACTGCTGCTGATCGTATAGGTATTGCCGGATTTTTGGAGAGTACCTTGAATGGTATGGCTCAATTGAGGTATCTGAGCCGTGATGTCTATATTAAATGCACTTACAGAATTGCTGTCAAAGGTCAGGCTGCTGTTTTGAAAAATAAACTGAATCCCGTAGAGGGTTTCTTCAATGGTTGAGGTCTGAAATATGTTGAATTGGCCTTCGGAAGTTCTTTCTATTCGGAAAGGAATTTTTTTGGCTTCTTCAGCGACAGTGTTTCTAAGATTGGTCAAAAATGCCTCGGCTTCCAATCGTAGGTTTTCTATGGTCTGCTCGGCTTTTCGGATCTGGATTTCTACTTCCCCCAATTGTGCCATGAATTCAGCAATCCTGAACTGAATTTCCTCTTGATTTTGTTGAAGGACAAACCTGATTTTTTCGACGCCAGCTTCTTGAATCTGTTCCAATTGAACAGGGATTTCAAAAGGCATATTGTCCGTGGCATGTCTGAATTTGTCAATGACCAGGTGATAGGTTTGCTGCCCTGTAGATATGTTGCTTTCTATCTGGTCAAGAAGCTGCTGAAGACCGCTTGAGCTAAGTAAATGCTCAATGGGAAATTTAAAATTATTACTAGGCATAATTATAAATTTAAAAGTTACAGAAACCGCTTATCTAAAAATCCGATAAGGTTTAAAGCATTAAATTAGAGAGAATTATATTGAAATAAAATGAAAGTGTAGATTTATTTTTAAAAATATTTTACTTAAAATATTAATATTAAAAAGTTAAAATACTGTGTTTAGTTTATAAAATGGAATTTACTGTTGCACAATTTATTGTTTATGAAGCTTTGTTTTTATTGGCTAAAATGGTAACAAATACCAATAACCAGTAAGTCAATAAAATAATGGAATAGTTATAATTTATTAAGGCCAAAACGATAGATAAAAGTATCAAAATCGGCATGCCACCATAGCAAATTACGAACTTAAATGTGGCATAAAATGTAGGGTCTTTTATTCCTTTTTTTACCTTGATCCAGAAGAGGTAAAAAGGGGCGATGAGTATTTTCATCAGACTTCCTGAAATCCCATTTGTTTCAGTGAGAATTTGGCTTGACTCTGTTTTTTCTAAATTTCTATTTAGTGCCAGTCTTACAGCAGCAGGGTCTGTGATAGGGACGTTTTCTTGGATAAGATTGGCCAAGTGTTGCTTATAATTTTCTTCTGGAATTTGTACAACCAAAGGGTCCATTTTTTCAAGACAGCGCTTCATCAGCTGATCGTATTTGGGGTAAAATTCACTTGCTTTAAATGGCTTTCCAAAATGGATACTGACCTCTGTACCTGAGCGCATGTGGGAAGAATAATTGATCCCTGCAGGTAGGATAAGCAGGTCCAAATCCGGATTTTGCTCCAGTGCTTGAAAAGCAATTCTTGCAAAGCCTTTTTTAAGAGGCCTCAGGGTCCGCTTCATGCTGTGGCCCCCTTCACCAAAAATAAGTATGCTTCCTTTTCCATGAAGTATGTCCACACTTTTTTGAAACGTCTCTTTGTTTTTTTCCATATTGTCCACTCCATCTCTTAGTCTGTAGACAGGAATCATTCTGATATAGTGAAGTATCTTGGATGCGATTGGATTTTTGAAAGCAGAGGCCCTGGTGAGAAAATGAGGTTTGAGCTGGGTATGGGTGGCAATGAGTAAGGGATCTATCAATGCGTTTTGGTGGTTGCACACGATCAGTACAGGTTTTCCTTTTGGCAGGTTTTCTTCACCCATTACCCGGATCTTTTGAAAGTAAAGGTGTAAGGAAAATTTTACGGTAATCCTCAAAAAAGCATTGAAAAGGTCTTTCATGTTGGTTGTTATTGATTCTCAAAAGCTGGAGACATGATTCTGCTGGTAAAGTTTTTCCAGATTAACGCAATGCTCATGCCGGAAAGGATATGCCATATTCCCCACCAAGCGGCAATGATAGCCATTCCCCCCAAGCCATCAAAATAAGTGAAAATAAGAACCAATGCCAATCCTGAGTTCTGTATACCTGTCTCAATGGTCAATGTTTTGGTGTCTTCCAGTGGAAGCCTTCCGATTTTGGCCAAAATAAAGCCCGAAAACAAAGCGATGAGGTTATGTCCAAAAACCCAAATAAAAATCAGTCCTATAAAGGTAAGGAACAAGTCATAGTTGCCTATAAATGCGATGACCACAAATGCAGCAAAAATCAGTATGCTTACAGGTTTGAGAAGACGACTGGTTTTGATGGCCCAATCAGGAAATTTGTAATTCAGGTACATGCCTACAATCAATGGGATTCCCAAAATCAAAGCTACGGTCTGGAATACATCGGAATAGTTTAGGGCTATCTCCCTCAATAAAACCGATGAGGGGGCATAAAACCCCGACCATAAGGCAAAATTGAAAGGGGTAAGGAAAATGGAGAAGGCAGTGGAAAATGCTGTCAGGGATACCGATAGAGCAGTATTTCCTTTGGCAAGATGTGTCATGAAATTGGAAACATTCCCTCCAGGGCATGCTGCTACCAGAAACATTCCCAATGCTACTGAGGGGGGAGGCTCAATGGCCACAACAAGGAGAAAGGTCAAGAATGGCAAGA
Source organism: Arthrospiribacter ruber (assembly GCF_019343195.1). Lineage (GTDB taxonomy): Bacteria > Bacteroidota > Bacteroidia > Cytophagales > Cyclobacteriaceae > Arthrospiribacter > Arthrospiribacter ruber. The sequence goes on from NZ_RPHB01000001.1 coordinate 641,135, forward strand.
ATAAAAACTGGGAAAGTATACCCAAGAAGAAGGCCTTTGGGTTTTGGCCTATGTATTTAAAATCCTTGACTTTGAGATCAAGTGCTACTCCAAACATGATGATGGCCAAGGAAATATTCAGCAAAAGGAGAGAGTCCTGATCGAAATTCAGGCGGCTTTGATCCAATTGGTCTATCATAGGTGAGTAGCTTAGTGAAGTAAGGTGAAAAGTACCTTTCAAAATGACAAATTAAAGGAAGGAAGTATCCTCAGAAGCTTCCTTGGTCATTTCCTCTGCAATCTCTTTTCCCAGGTAGTTGTCTATAAGGTAATGTCCCAAATAGAGCACTGGAGTCAGGAGAATGGCCACTCCAAACTTATAAATGTAATTGATGATACCTACCGACACTACTTGTGCCCAGGACCAATTTCCAAAAATGTAAAAAGCTATTCCCAGCACCACGAAGGAATCGATAAATTGTGAGACAAGTGTAGAACCTGTGGCTCTTAGCCAGATCATTTTTGGTCCTGTGATTTTTCTGAGCTTCTGAAAGACAAAAACGTCTATCAATTGCCCCAATAGGAAGGCTACCAAAGAACCTATGATAATCCCTAATCCTTGCCTGAATATTACATTAAAGGCATAGTCTATGTTGAAGTCATTGCCTTCGATATCAGGAGTATTGACATCCAGCCAGAAAGGTGCAGGAGGAAGTTTGGTCACTCCGGCTATGACAAAAAAGATATAGGCAATAAAGAAGGCAGTTACAAAACTGATTTTCCTGACACCCTTTTTGCCGTAGTATTCATTAATGATGTCGGTAGTGACAAATACTATTGGCCAGATCACTGCTCCTGCAGTAAGGTTGAAGTCAAGTACATATTCTCCAAATATGGTCCAGCCCGCGGGGTCTAATCCTATTGTTTTTTCACCTGAAAAAATCTTCACTCCGATGATTTCAGCAAGTATGGCATTGGTCAGAAAAATCCCGCTCAGTATGATGAACAGGTTGGTTTTTTTTGATTGAAATTCCCGCCGGTCAAGGGTTGGCTCCATAAGTTTGGGTGGATAGGCAGTTGTTTATTTAATCAACAGAGTAGGTAATACCTTCTTCGCTCAAAAATGTTTTGGGAAAATTTGCCCTTGCTTCATTGAGGAGAGGATTGAGATCAAGATATCTTGTAGAATAATGCCCGATCAAAAGCCTGTCCACTTCCGCTTCACGGGCGACAATTCCAGCCTGAGCGGCAGTAGTATGAAAGGTCTCCTTCGCGCGTTCTTCCTGATCATTGGCAAAGGTCGCTTCGTGGTAAAGTATGTTGGCTCCTTTAATGTAGGGAACCAGACCTAAGTCAAAGCAGGTATCAGAGCAATAGGCATATTTTCTGGCTTTTCTTGGAGGATGGGTGTACTCATCCAAAGCGTAGATGACCTTACCGCTTTCATCTTTATAGTCCATTCCATTTCGGAGATGGTTGATGGCTTCTACAGGTATTTTCTTGTCTTGTAATTTTTCGCGTTTCAGGTTTCTGAACCTTACTTTTTCTTCAATCGCAAATCCTGTACAGGGAAGTCTGTGTTTAAGAGGGAATGAATATACCTTAAAGTTGTTTTCCTCGAGGATCAGCTGACTGTTGTTGGGATCAGTGCATACAAACCTTAAAGGAAAATTTAGCCTTGTATTGCTATGTTTCAGTTGCAGGGTAAGGATCTCATCCAGTCCTGCAGGACCGAAAATGGTCAGAAGCTTGCTTCTGTTGTGAAGCTGGAAGCTGAAAATAAGCCCCATCAAACCCAGATAGTGGTCGCCGTGCAGATGGGATATGAAAATAAAGTCAATCTTGGAGAATCTGAGTTTGAATTTTCTAAGCTGAATTTGTGTCCCCTCGCCACAATCTAGGAGAATATGGGTGCCACCCACTTTCAGCAATTGGGAAGTCTGATTCCTGCCGTGGGCAGGAATCGCTGAATTACTTCCTAAAATGGTGACTTCAAATTCCAAGATTAATCTTCCTCCTCTTCCTCTCTACCTTCAATCTCATGGATGAAAATAGCTTCTGCTGCTGCCTCCAATGAGTCTACGATATTAAAAACTTTGTCCAACATGGATATTTTGATCAGCTTCATCACATGGTCTTGAGGAGATGCTATGATAAAAATGCCTCCAGCTCTGTTAAATTCTCTATTGCCTACCAAAAGAGCACTCAAACCACTTGAATCGGCATATTTTACCTGACTCATATCCAACACAAGATTGTTGTACCCTTCCGCCTGTACAGTCAAAAGTTCAGATTTCAACACCGGCGAAAGACCGGAGTCCAGCTTTTCTTCCATCGGGGTAAACACTACATATTGTTCTTTCTTATCTACGGTATATTTCATATTGATTTATTTTTCTGAATTAAATATTTGCCAATATAGCTGTTTCAATGTCCTTTTCCAGATTTTGGGTCGCTGCTTTTTGAAATTTCTCCCCAGTAATTTTCTCGAAGAGTTCTATGTATCTTTCAGAAACCTCATCCACAAAATCCTGTGGCATTTCAGGTACTTGTTGGCCTTCTTTTCCCTGAAATCCGTTTTTGATAAGCCACTGACGTACAAATTCTTTTGAAAGCTGCTTTTGCGGAAGTCCTGCCTCCTGGAGTCCCTCATAGCCATCTGCATAGAAATATCTTGAAGAATCTGGCGTATGGATTTCATCTATCAAAAGGATGTCATCCCCGTATTTGCCAAACTCGTACTTGGTATCTACCAATAATAAGCCCATTTGTTTGGCGATTTGGGTACCTCTTTCAAAAAGCGCATAGGTATATTTTTCCAAAATGGCATAGTCTTCAGCGCTTACAATTCCCTGAGCAAGGATTTCCTCTTTGGAAATGTCCTCATCATGCCCCTCAGAAGCTTTGGTAGTCGGTGTGATGATAGGAGAGGGGAGCTTGTCGTTTTCCTTCAATCCCTCCGGCAAGTGTACACCACAAAGCTGCCTTTTACCTGCTTTGTATTCTCTGGCAGCATGGCCTGCCAAGTATCCTCTGATGACCATTTCTACTTTGAAAGGTTCGCACCTTTTGCCTATAGTCACTTGTGGATGAGGTATTGACTCCACCCAATTAGGAACGATATCTGAGGTGTCCTTCAGAAACTTGGCTGCAATCTGATTCAGCACTTGCCCCTTGTGTGGGATAGGCCTGGGCAACACCACGTCAAATGCCGAAATCCTGTCACTTGCTACAACAGCAAGTTTTTGTTCAAAAATATAGACATCTCTTACTTTGCCTTTGTAAAATCCCTGCTGTCCGGGAAATTGAAATTGGGTTTCTTTGATTGCTGTGCTCATTTTTCTATTGGTTGAACAAAAATATAAAAAGCTCCCGTTTTTTATGTCTTTAATGGTGGATCAATTGTTTGTGGAACTGTTTAAGTTTTCTCCGGTTTTTCTTCCTTCCTTAAAATACCTTTCCAAAATCAAGTCTCCATTTTCATCATATACTTTTTGTACGCCATGTGGTTTACCTTTTACAAAAGACATGGTTTCCCTGATCTGCCCATTTTCAAAGTACTTTACAGCAGTTCCCTCTTCCTGTCCGTTGCGATAATAAACCTCACGCTCCACTTCACCATTTTGATAAAAGGCTTTTAACTTTTGTATGTCCCCAAAGCTGTCATAAGTAGCAATTTCCTGAATATTGCCATCAGGAAAATAGGAAATGATGTCTCCCACAGGATACCCTTTCTTATATTTGGATTTTTCGGCTACTTGTCCGTTTTCGTGGTAGCTTACAAATTCGCCATCTGGATCTCCTTTTTTGTATTTGCCTTTTCTGGCAATGGAACCATCTTCAAAATAACTGATGGTAGGACCATGCTGGTAACCTTTTTTGTAGCTGAATTTGGATCTAAGTTGCCCAGAAGGATAGTAATTCAGCTGCTCTCCATGGATTTCCCCGTTTTTGTAGGTTGTGGTGGCCCTTAGCTCCCCGTCTTCGAAAAATTGTTCCCTGACACCCTCCAGAAGCCCATCTTTATAGAACCCTTTTTCCAAAAGATTTCCTTCAGGATTGTAATCGTAAGTCCATCCCTCAGGCCTGTTGTTTTTGAAGTTGGCCTTTTGCCGGACTATTCCGGATTCAAAATAGCTGATGACCTCTCCATCGAGTTGGTCATCGACATAGTTAAGTTCCTGTGAAATGGCTCCAGATTGGTAGAAGTTTTTTGAGGGCCCTTGCTTGAGGTTGTTTTCATATTGAATAAGCCTCAGGGTATCTTTGGAATTGGGGAAAAAGTCCACGAACAAGCCTTCTTTTTTGTCGTTTTTTAATTGACCGGCCACTGCAAGTCCGCCTTCCTCATAGTAAAGCTTGTATTCTCCCTCACCCACACCATTGACTTTGTAGTAAACTTCCCTGAGAATTCTCTTTTCTTCATCATAGAAAGTCCTGACCAATTCCTGACTTTGGGCAGTCAGGTAAGAAGATAGAAATAAGAAAATGCTTAATCTCGTTTTCATCAAAGGTAGTAGGGAATGAAGTCTAATCTAATAGCTGGCTTATTAATTAAAGAATTTGGGATAGCTTAAATTGTGCATTTATAATTTTAATGTTCGGGGATCTATATCTTTTAAAGAGACTTAAGGAACGTTTGCAGCCATGATGCTGCAAACCTGACCTGTAAGTTTTCTCTGCTATTTCAGTAGAATGGCTTTTTTATACTTTTTCAATAACAATGGCCGAAGCACCACCGCCACCATTGCATATGCCTGCCACTCCATATTTCCCCTTTTTATGATGTAGCACAGAACTCAAAGTAGCGATAATTCTAGCTCCTGATGCACCTAGGGGATGTCCTAATGAAACGGCACCACCAAACACATTCAATTTGTCATTGTCCAGATTGAGCTGCTTTTGATTGGCGATCGCAACAGCAGAAAATGCTTCGTTGATTTCATAGAAGTCTACGTCATTCTCGGTAATTCCAGCATTCTTGATGGCTTTTGGTATGGCCAATGCCGGGGCTGTGGTAAACCATATCGGGTCTTGTGCAGCATCTGCAAAACCTTTGATTTTGGCAATGGGCTTAAGACCCAGCTCCTGTACTTTTTCTTTGCTGGCAAGGATCAGGGCTGAGGCTCCATCATTCATGGTGGAAGCATTGGCAGCTGTTACTGTTCCCTCTTTGTCAAATACCGGTCTAAGATTAGGAATCTTTTCAAAATTGACATTTTTAAATTCCTCATCTTCTTCTATCAGGATGGTTTCGCCTTTTCTTCCTTTGATTTCTACAGGAACGACCTCATCTTTGAATGCACCTGCTTTCCAAGCTTCGGCAGATCTTGTATAAGATTGGATGGCGTATTTGTCCTGATCTTCCCGGCTGATGTTCATTTCCTTTGCGGTATTTTCAGCACAATTTCCCATTGGGAATTTGTAGTACACTTCAAAAAGACCATCCTTCACAAGCCCATCTACCATTTCAGCATTTCCATATTTATAGCCAAATCTGGCCTTTGGGACATAATAGGGGACATTAGACATGCTTTCCATACCTCCTGCTACGACGAGGTCGTTTTGACCGGTCATGATGGACTGAGCTGCAAACATTACAGCTTTCATGCCTGAAGAACATACTTTATTGATAGTAGTGCAAGGTACATTGTAGCCTATTCCGGCACCCACGGCTGCTTGCCTGGCAGGAGCTTGTCCTAAGTTGGCCGAAATCACATTGCCCATCAATACTTCATCCACCTGGTCGGGGTTGACATTTGCCTTTTCCAAGGCACCCTTGATGGCAATACTGCCAAGTTCTACTGCTGTCAAAGCCGAAAGGCTTCCGCCAAAACTCCCCAGAGGGGTCCTTACTGCGGATACTATATACACTTCTTTCATTGGGTTTATATTTGGTTTTTATTAGACAATTAACTTGAGATGCGAGATGCGAGACATGAGACCAGAGATATGAGATGTGAGACAGCATTAGGAACTATAGTAACCACTAGCTTCGGTGATTTTTCGACTGCCACCTAAATACGACTAGCCTCCTTATCCACTATACGTCAATAACTATTCACTATTCACTATTCACTATTCACTATTCACTATTCACTATTCACTACTCACTACCAACTAACTCTCTCTTACCACTCCGGCAAGCCTCTTTCGGGTCTTTTGGTAGGTTTTTTCCTGTTTTGTTGGATATATCTCAACTCAGCTGCATTCATGGCATCCAGAATTTGAGCAGCTTGTTCCGGAGTAAGGTTCATCTCCTGAAGTTGTTCTCTCATTCTTTCCATTTGTTTTTCTCTTTCACTTAGATCGGATTCCAATTCTGATGGATCTTGAGAATCGCTTTCATCCTGGGATTTTTCGCCTTCTTTATCCTCTTTTTGCTGGGATTCAGAGGCTTCATCATCTTGGGTTTGCTCATCACCTTCACCATCCCGGTTTTCTTGGGATTCGCCATCCTTATCTTGATCTTGTTGATCCTGCTGGTCTTGGTTGTCAGCATCTTCACCTTCGTCCTGTTGATCCTGTTGGTCTTTTTGGTCGGGATTTTCTTCCAACCATCTTGCCAGAAGCTCATAGTTGTACCTAGCGGCTTCATTTCCAGGGTCTTTGATCAAGGAATATTTAAAAGCTGCTAAAGCATCTTCAAACTGGTTTTCATTGGCAAGTATGATCCCTCTTTGGTTGGAGGCAAAGGAGGCTATCATTTTATCCGAACTGCTGACCAAAGCCGAATAGGTGCGCTGGGCATCTTCAAGATCACCATTGTAGTGGTAGCTTAGGGCAAGGTTAAAAGTAGCATTAGGACCATCTACCTTGTGTGTGGACTTAAGTTCAAGGTGTTTTTCTACAGATTTTTCGTAGTCCGCTTCTGCATAACTTCTTGAAGCTTCTTTTATGGCTTTGTTTTTTTTCCCAATATCCGTAAGGGAGGAAGGAATAAAGAGTAATATGAATAAAATATATTTTGTCATGGATATCATACTGGACGAGATCACAATTTAATGGTTCTAAATGGCAATACCATATCCAAAATGGCCAGGCACATGGCTGCCAATAGAAAGTAGAAATATTTATTGGCTGATGCTTCGACCATCCGAGAACCGGTGACGGTACCTTCTACACGTTCTATTGCCTGAATGAGTTCAGGAATTTCCTGCACTTCATCCGAAAGTTCAAAATATTGGCCTTCCGTCTGAGAAGCTATCAGTTTCATGTTATCGGGTACAAGCCGGGTAATGGCAGGTTGATTTGTTTTTGGATCAATGATCAGACCATTTCCTCTTGGTATGGTACTGCCTTCATCCGTTCCTACACCCAAGGTAAAGACACGGATACCAGCATCATTTAAATCTGAAGTCAGTCCTCTGAAATTGTCTGCAAAATCCTCTCCATCTGAAATCAGAATAACAGAACGGGACTTATTTTCATTGTTTTCTTCTGCTTGGAATTTGCTCAGGGCCATGGCCAAAGGGGCGCTGATATCGGTGCCCTGTGCCGGTACAAGATAGGTGTTGAGCCCATCGAGATGCAATTGAAGTACATTTTGATCAAAGGTCAAAGGGCATTGGATAAATGCTTCGGAGCTGAAAATGATCAAACCGATTCTGTCCCCTGCAAACCTTTTTACCAAGTTTTTAAGTTCAAATTTTACCCGCTGCAATCTGCTCGGCCCAATATCCGTCGCATTCATGGAGTGGGAGAGGTCTATAGCGATAAAAATATCGCGTCCTTCTTCTTTGATTTCTTTCATGGAAGTACCAATAGAAGGTCCTGCCAAAGCAATCAGGAAAAGTAGGAAATAGGTAGACCTTAACAGGAGTTTGAAAAACAACCTGTGTTTACTAACCTGTAATTTTTTGTTAATTCTGTAAAACCTGTATAAATAGCCGGCATAAAGCAATGTGAAGATTATTGCCAACCAAATAAGGAGTGAGAAGTCCGGAAATGCCCAAATCATGGCCTGAAATTATAAAATAAAGATGAAAAGAAAAGGATTAAGAATTTATTGGACTAATTTTCAACAGCCAACGGTATAAATCCGTTAGGTAATCAAAATACAGTGAAAGTAATGCGTTTTTTATACCAGTTGGTAATTTTAATAGGGTGTTTTGTACAGAGTTTTTCGACATTGGCTCAACAGGACATTTTTCTTAAAGGTACAGTTTACGAATTTGAAAGCAATGAGCCCCTACCAGGAGCGAATGTTTATTGGGAATCAGCTCCGCAGCAGGGAGTCGTGACGGATATTGATGGGAATTTCTCCATCAAAGCCATCGGCTTGCCCTCCAAGCTTGTGATCAGCTTTGTAGGGTTCACAGAGACGATACGCCAGATTAATGAAAAGGATATCGCAAAAGATGTTAAATTTTTCCTTAGACCGGAAGAGCTTTCCCTGGAAGAAGTGATTATTCAAGAAAGAAGGCCTGATCAAAATGTCCAAAGTTTGGACATGGGCAAATCAGTAGTGCCCATACAGACTATAAAGAATATTCCGGCATTATTCGGAGAAGTGGACTTGCTGAGAAGTTTACAGCTATTGCCCGGCGTACAGACAGCAGGTGAAGGCACTACTGGACTTTTCGTAAGGGGAGGCTCTGCCGATCAAAACCTTGTTCAATTGGACGGTGCTCCAATTTACAACCCTTCACATTTTTTTGGTTTCTTTTCTGTGTTCAATCCTGATGCCTTGGAAGGGGTGGAGTTCTACAAAGGCGCTATTCCAGCGACTTTGGGAGGCCGGCTATCTTCGGTGATTGACGTATCACTGAAAGAAGGAAATTATCAAAAAATCAAAGGGGAGGGAGGTATCGGTACCATCAGTTCACGCTTGACTGTTGATGGCCCTTTGTTTTCAGATAAATCATCTTTTGTAATATCAGGAAGGCGTACCTATGCAGATGTATTTCTCAGACTTTCTCCTGACGAAAATCTCAACAGCAACAGCCTATACTTTTATGATCTTAGCGGGAAATTTACTTTCAAGATCGGAGACAGAGACAAGCTTTCTTTTTCTTCCTATTATGGGTCGGATTTTTTGGGACTTTCTGCTCAATTTGGTTTTGGATGGGACAATTGGGTCAGCTCGGCAACCTGGAACCGAAACATCAACGACAATACTTTTTTTGATCTCAATGTATACCACAGCAGGTACAAGTACATGTTGAATTTTGTAGATGAAGACAATGGGTTTGACTGGGACAATGTACTATCAGAGACCGGAGCAAGGGCTGAGTGGTCTTTCCTTCCCAATGAAAAAACCCAGATCAACTGGGGATTTCATTCCCAATTGTATCATTTTGCTCCCATAAACCTTGAACCGGCCCCTGGTTCGGCCATAGAGCCGATTTTGACCAATCCAAGAAATGGTTGGCAGAACAATGTGTTTTTCTCAGCGACCACAGACATTACTTCCCGTTTGCGTGCAGAGGCGGGATTGAGGTGGGGTGTTTACAATAGAGTAGGCAGGGGCGTACAATATATTTATGAAGATCCCTTTCCCAATCCGGAATCCAATATCAGTGATACACTGAGTTTTTCGGGATTGGAAAATATGAAGTTTTATCAAGGATTGGAGCCCAGGGTGTCTTTTAGGTATTTGATGCAAGAAAATCTTTCCATAAAAGCTGCGTACAATAGAACCTTTCAGTACATTCAGGTTGCGACCAATAATTCAGCCGGACTTCCTTTGGACAGGTGGGTGCCTGCTGATGCTTTTATCCCTCCCATTAGAGCAGATCAAGTTTCCATAGGGGTTTTCAAAAACCTGAATAGGGACACTTGGGAGATTTCCCTAGAAGGATATTACAAAGACTTTCAAAATCTGGTCGACCTAAGACAAGGGGCAAGTGTGATTTTGACCGACAATGTGGAAACAGAGCTCCTCACAGGCAATGGATATGCCTATGGAATTGAATTTTTGGCAAGGAAAAACATAGGTAAAACTACAGGATGGTTGAGTTATACTTATTCGAGAACCTGGCGAAGAATTGAAGGTATCAGTGATGACAGATGGTACAATCCACGCTTTGACAGACCTCATGACCTTACTTTGGTGGTCAATCATGAATTTGATAAACGATGGTCTGCCGGTCTCACATTTATTTACACTACTGGACAAGCAGTAACCTTCCCAATAGGTTCTTATGAAATTGACAATCAAAGACTGCCCTTATATGGCAGTCAAAGAAATGCAGACCGCTTTCCGGATTATCACCGTATGGATGCCAGCGTCACCTGGAAAAACGCAGACAAAGGAAGAAAATGGAGAGGAAGCTGGAATTTCAGTATTTATAACCTGTATGGCAGAAAAAATCCATTTGCCTATCAGTTTACTGATATCATCAATGAGCAGATCAACTTTGACCCGGGAATGGGAGAAGAAATATCCAGCCGCAGACCTGGAGTGGTAATGACATACCTTTTCACCTTTTTACCTGCTTTGACATATAACTTTCAGTTTTGATCATGAAATACCGATTGTACATAGCTTTGATTATATCGACAGTCTTGTTTTCCTGTCAGGAAGAAGTATTTATTGACCTTAGGACCACTGACAGGAAACCGGTAATAGAGGCATTTTGGACGGATAATGGAGCAGTCAATTTCGTGAAAGTCTCTTATTCAAAAGACTATTATGATGAGGAGCCCAATGAGATCGTGGAAGACGCCCAAGTTTCTGTGACCAATGTCAATACTGGGATTTCCATAGATTTTAGGTTTTCTGCACAATCTGGCCGTTATCTACCAATCAACAATTTTGGTGGAAGAGTGGGGGAGAGCTACGAACTCAATGTCATCGTAGGTGATAGTGAATACAAATCAACGGGAACGATGTTGGCACCGCCCACTTTGGATAGTGTGAAGTACGAGTTCAAAGATGCAAGGGTATTCAGGGAAGAAGGCTATTACATTACAGTATATGGAGATATTCCATTTAGAGATAATAACTTCTACAGGATCAGGCTGGTAAGAAACGATACCTTACTCAACAATAGAAATGATTACCTGCTTTTTGATGATACTTTTGGAACATCGATTCTAAACAGAGGGTTTGAGTTAGGTGGCTTTCCCTTCAGAGCCAATGATAGGGTAAGGTTGGAATTGTTTAGGCTCAATCGGGATGCTTATAATTATCTCAACCAACTGGTGGGATTATTATTTAATGATGGGGGACTATTTAGTCCACCACCTCAAAATCCGGCTTCAAACATCAGGTTAGTCAGAGGAGATACTGAAGCATTGGGTTATTTTATGGTAAGTCCTTTTCTATCTACTTCGGTGTTTATAGAACCCGAGTGATTTTTCAAATAGATGCAAGGGGTTATGGGGCAATTGCGTAGTTTTGCCCTATGATTGATTTCGATAAAAAAGGAAAAGTGGTGGTGACCTGTAAAGACAGGTTTGCTCCCTATTTGGAAAAGGAGATTTTGGACCTTGGATTCATGCCTGTGGCAGTGGAAAGAACATTTGTTGAGCTGGAAGCTTCACTCAATGATTGTATCTCGCTCAACCTTCATTTACGTATAGCCAGCCATGTACTTTATGAAATCAAATCATTTTACTTACATAAGGCGGATGATATTTACAGAAGGGTCAAGACGATCCCATGGGAAGACTATATCAATGAAAGCGCTTACTTTTCTGTGATTTCCACGGTTGACAATCCTTCTGTGGACAATCCCTTATTTGTGAATGTTAGGATAAAGGATGCCATTGTGGATCGTTTTAGAGAAGCCTCAGGTGTTAGGCCGGATTCCGGATCTGAATTACAAGGGGCAGTTTTCCAGATGTTTTGGAAGGATACCCAGGCCACCTTGTATATCAATACCTCTGGTGAGACATTGGCCAAACATGGCTATAGAAAGATCCCCGGAGATGCGCCTATGCTGGAAGCTTTGGCGGCAGCTACCATCTATGCCAGCGGATGGGACAAGAGTAGTCCATTTATAAACCCAATGTGTGGCTCAGGAACTTTGGCCATTGAAGCGGCTCTGATTGCCACAGATAGGTTTCCGGGTTGGTTTAGGGACCATTATGCCTTTATGCATATCCTTGGATATGATGAGGAGATTTACCAGAAGATCCGAGCGAAAATGGAGAGAAAAGTTTTTGTAAATCCTTCCCTTAAAATCATCGCTTCTGATATCAGCATGCAGGCCGTGTTGTATTCTAAGGAAAATGCTGAGACAGCAGGAGTAGCAGATATCATTGAATTTGAACAATGTGATTTTGCAGATACTCCTATTCCTGAGGGAAAAGAAGGTGTTGTGTTTTTTAATCCTGAGTATGGAGAAAGATTAGGGGAGGAAAACGAGTTGCCGGAGACATATCAAAGAATGGGTGATTTTATGAAACAAAAATGCCCTGGTTATACGGGCTTTGTGTTTACAGGCAATCTCCCATTGGCCAAAAAAATAGGCTTGAGAACATCCCAAAGGATAGAATTTTATAATGGTACGATAGATTGCAGGCTGTTGAAGTATGAGCTGTTTCGGGGAAAGAGATAAGTGAGACTGGAGATGTGAGAAAAGAGAGATGAGGCTTGAGATGTGAGAATTGAGATAGCGTAAGGAACTATAGTAACGATTGGCTTCGGTGGTCTGTGGACTTGTTGAAGTACGAAGTACCAAGTACAATGTACAAAGAAGGGTTATAAGTAACTTTAGTAATCATATACTTAGGTGGTCTGTCGATTGCCGCCTACATTCAGCAAAGCTCTCTATCCACTACACGGCATTAATTTTTAACTATTAACTTCTTACTATTTACAATTCACTATCCACTAATCACTATTATCTAATCCTCATTAGCCAAATAAAAAAAGCCGGATGAAAATCCGGCATTTTTTTTTTTAGATTTTTGAAGCAAGGGCTTCCATTTTCTTTTTAAGGTCCTGAATGGCCGCTGAGTAGCGCTCATCCCATTCTTCTAATTTTTCGCTTGATTTGAGTTCGATTTCATATTGTATCCCTGGAAGTACCCAAGAAGCATATCCGCTAAAAGGATCTGTAGAGGCATAAAGAGACCTGTACCAATCTCCAAAATACATGCCTTTAGGATCGATAAAGCTTTTTTCCAAGGTCATCAGATCCTTGTTGATGGATCTGGCTTTTTTGGCATCAAGTGCACCGGATGCCAGAGCTGATTCAATTTTTGATTCGAGGTTTTCAGATGCTGATTTTAGCTCTTCAATGGCTTTTACTGATTTGGTGAAACCTGCAAATTCTTTTTCAAATCCTTTTACCTGCTTTTCTGCACTTTCAAAATGGGTTTGCAAATCCTTGGCATACCTGCTCAACTGATAAGGGATTAGATCTGCATTTGCCAATCTCAAAGCCATGATTCCAATTACCTGCTCTACAGTACCGCCCATTTTCCATGTTGGGTCAGCGAAGTTTTCATAGAAATAGAGATCGTCATAGTTGGTATGGTATAGGGTAGGTCCACCCGCACCAGCATTGATAGAAGGTATACCTACATGCATATAGAAGGCAATGTGGTCTGATCCCCCTCCTAAATTTCCGATATTTGGCTCCTCATTGCCCCTAGCCCAAACCTCATAAACGGTTTTGGAAGAGTCCGGATAGGCTACTTCTTTTGCTGCGTCCATCATGATTTTTTTCATTGATGGTGAGGCAGATCCTCCAAAGTGCCGTCCTGCCACAGCTGCATCAAGGTTGATATATGCCACAGCTTTTGCTCCGAGTTCCTCTCTTAACTGCTCTACCCATTCTGTGGATCCTATTACCCCATGTTCCTCGGCATCCCAATGTGCGATCATAATTGATCTTCCAGGTTTATTGCCCTGCTCTGCCATTTTGCCCAAAGTCTCTGCCATACTCAAAAGCATGGCAGTTCCTGAATTAGGATCTGTGGAACCAAATGACCAAGCATCAAAATGACAACCTAAGATCACCCATTCGTCTGGATTGGTTTCGCCTTTTAACGTGCCTATCACATTGTTTGCCCTGACATAACCCCTTTCTTGATCGACCATCAACCTGACCAGAAGTTCTTCTCCACCATCATACCTGTAGGTATAAGGCAGACCACCCTGCCAGTCTCCTGATACAGGTTTTCCTTTCATCCTGGAAAAAATCTCTTTTGCAGATCCATAAGGTATTGGCGTTACAGGAATGGTGTGGAGTCCAGCTTCTTCTGGAGTGATTCTTTTTACTTTTGTTTTACCATCTAAGGGTAATGCCGGTTCAAAAGGTGTCAGCGCATCTCCGGTCCATGGAGCGGTGAGCAAGGACCCTCTTTGTATTGAACTTTCATTGTAATAGAGGCCATCAGGATAAACCAGGCCTTTCATGTATCCGGCATCTCCGGGGTCTGTATAGATTATCAAGCCGGCAGCTCCATACTCTTCAGCAAACTTGGCTTTATATCCACGGAAGTTGGCGCCATACCTGGCAATGGCGATTTTACCTTTTACATCAATCCCCTCTTTTTTGAGTTTCTCAAAATCTGCTTTGGTGCCATAGTTGACATAAACAACTTCTGCGGTCACATCACCACTTCCGGAAAATGCATTCCAGCCTTTTTTCAGATCCGGATGCAAAGAGTAGGGGTTGTCAGGCAATACGTATTCTTGTTGGTTGAGGGGCTGTCTTATAGGTGTCACTAATTCTACGGCAGATTCACCCTGGCCAATGGTAAGATACACGTCATAAGGGTAGATTTTCACATCCCAACCTGCTTTCTTCATGGATTCAGCCATGTAATCTTTTACCTTATCATTTGCAGTACTTCCTGCCGGGTGTGGATCAGAAGTGATGGCTTCTAGGTGGGTTTTGAACCTGCCAAAGTCTACAGATTCCTTGAATTTGGTTTCTACTGATTTTTGCTTGTCTTCACTTGACTTTGCAAAACCATCTATACTTTGAGCAAAAGAAGTGGTACTGAGCAAAATACCAAGTGTACATGAGGATAATAGATGTTTGATCATATATTCTTAAAGGTTGGTCATGTTGTATTACAAATATATCCATTCACCAAAGTGGCAATGATCTTAATTTTTGAATGGTGTATTTTTGTTTTGATTAGTAATTTTAAATATTCTGCTTTTAATTAGAGCCTCAATTTCAGGAAATGTCGGAAAAAAATAAAAAAAGCGGAGCAGATGATAGTTTAGATGTCATCCCCCAGTTAAGTTTGGATTGTGTTATTTTTGGATTTCACGACAGTACATTGAAAGTGCTGCTTCTGAAATGGAAAGGGTTGGAAGAGTATAGCTTGCCAGGCGGCTTTGTCAAACAAGATGAATCCGTAGATGATGCCGCAGTAAGGGTTCTTAAAGAGCGTACTGGACTGGATAAGATATTTTTGAGACAGTTTCATACTTTCGGAAAGGTCAAAAGGTACGATAATCTGGCTTTACAGAAGAAATTGTCCCACATGTTGGATGAGGAGGTTTTTCAGGAAAGAGTAGTGTCTATAGGCTATTATGCCTTGGTAGATTATGAAAAGGTGTTCCCCAATCCTGACAAGTTTACAGATAAATGCGAGTGGTATGACCTCATAGATGTTCCTGAATTACTTTTTGATCATAATGACATTCTGAACAAAGGCTTAAAGGCACTTCGGCTAGAATTGAGTTTTCAGCCAATAGGACTTAATCTCTTGCCGGAAAAATTTACCATGCCGGATATGCAGCGCATGTACGAGGCAATTTTGGATAAAAAAATTGACCCAAGGAATTTTCAGAAAAAGATCCTAAAAACCGGAATTGTGATCCGCCTCAAAGAAGTCAAAAAAGGTGTAGCGCATAAATCACCCTATTTGTATAAATTTGATCAAAAGAGATATAAGGAGGTATTGGAAGACGGAGGATTGTTTTTTATCTGATTTGTTCGAATACGAACAAAAAACGTACAGTATGTAGCAGTTGCTATTGAGTTATCGCGCATTTTGAGCATTGTGAGGCCTTTTTTTCAACTGGCATAAAACTCGTATACTTTGTAGACACACATCAATTCAAAAACTATGAAACACGCTGTTTATATCTTTCTCGCTTATTTTATGGCCTTGCCAATGGTAGTCATGGCCAAAAGTCCCATCAATAATGATCCTTACATTTCTGAATTGTTTGATGTCTCTGGTGATGCTCAAATAGACATGACCACTGCAGGGGCAAGTATTCAGGTAGAATCATGGGAGTATGATCAGGTTCAGGTCGATGTATTTGTGACGAGAAATGGAAAGCCAGTAGATCCATTCCAATCTGATATTGCGGCTTTACTGGAAGACATAGATTTTAACATTGGTCAAAATGGTGATCTGATTTTCGTAGAGATGAAAACAAGAAGCAGGATAGGCTGGAGTTCAGGACGGAACAATCTGAATTTCAGATTTGAACTCTTCGTGCCTGAAAGGACATCTGCAAAATTAAAATCTGCTGGAGGAAGCATTTCCCTTGTGGGATTGGATGGGAATCATTCTTTGGCCAGTAGCGGGGGAAGCATTCAGGTGATAGATTGTGCCGGAGGTTTTGATGCCAAGAGTTCTGGTGGGAGTTTTTCTGTGTCCAGCTTTGTAGGGAATTTGGACATTGCCTCTAGTGGAGGTTCGATAAAAGTCTCTGATTTGGTAGGGAGCCTTAAAGTCAGTTCGTCAGGTGGAAGCCTTACACTGGAGGATATAGCAGGTAGCTTGACGGCCAATACATCAGGAGGAAGTATCCGCGCCAATCTGGTGAGCTTAGAAGGAGAAGTTAACTTAAAGACAAGCGGTGGAGGAATAACAGCTGTATTGCCCAAAGGCGAAGGAATGGACCTTAACCTGAGCGGGACTTCTTCAAGAATAAAATTGGAAAATTTCGAGGGGGAAATCTCATCTAATACGGTAAGGGGTAAACTTAATGGTGGAGGAATTCCAGTGGCTATGGCCAGTGCCGGAGGTTCAGTAAAGCTGGAATTTAAGTGAAATAAATATTGAATATAGCCCTGCTTTAAAGAGCAGGGCTTGAAGCTTATTTTGTACTTCAATCAAATTTCTCTGCATAACCACTTTTTCTCAATAACCTGCGATAATTATTGGTTTTGACAATTTTATTGAGCGCTCTCTTCTTGTTTTTCGCCTGATTGTAGTATGCCTCGCAGATTCTAAAACCTATAAAGTAACCTAAGTCCGCAGGCCTATCTTTATTGGAATCCCCTCCATAAAGCCATTTTAAATATGCATTTCCATACATTTCTTCTGAAAATTCCTTCCATAGGGCTTCCTCATTTTCATATCCATAGGGATAGATATCTTCATTGATATTGAGTCCGGTAATGGTATATGACACGAAATCAGCAGCGCCTTCGGTGATGGTCATGGTCAAAAGCCTGTTTCTAAAATATCCAATGATATACCCCAAGCCAAATCTCTGCTGGGTATGGACCAGCTCGTGGGCCGTAAATTCCAGTATTTTTGGCTCTTTGGGCAATACATTTTTATGCCAGTCAGTTAGTTGAGACTTGTCAGTCAAGCTGTCCGAAGTCACCATTTCCGTACCTATCAAAAGCCATCTGCCTTTAACAGTACCACCAGTTGAAAGTTGCCCTATGGCAAAGCAAATCATGGGGTCTCTGAAGGATTTGAGTTCCGAACGAAAAAGGTCCAGCTGTGATGCAATTTCCTTTTGATAGTTTTTTACCAAATATGTATTTGGCCGTACAGTTTCCCAGTAATTTGGGGCTGTTTTGATCCTATTGATCAAGGATTCTGCTGAAATGTCACGGGCTTTGATAAACTCACGCAAACCAGGCGAAGCTTTGTCAATGTAATGGGTTTGTATGCTGAAAACAGAATCTTGGTAGTTGTTGGAATCCTTCAGCTGGTCATAGGCTACCCAAAACCTGTCAATATCAGAATGGATTATGATCGGGGGATTTTGCCCATATAATTTCATGCTCAGTAAGACTTGTACCATAAAGAGCATGAAATATTTATGTTCAGCAAGTGGAAACTTCATTTGACATTTAGCTTATTAGCAGACAAATATATACTTAGCTTCCTAGAGTTAAAATCAATTTTGGTTTCTTCCCAGTCTCTTATCAAACTCTCTGTTTATAAAAAGAAAATGTGCAGGCAATGCTTCTGTCCAATATTCCCAGGTGTGGGCCCCGGGTCTTTCGGTGTATTCGTGATCGACGTTTTTGTCAAGTAAAATCTGATGGATCTGCCTATTGGTAGCAATCAGAAAATCATCCACTCCACAATCTATAAGAATAGCGATGCCATTGTCCTTCATTCTGTCAGTAAGTCCTACAGCGGTGAATTCAGAAAAAGGTGCCTCTCTCCTGAAGTCTCCAATAGACGCTAAAGTTCTTTGAAGGATAGTATTGGCAAAATTTTCATCAACCTTCCAAAGACTCACATCTATATTCATCACGCCGCTCATGCTTCCTGCAGCAATAAAAAGCTCAGGATGCTTGGAAGAAATAAGCATGGAGCCGTGTCCTCCCATGGATAATCCTGTTATGGCCCGGCCTTCCCGGTTTTTGATGGTATTGTAAGTCTGGTCTACATAGGGGATAAGTTCCTGTGAAATATATGTCTCATACCTTACAGAATCCTGATTGGGGCTGTCCCAATAGTAGGAAGAGGGCCCTACACCGGGAGTGACTATAAGAACCTCATATTGGTCGGCCAAGTTTTGAAGGAGTCCAGGCTTGGTCACTTTGTCATGCCAATCTGAAAAAGCTCCCGAACCTCCGTGAAGCACATAAATGCTGGGCAAGGCCTTTCCCTTTGCATTATAACCCGCAGGGCGCACCACAGCTGCTTTAAGAGTTTTATCCATGGCCTTGGAGTATACCTCGATGGTGTCGGTCTGGGCTTTTGCACTGAAGCAGAGCACCAAAAGGAAGAATAGGTTAAAATAGGTTTTGGTCATTGTTTTTTGTTTTGAAGTAATAGAGTATTAGAATGAAATGTACAGGATAACTTACAAATGGTGAATTATTCGTGTGAATTACGAAACTTTTGAGGTGAAAAAACAGAAGCTGCTTTTTTTTAAACTACTTTGTCCTAAATTGAGCCCTGCAAATCAATCACCCTTTTAAGTGTTTTTTGTCCATGATCAGGTTTTTACTCATTGCCATTCTATTGGCAGTAGTTGTGTTTCAGATTCAAGGTGAAAAAGTCCCCATCAATGAAGGTGCAGGCTTGGAAGGAGTTCCTCTACGGATTGTTGCAGAGGGTTTTACCGATCAGTTTGATGATGAAGGATACGATGCTTTTGTCATACACCGGATTCTGCCCTATGCTTTGGTCAATTCCATTTTTGTCATTTTTGATTTTGACATGGACCCTGAAAGTCTCTTACATGGGATATTGATTTTTAATTTTCTCATTTTGCTGCTAGGTTGTTATTGGTATTTCAAGCTCACCAAAAAGCTCAGGTCTTCTGTCAGCATGGAGATTCTGGGTTTTGTTTTGTTGTTTGGGAATTTCCTTGTCCTAAAAATATCTTGGTATGAAGCATTTCATCCAGGTCTTTTTGCATTGGTCCTGGGAATCGGGCAAGCCAATTATTTCATTCGTTACGAAAAAACCAAATTGTTTTTGGTATCTCTGATCGGAGGCTTTGTCTGGCCTACCTTGTTCCCAATAGGAATGGTTTTGATATTCTTACCCAGTGACAAAATCGTATTCAGGGAAAATGAAAATTCCTTGTTGGGCATTTACCTTATTCCCACAGTCCTGTGCTGTGTACTGACTTTGATAGGTGTTTATTTTACAGGGACGGAGCATGGCGTAATTTGGTTTGGTTTGGGGCTTTTAACTTTGGCATCTATGGTTTATTTCGGCCTTAATGCATCAGGGGTTTCATGGATTAAATCATTCCAGCTATTGCAAAAGCGGATGAAGCCAGAGAGACTTGCTTACCTTGCGACAAGTGTAGCTGTTTATTTTCTGATTATTTCCCTGCTATCTGTAGGGAAGTCGGAATTTGGAATAGTGGACTTCCTCAAAGGGATTGCGGTACAAGGGGCTGAAAGACCACTAATGTTTTTGATCAGTCAATTTGCTTTTTATGGAATATTGATACCTATTATTCTTGTATTTTTTTCCAGGATTTGCAGAGAAGCGGGGAAACTAGGTTTGGGCTTTATGGTGGTTTTTATTCTGATAATGATATTGGTTTTTTATGCAGATGCTTATTGGTGGGTTCAAGCAATACCCTTTATGGTCTTACTGGTGCTAAAAGGACTACGAAGGTATTCTTTGGTCAATAAGGATATATGGGTTCTCTCTTTATTGAGTTTGTTGCTTTCGAAATTTTGGTTTAAAATCAATGTCGAGGATTTAGATCAATATATTCTTCAAAATACTGATAGTTGGATAGCCCAAAGGTATTTTCAGCATTTTGGTCTGATGCAGAGCGAATTGGTTTATTACATCTACATCATTGTTTTTTTAGCTGCGTCAGCTTTGATTTTTTTAGGAAAAAAGAGGTATGCGAAATCGTAAAGAAACGGGGAACCCGGGAAAGGGAAAAGGTTTAATTGTGTAATTGATTAACTGATGAGGGTAGGTTGTTGAGGGTAAAATGAAAAGGATGAAGGATGATGGAGGAAGGATGAATTAATAGCCCCAAGGGGGCTGCCTGTTGGTAGCCATGGGTAAGGCGCGTAATCAACCATTAATTTTCTCAAACCGTTTTGCGCCGCAACCCATAGTCATCGTAAATCAAAGGCCATTGCACGGCCGAGGGATAAGTGGATACGGGAAAGAGGATGGTGGGCCGTGGATGAGAAGAGGCGAATACGGAGGGGATTGTTTAAATTTGGAATTGGTTAATTGTGGAATTGATTAACTGTTTAATTGATTTGGGGTGATGTTTAATTGAAATCGAAGTGAAGCGGAGATCCCGAGAGTGAAACGATTCGGGATAAATTGAAATATTGGTTTGACTAAGTTGAATGCTTGGTTTCTAAGTCAAGGGATTGGGATATTGATGGATACTGGTAGATATTCATAGATATTATTCCTAGATATTATCCAAAAATCTGCGATATCAGCGTGATCTGCGGGAGGTAAAAGTGAAGAGTGAATAGTTATTAGTGAAAAGGAGTTAAGGGTTAAGTGTTAAGCGTTAAGCGAAATTGATGGGAAAGAGAAAGCTGTTAGTGAAGACACTAACAGGGGCCGGAAAGACACTAAAAGGGTCCAAGATTAAGTCTTGAACCAAATCAGTTTTCGTTGCCGTCCGTTGCGGAGTCGTTGCGCTCGTGGCATGAAACAATACTGAGGCTATTTGCTGGCACATGAAAAAACCCTCGAGGATTGAAATACCTCAAGGGTTAGGGTAATTCCTGCGATATCAGCAAAACTTAGGGGAAATAAGAAACCATCGAGAAGGCCTCGGCGCTTTCCATTGTGCTTTAAGCGATTACCAAACCCAAACCAAACAGAAGAACCCATATTAAGGTGGAAATGGCCATTTTTTTCAAAAAAGGATCCAGCTCCGCAGCTTCTTTTTTCCGCTGAATACCCATTCCAATATAAAGCATAAAAGGCAATACCAGCCATGCAAGCATCACCGTCCATTGACTGGTATAGAAAGTAAATACTGGAAGTAAAAGATTGCCCAACAGTATCAAAGCCCAGTTGTAAGAAACAGCAGCTTTTCTCCCGATACGAACAGGAATAGACCTCTTGCCGGCCAAAATATCAGAGTCAATGTCCCTGATATTATTGATATTCAAAACAGCTGTGCTAAAGCAACCCAGCGCAATAGCTGGCAGCAATATGATCAGATCGAAACTGAGCGTATGAAGGAAATAAGTGCCGGCTACTCCCAAGAGACCAAAAAAAATAAAGACCGAGATATCCCCAAGACCGATATAGCCATAAGGCTTGCTGCCTGAGGTATACGTGACAGCAGCATATATGGCCAGCAAACCCAGACCAAGAAACAAAAAGAACAATTTCCAGTCCCCAAGTGAAATATACAACAAGCTCAGCCCGGAAAGAAAGGACAAAACACCCAAAATAATCATGGCCTGTTTCATTTCATTCAGGGAAATCACCCCAGACTGCACAGCCCTGATTGGTCCTTTTCTGTCCAGACTGTCTGCACCGTGTACGCTGTCCCCATAGTCATTGGCCAGATTGGAAAGTACTTGCAGGAAGATCGTTGTGAGGGATGCCAATAGGAATACTTCCCAGATAAACTGGCCATGATATGCTGCTAAAAATGACCCCATCAAAATACTGGATAAGGCCAAAGGTAAAGTTCGCAGTCTGATGGCATGAAGCCAAGCTTGTTTTTTGCTGGTAAGGGAAATGTCCACTGTTTTTTCTGTAAAACTAATAAAAAGACCTGTTTCCAATAAAGAAAACAGGTCATAAATGGGAAATGAATGTAACTTAAGCTGCAATCAAAGAGGTGATTTCTTCAGAAACCGGATTTACGGAAGATGGGAAAAACTTCACCAGTTTACCCTCTTCATCAATCAGGTACTTACAGAAATTCCAACTTGGTTCTTTGTCATTCCAGCCATTGAGGTCTTTGTCGGAAAGCCACCTGTAAAGAGGGTGCTTATCCACTCCTTTGACAGAAACCTTGTCCATCATTTTGAAGGTGACACCATAATTTTCTGAACAGAACTGCTTGATTTCATCATTGCTTCCGGGTTCCTGACCGCCAAAATTATTGGCAGGAAAACCTATGATGGTCACTTTGTCCCCATGTAATTCATGAAGTTTTTGAAGGTCGGCGTATTGAGGGGTGTAGCCGCATTTGGAAGCCACATTGACCAAAAGTAGCTTCTTGCCCTTGAACTGGGAGAAGTCAACTTCTTTTCCATCAATATCATTGATCTTGAAGTCATAGATAGATTTTTCCATAATTTCTTCATTTGGGGATAGGGGATTTTCTTTGATGGCACTGGATGTGCAGGCCAATACAAGAAGGATAAGGATTGAATAGATGTTTTTCATAGTAAATTACATTCTGTCTGGGACATTTATTCCAAGTAACTTCATGCCTGCCTTGATTGTTTTTGCTGTCTGGGCAGAAAGTGCAATTCTAAATGACTGGACTTTGGTATCAGCTTCGTTGAAGATAGAAAGTTCTGCATAAAACCTGTTGTATTCTTTGGCCAAATCAAACAGGTACTGGGCGATGATAGCCGGAGAATAGTCCTCAGCAGCCAGCCTGAGTTTTTTTCCAAAGTCATTCAGCAATACAATCAGGTCTCTTTCTGTAGGCTCTAGCTTGGTCAATCCATCAAATCCATCCGTTCTGTAATCAATGCCCACCTGATTGGCTTTTCTCAAAATAGAGGCGATTCTTGCATGGGAGTATTGGATAAAAGGCCCGGTGTTACCTTGGAATTCTATTGATTCCTGGGGATTGAAAAGCATTCTTTTCTTAGGGTCTACTTTAAGCAAGAAATACTTCAGGGCACCCAAACCTAGGGTTTCATAAAGGGAATTGGCCTCATCTTCGCTGAAGCCGTCTATTTTTCCAAGTTCCTTGGTGTGGCTTTCGGCAGTATCTATCATTTCCTGAATCAGGTCATCGGCATCCACCACGGTTCCTTCCCTGGATTTCATTTTTCCGGTAGGGAGGTCCACCATCCCATAAGAAAGATGGTGCAGACCATCTCCATAGGGTCTGCCCAGCTTTCGCATGATTTTGAAAAGCACATCAAAATGATAATCCTGCTCATTCCCGACCACATACACGGATTTATCAATACTGAAATCATTGTATTTCAAATCCGCCGTTCCAAGGTCCTGGGTGATGTAAACAGAAGTGCCATCTGCTCTCAGAACAAGTTTCTCGTCCAAGCCTTCATCTGTAAGGTCTACCCATACCGATCCGTTTTCCTTTTTGAAAAACACACCTTTTTTCAGGCCTTCTTCTACGATGTCTTTGCCCAAAAGGTAGGTGTCTGATTCATAGTAGAATTTATCAAAGCTGACCCCCATTTTCTTGTAGGTCTGCTCAAATCCCTCGTACACCCAGTTGTTCATTTTTTTCCAGAGTCCAACCGTCTTGGGTTCTCCCGCTTCCCATAGCCTGAGCATTTCCTGAGCTTCCATCATCAGTGGAGCATTCTTCTTTGCTTCTTCCTCTGTTTGTCCCTGAGACTTCAGTTCGTTGATTTGCTTCTTGTATTCTTTGTCAAAAATGACATAATATTTCCCTGCCAAGTGATCTCCTTTCAAGCCACTGGATTCCGGAGTTTCTTCATTGCCAAAGTGCTTATAGGCCACCATAGACTTGCAGATGTGAATTCCGCGGTCATTGACCAAATTGGCTTTGATCACCTCATAGCCGTTGGCTTCAAGGATTTGGGACACAGCAAATCCCAGAAAATTATTCCTCAAATGTCCTAAATGCAGCGGCTTGTTGGTGTTGGGGCTGCTGTACTCCACCATCACTTTCTTGCCATTGGAGGGAAGTAAAGCAGGGTTGGGATTGGCGTAGATGTTTTGGAAAACGGACATCCATGAAGATTCACTTACAGAGATGTTCAAAAATCCCTTGACCACATTGAAAGCGATGACTTCATCACAATGCTCTACCAGGTATTCCCCAAGCTTGTTACCGGATGCTTCCGGGTTGAGTTTGGTCACCCGCAGAAATGGAAAAACCACAAAGGTGAAAGTGCCCTCAAACTCTTTTCTAGTAGGCTGGAGGGACAGGTCTTCGACAGTGAGGTCATGATCAAAAAGTGATTTGAATGCTTCTTTTAGGGTAATGATGATCTTTTCCTGAAGTTCCATGTTTGGTTTAATATGTTTTTCTTAGAAATTTTCGACGAGAGATTGTGTGGTTGCTTCCAATATGTCAAAGGCATTTTCTGCCATTAGGTTTTCAGAGTCCAAGGTTGGGTTGACTTCTACGATTTCCCAACAGCAGACCCTTTTGTCCTTGATCAATTCGGCATTGAGCTGTAAAGCCTCTTCTACTGACAATCCATCCGGAACGGGAGTTCCCGTGCCCACAGAAATGGAAGAATCCAGGCTGTCCACATCAAAAGAAATATAGATCTGATCGCAGCTTTTCAACCTTTCCAAAGCCTCTCTGGCAATTTGGGCCACACCTTTTTGTCTTACCTCAGAAGTAGGGAAGTTTTTGATGCCGTATTTTTGAATGAGGTAATCTTCCGGTTCCTCAGTATCTCTTACTGTTATAAAGACGATGTCCTCTGCATTTATCTTTGGGGCATCTCCACCTATTTTCTTGATTTTTTCCCAATATTGCAGGGTTTCCTCCATAGGTTCATTGACCTGGCAATCGAGGTTGTCGGTCTGAATGCACATGGCCAATGGCATTCCGTGCATATTTCCAGATGGAGTGGTGAAGGGAGTGTGGAGATCCGCATGGGCATCTATCCAAATGACGCCAAGTCTTTTTTCGGGATGGGCAGCCTTGATTCCCATAATCGTCCCAGCTGCAGTGGAATGATCTCCTGCCAGGACTATCGGGAAAATTTTCTCCATTCTCAGGGACTCTATGGTGTTGTAGACATTTTTTAGCACTTGGTACACTCCATCAATGTACTTGGCATGAGGATGTTTGTTTCCTCTCCAAAGAAAATTATTGGCATCGGGCACATTGATAGGGTCAAATTTTGTGAAAAAGTCTGAGGTTTTGTCCAGACTGGCAATTTTTAAGGCATCTATGCCCAGGCTGGCTCCACGTGTGCCGGCAGCTATTTCAGACCTCACTTCGACCAGTTTGATGTTTCTCATTGTAGTATTATTGGGTTTATATGCGCTCTCTGTAAAATAAAATAATCCGCGCAAAAGTAGCCATAAGCCAAAGAAGAACCAAGGGAATGAAATTCAAGGCTGGTAAATAATAAATCCCTAAAACATTATCTTCTTTGCCAGGTCGTCTAATTGCGGATATACATAAAATAAATATGTGTACTTAGAAACAATATCAGAGGCAGTTTTTAAAAATTTCAAAAAGATCACTTATTTTTCATGGATGTCTGTCCTTGATAAAGATCGGATCGGCTGGAAAACAGCCGCTGCCCTTGTTGTAGCCAATATGGTTGGAACTGGGGTTTTTACCAGTTTGGGGTTTCAATTGTTTTCCAATACCAATACATGGACAATTTTATCCTTGTGGATTCTCGGCGGGGGTATGGCACTGATCGGTGCTTTTGTGTATGCCGAACTGGGTACCCACTTCAAGAGATCAGGTGGGGATTATGTGTTTTTATCCCAAATCATCCACCCAAGCGTAGGATACATTTATGCCTGGATATCTCTGGGAGTAGGCTTTTCTGCCCCAATCGCAATAGCAGCTATGGCCATGGCAGCTTATTGGCAACCTATAATAGGACCAAATGCAAGCTTTGGGATGGGAATTGCCGTGATTTTACTGATCAGCTTTTTTCATTCCTATACCCTCAAACAGTCCGGTAGGGTACAGAATGTCCTCACTGCCATCAAGTTGCTTTTTGTAGGTGCTCTGATCGTTCTTGGTTTTGTACATCAACCAACATTGGATGCCAATGCATTGGATTTTACATCCGGATGGTCGGGGGATTTATTGAAACCGGGATTTGCCGTTTCACTGGTTTATGTGTTTTTTGCATATACCGGTTGGAACTCTGCCGCTTATATTATCGGAGAAATCAAAGAACCTTCCAAAAGCCTTCCCAAGGCATTGGTGAGTGCCAGTCTTTTGGTAATGGTCTTGTATGTATTGTTGCAGCTGGTTTTCCTGAAGCATGCCAGGCTGGAAGATCTCCAAGGTCAGGTAGATGTGGCTACCGTAGCTTTTGGAAATCTCTTTGGACAAAGCGGCGTATTTTGGGTAAGTTTGTTTATCGGTATACAGTTGTTGGCTACCATCAGTGGATATACTTGGGTAGGTCCACGTATTACCCAGGCCATGGCCCAGGACTACAGACTATGGCAACCTTTGGCCAAGGAAAATAAAAAAGGGATTCCTGTCCGTGCAATTTGGTTCAATGCTTCCATCAGCTTACTCTTAGTGCTGACAGGGTCATTTGAATCAGTATTGGTCTATACAGGCTTGGTTTTGCAACTTATGGGTACCCTTACCATAGCAGCTTCCCTTAAAGTTAGGTCTATTGTTGGATTTCAAACTCCCTTTAAACCCATCCTTCAATACATATACATTGTATTTAGCCTGTGGGTCATGGGTTTTGTGCTGTATGAAAGACCAATGGAAAGCCTATTTGGTCTAGGTGTAGTTGCATTTGGTGCCATTCTTTATCTTTTTGATAGTAGAATAATGAAGGAAGAATAAATGATTATATTTTATTTTTCATTTTGAAGAAATTGGTTAGTTTGAGAAAAAAATCATCCACAATTACCAAAATGATAAAGTCCAAATTACCTCAGGTCGGTACGACTATTTTTACAGTGATGTCTAAGTTGGCTGCTGATCATAAAGCCATCAACCTCTCACAGGGGTATCCGGGGTTTGATTGCTATCCATACTTGCAGGATCTCGTTACCAAGTATATGAATGAAGGCTACAATCAGTATGCCCCTATGAGTGGTGTGCCCGCTCTGAGAAATAGATTGGCCAAGAAAACCCTCTCTGTATATGATGTGGATTATGATCAGGAAGAAGAAGTGACCATTGTGTCGGGTGCCACTGAAGCTTTATACGCGGCCATCACAGCTGTAGTACGACCAGGAGATGAGGTGATTTTGCTGGAACCTGCATATGACAGCTATGAACCTGCTGTCAGGCTCAATGGCGGTGTTCCGGTGTATGTGGCCTTGAATATCCCTGATTTTTCTGTGGATTGGGAAAAAGTCGAAAAAGCCATTACTCCCAAAACGCGCCTGATCATGGTCAATACCCCACATAATCCCGGAGGCTATGTATGGACCCAAAATGATATTGATACGCTTGCAGATCTGGTTAGGGGCAGAGAGATTTATATCGTATCGGATGATGTATACGAACATATAGTTTTTGAAGGGAAAGCACACATCCCCCTTTTTACCCATCCTGAATTGAGGAAAATAACATTTGCCTGCGGATCATTCGGGAAAACCTTCCACATAACAGGATGGAAGATCGGGTTCTGTCTGGCCCCGAAAAAGTTGAGTGCAGAGTTCCGAAAAATCCACCAGTTTTTGACTTTCAGTACAGTGACACCCATTCAGTATGCCTTGGCAGATTACATGGAAGATCCTTCGAGATACCTTTATCTCAGGTTTTTTTACGAGGAAAAAAGAGACCTTTTCTGTAAAGGACTGGAAAGTACAGGATTGAAATTTACACCAGCTGAAGGAAGTTTTTTCCAATGTGCATCCTATGGGCACCTTTCTGATGAATCAGATTATGATCTTGCAGTCAGGATGGCCAAGGAAGTAGGAGTGGCCTGTATCCCGACGTCTGTATTTTACCATGACAAAAGGGACCACAAAATACTCAGGTTTTGCTTTGCCAAGGAGGATAATGAATTGGAAAAGGCACTTAAACTGCTTCAGTCGGGTTTGTTTTGAGACTTAGCGAATAGCACAGATCAAAATGGCGATGCTGTGCTCGTGCAAATGATACGAATCTTCAGAAATAGGTGGCGCATCTGCCCAAAGACAGATGTCTTCCGGGCTAGGTAAAGAAGTGTCAAGCCATCTTTTCCACGTGATTTCCTTTCCATCAATATGCTTGGGCAGTTCAAAATCCAAGGCATGTGTATACGCATTGATCATATAGTGCATGGCAACCTTACGGCTTATGGAGGTAATGGTCATTGCAATGCTATGGGATTTTTTGGACCAATCTGGCTGATCAAGTCTTACTCCATGCCAAGTGATCATAGCTTGTGTCAGAAATTCCGGTAAATTCAGATTGAAACCTGGTTGTGCATTCTCTCTTTTGAGTTTTTTCTGGATCAGGATTTTTACGAATCGAAAAAGTTCCTTGTTTTTTTCCAGCAGGTTCCAATTGATCCAGGTAAGTTCATTGTCCTGACAATAAGCATTGTTGTTGCCATTTTGACTATGTCCCAATTCGTCACCCATCAGGAGCATGGGTGCTCCCAATGAGAGGATGTTTATAGCATGGAAATTTTTCACCTGCCTTTTCCGTAAATTCAGGATAAAAGGATCCTCCGAGGGACCCTCTGTACCAAAGTTCCAGCTCAGGTTGTCATTGTGCCCGTCTCTGTTGCCCTCTTTGTTGGCTAAATTGTGTTTTTTGTTGTAGGACACCAAATCCTGCATGGTAAATCCATCATGACAGGTAATGAAGTTGATACTTTGCTCAGCTTCCCTATTTTTGGCAGCATAGAGGTCAGGACTTCCAATGATTCTGGTCACAAAACTGCTTACTTTTCCTTCGTCACCCCTAAGGAAACTCCGGACATCGTCCCTGAATTTTCCATTCCATTCCTTCCAGGAATCCCCTGTGAAATTACCCACCTGATAAAGACCTGCAGCATCCCAAGCCTCAGCGATCAGCTTGGTGCCTGCCAAGATGGGGTCTGACTCAATATCCCAAAGAATGGGAGGGTTTTCCAGTGGTTTGCCGTTCTCATCTCTTGAAAGGATGGAGGCCAGATCAAACCTGAACCCGTCTACATGCATGTCCCTAACCCAAAAATGAAGACTGGAAAGGATCAGCCTTCTGACAATTGACTGGTTGGCGTTTAGTGTATTTCCTGTTCCTGAATAGTTCTTATACTTCGATTTATCCTCTTTCTCCAAAAGATAATAAATGCTGTTGTCTATACCTCTAAAGCTGTAAGTAGGACCATCTTCCTTGTTTTCACCGGTATGGTTGTAGACTACATCTAAGATGACTTCAATATTGGCCCGGTGTAGGGCCTTGACCATGTCCCGAAACTCATCCAGTACGGCAAGGGAATTGGGCTGGGTACTGTAGCTCTGGTGTGGAGCAAAAAAAGAAATTGGACTGTAGCCCCAGTGGTTAGTTAGTCCTTCAGGAGCATCTTGTTTGTCAAACTGAAAAACAGGTAAAAGTTCTACGGCGGTAATGCCAAGTTCTTTGAGATAAGGTATTTTTTCAATCAATCCCAGAAAAGTGCCTCTTTTGTTCTCTGAAACCCCCGAGGATGGGTCTTTGGTAAATCCGCCCACATGAAGTTCATAGATGACTGTCCTTGAAAATGGAGTTCTTGGATGCTTGTCATCCTCCCAATCATAATTGGAAAGATCTGTAACCACATTTTTTAAGAAGGGCAATCCACCTTCGCCCAGCTTGGACAGGGGTTTTCGAAAGAATTTTTTGGGAAAAACAACTGCCTTTGCGTAAGGATCCAAAATGACTTTGGAAGCATCAAACCTGTGTCCAAGGTGCGGTTCATAAGGTCCATGGATGCGGTATCCGTAGATAAGTCCTTCATGGGCCCCTTCCAGGAAGATATGCCAATAGTGGTAGGTCTTGTTTTTTTGTGGATCCAGAGGAAAAACCTCCGAAGGAAATACGTCATTGGTATGTTCAAAGATCAACAGCTCTACCAGAGTGGCATTTTTTGAGAAAATACAAAAATTTACCCCTGTGCTGCTGAGTGTAGGACCTATCGGAAAACTCTGACCAGGTGTTGCTTTGAATCTCAAAGTTTTTGGATGCTCCATTTGTTGAAATAGCTTGTAGTCTTAGCTAAACGGTATTGATTCAATTATCATGATTTTTAATCTCCAAGCTTTTTTTAGATTGGGGCATTTCTCTGAACTTTTCCGCAGCCCTGATAAAATCATTTCCGGTAGGTTCTTGGAAAACTTCAAGGTCGAAGAATTTAACAGAAGCCAAAATGTGGTCAAAAATATCAGACTGTATGGCTTCATATTCGCCCCATTTTGTAGTGTCGGTAAAGCAATAAATTTCCATAGGAATGCCATCATCACCTACAGGCATCTGACGCACCATAATGGTCATGTCCTGCCGGATATGGGGGTGATGGCGAAGGTAAGCTTCCAAATAGTATCTAAAAACCCCAATATTGGTCATTCTACGGCCATTGATCAGGATGTCCTGATCCAGTTTTTTGGACAGGTTGTATTCCTCTATTTCTTTCTGTCTTTTTTCTATAAATTCAGATAATAGATGGAATCTTTTGAAAAACTCTCTTTTTTCAGGATCTACAAATTTTACCGTCTGACTATTGATGAAAATGGATCTTTTAATCCTGCGTCCACCACTTTCTACCATGCCTCTCCAGTTTTTGAAACTGTTGGTAATGAAATAATAAGTAGGAATGGTAGTGATGGTCTTGTCCCAGTTTTGGACTTTGACTGTATTGAGGTTCATGGCAACCACATCTCCGTCTGCATTGAAATTGGGCATCTCGACCCAATCGCCGACCCTTACCATGTCATTGGCGGACATTTGCACACTCGCTACCAGACCCAATATGGTGTCCTTGAATACTAACATAAGAATGGCTGTCATGGCACCAAATGCGCTCAGGAAATAAATAGGGGAGCGTCCCATAAGGATGGAAAGCACCATAATGGCTGTGGCAATATACAGGATGATCCTTATAAGCTGGAAATAACTGGTGAGTGGTTTGTCCTGAAAGGCTTCCTTTTTGGAAAAACCAAACTCAATCACCTTCAAAAAGGCCAACACCAAAAGTAAGGTAACTATGGCAAGGTAGGCATCTGTGATTTTGATAACTATTGGGCTCCAGTAGTCAAAATCCCTGAAAATACTTTGGGTCAATTCCCTGATCAATATTGCAGGTAACAAATGGGCCACGTGGTTGAATACCTGTTGGTCTGCCAATACATCATCCCAGGAAATAGGTGATTTTCGGAATGCTTTATATATGTAATGGATAACGATTTTTTTGGTAATCAGGTAAACAAGACCTGCCAGAAACAAGGTGCCAAATAAAAGTATCAAAAGCCTGAGATAGATCTCAGTTTCATGACTTACCCCTGATTCCAACAGCATGGTTTCTACCCACTTTTCTATGTAATCCATCAATATGTAATGTCTTTGCTCCTCCATCTTTTCCAATAGCTTGATTTAATCAGGTGGCAAATATCGGTAAAATTTATACCACAGCCCAAGGTCACTACAAATTTCCGCTAAGGCCGTTTTCAAGGTGGGGGCAATTATTTTTTATTATTACCCTATAAAAATTATAGGGTAATTAGGAAAATTGATTTATCCCTTTTACATTTGAAACGTTATTACTATTAAATCAAATGCTCATGTCAGTTTCCGGTCTTCAATCTTCTGCTTCTTACCAATCTGATTTCACTTTCAAGGAAGTGAGTAAAAATTCCCCAATTGGCACAACATATTTAAGTGTGGAGATGCTGCTGGAAGAGAAGGGAGTTTTAGGAGTATTGGAAAAAACAAACTTTAATTTCCCCAATTTTCCTGAAGCAAATAAAAATTTTCAGGTCTATTACCTTAATTTGACAGATGACTTTAGAGAAGTGAAAAGCATACTTCAGGGACTTCTTGCATTGGGTCAACCGGAAGTGCTTGTTTTGGATTATGAAAAAGAGTTGGACAGGTTCAACCTGAAATTTTACCAACACCATGAGCCAAAAGTTCTGGCATATTTGAAAGGTATTTTTGAAGTGTTGGCCAATGAAAAGAGGTTTAAAAAGGTTCTCAAGCGTGTGATTGAAGTAGAAAAGCTGAAAAAAGCTGAAGAGAAATTTTTGTATAAGGAGTTGATGGCTTGATTTAATTCAGTTTTTTAAATATTAGTTCTGCTTTGTCAAAGTAGCAGATTAGGTCAAACCTGCCAGGTTTAGAGGCCAAAACAGATTTATTTTTTATCATTTCAGAAAGAAACCTGGCAGGTTTTTTCTTGTTCTTACCTGACAAAGTAAGACTAGTAACTTGTCGTGGCGGATCTAATTTCAAAGAATAACTGGCGTCAATTAGTGTCGGGTTTATTTAAACCAGCTTTAAATTGGCTACTGGTCTAATTTCGGACATACATGTCTAATTTTATTCTCCTTACTTAAACAATTACAGGAACGATAATTGTTTTGTAATTTGCTGAAAGCCATTCTGAAAAAGATATGGATAGGTATTTTTCAGCAAATCTAATGAATCCATGAAGTCAGGAAATAAAATCAAGCTCCGTAGTAAAGTTGTTTTGGGTTTTGTGCTCGCCTCTTTTCTAGTGGTGTCAGTATCAGCTATTACTTTTTTCAGCATTAGAAACTTACTCAATACAGTAGAAAACCTTTCAGAACCAAATGAAAAGCTCCGTCAATTAAATGGACTTTTAGCAGACATCTATCTCCTGGATGTTTCCAAAACCGAAAGAACAGCTGACAAGGATTCGGTCTTGGAGGAGACCACAGAAAGAATCAAACAAAGGCTGGAATGGTTCAGGGCCAACTCAACGGATAGCGTGGAGCTGGAAAGTTTTGACAAAATCAGTATGAATATCTCAGAACTGATGGTAGTACATGCCGGTTTGGAAGAAGTTAGGTATAACCTTACCAGCAGGACATTCAGTGAAGAGGCCCTCAAAAACATTGAAAGAAGTATCAAGCGTCAACAGGAGCAGACTGAGATGAGGTTTTTAGGTAGGGTAAGGAAAAGGGATTTTTTGTCTGAACTTTCGCGCATAGATCCTCCTGCCCGTACGCTGAAGGAAAAGGAAGAAACGGCAAAAAGTTACGAAGAAGAACTCCTAGGTATCGTCAAAGACCTTGATGAAGTGCAGGAAGAGGAATCAAGCGACCCTGAAGCAATTCAAAATGCTGAAAATGCCCTGGAGGCCCTTCGCTCGTTTATGACGGAAATGTTCGCTGATGAGCAGAGGTTACAGCAGGAATTTGTCTTTTTGGAAAATAAACTGATCGAAAAAAACAAGGAAGTTTTTTCGGAGGTACAAGGCTTGATTTCCAATATGCAGAGAGAGTTGCTGATTGCGTATAGAGATAAGAACCAATCCGCCTATGGCCTTACCTATACGGTCTCCATCATCCTTTCCGTATTGGTTTTTATCGGTATTTTGGGTTCTGTAGGTTTTATATACAGTATATTGAATGAGGTGAATAAAGCCAATAAATACAGGAGACAGCTGGAAGAAGCCAAAATCCACTCAGAAAACCTTGCTAAGGCCAAGCAGGACTTTTTGGCCAACATGAGCCACGAAATCCGTAATCCCCTTCATGCCATACAAGGATATCAACAGGCCATTCAAAAATCGCCACTCAATGAACAGCAAAAGGAGTTTGTGCAAATGATAGGGTTTGCTTCAGAAACATTAATAGGTATCGTGAATGATATTCTGGATTTTTCAAAACTGGAAGCAGGAAAACTGACCATAGAAAAAAATCCCTTTGACCCAATGAGTCTGTTCTTATCCATAAAAAGTTTCTTTTCCTTCAAAGCTGAGGAAAAGGAGCTGTATTTCAATTGGGACATCAAGCTGCCGGAAAACAAATGGCTTTTGGGAGATGCACTGAGAATCAATCAGATATTGAATAACCTTCTTTCCAACGCGATCAAATTCACTAAAGAAGGTGGGATTACCGTGACCGTACACTATACAGAAGACCAAATGCTCCTATTAAAAGTAGAGGATACAGGTATGGGAATGACAGATAATGTGAAAAAGAACATTTTCCGTGAATTTGACCAAGGAGATACTTCGATTACACGTCAGTTTGGAGGCACTGGTCTTGGATTGACCATTATCAAAAGGCTGGTCGATTTGCAGGCTGGTGAAATTAAAGTGGAAAGTGAAGAAAAGAAGGGTACATGCATAGAAGTTGTGCTTCCTCTGGAGACCACAAGCCCCCGGGAAGTGGAAAATATGGAAAATGAACTGCATGATTATGACCTGAGCGGCATAAAAATCCTTGTGGTCGACGATGATCAGATAGGGATAAAGCTGATCAGGTTGCTATTGGAAACCAAAGGGGCACAGGTAGAAAGCTATCCGGGTGGCTTATATTTCAGTAAAGATTTCATGTATGACCATGACTTTGACCTTGCCATCCTGGATATTCAGATGCCGGAAGTATCCGGAATAGAAGTACTATCTATGCTGAGAGAAAATCCCAGGTATCAAAATTTACCTATTCTTGCCATCACGGCCAATGTCTTTGCGGACGAAAAGAGCAAGCTTACCAATGTAGGGTTTAACGGGATCATTCTCAAGCCTTTCAAAGAGGATCATTTTATCAAAAGGGTAGCAGAGCAATTGGACTTGGAACCTGTGAAAATGGCATTGGAAACGGCAGATCAGCACGATTTTCATCAGGAAAATAAGACCTCTTATGACCTCACAGACCTCGAAAAATTCTGCATGGGGGATGAGGAAATGCTTATTGAGGTCTTGGGTGATATCGTGGATACCACCAAAACAGACCTGCAAAAATTAGAGATAGCCAAAAAGGAAGAAGACTTCTCTTCCATCAGAGAAATCACCCATCAGCTTTCCAGCCGCCTTCGTCAGATCAAAATGAAAGCTGGAGAACTGGCCAAAGAGATAGAAGTAAGTATCAAAGATGGTAAAACAGAAGGGGTAAAAGAAAATCTGGGTATGCTGGCCAAAGAAATCAAAGTCAGTCTAGAGGTGTTGGAAAAGGATTTTGACCTGTCTCAGAAAGCCTAGGTCAGTCCATATTTATCCAATTTGTTATAAAGTGTTTTTCTGTCCATGCCAAGCATTTTGGCAGCTTGACTCTTGTTATTTTTACAAAATTCCAAAGCTTTCAGAATATTCTCTTTTTCCCTCATTACCATACTTTCTTTAAAAGTACCAGTTATATTCATCTCCGATGAGCCAGCATTTGATGTCAGTTCCTTGGGAAGCAAGTCTGTTGTGATGACGCTTCCTTTGGCAAGAAGAACAGCCCTTCGGACTATATTCTTGAGTTCTCTGAGATTGCCCGGCCAAGAGTAGGAACGGAAAACATCCATGACTTCTTCATCCAAATCGGTAATTTCCCTACCAAGTCTGGTATTGCTGCTCTGTATGAAATGCTTTACAAATGCTTCCAAGTCTTCTTTTCTATCTCTTAGAGGCAGTATCTGAAGTGAAAACTCGTTCAGTCTATGGAACAAGTCTTCTCTGAATGTGCTGCCCAATTCACCTGCTTTAAGTTGTTCGTTTGTCGCGGCTATGATCCTTATGTCTACAGGGATTTCCTGGTTGCTACCGATTTTTCTTATTGACCGCTCCTGAATGGCCCTCAGCAGTTTGAGCTGCACCTCATAGTCCAAGTTGCCAACTTCATCCAAAAACAAGGTCCCACCATTTGCATACTCAAAGTGTCCTACTTTGTCTTCAAGGGCTCCGGTAAATGAGCCTTTTATGTGGCCGAAAAGTTCGCTTGCTGCCAATTCATTGCTCAGTGCACCACAATCTATGGCGACGAAGGGCTGCTCATTTCTTTTTGATTTCTGATGGATTCTTTTTGCTACAAACTCCTTTCCTGTGCCTGTTTCCCCCAATATCATGACAGAAAGGTCAGTCGGGGCTACAAGTTCTATGTGTTCCTCGAGCTGCTGCGCCATATTACTGCTTCCTTGTATGTACTCCAAAGGCAGGGACGGTGTACTGACCATCACTTGGGAAGGTTGAACAGGACTTTCGAACGCCTCTTTCACCGTCTCAAGCAGTTCATCAGGATCAATGGGTTTGGTGATATATTCGCTTGCCCCCATTTTCATGGCTTTTACAGCAATGCGGATATCGGAATAATTGGTGATCAGGATTACGGCAGTCTCCGGCTGATATTTTTTGACAAATTCCAAGATTTCCATTCCATTTCCATCCGGTAGTCTGTAATCTGTTATGACCAGTTTTGGCCAGGATGTTTTTAGCAAGGTAATGGCGGATTTTACTTTTTCACATGTTTTGACCTCAAAGCCATTTTTTTCCAAAAATCTCTGGATAATTCTCGCGTATGAAAGGTCATCTTCTATTAAAAGTATTTTGGACATGTGGATATTTTTTTACCAAATAACAAAAAAATAAAGTACCGAAGACGTCTCCGGTACCTTATCTATAATGAAACCTATTTATTTTTTTCGATTTTGGGAAGAATGTGCAGGTAAACTAAGCATCTTCCATTCCTTTAAGGTGTGTAAAAGGTTTTCTCCAAGTCTTGGGCAAGGGATTTTTCAACCTTTTCCTCTTGGTGGCAGTGCGGTTTTACCGCAGCACTATAGTACACCTGATATCCTATCAGAAGAATATTAATCAAAAGAAATGATATGATAAGTACCCTTTTCATTCAGCTATACATAAACATCTCTTGTGCCAAATGAAAATAGGCGTAGAATACCATTTTTAAGCCCTCTTCAACTCTACGGGTTGTAGAAAAATTCCACAGTTGTGGAAAAAGGAAACAAAAAAACAGACAAGTATTGACCTGTCTTTTTTAAAGCCCTCTGATCACTTCCAGCAATTCGGTGGGATTGATAGGCTTGGATACAAAAGCATCTGCACCTTCCTCTACAGCCTTGTTGGCAATTCCTTCGTCACCGTATCGGGTCATCAATACCACTTTTGTAGTACTTCCTTGAGATTTGATTTTTTTCAGGATATCTATTCCGTTCATATCCGGTAAGCGATAGTCCAGAATAGCTATTCCGAAACTGTTGTTTTCTATCAGGTTTAAGGCTGATTTTCCAGCTTGGGCATCCAAGACTTCAAAGTTGTTTTTTGTCAAAAACCTGGTCAGAAGCTTGCAAAAAACCACATCGTCTTCTACTATCAATATTTTATTAGTGTCCATAACTTTTCTAGATTTGGGAAATTAAACATTCGCTTTCTTCTCGCCAAAAGTTCGAATGGCATTTTGATCAATGGCATATACAGCCATTGCGCTCTGTACAAAACCTTTGATAAGTTCGTCTACTCCTAATCCAAGTAAACCGAAATTCCTGATGTCAAACAACATCAACCTTTCATCTGCATAGGTCCAGCCATCTTCACCTTTGATGGACAGGTTGGTGCCATAAACCTCCCAAGAGTTTTTTCCTTCAGGCAATGGTTCGTTCAAGGGAAATCCTGACCTTCTCGAATACACAGCCAATGGCCTGATCCCTTCATCAGTGGCATGCATCATCAGCCTTAGGTCAAATGCATAACTTCTTCCTTTGGAATCAGGAATAGTCCCAACATGATACCAAGCTTTGCTGGTGTCCAGTCCTTCTAAGTAATTGCTGTGAATCAACTGCTGTACCAGGTACAGGTCGTCTTTGGATATCTGGGATAAGGCAAAATCCAATTCTTCCTCATTGACAATGGTGTAAACTCCCTGTCCGGCATTGGAATCAGGAACTTTGATGACCATACTACCGCCCAAAATATCGTAGTATTTCCTTAACTCCTCGAAAGGCACTTTAGTGAAAGTTTTGGGGGTAAAAATACTTATGCCCTTGTCCTTAAACTCTTCATTGAACACATCATAGGCACCGCTTGCCACCTCTTTGTTTCTCCCACCTGAAAGACAGGCTTCAATGGGATTGAGAAGGAGTGTTCTGGAATTTTTCGGTAGTCTGTTCCAAGGCTCTTGGGTCACATACCTGAATGCGGCGCGGACCTCTTCCCACTTTTCCTTTTCGTTTTTGACAAACATTTTTCCCTCTTCAAATTTCACAGGAGGGTTTTGGTCCGTTTTGTCAAACTTTGCCAAGAATACATTTTCTCCAAATACATCTGCAATGGTTGCTGCATAACCTATATTTTCCATAGGATTTTTATCGTAGATTACAGCCAAAGCTCCTTTTTCGGGATGCTGCTCTACCATTGGCTTAAAAGTCTTTTCGATCAATCTTTTATAACCTCCCTGCTCCACGTTGAGATCCAATAAAGGCATGGATTTCTGGCCGGAAGGGCAGGAGTTGGTTTCTATGACGGTCAGCTTCCTATTTCCTTCATGATTGGTGACATGCATGAGGTCAGTGCCTGCCCATCTGAAGTAAGTGGGCTGATATTTTAAGATTTTCATCAGAGCTTCCTTATCGGCCATAGGATTGAGCCTTTGATACCTTTCTGTCATCTGATCATGCGAAAGGTTCAGAAAGTAGGCCACCAAGGGATGAATGTTGGAATTGAGCACCCTGGGATACCAATGGTCAGTAGGTTCAAAATCCCCGGGTTCTACCAGGTGTACGTTTTGTGAAATAGATAATTTCATTGTCTTTATTTTATATAGCTGCAATCATTTCTTCAATGTAATCTTTGTTTTTCCATAGCATCAAGACTCCCGATGCTACCATACTGGCCACTACAATTTTTCTGAAAAAAAGTTCTGAAATTTTGGCAAGGATGAGCTTACCGAAGTAGACCGCAATCATGGAGGATATACCAATCAATATACCAAACTTCAGCACTTCCCCTGTGACATAGCCATAGTAGGCATAGCTGATGATTTTGGTGATATGTAGAATAATGGCATTTGCTGACCTTGTGCCGAGTAGGGATTCCTTGCTGATGCCATAGTTGAGATAGGCAGAATTCATCAATGGTCCCACGCCTCCGATCAGACCGGACAGGAACGAAACCACAAGGCCCATAGGGGCAAAATGCCAGGCCTTGACTTTAAATCCCGTTTTTGTTTCTTTCTTATTCCACTGAAATATTGTAGAAAGAAGCAACAGTCCGATCAGGATCTGAAGAAAATCAGAGGACAGTGCGGCAAACATCCTTGCACCTATAATAGAGCCTACGATAGTGGAAGGAAACAGCCAAACAAACAATTTCCAATCTATAAACCTCCAAAAAAAGAAGACTTTGGAGGTGCTGCTCATGCCTATACTGATGGCCATTACAGGTGCTACTGCTTTTACACCCACCACTACTGCCACTAAGGGCATCAGGAGCAAACTTGCTCCGCCTCCTGTCAGCGTACTCAGTATAAATACCACAAATGCACCCAGGAGCACTAAAATCAATTGTATCATAATTTAAAAAAGGAAATCTCTCTGTATCAGTTTTTATCAATTCATATTCTATTACTCAACCCTCAAACTTCGGAATGGTTGCAGATGTCTCTCCATCTTCTTCCGATGTCTAAAATGAATGTATATGTGACATTGATATCCGACTTTAAGAAAAATTCATGCCTAAAATCATCCTTCCTCTGAAGTACAATGTCCATGTATTCGAATATGTTTGGGGTATTTTTCCACACTGTGTGGAATTTCTATTGGGATGTCGCCTAAAAAGCTTTGTTATTGGCAATTATCAAATGGTGGAAAAAATCCACATGCTCCACAGTTTTTTCCAGGATATTTTTTCAAATGTTAATAACTACCAATGACAGATATGGAGGGATCGTCATTCTGAACGCAGTGAAGAATCTCCAACTTTTAAAGAGAAGAGATCTCCCGCAATGCTGCGGGACAGGCTTTCATCTCCGCAAGCTCCGATTACCATTGACATACATTGGGGGCGGCACGTCACCCTGAGTGAAACGAAGGGTCTCTTTGACTTGAGTGCAGGAGATTCTTCGCTTGTTCCTCACTACCATTGACAGATATGGAGTGATCGTCATTCTGAACGCAGTGAAGAATCTCCTACCATGTGGGAGATGCTTCGACTCCGCAAGCTCCGCTCAGCATGACGCGTAATTTTGTCATTACCCTTTCTGAACATTCCCTAAATGTTAAAATCTCAGAATGACGGGTCTGCAGATGTCATTCCCTTTCTGTAAATGCTAAATTTTAATAACTCAGAGTGACGAGTCGCCCCGATTGATGTCAATGGTAACGCAGTGAAGAATCTCCCACTATTAAGGGAAGGAGATCCTTCTCCCGATCGAAACAAGCTTTGCGAGAAATAAAATAATTGAAAAAAACAAACAAAAAGCCCAACTTGATTTTCAGGTTTTTCCCCTTTTTCATTTGAATTCCCAATATTATGGGCAAATTTTGTAGTTGGTTTTACGCTTTTAACCTTAACCAACAATGAATAAATACATAGATCTCATTCAGCAGACTTTTGATTTCCCCACCAAAGAGTTTCATGTAGAACACAATCAGTTGCATTTCAATGGGGTCAACCTCATGGAAATCATTGAAACCTACGGTACCCCGCTAAAGCTCACTTATCTGCCGAAGATTTCGGAAAATATACAAAACGCCAAGACCTATTTTGGCAATGCGATCCAACAGCACAATTACAAAGGCAACTATACTTACTGCTATTGTACCAAGTCTTCCCATTTCAGCTTTGTGCTGGATGAAGCGCTG
This sequence comes from Arthrospiribacter ruber, assembly GCF_019343195.1. GTDB lineage: Bacteria > Bacteroidota > Bacteroidia > Cytophagales > Cyclobacteriaceae > Arthrospiribacter > Arthrospiribacter ruber. The sequence continues at coordinate 682,239 of NZ_RPHB01000001.1, forward strand.
AAAAACGACATTCACATAGAGACATCTTCTACCTTTGATATACCTTTGGTCAGGAGCCTTTTTGAAAAAGGCAAAATTACCAAAGAGACCTATATTGTCTGTAATGGGTTCAAAAGGCAACTGTACAAGCAGTATATTACAGAGCTGCTCAATGATGGTTTTGTAAATTGTATCCCTGTCCTGGACAATCTTAGTGAGATCGATTATTACCTAGAGCACGTGAAGGTTCCTTTTCAGGTTGGAATCAGGATTGCCGCAGATGAAGAACCAAAATTCGGATTTTATACCTCAAGACTAGGTGTCAGGTACAATGACATCATCAAGCTGTATGAGGAGAAAATCAAAGACAATCCGAATGTGAGCCTTAAAATGCTGCATTTTTTCATCAATTCAGGCATTAGAGATACTGCCTATTACTGGTCTGAGCTGACCCGTTTTATCCAAAAATATGTGGACTTGAAAAAAATCGCACCTTCACTTGATACCATGGATATTGGTGGTGGCTGGCCGATCAAAACCAATGTGTTTTTTGATTACGACTACCAGTATATGGCGGAGCAGATCGTCAAAAACATCAAGTGGATGTGTGCCAAAAACCATACGGATGAACCCAATATTTTCACGGAATTTGGCAGCTACACAGTAGGGGAAAGCGGTGCTGTGATGTACTCTGTACTTGAGGAAAAATTGCAGAATGACAAAGAACTGTGGTACATGATAGACGGCAGCTTTATCACCCAATTGCCTGACAGCTGGGGCCTTAATCAAAAATATATCATGCTGGCGGTCAACAATTGGGATGAGGAATACCATAACATCAACCTTGGTGGACTGACCTGTGACAGCATGGATTACTACAATTCTGAAGCGCATCAGTTCAATATTTACCTGCCAAAAGGGGAGGGGAAAAAGCAATACCTTGGGTTTTTCCATACAGGAGCATATCAGGAATCTTTGGGAGGATACGGAGGTATTCAGCATTGCCTGATACCCGCACCCAAACATGTCATCATCGACAGGGACACGGATGGCAGCATCAAGCATTGGCTTTTTGCTCCTGAACAAAGCTCAGACAGCATGCTGAAGACTTTGGGGTACTGAAAATAATGGAGGAAGTTACAACTATGTGACTTCCTTTTTTTATAACTTAACAGAATGAAGATTCAATTTCCTGATATATTGTTCATTTTTTTCTCTCTGCTATTGCCTCTTTACTTTATGATCAGCGAGGTTCAGGTCATTTATTTGGATAAGCATCCGGAAAATATTGAGGATTTTCATTTTTTTTGTGAAAACGGTAAAAATCAGATAGATAATTGGGAATTAATCTTGCTAGAGGCGGAAAATAAATTAAAGTCATACGCTAAAGAGAACAACCTGGAAAAAATAAAAGTGTATATAATTGAAGTAAAAAATGGTGCCATCAGTACCGAATCTGAACTGGGAAACAATGGGTTCGTAAAGCTTTGGGTTCAATTTGATAAAAATTAAATTGTTTTTGTTTCTATTTGGATATTTTTTTGAATCATATTGTTTTTTGGTATTGGTAAATTTCAATTTTGCGTTAAAAACTCTTAATGTTATTGGGCGTTTATTTTTTTTGTGCCAAATTTGAAGCTGTGGTTTATTTAAATCACAAACAATTAAACTAGGAGTAGTGAAAAATCTCTTGGGAAAATGAAACCTATTTAATTTTTATGAGAAATAACTTGTTGCTTATTGCTGCAATATTGATTTCAAATTCAATACTGGGGCAAGAGAGATATTCAGGTGAATATGTGTTTAATGGGATTGAAGGTAAAGGTGATTTTGAATTCATCCGAGGTGAGGGTGATCAGGTAATCAAACAAGGAGAGTTTCAATTCAACCGTAAGGAGCGGGATGTCGAAGACAAGACGATTTTTTACAGGACGGAAATATTTGGTTCCTATGAAATGGACCAGAAAACCGGAACCTGGAATTATCTGGAAGAAAAGCATAATGTACTTTTAGAAGATGTCAAGGATTTCAAACTTGATTATGACATCAACAGCCAGCAGATTTTATTAAAGGCTAATTACTTAAATGGTTTACCTGAAGGTAAATGGGTCTTTGAAGAGAATGAATTTGTGGAAGAAGAATTGCGGAAAAAATCAATAGTAGACGACTTGATTTTTGAGGGAGGCGATCTAAAAGGCCGGTTCCAATATAGGACCTTTGTGAATAACCGTTCAAATTTCATCAGAGGGGAACTGTTGCCCGGAGGAATTATGAACGGAGAGTGGACTTTTGTTTATGAACATGAGGGTAAACTGATCAGTGAAGTAAGGAATTACGAAAAGGGGTTTTTGCTGGGTTTGGTAAGAAGTAACTTAGAATCTGGGGAGATTATCGAAGAGTTGGTGTTTTTTCAAACAATCAATAAACTCAATAGGCTGAATAGTGGTGAAAAGGTTGACTTCAGGATTGCAGATGAAAAGTCAGGGATAGATTTTATTGACGGTTTTTTAACAGATTCACCTCAATATCAAAAGCAAGCTGCTGCCAATGCTTTTATATCAGAATTTTTAACTAATGTAATGAGGTATGACGAATCATTCGTGTCTTCAGATGGAGAACTTATTGAGTACCCAATACATACCCAAAGATTCGTATTTGAATTGAGCAGGGCCCAGCAAAGAATGATAGAAGCGATCCCTGCTGAATTTGATAGAATCAAGAGGGTAGTAAGAGATTATTCCAATAGAAATAGCTTAAGGATCAATAGGCAAAGGTCTGATAGTTTGGCTTACGCAAATGCATATTTTGATCACAAAGCTCAAAGATTGGAAGAATTTGAAGAGTTGATCGAATTGTTTAAAACCAAGCAAATCCAATATTTGGATGTTGAATATCTAAAAAATGAGGGCTTAAGTTTTATCAAAGAAACAGAACAAATCGAATATGAATATGGCGATGAAACAATTGTCAGAGAATTGGAATTCGATCTTTCAGCTTTTGAAACGGGTTTTTATACTGGCTTGGTGGATTATTTAGAGCAATTGGCAGCGTCACTTTTATATGTGAAAAACTATGTTGATGCTTCGTTATCACAAATTGAAAGAGATGAAGACCTCAGGTCTATAGAAAATCAGATTCAGGACAGGAAAATCATTTTGGATGAAGTTTATCTAAATACAGAGGGTCTCAATAGTAAAGAGGCATCCCTGGTATTGGCCGTTCATCAAAATATACTGGTCAAAGACTATGAGGCCAGACTTGAAGAATACAGTAAGCTTAACAGATTTGCAGACAAAAAGGAAAAGGCAAGAACTCTATTGGATCTATTGGAAGATTTGGAAGCCCAACACCCTAGACTTGTAGAACTTTATAGTAAAGTAGAAGGATTGGATAAATTGTATCAAGAAGAAATATTCAACCCATTTACCTATTCTCGATATGATCAAAGGGCAAAGCCTAGGCTTTATGAGGCTGCTGAAATTTTGTTTGATCATTATTTCAAATCCTTAAAGGCGGAAACTGATTACACTGAAATAAAGATTTGGATTGACAAATTGGAGGTATTGATATCTAGGATGAGAGAGCTAAGAGACGCTGAAACGAGAAGATTGGAAAACAGAATCAATAGGAGAATGGATGTCAGTAGAATAGAGTCTTTGTTGGAGTTATAAGTATAGGATAAAAATGGATTTTAAAAGAATTAATATTTGGCTTATAGTATTCTTGTTAACCACTTGTTATACTGTGACTTCCAAAGCACAAGGGCAGACTCCCGCTCCCGTAGTAGTTCCGACTGAAAAAATCAATTTGCCCGCAACAACTGAAAACTGGAATGGGCTTTACCTTAAGTTGAGAATGTCGGATAAGTGGTTTTGGTATCAGGAAAACCATTATAGAAGAAGAAACAGTGTCAACAATAATTGGGATTTCGTAGGCAGAATGAGTCAGTTGTATAATAGGTTTGGATTTACTTACCTGTTTACAGATAATTTTGAGGTGACTTTTGGACCGACACTGGTTTGGCAGTTTTCACCAGACAGAGGAAATCCGGAGTTTTTTGATTCTGTATTCGATAGCCGTTTTTGGCATCAGTGGCTGATGACCCAGAGTATTGGCCCGGTCAAAGTTTTGCATCAGTTTAGATTTGAGCACAGGTTTCAGAGAGGAAATAATATAGGTTCAGAGTACCAATACAGAGACAGGTGGAGGTATAAGATCACTGGTTATATACCTATCAATAAGCCCAGGATGGAAAATAAAACATTTTTTATTGCCCCTTCCAATGAGTTTTTCTTTCAATCCAATAGAGAAACTTGGAATCCCTTTGAAGAAAACAGGGTTTATACAGCTATCGGTTATACCTATAACAACTACATGTTTTTCGGAGGTCACATGTGGACTTACGGGCCGACAATTACACCAGGAACCTATAGAAACAGGCATATCATCAGGCTAAATGTCATGTATACCATTGACTTTAGAGAAAGAAGAGTGCCATTAACTAGGGATTTTGCCTTTTAATCAATCCTTTTGAATTTGAATATGAATAAAGTAATACTCGTTTTTGTCTTTTTTCTTATCTCTTCTGTTTCTTATGGGCAATATAAGGAACAAATAAGAGTCAAACATGGATATGAAATGGCAGTGGATAAGGGTTTTTTTGGGATGAATTTTACAGGGGAGTACTTTCCAATAAACTACATTTCGATTGTTCCATCAGTTACTTTCTATACCCCTGCAACAGGTGCCGCAAGAGGCTTTGACCTTAATGCCAGGTATTACCTTACTGAAAAAGAATCTCAATGGTATGCTACTTTAGGCTATGGGCATTATACCAGAGTATTTGAGTTCAATCCTATAGGTGTCTTAAGAACTAATTCTGTCAATCTTGGTGGAGGAGGTGTTTTCAAGCTTAGTGACGAAATTGGCATCAATCCTGAGATCAGGTACCAGCCAATTCAAAGAAATGATTTAATATTCAAAATTTCAATTTTGTATTTTGTGAATTGACAAAGTGCCATTGGACTTAATTTTTTTAATTTTAATTAAAATCTACCTATTTTAGGCATAATCATTGTTTAGGTTTCAAGCCGTTGCTCATGGTAGATTCCCTGAATTTACTTTTTAGCTCTTCATAATAAGTTCAAATAATTATATGCCAAAAAATATACAACGGGTTTTATTGTTTTTATGTCTTTTTGTATTTCTAATCTCACATTCTGGTCTTGCTCAGGAAATAGAGGAAGAATCTGAAGAAGAAGATGAAACAGAGGAACCAATTGATTCTGATTTTTTCCTCAGCAATATTCCTTTTTTCTTATATGACGTGATGATTACCGGCGGGCTAAATACAAGTAATGTTTATTGGTCAAATCATTACAGAGAATTAAATCCTGCAGGTGGGTTTCAGATTGGCTTGGAAGGGTATTTTCCTCTGGGCCAGGTTTCATTCATTGACTATGGTGTTCAGTTTGCGCAAAGAAATTTCAGGCATGGTAGTCAAAGTATCCTCTTTAAAAATAATTATTTGGATTTTCCACTTTATGCCTCCTTTAGTCTTCCTGAGTTTATTACAATAGATTGGCGTTTTTTCCTTGGAACCCAATTTAGCTATAGACTCTCTACTACCCAAAGTGAAGATTATCTGCTATTTAATCAAGATAGATTCGAATATGATCCGCAAAGGTTCAATAGATTTGATACAGGAATGACATTTGGATTGAGTGGTGAACGGAATAATATATATTTCCGGTTAAGATCCTTTGTTGGGATAAGCAAAATAGATAGACTTGATCAAGGTGCAATGAGTTCGTTCAATTTGGAACTTGGTTATTTCCTGTTCCGAAATTATAGACAATAGTATGAATAGAAAGATTTGGATATTTCTTTTTCTGTGTGTCGTCTGTACCAATAGTATAGCGCAGAAAGTGCACACAATGGAAAGAGATACAGTATATTTTGAAGAGTTTTTAGGTAGGGAGAAGTTCCAATATTTCATTGATGAAGATAGTAGCTTGGTGAAGAGTGGATCGTATGCTTTTACATCTGAACTTTACAACCAATTACTAAGTAATGAACTCACACAGCTTGAAATTGATGGTAAATATTCAAACAACAGGTTTGAGGGTGTTTGGGAATACAAGCTTTTTGAACTAGAGGTAGAGCTCCTAAAAATCCGAGACGGCAGGACAGTAGTTTTAGAAAACAACTTGGATGGAATAGAAAGAACAGCAAGATTGAATTATAAGCAAGGAAAGCCAGAAGGAGCATGGAAAATTGAAAATATTATTATTACCAGTAATAGAAAAAGTCAGGAAACAACTGGTGGGACCATAAACTTTAAAGAGGGGACAGCTATAGGTAATTTTTCGTTTGATGATCCAAAAGACCGGAATTTTGTAAGAGGGACTCTAAATGAAGAAGGATTTTTAGAAGGAGAGTTGACGATTAGATTTGTCAGAGATGGTGATGAAATAAAAGAAGTTAGGACTTTTAAAGATGGGTTTTTATTAAAGCTTTCTAAATTCAATGAAACAGAAGGAAAGTTGGAAGCCGAAATTTTTTATAAGGATGTTCAAAGCCAACTTGAAGATGCTGATGGTAGAATTGAAGATATCAATTTCACAATTAGTGAAGAAGGTTTTGGAATAGGTTTTCAAAATGGTTACAATCTAGGGGATGAAAAACTCACTGAGCAAGAGGAAGGGAATGAAAAGATTAATATCATATTGAATAGATACAAGAGATTTGCTACAGGCTTAGTGAACGAAAGAGATGAACCCCAATTTAACCTAACTAGAAGGTTCAAATTTGTCTATCCTGAGGAAGAAGAAGATATCATTAGGGATGTGCAGCCACGACTGAATATCATGTTGGAGGAGTTTAATGACTTCCTTTCCAATCCTCAGTTTATACTCAACAGAGATAGAATTGATAGCCTTCCTTACGTTTTTGGGTTTATAGACCATTCCAGAAAAAGGGTGCAGGATATGCTTGAGGTCATTGAACAAATGGAAGACGGTTTCTTTGATTTTTTATATAGACCTAATTTTTATCCCAATGGTCTGACAGGACTGAATCAGCCAAGCACTTTTACCTATGAAGAGAATGGAAAAGAAGAAGAGGCGGAATATGACCTAGGCGTTTATGTTGATTCAGGTTTTGACCTTATCAGTCAGATTGCAGAAGTTACAGAAGTCCTTAGGGAGCGGACAAATGAGTTACTTGATTTTTCATTTATGGAAATCAGAATATTTGATGAGCAGGCTACCATAGATAGCCTTGATAGTGATATTGTACAATTGAAAACAAGGGCAGATGCGCTGTATTCCTTTCTTCAGGAAATTCCAGCCGACAGAACATTTGAAGAAATGCCGCTGGACTACAGGGTTTATCGGGTAATCCACAACAATACCCTTGTGAGGTTGCAGGATGAATATTTAGATGCAGAAGATTATGAAGAAAAAGTAGCCAAAGGTGAGGAACTGACCTGTATGCTACAATATCTTATCGATCAGCATGATGAGATATTGTACATTGAAGAAATGCCTGAGCGACTTGATAAAACATTTACCAGATTCTCTCCTAATCCATTTTTCGAGAGAGATATAGAAACCAAAATATTACCGAATATTTACGGCAAAGGAACCGGACCTCTATTTCAAAGTTATGCTGAAAACCTTTTCGAGTCCTCTAGCTGCAAGAGCCTTCAGTCCAATTTGGAGAAATTCAGGAAATTGGAAGACAGACTCAAAGAGTTGGCAAAACGAAGCGATAGCGAAGAAGTGGTCAGGCTTGACCGTGCCCTGCGAAGGGAAAATATTCCAAACCGAATTGAAAGATTATTGAACCTGTAGATTTCAAACCTATATGAAGAAAATTTTAATTTTGACCTTTTTATCCTTCTTTATAGGTGTTGCGCATACATTTGCACAGGAGGATGATCTTGAGTTTTTGGACAATAGGATCATGTATACCAAGTACTACATTTCCGATTTTTTCAATGACACCACCAAGTGGGCATGGGAGGCAGATGTAGTATATAGAAGACAGAGTCAACTGGGAGCAGGGGACATTTGGGATGCACCATTGAGGCTGAGTATCAGGCCTTGGATCGCCTATCAGTTTACTAAACTGACCAGAGTAAGTTTAAACCCCATGGGTATTTTCTACTCCGCTCCTAGATATCCACAGGAATCTGATTTGGACAGGCCCTTTGAAAGGGAAATGAGGACTACCCTTCAGATCAATAATTATGTGTATTATGGCAGGTACAACTTTACCCACAGGTTGAGGTTTGAGTCCAGGTGGAGAGACATTGATGGAGAAGGAAGGCCAAACCATAATTGGAGGGTCAGGTATAGGTTGAGAACCAGAATCCCCCTGAACACAGATTACTTTTATACCAACAATACCTGGTATATCTCCCAATATTCTGAAATGCACGTCGAGTTTGGAAGGGACTACGGAACTAACTTTTTTTCCCAAAACAGAAATTATATTGGTGTGGGCTACAGGTTTTGGGAATGGACCAGACTGGAATTGGGCTATATCGTGCAGTTCAATACTAGAGGAAATAACAGGCAGGTTGACCTTTCCCAAGGGCCTATGTTTTACCTGTTTATGGATATCCTGAGCAGAAATAAAAGAAGGTACAATTATAGTTTTTAGATATGAAGTAGAAATACAATAGAAAAAGGTGATGAAGAATTATTTACGATTTACCGAGCAAAAAATGTGGAGAGAATCCCCCAAACCCACAATCCACCCAACTTTTAACCTTTCCCTCCGGGAGGTAAGTTTACCATGCACTTTTTTATTTGTGTTTATCAGTGGTTGTTTTTTGGGTTTAATTAGGAATGTCTGAGACCCCAAAGGGGTCAAATGTTAAAAGCCTCGGGTTTCAACCCCGCTCACAACGGCGAAGACGAGAAGAGATATCCCCGCGGTGCAAGCGCAGGACAATGTGTTTCGCCGCCGTTCCTGTCTCTAGGGACGGCTCAAAAATCTTTAGTAGATACAAAGAAATGTGAGCAACGAGATATTTTGAGTTAAAAACTCAAACTCAAAATTCCCGCGGTGCAAGGGGGGGCAATGTCTCCACTCACCCCAAACCTACTTTTAATTTTTTAACTACTAACTTTTAACTAAATCAACCTCCAATTTTCAATTAAACGTATACCTCACACCCAACTGCATTTGCCAGACATCTCCGATATTAGCGGTTCTTACAAAACTTCTTGTCGGCAATTCACCACGGGCTGGATTGAGTTGATAAGTAGGCACATTGGATACCGGATCTATATCCACTATACCAATTGGGGATTCATTGGTGATGATCTGGCCCACCCCCCAGTTGTTGTTGAGCATATTGGTGAAATTAAAGATATCAGCACGTAGTTGTAGACTGTTTCTCTTTCCACCTACTTGGATAAAGAAATCCTGTACCACTGAAAAATCAAGCCTTCCCACTACTGGAAATTGAACTCCGTTCCTAATGGCGTAATTACCTCTTCGGGTACTCAAATGGGGATCCTGATTGATGAAGTCATTGAATATTTCCCTTTGCTGACTTGCCGAAAATGTAGTTCCATTGACAGTCAATGGAGCAAAGGCCATCTCCTGAAGCTGGGCTTCTGTAGGCACAAAAAGAAGGTCGTTACCGACAATTAGGTCTCCGTTAATGTCGGTATTGTATACATAGGATTCTACACCTTGATTTCTCAGTTCATAAAAAAGAGAAACTGAGGTCGCCATATTTTTAGCGTACTCTTTACGGTACCCTATCGAACTGATGATTCTATGCCTTTGGTCATCCAAAGAAAAGCCCAATTCCGGGAAATTACTTCCTCTTACAGCATGAATGTTTTCATAGGATAAGTAATGTTGTGTATTGCCGTCCACCATGTTTTTGGAAACCCCATAGTTGTATGCAGCCATGGCATGGAGCCCGTTGTCGAAGTTTTTCTGAAGCTGAAAAGTCAAGCTGTAAGCATATCCTTGTGAGGTATTGTCAAGGACTACCGCATTAGTAATATTAGGATTCCTTCTATTGGCCTCATCCGAAAACCCATAAAGCGGCCTGTTGTCGGGTCCTGCAAGATTTCTTGTAGCGGGCATTAGATTGGAATCATAAAACAATAAGTCAGAAACCTGGGCCGTGTAGATACCTTCAAATGTACCTACAATACCGCCAAAAAGCTCTTTGTCTATACCTATATTGCTTCTCCAAACTTGTGGATTTCTAAAGTTTTGGTCAATATAGGCCAGGTCGTAGGTGTCCGGAGTGCCGCCATTTTGTGGAATGTAAGCATTAGGGTCAGGGCTGAAGGGGAAATTACTTGTATTGTCTTCTCTGATCTGTCCCTGAAGCACTCCGTTGGTGTTGACCATATTGGAAATATTGATGTAAATAGGCCTACCGGAAAATAGACCTGTACCGCCTCTTACCTGAAAAGTCCTATCTCCTTTCACATCCCAATTGAAGCCCATTCTTGGGCTCCACATGTATTGTGGAGACGGCAAACGATCGGTTCTGATGCTTATCTGCTCCCCGTCCGGTCGCCTAAAGTCCAGCTCAGCTGCTTCGGGATTGAACCTTGCCGTTTGCCCATAGAATGGAACATCAAGTCTGACACCTAAGGTTACTTTAAGTCTGTTGGTGACATTGATTTCATCTTGGATGTATGCACTGGCAATGTAAGCCTGTGTATTTGCTGTAGGAACACTGCCGTCAGGTAAGGCGGAAAACTGTCTTTGGAACCTTCTTAACTCGACCTCTTCACCTGCTACATCACGGTAAAAATCATCCAATGAATTATAGACATAATGTCCGAAAAATGTTGGGGTAAAAGTATAGTTGAAATTGAAATATTCGAAGTTGACTCCTGCTGTCAGGGTATGGTTGTTCAGATAAGCAGAAAAATTGTTTTGAAATTGCCAGACATCCGAATCCAGCGCTCTGTTGGGTGAAAGTAAGTCTGTCCCGAAAGAGATATAGTTTCTGCCACCTTCCAAAATATCCACCATAGGGAAATCTCCGCCTTCCCATGATCTGAAATTCCTGTTAGAAGTCAGGCCAAACCTGAGTTCATTGGAAAATCTATTGCCGAAGGATGAGTTCAATTCAATTATGCCGGAGTAGATGTTGTCATTAAGGAGGTAGTTTGAATTTTGGAAATTAAGGGAAAATAAGTTTTGGTTTCTTCCACCAAATCCAAGGGAAGTTCTTGCCACAGGCCTTTCTCTTGAAGAAATCAGTGTATTGAACCTGGCACTTAAATGATGGTGTTCATTTATGTTGTAATCAAGTTTGATCAGGAATTTATCTGATACTGTAGGAAGGTTGTAATCTTCGTAAAGGCCGGGATCATAGCCGTAATTGTTGATCAGGAGGTTTCTCACATCCTCCATGTCTGATTGCAATACCCGTGTTACATTGGCTCCTGATCTTCCCGGTGCATCTGCGATAAAAGGTGAGTTGGGATCAGACCTTCTTTCGGACTCGCCTGAGACAAAAAAGAACAACTTGTCTTTGATGATTGGTCCTCCCAGTCTAAACCCGTATTGCTGAACATTGAAATTTTCGGTAACTACCTCAGTTCCTCTGGCATTTGTTCCTACCATTCGGTCGTTCCTGTTATTGATAAAAGCTGATCCGCGGAATTCATTGTCTCCTGATCGGGTAATGGCATTTATTCCTGCTCCTGTAAATCCACCTTGGGTGACATCATAGGGGGCAATATTTACTTGTATCTCTTCAATAGCATCCAGTGAAATGGGGGTGGAGTTGGTAGGTGCACCTGGAATAGATCCTGTCAGTCCAAAGGCATTGTTGAAAATACTCCCATCCAAGGAAAAGTTAATGGATTTTGGGTCTTGCCCAGCAAAGGACTCACCATTTGATTGCGGAGTAAGTCGGGTGAAGTCCTGTACGCTTCTGCTTAAAGTAGGCATTGTCATCAATGCTTCTCTATTGATGGTAGTAGCAGCACCTGTTCTTTCATCATTCAGCAAATTGTCCCTAAATGCTGAAACTTCTACAGTTTCCAGATCGAAATCATCATCGTTGAGTTCAAGGTCCAAAACAAACCTTTGGCCCAACCTTAGATTGATGTTGTTGATGATTTTGGTTTCAAATCCAATGAAAGAAACCTCCACCCTGTAAGGGCCTCCTGTACGCATATTAGGAATGGTGTACCTACCATTTGCTTGGGAAACAGTCGTATAATTTGTACCCGAGGGCGTATGTACAGCTTGGATAGTTGCGCCTGGTAGGGGATCTCCTAAATCATCTGTGATAAGCCCGGTGAGGCCTGAAGTGGTGGTGCCTTGACCATAGGATGGAAGTGACATAATTACCACCATAAAAAAGGATATAAGGATATACTTAAGGATTTGTAGGATTTTCATGGAGACAACTTTTGGTTATGAAATTTTATTTTAACCAAGTCTATGCCCTTAATAAATAATATGGTATCAGTGTGATTATAAGGTGTAAAATATGGTTTGATATGATTTTATATGTAGAATGTTTCTACACATGATGGAATATTTCTACACTTTTAATTCACTTCAAAGATGAATAATTGGACGTTTTGATTTTTTAAAATTTTTAAATCCTATAAAAAAGATAGGGTATATAGGAATATAAAAATTTTGATTTAATTTTGAGAAAAAAAATTCATACTTTAACAATAGGATATATATGATATATAGTTACAGATTGGTTGCAGTGATGGTCTTTTTTATGTGGTCAGGTTTTACTTACGGTCAGCAAGATGTTGCCGGAAATGTAGTGGATTCAAATGGCTTAGCCCTAGAAGGAGCAACTATTATTGCTCGGAAGCAAAATCAGTTTGTTCTTTCTGATAAGGAAGGAAAATTTGTTATGAAGTCCCTTGATGGTTTTCCTTTGAAATTGGAGGTCAGTTATGTGGGATTCCAACCACAATCTTTCTTTTTGGATGCTCCCTCTTTGGACTTGAAAATTATTTTGGAAGAAGATAACATGTTGGGGGAAGTAATTGTCACTTCAAGAAGGAGGCAAGAAGAAATCCAACAGGTGCCTATTCCAGTTTCGGTAGTCAGTGGAGATTTATTGGAGGAAACACAGGCCTTTAATGTCAATAGATTAAAGGAGTTGGTACCTACCGTACAACTCTATTCTTCCAACCCAAGAAATACAACTTTAAACATCAGGGGATTAGGTTCCACCTTCGGACTGACCAATGATGGGATTGATCCGGGTGTAGGGTTTTATGTAGATGGTGTTTACTATGCCAGACCAGCTGTGACAGCACTTGACTTTATAGATGTAGATCAAATTGAAGTATTGCGCGGTCCACAAGGAACCCTATTTGGGAAAAACACTACAGCTGGGGCCTTTAACATTACCACACGAAGACCTAGATTTCAACCTGATGCTACTGTTGAATCAAGTTTTGGCAATTTTGGCTTTGTACAGACCCGAGGCTCGGTTACAGGTCCAATTTCTCAAAAGCTGGCAGCAAGATTGTCTTTTTCAGGAACCAAAAGAGACGGATTGCTCTATAACGTTACTACTCAGAAGCACACCAATGATTTAAATAACCTTGGCTTAAGGGGACAATTGCTCTATGTGCCATCCGAAAAGGTGGAGGTTTTAGTGGCAGGTGATTTTACCAGGCAAAGGCCGGATGGTTATGCCCAGGTAATAGCCGGTGTGGTAGAGACCAGAAGAGCACCATTCAGGCAATTCAGTCAAATCATCAGTGACCTCAATTATTCCCTACCAAGTACCAATCCTTTTGATCGAATCATCGACCATGATACGCCTTGGAGATCAGGAAATGATTTGGGTGGCGTATCGGTCAATGTGGAAGCAGATATCTTGGGTGGTACATTGACTTCGACCTCGGCTTGGAGGTATTGGAACTGGGATCCGTCCAATGACCGGGATTTTACAGGACTACAGGCTTTAAGCCTTTCTCAGGCACCTTCTAGACACGATCAATGGTCTCAAGAAGTGCGATACGCAGGTGAGATTTCAAATCACTTATCAGTTCTTGTCGGAGGTTTTGGCCTATGGCAAGATTTGAGTTCCACTCCTTTTCATACAGAGGAGTCAGGTATCCACCAATGGAGATTTGTTCAAAACAATCAAAGCCCCTTGTGGCAAACTCCGGGCTTATTGGAGGGATATGGCATTAGGACTACCAATAGCATGGTTTCCTTTAGTGGAGCCATTTTCGGACAGTTAGATTGGAAAATCAACGATCAATTTAACTTATTACAAGGATTCAGGTGGAATTATGATGAGAAGCAGGTATATTTTAATAGAAAGACGTATGGAGGTCTCCAAACTTCTGATCCTGATCTTTTAGCTTTACAAAGTTCTGTTTACAATGACCAAGAGTTTGAGGCATTTGTAGATGAATCCAATTTTTCGGGACAAATTACTTTAGCTTACAGGCCAAGCCGTAAGATCAATAGCTTTGCTACATTTTCATCCAGCTTCAAGCCAGTAGGAATCAATTTGGGAGGATTGCCAAGGGAAAATGGAAGAACCATGTTGGAACTGGCAAGGATAGAACCGGAATTTGTTCTTCATTATGAAGCGGGGGTAAAAACCAACCCTACCAATAGGTCCACATTGAACATGGTGATACACAATTCTGACATTACCAATTTCCAGGCTTTGGTGCAGACTCCGGATCTTTCGGTCAATCGGGGATATTTGGCAAATGCAGAGCAGGTAAGGGTAAGAGGAATGGAGTTGGATTGGACATACCGAAACAATAAGAACTTCAATACTTTTGGGTCCATAGCATTGACCGACGCGAAATACATAAAATTCACCAATGCTCCTGTGCCTTTGGAGGAGGTAGGAGGGGAAAGTTTTAAGGATATTTCCGGAGGAAGACTCCCGGGGGTGTCCAAGTGGGCGGGTTCTTTTGGAGGTGAATGGTCTACAGATGCCAAGTTATTTGGAATTGAAGGCAAGTTCTTTGTTGGATCAGAACTTTTCTTTAGATCTGAATTTTCGAGCAGCCCATCTCCATCCCAATATCTAAATATTGACGCTTATGCCTTATTGAATGCGAGAACAGGATTCAGGGCGCCAAAGGGTTTCTCATTCTTTTTATGGTCCAGAAACTTGACTGATACGGATTACTTTGAATTGCTCCTGCCAGGTGCGGGCAATGCCGGACATTATGCTGGCGTGCTTGGAGATCCAAGGACGTTTGGAATTACCATGAAATTTGTTTTGGAAAGTAATAATAAAAACTAGTTTACAGGTTGACCTGCCATCAAAGCTTTTTCTTAGCTTTAAAAAAATCAATATTTGGAATAAAAATCCATATCGATGAATACATATTTTGTATTTTGGACATTCTAAAATACAGATATGCTTTCCAAAAGAGCCAAATACGCCATCAAGACAATTCTTTTTCTATACGAAAACCAAAATCAAGTTCCGATTTCAGCCAAGGCTATTTCCCAAGCTGAAAATATTCCGTACAAATTTCTCGAAAATATCCTAAGAGACCTGAAGTCACATCAGATAGTCAAAAGCCTTCGTGGAGCTGAGGGAGGATATTCTTTAGGTAAAGATCCTGCCAATATTTCCGTGGCAGAACTCATGAGAGTGATTGATGGCCCTATAGCCTTAATTCCATGCGTATCGGAGAATTTTTACGAATCCTGCAACGAATGTAAAGATGAAGAAACATGTAGGATCAGGAAGATATTCGGGCAACTTAGAGATGAAATGTTAAAGGTGCTGAAAAGCTCCATTATAGATTTATCCAAACTATAGCTGCTCATGCCCCTTCCACATGGTCGGCCCATTCTCCGTCCAGTTTGAGATAGCTCTTCATGCAGTCAGCTGTCATACAGCTGTGGATGGGAAGTATGCCAATTAAGTCACCGACTTTGATGGTATTCAGCAGTTCATCTGAGGCCTTGACAATCCCGTGTTCCTGAGATATGCTTTTCAGAAATGAACGGGATGATGGAATGGTCCAACCCTGATCGTTTAACAGTACCACTTCTCCGAAATTTTTCTCTCCATTTGGTTCCATCAGTACATCTTTGGCCAAGTGAACCCCTCCACCGTGCACCAGGATTTCCTTACGTTCTTTTTTGATATCTACCACTGGTACTGCCAAAGCTACTGCTACGTCCTCTTTTTGACATGAGCCCAGCTGTACTTGCATCATGTCATAGAATACAAAATTACCGGGTCCAATCTGGTCTACATCTCCAAAATCCTCTACTACTGCACATCCAGGCGTATCACCTACCCGGGTTTTTAATTCAGGGTATTCTGTGCTGTATTTATTTTTAAGCATGCTCAGGGCAGCTATACTTTCCTTATAGATCTGCTGTTTGTCAGCTGTATAATAGGTGTGGCCTGGATGAAGATAAAATCCTTGAAATTTCAGATTATCAGTTTTCTTGGCAGTAAGTAAAATCGCTTCTATCAAACCAAAATCTGAAACCTCAACACCTGTTCTTCCATAGCCGGCATCTATTTCGATAAAAAAACCAACTTCATGTTCGAGGGTGTCGGCAAGCTTTTGAGTGACATTTTCATTGATCAGCTGTACGGAGATGCGCTGAGACTTGGCCAAGGTGTTGAGTTGGCTGCTTTCGAGCGGATTGAATGGAAAGGCGATATGTATGTTGTTCCAACCTTTGTTGCAGAAGTAAGCTGCCATTTTGATGGAAGAAACGGTAAGCTGACGTATTCCATATTCTTTGCACCAGTCACCGATCAGCTGTGATTGTGCTGTTTTGAAATGGGGAACCAGTTCTTTTCCTTGATTTTGGGCCTTTGCAGCCATGGATTCAATGTTTTTTCTGCATATCTGCTCGTTTAGCAAAAGGGTAGGGGAAGTGATTTTATCAAGGTAGGACATGTGTTGTGTGTTGAGGTTTTCCTTTTAATCCCGGAAAATAGGAAAGAATGCAAACAATTAAAATGTGTATTTTCTTAAAGGCTAACCTTACTTCATTATTCAATTTTCTATGTTCGAAATTCGAAATTCAAAAACGTCTAATATCAAAAATCTGCTCAACACACCATATTCTGCCCGACCCCGCCCGGATGACTCGGTCGGACGGGAATCGTCAATCTTCAATCTTCAATCGTAATTCCTAATCCCTCCCTAATCGGCAAGGGACAATTACTCATTCAATAAGGTTTTCAGGCAAGAGTGTAATAGGATTTCCGCGGCCCTGTTAGTGTCTTCACTAACAGCTCTCTCTTGCCCGTAAAAAATCGGTTAACGTTTTACCTTTAACCCTTAACTATTTTCACTGATAACTATTCACTTTTTTCTTCCCGCCAGGATGACCAGTCGGACAAAAATCGTCAATCGTCAATCTTCAATCGTAATTCCTAATCCCTCCCTAACCGGCAAGGGACAATTACTCATTCAATAAGGTTTTAAACTCGTTTGCTGTTTTTTTCTTTTAATGATTTAGTGACATTAGAAGATAATTTAATTGTACAACCAAATCTCAAAAAGATGAAATCTTTTAAAAATTGCTTAAGTTTTTTGCTTGTTTTCTTGGTATCATTCATGTTTCTATCTTGTCAAGATGAGGAAGAAAGCAGGCCTGACAGCCTTTCGGTTGTAGTCGCCAATGACTTCGAAACCTCTTTTGGTACAGAGGTGGATCTGGATGGCTCGATGACCTCGGATGCCACAGGTGCCCCAATCAGTTATAGCTGGGAACCGGTCAGTTTTCCAGGATCACAGTTTGCCCCAAGTGTACTGGATGAATCCAACAGTCCAATTGCAAAATTTACCCCTATGGAAGTGGGTGAATTTGTGTTTAGGCTTACTGCTACTACTGAATTTGAAAGTCAATCGGCTACCATCAGGGTTTTGGTGGATGCAGAGATTGTTGAACTAAGAGGAGTAATTAACGGAGAGAACCTTACTCTAGGTCGTACCACGCCAGAGGGAATGCCAGATTACAGGGTGATGAACGTGGTGTCCTTCCGTGAATCCCAAATCACCGTTTTGCCTGGAGTAGAGATAGAAATGACAGAAGGTTCAGGATTCAATGTCGAAGCCAACAGCTTTTTGAATATGGAAGGGACTGAAGAAGAACCGATCTTGGTATATGGGGCAGAAAATACGAAAGGCTTCTGGTCTTCGATCCGATGGGCTTCGGGAAGTTCCAACAATAAAATGATCCATGTCCATTTAAGTGACGGTGGAAGAAACAGAAATAATGACAGGGGTATGATCACTTTTGCAAATAATGGTAGCCTTCATATGGAAGATTGCAGACTTAGCAATTCGAGAAATGCAGCGTTGGAAATTGGAATCGTGACAAGTAGATCAGGTTTGGATATCACCCATCTTAACAATGATTATAAGGACAATGAGAGAGCTGTTTTTGCTACTGCTGCAAATTTCCATTTCTTAGATGGAGGCTCTGATTATTCCGGAAATGAATTGAATTACATAGATTCCCAGCTTAAGCAAGGAACTGTTCCATCTGGAGATCAAGCTTGGCAAAAATTAAATGTGCCTTATCAGGCGGGAAGTATAGCAGTAGATGGAGTTTTGGTTATAGAGGCAGGAGCAGAAATTCATATGAATAACAATAGCGACATTAGGGTTGCCAATGGAACGCTACGTGTAGAAGGTAGTGAGGATGATCCTGTGATAATCCGTGCCATTGACGAAGGAGCAAGAAAATGGAGGGGCATCTATATTACCTCCTCAGGAAACAACGCTATCAGTCACGCTGAACTCAGGGAGACTGGTTCTTCAGCTCTCACTTCAGGCGCATCCAGGGCCGCAGTATTTGTGAGAAATGGGAACCTATCCATTGACAACATATTATTTGCTGACGGTGATGGATATGCTTATGCCACTTGGGGTGCTGCTCCTTTAATTGAGGTAGGGGAAAACATCAGAGTTGAAAATATGGCTTTGGGTGAAACCAATATGGAGGATTAATAATATAGTTGTGTTCGGTTTTTGATCAAGGTTTAATACTTTAGACAATAAGCTCAGTTTAAATAGGTAAGTTCAAATAAGAGCTTCCTATCAGATATATAAAGGAGTTGGGAAATGCGGCTTTGTCACATTTTCCCAACTCTTTTTGGTTTTAGGCAATAAGGTGAAGTTTTAAACCGTCAACACCAACTCGGTATCTTATGATTATAGCTTCCTACTGAAATTTTCCCTGAAGATAAGACAGCGCCATAAGATATGCTTCTTTGGTAGCTTCCTCATCATGTCTGGGGTTAGAAGGGTTGGCAAATCCATGAACAGCATCGAAGATCTTATATTCCAAATCCTTTCCTGCTTCCTCCATGGCTGATGCGAACTCCTCGATTACTTCCTTGGAGATGTTTTGCTCTGTAGCAAAAAGCCCCAAGACATCAGAATTCAGTTTTTTTAGTCTTTCTACTTCTCTTACCGGCATGCCATAGTAAATGATTGAACCTATGTTTTGTTCTCCCAATAAAAGAGCGGATTTCAAGGACCATGCTCCCCCAAAGCACCATCCTACATTCGCAATTTTTGCATCAGATCCTGCAAAGTCCCTTCCTGCCATCACTATATTTTCCAACCTGCTTTCTTCAGTTGACCTCATAAATCCACCGGCCTCCTGGGGATTGGAGGTGACTTTTCCGTCATACATGTCCAGTGCCAGGACATTGACCCTGCCCGCAAGATCATTGTAGAAACGGTCCGATTCTTCTTTGATATTGTCATTGAGCCCCCACCATTCTTGATAGACAAAGAGCCATTGATCACTTGGCTCCTTAGCCCTGATCAGGTAGCCTTGAGCATCTTTTCCGTCTTTAGCCGGAAAACTGACCATTTCACCTAATCCTTCAAAATCAAAAGAGATAGGTGACGGATGAAATGCCACAAATTCCGGATCATCCAAAAATGCCATCATCTCTGAGGGCCCAGTATGGCAAATGGTAATATCATCACTTTTTTCAGCTTTTTCTGACCTGCTTAGCCACAAGGTCAATATGCCTGTAATTATCAGGCTCATGGAGATAAATAATTTGTGCATAGGATTGAAGATTAAAATACTGAATTAAAACAGAAAGTAGGCATAGGTGTTCAACGCCTATTGAAATATACCTTATTTATTTTTCTGGTGGAAGGGGATTTGGGTGTATTGAAGATTCTTACCAATCAAACTGAATTCTTTCCGATTGCAAGGAGAATTTTGTTTGGTAACTGTCATGGGTGTATTTTAGAAAACATAAATTTAATTCACATGAGAAAACTTTACTTCTTATGGGTACTTGTATGCTTTTTCTTATCAGCAAATGCAAAGGCCCAAAAAATCCCTACTCCCAAAGAGCATTTTGGATTTGATATAGGAGATGATTACCAATTGGCTACGTATACTGCCACGGATGATTACTTCCGAAAAGTTGCCGAAAGTTCTGAAAGGGTCAAATTTGTAGAAATAGGTCCTACTGCTGAGGGCAGAAAAATGCCTATGATGATCATTACATCTCCCGAAAATCATAAGAACCTAGACAAATACAAAGAAATTTCCCAAAAACTGGGGAGGGCAGAAGTTTCTCCCGAAGAGGCAAAGTCTTTGGCTGCCGAAGGAAAAGCAGTTGTATGGATAGATGGTGGTCTGCACTCTACCGAAACGGTAGCCTCTCATCAATTGATCCCTACTTTGTATGCACTTGCAAGCAGTGAAGATCCGGAAATCCTCAGATTTTTGGATGACCTTATTATCCTTATGGTGCAGACCAATCCGGACGGACAAGAGATTGTCACAGATTGGTACATGAGCCGGGAGGACGTGACCAAAAGAGACATGAGAACTCCTTACATGTATCATAAGTATGTGGGACATGACAATAACAGGGATTTTTTCATGAACAACATGGATGAATCAACCAACATTTCCCTTCAGCAATATGTAGAATGGTTGCCTCAGATCATTTTCAACCATCACCAGACTTCACCGGCAGGGACAGTGGTGGCCGGACCTCCTTACAGAGATCCCTTCAACCATGTTTTTGATCCTTTGATCATGACCAGTCTGGATGGGGTAGGAGCTGCCATGATCAATAGGTTGAACCTCGAAGGAAAGCCAGGCTATACAAGGCTTGGTGGTTCTGTTTTTTCCTCTTGGTGGAACGGCGGGCTAAGGACCACTCCTTATTTCCACAATATGATAGGTATCCTTACAGAGACTACTGGAGGACCTACACCTTCTGAGATTCCTTTGGTGCCGGAAAGGTTGATTCCTACACATGCTACCCCTTATCCCATAGAACCGCAAAAATGGCATTTCAAGCAATCCATAGATTATTCGGTTTCGATGAACTGGGCCGTTTTGGATTTTGCCAGTAGAAATTCCGATGCACTTTTGCTTAATATCTACCAAATGGGCAAAAACAGTATTGATCGGGGAAACAAAGATCATTGGACTAAGTACCCCAAAAGGTCTGCTGCTGTTCAAAGGGCTTTTGACGAGGCAAAGGAAAACAAAGGATCAGATGATCCCGAAATGGCATTTTATGGTTTTAGAAGTGGTTTACCAGTTGAATATTTCGAAAAGGTATTTGAAGATCCTGAACTCAGAGATCCAAGAGGCTTTATTGTATCTGCTGATCAGGCAGATTTTCAGACTGCCATAAGGTTTGCCAATGCCCTGATAAAATCAGGTATTCAAGTGCATAGAGCGTCTGAAAACTTTACGGTAAATGGAAAAAATTATCCTAAAGGTTCTTTGGTATTCAAATCAGCCCAGGCTTTCAGGCCTCATCTTTTGGATATGTTTGAGCCTCAGGACCACCCCAACGACTTTGAATTTCCGGGTGGCCCTCCAAAAAGGCCTTATGATGCTGCAGGTTGGACTTTAGCTTTCCAGATGGGGGTAGAGTTTGACAGGATATTGGATGATTTTGACGGACCATTCGAAGCTTTGCCTTACGGACAAGTGCTTGATTTCACCCCTGAAACTGTTCCTAGCGGATCAGGGGTATTGATAGATGTACGTGGCAACAACTCCTTTATTGCGGTGAATGAGTTACTGAAAGCCGGAGCGAGTGTGTCAAGAACCACATCCGAAACAGCCGGTTTTCCAGCAGGAAGCTTTTTCGTTTCAGGAAATAAATCGACCCTGGAAAAAGTTGCAAAAGACTTTGGTGTAAAGATGAAAGCTTCTTCAAAACCCTCATCAACAGTAAGCATTAAGCCGGCTCGAGTAGCTCTTTTTGATCATTATGGTGGATCTATGCCTTCAGGATGGGTGAGATGGATGCTGGAGCAATATAAGTTTCCATTCCAGGTGATTTATCCCAAAGATATAGATGCAGGAAACCTCAATGCGAAGTATGATGTGATATTATTTATTGGGCCTGGAGCACCAGGTACCGTAAGGAGCTGGGGTGGAATGCCTAAAGAAGAAGATATTCCTCAAGAGTACCATAAATTGCTTGGCAGCTTAACCAAAGAAAAATCAGTTCCAGCGCTTAAAATGTTTATGGAAGCCGGTGGCAATGTAGTCGCTGTTGGAGCGAGTACATCCCTTGCATTTGATTTGGGGCTTCCGGTAAGCAATGCCTTGGTAGAAAAAATGCCAGATGGTAGAGAAAGGCCACTTGGAGGAGATAAATATTATATTCCGGGCAGTATCCTTAAAGCCACTTTAGCGGCAGAGCATTCAGCAAATTGGGGTATGGGAGAAAGCGCAAACATGGTCTTTAACAATTCTCCTGTTTTTAACCTGGCCCCTGATGCCATGATGAACGGAGTAAAGCCTTTGGCTTGGTTTGGTACAGAATCACCTTTGGTGTCCGGTTGGGCTTGGGGTGAGTCTTATCTCAGAAATGGAGTTGTCGCCTTTGAAGCACCAATAGGGAAAGGTAAATTATATGCCTTTGGACCTGAAATTACATTCAGGGCTCAGGCCCACAACACTTTTAAGTTGTTGTTCAATCAGTTATATAAATAAGTTTGGTTTAATTCTACAGTAAATGGGGCGGTTTTTTACCGCCCTTTTTCTTTTAGAAAAATTCCACGAATTGTGATCAAAAACGAATCTAATTCCTTAATAATGATTATTTTAAAATCTTAAATTAACCAATTTGCTATGATAAAGAGATTCAAGGATTACCAAGCTTTTGGATACTTGTTGCTTTTGACCTTATTGTGGTCTTGTGGGCCACAGGTTGAAATTGAAGTAGAGGACAATATTGAGGCATCTACACATCCACTTTGGGAATATGTTTTGGCGGATGATCCCGATTTCAGCTATGAACTTGTCCATACTTCTGATGAAGGGGAATATGATTTTGCGGTAGTGAAAATGGTGTCCCAAAATTGGTTGAGCCCGGATATAGTAGATAAGACTGAATGGTGGCATTGGGTTTCCATGGTGATCCCAAAAGATACGCCACATACTACTGGAATGATGTGGATAGGTGGTGGCAGTCAAAACACCAAAATGCCTGAAAAACCGGATCAGTTGATTCTGGAAGCGGCAATGAAAACCAACTCCGTAGTGGCGACAGTGCATAATGTTCCCTTTCAGCCTTTGGTCTTTGCCAACGATACTTTTGGAGAAAGGTACGAAGATGCTATCATTGCTTACGGATGGAGAAAATTTTTGGAAGGTGGGGCAAAGGATGAAGATGCCATTTGGCTTGCCAGATTGCCCATGACCAGAGCTGTTAAGCTTGCCATGGATGTAGTCACTGGTGTGGCCTCTTCTGAATATGATAAGGATGTTGAAAATTATATGGTTGCAGGTGCTTCAAAAAGAGGCTGGACAACTTGGACCATTGCTGCGGTAGATGATAGGGTAGTGGCTATGGCACCTGTAGTAATTGACTTACTAAATGTGGAGGAATCATTTAAACATCATTGGAAAAATTACGGCTATTGGGCACCAGCTGTGGGCGATTATGTCCGTGAAGAAATTATGGAATGGCAGGGAAGCGAGGAATACAAAAGACTCAACGAGATTGTGGAACCGTATTCTTTTTTGGAGGAGTATAAAGATATTCCCAAGCTTATTATCAATGCCGCGGGAGATGAGTTTTTTCAGCCTGATAGCTGGAAATTTTACTGGGACGACCTCAAAGGTGAAAAGCATATTCAATATGTGCCCAACCATGGCCATGACTTATCAAAGTCCGATGCTTTACCTAACCTGATATCTTTTTATGCTTCCATTCTCCATGAAACTCCAAGACCCAAATACGACTGGAAAATAGAGGGAGATAAGATAATTGTCAATACTGATCCTAACCAAAAGCCTGCCTCAATTAAGCTTTGGCAGGCAACTAATCCCAATGAAAGGAATTTTATGATCGACAGGTTTGGCCCTAAATGGACTTCTTCGGAAATTATCCTGAATGAAAGTGGGAAATATGAGGTGGAAATGATAGCACCTGAAAATGGCTATACAGCTTTTTTTGTAGAAATCACTTACCCTGGGGAAGCACCGGTGAAAGTTACTACCGGTGTGGATGTATTGCCAAGGTCTTATCCCTTTGAAGATTACGTTTCGGAAAGTCCTAGGGGAAGCAGGTAAAAAAAATGCCTCTCCTGAGAGTAGGGAGAGGCATTTAAGTATTAAAAAATCAATCAGCAAAACCGAATATTTATTCGATCATGGCAAAAAACTTATCCAAATCCGGTATAATAACAATTCTGGTTCTTCTGTTTTTGGCCATGTTTTCAGGGCTGTCATTGTCTACTACCGGAATATAGCTGGATCTTCCCGCAGCAATCAATTTTTCAGGTGCTACGTCATATTTGTTTTGAAGCATCCTCACAATGGATGTTGCTCTTTTGACACTCAGGTCCCAGTTGTCCTGAAGTACACCTGTATTGATGCTTCTTGGGTCTGTGTGTCCTTCTATCATTACTTCTACAGATGGCTCTGCGTTGATGAGTTCTGCAAGTCTTCCAAGAAGACCATCCGCATTTTGGTTGACCCTGTAGCTTCCGGTATTAAAAAGCAACCTATCAGAAACCGTAATCATTACCACAGTTTTGTCAATGTCAATCTGAATGTCGTCTTCCTGCTCCAAAGAGCCATCTGAGATCGACTTTTTGAGATTGTGAGAAACAGCCAGGTTTACAGAGTCTTCCATGGTTCTTGCATTGGCAAGTTTTTCAGGGTCTACGTTAGCCAAAGTTGCCTTAAGTTTTTCCCTTGTGTTGTTGGACATTGGAGCCTTACCTGAAAGGTCAAACTTAGAATCGTTCTCATCTTTTAGGGAATTAATTCTGGCATTGTATTCAGCTACCCTAGCCTCAATTCTCCCTACCTTGTCCTCAAGGATTTTTTTCTCAGCTTCTACTGCTTCTTTTTCACTCCTTGTCTCAGCCAAAGTAGCCTCCGTTTTAAACAAATCATTTTGCAGCTCAGTGTATTTCTTTTTAGAAACACAGGATACAGTCAAAGTGGCTGCTGCGATAGAAAATAAGAGTATTTTTTTCATAAGTTGGTTAATTTTTGAAACCGCTAGGCCAAAAATGAAGCCACTGGAAATCTGAATGTGTGTTTGTTCCTAAAAATGGGAGCCTTTCCGATAATTTAGTTGTATTTTACCTAAAAAATTACACCCAAAATGAAGAAGCCAACCCCATTTTTACCCTTTTTCCTTCTCCTATTCATAATAGCCTGTCAATCAAAGCATGAGAATAAGGATATGGAAAATATCTCTTTCGATATCCATGTCAAAAAGGTACAAATGGGTGAAAATGAAGCGATGACTTATGTATTGAAAAACAGCAAAGGAATGGAGGTAGAGCTCACAGATTTTGGAGCAACGCTGACCAAAATTTCCGTGCCAGATGCAGAAGGGAATATTGGGAACGTTATGCTGACTTATAATGCTGTAGAAGATTTTTATGAGGACAGGTATTTTTTTGGGGCTTTGGCGGGTAGATATGCCAATAGGATTGCCAAGGGCAGATTTAAGCTTGGCGGGAAAGAATATCAATTGACAACCAATAATGGAGAAAACCATCTTCATGGAGGTGCGAAGGGATTTAACAGGCAATTTTGGAGCAGTGAAGTGATCGATGGATTGGAAAATGAGATCGGGGTTAGAATGCGGTACGTAAGTGAGGATGGGGAAGAGGGATATCCAGGTAATCTGGTAACAACCGTAGATTTTATTCTGGAAAAAGACAACAGGTTAAGAATCTCTATGAAAGCCGAAACGGATCAGAGTACTATAGTCAACCTGACTCATCATGGTTATTTTAACCTAAGTAATATGACTGAGGATGTTTTGGATCACGAAGTCAAGATGTTTGCAGAACACTATACACCAGTAGGTGAGGGCTTGATTCCAACTGGAGAGATCAAATCCGTAAAAGGCACTCCATATGACTTTACCGACTACAAAAAGATAGGAAAAGATATAGCTGATACAGGAGCAGGTTACGACCAAAATTTTGTGGTTTCAAAAACTCATGATAGTCAGCTTCGTAAGATGGCGGAAGTATTTCATAAAGGCACAGGCAGGTTGATGACAGTATACTCCAATAAACCCGGTGTGCAATTTTACACTGGGAATTTTCTGGATGGTAAGCAAACTACAGATGGGGTGACCTACACCAAGCACTTTGGATTTTGCCTGGAACCTCAGTTTTTTCCAAATTCTCCCAATGTCCCCGACTTTCCTTCTCCAAGACTTGATCCCGGAGATATCTACAGTCATGAAATTATCTATGAATTTGATATCCTGAAAAATAGGTCTTAAAATATTTTTCATCAAGCCTGATTTTTGAAAGAATTTGGCATTCCTTTCGCTATGGCGATTTCATATTTAAACCAACACATGAAAATACAACCAACACAAAAGCAAATGACCTCAGGAAGGTCATTTCTTGCAATGAAGTCGACAAAAAGTTTATGGGTAGTCTTGACGCTTTTTTCAGCACTGCAATTTTCCTGCACTGATTCTGATCTGGATACCGTTGTGGAAATCCAGGAAGAGTTTTCAGATATCACTAGTATAGAAGTGGATGCTGAATTTCTTGATGTAAGTTATGTAGGTACTTCCGGACAATCGCAAGTAAGCCTAAGCGCTAATGTAAGGTCCAATTCCAAAAGGAGAAATGAAGTAAAATACTTGGTGGAAGGAAATAAACTGAAAATTGAGGTGAATTCAAAAGGAGGAATCAGAAGCCTAAAGTCAGAAGGCAGCATCATTCTTACCGGGCCAAGAAACATTAGCCTTGATCTGGAGTCAGGCTCAGGGACTATTGAGGTGAGCAATGTGACAGGGCAGAAGACCGACCTGGAAGCGGGATCAGGTAAAATCATCGCAAAAAATATCAACTCCTCTGAAATCGAGCTGGAAGTGGCTTCAGGAAGTATCCTTGCGGAAGATTTGACGGGGAAGGTTTCTGTAGAAGTGGCTTCTGGAAAAATGGAAATCAATAGGGTTGATGGTAATGTAACTGCGCAGGGAGCGAGCGGTCAAATGAAAATTACGGCCGTAAACGGAACAGTGAAAGCGGGTATTTCTTCAGGAAACATAGAAATGTCTGAAATCAGATCTTTGGGAAGAGTAGAATTATCCTCCGGGAAATTGTTTGCTACTTCTACGGGCCTGAGTGCAGAAACATCTTTAAAAGCTTCCTCAGGTACTATGTACATTCAGACTCCAAGCAATCTTTCTCTATTCAACTTCAATATTACTACAGGAAGTGGGTCTGCAAGGGTAGGGGAAAGTGTTTCCTCAGGAACCCTCAATATCAATAATGGTTCTTCTTTCACCATTAGAGGTGAAGTGAATTCCGGAAAAATTGAAATTGTAAATTAAGATTTAATGTCGCTTAGTTTAGGGTAACTTTTCCAAAGTTCAGATTTGTAAACAATGTTCGTTTTTACTTTTAACCCAACTTTGGAAAAGTTTAAATTCAACTTGTAGTCTTATCTAAACGACATTGAATTAAGATTTCAATCAAAAATAAAAGGTGTATTGGAAGCCTCATTTGGCAACCTTTACACCTTTTTTTAATCTTTACATGAATAGATGTTTGCTAGGATATTGTCCATTGAAAGCAATGGGTTTTTGAAATTTAAATCTTTTCGATTTTTACAGCCGTGCCTGCAGCAGTGACCATGAGCATCCCGTCACGAATGGTTTCATAATCTAAGTCTATGCCCACTACGGCATTTGCGCCGAAGCTCCTGGCCTGCATTTCCATTTCAGCCATAGCTGTGGCTTTGGCTTCTCTCAAAACCCTTTCATAAGCACCGGCTCTGCCTCCGACAATGTCGGTAATGCTGGCAAAAAAGTCCTTAAATACATTGGCGCCTATTATGGTTTCTCCGGAAACCACTCCGAGATAAGAGGTGATTTTGTAGCCTTCCAGTTGTGGTGTGGTTGATACGATCATGGTTGTGATTTATAATGTTGGAAACTTCAAGGTATTTTCTACACTGGTGATATTGGGATTATCTTTACCGATTACCCTTTTTGTTCTTAGGTAGCGGTTCAGTTCATATTCATCGTAGTCCGGGCTTTCAGGGTCAAAACTGCTGATCCTTACCAACCCCCGTGAATGTATAAAAGAATTGTTACCAATCCACATCCCTACATGGATAATCCTTTCTTTCCTGTCAGCAGTGGCTTTTTCACCAAAGAACAATAGGTCACCAACCTCCAGCTTGGACCAGTCTTGATTGTCGTCCACCAGATCACCTTCATGAATCTGCTGCGAGGCATCTCGTGGAATCACTTGGCCATTGAGAAAAAATACCGTTTTGGTAAATCCACTGCAATCTATTCCTTTGATGGAAGTACCACCCCAAAGGTATGGGCTGCCCATCATTGATTTAGCAGTATTGATCAGGTTGTCCGCATTCAAATCCCTGCTGTTTTTCCAATCTTCAAAATCCATTGCTTGGGTACTCGGAATCCAGCCTTCCCTGCCATCGGGAGTCATTACTCGGTACATGCCTTTACTTTCTTCCAACACTTCAAGGATATTACCCGCCACTAAATCGCTGATCCAGGATTGTTTTTCCTGTGCTGCGAATACAAAACCATTCAGTTCCGTAAAAATGATTTTTTTGCTTTGCTGCCAATCTGCAAAAGCAGTTTTGTTCTTAATGGCTATTCCTGCTGCATCTACCCAGCTGATGTAGCCATCAGGTGTCTGGATGAGATACCAGCCTCCCTCTTTTTTCAGAACCTTGACAGGAGTACCCATCAATGCCTGAGTAGCCAGTTCTGCTGAATGCTTCGGAGCACTTCTGATATTTGCTACCGAAATCGTGACTACAGCTTGGGTTTCTTCACCAAGATCAGATTCAGGAAGCATTTTGACAGAAATCTTTCCAGAGTATTTTATTTCATTCAAACTATTTTTCAGTTCCTCCAATGCCTCCGGCTGATCGGTCTCTCCGGTAATCTGATTCCCTTCTGCCTGAATATCCCAGATAGCAACTCTTTTATCTGGAGCGTAAGCCTCTTTTATTTCCTGAATGATGGAAGATACCTCATCTTCTGTTTTGTTTTCAGTACAGGCACCGAGGAACAAAAGGAAAAAGCAAATTGCCGAAAATGAATAAAATAAACTTGAATACTGATAGTGCTTCTTTTTACTTCTAATCATATGAACAGTCTTTGAATAATGGGTTTATCTTTATATTGTAACATCCATTTATTACAAAGTAAGGCTTGTTTTGGTAAAAGTCCTAGGCGAAAATCAAAGCAAATAAAAAATGCTCTATTGAAAAATCACTTTGATTGAAAAGGCAGAAGAGATAAAAAAACCACAGCTCTTAGAACTGTGGTTTTATGCTTATCATCAATTTTTTTCCAAGCCTGGTGACCTTTCCAAAAATTCCTGATACAGCTTGATGTGTCTATTACTCATCGGGACCCTGTATCCATCAATGAAGACATGTCGGATTTGGGTTTTGGTTTCAAAGGGATCACCTGTAGATACCAACAAGGTAGCATCTTTTCCTTCTTCTATGCTGCCCATACGGTCAGCTACTCCAAATACTTCTGCAGCGTAGATCGTAACAGCTTTCAGTGCTTCTTCTTTTCCCATGCCATAAGCTGCCGCAAACCCTGCATTGAAAGGGAGATTTCGGGTGTTTTCCGCATCATTGGATCTGATGACTACTTTTACACCTGCTTTGGCCATTTTTCCCGGATTGGTGTAAGCAGCATCAAACCTGTCAGACTGTCTTGTAGGAATGGAAAGCATAGGTCCTACAATCACGGGAAATTCAGCAGCAGCAATTTTTTCAGCTACTCTCCAACCTTCTGCCACACCAGTGAGGATGGCTTTTACATTTTTGGATTTTATCCATTCTATGGCATTTTCTATATCGGAAGCAGCATTGACTTCTACCAGAAGGGGTAATTCTCCAGCTATAACTTTTGCCAGCTGATCCATTTCAGGATAAAACTGAAGCTCGGCTCCATCTGATTTCAGCTTTTGGTAATTTTCTGCCCTTCCCCAGATTTCATTTAGGGTCTTTTGGGCGGTTTCCGCTTCCTTTTTGATGTCCTCATCACTTCTCCTGTCCCAGGTACTTCTTCTTGCAGAAGATGGGAAATTGAGCACCACACCTTTAAAGCCAGCATACATCTGATCGGGAGTATAGCCGTTGAGGTTGATTAGGGCTGCTGTACCGGGGAAAAGCCCTCCTGAAGGAACAGCCAAGGTGGTAGTCACACCTGATACACGGGTCACAGGTATGGCTATCGAGTTTGGATTGACCGCTACCAATGCCTGCATGTTGGGAGTGACCTGTCCGATTTCTGCAAAATCCTGGGTTTCTGGAAGTGAATTTACCTCCACAAGGCCCAGCCTGCTACCTCCATCAAACATGCCTGGATAAATATAGTGTCCACTGCAATCAATTACTTCTGCATCTCCTGCGGGTACATTGGTCCCCACCGATGTAATTTTGCCATTTTCTATCAAAACACTGCCATTTTCTATTGTTCCGTTGGTTACGGTGACAATGGTTGCATTCTGTAATAAAAATCTGCCGTTTCTTGGCTTTATGAATTCCCCATCAAACTGTGCCTCAACCGAAACGGAGAGCATCAGGGTTGTCAGGAGTAGAGCCAGATTATATATTTTTTTCATTTTTTACCTTCTTTTTCAGTGATTAATGGGAATGGTCAAACAAGTTTCTTCCAAAATTGGTGAAGAAAAAGTCAACGCCATGCATGCACCTGTGGTCATGTTCCTTCAGGAAAATGGGCTCCACGGTTTCGGCCGCACTTACTTTTAATCTCATATCGTCATTGTCTTCGTTGATGTCAAAATACTTGACTCCATCTACAAAGGTCATCTGAGGAATGGCATAAACTGAAAGTGGGTGTTCATTAAATATGACCAAGTCAGCCTGCTTGCCTTCCTCTATTGAACCTACTTTGTCTGCGATCCCCAACTGCTTGGCAGGGTTGATTGTAATCAAAGCCAAAGTCTGATCATCATCCAGTTCGCCGTAGCGTTGTGCTTTGCCAGCTTCATGATAAAGGTGACGGATCAATTCTCCAGAGTCAGAGTTAATTGATGTGATTACACCATTTTCAGTTAGGATAGCGGCATTATAAGCAGTGGAGTAATATACTTCGAATTTGTAAGCCCACCAGTCTGCAAAAACCGAAGCTCCCATGGTGTATTCTGCAAGTTCAGGGGCTACTTTGAAGCCTTCATTTACGTGTGAAAAAACAATGTTGGTAATTCCGAAATCCCTGCAGGTATTGATCAGGGCGTAGATTTCATCTGCTCTATAAGAGTGGCAGTGTATGATTACCTTACCATCCAGGATATCAGCGAGTGTTTGAAGCCGTGTGTCGTACTTTGGAGGAATAGGTGTGGCACCTTTTACTTTTTTGGCGTCTTCATATTCTTTCCAGGCTTTTTTATATTGGATGGCTTCATTGAAACCGTTTCTGATGACTGCTTCCACGCCCATCCTGCTCCTAGGCTGAATGCCATTTCCTCGTCCATGTACCCGAGTTGGATTTTCCCCTAGAGCAAATTTTATAGTTCTTGGAGCTTCTTTCATGTACAGGTCTTCTGGATTACCAGAACCGTATCGATGTTTTAACGTGATGTTTTCTCCGCCAATGGCATTTGCAGATCCATGCATGGCGTGGGAAATGGTCACCCCTCCGGCCAGAGCCCTGTAGAGTCCAATATCATAGGGATTTACCACGTCAGCCATTTTTACTTCTGAAGTAATCGGAGCAGTAGCTTCATTGACTGCATCCAAGGCTACATGTGAATGGGCGTCAATGATCCCCGGCATGACAAATTTGCCATTAGCATCTATGGTAGGGATATTTCCGGCACTCAGACCGGTCCCAATTCTTTTGATGATTCCGTTTTCCACCAATATGTCGGTGTTCTCC
Source organism: Arthrospiribacter ruber (assembly GCF_019343195.1). Taxonomy (GTDB): domain Bacteria; phylum Bacteroidota; class Bacteroidia; order Cytophagales; family Cyclobacteriaceae; genus Arthrospiribacter; species Arthrospiribacter ruber. The sequence goes on from NZ_RPHB01000001.1 coordinate 714,601, forward strand.
AAAGTGCCATTGGTCACAGTAAGTACCGTGGCATTTTTTATCAATACTGAACCTTTTTCCTGTGCTTCTGCCATAAAGCAAAGCAAAGTCAAAAGTCCTGTGAAGAATATTGTTGTCTTTTTCATAAGCTTATTCAAGTTTATCTTTGCTTGGGAGTTTTAGTGGCATTGAGCGGGAAGCTACCAAAGTCTGCCAAACTCATGTTTCCTGAAAATTCATCTCCCTGAATGTCTCCACTCACGGTTACATCTAAGGACATTCCACCAGCGGAAACACCAAAAGAAAAGGTCATGTAGTTTCCTGAAATATTAATGTCTTTCATTTCGGAGCTTGCCTTTCCTCCTCCAGCTGGGTTGTCATAGGTAATGGTGCCCTTATAGCCATCTCCTTCCTTTTTAATATCCATGGTACCACCAGAGCTGCCTGCGGGAGTATCGGATACATATTCCCAAGATCCTTCAATTTCCACAGACGCTTCTTCATTTCCATTGCTTTTCTTTTTGCTGACATCATAATCGAAGATGTACCCATCTGCCACCACGTGCTTGATCTGGGCGCTTTCGCTGAAAATCGGATCAGTCATAATCACCATATTGGCCAGTTTTCCTTTTTCCAATGTACCGGCAAATTTTTGGATACCTAAAATATTGGCGGCATTGGTGGTCAATGCTGCCAAGGCTGTTTTTTCACTTAGGCCATTTTCCACCATGATTTTAAGATTTTTATGAAGGTCTGCACTTCGGGCCCCCATACTCCCAAAGGCAAAAGGAATGTTGGCTTCTTCCAATAATGCCGCCTGCTTTAGAGCAAGCTCATAAGCCTCTATGACTCTTTTGGTCCTGTTCTGGATTTCCTCTGATTTGTCTTCTACTTTGGATTTGGTGACTTTGTCATCAGGAAGCTTGAAGCTGAGCAATACTTTAGCATTGGCTGCTTTGATGTCTTCAATGACTGCATCTACTTCATTTACACCTGCAAGGACGATATTGAAACCATTTTCTTTTTGTAATTTCAGAGCTCTTCTTATCTCCAAATCATTCGATACTTCAAAAAGTACAGGGATATTTTTGTCCAGCACAGCATAAAATGCTTCGTAGGTTTTGTTGATCTCAGGACGTTGCAGTCCTGCAGTAGAAGCAAACAACCTTCCGTGCTCGGCCGAATAAGAGGCATTTTTATATAAATCGCGGAATTTGGCCATCACTCCCAGCTGTGTGCCAGGGTACATTCCGCGGCCCATTCCTCTGAATTTGGCCATCAAAGCAGTGTTTTGGGCAATGACATTGGTGGAGGAAGCACTTCCCAAAACGACCACAGCAGCCTTTCCAGGCAGCATTCCGCCTTCCGGTACTACTTGAGCTATGGTAAATCCGACTTTTCTCCAATCGGCGACCTGTGAGTTTTTACCGTCATAATAATCCAAAACAGTCCTCCATGGAGTGATTCCTGCAACTTCATCAGGAGGATTTGAGGGGTTGAAGTCCGATGGGCGGTCTACTTCGGCAGGCTTGCTTACTCCGGCCGTAGAAGCTCCGTCAATAAACCCTGGATAGATATACAAGGAGTCGGCATTGATTACCTGAGCTTCCTTAGGAATAGGAACATTGCTACCTACAGCCTGGATAAGTCCATCTTTAATAAGAATGGTAGCATTTGTGACTGTTGTTCCCGGTGAGGTGGTAATCGTTGCGTTTTTGATGGCGTATGTACCGGTCACCCTTCTTTCTCCGGTAGGATCACTTTGAGCAATCGTGGTAGAAAAATGAAGTGAAACCAATAAAACAGTAACACCCAACTGCATCCTGAACTTTGACAATAAATTCATACTTAGCGGTGGTTTTAATGTATTTTAAGATTTGTAAACTAGCGAAAGATTTTTTTTTCAAAAAAGTTATTTTTTTTAGTTTACCTAAAAAGGTTAAGAACGGCAAATTAAAATATTCGTAATGCATTTTAAGTATTTTGTATTTTTTTGAGCGATTATTAAAATAATTTAAGCGGATAAACGCATTTTTTTTTGATTTTTTAATAATTATCTTTCGTTCGGTTATCACCCATAAATCGATCTATCATGAAAAATGTGCTTATTATTGAGGACGATAAGTTGATCTCAAGCTTAGTCCGATTTAGGTTGAATAAGGACGGTTACAATGTCACTACTGTAGAGGATGGATTAAAAGGAATGGATGCTATTGACAATTCAAATCCGGATCTGATCATCACAGACGTCATGATTCCTTTTAAAAATGGAATAGAAATTATCAACTATTCCAAGAAAGTTAATCCAAATGTTCCTATTATTGTTCTTAGCTCTTTGGGAGAAGAGGAGAGTACAGTAATGGAAGCATTTAATTTAGGAGCGTCAGATTTTGTACCCAAGCCTTTCAATCCAAATGAGCTGGCCATAAGAGTTCAAAGATTGATAAATAATTGAATTTAAATTTCACATTGTATTTTAAAGCAAAGTATTGTGCCAAATGGGTATTGGTCAAGTCTTTGCTTTTATTTTTTATGACAAGTTTGTCTGCGCAGGAAGACGAAATTGTTGAATTTAATTCTATTCCTATTGAAGAAGTGATGCTTAAAGGTAGGGAATTACCTGGTGTTCGATTCTTATATACGGTTACTATTCCTTCTCAGTCAGATCTTTCAGGATATGCACTTTCCAAATCTGGAAGAGGAAATATATGGACTTCTGATACCCTGAATTTTTATTTGGATGCATTGGCAATAAAAGATACTGTACAAAATACTTTTGAGCTGGAAGGTGAGATTCAATCACTGCTTTTTGATGAAAAAATCGATAGAGATGGGTTACAGGCATATTTTGACAACTTAGTGAGAAATGAGCTTTACATTCTTGAAGCTGAAGAAGAAGCGGAGGAAAGAATAGGGGAGTTGGTAGTCTTGGGTAATAAAATACCATTTAAGCCTTATTATAAGCTGAAGATACAGGTGCTGACAGATATCAGGATGATCATTTTGATCACCTTTCTTTCCTTTTTTGTGCTGGCTGCGATAATCCTGGTGGTTGTGATTTTTGTAATCAAAACCAAAAAAAGGAACAGAGATGTTTTGGTAAGGAGGTTTAAAGATTTGTGCTATGAACCGCTTTCAAACTTTCTTTTTGAGCATTCATTGGAGGAAATTCAGCAGATGGATAAATACGGGATAGTTGAAAAGCTTCCTAAGAATCTGATGCACAAACCACTTTTTAAAGATGTAATGATTCAGGAAATCATCAGTTTGAATAAAAACATGAAAGGTGAATTCAAACAAAAGCTTAAACTGATATATAGAAAACTGGAACTGGATAAGCATACACTTCAAAAATTGGAAGCAAAAAGATGGGACATTATCACGACAGGAATAGTGGAAATCAATGAGATGGATGTAGTGGAGGCAGAGGGGAAAGTGATGAAATTTGTCAATCATCAGAACTTTTACATCAGGTCCAATGCTGTGGCTACCCTGTTGAATATTTCCAATGATACTGACCTGAATGTACTTGCCGATCAGGAGTACCCGCTTTCCAGGTGGCAGCAGATGATTTATTATCGGATCATCCGCTATACAAAAGATAAAAGAAATATAGGGCATCTGCTCGAATCAAAAAACCAGAGCGTGCGGGTTTTTGGGATCAAGCTGATCCGTTACTTAGGATTGATAGATCAACTTGAAAAACTTTTAGGGATGTTTGAAATAGCTTCTGAGGCTGAAAAAATTGAAATGATCCGTTGCTTCAATTTGTTTGGATTTATTGATAGTCTGGAAAGGGTATATGCTGTGCTCAAATCTGACAATCAAACTTTGGTATTGGAGTCTATCAAGCTTATAGAAAATCTTGGAGAAAAGATTTCTACCACTGCTTTATTTGAATTTTGTAAATTAACCTCTGATTTTGAGGCCAAAAAGGCAGCAATGAGGGCTATATATAAACTTGACCCTTCTATATTCGAAGCTTATTTTTCAGAATCAGAGGATGAAGTAGAAAATAAAATCAATTTGCACCTCAAAGATCCCGTATTAGCCAATGTATAGTTTGCTGTTCGATATTATCATTGAGGTTTTGGGGATACTGTTTTTGCTTTACAGTTTTTTCATAATCCTCTCATACCTTATTATTACGGTGCTTTCCGCCTTGGAAATGCGCGATCACTTGAGGAAAAATAAATTTGCCGATTATCTAGATGTGGTGACAAGTCCTGTTTCTCCCAGTATTTCCATTATTGCTCCGGCCTACAATGAAGGCTTGAATATTGTTCAAAATGCCAAAAGTTTGATGACCCTTCATTACTCCAAATTTGAAGTAATCATTGTCAATGACGGCTCTAAGGACGATTCTGTGGAAAAGATGATTGAAAGTTTTGACTTGGTTAAAACGGATTTTGCTTATAATCCCAGTATCGACACCAAGGCGGTAAGGGCCATTTATAAGTCAAGGAACAGGTCCTTTGCAAAACTCACTTTTGTGGATAAGGAAAATGGCGGTAAAGCGGATGCCCTCAATGCGGGTATCAATGTCTCTACAATGGAAATCATTGCATGCATTGACGTAGATTGTATTCTTTCTTCAGACTCTCTTACAAGAATGGCCAGACCATTTATGGAAGAGACTAATAGAAAAGTGATCGCAGTGGGCGGAGTAATCGGAGTAGCCAATAATTGTGAAGTAAAAGACGGTACTGTGACTGATTATCGGGTGCCAGATACCTTATTGGGCAAGTTTCAGGTAATCGAATATTTCAGGTCATTTTTGATGGGCCGGATGGCCTGGACCAGGCTCAATGGATTGATGCTGATTTCGGGAGCATTCGGATTCTTTAACAGAGAAGTCGTTCTTAAGGTGGGAGGGTATTTTCCCCAGACAGTAGGAGAGGACATGGAGCTGATTGTGAGAATGAGAAGGTACATGGAGGAAGAGAAAAAACCATATAAGGTTGGTTTTGTGCCAGACCCACTTTGTTGGACAGAGGTTCCAGAATCCGAAGAAATCCTCTCACGGCAAAGAAACAGGTGGATGCGTGGGACCATTGAGACCCTTCAGTTGCATAAAAAAATTGGCTATAACCCAAAATATGGTGTTTTGGGTATGATTTCTTATCCATTCTGGAGCATATACGAAAAATCGGCTCCCATTATGGAAACCATAGGCGTACTTTATACCCTAGCCATGATTATAACAGGGGATTTTTCTGCGATTTATTTGGTGGCCTTGTTTGTCCTGATATACTTTTTTTCGGTGCTTATCTCATCGTTCAGCATCCTATATGAGCAGTTGGCATACAACAATTATAAAAATAAAAAAGACCTGAGAAGTTTACTAAAAGTAATATTGATTGAACCTTTTTTGATCCATCCCAAGGTAGTATGGTGGGGACTGAAGGGACACTGGGATTTTTTAAAAGGAAAAGGTGGCTGGGGAGTTATGATCCGGACGGGTTTCAAAAAAGCGGTGGAAAAACAGGATGTTAGTGTTTCTCAAAATTAGCATGTAATGATCAGACTTATTCTAATTATTATCTTTTTGATGGCAGGCTTTGCCAATGTGTCAATGGCTCAAGATAATTATGACCCTGACGCTAAGTTTCAGGAAGCGCGTAAATTGATTCTGGATGGGAAAAGAGGGGAAGGGAGGAAATTGGCAAAACAGGTATTGGAAAGGTATCCCAATTACAGTGACTTCCATATTTTGATCGGTAGGTCTTTCTCTTGGGATGGGAAGTACGATTCCGCATCGTACTATCTGGACCAGGCCATTAAAATCTCTCCTCAATATGAAGATGCATACTTGGCTTATATAGATAATCTCTTTTATGCTGAAGATTATGAAAAAGCCAAGGAAATCATTGACTTGGGCTTAGAGAATGTAGGGCCGACTTCCAATAATTTGAAATACCGCAAATCCAGGCAACTATATTATACTGAGCAATACAAGGAAGCTTTGGCCTTGGCCAATGAGCTTTTTAATAAAGGAGCAAAAATTGATGGACTGCTCAATTACATCAGGCAAGTGCAGCGTTTTACCAGAATCAATGCCATAGGAGCTACTTATGACTACGATGATTTTCAGGGAGCTTTGTCACCTTGGCATACTTATTCTGTGTATGGAAGAACCAGAACTAACCTTACTGGGTCTATCATCGGCAGGATTACCCATTCGGAAAGGTTTGATGGTACCGGAACCCAGTATGAGATAGATGCATTCCCGTCACTTGGTAAAAATTCTTACGGTTACCTCAATGTAGGTGCTTCAAATGCTTTCTTTTTCCCAAGTTTCAGATTTGGTGCTTCTGTATTCTGGAACCTTAAAAATGCATGGGAAGTGGAAGGAGGGTATAGGCTATTGATGTTTAGTGAAAACACTCACATTTACACAGGTTCTTTGGGGAAATATGTCAGCAATTGGTGGTTCAATCTCAGGTTGAACTACATCCCTGGACAGGATGGGTCTTCTACATCTGGAAACCTTCAAACCAGATATTACTTCAAAGGTCCTGAGGATTTTTTCAGTGCACAATTTTCAACAGGCGTTTCCCCGGATGAAGAAAACCGTGATTTTCAGAGTCAATTGCTGAATTCATACAGATTCAGGTTGGGATACCAGCACCTTTGGACGGATAGGTGGATGGGCTTTGGCTTTGTTGGCTATTCCAGGGATGAAATTTCCTCTACCAACTTCCGAAACAACCTTAATATTTCTATAGGTACAGAATTTAGATTTTGATGTCGAAGGAAAATAAAAAAGGTATTCCACAGGAAACATTGTTGCTGATCAAGTCAGTCACTGTTTTTGTTTTGATATTTGGAATTGTACCACTTACCAGCTTTTTGATTTGGTACTTTATGCCCAGTGCACCTCTTCAGGTCACTGTTTTGGATAAAACAGTGCCACATTCTTCAGCCCAAGAACATCAGGGGATTCACTGGACATTGAACCACCTCAAATACGTCAAGCATGATGGTTCTGCTTATGATGTGGAGAAAGATTATTTTGGATTTTTTCCCGGGCCAACCAAAGAAGAAAGCAGGGTAAGGGATTTTTCTACCCTTAACGAAGGAGAAAGAAATGATCTGATCAAAAAAAGCAGTATCGTATATTTTGCAGATACCTATGGAGTTTACGAAAATGATTTTGAAGATAAAGAGTTGAGTGACTTCAGGTCTCAAAAAATCTATGGAGGGATGGATGAGGGTGATTTGGAGGTGATGAAGGCTGCTTTGGAAAGTGAAAAGTATGTGATAGCAGAATTTAATACTATGGCAAGCCCCACTCCTTTGGACATAAGGTTACAGATGGAGGAATTGGTCGGGGTCAAGTGGACAGGCTGGATTACCAGGTATTTTGATGAACTGGATACACTCATCAATGATGAATTACCCAGATGGATGATTGATAGTTACGTCAAGCAGCACGCAGGACAATGGGAGTTTACAGGTTCCGGAATGGTGTTTTTGCATGAACGGGGAAGAATAGAGATTCTTGAAGACGGATTAGATATAGGAAAGGGGGTACCAAGTATCATGTCTGATATAAAAAACCAAAAAAGGTACGGAATTCCAGAAATTGTGAAATACCCCTATTGGATAGATGTGGTCTTGGTCAGTAGAGAATTTGAGGTAATTTCTTATTACGATATAGCGCCCACTGAATCCGGTATCAACAAGCTTAGAGACATGGGCTTACCAAGGTTTTTTCCTGCAGCAGTCAGCAAGAATATCGGTGATAATGGCAGGTTTTATTACTTCAGCGGTGATTTCGCAGACATGAAATTATCCAGTACCTCTCATAGATTTTATGCTTTAGCCAGGCTATACAGGTTGTTTTTACATGCAGAGGATTACTCTCAGCCAAGTAGCTTTTTTTGGAATTATTATTACCCCCTGTTCAAAACCATACTTTCTGATGCCAATAAACAGGTGAAGAAGACAGGAGAATGATGTTGCTTGGGGTAAGTGGTGAAGCTATTTTCTTATTCGGGGAATTCTAGAAATGGGATTAAAGTACAAAGTAGGGGCGTATGAAACTGATGTAATGGAAAGCCAATGTGGTCTATTAAAAGACTCAAGACACAAGAGGTAAGAAAAGGTACCATTAACTTACGAAGCCCATAAGAAATTGGAGTGACCGTTAATCACAGAGGACCGTGGACAGTTGAAAATTTATTTTTCACTTCCCCACTCACTCCCCCTAGTATCCATTCCCTAATAACCAAATTCCAATACTTAAGGCAGGTATACTTTTAGGCTATCTGTGATTATCTGGTCGTTTTCAGTAGCAAAGCGGTTGGAGTTTTTGTAGTTTTCAAATTCGGCTTTGATTTTATCCTTTATAGCATTGTCATAGATAGGGTCCAGGTTCATGTTGTCCGAAAGCTTATACAATTGATCATCCGAAAGCACATATTCTTCTGAAATATAGTCTATGAGTTGGTTTTTGTTTCGCATCAGTGGATTGGAAACTTTGGATTGGAAAGTAGCCGAAGTATCCATGACATAGCCTTTCCAATGAACAAGTGTGGGAAGTTCCATTTCATACCGATTGGATAGGAAGGAAAGAAGTGTTGGAGTGATTTCAAAGTGTGTGCTTACACCATGAAACCTTCTGGGTTCTTTGAGCTTAGGGGAATAGATTATAATAGGGACGTGAAATCTGTCGATGGTGGAGGACATAGGGACTTCAGGTAGTCTATGATCGCCGGTCAGGATAAAAATGGTGTTTTCGTAATTAGGCATAGATTTGTATTCCTCAAAAAACTCCTTTACTGCTTCATCGACATATAACAAGCTGGCATACATGCTCCTGTATTTCATGTAGTTTTCAACCTGATTGACAGGGATTTTAAGATTTTGGGAAAGATGCTTCCCAAGCATGTCAAAATATTTCTGTTCATTGGGTATGATAAAAGGATCATGAGAAGTCTGGGTCTGAAAGATGCTTACTTGAGGCTGGCTCAAATTACGGGGTAGTTTCCTCATGCCATTTTCAAACATAGCCTTGTCAGGATATCCCCAAGAAAAACCGGATCTTGAAGGGGTTTCTTCAAAGTCCTCATCGAATGAACTTAAGTCCAAAATTCTGTCTACTTTTTGATAGCTGAGGAAAGTGCCCACATTGTCAAAGTTTTTATCTGCACCGATATGATAATTGGTAAAATACCCGTTCTGTTTCATCAGTGACAAGAATGTGAAATGGCTGGGCAGGTTAGGGGCCAATTCCATAAATCCATTTCTACCGTAAGGCAATGATCCGAAAATCCCAGTCAAAACCCCAAATGTCCGACCTGTAGTAGACATGCCGTTTTTCCAATATAAGCTGTGTTCACTTAAGCTATCCAAAAAGGGTGTAAAGCTGCCCAGATAAGCATCTTCTCCTGAATAGGCTTTACCCATACCTTCAATGATCACAAAAACAATGTCAGGCTGCTCATCGAAGTCTTCAAAAAACGGTCCCAACACATCAGGGTAATCATTGGTATGTAGAAATGGATAATTGGAGTCTATAAATTCTTTTTGAACCAATAATTGTTCACTTCCTTTTTCGGCCAAAAAGAAATCAAAATAGAGATAATTTTGGGTGGTAAAATAGTCGTAAGATTGCGTGTAGAAATAGTAAGATTTGTTTACCAAGAGGAAATTGTCCAATTCACTAGGATACTTTCTTTGGTCATAGCCTATTACAAAGTACAACAGAATATATGCGTAGCAGGTGACAGCAAAAATTTTGGACAATTTATAAGTAACAGGCAACCATTTTCCAAATCCTGTGATCACATAAGCAAGGGGTAATCCAATGATAATCAGTCCAATATTAAAAAGATTCAATTCTCCCGAAGCTTTTACAGTAGACACAATGTCATCAAAAGAATAGGCATACAAATCTTGTCCCAAGGGAAGCAACATTTTCGTGAAATAGAAAAAGAGACCTGCCTGAAGCAAAATTAACAGCGTCAGGCAGCATTGCACAAAAACATTTGCAAAGCGTGGTAAATAAAGATGAATGAGTAAATGAAAAATGAACAGTAATCCCAGAATGTAAAAAGCCCAACCTAAGTCATACACAAGTCCCTGAAAAAAGATGTAGGTCTGATTCCGGTTCAGGTCATGGATATTGAATACAATAAATACCTCTACCAATCTCAATAATACAATCAGAATGATAAATGATAAACCGAGTTTCCAGAATTTCACAAAACCGGTTCTGATTGTTTCCAATAAATTAGAACCTAAGGGACTGTGTTGGGACATAAGCTATTCAGAATGTAGGCTAAGATTGGGGTGAAAATGAAGTGGGATGGTCAACTTGAACTGTGTCAAGTTATTGATTGATCCTTGGATTAAACTTCATTTGGATATGAAAATCGTTTTTCATGAATTGAAACACAAAAGATTTGTGAGCATTTTTTCATGCGTTCTATATTTGATTTCCTTTATTTTTTCGACAGGTAAATCTTTTTCGAAAATACTTATATTGCACAATTAAACAATCAATATGCGAAATAAAGGTACTTTATTAAAGGAGTTGTATACCAATATATCCACCACCGGGGCGATTACTTTCAGTTCAAAACCATTGGTGGACAAAATGCTTTCTTATGCAGATTTTAAAGGGGTAAAAACCATTGTTGAACTTGGGGGTGGGGATGGTAGCATTACAGCGGGGATAGTAGATAAGATGGAGAAAGATGCCATTCTGCTTGTTTTTGAAGTAAACGAATATTTCTGCAAGGAAATGGAGAAAATGTATCCACAGACAAATATTCAGATAATCAACGATTCTGCGGCCAACATTGATAAATATTTGAATGGGGAAAAAGCAGAGCTTATACTTTCTTCCTTGCCGTTCAGTCTTATTGACAAACCAACCAGAAAGGAGATTTGTGAAAAAAGCAGGGATAACCTTGCCCTTGATGGTAAATTTATACAGATCTGCTATTCCTACCTGTTAAAATATCAGTTCAAGAACTATTTTAAAGACATTCAAACCCATTTCACCTTGAAAAATTTTCCTCCTGCATTTGTGATGGTTTGCAATTGATTGCTCCTAAAAATTATATTGAACCCAATATACTCCGACTTTCTATTCTGGAAATGATAAGGATGAGGAAAGGGAAGTCTTTTTGTCCTTCAGAAGTGGTAAGGTGGTTGTACCCTATGGCATGGAGGCACTTCATGTCTGATATCAGAGAAGAAATGATGCAGATGTACAGGGAAGGGTTGATTACAGTTACCCAAAAGGAAGAAAAAATTGATCCCGAAAATGATCCAAAAGGACCTGTAAGAATTTCTGAAGTTCGATAAACCCTTTCTTCATTGGATTGTTGACTAAAGAAAAACAGAATGAAAATAGTTGCTTTATTTCTAAGTCTAACCGTATTGTCCACAATAGCATGTGGGCAGTCATCAAATAAAAATCTGAGCAGTATGCAGGAATTACCCAAAACCCAAGTCAAAGTACCGGAAGGAAAAGAAGTTGCTACCTTAGGTTCAGGTTGTTTTTGGTGTATAGAAGCCATATACCAGGACCTAAAGGGTGTCACAGAAGTAAAGTCAGGATACAGCGGAGGACATATCTCCAAGCCTAGTTATAGACAGGTCACTTCAGGAACTACCGGTCATGCAGAGGTGATACAGTTTTTTTACGATCCCAATGTGATCAGTTTTCAGGATATATTAGAGATTTTTTGGTCCACCCATGATCCGACTACCCTCAATAGGCAAGGTGCGGATGTAGGTCCTCAATACCGTTCTGCCGTATTTTATCACTCTGATAAACAAAAGGAAGAGGCAACTTATTTCAAGAAGAAACTTGATGATTCAAAAGCTTTCAACAAGCCGATAGTTACCGAAATTACGCCTTTCACCAATTTTTATGTCGCAGAAGATTATCACCAAAATTACTATAAAGACAATGGCATGCAGCCCTACTGTCAGGTGGTGATCAGGCCTAAATTGGAAAAATTCAGAGAGGTATTTGCAGAAAAACTCCGTTGATCCAAAACGGAATGAAGTTGTATCTTTACTGAACTTGGTATAGCTTTGAAAAAAAAATCACTATGAAAAAGACCTTTTTTGTTATCGCTTCACTGGCCATTTTAGGCACTTCCTGTAATTCCAATAATTCCTCTGAAGAAAGTGGTCAACATGAAGAATTGGTGACAGATACGCCCATTGGTGTATTTGGCGCAGTAATTACTGAAGATGAAGTAACTCCCTTAAGTAATTTGGTAGCATCTCTAGAAGAAGGAGAGGAGTTTCATGGTAAAGTAAGAGGTGAAATCAAGGAAGTCTGTGTACATAAGGGATGCTGGATGACCATGGACCTTCCCAATGGGGAAACCATGAGGGTGACTTTCAAAGATTATGGTTTTTTTGTTCCTAAAAACTCACATGGCTACCCGGTGATAATTGAAGGTGTGGCCAGTAAAAAGGTGACGGATGTAGAAACCCTGAGACACTACGCAGAAGATGCCGGGAAATCCAAAGAGGAAATAGAAGCCATCACAGAACCTAAAAATGAATATGCCTTTGAGGCAGTTGGGGTGATTATCAAAGAAGATGCTTAGACTGTTTTCTTTTAACTTGGCCTCCTTAATCGTCGGTCTATTGTTATTTTCATGCAAGAAATCTTCTACCGATCAAGAACAGCAGGCAATTTTACATCCCAATGAAGATGCGCCTTTGGCACTCTTGATGAGGGAGATGTATGATGACATGGAGGAAATCCTTTTAGCTACCTCTAATCATGAGGATATAATAGGTTACGTAGAAAAGCACAGAAACCTTCTTACAGCTACTCCAACAAAACCCGAAGTCCAGAATGAGACATTTGCGCTCATGGGTGAGTCCTATCTATACCAGTTGGAAGAGCTAGAAAAGAGTGAGAGTGAAGAGGAAGTGATAAAAGGATACAAAGCTTTGGTAGAAAATTGTCTCGCCTGTCACAAACAATTTTGTCCCGGTCCGATTAAAAGAATAGAAAAATTAATGAAGTAATGGCCATTGCATTGGATAACCTGAGAGTTGGTAGGGTGTATGATTTTCAGAATAATGGAGAAAGAAGGAGGCTTGAAATTTTAGCTAGACTTTCAGGAACCAATTTCAAGGTCAAAGATCTTGATACTACAGAAGTCTATACTATCGAGGAGCTTCTCGAATGGGGAAAAGGCAAAGACTATGAACTTGATGAGGTAATAGACTATTCCGGAAAAGGCATCATACCCAAACAATTCTGATCCTTCGGAAACTCCTTTCTAAATTACCCTAAAAGTTTGTATTTTTTTCCAGGGAGTGATTTGATAAGTCCTTCAAATTCAAAGTTTAAAAGCTTTGAAGCTAAAGTAGAAATTGGGATTTCTGACAGTAATGCCAAGCTGTCAATCTCCAGCTCTTTCTTCTCCTGCAAGATTTCCAACACTTTTCTGTCATCTCCTTCAAAAGAATTCAGGTCTAGTTTTTTGGCCATGTTACTGTTTGTAACCCCACCTTCTTTGCTCCAGGACAAAACCTCTTCCAGATCTTTTGGCCCGGTGTAAATCGAAGCCTTCATTTGCTTGATCAGAAGGTTGCAGCCTTCGCTGTATGTAGCCTGTAAGTTTCCCGGTACAGCGAACACTTCTTTATTATAACTGTAGGCTATTTCAGCAGTGATCAAGGCCCCGCCTTTTTGCGCTGCTTCTACTACTATCAGCGCATCAGACAAGCCTGCAATTATCCTGTTTCTTTTAGGAAAATTAGAAGGATGCATGACAGTCCCCGGTGGGTACTCACTGATCAGCCCTCCCGATTCCAGCATTTCTATTGAAGTGTTTTTGTGCACAGAGGGATAGATCTGATCTACCGATGAACCCAATACAGCTACTGTAGGCAGCTTGGACATAAGAGCGGACCTATGGGCCTCTATATCTACTCCATAAGCCAAACCACTTAAAATGGTAGGGCTGTAAGGAGCAAGGTCTTCTACTATCTTTTTTGTGACATTCCGGCCATATTCTGTAGCATTGCGGGTGCCTACTATGCCTATGGTCCTTTCGGTATTGAGATTCAGGTTTCCTTTGGTGAAAAGTACCATGGGGCAATCGTCTGTCAGTTTTAGCCTGGAAGGAAAAGAAGGGTGGGAAAAACTCAATATGGTAATTCCCTTTTTTTGGCAATTGTTGATAATCTCTTCGGCATTTTTCAAAAAGACATCTTTGCTTTTGCGCAATTCCAAAAGGCCTTTGTTGACGCGGGGTATTTTAAGAGCCTTTCCTACGGGCATTTCAAAAAAAGCCCGTGCTGACCCGGTATAGGCCAGTATGTTCCTGAAAACCAAAGGCCCTATTTTGGGAATAAAATTCAGGGCAAGCTCATACTGTATGTCCTCATTGATCACTGTTGACATGCATGGTATCTCTGATTTCTATTAAAAAACGTTTGATTTGATGCAATCTGTCCACCATGGCTGCTTTGTCAAAGACCTTTTCCTGATTGCCTTTCAAAACCTCTTGAGCACCCTGGAGGGTATACCCTTTAATTTTTACCAGCTGATAGATGTACCTGATTTTTTCAATGTCATCTTTGGTAAATCTCCTGTTGCCCTTCTTGTCTTTTTTGGGCTTGATGATATCAAACTCACCTTCCCAGTACCTGATGAGTGACGGGGCAACTTTAAAAATGCTGGCAACTTCTCCTATAGAGTAATATTTCTTTTCTATTTCTTTTTCTTTGTAAGGCACGGCTAAGATATTTTGGTCTATCGGATTTTAACAATTATAATGCAAACTCAATTAACCTAAAGTTAATTCTTTCCTTTTTAAAATAAATTGATTTTTATTTAAAATGTAATAAAGTATTGAAAATCAGTCATATAAATTTATTTTCTAAATTCGAAAATTGAATCCATCAACTTCCATTTTTCTCCTGGCAAAGCTCCCGGTAGGGCATTTTGGTACTTCCACATCAGTTCTTCCCATTCCTGAACTTTGGCGTTTTTAAGGTCCATTTCATTTTTCAGCTCAAAAGAAAATCCGTCCACAGTTTCCATAATCATAAAAAGCCTATTTTCCCATCTGTAGATTTCCATGCTTTCAATTCCACTTTCCTCTAGACTTTTAAGAATTTCCGGCCAGACCGATTGGTGATGTTTTTCATAGGCCTCAATCAGTTCCGGATCATTTTTCAAATCCAATGTGAGACAATACCTTTTTCCCATTTTCTTGTGTTGATTTTTGCCAGTATCTAAATCCAATTTATGATCTAAAATAACGGTAAATAATTAATAGGACTAAAAAGGCAATTAAATCCCTTTTAATCAAACATTTTAAAATTTAGATTGATATATTGATTGCTCTTTACAAAAATATAATGCGCACACAGCTTATCCTTAAGTTTATTTTATTGGTTTCTGTTCTGATGTACAAATCAGGGCATGTTGAAGCGCAGATGAGTACTGTAGGAAAGGAGTTTTGGTTTGGGTATATGGACAATTTCAGGGTAGAAGGAAACACCCCTGAAAATACTGCTCTAGACTATGGGATTGTCATTATTACTGCAAGTGAACAAGCTTCAGGATTTTTACAATACGGGACCAATACCATTGATTTCAACCTTAATCCTGGTCAACAGTTTGTATACCGGATCGAAGACTTTGATATCCTTCATCGCTTGGCCGGAGTAATAGAGAACAAAGGAGTATACATCAAGTCCGATGGCAATGTGGCTGTACACGCTTTCAATGAGAGAAGAAGGTCTGCTGATGGAACGGTAATTCTGCCGATTTCGGCACTTGGTAAAGATTATTATGTTACTTCTCACTATGAACAGATGACTGCCAACGTAAGCTACAATGCCAATTTCAATGATGAAAGCACCTTGTTGGTGGTAGCTGTAGAGGAAGATACTCGGATAGAAATCACACCAAGTGTTAATACCTTGACCGGAAATGCTGCAGGAGTCCCCTTTACAATACAGTTGAATGCCGGTCAATCTTATCAGTTGAAAGCAAAAGCGGATTTGACTGGATCAAGGGTAAGGGTAGTGGGTGATACGGTAGACGATTGCAAGAATCTAGCAGTTTTTGGAGGTAACAAGTGGACCAGCGTTGGGAATTGTGGAGCGGCTAATGATCATTTGTACCAACAAATGTACCCAACTACCACCTGGGGAAGTGAATACATTCATGTCTCTTTTGAAGGAAGGTCATCCGGTGAACTGGTCAAAGTATTGGCTTCTGAAAATAATACCACTGTATTTATCAATGGAGAAAATTCAGGTTCCATAAATGCAGGACAGTTTTTGACTTTTGATTTTCCTTCTGATTTTACAGCCAGTATTCAGACGAGCAAACCTTCAGGCGTGACCTCCTTTTCCAAAAGTCAGGAGTGCAACAATCCTGCAGAGGCTTTTTATCTTGATGGAGATCCCTTTATGGTCACTTACAGCCCCAATGAACAATTGCTCAGTTCCATAACTTTTAATGCCATCCAACTGCCCTCTATCAACAGGCATTATGTTAATATTATTGTAAAATCAGATGATTCCGATCAGACCTTGCTTGATGGGCAGTTGATCGGAAATAGTTTTCAGCCGGTTCCGGAAAACCCTCAATTCTCATTTACCAGATTACCGATCAATCAAGGTGTACATAGTTTATCCAACCCAGGTGGATTTATTGCATACGTCTACGGATTTGGAGAAATAGAATCCTATGGATACGTGACAGGGGCCAGTCTGGATAATCTTAATTTTGAAATTGAGCCTGAATATGATTTTGAAGTTGAAGGTGAGCGTGTTGCCTGTCTCAATCAATCCGGTTTATGGGAGATATATCCTGAAAATGATGTTTTTACTTACTTCGTCTGGGAGTTTGGCGATGGCTCAGACGCTCAAGTAGGTAAGTCCGTAGAGCATATTTACAAAGAAGCGGGGATCTATGAAGTCAAGGTAGTTGCCTCTATCAGTGAATTTAGATGTGATTTGCAGGAAGAAATTATATTTGAAGTAACAGTATTGGAGACAGAGGGCGAAATAGCAGGATTGAGCTCTGTATGCCCGGATGTGGAAGAGTTAAACTATGGTTTCTTCTCTGATTTGCCATATAGCAAAGTGGAATGGATCGCAGAAGGAGGGGAAGTCTTGGAAGTTAGCACAAACGGAAATAGGGCAAAAGTGGCATGGGGTGTTACCAATCCCAATGCTGTTTTGATAGCTATACCTTATACAGAAGAAGGTTGTCCGGGAGAAGAAATCCGGTTTCCAGTGACTATTTCGGAAGTAATAATTGCAGATGATATTGAAGGAGAGCAGAAAATCTGCTTTGACCAAGATTCAATTTTTACTTATTCAGTTCCAAATCCCAGTGATTCAAGAGCTTATTCTTGGGAAGTAGTAAATGGAGAAATAGTTGGGTCTGATAATGAAGCTACCGTTCGGGTCAGGTGGAACCAAGAAAATACCCAAGGTGAATTGAGCTATACAGCGACATCCAACCTAAATCCTGATTGTTTTGGGGTTTCCGAAACATTGGTAGTTGAGGTAGCAGGTTCCTTTATTGTTGAAATTGAGGAAATTATAAATGTAGACTGTTTTGATGACCAATCCGGGAAAGTTTCCCTCACCATATCAGGAGGCGAAGCTCCGTTTGAATACAGGTGGTCTCATGATCCCTCACTCAATTCCAGTGTTGCAGAAGATTTACCGGCTGGAATTTATTCAGTCACAATATTGGATTCATTTGGTTGCGAAAGGGTATTGGATGACATTTCTGTCAGTCAACCGGAAATGTTGGAAGTGGATAGGATTGATATGTTTGCTCCCAGTTGCTTTGGGTTAGAAGATGGGGAGGCTATTGTCCATTTGATAGGAGGAGTTTTACCGTATAGGGTGGATCAACTGTCAAATGTGCTGGTAGAGGATGATCACATAAGGGTCTTCGATCTTGCTCCAGGGGATCATTCAATTCTGGTATTAGATGCCAATGATTGTCAGCTAGAAGTAAACTTCGGTGTAGAGGTTACCCAACCGGAGACATTTGATGTTAGGATTCAAAAACCTACCTGTCCAGGAGAAGCCAATGGAGAGCTGATTGCCCTACCTGATGTAAGGTTTGGACCAGTAAGTTATTTTTGGGAGTTTGACAACTCGACCGATGCAGTCTTGGAAGGAGTTCCTTCTGGCGAATTCGAAGTGAAAGTGACAGATAGTAGGGGGTGCATCAGCCTAGGTACAGGCATCATGCCCGAAGAAGGACCGCAGGTAAGGATGCCAACTGGTTATAGACCTGACCAAGGGCTTTACGCCGGAGTTTCTAACTGTGACACTTCATTTCGGCTTTCTATATTCAATAGGTGGGGACAGTTGGTATATTCAGGAGAAGAAGGATGGAATGGGAAAATAGGAAATTCAGATGCAGGACCCGGTTCATATTCCTATGTTGTTCAATACACTTATTTTTTGGAAGGTGTCCAAAAGACTGATGAACACAGAGGGGTTTTTACTCTGATAAGGTGATCTTGGAGAAAGGACTTCTCCTCTTGAAAAGTTGGGGTATTTTTTTAACAAAGCACAGCATTTGTTTATTTCGAAAAGCTTTTGGTTATCAAAAACAATTCTTTTAAACAAGTAATTGAACTATTGATGATTTTATTTATCAGTGATTTAATAATATTTGATAAATTATGCTCTGCTAAATGACAGTAGCTGAATAAGATGTGGTTTAATTTAGGAAGGGTAAAAGGGTTTTTGGTATTTCTGGCAATATTGCTGGCGAGTAAAAATTTGACTTTCGGTCAGTCAACGACTATTGGCAGGGAATTTTTTTTAGGTTTTATGGAAAACAACCGCACCACTACTCCAGTGTTGAGGTTGGACCAAGCTTCCATTATCATATCCGCAGAAGAAGATGCCACCGGAGTGATTCAGTATGAAAGCAATTCCATACCTTTTTCTGTCAAAGCAGGTGATCAATTTGTATATGCATTTCCTGAAGATGGACTCGATATGATCCATAGGACTTCCCGCAGGATTGAGAATAAAGGGATCTATATCATGTCCAGCGGTAATATTTCTGTACATGCCTTCAATTTCAGAGCTAGAAGTGCGGATGGTACGGTAATCTTACCGCTTCCTTCATTGGGAAAAGATTATTATGTGACTGCCCATCATGAGAATTTCAATCCCGGAGTTGACCCTGGGTCAAATGTAAATTATGAGAGCACGCTTTTGGTAGTCGCGGTGGAGGACAATACGCAGGTTGAAATTAGCCTCTCTGCCCAATCCAATGATCCTATTCCAATTCCTCCCGGTTCTACAATTTCGGTTGAATTAAGCAAAGGTGAAAGCTATCAGGTGAAAGCAGTAGGGGACCTGACAGGCTCAAGGGTAAGGGTAGTTAACAGTACAGGTGATGATTGCAAAAATGTGGCTGTTTTTGGTGGGAACAAGATGACTTCAGTAGCCCAGGAATGTGATGGGTCTACTGGAGATCATTTGTTCCAACAGACCTATCCAATATTTTCATGGGGGAAGGAATATGTACATATCCCTTTTGCTGGAAGGACTTCGGGAGAAATGGTTAAAGTACTTGCTGCCGAAAATAATACCCGGGTATTTGTCAATGGACAACAAAGGGCAGTCATCAATGCGGGTAGGCATGTATCCTTTTCTTTTGGACGGGAGGAGCTGGCCAATATCACAGCAGATAAGCCTATCGCGGTCACTACTTTTGCCAAAAGCTATTTTTGCAATATTCAATCCGGACAAAATGCAAGCAACGGTGATCCTACTATGATCACTTTAAGTCCTAACAACCAATTGATCAAAAGTACGGTATTTTCTGCAGTACAGGTGGTCGGGATTGTGAATCATTTTGTCAATATCCTTACAAAGACAGAGAGCAAAGACAAAACCATTTTAGACGGACAGAACATTGGAGCTTCTTTTCAACCTGTTCCAGGAAATGCTGCCTATTCTTATGCAAGGGTAGAAGTGAGTGAAGGAAGCCATTCACTCAGCAATGAAGACGGTCTGATAGGCTATGTTTATGGATCGGGATTCATAGAATCTTACGGTTACTCGGCCGGAGCCAGCATCAATAACCTCAACTTTGAGACCGAGGTGGCCTATGACTTTGATGTGGTGGGCGATAAAGTTGCCTGTTTGGGTGAACAGGCCTCATGGACAGTAAATCCACGGGATTCAAAGTTCGTGATTTTTGAATGGAAGTTTGAAAATGAAGAGGATATCAAGGAAGGAAAAACAGTAGAGCATCTTTTTGATGAGCCAGGGGTCTATAAAATCAAGATTTCTGCAATGACCGGTGACAGGTCCTGTGATGAAATGGAAGAAGCGGAATTTGAAGTAACCGTGGTTGAATCTAAAGGTAGCCTGGAAGGTCCTGAAAATGTATGTCCAAATATTGATGAAGTCACCTACTTCTTTGAGAATCCGGAAAATTCATCTTCAGTATTGTGGGAGGTTGTGGGAGGACAGATTCTGGAAGAAGATGCTTATTCCGTTAAAGTTTTATGGGGAGATTTTGATCCTGAAGCCAAGGTGATTGCCACTCCACTTACAGAAGAAGGCTGTCAGGGAATAGCACAGGAAATAGCGGTTTTTATCAATGATTCCATAATACCAAGAAAGCCTAAAGGAATAGCTGAGATTTGTTATGATGAAGGTGTTTCTCAATTCTATTCAGTAGCAGATCTTATTCCTGGAAGGGTTTATCAATGGTTTATTGAAGGAGGTGAAATTCTTTCTCAATCAGATGCTTATGAAATTGAAGTGCTTTGGCCTGGTCCCGGAAGTACCGGTCAAATTTGGTACGAAGAATACAGTGGAGCCAATGCCTCTTGCGGAGGCGAGTCAGAAAGATTGGTGGTCAATGTAAATACACCGCTTCAGGCAGAAGTGGCTGATTTTACTGAATTGGTTTGTGCCGGAGCCAATGCCGGAAGTATAGAAATGCGCACATCTGGCGGTTCTGGGAATTATGAATTCATTTGGACACACGATAATAACCTAAAAGGGCCCAAAGCTGAAAATTTGCAGCCTGGCGTATATTCAGTTATTGTGAAGGATGCCGGGGGATGTGAATTGTTTTTTGAGAACATAGAGATCAGTGAAGCTCCTGCCCTTCAATTATCAGGGGAGATGAATATTGAGCCTGCAAGATGTTTTGATTCAGAGGATGGCTCGCTGAGTTTTGAGGTTCTAGGAGGAGTAGCTCCCTACACTGTTTTAGGTGAGAGTGTATTGGTAGTAGGTAGCAGCATACAGGTTTTTAATTTGGCTAAAGGGAATTACGCCATCGAGGTAATTGATGCAGGAGGCTGTGTGCTTCCGCTGGAATTTGAAGTTGGGGCTCCTGAAACAATGGAGACAGAGTTTATTCTTGAAAATGTAGCCTGCCCGGGCAGTATCAGTGGGTCGATTTTGGCTATCAGTAAAGGAGGAGTTGGGCCTTATGCCTATTTCTGGGAATTTGATGGAAGTGTGGGCCCAAGGTTGAGTCAATTGGGCCCAGGAGAGTACACACTTAGGGTGACAGATTCTAATGATTGCGAGCAAAGCTTTACTGGCAGTGTAACCGAAGATGCTCCGCAACTGAGAATGCCGACGGGCTTTGATACCCAAAAGGAAAGCATATTTGAAGGTGTGAGCAATTGTGAGGTGGCTTTCACCTTAATGATTTACAGCAAATGGGGAGAATTGGTCTACGTAGGGAATGAAGGCTGGGATGGTACAATCAAAGGGCAGGAGGCCCCGATGGGTGTATATTCCTATATGATTGAATACAGCTATACTATCGATGGAACAGCAAGAACAGAGAAAAAAGCAGGAGTCTTTACACTGATAAGGTGAATTTGGTATTGATTTTTGAATTACCAAATAAGATTTACGACGCTTTTTCAAGTTCATCGATTAGTAAAAGAATCAGTAAGTTAAGTGTTAAAGGTTAATTGTTAAAATTCGTCCTAACAGCTTAACCTTTAACCCTCAACAACTTTTAGTTCTTCAATCCGGTTACGAATTACGATTTACGACGGCTAATTCAGGACCTCAATCAAATCACTTTCTCGAAGTAAGCAATAGTTTTTTTCAAGCCCTCGCTCAAAGGAACTTTAGGTTCCCATCCCAATTCTTTTTGTGCCATGTCAATGATCGGTTTCCGCTGCAAGGGGTCATCCTGTGGAAGTGGTCTGAATACCAATTTACTTTTACTGCCAGTGAGGTCTATGATTTTTTCTGCAAGCTCAAGCATAGTGAACTCTCCAGGGTTGCCGATATTGACTGGTCCTGTAAAGCCATCACGGCTATTCATCAACCTATACATCCCATCGATCAAGTCATCAACATAGCAAAAACTTCGGGTTTGCTTTCCATCTCCATAAATGGTGATGTCTTGCCCCTTAAGAGCTTGCACTATGAAATTACTGACCACCCTTCCGTCATTTTGATTCATTCTTGGGCCATAAGTGTTGAAAATCCTCATCACCTTGATTTTGACATTGTGTTGTCTATGGTAATCAAAGAACAAAGTTTCGGCACAGCGCTTTCCCTCGTCATAGCATGCTCTTGGTCCTATAGGGTTTACGTTTCCCCTGTAGCTTTCTGGTTGTGGATGGATTTCCGGATCCCCATAAACTTCAGAAGTAGATGCTTGAAGTATTTTGATCTTTAGTCTTTTTGCCAAGCCGAGCATATTGATCGCCCCGATTACCGAAGTCTTGGTAGTCTGTACCGGATCAAATTGATAATGGACGGGACTGGCAGGACAAGCTAAATTATAGATTTCATCCACTTCGACATAAGTTGGAAAAGTAACATCATGCCTGATTAATTCAAAGTTTTTGTTGTCCAGCAAATGGTGGATATTCATTCTACTTCCGGTAAAAAAGTTGTCCATACAGAGTACTTCATTTCCTTCAGCGATTAATCTATCAGCAAGATGGCTACCCAAAAATCCGCCACCTCCTGTTACTAAAATTCTTTTCATAAAAAGGCTTATTTTTATTCTGCTACGAAATAAATTAAAATATTCTAAAAACCGGTGTTTTTTTTAAAATAGAAAAAAAACTATTGAATAGATAATTTATGGAGCAGACTTCCCTTCTTCAGATTATCCTATTAATATTGTGTTTTGGGGATTATTTAAACTAAGTCATGAAGAAAATTTTAATTACAGGAGGAGCAGGCTACATAGGCTCTCACACAGCAGTAGAATTGGTGAATGCAGGTTTTGAACCTATCATCATAGATAATTTTTCGAATTCAGAAAAATCAACTCTTTCAGGCCTTGAACAGATACTGGCTAAAAAGATTAAATGCTACGAAGAAGATTGTAATGATAAATCAGCTGTAGAGCAAATTTTCAAGGAAAACCAGCTTGAAGGTGTTATTCATTTTGCTGCATACAAAGCAGTAGGAGAGAGCACACAGGTTCCATTGAACTATTATAAAAATAATATTGACTCACTTTTGGTGATATTAGAATGTATGGCAAAATATGGGGTCAAAGATCTTGTCTTTTCTTCTTCCTGTACGGTTTATGGTCAACCTGATGTTTTGCCTGTTACAGAATCTACGCCCCGTAAAGAGGCTGAAAGCCCTTATGGAAATACCAAAAAAATCTGTGAAGACATACTTCATGATTATGTAAAAAGTAAGGCGGGGGTACGGATTATCTCCCTGAGGTATTTCAACCCTGTTGGAGCACATCCAAGTTCAGCTTTGGGAGAATTGCCTTTGGGAACTCCTAATAATTTGGTTCCTTTTATTACCCAAACTGCAGCAGGTATCAGAGAGAAGTTAACTGTATTTGGGGATGATTATGATACAGCAGACGGAAGCTGTGTAAGGGATTATATCCATGTGATGGATCTTGCAGATGCTCATGTCAAATCTTTGGAATACCTTTCTAGGCAAAAGGATGATTTCTACGATATCTTCAATGTAGGAACTGGAAATGGCAATACAGTTCTTGAAGTGGTCCATACTTTTGAAAAGGTATCCGGTAAATCGCTAAACTACATTATAGGACCTAGAAGGCCAGGTGATGTTGTAAAGGTTTGGGCAGATACTTCCAAAATCAACACTGTACTGGGCTGGAAAGCCCAATACAGCCTGGAGGATTCGCTCAGGGACTCGTGGAATTGGCAGTTGAAGCTGGGGGAGAAGGTATAAATCCTGTTCTTCTGTCTGTGAAGACCTCTTTGATGGCTTCCAAATAATCAAACCCATGTCCTTCTGTAGGTTCGATGTAGTTTCCTTCCAAATATTCATTCCAGCAACAGATCATGATGGTGTTCCCGTTGCTGGATTTATATTTTTCAGACTGTTTTTTGGCATCTTCCAGTTTAGCTTTGAAAGTTGATTTGGTGCTGTGAACCCTGTCTTTGATAGGCTCG
Source organism: Arthrospiribacter ruber (assembly GCF_019343195.1). Taxonomy (GTDB): domain Bacteria; phylum Bacteroidota; class Bacteroidia; order Cytophagales; family Cyclobacteriaceae; genus Arthrospiribacter; species Arthrospiribacter ruber. The sequence continues at coordinate 738,990 of NZ_RPHB01000001.1, forward strand.
CTGGGAAAGCCAGTTTGTTGCGGCCATGTACCACCTGCCGGTCTCATATCCCAACCCATAGCTACAGGAACCTGATATTCAAAGGCTGGGTCGTTTTTAAACAATTCACTCCATTCTTGCCAATGGCCTTTGTAAGTTTTTCTCATATCCGCATAACTTTTGTTGTCCTGACGGTAATGGTTGTGGTAAACGTATCCCGTCAGGCCTTCAAAGCCCATTCCTTTCAATCTTGGGACATAATCCTGAAACAAAAGCCTATCGGTATACCTGCCTCCCCGCCATGGTTCCTGTCTATTGTTGGGAACCCATTTGGTAGGCATACCATATTGTCTTTCATTTGGCATCATGGCTCCTGAGGCTACGGCTATGAATTTTATGCCGGACAACCCATTTTTTCTGGCCAAATCCTTAGACCTGTCCAATAGTTCCTTCATGGTGATTCCATAAAATGAAGCCCTAGATTCCGTGTCCTGAGGAAAATAGAAGTAGACAATCGGCCTTCCATCCTCTGACCTCAGATAATCTTTTCTTTTGAAATACTTGTCAATCCAAAGCTGGGTGATTTTGTCATGCACTTGTAGATAAAGTGCCTTATCAGGCTTTTCTCCTCTGTAGTTTCGCCCTGCAGCCATACTTTCAGGCGAGCCAATGTCCAGCCAGGCTCTCCAGCGTTCATCAGAATCATCGCACCAATTGATGGCCCATTTCATTTGCTTATCAGCAGGAAGCTTGGCATTTTCTCTCAAAAGTACTTCCAACTGATCATTCCATTCTTCCAATCCGGGAACAGCCACCCTTCCATCTCTATTGGGATCAATTTTCCACCCTTCTGGATAGTAAATCTTTGCCTGTGGCCCAAAATACAGGTGATAGTAATAGTGTCTGCCAAAAAACCAATCATAGGCAAAAAAATCAATGCCATAGCTTTTCATATATTCCAGTTGCTTTTTGATGACTGCCGGATCGTCTCTTTTATAAAAACCCTTGAGGGCAGAGATAGGCTTCCTGTCCAGATAAGGACCTTCGTAAGGATATTGCCTGTTGTAGATTCTGCCCCTTGGACCCCAAATGGCCGTATTCTGCAAGCTGGCACAATCTTCTCTTCCTGTGATACAGGACCAAAAGCTGTCCCGGTCAAAATTAGGATCAGAAGAAGTGTTCCAAGATGGCATATAGTACACTCCTACCATTTGCTGGGGACTGTTTTGCGTGTCCATCGTTCTTAAGAGGGAGCTCTCTCCTAATTCCTCCTCATTTGTTAAGCTTTTAGGACTTGTCTCTGCTTCAGCAAGCTGTTCGGAAGATTCATCTGATGTTTGGGAATCAGCATGCTCACAACCTTCTGGATCAATGACGACAATACCTAGAATCAGTAGAAAAGGCCAAAATATTTTCATTTTCAAAAGTGTTAGGTAATCAAATGGTTTACTTTTCTAAAATAGGAAATGCATAACGGAATTACATCTTGGAGTTAGAAATACTTTACGATTAATCTCTTTTTAGTTGTTATAAAATGTTTGAATTCAGATATTGGTAAAGACATTTTAACTTTTACTTAGGGCGTGCTGAAAAACGCCAACTGAAGAATAAATTCTTTAAATTTTGATGAATACCCCGTTTGTCAGGTATTTTTTTTTAAGCAGGTGCATGTTTATTTAATGTTATAGCTTGATTTCCGTGCTCCTTAAAATTTCAAAATTTTAAGGCTAGTCTCAGGCATACCATCTTCTTCATTGGGCTCACTCGAAGTATAAGCATACATCTTCATTCGCCCGCTTTGAATCTGGCATACCTGAGACTTTTTCAGCAAGCCCTACTTATTTTCAACAAATATTTTATGATAGCGACTTTCTTATACCTTATATTGATGGTTGGACTCGTAATAATATTGGGGTTTATCCTTTTGATAGTCATCAGAGAGGGAGTTAAATCCTGGAAATTTATTTTCCGAAAGAGAAGGTTATAAAATTTCCAAATAAAAAAAACCGTGCTGAAATTCAATTCAACACGGTTTTTTTAAGTTATTAATCTCAATATTATTTTCTGGCCAATGCTTTTTTGGCGGCCTTCACAATATTCTCGGCATTCAGTCCATATTTTTCCAGGAGCTGTGTCGGCGTACCTGATTCTCCAAAGGAATCGTTGACCCCCACATACTCCAGCGGAGCAGGATGGTTCCTGATCAGTGTCTGGGCGATGCTGTCCCCCAAACCTCCGTTGAGCTGATGCTCTTCGGCAGATACCGCGCAGCCTGTCTTGGCTACAGAATCCAATATAGCTTCCGTATCCAGAGGCTTGATGGTGTGGATGTTGATTACCTCGGCAGAGATACCTTCCTCTCTCAACATGGCTTCCGCTACCACTGCTTCCCATACCAGGTGGCCTGTGGCGAAGATGGTCACGTCCTTGCCCTCTATCATTTTCCATGCCTTGCCGATCTCAAACTTCTGGTCTGCAGGGGTGAATATAGGCCAGCTTGGTCTGCCAAACCTGAGGTAGGCAGGACCTACATGGTCCACCAATGCCAGTGTCGCGGCCTTGGTCTGATTGTAGTCACAGGGATTGATCACTGTCATGTGCGGCAGCATTCTCATCATGCCCAGGTCTTCCAGGATCTGGTGCGTAGCACCGTCCTCACCCAGCGTGAGGCCGGCATGGGAGGCGCAGATTTTCACATTCTTGTCCGAATAGGCCACAGACTGTCTGATCTGGTCATAGACCCTGCCTGTGGAGAAATTGGCAAAGGTGCCCGTGAAAGGGATTTTGCCCCCTATGGTCATACCGGCGGCAAGTCCTATCATGTTGGCTTCCGCGATACCTACCTGGAAAAACCTCTCGGGAAATTCCTTCTGAAAGGCCCCCATTTTCAGTGAACCTATCAGGTCGGCACAGAGGCCTACCACATTGGGGTTGTTTCTTCCTGCTTCCAGCAGTCCGTCACCGAAGCCGGAGCGTGTGTCCTTCTTTTCGGTATAGGTGTATTTTAAGTCAAGTGTCTTTTCCATTTCAGTAGTCTCCTAATGTTTCTTCCAATTGTCCCAGGGCATTTTCAAGCTGTTCGTCATTCGGTGCCACGCCGTGCCATTTGTGCGTGCCGACCATAAAGTCCACCCCGTAGCCCATTTCTGTGTGGAGCAGGATCATCACGGGCTTGCCCTGTCCGGTCAGGGACTTCGCCTTGGCCAGGCCTTCCAGTACGGAAGCCATGTCGTTTCCTTTTTCGATATTGACGATCTGCCAGCCAAAGGCTTCCCACTTGGCTCCGAGGTCTATCAGGTCCATGACCTTTTCGGTAGGGCCGTCGATCTGCTGTCTGTTCAGGTCAATGGCAGCGATCAGGTTGTCCACCTTGTGGTGGGCCGCATACATGGCAGCTTCCCATACCTGCCCTTCCTGCTGCTCACCGTCACCCATCATCACATAGACAAGCTTGTCATCCTGGTTGAGTTTTTTGGTCTGTGCCGCACCGATTCCTACAGAAAGTCCCTGTCCAAGAGAACCCGAGGCAATCCTGATTCCGGGAAGTCCTTCTTCTGTGGCCGGATGGCCCTGAAGCCTGGAATTGATTTTACGGAAGGTGCCCAGCTCGGGAACACCGAAGTAGCCTGATCTGGCCAACACACTGTACCAGAGTGCAGACACGTGTCCGTTGGAAAGAAAGAAAAGGTCTTCGCCTTTTCCGTCCATTTTGAAGTCGGAGTCATGCTCCATTTCATTGAAAAAGAGTGCGACAACATATTCGCACATGCCAAGGGCAGCCCCCGGGTGGCCTGACTGCACGGCATGTACCATGCGAAGACAGTCCCTTCTGACCTGGGAACAGATTCCTTCGAGATGATCGATTGAGTGTTTTTCCATTGTATTGGAATTATTTGAGTATTTGATTGGTGTGTTCTTTTGTTTTGACTTTGTCTATGATTTCTTCAACCTTGCCCTCTTCGTCTATGATAAAAGTAGTACGGGCTGTTCCCATATATTTCCTTCCATACATGGATTTTTCTACCCAGGTACCATAAGCTTCATGGACTGTTTTGTCTTCATCAGCGATCAAGGTGAAAGGCAATTCTTGCTTTTCTATAAATTTTTTGTGGGATTTTTCTGAATCAGAACTTACACCCAAGACCACATATCCTGCTTTTTGCAAAGCTTCATAATTGTCTCTCAGGTTACAAGCTTGGGCTGTACATCCAGGCGTATTGTCTTTTGGATAAAAATAAAGCACTACTTTTTTTCCTTTGAAGTCAGACAGTTTGATGGTATTTCCATCTTGATCTTTTGCTTCAAAATTCGGTGCTGCTTTTCCTACTTCTACTGACATAATGTTTTCGTTTTAAGGTTATGATTAATTTAAAGTCGTGGAGTAGCTGGCTTCATTGCCGGCCATATCCCGTACTTTTAATAAAACCTCTCCTTTGAAAGGTTGTTTGTCCAACTTTTCGGACCAAATGACATTTTGCTTGTGCTCATAGCGCATCAGGATCCAATTTCCGTTCACCAAAGCCTCAAAATCCCTGATTCCTGATTTGTCATCCCTGATGATAAAGCGAAGTTCATCGGCATTGACTTTTACCGGCCGTATTACCGGGGCTACTTTATCCTCATCTATGACAAAAGTACCAAAATTTCTGGTTTTGAAACGGATATCCTCTGATTCCCATGTGCCACCAACAAAGCTTTTCCATCCATTCGGAGACTGATGGTACACATGTGCGCGGCTTTTGTCCCCTTCAAACCCAGTATCCTTAAAAAGGACTTCCATGTTACTTTGCAGATATTCCTGGGGCGAATTGATTTTGAGAGTGGTGTTTTTTCCTTGACCGCTTTTATTTATGCGCAGGAAAAGATCATCCAATAAAGTGTTTTCTTCAAAAATTAAATCGGCCTGTTCATGGTAATAAGCCAGCTCTTCTTTGAAAGGAATTTTATATTGAACCTCTGGAAAAATGGTTTCTGTACAAAGATTGATCTCTTCAGGAACACCATAATTCATATCCCACAAATAAACCCGCTTTCCATTTGATATATAAGAGGGCATTAATTCCATGATATGCCCATTTACTTTTACCTCAGCCATTTCCCCCCATTCGGACTGTCCGACCTCGATTTTCATGACCTCCCTGTGATAGCTGACCACAGTTGGACTGGCACTGATCTTTCTGTTTTCTATTTGATCAAAAGCACCATCTGCCCCTTCAATATCCAATCCCACAAAGCGCGTATTTCCAAAATAGTCTTTCAGTGCCAATTCAACTTTCTTCTGCACTCCTGGGTCGGCTGTCAATGCTCCTGAGCCTCTTTCCTCAGGAGAATAGAGCTGCATCTGATTGTTCGGATGGTGGTAAACTCTGGTAAAGCGATTCTGATGGGTATGACTCAGGAGAAATCTGCTTTTATAAAAGTCAATGTGGTCTACGTTGATTCTAAAAAGAGGGCTGTCATTTTCGGTGAGTTCGAAAATGGGTATTCCAAAAGTATTTCCCACACCATCCATTTTATCAATTGCATAGACTTCCAGTCCGACTCTTCCGCTGATTTTGACAGTTTGTGGAATAATGTACCTGCCCCCTTCTATCAGAGGTGTAAATTCTTTTCTGGAAAATTCGCCATCTACTCGAGAAAGGTAATCCAATGGAGTCAGAGCTATTCTATAGACAATAGGAGGGGTGTTGTCTACGATTTCTTTGAAATGATACCGAAAAGGATCAATAGCATGGTCCAGTGTATCTCTGATTTCAAAGTGCAGGTGCGGTCCACCCGAACTCCCCGTGTTTCCGCCGTTACCGATGATTTCTCCCTTTTTCACGGGCAGTTCCTGTGGTTCCAAAAAAACTTCAAGGTCATTTTTCTTTTCGGCATACATTTTTTCTCTCATGAAGTTCATGATCTTCGGGGAGAAGTTTCTTAAATGGGCATAAACAGAAGATTGCCCATCATTGTGACGGATATAAAGTACGTTTCCATAACCATAGGAAGAAACCTTCATGCGGTAAACGTACCCGTCTGTGATGGACAGAATGGGCTCTCCATCTACACCGCCGATTTTCACATCGATTCCTGAGTGAAAATGATTGGGGCGGATTTCAGAGAAATTTCCGGCGAGCAAGGCCCTTTGGCCGGGTTTTACAGGAAAAAGATAGTCTTGGCCCAAGACACTAAAGGAGAGCAAAAAGAAGAAAAGAAGGGGGAATTTATTTAACTTCAAAATCGAGCAACTTTTGGTCTTCTATAAATGCTTCCAGGCGGTCGCCTACATTGATTTTACTGACTCCGGCAGGCGTTCCAGTAAAGATGAGATCTCCTTTTTTTAACGTGAAAAATCGGGATACGTATGCGATGATATCCGCAAAGTCAAATAGCATCATGGAAGTATTTCCTTTTTGCCTGGATTCACCGTTGATATTCAGGTGAAAATTGATGTCATCTAGTTGGGAAAATTGTGCAAGGGGCAAAAAACCACCGATAGGCGCAGAGCCATTGAAGGCTTTGGCGATTTCCCAAGGCAAACCTTTGGATTTGCACTTTTCCTGAAGGTCGCGCGCAGTAAAATCTATTCCTATTCCGATTTCTTCAAAATACCTGTGTGCAAATTCCTTTTGAATATACTTACCTTCCTTGGAGACTTTTAAAACCAACTCCACCTCATAATGGATATTTTGTGAAAAATCAGGATGGAAAAAAGGAGCATTGTTCTTTAAAACAGCGGTGTCCGGTTTGAGGAAAACCACAGGTTCTGTAGGTCTTTCATTTTTGAGTTCCTCTATGTGTTCAGCGTAATTCCTGCCTATGGCAATGACTTTCATGGATGAGATATTCAGTGTTGGGAAACAAAATAAAGGATTTTTTCCCAGTCCTTCATGCAGTTTTTTATAAAGCCTTACAATAAGATGTTTACTCGGCTTTCAATACTTTTATTGAAGGATTTAGACTAAGGATTGAATTTATAAATTCCTGATTGTTTTTAGGTGCAATATAAATTTCATCAAATTTATTGTATCGGATAAGAATGCCTTTAGAAGCCAATGCGGGTTTCAATCCGGTCCATTTATTTATGTTCGGTTCAAGTGATTTAATTTCCCTAAAAGGAATTTCCCCATTGATAAATCCTGATCTGTAGTAAAACTTTGTGGAGTCAAGAGCATAGGAAGTTGTCAAGTAAAGGTGAACAAGGTGGGCTAATACAATGAGCATTGAAAAAGCAAAGACAATTGAAAATTTGTCTGAGAAAAATGAATAGATCAACAAGCCCAATAAAATTCCTGAAAGGGAGATGAAAAGTTTACCTTTTCTGGCTTTGAATTTTTTAAGTGTCATTTGTTCGATTTCTATTTTAAGCTTTGAAAATATCTCTCCGTCTAGTAATGAACAAAGAGATAAATATTTGAAACACCTGCTTTAGGCATAATTTAATATGATTATCTGCTTTCTTACCAATAAAATCTTCAAAATAGAATAAACGTATGATTTCAAGCCAATCCCGATAAACCGGTACAAGTTATCAATAAGTAAGTTGTCCGCCAAGGCGGATCCAACTTGCCTGCGGCAGGCAGGTATCTATAAGTATCTGGTTGATTCAATACCCATAATAAATTGGTTACTGGTCAAATTGCGGTTATACATATAATTTAATGTGAGTATACGCTTCATTGCACATAGCCATAGATTGTTTTGAACCATTTCTTTCTGCTAAATTTTAATCAAAATTTGATTATGAAGCTACTTTTTCCTTGATGAAAAAGTAGCCAAAAAATCAAGAATTTCGAATCCTATCCACGCTCAAGGCCTGCGCTGGCCCGGTCGAAATTCATCCCACCCTCCAATACCCAAATTTACGGTTAAAAGTAAAGTTGGCAGTTTGGCTCTTAAGGTTTAACGTGCAAGGATCCGGATACTCATATAATTTAATAAAAATCCATTAGAAACTGAACATATAGATTTAATGAGTTGTTTACGTGTATATACATTTAATATTATTACATCAATTTGAATTTTAATACCCGAAATAATGAAACAAGTTCCTATCATTTCTCTCCAAGAAGCCGCTGAACTGGTCAAGGATGGAGATATTTTACTGCAAGGTGGATTTGGGATGACCGGAAATCCGGTTCACTTGATGCATGCATTGGCAGAGACGGCAACCAAAGACCTGACCTTTATTGGAAATAATGTCGGTGAACCTGGAATAGGAGGGGGAAGGCTGTTGAGAAATGGGCAGATCAAAAAGATGATCGGTTCGTTCTTTACTTCCAACCCAGAGGCAGTCAAAGCTGCGCAAGAGGGCAGAGTAGAATTTGAATTGATTCCTCAAGGTTCATTGGCTGAGGCCATCAGGGCCGGTGGGGCTGGAATTGGTGGTTTTTATACTCCGACTTCCGAAGGAACTGTGATTGCAGAAGGAAAAGAGATGAAAGAAATTGATGGGGTGAAGCAGGTTTTTGTAAAGGGAATCAAAGGAGATGTAGCCTTTATCCGTGCTTGGAAAGCAGACACTGCCGGGAACCTACAATACCGCCTGACTGAGCAGAACTTCAATCCTGCCATGGCCACAGCAGCTAAGATAGTCATTGCAGAAGTGGAAGAAATTGTACCTGTTGGAGCGCTTGATCCCAATTTTATCCATACCCCAAGCTGCTTTGTGGATTATTTGGTAGAAGTGAAATTAACAGAAGAGGATTTAGGTTCTTCAGCAAAAGTGGGCAGTTCGGAAGATATTCCTGCTGACCGGATGCTGATTGCCAAAAGAGCCTTGCAAGAATTACATAAAGGTGATGTGGTCAATCTAGGGATAGGAATACCTACCTTAATTGCCAATTTGATCAGTCCTGAGGATGGTATCATCATGCATTCAGAAAATGGCATGTTGGGAATTGGTCCATCTCCTAAGGAAGGGGGAGCCATGGATTACCCTGTCAATGCTGGAAAGATCCCGGTAACGGCTTTGCCCGGTTCATCATACTTTGATTCTGCTGCTTCTTTTGGCATGATCAGAGGTAAGCATGTGGACGTAGCCGTGATGGGAGGCTTGGAAGTGGATGAAGCAGGAAACTTGGCCAACTGGGCTGTACCCGGTAGACCGCTATTAGGAGTTGGTGGGGCCATGGACTTGGCTTCTGGTGCAAGGAAGTTGATCGTGACGATGAACCATACCTCACCCAAAGGGTCTAAAATCGTGAAATCCTGTAACTTGCCTTTGACAGCTAAGGCTTCGGTGGATATGGTGATTACAGAGTTGGCTGTGTTTGAATTTATCGAAGGGAAATTGACCCTAAGGGAATTGATGCCGGGAGTGAGCCTAGAAGAGGTGAAGGAAAATACTGAGGCTGAGTTTGAAGTTGGATTGTAGATTGTAGATTGTAGATTTAAGATTGTAGATATAAGATTTAAGATTCAAGACATAAGAAACTGGAAAAGAGGGGCGAAAAGCGAGACACAACCTTTAAGGTCTTTTTTTGACCTCGAAGATTTTATTATAGCTCTCTAATATGAAAAAAATGATACCACACTTTCAATTTTGATAATGGATTGAAAATATATTCAACATTAATACTGGATCAATATCCAAAAGTATCTTATCCGCTTGTGGCGGATTGAATATCCATTAATGTCTGAATCATAAAAAAACCAGGTATAAATAGATTGCCAGTTTCTTTCCAGAGGTTCATATCAAAATATTACACGTTAAATCCATTTTCTATTAATACCATTATAACCATAGAATTATATACCTTATGAACTACAATGCATATATTATAGATGGCATTAGGACGCCAATCGGGAATTTTGGTGGGGGATTATCTGCTGTAAGGGCTGATGATCTTGCAGCCATGGTTATCAGCGAATTGGTCAAAAGAAACCCTGTTATTCCTACTTATCAAATTGATGATGTGATTTTGGGCTGCCACAATCAGGCAGGAGAGGACAATAGAAATGTAGCTAGAATGTCCGCACTTCTGGCTGGACTTCCAGTGACTGTGCCGGGAGAAACGATCAATAGACTTTGTGCCTCGGGTATGTCTTCCATCATTCATGCCGCTAGGGCTATTGCAGCAGGAGATGGGAATATTTTCATTGCGGGTGGAGTAGAGCAGATGACCCGTGGACCTTTGGTGATCTCCAAAGCAAGCAGGGCTTTTGGCAATGATGCTAAAATGGAAGACTCCAGCTTCGGCTGGCGCTTTGTCAATCCCAAGATGGAGGAAATGTATGGCACAGATCCCATGGGAATCACAGCTGAAAACCTCGTGGATCAGTATCAGATCAATAGAGCAGATCAGGATTTGTTTGCCTACCATTCTCAAATGAAAGCTGCTGAAGCACAACTAAAAGGAATCTTGGCGGAGGAAATTATGCCAGTTACTATTCCCCAGAGAAAATCCGAACCTATAGTTTTTGATCAGGATGAATTCATCAAGCCTCAGACTACTCTGGAGGCATTGAACAAGCTCAGGGCTGTTTTTAAAAAAGACGGAACCGTGACTGCCGGCAATGCTTCGGGCTTAAATGATGGAGCCGCAGCTACCTTGATTGTGTCTGAGAAGATTGTCAAGGAATATGGTCTAAAGCCTTTGGCTAAAATTGTGAGTTCTGCAGTAGTGGGAGTGGAGCCTAGAATCATGGGCATTGGACCAGTTCCTGCTACTAAGAAAGCCTTGGAGAAAGCCGGCTTGACCCTAGAAGATATGGATGTGATAGAGTTGAATGAAGCTTTTGCCGCTCAAAGTTTGGCTTGTACAAGAGCATTGGGATTATCCGATAATGATCCAAGGGTGAATATTAATGGGGGAGCGATTGCGCTAGGCCATCCATTGGGTATGTCCGGAACCAGGATTACATTGACTGCTGCCAAATCATTGCAGAGATTGAATAAGAAATATGCCTTGGCAACCATGTGTATTGGGGTAGGGCAGGGCTATGCCGTGGTGTTGGAAAGGGTTTAAATGTATTATTCCAATATGAGTATCTGCCTCATTGCACGAAGCCATTGATTGTTTGAACCAGTTCTTTTTGCTAAATTTTAATCGAAATTTGATTATGAAGCTACTTTTTCTCCCGATTTTCGGGACAGGCTTTGATGAAAAAGTAGCCAAAAAATCAAGAATTTCGAATTCCCGAAAAAAATCGGGACAGGCTCTATCCGCGCTCAAGGCCCGCGCTGGCCCGGTCGAAATTCGTCCCACCCTCCAAAATTCCAATTTACTGTTAATAGTCAATAAGAGGGTTTGGCTTTAAAGGTTCAAAGTGCATGGATCCGGAAACTTATAAAAACGAAAGGTTCAAGCCATATGACTTGAACCTTTGTTTTTGGAGTAGTTGATTAAAAAAAATGATATCTAATTTAGTAATCAATATAGAACCCTAAACCTGATTGTGCCAGGGATTTGCTTCATGGCATCTATGACTTCAGGGGAATAGGCTTTGTCTATGTCAGTAATCACATAACCGATTTTTTCATTTGTTTTGAGGTATTGACCTACAATGTTGATTTCAAAATCTGCCAATACTTTATTGATTTTGGCCAGAATTCCCGGTTCATTTTGGTGAATATGTATCAACCTGTGCGCATCCTGAAGGAATGGAAGTTGGATGTTAGGGAAGTTGACAGAGTTGTAAGTGTTTCCGGTATTGATGTATTCCATGATCTTGCCAGGAACAAATCTGGCAATGTTGACCTGAGCTTCAGAAGTGGAGCCTCCTATATGTGGGGTCAGCACTACATTTTTACAGCCGATCAGTTCAGATACAAATGGTTCTTCATTGTTCTTGGGTTCTTCAGGGAAAACATCTATGGCAGCACCGGCTAAATGCCCGCTGTCCAAAGCTGCCTTTAAAGCAGGAATGTCGACCACATGTCCACGGCTCAGGTTGAGCAGGTAGCTACCCTTTTTCATCAACTTGATTTTATCTGCGTCAATGAGGTTATGATTTTCTTTTCTCCCATCCACGTGAAGGGTAAGCACATCTACGTTCTGTAGCAATTCCTCCAAAGATTCTACTTTAGTCGCATTGCCTAAGGCCAGTTTTTCAATGACATCATAGTAATAGACATCCAGTCCCATGCTTTCAGCCAAGACTGAAAGTTGAGCACCTATGTTTCCATACCCGATGATGCCCAGTTTTTTACCACGGATCTCAAAACTTCCGCTTGCAGATTTGTCCCAAATGCCCTTGTGCATGCCAAGACTTTTGTCATGGAAATTCCTCATCAGAAATATGATCTCTGCAATGGCCATTTCCACTACAGATCTGGTATTGCTGAAAGGGGCATTGAATACTGCAATACCTTTTTCTGTACAAGTATCCAGATCAATCTGATTGGTTCCTATGCAAAAAGCTCCAATTGAAATCAGACGATTCGCGTTTTCAAGTACTTTCTTGGTTACATTGGTTTTGGATCTTATTCCTAGAATGGAGACTTTTTTGATTTTTTCAGCCAATTCCTCTTCAGATAGAGCAGAGGCGATAATTTCTACATTGTAACCTTCCTGCTTCATCAATTCGATCCCTATAGGATGGACATTTTCTAGCAGAAGTACATTGATGCGGCTTTTTGGGTAGGAGAATTTTTTGTTCATTTTGTTGACATAAAGAATTTCATCAAGACTCGGTGCGATATGGTCTGCTTTTGAGGTGACTTTTGGTCGCTCCACGTTTTCAGTAAAGGCATAAAACTTATTGGCCAAACCGGATGCTTTGATTTCATAATCAGTATATCCGTCACCGATCACATAAATATCGCCTTCTAAGTTAAGATTTTTGATGGTTTCCGGCTTGCCTCCATTCTTGGAAAGGATATTTTCTCTATTGAAATCCACAATTTTTCCATTTTCATCGTAGACAAACTCGTTGGCAAAAACATTTTCCGCCTTGATTCCATATTCACCTACTATGGGGGTGATAAAATCCTTGAAACCATTGGAAATGATGATGATGTCCTCCGCATTTTCTTCAAAAAACTTTTTATTACGCTGAAAGGACTTGGATACCTTCGTTTTCAAAGCTTCAACTAAGGTGGAGATCTGGGGTTGTGTGGCTTCGAGAATTTCCAGCCTTTTTTCCAGACTTTCCCTAAAGTTCAAACTTCCTTCCATTCCCTGATCTGTGATGTCTTTGATGGCTTTGAGCTTCTCTGTTTTTTTCGGATCTTTTTCCAAGCTTATTTCTCCTAGGACATCAAGTGCTTCTACTTGGGTAAAAGTACTGTCAAAATCAATGATGAATTTTTTGTTACTGGGCATTACTGTTGTAAAGTTTTTGTTAATGGCTGTTCAAAATTATAATATTATTAAAAAAATATTCTGTTTATTGAATAAAATACTTTTCAAATAAATAGGTTCTCAATCTGCAATCGATTGTGCATACAAATAGCAATATTTCAAAATTTAAAATTTTACCCAGCTTTTTCTCCAAAACAAAAAAAGTGACCAGTTGGTGGCCACTTTTTATTGTCTTTTAGTGAGCGGAAATTACCTAATTGATTTGATCAAGCGCTCGTTCAAACCTACATAATCAGGATTCTTGGCTTCTTTTGCCATGTCCATGGATTTTTTTGCAGATTCTATAGCTTCTTTTTTCTTGCCCAATTCAAGTTCAATTTTTGCCTTCAGGTGCATGGTCCAATATTTTGGATCATCTTCTTCGGATTTGACTATCCATTCGTATGCCTGATCCATGTCTTTTTTGTTGGTAAAGTAATAATTGGCAGCCTGATAGTAGAGGCCGGGATTGGTGGGTTGCTGATCTATGACCAGGTCTTTTATCTGATCCATTACAATTCCATCTACTTCCGTTTCAATTCTGAATTTCACTCTTGTGTTTTCCCATTTGATGGCCAGAGAAGCACCAGTGTCAGTGATGTCTACGAAGTTGATTTCCATGGTTTCATACCTTTGTCCGGTTTTACCTGGCTTTACCCTAAATCTCATGACATCATCTTCGTCAGTATATCCTACAGCTCCCCAGAGCTTGGTATTGGAAGATACAATGATGGTCCAATCATCTTTGCGCGGAATAGAGTAGAGCGCATAAGTACCTGCCGGAAGGTCATTGCCTTCTAGCTTCACATCTGTGGAAAATGTAATGGTGGTGGCGGCATTGGCACCTGTTCTCCATACATCTCCGAATGGAACCAACTCACCGAAAATTTTTCTTCCCCGCATACTGGGCCTGCTATATTCTACAGTAACATCAGTGAGTCCTACTTTTTGGCTGATTTGAGCGGATGGACTTGCTTGTGGCATTTGGATTTGCTGGGCTTCTGCTACTGTCAGGCAAAGCACAGTCAATAAAAGGGTCAGAATTCTTGTTTTGATGTTCATATATTGGAATAGTTTATATAAAATTTGATTAGGCTGATAGTTAATTTCTTGCGATTCTTAGTTCATATGCTAACTTTGCTATAATTGCTAAGTAATTATACCCATTATAAACTGACATTTGAAAGTGCTTTTTGCGAAAATAACAATTGTTGTTCCTAAAGGACGCGCAGCAGGCATTTTTATTTGAAATATTAGAATTACAGATGAGTTTGGCCATAATTTCACCGGGAAAAAATGTGACCGTTTGGATTGAAAACTTTAAAAAGTTAGATCCAAGTCTTAAGGTGCAGGTGTATCCTGATATTACCCATCCAGAAGAAGTGCAGGCAGTGACTTTATGGAACCATCCCAAGGGGATCCTGGATGATTTTCCAAACTTGAAACTCGTCTGCTCAATGGGCGCTGGTGTAGATCACATTTTGGCTGATGAAAGTATTCCCGAAGACTTGCCCATTACCAGAATCATAGATGACAAACTCACCCAGTCAATGACCAATTATGTAGTGATGGGTGTGCTTAATTTTCACAGGCAAATCAAACGCTACCAAAATGATCAGCAAAGGAAAGTTTGGGATATGTCAAATCCCGAAATCCCTGTAAGAGTAGGTATACTCGGAGTAGGAGAGTTAGGAGGAGATATTGCTGAAAAATTGATGCAATTGAGGTTTGAGGTTGTGGGTTTTGGCAACTCCCCAAAAGAAAATTTGAGCTTTGAATATTTTTTTGGAGATGAAATACATAAATTTCTATCTAAAATAAATATATTGGTATGTATGTTGCCTTTGACAGAAAAAACTGAGGGGGTTTTGAACCTTGATTTTTTCAAAAAATGTCAAAAGGGAACTTACCTGATCAATGTGGCCCGAGGAAGGCATTTAGTAGAAGAGGACCTATTAAAAGCGCTGGATGAGGGCTATATTTCAGGTGCACTGTTAGATGTTTTCCAAAAAGAGCCTTTACCGGTAGAACACCCTTTTTGGGAAAGAGAGGAAATCACGATTACGCCTCACATCGCCAGTGTCACCAACCCGGCGGCCGCGGCCCCACAGATTATTGAGAATTACCACCGAATTAAAAAATGTCAACCATTCATTAATCAAATAAACAGAAAGAGAGGATACTAAAGACGATGAAAGAAAATTTTAAAATCGTCTGCCCGGTAGATTTTTCAGAATGCTCATTGAATGCTGTGGAATACGCAGCAAGGTTGGGTGAAAAATATAGGGCAGACCTGATACTTATTCATGTTCCGGACAAGGATGATTATCAGAAGCTAGCTGCAGCAGACGGTCATGGGGGCGATCAGTATGCCTTTATCCAGAAAAAACTTGAGAGTCTGGTGCAGACCGTAATAGAGGAAAGCCTGTCCAAAGGACTTATTTCCTGCCAATCCCACATCAAAGAGGGAAAAATTGTAAGTACAGTGGTAGATTTTGCCAATGACAACAATGCCGACCTGATAGTGATGGGAACCGAGGGTGTCAATGAGTTTAAAAACAACTATATAGGCACTAAAGCGAGTAAAATCGTTACCAGATCAAGTGTTGATGTGTTTGTAATTCCACGGAAAGTTTATTTTAAACCACCAAGAAAGTTTGTCTATGCTACCGATTACCTAGAGGAAGATAAAGTAGCTGTACAAAAAATTGTGGAATTGGCAGGGTTTTTCGATAGTGAAATAGACGTAGTGCATGTGTCTTCAAAAGAGACTTCCATAGACAAATCACTTCATAAAACCATGGTGGAGGAACTTAGTCCCTTTATCAAGTACGAAAAGGTGAATTATGTACTTAAATCATATAGGGACGAACCAGGCCTTGGGCTTGAGAATTACCTGATTACTGCGAAAGGGGATATTCTGGTCACATTGAGTAAAAAGAAATCCTGGTTTGAGAATGTTTTTACCAACAACCTGTCTAAAAAGATGTCTTACTTCATCAATAAACCCTTATTGGTTTTAAAAAGAGCTTAACACCCAATGGAATCATCCATTATTCTTTTTGAATCCATTAGAAATGAAATCTAAAAATTCTCTTTGAGTGGTTTTATCTGTAAATACTTTTTTAAGTGTTTTCAGGTAGCCACTCAAAGTCATTTTTCTGGGGACTTCATCAGGCGACATAGGCTCCATGCTGATTTCAGGTTCATTTGACTTATTGGGATTGTTTGAAGGGGGCATTTTCCCAATGGGAGGAAGGCCATTTGTGTCCTTAGGTTTGTATCCTACCAGATCATCTGCTTTTTCGAAGCTTTTTTTGGACTTTGATTGATACCCCAATTTCTCTTCTACCAAGCCCTTATTGTTGTAAGCCACAGCATCTTCGGGATCCAGTTCTATTGCCTTTTCATAATCTTCTATGGCACCTTGAAGGTCACCGATCCTGTCTTTGAAATAGGCCCTGCTGGAATACCTGTAAGGGTTAGAGGGCTCCAGATTGATGGCTCGATCAAATTCTCCCATGGCTTCATCATCTCTTTTGAGTAAATGGAGGACTACAGCGCGGTCACTGATATAGGTTGGGTTGAAGGGATCTTGCTCGATCAGGTAGTCAAAGTCGCTCAGGGAAGCAGCAAGCTTACCCAGACGGGTCTGCACCCTGGCTCTGAAGAAATAAAACTCGAAATTAGAGGGGTTTTCTTCGATACTCTTATTGATGGAGTCCAGGGCTTCTTGGAATTTTCCTTCTTTGAACTGCTGAACGGACTTTTCAAAATTGCTCACGGTAGAATTTGTTGGTTGTAATAAAATACAAAGTTAAGCAGCAGAAAGTTTAAAATTAAATCCCAAAGGTATTCAAGAGGGCTTTTGAAAAATGCTTTTCTTTATATCTTTGACCTGAAAACTGAGTTATGCCAAGTAAGCCGGAAGTAGTATTAAAGGATTTGAAAGCGGGAAAATACGCACCTGTTTATTTTTTGCAGGGTGAGGAGCCCTTTTTTATAGATCAGATCAGTGATTTTATTGAAAAAAATGCCATCCCCGAACATGAAAAGGGTTTTAATCAGGTAGTCATGTACGGAAAAGATGTCAGCATGACGGATATTCTCAGCAATGCGAGGAGATTTCCCATGATGGCCGACAGGCAAGTGGTCATTGTCAAAGAGGCCCAAAACATCTATGGTTTGGGAAAGGAGGATATTGATAACATGTTTATTCAATACCTGCAAAACCCCCTTCCAAGTACCATTCTCGTAATAGCCCATAAGTACAAGAAGCTGGACGGAAGAAAACCTTTGGTAAAGGAATTGGACAAAAAGGCTGTGTTGGTCACCAGTGAAAAGGTAAAAGACTGGGATCTGAGTAAATGGGTTGAAGTGTATGTGCAGGATCAAGGTCACATGATTGATGCGCAGACGGCTACTTTTTTGGCTGATAGTATTGGCAACAACCTGGAAGTGATCAGCAATGAACTTGGTAAAATGTTTATCAATTTCAATGAAAAAACAAAGATCACAAAAGAGCATATCCAGCGATTTATTGGGATAAATAAGGAATACAACACTTTTGAACTGACCAAAGCCATAGGCTTTAAGGATGTGGTGAAGGCCAATAAAATCATTCATTATTTTTCCCAAAACCCAAAAAATCACCCCCTGATTCCGATCATAGCTTTATTGTTTAGTTACTTTCATAAATTGGCCCTTATCCATTACAATGGGAAGTTGCCCGAATCGGAACTGGCGAAAAAAGCAGGTGTGCATCCCTTCTTCCTAAAAGAATACCGGGTGGCTGCCAAAAATTATCAATTAGGCAAGGTTATTGATTGCTTTTCCCATATCCGTGAAGCAGATTTGAGATCCAAAGGAGTAGATTCCGGAGATATGGAAAATGCTGAAATTTTGCGGGAAATGATATTTAAAATCATGCACTGATAATTGTGCCTCACTATGAAGAAAAGTCTTGTTCTGCTATTGATGCTGGGCATGGGACAGCAGATCTATGCCCAATCTAGCTTATATCAAACCAGTGAATTCAGGAAACTGGATGATCATTTCGAACTTTTTGATAAACACCTTTTCAGTGCCTCCAAATACGAATTTGAGGAAATGAAATATACTGTGGAAGAGTCTGAAGTAGCTCTCCTTTCGCAGTATTACCACGCCATTTCATCCATCAGGATAGACAATCCCGGAAGTACGGATCTGGTTTATGCATTTATCAGAGACCATCAAAACCATCCCAAAACCAATGAAGCCGCACATTTGCTGGGGAATTTCTTTTTTGATAACAGAAACTACCGGGAAGCCATCACCGCTTTCCAGAAAGTGAAAACAGAAAAGGTGTCTGATGTCCAAAGGTCTGAAGTAATTTTTAAGACCGGCTATGCTTTTTTTCAGTTGGGGGATTACCCGAGAGCTTTGCAATATTTCAATCAGGTAAAGGGACAAAGTGGAGAGTATTCTGCAGATGGCTTTTACTATGCCGGTTTTATTGCCATGACCCAGGCCAATTATGAACAGGCCTCTAGGGATTTCTCTGCGGCAGACAAATCACAGTTTTATTCCACGCGAGTACCTTACATGCTGGCAGGCATTTATTACAGGCAAGCGAAGTACGATGAATTGATCGCTTATGCCGAAAATGTACTTCAAAACAGGAAAAACCTGGACAGAAGGGAAGAAATTCACCTCTACCTGGCTGAAGCCTATTTTGAAAAAAGGAACTTTCAGAAGGCAGCAGAAAACTACGATGCTTTCGTCAATGCCAGAAAAGGAGACCTAAACAGGTCTCAGATTTACAAGGCAGGAATTTCCCAATTCGAAATAAACAATTTCCAAAGGGCAACAGATTACTTCAAGGTGTCCGCCGGTCAAAATGATGAAATCGGGCAGGTTTCCTCTTATTATCTGGGCCATGCTTATGTCAAGCTCAATAATCCACAGTTTGCTTCCAATAGCTTTTCTGCAGCCTATAAGAGCACAGCCAATCCTTCCATCAGTGAAGATGCCCTGATCAATTTTGCCAAGGTCAATTTGGAAAAAGGAAGCTTTCAGGATGCAGTAGCCGCATTGGACAATTACCTTGATACTTATCCAAACGGAAAGCATGCCCGTGAAGCGGAAACACTCTTGACCGATGCGCTGATCAATACGAATAATTACCTTAGGGCCATTGAGCATATTGAAAAAATGCCCAACAAATCCCAGCGGATCCGTGAAGCATACCAGAAAATCACTTTTTATCAAGGTATTGTATATTACCGGGACAACAGGCACGATATGGCTGCCTCTTATTTTGATAGGTCGATTGCCACTCCTGTGGACAAAAGTCTTGTCGTTCAGGCCTATTTCTGGAAAGGGGAGTCACTTTCTGCAAAAGGAGACCTTCCTGCAGCCATAAGGGCCTATGAAGCACTTCAGGCACAAAGACCCAATGCCAATGACCCTTTCCTGATCAAGTCTTACTATGGGCTCGGCTATGCTTATTTCAATACAGAGCAATATGCCAAAGCTGAAACACAGTTCAGAAACTATGTGGATAGAAAGCAGGGCAGCACAGATCCTGAAAATTATGATGAAGCCTTGATCCGATTAGGGGATGTATACTATGTGCAGAAGAAATTCTCTGAATCCCAAAACACTTTTCAAAGAGCCATCAGGGAGAATAACGATTACATTGATTATGCTTATTATAGGAGTGGGGTAGTATTCAATTTTCAGAATAGAAATGATGAGGCGATTCAGCAGATGAATATGCTCATCAATAATTACCCTAACAGCCTGCATTTGGAGGATGCCATTTTCCAAAAATCGCAGATCAATATGGAAGAAATGAGGTATGCCGATGCCAGAGATGGATTCGGCAGGCTGATCAGCTCCAGACCTAATAGCCCATTTGTACCTTTTGCTCTGGAAGGCAGGGCCGTAGCTAACTTTTCTATGCAGAATTACGGGGCGACTATTGATGATTACAAAAAGATCCTGGAAAATCATCCCAACTCCACCAATGCTGAAGCAGCACTTGTGGGTCTTCAGGAGGCTTTGGCAATCGAAGGCAGGTCTGCGGAATTTTCCCAATACCTCACTAGGTACAGAGGGGCCAACCCTGACAATAAAAGTCTCCAAAATCTGGAGTTTGAAGCAGCCAAGGCACTGTATTTTGATAACAACTGGCAGCAGGCGATCCAGGCATTTGAAAATTACATGAGAAACTACCCTCAGGCATCCAACAGGTCTGAAGCTATTTTCTTTGTAGCAGAATCCCACTACAGGGCAGGTAGAAAAGATCAGGCTTTGGAAAATTTCTACCGAATAGAAAGAGAGCGTGATTCCAATCAAAGAATAAGGGCAGTGCAGAGAATTGCTGCCATTGAGATGGAAAACAAAAATTATGGAAGGGCATTGCCATTCCTCAGGGAAGCTTCCAAAAATGCCAGAAATCAAATAGAGGAGTATGAAGCATTGAGGGGGCTTATGACCGCGCATTTCGAAACCGAAACTTATGATTCGGCTGCTCATTATGCGGACAGGGTAGTTAGCTTAGGCAATGTGACGGTGGATGCAGTTCCAGCGGCATTGCTAGTAAAAGGAAAGTCTAGGCTGAGAAAAGGAAATACCAGCGAGGCTGAGCAGATTTTCAAAGATTTGGTGAATCAGTACACTACTGTACATGGAGCTGAGGCTTTGTTCCTTATGGCTGAATTGCAAAACAAAGCGGGGCAGTACGAAAAGTCGAACGAAACCATCTTTGACCTTTCAGGACCATTTTCAGGATACGGGTACTGGTACGGGAGGGTATTCGTACTCCTGGCTGAAAACTACATTCAGCTTGGAGAAGACTTTCAGGCCAAGGCTACCTTGGAGTCCATTATTGCCAATTCCAATAATGAAGAAGTAGTTAAGCTTGCCAAAGAAAAATCAGATAAAATCAAATAATCATTCCTCTCATGAATTTTGCCGGAAAATACAAGACAGTGAAACTTTGGGCAGGGGTGATGCTTTGCACCATTGCTATGCCATCTATGGCCCAACAAGCAGGTGAGGTCAGAGATCAGGAGTTTGTCATCAGAAAAGACAGGGTACTGACTTTGCCACAGCAAACGAGGAGATTTGAAAGAACTCCAGTATTGCCCGTGCCTCAAAGCGATGGGAATTTCAATTACCTGGTCAACCCATACTTTCTGTCATTGGCTCCTGAGGTCATTGAACCTGAGGCAGCTCAAAAGCAATGGCCAAGAAAAAGGGAAGACCTTTATCCTGGTTTTGCAAGACTGGGTTTTGGGAACTACATCTCACCATTGTTTGAGGGAAGGTACAACAATTGGGAAGAGGGAGATTACAACTTTGGAGTCAAATTAAAGCATGAAGGCTTCTATACCGGTCCTGTAGAAGGTAGGAATTCCGGTGAGAACTTTACTGATGTAGGTGTGAACGGTACCCTTTTCAGGGATTTCTTTCAGGTATATGGAGGAGTGGATTATTACCGCCATAAATTTAACTTTTATGGGTATGATCCTGAAAACCCTCTTTTGGAAAATTTTATTCCCAATCAAAATGTCCTGAACACTTTTAAAATTAATGCCGGGATTCAGGATATTGAGAAAATGGAAGGATTCAACTACGATGTCAATCTTGGATTAAGGGCATTTAATGACAATTATGAAGCTGCTGAAACAGATTTTATGTTGAAAATAAAGTCAGGTTACTGGTTTGATAATGCCATTCAGACCGGAATTGATCTTGACCTCTCACTCACGCAGCCCAAAGATGTATTCTATTCCAATATCAACCGGAATTATTTCAAAGTAAATCCTTTTGTGGGATATCAGAATGAGAACCTAAAAGTCAGGGCTGGGGCCAATATTATTTTTGAAAATGATGTCACACCCAACAAAGAATCCGATTTCAAGGTGTTTCCTCAGATTTTGGGAGAATATTTTATTCAGGACGAATTTGGGATTTATGCAGGTTTCGAAGGAGACATTCACAGGCAAACTTACCAGGACTTTGTGATGGAAAACCCTTTCTTGGGACCGAGCACCGACCTATTTAATACCATTCAGAATTTCAATGCCAAGGCAGGTGTAAAAGGAACCTTGAATGATGAGCTTACTTATGAAGCGGGGATTTCTTATGGTAGGTTCACTAATATGCACTTCTTTGCCAATTCCCAGCTTGACACTACCCGTTTCAATTTGTTCTATGATGATGATACCCGCCTGCTGAATTACAGTGCCAAAGTCAGCTGGAATTATGAAGGCTGGTACAGACTTATTGGTAAGGCCAATTACTATTTTTACAACACTTCCACACTGGAAGCTGCCTTCCAAAGGCCTGAATGGGAATTGAGTATCAACAATAATTTTATACTCGACGAGAGATGGTTGCTTCAGTTTAATGCCAACTTGATGGGCGGAATAGTAGCAGGCATACATGATCCGGTGAGGCCATTGCCAGAGCTGGAATCAGGGGAGTTTAGGACAGAAACCTTACCTGCCATCATAGATTTACAGCTTAAAGCTGACTATAAGATCAATGATCAGTTCTCTGTTTTTGCAATCGGGAACAATCTTCTGAACAGAACCAATCAAAGGTTTTTGAATTATCCGGTAAGGGGGATTCAGGGAATAGTTGGACTTACCTATAAATTTGGCTATTGATAAAGAATTTGACCGCCCTGTATTTTCTATGGTTTGCCTTTTGCTTCATTTCTTTTAGCTTCGTAGGTTGAATGAAAATCCGGAACTATGTCGTCTCACGAAAAAGATAAAAATCAAGGTCCTGAGGACAAGGACTATGGCTTCCCATTTGTGGAAGTCACTCCCTTAGTTGAACCCCAAGCATCTTCCCAAGAAAAGGAGACTGTAGCGCCAGTTACCAAAGAGGATGAAAAATCAAGCCATATATCTGTAGATAAAGGACTTATAAAGCCAACCATCAACACCAGCAGGAAAGCAAAAAGACAATCTCCAGTATTATTTTCTTTGGTGCTGTTGATAGTGGTGATTTTGGGAGTCATGGCATATTTCTTGTATTATCAACCTACAGCTGAACAAAAGGTCAGCCAATCGAATACAGTGGCAGTAAGTGATCTGCCTGTTGCTGTAGAAGAAGAAAATACGGAGGAACCTCAGGCTATGGAAATGGAATCAGACCAAGATGAAATTGAAGTAGAAGCTGAGCCCCAGGAAGACATCCCTAATCCAAATATTAGCCCCGAAAGAAGTAACGCTACCGGTACCATTGAAACAGTCCAAGCTCCAGCGGAAAGGCCCGTATACCATATTATTGTGGGAAGCATGCCCAACGAGAGTTTGGCGAGGGAAGAAGCTGAAAAACTATTACAGAAAGGAAAAAACCTGTACCTACTTATGCCACATGGCGACACTAGAAATTACCGCTTGTCCATTGGAAGTTTTGGCACTTTCAGCAGCGCATCACAAGCTTTGGATGAAGCGAAAAAAGAATTTGACGACTCAATCTGGATTTTGAAATACTAATATGATAATCACACAAATCAGCACTGACGGCCAAATGATGGCCGACACCCTTTCTGTAATGGACAAAGCTCCTGAGAGCATAGGTTTGATGGACCTTATGATCAAAGGTGGCTACATGATGATCCCCTTGTACATTTTGTTTGTACTGGCGATTTTCATTTTTGTAGAAAAAGTAATCACACTGCGAAAGGCTTCAAAATCTCCCAAAAACCTGATGGATCAGGTAAAGATCCTTGTGCAGGCCGGAAAAATTGAGCAGGCCAAGATGTTGTGCCAACAGGAAGATACACCTGTGGTAAATATGATCGGAAAAGGACTGGAAAGGATCGGAAGCCCTTTGAAAAATATTGAAGTGTCTATCGAGAATGTAGGTAAAATAGAAATCTACAAACTGGAAAAAAACCTGGGTATCCTCGCAACTGTGGCCGGAGCTGCTCCAATGATCGGTTTCTTAGGAACAGTAGCCGGTATGATCAGGGCTTTTATCGGGGTGGCTCAAGAAGAAGGAATGGTCAGCCCCAAGCTGCTTTCAACAGGTATCTATGAAGCCATGATTACCACTGCTACAGGCCTTGTCGTAGGGATCATCGCATACTTAGGTTACAATTACCTCGTTACACAAGTATCCAAGCTTGTTCATAGTATGGAATATTCTTCCATCGAATTCATAGATTTACTTCAGGAAAAATAAACATGGGTTTACAATCAAAACATAAGGTAGATGCAGCATTCAGCATGTCTTCTATGACAGATATTATCTTTCTGTTGTTGATATTTTTCATGTTGACATCTTCATTTATCACTCCTTCAGGTTTGCCTGTCAATCTTCCTTCAAGTGAATCATCTGATATCGTTATGCAGGAAATTACCGTTACAGTAACTAAGGACCTTAAGTTTTCTGTCAATGATAAGATAATTCCAAGAGAGCAGGTCAAAACTGAATTGACCTCCTTACTTCAGAACAAAAAAGGTCAGGTAGTCCTCCATATCGATAAGGAAGTTCCAGTAGAACATCTTGTGGAAATCGGAGGAATAGCAGCAGGTCTTGAGGCCAATGTCACTATAGCGACAAAACCATACAAATAATGCATATCTGGGAAACAGACAGCCAAGAAGCAGCCAATAAAAGAAAAGCAGCAATCATCACCTTGATAGTCAATGTCTTGGTGTTGTTGGCGGTTTTTTTTATTGTAGTATGGAAAGAGCAGATTCCTCCGCTCCCCAAATATGGTATGGAGCTCAATTTGGGATTTTCTGATCTGGGAAGTGGAAACGTGCAGACCACCGCCCCCCCTTCGGAAACCCAGACACAAAATACAGAAGCACCGGCTCCCGGAGAGCAAGCTCCACGGCCGACAGAATCTTCTGTGCCCGTCACCCAACCAAAAACCGAAGCTGCAAAGCCTCAAACTGCTCCGGCAAAGCCTTCAGTCGAAGCACTTTCCAAAACCCCAAGTCCGGTAAAGGGTGCTGAGCAACCAAAACCTGCTCCCAAGGAACCCAGTCCAGCTAAGAGAGAGACGACACCTGTGACGCAACCTGCTACTTCTGAAGCAGAGAAAACTACTACAAAGGCAGAGGAAAAGCCTAAAATTGATCAAAGGGCTATTTTTGGTGCTGGAGGAACATCAGGCTCAGGCAATCAGCCTGCGCAGGGTTCTGCCCAAGGATCTTCCGATCAAAGGGGAGATGAAGGCAAACCTCAGGGTACCGTTGATGGCAGGGCAATTATGGGCTCTGGTTCAGGAGAGGGAAATCCCGGTCCTGCATCAGGATACAACCTTGAACTGGCAGGTTGGGACTTTGCTTCCAGACCCAATATCAGTGACAGGGTGTCAACCAGAAACGGGAGAATAGTTTTTAGAATTACGGTAGATGACAATGGAAGAATAGTGCAGGCAGTTCCTTTGGAATATAATGTGTCAAATGAAGTTTTGGCATATTACAGGACAGTTGTGAACCAGATCAATTTTAAGAGACAGGCTGGAGCGGCCACTGCGGATTATTCTCAGGGAAAAATCACCTTTATTATCAAAGTAGATTAAATGACCTACAAAGAAACGTTGGACTACCTGTTCAATGCTTTGCCTATGTTTCAGAGGGTGGGAGCTTCTGCTTTCAAAAAAGACCTCAGCAATACCCTGAAGCTTTGTGCACATTTAGGTAATCCCGAAAATGCTTTTCCTTCTGTACATGTGGCGGGTACTAATGGAAAAGGAAGTACTTCCCACGCTATTGCAGCGGTTTTGATGGAGGCCGGCTATAAGGTTGGGCTTTATACCTCACCACATCTGAAATCATTCACCGAAAGAATAAAAGTCAATGGTGAAGATATTCCTGAAGATGCTGTAGTAAGTTTCGTCGCAGAGAATAAATCTTTATTGGATGAGCTTCTCCCTAGTTTTTTTGAAATGACGGTTGGGATGGCTTTTTGGTATTTTGCTGATTGCAAAGTAGATATTGCAGTGGTAGAAGTAGGAATGGGAGGTAGGCTGGACAGTACCAATGTGTTAAGTCCCAAAGTTACTGTCATTACCAATATAGGCTGGGATCACATGCAATATTTGGGCAATACATTGCCGGAGATTGCAGGTGAAAAGGCGGGAATTATCAAAAGAAATACGCCTGTAGTCATCAGCCAAAAGCAGGCAGAAGTACAGCATGTTTTTTTGCAAAAGGCCCAGGAGCTTGAAGCTCCCCTCTATTTTGCGGAAGATGAATATGAAGTCGTTCCGGTCAAAAGTGAAGACTCCTCTACTTTTACGATCAGGAAAGGAGCATTGTCTTATTCCTTACAAATAGATTTGTTGGGCAATTACCAGAGGCTTAACCTACCGGGTATTCTTAAAACTCTTGATGTTTTAAATGACTCCGGATTTGGCATATCTCAGTCCCATGTGACAAAGGGTTTATTTCAGATCAGCAAACTGACAGGTCTAAAGGGCCGTTGGCAAATACTATCCGAAAATCCCAAAATCATCTGCGATACAGGTCATAACAAGGACGGGATCAAAATGCTGATAGAGCAAATTCAGCAAACTCCACATGACCGGCTTTTTGTAGTGCTAGGGATGGTAAATGACAAGGACGTCAACCAAGTCTTGAACCTCCTACCAAAGGAAGCAACGTACTTTTTTTGCGAAGCCAAAATTCCTAGAGCCATGGAAGCAGATAAATTATGCAGTCTGGCAACCCAACATGGCTTAAGCGGAGCAGTGGTCAAAGATGTGAATGCTGCCATTGAAATGGCCAAGAAAAATGCAGGGCCAAATGATTTGATTTTCATCGGAGGGAGTACCTTTGTGGTCGCTGAAATAAAGGAACTCTGATTATGGGCAGAAAGAAGCTGCAAAGGTTTAAGGAAAACGAAGAAAACCGAAACGTAGTCCAGGAAGGAAAAGAGATTTTTGAAAAGGTCAAAGGCCAGTGGAACAGCCTGCAATTTGATAATGACAGACCCCTTACAGTAGAACTGGCTTGTGGAAGGGGAGAATTCACTGTTGGATTGGCAAGACAATATCCAGAAAGGAATTTTATCGGTGTGGACATCAAAGGTTCACGTATCTGGAAAGGAAGCAGCATTGCTACAGAGGAAGGTCTGGAAAATGTGGCTTTTTTGCGCACACAGATACAAATGTTAGATAAGTTTTTTGATCAGGGGGAAATCTCTGAGCTTTGGATCACATTTCCGGATCCATTCCCAAGGGATGGAGATGAGAAAAGAAGACTTACCTCGTCCAGATTTCTGGATATGTATAAGCCGATGATAAGTGAAGGAGGAACGGTTCATTTTAAAACTGATAATACCGGTCTTTTTGATTTTACGCTTGAGGTATTAGGTCAACGTGAAGACGTGGATTTAATTTTTTCCACCCATGATTTTTATACTTCTGAGCTAAAAGATGAGCATCATGGGATCAAGACCCGCTATGAAAAAATATTCAGTGATAAAGGAGAGAAAATCAAGTACTTGAAATTTAGATTTAAAGTATAGTAAAGGGGCGGTTTCGCTCTTTTTTTGTAGCCAGAATTTTTACAAGATTGTTATGTACTCTGAAAGTAGGTGAGGATTGGCTAATATTTTTAAGATTGATATATTGTATCATTCCGCTTATAAAAGTGTGGGAGAAATTGAATCAGATTTTTGTGATATTTATTGGCAAAACTTACCCTCTACCTATTATGAAATACCTATCTGCCATATTGATTTGTATGTTTTTTGTCCAGGAAACTTATGCCCAGTTTCCTAAGGAAAAGTATGAGAAGGCGGCTTATTACCTGACCAATAACCTGGAAAAGGAAGTTTTTCACTTGGAAGTCAAACCCAATTGGGTCGAAAAGGGAAGCAAGTTTTGGCATGTGGCCCAGACAGCTGAAGGAAAGAGATTTTATCTGACTGATGTCCAAGATGCAAAGACCACACCTTTGTTTGACCACAGGAGGATGGCAGATTTACTTTCAGAGCAATCAGGAGAGGATGTTGATCCTGCTGATTTGCCATTTGATCGAATAAGGTGGCATGAAGGGAAAAAGATTGGATTTACGTGGAGGAACAGGGATTGGATATATGATTTAGAAGAGGGGAATCTTTCATTTGAGCAAAGTGATAGGAAGCAGAACGTTCAGGGCTTATCTCCGGATGGGCAATGGCGGGCCTACCAAAAAAATCATAACGTCTATGTGGAGGACCTCATCACTGGCGAACAAAGGCAGTTGAGCTTTGCGGGAAAGCAAGGTTTTGAATATGCTTCGGGTTATGGGTGGAGTGATTTGATCAAAGGAGAAAATGGTCCCAGACCGGAAAGGTTTTTTGTATCATGGTCTCCGGATTCCAAAAAGATCTTTACACATGTGGTGGACCTCCGTCTGGCAGAAAAAATGTTCCTGCTGGATTTCAGCCAAGAGGATAAATTCAGGCCTGATTTGTACGGTTATTATAGGGCTTCGCCTGGGGATTCCACAGTGGTGCAGCTGATTCCGGTGATTTTTGATGTAGAAGAAAAAAGTGAGCAACTTCTGAATTCCCTTAAGAGACCTAATTTTATGTCGGTGAACCTAAGGTGGCAAAAGGACAGTCAGCAGCTCCGTGGGATTTATTTGGAAAGGGGTTTTAAGAAGTTACATTTTCTGGAAGTCAGTTTGGATGGCTCATTGAGAGATTTGTTTACAGATGAGGAGGAGACTTTTGTGAATAGAGATGTTTTGTTTCATCAGTTTCAAAATGGTGATTTTATCATTTCTTCCGAAAAATCAGGGTGGAACCACCTGTACCATTATAACAGTACAGGAAGATTGATCAGACAGCTCACCAATGGAGAATTTGTGGTCAATAAAATCTCTGGTGTGGATGAAAAAAAACAATTGGTCTTTTTCGAAGCTTCTGGAAAAGAACAGGGCCGAAATCCTTATTACAATCATCTCTATGCTGTAAAGTTGGACGGAACCGGAGTGAAGTTACTTACTCCGGAAAATGCCTTTCATGAAATTGATCTGGCACCTGATTTCAAAAGCTTTTTGGACAACTACTCAAGGCCTGACGCTCCAACAGTATCTGCCTTACGCTCTACAAATGATGGGGATCTCATTAAGGAAGTATCAAGAGCAGACGTTTCCAATTTGCTTAACAGGGGATATAAGTTTCCGGACTCCTTCTCCGCCACAGCCAAAGATGGGAAGACAGAGATATACGGGCTTTATTTTGTCCCAAGTGATATTGACCCTGGCAAAAAATACCCGGTCATAGACTACACCTACACTGGACCCCATACCGCAGTAACTCCAAAAACTTTCAAATCTGCTCTATTTAACCATCCCCAGCAAATGGCGGAGTTGGGGTTTGTGGTAGTGATGGTAGACGGTCTGGGAACTGCCGGAAGGGGAAAGGCATTTCAGAACCATTCCTATAAAAATCTCGGAGACGGCACCTCGGATCATGTATTGGCCATTAAGCAACTTGCAGAGAATACCACGTTTATTGATTTGGAAAAAGTCGGGATTTATGGACATTCTGCCGGAGGATACGATGCAGCTAGAGCTATGCTGCTTCACCCTGATTTTTATAAAGTAGGGGTAAGCTCAGCAGCAGATCATGACCATAGGATGGAAAAAGCCTGGTGGCCGGAAATGTTTATGGGCTATCCAGTAGGTGACTTTTACCATGATCAGTCCAATGTGAGCAACGCCGCTAAGCTAGAGGGCAGACTTTTGATTGCACATGGTGCCATGGATGAGAATGTAAACCCTTCTGCATCCTACAAATTTGCCGAGGAGCTGATCAAGGCAGGCAAGGATTTCGATTTTTTCATATGGCCCAGCCGTGATCACAATTTCGGGAGACCCTATGGAGATTATTTTACCAAAAAGCGATGGGATTATTTTATTGAGCACCTGATGGGAGAACAGCCTCTGAGGAATTACCTCCCTGAAGGTTTGAAATAGGCATTTCCATTACATAATCATCCATCACAAACCCATTTCCAATGTCAATAAGCTCTGCCCGTGCCTGGTAGAAGCCTAACCTAAGGTAAAAAGCTATTGCTTTGCTGTTGAACCGGTTCACATTCAGGTAAATATGTGATTGCTGATTTTTGAGTGCCATTTCTTTGACCTCTTCTATCATTTTTTTGCCATATCCTTTTCCTTGAGTTTCCTGCAAAAAGTAGATTTTGTGGATCTTTGTTTTGTTGTCTTTGCAGTTGACCTCATAAGAGCAGTATCCTATGGCTTTTTGATTTTCCTCTGCCAATAGAAATTTGTGATTTCTTGCCTGGATCTGCGATTGTAAGGCCTCCATACTGTACATCCAGTCCATCATAAAATCTATCTGTGAAGGGGTCAGCACGTCTGCAAAAGTTTTGGGCCAAACGTCCAGCGCTACATCTCTTACCAGATGAAGTTCATCCAAACCTATGCTTCTAATTTTCATTTTCAATCCGTTTAGCGAATTTAGTCAAAATCCATAAATCAAATCCAAAAATGAATTCACAATTGGGAATGACGTCTCATTTGTATAGCTTCGTTTTTACAATGGTCATGAATGGGCACAATGCATATTAGAGAAAAAATAAAATCCGCATTTTTGGATACAGAATTGGATTTTCAGGCAAGCCGAAGTTCCGGTCCAGGTGGTCAAAATGTAAACAAAGTCAATTCCAAAGTTACATTGAGGTTTTCAGTAAACGATTCTACGCTTCTTACTCAAGAAGAAAAGGAAATAATTGCCAATAAACTTGCCCATAAAATCACCAATGAGGGGGAGTTGGTGATCCAAGTAGATGAAAAAAGGTCTCAATTGAAAAATAAAGAGATTGCCAAGAGAAGATTTTACGATTTTTTGAAGGAAGCTTTTCGCCAGAAGAAAATCCGAAAAGCCACAAGACCCAGCAAAGCGGTCAAAGAAAAGCGTTTGAAATCAAAAAAAATCCAGTCTGAAAAGAAAAAGAACCGAAAGGTTGATTGGTAGTTTTTTCGAAGGAGTTTAATATTTATCATTAGCGTCTAATTACCCATTAAAGCACCGATGTTTTCATTCATAGTCCTCTTATTCCTTTTATATCAAGGTTCCGAAAGCACTTTTGATCAATCTTCCTTTGAAAATTTCAAGTCAAAAGTACAAAAATACAGATACGACGACCTGGACTCAGCATTTTACTATTTGACTTATATGGACAGTATAGTGGAGCAGGAGGGGAATATGGAGGCGAAAATAGAAGTGCTGTATTTGAAAGGAGGGGTGTATTATGTCAATGGAGATTATGTAAATGCACAATTTTCATATGATGAAGCCTTTGAATTGGCGGAAAAGCTGGATCTATCTTTGGAAAAGGCAAGAATTCTCAACGGTCGGGGATTGGTGTTTTTAGGCCAGCATAAATACAATCAGGCCATTGAGACTTGGAAGCAATCACTTCAAATTTTCAAAAAGCACAGTAGTATAGAATTTCAGCCCACCCTCATGTTCAATATAGGTTTGGCATATTCACAACTCAGTCAGTTTGATACATCATTGGCTTGGTTGGATCAATCCATTGAATTGGCAGAAAAGGTAGGAAATCAGGCCATTGAAGACATGGCCAAGAACAGAAGGGCAAAAGTTTATTTTGACAAGGGGGATTATGAAACCGCCAAAGATCAATACCAAATCCTTCTGGAACGAGAAGGTGATATTAGCAATTGGGAAAGGACGTTTTTGTATTCGGGTTTGGCAGAGTTGGAGTTGAAAACAGGCTCAGCTTCCAGATCAGTTGATTTTGCGGAAAAGGCATATCATATAGCTGAGACAATGAAGGCACTTTGGGACCAGGAAAGGGCTTTAGCGATTTGGTCAGAAGCTTTGGAAAAATTGGGTAATTTCCCAAAAGCTTTGGAGATAGCCAGATTCAACAAACTGATAGCTGATAGTCTCTTCAATAAAGAAAAGGAAAGGGAAATCAATTTTCTCCAATTGCAGGTAGTGGAGGCCCAAAACAAAGAACTTACCCAGACAAATGAACTGATCAGGCAAAGATCACAGCTTAAGCAAAGGTTTATTCTCGGTTTGGTAGCCATGATAGGCTTGTTGTTGGTTCTGGTCCTGATATATAGAAGAAACTTGAAATTGAGAGAAAGATTCAATGTCAAGCTTAAAATGCTAAATGTGGAACTGGAGGAAAAGCGGGAGATGATTGCAGCTCAGAACGAATCTCTTAATCAGATCAATGAGGCCAAAAACAAACTGTTTTCTATTCTTTCCCATGATCTCCGCTCACCACTGGGCAATCTAAAAAGTTTTGTGATTTTAGATAAAAGAGGAGCATTTGAGGAAAGTGAGAGGCAGGAAGCTTTGAACCTGTTGGAAAGTCAGCTGGACAAAACTGACTACTTATTGGAAAATCTCTTACAATGGGCAAGGACCCAATTGGAAGGCTTTGATCCCAAGCCTGAGATGGTGGAAATTCCGGTAATTTTTGAAGAAATCCTGGGGCAGTTTGATCTGCAGCTAAAAAAGAAAGGCTTATCAGTAAATCATGTTTTACCTACGGGTTCACGTTTCCTTGCATTTGTAGATAAGAATAACCTGAAGATAATTTTACAAAATATTCTGGGCAATGCGATCAAATTCTCCCCCAAAAGCGGAGAAATTGTTTTGTTTTATAGTGAGGAGTCCGGGATGGCGAAAATCCATATTAGAGATAATGGAGAAGGGCTTGATGATGAAAAAAGGAAAAAATTGGAGAATGAATTTTCAATGGCTAAGTCCAGTACAGGGACAGAAGATGAAAAAGGTACAGGTCTTGGATTGCTATTGGTCAAACAACTTTTGGTATACAATGGCGGATATCTATTGATCCGAAGTTTTCCCGGACAGGGAACAGAAATGATTGTTTGCTTGAAGCGGAATGATCCGGAAAGAGTCAAAAGCTGATTGTAAGCTTTCCATTTTCGGGAATCACAAAATATTACCAACCTTGTAAAGGAAATTGGAATGTTGATCAGAATAAAATACTTTCCCTGATTATATATTTCTGAGAACCTTAACAAAGGAGGAACATTGAAAAGAAGAGACTTTATCCATTTGTCCGGTTTGGGAATGGGAGCACTCATGACACCGGGATTTCTACTCACAGGAAATCCGGTATCAGCTGCGCAGCTTTTGAATCCCGGATTGGAAAATGCTGAGAAAAAAGCACTTGCCGACATTGCTTTGAATGCGGCTAAATCCCAAGGTGCCACTTACACAGATGTGAGGATCGGTAGGTATCTGAATCAATTTTTATTTACCAGGGAAAAGAACGTGCAGAATATCGCCAACACCGAGAGTTTTGGGGTGGGAATCCGCGTAATTGAAGAGGGTACCTGGGGCTTTTCAGCTACCAATGATGTTAGTCCTGACGGGATCAAAAAATGTGCTGAGACAGCAGTAGCCATAGCCAAGGCAAACTCCATCATGCAAAAGGAACCTGTGGTCTTGGCTCCGGTCCAAGGAGCAGGGGAAGTCAGTTGGGAGACCCCAATATCGAAAAATCCATTTGAAATCCCCGTAGCAGAAAAAATTGATCTTTTGTTGAGTGTCAATGCAGCGGCAATGGAAAATGGGGCCACTTTTGTCAACTCTAATCTATTTATGGTCAACGAGCAGAAGTATTTTGCGTCTTCTGATGGTTCTTACATAGATCAGAATATCCACAGAATCTGGCCGACCTTTAATGTAACAGCCGTCAATCAGTCTGAAGGTAAGTTCAGAAGTAGGCAGGCTCTGAGCGCACCGATGGGAATGGGCTATGAATATCTTGATGGCCTGGCCTCCGAAAAAATTGAAGGACCTGCAGGACTGATCAGCTATAGAAATTCTTATGACATGGTAGAGGACGCAGTTGCGGCAGCCAAGCATGCCAAAGAAAAACTTACCGCAAAGTCCGTCACTCCGGGCAAGTATGACTTGGTTTTGGATCCCGACCATCTTGGCCTGACCATTCATGAGTCAGTGGGCCATCCTTTGGAGCTGGACAGGGTACTCGGATACGAGGCCAATTATGCAGGGACAAGTTTTGCAACGTTGGACAAATGGAAAGCTGGCGATTTTAAGTATGGCAGTGATTTGGTCAATATTGTAGCAGATAAGACCCAGGCCAATTCTCTTGGATTGACAGCTTATGATGATGAAGGTGTGAAATGTAAGGAGTGGGATTTGATTAGAGATGGCGTATTGGTCAATTATCAGGCGATAAGAGATCAGGCCAATATCATAAATGAGGCAGAATCTCATGGTTGTTGCTATGCAGATTCCTGGGATTCAGTTCAGTTCCAGAGAATGCCTAATGTTTCGCTCAAGCCTGGAAAAGATAAGCTGAGTGTGCAGGAAATGATAAAGGGAGTAGATAAGGGTATTTACATCGTTGGAAGAGGATCATACTCCATAGATCAACAGAGGTATAATTTCCAATTTGGAGGTCAGCTCTTTTATGAGATCAAGGATGGTGAGATTGTAGGAATGTTGGAAGATGTAGCTTACCAGTCCAATACCCAAGAGTTTTGGAATTCCTGTGTTCAGATCTGTGACAAAGACGACTACAAATTGTTTGGGACTTTCTTTGACGGTAAAGGTCAGCCTTCGCAGGTATCGGCCGTATCCCACGGCAGCTCTACCACCAGATTCAATGGGGTCAATGTAATCAACACCGGAAGACAGATTTAACCATTTAAAAGCAAAAGAAATGGCAATGTTATCAAAAGAAGAAGCAAAACAAATAATAGATAAAGTACTGTCCTATGCAAAAGCAGATGAGACTGAAGTAAGCATCAGCGGAGGGCGCACAGGTAATATCCGGTATGCAAGAAATACCGTCAATACCAGTGGGGAATCCAATACCATAACGGTAGCGGTAAATTCTGTCTATGGGAAAAAGTCAGGTGTAGCAACAGGGAATGAACTGGATGAGGCAGCACTGAAGAGAATAGTAGAAAAATCTGAAGAAATAGCCAGGTTGGCCCCGGAAAACCCCGAATATATGCCTATGCTCGGACCGCAAGATTACCCGGAAACCAAGAATTTTTCTCAAAAAACAGCTGACATAGATCCAAGCTACAGGGCCAAAGCAGCCATGGACAGCATTGAGGTATCGAATTCCGGAAACCTCACAGCAGCTGGTTACCTGGAAGATTTTGCAGGATTTTCTGCAATGGGAAACAGTAAAGGGATGTTTGGTTATAACCAGAGCTCTTCAGTGGATTTTTCAGTCACTGTAAGGACAGCAGATGGTACAGGTTCAGGATATGCCATTCGTGATTACAATGATATTGGATTGCTTAATGCAAAGACCGTTACAGAAATCTCTGCCCAAAAAGCCCAGGCTTCTGTCAATGCACAGGCAATTGAACCTGGAAAGTATACCGTAATTCTGGAGCCAACTGCCGCCAACGATCTCCTGAGACTTTTGGCCTTCAATATGGATGCAAGAAGTGCAGATGAGGGTAGAAGTTTTCTCAGCAAAAGAGGTGGTGGTACCCGCTTAGGTGAGAAGCTCTTTGATGAAAGGGTGAACATCTACTCAGATCCAATGCACCCAGACTTGCCGGGACGACCGTGGAACAATGAAGGGCTGCCAAGCACAAAAACCACTTGGGTAGAAAATGGAGCAGTCAAAAATATGTATTACTCCAGGTATTGGGCAGATCAAAAAGGGGTAGATCCAGTTGGAAGGCCTACAGGAATAATTTTCGAAGGGGGAAATGAATCTCTGGCAGATATGATCCGGAAAACCCAGCGTGGGGTGCTTGTGACGAGATTTTGGTACATCAGGGCTGTAGATCCTCAGACACTTCTTTACACAGGACTTACCAGAGACGGTACTTTCTATATTGAAGATGGACAGATCAAGTTTCCTGTCAAAAACTTCAGGTTCAATGAAAGTCCAGTCATTATGCTGAACAACATCGAAGCCATGGGAACACCACAGCGGGCAGGAGGTAACCTTATCCCGCCTATGAAAATCAGAGATTTTACCTTTACCAGTCTATCAGACGCAGTATAAATTATTTCCATTGACTACCAAACCCCGGAATTATCCCTTTCTGGGGCTTGTTTATGTTTGCATGCAGCCTTTTTTCTTTACCAGACTCAAGTACAACTCAGGAAATTGGGATACGGATCACCGTATGCCGACCAATCTCCTCAACTCCTTGGTAGAGTACACTACCATCCCCATAGATGAAAAGGAAAGGATAGTAGAAGTAGGTAGCAAAGAAATATTCAAGTCACCGTTCTGCTACATTAGCGGTCATAGGTTGGTGGCATTTTCCGAAGCTGAGCGTAAGAATCTCAAAACCTATATCCAAAACGGAGGGTTTCTTTTTGCAGATGATTGCAATCATGACATTGATGGATTGTTTGCCAAATCATTTGAAGAGGAAATAGGAAAGATATTCGGAGAGGATGCACTGCAAAAAATACCCAATGACCATGAAATCTACAATTGTTTCTTCAAATTCGAAGAAGGTCCGCCCACGACATCATTTGAACTCAACGGGTGGGGGGATGACCTTGTACACGATTACCTTAAAGCCATAATAGTCAATGGAAGGATCGGAGTGTTATATAGCAATAAGGACTATGGTTGTGAATGGGATTATGACTTCAGAAACAAAAGGTTTTTGAGGGAAGACAATACCAAGTTTGGGGTAAACATTATCGTTTATGCATTAACATGATTTTATTTTGGAAAATACAGATACTAAAGCTTACGAAAAATTGCTAAACCGTCTTCCTTTGCTCAAAAAGGAAATAGCCAAAGTGATAGTGGGGCAGGAGGGAACTGTGGAGGAAGTTTTGATCACTTTATTGGCAGCTGGGCATTGTCTTTTGGAGGGTGTTCCGGGTTTGGCAAAAACCCTCTTGGTCAAAACATTGTCACAGGCTATGGACCTTCAGTTTAAGCGCATTCAATTTACCCCCGACTTGATGCCAGGGGATATTTTAGGTACGGAAGTTCTGGAAGAAGACCACAGTACAGGAAAGCGTTTTTTCCAATTCAACAAGGGACCGCTATTTTCGAATATGGTGCTTGCTGATGAAATCAACAGAACACCACCCAAGACTCAGGCGGCACTTTTGGAGGCTATGCAGGAGAAAATGGTCACTTATGCCGGTAAAAACTATCCCTTGCCAAAACCCTTTTTGATCATTGCTACTCAAAATCCAATAGAACAATCAGGTACTTATCCTTTACCGGAAGCTCAGATGGACAGGTTTTTACTGTATATCAAGCTTGGTTATCCTTCGGAGCAGGAAGAACTTCAAGTATTGGAGAAAACAACAGGGGTAATAGAAGAAAAGGTTGAAACTGTTTTTGATTCAGGGGAGATATTGAAGCTACAAGAACTTACAAGGCAAGTTCACATTGATCGGAATCTACTTTCCGGGATCAATAAGCTGGTCCGGCAGAGCAGGCCTGATGAATCCCAGGTAGAAGCAGTCAAGAAATACATTGACTGGGGTGCCGGCCCCAGAGCTGGACAGTCCTTGATATTGTGCGCCAAAGCTAGGGCGCTTCTTCATGGGAGGTTTTCTGTTTTGCCTGAAGATGTGGAAAGCTTGGTTTATCCAGTGCTTAGACATAGGTTGGCTTTGCATTTCAGGGCCGAGGCAGAAGGCATAGATTCCGATAAAGTGATTGCAGAAATTCTAAGTGCTGCTCAAATTGGGAAGTAAGGAAGAACATCTCGAAATCGTCAAGCTAAAAGATTTGCATCTGGCAGCTAAAGTTATCAGCGAGAAACTGATTCAGGGAACCCACTTTGGGAAAAGGGTAGGTTATGGGGCAGTATTTGAACAATACAGACATTATGAATTAGGGGATGACCTCAAGCGTCTTGATTGGAAGCTTTTTGCACGTTCCGGTAAATACCTGATCAAAGAATCACCCGTAGAGAGTAACCTCCATGTCAAATTGATCCTGGACCTTTCAGGTTCAATGAATTATGAGGAGGATCAAATCAGTAGAATTTCCTATGCAAAAATTTTGTTGGCATCTATTGCGCATCTGGCTTTTAAGCAGGGAGATACGCTTTCACTTTACTTTTTGAAGGACGGAAAGGTTGAGCAGATAACTTCGGCAGGAAATAAGGGGTTTCAGCTGATTCTCTACCACCTTGAATCTGCCAAAGCTCATGGGGCATGGCCATTAAGAAAAGAGGCTTTTCCTGCGCTGAAATCAAGAGAACGTGAATTGGTGATCATGGCATCGGATTTTTTGCAGTCAGGTTCAGAATGGACGGATATTGTGAATTCCATGGTGCACCCCAAAAAACACATCTGGCTTTTTCAAATATTGGGGTCTCAGGAAATGAGAATGGACATGAAAGGAAATAGAAGGTTTGTAGATCTTGAATCAGGGGAGTCCATCCATGCAGATGCCGGGGAACTGGTGAAGACCTACAATCAAAAGATGGCGGTTTATTTAGATAACCTGGATCAGGCACTAAGCCTGCCTAAAGTGGATCTCATTCGGGTCAATATGCAGGAGGAGCCAATAGCAGAACTGTTGAACCGAGTACTTAGCCAAAATACATTGAACTGATGCAGTTTCTTTCACCATATATGTTGTGGGGTTTGCTGGCACTATCTGTGCCTCTGCTGATACATCTGTGGAATGGAAGGAAGGGGGATAAAGTTTATTGGGCAGCATTTCGTTTTTTGGAGGAGAATGATAACAAGCCTATACGACATATCAGGCTTGAGCATTGGCTTTTGATGGCGCTTAGAATGTTCATGCTGCTGTTGCTGACCCTTTTGATGGCGCAGCTTTTTTTAAGATTTTTGGATAAGGAGGAAGAAAAAAAAGTTGTGCACTTGGTAGAACCCAATGCTGATTTGCTTTCGGAATTTAAGTTTGAGCTGGCTCAAGCTATAGAAAATCAGGAGCCGGTTTTTTGGTTGAATCAGCAATTGGAAGCTTTAGAAGAAAAGGATCTACAGACCCCAAGACCTTCTGAAATCATGCATTTGCAGACCGCACTCAACCGATTAGATCAAGATAAATACAACTTTAAAATTTATCTTTCAGGCTTTGAGAGCAGCTTTGATTTTAAAAATTACCTGATTTCCTCTTCTCCCGAGATATTTCTTTCAGAATTTTCCAGTGATTTTCCTTTTAAGAACTCATTTCAGATCCGAAATAATCAGGTTCTAACGGTTGACAGAACCAGCCAATTGCTTGAGATAAATGAATATCGGGGATCCGGAGATTTCGGGAAAAGGGTAAAAGGTAGTTTTGTTGTGCACAATCAGGTAGAAGATATTAAGGGAAAAAGAAAAATTGAAGCGGCATTTCAAGCAATCGAGAATGTTTATGAATTGAATTTTGAATTTGATAGGGAGTCAGAAGGAGACATTCTGATTACAGATGGTCAAATCCCAGAAGACTTTAACTTTATGGTTCTTGATTTTTCCGATGAAAGAAAAAATAGTCAATACCCCAATGTGTATGGCTTAATGCCCATTCATTCCAGAAGTCTGAATTCCCTGGAAGAGTTGCCTACAGAAATATTAAGATGCATGTTGGATTTTTTTGATGTAAAAGGGGAGTCCATTCGGTTGGGGAAAACTGAAATTGAGAGAAAATTCATTCTGAAGCCAAAAAATGAAAAAGAGGATAAATCGATAAAAGCCAATACCGAAGAAATTTTGTGGATACTATTTCTGTTGGTACTGGTAAGTGAGAGAATTCTCGCCAATAGGTCTGGATTATGAAAAAATTGGAAAAAT
Organism: Arthrospiribacter ruber; assembly: GCF_019343195.1. Taxonomy (GTDB): domain Bacteria; phylum Bacteroidota; class Bacteroidia; order Cytophagales; family Cyclobacteriaceae; genus Arthrospiribacter; species Arthrospiribacter ruber. The sequence continues at coordinate 778,982 of NZ_RPHB01000001.1, forward strand.
TAATATCACTAACCGTTTTGCAGCAGCAGGCAAATGCTTTCTTGAAAGCCTGGCTGGTAAGCGGTGGTGTGTTTTTCTTTTTGCTTTCATTTAAGGTCAATGTCCTTTTGTGTGTCGCAATTTCAGGTTTGACTTTAATTGTTTTTGCCTGGTATTCAGGGATGTTTCAAAGAGACAGGAATAAAGCTAAAAATTACCTTCACCGCCGGTTTCCTGAGCTGGAATTCAGTTTGGATATTTTGGAAAAGGAGGAATTGAATTTAGCGGAAAAATTGCAGCTAGAGCGATTGAAATCCCAATTCAGGTACACCTCAACGCCACTTTTACTAGGGAGGAATCTGCTTCCGGCACTTTTGTTTTTGGTAGTAAGCTCCGGTATTTTCGGAATGAGTAACCTCATTGTAATAGATTCTTCTGCGCCAAGCAAAGAAATAAAAAAATCAGGTCAAGCATCTTACAAAACCATTGAAGGAATGGAAGTCCGTTTTTCTCAAAATACCATAAAGATCACACCGCCTGCTTACACAGGATTGGCCACCTCCTCCCAAGAAGAGTTGGATATCAAAGCCATTGAAGGATCTTTATTGGAGTGGAGTTTAGGCTTCAATTCCGAATCAGTGGAGAAAGTACAATTGGTAGAAGCATCAGGGTTGCAGGTACCTTTTGAAAAAAACGAAGAAGAATTTTATCTAAAAGATAGACTAGAAGCTTCTGGTATCTATGCGGTTCAGGCATTTGGGAAAGACACATTACTTTTTGAGTCGGATTATTACAGATTGGAAATGATCCGTGACAGGGCTCCATTGATTATTCCTGAGGAGAAGGACCTCTATGTATATCATTTTCATAAGGACCCTCAGACAAGAAATTTATCTGCCTCAATCTCCGATGATTTTAAAGTAAGGCAGGTTTACATCGTAGCGACCTTAGCCAGGGGGACAGGAGAAAATGTAAAGTTCAGGGAAAACAGGATAGAGCTGCCAAAGCGTGATTTTAAGGAAGAGACATTGCAACATACCCTGGATCTGGAATCTATGGATTTTCAGCCCGGTGATGAGCTTTACTATTATTGGCTGGCCATAGACAACAAAAGACCGGAACCTAATATCAGCAAATCCGACACTTATTTTATCCAATTTGTAGATTCTACAGGGCTCAACGATTCTCAATTGGAAGCCATGGCCATTCATGTACTTCCGGATTATTTCAGAAGTCAGAGGCAAATTATCATTGACACGGAGAAGCTGTTGGAGGAAAAAAGGAATTTGACTCAAAGAGAATTTGATGGACAATCCAATGAGCTGGGCTACGAGCAAAAGTTGCTTCGTATGCGATATGGCCAATATTTGGGAGAAGAATTTGAATCCAATGCTCCTGGAGGAAGCCTCAACTCAGCAGAGGGTAAGAGTATTTTGGAGAGTTTTATCCATAATCATGATCACGAAGGAGAAAATGAGGGTGCTCCATCTCTGAGCAAATTTAGGTATGCAGCTTTAGAGAATTACCGTGAAAATCATGATAAAAACCAGGAAATACTCAAGCAGCAATTGGATGAACTTGGGGGGCATGATCATGATCATCACGACCATGATCACGATGAAGATGATGAGCTTGCCGGTCTTTTGGAAGAATACCTGCACAACCATGATTCTGAGGAAATGAATACATTGTACGAACAGTCCACAAGGAGTATTTTGAAAATGGCTTTGGAACAGATGTGGCAGTCAGAACTTCATTTGCGCTTATTTGAGCCTGAAAAAGCCTTGCCTTACCAACATAAAGCATTGGAATATTTGAAGTCTGTTCAGCAAAAGTCCAGAACCTATGTCAAAAAATCAGGATTCGAACCTGTCCCCATCAAGGAGGCAGAAAAAAGAATGACCGGAAATACAGATGGAGTTGATGTCATTTTAAGTAAAGCGATCGCTATAACTCCAAACGAAATGGCGGTCATGGCCGGTAGAATTCTTGGAATGTTTAATCAGGAAGCACTAACAGAGATTGATAAGCAGCTTTTGGATCAATTTGGACAGCTTTGGACCTTGAGACTGGCCCACACTAAGATGGAGGACTGGAGTACTTTGCTACTTTTGCAAAAGCTCAGACAGGAGAATCTTACGGATGCTGATAAATCAGAACTGAGGAAAAAACTCCAATCACTGGTAAATTTGGAAAGGAGAAGTGCTTCGACCCGTGGAGGAAATGAGCGTTTAGCAAAATCATTTTGGGAGAATTACAGATGATACAATTTGAACCAATTCTTTCAGGTTACTGGTTGATAGCGGTTTTGGGAGCCATATTCTTTATTGCTGTTTTCCAGGTTATATCGGTTTTTTACAAGAAAGTAGCGCGAAGCTACCTTAAAGTCTTTCTTTTTTTGATTTTCTGCAGCTTGGTTACCTTATACATTTTGAATCCCACATGGGAAAGGGAACTTCCAAAGCGATCAGCTTTATTGATCTCTGCAAACCAAAATAAAGCAGACTTTACAGATTTTTCAAAAGAGTTGCAGGTGGACAAAATCCTCCAGGAAGGAGAAAGTGCAGAAGGATTTTCCAAAATCCACATTTTCGGAGAGGACTATGAAAAGGAAACCTTACTGTCTTTGCCAATGGTAAATCTGGAATGGACTCCCTCATCTGTTGAAGGACAAATTTTAGAAGATTTGAATTGGGAAGGAATCTTGAGTTATGGGCAGCGTCAAAAGATGAAAGGTAAACTGAGGTCTGAAGCTGAGGGTAAATTACAGGTTAAGTTTGCGGGAGAAGTTTGGGCAGATATGTCTTTTGAAGGCAGGGATTTTGAGTTGGGTTTTCCGGCTTTGATTTTAGGGAAAAATGAGATGGATCTTTATTTGGATGAAATCAAACTCGGTACAATCCGGTATTTTGTAACAGCGCCCAGACAGAAGAGTTTTGAATTGAAGGTTGGCTTCCCAAATCCAGAGAGCAGATTTTTATCTGAATACCTCATGAAAAGAGGTGAACAGGTAAGTTTGAGCACTCAGGTATCAGTTGGTTCCAGTATTGTGATAGGAGAGGAGTCAGGTGAAAAGGGGATTTTGATCATTGATCCATCTCAAATTAAAAATACCAACTTTAGTGAATTAGGTACAGATTATGAAGCTTTGCTCCTTGTTAATGTTGAAAATCCAGAAAGGGATATTTTGGAGTTTAATAGGAGGTTTGGAAGTGAGTTTGCTATCAATAAAGTCGCAGCGCAATATTTGGAAAGGGAAGACGGTACAACAGCCCATCCTTATAATTTCCAAGTAAAAAACAATCAGGACACTTTGGGGTATTCAGTGGCTGCTTTTGAGCGGATGGGTGATTATACCCTTGGTGTCAGTTTGTTGGGAGATACTTTTTCACTTGTCCTATCAGGAGATAGTCTGGCTTATGCCAAAGCCTGGGAGCCGGTTATAGAGAAATTAGCAAATAAAACAAAGCATTCATTTAGGCTAAAATCCCCTATTTTTAAGGGGATTAAGTCAAAACTTATCCATTCCAATGTTTCAGAGGTCCCACAAAATATTGAAAATGAAAGGATTATTTTGAGTTGGGAGAATGATCCTCTGGAAGGTGAAAGCTATTTTTCCAATTTTCTTCCTTTGGAAAGTGGTTGGATAGATCTATCAGAAAGTTTGACCATTTATGTGGAGGAGCCAGAGGATTTCAGTTCAATAAACGATCGCATGGTTTTATGGGAATTTCTCAAAGAAAGACGAGAGGCCTACAGGCAGGGAGAAGATAAGCTTTTAAGTAAAAATGAAGTCCCAGCTTGGTTATGGTTTATTTTGATTTTAGTTGCAGCTTCATTGGTATGGATAGAGCCAAGGTATAGGTCTTGATCCAGATTATATTTTAATGCGTAATTCAAATGTGAAGAAATTTTATTCAGTATTTACTTTGATCCTTATTTTTTCAGGTTCCTCTTTTGCCCAAAATGAACCCTTGGATAAACCTGGCAAAGAGGAAAAGCAAACGACTATAGCGGTCTTGCCATTGATATACTACACCCCGGAAACTTCTTGGGCATTTGGAGCAGGTGCGGTTGCTAATTTTAGGCTGGGGGCAGAGGAAGAGACATTTGAGAGCCAGGTTGCTTTGGGAGGTGCATATACTTTATTCAATCAGTTTTTAAGTTACACGAGCTGGCGGATCTTCACAGAGCAGAATAAGCACCTATTTGCAGGAGAGTTGGGCTGGTATGACTATGTGTTTTTCTTTTATGGTATTGGGCCAGGTGTTTCGGAGTCAGACCGTGAAGTGTTCAATTCTAGACTTCCCAGATTGCGTTTTGACTACCTGAGGCTGATAAAGGGGGATTTTTATGTCGGCGTAAGGTATTGGTATGATAATTTTCAAATCCAAGAAGTAGAGGAAGGAGGACTGTTGGATGGAAACAATATACCTGGAAGTATGGGAGGTAGGATAGGAGGGATAGGTCCGATGCTCTATTATGATTCCAGGGACAGTCAACTGTACCCTACAAGTGGTATGTTTGCAGAAAGCAGTTTGCAAATATTCAGGCCCTGGGCCGGGTCAGATTATAGTTATATGCGTTGGATAGGAGATTTTAGGCAGGTTTTGCCAATAAAGGAAAACTCTGTGTTTGTTTACCAAGCCTATGCAGAGCTTCTGAGTGGTGAAGTTCCATTTTTTGGGATGCCCCTACTGGGAGGGAATAGATTGATGAGGGGTTTGTTTGAGGGAAAGTTTCGCGACAGAAATATGGCGCTGGTGCAAGGAGAGTACCGATGGAAATTCAAACCCCGTTGGGGCTTGGTAGGATTCAGTGGTCTGGGCAATATTTTTTCTCCTTCCAATCCATTCGATATTGGAAACACCAAGCTGACCTACGGTACAGGTCTTCGCTATCAGCTTTCAAAAAAAGAAAAGCTGAACCTGAGGTTTGATGTGGCCCATTCACCCGGAGAGGGACTGTTGTTTTATTTGACTTTTGGGGAGGGGTTTTGAGGGGGGCTCTAACCACGCTCAAGGCCTGCGCTGGCTTCCCTTTACAAGAAAATTCATCCCATCCTCTAAAATCCCAATTTACTGTTAAATGTAAATTTGAGGGTTTTGGCTCTTAAAGTTTAAGGTGTAAGAATCCGGAAACTCTTATAAAATTTTAATCGAAATGTTTTGGCAACTATTTAATTTCCGAACAGAGAAGAAAAATTTAAATTTTTATTTATTGGTTTTGGATTCCGGAAATGTGTTGAAAAACGGATAGTTAGATCTGAAATACAAATGGTTTATTTCAAAATATCATTCATTGTTTTTAATTCAAAATTTACAGATAATATTAGTTTTTTTGGTTTTGCTTTTTAAAAAAAAATTCTGTTTGTTTCATTAAATAGATGTTTTTTCAGAATAACACAATAATAATAATCAATTGCATAAAATTATATTTCAATTTATGAAAAATGAAAAAATGCATTTGAAGTTCATAATTCAAGTGTCGAAAGGTAAAAGATCAAGAGTATGATAGGTTTTATTAAAAGCAACATAATTATAAGCGTTGCCATGATCTTTCTAGCCTTAGGATTGGAAGTTAATTTCGTTTTGTCCGATCCTAGGATTATAAATCTTTCTGAGGAAGCAGAGGAGTCAACCGCTTGGGATGCTTTTACTAATAACTATCAAAATGACATCAATTATGTGATAGGTGGGGAAGAATTAAATAGAAATCTTGAAGTTTCATTTTTATCAGAAAGTATTTTACTCTCAAGCCCCACGGAGATTGAAGTTGAAAAAAATAGTACTGTTCAGTTAGTAGCAGACGCATTTCCTGGATATATTTTTAGCCATTGGGAAATAAATGGGCAGAATGTTAGTCAAAAATCGACCTATGAATTCACAATGCCATCCAATAATCTAAATATTATAGGTGTTTTTTTGGCAGAAGAAAAGCCAACAATTGAATTTGTCCAACCTCAGAATAATCAAGTTTTCAATAATAAATTTATACTTGAAATTGAGTTTCTTATAAATAATAATGGAACTGAAATATTATATTTAGATTTCTTAATAAATGGTATTGTCGTAAAAAGTCTGGATGCAAAAAATAATAAGTTCAATTGGGATTTTGAAAAAGGAGGTATTTATGATCTTAAATTAGTTGGAAATACGGCAAGTGGAGCAATTGTTGAAACAGAAAGATTGCATCTGGAAATTCTTTCAGAAAACATCCTTCCAACAGTTAGCATCACTGCTCCTTCAGCAGGATCCGAATATGAAATAGGTGAATCAGTGAGCATTACAGCTGAAGCTACGGATTCAGACGGAAGCATCACCAAAGTTGATTTCTATGTAAACGGAAGTCTTTTGGGAACATCCACGTCAGCTCCTTACAGTGCCAACTGGAACACTACGGCTTCCGGTACATTTGAACTTACTGCAGTTGCCACGGACAACAGAGGCGGAGCCAGTACTTCGGCCCCTGTAAGCGTGACCGTAATAGCGGACAATATTCTTCCAACAGTTAGCATCACTGCTCCTTCAGCAGGATCCGAATATGGAATAGGTGAATCAGTGAGCATTACAGCTGAAGCTACGGATTCAGACGGAAGCATCACCAAAGTTGATTTCTATGTAAACGGAAGTCTTTTGGGAACATCCACGTCAGCTCCTTACAGTGCCAACTGGAACACTACGGCTTCCGGTACATTTGAACTTACTGCAGTTGCCAGGGACAACAGAGGCGGAGTTAGCACTTCAACTCCTGTAAGCATTACTGTCATTCCGGACAACATCCTTCCTACAGTATCCATCACAGTTCCTGTTTCAGGAACTGAGATAGAAGTAGGTAACACCCTTTCCATCACTGCCGATGCTTCTGACGAAGACGGGGAAGTGGTAAAAGTGGAGTTCTTTGTTAACGGTAACTCAATTGGCATCAAAACAGAAGCTCCGTACAGCATCAACTGGACTGCTGATGAGGCAGGGACCTTTGAGATCAGAGCGGTTGCCACAGACAATGAGGGTGCATCTGCCAAATCAGAAACTCTTACCGTAACTGTTTTTGAAACTCCTGAAAACATCCTTCCGACAGTATCCATCACCGCTCCTGTTTTAGGAACTGAGATAGAAGCTGGTAACACCCTTACCATCATTGCCGATGCTTCTGACGAAGACGGGGAAGTGGTTAAAGTGGAGTTCTTTGTTAACGGTAACTCAATTGGCATCAAAACAGAAGCTCCGTACAGCATCAACTGGACTGCTGATGAGGCAGGAGCCTTTGAGATCAGAGCGGTTGCAACGGACAATGATGGTGCATCTGCCAACTCTCAAACCGTTACCGTAACTGTTTTTGAAACTCCTGAAAATATCCTTCCTACAGTATCCATCACAGCTCCGGCTCAGGGAACTGAGATCGAAGCCGGTCAGACCATCAGCATCACTGCCGATGCTTCTGATGAAGATGGGGAAGTGGTAAAAGTCGAGTTCTTTGTTAACGGAACTTCAATAGGTTCTGCAACCCAAGCACCTTACAGCATCAGCTGGACAGCAGACGAAGCAGGAACCTTTGACATCAGAGCAGTTGCCACGGACAATGAAGGCGCTTCTGCAAATTCTGAAACGGTATCTGTAACCGTTTTTGAAACTCCTGAAAATATACTTCCATTGGTAAGCATCACTGCTCCGGCAGCCGGTACTGAAATTGAAGCCGGAGAGACCATCAGCATCACTGCCGATGCTTCTGACGAAGACGGGGAAGTGGTAAAAGTGGAGTTCTTTGTTAACGGCAGCTCCATAGGTACTTCAAACGAAGCACCATACAGCATCAACTGGACTGCTGACAAGACAGGAACCTTTGAGATCAGAGCGGTTGCAACGGATAATGATGGTGCATCTGCCAACTCTCAAACCGTTACCGTAACTGTTTTTGAAACTCCTGAAAATATCCTTCCTACAGTATCCATCACAGCTCCGGCTCAGGGAACTGAGATCGAAGCCGGTCAGACCATCAGCATCACTGCCGATGCTTCTGATGAAGATGGAGAAGTGGTAAAAGTGGAGTTCTTTGTTACCGGCAGCTCCATAGGTATTTCAAACGAAGCACCATACAGCATCAACTGGGCTGCTGATGAGGCAGGAACCTTTGAGATCAGAGCGGTTGCCACAGACAATGAGGGTGCATCTGCCAACTCTGAAACTGTTACTGTTACTGTTTTTGAAACTCCTGAAAACATCCTTCCGACAGTATCCATCACAGCTCCGGCTCAGGGAACTGAGATAGAAGCAGGTTACACCCTTACCATAACTGCCGATGCTTCTGACGAAGACGGGGAAGTGGTAAAAGTGGAGTTCTTTGTTAACGGAAGCTCCATAGGTATTTCAAACGAAGCACCGTACAGCATCAACTGGACTGCTGATGAGGCAGGAACCTTTGAGATCAGAGCGGTTGCAACGGACAATGATGGTGCATCTGCCAGCTCTCAAACCGTTACCGTAACTGTTTTTGAAACTCCTGAAAATATCCTTCCTACAGTATCCATCACAGCTCCTTCAACAGGAACTGAGATCGAAGCCGGTCAGACCATCAGCATCACTGCCGATGCTTCTGATGAAGATGGGGAAGTGGTAAAAGTCGAGTTCTTTGTTAACGGAACTTCAATAGGTTCTGCAACCCAAGCACCTTACAGCATCAGCTGGACAGCAGACGAAGCAGGAACCTTTGACATCAGAGCAGTTGCCACGGACAATGAAGGCGCTTCTGCAAATTCTGAAACGGTATCTGTAACCGTTTTTGAAACTCCTGAAAATATACTTCCATTGGTAAGCATCACTGCTCCGGCAGCCGGTACTGAAATTGAAGCCGGTCAGACCATCAGCATCACTGCCGATGCTTCTGATGAGGACGGAGAAGTGGTAAAAGTGGAGTTCTTTGTTAACGGAACTTCAATAGGTTCTGTAACCCAAGCACCTTACAGCATCAGCTGGACAGCAGACGAAGCAGGAACCTTTTACATCAGAGCAGTTGCCACGGACAATGAAGGCGCTTCTGCAAATTCTGAAACGGTATCTGTAACCGTTTTTGAAACTCCTGAAAATATACTTCCATTGGTAAGCATCACTGCTCCGGCAGCCGGTACTGAAATTGAAGCCGGTCAGACCATCAGCATCACTGCCGATGCTTCTGATGA
>NZ_RPHB01000010.1 GCF_019343195.1 Arthrospiribacter ruber
TTATCTGCTGGTCTTCGGCAAGTACTTTGCCGCAGAAATACTGAAGTGACCAATCCGTATTGAAACGCTCCAGCAATTGCCTGTCACTGATATTAAAGTAGGCCTTCAAAAACATGAGTGCAAACATACCCTTTGCACCAAACCAGCTTGGTGCACCCCTGCCCACCCGTTCGTCCGGAAGACAGTCGATAAGTTCGTCCCAGGGAATGCTGTCGTGGATTCTGCCCAACAATGAATTCTTGAAAAAGTTATATTTTGGAGAATATCCTTCGAAATTTTTGAAAAGAGAAAGTTGTGCCATATCTTCAGATGTATTTTATTCTGCAACCTTAAAATACAAAAAAGAAAACCCCGAAAAAAGCTTAAAACAGCCGATTTCGGGGTTTTTGTGTTATGTTTTTGTTAATTATTTAATTGAATATCAGTCAGTTAAGAATTGAGCAAGAAGCCCTAATTTAAATCATAAACCTTTGAGGATTGAAAAAAACCTCAAAGGTTGGTCAGAACCACCCTCAAACTCTTTGCCCCGTGGGCCCCGATCACCAAAGACTGCTCAATATCAGCAGTTTTAGATGGCCCAGCAATAAAAAGTCCAAAACCGGAATGCTGGATTCCTATTTTATTATAGGCTTCATGCATATTGGAAACCAAAGATTTCTCATTCAGCACTATCACCAAATGCTCGGTGATAAAGGGCAATACCCTTAAGCCCATGTTTTCATCGGTCAACCATATCGCCCCGTTTTCGGCTACCCCAAATTGACCTTGAATGATGGCTACTTCCAACTCATTTAATTCATGGGCGTCAGAAGGTAAAGGCTGAGTCGAAAGGCTCTCCATTCCCTTGGTCAGGTTGAGAATCTTTTCAAAACGGTTGATGGCTATAAAATCCTTCAATTCGGACTCAGTGATGACTTCCCCCTTGTTGGCTTGAATGGATAGTATAAAGGCTGCTTTGTGACCCAAAGGAGATTCAAATGAAGGGATTTCTGGAAGCGGGCTGGCCTCTTTGGGAATGGCTTTGATTTTAGCTAAAATATGCTCTCTGCTGCTCATTTCCTGTTCTTTTTGTACCAATCTTTGAAAGTTTCTTTGGGTGTTTCGGGTAAATCCCTTTGCTTTCCCCAAATGTTTAAGCCTGAATAAGTAATGCTGTCAGGTAGGATTTTCAAGGCTCCCCGCATCATGGCTCCGGTTATTTTATAAGCAAAAGGAACTGCAAAAATTCCATTGGCGATTTTCATGGAAATGCTTTTGGTATTGGTGCCCTGGGCTTTGGTGATTTCCTGTCTCCATTCATAGAGTTGCTCATGGATATTGATTTTGACCGGGCAGACATCCGTGCAAGAACCACAAAGGGTTGAGGCAAAAGGAAGGGTACTGTATTTTTTGACATCCAAGCCAGGTGATAGAATAGATCCTATGGGTCCAGGAACTACTGAACCATAACTGTAACCTCCACTTCTTCTATAAATGGGACAGGTATTCATACAGGCACCGCAACGGATGCACTTAAGGGAATTTTTGAATTTTTCTCTTCCTAGTTGTTCTGTCCGGCCATTGTCTACCAAGACTATATGGATCTCCTTACCCGGTGCTGGAGACCGAAAATGGGAATTGTAATTGGTAATGGGTTGACCGGTAGCAGACCGGGCTAACAGGCGCAGGAATATCCCCAGATCCTTTCTTCTGGGAATGATCTTTTCAATTCCCATACAGGCAATGTGTACATCTGCCAAATGCACGCCCATATCGGCATTACCTTCATTGGTACAGACCACAAATTCCCCTGTTTCCGCAACACCAAAATTTACTCCGGTAATGGCTACTTTGGCCCCAAGGAATTTTTCCCGAAGGTGAATCCTTGCAGCATGAGTGAGATAAGTGGGGTCTTCGTTGCCTTTTTCGGTTTGAAGTTTTTCATGGAAAAGCTCAGAGATATCCCTTTTCTTCAGGTGAATGGCAGGTAGCACGATATGGCTAGGGGGTTGATTTAAGAACTGCACAATCCGCTCTCCCAAATCCGTATCCACCACTTCAATGCCATTGTTTTCCAAAAATGGGTTCAGGTGGCACTCCTCGGTGAGGATGGATTTGCTTTTTACAATGGCTTTGCACTGGTGATTCTGTAATATTCCCAAGACAATCTGATTGTGTTCCTCGGCATTCTTCGCCCAATGTACGTGTATGTTATTTGCTTTGGCATTTTTTTCGAATTCAACCAAGTAAGTTTCTAGATTGGCAAGTACATTGTCTTTGATCTGGGAAGCCAATTCTCTCAATTCTTCCCATTCCGGAATGGTTTTGCTGATGTTGTCCCGCTTGTCTCTGACAAACCATAAAGTCTCGTCATGCCATTTGGCTTTAGCAGCGTCCTGTAAAAATTCCGATGCTTTGGTTGGATGGCTCATGAGATGGCTTGGTTTAGAATCTCGGCAATATGCATAAATTCCAATGGCTGCTGATTTCTCTTGGCAATTCCTTCCAGATGCATGATACAGGAAATATCTCCCCCGGTGAGGATTTCTACACCATGGGTGAGATGGTCTTCCAGGCGGTCTTTGCCCATCTGAACTGACAAGGCTTCTTCTGTAACAGCAAAAGTTCCCCCAAATCCGCAGCATTCATCTGTCCTCGTCAATTCCACCCATTCCAATCCGTCAAGCTGTTCCAAGAGTTGTTTGCCCTTGCTATAAAAAGGTTCGTTGCGTTCTGAACAGGAACCCAATCTTAGGCCACGATGTCCATGGCAGGAGGCATGAAAGCCCACTCTGTGCGGAAAGGATCCGTGGAGTGTTTCCACTTTCAAGATATCGGTAAGGAATTCTGTCAGTTCAAAGATTTTTTGGTGTAGGCTTTCCTGTTCTTTTTCCATTCCAGGAATGGCCGGTGCATGGTCTTTGATATGCAGTACACAACTCCCTGAGGGTGCTACTATGTAATCGTAATCAAGAAAGGTCTTTAAAAAATGTTTGGTGGTGCCAATTGTATCCCACTCATATCCTGCATTGGCCATGGGTTGCCCGCAGCAAGTCTGTCCCATGGGGTAGCTGACCTGGCAACCCAGCTTTTCCAATAGTTCCAAAGTGGCAATGCCTACATTAGGGTAGAATTGATCTACGTAGCAGGGGATGAATAAACCAATCTTCTTATTTAAAGGCATTTTATGGATTCGGTATTTATGGATATTAAGATACTGAAAGATATTGGCTTGTACATTGAAAGCTAAAATATCAACAAACATCAATCAATATAACTTAGCAATTTGATGAAGCAAATGATCACAGGATTCAATTTCCAATTTCTAAAAATAATTACGGAAAGATATCCTGTAGTATCGGGTTTTAAGGGATGGGGTAATTTTTGCAATAGGATGGTTGATTTTTTGATCGTTCTATTGTAGCCTAAAGTTCAAAGGAAAAACTTATCAATCACACACTTTTTCAAACGAAAAAATGTGATTTATTATACTTTTTCAAAGTAAAAAATGTGTATGGCTACATTTTTCCAAATGAAAATAACCCTAAATCAATCTGATAAAAGGCTTTAATGACCTTAACAGAGCTCTTGATTCCACCTTGTTGTGGAATCCACTAAAAATTTCTTGAATTAAAACTGTAATCTTGGTATATTATCTTAACATTCGTCAGAAGGTAAAACTATGATACATTCGCTCTTTTATCTGATACCCCTTTTTTGGTTTTTGCAAACTGAGCATCCCTTGGAAGGCAAATGGAAAATGTATAGAAGTGAATCATTTGAAAATATCCTGACTTCAAAAAACTTTCAACTCTAGGATGAAGAACAGCAACAAGCTGTCGCAGAAACTTTCAGTAAAGTAATCAATGGATATTTTTATGACTTTAAGAAAGATACTGTCATTTTCACTAATTACAGTAATTTCGAGATTCATGAGCTTAAAGGGATATGGTGGACGGAAGGAGACACCTTAATTATTGGACGTTTGGATAAAATCAGTACTCAGAAATATTTCATTTCCAAGTTGGATAATAAAGAGCTTCACTTACAGTTGATTGTACCAAGGGAAACCGAGCCATCAAAAAGCAGGTGGATGTTCAAAAAGGAATAAACAATTAAAGCATGGGGGATTTATTTTGGAGATTTATTTTATTTTCTTCCATAGTTTCAGGATTTTTCGCGTGTACCGAAAAGCCCAAGTCGGAGCTGATTGAAATTAATGTGCCTAACAAGGTAAATACAGAAGTCACATTAAATGACATTGCCGAATCCATACAATATATCCAACTTGAAACCCGCCCTGATGCTTTTATTTCGAGAATCAATGAAGTGTTCCTTCATGATAATAAATTGTATATCTGGTATTTATTTCAAAAAATTCTTGTTTTCGATCTGGATGGAAAATTTTTAGGGGCGCTTGGAAAACAAGGTGATGGTCCTGGGGAATACAGGTCTGTTTCTGCCATGGCTGTAGATGATAGTTCTGGAGAGATTTATCTGTTTGCTGGCAAAAAAATCATGAGGTATTCTCCTGAGCATGAATTAATAGAGGAAAAGAGGATAGATTCCTCCTTGGATTTCGGCTTTGACTTCTTTAGGATACTCGGAGGGGAAAGGTTCTGTATTTCTCAGGAATATGGAAATGTAGTTGAAGGAGGTTTTGCCAATGAGACCAAGTTGTATCGATTTGATGCAGCTATGGCAGTCATAGACACCCTGCCCTTAAGAAAAGTGATTATGGAGAAGAAAATGGCCAGTCGTTTGGGCTATACCGATTACATCAGCAGTTTTAATGGCAAGCATTTTATCTATACACCTGTAACGACAAATGAAAATTACCTAAGAGACACGCTGTACCAGCTAAGGGATATGCAGTTGAAGCCTTTTGCTAAGTTGAATTTTCCTAAACCTCATTTAGATGATAGGGGCTTTAAACAGTATTTAATCGCAAATGTTGTTCATACTGCCAACTACCTTAGTTCGCATTTTTATGATTTTGATAATAGTTTGTACCAATTCCTCTATCATATGGAGAGTGGACAGGGTTATCTTGTAAAAGGTGGGTTTTTGGATGAAGATGGGGATAGTTTAAACTTAAGGGTTTTGTCTGCAGAGGAGGATTTATTCTATTTTGTCAAACCTGCAGCCTATGTATCAGGTGAACAGGAAGAAGCCAATCCAGTGATTGGTTTGGTAAAGTTGAAATAAGTGCAATAAAAAAACCTTCAAAGTTTTGTCTGCTGACCACTGCTGTTTGGTGCTCAGGATAGCTTTGGAGAAAAGATGCAGGAAATCTGACTTTCTGATCTTTCCATTTTAATTCATAGGCATATAATATCCCATCAGTTTCCTCCAGGTAATCTATTTCAGCTTTGTCATGCGTTCTCCAAATCGAAAAATTAGGCCTAAAATTTCGATTTATATCGTGATTTTGATTTGGACTCAAATCAATTTGTCGGGTTTTTGATCCATACCCAAATCAATGCTTGTTAATTTCTGCGTTTCCTTTTTTTAAGAAAATCGGATTAATTGCCTATATTTCAAACTAACATTTCTGTATTTCGTTTTTTGTGATTAAATTAAACTTCTCTTAGGTTAAAAAATCCTAATTGGTCCTATGATTCAGAGGTAAAAGGAAATCAATTTGATTATACTTTGTGCCTTTGTGTCTTTGTGGCAGTCTAAATAAATTTTATTATGGTTAACGTTTACATAGGAGTATTTTTTATTGCGATAGGTATTTTGGTGAAGAAATTTCCCAATTTAATGGCCGGATACAATCAACTGTCCCAAAAAGAAAAGGCAAACGCTATTGCCAATGGTTTGCCCACTTTCGGATGTGTAGTTTTTGTAGTGATGGGATTGGTCTCTATATCAGGGTGTTTTCTGGGGAAATGGTTGGGTCAACCTGGATTAGGAGATGGCCTAGGCTTAATGGTAACCTTGATAGGGGTGGTAGTTTTGATTGTATTTGGAAATAGGTTTACCAGAGAGCGGGTAAGGTAAGGCTATATTGTCTATAATTTAAGATTTCTCCAAAACACTATGATAAAATCAATTGAAAGTGAAAAAATCTTGATTTTCATGCTGATTGCATGTTTGTGCTTAGGGAGTTGCGCGACAGAGGAGCCCGTTGATAATCAGCTTTCTGCCTGTGAAACCTCCGATGCATTAAGCCAGCTCACTTGGTTAAAAGAGCAGTATGAACTGATGAAAGACACCCCGGAAAGCGGGATCATTTTGTATCAATTCAATTCCAGAGAGGTGATTGAAATCCAGTCTCCCTTGATGAGTTCTACCAATCAATCCCAGTATTACTGTGATGGAACCAAGTTGGATTTTGATGCCCCGGAGATTTTTCAGGATTTTTTGGCGAATCGGGTTGAGGTAAAAATTCTCCATGGAGTCAATTTGTGGGGAAGATAGCCTTGCGGGTTGAAATTTACTGGATTAAGAAATTTTTTAGAGTGTTAAACAGTTCTAATCGCAAAATTTATATAAAAATAGCGATCATAATCGCAGAATTCATATGATTTCTGCGATTAAGTATTATAGTAGCAATTGGCCATTGGATTAAAGCTTGCCCAAAGATGTTATTACTACTTATGATGCCCAAGCCTAAAATAACTATTCGTGCCTTTCAGGCCCAGCATCCATCCTCGCTCCATACATGAAATGGGCTGTACCCATTTCTAGGGTATTACGGCCTTTCAGGCCGAGGGAGCTATACTCGAAATTACAAATTTCGAGTATAGCTATCACGAATTTTTAAATCATTCTTTTGCCAAAGAAAATTAGACTGGAAATCCTTTTTTCTGAGTTCGGTAACGAACCGCTAGAAAAGGAAGCTTTATTTTCTATTCAGTTAAAATTGCACTCCAACTTTTTTTAAAAACTACAAAAAAAGTTTTTAATTCTGTAAATCACAATATTTACTTATAAATCAGTTTGGTTCTGGGGGGCTAAACGAAGATTTTAGAATGTTGTTTGGTTTTGATGTCTTGGCAAAGTACAATTAGCGTCCAAAAATACTGTTATGGCACCATTTAATTCTGGAAATAAAATAATGAATACTTAGTTTTAAATAATTTTTTATCCGGACATTGGCTTACAAGGGAGTGTGTTCCTGCCCTGCATTTTGCGGAATAGGACGAAATTATTAATGATATGAAAATCTCAAAAATTTTAGTTTTGCTGATTGGTTTGGTCTTAATTATTGGATCTTGCACGGAAAAGGATACCAATGTCGAAGAGAATTTAGTTGATTTAAATTTTGTTAGCGTTAATTTACCTGGTGAAATTCAATTTAAACATGAAAATCTTAAGATTTCTGAAATAGAAATAGATGAAGAAATTTTTGAAATTCATTCAATCGATAGTAATGGGGAAGTTGTAAAAGGATTTATTAAGTTTGTAATACCTGATATTGAGGATGAAAAATTGATTTTATTAGAGGTTACAAATAATATTCTGGATCAAACAATTCTAGATGAAGATTTTTTTCTTGCCTTTTCTGAGGATTTAAATGGGGGAATTATTACCCGCATTCAATCAAGTTGCGTAGCAAGTTGTCATTCAACTTTTACAGATGGTGATGGGAATAAAATAAAAGGGCGTGGTGGATGTAAGGCCCAATGCTGGGCAGGAGCAGTGGCAACCGTAGCGGCTACAGTTATTATTGCCATAATGTAATAATTTAAAATAATTAGTTGCTTGAAAGAATTTTCATTTTTGAATAGTTCTTTCAAGCAACTATTGCTAGAAGATGGGAGAAAAAGTATTTCTTATAATATCGCTTTTTATTTTTAGTTTGTCAGGCCACTGCCAGAGTATGTTAACAGGACAGATTCTTTCTGGCAAAACCCAAGAGGGAATTCCCTTTTCGCATATTTATATATCAGAGTTTCCCGAATTTATAGCGATTAGTAATGAGGATGGAAGGTTTGTACTCAGAATTCCTCAGGGTGCTGAACAAATTTCCATTAGCCACATCAATTATCGAAAATTGACTTTAAGCTTGGAAGAGTTCAAAAAACAAGCTGTCATATATCTTGAAGAGAATGAGCAAAGCTTAGGAGAAGTGACAGTGGAATTTTTCACCCCAAAATCTTTAATGGAAAAAGTGATTGAAAATAAATGGTATTTAAACTTCACAAAATATCCTCGTTCTAACTTTAGTACAGGTAGCATCTCGGAAAGGTTGACTATGTATTTTATTTCCCAGGAAATCCCCTCTGATTTGCAATTTTTTCCTGCTAGCAGTTTGGTAAGACCGTTTGTAAGTGATTTCGCCTCGGATTTCAATGATGAGTTTTGGGAGGATGAGAATTTTATCCCTCTTCCACAATGGATTATAGAAAACCTAAAATGAAAAATCTAATGAACTTGGCATTCTTCAAATACCAAAAAATAACTACTATTTTTCTTTACAATACCCACCTTATTCATAATCACTCTAGGTATATACACTTCACTCCGATTTCAATTCACCAAAATCCCCGCCCCCAACGCCGTCCCTAAAGCAAAATCCGTGGTTTCAATTTCGATTCCCGGAAGCTTGTCCATTAGGGTTTCTACAAAAATTGGATTGGCATTGAAGCCACCGTCTATATAGAGTTTTTTTACCTCAGTACCCTTTAAGACGAGATTTAGGGAAGCCTCTTGCAGTTCAGTAAGTTCATGGATAAAACTATAATAGGCATCTTCGAAGTCGGTAAAACCTTTCCAGTCCGTTTCATTGGCTTGGGCAATACCATAGATGTCAGGTTTTAAGAATTCAAACCTAAACCGTTTGCGGTTTTTGGATTTAGCTTTTTGGTAAAGCTTCTTTTCAAATGACAATGCTTTGTAATAACCTCTTTCCAATTGGAAATACGCGTATAGTTTTTCGATCTGAACTTTGTGCTCTTCTCCTATAAATAACCGGCTGATTTTGATAGGCTGACCTTTTTTGCTGAGAAAATGCAGACAGTCTTTTCGGAGTTCTTCAGTGGTCAGGGGAGACGCGTTGAAAGGATTGATGCTGATAGCCCAGGTACCGGTGGACAGCAGGGCAAAAGGTTCGGTATTACTGGTCAGATATGGCAATAATGCGGAGGAAGAATCATGTACTCCCACGCCTATACTCATGCTGTGCCTGTCAAAGGTCTTGGGAAAACTGGTCGTAGTGTCCACCACCTCTGGTAATATTTTGTCGATCCCTTCGGCTTTGACCCAGTGATGATATTCTCCTTTGGCAAAATCCCATAAGCCTGTATGACAGCCTATGCTCGTATATTCTGATACTGCTTTTCCCGTAAAAAGAAATGAAAAGTACTGGGGAAGATGAAGGCTGCGGTGGATTTTCTTGAAAGTTTGAGGTTTGGCATACTTGAGCCAATAGAGCTGAAGCCCGGAATTCAACATGCCCAAGGCAGGAGAGGAAGTTTCCTGGCTGAACTTTTCAGATGGTCCGTATTTGGAATAAAACTGTTCTAAAATATTCTCCGGATACTTTTTCAGGTAATTGTACAACGGCGCTACAGGACTTCCCATTTCGTCAATATGTACAAATGAAGCCCCATAGGTCGTAAAATTGAGTTTGATGACCAAAAATTGGGGTAAAGCTAAAGCTTCTTTTAAGGTTTGTTTGACCCATTGGGTCAGTGCCTGAATGGATTCGCAATCATCTCCGTCTTCATCCTGTGTGTAATCCAGGCGATGGTACACCTTGTAGACTTCCTTCAAATCCTGATCAAAAAGGAAGAACTTTTTGTTCGTCTTTCCAATGTCAAATATGGCCGTTACCTTGATGGGTTCCATATTACAATCCGCTGGCTTTACTGTCTTTGCCCCTTTCTTTGATCAGCGTTTCCCTTACTTTCAGGTCCCGATAAGTTTGGATAGGAGAAATGGCTCCACCACTTTGTCGGATGGCTTCCCTGACCAAAGGTCTCAGGTCAGTTCTATACGCATCCTGTAGGATTTCCTGAGCTATAGCCACATCATGGGATGCTTGTGCTGCATGAAGAGAATTTTGATCTACGATCAAAGCTTGTGCATAGGCCAGTTTGATGGCTTCAACGGATTGCAACAAATCCTCCAAAGGATCTTTCAGGTTGTGGCTGGCATCAATCATCCATGCCGGCGCAGGATTGGAAGTTTCTTCAAAACCGGCTACCAGTTCATTGAAAATCAGGAAGAGCTGGTAAGGCTTGATGCTACCCACGGTCAGGTCATCATCTCCGTATTTGGAGTCGTTGAAATGAAAACCCCCTAATTTACCTTCGGTCATCAGGGTAGCCACTATCTGCTCAATGTTGGTATTGGGAAGATGATGGCCCAGATCTACTAAGGTATAAGCTTTTTCTCCAAGCTTATTGGCCAACAAAAAGGAAGTACCCCAATCCTGTATGACCGTACTGTAGAAGTAGGGCTCGTAAGGCTTATATTCGATCAGCATTTTCCAGTCGATTGGAAGATCTTGGTAAATCTCCTGTAAGCATTCATGGGTGTTTTGTAAGGCTTTGCGGAAACTGTGTTGGCCGGGGAAGGATGATCCATCCGCCAACCAAACCGTCAGGGCCTTGGAACCCAGTTTTTCACCGATCCGGATTACTTCCTTGTTGTGCTCAATAGCCAGTTCACGGATGGATTTGTCTTGATTGGCAAGAGAACCGAATTTGTAGGATAGACTTTGGTCAGCCTGGTCCTGGAAGGTATTTGAATTGACTGCGTCAAAACCGATTTCTACTTCAGCTGCTGCTTGCAGAATGGCGTCATAGTCCTTAGGGATGTCCCATGGAATATGCAGGGAGACAGAATCACTGGAGCGGTTGAGAGTATGAAGGATACCGATGTCCTGTATTTTTTGAATCAAAGTAGCAGGTTCTCCTCCTCCTGAGAAACGTCCAAAACGGGTTCCTCCTGTGCCCAAAGCCCAAGAAGGAATGGCAATTTGAAAATCCTGAAGTTTTTGAATGAGTTGCTCCACATTAAGCCCTTTTTTTTCCAGGTTTTCAGCCAGGAAATTAAACTCACGGGAATGGGAGACTTCTCTGGGTTTATTGGTGGATTGGATTTGATCGGCGGTTATTTTCATGGTTTCTGGTGAAGGCGCAAAGCGCGCTAAGAATATTTTTTTTGCCACAAAGGCGCAAAGACACGAAGTGAAATAGGTTATTGTTTATTGCCACTAAGACACCAAAGGCACGAAGTGAGAATTGTTTTAATTTGAATTTAAGGAATTATTTGGAAGATAGCTTTTCTTGACATTTCGAGATTTTAACATTTGGCATTTCCTTTCTTTAAATGCTTAATTTTATAGCCTACCAATGACAGGTGTGGAGGGATCGTCACTCTGAACGTAGTGTAGAGTCTCCTACTTTTAAAGGAAGGAGATCTCCCGCAATGCTGCGGGACAGGCTTCCACCTCCGCAAGCTCCGGTTACCATTGATATAAATCGGGGCGGCTCGTCACCCTGAGTGAAGCGAAGGGTCTTTTGGACTTGAGTGCAGGAGATTCTTCGCTCGTTCCTCACTACCAATGACAGATATGGAGGGATCGTCATTCTGAACGCAGTGAAGAATCTCCTACCATGTGGGAGATGCTTCGACTCCGCAAGCTCCGCTCAGCATGACGCGTAATTTTGTCATTACCCTTTCTGAACATTCCCTAAATGTTAAAATCTCAGAATGACGGGTCTGCAGATGTCAATTTTAATAACTCAGAATGACGCTGGATAACTGGTGTCACTGTTTTATCTTAGCGTCTTGGCGCCTTTGCGAGAACTTTAATCACCTCACAAAAGCAGCCGCAACACCCCCATCCACATTCAAAATGTTTCCGGTTGACTTGGAAAGAATTCCTCCAACAAATGCAAATACCCCATTTGCAATATCCTCTGTTGAAATGATCTCATTCATCAAAGTTCTCTTGGCATAGAATGCTGGCAATTCTTCTACAGTCACGCCATAGGCTTTGGCCCTTCCCTCTGCCCATTTGCCTTCCCAGATTTTGGAGCCTTCGATCACCGCATCGGGGTTGACCACATTGACCCGTATTTTATCTGGGCCGAGTTCCGCTGCCAACAAGCGAGACATATGTACTTGGGCTGCCTTGGCAGTGCCATAGGCTACATTATTTGGTCCGGAAACCAATGCGTTTTTGGATGCAATATTGATAATGTCACCACCCATTCCCTGAGTCCTCAATACAGCCACTCCTGCCTGGGAAACTTTGAATTGTCCTTTGACCAACACATCATTGAGTAAATCCCAATCGGCTTCGGTGGTCTCTAGTAGGGGTTTGCTGATGGCCAATCCGGCGCAGTTGACAATGATGTCAACCCCGCCGAAGGCCAAACAGGCTGCTGCATAGGCTTGAGCAATCGTGTCATTATCCAGCACATCGAGTTTTACAGTGATGGCCACGTCTTTTCCGAAATCTTTTCTTGCCTTATCCAAGCGATCTCCATCAATATCTGTTAAGACCACACAGGCACCCTCTGCGGCAAACTTGTCTGCGATGGCTTTTCCTATTCCACCTGCACTTCCGGTGATCAAAGCCACTTTTCTTGATAATGCCTTTTCTTTGGGCATACGTTGGAGCTTGGCCTCTTCGAGGAGCCAGTATTCTATATCAAAAGCTTCCTGAAGTGGTAAAGAGACATATTCCGATATGGCTTCTGCTCCCCGCATCACATTGATGGCATTGATATAAAATTCTGAAGCGACCCTTGATGTCTGCTTGTCCTTGGCATAGGAAAACATCCCCACACCAGGCCAAAGGATGATGACCGGATTGGGGTCACGCATGGCAGGGCTGTTGCTGCGCTTATGTTTTTCGTAATAGTCTTTATAACCCTCTCTATATTGGGCAAAAAGCTTTTCAATATGACTTTTCAATGCAGACAGGTCACTTAAATCCTGCTCTGCCGGAATATCCAATACCAATGGGGCAATTTTGGTCCTTAGAAAGTGGTCTGGACAGGAAGTTCCCAAAGGTGCCAATTTGGTCAAATCATGGGAATTGATAAACTGCAATACCGTTTCTGAATCATTGAATGTGCCCATCATGCGGTTGTAGCTTGAGGCCAAACCTCTCAGTAAGGGAGCTAATTTCGCTGCTTGATCCTTTCTTTGAGCAGGGGCAAGCGCTTTTACTTTTTCTCCTCCAAAGACGGGTCTTTTCTTGCCATAGTTTTCTTCCAGAAAAGCAGAAGCTTTTTCAATGACTTCCAAGCTGTTGATGTAGCATTCGTGAGCCGTATCGCCCCAGGTAAAAAGTCCATGTCCACCCAACATGATTCCTCGGATACCGGGATTGGCTTCCAATGCATCCCGCAACTGCAGTCCCAAATCAAAACCCGGTCTTTGCCAAGGTACCCAGGCAATCTGCCCTTCAAATAATTCTGCAGTGATTTTTTCTCCATCTTTGGATGCCGCGATGGCAATGGCTGCATCAGGATGCAGGTGATCGATATGTTTGAAGGGTAAAAAAGCATGTAAAGGCGTGTCTATGGAAGGGGCCTTGGAATCAAGGTCGTAGATGCAGTGGTTGAAAAGTCCCACCATCTCGTCTTCATGCTCAATGCCACGGTAAATCCCTTCCAGTGAAAGTAGCTTGTTCACATAAAGCCCAGCCAAACCGGTTTTGGTTAAGGTACCGATATCTCCCCCCGATCCTTTTACCCACATGACTTCCACCTCTTTTCCGCTAAGGGGGTCTTTTTCCATGGTTTTGCAAGAGGTATTTCCACCTCCGTAATTAGTAATTCTCAAGTCAGCTCCCAGGATATTGGACCGGTATATTAATAAGGCAACCTCATCATCGCCCAAGGAAGCTGCTTTTTCTTCATCCCACAAATAGGATACATGCTTAAAGGTTTGTGGTTTTGTTTTCATATTAGTTTGAGATGGATATGGAAATTCAAGATTTGATCAAATATAAAGGGTCAAGTCAAAGAGGCTATCCTGTACTATACTGATTCTTGTAGAGGATAGGGTTTTGTTTTCCCTATGAATTATCCTATTCTTACTTTTTTAAAACTGCAATCTAAATGAAGCTGAATTTAAACATTGATGATAGTTCGAGTATTCCCAAATACATTCAGGTCGTCAAGGCCATCAAAGGCCTGATTACTTCAGAAGTGTTGCGATTTGGAGATAAAATCCCTTCGATCAATAGCTTAAGTGCAGAGTATTACCTTTCGAGAGATACGGTCGAAAAGGCTTATGCCATTTTGAAAAAACAAGGCATCATAGAATCAGTGAGAGGGAAAGGCTATTATATCAGTCATCACAATGACCTTTCTAAATACACTGTTCTTTTGTTGTTCAATAAGTTGAGTGCCTATAAAAAGGAGATTTTCAATTCATTTGTGACCACCCTAGAAGGACGTGCGGAAATCAATTTTCAAGTACATCATTGTGAATACGAGCTTTTAAGGAAAATCCTGGAGACACAGAAGGGGGGCTTCGATTTTTATGTTGTAATGCCCCATTTCAAAAAAGAGCAAGAGCAGAAGGCTTACGCTTTGCTGCAAAATCTACCCTCAGAAAAATTGGTTTTATTAGACAATAAGCCTGATGGTTTGGACTGCTTTGGGGCCATTTATCAGGATTTCAAAACCGATATTTATGAAGCCTTGAAAAAGCTTAATTCCAAACTGAGAAAGTATAAGAAACTTATTTTGGTTTTTCCTTTCCATTCCAATTACCCCTATCCGCAAAATATCGTTTCCGGTTTCAAAAAATATGCGTTTGAGGAAAACCTGGATTTTGACGTGATTCAGGAAATCTCTGATGAAGTTTCACCGCAGAATGAGGAGGCCTATATTGTCATTGAAGAGACAGATCTTGTCAATCTCATCAAAAAAGTGCGGGAAATCCCAGGTCTTGAAATCGGTAAAAATCTCGGTATTTTGTCTTATAATGAGACTCCGCTAAAGGAGGTTTTGCAAAAAGGAATCACAGTGATGAGTACAGATTTTAATGTGATGGGTAGGCTTTGTGCTGAAATGATCCTGAGCAAAGAAGGTAAAATGATCAAAAATGGGTTTAGGGTGATTGTAAGGGAGTCTTTGTAGAAATTGAATAGGATAATCGGTTTTTTTTCGATTATCTTATTTTTTTATTACATTTTCGATATGCTAAAAATGATATCAGTCGATTTATCAAAAATCAAAAAAAATTGGAGATATGGAGTCCTAAATACTTCCATGATTTAGTGGCCCACCTGAAAGTAAAAGGGAAAAATTAATAGGCTGGGATGATAGACCTTTTTTTGAGCCATTTTTAAAATGATCAGAAATTGTTTTGGTTGATAGAAAAGGGGGGTAGAAATTGAATAGGATACTTTAATAGTTGATTTTTCATGAGACTGATGCTAAGCTTACATCTTATCAATTCTGCACTATTAGTTCAAAATACCTTCGGATAGAGTTAAACTTTACGAATTAAGGTGAATAAACCTCTTTTCTTCCTAGGCCTGAAGGGCCAATATAATATAGAGTTGGGTGCAGCCCAACGCTAATTGGATTATCACCAGTAACATTTCCCAGGCCTGAAAGGCCGATATAACTATTAAAGTTTCCAGTTATTCAGTCCCAAACATATCTTTCATCATATTCCACCTTGAATTTTTTTAAAATAGCTCTATACTCATTTTGAAACGATTTCTTTTCATGGTGCTGTTTCTGATTTTTTATATAATCAATTACAATATCCACTTGTGATGGATTTACAGAAAATGCACCATAGCCATCTTGCCAATAAAAATTTTTCAGGTAATCGGACTGCGTTTTCATCCATTTTGAAGATTCAGTTTTAAGATTTTCCACCATTTTGATCAGGGCTAATTTTTTGGAGAGCAGGCATAAGACGTGTACATGGTCAAGATGTCCTCCAACTATTAAGGATGGAGATTCAAGGTTTCTGCATACTCCTCCCAAATATCGGAATAGAGAAATTTCATATTCTGGCAATATAAAAGGTTGTCTGTTTTTGGTGCTGAATATGATGTGTAAGTAATTTTTAGCAAGTGATTGTCCCATAGAAGATTAACTTTAAAAATTAAGAATTAAATACATATAGATTCTTAATAAATGAAATTTGTTAGTAAGGATAAATTATAAGATGAAGTCCAGAAAAAAAAGTTTGAAAGTGATATTAACCGTTTAAATTCAAGCTTGAGAATTGTCCGTGCCTTTCAGGCCCGTGATGATTGAAAAATGATTGTTTGATTTTAGAAATGGGCTTTACCCATTTCTTTGCTATGTTGGCCTTTCAGGCCATAGATTTAGGATGATTTGAAAGGAGAATTTGAAATTTTCTAGGTCATGTCAATCCCCTATACTGATTAGCCTTTCCTAAGCATCTTGAAATATCTCATTAAAGGGCAGAGGTCAATGAAATGCCTGGAGAGCAAAAATTATATTCCATTGGTTGTAACCAAATCCTTCCATTTAACGAATTGAACCATTGTCTGGAGTGGGTAAAACACCAAACAGGACATCACAGGATACCATAACCCATAGGATTTTTGTATTTTTCAATTTCAACCCGAAATTACCTATGGAAAAAACTACTTCCCCAAAGGAAGGGACTGTTTCAGGCGAGTTTGAACGCCAACCTATCCCTTCTTCCCATCACAAAAGTTGGAAAAAATTTCTGGGCATGTATGCCGGGGAACACGCTGCGGGGACGGAGTTTGTGATAGGGCCTTTGTTTTTGACGGCCGGGGTATCTGCTTTTGACCTGATAGTAGGCTTGCTATTGGGGAATTTTTTGGCTGTGCTGACTTGGAGATATGTAACCACTCCACTTGCAACAGCTGAGCGCTTGACTTTGTATTATAAATTGGAAAAAATCGCCGGTAAAAAACTTGTGACAGGTTACAATCTGGCCAATGGACTCTTATTCTGTTTTTTGGCCGGGGCCATGATCACCGTATCAGCCACGGCGGTTGGAATTCCTTTTGACATGCCCATGCCGGCTTTGACCGATACTGTTCCCAATAGCCTTTCTTGGGTTTTGGTGGTATTGACTGTTGGGGCGGTGATTTCCATTGTGGCAGCCAGAGGTTATGATACCGTTGCGAAATTCTCCAATTGGGCGGCTCCATTTATGATTGCTGTATTTTTGATAGCCGGAATCGTAGCCGCCAACCGTTTGGGAGTTGATTCTTGGAGTAGCCTTTGGGCAGTATGGGGAGAGGGTTCAGAGCCATTTCCCGGACAGATAAAATTCACCTTTTGGCATGTACTGTTCTTTGCTTGGTTTTGCAATGCGGCCATGCACTTGGGTATGTCTGACCTGTCCGTATTGCGCTATGCCGATAAAAATTCAGTAGGATGGACCACTGCTGCGGGGATGTATGTGGGGCACTTTATGGCTTGGATTTCGGCCTGTCTGATGTTTGCGCTGTACCTCAAAAGTCCGGAAGCTGCAGCGATATTTACCAGTGGAGGCATACCACCTGTGGCACCCGGACCATTGGCTTATGAAGTGGTCGGAATTGCAGGTCTGATCTGTGTAGTCATTGCTGGGTGGACCACTGCCAATCCTACGATATATAGGGCGGGGTTGGCATTTCAGGCTATTTTCCCAAGAAGCTCTACAGTGAAAGTTACTTTGGTGACAGGAGGGATCGCGACTATCGCAGGACTCTTTCCGGCTTTTGCGATGAAATTGCTGGACTTCGTGGCCGTTTATGGTTTTATCCTGGCACCTGTAGGCGCGGTGATCTTTTTCGAACATTATTTTGCGGATAAAATGGGGTTTGGGAAAGACTACGCCATAAATAAAGGCTTAACATTTAATTGGGCCGTTTTGGCCGCTTGGCTGATCAGCATGGCTGTATTTTACAGCATTTCTGTTTATTTCGGTATTTTTCTCTCTTTCTTTACTTTGCCTGCCTGGATTGCTTGCGGATTGTTGTTCTTGGTGTTTAGCAAGAGATTGCAAAGCCAAAAGAAATAGTTTTTAAAATTTTGAAAAAATATGGAGTTGATGTCATATATCCGTAGCTTTTTGACACTAAAGGATATATATGAAGCCAAACCAACTGGAACAAGTCATCAAAGAACTGCATACGGAAGCCTTCCTTTGGGCGAGGCAGTGCTGTCGCTTCGATGGGGACCTGGCAAAAGAAGTTCTTCAGCAGGTGTACTTGAAAATACTGGAAGGCAAGGCCAGATTTAATGAACAGTCCAGTGCCAAAACATGGCTTTATGCTGTAATCAGGTATACCGCTTTGGAGAATTTAAAATCGGAAAGCCTCTTGACATCTCTGGATACAAATACGGAACTGATAGCAGATGAAGTTCATGAGAAGTCAGATGACAATCATGAAAAACTGATCCAATTGCTTCCGGAAAAACAAAGAGAAGTCCTTTTGTTGGTTTTTTACCATGGATTGACGCTGGAAAAATCTGCTGAAGTAATGGGCCTTCACATCGGTACAGTGAGGACCCATTACGACAGGGCAAAGAAAAACCTCAAGACATTGATTCTAAAAAAAAATACTCATGAACAAGCAGGATAGTGTAGAAGAAAAAGAACTGGAGTTGTTTTTTTCGGAATGGAAAGAAAAAGACAAGGATATAAGGGTTCCTGAATTTGAGTTTGGTAAAAAAAGGAAATTTACCTTGTGGAGCTTACTGCCAATTGGCGTTGCAGCCACCTTTGTTTTTGGACTGTGGTTTTTACTGCCTTCGGAAAAAGATTACCAATTGGAATACGATACACTTATCATCACACTGGTAGAGGATGAGAATCAGGAACAGCACTTTGTGATAGAGACCAAATCCAGCCTGGATGAATGGGAAGCTCCCAGCAGTTCATTATTGACAGAATTTTAAACCAACTATTATATACCATGAAAAAATTACTCACGATTTGTTTGATGTTGGTCATAGCTCAGGGCCATGCACAGGATATATTTAAGGAGACTTTGTTCTCAGCTGATTTGGTAATGGACAATAGAGAGTTTATTTCTCTTACAGACCAGCAAGCAGAAAATATTAAGAAAATCCATAATCAGAATGCAGGTGCGTTCAAGAGTTTGAAATGGGATTTGGACAATGAAAATGAAAGGCTGAAAAAAATGCTTTCGGCCAAAAGAATAGATCAAAATGCTGTTCAAAGGCAAATGGATTTAGTCTTGTCTTTGGAAAATCAATTAAAAATTAAACAGCTTAATACCCTAGTAGCCATAAAAAATGAGCTTACTGAGAGTCAGCAGGAGGAATTGAAAATTTTGAGATATAGTCCAGTAAATGATAGGAAACTGTTTGGGACTGTGAATAAGGGAAATGAAAAAACTGTTGCTACTTCCAAAGCACAAGGGGGTACAGGTGTGGTGTCTATCACCTCAGGCATTGAAGGTGAGCCAGTTATTATAGTCAAGCAGGGCAGTAAAGAGAAGAAATTTAAAAGATCCGATACTATAGGATTGGATCAAAAGAGTATTGAAACTGTTTCAGTGATCAAAGGAAGTTCAGCTTGGGAATTGTATGGTGCAGAAGGTAAAAATGGAGTAGTTGTAATCACATTGAAAAAAGAAGCTGATTTTAATTTTGAAGAATAAAAAAGCCCGGCGAATCCCGGGCTCTTATGAGTTTTAGGTCGTTATAAATTTTTAAGCGCTTGCAAACTGATTGCAGCCAAAATTAGCACCAGTAATAAATTCTATATTTTTGGTGTTAGGGTCCAAAGGCTTTCCATCATTCAATACAGGGATGATGTAGTCAGGATCCATTTTTGATTCTATATGGCTCAATTTGTTGCATTCACCATAATTTTCCTTATTCGCAACTACTGGTGCCTGAGGCTCCCAATAATTACATTTAGCACATACTTGTTCCATTTCTATCGGTCGTTTGGTTACATCTCTATTAACCGATAAGTCCGGATGAAGTTACATTAAAGTGATTGTTTATCAGTAATTTGAAATTAAACTAAATAAAGTGGCAGGTGCTTTTCCAAAGTTCAAGACTTTGGAAAAGGTCTAGCAATAAACTTTGATCTTGTGGTTCCATTTTGGAACAGGATAAAAAAAAGGGAGGCATTTGGCAACACAGAAGTTTACATCCTGTCTTGTATGCAAAGAAATGGGTTGCTTTAATAAAATTCTGTTTCCTTTTTTACATTGGACTTTTTGAAAGAATAAAGTTGTACGGAGTTTGGCTTAGACTTTATGAATTCTTCTGAACAAAAGGTGATTTTTGAGCCTTGAAAAAAGAAAACATTGCGTTTGGTGCATTCTGACGGGGTACACCTTCCGAATAATTTCAAAACAAAAAAGGGCTTTACGCCACCGTAAAGCCCTTTTTTCATTGATTTTGTACCCAGGGCCGGAGTCGAACCGGCACGCCCGAAGGCATTGGTGTTTGAGACCAACGCGTCTACCAATTCCGCCACCTGGGCAGGTGAACTGTCCGTTCCTTGCTGAACGGGATGCAAATATGAGTATTGTTTTTTTTCTCTGCAAGCCTATTTAAGGCAGTTCTTCAATTTTTTTTGCTGAAAAGGCCATTGGCTTTTCTTTGAACAGCTTCTTAGTGTAGCTCCAGACAGATTTAAAGAGTTCAGAATCACGGTATTGGTTCAGGGATTCTTCATTGTCCCAGTGGCTGTAAGTCATGAAAATATTTTTTTCATTTTCATCCTGCCAAAGCTCCAAATGATGACAGCCGGGGAAATTTCTGATTTTTTCCTTGTGGAGATGGAAGTTTGCCAGAAATGCATCTACCTGATTTTCCTCAAATATCATTCTTACTACCCTGATCATAACAATTTTCCTTCTTCTGTTTCGAAATGAATGAATATCGGACTATCATGCTTCAAACCCAACAAATCTCCACCATTCCCTTCGTTGAGGCCGATTTCCAGTAATCCCAGACTATTGAAAAAAGCAAAGCAATCTCCCGGATCGACCATATCATAAGACTGATGGAGCTGCTGTAAAGTTTCCCGGCCAATCTGAATGGTGAATTTCCCCGGGTTAAGCATATCAAAAACTTTCTTTTCTATATTGGTGATTAGATTTCCGTAATTGTCCACCCGAACCACATGTCCGATAATCTGTTTTTTTGTTGCCTTTACATGTCTAGGGATCATTTTACGGATTTGAGGCAGTGGGCCGCCAAAATCATGAATTGCAGCGCCAGAAGCTACTTTCGCTGCAATAGGGGCAAGAATGTCCTTGGCAGGAAAAGTGCTTTCCTTGAGGTGAATGTCAGCAAACTGCACTATGATTCCCGGCTCTGTATCAAACAATAAGGACAGCATCCCATTGTTTGGTCCAAGGAAAATATGTTCATCATGTTTGATGCCTATAAAACCATCTGTGGTTTTACTTGTTCCATTCATAGCGACAAGGTGAACGGTCCCTTTAGGGAATTCATTGTAGACCGATTTAAGGATAAAAGCAGCATGCGCCACATCGTAGTTTTTCACTTGATGTGTGATGTCTACAATCGTAAGTTGGGGATTGATTGACAACATCTTGGCCTTTACAGCGGGTACATAAAAGTCTCTGTCTCCAAAGTCCGAAGTGAATGTTATCAATGCCATACAAGCAAGTCCGTTAAAATTTTATATTTTTGTACTAGGTGAGGGCAAAAATAGAAATTTATTCCTTACGCCGCAGGTACAAATTATAAATCAAATATATCAGGTTGGTAGAGAAAGTAATTACTTTAGAAAATATTCCGCTGCTGGACTTTTTAGGTGCAGAAAATGAAAATATACGTCAAATCGCAGCAGCTTTTCCACAGAGCAAAATTGTTTCCCGGGGCAATGAAATCAGGATTCAGGGCCGTGCACCTGAGATCTTGAGGATCAATGATCTTCTGAACATGCTTTTACAGCATTTTCACCGATTTGGCCATGTGACCCCCGATAACGTCAAGGAATACATTGCCTTGGAAGGCACTCCTTTCGAAGAAAACAGAAAGGATGATGTCATCATTTACGGAAACAAAGGCCTAGTGGTAAAACCTAAATCAGCCAACCAAAGAAAGCTTGTTGAAGCCTGTTTTAAAAATGACCTTGTATTTGCTTTGGGTCCTGCAGGCACCGGGAAAACCTATATTGCCGTAGCTTTGGCTGTAAGGGCTTTGAAAAACAGGGAGGTCAAAAGGATCATCATCACCCGTCCTGCGGTGGAAGCTGGTGAAAACCTAGGGTTTCTTCCAGGTGATCTGCAGGAAAAACTTGATCCGTATCTTAGACCGATATATGATGCACTTGCCGATATGGTTCCTTCCGAAAAACTTAAATTTTATCAGGAAACCCGGGTAATCGAAATTGCTCCTTTGGCATATATGAGAGGAAGGACATTGCATGATGCGTTTGTCTTGCTGGATGAAGCACAGAATACCACTTCAGAGCAGATCAAAATGTTTCTGACCAGAATGGGGCCAAATTCCAAGGTTATTATCACGGGCGATCAGACGCAGGTGGATCTGCCCAGACGCCAAAAGTCAGGATTAAGTGAAGCCTTGCATGTTTTGAAAGAAGTGAAGGGCATCGGAATTGTAAATCTCAGTGGCAAAGATGTCATCAGGCACAAGCTCGTTAAGTCCATTATTGAAGCATACGAAAAAGACGAATCACAAAGAAATGAAAGAAGAGACTACCACCGTGGTGACAAAGGTCCTGAACAAGGAAGATCTTGAGACCATATTCAAAATCAGGGAGGAAGTATTTGTTATTGAGCAGGAGGTAGCACCTGAGGAAGAATATGACGAGTTTGAAGATACCTCTATCCACTTCTTGGCTAGAGTAGACGGAAATCCGTCGGGGACGGCTAGGTGGAGATTTACTGAAAAAGGCATCAAATTGGAACGCTTTGCCGTTTTGAAAAAGGAAAGAGGTAAGGGAGTAGGGCAGGCTCTTGTAAAATCGGTGCTGGAGGATATTGCTTTACATCCTGAGGCCAAGGGAAAAAAACTATATCTCCATGCCCAATTGACTGCCATACCCCTATATGCCAAATTTGGATTCAAGCAAGTGGGTGACATGTTTGAAGAGTGTAATATCCTTCACTACAAAATGGAACTGTATTTGTAAGATATCCGTGATTTTAAACTAAAACTATTTATGAAAAAGTTATTCTTTACTGCAATTGTTCTAGCATTATTTCAAAGTTCAGTTTTTGCACAACAGACCTCCTTGGAAAACCCTAGGGGAGAAGTGCGGCTGAATTTCTTAAATACCATCCTGTTGGGGTCTGTGGAAGTCGGATATGAGCAGTTTTTTGCTGATGACCAGTCTATAGGTGCCGAGATCCATCTTAATGATAGGTTTGGATACAGAACTGCAGGTGATGGGAGAAACTTCTCCGCGACCTCGTTTTTGGTTTCCTACAACTTCTATTTTGCGGGGAATGATATTGCGAAATTGCATGTGTCTCCATTTTTCAAATACAGATTCGGTGAGTTTTCAGAAGCAATAGACAATACCACATCAGTGACCAGTCTAAACAGCGGGCACATTGGATTGATGGCCGGGTACAGGTGGAACCTGAACAATTTCGCTTTTGGTCCATTTGCAGCCGTAAGTAGGGCTTTTTCCTCAGAGGTGGCCAACAGGTTTTCAGCTGTTGAGCTGAAGGCAGGATTTAATGTTGGATACAGATTTTGATAAACTTATCCGTTTAATTTATAGGTAGAGGGAGCTGAATGGCTCCCTTTTTTTATGGAATTCAGTAAATTTATGTCAAACTTTTCAAAGCATGATTTTTTCTGAATTTCCATTTTTACGGTATGTGTTTTTCCTGATCCTCGGGATCATTGCTTACCCCTATCTGGCATTTTTTCCTCCCTCTTCATGGATATATGGTTTAGCCTTTTTTTTCATGGTTTATTCATTTTTGATTTGGTCCAATAAAATCAAAAAAGTATACCTTCACAAAGTTTGGATTCCTGTATTGGCGGCCATTCAGCTCGTTTTCTTGGGATTGTTTTTGACTGGGAAAAATGACCTAAGAAATAGAGAAGCGCATATTGTCAATCTTGAAAAGCCGATTTTGGCTTATATGGCTTTGGTTCTGGATCAGGATGAGCCTAAGCCAAATTCGATCGCCAACAGGCTTAAAATCAAGAGGATTTTGACAGATGAAGGATGGGTGAGATCAGATGGGGAAATCATTGCTTACCACAGGTCAGAGGAAGGGATGAAAAGTGGTGAGGTCATATTGGTGAAAGGAAGCCCAGAGGAAATAGCTGCGCCTACAGTACCTTTTGAGTTTGATTACAGGACGTTTATGAGAAGGCAGAAAATCACGCATCAGCACTTTGTTGGGACTGATTTTGCAAGAATTGGATTTTTTAATGAATACCCTGTTCATCAGTTTTTTGCAAAAGTGAGGGCTTCGGTAATGGGAAAACTGGATCAGAAAATCCATAATCCCCAAGCCGCTCAGGTTGCAAAAGCATTGCTTTTAGGACAGAAGAAGAACCTGGAAAAGGAGGTCAGTGAAGCATATGCCACTGCTGGAGCCATGCATATTCTCGCTGTTTCAGGATTACATGTGGGCATTATCTATGGTTTTTTCTTTCTTTTCATCAAGCCTTACCGGCTTAAGAAGGTAAAACGAATTGGCTATTTGTCTTTTATCATTGTTTTGATCTGGGTTTATGCCCTGTTGACCGGGATGTCTCCCTCTGTGATGAGGGCTGCAACAATGTTTACCCTGATGGCACTCGCACAGATGAAGTCCAGAAGTCCTTCCATTTTCAATGCCATTGCCTTATCTGCCTTTGTACTTTTGGTCTTTGATCCTGATTTGATTTATTCGGTAGGATTTCAGTTGTCCTATGTGGCCTTGATCGGGATTATTGTTTTTCAGCCGCTCATAGTACGATTGTGGATTCCTAAGTATCCTGCAGTAGAATATTTATGGCAAATCACTGCTGTGGGTATTGCTGCACAACTCGCAACCTTCCCGATTTCGGCTTACTACTTTCATACTTTTCCGGTTTATTTCATGATTTCCAACCTCATAGCCATACCCGGCGCCTTTTTGATCATGTGTTTTGGAGTTCCTATGATGCTGCTTGCCGATGTTCCGCTTATTTCCCAATTCCTATCATTGATGACAGAGTATTGTATTCTGAGTGTGAATCTGGTAGTATTTTGGATTCAGGATTTGCCCTATTCCCGAGTCAGAGAAATTTACTTGCCAGGATGGAAAGTTTTTATGTATTGGATCTTACTTTCCTTGGTTTTTATGGCATTCTATTTCAGAAAAAAGCACTTTTCCTTCATGACAGTAGGAGCTTTGACCTTGTTTTTGGTTCTAAGGCTGGTTTTTTTCTTCCAAGACAATTCCAGAAATGAGCTGGTATTTGTCAGACTGCCTCAAGGTGTCACGGTGGACTATTGGAAAGGGAATTCCCTTTATCATTATTCCGAACTGGATGACAAAACACTGGGCTACAAAATCATACCCTATAGAAGCAGGTCAGGAGCCAAAAAGATTTACCCTTTGGTAGCGCTTTCTTACAGTAGTGATCTTATTCTTGCTTTTCCCAACCAAAAAATGCCAACTTTTTCTCCTGGTCTGGATTTGGAATTTAAGAGAGAAGATGCCCGCATGGTCTGGAAAAATGGACAATGGATTTCAGTTGGTAATGCTGATAGTCTTCAACAAATACCTTCCACCCATAAAATTCTATTTTAAATAATCCTAAACTTGTAAGAGCGTGGGTGGAATTCTATCTTTCACATTAATCTGAAAACTAAACCCAAATAGTATGGATCAACCGGTCAAAACCTCTTTTGCAGAAAGGATAGGATATATAGAACTGAACAGACCTGAGAAAAGGAATGCATTGAACGAAGTCATGGTGGCTTCCCTCAAGGAAAGTCTTGACTTGATGGAAGGAGACCCTAATGTAAAGGTGATTGTGATCAAAGCTGCAGGGAAGGTTTTTTGTTCCGGAGCTGACCTGGCTTACCTTCAGTCGCTGCAGAAAAATACCTATGAGGAAAATCTGGAAGACAGCAGAAGCCTGAAAGAGTTGTTTTACAGGATTTATACTTCGCCCAAAGTCATCATTGCCCAGATTCAGGGCCATGCATTGGCAGGAGGTTGTGGTTTGGCTACCGTTTGTGACTTTTCATTTGCTGCCCAAAAAGCCAAGTTTGGCTACACGGAGGTGAAAATCGGCTTTATACCAGCTATTGTCAAGGTGTTTTTGATCCGGAAAATCGGAGAAGGAAAAGCCAAGCAACTCCTGCTGGATGGAGATCTTGTATCTGCGGAAGAGGCCAGAAATCTGGGGATGATCAATTGGGTGGTGGAGGCTGACATTTTGGATAAGACCGTGAACGAATACGCCCAAAAACTCATCAGACAAAACTCAGGTCAGTCTATGGCCCTTACAAAAGAAATGATAGGCAGGGTTCAGGAAAAGAGCCTGGAAGAAGGCTTGGAGTACGCTGCTTCGATGAATGCCAAGGCTAGAGGCAGCGCTGATTGTAAAAAGGGGATAGCTGCATTTTTGGACAAAAAACAATTGGATTGGTAATTTGAAGGCCAAGGCATACCATATTCTCCAAAACGTATTCGGTTACAGCGACTTTAGACCTGGGCAGCTGGATATTGTCATGTCTGCTTTGGAAAGTAGGGATTGTCTTGCTCTGCTTCCCACAGGTGGAGGCAAATCAATATGTTTTCAGGTGCCAGCCTTGGCCATGGACGGAATTTGTGTGGTCATCAGTCCTTTGATTGCTTTGATGAAAGATCAAGTGGACAACCTCCGAAAAAGAGGAATATTGGCCGTTGCCATTTATTCCGGCATGGGTAAAAGAGAGATAGGTACGGCTCTTGATAACTGCATTTACGGCAATTATAAGTTTTTGTATGTTTCCCCTGAGCGGCTCAAAACAGAGATTTTTATAGAACGGTTCAAAAAGATGAAAGTCAATTTGATAGCCGTGGATGAGTCCCATTGTATTTCCCAATGGGGCTATGACTTTAGGCCTCCGTATTTGGAAATCGCCAAAATACGGGAGTTTCATCCAGCTGTACCCTGTATGGCACTTACAGCTTCTGCTACTCCTAAAGTCAAGGAAGATATCATAGAAAAATTGGAGTTAAAGAACCCCTCGGTTTTTGTAAAATCCTTTTCAAGAAAGAATCTAAGCTATACAGTGAGGTTTGCGGAAAACAAGCTGGAGAAAGCAATAGAAATAGTTAAAAAGGTCCCTGGAACTTCTATTTTTTATGTTAGAAACAGAAAAGGAACAAAAGATATAGCCCAGGCTCTTAGCCAAGTGGGTATTTCTGCTACTTTCTACCATGCAGGATTGGACAATAGTGTGAGGGAAGAGAGACAGAGCGCCTGGAAATCTGGAAAAATCAGGGTGATGGTAGCTACCAACGCTTTTGGGATGGGTATAGACAAAGCAGATGTACGTACTGTGGTACACCTTGACCTTCCCGAAAATCTGGAAAATTATTATCAGGAAGCTGGTCGGGCCGGAAGAGATGAACTGAAAGCCTACGCAGTCCTTCTTACCAATGAGCAGGATATCAAAACCTTGGAGGAGAGGGCTGCAATGGCTTATCCGCCTCAAGATTTCCTCAAAAGAGTGTACCAGTGCCTCGCCAATTATTACCGGATAGCTGTTGGCAGTGGAGGGATGGCAAGTTTTGATTTTGCCATTTCCGAATTTGTAGACACTTACCAGCTCGACCTGCTCAGTACCTATAATTCTCTGAAGGTGCTACAGGAGGAGGGCTTGATTTCATTGAATGAAAGTTTCTATTCTCCTTCTTCTCTCAAGTTTGATGTAAGTCAAAGTAAGCTGTATGAGTTTCAGATAGCAAATGCCAAACTCGAGCCTGTAATCAAAATGTTGCTCAGAACCTATGGCGGTGAGCTTTTTGTAGAGTTTATAAAAATTCAGGAGTCAAAGTTGGCCAAATCGATGAATCTGGCTGAAAAGGACCTGATCAGGATTTTGGAGCAGTTGGACGGCTTTGGCATTCTGACTTATTCCAAAAGAAAAGACCAGCCGCAGATCACTTTCATGACCGAAAGATATGATGCCGGCAGGCTGCCGCTCAATTTGAAAAGGATAGAGGAAAGAAGACAAAATACCATATCCAAGGCTGCTGCGATGGTGGCATATATCCGGGAAGATAAATCCTGCAGGGCAAGCCAGATTTCTAACTACTTTGGTGAAAATACAGAAGCTATCTGTGGGATCTGTGATGTGTGTTTGGCCAAAAAAAAGGCCTTGGGTCAAAAGGATGATCAGCTCAAACAGAAGATCCTTCAAACTTTAAAGGGAGGAATACTGTTTTCATTACAGAATATCCGGGAAGTACCGGGATTGAAAGGAGACAATTACACGCTAAGGGTTTTGAGAGAATTGGAGGAAGAAGGGCTGATTTTTTGTGAACCTGATGGTGTATATAAACTGAGAGATTGATGGCTTCATTTATAGATGACGTGTTGGGGAAGCTTTTCCCAAAGAAGGATAAAAACCTCAACATAAAGGAAAATTTTGTTCAGACAGAAGAAAACAAAGAAACGGTAGAAAAGTGGATGGAATCCCCGGAAGGGAAAAATACCATGGCATTGATTTCCAAGAATTACCATTTCAAAACTTCCGGAATGAACAATACTCCTGAGGTACACATACTGAACTCCCCCTATGCAAATGGATTTGCCGTTTCTTTCGATGCACCTCTTACAGAAAAAACTTTTTCCAATCTTTTCTTTGCTTTTGGTAGGCGAATAGTAGATTTGGGGTACACTAGGGTAAGTCTTGACCGTAAGATTGAAGATGTAAATGACAAAGTCAGGACTACCGAAAAGCAATATTTCAAACCCCCTTTAAGCGCAGCTGATTTTTCAAAAAAAATCAGCCAACTCTACGGAAATGTCAGCGTAGAAAAGGTGAGCATTAACGATGAACCCAGCTACTTGAAAGTGTTGGTCACCGTTTACTCTGACCACCTTTATCAAGATGCATTTCCTTTTGAAGAATTTATAGACCATCTATTCATATCTCAATCCTGATTATGGACCGAATTACTCTAAGAAAAAACCTCCAGCAGTACAGAACTCCATTTGAGGAAGAGGCTGCCTTTATCCGGGATTTTGTGGATCTGACCCATGACGAACTGGCGTTTGGCAGGGAAAGACTTCATGGACATTTTACTGCATCGGCATGGATAGTCAATAAAAGACGTACCCATACCCTGCTTACCCTACATCGCAAATTGAACAGGTGGCTTCAACTTGGCGGACATGCAGATGGAGAGGAAAACCTGCAATTGGTAGCCATGAAGGAAGCTGAGGAGGAAAGTGGCCTGGCCTCTCTGAGGCTAGTGGATAGAGGGATTTTTGATATTGACAGGCATGTCATTCCCCAAAAGGGAGAAACTCCGGAGCATTTTCATTATGATGTAAGGTTTTTAATCGAGGCAGAAATTCAGGAGCCATTGACTATATCGGCAGAAAGCAAGGATTTAGCTTGGGTGCCTTTTGACGCTGTGGCAGATCTGGTTCACCACAATGCCTCCATCTTAAGAATGCTTGAAAAAACCAGTAAGTCGGAAATTTTACTTTAATCAAAAAAGATTACATGAAGGATAAATATAGCTTGGAGGATGTGAAGTCCTCTTTTTCTTTTTCAGTACCGGTTCAGATACGTTTTTCGGACATAGATG
This sequence comes from Arthrospiribacter ruber, assembly GCF_019343195.1. Classification (GTDB taxonomy): domain Bacteria; phylum Bacteroidota; class Bacteroidia; order Cytophagales; family Cyclobacteriaceae; genus Arthrospiribacter; species Arthrospiribacter ruber. The sequence continues at coordinate 29,660 of NZ_RPHB01000010.1, forward strand.
GATACATGCATGTCAATAATGGTATTTATTTCAGTTTTTTTGAACATGCCAGGGCTTCTTTTCTGTATGAAGTCTGTGGCTGGGATGTGATGGATATAGGGACTGTGGTGGCCAATATCAACATTGCCTACAAGCAGCCTATACATGCATTTGATGAGCCTTTGGTATATGTGAGAATCAAAAGTGTAGGCAATACCTCATTTGTAATGGAGCAGGTCATCATGGGTATGGCCAAAAATCAGGGGGAAAGGATTTTTGCCCATGCTGAGACAGTAATGGTAGCGGTTTCAATGAAAGATATGAAGCCCGTGCCTATTCCTCAAAAGTTCAGGGCTAAAATGGAGTCCTCTGCCTCCAATGCTTTTTAATTCCTTATCTTTGCGCAAAAAAATAACTGATTGTGAAAAAACTGTTCTGCTGGCTAGTGCCCATATTGATAGTAATGTCTTGTAGTCCATCTGATGAAGAACTTTTTGAAGAAGGAATTGTAAAGATGGAAGAAGGCGAATACCAAAAGGCTATTGAATATTTTGACAGGGCTTTGGATAAAAATCCTGAATATACTTCTGCGTACAATGCTAAAGGGGTTGCCCTTTATCAGCAGAAAAAGTATGATGATGCAATCGAGGCTTTTACTGCGTCCATTGACCTGGATGATACTTCATACAAGCCTTTTTTCAATAGGGGCAATGCCTACTTGGAAAAGAAGGAGTTCAAAGATGCGGTACTGGATTATAACAAAGCCAACGGTTTGGATCCGCAGCAAGGTGATATTTACTACAACAGAGGTTTGGCGCTTCTGGCCCTCGAAGAATATGAAGATGCCATTTTTGATTTTGATGTAGTCTTGCAGGCCAATCCGGAACAACCACTGGTGCATTTCAATAAAGCCAAGGCTTTATTGGCAAATAACGACCCTGTAGGGGCAATTGAGTCTCTTGTGACCACTGTCAATTTGGATAACAGAAATGGAGCCGCTTACTATTTACTTGGAGTCACACAAATGTCTGCTTTTGGTCAAAAAGAGGATGGTTGTACCAACCTCAAAATGGCTTTGAGCCTTGGTTTTCCTGAAGCCAAAGAATGGGTGGATGAATTTTGTCAGGACTAATGGCGGAAATAGGTGAAGATATCAGCCTGGCCAAGTCTCTTTTACTTAAAGGAGACTTGGTGGCAATACCGACCGAAACCGTGTACGGTCTTGCAGGAAATGCACTTGATGCAGATGCCGTGGCCAGGATTTTTGAGACTAAAAACAGACCTAGCTTTGATCCTTTGATCATTCATACGGACAGCCTTGAGAAAGTGAGTCGATTTGTGACTCATATTCCGGCGCCTTTGGAAAAGCTTGCCGAAAAGTTCTGGCCAGGTCCCTTGACCCTATTATTGCCCAAAAAGTCCATTATACCTGATTTGGTGACCAGTGGTCTGGAAACCGTAGCTGTCAGAATTCCAAGCCATCCTTTGACAAAGTCTTTACTTGAAACGCTGGATTTTCCGCTGGCAGCACCAAGCGCCAATCCTTTTGGCTACATCAGTCCCACTACTGCCCAACATGTTGAAAGCCAGTTAGGAGAAAAAATCCCTTACATTTTGGATGGAGGAAGCTGCAAAGTAGGACTGGAAAGTACGATTGTAGGGCTCGAAGATGGTCAGGTCAAAGTGTACAGACTTGGGGGGTTAGAAATTCAGGCTATTGAAAACCTGGTCGGAAAAGTCCAAGTGGTGTTACATTCCAGTAGCAACCCCAAATCTCCTGGAATGCTGAAGAGCCATTATGCACCGACCAAACCTTTTATTTTGGGAGAATTAAATGAAATGGTCGACAAGTATCTTCTCTCGGGTACAGATTTTGGAGTATTGAGTTTTGGGAAGCATTTTCCAAAATTGTCAGAAAATAGACAAATCAGCCTGAGCGACACCGGAAGCACACATGAAGCTGCCAAAAATTTATTTGCTGCCATGAGGGCTTTGGATAGCTTGGATGTTTCTGTAATTTTATCGGAGCTTTTGCCCGAAGAAGGACTGGGCCGTGCAGTAAATGACAGACTGAGAAGAGCAGCTGCGACAGAATCAGATTGATTTTGTCCTCATTTTAAAAAATAGAATAGTAAATAAAATAGACTATCAAACCTTATAATAACACAACCATGAATCAAAGAATCAAAAGTGTAGACAATCTGGATTTTAGTGGAAAACGTGCCCTGATCAGGGTAGACTTTAATGTTCCGTTGGACAATCACCAGAATGTCACAGATGATACAAGGGTAAGGGCTGCGGTTCCTACCATACAGAAAATTTTGAATGACGGAGGTTCTGTCGTTTTGATGTCCCATTTAGGAAGGCCGAAATCAGGTCCGGAGGATATTTTTTCTCTAAAGCACGTGGTCAATTCTTTGCAAAAAAACCTTGATCAAAGTGTAAAATTTGCTCCAGATTGTATCGGTCAGGAGGCAGTAAATCTTGCAACTGGATTGAAGCCCGGTGAGGTGCTACTTCTGGAAAATCTGAGATTTTATAAAGAAGAGGAAAAAGGAGATGAAGGTTTCGCTGAAAAGCTTTCCAAGCTGGGAGATGTGTATGTGAACGATGCATTTGGAACTGCGCACAGAGCACATGCTTCCACAGCAGTGATTGCCAAGTTTTTTGAAACCAAAGCTGCAGGCTATTTGATGAGATCTGAGCTGGAAAATGCTGACAAGGTAATGGAAAATCCAGAGAGACCTTACACAGCAATTATGGGTGGTGCCAAGATTTCGGACAAAATTTTGATCATCGAACGCTTGCTGGAAAAAGTAGATAACCTTATCATAGGTGGTGGGATGTCATATACATTTTCCAAGGCCAAAGGTGGAACTATTGGAGACTCACTTTGTGAGGAAGACAAAATAGATTATGTAAGGGAATTGATGAAAAAGGCAGAAGATAAAGGTGTAAAGATCATCCTTCCGCTGGATACTGTTATTTCCAAAGCGTTTGCCAATGATGCCGAGCAGGGATTGGCCAAAGCTGGTGAAATTCCTGATGGATGGATGGGCTTGGATATCGGGCCTGAGACAAGAAAGCTATTTGCTGAGGTAGTAAAATCTTCGAAGACCGTACTTTGGAACGGACCTATGGGAGTCTTTGAAATGAGCAGCTTTGTGCACGGTACAGTTGCTGTGGCTGAAGCCATTGCTGAAGCTACACAAAACGGAGCGTTCTCACTGATTGGTGGAGGTGATTCAGCAGCTGCAGTCAATAAGTTCGGATTTACCGATAAAGTGTCTTACGTTTCTACGGGCGGAGGAGCACTTTTGGAACATATGGAAGGAAAAACCCTCCCTGGTGTAGCAGCACTGATGCCTTAATACAAAATACATTTATATTTCAACCCGGTAATGCCACGTGCTTGCCGGGTTTTTTTATGATTTATGATGGAATTTGAACCATAATTACCTGTACTTCATAAGTATTCTCTAAATTAGGCGCGGATATCAATCGCCCAATCGTCAGTAAGAATGTTGAGAAGTGTACAGTTTTTTTTATTTGTCAGCCTGATAATGCTATCTGGCTGTATGGAGTATGAAAAAATCAATACTACCTGTGAAGTGTTTTTGCGTACTGAAGATGGTTCTGAATGGTTTTATGAAATCAATGAGGACATTCGAAGGAACAAAAAAACAGGTGTATTTACCTACAGGGATGAAGAAGGGAAGCTTTGGTCAATCTCGATGGACGCAGATGGGAACTACTGGTCAAAGAGTACAAACGAACGCCCTATCCGTGTAGATAGGATAGTTTGCGGAAACAGGGTCTATCTCGAACAGGAAGAAGAGCAAAATGAAGAAGCCGGGTAATCATCCCGGCTTTTTATTATTGGTGGTTTTTAAATCAATTTGGATTATTTTTTCTTGTATTTCCTTACGCGCTCATCTTCAATCTTTCCCGACCAATTGAGTCCAAAGGCAAAGTCGTACTTGTTGCCTTGTTCGTCCACATGGCATTCCATATCATGAGGCACGTCTTCAAATTGTAATTCTACAGTTTTCATGTTTGCAGGCATTTGTATGGGTAGTAGCCCTGACGGTTCTGTCTTTCCCGTTAAAAGGTCTAATACCACTTGGTCCTGCACTCCAAAGTGCAATAAAATTCCATCGACTTGGTTTTCAAATTCCGAAAAAACCAAAGGATTACCGGTTTGGATGACTGTAATTACTGGCTTTTCTCCCATTGCTTTTTTGGTAGTCAATAAGGTTTCCAATTCTTTGAAATTGGCAGCGGTAATGTTTTTTCCTTTGTAAGTTCGGTTGGTTACTGTTGGGGCAATTACCGGGTCTCCGGCAGCAATGCTCTGGGCTCTTGCATGTTCAGCCCTGTATGGGCCGTATTGAAGGCTGATAGGAACGTAGCCAGTTCCTCCTTTTTCTCTGTCCTCAGGGTCGTATCCTGTACCTGATTCCGGATTACTCATAAAGACCAAAGCGACTTCAGCTTCTTCCGGGCTTTTGACCAATTCAAAATAATTTTTGGCAATGGCCAAGCTGATAGCATCCTCCCATTTTTCTTCTGACCTTACTCCCCACCAATTGGTAGTGGAAGGGATGAATTTTTGAGGGATATACACCTTAGTTTTTTCCTTAAGAGGAAGGATGGATTCCTTATTTTTCAACATCACTACAGACTTTAGCTGGGCCTGATAGCCCTCTTCCATAAAGTCTGCTTTACCTACTGTAGCCTTGGTTTCAGCAGGATCCAAATAAGGGTTTTCAAATAACCCGGCCTGAAATATATTTCTGAGAAGTCTTACAGCTGATTTTTCAAAGCGTGCTCGCATCCATTCTTCACCATGCGCTTCAACTCCCATTTGGTATGCCGCTAGGACAGGTTTGATGTCATTATTACCACCAAATTGATCTGCGCCGGCCATGATGACTTGATAATGCCTTTCATCAATTGTTTTTTCCTCCATTCCCCAAGGTTTTCCTCTAAAATCTTCCGGGTTTGGGCCTTCGTTGCCAGTTACTCCCCAATCGGTACAAACTACCCCCTCATAGCCATATTCTCCCCTGAGGAGATCTGTGATCAGGTATTCATTAAAGGCATTGGCGGTGTTAAGTTTGTTTTTAGTATCCTGATTATAGGAAATAGTGTAATAAGGCATGACTGCTGTGGCGGATTTGGTTTTACCATTGAGTTTAAATGCTCCCTCCGTAAATGGCTTCAGGTGATCTTTTAAATTATCACCTGGGTAAACCGCAAATTTTCCATAGGAAAAATGCCCGTCTCTGCCACCTTCTTCAGGGCCTCCTCCAGGCCAATGTTTTACCATTGCATTGACACTGTGAAAGCCCCATCCATTGTTCGTTTCCTTTTCTCCTTTGGAAGTCTGGAACCCGTCAACATATGCCCTCGCCATATCGGTGGATAAGGTAGGATCCTCACCAAAAGTCCCTTTCAACCTGTTCCATCTTGGTTCGGTACCCAAGTCAATCTGGGGGGAAAGGGCAGTGGTCAGACCTAAAGCTCTGTATTCTATTGATGCTACTTCTCCGAATCTTTCCACTAAGCTTGGATCAAACGTGGCTGCCAAACCCAAAGATTCTGGCCACATGGAGATAGCTCCCCCTGCACCGGCGTTGTATTCCGTACTGGCCACTGGGCCATGTCTTGGGTCAGAACTGTTGTTGGCAGGGATGCCCATTCCAAGTGCTTCTACAAATGCTTGGGCCTGGTTGTTCCATTTTGCGGCCACTTCCGGGGTTTCCACCCTTGTCAGCAGTACATGTCTTAGGTTGTCTTCAGTCAGGAATTTCTTTTGTTGGTCGGAAAGGGAATAAGATGGCAAACCACTTTCTTCCAGGTTTTTGCCGTCATAGGTTCCAGCTCCAAATCCGCCAGATGCTGCAGGGATGGATTGGTGGGAGCTATATAGCATCAAGCCTGCGATCTGTTCTATTGAAAGCTTTGAAGCCAGGTCTTTGGCTCTTTCTTCGTAACTGAGTCTCCAATCTTCGTAAGGATCAACTTCTCCGTTTTTGTTCAGGTCTTTAAATTTAAGCCCATCTTTATCCAAAAGATTTATTCCGGAGTTTTTCGAGTAGCCTAGAGTTGCTCCCTTGCTTTGTGTGATTATAGTTATTCCTTCTTCCAACTCCTGTTCTTGAACATTGTTGGAATCACAGGAAGAAAATGCTATGATAGACAGTAAGACAGCTGCCAAATTATTTGTTTTCATCATTTTAGGGTTTAAAGAATTCAAATATATTCCAAAATGTAAAAAACACACAATGATGTTTGTTAATTTAATGAATTGGGTATTTATTTGGGATTAAATAGTTTACAACTACCAATCCTAATATGTATATTCCTTTGATAAGATTAGTTTATCTAGTAAAGGATATTTCCCATTATCTTTCTCCCAAACTATTAAACCTATGATAACCTCTAAATGCCTAACAAGATGCATTCTTGCATTTGTATTTCTCCCGTTTTTGTTTTTTTCCTGTAGCAATAAAAGAAGCGGAGATCCCAAAGTTTTGATTTTCAGCAAAACGGCCGGTTTTTACCATGAGTCTATTCCTGATGGAATAGCTGCTATTATGAAACTCGGTGCAGAGAATGGATTTCAGGTGGATACCACTACTAATTCAGAACTGATCAACGAAGAAAATCTGGCCCAATACGCAGCCGTGATCTGGCTCAGCACTACAGGTGATGTGCTCAATCACTATCAGGAAGCTGATTTTGAGCGATACATTCAGTCAGGTGGGGGGTATGTAGGCATTCATGCCGCAACAGATACAGAATATCATTGGGGTTGGTACAATAGACTTGCCGGAGCATATTTCTGGAATCACCCTGGGATGGGAGATCCTCATCCAAATGTACAGGATGGTTCCATTAATGTGACGGACCGTACGCATCCTACTACCAGATTTTTACCTGAAATATGGAACAGAAGAGATGAGTGGTACAGCTTTAAGCAAATGAACCCTGATGTCAATGTTTTGATGGATATAGACGAAGACAGTTATCAGGGAGGTTACGCCATGGGGCATCACCCGGTAGCTTGGTATCATGATTTTGACGGTGGAAGGGCATTTTATACAGCTGGCGGTCATACCTCTGAATCTTTTCAGGAAGAACTTTTTCTAAAGCACATTTTGGAAGGCATCAAGTATGCGATGGGAGACAATAAGAAACTGGATTATTCCAAAGCCAAAACAAAAAGAGTACCTGAAGAAAATAGGTTTGAGAAGACAGCATTGGTAATGGGTGAATTCACCGAGCCAACGGAATTTACAATTTTGCCGAACTTGGACATTTTAGTAGCTCAGAGGAGAGGAGAAGTATTACTCTATAAGAACGGAGACAGTACGGCAAGAGAAGTAGCCAAGCTGGATGTGTATTGGAAAACGGACATACGCGGGGTCAATGCCGAAGAAGGTCTTATGGGAATGCAGAAAGATCCGGATTTTAAAAACAACGGGCACGTTTTCGTTTTCTATGCTCCTAGTGGCGATAAAGAAATCAACAGGCTGTCAAGGTTTACTTTTAAAAATGATACTTGGGACATGGAATCTGAGAAGGTGGTTCTGGAATTTTACTCCCAGAGAAACATCTGCTGTCATACCGGTGGATCAATAGCATTTGACAAAGATGGATTACTTTATTTGTCCACAGGTGACAACAGTACTCCTTTTGACCAATCCAATAGTACTTATGTCAACAGAGGGTTTGCTCCTTTGGATGATCGTCCCGGATTTGAGCAGTTTGATGCGAGAAGGAGTTCAGGTAATTCCAATGACCTAAGAGGTAAAATCCTCAGAATAAAAGTCAATCCTGATGGTTCTTATGACATCCCTGATGGGAACTTGTATCCAAAAGGTATGGATAAAACTAGGCCCGAGATATATGTGCAGGGCAACCGTAACCCATATAGGATTACAGTTGACCAGAAAACAGGGTTTCTTTATTGGGGAGAAGTAGGACCTGATGCCAGTGCTGACAGTTTGGATACAAGAGGGCCCATGGGTTATGATGAAGTCAATCAGGCCAGAAAGGCAGGTAATTTCGGCTGGCCTTATATTATTGCAGACAATTACTCTTATGTAGAGTATGACTATGGAACTGGTGTTTCAGGTATTACCTATGACCCTGCCAAGCCAATCAATAATTCCAGAAATAATACAGGGTTAAGAGAACTGCCTCCTACTGAACCGGCATTTATCTGGTATCCTTATGGTGCTTCAGCAGAATTCCCTCAAGTAGGTACAGGAGGGAGAAACGCCATGGCAGGTCCGGTATATTATACGGACATGTTTCCGAAGGATACAAGATATCCTGATTATTACGATGGAAAGCTCTTCATCTATGAATGGGTGAGGGGTTGGATTAAGGTAGTAACCATGAAGCCGAATGGAGATTTCGATAAAATGGAGCCATTTATGTCCACTACCAAATTGAACGGATTGATTGATATGGAAGTGGGGCCTGATGGTAAACTTTACCTTTTGGAGTATGGAAATGGCTGGTTTACCAAAAATCCCGACTCCGGATTGTTTAGGGTAGATTTCAATGACGGTAATAGAACTCCAGTGGTGGCGGGGATTTCTGTGGACAAGACCTCTGGCTCATTGCCATTCACCGCTACTTTTACAGCAGATGCTAGTGATCCTGAAAATGACCCTCTGACTTATGTGTGGGATTTGGGTAACGGAGTAGTCAAAACTACATCAGAACCTAAACTGCAACACACTTTTGACAAAGTGGGAGACTATGATGTGCAAGTGGAGGTGAAGGATCCGAGCAACCTTAGCGCAAAAAGTGGTATTGTGTCGGTTTATGCCGGTAACGTTGCTCCTGAAGTGAATATCAAGCTTCTAGGAAATCAGACATTTTATTTCCCTGGAAGTCCTGTCAAATATACGGTTTCCGTAAATGATCCTGACGATCCTGAAGCAGGAAGTGATTTGTCTACGCTTTATGTATCTGCAGATTACATTTCTGGACTTGATCAGGCAGAAGCTTCAAAAGGCCACTTGATCATGACAGATGCCATGACCGGAAAGAGCCTTATCAGTTCTCTGACCTGTAAAACCTGTCACAAAGAAGATGAAGCTTCCATAGGTCCTTCCTATACAGAAGTAGCAAGAAAGTACAGGAGAAATCCGAACGTGACAGATTATCTTGTCAATAAAATCCAAAAAGGTGGAGGAGGTGTTTGGGGAGAAACGGTCATGCCTGCCAACCCGGAACTTTCTTATTCTGATGCCAGCAAAATAGTAGCATACATCACCAGTCTTGGCAGGAGAGGGGCAGAAGAAAAGCCATCACTTCCGGCTGAAGGTAATGTAGACCCTCTCGTGGGTAAGCCTGCAAGCGAAAATGGTGTGTTTGTGCTATCGGCCAGTTTTACAGATAGAGGAAGTGAAAATATTAAGCCATTGACTGGTAATACTGCTGTTACCTTGAGGAGTCCTTCTATGGATTTTTCACAGGTCAAAAATTACGAAGGCTTTAACAATGTGTCTTTTGGTGGCAGGACTTTACTTATTGCGCCATCAGAAGGAAGTGGCTACTTCGAATTGCCGGAAGTAGATTTGACCGGAGTGAAGTCTCTGACTTTGATCGGAGGTGGTCAGGAAGCGACTACAGTTGGGTATCAGATAGAAATCAGACAGGATTCTCCAACTGGAAATAAGTTGGCAGAAGGAACATTCAAAACACAAAAAGGAATGGGGCCTGAAGGCAGACCAATGGGTATGTTGCAACTCAACCTAAATGAATCTGGAGACTCCAAGCCTCAAAAATTGTTTATAATCTCTAAGCCTAAAGAAGGCGAAAGTGAAATGGCAGCTTTCTACTCAGTGGAGTTCAAAGCCAAGTGATCTAAGCCTAATGAAAAGTAAAAGAGGCTGTCTCTGAATCGAGAGACAGCCTCTTTTCGTTTTGAATCTTGGATTGTCTTCCCCTGACAATTTTCCGTTCTGGTTTTTTAAGTCACTGATACAAATAGTTTGGTTGTGTATGAGTGCCCTGGGGTCTGGGAAAGGGAAAAACGCTTAATCGCAAATTCAATATTTTTTGGAAGAATAAATCAGCTTACTTTAAGGGAGAAAAACCCAGAGGTTTAAAATAAACTGACTCTATCTTTTCGACTATTTTTCCGTCTTTTTCCGAATCATCCCGGACCTTGACCCACTCAGGATCTTTGCCGAATTCCGAGAATGATTTTTTACCGGCCTCTTCAGAATCATGGGCCAAAAGGTAGACCAGACGGCTTTGATTTCCTTCTTTTTCATCTGTATACCAATACGCAATATTGGTCATTCCATGATTTTCAAAGAGTTTTCTGGTGTGGTCCCGAAATCTTTTATGGATGTTTTCTACTTTTCCGGGCAGCATATAGTAAGTCCTCAATTCAAATACTTTACCGCTTTCTGGTAGCATCAGTACACCTTGGGGGCTGAGTTCTTTGTCTATATTCATGAAAGTCTGCGTAACTTTTGCGACCAAGGGCCCATTTTCTTCAGAGGCTTCCCGGGCCTGATTCCATTCAGGATCACTTCCGAAACTTGCCCATGAAGCATCACGTGCAGCTCTGTCAGGATATCCAAGAATGAAGGTGAGGTATTCAGGATTATCCCCTAGAGGAAGAAAGTAGGCTACATTTTCAATTCCATGTTTTTCAAAAAGCTTCAGCGTATGGTTCTCAAATCGGTCTACTAGATCTTGCATCTTCCCCTCGTGCACGGTGTATTGTCTCATTTCAAAAAATTGACTTTCTTGGGCATGACAGAATAATGAACACATTATGGCTGTGATAATAAACAGTGATTTTTTCATAGTTTTTGGCTTTGAGTTTTTTGTTTTTTCCAACCTAAGAAAGCAGAGAAAGATAGTACGGCTGCCACAATCAACAAGCCAAATGTTTCTCTAGCCTCTTCAGATTCTTGGGTTTTCATAGTAAGGTCTTTTTGTTCCATTTCATAACTGACCCATTCGGTCACTGAATCCGGGAAAAAATAAATGGCACCGATAATACAGGCAATAATGGCAATAGAAAGTGGTATCAAGGGATGCTTGCCTTTGACTGCCAAAGCAGAAAACAAAGCCGCACCAATATAAATTGGAGCCCAGATCTCTGGGTCAGGGTCATTTAGCTGCCAATAGGCAAAAAGGAGAAAAGCAAAGAACCAAAATACAAAAAAGTACTTTGAGAAATTTTTCATAGGTTTTCGGGTTTGTGATTGAGAATTTGAAGATAAAAAAATAAGTATCAAAATAGTGCAAAAATCCCTGATTGGTTTCTTCTTTTGCGTAGCGGTAGTATAGTAATTACCAGAATCTGAATCTTTTTTCGTAAATCCTATTTCGGAAGATCCAGTTGTCCCAGATGTCCTGTGATAAATAGAGCTCAACCCCTACATTGATACTGAGGTAGCCATCATATCTTTCTGTAAGTCCTGACCCTCTTCTTACCCTGCCATTGTTTCTTAGGATTTTGTCCACGTCGGGTTCTCCGTTTTCACGGATAAAATCCGGGTTCCTTATGGCCAGCCTCAACCTGTCCGGATTAGGGCCTTCACCGTTAGTACCGTAGTCCCTTACCAAGTCCAGGTAAAATTCACTTACATTGAAGGCTGAGATATCATCCATATAATCTGTCAGGGTCCATCTGTAGTTAATTTCCAGAAAGAGATCTGCCCAGACATTGGCTTTGTACTTCATTCCTATGCCTGTCGGAAATACGATAATGTATTTATTGTAAGGATTGTTTTCTACTTGCAAAGGGCGTAAAGGCACCCATTCCCCTCTCAGCCTGGCTTCGGGATCATTGGTAGAAATTCCTACTCCTGCGAAAGCATAAAAGTTGAGAAAGTCTCTGGTAATGTTGTATTGACGTACTGGCTTCAGATATATTTCACCAATGGCAGATGCTTCCCAGTTGCGTGCTCTGAAGTGTAAGTTTCTAGGCTGCCTAAGGCTTCGTGGATCTGCCGGAGGGTCTTGACCTGAAATTTCATAATAGGTGCCTTCCACTCTTGCCTTGATATGTGTGCCCAAGACCCTCCTTACCGCAAAATTTACATTCCAGTCCGGCTGTATGCCTTCATTGTATTTCCATAGCGAATAAAGTTCTCCAAAATATTGAGTAGGACCAGCTGAGGCAGAAATTGACCAAGGGGTTTCAAAGCGATATCTGTAAAAGCTTTGGGAAGCCACTTCCAAAGAAAGCAGCGCAAAAATCAACGAAAATATTACCCTTTTCATCCCTTGGAAATTAAGGCATAAGGTCCGGGTGAATTAAATGGAACAAATGCGCAATAAAGAAATGGAAAAAAGATCAATTATTCAATTTTTCTGCTCCGGATATGATATGTATATCTCTCTGAGGGAATGGGATTTCTATATTTTCCTCCCCAAACCTTCTGAATATTTCGAAATAAAGCTGGCTTTTCAGTACCCTGGGCTTGTTGACATATTCACTGGTCCATACCCTGAGAATGAAATTGAGGCTGCTGTCGTCAAATTCATCAAAAAGAACATCTGGGGCTGGAGTCTTTAGAATATGCTCGTTTTGATCTGCTACTTCAAGTAAGATTTTCTTTACCTTTTCCGGATTTTCTTTGTAAGACACCCCTACTGGAAAATTGAATCTAACTTTCCGGTCATTATGTGACCAGTTGATCACCTGGCTATCAATAAACTGGGAGTTCGGTATGATGACACTTATATTGTCATTGGTGACCACTGTTGTTGACCTTGCCGAAATCTTGATTACATCCCCATTGATGTCTCCCACCTCAATTCTGTCTCCAATCTTTATTGGTTGCTCAAACAAGATGATTAACCCACTTATGAAGTTATTGGTGATGTTTTGGAGACCAAAACCAATACCTACACCCAATGCACCTGCCAGAATTCCAAATGCACTAAGATCAATGCCATTGGTCTGCATGATCGAAAATAACCCAGCAATGACCAGGATATATTTCACAATGATTCCAACGGACTGCCTAGTTCCACGCTCAATTCTGTATCTTTTCAATACTCTGTTGACCAAAACCCTTCTGATCCATTCTGAAAGTAAAAAAAGTATGGTGACAGAAATGATCAAGGTAATTAATAAGCCAATGGTAAGGCTGGAATCTCCGATTGAAAAAAGCTTGACACTCATCAGGTCATTGAAAAATTCCAAAAACTCCCCTATTTTTCCCTTCTTAAAATCCCAAAATTGCTCTCCCATAAGTATTGAATTCCTATTAGTAGCTTTAAATTTAAACTTTCTGGAGATTATTTAATCCCTTGGCTAAATAATTGTTTGAAAAACAGTATATAGTTTCGTTTGTTGACCTTAAGAAGATGGTTTTAAAATTATTGTTTGAATTTTGGTTAATTTTGTGTCATGAGTAAGCAAAGAGAAGAATTAGATCATAGACTAAAGCTAAGAAATATCAAGTTGTCCGATTATGAGGATATCAGGGAAATAATGGTATCTATTTACAAGGATCAAGGAGGTGCCTGGACCAAGCAGGAACTCAAAAATCAGCTCAAGGCCTTTCCGGAAGGGCAGATTTGTATAGAAGATAATGGAAAAGTAGTAGCCGCGGCCCTCAGTCTTATTGTGGATTATTCCAAGTTTGGAGACAATCATACTTATGATCAAATTACCGGATATGGGAAATTTGATACCCATGATGACAATGGAGACACCCTGTATGGCACTGATGTTTTTGTGGATAAGGAATACAGAGGGATGAGATTGGGAAGAAGGCTGTATGATGCGAGAAAGGAACTCTGTGAAAACCTCAACCTCCGATCAATTATTGCAGGAGGTAGGATTCCGGGCTATTCCAAATATTTTGATCAAATGACTCCGAGAAAGTACATTGATCAAGTTAAAAGCAAGGAGATATTTGATCCTGTTTTGTCTTTTCAGTTGGCCAATGAATTTCACGTACGGAAGGTAATCACCAAATACCTGCCGGAAGATACTGACTCAAGGGCGTATGCGACACTTTTGGAGTGGATCAATATTTATTACGAAAAGGACGAAAAACTGATAGGTAATAAAAAGTCAATCGTAAGACTTGGTCTGGTCCAGTGGAAAATGAGGAGATTCAATAGTGTGGATGACCTGATGCAGCAAGTAGAATTTTTTGTAGATACCGTTTCGGGTTATAAGTCAGACTTTTGTCTTTTACCGGAATTTTTTAATGCACCTCTTTTGGCTGAATTTAATGACATGGATGCTTCCGAAGCTATCAGGAATCTTGCGGATTACACAGATGAAATTATCAGCAGGATGAGTGATCTCGCACTTTCATACAATGTCAATATCATTGCCGGAAGTATGCCTGAATATGACGGAAAAAAGTTGAGAAATGTCAGCTACCTTTGCCGTAGAGATGGTACTATAGACAAGCAATACAAACTTCATATCACCCCTGACGAGCAAGCTTATTGGGGACTACAGGGCGGTAATGGTATTAAAGTTTTTGATACGGATGCCGGTAAAATAGGTATTCTGATTTGTTATGACGTAGAGTTTCCTGAATTAGGAAGGATTCTGGCCGAACAGGAAATGGATATTCTATTCGTACCTTTCTGGACAGATACCAAAAACGCATTTCTTAGGGTGAATACCTGTGCTAAGGCCAGGGCAGTGGAAAACGAATGCTATGTGGCAATTACCGGCTCTGTTGGTAACTTGCCAAGGGTGGAAAACATGGATATACAATATTCTCAGTCTGCAATTTATTCTCCCTCGGATTTTTCCTTTCCTCATGACGCCACTGTGGCACAAGCTGCTGAGAATGCAGAAACCACCATTGTAGCAGATGTGGATTTGGATTTATTGACCAAGCAAAGAAAAGCAGGAAGTGTGCGAAACCTAGAGCAGAGGAGATTGGATCTATACTCCGTTCAATGGAAGAAAAAGAAATAAGATGTTGGAATATTTTACAGGCCTAAATCCTGAAATAAAAGAAAAGGCAGAGAAGATCAAGCTCCTGGTGACCGATGTAGATGGAGTGCTGACTGACAGCGGAATCATTTATGACAATTCGGGAATGGAGTACAAGAGATTCAATGCCAAAGATGGTTTTGTGGTTCACCCATTGAAAAAAAATGGGATTTTGGTAGGAGCAATTAGCGGCAGAAAATCCAAAGTTGTGGAAGATAGGTTTGAAGAATTGAAATTTGACTTTCACTATCATGGGATATGGGACAAGGATAAAAAACTCAGGGAGATCTTAGAAGTTCTGGAAATATCCTATGATGAAGTAGCTTACATAGGAGACGACCTAATAGATTTACCATTGCTCAAAAAAGTGGGTTTTTCGATTTGTCCGGCTGATACTTTTGATTACGTCAAGAATGAAGTTGATTTTGTGTCTTCCAAGCAGGGGGGGCATGGTGTATTCAGGGAAGTAGGAGATCTGATTTTGGAATCCAAGGGCTTACTCCAAATGGTCATAGATAAATATGCCGATAAATGAACCTCGATAGATTTTCTCAATCAGTGGACATATCTCAAGAAATTAAAATCGGTGCAGGTTTACCAGTGATTTTTTCAGGGCCATGTGTCATCGAAAATGAAGAACTTTGTATAGATGTAGCAGGCAAGCTAAAGGCCATTTGTGATAAACAGGGAATGCACTATGTTTTCAAAGCCTCTTTGGACAAAGCCAATAGGACTTCTGTTGGTTCTTTCCGTAGCTTGGGCTGGGAAAAGGGACTGGAAATTCTTTCCAGAGTGAAGAATGAGATAGGAGTTCCGATAGTAACAGATGTCCATGAAACCCATCAAGTGGAGGAAGCTTCCAAGGTAGTAGACGTGATTCAGATCCCGGCATTCCTATGCCGCCAAACAGATCTGTTGCTTGAAGCCGGTAAATCAGGTAAAGCAGTGAAAATCAAAAAAGGCCAGTTTATGGCGGCTTCTGACATGAAGTATGCTGTGGATAAGGTGAAATCCACCGGCAATGAAAAAGTGATTTTGACAGAAAGAGGGAATAGCTTTGGCTACCATGAATTGGTGGTTGATATGAGAAATCTTGCAACTATGAGGGACTTCTGCCCGGTAGTTTTTGATGTGACCCATAGTGTGCAGCGTCCAGGTGCTCAAGGAGGGAGCAGTGGAGGAGATAGAAAAATGATTCCTTTTTTGGCCAGAGCTGCCGCAGCTGCCGGAGTGGATGGCTTTTTTATAGAAACCCATCCAGAACCTGCTAATGCGCTAAGTGATGGGCCTAATATGGTTCCATTGCATAGAATGAATGATTTTTTGGCTATGTTAATGGATTTCTGGACAACGAATAATAATTACAGAGACTTTGAAATCTAGTAGGATACTTGTAATATGTTGAGGTAATTCAGCATGATCCAATGGCCAGATGTTCTAAAATTCTTTTTATTACCATATTCATTTTTTGTAATTCTTTATGCTACGCAAATGAAGTTCCGACTGAGTTGCCCGAATTGATCCGTAGTCTGATAGAAAAGGATCATCCTGAGCAGGTCAGACTAGTAAGAGGACAAAAACTCTTCAGTTCCGTTGTACTTAATAGGTTCTATACGCTTAGAGAATTTAATGCTGCTTGGAGCAGTGGGGGTAAACTTTTGGAAATAGCCTATGAAATGCGCTACGAAATCCATCAGGCCAAATTTGATGGTCTTCAGCCAGAAGACTACCATTTGGAAGCGATCAATGAGCTTTTTAGTCGACTGGAGAATGACCAAAAATTGGGGAATCAACCGGATTCGATTTTGTTGGCTGGAGCTGATGTCCTGCTTTCTGATGCATTTATGATGCTTGCATCACATTTGAGTATGGGGAAGGTAGACCCCGAAGCCCTTAAGACGGTTTGGAATATTCAGAGAAATATGCCTGAGCTTGAGTTTGACGTCAGGTTACAGGAGGCTTTGCAGGATGGTGGACTGAGGAAAACAATTGAATCTTTTTACCCTTCTTTTTCTATTTACAAAAAAATGCGGGACGGTTTGAGGCATATGTTTGACTATGAGGCTAAATTTTTACAGTCTAAACTCGGAAAATGGAAAAGCATAAAGGCCGATAAATCCATCAAGTTAGGTGAAAGTCACAATTCCTTGCCAGAAATCAGAAAGAGACTCCATTTTTGGGGTTTTTTGGATGATTTTGAATCAGAAGAAAAGGTTTATGATCAGCTCACCGAAAATGGTATCAAACAGCTTCAGGTTCGCCATGGAATGGAACCGGATGGAGTGATCGGTCAGGGTACTCTTCATGCACTTAATCAAAGCCCTTCAGACCTGATAGCCCAAGCTTCTGTCAATCTTGAAAGGCTAAGGTGGCTTCCTGATGATATCAAAGATAGGGAGTTGATCTTGGTGAATACAGCCAATTTCCAGCTGGACTACATTCAGAGTAGAGACACTTTACTGACTTCTAGGGTCATTGTAGGAAAGACTTATCATTCCACTCCACAGTTCAGTGCGGAGATGTCTTACATTGTTTTCAGCCCTACTTGGACTGTACCTGTATCCATCACCCGAGGGGAAATCATACCTGCAGCCAAAAAAGATCCGGAATATTTCAGGAAGAAAAATATGAAATTATTGACTTCCACAGGCAGGGAGGTGGACCCATCATCAATAGATTGGAGTAAGGTAAATCCCCGAGAGTTTCCTTACACAGTAAGGCAGGAACCTGGAGAGCAAAATTCATTGGGATTGGTGAAATTTATGTTTCCCAATAAGTACAGCGTATACATTCACGACACTCCTTCCAGAAGCCTCTTTGTAAGAGAAGACAGGGCTTTGAGTCATGGTTGTATCAGAATTCAAAAACCTTTTGAACTTGCCAAAGTGCTCCTTTCTTATGATTCCCAATGGACGGATGACCAGATTCGGATTGCCATGAAGCAGGATAGGGAAAGGACGGTAATGCTCAACAGGAAGATTCCCGTAGTCATTCTGTATCTGACGTATTGGTCTGATTCAAAAGGAAAGCTTTTTTACCGTAGAGATATTTATTCCAGAGACAATGAAATTTTTGTAGCACTAAAGCAGCCAAGAAAAAATTAACCTTTCAAAATCTTGGAAGCAGCAGGGTATTCAGGATCATTGGCAAAGATGAAAAGGCATGATTTTTCTTTTACCAAATCTATAAATTTTGTTGAACTGTCAGTTGGAAGGGCGGGACATCCTAGGCTTCTTCCCAGACGTCCTGTTTTTTCGATAAAATCAGCATTGGCATAAGTTGCACCATGGACCACAATAGCTCTCTCCCTCGCTTTATCGTTAATCCCAAGCTCTATACCATCCAGACGAAGGGAATAGCCATGTTTGCCTTGATAAGTCTCTGCAGTGACAAAAAAACCTAAGCTGCTTTGAAATGAAGAGGGGGCATTTGAAAACTTTTCTGCATGTAGATCACCTGAGTTTTTTCCATGACTTACATATTCATGAAATATTATTTCACCTGAGGCAGGAGCAATGACCCACAATCTTTTTTGTGTAGAAGGAAGAGAATAGTCGATTATAGTCAAAGGAGCATTCTTACTTATTATTTCACTTGAGATCATGGCTTGATACCCTTCAAAAGCAAGCTGAAGTGCGCTTAACTGTGGTAAAGCTGTGTCTTTGGCTGTATTTTTGGAGATTAGCAGATCTAGGTAACCTGAGTTATTGCTGCTTGACAACTCTTCCTCAACGCTAATTGATAAAGTGTTATTATGATAAAGGTTTAGGAAAAAACAAAACAGAATTAGGGTGATCCGCATAAAGTTTTTTTACTTTGACCTCAAATAAAGCTTTCTGATTAAGGAATTGCAAATCAAATCGTTAGGAAGGCAAGAATTTTGGGTTTAAATGGAAGGATTTGGCCAATATTTAAATTGGAACTGTTTGAGAAACAATTCATGTTATGCAGTCTGAATTGTCGATAAATTATTCTGATGTGTTGTGTGTTCAAAATCAGTTGATCATTGATTTTGTTTAAAGAAAAAATATAAAAATTAAACAAAAAATCCTTTCTTAGGGTTTGTTAGATAATGAAAGTAGCAGTATATAGAAAAGAGCATTTTAATGCCGCCCATAGATTACACAACCCTTCTTGGTCTGACGAAAAAAACAAGCAAGTTTTTGGAAAATGCAATAACCCGAATTATCATGGACACAATTATGAATTGATTGTCAAATTGATAGGGCCGGTAGATGCAGATACAGGATATGTTTATGACATGAAAATCCTCAGCGATCTGATCAAAGACAACGTTTTGAATAGATTTGATCATAAAAATCTGAATTTGGATACCAAAGAATTCAAAAATATCAACCCTACTGCGGAAAATATTGCGGTGGTTATTTGGAATATTCTAAGAGAAAAAATTGATAATAAATTTGAGTTAATCATACGACTATATGAAACAGAAAGAAACTTTGTTGAATACGATGGGAATTAATCTGACCCACGACATAGACGAAATCGGAGATGAACATATTGGAACTTCTCATGATACTCCACTAAGAGAGGATGCCTTTGAGATGGATGATGAACTTAAAATGGAGTTGATAGAGAAGCACTTCAAAGAAATCATGCATGTTTTAGGTCTGGATCTTTCAGATGATAGCTTGAAAGGTACTCCTAGAAGAGTGGCCAAGATGTACATCAAAGAGATTTTTAGCGGATTGGATCCAAAAAATAAACCAGACGTCAAACTCTTTGAGAATAAATATAAGTACAAAGAGATGTTGGTGGAAAAAGATATCACCTTCTTTTCCAATTGCGAGCACCATTTCGTTCCTATTTATGGCAAAGCTCATGTGGCCTACATTTCAAATGGCAATGTAATTGGACTTTCCAAAATCAATAGAATTGTACAGTATTTTGCCAAACGTCCACAAGTTCAGGAAAGGCTGACTATGCAGATCGGTAATGAGTTAAAGGAGATTCTAGGCACAGAAGACGTGGCAGTTGTGATAGACGCGCATCACATGTGTGTGTCAAGCAGAGGCATTCAGGATGTAAATAGCAGTACGGTTACTTCTTTTTACAGCGGTAAGTTTGAAACTGATGAAAATTCCAAGGCTGAGTTTATGAAATATATCAGCTTGTAACATTAAATTGAAAAGTAAACCAACAGAAAGTCAGGCTAAAAAGTCTGGCTTTTTTTATGTTTGATTCTTCATACTTTTTTTGGATTTTTTTTAGAAATCAGTGCCCAATGTGACAAACAATTATGCTCCCAATTTGATTTTATACTTAAAGAAAAGTTATGAAAAATAAGAATATAATAGTCATAGGAGGGAATTCCGGTATAGGTAAAGCTTTGGTAGAAAATCTTCAAAATGCAGGGGCCAATGTGTTCTCATTTTCAAGAAGTGCGGAAGGAGATCAAAAAATAGATGTCACATCAGAGGATGATTTCTCAGGTAAGTTTCCTGATCAAATTGATGGTTTGGTATATTGTCCCGGAACTATAAACCTTAAGCCATTTCACCGTTTTTCTTTAACTGACTTCCAGAATGATTTAGAAGTAAATTTTTTAGGAGCAGTAAAAGTTCTTCAAGCAGCTATGAAAGGTCTCAAAAAATCTGAATCAGCATCAGTAGTTCTTTTCAGTACGGTAGCCGTACAAGTTGGCTTGGGTTTTCACGCTTCTATAGCAAGTGCCAAAGGAGCTATTGAAGGACTCACAAGGTCATTGGCTGCGGAGTGGGCACCTAATAAAATCAGGGTGAATGCCATTGCGCCGTCTCTCACAGAGACCCCGTTGGCTTCTCAATTATTAGGGACAGAGGAAAAAAAAGCTGCCTCTGACAAAAGGCATCCTCTAGGAAGATATGGTCAGCCTGAAGACATTGCTTCTGCGGCTATGTACTTATTAGGATCAGATTCAGCTTGGATGACTGGTCAGATATTGCATGTGGATGGCGGGATGTCTTCGGTAAAATGAAAAAAAGTAAAAAAACATTCCGCTTGTATCTTAAACAATTGAACTCAAAATTGTGTAGTATTAGTATGGGTATAGTCCCAAGAGTTTAAAGTACGATTATTATGAGGACTCCACCGGAATCATTTTTGATTTTCAAGGAAGAATTGGAAAAGGCGAAGCTTGAGAAAGAGCGCCTGAAAAGAGAATATGAGGCCAAATTGGCTGATATGAACAAAGAATTGTCCAGGTTAAAAGAGCAGATTCAGTCACAACAAGAGCTGATTAAGACAACCCTGGACTATGCGATTCGTTTAGAAGAAAATCTAGGGAGCTTTAAAGAGGAAGTTTCCAATGGTAAGAACACCAAAAACCGTTCATTTCATTAACCAATCTATCATAGCGTGTCATGAATACCACTGCAAATGCAATAGAATCCAATAATTTCGAAATGCTTTTTGAGGCCAGATATGCCAAAGTCTACTCCAACCTGGAAAAAGGTACGATTATTTGTGAATTGTTGGCAGATTATATTCCTATTGATGATTTTAAGGAAACTTTTAATCAAATTACTTCCATAGTAGAGAATGGGAAATATGAAAAGTTTATTTTTGATAAAAGGTCATTAAGAGCCTTCCATCAGCCAAGTATGGAATGGTACTTTTTACATTGGAAAAACAAAATGCTTGATCAAGGAATAACCAAGCATAGAAAGATTCTTCCGGAGGAAAAGTGGTTCGAAAAAATGGTAATGATAGCAAAGGAGCAAATCATGAAAAACAATCCGGAAAATATCATTGACCGATTGGATATCAAATATTGTAACTCCATTGAAGAAGCGATATTGATATGATCAGACATTTTGACAAAGCCTCCATTTTGGAGGCTGAATCATTTTTTAGAAGAGACCTGATCAATTCTCTTTCAGGTTACAAAAGTCTCAACCTGATTGGGACAAAAAATAAAATCGGCACAACCAACCTCTCGCCCTTCAGCCAGGTTTTTCATATTGGTGCTACACCACCTACAGTAGGAGTTTTGTTCAGGCCGCACACTGTAGAGAGGCACACACTGGAAAATATCCTCGAAACCGGTTTTTTTACTCTAAATCATGTCACAGAGGAATTTTACAAAGAAGCCCATCAGACAGCGGCCAGGTACGAAGAATCTGAGTTTGAGGCGGTGGGATTAAAGGAAGTATACTTTGATAACTTTTTTGCTCCATTCGTAGCATCCAGTCCGGTAAAAGTTGCCTGTAGTCTGTTAGAGTCCATTACTCTTCAAGTCAATGAGACAGTTTTGGTAGTAGGAAGCATTGAGCATGTATATGTAGAAGACAAAGGGCTGAACGCAGATGGTTCACTCGATCTTGAAAAATTAGGCACCGTCACCTGTTCAGGTTTGGATACCTATTACCTTGGGAAAAAATTGGCAAGGCTAAGCTATCCCAAACCTGGAAAACCATTACAGGAAATCTGATGTCGCTGCTAGAACTGACACCTGCAGGCCTGTATTGTAGCAAAGCCGACTTGTACATTGATCCATGGAGGCCGGTCAACAAAGCAGTTATTACGCATGCGCATGCAGACCATTCCCGCTGGGGAATGAAGCATTACTTAGCGCATCACTTGTCCAAAGAAGTGATGAAGCTCCGGCTTGGAGAGGATATTTCTATTGAAACAGTGGATTATGGAAAGCATTTTTTGGAAAATGGAGTTAAAATCTCACTTCATCCAGCAGGACATATTCCGGGATCTGCTATGGTCAGGTTGGAGTATAAAGGAGAAATAGCAGTCATTAGCGGGGATTACAAAACAGAAAATGATGCTTTAAGTACACCATTTGAGCCAGTGAAGTGCCATGAATTTGTTTCGGAATGCACCTTTGGGTTGCCGATATACAAATGGGAACCACAGGAAAAGATTTTTGAAGCCATGAATTTTTGGTGGAGTATAAATGCAGAAAAAGAGTTTAACTCAGTGGTCTTTGCCTACTCCTTGGGCAAGGCCCAGAGGATTTTGGCCAACTTGGATTATTCCATTGGTGCAGTATATGCTCATGGAGCCATTTGGAACACCAATCAGGCACTTCTGAAAAGTGGACTGGAAATTCCGGATATCCCAAAAGTGACACAAGAAATTCCTAAATCAGCATTTCAGGGGGCTTTGATTATCGCTCCACCTTCCGCAATGGGGACACCTTGGATGAAGAAATTTTCCCCGTATCGCACCGCTATTTGTTCTGGTTGGATGAATGTCAGAGGTGCCAGAAGAAGGCGTGCGGCTGATGCAGGCTTTGTTTTGTCGGATCATGCTGATTGGGAAGGGTTGATCACTGCCATAAAAGCTTCGGAGGCCGAAAAGGTTTACCTCACTCATGGTAGTACGGCTGTTTTTGGAAGGTATCTGGAAGAAGTAGAAAAAATTCAGGCAGTGGCATTGGAAACACTTTTTGAAGGGGAAAACAGTAACTTAGAGGATAATTAAGAGCTTTTTGGTATTTTTCCCATGATGCATGTTGGTTCAGTCCTAGAGAAGCCGATCAATGCGGGTTTAAGGGGTATACAAGTCTTTTTGACGAACTTATTCCCAGTCTATTTGAGTAAGGTTTTACCCAAAGCGACATTGAGCTGATGCTCATCCTCAACCCAAGAAAGGCGTTTAGGGTCAGGATTGATTGAGTTTGAATTTGGAAGGCAAAATAATCTTCTGAATTTTTCGGCAATCCTTTTTCCTTTTAGGATGCCTATGTACCTTTGCGCATGGCAGAACAGATACTCATCCTAGATTTTGGTTCCCAATACACACAGTTGATTGCCCGCAGGGTAAGGGAACTTAATGTTTATTGCGAAATCCACCCCTACAACAATGTTCCTGAAATCACCCCGGATATTAAAGGGATTATCCTTTCAGGAAGTCCCTGTTCGGTGAGAGATGAAGGCTCTCCAGATCTTGATTTGGATGCATTAAGGGGCAAATTGCCCATATTAGGCGTTTGTTATGGGTCTCAACTTTTGGCACAAAAATATGGAGGAGAAGTGCTTCCTTCTGAAATAAGAGAATATGGAAGGGCAAATCTTGATCACATAGACCTACATTATGATCTTTTGAAAGAAATGACTCATGGTTCACAGGTCTGGATGTCTCATGGTGACACGATAAAAACGTTGCCCGTTGGCTTTGATGTGATTGCGAGTACTACTTCTGTGAAGGTGGCTGCTTTCAAAATTCAGAATGAAGAGACATATGGGATACAGTTTCATCCTGAAGTAACCCATTCCTTGGAAGGGAAAAACTTGCTCAGAAACTTCGTAGTGGGTATCTGTGGATGTGCTCAGGACTGGACTTCTGACATGTTTATCGACAATACGGTCGCAGAGCTAAAAGCTAAAATCGGATCAGATAAGGTTGTAATGGGACTTTCAGGAGGGGTGGATTCCTCAGTGGCTGCTACCTTGATCCACAGAGCCATTGGCGAAAACCTTACTTGCGTTTTTGTGGACAATGGGTTACTTAGGAAAAACGAATATGAAGAAGTATTGGAGTCTTATAAGACTTTGGGCCTGAATGTAATTGGAGTAGATGCCAAACAGCGTTTTTATGTAGCCTTGGCGGGGATTTCTGATCCGGAAACAAAAAGAAAGGCTATAGGCAGGGTGTTTATAGAAGTTTTTGATGACGAAGCACATAAGATCGATGGTGTGAAATGGCTCGGGCAGGGAACCATTTATCCTGATGTCATAGAGTCCGTCTCAGTCAAAGGTCCTTCGGCTACCATCAAGTCCCACCACAACGTGGGCGGACTGCCTGATTTTATGAAGCTTTCTGTAGTGGAGCCTCTCAATACCCTTTTCAAAGATGAAGTGAGAGAAGTAGGACGGGCACTTGAGATACCGGAAACCATCATAGGAAGACACCCTTTCCCCGGACCGGGTCTGGCAATCAGGATTTTGGGGGATATCACGGAAGAAAAAGTCAAAACCCTCCAAGAAGTAGATGCCATTTTTATCCAAGGGCTAAAAAATCACGGATTGTATGACCAAGTGTGGCAGGCAGGAGCAATATTGCTTCCGATCCAATCTGTAGGAGTGATGGGAGATGAGCGGACTTATGAAAGGGTTGTGGCACTGAGGGCAGTAGGATCTGTAGATGGGATGACAGCGGATTGGATCCATTTGCCCTATGAATTCCTGGGCAAAATGTCCAATGAGATCATCAATAGGGTAAAGGGCGTCAATAGAGTAGTCTATGACATATCGTCCAAGCCACCGGCTACCATAGAATGGGAATAAGATATCTAAAAGAATGGAATCGATGCCACCTCTTGTAGGTGGCATTTTTCTTTTCTTTTGGCAAGAAATGGGTTAAATTCGAGGCCTTGTTTAAGGAACGGAATTTGCCCTAGTAATAGAAAAAATTATTTATGAAACGAGTTTTCCTTCTTCTCCTCTTTTTAGTCTCATTTTTTGCGAGCAGTTCAGCCCAAGATAAACTGAGTGAATACAAAAGAGCCAAGACATTGATTGGTTACGGCAATTACAAGGATGCTATGGATTTGCTTCAACCTTTTTTGGATAAAAGCAGCTTTGGCCAGCTTTCCAATTATGCCAGCTATCACTATGCATTTGCGGCATATCAGAATGGGCAATTTGAATTGACAAGAAATACACTTCAGCCTTTGGTAGAGCGAAGAGCTTGGAACAAATCAGAAGATGCAAAATACCTCTTGGCACTGTCATACTTTCAGGAAAAGAAATACAAAGAAGCCTTGGAAACTGCATCTTCCATAAGCGATTCTAAGCTCAGGCAGGAGGTGGCCAACGCCAGTTTTGAGTTTTTGAAGGACGCACCCCTTGACTTTTTGATGGGAAACGTGAAAAAATTCAATGATAACTCCGGGTACATGCTGGCCTTGAAATCTCAATTGGATAGAAAAACCATTTTTTCTTCTGAAGAAAGGGAAGTGTATGCTGAAATTAACCGTTCCGGAGACATAGGCTCCCTAGTTGATAAAAATGGAGAGGTTTTGGATATCGCCCTAGTGTTGCCTTTCAACTACTCAGGAGCAAGTGGCGTAAGAAATCTCGGCTCAGGAAACTTTGTCTTTGAACTCTATCGGGGGATTCTGCTTGGGGTGGAAGAATTGAGAAAAAATGGAGTCAAAGTAAATTTAAAAACTTTTGATACCGCCCGTGACAATGAAAAGGTGGAAAGCATACTCAATGATCCCTTCCTTAGACAGGCAGATGTGATTGTTGGTCCTATATACCCTGAGGAAGTAGAAATTGTGAGTAATTTTGCTGAAACCAGTAAAATTCCTTTCATCAATCCACTTTCCAATGTAGATGACAAACTGCAGGGAATGCAATATGCATATCTTTTCCGTCCTTCAGTAAGTGCCATCACCGATGGTGTGGTAGAGTTTGCCAGAAAAAATATCCCAGGTAAAAAGATTGCCTTGGCATATTCTTCAGCCTTGAGAGACGAGACACTTGCTAAGCAAATCCAAGAAGAGGGGAGGAAGTTTGGCTTTGATATCATCAGGTCTGAAAATGTGAATGGAAGATCAGTGATAGATTTTTTCAAAAACCTACATCTTAATGGCGAAAATAATTCCTCTGCAGACCTGGTAATCCTTCTGACAGATGATCCCAATATAGGATCTTCAGCTTTGGGTTTTTTGGAATCCCAGAATATCAGCACACCGATTCTGGTGATGGACAGCTGGCTGTATTTTAATTTTGCCAATTTTGAAATGATAAAGGCAGAAAACTTCCACTTTATTGGGAACAATACCCTCAGACTTGGAGACAAAAGAGTGACTTCATTCAGAGATAAGTATTATAGTAATTATACCGCCTACCCCACATTCAATACCCACTTAGGGTATGAACTTGCTCAGTGGATAGGTAGCGCTATCAATAGCAAAGACGGCTTTGACCTTAGAGCAAATTTGGACAAAAAGGGATTTTGGGATGGAGTGGTTACTTACGGATTGGATTTCAAAAACAGTTCAAGCAATAAGTTTGTTCCTGTGTTAAAACTGGAAAAAGGAAAGGTAGAAATCAAATAATTTTGCTTCACTGAAGACTTAACTTAAGTCCCACCATCATTTGTCTACCACCTTTTAAAACGACTAAGTTTCACTTGACCCAAAGAATCAGATTAAATAATTCAGAGAAGGGATTTTTCCTTTCCCAATCATAAAGATCAATTCAAAAAATATAATATAAAGATTTAATTCATGCAGATTACCCAAAGTAAATCCTTGTTTGAAAAGGCGAAAAACTATATCCCAGGGGGAGTCAATTCTCCTGTAAGGGCTTTCCGTGCAGTAGGAGGTGACCCGATATTTATCAAAAAAGCTGACGGGGCTTTTATTTACGACGAAGATGATAATGCCTATATAGAGCTGATCAACAGCTGGGGTCCCATGATTTTGGGACACAATCATCCGATGATCCGGGAGGCTGTAATCAAAGCAATGGAAAATGGAACTTCTTTTGGAGCTCCTACAGCAAGGGAGGTGGAAATTGCAGAACTGATCGTTGCTATGGTGCCTTCTGTTGAAAAAGTAAGGATGGTAAATTCCGGTACAGAAGCTACCATGTCTGCCATCAGGGTTGCCAGAGGTTTTACGGGAAGAGATAAATTCATCAAGATGGAAGGTCATTACCATGGACATGGTGATTCTTTTTTGATTTCAGCAGGATCAGGTGCGGTTACTATGGGAAATCCGGATTCGCCTGGCGTGACCAAAGGCACAGCTAAGGACACACTTTTGGCCCCATATAATGATCTTGAGGCTATAGAAAAGTTGGTTACGGCCAACAAAGGGGAAATTGCAGCCTTGATATTGGAGCCTGTACCAGGAAACATGGGGCTAGTTATTCCAAAAGAAGGCTATCTTGAAGGATTAAGAAAAATCTGTGACAGAGAGGGGATAGTTCTTATCTTTGATGAAGTGATGACTGGTTTTAGGCTATCCAAAGGGGGAGCCCAGGAATTGTTCGGTGTCACTCCTGATATGACCACTCTAGGAAAAATAATCGGAGGAGGTATGCCGGTGGGTGCTTATGGAGGCAAAAAGGAGATTATGGAATTTGTTTCCCCAGCGGGACCTGTTTATCAAGCCGGAACATTATCCGGTAATCCCATTGCAATGGCAGCCGGACTTACCATGCTCAACTATCTCAATGAACATGATGAAGTATATACTCAACTCAATCAAATAGGGGATAAGATTGTTGCTGGGATCAGATCCAGCCTTGAAGGACTGGGACTGGATTATACCGTGAACCATCTTGGTAGTATGTATAGCCTGTTCTTTACCAATTCGAAAGTTACGGACTTTGCATCTGCCAAGCATTCTGATACTGCTCTCTTTGGTAAATATTTTCAATCTATGCTTCGTCAGGGGGTGTATCTTGCTCCCAGTCAATTCGAAAGTTTATTTCTTTCTACGGCTCTTTCAGATCAGCTTATTGGCAAGATATTGGAAGCTAATAATGTAGCGTTAAAAGAGATTCACCAATAAATAAGCATAAAAATGGAACTTAGGATATACGGCATCAAAAACTGTAATACCATGAAAAAGACCTTCGATTTTTTGAAAGAGAAGGGAGTGGATTACCATTTTACTGACTATAAAAAGGAAGCACCTGACGCAGAACTTTTGGTGAAATTCGCCGAAAAAGTAGGCTATGAAAAATTGATCAATAAAAAGGGCATGACTTACAGGAAGCTGACAGATGAGGAGAAATCAAGTCTGGAAAATGAAAAGGAAGGCTTAGCACTTTTAAGCAAGAAAAGCAGTATGATCAAAAGGCCCATTATAGAATTTCCTAATGGAGATTTGGTTTTGGGTTTTGATCCAGAGGCAATTGAAGCAAAAATGTAAGGAAAGGTTTACGGCAGCATCACAGTTATTGGTGCTGCCATATTTTTTTATTGAGGTACTTTTTGAATTAATATGACCCGTTTTGTCATATAAAACCAACTTTTTTCCACTAATGAGTACAACTGAATCTTTTATTATATGAAATTTTATACTTATTATCTTTCCCTTCTTTTGAGTGGAACATTGTTCATGTCAGGTTGTGATTCTGCAAAAACTGATTTGCCGATCAATCCTCACGCTGAAATTGAATTGGAATTGTTTGACTCTTTGGTTGTTGAAGAGTTTTCTATCATGTATATCAATGACATTAACTTGCAGTATGGCAAGGCGCTGATAGTTGATAAAAATAAAAATCTATTCTTGACTGACTTGAAAGGACAAATTATCCAATCTTTTGAACTGGCCAATGATGGTCCAAATGGAGTGGGAAGTACTGGAGCACAAGGCTATAAGTTTTTGGATGATAAAAGGTTTGTTGCTCAAGGTTTTCTCAATGGCTACTTTGTTTACGATTTAGAAGGAAATCAGATGATCAAAGCACCTTACAATACAGATAATCTTTTCCGGATCACTTTATACAGAGGTAGGACTACTTTTCATCCCTACTTGGAAAATGGGCAGATCATGGTTTTGGGTGAAGAGCTCAATTTCTTCACCAATGAAGAAATGGATCCTAAAGTGCATGGTTTAAATATCTATGAAGAGGTAAGTGGGGTTTTTAGATACAATTTGGAAACTACAGAAAATGAATTGTTGGAGACTTTTCCTCCCACATGGGAGCCTAGGGTAACTCAGCGTTATGTAGGAAATAGGATGTCATTTGTGGCATTACATGACAGTAAAGAATCCTACGCCTTGTTGCCCCAAGCTGGATCACAATTGTTTATATATGATATGGGGAATAAAAACAAACTAAGAGAAACCATAGAACTTAGCCATCCAAAAAGACCTGAAGTATTTCCAAGCATTTCTATGGATGATTCCAATGAAATCGAGAATCATCCTGTTTTCAGCAATTTACTTTATGCAGGAGAATATGCTTTGGTGCAATTCTTTACTAAGATTCCTGAGGATCAACTTAAAGCTTTTAAAGCAAAGTCAGAACAATATTTCAATTTACCGGAATATAAAGAAGCCTTCAGAAAATACGTTAAGCCCTATTACATATTAGTGAAGAATGGCCAGCAAATAGGTGTTATCAATGAACTCCCTGTGAATGGGAATATTGAGTTTTTGGATAAAGAAGGAGCAATCTATATCAATGACAATATCAGTCCGGAGGTAGAGAGAGATTACAACGTGTTCTATAAGCTGAAGATAAAAGAATAAAAGAGGCCTGCGCCTCTTTTTTATTTTTAGAAATTCACCAAATACTCAGGGAGGTTGGTCAAAATATCCGCCGTCATTTTTTCCAAATCGTAATCATGCTTCCAGCCCCAGTCTTCTCTCGATCTGCTATCATCTATGCTGTCCGGCCAGGAATCTGCTATAGCTTGCCTAAAGTCAGGTTCATAGCTTATGGTGAAGTCGGGATAATGTTTTTTGATGCTTTCGTAGATTTCTTTAGGAGAAAAGCTGATGGCCGCCAAATTATAACTTGACCTGATTTTTACTTTTTCCTTAGGGGCATGCATTAGGTCTAAGGTTGCTTTGATCGCATCAGGCATGTACATCATTGGCAAGTAGGAATCTTCCTTAAGGAAAGAAACAAAATGTTCTCCGGCAATGGCTTTATGGTAGATGTCTACTGCATAATCAGTAGTGCCCCCACCCGGCAGAGACTTGTAACCGATAAGACCTGGATACCTGAGACTTCGGACATCCACCCCAAATTTCTGGAAATAATATTCACACCACCTCTCTCCTGCTTGCTTGGAAATACCATATACCGTATTGGGCTCTTTTACACAATATTGAGGGGTATTGACTTTTGGGGTGTTGGGCCCAAATACTGCTATCGAAGAGGGCCAGTAGACTTTGTCCATGTTGAATTCTTTGGCCAGTTCCAATACGAACAGGAGGCTCTCCATATTGAGATGCCAGGCAAAGAGTGGTTTTTTTTCTCCTGTTGCAGAAAGTACAGCAGCCAAGTGATATATCTGCTTGACATTTTCTTCTTTGACCAGCTTTCTGACTTTTTCCTTATCCATGACATCCAGCACCTGAGTGCGGCAAAAATCAAATTTCTTAAGGTTATCAGGATTGATATCTGATGCGATGACATTGTCATTTCCGTAAATCCCCGCCAAAGCCAGTGATAATTCTGAACCAAGTTGCCCAGCAGAGCCGATAATAAGAATTCTTTCCATAAGATAAATTACACTTCCCGGGTCCAAAGGCCCATGAGCTTTTTTGATTATATTTGGGTTTGCGTGGGCAAAAATAGTGAAATCAATGAATGAATAACATTAATATTCCACAAGTGTTTTTATAATAAATCAGTCTAACAAATATGTACGATACTTTAAAACCCAAATTACAGCAAGAGTTAAAGGAAATTGAAGAAGCAGGTCTTTTTAAGAAGGAAAGGGTCATTACTTCTCCCCAGTCAGCAGAAATTACCATCTCAGGAGGTAAGAAAGTGTTGAATTTTTGTGCTAATAATTACCTGGGTCTTTCTTCGCATCCTAAGGTTATCGAAGCGGCAAAAAGTGCTATCGATTCACATGGTTTTGGGTTGTCTTCAGTCAGGTTTATCTGCGGTACGCAGGATATCCATAAAGAATTGGAAAGAAAGATATCCGAGTTTTTAGGGACAGAGGATACCATACTTTATGCAGCAGCATTTGATGCCAATGGCGGTGTGTTTGAGCCTATCTTCGGGCCGGAAGATGCTATCATCTCCGACGCGCTTAACCATGCCTCAATCATAGATGGAGTAAGGCTTTGTAAAGCTATGCGCTTTAGATATCAACATAATGATATGTATGATCTTGAAGCACAGCTAAAAGATGCGGATGCCAAAGGTGCGAAGCAAAAGATAATTGTGACAGATGGAGTATTTTCTATGGATGGTACTATTGCCCAATTGGATAAGATTGTAGCCTTAGCCGAAAAGTACAATGCGGTAGTAATGTCAGACGAATGCCATTCCACAGGATTTATGGGCAAGACAGGAAGAGGTGTCCACGAACATTGTGGTGTGATGGGGAAAATTGATATCATCACGGGAACATTAGGTAAAGCTCTTGGAGGGGCATCCGGTGGGTTTACTTCAGGAAGAAAGGAAATCATTGAGCTGTTGAGACAAAGGTCCCGGCCATACCTTTTTTCAAATACCTTGGCTCCCTCCATTACCGGAGCATCTATTGCTGTATTTGACCTGCTATCTGAGACCACAGAGCTTAGGGACAAGCTTGAAGAAAACACCAAGTATTTTAGAGCTAGAATGACTGAAGCAGGATTTGATATCAAGCCAGGGGAGCATGCAATTGTTCCTATTATGCTCTATGATGCAGTGCTTTCCCAAAAAATGGCCGAGAAGTTATTGGAAAAAGGAGTTTATGTGATTGGATTTTATTATCCAGTAGTGCCAAAGGGGCAGGCAAGAATAAGAGTACAGATTTCTGCCGGACATGATAGAAATCATTTGGATACTGCTATCAATGCTTTTATAGAGGTAGGTAAGGAATTGGGCATCATTAAATAGAAACCATTCTAGTTTTCTTTTATAAATGATAAAAGCCTGCTTGTCTTTAGACAGGCAGGATTTTTTGTATATGTGATTCAATGTCGTTTAGTTTAGGGTAACTTTTCCAAAGTTCAGATTTGTAAACAATGTTTGTTTTTACTTTTAACCCAACTTTGGAAAAGTTTAAATTCAACTTGTAGTCTTATCTAAACGACATTGATATGTGATTTCTGATTTTACCAGGCTCACTAAGTAGGGCTTGCTGAAAAAGTCTCAGGTATGCCAGATTTGAAGCGGGCAATTGAAAATGTATGCTTATACTTCGAATGAGCCCAATGAAGAAATATTGGGAAGGCAAGGGAAATAAATTTTTCAAGACATAAAAAAAGGGGCTAAAAGCCCCTTTAAGTATTGTAATTTGGAAGTTATCCAAGTTTGAATCTGATTGGAAGTCTCATCCTCACCCTCACTGGACGTCCCCTTTGTTTGCCAGGAGTCCATTTAGGAGCGTTGGATACTACTCGAAGAGCTTCTTCGTCGCATCCACCTCCGATACCTCTAAGGATTTCTACATCCTGAATGGAACCATCTGTATTTACTACGAAAACTACATAAACCGTACCTTCAATTCCCATCCTTCTGGCTTGGGTTGGGTACTTAAGGTTTTTGCTCAAATATTGATTCCAAGCTTCCATACCCCCTGGGAATTCCGGAGAGTTTTCCACTACGTCAAAGATTTCATCGGCTTTTTCTACCACTGGGGCATCAGCGATTACTACTTCTTTGATCACAGTTTCTTCTTTCACATCCAAGTCAAAGTTTACTTCGATTTTTTCTTCGATCTCTACTTCATCAGGGATTTCCTGAATGACCGGCTGCTCTACAGGTGGCGGTGGTGGTGGTGGCTGTTCGGTGATAGGAATATCCAGTAGTTCTTCGAAATCATCGGCTACCTGTCCTAAATCTTTCAAGCCCAAATCGTCATATGATTTGTATTCGAAAGCAAACAGAACCAACCCGACGCTAATCAGAAGACCTAGATTCAGGAACATTCCTGATTTTTTGGTCAAATCCGCCTTCGGCGTTTTTTTAGCTTCCATGGTTGTACTTTATAAAGGTTAATAAATTTTACTTTTTTAGAGATAACAATTGTAGCCATTTATTTTTATTTATACAAGTCTACTTTTTGTCTTGAATAAAATAATAAATGCTACAAAACCTGCCAATCCCCCCAATAAATTGGCTACTATATCGGCGTACTCAAAAGACCGATTGGGAATGTATTTCTGTAAATACTCCACTAAGATAGGAAAAATTATTGTAAATACTAACAAATTAGTCAATAATTTTCTCCAATTTATCTGATAATCAGCATTAATCGTTCCAACTCTGCACCATAAGAAGGTCAAAATGGAGAAGATGCCAAAGTGGACCAGTTTATCAGCATGTGGGAAACTCGGTGCTTTGGGCAGGTTGTTTCCGGGTGTCAAAAGGGCTATAATAACTATAATCAGCCAAATGATAGCCGGTAATATTCTGTGATTTGATAAATTCAATTATGCTCCTATCAGTTCTCCGTATTCCTCAGCAGTCAATAGATCGTCAGGGAGATCACCGCTAATTTTCACTTTGATCATCCAACCTTCCTCATAGGGAGATTCGTTGACCAGCTCAGGGGAAGATTCCAACTCGTCGTTGAATTCAAGTATTTCACCTTCCAAAGGCATAAATAAATCAGAAACGGTTTTGACGGCTTCTACAGTACCGAAAACTTCACCTGCAGCTATGGTGTCACCCACTGTCTCTACTTCCACGTAGACAATGTCTCCCAATTCTCTTTGTGCAAATTCAGTAATTCCGATAGTAGCTACACCATCTTCAATTTTTACCCACTCGTGGTCTTTGGTGTACTTTAGTTCTTGAGGCAAATTCATAAATTGAGCTTTTTTTAAGGTGGGTAAAAATACAAGGATTAACCAAATCAAAAAACCTATTGTGATAAATTAAATCTCAGCTGTCCACCAAAGGCGGTAGAGCTTCTGCGGAATGCCGTCGTGACCCTTGGGTCATTGACTGTCCTGTCAAAGTAAAACTGGATATTCAAACTTTGATTAATCACATATCCTATTGTCGGACGAATTTGTAAATTAAGGTTGCCATTGGTAACTGTGGCAGGCTCATCGATTTTTCTTTGAATCTGTCGGGTATCCACGACCCGGGTATTGAGCCTGAGCTGGAGGTCATTTTTCAATACTTCCTGCCTCCCCTGTATCTTAAAGGGTACTTTCACACCTGCTTTAGTGTATCCCAGATCAAATCCGAAGTCTCTGCTGTTTTGCTCGGTCACCTGGGCATTGGAGAAGTTAAGTCCCACATTTCTTTCGGTATTGTATTCCAGGTTGATGTTGAGTCGATCTTTAGTGAGAAGGTTGATACCTATCAATGGTGAAAAACGCTCTGTAAGTATGACCTGGTTCAGCACAAAGATCGGAATGTATTCCCCAAATTCATTGGTTAGGGTGGCTCCGGGAATCTCTCTGACGCGATTAAAAAGCTCCAATCCTGTCTGGTATAAAAGGGAGTTGGAAAAATTGCTCACTTCATAGGTAGAAGCATAGCCGTGCGTCAGGTTGATACTTGCAAAATATTCCCTCAATGCAGGAACCTGTGAAAGTCCTTTATAATCCAGACGCCAGTTTGGTATGGGGATTTTAGGGAAAGGATTAAGCTCAATTTCTCCTGGGTCTCTTCCCGAGTAAGCAGATAAGAATGCCAATGTAAGTACATCTTGGCCATTTAGTGCATATTCCCCGCCTGGATTGGCAGCATTGAGCCTTTCTTGGATCACAGAGCGGAATTGTTCAAACTGACTGAAAATAGGAGAATTGTTGTTCCTGTCGTCTCGGGCGAAAGTCGTTCGCAGCATGGAATAGGTAATGCTGTATCCCCCCATTCTATTGGGGCTTAATGAGGTGAATTGCCCAGGGTTGCTTTCAGAGTTTCGGAATATTTCGCTGAATTCACCCGTTTCCCGTTTTCGAGCTTCAAATGTTATCCGGAAATCTCTGAAAGGTTCTGCCAAAGCATTTACCTGTATATTTATTGCCTGATTCTGCCTGAAGGCCTGTGTGAGCTCCGTGCTCGGAGCCATGATTCCCTGTTCGGCAAGGCCAAACCGTACACTTGGATCTTGTGCACCCAAAATAAACCCAAAGCCCGGATTCATAAAGCTTCTGTCCAGACCCAATAGTCCGGTATTCTCCATATAACCTGGGAGAAATGTGCCTTCTACTTTGGACACTCTGAAATTGATGTCTTTAAACATCGTCACGAATTTAATAAGCCGGTTGGTAAAAGGTGTTCCTATAGTATCTTCGGCATTGACAGATGGTCTTCCAGGAATACTTGGTCTTTTTGGTGCGTTCAATGCCCTGATTTTAGCGTTTTTATTGTACAATTTGACAAGGTCTATCCTGCCATTGACGGCTTGGTCCCGGGTATTTTGGATCACATTTCCCAAAGTATCCCTTTGTCCTATTGCTCCTGTCATCCAAGTGTAATTGGCTCCATACCTGTAGTCCATTCCAATCCAATCCAAGGCATTTATCTTGTCAAAAGGAAGTTTGTAATTTAACATTACCTGCTGGTTGAAATTGGTAGGCCGGCCTAGGTTTCTCAGGTTGACCATTACGGAATCCCTCGCCTCTTGTGTATCCCGAGCACCCTCGGGCTCGTCAATAACAGCCAATACACGTGCACTGTAGTCCACTCTTAGATTTTTGGTCAGGTCCCAGTTGACATTATAGTTACGGTTGAGGAAAAAGCTCTTTTGGTAAAAAGGATCCACACCATCAGTGGTCAAAAACTCATTTCTATATTGGGTTCTCATAAACCTTCTGTCTACATCTACCCTTGCAGATACTGAGGTGGGCGAAAAATTGAAGTTAGTTTCCTTGAGTAACCTGAATCCGCTTAGCCATTCTGCATTTTTGAATGGTTCAAGGATTGCCGGCTTTGGCTGGAATACATAAGCAATGTTCCCCACATAAGATTCAAACAAATAGCTTTCGGTATCTATGTTGCTCTGTCGCACCGAGCCGTATGCATAGGAAAAAGAGAAATTGCTTATATCCCATGGTTTTGGAGCGGATTCCCTTTCAGGATTTCTGTTTTTCCGCACATTTGAAAAGCCAATATTCCTCCGCCTGGATAGATCCAAGACCTGTCTTCTGTAAAATTCCCTATCTGCATCGGTGGCAAACTTATCCAAAGCCTGAGACAATAAAACGTCTGGGTTCAATGGATCGTACTCCGGCCTTACAGTGGTGTTTTCAATACTCGCATACATAGGAATGGTGACATTCATGGCTTCAGGTAGGAGTTTTTCTACGTTGATGTTAGCAGAAACGTCATATTGTGTAGAGGCAAAAAGAGCCCTTTGTGATAGCCTGGTTTCTAACCCTCCAAATCCCACTGAGCTATGTCGGATGGAAGTGGATACTGTGGCTACATCTGCTATTTGGGCATTAAGGATAGCATTTGCCGCCCAGCCTGAGGATTCTTTGAACCCAGTTACCCGTAGTTCATTTGCCCAGATACAAATAGATCGGGAAGCTCCACCTGATTCACCAGGGTTTCTTATTCCTATCATCATTCCTTGGATAAGACTAAGCTCGGGTCGTCCGACCACCGTGACTTTATATTGCCTTACTTCTTGAGTAAAGGCAAGGTTAAGAGGGACCCGATTATTGTCTCTGGCTATTTTTACACCGACGATCTCGTCAATGGCAATGTCTATTTCGTTTTCCAATGGCCAAATCTGCCGTGGATCCCTTGTACCCCTAGGAGTGAGAAGCAAAGGCACTTCTATCTCATAGTAGTTGTCGGTATAGTCGGTCCCCATGCGTAGAAAGGCCGTCATTTCACCATCTTCAGCATCCTCTGAGTCTGCATGGAAAAACATCTTGACGCGCTCGAACTGTACCAAGTCCAGTGAGTTGGCATTTTTAAATACCGCTCTGGCATCTCTGGCCTGAAGGTCTTCTACACAAAGCCTTAGTGATTGTTCGTTGAGTTGTCTTTCTACAGCGGCTAGGTTGTCCCTATCCCGTGTGATTCCCGGAGGAAGCACGTAAGGGCTTTGGGTTGGCGAACCCTGACTATTTTCTTCAATATTTACCACACCTACTGTTAAGTTGGAATTGTCAGGCTCGGGCACTTCAAAAAAGCCTCTTTCGAACAGGGATTCCTGGAAAACCCTCCATTGACTGGCAATCAGTCTGAAGTTGGCCATTCTCAATACTACAGGCTGCTCAAAATCTGTCAGATAAGTTCTCATGAACCTTATAGACTTAAAGCCTGAGATGTCTCCCTGAACCCTGTCAGGAGTTCTTATCGGAATTCTAAATAAGTACCAGTTGACCTGATCGCCGCTTTGTGTGGAAGTCACCTTATCTATGATGTAGTTTCTGCCTACTTCCATTTCGCTGGGGCGTAGGTCTATTTCGTACTCATAATAAGCCTCCAGTTCATTGATGGTATTGTCGTTGTTTAGGTCTTCATTGTCAGGAAGGTTGGAACCTGATGGGGTGAAAGGCAAGTTGATGTTGGAAGTAATGGGGGTATTGCCTTCCATTCCATTAAATCTCTTGTGTCTTTCCAGAATTTTCACATTGTTTTGGTCGTATTCCTCATCTAAGTAATACTTGAAATCATCATTGGAAGGATCATCTATAATTTCTTGAAGCACATTTGGAGACACATTTAACCTGTTGATAAAGCGCTCCCTGAAAAATTCAACCTCTTCATCACTATCCAAGCCATCAAGTCCTATGTCCTGATTTTCCCTTGCCTCTGGTGAATTGTCAAATGCAGGTATCAAAAACTGCTGCCTTGTAATCCTTCCCCATTCTGTGGTAGCGGTGGCACTTGGGTCTCCATCTGCCGGTAAGCCATTCTCAAAACCATGCCTTCCGTCTTTGATTACATCTTCTGATACTTCGCCAAGATTGAACCTCAGTTTACCTCCGGTAGTATTGTTTTCATTGAATACTCCATCTAAAACCCGGCCGTTTGGACCTTCAATAAAAGGATCAAGCAACCAGAATTCAATGTATTCAATGTTAGTTCTGTCAAAATCCACCTCAGTAGTTATGGCCCTTGTAACAGCTCCATAGTTCAGCCTTGGATTTGGAAGAAAACCCTCTGAAGTCAGGTTGGGGTTGTAATTGTACATGCCTCTTTCATGAGGGAAATATGCCATTTCAAATAAGGGCTCAGGTACAATGATTACGTCCCTGTCTCTAAATTGAAAAATCTCCTGCGGGATTACCCTTCGGACATAGTGGTTTTGCCTGTCTTCACGGGTGATGTTGGAAGGTACTCCAGGTCCACTTTCTCTGTAAAATACATTGTCAATGTTGTACCAAGCGACCTTAGCTCTTCTATAAGCATTGCCCAAGCGGTCTTCGGTTATTCCGCTCAAGTCAAAATCATCATTATCTGTTCTAGGGGTAGCACCAAGACTCCAGGTTTGTGCTGCTGCATTCCCCAATCCGTATGGCGTGATGGCCGTTTCGAAATCATCGATGTAGGAAGCCTGTTCGCCGTTTACCCTGTTGGAGGTGCCCGGGAGTAGCTGTGCAAATTCCCCGCTGAACTGTACGATGGATTTTTCTTTCGTATTGGTAAATGGGAGGGCATCGGCCAGCTTGGTAAGCCATCTGGACTCATCATTGTAATTGGCATCCAGACCCCACATGGAGTTTCTCAAAGTTTCCGATCCTGTGGCTATCCTAGTGATATTGGGCCTTTCATTAAGATAAAGAAAAGTTCCCCCTACGTTGAGTTTGTCATTAACCATATAGTCCAGCCGGGTTCCCAATAAGCTTCGGGTTTGAAAAGAAACCAAATCTGCTTTTTCAAAACTGATTGTGATTCTCTTTCCTGACTGGAGAATGCTCTCATTGATGATATTTACCCTTCCGATATTGTAATCCACCGTAAAATCTACACCTTCGGTCAAAGGGATGTTACCTGCCATGACAATGACCGAACCGGGAGAAATATTCAGCCCCGGGAGTAGTATTTCCGAAGCAGATCCGGCAGTAAGCCGCCCTTTAATGAAGAATTTATCATATCTGGTGACCAATTCTGCATCAGCCCGTGTAGTTCGGTATAAGGTGTCAAAGACATACCGGTCAGCAAGGTTCCGTTCATTAGGTAAAAACAGGTTTCTTAGGGTTCGGCCAAATGGTTCCAGTACAGGAAAAACTAAAAGGCCCCGATCTGGGAAAATGGTGATTCCCGGGACAAAGTCAAAGTTGCCATCCGGGGCCGGGTCATTTTGAGGATTGAGGTTATCAAGCCCCATTAATCTTATGAGTGGGCGATTGGCAACATTTTGCCCTTCGAGTAGGGTAGGGTTGTCAAGGCCTGTTCGGTCATCCCGATAGATTACCTGAAGCTGAAAGCCATCCTGCATGATTTGGTTGGCATTGAGGTTGTAAACGTTTTTCATCATCAGGTCCCAGGTCGGGATATTGATGTTGATCCGGGCTGGTCTTAGCATTTTGAGAAAGATCAGCTCATTTTCAGGCCTGTTTTGATAATCTTCTGAGAGTTCTCCGACTTTAAATACTTGTCCATTGAAAGTGTATTCAAATGAAACAGCCAAAACTTCATCGTTCTGAAGTCGCCTGGTCAAGGATACATATCCCAACTCTCTGTGAAAAATAAATTCGGTATCAGCTAGTCTTCTGGCGCCACTTACCTGTTCAAAGTCCACACCTCTGGTAAGTTGCAGGTTAGACTCAATGGCTGATGAACCGGTATCAAAGGGGCGGAAAGCAGAGTTGGAAGTAAGGTTTTGGAAGAGGTCATTAGAGCCATTGGCAGCCGGTGCTCCAGTGATACCTGTTCCTATGTTTGGATTATCAGGCCTGAAAATTCTGGTGCCTTCCCCCATATCCATGAAAGCAGCAAAATTTCTAAGTGTCTCAGTATTATTGGCTCTGTTCATGATGTAGACTTCCACTCTGGTTATGTTGACCCCGGATAGGATCTGGGGAAGTCCTCTTAGCCACCTTTCATAGTTGTCTCTGAAAAAGTGTCCCAAGAAAAAATGCCTGTTTTCATCATAGTTGGACCCTTGGATTTCGAACTGTCGGCCCTGACTTCCGCCTTCTATGATCAGTTCATCTCTTCTTCCCCTTTGGGTAGAAGCCACTGCGGTCACAAAAAGGTTTCCAAATTGTAGTTGGGTCTTGACACCAAAAAGGTTTTGTGCTCCTTGAATAAGGCTGTTTTGGACAGGCATGCTCACATTTCCGATTTCTATGGATTTGATGATGTCCTCCTTGAACCCTGTATATTCCAGTTTGAGCTGATTTTGAAAATCAAAGGAGTTGTTTGAATCAAAATTGGCTCCAAGCCTCATTTTCTCTCCGAGGTTGCCATTGACAGCCATCTGGATCTGCTGATTAAAATTAAAATTCCCATTTTGCTGCTGCCTGATGGGGATGGCAGGATTATCAATTCTCCTGAATATGGCGCCGAGGTCCAAATTTACAAAGCCGGTAGGCACGATGTTGATCTCATCTCCGCCAAAGATTCTGTCAAACTGTGGTGTGCTGGTCATGGGCAGGACCAGGTCCCTACCTGTCACCGGGCTGTCTCCATCCATGCCTCTTGACCGACTTCTCCAGTATTCCTGCCGGACTTTGTATTCCTGGATTTTGGAGAATTCATCAAAATCATAAATGACACCGGAGTCTACTTCTCCGCTGTCCAGCTCATTTTGTATCCTATATTTTAATGTGGAATCCACTTCTACCTGCACTCTTTCTGTAGAAGGAGAGCTAGGATAAAAAGGAGAATACCTAGGTCGGTACGGATTTTGTTCTGGATAGAGTGGATTGGTATTAAGATTTTGCCACAAAAGAAAAGAAGGTAGCATCCTTCGTCTACTTAAGGAGTCCAATCTCATGAAATTGGTAGTGTCCTGTGCAGCTACCGGTAAAGTGTCCTGAGGTGAAATGGAGGTCGTATCCGCGCTGACTTCTTGAGCGAAGCTATTGGAGGTCGGCAAGGCAATGCATGTCAACAGAAAAAAAACTGTTGCCGCGTAATTACGGAAGCATTTGGAGAAAAAATCCTGCCGGGACAAAAGACCTGATGTTTAAAGGTTGTTAAGGTGTTTTTAAAGATGCTTTAATTAATTCTTCTAAGGAAATATCCGTACCTGTTTTTTTCAACACCGCAGCTATATTTTTTTCGGCTGAAGCTTTCGGAAACCCCAAGGTAATCAAGGCCTGTAACGCCTCCTCTTTTATTTTATTGTTAGATTTGATAAACCCAGCAGTCATTTGTGGGCTATCAGAAAAGCTTTCTTTTTTGATTTTGTCTTTTAGCTCCAAAACAATCCTCTGGGCTGTTTTAGCACCTACTCCTTTTACATTTTGTATGGTTCTGTAATCTTCTGAAACGATGGCTGTTTCCAGTTCTTCTGCACTGAGTGAGGAAAGTATCATCAAACCAGTGCTGGGCCCAACTCCCGATATGGAGGTCAGGTTCAAAAATAGTTTTTTCTCGGCCTCTTCTTTAAAACCGTAAAGGGTATGCGCATCTTCTTTGATGTGCAAATAGGTGAGGAGCATAATATGCTCCTCATCCTTGATTTTTGTATATGTCTGTAATGAAATTTTTACCAGGTATCCTACACCTGAGATATCGATGATGACAAATGTAGGGTCTTTGTGTACAAGTTTGCCTTTTAAATAAGCGATCATTTTTTGCCTTTGGTTTGTGCGTCTACTACAGCGATGGCTACCATATTGATGATTTCACGTATGGAGCTACCGAGCTGTAATATATGCACAGGCTTGTTCATTCCCAAGAGTACTGGGCCGATTGCTTCTGCATGACCTAATTCGGACAACAATTTATAGGCAATATTGCCCGAGCTAAGATCCGGGAAAATGAGGGTGTTGGCCCTATTTCCAATCAAGCTACTGAAGGGGTAGTTTTCTTTTTGGATTTCTTCATTCAAAGCTACATTGGCCTGCATTTCCCCTTCGATTACCATGTCAGGATATTTTGCTTTGGCCAGTGCAGTGGCTTTGGATGTTTTGGCTGCCACATCTCCTTTGGCTGAGCCAAAATTGGAATAGGAAAGGATGGCTACTTTTGGATCTATATCAAAAAACTTCACCCCGCTTGCTGTAAGTCCTACTATTTCTACCAGTTGTTCAGCGGTAGGATTTACATTGACAGTAGTGTCGGAGAAGAAAAACGGGCCTTTTTCGGTATTCATGATGTACATGCCAGCTACGCGATCGGTTCCTTCCTTTACTCCAATGACATGCAATGCCGGGAGGATGGTTTTTGGATAATCCTTGGTGAGACCGGAAATAAGCGCGTCAGCTTCTCCCAGCTCCACCATCATAGATCCAAAGTAATTCCTGTCTTTCATCAGTCTGTAGCACTCTTTAGGAGTAAGTCCTTTTCTTTTTCTTTTTTCAAAAAGGACATTACCATACCTGATGAGCCTATCTTCATCTGTGTACGGATCCACAATATGTACACCACTGAGTTCAAGTTTGTTTTCTTCAATGATTTCGTTGATTTTTTCTTTTCTTCCCAACAAAATCGGTATAGCAATTTTTTCATCCCTAAGGACTTGTACAGCTTTAAGAATTTTGACATTGTCCGCCTCTGCAAAAACCACACGCTTAGGATCTTTTTTGGCTCTTGTCACTACCCTTAGCATCAGTCTTTGATCAATTCCGATTCTTTCCTGTAGCTCTAGCTCATAACCTTCCCAGTCAGTAATCAGGGTTTTGGCAACTCCGGATTCCATAGCTGCTTTTGCCACAGCAGGGGCTATGGTAGTGATGAGTCTTGGATCAAGCGGTTTTGGAATGAGGTAAAATCTTCCAAAAGCCATTTTGGCATCACCATAGGCCTTATTTACAATTTCCGGAACCGGTTCTTTGGCCAAAGCTGCTATGGCCTTAGCCGCTGCAAGTTTCATTTCTTCGTTGATGGCTGTAGCGCGTACATCCAAGGCACCGCGGAAAATGTACGGGAATCCAAGTACGTTATTTACTTGGTTTGGGTAATCGGATCTTCCTGTAGCCATGATCAGGTCATCCCTAGTTTCCATGGCCAGGTCGTAGGCGATTTCCGGATCAGGATTGGCCAATGCAAAAACGATAGGGTCTTTGGCCATTCTTTTGATTTGATCAGGTGATACGATGTTTCCAGCAGAAAGTCCAAGGAAAACATCAGCATCTGTCAAAGCCTCAGTCAGAGTATGGATATCTCTGTGTGTGGAAAATTCTTTCTTGATAACATCAAGGTTTACCCTGTCATTTCGGATGACACCCTCTTTGTCACACATGACAATGTTTTCCCTTTTGACACCCAGACTCATATAGAACCTGGTGCAGGATACTGCAGAAGCACCGGCCCCATTGACAACAAGTTTGATTTCCCCAATTTGCTTTCCCACTACTTCCAATGCATTGAGAAGGGCTGCTCCGGAAATGATCGCAGTGCCATGCTGGTCATCGTGCATGACCGGGATATTCATGTCTCTTTTGAGTGTCTGCTCTATTTCGAAGCATTCAGGTGCTTTGATATCTTCCAAATTGACTCCACCAAAAGTAGGCTCCAAGGATTTGATGATCTGGATGAGTTTTTGGGGATCTTTTTCATCTATTTCAATATCAAAAACATCAATTCCTGCAAATTTCTTGAATAAAACGCCTTTGCCCTCCATCACCGGCTTGGAAGCTTCGGGTCCAATGTCTCCTAGTCCCAATACGGCTGTCCCGTTTGAAATTACTGCTACAAGATTGCCTTTAGCGGTATATTTGTAGACATTTTCTTTGTCTTTTTCTATTTCTTTGCAAGGTTCTGCTACTCCTGGAGAGTAGGCCAATGCAAGGTCAAGTTGGCTGGATAAAGGTTTGGTAGGAATTACTTCGATTTTACCTGGTTTACCTTGGGTATGATAACTCAGGGCATCTTCTTTTCTGATTTTGATGGCCATAAAGGTTTCTTTTGTTAATAAAATCAGCTGGCCTGATCTTCACTAGGTGAAAGTTCAGTAGCCAGCAAAAGGGTTTCTATTTCCCGGATTGCTTCCCTATGTGCCTCATTGGGATAGTATAAAAAGCCTTCCATATAATAAAGCTTTCCATTTTTGTCATCCACAATGACATAGGCCATGAAAGAACCTCCCATACTGAGATTGTTGGTCTTCCATCCTCCCCGGATTTCTATTGCAAAATTATTGTTTATACTGAAATTACTAAATACCGGGCTCGGGTCAACCCTTTCGGTGACCAAATATGAGTTCCGGTTATTGGGATCCCCATAGATATGCTGTCTGGTGATCTTTTCTCTAAGTTCTAAAAGCGCTTCTGGAAAAAGCTGCTCTTCTGAAGTGTAGTCAGTTTCGTAGAAAAACAAGCTTATATCCGCTCTGTC
The DNA here is from genome assembly GCF_019343195.1 of Arthrospiribacter ruber. Taxonomy (GTDB): domain Bacteria; phylum Bacteroidota; class Bacteroidia; order Cytophagales; family Cyclobacteriaceae; genus Arthrospiribacter; species Arthrospiribacter ruber. Next base: position 74,591 of record NZ_RPHB01000010.1, read on the forward strand.
TGTTCTAGGTGTAGGCTGCCTCAGCCAAAGGAAATTGTTATCTGCTTTAGCAATCTGATAGGATGCCGGAACATTAATTTCCAACCCAAATTCCCTTCCGGCCATTTTAGCAGCAGAGCTTTTTCTGCTGAGCAGTACTCTTTCCAGACGGTTCCTTTCCCGCACCTGGAAAAGATTTTGAAGTTTACTTTTATTGGCGGTCAGATTGTTGATGAGTTCTTCTTCATTATTACCAAAAAGGTATATCACTTCCTGGCCAATGGCAAATTCATCTTCGCTTCTCAGAATATATTTGCTGGGATCTTCGGCAGCCTGCTCTTTGGCTTCTTTACTGAAGAGAGCATTGATGTTTTGGCTGGCTGCTTTTTTGTCATCAAAAGTGGTGACGTACACAATATTGGTCGCCATTTTGAGCATCCTGTTCATTCCTCGCGGATCTACTTTGCGGACATCAAACATGGTTTCGTCACGGATCAGACCTCTGACATCCTCTTGAAAAATATCTTTTAAGACCCGGCCCACTGGCCCATCCCATTTGGTGGAATCTATGGCCAGAATTATTTCACCTACAGCTCCTCTGGCTTTAGGTTTGGTAGAGTTTTTGGACTCTTCGGTTTCTTCACAGCTCCAGAAAGCCATAGCGGCAATGCATAAAAACATTGCGGTGCTTATTGTTTTGATACTCATATTGTTCGATTTTATTAACCCTTTACAAGTTATCAATTCCAAGATGGATAAAAAAGTTTTTACTAATAAAATAGTTAACCTATAATAAGCTTTTGACCGGGTTTAATCTGGTTTGTGTTAAGATTGTTTAACTTTTTGATCTGATCTACTGTGACCCCGTTGAGTTTTTTTGAAATCAGCCACAAGCTGTCACCAGGTTGGACTGTGTATACTTTTGGGTTCCCGGAATTGGAACTGTTCTGGGCTATTGAACTTTCAAAATTACCATTTTTAGTATAGATATATAGGGTCTGACCTATCCGGATGTTATTTGAAGTTAAATTATTCCAAGTCTTGATATTGGTGACGGTTGTGCCGTGATTTTGGGCAATCTTTCCAAGCACATCACCTGATTTGACTTTATATGCTATCCTGGTATTATCTCCTGAATTAGCTGCTGCCACAGCTTTGGCTACAGCAGGATTGGAGTTCTGATTGCTGGCTATTCTAAGGTCAATGGCTCTTTCTGAAGTGAGTTTCACAGCGGAAGCAAAGTGTTCTTTGTTTTCTGCGATATAGTCCACCTTGTTTTTTGGTACCCTTACAGCCATGTGCTTGTTTGAATTTGGTATGAGCCTGTTTTGGATAGAAGGATTCAGGTGCTCTAGGTCTTCTATGCATAGTCCTGTCAAGTTGGCCAACTCTTCCAGATCCAGTTCCTGATTGAAATTGATCTTTTCATAAGCGATAGGGTAAGTGGGCTCTTCAAGGACAAAATTGTGCTCTTCTGCATGTCTGATCAGGTACATCATGGCTTGAAACTGAGGGATGTAGCTTCTCGTTTCTTTAGGGAGGTAATTATACAGGTCCCAGAATTTGGATTTGCCTCCGGACCGTCTAATTGCTTTCCTTACATTTCCCGGACCACAATTGTAAGCCGCCAGTGCCACTTCCCAATCGTTGAACATCCGGTATAATGATTTGAGGTACTTAGCAGCTGCTTCAGTGGACATTTCGGGATCCATTCTGTCATCAATATCCATGTTGGTGTGCATGTGGTACATTCTGCCTGTAGCCGGCATAAACTGCCAAAGCCCCATGGCACCCACTCTAGATTTTGCTTTTGGATTAAGACCTGATTCAATGATGGCCAGAAACTTGACATCATCAGGCATGTCATGGGCCGCGAGGGTTTCTTCAAACATTGGAAAATAAGTATCCATTCTTTGAAGGACCATTTTAGTGTAATCTCTGTTTCTGACCGCGAAATAATTGATAAAAGCAAATATCCTTTCATTCAGCTCGAAGGGCATGGAAGTCTCCATATTCCGGATCCTTTCAGCCACTTCTGAATAAGTGAAATCAGGTATATACTCAAATTGATATATTGGGGATATGGTTTCTTCCTCGATCGTACTGTTGTTGATCTCATACAATTCCTGACCATAAGAAATGTGACTCGCTGCGACGAAGGCTAAGAAAGCACAGATTAAAATGAAGTGTTTTTTCATGGTCAGGACATTTTTATGAATTACTGTTTATATCTGTCAGGTATTTTGCAAAGGCATATAATTCAGCTTCCTTAAAGGAATTAGCCATGACCTGAAGGCCGATAGGAAGTCCTTTTTTGTCTTTCCCATTTGGGATAGAAATTGAAGGTACTCCAGAAACGGAGGCCTGGACAGTAAATAAATCTTCAAGATACATGGCTACAGGGTCATTACTATGCTCTCCAAACTTAAACGCCGTAGTAGGCGTAGTCGGCATAATAATATAATCATATTTTGTGAGAAGATCCTCAGTAAATTCTTTTATAAGTCTCCTTACCCGCTGGGCTTTGGTAAAATAGGCATCGTAATAGCTCGCGCTTAGAACAAAAGTACCCAACATGATCCTTCTCTTTACTTCTTCACCGAAACCCTCCGACCTGGTTTTTTTGTACATACTTTCCAAGTTGTGAGCATTAGGAGTTCTGTATCCATATTTGACTCCGTCAAATCGGGAAAGGTTAGAGCTGGCTTCTGCTGTGGTAAGGATGTAATAAGTAGGAAGTACATATTTCAATAATGGAAAATGAACTTCTTCTACCTGATGTCCTTCTTCTTTAAGCTTGTCAAGGACAGCGACAGTATTGCTTTTGATTTCTTCCTGAAGTGCCGGGGATTCTATGGTTTCGGTCAGATAGGCAACTTTCGCTCTTTTGTCAAAATGCAGTAATTCCGAATAGTGTGGGACTGCTTTTCTGGATACAGTAGAGTCGAAATTATCAGGACCGGCCATTACTTCCATGACCAGAGCATTGTCAGGGACATTTCTGGAGAAAACACCAATCGTATCAAATGATGATGCATAGGCTATAAGTCCCCATCTGGAAACCCTCGAATAAGTTGGCTTGATGCCCACCAATCCCGTAAATGCCGCCGGCTGTCTTACAGATCCACCTGTATCAGTTCCCAAAGAAACCGTACAGAGGTTGGCCTGCACAGCTACTGCAGAGCCACCGGATGAACCGCCTGGAACCCTTTCTTCATCAGCAGCATTGAGTACCTTTCCATGTGCGGAGTTCTCATTGGAGCTGCCCATTCCAAACTCGTCACAATTAAGCCTACCGATAATGATGGCATCTTCGTCAATTAGTCTTTGGACGGCCGTGGAGGTAAACTGGGATTTGAAGCCTTTTAGGATTTTGCTGGAAGCATTGGATTCGTGGTCTTGGTAGACCAGGACATCCTTGATGCCAATGACCATTCCGGCCAATTTCCCTGCTTTTCCTGAAGAAATTTTTTCATCTACCTTGGAAGCCTGCTCCAAAGCGGAATCCTTATAAACTTCAACGAAGGCGTTGAGATGCGCCTTCGTTTGAATGTTTTGGAGGTAATAATTTACTATCGCTTTACAATCGGTTTCCCTATTTTCAAGCGACTTCTTTATGTCGTCAAATGAGAGGAATTTTTCCAAGTCTACTAGTTTTGAAGATTATCAGTCTTTTTTCTTCTTTTCTTTCAAACCTTCTTCAAGGTCGTCCTGAATTTCTTTGGTTGCATCTTTGAATTCTCTGATTCCTCTTCCAAGTCCTCTTGCCAATTCAGGGATTCTTTTTGCACCAAAGAGCAGCAAAATCACCAAGATGATTAGGATGATAGAGCCTCCGCCCATATTTTGTAAGAAACCCAATGTTGTCATGGTCGTATTATTTTAGATTTATAATTGTTACAAAGATATAACAGCATAACGCTTACACCAAGGAAAGCGGGCTGCTTATCTTGCTTTTTTTATAAATATACGAATTATTTGTTTTATCGCCCTGCAAGCCAAATGGATGGATCCATTGGAGTAAGTCCTTTCCAGGTTTCAAAATGCACCTCAGCCACACCATCTTTATTGGTGTATACCTGCCCAAGCACCTGCTTGGCTGTAACTTTATCGCCTGACTTAACTGAAATAACTTTCAGCTTGCTGTACATGGTATAATACTCACCGTGTTTGACCACAATGGTGCCTCCATATCCTGGAACAGTAAAAATCTTGGTGACTTCCCCGTCAAACACCGCCCTGACATTGGCATTAGGCGTGGTCTGTATGTCCACACCATCATTGTCTTCGGTGACCCCTTTGACAGTAGGGTGGGGGTGTGTGCCAAAAGGTCTGGATACAAAGCCGCTTTCCACAGGCCAAGGCAGTTTGCCTCTGTTTCCTGCAAATGAAGAAGATAATGCTGCGGCTTCCGGCGTAAGTGGAATACTGCTACCTGATGAACGGGTGGCAGTAGAATTTGCCTTTTTGGCCTCTGCTTCAGCTCTTCTGATTTCCTCTTCAATGATTGCCCGGATGGCTCTATTAAGGTTTTCCTGCTGTTTTTTGGCAGCTGCAATCTGCTTTCTCAGGTCCTGTTCCTGCTTGGTCAGAGAATTGACTATGCCTTGTTGCTCTTGTTTGGCTTTGTCCAATTGTTGCTTTTGCTGCTGTTCCTGGGCAAGGATATTTTGTTTCTCGTTTTTCTTGGTTTCAAGGTTTTCCCGCTGGGCCGCGAGTTCAGCAGTGGTTTTTTCGATCTGTTCTACCTGTTTTTTTCTGGCATCGGAATATTGCTTTAGGTATTTGAGCCTCATATAAAACTGCTTGAAAGTGGAAGAACTGAACACGAAGGCTGTCATGGTCATGCCCTGGTTGAGCTTGGATGATGTGTATATCATACCTGAATACTCTTCTTTCATATTTTTCAGGTCATTTTCCAGAGCTGAAATTTTATTTTCCGTTTCGCGGATTTCGGTATCTATGAGGCGGACTTCCCGACTTAAGGTATTGATATAGTTTACCCGAGTCTGTAGTTGTTTGTTGACGACATTGAGCTGTCCTACCGATACTTTTTTGGTTTCAGCAGTTTTTTTTAGGATCTGGTCAAATTCAAGCAGCCTTTTTTGTATTTCGGCTTTTTCGCGCTCCAGCTCAGCCCTGGATTTTTTGGTCTGGGACTGGGCCAAAAGTGCCGGAGTACAGCAAAGGCAAATAAGAAAAATAATAGCAATTTTGAATCTCAACATTCTTTAAAACCTAAAAGGGAAGGATAGGGGAGTGTCGACTATTTCTGTACGGATCATTTCCAGGTTGATGATGGAAGCCTGAGGTCCGTCAGGAGTATTGAAAGAGAGCCTTAACAGCATTTGATTGGGAAAAGGCTGGTTATCCAAATCTTCAAATACATGATAATTGGCCAATAATGAACCTTTCTCTTTCATAGATGTGCTGGTAAGTTCCGCGACTTTTCCGTGTCCTGTATTTACTCTGGAGTGGAACCTGAATCCATCTCTAGCTTGAGTGAGTTCAAAGTACTGCCCAATCCTGATCAACCTGTCACGATAGCTGAATTCATGTGGGATATTGGCAAATACGATGTTTTGGATCAAATCCAGATTGAGGCTAAGATCATACATTGTTTCGATCTCTTTGAAGGTCATATTGATGTCCTCTCCGTTCAACCGGTCTTTGATCATGACCCTGTCTTTGGTGACAGCTCCTCTAAAAGCCTCAAGCCCAAGTCCAGGTGTGATACTAAACCAAAAGATACTATCTTTTTTCGCCCGTATATTTATGGTTCCTTTCGTGGTTTTACCAGAAGGCTCTTCTATAACTATTCTTCCTCTTGCAGTGAAATTTTCGAAATCAAAATACACAGGTTCAAATTCCTGCATGATTTCATCCGAAGTGTAAAGATTAGGCTTTGGGGCACATGCAAAGCCGAGTGCCACAACAAGTACCAAAGCGAAAAGTGGTCTAATCATAGTATTTTTGATCCTTAATTTTTTTGAATAAAAATTCTGAAGTTTCATCTCCTCCCTCTGCCTTTCTCCAAAAGCTGATAGCTTCGTTTCTTTTGCCCAAATGATAGAGAATGTCACCATAATGCTCCAACATGACTCCGCTTGGGGTTTCTTCATTTTCCAAAGCCATTTCCATGTATTTTTTAGCTTCTTCATACTCCTTCATCTGGAAAAGAACCCAGGCATGCGTGTCTAGGTAAGTGGCATTTTTGGGATGTTTTTTCACGAGTTTGCCGGACATGCTTTTGGCTTTTTCCAGGTCTTTTTTTGCTAACGAAAGAAAATAAGCATAATTATTCAGCACATGCTCATCATCGGGTCTTTCTTTCAATACAGCTTCATAAGCTTTGTAGGCATCTTCTTTTTTGCCCATTTGGTGGTAAGCATCACCAAGCTGTCCTTTTACAAGGATGTCCAGCTGTTTATTTTTTCCTTGGTTGACTTCTTTGGATTTTTCTAATGAAGAAACTGCTTCTTCGGCCTTTTTTAGGGCGAGCTTGGCTGTGCCATCAAAAAACCAAAATTCTGCCCGTTCAGGGAATTCGTCCACGGCTATCTCTGTGTATTTTTCGATCTTGTCGAAATCTTTACCAGAATCAAACATGGTCATAATCACACCTTGGAGCACCTCTGAGTTGGAAGGGTCTATATTTAAACTTTTTTCGTAGTATTCCAATGCCTCAGCTCGCTGATTATTAAAGTATAGCCTGTCTCCCACTACAGTCAGTACATCGGCTTCGTTGGGATGAAGCTCCAAAAGTGGTTTTTGAAGTATATCCAATAACTTTTCTCTTCTGGAAGATTTCATTTCCTGAAGGATGTCTGAAAATGCCTCGGCCTTGACATTAACTTCCAGATCGGGATTTTGAAAAGCCTCAATGATCAATTCTTCTGCTGTATCAAGGTCCCCCATATCCTTGTAAAGGGCATAAGCTGCCATCTGGAGTTCAGGTTGGTTCGGATAACTATTAAGGGATTCTTCCACCGTTGCCAAGGCTTCCTCTGATCTGCCGTTGTTAAAAAGGATTTCCACCAAGTTTAAGACATACTGGGAATTTCCAGGGTGTGCTTCGATAAGGTTTTTCCCTTCGCGAATGGCACTTTCAAGGTCATTTTTTCTAAGGAATATCCTTTGTTTCTGAATGGTGAGCTGTTCTACCACTCCGTAATATTCTTCAGCCCTGTTTAGAGCATCCAATGCCTTGTCAAATTCACCTGATCCCAGATACAAAGAGGCCAAATCCAAAATGTAGTTCTGGTTCTCCTCTGTATTGGCCATCAGGTTTTCCAGAATTTCTGCTGCCGCACCTGCTTTGCCTTGCTTGGATAGGGCTTCTGCCATCACAAGGTTGTAATACTTGTTTTCAGGATCACCATCGACTGCCAATAGCCCGTATTCCAAAGCATCATCGACGCGGTTTGCTCTCAGGAGAATTTCTGCAATTTTAAAATTTATAGCAGGGTCATCAGGATTTTTTTCTCTGGCTTTTTGGAAGTAAAAATAGGCGCGGTCAAAGTCTTCCAGCATCATAAAACGCTGTCCGTCAATGAAAAGACGGTCTGCTTTTCTGAGTTCTAATTCCTGTTTTCTTTCTTTTCTGGTAAGCTTGTCCTGAGCAAATGCCTGAAGGCCTATAAGTAAAGAAAAACAAAGCGTAAGTATGCAGTTGGATATAATTTTCACGGATGGAATTTAATTTCTTTTCAATGGATTGGCTGGATAAAATGTGGTGGTAGGTATTACAATTTCTGATTTTCTCACATTTTCCTTTCCCTATAACGCAAACTTGGTGCCTTTTTGTTCTGTATATTCAAATCAATATCCTGGAGCCGTCACAAGCAACCTAAGATTCTTATTTATTTCTTCCCTGTACTACCATAACCTCCTGCACCTCTCTCTGTGTCAGAAAGTGATTCACTTGGCTCCCATGAAATCTGCTCATGCTTTGCTACCACCATTTGAGCTATCCTTTCGCCATCATCAATAGTAAAGGGCTCGTTGGAAAGGTTGACCAAAAGGACTTTGATTTCTCCTCTGTAATCGGCATCTATGGTACCCGGAGTATTCAAAACAGTCACCCCATATTTATAGGCCAAACCTGAACGTGGACGGATCTGTGCTTCAAACCCCGCAGGTAGCTCCAGGAATAGTCCGGTACCGATGAGTTTTCTTTCCAGAGGACGCAGTTCTATGGGTTCATCTATATTTGCCCTAAGATCCAATCCTGCTGACTGGGGAGTTTGGTATTCCGGTAATTCGTGCTTGGAGGTATTGATTACGCGTACTTTCATGCTTTTCTATTTTTCAACCTGTTTCGGATTTTTTCCACTTCTTTTTTTTCGAAAAGCAAAACTACAAGAACAAAAGCAATCACAAGACTATTCCTTCCGATAAATTGTAAAATCGGTCCTCCCCAATCCCAATAGAAGCCGAGATAGCTCAGCAAGAAGGCAACTGAAAGGTAGAAAAGACCTTTTCCGGTCTGGTAAGGAATAGGAAAATGCTTTTGTCCGATCCAATAGCATACTGCACTCATGATCATATAGCAGATCAAGGTGCTCAATGCCCCTCCCATCAAGCCTAATAAGGGTACCAATGTAAATAAAACTATAATGGTCACAAAAGCCCCCAAAAGTGTGATGTAAAAGCTGTATTTGGTCTTATCCGTCAATTTAAACCAAATGCTTAAATTGAAATAAATACCCAGCATGAGATATCCCAATAGGAGGACAGGCACAATGTGGTTTCCCATGGCATAACCCTCCCCTCTGAGAAATAGACTTCCCAATATGTCCAGGTTGACAGAAACGGCTATCATCAAAGCCGAACAGAATATCACAAAGGCATGCATGACGGTAGCAAAGGTCTGAGGACTGTTTTTGTCAGTGGACTGATTGAAGAAAAAGGGTTCTGCTGCATATTTAAACGCCTGAATAATCAAGTTCATCAGGATCGCCAACTTAAAATTGGCTCCAAAAATACCCGTAACTTCACGACTGGTGTATCCTTGGTAAAATCCTTCTGGCAGAACATATTCGAAAATAGTCCGGGAAAAAGTTTCATTTATCGTTCCCGCCAGACCCATGAAAAGCAAGGGGAAGGAATAATGCCACATGGGAGCGAGATATTTTCTATCAAATCCAAAACGGAATTGTTTGATCAGCCAAAATAAAACCGGAATCATAGCGGCATTGGCAATAAGGTTGGAAATAAAGATATACTCCACACCCCACTCCGGATTATAAACCGCATTGATGTAAGGGGCCAAACTTGCCAGCCATTCTCCTTTCCATATATGATAGCAGATGACAATGAAAAAGACGTTGAAACCTACATTGATCAGGATATTGCCCAACTTGGTCAATGCAAATTGAAAGGCTTTGTTTTCTTTTCTCAGCCTTGCATAAGGGATGACGAGGATGGCATCTATGGCCAGAATCCAGGCAATCCAGCGGAAAAGGTGTTCCTGACCTTCATAATTCAGCCATGAAGCCAATGTGGGGGCAGATAAATAAATGATGGCGCCCAGGGAAAGGGAACTTGTGATAAGAAGGGATTGGATTTGCGAAAATACTTTTTTTGGATCAAGCCCTTTTCCGGTGGCATACCTGAAATAGGTTGTCTCCATCCCATAAGTGAAAATGATATTGAAAAGAGCCATGTAGCCATAAAGGGCAGTGTAGGCTCCTACATCATCCTTGGTCAGGTAGGCAGTGTAGATGGGAATAAGTAAAAAATTGACTGTTCTGCCCAGTATACTACTGATGCCATAGATGGCAGTCTGTCCGGCCAATTGCTTTAGTTGCCCCATGGTGAAAAAATAAAAGGGGATTTATTCCCCTTTAAATTCCGGTTTTCTTTTTTCTAGAAATGCAGAGGTACCTTCTTTATAATCTCCGGATTTGACGCATCGGGCAAAGCTATTGGCTTCTGTCTGATATCCGTTTTCCCCTTTGATAAATACTGAGTTTACACAATCTACCACCATGCCGATAGCCAAAGGTGCTTTGGCCATGATCTTGTGGATGATTTCCTCCGCTTTTTCAAGTGCGGCCTCTTTATTTTCGCAGACATGATTGACTAGACCTAGAGATTTGGCTTCTTCAGCTCCGATCATGTCTCCCGTCATCATGAGTTCATTGGCCTTGCCACGGCCTACCAGATAAGTCAGCCTTTGGGTTCCTCCATATCCTGGGATGATGCCGAGATTTACTTCAGGTTGCCCAAACTTGGCATTGGCAGAAGCGATACGCATATGGCAGGCCATAGCCAATTCACATCCGCCACCTAGGGCGAAACCATTGACCAAAGCAATGACAGGCTTATGGCAATTTTCTATAAGACTGAAAATTTCCTGTCCGTTTTCCGCAAACTTTCTTGCATTGAGCTCGTTGAGTTCTGCGATTTCACTAATATCAGCCCCTGCAATAAATGCTTTTTCACCGGCTCCAGTGATGATCACAGCTTTGATGTCCTTGTTGTCAGAGACTTCGTTAAAAATGTTTCTGATTTCCTCCAATGTCGCAAAATTCAATGCATTCAGCTTGGATTCCCTGTTGATAGTCAGGTAAAGAATTCCGTCTTTTTCTTCTGAAAGAATATTCGTGTTATCAGCCATGGGGTTTGGTGATGGTTAGGGATCAAATATACAAGGCCTTCAGGCATTCCCAAAGCATTCCTTAGAAAAATACAATCCATTCTGATAGAAATCAGCCTTGAAAATGAATTCAATCGGTTGAGCGATTAATTTACATATCTGCTAATTTATAATAGGTTTACCCTTAAGGTCGGCTAGATTTTTATATTTTTGTAACACATCGAATTTTCAACAAATTAATTTTATTATATGTCGTCAAAAACAAAAATTACCGTTGCCTATGGTGATGGTATCGGACCTGAAATCATGAAAGCCACGCTTGACATCCTTGAAGCGGCAGGCGCCCAGCTTGAGTATGATGTCATAGAAATCGGCGAACAGGTTTATTTAAAAGGAATTAGCTCAGGAATGGAGCCCAAGGCATTCGATTCTTTGAGAGAAACTAAAGTCTTTTTGAAATCACCTATTACGACCCCTCAGGGCGGTGGATTCAAGAGCTTGAACGTGACCACTAGAAAATCTTTTGGACTTTTTGCCAATGTAAGGCCTTGTAAAGCTTATTCACCATTTGTAAAGACGCATTTTCCTAAAACCGACTTGGTTATCATCAGGGAAAATGAGGAAGATCTGTATGCTGGAATTGAGCACAGGCAGACTGAGGAGGTATATCAGACCCTGAAACTTATTTCTCAGCCAGGTTCTGAGAAGATCATTAGGTATGCCTTTGAGTATGCTAAAAAATACAACAGGAAGAAGGTAACTTGTATGACCAAAGATAACATCATGAAATTGGCCGATGGTCTTTTTCACAAAACCTTTGATGAAATAGCCAAAGAATATCCAGAGATCGAAGCGGATCATAAGATCATCGATATCGGATCGGCATTGATTGCCGAGCGACCAGAGATTTTTGATGTTATTGTGACCCTTAACTTGTATGGTGATATTATTTCTGATATCGCTGCTCAGGTAACAGGTTCTGTAGGTTTAGGTGGCTCTGCCAATGTTGGCGCGGAAGTGGCCATGTTTGAAGCCATCCACGGTTCTGCTCCTGATATTGCCGGAAAAGATATGGCTAACCCTTCTGGCTTGTTGAATGGTGCCATCTCTATGCTGGTGCACATAGGTCAACCTGAAGTGGCAGAAAAGGTAGCCAATGCCTGGATGAAAACTCTGGAAGATGGTATCCATACCGGAGATATCTACCAGGAAGGTGTTTCCAAAGAGAAAGTCGGAACCAAGGGGTTTGCGCAGGCAGTTATTGAAAGACTCGGTCAATCTCCAAGCAATATGACTCCTGCTTCTTTTGATAAGTCGGATGATTCTCCTATCAGTATTAAATTGAGACCCGTAACTAAAGCCAAGAAGGAACTTGTTGGAGTGGATGTGTTTATTGATTGGGATGAAGCTGGACGCAATCCTGACGTGATTGGCGAAGGTCTGAGAAAAGCGGATGCCAATGGGTTGAAACTTCACCTGATCACCAACAGAGGTGTGAAAGTATTCCCAGGAGGTCAACCAGAGACATTCTGTACGGATCACTGGAGATGCCGCTTCAAAACTGCTGATCAAAAGACCATCACTCATGAAGATGTCTTAGAACTTCTTCGTCAGATCAAGGAACTTGGTTTTGACTTTATCAAGACCGAGCACCTGTATACCTTCGATGGAGAGAGAGGCTATAGCTTGGCTCAGGGAGAGTAGGGGAAGGATGAGGGAGGAAGGATGAAGGAGGAAGGATGAGGGAGGAAGGATGAGGAGAAGAGTCTCTTGATAAAAAAGGAAGGAGATTATTCCTTCCTACCAATGACAGATATGGAGGGATCGTCATTCTGAACGCAGTGAAGAATCTCCCACTATTAAGGGAAGGATGACGTACACCGACTGTCATTTCCTTTCTGTCATTGCCAAATTTTAAAATCTCAGAATGAAGAGAAATCTGATAAATGAATTCGCTTCTGAATACCTAAAAAAACCGGGCAGAAATGCCCGGTTTTTTTGATTATGAGATGGTTTAAATGTATTGATGAAAGGTATCACTTAAAAAAGAGCAATAATAGGTTTTCAATTCTTGATGCTTTTCAAGAAGAATACGAGGTTTTTGGAAACCTCAAAGGTCAAAAAAAGACCCCAAAAGTCTTTCAACTTCCAGGGTCTCTGTCTTGGTACTTTGTACTTGGTACAACAATTAAGAATCTTTCTTCGCCATTCTGGCTCTTTCGTTCTCGTCCAAATAGATTTTTCTCATTCGGATAGACTTAGGCGTGATTTCAAGGTATTCATCTTTTTGGATGTATTCCATGGCTTCTTCCAGAGAGAATTTCTTTGGAGGAGCGATTCTGGTGTTGTCATCAGAACCTGAAGCACGCATGTTAGTCAGTTTCTTGCCTTTCTGTACGTTAACTACAATGTCATTGTCACGGGAGTTTTCGCCGATCACCTGACCTGTGTATAGCTCGTCCCCTGGCTCGATGAAGAAAGTACCTCTGTCCTGTAGCTTGTCAATCGCATATGCTGTACATGGGCCGGCTTCCATTGAGATCAGGGAACCGTTGTTTCTTTCAGGGATATTGCCTTTAAAAGGCTCATAAGCGGAGAATCTGTGGTTCATGATTGCTTCACCTTGTGTAGCAGTCAAGACGTTGTTTCTCAAGCCGATCAATCCTCTTGAAGGGATTCTGAACTCAAGGTGTTGTAGATCGCCTTTTGGTTCCATGACAAGGAGTTCGCCTTTTCTCTGTGTAGCTAACTCTATCACTTTTCCAGCAGTTGTCTCAGGTACGTCAACGACCAAAACTTCAATTGGCTCGTGTTTTACACCATCGATTTCTTTGAAAATGACCTGAGGCTGACCTACTTGAAGTTCATAACCTTCTCTTCTCATGGTCTCGATCAAGACTGACAAGTGAAGGATACCACGACCATAGACCAAGAATTTGTCTTCGGAGTCAGTTGATTCTACTCTCAAAGCCAAGTTCTTTTCCATCTCTTTCATCAATCTATCTCTCAAGTGACGGGAAGTCACAAACTTTCCTTCTTTACCGAAGAAAGGAGAGTTGTTGATCGTGAAGAGCATGTTCATAGTAGGCTCGTCGATAGCGATTCTTGGTAGTGGTTCAGGGTTTTCCAAATCAGCTAAAGTATCTCCGATTTCAAAATCTTCAATGCCCGTTACCGCACAGATATCACCGGCGACAACTTCTGTAACTTTATTTTTACCAAGACCTTCAAAGGTATGAAGTTCTTTTACTTTCACTTTTTTGAATACACCATCAGCTTTGCATAGCATCAATTGAGCGCCTTCCTTGATTGTCCCTCTTTTTACCCTGCCAATGGCAATACGGCCTACGAAGTTGGAGTAATCCAGAGAGGTGATCTGCATTTGAACAGTTCCCTCGTCGATTTTTGGAGCAGGAATATGCTCAACTATAGCGTCTAGAAGTGGTATAATGGAATCGGTTGGGTTTTGCCAATCAGGTCCCATCCAGTTTTGCTTGGCAGAGCCGTACAAAGTCTGGAAGTTGAGCTGCTCTTCAGTGGCATCTAGGTTGAACATCAGTTCAAATACTGACTCCTGAACTTCGTCAGGTCTACAGTTTTCTTTGTCCACTTTATTGACCACTACAATAGGAGTAAGCCCAAGGTCAAGCGCTTTACCCAACACAAAACGTGTCTGAGGCATAGGGCCTTCAAAGGCATCTACCAATAGGATAACCCCATCAGCCATTTTCAATACCCTTTCCACTTCACCTCCAAAGTCGGCGTGACCGGGGGTGTCAATGATGTTGATTTTGGTGTCTTTATATCTTACGGATACGTTCTTGGATAGAATGGTAATTCCTCTTTCCCTTTCCAAGTCGTTGTTATCCAGGATTAAATCGTCAAACTGTTGGTTTTCACGAAAGATTTTGGAGGCATGGATGATTTTGTCCACGAGGGTCGTCTTGCCGTGGTCAACGTGTGCGATAATCGCGATATTCCGAATACTTTGCATTGTAAAATTGAATTAGGGTGCAAAGGTAAGAAGAAAATTTGGTTTCAGCTTGCTGCCTTGGGAAAGTCCTTAAGAATTAATTATTTAATAATCTCTTGAATTTCGTAATTTACATTTTCGGGGAATTTGTCGGGTTAAGCTTTGAACTCAATCAAAAAAATAGAGCAGGGAAAGGGGCCAAAAATCATTTTCATAACCATTTTCAAATGCCAATTGATTTAATCGTTTAGTTATTATTCGTTAAGTCTAAAAAATCAATGAGGTTTTTATTTATTAGTTTGAAATAATTTTTCTCAAGTTGACCAATTATCCCAAGATTTAATGATCGATCTAGTCAAGTTATTTTTCCTATTCTAACCAATGATGTTTTTTAGGCCATTTAATAAAGAAGGGTCAAAACAACATCTGGTGGTTTATGCCAAGCTAGTTGCGTTGAAATGAAATTTCAGGTTTTCTCCCGTTTATTTTTCGATTTATCTTAATACCATCTCCACTCTCCTGTTTTTGCTTTTCCCTTCATCGCTAGAATTGCTGGAAACAGGTGCTAGGGAAGCAACTCCATAGCCTTTTAGCCGAGTTGCAGCAATTTGATAAGTATTTATTAGGTTTTGAACCACTGCCTCAGCCCTTCTTTCGGATAGATTAAGATTATGCTCGTAAGAGCCACTGTTGTCCGTATGTCCGACAATAAATACATTGACCTGAGGGTTGGCATCGAGGTATTTTGCCATTTGCTCTAAAGTTTCCTTGGACTCAGGCTTGATTTCTGATTTGTCTGTATCGAAAAAGATCCCATAAAAAGTAGCCTTACCATTAGCCTTCATTTCTTTAGCAATGTCTTCTGCAGAAAGAACAATGTACTGGTTCATCGATTCTTCTTTTACAGCGCTAACCGAGAAAGTTCCGCTTTGGTCACTTTGGATCTGTATCCACCAAGTATCACTGCCAGATTTTAGGGTTAGCAAGACTACTGATTTTGACTCATTAATCACTGAGCCACCCTTGGATGCAACAGCTTGGATATAATTTTGAAAAATCATGGCATTAGAAGGTCTTTTTTCCCAATCTCCATCGAAGCTGTAATAGGTTTTTAAAAAATATCCAGCTTTTTCATATTGAATCCAAGTACCGTCTTTATCAGTAAACTCCATGTTCATTTTATCAAATTCTTTTTCCTCACAACCCGAAATACTGTGATTGGGAAGGATATTGAAAAGTGGATGTGGATCGCAGTGGGATTGAGCGAAAATGGGAGTTGATAGCCAAATAGCTAAAATGACGGAGCTGAATACTTTATTCATTAGTTTCCTATTAAAGAATTGAGGATTAAATGTATAAAAATCAGTTGAAAAATTATTGTTTTATTATTGCTTGAAATTTATATCCTTGAGTGATTTTAATGGCTTAAATTAAAGGGTAGATGAAACTCGCAATGTTTTTATCATCCGTCCCAACGGGACTGATGGGCTGCATTTATTTTTCTGGATCCGTGGGTTGAAACCCACGGTTATTATATCGATCATCCCTACGGGACTTATGGGGGCTCCTGGTTTGCTATAACAATGTGTTCAAATTAATAGAAAATAGATAATGCGACCTACTGGGATTTTTTTAGGTAGTGATGTTTTGGGGAGATGCGTTGACTCTTAGCCTGGCATGTTTATCCATGTGTATGTTAATTGGGGAGAGTTTTTAATTTTTAGCTAATTTTGAGAAAGGTAGGAAAAAGCTCCGGAGGAGCGGCCGATGTAATAACCACGGCTTTCAAGCCGTGGATCAGGATAGCTTAAGGAGTAGGGAAGTGCCGTAGGCATGGACGATCTAAATGAATCATTCTCTTTACTACCTAAAATTCATTTTTTAAGCTGTTTCGTAGACCGCCTCCAGTTTTTTGGTGTCTTCTAAAGATTTTCGGAAAACAGCAGGAAGAACAGAAAGAATCATCATCCCACCAAATACAAATATAACCGCAAAAATCTGCCATAAACTTAATGTAAATGGCTCTAGTAAATTAAAATTCCCAAAATACCTATACCCCTGAATCATAAACTGAAGCGGTATGTATGTAAACATTAATATACCTTGGTTCCCTCTCCATGATGCATAGTTTTTGTACTTTTTGAAATCTTTGCTGAAGGCATAGTACCACCATAACACCACAATAACCAAGAATAAGAAACCTATCATTAAAGCACTGCCCTCTCCGAAACTGAAGTTTTTTTCTATAACATAAGCACTTTGGAAGTAGCAAAATGTCAAGAGAATAGGGGATATTATGTTTAGACTGAAAACACTTGATTTCAATTCTGTCCAAAAATATCCTAGCAATCTTTTTTCAATCATCTTTTTATAAGACTCCTCTAAATCCGAAAATCCAAAAATCCCAAAAGAAGCATGTACCTTTTGAAAGGCATCAGGTATACTTAGCTCTGGGTTGTTCTCCATCAACTCTTCCACTTTACAGGCTACATGGTCCAGTATTTCGTACTGTACATCAATCTCAGGATAGCCTTTGTAGGAGATCAGTTTTTTGAGTTGCTCGATTTGGTCTTTGGTGAGTTTCATTAGGATAAAATTAAGTGCTCTGGTTTTTGGTAGGTGATGGATACTTTTATTAAAGAAAAATTGTAAAGTAAAATACTAGCGCAAATTATTGCTCCTAAAGTAGTGCCTATGGGTCCCGGATCAGATTCTCCCCAATTACTGAGGACTACCCAAAGCCATGACAAACTTCCGTAATGAAGCCCTAGCCGCTGTAAAATTATTTTGCTTACGCAAGCAAAAGGCTTTTGGCTTTTTGGGTTGAATGAAAAACTCATTCCTTTTCCTTGTTTCTTTAAGGCTACAATAATTCCGACTAGGGATAAAATGCTTGTTGTCAAAAATAAGCCTTCAATGCCCTTGAATAAGAAAGCTAACATTACGATAAGAGCTACAAAAAGGGTGATGATAACTTCCTTGGATGAATAGTTCCAAAATTTCAAACTATCCCATAGCATGCCGGCCACTCTTTTGTTTGTGTTTTTTTCCAGGGTTTTTTCTAAGGATTTGACCACAGACCAAGCAAATTTCTCATCAAGAGATGACTTTTTTCTGATAAAATTATTTTCAGGTTCTTGTTCCAGCGCTGTGACATAATGATCCAATAATTCAAGATAAATTTCTGAATAAGCAATTTGGAGATCGTCTAGACGGATCTTGATGATTTGATGCTCTATGTCAGTGAGTTTTCTCATATTAATGCCGTTTTAGATTTGATTTTCCAGACTTCCATAAGAGAAATCGCGTAAAGGGTAAATAAGATTGTTATGCTAACTGCTGCAGCTGGCATTAGTAACAGGAAACCGTAGTCGTCAAAGAATATTTTTGGGAAATAGATCATCATATTCGCCAATGTCAAAGGCATATGCAAGCGCATAGAAAGGGGTGTCATAAAAGAAGACTTAATGGTCACTCCATTTCCCTTAAAAGTCTTTTTTATGGGGAAAATTCTCTTCATCCACTGATAACCTAGGGCTAAATGCATTAATAATAATAGAGCCAAAGGAGAGAATAAAAGAAATTTCACCTCCCGCTCACTCCTTGCTTGGGTCGCTACAAAAAATACCACTGCTAAAATCCCTACTAAGAAAACCCACCTTGAAGTGCAGAAATATTTTTTGATTACCATCCATTGGGTTTTTCCTATATCCATATTTATGTTTTTATTTAATTTAGACTGCATGGAGTGGCAATAAGAGTAGGTGAATTTTTGATCTAACTCCATCAACTGTTCGGTAAACTGGTCTTCGGGATAATTTTGTAAATGACTTACATAGTGGTCATAGATTTCCATAATGATTTCTGCGGAATAAAGAACTTTCTTTTTGATGCTGTTTCGGATTTCCTGTAGTTCTATGTCAGTTAGTTGGCGCATAAATTTTTGTTTCTCGCAGCGGGCGCAAAGTTTTCGCCACGTGCGCTACGAGTACTTTTTCAGCTTTTATTAACTTTTTAATTATTGTTCAATATTTCTTAGCGTTCCTTGCGTCATTCGTTGCGAACGTCGCGTGAACCCTTTAAGCCAAACCCGGCTTCCATTCAGGATCTAGAATCCTTTGTAAGTTACCGACGAAGCTCTGCAACTCGGACATCTTGGCACTGACTTCCTTTTGGCCATCCTTGGTCAAGCTGTAATATTTTCTTACTCGGTTGTCTACCTGCTGTATTTCTGTGGTCAGCATCCCTTCAGCTTCCAGCTTGTGAAGGGCAGGGTAGAGGGCGCCTTCTGTAATCTTAATCTCCCCTTCCGTCAGTTCTTTGACCCTTTGTGTGATTTCGTAGCCGTACATTCTATCGTTTTCCTCAAGGAGTTTGAGGATTATGGTTTGCAGGCTTCCTTTAATTAAATTGTTATTTGACATAGCGTTTTTATGCATCAGTAAGTCAAATATATAAAAAAATTATATACATAAGAAATTGAGGCATTAATTTTTGGAAGCGAGAGTTCAGAGACGAGAAGCGAGATGCTGAGAAACAAGAAACAAGAAACAAGAGACAAGATTCAAGAAAAAAGAGGGGTGGTGGGGACCTTTGAGATTTGGTAGGTCTGAATCAAGAGCGGATTGGCAGGAAAAAAAGAGTAAAAGATATTTTAAAATGAAAGGAGCCTTGACAATTAAATCCTCTTAATCCCACTTCGAAAATCACCATGTAGTTGGAGGTAAAAAAATGGTTAAAGGGAATAGCTTAATTTTTAGTCTGTTATGGGATAATTCCGATAAAAAGTTTTAGCTTTAATGTAAAGATTCGTTTACAAGACCTTTCTAAGATGAAAAAACTCCTGAGTTCCATAAGCCTACTTATTTTGGTCAGTTTTTTTGAAGCTCATGCCCAGAGCAGAGTTAATCTTGAAATGTACTTTGTTCCCCAGCGGCACCATCAAAACCTATTGAATGATCTATCTCCTTCTTTAGATTTTGCTACCCGTACAGGGCTGAATTTGGGCTTGGGATTATCTTACAATATCAGTAATGACTGGCAAATGGTCCTTCAATCCTGGCATGTATCTTCCCCTCTTCGGTTTACACAACATCCTGAACATTCAGGATCTGCATTTATTCCGGGACCACAGCGAATAGATTGGGGTTTTTCCTACAGTAATTTTAGTTTGGGTCTTAGAAGAGTCTGGGAAATGGGGGAATATGCGCTTTATGTTCAACCCTCTTTGGGGATAAATCGATCACGTAGTTTTGGATTTGACCATCAAGACTCATTAGTAAATTTTCCTATAGCCAATTTGATGACTCAAGTCGTTCCAGCGGCATCTATAGAAGTAGGCATGAAGTTTAGTACTCCAAATAATAATTTTTTTATTGTCGGATTAAGACATCATCAAGGATTCGGAATGCTGCAATCTTGGTTTACGTACAGCAAGGAACCGCCTGTACCACAAGTTCAGCGAAGGGGTACCTACACCGGACTTGTTTTTGGATATGGAATTGATTTTAGGACAAGAAAAGGGGAGGATTGGAGAGTGACCAAAAAGGAGCGAAAAACAGAGAAGCGTGAGGCGGCCTGGGGTGATGGCACTTATGCATTGTTCACAACCTTACAAAGGTTCCAGCCAGATTTTGTGCAAAGTAATGCCCCAGGCATGACCAGGCTTAGGCCCGCTTCCCAAATTCTATTTGGTTACACTTCAGGCCAATGGAGTTTTGAGACCGGCTATACCAGTTGGATGAGTCAGACCAAGGTGGAATCTCAAAACTTTGGATGGGTCAGCCTAAATGAGCCAGGGACAAG
Source organism: Arthrospiribacter ruber (assembly GCF_019343195.1). Classification (GTDB taxonomy): domain Bacteria; phylum Bacteroidota; class Bacteroidia; order Cytophagales; family Cyclobacteriaceae; genus Arthrospiribacter; species Arthrospiribacter ruber. The sequence goes on from NZ_RPHB01000010.1 coordinate 94,951, forward strand.
GGCCATACCGCTTAGGGCAAGATATCATTTGGATGTAGGTCAAAACAACCGACTGAGGGTGGGAGTGTCAGCTGCTACTTTTGTTACATTAAACACCGTGAGGATGAATGTAGCGCGAATAGGGGCCGTAATGGTGAATGATGAAAGGGTTCCAGCCTTGAGGTCTGTTCCGACGGATCAAAACTCCGGCGGGAAGCTGTTCTATCTGGCCGGTGCGTTTTTTGAAATTCCTTTCTTTAATTCCAGTTTACTTGCCTTTAATTTTTCCCAGAATTTTGGAAGTCCTGAAATTGGGCAGGTAAATGTGCGGGAATTCGTCAATCAGCAGCAGGTGGAGTCCGTGAAATCCGGTACCCTTGATGGTTTCAATATAGAAGTAGGACTTAAATTACCTATCAGCACTTTGGTGAGATAATAAGTTTTCAATTCCAGTTTTATGAGTTTGAATTTGACAAGGAATTTTGGGTCTCCGGTTGTGAGTAGGCTTGAGGTAGATTATACAATTGAACAATCCAATGTCCAGTTTGAACAAGAAGCAACACTGAATGGCTTCAGGTTTGATTTTGGATGGAAACTACCATTGAATATTCTGGACAAACAAAAGAAATTGGCGTTAAAAAGATAGGCATCAATGAGATTTCAAGCATAGTAAACCGCTATTTCTAAAAGATTCCTTTAATTTGGGCTTCTCAAATTACTACAATAAATGAAGCTTAGATTTACAATCCTCACTCTTAGTTTGATCCTCATTACAGTTTTCAAATCCAATGCTCAGCTTGGTTTTGGAGCAGAAGTATATGGTGGAATCCAAAAATCTTTTGTAGATGTCAATTACAGCAGTCCTGCTTTTGTTAACGTTTTGACAGTCAGGTCTCCGTTTGATTTTCATGCAGGAGCTACATTTTTGACAAGTTTCCATCAAAATTGGCAGCTCGCCCTGCAAGGTGAGTTTTACAGAGTAGCAGTTCGGGAGATTTGGTCGGGAAATATTGGTCAGAATGTCGTCAGAGGTGATGAATATGGGATTTACAGCCTTGGGATCCGGTATAACATAGAAAAAGAAGGTTATGCCTTTTATCTGCAGCCCTCATTTGGCTATGCATTAAATAATTATGAAGCCTCAGGAACAACCCAAATGGCACTTGGCCCTGTGGTCAGAGCGGAGGTAGGATTGAAGAACTATTTTAAAGAAAGTAAAAACTACTTTTTCTGGGGATTGAGGTACCAATATGGATTCGAAAATATGAACAAGGGCAATTTTCTGGATACAGGGAATTATAGAGTGGGGTCTTATGGAGATTATGTGGGGGCTTTTGTTGGATTGGGATTTGATTTCAGTAAATAAGACAAAAGACATGAGACATGAGACATGAGATTTAAGATTTACGATTTAAGATTTACGATTTAAGAAATGAGATAGGAGAGAAATGGGAGGCGAAAATAATTAGAAAGTGTCTATGGGGATGAAATCGGATATAAAAGGTGGTGAAACTCAAGTAGGAGTTTATGGGTGATAAAAATCTTTTTTTGAAAAAGTCAATTCGCCCGGCCTTTAGCTTGGACAGCAAGCGGAATTTTTACAATTTACCACAATGGACTATCAAGGATTAGTAGAAGAAGTTTACGAACAAATACAAAAGGAAAACCCAAGAGGGAAAGTGGCCACTTACATTCCTGAACTGGCAAATGTGGATCCCGATCAGTTTGGGATTGCTTTGGTAGACCTCGAAGGCAATGTTTATGGGGTAGGAGATTATCAAAAGCCTTTTTCTATCCAAAGTATCTCCAAAGTCCTTACCTTGACCATGGTTTTTCATGTGTTCAAGAGCAAGCTTTGGTCAAGGGTAAACGTGGAGCCCAGTGGCAACCCATTCAATTCCATTGCCCAGTTGGAGTATGAAAAGGGAATCCCCAGAAACCCATTTATCAATGCAGGTGCTTTGGTAATCACAGATGCCCTTTGCAGCAAGTTTGATAATCCTACCCAGAGAGTAAGCGATTTTATCAATGAACTGGCAGGTCGTAATTGTGTCAGTGTCAATAAAGATGTAAAGCAATCTGAAATGGATCATGCCGAGAGAAATACTGCTTTAGCGTATTTCTTGAAAGCATACGGAAATTTTGAAAATAAAGTAGAAGATGTGTTAGAGGTGTATTTCCACCATTGCGCCATGGAAATGTCCTGCGAGGATTTGGCCAAATCATTCTCTTTCCTGGCCAATGACGGGTATTCAATTTTTGCAAAAAGAGGAATAGAATCCGAAAGCCATGCACGGAGGATCAATGCGCTTATGCTGACATGTGGGTTTTATGACGAATCGGGTGAGTTTGCTTTTCGGGTTGGACTCCCTGGTAAAAGTGGTGTAGGTGGAGGTGTCGCTGCTGTCCTGCCTCACAAGTTTTCTATTTGTGTATGGAGCCCTGAACTGAACGAGAAAGGAAATTCTGTGAAGTCCATCAAAGCTCTTGAGCTACTTACCGATAAGCTTAAATTTTCGCTATTTTAAGAACAGGTCAATTAGCCGTTGTCAACCTGATCTCCACTCTTCTGTCTATTTCATTGGGGACTCTTTGGGTGCCTCTAACCACCTGACCGCCAGATTCCATAACAATTTGATTTGATTCTACTCCAAATTCATTTTGGAGTATATCCCTCACAGCTTTGGTCCTGTCCTCTGCCAAACGGAGATTGTAATTGACATTGCCTGTGTTATCAGCAAATCCGGTAAGGGTTAAAGTTGCTTTAGGATTGTCTTTTGTGAATTCTGCCAAATCGGCAAGCTTTCTGATTTCTTCCTCAGCTGGCTCTCTTTGGTTAACCTGAAAATAAATGGCCTCTTTTGATTTGACAATTCTTACAACTGGCTGGTTTTCTATGTAAATAGTATCCCTTACCGTTACTTGGGTAGGCATTGGAGGAGTTTTTTCTACAGAGGAAATTGGTGCCCTGACTTCTTCAATTGAAGTAGGTTCCGGATCGGGGATTTCCTCTGAGGTTGATTGTCGCATAAGAGCAGTTCCCAAAAATATACTGCTCAAACCCATTCCCAACTGTTGCATTTCAGCTTGGCTCAAAGAGCTTTGGATTGCATCTTGATTTTGGAGAGGGGAACCGGGATTTCTGTATTCCGTGTCGGATCTTTGTTGTGATTCAGAACGGGCTACAGCAGCTGCTCCTGCTCCAAATGGCCACCATCGGAAACGCCTTCCTGATTCTCTCCCCGGGTTGACCGGCTCAGATTCTGGTCTTTCCGAATAGCGCTCAATGATTTCCCTTTCTGTGTAAACAGTGTTTCCCCTTTCCTGCTCCCTTTGAGCCAGAATCAACCTGTCTCTTTGGTACCTCAGGTAGTCCACCTCTTCCTGCAGTCTCCTGATTCTTTCATCATCATCGTAACCCAAGCTGCTCCTCTGACCGACAGAAGAAGTAGAGGAAGTGGGGGATTCTGTATCTTCCTGGCTTGAGGTGATTTTTTCCACTTGTTCTTTCCGGAGATTTTCAATAGTAGTCTCGGGTACAGTTCCAGAAATTTCTTCCGTTCCAGATTCCATAAGAATTAAAGGCTCTTTTTCTTCTACTGTACCTTTCTCCATGGGTACTTCAAACTGTCGGGTTTGTACACCCAGACTGTCCCAAAAGAGTGGAGCTTGAGAAGATTGGAAGCGGTAATTCCGCAGCAAGGATTTGATGCTATCAATTTCGGCCTGTAGTTCCGATTCCCGTCTGCTGATACTGTCTATGCTGTACCTTAAGTCAAATAGTCTTTGCCGGCTTGATTCCAGCATGTCATTTTTTTCCTCTTGATCCAGAAGGGTATCTCCTAAAAGCAAGTTGTTATTTTGATCAAATTGCCCCAATAGACTGGAAAATGTGCTTCTTTGAAGTTTTCCTTCAAGTATTCTGTTTTCTCTCTTAAGAATTTGCTGTTCCCATCTGGTCCTGATGGTATTGATCTCCAAGCTATCTAATCGCCTATCATCCATTATCTGGATATTGTAGTAATTATTGGTTCTGGCCTTGGATTCTTCTTCAGCTACAATGTCTTCCGGCTCTTTTTCATCAATTTTAGGAGGGAGGATTGGTGCTGATGGCCTTCCTGAGAAGTCACTTCTAAAAGGACTAAGCCTAGGAGCAGAGAATGTGGTCTTACTAGCTCCAAAATTAAATCTCAGTCCTACGCTATGATAAATAATCCAATCAACCGGGCTATTCAGATTTCCTCTTTGGGGATTGCCGGGATCGAGTAGCATCCCTGACGGATTAGCAGCATAAGACTGAAAATCGTTGTCATAGGAAGACCTGTAATTGCCGCTTACATCATCGAGATAGTCCGTAAACGTCCTCAAAAAATCAGATTGTGCAAACAGCTCCATCCTATTACCAAGCCGTATCCGAAAGCCCAACCCTAGATTGGCATAGAGAGAACCTAAGGAATAACCTTGCTCATTTTCTGTTCGGAGAGGCTGAAGATCAGTTTCATATTCGAAATTGTTGACCGGAAGAGGAAGACTGTAGTCATATCTGTTGCCTTCATCATCAAGTAAGTCCCCAAATACTTCAAAATTTATTAATCCAAAACCTAAAGTAAAATAGGGTGCAATCAGGGACTTGGAAGAGAGTAAGCGGTCATTGTCAGCTTTGAAAACTAGGGAAAGCCCCATGTCACGGGTATGGTTGTAGAAGTTTAGGCTTCTGAAGAAATTCGGGTTTTCGGTCATCAACCTTCCATCTCTTTGCACGTAGCGATCACTCATGGCAAAATGATATTCACCATAACTGAACATAAGCCCTACAGTTGGGCTCAACTGTCTTTCCAAACTCGCTTTGAATGATGGCCTTTCAAAATAATTAGGATTGAAGTAGAGTAGGTGGTGAATCGCATCCATATTGCTCAAGCCACGGATTTGATATGGACTGATGTCGCCATAATAATTGCTATAGCCCATACTGAAGCCCAGTCTCCATTCAAAATCTTTTTGTTGGGAAAAGGAGTCATTGGCTAAGATCAATGTCAATATCATCAAGAGAATAAATCTTCGCATATTTACCTCCTGTTTCCAAAGCCCATCCAAAGATTAAATTCAAGACTCACCCCGGCGAAAGGCTGAATGTGGTTTTGACTGAAAGAGCCGTTCCCTTCTTCGATATTGAGCATTACTGCGCCAACATTGAATCTGAGGACCCTGAACATCCTATATCCTAATCCGGCATAGATAGGTAAGCCCACCAGTTCGCCTCTTATGTTCTGTCCGTCTCTGGATTCGAAATTTTGTAAAAATACTCCTGTTGAAAATGAGGCATTTCCTAGGAAGCGTGCAAATTTGGGATTTCCTAAAGGAAGGGAAAGTCCAACATAGGGACCGTGTAAATACTCAGTAGATGAAAGGCTCCTTTTGATAGGAATGGTGCCATATCCAAAGTTGAGTGGAAGTGTTCCTGGTTTTTTTTCTGTAGGGTAATTACTGATAGTTCTAATGTCCGAAAGAGCCAATAGGCTGTTTTCAAGGAATTGATCTGTTTCATTTTGCACGATTTCTATCAGTTCAGCAATGAATGTAGAGGCATAAACAGCCCTCTCATTGTCATTTTCTGCCCGTCCAAGAATATTGAATCTTGCCTGCCTCAATCGAAGTCTGCTTTTTTGATCAAGTTTTTGACGGACTATTTCACTGAATCCGGGGAACTCCCTTCCTAGAAAATGCCTGTAATCTAGCAATGCGTCGTTGACAATCTGATCCATCTGAGACATCATGACAGCATCAGAATGATTGGAACGGATGCCGCGGGATGTTACCTCTAGATTTGCCCGGATGTAAGATTCCAGATTTCTGGAGATGGATTCCCTGACCCTTGCCATTTCCAAATCGTCTGCTTTTCTATAGTAAAAGAATTCCAGGTCATAATTGTCATTACTCCTTAGCTCTCGGGATACGAAGAGTTCATATTGGGAAACTTCAAAGTCAAAAGCCCTTTTCCATTGATATTCCTCTGCAAGATTTTCACTTTTTCCGGATCTTTTTACCTTTACCTTTACCAGGTCGATATTAGCAGGTAAAGTGCCCCGTACAAAAAATGGTTCTTCAGCCGGCAAAGGATTATTACTGTTGATCTCATTGTTTACCACATTGTATTGGACTGATTGGATCTGCGCCGTAAGAGTGAAATTCGATGCAAAAAAAATAAAAACTCCAAGTAATAATTTTTTCATAGTCTTCTCGGGTTTAGATGAACTCAATAAAACCTACGAAAAAACAACTGGTCAAATATTAATATAGTTTGATTGAGAGTCCTAAGTCCTTGAGCCTTTGGGAGAAAAAATGGCTGGATTTCTTTTGGAAAAAGGGGTTTTTATGAAAAACACCCAAAATTATTTTGTGTATTTACCGATTTTATCTTCTATTCTCACATCTTCATGATTTCGGATCTGCATCCTGTAATAGACTAAAACTTCATCCGCACCTGCTGCCAGGACAGCATCTTGAGCATTTCTGGCAATTTCCATCAGTTTTTCCTGAGGGCCCTCCATGACAGTTTCAAAAGGAGTGACCACATGTTTGACCCCTGATCGCTGTATGATTTCAATGGCTTTATCTACCAAAGTATAAGCATCCAAAGTTTTGCTTTTCGGTATGATCTGAATTCCCAGGTTGATGATTTTGTCTGACATTTGAGTTTTGATTGAGCTGTTGGAAAAGGATTGATTTCGTTGATCAAAATTGAACAAAATTTGATCAAAAACACAAACTGTACATTGACGGACATGATTTTATAAGGGTTTATATTTACATTTTTTTAAAAATAAGACTTAAAACTGCTCCATAAGCCTATCTGTAAAGTCATTTATATCCATAATCATTTGATCTTAGAGGTTTTTAATTTCAAGCCCACTTTTTGATAAGTTTTCTGGCATAAATCACCTACCATGAAAATAAAAAGCTTCTTTTGGTTTTGTTCGGGTGCCTACACACCCTTATTAAATAAGGTTCCTACAGAAACCCATAAATATATTGGGATAGGGGGCACGGTATTTTTTACGGGTCTGCTGGCTTCAATTTCAGCAGGATATGCCTTACACACTGTTTTCAATTCTTGGCTATACGCAGTGGGCTTCGGTTTAGTATGGGGGGGCATGATTTTTAATTTGGATAGATTTATCATCTCAAGCATGAAGAAAAGAGACAATTCATGGCAAGAATGGAAGATGGCAATTCCCAGGCTACTTTTCGCTGTTCTTTTGGCCATAGTGATTTCAAAACCCTTAGAGTTGAAGATTTTTGAAAAAGAAATCAACCGGAAGTTGGATGAACAAAAAACAGCAATGTTGGCTTCAGGCAAACTTGCAGTGGAGCAAACTTTTTCTGAAATAGGGGAAAGAGAAGCTCAAAAGGAATTGTTGAGAAAAGAAATCAAGGAGGCCGTTGATTTTAGGGATAAGCTGCAGGAGGAATATGATTTTGAAAGATTCGGGACCAAGACCGACAGGACTTCAGGAATAGTAGGATTGGGCAGCAATGCCAAGAAGAAAGAGCAGCAATTGGATGCAGCCCAAGAGGCCTTGGACAGACTGAGAGAATCTCATGAACAGCGCTTGGATATTTTGGATGATGAAATCAGGGTGCTCATGCAGACCAGAACCAACGCTGTCGACCAGCTAAAGCCTGGAATTGAAGCTTACGATGGTTTGGCAGCGAGATTGGATGCATTGGCAGCATTGGGGATGGAATCAAAGGCTATTAAAACCGCGGGCTATTTTATCATGCTATTATTTGTGGCAGTAGAAACGGCGCCTGTTTTTGTCAAATTGATTTCTTTGAGAGGGCCTTATGATGATTTGCTTGATCTGACAGAGCACCGGGTGAGTATTTATGTATCAGAAGAGACAGCAAAAGTCAATGCTAAATCTTCCTATCGGCTTGAGCAGTTGGCTGAGAGCCTACAGCATAGGTAGATGGATGGACTTTATTGTTCCTTGGCGATAGTTTCGAGTTGTTTCATTGTTCTTTTGACCGATCTCCACTCGGCCAAGCTTATTAGGCTCAAGAGTCTGGAAAGTCTTTTGCCTGGATTACTGAGACTTTGGGCCAAGCCATCGATAACTTGATCCCGGATAGATAGGGTACTGGGTAGATTTTTGCTGGCTGCATATTCTTCTGCAAATTTCCAGGCTCCATCACGGGCTGTTCTGATGCTGAAGTTGACCAGAATTTCATCTCTGCCTTTGGCGAAGCGGATCAGTAACCTGAACAATGGAGAGACTTTTCCGATATTATTTTTGACACCATTGACCAACTCATAGAGAATGGCATTGATCTTATCGAAGTCGTTGCGTATGGCTTCCAGGCTTTTGCCATCCATAGTTTCTACAGTTGCGATCCCGAGGTCTAGATTGATATGTGCATTGATACCAAGAAGGAGGTGCTGAAGGACCACATGTCTGGAAGAAATAGCCGTGTCAAAGGCTGTTTGCCAAGATGAGGTGATGGATTTGCCGGCTTGATAGTCATCATAAGCATCGATAAACCTTTTGGCAAAAATGATATCCAGCTTGACCATTCTTGGGTTATCATCAAACTCACCATTTAAGATCCCCTCCTTGACCCTGATGGTAACTTGCCTGTAAAGGATAGCAAAATAGCCCAATCTGTTGTCCTTGTTATAACATTCAGTGGCTATCCGGTCAATACCCTCAATGACATCGTCTATGGTTTCCATTTATGAATTCATGATTAAAGTTTCCAGAAAGTCTCCAACAAAATATGCCACTAGAGCTGCCAATAGCCCCAACCCAATAGTCTCACCCATGCTTTTAAATATATTGGTCTGATTTACCAAGCTTTTTAAAGAGCCTATAACGGCAAAAGCAAGGCCCGTGAAAATACTTGTCCACAGAAAGATATCAAATTCGGTATGGTTAAAAAAATCATAGACATAAATCATTAAGGGAATAAACCCAATTAGAATAAAGGATATTAGGGTGGCCAAGCCTATCTTAAATGGGCTTTTCTCTTCGGGAATCATTTCCAGCTCATTTTTCATCATTTCTTCTACCCAGCGCTCCCTGTCTGAGGTAATCACGCTGACTACTTGCTCGAGCAACTTGCCTTCAAAACCTTTTGCCTTGTAGATGTCCCTGACTTCTTGAATTTCCTTTTCTGGGATATTATCTATTTCCCAATATTCAATGTTTTTGTGTTTTTGGTAGCTCTCTTTTTCGGATTTGGCGGAAAGGTATGCGCCAACAGACATAGAAAACCCGTCTGCAAACAGGTTGGCAAATCCAAGAATGATGATGATCTCTGAGCTCAGACTTGCTCCAACGGCCCCAGCTACCACAGCAAATGTAGTCACAGCTCCATCGATACCTCCGTAAACAAACTCTCTGAGGTACCTTTGAAGGTTGCCCAAAAATCTTATCTCCTGATGGATTTTTGATTCATTCATTTTATCTGGAATATAACCCCTATTAAAATCAGGTAATCGAAGCTTTGAATAGACCTTTGAAAGGCAATCAATATAGGGAAAATTGGCTTGAAATGATAGGCTTGGGAAAATATTGTAAAAACGAGGTATGGATCATCCCTACGGGATTTTTGGGGGTGGGGATGGACCGGTCCAGAGGTTGAAACCTCTGGTTATTAAATCGGTCGTCCCCATGGGACTGGTTTGAGGTTCATACAGGCTTTGGTGTTTGTATTTGAGTCGTATTAATGAATGCCTCTGGGCATGGACGATGTAATAGCCCGGTAATTTATTGCCGGGTAAAAAATGGGTACAGGTTAACCGAAATGCCGTCGGCATGGACGATTTTACATTAGGATATGGATCATCCCTACGGGATTTTTGGGGGGTGGGCATGGACCGGTCCAGAGGTTGAAACCTCTGGTTATAAGATAGTCCGTCCCAATGGGACTGGTTTGAGTTTTATGCAGACTTTGTTTTTGGGTTCGGGTTTTATTAGTCAATGCCCATGGGCATGACCGATGTAATAGCCCGGTAATTTATTGCCGGGTAAAAAATGGGTACAGGTTAACCGAAATGCCGTCGGCATGGACGATCTGAAATTATCCTTCTTCCAGATACTCCTCGCCTGTTTTGGTGGGAACAAGATTTTCAAGCTCCTCCATAGTAAACATTCGGGATCTTATCATAAAGCGGATCCCCATGGGGATTTCCAAGGAAAAGCTGCTTCCTCTACCCGGAGTTACATCTAAAGTCAATTGGGTGTGTTTCCAATACTCAAATTGATCTTCATTCATAAAAAAATCACAACCATAAATCTTCCCCATCCATACATCACTTCCCCCTACTTTAAAATCACCTTTTTCAAAACACATGGGAGAAGACCCATCACAACAGCCACCGCTTTGATGGAACATTAATTCTGTTCCAAAGCGTTTCCGCAGGGTGTCGATGACATCCATGGCGGCTTCTGTGATAAGGACTCTGGGAATATACTGTTTGTTTGACATGGGAATTTTTGAAGAAATGAGAAAATAGAGGCGAGAAGCGAGAAAAAAGAAACAAGACTGAAGATGGAAGTTCCATCTTCTGCCTTGCGTTCTCTTTTCTTTAGTATTTTGCTATAGATCTTATGTCTCCTAAAAGAAACCAAGCTTGTTCTTGCTGTAAGAAATCAGCATATTCTTGGTTTGACGGTAATGGTTGAGCATCATGAGATGATTTTCCCTGCCAAATCCTGACTTTTTGTATCCACCGAATGGAGCGTGAGCAGGGTAAGCGTGATAGCAATTCACCCAGACTCGGCCAGCTTTGATAGCTCTTGGCACCTGATAGAGTTCATGTGCATCTCGCGACCAAAGTCCTGCTCCCAAACCATACATGGTGTCATTGGCGATTTCTATGGCCTCTTCTGTAGTTTTGAAAGTAGTCACAGAAGTAACTGGTCCAAAGATTTCTTCTTGGAAAACTCTCATTTTGTTGTGTCCTTTGAATATGGTAGGCTGGATGTAATATCCAGTTTCCAATCCTGAGTTCAAGCTGGCCTTATCTCCACCACACAATACTTCCGCGCCTTCCTGCTTTCCTATATCAAGATAAGAAAGTATCTTTTCGAACTGATCATTAGATGCCTGAGCTCCCATCATGGTGTCCTCCGCAAGAGGATGTCCCATTTTTATGGCTTTGGTTCTTTCTACTACCCTTTCCATAAACTTGTCATAAATGTCTTCATGAACAAGGATTCTGGAAGGACAGGTACATACCTCACCTTGATTTAGTGCAAACATGACCGCACCTTCTACGGCCTTGTCAAAAAACTCATCATCAGCATCAGCTACGGACTTCATAAATATATTAGGTGATTTGCCACCTAGTTCCATAGTGACAGGCACAAGGTTTTCGGAGGCGTATTGCATGATCAACCTACCTGTAGTGGTTTCTCCTGTGAAGGCCACTTTGGCTACTCTTTTAGATGTAGCAAGAGGTTTACCGGCTTCAGGACCAAATCCCGTAACTACATTCAATACCCCGGGAGGAAGAATGTCAGCGATCAACTCCATCAATACCATTATACTTGTTGGAGTTTGCTCTGCGGGCTTTACCACTGTGCAACATCCCGCAGCCAAGGCTGGCGCAATCTTCCATGTAGCCATTAATAGCGGGAAATTCCATGGTATGATCTGTCCCACGACTCCAAGTGGTTCAGATAGAGCAATACTTACGGTATGCTCATCATGTTCCGAAATCGTACTTTCATCAGCCCGGATTACACCTGCAAAATACCTAAAATGATCTACGCAGAGAGGGAGATCAGCCGCTCTAGTTTCTCTTAGGGCTTTACCATTGTCTATGGTTTCTACCCTCGCGAGCATTTCCAGATTTTCTTCAATTACATCTGCTATTTTATTCAATACCCTCGAGCGCTCAGCGGCGGAGGTTTTGGACCAAGTGGCAAAAGCCTCATGTGCTGCATCCAATGCTTTTTCTACATCTTCTTTGTTTCCTCTTGCAGCCTTTGAGAATGGTTTGCCGTCAATAGGGGAAATGTTGTCAAAATATTCTCCCGAAGAAGGGGCTACCCATTTTCCACCTATAAAATGGTCATATTTTTCTTTGATGCTTGGCCTGTCCACAGGCTTCGCCTCTGATAATGTTAATGTAGTCATAGTTATTAGTTTATTTTGGATTTTCTCAAATGTACTTCATTGATTTTTAGAAAAATCCACCTAACAAATCAACCTATCCACCTGTTTTGATAAGTGAGGCTTATTTGATAATTTTATTGAAAACCCGAATAACCATGTTGAAAACCAATTATATCGCCGGGGTGCCATGGAGGAATGAAAGAGATCTGAAAACCTTGGTGGAAAACCGGACCACATATACTTTAAATGATTGCGAGCTTAATATTTTTGAAACCCATCAAAAAGCAGAAGATGTAAACCTTGTATTCGGAGACCTGGTGCTGACCACCATGCTCAAAGGGAAAAAGATCATGCACCTCTTTGACAAGCCGGGATTTGACTACCTTCCGGGAGAATCTGTGATAGTTCCTCCCAATGAAGTCATGAAAATTGACTTTCCTGAAGCCAAGTTTGACAATCCTACCCAGTGTATTGCACTCTCTATATCCAAAGAGATGATAGAAAACACTTTTCATTTGCTTAATGAAAGACTTCCCGATAAAGAAATTACCAAAGAATGGGGGCTGGACCTTACTAATTTTCACCTGATCAATACAAAAGATCTTTCGGAAATCATCAACAGGTTTATCCGTATTGGAGTGAAGGAAAGGTCCAAGGAAAAAGACCTGATTGCTACTTTTGCACTGAAGGAATTGCTGATAAGGCTTACGCAAACACAGGCCAGAGATATGTTGGAAAAGACCTATCAGTCTCTCGCTTCTTCCAACCGTATAGCCCATGTCGTAGACTATATCAAAAGAAATATCAGAGAAAATTTCACTTTGGAAGCCCTAAGTGAAAAGGCCTGCATGAGTAAGGCTCATTTTTCCAGAACATTTAAAAATGAGTTGGGCTTAACTCCCACGGAATTTGTGCTGAAAGAGAGGCTAAAACTTGCAAGGAACTTTCTCAAGCTGGGCACCAAACAAATTCAGGAAGTATGTTACATGTCAGGGTTCAATAATCCTACTTACTTTATAAGGGCATTCAAAAATGAGTTTGGGATGACCCCAAAAGTGTATCAGACTCAGTTCCATTCAGCTTAGATTATGGCAGTGTTAAAAAATTGTCAAAAAATAATTTACTGTTTTTATGGTCTTTTCGATAGCTTTTTTTAAGTTTAGAAAATTTTGGTAGTGAAAAAACGCTAAAAGTTTGAAAATTACCAATTTTTATATGGCTGTAGTCAGTTACAAATAAACCCACATTTGGAGTCTTTTGCAAAGACTCCTTTTTTTATGCCTTATTTTTGAACCAGTTTTTCAATATTTTACATAAAATCACAATTTTTAGGTTAAAATTTAAACCGGTTTTTTTCAAATTGACAAAAAATAGGTTTTTTGAGTGTGCATAGTGTCTTGTTTTAGTTTTTAGACATAGATTTTTCTAAATACAGGTTATATTTTAATCCAAACCAAAGGAAATTTCATAAAACCGTAAATTTCTTTGTCAAACTAACTTTTTTATCTAATTGTGATATCTTTGTCCCTCAATCCAAAGTTTTTAATGAATTCCATCACTGTTATTATACCTGTTTACAACGAAGAAGGAAATATTTTCCGAATCGAGGCGGCTTTGACCGAGTACATGGGGAAATCTTCTTTCAGGGTAAAAGGTTTGTTTGTTAATGACGGTTCCAAGGACAATAGCTTAAGCCTAATAAAGAAAGTATGCCATGGGAACAGGCATTTTGGATACATTTCATTAAAGAAAAACGCTGGGCTTAGTGCGGCCATCAAAGCAGGCTTTGACCATGCAGATACCTCTTGGGTAGGCTACATGGATGCGGATCTTCAGACCAGTCCGGAGGATTTTCTTTTGTTCGAGCCTTTTGTGCATGAGTATGAACTGGTGACAGGAGAGAGGCAAGACAGAAAGGATGGATTAGGGAAGAAATTTTCTTCCAGTTTTGCCAATTGGTTCAGGAATAGCTTCTTGAATGACGGAATGAAAGATACCGGCTGTCCACTAAAGATCTTCAATAGAGAATTTGCAGGCAGGCTTCCATTTTTCAATGGAGTGCACCGTTTTTTTCCGGCACTGACACAGATCTATGGGGGTAGGGTAAGGGTAGTCCCTGTGAGACACTTCGCCAGGGTGGAAGGAGTCTCCAAGTTCAATGCCTTCAATAGGATGGTTCAACCCTTCTTGGATACATTATTGGTGCATAGGCTGAAAAAAAGAATTATAAAGTATCAAGTTCAGGAGTCTCAACTTTTTGACCCAAATTCTGTCAATGAATAGTGAGTTGATATTGGCATTGGGGCTTTTTGCACAAGGCTTGTTTGCTGCTAGATTTTTGGTACAATTAGTAAGGTCCGAAAAAGCCAATAAAGTAGTCTCACCTACTCTTTTTTGGCAGCTGAGTTTGATAGCCTCATTTCTACTGATAGTATATGGTTTTTTTAGAAATGACATTGTCATTGTCGGAGGTCAATTGGTAGGTTACCTTATCTATATCCGTAATCTTCAGCTGAAAGGAGAGTGGAATCTTTTGCCTGTAGCCGTGCGGGGATTTGCCTTTGGTTTACCAATTTTGCTCTTGCTTTTTTTGGTGTTTGGCCTTGATTATAATTGGAACGGCCTGATAGACAATCCTGAAATTGAAGGGGTCTTGCTAACTTGGGGCACACTAGGGCAACTTATTTTTACTTCAAGGTTTGTGGTGCAATGGCTACATTCTGAAAAACTGAAAGAGTCTGCTTTTCCGGTTTCTTTTTGGTATATCAGTACTGTTGGAGCATTGTTAGTAGCCAGTTATGCAGTTTTGAGAAGTGACGCGGTCCTTTTTATAGGGCAGGGATTTGGCCTGATGGTCTACTTGAGAAACCTTTACATTCATCACAGAATTGGTATCAAAAAATCAATGTCCCTATTCCTGAAATTCAAACCTTACAGGTTTCCTGTACTATTGCTTTTTACTGCATTGGTACTCTTTTTCAACTTGGATAACTGGAGTGTGACAGAAAGCAGTGAAGCCAGGTATGCTCAGATCGGTAAAGAAATGGTGGAGTCAGGGGACTATATGCATCCGACCTTGATGGGGATTTATCATTACCATAAGCCGCCGATGACTTACTGGATTACAGCAGTGTCTTACAAAATATTCGGCGTGTCAGCTTGGTCAGCAAGGCAGTTTCTTCAGCTAGCTTTATTGCTGATGTTGGTGTTGGTATTCAGAATCGGAAAGATTTTTTTCAAAGACGAGAAAAAGGCATATTACAGTACTATGATTTTTGCAGCTTTCCCCACTTTTATCATAGCTGGGAGGGCTTTGACCACAGATGCGTATTTGACTGTTTTTGTTCTTGCTGCGGTGCTTTTTTGGCTTAAGTACCTACAGGATTATAAGTCGTCGAATTTGATCCTGTATTATTTGATGCTTGGTCTGGGATTTCTTACCAAGGGTCCTGTTGTACTGATTGTTCCCCTGATTTTATTGCTTTGCAGTGTGTTTTACATGAAGACAAATCAAGGACCATGGCGTCTGCATGTCATTGGGATTTTGATTTTTTTGCTTACTGGAATGAGTTGGTTTGTATTGCTGTATTTGGAAGATCCTCAGTTTTTGGATTATTTTGTTTTCAAGCATACTGTTCAAAGATTCGCTACGGATACATTCAGCAGAAGCCAGCCGGCCTGGTTTTATCCTGCTCTTTTGATAGTGACCGCTTTTCCTTGGGTACTGATAGTTGTTTCCAATGTCAAAAAAATATGGGTGTCCAAGGATAAACAGATGATGTTTTTACTGGCATGGATCATTATTCCTTTAATTTTCTTTTCCATCAGCAAATCAAAACTCATATTGTATATTCTTCCTGTTTATCCGGGGATAGCGCTTGCTTCTGCCAAGATCTGGCTGGGGATGGATGAGGATAAGCAAAAGAAATGGGATTGGGTTCAGTTTGGGTTTCATTTGCTGCTTCTGTTTGGTTTAGGGTTGAGTCCTTTGATCGATCCAGAAATAGTGTTGAGCTATAAGTTTTACTTTATCATTGTCATTACGCTTTCGCTATTGCTGGCATTAAGGGCAACAAGCATGAAAGTAGTGGATAGAACGGTGCTTACAGCTTATTTATTCGTCATGGGGATCACTGCATCTTCATCTTATTTCTTTGGCAGCAATCCAGGCCTGATGAATGACCAAAAGCGAATAGCTGCCTATATCACTGAAGTGCTCCCTGATGCCGAGACTATTTTGGTTTATGACAAAAGGATGCCATCTATGATGTTTTTGACAAACAAAAACATCATTTCTCTGTACGATGGTGATGAAAGTCTGAACAGGGAAGTCCAGTTTGAAACCGATGAAAAATGGAAATCAAACCTTATCAACCTTTTGGATGAACCTGATTGGTTAATCAAAAATTCCCCTAAGAATTCGGTCTTAATGGTCAAGAAAAACAAAATAAAGAAACTGGGAGATACCCAGCATCCTTTCAAAAGGCAAACTGAAGTAGACGGTTGGGTTTTGTTTTACTGATGTTTTAGCTCGTGGGAAAAAAATACATTCAGGCTTTCAATCCAACCTGACCTGCAATTTTTCTAATATATTGGGCACCTTCCAGGTATTCCTCTGCGGTTTCCAAGTGCTCCATCATGACGGGAATATGCGGCAATTTTAGAATTTCACCCATGAATGTCCTGTAGTCCATTTGTCCTCTTCCGGGAATGACTTCATCAAATTGAGGCATATAAGTGCGCTCTTTTAAGACAAGATCTTTGGCATGACAGCTTTTGATGAAAGGTCCCAATTTTGAAAAGCATTCCTTTATCAGATCGCCATTTTTATAGAAAACCGCTGGGCTGACTACCATATTGACCGGATCTAAATGTACCCCAAAAGCCTTTCTGCCTATGGCTTTAATCAATCTGAGGTAAGCATCTGGGTTTTCCGGGAAAATCCAAGGCATGGCTTCCAGGGTAAAAAAGGTTCTTTTGGGATTGACTTCATCAATGATTTTCCTTGTAGTTATGACAATTCTTTCGAAGGTCTCATCCGAGAAATTTTCGGGGTGAGGGCCGGCCCAGTTCTCTCTATTGTTGCTTCCTGCAATATTTACACAGCAATTGGCACCAATTTCATCTGCCAGAGAAAGGGATGAAACACACTTTTCAAAAGCAGCATCTGCAGTGGCTTTGTCCGGGCTGATTGGATTGGACCAGGCACCTACTTCTCCTATTGTAATCCCTGCAATCTTGGCAGCATTTTCATAAGCTCGAATGGTATTTATATCTGCACTTGTATCCACTGGACAATAGGCAGCTTTATAATTCAGGTTGATTATAGCTTTGACCCACTCTTCGGGATCTGAATACTTTTGGAATACTGGACCTCCTAGCCTTAGGCCTTTTTCTGAGCGTTGGGATATTGTAGGGGTGAATGGGAGGATGGTGGCTACTGCTATCAGGCTTGATATTTTTGTGAACTGTCGTCGTTTCATGGCTCTTTGGGTCTGGATTGTTCTTGTTTTTGGGTGGGTTAAAGCAATTTTGTATATGCTTTTTGCTTACAATTTAAATTTACTTTCCATAAATTGAAAAATTAAATAATGACTATAATATGTTAAAAGAACAGCCGAAATCATTTTCCCCGCTAGTCAATCCGGAAGAAGAAGAGTTTTTTGCAGGACCGCAGACCAGATGGAAGGAACTGAAGTTTGTCATAAAAGTAGCCTTGGAATTCATCAGGGGCTTTAGGATTCTACATTTTATCGGTCCTTGTGTGACTGTTTTTGGATCTGCGAGGTTTGAAGAAAAAGACAGATTTTATAAGTTGGCAGTGGAAGTGGGAGAGCGGGTAAGTCAGATGGGTTTTGCGGTGATGACCGGCGGAGGCCCTGGAATCATGGAAGCTGCCAATCGTGGTGCCAAAAATGTTGGTGGTAAATCTGTAGGTTGCAACATTATTTTGCCTTTTGAGCAGTTCCCTAATCCCTATCTGGATAAGTGGATGAATTTTAAATATTTCTTTGTCAGAAAAGTGTTGCTATCCAAGTACAGCTATGCTTTCGTGGTAATGCCTGGGGGGTTTGGTACTTTGGATGAGTTTTTTGAAGCACTCACACTTATCCAGACCAAAGTGATGAGAAGGTTTCCTGTAGTCTTAATGTGCAGTGATTTTCACGAGCATCTGTATGCCTACATCAGCCATTTGGCAGATTATGGCACGATTAATAAGGCTGACCTGGAGTTGTTTTTACTTACAGATTCCATTGAGGAAATGGAAGCCCACATTAGAAAATACGCTGTGGAAGGGTATGGACTCAGGAGAAGAGAGGAACTGATTCCCAATCCAATGTTGGGAGAAGAAGAACAATAAGTTTTTGGTTACAAAGGCCAGAAGAACAGGATTAAAGGAATTCCGATCAATATTATCAACAACTCCAAAGGGGCTCCCATTTTCAGATAGTCGGTAAATTTGTATCCACCAGGACCCATTACAAGGGCATTGCTCTGATGACCTATTGGAGTCAAAAAGGCACAGCTGCCACCTATGGCAACCGCCATCAGGAAGGGATCGGCGTCTACGCCCATTCCGGCAGCCACATTAAAAGCTATGGGAGCCATGAGAACCACAGTAGCGGCATTGTTGATAATGTCCGAAAGAAACATTGTCACTACCAATACCACAGTCAAGATGACCCAAGCAGGAAAATTATCTTTCAATAGTAGAATTTTTTCGGCAATCAGGTTGGCTCCTCCAGTCTGCTCCAGCGCAGTACCTAAAGGCAACAGGGCGCCAAGCAAAATGATAACAGGCCAGTCCACTGCTGTGTAAATTTCCCTTACAGGAATCACCCGAAACAATACCATCAAAAGTGCTCCCAAAGTAAAGCCCACCTGTACTTCAAGCAATCCGGAAATAATGAGAAATAAAGAGCTAAGAAATATGCCCAATGCCAGAATGATTTTTTTAGGCTCTCCAAAATTCAAACCTCTGTCAGCCAAGGGCAGACACCCCATACTTTCCAGGGTTTCATCTATTTTGTCGCTTTCTCCCTGCACCAAAATTACATCACCCCCCAAAAACTTGACATGATCTATCCGCTTTCTGATTTTCTGGCTTTGTCTTGAGATGGCCAGTAAGTTGACTCCATACCTGAAGCTCATCAACATGTCTGAAGCAGACCTTCCGATGATGGGACTGTTTTCCATCACTACTGCTTCTACCAACATGATGTCTTCATCCTTTTTGGCTTCTTCTTTCTTCTCCTTATCCTTTTCTTCGGCGACTAGACCTGTTTTGGATTCACTGATAAACTCCTTCAAATCATCAGGGTCTCCCTGAATGCTGATAATGTCATTTTCCCGAAATACAAAATTTCTGCCAGGGGCATAGGTAAGTTGATTGTTTCGGATGATATTCAGGATCTGAATATTGCCTTTGGTAAATTCATAGATAGCCCGGTGGGGTTGGTCTTTGAGCTTGGAATCCTCCGTGATGATTACTTCTGTGATGTAATCGTCTATATTGAACCTACTTTTATCATCTCCTTTTGGGGCTCTTTTTGGTACAAATCGCCAGCCTATCAAAATGATGAAAATCAGACCTAATAGTGCCAATCCTACGCCTACAGGTGCAAAGTCAAACATCCTGAATTTTTCACCGACCTGCTCTGCTCTGATTGTAGAAATAATGATGTTGGGGGGCGTTCCGATCAATGTAGTCATTCCCCCAAGTAAAGAGGCAAAAGCAATGGGCATCAAATAGGATGAGGCACTGTGCCCATGCTTGTTTGCGATATGGACGGCAAGAGGCATAGTCATAGCCAAGGCTCCCACATTGTTCATAAAAGCAGAGGCAACACACACTAGTATGCATAGGAATGCAAGTTGAAAGGTGAAGCTCAGCTCCTTTTCAATGAGGATTTTGGCCATGCTTTCAATCAGTCCGGATCGGGCCAGGCCATGGCTGACCACCAGAATCATCCCTACTGTGATGACCGCGGGATGAGCAAAACCCAAAAAGGCTTCTTCAGATGGAACTATCCCGGCAAAAACCAAAATCAAAAGGCAAACAACGGAAACCAGGTCATACCTGAACTTACCCCAGGCAAAAAGGATAATCGCTAGAATCAGGGTTCCGAAAACAATCTGCATTTCCATTTTTTATAAAAAGCTTTAAAGTGCTACATCTAAAATCATCATGATCGTGAAGCCCAGCATAAATCCCAATACGGCCAAGTCGGTGTATTTGTCTCTCTGGGTTTCGGGAATAACTTCCTCTACCACTACATAAATCATGGCTCCTGCCGAAAAGGCCAAAGCATAAGGTAAAATATTATTCATATATATCACGGCCAATGCTCCTATCACCCCAGCAATAGGTTCAACCATAGCCGACAATTGACCATAGAAGAAGCTTTTGGCTCTTCCAAGTCCCTGTCTCCTCAAAGGCATGGAAACTGCCATTCCTTCGGGTAGATTTTGAATGCCAATTCCTATGGTCAGCGCTATTGCTGCGGTCAGGGTAGTGGCATCCATGTCAAGAGCCGCAGACCCGAAAAGCATGCCAATGGCCAAACCTTCCGGTATGTTATGCAAAGTAATGGCCAAAACCAACAAGGTGGACTTGTGCCAATTGGTAGTGATTCCCTCGGATTCGCTTTTGTTGAAATTGATGTGTAAATGGGGCAAGAGTCTGTCCAGTAAAAAAATAAAGAAGCCTCCAAGCAAAAAGCCTATGGCTACTGGCGCCCAGTTGTATCCAGGGTGGATTTTCTCGGCCATCTCAAGGGCAGGGGTCAACAGTGACCAAAAGCTTGCGGCTATCATCACTCCCCCGGTAAATCCCAGCATGGTATCAAAAACAGAACGGCGGATAGTCTTGAAGAAAAACACCAGAGCTGCTCCCAGAGCAGTCATCAACCATGTAAAGACAGTTGCAAAAAATGCTGCTCTGACCGGACCCAGTGAAATTGCCCAAGCTTCTAATTGTTCTACCATAGTGCTCGGAAATATCATTTTTTTTAAGCTGACTTACAAAGAATACAAAATATTAGAACTGGAATTTTTTAACTAAATAGGTGAAAAAATTTATCAAAAACTAGCTGTCAGTGCCACAAGAAAGTTCCGACCGGGTGCTGCGATACCCGAACCGTATGTTCTGTACCTCACATCGGTAATATTTTCCAAGCCAACGCTCAAAGAAACATTTGGCAACAATTGATAAAAACCCTTTAGATTGAGTGTGGCCCAAGAGGGGCTTATTGGATTGCCGTTTTCATCAATGGCGTAAAGTTCTGGTTTACCCCTTTCTTCCAGAGGCAACTGTTCGAAAGAAAAGCCTCCGGCATATTCGCTGTATAATTGAGCCCTGATTTTTTCTCTTTTGTATTCCAGTCTTGTCACACCAAAAGTAGGAGGTGCATGTCTGGAAGGACTTTGCTGTCCATCCTCCATTTCCTCGGTACCTTTTTGGATATTTAGTCTGGATGAAAATGTAAAGTGATCATCGATTTTGATTTCAAGGGCAGCCTGTAGCCCAAGTATTCTGACAAAAGCCGCATTTTGCAGAGAAAGGACCCTGCTTAGCTCACCATCATATATAATACTGTCCTGTCCATTGAGTGTGGCTTCCCTTCGCACCAGGCCATTTTCCAACAAAGTATAATAGGCAGTAAGATCTACCATGATATTTTCATTGATTACTTTTCCTGCATTGGCTTCCAAATTGTAAGCATATTCTGCTTTCAAGTTTGGATTGGGTATCATGACAGTTCCAGGTTCGGAGTCAAATACTTTACCGATATCATCTACATTTGGTGCACGGAACCCTGTAGAGGCATTCAAATGAAAAGTCCATGTATTATCAGGCGTAAAGACCCAACCTGTGCTTGCTGTAAGGGCGCCTTCTTCGTTCTGGCTTTGATCGAATGGTAATGGGTAAAAATCTTGGTTATTGCTGAAATCAGCTCTTATTCCAAACCTGCTATACCTTAATCCTGCTTGCAAGAGTGAACTTGGACTGATTTTCTTTTGGTATGTACCATAGGCCGCATATGAATTCCAAGTAGCCATAGGGTAGCGGGCTGCCGCTGTGTTAGTAGCGCCTGTAAGGATGTTTTCAGAAGTACCGGTAGACCTTACATCATTTAAGACATACTCCAGTCCGTAAAATACCTTGGCATCATTGGGAAGCTCTTTAAGGAAATCCAGGTTGGCAGAGTAGGCGTCGACTTCTTCCACACGTGTTCTTCTGTTTGGATTGTTGAAATTGCGGTCTATACGGCTTTCTCCAAAATTCTGCAAAGCCAAGCTTAAGGTGAATTGATCAAAAATACCTGCTTGATCCGCAGTGTGGGATATTTTGAAATGGTTCATCATCCAGGTTTGAGGGCCATATTTCCACTCTCCTGAAGCCGGAAGTCCATTTGGGCGCACTCTGGTCAGTCTGTCATATCGGTCAAACTCAGAGCTGGCAGAATAGTGGAAACCATAATGAAAATCCCATTTTCTATTAGGAGAAAAGCGGATTTTTTGCATGATGTTGTATTGATCATAGCTGGTTGGGGCCTGGTTTCTTGGGTCAGGATTTTCTATGACTACATCCTGATCTCCCTCTCTTACCACAAAAGTCGGCCGGAGAAAAATTTCCGGCCCCCGGCTTCCCATTCTAAGGTCTCCATAATCATTTCTGCTAATACTACTTACAGCCGCCCATTTTTTTCCACCATATTTGAGGTGTACATGTCCGGTTCTTTCACTGTTAGCTGTACTTGTTCGAAGCGTAGCACTGCCTTTAAGCAACAGGTTGTCATCTTTGGAGAATTCAGGTTGTAAAGTCTGGAAACTCATGACCGCTCCAATGGCATCACTTCCATAGATAATGGATCCAGGTCCAAAAAAGACCTCCGTACTCTCAGTCGCAAAAGGATCCAGAGAAATCACATTGTGCAAATTTCCACTTCTGAAAATGGCTGTATTCATCCTAACCCCGTCTACGGTATAGAGAAGCCTGTTTGTAGAAAATCCACGGATCATAGGACTTCCTCCGCCTTGTTGGCTTTTTTGGATAAATACTTCTCCTGAAATTCCCAATAAATCCGCAGCCGTTTGCGGATTGAGCAACTCACGTTCTTCCTTGGTGATTGAAGTGATCCTGGCAGGAATTTCCTGACGGGATTGGCTCCACTTCGTAGCAGATACTACAGTTTGCTCCAATGCTATGGTAGTGGATTCCAAAAATACGGTGTAACCTTTATCTTCAAGTTCTTTGAAGGTCCTTACCTTGGGCTTATAGCCATATAGGCGGATTTCAACTTTATCTGATCTTACAAAGGAGCTGATGTTGGCTTTGCCAGATTCGTCTGTAAATACTATCAGATTATTTTTGGATTGGGAAATGGCTGTAAATTCCAAAGGGGATTTATTGTCCATATCCAGCACGGTCAGAGTCTGACTGTGACCATTTACACAAGTAAAGTAAATTGTCAAAAAAAAGATAAGTATTCTTAAAGTCATGATTCGGGTTTACGAATTTGCCCAATATTACTTTTTATTCATCTTTTTTCAAGCGGCTTTTGGATGACCCTATAAATCTTCTGAGGAGTGGAATAAATAAGGTTTGTAGATACTGGGATATGATTATCCGCTTACTTACAAGTAGAGCCTAAATAATGGAACAAACCTGTGATTTATAGCCAATATCAATGAATATCCAATATCTATTAGTATCGGATTTAAAAGGCCTTTATTTAAATTGGTTAGTTGTATAATTGCGGATATGCATATACTGGAATTCCTCTCGAGGCAATAAAAAAGGGTTTCTGAAAATTTTGTCATCATCACGAATTTTAAGCATTTCCAAAACTTAAAGCTTGCTCAATAGATCTGCGGGGTTTAGTTTTATGATTACATTTTTAATTGTATTATTTTTATAAATAAATTAATTTTTCATTGCGAATATTTAATTAAAAACCTAACTTTCAATAAGTTGTTGCTGCTTTTTAGTTTTGTACTTATGCGGTGGAAGAAGAATTTTTAAGTTGAGGGCATAATTTTTTTGGCAGGATAAGGAAAGCTGCAGGCTGATTTTTAACATTAAATCTTTTATCACATGGAAAAAATGCAGCAAATCCAGGAAGTTCTGTCCTCCTTGTTTGGACAACTTCAGACATTTACCAAAAAGCAAAGAGAGGATTGGGAGGCTGCTTTGCCTACAACCATTTCTGCCCTATCAAGACAGGATGTCAGCCAAATCAGAAATCAATCCTTTGTCATAGACAGATTGGATTTATTTCAGAAAAATCAAATTGACGAACAAAAGATAGACTCCGTCATCCAAGCGGTAAGGGAAGTGTCTAGTCGGGAAGTTACAACAGATACACGGGTTTTTTTAAGGGAAGTACCAGTCAGAAGTACTCAGGTTCCCAATAGTGTGCCGGAGTGGGCAGCGGGTTCCAGGCCCGAGGTCACTTATGGACCGCTTCCTCATATAGACGGGAGGCAGATTTTTGTAGATGTTTACAGGGTAGAGAAAATGGTGACTTTGTACCAGCAGGGGAATAATCAGCCCGTCTTACTTTTTACAGGTACCTGGAGATCCAATAGACTGGCCATGCTGGGAAACAGTCTTGCTGATATGGCCAGAGAGGAATACAGTTTGGTTGAAGGATCAGTTTGGATAAGAGCGGATCTAATGGGAAATGGTATCCCAGCACAAAGGTATATTGGATTGGCGGTCAAAGATGGGCTGGTCAAATTAAGTGCTAAGCCCACAGTAGTCAACAACAGACTGGTAATTTCAAATTCATCTAAGGTGACAGTGTCCTTAGGGCTACAGTCAAATGAATCTTCCATACAAGGCAATGGGGAGTTGGGGCAAGATGCCAGAGACTTGGTTTTAGGCTTGCCTGACAAATTTGATTTTGAATTTACAGGTTCTGGGAAGGCCAAAATCAGTCTTATTTCTGAGAGTGCCTGCACATTGTATGGAGAGGAACTGAAATTTAGGAGGCATACATCTGCCAGCCTGTTTTTTCATGAAAAAACCAATAGGTTGATGATTCCCCTGCGCTGTGACAAGGATACTTTGGAAATACAAAGCCCAAAAAGTCCTTATGTGTCATTGATGGGGTCTGCCGAACTGGAAGCTTCTTGGTGGGCTGTGCCAGCTGCAATGTTGGATATCAATGCTCCCCTACAGGCGGCTGGATCTGGGGGATTGGCCATTTTGACCAAGGAAGGGTTAAAAGCGAATTGTAAGGGTCAAGAAGGAAATGATGGGAAGCTCATATCCCCAATGTTTTTGCTGGACCCAGGAAGAATCTCCATCACAGATACCCAGTCAGATTGGTTTGGTACTTATCAGGATATTCTCCATTATAAAGACAGTATCAATCCTCATGGGACAAGTATTCATTTGGATTTCCAGAGAGCATGTCCTTTTCTTTATTATGTTTTGGCTGAAGGTGTCGAATTGACCATGACCGAGGTCAATGCCGATGTACAGTTGGACAGGCCGGTGCAGGTGGACGGGCATGCTTTTGAAGTCAAAACAAAGAATTCCATTTTCATAACGGCAGCTACCCAGGAGAAAAATGCTTTTTATTTTTATGATGGCAATATTATCTGGGACAACAATGATATCAGGCGACGGACTCCAGTTTTTAAAACCAGGGCAATAGCTTTGGAAAACGGTCTTTTTTCAGTTTCTCCAGCGAATGCCTGTATCATCTTCGGTGAAATCAATGCCGGTTGGGACAAAATTGTAGAGAGTCACACTTTTTTACAATTTGGGCTTTTTGGCTATATGCCGACACTGCCCGATCCTTATTTGGTCAACTATCGATGGAGAAGGGAAACAAGGGCCAATATCCAGGGAGGCATTGATGGAATTCAGAATTGGCTGGTATGCCAGATAGTACAAAAACCTACCGATGGAGACTTAGATGAGTTGAGCGTGAGTTTCCACCATGCCAATGCTTTGCAGGGATTAACGCCTGCTGTTGCAAGATCTGAGAACAATCCTTCAGCATCGTTAGCAGGAAATCCATTTGCAAATACCTCTAGGCCTGTTGTTTCTGCTGCAAACCGAAAGGACATAAAGCCCGACAACAGGCTTGTAAGTTCACTGCCCGACTTTGAAGGCCAATATGAGGGTATGTTTGGACAAAAGTTGTTGGATTATTTTGCACTCCTTGATGTCAGTAGCAATGCCAATCAATTGGGGATTTCCGTTGGAACAGGAATTTTCAGCAGAATAGATTTTGACAGGCAAAGGGAGACAACAGGGCTGGCGCAGGCAGATGGAGATGGGAATTACAATATTGAAGCAGTCAATCATTCAGGATTGATTATTGAAGGTATGCAAGTGCAGCTTCCTGCTACCATGGCAAGAATTTTCACCTTGCCTCAGGTCGCTTGGGAGCCACTTTATAACCTCAGTCCACCAGATGAAGTAGAAGATGAGCACGGTAATAAAATCACCATGCCGGGTGACCCTCAGGGAGGATTCAATTATTATCCAAATGATGGTGGTCCCACACGGATATTCAACAACCGTCCTTTCCCTGTGCCTCTGGCTCCCATACCTTTGAGTAATTTTTTGCTGGAGCATTTCTCTAAAAAAGACAGGACAAGGCTGGAGTTTTATTTCACACTTCCTTTTGGATTGAAGGCATTTTCCCTGTTGAGCTTTACCAATACAAAGGAAGAAATCAAACCTTCTTTTTTAAATGTCAGACCTGTTTTTCCCGAAAACCTTCAAGGAGGAATTCATCTGGCCACAATTGCGGGAAATCATGGTAAAAAGTATGCTGAATCTGAAGGCATAGTCCAGCTGCCGGATAACAACATGTTTGCCGGAGCTACTGTACAGTTGGCAAATGTATTGAATGGATCAGGAAGCCCGACGGGCACGAGTACTTTAGGACATAGCGTGACTTACATTTTCAACAATGAATTTTTTGTCAATCAAAAAGAACCGAATTCTGTGACAGGAAGGGGCGTTCCTCTTACCAGGATGGACTTTACCGGGTACGGAGCCAGTACATTCAGTGAATGGGAAAGCCCTTCTGCAGCTATTGCGCAAACTTCACAGGCCAAGTTTCAGATCATGCTTGGCCGGACGGCCCATGAAGTCATTCAGGTCAAAAGCCTTATTTACCCTTGGGGTATACGGGTAGTACGTACCATTACTATTTTCAGAGGAGGCAATGGTTTCGTATTCCGGACAGATAGTGGATGGCAGCCTGAGTCCGACGGCTTGTTTGATTTTGGTTACAATTATACCGAGAATGAAGTGCTAAAAACTGAGTCAAGTCCATACGAACTCCATCCCGGAATCATCTCAGGCTTATTCAATGTCAAAAATATCAAAGAAGATCCCACTTTGCCGGAGTTTAGTGATACCAATGAGTACCCAAATGATGCTGATTATATCAATATTTTTGGGGAGAAGGTAAAATTGACAGCTCCGAAAAGCGAAGATGTGAAGTGTGTGGCGGTTTGGTTTGATGCGGACATTGAAGTAGAAAATGTGGTGCAAGGACACCAGAATGGCAGGGTACCCTCCAAGAAGATTCTGGGCTATATCCAATTGGCACCTGCGGGAGTTCCCCTCACTCCTGAGAAGTTTGTAAATCTCCTTGAGCTACAAGGGGGCGTGATAGGTGCGGATGTAGATTGTACCATTGACCTCAACAGAAGTGATCAACAGATGAGGGTGAGCAGGGTTGATTTTACCCATGCAAAGGATGATTCCGGTTCACCTGTCTTTGTAATTGCGCCCAAAGGTTCTGTTTTCCTTCCCAAGGATGGCAGCTGGACATTGGTCTGTCACGAAAGGGGTTCAGGAGATGTATTTCCTTTACCAAGCCATGAAGCCATTCCTGTAATCAGGACGGGTAAATGGATACCCAATAAGGTGATTGATCCTGAAGTGGTTCAAAAAGTCTTGATCCGCTTGGCCAATCCAAGTGAGATAGTAAGAAGCCCACAACCTGAAACAATGAATTTCGGATTTCTGCAATCTACCGCCACGCAAAAGGCGCTGTTTCTGACCCCTTCTTTTGCTAGAAATTCCAAAAAATTATTGAGCAAAACACCGCCCTTGTTTGCAGATGCTTACAGACTGATGAGGGACAACACCATTTTTCCTAATATTGGAGATGCTAGCAACAGTTTTGGGTCTGCGGTTCCTTTGTACAAGGTTTTTGATGTCAATGGAACAGAATTAGCCCACCCTGCATTCAATGAAGTTGATTTTCATGACAATAACATCAAAGTCATGGAGCTGCTGGATATCAATCCAGTCAAGGCTGGACAGGCTGTGATCGAGCAGGGCTTCAAGCTGCTTACGGGTTCAAGAAATCCGACTATTGGGCAGGCAGTTTCGTTCCAAATGCCCACCTCCAATGAAGTCGAGCTGGTGAACATGCCGAATGTTTTGCGGATCTATATGGATTACAAAATCACTCCAAGTAATGGCTCACAGCAAAACTCCAAGTTGGATTTTGACATCAATTCTTTCTCGCAAAATGCAGCAGATTCCTGGAAAAGCCGGGTCAAGGATGTTGCTATGGTGGTGGATTTGGGAGACTTCAAAAGGTTGATGAGCATTAAAGGTAACTTTGATGCGTATAAGGGGAAAGTGCCGGGTTATGAAGGGGACTTGTCCGGTGGAGGAACAGGTTCAAATGGTATCTCTGTACCTGAATTGGAACTTTCACCAGAGCTGGAAACAGTGGTCGAAATACTTCAGATATTGGCTTCACTAGGCAATGGGGATTATGCAGACATTATGAGAAAGGGTCTGAAAATAGCGATGGGTAATACCGGGGAAGTGTGGGAGTATAAATTTGAAGCCTCCCAGGAAATCCCGACCATACAGTTTCCTCCAGGTGATTTGTACAATGATCCCAATACACCGCTCCGTCTTGAAGCCTCTTTAGGTTTGGGATTCTTCTTCAATGCAGCCATGAAAGTCACCTCTGATGCCAATCAATTGATTCCTACGGCTGGTGCATTTTTACAATTTAAGGGTGGACTGCAGGTGATGTGTGCTACTGTCAGCGCGGCTACCATCTACGCCGTAGGGAAAGTGGATCTGAAGCTGGCCTGCGATACCAAGGAAGGACCAAATGTCAGAATGAAGTTCGGGTTTGGAGCCAATATTACGGTAGGGCTTCCGGTTATTGGGAATGTCAGTGTGACCTATCTGGTAGGAGCCGATTTATATATTGCCAGCAAGAAGTTTCAGCTATTGGCTGTGATCCTCTTCAAAGGAAGGATTAGTCTTGCCATGGGAATGGTGTCTGTTACCATTTATATAGAAGCTGCGGGGGGAGTTTCCAGATCAGGCAACAGAACAGAGTGCGTTGCTTCTATGACATTTGGACTGGAAATCAGCATCTGTTTTGTCATCGATATCAGTTTTGAGGAAACCTGGCAAGAGAGAAGACAAATTGCCTGATCGTATCTATCATTTTTAATCATTTTCAATTATGGAAAAATTCAGAGCTTTCACTACGATGGTATTCCCCCAAAGATTTGATGGGAAAAACCTTCATGTCAATATAGTCATCATACCCAGGAACCATAATCCATTTGAAGCCTTTCAGGTAGGACTCAGCCCGCTACAGGAAGTGCCTCCATTTGCCGAGCTACAGCCCGAGTTTTCATTGGCTTTTGTCAGGGGTTTGGATGATTTTCCCCTTAGCAATGCGTCAGCAGCCCAGCGGCAGCCCAGAATGGTCAGCGCAGACATCAAGCCCAGTAACAGAAAGCTGGAAACCATCCAGGCCATTGCGGAGATTTTTGGAGTGGTTAATATTTCTGATACCGGAGATAGGCTTGGGGACGTGCTCCCCTTAAACCTGAGTGTGAAAAAATTCCTTCCCGAGAGTTATCGGAAGAGTTTCAATTTTACCCGGCCTGCACATCCCAACGCAGTGACGGATGACAGTTATGAATGCGCACTCAAAAAAGAAGTAGACGAAATCACCGATTATCAGCCCAAGAAGGAATTGAGTTGGGGAAAAGTATTTGCGTATATCCTCAAACAACCACTTTTAGCAGAGGCATGTGGGATGATTTATGAGTCCAGTATAGAGTTGGAAGCAGATGAGATTACTAATGGAGGATACCTGTATGTGGAGGTCAACAATCAGGCTTGGTCTACAGTACAGGGCCTGTCACTGGAGCATGATGATGGTCCTCTGATCAAAAGGTACGCGGCCAGAATTCCAAAACTGGAGGAAGATAGTCCAAGACCGGTATTTGCTCCCATCCTTTTCCCGGTCTTGTACAGGAAAAGTGGGCAGACGGAATTTGAGGTTGTTCCCCCGGCCCCTTGGGATGCACTGTTCAGAGAAAGTATTGTTTACAATGATGGCTTTGCCAAAATAGTTCATGCTGGGCAGGCCGTGAGTACAGATATTCTTAAGGAAAATCCGGATGGTATCCATCCTCAATACGAGTCAGGAATCAGATTGGCCTGGGATGATGAACAGATTTTGATTTGGTATGTCAGGCAGTTGATAGAAAATGAAGCTGACACTCCCGGGAACGGAAAAAGAGTAGATGCTCCTCTTGGAGTTGCGGGTTACAAAATAGACGTAAGGGAGCAGATAGAGGGGGCGGAATGGGAAAACCTCAATAAGGCTTTTTATAACAAAGGAGTGCTTGCTCTTGCCGATACCTTGGAGGATAAGACCGTAGAATTGTCCCATCAGGTATATCCCTCCAAGAAGCGGACCCTACAGCCCAACCCTTATTGGCTTCCCATGTATTTTGCCAATTGGATAGGAAAAAGTCTCGCAGTAGAAGACAGGGATGCCATTGAGATTTATAAGAATGACAGGGATAACAAAGCAATAATTGATGATGAGGACAATCCTGAGGAAAAAGACAGGAGCACAGAGAAAAACGATGTGTTGGCTTCACCGGAAATCCATACTGAGTTGCGATATGGCAGAACCTACCAATTCAGGATAAGAATGGCTGACCTGAGCGGTGGCGGACCTACTCTGGAAGATGAGCCTTTGCATGCCGGTCCTTCACCTCAGACAACTGTATCTTTCAAAAGGTATGTGGCACCGGATACCCTAAGGATTGAAAAACCAGAGCATGTTACCAAGCTACAGGGCAAATACTTTAATTCAGCTGATCTGGAGGAACAATCCTTCAATGATGGGCAGGTGTTGAGGATACAAAGACCGTTGATGGAGTACCCTGCGGTGGTTTTGACCGGTAAATACCAGCAAAGAGGGCAAGACCCTATACAGATGCTCAAAGACCTTGATTTTAATGCAGACGATCAGCTGGTGTTAGGGATTCCCGATCCTGATGCCAACACAGTTGAGATCAGGGTAGAAGTAAAGACCCTTCAGATGGACAATCAGCTCAGTCAAGAGGGCAATGAAAACTATATCATTTTGTATACTACACATAGGAATTTTTCAGATGACTATGAGGAAGGAATGGAAGTTCCCATCACATTTATTGATGTGCCTGTGCTCAATCTTGGTGAACCTGCAAATCCCTTTTTGAGAGATGATCTCCGAAAAGCAGATCTTGATGGCATGCAGGAAATAGTGCTGCCAAAGGGCAGACACATCAGATTAGGTATCAGGGCAGTAGCAGACAGCGGGGCTGTTGATGATCAGGTTTATTTTGGAATGGTCAATGAAGGAAATCATGAACTGGATAGCAGGTACGGGAAATCCCTACAGTTTATGTTTTACAAAGAAACTGAGGTAGAGGATAATCTATTGATACCTTACAAAAATATTCCAACCCATCAAGCCTTGTTTTTAAGGGCGAATGAAGTGCCCTTGGTAAAGGGCAATCTCAAGGATCTCTTGAAGTTTCATCTGCTCAATAACAGGACTCAGGAAGTTTCTGATATAGTGCAGCGTTTGGCTATGGCCTTGGGTCTGAAAGCAAAAGGAATGACTATATATGCCCCCAAAGGAGAAAGGGTGGTTTTTGGGGTGAGCAGTAGAATCCGTCACTCCCTTTCCCCTGATGGCAGCAGTGTGACTTTTGCCAGCAGGTCAGAGTTACAGGATCATTGGCTGGGATGCTTGAGTTATCAGGTCAATAGGGACTGGACTTGGGATGGGTTGCAAACCACGGCTTTCAGTATTGGGAAATCCACAGCTTTCAGACGGGACATGATAGAGGCAGCTGCGGGCAGTTTTACTCCACAGCAGATTCTGCAAAGAAAACTTAAGGAAGTGCTAGGCTTAAGTATTTCCTATTCATCAGGAGCTCCAGCACCTATTATAGAATCGCATGTAGGCGATATAGAGTTTTTGGAAACGGCTTCTTTTGAATCTTTGCAACCCAACAGGTTTGGCAGAGTAGAAAGAGGATTCACCAGAATCGTATATATTGATGCCATAGAGCCCAAGTCTCCCTTCCGAAGATCTGCTTCCAATAGCAATCCAAGGTTACCTGATGAACTTTGGGTAGATTATTCCATCATGCCACAAGCAAGACCGGGACATGCTCAAATTGATAAAATAGAAGCTGAGGACCTGAAACTCCCCACAGTCTTGAGGCCTTCCCAGATCCCCAAAATAGTTTCAGTGGGTTTGGCTTTTTCACCCTATTTAAGATCTGAGGATTACAGCAGCACTGAAGCAAGGAGAAAGCACCTTTGGGTAGAATTTGAGGAAGCCATTGAAAGTCCGGATGACACTTATTTTTGTAGGGTTTTGGCCAATTCTCCTGATCAATTGTTAAGTTCAAACAACCTGGACCAGTTTGCAGCACCTGAAGAATCTGAACTTCCCATTTCACCTGAATTTACCCGTGTTGTGGTGCCGGGGCAATCTGATGACATGGCAGGATTGGATGCTATGCAACCCATGATTAAGGCAAGTGACAGTGATAGGCATTATATTCTGCCCTTGCCTCCGGGACTTCACTCGGAAAGTCCTGAGATGTTCGGGTTTTTTACCTACGAATTCAGGGTAGGCCATACCCATTGGGCAGAGCAGGAAGACAACCTTTGGTCCACAGCACAAGGTAGGTTTGGGAAACCTATTCGGGTTACAGGGATTCAGCATCCTTGTCCCAATCTCTTATGCAGCGTCACTAGGGATGAAACCTCCCTATATGTCAGTGCACCTTTTGCCAAAGCGGTCTTGAAAGGTAAAAATGTTACCGCCAAACCTCCCAGAACCAGCCTTTGGTCCTTGCTCTACACTCAGGTAATACAGGCAGATGGACGGGATTACAGGAATATCTTACTATCAGAAAAAATGATGAGACATGATTTTGAAAGAGAAAAGGCGCAAAAAGCTGCTGAAATTCAGGAAAAGCTCCAGGCTTTTTCATTCAATCCGGTGAATGTTTCTACTCAGCCAACAAGTTTTGAATTCAAACCCGAAATAATAGATATTGGGGCTTTTCTTTCCTTACACAAAAATCTCCATCCTATGGGGACTTCAGAATATTCAAGTTTGGAAATTGCAGACTTGCTGAAAAGCATGGGTTTGCCTGAAGATAGCCCATTGAGTGTGCTTGTGGTGGAGGTTTTTGGCAACATTACCAATTTTTCCGATCATCTCAGAAACATGAGAAGGGGAACTAGAGGTTTTGCGGGATTTGCAGGAAATCAATGGGCCGGGGAATTTAAATCCGATTCACATCCCCATGAAAATCAGCAGCCTCTATCTTCGGGCCTGGGCCATTTCCGAATCCTAAGGACTTCACCTCTGACCAAGGTTCCTTTTGTATGCTGTCCTACTTGTGAAAATTATTAAGTTAAGAAAATCCCCTGTGTAATAAGTGACCATCTTAGTCAAATAACACAGGGGATAACACGTCTAAAACAAATGATTTGGAATGGAAGCCTTCTTTAGTTATGCCCTTCCTTTTAACATCAGGTTCCAATACAGAAATGGGAGGTCATACTTTTTGAGCAGCCACATGGAATACTGTTCTTTGTTTGTGTCTACAAATTTCTCACAATAAAAAAGCCTCAGGAGCTAAGTTCCGGAGGCTTTTTATATTTTTTCTGAAATCAGGAAACTTTAAAGTCTGTTTTATTAATCCATTGGAGGTTCTTCGATTTCTATTTCTAGGTCGACCATTTCAGGCTCTATTTCCAATAGCTCAGGAGCCTCATCTTCAGAGACAATACCTCTGTCTACCAGCTCGGCCATCATGTCCATTTGTCTTGGCATGTCCAGGTTGTCTCTATGTGCCTGTCTGAATCTCTCTAAAAGCTCATCATCTCCTAAGTCTGCATACCTGGATCTTCTGGCTTCTCTAAGTTTTTCCTTTTTTTCAACGAGTAGGCTTTCTTTCCTTTCCCTATATCTGGCCTCCAGACTTTGTATATAGTCTTCTGAAAGTGCAGATTCGAAAAATGGAGTTTCATCGATCGCAAGTTTTTCGGTAGTCCCATCTGTATGCTTGACAGTGATTACATTGTCTTCTTCCATATAATATTCATCTCCGGTTACTTCGTCGACGATTTTATCTCCTTCGTAAACATACCTTTCTTCTTCGGATTTCCCTCCTGAACAGGCCACTGCCATGGCCATTCCGGCTGTAATAACAAATAAGCTTATCTTTTTCATAATTGTTGGTGTTTGGTTTTAGTATAAAGTTTTATTCTCTTTTGATACCCATTCTTCAAAGACTTTTTTGGCTTCGGCTTGCATCACTTGCATAAAGGGTATCCTCCTTTCCTTACCTTCCATATCAATCTCTTCATAGATGAATTGATCGTCAAAACCTGCTTCTGCCGCATCATTTTTATCATTGGCAAAATACACTTTACTGGGCCTGGCCCAATATATCGCTCCTAAACACATGGGGCAAGGTTCGCAGGATGTGTAAACTTCACATCCGTCCAATTGGAAATGTCCCAGGTTTTTACAGGCATCTCGTATGGCCACCACCTCAGCATGGGCAGTTGGATCATTGGTGGAGATGACCGAATTGGAACCTATTCCCACTACTTGACCATCCTTGACAATCACACAGCCGAAAGGTCCACCTTTACCTTGATTCATACCTGACCTGGAAAGGTCGATGGCCATTTTCATAAATGATTTTTGTCTATCCGTCATCAAGGTTTAATTTAGTCTCAAAGGACAGTTTAAGTGTTTTTAAACAGTAAAAATACGTTTACTGAGAGATAATGTTCAAAATAATGAACTGAAAACTCACCCGAAAGTTTTTAATACAATAGGAAACGGTTGTTTTTTTATTGAAATATTTATAAAAATTCTAAAAATATTTTGTGATACAGTTTATTTCATCCATTTGCTCATAAACTGCAAAAAGTCCTCCTTGTAGTTGTCACTTACTGAAATCTGATATTTCCCGATATTGATGATGTTTCTGGCTACTGAGTCAATATGGTCTAGGTTGATGATGTAGGATCTATGGACTCTCATAAAACAATCTGATGGAAGCATTTCTTCCATGTTTTTCATGCTTATCAGGGATAAAAGTGGGTTTGGTTTGTCTTTGAGGAACACTTTGACGTAGTCTTTATAAGCTTCTATGTGGGTGATTTCTTTGAGGATGACTTTCACCAACTGATATTCTACTTTCAAAAAAATATAATCCAGGGATTTTTCCAGTTGTTTTTCTTCCGTGTTTGCACTTTCCAGCTTTTCGTAATATTGATAGGCTTTAGTAGAGGCTTTAAGAAACTCCTCATAGCTATAAGGCTTAAGCAAATAATCCAAAGCATCTACTTTATATCCTTCAATTGCAAATTGGTTGTAGGCAGTGGTAAAAATGATTCTTGGTTTTTTGTTTTGGTTTTTTCCATCCAAAATCCTAGCGAGCTCCATTCCGGAAAGGTCGGGCATTTGAATGTCAAGAAAAACCAAATCGACTTCATTGGCATTTAGGTAGCCCAAAGCCTGAATGGCATTGTCAAATTTTGCATCCAGCTTGAGGAATGAGGTTTGTTCAATGAATTTGGTAATCAAATCCAAAGCTAGAGGTTCGTCGTCTACAGCGATGCAGTTGATGGTCATGCTAAAGTTAATTTTAAATCAACCTCAAAATAGTTATTTTCTTTGTTCTCTGAGATTTTAAGGTTGTGTTGATGGGGGTAAAGAAGTTCCAGTCTTCTTTTGGTATTGGCAAGCCCGATGCCGCTTGACTGTCCTTCAGGAGTATTTTCTTTTGCTTTGAAAACGTTGTTTTTTGTTATCAGACGCAGTTGGTTGTCAGAATTTTCCAGTCGAATGGAAATAGTGCTTTCCTGCTGTGAACTCACCCCATGTTTGAAACAGTTTTCTATAAAGGGCAAAAACAGCATTGGCGCAATCTCTATATTCTGTACCTTTTCGGGAAGCTGAATGTCCAAATGCACTTTATTGGAAAGCCGCATTTTCATCAACTCGATGAAATCCATCAAAAAATCCACCTCCTTGCTCAAAAGGGTTTGGTTCTTTTCAGTCTCATATAAGACATAGCGCATCATTCTGCTCAGTTTGAGCAGGGCTGTTTTGGCTTGTTCCACGTCCAGGTTGGTAAGGGCATAGATGTTATTAAGTGTATTAAAGAAGAAATGTGGATTGATCTGTGCTTTGAGATAGGAGAGTTCAGAATTGGTTTTGGCTTTTTCCAGTTCAAATCTGATTTTTTCATCCTGTTGCCATTTTTGTACGGTAGCAATGCTCGTACTGACCCCTACCGCCATATAGAAAATAAGCACGTTGTAGAAGTCGTAGGAATAATTTCTAGGTCTTTTCACATATTCAGTTCCTGGTCTAAATACTTGATGCATCAGCTGCTGCATGTTGAAAATTTCATCAAAAAGAATCAAAAGGCCGATATAGGCCAGGCCTCCAAGGAGGTTTAAGATCAAAAACAAACCTACCTTATTTTTGAAAAGCAGTCGCGGAATGAGATAGAAATAATTGAAATAAAATGTAGCAATAAGAATACCGAACATCAAAATCTGCTTGGTCCAAAATTCCATAGGGAACTCCAGTCTACTCGAGAAAGGGATCAATAGGAATAGCAGTGCGCCAAATAGTGCCCAGCCCAATACGTGGGAGATAATCGATATGTTCTTTTTGATGCTCACTTCCTGCATTTATTTAAAATAAGCTAATTTTCAGTAAACTAAAATAAAATTTTGTTTACATACTACTTTTATCTACCAGTTAAGGTAATGTGTCGATAGAATCGCTTGAATGTAGGATAAAATTTTAATGTCAATGTTAGACTCTCCATTCATCCTTTGGAAAGTGGGCTTCATCGATAGAATCAGGCATATGGTCTAATAGATTTTTTTTTGAGTTACCATTTGAAAACCTTTGCTGTCGAAAACTGTCCTAACTGACAAACAACACAATTTTACTACACAGAAAATGAAGACCTATTACCAAAAATTACTTTCACTTTCCTTTTTGATCTTTGCCATGAGCTTTCAGGTTTTTTCGCAGGAAGAGCCTACAGAAAAGCCAGTATACAGGATTAGCGGGAAAATCATGGAGAAGGGCTCTGGAGAACCAGTAGCTTATGCAGCAGTTTCCCTTATAGATGTAGAAACTGAAAAAAGTATTGCAGGTGCAGTAGCCGACTTTGACGGTGAGTTTGTTATCACCAATTTTAAAAACGGCACCTACCAAGTACAGGTATCTTTCATGGGGTTCCAGTCTTTTGCTTCTTCCACAATTACAGTAACGGATACCAATTATGATATTCGACTTGGCAATATCTCTATGGAGACAGATGCTGTGGCGCTACAGGAAGTGACAGTGATGGGACAGCGAGATCTGATAGAAGAAAAGGTGGATAGGACTATTTATAATGCTGAAAATGACAGGACCCTTGTTGGTGGAGATGCAGCAGATGTGATGAGAAGAGTACCTATGCTTTCAGTTGATCTGGATGGCAACGTCTCTATGAGGGGAAGCTCCAATATCCTTGTGTTGATCAATGGCAAGCAATCTGCTATAGTCGCATCCAATGTGTCGGAAGCCTTGAAGCAGATTCCTGCAGAAGAAATCAAATCCATTGAGGTCATTACTTCCCCATCTGCCAAATATGATGCAGAAGGTACAGGTGGTGTGATTAATATCGTAACAAAGAAAAATAACCTTCAGGGTGCTACTTTGAATGTGAACAGCAGTGCAGGCATCAGAGGTTCAAACCTTGGATTGAATGCCAGCTTAAAAAGAGGTAAAATGGGTTGGACTTTAGGTGGATTCGGCAGAGCTGGGTACAATATAATTGGAGCTTTTGAAAACAATCAAATAGTAACAGGTGCAGATGGTACAGTTGCCAATATTTTTCAAGCTGCGGATACCCGTACCAATATGATGTTTGGGAGATATAATTTCGGTTGGGATTACGAAATCAACAAATTTAACTTTCTGACCGCCTCTGTGAGTTTTGGTTTGAGAAATATGAGCAACCGTCAGGATGGACTTTTGACTGAAACATTTATCGAGGAAGAGTTGGTAAGTTCCTTATTGAGAGATGTCAATGTTAGAAACCGATCCAACAATGTGGATGTCAATTTCAACTATACCAAGACTTATGAGAAGCCATTGAAAGAATTCAGCATTTCAGGTTTGTATTCCCAAAATAACCTTACCAATGACTTTATCAATAGTCTCTATACCGGAACATTCGATGAAATTCTCAACAGAGTTAAAAATAATGACCTAGGATTGAACCAGGAATTCACACTTCAATTGGATTACGTAACTCCACTTGGGGATGGTAAAAACCATATTTTGGAATATGGAGCCAAAAATATTCTTCGGAGAGCGGAAAGTGACTTCGCATACTTTATTGCAGATGGTGCGGATGGGGAATTTGAAAAAGTGGACGATATCAACCTTTCTAATGAGTTCAGCTATGATCAAAATGTAACGGCAGCCTACGCTTCTTACACTACTAATTTTCTCGAAAAGTATTCATTTAAAGGAGGCTTGAGGTATGAGTACACCAATATCAATGCAGATTTCAGGAATTCAGAAATCGATGCAGACATACCTTCTTATGGCTTGCTGATTCCAAGTATGAACCTGAGCCGTAAGCTGGAAAAAGGCAACATGATCAAAGCTGCTTACAACAGAAGGGTGCAGCGTCCTTTCCTTAACTTCCTAAACCCAAACATCAATGC
This sequence comes from Arthrospiribacter ruber, assembly GCF_019343195.1. GTDB lineage: Bacteria > Bacteroidota > Bacteroidia > Cytophagales > Cyclobacteriaceae > Arthrospiribacter > Arthrospiribacter ruber. The sequence goes on from NZ_RPHB01000010.1 coordinate 134,171, forward strand.
GGCCAACCCGCAGCAGATTTCTCAAGGTAATCCCCTGCTGGATCCGGAATTGACAGACAACTACGAAATGTCCTACAGTACTTTTGTAAAAGGTTCCAGTTTGAATTTTACAGCGTACTTCAGAAATACCACAGGTTCCATTCAGCCTGTGCGTACCGTAATGGATGATGATGTGATCTATACTACCTACGAAAATATAGGTTTTGAAAGGGCTTATGGTTTTTCGGTATTCTCCAATGTCAACCTTTCCGGCAAATTCTCTCTCAACGGAAGTATTGATGGGTATTATGCAGACCTGACAAATGGATTGGAAGATCCGATGTTTGCTGCTTCCAATCAGGGATTTGTGATCAGTGGCAGACTATTTGCAAACTATTCGCTACCTAACAACTGGCAGCTGCAGTCATTTGCTTTCGCAAGGGGCAGACAAGTACAGCTTCAGGGATTCGCAGGTGGGTTTGGCATGTATAGCCTGAATATCAATAAGCAGTTTAATGAGAAAAAAGGCAGTATTGGATTTGGAGCGGAAAACTTCCTTGCCAGAGAAATGGTCATCAGAAATGAACTGAATACTCCTATGATCATGCAGCAGGGTAGCAATACCATGAGGAATATGAACTTCAAAATCAATTTCAACTATAGAATCGGTAAGTTAAGTGTTGATGGACCAAGAAGAAGGAAAAGAGGGGTGACCAACGACGATATCAAAGAAGGTGATGGTGGAGCTTCGGGAGCCATGATGAACAATAATTAATAGATTGGTTTTTACAATCAATGACCACTTTGCTCTGCAGGGTGGTCTTTTTTTTGGTGAAGCAGATTTTAGGAAGGATGGGAGATGAAAAAAAGGATGAGGGATGAAGGGAGATACTTCATCATTCATTATTCGATGTTCTTTGTTCGATATTCAAATTTCATAAAATTTCGAAAAATGAATGAATAATAATGAGTCAAGAAGGATTATGATGGTGTATATGGTCAGTGGCCTTTTTTTAAAAGGGTTCTCGGGTTCGCTGGTTTTTTGGTTTTAAATACCCTTTGTCTACTGCGATTTTGAGTACTTGCCATGCTGAAATAGCTTGCCTGAGAGTAGCTAGTCGGCTAGCTTGGCAAAGTGGGCAATAGGATAATGGAGGAGGACTAAGCTAGACTGACTGATTTCTTTGAGTTTTGCTCTGACCCAAATTATGTAGTTTGAAAACTGGGGAGGGTTGGTCCAAGTCTGAAGACTTGAATTAGATGCGAGGCTCTAAAACAAAATTATGTAAGGTCTGATCACGCAGTTTTATCTGATTTCATTTTTACATTAATTATCAAGTTAATATTATATCTTAAAAATAATAAAAAATATAAAATTAGCAAGTCTGTTTAATAAAAGAGGATAAAAACTTTTAAAAATATGAGAAAAATCAAATTTATTTTTTTTTTAACTAAATAATATGGCTATCATTGAAATCATTTATAATTTCACTTTTCCCAAATTTTTATGAGAAAAACAACTTTAATAATTTATTTGGTTTTCTTGCTTCCTTTTATAGGGAAGAGTCAGGGTGTAAAAGAATTTTCAATTGGTGTAAGTGGAATAGCAATCAATAGCCAAAAATTTGGAGGTGGAAGCAACTTTGGCCGTGGAATTCATGGTTCTTACAGGTTTGGCCTTTGGAGTAAATATGAGATTAATTCTGTCACACAGATCGGATTTGATTTTGTTCCGAGATGCAATAATCCGGCAGACTGTCCTACAAGATGGTACCAAAGAAGTGTTCGGATGAATACATTTCTTGAAAAGAAATTATTAGAGAAAAATGGACACATATTGGATTTTGGTCTTGGTGCAGGGTTGTTTTTTGGTAATAGATTATATGCGACTTCAGAATTGATTATAAATGGCAGCTTGGTATCTTCTTCAAATAGTTATCGAAACAACCTTTCGTATTCCGTTGGGAGTCAAATTTCCTATAGCAATATTAAGTTTAGTGAAAGGTTCAGATTAACATATGGCCTCGATCTATTGTGGCGCAGAGCAATAAACACTCTATCGATAAATTATAGAATAAATTAATTTAGGCCTGCTGAAAATCTCAAGCGACCTGTTTAAACAAAGACCAGCCCAGATTTAAGTCTTGGCTGGTTTTTTGGTTTTAAATACCCTTAGTCTACTGCGATTTTGAGTACTTGCCATGCTGAAATAGCTTGCCTGAGAGTAGCTAGTCGGCTAGCTTGGCAAAGTGGGCAATAGGATAATGGAGGAGGACTAAGCTAGACTGACAGGTATCTTTGAGTTTTGCTCTGACCCAAATTATGTAGTTTGAAAACTGGGGAGGGGTGGTCCAAGTCTGAAGACTTGAACCAGGGCTGAAGACTTGAACCAGTCAGCAGAGGTGTAGGAGTGTAGAGAAATAAATAAAAAAGGCCTTTGGAAGCAATTCCAAAGGCCGTATAAATTTAATCTGTTATGGTTACTTTTTGTACATCACGTCTTTTACCGCATCCAGGGTTCTCTTGACATTTGGTATGGTAGCATCAATGTAGGTAGGAGCGTAACTCAATGGAATATCCATGGAATTGACTCTCACTACAGGGGCATCCAAATAATCAAAGGCGTTTCTTTGAAGATGATAAGTGATTTCAGAAGAAATGGCTGCTATCGGATTGGCTTCTTCTACTACCACGCACCTGTTGGTCTTTTTTACAGATTCTACTACTGTAGCATAGTCTATAGGTCTTACCGTTCTCAAATCGATTACTTCAGCCTCTATCCCATCATTGGCAAGCTCTTCAGCAGCTTCTAGCGCTACTTTCATCATTTTGCCAAAGGACACTATGGTTACGTCTTTACCTTTCCTTTTGATATCAGCTACACCGATAGGAAGCAGGTATTCGCTTTCAGGTACTTCACCCTTGTCTGAATACATCAATTCCGACTCCATAAAGATAACCGGATCGTCATCTCTGATTGAAGCCTTTAGCAGACCTTTGGCATCATAAGGATTGGATGGTACCACCACTTTTAGTCCAGGAGTGTTGGCAAACCAGTTTTCAAAATTGGAAGAGTGGGTCGCGCCCAACTGTCCTGCATTACCTGTAGGTCCTCTGAATACAATGGGTACATTGTAAGCTCCGCCTGACATGGCTAGCATTTTTGCGGCCGAATTGATGATCTGATCAATGGCTACCAAGGAGAAATTGAAGGTCATAAACTCGATGATCGGTCTAAGGCCGTTCATTGCTGCTCCCACCCCCAAGCCGGCAAAGCCTAGCTCGGCAATAGGTGTGTCATATACCCTGTCCGGACCAAATTCGTCCAACATTCCCTGGGAGACCTTATATGCTCCATTATATTCTGCCACCTCTTCGCCCATAAGGAACACGTTTTTGTCGCGCCTCATTTCCTCAGACATGGCCTCACGTACTGCTTCTCTAAATTGGATAACTCTCATTATGTAAACAATATTTTGGCTCGTAAAAATAGGAACTAATCCCTCAAATCCAAAACAAGCTTTGGCAATTGACTGCCTTATTTGACAGGTATTTTGAGTGTCGGATATTGCTCCTGATAAAAGGTTTCGAAAATGCCTTATTTTTGGGCCATGATTAAAATTGCTCTGATTTCAGATTCGCATAGTTATATTGATGAAGCCACGCTAAGTCACCTCAGGGAGGTAGATGAAATTTGGCACGCAGGAGACATAGGAGATCATCGGGTGATTGAAGCCTTACCACCCGGAAAGATCCAAAGGGTAATCTTTGGGAATATTGATGATGCGGTAATGCAGGATAGGTTTCCGGAAACCTTGATCTTTAAGGTGGAAGGCATGAAAATACTGATGACCCATATCGGCGGAAAACCACCACGATATGCAAAGGGAATTAAGGCGCTTTTGAAAACAGAAAAACCACAATTGTTTGTGTGCGGACACTCCCATATCTGCAAAGTCGAGTATGACCGGGAATTAAACTGCCTTTATTTGAACCCTGGTGCTATCGGTCAGCATGGGTTCCACATAATGAGAACTATGCTGCTTTTTGAAATTGATGCTGGAAAGATCCAGAACTTGAGGGTTGTTGAATTGGGAAAAAGGGGGAGGTAATATTTTTGTTAATAAACAACAAAGGCGAACAATCTGTCCGCCTCGTTATTTCTTTACCAGAAAAAGTAAATCTTATTTGTCGAAGCTTTTCTTCAACTCTTCAATATCAACATTTTTGATTACCGGCTTGGCACTCAATTGTTTGATTTTCAAAACTCTTGTATTTTGAGCTTGTCTTTTTCTTCTTAGTTTTCTTTTTAATGTAGTAACAGCCATCGTATTATCTGTTTATGTTGTCCCAAATGAGGTGCAAAATTAAAATAAAATTTTGATTTTACTTAACTTTGGGCAAAATAAAACAAATCATGTCCGTGCAAAAACCAAGCTTACCCAAAGGAACCAGGGATTTTGGGCCAGTTCAAATGGCCAAAAGAAATTTTATCCTCGATACCATAAAAGATACTTTCAGACTTTTCGGATTTCAACAACTCGAAACTCCTGCCATGGAAAACCTGAGCACTTTGACCGGGAAATACGGTGACGAGGGGGATCAGCTTCTTTTCAAGATACTTAATAGTGGTGATTTTCTAAAAAATGTAGAATCAGGTGACCTGGAGCATGGTCCTGGGCATGTGTTGCCAAAAGTAGCAGAAAAGGGTTTGCGCTATGATTTGACTGTGCCTTTTGCGCGCTATGTGGTGATGAACAGAAACGAAATCTCTTTTCCGTTCAAAAGATTTCAAATACAACCTGTATGGAGAGCTGACCGACCTCAGAAGGGCAGGTATAGGGAGTTTTATCAATGTGATGCCGATGTGGTCGGGACAGACAGTCTGATCTGTGAACTGGAAATCCTCCTGATGATCAAAAAAGTGTTTGGAGAACTTGGAATAGAGGATTACACCATCAAAATCAACAACCGAAAGATTCTCACAGGAATGGCCGAGGCTATTGGAGAAAACGGAAGGGAAGCTGAACTTTGCGTGGCCATCGATAAATTGGATAAAATAGGCTGGGAAAAAGTTCAGGAAGAACTGGTGCAGAGAAATTTTTCTGCTGCTGCCATTCAAAAACTTAATCCTGTGGTGGACATGTTAGACGGCAATAAAGGGAAATTGTCTTCTCTCAAAGAGTTTCTTTCTGATTCGGCTGTAGGGATGAAAGGAATTCAGGAACTGGAGGAAGTTTTTGCATTGCTTTCCAAATATGGATCGGATGAAGAAAAGGTGGAGTTTGATGCGGTACTTGCCCGAGGTCTGTCTTATTACACAGGTGCCATTTTTGAAGTTAAAGTGAATAATGTGTCCATAGGTTCTGTAAGTGGTGGAGGAAGGTATGATAACCTTACCGGGGTTTTTGGGCTTGATGGCGTATCAGGAGTTGGTTTTTCCTTTGGGGTAGACAGGATTTACGATGTAATGGAAGAGTTGAATCTGTTTCCCAAGCAGGCCAATGAATACACCAAAGTACTGATCACCTATTTTGATCAGCAGGGCTTCGAATATGGGCTACAGGTACTGGGTGAACTGAGATCTGCAAGCATTTCTTCAGAGCTCTATCCGGATCTTTCCAAAATGAAAAAGCAGATCTCTTATGCCGATAAGAAGGATATTCCTTTTGTCATTGTGTTGGGTGATAATGAGATTTCGGAAAATAAGGTATCCCTTAAAAACCTTAAAACCGGCAAACAGGAAATGATGTCTGTAGAAGCTGCAGTGGAATTTCTAAAGGAAAGTTTCTGATCTAAATAAATTGTATGCCTCAGTCGGAAGATTTTTTCAAGACATAAAAAAGGTCTAGCCCTTTATCAGGATGGTCTACCAAGAGGTAGTCTTTTTCGCTGATATCGGTTACTTGTTGGCCCTGTTGCTTGTGGAGCTTATTTCGGTTAATCCTGTTCAGTACTTCATAAGGCCACCTAAGAACGGAAGCTGGAAGCCTGTACTGAAGGTTGAAGACATCAAATCGCATGATGCGGTTGACAGATTTTCTGTTGGCTTCGTGGTAATTCCATACTTTGGAATTGCCCCCGATGCCCATAGTTTCCACTTCATCGAAAATATCTTCGCAAAGCCGACTCAATTGTGGTGCAGTATATTCCCGGATATGCCAAGGGTTTCTGGATAGGGTGTGACGGATATTTGGGGTAGAAATTATGGCCTTGCCTCCCGGCTTAAGTACCCTGTAGATTTCCTGCAAAAAGAGTTTGTCATTTTCTATGTGTTCAATGACCTGAAAACTGACTACAGTATCAAAGCTGTTGTCTTCGATTCCGGCAAAAGGAGGAATAATGGCCTGTTGGAATTTTGCCTCTGGAAATTTTGCGCTTAAAGTTTCTATCACTTCCTGGATCTTATCCAAACCCAAATAGGAGGTGGCTTTTGGTAAAAGTACCTCTACGCCCCTTCCTTCTCCACAGCCAACTTCCAAAAGGTCTCCCTTCACGAATGGTTTGGCAGCAATATACGCTTTGAGCAGACGTTGGTGAATGGGATTGTCACTCACTAACTTATCCGAAGTGATTTCCGTTGTATAGGTAGCCATTTAAAATTTCATTAATTTGAGCAAAAATAAGCTTAATTTTTAAAAGCAGATGATCAGACAACAAATCAGTATAAAATACGCCCTTGTTTCAGGCCTACTTTCTATCTTACTTCTATTTCCAATTGTCTCTCAAGCCCAACAGACCTTGGAGCAGCTCAATCAAGCATTGAGGTACTCCAGGTACTCTAGGATATCTCCAAAGATTCTTCCTGTAAAAGAGTCAGACCGGACTTTTGTGTTGCAGATGCCGGTGGAAAAAATAGAAGAAAACATTGAGTTTGGGGTTTATAATTTTTCGTATGGAATTCTATCCTCCTTTCAGGAGCCCATTACCGCCCAAAATATGATCAATCTCACAGAGGAAGATTTGGTGAGGGAAACTGATTTTCACTTCTATTTTGAAAAAAAAGTGACCATTCCTGAAGAGCAGGAAATGGCCTTTGCACTTTTTAGAGCCACTGATACCAGACAGGGGGATGAATATTACTATCACGCTGACCTAATTAGTCCTTTTGTTTTTGGTTACCCGGATTTTTGGGCCTATTACGGGGACAATATTCCTTTTGACCAGAATTTTATAGTCAAAAATGATGCAGTAGAGTTTAGAGGTAGTACAACAGCCATGCTTCATAAGTTTCATTATCCGGCCTCGTTTGATGTGCCTTTGCCTCCGATGGAGATCAGACCGGCTGCAGTTCCCAGAGAAGTGACTGTCAATTATCAGGGAGATTTCCTGCTCAATACCCCTAAAAAATTTGAGGAAGACGGGTATTTTCTGATCCAATCTGATACCAATTCTACCAAGGGTATGATGTTGAGGACTGTGCATGACGCTTTTCCAAAAGTAAAAGATTACGATGAAATGGTAGAAATGGTCGTCTATATTTCCACAAGAAAAGAACACGAGTCTCTTAATGCTGCTGAAGATGCCAAGATCGCCCTTGACCAATATTGGATAGGCCTGACCAAAGACGAGGATCAGGCCAAAAAGCTTATCAGGGAATATTTTAAGCAGATTGAGTTTGCCAATATTCTATTCACGGATTTCAAAGAAGGCTGGAAAACTGACCGGGGGATGGTGTATACGGTGATGGGTCCTCCCAATGAAGTATCCTTTAAACTCAATGGGGAAATCTGGTCTTATCTCGTAGCCAACTCCAATTCAAAAATTACCTTTACCTTTGCACGCGTCAAAAATATTTTGACACCTAATTATTATATACTCAACCGCTCCAGAAGCCTTCAGCCGGAGTGGTTCAAAAGCATAACATTATGGAGAAACGGACAGATGGCTTTCTGATCAATAAGGGTGAACACGAGAAAGATTTTATTTTCGGTACCAGGGCCGTCATTGAAGCGATCAACGCGCAAAAGGATATTGACAAAATACTGGTAGATAAGGAAGTAAACAATGAACTGGTCAAAGAACTGCTGAAGCTGGCAAAGCAGGAAAGGATACCAGTAGTCAGAGTACCTGATGGTAAGCTCAACAGGATTACCAGAAAAAACCATCAGGGTGTCATCGCCCACATGTCTTCGATCCAATATGCTTCTCTGGACAATGTCATAGAAGAATGTTATTCCAAAGGAGTGGCTCCCATGATACTTGTGCTGGATAGGATTACAGATGTGAGGAATTTTGGTGCTATAGCCAGGACTGCTGACTGTGCCGGTGTGCATGCGGTAGTGATTCCTGAGAAGGGTAGTGCCCAAATCAATTCTGATGCGGTGAAAACATCCGCCGGTGCACTCAATCATCTACCTGTGGTCAGGGTCAAAAACCTCTACTACACTGTAAAGGACCTCAAGAAAATGGGTCTCAATATCGTCAGCGTAAGTGAAAAGACTGAAAGACTGATGTATGAGGCAGATTTTACTTTGCCCACTGCCTTGATCTTGGGTTCTGAAGAGGATGGTATATCACAGGAATTGATGGGGATTTCAGATGAATTTGTCAAAATCCCAATGGCAGGGAATATAGAAAGCCTAAACGTTTCCGTTTCAGCTGCTGTGGTGATATATGAGGGAATAAGACAAAGAAGGGCTTGATTTAAACCCTTCTTTTAGATAGCCCTGACAGATTTTAAGATTTGTCAGGGTTTATTTTTTTGTCCTCATCTTCACTTTCTTCAATATCTGAAGCTTTGGAAATGCTTTCTTTGATCAGGCCGGGGAAGCTTTTGACGTGTAAGTCTCTCTGTGGGAAGGGAATTTCCACATTATTGTCCTTAAATGCTTTCCATATGCTGCGCATGACCTGGTCTCGGAGGATTACCCATATATCGATGTCATTGACCCAGAAAAGGACTCGGAAATTGACTGAGGAGTCTGCGAATGCCTGCATGTAGACCCTAGCTGGAGGGGTTTTGAGTACTTCTTCCCTATCCAACTGCTCCTGGATCAAGCGCGTGACCAGGTCCATATCAGCACTATAACTGACGCCTATGATCAATTCTACCCGCCTCTGTTTATCCGAAAGGGTCCAGTTGGTCAGTTGCTGTGCAAGGAGGTCACCATTTGGGATAATCACCTCTGCGCCGTCCCAGTTTTTGATTTTACTGGCCCTAATCCCAATTTCCCTGACAGTACCCTCTATACTTCCGACCTGTATCACATCCCCTATCTGAATGGGTCTTTCAAAGGCCAGAATTACTCCGGATACCAAGTTGTTGACTATGGTCTGCAGGCCAAAACCAATACCCACGGACAATGCCCCAAGGACAATGGCAATTTTGTCCACCGGTATGCCGGATGCCGCAATAGCGATCAGAAAACCTACGGTCAATACTGCAAGACGGATCAATAGAATAGAAGACCCCAGTCTTTTATTCCTGAAGTTCACATTTTGCTGGTCCTTGATATTGGCAAAATAAGCTACTGTGTTGGCAAGGAAGGTGGAAATGTAAACCACCAATATAAATACAGCAATCTGCGCAAATGTGAAGGTGGCATTAAGAATATTCCTAGGCTTGGAAAGAAATTCTCCTATTCCTTCCAGTAAGGTTTCCAGAATTGTAAGACTTTCAAAAAAGTAATATGCCCAGATGGCAATGGCCAGATAGGAAAAAAGGCTGTTGATTCTTTTTTGGATATCATAAAAATCAATGACCGAAGTGAATTCGTTTTCATTTTTACGGCTGACTTCAATCTGAAGGTAAATGAATTCCTTGATGATGATGATGAAAATAATTAGACTAATAGCATGCAAAAGGCTGAGTGTCGCAGTGATTCCTATCATTTTCGCCAAACTAAATCTCCCTAAAATATTGGCTAGGATAGATATAGAGCAAAATGAAATATATATTTTGGCCAAAATGTGGACATATTCCGGAATGTATTCTTTTTCCATTTTTTGCAATCTGATCAACTTCAGTCCCAATAAAACCCCAGCTAGGTTAAAAAGCAGTAGGTGCCATCTTTCTTGGTAGGCTACTTCCCAATACAGGTTGCTTGCAGAGCTAATTACAAATAATCCATAAAGGAGCAACCATACCCTCATTCCTCTTTTTCCTATCCTCAGTCTTAGTAAAATGCCCGAAATGCTGACTGTCAAAATCAAGATAAATATAAAAAAAGATACAGGTGGATTAGTGAATAAAAGCGGTGCTATAGCTAATACAAACAATAAACTGGTCAAAAAAGGATGTTTGGGAAGGTACCTGATCCGGGCCATAATGATGGTGGCAAACTCCTTTTCACTTCTGATCTTTCTAAGGTTTGAGCTTGCCCATCGGTACATCAGCAAAGCCAATATGATCAAAAAGGCAGTCAGTCCAAGGTGATTATTGATATACCCACCTAATATGATCAGGTTGAAGCGCAGAGAATCCCTGAAAACATCTATCAATCTTTCAGTGTTGAAAAACTCTCTCGGTTCCCAGATGTAATTGGTTTCTTTGGAAAACAAAGCCCTTTCCAATATCCTTTTTTCGCTGTGTAATCTTTCATCTATTTCCTTGATCCGAATGTTGAGATTGGCGACCCTTGATTGGAACCTTGCTACACTCAGTCTTTGGGCATTGAGGGTGCTGTCGGCAAGTTCAAGATTGGTTCTTAATGTTCTTAAAGACTGTTGGTATTCGGGAAGCAGCGTAGTGTCTCTCAGTTGGCCTCTTATGTTATCATCTTGCCGAATTGAATCGAGTTTTTGTTTGACCAATGCCAGTTCTTGGATACGGCTACTGATATTCTTGTCCTCATTATTGATTTTTTCTCCTATTGTTTCCCTCCAATTTAGGAGAGCATTGATGTACCTTAGATTAATTTTGGATTCCGGATTGTCAAGCCTCGACTCTACCGTCTGGATAAATCTATCTGCTTGAGGGATCAAAAGGGCAATATCCGTGGTGTCCAGTTCCTTCCTTAAAATCTGATTGACCCTCCCAATTTTGAAAGAGGCTTCCTGTGTTCTCTGAATACTGGCTTCAAGACTTGTTCTGGGCATGCTTGGGACGGTATCAGCAGGGGTCTTGTCTCCATTGCTTATCAAGAGAGAGTCCACTGATCGACTTACACTTTCCTCTTGTCCAAAAACAGGCAAAAATGAAAGGCATAGAAGGAGAAAACCTGAAAAAACAATTTTGAATGGCATACTGCTTCGATAATTAGCTGCTAAAAGATAGAGTGATTCTTACTCAAAGACAAATGTAGGATAAAACCCTTGTTTTTACTGTCAATATGACCTGTTTATTGGTGATTTAGGTATTTATCACGTCAATATGGCGCAGAATGTCCCCTGGTATATAATTTATGGAAGAGTAAGTGTGATCATTTTAATCAATAACCTAAAACTATTACCACTATGAAACTCGCAAGATACAACAACCTTGATACGCAGTATCCAACCAGCTTCTCCAGCATGCTGGACAGGTTTTTCAATGACAGCATTGGACAAAGCGTGAAACAGTTTACGCCCGCGGTAGACATCTCGGAAGATCAGGAGAAGTATGACATTCAAGTATCTGTTCCCGGAATGAAAAAGTCAGACTTCAACCTTGAGCTTGTTGATGGAAGGCTTATCATTTCAGGGGAAAGAAAAATGGAGGAAAAGAAAGAAGGAAAAAATTTCCACTCTGTTGAAACGCACTACGGTTCTTTCTCAAGGTCTTTTTATTTACCTGAGGACGTGGAAACAGATAAAATTTCTGCTAAGTATGAAGACGGCCTCTTAAAATTGGTTTTGCCTAAGGCAGAAAAGAAAAACAATAAAGCTACCATAGAAGTAAAATAGGTAAGTGGGGAAACCCACTTCCTTTTTTTTTGTTTAGATTGTAAGGTTTGTTAAAAACAGTGAAAAAAGGGGTTAAGGCTTGTTAATTTTAAAGAAATCCAAATCTTTACGCCTGGTTTTTGCGAAAAAGAAAAACAGAGAACTTAAACCACGAGAACATGAATAAAAAGCAATTCTTCTTGGGAATCATCTTAGCTTCACTTATTGGAGGTATCGTTGCCTTGGCCGGTGCCAGCTACCTTTCGAAGCAGAATTCCGCGACCAATTTCACAGATAAGCAAGATGCCAGCTTGGTCAATTGGCTTTCCAATGACAAGTTTACCGTCCCTGATGGAATCAATTTCGTAGCTTCCGCACAAATGGTCACCCCCGCGGTAGTCCATGTCAGAAGCAGTGTCACTGTCTCCCAAAGACAAAGGGGAGCAGATCCCTTCGAGGAGTTTTTCGGATTTAGGTCGCCTGATAGGGGAGGAGCTCCCAGAGAAGGTAGAAGTTCAGGATCAGGTGTGATCATCTCTGAAGATGGATATATCGTGACCAACAACCACGTTGTAGAAAATTCTTCAAGAATTGAAATCTCCTTGGAAGACAATACAAGGTATTCAGCAAGGGTGATCGGGACTGATCCTACCACAGATCTAGCTTTGCTTAAAATCGAAGCCAAAGGTTTGCCATTTGTCAGGTTTGGTGATTCAGATCAGGTAAATGTAGGAGAATGGGTACTCGCTGTGGGTAATCCATTTGATCTGAATTCCACGGTTACTGCCGGTATTATCAGTGCTAAAGCAAGAAATATAGGTATCCTTAGAGATATGGAAAACAACCTTCAGATTGAATCTTTCCTTCAGACTGATGCAGTGGTCAATCCTGGAAATTCAGGAGGTGCATTGGTTAACCTTGCCGGAGAGCTGATAGGGATCAATACAGCTATTGCTTCCCGGACAGGAACCTTCAATGGTTATGCATTTGCTATTCCTACTTCCATTGTTAAAAAAGTAATGGATGATTTGTTGGAATTTGGAGCGGTACAAAGAGGTCTTCTAGGAGTTCAGATACAGGACGTCAGTCCTGAACTTGAGGAAAGACTTGGCGAAACCATTGGTGTCAGCAGAGGTGTGTATGTGATAGATGTCAATGAAGGATCGGGAGGTGAAGCAGCCGGATTGAAAAAAGGAGATGTGATCATCGGTGTAGATGGGGTAGAAACCAATAATGTAGCCAGGCTCCAAGAAATGGTTGCCAGAAAGCGTCCTGGAGACAAAGTAGAAGTCAAATATCTTAGAAAAGGTCAAGAGCAGACAACTTCTGCCACTTTGAAAAATATTTCCGGTGACACTAAAATCATCAGAAAAGAAGCACCAAAAAGGAGCACTTTTGGAGGAGTGACGTTTGAGGAAGTGAAGCCGGATGTCAAATCCAGACTCAAAATCCAAGGAGGTGCTGCTATTGTGAGCATTGACAATGAAGCATGGAAGAAATCAGGTGCCAAAGTAGGGTTTATCATTACTTCGGTGATAGGTGCAGATGGAAGGTATAGAATCAGTGGAGCAGATGACCTTTCCGAGATTTTGAAAAACAATCAAGGAGAAGAGATAGTTATATTAGGTGTGTATCCTAATGGTCAGGAGTATTACTTCGAGGTCAGGATAGATTAGGTAAAGTGTTAAGTTGTTTTGTGTTTGAAATAAGGTCAGTCCGTTGGGCTGGCCTTTTTCGTTTTTTTAGGGGTAACGGTAAGGTTCACGCGGAGTTTGATTTCTCGCAAAGACGCTATGACGCAAAGAATTTAGAAAATAGAATTACCTGATTCTAGGCGATTGAACTGAAATCCTTTAAAGGTCTTAAACCGGCAGTAGTAAGATACGTCATGCTCAATTATTAAATTTGACAATTTCAGAAATGTGAATGATTAAAAATCCCCCGGGGGGTTAAACCATGAATAGCCTGTGTTGCAACACAGGCATTTGAATCAAAATAAGATATTAATGCCTGTGGTGGTTTCAAGTTCAAAAAGTAAAAAATGACTTAGTTTCAGGTTCTAGGATAATTAGATCTTCATGTATATGAAGTAAATTGGACAAATCGAATATATTAGCCAATAGCCATGAAACTATCCATCCGTTTTTTTGATGACCGTGAGGTACGCGCCGTTTGGGACGATGAAAGTTCCAAATGGTGGTTTAGTGTTTTGGATATTGTTGGAGTGTTGAATGAAGAGCCAGATTACAAAAAAGTCCGAAACTATTGGAAGTACCTGAAAGCTAAGCTGAAAAAGGAAAACCATCAGTTGGTTAGTGGCACTACCCAACTGAAATTAAGAGCTGCAGACGGCAAAAGCTATAAAACGGATATGTTGGATAGTGATGGAGTAATTGAACTATGCAAAAGTTTCCCCAATAATAAGGCAAATAAGTTTTTAGACTGGTTTCTTTACAGCGATACCAGCATTGATGGGCAAAGTAAAAAGAAAGCCTACACCCTCTTTGACAGCAATCTCATAAACGCAATTGAAGTAGGCACTACCAAAGGATTAAAACAGATCCATGCCTATCTATTTGGAGGTTTGTATGACTTTGCCGGTCAAATCAGAGAAAAAAGTATTTCAAAAGGAGGGTTTAGGTTTGTATATGCCCAACACTTAAAGAGCACCTTGCAAAAAATAGATGACATGCCTCAAAGCACATTGGAGGAGATTATTTTGAAGTATACGGAAATGAATAAAGCACATCCTTTTTTGGAAGGTAATGGCCGAAGTACAAGGATATGGCTGGATTTGATGCTTAAAAAAGAATTGAAAAAATGTGTAGACTGGAGTAAAATTAGTAAGGATAATTACATGAATGCAATGATCATCAGTACGGTTGACAGCAGTGTACTTATGCAACTGATAGAAATTGCGCTCACTTCAAAGATCAATGACAGGGAAATGTTTATGAAAGGCATTGATTACTCCTATTATTATGAGGAGTGAATAGGAGAGGGGTTTTATTTCTCACGCGGATAGTTCACGCAGAGTTTTAAGAGGGGTAAAACTTGTCCTATTTTTTTTCGGTAGGATCGCGGAGTTTTTTTCTCGCAAGGACGCAAAGAAGCAAAGGAATTAGAAAATTTGAATGCCTGATTCTATACGATTGAACAGAAAATCAATAAAGGTCTTAAACCGGAGGTAAAAAGATGACGTCATGCTGGGATATTGAAATTTTGCATTTACAGAAAGGCAATGACAGTTGGTGTACTTCAATGGTAACCGGAGCTTGCGGAGATGAAGGATCTCCTCTCTTTAAAAGTAGGAGATTCTTCACTACGTTCAGAATGACGATCCCTCCATATCTGTCATTGGTAGGAGAGGGGTTTTATTTCTCACGCGGATAGTTCACGCAGAGTTTTAAGAGGGGTAAAACTTGTCCTAATTTTTTTCGGTAGGATCGCGGAGTTTTTTTCTCGCAAGGACGCCAAGAAGCAAAGGAATTAGAAAATTTGAATGCCTGATTCTATACGATTGAACAGAAAATCAATAAAGGTCTTAAACCGGCGGTAAAAAGATGACGTCATGCTGGGATATTGAAATTTTGCATTTACAGAAAGGGAATGACAGTTGGTGTACGTCATCCTGAATCGGAGCTTGCGGAGATGAAGGATCTCCTTCCTTTAAGAGTGGGAGATTCTTCACTGCGTTCAGAATGACGGTCCCTTTAATCTGTCAATGGTAGTGAGGAACGAACGAAGAATCTCCTGCACTCAAGTCAAAGAGACCCCCCGAAAAAATCGGGGCAGGCTTTCGTTTCACTCAGGGTGACATGCCGCCCCCAATGTATGTCAATGGTCCGAACGAAGAATCTCCTAACTTTTTTATCAAGAGATCCTTCGCATCACTCAGGGTGACGACCCCTCCACATCTGTCAATGGTAGTGAGAAATAAACGAAGGATCTCCTGAACCTTAAATCGGGAGACACTTTTCCAAGATAAAAACTGGGAAATTAATGATAAATAGCTATTTCTCGCGGCACTCGCTGCGTCCTCGTTGCGTTCGACGCGTGAAACCAAATCTTTGAATAAGGGAGAGTTTGATTTCTCGCAAGGATGCTAAGAAGCAAAGAGAATATTGAACCAAATCACCTTTTTCCACTGAAGTGGGTCATCATCAGAATGGCACCGGCAGTGCCATCCATGGTGGGTTCATTGGTGCTGTAATCCCCCACATCATCGTGATACACCACTCTCTCGTTTTGTACTCTTTCAAATTTATCAGTATTGTGGAGTGTCAGGCCAATGAGGTTGTTATAAATGTACCTGGAAATAGGACCGTCTACCAAGCCTCCAGGAACTTCCATACCGAGCAGGACATAAGTGCTGGTATGTACCTCTACGGGATATTCTCCACCTTCCGGAATCCCGGTAAACATGGAGGTTCCCCAAGGATTCCTGCCAAACAGCCAATCCCTTTGTGCAGTCAAAAAGGGCTCAAAACTCTTGTCTCCACTCATTTTTTCATATAAAATCACCTGTGTGACCAAAGAGGTCAGTAGGTTGTTGCTGCACCAGATAAATGGAATGCCTATTTGGAAAGGATTACGCTCTGCTCTGGCCAAAGTGTATTTGATTCCGTCCAGGTAATATCCTTCTAAAATCTTTTTAAAATCCTCGTCTGCCACTTCGTGAAGGGAATAATGTCCCATGTTGATAAAAGGGTATAGCTGATAGTGTGCAGCGGAATCACGTACCGTCCAGCTGTCTTCGGTATTGCTCATTAGGGCATAGTGTTTGGCCTGATCCAGATACTTGGCTTCCCCTGTCAGTTTGTATAGCTCCGCAGCAGCCCACTCCATATCATCTGCCCAAGTTTCTTCATTGTACCGGTAAGGGGCGGAGTAGGAGTTTCCTTGTTGGTACCCTTCTTTTTCTCTGCCTAGGGCATAAAGCGACAAGGCAGCTTTCTTGCATTTTTCCGCAAAAACCGGGTCGTTCAGATCCTCCTCCCAAATCTTGGCGGCCAATGCCATGGCAGCTGCACTTCTTCCGGCCAGATTGGCTATTCCTGTAGCTTCGCTTTGGTATTGCATCAAGCCTTGAGGTCTGCCGGTAGCAAAATAGCCCACACGGTAGGAATTTTCTCCCCATCCATAGTCTGAGTTGTCCTTGTTGGGGATCTTAAATCCACGGTGATCCCTATCATCCGCGACCTGGTGAAAAAGCTGATCAGGAGCAGGATGCATTTTGTGTATCCAGTCCAGTCCCCATTTGGCTTCATCCAGAATATCAGGGATCCCGTTGGGCATTGCCTGTCCCAAAGCATTTACTTTGTCCTCAAAGCGGTCAGGGTACATTTTATAGGCCATCAACATGTGGGCTGTGGCATAGCTTGACGTTATGAGGTATTTCAATTGGTCTCCTGCATCATGCCAACCGCCACTCAGGTCCACAAAGGTGCTGTCCGGCATAGGACCAAAAAATGTCCTCCCATCCTTCTGATGGCAGACCATGTCCAAGGTGGGGTTATACCCACAGCGCTGCTGTCTCATAAATTCGAGCAAGGTTTCCTGATGGTTGGAAAAGGCATTCTTGCCAATTTTGAATACAGGAGACTTGGTTTTTGACCTTTTGCTCTGGAGAAAATATTCCCCTTCTTCCCGTATTTCACTGAAATCTACCTCCCAATATTGAAAACCGCCCCAATTTTCCTTTTCCATTCTTTTAGGCTTGATTTCTTTGATGAGCTTATCTGAACGGGATTGAATCAATTGAATAGTTTCAGGTTTGGTATTGTGGCTGAATAGTACTGCAATTTTGCTGTCTTCGGGAAGGTATCCAAGCTGATTGATTCGGATATAAAGTTCCTCGTCTTTTTCCGCTTGGCTTGTCAGAAAGAAGTTCAAAAGGAGGATGATTTTCAGAATGGTCATAGTGATAGGTTTTGGGATTGACTGATCTGGAATGAAAATACTGATTTATGGTAAAAAATAAGTTTTTTTATCCCATAAGCGGTACTAAATTACTTTGGCTAAAATATAAAAGAAATGATACTACTCAACAGCACCCTCTTTTTCTTATTTTATGCATGCGCTGTCTTTGCTCAAAACCTATCTTCTAAAAAATCCCAGCCGCTTTCGGAAGGTACTCCTCAATCTGTTGGCATATCTGCCGAAAGATTGAATAAACTCGACGCCATGGTGGAGGAGGCTATTAGAAATGATGAAACAGACAAGGGATTCCCCTGCTGAAGACAGTGCTTGGAAATTCAGGCAGATGGTATTCTCATTAATAGATTAAGCTTGACCTTTTCCAAAGTTTGGAACTTTGGAAAAGGTGTTTTTAAAAACTACAACATGGTGAAAAAGAAAATAGCAATTATTGGTGGAGGGGCTTGTGGTGTAGCTGCTTTTGTGGACTTGGTGGTCAGGATATGTGAGGAAAGTATTCAGGATAAAACTGAGCTTGTATGGTTTGAAAAGAAGAAAGAACTGGGCTACGGCTTGGCTTTTGGTACTGATCAGAAGGGGCATATACTCAATACGGAAACAGATTTGATGGGTATTTTTTTCCATGAGCCGGGTCATTTTTCTGAATGGATAAAAGAACGTTATCCAAAACTTTATGAGCAAGATGAGAAGGTCTTTACTCCGAGAAAAGTTTATGGGGAATATCTTTCAGACATGGCTTCACTTTTTATCAAAAAAGCAAAGAAAGAAAAACTTTCAGTAAGTAGAATTGAGGAAGAAGTATGCGATTTGGATTACACCGATGGGATTTATGAATTGTCCTATGGTGAGGGTAAAAAGCTTTGTGCAGATTATGTGATTTTGGCTTTGGGAACTCCGTCTCCCAATACTTATGAGGAGTTGATGCCCTATAATAAATATTACCACAGTCCTTGGCTGGGTGACCCTATAGTAGAAAAAAGTAAAGATGCGGGATCGATAGGAATAATGGGTACCAGCTTAAGCGGGATTGACTCGGTGATGACCTTGATGGACAACGGATTTGATGGGAAGATTTATATGTTTTCTCCTGATGGTCTGCTTCCCAAAGTGCAGCCTTATGAAACCAAGCCTTTTAACCGGAAGTGTTTAACCCTGCCCAATGTACATGAGTATAGACGAAATGCACTAAAAAAACCATCACTAAAGCAGCTTTACTGGCTTTTTATAAAAGATGTGAAATTGGACTGCCCGGATATGGATTGGGAGATTGAGAGGAGGTTTGGGTATGATGCTTTGACCTTGCTGGAAAAAGACTTGGAATGGGCTGAAAAAGGAGGGGATCCGCTGCTGCGAATGGCCTATGCCCTAAGACATGATGCATCTACCCTTTGGTCTTGGCTTTCCGAAGAGGATAAGCTGCATTTTCATCAATGGTTGGGGATTCACTGGGGGATTAACAGACATGCTATGCCAATTCAGAATGCTGAAAAACTTCAAAAACTGCTCAAGTCAGGAAAGTTGAAGGTGGTGTCTTGTGTGAGCAAAGCCAAAGCAGTGAGAGATGGAGAGGCTTTTGAACTGAAATCAGATGCAGGGCAGAAATTTGAGGTGGATCTTTTGATCAATGCCACTGGAAGTCCTTCAGGACTTGAGCAGATGGATCTGAAATTGGTAAATGGAATGCTTCAGAAAAAGATGCTTCTTCCTTATAAGGCAGGAGGAGCGGTGATCAGCAGCAAAACCATGCAGTCTGTGGCCCCTCATGCCGGATCTGACTTATATGTGACAGGGCACCTGGCCAATGGTATGTTGATGGACGTCAATGCAGTTTGGTTCAATGTGCAGATGATTTCCAAAATGACTGAAGAGATTGTCTGTAGAATGCTGGGGAGTTAAAGATAGAAAAAGGTGATTTTTCTACAGGTTTACAAAAGAAAAAAATAACCGCAGATCACACAAATGAACACAGATAAAGCTTCGCTTTTATGCCTTTTGCCAGTACCTCAAATTTATTTTTTTAAGTCCAAGCTATATTCAGAAAAGTAGCCCTAAAATCCAATTTCTATATGGCCGAAGGCATATTTCTATTTATCCTGAATATCTTGGTTATAGTAACCTTTGGTGCTGATTCGATACAAGGATTTATAACCACAGATCTCACAGATGAACACAGATAAAGCTTCGCTTTTATGCCTTTCGCTCGGCACTTCAATTTTTTTTTAAAGACCCTGGCTTCATCTAAAAAAGAAGCGCTGAAACCCAATTGCTATATCGCCGCAGGCATATTTCTATTTATCCCGAATCGCTTTGCTCTCGGGATTTCCGCTTCGCTTCAATTTCGCGCAGCATATATCCACCAATATCGCCACAGGCTAATATCTTTTAATATCGCGCAGCATATATCATTTAGAGATTATTTAGAACTTCTTTCCACCTCCCTCAAATTCTCCAGCTTCTTATTTCTCAGGAATCCATTGATGTCTTCAAAGTGTTCTTTGACCCGCTTATTGCCAAATTCAAACACCTTGTCCGTCAGGCCGTCCAAGAAATCCCTATCATGGGAAACGAGTATCAAAGTGCCGTCAAAAGCTTTTAAGGCATCTTTGATAATGTCCTTGGTCCGCATGTCCAGGTGATTGGTAGGCTCATCGAGAATCAAGAGGTTGACCGGTTCCAACAGAAGCTTAATCATGGCCAGTCTGGTTTTTTCTCCTCCTGAAAGAACTTTGACCTTTTTGTTGATGTCATCTCCTTTAAACATAAAGGCACCCAGGAGGTCTTTGATTTTGGAACGGATTTCTCCTACAGCGATCTGATCAATGGTCTCGAAGATGCTCAGACTTTCATCCAAAAGAGAAGCCTGGTTTTGGGCAAAATACCCAATCAATGCATTGTGGCCCAATTCGCATTTTCCTTCAAAGTCGATCTCCCCCATGATGGCTTTGATCATGGTGGATTTACCTTCACCGTTTTTACCTACGAAAGCGACTTTTTGTCCCTGTGCGATTGTCATGCTGGCATTTTTGAAGACCACATGGTCACCGTAAGATTTGGTAAGGTCCTCTACGATGACCGGATATTTACCGGACCTTGGAGAAGGAGGGAAGCGCAGGCGAAGTGCTGAGGTGTCCACCTCATCTACTTCTACAATCTCCAGCTTTTCCAGCATTTTCACCCGGGATTGGACCTGTAGGGTTTTGGAATAGGTGCCTTTGAACCTTTCGATAAACTGTGTGGTCTCGGCTATGAATTTCTGTTGCTCGTCGTATTGCTTTTGTTGTTGCTCGCGCCTTTCTTTTCTCAGCTCAAGGTAATGGGAATATTTGGCCTTGTAGTCATAGATACGTCCCATGGTTACTTCTATGGTCCGGTTGGTGATGTTGTCTACAAAAGCACGGTCGTGGGAAATGACCACCACGGCTTTGGCTTTTTCAGTCAAAAATTCCTCCAGCCATTGGATGGATTCTATGTCAAGGTGGTTGGTCGGTTCATCCAAAAGGATCAGGTCGGGCTTTTGTAAAAGTATTTTGGCAAGCTCAATCCTCATCCTCCAGCCACCGGAGAATTCTGAAGTAGGCCTTTTAAAATCATTCCTTTCAAATCCCAGACCCAACAGGACCTTCTCTACTTCTTCTTCGTAATTCACTTCTTCTATGGAATAGAATTTTTCGGAAAGCTCGGAAACCCTTTCAATGATTTTGTAGTATTCCTCAGATTCGTAGTCCGTCCTTACAGTAAGTTCTTCGTTGAGCGTATCTATTTCTGTTTTCAGGTCCAAGTAGGAAGCAAAGGCCTTGGCTGTCTCGTCAAAAACAGAGCAGTCGTCTGCCGTAAGCAGGTGCTGGGGAAGGTAGGCAATGATGGCATCCTTTGGAGCGGAGACCCCTCCTTTGGAAGGCTTGGTTGCTCCGGCGATGATTTTGAGCATGGTGGATTTTCCTGCGCCATTTTTTCCCATCAGAGCAATTTTATCATTGGGATTGATGGAAAAAGATACATCGCTGAACAAAGCATGCCCACCGTGAATTACTGCAATATTGTCAATTGAAATCATTAGAATTGGAATTGAAGCGGCAAAGGTAAGGAATTGAAAATTTAAAAATTTAAAGATTGTGAAATTAGTAAGGCATGGAATGTTTTGAATTGCCTATTTACTCATTAAGGCCTCTTCGGAACGGTGTTTGCAACTTAATATCCATCAACAACATGATACAATTATGAATAACAGAGAAAAACTAGAGAAAATGGATAGGGCACTGAGGCTTTTGGAAGATTTGAAAAACAGTCAGCAGGCGATGGTTGAGAAAGCTTCTCAGCTACAGTTGGATGCCATGGAGTTTAATTTTTCCGAAATGGAAAAAAACATGGGGGAGTTGTTCAGCCGCTACAATCAATCTCTGGATTTTGTCAACCAGGAAATCGAACGCTTCGAGATCAAAAGAAATCAATTCGAACAAAAACACGGATTGGATAAAATGGATGAGGAGTAATTCATTGAATTTCAAATTTTTAACAACTTTATTGACCGTTTTTTAATCCTGAATTAATAGAGCACCATCTACCTGTATAGATGGTGCTCCTTTTATTTCTTCCCATTTGTCATGACTGGAATTTTTCATAAGTGTTTTTCCAAATGGATAGGAGGTGCTAATAGTGAGTATCCCTGAGTTAACTTGGTTTTCATAGGAAACCCACTCCAGTCCAATCAGGTATTTTCCATTGACTATGATCTCGTATGGGGTCAAATCGACTTCTAAAATACTGCCCATTTCTTGGGTCAACTCATGAAGTATCTCCCCATTTTGGGGAAGTAGATCATAGGTTTCATTTTCTAATAATTGATAGAGATTTATGCGGAAAAGTGATTTTTCAAATTTGGAGATTTTCAATAAATGATCTGAGTTTTCCGGACCCATCTCCAACCTGAATCTTCCCACCTGATCAGATACAGTGCCTTTGCTGAGATTTACCCAGCCCACATTGCAAAATCCCAATGGCTCTCCGGTATCAGCATCAATCACCTGGCCAAGAATTGTATTGGTTTGTGCTTTGGATATTAAAGAACTGCACAGCAAGAATATCAGAATAGGAAAATACTTCATGGACTAATTTTTTTTGAAAAATACGTTTTTGGGTTCTAAGTTGTGAGTTAAAAAACTTTAAGTAATTCGGATTTCTCTTTTAAAACCGAAAGTTTCAGGAATTAAAACTTTAATCCCATAGATCCAATTCATACTTGTATCTATGCAATGCTTTTGTCTTTTGCTTCAATACCTAATTCAAACAAAAAATCAGGACAAAGATCTATGCCATTGTCCCACACCAATGATTGGAACTCTGGATCGATTTTTACTTTTAGAAAATTCTTGGGTTCTTTTAAATCGGCAAATTTAGATTTTGGATTTTCCCCCCATTCTATTAGTTTTTTTTGAAGATCGACATTTCTAATTTCACCGGACTCAAATTTCAAAGTCAATTTGAAAGGTTCAATGTGAATAATATCTATAATAGCATGCATCTTGAATATAATTATTGAAGTGGATCAATTTTTCGTAACTCTGGAAAGTCTGTTTGGGCAGTTTCCCATCAATTCTTGTCTGTTTAATTCAAATCAGTCTAACTATTTGACAAGATCACAATAAAAAAACCGGCAAGAACATATTCTTGACGGTTTTTTTATTTATTAACTATTAACTATTAACTATTAACTATTAACTATTAACTATTAACTATTAACTATTCTCTCTCTCTCTCAAGCCTCAACGCCCAAAACCTTCGCCATAACAGCGCCGATTTCAGCAGGTGATTCAGCTACGTGAATACCATTTTCAGCCATGATGCGCATTTTGGCAGCAGCAGTATCATCTGCTCCACCGATGATGGCACCGGCATGTCCCATTCTACGTCCCGGAGGTGCTGTCTGTCCTGCGATAAAGCCTACCACTGGTTTTTTATTCCCGTTTTCCCTGATCCATTTGGCAGCTTCTGCCTCATAGTTTCCGCCGATTTCACCGATCATAACGATTGCGTCAGTTTCCGGATCTTCCATCAACAACTGAACGGCGTCTTTGGTAGAAGAACCAATGATTGGATCACCGCCAATACCGATAGCTGTAGATACACCCAAACCTGCTTTTGCGATCTGGTCAGCTGCTTCATAAGTCAAAGTTCCTGATTTGGATACAATACCCACTCTGCCTTGCTTGAATACAAAACCTGGCATAATGCCTACTTTGGCTTCTCCCGGAGTGATGACTCCCGGACAATTTGGACCGATCAAGGTAGCGCCCCTTTCCTTGATGTAAGGCTTTGCCTTCATCATGTCAGCCACCGGAATACCCTCAGTGATAGCTATGATAACTTTTATACCTGCATCTGCGGCTTCCATGATAGCATCTGCTGCAAAGGCCGGCGGAACAAAAATAATGGAAGTATTAGCTCCTGTTTTTTCAACAGCCTCTTCCACAGAATTGAAGACTGGTTTTTCCAAATGGGTAGAACCACCTTTGCCGGGAGTAACCCCGCCAACGACATTGGTTCCGTATTCTATCATCTGCTGCGCATGGAATGAACCTTCAGATCCGGTGAAGCCCTGCACAATTACTTTTGAATCCTTATTTACTAAAACACTCATGTTTTGATTTTTAAAGTTTCGACAAAAATAAAAGATTAAGCCCGTTGACAAAAAGAAAAGGGAAACAATATCCAATTAATTTACAGTGTGCCTATCTTTTTATAATTTAGACGGTATTCATACCTACCATGAAAAAAACATTTATTTACCTTATTTTCTGTATTCTGATTTTTCAGCCTGTCAAGGCACAAGTCTTTCAGTTTAACAGAATCATCAAAGGACTCGATCTGCCTTCGGATAATGTATTTGAAATTATTCAAGACAATGAGGGGAAGATGTGGTTCAATACTTCCTTGGGTGTTTTTTCTCAGATGGCTTTTTCACTTATCCACTTCCTGACAGCATCAATGCTCAGCTCGAATCCAGAGTAGGCCTGCTAAAAGATGGAGAGGGGAGGATATGGATATACAACCATACCGGTTCGCTCAAAGCTTTTTATTGGGATTATTATCAATGGAGGGAATACCAATTCCCCCAGGAGATAATGGAAAATGTCAACCTGAGCCAAATAAAGATTCTCATTGAAGGTAAGGGTGAAAATGCTGTCATGGTATTTCAGTCATCAGGTTTTCTAGCGGTAAAAATGCAAAGAGAATGGGATTTTGCATCATTTCAGTACAATCAAGTTGGTTATCTTCAATCTATCTTTGAGAATGATGGAGCTCCCATTTTATTATTTCAACATCACGCTTATCGATGGGGGCAAGCAGGATTGGAGAGGTTTGAACTGCAAGGACTTGAATTGCCATCACCTGTTTCTCACATAAAATTTGATGAAAAAAGACAAAGCTATTTTTTCCTAGGTCCGGATTTTCTGGCTTCAGGTAAACAGCTAAATATGCCTGAAATCATTCACCATACCGGTTTTACCAGAAATACCTACAGCCTTACGGATTATAGTGGGCTTCAAATAGTTAATGGAATAGTTTTTTTTCATTACAACTCTCATTTGTACAAACTGGATTTGGATAAAGAAAGCATTATGGAAATTGATGCTTTTGAAGAATTGAAATCTTACAATATATATTATGCCTACATCGATAGGGAAGACATTATCTGGTTAGGTTCTCATAGAGGTGTATTGAACATCAAATCCCTGAGATTTCAAAATTTCAAATTCAATCCTTTGCTGGATGATGAGGTGACGGCTTTGATGGAGTTGGAGCCTGGGAAGTTTCTTTTGGGCTTTAATAATGGCCTACAGCTATTTTCCAAAACAGGAGTAAAGACTGTTGTAGAGGATCAAAGGCTAAGAGGTCAGCCTAGAAATAGGGTAACTAATTTTTCTAAAGACAAAAATGGTATTGTATGGTTTTCTTCCAATCTGGAAGGATTAGGCCGGTTTGATCCTAAAACACAACAAGTGACTTATTCTCCCAGCCCTTTGGAAAAATTTGTCACAGCGGTGTATGCCTTGGGCGACTCGCTTTATGTAGTGAGTAGGGACAGAGTTTATCTTTCAAATATCAGAAACATTGGAAAAATGCATTATGATAATGATATCACTGAGATGTTTTTGAAAAGACTAGGTCAGGAGGAAGCGTTTTTTAGAAAAGTAGGCTTTTTGAAAGATGGGAGGATAGTATTTATGCAAGGAGGAAGCAATCTGTTCAAGGACGGCTTGTATGAGGATGAAGAAATGGTGACAGTTGTAGGCTTTGATTTTTTGGATTTAGGGAATTCGGTACTTTTTGGCACCGAACAGGGATTGAAGATATGGGAAGACGGTAAGTTTTCCTTTTGGGAATTAAATGGTCAGCAGATCAGAAGGCCCATCTATGCGCTTTTGAAAGATAGTAGAGGGAATGTCTGGATAGGTACAGATAAAGGGGTCTACAAATATGATGGAGTCACATTAAGGAATTTTGACGAAAAAAGCGGACTCTCTGGATCTGAAATTAATAGGGGGGCTTTCAAGGAAGCGATGGATGGAAGAATATACATCGGTACTCAGAGAGGGCTTTCCGTTTATTACCCAGAAGAGGATATTACCTGGAACTTTAAGCCATTTGTAAAAATGGGGAAAATAAGTCTGGTAAGCGATCCTGAGGAGGATTTCAATCCATCCAAAATTCCTTTTAATAAGAACTCTGTCAGGGTTGATTTTGATGCTGTGTCGTTTTTGCAGGTAGCAGATCTGGTGGTTTCTTACAAGTTGGACGGATATCATGAAGATTGGGTAGAATCAGTCAATCCAAGAAACAATTATCTTTACTTCAATAATCTTCCGGCCGGTGAATACCAACTGCAATTGAGGGCAGGACTGAGAGGTCTTGATGTATCTGATGCTGTCAGCTCAGTGAAATTTACCATATTACAGCCTATCTATATGCAAGCTTGGTTCATTATTTTGGTTTTGTTTGTGTTTTTGGGTATAGGATTTTTATTGAGTACACTTCTAAGTCAATTCAAAAAGCAGGGAGCCTTAAAGAAAAAGATCGATGAAAAGACAGAAGCTGCTAAAATCACTGAAGACCAGTTTAGAAACGTATGGAACAGTTCCCAAGATGGCTTGGTGATATCCGTAGAAGGAGGAAAGATACTTTTTGCAAATCCTGCGATGGCCCGCTTGGCAGGAATCGATGTCAATAGGATTTCAGAACCGAATATTACAGATCTTTTCTCCGACCCTGATTATTATTTTGATCAGCGGGGAAAAATGCTTGAAATGCTAAGCCAATCAAATGGGCAGGTGGTAAAATCCGAAATGAAAATGCCGTTTAAATCAGGACTCAAAGATGTGGAATTTTATATCACTTTCCTAAGCTCTAATATAGGAGGTAAAAAAGTATTGCTGAGCGTATTTCGTGATATCACTGCTACCAAAAGATATGAAGAAAGTCTGGAACTTGCCAAAGAAAAGGCCGAAGAATCCAATAGGGTAAAGACCAGCTTTCTGGCCAATATCAGTCACGAAATCCGCACCCCGTTAAATGGGATTCTGGGTACAGCAGAGAATATCATGATGGAAAGACAGGATGATGAACCTCTTGTCAACCAGCTTGAAATCATCCGTGAATCCGGAGAAAGGCTCTTGGAGACCATCAACAGTATTCTGGATCTATCAAAGATAGAAGCGAATAAAATGGAGGTCTTGTACACAGAAACCAATCTGAATGACTTCTTAAGCAAGATTTTGGTTCCTTTGAAGTCATTGGCTTTGAAAAAAGGGCTTGTGCTCAGGTCAAAGTTTGAAACACAGCCTTTTTATGGTGCCATAGATCAGAGATATTTTGAAATGATAGTTAACAATCTCGTGGGCAATGCCATCAAGTATTCTGAAAAAGGAATGGTACAGGTTTTTCTCCAGGAAAAAGGCGGAATGCTCGAATTTAAGGTTGAAGATCAAGGAATAGGTATAAGTGAAGAATTTCTTTCCAAAATTTATAGGCCTTTTGAGCAGGAAAGTAGGGGGTATGGCAGGGCTTATGAAGGTTCGGGCTTGGGGTTGGTCATTACAAAAAACCTGATTTCACTTATGAAAGGAGAAATCAAGGTTGAAAGTGAGAAAGGCGTAGGAACCTGTGTGACAGTTTTGCTACCTCTACACCCAAATTGATTTTTGGTATTGAAATTATCTAGTATTTTGCAGACTCTTATAAGCAGCTTATATGTTTCCATTAAGGATTTTGATCACGGAAGATGACCATGTCTCCGCGCTTTTGCTCAAAAAAGCCCTAGAAAAAAACAATCACCACATCATAGGTATCTCGGATTCCGGGGAAAGGGCATTGGAAATTCTTGAAGAAAGTCCGGCTGACATAGTCATGATGGACATCAACCTGGCAGGAGAGCTTGACGGTATACGTACTACTGAAATTATCAATGAGAAATATGACATACCTGTCGTTTACCTCAGCGCCAGCACGGATGCTGAAACCCTCTCCAAGGTAGTAGGGACAAATCCGTCAGCCTATGTCATCAAGCCCTTCAATATCCGCGAACTCAATATGGTGATTGAGCTGGCAATCTTTAAGGACAGAAAGGAAAAGGAGCTTCAGAAGCTCAATAATGAACTGGAAGAAAAAGTCAAACAGAGAACTGCAGACCTTGCGGAAGCCAATAAAGAACTTACCCGCGCTTTGGAGAAAGAAAGAGAGATAGGTGAATTGAAATCGCGGATTGTCCTAAACGTGTCTCATGGGTTTAAGACACCTCTTACATCCATTCTCAG
The DNA here is from genome assembly GCF_019343195.1 of Arthrospiribacter ruber. Taxonomy (GTDB): domain Bacteria; phylum Bacteroidota; class Bacteroidia; order Cytophagales; family Cyclobacteriaceae; genus Arthrospiribacter; species Arthrospiribacter ruber. Next base: position 162,703 of record NZ_RPHB01000010.1, read on the forward strand.
TTCGGCCCAGCTGCTTCAGAAATACGCCGAAAGGGATCACCCTTTCAAAGCTAAAATTATGAAGCATGCCGACAAAATAGAAAACTCTGTAAGGAGCTTAAACAGCCTTCTTACTTCTGTGTTGTTCTTTGGGAAGGCTGATGCCAACAAAATTGATTATAAGCCACATAAAATGTTTTTGATGGCAATGTTCAATGAAGTGGTGGATGTAGTACGTGCTGGAAGTGAAAATGATGTAAAGATCAATTTCAAACAAGGTAAGCTTCCTAAGACCATAGTGTCAGATCACGACCTTTTGTACCAGATTTTCGAAAACCTGCTGTCCAATGCCGTGAAATATTCCAAAGATGGCCAGGAAGTAGATTTTGAAGTCTATGAGGAAGAGGGAATTTTGAAAGGAGTGATAAGGGATAGGGGGATTGGAATCCCTGAAAAGGAACATGACCAGCTATTTGACCGTTTCTTTAGAGCAAAAAACGTAGGAATCATAGAGGGTTCCGGTTTAGGATTGTCCATTGTAAAAAAATGTATAGACGTATTGAAAGGTGATATCACCTTTGATAGCCGACAAGGTAAAGGAACAACTTTCTACGTCTCCATACCCATTACCAAATAACTATGCTTGAAGCAAAAAATCTGGAATTTTATTATCAAGAAAACCAAAAGTTCAATATACCTGACATCCTGTTAAAGCCTGGAGAGCAATTACTCATTATAGGGGCTTCAGGCAGTGGGAAGACTACTATTTTGAATATGCTAGGGGGGCTATTGAAGCCACTTAAGGGAGAGATTAACATAGATGGCACTTCCCTCTATTCACTTTCCGGTGCCAAGTTAGATAAATTCAGAGGTAAAAACATCGGGATCATTTTCCAAAAACCTCACATACTAGCTCCGTTGACAGTGGAGGAAAACCTAAAGCTTGCGAATTTTTTCTCAGGAAAAAACAGTGATAAAATCGATGGGATACTCAAAGAGCTGGGAATCTTCGAGAAGAAAAAATCCCGTGTCAATACCCTTTCAGAAGGGGAAGCGCAAAGGGTTTCCATTGCAAGGGCTTTGGCCAACAGTCCGAAACTTATTCTGGCAGATGAGCCAACAGCAAGTCTAGACGATGCCAATGCCGCAACGGTGGTAAAGTTACTGAAAGAACAAGCCGAAAAGTTCAATGCTGCTTTGGTCATTGTCACGCATGACCAAAGGGTGAAAGATCATATTTCCAACCAAATCACGATGGGAGGTGTAGCATGAACATGTTGAAACTAAGCTGGAAATATTTGATATCAAAACCATTGAATACTGGTTTGAATATCCTCTTACTTGCCCTGGGTTTGGCAATCATTACGGTTCTGATTTTGATTCAAGATCAGTTTGAAAACAAAATGACCAAAGATGCCCAAGGAATTGATCTTGTAGTGGGGGCAAAAGGCAGCCCACTCCAGTTGATCCTATCCAGTGTGTACCATATTGATTTTCCGACCGGCAATATTGAAATGGATGATGCCGCTCCTTTGCTTCGCAACAGGCTGATCAAAAATGTAATTCCTCTGGGATTGGGGGATAACTATCAAGGGTACAGGATAGTAGGGACCAATTACGACTACCTGGATCTATATGAAGCAGGACTTCAGGAAGGGCAAAGATGGGAAAAACCGTTTGAGGTAGTGCTCGGCCATGAAGTGGCCACAAAACTGGATTTGAAGGTCGGAGACAATTTTGTAGGTTCCCACGGAATAGGAAGCAGTAGTCATGAGCATGACGAGCACCCTTACACCATTACTGGGATTTTGGAACCCATGAACAATGTGCTGGATAAGCTTGTCCTTACCAGCATTGAATCGGTATGGTACACCCATGACGAAGACCATGATCATTCCAAGTTTGAAGCAAAAGTAGCGACAACAGGCTTCCCGGACCCTGGGGATGAAGATAGAGAGCTGACTTCTCTTTTGGTGCAGTATAGAAATCCAATGGCTGCAGTACAGCTGCCAAGGATGATCAATAGCCGAACAAACCTTCAAGCAGCCTCTCCTTCTTTTGAAATTTCCAGACTGTTTGAGTTGTTGGGCATAGGGGTAAAGCTGATACAGGGTTTGGCCTTTGTCATCATCGTGATAGCCGGTTTGAGTATTTTCATTGCACTGTTCAATTCCCTAAAAGAAAGGAAATATGATTTGGCAGTGATGAGAACCTTAGGTGCTTCCAGTGGGCAGTTGTTTTTCCATATTGTCTTGGAGGGAGTAATTCTTACCTTCCTTGGAGCCGTAGTAGGAATGGGAATGGGGCACCTTTTCCTAAGTATTATCGTTAGCCTCAATGAACAAGGGGCTGTCAGCAGTCTTAGTGCATCTGTATTTCTGGTAGAAGAATTGTATATACTGGCATATGCGATAATAGTAGGTATTCTTGCCTCTCTTATCCCCGCTTGGAACGCTTATCAAACAGATATTGCCAAGCAGCTCACAAAATCTTAATTTCGAACCCAAATTAGAAATGATTAAAAATATGATGATTAAAAGAACCTTTCTTTCCCTGATATTCATATTGGCAATGGGGCTGGCGTATGGCCAATCTTCCCAAAGTGTGTGGAGAGACCTGTCAGAGGTTACCTACAAGATAGGTCAGGATGAATTCGGGGAATTGTACATACCTGTATTTGGAGATAAAATCAAAAGTCTGGAAGGAAAAACAGTGGAGGCAGATGGATATATCATACCATTTGAAGGTATGTTTAAGCCTGAACACATTATCCTTTCTTCATTGCCCTTGGCGGAATGTTTCTTTTGTGGATCAGGAGGGCCAGAGACCGTGATGGAAGTAATGATGAAAAATCCTATCAAGTATACTTCTAAGAGGGTGAAGGTAAGGGGGACGCTTACACTTAATGACTCAGATCCCGAAAAGCTCATGTATATTCTGAAAAATGCAGAATTGCTAAACTGAAAAAAAAAGCTCTCAATTTTGAGAGCTTTTTTGTTCCATTTTTGCAAAGGAATCTATAAGTTGCAATGTCTTTGTTCCTACTTTTCCCGATCCTATTTTCCGGTCCCCCAGTTTTGTTACAGGAAGAATTTTTTTGGTAGTAGAGGTGATGAACGCCTCCTCAGCATGGATTAGTTCCTCAAAGCTTACGGGCCTTATTTTCACTTCCGGTGCAAGCTCTATTACCCTCTTCCGAGTAATGCCATGAAGGATATGTTGATCAGGGGTAGCGATTTCTCCGTCTTTTATGATGAAAATATTCGATCGGGAGCTCTCAGAAACCTGTCCATTGAGGTGGTATAAGACATCTTCGGCTCCTTCTTTTTTCCAGATATTACTGTGCCATACAGGGAAGGCATAATTGGTTGTCTTGATATCAGCAATATACCTGACATGCTCTATAGGGAGAAGTTTGATCCCTTTTTCGTATTTCTCTGTAGATGGAAAGTCAAGCGCTTCGTTGAATATGAACAGGCTTCCATTTGTAGGAGAAAAGTGGTTGTCCGATACCCCTCCCGTCAAAAGCATCCTGATTCCTCCATCCGACAGGTCATTTTTATCAATCAGTTCCCTGATAATTGCTTCCAATTCTAATTTTGAAAATTTTAGGCTGAGATGTGTCTTTTCAGCAGAGCGGATGAATCTGTCCAAATAATCACTCAAAAACAGAGGTGTATAATTGGAAGTCCTGAAAAAATCAAAAATTCCATAGCCTCTGATAAGGCCAATATCCATTGGATGCAGATGAGCTGATTGAGATGTTACGATTTGGTCTTGGGCAAAACAAAATTCTTTCATAGTAGGATGAGTTGTGGTTTAAAATTAACCAAACCAATAAATCTTTGTGTTAATGCAGTAAAGAAATATTTTTAGATAATAGGAATCGATAAATAATTTGTAAATTGGGATTATTAAATAATTATTACAATTAAAAAATGGATTATATTTAGCCCATAATTGTATTTATAAATAATTACTGTTTTTATAAAATAAGTGCTACCTTGCAGTGCCAAACAACGTAAATATGAAAAACATTTTTATCAGTATAAGCTGTTTTATTTGTTTTACATTAATACTTTCTTCCTGTCGAAGCCAAGAAACTTCCAATGAAGAGCTCCGTGACGAAGTGATTGCTATACATGATGAGGTAATGCCCAAAATGGGGGATCTGAAGTCATTGCGAAAGGAGATTTTGAAAATCTCAGAGGCCCTTCAAGAAGAAGATACTGTGGCTAACTCCGAAAAGATCAGAGAGTTGAGTCAGCTTGCCGATAGGATGGATCAGGCTTTTGATGGAATGTTTGTCTGGATGAGACAGTACAAGCCCTCATCAGAAGAGATGTCAGATGAAGAATACAGGAATTACCTTCTTGACCAAAAAGATAAGGTCAAAAAGGTAAATGAGGATATCAAAGAAAGTATGGCCGAGGCAAGAAATGTTTTAGGAAAAAAAGATTAATTTGATTTTGCTTTTCTTTGCGTATAGCTTCAATTCTTAGGGTTGTATGTCATGTCGAATTAATTTCTTTTGGTAATGGTGAAAATTTTCGTGGATACATAAATTTTTATCTTTTTATCTAAGTTATTGACTCTCCTGTAAATACTCCCCTACAGTATTGGCGTCAATCAGCCCTTCTTTATTTCCCCAAATATTGTATATGTAGGTCATGATCTGGGCGATCTCCATATTGGTCAATCTTGGATTCGAAGGCATCACCTGGTCATAAACCACACCATTGACTACTATTTCACCTTTTTGTCCATGTTTGATTATCCGGGCAGTCCTTCCTATATCTTCTTTCATATAATCTGAAGGGTTTAAGGGAGGAATAAGCTTTCCCAAACCTGTTCCGTCTTTTTGATGACAGTTGGCGCAATAGCTGTCGTACAAGACCTTTCCTTCTATGGCATATTGTAGGACTTTTGTATCCTTGATGGACGCAAGAGAGTTTTCATCTTTTTTTGATGGTTGGCATGCACAAAGGATACAAAAGGCGAAGAAGAATATAAGCCAAAAAGAATTTTTACCCATCTGAAGGAAGCAATTTAGGGATGTCGCGCATTAGTTTATTGACCTGATCCTCTTTGGTGCCATCATAAACGCCTCGGATCCTCCCTTTTTGGTCGACCAGTACAAAAGCTCCTGAATGTAATATGCCTCCTGGTTCTGACTGATCGGACATGGCAGTAGTAAGGTAACTGGTTTGGCCTATTTCGAAGATTTTCTCCTGATCTCCCGTTAGGAAATGCCAGGTTTTATCATCCTCTACACCGATTCTGTAAGCATAATCTTTAAGTAATTCTTCCGTATCATGTTCCGGATCAAGGGTATGGCTGAGAATCATGAAATTGTCATTGTCCCCAAATTTTTCATACACCCTAAGCATCTGTGTTTTCATGATTGGGCAGATTGTAGGGCAGGTAGTAAAAAAGAAGTCTGCAACATACACTTTACCATCAGTGGTATAATTGCTTATTTCCCGACCTTCCTGATTGGTGAATTTGAAATCTGCGATCTTGTGGTAGATGGTGTCCTTTACCACTTTACCTTCCATTTCAAACTCATTGATATGGGAGTGTCCCAAAATAGGCAAAGCTTTGTTTTGGTCTTCTTCTTTTTCTTTGTTTCCGGAATCGCAGCTGCTGAAAGCCAACACGATAAGGAATATTCCTAAAATTTTTTCCAGTTTCATATCGAGATATTTTTATTTAAGGAGTTTCTTCTTTTCCCCAACAGATTTTAATGCTTGGCAAATTGTTCCATAGAATTAAATTTCACCCTTATTTTGCCTTACTTTTTTGTACCATTTAATTCCTGCCATCATCAAAGCGCTCAGGACTACTAACCCTACAATGCCCCAAACTACACTGATCAGGCTTTTAAGTACTATCAGGAAAACAATAGCAAACAGCAAAATAGTTGCAACTTCATTCCAGATTCTTAACTGGGTGGAGGTCCAATTTGTGATGCCTTGCTGTAGGTCTTTGTAGATTTTGTGACAAATGAAGTGATAAATGTAAAGGAACAGCACAAATCCCAACTTGGCATGCATAAAACCCAACTGCATAAAACCCCACCTGTAATACAATACCCAAAACCCAAAGATCAAGGTCAGGATAGCGGAAGGCCAGGTAATGATCAGCCAAAGGCGACTCGCCATCAGATTGAGTTGAGGTGCTAGGATTTTCTGCTCTTCAGGAGGTCTTTGATAAGCTTCAGTCTGGTAAATAAATAACCTGACTATATAAAACAAGCCTGCAAACCAAGTGATTACAAAAATGATATGCAGGGCTTTGATGTATTCGAAGGCCATTGTTGAATTTTTCCCCTAAATTAAAGCTTTAAATCGAATGGCAGGGAAATGAAAGGTAAGAAACTCATTTATTTTATCGGAGTATTGGTGGTCGGATTGATGATCTATATCGTGGCGGACACCATGTTTCAGCCAGGAGTAGGGGATCTTGAGACGGATTTTGAGGAAATTGGCTTTTACAGAAATGAAAACAACACCGGGCCCGTAATCAGAATTTATACTGTATTCAGCCCCGATACCTTATGGCAGGAAATGAGACAATATGGAGATTTTATGCCCCACACCAAGTATGGGAAAACTACTGTGTATTTCTTTTCAGACAAAGCAGGTACACCCTCTGACCCAATACCTGAAGAGCCTAATTTTGACCGGGCTTTTCGGCAGTTTTGCATAGGGAAATATGAAAAGACGGCTATGGGTGAGGTACGGTTTACCCAATTCCCTTTCCAATAATTGTTATATTTAAACTTCCTTAAAAAATCTCAATTGAAACGGAACAGACTTTCAGTAGATCAATACGTGTCAGGTATTTTGTCAGGAGACAGGATGGTTCTCAGCAGAGCTATTACCTTGGTGGAGAGTACACTTGAGTCCGATCAGATGCTTGCAGATAAAGTGATGGAAAAGGTAATACCCTATTCCGGAAATAGCATTAGAATAGGAATTACTGGCGTTCCAGGGGTGGGAAAAAGTACTTTTATAGAGGCATTTGGTATCAGAGTGATCGAAGATGGGCATAAGTTGGCTGTCTTGGCTGTGGACCCCAGTAGTCAAAATTCAGGTGGAAGTATTTTGGGAGATAAGACCAGAATGGAAAAGTTATCGGCGGATAAGAGGGCCTATATACGCCCCAGCCCTGCCGGCACTACACTGGGGGGCGTAAGCGCTAAGACCAGGGAGGCAATGATTTTGTGCGAAGCCGCAGGTTTCGATGTAATATTCATTGAGACAGTGGGAGTGGGTCAGTCGGAAATTTCCGTCAGGGGAATGGTTGATTTCTTTCTACTCTTGATGCTTGCAGGTGCAGGTGATGAACTACAGGGGATAAAAAAAGGAATCATAGAAATGTGTGATGCCTTGGTCATCAATAAGGCCGATGGAGAAAATGTGGAAGCTTCCAAAAAAGCCAAAAGAGAATATGCCAATGCCCTGCATTTGTTTCCTTTGAAGGAAAATGGGTGGACGCCCAAAGTGAAGATGAGTTCGGCATTAAGTGGAGAAGGGCTGCAAGACATTTGGGAGATGATCGGCACCTTTATTGAACAGGTGAAAAGCAAAGGGTATTTTGAAAGCAACCGTGCCTCGCAAAGGGTCAACTGGCTTCATGAACATATTTCCTTTATGCTGACAAGCAGATTTTACCAGGATAAGGATATAAAGGCAGTTTTAAATGCTTCTTTGGAAGATGTCAGAAAAGGAAAGCTTTCTTCCATCACCTTAGGGAGAACTCTGGTGGAAAGATTTATCCGAAAAAATGAAGATTAAATGTACCGAATAGCTCTACTTTGTGTTTTAGTATTGTATTCCTGCCAGTCCAGGGAACAGTTTTCCAGATTGGCTTTTGAGCATAAGGACCTTGAAAAGAAAGTGTGTTCCGGTGAAGACTGTGCAACAGTACTTCTGCATTATCCATTTTTCACAGACGGGACCAATACGGCTGAAATTCTCAATGAACATGTAGAACAACAGTTGGTGATGATGTTGGGCTATGGAGAGTTGAATACTGAAGAGTCACTTTCTCAGTCCATTCAGCGGTTTTTGGATGATTTTTTGGAATTTTCTGAAGAATTTTCTTTTTCGCAAAGCTGGGAAGTAGATGTAAATGCCGAGCTGACTTTTCAAAACAAAGAGGCTATTTCCATCAGGTTCGATGCTTACAACTATTCAGGTGGGGCTCATCCCAACTCTTTTCGCCAATACCTTAATTTTGACAAACCCAAGGCAAAATTGATCAAAAATGAAGATTTGCTAAAGGATTATGAAAGTATGTATAGGTTGGGAGAGGAGAAATTCAGGTCTTACCATGAGGTGGAAGAATCGAGCAGCCTTGAGGAAGACGGACGGTTTTTTCTCAATGATACAAGTGGGTTTTTTCTTCCGGTCAGTATGGGAGCAGAGGGTGATGAGTTTGTACTTTATTATAATCCTTATGAAATTGGTCCCTATGTGTTGGGAGCCACCCCTCTTAGATTTTCCTTAAAAGACCTTGATGGTATAGTAAATGAAGTGTTTTTAGATCAATAAGACCTCATTTTGAATTTTTTCTTCAGATCATTTACCGAATTTCTAAAAGTCGTGTCGGTTTCTATCAGGTCATTGACAGTCTGTACGGCATGTATAACGGTGCTGTGATCCCTACCCCCAAAATGATACCCTATGGACTTAAGTGAGTGATTGGTAAATTCCTTGGAGAAATACATGGCTACTTGACGGGCAGTCACGATCTCTTTTTTTCTGGTTTTCGCTTTGAGGTCATCGATTTTGATATCAAAGTACTCTGAAACAGTCTTTTGGATGTAATCAATACCAACTTCTGTTTCAATGTCTTTGACAATATTTTTCATGATTGTTTTTGCCAAAGTAAGGTCAATCTCGACCCTATTTAGGGAAGCGTGAGCGATCAGAGAAATCATGACCCCTTCCAGTTCACGGACATTTGTGTCTACGGTATACGCTAGATATTCTATTACATCATCAGGAATATAGATTCCTTCCGATTGCATTTTTCTTCTGATGATGGCCACCCGGGTTTCGAAGTCGGGCATTTGAAGATCTGCTGTCAGACCCCATTTAAATCTAGATAATAATCTCTCTTCCAAGCCTTTGAGGTCCTTAGGGGGGCAGTCAGAGGTCATGATGATCTGTTTCTTGCTTTGGTGGAGGTGGTTGAAAATATGGAAAAACATTTCCTGGGTCCTGTCTTTACCAGCCAAAAACTGTATATCATCTATAATCAAGACATCTACCTGCATGTAAAAATTGGTAAAACTCTTTACGTTACCATCCTTGATGGAATCCATAAATTGGTTTACAAATTTTTCAGAGGAAACATATAGTACAAACTTTTCTTCAGGGCTGTTTTTGATTTCGTTGCCTATGGCCTGCACCAAGTGGGTCTTTCCAAGTCCTACTCCTCCATATACCATAAGGGGATTAAAAGAAGTGATACCGGGCTTAGTAGCCACAGCAAACCCTGCTGACCGGGCCAGTCTGTTACAGTCCCCTTCTATATAAGTACTGAAAGTGTAGTTTGGGTTAAGATTGGACTGAAGCAGCATATCACTGTTGAGCGACTGCATTTCAAATGGGCTCTTATGATCCGTTTTTTCAGGTACTTTTTTGTTTGGAGAAGATGAGTTGCTTTGAGGATAAGAAACCACATAAGGCTGGTTTTGGGAATTGCCCCTGTCTACCACGACTGCATATTCAAGTCTTCCATTGGGCCCTAAGATTGACTTGATTGCCAGCTTCAGAACCTGTACATAGTTGTCTTCCAGCCATTCGTAGAAAAACTGACTGGGAACCTGAATGGTCAGGCTGCTGCCCTCCAATCTAACAGGGTTGATAGGCTTAAACCAGGTAGAATAGCTTTGTTCGTTGACGTGTTGCTCGATAACACGTAAACATTCACTCCAAACTGCAGTAGCCTCTGAACTCATTAATACGCTAAAATAACTGTGCTGAAAAGAATTAAAACCCCAACCCTGCGAAATACGGGGGCATCAAATTTGGGGAAAATATATTTAAATAAAAAATCAAAATCAGGTTGACTTTTTAAGAAATTGGCAAACTATTGCTTGAGGCTAATTTCATTCTATTGTCTTGGGAAAACACAAAATCTACTTTTCCTAAACGTAAGGCCCCTGTTCCCACTTGGTGAACAAGTGTTTTGTGCCCTTGAGGGTTACTTACCAAGGCAGGCTCATCTAGGAAGGTATGGGTATGACCTCCTATGATCAGGTCAATTCCGCTTACTGCCGAAGCCAGCTTCAGGTCATCTATTTGTTCTCCTTTATAAGAATATCCCAGATGTGAAAGACATATGATCAGCTCACATTTTTTGGACCGAAGTTCTGAAACCATTTCATTGGCGATGGCTACCGGGTCCAAATAGACCGTGTTTCCATAATTTTTCTTGGCGACCAATCCTTCCAAAGCAATTCCAAGTCCAAATACTCCGATTTTTACTCCGTCTTTTTTGAAGATTTTATATGGAAGGGTTTTATTCCGAAGTATGGTGTCCGAAAAATCATAATTGGATATGATATGTGGAAAGGATGCATTTGGCAGCTGCTCCAGTATTCCTTCCAGTCCATTGTCAAATTCATGATTGCCAATAGTGGAGGCATCAAAACCCATTTGGCTCATCAGTTTAAACTCCAGCTCACCCCCATAGAAGTTGAAATATGGGGTGCCTTGAAAGACATCTCCGGCATCAAGAAGTAAAAGATGCTCTTCTTCCTTTCTGATATTGGTTATTACTGAAGCCAACTTGGTCATTCCTCCCTGATTGGCGTTTCTTCCTCCGTCATTCGGAAAAGGATCAATCCGCGAATGCATGTCATTGGTGTGGAGGATCGTGATTCTTTTTTCAGAAGGTAGGGGAGAGGCTTGGAGAAAATTCCCCGAATAAGCCAGTCCAACACCCGTAATCAATGATTTATATAGAAAGTCCCTTCTTTTCATTTCAATTTATTTTTTGTCTTCCTTCTATGGATGCTTCTATTTTTTCACCTTTTTTGGTTTTCTTTTTGATCTGAGTGATCAGTAGATCCCGAAGGACAATGTCTGTCTCTTCTTTTCTTGGTGCATCTATCAGAAATGCGAGGTTGTCTCCTCCGGAAGCCATGTAATCATTCACAGCCAGAAGGTATGTTCTGCCTTCTTCTGCTGCTTCACCATTTATGCTGTAACTGGTCAAAGTACCCCCCTGACTTTCAACATAGAGTCCGGAGAGTCCAAGGCTTTTTCTGGTAACGGCATATTCCGCCAATTGTCGGACTTTTTCGGCATTCAGCTCCAGAATGAAAAGGTAATTGTCAAATGGAGATAACTCATAAATATGTCCCAATGTAATGTCTCCGGCTGGAAGTATATTTCTGATACCCCCATTGTTCATAGCGGAAATGTGGACAGGATATCCAAAAGTTTCTTCGGCATGCTTTTTTTGAAGGTCGGTGATCAGGTTTCCAAGAGAAGTTTCTCCAACTCCTTCTTTATTGAGTTCGGTAGAAGATGTTCCAATCACTTTGTTCATTTCTGCCTCTAGATTAGCTCTAAAAGGGCTTACAAACCTTTCACTTGGTTCATGAATTTCTGCTTGGTCATCTATGGATATAAAAGTGGCCTGAGCGGATTTTGGAAGCGGGGTGGCGCAGGACAACAAAAGCAAAAAACCCAGTAGAAGAAAGCGATTGATCAGCGATATTGGCTTTACCATTTTATTGAATTGAAGGCAAATAATCGTTTTTGAAACTTGTAAGTCTTATTTTTGATTCTTAAAGATAGATGATTTCCGCATGCGGAAACCCTAGATTATTGATTTTTAGCAAAAGCTTAAAACTAAACCCAAATATGAAAAACAATCTTTTTGCTGAATTCCAGAAAGTTAGCAAAGATGAATGGGTCAATCTGGCCATTAAGGACCTGAAGGGTAAAGATTTTCAAAAAACCTTAGTGACCAATGCCCCTGACGGCATAGACCTTTTCCCTTTTTACACTGAAGAGGACTCCCATGATTTGGGTTTTCTGAAAAAGTTTCGGAACAGACTGAATGTGCCATCGGAGATTCCGGGAACAGGCCCAAGATTTTGGTCCAATGTCCATGCGGTCAGGGTCAATGATGAAAAGGCAGATAACAAAAATATTTTGAAAGCACTCATGGGAGGTGCCGATGCTTTGCTTTTGGATTTGAAGGGTAAAGTGGATTTTGAAATCCTGCTTTCAGAAGTTGACGTCAGGTACATTGAAGTTTACCTTCGAGTAGAAAATGAGATTACAGAAAGAACCTTGGATTTTTTCAATTGGATGGAGCGCTCTGATTTCTCAAATAATGATTTGAAAGGGGGATTGCTTTGGGATCCAATGACCAGCTGTCTGGAAAGCAAGTGCTTAAAACAAGATCAGCTGGATATTGCAGAGAAATTGCTTCAAATTGGAATTAAGTTCCCTTCTTTCAGGCTTATTTCAGTGGATGCTGCACATTATCATGATTGCGGTGCAAGTCCTGTACAACAGCTTTTCCTTTCTTTGGGAGGATATATAGAATTGATGGACGGATTGACTGATAGGGGAATACTGCCTGTTGATATCTTGAAGAAAACAATTCTCCAGGGGGCTGCAGGTTCGGATTTCTTTTTGGAAATTGCCAAACTCAGGGTTTTCAAAATTGCTTTTTTTGAGCTCGCCATTTTGTACAAAGAAGACTTCATACTGGAGGATGTCAAACTGTTTGCTTCAAGCAGCTATTGGACAAAGGCTACCTCTGATGTGCATACCAATATGTTGAGAAACACTACAGAGGCTATGTCGGCCATTTTGGGGAGCTGTGATGCCTTGTGGGTAAGGCCACACAATGAGGTTATAGATGAAATTGATTCTTTTTCAGAACGTATGGCCAGGAATATCTCCAATATCCTCAAAGAAGAATGTTATCTGGATAAAGTTTTGGACCCTGTGGCAGGGACGTACTTTATAGAATGTGTGCAAGCAGGAATTATTGACAAAGTAAAAAGAGAGTTGCAGATTTTAGAAGAAAAAGGAGGCTGGTGGGTAAACTTCGAAAACCACCAATTGCAGGACTTGGTCAAAGCAGCAAGGTACACAAGACTGGAGGAAGTTAAGAATGCCCATAAAGTGAAAGTAGGAGTGAACAAATACCTTTTACAAAATGAAGATCCGAAAAATGCTTTGGAGAACTGGGAAGAAGAAACTTGGCAATTGCTGCCGCTTAGAGATGGTTTTTTAATCGAATTTCCTAACCTTGAAAAAAAATGAGACCTGATATAAAGAAATTTGGGGAGGATTGTTCTACTCCTAAAAACAAACCCACGGCTGAAATATGGGAAACTGCCGAAAAGATCCAAGTACCTTCCTATTTTGAAGAAGGGGCGGAGAGGCCAGCGCATTTAGGCTTCGCAGCTGGGCTTCCTCCATATCTTAGGGGTCCATATAGTACGATGTACGTGATGCGGCCATGGACCATCAGGCAATATGCCGGCTTTTCTACGGCAGAGGAGTCCAATGCTTTTTACAGAAGAAATCTTGCTGCAGGGCAAAAGGGACTTTCAGTGGCATTTGATTTGGCTACTCATAGAGGTTATGATTCTGACCATCCAAGAGTTGTGGGTGATGTAGGTAAAGCGGGAGTGGCTATAGATTCTATCTTAGACATGAAGGTACTTTTCGATGAGATTCCTTTGGATCAAATGTCTGTGTCTATGACCATGAACGGGGCGGTCATCCCGATTTTGGCTTTTTATATTGTGGCTGCAGAAGAGCAGGGGGTTGCGTCAGAAAAGCTGAGCGGGACTATTCAGAATGATATCCTGAAAGAGTTTATGGTGAGGAATACGTATATCTACCCTCCTCAGCCATCCATGCGCATCATTGCGGATATTTTCGAATACACCTCCAGGCACATGCCTAAATTCAACTCTATTTCCATTTCAGGATATCATATGCAGGAAGCCGGAGCTACTGCTGAACTGGAGCTGGCCTATACTTTGGCAGATGGCCTTGAATATTTGAGGACAGGTATTGAGACAGGTTTGGATATTGATGATTTTGCTCCAAGGTTGTCCTTCTTTTGGGCCATAGGAATGAATCACTTTATGGAGATTGCCAAGATGAGGGCAGGGCGCCTGTTGTGGTCGAAAATTGTAAGTCAGTTTAACCCTAAGAACCCAAAGTCTCTTGCCTTGAGGACACATTGTCAGACTTCAGGGTGGTCATTGACCGAGCAGGATGCTTTCAATAATGTGACAAGGACTGCTGTAGAAGCACTTGCTGCTGCTCTGGGGCATACACAATCTTTGCATACCAATTCTTTTGATGAGGCCATAGCTTTGCCGACCGACTTTTCGGCAAGAATTGCCCGCAATACCCAGCTGTATCTGCAGGAAGAAACCAACATCACTAAGGTGGTGGATCCTTGGGGCGGGTCATTTTACTTAGAGTACCTTACGGATCAATTGGTAGAAAAAGCCTGGGTACTGATAGAAGAGGTGGAAAGCCTGGGCGGGATGGCCAAAGCCATCGAAGCAGGCATTCCCAAAATGAGAATTGAAGAAGCTGCGGCCCGGAAGCAGGCTAGGATAGACAGTGGAAAGGATACCATTGTTGGGGTAAACCGTTATCAGACTGAAGACAAGTCAGAGTTTGATATTTTAGAGGTGGACAATGATTCCGTAAGAAAAGCCCAGCTGGAAAGGCTAGCCAAGCTAAAAGCAGAAAGAAATCAAGGGGCGGTGGAAAAAGCTTTGGATGCCATCACGGAAGCATGTAAGTCCGGGAAAGGCAATTTACTGGAATTGGCTGTAGAAGCAGCGAGAAAAAGGGCTACATTAGGGGAAATCTCTATGGCAATGGAAAAGGAATTTGGCAGGCATAAGGCATCGGTTAAGTCTATCTCAGGAGTATATTCCGGAGAAGCAAAAGACGATCAGGGATTTAAGGAGGCCAAAGCGCTTGCTGATAAGTTTGCCGAAATGGAAGGTAGGAGGCCAAGAATAATGGTGGCGAAAATGGGACAGGATGGACACGATAGAGGAGCAAAGGTCATTGCAACAGGTTTTGCGGATTTGGGTTTTGATGTGGATATCGGACCCTTGTTCCAGACACCTGAAGAAGTGGCCATGCAAGCCGTGGAAAACGATGTACATATAGTGGGCGCCTCTTCCTTGGCTGCCGGGCACAAAACCCTTGTGCCTGCATTGATTGCTGAGCTGAAGAAGCTTGGCAGGGAAGATATTATGGTCATAGCAGGAGGCGTCATTCCGCCCAAGGATTATGACTTTTTATATGCGGCAGGGGTAGCAGCTGTGTTTGGCCCAGGGACAGTTCTTTCGAAGGCAGCCAAGGAAATTTTAGAACAACTCATAGGAAAAATGAGCTAAAAGTTAAATCGTGGCCAAAGAAAAATGACCATGACAATTAAACTTAATAATCTGCAAAAATGATTAGTAAAATAGAAAATTCAATAGTAATTATCTCCCTTATAGTTGGAGTGTTTTTACTGATGATAATTTTCTATCTCATTTATAAACTTAGGCAATCTCAAAGAAAAAGAAAGGAATCGGAAAATAAATTTCATCAATTAGAAGGCAAAATAAACAAGCTTGAGCTACAATCTCTTGAATCCAAGCTGAATCCCCATCTTTTTAAAAACATTCTTAATTCTATACAGTCCCATGCTTATCAAACCTATTTTGCACTCGATAAACTAGCCAATGTTCTTGACTATATTTTGTATGAAAGCAGAAAGAAGTTTGTTACTCCTAAAGAGGAGGTAGAGTTTGCTCAAAATCTAATTGAAATCAATAAAATAAAAATCAGCCCCTTATTTAATTTAAAAGTCAAAACGAAAATCAATCCGAATGAACCTTTGTTTGAACAGAGGCTAATGGCACCACTTATTTCGATTGATTTGTTGGAAAATGCTTTTAAACACGCAGACCTTCAGAGCTCGGATTCATTCATATCAGTGATTTTTGAGTTTATTGATAGTCAATTCAGCCTTACTGTATCCAACAAAATTTCAAGGACTCCGCCATTAAAAAAAGAAAAAAGCGGACTAGGTATTGAAACATTAGAACATCGCTTGAGTATTATTTACGGTAAGAACTTCAAACTTCAAAGGTTTTCAGAAGGAGATATATATTTTGCACAGTTAAAAATAAATCTAATTGGACACAAAGCTGAAATGCTTGCTTCTAGATGATGAGCTTCCCGGGCTAACCTACCTTAAGATGCTATGCGAGCAAATAGACGAAATTGAAGTAGTAAAAGCATTCAACAATTCTGAATATTTTATCAGAGAAAGCGTAGGGCTGGACTTTGATTTCTGTATTTTGGACATAGAAATGCCAGGTATCGATGGTTTGCAGATTGCTAATTTGATGAACGGCAAACCAGTGATTTTTGCTACTGCGTACAAAGAGTATGCTGCTGAAGCTTTTGATTTGAATGCCATTGACTACATCAGAAAGCCTGTAAAGCTTGAAAGGCTTAAGCAAGCCATCTTGAAAGCAAAGAAGATTCTTGGAAATCAGCCATCAGTACCCAAAAAAACCTTTTTTCAGCTAAATACCGATAAAGGTAAAGCCATTTTGTTTTTTGAGAAGATTGCTTTGATCCAAACGTCCGGAATAGATAGTCGGGACAAAATCGCAAAATTGTTTGATGGGGAAGAATTCGTTTTGAAGAATATAACTTTTGAAAAATTACTGGAATTGTTGCCTCAGTCTGAATTTTGTAGAATCAATAAAAAAGAAATAATATCACTTAAAGCAGTACAGGTATTTTCTTTTGACGAGATCAGTTCCAATCTCCAAAATGAGGCCGGGAAATTCCTCAGTTTCACACTAAGTGAAAATTACAGAAATCAGTTTTTAGAAAAAATCCGGTAATTCATTTTACACTTTTTTTCTGTTTCATTACATATTAGCCCATAGAAATTGCATCCGTAAACTAATTGAAAAGTGTCTTTGCATTTTTGCATAGAAATCAACTTGTCAAAATTATGGAAATCATGCTGAAAACAGAGGCTATTTGGGGTGCGCCAAAACCAAATGCCAATTGGTTTAACCGAAAAAATTAATGCAGGGACAGATATTATTCATATTACTGGCGGAAAAAATACAGGTTTTCTTTTAGAAAAAGTACAAAGTATTATTCCGGGAATCCCTCTATTGGCCACTGGGGGTAAAACAATACAAAATTTACAAACTGTCATTGCATCAGGTGCTCATGGAATAGTCCTAACTCCTCCAAGTACAGGAGAACTTTTTTTCCCAATTATGGAGGAATATAGAAAAGGATTAAAGTTTTGGCAAAAAATAATGAAATTCTAAATCTAAAGATATTAAGTCCGGGGATGGGAATACCTATGCTTAGGTAGTCAGTTTTTTTGAATAAAAATTGACCATCTCCCGGCACTAATCTAAATAACTTAAATATCATGAAATCGAGCATAACGAACACGCCACACACTGGCATGATTATAATTGCGAGATTCCCCCGAGGGTTGAGGCAGGTTATGTTACCGCTGAAAAACAATTATAGAAACATGAAATTAAAGATTGTATTTACCTTTATTGTTTTGTTTTTAGCAATTAATCTGGCTTTTCCCCAAAACTTGGAAGACACTGAGTCCAAGTCAACAGTACGGGTTTCAGCTTTTGATGGTGTGTTTGCTTTCGGTTTTGTGAATGGAGGAGGCTTTACCAATTTCACAGGTCCCAACATCAACATGACCTATGGGCATCATAAATATATACTCAGTGCATTGCCCTCTCTCCGGTATAAGAGAGACCGATCTGAACCTAGAAACGCTTTTGTCACCCTCAATCTCGGTGTAGGTTTTACCTATAGCTATAAGTTGTTCGCCATTCAAATTCCCTTGTATTACAATCCCAAAACGGCAACAGAAAATGGAGAGTGGCATGTAGGCATAGGATTGGGAATGCGATTGAATTATTTGTAAAAGTTATTTAAACCGTTGTATATGAAAACCTCATCTTATCCACTTTCGAATATTGTCAAGATTGTATTTCTACCAATTGGAGGTTTTGCACTCCTTATTACCGCTTGGTGGTTGACTGCCAAATACCTGACCAATTTGATGCCTACTCCATTGGTGGCCTTAAAGGCTAATCTGGACTACCTGTCTAACCCTTTTTATGTCCGGGGGCCAGGGGATGTCGGGATAGGTTTTTTGCTTTTCCAAAGTTTAAAGCGGGTACTTATAGGATTTCTTCTGGGAACCATCGTGGCCATCCCTTTAGGATTTTTGATCGGTCTTTCTTCAACTGCCAACAGGGTTTTTAACCCATTGATTCAGGTTCTCAGGCCTGTTTCCCCTGTAGCATGGCTTCCTGTGGCGCTGGCTGTGTTCAACCTTGCCAACCCATCCGCGATTTTTGTGATTTTCATCACCTCTCTTTGGCCCACAGTGATCAATACAGCTGTGGGGGTGGGAAGTGTTCCCAAAGATTACCTTAATGTGGCGAGTGTTATTGAAATGCCAAGATGGAAACAGATTTTCAAAATCATTTTGCCTTCCAGCTTACCCTACATTTTTACCGGCCTTAGAATTAGTTTGGGTATAGCTTGGTTGGTGATCGTAGCTGTAGAAATGCTCACGGGTGGTCAGGGTATTGGGTTTTTTGTATGGGATGAGTGGAACAGGCTCAACTTAAGTTCTGTCATGTTGGCCATTGCTGTCATTGGTCTTGCTGGACTGGCACTGGACCTGATCATCCGAAAAATCCAGTCCTATTTTAAAATCGAACAAATAGAAGGTTAAGATTATGATTCATCGAAAATATAATAGAAAAGAATTTCTCAAGCTATTTGGTGCCGGTTTAGCAGGATCCTCCTTGTTGTATTCTTGTGGCACGCCGGGGGGTTCGGCGGTCAGCTTGATCAGACAACCTGAGGATGTGGTTCCAGAAGTGGATCCCAAAAGTCTGGAAAAGCCTGATTTAACTATTGGCTTTGTGCCAGTCAATGATTGTATCCCATTCGCTGTAGCCTATACAAAGGGTTTTTTTAAAAAATATGGTCTCAATGTAACTCTCAGCAGAGAATCCAGTTGGGCAGCTTCAAGGGATGGGATCATTTTTGGAAGATTGGATGCGGCACCTGTAGTATCAGGAGCGGTAGTCAATGCCCAAACCGGAGCAGAGGGAGCCATGCCTGCTAAATTATGTGCAGGAATGACAATTCACAGACATGGAAATGCGATTACCATGAACAGGGCTATGTGGGATGCTGGGGTTAGACCTCTTCATGAATATAAAGGTGATTTGGAGAAGATGGGCCATGATCTAAAGAACTATTTTACAAAATTACCCGATAGCCAACGAAATGTGGCAGTGGTACTGAGTTCGGCCATTTACGAATACTTTATCAGATACCTGCTATCACTCGCGGATATGAATCCCAGGGAAGATTTTAGGATTATGATTATTCCGCCTCCTCAAATGGTGACCAATATGCGTATAGGAGCCATGAGCATGTATATGGTGGCCGAACCCTGGAATACCAGGGCGATTTCAGGGAATGAAGGCGTCGGATTCACTTTTGCACATGGGTCTGAGATTTGGAGAGGGCATCCTGACCGCTTACTGGCTGTAATGGAATCCTTTATAGAAAAATATCCGAATACCTACCGCTCACTGATCAAAGCCATGGTAGAGGCATGCCGCTGGTGCGATAAACCTGAAAACAGGGAAGAATTAGCAGAACTGGCATCTGCCAGAGCGTTTACAGGAGCCGCAGCTAAATTTACCAGTCCGGCTTTGGTGGGAAATTACAATTATGGGGGTTTTGACGGCAAAAAAAGAATGAGGCGTATGGCGGATGCTACTATTTTTTATGAATTGCCTGAAGATATCAAAGGAGATCCAAATGACCATTCAACTTTCCTTTGGCAGTCCCAAGCGCTATGGTTGATGAGCCAATCAGCTCGATGGAAGCAAATCCCTAACCTGCCTGATGACCCTATTGCTATCGCTAAAAAATCATGGAGAACAGACTTGTATCGGGAAATTGTGGCAGAATTGGGGATTGATTGCCCGAACAGCGATTATAAAGTAGAATCCGGGAATCGCTTTATCGATGGGAAGAGTTTTGATGCTTCTGACCTGAATGGATACTTAGAATCTTTTAGATATTCCGGTTGATAACCTTATTACATGAATTAAACTATAAGAAGATGATGACACCTACAAATAACAATCCCAAAAAATTGTTGGAAGTAACGCAACTTCAAAAGCAGTATACAAATAACGGGGCCACAAATGTGATTTTTGACGGGCTTGACCTCACCGTATACGAAAATGAATTTGTGGCCATACTTGGACATTCTGGTTCCGGAAAATCAACGCTTTTGCGGATGATTGCCGGATTGGAGTCCGTCAGCGGGGGGAGCATAGTGTTGGAGGACAAAGAAATCAAAAAGCCAGGAAAGGAAAGGATGATGATTTTTCAAAACTACGCCCTTCTGCCATGGTTGACGGTATTTGAAAACATCAAATTGGCTGTGGATGAGGTGATGCCTCATATGTCTGAACAGCAAAAGCAAGATCACGTAAGTGAACATATCGCTATGGTTCATTTAGAAGCTGCCGCAAATAAAAAACCCTCAGAACTTTCCGGGGGGATGAAGCAGCGAGTTGGAATTGCCCGTGCTTTGGCTGTGCAGCCACTATTATTGCTCATGGATGAACCTTTGGGTGCTTTGGATCCTTTTACAAGGGCAAAATTGCAGGACCAAATCCTGGAGCTTTATTACAAAAGGCATCAGACAATCATCTTGGTAACACATGATGTGGAAGAAGCGCTGCTGATGGCCGATAGGATTATCATTCTTAAGGCCGAAGAGGTAGCCAGTATAGGCAAAGTGATAGAAGTACCGTTTGAACATCCTCGTGATAGGGTCAAATTAAGGGAGCATCCCGAGTTCAATGAACTTAAAAATCAAACTTTGAAGTTAATGGAAGCCTATTTCGAACAAATGCAGGTGGGATCATAATCGGGTGAAAGGGTATTGTGATTAACCAGAAATCTAATGAAAAATTGGTTTGATCTTCTTGAAACTAGCTATCCGGCCTTATTGGGAATAGGGCTGCTGATCATGTCTTTGTTTGCGCTGCACTTGTATCGAAAGTCCCAGTCCTTGATCAAAGAAAGAGAAATTTTGGATCAGGAATTGTCTAGATTAACTGAGAA
The DNA here is from genome assembly GCF_019343195.1 of Arthrospiribacter ruber. Classification (GTDB taxonomy): domain Bacteria; phylum Bacteroidota; class Bacteroidia; order Cytophagales; family Cyclobacteriaceae; genus Arthrospiribacter; species Arthrospiribacter ruber. The sequence goes on from NZ_RPHB01000010.1 coordinate 183,954, forward strand.
AGTTAATACCAAGGATTTAGCGATTATTGATTATCAACTGAACCCTCACCTATTCAAAAATATCCTTAATTCAATTCAGTCTCATGCGTATCAAACCTATTTTGCCTTGGACAAAATGTCCGGCGTGCTGGATTTCATTCTTTATCAAAGTAAGAATAAGTTTGTCACTGCAAGAGAAGAGATTCAGTTTGCCAAAGATTTGATAGAAATAAATAAAATAAAACTTAGCCCCTTGTTTGAACTTAAGGTCAAAACCAAAATAGGCCCAAACGAACCCATGTTTGACCAAAAATTAATTGCGCCATTGATTACCATTGATTTGATAGAAAATGCTTTCAAACATGCGGATCTACAAAAAGGGGACTCTTTTATCCATGTTACCTTCCAGTTTCATGATGGGTTTTTTATTCTGACTGTCTCTAATAGTATTTCCGCTAAACCTCCTTTGGAAAAATTGTCAGGAGGCCTAGGGATCACAAGTATGGAGCAGCGCCTTGAGATTTTGTATAAGGATTGCTATAAGTTTGACAAGTTCGTAGAAGATGAGGTTTATATTTCTCACCTTACTTTGGATCTTTTTTCGTTAAAATCGAAAATCCTGTCCAAGGGTAAAATTTAGATGCTTTTATTTGAAACTACATTCAGATTTTTTTACAAAAAAACTCCGTCTTGTTACAGTTTTTTTAGGGATTGTTCCAATGATATGTAAGGCTTTCTGATTTTTTGCCAAATTCCAACATCAATAGAAATTGAAAATTCCATAATGGGCTTAGCAAAAATAAAATTGAATGAACAAGTTCAGAAATAGTTTTTTTTACATTGGAGTTATAGGGGGATTTACACTTCTGATGTATTGGATAGTACAGCTTGGTTCCGGACTTGAGGAAGGGAGGGAGATTGTCATCCCAACGACCGGAAAGTCACAATGGAAGGAATTCATGGATTCCCTGATCCATAATTTCGAACACCCCTTAGCTATATTATTGGCCCAGATTGTGACCATCATTTTGGTAGCGAGATTTTTTGGCTGGCTTTGCGGGAAAATCGGTCAGCCTACTGTAATAGGTGAGATTATCGCAGGTATTGTTCTTGGACCTTCTCTCATCGGGTTATATTTTCCTGAGTTTTTCAACAATCTCTTCCCTATAGAATCACTTGGTAATCTCCAGTTTTTGAGCCAGATAGGTCTGATACTTTTTATGTTTGTCATAGGAATGGAGCTGGATATCAGTGTGTTGAAAAACAAAGCCCACGATGCGGTAGTCATCAGTCATGCCAGTATTATCATTCCGTTTGCCCTTGGTATGGGGCTGGCTTATTATATCTATACTTCCTTTTCACCTGAGGGAGTTCAGTTTCTTTCCTTTGGCTTGTTCTTAGGTATAGCTATGAGCATCACAGCTTTTCCGGTTTTAGCGAGAATAGTACAAGAAAGGGGGATGCATAAATCCAGACTTGGAACTGTAGTCATCACCTGTGCAGCAGCAGATGATATTACAGCATGGTGTCTTTTGGCAGCTGTAATTGCTATCGTGAAAGCAGGTTCTTTTGTAAGTGCTCTTTATACGATTGGCCTGGCAGTTCTATATGTTTTGTTCATGATAAAAGTTGTAAGACCTTTTTTGAAGAGGGTGGGAGATTTATACAACACCAAAGAAAATTTGAGTAAACCTATCGTTGCGATTTTCTTCCTGACCTTGATCCTATCCGCTTACGCCACTGAAGTGATTGGTATTCATGCACTCTTTGGCGCATTTATGGCTGGAGCGATTATGCCTATTAATACAAGCTTTAGAAATATTTTTATCGAGAAAGTTGAAGATGTGGCTTTGGTCTTGTTGCTTCCTTTGTTTTTTGTTTATACAGGCCTCCGAACAGAAATTGGGTTATTGAACGATCCCTACCTCTGGAAAGTCACGGGGATGATAATTTTGGTAGCTATTGTTGGAAAGTTTATTGGAAGTGCCATAGCAGCAAAATATGTAGGCCAAAATTGGAAAGATAGTCTAACAATAGGAGCCTTGATGAATACCCGGGGTTTGATGGAGTTGGTCGTTTTGAATATCGGATATGATCTTGGGGTTTTGACTCCTGAAATTTTTGCCATGATGGTGATAATGGCTTTAGTTACCACTTTTATGACAGGCCCAGCTTTGGATTTGATTAACTGGGGATTTAGGAAAAAACTGGATCTGATTCCTGAGGAAATAATCCAGCAAGGGAAGTTTAAAATTCTAATTTCATTTGGACACCCTGAAAGGGGCCGCTCTTTATTGAGATTGGCCCATGCATTTGTTAAAAAAGCCAATGGAAATGCCAGCCTTACAGCTATGCACCTTACACCTGTGGATGAAATCAACCAATATAACAGAAAACAATATGAGGAAGAGAGTTTTGCTCCAATCAAATCTGAGTCTGAAAAGTTGGATCAAAAGATTCTCACCCTTTTCAAGGCTACCCATGATATTGATTCAGACATTATTGATGTTACCAATAAAGGTGACTTTGACTTGTTGCTTATCGGAGAAGGGCAATCCATCTTTGAAGGAAGCATGCTGGGTAAAGTACTTGGATTTACCACCAAAATAATCAGCCCCGAAAAATTATATAATCAGGTCACCGGTAGAAAAGGTTTTTTTGAAAACTCACCTTTTGATGAAAGGACCAAAAATATTATTAAAAAAACTGAGGCGCCTGTCGGAATATTGATAGATAAAGGTTTTGAAAGTGCTTCGGTAGTTTTCATTCCGGTGTTCAGTAAGTCGGACCAGTTTTTATTGGGTTATGCCCAAAAACTTATTAACAACTCGGGTTCACAGATTACATTTCTTGATGCATCCGGAAAATTGGATGACAATATGGAATTTAAAGAATCTATCCGATTGATAGAGCAGACGGCTCCAAATCATATTCAATTGATAAAAGATAAAACTGTAGATAGAGATTTTCTTCAAGTACAAAACCTTATGATCATCAGTCATCACAGTTGGAAAGATTTAATAGAAACAAAAAGTTTATGGCTTGCAGATATTCCGTCCACATTAATTCTAAGGGAAAAATGAAAACAGTGAGGACCATATTACTATTTTGGTTTAAGAACATTTACTTAGTGATAATTGGAGTGATTTTAGTTACGCAAATTGATTATGAAAAGGTGAAGTGGATAGGATATGTTTTTATATTTGAATATCTCGGGAGGTGCATTTATTTTACTTATAAATTCCTTCAAAAGATTGATTGATCAATATTTTTTTGGGTTTCTTAATTTGCAATTCTCCTCAATTTTCGAAATTATTTTAATTATCCATTCTCATACTAACCATTCCAGAAAATCAAACAGCTCATTTATATTCAAATCATAATTAATTTAACATCTCAAACATTTAAGAAACCAAGGAAGTTTTCAAACTGTTGTATCAACGCAAGGTGTTTTGAATTATATAAAACCTGACAAATATTCGGAGTCTCCTTATTTGACTTAAAGCTGTTTATTCAGTACAGTGATTTTTATTACTGTCGGTATTAGTATCTTTTAGGTAAGATTAATTGATTTTATGATATCTTTAGAATTTATTGGGGTTTTAGCCGATTAAAGTAAGTTAATAAATAATGATGATTTTAGTAGCCGAACTTAATTTTAGTTTACCGTGGAGTAATCCTGTTTTGATTTTTTCAAGTATTTTATTCATTATACTCTTTGCTCCTATTTTATTGAATAGAATAAAAATCCCACAATTGATAGGGTTGATAGTTGCAGGTGCCATAATAGGCCCAAATGGTATCAATTTGTTGGAGAGAGACAGCAGTGTGATTTTGTTTGGTACAGTAGGGCTTCTTTATATTATGTTTTTGGCCGGTTTAGAGATTGATCTGGCTGATTTCAAAAAAAATAGTGGCAAAAGTATGATATTTGGACTTTATACATTTATCATTCCTATGTCTTTGGGTACCACTACAGGGTATTATTTTTTAGGTTTTAGTTGGCCAACCTCCATTCTTCTTGCTTCCATGTTTGCTTCACATACTTTAATTGCCTATCCCATTATTAGTAAAATGGGTGTAGTGAAAAACAAAGCAGTAAATATTACCGTGGGAGGAACTGTGATTACCGATACTTTGGCCCTATTGGTACTCGCTGTTATTGTGGGGATGTCCCAAGGAGAATTGACAAATGACTTCTGGGTCAGATTGGGTATATCTGTGGTTGTTTTTGCAGCAATAGTTGTTTTTTTATTTCCTGTCTTGGGCAGGTGGTTTTTCAAAAAAAATGATGACAATATTTCCCAATATATATTTGTTTTGGCATTGGTGTTTTTGGCAGCTTTTTTAGCGGAAGCTGCAGGTATTGAGGCAATCATCGGAGCATTCTTAGCAGGGTTGGCATTGAATAAGCTGATACCTCACACTTCTCCTTTAATGAATAGGATTGAGTTTGTCGGAAATGCACTCTTCATTCCTTTCTTTTTGATTGGAGTGGGGATGTTGATTGATTACAGGGTGTTTTTTACAGATTTTGAAACGATCAAAGTTGCGGTTACCATGTCAGTGATTGCAACACTTTCTAAGTTTTTGGCAGCTTATTTTACCCAAAAAACGTTTCGGTTTAGCAGTGCTCAAAGGGATGTAATATTTGGGCTGAGCAATGCCCAAGCTGCTGCGACTCTTGCGGCAGTATTAGTTGGATATAATATTCAAATTGGTACAAGTCCAGAAGGGGAGGCAATAAGGTTGTTGTCTGAAAGCATTTTGAATGGGACTATTCTTATGATATTAGTGACATGTACCATCGCTTCATTTGTGGCGCAGAAGGGGGCTTCAAAACTTGCTTTGGAAGAGGAAACAGAAAATGGAGCGGAGGAAGAAAATTCCGAAACCAAGGAAAAGATCCTTATACCTATAAACTATCCAGAAAGTATAGAGGAACTAATCAATTTAGGGATTACAATTAAATCCAGTTCCTCCAAAGAATCCTTACTGGCTTTGAATATAGTGCCTTCCGATGCTGAGGACGAATCTAAAGAAAAGCACGCCAAGAAATTATTGGAGAAGGCAAGTGTTTTTGCCTCCGCCACAGACAATAAGCTCAAGGAATTAATTCGCTATGATTCCAATATTGTAAATGGAATAACCAATGTAGTCAAAGAAAATAAAGCTACTGATATTATACTAGGGCTGCACAAGAATCAAGAGCTTTCTGGATCATTTTTAGGCAAATTGACAGAAGGTATCCTAAGCAGGTGTAATGTAACTGCGATGATTTATCAAAGTACCCAGCCCTTGAATACTATCAAAAGGTATTTGATTGTAGTGCCCGAAAATGCTGAAAAGGAAATGGGATTTATTTATTGGTTATATAGACTTTGGAATATAGGAAGAAATACTGGTGCAAAGCTTATTTTTTATGGATCAAGAGCTACATTGGATTACATTAAACTAGTCCAAAAAAGATTCTCAGTTGAGGCTTCTTTCTTTGAATTTTCTGACTGGGATGATTTTTTGATTATTTCCAGAGATTTGAAAGAAAATGATTGTTTGATGGTAGTTATGAGCAGGAGAAATGGTGTTTCCTTCAATTCAAATATGAATAAACTTCCTAAATACCTCAATAAATATTTCGCAAAAAACAATTACATTCTTATTTACCCCATGCAGTTTGATATTGATCAGAAAGAGTACAGTGGTTTTGGAGGAACACTTTTGATCAATCCCATTATCAGTGGTGTAAATCACGTGGAAAACTTCAAGGAAATGGTCGGCAAACTTTTCAGAAAAAAATAGCCCAAAAGCCTTTTCTTCATCTTCTCTTCATCTTATGGTGCTTTCTTTGAACTGTGATCAAAAAGTTTGATCATAAAGTTTTAAGGCAGCTTTCATGGTTTGTCCCAAATGAAGGGATAATATTTTGGAACTAAGCCTTAAATATCGTTCTTTGAAAGCTAAACAAAGGAATCCTATGAAAATGTTGATGATCATGGTTTTGTGCTTATGGACAAGTGTTGTCTTAGCGCAAACCAATGAGCAAGAATCAGCAAAAAAGCCGGATCAAATCAGAACTGTTCAGGAAGCAAATGAAGCAGCTGCCGAAAAAGGAAAAGAAAGAGGAATCAGTATTTCCAGTGCTGCAAGAAGAAGCACTCTAATGAAGGAAAGAGCCAATAGCAACGCATCTAGAGGTAACGCTGATATCGGAAATGATAATCCATCCAATAGGGGAAACAACGGAAATAGAGGGAATAGCGGGAATGCCAACAGACCAGCCAATGCAGGTAAGCCAGAGCTTCCGGCCCAGGCAAGACCATCTGTAAATGTACCCCAATCCAGGCCTAATGCGCCTGTGGTCAGACCCAATAGGCCTGCACCCAACAGACCCAACACACCTCCTGGAAGACCCAATAATCCTCCCAACAGACCTAATAATCCTCCCGGAAATCCCGGAGGAGGTTGATCTTACATTCTGATATTATCAAATCTAATTCACCCAGATAAAAGAAATGATCCGAAGGCTTTTTTTAACAGTAATGTTTCTTGCCTCATTTGGAGGGCAGTTATTAGCCCAAGATCAGGATTCTGTGGAAACAGAGTCCATTGATAGCATTGGTTATGATTTTGTCATAGTCAATCCAAGGTTCCAAAACGCATTCACGTTCATGGGGAGAGATTTCGGTCTAGATATTCCGGTTCTTTCCACGGATTTGATGTATTATTTTCGAAGTGGGGTCTATGTCAACCTCTCCGCCTTGAAATTCATTGAAGAGAACCTACCCTGGCAATATGCGCTTTCCTTAGGCTATGCCACAGACTTGAGTGAAAAAACAGATATTAATATCAGTGTTTCGCAGTTCTTGGTTGCCGGAGAAAGTGCTATTGCCGGGATTCAAAACCTTGCATTTGTACAGGGTAGTTTTGGATGGGAATGGGGGCCTTTGTACAGTAGCTTTCAGACACAGGGATTGTTTAGCGAATTTGGTATAGACCTTTTTTTGTCCAGTCACCATTCCAGGTATTTTGAAATAGATCAAAGACTATTTAAATCCATTACCGTCTCCTTTGAGCCTAAGCTTTCCATTATGGCAGGCACCAGCAATTTCTATCTTATGGGGAATTTTGAGATTTTCCCCGAAGAACGTGAGGCCTTAAATCAATTCGAATTTTTAAGTACAGAGTTTATGCTGCCCTTGACTTTCACCAAGGGGATGTTTGAACTTGAATTCCAGTCTAGGTATGTACGTCCATTTAATGTACCTTTATTTGATCCGTCCAGGCCAAGATACTTGTTTTTGGCTCAGGCATCTTATTCCTTACCTATCAAAAAAAGAATTAAAAGCAGGAAATGAGAGTACTATTAGTGGAAGATGAACCTCATTTGGTCAAAGAAATCAGCGAATTTCTTGTTACGGAATCTTTCATTTGTGATGTTTCTACTTCTTTGAGGGAAGCTTCCGAAAATATTGCGGTCAATGATTATGACTTCGTCCTGCTGGATCTTGGATTACCTGATGGAGATGGATTGACGCTTTTAGATGAATTAAGTCAGGGTAATGCTTCTGTCGTCATCCTTACCGCACGCTCTGAAGTAGACGATAAGGTGAAAGGGCTTCAGATGGGTGCGGATGATTATCTGGCCAAGCCTTTTTCCCTGCTAGAACTAAAAGCAAGAATGCAGGCGATTCTTAGAAGAAAAGGGGGCTGGAAGAAAGAACAATTTCCCATCGGAGAATTTGAAGTGGATTTTGCTGCTAAAACAATCATGTATGCAAAGACTGAGATCAAACTTACTTCCAAAGAATTTGCATTGCTACAATTTTTATTGATCAATAAGAATAGGGTGCTCAATCGCTTTCAGCTTGCCGAACACCTCTGGGGTGATCACCTTGATGATGACTACCAATCCAATTACATAGATGTGCATATCAAAAATATCAGGAAAAAGCTGGGAGAATATGCTGCTACAGATTGGCTGGAGACGGTGAGAGGTTTGGGTTATAAAGTCAAAATCTGATTTGTAATGAAGCTTTCAGCCAAATTTTTGATTTATAATTTTTTAGCGAAAGGTATGCTGCTGGTAGCATTTCTGGCCTTAGGTCCGTTTTTGATTGAATACTTGGCAGTAAAAAATACAGACAGTCTACTGGAAGAAAAAAAGCTGGAAGTGCTGGCTATCATTGAATCTGAAGGGATTGAAAGTTTTATCTCAGAAGAAAACAGGGATATTGGCTATGGGAGTTATAACCTTCTCAAAGAAGAATACATCCTGATTGAAAAAGTGGATTACGTATTTTCTTCTGATACCATTTTTGTGGAAGAAAGGATTTTGGACGATGCTTCTGTACCCTATAGGGTACTGGCTACTACATTTATGTCAGGGGAAGATAGTATTTTGATGGAAATAGGCCGCAGTTTGCAGACCATACAGGAGTTTAAGGATATTGTTTTCAGGATTTTTGTGGGGATTATCATGGTTTTCCTGATTCTTTCATTTTTGCTCGATTACAAATTTGCAAACACTGTCATGGCCCCATTCCATAGGATTGTAAAAAGAAAACTTTCATCCATAGACCAGCCGCAACAATACGACTATAAAAAGATTGATACCAATACAGAAGAGTTTCAAATCCTTGATAGGAGTATAGCAGACATGATGACGAGGATTCAAAAGGCTTTTAATCAGGAGAGAACCTTTATTTCCCATGCCTCTCATGAATTGAAAACTCCCATCTCGGTCCTCCAATCCAAAGTAGAGGCCATGTTTGCAGCTCAGGAACTGGATCATGTCCAAATGGAGAAGCTTTTGGATATGCAGGGAACAATAGCCCATATGAAAAAGACTGTTAATGCCCTACTTCTGATTTCCAAAGTGAACAATGCACAGTTTATCAAAACTGAAGAAGTAGAAATCAAAGCGCTGCTGGAAGAGGTCTTTGAAGATTGGGAACCCATAGCGGCTGATAAGAAAATAAATTTTTCACTTCAAAAGACTGTGAGTCATGTGATTCCGGATACCAATAAGTCACTCTTGCTGATGATGCTGAGAAATGCCATCAGCAACGCAATCAAGTACACTCCTAAGGGAGGAGCAATACTTGTTTCTTCTGAATTTGGAGAAAGGGGATTTCAGATCAATATTAAAGATACTGGAAGTGGCATTCCAGATGAAATTTTAAATCAGGTGAAAGAAGGACTTGTCTTTTTGAAAGACGCTGAAAAGGATAAGTCCGGTTTTGGTATGCAGCTTATGTTCAAAATAGCCCTTTACCTGAATGTGGACATTCAAGTAGACAGTGCGGAGAATGGCACAAGGCTTGTTTTTTTATTCCCATAAAAAAAGCCCTCAACTTTAAGTCAAGGGCTTGTATTAATTGTCTTCACCTCTGAGTTTGATTACAGAGCCTTCCATTAAAGGAGATATCCGTATCTGACAGGCCAGTCGGCTTGTAGGGAAATACTCAGGGAGGTTTTCCAGTTGATCCAATTCGGTATCAGTAGCATCGCCCAATTCATCTTCACCTTCCAATACTTCAACATGGCAGGTAGCGCATAAAGCCATTCCACCGCAAGTTGCCAATACAGGGTATTCTGAAGCTTTCAATACTTCCATAAGACTTAGCCCCATGTCATCCGGAGCTTCGATTTCCTGACGGTTACCGTCATGGTCTTCTACAGTGAATTTTACCATGCTGCAATATTATTAAAAAGAATTGACACCGTTGACAGTTGTGTATTTAAAGCTCAATTTTTGGTCAGGATATACATATTTGAAAGCGGAGTGCATCATGATGGCTGCTTCATGGAAGCCACAAAGAATCAGTTTTAATTTTCCAGGATAAGTATTTATGTCACCAATGGCATATATCCTTTCCACTCCTGTGGAGTAATCCCTGGTGTCCACCTCGATGGCATTTTTATCAATGCTCAGTCCCCAATCTGCGATTGGGCCTAGCTTTGGACTCAAGCCAAAGAGAGGGATCAGGTAATCTGTATCAATAGTGATCTCTTCCTTGCTTTTATTTTCAAGCTTTACGGTATTGAGATGGCCATTACCTCCAAGTTCCTTCAGGTTAGCAGAAAGAATGAGGTCTATTTTGCCTTCATTGGCCAAGTCAAAAACCTTTGAAGCCGAATCCGGAGCGCCACGGAAAGTTTCATTTCTATGTACAAGGGTGACCCTCTGTGCTACTTTCGACAAGTATATCGTCCAGTCTAAAGCAGAATCTCCTCCACCTGCCAAAATTACTTTCTTGTCTCTGAAAGTCTCAGGGTTTTTTACCATATAGGTAACTCCCTTTCCTTCGAAATGGTCAAGTTTTTCCAATGCAGGTTTTCTTGGCTCGAACACTCCCAATCCTCCTGCAATTACAATCACTTGTGCATGTACCTGAGTTTTGTCATTGGTAGTGATGATGTAAGAGCCATCACTTTGCTTGGCCAGGTGATCTACTCTTTCTCCTAATGTAAAAGTAGGCTTGAAAGGCTTGATCTGCTCCATTAGGTTATCTACTAGCTCCTGAGCTTTGACCTCAGGATATCCGGGAATGTCATAGATGGGCTTTTGTGGGTAAATTTCAGAAAGCTGACCTCCCACTTGAGGCAAATAGTCAATCAGGTGACAACGCATCTTCAATAGACCAGCTTCAAAAACTGCAAATAAGCCAACCGGCCCAGCTCCAATGATACAAATGTCCGTAGTGATCATGATTGTAGTGTTTTATATTTAATAGAAACCTTTCTTACTCGATATTGTTCGTGCAAATATAATTAGTATAACAACTAATTTAAATATTATTTTCTTCCCTTATTCCAAATTGGTGTATATGGTGTTAAGTATCCTTTTGAATTCTTCAAAATCCTCTTCATTGAGGTTTTCCCATGCTTTTTCCCGAATGGATGAAATCTGAGGTTTGAGTTCTGAGACTTTTTGCTGCCCTGACTCAGTCAATACCAACTGAAAACTTCTCCTATCCTGAGGATGTGGTTTCCTTTCTACGTATTGCTTTTTGGTCAATATATCTATAATCCTGGTCAGAGTAGGCTGGTCTTTAAATACCAATTGTGCCAATTCTGATTGACTGAGCAAGTCGTTTTCAGAGAGGTTCTTAAGTACCAGCCATTGGTCTACCGTAATGTCAAAATCATTGAGTTTGAATTTTCGCTGCGCATATTGCTTGACCCTGCGTGCTGTTCGGTCCAATAGAAAGGAATACTTGCTGAATTGCTCTTGTGTCATACCAATTATTAGTATGACAAATATACGGAGTATTTTTCGGGAAAAACAAAAGTCTACAAAAACTATAGGGAAAACATGTTAAAAAAATTATTTAAGCAATGTGTATGCGCCTTATTTGGGGATTAAGAAGGGGGGAACAAAATATCAGATTTCACTAAGTGCTTCCAAGTTTTTTTACCGCTATTAGTTAGGGCGTGCTGAAAAACGCCAACTGGAGAATAAATGCTTTAAATTTTGATGAATACCCCTTTTGTCAAGTAATTTCTTTTTAAGCAGGTGCACGCTTATTCAATGATATAGCTTGATTTCCATGCTCCTTAAAATTTCAAAATTCGAAATTTTAAAGCTAGTCTCAGGCATACCATCTTCTTCATTGGGCTCACTCGAAGTATAAGCATACATCTTCATTCGTCCGCTTTGAATCGGGCATACCTGAGACTTTTTCAGCAAGCCCTAGTTCGCCCCCAAGCCTTCCTTTCTGTAAATCAGATTCCCTTCTTTGTCCCACTCTGCTCTGATATAGGGCCTGAAATCTTTGGAAAAAGGGACTTCCTGATACTGGATCTCCCGTTTTCTTACCACCTTGGATTTGGAGTCCCAGTACTCGGTCCAAAGGCCTACTTTTTCTCCATATCTATACTCACCTGTGACAGCAATTTGACCATCTTCGTAAAAATGAAAAAAGTTACCTTCTTTAAGTTCATATTCTATAGGTGTCAGCTTTTCGATTTTATTCTCAGCCCGGTTGTAATACGTCACCCTGGAATCCTTAGGCCAGCCTTCAGAAAAGTGTAGCTTGTCCTGAAGCACATGTTTGTCATTGAATGAAAGCCAGGTGCCATGTCTTTTCCCAAAATAATAATGCCCCTCCTCAATTAGCTTATCATCGATGACTTTTTCATAGGGTCCATGTAATAAATATCCGCGGGAGGCGTCAAAATCTTTAGTTCTGATCACTTTATCCTTGACATCATACCAATAGATATCCCGTATATAAGGATCTGATTTTCTTTGCTCATTGGTGTAGAAGAAAAATACATATTGGACCTGGTTTCTAAAAGTTGATTTGATTCTTCCCTTTTTGGTTTTGACTCCGTAAAAGATGTTTTTTTTCTTTTTCTTCTTGCCCTTTTTTTTCTTCTCTTTCTTTTCGTTGTCATCAAACAAAAGCAAAGGCAAGGTGGTAGGCTGTAACCTTTCGGATACCACGCCCACCGAATCCGGATCGCTTTCAGGTTCGGTTTTGTCTTTTTTCTCTTTCTGTGCGGACACAGAGAGCGTTATGAAACAGCAAAGGGTGAATGATAAAAGGTGCTTCATGAGATCAAAACGCCTGAATGATTAATTTATTTCTGCACAAAGTTACAAATCCCCAATCAATTTCCATTTAGCCTTAGAATTAATGATTGTTATCCTTATTTTTGGCGGAATTTATCAAACCAACCATAAAATGAATAACCTATTATCAGACAGGATCAATCAAATGGAGGAATCTGCAACTTTGGCCATGGCCAAGAAAGCAAGAGAACTCAAAGGGCAAGGCATAGATATTATCAGCTTGAGTTTGGGTGAGCCTGACTTCAAAACGCCTAAGCATATTCAGGAAGCCGCCAAAGCATCCATAGATGAAGGTAAATACTTTGCATATCCGCCTGTAGCGGGATATCAGGACTTGAGGGAAGCCATAGCCAAAAAGCTCAGGGATGTCAACCATATTTCCGAGGCAAAAGCAGAAAACATCGTTGTTTCTACCGGGGCCAAGCATTCCATTGCCAATATATTTATGTGTATGCTCAATGAAGGGGACGAAGTGGTGATTTTTTCTCCATATTGGGTGAGCTATGCTGAGATCATCAAATTGGCAGGCGGGGTTCCTGTTTTGATCGAAGGTACCCTAGAGAATAATTTCAAGGCTACTGCGCAACAGCTAAAAGAGGTTCTCACAGATAAAACAAAAGCCATTATTTACTCCTCTCCATGCAATCCTACAGGGTCTGTGTTCAGTAAAGAGGAATTGGAGGCTATAGCAGAAGTAGTGAAAAGTAAGGAGGATTTGTTCGTGATCGCAGATGAGATTTATGAACTGATCAACTTTACCGGGAAGCACGCCAGTATAGCTGCCTTCCCGGGGATGTTTGAGAGAACAATCACCGTTAATGGCTTTTCAAAAGGATATGCGATGACAGGCTGGAGAGTTGGATACATTTGTGCGCCTCTATTCATCGCCAAGGCTTGCGAAAAAATGCAAGGGCAGTTCACTTCTGGGGGAACAGGTATCGCACAAAGAGCTGCTTTGGCAGCCATCAGTGGAGATCATGGTCCATCTCAGGAAATGGAGAAGGCCTATTTCAAGAGGAGAGAGCTGGTTTTGGAAATGCTTAGGGATATTCCAGGTATAAAAACCCATGTTCCAGAAGGTGCTTTTTATTTCTTCCCTGATGTATCCGCATTTTTCGGAAAGACGGTAGGGGATTACAAAATTGAGAATGCAGATGATCTTTGTTTGTACATCTTGGAAAAAGCAAATGTCAGCTTAGTGACCGGAGCTGCTTTTGGAGCTCCTGATTGTGTAAGGTTGTCTTATGCAGCTTCTGAAGATGAATTAAAGGAAGCTTTGAAAAGGATTAAAGAAGCTTTGGCAAAACTTAGCTGATTTTACAGCGGGTTTATATGAAAAAGGAAGAGAGGAGCGATTGCTCCTCTTTTTTTGTCTAGGATGTTCTACAATCGAAAAAGTTTGATTTAGTTTTTGATAAAACTTTCTGCCGTTTTTGTTTGAAGAATTTCAACTTCTCAAAATTATAAATATAAATATATCAATAAAATTTTAACTTTATGGTTATTTTAATTTTATGGGTAAAATCTGGATTAATGCTTTGTTTTCAATATGTATTTTTTACAAGGAAGGCAGGATTTGTGTCGGTATTTTTAGAAGTGAAATATTATTAGTTTATAATGATCTAATTATTACCTATTTAAGGTGCTAATGTTTGTATTTAATAACATTTATGATTGAAGTTTTCTCTTAAAAATAAAATCTAGTTTCAGAGGGTCAGTTTTTAGAATAATGAGTAATTGCTAAACTATAGATTTTCAGGCATGTAAATTTTTTGCTAAAAAATCAAAAAATACCAAGGTGAAAAGCTTGCATTAATAAATATTAATTGCATATCTTTGTCTCGGGTGATTAAGCAACTTTTTCTGCTATAAATTTTCTTATTGATTTGAATGGAGGTTATTATGAAAGTTATTTTTTCTAACCTCCATTTGTTTTTTTCTCAGGTTAGTTTCCCTACATTCATCAAACATTCTTTGCTAAATCTTATTTCATTGATATGAGAAAGGAGTTTTATTTTTTTCTACTTATGATGATGGTCTCTGGGTATGCTTTTGGCCAGGAAAGCCAAGAGGAAAAGTCAAATGAATATTATGAAGAGTATCCAGACCTTTTGACCATGCGCTTGTATACCTCCAGGAAATATACATCCTTTACTGTTGGTGATAGGGCGAGCAATCTTTTTGAGCCGAATTCCACACTGAATTTGGGGGTGGGTGCTACTTACAATGACTTCACTTTGAACCTCGCTCTTGGATTTGGCTTTCTTAACCCTGGCAGGCAGGACGTTCAGACGACGTATTTGGATTTACAGGCACACATGTATCCAAAGGACTGGATAATAGATCTTTTCGGTCAGTTTTATACCGGTTATCGGGTTCAGGGATTTGGCTACGATCTTCCGGGGCAGCATGAGGGTAATTTTCTTGCGGAAGACCTCCGTGTCAGGAAAATCGGGGCGAATGTGCAAAGGCTTCTTAACGGAGAAAATCTTTCTTTAAAAGCAGCTTTTCAACAAAGTGCCTGGCAGAAAAAATCTGCCGGAAGTTTTATGGGTGGGTTTGAAATGTACGGAGGACGCATCCTACAGAGGGGAGAGGAGATTTTGGTCTATCCTGATGCGCCGATTATTTCAGGTCAACCATTTATCAGCTATTTTCAGTTTGGACCAAATGTGGGATATGCTGGTACTCTGGTGCTTTTCAAGCATTTTTTTATTACGGGAGTCGGCTCCATCAATGGTAATTTTGGTTACTCTGCATATGAAAATAACAGCGATAGAGATGTGAACTGGGGTTTTAATTATAATTATTTTCTAAGAGGTTTTGTGGGCTATAATTCCGCAAAGTGGTCCATTAATGCCAATTATGTTCATAATAATATAGGTTTGGTGGATGTTGCAAATACGGAAGTGAGGATAATGACCGGTAATTATCGTGTGAATTTTATTTACAGGTTTGTGCCTGGGAAAAAGCTGAAGCCATATCTCCGCTACGTAGACCCTAAAGGTATTCTTGGTATTTGATATTTAGCGAGAAGGATTTGTCCATGGGTTTTTGTGCACTTTTTAGATATTGCTAGCTTTACAGAACCTAAAGTATCCCTCCTTATTATCTGTTGAGGATCTTTTGGAAAGTGGGGTGGAGATGGCCAAAATGGTCGCTTTTAAAACCTATATTTATCATTCATTTTAAAATCAATAACCCAAATACTTATGTCTGACAAATTCGGCATTCAGGATGCTTTAAAGAGGTTGGGTGTTCAGCAAGAAAATGCTGGGACTTCAACCGGTAGTAAATGGATTAATAATAAAGAAGGATATATTTCTTCATATTCCCCAGCTGATGGGAAGTTGATAGGGAAAGTTCAGGTAACTGATCGGGATTCCTACGAATTGGTCATTAAAAAGGCGACAGAAGCTTTTTTGACGTGGAGAACTACTCCGGCACCTCAGAGAGGAGAAATAGTAAGGCAAGTTGGTGATGCGCTACGGGCCCATAAGGAAGACTTGGGAAAGCTGGTCTCCTACGAAATGGGCAAATCCTATCAAGAAGGTCTTGGAGAAGTACAGGAAATGATAGACATCTGCGATTTCGCGGTAGGACTTTCCAGGCAATTGTATGGTTTGACCATGCATTCCGAGAGACCTTTCCATAGGATGTATGAGCAATGGCATCCCTTGGGTATTGTAGGGATCATTTCAGCGTTTAATTTCCCGGTAGCTGTTTGGTCCTGGAACAGCATGATTGCATTGGTTTGTGGGGATGTCTGTGTTTGGAAGCCATCCGAAAAGTCTCCGCTTTCTGCCATTGCATGTCAGCAGATAGTGGCAAAAGTGCTGCAGGAAAATAATCTGCCAGAGGGAATCCTGTCTTTGGTCAACGGAGATTACAAAGTAGGAGAAATGATGAGTAAGGACCGGAGAGTTCCTTTGGTATCCGCGACAGGTTCTACGAGAATGGGAAAAATTGTAGCACAGGAAGTTGCGGGCCGCTTGGGCAGGTCTTTGTTGGAACTCGGAGGAAACAACGCCATCATTATCACTGAGCATGCAGACCTGGACATTGCTATCCGTGGGGCACTATTTGGAGCTGTTGGTACGGCAGGTCAGCGGTGCACGACAACGAGAAGGCTGATTGTTCAGGGATCTGTTTATGAAGAAGTGAAAAAGAGGCTCACTAATGCGTACTCCAAACTTGTAATAGGTAACCCTCTCGATGAGAAAAACCATGTAGGTCCTTTGATCGATAAAGAGGCAGTTAAGATGTATTCAGCAGCTATTGAATCCGCCCAGAAAGAAGGCGGTAAAGTGCTGGTCGAAGGAGGGGTTTTAGAAGGAGAGGGATATGAGTCCGGTTGCTATGTGAAGCCATGTATCATTGAGGCTGAAAACCATTTCAGTACAGTTCAGGAAGAAACCTTTGCTCCCATTTTATATTTGATGAAATATGAAAAGCTGGAAGATGCAATTGCTATGCAGAATGGTGTGCCACAAGGTCTGTCCTCATCCATCATGACTTTGAATATGAGAGAAGCAGAAGCATTCCTTTCAGCCGCTGGATCTGACTGTGGTATTGCCAATGTAAACATTGGTACTTCAGGTGCGGAAATTGGTGGGGCTTTTGGAGGAGAAAAAGAAACAGGTGGTGGTCGTGAGTCAGGTTCAGACTCTTGGAAAGCATATATGCGCCGTCAGACGAATACCATTAATTATAGTGATAGCTTGCCGTTGGCGCAGGGGATAAAGTTTGATATTTGATTATGTAAAAATATCAGCTTCATTTTCAATGGATTGAATTTGTAGGAGAATATTTTTGATGGTTCATATTTGTATCAAAGAAAATATCCTCTACATTTGCATTCCGTTTAGAAAGCAAACGGGATTAAGAAATGATTTCAAACCCTATAGGTTCATTTATTACTTATTTTTTAAAAGTTTTAAATTAGGAGTTGAAATTTAAAAAGTATTGGGAGCTTAGCTCAGTTGGTTCAGAGCATCTGCCTTACAAGCAGAGGGTCGGGGGTTCGAATCCCTCAGCTCCCACATTTCTTAAAGTTGTTAGTATCTATTAGGAGTTTAGCTCAGTTCGTTCAGAGCATTCCGATTACGATCGGAAGAGTCGGAGGTTCGAATCAATAGTAATGTTAAAGATAATGGGAGTTTAGCTCAGTTGGTTCAGAGTATTCCGATTACGATCGGAAGGGCCGGAGGTTCGAATTTATACTAGCGGAAAAGATATTGGGAGTTTAGCTCAGTTGGTTCAGAGCATTCCGATTACGATCGGAAGAGTCGGAGGTTCGAATCAATAGTAATGTTAAAGATAATGGGAGTTTAGCTCAGTTGGTTCAGAGCATCTGCCTTACAAGCAGAGGGTCGGGGGTTCGAATCCCTCAACTCCCACAATAAGCCTTTAAAAGAGGCTTTTTTTGTTATATGCCCTGCCATTTTTACATACTATACTCAAAATGTTCAGACCGGTTTTATATTGGCCATACCTGTGATATTTTGGAAGAGAGGCTGCGAAGGCATCGGAGCAATCATAAAGGATTTACAGGAACTCAGTCAGATTGGGAACTGGTTTATTCAGAGCCATACCCTGATAAGAAATCAGCCTATGCCCGTGAGCGAGAGGTAAAATCATGGAAGAGCCGCAAAAAGATTTTGCTTCTGTTCAAAGGGGCCTAGCCCAGTTGGTTCAGAGCATTCCGACTTACGGTCGGAAGGGTCGGGGGTTCGAATCCCTCAACTCCCACAATAAGCCTTTAAAAGAGGCTTTTTTTGTTATATGCCCTGCCATTTTTACATACTATACTCAAAATGTTCAGACCGGTTTTAT
>NZ_RPHB01000011.1:0-150000 GCF_019343195.1 Arthrospiribacter ruber
AATAGTAAGAGGGAAAGAAAAAAAGCCTGTGGAGTTCGGCGCCAAAGCCCACATTCTTCAGGTTGATGGCCTTACTTTTATTGACAAACTGGATTTCAATGCCTTCAACGAGTGTACCAGACTTAAGCTGTCGGTAGCCAAACATAAAAGGTTTTTCGGCCCTGCAAAACAGCTTGGAGCTGACAGGATCTATGCTACCAACAAAAACCGTGTATTCTGCACTGGAAAAAAGATTTTTACCTGCTTCCCTAAAAAAGGTCCTAAAAAACTAAGCAAAGCTGAAAAAAACCTGAGCTCGGAAATATCCAAACAGAGGGCCACTGTTATGGAAGGTGTTTTTGGAACAAACAAAAACTTTTACGGTCTGGGTAAAATCAAGGTCAAAGGGGAAAAGAGGGAGAAGCTGATGATTTTTTTTGGTATTATGACGGCCAACGCTGTTCTGATCGCTAAAAGAAGGAAAGCCAAAGAAAGTCCAACTAAGCAAAAAGCAGCCTAGAAAAGCATCCAAAAAGCAACTTTATGGGATAGGTGTGCCCATACGGAAAATCCAGGTCATTTTCATACAATACCTGACCGTTAATTGTACTTTTTCAACCCTAAATTGACTCCTGGATCAAGGGTCTTATACATAAAAAAAGAAAGTAGGATTTAGTTTCAACCCTACTTTCTAATTCCGGAGGAATTTTCCAAGAAGCCCTAATTAAACATTCACCAGATAAGCAAACACCATTGCTTTTTGAAATAGAGTATGGCAAAATAAAGAATGTGAGATCTATCAAGTAGATTAAACATCCCTTGCAGTCTGGATGGTTATCAAGAAATCTCCATCCCGACTCTTTCCAGCAATGCCTTGGTAGCCTTGATCCCTTCTACTTCTGATAGATCGTTTCCTTCATATTCTATACCTACATAGCCCGTGTATCCGGCATCCTTGACAATCTGCATCATTTTGTAAAAATCTGTTTCCACGCAATTGCCTTCTGCATCAAAGTTATTGGCTTTTGCGCTTACGCCTTTGGCAAAAGGCATCATCTCTTTCACACCCTGGTAGCGGTCGTATTCTTCCACACATTCTCCTTCCCACTCGGTCTCTCCGGAGCGCTTGACACAGAAATTACCGAAATCAGGCAAAGTGCCACAATTGTCCATGCCGGTATTTTGAATGACTTGGGTAAGCCATTGACCATTGGAGGAGTAGCTGCCATGATTTTCCACTATTACATTTATTCCGTGGGGCTTGGCAAATTCTGATAGGTTGCGCAGACCATCTGTGGCCGCGGCCCCCACTTCTTCAGCGGTTCCCCGCCCAAAAGCATTGACCCTGATAGAATGACATCCCAGAAACTTGGCAGCTTCTACCCATTTTTTGTGGTCGTCTACAGATTTCATTCTGGCTTTTTGGTCCAAATCCCCCAAAAACCCTTCCCCATCCACCATGATCAATACGGACTCCATACCAAGGTCATTTACCCTTTTTTTCATCTCTCCAAGATAGTCCGTGTCTTTGGCTTTGTCCTTGAAAAAAGCATTCACATACTCTAAGGCATGAATGTCAAAAGTGTCTTTGGTAAACTTCGCAAAGTCCAGGTTGTCCAGTTCTCCTGCAAAAAGCATCTTGTGCAGCGACCATTGGGCCAATGAGATTTTGAAAAACATGTCTTTGGATGTTTCTGATACAGTTTCTTCACTTTTTTGGCTTGCACCTCCGCAGCTCTGCAGCAAAATTGGGCTGACAGAGGCGCCTATTCCAAGCAGGCCAAGATTTCGGATAAATGTTCTTCTCTGGGCATCGTTCTTCATAGTTTTGTAAGATTGGGTTTTTGTTGATGCCAAAATACCCAATTCCAAAATATGTTGCTAACCTTTCACGTAATTGCAAAATTTCTACATCTGCAATTAGACCGGCTAACCAATTTAAAGAGGGACATAGATTCTTCCTTCGATATTAATAGATATTGGATATTCATAGATATTGGTTTGAAATCATAGGCTTATTCTATTTTGAAGATTCTACTTTTAAGAAGCCGTGAAATTATGAATCAAAAAAAGAGGCAAGACGAAACGCCTTGCCTCAATTGGTCCATCAAATAGCAATGGATATCAACTTAACTTAAATCTGATCGGCAATCGCATTCTGACAGCTACTTCACGGCCATTTTGTTTCCCAGGTATCCAGTCAGGAGATTGACGAATAACCCTGAGTGCTTCCTCGTCACAGCCACCGCCAATACCTCTGAGGATTTCCGGATTGGTTACCCTTCCATCCTTCTGAATTTCAAATACCACGTAGACCGTGCCCTCAATGCCCATTTCTTTGGCTTTATCCGGGTAATGCAAAGTCGAGCCCAGGAATTTACTCCACTCCTCCATTCCCCCTTCGAATTCCGGAGAATCTTCTACTACGTCGAAAATTTCATCTCCAGTTGAAGACAGGGTGTCAACGTCTAAAGGAATGTCCAAAGTCTCAGCAAAATCTTCCTCTTTGCCAGTGTCGCAGGCAAATACAACAAGCATAGCCGCCATCAATGGGAAGGCCAAGAGAAAAAGGGCCTTTTGAATGGCTTTTGGTTTTTCGTTTTTCATCATCATTTTGATTCGTTTTTTGGTTTGAAAATGGTTAAAGTTATTCATCAGCTGTCCGTGACTTTCTGTAATCAAAAGTCCCAGGAGTAATTTGGCATAATCGGTTTTTGGGTAGGTGTGGGTCACTTCCCTGTCAGCTTCAAATTCATGTACTTCTCTTAACTGCGCCTCGAAAAAAGTCCAAACGGGGTGAAACCATAGGATTGCACTGGCGAATTGGAAAAGCAAGAGATCAAGGGTATGCCACTTATCCGCGTGTACCGCCTCATGTTTGACGATCGGGTAGTGGTTTGGGTCCTCTGGGGCATATTCAGGCAGGAATATGTAGTGGAAAAAAGAGGCAGGTTGAAATTCCGGGTGGATGACAAGGCAGATACCATCTTGTTTGATTTTTCTGGACTTGCGGATTTTTTGGAAGGTAAGTAACAAGCCATACCCCAACATGCCAAGCTTCCAGGTAAAACCCAATAGGTAAACTCCTAGCAGAATGGGTATAATACCAATTTTTTGGTTTTGATTTTGGGTTTCTGAAAACTGAAACTCTGGTAGGTTGTAGGATAACAGTGCTGGAGCAAGTTCTGTGTTGTTACTTACAGGAATGGTGAGGAGAGGAAGTACCATTGCGAAAATCAATGCAATGATGAGGTAGGCCCGGTTCCAGGAAAAGAAAGTAGATCTTGCAAGGAAAATTCTGTAGAATAGGTATAGCAGTAAAATGGCCAGGCTTGCTTCCCAGAGGTAATTGAATAATGCGTTCATGATTTGTTAGGGTTTTCGTGCTCATCTATCAGTTTTTTCAGTTCCTCAATTTCCTTATCGGAAACACCTTTTTCTTTTACCATAAAAGAAAGCACGTTTT
Organism: Arthrospiribacter ruber; assembly: GCF_019343195.1. GTDB lineage: Bacteria > Bacteroidota > Bacteroidia > Cytophagales > Cyclobacteriaceae > Arthrospiribacter > Arthrospiribacter ruber. The sequence continues at coordinate 3,446 of NZ_RPHB01000011.1, forward strand.
TGATCGATCCATCAAAGTAGTTTTTTAGGAGACTGTTGAAGCTTTTGCTTCTGTATTGCTCCTGTGAAATGATGGGAAAGTATTCATGGATGTTGCCATAGGTCTTATGGTCCAGATATCCTTTCTTTTCGAGTTGTTTGATATTGGATGCCAAGGTCGTGTAGGGAGGCTTTGGTTCGGGGAGTTCGTTGAGGATATCTCTGACAAATCCCTTTTCCAAGCTCCAAAAGACCTGCATCAATTGCTCTTCATTGTGTGTTAATGGTTCCATAGTTCAAACGTAATACTAAAAAATTAATATTCCTACGAAAAAGTCGTAAATCTACGAAAAAAATGTAATAGGGAGGGGGTGTTTTGTGGGTAACTATTATAATATTAAGGATTTACGATTTACAAAATACGATTTACGAGGCTTTTAGGCTATCATTCCTTCTTGATTCATTATCCGAAATTTTAAAATATTTAAATATCGAACACAGAACATCGAATAATGAATGTTGAAGTATCTTCCTTCCTCCTTCCTCCTTCATCCCTCATCCCTCATCAATTCAACCCTTTCCCCTTCCTTCCAATTCTATTTTTCAAAAATCACTTCCTCACTTGGAACCCTGAATCTTTCTCCGTAGATCCCTTCGGGAAGACCTTTTCCGCAAGCGATGATCATGGAGATTTCGGCGGATGCCGGTAGATCAAGTAGTTTTATTACCCGCTTGGAATCAAATCCTTCCAATGGACAGGTGTCGTAACCCTTGGATTTCATAGCATACATAAAGGTCATGGCCGATAAGGCAACACTTTTGTGAACTGAAATCCTCACATCCGTTTCTGATACTTCCCTCACCATGGGTCTGGAAAGCCCCACTACCCAGGCAATAAGTTGTTTGGTCCCGGACCAAAATGGATACTTGGCATAAAGTCTTGGTATCAACTTCCCATAATAGGCCAATACCTGTTTTTGTTTTTTGGCATTTGAGCCATTGTAGCTTTCTTTCACTTTATCATAATTAGCCTGAGTCGTCTTCTTCCACTTATCTCTCCTTGCCACTACCACCACCAATTCCCTGGCAGTTTTGGCTGCTTTTTGCCTCATGCATATCTCTGCCAATTTGTTTTTAAGGTTAGAGTATTCCGGTACCCTATAAAATTCCCACAACTGTAGGTTGGAGCTATTGGGTGCCAAAGTGGACAGTTCCAGGCATGATCTGACCACATCGTGATCGAAGTCGCCGTTTTGATCAAAGATCCTCACGGACCTTCTTGCCTTTACTACATCAAAAAATCCTGTTTCCTGTATGAAATCCTTCATTTGGTCAATTAATTTAACTAATTGTAAATGCTTTTTTTAGTTTTACTTCAAAGAGTTTTAAAATTACACTAATTTCCCATCAACATTAAATTAGCACTATGGTATTACAGCTGATCAGACTGGAATTGCTCAAAAGCATGCGGTCTACCTCCTTTGCCAAGTCAGCACTGGTGGCGATTTTTCTGGCCTTCTTGGCAATCGTACTTTTGGCCTACGTCCTGCTTTTGGGGATTGTTCTGAAAGATGTTTTGGAAAAAGTGCTCGAAAGTCAGGATGCTTATGCTACGCTGAGTGGAGGATTGATTTATTTTTTCCTTTTTGAGTTTATGTACCGGTATTTTACACAGCAGCTGCCTGTGATTGAAATGGAGCGTTTTTTACACCTTCCAATCAGCAAAAGCAAGATCATACATTTTCTTTTGGGAAGGTCATTTATTTCTCCGCTCACGCTTATAGTGCCGCTCTTATTTGGGCCATTTGCTATCAGGGAAGTATTGCCACGATTTGGAGATGTGGCAGCCATTTCTTGGATTGCTTCGGTGATCCTGACCAGTTGGTCATTGCATTGGCTGATGCTGTGGTTCAAGCAGAAATTTGAAGACAGCCTTATGGGTATAGGGATTGTGTTTGCAGTGCTCCTTTTGGGAGCAGGCTCCAATTATCTTGGCTGGTACAACTTAGGTGAAATCCTCCGTCCGGTGTTTGACTGGTCATTGACTTCTCCTCTCCCGGTACTGATCATGCTGGGTGTATTTGTGGGCATGTACCAGTTGGCTTTTATGTACTACCGCAGCAACGCCTACCTGGAAGACCTTACCGAGGAAGAAAACATCCGATTTGTCAATCAGGAGCTTGGTTTTCTGTCAAGATTCGGTCTGGCAGGTGAATTTGCCAATCTGGAATGGAAACTCATTATCAGGCATAAAAAGCCCCGTACCTACCTGATGCTGGCAGGCTTCTTTTTGTTATATGGACTGATATTCTATACCAATCCACAATACAAAACTGAGGAAGGTTTCAACCATTTATTTGTCTTCGTAGGTTCCTTCATCACTGGCATATTTATGCTGCAGTATGGTCAGCTCTTTCTTAGCTGGAATTCAGCCAACTTTGATTTTTTTCTACAAAAAAGAGAGGGAGTCGAGGCTTTGGTGATGGGAAAATACCTGCTTTTCGTAGTTGTTTCGGTCCTATGCTTACTTGCTTCCATTCCCTATGCCTATTTTGGCTGGGACATTCTTTTGATCCATGTGGCCGCATTCTTTTTCAACATGGGTGTGGTGATGCACATGGTGGTCTATCTTTCTCTTTGGAAGCCGAAGCCTATGGACCTGAATAAGGGCGCTATGTTCAATTACGAAGGGGTTGGGATTGCCCAGTTTTTGATGATTATCCCCATGATGGTGGCTCCTTATGCCATCTACCTTCCTTTTGCGCTGATCTTCAGTCAGTACATCGGCTTAGTTGCCATGGCCATTGCAGGAATGGCTGGAATAATTGCATTTAAACCACTTTCCAAGCTTTCGGTAAAGCGGGTACTCAATAACAGATATGAAATCTCATCCTCATTCAGACAAGAAATATGATAGATATTCAAGGACTAAAAAAACAATATAAAAGCACCGTGGTACTGGATATTCCGGAGCTTTTCATCCCCAAATCCGAGTGCTTTGGCTTGGTGGGTAACAATGGTGCGGGAAAAACCACCTTATTTAGGATCATCCTTGATCTGGTACGGGCGACCGAAGGCAATGTGCGCATTGATGAAGAAGATGTCAGTCAGACTGAAAACTGGAAATGGAAGGTAGGGGCTTATCTGGATGAACATATGCTCTTATCTTATCTCACCCCAGATGAGTATTTTGAAGCCTTGAGGAAAATTTACAGGCTTTCAGAGGATGACCTGAAATTGCATTTGGCGAGATTTGAAGAGCTGTTCAATGGGGAAATTTTAGGGAAAAAGAAATATATCCGTGACCTCTCTAAGGGAAATCTTAAGAAGGTGGGTATCGCGGCAGCCATGATGGGCAACCCTGAGGTGGTGATGCTCGATGAACCTTTTGAAAACCTCGATCCAAGTTCACAAAACAGGCTTAAGAGACTGGTTCTTCATGAAAAGGAAAATTCTCAGGTCACTTTCCTGATTTCCAGTCATGACCTCAATCATGTGACCGATATTTGTGACAGGATTGTATTGTTGGAAAAAGGCAATGTAATCAAAGATATCAAGGAAAAAGCGATCATGGTAGATGAGCTGAATGCCTATTTTGGAACCTAAATCAGAACAGGTTTTTGAAGAGTGTTCTGAACAGGAAAAAATAATTGTATCGTGAAAGAAGAAAGAAGGTCTTTTTTGAAAAAACTGGGTATGGCTTCCTTAAGTGCAGCGCTGGGGACTGAGATTGTATTTGCGGGAAATTTTCCCACAGGATATGTGCCAGTTGGCTTAGCCGAGCAGGATTCTCTCAAATCCTTGGGTAAGGATCCAGCTTTGAAAGTATTGAATGACCGACCGTGGAACGTGGAGACACCCATCCACCTGCTCGATGACAAGGTTACTCCGGCGGAGAAAATGTTTGTCCGCAATAATGGACTTTTGCCTGAAAACATTGATGCATCTGCATGGACTTTGGCTGTGCAGGGTGAGTCGGTGCCTGAGGAAAAAAACTATACTTTGGCAGAGCTTAAAAGTAAATTCAGGCAATATACTTATCAGCTCACACTGGAATGTGGTGGCAATGGACGTGGAGAATTTTATCCCCCCGCTGAAGGCAATCAATGGGGACAGGGAGCTGTTTCCTGCGCCTTATGGACCGGTATCAGACTCAGTGATCTTCTCCGAGATGCCGGGGTAAAAAAGGACGCGGTGTATGTAGGCTATTACGGTGCAGATGCCCATTTGAGCGGAGATCCTAAGAAGGAATCTATTTCTCGGGGTATTCCCATTGAAAAAGCCATGCAGGAAGAAACATTAATAGCTTTTCAGATGAACGGAAAGGACATTCCTTTGGCACATGGTCATCCCTTGAGGTTGGTGGCGGGAGGCTATCCTGCTTCAGTTTCGGGGAAGTGGCTGAAAACAATTGCCGTGAGGAATAAAGTCCACGACGGTTCAAAAATGGAATCCCCTTCTTATAGAGTTCCCATTGAGCCAGTGGAGCCAGGGGAGAGAACCTCAGATGACAATATGCGGATTATCGAATCCATGCCGGTCAAATCCATTATTACTTTTCCCAAGTCAGGAGCTGAATTTCCTTTGGGCAGGACTTTGGATATCAGGGGACATGCTTGGGCAGGAGAGGAATCAGTCAGCAAAGTGTCCTACTCCATAGATTTTGGTGTGACCTGGCAGGCATGTACATTAGAAAAGCCGGTCAACAGATTTGCTTGGCAGCATTTTCAGGCCCAGATCAAGTTTCCTAAAAAGGGATATTACGAAGTTTGGGCCATGGCCACGGATGACAAGGGGCGCAGCCAACCTATGGTTGTTCCCGGATGGAATCCCAAAGGTTACCTCAATAATGCCTGTCACAGAATTGCAGTCAAAGTAAGCTGATTATGGGGCAGGAGGAGATCAGGAAACTTTTGTTAACCATTACTTCACTTGGCGTACTTATGCTTGGGCTTATAGTAATGGCAATAGCTCTTGTGCTGACTGTTCAGTTTCAACCAAAATGGCTTGAATCATGGTTTTCCCAACCTGAAAAAAAGGAGGTGTTGCTGGCTGAAGAAACAGAGGAAGAATGGACTTCTGAGCGCTTGGAAGAAGTAGGCTTGGTGGAAGGGGAAGGCTTACAGTTGGTTTTGGCCAACTGCACAAATTGTCACTCTGCCAAGTTGGTGACGCAGAACAGGTTCACCCGTGAAGGCTGGCTTCAAGTAATCCGTTGGATGCAGGAAACCCAGGGTTTTTGGGATTTGGGTCAAAACGAGGAGGCCATATTGGATTATTTATCCACTCACTTTGCTCCAGAACCAAGAGGGCGGAGAATGCCACTTGAAGTGGAATGGTACAGCTTGGAGTAGGGGGTGTGGCGTCATCGTATTCTATGTCGGGAATTATTTCACGCCAAGGCGCCAAGGGAATTTGGCCCGCAGATATCGCTGATTCCGCAGATGGCACAATTTCCACCGTGCTTTAGCCGAAATAATAATTAAGACAACAAGGGAAAAGCGGCAACTGGCACATTCCTCTATTTGCCGATGCTAGGCCTTTAGCGGGTTTATGATCAATCGTAAAGGATAAGCTTGTTGAAAGCCCAAAAATAACTTTGCGTCATTGCGAGAAATAATGAAAGGTTTCACGCAAGGGCGCCAAGGCGCTATGGTTTTTTTCCGCAGATGGCACAATTTCCACCGTGCTTTAGCCTAAAAAATAAATAAGGCAACATGGGAAAAAGTGGGGAATAGTGCATTTCTAAAATTGCCGATTCTAGGCCTTTAATGGCAATATGTTCAATCGTATTGAATAAGGTTTTTGAAAATCTAAAAATAACTTTGCGTCATTGCGAGAAATAATAGGTTTCACGCCAAGGCGCAAAGGCGCTATGGTTTTTTTCCGCAGATGGCACAATTTCCACCGTGCTTTAGCCTAAAAAATAAATAAGGCAACATGGGAAAAAGTGGGGAATAGTGCATTTCTAAAATTGCCGATTCTAGGCCTTTAATGGCAATATGTTCAATCGTATTGAATAAGGTTTTTGAAAATCTAAAAATAACTTTGCGTCATTGCGAGAAATAATAGGTTTCACGCCAAGGCGCAAAGGCGCTATGGTTTTTTTCCGCAGATGGCACAATTTCCACCGTGCTTTAGCCTAAAAAATAAATAAGGCAACATGGGAAAAAGTGGGGAATAGTGCATTTCTAAAATTGCCGATTCTAGGCCTTTAATGGCAATATGTTCAATCGTATTGAATAAGGTTTTTGAAAATCTAAAAATAACTTTGCGTCATAGCGCCTTAGCGAGAAATTAAGAAATGTTTCACGCAAGGGCGCTATGGGTTTTTCTCCCAAGGCATATTTCTAATCTCTCGCTACTCCCCAAATCAATCCCCCATACTGATATTGATAAAGCTCGCTATTCCAAATCTGACACCGGCCCTTTGGAAGTTGCTGTTTTCAAAGCCCGCTCCCATTTCCAATCGGAAAATCCGGAACAGGTTGTCCAAAGAATAGCCTACTTCCCAATAGTGCGGCGATTCAGCGGTCTTGAGGTAGTTGAAGAAGATGTTTTCCCTTAGTCCTGAAAAACGCAACATGGGCAATTGGGTGAACAGGAACTTTCTGAACTGGTAATGGACAATGGCTGAGACATATTGGCTCTGGGTGGAGTATTGGTAATAATCCAAAAACCTGAAATTGTCTGCTACGCCCATATTGGCAAAAATGGTCCTATTGCCGCCAAAGTGTTTGAAATCCATAAAGTACACTTGCGAGTTGTTCAGAAAGGTACCTGCGGTCAGGTTGAAATCAAGTTTGCCACTCACTCCAAAATTGAAAAAATGTTCCAGATTGGCCTCCAAGCGGTCAAATGAAGCAGCCCCGGGACTGTTGAGTACAGAACCAAAACCCTTAGAATACTTCAGGTTGATCAGTGGGGCAGATTCATAAATGGGTCTTTTTCTTCCATTTCTGATATAATACTTCATTCCCGGCCTCCATTCCAAAGACAGGTCCCCGATCAAAGCTTGATGATCCTCAAAATTTTCAGGGGAGGCCTCCACATTTTCAGGACGGTTGGGCGTGTAGACACGCTCAGGTCTGTTGTACCAGCTGTAATCAGAATTGTTGAAGAGTTCCCTCCTGTTGGCATAGGTCAAGGTAGTCCGGTAAGTGACTTTGTCGTTGACCCGATGATAGAGATAGCCTTTGGCAAAATCCTGCTCATACAGCTTCATGTAGTTTTGTCGCAACAATAAGGAATATAGGGCATTCACCTGTTCCTGTATGGGGTTGTCGGCATTGAACTGGAAGATGTAAGAGCCACCGGTCAAGCCGAAAGTCAGTCCCATTTCTTCTTTGGTAATGGCTCTTCGGATATCCAAGGTGCCATAGGATTGCTTGCTGGCAAATCCGTACCTGAATTCCGGGCTAAAAGTCAAAGACCTGGTGTGACGGCTTACCGAGTCAGCCATTTTTTCAGAGCTGAAAATCCTGTAGTAAGCACCTAAACCCACTTTGAATCCTTCTACAGTGTTGAAAGAAAATTTTGTCAGGTTATTGCGGAAGCCAAGCCTTCTGCCTTTTCCAAAATCGTAGGCTCCTCCAGTGACTATATCCAGGGGTTGGAATTTCCTCCTGGCTTTTCGGGCTACAGAATCAACTTTGGATTCTTTTGCTGCTTCGATGACGGCAAGGCTGTCGTCTCTCTGGTATCCTCGGACTTCTTCTTCAGTCAATTTCACAGGCCTGATGCTGTCCCAATAGGAAAGGCTTCTTTTGGTCGCTAAGGAGTCGACTTTATAAGTTCTTTCCGAAAGTACATCCGCCTCTTCCCGTTCTTTTTGGGCTTCTTTTTCGTATTCATTGACCAATTTCCTGAAATCTTTTCGGGTGATCTTTTCAGATTGGGCCATTTGTTCCATGGCCGATAGGCTCTTGTCCAACTTGATGTCTTTGGGAACCTCATCTATCTTTTCGTCGATGATGGTAGTCTCTACAATCAGGTCAGGATTGAGGGTGATGTCATAATCCCTGGTAGAGGCCAGGTATTTGAATTCCCCGGCAAAACCGAAGAATTTCCCTCCAAAAGTATAAGTGTGGGTGGATGGCATCCATACATTTTCAGCCACAGGTTGATACAGCTGTTGTACTCCTATCTGGAAGCCTAATAAGGAAGTCTTTAGGTCCAGGCTGTGAATGGCCCAAAGGTTTTCAATGATGTAGATATGCCCTTCAAAAACCCTCTCACCTCTTGAACGGGGGGTCACCCTGATCCTATTGATCATCACATCACCTTCTATGAAGGAGCCTTCATATTTGAATTTGTAGTAGGCAAAAGCAGATGGAGCCAGGGGAGAAATGGCTTCGTTGATTTTTGGGTTGTAAAAACTCGTGGCGATGTATGGGGCAGGGGAGGTCTGATTGTTGTCTCCGGAGGTACGGATGCTGATGACTGTTTCTTCTACCTTATTGGGTTGTTGGAAGTGGATTTTGGATACGGATTCGGAAGTGTAGGCTTCATTTAATTTGAATCCGTCTTTTTCAATTTCTTTTTTAAGGAAAAAGGGGGCATTGGTCAATTTTCCGGTTCCTTTCAAGTAAACCATCATGCTGTATTCCTGCACCTGTAGCCTGTGGAATTTGGCTTTGGAAATGGCTTTGCGCATGATGGTCAGGGCAGGATCTTCCTGTCCGGTCCTGACTTCTACTTCCTGAAGGGCATAGGTCTGTTCTTCTAGGCCGAAATCCAAGGTAGCCCAGCCATCTTTCACCTCAACAGTCTTTACCTGTGTGGCAAAACCCAGGTATTGGGCGACCACATCATAATAACCCGGCTTGAGTTTGATTTCATAGTCTCCGTTTTGGTTGGCCGGAACTCCATCTCCTGTATTTCTGATGTAAATGGACGCAAATGGCAGTGCATCACCTGATTTGGAAGTAACGCTTCCCCTGATGCCCTGTGCAGAAATGTCGTGCAAATTGAGGGAGAAAAGTATAGCTAAAAAGCTGATAGCAAAGGCTTTTTTCGTTGCGGTCTTCATAGATTGGCTTAAGTAGTCGAAAAATAAGTTATTACCTTGGAACGGCATACGAAAGGCTAAGTTTTTGGGAATATTTAACTTTTTCACTTGCCCATCCGCTTTAACCTTCACTGATATTCAAAACTTTGCATAAGTAAAACCCACTAACCACCTGCTGTTTCGGCAGGTGGTTTTTTAGTATTTCTTTGGGGCAAAGAAATAGTGTTTAAATGTAGGTTTTTGTAAAGGTTTTTGATCCAGTATTACATGAAGAATTCACAAAGTCAGATCTCTCCCAAATAGACCGAATCGGAAAGGATTATTTTCCCTTTATACCATTTTTGGCTTTGGACTGTTTGCCCGGTGCGGAGCGGACATAGGTCACTCCGTCCACTTTATAAAAAATCCGGTTACCAACCCTGCCTTCAATGGCTGATGCAAGTGTGCCTCATACTCTTCCCATATCAGTGTCTGCTTGAAGTGAACTATGAAGATAAGGATAAATTCTATTATGTCAATTGTATAAGTAGTTGATATTAAAAGCAATCTAAGAGCATTTTAATAATCAATAATAAATGCTGTAGAAATGCATTTGGATTGGTAAAGTAATGGTCAAAGGTTTAATATTCTCAAGTTTAAACTTCCATGAATATCCACCTGGCCTCTAATGGTCTAAAGATGTGTATTACATAAAACAGGGAGCAACAAATACTTTGATTTAAAGTGGTGTTAAGCAGTTATTGTTTTTAGCTGTGACAGTTTAAGATTGTTTTATGTCAGTTGTTTATGGGTTTTTCTACGAAATTCATTTTCAGTAGCATAAATCAATAATCCGATATCAATCATCTTCGGCAAGAAATAGGTGCAAGTTGCTTGTTCCTGAAATCCGTCCCACTCTGGTTCAAAACCGAAACCAAGACAGTTTGTAGTACATAAATCAATGAATTCCATCCAATTGTCTAAGGTTAAAATTTGTTTGATTCTTTTTATTAATTTAAATGGATTTTCCACTTCTTTCGCACTTAGAGAAGATGGATAGGCCAGCCATAGCATTTCATTGTTCTTTTTTGAAATGGAATCCACTCTTTGTAAAAATCCTTCAGATAAGCTATAGGATGAGTTTTTGAATTCTTTTTTTCTTTCTTCCAAGACATAAAGGCTGACAATCACTTCCCTGATAAGTTTAGCTAAAAACAAGGTATAAGATGGTTCTTTTTTGAAAGTCTCATGAGGAAATACCAAAAAAGAAGATTCCAAAAATAGATTTACGTTATTTTTATTATACGCTAGGTCGCAATAGCCAAAAACTATCTCTAAGCTTTTAATTGGGTCTAATTCTTTAGCAAAGATAATCCATTCATCTTCAATCTTGATTATTCTCATCGGTTTGATGGTTAGGTTGAAATTCTCTTACAAATATTAAATAGCAAGCTTCCAGCAGTCCTAAGAAGTATTTTGAATCAATCAAATAAATATCGTCATATCCTATGAGAGAAGTTTTTCTGATGCTGAACTCAAGTAAAACATTCCAGTGCTTGATCCATTTTTTTAAGGACTTGTGATAGAAGAAAGAGTTTAAAAACAGGTTTGGATTCTTAATTTCTTCTTTAGAAAGACTATTTGGTAAGAAAGGAATCCGGTCCAGCAATTCCGTTTCGGATTCTATTGACTTTTTATCAATTAAATCCTTCCATTCGGGATTTTCAATATTTATGTTTTGATGCTTTCGAAACAAATAAAAAGAGGCAAAAATGAGCTTGTTAAACTGGCTTCCAAAGTATAACAGTGAGCCAGGAGACTCTTTTGGGAAACTTATGTTGTATGAAAAAGCATTTTTAAGAATAACTTGTAAATCTGATTTCCAATAATCGAATTCTGCAAATTCAATAAACAATTCATTGAGGGTGGACTGACAATCTTCCCGTGATCGACATTTATTCTTTGAGGGCAATAGTTTGAAGAAAATATCCATACTTGCAATTTTTAGCTTTTATTTTCCTTTTCAGTTGATTTAAAAGTTCTTACATAGACCAAATGGCAAGAATCTAGTATGATATTATAGATCAAATAATTCAGTAGATGATCTTGATAGAATTTGCTTTCTGCCCTTATTCCGAAGAGTGCACATTTATAGGTTTGGTCAAATGCTTGAATCATTTCTCCTAAACTCTTTTCTGCAAACATTACTTTTAGATTCTTGATCGGATCAAGGGAATCGGAAGGATCTGTAGCGGAAGGGAGAAAGCCTTGGATATTGTTGAACCTTTTGCTTTTTTCCAAAATGTGTTTGGGAACCATATTGATTTTGGTTGTGGTCTCTACTACAGTAGAAGGGATGTCATTTTTAGATATTATGTAGGCAGCTTCGATTAGTTTTTTAAAATGTTTTACAAATAAGAACATGTCGCTCAGAGATTTCCAATCAGTTACCTTTCCCTCTGCTGTAGCCTTTAGATAGATCATGTTTAGCTGATGTCTAGACTCGGGAATGGGGTAAAAGACATGGAAGAAATCCTGGATCAAGTCAAGAGGCTTTTCTTTTTCTTCATCAGAAAGCATAGAGGTAAATGTAGGCGCAGATACAGGAGAGATTACTTCATCTGTAATAATAGTCCGGCTATTCTCTCCCAAATTGTAATTGATAACGAGCATGGCAAAATAGGATTTAGTGAAACATGCCTTCAATTTCATCTGATCCATGATGCTAAAAAATTCAAGCCAAGGATATTTTATTCTAGGCTAATTCTAAGAAAGACCTAGAATTTATCTTTTTCTATTATCTTTAAACCAAAGCATTCTTTTTCACGATGACCACACAACAATACCTAGAGAGCATTCGAAAACGTTTTATGCTCGGCCATGCTACTGAACATTCTTTTAGAGGAGACTTACAACAACTGATAGAAACGGACAGGTTGATGAAGGAAGTGGATGGGGTTTCGGAGGTGTGACCCATTTGAATTTCCTTTAAAATAACTTTTTGAAAAAACAGTTTTAATCTATAGTTTAGGTAATTCTTTTAAGTAACACTCAATCAGTCTGTTAAATTTTATTAAAATAAAATAGAATGTTTTTAAATAATTATAATTCATCTTATATTTGTAGCAACAGTACCCGTCACGCTTCCCATAGATCAGCGCACCAGGACGGGTCATTTTATTTTTTAGGGTATGGAGTTTGACAAAAAACCTCTTGCTGTTGAACAACAGATCCAACTGCTACAGGAGAGAGGTATGACTATACCGGAACTCAAAAAAGCATCTCTTTTTTTAACGAATATTTCCTATTATCGCCTTAGTGCATATTGGTATACCTTTTTACAGAACCCCAAATCCGAACATGTTTTTATTCCTGGAACTACATTTGATAAAGTCCTCAACACCTATGTGTTTGATAGAAAACTTCGGCTATTAATTTTTGATGAAATCGAAAGAATCGAAATCTCACTTAGGACTAAGTTGATCTATGAATATTGCCTTGAATTTGGCAACAATTGGTATGAGAATAAAAGTTTATTTAAAGGAAAAGATACTTATTATTATAAACTTCAGGAATTATTGATTTCTGAGATGAACAAAACGAGTGAGGTTTTTATCAGGCATTACAGAAGGAAATATTCATCCCCACCTAACCCCCCTGCTTGGATGGCTTTGGAACTAGCTTCATTTGGTCAACTGTCTATGCTTTTTAAAAATCTTAAACCAAATTCCGTAAGAAAAAGGGTCGCAGCTCATTTTGGAGTAGATGAAATAGTTTTGGAATCATGGTTAGAGTCTTTATCCTATGTAAGAAATGCATGTGCCCATCATATGAGACTTTGGAATAGAAAACTACCAAAAACACCAATAGTCCCTAAAAACCCTCAATACATCTGGTTGGAAAAAAATCCGAATTCAAAGGACGAAAATAAAATCTATTTAACCCTCTGTATTATTGGTTACCTTTTGGCAAGAGTAAGTCCAGGAAATAGTTTCAGCAAAAAGATCAGTAACTTATTATCAGATTTTCCTGAAATCCCCAATCATTATATGGGTTTTACTCCAAATTGGAAAAAAGAATATCTTTGGGGTAGATAATTGACGAACAGATTTACAAAAATAATCTTGTGGAATATTTGAAAATAAAAACGGTTAAGGATCAAATGATGCTGATAAGCTTACTTCAATAAAATCAATGACTTTGGATGGTAAAGTTGGACAGTTGATGGGATGGTTTAGGCTGAACTTAGATATTTTAAAATTTGAGATTGAAATTATGAACATAAACGGCGGTACGCTAAAAGGAATTTATAATCCGGAAAATATTGATCATTTTAAGTTCGTCTTAATGAAGTTGAGCGTAGTCGTAGATGATTTTGCTAAAGACATGGTTGGTTCAGGCAAAGCTTTGAATTTACCCCAACAGGTTTTTAATAAACTGTTGCTCAGAACCCGATCAAATTTGGTAGCCTTGATTTGTTTATTGGACGTATACAAAGAGCAGTCCTTTATATTTCATTCTATTTAACATATCTATAGGACGCTTCTTGTTGATTTTCTTAATTTTTGTTATTTGATGTCATTCTTTGATCCTGAAGAGCCAGATTTCTCCTCTTTTAAGAACGAGTACGATTTCTTCAATAGGGATTATTTAAAATCCCTTTTAGAAATGGATGAAGTAGAGAGATTAATTCCTCAGGAATGTCCAATGTATGATATTGCCAATAAGAGTCAAGAAAAAAGGGAACAAAACTTAATCCAGTTGAAGACCTATTTTGCCCACTTGTATAGGAATAGCAATATAAATGGTGAAATAAAAACAGCAGAAGAGCTAAGGGTTAATTCGAAAGACAGCTTGTTTGAGAGTAAAGACGACAGGGTTAATCCAAAGATAGCGATGTTAAGTGAAAAGCGTAAGTTTCGACGTATATTGAAATCAGACTATAAGGAGTATGCTGATATATTCATCTACTATAAATATTTTACCCAGCAGTATCATTTCTCAGGGCATTCCAACTTACATGCTGGTCAAGACTCTTCGGATGAAAATTACCATAATCTCGTTTGGTGTACATATAGGATGACGGATTTTGTTAAATTACAAATTCAAGAGATTGTGGGAGATAGGAGGTACGAAGAAAAAATTCATCAAATACAAACTCAACTGACAGATTGCCTCAAGCCAACAATTCAAGATTAAAGAAGGTTGTAAGTTAGTTTGATCCAAGTTAATCATCTTTCAGTTCAGACTTATTCTGAATTAATTGCCGCCAATAACTAGGGAATACATACGTTCTATAGTGACGGCTTGCGAGTAATCCGATTGACCAAACTCCTGTCCTAAAAAATGCGAAGCCTTGCTCTGGGCAGTTGTTAAGATATTCAGAAAAAACTATGCGTTTAAAGTCCTCAAAGCTCTCTGGTAATTTAATTCCAGTTAGGCAGTAGCCTGAATCAGGTAAAGCACATTGGGTCAAGAAAAAACTTTCTGTATCAGATTCAGGAAACCAAAGTGTGAGTTCAACACCGGCAAACTCTTTTTCTATGACAAACCGGATCGTATTGTAGAGTTTCGAGTTGTCGAGAATGACAGTCCATTCTGCCAAGCATGTAAGCATGGATGAGGATTTATAGTCATATTTTGCTCTTTTGGAATAATTCACTTCGAGTTCGATCAGTTCTTCATGATTGTTGCTGTACAGTGGAGCTATGTTCATCAGTCGCTTTCCGTCCAATATACCTTTGATCAATCCAACTAATAGTGCTTCTATAACCTCTATTCTATCAGACTTATGTAATAATAGGAAGATAAGATTTATTTCGATGATTTGATCATCGAGTCTTGGGTTATAGGCGATTTTGTTATTGTTAAAAATTTCGATGACTCCAGTAATACATTGAGACACTCTTACTGATAAAAGTCGGGCTAATTGTTCGTTTTTTTCTTTGAAAATTTCATAAAGAAGGAATGATTCTAATCCTATTAGCGCAAGAATGCCTAAATGTTCATAGACGATCAAGTTATAGGTAACAGGATCAATACTGTGTCGGTAAAAACCATCTTTAATTTGGCTCACCGGAATGATTTTTGACAAATAATATTCGTTGATTTCAAGTTTAAATGTCAATAGATCGATGAAAAGTAGTGACTGTTCATCTTTAAAGGGTATCTTTTTGTCAGTTAAATATTTCCATACTCTCAAAATTGTAATTTCTGAAGCTTTTATCGCCAATCTACTGTCATTTTCCTTTTTACAATATGAAAAAATAATTCCAAGTACTAGTTTGATTTTTTTTAAGTTTTTTGTCCGAGTTTTTTTTGTCTTCTGATATTTAATTTTGTCTATCAACGAGTCTATCAATCTTACGTAGTCAGACAAGTCATATTCAGGGTTGTAAATATTAATAATTGTTTTTCTTAATAACACTCGAGCTTCATCTGAAAACAATCTTTCACTTATAAGCGAAGAAAAAACCATATTTACGATTGTTTCCAGTTGCCAAATTTCAAATTCGAAATTTGGATATTCCTTTGTAAAGCCGGCCCAGTTTTGTTGAATGGCCGGATCGTTGATTCCGTTATGAGCAATAATTATCTTGACTGGTAAACTTGAATGTGCTTTAGGAATGTTGTTTTTGACGAAAACCGATACAATTTCTCTCAGGGATGGTTCTAGTGATTGTTCTGTTCCATGCCAGTTTTTCCTATCCAGATTTCCTTGCTTTACGGTGATTAAAAATACCTTCTTCTTGTTGTCTTCAGGGTCCTTCCCTACTGCATATATATCCACACCGTATTGTCGCACTCCTTTTTTAGGAGGAAATGTCACTTCAAATCCTTTTTCTCTTAATAGCTCCTCTATGAGTGAGTCGAGCTCCTTTTCTTCCTTCAAAGAAGCAATATAATCAGTCAATATTAACTTCATCTTTCCTAAGTAGTTGCATTTCTCTTCTTATAGACTCTTGGTAAACGGGGCTGAGGATTTCTCCGGATGGAAACTCCATTTCGTAGGAGATTTTTCCCATATTTGAAATTTCGTGTTTAAAATCTCCGGGCCTTCTAAAAGCACAGCGATGAGCATTTACCTGAGTTTCTTTAATAAAATTTAAAAGACCATTTTTCTCTTTTGGCAAACTGTCAAATTGCTTTTGTTCATAAAATCTTCTTAATTGAACAATCCTAGAGTTTGGTTGGATTTCCCTCAATCTGTCTATTTGGTCTAAACTCTTAAAATAAGCTTCATATTCTTTGAGTGTTGACCGGAAGATTGATTTAGCAAATTTATTTAGAGACTTATTTTTAAGTTCTTCTTTTATGATTTTTAAGGTGCTTCTATAGTTATATACGAGGTAATCTGAAAGTAGAAAAGTAAAATTATGAGTTAAATGATCTTCTTTCGTTTGTATCGACTTTATCAAAGACAGCAATGAATGTTGTAATGGTTTTTGACTATAAATGTAGCCTACCATTTTTCCTCCAATGTAGATCAATTCCGCTTTGCTGTAGTTTTGAAATACATCTTTCGGCATCTGAAATATTTGCTCACTGATTGATAATGCAGAGATTTGAAGGATAGCCTTGTGGATAAGGGGGTTGTCTGAGTTAAGCCAAGAGATAAAATAAGTTCTAAATAGGCTGGGATCTTTTTCTGCGACATTTCTAAATGCGTCTTTTAAAAAGTGACTTCCTCCTAGATTACTAATTCTTGAATGTAATAGCTCATATGCAAAATTGGTATCCTTTTCAATTACGCCCGAAAGTAGTGTTTGTTGCCATCCCGTTAGATCTTTTTCTCCTACTTTAATTATAGACATTACTGTATTTTTGTACCAACACATATCTACTATTTCCTCGTTGTGGAATAGTAGATCAACTGCAGCTAGATAAATGTTAATGTCGTTCGAATTTAAAACTGATGTGACATATTCAAGTACATCTCTTGATAAATATCTGAACCTTGAGCAGAGGCGTATAAATCCTTCTGCCTTAAGTGAGCCAGAATTTCTTTTTTCAGTTATATAGGTGAAATAGTCATTTCGTTCAGTGTTTTCCTGCCTTAAAGTTGAGCCAATGGCATGTAAGATTTCATAGGTTGAATTGTCAGATACATTTTCAGCAAATAGTTCTATGTAATATTGTAGATTTTTCTCCTGCCTTGCTCGTAGCCCTTGCATTATGGCAGGTAGAAATTGTTTAGAATACTGGTTCGTCAGTATATTTGGAATTTCATCTTCAAAGTTCTTTGTATCTTCTGTGCTATAGGTTGCCCATTCTTTGATCGATTTTCCAATTGATTGTAGAGCCATATCTCTTTCATTGTTTTTCACAATTTCGCCAATCCATGGGCCTAATTCCACTATTGGTAATTCTGAAAAAGGTAAAAGATTTGATAGGAAAAAGATTGAAGTCCAGTCGCGAGAGTCAGAGTTATCTGAAAGTTTTCTCCAAGACATACCTCCCGTCCTTATCAAGTATGAGGAAATTGAGAATCCCAACTCTTCTCTAATCAGCGCATTAGCGGTACTCATGCTGTCAACTTTCAGTAGATTATCAATCTGTTGTTTTGACTGAAGTTTAATGATAGATTCTTTTAGTACTATATGGATGTACAGGTACAAAAAGATGTCTAGGTCGGTTTCTTGATCACCCGGTTCAGAAAGGAGGTTCTTTAGTTCCTCTTTGCCACATACCCAATAGTATAGATCATTACTTTGAACTTTGCTTTTTGGCTTTATAGATTTAAAAGATTGGGATAGAATATCTGCTAGCTCACTAGTGTAATGTAGTAGGCTGATCGTATCAATTAAGTTAAAAATCCGTTGATAGTCAACATTCCTTAACATTTCCTATTTGATTTGTGAGGGATGCCCCAAGTTCTGAATAATCATCTAGTATTCAATTATTTGCTATTACTTTGCCAAGTTAAAGCTCTCAATATAAGGAAGAAACTCCTTTGATAACTTAAAAGACAGGAAAGGTTCAACAATTACTTTTTTCATCCATATAAAACTAATAATCACCCCCCTATCAACCGCTCCAACCTCGCCATCATCTCATCCTTTTCCTTCAGCATCCGCTCATACAAAGCAATCTTCTCCTCATGAAGCTGAATTAGCTTTTCAATAGGATCAATATTAAAAATAGCACCTGAATTACCAATAAAGGCTTCTTTATTGAAAGTGTTAGATATTACATTCACCGCCTGTTCCTCATCAAAATTCTGAATGGCCTCCACCGGAATCCGGAGTATTTGAGAAACTTGCTTCAAAATATCTTCCTCGATCAATTCACGCTGCTCGAGCAAGGATATTTTCTTTTGGGACCAGTCTTCACCGAGTTCATGGGCCAGCACTTCCTGCTTGATGCCAAGCATTTCACGGAACCTTTTAATATTTCGGCCTTGATGGATTTTTTGCTGCATGGGTTTTTTAAAAATTGATGTGATATTAAACTATACACAATTTAATGAAAATCTTTTGATCTACCAGTGAAAGTTAAGGCTAACAATACCTTTTTAAAGCCCCGAATAATTTATCCTCCTGCAGAATACCATATCCCCTACCCATTGCTGAATTTGCAGCAGCTTTGAAGACCAGAGTTGTAGTTTTCTTTCTTGTTGAAAATCAACTGCCTTAAAAATTAAACAGAAATTGAAACGGATGGAATTAATAGAGATTATAGATCAAAAAGCTATGGTTGACCCATTTGGTGAGTTAACACGACAATTTTCTGACGTGATGAACTTACAATCTTGGAGAAAAGAGCTTAGAAAACTGGAAGTTGGAATCCATTGCGAAAAGAAATCTTGGATGGGTAAAAAGGAAAAAAAACATCACAAGGTAATGAGAGAATTTGAGAAAATGATAGCTGTGGCTTCTCTCTTAAGTTTATCAATGGAGGATTTTTTTAAAGTTAAAAAATTAAAGATCAAAGACATCTTGCTTCGAGATCCAATAGAAAAGACATTTCAATGGGTTGATTTTCCCCAACACCTCAGTGAAGAAGAAATGAAAAATCCAATAGAAGCACTTTATCAATGCTTCTATGCTTATGACTTTGGTGATTTTATTCAAATACTAAGACAATGGTCTACGATTTCTTTATCTCAATATTCAGTCGAAAATTTCAATTCAACTGATTTTATTCCTGATTTTAAAGAAGATTTTACATTTAAATCTATCTACAAAATTTTGGAATGTTGCCACCTTTTGATGGTCCGCAATGCCCAAGTATCTGCAAAAGATAAGAAAAGATGGATCAGGTCAATTGCTAAAACCAAAGTTGAAGATGCAATAAGCTTTATTGGTTATTTCTTCTATTTCGAAGATCTATCTTTTTGGAGGGCTTTCATTGAGACTTTAAAAGTAGGATACTATGACAAAAAACCAGTTTGGCATGGGCCTAACCCCCAAATGTTTTTATTCAGTGTCCAACAATTTAAAGATCTAATTACGCATTGGGAATCGCTTCATTTATATTATCAGGAATACAGTTTTGATTTCCCATCAAAACTCGAATTGAATGATTTTTGTCCTCCCGAAATAGAAGATCTAAATGCTTATCTCAGTCAGTATCCTAAGCTTTTGCCCTTGAATTTGTCTGAAGATGAACTACTGAACCCCATCAAAACAATTAATGATCTTTTTGAAATTCGAAGGAAAGAAGGTTGGATAAAATTTATTGGTGACTGTGCGATGGATTGTTTGGGTCACTTTAATGCCGCCGAGACACTATACTCAAATAAAGTACATGAAGACTTAATGGCTCTATTAAAGGCTATTGAGGGAAGTCATTTAATTCAGGTCAGAGAATCTAAAGACAAACTTTGAAAAGATGAAAAAGGAAAATATAATTATTGAACTGATTTTTCAAGACTTGAGATATTTTCAAGTATTGCAAACAACAGGAAGAACCACCTATTTAGATTTCAGTAGATATGGTATGCTTAAGCTAATTCTTGAAGTTTGGGAAAAAGACCAAGAACTAGACGTCTACGATGTTGCAAAAACATACATGGAGTTTATACGATCTGTCAAATATGAACCATTTGCATATTTTGGTGAGCATCTAAAACCAATTGCCTTGAAATGTTATGAAGCGCTTGAGAAGAGAATCAAATTTCTAAATGACAACCCTGAATTCAAGTATTGTTCTGAAGTAGGGTTTACTAGACATTTCAAATGAAAACTTTTCCACAACTCCCAATTTCATTTGCTTCTCCTGACCTTAAGGAATCTGGCCGGCAAAAACTATGGCAGCTGTTCAAGTCCTGGACTTTGGATAAAGAGAGAGACCAATCAGCAAACTCGGAAAAGGAAATGTTACTTTTCTATGAGGACTTATTGGCACTCTTGGATCAGGTATTTGATCCCGTTCCAGAGCCACATGATAAGCCCGAAAATGAAGCGTTTTCGAATCCTCCAAGCCCCTATTTTGAACAATTGATTGCCGCACTCAAAATTCTGGTAGACCCTGAAATGATATTCCTCTTTGAAATTCCTCTTGAAGACCATTCAGAAATCAAGTGCCGCAAAGAAGTCTATATGGTCATCAAACACCAAGAACCATCCAAAATGGAAGCCATACAGGGTTTGTTGACTTTTTTGCTTTGCAACAACCTAGAAGTTTGCATCCACCCCATTACGATCGGATTCTTGAACAAAGAACTGAAGGATGGTAATATTTTCTTCCTAAGCCACATCACTCAAACCAACCTGATATTCAAAAAGGCTGATGCCATTGCACTCCGGGAATTCAGCATGCAATACTACCCCCAGGTGCTAAGTCATGCTAAAACAGTAATTGAAAATGGGTGGGCCACGGCAGACCTGTTCCTGAAGCATGCTGAAATGGAAAACAAGGATGGTAATCAGGGTTTGTCCCTATTTTTTATACACCAGTCCATTGAACTCAGGTTACGGGCTTTGGAATTGGCTTGGGAAAGGCACGAAAAGAAAACCCATGAGATCAGAATCGTGATCCGGTCTTGTCTGAAATTTATTCCAGACCTAGCAAAAGTCTTCCCACAAAATTCCGAAGAAGAATGCAGGCTGCTCAAACTCCTTGAAGATGCCTATTGCAAGGCAAGGTACAAATCCTGCTTTCCTGTTTATCAGGAAGAGGCAAATGAGCTTTTGCAGAGAGCAGTTCAAATAAAAAGTCTTTGTGTAGCCCATTATCAGATGTATTTTGAGAGGTTTTTAATTGAGTCCTGAACTGTGGGAGTTCACAGGTGATATTTTTCAATCAGATTAATTTTGATGCCCAAGAGTCCTGTTGTTCGGTTGATGTTCCGGCTAAGCTCGAATCTTGTTTTTTCATCAAAGCATTCAGGAAATCCAGCTGTTATTTTGTAAGGTGTACAGGATCAATCTATTATGGGGTCTTGAAGTTTTTAGCGTGTTGATATTTGAGCAACCCCTTTCTTATTTTGTCAATTAATCACCAAAGCAATCATTATTTTAAAAATTCTGTAATAATAAAATTCTATACCGAACCTATTTTTTAGTTTTTCGTGTCTTTAGGTACAACCAAACCATGACGTCCTATGAAAAGCTACCTTTTTATCCCCGCTATGTTTTTGATTGCTTTGATGCTCAGTTCCTGCTACACGCCAAAGTCAGTAGTCAATAATTCTGAGCTCAGACAAAAAGGTGATGTGATGAATTTTATATTGCTTTACGTGGACAGTTCAGATGAAATTTTTGAATGGAATGAAGAATATTACAATCGACTCCTAAAAGGAAAATTCAACAACCTGGAAAGAAGTCAATTCAGACAGGTCTTTCACGATAAGTTCAGACGCAAATTCAATCCAACTTTTGTCCACAATTACGCTGATTATTTTTCGACCCACAAGGAATACAGTTTTGAAGAGTTCAACCAGCAATTGAGCAAGCAAAATATCGATCATATACTTCTTGTATCCCAAAAATCCAGTAAATCCGAAGTAATGCCATTGGTAGTAGGAGACTGGGTGTTGCCTGCCACCTCAAACCGCAACCACTATCAGGTATATTTGCTCGAAAGAGACAATCCCAATCCCATTTGGATATCTTATGGGTATGGCCTGTTGGAAGGGGGATGGTATATGAGACCTAAAAAAATTTCCAAATACCTCGCCAAAACAATCCGCAGAGCAATGGAACAAGATGAGCTATTGTTTGCCGGCAACCGTACCGGCAGGGCTTCAACCCAGACTGCTTCTAACAAATAATTCAGACACTCTAAACTAAAAAAATATGAAAAACCTGGCGCCGATCCTATTGATGACAATCATCCTCAGTGCTTGTACCAATTTCAACAGAGCAGTGAGTACTAAAGTGAATACCATACCTGATTCTCCTGTCGAGGGTTTTTTGGTATTGTTTGTTCAAAGCGATACTGAGATCCTTCAGTTGGATGAGGAGTTTTACAATAAAAGTATCAGAGGTAAATTCAATAACCTCGAACACCAGCGTTTTAGGGATTTTTTGGCATCGGAATCCTGGCGTGCCTTCAATCCAGTGATGGCCTATGATTCGAAAAATTTTTTCGAGAAACACAAAGATTATAGCTATGAGGAATTTAGGTCTGTCCTGAACCAAGCTGACTTTGATCATTTACTTATCGTATCCATGCGAAATGATCAGGACAGAGGAGAGCTTTCCATACAAAACTTCCAGGTGTATTTGTTTGACAAGGAGATCAGTCAACCATTGTGGACCGGTTTCGGCTATTACAATCAAGGGAATATTGTTCGCAGGCCTGCTGCCCAAAGGCTGAGCAATAGAATCAAAAGAGACCTAAAGGCAGATGGCATGTTGATGTAGTGAAAAAAATAAATATAGTAATCAATAGAGTTTTCAAATAGTAATTTATAACTTTTGCTATATTAGGTAGTGAAAAAGAAATTATGATATTTGATTTTACTGTTTTTCAAAGGAGGAATAAAGTATTTTTAATCCTCCTCCTGTTTTTTGCTACCGGTTTTCATCATACCCATGCCCAAAATGATTTCAAAGAGATCCGGTTTGAGGCTGCTCCTGGAGATAAAAGTGCCACATACTACCTTACAGGGACAATTCGGGATGCAGAAAATGCTGAGCCCATAGCGGGTGTTTCCGTGCACATTGATGGTTTTTTTACGGGGATCAATACAGATGAAAGGGGACAATATATCGCCCGTCTAGATTCCGGCAAACACAGGATTGTTTTCAGAAGGTTTGGAAGAGCTGCCTCATACTATATAGTGGAATTATACGGAAATGGTATCCTTGATGTCTCCCTCTCCGGCTTGGACTTCAGCTTGGATGTATTTACAGTATTGGCAGAACAAAGAGATCGAAATGTGAAAAGTGCCATCACAGGCCTTACCAGAATGAATATCGAGGAAATCAAATTGGTGCCAATGATGATGGGGGAACCGGATGTGTTCAACGTGCTTCAGGCCATGCCAGGAGTGACCTCAGTGGGTGAAGGTTCTCCTGGCCTGAATATCCGTGGTGGACAGGCAGACCAAAACCTGATCATGATGAATGAGGCCATTGTCCTGAGCAACAACCATGCTTTGGGATTTTTGAGTGCATTCAATGGGGACGTGCTTCAGAATTTCTCCTTATATAAAGGAGTCATCCCAAGTTATTATGGAGGGCGAAGTGCTGCTGCCATCAACTTGGAAATGAGAAAAGGTGACTTTGATTCCTGGAAATCGGGATTCTCTTTGGGTACAGCTACCAGCAAAGTGATCCTGGAAGGACCTCTCAATCCTGAAAAAACGAGTATGATTGCCGGAGTGCGCCGTTCCAATGCCAAGTGGTTGCTTGATTCCGTAGATGAACCCGATGTTCGGAACAGCGACATCAGGTTTCATGACATCTATTTGGGCTTAAGCCACAGGTTTTCTGAAAAACACACCTTGGATTTCAGTCTTTTGAATACCGGAGATTTCTTTCAATTTTCCGATCAGTTTGGTTTCGAATGGAACAATTTCGTCACTTCCCTTACCTCTAAAAACCTCCTTTCGGACAATTTTTCCCTAGTAAGTTTGCTGGCTTATGGATCCTTCAACAACGGGTTTTTCGAACCGACGGAGGTAGATGCCTTTAGGGTGGACAATGGACTATATTATCTTCAGGGAAAAATATCGGGATTGTGGACCAGAGAGAACTTTGATTTTACTTTTGGGGCAGAGGCAGTTCAGTACCAAATGAGGCCCGAAAGCCTATCTCCTATGGGGGAACAATCCGGTATCATGAATGAAAAAGTCCACAAACAGCAGGGATTGGAGTTTGCCCCTTTCATTTCAGGTGAATGGACCCCTCATGAAAATTTTGCGCTGACTGCCGGTGTGCGTTATTCGCAGTACCTGCAGTTAGGGCCGGATACCGTGTTTACTTATCAGGAAGGATTGCCTGTAAGTTCACTTACCACGACAGGGCAGCAGGTTTTTGGACAGGAAACTATAGTGCAGTATGGCGGGTTTGAACCGAGGATTTCATTTCGTTTGAGTCTGGATGAAGCCAATTCTATTAAGGGAGGCTATGCTTCGCTCTATCAGTACCTTCAGACCATTTCCAATGCCACAGGTCCTACACCTATAGATCTCTGGCAGTTGAGTACCTCTTACATTCTTCCACAGCGTTCGCATAATTTTTCTTTGGGGTATTTCAGAAATTTTGGAGAAGACGAATGGTCTACTTCTTTGGAGGGTTTCTATAGGCTCACAGAAAACCAGCTGGAATACCGGGACTTTGCCGATCTTTTTTTGAACAGGGGTCTGGAAACAGAACTCATCCAAGGACAGGGAAGGGCCTATGGGGCAGAACTGATGGTGCAAAGAAATAGGGGTGCAGTGACAGGCTGGCTGGCTTATACTTACAGCAGGTCTCAGATCAGGACAGTTTCGGAGTTTCAGGAAATTCAGGTGAATAGGGGAGACTGGTTTCCAACGAATTTTGACCGACCCCATATTGTATCTCTGGTTGCCAACCTGCACTTGGGCAGAAATAAGTCCCTTAACCTGCTCATGAATTATTCTACCGGAAGGCCGGTAACAGCTCCCACGACCAACTATGTTGTCGGGGGTATATTTATTCCCGATTTCGGGGATAGAAACCAATATAGGATTCCCGATTACTTTAGAGTGGACTTCAGCTATCTTACCAATGGTTTTGTAAGGACTTGGGACGACAGGTTTAACTTTTCCATTTATAACCTCCTAGGAAGGAGGAATGCCTACTCGGTGTTTTTCCAAAGGGAAGGAATGTCGAGAAGACTGAGGCCTTACCAGGTTTCCATTTTGGGTGCCATTTTTCCATCCATTACCTATTCTATCAATTTTAGCCAATGAAAAAGATATTCTACAATATAAAGATGGTGTTGGGCTTGGCTGTTTTGCTGGCGGTGCCCGGATCATGTGTGGATCCTTTGGATTTCATCGCAGACACAAATGAGGGTCAACTGGTGGTGTACGGCTTGCTAACGGATGAGCTGGGAGTTCACCGGGTAGATGTGGGGAGAACAGATTTGTTTGGTCTTTTGCCGAGAGGGGTAACTGATGCTACGGTAGTTTTATTGGAAGAAAACGGAAATTCCCATCTGTACGGGCACACAGAAGAGGGAAGGTATGAATTGTATGACTTTCAGGCTGAACAAGGTGTGAAGTATGCTATACAGGTTACATCGGGAGATCAGGTTTATCGATCGGAGTTTCAGGAATTGCCCAAACAGAGTGCTGAACAATCAGTGGATTATTCTTTTTTTACAGAAAGTGAAGGGTTGAGGACCAGACCTTTTCTTTCTGTGGATGCCACCGTGACCTTGCCGGAGTCCGAAGAGGATGTGTACCTCCGATGGGTGTTGGAAGAGACTTTTCTTTGGGTGCGTTTATGGACAGGAGGCCCGTTTACCCCTCCGCCGCCCAATTGTTTTATTTATGATGATATAGATCCAAGTACCTTGCCTTTATTGACTTCTGCTGGCACGGGATCCCGAAATTTCAGTCTGAATTTGGGGAGGAGGTTGGTGGATGATTCATTTTTGTATCCGTTTTTTGTCACAGTGCGGCAGTTGAGTGTGAGCAGAGAGACGTTTGAGTATTGGGATAGGGTAAAATTGGTATTGAACAATCAGGGCTCCTTGTTTGATATCCCTCCGGCACCTGTACAGGGCAATATCCGGAATCTTGCGGATGCTGATGATAGGGTATTGGGGTATTTTGAAGTAGCCAAGGTTTCCATTTCAAGGGTTTTTACCACATCAGCTGATGTTCCTTTTTTTATACCTAATCCCTGCGAAAGTTCGGGGAATCCTCCTGCTTTATGTTTCGAATGTGAAGCAAAGGCGATGGATAGGAGGTGGACTACCGTCGCACCGGAATGGTGGAATTTCAATTGAGGGTTGAAGGGTTCACGCAGAGGAGGCAAAGGAGCCAAGGATCGCAGAGGACACAATTTCCATCGCACTTTGGCCGGTGGTCAGAGCACGGTATCTTACGCGCTCGGACTTTAGTCGAAATTTTAAGGAAGCAAAGAATTTAGAGGAATATTGTTCATTGCGCCTTTGGCTTGAATAGGATTGGAATTTGAAACTCCTATACTAACAGTCCGAAGGCGAAACCTTCGGACAACTGGGCGGAACCTTAGGGCAAAGGTTTTTAACCTTTTTTAAAAAATTCTCCAAATCTTTGAATTTCGCCTGTTTTCAAAGATTTTGCTTTTTGTTAACATTCTGAAAAAATCTGCTCTCAATTTTCACATTTTTAATAAAATCGAAAAATTTTAACTATTCGAAAAGTTCAAACGTTTTCGGTTATTATTTAAGCAACAAAAACTAATTTTTGTTACCGATTACTAAAAAATACCATAATTCTGTTAACTCAGGCCTTGGCAAAAGGGCCTTAGGGGCTTTGTTAAATATTGCAAAATTAAATTTAAACAATCATTTTAGATTTGAAATTAACTATTAAACCATTTCGTTTTTTTCAAAACAACAAACCCTATGAGAAATTATTTACAAAAAATGAAGGCATTGATGCTGATCACCGTACTGATGATATGCAGTATGGCAGTAGCCAATGCACAAGGCAGGGAGGTAACAGGTACAGTCCTGGATGCATCCTTCGGTGACCCGCTACCAGGAGTAACCGTCCTGGTCAAAGGCACTACAAGAGGTACTACCACCGATCTTGACGGTAGGTATACCATCAGCGTACAGCCAGGAGATGAAGTTCTGGTATTTTCTTTTGTTGGATTTTCTCCAAGAGAAGTAATGATAGGCAATCAGTCTACCATCAATGTAGACTTGGATGAAGACGTACAAAGCCTTCAGGAGGCTGTGGTAATAGGGTATGGTACCCAGGACAAGAAGGAAATCACCTCAGCAGTGGCATCTGTGAGCTCAGAGCAGTTCAACAGAGGTAACTTCCCAAGCCCTACTCAATTGCTTCAAGGTAAAGTAGCAGGTCTTTCTGTAACCAGGCCAGGTGGTAATCCCAACCAGCAACCTACTGTAAGACTAAGAGGTATTTCTTCTTTTGGTGCTGCTCAATCTCCACTTATTGTATTGGATGGGGTAATCGGTGCATCTATAGATGCTGTCGATCCCAATGACATCGAAACGTTTGATGTATTGAAAGATGCTTCTGCTGCTGCGATTTACGGTACCAGAGGTGCTGCCGGTGTGATCTTGATCACTACCAAAAAAGGTGCTAAGAAGAAAGGTATTACCAGTGTGACCATCAATACTTTTGGGACTGCAGAAGCTCCAACTAACCTGATTCCGGTACTTTCTCCAGAGGAATTTGTGGCCAGAGGGGGTACCAATTATGGTTCACAGACCAACTGGAGAGATGAGGTATTGCAGACAGCTTACAACGGTACAGTGAATGCTTCCGTTACCGGTGGTTTTGAAAACACCTCTTTCCTTGCTTCTGTCAATTACCGTAATAATGATGGTATAGTACAGAATACCAATAGAGAAACTTTGAATACCAGGTTCAATATGGATCATGGTGCATTGAACAATAGGTTGAGATTGAACATGAGCCTGGCTTATTCTGCAACAGATGCTACTAATGTAAATGCTGAAGCGGTAAGGTATGCAACCATTTACAATCCCACAGCACCTGTATTCGAGGATACTGAAGGAGCTAGGAGGGATTTCGGAGGCTTTTTCCAAAGACCTTTGTTTGATTTTTACAATCCAGTTGCTTTGATCAATCAACAACGTTTCACCAATGAACAAAGGGCAGCGATCTACTCTTTCAGAGCAGAGTTTGACCTGAGTGATAAGTGGACCATTGCATCCCAGTTTTCACAGGACAGGTTTACAGATTTGGCTACTCAGTTTTATTCTAGGCAGGATTTTGAAACTGGCTTTGGTAGAAATGGTCAGGCAGGCCAAAACATGTTTGATAGAACGACTTCCATTTGGAACGGTACCATCCGTTTCGAAGATGAGATTGCAGATAGGTTGAACTTTGCATTTATTGCAGGAGCTGAAACCCAGGTTTTTGAAGAAAGAGGAATGGATGCTTCCACCACAAGGTTTTTGTTTGATCAAGGTCCTAACAACCTTGGTGCAGGTGGATTGAGATTGGGCCCAGGTACTGCAATGGGATCTTTTGCTACAAGAGCTATTTTGAACTCCTTGTTTGGTAGGGCCAACTTCAACTTTGCCAATACCTATTTCCTTTCTGCTTCGGTAAGAGCGGAGACCTATTCAGGATTCGGTAGAGAGAATCAGACAGGTATTTTCCCAGCTGTCAGTGCCGGTGCTGACCTGACCCAAGTATTTGACATGGGTATATTCAATCAGTTCAAACCAAGGGCTTCCTTTGGTGTGGTAGGTCAGTTGCCTCCTTCACCTACTTTGGCCTTGGGTATCTATGGAAACGGGAACAGAATTCCATTGGATCCAACAGATCCTAACTCTGTTTTCGTAGGTATCAATCAGCTTGCCAATCCTAACCCTCAGTTGAGATGGGAGACTACAAGAGAATTTACTGTAGGATTGGACTTTGGTTTACTTCAGGGCAAAATCACCGGTCAGGTCGATTATTATCAGAGAACCATTTCTGATTTGATTTTCAATACACAAGTTCCGGTGGGGGCTCCTAATGAATTCCTTCCCGGAAACTTCTATACTGCCCCCAGTATCTGGGCTAACATAGGTGATTTGACCTCCGGTGGTCTGGAATTTATTGCCAGTGTCAACAATTTGAACTTAGGTCCTGTATTGTGGACACCGTCCTTCAACTTTACGATTTATCAGAGAACAAGGATTGAAAACATCGGCGTAGGTTCTATTCAGCTTCCTGAAATCCGTCAAGGTGTTCCTGGATCTCCTGGACAAAATGACAATCCTATTGTTTGGAACAGAGAGGGTGAAAGAATTGGGGACTTTTATGGTCCAAGGTTGTTGGGCTTGACAGATGGAGGAGAGTATATCTTATCCGGAGAAAGTCCTGCTGAATTTGAAAGGTTAGGTAATGGTTTGCCTGTAGCAGATTTTGGTTTCTCCAACACCTTTATTTATGGCAACTGGGACTTGAACTTCCTTGCAAGAGGTAGCTGGGGTCACTTGATTTACAATTCCTTCAGAGGTTTCTATGAAAATGCAGATGGGGCTTCAAATACCTGGAATTCTGTGGTTACCCGAAACACTCCTACCTCTCCTTTAGTTACCTCTACACCAACCTTCTCTGATCTATATTTGGAAAGAGGAGATTTCATCAGGCTGGACAACCTTCAGTTGGGATACAATTTCCCTACTAATTCTGATGCGATCAGCAATTTGAGGTTCTATGGAGGTGTGCAAAACCTAATTACATTTACCCAGTTTTCCGGTGTAGATCCTGAGGTAAGATGGGAAGATTCAGGAGATGTCTTGAATCCTAATCCACTCGCTCCCGGTATTGAAAGAAGAAACACTTATTTCTTGCCAAGAATCTGGACATTGGGATTAACCCTTACATTTAAATAACATAAACTCAAAATTAAATATGTTACGATCAATTAAAACAGTATTAATGGGAGGCCTGGTGGCAGTAACCATGGGGTCTTGTTGGGAATTGGAGCAGGAGGTACTCTCGGGTATCACGCAGGAGGAGTTGGAAGCTAACGTTACTCCCGAACTGATCGAAGTATTAAAGCAGTCTGCTTATGGTGCAGTAGTAGCCAGTGGTCAGGGTGGATTTGGTTCACATGGTGGCTATTATTCGGTACAGGAAGTGTCTTCCGATCAAATGGCAATTCCTCAAAAAGGAGCTGACTGGGAAGATGGAGGTATCTGGCTGAGGACACATAGACATACCTGGATTTCTTTTGACGGGCCTTTGAATGGTGCCTGGCAGTATGGATTCAGAATAGTGGCAGAGTCAAACCTGCTTTTACAACAATACCCTGACTTGGATGATCTGGTATCTGAATTGAGGGTGTTAAGAGCCTTTGGTTATTTGTTGCTGATAGATAATTTTGGCAATGTGCCGATTATCCGCGAAACTGACAGAGGCGGTAGCCCTCCTCAAAATACCAGGCAGGAAGTGTTTGAATTTATTGAGGAGTCTATACTTGAAAATGTAGAATCATTGACAAGAGAAAATACAAGGACTAACCTGAACTATTGGACAGCCCACATGATGTTGGCCAAGTTATACTTGAATGCTGAGGTATATACAGGTACTGCAAGATGGGCCGATGCCGAAAGGATCCTGGATGTAATCATCAATGAAGGTCCATACAGCTTGGCGCCGAACTTCTTCTCTAATTTTGCCACCAACAATAATAATTCTCCTGAAAACATGTTCACTGTACCTTACGATGCCAACAATGCAGAAGGATTCAATATTCATCAAATGAGTTTCCATTATTCAAATCAGTTGACCTTTGAACTGCAGGAACAACCTTGGAATGGATATGCGGCATTGGAAGAGTTTTATAACAGCTATGAAGACGACGATGTTAGAAAGGCATCTTTGAGAGAAGGACCTCAATTTGCCGCTGATGGTGTGACACCATTGGTGGATGATGCCTTTGACGGAGATCCTGATGGACCTGAGATCAACTTTACTCCTCAGATCAACCAATTGGCTCCAAATGCCTTCCGTCAGGCAGGAACTAGGGTAGGTAAATTTGAAATTGCAATGGGTGCTGGTCCGGATCTCAACAATGATTTCCCGATTTACAGATATGCAGACGTCTTGTTGATGAAGGCTGAAGCAGCTTGGAGACAAGGAAACAATGGAGTAGCCCTACAGTATGTCAATATGGTTAGAGAAAGAGCCAATGTGCCTCAACTTTCTTCCTTAGATGCCAATGTATTGTTGGCAGAAAGAGGCAGGGAATTGTTTGCTGAAGGTCACAGAAGGTCTGATCTGATCAGATTCGGAAGATTCAATGATGCATGGTGGGAAAAAGCAGCCTCTCCATCATTCAGAAATCTTTTCCCAATTCCTGAAAACCAACTTCAGGCTAATCCTAATTTGTCTCAAAACCCTGGTTATTAATCAGGTTTTCAAATAATTAACTTCAAAGAAGTGCACCTAGGTGCACTTCTTTTTGATTTATAGAAGGCTAAAACCTATTTTAGCCCAAACACACACCCAAAAAAACTTGAGATTACCCATTGCCATATTGAGCCTGATTTTTGGTATCCTTTTTTCCTGTTCTGATCCCTCAGGGAAGGAAAAGATACTTTTTGAGCTGATGCCAAAAAGTCATACCGGAATAAACTTCAGCAACGAGCTCAATTATACGGAGCATTTTAACCCTTACACTTTTAGAAATTTCTACAATGGTGCGGGAGTAGCCTTGGGAGATATCAACAATGACGGGCTGATTGATATTTTTTTGGCAGGAAATCAGACAGAAAATAAACTCTACCTCAACAAAGGGAATTTTGTATTTGAAGACATAACAGAAAAAGCCGGGTTGGCAGTTCCTGGAATCTGGTCCACAGGCGTTTCTATGGCAGATGTCAATGGAGATGGACTTTTGGATATTTACATTTGTAAATCCGGGCCATTGGGAGGAGAAGAGAGACACAACTCACTTTATATCAATAATGGAGACCTGACATTCACTGAAATGGCTCAGGAATATGGTATTGCAGATGAAGGGCTTTCCCAGCATGCTGTATTTTTTGATTTTGACAAAGACGGCGACCTGGACATGTATCTGCTCAACAATTCCGCAAGATCAGTAGGTCTCAATGACCTGCGTACAGGACAAAGAGATATCCGTGACCCTTTTGGAGGCAATAAGCTTTACCGCAATGATGGGGATGGTTTTGCGGATATCAGTGAAGAAGCAGGCATTTATGGATCTGCCATAGGTTATGGTCTGGGAGTGACGGTAGCTGACGTGAACAAAGATGGCTGGCCGGATTTATATGTTTCCAATGATTTTTTTGAAAAAGACTACCTGTATATCAACAATCAGGACGGGACTTTTAGAGAGGCTTTGGAAGAGATGATGACTGAGATCAGCATGGGCTCCATGGGAGCGGACATTGCTGACCTGGACAATGATGGCTGGATGGATATTTTCGTGACGGAAATGCTACCGGCAAGTTTGGAACGTGTCAAGACCAAGACCCCGTTTGAAGAATGGGATAAATATCAGGCCAATGTGGATGCAGGCTATTTTCACCAGTTTACACGAAACACCTTGCAGCGCAATATGGGTTTCAAGCCTGCGAGCACTGATGTGCACTTTTCGGAAATTTCACGCTTTTCCGGAGTACATGCCACAGATTGGTCTTGGGGGGCATTGATTTTTGACATGGACAATGACGGCTTTAGGGACATTTTCGTAGCCAATGGCATTGTCAAAGACCTGACGGATTTTGATTATGTGGATTATTACGCTCACAATCAAGCTCAGATTGCCCAAAATAGAAAGGACTCTACTTTGATCATCAGTATGATCAATAATTTTCCTTCCGAACCGCAAAGGAATTTCTTTTTCAAAAACAAGGGGGCATTTGTATTTGAAGATGTGGCAGCTGCTATCGGAATGGATCAGCTGACCTTTTCTACCGGTGCGGCTTATGCCGACCTGGACAATGACGGAGATCTTGACCTGGTGGTAAATAACCTCGAGGGAGAGCTGTTTATTTTCAAAAACAACAGCAATGAATTGAACAACAACCATTTTTTGCAATTGGATTTAGGGAATCATTTTGGTGCTCAGGTCACTGTCTTTGCAGGGGAAAAGCTCTGGTATGCCGAGCATAATCCGGTCAAAGGTTACATGTCTTCAGTTGACCCACGCCTGCATTTTGGCCTTGGAAAAGTGGAGCAAATTGATTCTGTTCGGATTGTTTGGCCTGACGGGCAGCAACAGGTCATGGAAAGGATGGCTGTAGATACATTATTGAAAGTTTTGCCACAGCCCAACAGAGACCCGTTCGATTATCGCATGCCTGTCCAAGAGGAACGTTTAATGGAAATAGAAGGTGTGTTTCCATGGAAGCATAAAGAAAGTGCATTTATTGATTTTGACAGAGACAGGCTTCGTTTTTATATGATATCCAACGAGGGCCCAAGGCCGGCGATAGCTGATGTCAATGGAGATGGGCTGGATGATGTTTTTATGCCAGGAGCCAAGGGTCAGGCTTCAGCGCTTTTATTGCAACAGGCCGATGGGAAATTCAGAATTCATCAAAAATTTGATACACACAGCCTATCCGAGGATGTTGTGGCCCATTTTTTTGATGCCAATGGGAATGGACTTGTGGATTTGTATGTAGGCAGTGGCAGCCTTGAATTTAGCATCAAAAGCCCTCACTATCAGGACAGGATTTATTTCAATGATGGAAAGGGGAATTTTACCTTGTCCGAAAACTCCCTGCCACAGGATTTTGAAAGTACCGCTTTTGTGAAATCTTTTGACTACGATAGAGACGGGTACTTGGATCTGTTGATTGGGGTACGCACCTTCCCCTTTGCCTATGGTATGCCGGGCAGTCTCAAGCTGCTCCTCAATCAGGGAGATGGGAGCTTTGAAAAATTACAGTTGGAAGAATTTGAAAACTTGGGAATGCTAACAGATTTGGCTGTAGCAGACCTTGATGGAGATGGTGACGAGGAGATTTTGGTGACAGGCGAATGGATGCCAATTAAAGTTTTCAAGAGAACAGGTGAATCCTTTAAAGAGGTAGCAGAAGACTTGGGATTGAATGCAGGAGCAGGACTATGGAATAGAATTTCCGTGCATCAAGACAATGAGCAGTTACAATTGTTGGTGGGCAATATGGGTACAAATACCCGTTTAAAAGCAACGGAGGATGAGCCTTTACGCATGTATGTCAATGATTTCGACCGAAATGGAAGTATTGAACAAATAATCACCATATATGAAAACGGAGAGTCTTATCCTCTTGCACTGAAGTCCAGTCTACTCAAACAGCTTCCAGGGCTTAGGAAGCAGCTGTTGAGCTATGACATTTACAAAGACAAAAAGATAGAGGATCTTTTCTCCAAGGATATCATCGAAAGCAGTTTGGTTTTGGAAGTGAAGACTTTAGAATCAGTGCTTTTCAGAAGGGATGAAAATGGTACCTTTGTTCGGATCGATCTTCCGGCTGAATTGCAATATGCGCCTGTTTATGCGGCCTTCAATTTAAAGAAACTGACTGGGCAAAACAGTTGGCTGCTAGGAGGTAATCTTAGTAAAATTAAACCCGAACTGGGAACTCAGATGGGAAGCTATGGTTGGTTGTTGGAGGAAAGGGAAAGTAATAAATGGGAAGTGCTGCCTGCCAGCAAGTCGGGAATATTTGTCACCGGAGAAATAAGGGATATTCAACAAGTGAAAACCCGGGATGGCCACCTCCTTTTGGTGAGCCGAAACAATGATTACCCTAAACTGTATAAGAATAGATGAAGTATACGAGTATGAAGAAAAGTTTTGGATGTTTGATGCTGCTGTTGGCTATAGCTTTCGGCTGCCAACCAAAAACTGAATTTGATAAAGTCAAGGAAAGAGAGCTGGCATCCGGAAAGGTGGTAGAAGATTTATTTTTGGATTTGAAGTTTGGTATGGGGAGAAAGGAATTTTTTGGACATTGTTGGGAGCTGAACAAGCAAGGTGTGCTGACCAATGGTGCACATTATTTACAGGTCCTATACCGACCTGAGGTACCTTCAGGAAAGGAAGTCCACATGCATTTTTATCCTCAGTTTGAAGACGATCAGATTTACTTCATGCCTATAGAATTCAATTATCCGGCTTGGTTTCCCGGTAATGAAGATTATGAAGTGGAGAAGTTGATGGAAGATGTGGTGGGTTTATTGGAATCCTGGTATGGTGAGGGCTTCTTTGAAGTGACCAATAGCAATAAAACTGCAAGGGCCATCGTGAAAGTAGATGGCAACAGGCTGATCAGGGTGTTTAAGAAGAACATCACAAATGTAAGAGTGGAAATACTGGACCTTAGGGTGAAAGACCTAGGGGATATGATAAAAATGAAGGAAGATGCTTAAAAGGATGAGATC
This sequence comes from Arthrospiribacter ruber, assembly GCF_019343195.1. GTDB lineage: Bacteria > Bacteroidota > Bacteroidia > Cytophagales > Cyclobacteriaceae > Arthrospiribacter > Arthrospiribacter ruber. Next base: position 38,892 of record NZ_RPHB01000011.1, read on the forward strand.
GCTATTTTTGCTATTGACGCTACTTATCTTCTTTGCCTGTCAGCAGGAAACAGAAGAAGAAAGAGATAGCCTTTTCCAAAAAATCCCATCTTCACATTCCGGTGTAGACTTTAGAAATGACCTGGAGTTTGATGAAAAATTCAATATTTTCACCTACCGTAATTTCTACAATGGTGGAGGCGTGGCTTTAGGGGATGTCAACAATGATGGTTTGCTCGATATTTATCTGACTTCCAATATGGGAGAAAACAAACTGTACATCAATGAGGGGGATTTTAAATTCAGAGATGTTACAGCAGAAGCAGGAGTGGCAGGTACCCGTGCCTGGAGCACAGGGGTAGCTATGGCGGATGTGAACGGGGATGGTTTGCTGGATATTTATGTCTGTAATTCCGGGGATGTCAAGGGAGATAATAAGCAAAACGAACTTTTCATCAATAATGGAGACGGAACCTTCACCGAAATGGCCGAAGCCTATGGGTTGGCGGATCAGGGATATTCTACCCATGCCGTATTTTTTGATTTTGACAATGATGGCGACTTAGATGTCTATTTGCTCAACAACAGTTATCAGGCCATTGGTAGCTTCAACAAGATGCAAAACGAAAGACCTCGAAGAGATCCTGTCGGGGGTGATAAATTGTTCAGGAATGACGGTGGAGTGTTTACAGATGTGTCTGAGGAAGCCGGAATATATGGCTCTGTTATAGGATTCGGGTTGGGTATTACCATAGGTGATGTCAATCGTGATGGATGGATGGATATCTTTATTTCAAATGATTTCTTTGAAAGGGATTACCTTTATATCAACAATCAGGATGGGACTTTTACCGAATCGCTCACCGATTATATGCGCTCTACTTCGGCGGCCTCAATGGGGGCTGATATTGCGGACATCAACAATGATGGGTATCTGGATATTTTTGTGACAGAAATGCTTCCCGAACCACCTGAAAGACTAAAGCAGATCACCACTTTTGAATCTTGGGACAAGTTCCAGTTTAACGTAGAGCACGGATATCATTACCAATATACCCGCAACATGCTCCATGTCAACAATGGAGACGGGACCTTCAGTGACTTGGGCCGTATGGCCAATGTGGAGGCGACTGATTGGTCATGGGCCGCTCTGATGTTTGATATGGACAATGATGGCCTCAAAGACATCTTTGTTGCTAACGGCATTTATCAGGACCTTACAGACTTGGATTACCTTAATTTCATAGACAATGCGGAAACCAAAAGGGCGATCATTTCACAGGAAGGGGTTGACTATCGAAAGCTGATTGACCCCATGCCTGTCAACCCCATTCCCAATTATGCCTATAAGAATAAAGGAGACCTTGTTTTTGAAAATGTAGTGCAGGAGTGGGGATTGGGAGACCCCATACATTCCAACGGTTCAGCTTATGGAGATCTCAACAATGATGGGACTTTGGACCTGGTTGTCAATAATGTGAACAATGAAGTTCTGATTTTCAAAAACAGGAGTTTGGAGTTTTTTCCCGAAAATAACTTCCTCAAAATATCACTGGAAGGAAAGGCTGACAATACTGCAGCCGTAGGTACACAGGTGAAAGTAATTTTGGATAATGGAACCCTCTATCAGGAACAAATGCCGAACAGGGGATTCCAATCTTCTGTAGATCCAAGACTGAATTTTGGATTGGGAAAAGCTGATAGGATCAAAGAGGTTCAAGTAAGATGGCCTGATGGTAAGCTTACCCTTTTGGAAGATATAGAAGTCAATCAAAGCCTTCACTTGAAATGGGAAGAAGGAGTAGATGCTCCTGAAGGTTTCAGGTTTTTTGAAGAACCTAAAGGCAAGATCTTCAAAAAAGAGAATGCAGAAGAAATCCTTGATTTCAGGCATAAGGAAAATCAAGCCGTCGACTTTGATAGAGACAGGTTGACTTATCACATGCTTTCAACGGAAGGACCTAAAGCCGTGTGGGGGGATGTGACAGGCAATGGACTTCAGGACGTTTACCTGGGTGGAGCAAAGGGTTTTCCAGGCCAGTTGTTCCTGCAGGTTGCTGAGGGACAGTTTAAGGCATCCTCTCAGGAAGTGTTCAGAGAAGATCGTATTTCTGAAGATACCCATGGAGTATTCTTTGATGCCAATGGAAACGGACATCTGGACTTATTTGTGACTTCGGGAGGTAATGAATCAGCCTTTGGAGCCTTGGATCTTTCTGATCGGCTGTACCTGAATGATGGAAAAGGAATCTTTACCAAGTCCTTGGATTCTGGTCTGGAAAATTTCAAAAACAGCAGTAAAGTAGTCCGGGTATTGGATGTCAATGGTGATGGACATTTGGACTTATTTGTGGGCAGTAGGGTAATCCCTTTCCTTTACGGGGTCAATGCCAGCAGCATGATATTGGTCAATGATGGGACAGGGAAGTTTAAAGACGGAACAGAAGAGTTTGCCCCTGACCTTAAAGAAATAGGGATGGTAACAGACGCCGTTTTGGTGGACCATGATGGTGATGGTCTTGAAGACCTTGTTCTGGTAGGGGAGTGGATGGCACCGACAATCCTGAAAAATACGGGCGGTAAATTTGAGAAGATGGACTTGCCCGATCTTGAAAATTTTAAAGGCTGGTACCAGAGTATTGCCGTAGGTGACTTCGATGGGGACGGAAGACCTGATTTTGTGCTGGGCAACCATGGGCTGAATAGCCGTTTCAAACCCACTTCCGAAAGCCCTATCCGCATGTTTGTCAATGATTTTGACCAGAATGGAAGTGTGGAGCATCTCTTTGTCCAAAAGGAGGGGGGAAGACATGTTCCGTTTACACTGAAGCATCAATTGGAAATGCAGGTTCCCTCCATCAAGAAGCGTTTTCTCAAATACAGTACCTACAATAACAAATACCTTGAAGACATCTTCACCCCACAGGAGCTTAAAAATGCCGTCATGCAGGAATTGAATTTCCGTGAATCGGCCATCATGCTCAATAAAGGAGGGGGTGATTTTGAGGTCAAAGCCTTACCGAGAATGGCCCAGAGGTCCTGGATGTACAGCATTTTGGTTTTGGATATTAACGGGGATGGAGCAGATGATCTGATTCTTGCAGGGAACCTAGAAGGAGCCAAACCGGAAGTAGGTCAATATGACGGAAGTTATGGAGAACTGCTTTTAGGGAATGGTGATGGGACATTTGAGTATGTGCCAAACAGAGAACACGGACTTCAGCTACATGGGGATATTCGGGATTTGCATTTGGTTAGGAAAAAGGATCAGACACTATTGATGGTGGTCAAGAATAATGATGCTGTTGAATTTTGGTCTTTCTGAGTTATGAGGAAGTTTGGGTTAGCTTGTTTTTTGATATTAATAGCTTGCTTTTCCTGTGCCAAGAAATCTCAGGAAAATGCCCTCTTTGAATTGATGGATCCAGGATATTCCGGGATTGACTTTAGAAATGACCTCACTTCCACGGACAGCCTCAACATCATAGAATATCTTTATTTCTACAATGGGGGCGGTGTGGCATTAGGCGACATCAACAACGATGGCTTGGTAGATATTTATTTTACTTCCAATCAGGGGGAAAACAAGCTGTATCTCAATAAAGGGGATTTTCAATTTGAAGATATCACCGATCAGGCAGGAGTAAATGGAGAGGGAGGATGGTCTACAGGTGTGACCATGGCCGATGTCAATGGTGACGGTCTGCTGGACATTTACGTCTGCCAAGTAGGAGGCTATAAAGGACTTAAAGGGAAGAACAGGCTTTATATTAATAATGGGGACCTGACATTTACGGATCAAGCGGAAAAATACGGGGTTGATTTTGAAGGTTTTTCTACCCATGCAGTTTTTTTTGATTATGACCAGGATGGAGATTTGGACCTATATTTACTCAATCACTCTATCAAAAAACCGGAAGTATTTTCCCATGCTGACACCAAATTCACCTCAGTAGATGAAAGGGGAGGAGACAAACTTTTCAAGAACTTGATCAGCGAAGGAGAAGAAAAGATGGAGGAGGTGACCGCTGAAGCCGGGATTCTTTCCAGTAGTTTAGGCTTTGGCCTAGGAGTAGGCATTGCCGATGTCAATCAGGATGGTTGGTTGGACATCTATGTTTCCAATGATTTTACAGAAGATGATTACCTCTATATCAATCAGGGTGATGGGACCTTCAAGGAATCTTTGGGAGAGTATATCGCCCATACCAGCCGATACAGCATGGGAAATGATTTGGCAGATATCAATCAGGATGGTTTGCCTGATATTTTTACCACAGATATGCTTCCCGAAGATCCTGAGATCTGGATGAAATCGGTGGGAGAAGACAAGCAGGAAGTATTTGATGTCAAGAAGCGTATGGGCTATAAAGATCAGTACGTGCGCAACCACCTTCAGCTCAACCGCGGCAATGGGAAATTCAGCGACATAGCTCTGTTGACCGGTACCTTTGCCACAGACTGGAGTTGGTCTCCGCTTATTTTTGATATGGACAATGATGGACTTGGGGACATCCATGTCACCAACGGAATAGTCAAGCGGCCCAATGATCTGGACTTCATCCAATACAGTCAGTCACCGGGTGCTGGCCTGGAACCGCAGGAAATACAGGATAGAATGATTGAGATGCTTCCTACCATGAAGCTCTCCAATTATGCATTTAGACAAAGCGGTAAGCTACAATTCGAAAATGTAGCATATGATTGGGGACTGGGACAGCCTTCCTATTCCAATGGATCGGCTTATGCTGATCTGGATAATGATGGTTATTTGGATTTGGTGATCAATAACCTCGATCAGGAAGCTTTTCTCTACAGAAACCTCAGTAAAGAAAAGCTGGGAAACAATTTCCTTCAGGTGGAACTGAAAGGAGATGCCTGGAATGTGTTTGGAATAGGTGCACAGGTTTGGGTCTTTGCAGGGGACAATACCTGGCAGCAGACCTTAAGTACATCGCGGGGCTTTCAGTCAGGTGGTTCTCCCAAGTTGACTTTTGGTTTGGGCAAAGTGGAGGAAATAGATTCCATAGTCGTCAGTTGGACTGCCAAAGAAGTAGAGAAATTTGAAAAGCAATCTGCCGGACAGAAAATAACCTTGGCCAAAGGCAAGGGTGAAAGGTCTTACAGACCAAAAAAGGAATTTCCGGAACCTGTCTTCACAATAGCAGAAGTAGATCTGGATTGGAAACATGAAGAAAACCTTGATTTTGACGAATTCAGGAGGGAGTACCTCTTGCCCAGACGTTATGGAATGGAAGGACCTGCAATGACAGTAGGGGATATGAATGGAGATGGATTGGATGATATTTTCATAGGGGGGGCTAAGGGTCAAGCTGCTGTTTTATATTTTCAGCAGGAAGACGGGAGTTTTGAAAAAAGGGAAAACAGATTTTTTGAACAGCTTAAAGTAGCGGAAGATGTAGTGGCTGTATTGGAAGATCTGAACGGGGATGGTTTCCCGGATTTGTATGTTGGAGGTGGGGGAAATGAATACAAAAGTGGAGAACTATTCAATTTTGACCGGATTTTTTTCAATGATGGTGAAGGGGATTTTTCATTCTCAATGAATGCACTGCCTCCAATTGGAGAAAATACCTCTACCATAGCCGTTCATGATGTAAACGGAGATGGGTTCCCGGATATTTTCGTGGGGGCATCGGTAGTAAGCGGAAGTTATGGTACTGAACCTAAATCAGTCCTATTGATCAATGATGGCAAAGGGGTGTTTTCAGATCAGACTGCTGATTATTTTGGTGAAAATCCAGGATTTGGAATGGTTCAAAAGGCTGTTTGGCAAGACTTGGATGGAGATGAGGAAAAAGAATTGGTGCTGGCAGGTGAATGGAGTCCTGTTATGGTCTTCAAAAAGCAAAGAGGAGGAACCTACCAACGAATTCTGAGTAAGGAGCTTGCCGTTACAGCAGGTTGGTATACCGGTCTGTATCCGGAAAATGGGTCTGGTCAGATAGAGTTTTTTTTGGGTAACCTAGGTCTAAATTCAAAACTGAAGGCAGAAGCTGAAAAACCCGTATGGCTGTATCTGCATGATTTTGATGGAAATGGTCAGACGGATCCAATAATTTTCCATTATATGAATGGCAGGTTGGTGCCTTTTGCCAGTAGGGACGATTTGATCAGGCAGATTCCTGCGATCAAAGGACAACATTCGGATTACAAAAGTTACAGTAAGTTGGAAAATTCTGAGGGATTGTTTGAGAAAAACATGCTGAAGCAGGCAGACCAAAAACCTTTCAGGAACCAAAATTCTGGGGTATTGAAGATCAAAGAGGGCAAAGAATTGGATTTTGAAGCTTTTCCAATTGAGGCTCAGTTTGGGCCAATAAGAGATTTCGAAAGGTTCCAGGACAGCAAAGGGGAAGAGTATCTCCTTGCGGTGGGGGATTTTGGTGGTTTCAGGAATGATTTGGGCAATGCTGCTGCCCAGCCCCTGACTTTACTTAAGTTAGAAGAAGGACAATGGAAATACGTTCCTATTTCTTTACCTGCCAATACATACTGGGGAGAATACCGCTATGTACAAAAAATAGAAATTCAGGGTAAGGACCATCTTTTGGCTGTAAGAAACAATGAGAGTCCTGTATTTTTCAGGATACATTAGATTCACTGCTGAAAATCATACAAATCAGTATTCATGAAATAATGTAAAATTGGTATTATTCCTTAGCTTTGGAGTCAAACTTCCCGGTTTTTGCCAGTGTTTTTGACTGACTGATAGGGATTTGTTAAATTTGAATAACAAAAGATTAAAGATTAGCATGAAGAGTTTATTCAACAATATGTTCCTGATAGCCCTGTTGGTAATTGTGTTGGCGTCCTGTCAGGAAAATGGGGAATATGAAGATGTGATCACAGATGGGAGTTATCAGACAGCTGCCCAGATCAGATTGACCAATGTCATCATCCATGATATTTTCTCCCCACCTGTGGCCAGCAGGATATATGCCTATCCGTCCATAGCCGCATATGAAGTGGCTGTATTGGCGGATCCACAGTACAAGTCTATGATGGGGCAGCTCAATGGATTTGAGAAAAGGGACTTTGAGGTTCCGGAAGATGTTTATTTACCCTTGGCCTCATTGGCCGCTTATTACAAAACGGCTACAGCTTTGATTTTTTCTGAAGAAAAAATGACCAGTCACAGGGATATGGCATTCGAAGAAATACGTAAAAAGGGAGTTCCAAAGAAAGTATTTCAAAAATCTGTGGCTTTTGGAGAGGAAGTAGCTGAACATGTGATTGAATATTCCAAGAAGGATAATTATCACCAAAGCAGGTCTTTTGAGAAGTACACCGTGAGCAATGATCCCAATACCTGGCAACCTACCCCTCCGGCATACATGGAAGGTATTGAGCCGCATTGGAACAAGATCAGGCCCTTTGCTTTGGATTCTGCAGGCCAATTTAAATCAGTTCCACCCACTGAATTCTCAAATGATCCTTCCTCACTATTTTACAAAGAAGCTGAAGAGGTTTTTCATACCATCAATAACCTCACCGATGAGCAAAAAGATATTGCATTCTTTTGGGATTGTAATCCTTACAAAGTAAATGTAAAGGGCCATGTGATGTTTGCGGAGAAAAAAATCACTCCGGGAGGACACTGGATGGGAATAGCTTCTATCGCTGCCAAAGCTGATGGGCGGGACTGGAAAGGTACTGCGGAGGCTTTGGCTTTGACCAGTGTGGCGCTATTTGATGGTTTTATTGCCTGCTGGGATGAGAAATACAGGTCTGTATTGATTCGTCCAGAGACCTATATCAATAAGTATATAGATGAGGATTGGTTGCCATTATTGCAGACACCTCCTTTTCCTGAGTATACTTCCGGTCACAGTGTGATTTCCAATGCCGCCTCCAAAACCCTGACCAAGATATTTGGGGAGCCTTTTCATATTGTGGATTCTACCGAAGTTGCCTATGGCCTTCCGATCAGGGAGTTTGAATCTTTCAGACAAGCAGCAGACGAAGCGGCGATAAGCAGGCTTTATGGGGGGATCCATTACATGCCGGCGATTGTCCACGGTTCCACTAAGGGACAAAAAGTCGGAGAGCATTTGTTGGGAAAAGTCAGTACCAAGACCGAAAACCTTGCCGAGAATTAAAATTCAGGTAAATACTAATATACTAATTTTCCCAGACCTGTCAGACTTTAAAAATCTGACAGGTCTTTAAGTTTCAGGCTGATTTATAAAGTAGAAATGAAATAAATCTTACGTTTATTTTTTTGCTATATTTATTGAATAAATCAAAAAACATATGTTATCTAGCTCTGTTTTTCTATGGCAAATTTTCAATTTCTTACTGTTGATAGGTTTGGTTTATCTTGTTTTTAGGGTTCTCCTCGTGTTTTTGAAAAGAAGTTGATTTATTTATCTGATCGAAAAGCTTAATTTTGACGGGTAAATAATAAAAACCGATGGAACTGCTTTTAAAATACTTTCCCCACCTTACGGAAGATCAGATTGATAAATTCAAAAAACTTGAAGCACTGTATGCGGACTGGAATGAAAAGATCAATGTAATCAGCAGAAAGGATGTGGAGCATTTTTATGAAAGACATGTCCTTCATTCATTGGGGATCGCCAAAGTGATACAGTTTGAACCTGGAACAAAAATCCTGGATATAGGAACAGGTGGAGGCTTTCCTGGCATTCCATTGGCGATAATGTTTCCGGATTGTCACTTTCATTTGGTGGATTCTATAGGCAAGAAAATCACGGTGGTAAAAGATATTGCCCGGCAACTTAAGCTAAGCAACGTAGAAGCACAGCAAGCCAGGGCAGAAGCCTTGGTCAGGAGGTATGACTTTGTAGTCAGTAGGGCAGTGACCCGCTTTACCAATTTTGTCCCTTGGGTAAAAAATAAGTTCAGGAAGGAAGATATCAATGAAATGCAGAACGGCATGTTATTGTTGAAAGGGGGAGACGTGGATGAAGAGATGGAAGAGAGGAATGTCGGTTACATCACTTATCATCTCGAAGATTACTTCAAGGAAGACTTTTTTGAAACCAAAAAGGTGGTCTATGTTCCCTGGGAAGGGAAAAGGTGAGTTGTTGTTTTTTTATTTATGGCTATACTAGTTTAGGTTTTTTGAATTTTTCGATCGTTTGGTTCGTTTTTATTGTACATTGAAAAATGTAAAGGCTGCATAAGAGTTGTAGTGTAGGTATGATTAGTGGAAAAGTCACAAATAATCTAAAAAATGAAAGAGATGAAAACAGCGCTTCAAATTGATTTGACTTTTGACCAGGTTTTGTCTATAGTCAAACAACTGTCAAAGGAGGAAAAGCTAAAGCTTTCAAAAGAACTGGAAAAGGAGGTGATTGAAAGCAGGCTTTCACGTCTTTTGGATACTTTTAAAACTGATGAATTGGATCTAAAAACCATATCTGAGGAAGTAGAATTCGTAAGACAACAGTTTTATGAAAAAAAATCAAGTTAAAGTCATCTTTGACACCAATATTTGGATAAGTTTTTTAATTGGTAAACGACTTTCACAGATTAAGAAATATATAATCGATGGAAGGATTAAGATTGTATTTTGTGAGCAGCTGCTTGATGAAATTGAAACAGTAACAAGTAGACAAAAACTTAAGAAATACTTTCCACAGGAAAGTGTTAAGGAATTAATAGACCTTCTTGAAGCTATAGGACAAAACGTTGAAATCAGATCAAAAAATATCGTAAGCAGAGATCCGAAAGATGATTTTCTTTTTGATTTGATCGATTTTTCAAATGCTGATTTCTTAGTGACTGGGGATAAGGATTTACTTGAAATGAACCCTTTTAAAACAGCTCAAATTATTACACCGAAAGAATTTGAAGATCTCATAAAAGGGTTTACTTGATATTTTCATTTATTTCAATTCCAATATCCAGCTTTCCAAAGGTTCTAGGTCCACTCTTATTTTGGCAGTTCGGTTTTCGACAATCAATTTGGGGTTTATGCTTCCGTACAAACGTTCTTCCAGCGGATACTCTCCGTCCTGCAGTTTCCATTTGCTGACCAAATCTCTCGGCAGTTGCAACTCAAAACCAAAACTGTCCTTCGGATCGAAATTACTCACGATAATCAGTCTTTGGCCGTCGGCCCACCGGGCAAATGAAAACACCTTGTCATTGTACCATTCTGTGTTTTCCCGATTATAGGAGTGGATTTCCATATATTCACCTCCCAAAGCAGGACTGTGAAGGGTGAAGGTCAAAAGCCTGGAATAAAAGTCCCGTAATTCTTTCTCTTCATTACTGAGTTTTCCTCCGTCAAATTTTCCCTCGTTCATCCATCGCTGATGATGTGGGACCCCGATATAGTCAAAAATTGAAGTTCGGCTTGGACTTCCAAAACCTGCATCCTCCGCACCTGGTTCACCTACCTCCTGGCCAAAGTAAATCATCATAGGACCAGCATCAATGGTAGCTGATACCACTGCGGCAGGCTTGGCTTTATTAGGATTGCCGGCAAACTCAGGACTTGCTATCCTTTGCTCATCATGGTTCTCAAGAAAATGCAGCATGTGCGCGCTGATATCTGATAGCCCTGTCTGTATGGGGGCAAGGTTGTCGGTAGATCCTTTTTGCTGTATGATATTTTTGAGTGTATCATACAGCTCTACTTTGTCGTAGAGGTAGTCCATTTTGCCGAGATGAATATAATCTCTGTATGCATTAGGGTTATAGATTTCAGCCAACAAAAAGGACGCAGGATTTTCAGTTTTTATCGCCGAATTCATAAATGACCAAAATTCTACCGGTACCATCTCTGCCATGTCAAACCTGAATCCATCTACTCCTTTTTTGGTCCAAAAGAGAGCTATGTCCCTGAATTTTTTCCAAGAATCCGGAACATCCTTATCCTTCCAGAATTCAAAATGGGCCTTGTAATCTTTCTCTGCATATTCCGCAGGCAATTGCGGGAAATCCATACTGCCATCAGGTTTTACCCCATAATTTACTTTCACTGTTTCGTACCAGTCATGAAAATGAGGCTGGGCTTCTCTGGATCCGTTGCCTGTCCATTTGGCAGGAGATTCGTCAAATTCTCCATTTGCAAGAGGATGTTTCTCTCCGCCCAAAGGCTTATAACCGTCCAAAGGCTCTGGTACCTTAAAGTCTTTTCCCGGGATATAATAAAAATTATTATCTCTTTTATAGGCTACAGAAGTGTCATCATCAGCACCGAAATCTTTGATCCCATCAGGGTTGTTTTTGCCTTCATATTTTCTGGCTACGTGATTGGGGACAATATCTATGATCACCTTCATGCCATGCCTGTGGGTCCGCGCAATCAATGCCTCAAACTCCTCCATTCTCTTAGCCGGATCATCTGCAAGATCGGGATTTACCTGGTAATAGTCTTTTACGGCATAAGGGGAACCTGCCCTTCCTTTGACCACGTCGGGGTCATCATCGCTGATGTCATAAGCTGTGTAATCCCTAATCACAGCATGATGAGGAATGCCCGTATACCAAATGTGACTGACTCCAAGTTTTTTGATTTCCTCCAAGGCTTGATCCGAAAAATCCGAAAATTTACCGACTCCATTTTCCTCAATGGTTCCCCAAGGTTTGTTAGTGGAATTGGTATTGCCAAAAAGTCTGGTAAAAACCTGATAAACGACTATTTTATGTTGCTCTTGCATGGCTAATTCTTCAAGGTTTTGTTCGGTTTCTCTTTGGCAGGCCATCGTTGTAACCGCAGCCAATACCAGGATGGTAAAAATTTGTATCCAATTTCTCATAAAGCTAAAGTACAGCTTTCAGCTTGTTCTTGAGCAGATTTATCGGGTAAAAATCATTCAAAATTTATGCAAACGTTTGACATCTATGATGATTGACGGTAATAGGTAGCTCTAGTTTGTCAGGTTTGAAACAATCAAAATTAAAGCTGTTTTGACTTACAGGCCTTGCAGGTTTAACTTGGTCCGTTACTTTCACAAAGAAGGATTAGTATTTGAAGCGAGTATCAATATTTGTTTTAAAGTGGAGTATGATTTGGATACCTTTTTGGATGAATTTTCTTTCCCGTCCAGATCAGACTCAGCGATAAAACAGAGAATACTGCTAATAAAGATATAAAATTGATCATCAAGCGGGTCCATCCAATTTCAGGAAGATTGACAAATGGGTAGGGGTAAAATCCAGTGACCAAGCCGTGTGACATTGCCCAAATAAAGTACAAAAATGGATACAGTAACCATTTTGGAACCTTATTCCAAGTTACTTTTTCCTTTTCTTCAAATTTGAACCAGAAAAAAAGGACTAATAATGGATTGATGGAATGTAAGAGTTCATCGACTACTCTAGCCATTCCCTGTGGATCCCAAATGGGCCTTAACACCACCTGATATACTAATCCTACCACTAAAATATAGACTGTTATGGAGCTTAAAGTGCCGGGTTTGTTCCAAATGCTTTGTGATCGCTGACTGCCTCGTAAAGCATGTTTTGTGAAATAAACAGCCACAAGTGTATTGGTTAGAATGGTAAAAAAGCTCAAAAATCTTATGGTGGTTTCCATAATTCCAGCCTCCCTGTTTTCCAGCATCAGAAAGTACTGAATTATAACTGCCAGCCATGAGATTAGTCCAAAAACAAGGGCATAAGTCTTTTTCATTAAATTTCATATAAAAGTCTATACACAAATACAGCACTTCTTTTGATAAGATCCGGGAACTCTTTCATATTGATAGTTTCGGCAGGAGAGTGGGCACCTGTTCCCGAAGCGCCTATCCCATCTATGCAGTCTAGATATTCACCAATATAGGAAATGTCTCCACCACCTCTTGAGCCCGGATCTCCCGGCTCTACTTTACCAAAGCCCATTGCTTCGCTGACTTCACTCAGCCTTTCTACCAGTTTGTAATTGCCTGCTGTGGGCACCATAGAGGGTATGCCGTCCTGAAAAATGATTTCTGCACTGGTTTGATTGAGGTTGCGTGAGACAATTTCTCTCATTTTTTCGCGGGCAGCTTCTTTTTGTTCCTCGCCCAGAAACCTCAGGTCACCTGTCACCAAAGCCTCTCGCGCTACGATATTCGTCTTGCCCAATGCTTCACCTTCTCCAGAATTGGAATCATAGCTGATATCTGAGCCTCCGATGATCTGACCAGGGTTGAAAGTGAGGTATTGTTCTCCTTCAAGTTCTTCCCGGAAGGTATTCAGGATCCTGGCAGCCTCGTAAATGGCTCCATATCCTGCATTTGGCTTGAACACTCCCGAGGAATGAACTTGTTTCCCTCCGGTTTTCAGGGTCCAGGTAGAGGCGCCTCTTCGGGCCACAGTGGCGATATTGAAGCCTTGAGCAGTTTCGTAACCTAGTGCATAATCGTGTTGCTTGGCTCTTTCTATGAAGTCCGCCCTACTGACATGGGAAGGGTGTCCGGCATTTTCTTCATCTCCATTGAAATACACAGTAATGGTCCTGTCCTCCAGCAGGCCAAGCTCGTGCAGTGCTTTGAGCGTGGCAAAGATCATGACATTTCCTCCTTTCATGTCATTGGCTCCCTGACCTGTTGCAGTACTGTCATTTACCAAGGTGAAGGGGTAAAATGGCATGTCTTTTTCAAAGACAGTATCCAAATGACCGATGAAAAAAAGTTTTTTGCCTTTGCTACCTTGTCTACTTGCTACAAAGTGACCCGCTCTTCGTAAGGAATCCGGTAGGCTGATCCACTCGGTTTTGAATCCGATTTTGGCAAATTCCCTCTCGAATACCTTACCTACTTCCCTGACACCTTCCAGATTGAGCGTGCCGGAATTGATATTGACCGTCTCTTCAAGCAAGGCAACCGTCTCTGAATAGTTTTTGTCTATGAGGGAAATAAGCTCTTTTTCAACTTCTGAGATCTCTTGGGCGTAGGATAAATTGATAGAGAAAAGAATAAACAAAAGGCAATAAAGTATTTTTCGCATCATTATTGTATTATTATTGGCGTGAAATCTAAGATAAAAGGCAATTCCTGCAATTTTCAGGGATATGGTGAAACATGCCAGCCTAATCAAAGTTAAAATTAATTGGGAATTATATAGCCTTGAAGAGGTATTTGATCCCATAATTTTAATGAGAAAAATTAAAAACTAATACTTATGCAAAATTCAGTAACATATCAGACCCTTTTCTCTCTTTGGGAATTTTTCAAATCTTGGCTGGAAGGAAATGTTTCCGGTCAAGCCCAACACCCGGAGCCAGTGCCAATTCCTGTGGCAAATCCTTCCAATAATGGGGAAAACAATTAAGCTTTTGATTTAAGGTGACTCCGCCTTTTATTGGGTGATGGAATACATTTACAAAAATTCTAAAGATTCCCAGTTAGGTTGAACTAAACTAATTTCTTATGCGAAAATTACTATATACAGCGCTTATTGGTATAATAATGGCCTTCATGATGTCTTGTGGAGGTGATCTGACCACCAAGGAGGTGTCCACTCCAGAACTTGAAATGACGGCAGAAGGGCCTCTCTTTGAAGGCTCAAATACAGCCACCGCAACTTGGGAGTTTGATCTTGCAGAGCTGCTTGCTGGTGAGGGAAGCAAAGTGTCCAAAGCAAAGGTGACCGCAATCTCCGTGGAACTTGTACCTGATGACGAACTTCCAAGCTTGGAGAAAATCGTATTTGAGGTCACTTCCAAAAATACCTCAATGACCAGAATAGGTCTCTTTGAAGGCAGTCTCGTGCCCGGTCAGGAAACGGAACTCTCTGTAGCCGGTAAGCAGGATAATCTTGCTTCGGCTTTTGAGGATGGCAAAATGACATTTGTCGGAGACTTTGACTTGCTGGCAGAAGAATATTGGGACAATGTCACTTTTAAGGTGAAAGTTACTTTCGAACTTGGAATCAAATAATCATATAAACTCAAAATAACAATGAAAAAAATACTTGCATCACTCGCTTTCTTATTGGTTTGCACCTTTGCCTTTGCCCAAGAGGCGGACGACTTGGTAGGGGTGTGGGAACCTGGACATGGTAAAGCCAGGGTTAAAATTGACAACATTGATGGTAAATACTATGGGAGAATAGTATGGCTTAAAGAGCCTAACGATCCCGAAACAGGCAAGCCAAAAGTGGATGCCAATAATCCGGATGAGAGTATGAGAAATGTTCCTCTTAGAGGTTATAGAATGCTCAAAGACTTCGAATACAAAGGTAAAGGGGTTTGGGAAGAAGGTACCATTTATGATCCTGAATCCGGAAACACCTACAGCAGTGTGATTACCATGAAAGATGAAAACACCTTGGATATCAGAGGATATGTGGGTGTGAAAACCTTCGGTAGGTCAGATACTTGGAGAAGGCTTAAAGTAAAATAAAAAGATGAAGAAAAATTATCTTGTTCTGCTGATGGCGATCTTGCTGTCAGCAGTTTCTTTTCCTTTGCTGGCCCAAGAAGAAGAGGAAGAAGATTGGGATATGTATGATGACTTGGAACTGGTAGATGAGTCCAAGGTAAAAAGGTTTGCCAAGCCTACGATAGTCGGCTTGAGTCCAACCCGTTTTTTTTCAGTTTCTTATGACCATCAGTTGCCTTATGATATGAACTTGTCTTCGGCAAGATTTCCGGCAAGCGGAAATTCAGGCTGGGGAGTAGACGAAGCTGCGCCGATATCGGAGTCCGGAAGGGTCAACTTTACCGGAGGAATCAGGTTCAATTCCAATGTTCCGGTTATTTCAAAGAGTAACCTGGTATGGCAAAGTGGACTGAATTACATGCGTGTCGGCTATAACATCAGTAATGTAGAACAGTCAGGAGATGCCTCCGGACTGACTCAGGTTCTGGACGAAAGGGGCTTGAACAACCTCAATTGGACAAATACCTTTTTTGTTCCGATTTCAGAAGAAAACTTCTTTATTTTCCAGGGAGCTCTGGACCTCAGCGGGGATTATGGCTGGGACCTTCAACCTTTTAATACGGTGAGGTGGAGTCTTGCAGCGGTGTATGCCAAAAGGGTATCCGAAAGGAAAAGATGGGGCCTGGGCCTTGCAAGAACTTACAGGGTAGGTAATTTGAATTATGTACCTGTAGTGATGTATGATGTGACGAGTGCGGATAGGAAATGGGGTACAGAAATCCTTTTTCCCGCGCGGGCACATGGCAGGTACAATTTCAGCAAAAATGCGCTCTTGCTTTTTGGATATGAGCTGGAAGGACAAAGTTATAGAATAGACGGTTTTTCTGTCGGCAATAACAGCTATGAGATCCGGCGGGGCGAATTGAGACCGAGGGTAGAGTTTCAGCGACAGTTATCTGGGCCTTTCTGGATGCATTTTCAGGCCGGATACCGGATGGATTGGACATTTAATGCCGACGAGCTCGAAGGTAGCCGCGAATTCTTTAGAGGTTTCTTTGGAACTCAGGAGTATGGCATGATCAATAATTTGAGCAATACAGTATATTTCAATATAGGGCTGAGTTTTGTGACCTTGTAATAGACTGCTTGTCAGTGAATATACCTTTTTGATTTGGTCTTTTTCACCTATATAGGCCGCTTCAAAAAGGTATATTTATTTTTTAAGAAATTATTTTATTTTTCGAGGTTTCTCTAGTTATTTGCTGGAAATATTCAACAGCTAAACTATGAAACTTAAAATCAGTTTTTTGCAAGTATTGGCCATAAGCTTATTACTTGTTGTTTTCTCTTGTGGAGAAAAAGATGAGCCAAGAGTGTCTCCGATAGTCGGTACTTGGGCATACAGCAGTTACAATTTGGATATAGCCATCAATGGGCAGCCAATTGTACAGTTTTTACAGGCAATTGGGGCAAGTGCGCAAGAGGCGCAGGAAGCAGCCAATGAGATCAAAGATGAATTCTTTTCTGACGAAGACTTTGAAGGAACTGAGCTGATATTTGATGCAAATGGAAATTACGAAATCAGGCAAAATGGAACTCTAGATGAAAGTGGTACATATGAACTTTTGGAAAATAACACCAAGCTACGCCTTACATCTTCAGGAGATGTGACTGATTTTACGGTCAGACAGCTGACCAATAACCGCCTTGGAATTTCCTTCATCGAAGAAGAAAGTGATGATTTCTTTGGTATTGGGCTTCCTGTTTTGGTGAGAGTAGAACTGGAATTGAATTTTGTGAAATAGCGTATGGAAAGTTGACAGGTTCATTTCTGATTGGGATTGGAGTGCCTCCTAATTACTTTTCTTTTTCTAGATAGAAGAGGGCAAAGGATTTAAGAGGCTGTCTCATATATTGATCTTCAGATTTATTAACCAAGCAAAATTCTGTTTAAGAATCAATCCCTTTGTGGCTTAGTGGCTTTGTGGCTAAAAATGCCACGAAGGCTCTAAGACACAAAGTTTCACTGATTACAAACCAAATAAAATTTTGGTAATTTTTTAAAGTATTGAATTATGAGACAGCCTCTTTTTTCTTTTAGGAATTTGGCTAGATACAGGGTCTGTCTTTCAGGTTGGATGTTTAAACAATTAGGTTTAGCTTTAGATAATTTAGAAATATCCGCAATGAGTTGCGCTATTTACGCTATAAGGAACAAAAGGCGAAATAGTTGCGGGAAGAGAACTGTTATGCACTTTTCTAAAAAAGAAAAACCTAAGAATAAAATGACGGAAATTTTGTAAATCCGTCAAGGTATTAAAATCAAAACATATGTTTGCTACAATCGAAATTGATAGGGTTAACCTAACAATCATGGGGGTGAAATTTTCAGATTTAAAGACATTAGAAAGCACAGCAAATGCTTTAGGAAGTAATATGTTTGAAGGTTTTAGACCTACGCCCAAAGGGGTTGAAATAATCCGGGATTATGTAATAGGCAAAATTTCATTGGGTGAATTAGTGAAGTTTGCGGAAGAAAAGGCTTATGTCTGATTCTTATAAGTACATAGACTTTGATTATACTTATGTAGACCCAAAACCAGGAATTTTAAAAAACATTCCGGGAATTACAGACCCAGATGTATTACTTTTAAAAAAGAACAGTCCATAACGGTCAGGTTAACCACCTACAATGAGGTCTCTCACTGTGTCGGGGTTAAATTGGTCGTTAGCAAAATTTATTAATGAAAATGCGAATCTTCCTGGGAGGAAACAATGAATTTTTTATCGGAAATGAGATAATACCAAGGTTTCAATTCACCTCAATATTGGTAAACCAAATAAACTTGACACCGTCCACATTTTTGTGTTCAGTAGCAAAGGTTACACCATTGAAATCTTTTTCAGCTTCCCAAGTGAAGGGTCTTCCCTCATCTCCATTTCCTTTACGAAATACCCACTCTTTAATCATTTTGTTGCTGTCCAAATACAAGTCATACGCATCTCCTGGAGTGTAACCGTCCTCATCGTTGTACACTATGGTCAATTTGGTAGACTTGTCTCCTGATATCGGTGCATTTGCTTCTTCTTCCACATCATAAGTGTATCCGGAATCCCAAGCCAACTGGAATGGATACATCAACCAATATTTGTCGTTGATAAATCCTGCATCAGCTTTAGGCATTTCTTCTTTTGGAAGGTCAAGGCTATAGGTATAACTTGTATCAGAATCCGCATAGTAAACTGTGCGGTCTTTGATATTCCATTTCCAGTCCCTTGTCCTGACGTCTGGTCCTACCTGTACGTTCCAGGTATAGGCAATTGAATTGAGCTTGTCAAAATTTTCTATGCCGTAGGCTTGCGCCACTTGCATGGGAAGTGTTTTTTCTTCAGGTTGGCTGCAGGAAAGGCAGAACCATACTGTCAATACAAATAAGGTATAGCTGAGGTTTTTCATGGATTCGGTGGTTTTGTAATTATTGAATGTAAGCTTTTTTCGCGGAAAATGTTTTTCTGATATAGAAATCAGTGCCAAGATCAAACTCATTGGAGCTCTGTAATAGAAGATGGAGCCGGAAATTCTATGGAAAAAGGGCTTACTTTTACTCCAAATAGGGGCTTGAATTGACTGATGTCAGGAAAACGCTTGGCATTGATTTTCAAAGATTCAATTTTGGCCAATTTCCCCCAGCCTGATCCCCTGGGTTCTGTATGGAATGATC
Source organism: Arthrospiribacter ruber (assembly GCF_019343195.1). Classification (GTDB taxonomy): domain Bacteria; phylum Bacteroidota; class Bacteroidia; order Cytophagales; family Cyclobacteriaceae; genus Arthrospiribacter; species Arthrospiribacter ruber. The sequence continues at coordinate 57,901 of NZ_RPHB01000011.1, forward strand.
TTCTGTTCCATTGCTGGTGCAATTTGAGTGGTAATATTTTAGTGCTGACAGGGAATGCTATTCCTTTATGGCTGATCTTACAGAAAAAAAGAGGTTCATCTTCCTCACCCACTCCTATGGTATCCAAACCCTTCTCCGATTCCCAGATAATGGGAAGGGTTATTTTGGGAATACCCCAGTTGTACCTGCCGTTTTGTGTACTACTTTCTGAGTTGACGATGATGTGGGATATGCTTTGTCTGTTTTCAGGCTTGAATTTTCCAGGGATCAGGAGCAGTTCCTTATATGGTCCTACAGGTGAATCATAATAGTTGACCAACATCAGGTAGCCAAACCCTCCTTTAAATTCCCCCTTTAGGTACTGAGGAATCAATGGGTGATCATTGATCCATTTTTTGGGAAACCTGTAAAGAAGAATAATTCCTTCTCCTTTCAGTTGCCAAGGAGGAGGGAAGTGCGTTTCGGGTTTTTGTAGTACACTCATCTTTTTCGGAAAATAAAATCCGTGGACACAGCTTCATCGACTTCTTCCCTGAGCATCATCGCAACTTGCCCACGGTGGTAGGTGCCGTGATTGACTATGTGCGTCATGATGTCTTGTATGGTGTCATTGAATTGCAACCCTTTGGAGGTTTTATAAGAAATAATTTGCTCCAAATTTGATTCGCTTAAGATTTCTGAAGTTTTCTGATGCACTGCTTGGTTAATGGACTTCAGGCTGTCCAAAGGGTGTACTTGCCAAACCCCGTAATGTTGGGATTTTCCTAAAATACGATTGTTCCAGATGTCTTGGGCATTGAGAATATGGGAAAAAATGCGCAGGCAATTTTCAGAAACCCGGCCTTTGTGCTTTTCAAGAATTAGAATAATCTTCTCATTGCTGCTTAGGTTGTACTGAAAAAAGTCCTCAAGAAAATGTTTCATGACTTTGGATTTAATAAGGTGATGGACTGATGCTGGTCCAGCCCCCATCGATGATCAGGTTTTGACCTGTGATGTGGCGGGCTTCTTCTGATACCAGAAAGGCAGCAGCATGGGCAATGTCTGTGACAGTGGCAGGCCTTCCCATTGGAGTGATTTTGGACCATGTTTTTTCATAATCTTCATCCATGGCCGTTCTTTTGGTCAGTGTAGCTCCAGGAGCAATGGTGTTGACATTGATATGGTATTGGGATAGCTCGATGACGAGATTCTTTGCCAACATTTCTATGGCTGCCTTGCTCATGCCGTAGGCGGCGAGATTTTTATGGGCCTGATGTGCAGTGACCGAGGAAGTGAAAAGCAGGGAGCCACCGGATTCCTGTGTCTTCATGATTGATGCGGCTGCTTGTGCCAAAAAGAAAGTGCCTCCGGTATTCACCCTCATGACTTCCATAAAATCATCTTCCTGATATTGCCAAAAGTCCCCGTATAAAGTGATTCCTGCATTGGCTATGGCAATGTCCAGCTGTCCAAATTCTGAATTGGCCCTGTTGACCAGCTCGTGGATACAATCCCGGTCACCGGAATCTCCCTGTATACCGAGGATTTTTCCTTTACTTCCGGGCCGTAGAAATGCCAGGGCATCTTCCAGCAGGCCACCCTCCAGGTCGTTGAGGATGATATGATGTCCCTTGAGGGTAATGAGCCGGGCGATTTCGAGACCTATGCCCTGCCCGGCTCCTGTGATGATAGCTACTTTTTGCATAGCATGTTGATCAATGTGAATCTCTTTTCACTTCAGAACCTGAGGAGCCTTGAAGGAAATCAAAATCTACTCCATCATGTGCCTGATTGACTTTGTCAAGAAAAAGGTTGACATATCCCCTCTCATAAGGCAGGGATAGCGGCTTGAACGAGGATTTCCTTTTTTCCATTTCCTCCTCTGATATCAAGAGCTCCAAGGATCTGTTGGGTACATCGAGTTTTATCATGTCCCCGTTTTTGACCAAAGCCAATGGCCCACCAATGGCAGACTCAGGGGATACGTGCAATACTACTGTGCCATATCCGGTTCCGCTCATTCTGCCATCCGAAATCCTTACCATGTCTTTGATTCCCTTGTCCAGCAACTTTTTAGGAAGGCCCATGTTGCCTACTTCCGGCATACCTGGATAGCCTTTTGGGCCTACATTTTTCATTACCAAAACAGAATTCTCATCCACTTCCAGAGCTTCATTGTCAATTTTGGCTTTGTAGTCATCAATGTCTTCAAAAACTATGGCCTTTCCGGTATGTGTGAGCAGGTGAGGGCTGGCAGCTGAGGGTTTGATGACTGCACCATTTGGGCAAAGATTTCCTTTGAGAACAGCAATACCTGACTCGGGTTTGATGGGCTTTTCGAGTGTACCTATCAAATTCCTATCGTAGCACTCGGCATTGGCGATGTTTTCACCTAGTGTTTTACCATTTACTGTGATGCAGTCCCTATTGAGATGCTTTTGGATTTCTTTCATCACTGCTGGCATTCCTCCTGCATAAAACAAGTCTTCCACCCAATGCTCACCCGATGGCTGTACATTGGCTATCAAAGGGATCTTGGCAGAGAAATGGTCAAAATCGGTAAGGTCAAGGTCCACACCGATCCTTTTGGCAATTGCGGTGAGGTGAAGGATAAAATTGGTAGAGCCGCCGATGGCAGCATTGACCATAATGGCATTTTCAAAAGCCTGCCTGCTGAGGATTTTGCTCATTTTCAGGTCTTCTTTGACCATTTCCACTATCCGCATGCCGGCAAGGTGGGCCATTACCTTTCTTCTGGAATCGGCAGCAGGAATGGTGGCATTGTCCGGCAATGCCAATCCAAGAGATTCTACCATGGCAGCCATGGTGGAGGCCGTTCCCATTGGAGCGCAATGTCCAACTGATCTGGACATGGCCGCTTCCGCTTCGATAAAATCTTCTTGGGAAAGTTTTCCGGTCTTAAAGTCTTCTGCAAATCTCCATACATCGGAGGTGCCTATTTTTTTGCCCTTAAATCGACCCACCAACATCGGTCCTCCCGATAGGACCAGACTGGGGAGGTCTACGGAAGCTGCTCCCATGACAAGTGAAGGGGTGGTCTTATCGCATCCGCACATCAGGATGACCCCGTCCATAGGGTTGGCACGTATGCTTTCTTCCACATCCATACTGGCCAGATTTCTGAAAAGCATGGCGGTGGGTTTGATGGAGCATTCCCCCAATGACATCACGGGAAATTCAAGTGGAAATCCTCCTGCTTCCCAAACACCTCTTTTGACTGCTTCGGCGAGATCGCGGAAGTGGGCATTGCAGGGCGTGAGTTCGGAGTAGGTGTTGCAGATCCCGATGACAGGTTTTTCGCCTTCAAAAAGATGGTGGGGCAGGCCTTGATTTTTCATCCAGGAGCGGTAAATAAAACCGTCTTTACCGGTCCTTCCATACCATTCCTGACTCCTTAATTTCTTTTTTTTCATAGGTTAAATAGGGTTGAATGAAATTAAAATGCAGATCATTTTATTTAGAATTGAAGTTAGGAAAAGTTTTGGAGGAATAGTGGAGGATGAGCTACAAAATGTTAACTAAATAGATTGGTTTTGGAAAGTTTTATAGTCTTATTTACTTGTCACTTATCAAGTGACCCTAGCGATTATAAGATTGCCTGAAAACAAAGGTGTATACAAATAAATTTTTGATTTGAACTCCAACACCGGAAAAAATAATTTAAAACGATTTTATCACTTAAATAATTAAATAAGCATACCCAAAACTGGGTATTTTTTCTTGAAAACCTTAACTATTTATAGTTAATTCTTGGATAATAATAATAATAATAATAATAATAAATTTAAACAGTTAGTCGATTGGCTAATCGCTCTTGGCCAAGGGTTTTCATAAATTTTAAAGTTTTATTGTATATGAAAAAGTTTATTATAGGGATTGGTCTTTTGGCTCTAACCTTTGTAAATTTAATTCCTTCATTTGCGATTTGCAGGGATGGAAATGGTCAAATTGAAGTTGAAAATGGTAGAGTTTTTTCTGCAAATAATCTGGATGGCTCATGTTCAGATTGCGATTATACTTGCTCTATGCCTATTTCATCTATTCCTTAATCAAATCATAGTTCTGCTATCAATAGTATAGCAGGACTATGTTTATTTTGTTTTAATGATTATGATCAAAAAGAAATATATCAACTGTTTGTTTACAATGATAATTCTCATTTCATGTCAAAAAAATGAGAGGTTTTATGTTGAAAAGGTCCAAAAGTATCACGTTGGAGTAAGCAAACTAAGTATTGACGATTCGACCTCTTTGGATTTTATTAAAATATCATATTTGCATGTGGGAGATAAGGAATATTTATTTCACCAGAATGAATTCAAAAGAACCATTCAGGTATTTGATCTTAAAAGCGGATTTGTTGAAAATGAGATTCGTTATCCTGTTCAAGAACCATTTGGGCTGAAAGTGGTTCAAGGAATTACAGCTGTCAGCTTGGATTCAATTTTTGTTTTCTTGCCTTTATCAATACGAGGAACTCTCTTAATTAATGGGGAAGGCGAAATATTAGATAGGTTTATGCCAAATAAGGAAGAAGACTTGGAGAAGTCCTTAATAAATCATGTTTCCTTCGGGGCAATGCCAACTCTGCTTCATGAAGGTAAAATAAGATTTATAAAGCTTCCGCTTTTTGAATTGAGCAATCCAGCGAACATTAACGAAGAATTCCGGTTTGAAACTATTTACGATGTTGAAAATAATTTAATTACTGAAATTCCGGAATCTTCATTTCCTGAATTTTACCATAATAAAATTTGGGCTGGCCAAGATTTACAGGTTTCCAGAACCATTGATAATGCGGGAAGGATAATTTATTCTTGGAAATATCTTGACTCTTTAATAATAGTGGAAGGAAGAAATTTAAATAAAGTTTTTTCCAAAAGTGAATTTCTAAACAAGAAACCAACACCTTTTTCCATGATCCCAAGTTCAGATCAAAAGGCCCAACATATTATTGAAAACACAAAGTACTACGGCATATATTATGATAAATATCGTGACCTATACTATAGAACAGTTCAACTTCCGGGAATTTATGATAAGAATGGTATATTGAAAGAGATGGATTCAAGACGCGGTTTTTCTGTTATGGTGTTGGACAACAATTTCAACAAAATCGAGGAAGTCCGGTTTCCAGGTGGTATTTATAATATCTATAGGGCATTTGTGGGTAAACAAGGATTATACCTTCCTAAAAATAATGTCCTAAACCCTGATCTTGTTGAAAATTACCTAGATATAGATATTTTTGATTTTACAGCCGATGAATAAGCTTTTAATCTTATGTTTATTTGTTTTACTTGCATGTGAGAGGCCAATTATCACTTTAAAAAACTATAGCGAACAAATAGGTTTTGATGAAAGTAAACCCACTATTTTATTAAGTTTGGAGAATTGTAGTTATTGTTTCGTAGAGTACCAAGAAGCGATAAAGAAAATTGATACAAGCAAATTTAATCTTGTCATCATTTCTTCACAAAGAAAAAAAGCTTCAATGCTGGCAGTGCCCGATAATAAAACAATATTTGTCGATCAAGATAAACTCGCAATGAAATTGAATTTGATAAAGTCTCTGCCCGTAATATTACTCCCTAGTGGGGAAACTATAGAGATTTTTTCCCCAGATCAATTACTGGTTAATCTAAAAAACAATGTTCCATAAGAATTTAATTCAATTCATTATCCTTGCTTTAACTTTTGGTGGTTGCAAAAATAACAGTGATGTACCAAGAGAAATTTATTCAAATTTCAAATTGGATTTAACCTCAAATGCATTTGTGTCTGATATTGAAATAAGCGAAAATAAGGTATTTTTTTTTACGAACAAACACGAATTGTTAACTTATAACTATAGCGGAAATTTTTTACTTGATACGGTCATTTCTCCCCCAAAACTTTTTCCAAATGGTTCGGTTGAGGCTTATAATAATAATTATTTAGGATCAATTTTCTATTTTAATAATGCTATTTATTCTTTAGGTAATAACCCCAGTGATCTTTACCGTTTTGATTTGGAGTCAAGGGGGATTTCACAAAAAAGAATTGAAATAGCAGGAGGTGGCCTTTATGATATTTTGAGCACAGATTCAAAAAGAATGCTTGTAAGTTTTTGGATTCCTAGTCAAACTAAAGTCCAGTTTTTTAATTTAAATTTCCCCAACTTAAGGCCTACAAAAGTAGCAGAACTCTCACCTACTTCAAATAAAAACACTTTTGCTTCTTTTTATTACAAGGAAAAGATTTATCTGTTGGAGGCATTGGGAAAAGGTATATGGGAAATAAACCGTCAGGGGAAGGTTAGATTTCATGAAAGCTATTTTTTAGACTCTGTCCTTTTCAAAGGAAAGTTGAAGGGAGTTAAAGATTTAAATGAATTTAGTGGTTTAAAGCCTTGGGAACGGAATCAATATTTTCCTGATGAAATTCTATCAGTTATAAAGTTAAGAGAAGATTGCGCTTATTTTTTAGTGAAAAAGTTAAATAGGACTATGCCGGATTCAAGCGATTATAATATAGTTCTATATAGATTGTCTGCAGATAATTTTTCCCAGAAAAATCTAGATAGATTCCTTTATGCTAAACTTGATACCAAAACTCAATCTTTTTTTGGTGTAACAAATGAAAACAGGTTTTTTGCTACTTCAAACCTGGATAGTTTGATCAATAGCAAATAATAATTCACATTTAAATATTTAGGTTTGAGTAAATTGACTAAGAAAGGAATTTAGGAAATCTTTATGAGTAAACGGAAAAGAAGAATAAAAATGTGAGGAATGGGCAAATCAATGGATATGGTTGAGGTGAAAAATGGATATGAATTACAACTCATGTTCATTGTAAGGTTTTTATAAGGCACTCAAAATTTGTTTGTCGGTTTTTGAGTCTTGATTATTAATGTTCCAATGTTGGAGTAATGGAAAAAATTTTTAAATTCTTGGTTTAGAGAGCTTATTGTCTAGCAGATTTTATTTGAAACCACAAAAGTGACAAAAGAAAACAAAAGACTTCTATCAGTCAACTTTGGTATCCTTTTATAGTTTAAAAGAGAACTCTGATCTTTGCACGTTGAATCTGAAGAACCAAACCTTCAACTTTACGATTAACTGTAAATTGAGACCTTGGAGGGTGGGATGAATTTTCCCGTACGTACGGGAGGCCTGCGCAGGCCTTGAGCGTAGATAGAGCCTGTCCCTATTTTCTCGGGAATTCGAAATTCTTAATTTTTTGGCTACTTTTTCATCAAAGCCTGTCCCGAAAATCGGGAGAAAAAGTAGCTTCATGATCAACTTTTAATTAGCATTTAGCAGAAAGAATAGTTCAAAACGGTAATTGGCTACGTGCAATTAAGCGGATACTAATAATAGATTTTTTTACTGATCGTGAAAGTTGTCAGCCCATATTGATATTAATTGTTATCATTTAATTCTTTTTTTTGAAGATAGGATCTGGATGTCTCAGTGTCAAAGTAAAGAAAAATTCTAAGCTTTAATTCTAAAAAAAAAACCTGCCGGATTTTCAAAATCCGGCAGGTTAGGTCATTTAAATTATTCAGCTTACTAAATCCTTTCGATCTGTGCACCAAGTGCATTCAAGCGTTCGTCAATATGCTGGTATCCCCTGTCAATCTGCTCGATATTGTCTATGACTGAAGTGCCTTCAGCCGACATGGCAGCAATCAATAGTGAAACACCTGCCCTGATATCAGGAGAAGTCATTCTGATGCCTCTCAATGGATATTTTCTGTCCAATCCGATGACAGTTGCCCTATGTGGGTCACAAAGAATGATCTGGGCACCCATATCTATCAACTTATCCACGAAGAAAAGCCTGCTTTCAAACATTTTTTGATGGACTAAAACAGTTCCTTTTGCCTGAGTAGCGGTCACCAATACAATACTCAAAAGATCCGGAGTAAACCCTGGCCATATCGCGTCGGCGATAGTCAGAATGGAGCCGTCTATGAAAGTTTCGATTTCATAATGTTTCTGCGCAGGAATAAAAATGTCATCGCCTCTAAACTCCATTTTGATCCCCATTCTTTTGAAGGTCTCAGGAATAATACCCAATCTGTGGATCTGGGCATTCTTAATGGTGATTTCGGATTGGGTCATGGCTGCCATACCTATGAAGGAGCCGATTTCAATCATGTCAGGTAAAAGAGTGTGTTCGGTGCCATTCAGCTTTTTCACTCCTTCTATGTGAAGAAGGTTGGACCCTACACCGGTGATTTTAGCCCCCATCCTGTTCAGCATATCACATAGCTGCTGCAGGTAAGGTTCGCATGCTGCATTGTAAATGGTGGTTTTTCCTTCGGCCATTACAGCGGCCATCAGGATATTGGCGGTTCCTGTGACAGAAGCTTCATCCAAAAGCATGTAAGCCCCTTTCAGGTTTTTGCCATCTATGTGGTAAATCTCTTTTTTCTTGTCATAGTGGAATTCAGCACCCAGCTTTTGAAAACCTGTAAAGTGCGTGTCCATTCTTCTACGGCCTATTTTATCCCCACCGGGCTTGGATAGCCTCCCGGTGCCAAATCGGGCCAACAATGGTCCCAAAATCATCACCGAACCTCTGAGTGATGAGGCTTTTGTCAAAAAGTCTTTGGTCTCCAAGTAATCAAGATTGATCGAATCAGCCTGAAAGGAATAGGACTCAGGTCCTAATTGTTCGACTTTTACGCCCATCTCCCCTAAAAGTTCTATCAGCTTGTTTACATCGCGGATGTTGGGGATTTTGTGTATGGTTACTTTTTGTGCAGTCAATAATACTGCACAAAGTATCTGCAAGGCTTCGTTTTTTGCTCCCTGTGGGGTGATTTCCCCTTTGAGCTTCAAGCCTCCTTTTACTCTGAATGATGCCATTTATCTACGTTTTTTGGAATGTCCGCCGTTTCTTCTTCTGTCGTTGTTTCCGTATTTTCTCCTGTTGTTGTTGGAAGAAGACTCAGGCTCGGAAGGTAATTTAAAATCTCTTCTGGTATTGGTTTCAAAAAGTCCCATTTCTTTTACCTTTTCTAGGTCTATGTGGAGTTTGCCTTTCGAAAGTGTCTTGATGTCATCCAAAATGATCTGATCGTCAAAGTTGTCTCTGTTCCAGGTGGAGTGAAAACTCCTCATCAACTGACCTATATAAATGATCGCTGCTTCCTGTTCCTCGTCATCTTCGATTTCTATGGCTTTTTCTATCAGCTTTTCGATATTTCTGCCGTAGTGTTTGAATCTTACCTCACCTTTTGGATAGCCTACAATCTTTGGTTTTCTGAAAAGCACATCTTCTGCAGGCTTAGGATATGGTCCGTCCACGTCCAATTTAAATCCCGACATAATGTGAAGGTCATCCCATATTTTCTGATCATTTTCAGCCTTCATGTGAGGGTTGAGCTGCTTGACCAGTTCCACTAAAGTGTACACACTCTGGGTGCGCTTTTCTTTGTCCTCTATTCCGGCGATATGGATGGCCAGTCTTTGGATATTTTTCCCGTATTCTTTCAAAGTCACGGAATGCTTGTTGCTTTCTGTATTTTCCATGGATGTTCTTTGTCTATAGGCCCAACGAAATTTAAAAATAAAAATGTATGAGGGCCTTATTCTTCTATAATCCGAAGCTTCGCAAAGCTAAGTAATAATGTCTTTTCTCCAAAATTATCAAATACTATGCTGGCTTTTCTATTGATACCTTCTACTTCGATTTTATTTACCTTGCCAAATCCAAACTTGGGATGCTCTACTTTCATGCCGGCAGTCAGGTTGTTGGTGTTGGATGGCTTGAAGTCCGGACTGGGCGTGTGGACCTTTGCAGTGGTGGCAGGCCTGATACTTGGTTTTTTTAACCCTACAAATCCCGTCCTTCCTTCGCTGGATTCATTTCTCAGTGCACCGGAAAGTGCAGTACTAGCCCTTTTATTGACCTTGATGCAGGCTGGGTCTACTTCTTCCAAAAAGCGGCTCGGTTCGCAGTTGAGCAATCTTCCAAACCTATAGCGTGTCAATGCATAAGTCATATAGAGTTTTTCCATAGCTCTTGTGGTCGCCACATAGAAAAGTCTTCTTTCCTCTTCCAGGTCTTCCCTACTTTGCATCATCATTTGTGAGGGAAAAAGATCCTCTTCCATTCCTACAACAAACACCTGCTTAAATTCCAGCCCTTTGGAAGAGTGTATGGTCATCAAAGTGACTGCGTCGGTTGTGTCTTTGTCCCTGTCATTGTCGGTGAGCAGGGCTATTTCCTGCAAAAATGAACCTAGACTTTTATCTTCATTTTCAGGATTGTCCACATACTCCTTAATGGCATTGAGCAATTCCTGAACGTTTTCGTAGCGGTTGAGTCCTTCAATGGTTTTGTCTTCATAAAGCTCCCGCAATAATCCCGATTGCTTGGCAATGGAGCTTGCTGCTTCATAAGCATCTTTGCGCTCGACTTCTATGCCGAAGCTTTTGATCATGACTGTAAACTCCTCTACCGCATTGGCTGCCCGGCCCGGTAAAAAGCTCGAAGCATTGTTCATTACCTCCCACAAGGGGATGTCATGCTCATAAGCTGCTACCAGCATTTTTTCGACGGTAGTATCTCCTATTCCTCTCTTGGGATAGTTGATGATTCTTTTAAATGCCTCCTCGTCATCCTTGTTGACGACAAAGCGCATATAGGCCATCAGGTCTTTGATTTCTTTTCTTTGGTAAAATGAAAGTCCTCCTACGATCTTGTAGGTGATGTTCATTTTTCTAAGGGCTTCTTCTATGGACCTGGACTGGGAGTTGGTTCGGTACAAAACAGCGAAATCACTGTTGTTGAGTTTTTTATTGTTTTTTTCTTCAAAAATTGTCGTGGCCACCATGCGTCCCTCTTCATTGTCCGAGCTGGCTTTGATAAGCTCGATCAGATCACCATGTTGGTTTTGGGTCCAGACATCTTTTTTGAGCTGTGCTTTGTTTTTGGCGATGATGCTGTTTGCAGCCTGTACGATATTTTTGGTAGAGCGGTAATTTTGCTCCAGCTTAACTACGAACAGGTCAGGGTAATCTTTTTCAAAATTGAGGATATTCTGTATGTCAGCACCTCTGAAGGCATATATACTCTGTGCATCATCTCCCACCACACAGATGTTTTGGTGAACGGCCGCCAGTTTTTTGGTGATCAGGTATTGGGACAGGTTGGTGTCCTGAAACTCATCTACCATCACATAGCGAAAACGTTGCTGGTATTTGTTCAAGACATCAAGATGGTCCCTGAAAAGCACATTGGTATTGAAAAGCAGGTCGTCAAAATCCATTGCCCCGGACTTGAAAAGTCTTTTTTGGTAATTGCGGTAAATTTCTCCCATCTTGGGCTTCATGGCAGTCTCATCGTCCGCTTTGATGAAGGGGTCGTTCAGGTATTTTTCCCAGCTTATCAACCTGTTTTTTGCACCTGATATCCTGGCCAAAACCGTATTTGCTTTGTAGACTTTATCGTCCAGGCGCATTTCTTTGACGATAGTTCTGATCAGAGACTTGCTATCATCAGTATCGTAGATCGAAAAATTGGAGGGATAGCCAAGCTTATCGGCTTCCACGCGCAAAATTTTCGCAAAGATAGAGTGGAAAGTTCCCATCCAGGTATTTCTGGCTTCTAGTCCTATCAGCTGCTCTATCCTATGCTTCATCTCAGCAGCTGCCTTATTGGTGAAGGTCAGGGATAAAATCTGAAAGGGGTCTACACCTTTGGCGTGTATTAGGTGGGCAATTCTATAGGTCAGTACCCGGGTTTTACCGGATCCTGCACCTGCGATGATCATTACCGGTCCATCTGTATGTTCTACTGCTTCTCTTTGGGGGGGATTCAATCCTTTTAGGTACTCCATGCGCTTAATTTACCAACAAAGTTCAAATTTAGGGAATTTGGGATGGATAGGGGAGTTTGGGAAGATAAAATCTTATGTATATCTGCAATTAGACCAGTAACCAATTTAATGTGGGTCTTGAATCAACCTGATCCCGAATCTTCAGGATTGGATATTAATAGATATTGACTTTAAATCAAAGGTTATTTCTATTATGAAGATTCTACTGGTATGAAAGCGGACAATCATGTAAAATATAAACTGAGATGCAGAAACCTGCAGCAGTAAAGACTATGATCTCGAATTCATTAAGTATTCCGTTTAGGGTTCATGGCACAGCCTGTTGAGAGGTGGATGGCTTATTTCGAAACCAATAAAAAGTGGGAATTCGAAACTAAATTGTATAAGTCTATTTGCCGCATTTGAATCCCGTATCCCCAAATTTATCGAAACGGGATAAGTTTTTAATGCCACCCTTTTCTTCGGTCCTCCATACTGCTCAGATTTCTACTCCCCTCTTTTCCACTTCCAGCGATTGTGACTCCAAAGGTAGATTTCGGGTTCTTTTCGGATATTGTCTTCCAGAAGTGCTATAAAGCGGTCAGTGATGCCGTGTTCCGGTTTCCTTTCATAAGGTGGCTGGTCCATCAGTGCATAGTTGAAGACGTAGTGTCCCCTCTTTGGCTTGCTGACTGAGGAATAGATTACCGGATGGGAAAAGCGTTTGGCCAGCTTTTCCGCTCCCTCAAAGAAAGCAGTATCACGGTTCATAAAAGGAGTCCAATATCGGATATCCCTGTTTCCTGGCCTCTGATCAGCAGCGAGTACTATTAATCTGGGTTGATTTCTTTTTCTCAAAAAATCACGTTGGAAGGCCTCTTTTTCAACCATGGTCACACCAAACCTAGTCCGGATTTTCATCATCAGCTTTTCGAAAAAAGGGTTGCTGACTTTGGCATACACCACGTCACACCTTTTTTCAATATTGGCTGTCATCTGGAGCAGATGCCACTCCCAATTGAAAAAATGTCCCTGTAAGCCAATGATCACCTGATTTTTTTCAATGGATTCTGTCACGAGGTGGTGGTTGATGATTTTTACTCGTTTATCCAACTCTTCGGGAGTGATAGAATAAGATTTAATGATTTCGGCAAAAGAATCGGTGAGGTTTCTAAAAAACTTGCGTGCAATACTTCTGACTTCCTTTTCGGATTTATCCGGAAAAGCATGTCTGAGGTTATTGAGGATTATTTTTTTCCTGTAGCCAATTAGGTAATACCCAATTAAAAACAGAAAATCTGTCATGAGGTAAAGCGCCCAAAGTGGAAGAAAAGAAATGGCTTTGAAAACAAACATGCAGGCTTATCGCTATATTATTAGGGAGTCAGGTACAAAAGGCCAAATTAAGCCAAAAGCCTTGACTTTATTCAAAAAAATTAGTGATAAATTCACCCTTTCATTACTTTTGGAACTTATGTCAGAGGTGCAAAGAAAAAAATATTCCGACCGGGAAAAGAATGATATTTTCGACAACGAATTTATGCCGCACATAGATTCTATGTACAACTTTGGCTACAGGTTGACATTTGATGAAGATGATGCCAAGGATCTGGTACAGGATACCTATCTTAAAGCTTATCGTTTTATCAATTCTTTTGAGCAGGGAACAAATGCGAAAGCATGGCTGTTTCGTATCCTTAAAAATTCCTTCATAAACGATTACCGAAAGAAAAGTAAGCAGCCTGCCAAAGTTGATTATCAGGAGGTTGAAACTTATTATAACTCAGATGATGTTGACTATGGTATCACCACTGACCTTAGGGTAGATGCGGTGAAAGACATGCTTGGAGATGAGATTTCCAATGCGCTCAACAGCCTTGCGGTGGATTTTAGGACGGTGATAATTCTATGTGACCTGGAAGGGTTTACTTATGAGGAAATGGCAAAGATCCTGGACATTCCGATAGGAACGGTGAGGTCCAGACTTCACAGGGCGAGGAACTTATTGAAAGAAAAGCTGCGTTCTTATGCGCAGAACATGGGATACAAGACAGACGAAGAAGAGTAAAATCCAGGAGGGTTTTAGAAGGTCTTTAGATATGAATAAAATTATAAAATCAGTTAAGTAAATGGATAAGAAGTCAGCAGCGTCCGGAGATAGGAAATTGACGTGTGAGGATGTCAGCAAGTGCTTCCAGCTTTTGGAAAGTATTTTGGATGGCGAGAATATCCCCAATTCCAAAGAGGTCATCGATGAAAAACTTGCCAAATGCGCACCTTGTTTTCAGCATTATCATCTGGAGCAGGCCATCAGGGAGGTATTGAAGACCAAATGCACCAAGCAAAGCACCCCCGCCGAACTTGTTGCCAACATTAGAGAAAAAATACAGGAATTAAAATAAGCTCATGTCCTCAGGTAAAGCGATTATTTTTTCAGCCCCATCAGGCTCGGGAAAAACTACCATTGTCAAGCATCTAATCAAGCAATTCCCAAATTTAGGTTTTTCTATTTCGGCTTCTACCAGAGACAAAAGGGGCAGGACAGAAGAGAACGGCAAGGATTATTACTTTTTGTCACCGGAAGAATTCAAGCAGAAAATAGATACTAACGCATTTATAGAGTGGGAGGAAGTCTATGAAGGTAACTTCTACGGTACACTCAAAGAAGAAATTCAAAGGCTCTGGGATGAAGGCAAGCATGTGATATTCGATGTGGATGTTAAAGGCGGTGTCAACCTGAAAAATTATTTCGGTGACAAGGCGCTCGCCATCTATGTAAAAGTACCATCTTTGGAGGTGCTCAAAGAAAGACTGAAAGACCGGGGAACAGAAAGTGAGGAAAGCCTTTCCCGTAGGCTTTATAAAGCTAAGTTTGAAGCGACATTTGAAGATAAGTTTGATGTGACCATCCTTAATGATGACATGCAAAAGTCTTTTGAGACTGCCGAAAAACTAGTGGGCGAATTCCTATCCAAATAAAACCGACAATTGCTTTGAAAATAGGCTTATTTTTTGGATCTTTTAATCCTATTCATGTAGGCCATTTGATAATAGCCAACGTGATGCAGGATCAGACGGACTTAGATGAGGTCTGGTTTGTGGTAAGTCCACAAAATCCTTTTAAAAAACAAAAAACATTACTTCATGAATTTGATCGGCACAAGATGGTAGAGCTCGCCATTGCCGATCATTTTTATTTTAAGGTAACCGATGTGGAATTTCACATGCCTCGGCCCAGCTATACGGTAGACACTTTGGCCTATTTGGCAGACAAGCATCCCCAGCACGAGTTTAAATTGATCGTGGGAGGAGATAACCTCAGTCATTTTCATAAGTGGAAAAATCATGAAGTCATACTTGATAATTACGGATTATATGTCTACCCCAGACCGGGCAGCAATCCGGACTTTGAGCACCCTAATGTCCGCTTTGTAGAAGCTCCTTTGATGGATATTTCAGCCACTTTTATCAGAAAAACCATACGTAAGGGTAAATCCGTGAAATATTTAATCCCTACAGCGGTAGAGGAGTATATCAGGGACAAAAAGCTTTTTACTTAAGTTTTATGTGGACTTCTTATTTTGATCATTTTACAAGCCCGCCAAAAACTAAAGTAGTATCGGAGTATTCACCTTTATTTTGCTAGATTATTTAGATTTCGATTATTAATAAATAAAAATAATTTTGGTAATCAGAAGGCAAGGAGTTTCGAAATTCTTCGTTTAAGCTATCGAATTGTTCGTGAATTGTTTCTCCGGAAACCCCAAAAACTATCTGATTTTGATCTGCAAAACTTTTATTCCTGACTTTTAAACCTGTGTTCATGTCATCCAAAAAAAAGGAAATCATTTGTGCCTTGGAAGAATTTAGATCTATAACCAAGGGGTAATAATGCAATGCATGAAGAACGGTGGCTATCAGTTGGTTTTCCTTTCCAAAGTACAAACCTTCATGCAGTGAGTAGGTATCACTATTTGATAGCTTTTCATAGAATTGATATCCATTTTCTACATTGGTAAAAAAATCTTCAGGTATTTTCCTTTTTCCAAAATTCACCTTTGAAAAAGGTTTGAAAGTAAAATCTTCAGTAGCCAAGTAAAGTGTATCGTTGAATGGAAAGGAAGTTAAAGTTTTCCCCTTTTGAATAGCAAATGGGGAATAAGCCTTGAAATAAGGGTTGAAAGTTTTTGGGGCTATAGGAATGGAATTAATTATGGTTCCGTTAGAATCCAAACAGAAAACCTGAAAAGGTATTTCAGGAGACAGATTATTATTATACATTAAATATTTCTCACCTATCTTTTGGATGAACCCTGTTCTATTCGGTAGTTTTTTTAAGAAAAATGGGCTTAGATTGTAGTCAAAAGTATATATTGACTCTCCGTTTATCGCGACAAAAAGCGAATCCTTTTCCGTATAAAAATTAGTTATTCCATCAAGAGGGATAATTTGATCTCCATAAAACCCTGTTTTGTAAAGAAGATTTCCATTGGGGTCAAATTGGATAAGGTTACCAGAATGGTTTTGATCAAAAAGATAAATATTTGATTGGGTCACTAAAATATCCGTTGGAGTATGGATGGGTTGCGAAGTTTTTAACCTTATAATTTTTGAACTATTCCCAATTTTTGAAAGGTTCATTTCTTGGAAGCTTTCAGAAACATTTATTTCTGGAATTCTATTTTGTGGATTATTGCATGAGAAAAATAAAGAATAGGATATTAAATAGGTTAAAATTTTCTTCATCATGATTTTATCGGGTTTGGATGTTTTTTCCATTGACCAATTTAAATTTGATGAAAGCTAGAATTGTGTAACCTTGAAATAGTGAAGATTAGGTATTCAGCTTTTTTTAAAATTTTAAGCTCTTTTTTTAAGAGGAAGATGCGAAAATTTAACACTTTAATAAAAAATGCTTGTTTTAATTACAAAGTGGAAGAATAATTTCAGATAGGAGGCTGTTCATTTACTGTTAGTTTTTTACAACCATTTTAATTGTGCAGCTAATCGACTAGATATGCTTTTTCTTACCTTCAGCAATCTCATAAAGCAATTCTCTAGATCTATGAAGCTGTGCCTTGACGGTGCCAAGTGGTTTTTCGAGCTCTTGGGCAATCTCTTCATAAGACAGTTCCTGGAAATACCTAAGTTCCACCAGTCTCCTGTACTTGTCAGGTAGTTTGTCTACAAATATCCTTACCATTTCAATCCTTTGGGACTTGATAAACTCATCTTGGGGATTGTTGTCATCATCCTCCACATCAATATTGACCGAATTGCCACCATCATCACTGAGGGTGGTGTTGAGGCTCATGGTTTTGAGTTTCTTTTTTCTGATAAAATCAATGGTGTTGTTGGTGGCTATTCTGAATAGCCAGGTACTGAAAGTATAATCTTTTTTGAATCTGTGAAGGTTTTTGAAAGCCTTCGCAAAGGCTTCCATGGTAAGGTCTTCGGCATCGTCAGCATCCCGGATCATTTTGAGGATCATAAAATACACCGCCTTTTTGTAGCGCTTCATCAAGGTGGCATAGGCTTGCTGATCCTTTTCGATCACAGCTTTGTCGATAAGGTCAAAATCCTCTAATGCTTTGCTTGAAAATCCTCTTTGATTTATTTCCATCTGACTTTTTTTGATTGGTATCCGAAAGCTCCCACGATCCAAAAGTAAACAAGGTACATGAGGTCGTAGATTCCCGTCCACAACATGGTTGGCTTTCCTTCAAGTTTTTTCCTGGCGGAGGTAAAGACCGAGGTGAGCAAAATGGTACGGACAATAATTATACCTAATATTATCGCAAAATGTTCCCAAATTTGCTCTAATCCCAAAATTATAAGTAAAGAAATACCTGCCGACCAAAACAGGAGGTGAGAAAAGGAGTAAAATCCGATTTTCTGTTTGTCTCCTGATTTGTAGTATTTTCCGGCGTGAAAATGCCTTTTTTTCTGTCTGAAATAGGAACTCCAGGTAGTTTTAGGATTGGAGATGGTGATGCTCTCAGGGTCTACCACCACGGCTGTATTTTTTCCATTGGCATACTGATTGACAAAAAGATCATCGTCTCCGCAGTCTATATGCCACAGGCCACGAAATGCTTTCTGTTCCATAAAGAAGCTTTTCCTGTAGCTGAGATTACGTCCCACTCCCATAAAAGGGGACTTCCATAGCGCAAATGAAATGTATTGCAATCCTGTCCACAGGGTTTCGAACTGTATCCAATTGTTGAGTACGCCCTTCCCTGTACTGTACTGGGAAAACCCCAGGGCAAATGTTTTGTTATCTTCCCTTACCGGTGCTGTCATTCTTGTGATCCACTGTTTGGATTGAGGCAGGCAATCTGCATCCGTCAAAAGCAGGACGTCGTTTTTGGCTACTTTGATACCAAGGGTAAGTGCATATTTTTTGGCAGTGACATGATTGGGGGTGTATTTGATGGTAACAGTCCTGAGTTTTGGGTATCGGGACATCATTTCCTCCAAAAGACTTTTTGTCCCATCATTGGATCTGTCATTGATGATCATCACATCAAAGTTGGGATAATCCTGCTCGCAGATGGCAGGGATAAGTTTTCTTAGGTTTTCCTTTTCGTTGTGGGCAGCGACTATGACTGTGACACCTTCAGAGTTTTTAGGATTTGAGGAAATTTTATTTCGGTAAAAAAATGAAATTCTTCCAAAAATGATCAATATATAAAACAGTTGTACGCCGAGCGCAAGTAAAAAGACAATCCACAAAATATCTAATAACATCCCCATGACTTTAACAGACAAATATAAACGCAATTTGAGCATTCATTTAAGAATAAGCTTATATTTTTGTCCTTGAAATAAGGAAAAAAATACCAACTTCCTAGCATTAATGGAGTTGTGATGTAAGATATTCATGAAATTTAAATTAGAAGCCACAGACCCTAAAAGCAAAGCCAGAGCGGGTATTATCAAAACAGATCATGGGGATATTGTCACCCCTATTTTTATGCCTGTAGGGACAGCCGGCTCTGTTAAGGCCGTGCACCAAAGGGAGTTGACCTATGATGTCAAAGCCCAGATTATCCTTGGCAATACCTATCACCTTTACCTGAGGCCAGGTTTGGATATTTTGGAGAAAGCAGGCGGCCTGCACAAGTTTAATGGTTGGTCCAAGCCTATTCTTACTGATTCAGGTGGTTATCAGGTTTTTTCTTTGGCTGAAAACAGGAAGATTACAGAAGAAGGTGCCGTTTTCAAATCGCACATTGATGGATCCAAGCACCTTTTCAGCCCGGAGCGGGTGATGGATATACAGCGTGTGATAGGGGCTGATATTATCATGGCATTCGATGAGTGTCCACCCTATCCTTGTACTTATGAATATGCCAGAAAATCCATGGAAATGACCCATAGATGGTTGAAGAGATGTATAGAGCGATTTGACAATACTGAGGGGAAATATGGTTACACCCAGGCATTGTTCCCAATTGTGCAGGGCAGTGTATTTAAAGATTTGCGAAAGCAGTCCGCTGAATTTGTGGCTTCCTGTGAGCGTGAAGGAAATGCAATCGGAGGACTTTCAGTAGGTGAGCCTGTTGAAGACATGTATGAAATGACGGATATGGTCACCGACATACTTCCGTCTGACAAGCCCAGGTACCTGATGGGGGTGGGGACCCCGGCCAATATTCTGGAAGGGATAGCGCTGGGAGTGGACATGTTTGATTGTGTCATGCCTACCAGAAATGCCAGAAATGGAATGCTCTTTACTTCTGAAGGAATTATCAACATCCGAAATGAAAAATGGAAGGATGATTTCAGCGCGATTGATCCGCACATCAACAGTTATGTAAGTTCTTTTTATTCAAAAGCTTATTTAAGACATTTGGTGATTGCTAAGGAGATCCTTGCAGCACAGATTGCCAGTATTCATAACCTTAGTTTTTATCTTTGGCTGGTGACGCAGGCAAGAGAACATATCATTGCAGGGGATTTTGCCGTTTGGAAGAATCAGATGGTAGAAAAAGTAAGCAGAAGATTATAAATGAAAATTCTCGATAAATTGATCATTAAGGATTTCCTCAAGACCTACTTCTTTGTGGTCTTGATGCTCATCCTTATTGTCTTGGTACTGGATTTTACCGAGAAGAATGACAAGTTTATCAGAAATCAGGTGCCGGCTACTGATATACTGATTTATTTGGGTAACTATGGCCTATACCTGAATAATCTACTTACCCCTATCACAGTTTTTATTTCTGTGATTTTCATTACTTCCAAAATGGCCGGAAGGACAGAAATCATAGCCATACTGAGCAGTGGGACGAGTTTTGTGCGTATGCTGGTTCCTTTTTTTATAGGAGCTACTATGATCGGATTGGCAGCTTTTCTCTTGAACGGCTGGGTACTTCCCGGAGCCACAGCAGGTGTGACCGAATTCAAGTCAAGGTGGCTGGATGAGGAGAAATTTTATACCGAAACCAACATCCATGTTAAGATTGCCCCTGATGTTTACGCATATATATCCAGGTATTATACTTCGGGAAATACTGGATATAGCTTTACCATGGAGCAAATCCGTGATGGACGATTGATAGCCAAGCTGTCTGCTGACCGTATCGTATGGGATACCGCCATCAATTCATGGCAGATCAGAAACTGGAGACTCAGGGAGCTTCATGATTGGGGAGAGCATTATTCCGTAGGAGAGACTTTGGATACCTTATTGTCCATAACTCCGGATGATTTTGATTTGCCTTCCAATCACCATGAGACACTCAAGCTGCCAGACCTTAACAGGCAGATAGAGATTTTGGAAGCCAGAGGAGCAGATAATGTCAATTATTACAAAATTGAAAAATATGTGCGCTATATGTCGCCATTTGCGGCAGTGATATTGACCTTCATAGGAGTGATTGTTGCTTCCCGAAAAACCCGTGGAGGATCGGGGTTTCAGATTGCTTTGGGATTTTTACTGGCATTCATCTATATCATCATGTTTTTACTTTCACGTACTTTTGCTGAAGCTGGTACGGCTTATCCGATCCTGTCTCTCTGGACGCCCAATATCGTTTTTGCCATTACCGGGCTGGTGCTTTACAAAACCGTCCCACGCTGATGTCTGTCGAGTCTACCGTCAAGGATTACCTGATGCTCCATTTTATTGTTTTGATATGGGGCTTCACTGCTATCTTGGGTCTACTGATCAGTATTCCTTCAATGGAGGTAGTGTTTTACAGGACCTTGATCGCTTCTGTGCTGCTGGGATTTTTGTTTTTTGTCAAAAAGAAATCTATCAGACTTTCCCGCAATGAGCTTTTGAAGATTGTGGGCACAGGATTTATCATATCATTGCATTGGATTTTGTTTTTTTGGGCTGCACGGGTATCTACAGCTTCTGTTTGTCTCGCTGGTATGGCCACTACCTCTCTTTGGACGGCATTTGTGGAGCCTTTCGCCAACAAAAGCAAGGTCAAGCCTTTTGAAATTTTTCTGGGCTTGATGGTGATTTCAGGGCTTTATGTGATTTTTAGGTTTGAGCTCAATTATTGGTTGGGGCTTTTGATGGCAGTAGGTTCGGCATTTCTGAGTGCGGTCTTTACAGTGATCAATGGCAGACTGACCAAGCGTCACAGTCCTTACGTACTCACCTTGTACGAAATGATGGGGGCCTGTTTGTTTACTGTCATTCTTATGGGTTTGTATGTGCTAGTCTTTCCCCAAGCTGTATTGGACTTGGCTCCCGTAGGTATGGATTGGTTCTGGCTTTTTCTGTTGGGAGGCATTTGTACAGTTTATGCCTTTTCGGTGTCGGTTGAGCTGATGAGGAGGATTACGGCTTTTGCAGTGAACCTTACCATCAACCTGGAGCCGGTATATGGGATTATTTTGGCGGTATTGATTTTTGGAGAAAAAGAGCAGATGTCAGGAGGATTTTATTTGGGTACGCTGATCATTTTGGTATCGGTATTGATCTATCCGGTGTACAACTATTATCAAAAAAGGAAGGCTAGGGGGAATAATCTTTTGAGGGCTTGAGGATTTTTTAGAGATTATTCTTACCGAGAATGGGTAGTGATTTTTCTTTACGCATGATTTAATGAAATAGCTTTCATGATCTGAAACATGACTTTACAGGAATGTAATCCTTTAAAGTTATAACTTTACGGGAATGTAATCCTCTAAAGTTATGACTTTACGGGAATATGTTTTAAATTTATGCTTGAATTAGGTTTCAGAAAAATTAGTAGTATGAAGTTTGAACGGTCCATTCAAGAGTTAATTCAGAAAAAGTTTTTCTTAGGGAAAGCGATTGTATTATTGGGACCGCGGCAGGCGGGGAAAACGACCTTGATTGAAACCATCCTGAAAGGTAGGGAGGAGAAGTTTTTATACTTGGATGGTGATGATTCTACCGTTAGGGAAATTCTTGAGCAAGCTAATACGGAGACTTTGCGCGCCATCATTGCGGACAATAAAATAGTGTATATAGATGAAGCCCAACGCATCAGCGCAATTGGGTTACAGTCAAAGATCATCGTGGATCAGTTCAAGCATATTCAATTAGTCCTGAGCGGATCATCAGCGTTTGAACTCAATGAAAAAATCCAAGAACCCCTTACCGGAAGAAAGTGGACTTTTCATCTGTGGCCCATTGCTTGGCAGGAATATGAGAAAGAAGTGGGCTATCTGAAAGCGGAACAAAGTCTAGAAAACAGGCTGGTGTATGGGTTTTATCCAAATGTTATTACTGATGCTACTCATGAAGAGGAAGTGCTTTTGGAATTAACTGAAAGCTATTTATATAAAGATGTGTTGATTTACGGAAACTTAAAAAAGCCCAAATTGGTACGAAACATCCTAGAGGCTTTGGCTTACCAAGTGGGAAATGAAGTGAAATATAAGGAACTGGGAGAAACCGTTGGTGCAGATCCAAAAACTGTCGCCTCATACATTGATGTCTTGGAGAAAGCATTTGTGGTTTTTAGTCTGTCCTCTTACAGTAACAATCTCCGTACCGAAATTAAGACAGCCAAAAAGATATATTTCTATGATAACGGTGTCAGGAATGCTGTGATCAGGGATTTTACCCCAATGGCGGCAAGACAGGATGTAGGTGCTTTATGGGAAAATTTTTTGATCAGTGAGCGCTTAAAAGCTAATACCTATACTAAAAGCCTGGTGAGAATCTTTTTTTGGAGAACCAAGCAACAACAGGAGATTGATTATGTGGAAGAGTTAGCAGGAAAACTTCATGCCTATGAATTTAAATGGAATCCTAAGCGAAAAGTGAATTTCCCAAAGACATTTACAGAGACTTATCAAAGTCAAAATCAAATAGTGAATAGAGGGAATTTCAGGGATTTTGTAAAAGTTGGTGTTTTTTAGCACTTCCTAATAGCTGTTTTGGCACTAATCGTGATCTTGAAAGAAGATATTTTTCAAGTAATTTTTTCGGATGTCTCTGGATATATAAAAATCGGTATCGATACTAATAACCTCCCCAATTTAAACGTATTATAAAAATTAGTCCAAATTAACCAAATCATTCAAGGTCTCCAGTGCCTGCTTAACTTCCTTTTCAGAGATATCTCCAATCTTTTCTACCAATCGCTCCTTGGATATAGAGCGGATATGGAAAACCATCATTTCGGAAGTTGCTTTTAGGTTGTTTGTGGTGTTGGGCTGTAGGATTGGGTTGCCTTGGTAACGTTTGATTTTTGTAGTTAATGGCACGGTAATTACTACATTCAGGTATTTGTTCAGCATATT
This sequence comes from Arthrospiribacter ruber, assembly GCF_019343195.1. Classification (GTDB taxonomy): domain Bacteria; phylum Bacteroidota; class Bacteroidia; order Cytophagales; family Cyclobacteriaceae; genus Arthrospiribacter; species Arthrospiribacter ruber. Next base: position 81,464 of record NZ_RPHB01000011.1, read on the forward strand.
GCCACTGATGATGACTACAGGTCTAAATCCAGCTTGCTCAGAACCTCCTACAGGATTCAAATCTGCAAACCAAATCTCACCTTGCCTCATCTTCTAGTTGTTTGAAGTACGCATACATACCTTCTTCTGCCAAAGTCAGGATATCCTCATCATCGGCCGCGGTTTTGTAGGATTTTACATACTCTGCTCTTTTCAGATGATCCAGATAGAGACTCAGAGCTCTTTCTATCAGTTTGTTTTTAGGCAAACCCATGGTTTTTGCATGCTCAGCCAGTCTTTGCACGAGCTCATCGGGGAGTGAAGTAGTGATAGTGGTCATAATTTATATATTTTTTGTAAAAAAAAAACATACATATAAATTACACAAAGCGCTCAAAAACAATATATTCTGAAGGCCATTTGATGAGTTCTGGCTTCTCTGAAAACAAACCGAACACCGTCGAGCCCGAACCAGACATAGCAGCATAATAGGCACCCATTTCATATAGCTTGGCTTTGATTTGAGGGAGAGATGGATGGTTGGGGAAGATGCTTTTTTCAAAGTCATTCACCAGCTGTTCTTTCCAAGTGCTTTTGTCTTTCAGGACTTCCTGAAGAATTACTGCAGGCGCTTGGGGTTTGACACCGGCATAGGCCTCTTTGGTCCCGATATGAATGGGAGGCTTTACCAAAACAAGGTAATCACCCTTTAAATTGACATCAGTCGGGGCCAGGATTTCACCTCTCCCTGTAGCTATTTTAGGCATGTTTTCTATAAACAGAGCACAGTCGCTTCCAAGTTGGACAGCATATTCTTCAAGCATCCAATCATCTAGATAAAGGTCAAAAAGATTGTTCATTAAAGTCAGTGCAAAAGCAGCATCGGCAGATCCGCCCCCAAGACCAGCTCCCATGGGTATGTTTTTGTGTAGGTGTATATGTAATGGTGGAATATCATTAAAATCTTTCTTCAGCAATTGGTAGGCTTTGGTGATCAGGTTGTCCTTTGAGTCTCCCGGAATGGGCAGACCCGTTGTATCAAAAATCATTTTTTTGGAGGGGATCATTTCAAGTGCATCAAAAAGAGGAATGGGTATCATACAGGTTTCCAGTTCGTGGAAACCGTCATTTCTTTTTGCTGTAATGTGAAGTCCAAGGTTGATTTTGGCATTTGGGAAATTGATCATAATTAAAAGCGACTTGTGGAAAGGGTGTAAATATGTGAAATATTTGATAAAATATTGATTGTGGTATAAGTAGAAAATAGGGGGTTCGGTTAAAGATTAATTTTATAATAAATTTTTCTGTTGAAAAAAAATTAAAGAACTAGCCAATATTTTGAAAAAAATAAAATTCGATACTTTATTTTGAAAAGGCTTAAAATTTTGTCATTTGACTAAACATGATTCTGATATTTTTTTTTAAAAGAAATAAAAATCTGTTAAAAATAACTTAAGCTTGTTTTTTAAACATCTTTTGAATCAAAAAAAGAAATTAAATATTGTTTCTGAAAAAATTGAAGTTTAATATTGTAGAGTCAAAAACAAAAAAGAACCAAAACCACATGTTAGAACTAGTCACTCCTCTCAGCTTTATTATTCTCATTTATAATAAATGACGGGGCGCTAGACTGTTATAACAAACAACCATACAATCTAAAGTGCCTCATCCAAATGAGGCATTTTTTTTTGTAACTCTTAAACCGACCTAAAGTAGCCATGAGTTTGAAGAAGTATAGCTGGGAAATCAGCCAAAATGAAGAACATCCCGCAGGAAAAGCCATGTTGTATGCCACTGGGATGACTGATAAACAGATGAACCAACCCTTTGTTGGGGTAGCTTCATGTGGATATGAAAGCAACCCCTGCAATATGCACTTAAATGACTTTGCCGGTCTGATCAGAGAAGCCTCAAGGGCTGATGGTCTGACCGGTTTGGTTTTTAATACCATGGGCATTTCTGATGGCATCAGTATGGGTACACTTGGGATGCGGTATTCTTTGGTTTCAAGAGAGATTATTGCCGATTCCATAGAGTCTTTTATTCTGGGGCATTCTTTCGATGCCTGTATAGCCGTAGCCGGTTGTGATAAAAATATGCCTGGTGCTGTGATGGGAATGCTCCGAATAAACAGGCCTTCCATCATGGTGTATGGTGGGACCATTCGGTCTGGAAACTATAAGGGAGAGAAGCTTAATATTGTCTCGGCCTTTGAAGCTTATGGTAAAAGGGTAAAAGGAGAAATCAATGACCAAGATTATCAGGGGGTAATCGAAAATGCCTGTCCCGGAGCAGGTGCTTGTGGTGGAATGTACACAGCGAATACCATGTCTTCAGCTATTGAAGCTATGGGGATGTCACTTCCCTACAGCTCATCGACCCCGGCTACAGCAGAAGAAAAACTAAAGGAATGCAAAGATGTATCAAAGTATATCAAGATCCTTCTGGAAAAAGACATCAAGCCTAAGGATATTGTTACCAAAAAGAGCCTCGAAAATGCTGTGAGGGTAGCAGTGGCATTGGGAGGAAGTACCAATGCGGTACTTCATATATTGGCGATAGCCAAGACTGCCGGAGTAGATTTTACACTTGAAGACTTTAAAAGGGTCAATCATGAAACTCCTTTGTTGGGAGATTTCAAGCCTTCAGGCAAATTCCTTATGGAAGATCTCTTCGAGCAAGGGGGCTTGCCGGCCTTTATGAAATATTTGCTTGACAATGGCATGCTTCACGGAGATTGTATGACAGTCACCGGGCAGACTGTTGCCGAAAATCTTGCCACAGTAGAAGCAGTGACTCCTTCTGTAGTCAATGTGATACATCCATTAGAAAAGCCATTAAAGGAAACAGGTCACTTGTGTGTTTTGAAAGGGAACCTAGCTCCTGAGGGAGCTGTGGCAAAAATTTCAGGCAAAGAAGGTAAATCTTTCACAGGTCCTGCCAGGGTTTTTGATTCAGAACTGGAGGCCAACGAAGCTATCAAAAAGAAGCTGGTGCAAAAAGGAGAGGTGATAGTGATCCGGTACATAGGTCCAAAGGGAGGGCCGGGAATGCCTGAAATGCTCAAGCCAACTTCCATGATCATAGGTGCAGGATTAGGTTCTGATGTAGCCCTGATTACTGACGGTAGATTTTCTGGAGGTACACATGGGTTTGTAGTAGGGCATGTGACGCCTGAGGCATACAGTGGTGGTCCTATTGGGTTGTTGAAAGACGGTGACATGATCACCATAGATGCAGACAGTCTTGAACTCAGCTGTGGGCTTTCTGACGAAGAACTGGCTGAGAGGAAGAAAACCTGGCAAAACAAGGACATTTCTGAGCTACAAGGTACGCTAAAAAAATACAATAAACTTGTGTCATCAGCTTCTGAAGGCTGTGTGACGGATAAATAATCGAATCAACATTATGGTAAGAGGAGCAGATATAGTTGTCAAATCCCTGATCGCCGAAAATGCCGAATATATTTTCGGATATCCGGGAGGTGCCATCATGCCGGTGTATGATGCTTTGTACGATTACAGTGCCCAGATCAAGCATGTGCTTACACGTCATGAGCAGGGAGCCATCCATGCAGCTCAGGGATATGCACGGGTTTCAGGAAAAGTCGGTGTAGTACTGGCCACTTCTGGACCTGGAGCCACTAATCTTATTACAGGACTTGCAGATGCACAAATAGACAGTACTCCTCTGGTCTGCATAACAGGACAGGTAGCAGCCCATTTGCTTGGTTCGGATGCTTTTCAGGAGACGGATGTAGTGGGATTGTCCATGCCTGGTACCAAATGGAATATACAGGTAAGGAGTGTGGAAGATATTGCTCCAGCCATAGCCAAAGCTTTTCACATTGCCATGACCGGAAGACCGGGGCCAGTTTTGGTCGATATCACTAAAAATGCCCAGGTTGAATTCGGGGAGTTTAATTATATCCCCTGTACGGGAATTAGGTCTTACCGACCATTTCAGCCGATCAACACACAGTCAATCCAAGCAGCGGCCGAGCTGATCAATAAAGCAGAAAGGCCTTATTTGCTATTTGGTCAGGGAGTGGTGTTGGCCCATGCAGAAAAGGAATTGCAGGAATTTGTAGATAAAACCGGAATTCCGGCTGCCTGTACCTTGCTTGGTTCTGGAGCTTTGCCCGAGACACATCCCAACTATGTGGGAAAACTTGGTATGCACGGCAATTACGCCCCCAACCTGTTGACCAATAAATGTGATGTCCTTATTGCTGTAGGGATGAGGTTTGACGATAGGGTGACAGGAGATTTGAAAAGGTATGCCAAACAGGCTAAGGTCATCCATTTGGAACTTGACCCATCAGAAATTGACAAGAACGTAAAGTGTGCAGTTCCAGTGTTGGGAGATTGCAAAAAGAGTCTTGCTATGCTGACTCAGGCCGTAGATCAAAAGTCACATTTATCATGGCTTGAAAAATTCAGAGAGCTTGAAGCCCAGGAAAAAGAAGCAGTAGTCGCCAACGATCTTCATGCCACGCATGGTGGCCTTCACATGGGCGAAGTCATCCGCTTGATCAATCAATTTAAAGAAAAGGATGCTATTCTGGTTACGGATGTAGGTCAGCATCAGATGATTGCCTGGAGGTATTTTGATTTCAAAACTACTAGAACCCAAGTCACTTCCGGCGGATTGGGTACTATGGGATTTGCCTTACCAGCTGCTCTTGGAGCACAATTGCACGATTATAAAAAGCAGGTAATCTGCGTAGTAGGGGATGGAGGAATACAGATGACTATCCAGGAATTGGGGACTATCATGCAGACCAAGGCACCTGTGAAAATTGTATTGCTCAACAACAATTATCTCGGTATGGTAAGACAATGGCAACAGCTTTTCTTCGACAAGAGGTATTCCTTTACTGAGCTGGACAACCCTGATTTTATCAAAATAGCAGAAGCTTACAACTTCAAAGCCCGGAAAGTTACCGAAAGAGAAGATTTGGAAGCTGCGGTAGCAGAAATGCTGGTGCAGGATGGACCTTATTTCCTTGAAGTAGTAGTGGAAAAAGAAGACAACGTGTTTCCGATGATAGCCACTGGCTGTTCAGTAGAAGAAGTAAGGTTAAGCTAATTGCAAAAAAGCACATGAACAGATACACCATCTTAGTTTATACAGAAAATTTCATTGGTATCCTCAATAGGATCACCATCATATTTACCCGCAGGGGTATCAATATCAATGCACTTACCGCCTCAGAAAGCCGCTTGGATGGAATTCATAAAATCACCATTGAAGTAACGGTCACGCCTGAGCAAATAGAGCATCTGGTCAAGCAAATTGAGAAAGTGGTAGATGTGATCAAGGCCTACTATTTTACTGATAACGAGGTAGTATATCAGGAAATAGCGCTGTACAAAATACCTATTGAAAGCCTGGATCCTAGTGTGGAAAAGGTAATCAGGCAGTTCAATGCCCATATAATAGCAGCAGAAAAGGAATTTGTAGTACTGGAATTTACCGGACATAAAGAGGATACACAGGCTTTGCTAGAAATCCTCAAGCCGTTCAACCTGCTGGAGTTTTCGAGGTCTGGTAGGGTGGCAATCGCCAAGCCGAAATTTTCGGTCCAAGAGTATTTAAATAATCAAACCTAATTAACAATTCACTATGAAACTGAAATTCGGATCAGTAGAAGAAAATGTGGTTACCAGGGAAGAGTTCCCTTTGGAAAAAGCCAGAGAAGTATTGAAAGATGAAACCATCGCAATTCTAGGATATGGTGTACAGGGTCCAGGTCAGGCTTTGAACCTTAAAGACAATGGATTTAATGTCATTGTGGGGCAGCGTAAAAACTCCAAAACCTGGGACAAAGCAGTTCAGGACGGATGGGTTCCTGGAGAAACATTGTTTGAGTTGGAAGAAGCCTGCGAAAAAGGAACCATTCTCCAGTTTCTACTCTCAGATGCTGGTCAGATATCCCTGTGGCCTACTGTCAAAAAACATTTGAGCAAAGGTAAAGCCCTTTATTTCTCCCATGGCTTTGGAATCACCTACAAAGAAAAGACAGGTATTGTTCCGCCGGATGATGTAGATGTAATTCTTGTAGCTCCTAAAGGTTCAGGGACATCCCTTAGAAGGATGTTTGTTGAAGGTAGAGGACTCAATTCCTCTTATGCCATTTATCAGGATGCTACAGGAAGAGCCAAGGATAGGGTGATCGCACTCGGAATAGGTGTAGGTTCCGGTTACCTTTTCGAAACTGATTTTTACAGGGAAGTGACCTCAGATCTTACTGGTGAGAGAGGGACATTGATGGGAGCCATACAGGGAATTTTTGCCGCCCAGTATGAAGTATTGCGCGCCAACGGTCATACGCCTTCTGAAGCATTCAATGAAACAGTGGAAGAGCTTACACAAAGTTTGATGCCCCTTGTAGCTGAAAATGGAATGGATTGGATGTATGCCAACTGTTCTACTACGGCACAGAGAGGTGCTTTGGATTGGTGGAAGCCATTTAGGGATGCTACTAAGCCGGTGTTTGAGGACCTGTACAATAGTGTGAAAACCGGACAGGAAGCCCAGAAGTCCATCGACTCTAACAGCAAATCAGATTACAGAGAAAAGCTTGAAGAGGAATTGAAGGAACTGAGAGAATCAGAAATGTGGCAGGCAGGTGCTACAGTAAGAAAATTAAGACCGGAAAATAACTGATATAATTATGAGTGAAAAGCTATGGATATTCGATACCACGCTCCGTGACGGAGAGCAGGTACCGGGGTGTCAATTGAACACCAAGGAAAAGATAGTGGTGGCTAAAGCTTTGGAAGAGCTGGGGGTAGATATCATCGAGGCGGGATTTCCAATTTCCAGCCCTGGTGATTTCAATTCCGTATTGGAAATTTCAAAAGCAGTTTCTAATCCTATCATCTGCGCACTCTCAAGAGCTGTGGAAAAGGATATTGAAGTAGCTGCTGACTCATTGAAATATGCCAAAAAAGGTAGGATTCACACCGGTATAGGTGTGTCTCCCTACCATATTCAATACAAACTCAGGTCTAATCCTGATGACATTGTAGAAAGAGCTGTAAGAGCAGTGAAGTATGCCAAGAGTTTTGTGGAGGATGTGGAGTTTTATGCAGAAGATGCCGGTAGGGCAGAGCATGAATTTTTGGCAAGAATAGTGGAAGCAGCAATCAAAGCCGGAGCCACTGTAGTCAATATTCCTGATACCACCGGATATTGTCTTCCCGAACAATATGGTGCGATCATCAGGTACCTCAAAGAAAATGTAAGCAATATTGACAAAGCCATAATTTCCACCCACTGTCACAATGATCTTGGGATGGCTACCGCCAATACCCTGGCAGGTGTACAGCATGGTGCAAGGCAAGCAGAGCTCACCATCAATGGAATAGGAGAAAGGGCAGGAAATACCTCTATGGAAGAGGTGGTGATGGCCATCAAATGTCACCATGATATTGATGTGCATACCAATATCCGTACGGAAAAAATCTATGAAACCAGCAGGTTGATTTCCAAGCTAATGAATATGCCTGTACAGCCCAACAAGGCTATTGTAGGAAGAAATGCATTTGCCCATTCTTCAGGTATTCATCAAGATGGAGTATTGAAACACCGTGAAAACTACGAAATCATAGATCCTAAAGAAGTGGGAGTACATGAATCATCCATTGTCCTTACTGCCAGAAGCGGTAGGGCTGCGTTGAAGTTTCATTTGGACTCTCTAGGGGTAGAGCTTGAAGGAGATGCTCTTAGGGAAGTATATGAGGATTTTCTTCTTCTGGCTGATTCCAAAAGAGATATTGGACCAAAAGACCTCCTTTCTCTGGTAGGAAAGTATTTGGATGATTCCAGCTTTATAGAGTTGCAAAATGTAACCTACGCTTCCAATGGTAATATCAAAGCAGAAGTGAGCCTCAAAATCGGTGAAAAATCCTACAACACGAGTTCTGAAGGCAATGGCCCCGTGGATGCAGTTTTAAAGGCAATAGAAAAGGTCGTAAAGCCAGACATAGTACTGGAAGAATTTCTGATTCAGGCCATTACGGCAGGAAGTGATGATGTGGCTAAAGTTCACATGAGACTCATGCAGGGAGAGAAGCCATACTATGGATTTGCTTCAAATACAGATATCGTGCTGGCTTCGGCCCAGGCTTATGTGGATGCCTTGAACAAAATCCCAGTGAAGGACAAAGTGATAGTAGCTTAACAGACGATGGAAAAGAAAACATTATTCGATAAAATTTGGGATGCCCATGTGGTCAAGTCAGTACCAGCAGGACCTGATGTATTCTTCATTGATAAACATTTTATACATGAGGTGACGAGTCCAGTGGCTTTCCTCAATCTGGAAAAAAGAGGTGTCAGCGTACTTTATCCGGAGAGGACAGTCGCTACTCCGGATCACAATGTGCCCACAGTGGACCAGGATAAGACCATAAAGGACAAGCTTTCCAGAATGCAGGTAGAAAAGCTAAGGGAAAACTGTAAGAAATATGATATAGAGCTTCATGACCTTGGTACTGATCATCATGGTATAGTACATGTCATTGGTCCAGAACTTGGGATTACCCAGCCAGGCATGACCATTGTATGTGGAGACAGCCATACCTCCACCCACGGAGCATTCGGTGCGATTGCTTTTGGAATTGGTACTTCAGAAGTAGAAATGGTATTGGCTACCCAATGTATCATGCAGAGTAAGCCAAAGAAAATGAGGATTACTGTGGATGGTGAATTGGGACAAGGAGTGACCAGTAAGGATATTATTCTTTATATCATTTCTAAAATCACCGCTGCAGGTGCTACCGGTTACTTTGTAGAGTATGCCGGCTCGGCATTCAGAAACCTTAGCATGGAAGCCCGTATGACGGTCTGTAATATGAGTATAGAGATGGGAGCCCGGGGGGGATTGATAGCGCCGGATCAGACTACCTTTGATTATTTGAAAGGGAAAAGATACGCACCAAAAGGTGAGGCTTGGGATAGAGCGGTAGCTGAATGGACGGCACTTCAAACGGATGAAGGCGCTGTTTTTGAAAAAGAATACAATTTCGACGCGGCTGATATCGAACCTATGATCACTTATGGTACCAATCCGGGCATGGGGATTAAGATCAAGGACCTTATACCCACCGACGAAGGATTGGAAGGAAGTAACAAGAAATCCTTTTTGAAGTCTCTGGACTACATGGGATTTGCCCCGGGAGAAGCCATCAAGGGAAAAGTAGTGGATTATGTGTTTGTCGGAAGCTGTACCAACGGCAGGATAGAAGACATCAGGGCAGTAGCCAATTTTGTAAAAGGCAAGAAAAAAGCAGATAATATTACCGCTTGGATAGTACCAGGATCCAGAGAAGTAGAAAAGCTGGCATCCGAGGAAGGCCTTGTACAGATATTGGAGGAAGCAGGGTTTCAGTTGAGACAACCAGGATGTTCGGCCTGTCTGGCAATGAATGATGATAAAATTCCTTCCGGTAAATATGCCGTATCTACATCCAATAGGAATTTTGAAGGAAGGCAAGGGCCTGGAGCCAGGACTTTGCTTGCCAGTCCTCTGACTGTAGCAGCAGTCGCTGTAACAGGCAAAATAACCGATCCAAGGGAAGTTTAATCATTCAAAAAGAAAAAAATGGCTTACGATAAATTTAATGTATTGACCAGCACTGTAGTACCACTACCAGCAGAAAATGTGGATACAGATCAGATCATTCCTGCAAGGTTCCTAAAGGCTACTGAAAGGGAGGGTTTTGGTGATAACCTTTTTAGGGATTGGCGCTATGATGTGGAAGGCAATCCTAAGAAAGATTTTGTCCTGAACGATTCTACCTACAACGGTAAAATCTTATTGGCCGGGAAAAATTTCGGATCAGGTTCCAGTAGAGAACATGCTGTTTGGGCGCTCTATGATTATGGATTCCGATGTGTGGTATCCTCTTTTTTTGCGGATATTTTCAAAAATAATTGTCTAAACATTGGTGTACTGCCTGTGACCATAAGTCCGGAATTTGCCGAAGTACTCTTTGAAGCGGTGGAGAGTGATCCTAAGACAGAAATTGAAGTCGATATCGATAAGCAGACAATCACACTTTTGTCAAGTGGTCAGTCCGAATCATTTGACATCAATGCTTACAAAAAGCAAAACATGAAAAATGGATTTGACGATATTGATTATCTGCTGAACATCAAGTCTGATATCACTGAGTTTGCCAAATCCCGATAAAATACAGATACTAAATCGTACACCGTAACACGTATATCGTAATTCGTAATTCAAATGGGGCATTATAGAAAAATAGAAATCATGGATACCACCCTCAGGGATGGTGAACAGACTTCGGGTGTTTCTTTTTTGCCCTCAGAAAAACTTCAGATTGCAAAGCTGCTGCTGGAAGAGTTGAGGGTAGATAGGATAGAAGTGGCATCGGCCAGGGTGTCAGAAGGTGAGATGGAAGGTGTGTCTAAAATCACCCAGTGGGCCTCCGAAAAAGGATTCATTGATAGGGTTGAAGTCTTGGGCTTTGTGGATGCTCCTGCTTCTGTAGATTGGATTACTGCTGCAGGCGGTAAGGTGATGAATCTCTTGACAAAAGGTTCTCTCAACCACCTGACTCATCAGCTTCGAAAGACCCCCGAGGAACATTTTGAGGATATTCGGAAAAATATTGCCTATGCAGAAAGCAAAGGTATCACGGTGAATGTCTACCTGGAAGACTGGTCCAACGGAATGCGCAATTCCACGGAGTATACTATGGACCTGATTTCCTTCCTTTCGGGCTTGTCGGTAAGGAGGATTATGCTGCCGGATACCTTGGGCTTGCTAAATCCAAGAGAAGTCAGTCATTTTGTGAAGTTGATCACCACAGAGTTTCCCGATACCCATTTTGATTTTCATGCCCACAATGATTACGATCTCTCTGTAGCCAATGTATTGGAAGCCATATACAACGGTATCAATGGCATACATACTACAGTCAATGGTCTGGGAGAGAGGGCCGGAAATGCTCCTTTGGAATCTGTGATCGCAGTGCTAAAGGACTTCACGGATTTCAGATTGAATATCAAAGAAAATAAAATATTCAGGGTCAGTAAGTTGGTGGAGCAGTTTTCAGGCCAGCATATCCCAGCCAACAAGCCTGTAGTCGGAGAAAATGTCTTTACCCAGACAGCTGGTATCCATGCCGATGGGGACAATAAAAAGAACCTATATTTCAATGATCTTTTGCCGGAACGATTTGGTCGTCAGAGGAAGTATGCTTTGGGGAAAACTTCCGGTAAGGCCAATATTGTCAAAAACCTGCAAGAGTTAGGCATATCACTGGAACCTGAGGAACTTACTAAAGTAACCCAGAGAATCATCGAACTTGGGGATAAAAAGGAAAGGGTCACTACAGAGGATTTGCCCTATATCATATCTGATGTGCTTCAGAATAACTCTATTTCACATGATATTTTTATTGAAGGATACAGCCTGAGCCATTCCAAAGGACTGAAACCAAGTGTTCAGCTTAAAATGAACGTGCATGGGGAAAGCTATGAAGAGGGAGGCTCTGGTGATGGACAGTATGATGCATTTATGCAGGCCTTGAAGAAGATTTACAAATCTATCAAGCTTCCCTTGCCTAAGCTGATCAATTACCACGTGACCATCCCACCAGGAGGTAAGACGGATGCATTTGTGGAAACAGTGATCACTTGGGATTTTGGGAGGATTTTCAAAACCAAAGGATTGGACAGTGACCAAACCGTAGCCGCTATGAAGGCTACAGAAAAAATGCTTAACATCATTGATAAAATGACTGATAGGCCTAGCGGGAATGAGATGTCAAATAATGAAATAAAAGATAACCCAGAACAAGAAAACAACAGTTTTTATGGAAATGAATATCGCGCTTTTGCCGGGTGATGGAATAGGCCCTGAGGTGATAGCCCAAGCAGTAAAAGTAGTAAAAGCAGTAGGAGAAAAATTCGGGCACAAAATTTCTTTTGAAGAAGCTGTGGTCGGCGCTACAGCCATTGATAAGACAGGTGATCCGTACCCTGACAGCACACATGAAGTATGCCTAAGAGGAGACGCGGTTCTTTTCGGTGCCATCGGAGACCCTAAGTATGACAATGATCCAAAAGCAAAAGTAAGACCGGAACAAGGCCTACTAAGAATGAGACAAAAACTCGGACTTTTCGCAAATGTACGTCCTACTTTCACATTCCCCTCTTTGGTGCACAAGTCTCCTCTTAAGTTGGAGAGGGTGGATGGAGTTGATTTTGTCTTTTTTCGCGAATTGACTGGTGGGGTTTACTTTGGTGAGCCAAGAGGAAGAAATGAGCAGGGGACCAAGGCTTTTGATACCAATGTCTATTCCAAGGAGGAAATTACCAGACTTGCCAGGATGGGTTTTGAAGCAGCTCAAAAACGGAGAAAGTTATTGACCTGTGTGGACAAGGCCAATGTCATGGCAACCTCAAGACTGTGGAGGGAAACGGTTCAGGAGCTGGCGGGAGAGTATCCTGATGTCAAAGTCGAGTATGAATTTGTGGATGCTGTGGCCATGAGATTGATACAATGGCCAAAAGCCTATGATGTCCTGATTACCGAAAATCTTTTCGGGGACATTTTGACAGATGAGGCTTCCGTAATTTCAGGCTCAATGGGATTGATGCCTTCGGCTTCCTTAGGTACTGAAAACAAGCTTTTTGAACCTATCCATGGATCTTACCCGCAGGCTGCAGGTAAGGATATCGCCAATCCATTGGCTACGGTATTGTCCGCAGCGATGATGTTCGAATACGCATTTGATTTAAAAGAAGAGGCTCAAGCCATTTCAGATGTAGTGAATAAATCTTTGGCTGAGGGAGTGGTCACAGAAGATATTGCTGAAGGTGGGAAGGCCTATAAAACCTCAGAAGTAGGAGATTGGCTCGCTGCAAATATTTGATACAAATATTTGATTTAGTGAACACCACTATCCTGTCAGGCCCTGCTTGGCAGGATTTTATTTTTTGGGAGTACTTTATTCTGGTTTTTGAAGAAGTATACTTTTTGAGATAGGGAGATTAAAGTGGTTTAATTTGGTGAATTTCAAGAAATTCATTTTCGAAGAGCAGTCGAAGCTCTGGTTTTTGTCCCATTGTTTCCAACCTTTTTAAAGAAATAGCCACTAGGTCGTCTAAATGTAGCCTGTGGTGGCTTTTGGTCACAATTAGGTAGTCTGCGTAAAGTTCCGGGTGTTGGAGTGCTTGCTGAAAACTAGGGCTGAAATGTCCTTCCCAATCATAAGTGTCAGGAACCCCTGTCAATTCTGCAAAAAATATAGCATCATCTACCAGAATTCTGCCCGCTGGAAGCTTTCGTGTGACTTCCTTGACCTCTGATATACTATTAAGCAACGCGGACTCTTGTGGTGATTTGAAAGTAGACAAAAACCTGCTTTCAGTGGCCACAGGAGTGATTTCAAAGTACAATAATTTAAAGGCCAAAGAAAGAAAGATCAATGCCACAAGAGGGAAAGGGACAGGCATTTTTTTCTCTTTGTTTCTTGATGCTGACAAAGTGCCTGAGGCTGCAATAGCTGCCCCAGTCATCATGCTTAAGAAGTTAAGATTTAAGTTGTTGAGTGTGTCATTTCTAACTTGACTGAAAGCAAAAAACAATACCAGGGTAAGTAAGAAGGACTTTTCCGTCATATTTTCCGTCACAAAAATCTGATAGATCAAAAATATGGAAAGCAAGAAGAAAAGGGCTAGGTATTGTACATCTCCGATATAGGGTAAAATATATATTAGGTCATCTTTAAATGGAAGCAGGTTGGAGTAGGCAGTCCAAGTTGTTGTTGGGCTGAATAGAAAGTAGAAGAAGCTGCCACCAAAGACCCAGTTGAGCAACAAAAAGGTGATTAAGGCAGAAATTGGTATAAACAGTACGACGATTATTGAAGAGAAAAATGATCCGAAGAATTTACGTCTTTGGGAATCATTGCTGAAGATCATAGATGCTCGGGAATAGAAGCTACCCGAAATTCCCTTGGCTTTAAAAAAAGAAACGAAGAAGAATACAGGAATGAGTATCAGGAGAAGCTGAAGCAGTTTGGGATCCAGCAAGAAAAACATTCCCAAAAGTATACTGATCAGTGTCAAATGGTATACCGAGTAAGTTTGGGTATACTTGAATAGTAGTCTGAAAAAAACAAAGTAAAAAATAAGATAAAAACCAAGACTGCCACCGGAAACAGCTCCATACCAGATCACAGGGCTCAATAGCAAGTAAAATACCATGATGGGTGAAATGGTTTGGCCTTTTACAGATTTATGGATCATGTGGTTGGTGAGGGCGCCTACCAGAAATGCATTTACCACAAAAGTAGCCTGAACCGCACTTGTGAACCCAAAGACCAGACTGCTCAAAAAAAGTAAGGCCGGAGAAGTAAAATAAAACGTGTTAACCAGACTGTCACTGTATTTGTGAAATATGATTTTTTTGTATTCCAGAAAATAGGCTTCCAGATTGAAAAAGCCTCTGCTTTGCAGCCAGTAAGCGGCATAGAGGTAGATGGCACTGATAAGCAACCAGGTCAAAACATAAATTAGCCTTTTCACCATCATACGGAATGGGGTTTTGTAGATTTAGTAAGGCCATGATTGGTTTTTTCCCAATAAAAAGGCTTGGTAATCAACTGTATTAAACCTTTGTATGCCGAAATGGAATGCATCAACCAATACAGGGGATTGAGTAGTGCAAACAACATGAGGGAATATGCTTTTCTTCTGAACACAGCAATCATATTCACATATATCATGATGAGGTTTCCTACTGCAAAGTTGAATATGGCGACCAATACAAGCCAATCCGGAAAGAAAACATTGAAGTAGGCCAAAATCTGATTACTGGTATCTTCTGGGCTCCAGAATATAAGTAAATCCAAGATTTGTGACTTCAGGAAAACTATCAAGAGTAAGAACAGCAAAAGAACAGGGTATATCAAGAAGGTGAAAAAGGTACCTCCAATAAAGAACTGGAAGCCAAAAAAGCCCTTGATACCGACTTTCCTTAGGAGTTTTGCAGGATTTCTCATATGGACAAGGTAGGTCTGCATGTACCCTTTTATCCATCTGGAGCGTTGTCTGATCCAGTTGAAAAAATCATTGTTGGCCTCTTCAAGAGTCGTTGAATCCAGGACTGTCACTTTATAGGATTTGGCATAGGCACGAAGTCCCAGGTCTGCATCCTCTGTCACGTTAAATCCGTCCCATCCTCCAAGTTCCATCAATTTATCGAATTTGAAATGATTACTTGTTCCTCCCAAAGGGATAGGAACATCAAGATTGTCCAAACCAGGAAGCATGTAATCAAACCAATAGGAATACTCAAGTGTAAATAGTCGGGTAAGTAAATTTTCTTTTTTGTTGAAATAGTTGAGCGCACACTGTATCACTACATAGTCCTCTGGTATTTTTTTGAAAAGGGAGTGTACCAGTTTCAGCTGATTATTGTCCGGGATATCCTCTGCATCGTAAATGGTCAGGTATTTCCCTTTACTGAAGTAGAGGCCATAGTTACAGGCCTTGGGTTTGGTTTTAGGTTGGGCGTAAGGGATAATGAGGGGCTCAAAAACACATGGGAATTTCATGTTCTTCACAGCGTTATAGGTCATCTCATCATCAGATTCTATGAGAAGTTTTATATCCAATTTTTCCAAAGGATAATCTAGGTTCTTCAAGTTATACACCAATTTGTGGATCACTTCTGATTCTTTGAAAACAGGCAGCAGGATGGTGTAATTGGGCAATTCTTCATCGCTTATGCTCTCCAGTTCTTCGATGGATACTTTTTTGGAAACTTCAAATTTGGATCCATAAAGGGTAAGGAGAAATTTGAAAGTTATGGAGAAAAACAGCAATACATTCAACAGGAGGTTGAGGCCAATAGCCACGCTCACTGGGAAGAACAGGAATAAGCTAAGACAAAGGGTGATAAATCCGCCTATAAAAATGAGCTGGGATTTGGTGAATGTCTCGATGGCACAAACATCGCGGTCTTTGTCGTAAATATGAAATACGGCTTTATCCAAATATTCAAGTCCATAAGTCACGTGGAGTGCCTTTAAGATATCCATATCCTCTGAAATCAGGATATTGGTTACTTTTTGACCCAAAATTTCTTCTACAAAATTGATATTGATGCCGTCAGAAGGATCAGCGACGACGATTTCAAGATTATTTTCATCCTGATGGATCGGAAAAGCAAGCAGATCCAAAAATCTGTGAAGGTTGCTCGCAATAACATCTCCTTTTGGAATTTGGCTAAGATTGCTGTAATCAAACTGATAGAATTCGATCCCGTTTTTAATCAGCGTGGACTTCCAGTCTTTTCTGCTGACATAGCCATAATTCAATGCAATTCTCAAAAAGCTCTGATTGAGTTTTTTTTCCAGCCCTTCTATTTCTTCCACTTGAATGGTATTGAGTCCAATGCCTTCCTGAAACAAAGCTTTTCTGTAGAATTCCGTTTTAAACATTATTTTTTGTCAATTTTAATGATCGAAAACAATTGAAAGCCACTTCCGATTCCGGAATTTCTGTTGTGTATGTCCTGGAATACCCCGGCATAAATGGAGAAATTAGGGGTGAATTCATAACCAAGATTTATGGCTGCTTTCACCATATTGAAATCGGCAACAAGCTGTAGGTTGTTTTCTATAAATTCACTTTCATCACTGAAAGAAAATATACCGTCCAATTCTCCTAAAAAAACAAAGTTTCCACCTACTCTCAAGCCTTGAGAGGCATATATCCTCACCTGTGTAGGGCCTGCTAGGAAAAACTGACGGAGCCCAAGCTCAACTCTGTGAAAGTTATTGCTTTCTCCCAGCCAAGGAGAGTTGCCTCCAAGGATTGCCCTTGCTTCCAAGCCATACCTTCCATAGCCGGCATATGGGAGTCTATTGTTGTTGTAGGCAGGAATGAAGCCTGTCACAGCTCCCATTAAATAGTGGTTTTTGAGAGCTTTCAGATGGAATCTGGCTCCTAATTCTATGTCTCCCAAGTCAATGTTGGATTGGGAGCGGTTATTGTCTTCAAACCTGTTGGAGAATATGGGGATTGACCCAAACAAGTTTACTTTATAGCCTTTTAATGGTAAACTGAAAAACACTCTGGGATTGTAATTATAGAATATCCCGTCATCGTTAAACGCTACTCGTTCGCCCTCTCTGTTGCGAAAAGAAGTAGCCCTGTAGTGACTTACAAAAGGGGAAATGAGGTATTCACCTGAATCTTGCTGCCAGGGGTTTTGTGCCAGGCAGTCGCCAATACCCGCAATGAGCAAGGCTATAAATACAACAATGAGTTTTTTACCGGGCATTTTCTATGTTTCTTTTAGCTTCCTGTGATTTTTTATATATGTATACCAATAGGATCAAAAGCAAAGAAAAAGCAATCAGAATCAAAAGGATCCCATATTGATCCCAGAATGTATCAAAGTTTGCTCTTGTCTCCATTTCTGCACTTTTGGTCCTTTCACTTCTCAGATCAAAAAAACTGTACCTTTTCTCATTTGAGATCATGACATTTCCGGTATTGGTTAGGAATTGATCTTTCATCCCTTCCCAGAGCCGGGTGACTGCCTTAGGATCGGGGTTAAATTGGTTTAAGAGAAGTATTTTCGAATTATTGTGTTCAAATAGCTGCAGGTAATTCAGCTTGTCACTATGATAAAATTCAAAAAATCTATCCAATTGATCTGACTTATAGCTTATTTTTCCATCTATGAATTGGATAAATTGGCTTTTGCTTAAATTCAAATTGCCAAGGTTAGCATTTTGAAACATGAAAATATAATCTGTGTTTCTGTCCAAGACATATTCTGGATCAAACCGTTGTATTGTTGGAAGGTACAACTCATTGACATGTGGATCTCTTTCATTTAAGAGATAAATTATATCCGAAAATGTTTCAATATCTCTTATCCCGGATATTTTTTCATAGTGCAATGCAACACTTTTATTTTTGAAATTGGCGGGAAAAGACGCAAAAGTCGATGGTGTTTTCGGGAAAAATGTTGGAGAGATTTTTGACTGATTGTTGTCAATTACTGCATAGAAATTATCCGACGATTTATCACACAACCCACCTTCGGGTATATAAATAAATTCAAACCCAAAATAGCTTCCTGTAGATAATTGTATTATATCGAGAAAGATGCTTTTTTGTAGTATCCCACTTTGATCCAGTCTGATTGATTCGAGAAGTCTGTTGTTGAGATAGACATTCAAATAACCTTGCTCTTTCTTTTGTATAGGTCTGTAATTGACTGCTACATTCAATTCGAGATTTCTGACAGCCCTTTTTGCTAGATAGGAGGGGAGGGATAAATTTCTTCTGATAATTCCGATACCTGAAACTTCCTCACTTTCCATTCCCAACTCATCAAAAGTGTAGGTGTTTTTGAGCTTAAAACCAAAGTCAGGGTTTTTTTCTTGAACTTCGGAGATCAGCATATACTCAGTGATTGCTGAACTCCTTAATTCAGGATCGCGAAGTGTTTCAATACCCTTTTGGAACGCCTCCCGATCAGGTATATTCATTATCAAAGAGCTTGTGTAGACATTTTTTGAAGCTGTCGAATCAAATGTTTCCTTATAACTGATTTTAAATTCGACTGCTCCTGCTGAATTCCTAAAATTTTCTTTAGGAAAATATTTTCCTACAACATTTGGATTAGAAATAACTAATCCATGGTGAAAATCCTCATTATTTGCATCTTCTAAGGCTTTGATGTTGAGTTTAGAACCGAAATTCTTTTGAATAAGAAAATGGGTATGTGCCAAAAGATCGGGATAGTTTTCCAAAATGGACTTTTCTATCAACAAATTTTCGACGGTAGGTAAAAAATCATTAATAGCAAATTCAGGTTTTTTTTCTGAGAATGACAGTCTTTTTTCTACAATGCCGCTGTTTTGGGTTACCTGCATCCAGATTGACCTTTGGTCTAAATCGGAACAATCCTCGTCTTCCCAAAAGAAGCTGGGCTCGATACTTAGATGGATATAACCTGAGCTAATGGCTGAAACTGATAAAGGAACCTTTACCCGAATGGTATCTTGAAAGTCATCTAACTTTACAGAAGACGTATAATAATCTCCTACTCTAAATCTAATTCCGCTTCGCTTCCTGTCGATCAGGTCAGAGACTGTGATTTTCAAGTCAAAAAAGCTGTTTGCATAATCCCTGGTTTCTTTGTGTTTGATATAAAAGTTTACCGGAGTGCTTCCCGTTACAGTGGTTTGCCTGGAATATCCATACTGTTCAAATCCTGAAATCTGATTTTCTATATTGGATCCGAACAAAAGTTGGCTTACACCAAGGAGTCCTATAGTGAGTAGCAGGGTAAATTGTCTTTTCATTTTTTCAATGTTTTAAACTCGACAATAAAGACCACACCGCCATTTAGTTCTGTCCGGTACTTAAAATAACCGCTCATTTTGTCTATCATATTCTTGGCTATTTGTAAACCGAGGCCTTTCGGTGCTTCAAAACTAGAATTGAACTGAAACGATTCAAGGGGCTTGAACATGGCGTTTAGGGATTTGGCCGAGATATCGGCAGAGGGGCCAAAGATTTCTATGTAGGTGTTATTTTCATTACTTCCGGATGAAATAATGATTTCTGAATTGTTTTCTGACCAAATAATCATGTAGTTCAACATGTTCTGAAGTACATTACTCAAAATCAGAAAATCTGCCATAATGAAATCGTCTTTGTGGATTTTTTCAGCTTTCAGTATGATGTTTTTCTCTTTGGCTTTGTTCTGCACTCCAATGAGTGCTTTGGAAACTACAGATACAGGGTTGACCGACTCAAGAATAATCGTAAGTGGGCTGTCGAATTTGTCTTCGTTTTGTTTGTAAATACTGTCTGCATATTTTAAAAGGTCATTGCTGACATCTTTAAGCAGGGCCATATAACTTTTCTCTTCATCATTCAGGTTGTCCCCATCTATAATCTGTGCCAGCCCTATGATGTTGTGTATTTTGTTTTTGAGGTCATGTCTCAAGAGCTTTTCCCGGTCTTTATCGATTTTTTGAGATTGTTCAAGTTCATTAAGCTTAAGACTGGTATAGTTGTATTGGGATACCAATTCATTGAGGACAGCTTGCTTTTTTTCATCCCTTTCCAAATAGAGCAAGTAGTTTTTTTTGCGGGCGTTGGGAACGAAAGCAGATAGGTACATAAAGGAAAAAAAAGCATATCCCCCAAGTGTCATTTTATCGGAAAGCTCCATGAAGTCATCTACACCGATTATCAGAAAGAAGAAAGCAGTAATAAGAAAAACTTCAATAAAAGAATATACAGGGGACCAAAGGGTGAGGTAATTGGCGCCGGTTACTACTAGGGTGAGCAATAAGAAGTAAAAGGTAACTACTGGACCTGATTCGATATTGATAATGGTGAAACAGTATGCAGTAAACAAAATCAAATAGGATAAGCATAGTATTTGAAAGTGTTTTTGATTTTTTTTTGCCAAAGGATGTGATACAAAGCCAATGAAAATCAGGATGAGCTTAAATAAAAATGTAGATTTCCAAAGTGAACTGAAAATAAAAAACTCCACTATAAATAACCCAATCAGTAAGCTGGTAATGCTCCAATAAATATAATTTGTAGCATCCCACATTTTCTTTTGATATTTACTCAAAAGTTCGTCTTTTTCAATTGACGCTGAAACTGTTGTTTGTTTCATAAATTAAACCGTAAAGATTAAAGTAGATATCGGGGTATTTAACTGTGAAATAAGTGTCTTATTTCAGTCAAATAAGCATAATAAAATTTTAATTGTCAAAAATAAAAATGAAGAACATTTTCTTAGTTTTGAGTCCGTTTTTTATTAGTCTGTATTTTTGGATGCCTTCAAAAGCGCAGGTTTTGGTGGACTTCCGAGGTGTAAATCTTACAGGCTGCGAAAGGGTCTGGGAGGATAGAAAATTGAATGGAAGACATGCTTTGAATTCTATAAAAAACGCGGAGCAAAAAGGATTCAATGCTTTTAGATTACCCTTGGCAGTAGATGAATTGATAAAAAATGACAGGAGATTTTTAAATGAGTTAAGGAAGCTTGTGAAGTATACAGAAAAGACAGGCACTCCATTGATTTTGGCATATTTTCACCATGGAATAGACAATGACAATTGGAAAACTCAAAGTGATAAACTTGCTGAGAACTGGTTGGAGATCCTCAAGCATATTCCCAATGATACCAGGTATCTTTACTTGGAACTTGCAAATGAGCCTACTCTGAATCCGGATTACTGGGAGGAAGCTGCCATTTCCGCGATTGGCAAGATTCGGGAAGTAAGCCCTACTATTCCCATCATTGTCGGCGCTTCAAATTATAATAGTCTATTTGAATTGTCAAGAACCAAGCCTTTGCCTTTTGATCATCTGATCTATACCTTCCATTACTATGAACCTTACCTTTTTACACACCAAGGCACGGAATGGACAGGACCTCAAAATGCCACTATTGGTATCCCATATCCATACAGCGCCCCGGATATGCCGAAAATTCACCCGGATGCTTTGGGAACAGACGGTGAAATAAATTATAGAGACTACGAAAAAACCGGAGACATCAATGGTATGGTAGACAAAATTTCGATAATTGCGAACTGGGCCAAGAAGCATCAGGTTTCCTTGATGTGTACTGAATATGGAGTAAGTCAAAATGCCGACGAAATGTCCAGGGTCAGGTATCTCAATGATTTGGGAAAAACACTCAGGGAGTTTCAAATTCCGGGATTTGTATGGGAGTGGAGGGGTAATTTTGGAATTGAAGGAATAGTAAAAGAGGTGAAATAAAAGGGATTACTTAGCAACATGAACACGAAAAAGAACTGCTACCTCCTGTACATCCAATACTTAGGCCTGAGGTATTCTGGCTGGCAAAGGCAAAAGGGAGTCAAGACCATTCAGGGTACGTTGGAACGGGGGATCAGGTATGTGCTTGGTCATGAAGATTTCAATGTTTTGGGAGCAAGTAGGACAGATGCAGGCGTTTCATGCAGGAAGGGAGCTTTTGAACTTTTTCTGAAAGAGCCTTTACCAAACATTGATTTTTTGACACTTCTCAATCAAAATCTACCTACCGATATTAAGGTTTTGGAATTGCAACCTATAGGTCTAGAGTTCAACATTATTCAGGATGTAGAATCTAAAACCTATGCCTATACTTTTGTTTTTGGAGAGAAGCCGGACCCTTTAGAGAATCCGACTGCAGGATATTTTCCAGGCATGCCTGATGTAGATTTAATGAAAGCTGGCGCAGCCAAATTGGTCGGGAAATTTGATTTTCGCCGCTTTTGCTCAGTCGATAAAGTGACCATTGACTTTGTTAGGGAAGTAAGCGCTGCGGAATTGGTTCAGGATGCTTCCATAAGAGATACAAAGTCTACAACATTAGTGTTTATTGTTTCCGGGAAAGGATTTCTCCGGTATCAGGTAAGAATCATGGCAGGTGCCTTGGCAGATTTGGGACTGGGAAAACTGACCTTGGAAGATTTTGAAAATGCCCTGATTCAGACAGAAGGAAGCCCTGTAGCCATAGCTGCACCGGCTTGCGGGTTGGTGTTAGAACAGGTTAGATTTTTAGAAGAAAAATTGAAGTGAAAATCGCCTTGGGAATAATCTCTAGCTGAATTTATAAAAAACCCATACTCAATATACCCGTCAGCATCAGCAGCTTTGAAAGCATGCTCAGTTGGGTAAAGTGTGCTTTTCTATCGGCTATGTAAATTTTATACATAAAAAAGAAAAACAAGAGGCTCAAGATTCCGAAGTAATAAAACAGCTGGGCATTGTTGATTTTGAAAGTTACCACCAGAATGGCGCAGACAAATGCAATGGCAATCAGAAAAATCACCCGCTTGGTATTTCTGAAACCGATGACTATAGGCAGTGTTTTACAACCATGTTTTCTGTCCCCCTGTCTGTCTTCTATGTCCTTAATGATCTCCCTGATCAGATTGAGGAAAAATGCAAATATTGCATAAGTGAGTACTAGCAGCTCTGACTGTTGATAATAGTACCCCACAATCCAGATCGAGGCACCGGTAAGCAAAGCAACTGTAAAATTTCCTACCAAAGGGAGTCTCTTAAGCTGATTGCTGTAAAGCCATAATAAAAAAGCCGACACAAAAGTTATGATAGCCACTCTTGGGCTTACTGCAAGTGCTATCCCAATTCCCACAAAATTCAGTACGGTATGAAAAAAAATGGCCATCCGGCGCTTCATTCCCTTACCAATGATAACTTCTTCCGGCTTGTTGACATAATCAATTTTGACATCGTAATAATCATTAATCATATAACCTGCTGCAGCTATGATCACCGTTGACAAGACCAGTAAGTACAGGTTGATATCCTGGAGCACAGGGACTCCCATGCGCGTGGTTTCCACCAAAAAATAAGCCGTCATCAGCTGAGCGAAAGCCAAAATTACCAGATTGGCGGGCCTACTGATTTTCAATAGACTCCAAAAGGTAAAGGAATTGACTGTAGCTGTGGCGTTCATGTTTCAAAATTAACACAATTTGCACTCTGAAATGCAGGAACTTGCTGCTCCAAGTGAAATAATGTGTCATTTCTGATACGATGTTACTCCGGCCGGGTTTTATATACACGAATGTAATCTACTTCCATCTGTTGTGGCCAGATATCAGGATCTACGCCCTGAGCACCGCCCCAATCTCCGCCTACTGCTATATTGAGAATCAAATGGAACTCTTGGTCAAATGGCCACTCTTCCCAATCTCCACCGGTATTTTCAAAAGTATGGTATTTTTCCCCGTCAAGATAAAAGTCAATTTTGTCCTCCTGCCAATCAATGGCATACACATGAAATGCTTTGTCAAAATCAGGGACTTGCACTTGCTTGCCTACCTGGGTGTCTTTTCTGTGATTAAACGCTTCTGTGTGTACCGTCCCGTGGACTACTCCTGGATCATAGCCTACATGCTCCATAATATCTATTTCCCCACTTTTTGGCCAGCCTCCATAAGTATTTTGCTCTGGAAGCATCCAGATGGCCGGCCAGGTGCCCACTCCGTAAGGAAGCTTGGCACTTACTTCAATGTAGGCATATTTCCATGCCTTTTTGCCCCTTGTCAAGAGTCTGGCAGAGGAATAGCCTTTTTCGTAAGTGCTGTCCTGATGTGCCTGGATGATCAGTTTGCCATCTTCAATCCTGGCATTTGAGCTTTCATTCTCTGTGTAATACTGCAACTCATTGTTGCCCCAGCCGTGGTCCCCTACATCATAGGTCCATGAATCTGAGTCTGGGAGGCCTTCATAATCAAATTCCTCGGCCCAGATCAGATTGTCATCTGATCCAGATCCTTTGCATCCAAGCAATAAAATTACTGAAAGGAGGAAAAATAAGTTTTTCATATCTTAACAGGTTTGATTGAAATCTTGATGAATTCTAGCCATTGAAATTAAAGGATATATGGCTGTAAGCCAAAGATAAGGGGATAAAAGGTAGGATGATCAGTAATTGTGGAATATTACTGTCTTGAAAGCTCATCCGATTTATTCTTCCCTTAAAAACAGTCTGGCCATTCAAGCCGTTAAAATTTTATTATTTTTGAATACGTATAAACCCAAAAGTATTTTAATAATGGCATATTATCACAGACTGGGGAATATTCCTCCAAAGAGACATACACAATTCAGACAGCCTGATGGCAGTCTGTACAAAGAGGAGCTGGTCAGTTCCAAAGGTTTTTCAGGCATCTACTCCAACCTGTATCATATTCATAATCCAAATAATGTGATCTCCATCGGGGAGCCAACCCCGTACAGTTGGGAGCCTGCCAAAGAATATGGATTGAAGCAGACCCACTTAAAAACCTCGGGAGTTGGGGCCACAGGTAAAGATTACCTCACTGCCAGGAAGATGCTCATGATGAACAATGACTGCATGATGGGTATCTGCGCACCAGAAGAGCGCAAAATGGATTACTATTTCAAAAATGCAGACGGTGATGAGTTGATTTATGTGCATGATGGAGAAGGGGTGCTTTACTCACAGTTTGGCAAGCTCCAAGTTCGGCAAGGAGATTATATAGTTATTCCAAGAACGACCATTTACCGATTTGAGTGGAAGGAAGAAGGGCCTTTGCGCTTGTTGGTAATAGAATCCCATGGACCTATCGAGACCGTGAAGAGGTATAGAAATGAAGTAGGGCAGTTGTTGGAGCATTCCCCATACTGCGAAAGAGATATCCGTCCTCCAGGTGAGTTGTACACAGAATCAGAAAAGGGAGAGTTTTTGGTTCAAATAAAAAAGGGTGGAATGCTCCATCCTTATACTTACGGTCACAGTCCTTTGGATATCGTAGGTTGGGATGGGTACTTGTATCCATATGCTTTGTCTATCCATGATTTTGAGCCAATTACCGGGAGAATTCATCAGCCGCCTCCAGTTCATCAGACTTTTCAGGCTTGGGGCTTTGTCATCTGTTCCTTTGTGCCAAGGCTGTTTGACTATCACCCTTTGGCAATACCCGCGCCGTACAACCACAGCAATATTGACTCAGATGAGGTCTTATATTATGCCGAAGGAGAATTTATGTCCAGAAAGGGAATTGACAGGGGTTCCTTCACTATTCACATGGGCGGATTGCCACATGGACCACATCCTGGTACAGTAGAAAAGTCCATCGGAGCAAAAGAAACTCATGAGTTGGCAGTCATGTTGGACACGTTTAGGCCACTTTTTGTTACGACGCAAGGTTTGGATTTTGTAGATCCGGCATATCCAATGAGTTGGAGGGAATAGAACGGTGTCGATGCTTTGAGTAGATTGGATTGCGTATGCAATTTGGGGATTACGATTCAAAGTCGTTTAGATAAGAAACAAGTTGAATTTAATCTATTCCAAAGTTGGATTAAAAGTAAAAACAAACATTGTTTACAAATCTGAACTTTGGAAAAGTTACCCTAAACTAAACGACATTGAATTACGATTGACGATTTACGAACAGTCTCATAAATCGTCAATCGTGATTTCATCAATCTAAAATCTCCAATATAGGCTGTCCTGAGGCTCCATTTGGGAGTCTGGTGCCGAGCATCATAGAAAGTGTAGGGGCGATATCAGTGATGGTGACATACCTGGCACTTGAACCTTGAGGCACATTCCAGCCCATAAATACTATCGGAACATGGGTGTCATAAGTATAGCCTGTTCCATGAGTCGTTCCTTTCCAAGAGCTACTAAGCCAAGCCGGCTCCAAAATCAACAAGAGGTCACCTGAAGCTTTGTGGTTGTACCCCATTTGAAGCAGACTTTTTCTTCCTTCAAGGTATTCCTGCCTTCTCATGTCCGTAGCGGTATATACTTCTTTTATTCCATCGAATCTTCTTAGGAGGAATTCAGCTACTTCCCGTTGGATTCTTTCGATGTCAATCTCCCTTTCTTTGGCCAGTTCATGATTAAAAAAGACCTGCTCATTGGAGAAATTGGACACCCAGTTCCCGTCGCCATAATTGATGCTGCAAAACCCTCTGATTTGGGTCAGAACCTGACGTGTGTTGAAATTTCCTGCGGGAACATTTTCGCTGAGCATATAATCTACAATATCAGCTACTGCATGGTCAGCAGTCAGAAAAATCAAGTATTCCCCTTTGCCATACTCTTGGTCAAGAAAGTTGAAAAAATTCTCCAATTCCCGGTCAAGTCTAAGGTAATTGTCTTCAACTTCTACGGAAGAAGGGCCAAATCTATGTCCAATATAGTCAGGTGAAGAAAAACTTACAGCCAACAGGTCAGTTTCCCCCCTTTTTCCTAACTGTTCGCCTTCAATGGCAGCATAAGCCAAATCCAGTGTCAGGGTATTGCCAAATGGTGTAGTGGAAATGAGGCCGTAATTGTCATTGTCCTCCATCAATGCCGGTAGATCGTGCGGAAATGAGGTGGTTTCCATTCCGATAAAAGGTCCTTCAAATGGGTTGTCATCCTCAATACTTTGCTTATAGGTCTCTAAAGGGAATAGGGTCTCCCACTTTTGGGACAAATATTCCTGAGGGAGTTTGCGGTCGTTGAATTCTTGCACCCATTCCGGTAGGTTTTCATAATAATAAGTAGATGTCATAAACTCCCCTGTATTGCTGTCAAACCAATAGGCATCGCCCAAGTGACCCGCAGGTAAGGAGGCTCCACGGTCTTTGAGTGCTATTCCAACTACTTTTGATCTTTTGTTGGTCGAAAACCTGAGCTCATCAGATATGGTGGTAGTTCTCATATTCCTAGGGGAAATCTGTCCGCTTTTTTCGCTTCCACCCACTGCCGTGACAGTACTGTCTTCAGCACAATAAATCATGCGGTCCAATGACCTTACATACCAATTATTGGCAATGATGCCATGGGTAGCGGGAGTGGTGCCCGTGTAGACCGAAGCATGGCCAGGACCTGTATAGGTTGGGATATAATTATAGTGGGCATTTTTCATCATATATCCCTCGCTCATAAGTCTCTTAAAACCGCCTTCTGTGTACCTTTCCTGGTATTTGTAGAAATATTCCTGTCTCATCTGGTCCACTACTATTCCTACCACGATCTTAGGTTTTTCACTTGTTTGATTTTGGGAAAAAACCGGGGCGGCCATCAACCCCATCCATATAGCCATTATGATTTTTTTCATGTCAGCATTTTCATATTTGGGCACAAATATAAGAATTTGATCTCCCTGTCCCCTTTAATGAATTGTTAAATGCTTGTGAAGGGCCTTGTGAGCATGGCTCTTTTTTTACCATCGGTTCAGATTTTTCGCGTATGCTGTATTATATTTCTGGCTCATTTTATTTTAGTAATTATGTCCAAATATTTCAAAGTCATTATTCTAATCTGTTTTGCCTCCTGGGCAATGCCTGATCTATATGCACAGTCCTATTTTGCAGATGGATTGTCTCCTGAATTTCACAAAGAAAGAAGAGAAGTCCTAAGGAAACAGCTTCCCGCCAATGGGGCAGCAATATTTTTCAATAATCCCGTGAAAAATAGGTCCAATGATACTGAGTTTACCTACAGACCGAATTCGGACTTTTTTTATCTGACAGGATTCAGAGAGCCGAATGCCGCACTGGTGATTTTTCAGTCACCACAGATGATCGGTGGGAAAGAGGTGAAAGAAATTATTTACGTGCAACCCAGAGATCCCTTGAGAGAGCAGTGGGATGGAGAGCGTCTAGGGCCTGAGGGGGTAAAAGAAAAACTTGGTTTTGAACATGTTTATCTGAACAATGAGTTTTTACAATCTCCTGAGATGGACTGGAATAAAGTCAGCCCATTTCTTTCTATGGAAATGGCTGCCATAGAAGGGGGGAAGCATAATGAAGTGTTGGCAGGTATGGTAGAAAAGACCAGTTTACTCAATATCAAGGCAGAAGTGCCAAGAAACAATCAACTGGTAAATATAATGGAGAAAATGAGGGCAGTAAAGACGCCCGAAGAGTTGGAAGTATTGGAAAGGGCGGTTGTGATCTCAGGTAAAGCGCACATTGAAGCTTTTAGGTCCATAAAACCGGGTGTTTCCGAACGTGCAATCCAAGGGGTGCACGAGTTTGTCCATAAAGCCATGGGTGCAGAAGAAGTGGGTTATGGCTCTATAGTGGGAGCAGGCAACAATGCTACCATTTTGCATTATGTGGAAAACCACAAGACTTCCCTTCAGGAAGGACTTATCCTGATGGATGTTGGAGCAGAGTACAGGGGGTATTCTGGAGATATTACCAGGACTGTTCCGATCAAAGGGGTGTTTTCTGAGGAAGAAAAAGCCATCTACCAGATAGTATTGGACGCTTTGGAAGCTGGGATAGCAGCATGTCAGCCGGGATCTGATTTTCAGGCAATAGATAGGGCTGCGAGAAGAGTGGTCGACGAGGGATTGGTGAAGTTAGGCCTTGTCAATGAGGGTGAAAAGCATAGGTTTTTTCCTCATGGGACCGGGCACCACTTGGGATTGGATGTGCATGATAGAGGTGGGTATGGCAAACTTGAGCCAGGTATGGTGCTGACTGTGGAACCTGGAATTTACATACCGGAAGGCAGTGATGTAGACCCTAAATGGTGGGGAATCGGTGTCAGAATTGAAGATAATATTCTGATTACCAAAGAGGGTAATAAAAACCTCAGTGAATTTGTTCCGAAAACAGTGGAAGACATCGAGGCTACCATGAAAGAAGAAGGGGTGTTGCAGCGCTTACAGGTAGAGCTAGAATAGCCTGATGCAAAAAAGCCCGGTAGAATTTTTCCTACCGGGCTTTTTTTAATCCCTTTTCTTTAAGTCACCCCGCTTGATGGATTGGATGAATCTTGACCAGGCAAAAGGATCAACCAGTGTAAAAGGCCGTGGTCCGTATCGGTCCTGGATCTGCATGACTTGACCCTGTTGGAAGTTTCGCCAATTTTCGTTCCCTGATGCCTGCATACCTTCTGCGTACCTGAGGAGCGTTTCAGGACTCAGGCTTCCCCTAGCGTCCATAGCCATTGGCGCATCATAGTTCATTGCGAGCAATTGCCTTTTAAATTCTTCCTCTGTAGGAAATGGCATTACCTCAATTTCTGCTAAGGCAATTTCATCCGTCTGCATGGTCACAATAAGGCTGATTTTATCCTCATTCATGACGGCTGGAACTTTGTAGGTTTGACGCTGCATACCGATAAAACTGAAAATGACACTGTCACCTTCCAGGACTGGCAAAGAAAAATAACCGTATCTCCCTGAACTCGTTCCACGACCTTTTTTTGGCACGTAGACATTGACTCCTGGGACTGCATCGGTACTATCAGCATTGAGGATAATTCCAGAGAGCTGGATTACTTTTCTTTCCTTTTCTTGGGCTGAGGACTCCTGTGTAGATAAAAAAAAGAAAAAACCTACCAGTAGAAGGGCTATATGGGTAAACTTACTTTTCAATGTGATATGGATTTATTACTCTATAACCCTTATACGGGCCAATTGTCTAATTTGCTTTTAATATTAGCCTATTTTACATTCAAATGTTTAATTTCAGGCATAATTTTGTTGTTAAAGATACTAAATGCGGCTCAAAAATATAAGTCTTAATTACGGAATGAGGATTTTTAAAGCCCTTTCAGAAGAGTCAAGGGTTAGAATTCTCCACCTTTTACTTCAGAATAAAGAGCTTTCCATATCCGATTTGGAGCATATTTTGGATTTTACACAGACAAAAACCAGTAGGCACTTGAGTTATCTCAAAAATGCCGGATTGGTAGGTAGCAGAAGGGTAGACCAATGGATTTTTTATTATATTCTGGATGAAGCATACGAAATTATAGTTCAGATTTTTAAGTTTATTCAAAAAGACATTAACCTTATCAGGGATCAGGAAGTTTACCATATACTCCATTCCAATAGGGAGCTTGCTATCAATAAAATAGAAAATAATCCTTACAGAAAGTAAAGAAAAGAGATTTTGAAAAAGTACCAGCATCTTTTTTTTGACTTGGATCATACCTTATGGGACTATGATACCAATGTGAAAGAGTCCCTTTCAGAAATTTTCGACTACTTCAAGTTGGAGGAAAAGGGAATACCTACTATTGAATCTTTTCTTAAAGCTTTCTATGAAATAAATTTTCAGTTGTGGGCCATGTACGACACAGGGAAGGTCAACAAAGAAGAACTAAGGGATATTAGATTCAAAAAAATTTTTGAAAGGGCCGGAGGAAAGATTCTGGATATTCCCAAAGATCTGGAAGCTGATTTTATGCAGAGAACTTCCTCCAAACCCCATCTTTTGCCATATACTATGGAGATATTAGAGTATTTGAAGCCCAATTACTTTCTGCACATCATTACAAACGGGTTTGATGAAAGTCAGGCCAAAAAGATGGAAGCTTCAGGACTTTCTCCCTATTTCGATTTAGTAATAACCTCGGAGACTACAGGTCATAAAAAACCAGATCCTAGGATTTTCCAATATGCCTTAAATAAATTGAAAGTGAAAAATACAGGAGCGATGATGATTGGGGATAATCCAAATTCAGACATTCTTGGTGCCATCAACTCAAAAATCGATAATGTGTATTTTGATCCCCATCAAAAGGGGATAGAACATCAGCCCACCTATACCATCCGGCACCTTAAGGAGTTGGAGAATATTCTTTGAGGTATTCATACGTGTTTTCATACAGCAGGCTTGCCACTGGTCAAGCAATGCTCGGGTTTTCCACCTCTAGTTTCTTATATTTGTC
Organism: Arthrospiribacter ruber; assembly: GCF_019343195.1. Classification (GTDB taxonomy): domain Bacteria; phylum Bacteroidota; class Bacteroidia; order Cytophagales; family Cyclobacteriaceae; genus Arthrospiribacter; species Arthrospiribacter ruber. Next base: position 112,692 of record NZ_RPHB01000011.1, read on the forward strand.
TCATTCAGAAATCAAATAAACTCAAATCATATGCTTAAAGGTTTTTTCAATGTGCCGGAACCAAAAAACGAACCGGTAAAATCTTATGCTCCCGGATCTCCGGAAAGATCAGAGCTTCAAAAAACACTAAAAGAATTCAGGTCCCAAGAAATAGATGTGCCCATGTACATTGGTTCGGAGGAAATAAGGACAGGGAATAAAAAGTCCATGTCTCCTCCCCACGACCATCAGCACATTCTTGGTTATTTCCACGAAGGTGATGCCTCACATGTGGAGCAGGCAATCAATGCTGCTCTAGGGGCAAAGGAAGCCTGGGAATCTATGGAGTGGGAGCAAAGGGCAGCGATATTTCTGAAAGCTGCTGACCTTTTGGCCGGTCCTTATCGTGCAAAGATCAATGCGGCGACCATGTTAGGCCAATCCAAAAATGCCTTCCAAGCTGAAATAGACGCTGCTTGCGAGTTTATTGACTTCCTTAAGTTCAATGTCAAGTACATGACTGAAATTTATGCCCAACAACCTCCGGTATCAGGAGATGGGGTATGGAATAGGGTAGAGCAAAGGCCGCTTGAAGGATTTGTGTTTGCCTTGACTCCATTCAACTTCACAGCCATTGCTGGGAACCTACCTGCTTCTGCTGCCATGATGGGAAATACTGTCGTGTGGAAGCCAGCTTACACACAGATTTACTCTGCAAAAGTCCTTATGGATGTATTCAAAGAAGCCGGAGTACCCGATGGCGTGATCAACCTGATCTATGTAGATGGACCGACTGCGGGAGAGATTATTTTTAACCATCCTGATTTTGCAGGAATCCACTTTACAGGATCTACAGGCGTGTTCCAGCATATTTGGAAGACCATTGGGAGCAATATTTATAAATACAAGTCTTACCCAAGGATCGTCGGAGAGACTGGGGGTAAAGACTTTGTGATCGCACATAAATCCGCTAATCCAAAGGCCGTTGCCGTAGGGCTCTCTAGGGGAGCTTTCGAATTCCAAGGACAGAAATGTTCTGCTGCCTCAAGGGCTTACATTCCAAGCAATATCTGGGAGGATGTGAAAAAATATCTACTTGAAGACCTAGCATCCATGAAAATGGGACCAACGGAAGATTTTACCAATTTTATCAATGCCGTGATTGACGAAAAGGCATTTGATAAAATCAGTAAATATATAGACGATGCAAAAAGCGCTGAAGGTGTTGAAGTGATCGCGGGTGGTAATTATGACAAATCCAAAGGCTACTTTATTGAGCCGACGGTACTGGTCGTGACTGACCCTATGTACACCACTATGCAGGAAGAGATCTTCGGGCCAGTTCTGACGATTTATGTATATCATGCAGAACATTTCGAGGAAGCCCTTGAGTTGGTAGATCAGACTTCTCCTTATGCATTGACAGGAGCGATATTCTCCACCGATAGGTATGCCATCGAGTTGGCTACCAAGAAGCTGAGAAATGCAGCAGGCAACTTCTATGTGAATGACAAACCAACAGGTGCTGTAGTAGGACAGCAGCCATTCGGAGGTGCTAGGGCTTCCGGTACCAATGATAAAGCTGGGTCTATGATCAATTTGCTAAGATGGGTATCGCCAAGAACGATCAAGGAAACCTTCGTTTCTCCTGTGGATTACAGGTATCCTTTTTTGGGAGAAGATTGAGGAGAGAAGCGAGAAATTAGAAACAAGAGACAAGAGACAAGAAACAAGAGACAAGAGACAAGAAACAAGAGACAAGAAACAAGATTCAAGAGGTTGAAAATATGCGATAATTAGGGTTTCTTGTATGTCTAAAAAGATAGACCTTTGGGGTTTTGCTACCCTGAAGGTCTTTTTTTGTTTGAGGTAATCAGATATAACTTTCGGTGGTATACCTTGTAATTTTAAAATATCACTTTAAATTTAAAAGGAAGAAATTAAATTTACTGCGTAGGCTTTGGACTATGCTTGCGCACCAACAAGGCCACGCAAAGGTATTTTGTATATGGAGGAGATGATCATTTCCCAATCAATGCCGACACAAGGGTTGTCTCGCTCCGGAAAATAATGGAAATAATTACTACTGTCTAACTGGCTTTTTTATGATGCGAACTATGACCCTTTTATTTGGCTTGACCCTTTTGTTCTCTTGCAATGGTTCAAAGAGGGGAAACTCTTTTTTCACTGCCGACCTGACTGATTACATCGTGGACACCCTGTATTTGGAAAAGGATACTTTGACCAGGAGTCTACCTCAAGAGTTTTCCTTTTTCGATCAAAATGGTAAATTTTTTTTATTAGGTGTCGTAGGGAAAAGGCTGTATCAGTATAGCTACCCTTCAGGAGAGCTGGAGGGTACAGTTGATTTTGAAAAAGAAGGGCCTGATGGTATAGGAGGGTTTATATCAGGAAGCTTGATTACTGAAGATAGGATTTTTTTCATCTCAGACCAAAAATCAATTATTCACACTGATTTTCAGGGAAAAGTACTTGACAGGTTTCCATTACCCAATGTCCCTGAGGAAAGACTTGCCGCCAACTTCTCTGTGGTAAACGGAAATAGGATGAGCTATGACAGAGAAAAGAAGCAGTTAATATTTTCGGATGTTCCTTTTGTGCTAAAGGAGCCTAATATGGCTTATGAGGACTGGATTTGGAAATATGATTTGGAAAATGAGCTGGCAGAGCCCATATCTTTTTCATACCCTGATATTTATAGAGAGCATTTTGATGACCCCGAGTTGGGAATGTATTCCCATACATTCCTTGATGCCGAAAATATCCACCTGGTCAGCTTTCCTGTGACGGATTCTCTATTGGTACTAGATGGAAAGAGTACCAAATGGATAGAGTCAAAAAGTACTTTACCTTTGCTTTTTCAAAAGGGAAAAACCAAGCAAGAAGGTGATTATGTTGTGTTTTTACCCAGTATGGAAAGCAGCAGATACAAGTGGGTTATTTTTGAACCAATGTCTAAGTTATTATTGCGATATGTAAATATTGAAACAGAAGTTTTGGAAGGCGGGGGGATCCACAATAAAAGTAGTTTCATATTGCACGATCTCAATTTTGGTACAATTGGAGAAGTGTTTTTTGACAATCAGCAGATTGCGCCAACTGGCTTTGCCACTCCTAATGGATTTTACTTCAAATTGTTGAACCCAGGCTCTGATGATGTGGAGGAGTATGTAAGGGTATTATTTGAGCTCCCCTGAGTTGTGTATCCTAAAGTTTCAATTAAAACTGTTTTAATTACAAAAGCAAACTGCATTCTGCCGCAGCAAACTCAAAGGTCGGAGAGGCTGGATCCTTCAGGTTTTCAAAAATCTCGAGGGTCTATTACATCCTTTTATTTAATACTGAGGTAAACTTTTGAGGTCTGAAAGGAACCTCAAAGGTTTACTTCTTTTTGAACAAAGAATCCACAAATTCTTTTCGGTTGAAAACCTGTAGATCAGTCATTTTTTCTCCGACGCCAATATATTTTACCGGGATTTTGAATTGGTCTGAAATACCGATGACCACACCGCCTTTAGCTGTTCCGTCCAGTTTGGTAATAGCCAGTGCGGTAATGTCTGTAGCTTTGGTAAATTCCTTAGCTTGGATAAATGCATTCTGACCAGTGGATCCGTCAAGGACCAAGAGGATTTCATGGGGAGCATCATCAATGAATTTCTGCATGACTCTTTTAATTTTGGTCAATTCATTCATCAGGTTTACTTTGGTGTGAAGTCTTCCTGCCGTGTCAACTATGACCACATCAGCATTTGTATCAACGCCCTGCTTAACAGCGTCGAAAGCAACTGAGGCAGGATCTGTATTCATTCCATGGGATACCACCGGGACGCCTACCCTGTCACCCCATAGGATAAGCTGGTCTACCGCGGCAGCTCTAAAAGTATCAGCAGCACCAAGAACCACCGATTTGCCGGCAGATTTGAACTGATGGGCCAGTTTTCCAATGGTGGTAGTTTTGCCAACTCCATTGACGCCAACCACCATGATGACGTAAGGTTTTTTGTCCGCAGGAAGATCAAAATCTGCCAGATCTGCACTTCGGTTTTCCTTGAGAAGTGCCTCAATTTCTTCTCTCAGGATTATGTCCAGCTCAGAAGTATTCAGGTATTTGTCCTGAGCGACTCTTTCTTCTATTCTTCGGATTACCTTGATAGTGGTATCAACACCCACATCAGAAGTGATGAGTATTTCTTCCAGCTCATCAAGTACTTCATCATCGACTTTGGATTTTCCTACTACGGCTTTGCTTAATTTGGAAAAAATATTCTCGTTGCTTTTTTGAAGTCCTTGGTCAAGACTTTCTTTTTTTTCTTTGGAGAAGAAACCGAAAATTCCCATAATGTTGATTTTTAGAATCCGAATATAATGAAAAAGTCCCTTTCAAGTCATTGCCTGAAGGGACTTTTGATTGCAGTCAATGCAAATCAATTATTTTTTCAAAGTTTCCTGTACCATAGGGGTAGGAACCATTTCTTCTTTGAAGGAATAAGCACCGGTTTTGTCGGATTTTACCGCTCTGATCACTTTAGCGTAAGTGACTCCGCCTTCTTTCTTTAGGGTTGCTACTACTTTCTTAGCCATATTCTTAAGGTTTTATGGTTGTATTGCTACAATCCTGATCCTAAATTATTTAATTTCTTTGTGAACCGTTACTTTCTTCAGGATTGGGTTGAATTTTTTCAATTCCAATCTTTCAGTGGTGTTTTTACGGTTTTTGGTGGTGATGTATCTGGATGTGCCTGGCATGCCTGAGCTTTTGTGCTCTGTGCACTCCATGATCACTTGAACTCTATTTCCTTTCTTAGCCATCGCTCTGTATATTTATAAATGGATAACCTTATTACTTAATGATGATCATACCTTTGTTTTGAGCTTCTTTCAATACAGCAGTGATGCCTTTTTTATTGATAGTTCTCAATGCCTTGGTGCATACTTTCAAGGTGATCCAAGCATCCTCTTCTGGAATGTAGAAGTTCTTCTTATGCAAGTTTGGATAAAACTTACGCTTGGTCTTGTTATTAGCATGCGATACATTATTACCTACTTGAGGTCTTTTACCGGTGATGTCACAAACTTTTGCCATGATATAGTATCGTATTATTATAGACGTTTTTCGAATTGAGTCTGCAAATATCGGACTTTTCAATGAATTACCAAGGGAAGGTTTCAAAAATATTCCTTAAAGTTTTTATTATCTGGTATATGAGATGGGAGACTTGAGATTTGAGAAATGAGACATGAGACAAAAGACGCAAGATTCAAGAACCAATAATCCGATTTAGCAGTGAACTCTTGACCTTGGTCTGTGGACTATTAACTAAATGTCCAAAGTTCATCCCAAACCTATGGACAGTTGGCCATGGACCATGGACTGAATTAATAAATAACCCAACTGCCAATAACCAATCCCCCCAATACCCAATCACTTTTCATAGGGGCAATGCTTGCAGCCACTGCCACAGCAATATCCTCGCCTTAAGTGGTACTGTGCTGTAAAAACCATCAATCCGTTTTCATTAATATAATAATCTCCTGGGATTAACTTTTGTGGGCTTACAGGCTTCTTTTTTGAATTCATTCTTTTATGCTTAGGGCATTTGTTATATTTGTCTGAAATGAAAACAGGTGTCTGGATCAAATGATTCAGTGCAGCAAACATACAGATTTATGATGGAAACAATAAACTCAAGCAAGCAGGCAATTGCCTTGGAAGATGAATTCGGAGCACACAATTATCACCCACTGCCAGTAGTGTTGGCAAAGGGGGAGGGTGTATTTCTATGGGATGTGGAAGGCAAAAAGTATTATGACTTTCTATCTGCATATTCTGCTGTCAACCAAGGTCACTGTCATCCAAGAATCAAGGATGCTTTGATCGAGCAAGCCGGAACGCTTACGCTTACCTCCCGCGCATTTTATAATAATGTATTGGGTCCGTTTGAAAAGTATATCACAGAATATTTTGGCTTCGACAAAGTCTTACCCATGAATACCGGTGCTGAAGGTGTGGAAACTGCCCTTAAGATTGCCAGAAAATGGGGCTATGAGAAAAAGGGTGTGCCGGAAAATGAAGGGGTCATAGTAGTTGCCGAAAACAACTTTCATGGCAGGACTACTACGGTTATCTCTTTCTCCAATGATGAAAACGCCAGGAAAAACTTTGGTCCTTATACTCCTGGATTCGAAAAAATAGCCTACGATGATATTGAGGCTCTTGAAAAGGGGCTCGAAAATAAGAATGTAGTGGCTTTTTTGGTCGAACCCATCCAAGGAGAAGCAGGTGTCTATACTCCTGCTGTTGACTATATGAGGAGGGTGGCAGAAACCTGCAAAAAGCACAATGTACTGTTTATAGCGGATGAAATTCAGACTGGTATAGCAAGAACAGGCTCATTATTGGCGGTATGTGGGAATTGTAGCTGTGAGGGGCATTGTGAAAAGCAAGAGACCTACACTAGACCTGATATGCTGATCTTAGGAAAAGCGATTTCAGGAGGATTCTATCCGGTATCGGCTGTTTTGGCTGATAATCATATCATGGAAGTCATCAAACCGGGACAGCATGGTTCCACCTTTGGAGGCAACCCCTTAGGAGTTAAAGTAGCCATGACAGCTTTGGAAGTGATCAGGGATGAGCGTTTGGCATTGAATGCCCGAAAACTAGGGAACATATTCCGTGAGCGCATGCAGCTTTTGGTCGACAAGTATAAAATACTGAAACTGGTCAGAGGAAAGGGCTTGCTCAATGCTGTAGTGGTGAATGATACCCAAGATAGCAGTACTGCTTGGGATATGTGTATGAAATTGGCTGAGAATGGACTTTTGGCCAAACCTACCCATGGCAATATCATCCGTTTTGCCCCTCCTTTGGTGATGACAGAAGATCAGCTTCATGATTGCTGTGATATCATTGAGAAGGTGGTAAAGGAGTTTGAGCTTTAGATTCTGGAAATACAGTTGAAATACTATTGAAAAATTGTCAACAGATATTTATGGATATTGGATATTCATAGATATTTTCTAAGATTGGAATGTGAAAATTTCTGAAAAAAGATCCCTCCAAGATATTTGAAATATTGAAGGGATTTCCATAAAAACTGGACAATATTTAAATATACAAACTACGGCAGAACTATAGTTTTCTGTGATATAAGTCTTATTTTCTTTTATTGTTAGCTTTACCAAACCAAAAAGCCTATTAAACCAATGAAAAAAGCCATTATTTTCGACATGGACGGAGTAATCTGCCATACCAATCCATTTCATTCTGTAGCTTTTCAGGAATTTTTTGCCAAGAGGGGACTTTACCCTACTGAAGAAGAGTTTGCCTTGCACATGTATGGGAAAAGCAACTCCTATATAATGAGTCATTTCTTGGAAAGGAAGGTGGAAGGAAATGAACTGTTGGAGTTGGAAGATGAAAAGGAAAGCTTGTTCAGAGAGATTTATCAAGATAAAGTTAATCCGATCAATGGGTTTTTGGAGTTTTTTGAATCCCTAAAAGAAAATGGATTACTCACAGGAGTGGCCACTTCTGCACCAAGGGCAAATTTGGAATTGATTATCGGCAAGCTTGGGATTGTAGAAAAAATGGAATCCATCTTGGCCAGTGAGGATGTGAAAAAGCATAAACCCGATCCTGAAGTATACTTAAAGTCTGCCAACAACCTGGAGATGGTGCCAGAGCAATGTGTGGTTTTTGAGGATTCGTTTTCAGGAGTGACAGCGGCCAAAAATGCAGGGATGAAAGTGGTAGGCGTACTTTCTTCCCATACCAAAGAGGAATTACCTGTATGTGACCTTTACATAGAGGATTACAGAGAGTTGGATGTAAAGAATATATTGAGCTTTCTGAAATAATTGGGATAAAAACTACCGTGTTGAAACCCATTCAGTGAGATTTTTGATAACAATTTTTTAAGCATTTTTTAACATTGGTTTCTTGTTAACATTGCCTTAATGTGGCTTTAAACTAGGTCTTGCCTCTGATATTTCATTAAAAGGCCATTTTTGGGTATAAATGCATGTTTAAAGTTAATTCAACTCTATTTTTCTGTTAACAAATTGATAACATCCCCATCATTATAAAGAAATATTGGGTTCTCACCTTTGTATCGCTGTACAATAAGTATTCAATTACTTAACCCATTTATCAATGATGCGGAAAATTTTCGCAGGGATCATAATCTTCATGATCTTCACAGACGTTTTTGCAAGGAACGTCAAAGAAGATTCCCTAAACAACGCTGCACCGGTCAGCCAACAGATCAAAAAGCCTTGGTATGAAACCATTCAGCTTCGTGGATATGCCCAGATGCGGTATAACGGGTTGTTTGAAACCAACCCAGACCTTCAATGTGCTCAGTGTGACCGCTCTTGGGGAGGTGATGCAGGGGGCTTTTTCTTTAGACGGATCAGGATGATCTTTTCAGGTCAAATTCACGAGAGAATTTTCATGTATATCCAGCCTGATTTGGCTTCCGGAGGAAACAACTTTGCACAAATCAGGGATGCTTATTTTGACCTTGGTTTGGACGCCAAGCAGGAATTCAGGTTGAGGATTGGCCAATCTAAAGTGCCATTCGGCTTTGAAAACCTTCAATCCAGCCAAAACAGGCTTCCTTTAGACCGTAATGATGGCCTGAATTCGGCAGTATTGAACGAACGTGACCTGGGGGTCTTCTTTTACTATGCTCCATCTGAAATCAGACAAAGATTCAATTACCTTGTAGCGTCTGGGCTTAAAGGGTCAGGAGATTACGGGGTGTTTGGTCTGGGCTTATATAATGGTCAGACGGCTAATTTGCCTGAACGAAACAATAACTTTCACATTGTCAGTAGGGCATCCTATCCTTGGGAACTTCCTTCAGGTCAGTTCGTGGAAGCATCATTCCAGGCATATACGGGGAAATTTGTAATCAACAGAAATACCCAGACAGATTTTGATCAGACAGAGTTTGAAGAGTTTAGGTATGGCCCCACTATAGTAGTTTACCCGCAGCCTTTTGGGGTGCAGGCCGAATTCAACTGGGGTAGAGGACCAGAGTACGACCCGGAAACCAACGATGTGGTCGATGCACCTTTGAGGGGCGGATATGTCATGGCCAATTATTTTCTTAGAAAGGGGAAGGATATCTTTATTCCTTTTTCGAGATATCATTACTATAAAGGCGGTAAAAAATTCGAACTGGATGCCACTAGACATAGAGTCAATGAACTTGAAATCGGGGTAGAATGGCAACCAAATAAGAACTTTGAACTGGTGGCCATGTATACCATTTCAGATAGGACTTTTGAAAATTCGCTTAATCCGGACAATAGGCAAAAAGGAAGCCTGTTGAGGTTACAGGCGCAGGTGAATTTCTAAGAATATAAAGTTTAGTTTATTAAATTATCGAAAGCAAGCCTCATTTTGAAGCTTCCTTTTTTATTTTAACAGACATGATTATCCCCTTACTTACCAGTAGAGCCTAAATAATGGAACAAACCTATGATTTCTAGCCAATATCAATGAATATCCAATATCTATTTATATCGGATTTATTTAGGCCCTTATTTGAATTGGTTAGTGGTATAATTGCGGATATACATATTAACAGTTTTCTGAAGCAGAAAAACTACAACATTTTTTGAAGGAAATGAATGTAATAACTAATAGTTATCCTGCCTTTTCAATTTCCGTATCTAGGGCATGAATAACAACATCCAGTTCCTGATGAATTTCTGAAATCAGGTTATCTAAGTCAGTACTGCTTAGTTTTTCATATTCTTCCACTTTGATCACCAGTCCGCTTAATTTGTTCAAGTTAAGATTTAAGGCCACTCCTTTGATGGCGTGACAGGTTTGCTTAATACTTTTTTGGTCCTTTGTACTGTTCCAGATAAGATTCAGGTCATGTTTTAATTTGCCCAGATTCTCTTTGCTTACCATTACCAATTCTTTAAAAAATTCAGGATCTGAATTTCGGAATTCCTCCAGTTTTGAAAGGATAGGTGCGTCTTCATCTTTTGGATCCTCGATTTGGAGAAATTTTTCTATTTTTTTCTGTATATCAGCTACCACTACAGGCTTAGACAGATAGTCATCCATGCCTGCTTCCAAGCACCGGTCCATTTCCCCTTTTACGGTGCCTGCTGTAAGCGCTACTATAGGTACTCTTGATTGCCCGTTTTCTAATTTCCGGATTTCTATTGTTGCTTCATATCCGCTCATCTCAGGCATCTGAATGTCCATGAAAATCATGTGAGGAGAGGCTTCTTTGAATCTTTCCACTGCTTGCAGTCCATTGTTAGCTTCCAAAGTAATGCAAGAGGGGACTATATTTTTGACTATTGTTTTAGCAAGCAGCATGTTTACCGGATTGTCGTCTACAAGTAAAATTTTAACTTTTTCTTTTTGAACAGGCTGGCTGTTAGATTTTTCCTTATTTTCCAGGGTTTTTCCAGGGCTGGATTTTACTTGTTCCTGTTCTTTGTATTTTGGTAAAATAAGTTTAAAGCTAAATCTGCTACCCTTACCTATTTGAGTACTGAGCTCCATTTTGCTTCCCATCAGGTGAAGGATTTTATTGCTGATGGACAGACCTAGCCCTGTTCCTCCATACTTTCTTGTGGTGGAATTATCCTCCTGCGCAAATGCTTCAAAAATCAAGTCCCTTTTTTCTTCCGAGATACCTATGCCTGTATCCTTTACAGCGAGCTCAAAGTGTACCTGATCACGACCTTTATCTTCTAAGTGGGTGATTTCCAGATCGATTTTCCCTACTTTGGTAAATTTGGCAGCATTACTCAATAGATTAATCAAGACTTGTTTCAACCTGGTAGAATCTGCATACAAATGTTCAGGAAGTTTAGGGTCAATAAATACTGAAAACTCCAATCCTTTCTCTTCTACCATAGGTCGTATCAGCTGGGCGGATTCATGGGCAAGTTGTGATAGGTGGACTTTTTCGGGACTGAGTTCAAGTTTCCCTGCTTCAATTTTAGAGAAATCAAGGACATCATTGACCAAGTCAAGCAAAAGGTGCCCCGAGTCTACAATGGATTTAAGAAATTCTTTTTGTGTAGCATTAAGACTGGTTTTCATTAATAGGTCCGAAAAGCCCACAATCCCATTTAATGGGGTCCTGATTTCATGGCTCATATTGGCTAGAAATTCAGATTTGGCTACACTGGCCTCCTTGGCATTTTGCATGGAAATACGGAGGCTCTCTTCCATATTTCTTCTTTCTATGGCATTGGATATACTTTCAGCAAAGCTGATCAACAGTGCGGTTTCCCCCTCACTCCAAATTTTTTCTTTTTGACAATCATCAAACCCTACAAATCCCCAGAAATTTTTTTCGACAAAAATTGGAATCAACAAAATGGAAACTATTTCCTGGCTCTCTAAAAGACCTTTTAGCCCAGGGTCTTCAATTTGGCTGACGATATTGGTGTATATCTGATTCTTAAGCAAGTATTCCATGGATTCGCCAAATAGTCCTATGGGGAGATCCTGCAGGTTTGGGTTGTCGATTTCGGGCTCCACTCCTAGTCCTCTCCATTCGAATCTTTGAGAGCTGAAATAATTACCTCCTTCGTCAATTTTGTTTTCAAAAAGATAGGCTCTATCTGCACCTGCACCATCACCTAGAATAGAGATCGCTTTTTGGATCGCCTTTATCAAATCAGAATTTGAAAGTAATTCTTTTGTGGCAAATGCTATGGAGGTGAGCATTTTCTCATTCCTAAGCAAGGCTGTATTGATACGCTGTAACTTTCCTTCATTTTGTCTGATTCTTTCCTCAGCTAGCTTTTGTGTGCTGATATCCCTCAAAAATAGATAAAGGAGATTTTCTTCGGATGCTCGTTTGATAAAGCATGAAATAAAAATCCCATTGTTAAGATCAGAGATTTCAATTTCCTTTTCTGAAGAATTTTCTTCAAATAAGTTCTTCAATTCTGGATTTTTGTCAAAAAGTAGACTGATGTTAGCGCCATGTAACTGTTGTTTGGGATTGTTTAAGATAGCATTTGCTTTTTTGTTTGAAGCGATAATGTTATGTTTTTGGTCTAAAATGAGTATCCCGTCGGAGAGGTTTTCAAAAATGGTTTTAAATGCTACTGGGGTTCTTTGGAACAGACCATGCCTGAACAATCCCCTATAGATAAAAATTGCACTCAAAAGAAGAGTCAATGGGACAAAGTCAAAATTGTAATAGTTAAACCCAAGCAAGGCCATGCTGTGTGCAGACCAAGGAATAGTCGTGCCTATTAACAATACCAAAACTTGTTTTTTATAGGGCTTGGCAACAGAAAGATACATCTTGATCAAAACAAGGGTAGAAAGTACGATCAAGAAGTTATTATACCCCTCATAAGCAATGTCCAATGGGCCTTTTTGGTAAGTAATTGCATTGAACAGCCCATTGTATTCTGAGGAGATGAATGGATAGAAATAACCATGAAGGTCATTGGTGAAAAGAGCCAATACAAATATACTGCTAATGACAAATAAGAGCGTAGGAATAGGATATATTAAAAATCTTTCATTCCCCGAATATTTTAATGTAAAAAGCAGTAAAAACGGTGTGATGGCCGCTCCCCCAATATATTGTAATTTGTAGGTTAGAATTATGGTGAAATCATTTGTTCCTAAAAGCTCAAAACCGTAGAAAAAAGCATATAAAAAACAACCGACCAATAGACCTCCAAAGTAACTCTCCCCATTGTCGCCTTTTTTGTTAAACACAATTACGGCCAAAAAAAGGAAAATGATACTTGTGATAAAAACAGGTATTGCAAGAATGTTATAGGTGAAATCAAAATCCATTTATAGGCCTTGTTTAGCGCATTAATTTATCAATTTATTCTGTTGGTTTTCATTTTAGAGAGGAGTTAATTCGAAAAATTCTAATTGAACCATAACTTTTTTGATAAATTTCGAATTTAAATAGGAGATTATCCATAATTACTCTATTTTGAAATTGAATTAAACCATGATTCTTATGAAAAATTTTATAGCATTTGTTTGCTCAATATTGCTAATTCTATCCTCAGCTTCTCTACAAGCTCAAGAGTCTCAAGAGCTCACGAAGGAAGAGAAAGAAGCCCTGAAAAAAGAACTGAAAGAAGAAAAAAGGGCTTTGGCCCAAGAAAAGGCTGAACTCAAAGCGGAAAAAAAAGAACAGAAGCAAGCAGAAGCTGCCGTAAAGGCTGAGGAAAAGAGAATTTCCAACCTTCAAAAGGCTCAGAAAAATTATGATAAAGCCCTGAATGCTAAACAAAAGGCTGAGATTAAATTTGCCAAACAAAACCTTGCTATCGAGAAAGCCAAGCAAAAAGGTAAAAAGTCCGATGCAGATATAGCTAAAATGGAACTGAATCTCAAAAAAACCGAAATAGCTGTACAACAGGCTCAAGCCAATATGGATAAATACCGTAGGGACATAGACCGGTACTCCACTGGAAGCTGGTCAAGCAGCAACGATGAGGAAAAGGATTGAAAAGGTCTATTTGATCAAAAGGAATGAAAGCCGGAGTAAAATCTCCGGTTTTTTTAATGTCAAAAAGTCTTACTTTTCAGGTGTTTCTCTTGAAATCCGGACATAATTTCAGGTTATTCTTTGATTTTTAAGTTGGTGATTTTTTTGATAGGGATGTGAAAAGCGAACTAAACCAAAAGAACATGGACTTCAAGCAATTTACCATAAAATCCCAAGAAGCGATCCAAAAGGCCGCTGAACTCGCTATGTCTTCCCAGCAACAGGCCATCGAGCCGGCCCATTTGATGAAAGGCATTCTGACTGAAGATGAGAATGTAGTTGATTTCTTATTTAAGAAAACAGCAATAAATAAAAATCTCCTGCTCAATAAAGTGGATGAGGTCATCACTGCCCTGCCAAAGGCAAGTGGGCAGCAACCATACCTGTCTACTGCATCCAATCAGGTTTTGACAAAGTCAAAGGAATACCTCAAAACATTCGGGGATGAATTTGTTGCCATTGAGCACTTGATTTTGGGGATCGTAAGCGGAGACGACAAAACTGCACAAATGCTAAAAGATCAGGGAGCAAATGAAAAATCTCTGATTGAAGCGATCAAAGAATTAAGAAAAGGAAACAAAGTGACAGATCAAAACGCAGAATCAAAGTACAGGGCATTGGAAAAGTATTCCAAGAACCTAAATGAACTTGCCAAAAAAGGTAAAATAGACCCAGTCATTGGAAGAGATGAGGAAATAAGAAGGGTATTGCAGATTTTGGCAAGAAGGACAAAAAATAACCCTATCCTTTTAGGAGAACCCGGAGTGGGAAAAACAGCTATAGTGGAGGGCTTGGCACAAAGGATTATCAGTGGAGATGTTCCCGAAAATCTAAAGTCAAAGACCCTCATTTCATTGGATATGGGTCTGTTGGTAGCGGGTGCCAAATATAAAGGTGAATTTGAGGAAAGATTGAAAGCTGTAATTAAGGAGGTCACAGACTCGGAAGGAGAAATTATCCTATTCATTGATGAGATTCACACTCTTATAGGTGCCGGAGGCGGAGGAGAGGGTGCCATGGATGCAGCCAACCTCCTCAAACCGGCTCTTGCGAGAGGCGAGTTACATGCAATAGGAGCCACCACGCTAAAAGAATACCAGAAATATATAGAAAAAGACAAGGCTCTTGAAAGAAGGTTTCAATCGGTAATGGTCGATGAACCGGATGCAGCAGATGCCATTTCTATCCTGAGGGGGATCAAGGATAAATATGAACTTCATCACGGGGTGAGAATTAAGGATGATGCTGTGATTGCCGCAGTGGAGCTGTCCCAGAGGTATATTTCAGATAGGTTTCTGCCGGATAAAGCCATTGACTTAATGGACGAGGCTGCAGCTAAGCTAAGGATGGAAATTGACTCCCTGCCACAGGAATTGGATGAACTCAATAGAAGGGTCATGCAGTTGGAAATAGAAAGAGAGGCTATCAGAAGAGAGAATAATAAAGACAAAGAGGCCATACTCAGCAAAGAGATCGCAGAACTTTCAGAAAAAAGGCAATCCGTAAAAGCCAAGTGGGAATCAGAAAAGGCTGTCATTACCGGAATCAGAAATCAAAAGGAGAATATCGACAAACTCAAACTTGAAGCCGAACAGGCCGAAAGAGCGGGTGATTTCGGTAAGGTTGCTGAAATCAGGTACGGTAAAATTGTAGAGGCTGAAAATAAACTTCAGGAATTCCAGTCGCAATTGAATGAAATGCAACAGGGCTCTCCTTTGCTCAAAGAAGAAGTGGACAATGAAGACATTGCCGCAGTGGTCTCCAAATGGACCGGAATACCTTTGTCCAAAATGATCCAAAGTGAAAGGGAAAAATTGCTTCACTTGGAAGATGAATTGGGTAGAAGGGTAGCCGGGCAAACTGAAGCCATTACAGCACTATCTGATGCAGTAAGAAGAAGTAGGGCAGGATTGCAGGATCCAAAAAGGCCTATCGGTTCATTTATCTTCATGGGTACCACTGGAGTGGGAAAAACGGAGCTTGCCAAAGCCCTGGCTGAATACCTCTTCAATGATGAAAATGCAATGGTCAGGATAGATATGTCCGAATATCAGGAAAGACACGCAGTCAGCAGGCTGGTAGGAGCACCTCCGGGATATGTGGGATATGATGAGGGTGGCCAGCTGACCGAATCCGTCAGGAGGAAGCCATATTCTGTGGTTCTATTGGATGAAATTGAAAAAGCCCATCCAGATGTTTTCAACATTCTCTTGCAGGTATTGGATGATGGCAGGCTGACTGATAATAAAGGCAGGATTGCGAACTTCAAGAATACCATTATTATCCTGACTACCAATATAGGCTCTCACCTCATCCAGGAAAGATTCGCGGAAATCGAAGAGTGGAACAAAGAAGAGGTAATGGAGAAAACCAAAACTGAAGTATTTGAGCTGCTTAAAAAGTCGGTAAGACCTGAGTTTCTCAATAGGATTGATGAGACGATCATGTTTGAGCCTCTGAACAAGTCCGTGATCAGAAAAATCGTTGACATACAATGGAAGGAAATCCAAAAGAGACTGTCTGAAAGCAATATAGAAATCGATGCCACACACGAAGTGTTAGATTACTTGGGCGAAGTTGGTTTTGATCCTCAATTTGGAGCAAGACCTCTAAAAAGAACCATGCAGCGCCTGATATTGAATGAACTTTCTAAGCAGATTTTGTCGGGTTATATCAAAAATGACTCGGCAGTATTGGTGGACTTGGATGCTGATAAGCAAGTTTACTTCAAAAACGTAGAAAACGTCGAGGTATAAATCCCCTTTTCAAAGCGGCCTTTGCAAATAGGCCGCTTTTTTTATAAAAAAAATGATTAACCTCTTTTATGCCAGTAGGATCTGAATATTGGAATAAACCTTTGATTTCAAGCCAATATCAATAAATATCGAATATCTATTAGTATCGGGTTGATCTGGGCACTTATTTAAAATAGTTATTGGTCTAAATGCGGATATGTATAAAATGAAACCAGGATTCAGCTGAGTTTTTAAACTTTATATATCAGACTATGTTTTCTCGGTATGTTAGAACACTATTTTACATGTCCCTACTGTATGGCCGAAATCTCTATGCTGCTGGATCCTTCCGTCATGCAGCAGAGATATATTGAGGATTGCGAAGTCTGTTGCAATCCCATTGAGGTGCAATTTGAGCTTGAGGAAGGTGATGTGGTGTATTTTGAAGCCAATTCAATAGAACAGTAATGCTTATAAAACCGGAAGACTCCCTTAAAAATGTGTTTCAGGACATTAAGCATGAACTCAACAGAGGTGTCTTGGACAAAAAGCATCCATTCAGGTTTTTGATTTTGTCCTCTCAGGGAATCGAGGGGGTGGAAAGCAGGTATGTAGTCTTGAGGAAGGTAAAGGAAGATTTGACTTTAACTGTTTTTGCCGATTATAGAACTACCAAAATCCAACACATTAAGACAAATCCAAAAGTGGCACTTTTATTTTATCACCCGGTAAAACGCATTCAGATCAGGATCCAAGCCGAAGTAATAGTCCATTTTAACAATGAAGTAACAGAGGACTTTTGGCAGAATGTTCAGGGAGAAGGTCGGAAAGCGTACCACTCAAAGTTGGCGCCGGGAAAGGAAATTGATAACCCCAACCAAGGCCATGATTGGCATGAGAACATGACGGGACAGGGATATTTCTGTGTTTTGGAGCTTAAACCAGTAGAAATAGAAGCATTGCAGCTTAATGGTCTGGAACACCTTCGTGCCAAATTTGATTTTTTGGAAGGCTCTTGGATCGGCAAATGGCTTGTCCCATAGTTTTAATGTGTCAATTGCTGTCAATTAGTTTTTTATGTGACATGTGATTCTTAACTTCTTTCGTGATTGATTGGTGAGTGAACGAAAGTCAGATTTTTTTTCACGACCCATATACAAAATTAAAATCAGGCTGTTTATTTTTCTCTGCTGATGAAGTCTAAAGATGGGAATTTATTTTCCTATCTTAGGAAAGATATAGCCAAAAGACTATGACAGAATACGATAAGCCTCGATCGGGAAAAGCAGATAAACAAAGCCAGACATTTTTCAGGGTAGCTTACAAAAACAGCATTGGGTTGCTTCAGATTGCTGATAATAAGGCCAACATGCTTATCAGTGTCAATACCTTGGTGATTTCTGCCATTATTGCCATTTCGGGATATGGGGCAATCGCCAGCCAGTTTGAAAATCTTGGTTTGCGTTTCTTACTCCCATTGGGAATCCTTTTGACCTGTTGCTTGGTTTCCACGATTTTGGCTGTCAAAGCTGCCAAGCCCAGGTTGATTCTCAGGGACTCTAAACCTTATCAGCCCGAAAAGGGGAGTGTTCTTTTCTTTGGGGACAGTTCTGCAATGAGTTTGGATGCTTATCTCAATGAGGTCCGTCAAGTCTTGGGCTCAAAGGAATTGGTCAATCAACACCTAACAGTGGCCTTGTACAGGCAAGGGCTTGTACTTGATAGAAAGTATAGACTTCTAGGACAGGCTTATAGCTTATTTATGGTAGGGATCGCTTTGGGAACCGTGGTTTTTATAGCCTTTATGTTCTTTTGATGTTTATGAAGTATTCTGGTTATCAGGTATAAAAAGTGTAAATTTATTATGTGATATGAGAGTTTAACCTAAATGGTTTCCAAATAGGAGGATTTGTTTTTTTAGATGTAAAACATGATTTCAATGGCAAAAACAAAGACATCATATTCTTTTCAATTCATGAATTCAAAGTCTCTGTTTTGCTTTTTGGCTGCCATGAGCTTAATTTTTTTCTCAAAATCTGTTTGGGCTCAGGCGCCTAATGATCTATTTGAAAGTGAAGAGGAGCTGATTTTGAATTTTGGTTTTTCATTTAAAGAAATTCATAAGTCAAAAGAGAAATCCGAAAGGTTTCCTGTTTGGATAAAATTTGAGGAAAATGGCACAGTTGATTCTGTAGAAGCAGAGGTCAGGGCAAGGGGGAACTTTCGAAGAGACAAGTGCCAGTTGCCCCCACTCAAGCTTAGGTTAAAAAAGAAAAAGAGAGCAGGAGGTATTTTTGAGAATCACAAAAACCTGAAATTGGTACTTCCTTGCTCAGAGAGTGGGGATGGGGATAAACTGATCAGGAAAGAATACCTTGCCTATAAACTGTATGAAGAAGTCAATCCTTATTTTTTTAAAACAAGGCTTGTGAAACTGAATATCACCGATTTTTCAAATAAGAAAACCAAAACTTATCAGCTTCAGGGAATTCTCATAGAAGATGATCAGATGGTGGCCAAGCGTTTTGGAGGACAGTTGGTAAAAGATCTCAGGTTAAGCCCATTTAGAGTGCAGGACTCTATCGGAATCCGCCATGACTTTTTTCAAATGATGATCGCTAATACGGATTGGTCCACTATGGCACAGCATAATATCACTATGATGACTTTGGGCCAAGGAAAATATGTCCCATTGCCTTACGATTTTGATATGTCCGGACTTGTCAATGCCTATTATGCAAGAGTCAGCGAATTGCTTCCCATAAAGACGGTGAGGCAGCGCTTGTATAGAGGCGTTTGTTGGGAGGAGAGTTTGTTCGACCATACTAGAGAGGAGTTTATAAGATTGCAACCTGCAATATCTGAGGTGATGGAAAAACACGAATTTTTATTCGATTCCAAAGAAATGGACAGAATTAGGGATTATCTCAATGGCTTTTTTGAAATCCTCCATGACGACAGGAAGTTTAAATCAGAAATCTTGGATAATTGCAGGAAATAGTGATTATCTATTTGCAGTTTCTGAAAATCAATTAAAGTAGGTTTCCATTGGATTACTAACTGGAATCTATATTTTTATTAGAAACTCTAAATAACCTGAATCCCGATGAAACAACCTTCAAAAATCAGCCGACGCTCTTTCATAGCCAAAACTTCCGCTGCCACAGCCGGAGGGGTATTTTTAAACGGTATTGCCCAAGCCCTTTCTTTACATGACAAGCCTGAGGAAAAGATGAAATTGGCACTTGTGGGATTGGGGATACGTGGTGTAAATATGTTTGGAAGGGACGTCCAAAACAATTACAAGGATCTAGTATCATTTGTAGGGCTTTGTGACAACAACTCCGGAAGGCTTGATTTCGGAAAAAGACATATTGGAGTTGATTGTCCGGTTTTTGAGGATTTTGACCATATGCTACAGGATACCAGACCCGATGTTGTCATAGTCACCACTGTTGACAATACCCACCACACTTTTATCATAAAAGCTTTGGAATTTGGCTGTAATGTGATAACCGAAAAGCCTATGACCACAGATGAGATGAAGTGTCAGGCCATTTTGGATGCTGAGAGAAAATCCGGTAAGTCAGTAATTGTAACTTTTAATTATAGGTATTCGCCCCATAGGCAGAGAATCTATGAATTGATCCGAACCGGTGAAATTGGGGAAGTTACCTCTGTAGATTTTCATTGGTACCTGGACACTTCTCATGGAGCGGATTATTTTCGGCGGTGGCATGGATACAAAGAAAAAGGTGGAACACTGTTGGTGCATAAGTCTACCCATCATTTTGATTTACTCAATTGGTGGCTGGATTCAGACCCTGAGGAGGTACATGCTTTTGGGGCCTTGGAATTTTACGGGAAGAACGGAAAATTTAGACATACCCATTGCAGGACTTGTCCGCACCAAAATTCCTGTGATTTTTACTGGGATATTACCAAGAACCAGCACTTGGTAAACTTGTACGTGGATAATGAACATCATGATGGGTATTTACGGGATGGTTGTGTTTACAGAGAAGATATTGATATCTATGATAAAATGGCGGTTCAGATCCGGTACATGAATGGAGTTCAGGTAAGTTATTCTCTTACTACTTATTCACCGTATGAAGGCTACCGGATTGCCTTCAATGGGACCAAAGGAAGAATAGATGCCTGGATCAAAGAGTCGCAACCGTGGGAAGAAAAGGCCCAGGACGAGATTCGGGTTACTAAGAATTTTGGAAAATCAGAAATAATAACCATTCCTCATGGTGGAGGGGGGCATGGTGGGGGAGATTCCAGACTTAAAGACAAACTTTTTAAAGATCCTAAAATGGAAGACCCCTACCGGCAATCTGCGGGAACAAGAGATGGGGCCATGTCAATCTTGGTTGGAGTAGCTGCACGGAACAGTATAGAGTCAGGAAAGCCAGTCAAGATAAAAGACCTCACGGATATTTCTTTGAGGAAAACAGGAAGGGGGAGTTGATTAAACAAACAAATGGTATAAAAACAGCAAAGGCGTCGATTCACATCGACGCCTAAAAATTGCAAGGATTTTGAAAAAATGTTCGTTTGCTGTACGTCATCAAAAGTAGAAATAATCCTCGGCCTAGCTTCAAACAAATCATTAAGTAACTTTTAAATAAATGATGAATTAAGATCAATTTTTTAATGATTTATTAATACTTCCTCCGAAACACCTGTTTTTGAAGAAGTCTAAAATCTATTTGGGAACATTGTTTTAATAAAATAGTAGGATTCTGATTGGAATTGGATTTATTGCCGGATTCATGTCAATTGTCCATATTTAGCTACCTTTGCAGCCAAAGAAGGAAAATAGTGAAAGCGAGAACATTAAAAAAAGATAAAGTCAACATCATTACGATGGGATGCTCCAAGAATCTTGTTGACTCGGAAGTATTACTTACCCAGCTCAAGGGAAATGGTATTGAAGCGAGCCATGAATCAGGCTCCCAGGACAATAATATCGTCATCATCAATACTTGTGGGTTCATTGACAATGCCAAGCAAGAATCGATTGATACCATTTTGCAATATGTGGAAGCCAAGGACAAAGGTTTGGTCGAAAAGGTATATGTGACAGGATGCCTTTCCCAGAGATACAAGGATGACCTTGAAAAAGAAATTCCACAGGTAGATGCGTATTTCGGAACCAGGGATTTGCCTGCTCTATTGAAAAAATTCAAAGCAGACTATAAACATGAGCTGGTAGGGGAAAGGTTGCTTACCCATAATGCCCACTATGCTTATATGAAGATTTCCGAAGGTTGTGACCGTCCTTGTTCATTCTGTGCAATTCCGCTTATGAGAGGAGGTCATGTATCCAGACCGATAGAAGAATTGGTGAAGGAAGCCGAGCATAAAGCGGCTAACGGAACTAAAGAACTGCTCCTCATTGCACAAGACTCGACGTATTATGGTCTTGACTTGTATAGGAAAAGAAATCTCGCAGAATTGATGAGAAGACTTTCGGATGTGGAGGGAATAGATTGGATAAGGCTTCACTATGCTTATCCTACCGGGTTTCCTATGGATGTGATTGAGGTGATGAAGGAAAGGGACAATATCTGCAATTACCTTGATATTCCTTTACAACATGGCTCTACTTCAGTTCTGAAAACCATGAGAAGGGGAACTACCCGAGAAAAGCAGGAAGCCTTGATTCATTCGATAAGAGATCTGATTCCTGAGATTGCCATCAGGACTACTTTGATTACCGGACATCCAGGAGAAGGGGAAAAGGAATATAGGGAAATGGTGGATTTTGTAGAGAGGATGAAGTTTGAAAGATTGGGTGTATTTACTTATTCCCATGAGGAAAATACCCACGCACATTCTATGGAAGATAATGTTCCGGAAGAAGTCAAACAGCAAAGAGCCAATACCCTGATGGAAGTGCAGGAGCAAATCAGCTTTGATCTGAACCAAGAGAAAGTGGGGAAAACTTTTAAAGTCCTGATCGATAAAAAGGAAAACGGATACTTTGTAGGCCGTACTGAATTCGACTCTGTAGAAGTCGACAATGAGGTATTGATAGATGCTTCTCAACACTACTGTAGGATTGGAGACTTTGTGCAAGCTGAAATTACAGATGCCACTGAATTTGACCTTTATGGTAAGGTTGTTTAAAATTTACCTACTAAAACATTTTCATTAATCCATCGGAATTACCGATGGATTTTTTTATTTTAACCTTTATTTAATTTTTACGTGATTACTGTTATGAAAAATCTACTCCTGATAATTGTCTTTTTTATTTCCTTTTCTTTGGCTGCTCAGCAGCATGGTGATGGATTCGTGAGAATGTATTATGGTACCAATAAGTTGGTTGGAGAGGGAACTCTTATGGATGGAAAGAAGGAAGGTAAGTGGAAGATTTACCTGCGAAAAAACTTAGACAGTCCATTTTTCAAAGAGGAGGAAACGTTTGAATTGGCGCATGAAAAGGATTTTTTGAAAAACTTTATTACGCATCCACCCATCAGGGTCATAACTTTTAGGGATGATGTACCACATGGTCCATTTGAGTCATTTTATCTCACTGGAAAACTTGAATCCTTCGCAATGTTTAATGAAGGAGTATTGGACGGTGAGTTTCAGGAGTTGTCAGAGTTTGGCAAGCCTTTAAAAACCGGAAGGTTTTTGGATGGGAAAATGCACCGTCATTGGAAAAACTACTACCCGGATGGAAGATTGAAATCAGAGGAGAACTACTTTATGGGGGTTAGGATTGGAGAATGGAAAAAATATCATCTCAATGGTCAGTTGCAGGAATTAATCACATACATCCAGCACAAGCCACACGGTGAGTACAAACTTTTTTTTCCCAACGGTAAAGTTAAAGTAAAAGGGGAGTTTGAGCATGGGGCTCAGGTAGGGGAATGGAAAGAGTA
The DNA here is from genome assembly GCF_019343195.1 of Arthrospiribacter ruber. Taxonomy (GTDB): domain Bacteria; phylum Bacteroidota; class Bacteroidia; order Cytophagales; family Cyclobacteriaceae; genus Arthrospiribacter; species Arthrospiribacter ruber. Next base: position 135,858 of record NZ_RPHB01000011.1, read on the forward strand.
TTTTGAAAATGGGAATTTGGCTACCATTGGGAATTTCGAAAACGGAATGGAAGAAGGGATGTGGGAGGTTTATGATCCTGAAGGAAGAGTATTGACTATGGGAGCATACTCGGAAGGTGAAAAAGTGGGAGCTTGGACCGAAATCACAGAGATTCATCCTGAAATTTTGAGGAGAGGACATTATGATGAAAATCTTAAGTCTGGTAGCTGGAAGCTGATAACCAAAGCAGGAGACGTATTACAGGAAGAAATGTATGAGAATGGACGTTTGCTTGCCTTCAGTCCATTTAGGGCATTGAACGGAGAAATACTTGAAGCGGGAAATTTTGAGAACGGCAGCGGTTCACGCGTCTATTATCACCCGATGGGATATAAGATTGCTTGGGGTCAGCTTCAGGATGGACTTCAGCAGGGAGTATGGCAATATTTCCACCCAAATTCTGAACAAGTGGCTAAAGTGGGTAGATTTGATCAAGGACTGGAAGAGGGCGATTGGAAATTTTATACTATCAAAGGTTCCTTAATCAGAGAGGAATCTTTCATGAACGGAGTAGTTATGTCTGATAAAAATGATGTTGAAGGAAGTGCAGGAATGCTGGGCCCCACTGATCTCTTTCCTAATCTCAATTCGGATAGTGGACTTAGACAAAATGGTATGTTCCCTGGTATACAAGTAATGCGCCGGATGGGTTCGGGAGGGTTCCGAGGACCTTTTAATTGATTGCTTTTTGTTTTTGTTATGACAATGAACAAAATAATAACTATTTGTTAAAAGTGGGGCGTTTGACAAAAGGCATTTTTGTAAGTAGGTTGCCGTAAAAAAAGCAAATGAAAAATACACTTTGTCTGATTTTAGTCCTTTTATCAATGTCTCCATCTTTTGCCCAGCATTCGTATGACCTACAAGGACATCGTGGTGCTAGAGGAATAATGCCTGAAAATACCATTCCTGCCATGATCAAGGCTCTTGACCTTGGAGCTACTACTTTAGAACTTGATCTTGCCGTCACAGCAGATGGTGAAGTTATTGTTTCCCATGAGCCTTGGATGAATCCTGCTATTTGTCTTGCTCCCGATAGAATGGAAATTCCAAACGGAGACAGGTCACACAATATTTACAAAATGACTTGGGAGGAAGTACAGCAGTATGACTGTGGGTCTAAAGCGCAGTCTGCATTCCCAGAACAGGTGCTTTTTCATGCAGCAAAACCAAGGTTGGTCGATTTGATAGATGTAGTAGAAAAATATGTGTCTGATTTTGGCCTGGAAAAACCAAATTATAACATTGAAATCAAAAGTCTCCCTGATGGAGATGGAAAGTATCACCCATCACCTTCAGAATTTTCGGACTTAGTGTTTGGCCTTTTGAACTCCAAGCTGGGCTGGGAAAGGGTTAATATTCAGTCTTTCGATTTTAGGGTCTTGAAGTATATGCGTGAAAAATATCCAAATGTTCAACTAGCCATGTTGGTCACGGATCCTAGCAAATATGAAGAGCAATTGGATGATCTTGGTTTTCAGCCTGAAATTTATTCCCCGTATTTTATTGCCATCAAGAAAGAAACTGTAGAATCCCTTCATGGGAAAGGTATGAAAGTGATACCTTGGACAGTAAATACGACTGAGCAAATGCAGCAACTTTTGGAAATGGGTGTTGATGGAATCATCACGGATTACCCCGATAGAGCGCCTAAAAAATAGGTATTGCCCTACTTGTTTTGTCAAGAGTTCCTTTCTGTCTATTTTTAGCAATTCTTATACAAAAAGTATCATGTATGATTGCACTGGAAGTCAAGAATCCAGCAGAGGAAAAGGAGTTTTTGGAGTTTGCCGTAAGGCTCTATAAACATGAAAAAAATTGGATCAGGCCTTTGGATAAAGATATCCAGGGCCTTTTTCATCCCGAGACCAACAAGCTTTTTAAGCTAGGCGGAAAGGCCAAAAGATGGTTGTTGAAAAATGAGCATGGCGATACCATTGGACGTATAGCTGCCTTTATCAATCCCAAGTGGAAAGAAAAACAAGCAACCGGAGGTTTAGGTTTTTTTGAATGCATTCCAGAAAAAGAAGCAGCCTTTTTGTTATTTGATACCGCAAAAAAATGGCTGGAGTCAGAGGGAATGGAAGCAATGGATGGTCCGGTCAATTTTGGAGAGAGAGACAAATGGTGGGGGCTTTTGGTAGATGGTTTTTCACCGCCCAATTACAACATGCCTTGGAATTTTGATTATTACAGGGCTTTTTTTGAGGAGTATGGGTTTCAGTTGTACTTCAGGCAGTATACCTATATGAGGCCTGTAAAGGGAGTTGGCTTCGATGAGAAAATGATTGATCGGGCAAATAAAATTCTAGGTGATCCGGAATTTGAGTTTCGGCATATCTATGGCAAGGAACTTCAGGAAAAAGCCCCTCAGTATTTCATGGATGTTTATAACAAAGCTTGGGCGAGACACATGGGCAAAAGTCTTGCATTGAAGGAGACCCAGCTTATGTTCAAAAAAATGAAACCCATTATGGATCCGAGGCTGATTTATTTTGGGTTCCATAAAGGAGAACCCATTTCTTTTTTTATCAATATCCCTGAAATCAACCAGATTTTTAAGCATGTCAATGGCAAAATGGATTTGTTGGGCAAGTTGAAATTTTTGTGGAACCAAAAATTTAATCCGCCTGATAAAATGCTGGGATTGGTATTTGGAGTAGTGCCGCAGTTTCAGGGCAAGGGAGTAGAATCAGCCATGATCATGGCTTACAATGAACAGTTTGCTTCCAGAAAGTCTTTCCCTTATGAAACAATTGAAATGAATTGGATCGGGGATTTTAATCCGAAAATGATGCGTGTATGTGAGCAGCTCAATGCTACCATTTTTAAGACGCATCACACATATAGGTATCTCTTCGATAGGACCAAGCCTTTTGAAAGACACCCCATATTTGAATAAATAAAGTTAATAGTTTCAATCTAAATATAACAATGAAAAAGTACGATATAACCGGAATCGGTAATGCCCTGGTGGATATAGAATTCAAAGTCACTGATAAGTTTTTTGAAGAAAATCAGGTAGAAAAGGGCCTGATGACATTGGTAGATGAATACCGTCAAAATGAGTTGATGGGAGTCATCAATACTGAAGAGGCCAAAAAGCAGTGTGGTGGATCAGCAGCTAACTCTGTGATTGCCGTAAGCCAGTTTGGAGGGAAATCCTATTATTGTTGTAAAGTGGCCAATGACGAATTGGGCCGCTTTTTTGTCGAAGACATGAAAGAATCAGGTGTAGATAATAACCTAGACCCTGATAAGCTGGAGGACGGAATTACCGGAAAATGTTTGGTAATGGTGACTGAAGACTCAGAGAGGACTATGAATACCTTTTTGGGGATCACTCAAAACTTTTCTGTTAAGGAAATCAATGAATCAGCAATCAAGGATTCCAAATACCTATTCATTGAAGGATATCTTGTAACCTCACCAAATGGGAAGGAAGCCATGATGCATGCAAAAAAAATCGCTGAAGAAGCTGGGACTAAGGTGGCACTTACTTTCTCGGATCCTGCCATGGTCAAATACTTCAAAGAAGGGTTTGACGATGTGATCGGACCAAGTGTGGATTTGCTTTTTGCAAACGAAGAAGAAGCTATGCTTTACACAGGGAAAGACACTTTAGAAGAAGCCCGAGAAGAAATGAAAAAGGCTGCCAAACATTTTGTGATTACACAAGGGAAAAATGGAGCCATGATCTTTGATGGGGACACATTTATTGATATTGAACCATATAAGACTACTGCGATAGACAGCAATGGAGCTGGAGACATGTTTGCAGGAGCGTTTCTTTATGGTATTACCAATGGCCACAGCTATGCCAGTAGTGGTAAGCTCGCTTCTATGGCTAGTTCTAAAATTGTCAGTCAATTCGGGCCCAGACTGAAATGGCATCAGGCGAAAGAAATACTAAATAGGCTCAATCCTTAAGTTGAAAACCGTAAAGGTGTGTCCCGTCTATCCAAAAAATTTAGGCTTAAAATAGAGAATTTACCCTTTATCATCCCTAAAAAATTAAGATTTAATTTGCATGAGAAAAGATATAATTATATTTTCCCGTCAAATTTTTAAAACATTGCGATCATCATTGAATTTATGCTATTAAATAAATTAATGAGTAAAGTTTCGACAATAAGAAGTACTTAAAGAAAAATTAAACCAATTCGTATGAGAAAGTTAAGCTTTACGCTGATTTTGAGTGCATGTCTGGCACTTACAGCACTGGCCCAATCCAAAATTGAATTCAGGGAGTTTACCTTGGATAATGGATTGCATGTAATCCTGCACCAGGACAGAAGTACTCCGATTGTAGCTACTACTGTTTTCTATCATGTAGGTTCAAAAAATGAGGATCCCGAAAGAACTGGGTTTGCCCATTTTTTTGAGCACTTGATGTTTGAAGGGACAGAAAATATCCCTAGAGGCAAGTATTTTGAAATAGTGGAATCAGCTGGTGGTACGCTCAATGCGGGTACAAGCCAGGATTACACTATCTATTATGAAATTTTGCCCTCCAATCAATTAGAATTGGCCTTGTACTTGGAGTCCGAGAGAATGCTTCATGCTAAAGTAGATCAGATCGGAGTAGACACTCAAAGAGAAGTGATCAAACAGGAAATGAAGCAGGTGATGGAAGAACGTCCTTATGGCAACTTCCAGAGGGAATTGCCTCTAAGATTGTACACCAACCACCCTTACAGATGGCCGATAATTGGTGCTGCTGAACATTTGGATGCTGCCTCTTTAGAGGAATTTGTGGATTTCTATAAGACTTTTTATGTGCCAAATAATGCCACTTTGACTTTGGTAGGTGATTTTGAATATGATGAGGCAGAAGAAATGGTCAAGAAATATTTCTCAGAGATTCCGAAGGGAACCAAAGAAATGAGAAGGCCTGATGTCGAAATTGAAAGACTGGCAGAGGAGATCAAAGATAATATTTATGACAATATCCAGCTCCCAGCAGTTTTTCAAGGGTATATCATGCCAGCCAAAAACCACGAAGACTACTATGCATTGGATCTGTTGAGCACCTACCTTCTTTCCGGTAAGAGCTCCTTAATGTACAGAAAGCTGGTGGATGAATCGCAGAAAGCTGTTCAAGCGGCAGCCATCCCTAATAACCTGGAAGATGGAGGCATGTTTATAATCCTTGCCATTGCCAATATGGGTATTGAAGTAGAAGATCTACACACCGCCGTCGATGAGATTTTGGCAGAAGTCAAAGAAAATGGAATCAGTGATAATGATTTCACCAAATTATTGAATATTAAAGAGACCCAATATGTCAATAGCCTTGGTTCAGTAGCTAACATAGCCATGGAATTGGCACAGGCCCATGTTTTCTACGGAGAAGCTGACTATATCAATAAAAAGTTGGAAAAATATAGAGCTGTAAAGCCCGAAGATATCAAGAGGGTAGCCAATCAGTACCTTACCAAAGACAGTAGAGTAGTGTTAAACTACCTTCCAAAATCGGCTCAGACTACAGAATGATCACTCTTTAATCAAAACGAGAAATGAAAAAGTTATTCATATATTTTATAATGGCCCTGTTCGCTACTTCAGCCGTAGCACAGGTAGATAGAAGTAAAATGCCGGAACCCGGCCCAGCCCCGGAAATCAAACTTGGGAATGCTGAAAGCTTTACCTTGGACAACGGGTTAAAGGTATTTGTAGTACAAAACTCAAAATTACCTAGGGTTTCTTATACCCTTATTATAGACAGAGATCCTGTTTTGGAAGGTGACAAGGCAGGGATGCTCGGCTTTGTAGGCGATATGCTTACTGCAGGTACTACCAATAGGCCTAAGGACGAATTCAACGAGGAAATAGATTTTCTTGGAGCAAGAATATCAGGATCTTCTACTTCTCTAAGTGCATCTACCTTGACCAAAAACCAGGAAAAGGTATTGGAATTGATGGCTGATGTACTTTACAATGCCGTTTTTCCTGAGGAAGAATTGGAAAAACTAAAGACAATGGTAAAGTCATCTTTGGCTTTGCAAAAGAACGATCCAAATGGAATTTCCAATACTTTGACTACGAAGTTGGCCTATGGGACCGACCATCCTTATGGTGAAGTAAGTACCGAGAAGACAGTAGATAATGTTACAGTAGATGATATCAAGCAATATGTGAATACTTTCTTCAGGCCTAATATTGCGTATTTAGCCATTGTTGGAGATGTAGATTTGGCAACTGCTAAATCTTTGGTGGACAAGCATTTTTCCAAATGGGAGAAAGCTGAAGTACCGACTTTTGAGTATGACATGCCTCAGCCTCCATCTGAAAATGTAGTTGCTTTGGTGGACAGGTCATCTTCCCAACAGTCTGTCATCAATGTTACTTATCCAATAGAAAACAGCTTGGCTTCAGAAGATTATCTGGCCAATAGAATTGTAGGTTTTGTATTGGGCGGAGGTGCTTCTTCTAGGTTGTTTATGAACCTTAGGGAAGACAAAAGCTGGACTTATGGGGCAAATGCTTCAATAGGCCAGGATGAGTTAGTGGCCACCTTTTCTGCTTTTTCAAGTGTAAGAGGTTCTGCTACGGATTCTGCGGTAAACGAATTTATTTATGAAATCCGGAATCTTAGAGATAATGGTATCACAGAGGAAGAGTTGGCATCTGCTAAAGCCAATCTCAGTGGATCCTTTGGAAGATCATTGGAGAGTCCCTCAACTATTGCGAACTTCTTTTTGAACATTGAAAGGTACAATTTACCTCAGGATTACTACACTACCTACCTTCAGCGGCTCAATGCCCTAACAGTAGATCAAGTAAATGCTGCAGCAAAACGTATCCTTAAACCTGAAAACATGTACATAACCGTTGTAGGCAATGGCTCAGAGGTCCAAGAAGGCCTTATGGCTTTTGGTGAAGTACAGAGATTTAATAATACAGGTGAGCCAGAGGTGACTGTTGCTGTGGATGATAGCATCACTCCCGAAGCAGTGATTCAGGCCTATCTTTCTGCTATCGGCGGTGCAGATAATGCCAAAAGCATCAAAACTTCAAAAATCGAATCTTCAGCCGAGATCCAAGGGATGAAATTGGATATGTCTTATGTATATGATGAGGAAAATCAGGCTTTCTCCAATAAGGTTTCTATGATGGGAAATGTTGCTTCACATACTGTGATAAAGGATGGTAAAGCTAAAGTTACAGCAATGGGCCAATCCCAAGAGTTGACTGATGAGCAGTTTGAAGCTGCGAAAATGAGCATGTTCATTTTCCCGGAACTTCATTATGACCTTATGGGCTATACCATGGAAATTGATGGTATTCATGATGTAGATGGGGAGCAGGCGTACAAATTGGTAATATCCAATCCTACAGGAGCCAAGACAATCAACTATTACAGCGTTGACTCCGGGCTGAAATTGAAGTCAGAAAGTGCTGAAACCGGAGAAATGCTTTTTGCAGAATACCAGGATGTCGATGGAGTAAAATATCCAATGCTGACTGTACTTAAATCCCCTATGATCCCAATGCCTTTGGAAGCAAAAGTGGAAAAAGTGGAATTTAATGTTCCTATTGCAGAAGAAGACATGAATTAATTACCTTTATGGGAGGGTTTACCTCCCTATTTTTATTTTAAACAAAAAATTTAGGACCATGAAAAATTTAAAGATATTAGCAATTGCATGTGTAATGAGCTTGCCTGTCAGCAGTGGTTTCGCAAATGAAAACCCTCATGTTGTAGAGGTGAAAACTTCTTTTAACGATCCTTCCACAGTCATTTCCAATTACATCAAAGCTGTAGGCGGTAAAGATAACGTAGCAAAAATCAAGAATGCGGTTATCAATATGGAGGCTGAATTCCAAGGCGCAAAAATTGAAATGAAGCAGATTGCTGACAGTGAAAATGAAAGAATGGTTCAGGAGACTTCTTTCATGGGAAATGTAGCACAGCGAACTGTACTCGCAAATGGGAAAGGTAAAATTTCTGCGATGGGACAAGAAGAGGAATTGAATGAGGAAATGATACAGGTTTTAAAAGCTCAAGTATATGTGTTTCCAGAGGAGAATTACGAAAGCTTTGGTTACAATCTTGAACTACAGGGAACAGAGAACATTGATGGAGAAGATGCGCATAAACTGGTCATTACTACTCCCAATAATCAAAAAACAGTTGAATATTATTCTGTTGATTCAGGATTGAAGTTGAGAACCAGTTCAGAAGCCACTGGAGACATTTCTTACAGTGACTACGAGGAAGTAGAAGGAGTCAAATTTCCAATGAAAATGACCATCAAAAACCCTATGTTGCCTACAGCAATGGAAGCCAAGGTTGTTTCAGTGAAATTCAATCAAGAACTTTCTGATGAGGAGTTTAATTGATTCAGTAATAGTGAAGAATAAAAAAAGGGAGCTCAGCAGCTCCCTTTTTTTATTCATTTGGGTGCTGTTTCATCCAGTGATCGACTGAGAATTTTCCAGAACCGTAAATCAAAAATACAATCAAAAGTGCAAAGACTAAGATGGAAATCTCAAACTCTAGGTTGTTGCTCACAGACAGGAAACCTTGGTTGATGTTTACGAAAAACACAGCAAAAAACAATATAGGAAGTTGGAACAGGACCGCAAAGCGGGTCAGTAGTCCGAATGCTATCAAAATCCCACCAACCAAATGCGCAAAAGCCACATAATGAGCCAGAGCCATACTGAAAAAAGCCAAGTCGACGTTACTGGCCGTTTGGAGCAAAGCCTCTGTATTGGAGATAAATAAGATACCCTTGTAAAGGATAAATATACCCAAGGCTATACGGACATAATCAATCCATGCGGGATGATGGGAGTCCGCCCATACTTCTATTTTTGTTGTTAGGTTCATAGTATTTTTGGGTTTGTTGATACCCTTAATTTACAAAAAAAAGCATGCCTTTTCTCATGTATCTCTTTAAAAATCAAATGTTTGCTCTTTATTTTTAAGGGTTAGCCCTTTTTCAATATGATCTTCGGGAAAAATTGAGACTGTTCTTTTTTAAGCTTTAGGATTAATTCCCTGCCAGATCTGTTAATGGTGATCATGGAATCATGTTCTAATTTGAGATTTTTTATGCCCGAAATTGAATTTCCATTTAGAAATAACAATTTATCACCTTTCATAAAGTCTTGATAAGCTTGAGCGTCAGGGTGAACTTGCTTTACTTCCAGATCATCATTGGTACGTATTCCAAAATGGTGAAGCAGATAATCATCCTCATAAGAATAATCTATCTGCACATTTATTTGATCAAAGGCAGCTTTTAAATAGTGAAAAATGTCCACTTTTTTTATTAGCAGCTCATTTAGCAACTGATAAGAAGGGCTTGATTGGGTTTTGACTATTTCTAAGAAGTCATTAAGAGAATAGCCTTTTTTTACTCTCCCATATTTTTCCCAAAAAATCTTCATGATTTCAGAGAGACTGGATTGATTGGCTTTTAATGAGGTATCAAGACAAAATGCTATTAGAGCCCCTCTGTTGTAGATATTTACTTTATCCTCGGGAATACCTTCTTGATAACCATCCAGCCACAGATCAAAACTTGACTCAATAATGGTCTGATTTCTCCATCCTAAGTTATCAGATTCTCTTTGAAGCTTTTTTTCTAAAGATAGAAGGTGCTCCCGCTCGGACCAATAACCTGATTTTTTCAGATAATAATCTCCCATGAAAGTGGTGATACCCTCTAGAATAAATCCTTCCTCCAGATATACCTCTTTAGAAAGGTCATAAGGAGACAAAGCAGTCGGTCGGATTCTGCAAACATTCCAAAAGTGATAGAGCTCATGGGAGCTCACCCCGATCAGTCTTTCAAACTTCTCCTTGTCAGCAAGCTCAATATCTGGGCCAATGGTAATTACAGTAGAAAATGCATGTTCGACGCCGTGGTAATGTTCGTATGGAAGTAGAAGTATGATAAAGTGGTAATCTTTTGCTGGGAAATCACCAAAATCCCGAATCATAGATTCCGTAAATTTTTTGAATACTTCTATGAGTTTTTCGGTAGAAAAGTGAACACTTCCTGACAGCCAAATATGAAAGTCAGAAGAATTTACTTGGTAAACTTGATGAAGTAGGTTCTTTTCAGAAAGGAGGGGGCTGTCTATTAGATGTTGGTAATTGTCAGCAAGCCATTTCCCATGTGCTATCTGAGGAAGAGCAGTGGCAGCTTTGTGATCTTTTGGCAACTGAAGATGAACTTCAATGCTTTCATTTTCCCGTCCTGCTACAGCGAAAATGAAGTTGCTGAAATTTAAATACAGCATTTTATCATCTGTCCAGCAGCTTCCTGCATCCATTTTGCTGCAGTAATATTCATAAGCTATTTCTACTGTTCCACTTTCTCTTGCTTGGAATTCCCATTGATCTTTACTTACTTTCTTCAATGCGATAGGGATGCTAGAGGAGCCAATCTCAAAGCCTCTGATATTTTTTGCAAAATTCGCCAATTCATATCTGCCCGGACGCCAAGCGGCTACCTGAAGCCTTACCGGTTCATTTCTTTGACAATAGATTGAGAAATTTATTTGGATAAATTGCGAGACTTTGGACTTTTGTGAGATGATATACTTCATTTTATAAGGGTTGTTACGAAACAAAAGTAAAATGCTGATTTGTAAATAAAAAAAAGGTATCTATCTTTGCAGTCCTTTATGGGGTGACCTTGAAAGGAATCAATTTGGAAAGGGAAAATATTAAAAGCATATCGTCATGAAAAGAACATTTCAACCTTCTCGTAGAAAAAGAAGAAACAAGCACGGGTTCAGACTAAGAATGTCTACCGCAAATGGAAGAAGAGTATTGAAGTCTAGAAGAGCAAAAGGAAGACATAAACTCACTGTTTCTTCAGAAAAAACATTGAAGAAATAATTTCGGGCATTTAATTTCCGTATTTTGATACGAAATACAGATGCTATGAAATTCAGACTTAAAAAGAATGAACGATTACATTCTGAAAAGTTAATAAAGGAACTTTTTGATAAAGGTTCCTCTTTTTTTTTATACCCATTCAAAGTGGTGGTATTGGACTTGCCTTCAAGTCAAGATGGAACTGTACAGGTACTTTTTTCGGTTTCAAAGAAGAAAATCAAAAAAGCGGTTCATCGTAACCTAGTCAAAAGAAGGATTAAGGAGGCTTACAGGCTTAATAAAAATCTTTTGTTAAACTTCCCTAAAACCAATAAACTCATAGCTTTGATCTACGTTTCATCTGAGGTTGGTGAATTTTCACCCATTCAGAGTAAGCTGGTTAAAATACTTGAAAAAATTAACGCCCAATTCAATGCCCAAGTCAATGAAAAACAGACATAAAAATAAACTCATTATTACAATTGTTGCCTTGTTGGTGGCAGTTTCCCTTTTTTCATTTATCAACCGAAATGATAAGCTTTTTTCTTTAGCTAAGAATCTTGATATTTTCGCTTCCTTGGTAAGGGAGTTGGATTCTTATTATGTAGATGAAATTGACCCAGAGCATCTTGTTACCGTGGGTATTAACGCCATGCTGGAAGAGCTGGATCCTTATACAGAATATATTCCGGAGGAAAACTCAGATGATTTTAGGATGATGACTACTGGTGAATATGGTGGGGTAGGAGCTTTGATTGGGAACAGAACTGGTGTAAATATGATTTTGATGCCTTACAGGGGGTTTCCTGCACAAGCAGGAGGTTTGCGTATTGGTGATGAATTGCTAAAAGTAGATACAGTAAATGTCACTGATAAGTCTACTGCTGATATTTCAAGATTGCTAAAGGGACCGGCCAATACGGAGGTTTTTGTTCAAGTGAAAAGGGGAGAGGATACCATTTCAGTAGATTTGACCAGAAGGAAAATAGTTATAAGCAATGTTCCTTACTATGGTAAAATAGATGAAGAAACGGGATATATTAAACTTTCGGATTTCACGACTAATGCTGCGGCTGATGTGAGAAAAGCGTTAGTAGATCTTAAATCACAGGGAATAAATAGGTTGGTCTTGGATGTGAGGGATAATCCTGGAGGGATTTTGAAAGAGGCAGTTGAGGTTGTCAACCTCTTTATTCCAAAAGGCAAGGAAGTGGTAAGTACTATCGGTAAACTTGAGAGTGTAAATGCTACATATAAGACAACTAAATCTCCTTTAGATAAGGATATTCCATTAGTAATATTGATCAATGAACGAAGTGCTTCGGCAGCAGAAATTGTTGCCGGTGCTCTTCAAGATTATGACAGGGCTGTTTTGGTCGGGAGAAAAACATTTGGCAAAGGCCTGGTTCAGACGACCATTCCTTTATCATATAACTCCCAAGTCAAAGTGACCACAGCTAAATACTATATTCCAAGCGGGAGGTGTATTCAGGCCATAGATTATAGTAAAAAAGATGAGAATGGAGACTCCAAGTCAGTGCCAGATTCCTTAAGGAATGAATTCAAAACCAAAAATGGAAGAATAGTAAAAGATGGAGCAGGTATTGAACCGGATAAGAAAATCGAGTCCAAAACCTATGCGCCAATTACTTTTAGTTTGGTGGCAAGGAGTTTAATCTTCGATTATGGGAATGAGTTTTTTAGAAAAAATGAAACTATAGGTAGCCCTTCGGAATTCAAAATCACAGATGAAATGTACCAAGAATTTGTTGCTTGGTTGGAAGACAAAGAATACGATTATACAACCTATGTCGAAAAGGCTTTAGAGGATCTAGTTAAGTATGCAGAGAAGGAAAAGTATTTTGAAGAAATACAACCTACAATAAAAGATCTCAAGAAAAAGGTAAGTCATAACAAAGAGCAGGATCTTATTACTTATAAAGACGAGATAAAATCGGCTTTAAAAGAGGAGTTGATTTCCAGATATTATTATCAAGAGGGTGTTGTTGAGGCATCTCTAAATGACGATGAAGATATTGAGAAAGCATTGGAAGTGCTTATTGATCAAAATGAGTTCAAAAGAGTTTTGGCGTTTCTTAAAAAATAAACCGGAATGGCAATCATTTTATCGATCGAAACTGCCACATCGGTTTGTTCTGTGGCTTTACACGAAAATGACCGCTTATTGGCATTAAGTGAGATCAGTTCACCAAACTCACATGGTAAAATGATCATGCCGATGATTGATGAGATTTTCGATATTGCAAAGATAGATAAAAGAGAAATCGATGCTGTTGCTGTTTCAAGTGGGCCAGGATCGTATACAGGGTTGAGGATAGGTGTTTCTACAGCCAAAGGTTTTGTGTTCGCATTGGGTGTTCCGCTTATTGAGGTAAATACTTTAGAAGGGCTTGCACAGCAAGTTACAGAATGTGATATTAGACAAGGAAGTGTTATTATTCCTTTGTTGGATGCAAGAAGGATGGAGGTTTACTGTTCTGTTTATTCTTATGATTTGAAAGAGCTTTCTCCTACGGAAGCTCTTGATATTGATCAAGCCACTTTTAGTAATTGGTTGGAAAAAGGAGAGGTGATTTTTGTAGGAGATGGTTCGGATAAACTTAGACAAGTTTTAAATCATTCGAACGCTTTCTTTCCAGGTTTTGTCAATACTGCAAAAAGTATTGGTAAGATCGCTTTCCGGAAATTCAACCAAAAAGAGTTTGTTGACCTTGCCTACTTTGAACCAAATTATTTGAAGGAATTCATAGCTTTAAAATCTACTAAAAATCCCTTACTACAATGAGTGATATCGTAAACAGAGTTGCTAATAGTCCTCTTGTTACCTTGGATCTGGAGAATTTCTACAGAAAAGAAAATCGGATACTGTTTGATTTGAAAAATTTTCTTTTTCAGGGCTTGGTGATCAAGGAAAAGGAATTTAGAGCTGGTTTAAAAAGTTATAATTGGGGCGAATTAAAAGGTAGCCTTGTAGCAGTAACCTGTACGGTTGATGCAATCATTCCAAACTGGGCCTTCATGCTTGTTGGGACATATTTGGGTAAGGAGAATATCGAATATGTGATTGGAGACTTGAATGACTTGGAGCAATACTTATTTCAAAGAGAACTTGATAAAGTAAATGCAGAAGACTTTTTAGATAAGCCTGTAGTTATTAAGGGCTGTAGTAAGTATCCTGTTCCTTTATTCGCTTACGGGGCAGTATTGTCTAAACTACAGCCAGTTGCAAGATCCATCAT
>NZ_RPHB01000011.1:155000-156296 GCF_019343195.1 Arthrospiribacter ruber
CTGGGGCTGGAGAAGGTCCCAAGGGTTGGGCTGTTCGCCCATTAAAGTGGCACGCGAGCTGGGTTCAGAACGTCGTGAGACAGTTCGGTCCCTATCTGTTGCGGGCGTGGGAAGTTTGAGGAGATCTGACCTTAGTACGAGAGGACCGGGTTGGACCGACCGCTGGTGTACCGGTTGTGGTGCCAACTGCACTGCCGGGTAGCTACGTCGGGCAGGGATAAGCGCTGAAAGCATCTAAGTGCGAAACCCCCTCCGAGATGAGACTTCCAAACAGGGCCGTCAGAGACGATGACGTTGATAGGCTGCAGGTGTAAAGTCAGCAATGACAAAGCCGAGCAGTACTAATAGCCCGAAAGCTTGCCCCGCCTTGGGCTGTTGCATTTTCTGCGAGACATGATCAAAAAGATACAGGAGCCAAGAGACAAGAATCAAGACTCGGTTATCGTAAAGAACAAAGATATTTTCCCCGAGAGGGGACTGTAATTGGGATACATTGTACAAGGTACTTTGTACCTGTTACAGCAAGACATGGCGGCCTCGCGCAGGGGTTCCACCTCTTCCCATCCCGAACAGAGAAGTTAAGCCCTGCAGCGCCGATGGTACTGGGGTTACACCCGGGAGAGTAGGTCGCCGCCCCATTATTATAGAGCCTTTCAGGAAACTGGGGGGCTTTTGGCGTTTATAGGGGCTTGGATTTATTGTGAAAGATAGAAAGTGAAATAAGGTGGAAATATGCCGATGCGAAATAAAGTTGATATATGGCTAAAGGGGATATTGGGGCATGTATGAAAGGAGATTGTTCCAAAGATTTTTTTTGAGGGGATTGAGCTGAAAAAAGCAAGTATAAGCTAAGATAGGTGAATAGCCCTGCAGCGCCGATAGGTGTGCCGCGGCGCACGGGAGAGTAGAGCCTGTCCCGAATGTCGGGATCGCCGCCTCATTATTATAGAGCCTTTCAGGAAACTGGGAGGCTTTTTTGTGTTTAGGAGTAATAGTACCAAGTACCATGTACGAAGTACGAAGTACAAAGAGGCGAAGAGTGGGTATTGGGGTTTACAGTACCGGGGGAAGGGTTGGATGCCCTGATCAGGATTGTTTTTGGTCCACCTCTTCCGGTTCCGCTCCGCCGTGGCGGATAAGCTCCACCAAGGCGGACAGGCCCTGCAGCGCCGATGGTACTGGTACGCCGCGGCGCACGGGAGAGCAGAGCCTGTCCCGAGTGTCGGGATCGCCGCCTCATTATTATAGAGCCTTTCAGGAAACTGGGAGGCTTTTTTGTGTTTTAGGGGATGGGGG
>NZ_RPHB01000012.1 GCF_019343195.1 Arthrospiribacter ruber
TCACAGTGGCTTTCTATATATGCCCTTATACGGGTCATGATCGTCATGTCTTTTATCTGCTGGTCTTCGGCAAGTACTTTGCCGCAGAAATACTGAAGTGACCAATCCGTATTGAAACGCTCCAGCAATTGCCTGTCACTGATATTAAAGTAGGCCTTCAAAAACATGAGTGCAAACATACCCTTTGCACCAAACCAGCTTGGTGCACCCCTGCCCACCCGTTCGTCCGGAAGACAGTCGATAAGTTCGTCCCAGGGAATGCTGTCGTGGATTCTGCCCAACAATGAATTCTTGAAAAAGTTATATTTTGGAGAATATCCTTCGAAATTTTTGAAAAGAGAAAGTTGTGCCATATCTTCAGATGTATTTTATTCTGCAACCTTAAAATACAAAAAAGAAAACCCCGAAAAAAGCTTAAAACAGCCGATTTCGGGGTTTTTGTGTTATGTTTTTGTTAATTATTTAATTGAATATCAGTCAGTTAAGAATTGAGCAAGAAGCCCTAATTATTTCAAGGAATAAATCACTGTCTTGAAAAACTGTCCAAGAAATCCAATCTTCTGTTTCTTCTGCATATTCGAAATCAGAAAGAGATGATAATTTTGAATGGGAAAAAATTACTCCATAATATTTCACTGAGCTTTTTTTTCCAAAAATTATTTGATCTATGCATGTACTACAGTCAAAGTTTGAAGTAACAATTAAGTTGTAAGTTGCATCTTTTATCTCAAAATGATCTGAAAGAGATTGGAAATCAGGCTTTCCACAGCCGCTAATTAAAATTATCAAAAATCCAATCAACCACATCAATTGAATATTTTTCACTTTCTTCATTAGTTTTGTTGAAATAAAGTTTAGCCTTGTCATCGATATAATGACAATTTTTATATTCTTTTGGTAGTTTAAATTCAAAAAATACATCTTTTTCAAGGTTGCTTAAGTCAATAAATTGAATAATGTAATCTTGTCCAGGATATTGAATTCTGAAAGAATTTAAATCCCGAAATTTAAAATTATTTTGGTTTATCGCCCTTCTTGAAACCCTAACGAAATAATTTTTGCCTTCCTTCGAAAATATGTTTCTTGATATCAAATGGAAGTCATTATTGTTATGAAAAACCTCTAGGTAATGGTCTGATAAAAATTCGCTTTGGCTCATTCCAAAATTTACTCCCACAGCATTTTTATTCAATGATCCCCTATATCGGATGACTTGATAATCATCTGAATCTTCCTTGAAAATGTAAAGATTTGGATCAAGAGGAAATGTAAGATAATATTCACTTTCATGAAGTAGGATATACGGAGATTCATCACCCCAAAACAGATATTCTCTATATGGGGTTTCTTTAGGGTACTTGAAAAGTGTTTTATATTCGCCTGTAGTTAAGTTTAATTTTACTGCTAAAAAAGACTGTTCAAAAAACTCCTTCTGTCTAAGACTATAATTCGGATCCAAAGCAACCAATGTGATATAGGGATCGTATTCAATATATTCGAAATTCACTATTTGTGGATTTGAGCGACCAACAGCTACTTTTGAATCTGTTATTTTTCTGATATTCCAAGAGTCTTTAATCTTCAGGTCACTATCCAGAAGCAAAAGCTGATCATATCCTGATTCCAAAACAAATACTGAATCTTCATTTATTGGGTAAACATCTCCTAAATTTAAAAAATCAATTTCGTTTTCACCATTTTGAAACCGATTGGATTTAAGAAGTTTTCCGTTTTCATCAAATTTAAAAACAACAGCCCTAGTCATATCATATCCGAAAATCAAGGAATTCTCCAAAGCCCTAAATTCAACATTGT
Organism: Arthrospiribacter ruber; assembly: GCF_019343195.1. GTDB lineage: Bacteria > Bacteroidota > Bacteroidia > Cytophagales > Cyclobacteriaceae > Arthrospiribacter > Arthrospiribacter ruber. The sequence continues at coordinate 1,816 of NZ_RPHB01000012.1, forward strand.
CAATAGAATACGCTTCATTTTCAAAGGAAATAGTTTTTTCAATAAAAAAATCAAAATCCTTAAATTCCTCACTTTTACTTAAACAACTTTGAATACACACTGAAATTATCAGGTATCTTAAAAGTGATATTTTCATTTTAGTTCGGTTAAATTCTTTGAGGATACTTAGTTTTTCAATAGGGAAATATCACCTAGAAAAAATGCAAAGGGCTTGACCAATATACAAGAAAGCCCTTTGCGATAATTCAATAATAATAAAGGTTATTGAAATAAATTTCACAAACAGGTTACCACAAGACAGGAGCCCCCTGCATCACAATGGACACACGATGTACCAATTACATCGCCATTACCATTTTTTATTTGTACAGCCGCCGCAGTCATCAAATCAGGATTATCTCCGGGAAGAGATTCGTCATTCGCTAATAAACTGGTTATACAAATTGTCATCATTAACACAGAAAATAGAAATAATAGCTTTTTCATAAATTAGGATTTTTAAATTTTTAGATGATTGGCTACATGCCATAGATAAATTTTATTTTCCCTGCGCAGTTATTTTATCATTCTTAAACATAAAACATAAAACATAAAACATAAAAAAATTAAGTTAATTAATTTAATAATCTGTAAATCAATGAATAAATTATTCTAAATATCTTTTAAACTCAATGTACGAATGGATAGAAATTCTTTCTTGAACTTAAGTGCCTTTTAGCCTTTATGGCAAAAAATAATGAGAAAAAGGTCATTTTTAGAGAAATTAAAAAAGATTACTGCTACCACCTTTCCAACCCCAACAACTTTTTCCCTAATGCTGACAATTCCGCTCTCTCATACTTGGTCTGCTCCCAATTGCGGGGATCTCCGGGAAAGGCATAACCTGTGGGAGCTACCCGGTTTTTCCAGGAGTTGATCCGCCATTCCCGTAGCTCCTCATTTTCCTCCTCGGCAGGCATCATAGATATATACTGCGCAATCCTTACCTGATCAGACCTGTTGGCGCGGATGCCATGGGGCAGCAGGCTGTTGAAGATCAACAGGTCTCCCGCTTCCAATTTGACTTTGACTATGGCATTTTCAAATTGGCTGATATCCGGCATAAATATGTTTCGGTCCTGCGGCTGTGTCAATTTCCAAGTATCATAAGTCCTGTACAATTCTGGTATACACTGAAAACCACCCATATTTTCATCCGTCTGATCAGCGAGGGCAAGCACGCCCTGCACATTTTGAGGCTTGGTTTCCGGATCGTAGTCCCAATGAATAAAGGCCTTGTATTCATGTCCGGGGCGAATGGGAAAATTCAGGTTAGCCCTGTCAATGGTCACCCAAAGCTTCTCTGTCCCCCAAATATCCGTAAAGGCCTCGTAGACTTTGGGCGCCTGTCTGTTGTTCCACAGTTGCTGGTGATTGTACACTTCTACCATTCCTGTACCCACCAGCTCTTTCATTTCCATTTCATTGTAGGGGTTTTTGTACCAGGTATCAGGGTCAGTAGGATCCTTATCCTCAAATTCCCATAAAAATGACGCGGTCTGTGCAGCCTGCTCTTTGGAAACGGCATTTTTTACCACCACAAAGCCATTGTGTATCCAAAAATCCCAGTCTTTCTCACTAAGCACCTTCAAGGGTTTCCCGTTGGAACGGTCATTAAGTTTGACTTTACTGCTTGCAGCCGTGGAGGGATTGCCGGGCTTGTCAACATGGTAAGGGTTAGGGTTTTTGTTCATGGCTGTCTTGGGTTTCTGGAAATTAAGATATTAAAAATCAATAGAATATAAAAGGGGGAAGAAAGGGTCACGATGACTAGGGTTTCCCGGGTCGGGAGGATAATTGTTTCACGCCAAGACGCAAAGGAGCAAAGAAATAGAATGATTATTGCTGAAAAACGGTAGAGATGGAATTTTCATCATAAGAGGGAAAAACCTCACCTTGTCATTTCCCTGCCTGCCGCAGGCGGGGACGAAGGAGAAATCTAAAGGAAGGCTTTAGGCAGAGAAGGAAAGGGAATTCACAAAGAACTTGTCTCAAATCAAGAGGATAATTGTTTCACGCCAAGACGCAAAGGAGCAAAGAAATAGAATGATTATTGCTGAAAAACGGTAGAGATGGAATTTTCATCATAAGAGGGAAAAACCTCACCTTGTCATTTCCCTGCCTGCCGCAGGCGGGGACGAAGGAGAAATCTAAAGGAAGGCTTTAGGCAGAGAAGGAAAGGGAATTCACAAAGAACTTGTCTCAAATCAAGAGGATAATTTTTTCACGCAGAGACGCAAAGGAGCAAAGAAAAATCGCCCGCAGATCTCGGTGATTCCCGCAGATGAAATACAATTTCCACCGCGTTTTAGCCGGTGGTGAGAGCTTGAAATCAGGCTCAACCGACTTTAGTCGGAATAATATATAAAAAGATAAAGTAAAAGTGGGTTCATGCACAACTTCACTCGGAGAACCGGGAGGAAGCTGTTGGCACAGAGAATAGCAGAGCCATTTTTTCACGGCAAAAGTATTAAATTCTTAACATGGTATGTAACTAAATTAAATCTGATTGAAACGCAGGAATAATTTACCACGTCTTGCTTAGGCAATTTAATTATCCATGAAAAAATATATTCTTATTTTATTGGTTCTAACCTTTGCTTGTTCCGATATGGCTGATGAGCAGTATTTCCTTCCTTCGGAAGTCTTTGAAGTGAATACTTTAGGCTTTAGCATTGATTGCAAGTTAAATGTCTTAAGATTTGAAGAAAGTGATATTGAAAGGCTTGAAGCTTTGGTAGGCGACCAATTTGTCATGGACCGAAGTTTAAGGGAGGGATTTAATTTAGATAGAAATAGATTTGGTGAAGCAAACATAAAATTACGTGTCAGGATAAGAAAAAAACTAGATTCCGAAGCCATCGCATGTTCTACCCTAGGCATAAGACACCCAGCTGTATTTGTGATTCATGCTGAGAGATTAGATTAGCCTGGATGCCTGCAAGGTATTTTGATCTTTGACGACGAGGGAGAGAAATCTAGTGAAATATTTTAGGTCGAAAAGGAAAAGAGAATTTGGTAATCTTCAAAAAATCAAAAACAACTACCCGAAAACCGTCATTACGATGGAAAGGTTTGAGGGCAACACATTTGAAGGGATTCGACAGGTGGACCTGAGGAGTTTTTTGGGCAAGTAACTCGAGACAAATTGTTTTATCTAAGTTCTCGCAGTCTTAAGATTGTTATTTGAAAGAGTTACTCCAAATTGATTTGAATCTCACATAATAGGGTACGTTTATCTTTTAGATCACCATAACAAGGCAGACCGTAAAATCATTTATATTAGTTTATCATTACTTAAAAAAGCATTAAAATAAAGCTTTAAACCTAGAGTCAATTCATATAATGAAAATTACACCACTCTTTCTCTTTCTTCTGACAATTTTCAGTTGCAACACTGACAATGATCATCAAATGACAATTGTAGATGATTTTGAAGAATTATCGATCATTGACAAATGGGTAAAAGATAAAGAGATTGTTTTTCTTGGAGAACCTACCCACGGGGATGGGAGCATTTTTAGTGCTAGAATAAAAATAATCAAGCATCTGGTTGAAAAACATGGTTTTGATGCGGTCATTTTTGAGAGTAATGGTTACGATGCATTCTTCATCAATGAACTAAGGAAAACTGGTCAAATAAGTCTAGACGATTTTAGACAAAGCACTTTTTCCATCTGGGGAAATACTGAAGAGCTTCAGGAATTATGGGAGTTTTTATTGGAAAATGAACATGTTGAATTTCTTGGAATGGACCATTATCCTCATAATTTGATGAAAATTCAATTTTTAGCTGATATGAAACAGGAAATTAAGCTTTCCAAAGAAGAAATCCAGCTTATTCAACCAATGGTGGATTCAATTGCTACAACCGAACTCTTGCCAAGAAGGTATTATTTGGACTCCCTTGAACTTGCCATGTTAGGTAATCTAAAATCCAGATTGAAAAATTCAACTCCATCCCTCCGTTTGCAAGAAGGGGTAGACAATTTGATTCATTTTTCAGCTTTTGAAAGTCAAGACCACCTCCAAGGACAATTTTGGCCTAAATTCAATTATCGTGACAGTCTGATGTTTGAATCATTGAAACGGCATACCAAAATACATAAAAAAGTAATCGTATGGCTGGCAAGTGCGCATGGGCTTGAAAACCCATCTTCGATCATTGATCCTGACGATCTGAGAGAAATCGGTCAAACTTATTCTGATATGGTCACTTTAGGAAAACTGGCGAAATCCCATTTTGGTGACAAGATGTTGAACCTTGTATTTTCAGCATATAGCGGTAGTTTTTATGATTTTATAGATAAGAAAGAGATTGAATTCCGCTTGGACTCTGTTCCTAATCTTGAAAAGTATGTAATAGAAAAAAACAAATCCATAACACTGGTGGACTTGAGAAAGATAGATTCAGTCTTTTTCAGTGGAATATTGGGTTTTGAGTATATTCAGGCCAATTGGGGTAAAAACTTTGACGGAGTATTCATAATCCCAGAGGTGAAAGCCAGCAAGCGATTAGATTAGTCCTGATCTCTGCACGCCATTTAGGCCTCTTACCCCACCTTCCCTTTCCAATAAGCCCGCAGAGCTGGTAATTTGACTGGTCGTTTGGACAAGGTAAGCAATGTCACCGTGATCACCACAAAAAATGTCCCCAGCCAATCCATTCCGGTAAATGTCACCCCCAGCCATGCAACCGCCACTAAGGCTGCGGACAGCGGTTCAACAGAACAAAGCAGACTGGCTGTCTGTGCCCCAATACTATTCAAAGAAGCCAGGAAGATGGAAAAAGGAATGACCGTACCCAAAAGAATGATATAGGCAAATGCCAAAAAAGTACCCACATCCCATGTCCCGGATAGGTACCATGGATTGCTGGCCAGTAAATAGATTAATCCTCCGATAAACATCCCCCACCCTGTTACCGTGGGTGCAGAAAACCTCCTGAGCAATTGTACAGGTTGTATGGTGTAAACAGCCAAAGATATGGCCGAAAGCAATCCCCACAGCAGGGCCTCTTCCGAAATCACCAAAGCTTCAAAGCTTCCATGAGTTACCAGAAGAAAAGTACCGGTCAGGGCCAGAGCCAAAGCGATATATTCATTCGGTTTGGGAAGCCGTCTTAATTTGACCGCATAAAACCCGACTACGAAAACCGGCCCTACATACTGTAAAACTGTTGCCGTCGCGGCATTGGAAAGACTGATACTGTAGAAATAGGTAAACTGTACAGCGACCATTCCAAGTGTGCTGAAAATCAAAATTTCCCATATATCTCTTTTTTTGCGCCATATCAGCCTGGCATCGGAATTTTTTCTGAAAATGGCAAATGATAGTAAAAGGGAGCCGGCAATTACCATCCTCCAGCACACCAACCAGGAAGGAGAAACCCCCTTTTCTTCAAACAAATATTGTGCACAGGTACCTGATACCCCCCACATAACAGCTGCCGATAGGGCCATTATATACCCCAGTGCAAGGGGATTATTTTGATTTTGCATCATACATTCAGCAAAGAAAGCAAAAATATTAAAAAGGTAAATTTCAATTTACCTGCCTAGCCTCTACCATGCTCACGTTGTCCGACGGTTGCGACGTCGGACTCTTAGTGAAGCCGCATTTTGCGGCGATTATCAATACAAGGAAATATTGACCAAACCCTTGATCCCCGTGTAATCCCTTGCCGAACTGAAAAGGTAATGATGATCTTCTTCTACAATCATCGCCCTAACTGGATTTTGGTGGATGTAAATAATTTTTTGTTCAAAAAAACTGGCAGAAGATATCTCAACTGGGTGAAATCCATTTTTCCAAAATCTGTAATCTTTTACTTTGGGAGAAATATTCTCTTTATACTTAAGGTGGTTAAGAATCCATTCAGCCCTTGATTCTATGGATTCCTTTTCCAGGCTTTCCAAAACTTTACGTGCAACATGACTTTTAAAATCTCTCAAAATATCGCTCAACCGAAATGGCTCAATCGCTCTGGCAAGAAGGTGTAGATGATTTGTCATCAAGCATCAAAGCGGCTTGTTTTTTTTATGATAGGCTTTTCTGAGTTTAGCTGAGGATGGAAATTTGAAAAGTGTGTAGGCGAGAAACCCACAGCTCAATTATTTCGGGACACCAACATAATACAAATCAAAGCCGCCCTTACCTCCCGGTCTGTTGGATGAGAATATCATCAGGTTGTTTGTATAACGCCTAGAACCTGAAACTATGGGCCTGTATTCGTCAAACTCTGAATTGATGGGATGTCCAAAGTTGATGGGATTGGACCAGCCATCTGCTGTTTTCTTGGCAAAATAGAGGTCATAACCTCCCAATCCTCCCGGTCTGTCTGAGGCAAAAACCAGTTTTTCACCCAATACAAAGGGCATATGGTCATTGGAATTACTATTGATGGACAACTTCCTGACTTCTTTGGGCGAGGTATCTGCCAGAAATTCCAGAGGAGTCATCCCAGAAGGTATATCCACTTCATAAATATCAAACTGCCCGTCTTTATCTGAGCTGAAAAGCATTTTTTCCGGTATTCCATCTCCGTTCACATCTCCCTTTTTAAATTCTCTTCCGAAAAAGCAGGGATACAATTCGTTGGCTGAATGATCCAATATCCGGAAGTAAGGAATGGTTTTATTATTTAAAGATGTGATAGGCTTTTCTGAAACTGCTATTATTGAATAAACTCCTTCATGCTTTCGTGAAAACAATAAAGCGATATTATCATTTGCTTCTTTATAACTGTAGGGACCCTTTTCATCAGCAGAAGTCACAGTACTTTCAGCCAATTTTTTAATAGAATTATAGTCAGGCCCTTGAAAATTTGGAGTTCTTTCATGTATGGAAAGAAATCCTTCTTTTTGATCCCAAAAAACATTGATATTATAAGTCAATAAACTAAAATTGTTGGAAAATGGACCAGGTCTATTGGTAGAAAAAACAAATTCAATTCCATGCTCAAAAAAATGGGCATTTGAATTGATATCATCTGAGGAAGAATTTACAAACTCAAGGTTAACAGGTATCTCTGGGAAGGTACCGTTGGGATATTTTACTCTATCACAATTGGAAAATAGAATTATAATTAATATGAAGAGTATTTTATTTTTCATCTGATTCCTGTTATCATCCTTAAATCATTGTTGAAGTTCCTACTAGAGCCATTTGGTTGAAAAACACCTGAGGCATAAAAAGCGTTTGCACCACCATCCCATCCCCAGTTCATAAAGAAGTATGAAAAGTGCCATTCCACACAGCTATCAGTATCACAGTTATATGACTTATAATTATGCGTTCTGTAACCATCTGAAGTCCAAATATGCCATTGTAACAAATTGTCCCGGCCATAAAAAATGGCAGGATATCCTTGGGAAATCTCATTCCTAAGAAGTACGGGATTAAATGTAGATATACTTCCATTTGACTGCATGCCAATGACATTAAGTGCAGTTCTAATATCCCATGGATAGGTCATGCCATTACATCCAAACCAATTAAAAGTTGTCCCAGCCATTGTTGCTGCCTGCAACATGAATTGAGCTAAATTTGTCTCCCCTTGAGTTATTGGAGCACATTTGTTCCAAGAGAATTGCGGCATTGTTGAATAAAAAGTCTGGCTTCTTCTATAGTGCCAAACCGTCTGGGCTATGGCAACCCCACCACAACCAATTGGACTTCTACCACATTCACAGTTCCAAAGACCCGGAGCAAAGTAATTGGATATTCCTGATTGTCCCCAGGAAATCTGATTGCTGTAAAGTGGCCCATTTTGATTTAAAGTAAAATAAGGACTGCACATAAACTGACCATATTCATACCACTCATAGCAATTGGTATTGGATGCAATATTGCCAGCATCTTCCCAAATTCTTCCCATTGGATCAAAATCCTGTGTGTATTTTTTCCACTCACCATAAACGATTGGATGCACACTTTCAACTCCCTTTAATTCCTCTTCTATTTGCTCCATGGTATTGGCAAACCAGACCTTTAAACCATTCACTTCATTTAAGTCTTCCTTGCTGATGCTCCCTGTGGGTGAAAAAGCCAATACAGGCATAACCCTCGAATCCCCTGATAGAATCATAAAACCGTCTTGGTCATTGACCAAATACACTTCGTAAGATTTGGAATCATCCAACTTGACTTTTTCTAATTCTTTAATTTTCACAGAACTCGGAGCGATTCTGGCAGATAGTACACTGGAATCCGTCGAAAAAAAACTTACTGCAGTCTTCATTGCCAGATCTTCTGAAATTGAAAAATCTTTTAGGTCTTCTTCAATGTGTTCTTGTATGATCTCACTTATCTCCATGCCGGTATTACACCCGGCTAACAAAATCACTAACAAAATCCTATTTAAGAAAAAGAAGATTGATTGATTGATTGATTCCATTTTAAAAATATTTTTAAGGTAATTAAATATAAAAAATAGTTTTTAAATATTCCAAATAATTATTGTTTATAATAATATAATTATTAAAATTTTTCTCTGATTTCTCTGAAATAAACTTTGAATAATTAAACTTTACTAATTTCAATTTTGATTAGTAAAAACAAAGTAAAGTTTAGATAATCTCTTCTACATTATTTTCGCTACATGCGGGGTTTAATTTTTTCTTTGCTCCCTTGCACTTTTGCGTGAAACCTTTCATTATTTCTCGCAATGACGCAAAGTTACTTTTAGGTCATCAAAAACCTTATTCAATTCGATTGATCATACTACCTTTAAAGGACTGATATCAGCATTTATAGGAATACGCCAGTGCTTCCCTTTTCCCTTGTTGTCTTAATTATTCTTTCGACTGAAGTCGGCGTGAGAGCATCTTAGGATATGACCACGGACTAAAGCACGGTGAAAAATATATCATCTGCGGAATCAGCGTTATCTGCGGGCCAAATTCCCTTGGCGCCTTGGCGCCCTTGCGTGAAACCTTTCATTATTTCTCGCAATGACGCAAAGTTATTTTTGGGCTTTCAACAAGCTTATCTTTTACGATTGATCATAAACCCGCTAAAGGCCTAGTATCGGCAAATAGAGGAATGTGCCAGTTGCCAGCTGCGCCGTCGGACTACTGGTACAGCCGCATTTTGCGGCGAGTATATAAGATTAAGCCACAGGCTTACATATCAGGAATCAGAAGACAATGCCTCTGGATAACTGAGTAAATCTTCTGCCTAGCTTCCACAATGCATACCATGCCTCTTTTACCTTTCCACCCTTATCTGTCTTCTGATCAAACCTTCTTTGTAGCGAATATGAAGGTAGTAGAAACCGTTTTTGAACTTCCGGGTATCCAGACTTATCTTTTCACTGATACCGGATTGACTGAATAATATTTTACCACGCTGATCATAAAACTGGACATCAAATCCAGGGTCGTCTCCTTCTGTGCGTTTTACCTGTGGGTTCCATTGTACCTGCAGCTCCTCATCCGCCGGATTGGGGAAAGTCAAAAAGCAAAGTTCACACCCCCCACCCCCAGGACATGAGGGTTCTGTATACATACTGACAGGTTTCCAATCACTCCATGAACAGCCATTGTGTATCCTTACAGACACCCCGGCATCGTACACCGGAGGATAGGGCGGGGATGGAATGTAATTATTAAAATGTATCCAGAAATACCCGTGGCTCACTTCTGTATAGTGGCCGTTGACTACCTGTACTTCATATTGGTACCATGGTTCATTGGGGCCTGGGTGGAAACCAAAGGTCTGATCCGGACAGACATAAGGGGAGGATTCAAAAGGTTCCAGACTGATAGCTGAGGTAGGGATGGGACCCGTGGCTGTAACGAAAGTCTTATGCACCTCCACATCTCCGCAATCGGTAGTGATGGTGGCTGTAAGCGTAACCTGTCCATTTCCCTGAGGGGTAAGGTTTACGCTGTTGCCGCTTCCTGAAATACCCACCATTCCTGCCGGACTGGCCGACCAACTGACCGTGCTTCCCACAGGGGAATTCTGAAGGGTGAAGGTATTGGTGGAGCAGAGGAAGTCGGGGCCTGAGATCGGTAAGGTTCCAATGGCAGCGCATACTGCAGAAAAAGCATTAGCCCGTCCAAAACCGAATTCATTACTTCGACCATTAACATAATTATAACCACCTGCCTGATCTGCTGCATTTGTTATCAAATCAAAGACCTGAAGGTAGGTTAAATCAGGATTTATTGAGAGAACCAGCGCTGCAATCCCGGCAATTTGCGGAGCAGCAGCGGAAGTTCCACCAAATCTGCCGGTATAAGCCAGAAAATTTGGTCCTGCATCCGGCATTTGCTCTCCCCAAGGTGGAGGATTGAAAGTTTGAGTTTGTGGTACTCCAGGCACAAGAAACTGTGGATAGGGGTTGTAACCAGCATTGCCCGGAATATCGATGGTCCACATTTCCAGTGTCTCACCTGCTATACCACCAGGTGTACCTGGTGGGTATGCGGCTGGAGGATAAGCCCTATGAGAAGGGGCAACTATATCGATCATTTGATTATTGGGGCTTTGAGGATTGCTGGTAGGGCTGTAATCTGCCTGAAAATCATCTCTGTCTGATGCCCCAACCGTAAAAACCCCGGGTATATTGACATTTGCAGGAAATGCAATTACTCCATTAGCATTCTCTGTATGCCGGGCAGTATTTCCTGCCGCAAATATTACTATACAGCCACGATTATTTCTTCCTGTTACTACGGCATGTTGAATAGCAGTAACAATTACTGGATGAAGATTTGGGCTTGGGGCTTCATTTGGATTTTGAGGCAAATATCCCCAACTGTTGGAAATAATATCGGCCCCATTATCTGCAGCGAATTGTATGGCATCGGCCACCAAATTAGGCATAATACCCCCTCCATTATTATTAAAAATCCTAACAGGCATAATTATTGACTCCGGAGCGATGCCCGCTATCCCTTCATTATTATCCCTTGTTGCACCAATTATGCCTGCACAACTATTCCCATGATTTAGGTTATTTGCCGGAGAAGGATCATTGGCATTACCATCTGCAAAATTACTGCCCGGTAATCGTAATTGTCTCGCATTAGGCAAATCCGGATGATTAGGTGTAAGCCCATCATCTAAAACAGCTATTATTAAATCGGCACTACCCTGCGTAACACCCCAGGCTTCCGGAGCATCGATATCTGCATCAGGCGTTCCTGCACTGCCCTGAGCCGGATTAAACACCTGGCCGGTATTGTGTAAATAAAATTGGTTTTGGAAATAGGAATCATTTGGGAGCGCCTGAAATCTTTTTGCACTTACTACAAAATTCGGGTGGGAAAATGTAGTCAACCCACTCTCCTGTATCTTATTGGCCATTAGCAAAGCATCACCTCCTCTCGGCACCCTATACAGATCATAAATCCGTGTTGATTTGACAAATATCAAGCTCAGTTCATTAATCAGGGAGTCAAGTTCAACTGCACTAGCCTCCTTCTTTTTATTGATGACAATTTCTTCACCTATACCCATTTCGAGACCGGAAGGTTCCCGGTAAACAGGTTGTAATACATAAACTCCCGGATCGGCATTTAGTTGGTTAAGAAGTTGCTGTCTGCCTTGGGCGTTGGGAAGCGTGATGAAAAAATTTCTCTCATCAAACCGGTCAATAATTACCTGATTTTTATTGACATCTAAAACATCCATAATGTTTGAGCTTTCAATTGTAGTATCAAAACTTACCAGAAATTTACTTTCAGATTTTTCCAACCTAATCCTTTCATCGAAAGCATAGTAAAAATCGTCTTCACTCTGGATAAACCCCATTAGGATGATGACGGTGGGTAAAGTAAATATCAAAAGTATGATGAACAGTTTTTTCATGACTCTAAATTTATATTGCTATAAATCAATTTTTTCAGTAGATAGTATAATTATTTGGTATTTGTATTTAAACCCTGGAGCGAAAATTGAACCATGACAAAGTGGAAAAACCATCTCTTCATCCCTTGCTATGCGATAACTAAATCTGATTTTAAAATCAGGATTACCTTCAGTAGCCTGCAGATCAAAGACGTATTGCCACTGCCAATTATCAAATATGCCTGAAGGAAATTCTACAATATTTTCAGGAAAATTGTAGGTAAGCAAGGTATCGGTTGGAGTAGCAATCAAAAGACCTTCACCATTTTCATATGGTTCTCTTGTCAAGCAAGGGTCAAAGCCAAAAATATATCCAGTAGTCTCAAAAACCCTAAGATCATCATCCTCCACGCAGCCAAATCCCAACACCACCAATCCAATAATCAGCGAAATCATCATGGCCCTGTTTTTAATTTTTTCCATCTTTTTACCTGTATTATATTGTGTAAAACTATAACCACCCCATAATCTCTTAAATCTAAAGTAGATCCATTAGTGAATTGGAGTCTTGTTCAGTAAGTTCCCCTATATCAGATAAGGATAAATAATTTTCACCCGTCTCATCCACTTCCTGACAGCCTGCACTGAAGGCTATTAAAAAAAAATGAAACCAATAAAAGAAGGACTCTTCCAAATTCTCTTTTTTCTACAAATTCCATTTAACTTAAATTTAATCCAGTTCTATTTTAACTTTACTAATACCATCAAGGTAAAGACGAAAGAAAAAACCAACCTGCTACAAATTAAAACCAGTCATTTGAAAAAGTGATTATTAGTTTTAAAATTTCTGAGAAAGTAAGAGTAGAAAATTGACTTTTGAGAATGTTAGTGAAATAGTCTGTAGATGAGCATTTTATCCAATTGAACTTCACCTTGTCCGACGGTTGCGACTTCGGACTACTGGTACAGCCGCATTTTGCGGCGAGTATATAAGTATAAAGATTAAGCCACAGGCTTACATATCAGGAATCCGAAGACAATGCCTCCGGATAGCGGGGTAAATCTTCTGACTAGCCTCCACCATGCACCACCATGCCTCTTTTACCTTTCCACCCTTATCTGTCTTCTGATCAAAGCATCTTTGTACCGAATATGGAGGTAATAGAAACCGTTTTTGAACTTCCGGGTATCCAGACTTATCTTTTCACTGATACCGGATTGACTGAACAATATTTTACCTCGTTGGTCATAGAACTGGACATCAAAACCAGGGTCGTCTCCTGCTGTGCGTTTTACCTGTGGGTTCCATTGTATCTGCAGCTCCTCATCCGCCGGATTGGGGAAAGTCAAAAAGCAAAGTTCACACCCCCCACCCCCAGGGCATGAGGGTTCTGTATACATACTGACAGGCTTCCAATCACTCCATGAACAGCCATTGTGTATCCTGACAGACACCCCGGCATCGTACACCGGAGGATAGGGCGGGGATGGGATGTAATTATTAAAATGTATCCAGAAATACCCGTGGCTCACTTCTGTATAGTGGCCGTTGACTACCTGTACTTCATATTGGTACCATGGTTCATTGGGGCCTGGGTGGAAACCAAAAGTCTGATCCGGACATACATAAGGGGAGGATTCAAAAGGTTCCAGACTGATGGCTGAGGTAGGGATGGGACCCGTGGCTGTAACGAAAGTCTTATGCACCTCCACATCTCCGCAATCGGTAGTGATGGTGGCTGTAAGCGTAACCTGTCCATTTCCCTGTGGTGTAAGGTTTACGCTGTTGCCGCTTCCTGAAATACCCACCATTCCTGCCGGACTTGCCGACCAACTGACCGTGCTTCCCACAGGGGAATTCTGAAGGGTGAAAGTATTGGTGGAGCAGAGGAAGTCGGGGCCAGAAATGGTGGCGCTGACACATTCGCAAAGACAATTCGCATTAGCAACGCTATTCCTGATCACATTTCCAGGTTGAAGACCAAAGCCTAAGTTAAAGTTAACTCCTACGTTTTGTAGTGCACAATAACTCATTATGGTTCCACCTCCCGGGGGAATACCAGGATTTGGGCAGGTGCCACAACCATGATTTTCCGTTCCACCGCATCCGTCAATTGCGGTACAATTGCCATTCCAAACACAAGCCTGAGTATGTCTTGAACCAAACAGATGACCAAGTTCATGGGCAACAATGAAGACTGGATAACTAAAAAACAGGAATAACTGAGTAATTGATATGGTCATTAAACATTGATACCGAAAGTCTCTCGGAAACATTGGAATTACAAAGGCCATCAAACCCAGCTGCAAAACCCGAAGGTGTATTTCCAGATCCTCTGAAAGTCAGCAACTGACCCAAATCTCCATTGAAAGAAGTTCTATTTGCCTGAAATTGATTTAATAGAGTATTTGCATCTACTGCTGTATATGGATCCGTATTGGTCCATATAAAAATCTCCGAAAGTCTAATTTCTACATTTTCATTTTGATAAAGAGCTGCTACTTGATTGAAAAGCCCTGCTACGTAAGTTTCGACTGCGTTTGTACTGCCTCTGTTCAGGAAAATATCATGTTCTGTTTCGATATAAATTAAGGTACAGACATCCTCAGAGTTTACTGAATGTTTGGATGGCTGCGATAACACCTCTGGTTTAAAACCAGCAAAATCATGGGCATGATCCACACCGCAATCAAATCCTGATTTGTCTTTTAAATTATTTTCGTTGAAAAAAACATATTTACCGCTTTTCTTGTCCAAGGAAAGGTTGAAATTGCCTTTGTCAGTAGCTACGATCCCCATCACCTCATCCTTCAGGAAGCTGATGGCCACGATACTGGCTGAGTCATTCTTTACTATTCCTCGGTAATGACGGATTTCCTGGCTAGAAGGTCGACGTTCTCCATCACTGGTCACCACTTCATAATGATAAAAGGAGTCTGGAACTTCCAACAGGTCCAATTGGATTTGACCATCTTTAAGGGGAATCAACATAGTAATGCCCGTACTTAAATCGTCATATACGGTTTTATCAAATAGGAAAGATTCGATTCTCTCAGGCTTTTCAAAGTGGTCAAGAATCTCCCTATCATTTGGGGCTTGTCGAAAGGCCTCTGGTATCACCGTGAAGTACACCTTGTCTGCCTTTGCTTCTTGTATCCTTTCATACAACAGGTTTTCCTGGCAAAAAACTTCAAAAGAGAACAAAATAAAAACAGCAAAGGGAAAACAGTAAAACATTTTTCTCATAGTGGTTTAATTTTGGGTTAATGATTTTTCAATCCTGATAAATTGCCTCATTGGGCCGTCAAGGGGCGTTATATCCATTGTCATTTTTGTGGTCCCTATAAGAATTGCCCATCTACTATATTCACCTATTTTTATCCCTCTCATTGTGTTTGCACCTGAGTTATAGGGATCCCAAATAAGTTTGTAATTATATTCTCCTTCAGAATGTCCTGCTTCCTCAACATCGCTAAATACTTCCAGAATGCCATCTGGTTTGAAATGGTATATGATACTATTGCAGGAATAGTCGATGGTGTCAAGACTAAATCCTGGCCTTTCCCATATCATTTTCCATTTCCCCACCACATCATCTTCCGGCCCGTCCACAGCCTCCACAGAACAATTAAGTTCACCTTGGGGCAATGCATCTTCCTGACAGGCCCCAAACAAAATCATACTTAAAAACATCAGTGCAAAAATTCCTTTTCTAATGAATCCAAATTGAGTTTCCATATTGCCTTCTTTTTAATCCCAAACTAATTATTTATTCTCCCTTCAAATCCATGACGCATCCAAAAACCAACCTGCTACAATTTAAAACCAATCATTTGAAAAAGCAATTATTAGTTTTAAAATTTCTAAGAAAGTAAGAGTAGAAGATTGGCTTTTGAGAATGATAGTGAAATAGCCTATAGATGAGCATTTTATCCAATTAAACTTCACGTTGTCCGACGGTTGCGACGTCGGACTCTTAGTGAAGCCGCATTTTGCGGCGGAAATATATACTTAAGCCAAAGGCTCTTTTATCAGGAATCCGAAGGCACAGCCTCCGGATAGCGGGGTAAAGCAAATGAATTCAACCTAACTAATTTGGGAATTGAAATCTCGGGTTTCTCCTTTCCCCGAATGGTAAATATGGGGAAAACTATGATTTCTGACTTGTCTTAAAGTCATTGGTTTACAGAGGCAGTTAGTATCCGGGATCTTTAGATAGGACCTCCTTGCTTGTAAGTTGAACATAAATTCAATAATTTAGGTAAAAACTTAAGAAGATGAAATTATTTTTAAAAAGAATGATTTTCACACTGGTTATTTTTATACCGGCTTGTTCATTTGACAATGAATCGGATCACAATATTGACTCGAATCAACTTGGTGTTTTGAAAGTGGAAAAATTAAGAGAAGTGCTGACTCTGCCTACACATTCGCCAAATGGTGAGCTTCGTATGGCAATAACTTATGGTGGTAATTCGGGTAAAAGGCTTTCTTCCCGAGAAATTTTTTATCCAATCAATGGCCTTTCTACCTATCAAATTTTTAGAAATGATACTGATGATACCACTGGCTTTTCCCTTAATTTTTTAGAAAATGATAAAATTATCTCCTCTTCCCATTTTGCTTTTCAAGGCGGAAATGTGGATTGGGAATTTACCCGGGAAATGGAATATAGTAGTGACGGATTGATTGAAAGAATGTATACTTCAAACTATTCAAAGAGTAGGGAATTGATTTCGATCTACCATTATGATTCACAAAACAGGCTTTTGGAGATTGAATATCCATATGAACAAGGCGCAGAGTTGCTTATTTATGCTTACGATGAGGAGGGTAAAGTAATCAGTGAATGGAAAACTGCAAGAGGACAGGAAGAACATAAGGTGGACCATTTTATGTACAGATACAACAACGGCCTTCTTGAGGCAAAGGAGACAGGTCGCGGTGGAGTTTTCAGTGAGGAAAGAAAAGACGCTTTGCGTTATTTTTACGATCCAAACGAAAGGTTGATTTTGGAAGAAAAATTTGATCCTAATTTTGGCTTCCAACAAATTGGAAGTATTGAATATATTTATTTTGATTCTTTAAATTACTGAATTTCTATCCAATTCTAATTTCATCTTGCCTTCACATTGTCCGACGGTTGCACCGTCGGACCTCTGGTATAGTCGCATTTTGCGACGAAATTATATGTCAAGCCTAAGGCTCAAATACCAAAAATCTGAAGGCACAGCCTCCGCATAGCCAAGGCTTTTAAAAACTCCTGATACCCTCAACGACAGTAAATTTCTTTCGAAAGTAATGCCTTTCACCATACTTTTTTTCACCCACCTATTGATTCAAAGGGAAATTCATCATGTAAAGTTTACAGGAAGGAAATTTATTTGTTACTTTTAAACTCCCTCTATAACCAAGCACTATGAAAAATTCCCGAATTCTTCTATTTGCCTTTTTGCTTACAGCACTTATTTCTTGCAGCAGTGAAAAACCTGAAACGCATAAAAAGGAAAGACCCAACATCATTTTTATCATGTCTGATGACCATGCTTATCAGGCGATTTCAGCTTATGAAAATACCTTGATCGAAACCCCAAACATAGACCGGATCGCCAAAATGGGCATGCTTTTTACCAATGCCTCGGTAACCAACTCCATCTGTGCTCCAAGTCGGGCAACCATTCTGACCGGAAAGCATTCCCACCTCAACGGAAAAGTGGATAACCATTTCCATTTCGATACTACCAACATTACCTTTCCTCAGCTTTTGCAGGATGCAGGCTATCAGACGGCTATGTTTGGCAAGCTGCATTTTGGCAACAATCCAAAAGGCTTTGACCAGTTCAAAATCCTCCCGGGTCAAGGTGCTTACTATAACCCTGAATTTATCACCAAATACGATGGCAATATCGAAGTAGAAGGCTATGTTACTGATATCGTAACAGACATGACTTTGGATTGGCTGGAGAATGAGCGTGAAGAGGAACAACCTTTTATGCTGATGTACCTCCACAAGGCACCACACCGCTCATGGCTGATGGCAGAAAGACATCTGGATGATTTCACCAACAGGACTTTCCCTGAACCGAAAACGCTCTTTGATGACTACTCAGGACGTACTACTCCGGCAGCTGAAGCAGAAATGAATATTTTACACCACATGAGCTGGGCGGGAGACCATAAGGTGTTTCCGGAAATGATGGATGAATTGGGCATTCCAGAAATTGGCTATGACAAAGCCCGGTATGCTTATGAATACAGCAGGTTGAACGAGTCTCAGATGGATAATTTTTTAAAGGCTTATGGCAAGGTGAACGAGGATTTTGCCAAAAAATACCCCAACATGACCGATGAAGATAAAATGAAGTGGAAATACCAAAGGTATATGCAGGATTATCTGGGAACCATTCAGGCTGTGGACGAAAATGTAGGCAGATTGCTGGATTACCTGGAAGCCAATGATATGATGGAAAATACCATCATTGTTTACACCTCAGACCAGGGTTTTTACTTGGGTGAACATGGCTGGTACGACAAAAGATTTATCTACAACGAGTCTTTCAAAACACCTCTTTTGGTTTCTTGGCCGGATAGGATCAAAGCAGGTTCACGCTCAGATGAGCTGGTACAAAACCTGGATTTTGCACAGACATTTTTGGAAGCTGCAGGAGTCAATGCCCCTGAGGACATGCAGGGTGAAAGCCTGATTCCCTTACTGACCGGAAATGATGAGAAATGGGACCGGGATGCGGTCTACTATCACTACTATGAGTATCCCGCAGAGCACATGGTCAACAGGCATTATGCCATTGTGACCAAAGATTACAAGCTGGTGCATTATTACTATGTGGAAGACCAATGGGAATTGCTGGACAGCAAAAATGATCCTTACGAACTCACCAATTTTTATGATGACCCAAAGTATGCAGATATAAAGCTTGACTTACATGCTAGATTGGAGGAACTGAGGAAAAAATACAAAGACAGCAATGAGATTTCACAAAAGTATATTGACATGCTTATGAAAGATGCAGCTGAGGGTAAAGTTTTTGGTGTAAGTAAGGAAAAGGCCCAGGAAATTAAAAACCGTAGGTTGGAAATAGAAAGGTTTTCCAGATAGATATAATTGTAGGTAATCTTTGTCAAGTTGTCCGACGGCGTAACCGTCGGACTATTGGTACAGCCGCTTTATGCGGCGGAATTACATCCTTAAGCCACAGGCTTAATTGCCAAGAATCCGAAGGCACAGCCTCCGGATAACTTGTATAAACTTAAGGTATAAGTTTCCTCACCCTAAGCCAATTTTCAAAGTCAGCAGTCCATTGATCAGAACTTGTGCCCTTTTTTGCAAAACCAAAACCATGTCCTCCGTTTTCATACACATGCAATTCTGAAGGATGACCAGCTTCATACCAATCTTGGTATAGGCTTAGGCTATGAGGCATAAAATCCAACTCATCATCTGATGCCACTGCAATAAATATGGGGGTTTTCTTTTCAGGCATTTGGTCACCCAAAACTGCATTTCGGTAAAGATAAACCGGTACAAGAAAGTCAGGTTTCAGTTCCTCCGGTGCACTAAGGGCAACAGACATGGTCACTGTACCACCGGCCGAGAATCCCATAAATCCAATGCGGTTTGACTTGATTCCATAATTTTCAGCATTTTCTCTTACATGCTTCATTGCCTCGATTCCATCATTTTTGGCCATTTCAACTACTGGGGCATTGATGGAATCCAGTTTTTCTTTGTCCTGCATCAAAGGGCCAAGCTCCTGCAAAGGGTTATCAGTTTTAGACCTGACAAGCCGGTATTTCAGAACAAAGGCAGAAATCCCTAACCCGTTCAGCCATTCAGCAATTTTTACTCCTTCATTATCGATCGCAAGAATATGAAAAGCTCCGCCGGGAGCTACAATCACCGCTGTCCCATTTGCCTTATCCTTGGGTGCCGGATAATGGATCAACTCTGGTTCCGAAATATTATAAAGAATCCCATGGTCAGGGGCATTTTCGAATTTTTGTTCAGACCAGGTCCAATCTTCTGACCCAGGAGCTGGGCCTGGGTAAAGCTTTATAATATCCTGGCCAAATCCTGTTACTTGAATTGTAAATAAAAAAATAAGTAATGCTGATGATTTTATTTTTTGTTTCATTGATTTAAGAAAGATTGGTTATTAAACTGTCCGACGGTTGCGCCGTCGGACTTCTGATAAAGGCGAATTTTGTGGCGGAAATATATACTTAAGCCACATTAATTACCAAGAATCCGAAGGCACATCCTCCGGATAACGGGGCTGTCCGACGGTTGCGCCGTCGGACTCCTGGTAAAACCGCATATTGCGGTGGAATTAAAATATCAAGTCCCAGACTCTTTTATCAGGAATCCGAAGACAAAGCCTTCGGTTATTTACTTAAGGCCATTCTACAATACTCCAGACATTTCTGCACTTCTTTGACCGCGTCAGAACCTTGCGGCACATCATATTCCAATTCAATCGTAGCAGGAAACTTGTATTTATTGTCTCTAATGGTAGTCAAGGCCTCCTTTAGCGGAGTATCCCCCTGACCCCAAGGAAGATTGCCTTTGCCGTTTTCAGGTTTTTGTCGGTCTTTGATGTGCGTACTCCATATCCTGTTATTTTGCTTTGCAATCAAATCCATTGCATCGGTATGCCCTGCAGCTATATAATGGCCAATATCAAAATTAAGCCCATTACCTTTGCTCTGCTCAATAGCTTTATCCCAAAAAGTAAAAGTCTGTTGCTCATGCCCATGATAGCCCACTTTCATTTTATTGGCATCAGCCAGCTTCCCCAGTCTTAAAGTCTGAGCATCATCGGAAGGATGCTCTAATGTGACGTGGCTAGCACCTAGAATTTTGGCGGCTTTCATCCCGTAGGTAACTTCTGCATCTGAATTATTGGCTCCAAAAGCATTGGGTTTAAAGGCATAAATTTCTATCCCTGCATCTTTGAACATCCTTTTTGCCTGTTCAAATTTTTTGAGGTCTACATTGGCCCTCCAGTTGGCCACCACTTGCCCATAAGCATCCATTTGCTCCCTCAATTCCTTCCACTCGGCCTGTTCATCGGCAGTAAGGCTTTCTCCACTTCTTTGTTTCCAGCCAAGTTGAAACCCTCTTCTCCTATCAAAAGTGGGAGCGGGCATTCCCGCAAAATATTCCACAGGCTCTCCCATCATTTCCACTGCACTTATTCCGGCATCTTTGATGTACTGGATATTCGCTTCCAGACTTTGGTCTGGCATGGAGCGAAATGAATAGGTGATGCAGCCGATCTTCACACCGTTTATATTTGAATTTGGTTTGTTGTAGGTTTTGATGATGGCTGGAGGACCTTGTAGCCAAGATGGGACTGTGATCAGTCCACCTACACCTAGTGCCGATTTTATCAAAAATTCTCTTCTGTTATTCATATTATTCCAGGTTTAAAGGTATTGGCTAACAATTTATGTTTATGTGTACAAATAACATAATGAATGTGATTGAAAAAATAAAATTTTATAAGCCTTTCATATTCCGGGACATGGAAATGGACTCTTTTTCTTTTAAAAAATATTTGTCTAAATTATAGTTTAAAGTAATCAGACAAGTATGGAAATAAAACATCAGGAAGACGGAAAAAAAGGATACTTTTTCATAGAAAAAGAAGGTGAGAAAAAGGCTGAAATGGTCTATTCCAAAGCAGAAGATCAACTATTCATCATAGAACATACCGAAGTGGATGACAGTCTAAGAGGTGAAGGTGCCGGCAAAAAAATGGTAATGAAGGCAGTCGAGTTGGCCAGAAAATCAGGTAAGAAAATTATGCCACTTTGCCCTTTTGCCAAATCAGTCTTTGATAAAAATAAAGAAATCAGGGATGTATTGAAATAGATATTAGTTGATATTGGATATTGGTCGATATTGCACCACCACCATACCATATTCAAGGATCTATGAATATCTAAAATATCCATAAGTATCATTCAATATCTATCAGTTTCCAATCTAGTATCTCTTAATATCAAGGTTTGGTAGCCACCATCACCCCTCTAAAATACCCTATGGACTCGGCAATACCGGAAAATGGATTGTCCATGTTTCTTTCATTACAGGAATGGTTTTTAGGTAATGTCCTAAACTGATAAATTTGAAAAAAGAATATCAAACCCATGAAAAATATCTACATCTTACTCTTTTTCACGATCCTTTTATATTCCTGTGGAGGAGATCAATCGAAAGTTGCTGATAAAGTTTTTATCAACGGAACCATCTACACCGTAAATGAGGCAATGCCCAAAGTACAGGCTGTAGCAATCAAAGACGGAATGATCATGGCCATTGGCAGTTCTGAAGAAATCAACTCGTATGTAGGTAATGAAACAGAGGTCATTGACCTGCAAGGCAAGACCATGACACCTGGATTTATAGAGTCCCATGCACACCTGATGGGGATTGGTTACAATAAGCTGGACATTGATCTTATGCATGTACAAACCTATGAGGAGCTGATCGAAAAAGTCGCTGAAGCGGCCGGAAATGCAGAGCCCGGCGAATGGATCACAGGAAGGGGTTGGCATCAGGACAAATGGCTCAAGCTTCCTGACAATGCGGTCAAGGGATTCCAAACCCACAAAGAACTCAGTGATGTTACTCCTGATAATCCTGTTTATTTGGCACATGCTTCAGGACATGCCTCATTTGTCAACCAAAAAGCCATGGAACTGGCGGGGATTACTCCCTTGGGAAGTGAGAATCCCAGACAAGAGGTAGAAGGTGGAGAAGTACTGCGGGATGATTTAGGCAATCCTACTGGTGTATTGGTGGAAAGAGCTTCAACTTTAGTTTCTAAATTGATTCCAGAGGACACACCTGAAAGGCAGGAAAAAGCACTTGAACTGGCTCTTCAGGAATTGGCCGAAAAAGGAATCACTTCTTTTCATGATGCCGGAGGGGATCAAGGTCTGATCGACTTACTGGAAAAGTTTCAAGAAGAAGGAAAACTCACTTCCCGTATGTATGTGATGCTTTCCAGTCGTATCCCTGAGTTGATTGAAGCCTGGTATGAAAAAGGACCGAAAATCGACCCTGATCATATGGTCACTGTTCGCTCTATCAAACTGAACATGGATGGCGCTCTTGGCCCTTGGGGTGCATGGCTACTGGAAGATTATGAAGACAAACCCGGACATCGGGGACATGAAACCATGCCGATAGATTTGGTTTCAAGGGTTTCAGAAAAAGGCTTGGAACTTGGTTTTCAGGTTTGTTCCCATGCCATCGGTGACAGGACAAACAGAGAAGTTTTGGACAGATATGAAGCTGCATTCGCCAAATTTCCAGAAGTGAAAGACCATAGATTCCGTGTAGAACATGCCCAGCACCTTCATCCTGATGACATCAGTAGATTTGGGGAAATGGGCGTCATTGCAGCCATTCAGGCCATACACCTGAGTTCGGACAGACCTTGGGCCATTGGAAGATTAGGGGCCAAAAGAATCAAAGACGGAGCCTATGTTTGGCAAAAGTTGCTTCAGTCCGGTGCTGTGATTTCCAATGGTACGGATGCACCTGTAGAACCGCTCAATCCTGTACCTTCATTCTTTGCTTCTGTGACCAGAAAAACCTTGAAGATGACCCCAGAGGGTGGCTACGAACCTGATCAGAAAATGACCCGGGAGCAGGCACTCAAATCCTATACTTTGGATGGGGCATACGCAGAGTTTGAAGAAGACTTCAAAGGTTCTATAGAAGTTGGAAAAGCAGCGGATTTTACCGTATTCAACCAGGACATCATGACTGTTCCTGATAATCAACTACTGGATACCAAGGTAAAAATGACTATAGTAGGAGGAAGGATTGTTTATCAGGAGGATTGAGGAGAGAAATGAGAGATTAGAGGAGAGAGACGAGATTAGAGTCAAGAATCAAGAGTCAAGAATCAAGAGCCAAGATACAAGACGCAAGGCCTATCCTGAGTATCGGGAAAGCAAGATGGGTTGATGATGGCCTTTGGGGTTTTCGAAAACCCGAAGGTCTTTTTTGATGGTGAAGCTGATGCGTTATCCGAAGGTTGCACCTTTGGATTCCTGAGTATTGAGCTTTTAGCTCAAAAAGAGTTGAAAACTCAGGACTCAAAGGTCCCGCGGTACAACCATGTGACAACGCTACTCTTTATGTTTAACTGGATTTTTGAGCAGCTATGAGACTCCCATTAAGAGAAAAGTCCCTCGGGTTTCAGTTTCAGGCTTGAACTTATTCAGCTTAACCTTGTCATTTCGAACGTAGAGAGAAATCTATTTAATAGAGTTGACATTAGATTTCTCAGTCGTTCCTCCTTCGAAATGACAAAGTGAAGCTATTATAATTAACATTGACCATCTCCTTTATTAATTTCAAAAATCACGATTACCTTGGCAGCATCGGAAACAACCTCTTGATCTCTTCTTCTCCAGGTTGGGTGCCGTATTCGCAGATTTCGAATGCCTCAACAAACTGCACCCCTGAAGCTTTTTCTTTTCCATACCAATTTTCCAATGCCTCTCTCACTTGTGGCTGTGGAGGGGCAGTCCGCTTCTTCTTCAGCCATGCCAATCTATCCTCCTTGGTTTCAGGGACCGGATCTGGGTCATTGGCAATCCAGGGAAGCCACTCGTAAAACTGGGATTCATGGGCATCCATGGCATGGATTTTCCGATCAATCACTGAAGAGATATCTATGGCAATATCTGCTTTGAAAGGATTAGGTTTTTGGAAATTATCCTGAAAATAAAGGAACACAGGGTTCTTTTTTAGCGGAGGAGTATCTGCTGCAATGTTGGGAACTCCTACCATAAATGCGGCATCCTGTACCAAGATAGCCGTGTACCTATGGTCAGGATGGTAATCGTTGGCCCTATGCGAAATGACCACATCAGCATCCCATTCACGGATCTTTCGGATGATTTCCAACCGAATGGGCAAAGTTGCCAATAACTCCCCGTCATGATGATCCAAAACCTCGTATGTGATACCCAGTCGTCTTCCGGCCTCCTGACTTTCAGCAACTCTCCTTTTGGCCAGGACTCCTCCTCCCATTTCCATATGTCCGGCATCTCCATTGGTGACTGAAATAAACTTAACCTGATGCCCCATTTCTGTGAAAAGCGCTGCTGTACCTCCTCCCTTGATATCGCAATCATCCGGATGGGCACCTATCATCAAGATTTTTAATGGTTTTTCTTGGGCATTTACAGGAAAGTAAAAGCCACATAACATCAATAAAAAAAAGACTAAGGCATTTTTCATAGGTTTGGGTTAATTGGTTTCGTTATTTTTTTCAATGTAAAATTTCTCAAATCTTTCCATGGCAACTTCAAGTTCTTCATGAGTTACTGACGTGATCACTATTCTGAACATGCCTTTTTTACTGTGACCAAAACCATTTCCTGGAGTAAGTAATATGCCTGTTTGCCTGAATATCTCCAGCCAAAGTTGGTGCTGATCCTCATCTGTTTGGTTTTCGAGCAATCCCGAGAGGTCCATCCAGACGAACAGACTCCCATAAGAAGGATTGAAAGGAATATGCAGTTTTTTAAGGGTTTGGTTTACTTTAATGTATGAAAGCGTCAAAGCTTCCTGGAATTTTTCGAAGTATTCTTTCACAAAATCCTTATCCTTCAGAACCTCCTGCATCAACCACTGGGTATGGTTAGAAATAGCATGGGTCAGGCCGATATTGCGGTAACCTGTGATCAGTGCCTCATTAAAAGTATGCAAGAGCCCAACCCTGAATCCTGAAATCCCAAAATCTTTGGAAAAGGAATACCATAAATGTAGAAAGGGACTTTTCCTTTCATTCATGATTTGACCAAATGACTTGAATTCAATGGGGTTTTTGTAGTCCTTTTTGATTTCCGGGTGTTGCACATTTACCCTAGCTATCCCGTAAATTTCATTTACTATCAGGTGAATTTTCTCCTTTTCACACCAATCAGCGATCTCCTGCAATTGATTTTCACTATAAATTCCACCTGTGGGGTTATCCGGACTGGTCAGGATCAAAATGCGAAACCTACTACCGTTTTCTTCAATTTCCTTTTTGGCTTCTTCCAAATGGGACAATTGGATGGGAATTCCATCTGCCAAGTCGGCAACTTCATGGTGTGTCTGCAAGTCATATCGCTTCAGTCCGGCCATCACTCCGATATCTGCCGAATAAACTGGATAGCTCGGAGCCGGAATAACAGCCGTATCACCGGACTCTGCCAATAAAAAGGTGGTCATTTCTATTACCGAAGTAGCGCCTACAGAACAGGCAATGGTATTGGGGTCTACTGTTTTTTTGACCAAAAATCCCGATAGAAAATCTGCTGCTGCCTCGCGAAAACTTAGCACCCCTGCGGGATCGCCATAGCTGGCCACCCATTCCGGTATTTCCTGATTCCGGGAGATCTCCTGCATTTTATTTCGCAACATCTCCCAACACAGGTGGTTTTCGGCAACAGTCATCGGGAAGGTGCCATCAGGCTTGGAGCTTACGTGGTACCTGTTGGACATGGCTTCCATGTAAATGTCCATATCCATTCGTAGGGGCTTAGCAGCAGCCATCTGACCTCTGTCTGAGAGGTGGGTATTTTCTTGCATGAGTTTTTTAGTTCTAAAAGATGTAAAAAGATAGGCCAAAAGAATCCATTTTTCAAATCTTACGCGGACTGTAGAAAGAGGTGTAGTATATAAAAAACTTTTAACTAAATTCGTAAATCTTATAACTAAATCAAAAGAGCAAATGAAAATGGGATTTTTAAAACATTTCAACCACTTGCCTTATTTCATCATTTTCACTTTGGTTGGGGCTGGGTTTTCCTGTCAAGAAAAGGAAAAGACAATTGATTCCACTTCGGAGAATGTGATGTATACTTTGGACATTACAGACTCAGTCATGATTGACTACATTGGACAAATAGCTTGGTCAGATATCAGCAGTGATGGAAAGCACATTCTGGCTACTAACCCACAGAATTCAGATATATTCCTTATATCTATAGATGGCGAAATAATCGGCAACTTTAACAAGTCAGGAGATCAGCCTGATGCAATTGGTGGCTCACCGCTTTCCAGACCACAATTTGTCAAAGAGAATGAATGGGCAATTCTGGGAAAAAAAGGGGTATCGGCCTTCGATTTTGAGGGTCAGTTTACTAAAGCTGCAAAACCGGATTTCCCTGTGACATTATCCATGACGATATCAAATGCCAATATTCTTCATTTTATGGATGAGGAAAAAGCTTTGGTTTACTACCTTGGAAGAGATGGCAAAAATACATTTTATGTGAATCCTGAATCCAGCCAACTAGAAATCATCGATTTAAATACTGGGGATTTTACAGCGGCACTGCCTATTCCCAAGGATTCGAAATTTAAAAATCCCGATAAGATTCACAGTGTGATCACTGCCACTCCTGTAATGGAGATTAGTGATGGCAAGCTATATTTGGCATTCAAAAATGAGCCAAAACTCTGGATTTATGACCTCAATAATCTAGATGAACCACTAGAACAGATTGATATCAATTTTGATCAGTTCATAGAAAAAGAGGGGGTTAATCCCAAAGAGGTAGAAAAAAACAGAGTGAAGTACAGCGCAAAAGATTATACTTATGCGGCCATCAATAAAATTTTGGTACGTGATGATCAGGTGCTTCTGCAGTTTACCAAAGGCCTAACAGATGCTGAATTTGAAGAAATCACCGAAAGTACAAAAGATCAAATGGAGATCTTTTCGAAAATATTTGAAAAGAATAAAAATCACTATTGTATTCTTAGTACTACAGGAAAAGTATATCCTATTATTATGCCGGATAAGGCCGGGGCGGTTGAGTTTTGGGATATGGAGGGAAATTTATGGGTTGGATATAACCGGGAAGAAGAGTTGGATTATGAGGTTTTGTATAAAACGAAATTGAAAAAAGTGAAAAAATGACCTTTTACTTTATTTTTTAAAAACTAAAAAACCAGCTCCATTTCCGGAGCTGGCTTTTTAAGATTTGTAGGATTAACTCAATTCTTATACACCAAGTCAAACCTATCCAGATTCATCACCTTATTCCAAGCGGCTACGAAGTCTTTGACAAACTTCTCCTTATTATCTTCCTGAGCATATACTTCTGCCAAGGCCCTCAATTCAGAGTGGGAACCAAAGATCAAGTCAACCCTGGTTGCAGTGTATTTCACTTCCCCAGTTTTTCTGTCTTTCCCTTCAAAATATTCCTTGGAATCGTCTGTAGCCTTCCATTCTGTACTCATATCAAGCAAGTTCACAAAAAAGTCATTGTTCAACATTTCTTTTTTATCTGTGAAAATCCCGTGATTTGAACCATCATAATTGGTATGAAGTGCACGCATACCACCTACCAAAACGGTCATTTCCGGAGCAGTCAAACTCAAAAGCTGCGCTTTGTCCACCAATAATTCTTCAGTTGAAATGGTATATTTGGTTTTCAGGTAATTCCTGAATCCATCAGCCATTGGCTCCAACAACTTAAAAGATTCTATATCTGTATGTTCGGCTGAAGCATCTGTTCTGCCAGGGTTGAAGGGTACCTTAACTGCATGACCTGCATTTGCCGCGGCTTTTTCCACACCTACATTTCCGGCCAATACTATAAGGTCTGCCAGTGAAACTTTTTTATTTCCGGATTGCGCATTGAAATCCGCTTGAATTTTCTCCAAAGTACCTAATACTTTCTCCAATTGAGAAGGATTGTTTACTTCCCAGTTTCTCATAGGTTCCAGACGGATTCTTGCACCATTGGCACCACCTCTTCTATCAGATTCCCTGTAAGTAGAAGCTGAAGCCCATGCAGTACCAACCATTTCTGAAATACTCAGGCCGGAATTTGAAATTGCTGCTTTCAGACTTTCAACATCCTGTTCCCCGATAATTGCGTAATCAGCTGCAGGTATTGGATCCTGCCAGATCAAATCTTCTTTTGGTGCTTCCGGACCCAAATAGGTGGTTCTCGGCCCCATATCTCTGTGAGTCAGCTTAAACCATGCCTTTGCAAATGCCTTGTTGAATTCTTCAGGATTTTCATAAAACCTTCTGGAGATCTCTTCATATACAGGATCATATCGTAAAGACAAATCAGTCGTCAACATGGTCGGCTTGTGCTTTTTGTCAGCATCAAAAGCATCCGGATATAAAACTTCCGGGTTTGTAGCAACCCATTGATGGGCACCTGCAGGACTCTTGGTCAATTCCCATTCGTGCTCAAAAAGGCTTTTGAAATACCCTTGGCTCCATTCTACCGGAGTAGCAGTCCAAATTACTTCCAAACCTGAGGCAATGGCATCCGGACCGCTACCCGAACCATAGGAACTTTTCCAACCAAACCCCTGCTCCTCTATGGATGCAGCTTCCGGCTCGGGACCCACATGATCTGCGGGACCTGCACCGTGGGTTTTACCCAAGGTATGTCCACCGGCAATCAAAGCAACAGTCTCCTCATCGTTCATACCCATTCGACCGAAAGTTTCACGGATATCATGAGCAGCCAAAACCGGATCAGGATTTCCGTTTGGCCCTTCCGGGTTGACGTAGATCAAGCCCATTTGCACAGCGGCAAGTGGATTTTCCAACTCTCTGTCACCGGAATACCTCTCATCAGCCAGCCACTCGGTCTCTTTTCCCCAGTACACATCCAATTCAGGCTCCCAGGTATCTTCTCTTCCTCCAGCAAATCCATAGGTTTCAAATCCCATAGATTCCAAGGCCACATTCCCTGTCAATACCATCAGGTCAGCCCAGGAAATTTTGTTTCCATATTTTTGTTTGATCGGCCAAAGAAGCCTTCTGGCTTTGTCCAGATTGGCATTATCAGGCCAGCTGTTCAAAGGAGCAAATCGTTGTTGACCTGATCTGGAACCACCCCTACCGTCACCTGTTCTGTATGTACCTGCACTATGCCAGGCCATTCTTATGAACAATCCTCCATAATGACCATAATCAGCCGGCCACCAATCTTGTGAATCCGTCATCACAGCTTTGATATCGGCTTTCAATGCTTCATAATCCAGGCTTTTGAAAGCTTCCTGATAATCAAAGTCCTCTCCCAAAGGATTGGATTTGGATGAATTCTGCCTTAGAATGCTCAGGTTAAGCTGGTTAGGCCACCATTCTGCATTTCCCACTGCCCTAGCTGTACTTGGGCTTTTCTTTGTAGCTCCAGACCAACCGTCCACTTGAGCTGGTTTTGCTCCGTTTTCCTGAGTCCATCCAGTGGATATCACAGCAAAAAGAAGCATAGCACTTAACAATGTTATTCTCATAAGTAAATTATTTTTTGAGTAGGTGATTAAAAATTGAAAGCCAAAATTAGCCTCTATTGTTTTTTGAAAGAAATTGAAAAAATCTATAGCGAATTGAAAAAAATGATCTTTGAACCTAATTATTATTCCAACAGGTTATTGCTGAAAAACTTAGCTGGATAGTGAAAAAAATCGGGAGAACAAAAAAGCCTGAAAATTCAGGCTTAAAAAATCAAAGGTTAAGTTTTCCTTCCCTTTGATCATCTGGTTGCTCACCGGAACCAGCACTGAGCAACATCTTAATTCCGGCAATGGTATTTCCGTATTTGTTGTCCCAATAATAGCCTGTTTCGGGGATTACTTGTCATGGTTTCTAATTTTAGTTGTTTCTCATTGCCTCAATGAGCTGTTTTTTATTCATTTTACTCCGGCCTTTTATACCGACTTTTTTTGCTTGCTCATAAAGTTCGGATTTGGTTCGCTCTTCATAATCGCTTGCCTTACCTCCTTTTTTCCCCGAATTGGGGTCATTGGCGATTCTGGCAGCTTTTTCTTTGCTCATTCCCTGATCTCTCAAAGCCTCATATTGAGCTTCATTTTTGATGCTTGGTCGCTTGTTCTTGGCCATGGCTCGGTATTTAAAGGATTTTGCTTCTTAAATGCTTTTTTCAAATTATTTGAAGAAAAACAGGTTTCAATATAGGAACATAATGGTTCAAGGCTAATGCCAAAAACTGGATTGGGAAATAATCAGGGCATAGTTATTTAACTGCCTGCCTATTTCATCAGCCATTAAAAAAGTCAGTGAAGGTTAGGTTTTTCAGGGAGCAAACCGATTATTCGAAACGTATGTATTCAAAGTTATGGGAGCCATCAGCAAACAATTCAAAAAGCGCATAGCCTCTTGGGGTAAACTCATACGGCTCATCACTCCACCAATTGCCTGCTACAGCACCACTACAATGGTAATGTATGTCATTGTACAACAGTGATTCCAATATATGTATATGACCACTTATGCATACTTTGACATTCTTATACCTGTCAAAAAGCCTGATCAGATCCTTCGAATCTGTATGCATCCAAGCACCGGGCACAATCCAGTCCCCAGATTTGGCATTATCCCCATCCAAAAACGGGGTTGCCCCAAGAATTGGGATATGGGAAACCACCAAAACAGGCTTTGAGGAAGGGATTTCTTCCAGCGTTTTTTCTAACCATTGCATTTGATCTGTGTCCAGCCGGGCAGTATACCAATTTCCATCCGGCTTTTTGATCGTACTATCCAGGACTATAAAATGCCAGCCTTTGGCCTCAAAAGTGTAAAAAGGCCTTTCCATTTCATGCTCCTGCATGACCCAAGCCTTTCCTGGATATTCTTCCTCATGAGGAGTTTTACCCCAAACATCATGGTTACCGATACAATGATGGAACTTCAGGCTGGGATAGTGAGCTCTAATTCTCCTCCAAACAGCCCATTGTGCTTCAACCGCCTCAAAATCTTCACCCAAGGCATCCATGATGATATCTCCTCCATTGACGCAAAAATCAACCTGCTTTTCATTTTTAAGAATATGATCAAGACATTTCCTGACACCGCTTTCAGCTTCCGGGCCTGGCTTAATATGCATATCCGTCAAATGGGCAAACCTAAGTACAGGTTCCAGCGAAGATTCTGGAAGGGCTTTTGAATGAGACTCCGTCAAAGTCCATGCACTGGCCAATGCACCTAGGCCAGCGACCTTCAGCAGCTTTCTTCTATTAAAATCCGGTTTGGTCTGTACTATGTCTTTATCCATTTGCTGGTCAGATTACTTCTTTTCAAATTAAAGGAATTTCAAACTCAAAACCCTCATGGTCACAAGAGGGACGTCAAATTTTTCAATAAATCTACCCAATCATTAAATTCAGACCTAGGTCTTTACTATTCCGATCATTTTCCGCAATCCTTTCCGTTGATTTTCAATGAATCATTCTGAAAATTGAAATACTCCAATTAATTTGATCCTGTAATAGCATGATTTGCAGAGAAACAACTTTTGGCGACAGATTAAAATTGACCGAATTAAAAATAAGAAACGCAATAACCAAAACAACCAAAAACATGTCCACTAACCGACGAGATTTTCTAAAAACAGGGGCTACGGCTGCTTTAGGCTTAACAGGTTTTAGTATCATAACTCCTAAGGTACTAGGCAAATCGATGGGACACATAGCCCCTTCGGACAAAGTCAACCTTGCCTGTGTAGGTATAGGAAACAGAGGGAATGAAATCATCAAAGCCCTTTATGAAACCGGTCTTTGCAACATAGTGGCCTTATGCGATGTGGATATGGGAGCTCAGCAGACTTTGGAAATCATGAATATGTTTCCAAAAGCAAAACAATTTCAAGACTTCCGAAAAATGTTTGACCAAATCGGCAACGAGTTTGAGGCTATCAGCATTGGCACTCCGGATTTTTCACATTTCCCGGTTACCATGCTGGCCATTGCTGAAGGAAAACATGTCTATGTAGAGAAGCCAATGGCAAGAACATTCCAGGAAGTAGACCTGATGATGGCTGCTGCAAAGAAAAATCCAAAAGTAGTCACCCAAATGGGCAACCAAGGACATTCCGAGGCCAATTATTTTCAATTCAAGAGCTGGAAAGAGGCAGGCATTATCAAAGATGTGACAGCCATCACTGCACATATGAATGCAAGGCGTCGCTGGCATGGATGGGATACTGAGATGACAAGATTTCCAGGTCCAGAACCAGTCCCATCAACGTTGGACTGGGACACTTGGCTGAGTCAGGCGCAGCCTAGAGGGTTTCATAAAGATTTTCACAATGGACAGTGGCGCTGCTGGTACGACTATGGAATGGGAGCCTTAGGCGACTGGGGTGCGCATATTATCGATAGTGCCCATGAATTTCTGGACTTAGGCCTGCCGCATGAAATCAATCCAGTCAAACTGAGTGGACACAATCCTTTCTTTTTCCCGATGTCCACTACTCTGGAGTTTAAATTTCCTTCGCGTGGGGACATGCCACCCTTGACCATTACCTGGTATGACGGACTGGACAATATCCCTCCTGTACCGGATGGCTATGGCGTATCCGAACTGGACCCCAACATCCCGCCACCAAGTACAGGTCAGATTCAACCTGCCAAACTCAATCCGGGTAAAATCATTTACAGCAAAGACCTTACATTCAAAGGAGGCTCGCATGGCAGCACATTGTCAATCATCCCAGAAGAAAAAGCCAAGGAAATGGAGTCAAAGCTTCCCGAGGTACCTGAAAGCCCATCCAACCACTTCGCTAATTTTCTAAAAGCCTGTAAAGGGGAGGAAAAGACGAGGTCTCCATTTGAAATTGCAGGCCCACTCAGTCAGGTGTTTTGTCTGGGAGTAATGGCTCAGCAAATGGGCGTAAAACTGGAATTTGACCGCGAAAAGAGACAGATCGTCAACAATCCACTTGCCAATCAGGTATTGGCAGGTATGCCACCGAGGAAAGGCTGGGAAGAGTTTTATAGGGTTTAATATTTTCTTATGACATAGGGCCACTGGAAGTAATTTCAGTGGCTTTTTGTAAGGATATTTTTGCTGAGCAATGAATGGGCTTGGGCAATGGTTTCCTTATTGAGCTCATTGACCTTTGCAAAGCTGTAGGCATAGTAAAGGTCATCTATTTTTCTGGTGTAATCTGGTGAAAATTCTATCCCGAATTTTTTGTGCTTGATGTAGCTGTCCAATTCGATGGCTTCGCCCTCTATTTTGCTGCTATATACTGAGGATACAGAGGTGTAAAAACTAAAGCTATCTGTTGAGATTTCGGCGTCTTTCAATGCTTCAAAAGCATGATTTAAACCTTTCGGAGCTTTTTCCAAGTACTCTGAAAGTAAATAATTGCTTAGAATTAGTAGTTGTTTGTTCATCTATATTACAGCTCAATAAAAAACTAAGTTAGTCAACTATTGTGTTGAAAAAAATAAATGGTTTCTAGAGTTGTCTAAAACAAAAAGCCTTGCATTGCTGCAAGGCTTGTGCTCCCCCTATCAACGATGGTTGCAACCGGAGTAGGGTGTTTTTGGTTTTAAAAGAGGTAATGGAGGAGTTAACTAAGTAAAATTTTCTCTCAGCAAGATTATTAGAAGTTATCGCACCAAATATTGTCTTCATGGATTGGTTAAAATGATGATTAGATAGTAAAGTGTATATTTGTATTCAATGAAGAAACTTTACATCATAGCAGGTTGTAATGGAGCAGGTAAAACTACTGCTTCCAACACCATTTTGCCTGAAATCCTGGACTGTAAAGAGTTTGTGGATGCAGATGAAATTGCAAAAGGAATCTCTCCTTTCCAACCAGAGAAAGCTGGTATTGAAGCGGGAAGATATATGCTGAAAAGAATCAAAAAGTTATTAGAGTCAAGGGAAAATTTTGCTTTTGAAATGACGCTTTCTACAAGGAGTTATGTGCAATATGTTGAAAGAGCAAAGGAATTAAATTATCAGGTAACCTGTTTGTTTTTTTTGGTTAGATTCCTATGACTTGGCTATTTTAAGAGTAGCAAGGCGAGTAAAAGAGGGCGAACATCATATATCTGAAGATTTTGTCAGGAGAAGATATAAAAGCGGTCTTGAGAATTTTTTCAGATTATTTCTGCCCAAAGTGGATAACTGGTTATTTGTAAATAATTCTGGAGACACTTATGAAATAGTGGCAGAGGGAGGGGTTAATGACGTCACAATTAATAACAAAGAATTGTGGGAAGGTTTAAAACAAAAATATTATGGAGACTAAAGAGCAACTAAAAGAGGAAAGAGACAAAATAGTTAAAGGGCTTGAAGAAGCTTATCGCAAGCTAGTGGAATTCAAAAAAGCGAAGAATAGTCCATTAGTTGTTGTGAGAAATGGTGAAATCGTGGAGATTGACCCAAATGATGTGCAACCAACCATTTCATACAAGCGTAGTCAAGGTTGATTCATTAGCTTAAGTTTTACGTTTTTAAAAACTTGCAACCATAAAAAACTTCCTCAAATTAATATAAAGGGACATAAAACAAAAAAAGAGGTCGTTTTTGACCTCATTTTTGATTTCGCTCCTCCTCTTGGGCTCGAACCATCCCGTACCTACGGGACTGATTAATCCCGCAGGTGCGGGACTCTAACCAACTGAGCTAAGGAGGAATTCATATCAAAACAAAAAAAGCGGTCAATTGACCGCTTTCTGCTCCCCCTCTTGGGCTCGAACCAAGGACCCCCTGATTAACAGTCAGGTGCTCTAACCAGCTGAGCTAAGGAGGAATTTTTCTCTCTGCTTAAACGCTTTCGTTTAACGTGGTGCAAACATAGTAGGATGATCCATTTTTTCCAAACCTCCAACCTAAAAAAAATCATTTTTTAAAAATTCTCTTTTTTTCTTTCAGTAAATCAGATAGTTATTTTTTTAATCTTTTTTACTGCTTAAATTATTCTGCTTTTATTACCGAATCACTTTATACTCCTATGCTATGAACCCCAAATTTAACCGAAGAGAGTTTGTCAAAACATCTGCATTCGCCGTACTTGGACTACAGTTTATTCCCTTTACTGGTCTTAGGGGAGCTCCTTCAGACAGGGTAAGGATTGCCCATATTGGCTTGGGAGGTATGGGCTTGTCCCATATGAATTGGTTTGCCAATTTGCCTGATGTTGAAATCGTAGCCTTATGTGATGTGGATATGAACAGAGCGGAAGAGGCGCTTCAAAAACTAAAAGAAATTCATCCTGATTCTAAAGCCCAAATATATCAGGATTTCAGGTTTGTTTTGGATCGAGCTGATGTAGATGCTGTAACTATAGCAACTCCAGACCATTGGCATGCACAGATTGCTGTTTTGGCTTTTCAATCAGGAAAAGATGTATATGGAGAGAAACCTCTTTCTTATAGTTTTAAAGAAGGAGACCTGATGTTAAAATCACTTGCTGATAATAAAAGGGTTTTTCAATTAGGTACACAAATCCATTCAGGAGATAATTATCACCGTGTGGCTGAAATACTGCAATCAGGTGTATTAGGTAAAATCAAAACAGTAAGGCTTTGGAAAACAGGTGAGCCGACCTATATCGAAAAATTAAATTTCCAGACACCTCCAAAACATCTGAATTGGGATATGTGGCTGGGACCTGCTCCATATTCGGAATATGCTCCTGAAAAATGTCATTTTACATACCGTTACTTTCTGGAATATTCTGGTGGGGTTTTTCAGGATTTTTGGTGTCATATTGCTGATGTGGTGTGGTGGGGTATACAACCTCAGAAATTAAAAAAAGTATCAGCTAAGGGAGAAAAATCAGAAGGGGTTGGGGATACACCAAAATGGATTGATGTAGACTTCAAGTTTAAGAACCTTGATTTATATTGGACAAGCACACCACCTGACGTACCAGGCGCATCTGAGAGACATATTGGGGCATATTTCGAAGGAAGCAAAGGGACATTGATTTGTGATTATTCCAGTAGAGAAATAAGAATCGATGGAGAAGTTCTGTCAGATGTCAGCGATATACCACTAACCATTCCACGATCTCCGGGACATCAACAGAATTTTATAGATGCGGTCAAGTCCAGGCAACAACCTCAATCCCATCTTGCCTACGCTAAGGAAATGACCTTACCCATGTATTTGGCCATGGTTTCTTACAGATTGAAAAGGCCATTGAAATGGAATTCAAATAAAGAGATTTTCAGGGGGGATACAGATGCAAACGATTTGCTGTTCAGGCCCTACCGAAAAGAATGGAACTTAATAGGAATTTAACCATGTGAATTATTTAACTTATTCATCCGCTAACCACCCGAATAATTATGGAAAACTATACTTTGAAAATTAATGGTGAATCACATCAAGTGACAGCCGAAGAGGACATGCCCTTGTTATGGGCGTTACGCGACCTTCTGGGAATGAAAGGTACTAAATTCGGCTGTGGGCAAGCACTTTGTGGAGCTTGTACTGTATTGGTTGGAGGTGAAGCCATTCGCTCTTGTAGCTTACCTGTTTCAGCGGTGGGTGACCAAGAAGTTGTGACTATAGAAGGCCTTTCCGAAAATGGAGATCATCCACTTCAGTCCGCTTGGATCGAGCATGTGGTGCCACAGTGTGGCTACTGCCAGTCTGGGCAGATCATGAATGCCGTTGCCTTGCTCCAAAGAAATGCAAATCCTTCTGACCAAGAAATTGAGACAGCGATGGCAGGAAATCTTTGTAGATGTGGCACTTACAACAGAATCAAAGAAGCCATCAAAACC
Source organism: Arthrospiribacter ruber (assembly GCF_019343195.1). GTDB lineage: Bacteria > Bacteroidota > Bacteroidia > Cytophagales > Cyclobacteriaceae > Arthrospiribacter > Arthrospiribacter ruber. The sequence goes on from NZ_RPHB01000012.1 coordinate 39,228, forward strand.
GCTTCTTCAAAACTTTAATCTCTAAATATTGAAATATGAGACCTACATTTCCATTCTTCAAGCCCAAAGAAGAAACCGACTCCAGTAAAATATTTAAACCATCCAGAAGAGATTTTTTGAAATTGAGCGCCCTGGCTTCGGGTGGGGTTTTTCTCGGGATTAGTTTTCAATGCAGCGGACCAAAAGGCGAGGATAGGATATTTGCTCCAAATGCCTACCTGAGTATCGATAAAAACAACTTGATCACCCTCATTGCCCACCGTTCAGAAATGGGTACCGGAATCAGAACTTCACTGCCTATGATCATTGCTGATGAACTAGGTGCGGACTGGTCTAAAGTGAAAATTGTCCAAGCCGATGGTGACGAAGATAAATATGGAGATCAGAACACAGATGGTTCATACTCTGTAAGGATGTTTTATGAACCTATGCGCAGAGCTGGTGCAACAGCCAGACATATGTTGCTGATGGCAGCCTCTCAAAAATGGAAAGTAGCTATGGATGAATGCCATACTGAAAATGGCAAGGTTCATCATCCGGACTCAGGGAAATCCATCAATTTTGGTGATCTGATCTCTGATGTTCAAAAAATGGAGATCCCCAGATCTGAGGATGTTATTCTAAAGCCATTTGGAGATTATAAGCTGATAGGTAAAGACATCCCCATTTATGACGTCAAAGATATAGCCACAGGAAAAGCTGTTTTTGGTGCTGATGTAGATCTGGACAACATTAAAATTGCAGTGGTTAGCAGAAGCCCAGTGGTTGGCGGAAAGGTCGTTTCTGTAAATGACTCAGCAGCATTGGCCGTAAATGGAGTAGAAAAAATCGTAAAAATAGAAGGAGCTGGACTACCAGCTGGTTTGGATCAACCCTTAGAGGGAATTGCTGTCATTGCAACCAATACTTGGGCTGCCATTAAAGGAAGAAAGGCTTTGGAAATTGAATGGGACTTAGGGGAAAACCAAGGCTATGATTCAGCTGACCAGTTGAAAGAAATGCTTGAAAGCACCAAAAACTCCGGTAAAGTAAGAAGGGAAAGAGGCCAAATAGAGGAGGCAACTAAATCCACAACTACAAACATTGAAAGAACTTATGAGCTGCCTTATTATGCTCATGCAACCATAGAACCACCAGCTGCTGTTGCTCATTTTACAAATGGTAAATGTGAAGTTTGGGCACCTACTCAGCATCCTCAGTGGGCTAGAGGAGCAGTTGCATCTGCATTGGGAATTGAAGTAGCAGATGTCACCATGCATGTCACGCTTTTGGGTGGAGGCTTTGGAAGAAAGTCAAAACCTGACTTTGTGGTGGAAGCGGCTATATTGTCCAAAGAGACGGGCTCTCCTGTCAGGGTCCAATGGACCAGAGAAGATGACCTTCACCATGATTTTTACCATGCACACAGCGCCCAGAGAATCAAGGCATCCCTGGATAGTTCAAAAAAGCTTATTGCATGGAATCACCATACCGTTTTTCCAGCAATTGGAGCTACCTCAAATCCCGCAGAGGTTCATCCTTCAGATGGAGAACTAGGCTTAGGCTGTGTAGACTTCCCTTATGATGTTCCAAATATCAGAATTGAAACCCATGAATCTAAAGCTCATACAAGAATAGGCTGGTTGCGCTCGGTCAGTAATATTCACCATTCTTATGCCATCAATTGTATGATGGATGAAATAGCTGAAGCAAGAGGAATTGACCCCGTCAACCATGCCCTGGAAATGTTGGGAGAGGACAGGAACCTAAGTTTTAAAGAAGAACTCGACGGTGATTTTTCCAACTACGGAGAAAGCATAGAAGAGTACCCTTGGGAAACAGGCCGAATGAAAGCAGTGATTCAAAGGGTGGCACAAGAAGCTGGATGGGGTCAAAACTTAGGAGGAAACAAAGCTATGGGTTTTGCCTGTCAAAAAAGCTTTCTGACTTATGTAGCCTGCATTGTTGTAGTAGAAAAAGGAGGGGATGGTAAAATCAAGGTTTCTGATGTCCACTATTCGGTAGATTGTGGTATTGCAGTAAATACAGATCGTATCAGATCGCAGTTTGAAGGCGGGGCACAATTTGCACATGGTTTGGCTACCAGTTCTGCCATTACATTTAAAAATGGCGTGGTAGAGCAACACAATTTCGATAGCTATCTAATCGCAAGAATGCCAGAAGCCCCCAAAAGAATCCATGTACATATTGTAGAGAGTATGGAAAAACCCACAGGTGTAGGAGAACCCCCTGTTCCACCTTACGCACCTGCTTCGGCCAATGCCGTGTACAAATTGACCGGAAAACGGCATTATAAATTGCCTTTTTCGATTTAATTGATTGATAGATTTTGTCAGAAAAAAGCCCTTACAGTAAAATGCTGTAAGGGCTTTTGTATTATTATTGACCTAATCGGTGTCGGCGTCACTCTGAGTTATTAAAATTGGCATTTACAGAAAGGGAATCACAGTTGGTGTACGTCATCCTGAGATTTTAACATTTAGGGAATGTTCAGAAAGGGTAATGACAAAATTACGCGTCATGCTGAGCGGAGCTTGCGGAGTCGAAGCATCTCCCACATGGTAGGAGATTCTTCACTGCGTTCAGAATGACGATCCCTCCATATCTGTCATTGGTAATCGGAGCTTGCGGAGATGAAAGCCTGTCCCGCAGCATTGCGGGAGATCTCCTCTATTTTGGGAGACTCTTCCTTCGTCAGAGTGACGTGTCGCCCCGATTTATGTCAATGGTAACGTAATGAAGAGTCTCATGTCAATTGGGAGGTACCCGGGCAGGCTTTCAACTACGCAAGCTCCGTTCAGCATAACGCGGAACCTACAGGTACACATCAATTGATGATCTGATAAACTACCTCAGGCATGTGCCCTAATTCTTCTATCAGTTCATTTGTGGGATCTACCTGATATTTCTTTGACATCAGGTCCAAGGTGATATTTTCCTTTCTATCTATCACGTTGATATAAAGCTTGGCTTCTCCTTTATACTTTCTGGAGATTTCTTCCAACTTCTCCATCAGGTCATAAGTAAGGTCATCCAGGTCAATATTGACCCTAAGGCCTTTTACCATTTTGCCCCTTATTTCACTCAAAAGCATCATGGAATTGATTTTGAATTCAAATTCGTCAGGCTTCCATTTGTTGGGGTGGACTGATCCTGTGAGGTACAGAAACCACCCAGTCATAAAGTATTCCTTAAACTTGATATAATCTTCCCCGAAAATAAAAAAGGTATGACCTCCATGATAGTCCTCCATGGTCAGTGTACCAAAAGGTTTTCCGGTTTTGGTGGTTCTGTGTGCAAATGAGGTCACCATCCCAGCCGCTTTCACTTCGCCCTTTTTCCTTAGCGTCTCCACATCATTGATCTCCGGTAAAGGGGTATTGGTGAAAGCCTCAATTTCTACCTTAAACTGATCTAAAGGGTGACCGGATATATAAAGCCCGACTACCTCTTTTTCAATGTTCAATTGCTGTAGCTGACTAAAGGGCTCCATTGGAGCAATACTAGGCAAAGGAACTTCCATACCTCCACTTCCCCCGAACAAACTCACTTGGGAGCTATCTGCCTCCTGCTGGACCTTCTGGGCATATTTGGTAGCTTTTTCCAGCAAAGTTGCATCACCTTCCGGAGCTTCGAGGTATTGCCTCCTATGGTGATCTTTGAAACAATCAAAACCTCCAGCCATAGCCAAGGCTTCCAAAGTTTTCTTGTTGACAGCTCTGGAATTGACTCTTTTACAAAAGTCAAAGATATTCTTATAGGCTCCGTTTTTATCCCTTTCTTCAATCACCAGGTCCACCGCTGCACCTCCGGCACCCTTGATAGCCCCTAGTCCGAACCTGATTTGACCTTCCTTGTTCACTGCAAAGTCCCTTCTGGATTCATTTACATCCGGCCCCAGCACAGCAATACCGGCCCTTTTACACTCTTCCATAAAAAATGTCACCTGAGTGATGTCATTCATGTTGTTGCTCAGAACAGAAGCCATGTACTCAGCCGGGTAATGAGCTTTCAGATATGCTGTCTGATAAGCTATCCAGGCATAGCAGGTAGAGTGGGATTTGTTGAAAGCATAGGAAGCAAAAGCTTCCCAGTCTGTCCAGATTTTCTCCAGTTTTTTGGCATCATATCCTTTTGCTGAAGCCTGCTCCACGAATTTCGGTTTCATCTTATCCAAGACGTCTTTTTGCTTCTTACCCATTGCCTTACGCAACACATCTGCCTCCCCTTTGGAAAAACCGGCCAGCTTTTGGGAAAGAAGCATTACCTGCTCCTGATAGACCGTAATGCCATAAGTTTCCTCCAGATATTCCTGCATGTCATCCAAATCATAGATGATCTCCTCTGTCCCATGCTTTCTACGGATAAAGGACGGGATGTAGGCAAGAGGTCCTGGTCTATAAAGCGCATTCATGGCTATAAGGTCAGCAAAAACAGTAGGCTTCAACTCCCTCATGTACTTTTGCATACCCGGAGATTCGTACTGGAATATACCTACCGTTTCACCTCTCTGGAATAGTTCATAGGTCTTCTCATCATCTATGGGAAAAGTATCTGGATCGAGATCTACGCCGTGCCTCTCCTTGACGATTTTACAGGCATCCTTTATCAAAGTAAGGGTTTTAAGACCCAAGAAATCCATTTTAAGAAGACCGGCACTCTCCACTACTGAGTTATCAAACTGAGTACAAACCATTTCAGAGTCTTTGGCCAGAGCCACCGGAACAAAGTTGGTAATGTCATCAGGTGTGATGATCACTCCGCAGGCATGTATTCCCGTATTTCTTACCGAACCTTCCAGTACTTTGGCCTGATTGATGGTCTTGGACAATTCGTCCTGCCCTTTTGAAATGCGTATCAACTCATCCGCCTTGGCTATATCCTCCCCATTACCTTTCAACTTATCTGCGAGTTTGGCTCTGTCCTTCGAAAGGTCAAATAATGCCTTTAACTTGATATCAGGCACTAGCTTGGCCAACTTATCTGCCTCTGAAAGTGGAAGGTTAAGTACACGGGCCGTATCTCTAATGGCCGATTTGGCAGCCATGGTGCCATAAGTGATGATTTGGGCGACCTGATTGGAACCATATTTTTTGATCACATAGTCGATTACTTTCTGCCTGCCCTCATCATCAAAATCAATATCAATATCAGGAAGTGATACCCTTTCAGGATTAAGAAACCTCTCAAATAGCAGGTCATAAGCAATCGGATCTACATTGGTAATCCACGTACAATAGGCTACTGCAGAACCTGCCGCAGAACCCCTGCCCGGGCCAACCGAAACCCCCATTTTCCTTGCCGCGGCAGTAAAATCCTGCACAATCAGAAAGTATCCTGGATAACCCGTGTTTTCGATGGTCGCCAATTCGAAATCCAGCCTTTCCTTTATTTCATCCGTGATTTCTCCATATCGCTTTTTGGCTCCTTCATAGGTAAGGTGCCTTAGATAGGCATTTTCCCCTCTTTTTTTGCCGTCAATTTCATCTTGGGGATCTTTGAATTCATCCGGAATATCAAACTTTGGCAAAAGCACATCTCTCTGAAGCTTAAAAGTCTCAATTTTATCTACAATCTCATTGGTGCAGGCTATGGCTTCAGGCAAGTCCGCAAAGAGCTTTTTCATCTCTTCCTGGCTTTTTAGATAAAACTCATCATTGGGGAATCCATATCTGAATTCCCTACCTCTTTTCCCTATGTATTTTTTTGGTTTCTCGACAAGCTCACCGTCCTTGACGCACAAAAGAATATCATGAGCTTTGGCATCCAATTTCTGATTGTAGTAGGTATTGTTGGCTGCGAAATATTTTACCCCGTATTTTTCAGCAAATCTTAAAAGGACTTCATTCACCTTTTCCTCTTCAGGAATCCCATGCCTGTTCAATTCCACATAAAAATCATCTCCAAACAGCTCTTTCCACCACACAAATGCTTCCTCAGCTTGGGTTTCTCCCACATTCAGAATCAAAAAAGGAATCTCACCCCATAGCCCCCCAGTGGTGGCAATTAGGTCAGCCTTATAAGTTGCCAATACCTCTTTGTCTATCCTGGGCACATAATAAAAGCCTTCAATATTTGCAATGGAAGCCAACTTGGCCAAGTTGTGATAGCCACTTTTATTTTTGGCCAAAAGAACGGTCTGATAGCCATCATCTTTGACACTTTTATTTTTCCGGTCCCTGCACAGGTAAAATTCACAGCCCAAGACAGGTTTTATATCACTGGCCAAAGCTGCCCTTACAAAATGAAAAGCACCCATCATATTCCCATGATCGGTCATTGCGATGGCCGGCATGTTCATACTTTTAGCCTGTGCAATGAGTGCCGGGATTTCGGATGTGGCCTGCAATACAGAATACTGAGTATGCACATGAAGGTGGGAAAAAGGCACATCTTCAAGCTCGGAGATATCTGCTTTACCAGCAGCTTTGAGCACATCTTTGGCTGCCTGCTTTTGATCATCTTTCGCAGCTGCAAAATTAGCAGCATCAAGCTTGGGTGGCTCATAAACCACCTCACTTGCTGTGATCCCCTTGGCAGTAGGTACCACCTTCTGGGTCAACAATCCAAAAAAACATTTGGCTGTCGCATCCACGTCATAAGCTGCATCGTGAGCATCATCGAACCCTACCCCAAAGAGCTTTTTGTGCAACTCTGTCAAAGTTGGCCACTTAAACTTCCCGCCTTTCCCTCCCGGAATGGCACAGAAGTCCGTGGACAGATCTTTGGTGTCCAGCTCATCCATCCGGTCTAGCTTCATTGGGACTTGTTTCCTGATAAACTCAGCCCCCATCACATTGATGTCAAAACCAATATTGTGACCAACAAGAAAATCAGCCCGCTCTACGTCCTCATGGAAAATACCCAAGACTTCACTCAGATCATGCCCTTCCTTCAATGCCCTTTCCGTAGATATACCATGGACCTTTTCGGCATTATATGGAATGGTAAAGCCTTCCGGTTTTACGATAAAGTTATTATTGGAAATAAGTTTACCTTTTGCATCATGAAGTTGCCAAGCGATCTGCACCAGACGTGGCCAATTGTCCACATCTGACATTGGGGCATTATAATCTCTTGGTAAGCCGGTTGTTTCGGTATCAAAAATTAAGTACATCTTGTCTCAGCAAATTTTGGGATCCTAAAATAAGATTTATACTTGGCAGGAACTACCGATGCGCGCAAATTGTCGGGAAATATTTCTGTGGATACAATACCCTTGAAAAAATTATCTATTTTGAAAAATCCATTCTCTAAAAAAATAGCCCAGTATTTGTTTTCCAACAGACTTAAATATTACCCCGATATGAAAAATCTCATTCCAACTTTGTTTTTGTTGATCATCAGCCAATGGGTCCTGGCCCAGTCAGTTCAGCTTTCTGTATTATCAGAAGAATTCATCTTTGGTGATGAGAGACCTTTTGCGCAATGCCATGCAAGCAGCATTGAGCGCTTAGACAATGGCAAGTACATGATAGCCTGGTTTGCAGGTACCCAAGAGAAAGCCGATGATGTGGGAATATGGATTACCCAAGGCAGTGATAAGAACTGGGAAGAGCCAAAAATGATTGCAAAAATACGTGAAGATGCGCACTGGAACCCTGTTCTTTTCAATGACCCTGACGGAAAGCTTCACTTGTTTTTCAAAGTAGGAAAAGAAATTGACGACTGGGAAACCTGGCTGATCAGCTCTGATGATCAGGGACAAACATGGACTGAACCCAAAGAACTGGTCAGCGATGATACGGGAGGAAGAGGACCTGTGCGAAACCACATGCTTGTGCTTTTTGACGGAACTTGGCTTGCTCCTGCTTCGATCGAAAAAAGTGGTGTCTGGAATGCTTTTGTAGACAGGTCCGAAGACAAAGGAAAGACATGGATGCGATCAGAGACCCTCATTCTGGACAGAGACAAAATCAAAGGGGAAGGAGTTATACAGCCGGCACTTTGGGAGTCAGCGGCACTTCATGTTCACATGCTTCTGAGAACTTCCGCAGGGAAAATCGGAAGAAGTGACTCCCATGACGGCGGACTTACTTGGTCTCCAGTGGAGCTTACCGAATTGCCCAATAACAATTCCGGGATTGATGTCGCCCATATCGGAGGAGACACGCTTGCCCTAATCAGTAACCCTGTTGGGGAAAATTGGGGAAAAAGATACCCTATGCAGCTTTCGGTCTCTTTTGACAATGGCCAAACCTGGCCAATCCAGCAAACGATCGAGGACGGAAGTGGTGACAATGAATTTTCCTATCCATCTATGATCTATCATGATGGAGAATTGGTATTTTGCTACACTTGGAACAGGCAAAAAATAAAGTTTGTAAGGGTAAAATTGGAAGAGCTGTAATCATTTTATTATAGAAATTCTTCTTCAATTCTGTGAGGTTTTTTGTATTATCAAAAAAACAATTTTATCACTAATACGCACCTTAAAAAATACATTAATATTATTTTTATGTATCTTTGAAAATACAATGGAAGCATTAATCAATCGGTATAGGAACTTATTACTGTCCTTAAAGACGGATTTTAAAAGAAGCCATTACTATAAAATCAACTGGAAGGGTAGGGCAATCTGTATTTTGGGAGCTAGGGGGACCGGCAAATCAACTTTGATGCTTCAATACCTAAAAGAAAATTTACCTCTTGAAAAATCCCTTTACCTAAGCTTAGATGACTTGTATTTCAAACATGAAAACTTGATAAATGTAGCGGAAAGGTTCTATCAGTTAGGGGGCAGAAACCTTCTTTTGGATGAAGTACATAAATATGAAAATTGGCAAAGAGCTGTCAAAAACATCTATGACTTTTATCCTGACCTTAAACTGATTATATCAGGCTCTTCGATTTTGGATTTACAAAAATCACAGGCAGACCTGAGCAGAAGGTTGGTCTATTATGAATTGCCTGAACTATCTTTTAGAGAATACTTGAGCCTAAAGTTGAAAATCGAATTAAAACAATTCACACTTACACAGGTCTTGAAAAACCATTCAAAGATTACAGATCAAATTCTTTCCTCCGTTCCAGATCCAATGTTGCATTTTGAACATTATAAAAAAAGGGGTGCTTACCCTTTCTTTTTGGAAGATGAAATAGATTATGTCTCCAAAATCAACCAATTGATCAATGTCATCATTGATTATGATCTACCAGAAGGAAAAGACGTTTCGACGAGCACACAAACCAAATTAAAAAGACTTCTCTATCTGCTTTCTACTTCCGTTCCTTTCAGCCCAAATATTACTAAGCTTGCTGAAAAAACAGAAACAACAAGACCAAGATTATTGGAGATGCTGCATATGTTGGAAGTTTCTAAGTTGATCAAAAGTTTAAGAAGCTCCTCAAAGGGCTTCAGCATGATGAATAAGCCTGATAAAATCTACCTGGCCAATACCAATCTTATTTATGCACTTGCTTTAGAAAATCAAAACCAGGGCAATGTCAGAGAAACCTTTTTTTATAATCAATTGGAAAACAGTGGGTCAATCCTCACAACAGCCAAAAATGGAGATTTTTTGGTCGATGGCCAATTTGAATTTGAGGTTGGAGGAAAAAATAAAACCTTCAATCAGATCGCCAATATTCCGGATTCCTATATTGCTGCAGATGAAATGGTATACGGAACAGGAAACAAAATCCCGCTTTATCTTTTTGGTTTTCTTTATTGAAATATCTTCAAAGAAAATTGGTGTTTTTTTTATCATAAAGCACCTTGCCCGTACGGTAAATATGATCCAATAAATCTATTTCGGAAACCCTTGCTTTGCAGAAACTTCTTAATTCTATATTAAAGATAAAAAGCCCCAATTTTCATCGGGGCTTTAAGTTTTATCAGCTAAGCTTAAACTTAGTCGTTTTTATAATATCAATGGATGTCAAAAACTATCCACCAATATCATTTTTTATACATAATTATTCAACATCACCGGCATCACAAGCATCAGGATGTCTTCATTTTCTGAAGTATCTGAAGGCACGATCAGCCCGGCCCTGTTTGGAGCTGAGAATTGAAGGGTAACCTCTTTTGAAGATATGTTATTCAGCATTTCTACCAAGAACTTGGCATTGAACCCGATTTCTATATCCTCTCCATCATGCTCACAGGAAAGTCTTTCATTGGCCTCATTGGAGAAGTCAAGGTCTTCAGCAGAGATCTGCAATTCTGACCCAGTCAACTTCAACCTTACCTGATGGGTAGTTTTGTTGGCATAGATGGCAATCCTCCTTAAGGAACCCAAAAACTCTAATCTGTCAATGGTCATGTGATTTGGATTGTCCACCGGAATCACATTCTCATAATCTGGGAAACGCTCGTCAATCAGCCTACAGATCATTTTGATGCTGTTGAACTTGAAGTAAGCGTTGGAACTGTTGAACTCAACAGCAACAGGTACATTATCAGAAGGAAGGGTGGACTTCAATAAATTAAGTGCTTTGCGGGGAATGATCAGGCTAGCCTCATCGGCGGCGGCCACGTCCACTCTTCTATATCTTACCAACCTGTGTCCATCTGTAGCCACAAACGTCGCGTTGGTACTGCTCATATTGATGTAAACACCAGTCATAGCCGGTCTTAGTTCGTCATTGCTGGTTGCAAAGATGGTATTGCTGATCGCTGAGCTTAACACTTCAGTGGACATATCCACAGCAGTAGCATTGCTTACTGTAGGTATTTTAGGAAAATCAGTGGCATTTTCGCCCGCAAGCTTGTATCGGCCATTGTCAGAACTGATCTCAATGCTGTAAGTGTCATGGTCAATGCTGAAATTGACAGGTTGCTCTGGAAGGTTTTTAAGTGTCTCTATCAGAATCTTTGCAGGAACAGCAATGTTTCCATCTTCCTTGGCTTCCACCTCGATTTCAGTCATCATGGAAGTCTGCAGGTCGGAAGCAGTAATGGTCAACACTCCTTCTTTTATTTCAAAAAGGAAGTTTTCCAAAATAGGCACAACAGGATTGGTAGTAACCACGCCGTTGATGGCAGATAGCTGCTTTAAAAGTGCAGAAGAAGAAACAATAAATTTCATATCGTCAGGGCTTATGTTTTTGTCTAAATATTGAACAGGGTAAATTTATAAATAAAATTATAAAAGCAGCTTTTAGCAGTAAAAAAACCTCAAATTGAATTTCATTCTTTTATATGGGAATTTCTACTTTCTCACACTTTTCTGTCTGAGGACCTGACCTTTGACTTTTATCAATGGGAAAATCGCCTTTTTCTCATGAAAGTCCAGACAAATCCCAAAACACCAATGATGAAAACTGGAACGGCTATGTTGATCAATTGCCACTTACTCCTTTCGTCTCTGACTTTTACTTTGTTCAAAGGCCGGATCTGAAACTGCTTCGTTCTGGTACTCATGATACCCTCGGGCTCCAACAGGTAGTTGATGCTATTGATCAGGAGCTGCCTGTTGGCATATTCTACATTACTGAAGGGATCTTCACCCAAAGGCAGCGGACTTCCATCCATAAAATTCAGCTGACTTTTGAAAAGATTACCGGTGGCTGCTACCATCACCATTCCCTCAGAGCCCGATTCCAAAAAACCTGCCTGATCCATTCCATCAGGAAGAAACCTGTTTTTGAACAAAGAAGTGAAATTCCCTTCCAGTAAATATAGCAATGGCAGGTTTTGGGAGGTAAATTCATTTAGGTCAGGCCCATCAGCCATTTCTTCAAAAGCCAATCTAACCGGAGCGGCCATTTTGCGGCTAAAGTCCGAAGAGAAAATAAGTGGTGTCTTTCGGACACCATCAGCTTTCACGGTATCCATGGTACTCACAAAGCGAAACATGACCTGATCCAGCCCTTTGGTGACCGGATGATTTGCCATTCTCCCTGCCGAGACATAAAAGGGCCATGGCAAAGGAACCAGTTGTTCCTGGTCTCCAAAGTTACCTGCCATTACAGGGTGGTATCCAAAATTCATGTCCTGAATAAGGTCCTTATTGACACGGATTCCATAGCGAAAAAGCATCTGATCAAGCCCAGTATCAAAAGGCATGGCAACCGTCCCATCCCCTCCTGCCTGCTCCAGATCAAAAGCCAAAGCATCAATAAGAAATATCAGATTTCCTCCATTCATCAGGTACTGATCCAATAGGAATACTTCCCTTTCTGTGTAGGGTTCTTTTGGTCCCGGAATCAATATGGCTGCGAAAGGGTCCAAATCCTCTACTTTTTGGGCCTGCTCCATAGGAATCTTATACACTTCAAAATCCTCCACCAAAGCCTCTATGATCCCAAAACCATCATCTTCCTCCATTTCTCCGTTGCCCATAAGCATGCCTACAGCAAACTCTTGTTTTCTGATGAGCTTTTTGATGGCATTAATCAGTTCAAACTCCAGGTTTTCTATAGACTGGTTCAATACTTGGTCGGGCCCCATACCCTTTTCACCTCTAAGCACCAAGGCACCTGTCTCATATTCCTCATTTCTCACCACAATTCCCGGGAAAATCAACTTACTCCTTTGCCCCCCATCTTCGCTCAAGAAGAGGTTGGTGGGATTAATACCATATTCAGAAAGCCCTACAATATAATCTTCTCTGATATCTGCAGGCAAGACAAGTGGGTCCTGATAATAATAGCTGATCTTGTATGGACTGTATGCATTGAAAGTCCTGACGGTTTCCTCTATAGATCTCTGAAGTCTGCGCATGCCTCCAGGCAAGTTCCCGGTCAATAATATCTCAACTTCAATAGGTTCTTCCAGCCCTTTCAGTATTTCCTCAGAAGCGGGATGCAGGCTAAACCTCTTTTCCTCCGTCAGGTCTATCCTAAATGAAAAAAAATACCCTATAACCCATAGAATCAATATGGCAGCCATCGGCAGGCCTATCTGTTTCAAAAGATTTATATCGCTCCTGTTTTTCATTTTCTTCTGATCAACAATCCTGTGATGGCCAAATTGACAATAATCGCCCCAAGAAAATAGATTAGGTTCCGGGCATCTATTACTCCTCTGCTCATACTTTGATAGTGGAAGCTAAGACTCAATTCCTCCAATAATAAAGCAAATGGACTCATCGCATTGAGCTGAACAAGTGCTGTAAGTCCATAGTACATCAAAAATGACAAAAACACTCCCAATACAAACGCAACTATCTGCTGAGTGGTAAGTGCCGAAGCCAAAATTCCTATCGAGGCAAATACTGCACCTATCAAGAGCAATCCAATCCATGATCCAAAAAAACCTGCATGGTCAATGTTGCCTACCGGATCACCTAACTGCACAATGCTATAGTAATAAACCAAGGTCGGAACCAAGGCCAAAATAATCAAAGTAAGGGATGCCAAATATTTGGAAAGCACAATTTTGGCACCGCTGACAGGAGATGTCATCAAAAGCTCCCAAGTACCTGTTTTTCTCTCCTCGGCTATCATTTTCATAGTGATGGCCGGGATCAAGAATGTGAACACGTATGGTGTATAGGTAAACAATGGCTCCAGATCAGCAAAACCATAATCCAGAACTGAAGTATCAGGAAAAACCCATACTATCAACCCTATGGAAACCAAAAAAACAGATAAAATCAAATAACCGGTGAGGTTACTGAAGAAGGCATTGATCTCTTTCCAGTAAAGCGCTCTCATAAATCAGGACTGGGTAATCTGGTGGAAAATTGATTCTAGCGTTCGGGACTTCTGCTGCATGCTGACTAGGCCAAGATCTTTATCCTGGATCAGGGCAATGGCCTGCTTTCGGGCATTAACGGGTTCGGTGACGGTAAGAGAAATACATAGACCTGTTTCATCCAAAAGTTTGATCTCACCCAAGTGTTCCATCCACTCCTTCTTGATGGGCTGCTCGGTCTCTATGATCAGGTCAACCTTGTCGCCATCAGACTTGAGATTTTTCAAGAGGTCAGCAGCTACAATTTTGCCTTTATTAATGATGACCACCTTTTCGCAGATGGCTTCCACTTCTTGCATGACATGCGTACTCAGAATCATGGTTTTGTCACGGCTGATGTCCCTGATCAGCTTTCGTATGTCCACCAGCTGATTGGGATCCAAACCTGTCGTAGGCTCATCCAAAATGATCACTTCCGGGTCATGGATCAGCGCTTTAGCTAAGCCTACCCGCTGCCTGTAACCTTTAGAAAGTTGCCCTATCTGTTTGTGGGATTCAAGTTGAAGTCCGCACATATCCACCAGCTCCTCAGTTCTATCTTTCAGGAATCTGCCCTTCATTCCGTAAAGTCCGCCAATAAAGTGGAGAAATTCTTTCACATACATATCCAGATAAAGAGGATTATGCTCAGGAAGGTAACCTACAAGTCTGCTGACTTTCTTGGGATGCTGAACTACAGAAATGCCGTTTACTTTGACATCTCCAAAATCCGGAACCAAAAATCCGGTCGCAATCTTCATCGTGGTAGACTTTCCGGCACCATTAGGACCGAGAAAACCAAGTACCTGACCTTTCTCCGCTGTAAAGGAAACATTGTCGAGTGCTTTTTGTGTGCCGTAAATTTTCGTAAGCTGACTTACCTCCAAAGACATGTAGTGGGAATTGAAGCGCTAAATTAAAGAGAATTTTAAACAGGAAGAGCATAAATTAAAAAAGGCTTCTAAGAAGCCCCATGGAAAGATGATTCAGCCATAAGCTGAAAAATCTTTTTTGATATTAAACCTTACGCTTGCTAATATAACAGGCATCCCGGAAAAATCCAAATTTAAAATGTATTGAAAAAGGCATCCCGGAATGGGAAATAATTCTTTGACCAGGTACAATTTTGACTTATCGGGTATGCTTTCAGTTTTAGGGAAATTTTGATTAAGTTAAACCTTCAAAACAACAGGTAAATCCATGGATCTCGAGTTTGATGAAAATGATAAATTGGAAGCCAGAAAAATCATGGCAGCTGAGTGGAATAGCTTTAGGCCACCTGTAGAAATCGATCAGCGCATCACCGAGCTGGTTTGGGAGCATTTTTCTGAGGAAAAAATAATCAAAAAATTATCGGAGGAATTTGAAGCCAAGTCCTGCTATATTCAAAAATGTTTTTGGTTTAGCGAGGCCAACACCCTCACCAGGCGGGAAGAAGAAGCACGGGGTGCATTTTACCAAATCACCAAATGCCACGAGACTTGTGTACCTAGTAGGTTTAGGGATGTTTGATCAGGTTTAAAAAATGGTCAGCTTTTGGGTTTTGAATTGACCAGAAAGAAATTGACAAATATGCATATCCATAATTATACCACTAACCAAATTAAATAAGAGCCTAGATTAACCCGATCCCGAGGCTTGGGATTGGAAATTCATTGATAACTTGTACTGGTTTATCGGGATTGGCTTGAAATCATAGGTTTATACCACTTTTAAAGTTCCACTGGTAAGAAAGCGGATAATCATGTTGACAAAAATTGAATTAAAAAACTCCACCTCCCCCGAAACTCTGCGAGTTTCGGGGGAGGTGGAGTTTTAAGTGGAGCTGGCGAGATTCGAACTCGCGTCCAGATAGGGAAACACCGTACCGTCTACATGTTTAGTCACCTGTTGGGTTTTCGACTGCTGTTTGCTGGGTGACACACCGGACAACAGCTTATCTACTGATCTTAGCCCTGCTTAGTAGTCTCACAGGGAGCAGCCCTGTCGAGTCGACACCCCGGATCTGACCGGACAGCGCAACGGTCAGTGGGATGTGGCCGGGGAGCATCTATCGAAGCTCAACCCTTTAAGCATTATCTATTTCCCCTAAGGGATAGATTAGGCAGCCATGGCGTAGTTAGATTCGCCAATTATAGTTCGTATGAATGATTCACAGGCGTACATACTCCACCTGACATGCGAGCCCGATCCTTACACCTACTGTCAAAACCGGTCAGCCCCTTTGTTTTCAAATAAGACGACAAATATAAGGGAAATAAAGTTCAGTAAAAGGGAAGTATATTGTTTAAGTGTGTAATTGTTTAATTGATTAACTGAGTGCTCTGGCTTAGGCATTTGGATACCAAGACAAAATTCAAAACCTTTGCAAAAAATAAAATTGAACCTGTTTTGAGACTGATATCATTTCTATTCCTGTTTTTTCTATCTACGAGTACTTTCTCCCAAATCCTGAACATAGAACGCTACAGAATCCAGAGCGATACTGCAAAAGCGCTGGCCATCAAAGCTACCGCAGGTCTGAATGTATTCAACCGAAGTGCCGCCGCTGATGCACCGGTAAACCTTTTTGGGTACAAATGGGACATCAATTCCATGTACCACCCCGGCAAACATTCCTATATTTTCGTCTCGAATTTTGACTACCTGAGAATCAATGATAATGACTTCCTCAACTTCGGCTTGATTCACGGTAGGACCGTTTTCAATTATGAGGAGAAAAACAACATAGAAACTTATATACAATACTCATTTGACAACTTCAGGGGATTGGCCCCAAGGTGGATTGCAGGTGGTACCTTGAGGAAGAAAATTGTAGACAGCAAAAAGTTGACTTTTGTCCTTGGACTGGGCGCTCTTTATGAAAATGAGACTTGGTTTCATCCCTTTGAAGAAAACTTTGTCAATGTACAGTTTATCAAAAACTCCAACTACTTTTCGATAAGGTGGACCATCAATGAATACGTGGATTTCAACACCGTCACCTATTATCAAGTGGGCTATGACCGGTCTATTCAGGCTTTCAGAAACCGGGTAAACGGCAATTTTAACCTCAACACAAAAATCTCCGACCGGTTTTCATTCAACAACAGTTTTAATTTCAGCTATGAGGATCGGCCAATAGTTCCTATCACTCCTTTTATCTTCGCTTTCAACACCGGCATATCTTATGATTTTTAATTTCCTTAATAATGAATAGGTTATCGAAAAATAAAAACAGATTGGCCACCATACCCCCTTCAGAATTCCAATTATTTTATATCTTGCGGTGATGGAAAATTTTGTTGTTTCAGCCAGAAAGTATAGACCTTCCAATTTCAAAAGTGTAGTAGGCCAAGGCCATATCACTACCACTTTGAAAAATGCCATCAAAAATAATCACCTGGCCCAAGCTTTTCTTTTTTGCGGACCAAGGGGTGTGGGTAAAACCACCTGTGCCAGAATTTTGGCTAAAACCATCAATTGTGAGCACCGTACAGCCGATTTCGAAGCTTGTAACCAATGTGACTCTTGTCAAGCTTTCAACAACAACGCTTCATTCAATGTACACGAACTCGATGCCGCTTCCAACAATTCCGTGGACGACATCAGAAACCTCGTAGAGCAGGTAAGATACGCTCCACAGCAAGGACAATACAAAGTGTACATCATTGATGAGGTGCACATGCTTTCCACTGCGGCCTTCAATGCATTCCTGAAAACACTGGAAGAGCCTCCGAAATATGCCATCTTTATCCTTGCCACTACTGAAAAACACAAGATCATACCTACGATTTTATCCAGGTGTCAGATTTTTGATTTCAATAGGATTCAAGTCAATGACATTTGTGAGCACCTGAAATATATCGCTGGAGAAGAAAAGATCGAGGCTGAGGAAGAAGCACTAAGGCTGATCGCTACTAAAGCAGATGGCGCACTAAGGGATGCCTTATCCATCTTTGATTTGATTGTTACTTTTTCTGCTGGCAATAAACTTACCTATCAGGAAACGATCAGCAACCTGCACATTCTCGATTATGACTATTATTTTAAGGTCGTAGAATCACTTCTTGCAGGTAGCATCAGCAATGTCCTTCTTCTTTTTGATGAAATTCTCAAAAAAGGCTTTGATGGACACAATTTTATCATAGGGCTATCGGAGCATTTTAGGGATCTGATGGTCTGCAAAGACCCGGCAACTGTAGAGCTGATACAGGTTTCGGATAGTGCCAAGGAAAGATATCTCCAGCAATCCCAGCAAGCCAATATGTCCTTTTTGCTTTCTGCTCTTTCTCTGTGCAACCAATGTGACATACAGTACAAGTCCAGTAAAAACCAAAGGCTTCATGTAGAACTTACCTTGATGAAGCTGGCGAAATTGCCACATGCCATTTCCTTGGCTGCCGTAGCTCAGGAAGAGACAAAAAAAAAAGCTTAACTGAAAGTCAGGCGCCAACTAACTCTGATTCCATTACTCCTTCTTTGTTTAAGGAAGCCAACCCATTTGCTGCCAAAAAAACTCCTGTACAAAAAACAGTTACGATACCCACCAGCATCTCCGCTGCCAAAAAAAATCTCGAAGAAAAACAGAAAGCCCCTACTACTTCAGAGGAAGTCAAAAAAGAAGCAGTCACTGTTGTAGAAAAATTGGGAAATGATGAGTTTGACAAAGGGGATGTAGACAATGCACTTTCTGAAATTATTGAAAATCTAAAATCCAGAGGAAAGAGCATTGAACTCACTGCACTAAAACAGCCATTTGAACTCACCGAAAACAGCATTACATTCAAGCTGATAGGTGAAATCCAGGAAGATGCTTTTCAAAAAATAAAACCGGAATTACTCAAAACTTTTAGGCAAAAACTGAACAATGCAAGTCTTACACTGGCTGCCGAAATCACTGAAGAATCCGAAGATCCTTCTTTAAGAAAACTCTATACGAATTCCGACAAATTTGCTTATCTGTTGGAAAAATCTCCTGCGCTCAAAGAACTGCAGAAAAGATTTGGGCTAGAGACTGATTTTTAGAAATCTATCCCTATCCCAAAATTGATCATGTTCTGTAACTGTATGGCCTGCCTGGGAGGCCCTTCATCTTGCTGAATAAAGACACTCTCATCATAAATCAAGATCGTCTCTATACGGGTAGTGATATACCTGTTGACTTTCATGGATACAATAGAGTTGAAATTGACTACAAAATTCCCAAGCTTTTCGAAATTGGAGAAGAGGTTAAGATCTGCTCTCCACCGGATATTTTCCAAAATCTGAAAATCACTGGTCGAGCTGAAAGAAATACCCGCTTCTGCCCTGACCATCTCTCCGGGAATGACACCAAATGCACCTGCATTACTCAAGGAATCATCTAAGACCACCGTAAACCTCCCTGTAAAAGGAGAAGCAATCAGAGATATCCTGTCTTTGTTGTCATATTCCTTCCTGTAGTTGAGACCGGTGGATGACTGTATGTATGCTGGTGCCAGAAGGTCCGAGATTTTACTCCTTGCGTCTTCTTCAGCCCCGGCAGGCCTAAAATAACGGTACCCTGCCAGCAACTGGGTCCTGGCGTCTATTTGGGTAGAGAGATACCAGGATTCTGTCAGTTCCCTACCGTATTTGCTGATAAAAATAAAGTTATCATTGGTTTTCCGGGTCTGGAAGCGCCTATCCGATTGATTGTTAAATCCAAAGTTAGCTGTCAGTTTGGAGTCCCAAATGATCTTGTCCTTTTTGTAGTTGGCAAACATGACCAAGCCTGTATTGAGTGCCATATTGCTCACCCCCCCGGCATTCCAGTTGGAAAGACTTACTTGCTGAATACTCAGATTGAAATTCCCTCCCCTTTCCCAGTAGATAGGTTTGATTTTTTCTTTGATGATAATAGAGTCCCCTAACATGATAATCGTGTCCCCACTAATAAGCAGGGTATCGGCCAAGATAAGTTCGTCCTGGGCAAAAGCCACTTTGGATTGCGCTAGCGCAACTAACATAAAGAGTAAAATGACCCTGATGTTCATGATTTACCTAGGCTGGGAATTAGGGTTTTTGGATAGTGATTTTTTGACCTACTTTAATGGTATTATCAGGAAGCCGGTTCCATCTTTTGATGTCATCCACGGAGACTCCATAAGTCTGACTAAGTCTGAACAATGTCTCTCCCGGAGCAACGGTATGCACTACCTGTCTTGTATTATTGGAGGTGTAGGTATTTTCTGAAGGCTGAGATCTTACAGGCTCAGAAGCTGCAGGTCCACTTATGGCCGGTGCTGATGAGCTTGGAGTTTCCTGCACAGTACTGGACTCTGCCATGATTTTTCTATACTCCGAAGCCGGAACGAAAGGTATGTCTTCTCCCCTCTTTCTGGGCTGTTGAAGATTCAAAATCATTCCTGCTCTTAGGTCCCTATCCTCTCGGATACGGTTTTTGGATTTAAGAGCTGACAGCTTGATTCCGTACATTTGTGATATCGACCACAAGGTTTCTCCAGGCTGAACCACATGCTGCTCCACTTCGGCCTTCCCTTTCTTAGGCCTGGTATAGTAATACTGACCAGCTTCTACAGGTTGGTCTTTGTCAAGGTCATTTATTCTTCTGAATCTCTTTTCCCGTATACCTATTTGATCTGTAAAATTCTCCTGACTGGTTTTTTGGTCTGCCAAAACTCCATCAATGTTATTGACCTGAATCTGATTGGGCTGACTTGCCCTATTCGTATTCCCCGTAACCCTCGGGTAAGACGAAGCTGAGGTCACCACTTTTGACTGTGCAGCATTCTGATTACTCACTTCTCTCTGGATTACAGCAGGGTTAGCCTGTGGAATCCCTTCTCTTACATACATCACCGAATACGGCCTATCACCGGGCACATGTCCCCTTACAGCCCAGGTATTGTATTCCTTTAGATGGGCTTCAGTGACTCCCAGTCTTGGAGCAATTGCTTTTAGTGTGGTAGGCCCCTGGATTCTCGCTTCTTCTAAGTGGCCTGAATGGCTGACTAAAATGCCCAATTGATTTTCGAATGCGACTTTGTGTGCCAGAAACTTCTTGAAATACCAATGCGAATTCCTGTCCAATTCCACTACTTTTTTACCGTTATATTGGTTACCAAAATAGGATTTGGCACCGCCTAGGCCCATTTGATAAGACACCAAGGCGCACATCCAATTGTCAAAAGCCTGATTGTGTTTTTTAAGGTAAAGCGCAGCTCCCCTCGAGGAAGACACTATGTTTTTTCTCTCGTCTACCTGATTGTCCACCCTCAAAAAAACCTCTTCTGCAGTACCTTGCTTAAACTGCCAAAAACCCACTGCATTGGAAGTTGAAACCGCATCTGAGATCAATCCGGATTCCTGGATCACCAGGTACTTCAAGTCTTCCGGCACTCCTGCATTTCTCAATTCTCTTTCTACATAAGGCATAAACAAGCTGGCCCGGTCGGCTTTCATCCTAAAATAGGTAGGATTTCTGTAAAGGGCATCCACATCCAATTGTATTTCCCGGCGCGCCTGCTCATTGATTTTGATCAAAAGGTCTGCAAACTGTATCTCACGGGGCACCTGCGGAATCTGGGCCAAAGCCGAAATCGAAACAAAAAAAACAATCAGGATTGTAAAAAGTCCGGAAAACTTACACTTAATATTATTTTTCATAGTCTTCTTGCCAACATTAATCCATCCCTGATAGGAAGCAATACATTTTCTACTCTTGGATCATCCTGCACCATTTGGTTGTATTCCAGGATTACTTTTGTGTCTTTATCTATTTTCTGTCCTTCATTGACAAGGACCTTACCGGACCAAAGTACGTTGTCCGCTAAAATGATGCCACCCGGATTTATCCTATCAACGACCAGATTATAGTAGTTGATATAATTGGCCTTATCGGCATCAATAAAGACAAAATCAAAATTGCCCTCCAAGGTCGGAATGATATCCAGCGCATTTCCCAGGCGGTAATCGATTTTGTCCTCAAGCCCGGATTTTTTAAAAAAACCTCTCACCATTCCTTCAAGTTCATCATTGATATCCAAAGTGATCAGCTTTCCGCCATCCGAAAGCCCCCTTGCCATACAGATACCTGAATATCCTGTATAGGTCCCGATCTCAAGAATGGTTTTTGGATTTGCCATTTTCACCAAAAGCTCCAAAGTTTTTCCCTGCAAATGCCCTGACAGCATTCTTGGCATCATCACTTTGGCGTGGGTCTCTCTGGAAATATGCAAAAGCAGCTCATCCTCTTCACTGCTGTGATCTTCACAATACTTAAGCAATTCCTCCGAAATAAACTCCATAATCAAACTGGTAAATAGGTAAGAAAACTCAGTTCATCCAATGCGTAAACTTCATTGGCTATATCCTGCAATTCTTCTGCACTGGTACTCCTAATGGTTTCAAAGATAGTATCCAAGGAATCAATTTTCCCTTTATCCAGCAGATTTTTGCCAAAAACCAGCATCAATGCTGCATAATTTTCCTCGGCCATGGCCATTTGGCCTATTGCCTGTTCTTTGGCCATGTGAAGTTGCATGACGCCAAGCTTACGGTTTCTGAGTTTTTCAAGTTCCCGCAAAACAGCCTTTCTGGCCCTATTGAGCGTATTGGGTTCTGTGCCAAAAAACACACCGAAAAATCCCGTATCTGAATAGGTCTGATAATGGGACTCTACACTGTAAACATACCCGTGTTTTTCCCTTAGCGCCAAATTGAGACGTGAATTCATACTTGGACCACCAAGAATATTGTTGAGCAGATACAATTTGAACCTTCGGGGATCATGCATTGACAAGGCCGGCTTCCCTATGGCACAATGGGATTGGGAAATTTCCTTTTCTATCACCTTAATTTTAGGTGTATAATTGGAAAACCCACTCCTGACGTACAGGCTCCTTTTCTGGGGAATGGATGTCAGAAAACCTTCCACCTGCTGAAGTACTTTTTTGAAGGAGATGTTGCCCACTACAGAAAAAACCACTTGGGTCGTATCCATGCGGCTGGAAATAAATTCAAAAAAATCCTCCTGTTTAAAGCTGCTTACAGTCTCTTCTCTTCCCAGAATATTCCTCCCCAGAGCGTGCCCCTCATAAACCAGCTCATCAAAATCATCCTGAATCGAATCATCCGGGGAATCCCTGTACATTGCCATTTCCTCCAAGATCACCTGCCTCTCCTTTTCAATTTGCTTTTTGGGAAAAATGCTGTTGAAAGTGATGTCACAAAGCAATTCTGATGCTTTGGAAAAGTGCTCTTTTAAGGTGCTGGAATAAAAACAGATCTTCTCCTTAGTGGTGTAAGCATTGAGCTCCCCACCAACTGATTCCAGACGGTTGATGATATGGTAAGCCTTCCTCTTTTTTGTACCTTTGAAAGCCATGTGCTCCCAAAAATGTGCAAGTCCCTCCTGCTCTTTGGTCTCATCCCTACTGCCTATATTGAGTACAAAACCACAATGAACCATTCTGGTATATTTAATCTCCTGATGTACTATTCTGATGCCATTGGGCAATTCTCTGAGATTATACTGCATGCAAACTTTTTTTCGATAAAACGGAACCAATAACCAATTCTGTACCTAACACCCAGCAGCCTCAACTGATTCAATTACAAAAATAAAAGTGTTTTCGGGATTACAACAAATCTCCATATACGCAGGATATAACCCTCCCATTTTCCTAGAATAAATTATCTTTGTGGAAAGGAGGAGGGATGAGGGATGAGGGATGAAGGATGAAGCCTGTCCGACTGGTCATCCAGGCAAGGATGAAAGCGGAGGGTAGTTAATCGAGTGATTGATTAGTCCTACTTTGTCTGGTTAGAAAATGACAAGAAAAAATCTGCCAGGTTTCTTCTTGAAATGATAAATTTTAAATCTGTTTTGGCTTATCAACCTGCCATGTTTGGCCTAAACAGCTAATTTGACAAAGTAGTATTAGTTAAGCTCCTTGCAAATCTGAACTCTAAATTCTGAAGAATCTTCAATCCTACTTTCTTGGTACATGGTACTTAGTACTTTGTACAACGTAAATATCTAACATCAAGCAGTTTTCAAAAACATCCAAATCATCATGAAATACACCCCTCTCCCAAATACACTATATATCAAAAACAGAAAAAAGCTGGCTGAAAAGCTACCAAGTAAATCCTTGGCAGTTTTCCATTCCAACGACATCATGCCTACCAATGCAGATGGCACCATGAAATTCAGGCAGAACAATGACCTTTTATACCTTTCGGGAATAGATCAGGAAGAAAGTATTCTGGTCATTTGCCCGGATTTCCCAGACCCTGACATGAGGGAAATTCTTTTTTTGAGGGAAACCAACGAGCATATCGCAATTTGGGAAGGACACAAATACACCAAAGAGGAAGCACAGGAGGCCTCAGGAATAGAAAATATACAATGGCTGGACAAGTTTGAAAATGTATTCAACACTCTGATCTCCTTGAGCGAGCATGTATTCCTCAATACCAATGAGCATCTTAGGGCCGGTGTGGTGGTAGAAACAAGGGATGCGAGGTTTATCAAAAGTTGTCGTGAGCGCTACCCGCTCCACACCTATCACAGAGTGGCTCCCTTGATGCATCAGCTAAGGGCGGTAAAAGAACAGGAAGAAATCAATCAGATGCAGATCGCCTGCGACATTACCGAAAAAGGATTCAGAAGAATCCTCTCATTTGTCAAGCCCGGGGTGACTGAATATGAAATTGAAGCGGAGTTTATCCATGAATTCATCAAAAATAGGAGCAAAGGTTTTGCCTACGAACCAATCATCGCCTCCGGAGCCAATGCCTGTGTGCTGCATTATTTGGAAAATAAGGAAACCTGCAAAGACGGGGATCTGATACTTTTTGACGTAGGTGCTGAATACGGCAATTACAATGCGGACATGTCCAGAACCATACCTGTTAACGGCAGATTTACCCCACGTCAGCGCTCCGTCTATGAGGCCGTGCTGAGGGTGCAAAAAGGAGCAATGGACATTTTAAGACCTGGTATCAATATTCAGGAGTATCATAAAGAAGTCGGCCTGATGATGCAGTCAGAGCTGCTGGGATTGGGCTTGATCGACCAAACCGACATACAAAATCAGGATCCCAAGTGGCCTGCTTACAAAAAGTATTTTATGCACGGTACTTCCCACCATCTCGGTTTGGACGTGCATGATGTCGGGACCATGTATGAACCGATCAGCTCCGGAATGGTATTTACGGTAGAACCTGGCATCTATATTCCTGAAGAAAACCTTGGAATCCGCTTAGAAAACAACATTGTGATCCAAGATAATGGCTACCTGGATCTGATGCGCAATATCCCTATTGAGGCAGAGGTGATTGAGGAGCTGATGAATAAATAATTTTAATTTACGAATTACGAAGTACGATTTACGAGGGGCAGAGGTAAGTGATGAGTAGTTTCATTTAGGAATGGGATTTTTGGGAATTGTGAGGAATATCGAATATCGAATGATGAATAATGAAGGGAGTTACGAGTTACGAAGTACGATTTACGAGGGGCAGAGGTAAGGTATGCCTGAATGTAATAGGAAACTGGGAATTTTGGAATGGTGAGGAATATCGAATGATGAATGATGAATGATGAATCAAGAAGAAGGGAGTTACGAATTACGAAATACGATTTACGAGGGGCAGAGGCAAGGAATGTCAATTGTACTAGGCAGGGTGAATTCTGGAAGGGTAAAGAATATCGAATTTCGAATGATGAATGATGAATCAAGAAGGTCTGTATGTTGGAGGAACACTCAGCCCTGTTAGGGCGAATAATGTAATAGCCCAGGGTTTCAACCCTGGGGTTTGAGCCAGAACGTTGAAATTGTTTTTGGCCGAGGGATGTCAAAGAGTGAGAATTGGGGTCCGCCAAAAACAGGGAAGGGATGAAGGGAGTTACGAGTTACGAAGTACGATTTACGAGGGGCAGAGGTAAGTGATGAGTAGTTTCATTTAGGAATGGGATTTTTAGGAATTGTGAGGAATATCGAATTTCGAATGATGAATGATGAATAAAGAAGGGAGTTAAGATTGACGAATTACGAGTTACGATTTACGAGGGGCAGAGGCAAGGAATGTCAATTGTACTAGGCAGGGTGAATTCTGGAAGGGTAAAAAATATCGAATGATGAATGATGAATCAAGAAGGTTACCAACAATTCAACAGTTCATCAATTAATCATTTCAACAGTTCTCCAATTAATCAATCTTGATTATCCGCTTACTTACCAGTAGGACCTAAATAATGGAGCAAACCTATGATTTCTAGCCAATATCAATGAATATCCAATATCTATTAGTATCTGATTGATCTAGGCACTTATTTAAATTGGCTAGTGGTATAATTGCGGATATACATATAATCAATTCATCAGTTCCACAAAAATTAATCTTTTCTTTATGACCTATTCTTATGATTTTCCCCGGCCGGCAGTTACTGTAGATGCTGTAGTAGTTTGTACCGAAAAAAACAGCATTCTCCTGATAAAAAGGAAAAATGATCCATTTAAAGGCAAATGGGCTTTGCCCGGTGGCTTTGTGGATGAAGATGAAATTCCCGAAAAAGCTGTTCAAAGGGAACTGAATGAAGAAACAAGTCTTGAGCTAAAGCCATTAAGCATGATCGGGGTTTTTGGAGAAAAAGGCCGAGATCCAAGAGGGTGGACAATTTCTGTTGCCTACTATTTCGAATGTATTGAGGGGCTGATGTCAATGGCAAAATCCGGATCTGACAGTGCTGAAACTGAATGGTTCCCAACATCTGAACTTCCGGAATTGGCATTTGACCATGAGAAGATTATTGCGAAAGCATTGGACGGAAAGGATCGAAGCAAAAAAACTCAGTAGGAAATTGGATATTGAATCCGTCTCTTAAGCTTCTATTTTAAACATGCGATTTTTTTCAAGGTCCAACATGCTACATGCCAACACCTACGTGATTATAGGATTTTTTTTAAAATTCTCCATATAAAATAAATCCTATAAAAATAACCTTAAAAGAATGATTAAATAATATTTTTTCTTCATTAATGATTTTTATTGCACTTTTCAAATATTATTTTTTATCATAATTATTTGTGACCTAATTTTTATTTCATTATTATTGAAAACTATATATTTATTTTAATTTAAATTTTACTTAATGAAACACTATCTATCTATCTCAATAGTAACCTTATTGGGATTTAGTTCCTGCCAAGAAAGTGGTCAGGATGAATTAAAAGAGGGGCTTGAAACAATGCTAAAAGATCAAGATCCAGTCGCTTATGAAAATAAACTTAAAGAATTAACCCTATTTATGGGAGAGGTATTCAAGGATCCTGAGGCAAGGAGGGAGTTGTTTGAATTTGCTGAAATTGAGGGTAATGAAAACGATATTGAGTATAGTATGAAAAAGCTATTTACTGAAAATATCAATCCACTTACCAGAAAACATTCAGCTATCGTAAGTTCATTTTTTATTAAAGCAGAAAATCTAAGAACAACAGGAGAAACAGACTTCAATGAACAAGAGCTTATAGATTTTATCAATGAAAATGATATTGGCATTTTAGCTCCTTATCTATATGATAATTTCGACCCAGAGTCCATAACTGAGTTGACAGTGTCTTGGTGGACTCAAGAAATGGAAACCCAAGGTTTAGAATACGATCCGGGGTGGGAAGGTGAAACTCCAGGAATTCCTTTAAAAACAATAAGCCCTTCAGATTTCTTTTTTTTAAAACAGGAGTCTAGCGAAAAGAACTCATTAAGTCATGAAATCATTTTTGTTAATGATGATTACGCCAAAGAAAACCCAACCATAGTAATTGGATCTTTTGAAGAAAATGAATTGATGCATTTAAATGGGAATGATTCGGAACTCCCCCCTTGGGACTCAGGTGAAATAGGAAATCCTGATCCTCAACCATCAATTCGATACCCGCACGAAATTGGTGTAAACTGCAGCAATTTACTTCCTACTGATATAGTTAGATTTGTAATGCCTGACTTTCAACTTACTGGAAACACAAGAGCTTGGCCATGGCATAATAAAATAACAATTTGGTCTGCCAGTATCACTACTAGCCCTAATCATATTGTAACTAATAAAAAAATTGTGCGAGGCGATTTTTCAATAAAAAAGAATTTCGCTCCTACTTTACTTACATCATTTAGCCAAAGTAATGCTAATGTCCAGATAGGAATGTCCTATAAGAAAAATACATCAAGTGTAAGTAAATTTGTAAATGTATCAGAAGAGAATGAGGAAGGTGAAATAACCAATACAACTAGTGTGGAGTTCTCGCAAAGTAAAAATAGGTTAATATTTACACAATCTTGGAATAGGTGTGAAGAATTAAATTGGAACTACTTGGCGGATTTCGACAATGGGTTCATTGGGCCTCTAGGGGTTCATAAATTTCTTATTCCCAGAAGCGGAAAGGAGCATTATGTTAGGTTTACTGTCGTCCCCCAAATAGTGAGATTTAATTAAATATGAAAACTTTATGGATTACCATTTTCTTAGTTTGCTTGTTCTCTTTTGAAAGCTTGGCACAAAGCAAAAGCCAATGGTACCTTGGAGGAAGGCTCTCTACTGTAAGCCATGGCCATTTCAAAGAAGGAAATGACTTTGGCGCAGGTTTGTTTGTTTCTAATAAAAGACCTGTATGGAGCAAACACCAACTCATCTGGAACAATGAACTTGGTTTTGATGCACTTCTGCCCTGCAATAGACCAGAAGGATGTAGGTCTTGGTGGTACGAGCGCAGTGCCAGGTTTTATACAGGTTTGGAGAAAAATTTCATATTGTTCAACCAAAACTTGTCCTTTGGCGCAGGTGTAAACTTCTTTTATGGCAGCCAAATGTCAACACGCATAACAGTTAGAAGTACCGATCATAACAACAATTTATCAAGCACATCGATCTACAAATCTTACGAGCCGGTGTTCAGTTATTTCCAGCCTGGGGCCAGAATTGGTTATCAAAATAAAAAGTTCACTGACCAAATTCACTTCTACCTAGGCTATGATTGGATTTGGAACAATCACTTGACAAGTTTGTCGATGTATTATCGAATCAGAAATTAGCAAAAAGCTAGATATCGAAGCTTCTATTGTATTGGGAGTCTAGGGTCGAAGAGACCTCTCAGGTTTTTGAAACCCGACAGGTCTAAAAAAAGCTGACTCTTCTCAGGATCAGCTTTTTATACAGCTTTAAAAAAACTTCGAGACAAATTTTTCAAGAAAACCTCCATGGATCCCAAAGGGATCATATGATTATAGCATCGATCAACATATGAAGGGTACGACCCCGGCGGGGGTCGAATTGACCGAGTTAAATATTTTTTTAATCATGTGATCTACCCGCAGCCTAACTTTCTCTTTAAGAAACTTCGTCTGTAAGTTGAAAAGCATTGTAAAATAATTACATATTTTGTAATTTTATTTTGTAAAATAGAATAATTTATTCTTTCAAAAATTTAATGAGGATCGTTACTTATAAACGAATACAAGAATTTGCAAAGAAACATGTTGATTCTGAATTGGCACTGCGCTTCTGGTATTCTACTACAAGTAAGAAAGACTGGAGTTCATTAAATGACATCAAAAACGATTTCAATTCAGTTGACTATGTGGACAATCATCGATTTGTTTTTAATATCAAAGGAAATACATATCGGTTGATTGCAATTATATCATTCAATGCAAAAAAGGTTTATATCAGATTCATCGGTACACATGCTGAGTATGATAAAATAAAGGACATTCAAAACATTTGAATCATGATTAAGTCTGAAAAAGAATATAATGCTATTATAGAAAGGATCGAAGAACTACTTTCCAATCCAGATAATATAGAAAATCCTGATGAAAAAGGATTTGTAGAATTGAACCTACTTTCTGACTTAGTAGCAGACTATGAAGAGAAGCAGCACGCGATAATGGCTCCTACTTTGGCAGAAGCAATAAGACTCCGCATGCAAGAAAGAGGTTTAACACAAAAGTCACTATCCGAACACCTTGGTGTAAGTACCTCCAGGATCAGCGAGTACCTGAATGGGAAAAGTGAACCGACACTAAAAATCGCAAGAGAAATCAGCAAAAAGCTAGATATTGAAGCTTCTATTGTATTGGGAGTCTAGAGTCGAAGAGACCTGTAAATCCTTAATGTCTTCCAGACCTCGAGAGTTTAAATTGGATTTTATGGGTAAAACCTTCGAGGTTTTTTAAAACCTCAAAGGTTATAAAAAAAGCCGACCCCTTTCGAAGTCAGCTTTTATACTATGTTTTAATCTTAAATCTGAGATCTAAAATCTAAAATCACAATTATCCAATAGACACTCTCTTGAAAGCAGCTACGGTCATGCCTTTGCTTACACTGTCAAGGTACTGAGCAATAGACTTGCTGTTGTCCTTTACAAATGCCTGGCTAAGCAATGTGTTTTCTTTGTAGAACTTGTTCAATTTACCCAAAGCGATTTTCTCAAGCATCTCTTCCGGCTTGCCTTCTTGTCGTGCCTGGTCTTTACCTACTTCGATTTCTCTCTCGATCACAGAAGCGTCTACTCCGTCTTTGTCTACAGCGACAGGGTTCATGGCAGCAATCTGCATCGCTACATCTTTGCCAGCCTCTTCTACGTCCGCACCGCTAGTATTAGTCAAAGCTACCAATACACCTAATTTGCCATTGGAGTGGATATAAGGCACTACTGCTTCACCTGTAACTTTTTCAAAGTGGGAAACCTCGATTTTCTCGCCGATTTTACCGGTCATCTCTACGATTTTCTCAGCAACGGTGATGTTTTCGAAAGGAAGTGCATTTACTTCTGCAGCAGTGTTGGCATTGTTAGACACTGCAAGATCCAAAAGTGTATTGGCAAAAGCGACAAACTCATCGTTTTTGGCAACAAAGTCAGTTTCGCAAGTCAATGACAAAAGCGTACCAGTAGTACTGTCTTCACTCACGTGAGTAACGATTGTACCTTCTTTGGTCTCTCTATCAGCTCTGGAAGCAGATACCTTCTGTCCTTTTTTTCTAAGGATATCGATAGCTTTTTCAAAGTCACCTTCCGCTTCAGTAAGGGCTTTTTTACAGTCCATCATACCGGCTCCGGTCATTTGTCTCAATTTGTTTACTTCTTGTGCAGTAATAGCCATTGTTTTAGTCAATTTATGAGATTAAACTTTTTTCTATTTTTTGAGCGAGACCTGTCAACTTTTGAATTTCGACAGTATCCCAAGATGAAACCTTCGAGGTTTAAACTATCATAAGTTTAGACCAAAAGAATCTGAAAAACCTCAAAGGTTTGGTAAAAACAAAAAATTGAACACAGGCCAAGACCACATGTTCAATTTTTTTGTAATGTATATTATTTCAATGTGGATTACTCTTCAGATCCAGCATCTACAGCTTTCTTAGCTTCTTCCTCTTCAGAAAGTTTAGCTTCTTCTTTGTCTTTCTTTCTTTCGGAAAGACCTTCTTCGATAGCTGCACCAAACGCCTTCACCAATAAAGAGATAGATTTGAATGCATCGTCATTTGCCGGGATTGGGAAATCCACTTCTCCAGGATTGGAGTTAGTATCGACCAAAGCGAAAACAGGGATACCAAGCTTTTGAGCTTCTGCAATAGCAATGTGCTCTCTTTTAATATCAACCACAAACAAAGCAGCAGGAAGTCTGGTAAGGTCAGCGATACCGCCCAATACAGATTCAAGTTTTTCTCTTTGTCTTGTGATCATCAATCGCTCTTTCTTCGCCAGGTTCTTGTAAGCATCTTCCTTCATCATTTTGTCGATGGTGGACATCTTCTTCAAGGATTTCCTGATAGTAGCAAAGTTGGTCAACATACCGCCCAACCATCTTTCGGTTACGTAAGGCATGTTAAGTCTTTTTGCTTCATCGGCTACTAAGTCTTTTGCCTGCTTTTTGGTAGCGACAAACATTACTTTTTTGCCTGAGCGAACGATCTGCTTGATTGCATTGGATGCTTCTTCGAGGCAAACAAGCGTTTTGTTTAGGTCAATGATATGGATACCGTTCTTCTCCATGAAGATATACGGCGCCATTCTTGGATCCCACTT
This sequence comes from Arthrospiribacter ruber, assembly GCF_019343195.1. GTDB lineage: Bacteria > Bacteroidota > Bacteroidia > Cytophagales > Cyclobacteriaceae > Arthrospiribacter > Arthrospiribacter ruber. The sequence goes on from NZ_RPHB01000012.1 coordinate 70,902, forward strand.
TCTCGTCAAGTGTCCAAAGTGAACACCAGCATCCAGTAAGTCTTTATATTCTATTTGTGCCATTAATAAATATAGTTTCGATATGAAATTTTGGGAAAATCCAGATTAACGTTTAGAGAACTGGAATCTTCTTCTTGCTTTTCTACGTCCTGGCTTCTTACGCTCTACCATTCTAGGGTCACGGGTAAGGAAACCTTCTTTTTTCAACGCAGGTCTGTGCTCAATGTCAAATTCGCATAGGGCTCTGGCGATTGCCATTCTTGCCGCTTCTGCCTGACCTTTGATACCACCACCGTCTACGTTGATTTTGATGTCATAAGAACCATCCACTCCTACGAGTGCCAATGGCTGCTTCACGACAATCTGATGCAGATCAAATGGGAAGTACTGCTCGATGGTCCTGTTGTTGACCACGATCTCTCCATTCCCAGGCTTCATGTAGATTCTTGCAACAGATGTCTTTCTTCTACCGATTGTGTTGATAATTTCCATAAACTGCTGAGATTAAAGTTTGACTTCTTTTGGTTGCTGAGCCGCATGCGGGTGCTCAGGACCGTTGTAAACAAAAAGATTTCTGTACAACTGTCTGCCCAATCTGTTTTTAGGCAACATACCTCTGACAGCTTTCTCCACAAGAATAGATGCTGATTTGTCTTTCAGGATTCTTGGAGTAGAAATTCTCTGACCACCTGGGTATCCGGTATGACGGACGTAAACTTTCTCGTCCATCTTTCTACCTGTTAGTCTAACCTTGTCTGCATTGATGACAATCACGTTGTCTCCGCAGTCTACGTGAGGGGTGTAATAAGGCTTATGCTTACCCCTTAGGATTCTTGCAACCTCACTGGCAAACCTACCCAATACTGCAGACTGGGCATCCACTACCACCCATTTTTTGTCTACAGTAGCAGCATTTGCCGATTTGGTCTTGTAGCTTAATGTATCCACTGTGTAAATGTTTAATTATTAGCTTGTTAAATATACTTCACCCTCAAAAAGGGACACAAAGATAGAAGTAATTTCTTTTTATTGCAAAAGAAACCAATTTATTACCCACATTTTCTAGGACTTAGCTGTTTTTTTCCAACTGTTTGACCAAGACCTCAAAGTCTTTAGGGTAAGGGGCATGCACCTCAATAGGGCTGTCATCTACTCCCGTAAAGCTTATCGCATGGGCATGAAGCGATACCCTTTGCATAATAGGCAATTCATCTGTGTTCTTTTTGAGATTGAACCGCCTTTTCAAAGATGAAAGATACAGTGGCTTGCCGCCGTACATCTCATCTCCACATATCGGGGACTTGAGGTAAGCCAGGTGTACCCTGATCTGATGCAACCTGCCGGTGACCGGCCTGCATTCTACCAAGGTATGGTTGTAATACGCCTTCAGCGTATTGAATACCGTTTGGGAAGGCTTACCATCCTTCGTGATTTTGGCGATTCCTTTATTGGTAGCATGGATATTCCGGTCTACAAGCTCATTTTTGAACTCACGGATCCCCTCTACTACCGCATGATAGATTTTATTGACCTTTCTGTCCTCAAACTGGATCGCAATGTGTCGGTAAGCTTCCGGGTGTTTGGCGATCACTAAGCAGCCTGAAGTCTCCTTATCCAGCCGATGACACACCTGGGCATCAGGGGTGTATTGCCGGGCAAGGTCCAGAATATTCTGGGCTTCATGCCTATCGTCCAATGTCGATAAATAGGGAGGCTTGTTGACAACAAGGTAATCCTCGTTTTCAAACAGAATAAGATCTTTAAAGTCTATTTTTTTCATGTATTTCCCCGTGTCTCTTTTCAAAGAGTTTGCAAAGGTAGAAAAAGGATGGGGTAAAAAAAATCCTTCCCAGCGGAAGGATTTTTATCTAAATTTCCGAAAGGTGCTATTCTTACTTGATAATTGTAAATTCACTTGCTGTCAAACTGGCATTGTCCCATTTCAAATCACCATTAAAGTAAACTTTAATTAATTGAATACGATTTAAGTCATCAGATCTATAAATTTCAGCTTCTATAGAATCACTCTCATTTTCATTCCACTGAATAACTGTCTTTTCACTTAAAAATAAAGCCAAATTATAATCCCTTCCGAATCCCGGCTGATTTATTCTGAAGTTTCTGGGCATGTCAAGATGATCTTCATAAAACTCTTCTAGCCGTCCATTTATTTCGTAGAAGATTTTGATATCCTCAGGATCAAGATATCTCTCATGATTAGGATCCAATCGGTTGTTTCCTTGTTCGTCTAGGATAGTGATAACCACACTAGTATCAATGAAAACGCCTAGATTTGGTAGAGCTTCTTCTTCTTTTGAACAAGCACTTACCATCAAAAGGAGAAAGGGAAGAAGGTAAATTAAATTTTTCATGACAAGTTAATTTTAAGGGATAATATTAAATACCATTGTTTTATTGTTGTTGAAATTGAAAGTCTGCCCTGTCGGTAGCGTCACAGTCCAATTATTATAGCTGAAAAGACCATTTCCTAGTCCACCCCAGCCCCAATTCATATGTAATTTAAGGAGGGATTGACCCGAACAGAAAACACCCCTAAGATATTCATTATCAAAATCACGTTGATTTGTATTTTGGGGACTTCGGTCTAAATCCTGCGGCATAGGAAATTCGATAATTCCTGCTATCATTTTTGCCTGATCTATGTCTACATAGTGGATATCATTCTCTTCAATGGCAACCCCTGGGAGGTTTGTATCAAATTCCTGACAACTGAAAGTGACAAGAATCAATAAAAAGAGAAACAGGTGGCAAAACTGCCTACTTAAAACAAGTGATCTGTTTAAGAAGCTGTGTGTGGGGGGGGGGTTAGTAATTCTTCATTTTTTGAAAAGTTTTTTGAAAAGGTTAAAATAATTACTTAGTCAATGTAAAAACTAAAAATTCAAAAGACAAGATTTTTTTAATAAATTTTAGTTAAAATTTATCTGTACCCTACTGACTATCAATATATTGGGATTTATGAAGGACGAGTTATGAAGCCTTAGGATTATCATACCTCTACCCTGTTTCTTTTGTCTTGTATCTTATTTCTTGTATTTGCTCAATTTACGAATTACGATAGACGAATTACGAGGCTGTTCTATATACTTACCTCTACACAAATCTCAATCCATCTTGTACTATGCTCTTGGTTCTTGGCTCTTGTTTCTTGTATCTTGTATCTTGTTTCTTGTATCTTGTTTCTTGTATCTTGTTTCTTGATTCTTCGTCTCTAACCTCTCACCTCCTCTCTTTTCCCCATGCAGACCTTCGGAATTTAGGAAACCCCAAAGGTCAACAACGCCTGCCTCATATTTCTCTGACTTCTTGATTCATTATTCATCATTCATTATTCGATATTATGAAATATCGAACATCGAATAATGAATTTCGAAAGAGCTTCGCCCATTTCACCTCAACTCCCTTTCCTCGTCCCTCCCTTTTCCACCGGCAATTCAAAACTGAAAATAGACCCTTTGCCCAAAGTGCTGCTCACAGAAATCTTGCTCTTATGCCCCTCAAGAATGTGTTTGACTATCGCAAGGCCCAAACCGGTGCCTCCTTTTTCTCTGGAGCGGCTTTTCTCTACTCTATAAAAACGCTCAAAAATTCTTTTCAAATCCTCGGGAGGAATTCCCTTACCATTGTCCTTGACCTCTACAGTAATATGGTTTTTGTGGGATTTCAAATGTACCTCCACTTCTCCCCCATCATTATTATATTTGATCGCATTGGAAATCAGGTTTTGGCATACCCTAAAAATCTTGTCCTTATCCGCCAAAGTCCTGTAAGTTTTTTCCTTGTCATAATAAAAGCGGATCAACATATCCCGTCTTTCTGCTTTATGCTCCAGTTCTTCTATAACTTCATGAATCACTTCTTTGAGGTCAAAAGTTTCAAAGTGGAATTTGATCACACCGCTTTCCATCTGATTCAGGGTCAGAAGATCCTGCACCAGTTTATCAAGGGCATTGAGGCTCTTTGCGGCCCTCTTCAAAAACTTCAACCTGACCGACTTATCCTCTACTGCCCCATCCAAAAGCGTATGGATATAACCTTGTGCTGCAAAAATCGGGGTTTTCAGTTCATGGGAAATATCCGCTATGAACTCCCTTCTGAATGCTGCATTTTTCTGTAGGGCCTCTATCTCCTTATTTTTGGATTGTGCATAGGTATTGATGGTCTTATTGATTTTGCGGAGAGGGGAAATGGACAGGCGGGTGGCCCTTTCTGAGACGACGGTATAATCTTTCTTTTGTATTTTTTCCAGCACACTGTATATACTGCTGATTTCTTTGAAAATCAAAAACTCCAACGTCACATTCATCAGGATATATGCCACAGAAAATGATATGGCGCCTGCAACAAGGAGCAATGTGGGTGTGGCGTCATCCAGCAAAAACAAAAAGGCTACAGTGAGGGTGGATATAGCTATAGCCAATACTAAAGAAATCCCCCTCGATGTGGTCAGCATACAATCAATTCAAGTCGAACTTATAACCTACTCCTTTTACAGTAGTGATGTAATCATCGCCGATTTTTTCTCTGACTTTTCTGATGTGAACGTCTACCGTCCTAGCTAAAACAAACACATCTGCTCCCCAGATATTCTGCAAAAGGTCATCTCTACTGAATACCATATTAGGGTTTTTGGCAAGGAAATACAAAAGTTCGAATTCTTTTTTGGGAAGTGTGATGATTTTTCCGCTTTTGTCTATCGTATAACTTGTCCTGTCTATGATCAAATCTTTGATTTTGATCTGGGAAAACTCCTGTTCTTTTTTTGATTCCCTCCTGAACAAAGCACCGATCCTGCTCATCAGCGCTCTGGGTTTGATAGGCTTGGTGATATAATCATCCGCCCCAACGTCAAAAGCCGCTACTTCAGAGTATTCCTCCGAACGTGCAGTCAAAAAGATAATGAAAGCATTTTTCAGTTCGGGTATATCCCTGATTTGTCTACAGGTCTCTACTCCATCCTGATTGGGCATCATGATATCCAACAAAATAACGTCAGGATTAAATTTAATAGCCGTTTTTACGGCTTTGACCCCATCTTCGGCAGATTCCACGTCATAGCCTTCTTTTTTGAGATTGTAAGAAAGCAGGTCAACAATATCCGGTTCGTCATCGACTACCAGTACTTTTACTTTTGGTTTATCGCTCATTTGAGATTGGCGGGTTTTTAAAATCTTGCGCTAAGGCGATGCTAATTTAAAAAAAGCCTTCACATAAAAAGATCATATTCACGGAAAGGACAGGAAAAACAACATTAATTTCACTTTACCCCTGCCAATGTTAAATAATAGTTACTTAATTATGATTTAATTATTACGCAAACCTCTAGCTTCCATGATTTCCATATCAAGCGCACCTACTGCAAGTTTAGCTTTGATTTTTACGGGTATTTTATTTTTGTCATCCGTGACCCAAATGGTCACAGGTTGCTCTCCACGGAAGAGTTTGTTTTTGGGGATTATTGGAGAAAAAACAAATGAAGAAAATGTACCTAATTTCGTAGATACTGTTTCCTTGCCTTTGTACTCCAGCTTGAGATTGTACACCTCTTTGTCAAAAAAACCTGTCAAAGTCACCGAATCCCCTTTTTTCAGTCTTTTCAGATCCATGGTACGCAATTGGTAAAAACCACTCACAATATCCTGCACATTGGCGGGTACTTTATAATCCTTCGTATCCACAAGTTCTTTGTTTTCCCTGTCATACAATTTTACATGGGCATTTTTCTTTTCGTGATCAAAGATCACCTGCTCATGTTTCCTGTATTTCCCTTCTTCTATATGCCTGTACGACTGATAGGGGATTATCTTGGTTGTATCAAGGTAGGTCCCCCAATTATTATTGACCCTAAATAGCTTGAACACCCCAAGTGTCTCTCCAAATACATCTATTTTATACGTAGGCTTATTGTTCACAGAGGTGACTTGCGGACTGACTTTCATTTTAGCTTCAGCCGCATCCAAAAACATATAACTTACTTTAAACACCAACTCTTCGCCCGAATCAAATGCAGTATTCTTTTGTCCCAAGACAGGGAAAATTATTAGTAAAGAAAAAAATGCGACAACTAGTGACTTTATGAGGGTATTTTTCATTAATTTAGGATTTGTACTGAAAGCTTTTCAAATCTTATTCCAATATTAGCATCTGATTGAAGAAGCCTGATTTTTGGTTCCAAAAAGTACTTACGTATCCATTTTGGAAGTGTTGGGCCTCCAATTATCAATTATTAATTTCACATATTCAAATCAACGAATTGTTAACACAAAAATATGAGCGCAAATTCAGAAAAACTCAAAGCTCTCCAGCTGACAATTGACAAACTGGAAAAGACCTACGGCAAGGGTACTGTCATGAAGCTAAGTGACAATAAGGTACAGGATGTCCCGGCCATATCTACCGGTTCATTGGGACTTGATATGGCATTGGGTGTAGGAGGAATCCCCAGAGGTAGGGTGATCGAAATCTACGGTCCTGAATCCTCTGGTAAGACCACCCTTACCATGCACTGCATCGCAGAAGCACAAAAAGCAGGGGGACTTGCGGCTTTTATAGATGCAGAACACGCTTTTGATAAAACCTATGCCGAAAAACTGGGCATTGACATTGAAAACCTTTTGATTTCCCAGCCGGACAATGGTGAGCAGGCCTTGGAAATTGCAGAACACCTTATCCGCTCGGGAGCCATTGACATCATCGTCATAGATTCGGTGGCTGCATTGGTACCTAAAGGTGAACTGGAAGGAGATATGGGTGACAGCAAAATGGGACTTCAGGCCAGATTGATGTCTCAGGCGCTAAGAAAGCTTACAGGTGCCATCAATAAGACAGGTTGTGCCTGTATTTTCATCAACCAGCTGAGAGAAAAAATCGGGGTGATGTTCGGCAACCCTGAAACCACCACTGGAGGTAACGCCTTGAAATTCTACGCTTCCGTCAGATTGGACATCAGAAGAATCGGTCAGATCAAAGAAGGGGCTGATAATGTATTGGGCAACCGCACCAAAGTGAAAGTGGTAAAAAACAAAGTCGCACCTCCTTTCAAAGTCGTTGAATTTGACATCATGTATGGACAGGGCATCTCCAAAGTCGGTGAAATCATTGATCTTGGGGTGGAGTTTGACATCGTCAAGAAAGCAGGATCCTGGTTCAGCTATGAAGGCAACAAGTTGGGACAGGGCCGTGATTCTGTCAAAAATCTACTTTTGGACAATCCTGAACTGATGGAGGAAATTGAGAAAAAAATCAAGGAAAAAGCAGGAATAGGAACAGCCTCTCTTCCTATTGAGGAAGGAGAAGACTGATCTTCATTTTTCACTAAAAACGTAAATCCCGACTGATTGACTCAGTCGGGATTATTTTTTCGGGGCACTTTGACGACCTATTTTTTACGTGGCCCTAATGGCCTCCACAGGATCCAGCCTGGCGGCCAGAGTAGCCGGCACTATCCCCGAAACTATCCCGATCACGGAAGATATACCAAGACCCAGAAGAATATTTTTGAAAGACAATACCAGTTCCAAGGAACCCACCGGAATAAAAGTAATCCCGAAAACAATCAATATCCCTGTAATCCCCCCTATCAAGCTAAGAAAAACTGCTTCAAAAAGGAACTGGAAGAGAATAAAGTAGTTTTTGGCCCCAAGTGATTTTTGAATCCCAATGATACTTGTTCTTTCCTTCACAGACACAAACATGATATTGGCAATACCAAATCCACCTACAAGTATGGAAAAACCGCCTATGACCCAACCTGCTGCACTGATCACATCGAAAATTGACCCTATAGTATTCATGATAAATTCCGACTTATTGAGCGAAAAATTATCTTCCTGAGTAGGTTTCAGACCTCTTTTAGCCCGAAGTAGACCTATCAGCTCATTTTCAAGGGCTATCAAACCTACATCTTCATCCTTACCTTTGACTGCTATACTAGGCTCTATCCCATTTTGCCCTACATAATACAGCTTCGTAAAACTCCCGTAGGGAATCATTACTGCCTCATCTTTGGAAGCAATTTCAAACAGCCCCTCCCCTTCTTCTTCAAACAAACCTATTACCACAAATTTAGATCCTTTGATCTTCACTTCCTTTCCCAATGGATTACGATTGAAAAAGAGCGTATTGGCAATTTTGGTCCCGATGATCGCTACATTACGGGAGGAGCTGATTTCCAGTTCGGTGAAAAACCTTCCTGATTCCAAGGGAATATCGTAAACGTCTTTGTATGAAAAAGTGATACCAGTAAGGTTGGTGCCTTTGTATGAATTGCTTCCTGATTGTATGGTGGTATTGGCTGAGGCAGAAAAGGCTACGGCTTCGGCACTTTTCATCTTATCTTTCAGAAACAAATATTCATCAAAAGTATTGTAAGGCCTTCTAAAATATTTCCACCAAGGATAATCAGGGCCGCCCACAAACTGGAAGCGATTGACCGTGACAGTATTACTTCCCAGAAAACTAAAACTGGATTTTATGTTTTTTTCCAAAGAATCCACCAAGGTAAAAACTGCAATAATCGCAAAGATCCCCACAGTGACTCCCAGAAGGGACAAGATTGTCCTGGTCAGATTCGATTTAAGTGCTTGCATGGCAAACACCAAGCTTTCCCAAATGAGTTTTAGTAGTACCACGGATTTATAACTTGTTAAAAACTAATTGCCAAGATAGGTAGATTTAGGGATTTTTATTGTTATCTTTGCAGTTTTTAAGATTATTCTTAATTCACAAATTGTAGCTAATTCTATTCCTACTATATGAAGTTATCAGACTTTAAATTTGACGTCCCCAAAAAGCTTATTTCTCTTTATCCAACTGATAACCGTGACGAGTCACGTTTAATGGTGGTAAACCGTAAAACGGGGGAGATTGAGCATAAAGTATTCAAGGACATTATAGAATACTTTGGAGACGGAGATGTATTTGTCATGAATGACACCAAAGTATTTCCTGCCAGACTATATGGCAACAAAGAAAAAACCGGTGCCAAAATCGAAGTGTTCCTCCTCAGAGAGCTCAATAAAGATCTCCGTCTGTGGGATGTGCTTGTAGATCCCGCAAGGAAAATCAGGGTAGGAAACAAACTTTATTTTGGCGACAGTGACCTGGTAGCTGAAGTTATTGACAATACCACCTCAAGAGGCCGTACCATTAGGTTCTTGTTTGACGGTACTGACGAAGAATTTTACAAAACCATCGACACCCTTGGTGAAACACCTATATTAAAGGAGTTCATCGATAGAAAAGTCGAGGCCGAGGACAGAGAAAGGTACCAGACCATTTTTGCAAAAAATGTAGGCGCAGTCGCTGCTCCCACCGCTGGACTTCACTTTACTCCTCATCTTCTAAAAAGACTAGAGCTTAAAGGTGTTGAGGTATGTCCTATTACCCTTCACGTGGGATTGGGCACATTCCGACAGGTAGACGTAGAAGACCTTACCAAGCACAAAATGGACTCCGAAAACTACGACATCCCTGAAAAGACCGTAGAAAAAGTCAATGAAGCACTCGAAGAAAAAAGAAGGGTTGTCGCAGTGGGCACAACCTCTCTAAAAACCATTGAATCTTCCGTAACAGCAAATAACAGACTTAAGGCAAGCAGTGGATGGACAGACAAGTTTATCATCCCTCCATACGAGTTCAAAATCGCTAATAGCCTTATCACCAACTTCCATCTTCCGGAATCAACCCTCTTGATGACGGCATCAGCTTTTGGAGGATACGACCTGATTATGAAAGCCTACCAAGAGGCGGTAAAAGAGAAATACAGGTTTTTCTCCTATGGAGATGCCATGTTGATTTTATAATGAAAAAAGGGCCTCATATAGGCCTCTTTTTTTTCTTGACATTTTATTGATCTTCCCTTAATCTTACGAGGGCATTGGATCATTACTTTTGGGTTTCTTTTACAAACAGATGAAAAAATACGCTATTATAGTAGCAGGTGGAAGTGGCACGAGAATGGGAAGTCCTATTCCAAAACAATACTTGGAGATAGGTGGCAAACCTGTTTTGATGCACACTTTAGAAAAATTTTTCCTAACAGACAGTTCAATCAATCTGATACTCGTAATCCCCGAAACTGACTTCGACTTTTGGCATTCCCTCTGCCAAAAACATGATTTCCACTTACCACACTTACTTACAAAAGGAGGAAAAAGTAGATTTCAATCTGTCAGAAACGGTCTCGCACGTATCCTGGACCATGATGGCCTGGTAGCCATTCATGATGGCGTGAGGCCCTTTGTGAATACAGAAGTGATCCTCAACAGCTTCCAAACTGCCCAAGACCAAGGGTCTGCCATAGCTGTTGTAGCGTTAAAAGACTCTATACGCAAACTCACAGATGACGGAAAATCATTTTTTCAGGAAAGACAATATTTCAGACTGGTACAGACCCCACAGACTTTTCAAGTAAGCAAAATCAAAAAAGCATTTGAGGCTACTGAGCTACATCATTTCACAGATGATGCTACGGTATACGAACACCAAGGCTGGCAGGTAAGTCTGATTGCGGGCAATACAGAAAATATAAAAATTACCACCCCTGAAGACATGGAGTATGCAGAATTCATACTCGGTAAAAAAACGTCCTGATTTTTTTCACCGGGTAAACTCCCCCGTTTACCGAGATTTTCACTTTAGCCACCTTTTTCCAATCCAGGATATTTGGGTCAGTTGCTAGTTTTGACATAACAAAAATCAAAACAATGGCAAAATCTAATTATCCGGCAAAAAACAATGACATCACCGTAGGTGTGATTCTTGTACTGATAGGAGGTATAATCCTTTTGAGAACATTGGGGATATGGTTCCCAAGCTGGGTGACCACCTGGCCCATGATCATCATCGCGGTGGGTGTAGTCATCAGTATGAAAAGCAACTTCAAAAGCGGCTTTGGAATGTTTTTGATAATTTTCGGTTCTGTTGCTTTGGTGGTCAAAAACTTTAACCTTCCATTCAACCTTTTCCCTTACATCATTCCTGTAGGGCTTATCACGCTGGGCATTTACCTGATCATTAAAAGACAAAGTGACCAAAAGTCCTTTGAACAAAGCTTTTCAGAGTCCATGAAAAAGTTTGATGAAAACCTGGGGCTCGGCGGCTCGGAAGGAGACAGCACTAATTCAGGCTACGGACCAAAGACATCCGACTTCTCAGACTACATTGATGCTCAAGCACTGTTTACAGGGATTCAAAGGAGAGTGATGAGCAAAAGCCTGAGAGGAGGAAAAATCTCTGCAATATTCGGAGGCACAGACATTGATCTTACCCAGGCTGACTTGGTGGAAGGTGCCGCGATCAACATTGAGGTCGCCTTCGGTGGGGTAAAACTTATAGTCCCGCCCCATTGGGACCTACAGATCAATGTGACCAACATCTTTGCGGGAGTGGAAGACAAAAGAATGTATCAGCCAGTACCCAATACAGAAACCAAAGTACTTAAACTATATGGCTCTGTGATTTTCGGCGGAATTGAGATCAAGTCCTTCTGATACCATGGGCAGGAGCTTTTTAAAGTACTTAAAAGCCAACTACATGATATTTTCAGCAGCAATCACTTTGTGGATTGCTGCCATTTCCTTGCTTCCTGTATTCTACGGTCAGGAATGGCTACCATCTGTCACCGAGGCAGCTACATTTACCGCATTCTTGCTTTTAGGATTTATAGTACTGGACAATATTTTCAGGTACTTTTCTCCTAAAAAGTCCCAATGGTGGCTTTTGATAAGCTTCCCATTAGTGACAGGCCTGACTTTGGCCTACATTTCGCAAAAAACGATCACATTGCTGCTGCCTTCTGCTTCTGAATATTTGCTGTTTACAGACAACCTTCTTCCAGTAAAAGGCTTCATCGCAGTGCTGGTACTGTTGGCCTGGTCAATACTTTTGGTTCTCAACTCCCGAATAGAAGAGCAGATAGACATCAAAGAGCGTCTTTCCAAAATAGAAGAAATGTCAAGAGAGGCCGAACTCCATCAACTGAGACAGCAGCTGCAGCCTCACTTCCTATTCAACAGCCTCAATTCTGTCAGTGCATTGATCAAATCCGATCCTGAAAGAGCCAGGGAAATGATTTTCCAATTGGCGGACTTTTTACGTGGCACCATACAAAACAATAAAAAATGGCTCACACTAAAATCCGAACTGGAACATCTGGAGCTATTTCTTTCCATTGAAAAAGTCAGATTTGGCCACAGGTTAGAAACAATTCTTGAGATTGACTCCGAAACCGATCAGCTCACAATACCCCAGCTACTGCTACAGCCCTTGGTCGAAAATGCCATAAAACATGGATTGTATGGTGTGACCGGCGATGTTTTGATTAAAATAAGGGCACAATACAGGCCAGGCAACCTTGAGATTTTGATTGAAAATCCATTCAATCCGGATTCAGGAAAAGCAAAAGGAAGTGGATTTGGTCTGGAAGTGGTCGCAAGAAGACTTTTTCTTATTTTTGGAAGAAATGACCTGCTCAATACCAGAGAAGATGGGCATATATTTACAGTACAAGTCAAAATCCCACAAATAGCAGAAAAATGATTCGGACAGTAGTCATAGATGACGAACCACTAGCCACAGAAATCGTCAAAGAATACCTGGCAGGCTACCCTCAGTTTGAAATAATGGCCATCTGCCATGATGGCTTTGAAGGGGTCAAAGCTATTCAAACGTATCAACCCGACCTGATTTTTTTGGACATAGAAATGCCAAAACTCAATGGCCTGGAACTTTTGGAATTGGTGGAACACCCTCCTGCTGTAATCTTCACGACAGCATTTGACCAGTATGCTATGAAAGCCTTCGACGCACATGCCATTGACTACCTGTTGAAACCCTTTTCAAAATCAAGATTTGCAAAAGCTATTGAAAAGTATCTTCAGATCAATCATTCAGGATCCTCAGAAACTGAAAGGGAATTTCCTGAAGATCAGGCAGCAGAACAGCACAATCGGATTGTACTAAAAGTGAAAAATGAAATAAAGATCATACCTGTCTCCGATGTGCTTTATCTCGAGGCCAATGATGATTATGTAAATATCTACACCAAGGAGGGCAAGTTTTTAAAAAACAAGACACTTACCTTTTACGAAAAGAACCTTGATCCGTCCCAGTTTGTAAGGACGCACCGATCCTATTTGGTCAAAATCAATGAAATCAGCAAGATTGAGCCATATGAGAAAGACAGCTACCTGATTATATTGAGAAATGGCAATAAGGTCCCTGTAAGCAAAACAGGACTACCCAGATTAAAATCAGCACTGGGAATATAAAAAAAGCCCGATTTTCCGGGCTTTTGCTTAATATTCGTCCTCGTTGAAGAAGAAATCATCTTTGGTAGGGTAATCCGGCCAGATTTCTTCGATATTCTCGTATGGTTCGCCGTCATCTTCCAGTTCCTGGAGGTTTTCAACAACTTCCAAAGGAGCACCCGAACGTATAGCATAATCGATGAGCTCATCCTTGGTTGCAGGCCATGGCGCATCTTCGAGATAAGATGCAAGTTCTAATGTCCAATACATATCTTAATTTTTTAAGTGTTTACCGCCCTAACGGCTTGCAAAAATAGAAATTGTTTTAAATTTTCAATTGTTAACTCCTTATTTATTTGAAAGTTCCTTCAGGATGTAATTTTTAACATCTACTTTCCTTTTAAAAGCACTCAGTTTTCTACGCAACATGATTTCAAAATCACCCTCATTGGTCCTGAAGTTTTCAGCATTTTCCTTTATGGTTGCCAGTTCATTTTCATCTCTGTAGATAAGGTCCTTCAAAATTCCGGCTTTCAGCTTCTTCTGCTCATCTTCACTCTTCTGGGAGAAATCAGCATACTTGGAATTAACAAGCTTATTGAGAAACAACTTTTCAAAAACCACTTCAGAGAAGAATGTAAAAGAGCGCATAATCAGTCCGGCGTCTTTCGGCTTTCTCTGGGTGATCCTCTTCCATTCAGCTTGCAGTTTTTTTGCAGACGAGATGACATCGGGTTTTGTTTCAGCTTTGGCAAGCTTTTTCATTTCCTCTGTCATTTCCTCCATTTTTTTGATCTGCTCCCATGGCTTCAGCTGTGGGCCGGTCTGCATGGTTCTTCTAAACCTGCTGAAAATCCTGTTATTCAGTTTAGAAAATTCATCCCAAAGCGGCTGCCTTTTCTCTGCTGGGACTTTTCCTGAAGCCTTCCATTCCTTTTGGATTCTTTTGGAAATTTCAAAGGCCAGCTTGGCATCAGGATGATCAAATGCCTCCCTAGCCTGCCTTACCAGATCTTCGTAAACTTTGATATTTTCTTCAGCCTGAAGCGCCAAGCCTTCGAAATAGTGCTTTCGATTTTCAAAAAAAGTCTCCAGAGCAGCATTGAACTGACCTTCTACTTCATCTTCAAACTCCTTCTCTACAGGTCCTGTTTTTATCCAGCGCATTTTGAGGTTTTTCATTTCCTCTGCGGTATTTTTCCAATCTGTATCGTTTTTGAGCGCTTCCGCTTCCAGAATCAGCCCCCTCTTGATCTCAAGGTTTCTTTCCCTGTTTTTCTTGATGATATCTTCCAGATAAACCTGAAGCTCATCCAGCTCTTCGATCAAAGGAACAAAATCACCCAAAGCATCAAACTCCATCAAAGAGTCTTTGAGATGGATGAGTTTCATCAGAAAAGAACCTTTATTTTGGTTTTCCTCTATGTCTTTTTTAAGTGCTGCGATTTTTTCTTTGAGCGTGACAAACCTATCTTCAAAATATTTGATAGTGCTTGCTTCGTCTTCTTTTACTTCTCCAATCACCCTGTCCGGCTGATTCAAAAATCCTCTGAGATAAACCTTGTTATCTTTAATGTACCCGTATGGATGCTCCATTTCGATCTAATAGGTTGGTTGCGTGGTAGTCTTTCTTAATTTTTGCAAATTAATTAATTCAAACGCATTTATCCTAAGAAAGGGCTTTTTTTGCCATATTTGTCTCTTAGCGCAGATTCAATAAAAACCTACACATAATGAGTTCAGAAAAAATAATCTTTTCAATGGCCGGGGTATCCAAGATTTATCCCCCTCAAAAAAAAGTACTTAAGGACATTTACCTCTCATTTTTTTACGGAGCCAAAATAGGTGTTTTGGGTCTGAACGGATCCGGAAAATCTTCACTCCTGAAAATCATTGCCGGCATTGACAAGGAATTCCTTGGAGAAGTGGTGTGGTCTCCGGGGTACTCAGTAGGCATGCTGGAACAAGAGCCTCAGCTCGACCCATCCAAAACTGTCAAAGAAGTGGTGGAAGAAGCGGTTTCCGAGACAGTGGCATTATTGAAGGAATTTGAGGAAATCAATGAGAAATTCATGGATCCTGCCATCATGGAAGATCCGGACGCCATGGATAAGCTGATTACCAAGCAGGGAGAAGTGCAGGAAAAGCTGGACGCTGCCAATGCTTGGGAGCTGGAAACCATGCTCGAAAAAGCCATGGATGCTCTACGCCTCCCCCCTGCCGAAGCCAATGTAGCACATCTTTCAGGAGGTGAAAAAAGAAGGGTAGCCCTATGTAGATTGCTTCTTCAGGAGCCTGATGTTTTGCTGCTGGATGAGCCTACCAACCACTTGGATGCAGAATCTGTCCTCTGGCTGGAGCAACATCTACAACAATACAAAGGAACAGTCATTGCGGTGACACACGACCGTTATTTCCTCGACAATGTGGCCGGGTGGATACTTGAACTGGACAGAGGTGAAGGCATTCCTTGGAAAGGGAACTACTCTTCCTGGCTGGACCAAAAGCAGCAAAGACTAAAACAGGAAGAAAAAACGGAGTCGAAAAGACAAAAAACGCTCGAAAGAGAATTGGAATGGATACGTATGGCTCCAAAAGCCCGTCAGGCAAAAGGAAAAGCCAGATTGAGTGCTTATGATAAGCTTATCAGTGAGGAAGGAAAAGAAAAAGAGGCCAAACTGGAACTTTATATCCCGCCTGGACCAAGATTGGGAGCCAAAGTCATTGAAGTAAACGGTGTCTCAAAAGCTTATGGAGACAAATTATTGTTTGAAGACTTATCGTTCAACCTGCCACAAGGCGGGATTGTCGGAGTCATTGGGCCAAATGGTGCAGGAAAATCTACTTTGTTCAAACTAATAACTGGTCAGGAAAAAGCAGATGCAGGAAACTTCGAAGTGGGAGAAACTGTAAAACTTGCCTATGTAGATCAAGAGCACGACAATCTTGACCCCAACAAATCGGTCTATCAGGCCATTTCGGAAGGAAACGAATTTATCAAGCTTGGCAACAAAGAAATCAATGCCAGGGCTTATGTGAGTAAATTCAACTTTGGGGGTTCCGATCAGGAGAAAAAACTCGGTGTACTTTCCGGAGGAGAACGCAACAGGGTACATTTGGCCATGACCTTAAAAGAAGGCGGCAACCTTCTCCTGTTGGATGAACCTACCAATGACCTGGATGTGAACACACTCAGAGCGCTGGAGGAAGCATTGGAAAATTTCGGCGGCTGCGCAGTAGTCATTTCGCACGACAGATGGTTCTTGGATAGGATCTGTACTCATATTCTAGCTTTCGAAGGGGATTCTCAGGTATACTGGTTTGAAGGAAATTTTTCAGATTATGAGGAAAACAAGAAAAAACGTCTGGGTGATGTGACACCTAGGAGGATTAAGTATAAGAAGCTGAAGTAATTTGAGTGAACTAAGCACGAAGTACCAAGTAGGGGTTCGGGCAATAGAAAGAGATGAGAAGCAAGAGGCGAGGAGCGAAAATCAACAGTGAAATATACTGGCGTGAAATAAATAGAAATATGCCTTCGGCGAAATATTCGGGACTAGTAAACCGGAAATTATCCTTAAAAGTAACTAAAGTTCCTCTTTATAAATGAAGTACAAACACCCCTGCGGAATCAGCGGGGGTATTTCTTTTTTGAAAGATCAAAACATTTTCAGCTAATCCTCTCTCACTTAAAGAAGTTTAACATTTTACCTTTATAGATTTAGGTGGTATTTCTATAATTTTAAAGAAAAATTAAGTTATGAAAATTCGTATTTTCTTCCTGCTTCTTGCTTTCATAGCCCTGAGCAATTCAGCTTTTGCTCAGGAAAAATGGTATCCAATCTACTTTGGTATATACAATAGTGGAGATGTTAATTTTATTGCCATTGGAAGTAATTTTGAAAAAAAACATTTTGGTGAACTAAGGTTAACTTCCGGAAACAGATCAAATTTCGACCTCACTGCTGAGGGCATATTCTATAGAAATTTGATCCAAAAAGAAAATTTAAACTTTCATCTCGGAGCGATGGTCGGGGTATCAGAACATGACAATCGTGCAGTTGCCCACTTTGGGCTTCCTGTCGGACTTACCCTTAAACCCTTTCCATCAGATAGAAACTTTACGTTTTTAATTGAAGCTATGCCCAATACTTATGACTACCGCGTCAATTTTAGAGGCAGTTTAGGCATCCGGTACAGACTGGATTTTAAATAGTATAAATAATGAAATATGATTTTAAGCTAGTTTGCCTATAACATCAATTTACAATTTTAACATTTGGATTTTATTATTATCGAAATAACTGAAGGAGCTACTGGTAATTATGCTACTGGTATCATTCCGTAATGCTTATAATTCTAATTACTGATCTGAAGCTAATTCAAACATTTTTCCTTAAGATCTCTAATCTTCAAAAATTCAGAGATCTTATTAAATTTTCTTCAATAATTCTTCTTGTTTTTTGTTTCTTTGCCAAAGAAATACAGGTAAACGCATGAGAAACCTACTTTTACGACCAGGAGCAGAGGAGCTTTCCTACGAGATCCGTGGTATTGTCAAAAAAGCCCGGGAAATAGAAGCATTGGGATATTCCATCACCTGGGAAAACATAGGCGATCCCATTCAAAAAAACAATACCGTCCCTTCCTGGATGAAAGCCATCGTGTCTGACCTCGTGCAGGATGACAAAACCTACGGGTATGCGGATTCCAAAGGAGTTTTGGAAACACGTCAGTTCCTTGCCAAGCTCAATAATGAAAAAAAAGGCACTCAAATCAGTGCTGATGATATACTGTTTTTCAATGGCCTGGGAGATGCTATAGCCAAACTCTATCAGTTTTTGATCCCCACCGCTAGAATTATAGGCCCTTCACCTGCCTACAGCACACACAGCTCAGCCGAAGCAGCTCATGCCAATACCGCTCCTATCACATACATGCTGGATCCGGAAAATCAATGGCTGCCCGACATGGAAGACCTTTACAACAAAGTCAAATACAATCCCAGTATTGTGGGGATTTTGATCATCAATCCGGACAACCCTACCGGGATGGTCTATCCAAAGGAGGTCCTGGAAAGTTTTGTGCGGATAGCAAAAGAATTCAACCTCTTATTGATAGCTGATGAAATCTATCAAAACATCACCTACAACGGTATAGAAGCCACTGCTTTGGCAGAAGTCATCGGAGACCTTCCCGCCATATCACTGAAGGGAATCTCCAAAGAATTTCCTTGGCCAGGATCAAGGTGCGGATGGATGGAGTTTTACAATAGAAATGCCTCACAGGAATTTGCTAAGCTCTGTCAGACACTGGAAAACGCAAAAATGATTGAAGTCTGTTCGACAATCCTTCCACAGCTTTCAATCCCCAAAATCATGAGCCATCCTGAATACAAAGCTTATAGAGTGGAACAAAATGAACGAATTGGAAAAAGGAGTAGAATTATGAAAGAGATCCTGGGTGACATACCGGGAATCAAATTCAACCCCACTCAAGGAGCATTTTACAATACCATCGTATTCGATGAATCATACCTGAACAAAGCCCAGTTTCTCCCCATAAAAGATCCAAAAATCCAGCAACTTCTAGACAGATGGCTGGAAGAAAAGGACATGCCTTTGGACAAGCGATTTGTCTACCACCTATTGGCTGCACATCAGATTTGCGTGGTACCCATCAGTTCTTTTTGTTCAGACTTAAGGGGCTTTAGGGTAACCTTATTGGAAGAAAATGAAGAGGTTTTCCGACAGACATTTTTACGTCTGGGAGATGCCATCCGACAATACCTTAATTCTACTGCAAAAGAATTGGCATAAGGTACAACAAGACTTGACAGCAAGGTTGGTGAGAGAGAAAAATCATTAAAAGCCAAACCTTCATGTTCCCGTACTTTGATTTCCTTATCAGGCACAAGGTCTTCTTTCGGCATTTCATCTTCCGGCAAGAGCACACCTGACAGATCAGGCTGTCCTGCATCAATCCATGCCGTATACCAAAAGTCCGCCACCATTTTGACAGAGCGCCTCATTTGCCGTTCTACCTGTCCCGAAAGCATGGAGTGGTAGGCCAAAGTAAAATCCCTTGAATACATTTGGGTATTAAGCCCGCCTCGTTCATCAAAAGTATATTTCTTATCCTGAGGAAACCGTTCAGTAAGAATTTTTTCAAACCTCAGCACCGAATCCAATGCCAGGTGGGCGCCTTTCACGGCTTCCCATACCGACAGCTGCGGCTTGTCATGGTATTCTGCTTTTCCTACAAAAAAGTCATACTCATCTGCCAAAAGCTCGGGAATCCTACTTTCCCAAAAAGGATGCACTCCATATTGCCCTGTTAGTTGGCCATTGTAATTTTTGGTAGTATGTAAGGGTACATGCATATCACCGATATAATGTCCTAAATCGGCAGATAGCCTCAGGATGGCCTTTGCATCTTTCCTCAAAAAAGCCTGGGTAAGCTGAAGTTTGACATGATAGACATTCCATGGCCCTATGCCCTTTTCTCTCAATTCAGCTTCTGTATAAATCTCCAAAGCCTGGTTCCAATACCTCGGAAGGGTGTATAACGCACTATCCCCATAGCTGTCTATATCGATAAAGTGCTTCTCTGCCTCCCCTTTTACCGCATACCTCCTTCTATCTGGATTGACAGCATTTTCGGTTATGAAATCAATGTTTTTTTTGTAAAAAACCATCATCTCAGGAGGCAATAGATAGACCGCTTGTCGGTTGATTTTTCTGTGTGCAAAAAAACCCCAACCATATAGGTCTGCTCCAAAAACAAAAATTGCTAAGCTCAAAAGGAAAAGTTTTCTCATACTTAAAAATAATCAATCATTAATCCCAAATAAAACAAAATATACTACCTTTGTCAACTTGGAAATTGAAATCTGCAGGAAATACCGACAAAGCATTTGATTTTAAGCTAAGTTTAGAATTTCTTTTGCGTTTCTAAAATTATCAGTTAACTTTGCACTCCGTTTAGGTAAAGGGTGTAATCAAAGAAATTAAGTTAAATAAAGGATATGGCAAATCACAAATCGGCACTTAAAAGAATCCGTGCAAACGAAGCCAAGCGTTTGAGAAACAGGTATCAGCACAAAACTACCAGAACTTTCATCAAAAGATTGAAGTCTGTAACTGATAAAACTGAAGCGCAGGAATTGTTGAAGACAGTTACTTCCATGATTGATAAGCTTGCCAAAAAGAATATCATTCACAAAAACAATGCTGCCAACAAGAAATCAAAATTGACGAAATTCGTCAATGCAATGGCATAAGAAGAAATTATCCGTTTAAATAGCCCCGGTAGATATATCGGGGCTTTTTTTATTGTATCTCCCTTAGTATTTTTAAACATCTTCATTCCAAAGGTTTGGAGATGGATTTTTCACTTTTAGTCAAAACTATGGAAGATTATACCTCGATCAAGATTTCCTTGCTTTCTGAGGAAGACAGACCCAGAGAAAAACTTTTGTTGAAAGGCAAATCTGCACTTTCAGATTCAGAACTCATTGCCATCCTTATAGGCTCAGGAACAAAACAGCTCAGCGCTGTAGACCTTTCACGCCACATCCTCAGCAAGGTCAATTACAATTTATCAGAACTGGCCAGGCTCAGTATTTCTGATCTTACTAAATTCAAAGGCATTGGCGAAGCAAAAGCTATTACTATCGTGGCCGCACTGGAACTGGGACGTAGGCGCAAACTGATCACTGAAAAAACCCATAAACCCAAAATCAACTCCTCTGCAGATGTCTGGAACATCATGAAACCTGACCTCTTGGACGAAACCATAGAACATTTCTATGTATTGCTTCTCAACCGCAACAATCAGGTCATCAAAAAACAGCTCATCAGCTCCGGGGGGACCACAGGAACCGTAGCAGACCCAAAGATCATTTTCAAATATGCCCTGGACAACCTTGCAAACTCCATCGTCCTGATACACAACCATCCCTCAGGAAACCTGAAACCTTCAGAGCAAGATAGACGTCTGACCAATCGGCTGAAAGAAGCTGGTAAAAACCTGGACATCCCGGTCATTGACCATGTGATATTCACAGATCTTGCCTATTTTAGCTTCGCAGATGAAGGACTGATCTGAGTGCCTGCCTTATAAATACACTCAGGCATATTCTGAAAATACTATACATGAAAACGAATACCATTTTAATCATTGGAGTGCTGAGTGTCATCCTTTTGGCAATCGGCTATACTTTAGTAGGCACGGAAAGCCCGGAAACCTATCTCGAAACCGTAGAAAAAGAAAGGGAAAGGCAGTATAAATTCATTCGCTTCAACATCGAGTCTCCACTGACAGATGAACAAAAACGGAATTTCGGTAAACTGATCTACTTCCCCATAGATCCTGATTATAAAGTCAGGGCCAGGATGGTACCCCTTGAAAACAAGAAAATGGTGGAACTCCCCATGACCGATGGTTCAATGGAAAAATACCTACAGCATAGCTATGCCGAATTTGAACTGAAAGGGGAAAGCATCAAGCTACTGCTACTTCAGTCCCAAAAAGATCCGGACCGGAGAAATTTCTTCTTAGCATTTGCTGACGCCACAAGCGGAGAAGAAACCTACGGAGGAGGACGCTACATCAACCTGAGACAGGATGGGAAAAACAGCATTACCATAGATTTCAATCTCGCATACAACCCATACTGTGCCTACAATCCAGATTATGCATGCCCCTTGCCACCAAGAGAAAACGTTCTGGAAATACCCATCTTTGCCGGGGAGAAAGATTATAAGAAGGATGAGGGAGGAAGGATAAGGGAGGAAGGATGAAGGATGAAGGAGGAAGGATGAGGGATGAAGGAGGAAGGGTGAGAGGTTAGAAACAAGACGCGAGATGCGAGACAAATAGAAGATAGGTATGATATTCAAAAGAGCCACGTATTTCGTCTATCGTAAATCGTAATTTTTAGAATAGAGATACGGGAAGTGAGAAAAATAGAAGATAGTTGTGATATACATTAGAGCCTCGTAAATTGTAAATCGCAATTTTTCAGGCTTGGTCTTCGTACCTAAGGCAATTCTCTTAAATTTGTGCCTTATTCTGAACTGAGGTAATTCCATGAAAATATCAATCAATAGATTAAAAGATTTTATACAATTAGAACAAAACCCTGAAGAAATCGCCCAGCTGCTTACCGGCAGTGGCCTGGAAGTTGAGGGGATCGAACTTTTTGAGTCCGTCAAAGGGGGCATGGATGGCATCGTTATAGGAGAAGTTATCACTTGCCAAAAACACCCCAACGCTGACAAACTCAGCATCACCACTGTGGACATTGGAGATCAGGTAGTACCAATTGTCTGTGGAGCGCCCAATGTGGCCCAAGGCCAAAAAGTCGTAGTGGCCAAAGAAGGCGCAACGCTTTACCCTTCCTCAGGGGAACCATTTGAAATCAAAAAAGCCAAAATTCGAGGTGAAGTATCCCAGGGAATGATCTGTGCAGAAGACGAAATCGGTCTGGGTGAAGGTCATGACGGCATCATGGTTTTGGATACTGATCTGCCCAATGGCACCCCTGCATCCGAATATTTTGAGGTCATAAAGGACCATGTTCTGGAAATCGGGCTAACCCCAAACAGGGCTGATGCGGCTTCTCACTTAGGTGTTGCACGTGACCTCAAGGCACTGCTCAATAGAGAAGTTTGCCTGCGTTCAGTAGAAGATTTCAAGATAGATAATACGTCCAGAACTGTTCGAGTAGAAATCGAAAGTGCTCAAGATTGTCCAAGATATGCTGGATTGACCATATCGAACATAAAAGTTGGGCCTTCCCCCGATTGGTTACAAAATTATCTCAAAGCACTCGATCTGGAACCGATCAATAATGTAGTGGATATTACCAATTTCATTCTCCATGACTTAGGCCAACCCCTGCATGCCTTTGACGTAGACAAAATCAGCGGAGAAAAGATCATTGTCCAAAAACTCCCAAAAGATACTCCTTTCACCACTCTGGATGACAAAGAAAGAAAGCTTTCCGGGGAAGAATTGATGATCTGTGATGAAAAAGGTGGGCTGTGTATAGCTGGTATTTTTGGAGGAAAAGGATCAGGAGTTTCTGAGAGTACCACTAGCGTTTTCCTGGAATCGGCCTATTTTTCACCCGATATAATCAGAAAGGGCTCTCAATTTCATGGACTCAAAACAGACGCTTCCTTCAGGTTTGAAAGGGGAACTGACCCCAACATGCCATTATATGCCCTGAAGCGCGCCGCATTGTTGATCAAAGAAATTGCAGGAGGAGAAATAAGCTCAGACATTTCTGATAATTACCCCAACCCAATTGAGGACTTTGAAATAGAGGTAAGCTATGCGAATATTCACCGCCTGATCGGCAAGGAGATATCTAAAGAAGAAATCAGAAAAACATTAGAGAATCTGGACATCCGCTACATCGGAGAAACGGAGAAGAATATCACTGTTTCCGTAAAACCTTACCGCGTGGATGTCACAAGGGAAGCCGATGTCATAGAAGAGATACTTAGGATACATGGATTTGATAAGGTAGCGCTTTCTGAAAACCTCAATGCAGACTACTTGGCCGAGCATCCTGCCAAGGATCTCAACAAACTGCAATACAAACTCAGTGAAATCTTATCAGGCACAGGGTATTACGAGATCATAACCAACTCCCTCACCAAGCCACAATACGCAGAAAAGTCAGGATACCTGAGTACCGATGAAAATGTGGAAATCCTCAACAAACTGAGTGAAGACCTTGGTGTGATGAGGCAGACACTACTATTCTCTGGGCTGGAAGTATTGGCACACAATATCAACAGGAGGCAAAAAGACCTAAAGCTGTTTGAATTTGGGACAGCCTATTTCAAAACTGCAGAAGGATACAGGGAAGAAAAAAAACTAGCCCTGTTTTTGACCGGAGACAAAGCCGGTGAAAGCTGGCTGGCGCCATCAAAGGGAGTCTCCTTTCCGGACATTTATGCGACAGTGGAAGTGGTGTTGGACAAACTGGGCATAGAAAATACCGAGGTGGAAATCATACATGAGGCACCTTTTGACTATGGTTTGAAAATCCACCTAGGAAGCAAAGTATTGGGCACAATAGGTCTGCTCAACTCCAAAATCTGCAAGCAGGCTGAAGTAAAACAAGAAGTATTTTTTGCAGAGCTCAGCTGGGACCTGCTGGGAAAAAAAGCTAAGGGTCTGAATAAATTCAGCGAAATTTCCAAATTCCCTGAAGTCAGGAGAGATTTGTCCCTTGTGATCGACAAAGAGGTGAGCTTTGACCAAATCAGAAAGGTAGCACTCAAATCAGGAGGAAAACTATTGCAGAGAATCGGTGTCTTTGATGTCTATCAAGGAGAAAAAATTGAGCCGGGAAAGAAAGCTTATGCATTAAGTTTTTATCTTCAGGACAAAGAACAAACACTCACCGACAAAATCATTGACAAAACCATGAACAGGCTGATCCAATCCTTTGAAAAAGAGGTTGGTGCCTTTATCAGAAAATAACTATGATTCACGAAGAACTTCAGCGTATGGAAAGACTCACCTCCCAGGTGAGCAAAAAAATCCGCAACCTGGAAGAGGAAAACCTGAACCTCTCCAAGGAATTGCAGACCCTCCGACAAAAGCTTGATGACAAGGAGCGTACGCTGGAGGATTTTAAAAATCAAATTAAAATAGCTAAACTTGTAAACAGCATACCGGTGGAAGACTTGGAATCTGCCGAATTGAGAGAAAAAATCAATAATTATATAAAGGAAATCGATAATATAATCGCCTACTTGTCTGAATAATATGGAAACACTTTCTATCAGGTTGAAAATCGGAGATCGGGAATATCCCATGAAAGTGAAAGCTGAAGATGAAGCTAAAATCAGACATGCAGGAAAATTGATCAATGATAAAATAAAGAGATATAGGGAAGAATTTGGTTTGGATGACAGACAGGACCTTCTGGCAATGGTGGCTTTTGACTCTATGGTAGAGTCCATGGAGCAAAATATGATCAATGCCGAAGACAGCGAACAGATCCAATCCACTGTCAAAAAAATCAACGATCAACTGAACGCTCTTTTATAACCAAACTCTCATTTCAGGATTTTTGGGCTTTTCCCGGTAGGTAAACTATATACATCATATACCTATGGGAGAATCATTATACATAATAATTGCAGGCGTAATAGGCCTGGGACTGGGTGCAGTCATTGCCGGCCTTTTTCTGAAAAACAACGGTAAAAAAATAGAAGAAGAAGCCAGAGAAAAAGCAAAAAGTATTATCAGAGAAGCAGAAATCACTGCTGAAGCTACCAAAAAAGACCGTATCCTTGAAGCTAAGGAAAAATACCTAAGGCTTAAGTCTGAGTTTGAAGATGAAGTGAACAAAAAGAAAAACATCATCATCACCAATGAAAACAAACTCAAACAAAGAGAACAGTCGCTTTCCAAAGAACTGGAGCAGATCAAACGAAAAGAAGCAGAACTGGATAGCAAAAAGGAAAACCTGAACGCTCAGCTTCATGCCGTACAGATC
This sequence comes from Arthrospiribacter ruber, assembly GCF_019343195.1. Lineage (GTDB taxonomy): Bacteria > Bacteroidota > Bacteroidia > Cytophagales > Cyclobacteriaceae > Arthrospiribacter > Arthrospiribacter ruber. Next base: position 96,702 of record NZ_RPHB01000012.1, read on the forward strand.
AAAAAGGACGAACTGGACAAAGTGACCAATCAGCGCATTTCGGATCTGGAAAAAATTGCCGCTCTTACAAGGGAAGAAGCCAGAGACCAATTGGTCGAAATGCTCAAAGACGAAGCTACCACCAAAGCCTCTTCACAGATCAAGGATATACTCGATCAGGCCAAACTTACCGCTACCAAGCAGGCCAAAAAAATCGTCTTGGATACTATCCAAAGAACTGCTACGGAGCATGCAATCGAAAATTGTGTGTCCGTATTCAATATTGAATCAGATGATATCAAAGGTAAAATCATTGGTAGAGAAGGCCGTAACATTCGCGCGCTGGAATCTGCTACCGGAGTAGAAATCATAGTAGACGATACTCCTGAAGCCATCATCATTTCTGGTTTTGACCCGGTAAGAAGAGAAGTAGCCAGGCTATCACTTCACCGACTCGTACAGGATGGCAGGATTCACCCTGCGAGAATTGAAGAGGTGGTGGCTAAAACCGAGAAAAATATTGAAGAAGAAATCGTTGAAATCGGGGAAAGAACCTGTATAGATCTTGGCATACACGGGCTGCATCCTGAGCTGATCAGAATGGTCGGAAGAATGCGGTTCAGGTCATCTTATGGACAAAACCTCCTACAACATTCAAGAGAAGTGGCCAAACTCTGCGCTACCATGGCTGCTGAAATGGGATTGAACGCCAAGCTGGCCAAAAGGGCAGGATTGCTACACGATATCGGTAAGGTATGGCCTGAAGAAGCAGAACTTCCCCACGCCATACTTGGAATGGAGCTTGCCAAAAAGTACAAAGAGCATCCTGAAGTTTGCAATGCCATAGGTGCCCACCACGACGAGATTGAGATGACTTCTATGATATCCCCTATCGTGCAGGCTTCTGATGCCATTTCGGGCTCAAGACCTGGAGCAAGGAGGGAAATCATGGACAGCTACATCAAGCGTCTGAAAGAGCTTGAAGAATTGGCTCTTGCATTTGATGGAGTGAACAAATGCTTTGCCATGCAGGCGGGCCGTGAGTTGAGGGTCTTGGTAGATGCTGAAAATGTAGATGATCAGACGGCAAGCAAACTCTCTTATGATATTTCCCAGAAAATTGAAAAAGAGATGCAATATCCTGGTCAGATCAAAATCACTGTGATCAGAGAGATGAGAGCGGTGAATTATGCGAAGTAATTTTAAATGATTGGCATATTCGCAATGGATTTCATATCAATTAAACAATAAAGAATACGTAAATCGATATTCATTGATATTGGATATTAATGGATATTCTGATCGAGTATATCATATCCGGTTTGATTTGATAAGTAAGAACCCATTATCATAAAAGGTTCTGCGGGTATAGCTACCAATAGTTGAATCTGTGAAGAAAACAAAGGTGTAGAGGAATCTTTACACCTTTGTTTTTATTGGTTATGGTAAAACGTTTCCAAATAACAAAACAGCTTGAGATTCAAAAAGACTACATTATAAATCCCTGAAATGCACTTCCTCCACCATCTGTCCTTTTCCATTGGAGAGTTTTTTTATACTTCAATTTTGAACCTGAAAGTCCGGTCCAAAATCCAGAAACTCAGCAAGCAGGATGTCAATATTCTGGAAAATCTTTTCCCCTATTACAAAAACCTGAGAGCGGAACATAAGAAAGACTTCATTTCCAGATTGGAATGGTTTATCGCCGAAAAAGAATTTGTGGCGAGAGGTGCTTTACAAAAGGTGACTCCGGAAATGAAACTACTCATAGGCGCAACTGCCATTATGGTTACCTTCGGTTTCAAGGGTGTTTTTCTCCGTCATTTCCGCAAAATTCTTATTTATCCTGATTCCTATTATTCGACCATCAACCAACAATACCACTATGGCGAAGTCAATCCCAAACTTGGGATGATAGTGCTGTCATGGGAAAAGTTTGTGGAAGGATTTATGCATTCCCAAAGCGGTGTCAATTTGGGCATACATGAAATGGCACATGCTATGAAGCTGGAAAACCAAATCCATTACAATCGGGAAAGCAACTTTTTTAATCCACATCGCTGGGAGACTTATGCCAAGGAAGCAAGTCTTCAGCAGAAAAAAATCCTTAATGGGGATTCGGATTTTTTCAGAGCATCCGCAGCGAAGAATATGCATGAGTTTTTTGCAGTGGCCTTGGAAGTGTTTTTTGAAAAGCCCAGAGAGTTTTCATCCTACAATCCCACACTGTATAAAAGCTTGGTCTACCTATTGAAACAGGACCCTTTGACTTTGAGCGGAAAGGGGAACGAGCGGGGTTAAACTTATTCAAAGTCCGATTGGTTTTATGTATATTAATGGAAAATTCTAAAATCATGGAAAAAATTATCATTGAGGTAGATCAGCTAACCGCTGCAAAGTGGGATTCGGTTAGTTCAATAAAGAAAAAAGAGATTTCAATTGTAAGCCCCAACCAATTTCTGCTTCAAAAATCATATTGATATTGACCAGCGGTATTGCCAGGCAAATTAATTTTTATCTATTTCGTCTTATACAGCATTCTTTACCAATGAACATCAAGACCGTATTTATCCTATTCGCCCTATCGCTTTGCCATCCACTTGTATTTGCCCAGACCATAAAGCCGCAATACCAAGAGCAAGTTTCTACATTGACCGAAAAACCTGAGATCAAAAAGGCATTTGACTATATCCAGGAAATCGATGAGCAGACCATACAAGATATGATCACTTTGACCGAAATCCCGGCTCCCTCTTACCATGAGGAGGAAAAGGGGAAGGCTTTTGCCGAAATGCTCAAAGAGGCTGGTGCGGATTCGGTATGGACAGATGAGGTCGGCAATGTCATTGGCCTGAGAAAGGGTACAAAAAGAGAAAAAACCATATTGGTGGAAGGGCATCTGGACACAGTTTTTCCTTTTGAAACAGACGTAACGGTTAAGCAAAAAGGCGATACCCTTTTTGCACCGGGAATCGGTGATGCCAGCAGGTCGGTGGCTATGGTCGTAGCCCTTCTGAAAACCATGACTGCCAATAACCTGAAAACAGAACAGGACATCTGGTTTGCCGGTACTGTCGGAGAAGAGGGTCTGGGCGACCTTTATGGTGTCAAACACCTTTTCAGAGAAGGAGCCCATCCTTTGGCAGCACATATCGCCATAGACGGTGGTGGACTGGAAGATATTGTCAATGGGGGTATAGGCTCTTTGCGCTACAAGGTGACTTTCAAAGGAAGTGGCGGTCATTCTTATGGAGCCTTTGGCATTGGCAATCCCCACAACGCCTTATCACAGGCTGTGGTGGCATTTATACCCAAGGCGGATAACTTTACCAAAGATGGCCCAAAAACAACCTACAGCATTTCTGTGTTGGGTGGAGGTACTTCTGTAAATTCCATCCCCTATGAATCATGGATGTTGGTGGATATGCGATCCGAAAGTCAGGAAAAGTTACAGGGCATCAATACGCTCTTTTTAGCATCTATGGAAGAAGGCTTAGAAAAGGAAAACCAAATCATCCGAAGAGGAAAACCACTTACTGTGGACATAGAAAAAGTCGGTGATAGGCCGAGCGGATTGGCCAGCCCCGAATCCCCATTGATCCAGCAGACCATGGCCATTGCCAACTATCTGACTGGAAAAGAACCCAGATTGAGTTCCAGTTCTACCAATTCCAATATCGCTTTTTCCAAAGGAATACCCGCAGTGACTATAGGTAGAGGAGGAGAAGGAGGCGGAGTGCATTCCCTGGATGAATGGTGGATGAACAAAGATGGGTATTTGGGCATTCAACAAGCCTTACTACTGACACTGATGCAGGCGGGGTATATGTAGTAAATCATACCCCATTCGTGTAAACACTAGGATTAGCTTAGAAAAGTTCTCTTCTGATGTATCTATCCAAAAATCTACGTCGGCAGAATGGCGCTGATATCCATGAAAATTTACCTGCTTACTTTCTTTTTTGGTTTAAAACTTAATTTCCATATCGGATGAATTAGGTTTTAAAATATAACAAACTGATTTGAGATTTCTGAAAAAATTCCAATCCACACCTTTATGGAAGCTAATAAGATTTTAATAAATATGAAAATCCTTACATTTTAAAAATCCGAATCAATGAGCTGATTTAGGTATTTAATGGAGCACAAAAGTACTTCAAAGAAAGAGGAAAATCCGGTAATCGGGAAAGTAAAATTGAAATGATCGGTCTCATCAAAAAAATGGATGGAAAAATATGGAATCTAATTCCATATTTTTCCATAAATAATAATAAGACTAATACCCAAAAAATGCAAAGGAGTTCAGACTTCAAAAAATTTCATTTGCTTTAAAGATCAAGGACAATCAACAGGTTTTCATTTACTTTTTTTGCTTCACTAGCAGGTATAATACCTATTTTTTTAATTAATCTTTTATTGTCAATTGCCCGCAATTGATCAATCATAATATCACATGATTTATCGAGATTAGCCATACCTTTCTGAAGATGAACACGCAGTATTTTACTGTTCGACTGTACATTAGAAGTAATCGGGCAAACCAAAGTGGAAGGATGTACTTTATTGAGAAGGTCTGTTTGGACCACCAAAACAGGCCTGGTTTTACCCGCTTCTGTTCCGAATCTTGGATCAAGATTTGCCAGCCAAACTTCGAACCTTTTAGCCTTCCCCATCTTCAATCTGCTCAAATTCAGACAAAACATCCATTGATTCCATACTTACGAGCTTTGATTCAGCAGCAAGGGCCTTTTCTAAATATTTTCGCTTTTGTATTTTATTATAATAAGCCAATGCCTCATTGACATAACGGTTTCTGGACTTTTCTAATTTGGATAAAAGTTCCTCGGTTTCTTGGAATATATCATCATCCAATTTAAGTGATAAGTTTTTCATATTTATTTCAGTAGATACTAAAAGTATATACTTTTTTTCTAATTGTATAATTTTGGATTGGATAAATTTATTTTGCTTTAAAATTTTCCAGACCTTATGGCTTCTGCTTTCTGATATCCGAATTTTCCAATAAAACATAAGGCTTATCAGGAAATACGGATTTCACCAAAATCACCTAACTTCATCCTTCCTCCACAAAAACACGGGCAAAGCCAAAAACACCCCCACCACACTGAAAACAAGCCCACCAATGGTTCCAATAGCCAGGGAAAACCAGAAAATCTCGTTTTGCCCTTCCATGATAAAAGGAATCAAACCAAAGCAGGTCGACAAAATGGTCAATAAAATAGGCACTGCTTTACCTCCTACAGCTTTCACCACCCTGCGGTTATACACCCCGATTTTCCTGTTGTTCAGGTCATTGACAATAAAGATGGCCGCATTGACTGCCAGACCTCCCAACATCACAAATGCGGCATACCCCCCTTGATCAAAGTAAAAATCAAAAAGGGAAAAGATCAAAAACAGGCCTATAAAGGAAATAGGGATAATGACAATGATATAAAAGGGCTGCTTAAGGTTTTCGAAGAGTATAGAAGTAATAAAAAATATCCCTACTACCAATACCAAAATCAGGCTGTACTGCCTTTTGGCTTTGTCAAAATTATAGGCCCAAGTATTCTTCTCTGCGGTATATCCAATCGGCATCTGGGTTTTCATTTCTTTCAATACCTCATCCAGGTATTCATTCCCAAACTTGGCCGAGCCCATATATTCAAAAGCCACCAAACGGATGTATTGCCTGTCCTCTTTGTGCAGGGCCGTCGTAGTAGTTTCCTTTTGGAGGCTGCCAAAACTACTGACTTTAAATACCCGGTCTTCACCGGCAATCATACTCTGCTCCTCCAGGTCATAGCGGGAAAATCCAGCTGAAGCCTTTTCCCTGACAACTACACCATAGTTTTGATCATCCAGAGTAAGGTAGGCAGATGGATTTTGAGGCTTGGAAATATCTCCCAGTGCAGACACCAATTCATACTGATTGGTCCTTTGAAGAGCCATGGCAGACTGGTCCAAGCGGAGCACAAATTCCTCTGACTTCAACTCATTCCAGCCCAAGCGCTCGTTGGTATTGACTTCCTGAATCCGCTTATGCTGAAGAAGTTTTTCCGCAAGGGCTTCAGCCTGTCTCTCCAGTTCATCAAAATTGTAGCCTTTCATCGTCACCCTAAAAGACGGGATGCCCTCTCCACCAGCACCCGTGTAAAAGCCCTGCCCTACTCCATAAATGGTCCACCTCGCTCCGGACCAGTCGGTGGACTTTACTGAAAGCCTTCCTTTCAGCTGATATGGTAAGGCACTTTTCTCATATTCCTCTTGGAAGGTGATCACGATCTGTGCATACTGACCGGAAGTCACGTAGGTGACAAACTGGTCTATCCCCTCCACTCCTTTCAAATACTTTTCAAATTCCCTGATAATAAAATCCATCTGATCCAAGGTATTCCCAAATGGAAGTCTTGCGGTGACGAATAGCCTGGTTTTTTCTGCTTCTCTGTAGCTGGATTTCTCAAAAACACCCCTTACAAACATCCTCAGCGATCCTCCTAGGGCCTTGTCTACATAAGGCCGCATCTCTTCCTGATAAAAAGTGCTACCTATGGACTTGTTGTACCATTCCTGCCCCTCCCACTTGGACGGTAGGTAAAATATCGGAATGCCAAAAAGCAATATCAAAGCCGTCACAAAGGCTTTTCTGTACCTGGCTACAAAGCCTATACTTCCTGAATAAAATCTAAAAGCTTTAACCCTTTTCCTTAATTGCCTGAAGGTAAGCTGCCTGCCCTTTTTGGCCTTTTCTCCAAAAAGCAAAGCATACATGGCCGGAGTGAAAAACAGGGCGACCAAAAGCGAGACCCCCAACATGACCGAGACTACTATGGAAAATTCAGAAAGATTTTTTCTATCCTCTTCCGGAAGGAAAAACACAATCATCAATGCCGCAATGGTAGTCAGGGAAGCTGCCAACAAAGCCACAAAAACATTTCTGTTGCGGTGCTTGTGCAAATGATCGATCATGATGATGGCATTGTCCACGATCAGACCAAAGGAAATCGTCAAACCTGCCAGTGAATACAAATGGATGTCAACTTTCAGCAGGTATAGGATAATGGCAGTAATACTGAGGTTGACTATGATACCCAAAAACAGCGTAGAAAGGTAACGGAGGTTACGGTTGATCAGAAAAATAAAAACCACAAGAATCAGGATAGAGAGTCCTGAGCGCTTGTATATCTTGTTCATTTCCTTCTCCAAAAACTCGGTGTCGTCATTCTCCAACCTGACCTCCACTCCTGCCGGCAGTAATTTTTGAGCTACCGCAACTGCCGCTTTGATATTTTTGGCCAAAAGGATTTTATTTACGCCATCCCTGTTGATAATGGACAGGGTGACGGAATTGTTGCCATTGATCCGGTAATAGGATTGGGCTTCTGCTTCTTCCAAGGTAATCTGGGCAAGATCCCTTAGCATCACCTCTTTGCCAGACTGGGTGGTAATGATCAGGTTTTCGAGCTGGGAAATGCTGTGTAAAGAACGGTCAACTTGTATAAAAAGCGTCTCTTCCCTGTTGTTGACCACAGCACCTGGATAAGTCCTTCCAAATGCACTTCGGATTACAGACTCCACAGAACCTTTGTTCAGACCGAGACTTTGTAGCCTTTGGATGTCATAGGTAATGTAGAGTTGGAGGTTATTTGCTCCTCTAACGGCTATTTCTTCGATCTCTTCAAATCGGTTGAGGGAGGACTTTAGGATATCTTCCGTGATTTTTTTGATTTCAAAAGTCGCAAAAGGTCCATTGACCGAATAAGTGAGGATAGGGGTTTTCATTTCCGACCTTCTTTCTTCGGATTGGGTTACCAAAGGGTAACTGACTTTGGAATCCATTGAAGGGTAAACCTGACGGATAATGGAAGAAACTTCAAATTTCTTGAATTCCATATCCGTGTTTTTATCAAATCTAAGCGTGATGTTTCCCCTGTCGTAATTGGATACCGAATTGATCCTTTTCAACTCTGCCAATTGGGATAAGGCTCCTTCCAATGGGGAGGTAGCCAGCTTTTCAACCAGTTCAGGAGAAGACTGGGGCACGTTGAAGCTGACTGTCAAAACCGGTTCCCTTTCTCTGGGGTTCAGGTCCACAGATAGCCTGGGTATCAGGGCAAAGCCAATGATACTCAGCACTACAAACGCTATGATTACCCTAAATGGAGTCATGGAAAAAGGAGGAAGAGAGAAGGATGAAGTATGAAAACACATCTTCTACCGTCTCTCGAATTCTTTAATTTCATCTCTAAATTCTCGTTTCTAACTTTTACTTTCTATACCTCCGCCGTGAGTATCTCTCTCATGGCTTTTACATTTTGTATTGACATTTAATTAATATCCTCAATCATAAATTTACCTTACACCTCAACTATCGGTTTGCTAAGATCTAAGATATACATTACTCCTTCCTCCCTCATCCACTCCTGGATGACCAGTCGGATAGGCTTCATCCCTCATCCTTCATCCCCCATCCTTCATCCCTCATCCTTCATCCTTCATTTCTCATCCTTCCTTTAGCCGCCAAAGCCCAATATGCCAATGGCACAAAGTACATGGCTGTAAAGGTTCCTATGGTCAGGCCTCCGATTACGGAAAACACCAAAGGCCGCTGCAGATCTGCTCCCAAACCGGAACTGAAAACCACAGGCAACAAAGCCAATATGGTGGTGACCGATGTCATCAGGATTGGTTTCAACCTGATCTCACCTGCCTCGTACATGGCCTTTTCCAAGGCTTCTCCCGGAGAATTATTTGCTGCATACTTTACACTAAGCCTGTTGATCGTGTCAATTTTAAGAATAGCATCATTGACCATAATCCCCAACATCACCACCAAGCCTATGGCCGACATCACATTCAAAGAAGTCCCTGTCAGCAACAAGACCGTAAATGCTCCTGCAATCCCTAGGGGCAAGGTAAAGATTACCACCAAAGGCTGTACAAAACTCTCAAACTGGGCTGCCAGAATAAAGTACAGCAACAAAACCGCTACCAACAGGATCCCCAACAGTTCACTGATGGTCTCCCTGTCCTTGAAGTACTGACCGACAAACGATATCCCCAGATTTCTTTCATTTCCCCAATTCAGGATTTCCTGATTGTGGGCAGTAGGCTCATTTTCCTCCAAATACACAGATTGGAAAACCCCTCCCTTGTCCGCAGTGACAAATTTGTAATGATTTTCGTATTCAAAACGGATAAAATTGTTCAAAGCATATTCTTGTCCCTCTGTACCTTTGATATAGGAGTTGCGGAGCAAGTCCTCAAAATCTCTTTTTTCCGCTTTGAGCTTGATGGGCGTGATTTCACCAAATCTCTTGATATCGGTAATGCCATATACTCCAAAAATCCGCTTTACTTTTTCCTGAAGGTCATTTGGATTCACTCCATATGTAGCCATTTCAGTAGCATTGAGTCTAAAAACTACAGAAGCTTCCTTCTGCAAACCTGGCCCTCTGGCAAATTGTCGGACAGGAAATTCACCCAACCAGGTATCCATGATCGACTCATCAATTGGTTTCTTGCTGCCAAGGTCCTTCCACCTGACTTCATAGTATGGCATGTTAGATGCAAAAAGCTGGTCAAAAGCATTCGGGGCATCTTCAATTTGCACTACAGCATTCGGGAAGTTTTCCTGAATCAAATTGTCCAAACGGGGCATTTGCTGCTCTTTTTGATCTTGGTTTTCAAAAAGAAAATAAAGCGTAGCCTCCTGCAAGGAGCTTTCTCCATCAAACAACAGAAACTGCCTGACCCCAATATCACTTTCAGCCTTTACAAAATCACCCCGTAAGGCTTCCAATAAAGAAAGTACCCTGTCCCTATTTTGGGCAACCCCAATGGGCTCATTCCAATTGACGGTCAATACTGCGTCTGTTTTTTCGATAGGAGGCAAACCCCTGGTTTCCAAAAACAAGGACAAAGCCAATCCTGCCGGGATCAATATCACAAATAGGGCAAAGCTGAGTTTCCTATTCGCAAAAATCTTAATATAAAGACGCTTATAGCCTGCCAATATCCGGACAAACAATTTTGAATCCTCTTGTATCTCCTGACCTTCGGGCTGCTTTCGGAAGAAAAATCTGTACAGCATAGGCAGAAAAATAAAAGCCACCAAAAGGGAAACTCCCAAGATGGAAGCCACGGCTACCGCTTGGTCAAAGAACAAAGCTCCCGAAATTCCGGATAGAAAAACCAAAGGCACAAATACCGCCAAAGTAGTCAATACGGAACTGATCAGTGCCGACATCACCTCATTGACGCCCTCCACACAGGCTTCAAACAAGGGCAGCCCTTCTTTTCTTTTTCTGGTAATGTTATCCAAAACAATGATGGAATTGTCTATCAACATCCCCAAACCTAAAGCCAGGCCGGAAAGTGAAATCACATTGATGGAAATATCGAAAAAATAGAAAACCAAAAAACTGATAATCAGGGAAGAGGGCAAAGAGAGCCCAATGATGATGGGTGTTTTGTAATTGCCCATAAAGACAAACAATACCCCGAAAGCAAATAAACCTCCGAACAGCAAACTGGTCTGCAGGTTGCTGATGCCTGCATTGAGCAATACCGACTGGTCTTGGGTCACATCGAATGCCACTTGCGGATAATCAGTCCTGAAGATTTCAATTGCCTCATAGATCTTGGGCAACAGTTCATTCATTTTGGCAGCAGCCTGCTTGTGTACGGTAATAACCAGCCCTTCATTCTCACCGAAAAGGTGGTAACCTAAGGGTTCGCTCGTCTCATACTGTACCGTCGCCACAGTACTCAAATCTACCGTAACACCTTCTGAAGAAGTCACGGGAAGCTTCATAATGTCCTCGGGACTGTCCACCCGGGTAGCCAATCTTAAATAATACCTGAACTGTCCATCTTCGACGGAAATGCCCGGTAATTCTTCATTGCCGTATTTGATGGCATTGATGACATTCTCCTCAGTCATGCCAAGCCCCCTTAGAATTGCAATTTTGGGGCTGACAGTGATCATCCGTTCTTTTTTCCCATTGATATCTACCAAAGAGACCCCTTCAAGCTGTTCCAAACGCTTTTTGAGGACATTTTCGGTAAGCAGACTGACTTCTGTAAAATCAAATCCATCCTTGGGCACTACCTGTACCCTCACTACTGGAATGTCATTGGTGTTGATCCGAATCACCTGAGGCCGGGTGAGGTCGGAAGGGAGGGAATTGGTCAAGCGGTCAATTTTCTCATTGACCTCAATGTAGGCCAGTTCCATTCTGGTACCATAATCAAACGTCAGCCTAATTGTCCCCACTTCTGAACCAGCCTTACTGTCCATATCTTCAAGTCCACCCAAGGTCATCAGCCCTTCTCTGATGGGAGAAAGCACATTCTGCTCAATGGCCTCGGGTGATGCATTGGGGTAATTGACCTTGACCAGAATCTGGGGGACATCTATAGGAGGCAAAAGGGAAATAGGCAAAGTCCTGAATACAATGACTGAAAAGACCATTAAGGCCAAAAATGTCATCAATACCGCTATGGGCCTCGCCAATAAAAATCTAACCATAATCTTAGTCTTTTACCGGCTGAACAGGTGCCTGATGGGCAAGCTGAAGGTTATTTGTAACAATAACGGTTTCCCCCGCTTCCAAACCTTCCAGAATCTCCACCTCACGGCCATTGTCCTTTCCCGGTTCAACATAATTCCATTTGGATTCATTGCCATTGACCACGGTGAAGACTACCGGTCTGCCAGACCTGGACACCACTGCTTGCTTGGGTACCACTATACTGTTACTTTGAGGTGCTTTGATGATGGCCCTGGCATTCATTCCGGGCAGGAGGCCTTTACTTTCAGTCACTTGAATCCCAACCAATACCAGTCCGTTTTCATCCACTTTGGGATTGATGCTTCTGACTTTCCCGGAAAGCTGGGTTCCTCCAGAGCCTACCTGAATGATCTCGGCTCCCTGCCCGATCGATACCATGTGGATGTCCGATTCCAGCACCTTGACCTTCAATTCCAATTGAGAGGGATTGATGATCTCCATCAGTTCATCCCCTGCATTGACCAAGCTTCCGGTTTTGACCTGAAGGTCGGCCACCCTGCCGGAAGTAGGTGCTTTGATGATGCTTTTTTCCAAATCCAGTTCTGCTTCTTTCAATTCCAGCTGGGCTGTAAAGAGTCCGCTTTTGGCCATCAATTGATCCCTTACTGGTATAATTCTGGCAGAATCCCCGGAAGTAAATATCCCGTCAAAGCTGAGAATCTCTGATTGGTAGGTGGCTTTGGCATTTTTTAGGTTGATCTTGGCCTTTTCCAGTTTGAAAAGACTTTCTGTCTGATCGAGCTTGGCCAGGATTTTACCTTTTTCCACATAGTCCCCTTCCTTGACATTCAACTCAGTCAGGTAGCCGGACCTCTCAAAAATCACTTTGAGCTGATCCAATGCTTCAATTTTCCCAGAGGCATTGATCAGGTAATCAAAAGTCTTTTTTTCGGATAGAGCCACCCGCACAGGCGTGGCCTCCACCTCGCTTCTAAAACTGTCCATAGACTGTTCATTTGATTCAGCCTTTTCTTCAGAGCAGGAGAAAATGAACAAAATAAAAAAGCAACTAAGTGCTGAAAAATAGAAACGCATAGGCATAAGTTTTACAGACCATTAAATAAACTAAGTTATTAGAAAATTCAAAAGATTTATGTAAAAAGTATTTGAATTACCGGCTTCCGATTTAAATTTGCTCGGTTTTTGCGCTGATTGCTAAAACTTTACACCCCTTTCCACACTGAATGAAGAAAATCTTCTTGCTGTCTTTTATGATAGCGCTGACCACTTGGTCGACCTTTGCACAGAATAACCCTGACTCTGTCAAAATTTTCCGCTTGGAACAGGAAATAGAAGTCCTGAAAAATTACAACGAAAGTCTTCAGCAAAACCTGGAGATCACCAACAAAGCCATCACTGACCTTGTCATTGACAAGAATATTTCAGACGAAACACGATGGACTTCCATCAAGTCCAGTATCATCCATTCCACACAGATCCACAAAAAACTGAGTGATGACATCATCAATCTCAAGTCAAGGATGACTGACCAGGAATACCAGGGTTTTATCAAATCCTTGGGAAGCATTGAAGGTGGTCCTTTGGGTTTTTCTTTGGAAGAAGTCATTATGGAGTCTGCTAAGAAAATCGGCATCTTTGAGAGCAAAACCAAAATGGATCGCTTCCTGGATGTCACCAACAATATCCTTTCCAGTCCGCTTACCTCAGGCATTCCCTTTGTCTCTCAGGCATTTTTCGCCTCCAACTCTCTGGTCAATATAGCCTACAGCTCCATGCTGACCGAGAAAAAACCGGATTTTGAAAAACTGGGGAAATTTGAAAATGAGCTCAATAAGTACCTGGTCTATTTCTCTGCCTTGGACAAAGCCAATACCCTGAACCAATCCTCAAATTATGACCGGGTGGTATTATTGGAAAACCTACAGCTGGAACTGCTTGCCAAGCTCAATAAGGATATGGCAAAATTGGGGCAGAAAATGCCAGAGAGGATCGGGTCTGAAACCTTGGACGCCTATTTCAACAGGGTGTTGGGTGAGTTTTCCAAAGAAAATGTAGAGCGCCACCTCAATCAGGTGGAAAGAAAATACAGGTCCTCCAGAGGTCAGGTAAATTATGCTGCTTTGATCCAAAATGAAACTGACCTGAAAAACTACAGCAATCAGATCAATGGCACCGTGGAGTTGGCCAAGAAATTTATCCTCTATTACGACAACTTCTTCGAACTGGCCGACAACTACCAAATCAAAGTTTCAGAAGCTTTGGATCTGGCACATCAGAATGGTATCATCCAGGGCAAAAAGTCAAACGGCACTGTGGAGAGTCCTCAACAGGTTTATGACCGGATTTCCAGAACTTTGAGGGATAAGAAAGTTGTCAGGGACAATGGAATCAAAGACAGTATCAACATTGCAGATCTGAAGCAGAAGATTGAGAAGGTGGATGAATTCAGGTTTATGTAAAAGGAATTAGGCCACTACCTGAAAACCTGCCAGGTTTCTTACTGATATGATCTAATTTAAAGCTGATTACGCTTAAAAACCTGGCAGGTTTAATGAATCCTGCTCGACTATTAAAAACAATTTTTCGTAAATTCAACTATGGAAAAAGAGGAGTCTAAATCAGGTGTAAAAGAATATTGGCTGGTGGATCCGGAAGGAAAAACTGTTTTGATCTACACCTTGACACAAGGGAAATATTCCGCCTCGCGCTGGATGACCGAAGGTGACTTAGCCAAGTCTTCCGTGATTTCCGGTTTTGAACTGGATTTGGACGAGTTTTTTAAAGACGCCTAAAATTAGATATTGTCATTCGCATCTTAACCGATTGTGCAATTTTTTAGAGTTAAGAATTGCTTTAAGCCAATATCTTTTAATATCAAATATCAATAAGTATCTAAAAATTAGAATATCATAAAGTATCTTGATAAACCCTAATACCCATACTTCCCCTTCCACCTGGAGTTCAGGTATTTTCTCAGTTCATTTTCACGGGCATTGCTGCCAGGCTCGTAAAGTTTAAGGTTTTTGAGTTCATCGGGCAGGTATTCCTGATTGACAAAATTCCCCTCATAATCATGCGAGTACTTATAATCCTTGCCATAATTCAGGTCTTTCATCAGCTTGGTGGGCGCGTTGCGCAAGTGAAGCGGAACGGGAAGATCCCCTTTCTCCCTCACCAATGCCTGTGCCTTGTTGATTGCCATGTAGGAAGCATTGCTCTTTGGACAGCTGGCTAGGTAAGTGACACATTGAGAGAGGATGATTCTGGCCTCAGGATAACCGATGATTTTCACCGCTTCAAAGCAATTGGTCGCCAAAAGCAAGGCATTGGGATTGGCATTCCCGATATCTTCAGAAGCCAAAATCACCAGTCTCCTTGCAATAAACTTTACATCCTCCCCTCCTTCAATCATCCTGGCCAGCCAATACACCGCCGCATTGGGGTCAGAGCCTCGGATGGATTTGATAAAGGCAGAAATAATATCATAATGCTGCTCACCGGACTTGTCGTACAAGACCACCTTTTGCTGGGCGATCTTGGTAACTTTATCATTGGTAATCACGCAAGGATCTTCTTCCAGCCCATTAATCACAATTTCAAACAGGTTCAACAGTTTCCGCCCATCCCCTCCTGATAGCCGCAATAGCGCCTCTGTTTCCTTCAGCTCTACCTCCTTCTTTTTAATCAACACATCCTTTTCCATGGCTTGATGCAGCATGGCTTCCAGTTCAGTCCGTCCCAGCGGATTGAGGGTGAAAACCTGACAGCGGGAAAGTAAGGCTGCATTGACTTCAAAAGATGGGTTCTCCGTAGTAGCCCCGATCAGGCGGATAACTCCCTTTTCTACTGCGCCCAAAAGCGCATCCTGTTGGGACTTATTGAAGCGGTGGATTTCATCAATAAAAAGTACCACGCCCATCTGGAATTTTGCCTTTTCGATCACTTCACGGATATCTTTCACCCCCGAACTGATGGCACTCAGGGTATAAAAAGGCGCCTTGATTTCATTGGCGATGATATTGGCAATGGTAGTCTTTCCCACCCCAGGAGGGCCCCAGAGTATCAGAGAAGGCACATTGCCGCTTTTGATGGCCCGGTGCAAAAATGAAGTAGGTGCCGAAAGGTGCTCCTGCCCTATCAGTTCTTCCAATTTAGTCGGACGCATTCTTTCTGCTAGTGGGGTATTGTTCATTGATGATGCTTATTGGCTTGAAATGGATACTCTGCTAGAGTACAAAATTAGAAAGATATTGATGGATATTAGTGGATATTAATTTGATATTGGATATTCGGAAAATTAGCAATAACAAAAAACAATTAATCAAATAAAGAGATTTCCGTCAATGGGATCGAACTAGTATGAACAGTCAAAACACTAATTCTATCTTCGTCAAAAATGCAATAAATTATTCTGTAATTCTTAAAAATTATTTCTCTTACCGCTCTATTATTCAACTCTGGTACAACCCTTCCAATTTCAGGGAAAGAGCTTATCAAATCTTCTTTTGATAAAATTGAAGCTATTAGACTTTCAGCATAATTCGATGAAATCTTAAAATAGAATTCAGCAATTTGAGCGATATCCTCAACAGCTTGTGGTGACCAAATTACTTTAGCCACTCTTTAATCATTTTTTTTGCTTCCTCTGAAGAATACCCCTCTCCTTTTTCGGATTGCTCTAATCCAATTTCAATTTTTTGAAGCAAGAGTACCCGTTCCATCAATTCATCTACTGAAAACTTATCAGGCATACTTTTTAAGGTCTCAAGTAGTTTTTCTTTCGTAATCATATCCTTTTTTTCATAAATATATAAAAGAAACCGCTTTTATTGAAGTGATAGTTCAAATGGCCAAAGCAATTATCTCTTTCCTTCATCCTCCTTATAGTACAAGATTTTGTACAATATAAAAGAATCCCTAAATTTGTTAAAAGCTTAATTCCATGGAAATTACAACTTACTCTAATTTTAGGCAGCATTTGAAATCATTTCTGGACAAAGTTTTCACCAACCGTGAACCGCTATTTGTCACCAGGTCTAATGGAGAGGATGTTGTGGTCATCTCCAAATCAGATTATGATAGCATGCTGGAAACTTTTCACTTACTGAAAAGCCCCAAAAATGCTGAACGACTTTTAAAAGGGATTGAAGAGTATGAAAAAGGTCTGGGCGAGGAGAAAAGTCTTTTGGAAGATTAAGGTTCATGCCTATGAAAATTATTTTTTTAAGCTCAGCATGGGAAGATTACCTCTATTGGCAACAGACTGACAAGAAGACCCTCAAAAAAATCAATGAATTGATCAAAGTGTCAATGCGCAGCCCTTATGATGGTATAGGCAAACCCGAACCACTCAAACACGAACTTTCCGGTTGGTGGTCAAGGAGAATCAACCTCGAACACAGACTGGTCTACAGAACAGACAATGATTCCATTTATATACTCCAGTGCAGATATCATTACTGAGTAGATATGCAGAAGGTGTTTATTTTATCAAAGTAAAATATCTTACGTTCAAAAAGTAAATCTTTTTACGCTGTAAAAATAAGTTTTGAAAACTTCATGGCAAGGTCCAAAGAGAATGAATTATAAGATACCTAGGATTGCTTTCTCCAACTCCTTCTGAAAAAGATCTAAAGCTGACGTGTGCGGAACCAATGGGGCTCCGATAAATTTGGAAAGTAATTTACCATCCTTGACGATGAAATGACTTGGAGAAATTACAACATTAAATTTTTCTTTTACTTCTTTTCTTGTGAGACTGATTTGGTGGAAACCATAGTCACCATTTTTGTCCAAATATTTTCGGATTTTACTTTGTGAACTCAGAGCAAACCCTAGAAAAATAACATCTCCTCTGTGTTTGTACTTTTGCGCAACTTCCTTTAGATAGGGTTCTTCTTGCTTACAACCAGTACATCCTACAAACCAAATATTTATTACCACAACTTCCCCTTTTATTGAGGAAAAATCAAATTCTACACCATCCAAAGTCTCGTAAAGAAAATCCGGAAACTCTCCTCCTACCTGGGGCCCCTGATCCTCCAATCCAGTATTTTGTCCATACACAATGTTAAGACCAAGGAAAAGCACAGTTAACGCAATTAAAATTATTCTGACCATACTTTGAATTCAAATGTCCATAAATATCCACCTAATATCACCCCATTATTCCGTTGAAAGCATATCCCGAATCGCTAAAGCTCTCAGAACCTCCGCTAAAGCTTCGGTTTCAACAGTGTTTCAAACTGAAAAAAACAGCTAACATTTAAGACCTTCGGGGATTTTAAAGCCCCAAAGGTCACCCAATATCTCAACCATATTTCGCCGAAGGCATATTTCCACCTTATTTCACGAAGTATATTTCGCGAAGCATATATCCAATTAATATCCACCTAATATCACGAAGTAAGTAGGGCTTCTTGGAAAATTCCTCCGGAATTAGAAAGTAGGGTTGAAACTAAATCCTACTTTCTTTTTTTATGTATAAGACCCTTGATCCAGGAGTCAATTTAGGGTTGAAAAAGTACAATTAACGGTCAGGTATTGTATGAAAATGACCTGGATTTTCCGTATGGGCACACCTATCCCATAAAGTTGCTTTTTGGATGCTTTTCTAGGCTGCTTTTTGCTTAGTTGGACTTTCTTTGGCTTTCCTTCTTTTAGCGATCAGAACAGCGTTGGCCGTCATAATACCAAAAAAAATCATCAGCTTCTCCCTCTTTTCCCCTTTGACCTTGATTTTACCCAGACCGTAAAAGTTTTTGTTTGTTCCAAAAACACCTTCCATAACAGTGGCCCTCTGTTTGGATATTTCCGAGCTCAGGTTTTTTTCAGCTTTGCTTAGTTTTTTAGGACCTTTTTTAGGGAAGCAGGTAAAAATCTTTTTTCCAGTGCAGAATACACGGTTTTTGTTGGTAGCATAGATCCTGTCAGCTCCAAGCTGTTTTGCAGGGCCGAAAAACCTTTTATGTTTGGCTACCGACAGCTTAAGTCTGGTACACTCGTTGAAGGCATTGAAATCCAGTTTGTCAATAAAAGTAAGGCCATCAACCTGAAGAATGTGGGCTTTGGCGCCGAACTCCACAGGCTTTTTTTCTTTCCCTCTTACTATTGGCCGTAGATATGGTTTATGGAGTGATACAATTCTATCCTTCAGTTTTGAAGGAGGATTATCCAGTAAAAACTCCTGTTGCTGACATACTTTCTTTATCACACCGAATCTTGCAAAATCTTTCAGGTCAAGTCCTGCCCCTTTGTTTTTATCCA
>NZ_RPHB01000013.1 GCF_019343195.1 Arthrospiribacter ruber
ATATCTTCAGATGTATTTTATTCTGCAACCTTAAAATACAAAAAAGAAAACCCCGAAAAAAGCTTAAAACAGCCGATTTCGGGGTTTTTGTGTTATGTTTTTGTTAATTATTTAATTGAATATCAGTCAGTTAAGAATTGAGCAAGAAGCCCTAATTTCTACATGATAAGCGAAATTCTGTAACCATTTATTTGCGACAAACCAAATTAAAGGTGTAGCTAACACAAATGAAACCAGAATCAATATGAAATACTGTTTGGTAAGTTTTAGAAGGATAGAACCTGTGTCTGCCCCAAATATTTTTCTAATGGATATTTCTTTAGCCCTTTGATGTACGTGATATTCTACCAATCCAAATAATCCCATACATGCTACCAGAATTGTTAAGCCAGCAAACAAGCCCAATAATTTGGAGAGTTTCTGCTCAGACATATACATTTTCTCAAAATTTTGGTCAATAAAGCTGTAGGAAAACAACATATTGGGAACTTGCTCTCTGAAGATGCTTTCGATTGAACTGATTTGGTTTTCACTTTTTTCCGGATCTAGTTTTATTGTAAGGGTATAGAAGACATTTGGTTCAATCTGCATGACCAAAGGAGTAATCTTTTCCTTTAAACTTCCCGTGTGGAAATCCCTTACAACTCCAACAATTTCCCCGTGTTTAGTGGAATCACCGTTCCAGCGATCCCAACTTAATCTTCGGCCTAAAGCCTCTTCTGGACTCCCTAGTCCAAAATTGATAACTGCCGTCTCGTTTACAATAAAAGCTTTGGCAGGGTCGGTACCAAAATCTCTTGAAAAATCTCTACCAGCAACAATTTCCATTCCCATTGTCTTGATATAGTCATGGTCCACCATAAACAGTTTGGTACTTAGTTGTTCTCCGGTTTCAGCGTCAACCACCCTGTCTGTTGCAAAAATATCCCCGGGCAAACCGTAACCCCATGTTGCATTTTTCGCTTCGGTTTTATTGAGCACCTCATTTTTGATAGGCTCTAATTGGTTGGATTGAACTCCTCTTCCATACACTACCATTAGAGTTTCTTTGTTAAAACCTAAATGTTTATTGCTCAATAGGTTATTTTGATCAATTACAACCCAAGCACCGATAATCAAGATGAATGATAGAACAAGTTGAAAAACAACAAGAGATTGCCGGAAAAATGAATGTCCACCTTTGGCCTGGGTTGCACCCGAAATAACGGATACTGGCTTAAATGAAGAGAGCATGAATGCGGGGTAACTTCCTGAAATGATCCCCAGAAACATTCCAAAGCCAATAAACAAAAACATGGATTTAATATTAACAGGCAGTGACAAATTCTTGTCTGTAAGATCTGAAAGGAAAGGAAGTGATAAATATGATAATCCTAGTGCAAATACAAAACCTATAAATACGAAGAGGCAAGACTCTAAAAGAAACTGGGTTTTAAGCTGTGAGGTCTGTGCACCTATCACTTTTCTGACACCTACTTCTTGCATTCTTTTGACAGCTCTTGCAGTAGAAAGGTTAACAAAATTGAAACTGGAAATTAACAAGATCATTATTGCAGCTCCAATAAGAATATAAATAGTGTCCTTATTTCCTAATTTGGCATGGTCATATTCAAAATGGGATGATCCAAGATAAATATCATTTAGACTCTGGAAAAATGGCTTGGAGTTGAAAGGTTCCTGGAATTTATCTGTTTCCTGTTTAATATATTCCTGGAACTTGGATTCAATTTGTTGTACTACAGTTCCTTGAGATACTTTAACATAGGTGTACATCTGATGCCAGGTCCATGAATCAATCCTTTCTTCCATCCAAGGCAAACTGCTGAATGAAATTAAAAAATCAAATTGGGCATGAGAATGATCAGGAAAATCATAGAAAACATGGGTTACTTCGCAGTCAGCATTTTCAATTTTTATTGTCTGACCAATGGCATTTAATTTCCCGAAATATTTGTAAGCAAGACTCTGGGATATGGCGACGGTGTTCGCTTTTTTAAGAATGTCATTGGGATTACCTTCCAGAAGAGAAATTGCTAAAATATCAAACAGCTCGCCCTCACCATAGGCACCACGGGTTTCATTGAACAATTTGTCATCTACCTGGACCTGCTTTTCTGTTATGGTACCCATCACTCTGGCTGTTTTCTCAACCTCAGGAAACTCTTCATTGAGTTTTGTAGCAAGAATCGGCTGAACCATAGTGGTATACCTATCAGCTGATCCGGGAGAAGACATCTGCGCATACAACCTGAAAACCTGATCGCCATCAGGATGATATCGGTCATATTTCAATTCATCCATGACAAAAATCGATATCAGAATAAAAGTAGCCAAACTGATACCCATACCTATAATGTTGATAGACGAAAATGACTTGTATTTTATCAGATTTCTGAAGGCAATAAGCAGATAGTTCTTAATCATGGGCTAAGCAGATTTGATCAGGATAGAGGCATTGCCAAATCATATACCAATTAAATCATGCTGTTTATCGGCTTTAAATGCATTTGTTCATAGAATTTAAGTTTCTTAGCGGACGAAATTGTGCGTATTCGGGCAGAAGGAAAGTAAATAATGAATGTTGGATCGGTACCTCAAACTCAATTTGAACAATTGGAGAATCGAGGGAAAGCTATTCTTTAGAATGAAACTTATAAATTCTTAAAGCAGTAAAACTCAAAGTGCATCGGGAATTATTCAATCAATACGATGTAAATTTAGCCCTCTATTTAGATTCATTGATGATGATCAAAGAAATTACAGGTAAAGACGTTTTGCCCATCAGGCAAAAAGCCATGTGGCCGGATAAGCCTTTGTAAAGGTTGAGTGCTTCCAAGGCAGATTGGTTGATGGCAAAATCTTCCGACAATGGCACATAAACCTCTTTTTCCACAATGACCCGCTCCACCTTGGGCTTGGTCAGCTGTTTGGCCAACCAAATCCCCAGAACCGTAAAAAAGACCGCAATCACGCCCACATAAATATCTATGGCATTGTCCACGATGAGGTATTTCCATTGCAACCATTTCAGGACAAAAACCAGTACTGACATAATTAGAGCATAGCGGATAATATGGGTGAAGCGGGTCGTGATAAGACTAGAGTTTGCAGGCTATCCTGAATCCTAAAATAAAAAAAACAGCTGAATTCCAAGAATTTATTTTGAACAAGTTAAATTCAATCCTATCCTTATTTTTTATCAAAATCGCCCAATATGCCTTTTAATTCTTCCAAAGGGAGTTTGAAATAGGTCCTGTTTTCTGAACGTATCGCGTACCAACAAGAAGCCAATGAAATGACAAATACACTGATGATAGGAAAGGAAACATAGGAAAAACTTCCTGGGACAAAGATGTGAAAGGAAAGTACTGCCCCAATTGCACAATGAATTGGGATCAAAAAGTAGTCATATAGTTTTTTGAACCGAAAGTACCTGCTCAAAATCCCATACCTGATTTCCACTTGGCTTTTGATGGTACTTACACCTATACTACCCCTTTGGACTTGGGCCAACTTCTTGAATTCAATCATTAATTTTGCTGTAAACGGGAAAGTGAGTGCGATGCCAAATAAACTTAAGGTCAATACTAACTGATCTGAGGATACGATGCCATATTTGATAAGTACATGCCCCATTAAGGCATAAATCAGGATGTGGAACAAGAAAGTCCCCCAGAAGTACCTTCCTATAATGTGGTTTTGCTTTTTCATTTGTTTTTTGATTAATGTGGAAAATTCATTTTCCTGGAAAGGCGTGAATTCAGCATGTTTTCCTGAACCTTGCCATTGATTTCTCATAATTTCCAAATGGTCCATAATTTCACCGGTTTAATTTTTGTTTTATTTTTAGCTCCAGCTCTCTCCTGATCCTTACCAACCTTACACTGACATTAGACTTGGAAAGTCCAGTAACCTCACTGATCTCACTGTATTCAAAGCCGTCCAGATAAAGCAAAACAATTGCTTTGTTGAGGGAAGATAATTGACCAATCGCTAGTTCAAGCAGCCTTAATTCTTCCTCTTTATTGTTTTCAGGTTCTGAAGGGAGGTGGTAGTGGTTTTCCTGAAGGGGCTCATTCTTATTCCTTTTGTTGGATTTCAGATAGGTGAGTGCTGTGTTGAGACATACTTTGTACATCCAGGTGGAGAACTTTGATCTTCCGTCAAAGGAGGGGTATGACTTCCATAGTTGATACATCATCTCTTGAATGGCATCTTGTCTGTTTTCAGCATCATCAAAATAAAACTGGCTTACCTTATAGGCAATTCCCAGATTTTGGTTGATCAAATTGATAAATGCTTTGTCAGTAGATGGCTCCATCATGCATAGTTGAGTATTGATTTCTACCTATTAGTAGATGCTGGAAGTAAAAAACTACATAATATCTTGGGTTATTTTACACATACAGTCCAAATTCCAGAAATACAACCTGTTGAAGACTGGTATATTGTCAAAAATCAGGATTTAAAAATGCCTGTTTCTATAAATTTGTTGGCTATTTTTTTGGTAACCCCGGTATTGAAAGCCTATTCTTTGCTGGCTTAACCCCCAAACTGCCTCAGGTGATGGTCTGTATGTTTATAGACCAAAATCCCAATCTGTTCTCGGGTCATTTTCCCAAAAAAATCATGGATAAATGCAGGATTATAAAATTGCTGGTATTCTTCTAACAATGAAACCCACATAGCTTTTTCTGACCTGATGTCGCCTTCATATGTTTTCACCTTGAATTGAGAAGATGTTGGGATGTTTTTGTCCATGGGCTTTTCATCCTTGATCATGCTCCTTAAAGCCATTTTGCCGAATATTTTCCCCAAAAACTCCTGCTTGTAGGTATGCCCATCTTTTCCCAAAATCCATCCATTCCAATAGGTGTTGTGCCTGAGCATTTGATAAAGGTTCATTTTTCCCCATTGGACGGTATTGGTTTCATCCAGTGCCTTTATTCTGGCAATCAATTCCTCTCTATTGTCTCTTTCAAATATGGTTTTCACTGTGGTTAGGTTTCTTATGTACATTCATTTCCATCCATTTTCATGAGCTTCGAAAATGAGATGGTTTATTTCTAGGTAATCTTGATTTCCTGGAAAAAAATATCTATAAATATCTAAATTCCAATAAGTATCGGTTTGGCGAAATATTGAATCCAGGAATTCGATTCTTACATTCATTAAGTCCATCAATCATCTTTCCACCACATAATTCAATTCAGTAACTCCACAGTCAAACTGATGGGTAGACAACTGTTTGAGTTTGATTCTTTCTTTGATATCCTTAAACAATGAAATCCCTTTTCCAAGGACAATGGGATTTACAAACAGCCAAAAGCCATCAATCAGGTTTTGTTCCAAAAGCACGTGGGTTGCCGTTGGGCTACCAAAAAGCAGGATATCATCACTTCCTCCAGTTTGGGATTGTTTGATATCATGTACTTGATCTGAGAGGTTTTCACTGATGATTTTTGTGTTGGGCAGCGACATACCTTTCATGGTTTTTGAAAGGACAATTTTTCCAGCTTTCGCATACCACTTGGAATGGTCGATGTCATGTTGAGTGGCATTGGGTTTTGCCCCAGCAGTTGGCCAATAGCTCTCCATTAATTCATAAGTCACCCTTCCATACATGGCAGTATCGGTTTGGCTTATCCGCTTTCCTACAAAATCAAAAATCTCCCCATCAACCTTTGCCCAGTTGAGTTCTCCCTTGGGTCCAGCTACAAATCCATCAAGGGATATGTGCATAAATGAAATGATTTTCTTCATGGATCAATTGTCTACATTGTTATCCTTCACGTTTTGATAATAGAGTACCACAGCCCCAAAACCCAACATCTCGGTCTTTTCAAGTTTTAGATTAATCTTCTGGCTGATGTTTTTGAACAATGGCAATCCGTTTCCCACAATTACCGGGTGAACACAAAGTTGGTATTCATCTATCAATTGCAGATTGGTCAATTCCACTATCAAACTTGGGCTGCATACATAAATGTCTTTTCCGGTGTTTTGCTTTAGATCCAATACTTCTTCTTTTAGACTTTTGACCGCTAGTTTTGCAGAATCCCACCCCAATTCTTTCAAGGTGGTTGAAAAGACGATTTTAGGAGCTTTGTCTATTGCTGCAGCAAATGCATCAGTGGCCTTGTCCCCTGTGGGTTGCTTGGCAATGGGGATCCAATATTCCATCAGCTGGTAGGTGATCCTACCATAGAGGAGTGCCCCTGCTTGGTTTATCAGATCTGCATACAGTTGATGCATTTCCTCATTTCCATCTATGGAAGTATGGTCACAGAATCCATCAAGGGTCATATTGAATGCAGCAATTACTTTGGGCATATTTTGGGGATTTTCATGGTCAAAACCTTCCAGGTTTCAGGCTATTTCGATTTTATTATGCCACTTTGGTAAAAACCTGGAAGGTTTACAGTCACTTCATCAAGCTTGCTCCAAAGAAAGCATCCAACGCACACCGAATTTATCGATGACCATGGCGAACAAGGAACCCCAAAATTGAGGTTCCAGCTTTTGGACCACATTGCCTCCTTCTGAAAGTTTTTGGTAGAGGTGGTTTATTTCATCTTCTGTATCACAGGAAAGACTGAGCTGTACCGAATTGCCCTGCTTCAGATCTCCTTGGCCGCACATATCAGAGGCCATGAATTTAAAATCACCATTGCTTAGTGTGGAATGCAGGATTTGGTCATAGAGATCTTCCGGAAAATGCTCCTTGGCGGGAGATTCACCGATTGGCATGATTTCAAGGTTACCGCCAAATAATTTATGGTAAAACTGCATGGCTTCCTTGCAGTTGTCCTGGAAGTGTAGGTAGGGTTGTACTGGGTTTTTCATGGTATAATAATGATATTAATTGAAATTAGATATTCATGGATATTGTAAGGAAACTAATTCTGTTTCAAAACTTCAAAGTCAATTGGGAAGCGTTGTAAAAACTCTGGGAATGAACCTAATTGACCCACCAATTAATTCTGTATTGGTCTTTTCGAATTAAGAAGTTTCTTCATTTGATGTCAAAAGGAAAATATTTCCGGCAGGATCGGTGATCCAGTGCATGTTTTCCGGGATTTGCTCCAATTCATCACAGGTTCTTATTCCTTTTCTTTGGAGGTATGCCGCGGCTTTGGGGACATCCCCAACATTTAATTCCAGCCAGGTTTCAGGCCGGGAATAATTATCCACACAATCCAGCCATAGGACCTTGCTGCCGAATTTTACCTTGTGTGTCCTTGAAACGGTAAGGTGCGAAATAGCCTTTTCCTCCACTTCCATACACAAAACATCACGGTAAAAAGCCACAGTAGCCTCATACTTTGCTTTAGGGATCTTGATGGCAATGTTGGGGCCTCCCGAAAACCTGATATTTTCCATGTTGCTAGTTACTGGTTTCCACTTGCGTTCCAATGGACCACATATTTCCTCCATAATCCTTAAAGGTGGCCCGCCTGTCCGGATCGTCTTCCCTTTCTTTGGGCGGTTCTACTGATTCGCAACCTGCTGCTAAAGCCTTTTCCCATGTTTGATCCACATCAGGCACATAGACATGCATCACAATAGGCACTGCAGGAAATCTTTCAGAAGCATTGCCAAGCATAATGACTGAGTCATCAATCTGCAGCTCGGCGTGCATGATACTGCCATCCGGATTTTGGTATTCACGAAGTGCTTTGGCATCGAAAACCTTTTTCATCAATGCCACAAATCTGTCAGCGTCCTCTATGATAAAATAGGGGGAGACAGAATTATAACCAGTCGGTTTGTAGGTTGAAACATCCATTTTATTGATTTTTAGATTAGGGATATTAATGGTTACTGATGGACATTTATAGATACTATTCTTAATCAAATGTTTAAATCATTTTTATACCCAAACAGTATTTACATGGTGATTATTTTTTTGTGCTTCCTTCCTTAAAACTTAACCCTTTTTCCGCAAGGGCTTTCCTCAATATTGGCATACTTGCTTTACCCATGCCGTGAAGCTTCAGGATTTCCTTTTCGGAATACTTAGCTAATTTTTCCAATGTATCAATCCCCAGATACTCTATCAGCGCACTTCTTGCCGGGGATGAAAGCAAAGAAAGGAATCCATCTTTAGGTTTATTTTCCTTTTCACATCTGGGACAGGTAGGACAATCAGTACTCTTGTAGTATCTGTGGCCTTTTTCACAGGTCCGAAGTGTCTTTTGTCTTTCCATCAAAACCGGTGTCAATGTGTTTCCACGTATTTTTTGAAATTGTTCAAAATAGCCTGCCAGCCTTCCTGCTGCATTTCCTTAGAATGGCTTTGGTCTGGATCAAAACTGATTTTCACTAAAGTAAATTCTCCTTCTGGCTTGAATTTGATTTCCGCTCTGCGACCATCACCCATGGTATAAGCTACCCGTTCCGGTTCCCTGATTTCATCAAAAACCGCTTCAAAATCAAACCCAAAACTTCCGTCTTTGGCTTCCATCCGGGCCACATACTTTCCTCCTTCAATAAAGTCGCTTTCTACCTTAGGGCAGCACCAGTCATCACTGGCAAAGTTCCAGTTGACTATATGATTTGCCTGGTTATAATACTGCCAAACTTTTTCGGTTTTAGCATTTACATATGATGAAATGATTATTTTTTCAGCTTTCATATCAGGAAGGAATTTGATTAGGATCACTGTACATGATTTCCCATTGGTGACCATCTGGGTCAGCAATGCAATCGTAATACATCCAGCCATGGTCTTCGGCATCCCTATAGCGGGTGGCACCGTTTTCCAATGCTATTTTTACTATTTCATCGACCTTTTGCCGACTTTCTACCTCTATGGCTAGCAATACCTGGGTGGTGTTTTGGTCAGCGATTGGTCTATTGGTGAAGGTGGAGAAAAACTCTCTCTTGAGCAACATGGCGCAAATACTTCCTTCATTTAGCATCAGGCATAGTGCTTTGTCATCAGAAAAACTTTCGTTAAATGAAAATCCGAGTTGGGTCCAAAAGTTTCTGGACCTGTCCAGATCTTCCACGGGAAGGTTTACATAAATCGATTGTATCATGGTGCTTTGGGTTTTGTTGATTGCTTATTTACTTCTACTCTAAATCTGACCATGTTGGTGATCAGACCATAGGGAATTTCCTGGTCAAGGGGAAATTGTACGGATCCTTTACCCCGTTTATAAATAGAAAGGGCTTCTTTAAAGGATTTATGGCCAGTCGGTGTGGCATAAAAACCTATATGATGCTTGTAACCCGC
Organism: Arthrospiribacter ruber; assembly: GCF_019343195.1. Taxonomy (GTDB): domain Bacteria; phylum Bacteroidota; class Bacteroidia; order Cytophagales; family Cyclobacteriaceae; genus Arthrospiribacter; species Arthrospiribacter ruber. The sequence goes on from NZ_RPHB01000013.1 coordinate 9,242, forward strand.
AAAATATACCAAGGGCTTCCCATGGGTTTTATAGGCCGGCATACCATAAGCTATGGATTCAATGGCATCAGGTGCTTGCTGCAAAATGATTCCCCTGATCTCTTTCATGATGGATTGGACCTTCTCAAGAAAGTTTTCAATATAGGCATCCACTTCGTTCATAATTAATAAGGAATAAGTCATTAGTTGTAAGGGGTAAGTCAAAATTGGCTTTTAGAAGTTATTAAAACCGCTTTCTTGATCATCAACTTTTTAGGTTAAGGGATTTAATCAGCCCTCTTAGTATTTTTGCTACCTCTTCCGATTTTTTTACCAAATTATGGGTTTGGTCATCCGTGGTGTATCCTAACCTTTGGGCAAGATAAACCATGGACTTCACCTCGCTACACGAAGCAATGGCTATGTACAAGAATCGGCAAAAATCCGAATCTGAACTTCGATCAAAACCTTCCGCAATGTTATTGGATACAGAAACTGCTGCACGGCAAATCTGATCCCGAAACCCAAAATCCTTCGAATGCTGGAAAATTCTATAAATGTCCACAGCCAAATCTTGCGCCTTCTGCCAACCAATTATGTCCTCAAATCTTTGAATTCCCATACTGCTCAACTTTTATTTACACCTCATTACACAATCTCCCCCTTGAAAATAGCATCATTTATTACCTCACCTCTTCACTTCCTCCTTATCACTTTTTACTTAAACCTAATCCCTTTCCCCTTCACCTCAACCTCACTAACTCCCCCTTCCTTTTGACAATATTCTTGTAATCCCATTGGATGGCTTTGGACTTTTCCAGCCATCGAGTCAAATCCTCTTGGTCGATTTCAGATACATGTTGGTAGAAGATAGAAGCATCCTTGAATTTCTTCCCCAAGACTTTCAGCCCCTTCTCTCCAAAATCTGCCCCACTCCAAAACATCAGCCGGACGCCTGGTTTTTGGATGCTGAAACCCACGGTAGGGTTTCCTTCCAGAAACCAAACCGGGTGCCGGTGCCAGATTTTGCTTTCTGCTTCAGGCAGGTTTTCATCAATGATTTGGGCTAGTCTAAGCAAGATTTCTTTGAAATCAATTGTTTGGGATTTGATATATTCTCGGATTTCTTGGTTCATTTCTTGAAATATGTTATTCAATACCGTTAATTTGACCCTTTATCAATTGTAACTTAATGGTTGCTTACCTAGTGCCTTTCTCAATATCCCGATCTGTCCTATATGATAAGCCTGATGATGGCTGATAAATGTCCAGAACTGGCCAACAGAATCAGAGACAGTATCAAATGGCTCCGGTGGTTTACTGTTTATCTGCTCCATGGTGAGTTTCTCCAGTCCTTCCCGTATAGGCTTATAAAGTCCGTTCCATTCTGCTATTATTTCATCGATATTGGGATAAGGAAAATTGTCCTTTGCTGCTGAATTTCCCATTACAGCAAAAAGTTCATTCCATTTGAATTCAGGTTTTAATCCGGCAATTTTTGCCAAGCCATATTGGGCATTGAGAAGGTGGCCTGCCAAGTATTTGACGTGATTGGCCTGAGGAAAGCCCTTCAGCCGAAGGTTGGTTTCCTCATCCGAAAGGCCATACAGAACATTGTTAAAGAGTCTTTGGTGGAGGTCAAATTGGATCAAAAGCGGGTTGAATGTTTCCATGCAATGGGGACAGTTTTAATTTGGTTTATGAAGGTGTTTTATCCTCAGTAATGCTTTTGAGTATGTTAAGCGCATCATTCCAGGTGCTGTCAAACATCTCTTTGCGTTCTTCGTCAGTATCCAATTCTACCAGTACTTTTGTGGAACCATCTTTCTCTAACAAGGTGTAATTTTCAAGATTTCCGGCCCATGATTGGACGGCCTCACTGGTAGTATCTTCTTTGCCGTTTTCTACAAAACCCAAGTGCTCAATGGAAATGAATTCATGCAATCTGTTTTCCTTGATCCTACTGACCATTCCGGATTTATTCCCTTTTCCATCAGGTGCTAAAAACAGGATTTTACTTCCTTGACTCCAATCCCCTTCAAAATATGATCCTGGCATAAAAACAGCTGTCCATTTTTTATAAGTATCAGCTCCAAGCATAGTATCCCAAACTTTTTCTTTTGGGGCATTTATGACGATTGAAAATGTTAACTTTTCCATAGATTGATGAATTGATTTGGCCAAGTAAATCCTTGGATCTTTTTTAATATGAGTTTATAATAACACAAATTTACTGAAGAATAAAAAAGTTAGATATTGCAAAAACGACAATATAAAGGGTTGATTACGACAAATTAACTGCTTAATATTGGTATGAATAATCTGGCATGTTGCCAGCGACCCGCAATGGGATAACTATCAATCATGCGAACTCTCTGCTGACAGTCAAGCATCTTATCTCTTTAAAATAATTATATACACATGAAACATGTATCCATTTTACTCTTAGAACAGGTCAACCTGGCCGGCCTTGACAATGCGAGGCAGGGATTACTTGAGGCAAATCAATTCCTTATACAGAAGGGGAAAACTCCGATGTTTGATGTTCAAGTGGTAGGAGTTCAAAAGAAAGTCATGATCAACAAAGGCCTATTTGCCATCAATGCCCATAAACAGATCTCTGAAGTACCCAAAACCGACCTTATTATTATACCACCTGTGCAAGCACCTTTGGAAGATGCCATCTTTAAAAACTCGGGTTTTATTCCCTGGATATGCGCCCAGCGTCAGAATGGTGCCGAAATCGTAAGTTTATGTATGGGAGCATTTATCCTGGCCAGAACAGGATTATTAGATGACAAGGATTGTGTGACCCACTGGAAAGCCGGAGATACTTTTAAATCCTTATTCCCAAAAGTCAACCTGGTTTCCGAAAAAATTCTGACTGATCATGATGGATTATATACAGGTGGTGGGGCTTTTTCTTCAGTTAACCTGATTTTGTACCTTATAGAAAAATTGATAAGCCGGGAGTGTACGGTATATTGTTCCAAGATTTTTCAGGTGGATCTTGGGCGGCAAAGCCAATCTCCCTTTACCATTTTCAAGGGACAGCGGAGCCATGCCGATGAATTGGTGGTTCAGGCACAACAATATATAGAATCCAACTACTCAGAAAAGTTTTCGATAGAAGAAATCTGTGACATTTTCAGTGTTAATAGACGAACATTTGAAAGGAGGTTTAAAAAGGCCACCGCTAACAGTCCCATTGAATACATCCAAAGGGTCAGGGTAGAGGCAGCAAAAAAGCTATTGGAAGAAGGCTTTAAAACAGTCAGTGAAATTGTTTTTGATGTAGGGTATACCGATATGAAAGCATTCAGGGATGTGTTTAAAAAAGTGACCGGAACTACACCCAATGAATATAAATCAAAGTTCTGCATACCTATGAGTGCCTGAGGTGAAATGGTTAAGGAAAATATTTTTGTAGCATTTTAATAGACCCTAGAATGTACGATAATGGTGAAGGTGTTACATGCATAAAACCGTGTTTTTCAGTGTAGTTCAAATTACCGGAATGGGTTGCTTTTGTTCATCAATTGCCACAAGCGTAAACCCACCTTTGATTGCTGATCTTCGAACCTCCGAATACATTTCCTCTACAAATATTTCAACCTCTACTTCAAGGCTGGTCCTACCTACCTTGACCACTTTTCCTACCAATTCGATGATGGTGTCTGCCGGGATAGGCTGGTTGAAATCTATCTTCTTGGAGCTTACCGTTACCATCTTCTTTCTGCTAAAGCGCGTGGCAGTCATAAAGGCCACTTCGTCCATCAGATACATGGCCATGCCGCCGAATAAGGTGTCATAGTGATTGGTGGTATTGGGAAATACCACTTTGAAAAGACGTGTTTCTGATTCTTGTATTTTTTGTTCTAATATTTTCATACTTCTCTTTCTAATGCCAGAAAATGGGTTAATTCCTGGACTTGGTTGAAGATGGGATGGATTTGGACCAAGCATTCATAAGCTTGGCCTGATTTGCGGTAATTGGTGAGTTGGATTTCGAATGTTTCACTGCTTTTTAAATTTAATTTCAATTGGTCAATCTTTTTTGGATCAGTCCCTGCCCCTTGGAGAAGAGATGGCTTCCTGCCCAACAATTCATTGGACGTATAGCCGGTCATAGACTCAAAACCGTGACTGGTCCACAATATCCTTCGGTCAAGACCGGTGAGAACAAGTGCTTCAAAAGGAAAGCCCCTTAACACTTCATCAAGGTCAATTTGCCAATTGTACTGATCCCCGATTTTTTTCAAATAACTGACATCCAATTGCCTTAACCTTGTTCCTGCAAGATCCATTGCAATCACATCCATACTATGGAGGACATATGGGGCAGCTTGAAAGTTTTTAATTTCGATAAACTTCTTTATTGCGGCCAGGGAAGGGTTCTTGATTCCAACTACATCCAAACAATGAATATCATGTAGCTTTTTGTTTTTTGGTTCCATAAAGATTCTTTATTAAAATAAGGGTAAGCACCACCTGAATCTGAGATTCAAGTGGTGCTGATTAGTTTATGCAGGATCCAAGACCTTCGAACGAAGTACTTTGGCCGCTTCTACCATATTGATCAAAGCGGCCTTGGTTTCTTCCCATTGCCTGGTTTTCAATCCGCAATCAGGATTGATCCAGATGTTGTCCTCAGGAAGATAGGTCATCGCCTTTTGGATCAGTTCTATGATTTCTTCTTTCTTCGGTACCCTTGGAGAGTGGATGTCATATACCCCTGGTCCGATCTCGTTGGGATACCTGAAATCCTTGAATGCCCCAAGTAATTCCATCTCTGACCGGGAAGTCTCTATCGTGATGACATCTGCATCCATATCGGCAATGTGGGAAATGATGTCATTGAACTCAGAATAGCACATGTGGGTATGAACCTGGGTATGGTCTTCCACCCCACTTGAAGAAAGCCTAAATGCCTCAATGGCCCAGGTCAGGTAATTGTCCCAGTCTTTCCTCCGTAGCGGAAGACCTTCTCTAATGGCCGGTTCATCAATCTGAATGATCTGAATGCCTGCTTTTTCCAAAGCCAATACTTCCTCACGTATGGCCAGGGCAATCTGAAATGCTGTCGTCGATTTCGGCTGATCATCTCTGACAAAAGACCATTGTAAGATCGTGACAGGTCCTGTCAACATCCCTTTCACCTGACGCTTGGCAATTTTTTGGGCAAAGACAGACCATTTGACAGTCATGTCGACCGGTCGGCTTACATCTCCAAAAATGATCGGAGGCTTGACACAGCGGCTACCATAAGACTGCACCCATCCGTGTTGGGTAAATGCAAAACCATCCAGGAGTTCTCCGAAGTACTCTACCATGTCGTTGCGCTCAAACTCCCCATGAACCAGTACATCCAATCCGATTTCCTCCTGCCAATGGATCACTTCTGTGGTGGCTTTTTCGATTTCCTGATCATATTGCTCTTGACTTAGCTCTCCCTTTTTCAATTTGGAGCGTAGTAAGCGAACTTCTTTGGTCTGGGGAAAGGAACCAATAGTAGTGGTTGGGAACAGGGGCAACTGTAGCTTTTCTTTTTGGATTTTTTGTCTGCTGTTGAATTCAGCCTTTCTTTTGAAATCCGATGCTTTCAAATTGTCCAGGGCATTTTTCACCTCTTTGTTATGCACCTTTTTCGATAAGGTCCTCTTGGCAATAGACTGCTTATTCTGTTTCAGATACTCCAAGGAATGCTCCGAATCCGGAAGCATGGCAATTTCTTTGAGACCCTTCAGTTCATTCAGTTTTTGCTTTCCGAATGAAAGCCAGTCCTTGAGCTCAGGATCAAGCTGAATTTCCAGATCAAGATCATACGGTGAATGTAGAAGAGAACAGGAGGGAGCCAGCCAGACTTTTTCCTCGCCAAGCTTCTCCATAGCTTTTCTGATGTATGTCAGTGAATTTTGATAGTTGTTTTTCCAGATATTTCTGCCATCTACCAGGCCCAATGAAAGGGCCTGATGGGCCAAAGCAGGATGCGCCAATATATCATCCAATTGGGAGGGACACCTCACAAGATCCAAATGAAGTGCTTCTACAGGTAGGCTTAGTGCAATGTCAAGGTTATCGCCATAGCAGTCAAAATAATTGGCCAGAATGATTTTTAGTTCTGGAAATGCTGCACGTAGGTGCTGATACACTTCTTGGTATTTAACTTTGACTTCAGCTGTAAGGTCCAATGCCAGACAAGGTTCATCGATCTGTATCCAAGTAGCGCCAAGATCCTGCAACTTTTTCAGAATTGCAGTATAGGTGGGCAGTAAATTGTCCAATAAGTCGATTCTGGAAAAGCCTTCTTCTTTTTCTTTCCCTAATAAAAGGTAAGAAATAGGACCCAATAGCACAGGTTTGGCTTGTATGCCCAGCTTCTGGGCTTCTTCAAATTCCCTAAATGGCTTGTCTCCTGAAAGTGAAAATGTCTGGCCTTTTGTAAATTCAGGTACCAGGTAATGATAATTGGTGTCAAACCACTTGGTCATTTCCAAAGGCTTAAGATCAAAGCCCTCCTTTTGATAGCCTCTTGCCATGGCAAAATAGAGTTCAGTGGAAGACTTTTGGGCTGCAAGCTTTTTGAATCGCTCAGGGACTGCTCCCACCAGGACAGATAAGTCCAGTACCTGATCGTACAGTGAGAAGTCATTGACAGGAATCCAGTCGATCCCTGCATGCTTCTGCGTTTCCCAATTGGAAATTTTGATTTGCTGTGAAACATCCTCCAAATCCTGTTCGGAGATTTTTCCTGCCCAAAAAAGCTCCTCGGCCTTTTTGAGCTCACGCTGACTACCTATCCTCGGGTAGCCAAGATTGTGTGTTTGCATTACGTAAAAGGTTAAATTTTAAAACATATTGTTTTAAAACTCCGCAATACACCCGTGAAAAAGTCAAATAGGATCAGACAGGACAACATACACTGCTCCCATGAAAGCTTTGGGTCAGCTAATGAAGTAATGCACCAATCCTGACTTGTACCCCAATCCACGAGGGTATTTGTCAATACAAAATAGGCAAGTCTCCTGACTTGTGACATTTTCTGCCGGCCTTCTCATCCTTTTGCGATATTCAGCATCTGGACAATGGCACACTTGGGCAAAAAACTTTTCGGGTCACTTACAGTTGCGGGACAGCTCATGATTTGCACATGATTCCTTATTAATCAGTATCTCTACCGAACCTGCTTTGCGTTGATGAAATTTTAAAAACAAAGAACTACCTGCAAAAGAGTGGAAAAATATATCAAATTCAAATAGTATTGACTAAAACGTTTAGTTAGGCTTTCTTTGAAAGCTTGCCTTGAATTGTTCAATAATAGCATAACTTGGTGAATTTATTTGCCCTGAAATGCTTTTGGCTATTTATTGTTTACCAGTGATTGATGCTTGACCCCTGAATTTTGAGGGTCATTTTCTATATCTCACATAGAGGAAATTCAATAGATTAAATCTATTTAGAATTAGTCTAAATAAATTTGATTTCTTGTTTTTGATCCCCATTTTTGTACCATACATAATGACCTGAACAATTTAAAGATTTCAAGTCCTGGATCCGGAAATATAGGTTTTATGAATAGGGTTTATTTGTAACTGCACCAGATCCGGATTCCAGGCACTAACTTAAACTGAGAGATGGGCGAAAGTTGTACAAGTGTTCTATTGGCAGAAATGCCTGGCAGCAATGTTGTCAAATGTCTTCAATCGGGCATGGTAAGATGGTACTTCAATAATTTGATGGTGACTTTTATGGAAATGGATTTCCATACTTTCAGTAAGTCATTCCAAAACATAAATTTTGATGTCAAAAGCTGGCAGACGGAGGAAGGGAATAGATTTGTGGTAATCAATACCTGCCATCAAAGCATTCAGTTTGTAATCAAAGAATGTGAACACCACCGCCTCTCAGAACTTTTTGAAAGGGCCAGAGCTGAACTGGAAATTCTTCAGATTTTGAACGGTTAATTTTTTAATGGTCTGGGGAGGGTTAATGACATATGGCCCTTCCCTTATTTTTTTAAAAACTTATGGATTTTAGGCTTCAAATATTAGTAGATACAGACTCATTCCTAAACCCATATTGTGAGACTTATGGATGTGTTCCGTTACAGAATAGGATTTATGTTTTTGGTTTTACAATCCCCGCTTTGAACGAATGGGGAAATCGATTTCACAATCTAGATTAAGTCAAGCGCTGTAAATGGGAAGGGTAGTTCAGCTAATTAACCATTTATTCTTTCATCCACCACTATGAATTTTTTTTTCAGGGATCAGTTTGAAAAAGTCCAAAACATAATAGGCCAGACCCTTTTGCTATTGGAAGTAAATAAAATGATGATTATTTAATATATGAAAACACTTTGTTATTTATGCAATAATATTGCAAACAATTTAATTTAGCCATACCTTAGAAAATGGATAAAATTTCTATAGGAATCCTTACTTCTTCGGACAGAGCAGCAAACAAGGTCTATGAAGACGTTTCAGGTAAGGAAATAATAAACTTTCTGAACGAGGTCTTAAACAATTCTTTTGAACCTGTTTACCATGTGGTACCAGATGAAAAGGAAAAAATCGTGGCCACTTTGAAGTCGATGGCAGAACAAAACTGTGGATTGATCGTCACTACCGGAGGAACGGGCCCTGCACCAAGGGATGTTACTCCTGAAGCTACAGCAGAGCTCTGTGAAAAAATGTTGCCCGGATTTGGTGAATTGATGAGGCAGGTGAGCTTGCAATATGTTCCCACAGCTATTTTATCCCGGCAGACAGCAGGGATTTACAAGCAAAGTCTCATTGTCAACTTGCCCGGTAAACCATCCGCTATCCGTCAATGTCTGGAAGCGGTATTTCCAGCAATCCCTTATTGTCTTGATTTGATCGGAGGTCCTTATTTGGAATGCGATGAATCAAAGATCAAGGTTTTTAGGCCGAAAAGTTAGATGCATGTATTTAGCAAGCTTCGATGATGAGAACCAAACCTTAACAGCTTTGCTGTCTTCAAACAGTGCCAATAGGCTGGACATGTCTTACCAATTTGATTTAGGGGGAAGGCTTTTACTATAAGGTTTTCTTAAGCAGGACAGCTTAAATCTGGAATTAGGAAAAATTCCTGTCGATAGTCTTCTATTGGTAAAAAAGAAGTTTCAATGGATAAGCGCTGTTCCGTTTAATAGATGAAATCTAAAACTGTTTTAAAAAGGTAAACTTAGCAATGGATTCCTGCCTGTTAAATCTGGTATCTGTTAATAAATCATCCCGGGTATTGCTGTTAAAAACAAAATAGATGAAGGAAAGGGGACGGTATTCCCATGCAAACCGAACATTCCAAATATTGCTTGCAACATTGTTAAACTGATAATTGGTGATCAATTGAAGCCGGGGATTGGCGGCCAGTCTACTTCCGATTACTAATAATTGGGCATTTAAATCTTTTTGTTCATTTCCAAGGCCTCTGATTTGATTGAAAATATAGGTTGAGTTAAACTCCCAATATGGGAATGGAGAAATGCGTAGATTTAAATTGTAGACATTCAAGGATCCATCAAAATAATCTCCATGTTCAAATCTAAACTGCCCGGATATTTTCCTGCTGATATCAGAATTAAAAGCATATTCAAACCTTGAAAAGGAATAATAACCAGGAGCTATGGCTATGCCCAAAGGAACGAAAGGATCAAAAAGCTCATGAATTTCAGGCTTATATTTGAATTCTACATTCCCACCATTTTCAAATCTCAGGTTTAACGGAGTAAAATTCATCAGTGACTGTAAGAATTGTCGATCAGAAGCTGTCCAATAACCATTGACGCCGGCACTTGGCGCAAAGCTTCGGATAAAATCCGGCAAAAAGGCAGGTCTTAAATCCAGGGAAAATGCAGGGCTGAGTAAAATGTAATTGTCAAGTGCTAAAAACCCTGTTCTTGGATTGTAGTTTTCGGATACATACTGGCCAATGAAACCTATATAGCCCCAGTTTTTTAACTGTGAAAGGTAAGTATGGACGGCTAACCCTTTACCAGTCTCCGAATCCATCGTCGTGCTGGCCATTACCTCAATATTTGTCGTCTGGCTAGGTCTGATAAAAGTATTGAAGGTGGCTGTAGTGTTTCCCCTTCGCTGGTAGGTGACTGTTGCGTTATTCAATGGGTCGTCCTCTCTATGGGAAATCATCAATCCTGCCCTACTTTGATCAGAAAAATTCTGTACATATCTCCCTACAATAAAGTGAGATAAGGGACTGGTGGCCGTAGCCCGCTGCCGCATAGCCAATAGTCCATAAGTCTGTTTCTTAGTCTGAGATGTCAATCTTAGCCCACCATCAAGCGGTATAGGATTCCCATCATCATCCAAACCTATTCTCCTACTAAAAAAGGGCTGGATAAATGAACTGATGCTGGGTTTGAAGATATTTGCATTTTCAAGGAAAAACTGTCTTCTTTCAGGGAATAGTACATTGAAACGTGTTAAGTTTTGCACTTGTTGGTCCACATCAGCTTGGGCAAAGTCCGTGTTAATGGTTCCATCTAAAACCATATTTGGATTTGGGGCCCATTTGAATTCTCCACCTAATTGTAATTGGTAGTCAGAAGACTCTAAATTAGAATCCTTATTTTGTGTGGCTATCCAATAAGGGTTAATCTGAACGTTTGTAGAAGGAGGAGGCAACACAATATCAACCAACTTTGCCGCATAAGCCATTCTAAAATGTGAAAAGGCTCTGGGAACTTTTGGGTAAGTATTGATTTCATTTTTCCTTCTGATGTTCCTTGTAAAGGAAATCAAAAGTTCATCAGTCTCCTTCTTGTACCTAAGCGTCTTCCAGGGAATCGCAATTTCTGCTGTCCATTTATCCTCATGGATTTTCGTTCTGACAAACCATAGCCCATCCCAATCTTGATTGGCTCGCCATTCTTCCCCATCAATTACTTGAAGGTCTCTTTGTGCGCCGTAAGGTGTCACTTCAAATCCATTGGAGTTTTGTCCATCCAAAAAACCATCTATGGCTACACCAAATTTATCATTCTGATAGGGGTCAAAATCCCTTTGCATGTTCAGAACCCTAAGGTTACTTTTATTACTGAGATCATCAAAACATGTCGCTCCAATGTATAAAAATTGATCATCATAAAGGATTTTAACTTCAGTGTCAAAACTTGCCGGTTCGGATTGGTTAGGTTCCCTTTGGGTGAATCCCTTGATAATTGACGCATTAATCCAATCTTCTTCATCCAAATCCCCATCAATTCGAATTGGGTTTGAAGCCTTAATACCTGAAACTGTCATTTTTACTACAGGGGGTGTAAATGTAGCTTGCCCTTGGGCACTTATGACAATTGAGAAGAAATTTATAATAAGAAGTATTCGTTTTGTCATGACGGTTTCTAATTCTAATCATGGATGTTTCCAAAATCGCTATCAATAGAAAGAATTTAATCCATCAAAAAATGATATAGGTATCCATATCATGAATGTCAATTGGACAAATGGTTATGGATTCCCTATGACAAGGAAGAGATATTCATCTCAGTTTTACACTTTTGATAAATCTTTGAAAATATGGAAAAAACTTTCTATTGAATATGTAAGAGAGCTTAATGAAACAATCCCTATCGGAGGACCTCTAAGACTTAAGGGATAACAAAAGCTTTGAATAATAAAATTTTGGTTTTTCTCCCAATTGGTATTTGAAAGAAAATTAGTTTCAGGAAGACTGTAATTGAAGGGTGAATTTTCTAAGAAGCCGGATTCAAATAAAATTTGCAAATAATAAAATTCAGATTCATCATGTTGATGACCATCAGGTTGCTTGTTATCAAAAGGGTGCGCATGAATAATGTGTCTCCCATCCTCAAGGATATGTTGGTGAGTGAATAGGCTTTTATTAACTACTAAGCCGGAAAAAGACCCAATAATAATCCAGATTAAACAGGCTTTTATATGATCAATCTTTTTCCTCACATCTTTTAAGATTAGCATTAATTATGGGATGAATATAACTTGATTTGTTTATAAATGCAACTTTGTTGCAATTATAAACATCATGAAATCACTGTTAGAAGAATCCTGTGTTCTTAAGCTCCAATTCCCAAAAAGAGGTGGACTATTGCCAGTAGCGGTGCAGGAACTTATTACCGGACAGATACTTATGTTGGCTTCAGTAAATCATGAGGCTTTTGAATATACCCTTAGACATAAAATTGCTGTCTTCTATAGTACCTCTAGGGATAAGCTTTGGGTAAAGGGGCAGACATCAGGAAACCAACTGAAAGTAGATAAAATTTTAATTGACTGTGATCAGGATGCTTTGGTGTATCAGGTTACATTGGTTAAAGGTGGAGTTTGCCATACCTTCAACAAGCAAGGAGAGAACCGGAAGGCTTGCTTTCACAGGACTGTCAATATGGAAAACAAGGCCCTGGAATTTTTGCCCCCCTGAATGTCAGGAATGACAGTCTTTGCAATAACCTTCTTAAGCAATAGTTTCAGGATTTATGTTTTTCCAGTTAAAGTATTTAGGTATTCCACGGGTAAATCCTGAAGGGCTTCAATTTTCTGGCAGCATTTACACTTTCTTTTGTGTTTTAGCTTAGTTTGGGTTTTCAAACCAATATTATTTATGCATCAGGAATTATTCGATACTTTGGAGCAAATGATCCCTATGACAGCAAAAGACAAGGATCTTTGCCTTCAGTATTTTAAGCCTTTTACTCATTCCACAGGTATTCTGCTGAAGAACTTCTAAAACTTAATACAGGAATTTGGTTTGTTGCCGCATTTATAGGCCAGTTTATTTTAGCAGCTTATATCATAAAGTTTTATGGAGGTCCTTCATTTTGAGGCTACTTGGAAGCCTGGAATTCCTTTATGCCTCACGGATTTCAAGAAGGCAGATTGTGGAGCAATGCCATCGTTTTCTTGCATATTTTTATGGCAGGGGTCATTACAATCGGAGGGCCTTTGCAGCTCATTCCCGCATTGCGGAAGCATTTTCCAGCCTTTCATAGGATAAATTCAATAAGATATCTAGGTATAGCGCTTCTGACCTGTATCCTCTGAAATTCCAGCTCTTTTATTTTCATTCCTGCAAGAAGCAATTGATCCGCTCAAAGGGAAAGGGATCCGGATTTGATCAAATGATGCTGTCCAGCCCTTTGTTGACCTGTATTTCTTTTTCATCCATAAGGGTAGGTATTTCAAAAATATCTATTGTTAATACTATTGACCTTTTTGTGTTGATATTTTAAACATATTTTTTAATTTGGAAGATCAGAGCTGCTCAATGATCTTAGTCCACAACCATTCCTCAGGAAATATCAGACCCTCAGAGCAGGACAAAAGACTGACCAGGAAACTTTCTGAGGACGGGAAGCACCTGGATATCATGGTGCTGGACCAAATCAATTTTACTGAAGTGCTTACTGCAGCTTTGCTGATGAAGGCATGATGTAAAGCAAAAGGGAGGGGGACCTCCTTTTTTTTTGGACGGATAGCTGGTTTTTAAGAAATGAACTAGTTTCCCACTTAAAATTTATTTCCACTCCCTTGGCCAATTCATTGCTTGTCAAGCAATTTCGGAATGGCTTTTTGATGAATAGGTTTCAAAGATTAGTTGTTATCTGACTCAAAACTGTCTTTCCCAGAAAGCAGGTGGTTCAATGTTCAGTGCCCGCAAATAAACATAACCCTGACCTCTGTGATGGATTTCGTTGTCAATGAAATACAATAATGTACAGAACCCCTTGTCTTTGTACTGACCAAATGCCAGTAATTCTTCCTGAAACCTATTGTCGCTGATCTGTGGCCAATAATGATTGATTTCATCTGTGGATTTGTCCCAGAGTTCCAGTAACCCTTTTTTGCTGTTGCCTGAGCGGTCATTTTCGTCCAATTCTTCCCAAATGTCTGTTGCCAGACCCTTGGTTCCAGGAGCTGCAATGGCCAATAATTCAGATACCATCTGTGCAAAGGTTCTCATGCCTCCAATTGAAAAATCAAAAAGTTCTTTCTCTGGAAACGTTTCAATTACCTTTCTTGTAAGTAAGCGATGACCTTGCCAATGGTTCAAAAATTGATCCTTGGTAATAAGAGTGAGCATTGATTCTTGTGTTTTCATAGTGTTTTTTAATTTGTTTATACAAAAAAACATATGACTTGTGACAACAGTATGTCAGTAGTATTTTTAAACTTTTAAAAATAATATCATGAACAGAGTTGACAGGTTAACCGCTATTCTTACCCAACTTCAATCCAAAAGGGTTGTCAAAGCCAAAGAAATTGCTGAAAGGTTTGATATCAGCCTTAGAACGGTGTACAGGGATATCAGAGCCTTGGAAGAAGGGGGAATACCTGTCATTGGAGAAGCAGGTATGGGGTATTCCTTGGTGGAAGGCTATCGGCTACCGCCTGTGATGTTCACACAGGATGAAGGAATGGCACTGGTATTGGCTGAAAAACTTGTGTCCCAGCTTTCTGACAAGGGGAGTAGCCAACATTTGAATTCAGCAATGATCAAAATTAAGTCGGTATTAAAAAATAATCAGAAAGATGAGCTGGAGAGTCTGGAACACCAAATCGGTGTTCTTTTCCACCATAACCCTCTGGGCAATGATCAAAACAAAGATTACTTGAATCTCCTGCTGCATGCCCTGTCAGATAAATTTATTGTCACTATCATTTATACCACCTTTGAAGAAGAAAGAACTTCTACACGTACTGTAGAACCACTGGGAGTATATTTTTCATATGGACAATGGTACCTGATAGCCTGGTGCAGGTTAAGGAAGGATTATAGGAATTTCCGCCTTGACAGGATCAGCAGCTTACAACTGGGTACTGAGACTTACAGTCAAAAATCGCATCCAAGTTTGGCCGAATACCTCGAAAAAGTAAGAAATACGGAAAATCTTACTGAGTTTAGGATTGCGGTTCCTTTTGAGCAGGAAAAATACCTCAGGGTACAAAAGTACAATATGGGCTTGGTCATGGAAAGTAGGCATAAGGATCATGTTGAGATGAAATTTATGACTTCCTCCAGTGAGGGATTTGTGAGGTGGTTGCTTCAGATGGGTGACTCCGTAAAGCTTCTGGCACCGGAATCGGCCAAAGAAATGATGAGAGAAATTGTAAATGGGATCAGAAGAAAATTAGATTGAAAATTTGGATTTTGACCAAAATCATTCCTGCTGATTCCTGGTCTTTTACAGTAGTGCGAAATACCTCTACTTGTTTTCTTTTTTGAAGCGGTTTAGTTTTCACAGTAATTTTTCAGTCTATATAAAAACATCCCCCAATGATAGTTGCACCAGCGGTAATAATCGGTGACTCCCCTCCAATTACTATGGGTTAGGATAATTTCAGTAAGATTGTTTTTATCTCTGATATCGAAATTGACAACTGTGTTTTGCCATTCAATATCCGAAGCTATACATTGCCAAGTGACTTGCTGGCTTTTCTTAAGTGCTATCACTTTCATTTTGGTTATATATCCCTCATCAAAGTCAAATTCATTGACATGTCCGAGAATGGGCTTTACCTGGAGTTTAGGAGTCCAGATAGCTGAAAGTCCTTCTTTTGTTGTGATTGCCTCAAAAACTTTTTCATTAGAAGCTTTTATTTTAGTGAGATGCTCGATTTGGTACATAATCATGCTGTTTGTTTCCTAAGTGCTTTCTTATCCAAAAAGAGAACCTCCCATTGATGACCATCCAAATCTGCAATGGTATTTTGATCCATCCATCCATGGTCCTGAAGTTTGGAATCTACGGATCCTTCGGCCTCAAGCGCTTTAGCAACCATTTCGTCTAAAGCTTTTTTGCTTTGGGCATCTATGGCGATAGGCATTTCTGAACTTTGGTGTCCATCTCCAATCTTTCGGTCCGTAAGCTGACTGGATTTTTCATCTGTAAGGAGCATCACAAAAATGTTTTCCCGTAAAACCATAAAAGCTGCTGTTTTATCTGTATGTAAACTGAATATTGAACCTTAAACCTAAATGCGAAAAGAATTCCATGGATTTATTAAGGTTTTTCACTGGAAGATTCTGGCAAATTTGCCTGGTCATGTCGACATATAGTTAAATGAAAGTATAAATTCAAACGTGTAACACAAATCTAAGTCGAACTTGAAAGAATTTTACTGTGTAAATCCGACAATGCATGAGGTTGATTCCGACACTTCTAAAAAATAAATTTGCCCTTGACAATCCAGCAGAATGGAATAAGTAAAATATGAGATTCCCAGATTGCCCGGGGAAGTCCATCAATTTAGGCCTTAGCAGACCCAAAAGTGATCTTTAAATATGCTTGAGAAAATCAGAGCTGCGCGAGGATACCGGTCCACAACCATCCCTCAGGAAACTTGAAACCCTCAGAGCAGGACAGAAGACTGACCAAGAAACGCTCTGAGGCCGGGAAGCACTTGGACATCATCGTGCTGGATCATATCATTTTTACAGAAGTGCTTAATGAGCTTTGCAGACGAAGGCAGGATGTAATGGAAAGGGGAGGGAGGCTCTCTTTTTTTGGCCTGAATTATCGAAAATGGAATTACTGAGCTTGGAGTTCTAAAACAAATATTCTACTCACCGGCTTTCCATTGCTTGGGTCATAAGGTTCTTGGATTTCGGTGACTTTTAACTGGGAAGCGTCAAAAATTGCCAACCATTTTTCAAGCGTCCTGAAATACCAAGGATGCCCGTTTTTAAACCTTCCGTTTATTCCTTGCCAAGAATCATCCACCCACTGATTTTTATTAGGTCTATTTAAGTCTAATATTGCCTGAGGATGAAGTGTCTGGATAATAATCCGTCCATCGGGTGCTAGCAGTAGACCTATTGCCCTAAGCAATACTTCAATTCCATCCTTATAAAGCCAAAAACTGTTAAATTTTATCCTATGAAAAGAGTACTTTGAAGGATAAAATTTCAGTCAAAAAAAAAGACAGAGAAAGTCCCTGTCCATTTTTATCAACTAAACTAAATACCTCATATAAGAACTTCTCGGATAAGTGAGGTATGCCTTATCCTGTTACTAAAGTAATGAGACATTGAATTTTTAACTTCACCCCATATAGGGGATTTTTTAAAACCTTAATTAACCAACTTTTTGAAGGTTTTTGGATTAGTAATAACATCATATTTAAACCCATCTGGAGGGGTTCGGAATATCCCTTTGACTACTACAAAGTGCATGTCGCCCAATAAAAGTATTTTGTTATAGGGATCTTCATCACCAAAAAGTTTTTGTGCAAAATCCTTCGATATGAGTATATTAAATTCCTCATCGAAAATTTCCGTATAAAGTCCAGAAACAACTTTTAACCCTGACTTTTTGAACATGTCTTTATCCATGATAACAAGTCTTCCAGTCTTGTTAATAGTATTCATTTTAGACTCTTTTGCAGAAGTAAACTCCAAAATCTCAAAGCTGTAAGTGTCCATACTTTCAGCTTTTGCGGTTGTCGGTTTTTCCGTTAAGGGTTCTTCAGGCTTGTTTTCTTTTTTAAGTATCGCTTTTTTCCTATCTACAAACACCTCATTTTCCGGTTCGCTTAAAAAAAACATCGAGTTTAATTCTACCTGCATAGCCATTGATGCTAGGCTAATAAAAAGAAATGATGTGAAAATTAATACTTTGTAGATTTTCATCGATTTAAACATTCATAGTTGGTGATAATAATTTATCACCAACTATGCCAGTTTTAATATCTCCCATAGAAGACAAATTTGGGTGTTTTCTGAAAATAATTTGTCCGAAAATGTACAATTGAAACCCGATAATGGACATTTAGCCAGTTGTTGTCTTTGAGATTAATCTTGGGTATTAACTTTTTTATGATGTGAAAAGAGATTTTTAGATGTATTAAGCTTTTCTGAAACAGTAGGTAAAATTTCTTTATATAATTCTGATGTTAATACATACCCCGGTTTTTCTCCTATTCTTATGATAGACCAATTTCCACCATTTGCAATAGATTTTCTAAAGTAATCAACCTCCTGATCTTTACTCAAAGTTGTTACTATTTCACTACCTGTACTTGGCTGTTCATATACTTTTACCTGCTCGAACTTAGCTTTGACCACACTGTGCTCTTTTTTTGGCTGAAACATTTGCCCCAAATATGGAGCAACTATCAGTAAGGAAGTAATCAATAATGTTTTCATGACTTGTTTTATTAAGTAATTGGTTTTAGTAATCAGTGTGAAATTATATTTCATTTATACCTTAAACTAACCCCACTTCATGGTAAAGTTTCACCCAATATTTGACCCATTTTAAGGTAGCAGAGTATTAAAAGTGACCCTGGTAAAAGTAAAATCCTTGGGCTTTTAATCTACACATAAATAGCTTAATTTTTTATGGCATAGTCTTTCCAATTGACCGGATTATAATCCCCCCATTTGGGGGAGAAACCTGAAGTTGGTTTTTGCTTAATTTGCCTATGTATTTTCTCGGTCTCAGGATTTTGCTTTTCCTATTGTCCTTTTTTATTCTGTTGATAGTCCCTGTCAACGAAACTTTTGGGCAATTTAATTTGTCCAAACCACTGATACAGGTGGGACAAGACCAGGGATTTTTTGCAAAGTATATAAATCATATATCAGAGGATAAGGATGGGAATATCTTGTTGGGTACTTATGGATCGGATATTTATACTTACAATGGTCTGAATTTTGAAGTTTTTGGTAGTGGTCTGAATGGCCAAAATGCGATTTCCTTTTTAGAACATGACAATAAATATTTTTTGGCATCTGACAAGCAGCTTATAGAAAAGAGAAGTCTTGAAAGTGAAAATATTATTGTTTTTGAAAGTGAAACATATATAAAGCTTCATTCCAACGAATCCGAATATTTTGTGTTTAGCAGTGGGAATAAGCTGTTCTTCTACACTTCTGATAGCTCAATGTTAGTTGGGGAATTCTTTGGTTCAGAAATCACCGAAGTATTATCGCTGGGAACTAAAAGGTTCCTGATCTTGACAGCAGGAGGAGACCTTTTTTATTTTGATGAATTATCCGATAACACAGTTAAAATAAGTCAAAAAGTATATGGAATAATAGCTTCCGAACAAGATGTTTTCGTAATTTTCAACCATTCTGTTTATGAATTTGACCTTCAGGAAATCAACCTTGGAAAAAAAATAAACGATTCCGGATTTTCCAAAGTAACTTCCTGGACGAAAGGGAAACACCAAGCTTGGGTATATGCGGAAAACGCGCTGTTCAAAGTAAATAAAAGTGGAATTGAAAAGATAGATTATTCTCCAAATAACCTTAGTTTGGATATTTCCAGTTTGAAGGAGTCTTGGGATGGGACACTTTGGATAGGAACTTTCGGTCAGGGACTTTTTAAGCTTTATGATAGCCAAATCCAAAAACTTAAATACCATAATAATGAAATTGGTAATATCAATTCATTATTTGTTAATCCAGGTACTGAAGAACTGGTAATCGCCAGTAACCAGGGATTATTTATAAATAAAAAAGGTAACCTTGAAAAACTCTCTTTGCCAAGTGGTGGATATCATTTTGCAGTGACATTTTCTGACAATGAAATTCTTGTTGCAGGGGAAGGTTACCTGCTTTTGGTAAACACAACTTCAAAAAAAAATACAGTCATTCAACATCCTTTATTTTTTGACAATGATATAAACGTTTTGTTAAAAACGGAAAACAAACTTTTTGTAGGTACAAGCCAAGGTTTGTTTGCTTTTGGTATTGACTTGAAATATAAATATGAAGTGTTTTCAGAGGCTGGGAAAAAACTCACCAATATCACCCAATTGGAAATCCTTGAAAATGATGTTTTAGCCGGAATTGATTCAGGACGATTGATCAGAATAGAAGGAAATATGGCCAATGAAGTAGATTTGAACCTTAAAGGGTTTAATGTTATGGTTGTTAAGGCTTTTAGGAAAGATTTGCTTTGGATTGGAGGAAATGAAGGTACAGCATTTTCATTTGATTTAAAAAGCAACGAAATAGTTGAAAAGATTAAATCAGAAAGGGCAAGAAATGTATTCTCCTTAATAGTCTTCAGTAAGGATGATATTATTCTAGGGACTGATAGGGGACTTGAAAGACATTTCCATGGCAAGACCCTTTACTATGATGACCGAATTGGCCATGTGGAATCAAATTTAAACACCCTGGTCAGTATTAAACAAGAACAGTACGTGGCATTTGGTTCAGGTGAAGGACTTTTTTTGATTGACTTGGATTACAAAACGAAATTACGACAGCCTCCAAGAATTAATAAATTAATTCTAAACGGGGAAGAAATTCATGATTTTGAAAATGGAATTAAGCTACCCTACAGGCCGCAGGTATTTTTTTTTCAGGCGGTTCTCAACGACTTTGTAAATGGAAAGGATACAAGAATTGATTATAGGCTAGTTGGTTTTAGTCAGGATTGGATAGGGACAGAAATAATGACCGGGGTACAGTTTTCAAATTTACCCCCTGGAGAATATGGTATAGAACTTAAGGTGTCTCACTTTCAGGGAGATGTTCAGTTTTATAAGTTGCCCCTTAAAATTTTTGTTGAAAAGCCAATTTGGATGGAACTGTGGTTTTTGATATCTGGATATTTACTTTTTTTCTTTTTGGTAGCTTTTGGTTATATGTGGTTTCAGAGGAAAAATATCAGGGAAAATGAAAAATTAAGGAAGCTAGTTTCAAAGAGAACTAAGGAAATACAGAAAATCAATATAGGGCTGGAACTGACTGTGAAATCCAGAACCAAGGAACTGAATTTGAAAAATCAGGCTTTGGAACAATCCATGAAAAGGATGGAAAGGATGCTTGCTTTTGTAAATCAGATTTCTTCCAATTCCAGGGACATTTTTTGTCTGACAGATTCAGAAGGAAAGGTACTTTTGATATCCAAAGGAGTTGAAAAAATCATCGGTCAAAAAGTAAAGAATATTTCAGGACAATCATTCGATTCAATTTTTTGCACAGATATATTTAATAAAAGGAAATCAATTCTTTCAGTTCCTGAATACTTTAAGATTGTTTCAAATAAAGGGGAAGAAATGACATTTGAAGTACTTTTTAAAGAGATTAACAGGAATAAAGAGAATGATGACATAGGATATGTTGTAAACATCAGGGATGTTACTGAAAGAGAGACTTTAAAGGAACAAATACAGAGTATTTATAAAAATATCCACAGAGATTTTCATGATGAAGTTGGAAACAAAATAGCAAGAATAATTGCTTTGGTAAGTGTTCTTAGAATTCAATCCCAATCGATAGAAATTTTGTCTGCCACAATTGATAAAATCGAAGTTTCAGCGAAAAGTCTTTTCAATGATACAAGAGATTTTATCTGGTCCCTTGATAAAAACAATAACAACCTGCAATCACTTGGACTACAGCTCCGGGATTTTGGCGTACAATTGTTTGAAGGATCAAAGTTTGAGTTCCAGTTTCATTCGAACTGTTTGAATGAAATTTTATTGCCCCCTAACATTGTAAGGGATATTATGCTCATTATTAAGGAATTGTTAACCAATGTACTTAAGCACTCTTCCGGAAATAAGTGTGTTTTATTATTCCTTCAGAAAGAGGGGAAAATTATTTTTCTGGTAAAAGATAATGGCTCAGGGATGAAAAGCAATAACAAGGGCAATGGATTGAAAAACTTATTTTTCAGAGCAGAAAGATGTAAGGGGGAATTGATATTCAAAACCAAAAAGGGTACCCTTATTGGTGTGAGAATAACATTGTAAGCCCACCATTAAATATATTTTTTTGACTTCGCAGTCTCTATAGCCTCTGCTTTGGAATTGACTTCTAATTTCGAATAAATATTCTTGATATGGGTTTTGGAAGTTTCCTTTGATATGAATAACTGGTCTGCGATCTGTGTATATGACTTGCCCTCGGCAATAAGCCTCAGTACGTCTTTTTCTCTTTCAGATAAAGGAGAATTAGGATTGCTGTGAAAATTATTGATAACCATTCTGGCAACCTTGGAACTCATCGGTGCTCCTCCTTTTACAAGTTCGTCCAGAGACTGAATAAGTTCAATGTAATTTGAGCTCTTTGTTATGTATCCGGATGCCCCGGCCCTAAGTGCGTCGAAGACCAACTCGGCATCATCGTGAACAGAAATCATGACTACTTCTATATAGGGGTTTTTCGATTTAAGATACTTAACTCCATCAATACCTGACATCCCGCTAAATAAATTGATATCCATCAACACTATGTCAGGTTTGTCCTTGTTCAAAAAGGGGAAAGCCTGTTCACAGTTTTCGTAGGAGTTTACAAAGTGATACCTGTCAACAGATTTGATGATTAGCTTATAGCATTCTCGTAGTTCGTAATCATCTTCAATAATTACAATCCTTTTGTGAAAATTCATAATTTAGAGGGTATAGGATTAAGCTTACTCTTTATACTCCATCAAATTAGTAAAAGTTATCACCCAAAATGGGGGATTTTGGAAAAAAAAAGAGGCCATTAAAAATGACCTCATTTTTGTTTTCATTAAATCAAATATCTTAGTTATTCGGGGTCATCTGACTGTTGGTAAGTAATTCTACTGCAGAAATCGGCCAGATATAGTTGGGAGAAGATGGGGGGACAGGCTGGATATTTTCTTTTCCCGGTATGGTGCTCAATGTTCTTTGCAAATCAAAGTTCCTTAAACCCTCTCCGATAAATTCGAGTCTTCTTTCCAATAAAATAGCTTCTACAAAACTATTTTGAGATGAAAATTGGGTATATGCTCCGCTCGGGTTTGATCTGGTTCTAACTGAATTCAGCAATGACAGGGCTCTGGATTCATCTCCTCCGGATCTTACCAAAGCTTCGGAAAGGTTGAGCAAGACTTCTGCATACCGGATGATGGGTGCATAATCAAGGTGTTGGGGACCTCTTGGGAACTTGTTTAGATAAATAAACCCGTTACTGGTATTTTCAAACATCCATTCTGCCCTAGCATCTTGATTCGGATCAAATACTGATAAAGTGAAAATACCATTGCTCATATTCAAGGAATAATCTCCATTGCCCCTTGGTCCAGGGTTGTAATAACTTCCCAATCCATTTTGAGTTCCCGGAAGCGCCATTTCAGTGAAGGGGGCAGAAAATATATTCTCTGTACTGGTATATGGAGGGGTAAAAACATCTGAAATATTTTCCTGTAACATATGCGGAACTCCATTGCCGGAAGAATAAGGAGCCGATTGGCTAACTATTTTATCGGCTTCTACAATGACATTTTCATATTGTCCCATAGCAAGGTAAACCCTGGTCTTTAAAGCAATTGCAGTATTTTTATGGGCAAGAGTAGTGTTTTTCAATGCAGACCCATTAGTGGTGTTTAAGTTTTGCTCTGCAAAATTCAAATCATTTATAATTTGAGAGTATACTTCTGCGACCGTACTTCTGGCCAAGGAATTGTTAGTATCATCCAGCTCAGGTTGGATTCTTAATGGCAACCCCGGGTGGTTGCCATTATTGTCGGCATATGGACGGGCATAGAGCTGCAGTAGTGAGAAATAGGCCAAACCTCTAAGAAACCTTGCATGGGCCTGGTATTCTTGTACTTTTTCCTGGCCGCCAATTTTATCAGCGTTTTTCTCTACACCATCCATAAAAATGTTAGCCCTATTGATGAGTAAATAAGCTACTGACCATAAGTTCTGAACCTCATTGGTCGTTGATACCAGCGTGTGCTGCCAAGTAGAAAGTCCGGTAACCCCATTGGTGGTTCTATTAATGAAATCTTCCGCCCTTATGTCATTGTATATCATGTACCTACTTCCATAAAACTGTCCTGTTATTAAAGTCGCATAAAGACCGTTTAGCAATTGATCAGCTTTTTCCGGACTGTCAAAAACCACTGCCTCGGAGAAGGTAGTCCTGGGGATTGGATTTAATAGATCATCATTACAAGCTGACACCATAATCAATGCAGCCATCACAATACTTCTAAATATATTTTTCATGTTTAAATGCTTTAGATTCCGATGTTGATACCAAGTGTGAATGTCCTGGCCTGACCAAGTGAGTTCCGATCAACCCCAGCAGCTGTTGGACTGTTGCCATTTGTAGAGATCTCTGGGTCAGATCCTGTATATCCAGTAAATAGGAATGCATTTTGTACCTGCCCGTACAATCTTGCATTGGATATTTTGAGCTTTTGGACAAGATGATTTGGAAGTGAATATCCTAACATTAAATTTCTTACTCGAACAAAATCTCCTTTCTCAACATTTTCAGAAATAGGGAAAGCGCTACCGTTTGAAATATTGTCCGTATAAACTACCCTAGGTATGCTTCCAGAAGTATTGTCCGGAGTCCAACGGTCCAAAACATCCCTGTGATTGTTCCAGAACCTCATATCTCTCAATCCAGCTTTTGTGCCGTTGTATATATAATTTCCGCCAGAAAACTGTACAAATATGCCTAAGTCAAAATTTTTGTACCTGAATGTATTATCAATCCCTCCGAACCAAGTTGGAAGCACAGGTCCCATGATTACTCCGTCTGCATTCTGTGTAGGTTGTGAAGTAGGCTGTCCATCAAGAGTAGTCCATCCTGATCCCAAATGTTCATATTGCACAAGTGTTTCTTCACCCCCAGGACCTCTTTTTACAAAAATCCTTCTTCCGTTTTCAGGATTGACACCCCTTGTTTCTACTACATAAAGACTACCTACAGAATAACCGACTTTTGTAATATTTACTGTCTCTAAAGCAGTAGCAGTCAAAATTTGAGAATCCTCAGACTCCAACGCTGTTACTTCATTCCTTAAGGTTGAAAAATTTAAGTTTATGTCCCATGAAAAGTTTCGGTTTTGAATAGCTTTATACGTCACTGCCATTTCAATTCCTCTATTAAGCATTGACCCTATATTGGTATCGATAGATCCACTGCCTGTCATGTTAGTAGTTGAGCCTGGGACTCCTTTGGAAGGGGCCTGCGGTACTGGAAGAATCAGTCCATCTACTAGATTGTTGTACCATGTAACTTCTCCTTCAATCTTGTTATTCAAGAGGGCGAAATTGACTCCAAGGTCAGTCTTTTTGCTCGTTTCCCAAGTCAAGTTTGGATTGCTTGGCTGGGTGTAAAGTATTGTCGGCTCTGGACCATAAAGACCAGTACCGTAAAGACCCAAAGAAGCAAAATTGTTTACCCCGTTATTTCCAACGAGTCCATGACTTGCTCTTAACCTAAAGTAATTGATGGAAGAGGATAGCTTACTGCTTTTCCAAAATGATTCCTCCGAAAGAATGTATCCACCCGATACTCCCCAAAAGTTCCCAAATTTATTGCCTGCAGCAAAAGCAGAAAATCCATCTCTTCTTGCATTGAAGCTCAGTAGGTATTTGCCGGAAAAGTTAAAATTTGCCCTTGCAAAAAATGAAGTGAGATAGTTTTCTGTCTGCAGATTTCCCAAAGGGATAATGGTAGTGAAGTTTCCTTGATAGGAATCAAAGAAATCATCGGCAATAACTGTCCTTCTTGCCCCCCATCTTTCATCCTGGGTGTATTGTTGTTCATTCCCAATCAGAAAATTAGCATCCACCAAGTCACCAAAACCGGCATTGTAAGTCAAAGTATTTTGAAGGTTCCACCTGTTGAGTGTCCTGAACAGGTTGTCTGCCTGCCCTCCATTGCTAAATCCATCTCCATGAAGTTTGGAATAGAAAGTCTGGTCTTCAATACTCAGTCTATCAATTCCATAGGTTGTTCTGTAGTTTAAACCTTCAGCCAATTTGACATCACCATAAATGGATCCCATTAAATGGCTGTTGACTGAAGACATTCTGTTTAAGTCCAGAATTGGAGCAGGGTTGGTGAATCCTGATTGAACAGTATTATTTCCCTGACCAAGCTGGTTGTTAGGACTTATGTTGTAGCTTCCATCATTTAGGAAAACAGGAACATTTGGTGCACTTATTAATGGCAACCTTGCCAAACCAGATGTGTTAAATGCCTGACCGGGCAGAGACCCTGTATTTGGAGCTTGGTTGACTGAGTTAGTATAGTTCATTGTTGCACCTACAGAAAAGCGATCAAAAACTTTGTGATCAATATTTAACCTTCCACTGATCCTTTCAAAATCATTTCTTTTTAAGATTCCCTCTTGTTTGGTATAACCAGTGGAGAAATAATAATTGGTGCGGGCGTTACCACCTGAAATTCCTAAATTATGATTATGAGCAATGCCATTACGCATAACCACATCGTACCAGTTGGTATCTACTGGCCTGTTGTTGTTGTCTAAATATGGAAAAAAGGCTTTTTCCTGACCGGCATTTTCCCTTGCTTCATTTTTTATCAACATATACTCCTCAGCATTCAGGAGATCAAACAACCTGACTGGTTCAGTCCTCCCAACCCAGGAATCAAACGTAACTTTTGATGCACCTTGATCCCCTCTTTTAGTGGTGATTAATATGACTCCATTAGATGCTCTGGACCCATAAATTGCCGCAGCAGCAGCATCTTTAAGTACTTCTACCGAAAGGATATCTGCAGGGTTGATATTACCCAATGGGTTGTTCGCAGCAGAGTTAAAAGATAATCCTGCGCCGGTTCCTACTGCATCGCTATCTGTGTAAGTAGGAACTCCATCAATTACAATCAGAGGATACGAACTTAAACTAAGAGAATTGACACCCCTTACCCGTATGACTGGAGGGTTGTTCAATACACCGTTTGGGGTAAGGATGTTTACTCCTGCTACTCTACCTTGAAGGGCCTGGTCAAAACTCTGTACGGGTGCGTTGATAATTTTTTCTCCCGAGACGGAACTTATAGCCCCGGTTATGGATCTTTTGGATTGAGCTCCGTATCCTACTACCAAAACTTCTCCAAGCGTTTCGGTATCAGGGTCAAGAATTACTTCAAGGAAATCACTTGAGCCCAGCCTTATTGATTTACTGGTGAAACCAATGAAGCTAAAATTCAATTCCGTAACCCCATCAGGAATACTCATGGTGAAATTACCTTCAATATCTGTCACAGTTCCAATCTGTGAACCTCTGACAAATACATTGACACCCGGTAGCCCTTCTCCATCTTCGGAGGAAATTACCCGGCCGTTGACATTTCTGTTTTGTGCATATAATCCAAAATGGACGGTAAATGCTACCAACAACAGCAGTAAAGTTTTCTTCATATTTGAATAGTTTTGTTAAGCCAATGTCCTTCATTGGCAAGGCTAAAAGTATAGCTCACCCTACATCATAAAAACCCCCAATTTGGGTGATAAAACTTAGTGAAAAACAAACCTTTTTTCAGGTATGATCTAAACTCGACTTTAAAGGAATTGGAAATAATGAAGGTGAAAAAAAAGCAATGTAAAAAATGGAACTTAAGCTCATTTCTAGGCTATTCACTGTGGAATTTTGAAATAAATTACAACCTATTTTGACTAAGTGTAGTTTTTTACCTGAAAATCAAGCTAAAATAATAGGTTAAGAACATCATATTCGTGTAATGCCAATTTAAAAGCCTATATGGGAATTTTTCTTTAGCATCTCCCTTGATATTTCATTTCTAAAAATCAATCAAAAGATCAACCTAGGCTAAATGAATGAAATCTGGGATTTTTTATATAACGAGATATCCTAAACAGATGAGTTTTTCCTCAGTCTCTTAAAGCCTTTTTGACCAATCCAACTGAATCTCTTAGAAGTGAGTAATCGGGAATTCATGCTTTTCCCCAAGTAGGTTTTGGGGAGAAATAAAAATTATATCAAAATTTATTTTAAAGCCCAATAAAGGGTTAAGATAAATGTTTCTAACCAATTCAGTCTGGTTGACAAAATGCAGAACCAATCCGACGTTTACCTTTTTGCTATAATTTCTAGAGGTTCTAACCGCATATATTTCCAAATATTTGATGACCATAGATTCAGAAATAAGGATTTTATCCAGACTTCCCAAAACCCCTGCTGCACTTACTTCTACCAATGGAAAAGGGAAAATATCCAGGAAACCATCTTCTGCAAAAAGGAACTCAGAAGTCCTGAATGTTTCAAAATCCCCAAATTCATCTTTTACGCTCAGCAATGCGTTCACTTTAAGTACTCGGCTGACCTGTTCTAGATCTTCGACGGTTTCATTCTTCAGCAAATTACCCAAAGCACCTCCTGTCCAGGAGGCTCTTTCATTTCCGCTCATGGTTTTTATCTATTAGTATCGGATTTATATAGGCCCTTATTTAAATTGGTTAGTGGTATAATTGCGGATATACATATTTTGAAATGTATATAATTAATATATCAAATAAATAGATTTATTATTGAAAAAAATGAATTATAATTATACTAAAATATTATTTTTGTCTTATTGTGTATAATGTTTAAAATTTACTAAAATGAAAAAGCAATCCTTTATCAAGTCTACATCTATTATTTTAGGAGTAACTATCTTTTTTATGAGTTGTAGCAGTACCACTTTAATCCAATCTAATCCAAGTGGTGCAAAAGTTTATCTTAATGGTGAGCCTGTGGGTACGACACCTTATTCCCATTCAGACTCTAAAATTGTAGGCTCAACAACGTCCGTTAAACTTGAAAAGGATGGCTATAATCCCTTGAATACTTCTTTTTCAAGGAATGAAGAGGCGGATGTTGGAGCCATAATTGGAGGTGTATTCTTGTTGTTTCCATTTCTTTGGACGATGAAGTACAAGCCATCCAGAACCTATGAATTGATTCCTCTTACCGGTGCAGATCAAGTTTCTCCAAGTCCTCAACAACCAGTGAAAAATGGCTCAAAAGCAGAACAGCTTAGGGAACTAAAGCAGCTATTTGATGAAGGATTGATAACTGAAGAGGAATACGAAAAGGAAAGGAAAAGAATACTTGAAAGTAACTAAGAACCAATATTTGGAGGTTTGAAGGGGTTTGCTTTAAGCATAGCCTCTTCAATTGCTTTAAATTTTTAGAAAGGCTTTAAAAATAACATTCTTCCCAATTTTAAAGCTACTTACATTTAAACATCTGTGTTTTTTAGGAGAAAAAAGCCGCGATTTATTCAGTGAAATGTGCCTCTACTGGCTTTTTCTGATCTCATTCTATATCTTTTTATATGGCATTTTTTAACAAAACTGCTGTCAGAATTTTCGAATCAGATTCTTGGAACGGTTTTACCCACTTTCTTTCATAAGGGATCTCCTCAGATTTTTTGAACCGTATACAACTTTTTCTCATAGTATGTTTTAGGTATTTTTTTCTTTCTTACTAATGCCTTCCAAGTTATGCCTGCCCCTGCTCATGTTTCTGATGTGATGGTGTGGATTTTTCAAGGGACTTAAACAGGAAGAGTTTTCTGAGCAGGATTAATTCCGTTTCCCCTTGCACTCAGAGCATGGACAAGCAGACAGATGGATCATAATTGGCCATCAAAAGCTCCAGCGCAAGGAGTGGAAAGTCTGCAACATCATTATGATTACTTCAGAAAACCTTGGATTTGTTCTCTGTCAGCTGGATGGGGAACAGATACAACAATGTCATGACTCTGATAGAGAGTATGTCAAGTGCAGCTTTAAATTTACTATTACAGATTAACTTATAGCCACCTCAGGATCTTTTGTAGATAAGAAAATTTCTGAGCTCATTGAAGGTCAATTGTCACTAAACTTCTTCTATTTAAAAACTCCCAAATCCAATCATTTCCGGATTTTGCAAATGTATGTTTGAAGCAATTAATACATGCTTGATTTGCACTGAAAGTACAAGTTTAAATTTTGGAAGATTTTTTAATTAGTGTCAAAAAAACACTAAAAATTTATGAACGGTAGATTCTTCATGTAATTACTTTTGCTAAAAGGCCAGTTAACCATAGATTTATAAAATCAAAAAACTCTTTAGTTTTATCTTCTACAGGATTAAAGACTCAAGTTTTGCAAATGCACCATGCTCATAGGATGATTGTAAATTGGATTTATACTTTAACCATGATTGATAATGAACCCTCAAAAAACCAAAATCAAATTTTTCCCTTTTCTATTTTATTCAATTTGCCTTTCGGTTCTGTTGTCCTGTGAGCAGAGCTCTCAAAAAAGATCTCTGTCAAGTTGGACACATTATGGAGGAAGTCCTGAACAGTCCAAGTATTTTAATGCAGTGCAGATCACTCCGGAAAATGTGAATCAGTTGGAAGTTTCCTGGACCTATCCTACCGAAGATGATATACCTTATTTTTTTAGTCCTATCATAGTAGATACCCTTATGTATGTCATGGGGAAAAATAATTCTTTGATAGCTTTAAATGTGAAAAATGGTCAGGAAGTTTGGATTCACTCCAATCTGATTGGAATAACCAGGCGAGGGATAAATTATTGGGAAAATGAGGATAAGAGCGATAGACGTTTGATTTTCACAATAAACAATACCATCCAGGCAATTGATGCCATGACTGGACAATCCATTAATAGTTTTGGGAATGATGGCTATGTGGACCTTAGGGCCGGCTTGGACAGGCCTCCATCCTCAATTCGGAGGATACAACCCATGATGCCGGGAGTGTTGTATGGTGATTTGATAATAATTGGTTCTGCGACAGGAGAGAATTATTTTTCACCACCTGGACACGTCCGGGCCTATAATGTCATCACCGGTGAAATGGAATGGATTTTTCATACTATTCCTCATCCCGGGGAATTCGGCTATGAAACCTGGCCCAAAGACGCTTATAAATATGTAGGAGGTGTAAATGTCTGGAGCGAAATAACAGTTGATAGTGAAAAGGGAATCGCATTTCTGCCATTGGGATCACCAACCTATGATTATTATGGCGCTGACCGGATCGGAAGTAACCTATTTGGAAACTCACTGGTTGCATTGGATGCCAGGACGGGTAAAAGATTATGGCATTATCAGACAGTTCATCATGACCTTTGGGATTATGATTTATCCCCAGCTCCGCAATTGCTTACATTAAATCGAAATGGGAAAAGGATTGAGGCGGTAGCTATTGCCACAAAACACGGTTTTGTTTTTGTTTTTGACAGGGATACAGGAGAGCCTGTTTTTCCGATTGAAGAGAAGCCATTTCCTCCTAGCGAAATGCCAGGAGAGGAAGCTTGGCCAACCCAGCCTATACCTTCTCTTCCAAAATTTACAAGGAGTGAAGTAAGTCTTGAGACCTTGAATCCATATTTTCCGGATAGCATAAAAGAGGTGTGGAATACACGTTTAAGTGAAGCAAAATCAGGTTTGTACATCCCACCATCTGACAAGTATGAAACTGTCATGATGCCAGGAGCACTCGGGGGCTCAAACTATGGAAATACTGCCGCAGATCCTGAAAAGGGCATCATGTACATTCTGACCCAAGAGCATGCATCCATTTACAAACTGAATAAAGTAGAACCACCCAAACTGGACATGTCAGTTGGGCAAATCAACCGAGTGAAAACACTTTATAAGGCATCCTGCCAAACCTGCCACGGAGCAGAAATGGAAGGAGGTGTTGGACCACCATTACAGAATATTGGTGAACATCTTTTTTATGATGAATTTAGCAATACAGTGCTGAATGGAAAGGGACAAATGCCCGGTTTTGTTCACGTGGATGAGGAAACCTTAAAGGCATTGTACCGATACCTTGGAGGGAACCCCAGAACGTTTAACTTTAGGAGAAATCTTGAGGCTCAGGAAGTAGAGGGGCCTGTTGTAGCTTCTGGTGGGGTGAAAATTTTACCGGATGAAAACCATAGTTTGCCCATGTCGGATTACCCTGAAGATGTAATTCATCCAGATGTCCGGTACTCTACAGATTATGGTCTGGATTGGCCAGGCTTAGCAGCGCCACCCTGGTCATCGATCCTTGCATATGATCTGAACGAGGGTGTCATCAAATGGAGAAGGCCTGTTGGCCAAGACTCCCTATATGCTAAGGGAGACCAAAGTTTGGGTGCTCCAGGGGGAGTATTGAGAAAGGGAATGATTGTGACCTCCACTGGAGTGGTGTTCACCACAGCAAAAGGAGGTAAGCTGTATGCCTTAGATGCAGAAAATGGAGATGTTTTGTGGGAAGAAACGACTAGTCATGAAATAAATGCCCAACCCAGCATGTACACATTGGACGGCAATCAGTATTTGGTGATCAATGCAACCTCTAATTTTACCAAAGACAGTTATAACCATTCTAAGAAGCCAGGTGCTATGCCTAGAGGATATGTAGTTTATTCACTTCCCAAAAAGCAGCCTGCCCCCAATGGATTAAGATAAATGGTCTGATTATGTTCTATTGACAAATTAATAATGATAACCATTACACCTTGTTAAACCTAAAACAACCTACCCTATGAAAAATGCAATTTATCTCATTTTACTATTAATTTCTACGCATCTATCAGCTCAATCTCTGAAAGACAGAATTATCTCAAACGAATCGACAACTTATAGAGACCTTTCAGCAGTTCATGAAGGAGCCGGCACAATGGGTTTTACCCAGTTGATAGGAAGGGACGATTTGTTTTCAAACTTCCTCTATTTGCATGCAGGAAATATTCATCCCAAATCAGGAATAGGACATCACTTTCATCATTCTATTGAAGAAATGTTTGTCATTTTAGACGGCGAAGCTGAGTTTACAGTAAATGGGAGAACCAGTACGATTAAAGCACCCGCAATAGTGCCATGTAAAATGGGGGATTCTCATGCTATCTACAATGCGACAGATAAAAACCTTACCTGGCTGAATTTTGCAGTAAGCAGAGAAAAGGGTAAAACTGATGCATTTGATTTAGGTGATACACGTGTAGGAGTCGCTCAGGATGAGGTGCCTACCTTTGTAAATGGCAGATTGGAAAAGGAAAAGCTCAAAGGGAGTCCTTCTACCTTCAATGGAGAAGGAGTCCTGTACCGCAGGATTTTTGGTCCTCAAATATTTGCTACTGACTGGAATCATGTAGACCATGTTGTCATTCAGCCCGGTAAAAAATCAATTAGTAGAAAATTGGACGGTATTGAGGAAGTCTATTATGTCACCAAAGGAAGTGGAAGTGTACAAATAGGAAATGATTCAGGAGAATTTAAAACGCACGATGCTTTTCAAGGGGGAATTGGTGAGACACTGTTGTTTTCAAATGAAGGAAATGAAGATTTAGAGTTGTTGGTCATCGGTATCAATCCCTCTAAAAACAAACCTTCAGCCCTGGGTAAAAACTCAAATTCACCTGCTGCCATGGCACTGCAAATGGAATTTGAAGTGGAAAACCAACATGCAGAGGCTTTTGAGGATATGTATCATTCCATCTATGTGCCTGCAATGACGGTCCAGGAAGGGTATCTTAGCTCAAAATTGTTAAAAATATATCCTGAGCAAACATCTAAGGAGATTGAAGCAGAGCAGACTTCTTACAATTATCAGATAATGATCGTTTTTGATACGGAAGCCAACCGAAGAAAATGGGTTGCCAGTAAGCAACATGATATTGCATGGCCAGCAGCTACTGCTCTTTCCAAAGGGTATAAATGGAAAGGATATGATGTGGTGGGAAATGATAACAGGCATTAAAGACCTCGAAAAAATTCTTTAACATAAAACCCAAACTTTCTGACATGCGCTTAACAAAACTTAGCTTTATATATGTGGTTTTCACATTGGCTTCATTCCAATGGGTCCAAGATTCGGTTGCCCAGGTTGCTGAAGGATCAATTCCGGCTCCAAGCAATATCAATCCCAATGATTGCCCCTGTATTTTTGAAGATTTGACCGTTTTGTTTAAGGTCAATGCACCCAATGCCGGTAAAATGCAAATAGATATCGCCGGAAAAATGTATGACATGCATAAAAATCAACAGGGCATTTGGGAAGTCAGAACAGATCCATTGGATCCGGGATTCCATTATTATTCATTGGTCATTCAAGGATTAAAGGTTGCTGACCCTGCGAGTGAAACTTTCTATGGTATGGGAAGGATGGCAAGTGCAATAGAAATTCATGAAGCAGGTATTGACTTTTATGAACTGAAGGATATTCCGCATGGAGAGCTCAGATCGGTGAATTATTTCTCGAAAACCACAGGTTCCTGGAGGAAAATCAACATCTATACACCTCCAGGATATGATCAGGATCAAAGTGTCCACTATCCGGTATTGTATATCCAACATGGGGGAGGAGAAGATGAAAGGGGGTGGGCGGAACAGGGAAAAACCAACATTATCCTTGACAACCTGATTGCAGAAGGAAAAGCAAAGCCGATGATAGTTGCTATTCCTAATGGCAATGTCACCAAACCGGGAATGAATGCCAGAGGATATACAGATGAAGCCATGGATGCATTCAAAGAAGAACTTTTTGAAAACATCATCCCGTTTGTGGAACGCAATTACAGGGCAAAACCAAATCAGGAAAACAGGGCTTTGGCAGGATTGTCAATGGGTGGGGGACAAGCTTTCTACACCGGTCTTCGAAATAGGGACCAATTCGACTATATTGGAATATTCAGTACAGGATTGTTTGGGGGGATAAGGGAAGCGGAGCCTGATTTTGATCCTGAAACTATCATTCCGGGAATTCTTTCAGAATCACAGACTTTCAATGCTGGCCTAAAGGTCTTTTACATTTCAGTTGGAGAGCAGGATATGAGAATTGCAGCCACAAAAAAACTGATCGACACCTTTCAAACCAAAGGGGTGAAGGTGGAATTTGCTTCTTTTCCCGGTGATCATGAATGGCAGGTCTGGAGGAAATCCCTGCATGATTTTGCCCAGAAGATTTTTAAGGATTGATATTGGATTTTTGATTGGGTCATCTTCAATTTATCAAGTGTTCTTCCCTAAAGAACCCATCCATAAATTTGAATTTTAAAGCCCTCTGTGGACAAATGTCATTTCATTGATTATTGAAAAGGAATGTTATTTTCTTGATTCAGAAACGCACGCTCATTTCTAAGACTTACATTATCCTTAGTGGGAAAATTTCCAGGTAGTGGGTAGGTGGTTTCTCCCGTTGCCAGCCATTCCGTAACCCGGATGATGGTAGTCTGAAAGCCAATACACCGGAATGCCGGAGGATAGATCTCATCTTTCCAAAGATGGCCCATACTAGAGTTGTACACCCTGCCCTTTCCATAATTGACTACCCATTCAATGGGCCATTTCCTTTGGGTTCCGGTACTGTCATAGGCATAGGACAATACAGTAAGGTTTTCTGCCGGTCCCCGTGGAAAATAATAGACTTCTGTGTTGGCAGTCTTCCATTGATCGGGATAATCCCTGTTGATCGGATGACGGTTAATGATCTGGATCAGCGCGTCAAACCTGTCACCGTGCCCTGTGTCTTCACCCTCTCCGGGGGCATGACGGATGATTTTGCCATCTTTGCTTATTTCCAAAGAGTAGCCATAGGATTTGTTTCTCCAGCCCATTCCGATCATTTGGTTGTAAGCAGGCCAATGGGAAAATGCATTGTTGGCAGAGTGGAGAATAAACAATCCACCTCCATTTTCAACGTAGTCTTCCAGGTCCTTTTCCGCTTCCGGAGACCATTTGAGTTTAGGATCCCAGATATTGTTGCTGCTCTGGATAACAACTGCATATTTATCAAAATCAGCACGCCAGGCCAATCTTTGTACACTGTCTATTGGGATCGTTGACACATCTACCAGGAACATTCCAGTCTCTTCCAAAATCCATTTGGTGACTTTAGTTGTCTGTTTCCAATCGTGATTGCTGAAGCCATCTACGATGAGGACGGGAATTTTATTTGTGTCCTGGACAACTAGGTTCCCCATGTAAGACCCAATTAAGATTCCAGTAATCAACAAGAGCTTTTTCATAGGGGGTGTAAAGTGAAAGTATCAGAATTAGAAAATCTCATTGGGTTTTAAGATATTTTCATGTTTATTCGGCGTAGTTGATGTATCCGCTCTTGTTTGTCTTGATTTTATAAACATTGCTGAAGCTGACTATATAAAGTGTCTGCATGTCCTCACCACCAAAGCTTAAGCTGATCGGAAATGTGGGCAGATTGACCATACCTATATATTGCCCAGCTGAATTGAATATTTGTACTCCGTAATAAGTGGCTACGTATAGGTTACCTTCTGTATCTATGGCCATCCCATCTGCTCCTGAAGACCTGCCTTTTCTTTCCAAAACATCTCCTACCAATAAAACTTTTGCAAATTGGCGGCCATTTTGAATGGAACCGTCCTCGTTGACATCATAAGCCCAGATGTAATTGTCTTTTTCACTCTGAACAGGATACCAGGATTCTTTGTCGTAGGTATTATTGATATAAAGGGTTTTTCCATCAACAGAGAGCAATATGCCGTTGGGCATGGCAAATTCATTGGGTTCGGTAACACGGGAAATATCTCCCACAGGGCTCACGTAATATACAGCTCGGCCAGGTTGGAATTTCTCTTCCTCCATAGTGAATTGGGGGTCGGTAAAATAAAAGCCTCCCTTACTGTCAGTGACAATGTCATTTGGTCCATCAATAGGCTTTCCATCATAGGAATCTGCCAAGACCTTGACCACCTGACCGGAAGTTGTCATTTCCACCACACGATGTCCCATCATATCACAAACAATCAGATTGCCGTTTTTATAGGGGTAAAGTCCATTTGCTTGCATTTTCCCCTCTGTAATATTTCTGTAGTTACCATCTTTATCCATTTCTACGATAGAACTTTTTTCTGGGTCAGCATTGAAATCCTCATCAAAAAACATGTTTGAAAAGTAAAGTTTACCATTCATCCATTTTGGCCCTTCCGTGAAAAACAATTCCGGCTGGGTGGATTTACCGTCAATAACCAAAGTTGGTTCTGACCCTTCCGGAATAATAGATTCAAACAATTCTTTTTGTTCCTTTGCCCTTGCCAGGTAATCCGCCCTTGACGGCCAAAAAATATCCAAACCATCAAAACCCTTTTCTCCAACTGAAACTCCGTGAACAAAATTGCCGGGAATCCGGACAAGATCGTTTTCCTCCATGAAGTGCTCTTCGTCCAAAAGCAATTCATTAGCTGAACCGCGCAGGGTAATTTGAATTTGCTCTTCGGGATGAATATGGTTTTCAAATGATGAATCCGGATCAAGGTAGAAAAAGCTTAACAGGATATTTTTTCCTGAAATCAATCTGGAAAATGCTCCAGAAGCCAGCTTGGTCAATTGGATGGAATAAATATCGTAAACTTTGTTTGATTCTATATTCGGTAAAGCTCGGGAAGTTAAAGTGTTGCTGAAATCGACATTGGTATCCATTCCGGCCTTTTCAAGATAGTCTAGCCTATGAGGGCTGTAAACTTCCATTAATTTTGCACCTTTGTTTCCTGCCTGAACTGCCTGTTTACTGTCTTTCTCAAGGTAAATAAAGTCAAGCTTAGGCGTGCCTCCATGAATACCTGTAGGGGCCTCCCTGTCCAATGCCTCCATGGATAGGGTATTCCCATCAGCAGTAAAATCCACACCTCCTTCGAGAACAAAAACAAACTTGTCTGATAAAACAGCTTCTCCGGGAATTTCAGCCTGTGGCGCCAGGTTTAAGATAGCGACCATTGCACCAGTGCCCCAAAAGAACTTGGCCTGAACTCCAGGGTATAATTCGTGATTTTCAAAACTGTTTAGATTAACAACTTGTCCGGCATCAAGGCTGGCATAAATGTCGGTATTCAGGTCCTGATCAAGAATTCTTTTTTCCAGTCCATATTTCTCAATCAGGGTTTCATTTTTTTTTACCCAATTTTCCGAAGGGGGATTGCATTGGCAAAAACAAAAAAATGTACCGGCAATGAAAGTTAAATAGACTGACTTTAGGGATGGCTTCATAATCATGAGGTTAGTATTATACTTTAAGTTAATTGACAGGGAAATTGCCTGATTTAAATTAAACCCTGCAACTTTGACTCCCTTGAATTTGCTCGGTTTTTTCAGTTATTATTGGAACAGTAAAGGAGCAAGCTGATACAAACTTCTTCTCCAGGTAAGAAATTCATGCGCTGTATTTTCCGAGATATATGAAACTGCATTGAAGTTAGCTTCCTGTAGTTTTTTTACGGATTCTTTAACTCTATCCGGACTCTCAGAACTTCCACAGCTTATAAAGACCAATTTTAGGTTATCATGATCTTTCAGCTCCTCAGGTTCATAAATTCCTCCGCTAAATAGCGCATAGTGTGAAAAGACTTCAGGTTTATTCAGGGTGATCAATTTTGTTTCAAAACCACCCATGGACAAACCTGCCATTGCCCTGGATTCTCGGTTGGCTTTGGTTCTGAAATTTGAATCTATATAAGGAATTAGCTCATCCACTAAAACAGTTTGGAAAGGAGTGATGTCAAAATCCCTCAAGCCACCGAATTTTGTTTCATTGGTCATTCCATATGTCATCACAATGATGAAGGGATTGATTTTACCCTCTGCGATTAAATTGTCCATGATGAGATTTGCATGACCCTGATTAGTCCAGGCCGTTTCATCTTCCCCCCAACCATGTTGCAGGTAAAGCACAGGGTAAGATTTGTCCAACTCATTATGGTACCCTGGAGGGGTATAGACGAAGGCCCTTCTGGAAGTATCCGTAGATTTGGAAGGAAACAGGATCTGGTGGACATGGCCATGGGGCACATCTTTCAGGGCATAAAATTCTTTGTCATGTGCTGGAATTTCAATACCACTTTCCCATCGGATGGAGCCAAAGAAATTCAATGCTCCCGGGTCATTAAACTTTCCTCCATCCACAGTGATATTATAATAATGAAATCCTTCATCCAAAGGGCCCTCTGTTGTCCCCTCCCAAAACCCATCTTCAGTTTTGGAAAGGGTAGTGCCTCCTCTTCCGCCCAATCCCAGGCTTACTTTGACACTTTGGGCTTCAGGAGCTTCTATGCGAAATCTGGCATATCCCTGTGAATTGACTTTAGGATACTCTTTGCCAGGCTGATTGAGACTTGAAGGTTTAAAGTCCTCAATAACTTCCCCGGATTGGGCATAAGACAGGTATGCGACCGAGAAAAAAAACAAGGTAAAAACAAGGTGCTTTTTCATGGTTATCTTAGGTATAGGTTTAATGGATAGATTTATTTCATGCTAATTTCAAATGCTCCAAATCTTTTTTCTCTGAGACTTTAATCCAATCTAATTCCTGTCTTTGCTGGAATTGATCCAAAGCAGCATAATAGCTTTTAGCAATTCCTTCATGTAACATTGGGGCTGCAACGACCTCATTCAATTCTGATTGAACGGCTTGGGAAAATTGTTTTGCATAAGTTTTTGGTATAAAAATAAGTCCTGGATTTGTGCAGAACTGACCTGCTCCCAAAGTCAATGAAGCAGCATAGGATCTGGCAAGATTGTCCAATTCTTTTTCAAGCTTATTTTTGAAAGCAAAAACTGGATTGATTGAGCCCATCTCAGCAAATACAGGTATAGGCTCCTCCCTTTGATATGCCAGTTCAAAGAGGGCCATACCTCCGTAGTAAGAACCTGTAAAGGCAACAGCTTTGGCAGTTGGATGCTTGACCAATTTCTGACCTTCCGGTATTCCACCTTCAACATGTGTGAATATGCCCTCAGGCAAACCTGATACAGATAAAGCCTCAAAGATAACCTCTGCTACCAGATTGGATGTTTTGGGATGGGCGGGATGGGCTTTGTAAATTACTGGACATCCAGCTGCCAAGGCTGAAATTGTATCTCCTCCTGCTGTAGAAAATGCTAAGGGAAAATTACTTGCCCCAAATACAACTACAGGACCTAAAGGGGATAGCATCCTTCTAATATCAGGTTTTGGTGCAGGAGTTCTTTTAGGATCACCATGGTCAATGGTGGCTTCCACCCAGCTACCCTCTTCAATAAGTTTCTCGAAAAGCCTGATCTGACCTACAGTACGTCCAAGTTCACCTGTAATTCTTCCTTCAGGAAGGTTTGATTCCGAAGATGCCAATGGGATCAACTTGGTTTTGATTCTTTCCAGACCATTGCCAATCTCATTTAAGAATCCAGCTTTTTTCTTTCCCGAAAGGTATTTATAGCTTAAAAAAGCATCTTGAGCCTGTTCAAAAATAGCGTCAAAAGTATTTTTCATAGTGTATTCAATTTTAAATAAGTAATATGTTTTTTTTCGATCGTATGCTTTTAATAATTTTCAGAATAACAGATCACACCTGATTTAATTGCGCATTATTGCGACGGTATTAATCAACTCTCCGATTTCAGGGATTTTGATTTTAACCTGATCATCAACTTGTAAGCTGAAAGTGTCATCTGGGACCAAACAGGTTCCTGTCATTAAATAAACTCCATTTGGGAAATGCATTTCTCTATACAGAAACTCTATTAATTCAGTATGCTTTCTTTTCATTTGATTGATCGAAATCTGCCCCTGAAAAACTTCTTTACCCTTTCGAATGATCTTCATTGTGATGCTTGTATCAGGGTCAATGGGGGATTTCGGTACATATAGACATGGACCTATTGCAGCGGCTCTTTCATAACACTTTGCCTGTGGGAGATAAAGGGGGTTTTCTCCTTCAATGTCTCTACTGCTCATGTCGTTTCCGATGGTATAACCGACGATTTTACCTGAAGTACTTGCAAAAAGAGTCAGCTCAGGCTCAGGAACGTTCCACTGGGAGTCTTTTCTTATATAAACAGATTCGCTTGGACCGGATGCTCTAAAATAGCTGGATTTAAAAAACAGCTCTGGTCTTTCGGCCTCATAAACATGAGAATAAAAGACTGCCGCTCCACTTTCTTTGGATTCTTCCATCCTTGCTTCCCGGCTTCTCATATATGTAACCCCTGAGGCCCAAATCTCCTGCGTACCAATTGGAGCTAGAATTTCTTCCCCGAATTCAATTTCATTAAGCTGTGGAATTTCTGCTTTAATTTGTTGATAGAGGTTATCCCTGTTGACAAAATTGTCCCAGTTTAGGCTGCTTTTGAAGTAAAACTTCTCGTTGAATTCAATTATTATTCCTTTTGCAGTTTTGTAAAGTTTCATGGATAAATGAACAGGTTAATAGGTTTAGCTTTTGTTTTATTTTGGAAATCAAATCATAAACTTAATTTTTTTCGGGGATAAAATGGGTGTTTTTTTAAAAAAAAGTGTAATATTTACACTTTATGGAATCATTACGGAGTTCTGGTTTTCTTCTGGAGTTGGGTGATGTTCAGTTTCATTGCAAATCGGTAAAATCAATTAAGCGCAAGTGACTTATTTAATAATTTGCTTTCACTAATCTTATGAATACTCTTGACTCCCAAATAATAACCAATCTGGTTTTCCGGACAAAATCCGGAGACCGTAAAGCATTTTCAAATTTATGTGAATTGTTTTCTCCTAAATTGATCCATATAGCAAAGCGAATGTCTGTTTCCCAAGAAGATGCTGAAGGTTTGGTCCAGGAAATTTTTATTTTAATCTGGGAAAAGCGGGAAAACCTCAATCCTGATTTTTCTTTCAATACATACCTGCTTACAATTTTAAAATCCAAACTGTATAAAAAAGTAAAATCAGAAGCTAGAAAGACAGCCAATCAGAAATATGCAATCCAACACCTAGGACAGGAAAGCGGAATCGCTGAAAGTGAGGTGATACATGAAGAATTAAATATGTTATCTTCAAAGGCGACCGAGAATTTCCCCAAACAACAAAAGCAAATTTCCTTATTGAAGGGTTTGGAGAATCTTACAGCGTGTAAAATAGCTTCCAAGTTGGGGCTTTCAAAAGGAACCATGGGAAACCATTTTTACCAGGCCGAATAGAAAATTCAAATGTATCCGCCCGACCAGAAAAGGAGGGCTTTGAGATTTTGAGGATTATAGCTTTAAATGTCTTTATGGTTTGGCGAAATCCATCCTCTGGTAACCGCCTCCCTTTTCAATGAGAAAAAAATGAAAAAAATCGTGTTTATGGGGGTGGGTCAATTTTACTTTTTCCTTCAATTCTGTGATCTAAAATACAGAGGCCTTCAAGGTTGATTGCCTGAAAATTTTAGATGTCAAGGAAAGGAGTAAAGTACTTTTTTGGTTTGCAATGTCTATCCACAGATCTACACATTCCGGGAATGAGTAGAGTAGGAGTGGGGATGTTTCCGCCACGATTCGTTTCTTCGTGAAAAAATCCCCACTCTCTTTGGCACTGACCCAAATATAACTTTGATGAGCATCCGATTAGCTTTCTGTAGGAGGTCCTTGAGTGAATACTTGAAATAGATATAAAATCTTTTCAAATCTACCCAATAGCATTGTGAATTTGAGATTTAATTAACGGATGCTTGGGTTATAGAATTCATTTAATCCCCCTTAAGTACTTTAGCAGGATTCCCATATGCAGCTTTTATAGATTGAAAAATAACAGTTAACATTGTAATTATTCCTATCAGTAATGCTGCTTTGATAAAAAGAAAAGGAGTAATTTCTACATGATAAGCGAAATTCTGTAACCATTTATTTGCGCCAAACCAAATAAAAGGTGTAGCTAACACAAATGAAACCAATAAATCAATACAAAATACTGTTTGGTAAGTTTTAGAAGGATAGAACCCGTGTCAGCCCCAAATATTTTTCTAATAGATATTTCTTACAATCCCTTTGATAGGTTTCAATAGTTCCATTGCCAGACTTCTTTTAAGCAGAGTCTTCCATCCTTTGTAAAGTATGGACTTGACCTGCATTTACCCGTGCGGATTGCCCCATCTAAATTGATATGCTGATAGACCATATCAATATTTCCTGCTTCGTCCACCTTTCCTAAAATATGTCCCTTGACTATTTCCCCTCCTTCATATTCTGTGCTGATCATATTGCCCTCCTGGCGATAATGGAAAATAGTAGAAGCAGATGATTCTCCGTTTTTGCTGTTTTCAACAGCTTTGAATTTTTTGTTGTTGTAGTTCATGGTTTTTTGAAGCCCCTTTTTTGATACCTATATTTTCAGATCTATGAATTAGATTGCTTGATTGATTGGACTTTACAACTGATTGATTTAGAACTCCTCTACTGCTTTGCCCTGATGAAATCATTCAACCAAAGAAGAAGCTGTAAAAGAGGAGCTAAAAAATTCAATTTCAAACCTGTTTGTTTAATATTCTTCTGTGCCCTACATTTGCCTCTATGTTGAAAAGCTTGCTCTATATAGCCATGGCAGCACTTTTGGTATTGAACGGAATGGTGTATTCCCTCATCCAAGGATCCTATGAGCTAAACAAAGCAACGGTTATTGAGAATTTTTGTATCAACAAAGCGCAGCCGGACCTGAAATGTGATGGTAAATGCTACCTTGCCCAACAACTGAAAGCAGAGAAGGAAAAGCAGGAGCAGAATAGTCAGCATTCCTTTTCCCTTGACTTTGGCCAGTTTATAGCTTTCCAAGCTGATTGGGAATTGTCAGGACCTATGGCAGCTTTTGATATTACTTTTTCAGAACAATTTTCTGAACCTGTTTTCAGCAATTTTATAAGTTCAATTGATATTCCTCCACAGATTTGAGCTTGGGTTGTTTGGTCTGATTGACCTTAATTCTAAGTTTCGGTTCTCTGGTTTTTATCCTTTTAAAAATCAGGGAGCTTGTTTGGAATTTAGGTTTCCGCAGCACAACCATTTTTCACCTTCATTTGATCCTGGCGATGCCCCGGGATGTCCCATCATCATAAATTATTTGTAAGCCGCTACTGACTAGTTCAGTTTAGGAAAATCCATGGTACGCAGTCTTTTTGTCATTAGTATGGCTTGGATGATCATACTCAACAGTATGGTCTATTCGGTTATTTGTGTCAATTTTCAGCTGAACCGCTCGTTTATTACGGAGATGTTTTGTGAAAATAAGGACATTCCCATGTCCCAATGTAATGGGCAGTGCTTTCTAAATAAGCAGCTGGACCAAGCAACTCAGGATCAGGAATCCAGCT
The DNA here is from genome assembly GCF_019343195.1 of Arthrospiribacter ruber. Classification (GTDB taxonomy): domain Bacteria; phylum Bacteroidota; class Bacteroidia; order Cytophagales; family Cyclobacteriaceae; genus Arthrospiribacter; species Arthrospiribacter ruber. Next base: position 53,067 of record NZ_RPHB01000013.1, read on the forward strand.
GGATGGATTTTCGTTCTGATTTTAATTTGTTTACACTTTTTTCCCTAGATCTTGAGCTTCCAAGGCTTTGCCTTGCAGCCGACTTTGATCATGTTGGGTTTTTGAAAAACAGGGCCTATCAAAGCTACCTTAGGGTCCTGGGCAGGCCACCTGCAACAGCAAGCTTTTTATTATAGAGTTCCCGCAAACTGTCATTCCGGACACTTTGTGGAACAGGTATGGCCTGTTCAACCACATTTTCAGAAATTAAAAAATCAAATTCAAAATGAAAGTTTTCAAAAATATCAGTTCAATGCTATTGCTGTTTGTTGTAGTTCTATTCTCATGTCAGGAATCAGAAAACCCGACCATCAATGAAATGGGAGAGATGATTGTCAAATTTGACAATTATGTAGGTAACCAAACCATGATCCTGGATGAATTGGGAAGTACCAATTACCGATATACGACTGCCAAAGGTCAAGAATTCAACATCACAAGATTTGGCTATTACATCAGCCATGTAAAGCTTTCCGGACCAAATGGGGAAGTATTCGTGGATGAGATGAATGCTACAGCAGATGCGAGCCAAATCAAAGGGTACTATCGTGTAGTCCAAGGAGAGCCTGATACTTATAATATCCATTTGAAGGATGTTCCTGCCGGACAGTACAATAAAATCACCTTCACCTTAGGTGTAAGAGAAGACGGAATTCAAGAAGGTGCTGTTGGTGGTATTTTAGATAGAGCAGCTGGTGGATGGTTTTGGAACTGGAATTCCGGATTTATCCACTACCTTTTTGAAGGTCATTCTCCATCATCACCGGTTGTGCAGGGGGATATCACCAACAGAGTTAGGTTGCATATCGGAGGATGGAAAAATATTCCATCTGAAAACGAAGACCCACAAAGGTTCTTCGACAATAATGTGGAGATATCACTGGATTTTGATGCTACAGTCAGGGTAAGTGAAAGCCTACGTCCCTCTCCACACATCCACATGGACCTATTGAAAGTCATTGGCGATGCAGATTTTGAGATGGAAAATAACATCCATTCCCCTGCTGCCGGTAAACCTTTTGCCCAAAGACTTGCAGGGGCATTTATTGTGGATCACACCCATCAGTAATTTATGATTAGCTTTTACAAAACAAGAGTCAGGCTTTTTGGGCCTGTACTCTTGTTAATTATGATAGTGATAAATGGATGTGAACCAGTTGCTGAGCATCCTAAAGTTGACGTGTACAAGTTTGAGAAACCAGCACATTTCCCTGAACCGACTTACACCTTCAGAAATAATCAGGTCAATGAAAAAGGGTTTAAACTTGGAAGAAGGTTGTTTAATGATCCTTCTCTTTCCCGGGATGGTTCCATATCCTGTTCCTCCTGTCATGTTCAGAGCCATGCATTTGCGGATATCATGCTGCATCCATTCAGCTTCGGTGTGGAGGATAGAGAAGGAAAAAGAAATGCACCTCCTTTATTCAATCTGGCATTCCAAAAGGAGTTCTTCTGGGATGGTGGAGTGACCCATCTGGACTTTGCACCCATTTTGGCCTTTGAATCAGAAATCGAAATGGATCTCAGCTTTGAAGAAGTAGTGGCGAGGATTAGCAGAAGTGCGGATTATCCGGCTTTGTTCAAGGATGCCTTTGGCATTGAGGAAGTAACTGGGCCCTATGTGTTGCATGCCCTGAGTCAGTTTATGCTAATGATGCTGTCTGCTGACTCCAAGTATGACAGGTATGTGCAAGGTGATCAGCAGGCCCTTAACTCCTTGGAGTTAAAAGGCCTCGAGCTCTTTCGACAACACTGTGAAAGCTGTCATCAAGAGCCCTTGTTTACAGACCTGAGTTACAGAAACAATGGCGTGCAACGCAATATTACAGATCTGGGAAGGGAAACCGTCACAGAAGTACCACAGGACCGGGCCAAGTTCAAGGTGCCTTCCCTTCGAAACATTGAAGTGACGAGCCCCTATATGCACAATGCAAGGTTTGAGACCCTAAAGCAGGTCTTGGACCATTATACTGAAGGAGTGGCAGAACAGGTCAGTATTGACCCGAAGGTGTTTGCTTCAGGAAAACCTGTCATTTCATTGAATGCTGAGGAAAAGGAACAGATCATCGCTTTTCTGAAAACCTTGACCGATCCCGGATTTCTTACTAACCCTATTTTCTTCAATTCCAATGACTAGATATTTCAAATTAATTGCAATCCTATTCGTCTCAATTTTCCATCTCCCTCAGCAATCCAAAGCCTGTGAAGCTTGTGGCTGTGCTTTGGGAGGATTTAATTTTGGGATCATTCCCCAAAATGAAGCCCACTTTATAGGCGTCAAATACTCCCAAGCGCATTTCTACGCAGAAATGTGGCATGCTGGTCAGCTGGAGTACTCCAACGACCGCTACCAACGATTGGATATCATGGGAAGAGTGGCATTGAAGGAGAGGTTACAGCTCAATGTCGTCCTGCCTTACATGTACAATCAGATGAAAGGAAGTCATGAAAATGAAACCTTGAACGGATTTGGTGATCCGATGATGTTGTTGAATTACAAAGTATTGGATCAAAAGGGAAACCCCATGGAGTCATGGCTGCATAATCTTTGGATCGGTGCTGGCCTCAAAGCACCTCTGGCCGATTTTGAATACTCCAATACCGTTCAGTTGATCAATCCAAATTTTCAGTTGGGAAGTGGGTCTTGGGACTTCATCTCCATGGCAAACTATACCACGATGAAAAACCGCTGGGGTTTCAATGTGGAAGGGGTTTATAAATTCAACACCGCCAATGCCATTGATTACAGGTTTGGCAATCAGTACAATGTACAGGGCAGTATATTTTACAAGCCAAGAGCAGAAAAAGTAATTCCCATTCCTATGCTTGGAATATACCATGAAAAGGCCGGGATGCATACTTTTGAAGGCTTCTATCAAGTCAACAGTGGAGGACATTATACTTTTGGACAAGCCGGAATTCAGCTTCAGTTCAGCAAAATGATGCTCCATGCCAACTACCAACTCCCCATCAGCCAAAGTTTCAATAGTGATGATCATGTACATATTGAATCCAAAGGGAGGTTTTCAGTGACTATGATTGCGTTTATTGGTAAGGTTGATAAGAAAAGTGTATTCAGCTTTTCAAATGAATAAAAAAAATATAAATAAAAAATAAAATGGCAATAAATTTTGCCAAATAAATCAATAGAAAAATAGAAAATTTCAAATTTAATAACAAAAAAATATGAAAACGAATATATTAATTTCAGTCTTAATAATTCTTTTGTTATCTGCATGTGTTGAAACTCAATATGTAGAGATTGAAGGTCCAGCAGCAATTGTAGAAGGGAAAGTCAGCATTACCTTTGATGCACGCTATGGAGATGCCAATTTTGAATTGAACAAACCATTTCCTTATAAACTGAACAATGAATCAGGGGAATTTGATTTGGAATATGAATTTACCAGGTTAAGATATTGGGTAAGTAACGTAAGCTTCATTGATGTATCCGGCGAAGAGCATTTGGTTCCGAATTCTTACTACCTTATTGAGGAAAACAATGCTATACCTGTCCAGGACGGAAGTTTCAACAAAGTATATCCTGCAAACAAAAGAGAGAAAGTTGACATTGCAAATATTCCAGCAGGTGATTATAAAGCCATCAAGTTTCATATTGGTGTTGAACCAAAATACAATGATAACCTGACATTGACAGTAGGAGAATTGAATGCCTTGAATGGAATGGCTGCTGACAACTGGATGTGGTTTACAAGCTATATTTTTACATCGGTTTCAGGAAAGATGACTTGGCTAAAAGATGAACCTGAGTCGAAGAGTTTCTATTGGGAAACAGGATCTAATGATTTTTATGGTGATAAGGTATTCGAATTTGCTGAGCCGATTACTATAAATTCTACTACTTCTTCTGAAGTGATAGTCAATTTGGATGTAAAAGGTGTGGTAGATTTCGAGCTTCCATGGGTTAATACTGTCATCGGAGCCACTAGTCCAGATCTTATGGAGGAGTTGACAAACAATTACTTTAATTCCTTTGAATTGAAATCAGCTACCTCTACTTCGGGTAATTAATGTAAAATGTGAAAATGGTGGAGAAAAGTTTCCCAAAGAGATTTTTTTCATTTGTTTTGATCACAGGAGCTATATTGAGCTCCTGTGATTTTCAAATTGAAGAACCAGAACTACCTCAGCCTGGCCCGACTTTCATCAATATGAAGGTTCCAGAGGGATTCCCTACTCCGGTATTTCAAGAATCCAATCCTTTGACAAAAGAAGGGGTGGAACTGGGTAGAAGATTGTTCTACGACCCCAACATTTCGGCCAATGGAAAGGTATCATGCGCCAGTTGTCATTCACAGCATTTGGCATTCTCTGATGGTGTAGCTTTGGGCAATCACGGAGTCTCAGGTAACACGCTAGAAAGGCACTCACCAACCCTTTTCAATATGGTCTGGATGAACAATGGCTTATTTTGGGATGGAGGTTCAAAAAACCTGGAATCGCAGGCTTTCGGACCATTGACACATGCTGATGAAATGGGAATGTCTTTACAGGGTTTGGATGCTAAAATATCCTCAAACCCAGATTATGTAGAGATCTTTTTCGAAGCCTATGAAGATGGGCCAACAGTTCAAAATGTTGCTAAAGCATTGGCATTGTTTCAGAAAACACTTGTATCTGCGGGCTCCAAGTATGATCGTTATTTCAGACAGGAAGAAAATGTAAGACTGAGCAGCCTAGAATTGAAAGGATTGGAATTAGTCAGGAACAATTGCTCCCCTTGTCACTCTGGGGAACTCTTTACAGATAACCAATTCCACAACAATGGATTGGATGATGATTTTTCAGATTTATCGCATGAAAAAATATTCTTGGGAAGGTATCGAATCACCTTCAGAGATGAAGATATGGGAGCATATAAGACACCCTCTCTTAGAAATGTTGCGATCACTGCTCCCTACATGCACGACGGTCGATTTGGCAATCTGGGGCAAGTGCTCGATCACTACAGCGATGGGATCAAGGATACTCCTTATACAAGCCGGATGCTTTATAGTGAACAACCAAAGCCTGGAATTTCATTGACTTATGATGATAAAATAGCCATCATAGCATTTTTGAAAACACTGACAGATTTGGAATTTATAGAAAATCCAGAGTTTTCAAAACCTTATGAGTAGTTAGTCTTATTTTGTTGAAAAGCTTTGGGCGTATTGCTTGTTAGGTTTGGCTGTGTATATCAAAAATTCATAAAACCTGTCATTTTCTTTTACTCTTTTAAATCAAAATTTGCATGAAAAAATACTTATTGATCCTTTGCCTACTTCATAGCTTATGGAGTTGTTCAACCAAATTGGAAGATGGAAAATCAGCTTCTTTTGACCATGCGTCTGCTATCATGGAATCATTAGAAAAATCCAAAGCTTATACTTATGCTATTTTGGAACAGATGCCAGATAGCCTGTACAGCTATAGACCAACACCGGAATTAATGACATTCTCGGAACACTATGTGCACAACGCCATCTTTACCTGTAATCAATTGGCAAACCGCCTCAATCTGGAAAATCCTTACAAGGATTTCAAAAGGGATCGTGATTTCAATAAGAAAGAGACAATTGCCGAAGTGGATCGCATGTATGCCTTTATGACCCAATCATTGGAATCAATGACTTCCGAAGACTTAGAAAAAGAGATCGAGTTCGGAAAGGAAGCCATTTCTGCCTGGAGACTTTTCAATATTGTCGAAAACCATAACAATCACCACAGAGGATACTCTTTGGTATATCTTCGGATGAATGGGATTGTTCCAAAAGGTTATTTTGGGTGGTAAATGCTTCTATTTAAAAATCCGATGTGATCATTGTTAAGTCAGGATAGCAACAAATTTATCGGTGAATTCAAACTAACACTTTCTACCATAATCATGATAAATCTCAGGATGATTGAATTCCAAAGTTAATTTTAATAATATTGTCATCCTAAAATGAGAATAAAATGGATGTGTTTAGAAGTTCGGAACAAGGGATGAAATGCTTTGCAAGGTTGGTTCTTGTTTATTTGTTTTCCATCAGCAGTGCTCTCGGTCAAGTTGATAGTCTAAAAACAATAGAGTTAAAAGAAATTGGGATTTTTGGATTTAAAGAACTTCCCACAGTTGGAACTCTGTCTGACCGATCTTTTCTCATGCCCATCGGCGGTAGAAAAACAGAGGTGATTTCTATCGTTGATCTTCCTGCCAATATTGCCGAAAAGACCGGAAGACAGATTTTTGCCCAAGTTCCTGGAGCTTTTGTCTATGACATGGATGGGGCAGGCAATCAGGTTAACCTTTCTTTGAGAGGATTGGATGCCCACAGAAGCTGGGAATTCAATGTGCGCCAAAACAACATCATTACCAACACAGATATTTATGGCTATCCTGCTTCCCATTATTCCACCCCAATGGAAGCAGTGGAAAGAGTAGAACTGATCAGAGGGACAGGAGCCTTGCAATATGGACAACAGTTTGGTGGGATGCTCAATTATGTGCTCAAGTCGGCTGATACAACAAAAGTGTTTGGATTTGAAAACATGACCTCTGTCGGTTCTTTTGGTCTTTTTTCTTCTTTCAACTCACTGGGAGGAAAAACCGGGAAGTGGACATATTATGCGTACTACCAAAAAAGGATATCCAGTGGATACAGAGACAATGCCCGATCAGATTCAGATGCCCAGCATTTTTCTTTGGCCTATGCTGCAAATGCTGGTCTGAACATCAAAGCTGAACTTTCCAGAAGCACGTACCTGTATCAGATTCCGGGGCCATTAAATGATCAGATGTTTAAGGAAAACCCGAGGCAGTCCACCCGGTTCCGGAATTTTTACACCCCCGAAATATGGGTGCCTGCTGTGACAGTAGATTGGACAATAAACCCAAATACCCAACTCCAATGGGTAAGTTCCATGATTTTGGGGTCTAGAAGTTCTGTGGAATTTCCCGGTAATGCACTAGCCATTGATGACATCCGTCCCGAAACCAATGAATTTGCTCCAAGAAATGTAGCTATACATTATTACAACAGCAGAACTTCTGAAGTGAGGCTTCTGCACCAATACCAATTGGGGGGATTTAATAATGACCTGAGTGCTTCTATTAGGTATTTCAACAATATCAACGACAGGAACCAAAGGGGGCAGGGAAGTACGAACACACTATTTGATTTATCGGTACAGGGCGATTTCGAAAGGGAACTTTCCCTGCACAGCCAAAGCCTTGCTTTTGCACTGGAAAACCAAATTTACCTAAGAGATAACCTGAGCATTTCTCCTGGATTGAGGTATGAAAAAGGAAGTTCAATCATGACGGGAAGGATTGATTATCTGGAAGGAAGAGATGTTCCGCAGGAAATTCCCTACAATTTTCTGACTTTTGGGATACATGGACAATGGTTTAAGGAAAATGGTCTCCGGGTTTTTGGAGGAGTCTCACAAGCCAATAGGCCAATACTTTTTCAGGATTTGGTTCCCGGTGATCCATTTGCCCGTATTGCAGAAAACTTGGAGCATTCTTTTGGCTACAATGCAGAAATAGGGATTGAAAATAGAAAGCATCCTCTGCTCCAATACAACCTGACATTTTTCAGAACATTCGTAGGCAATCGCGTTGGGAACCTAATTGATGTTGTGGATGGTCAGACTTTTGTCACCAAAAGTAACATTGGAGATAGTAGGACAAATGGGATAGAATTGTGGCTCAACAGTGTTTTATACAACAGCCATAAGTCAAAGTTTTCCATTTTCAATGCTTCTTCTTTGATGGATGGGCAGTACGTTGCAGGAAGCATAAGAAGTGGAACAGAAAACATCTCTATTGTAGGGAACAGCATAGAATCAGTACCTGCATGGATAGTCCGTAGCGGACTGAGCCTGGAAATCGGTAAATTCAAATCGCTTTTTCAGCACCAATTTGTGAGTGAGTCCTTTGCAGATCCTTTGAATACCCTTATTCCTTCTCCCGACGGAGCTTTGGGTTTGGTACCGGAATATCATGTTTTTGATTGGAACAGTAGCTTTACCTTATCAGAGCGGTATGTGTTTAGATTAGGGATTAACAATTTATTGAACAGACAATACTTCACCAAACGACCAACCATGTATCCTGGAGCGGGTGTTTGGCCTTCGGATGGAAGAGGACTGGTGGTTTCCGTCAATTTTAAAATCTAAGCTGATTTTTGTTTGAAACACATTGTACCTTCAAATAAAATAGATTAAGTAGGGCTTGCTGAAAAAGTCTCAGGTATGCCAGATTCAAAGCGGGCGAATGAAGATGTATGCTTATACTTCGAGTGAGCCCAATGAAGAAGATGGTATGCCTGAGACTAGCCTTAAAATTTCGAATTTTGAAATTTTAAGGAGCACGGAAATCATTTATATCATTGAATAAGCGTGCACCTGCTTAAAAAGAAAATACTTGACAAACGGGGTATTCATCAAAATTTAAAGCATTTATTCTCCTGTTGGCGTTTTTCAGCACGCCCTAAGTAGGATAGATCTTTATATATCCAGCTCTCTTTTGGCATCACCGATGGTATCCTCATGGACGCATACACACCTCTTCATGGGGTATGGAATGGTCTCCCTTTCAGGCTACTCATTGATTCGGGTAGCTATAGAAATTACTGAAGCTATGCTAAAAGACTGTTTGTAGAAAAAAATATTTATGAGAATAATCCTTGGAGTTTATTTGGGTACCACTGGAAAGGTCTCAATGTTTCATTGGCAGAGATCTTTTAAGTGAAGTGTTCCATCTTTGATAAGGTATGAACTAAATCAACATTTACCCGTGCGGATTGCCCCATCAACATTGATATGCTGATAGACCATATCAATATTCCCTGCTTCACCTTACTTTCCTGAAATTTGTCCTTTGACTTTTTCCCCTCCTTCATATTCTTCACTGATCATATCGCCAATCCTGGCGATAATAAAAAGTGGTTGAAGCGGACGATTCTCCGTTTTTGCTGTTTTCAACAGCTTTGAATCTAGTAAGTCTTAACTATTCATACTTTAATAATTTTACCGGATTGACCAGGGATGCTTTGAGGATATTACCACCGATGGTTAGTGCCGAAACCAATACGATCAATCCAATAGGAAGTAAGTAAATCCACCAGGAAATTGCCGCTTTGTAAGGGTAATTTTCGAGCCATATCTCCAATACTGTTTTGATGATAGGTACAGAGATCAAGCCTGCAATTAAAATCAAAAGCAGAAAATTCTTTGAGAGTAAAACCAACAACTGAGAGGTAGACGCTCCCATGACTTTCCTTAAGCCAACTTCTTTGGTTCTCTGCTCCACTGTTAAAGTAGCAATGGCGAACAGACCTGAACAAGCAACCAGTATGGCCAGTCCGGTGAACAGGGCAAGTACAAGACCGAAGTCATGATCCGATTTGTAGTGATTTTCAAACAATTCGTCCAAGAAGAAATAATCAAAAGGGATATCGGGGAAGTTGGACATCCAGGCATTTTTTGCCATTTGGATCATCTGATTTTCTGTAAAATTGTTGGACTCTGCAAATTTAATGGTGGCATATCTAAATGGGAAAAAGGTGGGCGTGTAGGCTATCGGGTAATTCTCTTTTTTGTAGGCAGTGGCCCTTAAATCTACCACACCGATGATCTTTGCTTTGTTCTGAGCCTGGTTCCCCCAGATTACTTCCTGGCCCAATGCTTCGTCCGGACTTTCATAGCCCAGGGTTTTTATGGCCTCCATATTCAAAATCAGGGTAGATTGATTGTCTTTGCCTTCTATAAAGTTTCTTCCTGCCAGGAGATTTACAGATAGGGCAGGAATGAAGTCGAAGTCTACCCTGGTAAGGTATAGTGCGGCCAATTCTTCCTTGTTTTTCGAATGCCTGAAATGAGGAATTATGGATTGGTGTTCCTTCCCAGGGATTTCAAAAGAAGCAGTAACTGCTGCTATGCTTTCATAATTTCTTAATGAATTCCTAAAGGTATTCAGATTGTCCAAAAATACAGAATCCGATCCTGGAGGTCCAAAAGTAGCTTTTGTATTGATGACCAAAGTATTTTCAATATTCAGCCCCAGACTTTTATCTTTCATGAAACTCAGTTGCTTGTAGGCCATGGAAGAGGCTCCGATCAATGATATCGATATGACGAACTGAAAGACGACCAAACCATACCTGATTATTGAGGAAGTGTTACCGGGTACCCTGGACTGATTGCCTTTAAGTATGATTGCGGGCCTGAAGGAAGACATTATACGTGCCGGATAAATGCTGGCGGCAACACCTCCCAACATGATCATAAACAAAAGGATGGTCCAAAATCCGGCCTTGTTGAGAAATGAATTTACCAGATCAATGCCTAAAAGAGGGCTAATTATTGGATTGAAAAGGGATATCAGTAAGAATGCTGTAAGGACAGAAATAAAGTTCAATAGACAGGACTCTAGAAGAAATTGAAAGAAAATTTCTTTTTTCCCTGAACCTATAACTTTTCTGATACCTATTTCTTTGAATCTCTCGAAAGACCTTGAAGTAGATAGATTTATGAAGTTTATCCATGCAATCAACAAGACGAAAATAGCTAAAGCCAATAGTGTGAAGACAATTTTTTGATCACCGTTTGGTTTTAACTCAGCTAAAAGATTGGATTTTAAATGTATGTCAGGTAAAGGCTGAAGGGAAAGTACCGAACTGACTTGCTCATTTAACTGGCCAGATTTATATTTTTCTACCAATCCCGGAAATTTATTTTCCAATGTCCCGGGATCGGATCCCGGATGCAGCAGTAAGTAGGTGTAAAATCCATCCCAGCGCCAATTGTTTTCATCCCCACCATTGGCCTCATCGGTTACTTTCTGCCAGGCAAAAATGAAATCCATACTTACATGTGAGTTGGAGGGAAAGTCTTCAAAAACTCCGATTATTTCATGGTCCTCAACATAATTATGGCTAATGAATTTCCCTACAGCTGATTCTTCTCCAAAATACCTGCTGGCAACAGATTTGGAAATCAACACTGATTTTTCAGGTATGCTTTTGATTTCTTTTTGTCCTTCTATTATAGGTAAGGTAAATATTTTAAAAAAATCACCTTTTGCATGGTAAACTTCCTCTTCTGAAAAGCTGACTAATTCCCCCTTTTCTGTTTTGTGCCTCATGGTAATATCCGATTCGGCGCTGATTCGGAATAAGGTGGTGTAGGCTTCCACCTCAACAAATTCATTCATCATTGCTTCTCCTGTAGGAATAAAAGTCTGGGCTTTTTGATATTGTAGCTCTCCATCAAAGTACCTGTCATGCTGAACCCGGTAGATACGATCTGCATTTTCATGAAACCTGTCATAACTCAACTCATAATTGACATACTGAAAAATTATCAAGAATGAAGTCACACCGACAGTTAGGCCTAAAAAATTTATAGCACTGAAGATCTTGTGTTTTAGAAGGTTTCTACAGGCAATTTTAAAGTAACTTTTCAACATAGGACTGCGGACTAGGGTTAGGACTTTCGAAAATAATTAAACCTAAATGCATGCCAAATCTAAAGACACTCTTATGCCCTTAAACCTATTTTTTTCATAGATGTCTCATGATCTCCCGAACAAATTTGTCCGCAACCGAACATTGATGGGTTATGATGTTGCTTGTTTTAGTATATAGATTTGAATGGATTTTAAATTTTTGTAAAATAAAGTCCGTTCATTTATCCATGCCGGCCTCCAAATCCAAAAGGTATTTTTTTCGCCAGATCCCTCCTCCATAGCCTGTTAGCCTGCCATCACTCCCGATGACCCGATGACATGGAATAATTATGGATATTCTGTTCATCCCATTGGCACTGGCCACTGCACGGACAGCCATTGGGTCTCCCAACATTTCAGCCTGCTTTTTATAGGTAATCCCCTATCATTTATTTTAAGGTCAGGATTGCTTTCCATCTCCTTTAAAAGTTTTCGTATTTCCAAAGGCATAGACTTTACCGGTTCCAAGGGTTTACAGACTTTGCAGGGGCAGTATCCCTTCAGCAAACAGTCCTTACTTGAAAAAAGAAATTCTACATTTTCAATCTTTGGGTATCCACCGAAAAATTGATAAGCATTTTTTTAAAGATACCTGGATTCATCAATTTTTTGTCGGGAGCCTAAAAAATGTGGCCAAGCTAAAAGATATATTCTTGATAAAAATGCAAAAAAGTCTTCCGTAACTGGGAAAAAGATGGTTTATTTGCAACAATGTTGCATTTATAGAATTCGGTTTGATCCCTTTTCAGATACCTGGAAAATAAATTGAATTCTGGAAATATGAAAGCAACAATTATTAATGGATTCGCCTATCCTTTATGGTTACCTGTCAGCTTTACTGAAAAATACATTTTGTTATCGATTATCTCATGCTTTTATTCATCCTTGGTTTGGTTCACTGCATTAATTTACAGAACTCTTCTTCAGACCTTAAGCTATCTATTTTTGATAGCAATAATGAGCCAATAACCGGTGCTTTAATACAGATTGAGCCGGATGGGGTATTTCAGATTAGCAATATTGAAGGACAGGCAACCTTTTCCCTGCTCTCCCATGGTCAGAAAAAAATAATCATATCAATGATGGGATATGAGCGTCTCGTTACCACATTGAATGTATTTGAACCTGACATTGATCATTCATTAGTTCTTAAAGAAAGAAGCTTGGAACTCAATGAAGTTACTGTTATATCCAAGGAAAATGTTCATGGGTTGGCAACGGCATCAGTGATAGTGAGGGATGCTATAGCACATGTTCAACCCAATAGTTTAAGAGATGTACTTCAGTTGATTCCCGGTCAGTTAGCAATTAATCCAAATGTCAATACGCCACAACAGATTCTTTTACGGCAGGTTTCGACCAATGGAGCAGGTAATGCTGTTGCACAAATGGGTACTGCCATAGTGATGGACGGCAGCCCGCTGTCAAATGATGCCAATCTTCAAAACAATGTAAATATTCTCAATAGTAGTCCCAACACCGCTCCTCCATTTCAATCAGTTGCCAACCAAGGTTTTGATTTAAGACAGATCCCTGCTGATCAGATAGAATCAGTGGAAGTTTTGAGAGGGGTAGGCTCTGCAAGGCATGGAAACTTCACAGCAGGAGCAGTGATCGTGCAGACCCGAATTGGTGCTTTCAGACCAAGCCTTAACCTGAGGGCAAATCCCAATGCCCTTCAGGTATCCGGTGGTGCAGGCTTTGAATGGAGTAAATCCCATGCTTTCAGTATTGATTTGGATGCTATGGATTCCAGACCCGACCCAAGGGATGTCTTCAACAGGTTTGTTCGCCGTCAGGGAACTCTGGGACATCAATGGACAGGACTTAATGGTGATCTGATCATTAGAAACAGGGCTACTTTTGGCATCAATACTGCATCCAGGGCCATGCAGGCAGATAGGGATCCCTCTCAACGCAGTTGGGAATCTTCCGATTATATGCTTCGGTGGAACAGCCATTTTATTTTACAAAACCAAAGCTGGTTCGATAGACTGGAAGGGACAATTTCTTTGACCCAAAACCGGCAAAGGTCTTTTTTTACAGAATTTATAACTACCAGTGTCGGCCCTAGGCCCACTTTGATGGTAGACTCTACTGCTGTGGTCCCCTTCGGCCCTGCCCGTTATTTTAATATGACCACGGTGGAAGGAAACCCCTTTAACTACTATCACAGGCTGGAGCTTTTTAAAAGTGTCAAGTCTGGGGACATTTCGCATAAGTTGGTGATGGGTACAGAGTACCGATATGATGTAAATTCGGGCTTAGGCAGGCAGTTTGACCTGCAAACACCTCCAAGACAAAACTATAATGCCGGTGATAGGCCCAGAACCTTTGATGAAATTCCGGGATTGAATCAATTTTCCGCTTATGTTGAGGATCGCTTTTATTTGCGTCTTGGCCAGAATATCTGGTCCTGGCAGCTTGGCCTAAGGACTGACCATTACTTTCTTTCCGGCCCTGAACAAAGAGTCATCGGAACAGATTGGCAGCCCAGGATCCAAACCTCCTTTTCTCTTAGCCAAAACCACCGAATCCGCTTGGCCTATGGTATTCACTCCAAAATCCCAGGGCTGAACTTCTTATCCCCAGGCCCCAGATTTATTGACATGATCAACTTCAACTACTTTGCTCCCAATCCCGAAGAACGGTTGTTGGTCGTAACCACTAGAAAAATAACACCCGAAACCGAAAGGTTAACAAGTTTTAGGTCTGATAAATTTGAAGTGAGTTTGGACGGTGAACTGGGAGCCGTCAGGTATACCGTCAATGGGTTTATTGAAAATACCAAGGGTGGCCCCAGCTTTGTTCGCCAACCTTTTATTGCGCACCGGGGAGTGTTTGGTATTGTAGAAACCAGAAATGGACTGCCTCCTATAATCACTGATCAGCCAGTCCGGTATGACACTTTATTCCTGGCATACGATGCCCCTTTCAACAATAGAGGCCTGGAAAATAAGGGAATTGAGTTTGCATTGGATTTCCCCGAAATTCAATCCCTGAACACTTCCCTATCGTTCAACGGGGCTTTGATACAGACAAGAAGTTTTGTTGAAGGGAAAGAAGTCAATCCCAATTTTATTTTTCGACAGGTTAACTCACCTTTTGTCCCGTTCTTTCAGGCAGGGCAGGGCAACTCCGGTACGCAACTTAATACCTCTTTGAGATTGATCCATCACATTCCAAAAGCAGGTATAGTCATTTCTACTCTTTCACAGGTAATATGGCAGCAGAGCGACCAGCTCACAGGTTTCGATCCATTTCCTACGGCTTTGCTAAATCGAAGGGGAGAAATTTTGAGACTTTCCGAGGAAGAATCCAGACAGGAAGCGCTTATGGAATATAGAAACTTGCTGTCGGATGAACAATTGAAAACGGTCAACAGACCTCCCTTACTGTTGATTAATTTCAGAATGAACAAAGAGTTTAACCAAGGAAGGGGCTTTGCATTTTTTGTCAACAACCTGTTCAACCATAGACCATTATTTCAAGACCCAAGGACAGAAGCATTTGTACAACGGAACCTAAGCCTATTCTTTGGGGCAGAGGTTTTCTATAGACTTTAGTTTGAATTACCCAAGCGTAAATAATTAAATAATTCTAAAACAAATTAATCGATTAAATGAAAACATCAACCAGATTACTCCCACTGCTCGCCTTGTTAATCATAATGGCCTGTAATAATGAAGACGAACCAAGGCTTCAGCGCTTTGATGCTTCCTTTCAGATTTTGTTTCCTGAAGACTTCCTGGAAGAGAATGCTTCTGAAGTTGCTTTCTCACTGACCAACCTTTCTTCCGGACAGGTAATTGAGGAAACATCAGGAGCAAACGGTGAAGTGAACATCGAAAATATAGTTCCGGGGCTTTATAGGCTACAGGCTACCCGGGTCCTGAGTGAAGAAGAGGCTGCTGTCATTGTCGGTTCCCCTATAAATATAAACCTGAACTATGTAGACAATAATTTATTGCTCAATCCAACCATAGCGGCATCACCTGTACAGATCCGTTTGGAGGGATCTATTGCCGGTAATCTGGTGATCAGTCAGGTTTATTATGCAGGTTCAGCGACACCTGAAGGCTCCAATTATTTCTTTGACCAGTTCTTTGAAATCTACAACAACACCAGTGAGCCTATCATTCTGGATGGTTTGATTTTGTCCAATGTGCATGGCCCATCCGGTCAAATCAACCCAAATACCATTCCTACGCCTTTCGCTGAAGATCAATCTAATGTGTATGTCACCACGGCATGGAGAATTCCCGGAAATGGCAATACGAATGTTTTGGCACCATTTTCTGCCATCACCATAGCACAACAAGGAATCAATCACCGTGCCTCAGAGGCAAATCCAAACAGTCCCGTAGACCTTAGCCAAGCAGATTTTGAGCTATTTGTGGTAGGATCTGAACGGGATGTGGATGCACCCAATGTCACGAATATGGAAATGCTGTACCATCCTTTTAACAGTACCTTCTCTTTGGTTCCTGTATTTGGAC
The DNA here is from genome assembly GCF_019343195.1 of Arthrospiribacter ruber. Taxonomy (GTDB): domain Bacteria; phylum Bacteroidota; class Bacteroidia; order Cytophagales; family Cyclobacteriaceae; genus Arthrospiribacter; species Arthrospiribacter ruber. Next base: position 69,102 of record NZ_RPHB01000013.1, read on the forward strand.
CTGGTACAATCATTTGGAGAACTGAGGATTTTGATGCTTTAGAGCAGGTTCCCGTGCCAGGAGCAAACCCCGATTCCCCTCCCGTGGTAAAAGTTCCAAATAATTTGGTCATAGACGCGGTAGAGGCTTTAAGAAGCGAATCTGACGGAAGCTTTAAAAGGATTCCTGTGAGTTTGGATGCAGGATTTTCTTTTGTCAATGATATTTATTCTGCGGAGTCCATCATAAGAAAAACCAGAACTGTAGATGGTAACATGATCTATGAGGACACGAATAACAGTACAAACGATTTTGTGATTAATCCTGATCCATCTCCTGCTGACCGTTAAGATATGATGGTATGAAAATGATAAGCAGCATCCATGTGTTTGTAGTATTTGGAATGTGTTTTTTGCCTGGTTCATTGATGGCTAAGGGGGCAGATAGCCTGTTGCGGCAAGATGAACAAGCTAAGAAATTCCATCCTGTACAGTATTTCCTGCGTCAGGATATATTCTGGCATGCTGCTTATCCTTTTTTAATGGATCAAGAGAAGGCTGAATTTTACAGAGCTTCTCTGAATTATTCCAGTGGTGAAGGAAACCTGGTGGCTTCCTTGATGCCGGAATCTTTTAGAAACATTCACTTTTATTCCCAATCCGGAAAGCAGCTGGGAAATTGGTCTTTTCAGGGAGATTTTCAATATACAAGAGAATTAGAGCAAGTAAGGCCTTTTCTGATGCAGAGTATGGAAACTTCCCTACATCCTTATCTTTTGGCACAAGAGCAGACTTCCCCCTGGTCCGGAGATAAAGTAAGGATCAGCCTTTCCGGAAATTCCGCCCGTTACCTGCAAGAAAAACTGGGCAATTTCTTCCGTGTCAATTATCAGGTGGAAACTTTTGCAATGGATGCAGAACCAAGACCATTGTATAACAAAAACCGCTATGAAGTTCAGGTTGGGCAAAGTATTCGACCTCACCGAAGTACAGAGCTTGGAGCTGCCGCTACATTTTCAAGGAGCAATGAGGAAAATCAGATAGGGGCATTTGCTGTGCAGGAGTTTTCCCTCATTTTTATGAGAGGCTTAAACACTTTTTCCAGAAATGCATTCCAGAGTTTTACAAGAAACCAATTTATTGAAGAGTCGGCTTTTCAACTGTACGGCAGACATACTTTTGCCAACAAGACCTCGGTATTCCTTCAGTTTTCCAATGGGATACTCAGTGCAAATTTGAGGGATGGAATAGCTTTTCCTGTGGATGCCGGAAGTTCAAGGGCCGGTAAATTCTCCATGGAATCGGGTTTGTTTATTCCACTTGAACAAGGGGATTATCAACAGCATTTCTCCTGGGAAATTTTGAACGGAACAAGCATGGATCCTGTATTTGAGGCTGTCAATTTCTTGTACCGTACCCAAAGAATTGAAGGAGTCCATACTTTTAATGTTTACCGATCCAATAGCATATGGGAATTGCGCTGGGCATCTATTAAGCAGCGCGATGAGGATTTTGCAGCTGAAAGCCTCAGGAGTTTTTCGAGTTTGTATCTGCTTGCTTCTAATTCCTTTGCCCTCATTGATAGAAAGCATTTCAGTATTTTCCTAAGGCCGGGCTTGGGAGTATTTATGCCTCAACCCGGCATATTTCCGGAACTATCAGATGGCATCAGCCAAATGATGCACGGTCCGGACCGCCAATTTTACCAAAGTAATCATTTGGAGGCAAAGTTGTCCTCCTGGTTTTTACTGCGCTCACCAAAGGAGTCTGTCAAATTGGGTTTTGATTACACGCTGAAATCTCAAAATATTCAGCAATTCTCAATATTTCAACTTAATCTTTCTTTGATAATATAGCCTGTTCACTATGAAAATTATACTTAAAACCTTAAGAAGGTCATCCTTTTTACTATCGGTCTTTCTTTTCTCCTTTGGGCAGGTCCTGGCTCAGGCAGACCATGGAATGCTTCAGCTAGCTGACTCCATAGCCAAGGAAACACTTGAAAAGGAAGGGCTTTTCACAGTTTTTGGAGGACTCAAGCCCATTAGTACGGTTGAACATTTTAAATTTCCCATTGATACAGTTACCAAAGTCCTTTTAGAAGTAGATGTGGCCGCAACTCAGATCCAGCTGCTTCAAGAAAGCCTGGAGGAATTATCAAATGAAAATATAGGCTTTGCAATCATACCTTTTAAGGCAATATCGGGTGAGGAAAGAATATTTCAGTTGCTCGTATATAATAAGGCCAGCTTACAAAATACGATTGAAAAATACGCTGACTTTTTCCTGAAAAGAGGTATTGTGGCAGCCAGTGATCCCCAGGCTATATTGGTGATGTATGAGTTTGAGGAAATAATGGACCGATTCCGTGCATATGGATATTTGTTTGGTTATCCTCAGCATGCTGTTGATTTTTTTGTTGAAGCCGCTATTCATAAAGAAAATACAGGAGAATTTGTCAAGAGAAGCTTTTTTCAGATTCCTGTTGCCAGTTCAGAAACAGGGAGATTTGTTTATGCATTACCGGAAAACCAGGAACCTTTGACAAGTGATATGGAATTGAAGCAAAAAGCCGGGGAAGTTCTTGAAACCTATAAACGTATCCGGGATGAATTTTTGAAAGACAATAAGGGTTATTCTTTCCTGGAATTGTTTCAGTTTATCCGGGATAATTTCGCAGAGTGTAGGTGTATAGAAGAAAAGTCTTTAAAATTCAGTAAATATATTGACTAGGTTATGATTTTTAACGATAGAGGCTTCTGTGTACTTTCCTGCTAAGTTCTTTCCGGCTACAACAAAATGAGGCCGATTTTAGCAAAATCGGCCTCTATTGCTGCAAGAAACTATTCCTTATGGTTTTTTTAATTCCATTTTCAGGTTATTGCTTTTGGCTATCCATCATTCTTCTTCCAGGCTATCCAAATAATCCTGTGAAACAAAGTTATATACCAACATAGCGGCACCGTCACAATCGTCTCTTCTCAAAACACCCAGTTGCATGGCGTTTTCGGTAAGGGAGAAGATTCTCGTATTTCCCCAATTGTTGACACAGTCAGCATTGCCTGAATTATGCAAAATGGCCGCATCTGTGAGTGTTAAAGTTTTGTCTTCTACATTCAAAAAATAGGTACCTTCTTCTAGACCTCTGTTGGGCAGCATGTTATGGTTGACCTGTACATAGGGTCCACCATCCAGACTGAATGTCATGGTACCATAATCACCATAGTCCATCAACCAGGTATTTTCAGCATAATCAGGCTCCCATGCCCAACAATCCTCTCCATAGCATCCCGTATCTCCGCCATCCCAGGAATCTCCTTCAAGCAAATAGCCATTGTCCGCTCCGTAAAAAAACAAAGGTCCATCAAAAAAATTGGCGTCTATATCGAGTATCCATGTTTTTTCCTCTCCAACTCCACCGGAAAGTGCAGTCCAAAGCGGATCATCCACATAATTCAGGTTATCTTCAGAGACATTTACCATAACCGGATCCAGTTCTACGATACCGCCCCCAGTGACAAATGACAACTTAATTTCATAATCTCCGGCGAATGCAAAACGGACAGTATCTTGCTGTCTGGTAGATCTGCCAATCCCATAATCCCAGATAGGAACCGTCTCTGGTGTATCATTGATTAAGATCACTGTGTTTCCTCCCGGATCCGAAGTCAGATCCTGCTCAACCCTGAAGCTTATCTGATCAGCTGTGAGCAGGCTCCCTAACTCATAGTTGTCGTCCACTACACAAGCCATAGGCAACAGAAGAATTGCTGCCAGGAATATTTTTTTTATCCTTAGTTTCATAATTAGTCTACTTAATTGTTAACAAACTTACCAACCGGGGTTTTGAACAAGAACATTATCAGAAAGAATAATCTGATTGTTAGGAATTTGTTGAAGCCCTTCTGTAGTAATGATATTGGATGGGTTGATGACTTTTGATACAGGTGATCCAGCATTCAACACTGTGCTTGACTCTCCGATCACATTGGCTGCAAAGTCCACTCCTTGACGCAATAGATCCCAATAGCGGATACCCTCCAGCGCAAATTCAAGCCTACGTTCTTCCAATAGCCTGTTTGGAGTAATTGCAAGTGAACTGAAATTCTCACCGTATGCTCTCCTTCTTACATCATCAAAATAGGTTTGTGCATTAGGGCTTCCCAACTCAGCAGCCATCAGCAACACATCTGCATACCGGATGACGAAATAATCCTGAAACTGACCAATCATATGATTCGGTGCGCCCAGATCAACCGGCAATTCAACGCCATCTTCATTAATCATCGGGGAATATTTTTTTGTATAATATCCCGTATATTCCCTCTGTCTGCTAAAGTTTGTAAAGGGAAGACCTTCTTCTTCAATGGCAATAATAGAGGCTTCTCTACGCGCATCATTTTCATTGAAGGCATTGTACAGTCTCGGGTTAACAGTGGCTCCGCCCCAACCCCGACCATAAGGGAAAAATGACTGTTCTCTGATCCCAAGCATTACCATCCAATGATTTCCATCTGTATTGCCATCATAGTCACTGGTATAGGTGTATCTGATAGAAAATATTACCTCCTCATTAAGTTCTCCGGCATAATCTTCCAAAGAGGCTGCAGGCCAAAGTTGACTAAACTCCTCCACCAGTCCATAACCACCGGATTGAATCACATCTTCCATATAGGCCAGAGCTTGTTGACCGGTAATGACTCCGGCAAGGTCAGGCTGTTGGTAGTAACCTGTATAATACAAATAAACCCTTCCGATCAAAGCATTTGCCGCCCATTTGGTGACCCTTCCAAACTCACTGCTTGGCTGGGACGTGCCCGGTATGGCTTCTAGATTTTCTGCGGCAAACTGTAAGTCTTCGGCAATAACCCTATATACCTCTTCCGGTTCGGCCTGTGGTATATTTTCAGGAGATGGTTCGGTCAATAAGGGGATATTTCCCCAAAGCCTTACCATATCAAAATAGAGGAAGGCCCTCAAAAACCGGATTTCAGATTCGTACCGCAACCTTAGAGCATCATCATCTTCCCAATCAATCTGATCCATTCTTTGTAAGAATGAATTGATCCGGAATATAGCACTGTAATATGCGGACCAGTTATCCTGAAATAGGTTTTGATCTGCGGTAGACCTGTTACGGTCAAACTCATCTAGCATCTGATAGCCAAAGCCATCTGCAGATCCCGTCCCACCAAAGGCATTGTCCGATAGTACTTCTGAAGCTACAGGGAAACTTACCCCACCAGCCCAAATTTGGTGAAGGCCTTCATAGCAACCAACCAATGCCCTGTAAGCATCATTGGTAGTCCTGTAAAAGTTTTCGTCTGTCAATTCTGTAATGGGCTCGGTATCAAGAAAATCTCCTGTACAGGAAGCTGCTGTACAACCGATCCCCAAAGCAAGTATATATGTTTTGATATTTTTCATGTCCTTTTATTTAGAATCTAATATTTGCCCCCAGCATCATAGTCCGTGGTCGAGGATAAAATCCTAAATCCACTCCCGAAGAAAAACTGCTTCCATACCCGATTTCAGGATCCATTCCTTCATATTTGGTAAAGGTGTAGAGGTTGAGCACAGAGGCATATATTCTGACTTGCCCCAGTTTTTCATTGTTGAGGATCCTGTTGAGGTCGTAACCTAAAGTGATGTTGCTGATTCTTAAAAAATCCCCATCATGTATATACAGATCTGAGAAGTTTGTCCAGTTTCTGGCATCCTCGGTTACTCTTGGCATCGTATGGGAAGAGCCCGGTCCATGCCATCTGTCCAATATGGCAGTCGTATAGTTGGCGTATGGATTGGCATGGTTACGGTAAGTCTGAACAATCTGATTGCCGGCTACCCCGTTTGCCAAAAAGTTGAAATCAAACCCCTTATAATCCGCAGAGAAGGTAAGGCCAAAGGTATACGCAGGATTTGGATCACCTAACATGACACGGTCCGAGTCATCAATAACTCCATCGCCATTGACATCTACATAACGGACATCACCTGGTTCGGCATTTGGCTGTATGATGGTCTCTCCTGATCTGTGATCCCTTACCTCTTGCTCTGACTGGAAGATACCATCCGTCTGTAATCCCCAGAAGTAACCGATAGGGAACCCATTCTGTGCACGATAAAAAGGCATCGAATTGTCAAATAACTGATTTGCCTGGCCATGGATGATACCGTCTCTTGTTGGGATATTTCCTACCCGGTTTCTGTTATAGGCTCCATTTACACCAATGCTATAATTTAATTGACCTGCCCGGTTATTATAGGATAAGGCCAACTCAACACCGGTATTTTGAACATCCCCACCATTGATAAATGGAGGTGCTGCACCAGCAGTGGATAGGATAGGGGCTTCTATCAGCCAATCCCTTGTGATTTTGTTGTACCAATCAAAATTCACTGTCAACCTGCCCTGCCATAGCTGTGCGTCTATACCGATGTTTGCCTGTTCGGAGGTTTCCCACAGCAAATCTGTATTCCCTAACCTGCTGGGATAAGCTCCCGGTACCAAACCCTCTGTTCCTTCACCAGGTCCGAAAAAATAGTTTGTATTGGAAATAGATACCGGAGCCATGAATTGAAAAAATCCAATATTCATATTACCTACCTGACCCCAACTTGCACGGAGTTTCAGGAATTCCAAGGTGTTTTCCAATGGAGCCATAAAGGGTTCGTTACTGATCACCCAACCCGCTGAAATGGAAGGGAAAAAACCAAACCGGTTACCTCTTGCAAATCGGGACGCACCATCAGCACGGTAAGTCAGATTCAGTAGATATGTTTCATTGTAATTGTAATTGATTCTTCCAAAATAAGACATCCTGTTATCTGGGTCAGCCGGTCCTCCTCCTAAATTGATGTTGGCCCCATCCACATTGGTAGTATTGGATAACCAGGCATATTTTAGGTCTTCAATGATTACATCACGGTTACTTGCAAACATGTATGAACCTTGAAACTGAAACATAGAACTTCCTACCATGGTCTCAAAGTTGTGCTTGTCATTCAGGGAGAAATTGTAGGTCAACAGGTTGTCAAACAGAACAGTTCTACCTTTTCCCATATTTTGGTGAGCACTCGAAAACAATGAAAATGCAAAGGAAGAAAGTTGATAGGTAGGGGTAAAAGATCTTCCTTCATTTGAATAATAATCCAAACCTACGCTTGTTCGGAACCGGAGATTTTTTATCGGCTCCAAAACCATGTATACATCCCCAAGAATACGCTGGTTATTGTTAAGGTTTTGGTTCTGATAATACATCAAAGCATAAGGATTGGCTTCGTTTGGATTCCAATCTGAGTTGCTGTTGTCATAAAAATTCATGTTTTCATCAAACATCGGTACTAGGGGAGAGGTATTAAAGGCACCCCTCAGGGCATTGTTATACTGATCGCCAACCCCGACACCTGAAGACTGTCTGTTCGAGATGGTAAGATTTTGTCCGATGGTCAGCACATCATTGTATAAATGATGCTCTGAATTTACGCGGATATTGTACCGCTCAAAATTTGAAAGGTCACTCCCCCCCACAATACCTTCTTGCCCGGTATATGCCAGAGAAACCGAATAGATGGAATTTTCACTTCCACCCTGCAAACCCAATACATGGTTTTGGTTTACCGCATTGTTGGCAAACATTTCGTCCAACCACATGGTACCCTGTCCAAATTCATTTAATTGATCCTGCGAAAAGTATGGACGCCCTCCTGAGTTGATGGCCGCCTCATTCATGATGGTGCCATATTCATAGGCATTGAGCATTTTCGTAGTTCTAGGTGTGTTTTGAACTCCGTAAAACATATCATATGTTACGGTAGCTCTTTCTCCTCTCCGGCCTCTGCGGGTAGTCACCAACACCACACCATTGGCAGCCTGGGAACCGTATATGGCAGCTGAGGCTGCATCCTTTAGGACATCAATCGATTCTATATCAGCTGGGTTGAGATATGAAATGTCATTGGTCAAAACCCCATCCACTACATACAGTGGTGAGGCATCTCCTATAGTGCCCAATCCTCTGATAACCACACGCATACTTTCTCCCGGCTGCCCTGAAGTGGCAGATATCTGAACTCCCGGTGCCAGACCTTGTAGGGCTTCCAGTGGTTGGGTAGTGCTCAGGCTTTTAAGTTTATCCCCATCCACCTGTACTGTTGCACCGGTGACGACTTTCTTTTTCTGTACACCGTAACCAACTACTATCACCTCTTCCAGATCACTAAGATCAGGCTCCAAGGTTACATTGATTTCACTCCTGTTGCCAACAGCTACTTCTTGCTTGATATATCCTAAAAAGGAGTAAACCAATACGGCATTTTCCTGATCTACACTTAAGTTGTAAGTACCATCAATGTCAGTTATTGTACCCTGTCCGGTTCCCCGGACGAGGATGCTCACACCGGGAATAGGCTCTCCCGTGTCACCGTCGGTGACTTGGCCTATTACATTTTGTTGAGCCATTGCTGCCGGCAGCAGCAATAGCCAAGCTAAAATACTGGCTAAAGTCTTTTTCATAGGTTCGTGTTGTGAATTTTTGGTTTATTGCTTATCATTTTGCTTTCTTTCCGCAAAATCCTGCGTTGAATTGGTCTGTTATTTTTCATGGGTTATTTGGTTTATTTAATTGTTTAGTTTAATCGAAAGTGCTTCTCCGGTATAGCTGAAACTGAAGTCAGGGATTTGGTCAAAATCCAGTGGCTTGGGTTTGTCCCGGTCTATGACTATTACTTTGAAATCAATTTTGTCCACTCTGTTTTGATGTTTTTTGCCAACCCTTTCATTTATTTTCAGCGTTTTATCCTGCTCACTGTAAGAAATAAGTATTTTATCAAACTGGCCATTTTCATAGGCATAGTCAGTATGTCCGTCGTCATACAGGCAGAATTCCCCATCATTACCCGCATAAACAAAGAGGAGAATTTCATCTTGCATGCGCTCAGCGGTGTGGAAAATTTCGGATCCAAATGGGATGATTGCACCCGCTTTTATAAAGAGAGGCATGCGCTCATAAGGGGCCTCTGCTGTAATTGTCTGCTCACCTTCTAAAAATTTTCCTGAGTACATGTCGTACCAACCGGCATGTTTTGGAAGATATACGGCTTTGGTATTTGCCTGATAGACAGTCACTGGAGTCACCATAATTGATGGTCCAAACATGTATTGGTTACCGATATCACGGACCTTCGGGTCTTTAAAATCCATTACCAAGGGACGCATGATCGTATTGTCTTCATGATAAACAGCCCCTGTTATGCTATAGATATATGGCATCAAACGATATCTCAGCTTGTTGTAATAAAGCATGGACTGATAAGCAGGGTGTTCTTCCGGGGCAATATTGTAGATTTCACGATGTGGATATTGTCCATGAGCCCTAAACAGGGGGGTAAATGCTCCAAATTGAGTCCAGCGTGTATTCAGTTCCCTCCATTCATCCAATGCGTCCCCTTCAGGATGTGGTCTATCATACTTATCTTCCACAAAAAAACCTCCTATATCCGTTGTCCAATAAGGGAGACCTGATAGAGAAAAGTTTAACCCTCCTGCAATTTGTCTTTCCATTTCATCAAAACGGCTGGCTATATCGCCACTCCAGGTTGCAGCGCTATAGCGTTGAATGCCTGCAAATGCCGATCTCGTCAGGATAAATACACGTTGGTCAGGTGCTGCTTTTCTTTGCCCTTCGTAGATGCCTTTGGCATTGACCAGGGAATAGGCATTGAAAAATGCCGTGGAAGACCCCAGGGCAGTTGGGTCCATCAATGTTTTTCTCTGACTTATAGAAGCATTGGAGTGGATATCAGGCTCAGTTGCATCCAGCCACCAGGCATCAATTCCTATGCTGAACAGCCGCTTGTTCAACTGGTCCCAAAACATGGACCTTGCGGCTGGATTAAAGGCATCATAAAATGTGGAAACATAACCTTCTCCTATCCAGTCTTTCTGCTGATTTACAATGTTTTGCCGGTAAAGCATGCCCTTTTCATCCATTACCCGATTGTTGTCAATTCCTTCATAGAATTTTGGCCAAACACTGATCATTATCCTGGCATTCAGGTCATGTACTTCCTTGATCATTGCCTCTGGATCCGGAAACCGATCCTTGTCAAATTCGTGACTTCCCCATGCATCTTCTTCCCAGTAGGACCAATCCTGTACTATATTGTCGAGCGGGATTTGTTTTTCCCGGAAATTTCTGACTGTTTCCAACAACTCTTCCTGGGTCTTATAGCGCTCCCTGCTTTGCCAAAATCCCATCACCCATTTAGGCATAATCTTGGCCTTGCCAGTAAGTGTTCTATAGCCTGAAATAACATCATCCATCTCCTCACCATAAATGAAGTAATAGTCCAGGTATTCACCTGCTTCAGAAGCAAATCCAAATAAATCCTCTTCCTTGCCTTCCAAAGGTTTTAAATAGCTGAGGTCTAGAAATGATTGATCAGACTCAGGTATCCATTCTATTTTTACTGCAGTGGCAGTACTGGATAAATCATAATCAAATTCCTCAAAACCCGGATTCCAGCTTTCTCTCCAGGTATCCATCAAGACTTGGTTATTCATGGTGATTTTGATGTAGCCGGAGTAGATGAGCTTAAAAGTATGGATCCCTACATGCTCAGGAGTGATATAGCCTGTCCAGGTCACAGCACCACGGTGCTGGTCAAATTCCGGCAGGTTTTTCAATGAAGGTAGGTCTGTATAGGCAATTGTGCTTTCAAGTCTTTCTAATCCTTTTGTAGGATTGCTGCGATCGGAAGCATAAATGGCTTTGAGGCCCTTAGCATCATCCTCCAGTCCCGGTTGTAGGGTTAATTTGGAAATAGGTTCCGGAATCCGTGTGTCCCCAAATTTGGTGATTGAATTATTGTCCCAAAGCAAACCGTATTGGTTGGTGGAAATCATAAAAGGTACTACAGCCACACCATTGTATTGGGTGAGATCAACATGTCTGTCCCGATAATTGAACAGTCCGGCCTGATGTTGGCCTAAACCATATATTCCCTCTGCTTCATTTTTTTGAAAATGCTGAGAGAAGCTAGAGTAGCTGTTTTCTTCAGTTGATGCAGAATCAAAGCGCCGGCCTCCTCCGGTTTTTTCCTTAAGGATGATTTTTCCCGAAGGATCTTTGAAAAGTATCTCGGCAGTTTTCAAATTGACATGGGCAGTGACTTTATCAGTCCACATGCGTAAGGTGTCAGCATCTATTTCATGCTGCCAGTTTGCCTCATAAGACAAATCCTCTTTGACCATTAAACTATTGGTCTCTTTAAATTCAGACTTCGAAGTAGCCGAAACACGGAAGATTTCTGAAGTGACAGCTTCCAGACGGAGAACTTTGGTGCCGTCTGGGGCAGCTTCAAAACGTATGACAAGACCCTTATCTGTCACCGTAATATGATCATTGGCCAGAACAAGGTTGGATGTGAATATCACCAATCCAGATAGCAGGAAGTAAAAAAGCTTCATAAGAAATTTTGGGTTATTGATAATGTTAATTATTGTCCCAAAACTGGAAAAAATGTGATAGATGAAGGGTTCTAAATGTTAAGAATAGGGGGTTCTGAGGTTAAAAAGGTAAAAATTTGTTAAAAAAATACAATTTAATCTGTGTTTGGGGAGTTTTTGAAATTCGCAAGTTGGCTGGATAAAAAATCACTTGGGGTATAACCATAAGTTGACTTAAAAGACTTACTGTAAACTTTTGGGCTGTTAAAACCTACTGCATATGCAATTTCCGCGATAGACAGTTTACTTTTTTCCAAATATTGAATACTTCTTTTAAGTCTCATGTCCCGGATAAATTCCTGTGGCGTCATGCCTGTCAATGCAGTGAGTTTATTGTACAGATGTACTCTGCTCATGGCCATATTGTCACTCAATTGCTTTACGTTGAACTCAGGGTTTTCAAGAAATTTCTCTACTATTTCAGTTACTTTATAGACAAATTTTTGATCCTCAGAATCTATAATGATATCCTTCGCGCTGACTTTGACTTTTTTTGCCAGCGTATTTTTCAGATTTTGTTGTTCCTGAATAAGGTTTTTTATTCGTGAGTTTAATACCTGATAATTGAAGGGCTTTGTGATATAATCATTGGCACCTATATCCATACTCTGAAGCCTTCTCTCATTGTCTGTAAAGGCAGTCAACAGGATAAAAGGTATGTGCGAGGTTCGTGGATCATTTTTTACCTTTCTACAAAAGGAAATACCATTTACCTCAGGCATCATCAAATCACTTAATATCAGATCAGGGGAAAAAGCAAGCGTTTTTTTCCAGCCTTCTTTACCGTTACTTGCCTCTATTACCTGAAAATCTTCCTGAAGGTATTCAATCAAAAATGCCCTAAAATCAGGATTGTCTTCAGCCACCAGGATTTTCACTTTGTTTTCACCCAAGGTGCTGGACAGAGCAATGGGTTCTTCCGCCGGTACTGGTGTGACAACAGCATTCAATGGAAGGGAAACGTAAAAAGTCGTGCCTACACCCACCTTACTTTCAAAATGGATAGAACCGCCATGAAGATCTACATATTCTTTTGTTATCGCAAGACCAATACCACTTCCCCTCGTGTTGGTCAGGTGTTTGTGGGATTCGACCTGATAAAACCTTTCGAAAAGCCGGGCTTGGTCGTGTGCCGGAATACCCACTCCACTATCTGCTACGCATAATGTCAATATTGATCTTCCATCTATATTCTCAGAGATTTTTGTTTTTACAGAGACTGTACCTGAATCTGCAGTAAATTTAAAAGAATTGGAAAGTAGATTGAAAATGATTTTTTCCAGCTTATCCATATCAAAAGAAGTGTAATAGGACAGAGGCGTCAATTGATATTCAAATTTGATACCCTGTCTTTCAGAAATTCCATAAAAGGAATTCATCAAATCCTTGATAAAAGCCATTAAATCACCTTCCAGCAAGTTGAGGCCTTCTTCTTCCTGTTCCAATTTCTTAAAATCAAGTATTTGATCAGTAAGTTTTAGAATGCGGTTGGCATTTTTGTATATCAATTGATATTGTTTCTTATTGGGGCTTTCTTTTTCAGAACTTAGCAGTTTCTCAATAGGGGCCAGGATAAGCGATATGGGAGTACGGAATTCATGACTAAGATTGGTGAGAAATCTGATTTTTAGCTTGTCCAGTTCATGAAGTTGTTGTGCTTCCCGTCGTTCTTGTTCGATTTGAAACTTTGCATTGGCACGGCTCAAAATCAATCTCCTTGAAAAATACAAAACACCCAACAACATAACAGCATACATGAAATAAGCCCAACCAGTCTGGTAAAAAGGTGGCAGGATCTGTATGGCCAAAGTTGCACTCGTCTCCTTGAATTGACCAGATGGATTTGCAGCACTTATTTCAAGTAGGTATTTCCCCGGGTTGAGGTTTGTGTAGACGGCTCTTCGGTTTTTGTTGTCGCTTTCTTGCCAGCTATTCTCAAAGCCTTTTAACCTGTACCGGTATTTTGAATTGGAGTTTTTAAGAAAATCCAAACTGGTAAATCCAACAGAAAAACTGTTTTCACCGGGTTTAAGGACTATTTTATCGATATAATTGATGTCTTGGCCCAGCAATGTTCTCCCATTGACTGTTTCCCCTATTCTCAGTTTATTATTGAACAATTCAAAATCGGAAAACACCACTTTGGGTTGGGAAAGAGCATCTTCAAATTGACCGGGATCCACTATATAGATCCCATGGGTGCCTCCAAAGACCAATTCCCCTTTGCTGGATACCGCGGCGGCATTTTCATTAAATCCAGTGTATAAAAGTCCTTGATCGGCATTGAAAGCCTGGATGGTGATTTTGCTTTCTGTCATCAAATTCCGAACCACGCTCAATCCATGTGGTGTGCTCAACCAAAGTTCATTTTGATGATACAAAAGTGAAAGTACATTGGAATGGGGAAGTCCGTCTGCTACACTGAAATTGGAAATGTTTTTGTTTTCTGAAATAAAAGTAAGGCCGCCCCGGCTACCTACACACATAATGCCTGAAGGACCTGATTTGATATCCATGATAAAATCATGAGCTAACCCATCGGCCTCGCTGAGGTGTTCAACCTGTCCCGATTCAGGATAAATGATATCTATCCCGGCAGTCCCACCGATCCATATTCTCCCATTATCATCCTCTTCAATGGCAGATATATATGTATTGTTGTTCAATTCATGCCCGTCCTTTAATTCCAGACTTGAAAAAGTCATTGTCTCCGGATCAAATAAGAATATACCTTCGGTTAGTGTCCCTAGCCATATTCTTCCCTTAGAATCCTCAAAGAGTTCCCAGATACTCATGTCCGGAAGGTTCACAGTCTCCTGGTCATAAACCGTAAGTTTTCCTTTTTCCAGTTTAATCAAACCACCAAGATAAGTGCCCGCCCAAAGCCTTTGTTTGCTGTCATAAAGGAGAGAAACGATGATATCACTTTGCATTTCCGGGAAATTAGAACTGTCGAATAACTGGATGGAATCGGAGTTTGTATCAAAATAGAGTATTCCTTTTCCATTGGTCCCGGCAAACCAGTTCCCCTTGTGATCTTCTGAAAATGAGTTGATATCATTAAAAGGGAGTTTGTAATTGCCCCTTTCCTGATCGCTAAGATGATAAAAGCGAAGGGATTTTTCATGAAAGAAGCTCACTGCATTTTTATACGTTCCTACCCAGACAAAGTCATCCCTATCTTTATAAATAGTATAGATACTGTTACCTGAGAGTCCTGTTTGACTATTGGCTGTCAGGTAAGCTATTTCATCTTGGCCTTCAGTGATGATATTAATTCCTCCATGATCCGTACCTACCCAGATTTCGCCTTTTTTGATTTCTTCAACTGATCTTACAAGGTTGCTGCTTAAGGTGTACCCTGGGGTTTCTGTTGTGAAATGTTGCCATTCCTTGTCTTGGTAGCAATACAAACCTGAGTTTTCTTCTGGGAGATAAATCCAAACCCGCCCACTTGAATCTATTTTTAATTGATATGCCTTGTCCCCATCCGTTTGCTGGTATAAAGTACTGTCGATTTCGGTAATTTCCTGAAGATGAAGGTTGTAAGTTAAGAGTACTCCATCACTTTTTATGGCCCAAAGTTCATGGCCATAAGTTCCCATATCACTTAACTTATAGGAAGTAAATGAAGGGATTGTTTCAGCTTTTTGTTTTATCGCATTCCATCTTGCCAAGCCATGATCAGTCAAAAACCAGGTATTATCAAGGTTTTTAATGCTATGTACCTGCTGGCCTTCGAGTCCCCATCTCCTTGAATATTTTGAATAATCTCTTGAAAAAGTCTGAGTAGTCGGGTCATAAAAATTTATTCCCAGTTCAGTTTTGACACACAACCTTCCCAATGGATCAGTGAAAAGTTCAAGAATCATATTATTATCCAGGGTAGTGGAATCATTTGATTTGTGTTCGAAAACCTTGACTGTGTGTCCATCATATCTATTGAGTCCTGCGGCTGTCCCTATCCACATGTATCCTGTTGTGTCCTTCAAAAAGGTGTTCACCTGCATATGCGAAACCCCATCTTTAATCCCCAGGGAAGAAAATCTAATTTGGTCAGTTTGTCCAATTGACCACACTGACTTACACAGTAAAAATGACCCTACTGCTAATAAAGCAATTAAATATTTGCGCATTGTTAACTCCTGCTAATCTTTTAATACACCAACGACTGGATTAGCCCATCTTGTTGTAAAGATACAAAACATCTTAACCACAAATAAATTAGTGGATTGGGTTCTGGTTCTGAAGCCTGGATCTTTGTCCCTATATGACTGTATTGGAGATCACCTCTCTAGGGAATACAATGTTGTGTTTCTTTGAATTAAACACTTATTTGATTTACAGGAGCACGCAAATCAAGCTGGATCATTGAATAAGCTTGCACCTGCTTAAAAAGAAAATACTTGTTAAATTGGAATTCATCATAATGCAAAGAATTTATTCTCCAGATGGCGTTTTTCAGCACGCCCTAAATAAAGTCTGTTCATTTATGAATGCCGGCCTCCAAATCCAAAAGGTATTTTTTTCGCCAGATCCCTCCTCCATAGCCTGTTAGCCTGCCATCACGCCCGATGACCCGATGACATGGAATAATTATGGAAATTCTGTTCATCCCATTGGCACTGGCCACTGCACGGACAGCCATTGGGTCTCCCAACATTTCAGCCTGCTTTTTATAGGTAATCCCCTATCATTTATTTTAAGGTCAGGATTGCTTACCATCTCCTTTAAAAGTTTTCGTATTTCCAATGGCATAGACTTTACCGGTTCCAAGGGTTTACAGACTTTGCAGGGGCGGTATCCCTTCAGCAAACAGTCCTTACTTGAAAAAAGAAATTCTACATTTTCAATCTTTGGTTTTCTGGCAGGACAACTGGGCTTGCAAAAAATCCCAATAGTCTTGACAGCGGTGAAAAATAAACCTTCAAAGGAAGTATCCTTCTCCAAAATTGCCTGGTACATTTCAGCTTTGCTCAGTTCCATCAGTTGAAAATAAAAGATAAATTCCCTGTTTCTATTACTTGGATCAGCTGTTTCTTCAATTTAGATTGCATAAAAGCATAAAAAAATATCAGTACTGATTCTTTTAGTTTGTTCATGTTTTTTATTCCAAAAGTATAGAAGGAAGCTTTGGCTATCCACCGAAAAATTGACAAGCATTTTTTTTAAGATACCTGGATTCATATGCAACACATTAGCTTTGCATCTTCAGTTTTATTTAATCTATTATCCAACCTACAGTTTTCTTCCAGGATTCAATTTCCTTTTTTCTTAATTCAAAATCTGAAGGAGGTATCTGGTTTTCATTTTTTACCTGATCTCGCATGAGATCGGTCTGTTCTTCCAAGGAATTAAAGCCAATGGATTTTCTTCTTTTATTTACTCTTTCCAGGCCGTCATGGGGGGATGGACCTAATAGTCCTTTTTCATCCCAATCGAACTGTGTTCCGTATAGTTGTGGTTTTCCTTCAAACACAGCTATCCTGTCCATAAGATAGGCTATTTGTCTTCGCTCCTCCAAAGTTTGCTTCACCTGTTTGCCCATTAAGGCCATACATTTTCTCATAAACTCCGGTTTACTGATAGCATGTTGGATAATTAACCAGGCCGCTTCATTGGCTTCCTTCCCAACTTTTTCCATGCTGGGAAATCCAATGGATTCAATAATTTCATTTAATTGATCTGCATTTTTTATATGCAGGGCTTCCATTTCTTTGTTGTAAGCCTTGTGGAGCTGTTTGCTTTGAATAAGCCTGTTCCTCAATGCCATATCAGCATTTTTCAGTGCAATTATTTTTTCAGCGGCAGATCTAATATCCATGTTGGAGTATTGATGGGTGTTGATTTTATCTTAACTCAAGAATCTGGTCGATTCTAGGTGAAATTTATCAAATTCTTACAGGTTTTTGAGCTCATTTTTTCACAATCTTTATCCCCAGGTATTCCAGCTCTTTTAATTTCATTCCCGCAAGAAGCAATTGATCCGTCTCTATGTACTTCCTGATTTCTTCCATAAGCTTTAAGAGTGCCTTTCCTTTATTGATCCGCTCAAAGGGAAAGGGATCCAGATTGGATGAAATGATGCTGTCCAGCCTTTTGTTGACCTGTATTTCTTTTTCATCCATAAGTGTAAGTATTTCGAAAATATCCATTGTTAATATTATTGACTTTTTTATGTTGATATTTTAAATATTATTTTTTGTTCGGGAAAGTAGTAGAGCAGAGTTTTTTAAAATTTCAATTTTTTACTTCCGACCTTTTGAAAGCCAAATATAGGAGCCCTGAAACCACACATGGCTGATGGGTTTTCTGAAGGGATCAAGGTTTTACGGCATAAACAGGAAGTGTTTTCTGAGGAGGATTTATTCCGTTCCACCTTGCATTCAGTGGTTTGCAGACTCCTGGGGAGGGGCTAAACAAAAGCTCCAGCGCAAGGAGTGAAAAGTCTGCAATAAGATCATGGCTACTTCCAGAAACATCCTCAGAGAAGAAACTGAAATCCTTTACACTAAAGGAAGATCAGCCCTTTCCGATTACCACCTGATTGCTGCAATAGCTGGGATTACCTCAGAACAGGCAAGAGCAATACTGACAGCTGAAAACTACAGTCTGGCAGCTTTGGCCAAATACTCCCTACATGACTGGATGAAGGTAGGAGGTATTGGTGAAGCCAAAGCAACGGCATTGGTACTGGCTTTTGAAATGGGAAGGAGAAGAATTAGGGAGCCCGAACAAAAGAAGATAAAGATATGCTGCTCCTCGGATATCTATCAGATCATGAAAGCAGACCTCTTGGATGAACTGGTGGAACACTTCTATATCATCCTCCTTAACAGAATCAATCAGGTCATAAGAAAAGTAAAGATCAGCACAGGTGGAACATGCGGCACCATCGCAGACCCCAAAGTGATCTTTAAACATGCTTTGGAAAACCAGAGCTGCTCGATGATCCTGGTCCACAACCATCCCTCAGGAAACTTGAAACCATCAGAGCAGGACAAAAGACTGACCCAGAAACTCTCTGAGGCAGAGAAGCACCTGGACATTATCGTGCTGGACCATATCATCTTTACAGATCATGCTTACTTCAGCTTTGCAGACGAAGGAATGATGTAATGGAAGTGGTGGAGTGCCTCTTTTTTATTGATCTGTACTTTTAATTCAGGGTTGTTTTGTAAACGTAAGTTATTTGGACTTTACTTGTCCACTTTACAATAAGGACTGTTTGATCAAATGACACGTTTCCAGATCAATGGGTTTTTCAAGATACATTTTCACAGTAGGATAATTTTGGCTTTTCAGCCGATCTGCTTTTTGAATGGAGGAAGTAACCATGATAACATTGACCTGATCGGTAATATTCAGTTCATTCAGCTTTTCAAGCAGTTCCCATCCAGTCATTTCCGGCATATTGATATCGAGTAAAACCAAGACACGCTTACTGATTTGAACAGCCTCTTTAATAAATTCCAGACCTTCTAAAGGTTTCCTGAAAGAGTATACTTGGTCTGAAAGATTGCTTTCTTCGACCATCAATTCATGCAGAAATAATATACCGGATTCATCATCAATTATGATGACAGGGATGTTGGAACCGTTATTCTGCTTCATGCTCCTCGAGTTTTAAATTCAATTTCCGAAGAATTTGATCAAGTTCTTTAGAGCTTGTTTCAATTTCATTTAAAATTTCGGCTTTGGTTTTTTCTATATGTTTAAACTTTTCATAATTCTTGAGTACTTCAACCATCCCAAGGATTTTAGAAAGAGGTCCCCTGAATTGGTGGGACTGGGTCCAGGCAACCTCTTCCAATAGTCTGTTGTGTTTTTCCAAATGGGCCATCGCCTTTATTAAAGTTTCATTTTTGGCATGGAGGTCATTTGTCTGTAATTTGATTTTTTGCTGAAGTTCTTCCTTCATTCGCTTATTTATGATCAGCGTCCTAACCCCAAACCCCATTATGAAAACGAATAGTATGACCAAAATTTTAAACCAAATGGTTTGATAGTAATAAGCCTCTATGGTAAAACTTAATGAAGTGGTTTCAGAAAATACCCCGAATTGTTCGGCTTTGACCTGAAACTCATATTTCCCTGGGTTCAATCCGGTGAAATATGCTCTTGTTCTGTTTTCGTTGTCTATCCACTGGGGACCCAGTTCTTTGATTCTATATGTATATCGGATCGATTTAGGTTTGTCGAATTCAATATTTCCGTAGCTGATATTGAAAAAATTGACTCCCGCAGGCACATGTATATCCTCACTAAGATGCAACTCTTGATTCTCAAAATTCAAAGATTCCAGATACGGTGGGGTAAGAGAACGCTGTTCTTTGATTTTTTTTGGGTTTATGATGACTGCACCTTCCATACTAGGAAAGACAATTAATCCGCTTGAAAGCTTCCATCCGGCTGGATGAAATCCTCCATTGAATTCATTATTCATCAGACCGTCTGATTTATCAAAGAGCCTAAACGCAATCCGGTGATTTTCATCCTTCGATTTCTTCAGCTCCATAAGTTGTTTTATAGAAGTACTCTGAACCCCGTGGTTTCCACTCATCCAGACCAATCCATCATCATCAGGAATCATTTTGAAAATCCCGTCAAACTGAAATCCGTTTTTCTTTCCGAAAATATGCATCTGGCCATTTGAAAATGAAATCAGACCATCAGGTGTGCTGATCCATAAGTCTCCTTCAGGATCTTCTAAAATTCCGGTAACCATCTGAGAGGGTGCTAGGTCATATACAGGGAAATGTATGACTTCTTCTTTTTTATTGATTGAAAAAAAACCATTTCCAAATGTGCCAAACCAAAGTAGCCCATTGGAATCTTCCATGCCAAAAATGATTTTAGCATTCAGCAGCTCTTTATTTAATTGTACTGTCTTTAAGCTCCCATCGAGAGCAAGTTTTGAAAGAGTACCATTGATGCTGCCTATCCATATATTGTTTTTTGAATCTTTAAGAAGGGAATAAATAACTCCTTCCTCAAGGTCAGGCTTGTCCAAAAAGCCCTTTTCAATTTTCAGTGTGTTTAAATTGATTTTATTCAATCCCTTACCTGTGCCTATAAAAATCTCATTATCTCTTTGGGCAAGGCTCAAAACCAGGTCATGGCTTAGCCCCTCTTTGGTAGTAAAGTGCTGAACTCCAGTAGAAGTTATTCTGTTGAGCCCACCTCCAGGAGTCCCCAACCAAAGTCCTTTTTTACTATCTTCCATTGTTGCCAGAATAATGGGATGGCTTAACCCTGAATTTTCACCTAAGATTTCAAAAGTTGATAAACTGAATCTGGAAATTCCAATTCCCAATCCACTGGTCCATATGGCCCCTTCATCGTCTTCAAAGATATCCCAGACTTCATTTAAATTTTTGCTGAGATCAGGATGCCTAATGATTTCCTTTCCTTTTATTTTAAAAATTCCCTGAGAGGAAGTTCCAACCCAAATGCTTCTGTCAACAGTAGAATACTCCAGTGCACTGATTTCTTCCAGATCTCCTTCAGCAGGTAATTCCAATTTTGTCAAAGACCCTTTTTTTAGAAGATAAAGACCATGTAACCGTGTTCCAATGTAAACCTCACGATCAGGTGTTATCAGGATAGCCTTCACATCCTTTCCTGATAGCAATTCATATTCATGGAATTTTCCTGTCTTTTTATCAAATGAAAAAAAACCATTTATCCCTCCAAGCAATAAGTGGTCACCAAAATCTTCCAGCTCCCTGATATAACCTGTTTTTAAGGTGTCAGGACGATACACTTGCTTGAACTCATTTTCATGAAACAAAAAGAGCGTTCCGTTCTGCGTTCCTAAATAAACTTCCCCTGAAAATGTCTCCGCAATAGAAGTAAACCTTACGGGACCTAGTTCCCTTGGGCTGTTAAAGACTTCAAGTTTATTGAATGAGGCATGTACAAGAGCATTTGAATTTGCAGCATAAACACCTCCGGACTGAGAAGCAGTCAGGTCATTGAAGGTAGGAGTTTGGATGTCTGGATTATTGGTATGGTTGAAGTTTTTAAATGACCTTCCGTCAAACCGAACAAGCCCTTCTTCTGTAGCCATCCACACAAAACCTTTTTGGTCCTGTACAGTTCTGAAAACAGTGTTGACAGGAAGTTCATTGGAATTGTTCCAGTCAGCTCTTACAAAAACAGTTTCTTTCTCAACAATATTCCATTGTTGAGAAAAAGAAGGCGGGACAGAAATTAGTAAAAGGGTACAATAAACGAATAAAATCCTTTGGAGCAAGGATGCTTTGTCCATCATTTTCAAACCTTCGATTAGTGGGTGATTTAATCAAATGTAGATTATTTGTTTCTGTATTAAAAGAATTTTTTAGGGATTAATTATAGGTGTTTTTTCATAAAGTGTAATTTGAATTTTACATAGTAAATCATGTTTTACAGATATTATTTTTTTTAGCCCGGTCAGATTAAGTGGATGTGAAGTTTTTTTTTGTCGTTTTCTGAAAACACAGAACTATACTTTTGAAATACATTGATCTGAAATAAATAATATGATAAACCTTTCAAAAGCCAACTTACTTGACTGCAGGAAAATCAAGTTTGAAGATTGAAATTGAAACTCTGGTTTAAAAAATGTAAATTTCCTGTTCATTCCAGCAAACCGACAAACCTATGAAACCTTTTCTTTTGACCATTCTTATTCTTGTATCATCCGTAGCTTCAGCACAATCCGTTGGGGCTAACTGGAAAAGACTTCAGGCAGCCAACCAAGCTGTGCCAAGACATGAAAACTCCCTTGTGGAGTGTAATGGGAAATTCTACGCACTGGGTGGAAGAGGAGAAAGGCCTGTGGAAGCTTTTGACCCTGAGACAAATGAATGGACTATACTTGCAGATAGCCCAATGGAATTTCATCATTTTCAGGCTATCGCTTTCGAAAATGAGATATACGTTTTAGGTGCCTTTACAGGTCCTTATCCACATGAAACCCCAATCCCGGAATTTTTGATTTTTAACCCCCAAGACAATAGCTGGAGAAAGGGACCCGAAATCCCTGAAAGCAGACGTCGGGGATCTGCCGGGGTATTTACACGTGGAGATAAAATTTACATGGTCTGTGGCATCATTGATGGCCACTGGAATGGATTTGTTCCCTGGTTTGATGAATATGATACCAAAACAGGTGAGTGGAAAGTATTGCCCGATGCTCCCCGGCCAAGGGATCATTTTTCAGCCTCATTGGTTGGGGATAGGGCCTACATTGCCGGAGGTAGAACTTCTCATGCTGAAATAGGAAAAGTATTGGAGTTGACCATTCCGGAAGTGGATTATTTTGATTTTAAAACCAATAGCTGGTCAACAGTAAGTGCAGACCTGCCAACACCAAGGGGAGGGACTTCAAGTATCGGAAATGAGCCCTATCTTCTGGTGATGAATGGTGAAAGTATTCAACAAGTTCAGGGACATTCTGAAGTTGAGGTTCTGGATACCAGAGATGAGACCTGGACCAGGTTGCCTGATCTCAACCAAGGTAGACATGGGACAGGAGTGGTATATTGGAAAGGAAAAGTCTTTGTAGCTGCAGGAAGTGCCAACCGTGGAGGTGGACCGGAGTTGAATGACATAGAATGTCTGGAGTGGAAATAAAATCGAGACGGGCCGTCTTATCAGATTAAAACCCACAGATAGGAAATAACTACTTCACTTATTTAGGGCGTGCTGAAAAACGCCAACTGAAGAATAAATGCTTTAAATTTTGATGAATACCCCGTTTGTCAGGTATTTTCTTTTTAAGCAGGTGCACGCTTATTCAATGTTATAGTTTGATTTCCGTGCTCCTTAAAATTTTAAAATTCGAAATTTTAAGGCTAGCCTCAGGCATACCATCTTCTTCATTGGGCTCACTCGAAGTATAAGCATACATCTTCATTCGCCCGCTTTGAATCTGGCATACCTGAGACTTTTTCAGCAAGCCCTATTTAAGGTGAAGTAATTTTTGATTTTGACCTTTAGCCAAGATGATCTGAGTGAACTTGTTGAAGAGTTGGATGAAATGACTTTCATCAGCTTAACTCATACACCTATGTTTTTTAAATTCTGCTCTGAACCAGGAAATCTGTACTATTCCATATTGTGAGTTTTATAAATGCCCGGCCAGGTAATTTACATGGTTAACTTTTACTTGGGTTGGAATTCTACTATTGGTCAATTCATCAGAAAGCCCGTTCAGAACATTGTTGTAAATTGCACACCTTTACCAAGCAATAAATAATATGGGTTAAAAACTGCTATCATCTGACCGGTAAGTTATTTAAAAAGTAGATCCATTAAAGTTTTTGAGGCTTTTTGCTGAAAATCATTAAATAAGCGCTATCCCGAACGAAAAAATTAGCATGAAAATCATTATTGAAGATTACAATCCAAAATGGGTTGGATTATTCCTAACCGAGAAACAAAAATTGAAGGATCTTCTGGAGCAGTTTTCTCCTGCAATAGAACATATTGGGAGTACCAGTGTGGCGGGATTAATGGCAAAACCGATAATTGATATTATGGTAGGGCTTAACCAGGAAGAGCAATTGGATCAGGTGATCGGTCCAATGACCGGTAATGGCTATACCTATTTCAAAATATATGAAGCCATTTTGCCTGAAAGACGCCTTTTTGGAAAATTGAAACCTTTGGTACCTATTGAAGTCCCTGAAGTAATCGGTCTAAATGAGGAATATATTGCAGGCAAAGAGTTCTTTTCTTTAACTCATATCCATGTATTGGTAAAAGACAGTCCTGAATGGATAAGGCATCTTGCATTCAGAGATTTTCTAAGGGCACATCCAAAAAAAAGAAATGAATACCAAACTTTAAAGATTGAATTGGCCAAACAAGAGTTTCAGCACCACTTTGAATATAATGCAGGTAAAAATGATTTTATAAAAGCTACTGAAAAATTGGCCTTGGAATGGTATCAGGAAGCTTAAGGGAAATTTGGGACAGATCATAATTTTCAGAATTCAATTACCTTTCTTCAAACAACTTGACTATTGGCTTTTCGAGCTCATATTGCCACAATCTGTATCCCATGATATTCCAGCTCTTTTAATTTCATCCCCGCGAGCAGCAATTGATCCGTTTCTATGCACTTCCTGATTTCCTTCACAAGAATGAAGTGGGATATTTTTTATTGTTATGGTTAGAGTTAGCGATCTTGGATTTTTAGATGCAGGTGAATTTTCTTCATTCTAAATTTTATGGGCTAAACTTCACCTTTCCATCACTAGTCCTTCAAACTCTTGGACTTTATCTATTTTTAAAGTGACTCTGCCATTTTGAAATGTAAAAGGAATTTCTTTTTCACTAACCATGCTCCAAATGCGTTGAGGCTTAAATTCAGTGCGAATTTCAAATTCTGTATCAAAGACCGGTAAAGGGTCAAAATAAGTATTTCCACTAAATCCTGTCAGATTGACTAAATGTAGGATCATACCGTCTTTTGCCTCATTGCCATAATTCTCAGGGGTGTTCAAGGCATAGTTTTGTAAAATCACCTCAATTCTCGGATGGGCATTGGTCCTGATGAGTTGGTCCACTTCCGGAAAAATATAGTCTAACAAATCCAAGAGTAGATTTTTATGCTGCTCGTAGCCATGTAGAAAATAAAGCCTTCCCAAATTAATGGGCATCAAAACCGCTTTTCCGCTATTGTGATTTTTAATGCCAACAGCATGGAATCCAGTAGGTTCATGACCGCCAATGATTTCAGGAGGTCCGGGGATACCCGGTGTTAAAATAGGTAGTTGCGTTTCTGTTGCCCCATCAAAATCATAAAGCCCTAGGTTGAATTTCCAGAACAAGAGAGATTGTTTGTCAAATCGAGTGAAGAGGTTTTTATTATCAGGTTGAAGGTAAAACCCGGCTCCATCATGGTTCAGTTCCTTTATTTTGGCACCAAATAAGTCATCTAATATTTTAGGATGGTCTGAAAGAGAGCGATTGGTAGCAATGATATGGACTCCGTCATTGACCAATCTTTTCAAAGTAGCCAATGCATTTTGATCTACAGAAGATATTTCAGGCAAAATCACCACCTTGTATTTGCTAAGGGCCTTTTCCTGTTGAGCGATTTGGCTCTTCTCTATGATATCAAATTGGATATGTGATTCTAACAACATGAGCTGGATTCCTCTGTATTCCTGGGCGGCTTCGCCCGAAGGCCAAGAGCCAGGTGCTATGACAGCGACTTTTGCAGGTGATTTGTAGTGGCCAAAATAAGGCTCATATTTTTTGTGGTGGGCGTACACTTTTCTGAAAACTTCAAAATTACGCTCGTCCTCATAGTCTCTGAAATCTCCCATGAGGCTCAGATCAAGCCCTGAACCATGAGCAATATTTTCATATAACCTGATGGCCACTTCTTCCGGTTCTATGGCATTGTACCTTGACTGGAAAGAAATCTGCTGAATACTGGCATTGCTGACAATATGGTCAGGAAAGGAATGTCTGGTATTGTTAACATTGTCCGATGCGTTGTATGGCCAATAGGGTAAGGAATTGGTCTGGGATTCATGGCGGATGATGTCAACATGATCTTCTGAATAGGTACATATGGCGATATTTTTGTTTTTGGACTTTACCAAAAGGTTTAATCTTTTGATGATGTCGTCAGCAGTGAATTTTTTGAATTCTTCATACTTTCTGAAAACAGGGTCATTGCGGTCTTCTACCTTGGGCAATTCCATTCCACCACTGTATTCCTTAAAGCGCTTTTGATCATAGGGATTTTGATCTATGCCGTAATATTTACCTATGTAAGGGTTGCTTGTCTGATAACCGGGCATATTGATGAAAATACCATCTATGGGGTAAAGGTCAATCACTTCCTCTACAATGTTGAAGATTTGTTCCTGTTCGTAGGGAGCATTGATTGAAACCGTATAGAGGTCCTCATTGGTGATATGTTCGCCATCCGGGGAGATGTAAAACCAGTCTGGGTGTTTCTCGAAAATACTTTTGTGGGCACGGCTGAAATCAAATCGGACGATTACACGGATACTGTTTTCATGGCATTTTTTGATCACCTCTCCCAACATGTTTTCCTGCATAAAAGGATTGGTATAGTGATATTCCAGTTTGGTCGGATAAAAAGCCATGATACCACCTGCATTTATAATCAAGGTGTTGGCGGAAAAATGAATCAAATCTGTAACCAATGAATCCGGATCCAAGGTAGCAGCTTCATAAGCAGGAAGATTGGTCTGTATAACCCTTAGGTTATTTGCTTTCCACCACTCCAGGGAATCAGGCCAACTGACCTGTGCATTTGCTTTCAATGGGAAAACAATTAGCAGAAGTATGATTGATAGAAGCAATGGGCATGCAATTGGTTTTTTTGATAGGTTCATTGTAGGTCGGTTTTGAGAGGAAACTTAAAATTGCCTTGTAAATAGCAATGGATCAAATTAATAGAAAAATGTTGTTAACCTTCTAAAATTTGGATAAGGGGATATTTTATTGGGACAAAGTGATGGGGTTTGGTAATAACTGTATGCTTTTTAGCAGTTCAGTGCGTGGAAAGGAGGGTTTCACAATCATGCTTAAGTTTCAATTTCCATTTCAAAGGTTAAGCCTTTGCTCTGTTGGAAATTTTTCATTTTCAAAATGTTGGCTTAGGCGTAGAGCAGATTGGTTCTAAGGATATTTGTATGGACTTATATGATCGAAGAGCTAAAGCCATTTCGGTTTTGTCGGATATTTAATAAATATAAAAGCTACAATTTTCAAGAGATGTTAATATACTATTAATCCAGAATGAACTTTCTGTGACATTCTCATAAGTATCAATTCCCGGTTCTAAAATTTGGTAACTTTGGATTTGAAAGAATTTTAGAAATGTATAAGTCAGAGGGGAATTTATGGGAAGACCTGCGTTCCGGGAATGAAAAGGCTTTTGAGTATTTGTTCGATCAGTACTGGAGCTCCTTATTTCGATATGCCTTTTCTATTTTAGAGGATGAAAATGAAGCTGAAGATTTGGTTCAGGAGCTTTTTCTGGATATCTGGGAAAAAAGAGAAGTGCAACTTCCGATAAGGACTGAATGGAAAGTTTTCCTTTTCTCCTGTCTAAAAAAGAAAATCCTTAAAACCTTCAGAAGTCAGGGAATACGTAAAAAACATCTGGAACAGCTTGTTCATCAGATTGAAAAATCTGACCTGCCATTAAAAGATCTTCTGCATAAGGAATTGCTTGAACTGATTCATGCCCAGACATTGGTACTGCCGGAAAAAGAAAGGCAGGTCTTTTTATTACATGAACTGGAAGGCTATACTGCCAAAGAGATTTCCTTACTTAACAAAGTTTCTGAACAGACTGTACGCAATCAGATCGCATCAGCAAGACACAAAATCCTTCCTCAGATTACCAAAGTATTAACTACTTGTTACTATTCTACTCCAATTGCTAAGTTTCTGTTAATTCGATTTTTTGAATAGTTGAAATGGATTCCTCGGGGTACTTCTACCAAACGACGTACTCTTGGAAAATCACAAAATATCCCGCTTACTGGATAAATACCTCAATGGGACTGCCAACGAATCAGAAAAACAATTACTGGAAAATTGGTTGGATGGCATTGCAGCTTCAGGTTCCGAAAAGCCTGATGTTAATTTAGAAAAAGTGTCCAGGGCAAAGAAAAATGCCATGGCCGCAATCAGACCTCCACGAAAAGTTTTTCAGTCCATTGTATTGAAAGTCGCTGCTATATTGTTGCCATTTTTGATTTTGACAATATTGCTTTGGAAAACTGTTGGCAGCTCATATCAGGAAGTAGTAGAAAGTACTCAGATAGGGGAGTTCAAAGAGTTTTTGTTGCCCGATAGCAGCTTTGTACTTCTAAAACCAAACTCTAGCCTGAGCTATCAAAAGGGTTTTGAAAAGGAGAGAAAAGTAACCTTGTCGGGCAGTGCCTTTTTTGATGTAAAAAGAAATCCGGATAAAGTTTTCAGTGTCACAGCAGATGATTCAAAAATAGAAGTACTTGGCACATCCTTCGAAGTACAGACTTATAGCCAGTTTCCCGAGCAGCGCATTACGGTAGCAAGTGGCAAAGTAACCGTCGCCTACAAAGGGAAATCTGTAGCCACACTTGAGCAATCAGAACAGCTAAAAATCAATAGACAAAACGGGACTGTGGTCCAAAGCAAAACGGAGTACTATCAGGACCTGAAACTTAAAAGGCTTGTTTTTGACAATGCAGACCTTAAAGAAGTCGCCCATCTTCTTACAAGCTATTATGATGTACAGATCAGTTACCCGGATGGTACGGGGCT
The DNA here is from genome assembly GCF_019343195.1 of Arthrospiribacter ruber. Classification (GTDB taxonomy): domain Bacteria; phylum Bacteroidota; class Bacteroidia; order Cytophagales; family Cyclobacteriaceae; genus Arthrospiribacter; species Arthrospiribacter ruber. Next base: position 97,887 of record NZ_RPHB01000013.1, read on the forward strand.
GGGATTAAGTGCCAATTTGGAAGCAGGCTTAGACCTGGAAGTCATAATTGATGTGTTGAGTAGTATACTCTCCAAATATGACTTGAAAATCAAAAAAACAGGATCGAAAAACTACGAAATTCAATAACCCGACACCTGTTGGAGCAGGTGTCGGGACAGGCTAATTGAATGAAATGGTTTCCATCAATAACCTTTTATTAACTAATCAATCGCTAAAGTAATGAAAAAAAACAAATTGGAGAAAGTACAAATTCATCGTGTCTTTCTCAGCATCTGTGGGAGTTTTGCGCTCTTACTTTTGACCAATTATGCCATTGCCCAGGGATCAGGGACATTGGGATATGCAAAAGCTGAAGAAATCCACTTGTCAGAAGCGCTGGGTATGCTTCAGAAAAATTTCAATCTGAATATAATTTATGATGCCAAAGAGCTAGATGGATTAAAAGTCAGCAGTAAATCAATCCTAGCAAATGATGCGGAAACGTTTTTTTCCGAACTCACCAAATCCAAAGACATCCTTGTGGAAAAAAGAGGAGGGGTGTATTTTATACAGTCTGCATCAAAAAACGCCACTTCAAATACATCAAAGCCAAAAAAAGTTTCAATTGAAGTGAAAGGAAAAGTGATTGATGAGGAGACCTCCGAAGCACTTTTTGGGGTCACCATTCAGGTAAAAGGTAAAAGCAGTGGTCAGGTGACGGATTTTGATGGCAACTTTAGATTTGAAGGCCTTGAAGAAAATGATGTACTGATATTTTCAATGCTTGGTTATGAACCTCTGGAGGTCCCGGTGGGCAACCGCAGTGACTGGACCATCAGAATGAGAAATAAGGAAAATCTTTTGGATGAAGCTGTAGTAATTGGCTACGGTGAAGTCAGCAGGGAAAAATTAACAAGCTCTATAACCAGTGTTGCTCCCAAAGAATTTAATAGGGGAGTCATTGCAAACCCCGAACAGTTGCTGCAGGGTAAAGTGGCAGGATTGGTGATCAGCAGAGACGGAAACCCCAATGGAGGTTCGAGTATTGTATTGCGCGGAGCTTCCACACTTAGAGAAGGAGCCGCACAGCAGCCTTTTTATGTCATAGATGGAGTTCCGGGTGCTTCTATCAACTTGGTATCTCCTGACAACATAGTATCCATAGAAGTTTTGAAGGATGCATCTGCCACTGCAATATATGGAAGTAGGGCTGCCAACGGTGTAATTCTTGTCACTACAAGAAAAGCACAACCTACATACGGCTTTAGTTACCATGCCTATACAGGTGTAGAACAAGCCTCCAATTCACTTCGGATGATGACAGGAGACGAACTGAGGTCTTATCTTGCCAAAAACGGCCAAAGCCTTTTTCCAAATGACAACGACTATTCAATAAATCAAGGGGATACTGCTTTTGTAAATACGGACTGGCAGGATATCGTTACAAGGACGGCCATCAGTCAAAACCACACCCTTAGCTATGGAGGAGGGACAGATAGAGCTACTTTCAATGCCAGCCTCAATTATTTTAACCAGGAAGGAATTATCCGGGAATCCGGAAGAGAAAGGATAATAGCCCAGTTTTCATTAAACCAAAAGGGATTCAATGATCGTTTGAATTTGAATTTTCAGTTGACCAATTCACTTGATCGGCAGAAGCTGGTGAGAGGAGAGGTTTACAGGCAAATGGTCTCCTATCTTCCTACGGTCAATGTAAGAAATGAAGATGGAAGTTTTAAAGAAAATACCATCGACCATACTTCCAATTACTTCAACCCTTTGGGTATTCTTGAACTGAATCAGGATAGCAGGGAAAACAATACAATCCTGGGATTTATATCAGCAAAGTTTGATGTGACTAAGCAGTTAAATATCAATGTACTGGGTTCGTATCAGTTGGAAAAATTCGAGGGAAAACAATACCAGAACAGCGAATCCATATTACCGATTGGCTATGAAGGAACTTCCTATTCTGGCCAGCAGGTAGGTGGCATAGCCAAAAGGTTCAGTGTTCAGAACAATAGAAAGGTTTTTGAATCATTCTTTGAATATACTCCCCTGAACACGATGAACCAGGAACTGAAAATTTTGGGTGGATATTCCTGGCAGGACGACGTCAATAATGATGGCTTTCAGGCCACTAATACAGGCTTTGTTTCCGATGTGACAGGAGCTGAGAATTTGGCTTTGGGTTCCAATACATTGAGGGTGGATTATGGCAATTTTCTACAGGTACCATTGAGGATAATTTCATTCTACTCCAGGGTAAACTATTCTCTTTATGACAAGTATCTCTTACAGGTTTCCCTTAGAAGGGATGGATCCTCTGCATTCAGCCGGGACAACAGGTGGGGCAACTTCCCATCAGCATCTGTGGGCTGGTTGATCCATGAGGAAAACTTCCTTTCCGGTCAGTCATTGCTACAGCAGCTAAAGCTCAGAGCCGGATATGGTGTTACCGGTAACTCTCTTGGGTTTGATCCCCTTTTGACAGTCTTTAGGTTTGGTAGCTCAGGAACCTACTACAATAACGGGGTCTATGAACAGGCATTAGGTTCTGTAGCCAATGTAAATGACGACCTTAGATGGGAAAGAACTTCTATGTTCAATCTGGGCATTGACTTTTCACTTTTCAGCAGTCGTGTAAATGGTAGCCTTGAAGTTTACAATAAGTATACTTCAGACCTTATTTTCAATTATCCGGTTTCTACCACATTATTTGTACATCCCACGATGACTGCAAATGTGGGAGAAATTTCTAATAAGGGCGTAGAGCTTACTTTGCAAGCCAGCCTAATGCAAAAAGGAAAGTTTGCATGGGAGGTTTCAGGAAATATATCGAACAACAGAAACAGGGTAGAAAAGCTTTCAAACTTTGAGTACCAGCTGGATTCAATTCCTACAGCAGGTGGTTCTGGAGCAGGAGTGAGCGGAGTATCCACCCAATTGATCAAAGAAGGCTATCCTATAGGTCTATTCAACCTTTTCCAATGGACCGGAAGAAATGAAAATGGCATTTCAACTTTCCGCACCGCGGATGGTGGGGAAACCTCAGCACCCAGATTTCCTGCTGATGCCATTCTTATGGGACATGCACAACCCAAATTCACCTATGGTATAGGAAATAACTTCTTTTACGGAAACTGGTCTTTGAATGTGTTCATACGAGGTGTTTATGGAAATCAAGTCCTGAATTCTACCAGAGCTGTGCTCTCCAGTATCAGTCAGGCTTATTTAAGAAATATTCCTCTTTCAGCCCAGGATGAGCCCATGACAGATGTAAATAACAATTTTTACTCTGACCGCTATTTGGAGCCGGGATCATTTCTTCGGATAGACAATGCTACACTCGCCTATAATTTTCCCATGGTAAACAGCAAAAATTTCAAAAACCTGAATGTCTACGTCACAGGCAACAACCTGTTTGTCTTTACCAAATATTCAGGAATCGATCCAGAGGTAAACCTTGGAGGGTTGACTCCGGGATTTGACAATAATAACTTTTACCCTATGACCAGAGGGTTCCTGCTGGGATTGACCCTGGATTTCTAAAAACCTTAAAAAGTGCTTCCATTCAAAGGGAAAGCCCAGAAATATCGATGGAAGCTGAACCATTTCAGAATTCTTTGAATAAAAATTAACATGAAAATGAAAAATATACTAAGTGCTTTATTATTACTGGGACTACTGGCCTGCACGGACCTTGATGTGCCTATAGAGTCCAGCTATACTTCAGATGTGTTTCCAAGATCAGACGCAGAGTTTGCCTCCGTAACCGGGCCTGTATATGTACAGCTGAGAAACAATATAGCCCTTGACTATTATTACCTGCAGGAACTGACAACAGATGAAGCAGTCCTTACTGCCAGAGGAGCAGATTATTATGATGGGGGAAGGTACATACAGCTAAATCTACACACTTGGGATGAAACACACCCCCATATCAATTCCACTTGGACTTGGGCGTATAGAGGTATCAGCCTTTGTGGTGAAATACTGGCCGCCCTGGAAAATGCCAGTGAGGGTGAAATAAAGGACGGGACCGTAGCAGAAATCAGGACAATGCGCGCACTCTATTATTTCTTTGTGATGGACCTGTTTGGAAATGTTCCTATCAGCCCTGAATATGGGGAGCTTACACTACCTGGAAATTCAGACCGAAGTGCAGTTTTTGCATACCTGGAAAATGAAGTTTCAGAAGCTTTGCCTTTCCTGTCCAAAGAAATAGGTACAGCTACATACGGGAAACCAACTTATTGGATGGCCCATGCTCTTCTTGCAAAAATGTATATCAATGCTGAAGTATATACAGGAACAGCTAAGTATCAAGAAGCAGTAAACTCCATTAACATCATAATGAGTGCCAGTGAAAACGGGGCTAACCAGCCCTTTGATCTTGAGGAGAATTACATGGAAATGTTTGGCTTTAACAACGGACCACATATTAAAGAGACCATATTCGCAATCCCATTTGATCAAAATTTTGGTGCCAATGGGATGAGGTTAGGGAGATTTCCTTTGCACCCGCTTTCCAGAGTGAATTTTGGATTGCCGACTACAATTAGCGTTGGTAATTGTCAACATACCTGGGCAGATTTTTACTATTTATTCGAAAAGGATCCAGAGGACATCAGAAATGGGATTTGGTTGGTCGGACACCAATATTATAATGATGGTAGCCCCATGATGGATGGGGATTACCATGTGTTTTTGGACCCTGAGATTGCATTTGTGAATGTGGAAACCTTCGATAGAGGGCGATCTCCACAACAGATTGCCCAAGGAGCCCGAAATGTAAAATACACGCCAGACCCAACATGGACTTCCAGCAGAGATTCCAGAAATGATTTCCTACTGTTCAGGTATGCCGACTTTGTCCTGCTAAAAGCAGAGGCTTTGCTAAGGGGAGCAAATGACCCTATGGGCCAAAACCCTTTGGAGCTAGTCAATCAGGTCAGGTCAATCCGGAATGCCAGCACCTTGGCTGCCATTGATCTGGATATTCTCTTAGAAGAAAGAGGTAGGGAAATGGCTGGCGAAACCTGGAGAAGAAATGACCTGATCAGGTTTGGGAAATTTGAAAGTGAATGGGGCAGAGATGCTGAAACCAATTTACCGGTGAAAACCAACAATGAAACATACAGAAGGGTTTTTCCCATTCCTCAAGGTGAACTGGCAACCAACCCTAAATTGATTCAAAACCCCGGATATTAAAGTTATGCTGAAAAGGTTATTAATATTCTGTTTGATATTTTCAGGCTTGGTATTAAGGGTTGAATCACAGACAATTGACCCAACTGTTAGATCCAATAAATTCATAGTTATTGGTGACTGGGGGAGAAATGGAGATGATCAGCAGCTGGAAGTTGCTGATCAACTTCTCCATCAGGTGAAAAAATATAAACCCGATTTTATCATTTCATCAGGTGATAATTTCTACCCTAATGGTGTCAGAAGTATCCTTGACCCCTTGTGGAAATATTCATTTGAAGATATTTATAAAAGCTATCATCTTCAGATAGATTGGTACGCTATTTTAGGAAATCATGATTACCTCGGTGACCCGGATGCCCAGGTGGAATACTCCCGCATTTCCAGAAGATGGAACATGCCTGATAGGTATTACTCCAAAACTATTCCTATAAAAGGAAGTAGAAAAAAGGCTTTGTTCATTTATATAGATACCAATAGCCTCATCCCAGAATTTTATGCCAATTCTATCTACGGTCCCAATGTTGCCAAGTCCGACTCCTTAGCCCAAAAAAAGTGGATGAAGAAACTCATTGAAGAAGAAGATGACGAAATTGCCTGGAAAATCGTAGTAGGTCATCACCCTGTATATACAGGTGGAAGGACCAATGGTTATGACACCAGGTCCATTAGAAAATCATTGGAAAATTTGTTAAGGCATTCAGAAGTAGATCTTTACATCAGCGGCCATGACCACAGCCTTCAATACCTTGAGCATAACGGAATCAAACAGGTGATTTCTGGGTCGGCATCAGAAGTTACCCAAAGTGATACGCTGCCATATACAAAGTTCACCGCATCAGAGCCAGGCTTTATCCTATTTTCCTTGACTGAAGAGAAAATTGAGTTTGATGTCATCAATAAGAGTGGAGTAACACTCTACCATAGCAAAATTGAAAAGTAGTCTTAAATGTATTTATCGATAAAGAGTTTTTCTCTATAATCTGAAATTCCGGATGATTAAACGTTTTCATCCGGAATTTCTTTTAATCGAAAACCAAAAGTTTGGATAGAATGACTGATTAAAATTATTCAAAATCCATCTGCGAATTTCAAAACTTTTTTGACCCTACCTCATTCTTGGAAAGCAATTATATCTATTCAATAGATTTGACTTGTTCATCCTGTTTATTAAAATTTTCTTGATTTTTACTGATGTATAAGTATCCAGACTTAACTTAAAGTTCTACTCCGATTCATAATAGAACCTTTTGCAAAAATCAATTATTGTTCCCGATACAGGCCTATCTTTTTTATGAACTGAACTCATGGAGAATTGACCTTCCAAATAAAAACAATGTCATTTATTTAAAAAAAAAGTTTATTTAAATTAACTTAATTGAAAATTTTTAATATTACCAATTATTTACAATTAAATATTAGTTAAGTTTTTTTCTGATTTCTTGAAATAACCTGCACATAAAATAAAATAAGCATAACCTGAACTGGTATAAACGAAATGTTTATTAAAAATAGATTTGCAGAATGATATCTGATGAGTTCACTATGTCCGGTTAAAGCCAAATTATAAAGAATTTTTTCAGTCCAAAGTTTTGGAGCTGTGGCCATCAATATCATTGCTTGAAAGAATATCTGAAAAACCTAATCCTATGTAAGCCTATGAAACAAACAAAATGAGAAAACCGGGCTGCGCCAACAACCCGGTTAAGAATTAAGCTATAAAACGACTTATAACATTAACATTTAAATTTATGAATTTTATTTTACTTAAAAGCAGGTATACTGCAATCAGTAGCTTGCGGATAGTGCTATTTTTGGTACTTATCTGTCATTCATCTTTCGCCGGGAATCTAAGCCCGACATTGAAAGGTTCTCCGGATACCTATAACCTCTTGTATCAAAAGGAACTCAGGGGAAAAGTCCTCGATGCAAAAAGGAATGAACCCGTAGTAGGTGCTTCTGTATTCGTTCCCGAAACAAATATTGGTACTATTACTGACCTTGAAGGGGAGTTTTTGATCATGGTCCCTGATGAGACCAAGGAACTGATCATCTCATATATAGGCTTCAGAAGTCAGCATGTTGCGATAAGCAATGAAACTTCAATCCTTGTATATCTAGAAGAAGAAGGAGACCTTCTGGAAGAATTTGTTGTAATGGGCTATGATGTCCAACGAAAAAAGGACCTGACAGGTGCTGTTGCAGTGGTTAACATGGATGAAATTAAGAATATTCCGGTGGCCAATGTCGAAAACATGCTTGCGGGCAGGGCTCCAGGAGTTCAAGTGCTCTCTGATAATGGTCCAGGTGGTAATGTTTCAATCAGGATCAGGGGTTTTGGAACCGTCAACAACAATGATCCGCTCTATGTGGTGGACGGTACACCAATCTCAGGTGGGCTCAATTCAATCAACCCCCAGGATATTGAGTCCCTGCAAGTACTCAAAGATGCTTCTGCCGCTTCCATATATGGCTCAAGGGCTGCAAACGGGGTGGTTATTATCACAACAAAAAAAGGTAGGAGCGAAGAAACTTCAGTTAGCCTGGATGCGTATTCCGGGATTCAACAGGCCTTCAATTTGCCAAGAATGCTTTCCGCCCAACAATATGGAGACATGCTTTGGCAGGCATCTTTAAACGATGGAAGAAATCCAACTTCGGATATTTATGGAAATAACCCTCAAAGGGCACAGATTCCCATTTTCCTGAACCAGGCTGAAACAATTCCTTCCGGAGATACCGACTGGGTCAGAGAGATTTTTCAAAATGCCAAAGTGAACTCTTATAATTTGAATGTGTCCAAAGGGGATGAAAATTCCAGACAACTGCTCGGCCTTGGATACTTTAATCAGGAGGGAATTATAAGACATACCGGCTTTGACCGGTTTTCAATAAGATACAATTCAGAATACAGAATAAAGAACCGCATTACCATAGGTCAGAATTTTACCACATCTCTGACTAGAACCAATGATGTTGGAATCAATAGCTCACTTGGAAGTATAGTATATGATGCGTTTCAGTTTCCCTCAATCGTGCCAGTAAGGGATACTGAAGGAAATTTTGCAGGTAACCCTCTTAATGATATTGCCAATCCTCTGGGCTCATTGACCAGACAAAAGGACAATACCAGAAACAGGATAAAGGTTCTGGGCAATATTTATGGAGAAGCCGAAATCCTTAAAAACCTCTCTTTCCGAACAAACCTGGGTCTGGATTATGAAAACTATAACAGAAGGGCATTCGCCCCTTTGTATGATGAAATTTTATCATTAAGAGTAGTAAACAGCCTATCAGATAACAGCTCATTTTATTATCAGCTGGCATGGACCAATACCCTGAATTATAGTATAGAATCAGGAAAAAACAGACTGGATTTCCTTCTGGGACAGGAAGCCATTGAACAATACGCTGAATCAAAATCTGCATACAGGGAAGGGTTTCTCTATGAAGACCCAAATTTCAGGTACCTGAGTTATGGTACAGATAACCAACAGAATACAGGGGTTGCCGACCAATGGAATTTACTTTCATATTTCGGGAAAGTGAACTATTCCTTCGCCGATAAATATTTGCTTTCTGCAACAGTAAGATATGACGGTACCTCAAGACTTTCCAATAACAAATGGGATATTTTCCCCGCGTTTTCAGCTGGATGGAGAGTAAGTGAAGAAAATTTCATTGACCTGGGAAGAAGTGTCAATGAGCTGAAAGTCAGGGTTAACTGGGGGATGACAGGGAATCAGCAACTTCCTGCCTACTCAAGCCTTGCAAGCTTTCAGAACAATATCCATCATTCCAACTATGCCATAGATGGTGCACAGGAAAGTGTTGCGATAGGCCTCGTGGAAACAAGAGTAGCTAATGCCAACCTGACCTGGGAAACGACCACACAGTCCGGAATTGGTGTGGATGTTGAACTGTTTGAAAACAGGTTGTCTGTTTCTATGGATTATTTCAATAAAATTACTGACAATCTTTTAGTATATGCTCCAATACCACCGACATATGGGGGGACAAATGACGGCGTTTGGACAAATGGCGGAAAAATGAGAAATACAGGGCTGGAGATCGGTGCCAAATATTCCGGAAATGCAGGGGCTTTGTATTACAATCTGGGTCTGAACTATTCCTTCTACAGAAATGAACTCATGGAGCTCAGTGATGGAGTAAGTTATCTTGGAATTCCAGGCTCTTCCCTTCATTCAGTTAATTTTGGTCAGGAGGTGTCCCGAACTTTGCCCGGACAGGCCATTGGCTCCTTCTTTGGCCATGATGCCATAGGTATTTTTCAATCAGTGGAAGAGGTTGAGTCTTATGGTCTACAACCGAATGCCCAACCCGGCGATCTTATTTTTAGAGACGTAAATGGAGATGGGGTAATTGATGCCAATGACAGGACTGTAATAGGTTCTCCCCATCCCAAAGCAATTATAGGATTTAATGCCAATTTCAATTACAAGAATTTTGACCTTAACCTCTTCTTCAACGGATCTTTTGGTCAGGATATCTATAACCTTACCAAATACAAAACCCACTTCTTTAACCAGTCTGCTTACAACAAATCTGCAGATCTATTGGGAGCATGGACCCCCGAAAATCCGGGAGCTACAATCCCAAGACTTAGCCTTGATGATCAAAATGAAAATATCAGGCCCTCTTCATTTTTTGTGGAACAAGCATCATTTATCAAGCTGAACAACCTGCAAATTGGGTACAACATTCCTCCTCATAAACTGGGAGGACTTGAACTTAGGGTTTATGGACAGACAAACAACCTCTTTACCCTGACCAATTACAGCGGTATGACCCCTGAAATCGGCCTTCAAAATTACTCCAGCTCCAATAGAAACCTGGACATTGGAGTGGATAGAGGTGTATACCCTCCCTCCAGAACAATAATTCTTGGCCTCAACATCAAACTTTAAATCAAGAGAAATGAAATCTTACAGAATAATATTCTTATGCATTTTGGGAGCAATGCTTACGTTGGCATGTTCCCAGGAGTTTTTGGAAGAAGTACCGTTTGGAGAAGTTTCTCCCGCTGAAATGACCAGGCCTGAAAATGTGGAAAGAGCCATAATTGCTGCTTACAGCGTATTGAACGGTCAGTTTGACAATGCCACAAGTGGTTTTAATTCTCCCGCTTCCAACTGGAGCTTCGGGGATGCCGTTTCCGATGACTGCTACAAAGGAGGGGGAGGTACAGGCGATCAAAACCAGATCCACCAAATGGAAATCTTCAATACAACGCCTGTTATTGCCGATGTCCAAAGAAAATGGCTGGCATTGTATGAAGGAATAAAAAGGACAAACTATGCATTGTACCTTCTGGGAAATTCGGAAGGTTTTAATGCCCAGTTGAAAGATGTAAGGACAGGAGAACTGCTGTTTCTTAGAGGCCATTATTATTTTGAATTGAAAAAAATCTATAAAAATGTTCCGTTTCTTGATGAAGGGGATATCGAAATAGACTCATTCTACAAAGGCAATAAAGATCTTACAGATACGGAGCTTTGGTCAAAAATTGAAACAGATTTTAGAAATGCCAAAAACCTTCTTCCGGATAGCCAACAAGACATAGGTAGACCAAATCGCTACACTGCCTCAGCCTACCTTGCTAAAACATACGTTTTTCAGAAAAAATGGAATGAAACCATTCAGGAAGCAGATGAAGTAATCAATTCGGGAAAGTATAGACTGCTGGATGACTTTCGAGATGTATTTCTTCCGGAAAACGATAACAGTGAGGAAATAATTTTTGCAGTCCAGTTTTCCGTAAATGATGGAGAACCAAGACATTTTAACGGTGCTATTGGGGATAGACTTTCAGCTCCGGGAGGCCCACACTACCCGCAATATGGCTTTCACAGGCCAAGCCAAAACCTTATAAATGCCTATAAAGTTGATCAATCAGGTATTCCTGTTGCCGGAAATAACCTTTCTGAACTGGATTATGTGGACCCAAGATTGGACCATACTGTGGGAAGACCAGGTATTCCTTACCTAGATCTGGGGATCAATTATGAAGCGTCCTGGGCAAGAGACCTGAGTACTTATGGTCCATATGGTCCCAAAAAAAGGATCGTATCGGCTTTGTCCAGTCTTCAGGTAAAGGTATGGCCGTACATAAGCTCGCTTAACTATTATGTGATACGATATCCGGACCTTCTGCTTTGGAAAGCAGAAGCTCTGGTAGAAACTGGCAATTTGGAAGGAGCCAGAGAATTGGTGAACCAAGTCAGGATCAGGGCCAAAAATACTAAGCCTGTTTTGGCTCTTAACAGCCAAATGCCTGCAGCCAAGTATGCCATAGACAGCTACCAAACCCCATGGAACAACCCGGATGTAGCCAGGAATGCAGTAAGGTTGGAAAGAAGGCTTGAACTTGCCATGGAAGGACATAGGTTCTTCGATCTTGTCAGATGGGAGATAGCTGACGAAGTAATGAACACTTACTTTGATTCAGAGAAAAATCTACGCTCTCATCTTACTAATGGAAGGTTTGTCAAAGGAAAACATGAGTACTTTCCTATCCCACAGCTATACATTGATATTGTTGGGAATGAAAACGTTACCCAGAACAACGGGTATTAGGTTTTTAAATTCCCAAGCAAAGTGTCAATGGAATTTGTAAAGCACCTTTCTTTTAGAGAGGTGCTTTTTTTGTGTTTATATTTAAAAATTAATTGTACTAAAAAGTTATATGAACCTTTATTCAAGAAGGCTTAATTTGCAACAAAGCCTTTTTATAGGAATGAATTTACAATTCATATAATGCAAACTTGAGGAGATAGAAAATAGTGAAAATCTAGGGAGTTTTTTTCAATGGATTTTAGATTAAAATTAGAACCAATAAACAACCACGTTTTTTTTTGTGTATTCTGATTTTGTGCTTTAGCTTAGTTTGGATTTTCAAACCAATTTTATTTATGCATCAGGCATTATTCGATACTGTAGAGCAAATGATCCCTATGACAGCAAAAGACAAGGAGCTTTGCCTTCAGTATTTTAGGCCTTTTACTTATTCCAAAGGGGAATTGATAGAAAAAGCGGGTACAGTCCATGACTATCAGAATTTTATAGTGTCCGGCCACATGAGGAATTTTCATGTAAATGAAAAAGGTCTCGAAGTCACCGTTGATATCAATGAAGGCCCCAGATTTTTTAGCAGCTATTTGGCAATGATGGAAAGAAGACCTTCTGATGAAAACCTTCAGTGCATTACAGCCTGTGACATTTTAAGGGTCAAAAGGGATGATATAAATATCATGCTAAAAGAAAGCACAATACTAAAGGATTACACCATTTTGATCCTTCAACATTTTCTTGAAGAAGACAAAAAGAGGTTGACAGAAATGGGCAACCTTACCGCTGAAGAGCGATATAGAGCTTTTGTCCAAAAAAATCCCATGATAAACCGAAACGTCCCCCTCGTCTATATAGCCTCATTCTTAGGTATCCGGCCCGAAAGCCTGAGCCGCATCAGGAGGCAATTGATTTCTTAACATTTGTCAAGTGTAAGCTATAATCATTTTGTCAAATTGGTGAAAATTCAAAAATATGGGTTCACCGATACAGATAAAGAAGCATGGCATTTCAACACTTTTCAATAGGTATTCTGCTGAAGGACTTCTAAAACTTAATACAGAAATTTGGTTTGTTACAGCATTCATAGGCCAGGTTATCTTTGCAGCTTATATCATAAAGCTTTATGGAGGTGCTTCATTTAGGGGAGACTGGGAAGCCTGGAATTCCTTCATGCCACACGGATATCAAGAAGGTAGATTGTGGAGCAATGCCATAGTTTTCTTGCATATTTTTATGGCAGGGGTCATTACTATAGGAGGGCCTTTGCAGCTCATTCCCGCATTACGGAAGCATTTTCCAGCCTTTCATAGGATAAATGGAAGAATATATCTAGGAGTAGCGCTTCTGACCAGTATCACTGGGATATTGATAAACCTACTCAACAAACCCTTGGGGTCTCAGTTAAATGCCAATCTTACAGCATTCAATGGTGTTCTGATCATTGTTTTCTCCTACTTTGTTTACAGCCGGGCCAAAAGCAGCATGGTCTCTTCCCATAGAAGATGGGGGCTCAGGCTTTTTATGGCTGCCAGTGGTGTCTGGTTTTTCAGAATAGGTCTTATGTTCTGGCTATTGGTCAATTCAGGACCTGTAGGATTTGATCCCGAAACATTTGAAGGGCCAGCTTTGACCATATTAAATGCAGCACAGTTTATTCTTCCGTTAGCCTTTTTGGAAATGTATTTCCGGGTGGAAAAAAGTGGTAGGGACCTACCAAAAGTCTTTTATTCCATGCTCTTGATCTTGCTTACCCTTGTAACGGCAACTGGGATATTCGGTGCATCAATGATGCTTTGGTTTCCATATTTTTAATAGTTTAAGTTTATCTAGTCTAGCAAGGAAGAGCATGTTCTAATAGGGTTGCTTTATCAGTCTTCAAATAGTTGGATTGCTGAGTGTTTGTGCTCATTTTTTCATGATCTGTATCTCATGGTTTTCCAGCTCTTTTAATATCATACCCAAATGGAGCCATTGATCCGTCTCTATGTACTTCCTGATTTCTTCCATTAGCTTTAAGAGTGCCTTTCCTTTATTGATCCGCTCAAAGGGAAAGGGATCCGGATTTGATGAAATGATGCTGTCCAGCCTTTTATTGACCTGTATTTCTTTTTCATCCATAAGGGTAAGAATTTCGAAAATATCTATTGTTAATACTATTGACCTTTTTGTGTTGATATTTTAAACATATTTTTTAATTTGGAAAACCAGAGCTGCTCGATGATCCTGGTCCACAACCATCCCTCAGGAAACTTGAAACCATCAGAGCAAGACAGAAGACTGACCAGGAAACTCTCTGAGGCCGGGAAACACCTGGACATCATTGTGCTGGACCATATCATCTTTACTGAAGTGCTTAATCAGCTTTGCAGACAAAGGCATGATGTAGAAGGAAGGGGAGGGAGGGGTGCCTCCTTTTTTGCCTGAATCTTCTAAAAGTGATTTGTTGAGCTTTGCGGTCCTAAAACAAATATCAAACTCTTCGTACCTTCCAATCCAAAGACTTTTATTCCTATTTCGTTTAATTCCCTACACAGTCACTCTTCTCCGCAACCAATATCCAAAACCGATTGGGTGTTTTATTTTTAATCGCTTCAAGAATGGCAGGATTACTCATTTCCTTTGAAGGAATAACCTTATTGTCAATAATTTCAATCCATTGGGATCCATTTTCAAGCCAAGTGCTTAAAATCAGTTTTTTAAATCTTACTCTGGTAAGGCTCATTACAATGATCCAAGTTTTGTTTTCCTTCCAAAAAAACATTCTATACATCATGTAGTAAGATTGAATATATTTTTCAGATCACTTATTATTGACCTATTTAATTGCTTATAAACTTGGAGAAAAACGTTAATAATTTTCTCATAAATAGAAATCAAGATTCATAATAATTGTAATATTTCCTCATACAATTCCTTGAGCATCTTTTCCTGGCTTACCAGTTCCATCAACAAAAACTTAAGCGACATTAGGTTTATGCCAATTTTCTATATTTTGCGGAACTCAGAGC
>NZ_RPHB01000014.1 GCF_019343195.1 Arthrospiribacter ruber
GTACTTTGTACCTGTTACAGCAAGACATGGCGGCCTCGCGCAGGGGTTCCACCTCTTCCCATCCCGAACAGAGAAGTTAAGCCCTGCAGCGCCGATGGTACTGGGGTTACACCCGGGAGAGTAGGTCGCCGCCTCATTATTTATAGAGCCTTTCAGGAAACTGGGGGGCTTTTTTGTGTTTTAGGGGATGGGGGTTAATAGTACCAAGTATGAAGGATGAAGGATGAAGGATGAAGGAGCAGGTTTTGGGGTTTGGAGTACCGGGGGAAGGGTTGGATGCCCTGAACAGGATTGTTTTTGCCCACATCTTCCTGTCCAGGTCCGGTGTGGCGGATAAGCTCCACCATGACGGACAGGCCCTGCAGCGCCGATGGTACTGGTACGCCGCGGCGCACGGGAGAGTAGAGCCTGTCCCGAATGTCGGGATCGCCGCCCCATTATTATAGAGCCTTTCAGGAAACTGGGAGGCTTTTTTGTGTTTTAGGGGATGGGGGGTAATAGTCCCAAGTACCAAGTATGAAGGAGGAAGGAGGAAGGAGCAGGTTTTGGGGTTTGGAGTACCGGGGGAAGGGTTGGATGCCTTGATCAGGACTGTTTTTGGTCCACCTCTTACCTTCCCGGTCCGCCGCAGCGGGAAAGAAGTGCGAAGTACCAAGTAGTGACTATCAAGGTTTTTTGGTACTTAAGGAAGAAGTAGCTTCGGTACCGTAAAAGTGTCATGGCCTCCTTTGCTGGTAACCTCTCGATTGTGAACCACAGATCACACAGATGTACACAGATAAAGCTTCGCTTTTGATAAGGTTTGCTGTGTTGGCTTTTAGAAATATCCATTTAGTTTCAGCCAATATCTATTAGTATCTATCTAATATCCATTGAATATCCTGAATAAGGGTTTTTATATTGAAGAGGGTAATACTTGATCCGCTTAGCGGAATCTTTTTAATTGTAAAAATATACCTCCCCTAATACTGGGTAGTGATCGGATGGGTATTTTTTTCCATAATTATCTGTCAAAATCCCATGCCTGATTACTGAGATTCCTGAACTCACAAATATATGGTCTATGATATCTTGCGATAAATTGTTCCAATCAAAAGCTTTGAAAGTTCCTTGATTTCCGAATGATGGTAGTTTGGAAATCTTTCTTGAATCTGAAAAAAACCTGTGATTCTCAATTTGTTTGTAAGCTGGGTTTTCTTCATTCATATTGAAATCTCCCAAAAAAATCACAGGTGCTGAGTTTGTATTAATGGAGCTTATTTTTTTATCGTTATAAAAAATAGCACTGAACTCCCCCTCTTCTCCGCCATGATTCCGTCCAACTCCCAAATATGGGTAATTCAAAGCTGATTTCATTTCTTCCAATTGATGAAAGAAACCTTCCTGTGTGCCGATTATATCCATTTGGTGGAATAATATCTGATTGATCAAATGAGGTGCCCTGCCTTTCCATAAGTTGCCTTCATCATTAGGGCTGTCAAACCTTATATTGTAAATAGCCACATTCAATGACTGTGCTATCAATAAATTTGAGCTCATTGCCGAATTGAGTATAATGAGGGCTAAACTTTGAAATATGAAGGAAAAGCTGATTTTCATACAAGTAAATTTTAATGAAGTCATTAATTTAGAGAATTCGAAACAAGTCATGAAGCCATTTATAAAAGTGAGATAAAAATTATGAAATCTATAAACCCAAAAGATATAAGTACAGGAGAATTACATGGCTACTTACTGGGAGCAATCGCCCCAAGGCCGATTGCATTTGCAAGCACAATAGACAAAGAAGGTAATGTCAATCTCAGCCCTTTTAGTTTTTTCAATGTCTTTGGTTCCAATCCTCCTGTTCTTATATTTTCCCCGGCCCGTAGGGTAAGAGATAATACTACCAAGCATTCATTGGAGAATGTGAAAGAGGTCAAAGAGGTGGTGATAAATATGGTCAATTACAGTATGGTAGAGCAAATGTCCCTAGCCAGTACTGAATATGATAAAGGGGTCAATGAGTTTGTAAAGGCTGGATTGACAGAGGTGGGCTCAACGCTGGTGAAGCCTCCAAGAGTGGCAGAATCACCTGTAGCATTTGAGTGTAAGGTACTCCAAATCTTACCTGTTGGGGAAGAAGGGGGAGCGGCCAACCTGATTATATGTGAGGTGGTCATGGTCCATGTGAAAGAAGATGTTTTGGATCATGATGGGAAAATAAGCCCATTCAAACTTGATTCGGTAGCCCGTATGGGTGGCGATTGGTATTGTAGAGCCAATGGGAATGCACTTTTTGAAATCCCTAAACCAATTAGGAATAAGGGAATCGGAGTGGATACCATTCCAACAGAAATAAGAAATAGCGCAGTGCTGACTGGAAATAATCTGGGGAGGTTGGGAAATGTAGAAAAGCTTCCCTCAGGAGATGATATTGAAGCGTATTCTCATAATCCTGTCATTCAGGAATACAAGGTCCGTTTTCAAAATGATCCGGAAAGCTATATTTTTCATCTTCATGAATTTGCCAAAGAAAAACTTGAATCGGGAAATATAGAAGAGGCTTGGAAAATACTACTACAAAAATAGAGAAAGGGGAAATTCCCATTTCTCTATTTTTCAGATCTTTTTTAAAATTGTCTTATTTTATATTCATATCATAAGGCATACGGAGCATTAGCCCTTCCATTCTTTTTAATTTTTCCAATTCACTTGCATAAGGAGCTAAAGGACCCAATTGCTTGATTTTTGCACGGGTATGCACTTCATTGGTAAACTGACTGAAGAATCTTTCAAACCAAGGCTTCACCTGAGGATAGTACACGGCTCTGTAATCATCTTCTATATCAGCTTTAGAAGCAGCGACTTTAATGGCATCTTCAAGATTGCCCAAGATGTCAACTAAACCATTTTCCAGGGCTTGATTTCCAGACCATACTCTTCCGGATGCCACTGCTTTGATTTCATCTGCGGATCGGTTTCTTCCCGTAGCTACCCTATCAATGAAAAGCTCATATCCATCATCCACGTATCCTTGGAAGATACTTCTTTCTGTATCGGATAAGCTCCTTGTAGGACTTAAAAAATCGGATAGTTCCCCAGTTTTTGCTACATCAGTAGTGATGCCCAGTTTGTTTTTAAGGAGTCCCTCTGCATTGAACCACAAAGCAAAAATACCTATGGAACCTGTAATCGTATTGGGTTGTGCTACTATAGTATCTGCTGCTGCAGCCATGTAGTATCCGCCAGAGGCAGCAACATCTCCCATGGAAGCGATAACGGGTTTCTCTTTTTTAGCCCGGTCAATTTCCCTCCATAATACTTCCGAAGCTAGGGCGGACCCTCCAGGTGAGTTGATTCTAAGGACTATTGCCTTTATGTCTTTATTTTTCCTTGCTTTATTTATTTCTTTTGCAAACTTCTCTGAGCCTATCATGCCGTCCATTTCACCGCTCACAATTTCTCCTTCAGCTACTATGACAGCGATGCGGTTTTTGGATGATTTCCCTTTTGACTGGGAAACCTTGTTGATTTTAGTGACATTGATGGTTGGTATTTTATCGTCCTCTTCTAAGCCAAGTTTTTGTCTGATAAGATCCAATACCTGATCTTCATAAAATAACCCGTCAATCATATTGAGCTCTACCGCATCAGCTACCTTCCTGATCAGCATTTTAGAATTGATATCTCTGACAGTCTCAGGGTCGACACCTCTACTCTGGGCTACTTCGTTTATAGCTAGATTATTTAGATCCTTTAAGAAAGATTCAGTCTGCAGCCTGTTTTCTTCGCTCATCTCCTCCAGTAAAAACGGTTCAACAGCACTTTTAAAATCACCCACTCGGAAAACTTCCGGTTTGATTTCAAGCTTTTTAAATAGACCTGTGAAAAAGATAATTTCAGATGCAAAGCCGTTGTATTCCAGTAAACCGGCAGGGTTTAAGTAAACCTCGTCCGAGACACTACTGAGGTAATACCCGTTTTCACTATAGAATTCACCATAACTGAGGATGAATTTTCCGGATTCTTTGAATTCCAACAGTTTGTCCCTTAGCTCTTTCATATTGGCCTGACCGGCTGTGAAAGTTCCTGCTTTAAGGTAAATGCCTTTGACATTATCATTTTCTTTGGCAATTTCTATTGCTCTTTTTAAGCTGGTGAGTCCAACTGTGGGTACACCTCCAAAAAGGCTTAGGCTAGAAAATGAAGGATCATCATCATTGGTCCTTTCCACCATGACCCTGCCTTCAAGATCCAATACCAAGACGGTGTTTTCCTTTACTTTCACCTCGTCTTCGGAAGATGAAATGATGGCAATAAGTCCTGCGAAAAGAAAAAAGCTGATGACTGAAAAAACCAATAGGCCGACAATGACAGCCAATACATTTCCAAGAAATCTCATAGTAAGTCAGTTTTATTTCCCCTAAAATTACCGCTTTTTTAGTTAAGTTTAACTTTTTACAAGATACTTATGGGAAAACTTGTTGTAATCATTGGAGGAAATATAGGGGATAGGCTCATGTATATGCGAAAAGCAAGCCAACTTCTGGAAAACAGGATCGGAAAAGTGAAAGCAACTTCCTCTATTTATGAAACGGCTGCTTGGGGCGGGAATTCGGAGGGTGACTACCTGAACCAGGTTTTGCTTATAGAAAGTGAAGATAGTGCCTCAGTTATTTTGGAGAAGATTTGGGAAATTGAAGCCCTATGCGATAGGAAAAGGGACACCAAATGGGGAAATAGGACAATGGACATTGATATACTCTACTTTGGTAATGAAGTGATAGATACTCCAAATCTTCAGATCCCACACCCGCAAATTGCAAATAGGAAGTTTGTATTGGAACCCCTTTCAGAAATAATGCCTGACTTTATCCATCCTGTTCTCAAAAAGACACAAACCGAACTATTGGCGAAGTGTAAGGATCAGTCCTGGGTCAAAAAATACAAAAGCCCGGAGTGAAACCCGGGCTTGTTTATCTTTAAACGCTTGCCGTTTCGGCTTCTTTATGGATCTTTTTAACTAGGCCCTGTAATACTTTTCCCGGCCCGCACTCCAAAAAGATGCTTGCACCATCTTTTACCATATTTTGCACAGATTGGGTCCATTTAACAGGTGCGGTCAGCTGGGCAATAAGGTTCTTTTTGATTTCTTCTACATCGCTCACAGCCGTAGTACTGACATTTTGATAAACCGGACAGATTGGGTTATTGAAAGTGGTTTCTTTGATTGCTTTTTCCAATTTTTCCCTGGCAGGCTCCATAAGAGGGGAGTGAAATGCCCCCCCTACCGGTAATGGAAGGGCCCTCTTTGCTCCGGCTTCTTTCATTTTTTCACAGGCGATCTGAATGCCCTCATTTGACCCGGAAATTACCAGTTGACCCGGACAATTGTAATTGGCAGGTACTACTGTTTCATTTTGTATAGATGCACAGATTTCTTCTACTTTTTCATCCTCAAGACCTAGAATAGCAGCCATCCCTGAAGGATTGATTTCGCATGCTTCCTGCATGGCAAGCGCTCTTTGATAAACCAACTTGAGCCCATCTTCAAAAGACAAGGTTCTGTTGGCTACCAAGGCCGAAAACTCTCCAAGGGAATGTCCCGCAACCATATCCGGTTGAAAATCTGCTGTGGTTTTGGCAAGAATTACGGAATGTAAAAAAATTGCAGGTTGAGTAACTTTTGTTTGCTTAAGTTCTTCATCTGAACCGCTGAACATGATGTCAGAAATTCTAAAACCTAGAATTTCATTTGCCCTTTCAAAAAGAATTTTAGCATCTTCATTCGTTTCATATAATTCTTTGCCCATGCCTGAAAACTGAGCACCCTGTCCGGGAAAAATGTATGCTTTCGTCATTTTGTTGTTTTTTGAGTTCCAGGGCAAATATAAGAATAAAATAAAAGTGCAGGAGACTACCTCTTCCTTGGTATAAAGTCTATACCCCTAAATCATAGATTTCGCGGATTTCATTTAGGATTTTCTCAAAATTTATTTCCAGATCCTTTAGTTGGCCAGTTGCCATATCAAAAACCCATCCGTGTACCTGCATCCCCCTTTTCCTTACGGCTTTTTGTACTACAGCTGTTTTTAAGAGGTTGATGCATTGTTCCTGAACATTGAGCTCCACAAGTCTATTATTGCGCACGGTTTCATCTTCTATGGCATTTAATTCCTTTTTGTGTAGCCTGTAGACATCCCTGATATTTCTCAACCAAGAGTTCAGCAGTCCTAAATCAGCAGCTTCCATAGCTGACTTGACACCACCGCAAAAATAGTGGCCACATACGACCACATGGTTTACTTTTAGATGCTCTACTGCATATTCCAGTACAGACATGACATTGAGGTCTATGCTGATTACCATGTTGGCAATATTCCTATGAACAAAAACTTCACCTGGGTGAACTCCCATCAAATCCTCAGCTGACACTCTGGAATCTGAGCAACCTATGTAAAGAATGTCAGGACTCTGTCCTTTTGCTAAGTTTGTGAAATAATCAGGATTATTGTCTAATCTTTTAGTGATCCAGTCTTTATTATTTCTAAAAACACTCTCCAAGTCCATTGTAAATCTTGTTAGTAAAAATTAATAGTTAAAATCAACGGCCTTCAAGAAATTTGGCTCTTTCTTCGTCTGATGGGAAACGACAGGTTTCTCTTTTGCCAAACCATTTGTAGCGGTTTTTGGCTATCCAATCATAAATAGGATCCCTGATAAATGAAGGAATAACGATTAATGCGTAGGCTAGGGGCCATAATCCACTCAGATTTCTTGAAATCTCCAAGGCAGCCCGGCTTTTATAATAAATTTTATCCTTACGTATCAATATGATAGAGTCCAAGTAATCCTCTTTTACATCAAATTCTTCCAGTATTTCCTTTGACGTTTCATCCTGAAGTGCTCCAAATTTGAACTTATCTTTTTTATCTCTAACAATGATAAAGTCTACAGCGTCATTGCAAAGGTTGCAGACTCCGTCAAACATCACTATGTCATACTTTTCCTGAATACTCATCGGATGACCTGGATTGTGCCTTTCAGCTTCTTCTGCTGGAGTGCAGGATCCAAGGCATCAAACATGACTGTGGCACTGTAGAAATAAGTACCGGCAGGAAGATCATTGCCATTCATGTCGCGACCATCCCACCTGATAAAGATATCGTTCTCACTTGCTGTAAGGCTATTATAATTGAATACTTCTACTCCCCACCTGTTGACTATGAAGATTTCTACACCTGTTACGAACCTAGGGCATTTGGAAAATGGTGCGTCAAACGCCATGAAGGTTTCATTGATACCATCTCCATTTGGCGTGAAAGCATTGGGTAAGTCATAATTGGGGCAATTATCCACACAAACGACATTGCTTGGGTCACTCTCGTTTCCAGACCTGTCAACTGCTGTAATGTAATAACACCCTCGGAATGTAGGGAGGTTGGTGATGGTAGCCTGAAGATCAAAAGGCGAATAAGTTCCGACCAAATTGAAAACTCCATCTTCTCCATCAGGAGTGAAATACAACCTAAAACTACTTAGTTCATCATCACAGTCACCTGAGAAATCAGGTTCCCAGCTCAGTCTATGTTCAAAATTATTGAATCCGCAGATTTTATCCGAAAGAAATTCTGTACAGTCCGGTCCTTCAAATGTCAGTACAGGTGGGCAGGGAAGCCTGTCGTCATCAGGTCTTGCACAGACTATTTGGGATTTATTTTCAAGTGGATATTCCAATTGATCTATGTTGTATGCACCTTTGGTAATGACATAGTAGCAATATTCAATGTCCCTTTGCAATGGCACGCCATTATGGCTACCGTCATCAAAGTAAGTAAACCCGGCGGAAGTCACATCCACTTCAGCTATTAGTTCGAAGGTGTCTTCATCTTGAGCGTCAGCATCCGTTCTGTTTCTGTACACTTCATGGGTGAATTCTTGTATGGCATTGTTCCATGGCACATTGAAATCCCAATTGAGTTCAATGGCTTCATTGATAATTGTTGGTGAAAGCCTAACCGAAGAAGCTGAACTGGAGCTGTCAATGGTAGTATTGTTTTCCCGTAAGATTACTTTATAGTTGTATACCAGGTTTTCAGTATTCAGACCAACATCTGTAAATGAGGTATCAGATGTCGTAATCACAGATACCCTGTTTTGATTCCCTGTGAAGCCGGTATTCCGGAGAAGTTCATAAGTAAATGGACCTGGGAACTGTTCCCGGTCAATATCATAAGGTGGGGTCCATCGGATGAAAATTTCCCCATCTTCTGTATCCGTGGCTTCCACACTTACATTGGTGATGAGTGGTACATCTACATCTACAGTAATACATATTTCTTCAGAGACAATACTTTCGCCCAGTCTTGGCGTAGGGAAGGCAGCTACCAACCTGTAACAATAAGTGTTTCCAGGTGCGAGTCCTTCTCCATTGTTATCGTCTACAAATTCGAATATGTTCATGTTGGTGGTGCCTACAAGCTCATAACCTGCCCGAATTCCTGTCTCGCAGGAATCAGGTTCATAAGGGTCTGAGTTGAGCCTACGCCAAACCTGCATGGTTTCGGCACTGTTAGCACAGGAATAAGGATCCCATTCCAGCTTGGCTGAGCGGCCTTGTTGCTGCTCAATATTATCGATGACAGGAGGAGGTCCCACTACTTTAATTCTCCAAGTCCTTATATCTACTAAAGCTGGTCCCGAACTTGGCTGGTCAGTGATCCTCACCCTTACTTCATAATCCCTTTCTCTAACATGGTTACAGACGGTCTGCCACTCGAAATTAACAATACCAGGACTTGGCTGAAAAGAACTTAAAGGATTATAGGAAGCTGGAGAAGTATTTATTTCAAACGGTTCTCCAAATAACTCAATTCTTATAGGGTTTCCATCGGGGTCTGATCCTTGTATGATTTCCTCTATTTTGGTACCCGCGACTACACAGAGGTCCGGAGGAAGTTCCAATTCTGGGCGCTGATTATTGGTGTTTTCAATAATGATCTGCATGTCCCTGATCACATATCCGATCAAACGGTATTCTCCTCCTATCCGCCGCCATTCTTGCACCTGCAATGCAATGTTATATTGACCGGCAAGACCAGGGGCATCCCATACTAAGTCGCCTGTGATGGGATCCATAGAAATAAAGGGGTTACCTGAACCATCTTCCCGGTTAAAAGAAAACTCGCCTGAAGCAGGGCTTCTGTAATTGTTTACAAATCTCTGAAATCCCTGTTTGGGTCTTACGGTAATTTCATCGAAAAAATAAGCTAGGCTATCTCCGTCGGGGTCAAATGCACCTGGATTATGGATATATCTCACATTTACTCCTCCATTATCTACAGGTGGAATGGTCAGGACCGGTGAATTGTTGATTCCGATAAACGGATCAATGGTAATCATGGTCTCTACATAAAATGGTGTATCCACCGAATTGTCCATGTTGAGGGTATTCGCATTTCTGTTGAATTCCCTAAACCAAATGGTGTATTGACCGGGACCTTGATAAGTATGGGTAATGACAAAAGTTGTCTTTTCAATATTATTGCCCAGTTGTTCTACGGTCTGAAAATCATTTTCAGTATTTAGTCTCGTTTCTCTTCCATCACCAAAATTGATGTCTCCAGGCCCCAATACCACAGTGGACCGGGTGTCAGTATAACCAATTACTGTAATTCTGTACGTTAGTGCTGTTGTGCTGACCCTTTCAGCAATTATTTCTCCTGCGCGTATATGGGTAGCTTGGGAGTGATGAATGGCTAAGCCAAACATGCAACAGAAAATTAAAAGTATGTATTTGATTTTCATAGATACCAGACTTTACCGTACAAGATATACGAATTTAACTTATTCAGGACTAAATTATTTTTTTAATCAAACAATAATTTTAAACACTTGGTTAAGATTGCACTCGAAATAAATGATTTATAGTGATAAAGCGTTCTATTTAGAACGGTTTAAAATAAGTTCAATCGTTTGTGTTCAGATTGTTTGCTAAGCTTTCCAAATGTAAATTTGGCCCCTAAGTTTAATAAACCAAAAATCAACGAACACTTAAGAAAAAGTATATGAGTTGGGTAACTAAAACCTTGAATAGCACCCTGGGCAAGAAACTCTTGATGGCCCTCACCGGATTGTTTCTGATATTATTTTTGGTAGTACACTTGGCTGGAAACCTTCAGCTGTTGCTGCCTGATGAAGGTGAATCTTTTAACATTTATGCGCAGACCATGGCCAACAATCCGATCATCAGGGTTGTTTCTATTGGTAACTTTGCTTTTATCCTTATTCACGTGATCTGGTCAATTTTGCTCACAAGGGCTAACAAAAAGGCCCGTCCTGTTAATTATGCAGTAAGTAAAGCCGGTACCAATAGTACTTGGGCTTCCAGAAATATGGGGATTCTAGGAACAGTGATATTGTTGTTCTTGATAATCCACTTGAGAGGGTTTTGGTACGAGTTCAAGTTTGGGGAAATTCCCACAGCGGTGTATGATGGAGTGACATACAAAAATGTATTTCTAATCATTGCAGAAGCATATTCCAACATTGCTTATGTGGCAGTGTACGTGGTAGCAATGGCCTTTCTGGCTTTTCACCTTTCCCATGGATTTGCAAGTGCATTCCAGACACTGGGACTTAACCATGTCAAATATTCTCCTTTGATCCAAAAAGTCGGTATCGGCTTCGCGATAATTGTTCCAGCACTGTTTGCCCTTATTCCTATTGTGATGTACATCCAATCGCTTTAAGGTAATTGTAAATGTTTATGGAAATTAAAATTTCAGTCAGATGATATTAGATTCAAAAATACCTGATGGCCCATTGGCCGAAAAATGGACCAAACATAAATTCAACATCAAGCTGGTCAATCCGGCCAACAAAAGAAAATACGATGTCATTGTAGTGGGAACTGGCTTGGCCGGTGCTTCTGCGGCAGCTTCATTAGCCGAACTGGGCTACAACGTAAAAGCTTTTTGCTTCCAGGATAGTCCAAGAAGGGCGCACAGTATTGCCGCCCAAGGAGGTATAAACGCCGCCAAAAATTATCAAAACGACGGAGATTCTGTATTCAGGCTTTTCTATGATACTATCAAAGGAGGAGACTACAGAGCAAGGGAAGCAAATGTGTACAGGTTGGCAGAGGTGTCGGTAAGTATTATCGATCAGTGTGTTGCTCAGGGTGTACCTTTTGCAAGAGAGTATGGAGGATTGCTTGCTAACCGTTCTTTCGGTGGTGCTCAGGTTTCCCGTACTTTTTACGCCAGGGGTCAGACCGGTCAGCAGTTGCTATTAGGGGCATATTCCGCATTGAGCCGTCAGGTTGCAAATGGAAAGGTAAAGTTGTACCCAAGAACAGAAATGATGGATGTGGTGACCGTTGATGGAAAAGCCAGAGGTATCATTACCAGGAATCTGATTACCGGAGCGATAGAATCCCATTCTGCACATGCAGTACTTTTGTGTACAGGAGGATATGGGAACGTGTTTTTCCTTTCTACTAATGCGATGGGTTCCAATGTGACTGCAGCATGGAGAGCACATAAAAAAGGGGCATTGATGGCAAATCCATGCTATACCCAAATTCACCCAACATGTATTCCTGTATCGGGAGATCATCAGTCCAAGTTGACATTGATGTCCGAATCTTTGAGAAATGATGGTAGGGTATGGGTGCCGGCTACTGTTGAGATTGCCGAAAAACTAAGAAAGGGACAGATCAGTCCAAACGATATCAAGGAGGAAGACAGAGACTATTATCTGGAAAGAAAATATCCATCTTTTGGTAACCTTGTCCCTAGGGATGTGGCTTCCAGGAATGCCAAATATGTGTGCGATGAAGGTAGAGGCGTAAATGAGACAGGTGAAGCAGTGTTTTTGGATTTCCGTGATGCGATTATCAGAGATGGAGAGGATACTATCCGTGCGAAATACGGCAACCTCTTTGATATGTATCAACAAATTACTGGGGACAATCCATACAAATTGCCTATGATGATTTATCCCGCGGTGCACTACACAATGGGCGGGTTATGGGTAGATTACAACTTGATGACCAACATCCCAGGGCTGTACGCTTTAGGTGAGGCTAACTTCTCCGATCATGGTGCGAACAGATTAGGAGCGTCTGCTCTGATGCAAGGTCTTGCGGATGGTTATTTTGTGATTCCATATACCATTGGAGATTATTTGGCACAATCCGGATATGATAAAGTAGGTGCAGATCATCCTGAATTTAAAAAATCTGAAAAAGAAGTCCAAGATAGGGTTCAGAAGCTTTTGAGTATAAAGGGTAAGAAAACCGTAGATCACTTCCATAAGCGTTTGGGTAAGATCATGTGGGATTACTGTGGTATGGCGAGAACTGCTGAGGGTCTGACCAAAGCTAAGGCCATGATCAAAGATCTGAAAAAGGAATTCTGGACGGACGTCAATGTATTGGGAGATAATGAAGAACTCAATCAGTCATTGGAAAAGGCACATAGAGTGGCGGATTTCATTGAATTGGGAGAATTGATGGTAGATGATGCCCTGCACAGAAATGAGTCCTGCGGAGGTCACTTCAGAGAAGAATATCAAACTCCGGAAGGAGAGGCTTTGAGGGATGATGAAAACTTCGCCTATGTGGCAGCATGGAAGTATTTGGGAGAAGGTCAGGAAGAAGAGTTGGTTAAAGAGCCGTTGGTGTTTGAAAACGTGAAGTTGACCCAAAGAAGTTATAAGTAATTCTAAAGCATTAAAACTCGTAAGAGCCATGAATTTAACATTGAAAATCTGGAGACAGAAAAATAAATCTGACAAAGGCGGATTTAAAGATTATAAAGTAAGTGACGTATCCAAAGACATGTCCTTTCTGGAGATGTTGGATGTATTAAATGAGCAGCTTTCGGAAAAAGGTGAAGATCCTGTTCACTTCGACCATGACTGTAGAGAAGGCATTTGCGGGATGTGTTCCCTTTATATTAACGGGAAGCCACACGGTCCTTTGCAGACCACTACCTGTCAGCTACACATGAGGTCTTTTAATGATGGTGAAACCATTACGATTGAGCCTTGGAGAGCTACTGCATTTCCAGTAATGAAAGATCTGGTTGTAGACCGTTCATCTTTTGACAGGATCATGCAAGCAGGAGGATATGTTTCTGTCAATACCGGTGGAGTACCTGATGCCAATGAGATTCCCATTCCGAAAAGAATCGCTGATGAAGCATTTGATGCGGCTACCTGTATAGGTTGTGGGGCTTGTGTAGCAGCCTGTAAAAATGCCTCAGCCATGCTTTTCACTTCTGCTAAAATTTCACAGCTGGCACTTTTGCCTCAAGGTCAGGTGGAAAGGAAAGAAAGAGCTGAAAGGATGATTGCACAGATGGATGCGGAGGGCTTCGGCGCATGTACCAATACAGGTGCCTGCTCGATAGAGTGTCCAAAAGGTATCAGTCTTACCAATATTGCCAGGATGAACAGGGAGTATTTCTCTGCGGTAGTAAGTTCAGAGAATGTTTGATATTGAGTTTATTTGAAATTGAAAGCCGGCTAGTCCGGCTTTTATTTTTTAAGAATTTTAAAATTTCTAATCTTAGTTTAAGATGAAGGTATTTGTCTCAAATGATATTTTTTAAATAAAAATTTGACTTTATTTTTTTTTTTTAGCTTAGCTATGCTAGCAAGAATCAGTTGTGAGTTTGGTATTTCTCTCAAGGAGAAGTTTTTAGAAAATATGTTTTAAACTAAAAAAAATCCTGAAATGAAAAAAAGAAATTTATTAATTGGATTGTTTACACTACTCTTTGGAGTTGGTGTTTATGCGGGTTGCCCAGTGGTAGATTGCGGTGCAGATTGTGGTTCGGGTAGTGTTTGTTCCATTACACAATATGTAAACGGGCAGCAATGTTCTTGGACAATTTGTTATGGTGTAGGACCTTCTGACAATTATTAATGAAGGAATGAAATTTAACTTTGCGAGGGGAATTATTGAAATTTCCCTCGCCTTAAATCCTGAATGTAATTGATTTTAAAATATGGGAAGGTGTTTTTTTATATTGGTTGTATTTTTGATGTATTGTGATTCTAAATTAGAGTTGCAATCTGTTGATTTTAAATTTTCTTATGATTCCTTTTCAATACAAAAGTCATTAGTAGGAAAGAAACTTGATTTAGGTACAATTTATTCCCCTGTTGATATTTTTTTTGATGATTCACTTCTTTTTGTGTCATCTATTGGTCAAAATTTTAATGTAACTGTTTTTGACACGCATGATGATTATTCAAAGCTAGCTCATATTTTTAAAAATGGTGCTGGCCCTTCTGAGACATATTCAGTTGCTAAGATGGATTTTTTAAAGGATGGATCGGTATGGGTTCATGATATTATGGCTACTTCTATGAAGCGTTTCAACTTTTCTTCGATTATGGACTCAGTTTTTGTTGAGGAATTGGAAAGTGCTTTTTTTATGAATCCAATACTTTCTGCAGTTTATGTAAATGATAGTATTTTTTATACCACTACTCAAGGTGTTTTTCCACATTCTAGATTTTATGTTTACTCAAAGGATGGAGATGAAATGAGATCTCATGGAAGCTATCCAAATTTTGGTTTGGAAATTCCCCCCACGGTAGAAGTGGATGTATTTTGGGCAAAATCAATGGTACACCCTTCTAGAGAAAAATTTATTTTGGCATATGAGTATTTAGACTTAGTGGAATTATTTTCAAGGGATGGAAATCTCATAAAGCGCATACATGGGCCATTGCAATTTTTACCAAGTTTTGATATTGGAGAAAGAGGAGGGACTCCATATATGAAGCGTGTTTATGAAAAAACCCGACATGCTTACAAGTCATTGGCAGTCAATGAAGAAGAAATATTTTTGTTATTTGCTAATGGAAGAACAAACAAGCCTGGAGATAAGGAAGCTTCCATTCACTATTTTCATGTAGTAGTTTTAAATTGGAATGGCGACCCTATAAGATTTTATGAACTGGACCATGCTGTAGCCTCTATTACGGTTGATTGGAACAACAAGATACTGTATGGCTTGGATAGAATAGAATCAGAAATTTATGCATTCCAATTTTAAAGTTTATTTTTACTTTTTAAACATCGGATAAATTAGACAGTTTCTCGTTTTTAGACCAATTTAAATATTTGTATCTTTGAAAATTACTATAATTTAGAAATTTTATTTGATTAGATATTTACTGAGGAATGCACCTTATTGATCTGGGGATTTTTATAGGCTATATGGTGGCCATGCTTGGTGTTGGGTACTATTTTATGAACCAAAACAAAAGCCAGGATGATTATTATGTAGGTGGGAGAAGTATCGGGAGTTGGCACATTGGCCTTTCTGTAGTCGCTACGGACGTAGGAGGCGGATTCTCAGTCGGCCTGGGTGGGCTAGGCTTTGTGATGGGGCTTTCCGGTAGCTGGATGCTTTTTACAGGATTATTGGGAGCTTGGCTGGCAGCTGTATTTTTGATTCCTAGGGTGAAGTCAGACAAAGCCTTCGCAAGTTTTTATACATTCCCTCAAATCTTTAAACACCTCTTTGACAAGAAGGTGGGTATTGTTGCTGCCATCATCTCGATGGTGGGCTATTTAGGGTTTACGTCTTCCCAGTTATTGGCAGGAGCTAAATTAGCTTCCGGAACATTTTTGGAGCTAAGCCTTACCCAAGCTTTGGTCATCATGGGTGTGATTGCAGTGGTTTATACTGTATTGGGCGGTCTTAAGGCAGTGATTTATACAGATACAGTGCAGTGGATTGTCCTGATGTTGGGTTTTATATTTATAGGACTTCCAGTGGCCTACTATCATGTAGGTGGTTGGGAAAGTATAAGGGCAACTCTTCCCGATGAATACTTTACTTTGACTAATCTGAGGTGGCAGGATTTTGCCAATTGGGGGATAACGATCCTGCCGATATGGTTCATAGGTATGACTTTGTATCAAAGGATTTTTGCCAGTCGGGATGAGAAATCTGCCAAGAAGGCCTGGTTTATCGCAGGATTGTTTGAATGGCCTATCATGGCTTTTATGGGAGTAGGCCTGGGTTTGCTTTCCAAGGTAGCCTTTGAGCAGGGGCTTTTGATCATAGATCTTGAAAATCTGGATCCGGAAATGGGTCTGCCAATTTTGCTAAGGACAATCTTACCGCCCGGAATATTGGGCTTGATGATGGCGGCCTATTTTTCTGCAGTGCTATCTACAGCGGATTCCTGCCTAATGGCCGCTTCCGGAAATTTGTCAACTGATATTTTTGGTAAATGGCTTAATGCAAAACCTGAAAAACTTCAGATTAGGTTTAGTCAGCTTTTTACCTTGATTTTAGGTATATTGGCATTAGTGGTGAGTATGCAGATGACCAATGTGCTGGAATTGATGCTTTACAGCTATGCCTTTATGGTCTCAGGCCTCTTGGTTCCCATACTTTTTGGATTGTTTACTGATAAAAGAGAGCCTTGGGCTGCGGTTGCTGCCATGATTTCAGGCGGGACAGTCACTGCGACATTGGGAGCCTTAGAGATAAATCTGCCATTTGGACTTGATCCAAATTTTTTCGGTCTATTTACCTCTTTAGCAATGTATTTGCTTGTTTATTATTCTAAAAGTAAGAAAAAACAAAATAAAGACAAAGTTTATGCTTAAAATAGAAACACTTTCAGCCATAGATCAAGCAACGTATCTGCAAAAAAAGGAAATAGCTGATTTTCTTTTCGATCACCTTGATCAGTATGGGGATCCACATTCAGATATCATGAAATGTTTGGATTATGCGCTGGATCAGGCAGTGGACAAGGGAGGTTTTGTGGTTTTGGCTCGGGAAAACGAATCTGTAGTCGGAGCAGTAGTCATGAACAAAACAGGAATGTCCGGTTATATTCCGGAAAATATTCTGGTGTATATTGCTGTAGATGCCTCTCAAAGAGGTAAAGGAGTTGGGAAAAAATTGATGGAGACGGCCATTGATCTAGCCAATGGTGATATCGCCCTTCATGTGGAGCCAGATAATCCTGCCAAAAAATTGTACGAAAAACTGGGCTTTACCAATAAGTACCTTGAAATGAGACTGAAGAAAGGATGAAGGAGGAAGGATGATGGATGAGGGAGGAAGGATGAAGGATGAAGGATGAAGGAAGAGGGAGGAAGGATGAGGGATGAGGGATGAGGGAGGAAGGATGGATTAGAAATGAGGGAGGAAATGTCCCAAGAACAATTTTAAATTTGAAGGGAAAATCAATCATTTGATTCGAAATCCCTACTTGGTACTTGGTACAAAGTAAACTACAAGTAACTACAAAACGAAAAACTAAAAATGGCCTATCTGACTTTACATAGACAAAAACTAACCGAAAACTTTGAATTCTTGAAAGGGATGTTTGAAAAGCATGATGTCTCTTGGGGGGTGGTTTCGAAGTTGTTTTGTGGGAATAGGAAATTTTTAAAGGAATTGATTCAATTGGGTGTGCGTGAAATCCATGATTCCCGGATTAGTAATCTTGCCAAAATCAAAGAGCTTAATCCGGAAGTTCAGACGGTATACATCAAGCCTGTATCTAAGCGTAATATTTCCAAAATGGTGATGTATGCAGATGTAA
This sequence comes from Arthrospiribacter ruber, assembly GCF_019343195.1. Classification (GTDB taxonomy): domain Bacteria; phylum Bacteroidota; class Bacteroidia; order Cytophagales; family Cyclobacteriaceae; genus Arthrospiribacter; species Arthrospiribacter ruber. Next base: position 17,581 of record NZ_RPHB01000014.1, read on the forward strand.
GTTTAAATAGTGAATTGAATTCCATTCGCTGGATCTCAGAGGAAGCGGTCAATCAGGGAAAAACACATAAAATCATCATCATGGTAGAGACAGGAGATTTGCGGGAAGGAGTGATGGGGGATCATTTAGTGGATTTTTACGCCCAAGTATTTGACTTGCCAAATATTGAAATCATCGGACTAGGTACCAATTTAAATTGCTTGAATGGCGTCATGCCTTCGACAGACAAGCTCATCCAATTGTCTTTGTATAAGCAGATTATAGAACTTAAATTCAATAAAACCATTCCTTGGGTTTCGGCCGGCACCTCTGTTACCATCCCTCTCATGCTTCATAAGCAGTTGCCGATGGGTATCAATCACTTCAGGGTGGGAGAGACCCTGTTTTTTGGTGTAGATCTTTTTGAAGAAAAGGTGATCGAGGGGATGCATGGGGATGTTTTTACCCTTTTTGCTGAAATAATAGAAATGCAGGAAAAGCCACTCCTGCCCACGGGGACTTTGGCTGCCAATCCTCAAGGAGATGTCATTCAGATTGATGAAAAGCTTTATGGAAGGTCATCTTTCAGGGCAATATTGGACATAGGACTCCTCGATGTAGATCCAAAATACCTGATTCCAGAGGATGGGGAATTTGAAATTCTTGGAGCGAGTTCGGACATGCTGATTCTCAATCTTGGAGAAAACCCCAAAAAGTACCAAGTTGGGGATACTGTTAAGTTTGGTCTGAAATACATGGGGGCATTGGGGATTTTGAATTCCAGCTACGTGGACAAAGTCGTCAGTGAATAGTAATTGAATATCAGTATGTTATAATTTTTTTGTTAAAAAATGTAATTGATTGGCATGGTATTGGGTTTTTGGTAGCCAAACCAATTATTATTTATATGAAAAAGTTAACGTTGATTTTTGCTGTCATGACGCTTTTTACATGGCATGCAAGTGCACAGTCAGAAGGTAGAGGCGGTCTTGGAGTCCGTGGTGGTGGTAATTTTTACACTTTCGGTGGAGGAGACATTTCCGATGACAATTATACCAACAGAACAGGGTTTCATTTAGGTCTTTATGCTACATTTTTTGTTGCAGAGTCTTTTGCCATTGAGCCTGGTGCATATTACTCGATGAAAGGTACCAGAAATGATGATTTTGTAAATTCCAGGGCCTTATTGGATTACATTGATGTGCCAGTGTTGGCCAGGCTTTACCTAACAGAGGGACTTAACCTATTTGCCGGACCTCAGCTTTCCTTTCTGGCATCTTCTTCATTCGAAGGTGATCTGTTTGGTTCGACGGTTAGCTTTGATACCAATAATGTGAGAGAAACTGATTATGGTGTAGTAGTCGGATTGGGTTACAATCTTCCCAAAGGTCTAAATGTACAGGGATCTTATAGCTATGGTATGGCACCAGTTTTTAAGAACAGTAATTCTGATGTTTACAACAGAGGATTTAATTTATCTGTTGGTCTGACATTCTAATTAAAAGTGTGAGCAATAATTGTTATCAGCCCGGTTGCTTCAGCCGGGCTGTTTCTTTTTAAAATTTTTTTTCTTCCATTGCATTGATCCATTCTTTGATCAGCTGTACTCCTTCCTCGTGTACTGATACCCTGCCGATTTCAGGCATTGCAGCACCAACTTGATTGGTGCCCATACGGAAGGTCATGATGGATTCGTCTGCTTTGCCGGGGTAAATGGCAAATTTGAAAGATCCTGCTCCAAATCCGGCTGCCACAGGAGTCTTGAAAACGCCAAGCTTCAAAGGGTCGCGCTCTTCATAATTCAGAAACAACCCGGAAGTGCTTGCAGGGCCTTCTGCTCTGTGGCAGTGAGCGCAATTGATGTCCAAATAAGCCATGGCCCGTAAATTGAGGTCTTTGCTTTTATCCGCATAATTTACCATGGAAGCAATATCATCAGGAGACTTATCCATTTCTAATATTCCGGATTCCTGCCATTGAACCAGTTGGTTTTTAGGGCCATTTCCGTAATCAAATGAATGATTGAGGTGCTTGGCTTTTACCCCAATGGGTACCATTTGCTCATTTACATTGTGGCAGCTTTTACACTGGTTTTTATTGGGGACTATGTAGTTAATCAATTGTTGTTTGCCGTCTTCGTCCTGCCATTTCACAGGAATTTCTGCGCCTATCACTTTATATTTTGCGTCCGTCTGCTCGTTGTTCCAGATATAAGGGAAAGCTTCCCAAGTTCCGTTTCTTTTGATCATCAGCCTGGTTTCTATCATTCTGATGTCCTTATCTGGCTGATTGAAGTCGGCAGGGTAAAAGAAATTTTTGATCAGAACAGTTTGGTCAGGAAAGTCCAGGCTACCTTCTATATCATCTTTTAGGCTAGCAGCTGCCCCCTCTGGCATCCAGATGAAACGCGACTTGTGGGCATAGTCTGTGAAAAGGGAAGAAGCAGGTTCGTAGGTTAAAACACCTTTCTGAGGCTTCATTTCTCTGATTTTTCCTGTAAAAAAACCATAATCAGAAAGCTTTTCAAAGGGCATGCTCTCAAAATCAAGTTTGGCAATATTTACTGCCGGAGCTTCCCAATTCCCATAGCTGATATCAGCTACTTCCAGATCTTCTTTTTCTGCCACTTTCTCCGCACAGCCCAAGAAGAATATGAGGACTGGTAAAAGACTTATTGAAAGGATATTTTTCATTTTTTATATAATCATAAATCTGCCAAACCACTTACGTCCGTTTCTATGCTTGTCTGACATTGGAATGGAGAGTAGTTTTTACTTGACCTTATGTTTTCTTCACCTTCCCAAAGGTCAAATAGTGTGAAGTGCAGTTTTTCTATACCATTTTCTTCTATACAAATTTTCATAGGATTGCTCTGAATGTTATCAGAGAGACTTTTATCCCAGAATCCATCATATACGATGTCCTGCGTTTTCCCTTTGCCATGTGCATTATAGACTGAAATCAGCTGCCCCATTTCTTTTGTCAGGTCAGGAATTTTCATGGTCCTCTGGTAATCGTTATTGTGGATGTAAATGTTGGAAGTATATGGCGACCAATTGGGGGCTTCGGCAGGGAATCCAGTAATATGGTAATTGGCTATGGCGATGCCTACAGTCTTATTTTTGTGAATTCTGTTGTTGTAAATTTCCACGTCTTTGGCTGCAAGTAATATTACTCCAGATCCTGGAGGTATCATTGTAACCGTATTTCCGTTGGGCTCATCGCTTAGCGGAGTGGCAAAATTGACATGATTGTTTGAAACGATGTCATTGTCATAGATTTTGGTTCCTTTTCCCTCAGATTTCGGAAGTCCTGGAAGGTTAAAGACAAGAATTCCGCCCGAATTATCTCTGGCTGTATTTCCAAATACTTCTGCATTGTCCGAATTTTCAATTTCTATACCTGCTACATTTCCAAAAGCAAGAGAGTTTTTGACTATGATGTTTTCGGACTGACCCACATATATTCCGGCATCTTTGGAATGTGAAGCGATGCATTCGTCTATCATGACGTTTTTACACTGAACGGGGTAAATGGCGTATGTCCCGTTTTTGGATTTGTCACCATTGGTCCAGGTGACATTTATCCGCTTAAATGTAATCCCATCGCTATGCTGGCTTTTGATGCCGTCTCCGGGAGCATCTTCTATGCTCAGGTCTTCGATTTTGACATTGTTGCCTACCAATTTTACCCCCTCACCTCCCGAGCGCAATTCCCGGAATGAAAGGACAGTTTTGTCCATTCCTGCTCCTTTTATGGTTATATTGTTTTTATTGTCCAATATCAGCTGGGTTTTGAAGTTGTAAAATCCAGGGGGTATATCTATGACATCCCCGTCATTGGCAAGCATAAAGGCTTCTACAACCTTGTCTACTTGATCCTGACTTGCTCTGGGCAGTTTACTGCTGTCGTAAGTCATTTCGGTAGTACTGCTGGTGCAGGAAAAAACACCCATAAAAAAGATAGATAGGAGCGTAAGTAAAGTCAATGTGTTATTTTTCATAGTATCAGGCATTTTGGGAAGAATAAAATTACTTAAAAACCTGAGCAAAATCATTTGACAAAAATCAAAAAAAATCAAATGTTGGCCCTGATCCTGCTTAGGGTCTCAATACTCATGTCCAGGTAGGAGGCAATTTGTCCCACGGAGGCTTTTTGGATAATCTCAGGTCGGCTATGGAGTAAGTTTAGGTAGCGTTCTTTGGTTGATTTAAACTTCGAAAATATCAACTCCTCTTCTATACGGATATAATAATGTTCCAGTACCAAGCGGTAAATGTGCTCTAACTTTTGATCCGTATGAAACAAATTCATCAGGTCTTTATGTTTGATGGCCCAAAGGGAAGCTTCTTCGATTGCTTCCACATTTTCGTAAGATGGTTGTTGAAGTATAAAACTGGACATGGAAGTGATAAAGTCTCCCTTTAAGCTGAAACTTATCGTGATGTCTTTTTCTTCACGGAGGTAGTAGCTTCTGATAAAGCCTTTTTCAACAAAAAATAGACAGTCAGCTACCTCCCCCGCTGTGATCAGCCTTTCCCCTTTATTTTTGCGGATTTTGAAACCGCTTTCCAAAAAAAGATTCAAAGATTTCTCACCTAAATCAGTAAACTTAAGTAGGGTTTCTGTTAATTTACTTGCGTTTTCAAGCATGGTTTTTGACTGACATTTCTAGTGGAAATAATACTATACTAAAAAAAAATATGAATATGAAAAAGCTATTACTGCTTTGTTTTGTCCTTTTTGGATTCTCAGCACTTCAAAACGTCCAGGCCCAATTGGGATTAAAGAGCGGGATGAATCTTTCCAACTTTAACGGTTACAGTTTTCAAAACCGATTGGCATTTAGGGTTGGAGCTTTTTATGGTCTGGAAGCTTTTGATAATGTGACCATTGAACCCGGGATTTATTTTTCCCAGAAGGGAATCAAGTCTGATGCAGAGGGTATCAGCGATAGACTGAGCTATATTGATGTGCCAGTGCTTTTCAGGTATGGATTTACTGAGAGGTTTGACGTGTTCGCAGGTCCACAGGCTTCGGTGTTGGCCACAAGAAGATATGAAAACCCGGATGGTGTGTCCAGAAACACTTCCACAATCAGAGGCTATGACCTGGCTGCTGTTTTGGGATTCGGATATGAGTTGCTTGAAGGTGTTGGAATTGAGTTTGGCTATGACTTTGGGCTGATCAGCCTCAATTATTTCGATACCAATGTAAAAAGCAGGGTGTTTCACTTTGCCCTGACCAAAACCTTCTAACTTTTAATACGGTTGGGGTTTTCGTCCAAAAATGCTTTCCAACCAGCTGTGCGGCCTCGGCTTTGTATTCTGCCATCATGAAAATGGTGGCAGACTGCCACGGCTAAAGCATCAGTTGCATCCAATAATTTCGGGAGTTCTTCGATTTTGAGCAGGGTTTTTAGCATTTCGGCAACTTGCTCCTTGGAGGCATTTCCGTTTCCCGTAACCGACTGTTTTACTTTTTTAGGAGAGTATTCCACAATAGGTATTTCTCTGGCCAAAGCCGCAGCCATAGCCACACCCTGAGCACGTCCCAGCTTGAGCATGGATTGGACATTTTGTCCAAAAAAGGGCGCCTCCAATGCCACAGCATCGGGATGATATTCGTCGATGAGGCCCGTAATTCTTTCAAAAATCTTCTTTAGCTTTAGTTCATGAGTACTGTATTTCTTCAGGTGAATGACTCCATATTGGATAGGCTTATACTTCTTTCCTTCCACTAAGATCAGACCATATCCCATGACATTTGTGCCGGGGTCTATGCCAAGAATTATTTTTTCGTTTGCTTCTTTTTTGGCTACTTTACTCATTACCGCAAGTTAAACCAATTCATGCTAACATTTTACTTTTTGGTGGGGATACTTTATGTGCTTATGATGGGCACACTTGCATATTTGTGGCGGTCAGAAGCTAAGGGAGATAAAAAAAAACAGGGGAATTATTCGGTGACTATAATTCTGCCTTTCAGGAATGAAGCCCATCACCTGCCTACAATTCTTGATTCAGTTTTCAGATTGGATTATGAAAGGTTTGAATTGATATTGGTAGATGACGGTTCAGATGACGGCTCTTGGGAACTAGCCAAGAATATTTTAGCAGCTTGTGTGAAAAATAATTTTTCATTCAGGTTAATCAAATCAGAAGGTGCCGGCAAAAAGGTGGCCCTCAATACAGGTATATCACAGGCGAAAGGAGAGATTATACTGACAACTGATGCTGATTGTAGATTGCCTGAGAACTGGCTTCATGTAATGACAGCAGAATTTTCCGAAGAAGGGGTTCATTTGGTGGCGGGGCCTGTGCTGACTCAAAATGGGACTGGTTTTTTCGATCATTTCCAACAAATTGAATGGGCAAGTATTCTATTGCTTTCCAAAGCAAGTGTGGATTTGGGAAATCCGCTCATGTGCAGCGGAGCCAACCTGGCTTTCAGGAAATCGGCTTTTGAGGCTGTAGAGGGCTATCAGGGGAATTTTGAGCACTTGTCAGGTGACGATGAATTTCTGCTGAAAAAGGTGGTCAGGAAATACGGAGCCAAAGCAGTGTTCTATCAACATACCCCTGACGCAGTGGTGGTGACTGTTCCTCAAAGATCATTGAAAAGTCTTTTTTCCCAGAGATTCCGCTGGGCTTCCAAATGGAAGATGCACAAAAGCTGGGTGCATGCCTTGTCTGCTTTGGTGCCGGTTTTATTTCAGCTGATTTTCCTTTCAGCTGTATTTCTTGTGGGACTCGGATATGGGGGTTTAGCGTTGCTCTCCCTACTCCTTCTTTCAAAAATCCTGGGCGAGTGGTACGCTTTGTCAACCGTATTGGATTTTTATGGAAGGAAAATTTCTTTTTGGAGTTTTTTCAAAACAAGTTGCATCCATCCGTTCTTTGTACTGGGGGTGGTGATAGGAGTATTAATTGGAAAATTTGATTGGAAGGGAAGAAATTCTTCTTTTAAGCCTTAATTTAGTGCCGGAAAACGAAATAAAATGACGGACGAAGAGTTTGATGTAATAGACGAGCTTTACTTTGTACAGCACTTCAGCTACCTGAAAGAAAGTCTGGGCTGGGAAGAACAGTTGATTTTGCAGACACTCAGTAGCCTTCAGGAAAAAGGTTATATCAAATGTCTGACTGCTCCGGATGAGGAGGTTTTTGAAAAAATAGATCTTTTGGAACAGGGGAGGAAATTGTACTTCCTTGCTACTAAAAAAGGTCTGATGGAACATAACGCACTATAAATTGACACCAACTACAGTAGCATATCAGAAGAAGGAATTGGAGCTCAAAGCTCTTCTTGAAATCACTCAGGCAATCAATGAAAATAAGCCTGCAGCGGTGTTGTTGGATATTTTTAAGTTTACCTGCCTGGTCCATCTCAATATCAGGTCTATACTTCTCTATATGATCCATCAGGATCATTACGAAAAAAAAATCAGCCACGGGGTAAAAAGTACCATACCTGAAGCCATACCTGAGCAGAACGTGGAATATGATAAAATAGAAGGCAAACTCAACATACATGTAGGGCCCGGATATTCCTTTGGAGAGCTGGAGAATTACCTGCCTGTTTTTCACAAAGATAAGATGCTTGCCATCCTCTTTTTGAAAAAGAAGGACGAGATGGAGGAGCTCGATCTTAATTTCACCCAAGCACTTACCAATATTATGGTGGTGGCATTGGAAAACAAGCGTTTTGCCAAAAAGCAACTTGAGCAGGAACGGTTGAAAAAGGAAGTGGAAATCGCCTCCAATGTGCAGAGGATGCTATTCCCTTCAGTGCTTCCACAAACGGAAAAGCTAAAAGCCAAAGTAACCTATGTTCCACATTCTACAGTGGGGGGGGATTACTATGACCTGATCCAAAAGTCAGAGGAGGAGGTGTTTTTCTGCATCGCCGATGTATCAGGAAAAGGAATGCCGGCAGCCCTGCTGATGTCCAACTTCCAGGCCGCACTGAGAACCTTGCTCAGGAGCAGCTCTGATTTGAAAATGATCGTAGAACAGCTCAACTTTACCATCTATGACAATACCAAGGGGGAGAAGTTCATTACCTTTTTCCTTGGACACTATAATTATAAGAAGCGAGAGCTGATCTATGTAAATGCCGGGCATAATCCTCCGATTCTTTGTTGGGAAGGCGAAAAAAGAAGTGAATTATTGGGTGCAGGGACCACTATTCTTGGAGCTTTCGATACCCTTCCGTTTTTGGAAGTGGGGAAAAGAGAACACCTCAAAGGTTTTACGATCCACCTATACACGGATGGTTTGACCGAGAGCTTCAATCAACAAGAGGAAGAATATGGAGACCAAAGGTTCAATCAGTTTGTAAAGAGTCAGTTGTGTGTAGACCCTGACTACTTTCATGATACCTTCTTTGAAGAATTGAAGATGTTTTCCGCAGGAGGACAGCAGCGTGACGATGTGACTTTACTCAGTTTGAGATTCAAATAGCCATGGTCCTTATTCACCATGTCCCTTCTTTGATACCAGCCGTTTTTTCAAAATTACTGTGGCATAAAGAAAGGGATCAGAATAGAATTTACCTGACCTTTGACGATGGGCCTGTGCCGGGTGTGACAGATTTTGTTTTGGATGAATTGGGTAAAAGAGATCAAAAAGCCACTTTTTTTATGGTAGGGGACAATGTCCGGAAGCATCCTGAGTTGGCAGAAAAAATCGGGAAGTCTCCTCATGGTGTAGGTAATCATACTTATCACCATTTGGATGGTTTCAGGACACCCAATAAACAATATTACAAGGATGTAATGGATTGTTCCACTGTGCTTCAGGAAACCGTCGGGAGAGATGTACAGCTTTTCAGGCCTCCTTACGGAAGGATTACTGTATCCCAACAAAGGATGCTTGAAGGTGATTTTCAACTGGTCATGTGGGATGTGCTTTCTGGGGATTATGATCCGGATATTTCTCCAAAAAAATGCCTGTCAAAAACCAAAAAATATTCCAGAAAGGGCTCTATAGTTCTTTTTCATGACCAGCTCAAGACGGATCAAATGATCCGGAAGATTTTGCCGCAGTATTTGGATTTTATACAAAATCAAGGTTTCGAAACTGCGGTACTATGATGGAGCTTGCTGGGGTGATAATTGGGCTACTTCTGATCCAAGACCTGGCCTTGACGCTTCTCTTGGAATTCAATTACAAGATTTTCAGCCATGAAGTAAGGACTTGGCCGCCAGTAAGCATTCTGCTCCCTAGTAGAGATGAGGAGGAGAATCTTCCTGAATGTCTTGAAGCATTGGCAAACTTGGATTATCCTCCTGAAAAGTTACAGATCATATTAGGGAATGATCAGAGTAGCGACAGGACTGCCCAGATCCTTCAAGCCTGGGTGGCACAGAGTGAACTTAATGCGCGGTATATTGAAATATCCATGACATCCGTAAAGCTAAACGGAAAAGCCAAGGCATTGGCTCAAATGTGCAGGCTTGCCGAAGGTGATCTTTTATTGTTTACCGATGCGGATTGCAGGCCTAAGCCTGCTTGGGTAAAGGCTATGGTGACAGCGCAGCTATCTTCGGATGCGGGAATTGTAACTGGTGTTACGCAGGTCAGGGGAAAGAACCTTTTTACCAGGCTTCAAGGATTGGATTGGTGGCTTACCTTAGGGATGGTCAAAACCATGTCAGACTTAGGACTTAAATTAACCTCAATGGGCAACAATATGTTGGTGAGCAAAGAGGCTTATGATGCAGTTGGAGGTTTTGAAGGTATTCCTTTTTCTCTAACAGAAGATTTTGAAATGGCCAAACAGGTGGCTAAGAAGGGGTTTTTATCGGTTCATCTTACCTCAAAAGACAATCTTATACTTACTGAACCTAAAAGTAGTTTTGTGGAGTTGTTGTCCCAAAGAAAGCGATGGATGACAGGAGCGATGACCTTGCCTTTAGCCTGGAAAATATTGCTGGGACTTCAGGTACTTTTTTTCCCATCAATTTTGATTTTTATTGTTTTACATCCTTTTGAAGGAATTTTGGTATGGCTTGCAAAAGTGATTGTTCAGGGTTTATTTATTTATCGATTTGCTTCAAAAACAGGAGTTAGAATAGGGATAAGATATTTGTTTCTTTTTGAATTATATTATTTGATCACCTCATGGTCCACAATTGTTTATTATTTTTGGCCTGCCAAAACGGACTGGAAAGGAAGAAAATACGGATGAAGTTTACAGATACACACGCACATATATATTCGAAGAAGTACGACAATGACCGTGAAGAGGTAGTCAGGAGGTCTATTGAGCTCGGGGTGGAAAAGATATACATGCCCAATATTGATGTGGAGTCCATTGATGCCATGCTGGAGGCCGAACTCAAATATCCTGGAGTTTGTATTCCTATGATGGGATTGCATCCATGTGATGTCAAGAAGGATTTTGAGAAATCTCTCTATGTCATGGAAGAATGGATCAGCAAGAGGGAATTTGCTGCCATAGGAGAAACAGGCCTGGACCTATATTGGGACAAAACCTTCTTTGAGCAGCAAAAAGAAGCATTGAAGATTCAGGTACAATGGGCAAAGCAAAAAAAATGGCCAATTGTCCTGCACTGCCGGGAGTCCATGGAGGAAACTATCGCTATCATCAAAGAAGAAGCGCACGAAGACTTGAAGGGAATATTTCACTGTTTTTCGGGAACTGTTGAGCAGGCAAAAGAGATTGTATCTCTGGGTTTCCTTTTGGGAATAGGGGGAGTCTCTACCTATAAGAATGGGGGATTGGATAAGGTTCTTCCTGAAATCGGGATAGAACATTTGGTTTTGGAGACAGATGGGCCCTACCTTGCCCCAGTGCCACACCGTGGTAAGAGGAATTCACCTGAATACATTCCATTGATCGCCCAGAGAATAGGGGATGTTTTGGAAACCGGGCTGGAGGAAATTTCTTCCCATACCCAGGCTAATTCACATCGTATTTTTCATCATTTCTGACATGAACTACAAAATAGTAAGGTTAAATACAGTTGCAAAAAGTGAGGTCACCTCTTCTATATTGATCATCTACACAGGGGGGACCTTGGGGATGGCTTATGATAGAACAGGGGCATTGGTTCCTTTTAATTTTGGTCAAATTCTGGAGAAGATTCCAAACCTGACCAATATGAATATTGCCATTACGGTGATATCATTCCCTGAACCGATAGATTCTTCCAATGTCAACTTGCATCATTGGGTGGATATGGCCTATATCATATATGAAAATTACGACAGCTATGATGGTTTTGTGATTCTTCATGGTACGGATACTATGGCTTATTCAGCTTCTATGCTGAGCTATATGCTGAAGGGTCTGAGCAAGCCTGTGGTCTTTACGGGAGCCCAGCTTCCGATTTCTGCTATGCGTTCGGATGCCAGGGAAAATTTGATGACTGCTTTGGAAATCGCCACCTCAAAAGCCAATGGTAAACCCATTGTGCCGGAAGTTTGTATTTTTTTCAACCACATGCTATTGAGGGGAAACAGATCGAAAAAGGTGCAGAGTGTGCATTTTGATGCGTTTGAATCGGAAAATTACCCGCCTTTGGCAGAGTCAGGGATCATCATTGACTACAATTATGCAGCTATCAAGCCATTTGAAGAAGGGATGAAACTGGAGTATTTCTCCCAGCTGGACAATAATGTGATGGTGATCAAATTGTTCCCAGGGATTACTTCCAAAGTGCTGGACTCATGTTTTGAAACCAAAGGACTTAAGGGAGTGGTGTTGGAGACGTATGGATCAGGCAATAGTCCCAGTGAAAAGTGGTTTTTGGAATCTTTAGAAAAGGCGATTGCTAAGGGTATTATTGTGCTGAACGTGTCCCAATGCAATGGTGGAAGGGTAATACAGGGCAGGTATGAAACCAGCAAGGACCTATTAAGGATAGGAGTTTTGAGTGGAGGAGATATTACAACAGAGGCAGCGATTACCAAAATGATGTTTTTGTTGGCAAATGAGAAGAATGAGGCAGAAGTACGTAGGAAACTTGTACAGCCCATAGCAGGAGAAATGTCATTAACGGGAGTTTCTTTAGGTTGATTTTTTGAAAATCGTTTGCTTGGGCATGATTTAATTTATTTCTTTGCACTCCGTTAAGGAAGACCCATACACAGAGAGGTGTCCGAGTGGTTGAAGGAGCACGCCTGGAAAGCGTGTATACCCCTAAAGGGTATCGAGGGTTCGAATCCCTTCCTCTCTGCAAGTTTAGTTTTCAAATCTTTCAAAATAACCCTTGACCAAACAAGGAGAAGGTTCGGAAAACAAATTTTAAGCTGAGAAAAGTGCCTTACAGGCCTTTAAACGCAGATTTTCAATAATATTTACAAAAATTAAATGAAAAAGCCCGCATCGATGAGATGCGGGCTTTTTTCGTTTTGCCTCGGAAAGCATCAAAATTTTCAATTTTCCCTAAATTTCATGGGAGTCTTCTGGTGAGTCTTTCAGTTTTGAAAAATGACTCACCAGAACACGTTTAAATAATTGAAAATCAACGTGTTTGACTAATGAACATCTTGAAAAAATGACTCACTGGATAGTACTTTAGAACACTAAACAGTAAGAAAATGATAGAAAAAAGTTTTAGTATTCTCTTTTACCTAAAAGGCTCGAAAAATAAAAAGAGAAAGGAAAAGCATGTATATGTCAGAATCACGGTGGATTACAAGCGGGTGGAGCTTTCTACAAAGGTGACCTGTGAGCCTTGCGAATGGAATAGTGCAGCAGGAAGGGTCAAAGGAAAAAGTGAAAAAGCAAGACTGCTTAATGGGCTCCTTGACTCCTATCAGATGAAAATCTATCAGGCCAGAAAACAGCTGATGGACTTGGATAAGGATGTGACGGCCGAAAGGATTAAAAATATGCTGATCGGAAAAGCTGAGGATAGGCGTTTGATCCTTGAGATCTTTGAATCCCACAATCAAGACATGGAAGCACTGGTGGGAAACGAATTTGCGCCGGGGACAATGGAGAGATATAGAACTTCTCTTGAGCATACCAGATCATTTATTCGCTGGAAGTATGGCAAGGATGATATGGAGCTTAAATATCTTGACTATGAATTTATAAGTCAGTATTCTTTCTGGCTGAAATCAGTGAGAGGATGTGCCCATAACACAACAGTAAAATACTTGGCCAACTTTAAGAAAATTGTCCTTAACTGTGTGAAAAACGGATGGCTTCAAAGAGATCCTTTTATGGGTTTTAAGATGGTGAAAAAAGAAGTAAGGCGCGAAACCCTTAGCAAAGAAGAGCTTAAGAATATATCAGAAAAGGACTTTACCATTGAAAGACTGGATCAGGTAAGAGATATTTTTGTTTTCAGCTGTTATACCGGTCTTGCATACATTGATGTCAAGAACCTCAAAAGAACCCAGATTATAATCGGTATTGACGGTGAAAAGTGGATAGAGACCAAAAGACAAAAGACAGAGGCCCCCATCAGGATCCCTATACTTCCTGTAGCTTTGCGGATCATAGAGAAATACAAAGATCATCCTAAATGTATTCATGAAGATGCCCTACTTCCGGTGCCCAGTAACCAGAAGATGAATGCCTACCTGAAAGAAATAGCTGATCTTTGTGGGGTGAGAAAGGAGCTGACCTTCCACATTGCCAGACATACTTTTGCTACTACCATAACTTTAAGTAATGGGGTGCCTATTGAGACAGTCTCCAAACTCTTGGGGCATAGGTCTTTGAAACAGACCCAACATTATGCAAAGATCCTTGATGGAAAAATCAGTGAAGATATGCTGGCTCTCAAATCGAAGTTGGATAAGTAGGACTTGCTGAAAAACCCCAACTGGAGAATAAATTCTTTAAATTTTGATGAATACCCCGTTTGACAAGTATTTTCCTTTGATGAGTATACGCTTCATTGCACGTAGCTATAGATTGTTTTGAACCAGTTCTTTCTGCTAAATTTTAATCAAAATTTGATTATAAAGCTACTTTTTCTCCCGATTTTCGGGACAGGCTTTGATGAAAAAGTAGCCAAAAAATCAAGAATTTCGAATTCCCGAGAAAATCGGGACAGGCTCTATCCACGCTCAAGGCCTGCGCTGGCCCGGTCGAAATTCATCCCACCCTCCAATACCCAAATTTACTGTTAAAAGTAAAGTTGGCGGTTTGGCTCTTAAGGTTTAACGTGCAAGGATCCGGATACTCATATTTCCTTTTAAGCAGGTGCATGCTTATTCAATGATCTAGCTTGATTTCCGTGCTCCTTAAAATTTCAAAATCCGAAATTTTAAGGCTAGTCTCAAGCATGCCATCTTCTTCATTGGGCTCATTCGAAGTATAAGCATACATCTTCAATCGCCCGCTTCGAATCTGGCATACCTGAGACTTTTTCAGCAAGCCCTAATTAAAAGTACTTATTGAGAACTGGAATTACAAATTCCAAAAATAAGAAGGTTGGGAAGAACGTTAAGAATAGCTTCAGTGAAGTTATTTAGCGAGTAGCCAGAAGGTAGAGTGGGCAAACTACACCTAGCCCCCTGCAAATCTTCACCCAGCTGGGGATAAGTGGATACGGAAAGAGGATGGTGGGCCGTGGATGAGATGAGGTGAATACGGAGGGGATTTTCAATCGTGGATTTGTGGGGTTGTAATACTTTGGTGATTAAGGAAGTAAGTACATCAGTTCTAGTTTTGGATGGCTAGAAAACCATACTTTAAGGTGATGGACATGGTGGAATCTTACATTACTTACAACATTTTACATTTTGGAATTATCTCTGTAAATGTAAAATGACTTCTTGAGATATCAATGAACCTTTTATTCCCCAGAGCATTGCTTGGCCGCATGCTTCTTTCAGATTCCTATTCGTATTGGCACCCTTGAGTTTGGCTTGTAGTTGCCGAAACACTTCGACACAGTGAACTTTCTTCACTTAGTTGATTGATTTGAACATTGGGGGAAAGGGATGATAAACTTTATATAAGCAAAACCAAATCGCAAAAAGCAAAAAAATCTTTGTCTTGAATACCGGAGTGACCGATTCAGACTTTCCGAAAACAAAAAATTGATATCTTTATTTGATTTGGGATTTTTGAATTAATTTTTTAAATTTAAAAACGAAGAGATTCTTTATCAAAAGAAATTGTTCCCCATTATGATGTTTTTAGCCTAATTTTCAATGGATTATGTTTATTTGATTTTAAAGAAAATTCTGCTTCTGCTTGATGTCCCTTTTACTAGAGGATATCTTAAAGATAAGGTGGCATCCCATCCTGAACAGGACTCCCTGCTTTCCATTTCAGATACCTTGAAACATTATAAGGTGAACAGCCTTGGACTCAAGCTTACCATAGAAAAGTTGGAACAAATTCCGTTTCCCTGTATTATACAGATTCAAAAAAATGGACATCCCTTTTTCAGTGTGCTCACTAAATCGGAAATAGATACCGTATCCTACCTGGATGAAAAGGGAAAAATCAAAAGCATTTCAAAAGAGGATTTTGCCAAAAACTGGACAGGTGTAACCCTGTTATTGGAAAAGTCTGATAAATCAGGTGAACCTGGATTTAAGGCGAGACAGCAGGAGGCTTTTGTCTTCCGTTTTTTGCTTATTTCCCTAGTACTTATAAATCTCATTGGGTTAATTGCTTTTTATCAGCCTATTTTCACAAACCCAAATCAAGCTCTTGTAATTTTGCCCCTTTTCCTGATAAAAGCTATTGGATTGTTCATTTCCACTGTTTTGCTTTGGTCAGAAGTCGATAAGAAAAACGAGGCCATTCAGGATTTTTGTTCAGGAGGGAAAAGTTCAGACTGTAACTCAGTTATTTCTTCCTTTTCTTTATCAGGAGGAATAAGCTTAAGTGTTATAGCCTTTGCCTATTTCTTTTCTGGGGTTCTCTTTTTGCTATTTACTTCATTTTTAGGATCAGGTTTGCAGTTACTTAGCTATTTGAGTCTGTCAGGAGTATTTATAATTCCCTTATCCATCTTTTACCAATGGGCAAAAATCAGGAAATGGTGTATGCTGTGCCTTGGGATATCTGCAGTAATAATAGTAGAAATGCTTCTTCTACAGATTTTTCTAGAATTTACAGGTGTCATCCACTTACAGAATTTGGCTTTGTTTTCCTTTCTTTTTATCAGAACGATATTGGTTTGGCTGAGTCTTAAGCCATATTTCCTGTCAGATAAAGAACTTAAAAAACAAAAAATCAAGCTGGCAAGATTCATGTCGAACCGTAAAGTATTCGATTATTTACTGTCCAGTTCCAGAAAACTAACCCATAGCCCGGAAGGATTAGGGATATTAATGAAAGGACACCCCCCAAAAATTTCATGTACTCAAAGTATGCAATCCTTAGTGTGGACCATGTGCCAGGACGCACCCTATTTTGGAAGAATTGTATGAGACAGGGAATATTGACCTTCAGATCATATTTGTTCCGGGAAGCGGGGATGAGCTCAGGATGAAAACAATCAGGCATATTATGGCCATAGCGGCCAAAGATAATCCTGAAATGACCAAGAAGGCTCTGGACGATTGGTATCTCGCCGAAAAGAAGGATTATGCGGCTTTTGCTGTAAAGTGCCCTATGAATGGGGAACTCAAAGTACAGGAAGCCAACATTCAGTCCATGCTGTCATAGAGTGAGGGGGAAAATATTACCCATGCCCCGAGCATTTTCATTAATGGTTATGAGTTGCCCAAAGCTTATGCTGTGGAGGATTTAAAATATATTTTGGAATAGAAACAGCCAAACAGGCTATAAAAATATTCAATCGCGATGAATGGTCACAGTCTTCGGGTGACCTTAATGTCCGGAGATTTTAATAGTCAATAAAATTCTAAAGTTATGAAAAAGTTAAGCTTAGAAATGTTAAGACTTACTTCCGATGAAGTGCTTGGAAGAAGTCAAATGAAGAAGATTACTGGGGGGTATGATGCTGGATGTCTCGAAAGGAAATGTGGTTCAAAGCACCCTAATGTAAGTTGCTGCCCACAAACTACTTGTAGTGACCTTACGGATGGGTTTTGCGTTTTAAATTAACAAGAATTCATGAAGCCGCAGTTATTGTGGCTTCTTTTTATTCCTTCATAAGAAATCCTAATGAAATATTTTATTATTTTAATTATACTATTTTCTGCCTGTACGGCAAGAGAAATTGAAGTCGAGAATACATCAGTGTCTTATTCATTAGATACTGTGAGAACTAATTCTAAGGATGAAATTTTGGATTTGTGGGGATTTTTGTCATTTTCCGATTTAGATTTTGAAAAAAAATCGATTTTTGGTTATAATACTTTTAACCATTCTTTGGATCAAATAGATCTTGAAAAATTCGAATTTATAAAAAGGCTAGCATTTGAAAAAAATGGTCCAAATGGAACTGGTGAAACTTTCTATGGATTCAATGTATTGAAAGGTGATCGTTTTTTTATTAATTCTTATGAGAAATCCTCTATTTTTGATAAAAATGGTTTATTGATTCAAAAAGTAGATTGGAGAAATTCAATAGATTCTAATGGGGAAAAATATGGAGATAATCCTTTGAGACAAATTCTAGTAGATTCAGAAGATTTACTTGTTTTTGGTCTTTCATACGATTATGAAAATATTGAAGTTAATCTAGATGTTTTATCTGTAGGAAAAAATAAGGTTGACCGATTAAACCTCAATTCAAAAAAATCATATGGTGATTTAAGCATTAGGAGTGCTCAATCCGGTAATATTGTTGATCCTAGTGTTGAGTTAATAAATCAAAATAACAAGATCATTATAAGTTATGAATTTTCGAATGAGATCGTATATTATGATTACAAAGTTAAAGCATTGAGATTTGTAGACTATAACCCTACACTGACTCCTAAAAGGGTAACCCCCCCAAATATTAGTGTTGGTCCAATGGAACAAATAATTAAAGAAATAAAACTTTTCAAAGAACAAGTCAGCTATTATCGTCCAGTATGGGATTCTGAAAGCAAGCAGTATTTTCGTTTGTCAACAATAACAATATTTTCGGAAGAAAGTAAAGAAAATTCAAAGGCTACTTATGGTGAAACTCAAGAAATAAAGGTTTTTCTAACTGTTTTCGACTCTGAATTTAATCTCCTTTCTGAACTTGAGATAGAGGAATTGTCAGACTTTGATAATGATTATTTCATTAAAGATGGAAAGCTTTGGCTATTCATTAACTTGGACGATGAAATGGGGTTTGTCAGAATAAGTTTAAATAATGTAATATGATTATCCGCTTACTTACAAGTAGAATCTAAGTAATGGAACAAACCTATGATTTCTAGCCAATATCAATGAATATCCAATATCTATAAGTATCGGATTGATCTAGTCCCTTATTTAAATTGGTTATTGGTATAATTGCGGATATACATATAATGTAATAAGAAACTCATATTAGGTTAATTTAAAAGAATAATTTTTGAAACTGAATTTCCCCCTCTACAAACAACCCGAAGCCAACGACTGCGGCCCTACTTGCCTGCGCATTGTAGCCAAGCACTATGGCAAGCTGATCTCCCTCAAAGATATTCGTGAAATATCGGAGACAACTCGGGAAGGAAGCAGCTTATTGAAACTGAGTGATGCAGCAGAGACTTTGGGATTTAAGACCATAGGGGCAAAACTGAATTTTAATAAACTCAAGGAAGGCCCCCTTCCAGTTATTGTCCATTGGAACAAACATCACTTTGTAGTGGTGTATAAAATAAGAAAAGATACCGTCTATATCTCGGATCCAGCTTATGGTCTGATCCAGTATTCTAAAGAAGATTTTATTTCACGATGGATCGGCAACAATGCCAATGAGCAGACCAAAGAAGGTATTACCCTCCTGCTCGAACCTATGCCTGCCTTTAGGAAAATGAAATGGGAGGATAATGAGAAACGTTCTCTAAGTTTTTTGTTCAAATACCTCTTCAATTATAAAAACCTAATAACCCAACTGGCCATCGGATTGTTGGTAGGCAGTCTCTTGCAGTTGATTTTCCCTTTTCTGACCCAGAGTATTGTCGATGTGGGGATCCAGAACCAGGATATCAACTTTATCTATCTGGTGCTTTTTGCCCAGATCATGCTCTTCCTCGGAAGGATGAGTGTGGAAGTGCTCCGAAGCTGGATATTGCTGCACCTCACTACTAGGATCAATATCTCCCTTGTTTCGGATATTTTTAGGGAACTTACATTCAGATAAGTGATTTCCATTAAATTGTACTTTAACTTTTTTATAAAAACTATGAAAAAAGTTAAAAATTCTGTAAATCATCATTTCACTTATCAATTAGTTTGAAAGCGGACGGGGTAAAACGAAGTCTTTAAAATATAATTCTGAACTATTAGCTTGTAATAATGCAATTTGTTGATTTTCATGTGATTGTAATGTTTTTTGTTTTTGGAATTTCAAAATCTAATGATTAAGTTCATATGTGCTTTTATTATTTTGAAGCACTTGGTAGAATGATTAGGTATTTTGGAAATTTTAGTTTTTATGGAAAATTCATTTTTGATTTTGAAGAAAGTGCTTCTGCTACTGAATGTTCCTTTTACAAAAGGATACCTGAAAGATAAAGTGGCATCCCATCCTGAACAGGAATCCTTGATTTCCATTTCGGATACCTTGAACCATTATAAAGTGGACAACCTTGGACTCAAGCTTACCATAGAAAAGTTGGAAAAAGTTCCGTTGCCTTGTATAATTCAGATTCAAGAAAATGGACATCCTTTTTTTAGTGTGCTCACTAAATCGGAAATAGATACCGTTTCCTTTCTAGATGAAAAGGGAAAAATCAAAAATATTTCAAAAAAGGATTTTGCTAAAAACTGGACAGGTGTAACCCTGCTATTTGAAAAGTCTGATAAATCAGGTCAGCCAGGATATAAAGAAAAACAGCTGGAAGTTTTAGTATTCCGGTCTTTGCTTATTTTTTTAGGACTCATTAGCTTCTTTGGGTTAATTGCTTTTTATCAGCCGATTTTCGCAAATCCAAACCAAGCTCTTGCAATTTTGTCCCTTTTCCTGCTAAAAGCTATTGGATTGTTCATTTCCTCTGTTTTGCTTTGGTCAGAAGTTGATAAGGACAATAGAGCCATTCAGGATTTTTGTTCAGGAGGAAAAAATATAGACTGTAATTCAGTTACCTCTTCCTTTTCTTTGCCAGGAGGGATAAGTTTAGGCATCATAGCCTTTGCCTATTTCTTTTCTGGAGGTATGCTTTTGCTTTTGACTTCGTTTTCAGGTTCAGGATTGCAGCTGCTTGGCTATTTGAGTCTGTCCGGAGTATTTATAATTCCCATATCCATCTACTATCAATGGGCAAAAATCAGAAAATGGTGTGTGCTGTGTCTTTGGATTTCGGCAGTACTTCTCGCAGAAATCCTGCTTAGTCAGATTTTTCTGGTTAACACTGATTCCGTACAATTTCAAGATTTGGCTTTGTATTTTTTTCTTTTTGTCGGAACAGTTGTGGCTTGGCTGAGTCTAAAGCCCTATTTTCTAGCCAAAAAGGAACTTCAAAAGCACAAAAGCAAACTTGCCAGATTTCTCTCCAACACCGAGATTTTCGATCAATTATTATCCAGCTCAAGAAAGTTTTCCAATAACCCAGAAGGATTGGGAATATTGCTGAAAGGGGAAAAGGCCAAATACCATGTACTCAAAGTCTGTAATCCTTATTGTGGACCATGTGCTAATTCTCATCCTATTTTGGAAGAATTGTTTGAGTCTGGAAACATAAACCTACAAGTCGTATTTCATCCCGGCGGAGAAGATGCCATTAAGTATAAAACTATTAGTCATATTATGGCAGTAGCTGCTCAGGCCAATCAGGAGCAGATACTGAAAGCACTTGATGATTGGTACTTGCCAGAGAGGAAGGAGTATGAAACCTTTGCAGCCAAATACCCTATGAACGGGGAACTGAAAGCTCAGGAATCCTGCATAAAAGACATGTTGAATTGGTGTGAACTGGAAAATATCAGCTACACACCAACCATCTTTATCAATGGACATGAATTACCTAAAGCGTACAATATAGAAGATCTAAAATTTATTCTGGTATAAAAAACACCATTTTGTGATAAAAAATATTCAATCGCGATGAATGGTCACAGGCTTCGGGTGACTTTAATGTCCGAGGAAAGTAATATTTAATAAAATCTAAAAATCATGAAAAAGTTAAATTTAGAAATGTTAAGACTTACTTCCGATGAAGTACTTGGAAGAAGTCAGATGAAGAAGATTACGGGGGGATATGGATGTTGGCTGACTTGCGATGGTTGGACCAGGGCAATGCAGGTAAGTGATTGTAGTTTATCCACTAGAAGATTTTATTGTGGGGGTACTGACCCCATAGCTACATGCAATTGCTAAGGTTGTAGGTGCGGATTTTTTTAATTACTATCCGCACCTATAATTTTATTGCTACTTACTTAAATTATATCAATTAAACACAACCATAATTATTCGAGGGTAGTATGAAGCTTTGGCTTTGAATTTCAAGTCTATTAAAAATATGTTAATCATATAGAAACCCCTTTTAATTTTAATTCTATGTTTAGAGCCCTTCATTTAACAAAGTATTTGAAATCAAGAAAATTACATGCAATTATAGCTGTATTCACTACGTTTTTCACCTTTCCTTTTATTGCATTCTCCCAAAATTTGTTGCAAAAAAAGGGAGAGTTTAAAATCAATTCCCTTTCTCCCATTGAAATCCTTGACTACCATTCGGAAACTCAATATTTTTTAGGATATACCAGAACTATTGATGGCCTCAATTTATGCCTTATTAATGGTGATGGAGAGATAATTATTCAAAAAAAGTTGGTTGGTGAAGGCCCAGACCGGGTAAAAACTTCCATAAATTGTGTTGCATTTTCAGAGGAAGGAGAAGTTTGGGTACAGTCACCTTCTGAAATAGTATTATTAGATCAAAACTTTAATATAAAAACACGGACTAAGTATCAATCAGGGACAAACATTCAAATCTATGGGAGAATAGAATATTTGGAGTACTATTATCCTCAAAATTCTTTTTCAAAATTCACTTTTTCTACTATTCCGAATGGAACTAGTGCATATTTGGATGGAAGGGATTTTAGGACCAGTCATTTGATTGAATTTCTTGACCTTGAACTTGAAAAGCTATTTGAAATAGGACCAGTGTCAGAAAGAGGTAATTTTAAGCTCCTTGATAAATCAATAGGTTCAATTTATTTTCCCATTTTCACAATAGACAGAGTAAATAAAAAACTTTTTTTAACTGCTTCATTAGATGATGAAATCACGATATATGACTTAAAAAGCCAGAAATTGGAGTCTAGAATTAAAATTAATCATAATGAATTTAAAATACTTAACAGTGGCCGTATTGCTTTATCAAGATTACCCTCTTACGATAATAGGATAAATTTAGGTGCAAGGAACCATAAGATTTTTAGTTTAGAGGATGGCTTGATGCTGCTGGAATATATTCAGGAAATACCTTCTGGGATTTATGAACAGAAAAAAGCCTTAGATAGCGAATACCATCATTTTAAAGATCCGTATTATCACAAGCTTATCTTATTTAACGAAAACAAACAATTATCTGAAGATATTCCAATGCCCAACAATGGTAAATTGATGATCAGTATGCCTAAAAACCAACTTTTGTTTCAAATAGTCGATCCAGAGGTGGAGGAAGATTTTATCAGGTATGAAATATTTGAAATTGTAAATGAATAGGTTGATTACGATCCCTATTATTTAATTAATGTATATCCGCAATTAGACCAACAACCAATTTAAAGAGGATTTTGAATCAACCCCATATTTATAGATACCAGTCAGCCTGCAGGCAAGTTGGATCCGTCACGAACAAGTTATTCATTGATATTAGCTTTAAATCAAAAGTTTATTCTTTTGTGAAGATTCCACTGGTAAGAAAGCGGACAATCATATATTAATTTATTGAGCTTTGGGTTAATTATCGATTTAAATGAATTTAAAAACTAAATTCCCCTTCTACAAACAACCCGACTCCAAAGACTGTGGCCCCACCTGCTTGCGCATCATAGCGAAGCACTATGGGAAACTCATTTCCTTGAAAGAAATCCGGGAAATATCAGAAACAACGAGGGAAGGAAGTAGTTTGCTTAAGCTGAGTGAGGCAGCAGAGGCCATGGGATTTAAAACCATAGGGGCAAAACTGAATTTTAATAAACTCAAGGAAGGCCCCCTTCCTGTTATTGTCCATTGGAACAAACATCATTTTGTAGTGGTTTATCGCATCCGAAAGGACGTGGTCTATATTTCCGATCCTGCCTATGGTTTAATTCAATATACCAAGCAGGAATTTATTTCAAGATGGATAGGATATAACGCAAATGAGCAAACCAAAGAAGGAATTACACTCCTGCTTGAACCTACCCCAGCCTTCAGAAAAATGAAATGGGAGGATAATGAAAAACGTTCCCTCGGCTTCCTTTTCAAATACCTTTTCAATTATAAAAACCTGATTGCCCAGCTGGCCATCGGATTGCTGGTAGGCAGTCTCTTGCAGTTGATTTTTCCTTTCCTGACCCAGAGTATTGTCGATGTGGGGATCCAAAACCAGGACATCAACTTTATCTATTTGGTTTTATTTGCCCAGATTATGCTCTTCCTCGGGAGGATGAGCGTGGAAGTGCTCCGCAGCTGGATATTGTTGCACCTGACCACCCGGATCAATATATCTCTTGTATCGGATTTTTTTATCAAGCTGATGAACCTGCCCATTTCCTATTTCGATACCCGTATGACAGGGGATATCATGCAGCGGATCGGGGACCACCGCAGGATAGAAAACCTACTGACCGGGACCACACTCAGCACACTGTTCTCTTTTTTCAACCTGATCGTGTTTGGGGTTGTGCTGATCTATTACAGCCTTACGATTTTCCTTATTTTTCTTGGGGGAAGTGTGCTTTACTTGGTTTGGGTGTTGTTTTTTATGAAGCGGCGCAGGGAACTGGACTACAAGCGCTTTGCCCAGATGAGCCAGGAACAAAGTACGGTGATCGAACTGATCAATGGCATGCAGGAAATCAAGATGCACAATGCCGAAAAGCAAAAGCGCTGGAGCTGGGAATTTGTACAGGCCCGACTTTTCCATGTTTCCATTCAGTCACTATCTCTGGAACAGGCACAGCAGGTTGGCTCATCGGTCATCAACGAGCTTAAGAACATCCTGATTACCTTCACTTCCGCCGTATTGGTCATCGAGGGTAATCTCACCTTAGGAATGATGCTGGCACTACAGTACATCATCGGTCAGTTGAATGGCCCGATAACGGAGCTTGTGGGCTTTGTCAGGTCCTATCAGGACGCCACTATCAGTTTGGAACGGCTTAATGAAATCCATGACAGGGAAGATGAGGAAAATACTGAGGTTAAGTTTATCCGGAATATCCTTCCAAATGAGGCAATTGAAGTAAAGGACCTTTCCTTCCGCTATGTGGGAGCAGATGAACCTGTTCTTTCTGGTGTCAATCTGAGCGTTCCACCGCAGCAGGTAAATGCCATAGTGGGTGCAAGTGGAAGTGGCAAGACCACCCTAATGAAGCTCCTGCTGAAATTTTATGACCCGACATCCGGGGAAATCCGCTATGGGAAGCATGACCTCAAAACCATCAGTGCCAAAAGTTGGCGGGACCAATGCGGGGTGGTGATGCAGGAAGGCTATGTGTTTAATGATACCATTGCAGCCAATATAGCCGTAGGACAGGACCGGATTGATCAGGAAAGGTTGTTAGAGTCCGCCCGGATCGCCAATATCCTGGATTTTGTCCAATCCCTTCCCTTAGGCTTCAATACCAAAATCGGGAATGAAGGGGTGGGAATGAGTACAGGACAGAAGCAGCGCCTGTTTATCGCCAGGGCCATCTATAAAAATCCTGACTTGCTTTTTTTTGACGAGGCTACCTCGGCCCTTGATGCCAAAAATGAGCGGGAGGTCATGGAAAATCTCCAGAGGTTTATGCAGGGCAAAACGGTATTTATCATTGCCCACAGGCTGAGTACAGTTAAGAATGCCGATCAGATCATTGTCATCGATCAGGGGAGGATTGTAGAGCAGGGAACTCATATGGAATTGGTCAATGCTCAAGGTATATATTTTGATCTGGTGAAAAATCAGTTGGAACTCGAAAAAATAAACGGAAACTGATTATGCCTCTAGCTCCTGCCCAAAACGACAACCTACACCTTCGCTCGGAAGAAGTTCAGGAAATCATCTCCAGGCCTCCTGCCTGGCTGATACGCTGGGGGATTACCCTTGTGTTTCTGATGCTGTCACTAATGATAGGACTGTCCTTTCTGATCAGGTATCCTGATTTTGTAGAGGCCAAGGTTCTGGTGACCACCGAAGATCCGACAGAACGTATAGCCGCAAGGATTTCGGGACAGATCGAGACCTTATTTGTTAAAAACGGGGAAAAGGTCGGCATGGGGCAGCCCTTGGCAGGAATCAAGAGTACGGCCAAAATAGAAGATGTGCTTTTTTTGAAAGCCATGTTGGAACAAGAGCCTTTTATGAAGGACAATGATTTTTTATTTCCGGTTGATTTGCTTACTGAGTTGGTGCTGGGTGAGATTGGTTTGCCTTTTTTGGAATTCGAAAGGAGCTATATGGAATACAGACTGATAAAAGAACTCCAGCCTTTTGCTGGTCAGATGGAAGGCACCAAAGCTTCCATAGAAGAGATCCAGAAAAGGATAAATAGCCAGCAATCCCAAAAGGAATTGCTTGACCGCAGATTGTATCTGGCTAAAATTGATTATGAGAGAAATAAAGGTTTACATCAAGATGGTATAATCGCAGACAAGGATTTTGAGTCCAGAGAAATGGAATACCTACAAATGGAAGAACAAGTTAATCAATTGGCCATATCCATTTCCCAATTGCAGGAAGCACTGAATACCGCCTATCAGACCATCAAAAACACCAATATCAATCGGGAAGAGGAGGAAACCAGGTCTTTGAAAGCCCTGATCCAATCTTATCAGGGATTAAAAAGAAGTCTTCTGGACTGGGAGTATACCTACCTGGTGAAGTCTTCGATCAATGGAACAGTCAGTTTCCAGAAAGTTTGGGGTGCCAACCAACAGGTCAATTTAGGTGAGTTGGTATTTACAGTTTTGCCTGATGACAAATCACAATTGATGGGAGCCATGAAAATATCTCCCCAGAATGCGGGGAAAGTGAGTGTTGACCAAAAGGTATTGATCAAGCTGGACAATTATCCCTTTCAGGAATTTGGGGCCCTTATCGGAAAGATTTCCAGCATTTCAGTTTCTCCTGACGATGAGTTCAATTATCTGGTTTATGCCTCATTACCCAATGGGACGACGACTTCTTTCAATAGGGAAATCCCATTCAATCAGGAGCTGTTGGGAAATGCGGAAATCATTACAGAAGAGTTAAGTGTGGCAGAGCGGTTGTTTTTCAAGTTCAGGTCTATAATGGTTTACTAGGATGAAAATTATTCACACATTTTGGATGGATAAAGTTAAAGATACTCTCAAGGACAACTTTGGATGGTGTAGTGCACATATCAATTTGATGGGCTGGGAGAAAAACCACTTACAATTACTTCTTTTTTATGTCTATATAGAAAAGATTTGTTTGTATATCAAAAGAACTCAAAAATGAAGGATTTGAATAATAAGTATGATTATTTAATTGTAGGTTCTGGGCTTTTCGGTTCAGTATTTGCCCAACAAATGTCAGAAAATGGAAAGAGTTGTTTGGTAATTGAAAAAAGAAGCCATATTGGTGGTAATGTTTACTGTGAATCGATAGAAGGTATTAATGTACATAAATATGGTCCACATATTTTTCATACTAATGATAAGGCTATCTGGGATTACGTAAATTCATTCGTAAGTTTAAACCACTTTATTTATTCACCCCTGGCTAATTTTAAAGACAGGCTATTCAATTTACCTTTTAATATGAATACATTTTATCAATTATGGAAAATAAGTGACCCAGAACAAGCCTCAATTAAAATTGCAGATCAGGTAGCTAACTCTGGAATATCCAACCCTGAGAATTTGGAAGAACAGGCTATTTGTATGGTTGGATCTGAAATTTATGAAACTTTTATTAAAGGTTATACAGAAAAGCAATGGGGCCGAAAGGCAACTGAATTGCCAAAATCGATAATTAAGCGTTTACCAGTAAGATACACTTATAATAATAATTATTTTAACGATCGATACCAAGGAATACCAATAGGGGGATATAATAAACTAATTGAGGGTTTATTGAGAGGAGTAGAAGTAAAGACAAATGTCGATTTTATTAAAAAAAGGAAAGAGCTGAGCAGTGTTGCAGATTACATTATTTACACAGGAAAAATAGATGAATTTTTTGATTTTAAATATGGACATCTCGAATATAGAAGTTTAAGATTTAAGCATGAATACCTAAACCGTGAAAATTTCCAAGGAGTTGCTGCCATTAACTTTACTGAACGTAATGTTCCCTTCACAAGAATTGTTGAGCACAAGCATTTTGAGTTTGGAAAACAAAAAGGAACAGTGATCACAAAAGAATATCCACAAGAATGGATTCCCGGAGTGGAGGCGTACTATCCAATAAACGATAGATATAATTCTGAAAGGTTTAAGAAATATTGGGAGTTGGCAAAACTCGAAGATAAAGTTGTTTTTGGGGGAAGGTTAGCTGAATATAAGTATTATGATATGCACCAAGTAATTGCTTCGGCACTTTCAAAGGCAAAAACACTTTTGCAATTAAGCTGAAAACACAAGTCTCATCACAAAAGAATATCAATTTATAAACTCAGTTACATATTATGAGAATTATTCATTCATTTTGGTCCAAACCAAGTTTCCACCTACAAAAACAAGACTTCAGCAACAACCGGAAATTTGGAGGTTGGTTAGAGTATAAATTTTTCCTGATGAGTAATTGCTTTAGTCTGTTGACACTAAGAAGAGAGCATTCTAATGTTGATCTATATACAGATGACTTTGGTTTTGATATCCTAATCAATCAGTTAAATCTTCCTTATGGAGATGTTTCCTTAACTTTGAACAGTCTTAAAAACGAAGATCACAGGTTGTGGATTCTTGGAAAAATTAAAGTAATTGAACTACAAGAAAAACCTTTTGTTCATGTTGATAATGATGTTTTTACATGGGAGCCATTTCCTAAATCTAATCAAAATGATTATTTGTTAGTTCAAAGTAAGCACTTTGTGCCGGATAACTACAAGCTTGCATTATTGGAAGTTCAAAAAAAGCTTACAAATGTCCCGCTTCCTTTAAATAAGGACATTAATGAATATAATTTTAATGTAAATGTGGGAATTGTAGGTGGAAATGACATCGATTTTTTCCAGAATTGGTGTAATACGGCTAAAAATTTTTTAAAAGAAAATAAGCTGCAAATTACCGATTTAGAAAATATCGGATATTTCAACCAAATTATTGAAGAGTTTTTTATTAGTTGTTTGTTAAGTGAAAGAAAAAATGTCACTTACCTTATAGACTGTTCCAATGATCCGAATGTTTTGGACTCTGTACTTCAGTTTCATTTGGTGCCTTTCTTGGATAGGTATATTCACCTTGTAGGTATAGCAAAAAAAAATGAACTTGCATGTAAGCAATTGGAATTAAGGTTAAAGCATGAATTTCCAGAATATCATAAAAAAGTAATAGATTTAATTAACTCCTTTGATTGTAAAGATAGTTCTTCACTATATGAGAAAATGAAATTTGAACGAATTTCCAAATCATTACAAATTGTGTACAGTTATAAATATAGGGAATTAAAATCTCTTAAAATTAAGTTGTATGATAACTTTACAATTTATGAAAATGAGGAGGATGGTTCATTTTGTTTTATTGAAGTTGATCCTTTTTCGGGTATTGAATTACACAAAATGTCCTTGAAAGGGATTAATCAATTAATTTGTTATTTCGCCGAACCACTTTCATTAAATGAGCTTATAGAACTGATTAAAAGAAATTTGCAAATTAACAATGATATTGAAGTCAGGCAAATGGAAAAAAATATTGTAAGCTCGATTTTTGAGGAAATTCTTTTGGTAGGTTCACTTGAAATTGGTTTAGGTAATTAGCCTCTTCTCAAAAAATTTGAAATAGGTCAGAATTTGAGCGCTGATTTTCATGGAGAACAAATGATAAGAGTTACAGCAAAGACCTCCTAAGGCCTTTTACTATATAGTGAACACTGCAGTCCGAATCTTGAATGATCAACGGATTTGAAACTCCATCTCGACTACTAAAACAAGTATTTTACCATCTCAGAATTGAACTTGGGCTATTTCTGAATAAATTGGTTGAGTTAAACTTTCACCTAAACCCTAAAAAGGGCGAGCTGAAAAACGCCAACTGGAGAATAAATTCTTTAAATTTTGATGAATACCCCGTTTGACAAGTATTTTCCTTTTAAGCAGGTGCATGCTTATTCAATGATCTAGCTTGATTTCCGTGCTCCTGAAAATTTCACAACTTGAAATTTTCAGGCTAGTCTCAAGCATGCCATCTTCTTCATTGGGCTCATTCGAAGTATAAGCATACATCTTCAATCGCCCGCTTCGAACCTGCCTGACCGGTAGGCAGGTCTGGCATACCTGAGACTTTTTCAGCAAGCCCTAAGTAAATTTGAATTTATAACCGGAGGGGATTTAAAATAGAGGGGATTTAATCTTCTTAGGACCCTTCGGATTAACTTTTTTCTATAAAAACTTGACCAGTGTCCCAAGCTTAGGATGAAAGGAAGGTTGGTATAGGATTAAATTTGCTTTTACCAGGCCCTTTATACAGTGATGGTAAGTGGCTATAGAACGGATTTGGGCCAATCTCATAATCCTGCCTCTAGTGATCCTGAATCCGTCCTTTACATCCTGTATCAAAAACTCCTTTAAAATGGCAGTAAATACAGCGATATGACTAGGATTAAATTCCGGTCGATTAAGAACTTTTCCCAAGAGTGCGATGACTTTTTTGACTTTTGAATTTTTCCTTGCTTCCATTGACTACTTTTCAAATAGAGCCTCAATTTCCTCAGTTCTATAATACCAAGTCCCACCTATTTTTTTAGGATTTAGCAAACCGTTGATCCTTAAGTTCTGAAGGGATCCCGGGGAAATGCTAAGGATTTTTCTTACCTCATTTCCTTTTATCCATTCCTTAAGGACTTTCTTTTTAGGTTCAATTAGTTTCCTGAAGTCATTCATCAGTTGAACCCTTAGCATCTCAAGGTCTTCCTTGGTTATAAAATCAAAACTTGCCATAAATAGTAATTGAAGTTTCTAATCTAAAAAGACAAAAAGTAAGAAATCCACCTTCTGGGCATGAGGTGGGGAAATTTTATTGATAATACCTTTGATGAAGGTGGCAGATAAGTTTTTTGAAAGTAATTTAAAATCTATGTGATAAACGATTAGCTTGCCTTCACCTCTTCCAATTCATTTTACAATATTTATAAAGCCATAGCGAAGTTTCATTTTCGATTGTAAGTTTTTTGCCTTCAACAAATTCAGTCTTAGTAGAGAATTTAATTTTACCAAAATTGTTGCCCTCTGGAAGAAGACGATGTGTTCATTTATATCTACTAATTTACAAGATCGCGCAAGGAAAGGGGTAGTCCTATACAGGATTGGAAATCACTGCGAATAGCTTTATGTGGAACTGGGAAAACTGAGCTTGGAATGTTGAAATGTCATGTTTTTAAAAAGCCGTAATTCCCAAGAATAGGGGAAATAGGAACTGCTTTATCGCAGTTAGCTAGATGTAGGATTGTCTACAACAATCCCCAGCTTTCCATTTTGAAAGAGGAGAAAAATATCCTCGGAACTCGGATATTTGGATTTTTTAAAATCAATATTTTTAGAACCAAAAACAGTTATCAACATTGAGTTAAATTAAAGAGCTGTTCCTAAAACTTTTGATTCAGCATTTGATTTATGAAATTTTAGAAAAACCAATCTGAAGTACAAGGTTGCGCAAGCCTGAAAGTATAATCAGGGTTTTCCAAAGGAAGCCTTCCCGGATTATACTTCCATCCCTTGTTCTTCATCTGGTTTTTCTCTTAAGATACAAAATCAAATGTTGGCATTTGAAAGTTTGAATTTTGGATTTATAATTATTTTAAAAATTAGATTTTTGATTAAAGGATTTCAATTCCTGTATGGTGCTATTAAGAATGTTGTATTGTTGTGTAGGTGTTCTTCCTACCCTTCAACCTGGCCCCTCGCTAAAAACCTTCACTGAAGGTTTTCTAAACGCTCAGTCCTATTTCCTGTATGGTGCGATTGAAGGTTGAGTGCTATATTTAAGTTTTATGGTTACTCCATTATTTCAATTCCTGTATGGTGCGATTGAAGGTCTAAAATTTCAACTTTCATTGTAAACCTTAGATTATTTCAATTCCTGTATGGTGCGATTGAGAGTGTTGTAATGTTGTGCAGGTGTATTTCCTACCCTTCAACCTGGCCCCTCGCTAAAAACCTTCACTGAAGGTTTTCTAAACGCTCGGTCCTAATTCCTGTATGGTGCGATTGAAGGCAAAATAAGCCGATTAAAGAAAGTGAATTGTTTCCTTATTTCAATTCCTGTATGGTGCGATTGAAGGGTCTGATAGGTAATACAGCAAAACTCAATGAACTTTATTTCAATTCCTGTATGGTGCGATTGAGAGTGTTGTAATGTTGTGTAGGTGTATTTCCTACCCTTCAACCTGGCCCCTCGCTAAAAACCTTCACAGAAGGTTTTCTAAACGCTCGGTCCTAATTCCTGTATGGTGCGATTGAAGGTATTGGCCTGTATCACCCGGCCTTTTCCCTTGTCCAATTTCAATTCCTGTATGGTGCGATTGAAGGCAACTGGAAGGATCAGCAGCGATCAGCCAGGAGCTTTATTTCAATTCCTGTATGGTGCGATTGAGAGTGTTGTATTGTTGTGTAGATGTTTTTCCTACCCTACAACCTGGCCCCTCGCTAAAAACCTTCACTGAAGGTTTTCTCAACGCTCGGTCCTAATTCCTGTATGGTGCGATTGAAGGCACGTGGATTTTGACAACAAAACAGGGGAAATTTACATTTCAATTCCTGTATGGTGCGATTGAAGGAAAAACATCTTTAACAGTATTCAACTGCCAAAAGTATTTCAATTCCTGTATGGTGCGATTGAAGGCAACTGGAAGGATCAGCAGCGATCAGCCAGGAGCTTTATTTCAATTCCTGTATGGTGCGATTGAAGGAACACGACACCTGCTACCATGGCAGGATCGAGATCATTTCAATTCCTGTATGGTGCGATTGAAGGTGAATCATGAAGTTGTAGAAGCCGTTCCATTCTTCCATTTCAATTCCTGTATGGTGCGATTGAAGGTTTTTTACGCTTGTTGTCCAGGGCGACGGCAGCCTGATTTCAATTCCTGTATGGTGCGATTGAAGGACGGCAGTAAGGTTTAGGGTCAGAAATCTTAACATTATTTCAATTCCTGTATGGTGCGATTGAAGGAGCTGAAAACGAGTACAAGCCGATGCCGCTAAACGGATTTCAATTCCTGTATGGTGCGATTGAAGGAGATATGTTTAGACAATGCCCTTTCAATCAAGACATATTTCAATTCCTGTATGGTGCGATTGAAGGAAAGGCCAGACGGGCCAATAGACCACCTATTTTTGTATTTCAATTCCTGTATGGTGCGATTGAGAGTGTTGTATTGTTGTGTAGATGTTTTTCCTACCCTACAACCTGGCCCCTCGCTAAAAACCTTCACTGAAGGTTTTCTCAACGCTCGGTCCTAATTCCTGTATGGTGCGATTGAAGGCACGTGGATTTTGACAACAAAACAGGGGAAATTTACATTTCAATTCCTGTATGGTGCGATTGAAGGAAAAACATCTTTAACAGTATTCAACTGCCAAAAGTATTTCAATTCCTGTATGGTGCGATTGAAGGCAACTGGAAGGATCAGCAGCGATCAGCCAGGAGCTTTATTTCAATTCCTGTATGGTGCGATTGAAGGAACACGACACCTGCTACCATGGCAGGATCGAGATCATTTCAATTCCTGTATGGTGCGATTGAAGGTTTTTTACGCTTGTTGTCCAGGGCGACGGCAGCCTGATTTCAATTCCTGTATGGTGCGATTGAAGGACGGCAGTAAGGTTTAGGGTCAGAAATCTTAACATTATTTCAATTCCTGTATGGTGCGATTGAAGGAATTTTTGGTTAATAAAAAGCTGTGTATATATAGTTATTTCAATTCCTGTATGGTGCGATTGAAGGCAAAAGACCTTATGGTTAGGAATATCATCCACCAGATTTCAATTCCTGTATGGTGCGATTGAAGGCCTTGGGAAAATTCTTCTGTTGATCTTTTGACCTGTATTTCAATTCCTGTATGGTGCGATTGAAGGTGAAATCAAGTCTGTAAGAATGACTTTGAAAGATGTATTTCAATTCCTGTATGGTGCGATTGAAGGGAGGTTACAAGATGGATGCTAGTACCGAATCAGTCAATTTCAATTCCTGTATGGTGCGATTGAAGGTCAGGGCACAGGGAAAGGGCACCATAGGTTTTTTATATTTCAATTCCTGTATGGTGCGATTGAAGGCATCTGTAATCAGAATGAAATCCCACCCTTTAACCTTATTTCAATTCCTGTATGGTGCGATTGAAGGTTGGAGTGCTGCCTGGCGTTATTGTCACCAAGAAATAATTTCAATTCCTGTATGGTGCGATTGAAGGACCCGGGAAGTAAAACCACTGATAATAGTAGGTGTATTTCAATTCCTGTATGGTGCGATTGAAGGCACAAGGGAAGCAATCAGGGTAGTAAGCGCAACCAAATTTCAATTCCTGTATGGTGCGATTGAAGGTGCGGAGATGTTGGTCAAGGCTGACCGGAAGCTTCATTTCAATTCCTGTATGGTGCGATTGAAGGAAGCCCGCTGTGCCAAGGTAGTACCTTTGATGGCTGATTTCAATTCCTGTATGGTGCGATTGAAGGTATGTTGTGATGAGGGCAGAATAAAGGCCCTGAGAAATTTCAATTCCTGTATGGTGCGATTGAAGGATCCGGAGTTTGTGGTCAATGATATTGCTGAGCTGGATTTCAATTCCTGTATGGTGCGATTGAAGGATTATCTGCTGTATGATCTCATTGATCTCCCGCTTGATTTCAATTCCTGTATGGTGCGATTGAAGGTATTGAATTTGTTAAGGATGGCTTTGCTTACGTGAATTTCAATTCCTGTATGGTGCGATTGAAGGTAATTTAGTATCAGTCCAGTTGATACCGTAAAACAAATTTCAATTCCTGTATGGTGCGATTGAAGGGTAGATGTGTGTGGTGAGGTCGGTTTTGGTTATGAAATTTCAATTCCTGTATGGTGCGATTGAAGGCATTGTGAGGGAAAACTCAAAACTGTGGATTGCTCAATTTCAATTCCTGTATGGTGCGATTGAAGGTGCACTGACTCAGGCAGCGCAATTGTTAGCCTCGTTATTTCAATTCCTGTATGGTGCGATTGAAGGTATTCACATTGCTTATATCGGTGGTGTTGGAGCCGAATTTCAATTCCTGTATGGTGCGATTGAAGGAAACTACTGGAAAAATGTACTCGGATGGAAAAATCCATTTCAATTCCTGTATGGTGCGATTGAAGGTTGAATCCTTTGAAAGCCTTTTCCTTTTGAAGCTTTATTTCAATTCCTGTATGGTGCGATTGAAGGAGGTTTGGGAAAAAACTTTTATCATTCGGTTCTGAGATTTCAATTCCTGTATGGTGCGATTGAAGGCAAGATCCTTATCCATTATGGAGTACCGGCATTCCTATTTCAATTCCTGTATGGTGCGATTGAAGGCCGGCAGGGGAAGGAGATCCATCAGGACAAGTATATCATTTCAATTCCTGTATGGTGCGATTGAAGGCCGAATTTTGGGAATTCTTAAACAGTCTATAAGCAATTTCAATTCCTGTATGGTGCGATTGAAGGGACATTAGTAAGTATAGAAGACCCGCGCCCGGCGTTATTTCAATTCCTGTATGGTGCGATTGAAGGTAAATTCCCTAATAGCCTCTTTGTATTCCTTCATATATTTCAATTCCTGTATGGTGCGATTGAAGGAATAAACCGGGCACGTTTTCGATAAGCACATATCTATTTCAATTCCTGTATGGTGCGATTGAAGGTTTCTGACAGCGAAAAACAAAACTCTTTTCCTATGCATTTCAATTCCTGTATGGTGCGATTGAAGGAGTTTTCTTTAAGGGAAACCACTACCCCACTGTCCCATTTCAATTCCTGTATGGTGCGATTGAAGGACGACCCTTGTGCTGAAAAGCCTGTCCCATCTTCGTTATTTCAATTCCTGTATGGTGC
>NZ_RPHB01000015.1 GCF_019343195.1 Arthrospiribacter ruber
GAAGCCCCGGTAAACGGCGGCCGTAACTATAACGGTCCTAAGGTAGCGAAATTCCTTGTCGGGTAAGTTCCGACCTGCACGAATGGTGTAACGATCTGGGCGCTGTCTCAGCCATGAGCTCGGTGAAATTGTAGTCGCGGTGAAGATGCCGCGTACCCGCAACGGGACGGAAAGACCCCATGAACCTTTACTGCAGCTTAGCATTGGTATCGGGTAAACGATGTGTAGGATAGGCGGGAGACTGCGAATCTGTGTCGCCAGGCATGGAGGAGTCGCTGTTGAAATACCGCCCTTTGTTTGCCTGGTATCTAATCCCGCAATGCGGGAGACATTGCTTGGTGGGTAGTTTGACTGGGGTGGTCGCCTCCAAAAGGATAACGGAGGCTTCCAAAGGTTCCCTCAGCACGCTTGGTAACCGTGCGCGGAGTGCAATAGCATAAGGGGGCTTGACTGTGAGGCCGACAAGCCGAGCAGGGTGGAAACACGGGTATAGTGATCCGGCGGTACTGAATGGAAAGGCCGTCGCTCAAAGGATAAAAGGTACTCTGGGGATAACAGGCTGATCTCCCCCAAGAGCTCATATCGACGGGGAGGTTTGGCACCTCGATGTCGGCTCGTCACATCCTGGGGCTGGAGAAGGTCCCAAGGGTTGGGCTGTTCGCCCATTAAAGTGGCACGCGAGCTGGGTTCAGAACGTCGTGAGACAGTTCGGTCCCTATCTGTTGCGGGCGTGGGAAGTTTGAGGAGATCTGACCTTAGTACGAGAGGACCGGGTTGGACCGACCGCTGGTGTACCGGTTGTGGTGCCAACTGCACTGCCGGGTAGCTACGTCGGGCAGGGATAAGCGCTGAAAGCATCTAAGTGCGAAACCCCCTCCGAGATGAGACTTCCAAACAGGGCCGTCAGAGACGATGACGTTGATAGGCTGCAGGTGTAAAGTCAGCAATGACAAAGCCGAGCAGTACTAATAGCCCGAAAGCTTGCCCCGCCTTGGGCTGTTGCATTTTCTGCGAGACATATCAAAAAGAATCAAGAGTCAAGAGATAAGAATCAAGACCAAGTTATTCAAAAGAACAAAGATATTTTCCCCGAGAGGGGACTGTCACCGGAACTACATGGTACATTGTACTTTGTACCTGTTACAGCAAGACATGGCGGCCTCGCGCAGGGGTTCCACCTCTTCCCATCCCGAACAGAGAAGTTAAGCCCTGCAGCGCCGATGGTACTGGGGTTACACCCGGGAGAGTAGGTCGCCGCCTCATTATTTATAGAGCCTTTCAGGAAACTGGGAGGCTTTTTTGTGTTTTAGGGGATGGGGGTTAATAGTACCAAGTACCAAGTACCAAGTACGAAGGATGAAGGATGAAGGATGAAGGAGCAGGTTTTCAGTACTGATGGAAGAAGCAGCTGCGGTACCGTAAAAGTGTCATGGCCTCCTTTGCTGGTAACCGCTCGATTGTGAACCACAGATCACACAGATGTACACAGATAAAGCTTCGCTTTTGATAAGGTTTGCTGTGTTGGCTTTTAGAAATATCCATTTAGTATCAGCCAATCCCGATAAACCGGGACAAGTTATCAATCAGTATCCATCTAATATCCATTGAATATCCTGAATAAGGGATTATGCCTAGACTCTAGTTTATGATATATTTCCATAATATTTCTACCTTATTTCTATTGTATTTCAATAAAATGATTGACAATGATCGTAGATAATTTATAATATGAGTATACGCATCACTGCACGTAGCCATTTATTGTTTTGAACCAGTTCTTTCTGCTAAATTCTAATCAAAATTTTATTATAAAGCTACTTTTTCCTTGATGAAAAAGTAGCCAAAAAATCAAGAATTTCGAATCCTATCCACGCTCAAGGCCTGCGCTGGCCCGGTCGAAATTCATCCAACCCTCCAAAGTTTCAATTTACAGTTAAAAGTAAGGTTGGAGGTTTGGTTCTTAAAGTTCACCGTGCAAAGATGCGGATACACATAATTTATAATGCGCAATTGAAAACTTTTTTCCTAAAAATAGCATTGAGGTTTTATGTCAAAAGTTAGAACCGTACCTTTACCGTAAAAATGTAAATCTATGATCAGGCGACCAAGAAGAAACAGAAAATCACAGGCTATTCGAAATATGGTAGAAGAAACCAGGCTTTCTGTAAAGGATTTTATTTTTCCTATGTTTTTGATAGATGGAGTAAATCAAAAAGTGGAAGTTGCTTCCATGCCTGGTATCTACAGATACTCTTTGGATTTGATGCTGAAAGAGATTGAAGCATGTGTCAATTTGGGTATCATGGCTTTTGATATTTTTCCTGCTTATCCCGAAAGCAAAAAAGACAAGCAGGCTACAGAAAGCCACAACCCTGACACTTTTTACCTTCGGGCTATACATAAAATCAAAACCACCTTCCCTGAAGTAGTGGTCATGACCGATGTGGCCATGGATCCCTATAGTTCTGATGGACATGATGGGCTGGTTGAGAATGGGAAGATTTTGAATGATCAAACTTTAGAAATCCTTGGTAAAATGTCATTAGCTCAAGCTCAGGCAGGAGCGGATATTCTTGGCCCCTCTGACATGATGGATGGAAGAGTTGGCTTTATCCGAAACGTCTTGGATGAGAATGGTTATACAGATGTTTCGATCATGTCTTATACGGCCAAATATGCCTCTGCTTTTTATGGTCCATTTAGAGATGCATTGGACTCCGCTCCAAAATCCGGAGACAAAAAAACCTATCAGATGGATCCTGCGAATTATTACGAGGCATTGATCGAGGCAGACTTGGATACAGAAGAAGGCGCAGATTTTCTAATGGTAAAACCTGCTTTGGCTTATCTTGACGTGATTCGATTGCTCAAGGACAACTCAAATCTTCCCATAGCGGCTTACAATGTCAGTGGTGAATATGCCATGATCAAAGCTTCTGCCCAAAGGGGTTGGCTGGATGGGGAACGTGCCATGCTGGAATCTTTATTGAGCATCAAGCGGGCAGGAGCCAATGTGATTTTGAGTTATTTTGCTAAGGAGTTTGCACTGCTTGGGAAATAAAAGTGGAGGGGATTTTTAAATATCAATGGGATAAGGGTTAAAAAATATGAGTATACGCATCACTGCACGTAGCCATTTATTGTTTTGAACCAGTTCTTTCTGCTAAATTCTAATCAAAATTTTATTATAAAGCTACTTTTTCTCCCGATTTTCGGGACAGGCTTTGATGAAAAAGTAGCCAAAAAATCAAGAATTTCGAATCCTATCCACGCTCAAGGCCTGCGCTGGCCCGGTCGAAATTCATCCAACCCTCCAAAGTTTCAATTTACAGTTAAAAGTAAGGTTGGAGGTTTGGTTCTTAAAGTTCACCGTGCAAAGATGCGGATACACATATTAAAAAAATATTTGAAAATAGAAATTTAGACGGTTAACTATTGATTTAATGATTTTTTTTTTTTAAGCTTGTTCCACTGAAGGCCAACAGTAAATAATATTATTTTCTAAAATTTTAAAAAACAAAAAAATGAAAAAGACAATTTTAATTTTGACAATGGTCTGTGGATCTATTGGGTATTCGTTGAATACTGCACAGGCAGCTGGTTATGAGCCGTACTACCCTGCGGTATGTTGTGATTATATGGGTTTTGAGAATTGTGTCAACTACGATTGCGTAAGACCAAAGCCACAAAATTAATTTAAGCCAAGAGTAAAGCTCATTTGAGCTTTACTCTTCAATTGTATTCGATATGCTATGAAAAATAATACACTTATTCTATTTATTCCATATTTTTTGATTTTGGTTTCATGCGGACTCAAAGAAAATGAAAAACAATATAAAAATGTTGAGCTTGAAGTAACTGGAAATTTAAAAAGAATACCTGTTGACCAGAGGACTCCAAATGTGAGCACTGGGTTGGTTTCTTTTGAAAATTTACTGTTTAATTTAAATTGGTCCTATAATCAAATTCAAATATATGATCTTGACAAAGATGAACTGATCAAAAGTTTAGACTTTGAAATTGAAGGGGATCAGGGAGTGGGAAATATTTTCGGTTTCCATGTTCATAATTTAGATAGTATTTTTTTGTTTGGTCAAATGGAGCCTAGAATTTATTTAACTGATACTTCTGGATTAATCTTAAACAGAATTAATTATAATATTCCAGATGGCTACTCATCAGCATTTGTCCACCCAACTTATTTTTATTCTCCACCATCCATCCAATCGGGAGAAATGATTGTGAAGACACACTTTTTTGGAAATTATAGAGATGTTACTAACGATGAATTAAAAAATAAACACATGGTTTACTCCATAGATCTTGAATCTGGGAATACAACTCTTTTATCGCATACGTATCCTGAGGATTATTTATCACTTGGATTAAAACATTTTGAACCGAGTATTGCAGTGGGGAAGGAAAAGATAGTATATTCTTTATTTGGAGACCACAGGGTATTTTATGCTGATTCCTTCAATGAAAGTTTAGATAGTAAAGAAGCCAAAAGTTCTTACTTGGATAATACGCTTAAATTATTTCCGGTAGATGGAGGAAGGTTTGAGAATCAATATTATATGAATGCCTATTCACGATATGATAACCTTGTCTATGATAAATATAGGAATGTTTTTTACCGATTTGCTTATCCAACTTTAGATTTGGAAGATGAAAATGCCGTAGTAAGATTACGGAACGCTCCAGGTCCATTTGCTATTTTAGTCCTCAATGAGTCTTTAGACGTAATCGGAGAGACTTTATTTGAAGAGGGGATTTTTCTTCCTTCAAATTTTTTTGTCAGTGAAGAAGGATTGTATTTGTCTATCAACCATCCGGACAATCCGGAGAATAAGGAAGAGTTCTTAAGTTTCCAACAGTTAAAGTTGAAAGAACTATGAACCAGATCCAGCCCTGCTTTTGCAGGTTTCTGGAGTCCTGGTCAAAA
The DNA here is from genome assembly GCF_019343195.1 of Arthrospiribacter ruber. GTDB lineage: Bacteria > Bacteroidota > Bacteroidia > Cytophagales > Cyclobacteriaceae > Arthrospiribacter > Arthrospiribacter ruber. The sequence goes on from NZ_RPHB01000015.1 coordinate 4,946, forward strand.
ATAACAGCCCTGTCAGATTTAGAAACTGACAGGGCTATTTTAATTTTGTTTATTTGTGGATTAAAAATCCTCCTCTCTTTCCAGCATCAAAATAGAGTGTTGCGGTACAATAAAGTATTTTTCCCCTTCGTACATCACCTCGTATGAACCGTTGACCAGAAATACGGCCAAATCTCCTTCCTTGGCTTGTAGCGGGATGTATTTGATGCTCTCATCCCGGTCTTTCCATGGTTCATCATCTTCAACGGGTGAAGGGATAGGGTATCCCGGGCCTGTTTTGATTATATATCCTTGCTGTACCTTTTCTTTTTCCCGCACTCCTGGAGGGAGGTAAAGGCCGGAGGAAGTTTTTTCATCCGCTTTACGGAGTTTGATCAATACCCGGTCGCCGACGATGATCAGTTTTTTCAGTTTGTTATCTGGGGTGAGTTGCATTTTTTGAGACTTTTAGAGTCGAGAAGCGAGAGACAAGAGACAAGAACCAAGACATCTTGTCTCTTGCTTCTAAAAAAAGAGGCATCCATATCAGATACAGATGCCCTCTTTTGAGTATTGATTTATTTTATTTTTTGTCTTCAGAGACTTCTTCGTAGTCTACATCAGATACACCATCGCCAGACTCCGCAGAAGCACCCGCATTTGAGGCAGCACCTGCATCAGCACCTGGTTGTGCTCCTTGTGTAGCATTGTAGATTTCCTGTGAAGCAGCTTCCCAAGCTTTGTTCAGGCTTTCCATTGCTGAATCTATGCCTGCCAAGTCCTGAGACTGATGTGCTGACTTCAAAGTTTCCAATGCAGAGGAGATATTGGCCTTGTTGCCATCCGACAACTTGTCACCATATTCCTTCAACTGCTTTTCAGTTGAGAAAATTAGGCTGTCAGCCTGATTAAGCTTTTCGATCTTTTCTTTTTCAGCTTTATCAGTGGCAGCATTCGCCTCAGCTTCTCTTTTCATTCTCTCGATGTCATCCTGTGAAAGTCCAGAAGAGGCTTCAATTTTGATTTTCTGCTCTTTTCCTGTGCCTTTATCTTTTGCGGACACATTGAGAATACCGTTGGCATCAATGTCGAATGTCACTTCAATCTGAGGAACTCCTCTTGGCGCGGGTGGTATATCACTCAACTGGAATCTGCCAATAGTTCTGTTATCCTTAGCCAAAGGTCTTTCGCCCTGAAGTACGTGGATGTCCACTGCAGGTTGATTGTCAGCTGCTGTTGAGAATACCTCTGATTTTTTGGATGGAATGGTCGTATTGGCTTCGATTAATTTAGTGAACACGCCGCCCATGGTCTCTATACCCAAAGAAAGTGGTGTTACATCAAGCAACAATACGTCTTTTACTTCTCCAGTCAATACCCCACCTTGAATAGCTGCTCCAATAGCTACCACTTCATCAGGGTTTACACCTTTTGATGGTTTCTTGCCAAAGAATTTCTCGACTTCTTCCTGGATTTTTGGGATTCTTGTAGATCCACCTACGAGAATCACTTCATCTATATCAGAAGCTGAAAGCCCTGCATCCTGAAGAGCTTTTTTACAAGGATCCATGGATCTTCTTACCAAATCCTCAGAAAGTTGTTCAAATTTGGCTCTGCTAAGGTTGCGCACCAAGTGTTTTGGACCTGTTTGAGTAGCCGTGATATATGGCAAGTTTATTTCTGTAGAAGAGGAGGATGAAAGCTCGATTTTAGCTTTTTCAGCTGCTTCTTTCAATCTCTGAAGCGCCATTGGATCTTGTCTTAGATCGATTTGCTCTTCAGCTTTGAACTCATCTGCCAACCAGTTGATGATCACTTGGTCAAAGTCATCACCTCCAAGGTGTACATCACCATTAGTTGATTTTACTTCAAATACACCGTCTCCCAATTCAAGGATAGACACGTCAAATGTACCACCTCCAAGATCATACACTGCGATTTTCATATCCTGGTTTTTCTTGTCCATCCCATAAGCCAAAGCAGCTGCTGTAGGCTCATTGATGATTCTTTTTACCTCAAGACCTGCAATCTGACCAGCTTCTTTGGTGGCCTGTCTCTCTGCGTCATTGAAGTATGCCGGTACAGTGATGACTGCTTCGGTTACTTCCTGTCCCAAAAAATCTTCAGCGGTGCTCTTCATTTTTTGAAGGATCATCGCTGAAAGCTCCTGAGGGGTGTAGGACCTGTCACCGATTTTCACCACAACAGTATCGTTGGGTCCCTGTTCTACTTTATATGAAGCGTGTTTTTTCTCTTCAGAAACTTCAGAGAATTTTTTACCCATAAATCTTTTCACAGAAGAAATGGTGTTGGCCGGATTGGTGATGGCCTGTCTTTTTGCAGGATCACCTACTTTTCTTTCACCGTTTCCATTATCCAAGAATGCAACAATGGATGGGGTGGTCCTTCTTCCTTCTGAGTTTTGGATTACTACTGGCTCATTACCTTCCATTACGGCAACGCAGGAGTTGGTAGTACCCAAGTCAATTCCTATAATTTTTCCCATGATGTTATATTTTCAGTTTTTAGTTACAATTTTAAGTCACATCACCTTCATGACAATGGATGTGCCAATGAGTTTGGGCTTGTATTTTGTGTCAGAATGACAGTGAGATGTCAGATTTTTCGGGAATTTCTATAAAGGATGTCATTTTAATTCCCTGAAATATGTCACTTTTTAAAAAAAATGGACCTCAGGCCTGCAACCTTTTCCGGCAAGATGGTATCTAATGGGTATGTACAGCAAAAGGATTTTTATGGAAAGAGTAAAATGGGGTATTGCTATGCTTTTATGCCTGTTGTTTTCAATTCTCTGGTCACTATAAAAAGCGGTTTCAGATTTCCTGGAATTTGCACTAATTTGTAGGTCTAAACTTACTGTCATGAGACTTACTGAAATTTACATTTATCCAATCAAATCACTGGGAGGAATAAGACTTGAAAAATGGACTTTAGAAGAAAGGGGATTCAAATACGATCGGAGATGGATGTTGGTAGATGAGGAAGGAATATTTCTTTCCCAGAGGAAGCATCCCCGAATGGCCCTATTGCAAGTTGTCCTTTTAGAGGATGGTTTAAGGGTGGAACAAAAAACAAATTCAGCCAATAATGTATTTATTCCCTTTGAAGCGGCTACTCTTGGACGTATTACTGTCAATATCTGGGAGGATAATGTAGAAGCAGATGTGTTGGGTGATCAGTTTGGTGAGTGGTTTTCTGACTTTTTGGGTATATCCTGCAGGTTGGTCAGGATGAGCGACAATTCTGAAAGGAGACTCAAGCCCAAGTATGCTGTAAATGATGAGTCTGTAAGTTTTGCGGATGGAATGCCATATCTTATAATCGGGCAGGCATCATTGGATATATTGAATGAGAAGCTTGAGGAGCCAGTAGGTATGGATAGGTTTAGGCCGAATCTGGTTTTTGAAGGAGGAATACCTTTCGCCGAGGACGATTGGTTAAAAGTGGAAATTGGGAATGCTTTATTTAAAATCACTAAACCATGTGCACGATGCGTGATGACCACGGTAGATCAGGGTACAGCCGAAAGGGGTAAAGAGCCTTTGAAAACACTTTCTACATTTCGATTGGTTGAAAATAATGTGATGTTCGGGCAAAACATGCTAATGCTCAAAGGGCATGAAGTGAAAGTAGGGGATGAATTGCTGCCTGAAAAAAAGTAAAGCCGGAATTTCTTCCGGCTCTATCTCCATAGCTTAGTTTAGTTGATAAGTTTGGCTGTAGTCTATGTTTTTTAGAAGCTGTATCCAACTGTTAGTTTGAAGAAGGAAGGTTGGGTCCAGCCGCTTTTTGCTATCATATCATCACTCCTTAAATCTGCTCCTGAAGTAAATCTTGCAAAAGCACCTCCATTAGGGTCAGCAAACTGAACATATGGACCCAATGCTACATAAAAATCGTAAGCAGAACCCTCAGGCTGATTTATTCCACCTGTAAATCTCAGTTGCTCTAGGTGAAGACCTGCTGAGAAGAAAGGAGAGATTTTAAAACCATAATTTGCCCAATAGTGTAGGTAATTGTTTGTGCTTGGGTTGCCATGATCAAATCCTGCATAATACCCTACGTAAATTTCACCTTCAGTAAATGCTTTATCTAATCCAATAGTTAAATTAGGAACTATGCCTTCTCCTAGTACAGGTGTTCCTAAACCTGAAGTCAAGCTACCGTTGAGTAGGCCGATTTGAGGGTTGATGTTGATCCCTTCTGCAACTGCGAAGTCCATTCCCACACCAAATTCAGTCCAGTTACCCCAAGGGCCACCGCCAATTCCAGCACCATTGTTACCTCCGGACCATAATATGCCGTAAAATGTAAAAGCTGTATTGTCGCTTAGGCTATATGAGCCTGCAAAGAATGGATAGAACCCAAAGAAAATGTCTGAGTTTAATGTAACATCCATGGAGAATCTACTTTCTTCTTGGGCTTTTGCTTGTTGAGGATTGACAGCTAACATTAGCACAGCTAATAATAACGTTAATAGGCCGCCTTTTGTAAAACTTCTTTTCATAATTTTTTAATAGGTTTTGTGAGAAATAGGTTTGATTTGAGACCAAATAATTACTTTTTGATATATAATATTTGATTTCTGGTTTTGAAATTACCCTATATTTTTGAAAATGCAATAAATAAGTTTAAAATATGTTAAAAAAATAACGAGATTGATGTTGATTGAAAACTTTGTAATAAACTCCGCAATGGATTGAAAATAAAAAAAGAGGCCTTATGAGCCTCTTTTTCCATATTTTTAAAATAAATGTACCTTATTTAAATTTTTTCACGGTTTCGATGAAAATCTTTACCATTTCCGGATTGATGTCTGGATAAACCCCATGTCCTAGGTTGGCTATATGCCGGCTTCCCCGGAATTGCTCCATCATGTCGTTGGTGGCTTTTTCTACCTGCTTTTCATTGCCATATAGAGCAGCTGGATCAAGATTGCCTTGCAAAGTTTTGTCAGAACCTATCATTTTTCTGGATTCTGCAATACCCATGTTCCAATCTAGACCTATAGTTTCACATTTTAGCTTGCTCATCTCTTCTCTGGCGAAGAAGGCACCTTTGGCAAAAACAGTTTTTGGGACAGAGGTGATGGCATCACAAATTTGGGATATATAGGGTAGAGAGAAGATTCCGTATTGTTCGGGAGATAAAATGCCTGCCCAGCTATCAAAAATCTGCACCAAATTGGCACCTGCATCAATCTGTGCTTTTAGGTAATTGATGGTACTGTCGGTTATCATTTGAAGCAACTTGTGAGATAATTCCGGCTCAGTGTATAACATCGCCCTGGCTTTTGAAAAAGTCTTGGATCCAGAGCCTTCTACCATGTAGGCAAATATGGTCCATGGGGCTCCTGCAAAACCTATCAAGGGCACTCTTCCATTTAAGGCTTTTTTGGTGATTTTAATAGCTTCGATAACATAACTGAGGTCGTCTACTCCATCAGCAACCCTGAGCTTTTTCAAGTCACTTGCAGAATTTACTGTAGAAGGAAACCAAGGCCCTCTTTTTTCGACCATTTCATAAGGTAGTCCCATCGCTTCGGGAATCACCAGGATATCGGAAAAAATGATGGCAGCATCCACACCCAAAAGATCTACCGGCTGTATCGTCACTTCAGCGGCCAATTCAGGTGTCTGGGCCAGTTCTATAAAACCGCTTACACTTTCTCTCACGGCTCTGTATTCGGGCAATATCCTACCAGCTTGTCTCATCAACCAAACTGGAGTTCTTTCAGGGTTTTCTCCCTTTGCAGCTTTAATTAGTAAGTCATTTTTCAATTGCATGCCGCAAAGATAAACCACAATAACAATTTATTCAGGTATTGGATAAAAACATTGGGTCATGTAATCTGGAGTAAAACAAAAAATCCCGAAAGCTCTTTGCTTCCGGGATTTCGTTTAAGAACGCAGTCTTTTATTTCAATTTTCTTTCTAAGGTTATGAAATCCTTATCCTGAATACCTGTCATCTTCATGACTTCTTCCATTTCTGTTAGGTCCAATCTGCCATTTGCAAAATCAACCGGTAAGACTACAATTCTGAAAAGAACGTCCCTGGTCCATGATTCATCCAATAACTCAGGATCAAAATTTGACTCTAAGAAAATTGCTATATCTTCTACTGTATAGTCATAATTGTATCTAAGGTACCCTTCCTCAAAAAATACAGTCTGAGGTAGTAATCTCCATACTCTGTTTTCATTGAAAGTTTCCCAGTTGATAAAAACCAAGACAATATCACTTTCAATCAGCTCTTCGGGAAATGACAGAACTTCAAAATAGTCATTTTCTGCTGTGAAGTCAACCTCCACTTCATATGCAATTCCCACGAAGGAATCACCAGGTTGCCCTTGTGGACCTTGCTGTCCCTGAGGTCCCTCCGGGCCTTGAGGACCTTGAGGTCCCATAGGCCCCTCACATGCTTGAAAAACCAATGCCAGCACTACGAGTACTCCTAGAATTCTTTTCATATCCTTGTGTTAAATATGGTGTGTTTAAAATCTAACTCTTTATTAAAATCAAAATTTACAATTAAGATAAGGCAATTTTCAAAACTAAGCTATAATTATTGATTTTTAACGCCTATTACTCTGACTTTGTTTGGGCTGATGATCTGATCAATAAAAATTTCAGGTTGCTCAAGTTTGTTCTCCTTAGCAAATGAGTTGATTTTTTTTTGGACTTTTTTCGGTCCGGGCATTACAAAGCGGTGGGCTTGAATGTTGGCAACAATAGAACTCGAAGCGTCAAAGTTTCTTTCTTCAAAGCTTGAAAGGTCTTCCGCCCATTTTTTTTCTATTCCTACAAAAACCTCCATCGTGTCCAGTTTACCTGCCGGTTCAATGAGATAAATGGTATTGATAAAAGCTTCAGGATTTTTTTCTGCTAGACTTTCTATTTTTTCAAAACTAGATTTCAGTTTGGGATCTTGCGGAGTTCCCTTGTAATGAATGCCTACCAGTGAAATTTCTCCGAGGTTTTCTTTTTGTACCTCTATTTCATTAAAACCTCCAAACATATACAGCCCTAATACTGCAACAACTGCCAATAGCACTCCAGTAACGATTAAAGGCTTGGTTTTCATTTTTTCTTAATTTTAGAAAATATAACGAACGCCGATAGCTCCCTGAAGCCTTAAGTGGCCAAACCTGTCCAATAACTCCATGAAGAGCCCGATCTCAGCAAATACATTGATAGGCAAATCATCAAAGTAGTATTCTGCTCCTCCGTATATTTCCGGGCCGAAGTCAATATTTCTGCGGTTGTCACGAAAGATGTTGGTAGGAGAAAGTGCAGTGTCTGTATAGGCATAATCCACTCTTACTGACCTGAGCTGAGCGCCTAATCCGGCATAGCCCAATAAGTACCCTTCTGTGATTCCAAACTCATCTGTGAAATCTTCATTGTATGCGATTCTACCATTGATAGATAGAGCACTACCTGCACTATGTGACTGATAAAACGCATTGGCGGTAGGTCGGTTGTTTTCAAATGACCTTCTGTAATATTGGGCACTGTTGACCCCGGCTCTTCCAAACATTCCTTCAACGGAAATATTTTCATCCAAAAATGTTTTATATGTAATGGAAAGTGGCTCTCCCAGTCTCAAGCCTACACTGGATTCCTGAGCAAATGTCATGACCGGAATTAGGCCCAAAATCATTAAAGTAAGTTTCTTCACGCTTTTGTGGTTTTTGTTTTCAAATCTTTTTAATACGGCACAAAATTAAATTCTGTTGTCTCAAGTTTGTGCCTAAATCAAATGATTTTTTCAGATTTTGTGCAAGGGTCAGGAAATTAATGTGTTACAATAATCATCCTTTAATAAAATTTTTAAATGGCTATATGTTTATCCAATTGCCATTGATTTCAGCTGCATTTGATGCAATTGGGAATAGTATCCTCCCAATTCCAGTAAGCTGTCATGATTTCCTTCTTCTTTGATTTCTCCATGATGGAGAACGATGATTTTGTTGGCTTTCTGGATAGTAGATAGTCTGTGGGCGATCACAATAGAAGTCCTGCCTTTCATCATTTTTTCTATGGCTCCTTGGATCAGTTCCTCTGTTTCTGTGTCCACCGATGAGGTAGCTTCATCCAAAATGATGATTTCAGGATTGTATACCATGGCCCTGACAAATGATATCAACTGTCTTTGGCCGACTGAAAGGGTTGCTCCCCTTTCCATGACATTGTAATCCAACCCTCCTGGAAGTCTCTCTATGAATTTTTTTGCTCCTACCAATTCGGCAGCTTCCATCACCTGCTCTTTACTGATATCAGGATTCCCAAGAGTGATATTATAATATATGGTCTCGGAAAAGAGAAATACATCCTGCAAAACAACTCCTATATGTTTCCTTAAGGTGCCCAATTCATATTCACGGATATCCGTCCCGTCAATCTTGATTTTTCCTTTATTAATTTCATAAAAACGGCTGATCAGATTGATGATGGAAGATTTGCCCGCTCCTGTAGCTCCTACCAAGGCTACTGTTTCGCCATGCTTGACTTCAAAATTGATATTTTTGAGGACCCATTCCTCGTCATTGTAAGCAAACCATACATTTTCAACCTTGATATTCCCCCTGATTTTTTCCGGCTTATAGTTGCCTTCATTAGGGATCTGCTCGGTAGATTCCAGAAGTTTGAATATTCTGGAAGAACTGACCACGCCAAGCTGCAGGGTGTTGTACCTGTCTGCAATCATTCGGATAGGTCTAAAAAACAACTGAAGGTACATGATGAAAGAGATCAATACCCCGACCTGTATGTCAGCATCAAATACTCCTGTAGCACCATACCAGACCACTAGCCCAATACCTATGGCCTGAATGATTTCAGCCACCGGGAAGTAAATTGAATAGTAAAGGACAGATTTGACATGGGCCCGTCTATGTTCCCTGTTGATATCTTTGAATTTTTCATACTCCCTTTTTTCTCTGTTGAATATCTGTACGATATTCATTCCGGTGATATGTTCCTGAAGAAATGAGTTCAGGTTGGAAACTGCATTTCTCACATCATTGAAGGCTACTTTGATTTTTTCTTTGAAAATGTAGGTAGAAATAATCAAAAGAGGCAAGGTGCACAAACTGACGAGAGTCAGTTTCCAATCAATGTAGAACATCACCCCAAGTATGGTGACTAATTGTAGTAAATCTCCGATGATGGCAGCCAAGCCTTCACTGAACACATCTGCGAGGGTCTCAATATCTGAAATATTCCGTGTGACCAGCCTACCTATTGGAGTATTGTCAAAAAACTTTAACCTCATCTTGAGGAGATGTCTGTAAAGCTTGATCCGAATGTCTTTGATAATGACTTGGCCAATCCAGCCTGACAAATAAGTATGTGCAAATTGTACTACTGCCTGGAGGATCAATAAGAAAATCAATAAATAAATGATCTTTACCAATCCAGGCCCATCTCCTACGGCCACGTAATCATCAATGGCTACCTGGATAAAATAAGGTCTGGTGGGAGCAAGAATGGCGAGTCCAACGGTGAGAAAAACCAAAAAATAAAATTGTGTTTTGTAAGGCTTTACAAACCTGTATAGCTTTCCAAGTACTTCGGTGTCTATGATCTCACCGCTTTTTACATTTTCTTTTTCCAGACTCAAGGATGCAGGATTTATTTGAATATACGATCAGGATAGCTCACTCTGCATAAATATAGTCCTTGTGCAGGTGCTGCGGCCTTTGCTTTTCTTCTGTTTTTACTCTCAATGATACTCCGGAAATCATCCGGATTTATTTTTCCAACCCCAACTTCCATCAATGTACCCACTATGGCCCGTACCATTCCTCTGAGGAATCGGTTGGCAGTTATATGAAAGAACAATTCATGGCCGTTTTGTTCCCAGAAAGCACTTTTTATTTCACATCTAAAATTGTTTACTTCTGTTTTTACTTTGCTGAAACATTCAAAGTCCTCGTATTCCAAAAGTAATGCTGCGGCTTTATTCATTTGGTCAATGTCAGGATTTTGGAAAAGAAGCCAGGATCCTTCATGGTCAAAGGGGCTTTTTCTAAGTCTGCATTTGTATAAATACTCCCTTTCGATTGCGTCAAATCTGGCATGTGCATCAGGTACTACTTCCTTGATTTCATAAATGGCGATGCTTTTGCCAAGAATTCCATTGAGTTTTTTGAGCAATGAATTCCGGTCTGCTATTTCCGGAGCGTCAAAATGGGCAAACTGTTGGCTGGCGTGTACTCCTGTGTCTGTCCTTCCACTTCCAATAATTCCAGTAGGAATTCCCAAAAGCAAACTGAGTGCTTTTTCAATTTCCTCCTGCACGGTCACAGCATTGTTTTGGATCTGCCAACCATGATACTTACTGCCATTATAGGCCAATTCCAGAAAATACCTCTTCATGTCCATTTTTCCTCCGCAAAGATATCAATCCCCTTCAAAAATATATGCCCATCCATAGAAACCTTGCGAATCCGCAAAGAAGGCCTTTTCTTTGTCAAAATTTAAAAACAAAATGATACAGAGAGTTCAGACTATATTTCTTTTTCTATTGATGATCGCCATGACTTTAGTGCTGTTTTTTCCGATTTGGCAGCAAGTCAATCCGGACCAGACACAACTTATGACATTGTCTGCGTGGAGTTTGCAGACTTTAGATGTGAGCAGTGGTGAAATTGTACAATCAGAATCCAAGGCTCTTGCAATTGCAGTTTTGGCGATGATTTCAATAGTATTGGCAGGCTTGAGTATCTTCTCTTACAAAGACAGAGGAAGGCAGATGATGTTGAATATGTTCAATTCTTTGGCGATGGTCGCCAACGTAGGCCTAATTGTCTGGTTTACTTATTCTGCTAATGCAGATTTTAATCCAGATGTAAATGGGGCTTTTGTACTTGGATTCTGGGCCATATTTGCAGCATTGGTGATGAATATGTTGGCCAATAGATTCATCAGGAAAGACGAAATGCTCGTGAGATCTGTGGATAGAATAAGATAACATTGTCCAAGGGGTATATTCATTATTTAAATAAAACAGGCCAGTGAAATGATTCGCTGGCTTTTCTTTTGTAATTTTTAGGTAATATTGAATGCTTATGAAACTAGAAACTTTAGCCATCCATGCTGGGAATATGGTGTCTGATTCCCGTCAGCCAGTAGTACAGCCTATTACTACCTCTACGACTTTTCTTCATCAGGAAGATTCTTTGATATATTCCAGGGCAAACAACCCCAATAGATTGGCTTTGGAAAATCTTTTGGCAAAGCTGGAATTCGGAGAAGATGCTGCTGCCTTCTCTTCAGGGAATGCTGCCGGGATGGCGGTCTTTCAGGCTTTAGAGCCAGGGAGTCATCTTATAGCTCCTGATGACATGTACCATGGTCTTAGGGCTCAACTGATCCAGTTGTTTAAGGGGATTTTATCTGTCACTTTTGTAGACATGACTGATCCTGATCAAGTGGCCGACGCCATCATTCCGGAAACCAAATTGATTTGGGTGGAGACACCTTCAAATCCACTTTTGAAAATTTCTGATATAAAAAAAATATGTAAAATCGCTTCTGATGCTGATATACGTGTGGCATGTGACAATACATTTGCTACACCGGTTTTCCAAAATCCGCTATTGTTGGGCGCAGATTTGGTGATGCATAGCAGTACCAAATACCTTGGCGGGCACAGTGATATCCTGGGTGGGGCATTGGTGACCAAGAAAAAGGATGGATTTTGGGAAAAGGTGAAGTTTGTGCAGCAGACGGGTGGGGCTGTGCCCTCTCCATTTGATACTTATCTTTTGTGCAGAAGCATAAAGACACTGCCTTACCGTATGAAGGGACATGCAGAGCACGCGGGTATTTTAGCGGAATACCTTCTTAATCACCCACAAGTGGAAGATGTGTATTACCCCGGATTAAAAAGACATTCTGGACACTGGGTAGCTTTACAGCAGATGTCTGGGTTTGGTGGTATGCTGTCTTTTTTAGTGAAAGGCGATGCTGCTGTTGCTGATAAAGTAGTGTCTAAATTGAAGTTTTTTTCAAATGCCACTAGCCTTGGAGGTGTAGAAAGCCTTATAGAAAGGAGGGCTGCTTCAGAAGGGCCGGATACACAAACTCCCCCAAACCTCATAAGGGTTTCGGTTGGTTTGGAGCATTTGGATGATCTGCTGACAGATATGGAGCAAGCTATGGAAAGATGAAAAAAGGCTGTATGAACAGCCTTTTTGGGTACTTTTGGAGTGTTAGGTTGAAAAAACAGGGTGATTGAAGCAACAATTGCTGAAATATCGTATCTGATCATCAAATAAATGCATGTTTTACCACTTTTTAAAATTTTTTACAAACTATTTTATAGAAAGATTAAATTTTCGATTGTCAAATCCTTATCCGGCCCAACCTTCTCTGTCTAAGCTTCGATATTGTATGGCTTCGGCAAGGTGCTCTACTTTTATTTCTTCAGACTGGGCAAGGTCAGCGATGGTTCTGGATACTTTCAGTATTCTATCATAAGCCCTGGCGGATAACCCCAGCCTTTCCATGGCAGTTTTCAACAATGTTTTTCCCGCTTCATTTATCTGACACACCTCTTTTACCATGTGAGAAGGCATCATTGCATTGCAATAGACTTCGGGCTTGTCTTTGAATCTTTCTACTTGTACTTCCCTTCCTTGGATGACACGTTCGCGGATGGATTTGCTGGCTTCGGTTTTCCTGGTTGATGTCATTTCGTCAAATTTGACCGGCGTGACCTCTACGTGTAAATCTATCCTGTCCAATAATGGGCCGCTTACTTTGTTGAGGTATCTCTGTACGATTCCTGGACCGCACACACATTCCTTTTCGGGATGGTTGTAATATCCGCATGGACATGGGTTCATACTTGCAATCAACATGAAATTGGCAGGGTAATCAACTGATATTTTAGCTCTTGAAATAGTCACTTTTCTTTCTTCCAGAGGCTGCCGCATGACTTCCAATACGGTTCTTTTGAATTCGGGCAATTCGTCTAAAAACAAAACCCCATTGTGTGAAAGCGAAATTTCTCCAGGCTGGGGATTTCCTCCACCTCCTACAAGGGCCACATCCGAAATGGTATGGTGCGGAGATCGAAAAGGTCTTTGGGCTATCAGAGAGGCGTTCTTCCCGAGTTTGCCTGCCACTGAGTGAATTTTTGTGGTTTCTAATGCTTCCTGGAGCGTGAGTGGAGGGAGAATGGACGGAAGTCTCTTCGCAAGCATGGTTTTTCCTGCTCCCGGAGGTCCGATCATTATCACATTATGACCACCTGCAGCCGCAATTTCCATTGCTCTTTTAATGTTTTCCTGTCCTTGTACATCTGCAAAGTCAAATTCATAATTTTCAATAGAATTGAAAAAGAGGTCCCTAGTATCTGTGACCAAAGGTTGGATTTCCAGACTTCCTTCTAAAAAACCAATGGCTTCCTGCACAGAATTGACTCCAATAATGTCGAGGTTGTTGACAATAGATGCTTCAGCGGCATTCTCTTGGGGTAGGATAAAGCCTTTAAAGCCTCTTTTCCTGGCTTCGATAGCTATTGGGAGTACTCCTTTCACAGGTCGGAGCTGCCCGTCTAGAGAGAGCTCTCCCATTATGACGTATTTATCCAATTCCGGAAAAATCACCTGCTCAGATGCCTGCAATATGCCCAATGCAATGGGGAGATCATAGGAGGAACCTTCCTTTCTGATGTCTGCCGGTGCCAGATTGATGACCACTTTTTGTCTGGGCATTCTGTAGCCAAAGTATTTGAGAGAGGATTCTACCCTCTGCTGGCTTTCTTTGACTGCACTGTCAGGTAAACCTACCATATAAAAGCTGGTGCCCTGTCCTACATTGACCTCGATGGTGATGAGCTTGGCATCCACTCCGGATACCGCACTGCCAAAAGTTTTTGCTACCATGAAAACTAAGTTAGTAAAATCAAAAAAGGAATCCATAAGGATTCCTTAAATTAATCAAATTCATGTAAAATTAATTATTTGAAATTTTGTCGGGGTCTTAATGTAGGAGAATCTTTTCCTTCCTCTTTTTGGTTGATTTTGTTCTCCAGCTTACTAAGTTTGATCCCTTTTTCAAGATCATAAAGGGTTGCTTTAAGCTCTTTTTTCTCGGCTTCTTTTTTGGAAATTTCTTCCTTCAGTCCATTTTTGACCATGTGATCAGAGCCAAAAGAGACCAAATAAAGTACGAGTCCGATCAGAAGGAAATATACCACCATACCTGATCTTAATTCTTCTATTCCAAACAAACCTTTGATACCATTGAAAGAAAGAAAAAAGACCAGACTGATTCCGAAAAAAAGGAGCACAAGCAAATGTGCTATTTTATTTAATTGTTTCATTGGTTTTGGGTTTTTAAGATTTTGATACAATATACTAAACAGACTGCATGGTAGAAAGATTCCTGTACAAACCTTCTTTTGCCATGAGTTCCTGATGGGTACCACGTTCAATTATCCTGCCTTTTTGGATCACCAATATCTCATCAGCGTGTTGGATAGTGCTCAGCCTGTGCGCGATAACAAGTGTAGTCCTGTTTGTCATTAAGTTTGTTAATGCCTCTTGCACTAGCTTCTCAGATTGGGAATCCAATGCCGAAGTAGCTTCGTCGAGGATCAGAATAGGAGGGTTTTTCAAAACAGCCCTAGCTATGCTGATTCGCTGTCTTTGGCCTCCTGAAAGCTTTGAGCCCCTTTCTCCGATGTTGGTGTGATAGCCATTTTCCAGCTCCATGATGAAGTCATGGGCATTTGCAATCTTGGCTGCTTCAATGACCTTATCCTCTGATATATTGTCAACTCCAAAAGCAATATTATTTAAAACGGTGTCATTGAAAAGGATGGATTCCTGGGTGACAATCCCCATAAGCTTACTAAGTTGTAGCAGATCTAAATCTTTCAGTTCTGTGCCATCTAGGGTGATTTTACCCGAAGTGGGGTCATAAAACCTAGGTAACAAATCGGCAATAGTGGATTTTCCACCTCCTGATGGACCTACTAGAGCGATCGTTTTTCCTTTTTGAAGTGTGAAAGTGACCTTGTCTATGACAGTATCCTTTTCGTATTTGAAAGAGACATTATCAAATACCACTGCGTCTGAAAAGGTGTCTATGTTTTTGGCTACTGGACTGTTTTGAATTAGACTTTGTGTATCCACTACATCAAATATCCTATCAGCAGAAGCTAGTCCCCTTTGGATACTGCTGGCTGCCTTGGAGATTTCTTTGGCAGGGTTGAGCACCTGGGTGAATATTATAATGTAGGTGATAAAATCAGAGGCACTTAATTCTGATGTGTTGCTAAGCACCAAACTTCCTCCATAAACAAGAATACCAGCCACCACTGAAACACCCAGAAACTGTGAAATGGGAGAGGCAAGCTCGTTTTTCTTGGCCATGGAAATATTGACGTCAGAATAGAATTGGGTCTCTTCATCAAATTTGTTCCTGACGTATTTTTGCGCGCCAAATGCCTTGATTACTCTCATGCCTGTGATGGTCTCGTCAAGTATGTTGACTATTCTGCCAAGAGATTCCTGGCTTTCTACAGCTTTTTTTCTCAGTCTTTTGGTTATGGTTCCTATAATGGCACCTGAGATGGGGATTACCAGAATGGTAAACAGGGTCAGTTTTACCGACATCATAAAAAGTACTCCGAAGTAAAGAATAATGGTGGCCGGTTCTTTGAATACAACCTTCAGAGACTGTACGACCATATTTTCCACTTCCTGGATGTCATTGGTGATCTTGGACATCAGGTCACCTTTTCGTTCATTGGAAAAGTATCCTATATGCATGTGAGATACACGGGTGAAAATTTTCATCCGCATCTTTTGGATGATTTCTGCCCTGACCTTGGCAAGGACTACTCCGGATAGGTAAGTAAAAAGGTTGGAAAGAAAAACCGAAATGACAATGATCATACAGACATAGACCAATGTGCCGAATTTGCCATAAGTTTCTGCGGTCTGGAGAAAATAGTAATTGAACAAATGTATGAAATAATCCAAGCTGAACCTGAACTCAGGCTTGATCAAATACTTGCTCATTGCCTCAGGCTCCACCTGTTCAAAAATTACATCAAAAAGCGGCTTGAGAAGCGTGAAATTCAACAGACCAAAAATAATGGCCAATAGTGTGTAAATGATGTAAGCCGGAAAGTACCTTCGGTATGGCTTGGCAAAGGAAATGATCCTAAGGTAAGTGTGCATGCAGCGGAAATTCGGTTTTCGGCTGCAAGTTAAACAAAATTCTTCCTTAACAGGCCTTGCTTAGTAGTTGAAGTCGTTTCGGATCATATTTACCCTAAGGGAAAGTTGCGTGAAGGATGTGTTAGCAGGGCTATCCAAGTCTTCTGCAGTTCTTGTTCTGAACGTTTGGGATAAGTCCAGAAAAACATTCTGTCTGATCATGTAGCTTAGGTTGAGGTTAGCCAACAAGACCCTGTTTTCTACACCCTGGCCAATAACATTTCCAAACAGACCAATTCCGGTATTTGGACTCATTCGGTTTTTCAATACATTTTTCCCAAAATTCACATCTTCAGATGGGTCATCACCAAAATACTGATAAAGCATTGTCATATTGGTAAACAATCTTGGGACAGGCTGATAGCGGACTATGGCAACTGCCTCCCGGAAATTTGCTCCTAGTGGATGTGCTAAAGGGGTACGGTAATTGGTAAAAGACTGATTTTCGAATTTTTCCTGGTAGGTATAGGGCCTTACCTGATTGTATTCCAATTGCAGGTCGAGGTTGCTCACTTTGAAAGCGTTGATGTATTTGTAGCCGGCCTGTAAAGCGTGTTTGTTTCGGATTGAATTAGGTCCATCAATGCCGAAAAACTCCCCAAACACAAACTCATCCAATACAAACTGCCCATAAAGTTGCATGCCAGGGGTGAAATTCCATTTGAGATCAGTTCCCAACATAACTTTATCCGGAGTTCCCAGCTGATGCTCAACCCATCGGTAAAAAATCAGTGGATTCAGGTAATTCCAGTCAAATTCATTTTTCATTACCGATTCAAAAACACCCACATTTAGATTTTTACCGATATTGATTCCAAGCCTGTGGTGGGAAAACCACTTTTGTGGATATCTGTCGTCTGTAGGCCTTCCTGCAAAGTCATAAGTCACATCAGCTGTTTTTTGAGACCATAGGTTGGTAAGGTTGAATTTCCAGATTTTGGTGTTGAGTTTGACAAAGACATAAGGATTGGAAAAATCAGATATGATCAGCGACCGGTAACCTTCCCCAACAAAATTTCGATCATGTCCAAACTGTGCCTGAATACTTTTGCTGATGTTGAAATTCACATGACCCATAGCGGAGAAGTAACCATACCCTTCTCCCTCGTACCTTTTCCAGAAGCCTTCACCCGGTACGGCACCGTTTTGTTCCACATAATCCTTTACCCATGAGGGGAAGATGGTCTGTGTAGTAGTGAAATAGGTATAAAATGAAACTTTTCTATCAATGCTTCCCCTGAATTCAACCCCTCTGCTGTTTCTCATTCTGAAGTTTTCCTGATTGGGCTCCATTCCTCCTGAAAGGTAGATGACCGGATTTATGTGGAAATCAAAAATAGAGTCTCTGTAATGGAAAAAATCAGAAGGTTTTCTGTAGAGGCCTCCAAGAAGAGGTCTTTTGGAGTTTTCTGTTTCCCTGTCTATAAACTCCCAGTTATCATTGCTCAGATAATTGAGATTAAACCTGTCCACATTTGATTGTATGAGGTTTCCCGTTGCCAAAGTGTCCAAGTATGAAGCAACCTGGTCTCTTCTAAAAGGCTTGAATCCAGTGTGGAAAATAGGATTGTTTTTTCCTTCTAAAATTTCAAAGCGCTCGATCAGATGATAATAATCCCTGTTGTAGGGAATGTAGGCGCCTTGTCCAAATGTATTTTCACTGAAAAATAGCAAAATCGAACAAGCGAAAAGCAATTTGTTTTTCATACGGGGTCAAGCTAGAATGTTGTAAAGCTAAAAAAAACAGGTGATAAAGAAAGTACCCCCTGTTTTTTGTATTGGAATGGAAAAAAAACCTTAGCAGCCACTTTTAAATTTAATTTTCCAGAATTTTCAAACATTCGCTTAAAGGTTTGCCGGAGATATGAATACATTGGCAAAACTCCTGACCTATCAGTTCATTTTCTGTATTGGTAAATTGGGAATTACAGTCTTTGAAGGAATTTCGTGGCATAAAAGAATATCCAAAATGAGCTAGCCAAACCGTAAAGCACATCGTGGAAAAAACTCCAATGAAGAACACCAACGGAAATTTTGTTTCATATTTATTAGGCTTAGGAAGGGAGACTGTCTTGGAGTAGCGGTTGAATGGAAGGATGTATTTCAGCTTGTCATAGTGCCAGGCTAGAATGTAGAGATTGGCCAATACCATTAAAGGTGAGCTGACGAATGAGCCTTCAAACCGCACTGCAAAAGAAAGGATCCAGATATTTACAATAATGGGTAAATAGATCAATGCCCCCAAGAGTACTGTTTGGGGAATTAATAAAAATATCCCTGCCACCACCTGGGCGTATCCGATAAATGTATAATAGTATCCTGTATGGTGCAAAGCTTCCAAGTAGGCTCCCATGGGATGAAGTTCCGACAATCCGCTTGCAAATCTTTCCCCGAAGATCTTCACCAAGCCTGCCGCAATGAATGCAAAAGCCAAGAGAGCTCTGCAGATGATATACAATATCCAATGCCACCGATTTTGCTTTATGCTTCTATAATAATCTTCCAATTTGGAGAAAATTAAGGTAAGTGTTGCTTCTTGCTTTTTCATGTAGATAAAATGAAATAACATTTTTGTTTTTTTAATCCCAGTGACCGGTAATTGCAAAAGCCATCACTGCCGAAATCCAAAGTGCAACAAAATAAAATATTGTGCTGAAGATGATGGCAACAAGTTTTCTGTTTCCAGAAGGAAACCAATAAAAGCCCATCAAATAGAAAAATGCACCTCCAAATCCACCTCCTAAAGGAATGATAATTAGTGGAAAAAACATCCAGAGTTCAAGTTGATCTTCTTTTGTAATGATCATCGCAGTCAATCCTATAAGGGGAATAGCTGCGCCAAAAAGGGCTGAAAGGAAAGCGTTTTTGACTAATTGTTTTTTGGGGAATTCTGCTGAAGGTGTCATAGCGTTTTGAAAGGGATAAGGTTAATCCACTTTGAATTTCAAAGTAGATGGGTAAATTTTTTTTTAGGGTTTATTTTCATTGATAAGATTTTCAAGAAAATCCAGATGCGATTGAAAAGCTTTTTTTCCAGCTTTTGTTGCGGAATAATTGGTTAGGGGTTTTCTTTTCTGAAATGATTTTTCCACTAATATGTATCCGGAGTTTTCCAGGTTTTTGAGGTGAGAAGCAAGGTTGCCATCCGTCACTTCAAGCAGTTCTTTGAAGGAGTTGAAGTCGTATTGTTCATTGACCATCAGAACAGACATAACCCTGAGCCTGATGATATTTTCGAAAGCCTTATCGTAGTTTCCTTTCACTTTACTTTTCGTATTTGAAGTACATGATACTGCCATGCAGGATATGTAGGATCCCGAAACCTATTGCCCAGAAGAAAAGTCCAAAAGCAGGGAAAAAGGCAGCCAAAATACCCAAAACAACATGACCAAACCCTAGATGCCTGATATCATTTAAGGTGAAAAGGGAGGAGTTTATCAGGCCCATTCCATAAAAAAGTAAAGTGGTGGATGCAATCAGTTCAAAATAACCCAAGTGTAAAAGGGCAAAGCAGAATAATGCTCCAAGAGTGACAGGTAGAAATAGGGCAGTTAAAAATCTTTTTCCAGCCGGTGTCCATATTTTGCTGGAAGTAAGGCGGCTGTTTTTTTGACTTAAAAAATAGGCTGTCAGAATGGATAGAGTCAATACAATAATTCCAACCCATATGATCCTACTTATTTGACCAGAAATGGAATCTGCTAGATACGATGTAGCAGTAATGGAGCTTTCCGTCCAATAGTAAATCAGTTTAGCACCAATTAATGCATAAGTTCCGGCCATAATTCCTGACAATCCGCTTAGGGAAAGGAATTTGGTACTCCTTTCCATCATGGACTTGATTTCTGATAGTTCTTGCTGAGGGTTTTTCATTTAGAAAGTACTTTGAAATACAAAGTAAAATCAAATATTATTAGCATGTATGCATTTCCAAAAAAAAAAATTGAAATGGCTAGGGTTAAATTAAATTATATGCTTTCAATACCCTCAAACAATTCGTCAAGATCAAGAACAAACCCTTCGATGCATTTGGAAGCAACATGGTCTCCTAGCGTAAATAGCCTTGATGGGACATACTTTCTTTCTACCAAAGTGTACACCAAAAGTGTTTTTTCATACGGGTGTATGATCCAGTATTCCTTGACACCGCTTTCTTCGTAGACCTCATATTTGTTTTGGAGTTCCTTTTTATTGTTGGAAGGAGAAAGGATTTCCATAATCAGGTCAGGTGCACCCACACAGCCCAAGTCATCCAATTTTTCCGGATCACAGACCACGCAGATATCCGGTTGCACCACGGTTTTGATGTCTTTGTGTTTTTTGGATTTGACGGGGAGACGCACGTCAAAAGGGGCAATATATACTTTACAGGTCTTACCTTTTAAAAGATTGCGCAATTGTGACCCAATCTTTAGTACCAGTTCCTGATGGATTCTTCTTGGAGCTGCAGCAGCTTGTCTAAAAACCTTTCCTTTGATCAATTCGACCATATGATCTATTTCCCATGTCAGATAGTCTGCATAGGTGTAGCTGCCATATTCGGAATAGGGCTCTTCAAGAAGGTTTTTTTCTTCATCCTTTTCCATAGGTCTAATTTAATGAAAATATGGATTGAGAGTAAAATGTTTTCTTGAGATGAACTAAATATTATTTAATAAATATCTTTAATTAGACCACAAACCAAGTTAAATAAGAGCCTAGATTAACTCGATACTAATAGATATTGGATATTCATTGATATTGGCTTGAAATCAAAGGTTTATTCCACTATTTATTAGATTCTACTGGCAAGAAAGCGGATAATCATGTTATTTAATATCTTAATTATAACCTAAGCGATGACTTATAATCGAAAATGGCAAATGATATAAAACCTGCTTTATTAGGCTAGAAAAGGACCCTATGATAAATCGTTCCCGATAATTTGATAAAACAGGATTAATAAATTAGTCAATTGTTTTTGATATCTGTCATTTAATTTCTAAGTTGGTTTCGTTTTATTGGATAATCAATGGTAAAATTATTACGAATATTTTCCGCTCTGGTAATCTTTTTGATCAGCCAACAGTCCTTTTCTCAAAATTCTGAAGGCACATCTTTCTTTAAAAATAATTATTACCCGGATTATCCTGTTGTTTTATTGAGAGAGAATTTCTTTGGTAACCCTGTCTATTTTATTGAAGGAGAAAAGGTTAGTGCCAGAGAAGTCCGTGCCTACATGGAGATCATGCCGGGAGATGCCAATGATTTTTCCCAAACCCATACCAAAGCCTTGACAGGAACGGGGATTTTATTAACAGGACAAGCTGTTGTTTTAGGCGCTTTAGGTTATGCTTACGACAACAGAAACAGGTTGAACAATCAGATTGTGCTGAATTGGTTTGTTGCTACAACAGCTGGTGGTGTAGGTGGAGCTATAGGCAGATCGATGAACCGACAAGGGGTCAGGAAAATCAATGGTTTGATTGACAACCACAACTTCCTGATCAGACAGGATGAGTTGAGAAAGCCGTACTTGAAAATGGACTTCAGGAATAATTTTCTGGGCGAAAAAATAGATATTTATGATGGCCCAAACTTGTTGAGTAAAGACCGAATAAACCTATATAAAGAAACATACCCAGAATTTGCTGAATTTTACAGGAATTCACAGCGAAATCAGAATTGGAGTTTAGCCATAGGTATTTTGGATCTGGCTTCTACTTTAGTATTCGTTGGCTACATTATTTCTCCGCAGATACAATCCTCCGCTCCCAGTAATCTGCTATTGCCGCTGACTATTGCTAGTTTTGGAACAAGCATTTCAGGAGGGATTTTCAGACGGGCGGCAAGAAATCAAACCCGTATGGCATTAATGAAATTCAATTTTGGGGAGGAGTTCAAAGGTTATTGAAGATTTTACTTTTCAAGAATTTCTGCTAGTAATCAGCTGACTTAAGCTTCTCATAAACTGTCAGCGCATGATTTTAAATGGCTTAATACAGATTCTTTACTATGTTGTATTATTATTGCCAAATAATTTTTGGTTCAATTTGGATACATTTGGAAAAAGGGATAACTTTGTGCCTCATTTGTGAAAAGGGATCAAAGAAAAATAGCAATACAATGAAAAAAGACATTCATCCTAACTACAGAGACGTCGTATTCTACGATACCTCAAGTGAATATAAGTTTATCACAAAGTCTACTATCGAGACTAGCGAAACAATTACTTGGGAAGACGGTAAAGAATACCCAGTTTACAAGATTGAGGTTAGTTCCAATTCTCATCCTTTCTACACTGGTAAGAAGATGATCTTGGATACTGCTGGTAGAGTTGAAAAATTCAACAGAAGATACGCGAAGAAATAATAGTCTCTTTACGGACTCGAGCTTTAAGTCTCCCGAAAATGGTTTTCCGGGAGACTTTTTTATTTTTGTGTCATGGACAACATTATTTTATTTGACGACCCGACAATAAGAGGGTCATTGCTGCCATTCACTTTTACCCGACCGGTAGCTGAAATCAGGGTAGGTATTTTGAAAATATCAGAGAAATGGGAGAAATCTACCGGCAGGCATGTTTCTTTTTCTACCCAAGGTTACCTGAGTGAGAAATTTCCCTGCAGTTTTGAGAAATCATTTTGGGTAAATGGTGCTTTATGTCCAAATGAGACCGTTCTCAATGAAATACTGTCCTTGAAGGAAGGAGAGGTGCTGGCTCAGAACAATACAGTGTTGGCATATATCTCCAATGGTGAAAATGCCTTTAATCCGGAAAAAGTCAAACAGCTATTAAAGGTTGAGAGCAAAGCGCAATCAACACTTATACTCAAATCATGGAATATTTTCGAGTATAATGGTAGTGAGATAAAAAACGACTACCTGTTGCTTACCGATGGACGGACCTCGATTGGAATCCAAGACCCTCATACTGTAATATATGGTGAAGGGAATATTTTTGTGGAAGAAGGTGCACGTGTAAAAGCGGCTGTACTGAATGCGGAAAATGGACCTATATACATCGGTAAAAATACCGAAATCCAAGAAGGGGCTCTGATTAAGGGGCCTTTTGCCCTTTGTGAAGGATCTACGGTGAATATGGGTGCAAAGCTTAGAGGGGACACTACTGTTGGTCCATATTCGAAAGTAGGAGGAGAAATTTCCAATTCAGTGATTTTTGGATACAGTAATAAAGGTCATGAGGGATTTATGGGCAACTCTGTCATTGGAGAGTGGTGTAATCTTGGGGCCGATACCAATACTTCCAATTTGAAAAATAACTATGCTGCCGTAAAACTTTGGGACTATACAAAGGGTGGTTTTGCCAATACTGGCCTGCAGTTTTGCGGGCTTATGATGGGTGATCACGCCAAATGCGGTATCAATACCATGTTCAATACCGGTACAGTGGTCGGTGTCGGAGCAAATGTATTTGGAGACGGCTATCCACGAAACTTCATCCCTTCTTTTTCTTGGGGCGGGGCGGCAGGCTTCAGTACATTCCAGGTAAGGAAATTTGAAGAAACTGCCACAGCAGTGATGAAAAGAAGGGGAATATCGTATGGTCAGGTTGATAAAGAAATCATACAAAAGGTTTTCGATTTGACCAGACATTACCGTATTTGGGAAAAAGAATCTTAAGCCGTCTATGTTGTTTTCAGATATTCCAGGACTCCCAGAAGTCAAAGAAAAGATTATCCAAGCAGTCAAAAACAACCATTTGGCCCATGCTTTACTCTTTCATGGTCCGGAGGGGTCTGCAAACCTCAAGATGGCTTTATCTCTGGCCACTTACCTACATTGTCAAAATCCGCAGGAAAATGATTCATGTGGAGTGTGCCCTTCCTGTCAAAAAATGGAAAGACTGGTTCATCCTGATATGAACTTCGCCCTTCCTGTACCGGGAAAAGCTTCTGAAGACAAAGATTCCAAAGACGACAACAAGGCACAGGATCCTTCTGCCGCTTTTAGGACTTTTGCCATCAATAAGGGGTATGGCAATGTTTCAGACTGGATCTATGACAATGGATTTCAAAAAAAGCAACTCAACATTTCCAAAAGTGCAGGTCTACAGATCATAAAAACACTTTCTTTGAAATCATTTGAGGGCGGATATAAAATCATGTTGATCTGGGCACCTGAGTTTATGCACTCAAATGCAGCCAATGCTCTTCTGAAAATTCTCGAAGAGCCGCCTGCCAAGACCTTGTTTCTATTGGTGACTTCACACCCTGAGCAATTGCTGACCACAATATTGTCAAGGACCCAAAAAATAATGGTTAGGGCTTTTACGGATGAAGAGATTATGAGCCACCTTGTAGCTGAAGACCTCTGCACAAGAGAAGCTGCAGTACAGATTGCCCCTTTAGCAGACGGTAATATGCGGGAAGCCTACCGGATGATAGATCAGGTAGCAGATCATAACACCTCTTTGATCAGGGATTGGTTTAGGGCATGTTTTTCTTTAGAGGTCAATCTGATTTTTGATTTTGTTGAAAAATTCGGTGCATTGGACAAAGAAGCACAAAAATCCATATTGCTTACAGGAGTGAATGTGTTAAGAGAAGTAATGTTGGACAAAGCTCAGGTGGGAGGCCTTATGCGAAGTGCTGATACTGACAGGGAATTCATACATAATCTTGGGCTCCATGTACTCGATGGGGAAAAAATAAGTGAGATTTATGGCCTTTTGAACACAGCTTATTACCATCTTGAAAGAAACGCAAATATGAAAATTGCTTTTGCAGACCTTTCTTTTCAGATTGCAATGGTCATGAGGCAAAGGAAAAAAGCCAGCTAATGAAAAAGACTATAGGAAGAAGAGAGAAAATTTCTTTGCCTGAGTGGGGACTTAATCAGATTACAGCAAAAATTGACACAGGTGCCTATACCAGTTCCATACATTGCGAAAGTGTGGAGGAGCTCAGCGACAATGAAGGGAAATATCTAGAGTTCCAGCTATTGGAAGCGACTCACAGGCGCTATCAAAAGAAGAAGATAAAGACAAGGGTCTACACACAAAAAAAAGTAAAGAATTCATTTGGTCAGGCCGAAATCAGGTATAAAGTGAGCACAGATGTGCTTATGTTTGGCGAAATTTTCCAAGCGGAATTTACCTTGACTGATAGGTCAAAAATGAAGAACCCTATATTATTGGGGAGAAAGCTTCTTCAGGGAAGGTTTATTGTCGATGTGGAGGAAGTCAACCTTTCCAAAAAATCATTGAAATGAAAATAGCAGTATTATCCAGAAATTCACATCTCTATTCTACCAAAAGATTGGCAGAAGAAATCAAGTCTGCTGGGCATGAAGTGCTCATCGTAGATCATTCTGTCTGTGACCTGATCATCGAGCAGACAGGTCCTTCCATATTCTATAAAGGGGAGAAGCTTGAAGGTATAGATGCCATCATTCCGAGGATTGGTGCGTCAGTAACTTTTTACGGAACTGCCGTAGTGAGGCAGTTCGAATTGATGGGTACCTTTTCAGCGGTGGAGTCTCAGGCGATAGTCAGAAGTAGGGATAAATTAAGGAGCCTTCAGATCCTCTCCAGAGCTGGTTTGGGAATGCCCAAGACAGCTTTTACCAATTTTTCAAAAGGTGGAGAAAAGGCCTTAATTGAAAGAGTAGGAGGAGCTCCTTTGATCATCAAGCTTTTGGAAGGGACACAAGGTCTTGGTGTGGTCTTGGCAGAGACCAAAAAAGCAGGGCAGTCTGTTATCGAAGCTTTTCATGGCTTGAAAGCCAGGATTATAGTTCAAGAGTTTATCAAAGAAGCAAAAGGTGCGGACATAAGGGCTTTTGTAGTCAATGGCAAAGTAGTAGGAGCCATGAAAAGGCAGGGAGCAGAAGGGGAGTTTCGTTCTAATCTCCATCGAGGTGGTAAAGCTACCGTGATCAAATTGTCGCGGGCTGAAAAAGCAGCCGCATTGAATGCTGCTAAAGCACTTGGACTGGATATTGCTGGAGTCGATATGCTGCAGTCCGAAAGAGGGCCGCTTATTTTGGAAGTTAACAGCAGCCCGGGTTTGGAGGGAATCGAAAAGGCAACAGGCGTTAATATCGCCGGAGAAATAGTGAAATTTATAGAAAGTTCCGTTTCGAAGAGGCAATCAAAAAGGAAACCGAAAAATGAACCATAAAGTAAGGATAGGAACTAGAGGGAGCAAGCTGGCCTTGTGGCAGGCATATCACGTGGCAGACCTACTCAAGTCTAAGGGATTGGAAACTGAAATCGTGGTCATTGAAACCCGTGGAGATAAAGTCTTGGATGTTTCCATCGCCAAAATCGGAAGCAAAGGCGTATTCACGGAGGAATTAGAAGATCAATTGGCCTCTGGAGCCATAGATATAGCAGTGCACAGTGCCAAAGACATGCAGTCTTCACTTCCTGATGGGTTTGAATTGATAGCTTTTACAGAAAGGGAAAAAGTAAACGATATCATTCTTTCGCACCAAGATGATATTGATTATAGAAATCAGGATAAACCTTTGGTTTTGGGGACGTCTTCTACCCGGAGAGTCGCTACATTGAAGCATTATTATCCACACATTCAGACGGTTGAGGTAAGAGGGAATCTTCAGACCAGGATTGCGAAAATGGAATCGGGAGTTTGTGATGCTCTTCTGTTGGCTTATGCCGGGGCACATAGGATGGGTTATGATCACTTGATCCGCCATGAGCTTTCATTGGATGAATTTACGCCAGCAGTTGGTCAGGGATCTGTAGCCATAGAGTCATCTGTGAAGCTTGATCAAGATTTGAAAAATAAAATCAGGGAAGCTTGCCATGACACCGAGACTGGATATAGACTGGAAGCAGAAAGGGCATACTTGAGGGTGTTGGAAGGAGGTTGTAGTATTCCTGTTTTTGCTTTAGCGAATATTGAAAAAGGAAAGTTGACCATCAAAGGAGGGATTGTAAGTCTTTCAGGCGATCAGAAAATAGTACATGAAGTAAATGGGGAACAAGAGGATGCCGTTGCGTTGGGTAAGCAACTTGCTGACCTTGTGTTGAACAGTGGAGGGGATAAAATATTGAAGGAAATCAAATCAACTTTAAACAAATGAGGCGTATAGTTATAGTAGCTCTTTTGGTTTTACTTTCTCTAAGCCTTTTCTCCTGTGCTTCTGAAAAGGACTACCTGATAAAAATTGAGACGAGGCATGGCGATATGTATGCAGTTTTGTTTGATGAGACACCAAAGCACAAACAAAACTTTATTGACTTGGCCAAAGCCGGAAGGTATGACTCTACGGAGTTTCATAGAATTATCGAAAATTTCATGATTCAGGGTGGGGATGTTTTTGGCAAAGAACAATTACCTGAGGAGGAATGGTATACGATTCCTGCCGAAATCAAACCTGGCCTGATACATAAGAAGGGGAATATTGCAGCTGCAAGACAGGGGAATAATGTGAATCCAGAACGAAGATCTAGCGGTACCCAATTCTACATTGTAGAGGGAAAAAAATATACCCAAACGGAGTTGGTGACAGACATGAAACTCCTTTCGGAGACATTTTTCAAATACATCCAATTGAGCAGTAATGCCGAGGTCAAAGAGAAGTATACGGAATTGTATGAGGCAAAGGAATTTGATGCACTCAACGAGATGATGTTGGCTGAAAAGGAAAATCTGGAGACATTTTTCAGGGTAAATTTGGAAAAGCCAATGACTCCTCAGCAAATAGAAGCTTATACTACAGTGGGGGGCACACCGCATTTGGATAATGAATACACGGTGTTTGGACAGGTGATCAAGGGCCTGGAAGTAATGGAGCTGTTAGCTAAAGAAGAAACTGGGGCGAGAGATAAGCCGGTCAACCCGGTTTATATGAAAGTGTCGGTAGAGCACCTTCCCAAATCTACCATTACCAAACAATATGGTTTTCAATACACAGACTGATGCAAAAAATATTAATAACAGGAGCAAACGGATTATTGGGGCAAAAGCTGATTGAAGCACTCAAAGACAGAGAAGACCTCTCTTTGATAGCTTCGGGAAAAGGTGATTCCAGACTTCCGGACACCTGGTCGGATCAGTTTATATGGGAAAGTATGGATATAACTGACCCCTTGGCCATTGAACAAGTGATGTCAAATCATTTACCTGATTACATCATCCATACTGCGGCCATGACACAGGTGGATGACTGTGAGAATAATAAGGAGGCGTGTTGGGAATCCAATGTCACTGCAGTTGCACATTTGGTAAAGTCATGCGAAATGCATGATGTTCATTTGATTCACTTGTCAACAGATTTCATTTTTGATGGTGAAAATGGTCCTTATGATGAGGAGGCAGTGCCAAATCCCGTAAATTATTATGGGGAATCAAAATTGGCAGCCGAGGAAATCATTATGAAATCTTCCTGTAAATGGGCAATAGTAAGGACGGTTTTGGTTTATGGTCTGGCAAGTGATCTGAGCAGATCCAATATTATTTTGTGGGTGAAGGATTCTTTGGAGTCTGGTAAAAATATCAATGTGGTTACAGATCAGTGGAGGACACCTACCTTGGCAGAAGATCTTGCGCAGGGCTGCATTTTGATCATGGATCAATCTGCACAGGGAATTTTCAATATTTCCGGCAAGGATTATTTGACACCTTATGACATGGCCTTGCAGACGGCTGAATATTTTGGCTTGGATAAGACCCTTATTAGTAAGGCTGATTCCAGTAATTTTTCCCAGCCTGCAGAGCGTCCCCTTAATACCGGGTTTATCATTGAAAAAGCCAAAAGCGAGTTGGGCTATAGTCCCAAAAGTTTTATGGATGGAATTGGTATTTTATCAAAACAACTTAAATTAGCCGATTCTTAAAAAAATCATATTTAATTAAAATCTTATAATTCAAATAGTATGGCAATGAGTTCAGATACCCAAGGTAGAGGCCAATGGGGCTCCAGTTTGGGTTTTATTATGGCTGCGGCCGGTTCTGCGGTTGGATTGGGAAACATTTGGAGGTTTCCGTATCTCACCGGTGAAAATGGAGGAGGAGCATTTGTTTTTGTATATGCCATCTGTGTCCTTTTGATAGGACTCCCTCTTTTACTGAACGAAATTGCATTGGGTCGTAAATCAGGCAAGAATCCCATAGGAGCTATAAAAGCTACAGGTGGAAATGGATTTTGGCAGATAGCGGGTGTGCTTTGTATTTTGGTTTGTTTCTGCGTATTGAGTTACTATTCAGTAATTGCAGGATGGACCATTGGTTACATCTTTACTGAGCTGGTAAATATTCCAGTTGATTTTGAAGAATTTCAGGATACCCCTCAATATGTGATTCCTCTTTGTTTTCTATTTATTTTCATGACCATTGGGGTTGTATTAGGAGGGGTTTCCGGCGGGATTGAAAAAGCAGCTAAATTCTTGATGCCGATTTTGTTTGTAATCATCATTTTTATAGCCGGTAGAGCGGTTACTTTGGAAGGTGCAAGTGCAGGTATAGAATATTATTTGTACCCTGATTTCTCTAAAATTACAACCAAGGTGATTTTACAGGCTTTGGGACAAGCCTTTTTCTCCATGTCTGTTGGTTGGGGGCTAATGATTACTTTCGGGTCTTATCTACCTAAGAAAAGTAACATTGTACAATCTTCCGGATGGATTGCAGGTATGGACAGTATGGTCGCTCTGCTTGGTGGATTGATGGTGTTTCCAGCATTGTTTGCCTTGCTTCCAGGAAAAGATCCTGCAGGTGGTCCAGCTTTGGTCTTTGAAGTATTGCCAAAGGTCTTCGATGCCATGCCAGGAGGTAACTTTATAGGAGCCTTATTCTTCCTGTTGCTTTTGGTGGCTGCTCTTACATCGAGTATCTCCATGTTGGAAGTTCCCGTGTCTTATTTTATAGATGAGAAAAAATGGAGCAGGAAAAAGGCAACTTGGTTGATAGGCATAGCTGCGATGTTTTTGTCTATTCCATCGGCATTATCTTCCATTGAAGGTAATTATTTTAATGGATTGACTATTACTTTCCTTGGCAATACTCAAGTTGGGTTTTTTGCCATTATGGATTTTACCTTTGGGACATTTGCCGTGGTGGTCATTTGCTTGATGTTGAGCCTTTATACAGGTTGGGCGAAGAAAATTAGCGACTATGCCAATGAATTGGCGCAAGGTTCTCCAGGTTTCAAAGGGTTTTTAAGAAGTGCCTGGATTTTCTTTATCAAGTGGGTTTGTCCTATAGTAATTGCTCTGGTCTTACTGGATCTATTGGGAGTTTTCGGAACTCCTCAAGAAGGAGGATGATATTAAATTCAGCGTTTAATAAGAATAGAGGGGTTTTTACCCCTCTTTTTTTATTTTATGCTTCTAAATATGTATTTTATATTAAGATATTTGTATATTGTGCTTTCGTTCAACCCCTCCAAAATAAAAGTAATGAAAGTATTGGTCGTAGATGATGATGCCATAAACAGGCTTATCCTTAGGAAAGTTTTTGAAAAAGAGAACCATGAAGTCTGTACTGCAAATGATGGAGTGGAAGCGATCAAGATTCTCAATTCGGAACCAGGTTTCAATCTGGTAATCACCGACATTATGATGCCACACATGGATGGTTTGGAGCTTTTAGCCCAGATCAAACACAACGAAAAGATGCAGAACCTACCCATTATTGGAATTACTTCGGGTAATGTGGAATATTTTAAAAAAGCATCCAGGCTTTCATTTGATATTTTGTTACAAAAGCCAATGGATTTTTATGAAATCTATACGATAGCCTCAGAGCAGGCAAATAAAGGTTTAGATTAGTGTATTGATTTTCAGATTTTTTCGTTTCATTAAATGAATTTTTCGTAGATTCAATTAACCAAATTTAAGTCCATGAAACGATTGCCTTTTCTTCTGTTTTTGCTGGCTTTTAGCACCCCATTATTTGCTCAGGAATTTTCCGTAGGTCCAAAGGTAGGTTTGTCTCAAGCCAACATTTCAGTTAATGGGGAGGAATTTTCTCCCGGAGAAAATGTGACAGGCTATCATCTTGGGATGTTTGTAAGAATGGGAGGGGCATCGATTTTTGTACAGCCCGAATTTTTGTTTACCAATGTAGGAGGGACTATTATTCAGCAAACCAGTGGGACTGAAAGGACAATCAATGCCAATTTCAATAGGTTTGATATTCCATTGATGGTAGGCTTCAAGCTTGCCAATGTTTTTAGGGTGCAGGCCGGCCCTATAGCATCAGTATTGCTTGATTATTCCATTGAGGATGCTTTTCAGACTGCCTTGGATGTGGATTACAATAATTCGACCATAGGATATCAGGCAGGCTTAGGATTGGATGTAGGTAACTTGATTTTGGACTTCAAGTATGAAAACTCCCTCAGCAAAATATCCAGAAGTGTGGCAGGCTTCGAAACTGACCAACGGCAAAACCAATTGATCATCTCCGCTGGGTTTCGGCTTTTTTAAATTTGCCTAGGAGTTCAAGATGGCGTGATATTTGGGCCCAGATCTTTTAAAATACTTAGAATGGTATTTTTTAAAGTCAATCTCTATATTTGTCAAGGTCAATATTCCAAAAAATGCGACGCTATCTGAAGTATACTAAAAACTTTTATTTTCTTTTCACCTTGTTTTTTGTCATATGGATGGTGTTTATAGATTCCAACGATATTTTTACCCAGTTCAAGCTTAGGTCTAAAGTGAAGGAACTGGAAAAACAAAAGGCATTTTATCTCGAAAGAAAAGAAAAAATCAAAGCAGACAGGGAGGAATTAATGAGTAATTACGAACTGTTGGAGAAGTTTGCCCGTGAAAGATATTTGATGAAAAGAAAAACTGAAGATTTATATGTGGTTGTGGAAGAGTAGATCAATTGTAATATCAGCATTTTTTGTTCTTGCCTTTACTATTTCTGCTTCAGCGCAAAGGGTTATTGATGAAGGTAATAAACCTCCATTAAAAGACAGGTTGTACTACGGGGGAAACTTTGGGGCTTCATTTGGTACCATCACCTTTGTAGATGTATCCCCACTTGTAGGGGCCATGGTCACCAATAGGCTCTCTGGTGGTGTGGGAGCTACTTATCAATACTTTAATGACAGGAGGTTTTTTGGTGGTAGCAACAGTCTTTATGGAGGGAGAGTGTTTGGAAGATACAATGTATTTCCCAACTTCTTTGCCCATGCTGAATTCGAAAATGTCAATTATGATTGGTTCGATCAGAACAGGAATGTGTTTGAAAGGATCTGGGTACCAGCCTTCTTTTTAGGAGGGGGGTATTTCGTGCCATCTGGAGAAAGAGGGGGATTTAACTTCTCATTTTTGTATAATTTGCTTCATGACAATAGAAGATCACCTTATTTTGAACCTTATGTGATCAGGGTAGGTTTTATCCTTTAAATCACCACCTTTCAACAAACCTAAAATGAATTCATTGGTAAAAAAACTCAGCAAGTCGCATCAGGACTGCCCAGAGTGCCCTTCGCCTAGAGTTATCCAACAGTTTTTCGATAACCTTCTAGGATTGCTATTCCCGGATTATGCACCGGAACTGCTTAAGGAAGAAGCTCAGGTGGAAGCCAAGATTGAAGAATTGAAATTCCAGCTGAGTAGAATACTGATCAAAAACAAGCATTTACATGGTAAAGATGGCAATGCCTTAGCAGAGGACTTTTTTTATCACCTTGAGGATGTTTATGAACTGATCAAAAAGGATGTGCAGGCCATGTTTGACGGAGACCCTGCAGCCAAGTCCTTAACAGAAATTGTCCGGTGTTATCCAGGTTTCTTTGCAATAGCTGCTTACCGTGTTGCTAACCTATTGTACAATTCAGGTGTGTATCTGATACCAAGGATGATTACCGAATATGCTCACAGCCGTACAGGGATAGATATTCATCCAGGTGCCAGTATCGGGGAGCATTTTTGTATCGATCATGGTACTGGCATTGTTATAGGAGAGACTACTGTTATCGGAAATGGTGTCAAAATCTATCAAGGTGTTACTCTTGGAGCCTTGAGTGTAGACAAAGAAGATGCTGATAAAAAAAGGCACCCTACCATCGAAGACCATGTGGTGATCTATGCTGGAGCTACTATTTTGGGGGGGAATACTGTAATTGGTGCCAATTCAGTAATTGGAGGCAATGTATGGGTAACCAAGAGTATAGCTCCCAACAGCAAGATTTACTATCAGGCAAAGATGTACAACCCTGATTCAGAGCAAACCGACACTTATATCATAAGAAGTCAAGGATGAAATTAGTAGACTTGATAGGCAATACCCCTTTGGTATTGTTAGAAAATATTCCCCAAAATCCCAATGTAAGGATTTATTGTAAGTTGGAAGGGCAAAATCCCGGTGGTAGTGTAAAGGATCGTGCTGCCTACAATATGATCAAAAGTGCTTTAGAAAGAGGTACAATTAAAAAAGGGGATAAATTGATCGAAGCAACTAGTGGAAACACTGGAATTGCGTTGGCTATGGTTGCCAATATTTTAGGGCTGAAGATGACTTTGGTAATGCCCGATAACAGCACCAAAGAAAGGGTCTTGTCTATGGAAGCTTATGGAGCAAAAGTAATATTGACCCCTGCCGAAAGGACCATTGAATATTCTAGGGAATTGGCTGAAAAAATGGCAGAAGAGGACGGTTATGTCATCCTAAATCAATTTGCCAATCCTGATAATTATATGGCCCACTATTTTACTACAGGGCCGGAAATATGGAAGGATACCAATGGAGAGGTGACCCATTTTGTCTCTGCTATGGGTACTACCGGGACTATTATGGGTGTTTCAAAATTTTTAAAAGAAAAAAATCCACAGGTGCAGATAGTAGGAACGCAACCTACGGATGGATCCAGTATCCCTGGTATAAGAAGGTGGTCTCCTGAATTTTTACCAAAGATTTTTGACCCAAAGAGAGTAGATAGAACTATAGACGTGAGCGAGCGAGAGGCTACAGATATGACCAGAAGATTGGCCAAAGAAGAAGGGATTTTGGCAGGGATGAGCAGTGGTGGAGCATTAGTAGCTGCTTTGAAACTCGCAGGAGAACTTGAAGCCGGTACAATAGTCTGTATTACTTGTGATAGGGGTGATAGGTATCTGAGTTCGGATCTTTTTGGATAAAAAATCCCGGAGATTTCTCCCCGGGTTACCACAAAAAACTTGAGAACTTTCTTTTAGAATCTTATGTAATTGGTCATCAATTGTATGCTCAAAGGGTTGTTGCTGTTTTGGGGGTCTTTTAGGCCTCTTACTATTAATGTGTACACGCGATTGCTACGGATATCAATTTCTTCGACAGATATCAGTTCTTCGCTGCCATCTTCAGTGTAAACTTTAATGGAAGTTTTACCCTTTTCAATGGCTTTGAAAGCTGAGAAATCTTGGTATTCAATTTTTTCCCCAAAAAATTCTTCTTCATCACCTATTTCTATTCTGATGTTTCCCGCATCAGGTGAAAGGTGGGCAATCCTTATTTGAGCGAGTTCTGATGTCGGTTCTTCCCATTTATCCTCAATTTTTACAGCTTCTATTTCAGTAAGTCTATTGACCAGAAAAATGGAGTAAACTTTGTCTTTCTCTAGGGTGTGAGTCGTTTCCAAAAGCGTATTGGCGGCATTGGACGGGGTGAATCTCAAGACCCTTTCTCCAACGTAAAACTGGTTATAAGGAAAGGAGTTGCTGTATGTCAATGGAGAATTATTGATTCTTCCCATTTCCGTAAAAATATCCATGGCAGGCCCATCTGCCACTCCATGGTAAATAGTAACGAATGCGGCATCAGGTTGGGGTCCTGGATCCCTGTCCTGAAGACAAGAATTCATTAGGAACATACTGCTGAGCAACAAAGCCGACAAGAGGGTTTTCTTCATAATGTAATTGCTGAATAATTTGTAATTCATAAATCAATAATTGGTTTAGTTTTCTTTCCAATGACGATCCTACTACATATTCTGCTACACCAGGTCAAAAAAAAATCCCCAGTTGGGGATTTTAATTATACTTTATCGGGCTCAGGATGTATCCATGGGGATCTATAAGGCCTTCTAAGCTTGGTAGTTGCCTCTTCATCGCCTACTACAGTCATTTTTTCAGGATCATAAACCAAGGATCTTCCAAGTTCCATGGAAATATTTGCCAAAATACATGAGGCTGTTGAAATATGCCCTTCCTTAATGTCGGCCACAGGCAATTCACCTGTTTCTATGGATTTGATCAGGTTTTGCATTTGTCTTCTGGTCGCTGGGGCAGCGTTTAACTCAATACGGTCTTCGCTCAGATCTTCAGGGTATTTTTCCTTTTCGTAAAGGACGTCAAAAAGTACAGGATCTCCCTCAATAGGAAAAAATTCCGCTTTCATCGTGCTTCCCGCTAAAGTACCTTTATCTCCAAATATTTTAAATGCCCAAGGATATTCCGGGTCTACAGGCTTACCCCAGGTTCTATGTTGCCAGACTACATTTAGATTGTCATATTCAAAAATGGCTGTTTGAGTATCTGAAATGTTACTTTTACCTTCTTTCTGGACAAAGATGCCGCCCGTGGAGGTGATTTTTTTAGGCCATCCGAGATCCAATAGCCATCTCACTGTGTCCAGCATGTGTACGCACATGTCACCTGTGATTCCATTGCCGTACTCCATAAAGGTTCTCCACCACCTGGTATGAGGAAGGCCGTCATAGGGACGAAGCGGAGCGGGGCCTGTCCACATCTCATAATCCAGAAAGTCCGGAACTGCTTGTTCCGGAGGGTTTCCGTTTGCCCTCATGTGGTAATAGCAACAGATTTCCACATGGGAGATTTTACCCAATTTGTTTTTGTCCAGGATTTCTTTTCTAGCCTCTATAAGATGAGGTGTACTTCTTCTCTGTACCCCTACCTGAACCATTTTGTTATATTTTCTTGCGGCGGCTACTACAGCTTCTCCTTCAATTACATCTACTGATATTGGTTTTTGAAGGTAGACATGTGATCCTGCTTTGATGGCGGCTATGGCCTGGAGTGCATGCCAATGATCCGGAGAGCCTATTACAGTGATGTCTAATTGATGATTTTTCAATAATTCTCTGTAATCTGTGTAGAGCTCCGGGACTTTTCCTGATTTTTGCCTTTGGGAGACTAGTTTACCGGCCTCATTGAGCATATTCTTGTCCACATCGCAGAGCGCGACCACTTCGCAGTCTGCGATCTGTATCAGTCTAAAAAGGTCACTTTTTCCATACCAACCACTGCCTATTAAAGCTACTTGGAGGGTTTTTTCTGTTTGTACAAAATTCATCCCCATCAGTCCCATGCTGGCAAGTGCAAGTGTGGCTCCACTTCCCTTAATAAACTGGCGGCGGTTAATTGAAAGATTTTTCATTGGTTACTGGGTTTAATAGGTGAATAAAACAATCCCCATCCAATTTACAAAAAGGTCAAAATCAATCAAATCAGATTTGATGGATGGTTAGAGTTCTACACCGAATTTATCACCCAAACCACATAAGTCATCATATACAGGCTGGAGAAGGGGTATTCCAGATTTTATACGTTCCTGTTCGAGTTCTCTTTCAGGATCCCCGGGGATTATGACCTTGGAATTACCATCAGTGGGATTTGCATTGCGGAATCTTTGGATCCAATTGTCCATGTGGCCCTTGAATTCTGAAGCGGGTCTGAAAGCATCAATTCTCATCGCTCCAAAAAAATGACCTAAACCTTCACCTACGGGGTTGGGGTCAGGCTCAAGGAAAGCTACAAATGGAGGTACCCAAGGCCCGTAGTTTGCTCCTGATAATACTGCTGAAAAAATATCTACAATGGCACCCAGAGCATATCCTTTATGTGAACCATGTTCGCGATCACCCCCCAAAGGAAGTAAAGCACCGCCTTTTTTTACCCCGTTGGCATCTTTTGTGGGACGTCCTTCTTGATCTTGTACCCATCCAGTTGGAGCATCGGAATTTTTTCTCTGAAGAATCTCCAACTTCCCATTGGCTGCTGTAGTAGTTGCCATGTCTGCGACAAAAGGAGCTTCCTGTCCTGCAGGAATAGCCACGGCAATTGGGTTGGTGCCCAAAAGTCTTTCTTTGGAAAAAGTGGGGGCTACCAAAGGACTGGCATTTGTAAAAGAAAGGCCTATCATATCCTCTTCCAAAGCCATCATGGCATGGTATCCGGCTATGCCATAGTGGTTGGAGTTTTTCACCGACACCCAACCAGTACCTGCTGTTTTTGCCTTTTGTATGGCCACATTCATGGCAAATGGAGCTACTACAAGTCCTAGCCCTGCATCTCCGTCCACCACAGCAGTACTGGGCGTTTCATGTACTATTTTTATGTCTGGGACAGCATTGATTCTTTTCTTTTCCCATAGCCTGACATAACCGGATAGTCGGGCCACACCATGAGAGTCTACACCTCTCAAGTCTGCTGATAAAAGTACATCGGCAGCTTTGGATGCGTCCTGCTCCGGGCAACCGATTTTCAATAATATGTTTTTGGTAAAAGTATAAAGCCTGTGGTATTCAAGTGTCATGCAGATAGAATTCTTATTGGAGTTTGTATTTTAGCTTTCAGCTGCTGCAAAGGAATGCTTTCCGATCAATCGGGCTATTGCTCCTTCTTTCAAAGCATAATTGCTACAGGTGAGGGCAGTCACGGGTACAAGCTGAAGGATATATTTGATCAGGCAGGAGGCTACTACAATCATGTCTACCCTCATCGGGATCATACCTGGTATTTTGAGTCTCTCAGCTTTATTCAATGTGAGGAGTTTTTCTGCAATAATTTCAAAAGACGCTACGGGCAATTCAAAAACCTGCTGTTTTTTATTTTTTTCCTGATGTAAGGATTGAAAATAAATATCAGTCAGGGTATCAAATGTTCCTGATGCACCTACCAAAGCTGTTGGCTTAAATTGTTCAATTGCATATCTAAGGTCAGCTAATTTTTCTTCCAAGTAAAAAGTCAGATTTTCTGTCTCCTCAGTAAGTATGGGATCATGATAATGGAAAAGATCTAACATCCTCTGTCCGCCTATTTCAAAACTTTTTCTCCAAAACGCTTCTTGTGCAGTACCTATTATAAATTCTACTGAGCCACCGCCAATGTCCATCATCAGTGAGGTCTGTCCATTCAATGAGCCACTGAACCTGATACCTTCATAAATCATCAAAGCTTCCTCATCACCGTCAATGACATTGACTTTTATATCAAACTTATCTTTGATTTCCTCAACAAAGGCAGGACCATTGGTGGCATTTCTTACAGCGCTTGTGGCAAAGGCAAAAACATTTATTATCCCCTCACCATCGATCATGTTTCTGAAATGCCTAATGGTGTGAAAAGCTCTTTTTTGGGCTTCGGGATGTATAGTGTTATGAGTAATACCTCCCTGACCTATTTTTACAGGGATTTTTTCTTTGAAAATAGTTTCAAATCTATCCTCATACAAATTGACCAATAGCAAATGAAAAGTATTGGTACCCATGTCAATTATTGCTGCCTTATTGGGGTTCATTTTTAGCCCTAAATTTTGGTTGTGCGAATATAGAAAGTTTATGGTAAAACCATGGAGGTGACTGTTTTTATATTCCGATCGTACGAATAAACTGACGTATTTGTACAAAAATTTTCTCCCTATGAAGTGCCTGACTATATTTGAGACAACCAAATAACTTTAGATACATGGACAGTAGTATAAAGGGAGTGTACACTTTGCCCAGCAATGAAGATAAAATCAATCTGCTCAAGAAGAAAAATGAAGAAGCTTTACAAGGAGGTGGGGCCAAAAGAATAGAAGCACAGCATAATAAAGGCAAACTTACAGCAAGGGAAAGAATCCATTTTTTACTTGATGAAGGTACTTTTCAGGAGATAGACAAATTTGTTATGCACAGGGCCAAAGATTTTGGCTTGGATAAAGAGCATTACCTTGGTGATGGAGTAGTGACAGGCTATGGTGAAATCAGCGGAAGGTTGGTATATGTATATTCTCAGGACTTTACGGTTTTTGGAGGATCATTGTCTGAGACCCATGCAGAAAAAATCTGCAAGATCATGGATATGGCCATGAAAAACGGAGCCCCTGTAATTGGATTGAATGATTCCGGAGGGGCGAGAATCCAGGAAGGTGTAGTCTCTTTAGGGGGGTATGCAGATATTTTTTATAGAAATACCCTTGCATCAGGAGTAGTACCTCAGATTTCAGCTATCATGGGGCCATGTGCTGGTGGAGCAGTATACTCTCCGGCAATCACAGATTTCATCATGATGGTCGAAAATACCTCATATATGTTTGTCACCGGACCAAACGTAGTTAAGACTGTTACCCAGGAAACCGTAACTGCGGAGGAATTGGGAGGTGCCAGCACGCACAGCACCAAAAGTGGAGTGACTCATTTTTCATGTGCCAATGAATTGGATTGCATCAATCATATCAAGCAACTTTTGAGCTACATACCCCAAAATTGTGAAGATGATGCTCCCAGGTATGAATATGAATTAAAGGAAGACGAAACCCGTGAGGTTATGGATAAAATAATTCCTGAAAATCCTAATCACCCTTACGACATGCGCGAAGTAATTGATGGGATTGTGGATGAAAGTTCTTTCTTCGAAGTACATAAAAATTATGCAGACAATATTGTAGTTGGGTTTGCCAGGTTAGCAGGAAGAAGTATTGGAATTGTCGGTAATCAGCCCCAATCCTTGGCAGGCGTGCTGGACAATGATGCTTCTATCAAAGCTGCAAGGTTTGTCCGTTTTTGTGATTCATTCAATGTTCCGCTTTTGGTGTTGGTGGATGTTCCAGGTTTTTTGCCTGGCACAGATCAAGAGTGGAACGGAATTATTGTCAATGGAGCAAAATTACTTTATGCATTTTCAGAAGCCACAGTTCCAAGAGTGACAGTCATCACCCGCAAAGCTTATGGTGGTGCCTATGATGTCATGAATTCCAAACATATTGGGGCAGACTTGAATTTTGCTTGGCCTACAGCCGAAATTGCTGTGATGGGCGCCAAAGGAGCTGCAGAGATTATTTTTAAAAGGGAAATTGCCGAAGCGGACGACCGTGATGAAAAACTCCAGGAAAAAATAGATGAATACACTGCCAAGTTTGCCAATCCTTATCGAGCGGCCCATAGAGGGTTTATTGATGAGGTCATCATGCCATCCGAAACCAGAGAGAAATTAATTAAAGCCTATAAAATGCTTGAAAACAAAGTGGATAAATTACCTAGGAAAAAGCATGGGAATATACCTCTTTAGTCTATGGTCTATAGTCTTTAGCTCATAGTCAAGGGTCTACAGCTTTTCTCAACCAGCTTCTTTTGAAATTTACTATACATTTATGGCCTATAAATTTGAAAACCTGAAAGTTTGGCAAAAAGCAATGGAATTGAATGATGAGATATTTAAAATTTCGAAAGGATTTCCAATTGAGGAAAGATTTAATCTTATCTCACAAACTCGTCGGGCAGCTGATTCCATTGTCCTGAATATTGCTGAAGGTAGTACTAGTCAAAGTAATCCTGAGTTTACAAGATTCTTAGGGTATTCAATACGCTCGGTGGTGGAGGTGGCTTGTGCATTATTTATTGCAAAACGTAGAGGCTACATAGGAGATAATGAATTTACCTATTTATATAATTTTACAGAGGAATTAGTTAAAATGCTACAGGCACTCAAAGCCAAACTAAAAGATTGAATTAACATTACCTATTGAAGATTAATTGGGCTAAAGCTATGGGCTATGGTCTATGGACAAAAAAAGGAAAATGAAAAACAATAACTCAAAGGTTTCTAAAGTCTTTCTCCACACCTACCTCAACAACGCCTCCCCAACTGGTTTTGAGGCGTCTGGCCAGCAGATCTGGCTGGATTATATCAAACCATATGTAGATACTCATTTCACAGATCAATACGGGACTGCTGTAGGGGTGATCAATCCGGATGAGAATTTCAAGGTAGTCATTGAGGCGCATGCCGATGAAATTTCATGGTTTGTCAATTATATTACTCCTGAGGGATACATCTATGTTCGCAGAAACGGAGGCTCAGACCATATGATTGCACCTTCCATGCGTGTTAATATCCACACCGATAAGGGAATGATTCCAGGCGTTTTTGGATGGCCGGCCATTCATGTCAGAAAAGATGGAAAAGAAGAGGCGCCGACTCTGGACAATATTTTTATAGATGTGGGGGCAAGGACAAAGGAGGAAGTAGATGAAATGGGTATTCATGTCGGATGTGTCATCACTTTCAAAGACGAGCTACAGGAGCTGAACGGGAAGTTCTATTCTGGCAGAGCTTTGGATAACAGGATCGGGGGCTATATGATTGCCCAAGTGGCCAAAAAAATAAAAGAATCAGGAAGTAAACTTCCCTTTGGGCTGTATATAGTCAATGCGGTGCAAGAAGAAATTGGTCTACGGGGAGCAGAAATGATTGCAGCGAGAATAAAACCCAATGTTGCCATCATCACAGATGTTTGCCACGATACCACGGCACCTATGTACAACAAGAATGTCAGCGGTGATCAGGTTGCCGGAAAGGGACCTGTTTTGACCTATGGGGCAGCAGTACACAAAAAATTGCTTGACCTGATCATAGCAAGCGCCAAAAAGAACGAAATTCCTTTTCAAAGGGCCGCAGCTTCCAGGAGTACAGGGACGGATACAGATGCATTTGCCTATTCCAACGAGGGAGTTCCATCAGCTCTGATCTCATTGCCCTTGAAATACATGCATACCACGGTGGAAACCGCCAGTAAAGATGATATTGAACAAGTGATTGAGTTGATGTATCGGTTTTTACTTGACTTTGACCCTTCTTATGATTTTAGATACGTGGTATAGAAGAGAGAGGCAAGAGGCCGGATACGAGAAGCGAGAGATGAGAAGCAAGAGTTAAAAATGAAGAGTCAAATTGTTTCAGGGCATCATTAAAAGATTCATCCAATTACTGACCACTAATCCTGCTTTGTTAGGTAAGGATATGACAAAAAAAACTTGCCAGGTTTCTATATGAAATGATAAAAAATAAATCTGTTTTGGCTTATAAACCTGGCAGGTTAGACCTGATCTGCTAGTTTGACTAAGTAAGACTGATCACTATTCACCAGAACATTCTTTCCATGCCTTTCTTTATCGACCAAATGAACCGGAGGATCGAAATTCCCAAGCGGCCACAGCGCATTATTTCGCTGGTGCCTTCACAGACGGAGTTGTTGGTAGACTTGGGTTTAGAAAAAGAGCTCGTAGGGGTGACAAAGTTTTGTGTTCATCCCAAGGGGCTTAAAAAGCAAAAAACCATCATGGGAGGTACTAAAAATTTTCATTTGGATAAAATTGAGGCGCTTCAACCCGATCTGATTATCGGCAATAAAGAGGAAAACTACCAAGAGGGAATAGAGCTTTTAGAAAAGAAATATCCCGTTTGGATGAGTGATATCTATACCTTGGAGGATGCCTTGGAGATGATGAGGGGAATAGGGGAGATTACCGGAACTTCAGATAGGGCCGACCAATTGATTCGAGAGGTAAATCGAAGTTTTAATTTCCAGCCATTGAAAAAGGGAAGCGCGGTATATTTAATTTGGAAAGACCCTTTAATGGCAGTAGGTAAAAATACCTTTGTTGATGACATCATAAGAAGGTGTGGGTTTTTAAATTTAATAAATCAAACCAGGTATCCGGAAGTTGATCTGGATTTTCTCAAGTCTTTATCAATTGATTATCTATTGTTAAGTTCTGAGCCTTTTCCTTTTAAAGAAAAGCATAGAAAGGAATTTTTGGAGTGTTTTCCGGGAACCAAAGTTATAATCGTGGATGGGGAGATGTTTTCATGGTACGGAAGCCGCTTGATCAAAGCAGGTAATTATTTAAAAACTGTACAATGAAAGGAAGAATGTTCCGTTTGTAAAAATATTAAAGATTGGAGAGTACTTTTGTGAAAAAATTAATTAACTTTTGAGCTCTAACTCAATTAACCTAAAGTAAAGCCATGAAGAAACTTAGAAGGGACTTTTTGAAAAAGCTAGGCGTCACAGGAGCCGCAGCAGCATTTGGTCCATTGGCATTTTCCAATGAAGTGCAAGCCAAGAACTTTCTGGAAAGACCCGAATTACTTGGAAGTGAAACGCCGGATTCCACTATCAAACTCGCACTTATAGGTGCAGGGATTATGGGCATTGAAGATACAAATTCCGCATTGCGTCATCAAAATGTCGAGTTGGTTGCCGTTTGTGACCTATTCAAAGGAAGACTTGATTCTGCGAAGCAACGTTGGGGGGATCATTTATTTGTTACCCAGGACCATAAAGAAATACTGAAGAGGTCAGATGTAGATGCTGTAATTATAGCCACATCCGATCATTGGCACAAGCAGATCAGTATTGATGCATTGAATGCAGGGAAGCATGTGTATTGTGAAAAACCCATGGTACATTCTGTCAAAGAAGGCATGGATGTGATTGATGCTTGGAAAAAATCAGGCAAGGTA
The DNA here is from genome assembly GCF_019343195.1 of Arthrospiribacter ruber. Taxonomy (GTDB): domain Bacteria; phylum Bacteroidota; class Bacteroidia; order Cytophagales; family Cyclobacteriaceae; genus Arthrospiribacter; species Arthrospiribacter ruber. The sequence continues at coordinate 48,630 of NZ_RPHB01000015.1, forward strand.
ATGATCGTCGGAAGCCAAGGTGTTTCCTCGCTTGGAAATGAAAAAGCAAAAGAACTTTTAGCAGAAGGTGCTATCGGAGATATTGTATATGCTGAAGGTTTTTGGGCCAGGATGTCACCGGAAGGTGCTTGGCAATATGCGATACCAAAAGAAGGCAACGAACAGACTGTAGATTGGAAGCGGTATGTTTCCAATACAAAAAGCAGGGATTGGGATCCCTTAAGATTTTTTAGATGGAGAAATTACCTCGATTATGGTACAGGGATGTCAGGAGATTTGTTTGTACATCTTTTTTCCAGTCTTCACTTTATTACTGATTCATACGGCCCTGAGAAAATATCCGCTATGGGCGGCCTGAGGTATTGGAAAGATGGTAGGGAGGTTCCTGATGTATTGCTTGGTACTTTCACTTATCCCGACACCGAACAGCACCCAGGGTTTAACCTGTCTTTAAGATGTAACTTTGTGGATGGGACTAGTGGGACCACTTATCTGCGAATAGTAGGTACCAAAGGATCGATGGATGTAAAATGGGAGGAAGTAGTGGTAAAGATGAATCAGTCTATGACCTCAGATGATCCCTTTCTTCAGGAGCAGGCCAGATTGAGAGGAGAGACCGAAACCAGGGCAAGTATTTTGCCTCCCAAAGAGCTGGTGTATACTGCTCAGAGAAACTGGAAAGGAGCTCACTATGATCATTTTGGTAACTGGTTTCAGGCAATCCGAAATGGAGGTACTGTGGCTGAAGATCCGGTATTTGGCTTTAGAGCTGCAGCTCCTGCTCTTTTATGTAATGATAGTTATTTCCAAAATAAATTTATTCAATGGGATCCTGTAAATATGAAATTGGTATGATAAAATCACGTCTTTATTTAGGAATATTATTTTCTGGTCTTTTGTTGCTGAGTTGTAACCCGGATAAAGCCCGCGAGGAAATGGAAGAGGAAGAGGAGATTGTTATACCTGATAATTCCCTAACGGAAAATGAAAAAGCTATTGGCTGGATGCTACTATTTGACGGTGAAGATCCTGCGGGCTGGAGAGCATTCAATGGAGAAGAATTTCCTGAGGGCTGGACAGTTGAAGATGGTGCCTTAAAAGCATTAGGAACTGGTGGTGATATTGGAGGTGATATTGTTTTTGCCCCAATGGATTTTGAGGAATTTGAAATGGAGTTTACTTGGAAGATTGCTCCTGAAGGCAATAGTGGGGTATTTTATCATGTAGTAGAAGATCCAAAATACAAAGCACCATACGAAACCGGTCCTGAATATCAAGTCATTGATCAGCTTGGCTTTCCCCAACCACTTGAAGATTGGCAATCCTTGGCCTCTGATTATGGAATGTATGCCGGCGATATAGAAGGTGTGGTCAAGCCTGCTGGAGAATGGAATACTTCCAGGATTGTTTTTACAAAAGATAAAGCAAGCTACTGGCTCAATGGTAAAAAGACTTTAGAGTTTGAACCTTATTCTGAAGATTGGAAAGAACGAAGAAACAGCGGGAAATGGGATGATTTTCCCGATTACGCTACTACCAGAAGAGGACTGATTGCGTTGCAGGACCACGGTAGTGAAGCTTGGTTTAAAAATATTAAAATAAGACCCTTATGAAAAAAATAAACACATTGATAGCATTTGGAATTTGTCTGGCCCTTGGGTTTGCCTTTATTCCCCCAAAAGAAATTAAATTATTTAACGGCAAAGATTTGAAAGGATGGGTAATCTATGGTACCGAAAAATGGTATGTAGAAGACGGTCTCCTTATTTCTGAAAGCGGTCCGGATAAGGATTATGGGTACCTAGGAACAAAAAAGAATTATAAAAATTTCGAATTGAACCTAGAGTTCAAACAAGAGGCAGATGGTAACAGCGGTGTTTTCATCAGGTCAACAGTAGATGGGGTTAAGGTGTCAGGCTGGCAGGTAGAGGTTGCTCCTCCTGGACACCATACAGGAGGTATTTATGAATCTTATGGGAGAGGTTGGCTGATTCAGCCTGAGGAGGAGAAAGATAAAGCACTTAAATTTGGCGATTGGAATAAGATGAAAATCATTGTTGAAGGCGATAGGGTAATATCTTATTTAAATGGAGTTGAAATGGTGGATTTTTCTGACCCAAAAATAGGTGAAGGTGAAGGTGGAATATTGCTTCAGATCCATGATGGAGGAGGGATTAAAGTCTATTGGAGAAATATTACTTTGAAACCTTTATAAAGGTTTTTCAATTTGAGAAAGAAGTCCGGGTGCCCAATCCGGACTTTTTTATTGATGTCTGTCAGTTGTTTACCAAATTTCTCTGATTTTAAATCAAAGTGTATTTTGAGATAAGAAAAATGTTCCCCACCTTTGCAATCCCAAATGAGGGAATCGGCAGATCGAAAAGATATTAAAAAAATAAATTCTCATTTTTTTATTGCTGTTTAAATTAAAATTTATACCTTTGCAATCCTGTTCGATCAAATGGATCGGTTTTAGGATAAAAAAGTTTGGTTTTCAATAGAAAGACCGCGGATGCATTTGAGAAAGTAATGCGTTAAGTTCATTGAAATGTTGTGACAGAGAATAATAAAGAATACAGATAGGCCGGGTAGAGCTTTTGGGTTGATAGAGACTGGCCCTGTGTCCTCTGATAAGGATGGTACATGGGGCAAAACAAACTATACAACGGAGAGTTTGATCCTGGCTCAGGATGAACGCTAGCGGCAGGCCTAATACATGCAAGTCGTACGGTAGAGATTCTTTCGGGGATCTTGAGAGTGGCGCACGGGTGCGTAACGCGTATGCAACCTGCCTGTTACAGGGGGATAGCCCGGGGAAACCCGGATTAATACCCCATGGTATTGGACGATGGCATCGTTGTCCAATTAAAGATTTATCGGTAACAGATGGGCATGCGTAGGATTAGCTGGTTGGTAGGGTAACGGCCTACCAAGGCTGTGATCCTTAGGGGTTCTGAGAGGAAGGTCCCCCACACTGGCACTGAGATACGGGCCAGACTCCTACGGGAGGCAGCAGTAGGGAATATTGGGCAATGGGCGGAAGCCTGACCCAGCCATGCCGCGTGCAGGAAGACGGCCTTACGGGTTGTAAACTGCTTTTATCAGGGAAGAAAAAGGCCATGCGTGGCAGATTGCCGGTACCTGATGAATAAGCACCGGCTAACTCCGTGCCAGCAGCCGCGGTAATACGGAGGGTGCGAGCGTTGTCCGGATTTATTGGGTTTAAAGGGTGCGTAGGCGGCCATATAAGTCAGCGGTGAAAGTTTGGGGCTCAACCCTAAAATTGCCGTTGATACTGTTTGGCTTGAGTGCGTTCTGGGTACATGGAATTTATGGTGTAGCGGTGAAATGCATAGATACCATAAGGAACACCGATAGCGTAGGCATTGTACTGGGACGTAACTGACGCTGATGCACGAAAGCGTGGGTAGCGAACAGGATTAGATACCCTGGTAGTCCACGCCGTAAACGATG
>NZ_RPHB01000016.1 GCF_019343195.1 Arthrospiribacter ruber
TATTTCAATTCCTGTATGGTGCGATTGAGAGTGTTGTATTGTTGTGTAGATGTTTTTCCTACCCTACAACCTGGCCCCTCGCTAAAAACCTTCACTGAAGGTTTTCTCAACGCTCGGTCCTAATTCCTGTATGGTGCGATTGAAGGCACGTGGATTTTGACAACAAAACAGGGGAAATTTACATTTCAATTCCTGTATGGTGCGATTGAAGGAAAAACATCTTTAACAGTATTCAACTGCCAAAAGTATTTCAATTCCTGTATGGTGCGATTGAAGGCAACTGGAAGGATCAGCAGCGATCAGCCAGGAGCTTTATTTCAATTCCTGTATGGTGCGATTGAAGGAACACGACACCTGCTACCATGGCAGGATCGAGATCATTTCAATTCCTGTATGGTGCGATTGAAGGTGAATCATGAAGTTGTAGAAGCCGTTCCATTCTTCCATTTCAATTCCTGTATGGTGCGATTGAAGGTTTTTTACGCTTGTTGTCCAGGGCGACGGCAGCCTGATTTCAATTCCTGTATGGTGCGATTGAAGGACGGCAGTAAGGTTTAGGGTCAGAAATCTTAACATTATTTCAATTCCTGTATGGTGCGATTGAAGGAGCTGAAAACGAGTACAAGCCGATGCCGCTAAACGGATTTCAATTCCTGTATGGTGCGATTGAAGGAGATATGTTTAGACAATGCCCTTTCAATCAAGACATATTTCAATTCCTGTATGGTGCGATTGAAGGAAAGGCCAGACGGGCCAATAGACCACCTATTTTTGTATTTCAATTCCTGTATGGTGCGATTGAGAGTGTTGTATTGTTGTGTAGATGTTTTTCCTACCCTACAACCTGGCCCCTCGCTAAAAACCTTCACTGAAGGTTTTCTCAACGCTCGGTCCTAATTCCTGTATGGTGCGATTGAAGGCACGTGGATTTTGACAACAAAACAGGGGAAATTTACATTTCAATTCCTGTATGGTGCGATTGAAGGAAAAACATCTTTAACAGTATTCAACTGCCAAAAGTATTTCAATTCCTGTATGGTGCGATTGAAGGCAACTGGAAGGATCAGCAGCGATCAGCCAGGAGCTTTATTTCAATTCCTGTATGGTGCGATTGAAGGAACACGACACCTGCTACCATGGCAGGATCGAGATCATTTCAATTCCTGTATGGTGCGATTGAAGGTGAATCATGAAGTTGTAGAAGCCGTTCCATTCTTCCATTTCAATTCCTGTATGGTGCGATTGAAGGTTTTTTACGCTTGTTGTCCAGGGCGACGGCAGCCTGATTTCAATTCCTGTATGGTGCGATTGAAGGACGGCAGTAAGGTTTAGGGTCAGAAATCTTAACATTATTTCAATTCCTGTATGGTGCGATTGAAGGAATTTTTGGTTAATAAAAAGCTGTGTATATATAGTTATTTCAATTCCTGTATGGTGCGATTGAAGGCAAAAGACCTTATGGTTAGGAATATCATCCACCAGATTTCAATTCCTGTATGGTGCGATTGAAGGCCTTGGGAAAATTCTTCTGTTGATCTTTTGACCTGTATTTCAATTCCTGTATGGTGCGATTGAAGGTGAAATCAAGTCTGTAAGAATGACTTTGAAAGATGTATTTCAATTCCTGTATGGTGCGATTGAAGGGAGGTTACAAGATGGATGCTAGTACCGAATCAGTCAATTTCAATTCCTGTATGGTGCGATTGAAGGTCAGGGCACAGGGAAAGGGCACCATAGGTTTTTTATATTTCAATTCCTGTATGGTGCGATTGAAGGCATCTGTAATCAGAATGAAATCCCACCCTTTAACCTTATTTCAATTCCTGTATGGTGCGATTGAAGGTTGGAGTGCTGCCTGGCGTTATTGTCACCAAGAAATAATTTCAATTCCTGTATGGTGCGATTGAAGGACCCGGGAAGTAAAACCACTGATAATAGTAGGTGTATTTCAATTCCTGTATGGTGCGATTGAAGGCACAAGGGAAGCAATCAGGGTAGTAAGCGCAACCAAATTTCAATTCCTGTATGGTGCGATTGAAGGTGCGGAGATGTTGGTCAAGGCTGACCGGAAGCTTCATTTCAATTCCTGTATGGTGCGATTGAAGGAAGCCCGCTGTGCCAAGGTAGTACCTTTGATGGCTGATTTCAATTCCTGTATGGTGCGATTGAAGGTATGTTGTGATGAGGGCAGAATAAAGGCCCTGAGAAATTTCAATTCCTGTATGGTGCGATTGAAGGATCCGGAGTTTGTGGTCAATGATATTGCTGAGCTGGATTTCAATTCCTGTATGGTGCGATTGAAGGATTATCTGCTGTATGATCTCATTGATCTCCCGCTTGATTTCAATTCCTGTATGGTGCGATTGAAGGTATTGAATTTGTTAAGGATGGCTTTGCTTACGTGAATTTCAATTCCTGTATGGTGCGATTGAAGGTAATTTAGTATCAGTCCAGTTGATACCGTAAAACAAATTTCAATTCCTGTATGGTGCGATTGAAGGGTAGATGTGTGTGGTGAGGTCGGTTTTGGTTATGAAATTTCAATTCCTGTATGGTGCGATTGAAGGCATTGTGAGGGAAAACTCAAAACTGTGGATTGCTCAATTTCAATTCCTGTATGGTGCGATTGAAGGTGCACTGACTCAGGCAGCGCAATTGTTAGCCTCGTTATTTCAATTCCTGTATGGTGCGATTGAAGGTATTCACATTGCTTATATCGGTGGTGTTGGAGCCGAATTTCAATTCCTGTATGGTGCGATTGAAGGAAACTACTGGAAAAATGTACTCGGATGGAAAAATCCATTTCAATTCCTGTATGGTGCGATTGAAGGTTGAATCCTTTGAAAGCCTTTTCCTTTTGAAGCTTTATTTCAATTCCTGTATGGTGCGATTGAAGGAGGTTTGGGAAAAAACTTTTATCATTCGGTTCTGAGATTTCAATTCCTGTATGGTGCGATTGAAGGCAAGATCCTTATCCATTATGGAGTACCGGCATTCCTATTTCAATTCCTGTATGGTGCGATTGAAGGCCGGCAGGGGAAGGAGATCCATCAGGACAAGTATATCATTTCAATTCCTGTATGGTGCGATTGAAGGCCGAATTTTGGGAATTCTTAAACAGTCTATAAGCAATTTCAATTCCTGTATGGTGCGATTGAAGGGACATTAGTAAGTATAGAAGACCCGCGCCCGGCGTTATTTCAATTCCTGTATGGTGCGATTGAAGGTAAATTCCCTAATAGCCTCTTTGTATTCCTTCATATATTTCAATTCCTGTATGGTGCGATTGAAGGAATAAACCGGGCACGTTTTCGATAAGCACATATCTATTTCAATTCCTGTATGGTGCGATTGAAGGTTTCTGACAGCGAAAAACAAAACTCTTTTCCTATGCATTTCAATTCCTGTATGGTGCGATTGAAGGAGTTTTCTTTAAGGGAAACCACTACCCCACTGTCCCATTTCAATTCCTGTATGGTGCGATTGAAGGACGACCCTTGTGCTGAAAAGCCTGTCCCATCTTCGTTATTTCAATTCCTGTATGGTGCGATTGAAGGCTTTAAGCTTAGGGAAGATTTCTTCTTTCATGTAGATTTCAATTCCTGTATGGTGCGATTGAAGGCAGCCCGGAACAGGTTTGAGAGCATTCTTTGACAAATTTCAATTCCTGTATGGTGCGATTGAAGGTGAGGATGAAGGTTCAGCAGACCATGACCCATCCAATTTCAATTCCTGTATGGTGCGATTGAAGGCTTGACTCCTGATGATCAGTACCAGACAATTTTAGAATTTCAATTCCTGTATGGTGCGATTGAAGGTAATTGTGTCAGTTTCTCCATTGGACTTTTTTGCTTATTTCAATTCCTGTATGGTGCGATTGAAGGCCTAGTTTCAAGTGCTAAAATCATAATTGATGATTAATTTCAATTCCTGTATGGTGCGATTGAAGGTTTCGAAGGACTTAAAAGATAAGGCGGCTCGTTCTATATTTCAATTCCTGTATGGTGCGATTGAAGGGATTATTATGAACAACAGTTAGGGGGGAACGATGCTATTTCAATTCCTGTATGGTGCGATTGAAGGTATCCAAAAAATGATTCGGCAGGACATAGCTTTTTTATTTCAATTCCTGTATGGTGCGATTGAAGGTCTTTTGTTCCCCTTTCAAGACCTTGTTCCATCAAAATTTCAATTCCTGTATGGTGCGATTGAAGGTGTATCAGGATTCCTATAAAGCATCAGAACATCATATTTCAATTCCTGTATGGTGCGATTGAAGGTCTCTTTTCCTTTCAGGAAAGTAGCCAAACAGCTTGATTTCAATTCCTGTATGGTGCGATTGAAGGAAAGACTTGAAAGATGTGGGATTAACTTGGAATCCTATTTCAATTCCTGTATGGTGCGATTGAAGGAATTTTGGTGTTTCTATTGGTATTGCTTCTAAATCAATTTCAATTCCTGTATGGTGCGATTGAAGGCCTTCCTCTTCTTTTTGGTATGTCGGGATGGTTTTCATTTCAATTCCTGTATGGTGCGATTGAAGGTTTTTCTAGCTTTATATCCAGCGAGGTGTTAAACATATTTCAATTCCTGTATGGTGCGATTGAAGGTGACCAATTTGAACTTGCTGTTGATCTGATCTTCAAATTTCAATTCCTGTATGGTGCGATTGAAGGACATTTGAACTCACATTGCTGTGACTTCCTAATGAGATTTCAATTCCTGTATGGTGCGATTGAAGGTATGAATTCCAATATGAAGACTGCCTGCCTAAAACATATTTCAATTCCTGTATGGTGCGATTGAAGGAATTTAAGAAAATGGGATTCGTTGGAAGGCTTTTATATTTCAATTCCTGTATGGTGCGATTGAAGGTTTTCGTCCAGCCTTCTGAACCCACCGCTTTCGTGGATTTCAATTCCTGTATGGTGCGATTGAAGGGGTAGGTGAGTCCGCTACCAACTACGCCCAGCTGAATTTCAATTCCTGTATGGTGCGATTGAAGGTATTCGATGATGCGCCCCCAGATCGGTACCCTGATCATTTCAATTCCTGTATGGTGCGATTGAAGGATAAGGACCAGGTATTGAGTGATCAAATGGATCAGCATTTCAATTCCTGTATGGTGCGATTGAAGGTCGCTTGACAACAAGGTGAGGCAGACGGATTGAAAAATTTCAATTCCTGTATGGTGCGATTGAAGGCTTATTGGACGGCATCGGTATGTGACCGCATCATTGATTTCAATTCCTGTATGGTGCGATTGAAGGAAGATTTCTGTCACTTCAGACAATAACTTTTCACTAATTTCAATTCCTGTATGGTGCGATTGAAGGTCAAATTCGCCCGCATGTGAAGCCTCTCGGATAGAATTTCAATTCCTGTATGGTGCGATTGAAGGGCTACGATTGACGTTGAGGACCTGGTTAAAGAATTATTTCAATTCCTGTATGGTGCGATTGAAGGTGGCATCCGGGTTTTTCTTAAGATCTGCCAGCTCCATTTCAATTCCTGTATGGTGCGATTGAAGGTTGATTACTTCTGTGTCACAGCAGTTTAATAACAAAATTTCAATTCCTGTATGGTGCGATTGAAGGGCAAGGCCGATGAGCTGAAGCTCATCGAGAAGCGCTATTTCAATTCCTGTATGGTGCGATTGAAGGCCCGGCCTTCAGGGTAGCTTCAGTATGTCTCCAAAAATTTCAATTCCTGTATGGTGCGATTGAAGGTGTGATCATGTGTCAGGTAGGAGAGGCCAAAGGCCAATTTCAATTCCTGTATGGTGCGATTGAAGGTACGCCCAAGCCTTCACTTTCTTCCACAGCCTTTATCATTTCAATTCCTGTATGGTGCGATTGAAGGTTTCCCATCTGTGAGCGGTCGTAGGAAAGAGTCCTGAATTTCAATTCCTGTATGGTGCGATTGAAGGGTAATTACCGCTATGCGCATGAAATGTCCGGGCCAGATTTCAATTCCTGTATGGTGCGATTGAAGGCCTGATCACTTTCAATGCCCAACAGATAATAGCCACATTTCAATTCCTGTATGGTGCGATTGAAGGTATATCCAGGTCAAAACCATTACCAATGATTCGGTAATTTCAATTCCTGTATGGTGCGATTGAAGGGATTCCGGATCGAATGGAGTCCCCAGGGCAATCCCGATTTCAATTCCTGTATGGTGCGATTGAAGGCGAATTCAAAAATGCCTACTGGTTTGCAGATGGATAATTTCAATTCCTGTATGGTGCGATTGAAGGTCTTGGCGATTTTTTCGCCTCCTACCTCTTCGAAAATTTCAATTCCTGTATGGTGCGATTGAAGGTTTGATTTCTCTTAGTTTCATAGTCCTGAAAAATTAATTTCAATTCCTGTATGGTGCGATTGAAGGATGAATCCCTCCTTAAATCCTTCCTTGATCTCCAGATTTCAATTCCTGTATGGTGCGATTGAAGGAATTGTTTGGGATAAAGGTAACCCCGGTTTAGGCAAATTTCAATTCCTGTATGGTGCGATTGAAGGATATCTTCTCCATATCAGGCCTTCTCTTCATAGTCTATTTCAATTCCTGTATGGTGCGATTGAAGGTCAAGATCTTTGTATCCATCACAGCCGCTCTCTTACATTTCAATTCCTGTATGGTGCGATTGAAGGTCCACTTCAGATAGTCTTTGTACCATGGTCTGTTATATTTCAATTCCTGTATGGTGCGATTGAAGGATACCTGATGATCCGGATGATCCTACTGTTCCTGAATTTCAATTCCTGTATGGTGCGATTGAAGGATTTCGGTGAGCTGCGCAATGCCCAGATAAAGGCTGATTTCAATTCCTGTATGGTGCGATTGAAGGAGGATACCAAGGCGGCGTTAACGCGCTTAAAACCAATTTCAATTCCTGTATGGTGCGATTGAAGGAGAACAAAACCGTTTTAACCCGGTCCGGGAATTCTATTTCAATTCCTGTATGGTGCGATTGAAGGATGAAGGTCAGGCAGGTCAGGCTCCTGAGAAGTCCAATTTCAATTCCTGTATGGTGCGATTGAAGGCAATGAAAAAGGCCAGCTGGAAATGAATTATGATAATTTCAATTCCTGTATGGTGCGATTGAAGGACCTCCTTTAAACTTGGTTAAGTTGAGGCATATCAAATTTCAATTCCTGTATGGTGCGATTGAAGGTTTTGACCACATTAATGAAGCTCAATGACATGGGCATTTCAATTCCTGTATGGTGCGATTGAAGGTTATTTAAGATACAAATCCCCTCCAAAATTAATTGAATTTCAATTCCTGTATGGTGCGATTGAAGGCCGTCGTAACGGCATACTAAAATAGCCTTTTTTGAATCAGAATGGCTGTTTTAACTTTATAAAATTCTCCTATAATTGCGTCGATCTCCAATAGCTGATTTTTCCGCTACTATCGACAACTTTTTAATATGTTTAAAATCAATTGGTTAGGATCTGTTTCCCCTTAAGGACTAAGGCTATCCTATTTATACAGCTCCATTCGACAACTATAGAAAAGTGTCCAGATCATTTTTCTCCTGGCCAATGACTTCCTTATCCAGCCATTTTTCTTCCCTACTCTTAAATACAATTAAGCTGTCTTCTTCGATTTTCATGATCTTCTTTGCATTGATAATTAGCTCTTTGTATTTCACCTCTGTGATCTCTCCTTCAAATACCGAATTCTGTATCCAATTCAAGTACTTTCTACAAAGCTTCAGCATCTTGCTGACTCGCCTTTCTCCAATGTCGTAAACTAGAATGATGTACATGGTTTATTAATTGAAATACTGAATTACTGAATTATTGAATTACTGAATCATTGAATAATCCAAAACCTTCAATCCTTCAATTATTCATTTATTTAATTTGGCATTTTTTCTTGCAGTTGAGAATATACTCAATAATTCTTCAGATTCTTTGAATAACTTTTGAAATGTTTCTACATCAATTAATTTAGCTTCAAATAGCATTTCAAGCCAAAAGCATGTTTCATCAGCCTCTTCGACAACAATTGAAATTTTACTAAAAAATTCCGCTCCCGATCTTGCCCTACATGCTGCACGGTAATTTGCTGCCTGCGAAGTTGCACTTTTAATGATTTGATATGAAATCACAGATGATGATCTTTTGCTTGGTAACTTATCACACACTTTTATTACCTCCAGGGCTAAAACCTTTGATCGATCTTGTATCTGCTTAATAAATTCAAACCGATCATTCTCACCATAGTTTCTGCTCTTTTCCATGACTTTAAAAACATAATATTAATTTTGAGTCCTGTTGTTGAATAATTCAATCCTTCAACCCTTCAATTATTCAACACTTCAACTATTCAACTATTCAACTATTCAACCCTTCAATCCCTACCACCAAATCTTAAAAGGCTGATAGGATTCCATTCCCAACAGATGTTTGCTGAGTTTGTAGCATTCTAATTTTACCAGACTTTTGTAACTCACTTGCTTGTTCAATGTACGGTGCTTAATGGTCTCGTTGAGTCGCTCCTCAAAGGCTCGGATAAAAACTTTTTTGCCTGATTCTTTCAAAATCACCTTGTTGACATGAAAATCAAAATCCTTGGATTGAATTTCTTTTTTGTTCAATACTCTGAAAATTATCCTATCTACTAAAATAGGTTTAAAAATCTCCGCTAAGTCAAGCGCCAAGGAATACCTCCTATAGCCAGGTTCATGCAAGAAACTGATCGTAGGGTTCAATTGGGTATGGTAAATTTGATCCAAGCATAAGGTATAGCACATCATATTCCCAAATGAAATCAGGGCATTGAGTTCATTCATGGGAGGTTGCTTGCTTCGCCCCTCCATAGCATGGTCTTTGACTATCAGGTCAAATGCCTGGTAATATACCTGCCGAATGTTACCTTCAATACCCATAAGTCCAGGTATGGTGGATGTGTTTTCAATTTCTCGGGCATACAGGTCTATTTTAGCCAAATGAATCTCCAAATCTTTGCCTCTATTATGGTAATACTTTAGGTTCTTGGACATATTGAATGCAGCTCCTGTAATCAACTTTTGGGCTATGGCCATACGCTTACCCGTGTGGAGGTAGTGCTGCGTTTGGTTGATTTGCATTTTACCAGCCAAAAGATACTCTTTGGACTGAAAACTTCCCGTATAGTGCTCATAGTAATCGAAAAAGTGCACGCTTATTCCATTTTTTCCTAGAAAATTGTAGAGCGCACTGTTGGCATCCAAAGAGCCAAAACAATAGAAATCCGAGACACCTTCAACGGGGATATACTTGGGTGTACCTTCTTTTCCAGACTCATCTACAGGAGTGAACTTAAGCGTATTGTCTTTTCGGCTCATTCGGCCCGGATTGAAAAGGTAGTAGGTCTTTTTCATAAATGATGGATAATGGGGGATGAATGATCGTTGATAAATGAAGGCTTTTAAATGATTATTTTAAGGTTTTAATTTTTTTCTATAGGTAGCCAAAGCTTTTACAATTTCCTCCGTCTCTGACATCAACTCATTTAAAGTTGCTACAGCTATTAAATTTAATTCCTTGATAATTTCAAGCCAATACAGTGTTTCATCTGCCTCTTCCACTACTACAGAAAGTTTGGCAAATCTTTCATTTTCTGATCTTGCACGACACATTGCTCTATAATTGGAGGCAACTGATGTTGATGATCTAATAATTTGTCTTCGGATAATTGAAACAGCATCTGAGTACGGAATCGGTGAGAGGCATTTTATAATTTTAATAGCCAAAGTTTTAGTCCTGTCCTGAAAAATCTGATTATAGTTTATCATACAAATGGTTTTTGGAAAATATTCTCTAATCTATTATCACATAACACTTATCTCTTACTAATCATAATCACCCATCTATCATCATTCTTCATTTATGTCATTTTCTCCTGCATAGCAAAAATCGTGGTAGCTACATTTTTTGCAGATTGATTTTTTTACTAATGGAGGACATTCATCTTGATAAAAGATAGCCGAACATTTATTTTTCCACTTTTCTACTTCTGCCATGTCGCTTTCTTCCCATTCTACTATTTGCCTTTGTTTCATTTTTGGGTATTCAAGGATGGCTGAGGGATTGTCTATTCCATTCTTGATCAATATATAGAGGTAATATTTTACTTGGGCAAAATGTGCATGTTCTACTTTATCGGACTTTTTTACTTCATGTATCACTTTATTTTTAGCATCATAGTAATCGATCTTGATACCATCCAGCTCGAGTTCTGTGTATTTTCTCGCTCTGTCCAAATAGGTGGTCTCAGCGATTAATTTTCCTTCAGCCACTACTTGTGAAGTATGTTCCATTTGAATTCCATTGGCAAATAGCCAAAGTTTCCTAAGACAGGTGTGGAGGTAGGCTATATGTGTACCGGTGATGTTCATAAGTTTAGTAGACAAAATCAATAAATTAAAAAGGAATCTTTTTGAGTTGATCAAATAACGCCAGCGACTCTCAATTCACCTTTTAATGCACTCAAGCGACCGTTGGCATAGACTATTCTATTTATCAGCACATCGGTTTGATGCTGAATAGCTGTTATATCTTTAGCAATTTTTAGTATTGTAGCTACTCTCGCATAGAAATTTCTTCCTCGCTCGTCGAGAAGGAGTTCTTCTACCTTCTGTGCAAGAATGACTATAGCTTGCTCTGGAGCATGTTCTAAGCAAGGAGTCATTGTTTCGATGATATTCCACCTGTTCGTATGGTGAAGTGCATGTTTATGAGCTTCATCATATTTTCCTTCCATACACAAAGCTGTGATATAAGCAGGGTGATCGTTTTGGAGTGATTTCAAAAAATTCATCCGATCATCCTCTGTCATCAGTTCTTTGATGATTTTGTAATATTTTTTGGAGAAGTTCCTCTTAATCAAGTACAGTGTGACCTCTAGGTATAAGTTTGGGTCTTCATTTGGATTGAGAACTTCAAAATACATTTCAGCACATTCATGACGAAATAATCCATTAATCCATAATTTTTTGGCGATGTTCCTGAACTTGTTGCTGTCAGTAGATTTGTATAGGTTCAAAAGATCGAGTGCCAGATGTACACTTGATTGGTAATACTTCAAGGCGGCTTTCTCGTAGCTTTCAATTCCCCCAGTTTTTCTATGAAGTTCGGTGTACAACCATGGCAAATGTGTCGCTTTGTTTTTCCCTTCTATGACATCAAGTAGGATACTCGCTTCCGAGCCAGAGTGAACTAGGCTGTATAAACATGCCTCAAAAAATAACAAAAAATGGGAATCTTTAGCATCTAATTCAGTATGCTGATCAAATAGAACAGTTGCTATGGTGAAAAGCTGATCTTCGGGAATTTGAATAGCCTTGAAAATAGGAAGACAGCTTTGTAAATGATTTTCAAATTCTTGGAGCATGGTTTGTAAGGGGTCTGGAACAGAACCATAATCATCCTCGATTTCCACTTCCAAGCATGCCTGGTAGATACTTATCAAATACAAAAATGCCAAATCAAAATGCTTTATGGAACAATATCTTTCGACTTCTGCGATATGAAGACCAAGGATACGGCCGATTTCATCTTCTGCCATGTGTTCCATAGCTTCGTAATCCGGAATATACCCATTGTGACGCGGTACATAATTGGCCCAATCTGGCTCATTGAACTCAATAGTCTCAAGGGCTTCAACAATCAGGTCCTTACTGGCCAAGATAAAATCATCTGGATCTGTCACCGTCAGCACCAGATGTTTGTCCTTTGGTTTGAGGTAAAAGTTGATAAATTGCTCTTTAAGTTGCTCATCTTGCTCAAGTATAGTATTGAGAAATGAAAGTTTTAGCTGATCGGAAGCTTGCTGGTAGAATTGGTCAAACATGGGAGGGATTGTGATTACAATTTTATCAGTTAAACTATTTTATATAATAATATTGGGTAATATTAATTTACAATGATATATTTAAATAAATTGTGTTTCAATATTTTTTTTTGTTACCCAATAACCAGTTAATTCAATGTATTCAAAATCATATGCAATTGTTAAGTTCAGTTTCTCATCTTTCTTAAAATGTGTCCCCCTTAATTCATAATAGTAAACTTGAACTAATAATTGATTTGCCTCAATATATCTTTTTTGCATTCTTAATTCTTCAAAATCAGATATTAGATTTCCACACAGTATTTCTATCTTTTGGTTATTTTGCTCTAAAGCAGTATCGATCCAATTATCCCAATCTCCCGCAATCCAATCAGTTTCAAAGTTTTGTATGGTGCTGTTTCTTAATCCTTGCTCATAGTCTTTTCTCTGACTTTCATTGTAACCATTTTCATATACCTGATTACAAACAGTAGTTAAATCATTCTCAGAAAGCTCTTTGTTGTTAAATCTTAACAAGTTCTGCCAAGTATTTTGTAATACTTCTTCATCATAAAAATATTTTGTATTACCGATAATGTCCTCAAAAAGATAAATTGGCGCCAATGCTTTTTTGCCAGCTCTGTTTACACGACCAAATCGTTGAATAAGTGCGTCAATTGGAGCATTTTCAATGAAAGCAACATCATAATCAATATCCAAACTTACTTCAACTGCTTGTGTTGCTATAAGAAGTTTTGGTCTTTTATCTTGATCTTCATGAGTAATTCTTTTCTCAATCTCCATCCTCCCTTTTTTATGAAATCCACTATGAAGAAGAGCTACTTTATCATTTTCTTGATAACCAATTTCTTCAAACAGATTCTGAGCTGTTTTTACATTATTTACTATGACTAAAACACTTTTTCCACCATTCAAGTATTTTTTTATCAAATCTACTTTATCTCTAATGGTCATCCCTGCCTGACAATTCAAAACATGTCTTTTCCGGTCAAGTATCACTCTGTCACTTTCAATAGCAGGATTCGGCCGAATTAATTTGCTTGCATCTCCATCAAAGACTTCCTCAATAATATTTTTAAGCATAAAATCTGGAATGGTAGCAGACATAAAGAAGAACTTAGCATCAAATAATTTTCTAAATAGTTTAATGCTCGCCAACAACATACCCGTGAGCAAAGCATTGTAGGTATGGAATTCATCTATGATGAAAAGGGCATTTTTGTAATCATACAAAGATAATTCCCACCCTTTCCCTTTAAGTGAGGTTTTGAGCACTTGATGTAATGTTGCTACTTTCACTGGGAAAAACAGTTCGTCAGAAAGTGATTTCTTTGACCTAGCTTCTGCCTCTAATTTCTCATAATCAATCGTTTCGTTATTCGAAACCTCCTCAGCCAATTGCTCATAAAAAAAGTCAAGTGTTTTAGAGTGCAATGCAGTTACCCTTTCTTTTCCAAATATATTTTGCAGTCTTTTTACCATTGCATTGATACTTGCTGTATATGGTAAAAGATAGAACAGACGTGCATTCTTTTGTTGATTGGCAAATACCCAACTCAATGCGGCCTCTGTTTTGCCAGATCCAGTCGGAGCATGCAAAATCACATCTGACTGGATATGTTGGAGTTTTTCCTGAAAATGTCTAAAAGAAAAATACTCTCCGTTTTTATCATGAGGCTGAAAATCCCGTAAACCTATCTCTTTGTAAGATGGCAAATCATTTTCGAGACGTGCTGAACCAATATGATCAGAAGCAATTAATAAGGCACGCATTAGTGAAAAGTGTTTCAAATAATCTGGAGATTCAACCGACTCTTTTTGCAACCTGTGATGTAGAATCTTGATCCACTTCTTACTTATTTGTAAAGAAGTGGCATTGTCCTGTATTTTAAAATTTAAGCCAAATAGTGCGAGCCAATGACTTAATGTTTCTGGATTTAATTTTTCTGGATCCTTATTAATTGCATTCTCTATTTCATAAGTCAGGTTTCCTTTATTTAATTTACCCGAAGAATCCAAATGGGGAATTATGCCTTTGTGATGTGTTGCTATCGCAAACATCTCATCTTCCGGTATTTCTAAGAATTTTTCACAAAACCAAAGTGAAATGATTTCATGGCGAATAGCAACGTCTTTGGCACCATGCAAACGTCTCTGAAATTCAGAATGGATTTTTCCTAAATCGTGCAAAACAGCACATCTAAAAAGCTTTTCTCTCCAAAAGCCTCTCTCAACAGGTTTAAAAGGCAAGCATTCTAACAAACTTTCTCCTGCAGCAATGACATGCCTAGTATGCATTTCAAGGGTAGTCTGACCATCACTTTTTGCTAAAAACCTATTAAAGAAATCGTCCATCTTAAAAATGATGAAGGTAAAAGCTTTGATTATCCCCTTCTTGAGTTTGATAAAGATTCTGAATCTTCATATTTGCCTCATTATCAGGAGGAATAGCCATAAATATCCTTGTATTTATGGCCTTTCTACCTCCACCTACTTCCTCACTCTCTTGATAAGCTTCTGCTAGCTGAAACAGTTGCCCTCCTGCTTTTAAATCTGAGCTAAATGGGACCATACAACCCGAAATGGTCGCCTCTGTAACTGATTTGATTTCTACTATGCCTACACTTTCAATCTTTAAAATATCTTGAGAGCGACCTAATGATGGTGTTCCAACAGGGTTTAAAAAATAGGTTTCCCAATCAGACCGGTCAAGCCAAAGTGTAAGTTTTGGAGCAACATGAAATTCCCTTAAATATGCATCAGTACCCTTACTGTGTGCTTTCACTTTTTTCCCATCATATTCAAGTCTTTGACGTGTTTCCAAGTCTTTTCCGACAGAATCATAGGAATAATTGAACCCAATTTTCACTTCAGTACCACTTACTAGTCTTCCCAGGCAGCAACCAATTAATCCTAGAAGGAGAGAATAGGATGGAACCGGCATACACACCGCATTTCCAGATAAAACAAAAGGCATTCGGGGTGTTGCAGTCCAACCGGAAAAGCGAATTTCAAGAACCTTATCCATTTTTTAAATGATTTTCAGTAAACTTGATTGTGACTCCCTGTGGAGAATCTATTATGAAACCTTCTCCTAACACTTTTACTTCTGATTCGTTTTGTAGGTAGCCTGAACGAATTCCAATATAGATTGGAGTGGCTAACTTTTCTTTAAAATCTTGCGCAATTTGTTTCAAGGTTTCGATATTTAAAGCAGGTTTTTCTCCCGTACCAATAAACAAGTTGTTAAATACAGGGTTAGCTGATTCCATCCCGGCTAAAATCAAAACTTTTGGAGTAACATCAGAACCGAAAGCTGCTTGTTTTGCCCCACCTCGTAAATATGCCAATCCTTTTAATAGACCTGCCGCATGTTTTTTCCTTATTTTTTCTGCATCTTTCAGTACATATCTTTTATGTTTCGTGTTGGTCAAGTTTGAAATTTCAAATTTGTCCGAATGTTTCTCCAATAATTCTGCAGATAATTCCTGATGACTTCCAAGGTTATCATAAAGCCCCAAACGATAATACTCTATATTGAAAAAGCCTTCTAAATGGGTGGAATAAAAACGTGTGGAATAAGGAAGTGGGCTCCCTTCTTTAAGGTGAACAAATGCTTCATCGTTATTCATTACCCTCATGTTTCTTATCCCTTTAAGGATAGAACTTTTAAATGGAGATGTACGCTGAATACTTTCCTCATTTTTGTCACCACTCTTCATGTAACCAAAAAGATCGTCTTCAGGAAATTCTATAGGATTTAACTCAGTTGAAATTTTACTTGTTGATCCTTTCTCGTTGCTCTTTATTGATTTTAATTCGCTTGGATTCCATCCATTTTCTTCATTTGTAGTGTCTCTAAGCCACCTTCTCCAAGACTGAGCGGACACATAGGGCACTTCTTCTGCTCTTCCATTTACCTTTTCTCTAAAAGTTTTAGGAATAACCTTGTTTTTGTCTTCTCCGGTTCCTAATCCCGCACCATTTAAGAATGATGCTGTAGCATCTATCAGTAGTGCTCCTGTAATGTTTTTTAGTTTGTCCATAATACAATAGTTTATTATTTAGTTAAATTAATATAATTAGTTAGTAAAGATTTTTCAGACTGCTTTAATAGAGAAAACTTAATAGCAAACCTTGAAAATGAAAGCATATATTCTCCATTAGGTGAATATAGAATCGAATCTGACCATTTATCTGGGATACTTTTATTGCCTTCTTTCAAAAACTCATTGGTGTTTTCAATAGCCTCATAAAACCAAATCAAGAATTTTGAATTTTCTTTAGATATTGCTTTTACAAGATTTCGGAATTTATCAATAGGTTTTGAGCCTGTCTCCTGGTTTTCATACTTGTCAAAATAATATGCTTGATAGTCACTAGCAAAGACTTGTATTAGATCAAAATAATCAGCACACTGATAATTTAAGATCCAATCTTTTGGTTTGTCCAACGCCTTGATTTCAAAAAATTCTTGTTGAGGCTGACTAAAGAAAATCCTTAAAAGACTATTCAAACCAATTCTAAGACTCCTATAGTTTTCATCGTAAAAGGCATAAAAGATGCTCTCTAAATCAAGAGTTTTTTGCTCAGCAGTTCTATAAAAAACATTGTTGTAATTGACTGATAGGTATTTTTGTATGCTTAGAATATCCTTTTTTATAGTTTCTTGTCTTTCATCCTGTTGAATATAAGCTATCAACCAATTGCAAATGCTCAAAGCATTTGATCCCTTAGAACTCAATTGCGGTAATTGAGAACTAAGCGAGTTTTTGTAATAATAAAAATGGGCGACTTTTAATATGTTGTAAAATGTGTTTCTTATAGGAACCTGCATAGGATCATCAAGAATTTCAATATGGTGCATTAAGTCCCATTCCCCATTCTCGGTTGCCTTAACCAAAACTGCATAAAGATCATTAGTAAATTCTTTTTCTTTCCATGCATCTCGCTTTCCCAAATATTTGGTAAATGAGCCTGACTTATACTTTTGAATTAAATACGCTATATACTTGGCATATTCTGTTTTTTGTGGGCTTTGGATTTCTTGGTAATAAGCCTCCATAAAAGCCACTGAAACACCTTCATAATCTCCTTTGTTTTTGCCGGTTCCAAATACAGCAGGATAGAGTAAATACCAATCTTGGTTGTTTTCTAGGTCTTCAATGAACCTATGAGAATCTTTACTTAGAATATTGATCAATTCATTAGTTATTTTGGAGGTTTGCTTTAGCCTAATAAGTTTCTTAATTAAACTATTGGGTACACGCTCAATTTCACAGCTAGCACCAGTTCCGGAGTTGGAAAAACTCCAAAAATTGAGATCTGAATATTCGTCTTCTATCTCTTTATCTTCTAAAATTTTTATAGCCTTCAACAAGTAATTTCCTTTTGCAAAATCTTTGATGTTATCTATAGAATCTGATGAACTTGTCATTTGAATTCGTTTTTCTACTAATTTCACATTACTGGCTATGAAGCTCCTTGTAAACTCAAAATTGGAAGAATCGATCAAAAGGATTCTCCCTTTAAATAGTAAAGATGACAGAGGTAAAAATTGTAAAATTGCCACACAAATAGGATGAATTTCAATTGCAAATTTTGCTTGAGGTAATGCTTGAGCATCTGACCCTAATCCACCAATCAGCGGGAACCAACCACGATTTATTGTTGTGTCCTTTTTTTTGATGTCCTTTTCAGTGAAACCAACATTTTTTAATGCCTTTTCATAAATACTCTCAAATGGCGTAGTGAATCTCAATCCCGAAATTTCACAAATCCTATCACCCTCACTTTCAAAAGACTCAATTATTGTATGAAATAAGCTATTATATACTTTTTCTCCATTTGCTTTATCATTATGCAAGGGACCATTTTTGGTAAAAAGCATTGTATAGCTTTTTAGTCTTTTATTCAGAGATAATAGTCCATTTTCCTTGTAAAGCTTCAAAAGTAGGTCAGTTGTGATTTCTGTGATACCTTTTAAACTACCCAATGCTTCAATGGTCATCAAAGCATTGTTTAGCATTGCGTTTCCTGAGTAATTTTTAAATATTTCCATATGACTAAACTACTAAATTAAAATTATTTCTTAATTTTGATAATTCCAAGAAAGGAATTGAAACTATGAATAAACGACTAATTATAAATCGCACCTCTTGGATTTCCTGGAGGGATTGATATTCCTCCAGTTCTTCATTATAAAAAAAACCAAAGGAATATGGACATAGATTTTTCTGAGCTAAGCTTCGCAAGTGGAGATTATCCTGATGGAATCTCGCAAAAAGAAATTTTGTCTGTCCTGGGTAATGCAAATCACAAATTGCATAATATCCCAGGTTTTCCATTGAAAGAGTTCTATAGCCTAGCTTGTGGTTATAGTAATAATAAGAGAATATTGTTAATAGCTTCCCGAATTGTAGAATTGAAGCGGCAGATAATACAGGTAAAAGTTGCCGATGAAATCGAGATTGAATCCTACTATTGCAAAGGATGAAATCACCAGATTTTTTATATATTTGATCTATGGAATCAAAAGCTAAATTCAGTCCTAATCCCTTTGCCAATGCCCATACGAAAGAAGAAAAGGAAAATGTATGGAATATGTTGAAATCAAAAGCTGTGCGGATAAATCGAGAAGAGGCGGATAAACTTTTGAAGGAAGCTATTCGCCTCCAAAAAGCTGAAAAATAGTGCTTCAATAACTGCTTTATTTTTTTATTTAGGTCACCCTTGTAAAATAAATTTGACGTGAGATAAAGGATAGACTTAATTAAATGATCAACTAAAAGATCCCTTTTATAATTTTTGAAATTGAACATGTCCAAAAAACACATTCCTAATAGCTTTGACGATCGAAATCTTCCAAAAGGAGAAATCTCACTTGAGAGGTCATTGGAAATAGATCGTCTTATGAAAAGCAGGATTGAAAAACTTAAAATCGACATCAAAGAAAAGGCTGATCGTATTTTTAAGAAGAAAATTTCGAATGATTGTTGATTGTTATGTGAAGTTCTTTTCATTTTTTTTTTTTTTTTCCTTACCTTCAAGAATTAACTTTTCACCTCCACACAGCCAAAACCCTGACTACCTAAGTGTCCAAATCCTGCGTGGTAGCCGATCTCATGCAGCTCAACAGGAGCTTTTAACTCAAATTCAAAGCTGTAGCCTATAAGTTGGGTTTCTTTTTC
Organism: Arthrospiribacter ruber; assembly: GCF_019343195.1. GTDB lineage: Bacteria > Bacteroidota > Bacteroidia > Cytophagales > Cyclobacteriaceae > Arthrospiribacter > Arthrospiribacter ruber. The sequence continues at coordinate 19,039 of NZ_RPHB01000016.1, forward strand.
GGTCAGTTGTTTGATTTTGACCCCATTCTTGAAAACCCTGCCAATAGGAGTAAATTCAAACTCAGGGATTTGGCCTCCGGTAGGGGATTCATCCCATTGATTGGCCAATTCATAAGCTTTGGATTTTGAAAGCAGGTTTTGCATTAAAAGAATTCCATAGTCACTGTTTTCCGGATGGAGGTAATCTTCTCCGCCACCAGACCTTTTTCTGCGGAGGAACACAGGTGAAAGACATCTGTACCTCATATTTTCCTTAAACAAAGGAGGCTGTACTGCCTCGATGGAACTTACCTGGTAAAATGCCCTGCTGATTTTGTCACCTAATACAAATTCCTGATCTAAAAACAGCCCCTTTATGAATTCTTCAGCGGCTTTGTCAACCAGGAAACTGATCTCAAAGAAGGCAGCATTTCCTTGGTGATGGATACGTCCTGCATCTTTGATTACCTTAAACTGCTCGAAAAATATCCTTGAGAAAGTGAACAGTCTAAACTTTTTGCCATAAGCCAAATACCCCTCTTCATGCAAAAACTTACTGAACTCACTATCTGCCCGATCTATGGTCTTATATATAGCAGCAGAAAGTTCATACTGATAATTGATCGGTAAGAAACTCTCTTTACCTGTTTTGTTGATATATATCCGGAATCGCATAGGCTTACATTTTTTTTTCAAGCTAGTCGCTAAGATTTTATTTATCAAAAGATTGACATGTATTGTCTGTCTTTAATTTCTTTACAAAAAAGGCAGGCTGTAAGATTTAAAATAAATGAATAGTAGTCAATCCCCTGTACAGGGTAATTTTGACCTAAAACCTGAAAAAAAACTCCGGATTTTTACGGGTTTTGATGGCTGCTTGCCAAAAAATTGCTGCTAAATGTTATCCCCTATCCAAAAGTCCAAGAATCCACTACTTTTATTGAGGAGAGAAAGGGAGGGGAGGACTTCCTAAAATCCACCAACCAGCCTACTATTCCACCTAGCAAGCTTTTCAACCTGCGGATGTCAGTCAGCAGCCACTAACCAAAATCCCTGATAGATGAATGCATCAATCAGGGATTTTTTTCGAGGGCATTTGGCAAGTGTGCTAAATGTTGGAGGTTCGGCTTTCTATTCAAAGTGCTTTTTTAATTCGTCTGACTTAAATAATAAACCCATTTCGCACATTGCTTTCTTAGGGTTTTCATTGTCAAAATTTCCAAGAGCAAAAGAATTATCTATAGCTTGTTTTAATTTTGGTTTTAATTTTAAATAAATGTCATCATTTTGTTTCGTGAAGAATTTTTGTGTCTTTTCGTAATTCTTCAAGTGTTTTTTTAGTTGTGTTTCTGCACTTGAACAAGTGCCGAAGTATTTTGATGTTTTTTCAAAATGGAGTAGGAACCAAAACTCAATACATGGATTATTTACAATAACAACAACGTTTGTATAGTTTTTAATGAGGTCGGTTCTGTATTCTTCAAATGTTTTAAGTGGTGATTTTTTGCCTTTTGGAGCTTCATTATCTTCCTTGATAAGGGTATCTAGGTCAATTATCCAAAAAACTTTTGTAAATTCTTTGCCCGATAAATCACAAACTAAATTGTACTGTTCTTCCAAGCTTTTTTTGTTTGGGATTTCGGGTTTTATACTAACACGAATATCCCGTTCGTTTCTCTTTAGCATTTGCAAATACCAAACTTCTGTTTCTCCATCCACTACAAGAGCGAAAGAAGGATTAATTTTGTGTATAATCTTCTTGGGCTTTCTCATAGACTTAAATCAATGAAAGTGTCGCCCAAATTAGGTGTTCCACTTAATTTACCGCTTTTGTAAGCGTTTAAAATATTTGTAGTATTTCTTACAACAGAGCTATCAAAATCAGTCAATGAATAAAGCTCAGTCGAACAACTTTCTTGTTTGTCTGTAAACCATATTGCATCATTTCTGAAAATATCTTTATTATCTAAAATTTCTCTATTGTGGGTGGTTGCAATGATTTGAGAATTTTTAGAATTCAAAAGAAAAGAAAGAATAAAATGTAAATATAAATCAGGGTGTAATGAAGCTTCTAACTCATCAATTGGAAAGGCTGTAGAGTTTTTGATTAACAAAGCCAATAAGCCCGCAAATCCATAGTAACGCCTTGTTCCTTGCGATTCAAATTCTAAAGGTAAGGTGTATTTAGAGTTATTTACTGTATGTTCAAATTCAACATTTACGGCTGTTACCTTGCCTTTTTCTTCTAATTCCTTAACCTTATCACTATGCTCTTTAACTTGCCTTTTCAAAAACTCAATTAAACCATCAGGTATATTTTCTTCTTTCTCTTCAATAACGATATCCGAAATATTAAAGTCGGCTTTCTTTAATATTGTTATAACATCAGCTTTAGAAATTTCTTTACTTTCAATTCGTGAAGTAACAAATCCTTCTAATTCAGTTCGTGTATAAACCAATGGCCTTAGATAATTTTCAAACCAATCAATAACTTCCTGTAATTCTCTGAGATCAATATTGGTTTTTAAATATCCACCAAGAACAGTATTGTTCCAAAGCGTATTAGCTTCAAGTGTTTTTTCAAAAACCTTATCTGTCGAAATTTTACTTCCAAATGATATTTCAGTAAACTGATTCAACAAATTAGTTTTTCTTTTAAAAACATTAGCTTTATTAGGGTTGTGAAAATATAACTCCTCAGTCACAATGGCTTTCTTGAAAAATTCTACTTCGTAAAAGTATTTAATGTCATTATGAAAAAACTCAATAGAAATAATTGAGTTCTGCTTAGGTGTTTTTGGGTCAAACAAAAAAGGATTAAAGTCTAATTCATTAGTTTTTTTACGCTCTGGTTCAAGAACAATGTCTCTTAAAAAATTAAGAGCTTTCAAAATTGTTGTTTTTCCAGATGCGTTTGCTCCATAAATCAAGGCAAGCTTTAAAATTCTCTGTCCACCAAAATTCACGATATAAGCGTCTTCAAGGTGTGTCGATTTGTCTGCCTCAAAAGAAAGAGTTTGCTTGTCTTTTATTGAACCAAAATTTTGAATACTAAAGTTGACAATCATTTTTTTTATCTTAATGTTGTAAGTTGACTGCAAATATACGGATAAAAAAAAGTGAAAAACGGATTTTTTACGTCTAAAATGTAATCCGATTACAAAATTTAATAATTGAGAGGTGTTTACTTTATTAAAAAGGTGGGAAGTGGGGGACTCGAACACCCGCTCTATACACTGAATTCAGATTACAATTAAAGTTGTCTCAATGTCTTATAGTATGAAATACGGATGCCTTTCTTCCCGCGAGAGCAAAAGTCAGATCTTGTAAGCTTAGCACCTGAGAAAACCAACCCTCCAGTAGATGAACTTCCGTACAACGGATCGCCTGATACACTCTTTTCGCTATTGTAAATTTTATAAATACCTTTAAAAAATTACTTGGTATTTAATACAGTACCTTGATTTAGCCTTTATGTCCGATTCAGAAAGCCTCCTTTTATTCATTCTTGCTGGTATTTAGAAGTTGCACAGTTTGATACCAGTAGTAAAAGGAGGATTTATCCGGCTGTCTCTTTAATTTGTTTAGAAAATTCCATTCCTGGTTTTCAATGCTAAGGGATTTTATTTCTTGACCATCAAAATAACCTATTGGGCTTAGATCATTCAGTAGAAGTTTGGTTGCTAAATATGCAATGCGGGCCGAAGCAGAAATAGCATCGTCAATCCTGAAATTTCCACTCATTAGAAATCCAGTGCCAAAAGCACGGATTCCCTTTTGCAGTTCTGCAAACTTTGCTTGCTCATCTTTCGTACCGCTACCACGTTTCGCAATGATTAGGCAAGTATCAATGGTGTCTTGCAAGACAATTTCAGGGGTTAGGGTTCTTATTGAATCTTCATTTTTTCTATAGGCGATTTCATGTTCTGCAAAGGCGTTAAAGCTTGCAGCCACAATTTTCATGTTTTGAATCTGTTCGAATAATTTGCTTAAATCAAATAGTTGCTTACAGATTTCCATGGAGAATGGCTGATTGTCTTTTCCTTTGAAATATGGAATTCCAATAGTGTTCGGGGCAAAAGCGGTGAGCTTGTCGCCAGTTATGGAATCAATGGATGGTAGGTGTACCGTAAATAGTTTTTCTGTTTCTATCCACTTAGTTTTAATGGGTTTTTCAATCAGCTCCGGATAGATTGAATCTTCAATCAATACATCCAGCAAGATGGTACCGGATCCTTGCATTTTTGTATCAAAGAAAAATTTATAATGTGCTTTTGGAATTCCCGGCTTATAACTCCGATGTTCATCTGGGTCGTAACCCTAGAATTTAGATGTTTCAATAACTTTTTGAAGAATAGACTCAAGCGTTTCTCGCTCGACCTTACAAATGATATCAATATCAATTGAAAAACGATTGTCTTCTTCCAATAATAACACAAGGCTTGTACCTCCTTTGAAAATAAAATTAAGACCATTGGCTTTGAGCTGTTCTAACAGATGGAGGGCATAGATCATTTTCTCCAAGATAATCTTATCAATCCGTTTGTGATTTTTTTGCTTTTTGAAGCCGTCCAACCACTCTTCTGTGAAACACTGCTCTCTTATCATTCGATAATGTCTTTTACAAGGTAATACATGTGATTTGTCATAAACTGTTTTATTTCCTGTTCTCTATCTCTCCTTTTCGCATAGCTGAACAGTTTAGTAAAGTTGATTGCATATTTACTTATTGCATTTTCATAGATATGTATCAACTCAGATCCATGTAGATAGTAGAATAGTTTTTCTTCCGTAAATAAATCGACCAATATTTTTTCCAAAAGAGGCGTATAGACCTTTAGTTTTTTCTCGGTTCTTCTTGCAATTGGCGAACGGGTAATTAGCTTTTTGATTACAACAGGATGTTCACTCTCAGCGATGTAAAATTCAATAGCCTTATCATCGGGGTTAAGGAAAAGCTCATTTTTTGATGAGTCTTTTAGTTCATAGTACAAAGATTCAATGAAGTTCTTTTCAATATCAATGAGTATAATTTTTTTGCTTGTCTGATGTTGTGAAAATTCATTTAACCACTTCGTTTCCCACAAACAATGTTTGGTGTCCTCAAATTTGTAAGTAACCTTTTTAGCAAGCTTAATGAGTTCTTGGGATATTTCAGGTTTGTATTTGGGTTTATATGAAATGGCATAAAGACCTCTCTTGAGCGATCTGATAATGTTTTTATTTTTTAAGTCATAGATTCTCCATCCGAAAGTCCCTTCTTTTAGGTCGGGTTCTAAATGTCGATAGAATTCAAAGAGATCTTGCCTGGTGAAAGACTCTCTGCCCTTAAATTCTTCAATCAGTTTATTTTCTATGATTTTCGGCATTAATTCCAATTTTTGCCAAAACTACAAAATTTTGGCGAATATTTGAAATCAAAAAAATGCCAGTAAATTAAAATATTGGTAAAAATTGGAAATCCTGAGGGATGGAAGATTTGGCTCTTTTGCAAGCTTGCAGTAGGCCGAGCGGCATTTGGCTGTATTTTTCCCACAGCCAAAAACGCAAGACTTGCAAATGTGTGTTGGCAGAAATTTTCAAATAAAAACCTTTAAAAATTACTTGGAATTTAAGACAGTACCTCGATTGTGCTTTCGTTCATTTTTCCTTTAACTCCAATAGTTGATTTCTGTTAACTACTTTCATTGTGTATTCTGAGCCGATACCCAATTTGTTAAAAAGAATTACCAGCAAGATTTTAAGTAAGCCCCTGTTGAAATTCGGGTACTCCTTGAGTTCCATTCGATATTCACATTTGTTACAGAGGTGAGCTAAATGATTGCGACTATCCACTAATTTATTAATGAAAAGATCGTAATCTAGCTTCCAAAGCTCTAAAGAGTGTTTTTCGTACTCTTTGAGATAATCTGAAACTTTATCCTTCAAAGTTCTCCTATTTACTTTCTTAATCTTGGCTTTCAGATAATTGATTGTATTCTTAGGAATGTTTTCCCTTTCCAAAATAGCAATGTGCCTTTCATCTTTATTTGATAGTTCCTTCACATCATTCTTTGAAGGCATATCTTTTTCTATCAGCTTTTCCAATGCAAAGACCAAGTTCAAAAAGGTACTTTCATGATTTTTTGAAGTATTCGATAATGACTCCACAATTTTTAGAACCGAATACTCGTATTTTAGTCTCACTTTTTTCCAGGATTCAAAGAAGGATTTCAATTCAGTCTGATCTTTTAAAGAATTTAGGTCTATGAAGAATTCGTGAGTGAGCGGGTTGGATTCGCTATTGTTTAAAGGTTCAAATCGAACGTTTCTAGTGTTTCGATAACAATAGTGACTTTTTTCTTCAGTTGAATAAAGAGTAATGGGAGTAGTTATAACTGTGTTTGTTCCCATCATAAGAATAAACAGCTGCTCAATTTCTAGAAGGAAATCGAAAATTTCATGAAAATTAAGAGTCCCCTTCAAATCGCAATAGAGCCATGATTCCTGTTCAAGAGTGTAATTTGAGTATGGGTTGATTATTGGGACTGTATGGGCGTGAGTAATCCTTAATTCATAGTTGTCATCGTTGTATAGAATCAAATCATCCAAATTCTGAACAATTCTTTTAACACCTGCAATTTTATCTCCTTCATAAAATGATTCGAAAAAATCAAGTCCAGTCCAACTAGTTAGATAATCCAATCGGAAGTTAATTGCATTGAATTCTATCTTCTTACCTGAATCCCTAGTTATTATATGAGTAGGAGCATAAATGAAATAATCAAAGTTGACAAAGTTCGTCCTATGAAAAGGATGAGGTGGTTTTAGAGTACAATTACAAAAAATACAAGATTCGCCATTATCCAAATGGCCATAAATTATTTCAACAGTTGACTTGTGGTTCTTTCTTGAATAAAAATGTCCAAATAGATCGATGTATGCTGTGCCATTGAGAAATTTCAAAACCCCAAAGACGATGTTTTTGTCTTCACCAGCAATGAAAAATTCTCCTTTGTAGTTCTTATTATATTTCATGAGGATTCACTAATGAAGCACAACGGTACGCGGCTAAGAAACGTGGTTCTTTCGAAGCGTTTAACTGTGAATCAAAGTTAAAGGTAAATTCGAGGTATATACTTTGCATTTGTGAAAATCCGCCCCATGATTTCTTAGGTGCTGTGTGTGCCTTGAATGGTGAATATAGGTCAAAAAGTTGACCGTTCCAACGGGTGAAATGCCTGTGCCGACGAATGACGGCATCCCTTAAGCGCGGGGGTAACGTCCCGAAGCCAAGCAAGTGGCAAGTCCCGTACGTACGGGATGAAGTAAGCCAGACTGCGGTGTCTGTACTGACGAACAGAGCCTGTCCCACTGTGCGGGAAACCATATACGGAGGCTATGAGGTCGGATGAGGTGGCACAGCTTACCGAAGTCCGAAACCTCAGAAAGAGAAGAAGCACCAAAATAGTTTTGGAGTTTCTCAGTCGCAATTTTCATACAATTTCTCCAATGCATCTTCCCAGGATAACCAATAATCTTCTACCCATACTCTTAATTCTGAATCAGTAGTATTATTGTAAATATCTTTCATCCCATATGACTCAAAATCTCCAATGATAATATCGTCCTTGTCAGGGTCATTTCCCCCATACCACTCTAAAAGTGCATAACCTATATTGGTTTCTACTATGAAATAGTCACAACCACTTATTCTAAACACAACTTTCCCCTTTACCGCATAAGCTAAACTTGAAAGGAAAGTGAAGCATAAAATCATAACATAACGTATAGGGTAATTTTTGACACTCATAATAAATTAAATTAGTTTTTAAATATTGCCTAACAATTACTTCTCAAAATAGTGAATAGCAATTCAATACGGTATGCCTTCAACATTTTTGCAGATATTTCCCAATTCCCAAGCCTACCCATTTCCCAACTCTCATAAAATACCCTGTACAGGGTAATTTTACCATAAACTGACAAGAAATTGTTAAAATATTTGGCATTATAGAATGAAAGTAGAAGAATTGAGAGTTTCCTATTAGAAACACAATCAAAAAATATCCGGATCCTTGCACGGTAAATCCAAAAACCCAAACCCTCAACTTTACTTCTAACCTTGAATAGAAAATGTGCTGCGGGGAGGAACGAATTCCGACCGGGCCGGCGGTTGGTTTGTGGGTTGATAGGTTTCGGAATTCTTGATCTTTTTGTTACTTTTTGCATCAAGGCAAAAAGTATAAGACCAATCTCCTACCAATTCCCCCTCACCCATAAAATACCATGTACAGGGTAATATCACCAAAACTTTGAATGAAAAGAACTCCCCGGAAGGAGTTCTTTATAGGTGACTCGAACGATTCCTGCTCCACATTCCAGGTGGGGTACTCAACTTTCTTTTTCCAAAATAATCCTCACGATTTTACAGGGACTAATCATTAAATACTAAAAATAAATTATATCTACCAAAAATCAAGGTTGTTAACGGGTTATTTTATTTCAATTGAATATTCCGGCTGATCTTGACCCCCTAAAATAGGAGGGATGATATTCCTGATCCTTTGGTCCTCAATAGAGGAGGGGATTTATCAATGCCAGAAAAAGTAAAAGTCTGGAATGAACCTAGAAAGACAAAGCCAGACCTTGTAAGCTAAGAACCAGAGAAAACCAGTCCTACAGTAGATGAAATCCTGTGCAACGAATCGCCTGAAGCCCTCTTTTAGCTGTTGAAAATTTAATAAAAACCTATAAAAATTACTTGGAATTTAAGACAGTACCTCGATTAGCGTTTCGTGTTTTATTTATGTCATCTGCTCTGTGCGTTAGCAGGCAAGCTCTTTGGCTGGTTTTGGTTGTGTGTCTGCATGTGCGACTAGCCAATGTGCTTGACGTGGCATTGATTAATTTAATTTCTTTTTCCATTCATCTACGTCATCTTCTGGCACAGCCAACATTAGGACTTTACGAGGTCTGGTCATACCAACATATACAATCCTCAATTCTTCTTGATAAGCTGGTTTCAATGTGTCAAAATCACGAGATAACATATTTACATAATTCATACCTGCTTTTTTACCTAATAATAATAGAACAGCTTCAAATGTTTTCCCTTTCGCCGAATGGACTGTCCCAAAGTAAAAAGGATGAACATCCCCATGATTCATATTATTTCCAAATAGTTCATCAATTTGAATATTCCCATTATCTGTTTCTATTTGGAACTTAATTTTATATTTCGAAAATAGTTTATTCGCCTCATTAATCCACTCATTGAGAGTTTTTTGTTTGGTCGTTGGCATTAATTTGATAAGCTCAAACAAATTATCTCGATGCTCTTTTATTCCATGGCTGTCAATTAAGGATTGTACAAATGAGTTTGTGCAATAGAAGTTCTTATCGTCAGGTTTATTTACAGCTTCAATTATACCTTTCTCCAATAATCTATAGCCTTCTTTAAATGCACCATTTTCGTACAAATGCTTACCTTTTACAATATCTTTTACATGGTAATTATTTGGTATCCATGGATTAGCTGAAAACTCAAATTTGTCTCTTTGAACACCAAGAAACTGAGATTTAGATTGACCTCGGTATAATATAGCGACATTTTCTTTATTTATTTCAATCCCATTTTCTTCACAAGTTGCACAAAACAAACACATTATTTTGTCGAAACTGCTTTTACTTTCCTCTGGAGTTACAATCCAATCCTGTGTACCTCTTTTTTTCTTTTCTGGTTTGTACCCAATAATTGAAGGTACATAGTCATAGGAGGCAATTGACTTTGTTACGGCTTTAATTCTATCAAATGACGATAAGAAGTTTATGAATCTACATATATTCTCAGAGCTGCGTCTGTTTTCATTTAGCTCAATCTTTTCCCATTGATTATATTTTTCGTCAAAGAGTTCAGGACGAGCGTTATTCCATTCAAATATGGATTGGTCCCTATCACCTATTAACATGAAATTTCCTGCACCTGAATTATTTAGTGCGTCAATTACTCCCATTTGAATATCATTAGTGTCTTGAGCCTCATCAATGATAAAGTATTCAAACTGATTGGCTATGTTTTGAGCTATTAGAGGGTATTTCTGTAATATTTTTAATGCTATGTAGTTTGCATCTGATTGATTTGCATATCCAACTCTAAATAGGTCATTTTTTGAATTAATTATGTTTTGGATATTGCCATTTATCTCTCCCGATTTATTGAGATAAATCCATCTAAAATGAAATGCCTGATGTGGGGCAATCATAATTAGATTATCATTGAAATCAAAGGTGGTTTTATCAAAATACTGATGTGGGTCTCTCGCATAACGATTAATGCTCCAAGTAGAGTAAGGTTCTCCAACTAATTCAGGTCTTTGTTTACAGCCCATGACTAGATGACCATAAGGCATGAATATGTATTGATTAATGAAACTGTCAAGTGTCCCTAGAAAATGAGGGTAGCCAATTTTTTGTTTAACATCAAAATCTACTTTTAATTTATCTGCAATCTCTTCACAAGCCACATTTGTAAAAGATAGAGCCGCTATTCCTTTATGTTTAAATTCTTTTTGTGAAAATAGCTTTGACATTCTAGCTGCAACGGAGTAAGTCTTTCCACTACCAGGACATGCTTTTACAACGACACAACCAGTATCGTAATTTAATATCTCATTTTGACTATCTGATAAATGACTATACATATTAAACTCCAAGAATTACCCAATTCAGAGCTCTTTCAATATAAGTAGGAACTTTAAATCTTTCTTGAATTTGGGTACTGTTATCTAAGAAATAAGCTAAATTTTCTGCTAGTGCAGACTTGTCTTTGTTTGAGTTCAACTTACTTAATATATCATGTGCTTTCATTTCAATAGAAGAGGTTGCTGAACAAAAAAACGTTTGAGGGTGCATTTTCATGTATATCAACCTTATTAACCAACAATTAAAACTATCAGCAACCATTAATTCATATTCAAAAGTATTACTTGCAAGCTCTACTTTTAGATTTCCTGCTGAAAGTTCTGTAGCAACTTTTGCTCTATCTGAGATTTTATTGAATCGTTCATCTAACACTTGTTTTATAAAAGCTTCTTTCTCCTGATAATAACCTAAGTTTAAATCATCCTCGGCAATAAAATTCACAATTCTATTAGTTGAATCAATAATTTCCTCACCTTTAAGAATATGATGTATCTTTTTAGCCTCTACTTTAGTAATTTCTTGGTCTGCATCGATAAAATGCTTTGGCGATATTTGTCCTTTATCATCATCAGTAAGAATAGAGCAACGAGAATTTAATCTTTTATTGGATGCGTCAGAATTAAAAAGTTTGGCAAAAGGTTCAAAAGCGACACCATTTATATTGACGATTTCAATACCATTTTTATCTATGTCATATGAAGCATTTACAACCTTAGCAAAAGAAGGTAGTAACAAAGCTTCAGATATACCTTCAACTATAATCACTCCGTTCGCAAAAAACAATTGAGATTTTGTTACATCCAGAAACTTCCGCAAATATGATTTATTCTTTGTGTCTAATTCAGAATTTTTTACTGTAAACGAAGCAATATTGTTAGGTGTTTTTTGTAAAATAATTAAATTATCAAGTTTTGATTTTGCGGTTATCGTTGGAGAATGAGATGTGATGAATATTTGTGCACCAAAGTCTTGTAGATGGTTTAAATAGTTGAAAAATGTATTTTGTTTGTGCGGATGGAGATGTGCTTCTGGCTCTTCAATTAATAATGCATAATAATGCTCAATCTTTTCTTTTCTGCGATTTTCGATATCACCTAATACAGCAGAGGCAAGTATCAAGTTATTTTCTCCTAAGCCATTTTGAGAAATATCAAAATATTTTTGTTTAAATAATTCTTCTCCAATTAGTTCATCAGAATAGACTGATTTTCTCGTTAGTACACCCTTTACAATGTTATCATACTTATATTCTAGAAATCTCAGATTAATTTTTGAAGTTTTTGAATTAATATCTGATTTTTCTAAATGCTCATTAATTGAATTTTCTCCAGTCTTTATAAGACCTGTCCAATCCTCATCATTAATTACATTTTCTAGTTTCTGAGCTAGTTCAGTTTTCTTAGCCATATCCAGATTAACCTCTTCGGGTTCTCCTTCTCCATTTTTCAAATATTTTGTAATTTCTTTGAATAATGATGTTACCTTATTTTCTCTGGCATATGGTTTAAGTTCTTGTTCTGCATTTCTTAAGGGAGCTAAATATGAATAATATATTTGTTGTGCTTCTTCTGGTTTTACTGGCTGTCCTTCGAGTTCGCCACCCCAAATACTCCATCTTAATACTTTGTTCCCTTTCTCATTTGTATCTAAAAAATATTTGAAATGGATTTGTATATTCTGGTCATCTGGATTATCAGCATCTTGAAACACCATTGAATTAAAATAAAACCTATCCTGTGCATCCTCAATTTTAAAAATCAGGTCAAATTCTATAGGCTCTAATTCATCTGAAATTTCTGTCGTGTCAATATAAAAGTCTTCGTCATTTCTTATCCCAATATCTCGCCATTGTTTTCCTATACTTAAGCAAATACGCAAAGCATCTATAATTGCTGACTTACCTGCATTATTTTCTCCGATAATAATGTTAACTCCTTTATTAAATTCTAAGGTGATGTCATTAATTGACCGAAATTTTTTGATGCTTAATGTTTCTAAATACATGATTTTATCTTAGGTAGTTTTTGATTAATATCTGAAATCGTGGGTGTGGAAAAGAATAGCTCTTTTCCAAGCTGTAGAATCAGCTTGTGCGCTGGAGCTTGCAAATGTGCTATTTGTGCGTTGGCTTCTCATCATCGGTTTAATCTACGTTTTGTCGGTTTTTTAACATGAACGCTAACAATCACTTTTCACAATAGCGGATAGCACTCCAAGTTGGCATGCTATCAACAATATTGCTGATATTTGCCAATCACCAAACCTACCCATTTCCTCCCACCCATAAAATACCCTGTACAGGGTAATTTCACCTACATAAAACAAAAAAGCCCCGGAATCCGGAGCCTTTGGCATTTAAAGTCTAAGACTTTAGAAGAATCAGCAGTCTAAGACTGCGAGGATAAGGGTCCAAGACTAAGTCTTGAACCAAAAGGGCAACAGGGGCTAATTCCGAAATTCCGCTACGCTCCACTTCGGTTTAGCCCTTAAATGTTAGGCACAGCTTTTATTTCCAAATTTGTAAGGCATTCGCAAGTTCTTTATTCTCTTTTTCAATATTCTCAATTAAACGAGTCAGATTAACCTTTGTAATTGGAATTGTAGCCAAGTCATTAATGTCTGGGTTTGGATTTGCAACAAAAAACTGGACAACATATTAAGCTGCTATTTTTTGATTTAAGTTTTCAAACTGTTCAGGAGTCATATACTTCAAATAAGAATGCTTCCTTTTTTTGTTGTACCAAATTTCTATAAATTCAAATATTGCAACCTTTGCCTCGGGTATTGTTTTAAATAAAGAATGATATACCATTTCAGATTTGATTATTTTAAAGAAGTTCTCAGCCACAGCATTGTCCCAGCAATTTCCTTTTCTGCTCATACTCTGGCTGATGTTGTAACGGCCTAAATAAGCTCTGAATTGATTACAGGCATATTGGACACCTCTGTCAGAATGAAAGATCAGTTCAAATGGATTGACAGGTCTGTTCTTTATTGCCATTTTAAATGCTGCTATTACAGTTGACTCTGCATCCATACCATGGCTCATGGACCATCCGATTATCTTTCTGTCGTAGAGATCCATGATAATAGTCAGATATAACCAACCCTGTAAAGTCCTGACATAAGTGATGTCTGACACCCATTTCTGTCCTTTCCTTTCCGCTGTAAAATCCCTTTCCAGAAGATTCGGGGATATGCTGAATGAATGATCTGAATCAGTTGTTACAACTTTGAATTTCTTGGAAATAATACTCCTTATCCCCATTTTCTTCATAATTCTGGCTACTCTGGGACGTGATACAAAGATTCCCCTATCCCTGAGATCTATTGTAAGTTTTGGACTACCGGAACGGCCCTTGCTCAGTTCGTACAAGGATTTTATTTCTTCTTTAAGGACTTGGTTTTCCATAGCTCTTTTGGAAGGCTTACGGTTTAACCATTCATAATATCCACTTCTACTGACTCCTAAGACATGGCACATCTTCTCAACAGCAAATTGGTTCTGATTGTCATTTATGAACCTGAATATTTGTTGTCGCTCCTGGAGAAGATGCTTACTGCCTTTTTTAGGATATCACGTTCAATCTGTGCGTCTTTCAAGGCTTTCTTAAGCTCTGAGATCTCTCTCTGCTCTGGGGTAAGAACTGGATTCCCGTTACCAGAAAAGCTGGACTGTCCGCTTACAGAAAATTCCCTGCTCCAACGTCTGACAAGATCAGAACCAATACCAAGTTCCTCGCTAATTTCAGTTGATGTCTTTCCATTACGGTATAATTCAACAACCATTAACTTGAAGGATTTATCGAATGACCTTCTTTTTTTCTTTTCCATATCTACTAAGTTAATCGAGCTTAACTTAATGTCCAATCAAATGTAGCAGATCCA
>NZ_RPHB01000017.1 GCF_019343195.1 Arthrospiribacter ruber
AATAGTAAGAGGGAAAGAAAAAAAGCCTGTGGAGTTCGGCGCCAAAGCCCACATTCTTCAGGTTGATGGCCTTACTTTTATTGACAAACTGGATTTCAATGCCTTCAACGAGTGTACCAGACTTAAGCTGTCGGTAGCCAAACATAAAAGGTTTTTCGGCCCTGCAAAACAGCTTGGAGCTGACAGGATCTATGCTACCAACAAAAACCGTGTATTCTGCACTGGAAAAAAGATTTTTACCTGCTTCCCTAAAAAAGGTCCTAAAAAACTAAGCAAAGCTGAAAAAAACCTGAGCTCGGAAATATCCAAACAGAGGGCCACTGTTATGGAAGGTGTTTTTGGAACAAACAAAAACTTTTACGGTCTGGGTAAAATCAAGGTCAAAGGGGAAAAGAGGGAGAAGCTGATGATTTTTTTTGGTATTATGACGGCCAACGCTGTTCTGATCGCTAAAAGAAGGAAAGCCAAAGAAAGTCCAACTAAGCAAAAAGCAGCCTAGAAAAGCATCCAAAAAGCAACTTTATGGGATAGGTGTGCCCATACGGAAAATCCAGGTCATTTTCATACAATACCTGACCGTTAATTGTACTTTTTCAACCCTAAATTGACTCCTGGATCAAGGGTCTTATACATAAAAAAAGAAAGTAGGATTTAGTTTCAACCCTACTTTCTAATTCCGGAGGAATTTTCCAAGAAGCCCGAAATTACTCCTTTACTATTCATCAAAGCAGCATTGCTGATAGGAATAATTACAATGTTAACTGTTAGTTTTCAATCTATAAAAGCTGCATATGGGAATCCTGCTAAAATACTAAAGGGGGATTAATTTAATTCCATAACCAAAGCATCCGTCAATTAAATCTCAAATCCACTATGCTTTTGGGTAGATTTGAAATGATTCAAAATCATACTCAAGGAATTATACAGATAGCAAATCGAATTCTAATCCTTACATCAATTGGATAAGTGCACAAGAGGAGACTGTAATCTAAACTCTGTCTAAAACTTTGATAATTGTTAAACATAATGATAGGCAAAACCGTATTCAATTGATATTCATTTTTTTTTAAAAAATCTAATTAGTTTTAATTTTATCTTTTACAAATTTTTATTAATACAATTAAACTCAGGCCATGAAATATATAACTTTATCAATTCCGCTTTTGATTATTACAGGCAATGTTTTTGCTCAGGAAGACATTCCCGGCTCAAGTGATCATCAAGTCATTTCCAGATTTGAAGGTTCTCAGATTCTAAGGTATTCCGATAAAGAATTTGAAAGTTTCACTTATCCCTTATCCAGTGAAATGGAGAATTTCAACACTCTTGCAGAAACCAAATCTGAAGAAGGGCGTTTGGTTTCCATTGAATACATCACTGGTCAGGGTGTAAGTGCAACCCAGGTGTTTAGGACCTACTATAAACAATTAGAAGATGCTGGATTTAAAATAATCTTCTCCTGTCAGAAAAAGGATTGTGGCAGTATGCCGATGCATTTCACCAGGAATTACTTGTTTAACAGTTCTTCAAAGTTAGGCAATGTGATGACAGGACAGGGAGGAAGTTATTTGGTTGCGCAAGGGGTCAAAGATGATCAGGCCTATATTGTGAGTTTGGTAGTAGGTGAAGAACGCCAGAATGTGTCGCGTTACAGGTTGGATATCGTTGAAATTGAAGAGCTTGACGTAGATAAAGTGAACGTTGAATCAATGGAATCCACCTTATCGAAAGAAGGTAGATTTGTACTTGAAGGTATACTTTTCGAGTTTAATAAAGCTGAACTGCTTCCAGAATCCAATGAAGCTTTAAGCTTAATCGCTGAGTTTCTAAAGGAGAATCCCACAAAAAAAATTATGATAGTTGGACACACAGACAATGTGGGTGACCATGAATTCAATTTAAACTTGTCTGAAAAAAGAGCAAATGCTGTGGTCAATGAGTTAATAGAATCATACAGCATAAGTAATGATAGAATTTTGGCAATGGGAGTAGGCATGGCTTCCCCAGTCAGCACAAATGAAACCGATGAAGGTAGGGCAAAAAACCGTAGGGTGGAAATTGTATTGAGGTAAATCCTGAGCTAATAATTGTATATTCCCATCAAGAATGATCACAATTGTGCAAAGGTTAGATAGACCGGCAAAAGTAAAATTAGCCTGGATAATTCGGAAAGAGACCATAGCTCAATTGCTCCACCCTCCTATTGAACACAAACACCCGACTTTTGGACACTTTTAAGTTGATGGCCTACTGCAACTTTGTAGGATCAATTTAAAAAAGAACAAAAATGAAAATAACGTTAATAACAGGAGCCTCTGGTGGGATAGGCGAAGCGATAGCCAACCGTTTGGCAAAAAGGAAGCACAACATCTTGTTGGTAGCCAGAAATGAAGCTAAGCTCAAAACCTTGGCGGGACAACTTGCAAAAGAACATCAAGTTTCGGTGGAATATATTTCAACAGATCTATCCAAAGCAGGTGCCGCACAAAATCTCTTTGAGGAAACACAGGCGCGAAAACTAGAAGTCGAAATGCTTATCAACAATGCCGGGGTAGGCTCCGGTGGCGAGTTTGCCGCATTGTCTGTGCAGTCTGAACTGGATATGTTGCAGCTAAACATTTCCTCACTGGTTTCGCTCACCCATTTGTTCCTGCAACCGATGAAAGCACGCAATAGCGGTACCATCATCAATGTGGCTTCTGTGGCCTCCTTTATGCCAATCCCTTACATGACGACTTATTCGGCAAGCAAAGTTTTTGTCCGCCACTTCACTCAGGCATTGACCCAAGAATGTAAACCCTATAATGTGCACGTCATGTTGCTGTGCCCCGGATTGACCAAGACCAATTTTAACAGTGCTGCCGGCTTAGAAAACGAAATAGGCAAAGGACTGGGTACGGAGTATAGTGGCTCCACCCAAACACCCGGTCAAGTGGCCGATGAAATGTTGAAAGCATTGGATAAGAGAAAACATTACATCGTTTCGGGCAGAATAAACCGGATGGCTACTCGCTTGTCGGCACTTTTCCCCAATGCTGTTTTGGCCAAAAGCTTCGCCAACTCGTATAGAAAAAAGCTGGGCAACTAATCTGCAAATTTTATTTAAAAAGAAAGCCATGAATGCTGATACACTGACCATCCATTTCAAAAATATTGCTGAGTTTCATCAGGTAGCTGGTGTTTCCAAACCGAAGCACCCGCTGTTCAGCATTCACCGTTTTGAAGATTTACCCCCGGTAGAAGTTGAACGACGCACAAAGTTGATCGTCGACTATTACCAAATCACTCTAAAAACAGCATGTCCCTGCAAAATGCAATATGGGCAAACCCCTTTTGATTTTGATGAAGGGGTCATTTCCTGTTTTGCCCCCAGGCAAGTGAGCATCATTGAAAAGGATTTTGCCTTTGCAAAAGAGGGTTGGCTGATCAATATCCATCCAGACTTTTTAAGGTCATATCCCCTCAGTCAAAAAATAAAGACCTTCGGTTTTTTTGATTATGAGGTGAACGAAGCCTTGATCCTCTCAGAGGAAGAACAAAAATCTGTAGAAACCATTTTTGAGCAGATAGAAAGAGAGTACCTGCTACCTATCGATGATTTCAGTCAGGATGTGATGATTTCCGCATTGGATTTGCTTCTGACGCACTTCAACCGCTATTACAAGCGGCAGTTCATCACCCGGAAGGCGCAGAACAGCGACCTTTTAAACAAAGTGGAAAATATTTTGAACAGCCACTTCCTCGATACCAATGAACAGAAATTACCAAGTCCTGCCTATTTGGCTTCGCAATTAAACCTATCGCCCAAGTATTTGAGCGATTGCCTCAAGCAACTCACTGGACAGACTACCCAACAGATTATCCATGAAAAGCTGATAGAAAAAGCAAAAGACATATTAGCTGCCACGGAGCTTTCGGTCAGCGAAATCGCCTATCAATTGGGCTTCGAGTATCCACAATCGTTCAGCAAATTTTTTAAAAACAAAATGAATATTTCGCCATTGGAGTATAGAAAGTCTTTCAATTGAATTCAACCAGAATTATGACAGGTTTCACAACTCCAAACAAGGAACTTATTGTCAAAATATTTATTTCTTAAGTATTTCGTCGATCACAAACACACCGTTTGTGATATAAGAAACATCTTAAATTTTGAAACGAACCATGATCCTTCTTATAAGCATCACATTATTGATGGTACTTGCCATTTTCCTTTATACACTTCAGCCAAAATATGGCAAAGCTCCAAGTGGAGAGCAACTGGCATTAATACAGGCATCCCCTAATTTAAAAAACAGCAAATTCCAGATCATTGGTTTTACGTCTATCAAGACTGAAGGCTATTCCATGATAGAAGTGGTATGAAACAGCCTGTTTAAAAAATTACCTGGGCAAAAACCTTTGGAGACTAAGCCTACGATCAAGACAGAATTATTGAACCTTTCTAAGGAAAAAGATGTGCTGCTGAGGTTTGGACATTCATCCTATTTTATACAGCTTGATGGTAAGCGGTTTTTTATAGACCCCGTTTTTAATGGCAATGCCTCACCCTTTCCCTTGGTAACAACTAGGAATAGGTAAACAAGTAAACTTAAATGATGAGGGTCAGCTTTTTCAGCAATGGTGGATTGGCGTCAAATATCATGTCAAAAAAATCGATTGTGCTCAGGCATTGAATCTATTCATCTCAAGAACGGTCACCAAAAAATAAAACTATCCTGTAATCACCGCCTTCCTGTGCTGTATGCCCCATTCTACCATTTTATCAAGCACCTCTGTAATCGATTGTCCTGAGTCCGTTAGTGAGTACTCTACCATCACGGGTGTGGAATCATGTACCGTCCTTACCAACATGCCATTCAATTCCAGCTCTTTGAGTTCTTTGCTCAACATCCTAGGGGTTATTTTGGGTATGTTGCGCTGTATGTCTGTAAACCTTTTTTTCCCAAACAGGATAGAACCTAAAATGGGTAGCTTCCATTTGCCACTGATCACATTAAGCGTATCATTTATTGACAATACATACTGAATAGGACAGTTTTTCACCTCTTTGAGGGCATCTATTTTTTCCATGATGTTTAAATTTACTGCTATACTTTAGTATACTACTATACTTTAGTAAGCAAACTTACTATACCTTTGCTTCATATTCATCAAAATAATAAAAAACATGATACTGATAACAGGAGCAAGCGGAAATTACGGTAAATCAACGATAGACTTCCTTTTGGAAAAAGGAGTACCTTCCACCCAGATCAAGGCATTGGTTAGGGATGAATCAAAAGCATCACATCTAAAAAGTAAAGGCCTTGAATTGCGCTTTGGGGATTATGACAACTATGAACAACTGGTAGAGGCCTTTGCTGGAATCGATAAACTTTTATTGATCTCAGGGTCTGACCCTTTTAATCGCGCCAAGCAACATGAAAATGTGATCAATGCCGCTAAGGAGGCAGGAGTGCAACATGTTATATACACCAGCTTTGAACGCAGTAACGAGACTGAGTCCTCTCCGATTTGGTTTATTGCCAGCTCCCATATTGCTACAGAGAAACTACTCATAAGCAGTGGCTTGAAGTACACGATTTTCAGAAACAACCTATACTTAGATATTCTGCCTTGGTTTTTCGGAGATAATGTACTCGAAACAGGGATCTTTTTACCGGCCGGTGACACCAAAGCAGCCTTAACACTCCGAGATGATATGGCAGAAGCTACCGCCAATGTTTTGTTGTCGGAAGGACACGAAGACAAAGTATATGCATTCAGTAATACAGAAAATGTAAATATTCAGGAGATCGCAAAAGACTTAAGTGAAGTAGTGGGAAAGAATATCCCATATATTAGCCCTTCTGTAGAAGTATTCACTGAAACTTTGACCAAAGCTCAAGTTCCCAATGAATTCATTCAAATGTTTGCAAGCTTTACCAGTGCCATCAAGGAGGGAGAATTTGAAGTCAGCACCACTGATTTAGAGACTTTACTCGGCAGAAAGCCTACAACAGCAAAGGAATACCTATCTAGCGTATATAACGCATAAAGCATTGTATTCAAAGCCATTCGATCGCATCGCCGGTGAAAATAAATGAAGACAGACCGTCATTGATTATTGCAAATCATCAAGCTTAAAAAATACCGGAAACACCCTCATATTAGGGTGTTTTTTTTTGTAATTAGACCTGCATCTTAAAACTTGTATTATAAAAATGGCCATGGTGATTTCGAGTAGTAGAACCATATAAATGTCGACATTAAGATCAACCCCATTCTGTTTTTGAAGCAATGTATTGATAACATCATTTCAAAGACTCTACTTTTTCCTGATTGATATTTTTGAAGTTTTGTAAAAGTGGATGAGTTAAAAAAACAAAGCCCTCTCAATTGGACCAGTTGCTTGCCATTGACCAATACTATATTGTCTTCAATTCCCACAAATTGATGCCAACCTTGCTAATCATTTTAAACAAGGTGATTTTTAGTTAATTGACTACAAAGACACATCAATATTGTATTATTCTGATAATCATAAGTTTAACTAGATTTAAAAATTCAGAACAAAGAATACGAAAGGTAATACCTCCATTAAATTTTAGCACTGTTCAGCCAACAGTATAAACTGATTGAGCCATTTATCAATAGCATTCATTAACCATCTATACTTATGAGAAAAAGCAATTATTCAAATGTAAAGGAAAGAATGTATTTCCTATTATGTGTTATCCTGATTACATTTTGGTCAGCTAGCTGCACTGATGAGCTTCCTGTTCCGGAATCCGAACTAACCGAACCTAATGATCTTGAAATCTATATACCTAAAGAGTTTTCAGATATGGACATGTCAGATGACGCCAGCACATGGAGCTTTAAGAGAAGCAGACAGTCCGATCATTTTATAGTGTTCTGGGATAAAAGATATGGTGAGAATGATCCGAATTCTGCCGAAGTTCCTGATTTTTTTCGGGTTGACATAGACAATTTGTTGGAAAAAGCAGAGTCTTATTATGCACTTAATGTCTATGATTTAGAATTTGCCAAAAAAGGTATCGGTGAGTCAAACCTGGACAAATACAAAATGATGATATTTTTGTATTATGAAGAGGAATGGATGGCTTATGGAGCAGGTTATGATGATGTAATCGGAGCCCTTTGGATAAGTCCGGCAACAAGTAAACCAGTTGGACACGTTATTGCGCATGAAATAGGCCATAGTTTTCAATACCAAGTCTACTGTGACCTGAAAGGTGGAAGTGGCTTTCGTTATGGTTTTGGAGGAAATGGCGGGAATGCTTTCTGGGAGCAAACTGCTCAATGGCAGGCTTTACAATCCTATCCAGAGCAGATTTTTACCACACATGATTTTCAGGTTTATATCGAGAACTACCACAGGCATCTCTGTCATGAGTGGTATAGATATGCAAGCTATTTTATCCATTATTATTGGGCTGAGAAACATGGGAAAGAATTTATTGGTAAACTTTGGAGAATGGCTTCCGAACCGGAAGACCCTATTCAGGCATATATGAGACTGAATGGTATTTCTGTAGAGCAGTTCAATGATGAAATCTATGAGGCGGCCAGTAAAAATGTCACTTGGGATATCGAAGGGCTGAGGGAATATGGTACCAGTCGTATAGGACATCAGAAATTCAACTTTCAAACATTAGAAGATGGAAGTCACCAAGTGGCATATAATTTTGCCCCTGGGACAACGGGCTACAATGTTATTCCACTTAGTCTACCTGAAACTGGCAGTACCGTAACTGCCAGCTTTACCGGATTGGTCAATGCTCCTGGATACAACACTGTGGAAGATGCCAGCAGGGCAGGATGGCGATACGGCTATGTGGCACTTCTTGAAAACGGACAAAGGGTTTATGGAGCAATGAATCAAGGTGTCACTGGCACTGTCAATTTTGAAGTCCCCCAAAACTGCAGCAAGCTCTGGTTTGTCGTCACAGGTGCACCCAATAGCTATCTTCCACATCCTTGGGATGAAAATGAATCCAATGATGATCAATGGCCTTACAAAGTCAAATTCACCAATACAAATATTAATGGCATGGTAGATTTACCTGATGGTGCAACGCCAAGTGATAAAACCATAAGTATAGATGTGAATTTTCCGGTAAGCGAGACTTCCTACGATGGGACTACTGTCTCCTTGGACATGACTGATCTGGCAGAGGCTTTCGTGATGCAGCCCAACGAAATTATTTCCAAATTTGGAGAGAGTATCCAATTTTTCGGGGTTGAGAGCAACGGAACTCTTAATAGCACAACCACTGCAAATGGTTATGGACATTGGTTTGATGCAAATGGCAATATTTGCAATTGGGGAAATGATGCTGTAGTCTATTCAGAGTTCAATGAAACCAATTTCACCTTTAATATTGGTCAATATCCGGGACATAGCCAGCCAGGAAGCACCTATACCGTAAGCCAAGCTTTAGTTTATACTTACCAGCCAGGCCAGACTGTCCAGGCAACAATAACCTTCAACATAACCCTTGATTAAACTGATGGGCACTTCCAAAAACCTAAATCACAAAAACACCTTTGTGATTTAGGTTTCTTAAGAAAAGGAACTCCACAGAGAAACCCTCAATCCAATCTTTCTTCCGGATAGCCTACTGGTGAAACAGATTATAGTTGGAAAGAGGGTTTTTAAAGTTATCATCAGGTAAAGAACAGCGATTTACGAAGTCTCCCATCAATTTGAGTGACATTAATCTCAAAAACACCTACGTTCATCTCATTTAGCCTTTTCCATATATAGGGTATTCAGGTTTTACTGTTAGTTAGTAAAACAAAAATCAAACAGTTATGGAAAGAAAAGAATTTTTAAAGAAGCTTGGTGTTGGTACAATGATATTCCCGCTCTTTAGCCGGTGTCTACAACCGGACAACCCGAATCACGATCCGACTACTGAATTCAATGAAGGTGGTACCAACACCTCCTGTGTGCGTACAGTTTCAGAGACGGCAGGTCCTTTTCCAACCAAGAACCCCGGAACACTGGTAAGGGAAAATATTGTAGGTGATAGAACAGGGATAGCCCTTGATATGGAAATGACCATTCTGAATATAAACACAAATTGTGCGCCGCTTGAAGGGGCAATTGTAGATATCTGGCATTGTGATAAGGATGGGTATTATTCAGAATATGGCGGTACACAGATGCAGCAAGTCGATTTCAGCAACAATAGTTTTCTAAGAGGGCGACAGACTTCTGATGAAAATGGTAAAGTGGCCTTTACTTCAATTTTCCCTAGCTGGTATCAGGGAAGGGCTACACATATTCATGTACATGTATTCAATAAATCAGGCAATTCTCTATTGGTAACACAAATAGCTTTTCCAGAAGGCAGCAACAGTGCCGTTGTACATGTCAATGCAGCCACACAGTATGGTTATACTAAAGGCATGAACGGCTATACCTACAACTCAAATGACAATGTATTCAGCGATGGTGTGGCCACCGAAATGTGCAGTATTTCCGGCAGTGTCTCGGGAGGGTTTTCATTGGTACACAACATTGTTGTATCCGCATGATTATCAAGCAAAATACTAGGATAATCCTTTCTGAAAACCGAAAAAACAGCTACCAAAACGGAAAGGTTCTTTCTAAGGATTCTATTACCTACAAAAGAAGCCCCACTGAGCCGACCAGACATTTTGGGCCTTTAAGGCTATTCAGGGAAGTGACTGTTGCCGAACAGCAAAGTGAGAAGTTCATTTTTGATGAAGCCATACAGATACTCATTCTACCTATCATTGGAACAGTACAAGTAGCATGTGGGGATGATACTTACCTAGTTGCGGTAGATGAATCTTTGATAATCCACATACCTGCTGACACAGCTATCTCCTTAGTGAATAATTATAAGAGTTCAGCCATCCATTATTTGGTAGCAGGTTTTGTCTATGACCACCCTATTACTGGATTCTCAAAGTTTAACCTTCAGCCTGACAAGTCCATCTCACTGTTTGAATATAAAAATGAAAATGGTTTCTTGAATATCCATATAGGTAAGTGGCGGGGCAGGTCTTCAGGTACTATCACCCCTAGTTCGAAGCATGTATTTGCTTTTGTAATTCAGGGAGCCATTGAAATGGAAGATTGCCTGCTGCAAAAAGCTGATGGTCTAGCCATGTATGGCAAAGAAATCATTAATTTTGAGGCACTGTCAAGTGAGGCAATTATGATCTTTTTAGAATTGAATTCATAGCGAACCTTTATTGTATGATCACTTTCAAGAAAAAAATTTCGCTTCACCTTTTGGGTATTGCTACATTCCTGTTGCTACCTATTGTCTTATCTCCTACACCTCATGGCATTCCCATGTTCAATACCTCTCAACCAGCTAAAAGGGACTTTTTAGCTGGCATTTTAATGCTTCTTTATTTTTATCTCAACTACTATATCCTCACGCCCAAGCTCTTCATCAAAAAACAATATGTTTCATTTGCATTGATCACAGGTATAGCCATTTTAACCATCATACTTTTACCTTCTTTACTAACTGGTTATTTACCATGGGCAGGCAGACCCCTACCTCCTGAAACAGATACCACTCTTTTCTCTATGCCAGAGCAAAGCAATTTTCTGCATTCCGTGAGTCACAACATCCTGCTATTTATTTCAGTGATTTTTCTTTCGATTTTATTGAGGGTCCAGGCTTATTATTTCAATGCTGAAAAAGCGAAGAAAGAAATGGAGATCATTTCTTTGAAAGAACAGATCAATCCTCATTTTCTCTTCAACACCTTAAATAACATTTATGGCCAAGCAATAGAAGATAACGCAACAAATACTGCCTCAAGTATTCTAATGTTATCAGGTTTATTAAGGTATGTGGTTCATGAAGCACAATATAAGTGGGTAACTGTGAAAAATGAACTTGCATATCTTGACAATTATATCAAACTTCAAAAAGGGAGGTTAGGAAAAGAAATAGGCTTAAGCTATATAGTCACCGGGAATTTTGAGAAAAAATTAAAAATAGCTCCGCTTATTCTGATCCCATTTGTGGAAAATGCCTTCAAGCATGGCATTAACCCAGATAAAAAATGCGTAATCAACATCAGTATTTATATTGACAGCGATAAATTGACGCTTACTGTGTTTAATCTAAAAGTAAATGAAGGTCTTATGCTTCATGAAAAAAGTGGTACCGGTATGAAAATCACAAAGGATCGATTAGAAGCCCTGTATCCAAATAAGCACGAACTGGAAATAGAGGATGAAAAAGGATATTACAAAACTACCTTAACCGTGGAACTGCATGATTAGAGCCATTGCTATAGATGATGAACCTATGCCATTGAATATTCTGACCAGGTATTGCTCAACGTTTACAGGTATCAGCTTATTGGAGACATTCAATAGTGTCAAAGCAGCCAGGGAGTGGTTGTCCAAGCATAAGGTAGACCTGATTTTTTTAGATATAAATATGCCTTCTCAATCAGGTCTGGACTTCATCAGGTCAATTGAAGGAGAATATCATGTGATATTTACCACAGCGCATCCTGAATATGCCTTGGAGAGCTACGAGCTTCAAGCGATTGATTACCTACTTAAGCCCTTCAGTTTGGAAAGATTTCTCCAAGCCATAGAAAAAGCAGTGGTTTTCCATCAATTTGGCAAAGATCAAAATGCTTATGATATTTTTATCAAAGTAGATGCTACCACAATTAAAATCCCGATTTCAGATATAACCTATATAGAAGCTAATGCCGATTATCTTAAAGTACACAGGAAATACCACAAGATGGCCCTTACAAGAATGACCATGGGGAACATCTCAAGGCTATTGCCTGATAGTTTTATAAGGATACATCGTTCATTTCTGGTACCGATCCATGAAATTGATCAATGGTCAAATAAGGCCGTTTTTGTAGCAGGGAGAGAGATACCCATAGGGAAAACTTACGTGAACGAAGTGATTGGCTGTCTGAAAAGGTTAAAGCAATCCTCTTTTTTAAAACATGATTGAGATGCTTACAAGTAGGATATTAGTTTAGCTTTTAATCGTCACATTTTTGTTGAAATATTCTTTTGGATAAAAATTATCTTAAGTTGATGATTTTTCTGTTGCGGAGAAACTGAAAGGGAAAACAGGGTTCTGATTCATGACAAAGCATGGCTAGGAAAAATCAACTGAATAAATTCAGGAACTTAAATATACACGATCATAAAATCCGGACAAGCCTTATCATCAGGCCTGCCCGAATTTTTCACGCCAAAGTCTATTTTAATGGCAATGAACCAAGTTGGTAGAAAGCCAAAGGATGCCCATCCGGATCCTTGAAATCAGCACTCCATCCACCAGGAGCTTCAGAAACCGGGTTCACAATCTCCACTCCCTTCTCAGAGAGGCTTTCTAATACGGTCTCCATATAACCATCTTCCAGCTCAAACACAATAATTGGCGATCTGCCGATTTGCTCTTCCCCTTCAAAAAACATGAGCTCGACCCCATTACCTAACGTTGCCATCAGCCAGTCAGGTTCGTCTCCTCCGGATTGCCGCTCCACTTGGATGCCTAAGATGTCCTTGTAAAATTTTTCTGTGCGATTGATGTCTTTGACGTTGAATACCACGCCAATGCCTTGCTTAAGTTTCATTTTGTTTGTTGTTGTTTTGTTATATGAATCCTTTAACAAAAGGGATACTTTCCCTTGTCCTTATAGTAAGTTGCCGCCACCCCTCTTTTTGTGAGCTGGTTTTCCAGAAAAAATCAATAAATTTCCATCAGGGTCATGGCTCCCGATGACTTTAATATCCTCATCTAATTGTGGAAGGTGCTGTTGAATACTTTTGACTAAAGATTGCCTTAGCAACCCTGTTTCCAAGAGGTGAACAGGGCTTCGCACTTCAGTCTCCAAATCATATTCTCTCAAATAGGCATCCCATTTTTGACGAATCGAAGTCAATCTTTGCCGAAAGGCAGTATCCGTAATATCAAGTGCATACATAATTTCCTGTCTGTTCAGTCCGGAGTTAATCAAACGGCACAGCACCCTTAGGGATGGGATCAGCTGGAGGATAAACTTTTCCGGGACACTCACTTCAAAGGCTGAACAATGTTCTATAGCACCAAATTTCTCTTCTCTTTTGCGTCGCCGTCCTTCACTACGGGCTACAAAAGCTGAATGGTTTCTGATGAAGCCTTTTCCCCATAAAAGAAATTGATCACCCTCTATCTCCTTTCCCGATTGAATGGCTGTCAGGAACATGTCCTGGATCACATCTTCAATTTCATCTTGACGGCGCACATACCGCTTGGCATATTGGAGTAATTCAGTGACAAGGGAAGAATCTTGATTAGGAAAATATTCGATCATAATCAACCGGATGGTATTACCATTAAATGCGTTTCAATTTCTAAAAATACAAATTTCAAAACACCAGTTTCCCTTGCATAGCATTTAATTAAACCTTCTTCCTCCAAAGGAAAAATAATTGAACTTCGTATTATGTTTATGCAACTTAATTGCATAAGTATGGGTTTGTTTTAAATTGAGATATAATCAATGGAAAAATCAGATATAAAATTGGAAGCAAGCAAACTACCATTTCCACTACCAAAACAAAACTGCTCTATGCCAGAAACCACTCAATTTGACGTCATCATCATTGGAGGCAGCTACGCCGGATTATCCGCTGCCATGGCTTTGGGCCGGGCATTGAGAAAAGTTTTGGTAATAGACAGTGGTTTGCCCTGCAACCGTCAGACCCCTCACTCCCACAATTTCATCACCCAAGATGGCGAAAAGCCACAGGATATTGCTGAAAAAGCCAGAGCGCAGGTCATGAAATATGACACTGTACAATTCCATTATGCCCTCGCCAATAGCGGAAAGCAAATTGAAAATGGATTTTCCATCACTACCGAAGAGGGCAAAGTATTTACATCTAAGAAACTGATTTTTGCCACTGGCATCAAAGACATTATGCCTGATATCCCGGGCTTCTCCGCTTGTTGGGGCATATCGGTGATTCATTGCCCCTACTGTCATGGTTATGAGGTGAAAGGTGTGCCAACCGGGATTTTGGCCAATGGAGATGTTGCCTATCACTATGCCCAACTCATACGCAACTGGACAAGAGACCTGACTGTTTTTACAAATGGAAAATCCACCCTGACTCCGGAACAGAGCGAAAGGATCAGCAAGCACAACATCCACATTGTAGAAAAAGAAATCGACCATCTCAAGCACAACAATGGTCACTTGAGCCAAGTGCAATTCAAAGACAATACTTCCCTTGATGTCACAGCCATTTATTCAAGACCTGAACAAAAACAGCATTGTCCGATCCCTGAAATGCTGGGCTGCGAACTGACTGAGCATGGATTCATCAAGGTGGAAATGACCCAGAAAACCACTGTGGAAGGAGTCTTTGCCTGTGGGGACAATTCCAGCCCAATGCGCTCAGTAGCCAATGCCGTGGCTTCAGGAAACCTCGTCGGAGCCATGGCCAACCATGAGTTGACCTCTGAGGAATTTTAAACCTGTTGGAAGGAATAAGCATCCTGCTGTCATCATAGCTTCGGATCTATCTCCAATCCCCTTAAAGAAGACGAAATAGCTTTGTCGGAAAATCAACTGGCAGAATTGTCAAAAATGGGGACGATGGGAACACCATCCGGTTCACAGAAGATGACTTTTGGATGTTTACCGGGAAAAAACGGGAGTGACAGACAACTCTCATTGATCTGGAAAAGGTCCTAGAGGATCGGAAATGCAAATTGCATGTTTGTTGAAAAATTCACTCTTCCATGAATTGAAGGTTATTTTACACAGGTACTTTCTGTACTTTCCCCTCCTACTTATTCGATTATGAGGTCAGTCTAAAGCTAAATTTGTAATAAAATGGACTTTTCCCATTGATTTGATCATCAGACCTTGATTTTAACTTTTCATTCGTAGAGCAAAATCTCATGGCTGTTATCCCATTAAAATCAAACTCCCAAAAAGCACCATAGAGAGCAAAAGGAATAGACTTATTCAATTCAAGATAATTAGAAATTTCAAATTCTTTCAAGCCAAATGACCTTATATAATCTTGATGAATCGTGACTTGATTTTGTACCTTGTTGATATCACTTCCAAAAACAAAGCTAAATTCACTTGAGTTGGGTTTTTCCCTCTTTATTGCCAAGACAAGATTATTGATAAACTTCCTCTTCAAACTATCAAGTTGATGATAAGTTCGTCCAGAAAAAATTGTTTTCTCCTCAATAAGAATGTCATTTTCATAAATTTCAACGATATAATCAATGTTAAACTCCTCATCGTCAAAACTTAAACTTTGTTGTATTACTCCTATACCATTTAAAGCGTTGCTAACATTAATTAGTTCTTCTAAATGATCTACTTTGGTGGCTTGGCTTTTTACAGCTTGATTTGTTTGACAAAACCCATTATTTAGGCTAGTCAGAAATAAACTGACTAGGATTAAATTATTGAAATGTTTCACTTTGATTATTTTTAAATACTTGCCTAATTAGGTTGATAGCTTATCAACTTTAATTCATTTGATACTCATTGGTTTTCAGGGATCTGATCCAATATTCTATTTAGCGTTGTGATATTTTTTTTGATTTGAAATTAATGAAGGGGTAATCTCCTGAAAATCAGTTGTATTTTTCAATCTCCTTCTTCATTGGCTTTAGTATGGTTTCAAAAATTCATACAATCTTATTTGATTTTGATGTCCAAAGCTTGCTTTCTGGATTTGATTTTTAACTTGGAATAGATACTCCCGACATGGGACTTTGTGGTACTTAGTTCAATATTGCAAGCATCAGAAATTTCCTGATTGCTCATACCTTGCTGAAGCAAGTCCAAAATCCTTCTTTCCTGAACACTCAGCTTTCCTAGTTTTGGTTTTCTTTTATGAGATATGTAAAGTCCAACCAAAAATAGAGTCCCTACTAGTGTAATTGTCAAGACTAGAATCCATGGGAAAGAATTGGAAATAGGGAATTGTCTTCTGAATGGATCAAAATATGAATCGCTTTCATTTTTCATTTTGGCAAGATATGCCTTATAAAAATCTGGATCCTTTTGGTAATCAGAAAGGAAATCAGTTTTGTAGAGTGCATAAAGAGAAACCAATGGATTGCTGCTTGTATCTGCTACTGCCTTCAGTTTTTCTGCTACTACATCTTCTATAAACTCCTTTTCGACTAGAGAGCTTTCATAGTCAATCGCATTGGGATATTCTGCTAATCTTGATATGTAATCAAAGGTTTCCATATAAGGAGCACCTTCAATGACCTTGTTTTCAAAGACTGGCATGCCTTCTGTATTGAAAAGCCTGATTTCAGAATCTCTTTTGGCTATGATCAAAACATAATTTTCCTCATTACTTCCAATCACCAGATACTTTGGAGCAAAACCTTTCTTGACCACATGCAATCGAAGCATGGACCAATCAGTAGATACGTTCTCTAATGGTATTTCAAAATTCCCCAAACTATCCAATTCAGTTGTTGCTAAGATAAAGCTGTTGCTGAAAGTGAATTCCTTTTCGAAGGACTCCACTAGAGATAGAAATACTTTTCTTTCCCAGGTATCATCAAGCAATAAGGTCCCCGAAATTTTTCCAGGATCCTTAGGGAATGCATCATGCTGCCAGCTCCAAAGAAGGATGACTAAAACAAATCTTATCCTTAACACCTTACTCATCTGTGGCAGGTTTAATGTATCTGCCAACAGAAATGTTGACATTTCCCTCTGATTGTTTTGGTGTGATTCTGATTTGCCAATCGCCAGCATCTGCATCAGCTATGGTTTTGTTAATCGATCCGTTAGTGTATTTTGAAAAATCATCAGCTATAATAAAGCCTGACTTTTGCTTGTGTTCCAGTGAAAGCTCAGCTTCTTTCCCACCTTTAGGATTGAAGATCTCAATCAAGATATTGCCTGAATTCAATCTGCTATGGACGCTGAAGTATATTGTTGTTTTTTTCTCAATGTTGATCGTGATTGGATCGATCTTAGTTGAGGATTTAGAAATTTCAAGATTTTTTGACAAAATATTTTCAAAGCTGTTTCGAATCTCCTCGGCCTTTTTCCTTTGAATTTCAGCCAGCTTTCTCATTTCTTCAGCTTTTTCCCTTTGCTCAGCCGCCACCTCTCTTTGCTTTTCTGCGATTTCTCTTTGTGCCATTGCCTGTTTTCTTTGTTCCTCGGCTTTTACCCTTTCTAGGGCACTTTCATTTCTTGCTTGTTCGGCTTGCTTTCTCATTACTTCAGCTTGTTGCCTTTGGATTTCCGCATGCTTTCGAGCTTCTTCTGCTTGCTTTCTGAGGATGTCAGCTTGCTTTCTCTGTTCTTCGGCTTGTTTGCGGAGGATTTCCGCTTCTTTTCTTTGAAGAGCCGCTTCTTCACTTTGCTTTTTTACTTTTTCGATGAACAACTTCTTTTCATTTTCATAGTCAATCAGTTTTTTCTGTATTTCTGATTCACTTAAGCCAGCTGCTTTCAATTGCTTTTGGTAAGCTTGTTTATGGATTTCCCAACTTTCTTCTGCTGAGAAATTTTCATGAAATTGTGGATAAATGAAATTGCCTCCAGAGGAATTCTTGTTCTCTTGTGCATTTAATAATCCACAACTTGTCAATAAGACAATCAAAATGATTAAGCTAGATTTCATAACGATAAATTTAACTGTTAATAATTATTTTCAGCAAAACTAGGCTCTGGATTCTGCCAAACGGGTATTGCTAAGGGTGGAAAAAAGTAGGAATTAGGTAGGACTGCCAGTCTTTTTCAGGATGGAGTGCATGCTTTGGCAGTTTGGCAGAAAGATTATGATATGAAAGCATAGCTTACCGATAGGTATTTAAAAAGCAAAAAACATAATCAATTTCAATTAACTTTAATGTCATTCTTCAATAAACCTAACATACAAACTTATGAAAACACATTGTTTCTTGCTGATTACTTTCTTGTTCATTAGCTCAGTGTCATTTGGACAGTCTGAAGAGGAGGAAGAAATCAGGAGATTGGAAAAACATTGGACTGAACTGCTTGATCAGGGGGATACCACAGCGCTGTTACAGATATGGTCTGAAAATTATGTGGTAAACAATCCCAATGGGAAAATTGTGACTCCAAAAGACATTATCGGATTGATGAAAAGTGGTCACATATTCCCAGCCGTTGAAAGAATCGTTGAGGAAATTACTTTCAATGACAACATTGCCATAGTAATGGGCAAGGAATTGCAGCAACCAGCCAGTATGGTCACCAATAAAGAAGAGTGGATACCAAGGAGATTTACCAATGTATGGATAAAAACCGATAAAGAATGGCAGCTGGCAGCAAGGCAGTCCTCAAGACAAATCATGGATTAATTGTCGGTATTGAAACAAAAACAATGAATAAATTCGAAAATACCTTCTTGAAGAATTTGATCCTGATAATTCTATGCATATTAGGAAGTATTAACATCTCCCCTGGCCAAACCGCAATGGTCAATGTCGAGGCCAGGGAAACGATAAGCTTAAACGGTGAATGGAATGCAATCATTGATCCCTCAGGCAGCGGTGATTACCGTCAGGTTTGGTTGGATAAAAAGCCCCAACTTAAGACTGACTTTTTCGAATATTCCTTCGAAGGCGGTCCGGTATTGAATGTCCCGGGAGACTTCAACACCCAGATGAAAGAACTCAACTATTATGAGGGAATCGTCTGGTATAAAAAGCCATTCAATTATTCTGTTAAATCAGGGAAGCGGGTTTTTCTCCACTTTGGGGCAGTCAATTACCTGGCCGATGTGTACCTGAACGGAGTGAAAATCGGAAGCCATGAAGGTGGATTCACTCCATTCCAATTTGAAATCACCGAAAAAATCAAGGAGGGGGAAAACTCTTTGATAGTAAGAGTTGATAACCGCCGCTTGCCTAAGGGATTGCCTGGAGTGGGATTTGATTGGCTCAACTATGGGGGAATCACCAGGGATGTGGACCTGGTTGAAACTGACGTATCATTTATCGAAGATTATTTCATCCAGCTGGAAAAAGGCAGTTTGAATACTGTTTTGGGATGGGTCAGGTTAAACGGAAATCAGGCCAAGCAGGAAGTAACAGTAGAAATCCCGGAACTCGATCTGCGCCACGTCGCCAATACTGATGCGGAGGGTTTTGCAGGTATTGAGTTTAATATGAAACCTGAACTCTGGTCTCCTTCAGAGCCAAAGCTTTATCAGGTAATCATTAAAAGCAAAACTGATGTGGTAATAGACTCCATCGGGTTTAGGAGTATAGAAGTACAGGGAAATAAAGTACTGTTAAACCAGCAACCCATTTTTCTCAAAGCAGTGAATATCCACGAGGAGAATCCTTATAAGAGGGCAAGGGCCTTTTCAAGGGATGATGCAAGAATTTTACTTGAATCGGCCAAAGAGTTGGGATGTAACATGGTCCGGCTGGTACATTATCCGCACAACGAATACATGGTAAAAGAAGCAGAGAAGATGGGCCTGATGGTTTGGAATGAGCTTCCTGTTTACCAACATATCCAGTTTTCGGACAGCTTGGTACCCAACAAAATGGAAAACATGCTCAATGAAATGATCAGCCGGGATAAAAACCGGGGAGGGGTTGTTGTTTGGGCTTTATCCAATGAAACCTATCCCGGCACTGCAAATAGGGATAAGGAATTAATAGAACTTTCAGAAAAATGTAGGGCTAATGATTCTACCAGATTGGTGGTTCATGTAACGAATTCCCAAACCTACAGAGACCATACCTTTGATATTCAGGACACCTTGTTTCTTCATTCTGATCTTATTTCGATCAATGAATATATAGGCTGGTACATACCATGGCAGGGCAAGCCTTCAGAAACCAAATGGAAAGTAGCCTTCCCTGACAAGCCCATATTCATCTCTGAATTTGGGGGTGAGGCAAAGTTTGGAAACAATGATACTCCCCAGGATGAAGCGGCAAATTGGACCGAAGGCTATCAGGAGCAAATTTACCTTGACCAGATAGAAATGTTCAAAACCACTCCAAACCTTGTTGGTGTTTCTCCCTGGTTGTTGTATGACTACAAGTCTCTGGGAAGAATGCATCCTGTCCATCAACAGGGTTTCAACAGGAAAGGGCTGATATCTGAGGATGGAGAAAAAAAGAAGGCCTGGTATGTCATCAAGGATTATTATTCAGCTGAAAAGGATCAAATACCCAAGTAATTTTGGTTAAGAGCCGAGCATTTGGCTTTCATTCTAAAATTAAAAAAACAAATGATTTCATATAGATCTTAGGTGAGCTGACAAAATAGAAGGTTATGGCATAAGACTTACAAGATCTTCTACATCAGAGTCATGCAGAATAAAATCTAATTAATTAAACCTACCTTGGATCTCCATGAGGCAGGAGGTTCTCCTGTATAGCGCTTAAATGCCCGGCTAAATGCCTCATCCGATTCGTAACCGACTTGTAAAGAAACCTGTTGGATTTCCTGTCCGGGCTGAAGTAAGAGATGCTTGGCCAGTTGGATGCGCCATGCCGTCAGGTATTTTATCGGGGGCTCTCCCACCATTTCGGTAAACCGTTTGGTCAATCCTGAACGGGATGCTCCCACTTCCTTTGCTAATTCTGAAATACTCCATTTGCATGGGTGAGGTTTCCCAATATATTTATGAAAAGTACGGCAAATTTCCGGGGATCAGGAGTACGGTAATGATGCCTGGGTTTGTTCAGGCCCATCATATTGACACTGACTTTTACGACAGATATTACAAAGAAGGGGCATATCTTTCCACACATGCCGTTCATATGGAAAACTGGCATGCAGACTTTTCCAAGATCCAACAATAACATCCTGGTTAAGTACGGACTTAAAGACATTTTCAGTGGATAACCAATTATAAAAACCCTTTAGCCCCGTTGAAAATCAAAGGTTCACTTATCAGTCAACCGAAGATTCTTATAAATTTAAAGACTGAAACTCATTTTTATAAAATTCTAACAAAAGCATTTTGATTTTCAAGCTGATACACCTTTCATTCCCTCCCCTTCTCCCCTACTTCAAAGCCACACCTAAACTACATCAAAGCCGGGGATACTGGGACTTTGGGTTGGGGAATTAACATTGATAATGAATTATGTCAGAACTGTAGTGCCTAATCGTGAATGTATTCCGGTTTCAATCGCAACCAGTGTTTAGCTATTATTTTTTAGTTTTGAAGATATTAGTAGGTTTGGCAAGTAAAATATAGGGCTTAACCCCCTTAAAGAATTACATATGACAGCAAATCGAATTCCCTGCGATTCCTCAAGCCCAACAAACAAGATATGATAACTAAGAAATATATTCTCAGATTTTTTGTATTAGTACCAATCTTCATCTTTTCTATCCTTGTACTTCTTTTATCAATCAAATATTCCCCTACCTATGTTTACCGCTTGATCACAATGAATGTAGCGGATGTTTATGATTACAGGAATTTTGACAATCACAGAATTCAGGGAGCCAAAAGAACCAATCAATTCATTTCTCTTCCTGAAGAAGTATATGTAGAGTCAAAGTTTGATCAACTGATCACCAATACTGGATTTGACAGCTTTGAGGAATGGGCCATAGCCTCCCAAACCACTGCACTTATTGTGATCCAAAGGGATACTTTGATTTATGAAAAGTACTTTAATGGCTTTGACAGGGATGTTTACTTTCATTCCCAATCCATGGCAAATTCATGCATACGATCCCTCAAAACCTGGTAAAAACAGTTCGGATAACCGGCATCTGGTATTTGACTTTAGCAATATCAGGAGTAATAGGCTTTTTGCTCATTCATCCTCAAGTATTCATAGCCGATGACCCTACAAAAACCCTGGAGAATATTACGCAAAACACTCAGCTTGCCAGGGTCAGGCTTCTGCTCGAATTTGCCATCATCATTTCACAAGCTCTGACAGCCTTTTGTGCTGAGTGTGATGAAAACTCCCAAAGAAGTCCATCTCCCAGCATCACAGCAAATATATACATCAATGACAAACTGGTATGGACCGAAACAGATAATTGCAGGGAATGTACCGCTGAGAACCTAAAAGGATTGGCAACGTCTTGGTACAAGTTTCCTGAAGAGTGGGAAACAGATGATTAGCCAATAGATTAATCATTTTTTAGATCAAGAGTATGAAAGTCTTTATCATTCTGAACAGATGACAGGTAGGTGTATTCTGATTTTTGGGATTGTAGCCATATTTATTTCTTGCCTGGGCTTATTAGGCATGACAGCATTTACGGTATCGAGGAAGGTTAAGGAAATTGGTATACGAAAGGTTTTAGGTGCATCGATTATAGATGTATCCGCTTTGATTTCTAAAAGCTTTCTGGGTTTAACCCTTATTGGTTGGATCATAGCATTGCCTGTTGCTTGGTTGTTAATGAATAGTTGGCTGGACAACTTTGCCTATAAGATTGATCTTGAATGGTGGTATTTTGCTGGAGCGGGTATCCTGACTATGGTCATTGCTCTGATGACAGTAAGTTTCCAATCTATAAAGGCGGCGTTAGCGAATCCTGTGGATAGCTTGAGGAGTGAGTAATATTCAAATTAGTCATGTAAAATGTTAAAGAGGTTAAAGAAACGCGTCAAGCTTATTCATTTCCTAAGTTTTTGATTTCAATCAATTGCCGCATATGCCGCAATGGAAATTCAAGGACATCCTCAGATTTGTCCAAAAAGACATCGGGAGCAATACCATATGGGTCTATAGGATTGGTTTCTACATCCCGCGCTCTTACGCTCAAAGGATATCTCAAAGTTACGCAACCCAACACATTGCCGGAATGTGTAAATTTTTAGATGGACAAGTCAAACCAAAAAAGCAAGTTACTCGCCAAACTTGACATCGGAAATTTTCAGGCCAACAACCTTGAAGGCCTCCGTATTTTAGAACACAGTATTGAAGGAAAAATAATTTGGTATATGAACATGACTTATTGACTTAAATCAAATCATAAAGCTTTTGCTTTCGGGACTTTTGGGAAGATTTCATATTTTAGATGATAATTTGTTAAATCCAGCTTTGTCATAAAAGTGACAGTTAGATCTTAATGAAATTGATTGCTATTGTTCGATAAAAATTTTATGAAAATAACTGGGGAATAAAAGCGCTAAACTCCAATTTTGAAAGAATAACATATTCTAGCTACCACATTGTTCAAGATTTAAGTTCTGTAATAATTTACATTTTTTTTCATCTACATGTAGCACATACCCATGATCACCCGTTTGGTAATCAAGAGCGCTCTTAAATCATTTCAATGTTTAACAAAATAATTTCAAAATGAATTTAAGAAAACTAGTACCAATTCTGATTGCAGTCCTATCCATGAGCTATCTTACTTCTTGTAGCGATGATGATCCTGATCCTTGTACAGATCAGACTTTAAGGTCTTTTGCTATGGTGCTGACTGATGAAGATGACAATCTAATAATGGATGAGGAGGGCTTTGATACTGAAAAGGTCAGGCTGTTTGCATTAGATGGCGAAGAAGAGTCAGAAGTCGATTTCGAAGTACAGAAATCAAGTGAAGATGAGCATTACATATATTCTTCAGAATTATCTGAACTTAGTCTTGAGGAAGGTAACAACAACTTTAGGGTATATTGGTCTGAGGAGGATTTCATCGATTTCAACTATGAGGTAACATCTTCTGATGCAAGCGGATGTATAGTTTACGCCTACACAGCTAATCATGGAGATGACCAACTGGAAACGATGACCGTAGGAACTGTTACAGCCTTTGTTTTGGAAACTTCGGAGGCAAGCGAAGAATAAATAAATTAGGTCCATCAGTTCTCTTTTTCAAGGCTGATGGACCTTTAATTTCCATATTTAATATTCAGAAAATATAAGTAAACTGATTCAAGAAAGAACAAGTTGGTTTTGAATTGAATTTCCTTAATAATCCAAAATTTTAAACTCAGTTCTTCTGTTTTCCTGATGCTCATCATCAGAGCAATCTACACCATCTTTACAATGGTTTTTCAATTGAGACTCTCCAAAACCTTTTGCAGAAATACGGCTTTTACTCACACCTAAAGACACTATAAAGTCGACAGCTGACTGGGCCCTTCTATCAGATAACCTCTGATTGTATTTTTCTGTCCCCCTCGAATCAGTATGGGAATGAAGTTCAATTTTCAAAGTCGGATTTTCCAGCAAAATATAAGCTAGCTTAACCAATTCAGGTTTAGCATCTTCCCTAATATCCCATTTATCAAAATCATAGAAAATATTCTCAACCGTATATATTTTTTCTCTTTCCATTTTATCAAGATACAACTGAACAAATTTCTGTCCGGCATCCTGTTCACTCTTATCTCCTTTAAGGGCTTCGTCTATTTGAGCACGCATGTAATCAGTGGCTGTAGCAGAAATCCCAAAAGGTGTTCTAACAGGCACTTGAAATTCAAATTTCCCCTCTTCGTTGGTAACATATCTAAAGTTTACACCTGTATCTTTATTAACTGCAGTAACCACAGCATTGGATATGGGGTTTCCTGTATCTTTAGCCAACACCTCCCCCATTAATAATACAAACTCCTGAATATTGTATTGTATTCTGTAGATATCATCACTACCCTTTCCGCCTTCACGGTCAGATGAAAGAAAGGCATAATCCGTATCAGTTCTGGTAAAAAAGAAGTCATCTCTATTGGAATTAATTGGGGCTTTTAGGTTTTCAATTGTTCCCCTATTGTTTTTATACTCCCTTATCAAAAAAACATCAAGTCCACCCAAACCTGGATGTCCGTCTGAAGAAAAATAGAAGTCTTCGTCATAAATAAACGGAGAGCGCTCATTTCCGATAGTATTGTATTTAGAGCCTAAATTTTCAGGCTCACCCCAAGTGGAATCTGTCAACAATGTTACTTTATATAAATCCAAACCTCCATAACCTCCCGGCATGTCAGAAGCAAAGAAAAGGGTTTTTCCATCTTTATCCCAAAAAGGATCTATTACCATATATTCCAAAGGGGAATTAAATCCAAACCCTTTTTCTTCTGACCACTCTCCATCTTCCTGAAGGTGGGCATGATACATTCCTGGAAATACGGTTATATCATTTCTTTTGAAAGAAAATGGACTACCCCCACTTACAGGCTCTGTTTTTATGTGAAATTTGTGCACCTCACTTTCATAAACCGGTCCAATATGATAGGGATGTTGGTAATCTTCAACCTTTTGAACAGTACTTCCTGAGTTTGTTTCAAGGTCATAAGACAAAGTAAAGACTGAAAGAAAACCATTACCGGTCCAACCGTATCTTTCGCTTTTGAATGCATTTCTGGTATTAATTCTGCCATCCTTGTTATCCAGTCTGTCTGAAACAAAAAGTGGTCTATTTTCATCATAAATAAACCCGAACTCCGAATATTCTGTGTTTACCCCAGCTACTGGTTCCAAGGCAATATTGGATTCAGAATTCAATATTGCCTTCCCCATTTTCAGGGATTCCTCCAATACAGTAAGTTTTTCCGTTCCAATTTCTCCATCTCCGGAGCTTTTATATTTTTCCAAAAAATGCAGCGCTTCATCAAATTTAGCATTGGCCTGAAGAACTGTGGCATATTGGTAATAATCAATAGCCTCCATTAAACCGGATCGTTCAAGTCTTGAAAACCAAGACTCTGCCTGTTCAAACTCTCTCAGCTTTAAGCTCGTATTTGCCAGCCCTCTAAGGGCTGTTTCACTTTCCTTTTTTTCATAGGCAGCCATATATGATTCTTTGGCTATTGAATAATTGAACATCCGTTCATTCTCTTTTGCGGTTTTAAGGTTCCCTCCCTTAAAAAGAGTACAACCATTCAATAAAATTAAAGAGAAAACAATAATTACATTTCTATAATTGTTCATCATGAATTCATTAGAAGTTTCGTGGAGAAAGTGACCTTACCCTTCGTGCCGGTAACAAATAACCTATGGAAATATCATGGGTTGTAAAAGACCTCACATTAAACCCTGTAATGTTATGATCATAGGCATACCCCACCCTTAAACCGTCTGTCACAAAAATTTCTATAAGCCCTACTATCCCTGTACTGTTTCTCAGATTTTCAGACAAAGATCTTCCTGCATAATCCAAAGCTGTCCTATAAGAAGCGCCAACCCAAAATTTATCAACAAACACAAAAGATGCATTAAGGTCCAGTCTAGAGGGCGTCCGAAAATCATCCATGAACATAAATGAAGGTCGGAAGGCAATATCACTGTTGACATCGATCCACATTCCAGCAGATAAATTCATGTGGTTTCTGGGTTCAGCCATTACCTCTCCATTATCAAAGTCCAGGATTGGAGTCAACAAATTGTCAAAGGCTATACCGGCAAAATATTTGTCATCATAATAAAATACACCTGCTTTTAAATCCGGGTAAGCAATCTGGTTTCTTGCACCCGGTACCGTGGGGTCATTTACATCACCAGGCGTGAGAAGGTTACCATCTATCAATGAGCTCACATATCCTACCCCAAGGCCAAAACTCAGAAACCCCGTTTCTGTCAGTCTCAAATGGTACGACAATTTTGCATAAATAGAATTATTCCTCATCGCTCCCAACCTATCTGTCATACCTACAATCCCAACACCTAAATTTTGGTCAGGCAAAAAGCCATCAGCAGCCACTGCTATTGTTTCCGGACTTCCAGTCACCCCTGCCCATTGTTTCCTATAGTATGTCTGTACATAAAGCTGTTCTTTGTAACCTGCATAAGCAGGATTGATGAATATAGGATTGAACATGTACTGACTAAACTGTGGAACCTGTTGTCCATATGCATCGGGCAAGAAGATAACGGATACTAATAATATATAAACTAAACCAATCTTTTTCATAATGCTTATCTTAAAATTGTCACATAACCTTTGAATACTTCTTGAGTGCCATCAAGCCTTATTACTGTCAATTGATAGTAGTAAGTACCTTCCAAAAGGTTGCCTCCATCCCATTGATTTGCATAGTTTTCAGAACGGTAAACCTCAACACCCCATCTGTTCACCACCAATAAGCTGTTTGAACTGAAAAACTCCTGAATACCTTTGATCACCCAGGTATCATTAATTCCATCACCATTTGGTGTGAACACATTTGGAATCTCAAATTCAATTTGAGTATGACTGACAGTTGACGTATTGTCTGTCTCATTGAGATCCAACTCTCTAGAATTCACCCTTGCAGTGTTTGACTTCTCTCCAGGTGTTTCAGCCAAGACATCCATTTCCATTGTCAAGGTAGTCCCAGGTTCAAGAGAGGCTACTTCCCAAGTTAAAACTCTCAAGGTTGCATCGTAACTTACAGAACCTCTTTCAACTCTGGAGTCAAGGTATCTTACTCCTATAGGTAAAAAGTCACTGACTTCGACTTCTGTGGCCTCAGTATCAGAGTTGTTGGAGATCGTAATCCTGTATTGGAATTGGGTTCCGACCCCTACTATGTTTGAAGAGACTTCCTTGATCACTGCCAAGTCAACTTTATTAAGGCTAATAGGGTCTGAATCATCATCTTCATCCTCAAAATTATCACCACTAACCCTGACATTATTTACAATGGAGCCCTCTTCAGCTGTTACCATTGCAGTGAGAATCACTGTTTCTGTTTCACCCGGCATAATCGAATCAAATCTCCAGATAGCCGTCTGACCCTCGATTTCACCACCTCTATTTGCATTTATCGGCATTAACCCAGCTGGAACCTGATCTAATATTTCCACATTAATTGCCGGATGATTGCCTGTATTGGTAACCCTGATAGTAAATTCCACCATGTCTCCAGGTGAAGCAAATTCTACATCCGCTGATTTCTCGACTTGAACTGAAGTAAGCTCCTGATCACCCTCTTCCACTTCTACTATTGTTGGATCATTTTCTTTAGGACCTTCAGGATCATCTGGGCTTTCCACTGTCGCGATATTGCTTATGACTGTTCCAGCAGCCAGCGTTTCATCAACCATCACGGTCAATTCAAGCAATACAGATGCACCTGGTTCAATAGTCCCAAGGTTCCAGATCACTATTCCATTGGAAAGGCTGCCTTCAAGATTTGCTGAAACAAATGAAGTCCCCTCCGGAATAGGATCAGTCACGGTAACATCCGTCGCTGATGCAGTACCTCTATTACTTATAGTGATTTGATAGGATAATTCTGCTCCAGCGGCTATAGAAGAAGATCCTGCAATTTTTTCAATAGTCAATAACGCTCTAAGATCATTATCTACCATTACATCCTCAGGATCGGACTCTTTAGGCCCGTCAGGATCCGTTGGACTATCGACCACGGCAATGTTCCTGATCACCGTGCCGTCCTCAAGGTCTTCACCAACTGCCACGATCAGCTCCAGTTCAATGCTCTGACCAGGGGTCACCGTGCCAAGGCTCCAGCTTACGGTGCCGCCGTCCTCTGTACCGCCGTTGTCGGCAGACACAAAGGTGGTTCCTGCCGGCAGCACATCGCTCACACTTACATCCTGCGCATCACTCGGACCGTTGTTGGTCACAGAGATCACATAGCGCAGGTTGCTTCCTGCCTGGACAAGGGATACATCAGCGGATTTCATAACAGATAGATCTGCCTCGGTCACCACCTCTACATCATCCTCCGGATCCGGATCATTGTCCACAGGTCCGTCAGGATCGTCAGGGCTGTCAGCTACCGCTACGTTCCTGATCATCGTGCCCGCTTCAACATCTGCAGGAACAAACAGTACCAGATTGATCGTCACCGATTCACCTGCTCCAAGATCTCCAAGATCCCAGTTGACCGTATTGCCCGTAAGCTCTCCGCCGTTGTCCGTGGACACAAACTCCGTGAACTCAGGAAGTTCGTCACTCACACTCACCGACCCAGCTGTGGCCGTACCCGTGTTGCTTACAGTTATTGTATAATTCAGCTCCGTGCCCGCTACTACTGTAGCAGATCCGGCTGTCTTTTCTATTTCAAGTTTGGCCCTCGCATCATTCTCCACTGTCACATCCTCAGGATCGGATTCCTTAGGCCCGTCAGGATCCGTTGGACTATCGACCACAGCGGTGTTCCTGATCACCGTGCCGTCCTCAAGGTCTTCACCAACTGACACGATCAGCTCCAGTTCAATGCTCTGACCAGGGGTCATCGTGCCAAGGCTCCAGCTTACGGTGCCCCCGTCCTCTGTACCGCCGTTGTCGGCAGAGACAAAGGTGGTTCCTGCCGGAAGCACATCGCTCACGATTACCTCCTGCGCATCACTCGGACCGTTGTTGGTCACAGAGATCACATAGCGCAGGTTGCTTCCTGCCTGGACAAGGGATACATCAGCAGATTTCATAACAGATAGATCTGCCTCGGTCACCACCTCTACATCATCCTCAGGATCAGGATCATTGTCCACAGGCCCGTCAGGATCGTCAGGGCTGTCAGCCACAGCAACGTTTCTGATCATCGTGCCCGCTTCAACATCAGCAGGAACAAACAGTACCAGATTGATCGTCACCGATTCACCTGCTCCCAGATCTCCAAGATCCCAGTTGACCGTATTGCCCGTAAGCTCTCCGCCGTTGTCAGTGGACACAAACTCCGTGAACTCAGGAAGTTCGTCGGATACCGTCACACCGGTAGCTATTGCTGTACCCGTGTTGCTTACAGTTATTGTATAATTCAGCTCCGTGCCCGCTACTACTGTAGCAGATCCGGCTGTCTTTTCTATTTCAAGTTTGGCCCTCGCATCATTCTCCACTGTCACATCCTCAGGATCGGATTCCTTAGGCCCGTCAGGATCCGTTGGACTATCGACCACAGCGGTGTTCCTGATCACCGTGCCGTCCTCAAGGTCTTCACCAACTGACACGATCAGCTCCAGTTCAATGCTCTGACCAGGGGTCATCGTGCCAA
Source organism: Arthrospiribacter ruber (assembly GCF_019343195.1). Classification (GTDB taxonomy): domain Bacteria; phylum Bacteroidota; class Bacteroidia; order Cytophagales; family Cyclobacteriaceae; genus Arthrospiribacter; species Arthrospiribacter ruber. The sequence continues at coordinate 29,903 of NZ_RPHB01000017.1, forward strand.
GGCTCCAGCTTACGGTGCCCCCGTCCTCTGTACCGCCGTTGTCGGCAGAGACAAAGGTGGTTCCTGCCGGAAGCACATCGCTCACGATTACCTCCTGCGCATCACTCGGACCGTTGTTGGTCACAGAGATCACATAGCGCAGGTTGCTTCCTGCCTGGACAAGGGATACATCAGC
>NZ_RPHB01000018.1 GCF_019343195.1 Arthrospiribacter ruber
AAGACATGGCGGCCTCGCGCAGGGGTTCCACCTCTTCCCATCCCGAACAGAGAAGTTAAGCCCTGCAGCGCCGATGGTACTGGGGTTACACCCGGGAGAGTAGGTCGCCGCCTCATTATTTATAGAGCCTTTCAGGAAACTGGGGGGCTTTTTTGTGTTTTAGGGGATGGGGGTTAATAGTACCAAGTATGAAGGATGAAGGATGAAGGATGAAGGAGCAGGTTTTGGGGTTTGGAGTACCGGGGGAAGGGTTGGATGCCCTGAACAGGATTGTTTTTGCCCACATCTTCCTGTCCAGGTCCGGTGTGGCGGATAAGCTCCACCATGACGGACAGGCCCTGCAGCGCCGATGGTACTGGTACGCCGCGGCGCACGGGAGAGTAGAGCCTGTCCCGAATGTCGGGATCGCCGCCCCATTATTATAGAGCCTTTCAGGAAACTGGGAGGCTTTTTTGTGTTTTAGGGGATGGGGGGTAATAGTACCAAGTACCAAGTATGAAGGATGAAGGATGAAGGAGCAGGTTTTGGGGGTTGGAGTACCGGGGGAAGGGTTGGATGCCCTGATCAGGACTGTTTTTGGTCCACCTCTTCCGGTTCCGCTCCGCCGCGGTAGAAAAGAAATACCAAGTACAAAGAACAAAGAAGAGAGGAGTAAGAATTAAGGTTTTCAGTACTGATGGAAGAAGCAGCTTCGGTACCCTAAAAGTGTCATGGCCTCCTTTGCTGGTAACCTCTCGATTGTGAACCACAGATCTCACAGATGTACACAGATAATGCTTCGCTTTTGATAAGGTTTGCTGTGTTGGCTTTTAGAAATATCCATTTAGTATCAGCCAATATCAATCAGTATCCATCTAATATCCATTGAATATCCTGAATAATGGATTTTGGCTAAACTCTATTTTATGCCGTATTTCCATAATATTTCTACCTTATTTCTATTGTATTTCCGTTTTATTGAATAATGTTGCAGTTTTGCACAAATCAAAAAGACATGTCTGTTTTACTTCGGTCCTTAAGGGTTATTGATTCGGGAAAAATCCACTCAGCTAGAAATTTTATCATAAAAGAAGGCAAAGTTCACTTTGTAAATGATGTAAAAGAAGGGAAATATGATGAGGTGATTGATTGTTCCTCATTTTTGGGTTCTAAAGGTTGGACTGATTTGAGGTGCAGCTCTGGAGAACCTGGAGAAGAATACAAAGAAACGCTTGATAGCCTTGGAGAGCTTTTGGCAGCAAGCGGATTTGCAAAAGCTGTGGTTTTACCTAATACTATTCCCGCTTTTCAAAATAAAAATGACATTCAATTCTTTAAAGCCAAGACCCAAAACTGGATTACTGAGCCTTTGATTCAGGCTGCTGTCACCAAAGATGCCCATGGAGAGGATTTTACGGATATGCTTGACTTGCACAGTCAAGGCGTGACAGTGTTTGGCGATGGGTTAAAGCCATTATCCAACCCGGATAGGTTGATGAAAGCCTTGCAATATTTGAAGAAGTTTCAAGGCGTTTTGTTTGATCATAGCTTTGAGCCTTTACTGGCACTTTTTGGACAGATGCATGAAGGGACCGTTTCTACCCGGATGGGTATGAAAGGTATACCAAATATTGCTGAGGATGTAGCTATTCAAAAAAATATTGAAGTTTTGACGTATACTGGAGGTAGAATGCACTTCCAGACCATCAGTAGCAAAGGAGCTGTTGACAAAATCCGAAAGGCCAAATCACTTGGCCTGAATGTTACGGCGGATGTTTCTTTGTATCAGTTGATTTTTTCAGAAGAAGATCTGACGTCTTTTGACTCGAATTATAAAGTGATGCCTCCTTTTAGGTCTCAAGAGGACAAAGATGCGCTGATGGAAGGGTTGAAAGACGGTACCATTGATGCTATCGTGTCCAACCACCAACCCCAGGATTTTGATGCCAAGTATATGGAATTTGATTTGGCTCAATTTGGAATGTTAGGTCTTCAGACTTTTCTTCCAGGACTCAATAGATTAAGTGAGGAATTGGGTTGGCCATTATTGATTTCTAAGATTACTGATGGGCCAGATTCAGTATTAGGAACTTCGGTGGAGGATCTCCAAAACCTTACCGTTTTTGATCCTCAGGAAGAATGGTTGTACGACAGGAACTCCAACCTGTCCTTATCTGCTAATCACCCATGGATGGGCCAAAAGCTAAAAGGGAAAGTGAAACTGGTATTCAATAAGGGCAAACTTGCTAAATTTTAAATGAAAAAATACTTTACCTACGCCACCAAAATCGGAGTTTTGGCGGGAATTCTGTCCTTGGCTGCCTTTTTTATTCTGGGGCTTCTTGGCAATGATCCTACATTGATGAGCATTGTTTTCAGCTTTGCCGTCACACCTTTCTTTATTGGGGCGACCCTTTATTTTATTAGAAAAAAAGTAAATCAAAACCACTTAAGCTTCGCGGAAGGGATGACAGTCGGCTTTGTTGTATATGTTTTAAACGCAGTTGTATCATTTGTTGGGATTCTTTTGGGGCTATTCGCCTGGCCTGAGCTCTTTGAGAGAATTAGAGAAAATAAAGTAGCCATAACTCTTGAAAAAAAGGATTTCACAATAGAGCAGTATGGTGAAGAAATCTTTGAAAAAACCCTTCAGAGTATTCAGGAATTAAATGTTTTTCAGATAGCCCTCAACGACTTTATCTGGAAAATTGTCTTTGGGCTGTTTTTTACAATCATTATTTCTATAATTTTAAGAAAAACAAACTGAAATCATGGAAGAAAAAACTACAGTAGGCGATGTAGCCAAAAAATGGGGTCTAATTTACGGACTCATAGGCTTGATTTACATTATTGTGTCCACAGTTTTTGATTTTGCGACGCAAGGAGTAGCCATGCAGGTCATTTCGTTTTTAGTAACATTGATACTGGCATTTACAGTGTATTTTTTGGCCTGCAAAGAATACAAAGATGACAATGAAGGGCTGATTTCCTTTGGAAGGGCTTTCGGGCTTATTGCGTTGATTGGTGTCATTGGTGGTGCTATCCGGGCAGTGGGGCTTTACCTGTATCTCAAATTTATAGACACCGATTACTTGGTACGGATACAGGAGGCTCAGGAAGAAATGAGAGAAAGGATGGGAGCGCCAGAAATAGATCCGGATCAGATTCCCGAGTTTATGAAGTTTTTCCAAACCACAGAGTTTATGGGAATCGCTACATTTATCAATGTAATGTTAGGAGTGCTTGTAATCGGCCTTATAGTAGCCGCAATTGTGCAGAAAAAAGAAGAATACACCTATTAATGATACAGATTTCGGTCATTATTCCCGTATTTAATGAGCAGGAATCCTTGCCAGAACTCCATAATTGGATCCAAAGGGTAATGGAAGAGAATGCTTTTTCTTATGAGATCATTTTTGTCAATGATGGGAGTACTGACCGTTCTTGGGAGGAAATCTGTAAGCTTTCAAAATTGAATCCGAGTGTGAAAGGAGTGAATTTTGTCAGAAATTATGGCAAATCAGCAGCCTTGGATATTGGTTTTGGTAAAGCCCAAGGTGAAGTCGTCATCACCATGGATGCGGATATGCAGGATAGCCCAGATGAAATTCCCCATCTTTATGAAATGGTAGTAATTGAAGGGTATGAAATCGTGTCAGGGTGGAAAAAGAAAAGGCATGACCCTATCACCAAGACGGTTCCCTCCAGGTTTTTCAACTGGGTGACAAGGATCATTTCCGGAATAAAGTTACACGATTTTAATTGTGGGCTCAAAGCATATCAAAATAAGGTTGTCAAAAATATTCACATATACGGAGAGATGCACCGTTACATTCCATTGATAGCCAAATGGAATGGTTTTTCAAATATTGGAGAAAAAGTGGTAGAGCATAGGGCCAGGAAATACGGTCAGACCAAATTTGGTATAGAGCGTTTTCTGAATGGATTTCTTGACCTGATCTCTGTCTCATTTGTAAATAGGTACAAAAAGAAACCAATGCACTTTTTTGGGTCATTGGGGACAGTATCCTTTTTGGCCGGCTTTATCATTACCTCATGGTTGATTTTTGAGAAAGTCTATGGCGTCTACAGAGGTTTTAGGGTCAGGGATATTACCGATCAGCCCTTGTTTTTCCTCGCATTGGTAGCCCTGATTGTCGGGGTTCAGCTATTTCTGACAGGATTTTTGGCAGAGATGATGACTTCCAATAATAGCCGGAAGGCAGATTACAATATAGATGAAGAGATCAACTTCCTTTAGTTGATGCAATTTTCCATTATCATACCGGTGTACAATAGGCCTCAGGAAGTCTCAGAACTTCTGCAAAGCCTCAAAGAACAAACCTATAAAAGGTTTGAAGTTTTGATAGTGGAAGATGGGTCTTCAGATACTTGTCGGGAAATTTGTGAGCAGATGGTAGATCAATTGAACATCAGCTATTTTTTTATAGAAAATGTGGGTCAAGGATTCGCTAGGAATTTTGGCATTGATCAGGCGAAAGGAGATTATTTTGTCTTCTTCGACTCTGACTGTATCATTCCATTTAATTACCTGGACTTGCTTTCCGCTGCGATTTTGGAGCGTAATCTGGATGCTCATGGGGGACCGGATGCGGCGGAAACAGGTTTTTCCGATGCCCAAAAAGCCATGGACTTTGCCATGACATCTTTCCTGACTACTGGGGGGATTAGGGGTAAATTGAAGGATCCTTCAAAATTCCAGGCCAGAGGATTCAATATGGGTTTTTCGAAAAGGGTCTACCAGAAAATCGGAGGTTTTGTGGATCCAAATCAAGCAGAGGATATAGAAATCAGTATCCGGATTAAAAAGGCAGGTTTTAAACTGGAGCTGGTTCGGGAGGCTTTTGTATATCACAAAAGAAAAAATACTTTCTGGAGCTTTATCAGGCAGGGTTATTCATTTGGAAGAAATAGGGTGAATGTATCCAGGTTTCACCCTGAGGCCATCAAACCTGTTCATCTATTGCCACTGGGATTTGGAATGTTTTTACTTTCCTTGCCGGTAGTATTATTGATCGATGTCAGGGTTTTTCAGCTTCAGTTGCTTTTATTGGGATTATGGAGTTTGGCCATTTTGGTTTCTTCGGGACTTAAGTTCAAAAGTCCCAAAACCGCAGTATTATCTCTCATTTTTTCTTTTGGTCAGCTCTTGGCCTACGGGACAGGCTTAGCTTCGGAGTTGATGAGAAAATGGGTCAGGGGCTGACAGAGCCTTTTCTGCAGAGGAAAATAATTTCATTTTCTGGGAGTGCGTGCTTTTCAACTAGGTTGTCGGGCAGTGTCTTAACGAATAGGTTCTCTGTCACATTAAGCCCTGATTTACTCAGTCTTTGGGCATAGTCTTTTCCGTATTTTCTCACATGGTCCCTTTGGCCAAAGCGTCTTTCCTTTTCTGCAGGTTCGGTAATGGATTTGTCTTCCAGAGTTTTTTCAAGGTCGTATACCGGGGATTGGATGATTCCCCAGCCCTCAGGTTTGAGGACACGATTGATCTCTTTACATGCCAGTAGGTCATCCTCTACGTGCTCCATGACATGATTGCAAAATACCACATCAAAGCTTTCAGCTTCAAAGGGAATATCATGTACATCCATTTTTACTTTGGCAAGTGGGGATTCCAAATCCGCAGTGATATACTCCAGGTTAGGCAGCTTTTCCATTCTGTCTATAAAACAGATTTCGGGAGCGATATGTAAAACCCTGAGTTTTTTCGTGAAAAATTCGGTTTCTTTTTGGAGGAATAACCACATCAATCGGTGTCTTTCCAGTGACAGACAGTTAGGACAAAGGGCATTTTCGCGGGCTTTTCTTCCATAGGGAAGAAATTTCCTGAAATTACTTCCACAGACATTGCAGGATACCTTGTTTCCTTTATAAAAAATTGCCAATACCCTCAGGAATAAGTGGGAGACCAATTGAAGGTACTTTCTGGGGATATACCTGATGACAAAACTTATGATTGTTTTCATGCCTGCTTGATTTTGCGCTCAAAGGTAACAATATCTTTTTTTTCGGCTCTTTAAGAATTTTCCGAAATGGGTAAAAGGAAATATGATTATCCGCTTTCTTACCAGTAGAACCTAAATAATTGGACAAACCTATGATTTCTAGCTAATCCCGATAAACCGGGACAAGTTATCAATAAGTATCCAATATCTATTAGTATCGGATTGATCTTGGCACTTATTTAAATTGGTTAGTGGTAAAATTGCGGATATAGATAATAAAGATTTTCTTTCAAGATAAACTACGGGATAATTATGTCAATGGCTTTATAAAATGCCAATTGGACTAATCCCCAATTTGATTTGGAGTAATTTTGAGGGAAACCTATTTGAGCCGATAATGGAAATGAGAAAACGAAACATATATATAGGGATTACTGTATTTTTTTTGACTATTCTGGCCTACTTTCTTTTTAGACCCGATTCAGCAAATGAAGGCAACGAAATCCTCGCAGAGGTGAAATCTGGGAAGTTTAAAGTGGAAATAAGTACTTCCGGAGAATTGCAGGCATTAAATTCAGTGCAGGTTTTAGGTCCTACAGAAGCCAGGAGGTTTAGAGTGGGGAATTTTACCATTGAAGAGATGGTAGACGAAGGGACCGTTGTAAAAAAGGGGGATGTTGTTGCAGTGCTGGATAGGACAGAGCTGTTTGGCAGATTGGAAGACAAGCGGCTGGATCTGGAACAGACCCTAGCGCTTTTTGAGCAAACCCAACTGGACACCTCCTTAGTGTTGAGACAGGAAAGAGATAATATTCTTAATCTTCAATATGACGTGGAAGAAAGAGAGCTGGTGTTAGAGCAATCCCAATACGAACCTCCTGCCATCATCAAGCAAAATGAAAACAGTGTAGAAAGGGCAAAAAGGGATTTGCAGCAAGCTAAAGACAGGTACAGGATCAAGCTGATGCAGGAAAGAGCCAGGATGGTGGAAGTGTCTGCCAAGCTAAAGGATGTACAAACTGAAGTGAACCAAATAGAGGAGGTCTTGGAGAAATTTACAGTGACAGCTCCCCAAAATGGGATGGTCATCTATGTCTGGGGCCGTGGTGGAAAAATCAAAGAAGGGTCTCAGGTTTCTTCATGGAATCCAGTAGTAGCGACGCTGCCGGATCTTACTCACATGCAAAGCATCACTTATATCAATGAAGTTGATATTCGAAAAGTAGAAGCAGGACAGCGGGTTGAGCTGGGGCTAGATGCATTTCCGGAGAAAAAGCTTACCGGAAAAGTCACTAAAGTGGCCAATGTAGGGCAGCAAAGGCCCAATTCCGATGCCAAGGTTTTTGAGGTTACGATAGTAGTCAATGAATCAGATCCCCTCTTAAGGCCTGCGATGACAACGAGCAACACCATAGTGGCAGAAGAAATTGAAGAAGCTACTTTTATTCCCTTAGAAGCGCTCTATACGGAAAATGACAGCATCAATTATGTCCATTTGAAATCCGGTAAAAAACAGGAAGTCAAATTGGGATTGTCCAATTCAAATTATGTGATAGTGGAATCAGGACTTCAGGTGGGGCAGCAGGTCTATTTATCCACACCTAATTGGTCGGAAAATGTAGCAGTCAACTTGTTGGATGAGCTAAACGGTAAGAGAAACCCAGAGCTACAGGATATTTCCGCAGATGCTGAAAATCTTACTCAGATCGAAACGGAGTACTGAGCATGATTACAGACAATAAAACCCGCTTGTTAGCCAATTTTCACATTGCATTGGAAGCTGTTATTGCAAACAAGCTAAGGTCATTGCTTACGGCTTTAGGGATCATTTTCGGCGTAGCAGCAGTAATTGCGATGTTGGCAATCGGTAATGGTGCCCAGCAGGAAATTTTAGAGCAGATCAAGCTTGTAGGAGTAAACAATATCGTCATAGAACCGGTGTCTGAGCAAAGGGAGGAAAACCTGGAAGATGATGCAGATGTAGAAGAGGAAAGAGGGAAATTCTCACCAGGTCTAAGACTTCTTGATGTAGAGGCCATACAAGAGGCTGTACCAGGGATTCTCAATATTAGTCCTGAGATTGAAGTAGAAACTTATTTGGTCAATGCAGGAATCCGTAGATCTGCAAAATTGGTTGGAGTGACTCCAGCTTATTTTGATGTGTTGGATTTCAGATTGGCAGAGGGGAGCATGTTTACCGAAAAGCACATGACCAATGGAGACCCTGTATGTATTATTGGCCGATCGGTAGTAAGTAAATTTTTTTCAAAAGAAAATCCCATTGGAAAAAGGATCAAAAGCGGCAATCAATGGTTGGAGATCATTGGAGTAATGGAGGAGCGATATGTGTCTGAGCAAAGTATTTCCAAACTTGGGATCAGAGACTTCAATATGGATGTATATATTCCCATTCAGACCATGCTTGTAAGATTCAAAAACAGGGATTTATTGGTGCCTTCAAATTTAAGACAAGAGGAAAGAGCTTCCTCCAATTACCATCAGATTGATAAGTTGACAATTCAAGTTTCCGAAAGTGAAGCGCTGACACCTACTGCGGAGGTGATTTCCAAGCTTTTGGAGCGGCGACACTTTAATGTAGTGGATTTTGAAATCACCATTCCAGAGTTGTTGCTTAAGCAGCAACAGAGGACCCAGAATATTTTCAATATTGTATTGGGAGCCATTGCTGGGATTTCACTTTTGGTCGGAGGGATAGGAATTATGAATATCATGTTGGCCTCGGTATTGGAAAGAATAAAAGAAATAGGCCTAAGGCTTTCGTTAGGAGCAAAAAAATCCGATATTGTCAATCAGTTTCTTTTCGAATCCATAATGATCAGTGTTTCCGGAGGAATTATAGGTGTTATTTTGGGGATAGTTTTAGCACTTTTAGTAGCTGAATTTGGGGACTTTCCCACCGTGGTAACCCTTCCTTCTATTGTGCTCTCATTTGGAGTAGCTGCTACCGTAGGATTGATTTTCGGAATAGCTCCTGCTCGAAAAGCAGCTAGTCAAGACCCAATAACATCTTTAAGGTATGAATAAAATTTTGATTGCTGGGCTTATTTTGCTGGTGCTATTGGTGCCTAAGCCCTCTTTTTCTCAAGAAAGTCTTTCCTTTACATTAGATGAAATCGTCCAAAGGGCCAAGAGCCGCTCTCCTGCTGCCCTGAGGGCAGAGACCAGGCGGGAAAACCGCTATTGGAATTACCGCTTTTTTAGATCCAATTACAATCCCCAACTCAGGCTCGGGGGTACTGTACCCGGTTTTTCGCAGTCAGTCAATACCGTAATCCAACCAGATGGTAGTGTAGGTTTCCGCGAAGTCCGGCAAAATCTGATGGACTTGGAGCTTGGTATGGAACAAACCATAGCTGCCACAGGGGGGAACATTTCGATCAACTCTTCCACCAATAGGTTTGACAATTTCCTGGCACCACAGGGCATTCCACAGACCCAATGGTCCGGTGTGCCAATCAACGTGAGGTTGAGCCAGCCCATTTTTGCATTCAATCCCCTGAAATGGGACAAAAAAATTGAGCCATTGGTCTATGAGGAAAGTAAGCGTGAGTTTGTAGAGGAAATGGAGCAGATCAGTCAGACAGTGACCCAGCTTTTCTTTGATTTTCTTATTTCCCAAGTCAACTTTGAAATAGCCTCTAAAAACCTGACCAATACCCAAGAGATCCTCAAAATAGAACAGGGCAGGTACAATATAGGGACCACTTATGAAGACAAACTGTTGCAGGTGGAGCTTCAAGTGTTGCAGGCCAAGCAGGATCTTGCCCAAGCCAGGTTGGACCTTGAGGCTAATTCTCTCAGGTTAAAGTCCTATGTAGGCCTTAATGAAACAGCAGTCATCAGCTTGGTACCGCCAAGGGAAGTTCCGGACTTCTCTGTCAATGTGGAACAAGCCATAGATTTTGCCTTTCAGAACAGAGCGGAGGCGCTGGGCTTTGACAGAAGAATCCTCGAAGCAGAATCCGGCGTGGCACAAGCCAGGGGGCAACGGTTCAATATGTTTTTGAATGCAAGTTATGGATTGAACAATGCTGCCTTAAACTGGCAGGACATATACTTTGACCCCAATAGACAGACCTTGGTCAATTTATCTTTCTTAGTTCCCATATTGGATTGGGGCCGTAACAAAGCCCGAATGGGGCAGGCTGAGGCCAACAAAAAGCTAGTAGAATATACCGTAGAGCAGGATGTGATCAATTTTGAGCAGGAGATATTCACGAAAGTCAAAAATTTCAGCATGCTCAAGGAAAGGCTTGATATCACCAAAATGTCTGATGAGGTAGCGGATAAACGTTATGATATTTCCCTGAGAAGGTACCAGAATGGCAATGTGACCATTACAGATCTCAACATCGCCCAACAGGAAAAGGACCAGAACAGAAGGGCTTATATACAGTCTTTGAGGGACTTTTGGACTGCCTATTATGAGTTGAGGCAACTCACCCTGTATGATTTTCAGTCAGGACAACTTTTGTATACGCCGGATGTTGAATAGAGAGAAACAAGAAACAAGAAACAAGAGACAAGAAACAAGAGACAAGAGACAAGAAACAAGAGGCTAGAAAAATAGAAGGTAGGTATGATATCCAAAAAGGCATCGTAAATCGTTCCTCGTAAATCATAAATTGTTTTCAAACAAGGCTCAAGGAAATTAGAGTAAAGGCATGGGAAATAGTGAGCCTCGTAAATCGTCTTTTGAAATTCGTAATTCCTGAAGAAGTGAGAGATTAGAATTTAGATTCAAGTCTTTTGGAAGGTTTTATTCTTTTTCCTTAAGCCTGCCTGCTTTTTTCAAAGCCTCATGAATGATCCATTCGATCTGCCCATTGGTACTGCGGAATTCGTCAGCAGCCCATTTTTCAACGGCTTTCATCATTTTTTCGTCAAGACGAAGGGCAAATGGTTTTTTAGCGGGCATTGTACGCTGATTTTAATTCTTCAAACTGTTTGATGGCGCTACGCGTTTCTTCCGGTTTTTGTGTCCCGATCAGAAATTTTTTATCCTTCAAAGTGACTTTCAGGCCCTGATTTCCGGCTACATTATATCCCCACATAGTGAAGTTATATCGGATTCCCCAAACTCCAAATTTGAATACGTAGTTGCCCATAATTAGCTGTCAATTGAGGTTTGGACTTTCCATTCACTAAGCAGTTCTTCTGCAAGTACCGGGTCTTTTAGGCTAAAGGCATATTTTCTTTTTGAAGTTTGGATCTCCAAAATATAGTCTGCCATGAAAATATATGCCCTGAACTTTCTTCCCATCCGAAGACCTATTCCACCATACTCAAACATACCATCGGTCTTTTTAATTTTTGCTTCAAGGATTTGATCAGCGCTGAATTTTTTCCAGCCATTTAGAAAAGGCGAATTTCGAAATGCCAAACCATACCTGTCCAATCTCAATTCAAGTTTGATATTCATGATTAACATAAAACCGGCTGTCATGATAACTGCAATAACAGCAACTGCAATCGGCCCATCATCACCCAGGTGACCGGTTTGCCAAAGGACCAACATTAGAATCAGGGTTGGCATTTCCAGCATCAGGATGGCATACATCAGCCAGGTGCCTCTGAAAGTATGTGTTTCATTGACTACCATATTGATCTATTGATTAAGCGTACCCACATTCAGTACCGGACTCGCGGAACGATCTGAGCAAAGTACCACCATCAGGTTGCTGACCATAGCGGCTTTCTTTTCCTCTTCAAAATCAATGATACCCTTAAGTTTGAGGTCTTCCAAGGCCATTTCCACCATGCCGACAGCGCCGTCGACGATTTTTCTCCTGGCTGCCACGATCGCTGTAGCCTGTTGTCTTTGAAGCATGGCTGAGGCGATTTCTGAAGCATAAGCCAAGTGCGAGATCCTGGCCTCAATTACTTTTATACCCGCATGTCTGAGTCGGTCTATGATTTCCTCTTCAAGAGAGTGATTGACTTCCTCTACCCCCGATCTAAGGGTGATCTCCGCATCTTCAGCCTCAAAATCATCATAAGGGTACTTTCCCGCCATTTTTCTTACAGCTGCATCAGTCTGTAAATGCACGAAATTTTCATAATCATTGACATCAAATGTAGCCTTGAAGGTGTCCTCTACCTGCCAGACCACAATGGTACCTACCATGACCGGATTGCCGATTTTGTCATTGACTTTCAGTGGCTTGTTTTCAAAGTTCCTGACCCTCAGTGAAATTTTAGTTTTGGTCATAAAAGGATTGACCCAAAAGAAACCATTGGCTTTGACGGTGCCTTTGTAGGCTCCAAAGAGAATCAGAACCATAGCCTTGTTGGGCTGTAGAGTGAAAAATCCCGGAAGTACTAAAATAAACAGTACGGTAAGTACTATGCCTAGCCAAGTAATGTCATTGGCAAACGAGAAAATTATGGCCGGAATCAAGGCTATCGCCACAGAAACCATCAAATAGCCTGAAATGGGTTTTACAAGTTTTTCCATATTGTAATGATATTAAAATGATATCATTACAATATACTATATTGAGTTTAATAAAGTTGTTCTTTTGGAGAATTATTTTTTAGCATCCGATGGATTTTATTTGAATAAACCTAATGGGGAATCTATCACGGAGGATGAATACGAGTTTTACAAGATTGATTTGTCTAAAGTAAAAAATAGAAATTAGAGAGATTTTAGAGGGCTTTTTTCTTTATGTGTAGACCCTCATTTTGATAATCTTAAATCAAAGAGGCTGTCTCATAATTCAATGCTTTAAAAAATTACTAAAATTTTATTTGGTTTGTTATCAGTGAAACTTTGTGTCTTTGAGCCTTCGTGGTATTTTTAGCCACAAAGCCACAAAGCCACAAAGCCACTAAGTCACAAAGGAATTGACTCTTAAGCAGAATTTTGTTTGGTTAATAAATCTGAAGATCAATTTATGAGACAGCCTCTAAGGTTTAGATTTTAAAAAGTCCAATAAAGCTTTCCCAATTCAGTTCTTAATAACTTCGCATCCTTAAATTTCCCGATAACTTCCAGGTCACTTTCCGCGATTGTAGAAGCCTCAAAAATATTTCTTTCATTATAATCCTCGCTAACCATTAGTCCTTGGGTTTCCCTTAATTTTTGGACAGGGGATAGGTCATTTGTGATCAGATTTTCAAAAACATATCCTTGACTGCCATCAGGTAGCCTAACCCTGAACCAATCGTTGTGTTTTCCTTCCAGCAGCAAAACTTCGTTTTGGGAAAGTTTGCCAGAAATGGCTGCATTGGTATTCGGGAACTGCCTTATATTGGCTGTACCAACGTTTACCCGAGCAATTCGGCCTAGATAGGTTGAATCAGAAAGGGTATGGGAAGCCTGCATAGAGGCAGTTTCAAAAAAAGGATATGGATCTACTGCCCCCCTTCTGTAAATCCCAAAATGTAGATGAGGAGGAGTGGTAATGGCATTTCCCGTATTTCCAACTGTCCCAAGTGTATCTCCCGTTTTCACGGCTTGGCCCATTCGGACCAGTTGGGTGTCTAGATGGGCATAATAGTAAGAATAACCATCATGGCTGACACTTACGGTTTTTCCTCCAAGGTTATTGACTCCTACGCGGCTCACCCTGCCCGGACTGACAGATACTACCGGTGTTCCTCTCGGTGCGAATACATCTACCCCTTCATGCCTTCGTCTTCCACCGTCTCTGGGATCCCCAAAAAAAGAGGCAATGGAACGGTGATTTTTACCCTCTACAGGAAAGGCCAGGGAAGGGTTTTGGAGAATTCTGACCTCGACAATTCCTCCCCGAAAGAGTTCTGGCTGTATCCTCAGACCCATTCGGCCTGAGTTTTTGACCCTCTGTTCGATCCTATTGGTGTCTTTGGCAAATTTCAGATGCTTGCGTTCTGAATTTTCTATTTCATACAAGTCAAGAAAAAATTTTGCGTCAGGTTGAGACACAGGGTTGATTTCAGCCGTGATCAATTGTCCCTCCTGAGTGTCAAATTCAAAGTAAACAGCCTGTGGTCTGGATTTCTCAAACTGGGTGATTTCTTGGTAAGGCAAATTGATCGTAATAGGTTTGGAAATCGCTTCCTTCTCTGCTGCAATCCAATCCCTCACCATGGCGGAATTTTCAAACTCAGTAGATTGTAAAAAGTTTCTATATTGCTCATAAGGATTGCTTGGGCCAACAATCCTCTGGATATTAGTCCCATTACAAGCTAATAGAGCCCATCCTAAAAAACCAATTATGCCTATTGTTCTGATGTTCATACAGGTACATAAGGCAAATACCGTGCACTTAGGTAAACCTTTTGGGTTTTTGATACCCCAAAGATTCTTTTAAAATATCAAACCTTCGAGGTCTTTAAGACCTCAAAGGTTTTTAAGGGTTGGGTTTTCAAGTGTTTATAACTTCTCTAATCTTCAATCTAAATTTCGAATTTCGAATATCGAACTCCGAATAATGATGTAGTGCTCCCCCTAAATCTTAAATCTACAATCTAAAATCTTAAATCTAAATCCCTAAATCAAGTAAGCATCGCTCCATCCACCTGGATCACCTGGCCAGAGATATAAGAACTCATATCTGAACCTAAGAACACACAGGTATTGGCAACTTCTTCGGGCTGTCCGCCACGCTTCATAGGGATGGCATCTCTCCAGCCCTGAACTGTTTTTTCATCCAAAACTCCAGTCATTTCAGTCTCGATAAATCCTGGGGCCACGGCATTGGCGCGGATATTTCTGGAACCCAACTCAAGGGCAACGGATTTGGTGAAGCCAATGATTCCGGATTTGGATGCGGCATAGTTGGCCTGACCGGCATTTCCCTTGATTCCTACCACAGAAGTGATGTTGATAATGGATCCAGCTTTGGCCTTCATCATGGTACGTGTAGCGGCTTTCACTGTGTTGAAGCAGGATTTGAGGTTGATCCCAATCACTTCATCCCAGGCTTCTTCTGTCATTCTCATGAGGAGATTATCGCGGGTGATACCTGCATTGTTGATCAGAATGTCCAAGGCACCGAATTCAGAAACTACGGCATTGACCAGATCTTCGGCAGCTTTGAAATCAGATGCATCTGAGCGAAAACCCTTTGCTTTGATGCCGAAAGCAGCAAGTTCCTGCTCCAGAGCCTGTCCTTTTTCTACACTTGAAAGGTAAGTGAAGGCTACATTGGCTCCTTCCTGTGCATATTTGATAGCAATGGCTCTTCCTATTCCTTTAGATGCTCCCGTGATCAGAGCTGTTTTTCCGCTTAATAATCCCATGTTGTATTATTTTGGTTGGTGTTTGTTAAAGTGTCAAAAATAAATATTTTTCACGCAAAGACGCGAAGAAGCAAAGAATTATAAGGTTCAGAAATAAATGATTTCACTTGATTTTCACTCTTCCAGGCCATTTACAATCCTTTTAAAACCATATTTGATCAGTTTTTCATTGAAATTAATTAATAGTCCCAGTTTGATATCAGTAAGTTTTAAATAGGTGTTTACCTGCTTAAAATGGTTGGGATGGAGTGCTTCCACAGCTTTGATTTCTATTAAAACTTTGTCTTCAACAATTAGATCAGCTTTAAAGCCTTGCTCAAAGATGAGATCGTCCCAATAGACTTTGATTTCCTTCTGCCGTACTACATGAAGTCCTTTTTTTACAAGTTCATGAGCTAAAATATTCTCATAAACAATTTCATAGAGACCAGGACCGAGGGTGTAATGTATGTGATAGGCAGAATCAAAAATTTCTTTAGCGATATCATTTTCGGTCATTGATTTCAACATCTTTTATGC
Organism: Arthrospiribacter ruber; assembly: GCF_019343195.1. GTDB lineage: Bacteria > Bacteroidota > Bacteroidia > Cytophagales > Cyclobacteriaceae > Arthrospiribacter > Arthrospiribacter ruber. The sequence goes on from NZ_RPHB01000018.1 coordinate 15,720, forward strand.
AATTGAGATGACTTTAAGTAATAAGCTAATTTAAATAATTTTTTCTTTGCGTCCTTGCGAGAACTTTCTTTAAGCCCAAAAGCAATTCCCCTTCAATTTTTTACTCTCCCCAAAAACCTTATTTTTGCATAGCTTATTTGAAAATTAAAACCAAAGAATATGTCTTCGACTAAATATGATGTTATTGTTTTAGGTTCAGGCCCGGGAGGGTACGTTGCAGCCATCCGTGCTTCTCAGCTGGGGCTCAAGACGGCCATAGTGGAAGCGGCTGAGTTAGGCGGGATCTGCCTTAACTGGGGCTGTATCCCGACCAAAGCACTTATCAAAAGTGCCCAGGTTTTTGAATATATCAACCATGCTTCTGATTATGGAATAAAGGTAAAAGATGCCGAAGTCGATTTTGGCGGTATGATCAAAAGAAGCCGAGATGTGGCTGCCGGAATGTCCAAAGGCATTCAGTTTTTGATGAAAAAGAATAAGATTGAAGTCATCACAGGATGGGGCAAGGTGAAGGCCGGTAAAAAAGTGGAAGTTGAGGACAAAGATGGTAAGAAGACCACTTATGGCGCAGACCATATCATCATTGCTACCGGAGGTAGAGCCCGAGAGCTCCCAGCTTTGAAAATTGACAACGAAAAGATAGTCGGTTACAGAAAAGCCATGACTTTGGATAAAAAACCGGAGAAAATGGTAGTGGTAGGTTCAGGAGCCATCGGCGTGGAATTCGCCTATGTGTACAGCTCTATCGGTGTGGAAGTGACCATAGTGGAGTTTATGGACAGAATCGTCCCTAATGAGGATGAAGAAGTTTCCAAGGCTTTGGAAAAGATCTACAAAAAGGCAGGCATGAAGATCATGACCAGTACAGAAGTAACCGCCGTGGATACCAAAGGAAAGGGTTGCAAGGTCACTGTCAAGGATAAAAAAGGAGCAGAGTCCACTATTGATTGTGATATTGTACTTTCTGCTGTTGGGGTAGTTTCCAATGTAGAGAATATCGGTTTGGAGGATGTAGGGATCCTTGTGGATAAAGGCAAAATCAAAGTTGACGAGTATTATAAAACCAACATGCCAGGTTATTATGCCATTGGTGATGTGACTACAGGGCCTGCATTGGCACACGTGGCTTCTGCGGAGGGTATAATTTGTGTAGAAAAAATAGCAGGCCATCACCCTGAGCCATTGGATTACAACAATATTCCGGGATGTACTTATTGTGTGCCTGAAATTTCTTCCGTTGGTTATACTGAAGCCAAGGCCAAAGAAGCTGGATATGAAATTAAAGTGGGCAAGTTTCCTTTCTCAGCTTCCGGAAAAGCATCAGCTGCCGGCGCAAAGGATGGTTTTGTTAAATTGATCTTTGATGCCAAATATGGAGAATTGTTAGGAGCTCACATGATAGGTGCAAATGTGACTGAAATGATTGCTGAGATTGTGGCTATCAGAAAATTAGAGACTACTGGAATGGAATTGGTTAAAACGGTTCACCCGCACCCAACCATGTCCGAAGCAGTGATGGAAGCGGCCGCCGCAGCATATGATGAAGTAATTCACTTATAATTCTAAAAATTTATTTATATTCGAAACACAAGGTGAAACAATTGACCTTGTGTTTTTCTTTTTATAGGAAATTTTGATTTCCGTAAAAAACGATACATTGGAAGAAAAAGAGCTTGTTTCAGGACTTCGTGCAAAGGACAGAAAGACCGTGGAGTATTTATATGAAAAATACTCACGCGCACTTTTTACGGTGATCGGTAGGATAATTACTGACCCGGATATCGCGGAAGAGGTATTTCATGATTCCTTTATCAAAATCACCCGCAGGATAGACAGTTATGATGAATCCAAAGGGCGATTATATACCTGGATGGCCAACATTTGCCGTAATGCAGCCATTGATAAGACCAGGTCTAAAGAATTTTCACAGGGCAGTAAGACCAATACCATAGATGATTTCGTATATGGATTGGAAAGCGAATCTGGTACCGCTGAATTAGTTGATGGGATTGGTGTTAAAGAACTTCTTCTCAATTTAAACACGGAACAAAGGTTTGTGGTAGAATGCATCTATTTCAAAGGTTACACCCACTCTGAAATAGCTGAAGAATTTGATATTCCCTTGGGGACAGTCAAATCAAGGATCCGTGCAGCCCTTAATTTATTGAAAAAGAATTTAGAAAAAATCTAGTGGATATTAAAGCATACATATCGACAGGAAAGCTGGAACTCTTTGTTTTAGGAGAGTTGAGCGAACGGGAGAGAGAGGAAGTTATCCGATTGGCCAATGAATATCCTGAAATCCGGGCCGAACTGGATCAGATTGAAGAAACGTTCTTCGAATTTGATGATAAGACAGGAAAAGCTCCTTCAGCCAAAGTGAAAACCAAAATCTTCGATTCTCTCGAAAGTGATTTTGCCGAGGCAGAAAAACCTTCAGGCCAACTAAAGCCCGAAACCAAGCCTGCTGCCAAAGGAGTAGCCATGACTCCATGGAAATCGTACTTCGCAGCAGCTTGTGTCACAACTGTGATTGCTACCATAGCAGCGATATTTTTTGCAGTGCAGTATAAGGATGTTGACAACAGGTTTACTGCCTTGCTTCAAGAGCAATCACAACTAGCAGAAGAGTTGGATCAGTATAAGGTCAATTTTGAAGAAACAGATGCCCAACTTGAAGCATTGCTTGCAGGAAATTATGAAAGAATTCCTATGAAGGGTGAGCCTTTTGAAATTCAAAAAGATGCCAGAATAGATGTGTGGTGGGATCAGGATGCTGCATCAGTATTCATTTCCGTGAATAGACTGTCTGATTTGGACGAAAATCAGGATTATCAGTTATGGGCAATCGGTGACGATGGTCCAGTGGGCATAGGTTTGATCAATGCAGAAAGAAAATATAGCCTTCAACAAATGCAAGCAGTAGCAGCAGCAGGTGCTTTTGCTGTGACCATTGAGCCAAAAGGAGGTTCGGAAAGCCCTACATTGGAGAATCTGGTGGTAATAGGGAATGTAGGGTAAATAATATTCAAAAAAATTAATAATCCCAAACGGTATCAAAACCAGTTTGGGATTTTTTTTGAAAAAAAATCTAAGTGTGTAGCCGGTATAGGGCTTGTTCCAAAATTGATTTATTAATTTACCAATTGAATAAATACCTGTTTAAAATGGAACTCCAACTCTCCACACCAGCATTGCTTTTTTCAGCCATCACCTTGATGATGTTGGCATTTACGAATAGGTTTTTGGCTACTGCCAGCTTGATCAGGGGATTGCACAAAAAGTACCTGGAAAATCCCGATGAAAAAATCATTATAGGACAGATCCACAACCTCAAAAGGCGACTCAGCATGATCAAATACATGCAGCTCTGCGGCGTGCTGAGTTTTTTGCTTTGTGTCATCTGTATGTACTTGATTTTTATAGAAGCCCAGCAAGCTGCCAATTATGTATTTATAGGGAGCATGTTCACACTTTTGGTTTCATTGGCCATTTCTTTTGTGGAAATTATGGTCTCCAACAAAGCACTGAATCTGGAAATACAGGACATGGAAGACCTGTTTCAGTCCAGGTCAGCAGGGCTTGATTTCTGGTTCAAAAAAGATAAGAATGTTGATGAAAAATAAATTTTTACTGCTTACAGTTTTATTTGCCGCACTGGCCTTTATTTCTTGTAAGAAGCAGTTTGAAAAGCTCTATATAATTCAGGTAAATAGTCTTTCCGAAATGGAAGACTTTTATACCTGGTCTCCAGACAGAATTCCCATGGTCTCCGCCCATAGAGGAGGTCCTTATCCTGGTTTTCCGGAAAACTGTATAGCGACTTTTGAAAATACCCTGAAACACACAGCTTCCATTCTTGAGTTTGATGTGGCACTGACTAAAGACTCTGTGATGGTGCTGATGCACGACAATACCTTAGACAGGACCACAAATGGCTCTGGCAAAGTGATTGACAAAACCTATGAAGAAATCAGGGCTTTGAGGCTTAAAGATAACGAAGGCAAGCTGACAGGTTTCACCATTCCTACGCTGAAAGAAGTTTTGGAATGGGGCAGAGGGAAGACGCTTTTTACAGTGGATGTGAAGCGTGAAGTGCCTTTCGAAATGGTCGTGGATGCGATCAAGAAAGCGCAGGCAGAGCCTTTTGCCGCGGTGATTACCTACAGCGTAGAAGCGGCTAAGGAAGTGTATGCCCTTCACCCTGACTTGATGTTGTCTGTGACGATCAGAAATGAAGAGGAATTACAAAGATTTGAAGATTCAGGAATTCCAGTAGAAAAATGGATTGCTTTTACTGGTACCTCTGAAAGACCACAGGAATTCAATCAAATGCTTCACGAAAGAGGGGTTTTCACTATTCTTGGTGTCTTGGGCAACTTAGACCGTAGTGCCATCGCCCGGGGTGATCATATTTATGCTGAATTTGTAAAAAACGGTGCCGACATCTTGGCTACCGACAGACCGATTGAGGCTGCTGAAGTGATTAAGGGATTGGTGCCAGAGGAGAGTTCGAAAATGAAATATTTTCATTAAAGAGACAAGAAACAAGAAACAAGAAACAAGAGACAAGAGACAAGAATATAGACAAAGGAGAGAATAAAGACAGAAGCGAGAAACGAGAGCTTAGATTCGCATACTCTTGATTCTTGGTTCTTAATTCTTGATTCTATTAAAAAATAGTTATGATTATAGATTTAAGAAGCGATACCCTAACCAAGCCTACCCCGGCCATGCTTCAAGCCATGTGGGCTGCGGAAATTGGGGATGATGTATTTGGGGAAGATCCTACAGTGAATGCACTGGAACAAAAGCTGGCGGACATGTTTGGTATGGAGGCTGGCTTGTTTTGCCCATCTGGTACCATGACCAATCAGATTGCCATCCGCTTGCATACTGGGTTGCAGACGGAGGTGATTTGCCATAAATATTCACATATCTACCTCTACGAGGGTGGCGGCATCATGTCCAATTCCCATGCTTCGGTTAAGTTGCTTGATGGTCCTTACGGCAAAATAAGTCCTCAGGATATTCTAGATGCCATCAATCCAGATGATGTGCATGCACCTGAGACGACATTGGTTTCTCTGGAGAATACCATGAACAAAGGTGGGGGAAGTATCTACACACTGGATGAAATCAAGCCCATCAAAGCGATCTGTGAACAGTATGGCTTAAAGTTGCATTTGGATGGTGCCAGACTTTTCAATGCTTTGGTAGAATCTGGTGAAAGTCCCAAAGAATGGGGAGCAATGTTTGATACGATTTCTATTTGTTTGAGCAAGGGATTGGGCTGTCCGGTAGGTTCTGTGCTTTTGGGAACCAAAGCTGACATCAAGCGTGCAAGAAAAGTTAGAAAAGCTTTTGGTGGAGGTATGCGTCAGGCTGGATTTTTGGCTGCTGCAGCCATCTATGGATTGGACCATCATGTGGTGCGGCTGAAAGAAGACCATGCAAGAGCAAGAAAACTCGGTGAAATGCTGGAACAACATCCATTGGTATCCGAGGTTTTTCCAGTCTTGACCAATATTGTGATAGCAAGGCTATCAGGAATCACCCCAGCAGAAATGCTATCAAAATTAGAGGCCCAGGGAATCAAAGCCGTCAAATTTGGCAAGGATCAGATTCGTTTTGTGACACATTTGGATTTTGATGATGAGATGATGGGAATTTTTGGGGAGAGGTTACAGGATATTTCATAGATACTTAGGGCTTCTTGCTCAATTCTTAACTGACTGATATTCAATTAAATAATTAACAAAAACATAACACAAAAACCCCGAAATCGGCTGTTTTAAGCTTTTTTCGGGGTTTTCTTTTTTGTATTTTAAGGTTGCAGAATAAAATACATCTGAAGATATGGCACAACTTTCTCTTTTCAAAAATTTCGAAGGATATTCTCCAAAATATAACTTTTTCAAGAATTCATTGTTGGGCAGAATCCACGACAGCATTCCCTGGGACGAACTTATCGACTGTCTTCCGGACGAACGGGTGGGCAGGGGTGCACCAAGCTGGTTTGGTGCAAAGGGTATGTTTGCACTCATGTTTTTGAAGGCCTACTTTAATATCAGTGACAGGCAATTGCTGGAGCGTTTCAATACGGATTGGTCACTTCAGTATTTCTGCGGCAAAGTACTTGCCGAAGACCAGCAGATAAAAGACATGACGATCATGACCCGTATAAGGGCATATATAGAAAGCCACTGTGATTGGGAAAAGCTTCAGGAGATCCTGATCAACCACTGGAAATATGATGTCAGCAACAGCCATGTTCTGCTGATGGATGCCACCTGCTATGAATCTTATATTCGTTTCCCAACCGATGTAAAACTTCTTTGGGAGTGCTGTGAATGGGTTTTTGAGAGTCAGTTATTCAGTATTTGTTCAGAATA
>NZ_RPHB01000019.1 GCF_019343195.1 Arthrospiribacter ruber
CAGTTGGTTCAGAGCATTCCGACTTACGGTCGGAAGGGTCGGGGGTTCGAATCCCTCAACTCCCACAATAAGCCTTTAAAAGAGGCTTTTTTTGTTATATGCCCTGCCATTTTTACATACTATACTCAAAATGTTCAGACCGGTTTTATGTTGGCCATACCTGTGATATTTTGGAAGAGAGGCTGCGAAGGCACCGGAGCAATCATAAAGGATTTACAGGAACTCAGTCAGATTGGGAACTGGTTTATTCAGAGCCATACCCTGATAAGAAATCAGCCTATGCCCGTGAGCGAGAGGTAAAATCATGGAAGAGCCGCAAAAAGATTTTGCTTCTGTTCAAAGGGGCCTAGCCCAGTTGGTTCAGAGCATTCCGACTTACGGTCGGAAGGGTCGGGGGTTCGAATCCCTCAACTCCCACAATAAGCCTTTAAAAGAGGCTTTTTTTGTTATATGCCCTGCCATTTTTACATACTATACTCAAAATGTTCAGACCGGTTTTATGTTGGCCATACCTGTGATATTTTGGAAGAGAGGCTGCGAAGGCACCGGAGCAATCATAAAGGATTTCAGGAGATTTGGGATATTGATGAAAATGAGATTGAGCTTATTGCTAATGGAGTCAGTGATTTTCCCCTAAAACGAAATATACAGCGTTTGAATGATAATTTAGGAGTCAGTTATTTTTTGGAAATGGAAATTCTGAACAGGAAACTTTTTAAAATAAGTGGCTTGGTTTCCCAATTACAATATAAGGAATTGACAGACCCATATTCAATGGGTGGTCTTGGTTTAGGTTCCGAACATAATTTATTGAAAAGATATTCTCTTTCTGATGGAGCGATTTTGTTGGCACAAATGGAGGTTTCTTCCAAGCATTTGGAAGATAACTGTTTAGATCCTAAGGTCATCCAAAAGGAGGTTGATGCTTTTTTTCAGCAGATATTTATTCAGGAATATTAAAGCTATTTAGGAATTTGTCTTTGTTTTAAATTTAACATTTCCAAAGATTGAACAAATAGTTGCTCAAACTTGGGTCCTATAAAATAAAAACGTGAGACTGTTTAGGTAAGGCTTGATAAAGATTAACTTCAAAACAGGTTTAAATTAAACCCAGCCTTAGCCCATCTCCCAGGCATTTGAACAAAACCTGCCTCTATATATTGTGTGTTAGTTATGTTAGAGACTTCTACAAAAAGGCCGAAAGTTTTTAACCTGTTGAAATCTATTCTTGCGTCCAATAGGAAATATGGATCCAGGGCAATTCTTTCCAAATACCTGCTCTTTACAGTTAATTCTGCTTTTCCAAATAGTTCTGCCTGAATTCCGGCAATAATCTGGTTTCTTAAAGAATTCAGGGCAAATCTAGACTCGATTTCTTCTGGCTGCACCAAGTCCGCTCTGATGTAATTGTAGCTTGCGGATACTTCGGTCAAACGGGCATTGGTCAAACCCCAGTTTACTTTGTATTGAATTGCCGTTTCTACCCCATTGAAAGTGACTTCACTTACATTTCCTGGAGTCCATTGGTTAGGGTTTGGAGTTTGGTTGCTTGGCAAGCGGGTGTAATCAATGAGATTTTGCGTATATCGGTAGAAATAAACCACCTCTGCCCTTAGTCTTGATCTGTTTAATTTCCAGCCAAATTCATAATTGCTGGCTTCCTCAGGAAGTAGGTTTGGGTTGCTTGTATTGCTTGCATCCTGATAAAACAATTCAGTGTAGGAAGGTATGCGGTAGCTTATCCCAAAATTCCCATAGAACCTGTTGCTTGGGCTGGCCTGAAAACCGATTTCTGCACCTGGAAAATGTTTCCAGCCATATTCATTGAAGTAATTGGAGTAAACCCCTGCCCTGATATCGGTTTTCTGGCCGATCTCTATCCTGTGCTCGGCAAATAGTCCCAAGAACTCTCTGGATCTTTGCCCGAGGTTGTTGCTGTCTATGCTTTCCTGTCTGCCCTCGACTCCAAATCCTGTAATTCCCAAATCGGAAGTGTAAGAGGCATTAAATTCCAATGCCAATACATCGGATACGTGATTGTTGGTGAAAAATTCGGGTTCATTTCTCCTCAACCTAAACTCATCTATATTTCTTCTCCAATATGCCCTGGTCTGGAAATACAGGTTGTTGTGATCGTAGGTGTGGCTGACCGAGCTCAGGTAGGTTTGAAGACTTTCCCACTGATCGGGAAATAAATCAGTATAAAAACCATTGGCACCAAAGTTCCTGTCCGAAAAACCGAACATGGCATTGAGCTCATTTTTCTCATTTAGTTCTATTCCTGATTCATAAAATACATTGGTGACTTTGAAGTCACTATTATATTGGTGCCCTTCTGAGGCGTCATGAGAGACGGAAAGAGTTTGTCTGTATTTTCCGACAGGCATCGAAGTAATAATATGGCCTCCACGCATACCGAAATCTCCTCCAAAACCCTGGATTTGTAGGCTTTTGGTTTCGGGAAGTGTGGTGATGAGGTTGATGGCTCCTGCAAATGCATTTTGTCCGAAAATCCTTGATCCAGGTCCTTTCAGCACTTCTATCCTTTGGATAGACTGGAGAGGGACAGGTATATTCATCATGTGATTGCCTGTTTGTGGATCTGTAAGTTTTATCCCGTTGATGAGCATAAGGGTTTGTTCAAATCCACCTCCTCTGATACCAATATTAGCCTGAACACCGCTTACACCTCTCTGTCGCACATCAAGACCTGGTGTAAATGATAGAACTTCTTGTATGCTTCGGGCGGGTGTGGTTTCTATTTCTTTTCTGGAAACCACAGAAATATTCCGGGAAACTTTGTTAAATGGAATTCCTATCCGGTTTTCCATTATAGTGACTTCCTCAAGTGCTACCGCAGTGCTGTCATTTACCGGATTGGCTGATAAAATACCGCTAAGGGAAAAATAGAACATTAAAGTAAAAACTGATTTCATATAAGTCGTGGTTTATTGTTGTGCAAATTAATGCTATGAGAATTAAGGAAGCAAATCCGTTCATTTTTAAGAAAAGTTTGCAAAAAGGAACAGAGAACTGTAAAAAATCAATTTTTCTTTAAGGGTCCATTCTTTATTTTAGGCGCCTGAAGTAAAAATAGATTCTATGAAAAAAATCGGATTAAGAAAAATTTTCCTTATGCTGGCTTTTTTGTCCTGTGCCTCAATGTCTTTCGGACAGGAGGTGATTGATAACAAAGATCGGGCATTCACGGAAATTGGTTACAGGCAAGGGACAGCCTACAGGACGGCCTCTGGAAAGCCAGGGCCTATGTATTGGCAAAACCAAGCGGATTATAAAATTGATGTGAAGCTGGATGAAGACAATCATACATTGTCAGGTTCGCTTACCATTACCTATACCAACAACAGTCCTGAGGAATTGGACTTTGTGTGGCTTTATTTAGAGCAGAATCGCTTCACACCTGATTCTAGAGGTACCCTGACTACTCCTGTGCAGGGAAGTCGTTATGTTGGGGATCTTGACGGTGGATATGAGATCCGGAATTTGAAAGCTCAGGTTGTTGGAAGAAACAAACCTGTTTCGGATGATCATTTTGTGGATGACACCAGAATGAGGGTTACCATTGCAGAGCCTATTCCGGCCAAAGGAGGGCAGGCTACCATATCAATGGACTTTGAATACAAAATTCCCGAGAAGGGAATGGATAGAATGGGACGTGTGAAAGTAAAAGACGGTGTCATCTATGCCATGGCCCAGTGGTATCCAAAAGTTGCAGTGTTTGATGATGTGACTGGATGGAATACAGACCCCTATCTAGGAGCAGGCGAATTTTACTTAGGTTACGGTGATTTTGAATATAAGGTCACGGTGCCCTTCGATCATATTGTGGTTGGTTCTGGAGAGTTGGTAAATCCCGGTCAGGTCCTGACAAGGGAACAGCAAAGAAGAATGAAGGAAGCCGCAGAAAGTGATGAGAGGGTGTATATCATTACTCCTGAGGAAATTACTGATTATGAAAATAATAGACCAAAGAAAGAGGGAGCAGTTACTTGGCATTTTAAAATGAACAATACCAGGGATGTGGCTTTTGCCTCTTCCAAGACCTTTATTTGGGATGCCGCACGAATTAATCTACCAAGCGGGAAAAAAGCAATGGCCCAATCCGTCTATCCAAGAGAAAGTGATGGAGATGAGGCTTGGGGAAGATCAACCGAGTACGGCAAAGCATCTGTAGAGCATTATTCAGAGATGTGGTACGAATACCCCTATCCTGTAGCAGTCAACGTGGCTGCAGAAGTAAACGGAATGGAATACCCGGGTTTGAATTTCTGTAGCTTCAGGTCAAAAGGAGCATCACTTTGGGGTGTAACAGACCACGAATTTGGCCACAATTGGTTTCCTATGATTGTAGGTACAAACGAAAGGAGACATGCTTGGATGGATGAAGGATTCAACACCTTTATCAATTATTACAGTTATCTGGCTTTCAATGAAGGGGAATATACCAACAATCTCAAGCAAACAAGGAGGTATATCAACCAATTGACCAATAAAGACAGGGAGCCAGTAGTGACTCACCCTGACAGGTTACAGCCTGCTAATATTGGCATGTCAGCCTACTATAAGCCTGCTTTGGGCATGATCGTACTAAGAGAGTATGTCATTGGACCGGAGCGCTTTGATAAAGCCTTCAAGTCTTATATCAGCACCTGGGCTTACAAGCACCCACAGCCCAATGACTTTTTCAACCATTTCGAAAACGCAGTCGGAGAAAATCTGGATTGGTTCTGGAAAGGTTGGTTTTACAGCAATGCTACTATTGATATTGCGATTGATGGTGTATATCCTTATGGACCAAACTATGTAGTATCATTGTCTAACCATGGGCAGATGCCTATGCCGGTACAGCTTGAGATCACCTATGAAGATGGCGAAAAGGAGAGAAGGACTTTGCCTGTAGAGATTTGGTTTAAAGGAAATCAATGGAATCACCTGCTTAGAACAGACAAGAAAGTGGTAGCGGTGGAGATTGACCCGGAGAAAATCATGCCGGACATCAATTCAGCAAATGACAGATGGCCCACTAGCCTCTATGAGGATTAAAGTTTAAAAGGCAGCGGAACTTCACCGCTGCCTTTTTTTAAGATCAATATTCGTCGTTGATTTCTATCCAATAGCCATCCGGGTCCTGTATGTATATTTGCTGGATTCCATCAGGCCGGATATTGATTTCCCCTTCATTTCCTGGCCAATCGCCGTAAGTAACACCCAGGCTTTCCAGTTTTGCAATAAAAGCTTTCATATCGGGTACACTGAAGCATATGTGGTTGTTTTTATTGATCGTAACAGGTTCCCAAGGAGCCTGAATAATATGCATGGATAGGTTGTTTCCAATATCGAACCATACATGTACACCATCTTTGAAGGGTTCATCGAGTTCTTCAAATTCGAATACATCAGAATAAAATGCGGTACTTCTCTTAATGTCTTCAACATATACTGCGATATGGGTAATCTTTGCCTGTGCCATTGTTTTATGATGGATAATATTTGATACCAAGAGTATGACTGCTGTCAAAAGTAAATTTTTCATAGGTATAGGGTTTGTTGTTCAATCCTAAAGATAAGAATTTGAAATTATCCTTTTGGCACGAATATGATTGCCGAAAGCTTGTAGGTTTGAAAGGTCAAAAAAAGAAGGTCAGTCTTGATGAAAGACTGACCTTCTCAGTAAATTTTGCGTGATTTTAATTTCTTTTCCCTGCCATTGCTATCTCCTGAGCTTCCTCAAAGAGGTTTAGGGCCTGGATAAACGCTTCATTAACGGTTTCATTTATGATTTTGTAGAATGCATTATCATCATAAATGTTCCTGGCCATGTTGGCTTTGATTAGGATTTTCAAATAATCTTTAGATTTGTTGAAGTCTTTTTCATTGAATTTGACCTTATTTTTCTCTCCGACTTTTATCAGGTCCTGAAGCATATTTTCAGTAATATCAAAATTCTTGTAGTACTCCTCAAAGCTCATATTCTCAAACTTCTTCTTATTGTTGTCCAAGTAATCGAGGATATATTCCCTGGAAGCATCCGAATTCATCAACCTATTCACATATGCACTTGCCATTGTAGTATCAAGTGGTACAAAGAAGTCGGGCATGATACCTCCACCTCCATATACTGTTCTTCCGCTTATGGTCTCATATTTTAGGCTGTCATTGAACTTGATGCTGTCAGCTGAGAAGAACTCTCCATGCTCCAGCCTGTATGACCAGTCCGCACTGTAATCTTCATCCTCACCATATGGCTTCTGTATAGATCTGCCGGATGGAGTGTAGTACCGTGCAATGGTCAATCTCAACTCTGCACCATCAGATAGGTCAATTGGCATTTGCACCAATCCTTTTCCAAAAGATCTTCTACCTACGATAAGGCCTCTGTCATTGTCCTGTACAGCTCCGGCCAAAATCTCTGATGCAGATGCACTGCCCTCATTGATAAGAACTATGATTGTGCCGTCCTCAAAATTTCCTGGCTTCACTGCATAAGCTTTTTGATTATAACGGCTCATTTTGCCTTCCTGCGATACTATCAGGGCGTTGTCGTCAAGGATTTCATCTGCCATGTTGATGGCAGCGCCCATGTATCCTCCAGGGTTACCTTGTAGGTCAAGAATAAGTTTTTTCATTCCCTGATCTTTAAGCTCTTTAAGGGATTTCTTGAATTCTTCATGGGTGGTAGCAGCAAACCTTGTCACCTTGATGTATCCCACTTCATTATTGACCATGTAGGAGGCATTGATGCTGTACTGTGGGATTTTATCTCTGGTGACTTCGTAAGTGATCAGGTCATCATGGTTTTTCCTTTTGATGTCTATGTTGACTTTGCTGTTTTTTGGACCTCTTAAAAGATCAAACACATCTCTGTTGGTAATTCCGGTTCCGGCTACGTTTTTACCATCCACTTTTATGATCTGATCTCCGGATTGGATGCCTAGTTTTTCGGAAGGGCCTCCTGTCAAAGGAGCTACTACATAAATAGTGTCTCTAATGATTCCAAATTCCACACCTATACCATCAAATTCTCCGTCCAGTTGGGATTTGGCCAGGGATGCATCTTTGGCGGGTATATATGAGGAGTGGGGGTCAAGCTTTTCAAGCATTTTTTGGATGCCGTGCTCGACAAGTTCATTGGTATTGACCGAATCCACATAATCTCTGTTGATGTAGGTAATGATTTCCTGAATTTTGTAAAGTGCAGCTTTCAGGTCATTGCGGTCAGATTTAGGTTCTGCAAATGTTGCTCCTATCCATATCCCTGCAGATATTGCCAAGGCTAGGATCAAAGGAAGTCTGATTTGCTGTTTGGTGTTTTTTATTTCGCTCACGGTGTCCTCCGGTTATTTATTTTTTACTTTTTGTTACGGGTAATTGGCAAATATATCTTTTAACAGGTTTTATGGCCAATTCGTTTTTATAAACGCCATTATTTCAATTTTGATGAGGTCTTTAACCTTTTTTAGCCAAAATAAATTAATTTTGTCCTCATGTGGAATTCTAAAGATATTGAAAAAAGCCCCATCAAAGAACTTGTTTCCGGTAATTATGTATTCGCTTCGGTGCTGCATTATTTTGGGATCAGTTTTTTTCAGTATGAACAGAATTCCCTTCAGGACGTTTGTCAAAAACACCGTATTCAGCCACAGCAGTTGATCCACGAGCTAGAAAACTGGGCAAAAAGAAAAGAGCCTACTTCTGAGGAATTGTATTTAAGGCCAATTGAAGTGCTGGTAGCCTATTTAAAAAAGAAACATTATTATTTTGTACGTCAGGAGCTCCCTTTCTTGTCCCATATGATTACCGGAATTCAAGTTGAGGACAAAGATTACAGCAATGTGCTCAATGATTTAAGGATTTTATTCCCTCTTTTTGTGGAAGATTTTATCCACCATATCCACGAAGAAGAAAGTAGGGTGTTCAATAGAATCGAACTTCTTCACAACATTGAAGAGGGGGAGTTTGCCTTAAATGATGCGCTGGTGATTTTAGAAAAGCAACCAATCGCTTCATTGGCAGATTCGCACGAAGTCCATGACGATGAAATGGTTGGGATCAGAAAGCTTACGAACAATTATTTTTTACCTGAAAATGCTCCTGTCAGCATGAAAGTCCTTTACAACGAGCTCCAGGTATTTGAAAAAGAACTCAATATTCACGCCCAGATTGAAGATGCACTTCTGTTTCCCAAAGCTATTGAGCTGGAAAGAGAAGTGCTTAGAAGTGTGAGAAAGAAAATTGCTGCAAACTGATGGGGAGGATTTTGGCAATAGACCTTGGAACCAAAAGGACGGGTATAGCAGTTACAGATACACTTAAGATGCTGGCCAATCCATTGCAAACCGTCGAAACTGCAAAACTTGTTGATTTTCTACGTGATTACTTCGTAAAGGAAGATGTCGAAACGATTGTCCTGGGCTACCCAACCCACTTGGATGGTAATCCAAACGAAATGACACCCAGGGTCATCAGCCTAAAAGATAGACTAAAGAAGTTGTTTCCAGATAAAGAACTCGTCCTGATAGATGAGCGCTTTACTTCCAGAATGGCCATGCAGAGCATGATAGCCATGGGCAGCAAGAAAAAGGACAGAAGAGAAAAAGCAGGCAACCTGGATAAAGTCAGTGCGGCCATTATATTACAATCATATTTAGATAGACAATGATATATCCAATTGTAGCTTACGGTAACCCTATTTTAAAGAAAGAAGCTGAAGAGATCAAAGAGGGAGAAGATATCTCCAAACTTATAGAGGACATGTATGCCACAATGGACCACGCCAATGGAGTAGGCCTTGCAGCACCACAGATCAACAAAGGTATAAGGTTATTTGTCATTGACAGTAATCTCATGCTCGATGAAGAAGATGAAGAAAAAGGATTCAGAAAAGTTTTTGTCAATCCGATCATTTTGGATGAATATGGAGATGATTATAGCTTTGAAGAAGGATGTCTCAGCATACCTGATGTAAGGGCTGAGATAATCAGGCCGGAAAAGCTCACCATTGAGTATTTTGACGAAAACTGGAACCTTCATGAAGAAGAATTCTCGGGTATGACCGCTAGAGTGATCCAGCACGAATATGATCATTTAGAAGGCATTCTATTTGTAGATTACCTAAAAGGACTCAAAAAAAGGTTGGTGAAAAGTAAGCTCATAGAAATCAGTAAAGGTAAAGTATCGACTGATTACAGAATGGTTTACCCGCTTAAGTGATCCGGGATCCTGCCAATTAGTTAATATTTATGCAGATTGGACCGCCTATCCATTGCTACCATTGACAGATATGAAGGGATCGTCATTCTAAACGCAGTGAAGAATCTCCCACTATTAAGGGAAGGAGATCCTTCTCCTGATCCGGGATCAGGATGACGTACACCAACTGTCATTTCCTTTCTGTAAATGCCAATTTTAGTAACTAATAATGATTTTTAAAACCATGGAAAAAAACATTTCTCCCCAGCTGAAAGTCGCCCTAGTACAGACCGAGCTTTATTGGAAAAATAAAGTGGCCAACATGGCTATGCTAGAGGAGAAAATAGCAGGAATGGATGAAGAAGTGGATATAATTATTTTACCTGAAATGTTCACTACGGGATTTACCATGGAGGCTGAAGAAGTTGCTGAAAATATGAACCTGCAAACCACAAGGTGGCTAAAGCAGATGGCTCGGCATACCCAAGCCTTGGTGACAGGTAGCTTTGTAGTAGTGGAAGACGGTAAATATTTTAATAGACTTGTATGGGCCAAGCCAAATGGAGATATAGGACATTATGACAAACGCCATCTTTTCCGGATGGCCTCTGAAGATGAGCATTACAGCATGGGAAAGACCCAAGAATTCTTCGAATGGAAGGGCTGGAGAATTATGCCTCAGGTGTGTTATGACCTAAGATTTCCCGTTTGGAGCAGAAATAGGCTCCTAGATGATGGTTCTTTGGCTTACGATCTTGTTTTTTATGTGGCAAGCTGGCCAAGTCCCAGGATCAATGCTTGGGATATTCTACTTCAGGCCAGAGCTGTGGAAAATTTAGCTTATTCGATAGGAGTAAACAGAATAGGGCGGGACGGTAATCAAGTTCCTTATTCAGGACATTCAGGGGCATACAATTATAAAGGTGAGACGATTTGCTTTTCACAAGAAAAGGAAGAAATACTTATTGCAGAGCTTGATTATGAAGGGTTAATGGAGTTCAGAAAGAAATTTCCCGCCTGGAGAGACAGTGATAGATTTGAATTGAAATAGAAAGTAGTTGAATAAGCATTTTCCCTTTGTTCATTATAAGTGGGGACATTCATGTGCTGAATTTTCTGCTTATGTAACGAATCTTTGAAACTTTGATAAATTCCTTAATTTAGCCCTCCAATTTTAATAAAAGAGTAAACAAAGCATCAAAAAAATTAAATCCAGATTTTGAAGATGCTTCATTTAAATTATTTGTAAACCATATCTGAATCAACAGAAAATGACCACCAAAACAGCAAAAATCCTTTATACGCTGACTGATGAGGCCCCGGCCTTGGCTACATATTCCTTACTTCCCATAGTGAAATCTTTCACAGAGTCTGCTGGCGTTTCAGTAGAGACCAGAGATATATCTCTTTCTGGAAGGATCATCTCCCAGTTTCCTGAGAGATTGACAGAGGATCAGAGGATCAATGATGATCTTGCGGAGTTGGGTCAAATCGCCAAAACCCCGGAAGCCAATATTGTTAAGTTACCCAATATTTCGGCATCTATGCCCCAATTGTTGGCAGCGATTAAAGAACTACAGGCAAAAGGATACAATCTTCCGGAATATCCTAACAATCCGCAAAACGAAGAGGAAAAGGAAATTAAAGCTAAATATGATAAGGTAAAGGGCAGTGCGGTAAATCCGGTATTGAGAGAGGGGAATTCTGATAGAAGAGCACCTCAGGCCGTGAAGCAATATGCAAAAAAGAACCCTCACAGCATGGGTGCTTGGAGCTCTGACTCCAAATCTCACGTAGCCAGCATGACTGAAGGGGACTTTTATGGAAGTGAAAAATCTCTCACGCTTGGTCAGGCTGAAAAAGTGTCCATAGAACTGCAAGGTCCGGATGGTACCATTTTAAAACTAAAGGAAAACCTTTCATTACAGGAAGGTGAAGTGATAGATGCTGCGGTATTGAGTGTAGCTTCACTCAAAAAATTTCTTGCTGAGCAGAAGGAAGATGCCAAGCGTCAGGGTGTGTTGTTTTCCCTACACATGAAAGCAACTATGATGAAGGTATCGGATCCGATTATTTTTGGTCATGCAGTGAAAGTGTTTTTTGCTCCTGTATTTGATAAAAATGCTGAGATATTGTCATCACTCGGTGTTGATGTCAACAATGGTTTTGGAGACCTGATTGCCAAAATCCAAAGTTTGCCGACAGAAAAAAAAGCCCTCATCGAAGAAGATATTGAAGCATGTCTATCAGAGGGGCCTGACTTGGCCATGGTAAATTCAGACAAAGGCATCACCAACCTTCACGTGCCAAGTGATGTGATCATTGATGCTTCTATGCCTGCCATGATCAGGACTTCAGGTCAGATGTGGAACAAGCAAGGAAAGCAACAAGATACTAAGGCAGTGATACCTGACAGGTCCTATGCTGGTGTATATCAGGAGACGATAGACTTTTGTAAGAAAAACGGAGCATTTGATCCGGCCACTATGGGTTCTGTTCCCAATGTTGGCTTGATGGCACAAAAGGCGGAAGAGTATGGTTCTCACGACAAGACATTTGAAATTCCTTTTGCAGGAACTGTGAAGGTGGTCTCTTCAACCGGAGAGGTGCTGATTTCGCATGCTGTAGCCCAAGGGGATATCTGGAGAATGTGTCAGACCAAGGATGCCCCTATTCAGGATTGGGTAAAATTGGCGGTTAATAGAGCCAAAGCAACCGGTGTTCCGGCTATTTTCTGGTTGGATAAAAACCGTGCTCATGATGCACAGCTTATTTCAAAAGTAAATAAATACCTGGCCGATCATGATACAGATGGATTAGACATCCAAATCATGAGCCCAGTGGAAGCGACCAGATTCTCATTAGAGCGAATCAAGGAAGGAAAGGATACCATTTCTGTAACAGGAAACGTACTTCGGGATTATCTTACCGATTTATTCCCCATTCTGGAGCTTGGAACCAGTGCCAAAATGCTTTCTATAGTACCATTGATGAATGGAGGCGGTTTATTTGAGACAGGTGCGGGAGGTTCAGCCCCAAAGCATGTCGAACAACTTGTAGAAGAAAACCATCTTAGATGGGATTCTTTAGGGGAGTTTTTGGCATTGGCAGTTTCTTTGGAGCATTTGGCATCCACCTTTGACAATGAAAGGGCCAAAGTCTTGGCCGAAACATTGGATCAAGCTACCGGGAAATTTTTGGATGAAAACAAATCTCCTTCCAGAAAAGCAAAAGAACTCGATAATAGAGGCAGTCACTTTTACCTTGCGATGTATTGGGCCGAGGCTTTAGCTGCACAGGATAAAGATGAGGATTTGAAAGCGATATTTTCACCAATTGCCATTGAGCTTTTGGACAATGAAAGTAAAATTCTTTCTGAGTTGAATGATATACAAGGTGTAAAAGTGGATATAGGAGGGTATTTCAAACCGGATGCTGAAAAAACAGCCAAGGTGATGAGGCCTAGCGCCACTTTGAACCGTATCCTTGCAAAGATATCCGGATAATAAAAGGGCTGGCCATGTGCCAGCTTTTTTGTTTTTATGGCCTTAGTAATAAGTGACTGTTCAAAAAAATCATCAAGAGTATATTACTGATTATCAATAAATTGTTTTTTAGACAATTTTTCCGCAATCGATTGTTTTTTAAAAGGTTCATTATCAATCTTTTAAATATTTTGGTAGCCGGAATTAATTTGGTAATTTTAAGCAGAAATCTACTCTTAAAATACATGTTTGAAAGGGGATTGTTTGATCCCGAATTCTTTTTAGAGTATAACCAACACAACAATAAATAAAATAACTATGAGCAAAATCAAAGTAGGAATCAACGGATTCGGAAGAATCGGTAGACTTGTTTTTAGAGCAGCACAAAAAAGAAATGATGTACAGATCGTCGCCATCAATGATTTGATCGATGTAGACTACATTGCTTACATGCTGAAGTATGATTCCACCCATGGCGTTTTTGACGGTACTGTGGAAGTAAAGGACGGTAAACTGGTAGTAAACGGCAACGAAATCAGAGTTACCTCTGAAAAGAGCCCCGCTGCCCTTAAATGGGGAGAAGTAGGTGCTGACTACGTGGTAGAATCTACCGGTATTTTCCTAACCAAAGAGACTGCGCAAGGACACTTGGATGCAGGTGCGAAGAAAGTAATCATGTCCGCACCTTCCAAAGATGATACCCCTATGTTTGTAATGGGTGTGAATGAAGATAAATATACTTCTGATATGAATTTTGTCTCTAACGCATCTTGTACTACCAACTGTCTGGCGCCTATAGCAAAAGTGTTGAATGACAACTGGGGAATAGAAGAAGGCTTGATGACTACTGTGCACGCTACTACAGCTACACAAAAGACAGTAGATGGACCTTCTGCCAAAGACTGGAGAGGTGGTCGAGGAGCTGCCCAGAATATCATCCCATCGTCTACAGGTGCTGCAAAAGCGGTAGGTAAAGTAATTCCTGAATTGAACGGGAAATTGACAGGTATGGCATTTAGGGTTCCAACACCAAACGTATCAGTAGTAGACTTGACAGTAAGGTTGAAAAACCCTGCTAAATACGAAGAGATCTGCGCCAAAATGAAAGAAGCTTCTGAAGGTAGCCTAAAAGGTATTTTGGGTTATACTGAAGATGCCGTAGTATCTACAGATTTCAATGGTGATCCTCGCACTTCTATTTTTGATAAAGATGCCGGTATACAGCTTAGCGACACATTTGTGAAAGTCGTTTCCTGGTATGACAATGAGTGGGGTTACTCCAACAAAGTGATTGACCTTTTGACTTTTATCGCCTCAAAAGGTTGATAAAGCATTGCTGAAAAAATAAGGGGAGCTCAGGCTCCCTTTTTTATTGGATTGAACATTTTTTGGAAAGATTGGGTTTTTTTAATATACTGATGAACAATTTATTAAACCCTTTATGAAGTACTTGATTTCCTCATTTCTATTATTGATTAGTTTTTTATTTACTCCATCACCCCAGCATGCCTTGCCTCAATCTGATGATACTGAATCAGAGTCTAAGGTGATTGAATATCAAAATAAGACCATACCTATTGAAATTTTAGGCCCTGTAAAAGAGGCTTTGGAGTATTTTCCTGAGTTGAGGGATGTGTCTATAGATTTTGAGTTTCGGGAAAAAATCTCTGGAGCTGTCATGCAGGCACAGCCGAGGTTATTTTCATTGTTTCTGGATGGAAAAGAAAAAAGGAAGTACAAAATCAAAATCACCAGACAGCTTGATTTTGCCGAAGGATTCTACCCGATAGAAAATGTGCCTCATGAAGCGCTAGTTGGATGGATAGGACATGAATTGGGACATGTAATGGACTATATCAATAGGTCTTCGGTCAACATGATGCGTTTTGGGATCAAGTACTATTTGTTTGATAAAAGTGTGACCGAAGCCGAACTTACAGCAGACGGTTATGCAATAGGTTGCGGAATGGGGCACTATATACTTGCCAACAAGCACTATATCCTTAATAATGAGAATTTTGAAGATGACTACAAGGACAAGATCAAAAATCTTTATATGTCCCCAGATCAGATTCTGACACTTCAAAAAGTCCTTGATGAAGAACTGGCAGGTCAAACCAATTGAGCCGTATTCAGTTGAGTTGGTATGTCATCTTATATTCCCTTGTTTCCCTTAAAGCTGGTAGCATTTCCAAGCGAACAGGTCAATCTTCATATTTTTGAACCTAGGTACCGTCAGCTGATACATGATATCAAAGAGTCAGGAGGACTGTTTGGGATAGCGGTCTATATTGATAAGCTTATGCCATTTGGGACTGAAGTCAGGTTGCAGGAGATTTCCAAAGTGTATGAAGACGGAAGGATGGATGTCAAGACCTTGGGTGTTCGGGTTTTTGAAGTGATCACTTTTGACAATCCTGCAAGCGGGAAATTATATGCTGGAGGAAAAGTGGTCTATCAGGAAAATGATCCTTCTGTTGCCAAAAATATTTATGATGAGTTTGTATTTTTTCTCAAAGAATTTTTCAGACTAATAGGTTATGAAATAGACCTGAGCTCAGCATTGTTCAGTTCGTTTACTGTTGCACACAAGCTGGGCCTGAAAATAGAAGAAGAATATGAATTGCTTCGGATTTCATCTGAAGCAGATAGACAGCAATTTCTTATCAAGCATTTGAAGCGCATTTTACCTGTCATGAGAGACCTTGAAAAAGCCAAAGACAGAATCAAACAAAACGGTCATTTTAAGAATCTAGATCCTCTGGATTTTTGATCACAATCTGGTGACACTTTCCTTTTTGACATAAGCTTTGCGATCACCCCATTTTACTTCGTACCAGATGTCTTTTGAAGATTTGATCACTACACGGTGTCCAGGATCTACTACTTTGATCAATTTCCCGCCTGCTGTGGGCTTATCCATGACAAGGGTAGGGCTACCAGTGACAATCCCAGTTTTCGGTCCGCTCAGGAAGTTATTTGCCACAAAAACCAATACCAATAAAAAAATGGTAGGTAGGTAGTATTTCGGACGGATTACGTTTTTATTGTAAACCAACAATAAGATCAAAGATACAATCAAGAGAAAAGCAAAGACTGCTGTCAACTCGGATTGCACATCCGTTAGAAACTTGAGAAATCTATCCCTGTCTGTCAATTCATACCCAACAAGGCTGCTCTGTTCGGTCAAAGTTTTGATTTTGGTAATTACCCGCGGGTTCGGATTTTCATCATAATATTTAGCCAGGTAAAATGAAGCTTTGGAAAAATCACCGGTACCTTCGGCAATAAATGCCATCTTTAATAACATTGCTGGAGAGTAGGCGTCCTCATTTTGTAGTAAATCTTCATAAATCACATAAGCTTCTTGGTAAGCTTGATTGCCAAACAAAGAATCTGCTTTATTCAGCTTGTTTATATCGGCCTGACAATTAAAGCTTTGTAAAAAGGTGATAAAAAATATTATAAATTTTGTCAGAAAGATTCTCGTTATACTTTGCATTTTCAAATCAGTAGCTTAAATTTGCAGTCCAATTACGGCAATGATTTAAGAAAAAACAAGTCAAAACGTAACAGATTCCGTAGCTCAGCTGGTAGAGCATAACACTTTTAATGTTAGGGTCCTGGGTTCGAGCCCCAGCGGGATCACATAAGTTGGGAAGAACGCCAAAGGGCGAGAAGTTTATCCCGATTGGACGCGCGAAGCAAGTCCTTATCGGGAAGCCCCAGCGGGATCACCAAAGAAGCAAAAGTGCTTTTAAAATAAATTTAGATTAAAGTTCGGGGTGTAGCGTAGCCCGGTATCGCGCCACATTTGGGATGTGGAGGTCGTAGGTTCGAATCCTGCCACCCCGACTATTTATCCAGGTCCTGTAGCTCAACTGGATAGAGCAACTGCCTTCTAAGCAGTAGGTTTCAGGTTCGAGTCCTGACAGGATCACAATGCCGAAGAGCATCTCTCGCAAGGAGATGCTCTCATTATTAATGAAGAATTGATTCCGTAGCTCAGCTGGTAGAGCATAACACTTTTAATGTTAGGGTCCTGGGTTCGAGCCCCAGCGGGATCACAAAAGTTGGGAACAGCGCCAAAGGGTGAGAAGTTTATCCCGGTTGGACGCGCTAAGCAAGTCCTTATCGGGAAGCCCCAGCGGGATCACATAAAAAAACCTCTATATCGGAGGTTTTTTTTATTTTGTAAGGTTTGGAAGAAGGGTACGAACTAGGTTTCAACTGGATAGAGCATCCCGACTAATCGGGAAGGTTTCAGGTTCGAGTCCTGACAGGATCACAATGCCGAAGAGCATCTCTCGCAAGGAGATGCTCTCATTATTAATGAAGAATTGATTCCGTAGCTCAGCTGGTAGAGCATAACACTTTTAATGTTAGGGTCCTGGGTTCGAGCCCCAGCGGGATCACAAAAGTTGGGAACAGCGCCAAAGGGTGTGGATCTGCTACATTTGATTGGACATTAAGTTAAGCTCGATTAACTTAGTAGATATGGAAAAGAAAAAAAGAAGGTCATTCGATAAATCCTTCAAGTTAATGGTTGTTGAATTATACCGTAATGGAAAGACATCAACTGAAATTAGCGAGGAACTTGGTATTGGTTCTGATCTTGTCAGACG
>NZ_RPHB01000002.1 GCF_019343195.1 Arthrospiribacter ruber
GCTCTGAGTTCCGCAAAATATAGAAAATTGGCATAAACCTAATGTCGCTTAAGTTTTTGTTGATGGAACTGGTAAGCCAGGAAAAGATGCTCAAGGAATTGTATGAGGAAATATTACAATTATTATGAATCTTGATTTCTATTTATGAGAAAATTATTAACGTTTTTCTCCAAGTTTATAAGCAATTAAATAGGTCAATAATAAGTGATCTGAAAAATATATTCAATCTTACTACATGATGTATAGAATGTTTTTTTGGAAGGAAAACAAAACTTGGATCATTGTAATGAGCCTTACCAGAGTAAGATTTAAAAAACTGATTTTAAGCACTTGGCTTGAAAATGGATCCCAATGGATTGAAATTATTGACAATAAGGTTATTCCTTCAAAGGAAATGAGTAATCCTGCCATTCTTGAAGCGATTAAAAATAAAACACCCAATCGGTTTTGGATATTGGTTGCGGAGAAGAGTGACTGTGTAGGGAATTAAACGAAATAGGAATAAAAGTCTTTGGATTGGAAGGTACGAAGAGTTTGATATTTGTTTTAGGACCGCAAAGCTCAACAAATCACTTTTAGAAGATTCAGGCAAAAAAGGAGGCACCCCTCCCTCCCCTTCCTTCTACATCATGCCTTTGTCTGCAAAGCTGATTAAGCACTTCAGTAAAGATGATATGGTCCAGCACAATGATGTCCAGGTGTTTCCCGGCCTCAGAGAGTTTCCTGGTCAGTCTTCTGTCTTGCTCTGATGGTTTCAAGTTTCCTGAGGGATGGTTGTGGACCAGGATCATCGAGCAGCTCTGGTTTTCCAAATTAAAAAATATGTTTAAAATATCAACACAAAAAGGTCAATAGTATTAACAATAGATATTTTCGAAATTCTTACCCTTATGGATGAAAAAGAAATACAGGTCAATAAAAGGCTGGACAGCATCATTTCATCAAATCCGGATCCCTTTCCCTTTGAGCGGATCAATAAAGGAAAGGCACTCTTAAAGCTAATGGAAGAAATCAGGAAGTACATAGAGACGGATCAATGGCTCCATTTGGGTATGATATTAAAAGAGCTGGAAAACCATGAGATACAGATCATGAAAAAATGAGCACAAACACTCAGCAATCCAACTATTTGAAGACTGATAAAGCAACCCTATTAGAACATGCTCTTCCTTGCTAGACTAGATAAACTTAAACTATTAAAAATATGGAAACCAAAGCATCATTGATGCACCGAATATCCCAGTTGCCGTTACAAGGGTAAGCAAGATCAAGAGCATGGAATAAAAGACTTTTGGTAGGTCCCTACCACTTTTTTCCACCCGGAAATACATTTCCAAAAAGGCTAACGGAAGAATAAACTGTGCTGCATTTAATATGGTCAAAGCTGGCCCTTCAAATGTTTCGGGATCAAATCCTACAGGTCCTGAATTGACCAATAGCCAGAACATAAGACCTATTCTGAAAAACCAGACACCACTGGCAGCCATAAAAAGCCTGAGCCCCCATCTTCTATGGGAAGAGACCATGCTGCTTTTGGCCCGGCTGTAAACAAAGTAGGAGAAAACAATGATCAGAACACCATTGAATGCTGTAAGATTGGCATTTAACTGAGACCCCAAGGGTTTGTTGAGTAGGTTTATCAATATCCCAGTGATACTGGTCAGAAGCGCTACTCCTAGATATATTCTTCCATTTATCCTATGAAAGGCTGGAAAATGCTTCCGTAATGCGGGAATGAGCTGCAAAGGCCCTCCTATAGTAATGACCCCTGCCATAAAAATATGCAAGAAAACTATGGCATTGCTCCACAATCTACCTTCTTGATATCCGTGTGGCATGAAGGAATTCCAGGCTTCCCAGTCTCCCCTAAATGAAGCACCTCCATAAAGCTTTATGATATAAGCTGCAAAGATAACCTGGCCTATGAATGCTGTAACAAACCAAATTTCTGTATTAAGTTTTAGAAGTCCTTCAGCAGAATACCTATTGAAAAGTGTTGAAATGCCATGCTTCTTTATCTGTATCGGTGAACCCATATTTTTGAATTTTCACCAATTTGACAAAATGATTATAGCTTACACTTGACAAATGTTAAGAAATCAATTGCCTCCTGATGCGGCTCAGGCTTTCGGGCCGGATACCTAAGAATGAGGCTATATAGACGAGGGGGACGTTTCGGTTTATCATGGGATTTTTTTGGACAAAAGCTCTATATCGCTCTTCAGCGGTAAGGTTGCCCATTTCTGTCAACCTCTTTTTGTCTTCTTCAAGAAAATGTTGAAGGATCAAAATGGTGTAATCCTTTAGTATTGTGCTTTCTTTTAGCATGATATTTATATCATCCCTTTTGACCCTTAAAATGTCACAGGCTGTAATGCACTGAAGGTTTTCATCAGAAGGTCTTCTTTCCATCATTGCCAAATAGCTGCTAAAAAATCTGGGGCCTTCATTGATATCAACGGTGACTTCGAGACCTTTTTCATTTACATGAAAATTCCTCATGTGGCCGGACACTATAAAATTCTGATAGTCATGGACTGTACCCGCTTTTTCTATCAATTCCCCTTTGGAATAAGTAAAAGGCCTAAAATACTGAAGGCAAAGCTCCTTGTCTTTTGCTGTCATAGGGATCATTTGCTCTACAGTATCGAATAATGCCTGATGCATAAATAAAATTGGTTTGAAAATCCAAACTAAGCTAAAGCACAAAATCAGAATACACAAAAAAAAACGTGGTTGTTTATTGGTTCTAATTTTAATCTAAAATCCATTGAAAAAAACTCCCTAGATTTTCACTATTTTCTATCTCCTCAAGTTTGCATTATATGAATTGTAAATTCATTCCTATAAAAAGGCTTTGTTGCAAATTAAGCCTTCTTGAATAAAGGTTCATATAACTTTTTAGTACAATTAATTTTTAAATATAAACACAAAAAAAGCACCTCTCTAAAAGAAAGGTGCTTTACAAATTCCATTGACACTTTGCTTGGGAATTTAAAAACCTAATACCCGTTGTTCTGGGTAACGTTTTCATTCCCAACAATATCAATGTATAGCTGTGGGATAGGAAAGTACTCATGTTTTCCTTTGACAAACCTTCCATTAGTAAGATGAGAGCGTAGATTTTTCTCTGAATCAAAGTAAGTGTTCATTACTTCGTCAGCTATCTCCCATCTGACAAGATCGAAGAACCTATGTCCTTCCATGGCAAGTTCAAGCCTTCTTTCCAACCTTACTGCATTCCTGGCTACATCCGGGTTGTTCCATGGGGTTTGGTAGCTGTCTATGGCATACTTGGCTGCAGGCATTTGGCTGTTAAGAGCCAAAACAGGCTTAGTATTTTTGGCCCTGATCCTGACTTGGTTCACCAATTCTCTGGCTCCTTCCAAATTGCCAGTTTCTACCAGAGCTTCTGCTTTCCAAAGCAGAAGGTCCGGATATCGTATCACATAATAGTTAAGCGAGCTTATGTACGGCCATACCTTTACCTGAAGACTGGACAAAGCCGATACGATCCTTTTTTTGGGACCATATGGACCATAAGTACTCAGGTCTCTTGCCCAGGACGCTTCATAATTGATCCCCAGATCTAGGTAAGGAATACCTGGTCTTCCCACAGTATGGTCCAATCTTGGGTCCACATAATCCAGTTCAGAAAGGTTATTTCCGGCAACAGGAATACCTGATTGATCAACTTTATAGGCATTTATAAGGTTTTGGCTTGGCCTGTGAAAGCCATATTGCGGGTAGTGTGGGCCTCCCGGAGCTGAAAGTCTATCCCCAATAGCACCGTTAAAATGTCTTGGTTCTCCATCATTTACGGAAAACTGGACTGCAAAAATTATTTCCTCACTGTTATCGTTTTCCGGAAGAAATACATCTCGAAAGTCATCCAGCAGTCTATACTTTCCCGAATTGATTACTTCATCTGCTTCCTGAATGGTTTCATTCCATTTTTTCTGAAAAACGTATGTTTTAGCAAGGTAGGCTGAGGCAGTGTAGCGATTTGGTCTACCTATGTCTTGTTGGCTATCCGGAAGAAGGTTTTTGGCATTTCTAAAATCTGTTTCAATTTTTGACCAAAGCTCCGTATCTGTAAGATCTTTATTGCCTTTGTAGAATGAGTCTATTTCGATATCCCCTTCATCAAGAAACGGAACATTTTTATAGATTTTTTTCAATTCAAAATAATAATGGCCTCTAAGAAACAGCAGTTCTCCTGTCCTTACATCTTTCAACTGGGCATTAAAACCTTCCGAATTTCCCAGAAGGTACAATGCATAGTTTGTCCTTTTTATTCCTTCATACAATGCCAGCCATTTTCTTTGGACATCGGCAATAACAGGCGTTGTATTGAAGATTTCCATTTGGTGGATCTGGTTTTGATCGCCTGTACCTCCCCCTCCTTTGTAGCAGTCATCGGAAACGGCATCCCCGAAGCTCCAGTTGGAAGCGGGAGAATTAAAACCACTTGTGGCATTGTCAAACTGACCGTTCAATACGCTGTAAGCAGCAATTATGGCTCTTTCCACATTTTCAGGCCTGGTCATTTCAGCGGGAGAAACTTCTCCAAACGGTACTTCTTCCAAAAACTCCTGGGAACATGCCAACGTAAGCATTGCTCCCAAAATGCATAAGAATATTATTCTGTAAGATTTCATTTCTCTTGATTTAAAGTTTGATGTTGAGGCCAAGAATTATTGTTCTGGAGGGAGGGTATACACCTCTATCCACTCCAATGTCCAGGTTTCTATTGGAGCTGGAGTAATTTTGAAGGCCGATTTCAGGGGTCATACCGCTGTAATTGGTCAGGGTAAAGAGGTTGTTTGTCTGTCCATAAACCCTAAGTTCAAGTCCTCCCAGTTTATGAGGAGGAATGTTGTACCCAATTTGCAGGTTGTTCAGCTTGATAAATGATGCTTGTTCCACAAAAAATGAAGAGGGCCTGATATTTTCATTTTGATCATCAAGGCTAAGTCTTGGGATTGTAGCTCCCGGATTTTCGGGGGTCCATGCTCCCAATAGATCTGCAGATTTGTTGTAAGCAGACTGGTTAAAGAAGTGGGTTTTGTATTTGGTAAGGTTATAGATATCCTGACCAAAAGATCCGTTGAAGAAGAGGTTAAGGTCAAAATTCTTGTAATTGAAATTGGCATTAAATCCTATAATTGCTTTGGGATGGGGAGAACCTATTACAGTCCTGTCATTGGCATCAATTACCCCATCTCCATTTACGTCTCTAAAAATAAGATCGCCGGGTTGGGCATTCGGTTGTAGACCATAAGACTCAACCTCTTCCACTGATTGAAAAATACCTATGGCATCATGGCCAAAGAAGGAGCCAATGGCCTGTCCGGGCAAAGTTCGGGACACCTCCTGACCAAAATTAACTGAATGAAGGGAAGAGCCTGGAATTCCAAGATAACTTACTCCATCACTGAGCTCCATGAGTTCATTTCTGTAGAAGGAATAGTTCAGACCCAGATTGTAATACAAAGCCCCTGCATTTCCGGAATATTTGGCACCGATCTCCAGCCCTGTATTTCTCATTTTTCCGCCATTTGTCCAAACGCCGTCATTTGTCCCCCCATATGTCGGTGGTATTGGAGCATATACTAAAAGATTGTCAGTAATTTTATTGAAATAATCCATAGAAACAGACAACCTGTTTTCAAACAGTTCAACATCCACACCAATTCCGGACTGTGTGGTCGTTTCCCAGGTCAGGTTGGCATTAGCTACTCTTGTTTCCACGAGGCCTATCGCAACACTTTCCTGTGCACCATCTATGGCATAGTTGGAATGATGGATATTGTTCTGAAAGCTTGCAAGGCTTGAGTAGGCAGGAAGTTGCTGATTCCCTGTCATCCCCCAGTTAACCCTGACTTTCAGCTCATTGACACTTCTTCCCAGGTCAATGAAATTTTCTTCACTTACTCTCCATCCAGCTGAAAACGCGGGGAAAATATCCCATTTGTTATTGGAAAGTCTTGAGGTACCGTCATATCTTACTGTTGCAGAAAGCAAATATTTATCGGCGAAGGAATAGTTCACTTTCCCGAAATATGAAAGTAAATTCCATTGGTCGGCAACCCCTGTATTCTGTTGGTTATCTGTACCATAACTCAGGTACCTGAAATTTGGGTCTTCATAGAGAAACCCTTCCCTGTATGCAGATTTTGATTCAGCGTATTGTTCAATGGCTTCCTGTCCCAGAAGGAAATCCAGTCTGTTTTTTCCTGATTCTATACTATAATTCAGGGTATTGGTCCATGCCAGCTGATAATAAAATGAGCTGTTATCTGATAGGCTGTTTACTACTCTTAATGATAAAATTTCATCATACAAAGGGGCGAATGCCCTTCTGTTATAGTTTTCATAATCCAGACCCAGGTTTGTTCGGAAAGAGAGGTTTTTAAGGATTTCGGCTTCTCCATAAATATTGCCCAGAACCTTTATCCTGTTTCTGGTATTGTCCTTTTGTCTGGTCAATGAGCCCAGAGGATTGGCAATATCATTAAGAGGGTTACCTGCAAAATTTCCTTCAGTATCCCTTACTGGCACGATTGAGGGAAACTGAAACGCATCATATACTATACTTCCAAGTGAGCTATTGATTCCAACATCATTGGTTCTAGTCAGAGATGTGGTAAAATTCTGACCTATGGTAATGCGGTTCTTTATTCTGTATTCTGAATTGTATCTTATTGAAAACCGGTCAAAGCCGGTATGTCTTATAATTCCCTCCTGATTAAAGTATCCAAGGCCGAGCAGTTGTCTGGAATTTTCATCCCCTTTGGACACATTCAAATTATAAGAGTTCACTTTGGCATTTTGAAAAATCTCTCTGACCCAGTCGGTATCTCCGGAAGGAATTGTTTCAGCCTGGTTCAGGAAAATGGGAATCTGTGCCCTTTGAGGGTTATTTCCATAAATATCCGAAGTTGGATTTCTTCCATCGTTTAAAGATGCCTGCCAAAGCATGTCTCCATATTGTTGGGCGGAAAGCATTCTTGGCAAATTGAAGGCCTGTTGAATCCCGGAATACGCATCCAGGCTAACTGAAGTTTCTTCGCTCCTACCTTTTTTTGTTGTGATAATAACCACCCCGTTTGCAGCCCTTGAGCCATATATGGAAGCGGCAGAAGCATCTTTGAGTACTTGCAGGGACTCAATATCCTGGGGGTTGATTGAATTGAGCCCACCTGAGATTGGTGTACCGTCCACCACATAGAGCGGATCATTGTTGTTGACGGTTCCAAAACCCCTGATCCTGATTGAAACATTACCACCTGGACCATTATCAGAGAGCACTTGAACTCCTGGAGCCCTGCCCGCAAGCATGTTTTCGACATTGGCCACCGGAATATTCTTAATTTCATCCATGTTAACCACTGCAACAGCACCTGTCAGGTCCTTTTTTCGTTGGACATCATAGCCCATTACAACAAATTCTTCCAGAAGGTCTCCTTCTTCTTCTAGATATACAAGGATTGAAGTTTCATTGCTTATCGCAACATGCTGACTTCTGAAGCCTATATATGAGATGATCAGTTCCTTGGTCTCATCAGGGACCATGATCAAAAACTCCCCTTCAAGGTCAGTAATAGTACCAATATTTGTTTCGGGAACGAATACAGAAGCACCTACTACGGGTTCATTCCTTTTTGCATCGAGGACTTTTCCCCTGAGTTCCTTTTGATACAAGAGGTTATAGGTATCCGGAGAACCTTTCAATGTCGGGCTTAGATTCCCGGCGAAAGATGAATGACAGATAAGTACCAAAAATAGCACTATCCGCAAGCTACTGATTGCAGTATACCTGCTTTTAAGTAAAATAAAATTCATAAATTTAAATGTTAATGTTATAAGTCGTTTTATAGCTTAATTCTTAACCGGGTTGTTGGCGCAGCCCGGTTTTCTCATTTTGTTTGTTTCATAGGCTT
Source organism: Arthrospiribacter ruber (assembly GCF_019343195.1). Lineage (GTDB taxonomy): Bacteria > Bacteroidota > Bacteroidia > Cytophagales > Cyclobacteriaceae > Arthrospiribacter > Arthrospiribacter ruber. The sequence continues at coordinate 7,947 of NZ_RPHB01000002.1, forward strand.
ACATAGGATTAGGTTTTTCAGATATTCTTTCAAGCAATGATATTGATGGCCACAGCTCCAAAACTTTGGACTGAAAAAATTCTTTATAATTTGGCTTTAACCGGACATAGTGAACTCATCAGATATCATTCTGCAAATCTATTTTTAATAAACATTTCGTTTATACCAGTTCAGGTTATGCTTATTTTATTTTATGTGCAGGTTATTTCAAGAAATCAGAAAAAAACTTAACTAATATTTAATTGTAAATAATTGGTAATATTAAAAATTTTCAATTAAGTTAATTTAAATAAACTTTTTTTTTAAATAAATGACATTGTTTTTATTTGGAAGGTCAATTCTCCATGAGTTCAGTTCATAAAAAAGATAGGCCTGTATCGGGAACAATAATTGATTTTTGCAAAAGGTTCTATTATGAATCGGAGTAGAACTTTAAGTTAAGTCTGGATACTTATACATCAGTAAAAATCAAGAAAATTTTAATAAACAGGATGAACAAGTCAAATCTATTGAATAGATATAATTGCTTTCCAAGAATGAGGTAGGGTCAAAAAAGTTTTGAAATTCGCAGATGGATTTTGAATAATTTTAATCAGTCATTCTATCCAAACTTTTGGTTTTCGATTAAAAGAAATTCCGGATGAAAACGTTTAATCATCCGGAATTTCAGATTATAGAGAAAAACTCTTTATCGATAAATACATTTAAGACTACTTTTCAATTTTGCTATGGTAGAGTGTTACTCCACTCTTATTGATGACATCAAACTCAATTTTCTCTTCAGTCAAGGAAAATAGGATAAAGCCTGGCTCTGATGCGGTGAACTTTGTATATGGCAGCGTATCACTTTGGGTAACTTCTGATGCCGACCCAGAAATCACCTGTTTGATTCCGTTATGCTCAAGGTATTGAAGGCTGTGGTCATGGCCGCTGATGTAAAGATCTACTTCTGAATGCCTTAACAAATTTTCCAATGATTTTCTAATGGACCTGGTGTCATAACCATTGGTCCTTCCACCTGTATATACAGGGTGATGACCTACTACGATTTTCCAGGCAATTTCGTCATCTTCTTCTTCAATGAGTTTCTTCATCCACTTTTTTTGGGCTAAGGAGTCGGACTTGGCAACATTGGGACCGTAGATAGAATTGGCATAAAATTCTGGGATGAGGCTATTGGTATCTATATAAATGAACAAAGCCTTTTTTCTACTTCCTTTTATAGGAATAGTTTTGGAGTAATACCTATCAGGCATGTTCCATCTTCTGGAAATGCGGGAGTATTCCACCTGGGCATCCGGGTCACCGAGGTAATCATGATTTCCTAAAATAGCGTACCAATCTATCTGAAGATGATAGCTTTTATAAATATCTTCAAATGAATATTTCCACAAGGGGTCAAGGATACTTCTGACACCATTAGGGTAGAAATTATCACCTGATGAAATGATAAAATCGGGTTTATATTTTTTCACCTGATGGAGAAGTTGATCAGCAACTTCCAGCTGCTGATCATCTCCATTTCTCCCCCAGTCACCAATAACTATGAATTTATTGGATCTAACAGTTGGGTCAATTGTCTGTGATTCAACCCTTAATACCAAGCCTGAAAATATCAAACAGAATATTAATAACCTTTTCAGCATAACTTTAATATCCGGGGTTTTGAATCAATTTAGGGTTGGTTGCCAGTTCACCTTGAGGAATGGGAAAAACCCTTCTGTATGTTTCATTGTTGGTTTTCACCGGTAAATTGGTTTCAGCATCTCTGCCCCATTCACTTTCAAATTTCCCAAACCTGATCAGGTCATTTCTTCTCCAGGTTTCGCCAGCCATTTCCCTACCTCTTTCTTCTAAGAGAATATCCAGATCAATGGCAGCCAAGGTGCTGGCATTCCGGATTGACCTGACCTGATTGACTAGCTCCAAAGGGTTTTGGCCCATAGGGTCATTTGCTCCCCTTAGCAAAGCCTCTGCTTTTAGCAGGACAAAGTCGGCATACCTGAACAGTAGGAAATCATTTCTGGAATCTCTGCTGGAAGTCCATGTTGGGTCTGGCGTGTATTTTACATTTCGGGCTCCTTGGGCAATCTGTTGTGGAGATCGCCCTCTATCGAAGGTTTCCACATTCACAAATGCAATCTCAGGGTCCAAAAACACATGGTAATCCCCATCCATCATGGGGCTACCATCATTATAATATTGGTGTCCGACCAACCAAATCCCATTTCTGATGTCCTCTGGATCCTTTTCGAATAAATAGTAAAAATCTGCCCAGGTATGTTGACAATTACCAACGCTAATTGTAGTCGGCAATCCAAAATTCACTCTGGAAAGCGGGTGCAAAGGAAATCTCCCTAACCTCATCCCATTGGCACCAAAATTTTGATCAAATGGGATTGCGAATATGGTCTCTTTAATATGTGGTCCGTTGTTAAAGCCAAACATTTCCATGTAATTCTCCTCAAGATCAAAGGGCTGGTTAGCCCCGTTTTCACTGGCACTCATTATGATGTTAATGGAGTTTACTGCTTCTTGATACTTAGCTGTTCCTGTATATACTTCAGCATTGATATACATTTTTGCAAGAAGAGCATGGGCCATCCAATAAGTTGGTTTCCCGTATGTAGCTGTACCTATTTCTTTGGACAGGAAAGGCAAAGCTTCTGAAACTTCATTTTCCAGGTATGCAAAAACTGCACTTCGGTCTGAATTTCCAGGTAGTGTAAGCTCCCCATATTCAGGGCTGATAGGAACATTTCCAAACAGGTCCATCACAAAGAAATAATAGAGTGCGCGCATTGTCCTGATTTCTGCTACGGTCCCGTCCTTTATTTCACCCTCACTGGCATTTTCCAGGGCGGCCAGTATTTCACCACAAAGGCTGATACCTCTATACGCCCAAGTCCAAGTGGAATTGATATGGGGGTGTGTTTCATCCCAAGTGTGTAGATTTAGCTGTATGTACCTTCCCCCATCATAATAATCTGCTCCTCTGGCAGTAAGGACTGCTTCATCTGTTGTCAGTTCCTGCAGGTAATAATAGTCAAGGGCTATATTGTTTCTCAGCTGTACATATACAGGCCCGGTTACGGAGGCAAACTCTGCGTCTGATCTTGGAAACACATCTGAAGTATAGCTGGACTCTATAGGCACATCAAGGTCCGTGCAGGCCAGTAGTCCCAGTAATAATAAAGCACTTAGTATATTTTTCATTTTCATGTTAATTTTTATTCAAAGAATTCTGAAATGGTTCAGCTTCCATCGATATTTCTGGGCTTTCCCTTTGAATGGAAGCACTTTTTAAGGTTTTTAGAAATCCAGGGTCAATCCCAGCAGGAACCCTCTGGTCATAGGGTAAAAGTTATTATTGTCAAATCCCGGAGTCAACCCTCCAAGGTTTACCTCTGGATCGATTCCTGAATATTTGGTAAAGACAAACAGGTTGTTGCCTGTGACGTAGACATTCAGGTTTTTGAAATTTTTGCTGTTTACCATGGGAAAATTATAGGCGAGTGTAGCATTGTCTATCCGAAGAAATGATCCCGGCTCCAAATAGCGGTCAGAGTAAAAATTGTTATTTACATCTGTCATGGGCTCATCCTGGGCTGAAAGAGGAATATTTCTTAAATAAGCCTGACTGATACTGGAGAGCACAGCTCTGGTAGAATTCAGGACTTGATTTCCATAAACACCTCGTATGAACACATTCAAAGACCAGTTTCCGTAAAAGAAGTTATTTCCTATACCATAGGTGAATTTGGGTTGTGCATGTCCCATAAGAATGGCATCAGCAGGAAATCTGGGTGCTGAGGTTTCCCCACCATCCGCGGTGCGGAAAGTTGAAATGCCATTTTCATTTCTTCCGGTCCATTGGAAAAGGTTGAATAGACCTATAGGATAGCCTTCTTTGATCAATTGGGTGGATACTCCGCTCACTCCTGCTCCAGAACCACCTGCTGTAGGAATTGAATCCAGCTGGTACTCAAAGTTTGAAAGCTTTTCTACCCTGTTTCTGTTGTTCGATATATTTCCTGAAACCTCCCATGCAAACTTTCCTTTTTGCATTAGGCTGGCTTGCAAAGTAAGCTCTACGCCCTTATTAGAAATTTCTCCCACATTTGCAGTCATCGTGGGATGTACAAATAATGTGGTAGAAACCGGATAATTGAAAATAAGGTCTGAAGTATACTTATTGTAAACTTCAAGGCTACCATTTACACGACTGCTGAAAAGTGAAAAGTCAATGCCCAGATTGAACATAGAAGTTCTTTCCCATCTAAGGTCGTCATTTACATTGGCTACAGAACCTAATGCCTGTTCATAGACCCCGTTATTGTAGTAGGTTCCTGAGCTACCAAACCTAAAGACTGTCAAAAGGGGATCAAACCCAAGAGAGTTACCGGTAACACCATATCCGGCTCTGAGCTTTAGCTGCTGTAGCAATGACTGACCGGAAAGGAAGTTTTCCTCATGGATCAACCAGCCCACAGATGCTGATGGGAAGTTGCCCCACCTGTTGTCCCGGCTGAATGCAGAGGATCCATCCCTTCTAAGGGAAACCTGTAAGAGATACTTGTCATAAAGAGAATAGTTTACCCTGGAGTAGAATGAAATTATCCTCAATGGTACCTGTAGAAAATTGCCATAATCCACCCTCAATGTATTGGAACCCAAAGCCAAATTCTCAGCTCCTGTCACATCGGAAACAAAGCCTGTATTAGTGGCCTGAAAGCCATCATTATTGACGTCGTCCTGCCAGGAATATCCACCCAAAATTTTCAGTTCCTGGTTCATCGTGTTCAGGGGAGTATATTCAAAGAATGATTCAAAAACCTTTCTATTGTTCTGAACACTGAACCTTTTGGCTATGCCACCTACCTGCTGGCCAGAATAGGAAGTTCCTTCATAGCCAATCGGTAATATGGATTCGCTGTTCTGGTATTGTTTTCCCTCGAATTTTTCCAACTGATACGAACCCAGTACATTGATATTTAACTGCTTAGTCACATCAAACTTTGCTGATATAAATCCCAGGATTGTATTGTTTTCCCTGCTATCCTGATTCAGTTCAAGAATACCCAAAGGGTTGAAGTAATTGGAAGTATGGTCGATGGTATTTTCTTTAAAACTTCCATCTTCATTTCTTACATTGACCGTAGGAAGATAGGAGACCATTTGCCTGTAAACCTCTCCTCTCACCAGCTTCTGCCGATCAAGTGAATTGGTCAACTGAAAATTCAAATTCAAACGATCATTGAATCCCTTTTGGTTTAATGAAAACTGGGCTATTATCCTTTCTCTTCCGGATTCCCGGATAATTCCTTCCTGGTTAAAATAATTGAGGCTGGCATTGAAAGTAGCTCTATCTGTCCCTCCTCCATAGCTAAGGGTGTGGTTTTGACTGATGGCCGTCCTTGTAACGATATCCTGCCAGTCCGTATTTACAAAAGCAGTATCCCCTTGATTTATTGAATAGTCGTTGTCATTTGGAAAAAGGCTTTGGCCGTTTTTGGCAAGATAAGACCTCAGTTCGTCTCCTGTCATCATCCGAAGTGAATTGGAGGCTTGTTCTACACCTGTATAGGCATGGTAACTAAAGCCGTATGTAGGTTGTGCTTTTCTTGTAGTGACAAGAATTACACCGTTGGCAGCCCTACTTCCATATATTGCAGTGGCAGATGCATCCTTCAAAACTTCTATGGATACTATGTTGTCAGGAGATACCAAGTTGATAGAAGCACCCGGAACTCCATCTATGACATAAAAAGGCTGCTGTGCGGCTCCTTCTCTAAGTGTGGAAGCTCCGCGCAATACAATACTCGAACCTCCATTGGGGTTTCCGTCTCTGCTGATCACCAATCCTGCCACTTTACCCTGCAGCAACTGTTCGGGGTTTGCAATGACTCCCCTATTAAATTCTTTGGGAGCAACACTGGTTATAGAGCTTGTTAATTTTTCCCTGCTGACTTCACCGTAGCCAATTACTACAGCTTCATCCAAAAGATTTTCCTTATTTCTCATTCTGATGGTCCAGTCACTGCGGTTGCCCACCGGGACCTCCAGAGGTTCATAACCAAGCATTGAAAATATCAGTACATCATTTTCTTCAAGGCCTTCAAATCTAAAGTTGCCATCAAAATCCGTCACCTGACCACTGCTTTTACCTTTTACCTGAATGGTGACCCCAAAAAGTGCTTCGGAGGTCTCCTCATCAATCACTTTTCCTTTCACTTCAATTGAAACTTTTTTTGGCTTTGATGTATTTGAAGTGGCGTTTTTTGATGCAGACTGTATAAAATACACCCCTCCTCTTTTTTCCACAAGGATGTCTTTGGATTTGGTGAGTTCGGAAAAAAACGTTTCCGCATCATTTGCTAGGATTGATTTACTGCTGACTTTTAATCCATCTAGCTCTTTGGCATCATAAATTATATTCAGATTGAAATTTTTCTGAAGCATACCCAGCGCTTCTGACAAGTGGATTTCTTCAGCTTTTGCATATCCCAATGTCCCTGATCCCTGGGCAATGGCATAATTGGTCAAAAGTAAGAGCGCAAAACTCCCACAGATGCTGAGAAAGACACGATGAATTTGTACTTTCTCCAATTTGTTTTTTTTCATTACTTTAGCGATTGATTAGTTAATAAAAGGTTATTGATGGAAACCATTTCATTCAATTAGCCTGTCCCGACACCTGCTCCAACAGGTGTCGGGTTATTGAATTTCGTAGTTTTTCGATCCTGTTTTTTTGATTTTCAAGTCATATTTGGAGAGTATACTACTCAACACATCAATTATGACTTCCAGGTCTAAGCCTGCTTCCAAATTGGCACTTAATCCCAGCCCCGTACCATCCGGGTAACTGATCTGTACATCATAATAGCTTGTAAGAAGATGGGCGACTTCTTTAAGGTCTGCATTGTCAAAAACAAGCCTTTTAAGTTTCAGGTCCTGATAGTACTCCGTTTTGCTTTGGACCACAGTCCCGTTTTGTCTATTGATTTTTAGCTGTTCTGATTGCTCAAGTGTGGCTACAGATTTCCCTTTGTAGGCGACGGTTACTTTGCCACTTGCTACCGTAATGCGCTGCTCGGGAAACTGGCTATAAGTCTGTACTTCGAAGGATGTGCCAAGTACTTCTATTTTTGAATCATCTGCTGTGACACTGAAAACTTTATCCGGATTTCTTTTTACATCAAAAAAGGCACTGCCCGACAAGGTTACTTTTCTCTCCTTTTCAAAACCCTTTTGATAGCTCAGGCTAGAGTTTGGTTTTAGAAGTACAAAGCTGCTATCGGGCAACAAAAACTCTTTGAACTCCCCTATCTGAGTACTTTCTACTACTTCCTGATATGAGCTGCCAACAGTTTTCCAAAGCAATATTGTCAAAATCAAAAATGGCAACAATATAGCAGCGACTTTCAATACAATGGACTGAAAAACTTTTCGTGGAGGTCTGATTGCGGCCATGGCATTTTTCTTTGCCCTGGACACTTTTTCTAAATTAACATCAGGCTTTTCGGAACCTGAAGCTGCAATGCCATCCAACCAATTTTCCAGTAATTGTTTTTCTGATTCGTTGGCAGTCCCATTGAGGTATTTATCCAGTAAGCGGGATATTTTGTGATTTTCCAAGAGTACGTCGTTTGGTAGAAGTACCCCGAGGAATCCATTTCAACTATTCAAAAAATCGAATTAACAGAAACTTAGCAATTGGAGTAGAATAGTAACAAGTAGTTAATACTTTGGTAATCTGAGGAAGGATTTTGTGTCTTGCTGATGCGATCTGATTGCGTACAGTCTGTTCAGAAACTTTGTTAAGTAAGGAAATCTCTTTGGCAGTATAGCCTTCCAGTTCATGTAATAAAAAGACCTGCCTTTCTTTTTCCGGCAGTACCAATGTCTGGGCATGAATCAGTTCAAGCAATTCCTTATGCAGAAGATCTTTTAATGGCAGGTCAGATTTTTCAATCTGATGAACAAGCTGTTCCAGATGTTTTTTACGTATTCCCTGACTTCTGAAGGTTTTAAGGATTTTCTTTTTTAGACAGGAGAAAAGGAAAACTTTCCATTCAGTCCTTATCGGAAGTTGCACTTCTCTTTTTTCCCAGATATCCAGAAAAAGCTCCTGAACCAAATCTTCAGCTTCATTTTCATCCTCTAAAATAGAAAAGGCATATCGAAATAAGGAGCTCCAGTACTGATCGAACAAATACTCAAAAGCCTTTTCATTCCCGGAACGCAGGTCTTCCCATAAATTCCCCTCTGACTTATACATTTCTAAAATTCTTTCAAATCCAAAGTTACCAAATTTTAGAACCGGGAATTGATACTTATGAGAATGTCACAGAAAGTTCATTCTGGATTAATAGTATATTAACATCTCTTGAAAATTGTAGCTTTTATATTTATTAAATATCCGACAAAACCGAAATGGCTTTAGCTCTTCGATCATATAAGTCCATACAAATATCCTTAGAACCAATCTGCTCTACGCCTAAGCCAACATTTTGAAAATGAAAAATTTCCAACAGAGCAAAGGCTTAACCTTTGAAATGGAAATTGAAACTTAAGCATGATTGTGAAACCCTCCTTTCCACGCACTGAACTGCTAAAAAGCATACAGTTATTACCAAACCCCATCACTTTGTCCCAATAAAATATCCCCTTATCCAAATTTTAGAAGGTTAACAACATTTTTCTATTAATTTGATCCATTGCTATTTACAAGGCAATTTTAAGTTTCCTCTCAAAACCGACCTACAATGAACCTATCAAAAAAACCAATTGCATGCCCATTGCTTCTATCAATCATACTTCTGCTAATTGTTTTCCCATTGAAAGCAAATGCACAGGTCAGTTGGCCTGATTCCCTGGAGTGGTGGAAAGCAAATAACCTAAGGGTTATACAGACCAATCTTCCTGCTTATGAAGCTGCTACCTTGGATCCGGATTCATTGGTTACAGATTTGATTCATTTTTCCGCCAACACCTTGATTATAAATGCAGGTGGTATCATGGCTTTTTATCCGACCAAACTGGAATATCACTATACCAATCCTTTTATGCAGGAAAACATGTTGGGAGAGGTGATCAAAAAATGCCATGAAAACAGTATCCGTGTAATCGTCCGATTTGATTTCAGCCGTGCCCACAAAAGTATTTTCGAGAAACACCCAGACTGGTTTTACATCTCCCCGGATGGCGAACATATCACCAATGAGGACCTCTATACGGTTTCAATCAATGCTCCCTACGAACAGGAACAAATCTTCAACATTGTAGAGGAAGTGATTGACCTTTACCCCATAGATGGTATTTTCATCAATATGCCCGGTTATCAGACAAGCAACCCTTACATAGGTAAATATTACGGCATAGATCAAAATCCCTATGATCAAAAGCGCTTTAAGGAATACAGTGGTGGAATGGAATTGCCCAAGGTAGAAGACCGCAATGACCCTGTTTTCAGAAAGTATGAAGAATTCAAAAAATTCACTGCTGACGACATCATCAAAAGATTAAACCTTTTGGTAAAGTCCAAAAACAAAAATATCGCCATATGTACCTATTCAGAAGATCATGTTGACATCATCCGCCATGAATCCCAGACCAATTCCTTACCCTATTGGCCATACAACGCATCGGACAATGTTAACAATACCAGACATTCCTTTCCTGACCATATTGTCAGCAATGCCAGTATTCAGCAGATTTCTTTCCAGTCAAGGTACAATGCCATAGAACCGGAAGAAGTGGCCATCAGGTTATATGAAAATATTGCTCATGGTTCAGGGCTTGATCTGAGCCTCATGGGAGATTTCAGAGACTATGAGGACGAGCGTAATTTTGAAGTTTTCAGAAAAGTGTACGCCCACCACAAAAAATATGAGCCTTATTTTGGCCACTACAAATCACCTGCAAAAGTCGCTGTCATAGCACCTGGCTCTTGGCCTTCGGGCGAAGCCGCCCAGGAATACAGAGGAATCCAGCTCATGTTGTTAGAATCACATATCCAATTTGATATCATAGAGAAGAGCCAAATCGCTCAACAGGAAAAGGCCCTTAGCAAATACAAGGTGGTGATTTTGCCTGAAATATCTTCTGTAGATCAAAATGCATTGGCTACTTTGAAAAGATTGGTCAATGACGGAGTCCATATCATTGCTACCAATCGCTCTCTTTCAGACCATCCTAAAATATTAGATGACTTATTTGGTGCCAAAATAAAGGAACTGAACCATGATGGAGCCGGGTTTTACCTTCAACCTGATAATAAAAACCTCTTCACTCGATTTGACAAACAATCTCTCTTGTTCTGGAAATTCAACCTAGGGCTTTATGATTTTGATGGGGCAACAGAAACGCAACTACCTATTTTAACACCGGGTATCCCCGGACCTCCTGAAATCATTGGCGGTCATGAACCTACTGGATTCCATGCTGTTGGCATTAAAAATCACAATAGCGGAAAAGCGGTTTTGATGCCCATTAATTTGGGAAGGCTTTATTTTCTACATGGCTACGAGCAGCATAAAAATCTACTCTTGGATTTGTTAGACTATATTTTTCCGGAAGTGGACCAACTCATCAGGACCAATGCCCATCCGAGAATTGAGGTGATTTTACAAAACTATGCCTTGAACACCCCTGAGAATTATGGCAATGAGGCAAAAGACGGTATGATCCTACATTTAGTCAATCTGACAGGATTTAGTGGAAATACTTATTTTGACCCTTTACCGGTCTTTGATACAGAATTTGAAATTCGCACTGAATTTAAGCCTCAACGCATTTGGAGCATGGTTAGTGAAAAAGAAATTCCTTTTACATTTCAAAATGGCAGAGTCACTTTAAAAATAGATAAAGTCCAAGAGTTTGAAGGACTAGTGATGGAAAGGTGAAGTTTAGCCCATAAAATTTAGAATGAAGAAAATTCACCTGCATCTAAAAATCCAAGATCGCTAACTCTAACCATAACAATAAAAAATATCCCACTTCATTCTTGTGAAGGAAATCAGGAAGTGCATAGAAACGGATCAATTGCTGCTCGCGGGGATGAAATTAAAAGAGCTGGAATATCATGGGATACAGATTGTGGCAATATGAGCTCGAAAAGCCAATAGTCAAGTTGTTTGAAGAAAGGTAATTGAATTCTGAAAATTATGATCTGTCCCAAATTTCCCTTAAGCTTCCTGATACCATTCCAAGGCCAATTTTTCAGTAGCTTTTATAAAATCATTTTTACCTGCATTATATTCAAAGTGGTGCTGAAACTCTTGTTTGGCCAATTCAATCTTTAAAGTTTGGTATTCATTTCTTTTTTTTGGATGTGCCCTTAGAAAATCTCTGAATGCAAGATGCCTTATCCATTCAGGACTGTCTTTTACCAATACATGGATATGAGTTAAAGAAAAGAACTCTTTGCCTGCAATATATTCCTCATTTAGACCGATTACTTCAGGGACTTCAATAGGTACCAAAGGTTTCAATTTTCCAAAAAGGCGTCTTTCAGGCAAAATGGCTTCATATATTTTGAAATAGGTATAGCCATTACCGGTCATTGGACCGATCACCTGATCCAATTGCTCTTCCTGGTTAAGCCCTACCATAATATCAATTATCGGTTTTGCCATTAATCCCGCCACACTGGTACTCCCAATATGTTCTATTGCAGGAGAAAACTGCTCCAGAAGATCCTTCAATTTTTGTTTCTCGGTTAGGAATAATCCAACCCATTTTGGATTGTAATCTTCAATAATGATTTTCATGCTAATTTTTTCGTTCGGGATAGCGCTTATTTAATGATTTTCAGCAAAAAGCCTCAAAAACTTTAATGGATCTACTTTTTAAATAACTTACCGGTCAGATGATAGCAGTTTTTAACCCATATTATTTATTGCTTGGTAAAGGTGTGCAATTTACAACAATGTTCTGAACGGGCTTTCTGATGAATTGACCAATAGTAGAATTCCAACCCAAGTAAAAGTTAACCATGTAAATTACCTGGCCGGGCATTTATAAAACTCACAATATGGAATAGTACAGATTTCCTGGTTCAGAGCAGAATTTAAAAAACATAGGTGTATGAGTTAAGCTGATGAAAGTCATTTCATCCAACTCTTCAACAAGTTCACTCAGATCATCTTGGCTAAAGGTCAAAATCAAAAATTACTTCACCTTAAATAGGGCTTGCTGAAAAAGTCTCAGGTATGCCAGATTCAAAGCGGGCGAATGAAGATGTATGCTTATACTTCGAGTGAGCCCAATGAAGAAGATGGTATGCCTGAGGCTAGCCTTAAAATTTCGAATTTTAAAATTTTAAGGAGCACGGAAATCAAACTATAACATTGAATAAGCGTGCACCTGCTTAAAAAGAAAATACCTGACAAACGGGGTATTCATCAAAATTTAAAGCATTTATTCTTCAGTTGGCGTTTTTCAGCACGCCCTAAATAAGTGAAGTAGTTATTTCCTATCTGTGGGTTTTAATCTGATAAGACGGCCCGTCTCGATTTTATTTCCACTCCAGACATTCTATGTCATTCAACTCCGGTCCACCTCCACGGTTGGCACTTCCTGCAGCTACAAAGACTTTTCCTTTCCAATATACCACTCCTGTCCCATGTCTACCTTGGTTGAGATCAGGCAACCTGGTCCAGGTCTCATCTCTGGTATCCAGAACCTCAACTTCAGAATGTCCCTGAACTTGTTGAATACTTTCACCATTCATCACCAGAAGATAGGGCTCATTTCCGATACTTGAAGTCCCTCCCCTTGGTGTTGGCAGGTCTGCACTTACTGTTGACCAGCTATTGGTTTTAAAATCAAAATAATCCACTTCCGGAATGGTCAACTCCAATACTTTTCCTATTTCAGCATGAGAAGTTCTACCTCCGGCAATGTAGGCCCTATCCCCAACCAATGAGGCTGAAAAATGATCCCTTGGCCGGGGAGCATCGGGCAATACTTTCCACTCACCTGTTTTGGTATCATATTCATCAAACCAGGGAACAAATCCATTCCAGTGGCCATCAATGATGCCACAGACCATGTAAATTTTATCTCCACGTGTAAATACCCCGGCAGATCCCCGACGTCTGCTTTCAGGGATTTCGGGTCCCTTTCTCCAGCTATTGTCTTGGGGGTTAAAAATCAAAAATTCCGGGATTGGGGTTTCATGTGGATAAGGACCTGTAAAGGCACCTAAAACGTATATCTCATTTTCGAAAGCGATAGCCTGAAAATGATGAAATTCCATTGGGCTATCTGCAAGTATAGTCCATTCATTTGTCTCAGGGTCAAAAGCTTCCACAGGCCTTTCTCCTCTTCCACCCAGTGCGTAGAATTTCCCATTACACTCCACAAGGGAGTTTTCATGTCTTGGCACAGCTTGGTTGGCTGCCTGAAGTCTTTTCCAGTTAGCCCCAACGGATTGTGCTGAAGCTACGGATGATACAAGAATAAGAATGGTCAAAAGAAAAGGTTTCATAGGTTTGTCGGTTTGCTGGAATGAACAGGAAATTTACATTTTTTAAACCAGAGTTTCAATTTCAATCTTCAAACTTGATTTTCCTGCAGTCAAGTAAGTTGGCTTTTGAAAGGTTTATCATATTATTTATTTCAGATCAATGTATTTCAAAAGTATAGTTCTGTGTTTTCAGAAAACGACAAAAAAAAACTTCACATCCACTTAATCTGACCGGGCTAAAAAAAATAATATCTGTAAAACATGATTTACTATGTAAAATTCAAATTACACTTTATGAAAAAACACCTATAATTAATCCCTAAAAAATTCTTTTAATACAGAAACAAATAATCTACATTTGATTAAATCACCCACTAATCGAAGGTTTGAAAATGATGGACAAAGCATCCTTGCTCCAAAGGATTTTATTCGTTTATTGTACCCTTTTACTAATTTCTGTCCCGCCTTCTTTTTCTCAACAATGGAATATTGTTGAGAAAGAAACTGTTTTTGTAAGAGCTGACTGGAACAATTCCAATGAACTTCCTGTCAACACTGTTTTCAGAACTGTACAGGACCAAAAAGGTTTTGTGTGGATGGCTACAGAAGAAGGGCTTGTTCGGTTTGACGGAAGGTCATTTAAAAACTTCAACCATACCAATAATCCAGACATCCAAACTCCTACCTTCAATGACCTGACTGCTTCTCAGTCCGGAGGTGTTTATGCTGCAAATTCAAATGCTCTTGTACATGCCTCATTCAATAAACTTGAAGTCTTTAACAGCCCAAGGGAACTAGGTCCCGTAAGGTTTACTTCTATTGCGGAGACATTTTCAGGGGAAGTTTATTTAGGAACGCAGAACGGAACGCTCTTTTTGTTTCATGAAAATGAGTTCAAGCAAGTGTATCGTCCTGACACCTTAAAAACAGGTTATATCAGGGAGCTGGAAGATTTTGGTGACCACTTATTGCTTGGAGGGATAAATGGTTTTTTTTCATTTGATAAAAAGACAGGAAAATTCCATGAATATGAATTGCTATCAGGAAAGGATGTGAAGGCTATCCTGATAACACCTGATCGTGAGGTTTACATTGGAACACGGTTACATGGTCTTTATCTTCTAAAAAAAGGGTCTTTGACAAAATTGGAATTACCTGCTGAAGGAGATCTGGAAGAAATCAGTGCACTGGAGTATTCTACTGTTGACAGAAGCATTTGGGTTGGAACTTCCTCTCAGGGAATTTTTAAAATAAAAGGAAAGGAAATCATTAGGCATCCTGATCTCAGCAAAAATTTAAATGAAGTCTGGGATATCTTTGAAGACGATGAAGGGGCCATATGGACCAGTGGATTGGGAATTGGAATTTCCAGATTCAGTTTATCAACTTTTGAAATCTTAGGTGAAAATTCAGGGTTAAGCCATCCCATTATTCTGGCAACAATGGAAGATAGTAAAAAAGGACTTTGGTTGGGGACTCCTGGAGGTGGGCTCAACAGAATAACTTCTACTGGAGTTCAGCACTTTACTACCAAAGAGGGGCTAAGCCATGACCTGGTTTTGAGCCTTGCCCAAAGAGATAATGAGATTTTTATAGGCACAGGTAAGGGATTGAATAAAATCAATTTAAACACACTGAAAATTGAAAAGGGCTTTTTGGACAAGCCTGACCTTGAGGAAGGAGTTATTTATTCCCTTCTTAAAGATTCAAAAAACAATATATGGATAGGCAGCATCAATGGTACTCTTTCAAAACTTGCTCTCGATGGGAGCTTAAAGACAGTACAATTAAATAAAGAGCTGCTGAATGCTAAAATCATTTTTGGCATGGAAGATTCCAATGGGCTACTTTGGTTTGGCACATTTGGAAATGGTTTTTTTTCAATCAATAAAAAAGAAGAAGTCATACATTTCCCTGTATATGACCTAGCACCCTCTCAGATGGTTACCGGAATTTTAGAAGATCCTGAAGGAGACTTATGGATCAGCACACCTGATGGTCTGATTTCATTTTCAAATGGCCAGATGCATATTTTCGGAAAGAAAAACGGATTTCAGTTTGACGGGATTTTCAAAATGATTCCTGATGATGATGGATTGGTCTGGATGAGTGGAAACCACGGGGTTCAGAGTACTTCTATAAAACAACTTATGGAGCTGAAGAAATCGAAGGATGAAAATCACCGGATTGCGTTTAGGCTCTTTGATAAATCAGACGGTCTGATGAATAATGAATTCAATGGAGGATTTCATCCAGCCGGATGGAAGCTTTCAAGCGGATTAATTGTCTTTCCTAGTATGGAAGGTGCAGTCATCATAAACCCAAAAAAAATCAAAGAACAGCGTTCTCTTACCCCACCGTATCTGGAATCTTTGAATTTTGAGAATCAAGAGTTGCATCTTAGTGAGGATATACATGTGCCTGCGGGAGTCAATTTTTTCAATATCAGCTACGGAAATATTGAATTCGACAAACCTAAATCGATCCGATATACATATAGAATCAAAGAACTGGGTCCCCAGTGGATAGACAACGAAAACAGAACAAGAGCATATTTCACCGGATTGAACCCAGGGAAATATGAGTTTCAGGTCAAAGCCGAACAATTCGGGGTATTTTCTGAAACCACTTCATTAAGTTTTACCATAGAGGCTTATTACTATCAAACCATTTGGTTTAAAATTTTGGTCATACTATTCGTTTTCATAATGGGGTTTGGGGTTAGGACGCTGATCATAAATAAGCGAATGAAGGAAGAACTTCAGCAAAAAATCAAATTACAGACAAATGACCTCCATGCCAAAAATGAAACTTTAATAAAGGCGATGGCCCATTTGGAAAAACACAACAGACTATTGGAAGAGGTTGCCTGGACCCAGTCCCACCAATTCAGGGGACCTCTTTCTAAAATCCTTGGGATGGTTGAAGTACTCAAGAATTATGAAAAGTTTAAACATATAGAAAAAACCAAAGCCGAAATTTTAAATGAAATTGAAACAAGCTCTAAAGAACTTGATCAAATTCTTCGGAAATTGAATTTAAAACTCGAGGAGCATGAAGCAGAATAACGGTTCCAACATCCCTGTCATCATAATTGATGATGAATCCGGTATATTATTTCTGCATGAATTGATGGTCGAAGAAAGCAATCTTTCAGACCAAGTATACTCTTTCAGGAAACCTTTAGAAGGTCTGGAATTTATTAAAGAGGCTGTTCAAATCAGTAAGCGTGTCTTGGTTTTACTCGATATCAATATGCCGGAAATGACTGGATGGGAACTGCTTGAAAAGCTGAATGAACTGAATATTACCGATCAGGTCAATGTTATCATGGTTACTTCCTCCATTCAAAAAGCAGATCGGCTGAAAAGCCAAAATTATCCTACTGTGAAAATGTATCTTGAAAAACCCATTGATCTGGAAACGTGTCATTTGATCAAACAGTCCTTATTGTAAAGTGGACAAGTAAAGTCCAAATAACTTACGTTTACAAAACAACCCTGAATTAAAAGTACAGATCAATAAAAAAGAGGCACTCCACCACTTCCATTACATCATTCCTTCGTCTGCAAAGCTGAAGTAAGCATGATCTGTAAAGATGATATGGTCCAGCACGATAATGTCCAGGTGCTTCTCTGCCTCAGAGAGTTTCTGGGTCAGTCTTTTGTCCTGCTCTGATGGTTTCAAGTTTCCTGAGGGATGGTTGTGGACCAGGATCATCGAGCAGCTCTGGTTTTCCAAAGCATGTTTAAAGATCACTTTGGGGTCTGCGATGGTGCCGCATGTTCCACCTGTGCTGATCTTTACTTTTCTTATGACCTGATTGATTCTGTTAAGGAGGATGATATAGAAGTGTTCCACCAGTTCATCCAAGAGGTCTGCTTTCATGATCTGATAGATATCCGAGGAGCAGCATATCTTTATCTTCTTTTGTTCGGGCTCCCTAATTCTTCTCCTTCCCATTTCAAAAGCCAGTACCAATGCCGTTGCTTTGGCTTCACCAATACCTCCTACCTTCATCCAGTCATGTAGGGAGTATTTGGCCAAAGCTGCCAGACTGTAGTTTTCAGCTGTCAGTATTGCTCTTGCCTGTTCTGAGGTAATCCCAGCTATTGCAGCAATCAGGTGGTAATCGGAAAGGGCTGATCTTCCTTTAGTGTAAAGGATTTCAGTTTCTTCTCTGAGGATGTTTCTGGAAGTAGCCATGATCTTATTGCAGACTTTTCACTCCTTGCGCTGGAGCTTTTGTTTAGCCCCTCCCCAGGAGTCTGCAAACCACTGAATGCAAGGTGGAACGGAATAAATCCTCCTCAGAAAACACTTCCTGTTTATGCCGTAAAACCTTGATCCCTTCAGAAAACCCATCAGCCATGTGTGGTTTCAGGGCTCCTATATTTGGCTTTCAAAAGGTCGGAAGTAAAAAATTGAAATTTTAAAAAACTCTGCTCTACTACTTTCCCGAACAAAAAATAATATTTAAAATATCAACATAAAAAAGTCAATAATATTAACAATGGATATTTTCGAAATACTTACACTTATGGATGAAAAAGAAATACAGGTCAACAAAAGGCTGGACAGCATCATTTCATCCAATCTGGATCCCTTTCCCTTTGAGCGGATCAATAAAGGAAAGGCACTCTTAAAGCTTATGGAAGAAATCAGGAAGTACATAGAGACGGATCAATTGCTTCTTGCGGGAATGAAATTAAAAGAGCTGGAATACCTGGGGATAAAGATTGTGAAAAAATGAGCTCAAAAACCTGTAAGAATTTGATAAATTTCACCTAGAATCGACCAGATTCTTGAGTTAAGATAAAATCAACACCCATCAATACTCCAACATGGATATTAGATCTGCCGCTGAAAAAATAATTGCACTGAAAAATGCTGATATGGCATTGAGGAACAGGCTTATTCAAAGCAAACAGCTCCACAAGGCTTACAACAAAGAAATGGAAGCCCTGCATATAAAAAATGCAGATCAATTAAATGAAATTATTGAATCCATTGGATTTCCCAGCATGGAAAAAGTTGGGAAGGAAGCCAATGAAGCGGCCTGGTTAATTATCCAACATGCTATCAGTAAACCGGAGTTTATGAGAAAATGTATGGCCTTAATGGGCAAACAGGTGAAGCAAACTTTGGAGGAGCGAAGACAAATAGCCTATCTTATGGACAGGATAGCTGTGTTTGAAGGAAAACCACAACTATACGGAACACAGTTCGATTGGGATGAAAAAGGACTATTAGGTCCATCCCCCCATGACGGCCTGGAAAGAGTAAATAAAAGAAGAAAATCCATTGGCTTTAATTCCTTGGAAGAACAGACCGATCTCATGCGAGATCAGGTAAAAAATGAAAACCAGATACCTCCTTCAGATTTTGAATTAAGAAAAAAGGAAATTGAATCCTGGAAGAAAACTGTAGGTTGGATAATAGATTAAATAAAACTGAAGATGCAAAGCTAATGTGTTGCATATGAATCCAGGTATCTTAAAAAAAATGCTTGTCAATTTTTCGGTGGATAGCCAAAGCTTCCTTCTATACTTTTGGAATAAAAAACATGAACAAACTAAAAGAATCAGTACTGATATTTTTTTATGCTTTTATGCAATCTAAATTGAAGAAACAGCTGATCCAAGTAATAGAAACAGGGAATTTATCTTTTATTTTCAACTGATGGAACTGAGCAAAGCTGAAATGTACCAGGCAATTTTGGAGAAGGATACTTCCTTTGAAGGTTTATTTTTCACCGCTGTCAAGACTATTGGGATTTTTTGCAAGCCCAGTTGTCCTGCCAGAAAACCAAAGATTGAAAATGTAGAATTTCTTTTTTCAAGTAAGGACTGTTTGCTGAAGGGATACCGCCCCTGCAAAGTCTGTAAACCCTTGGAACCGGTAAAGTCTATGCCATTGGAAATACGAAAACTTTTAAAGGAGATGGTAAGCAATCCTGACCTTAAAATAAATGATAGGGGATTACCTATAAAAAGCAGGCTGAAATGTTGGGAGACCCAATGGCTGTCCGTGCAGTGGCCAGTGCCAATGGGATGAACAGAATTTCCATAATTATTCCATGTCATCGGGTCATCGGGCGTGATGGCAGGCTAACAGGCTATGGAGGAGGGATCTGGCGAAAAAAATACCTTTTGGATTTGGAGGCCGGCATTCATAAATGAACAGACTTTATTTAGGGCGTGCTGAAAAACGCCATCTGGAGAATAAATTCTTTGCATTATGATGAATTCCAATTTAACAAGTATTTTCTTTTTAAGCAGGTGCAAGCTTATTCAATGATCCAGCTTGATTTGCGTGCTCCTGTAAATCAAATAAGTGTTTAATTCAAAGAAACACAACATTGTATTCCCTAGAGAGGTGATCTCCAATACAGTCATATAGGGACAAAGATCCAGGCTTCAGAACCAGAACCCAATCCACTAATTTATTTGTGGTTAAGATGTTTTGTATCTTTACAACAAGATGGGCTAATCCAGTCGTTGGTGTATTAAAAGATTAGCAGGAGTTAACAATGCGCAAATATTTAATTGCTTTATTAGCAGTAGGGTCATTTTTACTGTGTAAGTCAGTGTGGTCAATTGGACAAACTGACCAAATTAGATTTTCTTCCCTGGGGATTAAAGATGGGGTTTCGCATATGCAGGTGAACACCTTTTTGAAGGACACAACAGGATACATGTGGATAGGGACAGCCGCAGGACTCAATAGATATGATGGACACACAGTCAAGGTTTTCGAACACAAATCAAATGATTCCACTACCCTGGATAATAATATGATTCTTGAACTTTTCACTGATCCATTGGGAAGGTTGTGTGTCAAAACTGAACTGGGAATAAATTTTTATGACCCGACTACTCAGACTTTTTCAAGAGATTATTCAAAATATTCAAGGAGATGGGGACTCGAAGGCCAGCAGGTACATAGCATTAAAAACCTTGATAATACCTGGTTTTTGACTGATCATGGCTTGGCAAGATGGAATGCGATAAAACAAAAAGCTGAAACAATCCCTTCATTTACTTCCTATAAGTTAAGTGATATGGGAACTTATGGCCATGAACTTTGGGCCATAAAAAGTGATGGAGTACTCTTAACTTACAACCTTCATCTTCAGGAAATTACCGAAATCGACAGTACTTTATACCAGCAAACGGATGGGGACAAGGCATATCAATTAAAAATAGATTCAAGTGGGCGGGTTTGGATTTATCTCCCAGAAGAAAACTCAGGTTTGTATTGCTACCAAGACAAGGAATGGCAACATTTCACAACAGAAACCCCAGGGTACACCTTAAGCAGCAACCTTGTAAGATCAGTTGAAGAAATCAAAAAAGGCGAAATCTGGGTAGGTACGGATCATGGAGGAATTAATATCATCACTGAAGGCCAAGATGAAATAGCTTACCTGACAGCCAATAGTCAAACAGGACTCTCAGGTAACAGTATCTATACTATTTATAAAGATAGGGATGACTTTGTCTGGGTAGGAACGTATAAAAATGCAGTGAGCTTCTTTCATGAAAAATCCCTTCGCTTTTATCATCTTAGCGATCAGGAAAGGGGCAATTACAAACTCCCTTTTAATGATATCAACTCATTTTCAGAAGATCACAAGGGGAACTGGTTTGCCGGGACCAATGGAAAAGGAATACTCTATTTTGATACAAACTCCGATTCCATCCAGTTATTCGACAGTTCTAATTTCCCGGAAATGCAAAGTGATATCATCGTTTCTCTCCTTTATGACAGCAAACAAAGGCTTTGGGCGGGCACTTATCTTGGTGGTTTGATTAAACTGGAAAAAGGAAAACTTACGGTTTATGACCAGGAGACTGTGAACCTTCCGGACATGAGTATCTGGGAACTCTTTGAGGATTCTAAGGGAAGAATATGGCTAGGGACACTAACCGAAGGTATATTCTTATTTGATCCGGAGACAATGACTTTTTCAAGTCTGGAATTAAAGGACGGGCATGAATTGAACAACAATACATATATATCTGCCATTGAAGAGGATGATAATGGGAGAATATGGATCGGTGGGACTGCCGGGATAGATATCATTTATCCTGAATCGGGACAGGTTGAACACCTCAGCGAGGCCGATGGGTTAGCTCATGATTTTATCATGGATATCAAATCAGGTCCTTCAGGCATTATGTGTGTAGGTAGCCGGGGCGGCCTTACTTTTATTTCAGAAAACAAAAACATTTCCAATTTCAGTGTAGCAGACGGACTTCCCCATTCCAATGTACTTTCACTTTTGTATCATCAAAATGAACTTTGGTTGAGCACACCACATGGATTGAGCGTGGTTCGGAATTTGATGACAGAAAGCAAAATCACCATCCAGGCTTTCAATGCCGATCAAGGACTTTTATACACTGGATTTAATGAAAATGCCGCCGCGGTATCCAGCAAAGGGGAATTGGTCTTTGGAGGCACCCATGGGATCTATATAGTGGATCCCGGTCAATTTGAAGATGCTCTTTCCCAACCCAAAGTGGTGTTTTCCGATTTTGAATTGTTCAATAATAAACTGAGAATAGGGGAAACAGTCAATGGGAGAACATTGCTGGGCCAAGACATCAATTATATCGATAAAATAGTCCTTAAACCCGGTGAAAACAGTTTTTCTGTTGGATTTACCAGTTTGGATTTTCTTAAAAACTCCAATTCAAAATACCGGTACAGGTTAAAAGGCTTTGAGAATAGCTGGCAAGAAAGCGACAACAAAAACCGAAGAGCCGTCTACACAAACCTCAACCCGGGGAAATACCTACTTGAAATAAGTGCTGCAAATCCATCTGGTCAATTCAAGGAGACGAGTGCAACTTTGGCCATACAGATCCTGCCACCTTTTTACCAGACTGGTTGGGCTTATTTCATGTATGCTGTTATGTTGTTGGGTGTTTTGTATTTTTCAAGGAGATTGATTTTGAGCCGTGCCAATGCAAAGTTTCAAATCGAACAAGAACGACGGGAAGCACAACAACTTCATGAACTGGACAAGCTAAAAATCAGATTTCTCACCAATCTTAGTCATGAATTCCGTACTCCCATATCGCTTATCCTGGCCCCTATTGAGAAACTGCTAAGTTCTGAAAAAGAAAGCCCCAATAAGAAACAATATCAATTGATATACAAAAATGCCAACCGCATTCTAAAACTTACTGATCAAATACTTGATTTTAAGAAATTGGAACAGGAAGAAGAAGGCCTCAACTTGCTGGAAGGTGATTTAATGGCTTTTATCAAGGATTTGATGAATTCCTTTTATGGAATTTCTGAAAGACAGGGTATCAAATTTGAATATCAATTGACGCCTCTGTCCTATTACACTTCTTTTGATATGGATAAGCTGGAAAAAATCATTTTCAATCTACTTTCCAATTCTTTTAAATTTACTGCAGATTCAGGTACAGTCTCTGTAAAAACAAAAATCTCTGAGAATATAGATGGAAGATCAATATTGACATTATGCGTAGCAGATAGTGGAGTGGGTATTCCGGCACACGACCAAGCCCGGCTTTTCGAAAGGTTTTATCAGGTCGAATCCCACAAACACCTGACCAACACGAGGGGAAGTGGTATTGGTCTTGCGATAACAAAAGAATATGTAGATCTTCATGGCGGTTCTATCCATTTTGAAAGTAAGGTGGGTGTAGGCACGACTTTTTACGTTTCCCTTCCATTGAATGCTGTTGTCACACCAGTACCGGCGGAAGAACCCATTGCTCTGTCCAGCACCTTGGGTGAAAACAAAGTGAAAATCCTGGTGGCTGAAGACAATCCTGATTTTAGGGCATTTTTGATTGAATACCTTCAGGAAGATTTTCAGGTAATAGAGGCAAGTAACGGTAAAGAAGGCTGGAAAAAAACGCTTGCTTTTTCCCCTGATCTGATATTAAGTGATTTGATGATGCCTGAGGTAAATGGTATTTCCTTTTGTAGAAAGGTAAAAAATGATCCACGAACCTCGCACATACCTTTTATCCTGTTGACTGCCTTTACAGACAATGAGAGAAGGCTTCAGAGTATGGATATAGGTGCCAATGATTATATCACAAAGCCCTTCAATTATCAGGTATTAAACTCACGAATAAAAAACCTTATTCAGGAACAACAAAATCTGAAAAATACGCTGGCAAAAAAAGTCAAAGTCAGCGCGAAGGATATCATTATAGATTCTGAGGATCAAAAATTTGTCTATAAAGTAACTGAAATAGTAGAGAAATTTCTTGAAAACCCTGAGTTCAACGTAAAGCAATTGAGTGACAATATGGCCATGAGCAGAGTACATCTGTACAATAAACTCACTGCATTGACAGGCATGACGCCACAGGAATTTATCCGGGACATGAGACTTAAAAGAAGTATTCAATATTTGGAAAAAAGTAAACTGTCTATCGCGGAAATTGCATATGCAGTAGGTTTTAACAGCCCAAAAGTTTACAGTAAGTCTTTTAAGTCAACTTATGGTTATACCCCAAGTGATTTTTTATCCAGCCAACTTGCGAATTTCAAAAACTCCCCAAACACAGATTAAATTGTATTTTTTTAACAAATTTTTACCTTTTTAACCTCAGAACCCCCTATTCTTAACATTTAGAACCCTTCATCTATCACATTTTTTCCAGTTTTGGGACAATAATTAACATTATCAATAACCCAAAATTTCTTATGAAGCTTTTTTACTTCCTGCTATCTGGATTGGTGATATTCACATCCAACCTTGTTCTGGCCAATGATCATATTACGGTGACAGATAAGGGTCTTGTCATACGTTTTGAAGCTGCCCCAGACGGCACCAAAGTTCTCCGTCTGGAAGCTGTCACTTCAGAAATCTTCCGTGTTTCGGCTACTTCGAAGTCTGAATTTAAAGAGACCAATAGTTTAATGGTCAAAGAGGATTTGTCTTATGAGGCAAACTGGCAGCATGAAATAGATGCTGACACCTTACGCATGTGGACTGATAAAGTCACTGCCCATGTCAATTTGAAAACTGCCGAGATACTTTTCAAAGATCCTTCGGGAAAAATCATCCTTAAGGAAAAAACCGGAGGAGGCCGGCGCTTTGATTCTGCATCAACTGAAGAAAACAGCTACTCTAGCTTCTCTCAGCATTTTCAAAAAAATGAAGCAGAGGGAATATATGGTTTAGGCCAACATCAGGCCGGACTGTTCAATTATCGGGACAGACATGTTGATCTCACCCAATACAATGGTGTGGCTGTAGTACCTTTTATGATTTCCACCAACCAATACGGTTTGCTTTGGGACAATAATTCAATCACCAAATTTGGGGACACACGGATTCCGGAACCTATTTCCAAATTAACCCTACAACCGGGACTGGAGGATGATGCTAAGGGCCTCAAAGCCATTTATGCTTCCGATCGCAGCAATCCTACAAAAGGATTAGAAAGACTTGAAAGCACAATTGCCTATACAGACCTACCTTCATTGAAAAACCTGCCGGAATTTGACCAGCACCGTGGTGCTGTGACCTGGACAGGCTATATCACTCCTGAGCATGTAGGGATCCATACTTTTAAGCTCATCTACTCCGGCTACATCAAAATCACCATGAATAACCAAGTCTTGATGGATACCTGGAGAGAAAGCTGGAATCCGGGTTTTGAGGAATTTGATTATGATTTATCCAGTACTGCCACTGCAGTAAAAATAGAATGGATACCTGAGTCTGATCAATCATTTCTAGACCTCAGCTATTTAAAACCTTTGGAAGGCAAGGAAGAGGATTTATTTGGATTTGCTTCTGAAGCAGGTGAATACCTGGACTATTACTTCATTTATGGTGAGGAGATGGATGATGTTATTTCAGGCTATAGAACACTTACTGGCAAGGCCAAGATTATGCCTAAATGGGTGATGGGATTTTGGCAAAGCAGGGAGCGCTATAAGACCCAGGAAGAGTTGTTGGAAACAGTCAGAAATTTCCGGGAAAAACAAATCCCGCTCGACAATATAGTACAGGATTGGTCCTACTGGGAAGAAGATGCATGGGGAAGTCACGAATTTGACAAGGATCGGTTTCCGGATCCAGAGGCAATGATCAAGGAAGTACATGACCTGAATGCCAGGATAATGATCAGTGTTTGGCCAAAATTCTATGAAGGAATTGACAACAATCGGGTAATGGATGAAAAGGGCATGCTTTACCGGCAAAACATTGTAAATCAGCAGAAAGACTGGATAGGAGAAGGTTATGTTTCCACATTTTATGATGCCTTTAATCCAGCCGCAAGGTCCATGTTTTGGGACCAGTTGAACAAGCGGCTGTTCAGCATAGGAATTGATGCCTGGTGGCTGGATGCAACTGAGCCTGATATCCACTCCAATGCTTCTATAAGTCAGAGAAAAACATTGATGGACCCAACTGCCCTGGGGTCTTCCACGGCATTTTTCAATGCCTATTCCCTGGTCAATGCCAAAGGCATCTACGAAGGGCAAAGAAAAGCAGCACCTGACCAACGTGTATTTATCCTGACGAGATCGGCATTTGCAGGCATTCAACGCTATAGCGCTGCAACCTGGAGTGGCGATATAGCCAGCCGTTTTGATGAAATGGAAAGACAAATTGCAGGAGGGTTAAACTTTTCTCTATCAGGTCTCCCTTATTGGACAACGGATATAGGAGGTTTTTTTGTGGAAGATAAGTATGATAGACCACATCCTGAAGGGGACGCATTGGATGAATGGAGGGAACTGAATACACGCTGGACTCAATTTGGAGCATTTACCCCCCTGTTTAGGGCTCATGGACAATATCCACATCGTGAAATCTACAATATTGCCCCGGAAGAACACCCTGCTTATCAGTCCATGCTTTATTACAACAAGCTGAGATATCGTTTGATGCCATATATCTATAGCATAACAGGGGCTGTTTATCATGAAGACAATACGATCATGCGTCCCTTGGTAATGGATTTTAAAGACCCGAAGGTCCGTGATATCGGTAACCAATACATGTTTGGACCATCAATTATGGTGACTCCAGTGACTGTCTATCAGGCAAATACCAAAGCCGTATATCTTCCAAAACATGCCGGTTGGTACGACATGTACTCAGGAAAATTTTTAGAAGGTGAGCAGACAATTACAGCAGAGGCCCCTTATGAGCGCATGCCTCTCTTTATAAAAGCGGGTGCAATCATCCCATTTGGATCCGAAATTTTCCACACCGCTGAGCGCATGCAAGATGAAATTCTCCTCTTTGTTTATGCGGGTAATGATGGGGAATTCTGCCTGTATGACGACGGACATACTGACTATGCCTATGAAAATGGCCAGTTTGATAAAATACTTATTTCTTACAGTGAGCAGGATAAAACGCTGAAAATAAATGAAAGGGTTGGCAAAAAACATCAAAACAGAGTGGACAAAATTGATTTCAAAGTAATAGTCATAGACCGGGACAAACCCAAGCCACTGGATTTTGACCAAATCCCTGACTTCAGTTTCAGCTATACCGGAGAAGCACTTTCGATTAAACTAAACAATTAAATAAACCAAATAACCCATGAAAAATAACAGACCAATTCAACGCAGGATTTTGCGGAAAGAAAGCAAAATGATAAGCAATAAACCAAAAATTCACAACACGAACCTATGAAAAAGACTTTAGCCAGTATTTTAGCTTGGCTATTGCTGCTGCCGGCAGCAATGGCTCAACAAAATGTAATAGGCCAAGTCACCGACGGTGACACGGGAGAGCCTATTCCCGGTGTGAGCATCCTCGTCCGGGGAACCGGACAGGGTACAATAACTGACATTGATGGTACTTACAACTTAAGTGTAGATCAGGAAAATGCCGTATTGGTTTACTCCTTTTTAGGATATATCAAGCAAGAAGTAGCTGTTGGCAACAGGAGTGAAATCAATGTAACCTTGGAGCCTGATCTTAGTGATCTGGAAGAGGTGATAGTAGTTGGTTACGGTGTACAGAAAAAGAAAGTCGTCACCGGTGCAACAGTACAGGTGGATGGGGATAAACTTAAAAGCCTGAGCACTACCCAACCACTGGAAGCCCTACAAGGTCTGGCACCGGGAGTTCAGATATCTGCCACTTCAGGGCAGCCGGGAGAAAGTATGCGTGTGGTTATCAGAGGATTGGGCACTATAGGAGATGCCTCACCACTGTATGTAGTGGATGGGGTTTTGACCAATGACATTTCATATCTCAACCCAGCTGATATAGAATCGATTGATGTCCTAAAGGATGCAGCCTCAGCTGCCATATACGGTTCCCAGGCTGCCAATGGTGTGGTGTTGGTGACTACCCGCAGAGGCCGGAGAGGAGAAAGAGCTACCGTAACATATGATATGTTTTACGGAGTTCAAAACACACCTAGAACTACGAAAATGCTCAATGCCTATGAATATGGCACCATCATGAATGAGGCGGCCATCAACTCAGGAGGGCGTCCATACTTTTCGCAGGATCAATTAAATGAATTTGGACAGGGTACCATGTGGTTGGACGAAATGTTTGCCAACAATGCGGTAAACCAAAACCATGTATTGGGTTTGCAGGGTGGAAGTGAAAATTCCATCTATTCGGTTTCTCTGGCATATACCGGGCAAGAAGGTATTGTGGGGGGGAGTGACCTTTCAAATTTTGAGCGGTACAATATCCGCGTAAATTCAGAGCATCATTTATACAATGATGTGCTGACCATCGGACAAAATCTTACCATCTCGAACAGACAGTCTTCAGGTGTCGGGGTTGGCGATCAGTATAACAATGCCCTGAGGGGTGCCTTTAATACCTCTCCCCTAGTACCGATGTTTGATGAAAACATGAATTTTTATGACAACAGCAACTCAGATTGGAATCCAAACGAAGCCAATCCTTATGCTTTGATGTATTATCAGAACCAAAACCTTAACAATAACCAGCGTATTCTTGGGGATGTATACATGGTTTTGGAGCCGATAAAAAATCTCCGGTTCCGAACAAGCGTAGGTTTGGATTATTATTCAAATGAAGGAAGATCTTTTACCCCTACCTATCAACTTTCTTCCTTTGCATTTTCATTGTTTTCGAGTGCTCACCAAAATATGGGAAAAGGTAGAACTGTTCTGTTTGACAACCTGTTGACCTACAATTTCTCCCTGAATGACAAGCACAACTTTGAGACCATGGTAGGAAGTTCTATGTTTCAGTTTCAAGGTTCATACATGTTTGCAAGTAACCGTGATGTAATCATTGAAGACCTAAAATATGCCTGGTTATCCAATACTACCAATGTGGATGGGGCCAACATCAATTTAGGAGGAGGACCGGCTGACCCAGATAACAGGATGTCTTATTTTGGAAGAATCAATTACAATTACAATGAAACATATCTACTGAATCTGACTTACCGTGCTGATGGTGCGTCCCGATTTGCAAGAGGTAACCGGTTTGGTTTTTTCCCTTCCATTTCAGCGGGTTGGGTGATCAGTAACGAACCCTTTATGGCTCCATTGGAAAACACCTTGGAATTCCTGAAACTCCGTGCAAGTTGGGGTCAGGTAGGTAATATGAATATTGGATTTTTTCAATTCATGGCTCCGGTATCTATTTCCAATACAAACTATTTTTTCGGACCTGGTGAAGGAACAGAGGGTTTGGTACCGGGAGCTTATCCCAGCAGGTTAGGGAATACAGATTTGCTGTGGGAAACCTCCGAACAGGCAAACATCGGTATAGACGCACAGCTATGGCAGGGCAGGTTGACAGTGAATTTTGATTGGTACAACAAAATCACAAGGGATTGGCTGATAGAAGCCCCTATCCTATCCACTGCTGGTGCAGCACCTCCATTTATCAATGGTGGGGATGTTCAAAATACCGGTGTTGAGTTGGCCTTATCCTATAATAACCGGGCAGGTCAATTAAATTATAGCATTGGTGTAAATGGAGCCTATAACAGAAACCGGGTAGGAAATATCCCAACAAGAGACGGTATCATCCATGGCCAGGCAAATCAGTTATTTGACAATTCGATGCCTTTTTATCGTGCACAGAATGGGTTCCCTATCGGTTACTTCTGGGGATTACAGACGGATGGTATCTTCCAGTCAGAGCAAGAGGTAAGGGATCACAGATCAGGAGAGACCATCATACAGCCAAATGCCGAACCAGGTGATGTCCGTTATGTAGATGTCAATGGCGATGGAGTTATTGATGACTCGGACCGTGTCATGTTAGGTGATCCAAATCCTGCGTATACCTTTGGCCTTACCTTCTCTGCGGATTATAAGGGGTTTGATTTCAACTTTTTGGCAAACGGGGTAGCCGGCAATCAGATTGTTCAGACTTACCGTAACCATGCCAATCCATACGCCAACTATACGACTGCCATATTGGACAGATGGCATGGACCGGGCTCTTCCCATACGATGCCAAGAGTAACCGAGGATGCCAGAAACTGGACAAACTTCTCAGATCTGTATATACATGATGGGGATTTTTTAAGAATCAGCAACATCACTTTAGGTTACGACCTCAACAGGATCCTCAACAATGAAAAACTGGGGCAAGTCAGAATATATGCCTCTGTGCTCAACCTCTACACCTTTACCAAATATGAAGGAATGGATCCTGAAATCGGGTATGGAAGCAGTTTTTCTTCGGGAGTGGATTTAGGATTTTATCCTCGACCACGGACTATGATGCTGGGGGCAAATATTAGATTCTAAATAAAAGGACATGAAAAATATCAAAACATATATACTTGCTTTGGGGATCGGTTGTACAGCAGCTTCCTGTACAGGAGATTTTCTTGATACCGAGCCCATTACAGAATTGACAGACGAAAACTTTTACAGGACTACCAATGATGCTTACAGGGCATTGGTTGGTTGCTATGAAGGCCTTCACCAAATTTGGGCTGGTGGGGTAAGTTTCCCTGTAGCTTCAGAAGTACTATCGGACAATGCCTTTGGTGGGACGGGATCTGCAGATGGCTTTGGCTATCAGATGCTAGATGAGTTTGACCGTAACAGGTCTACCGCAGATCAAAACCTATTTCAGGATAACTGGTCCGCATATTACAGTGCTATATTCCGGATCAATTCATTCTTACAAAGAATGGATCAGATTGATTGGGAAGATGATGATGCTCTAAGGTTGCGGTACGAATCTGAAATCCGGTTTTTGAGGGCCTTCCTCTATTTTGATATGGTAAGGCTTTGGGGAAATATCCCCTTATTGACCGAACCATCTCCTGAAAATATACCACAGGCCGAACCGGAAGAGGTATATAGGGTTATTGCCGAAGACTTACAGTTTGCCGCAGAAAATCTAGAAGCCATACCGGGCACGTCCCAGCCAAGCAGTGAGTTTGGAAGGGTCACCAAATGGGCGGCAAATGCTTTGATCGGAAGGGTTTATTTGTATTATACAGGTTACTACCAACAGCCTGACCTTGCCGGAGTCATTACCGGTCAACAAGCTCTGGCCTATATGGAAGATGTGATTCAATCCGGTGGTTATGGACTGGTGGAGGAGTTTAGTCAACTTTGGCCTGCAGCCTCTTTGGAAGATTATGCCGGAGAACTTAATGAGGAGGTAATATTTTCTATCAGATACACCTATACCAGTGACTATGATGGCAATACAGATGGAAATCATTGGATGGTAATGCTTGGGATCAGAGAACAGTCATTTTTCCCTTATGGTCGGGGTTGGGGCGGAGCCACTGTTAACCCGAGACTGTACAATGCCTTCAATGAAAATGATGCGCGTAGAGAAGCCTCTATTATTGCCATTGAAGAAGAAGGTCTTCCCTTTACAAACTTTAGCAGACAGAGGGAATATACGGGATATTATACAAAAAAATATTCCCCGATGATTAATGAAGATGGCGTTGAATTGCCGGTTGATCTGGGCGCACCGAATCATATGATTGGTCAGTTTCAGGATTATTTCGTCATCCGGTATGCAGATGTGTTGCTGATGGCTGCTGAGTTGGGAAGCCCTAATGCACAAACCTATTTTGATGATGTAAGAAGGAGAGCATACGGTGAGAATTTCAGTTCACTTGCAATTACTCCAAACAGGCTATTGGAAGAACGTAGGCTTGAATTTGCGCTGGAGGGTATCCGCTATTGGGATCTATTGCGTCAAGGAGTGGACTTTGCAGCCAATGTGATCGGAGAGTCAAGCACAGTGTTGAATGCTGGATCACCTGTATCAAAAGTCATCAACCCATCCAATATCATTACTACAGAAGGGCTTCAACAAATTCCTAACAATCAGATTATTCTTTCTGATAATGTTCTTGTTCAAAACCCCGGTTGGTAAGTTTGTTAACAATTAAGTAGACTAATTATGAAACTAAGGATAAAAAAAATATTCCTGGCAGCAATTCTTCTGTTGCCTATGGCTTGTGTAGTGGACGACAACTATGAGTTAGGGAGCCTGCTCACAGCTGATCAGATAAGCTTCAGGGTTGAGCAGGATCTGACTTCGGATCCGGGAGGAAACACAGTGATCTTAATCAATGATACACCAGAGACGGTTCCTATCTGGGATTATGGGATTGGCAGATCTACCAGACAGCAAGATACTGTCCGTTTTGCATTCGCCGGAGATTATGAAATTAAGTTGTCATTTGTCACTGGGGGCGGTATCGTAGAACTGGATCCGGTTATGGTAAATGTCTCTGAAGATAACCTGAATTATGTGGATGATCCGCTTTGGACTGCACTTTCCGGTGGAGTTGGAGAGGAAAAAACATGGATACTCGATATAGACGCCAATTTTTTTGATGGACCTTTGTTTTTTTACGGAGCGGACAATGGCTATTTGCTTGAAGGAGATTCCTGGGATGGCGGAGATACGGGATGCTATGGAGAGGATTGTTGGGCATGGGAGCCTGATTATGCTGAAAATACCTGGTTGATGGACTATGGTGATTATGGTACCATGACATTCAGTCTGGATGGTGGACCCTATGTACAGGTCAACCATAACATGCTGCCCAACAGAGGTCTAGAAGAAGGTACCTATTTTTTGAATGTAGAAGACAAAACTTTAACACTCACAGATGCGGCCATTTTGCATAATTCAGGCAATGCTGACTGTGTCAACAATTGGGGAAATACGAGAATCTTCTCCCTTACCGAAAACGCCATGCAACTGGGTGTTTTGAGAAGAGACGATTGTGACGGTGCCGCTATGTTGGTATATAACTTTGTTTCACAGGATTATTTGGATAGCCTGGAAGAAGAATGATGGATAGCCAAAAGCAATAACCTGAAAATGGAATTAAAAAAACCATAAGGAATAGTTTCTTGCAGCAATAGAGGCCGATTTTGCTAAAATCGGCCTCATTTTGTTGTAGCCGGAAAGAACTTAGCAGGAAAGTACACAGAAGCCTCTATCGTTAAAAATCATAACCTAGTCAATATATTTACTGAATTTTAAAGACTTTTCTTCTATACACCTACACTCTGCGAAATTATCCCGGATAAACTGAAACAATTCCAGGAAAGAATAACCCTTATTGTCTTTCAAAAATTCATCCCGGATACGTTTATAGGTTTCAAGAACTTCCCCGGCTTTTTGCTTCAATTCCATATCACTTGTCAAAGGTTCCTGGTTTTCCGGTAATGCATAAACAAATCTCCCTGTTTCTGAACTGGCAACAGGAATCTGAAAAAAGCTTCTCTTGACAAATTCTCCTGTATTTTCTTTATGAATAGCGGCTTCAACAAAAAAATCAACAGCATGCTGAGGATAACCAAACAAATATCCATATGCACGGAATCGGTCCATTATTTCCTCAAACTCATACATCACCAATATAGCCTGGGGATCACTGGCTGCCACAATACCTCTTTTCAGGAAAAAGTCAGCGTATTTTTCAATCGTATTTTGTAAGCTGGCCTTATTATATACGAGCAACTGAAATATTCTTTCCTCACCCGATATTGCCTTAAAAGGTATGATTGCAAAGCCTATATTTTCATTTGATAATTCCTCCAGGCTTTCTTGAAGCAGCTGGATCTGAGTTGCGGCCACATCTACTTCTAAAAGGACTTTGGTAACTGTATCAATGGGAAATTTAAAATGTTCAACCGTACTAATGGGCTTGAGTCCTCCAAAAACTGTGAAAAGCCCTTCCTTTTCAAGTGTTTCCTTGGCTATGGAGTCAGCTAGCTGAAGCATTCCATGGTCTGCCTGAGCCAGGACCTGCCCAAAGGAGAAAAGAAAGACCGATAGTAAAAAGGATGACCTTCTTAAGGTTTTAAGTATAATTTTCATAGTGAACAGGCTATATTATCAAAGAAAGATTAAGTTGAAATATTGAGAATTGCTGAATATTTTGAGATTTCAGCGTGTAATCAAAACCCAATTTGACAGACTCCTTTGGTGAGCGCAGTAAAAACCAGGAGGACAACTTTGCCTCCAAATGATTACTTTGGTAAAATTGGCGGTCCGGACCGTGCATCATTTGGCTGATGCCATCTGATAGTTCCGGAAATATGCCGGGTTGAGGCATAAATACTCCCAAGCCCGGCCTTAGGAAAATACTGAAATGCTTTCTATCAATGAGGGCAAAGGAATTAGAAGCAAGCAGATACAAACTCGAAAAACTCCTGAGGCTTTCAGCTGCAAAATCCTCATCGCGCTGCTTAATAGATGCCCAGCGCAATTCCCATATGCTATTGGATCGGTAAACATTAAAAGTATGGACTCCTTCAATTCTTTGGGTACGGTACAAGAAATTGACAGCCTCAAATACAGGATCCATGCTTGTTCCGTTCAAAATTTCCCAGGAGAAATGCTGTTGATAATCCCCTTGTTCAAGTGGAATAAACAAACCCGATTCCATGGAGAATTTACCGGCCCTTGAACTTCCGGCATCCACAGGAAAAGCTATTCCATCCCTCAAATTTGCACTGAGTATCCCATTGGAAAACTGAAGGAATACCGAGGTCTTGTTGGCAAAAGTATGTCTGCCGTACAGTTGAAAAGCCGACTCTTCAATAAATTGGTTTCTTGTAAAACTCTGGAATGCATTTCTGGAAAAAGTGTTTAAGCCTCTCATAAAAATGAGGGAAAACTCCTGCACAGCAAATGCCCCTATCTGATTTTCCTCATTGCTCCTTGAAAATGTAGCGGCAGCTCCAAGCTCTGTACTTCGGTGAGGTCGAATACTTTGCCCAACCTGAACTTCATAGCGGTTTTTGTTATACAATGGTCTTGGTTCTGCATCCATTGCAAAAGTTTCCACCTGATAATTGACACGGAAGAAATTGCCCAGTTTTTCTTGCAGGTAACGGGCGGAATTTCCGGAAAGGCTGATCCTTACTTTATCTCCGGACCAGGGGGAAGTCTGCTCTTGTGCCAAAAGATAAGGATGTAGGGAAGTTTCCATACTCTGCATCAGAAAAGGCCTTACTTGCTCTAATTCTCTTGTATATTGAAAATCTCCCTGAAAAGACCAATTTCCCAGCTGCTTTCCGGATTGGGAATAAAAGTGAATGTTTCTAAAAGATTCCGGCATCAAGGAAGCCACCAGGTTTCCTTCACCACTGGAATAATTCAGAGAAGCTCTGTAAAATTCAGCCTTCTCTTGATCCATTAAAAAAGGATAAGCAGCATGCCAGAATATATCCTGACGCAGGAAATACTGTACAGGATGGAATTTCTTAGCTTGTTCATCTTGCCGCAACAGGCTATCTGCCCCCTTAGCCATCAATGAACCAGGCAAAAAACACATTCCAAATACTACAAACACATGGATGCTGCTTATCATTTTCATACCATCATATCTTAACGGTCAGCAGGAGATGGATCAGGATTAATCACAAAATCGTTTGTACTGTTATTCGTGTCCTCATAGATCATGTTACCAT
Source organism: Arthrospiribacter ruber (assembly GCF_019343195.1). Classification (GTDB taxonomy): domain Bacteria; phylum Bacteroidota; class Bacteroidia; order Cytophagales; family Cyclobacteriaceae; genus Arthrospiribacter; species Arthrospiribacter ruber. The sequence continues at coordinate 43,330 of NZ_RPHB01000002.1, forward strand.
CTACAGTTCTGGTTTTTCTTATGATGGACTCCGCAGAATAAATATCATTGACAAAAGAAAATCCTGCATCCAAACTCACAGGAATCCTTTTAAAGCTTCCGTCAGATTCGCTTCTTAAAGCCTCTACCGCGTCTATGACCAAATTATTTGGAACTTTTACCACGGGAGGGGAATCGGGGTTTGCTCCTGGCACGGGAACCTGCTCTAAAGCATCAAAATCCTCAGTTCTCCAAATGATTGTACCAGGTCCAAATACAGGAACCAAAGAGAAGGTACTGTTAAAAGGATGGTACAGCATTTCCATATTCGTGACATTGGGTGCATCCACATCCCGTTCAGATCCTACCACAAATAGCTCAAAATCTGCTTGGCTAAGGTCTACGGGACTGTTTGGATTTGCCTCTGAGGCACGGTGATTGATTCCTTGTTGTGCTATGGTGATGGCAGAAAATGGTGCCAAAACATTCGTATTGCCATTTCCGGGAATTCTCCATGCCGTGGTGACATACACATTAGATTGATCTTCAGCGAAAGGCGTAGGAATGGTATTTGGGTTGATTTGACCGGATGGGCCATGCACATTGGACAAAATCAAACCATCCAGAATGATAGGCTCACTGGTGTTGTTGTAGATTTCAAAGAACTGGTCAAAGAAATAATTGGAGCCTTCAGGTGTCGCTGAACCTGCATAATAAACCTGACTGATCACCAGATTACCGGCAATAGATCCCTCCAAACGGATCTGTACAGGTGATGCCGCTATGGTTGGATTGAGCAATAAATTATTGTCTACATAGTTCAGGTTTATATTTATAGGGGAACCGACAATGACAGCAGCCTCTTCTTCACTCAGGACCCGGGTAGCCTGTAGCCTATAAAGCCCCGGAACTATATTTTCGATGTTCACTTCACCGTTTGCTCCTGATGTTTCCTCAATTACCTGTCCGGAAGAAAGGTTGGTCAGTGAGAAAGCAACTTCAGAAGCATTCTCTTCCAGGAAGTCTTCAGGAAACAAAATCTGAAAGGAAGCATCAAAGCGCTGAAGCCTTGGTTCGTCTTCATTATTACAGGCCATTATGATTAACAAGGCGAGCAGTGGGAGTAATCTGGTTGATGTTTTCATTTAATCGATTAATTTGTTTTAGAATTATTTAATTATTTACGCTTGGGTAATTCAAACTAAAGTCTATAGAAAACCTCTGCCCCAAAGAATAGGCTTAGGTTCCGTTGTACAAATGCTTCTGTCCTTGGGTCTTGAAATAATGGTCTATGGTTGAACAGGTTGTTGACAAAAAATGCAAAGCCCCTTCCTTGGTTAAACTCTTTGTTCATTCTGAAATTAATCAACAGTAAGGGAGGTCTGTTGACCGTTTTCAATTGTTCATCCGACAGCAAGTTTCTATATTCCATAAGCGCTTCCTGTCTGGATTCTTCCTCGGAAAGTCTCAAAATTTCTCCCCTTCGATTTAGCAAAGCCGTAGGAAATGGATCGAAACCTGTGAGCTGGTCGCTCTGCTGCCATATTACCTGTGAAAGAGTAGAAATGACTATACCTGCTTTTGGAATGTGATGGATCAATCTCAAAGAGGTATTAAGTTGCGTACCGGAGTTGCCCTGCCCTGCCTGAAAGAACGGGACAAAAGGTGAGTTAACCTGTCGAAAAATAAAATTGGGATTGACTTCTTTCCCTTCAACAAAACTTCTTGTCTGTATCAAAGCCCCGTTGAACGATAGGGAAGTGTTCAGGGATTGAATTTCGGGGAAATCCAATGCAAACTCAATTCCCTTATTTTCCAGGCCTCTATTGTTGAAAGGGGCATCGTATGCCAGGAATAAAGTGTCATACCGGACTGGCTGATCAGTGATTATAGGAGGCAGTCCATTTCTGGTTTCTACAATACCAAACACTCCCCGGTGCGCAATAAAAGGTTGGCGAACAAAGCTGGGGCCACCCTTGGTATTTTCAATAAACCCATTGACGGTATACCTGACGGCTCCCAGTTCACCGTCCAAACTCACTTCAAATTTATCAGACCTAAAACTTGTTAACCTTTCGGTTTCGGGTGTTATTTTTCTAGTGGTTACGACCAACAACCGTTCTTCGGGATTGGGAGCAAAGTAGTTGAAGTTGATCATGTCAATAAATCTGGGGCCTGGGGATAAGAAGTTCAGCCCTGGGATTTTGGAGTGAATACCATAGGCCAAGCGGATTCGGTGGTTTTGGCTAAGAGAAAAGGAGGTTTGGATCCTGGGCTGCCAATCTGTTCCGATGACTCTTTGTTCAGGGCCGGAAAGAAAGTAATGGTCAGTCCTTAGGCCAAGCTGCCAGGACCAGATATTCTGGCCAAGACGCAAATAAAAGCGATCCTCAACATAAGCGGAAAATTGATTCAATCCCGGAATTTCATCAAAGGTTCTGGGCCTATCACCGGCATTATAGTTTTGTCTTGGAGGTGTTTGCAGGTCAAACTGCCTGCCTAAGCCCGAATTTACATCATATCGGTACTCTGTACCCATCACCAACTTATGCGAAATGTCCCCAGACTTGACACTTTTAAAAAGCTCCAGCCTGTGATAGTAGTTAAAGGGGTTTCCTTCCACCGTGGTCATATTAAAATAACGGGCAGGGCCGAAGGGGACCACAGCAGTAGAGTCTACCATCAAAGTGGGCCTAGGGCCGACACTGGTAGTTATAAATTCTGTAAAAAAAGACCTTTGCCGGTTTTGGGTCAAAGAAATTGTCCCTTCCAGTCTATCGAACCAGCTTTGGTTTTGTAAAATAAAATGGCTGTTCCACCGAAGCATATAATCGGAAGATTCCCAACTGCGTTGAGAGGGATCCCTATCTGCCTGCATGGCCCTGGATGCAGTATTGATGCCAAAAGTAGCCCTGTTTCTAATGATCAGATCACCATTAAGTCCTGTCCATTGATGTCCCAGAGTTCCCTGACGGCGAACAAACCTGTTGAAGACATCCCTTGGGTCGGGTCTGGAATCCATAGCATCCAAATCAATACTGAAAGCATGGGATTTACTCCATTCAAAGCCTGCACCACCGGATACCTGAAGGGCATTGGGATTTGCCCTCAGGTTAAGGCTTGGTCTGAAAGCACCAATTCGGGTCTGCACGATCACTGCTCCTGCTGTGAAGTTTCCATGCCTTGCAGAGCCTACCCCTCTCAAAACTTCCACTGATTCTATCTGATCAGCAGGGATCTGTCTTAAATCAAAACCTTGGTTGGCAACTGATTGAAATGGAGGAGCGGTGTTGGGACTACTATTGAGAATATTTACATTGTTTTGAAGATTGGCATCATTTGACAGCGGGCTGCCGTCCATCACTATGGCAGTACCCATTTGTGCAACAGCATTACCTGCTCCATTGGTCGAAACCTGCCGTAAAAGAATCTGTTGTGGCGTATTGACATTTGGATTAATTGCTAACTGACCGGGAATCAACTGAAGTACATCTCTTAAACTATTGGGTTGAACATGTGCTATAGCATCCCTCACTATCACTGATGCCGTTGCCAACCCATGAACATTTTCCTTGGATATAACAGTAACTTCATTGAGTTCCAAGCTTCTTTCTTTAAGAACTAATGAATGATCAATGTCAGGTTCAAATACATTCAATGTGGTAACGAGACGCTCATATCCCATCATTGATATGATTATTTTTTTCTGACCATGGGAGAGCAGGGAAAAGGTTGCCTGTCCTTCAATATTGCTAATCTGAAATACCCCATCCGGCTCAATCTGTATTAAAGCACCGGTTATTGGCTCATTATTGCTATCAAAAATAGATAGCTTAAGGTCTGAAGAAGAGTTCTGTAAATTAATGCAGTGAACCAAACCAAGGATGAATAAAAGCATGAGATAATCGATAACAAAATGTATTTTTCAGTAAAGCTGACAGGTAACCATAAAGGATAGGCGAATCCATTAATAATTGTTGCTTTCATATTTCCAGAATTCAATTTATTTTCCAGGTATCTGAAAAGGGATCAAACCGAATTCTATAAATGCAACATTGTTGCAAATAAACCATCTTTTTCCCAGTTACGGAAGACTTTTTTGCATTTTTATCAAGAATATATCTTTTAGCTTGGCCACATTTTTTAGGCTCCCGACAAAAAATTGATGAATCCAGGTATCTTTAAAAAAATGCTTATCAATTTTTCGGTGGATACCCAAAGATTGAAAATGTAGAATTTCTTTTTTCAAGTAAGGACTGTTTGCTGAAGGGATACTGCCCCTGCAAAGTCTGTAAACCCTTGGAACCGGTAAAGTCTATGCCTTTGGAAATACGAAAACTTTTAAAGGAGATGGAAAGCAATCCTGACCTTAAAATAAATGATAGGGGATTACCTATAAAAAGCAGGCTGAAATGTTGGGAGACCCAATGGCTGTCCGTGCAGTGGCCAGTGCCAATGGGATGAACAGAATATCCATAATTATTCCATGTCATCGGGTCATCGGGAGTGATGGCAGGCTAACAGGCTATGGAGGAGGGATCTGGCGAAAAAAATACCTTTTGGATTTGGAGGCCGGCATGGATAAATGAACGGACTTTATTTTACAAAAATTTAAAATCCATTCAAATCTATATACTAAAACAAGCAACATCATAACCCATCAATGTTCGGTTGCGGACAAATTTGTTCGGGAGATCATGAGACATCTATGAAAAAAATAGGTTTAAGGGCATAAGAGTGTCTTTAGATTTGGCATGCATTTAGGTTTAATTATTTTCGAAAGTCCTAACCCTAGTCCGCAGTCCTATGTTGAAAAGTTACTTTAAAATTGCCTGTAGAAACCTTCTAAAACACAAGATCTTCAGTGCTATAAATTTTTTAGGCCTAACTGTCGGTGTGACTTCATTCTTGATAATTTTTCAGTATGTCAATTATGAGTTGAGTTATGACAGGTTTCATGAAAATGCAGATCGTATCTACCGGGTTCAGCATGACAGGTACTTTGATGGAGAGCTACAATATCAAAAAGCCCAGACTTTTATTCCTACAGGAGAAGCAATGATGAATGAATTTGTTGAGGTGGAAGCCTACACCACCTTATTCCGAATCAGCGCCGAATCGGATATTACCATGAGGCACAAAACAGAAAAGGGGGAATTAGTCAGCTTTTCAGAAGAGGAAGTTTACCATGCAAAAGGTGATTTTTTTAAAATATTTACCTTACCTATAATAGAAGGACAAAAAGAAATCAAAAGCATACCTGAAAAATCAGTGTTGATTTCCAAATCTGTTGCCAGCAGGTATTTTGGAGAAGAATCAGCTGTAGGGAAATTCATTAGCCATAATTATGTTGAGGACCATGAAATAATCGGAGTTTTTGAAGACTTTCCCTCCAACTCACATGTAAGTATGGATTTCATTTTTGCCTGGCAGAAAGTAACCGATGAGGCCAATGGTGGGGATGAAAACAATTGGCGCTGGGATGGATTTTACACCTACTTACTGCTGCATCCGGGATCCGATCCCGGGACATTGGAAAATAAATTTCCGGGATTGGTAGAAAAATATAAATCTGGCCAGTTAAATGAGCAAGTCAGTTCGGTACTTTCCCTTCAGCCTTTACCTGACATACATTTAAAATCCAATCTTTTAGCTGAGTTAAAACCAAACGGTGATCAAAAAATTGTCTTCACACTATTGGCTTTAGCTATTTTCGTCTTGTTGATTGCATGGATAAACTTCATAAATCTATCTACTTCAAGGTCTTTCGAGAGATTCAAAGAAATAGGTATCAGAAAAGTTATAGGTTCAGGGAAAAAAGAAATTTTCTTTCAATTTCTTCTAGAGTCCTGTCTATTGAACTTTATTTCTGTCCTTACAGCATTCTTACTGATATCCCTTTTCAATCCAATAATTAGCCCTCTTTTAGGCATTGATCTGGTAAATTCATTTCTCAACAAGGCCGGATTTTGGACCATCCTTTTGTTTATGATCATGTTGGGAGGTGTTGCCGCCAGCATTTATCCGGCACGTATAATGTCTTCCTTCAGGCCCGCAATCATACTTAAAGGCAATCAGTCCAGGGTACCCGGTAACACTTCCTCAATAATCAGGTATGGTTTGGTCGTCTTTCAGTTCGTCATATCGATATCATTGATCGGAGCCTCTTCCATGGCCTACAAGCAACTGAGTTTCATGAAAGATAAAAGTCTGGGGCTGAATATTGAAAATACTTTGGTCATCAATACAAAAGCTACTTTTGGACCTCCAGGATCGGATTCTGTATTTTTGGACAATCTGAATACCTTTAGGAATTCATTAAGAAATTATGAAAGCATAGCAGCAGTTACTGCTTCTTTTGAAATCCCTGGGAAGGAACACCAATCCATAATTCCTCATTTCAGGCATTCGAAAAACAAGGAAGAATTGGCCGCACTATACCTTACCAGGGTAGACTTCGACTTCATTCCTGCCCTATCTGTAAATCTCCTGGCAGGAAGAAACTTTATAGAAGGCAAAGACAATCAATCTACCCTGATTTTGAATATGGAGGCCATAAAAACCCTGGGCTATGAAAGTCCGGACGAAGCATTGGGCCAGGAAGTAATCTGGGGGAACCAGGCTCAGAACAAAGCAAAGATCATCGGTGTGGTAGATTTAAGGGCCACTGCCTACAAAAAAGAGAATTACCCGATAGCCTACACGCCCACCTTTTTCCCATTTAGATATGCCACCATTAAATTTGCAGAGTCCAACAATTTTACAGAAAATCAGATGATCCAAATGGCAAAAAATGCCTGGATGTCCAACTTCCCCGATATCCCTTTTGATTATTTCTTCTTGGACGAATTGTTTGAAAATCACTACAAATCGGATCATGACTTCGGTCTTGTACTTGCCCTGTTCACCGGACTGGCCATACTGGTTGCTTGTTCAGGTCTGTTCGCCATTGCTACTTTAACAGTGGAGCAGAGAACCAAAGAAGTTGGCTTAAGGAAAGTCATGGGAGCGTCTACCTCTCAGTTGTTGGTTTTACTCTCAAAGAATTTTCTGCTTTTGATTTTAATTGCAGGCTTGATCTCTGTACCTATCATCAAAACAGTATTGGAGATATGGCTCGAAAATTACCCTTACAAAGCGGCAATTTCCTGGTGGATTTACTTACTTCCTATTGGATTGATCGTATTGGTTTCGGCACTAACCATCGGTGGTAATATCCTCAAAGCATCCCTGGTCAATCCGGTAAAATTATTAAAGTATGAATAGTTAAGACTTACTAGATTCAAAGCTGTTGAAAACAGCAAAAACGGAGAATCGTCCGCTTCAACCACTTTTTATTATCGCCAGGATTGGCGATATGATCAGTGAAGAATATGAAGGAGGGGAAAAAGTCAAAGGACAAATTTCAGGAAAGTAAGGTGAAGCAGGGAATATTGATATGGTCTATCAGCATATCAATGTTGATGGGGCAATCCGCACGGGTAAATGTTGATTTAGTTCATACCTTATCAAAGATGGAACACTTCACTTAAAAGATCTCTGCCAATGAAACATTGAGACCTTTCCAGTGGTACCCAAATAAACTCCAAGGATTATTCTCATAAATATTTTTTTCTACAAACAGTCTTTTAGCATAGCTTCAGTAATTTCTATAGCTACCCGAATCAATGAGTAGCCTGAAAGGGAGACCATTCCATACCCCATGAAGAGGTGTGTATGCGTCCATGAGGATACCATCGGTGATGCCAAAAGAGAGCTGGATATATAAAGATCTATCCTACTTAGGGCGTGCTGAAAAACGCCAACAGGAGAATAAATGCTTTAAATTTTGATGAATACCCCGTTTGTCAAGTATTTTCTTTTTAAGCAGGTGCACGCTTATTCAATGATATAAATGATTTCCGTGCTCCTTAAAATTTCAAAATTCGAAATTTTAAGGCTAGTCTCAGGCATACCATCTTCTTCATTGGGCTCACTCGAAGTATAAGCATACATCTTCATTCGCCCGCTTTGAATCTGGCATACCTGAGACTTTTTCAGCAAGCCCTACTTAATCTATTTTATTTGAAGGTACAATGTGTTTCAAACAAAAATCAGCTTAGATTTTAAAATTGACGGAAACCACCAGTCCTCTTCCATCCGAAGGCCAAACACCCGCTCCAGGATACATGGTTGGTCGTTTGGTGAAGTATTGTCTGTTCAATAAATTGTTAATCCCTAATCTAAACACATACCGCTCTGATAAGGTAAAGCTACTGTTCCAATCAAAAACATGATATTCCGGTACCAAACCCAAAGCTCCGTCGGGAGAAGGAATAAGGGTATTCAAAGGATCTGCAAAGGACTCACTCACAAATTGGTGCTGAAAAAGCGATTTGAATTTACCGATTTCCAGGCTCAGTCCGCTACGGACTATCCATGCAGGTACTGATTCTATGCTGTTCCCTACAATAGAGATGTTTTCTGTTCCACTTCTTATGCTTCCTGCAACGTACTGCCCATCCATCAAAGAAGAAGCATTGAAAATGGAAAACTTTGACTTATGGCTGTTGTATAAAACACTGTTGAGCCACAATTCTATCCCATTTGTCCTACTATCTCCAATGTTACTTTTGGTGACAAAAGTCTGACCATCCACAACATCAATTAGGTTCCCAACGCGATTGCCTACGAATGTTCTGAAAAATGTCAGGTTGTATTGGAGCAGAGGATGCTTTCTATTTTCAATCCCTATTTCTGCATTGTAGCCAAAAGAATGCTCCAAGTTTTCTGCAATACGGGCAAATGGATCACCGGGAACCAAATCCTGAAAAAGTATTGGCCTATTGGCTTGTGAGACTCCTCCAAAAACCCGGAGACCATTTTCCTTAAACCATTGTCCATGTATCCCAAAAGTCAGAAAATTGTAGGGAATTTCCTGCGGAACATCTCTTCCTTCCAGATAATCAATCCTTCCCGTCATGATTGAACTTCCTTTTTCATACCTCAATCCAGGAGAAATGCTCAGGTTATCTCTTAGGTAAATTTGGTTTTCCAGTGCAAAAGCAAGGCTTTGGCTGTGCAGGGAAAGTTCCCTTTCGAAATCGCCCTGTACCGATAAATCAAATAGTGTGTTCGTACTTCCCTGCCCCCTTTGGTTCCTGTCGTTGATATTGTTGAAATACCTAATAGAAGCACTCAGGTCATTATTAAATCCCCCCAATTGGTATTGGTGCAGAAGCCTCACTTCAGAAGTTCTGCTGTTGTAATAATGTATAGCTACATTTCTTGGAGCAAATTCATTGGTTTCGGGACGGATGTCATCAATGGCTAGTGCATTACCGGGAAATTCCACAGAACTTCTAGACCCCAAAATCATGGAACTTACCCATTGGAGTTGGGTATTTGGGTTTATTGTCCAATCTACTGTCACAGCAGGCACCCATATTTCGGGGGTGTAAAAATTCCGGAACCGGGTGGACTGCCTCGGGTTTTCCTTAAACATCTGATCATTTAATGGCCCCGGAATCTGATACAGGTACGTGCTTCTGGAAAGTTCAGCTTTGATGTTCAGACCAGCATTTGCAGCATAGGCCAAAGAAAAATGCTGGGCATCTGAATCTGATCGGGCATTGTCTCTGTATCCACTGGATATCCTTTTTTGGTAGTACGCATAATATGTCCACTTCCCGGTTTTTCCTCCCAGTGAGTTGAAAGAAGAAAAAAGACCAAAAGAACCGACAGAGGTCATGTTTTCAAATCCAAACACTTTTGTTGTATCAGCCGACTTGAGCACATAATTGAGCATCCCACCAAACTGTTGTCCATATTGCAAGGCTCCTGTCCCTCTGATCAGTTCTACTCTTTCCACTGCTTCCATTGGGGTGGAATAATGGGAAGCAGGATAGCCATAAATATCTGTGTTGGTAATGATGTTGTTTTGGCGCACATTGAATTCCCAGCTTCTGTGGGCATCCAATCCTCTCAAAGAAAGGTTAACCTGATTGCCTGCCCCATCCATGTCATAGACAAAAGCTCCAGGAACTTGGGCAAAAATCTGTCTTCCGGTCTTTTCGGCAATATTGGCAGGAAGATCAACGATAGAAATCACCTCTGTTTTTCTACCGCCGATGGGCATGAGAAAAGATCGGTCAGACAGAGTTCCAACTGTGGGAAGTTCTTTAAATCCAAAAATCCCAATTTCTTTTAACTCTATTGTTTTTAGACTATCAACTTGACCGAGAGCACTGCTGATGGAAAACAAATAAACAAGAACCAACCTTGCAAAGCATTTCATCCCTTGTTCCGAACTTCTAAACACATCCATTTTATTCTCATTTTAGGATGACAATATTATTAAAATTAACTTTGGAATTCAATCATCCTGAGATTTATCATGATTATGGTAGAAAGTGTTAGTTTGAATTCACCGATAAATTTGTTGCTATCCTGACTTAACAATGATCACATCGGATTTTTAAATAGAAGCATTTACCACCCAAAATAACCTTTTGGAACAATCCCATTCATCCGAAGATATACCAAAGAGTATCCTCTGTGGTGATTGTTATGGTTTTCGACAATATTGAAAAGTCTCCAGGCAGAAATGGCTTCCTTTCCGAACTCGATCTCTTTTTCTAAGTCTTCGGAAGTCATTGATTCCAATGATTGGGTCATAAAGGCATACATGCGATCCACTTCGGCAATTGTCTCTTTCTTATTGAAATCACGATCCCTTTTGAAATCCTTGTAAGGATTTTCCAGATTGAGGCGGTTTGCCAATTGATTACAGGTAAAGATGGCGTTGTGCACATAGTGTTCCGAGAATGTCATTAATTCCGGTGTTGGTCTATAGCTGTACAGGCTATCTGGCATCTGTTCCAAAATAGCATAAGTATAAGCTTTGGATTTTTCTAATGATTCCATGATAGCAGACGCATGGTCAAAAGAAGCTGATTTTCCATCTTCCAATTTGGTTGAACAACTCCATAAGCTATGAAGTAGGCAAAGGATCAATAAGTATTTTTTCATGCAAATTTTGATTTAAAAGAGTAAAAGAAAATGACAGGTTTTATGAATTTTTGATATACACAGCCAAACCTAACAAGCAATACGCCCAAAGCTTTTCAACAAAATAAGACTAACTACTCATAAGGTTTTGAAAACTCTGGATTTTCTATAAATTCCAAATCTGTCAGTGTTTTCAAAAATGCTATGATGGCTATTTTATCATCATAAGTCAATGAAATTCCAGGCTTTGGTTGTTCACTATAAAGCATCCGGCTTGTATAAGGAGTATCCTTGATCCCATCGCTGTAGTGATCGAGCACTTGCCCCAGATTGCCAAATCGACCGTCGTGCATGTAGGGAGCAGTGATCGCAACATTTCTAAGAGAGGGTGTCTTATATGCTCCCATATCTTCATCTCTGAAGGTGATTCGATACCTTCCCAAGAATATTTTTTCATGCGATAAATCTGAAAAATCATCATCCAATCCATTGTTGTGGAATTGGTTATCTGTAAAGAGTTCCCCAGAGTGACAAGGGGAGCAATTGTTCCTGACTAATTCCAATCCTTTCAATTCTAGGCTGCTCAGTCTTACATTTTCTTCCTGTCTGAAATAACGATCATACTTGGAGCCCGCAGATACAAGTGTTTTCTGAAACAATGCCAATGCTTTAGCAACATTTTGAACTGTTGGCCCATCTTCATAGGCTTCGAAAAAGATCTCTACATAATCTGGGTTTGAGGATATTTTAGCATCCAAACCCTGTAAAGACATTCCCATTTCATCAGCATGTGTCAATGGTCCGAAAGCCTGCGATTCCAGGTTTTTTGAACCTCCATCCCAAAATAAGCCATTGTTCATCCAGACCATATTGAAAAGGGTTGGTGAGTGCCTTTCTAGCGTGTTACCTGAGACTCCGTGATTGCCCAAAGCTACACCATCAGAGAATGCCAAATGCTGTGAATGACAACTGGCGCATGATACCTTTCCATTGGCCGAAATGTTGGGGTCGTAGAACAATCTTCTACCCAGTTCCACCCCTTCTTTTGTCAAAGGATTGGATTCTTGAAATACCGGAGTAGGGAATCCCTCTGGAACCTTCATATTGATGAAAGTCGGGCCAGGCTGAGGTAGTTCTGGTTCTTCAATTTGAAAATCACAGGAGCTCAATATAGCTCCTGTGATCAAAACAAATGAAAAAAATCTCTTTGGGAAACTTTTCTCCACCATTTTCACATTTTACATTAATTACCCGAAGTAGAGGTAGCTGATTTCAATTCAAAGGAATTAAAGTAATTGTTTGTCAACTCCTCCATAAGATCTGGACTAGTGGCTCCGATGACAGTATTAACCCATGGAAGCTCGAAATCTACCACACCTTTTACATCCAAATTGACTATCACTTCAGAAGAAGTAGTAGAATTTATAGTAATCGGCTCAGCAAATTCGAATACCTTATCACCATAAAAATCATTAGATCCTGTTTCCCAATAGAAACTCTTCGACTCAGGTTCATCTTTTAGCCAAGTCATCTTTCCTGAAACCGATGTAAAAATATAGCTTGTAAACCACATCCAGTTGTCAGCAGCCATTCCATTCAAGGCATTCAATTCTCCTACTGTCAATGTCAGGTTATCATTGTATTTTGGTTCAACACCAATATGAAACTTGATGGCTTTATAATCACCTGCTGGAATATTTGCAATGTCAACTTTCTCTCTTTTGTTTGCAGGATATACTTTGTTGAAACTTCCGTCCTGGACAGGTATAGCATTGTTTTCCTCAATAAGGTAGTAAGAATTCGGAACCAAATGCTCTTCGCCGGATACATCAATGAAGCTTACGTTACTTACCCAATATCTTAACCTGGTAAATTCATATTCCAAATCAAATTCCCCTGATTCATTGTTCAGTTTATAAGGAAATGGTTTGTTCAATTCAAAATTGGCATCTCCATAGCGTGCATCAAAGGTAATGCTGACTTTCCCTTCTACAATTGCTGCTGGACCTTCAATCTCTACATATTGAGTTTCAACACATGCAGATAACAAAAGAATTATTAAGACTGAAATTAATATATTCGTTTTCATATTTTTTTGTTATTAAATTTGAAATTTTCTATTTTTCTATTGATTTATTTGGCAAAATTTATTGCCATTTTATTTTTTATTTATATTTTTTTTATTCATTTGAAAAGCTGAATACACTTTTCTTATCAACCTTACCAATAAACGCAATCATAGTCACTGAAAACCTCCCTTTGGATTCAATATGTACATGATCATCACTATTGAAACTTTGGCTGATGGGGAGTTGGTAGTTGGCATGGAGCATCATTTTGCTGAACTGAAGCTGAATTCCGGCTTGTCCAAAAGTATAATGTCCTCCACTGTTGACTTGATAGAAGCCTTCAAAAGTATGCATCCCGGCCTTTTCATGGTATATTCCAAGCATAGGAATGGGAATTACTTTTTCTGCTCTTGGCTTGTAAAATATACTGCCCTGTACATTGTACTGATTGCCAAACCTGTAATCAATGGCATTGGCGGTGTTGAATTTATAAACCCCTTCCACATTGAAACCCCAGCGGTTTTTCATCGTGGTATAGTTTGCCATGGAGATGAAGTCCCAAGACCCACTTCCCAACTGAAAATTTGGATTGATCAACTGAACGGTATTGGAGTATTCAAAATCGGCCAGAGGTGCTTTGAGGCCAGCACCGATCCAAAGATTATGCAGCCATGACTCCATGGGGTTTCCCTTCTGGTCCAATACTTTGTAATTCAACAACATCAACGGATCACCAAATCCGTTCAAGGTTTCATTTTCATGACTTCCTTTCATCTGATTGTACATGTAAGGCAGGACGACATTGAGCTGTAACCTCTCCTTCAATGCCACTCTTCCCATGATATCCAATCGTTGGTAGCGGTCGTTGGAATACTCCAGCTGACCAGCATGCCACATTTCTGCATAGAAATGCGCTTGGGAGTATTTGACGCCTATAAAGTGGGCTTCATTTTGGGGAATGATCCCAAAATTAAATCCTCCCAAAGCACAGCCACAGGCTTCACAGGCTTTGGATTGCTGAGGGAAGAAAAACATCGGGACAAAAAGAATAGCTATTACTTTGAGATATTTAGTCATTGGAATTGAAGAAAATAGGGTTAGTAAGAAATCCAGGATCGGTCAAGGTTTTCAGAAAAGCGATGATCTGTTCCTTTTCCTCAGCATTCAATGAAATGACAGGTTTTCCTGAAGCAAACACCTTCGGGTCAATACTGACCTGTTCTGCCACTCCTTCAGTATAATGGTCCAAGACCTGCTGTAGGGTCTCAAACCTTGCATTGTGCATATAGGGGCTCGTCACTTCAATGTTTCGAAGGGAAGGCACCTTGAACTTGGCCCGGTCCTGTGGTACTTCTGTGACGGTTTCCCTTCCCAGATCTGTAATATTGCGTTGCACGCCATTGTTTCTGTAACTCAGGTCTGTAAACAAGGGCTCTTGATGACAGCTTTCACAGTGTTGTCGAAAGAGCTCGAGGCCTTTTAACTCCAAGGAGTTAAGGGCCTGATGATCACCTTGCACATACCTGTCATACTTGGAGTCAGCAGACAGCATCATTAGCATAAACTGACTCAGGGCATGCAACACATAGGGCCCAGTTACTTCCTCAATGCCAAAGGCATCCTTGAACAAAGCCGGATAATCCGCACTTCTGCTAATCCTCGCCACTACTTCCTCAAAGCTGAGATCCATTTCGATTTCTGATTCAAAGGCCAAAATGGGTGCAAAGTCCAGATGGGTCACTCCACCATCCCAGAAGAACTCCTTTTGGAATGCCAGATTGAATAAAGGAGGTGCATTTCTTTTTCCTTCTCTATCCTCCACACCGAAGCTGAATGGATGCAGCATGATATCCGCAAATGCATGGCTCTGAACATGACAGGAGGAACAGGATATGGAACCATCCCGGGAAAGAGAAGGATCATTAAACAACCTTCTTCCAAGTTTAAACCCTTTTTCATTGACCTGATTATTTCTGAAGGTGTAAGTCGGTTCAGGGAAATGTGCTGGTTTCTCAAACTTGTACGCGTCAACTATAGGATGCTCAGCAACTGATTCACATCCATTTATCACCATCATAATTAACAAGAGTACAGGCCCAAAAAGCCTGACTCTTGTTTTGTAACAGCTAATCATAAATTACTGATGTGTATGATCCACAATAAATGCCCCTGCAAGTCTTTGGGAAAAAGGTTTACCGGCAGCGGGGGAATGGATGTTATTTTCCATCTCAAAATCTGCATCGCCAATGACTTTCAAAAGGTTCATGTGGATGTGTGGAGAGGGACGTAGGCTTTCACTTACCCTGACTGTAGCATCAAAATCCAGTGATATCTCCACATTATTGTCGAAGAACCTTTGTGGGTCTTCGTTTTCAGATGGAATATTTTTCCATCCTCCGATATGCAACCTAACTCTGTTGGTGATATCCCCCTGCACAACCGGTGATGATGGTGAATGACCTTCAAAAAGGTAGTGGATAAATCCGGAATTCCAGTTCCAAAACCATCCACCAGCTGCTCTATCTAAAATACCACCAACAGCACCTTCTTGAATTCCGTCTTCTCTTACACCTAAGGTGAAGGTGATTTTATTGTACTGTCCGGCAGGAACATCCTTCAAATGGATATTATAAGTATCAGGCTCTCCTTGGACTACACGATAGTACCCTTTGATTTGACTCGCATCTGCTGTAGCATTCATCTCATCCACGAATACTTCCCCATTTGGTCCGGAAAGCTTTACATGGCTGATGTAATAGCCAAATCTTGTGATGTTGAATTCTTGACCTTTGGCAGTCGTATATCGGTAATTGGTACTTCCCAATTCATCCAGGATCATGGTTTGGTTACCTACATAATTGTCGAATTTGACAATCATCTCTCCCTTTTCATTGATGGTCGGGTTTTCTGATTCCTGACATGAGAATAGAACTACAACAAACAGCAATAGCATTGAATAGATATTATTGAAAACTTTCATTTTGAATTTGATTTTTAATTTTTGAAAATGTGGTTGAACAGGCCATACCTGTTCCACAAAGTGTCCGGAATGACAGTTTGCGGGAATTCTATAATAAAAAGCTTGCTGTTGCCGGTGGCCTGCACAGGACCCTAAGGTAGCTTTGATAGGCCCTGTTTTTCAAAAACCCAACATGATCAAAGTCGGCTGCAAGGCAAAGCCTTGGAAGCTCAAGATCTAGGGAAAAAAGTGTAAACAAATTAAAATCAGAACGAAAATCCATCCAGCTGGATTCCTGATCCTGAGTTGCTTGGTCCAGCTGCTTATTTAGAAAGCACTGCCCATTACATTGGGACATGGGAATGTCCTTATTTTCACAAAACATCTCCGTAATAAACGAGCGGTTCAGCTGAAAATTGACACAAATAACCGAATAGACCATACTGTTGAGTATGATCATCCAAGCCATACTGATGACAAAAAGACTGCGTACCATGGATTTTCCTAAACTGAACTAGTCAGTAGCGGCTTACAAATAATTTATGATGATGGGACATCCCGGGGCATCGCCAGGATCAAATGAAGGTGAAAAATGGTTGTCGTGCGGAAACCTAAATTCCAAACAAGCTCACTGATTTTTTAAAAGGATAAAAACCAGAGAACCGAAACTTAGAATTAAGGTCAATCAGACCAAACAACCCAAGCTCACATCTGTGGAGGAATATCAATTGAACTTATAAAATTGCTGCAAACAGGTTCAGAAAATTGTTCTGAAAAAGTAATATCAAAAGCTGCCATAGGTCCTGACAATTCCCAATCAGCTTGGAAAGCTATAAACTGGCCAAAGTCAAGGGAAAAGGAATGCTGACTATTCTGCTCCTGCTTTTCCCTCTCGGCTTTCAGTTGTTGGGCAAGGTAGCATTTGCCGTCGCATTTTAGCTCGGGCTTAGTTTTGTTGATACAAAAATTCTCAATAATAGTTGCTTTGTTTAGCTCATAGGATCCTTGGATGAGGGAATACACCATTCCGTTCAATACCAAAAGTGCTGCCATGGCTATATAGAGCAAGCTTTTCAACATAGAGGCAAATGTAGGGCACAGAAGAATATTAAACAAACAGGTTTGAAATTGAATTTTTTAGCTCCTCTTTTACAGCTTCTTCTTTGTTTGAATGATTTCATCAGGGCAAAGCAGTAGAGGAGTTCTAAAACAAGCAGTTGTAAAATCCAATCATTCAAGCAATGTAATTCATAGATCTGAAAAAACAGGTATCAAAAAGGGGCTTCAAAAAACCATGAACTACAACAACAAAACATTCAAAGCTGTTGAAAACAGCAAAAACGGTGAATCATCCGCGTCTACTATTTTTCATTATCGCCAGGATGGCAAAATGATCAGCGCTGAATATGAAGGAGGGGAAATAGTCAAAGGACATATTTTAGGAAAGGTGGATGAAGCAGGAAATATAGATATGGTCTATCAGCATATCAATGTAGATGGGGCAATCCGCACGGGTAAATGCAGGTCTAGTCCATACTTTACCGAGGATGGCAGACTGCGCTTAAAAGAAGTCTGGCAATGGACCAATGGAGACCTATCAACTGGTATGTCAGAAATTGAGGAGGTTCAAAGCTAAATTAATCAATAAATCAAATTAGAAAGGTAAAGCCCCAGATATACCAAACTGGCAGGGATCAGAATCTTAAAGAAAGTTATGATAGGAGCAATCAGATAAGTCAACCAAAGTTATTTCCCCCTAAACTCCAACATTTGCTCTATCCTTGTATTGGAGTACTGCTCAGCCAGATGAAAATAAAGAACATCTTCAGTTAGAAGAATTCCATCAATATACAAGGCTAAAACGGATCCTAATACTATCAGATATAAAATAATTTCATTTTAAAACATTTAAAAGAAATTCTTGAAATAATCTATTTGCAGCTTTCATTGACAAACACCCTCCCATTCTTTGCTATTTCCCCATCAGGAAAAATAGTTTTCAGATATAATTCACAATCAGAATGAGACTCAATGAAATATTTATAAGTAGCCAAAACTTCTAAATCATTTATGATTAAAGTATCCTTATCAATATACCAAAGACCTATTTTGTCAATAATTTTTTCGTTTTTTAAATCTTTAAAATGTAAAGTATCACTCTTAAATTCCAGAAAAACATTTTCCATATAAAGGTTATACATTTGAAAACCTCTTATTTGGTCTTCATTGCTAAGTTCCTGAAAACTTTTAGACCAGATTATATTTTCAAAAGTTTCAAATTTTTCTAAAATCCATTTTCCTTCCAAAATAGGACCCAAAACCAAAATGAAAGACCCTATTAAAATAATTACTTTAGTCATACTTTATTTATTTATGATTTCAAAATATTCTATAAAATGAATTTGCATTTAATCGAAATCCATCAATTCTTCTCTTTTAAACATTTTTCTCCTTTTAAAAGGAATTCCATCTCTTGGATTTATAAGTTTAAAGTGGAGCTCAGCATGATCAACTCTTGTAATCAAATATTTCTGAACACTCATTTTTTCTAATTGACCGATCACCAAGGTGTCACCATCTGTCCACCAAAGCCCTTTTAACTCAATTATTTCATTATTCTTGTAATCTGTAAACGTTACTGTATCTTTTTCAAAATGATAAAATGACCCGTCGAGAACTTTGGAAAAGGTCTCAGCCAACGATTTTTTTGTTTCTTCATCTTCCATTCGAAACCTGTTGGAGGTAAGAATACTTTCCATTGTTTCATTACGGTACATTTTCCATTTCCCGATTAAAAGGTCATCGTTGAAAGAAAAAAAAAGGAAAATGCAAATTATTTGGATTGGATTCATAAAGCACCTGAGGTTTTAATAATTTTGTTCTTTGAAAATTGAAAAAAACAAAGGCTGATTCTAAGAACAGCCTTTATAACTACATTCATTGCATTGGGGGGTTATGATCGGGACAGTTTGCTTCATAAGAATCAATTAGGAGTTCATACAACTCATTACTACCCTGAAATCCACCACCACTTAGCAACAACCAAGCTGTGTCACAGTAATCCGATCCACCGACCAGATTCTCCATTTTTTCCATGTCTAATCTTTCCATGATTTTTAAAATTTAAATGTGAATGAAACTAAGAAAATAAAGATTATGATCAAATATTGTTAGGCATTGATAACTTTACACTTACCGTAAATTGTACTATTCTTATAGTCATTCCCCAAAGAATATTCTAAACCTTTCGTTTCTCCCCCTCTAAGTGTAGTCAAACGTTGAATACTAGGGCTGGGTGTAGTTTGAAACTACTCCCTTTTATCCTTTCCAATTTGCAATTGGACTATTCAATTAGACGCTTAATTTGAAAGGGAATTCCCGATAAATCGAATTACAAATTCATTTTGATAGAAAGGCGTAGTTACAAACTACGCCTAGTACCAAAGCCAAACTTCACCCAGACGGGGTATCCGCTTGATTGCACGTAGCCATTTATTGTTTTGAACCTGTTCTATCTGCTAAATCCTGATCAGAAGTTGATTATGAAGCTACTTTTTCTCCCGATACGGGACAGGCTTTAATGAAAAAGTAGCCAAAAAATCAAGAATTTCGAATTCCTGAAAAAATCGGGACAGGTTCTATCCGCAATCAAGGCCTGCGCTGGTCTCCCGTATGTACGGGAAAATTCATCCCACCCTCCAAGGTCTCATTTTACAGTTAATGGTGAAGTTGAAGGTTTGGTTCTTAAGGTTCAACGTGCAAAGATCCGTATACTCATAATAATCAATTTTTAATTCGAAATAATTTGAAAATTTTTGGTGAAAGCTAAGAGTCATAATTCCACCTATTTTTATCATTATAATCATTTTAATAAAAAAATTAACATTTTACATAATATCTCCACAGTATAAACTTTTTCAAGAGAAATTTTCTTTGGTTTTTGAATTTCATGATTTTTATCAGTTTATTTTATGCGGGTTCCTATTAAATTAATCACGGAATCCAAAATTCCCTAGCACACTATGAAGTTCAGCCACCTGTTTCAGGATGTTTTCTATAAATATCCAGATGCTATTATTGCAGTTAATCAAGAAGGGACTATAATCCTTGAAAATAGAATGACTCCTGTTTTATTCGGATACGAACCAGGAGAGTTAATTGGACATAATATTGAAGTACTTTTACCAGAATACATCAAGGGTAAGCACCATAGGTATTTAGAAAAGTATAGCCATAATCCAAAGCCCAGGGAGATGTCAACCAATCGCTCACTGACCGCTGTGAAAAAGACTGGGGAGGAATTCTATGTTGCAATTAGTCTGGATAGTTTTGTTAAAAAGGATCAAACGTTTTTTTTGGCCACAATCAGGGATATCAGCGAGTATGTTAATACGAACAAACAATTAGAAGCTACTCTTTTTCAACTCAGAAAAATTCTCCAAACCAGTAAAATGGGAACTTGGGAGCTGGATCATGTCAGTGGAGAATTGTTTTGGTCAGATGAGGTTTTCCGTATTTTCGGGGTAGATCAAAACCGGTTTGTACCGAATGAAAAGACCTTTTACCAGTTGATACATAAGGATGACCGACAAATGGTTTGCGATGCTTACTATAATTCACTGAAAAATAAAATTCCTTATAATATTGTCCATAGGATAATCCTTTCAAACGGTGAAATTAAATACCTGCGGGAAAGATGCGAAACCAAATTTGATGATAAGGGAAGCCCTGTTAAATCTTGGGGCTCTGTACAGGATGTGAGTGAGGAACAAATACAAAAAGTTCAGCTCAAAGGCTACCTTAAGAAGATGGAAATTAAAAATCAGGAATTGGAGGAGTATACCTTCATTGCCGCCCATGACCTTCAGGAGCCTATCAATACGATTTTAGGTGTTTGCAGTATCCTTAAAGAAGAGCTTAAAACCGAAAAAATAGAAAACCCTGAAATCCCAAATTATCTTGATTTTGTGGTTGAGTCAAGCCTTCGGCTTAAAACACTCATCAAGGGAGTAATGGATACTGCCCGTCTGGGGAAGTTCAAAAAGTTTGAGGAAATCAATCTAAATCAATTATTGGAAAAAGTACGCAAAGACCTTTACATCAGACTCAAAGAAAGCCATACCGAATTGTCCTATCCAATTCTTCCTCACATCAGAGGTAATTTTATGGAGATCAAATTGCTTTTTCAGAACCTGATTTCCAATTCGATAAAATTTAAAAAGAAAGATGAGGCTCCAAGCATTAAAATTAATTTTAATGATCAAGGTAATGGATGGATGTTTTGGATTGAAGATAATGGAATTGGTATAGACCCCCGTTATAAAGATAAGTTGTTCAGACTGTTCAAAAGACTTCATACTATTGATGACTATGAAGGAACAGGACTGGGTTTGGCTCAATGCAAAAAAATTGTTGAATTACACAATGGTGAAATTTGGTTCGAATCGGAGGTAGGTAAAGGCACGGTTTTTTATTTCACTATTAGCAAAATATTGGTTTGAAAATGGAAAAAAGGATCAGGGAAGTTATTTTGATAGATGACGATCATGTTTTGAACAAGGTGAATACTTGGATATTCAGGAAATTAGGATTTTCCCATGAGATTACCTCCCTCGGCAATGGTGATGAAGCCCTTCTGTATGTCAGTGAGATTTACAACTCAATTAAAATTTCCACTAAGCAGGAGAAGCATATTCTAATTTTACTTGACCTTAACATGCCGATTATGACAGGGTGGGAATTTATTGAAAAGTTTAAATCTTTTGATGAGTCATTTAAAAATCTTTTTAAGATCATTATTTTGACTTCTTCATACAATCCAGATGATATAGAACTTTCTAATCAATATGAAGAGATTGTAGGGTTTGAGAATAAACCGCTTTCTTTAGAAGGGTTAAAAGTAATTATGGAAAGGTATTTTTAATTATCCCGTTACAAAACTGACTTTCAATTTGTCTATATAAATTTCCATATTTTCAGTATTTGAAAAACCGATGCCCCCTCTAAGTGTAGTCAAACGTTGAATACTAGGGCTGGGTGTAGTTTGAAACTACTCCCTTTTATCCTTTCCAATTTGCAATTGGACTATTCAATTAGACGCTTAATTTGAAAGGGAATTCCCGATAAATCGAATTACAAATTCATTTTGATAGAAAGGCGTAGTTACAAACTACGCCTAGTACCAAAGCCAAACTTCACCCAGACGGGGTGTAGTATAGACTTTCGGTGGTGGCTGGGTGTAGTTTGCCCACCCTACACCTGGCCCAAGGCTAAAATGATCTAAAGAGATCATTTATTAACGCCTTGTCCTACCCTTTTATCCTAACCAATTTGTAATTGGAAACCAACCAAAACTACCAATAATCCACTTCAATCAAACTCTTTAGTCCTGAATAGTTTCTGGCACTGGAATAAAGGTATTCTTCGGCGTTTTCGACCCAGCCCGCCCTGACCGGATTTTCATGAATATAGTTCATCCTACTCTCAATCATCTCCGGCCTGAATAGTTCAATCGCATGATTTTAATCTGTTTATAATTTGATTGTCAAAGGTCAGATTGAATCTCGCAAAAGAATCATCCTGTCTTGTGATAATTTCGTCAGGCTCGATTTCATGTGTCCAATACTGCATCTCCCCAGATCTCTTGTTAAATTTTGCATGATATGAAAAAATAATCTTCAACCATTCCTTTCTGCTCTCCTGTGGATTTTCCAATACCATTTTGAGCAATTTCTTACTTGTAAACTTCTTGAAATCACGTACCCATCCAGACAAATTCCCATCCTTTTGTTGCACTACCAAATGGATGTGATTGGTCATGATGACATATCCGAACAAGTAAAGTCCTTTTTCCTTTCTGCAATAAGCTAGGTTTTCAAGAATAAAATCCCTGTAAACTTTCCTCGAAAAAACATCAGCCCAACCCGCCACTTGGAAAGTTAAAAAATACAGCAATTCTTGGTCTCTGATCTGATAGGCTTCTCCCATAACTAAAAGTACTTATTGAAAAATAGAATTACAAATTCCAAAAATAAGAAGGTAGGGACGAGCGTCAAGAATAGCTTCAGTGAAGCTATTTAGTGAGTCTCCAGAATGCAGGGTGGGCAATCTACAACTAGGCCCCCGCAAATCTTCACCCAGCTGGGAAATTCATACTATTCACTTTTATCTCTAGACCTTATTAAATGATAACGGAAAGTTAAAGCTAAATATTGGTTCAAAAAAAACACCTCCCCATTAGAAAGGTGCTTTTTACTTTGATCCGAAATACTTATACGGGTCAAATTCTCTTTCCCTTAGAAGCCTTGGGCACCTGGGGTGTTTCGGGTATCATACGGGCTTTTTTTTTGGATTCATCCGGCTCTTTGACCGCATTGTCCAGTGTAAGCTCATTGGTTTTCACCGTCCTCATCTGTGAATCATACACGTTGACAGACTTGAACTTGGGGTTGGCCTCCACATACATGAGTTCCTCTTTCCCGTCCTTTTGCATGGTGACGGGATATTGGTTGCCTTTTTGAACCGCTTTCAAAAGCCAATCTGCTTTGTTGGGATCAAAGGCCTCTTTGATGGGCAGGTTCTCCAGTACCTTTTTGACATCATAGCCATAATTCTCATGGTACTGCTCCATTTTGAAGTTGCCGTTCTGTTCCTTTACGCCCAGGTCCAGCTGCAGCCAGGCTTTGTAAGGCTCCTTTTCTGCATTGAGCAGGTTTTTCATTACTGCCCTGCCTTCCATTAGGTTGAAGGCCTCCTTGACCGTCACTCCCTGATTGGCATAGAAGGTATGGGTTTTGGGTTCAATGGAGGCATTGGCATTGGACAGGCTGACATCGTATTTGTTGAAGAAATAGCGGTCAGAGACAGCTGATTTTCCGAAATGCAGCTGCATGTCCATGTTTCTGCCTTCCACTTCCATTTTGAGGGGGAGGGTAAAGTTCTCCTCCCCTGCTTTGAGCTTCTTTTCCAGCTGGGTTCCCAGGCTTTCATCGAAGCCTGAGTACTTGAGCCTTTCTTTGAGGTAATCCAGATTTTCCTGATTCATGGTGTTAGTGTATATTAAGTTGAACATTGGCAGGCTTTCTTGCTTTGAGCAGGTGCTTACCTTTAATTTTTAATGTGATATTCCTGTCACCCATACTTTCGGCAAATCCTATATGCAGGTACTTGTCATCTGCAATGGTGAATTCAGGATATACCAATACCAGCTCCATGGGCCCCTTTAAGCCATCTGCATCTTGTTCATGACAGACTTTGACCGGAGTCTTTTCAATCTCCCTGACGCTGGTACGCTTCGCCAGTTTCTTATCCTGAACCCTGGAGATAGCCAAGATGGGATCAAATGGAATATTGGACCTGTTTTTAAGCTGCATCCTGAAGTACATCAGACCGTTCTGGGCATAGATGCTCCTGAGCATCAGCTTCAGCCCCAAATGCTTGTGCTTTTTGCGTATAAAAGACCTTTCCGACTTCAGGGCTTCCGCCACTGCTTCTATTTCATGGGATTTGGGAAAGCCCTTGGCCAAACGTTGAAAAGATACCTTATCCCCTTCCTGTATGTTGATGGATGTTTCTTCGGGAGTATCATGGTAGCTTACTTCGAAATAAAATATGGCCCCATCTGCAGTCATGACATGGAGGTTCGTTCCCGGAAAATGTCTTTGACCTGCTTTTAGCTTGAGAACATTATGGGCAACCGCATCCTTTTGGGCCATAAGGGCTTTGCTTCCCCTGTCCACACTCATGATTTCAAAAGGAAAGATGAGCACGGTAGTTTTATCCCATCCCACCTGGAGAGAAGAGCCGGAAATGATAACCTTTTGGTAGATCCCGATTTCCGGACTCCTCCCCTGCGCCAGGCTTGAGTGGCTGTAACATGCCAATAAGAATAAGAGCATGAGCAGTGACCATACCGGCCACCTTTTGGGAGAGGTACAGACTGCAGAATCACTGCACTGGAAAATATTGATTTCAGCTGTCATGGCTTCAGGATTTGTCGACCAATAGAACCGGGTGCCCTGCCTTGACATTCACCTTGACCAACCTGGCTTTTTTGGACAGAAAGCCACGGGCTGTTTCCACTCCCATACTGGCCAATTGGGTTTCCAGGGTAAATCCTGGCTGTACAGGATTGTAGCCTGAAATCCCTGTATTGACCCCTTCTTTGGCCGCATCCCTTGATATGGCTCCGGGAATAAATACTCCTGGCAAGGCATCCAGACCAAAGACTTCCATATCCACAGGCAGCAGATAATTGTCCTTGCGCAATTGGGAAACCTTGACCAAAAGCCTTTCTCCCGATAGCCGGCAGGTCCCCGAGAGCTCATCCCCTGCGCCAAAAAGCATCCCGTTGATTATCAGGTCCTCTTCAAGCCGAAGCTTGACAGAGGCACCTGTCACCAGCTCTTTGTCTTCTGCTATGATGGCCTGAAAAGCAGGCCTTAATTCCAGTTCCATTGAGGAGACCGTATTCAGGTCATAAAAACCATTGGACTCAATAGGTACAAAAGCCTTTTCTATATCACTCTCAAAAATCCCGATGTCAGGTCTCACTTCAGGCAAAGGAGGTCTTTGGGCACTTTTTACTTCAAAAACACGAGCTTTTTCCATACCGCCCTCTTCCCTGCTTTCCGAAACCATTTCAGGGTATTGTAGCAGCAGGATTTTATCAATCAGGCCCTCCAGGTGTTCCATTTCAGGATCCGGAGCTTTCTGGGACTGGGTAATATTACCCAATAGTTTTTCCAGCTTTTCCACCTCGGGATTCAGTGGAGATTCCGGCTCTCTAAGCGTCTTTTTCCTTTCCTGAGCAGGAATATTTTTGGGCATAGCCGGCTCTTCTATCAGCTTGGTGATTTCTTTGAGGTTATCGGCTATGGCCAACTGTTTTCTCTCCAGGCCAATGGGCATGCCTTCAGCTTCTGGTTCTTGAATCTCTCTTTCCGGAACCTTATCAAAATAGGGATCCAACCGTCTCTGTTCTTTGAGCTTTTTTTCTTCCTGCTCGGCCACCTGATATATTTCCATTTTGCCTGCTTCAGCCTGTGTATTGATTGCCTGTGGCAATTCGGTATTGAGTCCGCTTGGACTTTCAGCAGCTACGAGCTCCATCCCTCCGCTTTTGTAAAGCAGGAACAACAGCAAGGGCACTATGCCCAGGGGCAACAACATGTAAAATATTGCCTGTCTTTTCTTTTTGAGATCTTTCATGGTTTTGATGTTTAAAGTGAATGGTTGATTTATAGTGGTATTGTGGTTTTCAGTCTTCAAATATTTCTAAAGGAAATGACAGCCTATTTTCCCGAACCGTATCCGATGGAGCAAGCACAGGTATTTGAATATGATTCAAAGGCTCCTCCCCCCTTCTTTCAGTCCAAAGTCCGGAAATAAGCATGAAGCAATAAGCCATTGCCAGAAATCCCCATACATACCGCCTGATCGGTTTTGGAAGTTTTTGTTCCTGCTGTCCGAGAAAATACCCCAGTCTTTTGGCATTTCTTTCCATGCCCAAATAGATGATGGATCCTGAAGGGAGCAGCTCCACCCCTAGCAACCTGATACTTCCTGGACACCCGGTAAGGGATATTGAATCATGTTCAGTTTTCATGACAGATCATTTTTCTATCTCTTGATGACTTCCAGGTCCAGGTTCTCTATGGTCTTCCAGTTCTGGATCAGGAAGCCATGGGGGTTGTTGTCCGATTTCTGTACTTCTCTCAGCCGTCCTTCAGTGATCAGGCTCCGGATCACGATGGAGCTGCTCCGCTCAATTCTCTGTTTGCCGAAATAGCTGAAATGATAGGGATAGACAGAGGTATCCAGCACTACGCTGTCGGGAATCAGCTCCTGATGTATATTGGATGCCACCAACTGGCTGTAGTATCCCTTTTCCCGCAGGTTGTCTATGGTTTCCTTTGCGGACCTATCGGCCAGGTACAGGGCTTTTTCCAGTTGTCTGTTGATGGCTTTTTCATCCGGTGATAAGGAAAAGAAATGGTAGTGAAACATCCTGACATGATCTCTCAGCTCCACATCCAAAAAAGCTGCCCTTGGGGAAGCCTGGGCTTCGAGAAGCTTGTCCCACGCAAGCACATATACTTTGGAGGAGGATTCTTCTGCTGATTGCCTTACGGTCCATACCGCGTAAAGCATCAGCAAAAAGGAAAGGCCCAATGATGCAAAGGAGAGCCTTTTGACATATTGGAATGCGGTTTCAAGGTGTTGTAATTGTTTGAACATGGTTTAGGCAGGTTATGAAGATGAAGAAGAGTTGAACCGCATGTATTTGGCAGCCATGGCCGGAGATGAGGTCAGTAGGTTGCTGCTTCTGTGTAGGAGTGTATCCCTACCTCCCACGCTGACGATGTAATTGGCCACCGAAGGCACCGTAAAGTATCCTATGATGGCGATGATCAAGAAAACCAGATAGGCTATATCAGTGGAAGAAAAATAGGTTCTTCCCGATGCGGCAATCTGATCCATATCCATGAGGAGCATATTTTCCTGGATCTTGGCGATGATGGCTCCGAATATGTTGGCAATGGGCAGCCACATGAACACATTGATATAGCGGGCAAACCAGGTGTACAAAGTATGTTGGAAACCGTCGAATACGGCCAGTCCAAGAACAATGGGCCCCAGTATCCCCAGCACGATGAGGTAGAAAATACGTATGGTATTGATGGCCAAAGCAGCTGCCTGATAGAGCAGTTGGAGGATTTCGGAAAGTATCCTTTTCACATACTGCTGCATGTTGAAGGTAGCCATCTGGCTTAAGAACTTGAAAGCATTCCAGCTGTCAGAAGCCAGGCTTTCCCCCGGCACCCTATCCGGATCTTCGTATTTGAGCCAGAGTTCTGCATTGCCCAGGCTCTCGGGACTTACGGCAAATACCTCTGCATATTTCCCGCTCTCCAGGGCCTTTTGTTTTTCATCCAGCATGAGCTGTATGGCAGCATGTGAATCTCTAGTCAGTATCCCTGTCACCTGCGTGATCGGATCCAGTATACCGTTCATGATATTGAGCAGGGTGGGAAAGAATAGAATTGCCAATCCTATCCCGAAGGGCCTGAGCAGTGGATAAAACTCCACAGCCTCTGCATTGGCAATGTGCTTCCACACCCGGGAAGAGATATACAGCAATGCCGCCACCCCTGCAATGGCCCTTCCCACAGAAGTCAGACCGGAAGCCAAGGGAATCATTTCCCTGTAAAGGTTTTCCAATACTCCCTGCAACCCTGATGTTTCATTGCCCAGGCTTTGGGCCATCAGCATACCTCCCGGCATGAGCATCAAAGCCATGAAAGTAAATGCCTTCTTTTTCCTTATTTCCATCCCGGCTACCTTTCTCATGGCCTTGCAAACTGAAGTGAAACGGAAACCTGATGCTGCTCCTGCCTCTTCAGGCCTGCTATGCCTGCAAAGACCAGATCGGCCTGGGTGTAGGCTGAAAATAGCCTGCTCATGGCCCTGTGTATCCCATCAATAGCAGCAAGCCTTTGGTCATCGGACATGGAGAGCCTTCCTGCGGTAAGTATGAGACCTAATTCCTGAAGGTTGGAAATGCTCCTGTCCATCAGCCTGCCGTAATACCTTTGCATGTAAGCCAGTTCATTGGGGCCAAAGCTTCCGGACTGCCTGAAGTAATTCAGGGACTGGCCGGAGAGTCTGATCACCCTGAGCTGCATATCAATGATCTCCCTTATCCTGTAGTAATTCCTTACCTGTGGACTGACTTCCAGCAGGGCATCAAAGAAAGTCCTGTGCAGGGAAAAATTACCCTGACTCAGGTCCCTTACACCGGTATATCCTTTGGATAGGATGTTATAGCCATCTTCCATTGTGGTAAGGATACTTCTCAGTTGGTTGAGCTTGTCAACATTGAGGAGCAGCTGTTGGATTTCATGCTCCTGGGCTTTTGCCGAAAAGCCGGTAAAGCACATCTGAAAACAGAGGCAAATGGCTAACAATCGTTTCATGGATATAAGGTTTTGCTTTGATCAATTGCTGTAGATTCTATCATCCTATGTTGCAGGATTCCCTCATGGATCAGTACCAGTCTTCTCAGGTCTTTTTCCATTTCTGTTAAAGCCCGAAACAGCGCTGTCAGCCTTTCCAATCTTTCTGCATCATCCATTTCGAGCTCCCCTTTGGAGAGCAGTATTTCTGCTTGGGAATTCTTTTGTTGCAGTACTCTGCTGATGCCTGAGTGAAGCTGCATCATCCCCTGCTGTAAGCGGATGGGAATGCCGGACCTGTTGATTATTCTCCGAACTGCAGCACTTAAGTTTTCAAGCTGATCGAGTTGGGCTTTGATTTCTGATTCCAGGCGTTCATGTTCACTTGGGGGAAGGGCTTCAAAATCTTTATAATGGGCAGTATGCAGTCCAAACTCTACTTGCAGGTCTTCATTGATCAGACCCAGTCCAAAGCCCTTTTCACTGTATCCTTTTCTTATCGTTCCGTTCAATACCCGCAGGGCTGCATTCTGGGAGACGAGGTATTCAATCTGGGTCTTTTGCTGCATAAACCACTCTTTGAGGTTCTGCCCTTCAACAGACTGATTGACAATCAGGTAAAGCACTATGAATACAATTAACTTGACGGGGTTCATGGCAGTAACTTTTTAAATGACTTCCCTTGCTGAAGCTGGGATTTGCGCATACTATGTAAGCCGGTCAGCTGGGCATTAACCCTTCTGGTATCGGCCAGGAGCAAGGCCGTATTGTCACGGATTTCCTCCATTTTTCTGATCCTCTGCCCATCCTCCATTTTGAGGCTATAGTCTTTCATGAGCGTGGAAAGCTGCTGTACATTTTCCAGGGAATGGGATAAAATCCTCCCATACATCCTTTGGATTTCCAGTAGCTCTGCGGCCACAAAAAGCGGCTCGGCATTGAGAAACTGCCAGGTCAACATGTACTCTTCCACCAGTGCTTTTTGCAGTTCCACTGTCTCTTTGGCCATCTGCATATCCTGCAAAAGTGACCTCACTTTCCAGAGGCTTTCATAGTAATCCGAGTACAGTTCCTGCTGTCTTTGTGTCCAGTTCTGTATTTCTTCCAGGCGGAGTTTGGACAGGGTATTTTCTATTACTTTCTGTGCATTCTGGAGCCAGATGACTTCATTCTGTCTGCGTTGGATCTGCAGGTCTACGGCAATGATCACCCGCTTCACTCCTGCTTTGATGATCTCTGAAATTGGATCAGAAGTGGCATTGGCATTTCCAATGCCCACACAGGCCGAGAGTAAGAGGCATGTGATAAATTTCAGGACCTTCCTTCCAACCTTTCTGAACAAAGGCTTCATCGCTTTAGGGTTTTGAGTTCCTCTGCCATCTGTACAATGGCCCGCTGTCTGTCTCCTGAATACCTTTTGGTGAGCATGTCCAGTCTGGACCGCTCCTTTTCTTCTGTGGTATAGGTCAGGTATTCTTCCGTACTGACCTCAGTACGGTACACCTTCCCTACCGGTCCAAGACCTATAAATACTTCCTTGTAGCGGTATTTGGGATCATTGGCCTTGTTGATGGAAAGGACCTGCATTTTCTCCCTATCGGTCAATCCCAGGAGATCCTGAATGTGGTGGAACTTGTTCTGGTACTTGGATTGGTCCAGCAGGATTTTGCAGTCGGAATTGTTGATGATGGCATCTTTGACCACAGGGGAAGAGATGATGTCATCCACCTCCTGGGTCACCACTACTGCTTCTCCGAAGAACTTCCTCACAGTCTTGAAGAGGTATTTGATGTATTCGGCCATGCCTTCTTTGGCGATGGCCTTCCAGGCTTCCTCTATCAGGATCATTTTCCTGATCCCTTTGAGCTGCCTCATTTTGGAGATAAAGATTTCCATGATGATGAGGGTCACTACAGGAAACAGGATGGGATGATCCTTGATGTTATCCAGTTCAAAGACGATCAGAGGCTGGTCCAGGAGATCCAGGTTTTCTGTGGCATTGAGCAGGTAGTCAAACTCACCTGATCTATAGAAAGGCCTGAGCACATACAGAAAGTTATTGAGGTCAAATTCCCTTTGACTGACCTTCAGTTCCTCCAGCTCAAGGGAGAAGTCTGCCACCAAGAACTCATAGAAAGTATTGAAGCAGGGAAACAGATCAGGCTTTGCTTCCAAATAGGCATAATAGGATTTCAGGGCATTGGAGATGGCCACATATTCACTTCTGGTAAAGGTCTCATCATCTTTTTTCCAAAGGGCAAGCAACAAGGTTTTGAGACTTTCCTTCTTTTCGGTGTCCAGCTTGCCCTCTCTCAATACAAAGGGATTGAAGCTGATGGGATGGT
The DNA here is from genome assembly GCF_019343195.1 of Arthrospiribacter ruber. GTDB lineage: Bacteria > Bacteroidota > Bacteroidia > Cytophagales > Cyclobacteriaceae > Arthrospiribacter > Arthrospiribacter ruber. The sequence goes on from NZ_RPHB01000002.1 coordinate 74,626, forward strand.
CCTCTTCATAGGTGAAATAGTAGCCTTTGAGCAGTTCGCACAATCCCCGGTAGGAATGCCCCACATCCACCAAAACCACATGGGCACCATGCTCCACATAGCTTCTGACCATATGGTTGGTAAAGAAACTCTTTCCTGATCCCGATGGTCCCAGTACAAACTTGTTGCGGTTGGTAATCCATCCCCGCTGCATGGGCTCATCAGAGATGTCCACCAGAATGGGTTTCCCGTACAGCCTGTCCCCCAGCCTCAGACCGAATGTTCCCGGGGAGCTGTGGTAAGCCCCTTCGGAATTGATCAGGCAGGCGGCTATATCCGCAAAACAGTCGAAGGTTTCATTGACAGGCAAGGCCGCTTCATTTCCCGGAATACCTGCCCAGTAGAGCTGTGCAGCTCCATGGGTTTCCAGTTTGGGAATGATGTTCATTTTGGTGAGCGCGGCGGCTGTCATGTTCTGAAGTTCCCGCTTTCCCTCTCCCCAGCAGATCAGGTTAAAATGGGCCTTTACGGGAGTTCTTCCTTCCGATATGGCCTCATTGAGGTAATCCTGCATGGCATCTGCGGCAATGGCATTTTCCCTGCTGTAGGCTGACAATGACTGAAAGCGCAGTCTTCTGGACTCCAGGTTTTTTAAAACCTTGTTTTTGTCTTCTGCTACGATAAACTGATTGTAAATATGGTTGCAGGGCAAAAGATGGGATATGGGAGCTGTCAGCCCCAGAGTGAAAGCACTCCTATCACTTGAATAAGGTTCAAACTCTTCGGCAACAGGGAAGAGGTTGGGCAGGTCATTGACATCTGCCAGACTGAATACTAGCGGCTCCTGTTCCCCTATTTTCAGCTCAGGATGGAAAGCAACATCCGACAGCAGTCCTTTGGAGGTATTTCCGTTCAGCAGGATATACTGTTCCAAAAGACCTGCTGCACCCAGGTGTCCTGTATAGTCTTCAGAAAACAGCTTTTTGACCTGGATGCCGGACTCTGCCAGTACTGCTTCGCACTGTCCCAACAGTGCGTGGAATTTCTCATAGACCCCATCTGAAAGCAGTTCGGGATCAGGCAGGGAACTGCGCAGGAGGTTGGATAATGCTGAATTGCCTAGGGGTTTGCCCTGATTTCTTCTGCACAAAAACAGGTAGGTATCATGGGAGAGGTATTCCCTTTCATGAAAGAAGAGCTTGCTTTTGTTTTCCAGAAAGCCGGCGGTAAACTCATCCAGCTCTTCTTTATGGCTGTTGTCCACCTGCCTTTTCAGGAACCTGTCCTGCTTGTGCAGGATGTATCCTTCTGGCAGGAGCCGGATCAATTTGGTCCAGGTGGCATGGAGGTTTTCCAGTTGCTTTTCCCCTTGGGTAAATATTTCGGGGAAGCTCAGTTTGAATCCAGCAGTGATTTCTCCTCCATAGGAGAGCAATATCCCATCTTCCAATCTGTAGATGGGAAAGAGTTCATCCAGGTCTTTAATCTTATTATTGAACATGATTCAACTTGTTTAAAGTCTTCAACCTTTTCACAAATACCCTATCCCGAAAGCGGATCACCCTTGGCAGGCGCTTTCTTGCCGAGAGCTTCATCAGGCCATTTTCTCCATAAGTTTTGTTCATCTCCATGATTTTCCATGCCCCGAAAGCTCCGGGGGCTCCTATCAGGATCAGGCTAAGGATAAAATTCAGACCTACCAGGTACATTAGGACTAGGGTGAAGAGCATGGACAGGAGCAACACACCCATATAGAGAATATACTGGGCTTTGAGGCCCTGAAACTCCATGGGTGCATTTACTCCTTTGTTGATTTTAAATGTCCTACCCATATTATCCGAAGAAAGAAGATAGTACGGTAGCTACGACTACGAGGAACACGCAGCTGCCGAACCAGGCTGCTGCCACCTTTCCGGTATCGGGTTCACCGGAATTCCATTTGTTGAACACTTTCACGGCTCCTACCAGGCCGACTATGGCGCCTATGGCATACATCAAGCTGACGCCTGACTGGAAATAAGACCTCACTTGAGTGGTGGCAGCCGAGATACCGGCATTGCCGTCCTGTGCTGTTGCCGTCAGGGAAAGCAAGAGCAGGGCTGTGAGGATCAGGGGAATTTTAAACTGCATTTTTTGCATGGCTTAAGAATTAAGTTTAGTGGATTTGTAATTGGTTTCGAGTTCTTTGATGATGCCTCTGTAGGGTTCCTGCAGCAGTACCGGGAAGGCTTTGAGGGGTTTGTGTTTATTCATGAGGTAATCCCTATAGGCAGCAAATGCCTCTATGAGCCTAGGAGAACTACTATCCACAGTCAAATCATCGCCCACTTTGGAAGGACTTTTCACCTTTCCGAAGGTCTTATTCAGCTTATCTCTGTAAAAGCTGAGGAGAATTAGCCCATAGTAGATCAATAAGAAGAGGCCCAGGGCCAGCCAGAAATAAGGGGAGGAAAGGTCTACCATCATTATGTTTGTTAGTATGACCCAAATCTGAAAAATCCATATCCATAAAATTCACCCTCTTGACCCAAGTCAGGTGAAAAAAACCAGTAAAAAAAAACAGCCCAAAAAGGGCTGTTGGGTAAGGTTCCTAGTAAGATAATATGTATATCCGCAATTAGACCACAACCAATTTAAATAAGAACCCTGATCCATCCGATACTAATAGATATTAGAAATTCATGGTTAACTTGTCCCGGTTATCGGGATTGGCTTGATATCATAGGTTTTTCCACTATTTAGGGCGTGCTGAAAAACGCCAACAGGAGAATAAATGCTTTAAATTTTGATGAATACCCCGTTTGTCAAGTATTTTCTTTTTAAGCAGGTGCACGCTTATTCAATGATATAAATGATTTCCGTGCTCCTTAAAATTTCAAAATTCGAAATTTTAAGGCTAGTCTCAGGCATACTATCTTCTTCATTGGGCTCACTCGAAGTATAAGCATACATCTTCATTCGCCCGCTTTGAATCTGGCATACCTGAGACTTTTTCAGCAAGCCCTATTTAGGTTCTACTGGCAAGAAAGCGGATAATCAAGAAGATAACCTTACAACTGTGCACAGATGGCTCTTGCAGCTGCCAATGCACCCGAACAGGTACTTGCTCCTACAGTTACTTCATACCCATTTCCGCAATCCAATGTAACTTCACAAAAGTCCCTTGTGGTATCACAATCCGGACAATCCTCCAGAGATGACTCCCCAGAACTCAAGCTTAGTGAACAAAGGGTGAATACAAACCCTGCCAAGATAATTTTTACTGATTTACGCATAGTTTAAAATATTAATAGTTGAACATAATTGAATAAAATTCAAGACAGCAATACACTTACTGTCAAACACTTCTGGTAAATTCTGAATTATACACTGTATTTTTTCAAGAAAAGTGTTAAGTAGTATTAACTCCTTAGTAAAATGTGCAGAATTGCACTTATATTTAATAGAACCTTTAGTTTGAAAGCTATGAAATACAATAATCTCCTATTGATCATCAGCCTTTCAGTAATTTTTGCTGTAAGCCTTCAGGTTTACAGGATAGTCCAAAACTATCATTTCCAAAAGGCAAGGGTTGCTGTCGATCTTCAGAATAATTTGAACCAGACCACTGATTTATACTTTCAGGAGTTGGGAAAGAAAGATGTTATAGGGGTAAAGTTCACCGCTAAAGAGGATCCGTTACAAGAAGATTTGTCGATAGGTTTAAGCAAGGTTGTGGACTTGGATACATTGTTCAAAAAGGAAAAGAAAGGAATAAATCCAGTACTAGCTGAAAAAGTTTTAAATCCAGAAGAAATAAGGTATGTAAAGGTTTCCAGCAGTAAATCAAAATCCATAAAAGCCACCATTATAAGGGACACTTTGGATCAGCAGTTATTTGAAAAGCTCTTTGTCAGGGAGTTAAAGCCCTATAATCACAGCATCGATTATGAGATTATCCATATCAATGAAAACCTTGAGCCGCAGGAATTGGACCAAATAGCAAGCTACCCGGAAAACCAGGTACTTGAAGCCAAGTCGGCCTTTATCCCCAAGGGGCAGCGGATTTTCCTCCAATATACCAACCATCCCAAAGCTTTAATTGCAAGGGGCATATTCGATATCAGCATCTCTTTGGTATTTATTGCTTTGATTGTATTTGCATTTATGATGCTTTTCAGGTCACTCAAAACCCAGAAGGAAATTGACGAAGGGCAACAGGAGTTTGTACAATTTATCAGCCATAGCCTTAAAGGCTCGCTTTCTAAAGGGGTTTTTTCCGTAGATTATTTAGAAAGCCAGATCAAATCAAAAGAGGCCAAAAGTCTGGATTTGAAGACCTTCGAAATTCTCAAAAGGAATCTTGGTTACCTGAACAATATCTGTGACAGAATACTGAATATTTCCACTTTGACCCACAATGAAAAGCCGCTGACCAAGACCTCTTTTGATCTTTTGGTTCTGATAAAGGAATGCATTCCTGACAAACCCGGTGAATATGGAAAAGATTTTTCCATAGAGACAGAGCATGATGAGGTACAGATCATTGCTGATAAAACTTTTTTAAGGGAAACATTTTCCATCCTTTTGGACAATGCCATAAAATATGGAGGGGACATTATCAAAATTGTGGTTGAGCAAAAAGAAGCTATTCTTATTTCTTTTATGGATAACGGGCCCGGAGTACCCAGGAAATTCCGGAAAAAGATTTTTGACAAATACCATAGAGGCATTCTCCAGAAGAATGAAAGCCTGAAGGGAAGTGGATTGGGTTTGTTCTACGCCAAATCCATTATAGAATTACATAAAGGTAAAATTCAACTTAAATTTTCAGAACCATGGACAATCTTTCAGATCAAAATTCCCCGGAAATAAAAAAGAAAATACTGATAGCAGAGGATGATGAGGAAATGGCCTACATGATGCAAAACGCCTTAAAAGACCTCGGCCATGAGGTAAAGGTAGTCTATGATGGTGCCGCTGCCATACATGAGTACACTATCAATCCCCCCGACCTGATTATCCTGGATATCATTATGGAAAAAGCCAGCGGTTTGGAAGTTGCGGCGCATATACGAAGCAATGACAAACTAACTCCGATTTTTCTACATTCTGCAAAAACGAGTTCTGAGGATGTACTGGAAGGCTTGAGTATTGGGGTGGATGACTATTTAAGAAAACCGACAAATATCGAGGAGCTTAAGCTAAAGGTCCGAAACTTTCTGAAAAAGCCTCAACCGAAATATAATAAAGGTTGGTACAGGCTCGGTGATCTTGAAATCAACTTCTATGAATCAAAAGTAAGGTGTAAGAATAAGGAAACAATCCTACAAGAAATGATAAAAGATGTTTTATGGGAATTGTATACCAATATGCACGAGGTATATCCTACCCGGATAATGATCAACAAAATATGGGGGGCCTACAACAATCAGAATGAAGGGAATTTAAGGGTTGTGATTTCAAAGCTGAAAGAAGTGTTGAAAATGGATCCCAAATGCCAAATCGTGAATTCAAGGGCTAAGGGATACCGGTTGATCACCGTTTCAAAACAAAAGGAGCTGAGCTGATTTACCCAGCTCTACGCTCCAATATTTCCCAGCCCTGATTTTGGCGGAACCTTAAATTCCCCATTAGACTAAGGTTATAGGTTCGGATTTTTTTAATTACTATCCGCACCTATTAATTTTATTGTTACTTGCTTAAATTATATCAAATAAACATCATCATTCGAGGGTATTATGAAGCTTTAGCTTTGAATTTCAAGTCTATTAAAAATATGTTAATTATATAGAAATCCCTTTTAATTTTAATTCTATGTTCAGAGTCCTTCATTTAACAAAGTATTTGAAATCAAGAAAATCACATGCAATTATAGCTGTATTCACTATGTTTATCACCTCTCCTTTTATTGTATACTCCCAAATTATATTGCAAAAAAAGGGAGAGTTTAAAATCAATTCCCTTTCCCCCATTGAAATCCTTGACTACCATTCGGAAACTCAATATTTTTTAGGATATACCAGAACTCTTGATGGCCTCAATTTATGCCTTGTTAATGGTGATGGAGAGATAATTATTCAAAAAAAGTTGGTTGGTGAAGGCCCAGATCGGGTAAAAACTTCCATAAATTGTGTTGCATTTTCGGAGGAAGGAGAAGTTTGGGTACAGTCACCTTCTGAAATAGTATTATTAGATCAAAACCTTAATATTAAAACACGGACTAAGTACCAATCAGGGACAAACATTCAAATATATGGGAGAATAGAATATTTGGAGTACTATTATCCACAAAATTCTTTTTCAAAATTCACTTTTTCTACTATTCCGAATGGAACTAGTGCATATTTGGATGGAAGGGATTTTAGGAACAGTCATTTGATTGAATTTCTTGACTTTGAACATGAAAAGCTATTTGAAATTGGACCAGTGTCAGATAGAGGTAATTTTAAGCTCCTTGATAAATCCATAGGTTCAATTTATTTCCCCATTTTTACAATAGACAGAGTAAATAAAAAACTTTTTTTAACTACTTCATTAGATGATGAAATCACAATATATGACTTAAAAAGCCAGAAACTGGAGTCTAGAATTAAAATTAATCATTATGAATTTAAAATACTTAACAGTGGCCGTATTGCTTTATCAAGGTTACCCTCTTACAATAATAGGATAAATTTAGGTGCAAGGAACCATAAGATTTTTAGTTTAGAGGATGGTTTGATGCTGCTGGAATATATTCAGGAAATACCTTCTGGGATTTATGAACAGAAAAAAGCCTTAGATAGCGAATACCATCATTTTAAAGATCCGTACTATCACAAGCTGATCTTATTTAACGAAAACAAACAATTATCTGAAGATATTCCAATGCCCAACAATGGTAAATTGATGATCAGTATGCCTAAAAACCAACTTTTGTTTCAAATAATCGATCCAGAGGTGGAGGAAGATTTTATCAGGTATGAAATATTTGAAATTGTAAATGAATGAATTGGTTGATTACGATTCTTATTATTAATTAATGTGTATCCGCAATTAGACCAACAACCAATTTAAAGAGGGTTTTGAATCAACCCCATATTTATAGATACCAGTCTGCCTGCAGGCAAGTTGGATCCGTCTCAAACAAGTTATTCATTGATATTAGCTTGAAATCAAAAGTTTATTCTTTTGTGAAGATTCCACTGGTAAGAAAGCGGACAATCATATATTAATTTATTGTGCTGTGGGTTAATTATCGATTTAAATGAATTTAAAAACTAAATTCCCCTTCTACAAACAACACGACTCCAAAGACTGTGGCCCCAGCTGCCTGCGCATCATAGCGAAGCACTATGGAAAGCTTATTTCCTTGAAAGAAATCCGGGAAATATCAGAAACAAGGTAGAGTACAGATTTAAAGGGAAAAACATAAAGACAAGTAAACTAATCTCGATCATGAAATATATCACTAAGATGTTGTTTTTCATTTTAATTTTCCAATTTCAAAATTGTGGAAATAAAGATTATCCCGACTCACTACAATCTTTAAAAACAATTGAAATAAAGATGGATTTTTTGAAGGGAGATTCGCCGGGATTACAGATTGAAATTCTGGACACCATCAACCTTGAGGCTCCGGGAAATCCTGTACTTACTACCGTCCAGGACATAGCCTTCTCACAACACTTCTTTCTTCTAGTAGACAGAAGACAGGGTCTATTAAAATTTGACAACAAGGGTAGTTTTTTAGGGAAAATCGGGGAGAAGGGAGAGGGGCCAGATGAATATACTATACCATATGCGATTCACTTGGATGAAAAGGAAAATGTTGTGCTTGTGGCGGATTGGCAAAAAATGACCGTGATTTCCTATTCCCTCGAAGGAAAATTTGAATCAACAAGCAATAAAATACCTGGGCATCCTATCTCCTTCTATAAAGATAATGATACCCTTTTGGTTGTTCAGGAGACGCTTAATGGTACCAAGGAAAAGCCCCGTCAGGTGTTGATAAGCTCAATTGAACCCAAAACCCTTGAAGTTAAAAACTGGGAAAGGCCACTTTACGGCTATCATTCTAATTACACACATATCCATCCAATCCCCAGGATATTAAGTCGGGTAAATAACGCAATCTTGTTTTATATGCCAATCAACCGGGGAGAAATATCATCGCATAGGGACAGGGATACGATTTTTAGAAAACAGGAGGGTCGATTGACCCCAGAATACCTACTTCATTTCATTGGATTTGACAACACACTTCAATTGGGAATAAGCCAAGTGGTGATGTCCGATAGCTATGCATTTTTACATGTTGTATATGACTATCGTTCCTATTTTATAGTAATTGATTTGGAAAACAATCGTCCCCTAATTCATTCAAGGCAATTATTTGATCAGGAGATGACACATGAAATAATTCCAAAGCCTTTTAAAGGAAATGTGTATTACTCCATAATAAGGAATGAGGAAGGTATTGAAGAGAGAAACCCAATGATCGTGTTGTATCTTATGACTTTCGCTAGAAATTAAATGAAAAATTAAGTTTAAAAATGCTGCTTCCTACTACTGACTTTAGATATTAGGATTCTATATCTGTTTTAAACTTTCGATACAATTCTATTCCTTTGAAAACCACTTTCCCCTTCTACAAACAACGCAACTCCAAGGACTGTGGCCCTACTTGTCTCCGTATAATTGTTAAAAGTTATGGTAAACTGTGTATTTTAGGCTTCCGGCTGCTGGGTATAGTTTGAAACTACCCCCTTTTATCCTTTCCAATTTGCAATTGGACTATTCAATTAGACGCTCAATTTGAAAGGTAATTCCCGATAAACCGAATTACAAATTCATTTTGATAGAAAGGCGTAGTTACAAACTACGCCTAGTACCAATGCCAAACTTCACCCAGACGGGGGTATGATGCTGGATGTCTCGAAAGGAAATGTGGTTCAAAGCACCCTAATGTAAGTTGCTGCCCACAAACTAATTGTAGTGACCTTACAGATGGGTTTTGCGTTCTTAATTAACAAGAATTCATGAAGCCGCAGTTATAGTGGCTTCTTTTTATTCCTTAATAAGAAATCATAATGAAATATTTAATTATATTAATTTTATTGTTTTCTGCGTGTACGGCAAGAAAAATTGAAGTAGAATATTCATCAGTGTCTTATTCATTAGATACTGTGAGAATTAATTCTAAGGATGAAATTTTGGATTTGTGGGGATTTGCGTCATTTTCTGATTTAAATTTTGATGAAAATTCAATTTTTTCCTATAATTCTTTCAATCATTCATTGGATCAAATAGATCTTGAAAAGTTAGAATTTACAAAAAGGATACCATTTGAAAAAGATGGGCCAAATGGAACTGGCGAAATTTTCGTTGGTTTCAATGTGTTGAAAGATGATCGTTTTTTTATTAAGTCTTATGTGGAATCTGCAATTTTTGATGGTACTGGAAATTTAATTCAAAAAGTAGATTGGATAAATTCAATAGATTCTAATGGGGAAAAATATGACGATTCCCCCATGATACAAATTCTAGTAGATTCAGAAGATTTACTTGTTTTTGGTCTTTCATACGATTATGAAAATATTGAAGTTAATCTTCATGTTTTATCTGTAGGAGAAAATAAGGTAGACCGATTAAACCTCAATTCAAAAAAATCATATGGTGATTTAAGTATTAGGAGTGCTCGGTCCGGTAATATTGTTGATCCTAGTATTGAATTAATAAATCAAAATAACAAGATCATTATAAGTTATGAATTTTCAAATGAGATCGTCTATTATGATTACAAAGTTAAAGCATTGAGATTTGTAGACTATAACCCTACACTGACTCCTAAAAGGGTAAAACCCCCAAATATTAGTGTTGGTCAATTGGAACAAATAATTAAAGAAACAAAACATTTCAAAGAACAAGTCAGCTATTATCGTCCAGTATGGGATTCTGAAAGCAAGCAGTATTTTCGTTTGTCAACAATAACAATATTTTCGGAAGAAAGTAAAGAAAATTCAAAGGCTACTTATGGTGAAACTCAAGAAATAAAGGTTTTTCTAACTGTTTTCGACTCTGAATTTAATCTCCTTTCTGAACTTGAGATAGAGGAATTGTCAGACTTTGATAATGATTATTTCATTAAAGATGGAAAGCTTTGGCTATTCATTAACTTGGACGATGAAATGGGGTTTGTCAGAATAAGTTTAAATAATGTAATAAGAAACTCATATTAGGTTAATTTAAAAGAATAATTTTTGAAACTAAATTCCCCTTCTACAAACAACACGACTCCAAAGACTGTGGCCCCTCTAGGTATAGTCAAAGTTTGAATGCTAGGGCTTGGTATAGTTTGAAACTACTCCCTTTTTTCCTTTCCATTTTGCAATTGGACTATTCAATTAGACGCTAAATTTGAAAGGTAATTCCTGATAAATAGAATTACAAATTCATTTTGCTAGAAAGGCGTAGTTACAAACTACGCCTAGTACCAACGCCAAACTTCACCCAGACGGGGTGTAGTATAGACTTTCGGTGGTGGCTGGGTGTAGTTTGCCCACCCTACACCTGGCCCAAGGCTAAAATGATCTAAAGAGATCATTTATTAACGCCTTGTCCTACCCTTTTATCCTAACCAATTTGTAATTGGAAACCAACCAAAACTACCAATAATCCACTTCAATCAAACCCTTTAGTCCTGAATAGTTTCTGGCACTGGAATAAAGGTATTCTTCGGCGTTTTCGACCCAGCCCGCCCTGACCGGATTTTCATGAATATAGTTCATCCTACTCTCAATCATCTCCGGCCTGAATAGTTCAATCGCATGATTTTAATCTGTTTATAATTTGATTGTCAAAGGTCAGATTGAATCTCGCAAAAGAATCATCCTGTCTTGTGATAATTTCGTCAGGCTCGATTTCATGGGTCCAAAACTGCATCTCTCCCGATCTTTTGTTTGAATTTGCATGATAGGAAAAAATCATTTTGAGCCATTCCTTTCTGCTCTCCTGTGGATTCTCCATAATCATCGCCAATAGCTTCTTGCTGGTAAACTTCTTGAAATCACGTACCCAATCAGACAGCTTCCCCTCTTTCTGCTGGACAACCAAGTGGATATGATTGGTCATGATCACATAACCGAACAGGTAAAGTCCTTTTTCTTTCCTACAAAATGTCAAGTTTTCGAGTATAAAGTCCCGGTAACCTATCCTCGAGAAAACATCAGCCCATCCTACTACCTGGAAGGTCAGGAAGTATGGCATTTCTTGGTCTCTTATCTGAAAAGCATCGCCCATAACTAAAACTAATATCAAAAAATCGAATTACAAATTCGAAGTAATAAAAAGGTGTAGTTACAAACTACACCTAGCGCCTACGCCATTCTTCACCCAGGCGGGGCTGAGCTGATTTACCCAGCTCTACGCTCCAATATTTCCCATCCCTGTTTTTGGCGGACCCTTTAATTCTCTATTGGGCATCCCTCGGCCAAAAATAATTTCAATATCACGCTTCATAACCTAGGGTTGAAACCCTAGGCTATAATAATATCGCCCCTTTGGGGCTTGGCATATCGCTGTGAAAGCCGCAATTCCAATCGCAAGGTTGTGAAAGTTGGGAGGGTAAAGCTTCCACCGAATCACTCCTCACTGATCACTATTCACTAATAACTGTTCACTTCTTCCTTCATTATTCATTATTCAATGTTCAATGTTCCAAATTCGAAATTAAAAAACTGCTTCAAATGGAATTGACCAGTCACTATTCACTACTCACTGTCAACTACTCCTCCCGACCATGTCCCGTAGATGTCCCGTGTGTGTCCCGTACATTCGCCTACTTTTGGCTAAAAATCCAGAAACCATTGTATTTTTTTTATAGGTAAAAAAGCGGTTTTATCCAAGCACTTGTTCAATTGCGGCTTTTGTACAAGTCCACGGTTTAAGGCAGTTGACATCCTAACTTCTCTTGGGTAAATTGAGAAAAAGCCCGATTATGTCAGCATACCTTGCCACATACAGAAAAACCTTAAAGCAGCATCAGGAGATGGCAGCCTGTATGGGAAAGATAAAATACCCGACAGAACAGATCGCCTGGATGGTATTTTACAGGTACTATTTTCCATTTGGGAAGCGGGGCAAGTCAGTACGCTTCAAAATCGATAAACTCTCCTGTTACAAATGCAGATTCTGTGGTTTTTGGCACATGGGCACCCCAAAAAGACAATCAGCTGCCCGGAACAAAACTGCTTGGGACTAAAAGAACAACAGCAGCTTGGGCATTCAATCTTCATGCAACTTTCCAAAATGTATTTCCATCAGCCTTTCTTGACAAAAAAACCATCTACAAAATACCATACCCCTACAATGATTAAGCACCGAAATTCAATTGGTCCCAGCTTTTGATGGCATTGGAAAGGCCGTTTTGGGAGACATTCAGATAGTTGGCCAAATACCTCTGTGTCTTACTGAACCATTTGGGCTGATTGTATACCAGATAATCCACTTTATTATAAAGTGAATGTATACCCAGCAGATGCAAGTAAAGCCTGACATCAAAATCCATTACCGAGCGTATGTGCTTGGATAATTTTTCAGGAGCCATTTCTTCAGAAGTCAGGGAATCCATCAAAATATTGACGGGGATTGCCGTGAACTCCGATCTGTTTGCAACTTCCCATTTCTGATCCCTTATGTTTGGGTTTATAAAATTGGCCGATCCGGTAAGAAATATGGATTGGGGAACCTTGATGGCCCTATAGGAAGATCCATCTACAAATGACAATGTCCCCAACACAGCACCCTCATGTACAAATACCAAATGGGGATCATTGTTGACCGGGAACCTCACTTCCTCGCCTTTGTTGAAGGACACTTTTTTTGCCCGCAAAAATATCCCAGTGAAGGCATCACGAAAAAACAGGCCATGCTTGCTCGCATACCTGAAAATATCCAGTTTATATTTAAAGTCGCTGGCCATTACCTTTCCTCATTCGGTTAAAAACGCCCATTAATTTAAGAAACAATCAAATAAAGTAATAGTCCATATGGGACTTTTTTAGGCCAATGTGATAAAACGCGATTTTCACACATTTATGAATCAAAATGACATTTTCACAAATAGCTGACAATGTGGTGTTTGCAAATAAAAAAGATGCATTTTAGTTTTGAATAGGTTAAGATCTAAACCAATGCTGCCCGATTTCACGGGTAAAGTGATCTAGGTGAAATCAGCACAAAACCCCGGCGGCAAAGTCAAGTAGACAGGGGATTCCGAAAACCCTAAAACAGAGTAGGATAACTACCAAAACGTTTTTACTGTCTTTTTTGATTGTTAAAAAAAGAAGTGCATGATGAATACTTTAATCAAAAGATTACCATTATTAGGATTTGTTCTGGCCGGAATATTTGCATTTGCATTTACCCAGCCTAATGCTCAGGAACCCGCCTATCAATTAGTAAACGGGGTCCCGACTGATGTCTCAACCATGAATTATCGTTGTGACTTTTCGGATACCCAAATCTGTACTTTTGAAGATGTCGCTCTGACTATCCCAAAAGAAGATGGTGAATTCTGGTTAAATCCCTGAGTAGTTTGACTGAAGCCGGCTAAATGCCGGCTTCTTTATTCAAATACAAACAACATTCTGAATAACCTCTGCCATTTTATTAATACTGCCTTGGAAATAATTCCAATTCTCAGCTTGTTTTTCAAAACCCTTCTAGCCGTTTTTCACGCGGTGGGATATCTAGCGTATATCTAGCATCCCCTGGCTGTATAACAACCCGCTCCTCTTCAAAAGAACGTTCTAAAACCACTGCAAAATCAATCTCTTGGTTTAACCTCCTGATATCCGACCATCTCAGTCCTCTACCAAAAAGTTCGCGTTTTCTTTCGTCAAGAACATATTCCAGAACTACCTCTTCCGGCATCTCATTAATCCCAGGCAGGTTTTCTGGTGCAAACCTATTTTCAGCTAATTGTTGTAGCAAGGATTTTGCTTTAGGAAATTCACCTTTTCGGGCTGCGACTTCTGCAGAGATCAAAATCATTTCAGGGGTAGTAATTCCTGAGAAAAATTCTTCATCTGCTGTATAATGACCAATAAAAACATACCAACCACCAGGATTTTGTCTAAAAAATGCGGATTTTCTTAAATCTTCCTCCGAAAAAAGATTGGCAAATGAATCACTAACTTTTAGCAACTGACTAGAAAGAAATGAGGCAAAATAGAAATTAGAAAAGAAGATAGTTTCTTCATTAAATCTCTGAAAGGGATTCGTGCCAGTAAGCACCAATGAGTTAAAATTTGTCAGACTGGAATTCTTAACAAGCACCAGTTCTGAATACTTTCCTGCCTCCTCGTACATTCCCATACTCAGGTATATTCTTGCCAGCAATGCATGTCCGGAACTAAGGTTCGGGCGGGTAGGATAAATTACATTATCAGGCAAGCCTTCCAAACTCAACTCTAAATCCTCAATTATAAACTCATACACTTCCTGTACAGTGGCCCTTTCAAAATGGGCATTAGGATCTGCCACTGTACGCAAAGGAAAACTTAGTGAACTGTTATCTCCTCCAGGTACATACGCTTGTGCAAATACCTGCGCAAGATTGAAATATGCTAAACCTCTAAAAAAATGTGCGGATGCCCTGATTGCATTTTTCCGCAATTCCTCAGCCTGATTCACAGGTGAAACCTTTTCAATCTCTTCCAGAATTATGTTAGTATTCATTATCTGTAGATATTGCCTACTCCAATCCATGGCAATCTCATCCTGTCCGAAAGGCTCTTCTGCCCAAAGGTATACTTCCCTGATCCAGGGTTGAACCGAACGCAGAAGTGAGGGGTCTGCTTCAAACTCATCAGACCTGATAAGTTTGAAATAGGTTTCAGAATTCATAGCCTGGGTGTTGTTGTCCAAAAGACCCTGCATATCATCTAATGTGGATATCGTAACCAAAGCCTTGTCAGGCTTTTCATCCAGAAAATTTTCGCACGCCCATAAAACTGATAACAGGGTCAGGGTTAATACTGTTCTAATCAAGTTTTTCATGTTTTTATATTTTTTTAAATGGTCACACGGAATCTCGCAACTTCAAAGATCCTTTGTGTGCGATTCTTCCCATGTTCGATTTCATATGTAAGATTTTAAGCATTTCAATGTTTTTTTTAGTCATGGACAAATCATTTTTACAGGTCCATTCTTAGCCCAAAGGCAAAACTTCTCAAGGGTCGCATAATTGGAAAATCAGGATCAATTGGCTGGTCTGTGGCCTTCCATAGCATAGCGACATTGTTTAAATAGGTGTAGACTTCAATTCCTTTAACATTGGTTCTACTTCCCCTTGTTTTATCAAATCTGTATGCTAGCCTGATATCCTGTAATCTTATATTATCCCCCCTTTCAACCAAGTCTTCTGAAAACTGAAAGAACCTGTCCCTATTGAAATTCATTGCTGAAGGAAAAGCAGGAATATTGGTGTGGCGCTCATCCCCTGGCTGCTGCCAGCGTAGAGCATAATCATTATGGGAAATCCTTCCGTTAAGCAGTTCGTTGTAATTGACAGATTCCCTGCGGAAATAATGACCTAATCGGTAGGAAACATTAATCGATACACTGAAATTATTTATTCTAAAATCATTTCTTAAAGCACCGAAATGTACAGGCCTAGCCGGTCCATGGTAAATCAGTTCGTCCATTGATGCTGTGGAAAATATTCTGGCATAATCCATACTGGGTTCACCATCCAGATATCCCCTTGGCATTCCGCTGTCCGGATCAAGCCCCGCAGAGGGGAAGCTATATATAGCAATAAGCGGCTTTCCCTCCAATGGGGTTGGAACACCGAAGCCGTCACCTGCTGTAAGATATTGCAGCGGACTTGCCTCGAGTTCATATCCAGTTACTTTTTCATATACATGACTGGCAAGCAGGTTTGTTCGCCATGAAAAATCACGTTTCATTACAAGTGCATAGCTTAAGACCACATCAGCACCCACAGTTCTTGTATCAGCAAAATTTCCTCTAAAACTGTTTATACCTCTTGAACTGGGCATGGGGATAGAGCCGATCAGGTCTTCTCCAGTCTTTCGGTAAAATTCAATGTTCCCTGACAGCTTTTCGTCCTTGAAGGAAAAATCAATGCCCAAATTTAGCATACCGATCTTTTCCCATCTTAGGTTGGGATTTGGCGGGTTATTTATCCTAGCAGATGGCAGACCTGTGATCCTGTTGAAGCTCCCCCCAAAAAAAGTCGCTGTAGTCAGAGAAGACAGGGTCCGGTCTACATTTCCATTGTAACCGTATGTGGTTCTGATCTTCAAAAAATCCACCCACTTTGAAGTAAAAAAGCGCTCCTCGGAAAGAATCCAGCTCCCTCCCACTGACCATAGAGGCACTCCCCGAAGATTGGTTTCAACCCCAAACAGGTTTGAAGCATCTTTCCTAGCTGAAAGAGTAAGCCCATAAAGCTTCTTATAGGTATAGGCAGCATTACCATAATAGGAAATGTATCTTTCCACCGTACCGGAAATAGCTTCTCCGGCAGGAATTCGCTGAATTGAATTAGGGTTGTGAAACTGACTGTACTGGTTGGCAAAGTCAACAAACATATTTGTTCCTAAATCCCTCCTGTAACCATAATATCTTCCACTCCTGGAATCCACGCTCAGGTCTTTTGCCTCAAACCCGCCCAATAAATTCAACTCATGGTTTCCAATAGTTTTCCCGTACCTCAACTGGCTCCTGAAGTTCTGACTTTTGGATTCTGAAATCCCCCAATCAAGTATACTTCCTTGAGGAACTGCATTACTGGTTATTCCGTCAGGACTCAGTTGTGTAAATCTGTTGACAAGATCCCTGACAAAAAAAGATTCAAAAGGAGAATAATTTTCTGTCGCTCCTACGCCCTGCCAATACTGATGAAGCAGTTCCAAATACAGCCCTTCCGAAATTTTATAATCCAGGCCTGCATTTATACGTAAATCCCTAAAAGTATTGCTACGGTCAAGCAAACCGATCTCATCAAGCGGACGGTAACGCCAATCAACCAGACTCGGATGATTAGACTCCACTGATTCCAGATAACGGGTACTGTAGGTTCTGCTGATGGGCAGGTGCATGCCATTTACATCAGAAAAAGTGTCATATATTGAATAGTCCAGACTTGTCGGAACTTCAGTACTCTGATTCCTTTGGGTTTGGACGTAATAAATCCCCGTGTTCAACCTGAGTTTTCCATTCAAAAAATTAAATGTGTTTTTTGAATTAAGGGTCAGTCTTGAATTCCTGTTGCCGACTATATCCTCTGTATTGTCGTCATAACCTGCTGAAAACATATAATTTACACTTTCATTTGCGCCACTTATATCCAGAGCATATTGTTTGTTCACCTGATTTCTAAAAAAGTGCTTACTTAAATCATTGCGTACATCATTTTGCCGAAATCCCTGTAAAATGGCATTTTTTTCTGCTTCTGTTATCCGGCCATCTCTATGGGCTATCAGTGTTTCTACACCATGCGAAAGTGCGGTTCGGTTTAAAGAAATTTCTGCACTGTTGAATACACCCCTTTCAAATAAAACCTTTTCTACTTCCAAAAAATCCGAAGAACCCATAAGGGGTCTGTAGAATTGATCCTGCGCTTCGATAATATTTGAATTCACATTGAGTGAAACCCGTAGTCCCTCTCCCTTTCTCCCCGACTTTGTATTGATTACTATGACACCGTTCCCAGCTCTTGCCCCCCATATTGATGCGGCTGCAGCATCCCTAAGAATGGTAATGTTCTCTATATCGTTGGGGTTGATATTTTCCAATGGACCATCATAGGGAAAATTGTCAATTACAATTAAAGGGCTTGTATTCGCGAAAATTGTACTCCTACCCCTGATGCTAATAGGATCAGCCTGTCCACCTATTCTGTTAAAGATCAAGCCTGAAGTAACATCCTCCAACCTATCCAGTATTCCTGTGCTTACCCGGCGGTTGATGAGTTCATTGTCCAAGGCCACAAATGAACCCGTTGACCGTTCCTTGCTCAGGTTCTGGTAACCTGTGCTGTAGATTTCCACACCTTCCAAGGCAAAATCTTCTTTTTCCATCCGGACAACTATAGTACTGATATCCTGATCCTTAAGCGGATATTCAAATTTGGTATATCCTATGTAAGAAAATTCAAGTATTTGATCTCCAGGGCCAGGTACTATTTCGAAGTTCCCATCCTTATCAGAGACGGTTGCAGAGGTGCGGCCCTGAACCTTTATTACTACACCTGGGATTGGCATGCCGTCATCGGCATCCCGAACGTTGCCTTTTATTGTTACGTCTGACTGGGCAGCTACCAAACCAGATAGCCAAAGACAGAGAATTGAGGTAATAAGATAAATTTGTTTCATAGGTTTTGACTTTTATACATCAGTTTACAGGATTTGATATGAGGTTGCTATTAATCAGATTTCGCCATCCTTCAAGACTTTGGGGAAATCCTCCGGACTGCAATATTTTTAGTCCCGGACCGAGAACTAGCTGGTTGGGAAAGGAAGAAATTCTAAAATCAGCGAGTATTTTATGGTCAGGTCCTGCGTAATAGTTTGTGGCATGTGGGGAGGTATACTTGCCGGATTGCAGGCTTTTTTTCCAAAGTTCCGGATCCCCGTCAATAGAGATGGACACAAACTCTATATTGCCTTGTCCGGAATATTCTTCTTCGAGTTTGGAAAGCACATCTCTGTAAAATTTCACACAAGCCCCGCAGCCCGTGAACCAGAAGTCCACCAGGACTATTCTGTCTCTTTCCAAATCAGCAAATCCTCCCTGTCCACCTTTTGGTGTTATAAATCTGTACTCTTCAAGTTCACTTGAAGTCTCCATGTTGGCTATGTATCCTTTGAAAATTTCTGAAATCCACGGCGTCTCTACGTGCTTACTGATTTCTGAAATCCAATTTTCCGGATCTGCTATTCCCTGGCTATGCCTCAGAAAATAATATGCCCATAATTTATCCCTTACCTCGCCATGGTAATTCTCCTTTACCCAGTTTCCAATATCAATGCTATCAATTTGTGAAGAGACAAGTGCGTACTCAACAATGGCCCCAGGTAGCTCGGAAGAATAATAAATCAGATTTCCAGGGATAGGATAATCTTGTGGCGTTGGAAGTTTTTGTCGAAAAAAAGTAACAAGACTATCCTGCAAATCAGTGTCATTTCTTTTTACAGCATTCGCATAATCAAACCTAAAAAGGTTATATAAACCGTACAGCTCTTTGCCAAACCTGTTGGCATGAATGATATTGATCTGGAAATCTGTGGATTCAGCTGAAAATTTTTCTGTACTCCGAAATTCTTTTTCAAGCTCCTCCGATTTTCTATGCAGGCTTTTCAGGTTATAAAATTTGTCATAGGGAATAACCCTTACCTGGCGACCATATTGGGATCCAAACTCATCAAGCAACATGGAAAATCCTTGGTTGTATAGAAGATCATTAGGATCGGAAGTATTAATGGTGATACCTTCCTGGAATTTTTCAAACTGGAATTCCCTAACCTGCTTATATTGAAGGTCGAAGGCGGGAGCAGCTTTTCCATCGAAATAGGTATACTTGGTAAAATCATCAAAGAAGACCATTATACTGTCTCCCGGCATCACCAAATAATCCCTGATCAAATAATGGTTGTCTGCTTTTAATGAAAGGTATGCAGGCTCATTGAATTCCGGAGAAACCCACCTCATGTACTGAGATTTTGGGTTAACCTGTGCCATGGTACCCTTTTTTAAGGCAATTGTATCTCTGTAATGATCAAACTGAGTAGGGTTATGCCATAAGTAATTTTCAAACAATTTTACTTCTAGCTGATTGTATTCGAATGGTGAATGTATTTCCCCATAGATCACAATCGGAGCACCGGCACCCTGTTGTTCTTCTTGTGCCACTCCGGCTAAAGGCAATAGCATTATGACCATTACCATCATTTTTTTGGAAACGCTAAAAGATGGCTCAATCACCTGACGCGAACCATCTCTTAGATAGAAGTTGGGTATTTCTTTTAACCCTGTGTTATTTCGGTTGGAAAATAACACCCATACCAGCCATTCAATCAACAAGTGAATAAAAGGCACAAATGAGGCAAGATTCAGTAGTCGGTTAAGTGTCTCTTGATAGTGGGCACCATAAAATAGCTCTGTACGAAATCTTTTGTATTCAACACAAGCAGGTTTCTTTACTACCGATCTGCCGAACATGTATTTGCAGAGCCAGGTCGTAATCGGATTGGAGTTTCCCGCTGATTCTGAGGATGGGTCGTCCACAACTCGCTGGGGATGGTCCGGGCAACTTCTTCGGATGCTCAGGTATTTGCTTCCTAAGAGGCATACAAATGTCAGGTAGAATATATTTAAATATTTTTTCATACGGTTAAGTCTTAACAAATGCTGGGGAATGTCTGTGATAGCATAAATGCATAGGGCACATTACAGCAATTGGGTCGATGGGATTTGAAATTTTTTATAAGGAAATAATAGATTAAGGAGGCCGGAATCCATGTTATCAACTAAATCTCCGGCCCGGAAGCATGCCTTCCCTCCCGGCGCAGTACCGTCACCTTATGTGAATCCGCTAGCTACATTTGGGTTCATTGATCAAATCACCTTATGAGAATTGAAATCCGGGAGCCTTGTATGGAGTTAGGGGTAAAGTTTTACTTAGCGAAATTCCCTGGGCTTGATATAAGAAGGCATGCAAACATGCCTGCTGCCGTCTCTGAGGGAGTGGTTTCTATAAGCCAGTCCCTTGATGCGGACCTTGGCAGAGCGGAAGGAGGCCACGAGGAATGATTCCTGTATGCTATCCAGTATCACTCTGATGGTCAGCGCCAGAGATGCCAGCCAGAGCACGGCATTTAGGCTTCGGGGGTACTTGGCCCCCATGGCAGTCACCGCCCGGAGACGGATATATGCAGGACAGGATTCCGGAGGGTAGAACACATTGTATAGAGCCTTTTTGATCAACCGGATCGGGGAAAAAGCCCTTCATACGGGAGAGGGCGGGGAATCCTCCCCTGCCCTTTTCCCTTTGGGGTGAGTCACAACTCCCTTGCGGATGCCGTATGATTTGCTTCGGTATAGGCATAGGAATGCCAGGTAGCAGTTTTTGAGGTAAAGTGCCATTGTTGATTGAAGATTTAAGATTGTAGATTGTAGATTGTAGATTTAAGATTGAGAATCGAGAATCGAGAGACAAGAGAATTCCATTAAGCAGGTTTTTGACCTACTTTTAGGAGAGAAGACATTGGAAAGCCCCTACAAAAGGCCAATCCATGATGATCTAAGCGCCAATGTCTATGATCTAGAATATAGACTACAGCATCTCAAACCTATCTTTTGTCTTCTTATGTCTTATGTCTCACGTCTAATTCCCATCGCCTATCAACTAGTACAATAGACTCACAGACCTAAAGTCTTATATCTCACGTCTTATGTCTATTGTCTTTTATAAAGCTGCTTCCGGTACCTTCCGACTGGATCATGTCCCTACAACAGGCTGACCTAGTCTTGCTTTCCCGATGCTCGGGACAGGCTTTGCTTCTTGATTCTTGTATCTCACTAGTGGGCCTAAAAGAATGTCTTTGGCGTTTGGAGGTTTCGTATGCCCACCTGGTAGGAAAATCGGTCTGTCAGACCGGGGATTTGATGATGTTACGCTGGATCTCTTTAAGAGAGATGATTCTACCGATCTGGTAAGGGGAAGTGCAAGCGGTACCCTCCACCCTGCTTGCCAGGGAGTGCGCTGGTCGCGCAAAAAGATCGATGTGTGAAATGCTCGCTTTCATGGTTTATCATATAAAAACGAGTCTGGTTCAGGTCGAAAAAAGAACACTATAGCGTGGGCTTCTACCTCAACCATATCACAAGGTTCCGACGCCTTTAGGGATGGTATCGATAGGGCCCAAGCGCTATAGTGCATACAAAAGTACACAAAATAACATCTTGGGCATTAACCTACCGTCTCTCCCTTTTCAAATTGTCGGAATTTGTGATAGAGACTCTTAGTTTAATGACACTAATAATCTTATATAAATTCAGTTCTTTTTAACTGATAATTCAAAAATAAACATTACAGTACAAATAAAAAAACATTTGATATAAAATGTACTAGAAAATTTTGATGGATTTGCTCATTATGAGCAAAATAGACGAACATAGAGCTGATATAATCTCTAAAAATTTGGAGTTAATAATGGAAGAAACGGATCTAACAATTGATGGAATTGTTGAATTCACGGATGTTTCAAAGCCTACAATTGACAGGGCGTTATTAAAACTCTCTAATATTTCGCCAAATAAGCTTAAAGAAATAGCAGTTTCATTTGGTTTAATTTCATCTCAACTTTCGAATAAATATCCTGTAAAAACCAGTCATTTATCTAAATTAAAAAAGCTAATTGATTTTAAGACTGATTCTTCATCTAACCCTAAATACTTCATTAGTAAATCAAAAAAACATAATGCTCATAATTTTGTAAAGGATCAACTTTTAAATGATGCTTATTTCAAAGAAGAAAGACGATTAAGTGATATCAAGAGAAGACTTAAGGATAGCCAAGATTATATCAAGACTTTTACAGATAGTGCATTGGAACAGGCTGTTAAAAGAATTGCTGAGAAATTCGAGTGGTTTAAAGTCTCTAGAAAAAGCCCTAAAGGTAAAGTATTCTATTACCAAGTTGTAAAGTAAATTGTATTGTCATAGCTCAATTTAATTATGGAAAATCTTGAAAGACGATAAAAAATGATTTTCCTATCTCATTTATACGATTGAAACAAGGCCTTGATTTCCTGCTCAGTAGGTTTTACTATACTTTTTACAACAGGGTTTACCTTGTAGTTTAAAACACATGGAACAAAATCTTCTTTTGTGAACTCTCTCCCAAGTCTTTTTTTAAAACAGCTTAGGCATAACATGCCTTTGCCCACACCATATTTATTCCAGAGCTCTTCTGTGACCCCATAAAAGTTATCTTTTCCTTTATTGGTATCGATACCACAATCTCTACATATATAATCCCTTTTCATAAATTGAATTATTTCTTGTTACTAAAATAATAATTTCAACCGTTTCAAACACAAAATTCGGACGCGGATCCGGGTATTTTTTGATTGTATTTCTAATAAGAAACTCTCAATTATTCGACTTTAATCCTGAAATGCCAAATATTTTAGCGATTTAGAGTTGGTTTATGGTAAAATTACCCTGTACAGGGTATTTTATGGGAGAGGGGAAATGGGTAGGTTTGGTGATTCTCTTTGATATTTAAAGGTTTTATTTATAATCCCCTTACTTAAATCTACAATTTAAATGACATTTCACGACCCAATCCGTCAATCTAAATATTTAAGACAAACCTTATCTCAGGATAAAAAGCCAGTCGGTTTTTTTATTTCGGCAGGATGCCCTTTAGCTGTTTCAATGCCAGAAGGCAAATGGCCATTGATTCCTGATGTGGCTGGCTTAACAAAATACATTAAAGATGAAATTGACAAACAAACAACTCTTGTTGATGATGATCCACGAAGTTTAGCAGAAGCATATACTCAACTTATAGAAGAGGTAGTAAAAACTGGAAAGACTAATCCAAACATTGAGGATATTTTAAGTTTTCTGAGAGGCATGATGCAAATCTCTAAGGGAGCTACTGACATTAGAGGGTTTTCCGAAACTGAATTACAAAATCTTGAGAAAATAGTTTGTCAGAAAATAGCTGAAAAATTGAACGTAGAATTACCTGACAATAAAACACCTTATCATAAATTAGCTAAATGGGTAAATAATATTGATCGGGATACTCCTATAGAAATATTCACTACTAATTACGATCTATTATTAGAAGAGGCATTCGAATCTTTAAAAGTCCCATATTTTGATGGGTTTGTAGGGACGAGATTTCCTTTTTTTGACTTACGGGCTGTTGAAGATAATCTGATACCCATTCATTGGACAAGACTATGGAAAATCCACGGATCTATAAACTGGTATCTCAAAAACAATAAGGATGTTTATCGTTCCACTAGCTTAGAAGAATGTGATTCGTATATTATCCATCCTTCTCATTTGAAATATGACCAAAGTCGTAAAATGCCATATTTGGCCTTGATAGATCGCTTGAACAAATTTTTAAGACAGAATTCAGCGGTATTGATATTGTCCGGCTATTCTTTTAGTGACGATCATTTAAATGATACAATCCTAAATGCATTAAGAGCGAACCCTACGGCCATGGTAATAGCATTGTTATATGGGGATTTAACAACAATTACAGAAGAGAAAGAAGGGGAAGAGACAACCGTTAAAACGATAATAAATTATGAGAAGGCTTTAAACTTGGCAGAAAACAGATCAAACTTAAGTATCTGGACTTTGGACGAGGCCGTAATTGGAGGACTTAGAGCGAAATGGAAACCAACGAAACTAGATTTTGAAGCCGAAGAAAATCTCGCAAATGCTATAAAGCCGAAGGATATTCCAGTACTTAATGAGGAAGGAAAAGAAACAGGCGAAAAGTTAAGAGAATATCAATTTTGCATTGGGGACTTTTCTGTTTTAGGCGATTTTCTGCAAGAATTAATCGGCAAAGAACAGTTCAAAATTGAGAAGGATGGCATTTAAATCTACTTATTTAGGAACAATTCAAGATGTTAGCGGTACATCACTAAGTGTTTCATTGGATAATACGGCACCATCTGGTCTTACTTATGTGGATGGAGAAGGGTATCGTATTGGTCAGATTGGCTCATTTGTAAAAATTCCTATTGGCTATATTGATCTGTTTGGTATTGTTACACAAGTAGGTGCCAGTGCCGTTCCTGAAAATCAGATATTGGCACAGCCTTATGGATATCGGTGGATCAAAGTACAACTGATTGGGGAGGGACAAAGAAACGGTTCTTTCCAAAGGGGAATATCTCAATATCCTACGATCAGCGACGAGGTTCATCTGGTCTCAGAAAGTGACTTAAAGAAGATTTACGGACAGCCGGATAGGCCATACTTCGTAAAGGTAGGGCACATAGCAGGTGCTGAATCCATTCCGGCACTAATTGATATCAATAAATTGATTACTCGCCATTCTGCCATTGTGGGTACTACGGGTTCTGGAAAATCAACAACTGTTGCAAGTATTCTAAATGCTATTTCTGATCCAGTAAATTATCCATCAGCAAGAGTGCTTGTATTTGACCTGCATGGTGAATATGGCCATGCCTTAAGAGACAGAGCAAATATTTTTAAAGTAAATGCAGATAAGACAGCAGGAAGTATTGAAAAGGATTTATTTATACCTTTTTGGGCATTAAACTTTGAAGAACTTTGTAGTGTAAGCTTTGGAGCCTTTAGTAATGAGAAAGACGAGAATTATGTTCTAGAGCAGATATCCTTCGCAAAAAAAGAAAGCTTAACAAAATATGCAAAAGAGGGCGTTTCCGAAGATACACTAAATGTGGATTCTCCGATAGCTTTTAGTTTAAATAAACTATGGTATAAACTTTATCTGGAAAACTTTGGCAAGTTTTATCCTGACCGTCCTGATCGTCCACTTGCATTTGAACTTGATGATGCAGGATTAGAGATGAAAGGAGATCTTTCGACAGGAATTCCCCCTGTTTTCAAACCCATTAATACAAATAGAGAAAATGGAGAGCGTGTTCAGCACCCCACATCAAATCTGAATGTAGGACAACAACTCCACTCTTTGGGAGCAAAACTAAGAATCCCACGATTTGATTTTTTATTTAAACCAGGCGAATGGACACCTGATGAAGATGGAAAAACAGAGAAAGATCTGGATTCTTTGATTCAGGAATGGATAGGAAGTGATAAGCCAATCACAATAATGGACTTGTCTGGAGTGCCAAATTCAATCCTCAATACTATCATAGGAGTTTTATTGAGAATAATTTATGATGGTCTTTTTTGGGCAAGAAATCTGTCACAGGGAGGAAGGAACAGACCTTTGTTATTACTGATGGAAGAAGCGCATAATTATTTGAACAACGAAGGCAGTGCATTACCAATAGTCCAGAAAATTGTAAAAGAGGGGCGTAAGTATGGTATTGGAGCAATGATTGTAAGCCAAAGACCTTCAGAAGTAAATTCTACGATTCTTTCGCAATGTGGGACATTCTTTGCCTTGCGATTAGCGAATGCTACAGATCGAGGGCATATTACGAGCGCTGTAACGGATAATTTAGAAGGATTGACCAGTATGTTACCGATTTTAAGAACAGGCGAAGCTATTATACTTGGTGAGGCTGTAAAACTTCCTATGCGGACATTAATTGATGCTCCACCTAAAGATCGAAGACCAGATAGCCAAGATCCAATCATTTATGACGAGCAAGGAGACGAGGATTCAATGCATCCCGGTGGATGGGGAATCAAAATGGAGGAAAAGCCAAATTATAAAGAATTTTTAGAGACTTGGAGAGCCCAAAGTCCATTTGTTAAACGTATCATTAAATAATTAAAACTATGAACAGACAAGCAGTTACCTCTTCAAACATTGCCTCAATAGGTTACGAGGCAGATTCACAAACATTAGAAATTGAATTTTTGAATGGTGGCGTATATCAATATTTTGATGTACCTCAATATGTTCACGAAGAACTTATGAATGCAAGTTCTCACGGTCAGTATCTAGCTCAGAATATTAAAGGCGTATACCGTTTTTCTAAAGTATAATATTTATCATGGAAAGATACAGGAATTCAGGAGGGGATTCAGGTGTCTCCTCCTATGAAATAGGTTCTGATTATATCATTGTGAAGTTTTCAGGCTCAGTTCGGACTTACCGATATAGCTACCGAAAAGCAGGTCAGCATCACGTCGAAACTATGAAAAGACTTGCCCGAAGTGGTAGTGGTTTGAATAGTTACATCAACCGATATGTGAAAAACTTATATGATTAATGCAATAATTATATGCGATCAAAATTACTAAAAATATCTTTTGGAAATTTAGGATGTATCGGCAACGAAGGCCTGTCGGTCAGCCTCGATAACATCCTATGCCTTGTTGGAGATAACAATGCTGGTAAGTCAACTGTATTGAGAGCTTATGAATTAGCTGTTGGTACACAAACATACTCTTACGATAAGGATTATTGTAAAAGATCCGATCAACAAAATACTTATGTAGAAATCTCAGTTCACATACCAGAAGGAACAGCTAATATAGCTGAGAAGTGGAAAGAGAAACAGGGAGATTTATTAGTTGTAAAAAGCAGATGGGAATGGGATAAAAATGGTTCTAAGACAAGAAAAACGTACGATCCCGAAACTCAAGAATATTCAGATGATGGTAATGCTGCAGGTCTGGATAATGTTTTTAATAGTCGATTACCTGTCCCCTTCAGAATAGGTGCATTGGAGAATCCGCAAGCGGAATTAAAAAATTTACTGAAACTTATAGTTGATCCTATCGCTGAGAATCTACGTTCACATTTAGATAATAAAGAATCCGAGTTAAGCAAGGCATTAGAGGTCTTTACTGACCACGCTCAAAAGCCAGTAGAAGAGCATAAAGAGATTATTGAAAAAATAAGCCAAAGAATGACTAATAGTCATAACAAAATCTTTCCAAATCTTTCTATTGATTTAAATATAGGAATGTCAGACTTGAAAGTTGACCCTCTTGATGCATTGATTAAAGGGTCTAAATTAAATATTAAAGAATTTGAAGAAAATATAGACTGGGATCAGCAAGGGAGTGGTTCTCAAAGAGCATTGTTTTGGTCATTATTACAGGTTCGGTCAAGGCTACAGGCAGTAAGGACTTTTAAAGCCGATAATGAAAAAAGAATAAAACAAATAGAAAAAGATATTAAGAAACTTGAAGGCGAAAAGGAAAAGGCAAAGACTGATGCAACAAAAAAAGCGAAACAAGTAGCAATTGATGAAAAGCAAGAAGAGTTAGAAAATGCAAAAAAAATTGAGGCAGAAAAAGCGATAGATGAAAGAAATAATGAAGTAGCATTACCAGGTTATATGTTGCTAATAGATGAACCAGAGATAGCTCTTCATCCAAATGGAATAAGAGCTGCATCTAAATACCTTTATGAACTGGCTAACGATCCATCTTGGCAGGTTATGCTTACAACCCACAGCCCTCTTTTTATTAATCCCTTTGAGGATCATACAACAATAGTTCGATTATCGAGAAATGAGGGCAATCCCACTCCAAATACCTATCGGTCTGATGAGATTAAATTTTCTGACGAGGAAATTGAAAATCTGAAATTACTTAACAGTTTTGACCAAAACCTTTCTGAAATGTTTTTCGGTCAGTATCCTATTCTGATTGAGGGTGATACTGAATATGCTGCGTTTGACACAATTATGAGAATGAATGCAGGAAAATATCACGTTAATTGCCGCCCGATACTAATAAGAGCTAGAGGAAAATACACAATCATTCCTTTGATAAAAATGCTAACGCATTTCAAAATAGATTTTTCTGTACTGCACGATACTGATTATCCAAAGAATAAAAAAGGCAATATCAATAATGTCTGGACGGGGAATCAGGATATTTATACTCAAATAACAAACGCGAGAAAATCGGGCCTAAGAGTAGTTCATAGAGTTTCTATGTCAACATTTGAGGTAGCTCATAATGATATTGAACTTGATGAGGATGGAAACTATAAATCTTCATCTGCAAAAGATAAACCTTGGATAATGTACCAAAAAATTAAAGAAGAAGATGCCGTAAAAAAATCTGTTGAAGTAATCTTAGATGATCTTATTGGCACAGAATGCAAGGAAGAACCATTTGATAAAGATTTTTCAGAAGGATTGGTAGAGGAGTTTCAAAGATGGGTGGGTGAAAAAGGCATAAAGGATATGAGGTTTGTAATATAATTATAAAGTTAGATCAGGATGTTAAGGATAAACCAACAGCTTAAACGCTTAGAGATAAAAGAATTCGAAATCGAAAACCATATCGTTTTCAACTATTTCGATAACCTTCCGGCAGCCGAAAGAGATGAAAAATTGCTTAGGGCTATTTACATAGGTGTACTGGCATTAATGGAAGATCGTATTTCGGCATTTCTTTCCAAAACGAGCAATGAATTGGGAACGGAACTGGAAAGTCTGAAAATGATCTTTGATATGAAAAAGGAGCTGTTTTACAAGTCCTCTATCAAAGGAATATTGGCAGAGGACGAGATAGCCGATTTTCTTAATCAATATTTTGCAGAGAAAAGATTAAAAGACCGGGCGATACTTACGGGTAATACAGCAGGAACCATTCCGAGAAATAAAACAGGCGATATCATTTGCGAGGTAGACGGTAATCCCAACCTGAGAATCGCTATTGAATGTAAATTCGATAAGAGTGTCCGGTTAGGAGATATTGAAACCAAAGACTTGTTTACACGGAAAACTGATACGGCTTGGAGTCAATTGCTCGAAGCGCAAGCTAACAGAGATGCTAAAGTGAGTCTAATTGTATTTGATATTTCCTTGGTGGATAATTCTGTTCTTAGGGAATTTGAAAACATAGGATATATTCCTGGTGTAGGATTAGTTGCCATTATCAATTCACAAAAGGGAGATTACAGTAATTTAGCCATTGCCTATATGTTGGCTCGTGACATTGCTTTAAATGCCAAGGAATTCGAACTCGATAAAGATATTTTGGCAATGATGGTAAACCGGATCATCAAAGACATCAGCGAAGTATTGACCATAAAATCTTTGGTTCAAAATAACATTGACAACAACAAAGCCATTTTAAAGCAATTGGAGAAATCAATTCTTTTGATGGAATTCAACCAAGAATATTTGAAACGCTTTTTAAGTCAAGGAACACTAACCAAAAAGGACTTGCTAGACTTCTATTCAGGAGAAGATGTCAAAGACAAATACCGTTTAATTGAAAAGGAGATAAACGAGATTTAATATATTTTTTACTTATCTAAAGTATAGAAAGAGTAAAGGGGGACCCCACCCCTTTACCTTTCCTGATTTTTTAAATAAAAAGTTACCACCGCATACTTTTTTACATTTAGATATTCTCATTTCAAATTCACATTCGATATCAAATCAAACAATTCTCTTGCTTAAAGCATCATAAAATAAGTACCTCAAATACTCTTTTACTTCAGGATCATTAGTTACTAAATTCAGCTTATTAAAAAGCTTCAACAAATCATACATATTAGTCACCTTAGTTTCTAATTCTCTTATCAGCGCATTTTTATGCTCTTTCAGTTCGTCTACTCTAGCGTTATCAATTTTACGCTTTACTAAATCACGAATAAAATCAGGTTTATCAATCTCACTGATATTTTTTGCGTCTTCAAAAACAGTATTGGTAATAGAATCCACTTTTGAAATATCATTTAGCATTTTAATTGCAGTCGGGACGTTTTGGCCATGAGTTATTCTAAGTATGCTATACTTTCCTGTAGTTTGAGGTTTAGCGATTATTTCACCTTCAATTTTTTTGTTTTTATCATAGTAACATATTTTCAATAGACACTTGAAATTAAGTGCTCTGTTCTTAATTTCATCATTAGAAACTTCGATCAATTGGGTTACTTCTCCAAAGTTTTTAAGTTGCTCACTCCTATTACTTTCAAAATATATTCTGACATAGGATTCACTGTATTCAAAATTCGAAATTCTAAATTTGTTACCTGTTGCTTTAGAGGATTTATGTAAAGAGATTAATGCGACAAAAAGAGCTACCTTATTGTCGTAGTTCCTGTATGATGTACTTACAATTGCTCTTAAGAAAAAAATATTTCTTTCATACTCTTTCAATAACCTGAATATCGATTTATTTTTTGTTGCCTTTGAATTTTTTTGAAGTAATTCTAAGTTGGCATATACGATATTAGATAGACCTTTTGAAAAAAGTTGAGAAGCATATTTATCCATACCATTCATTTTTTCGAAGAAATCAGTTCTTGCAGAATAGATTGGTAATGCAGTTATATTTTCATCCTCCTCAGTAACACCTTCAAAAACGATTGCAAATTCTTCCTTTGATTTTCTAGTAGAATCGAATTCTAAACTCCTATAAGAGGTTTCATGGTCTATTTTTTTATAATCCCTATCAACTGCCATAAGCCTTGACAATGCGGTGTTAGCTCCAGGAATAGAGATAAACTCTTCTTTAATATTATCGATTTCAAGAGACTCCAATAATTCTTTTTCAAACTTATTACCCTTTAATAAGGGAATTATCTCTTCTACTTTGATTCCAGTATCTGAGACTGGTACTTCTTTGCCTGTAAATGTTTTAAATTTCTTGATAAGCTTCATTTGATTTTAAGGTAAGATGATAAATAATTTAAAATAGGCCGACCATAGATCGGCCCAATGCCATAAAGGCCTAGTTTGGTGTGGATCTTCTATGTCCAGGCACCTTCACTGGTTTCCCATCTACCTTTCTGGTATGGGGCTTTACTGGGACGATTTTCTTCCCATCTCCGGTTTTTGCCATTTTTATAACATTTAGCCACCTCTGTCAAATAGGCAGAGGAAATACCTACCGGGAAAATAAAAAAACTCTTACCTTTGGGTTGCGAATCCTTTTAAAGGTAAAAGCGGGGGAGCCTATTTTCCCAACAGAGCTCTCCCCTTCTTTTTTTTCATTACCAACACCTTAGTAGGTGTTTAACATTTTTTAACATTCATTGTGCCAAGAAATTGCTGAACAACTTTCTCCAAACTAAATTCCATTTTATTTACAATAACCAAAATTATAATTGGAACATATTGTTTCATTCGGTAAATATGGCAGACTCCTGATTATCTTGTCAGTACAAGATTCCTTTTTCATGACAAGACTGACAACTAATCGTATTTCAATTTCATTTCTTCGATTTTTAGCAGGATATCATTTACTGGTTGGGTAAGTTCTTCTCCCATTTTTACAACCTCATTTGGGTATTCTTCTTTTAGTAGCGTCATCAAAGCGTAGTATGTTGGTTTTAGAACTTCCTTCAATACTTCATTTTCAGAAAACAACTTGAATACTGAATGATATTGAACTTTAGACATTAATAAGAGAAGTGTATCGTTAAAAATATCTCGGATGCCATCAATCTCAATCGAATCATAAACCACTTCATCCATACCTATTAATTCAGAAGCCTTCTTATAATCTCCTAATATTATGTAACCATAAGCACCATAAATTTTTAGAAATGGTGGAACTATATCAGTTTTCTCAAATATCTCTAAAAGCCCTTTTAATTTGTCTTTATTAAGAGAAACCCGCATGTTTATTAACAATAAATAGGATATCAGCTGCGTAAACTTTACATCAATTACATTAATCCTTTCAAAATCTAATAAAGCATTTTCCAAGTATTGTTCAGCTTTTAGAAATTCTTTTGATTCAAAATTTTTAGTTTTTAATATTTTGATTCCGTGGTAGAAATTGTAGAATGGACTTTCTTTCGGAACATGCTTTAAATATTCACTAAACTTTCCTTCCGATTCCCCCTCAAATTCAAATTCATAAAATTCTAATAAGTCGATAGCTTCAACTCTACCACTTTTGAATCCAGACTCAAGGATTTCTTCAGCATTTGTATACTCTTTCCGATTCAAAAATATTGTCGACAAAGCCTTGTAAGGTGTTTCCTCCCCAAGTTTTATAGCTTCTAAGAAGTACTTTTCTGCTAATTCAAATAACTCTAAATCAAAATACAGATTTCCAATTTCTAGAGTTTTTTCTCCTTCTTTTATTTTCGGAGAATTACTTAAAACCTGAATCATTAAATCAGGATCTTTTGAAAGAAAGCAGAGTTGTTTTAAAAACCCAAGATCATCAACCTCAATACCATTAACACTCAATAACTCTGGTCGTATTTTATCTAACTTCTTATCTAAATAATAAAAAAATGATAAAACAAACCTATGTATATTTAATCTATCATTAATTTTTTCAAGAATATATATTGCCTTTTTTAGATCCCCTGAGTTGTATGATTTTGTCGCAAGGGCGAGTTTTTTCTGCCCCATATTTAATAGAGGTTTTTGATCATCTTTAAGAATCGCAAAAGTTTCCTCCATTATTTGATCGAGAATTATTGGGTTAATTTTGTTAATGTCAGATAAAGCCTCTACTAACAAAAGAGCTGATTTAGAGTTATAAGCTCCCGATTTTAATCTAAGTATATGCTTTTCCATAAAAGTTTGAATACTTTCTTCATCATCATACCAAACCTCAAGAAATTTTGTCAACCATTTAACTCGACGTCTATCTTTTCTGTCACCGATACGCATCAAGTACCAAATATTGAAAAACCGCTCCCTAACCTGATAAAGATGGTTTTTGGTATTGGTTTGCTTTTTTTCGATGACATTGTTTTTCTCTAATTGAGCCAAGTGTGCTGATACTAGTTTGGTCTGAATTCTTTTACCATCTTCCCGGATTTGAGTTGCAATATCTCTTGCACTAATTGCGTCCCAATTTTTTGCAATAACGTCGACAACTCTTCTTTGCTGAACCGGTAATTCTTCAATCCTACTTTTATACAGTGGCGTGATTTGATCCAGAATAGTCTCTAAATCATTCAAGGCAGAACCATCTTGATCTTCCAATAACACTTGATACACCATCATTAGGGTTCTAATTACTCCCCCAGTGAGAATTGCAAGTGTGTCGATTTTTCCCTTCGCCTTTTTTAAGTTTATTTTTTGATTACTTTTTTCCTGAAGTTTTTCAATCAAATGAAATGTTTCTTCTTTTGTCAAGCCCTCCAGTCTTACAATTTGAAAAAACTCATAAAATGGTTCAGAATAGTCATGTAAATCCTGTAAGACAATAGCAGATGCTCCAATAATCCTTATCTCACTACAATGCATTAAAATCTCTCTAAGCCTCCTCCTTTCCTTTTCCTTGAGATTATCTAAAAAAAGTTGTCCAAAATTGTCAAAGAAAATTACAAGCTTCTTCTTATTCTTTTGAAGAATCTCAATTAGGTAATCAAAGCATCTTTTTTCGTAATCCTCAAAATCAATGAAGTCTTCAGTATGTTCGAAATGCTCTCCATTTGTATCTAGAGCATCATCTAGATAATCTAACAGTTTTTCCCATAATCTTGAAAGAGAAGTGAGGTCGTAAGCTTCTTCTCCAAAAAAGACAGGAAGAAGCCAACTGTTTAATTCATCAGAATTTTCAATCTCATATTTCAAGCGAAGCAAGAGTGTTGTTTTACCCATGCCTCTTTGTCCCTGAATCAAATAATGTTTTTCAGGATACTTCATATCACTAGACCTTATATCTGAAAAAATCTTTTCAAAGGTCTTCGTTCTCACAACGAAGCTATCAATCAGTTCTGGCTTCTCTAGACCAGCTGGATTATATAATGTTTTTACACTCATGTCTTATTTACATATATGTTTTCGGCACCACATCTGAAGAATTGGTGAGGTATACCTGTAATTATTTTCATTGCTTTTGAACAAATACCCATCACCTTCTAATATATCCATCGCCCTTCGGGTTTCTTCCACAGTATGCTTTACTCCAAAGTCATGGACCTTATCCATAGTTATCATATCATTGGATGCTATGAATTCCAAAACTTCAAATACAAAAGCATATTCGTTTCCTTTGAATAGTGTGGCCAACCTCGCAAAATAAGGCTCAAATTGGGGTTTATTTCTTAGGTGAACTATTTGATCATACGCTTGGTCTATTTCCTTTGAGGTTAATGGATCTTCCTCCTTCGTTTCAAATACATCAGTAATTTCTTGCGCAATCAATTGCAAATGAAAAGGAATTAACCACCCCATTCTGTCCAACGTGTACTGTAAAATTGATTCCTCGAGCTGGACATTATCAAATTCAAGAAGTTTTGTTAAAAAATCTTGCGCTTCGTTGTAGGTAAGTGGGGCGACCTCTACTGTTCTCAAATCATTCACTGCTGTTAATTCAGTTACTTTTTCAACCATTGGAAAAAGAGAGAGAGATCCAGTGTAGATAAAGTGGA
This sequence comes from Arthrospiribacter ruber, assembly GCF_019343195.1. GTDB lineage: Bacteria > Bacteroidota > Bacteroidia > Cytophagales > Cyclobacteriaceae > Arthrospiribacter > Arthrospiribacter ruber. The sequence continues at coordinate 109,590 of NZ_RPHB01000002.1, forward strand.
TTTTATCTAAGACATAGGCATTATGCCTTAGCTCTCGGTTTTTCTGAATGAAATGTTCCGCTGCTTTTTCACCTTCCTTATTAAGAATATTTTGGATAGTTTGGGGAAATTCATCAATCAAAATCACCACGTGACCATATTCTTTCTTGATTTTTTCAAAGAGATCAACCAGTATTTGAAAATAATCTGTTTCACCTTTCTCTCTAAGCTCAACGTGGTAAACTGTTTTGACTCTTCCCAGGATCCCTTCAATACCATTTTTTATGGAATCATAGAGTTTACTTAGATTACCAATAGCTTCACTTCTGATAATTGCCTCAAAGATCACTTTGAAAAACTCTTTTTCAGAGTCAACTGATTCAGTAATGACATAGACGAAGTAATACCCTTCTTGAGGAAACTCTTCAATATGTTTAAGGATTGAGGTTTTCCCTACTCTTCTAGGTGCAGATAGGTAAATTGAAGTTCCCTTATCGAGAACTCTGTATATTTTTCTTAATTCAGAATCTCGGGGATAAAATGCCTCTCCCCTTGCTGGGTTTCCTAGACTATTTTTCATTTAACAAATTATTTATTGTCAAAAGTAGTGACAATTTTTTTATTGTCAAAATACTTGGCAAAAATATTATTGCCAAGTATTTCATTTTTTGTTTTTCATTCAGTAATGCGAATGATATTGAGTTGGCTCATTTAATATTTTTTGGGGGCAAGGAGAATCTCTAAAAAAGGATTCAAAAACTAGCGGGGAAGATTAGATATAACCAAAATGTGGGGCTTAATTACTTACTTATTAAAGAAGAAAGTTGGGCTTAGTTAAGATAATTAAAAAGGAAATGGATAAATTCGGTCTGACTAAAGAGGATTGGAAATCAGCTCAAAATAAGTGATTTTATTAGAGATGGTCAATAGTTTAAGACGACACACAAACAAAACAAGAAATTATGTCAAACGACTATTTAGACAGCGTAAAAAAACAATTCGATTATTACAAAATACTTGGAGACAAAACGTTTTCGCAATTAAAGGATGACAAATTGTTTTGGCAACACAATGATGACAGCAACAGCATTGCGACAATTGTAAAACACCTTTGGGGTAACATGCTTTCACGTTGGACAGACTTTTTGAATTCGGACGGAGAGAAGGAATTTCGTGATAGAGACGCGGAATTTGAAAACGACATTAAAAACAGAGAAGAACTTTTAGACAAGTGGAACGAAGGTTGGAATTGTCTCTTCAACGCAATCAATTCTTTAACAACGGACGACCTTGACAAAATCATTTACATACGGAATCAAGGACACACCGTAACCGAAGCAATAAATCGACAACTCGCACATTATCCTTATCATATCGGACAAATTGTATTTTTGGGAAAGATGCTTTCAGAAAATGGTTGGACTTCACTTTCAATTCCGAAAGGAAACTCAAAAGAATATAACGCAGACAAATTCGCTAAACCAAAACAAAGAGGTCACTTTACTGACGAGTTCATAAATGACAAAAAAGAATAAAAAACCGAACCGCTAACATTTAGCCCACTAGCCAAAAACCCTCAAAAAAATCCCTGATTGATGCATTCATCTATCAGGGATTTTGGTTATTGGGTGTTGATTGATATCTGTAGGGTGAAGGGTTTGGTAGGTGGAGATGCTATTTACTTTTTTGCTTGATCAAAAAAGTAACCAAAAAATCAAGACGGAGATATTCCCGATAGCGATCGGGACAGGCTCTATCAGCGCGTGAGGCCACCGCTGGCCCGGATCTCCGTCGTCCCGCCCGCATTAGACGAGGGATAGTAAGTTTTATGGTGAAAAATACCCTGTTGGGGGTATTTTTTGTTAAAGGGGGATTGGTTAGGTTTGGTGATAATTCGGGTATAAGCGCCATAATGGCACCTATCACTCCGAATTGAAATGAATCAAAACCTGAACAATTCCTTTGTCTGGGGCCCCTGATCCTTCCTTTATCCAAGCATAAAGAAAAGACCAGGAACTTGGGAGCCTCCCATCCAAAGGACAACATCATTCAACATCCGGTTAACCACATCCAATGAGGTCTCTGACCATGTACGGGGTTAATCTGCCCGTTAGCAAACATTATATAAACTGACCAGCATACAAGATAAACCATTGACACATTTGAAGAAAAATCGAATTTCATACAATTGGCTTATTGACGCCTCATATACTTTTATGTGGGCAATTATATTAGCGACTTTATTTGTCTTAATTCTTCAGACAATAATTCATCCGGGAAAACCAATTATAAAACCATTATTGGCAATAAATGGACTTTTTGTGCCCATTGTAACTCTGTTCATTGGACTAAGACCTATACTGAGTTTATTTGCAATACCTGACACGTTATATATAAATGACAATCAACAAATAGTGACAAAAGAATTAGAAGTTATTACGAACGACAAAATTCAAACTTTAGAGATAAATCAAATAGGTGCAGGTTCTGGATACTTAATTTATTACGAAATGACTTTTAAAAAAGAGCCAACAATTTTAAAAAACAAGAAAAGAAAATCGCTAATCTTAATTGAGCCATACAATATAAAATACATATTCCAAACAAGGACTGACTTAATTGATAAACTAATCAAATCAGGACTTGACGAGAGAAAAATCAAAATGAAACCTATTAAAACAAAACACTTTTGGGGAATAAGAGATAAATTCAAAAAATAACGTTTGCTAACATTTAGCCCACTAGCCAAAAGCCCTCAAAAAAATCCCTGATTGATGCATTCATCTATCAGGGTCGCCGATAGTGAACTGGAGGTTAGTGGCTGCCATGTACGCCGTGGCGTATTGACTGACTTGTGCGCCGGGGCGTACATCCGCATGGTGAAGGGCTCGCTAGGTGGAATAGTAGGTTGGTTGGTGGATTTTAGGATGCGGTTGTTTCTGTTTTTCGATGACTTTGGGAGTATTTGCTTTGCTTTGGGCATGACATCCCCTACCCAACATCTGGGGATTTGAATTGGCGGCATGTCTTGGATCCAACCCTAGAATTCTTGAATCCTGTAAGTGGATCAAGAAGGGGCTGGATTTAGTTTTAGAGGTTTTGTGAAAGAAAGTTGGGGTTAGTTATGAGAATTAAAAAGTAAATGGATAAATTAGGTCTGGCTATTGAGGATTGGAAATCAGCTCAAATTGAGGGGTTTTGGTTACGTTAGTCAGAAGCTTAAAATGACAGACAAATATGATTTCTGAAAAGACAGTAGAATTAAACTTGACAACAGAGCTGGTAAATTACCTATTCGTAATGACTGGCGTAAGACCATATATATTGGCTCCCTCACAAGCTCAAGAAGGGACTTTAGGGTTTGATACCGCAATTGGCTTTCCTGGGACAGGTCGACCATATTTGATACAATACAAAAGAGCAGAATTTAGAGTTAGAAGAAATGAATATTTGTATCACTTAAATCACACAGCACGACAAGACCAACATTTAAGACTTTACATACTAGAACGATTAGGCTGGGACGTTTTTTATGCTTTACCATTATTTCATACACCGACACAGGTAATAAACAACAGAAGACGATTACTTCCAATGACTTTGTATCTAAGACCAAGTTGGATGATACCAGTGGGTGGAATAGCTGCGATGGTTGGACATCACGAAGTAAGACATAACTTAACAACTGGCGTGACAACCATTCATTCAGAAGAAGGAAGAGAAATTGAAAGCAAGTTTGATTTTTTTGATTTTGCAAGAGTGTTGAACAATGACGAAGAATTTTCTAATGAGAAGCTAAATTCATTCTTTAAAGACTTTAATAATGTATTTGCAAATGAACAGACATTTGAATACGAACAAATAAAAATTGAGCCACAAGACAAAGAAGACAATTATGCTTTTAAGGGACTTTCATCAATTATATTTTAAAATCGAAGGACTGAGAAAGCCTACCGCTAACATTTAGCCCACTAGCTAAAAGCCCTCAAAAAAATCCCTGATTGATGCATTCATCTATCAGGGATTTTGGTTAGTGGCTGTTGACTGACATCCGCAGGGTGAAGGGTTTGCTAGGAGGAATAGTAGGCTGGTTGGTGGATTTTAGGAAGCGGTTGTTTTGATTTTTTGGTTGAATTTGGGAGATTTTGCTTTGCTTTGGGGATGGACTCTCCTACCCTTTGTATTGGAGTTTGATTTTATGGTATGACTTGATCCGACCATGATTTCTTAAACCTTGTAAATGGATCAAGAAGGTGCGGGATTGAGTATGGGAGATTTTGGAAAAGGAAACTGGGGTTGGTTAAGGGAATTAATAAATTGAGTTTGCTAAGCTTCGAGTTTAGTTCAAAAAGAGCGGTTTTATTTACTTTAGTCAGAAATGCTATGAATACTAAGACAATTGATGAATACACGAAAATTCTATATAGAATTTATGAGGAAAATGCACTTGTATCTCTCGAGGATAATGAGTTCAAATACAAAGACATCAATGTTATGCAATTTCCAAGAAACTCTGAGTACAACGAACCTAAATTCCAACCAATGATAAACTTCTGGGATACTATAAATTGTAACAAAGATTTAAAGTTTTTTGTTGGTCAACTTTTTATGTATCGACCCTACATAAATAACCCCCTTGAGGAAACATTACTAATGCCTGATGGTGAGGTTATTTCAACATATCATCAAAATCTTTATGATCACCGATACTCAACCTTTATCACATGTTGCTTTGAAAAATGTTACAACTTCTGGGATCGAATTGGGGATAACATTGCCTCATTTTTCCCTGAACTCCTGAAAATTCATCAAGTGGACTTTATTCGAATTCTTGATAGGATTAAACAACTAAAGATTGAGAACGAACATTTGGATTGGCTCTTAAACTTCAAAGACAATGAATACAAAGAACTCAACTCCTATCGAAAGGAATTTGTTCACTATAGTCAATTTGCTGCAAAATATAGATATGATCATGCTATGAACTTGTCAAACTTTGAAACTCTTGGAACTATGTGGAAAGAAAAATTTGGTTTTGCAGACTACTTCAGAATTCAACTTGAACTTTCATCGGAAGGATACTTTCGAATGTTAAAATTCATAGAGTTTATTCGAGATCATTCCTACAATCAACAGAAGTAATAAAACTTTAATAAATTGGTAAAGAGGAATTCCACCCCTAAACCTCTTACAGAATCGTATCTCGATTTTCGGGACAGACTGTGAATCTCTCCACTGTTCATGTAGGGTTTGTTTTTATTTGTATTCACGAATGTAGGCTGGATCAATTTTAATATAGAAGAAAAGGTACTCCTTTTGAAAATCCTGAAGGCTATCTTTTCTTGGATCAAAAAAACAAATGCAAAGCATTCATGAATACCATTGAAATATAACCTTAATGAATAAAATTGGGCATAGATAAGAGAATTAAAAACAAATCAATAAATTCGTTCTGACTAATGAGGATTTAGGCCTCGAATTGAGCCCAAATTAAGCGATTTTCTTTGCGTTAGTCAAAATTTAAGAAATTCTTAATCAATTAAATAATCGTATCAATAAATTAATTTTGTTACATTTACGAAATAACTAAAAAACTTAAAATAGAACCTTGATATTTACAGTTCAGCACACCTGTCAAAAAAAAGGAGGAATGGAATTTGTATTAGAAAACGCACCATTTCATTCAGAATATGATTTAAAAAAAGGAAAAAAGCCTTTTATTGGAGCAGGATATTACTTTTGGGAATATAATTTAGATTATGCTAAAGTATGGGGAAAGACTCATTATAAAAATTCATATTTCATAGTAGAAAGTGAAATTATAATTAATGAAGATTCTTTATATTTAGATTTAGCAGGTAATAGAGAACATTTGGTTGGATTTGTTGAATTATTAAAAGAGTTTGAACTAATAGACGAAATAGGAACTCAAGGAATTGACCTATGTTATATAATTAGTTATTTAAGAGATGAATTTCCTGAAGAAGTATTTCCTTTTAAAGTTATTAGAGCTGTAGATTATAAAAATAATGAGACTTCTGGTATCAAAATTGCTTTTAATAATGATAGGAGAAGTTATACAATTCTTAATCCTAGAATTATAATTTGTTATAAAAATAAAGAAGATATTGTATATAATAAAAAACCTTTTCTTAAATTTGCAGTATAGATTCAAGTTATGAAAGCATTAGAAAAAGCTAAATTAGCACTGAGAAAGCATTTACTTGAAAATAAAGAACAAGTAAAATCAGACCTAGAGAGAATGAGAGAAATCTCTAATGGAATGGGTATGTCTTCATATATAGAAAATTTATCTAGTTCTTTCTCTATAGAAAATATTGAAGTTTCACAAGATAAAAACTTTGATTATTCCTATGACGAAATTGATACGTATGGACTAATTGATGAACTAAAGTCTTGTTATCAATGGTATCCACCGGATATCACATTAATAAAAAGTAATAAAAAAGACTCTGAAATTTTATCAGAGTCTTTTTTATTGATACATTTAGTTTATGGAAGAATTACAAAAAGCAGCGTTTTCATTTGAGCAATTTAAAGTTTCTCAATTTTCTTACAACGAAAACAACGATAACGGCTCTGGTCTTAAAATAGGACTAGAGCCAAGAGGTACATACAACTCTAAAACAGGAGAATTTATTCTTAATCTAAACTTCATTTCTCACAACGAGGATAATTTAGGTAACTTTATATTTCAACTTAATTCTATTGCTGTATTCAAATTTGAATCTAATATTGACTACTCTAATATCCCAAGTTTTTTCTACAAAAATGCTATTGCAATTATGTTTCCATATTTACGAGCCTTCATAAGTACTTTAACTCTTCAAGCAAATACTAAATTATTGAAACTAGGTTTAATGAACTTATCTGGTCTTGAAGAGCCGCTTAAAGAAAATGTTACTGTTATATAAAAACTGCTTACAACATTTAGCCCACTAGCCAAAAGCCCTCAAAAAAATCCCTGATTGATGCATTCGTCTATTAGAGCTAGTGGCTGTCTTGGCCGTGGTGTATTGACTGACATCCGCAGGGTGAAGGGCTTGCTAGGTGGAAATAAGGTGTTTTTACTTTTTTGCTTGATCAAAAAAGTAACCAAAAAATCAAGACGGAGATATCCTATCTGCCCACAAAGCCACCGCCGACCCGGATCTCCGTCGTCCCGCCCGCATTAGACGAGGGATAGTAAGTTTTATGGTGAAAAATACCCTGTTGGGGGTATTTTTTGTTAAAGGGGGATTGGTTAGGTTTGGTGATAATTCGGGTATAAGCGCCATAATGGCACCTATCACTCCGAATTGAAATGAATCAAAACCTGAACAATTCCTTTGTCTGGGGCCCCTGATCCTTCCTTTATCCAAGCATAAAGAAAAGACCAGGAACTTGGGAGCCTCCCATCCAAAGGACAACATCATTCAACACCCGGTTAACCACATACAATGAAGTCTCTGACCGTATACGGGGTTAACCTGGCCGTTACCACCAATGCAAAAAAATGACATATAAAAACCTATATGAATGACAACAAACAATACATTCAATTTTTAAAATCGTCATTTGATAAATACTATCAAACTCGCACTGAAGCGTGGGAAGAGTATGTTCATCATTGTTCTGTTGTCTCTTTCAATAAAGAAGAAGTGGTTAAAGAACAGAATACTATTGAACGATACTTCTATTATATAATTGAAGGAAGTGTGGGGCTATTTTTATGGAAAGAAAATAATTTTGTTTGTTTAGATTTTGCTTTTGAAGGGCAATTCTGTTCAGATTATATGTCTATACTTACAAATGAACCGACCCCGTTACAATTAAGAGCTCTTGAAAATTGTAAAATGCTCAGAATGTCGAAAGAGAGCTACCACAAGATTACACACACACCTCTAGGAAGCGTCATCAGAACGGTAGCTGCTGAAGCTTCATTTATGGATAAACAATTGCAACAAATAGACTTACTCACCAAAACGGCAAAGCAACGATATGAAGTTTTATTAAGTCAGTTTCCAAACATTCAAAACCGTATTTCACAATCCCATATAGCATCATATCTTGGTATTACACCTCAAAGTTTAAGTAGAATAAGAAGGGAAAAATGATTTTTTACCATATGGTAATTTTAGTTATTTGATAAAATCAGAATTTTACATCGTATTAATTTTAATTCAAAAAAGACGATGAAAAACAAAAGATTTGGTTTAATCGGTTTATCAGCACCTTTATGTTTAGGACTGACTTATATGATCATGTCCGCTCAAAGACCGGAGTACAGTTTTTTAACCAAAGCAGTCAGTGAACTCGGTTCATTAGACGCACCCAACAAGTGGTATTGGAATGTTTTTGGCTACATTCTTCCAGGTGTATTGATATCCATTTTTTCGATAGGGCTTTATCAAAGCATGGCTCAAAAGACGAGTAGCAGATTACCCCTCTTAGGCATTTTTTTAAGTGGCTTTTTCATGGCTATTTCTGGAATTTTCCCCGGTGATTTTGAAGACAGGACTTCCACAACCATGATACTTCATACTGTTGGGAGTTTTGGAAGTTACATTTTTTTCCTCATTGGTGCGTTTACCTATCCCAAACTGATGAGAGAAAGCAACTATTGGAAATCTGTAATTTTACTCTCTTTAACATTGACATGGCTAACGATAATTTTTGGTGCTTGGCCCTTTGTCTTTACTGACATGCCGGGAGTAGGCCAAAGAATAGTGTTTTCACTATATTTCTTATGGATAGCACTCCATGCCTTTAAGCTTTACAATTATCAGTCTGTTATCAAATAAGTCCATTGACATAAAATAATATTTCAATATGACTTCACTGAGAACAGTTTGGCGGAATCTCATTTTAGCATCCATATGGTTTCTGTTGATTTTATTCGTGCTGATTGCTTATTATTTAATAACTGGCTTGGATCAATCAGTTATTACTGAGCATATGAATTCAAATATTCCTTTTATACTTTTGTTTGCTCAGATAATGATGTTAGTCTATTTACTAGCATCTACACGAAAATATGGTTTTAATATTTTCAAGAATGGCTGGAAAACCTATAAAAGTAAGATACCCATAGATGTTATTGGAGGAATTTTAACGGGGTCAGTCATTGCAATAACTTATATTTACTTTTTATCACCTATGCAGCATATTTTACAAATGCATATTGGTGACTATGTACCTGCGGGAGAGGCTATGACATCATTAGGCAAGCATACTATGGTGTTTTTTATAGCCAATGTCATCCTAGCTCCTTTTGTGGAAGAAAGCCTGTATAGGAATTTTGCAATGACCATTTTTTTGAAAAAATATAGCAAATTAAAAACCGTAGTAATTACATCAGCTATGTTTGGTTTGATGCACTGGCTCGGGGGATTTTGGTACATCATGTTAACAGGACTTTTTGTCGGTGTGCCTCTTGCGATTATTGTCCTCAAAAGAGGGAATCTGATTTGGGCTTTTACGACACATTTAGTTTTAAATAGCATAGAATTTATACATATTTCAAGTTTGTAAGGAACGTATTTAAATGAATGCTAGGCTAGTGACTAACCAAAATTGTGTATCAGAATACTGACAAAAATTGATTTACTATAATCAGAAAATTCTATTTGTAAATTACAAAAAAAGAAGCACTGGTGGTAACCGAAGTACTGTCTTAAATTCCAAGTAATTTTTAAAGGTTTTTATTAAATGTACAATAGCGAAAAGAGGGCTTCAGGCGATTCGTTGCACGGAAGTTCATCTAATGTAGGACTGGTTTTTCCTCGCCCTAAGCTTACAAGGTCTGACTTTGGATTTCCAGAATCATTTCAGGCATTTGCTTTTTCTGGATTTGATTAATCCCCTCCCCTATTGAGAACCAAAAGATCCGGAATATCTCCCCTCCTATTTTAGGGGGTCAAGACCAGCCGGAATATCCAATTGAAATAAAAAATCCGTTAGCAACCTTGATTTTTGGTAGATATAATTTATTTTTAGTAGTTAATGATGGATCCCTGTAAGATCGTGAGGATTATTTTGGAATAAGAAAGTAGAGTACCCCTCCTAGAATTGATAGTTGCAGTAGTTTGAATTACCCTTAAAGAACTCCTTCCAGGGAGTTCTTTTTATTAAAAGGACTGGTGAAAGTACCCTGTACGGGGTATTTTATAAGAGTGGGGGAATTTGTAGGAGATTGGCCTTATACTTTTTGCCTTGATGCAAAAAGTAACAAAAAGATCAAGAATTCCGAAACCTATCCACGCGTATGGCACACGCTGGCCTCCCGTACGTACGGGAGAATTCGTTCCTCCCCGCAGCACATTTTCTATTCAAGGTTAGAGTGAGCTTTAAGAGTTTGGAAAAATAACCATCGCTAGTGGATTTGCAACAAAAAACTGGACAAACTATTAAGCTGCTATTTTTTGATTTAAGTTTTCAAACTGTTCAGGAGTCATATACTTCAAATAAGAATGCTTCCTTTTTTTGTTGCAAATCCAAGATCATTGACTATTCTGATTGCTGTATAGAGTAGAAAGTTCCTTATATTTACCAATCGTGTTACGATAAGACCCAATTTTTAGGTCTTATCGTAACACAAAAGGTAATATGGCAGACAGCGTTTATATATCAGAACATCTTACGAAGCCCCAACTTGAATTCTTAAAGTTGCTGGATGACTATGAAATACAATTGTTCAAATTCTCCGAAATTGAACAGTTACTAGAACAAAAGTTTGACAACTTAAGTGAGATTTTGGAAAATCTAGTTGATAAGAAACTACTTGTAAGGATTGAGAGAGGTAAATTTTGTAGACAAAGTTTTCGGGACGAATATGTCATAGGTACTTTTGTTGCTGAAAATAGTGCTGTCGCGTATTGGTCTGCATTGAATTTGCATGGATTGACAGAACAGTTTTCTAATACCGTTTTTATTCAAACGACTCATCAAAAAAACGATAAGTCAATCTTAGGCACTTCTTATAAATTCGTCAAGATAGCACCTAATAAAAAAACAGGAATCATACACAATGGTTACGGTAACCTTCAGTATCCCATCACTGATGTGGAGAAAACAATAGTCGATTGCTTTGACCTACCTCAACATTCTGGTGGCTATGCGGAATTGATCAGAGCCGTTGGTCAAGCGCAATTACAACCCAGTAAATTAATCGAGTACTGCCAGGCTGTAAATAATATTGCGGTTACCAAACGAATTGGCTATTTGGTTGAGCTTCTCCAAATTCCAGGCATGGAATCTTTTATAAATTTTGCCAAGAAACAAGTAAAGAATAAATATAACTTATTTGATCCTCAGGGATTGGAAGAAGGGGAATTTATCGCAGAATGGCGATTAAGGTTAAATATTAGCCGGGAGGAATTGTTAGACATCTCCAATAAACAATACTAATGATACTGAAAAAGGAAATAGAGAAAACAGCATTGGAATACAAAGTGTCCAGAAGTACCATTGACAAGGATTGGGTATTGGGTCATTTTATCGATGCTATATATTCGATAGATTCCTGTAGAGAAGCACTGATCTTCAAAGGAGGAACATGTTTGCGAAAATGTTATATCCCAGATTATCGATTTTCAGAAGATTTAGATTTCACATCCGTCAATCCGGATTTTCAATTGGATGAAGATTTATTGCGGCAAATCATGTCATTAGTACAAGAACGAACTGGAATGCAATTAAATTTAGAAAAGCTGACCAATCTTCGTCACAATGATATGCCTACTGGATATGCTGCCGTTGTAAAGTTTTGGGGAGCCGATCATTCTAAAGATCAAATCCCGCCAGACCCTTCACGGTGGACTACTTCGATTAAAATTGAAATTATCCTGTACGAGAAGATGCTGTTTGAACCGACTTTGAAAACAGTTTACCATGATTATTCCGACCAGCTCACTCCTACAATAGGTGAGATTGCCTGCTATGATATAAGAGAAGTGTTGTCTGAAAAGTTAAGAGCCTTGATACAACGCTCGTATACAGCACCTCGTGATTACTACGATATTTGGTACTTGTCCAAGCATGTTAGCGATCTCGATTGGGCGGAGATTAAGCAGGCTTTCTTAGAGAAAATGGCATTTAAAGGACTTGAATTTACAGGAGTAGAACAATTACTTAACACTCGGAGTGAAAACATGGTTAGACGAGCATGGAAAACAAGTTTAGGACATCAAATCTCCGCCAAAAAATTGCCCGCTTTTGACGAGGTACAAAAGGACCTGAAATTATTGTTTGATCAGATCTTCGAAACGATATAATGGCATTTAACGAAAATTCACGTGTAAAGATTCCTGCGTTATTACATCTAATGCGCTTGGGGTACACGTATATCCCTTTACGAGAACAAATTAGAAGATCAGATAGTAATATATTTGAGGACATATTTTTAGAAAGTCTTCAACGCATTAATAACCCTGATGTAGCTTTAGAAGATCTTAAACGCTTGTTGGATGAAATAAGCTTAGAATTAGACTATGAAGATATTGGTGAAAAGTTTTATCAGCGCCTGACTGCAACTTCTGGTGTTAAGCTAATTGACTTTAAGAATTTCAATAACAATAGCTTTCATGTCACAACGGAATTGATCTGTAAAAGTGGTGACGAAGAGTTTCGTCCTGACATAACGGTTTTGATCAATGGAATGCCTTTAGCTTTTATCGAAGTCAAGAAACCTCATAACAAAGAAGGGGTTTTAGCAGAACGCAGACGGGTCAATAACCGATTTAAGCAGAAACATTTTAGAAAATTTGCCAATATCACTCAGTTAATGGTCTTTTCTAATAATATGGAATATGAAGATGGCATAGTAGAACCTGTGTTTGGTGCTTTCTATGCTACCTCTGCCTATGCTGATCTGCATTTTAATTATTTCAGAGAAGATGTAGACTATCCAGTTAAACAAGAGTTGATCAACCTATCTGAAGATCAGGAAAACTTCGTCCTAAAGGATAATAACCTATTGGTTATAAAACACAGCCCGGAGTTCAAAACCAACAAGGAGCCGTATACGCCTACACACCGCATGCTAACATCATTGTTCAGCAGAGAGCGGTTGGCTTTCCTCTTACGTTATTCTATTGCCTATGTTCGCGAAGAAAACGGATTGCAAAAGCACATTATGCGGTACCCTCAGGTATTTGCAACCATGGCGATAGCTTCAAAACTGGAGGAAGGAAAGACTAAGGGGATCATATGGCATACGCAAGGTTCTGGAAAAACTGCTTTGGCGTTTTACAATGTAAAACATCTTACCGACTATTATCAGAAGAAACACATTATTCCTAAGTTTTACTTTATTGTAGACCGCTTGGATTTGTTAATCCAAGCCTCTAACGAATTTGCTAAACGTGGGTTGAAAGTCAATAAGGTTAATTCCCGGCAAGAGTTTATTGCAGATTTAAAAGTGGTTGGTGCCATTCATAACGATAGCGGACAAGCCGAAATCACGGTTGTTAATATTCAAAAATTTAGTGAAGATTCTACTGTTTCCGAAGATATCGGCTACGATATTAATACACAGCGAATTTTCTTCCTTGATGAAGCACATCGTAGCTATAATCCGAAAGGTAACTATTTGGCAAATCTGATAAATTCAGATAAAAATGCTATTAAGATCGCCTTGACTGGTACTCCTCTTTTAAAAGAAGTTGCAAAGGAATACGATTCAAAACTATTGTTTGGTAATTACATTCACAAATATTACTACAATCGCTCTATCGCTGACGGCTATACTTTACGACTTATTCGTGAAGAAATTGAAGGAAGCTTCAAGATGGAGATGAAAGAAGTGATGGAGCAGATTAAGGTACTTCGAGGAGATATCAAAACCTCAGATGTATATGCCGACCGAAGATTTGCACAAGGTTTACTGGACTATATCACAAGAGATCTAGTCGACTTCAGGGATTACTCGCGGGATGAATCATTGGGAGGTATGGTCGTTTGTGATTCATCTAAGCAGGCTAAGATGTTATTTCAGCTGTTTGAAGAGCAATACGGCATTCAAGAAATAAATGTGCAAAATCTAGCAATCGCCGCAGAACCATCTGTTGCTTACGGAGATCGTCGCAAAGAAAAGCTCACCGCCGCCTTGATACTTCACGACGAGAATGACAAGCAGATCCGTAAAGATTTGATTGAGGCTTTTAAAAGTGGTAAGATAGATGTGTTATTTGTCTACAACATGCTATTGACTGGCTTTGATGCTAAACGTTTGAAAAAGCTTTATCTGGCACGAGTAATTCAGGATCACAACCTCCTACAGACCTTGACCCGTGTAAATCGCCCTTACAAAAACTATCAGTACGGTTATGTTGTGGATTTTGCAGATATCTCTACAGCATTTGATCGAACCAATCAACTCTATTTTCAGGAGTTGCAAGAACAGTTAGGCGATGAGATGGAAATGTATTCGTATCTCTTCAAATCGAAAGAAGAGATTGAAACGGAGATCAGCGAAATCCAAGAAACGCTATTTCATTACGACACGCAGAACCAAGAGATTTTCTCCCAGCAAACTGCCGCGATACATAATAAGCATGAATTGATACGACTGGTCAAAGCACTACGTACGGCCAAAGAGTTGAAAAACATTATTGCAATTAATGGCTACGAAGGTCTGGGAGAATTAGTGGACTTCGCCGTGCTGAACCGCCTACTCTTGGAAGCGCAAAGCCGATTGGATAATCTAAACTTTATAGAAAGCCTAGAGAGTAGTGACGAAACCCGCAACCTGTTAGACGCAGCACTGGAAGATATCATTTTCCAATTTATTAAAGTAGGTGAAGAGGAATTACGATTGGCAGATGAATACAAAGACCAACTTCGCAAAACAAGGGAAGCCTTACAACAAAATTTTGACACAGGTGATCCTGATTTTATTAGTTTAAAAGAAGAGCTGCAAAGGATCTTCCGAAAGAAAAACCTATCGGAAACCAATCAGGAAGACATGGTGGAAAATATGCAACTGCTCCGCAAAATATATGATCAGGCTAAAGAACTGAATCGTAAAAATGCCTTGCTACGGGCAAAGTATAATCATGATGAGAAATATGCTCGAATTCATAAGCGTTTGACAGAGAAAGGAACTTTGTCGGCTAAAGAAATGCAGTTGCATCGAGCTTTGATGCAAGTGAAGTTTGAAGTAGACGAAAAACTGGAAGGTCAGGAAGATATTTTAGAAAATCAAGCCTGGTTTGATCGTTATGTTGTCAAACTAGTCGCTCAACAGTTTGTACTGAAAGAAAAAATGGAACTGGACGCTGCCACGCGTCAAAACATAAGTAATTTGATTGGGAAAGAATATTACCAATTACGCGGAAATATATAAAACATGACACACGATATTACCTATACCACGAAAACCAAACAACTGATTGATAGCCTGAAAAGCGTATGTGCCAATTACGGTTTGGGCAACGATGGTAATGAATTTAAAATTATCACACAAGTATTTCTATATAAGTTCTTAAACGATAAATTCCGGTTCGAAGTAAAAAGACTGCGACCCGAAATAGCGGATAACAAAGAGTTCTACCAGAACCTGAAAAATCTATACGATACCCAAAGTGATAAGTATGAGCTATTGATGGACTTATTGGATGAAAATGTGCCGCGCCTGAAACCTCATCAACTGATTTCGCATTTGTACAACACACAGAATTCCGATGATTTTGCCCAAACTTTTGACGACACCTTACGGGATATTGGTGTCGAGAATGCAGATGTGTTTTCTATCAAATCGTTTTCGGGTGCGAAAGATAGATTATTCGATGAACTAAGTAATTATATCACAGATTCATCGCAACGGGACGACTTTTGTAAGGCTCTGGTCAACAAACTGTTTGAGTTTAGTTTCGAAGAGAGCTTTGAAGACTACTTTACGGAGAAATACGATTTCTTTAAAGATATTTTCGAGTATCTTATCAAGGACTACAACTCTGATTCGGGAGGGAAATATGCCGAGTATTATACACCCAATGCTGTAGCCCGTATCATTGCCAATATCTTGGTAGAAGGTGATGTTAAGAAGGCGCGCTGTTATGACCCTAGTGTGGGATCAGGTTCCCTATTGATGTCTTTGGCACACAATATCGGCGAAGATCGATGCACCATTTATTCAGAGGATATTTCGCAGAAATCGAGCACGATGCTGCGATTAAATTTGATTTTAAACAATTTGACACACAGCATTCCGAATGTGATCAAGACCAATACCATTGCGCAGCCGTACTATCTGGAAAAGCAAAAGTTTGATTACATTGTGTCCAATCCCCCCTTTAAGCTGGATTTCTCAGATTTTAGAGAGCATCTAGATACCGATCGTTTCAAAGAACGCTTTTTTGCAGGTATCCCGAAGGTACCCAAAGCGAAAAAAGAGTCGATGGCGATTTACTTGCTCTTTATACAGCATATTATGTATAGCCTTAGCGAAAACGGCAAGGCCGCTATTGTTGTACCGACAGGATTTATTACCGCACAAAGCGGTATTGAGAAAAAAATACGTGAAAGACTCATTGACAAGGGATGGTTGCGAGGGATAGTTAGTATGCCAAGCAATATTTTTGCCAGTACGGGTACAAATGTATCGGTGATTTTTATAGATAAGCAAGCAGGTAGAGAACAGATCGTGTTGATGGATGCCAGTAAATTGGGTGAAACGGTCAAGGAAGGCAAAAATCAGCGTACGGTACTCACACGGGAAGAAGAAGCAAGGATTGTCAACACCTTTCATAATAAGGAAGTAGTAGAAGACCTGAGTGTGATTGTCAATGCTGATGAGGTAAAAGAGAAAAACTATAGCTTCTCTGCAGGTCAATATTTTGAGGTGAAGATAGAGTATGTGGATATCACGCCAGAAGAATTTTCTGATAAAATGAATGGATTTGAAACTCGATTAGCTGAACTTTTTAAAGAAGGAAATAAGTTGGATGTGGAAATTCAGAAACAGTTGAAAGGATTGGAGTATGAAAGAAACTAAATTATCTTTATTTATCGAAGAAATCTCAATGGGACCATTTGGCTCTGATATAAAAGTTGATAACTTTATTGATTTTGGAGTACCGGTCTTAAATGGCTCAAATTTAAATAGTCATAAATTAGTTGAGGTAGGGTTTAACTATGTTTCTGAAGAAAAAGCAAATAAATTAGGTAAAGCAAATGCTAAAAGAGGTGATGTTGTAATAACTCATCGAGGAACTTTAGGTCAAGTAGCCTATATACCAGAAGATTCAAAATTTGACAGATATGTTATTTCTCAAAGTCAATTTAGAGTTAGATTTAAATCGTCTGTAAATCCCATCTATTTCTCGTACTTAATGAGAACTAAGTATGGACAAGAAAAATTGCTATCATTTAAAAATCACGTTGGTGTACCTGCTTTAGCTCAAGCTACAACTAATTTTAAAAATTTAGAGTTACATATTCACAATATAGCAACTCAACAAAAAATAGTTGAGGTACTCTCTGCTTTAGACGATAAGATTGAACTAAATAATAAAATCAATGAGGAGCTGGAGCAAATGGCAAAAACGCTGTATAATTATTGGTTTGTGCAGTTTGATTTTCCGAATGAGACCGGTAAACCTTATAAATCTTCCGGTGGTAAGATGGTGTATAATCAAGTGTTGAAAAGAGAGATTCCGGAGGGATGGGAAGTTCAGGTGTTTAGTGATTGGATCAAGGAGACCAAGGCTGGAGATTGGGGAAAAGACATGGAAGAAGGAAACTATACCGAAAGAGTCTATTGTGTTAGAGGAGCGGATATCAATGGACTTAATGGAAAAGGAGAAGTAAAAGCGCCACAACGGTTTATTTTGAAAAATAATTTGTCAAAAGCGCTAAAATCAAATGATTTCATTATAGAGATATCAGGTGGTAGTCCAACCCAATCTACAGGGAGAATTGCTTTATTGACTAATAAGACCTTTGAGAGATTTGATACGGGTGTTATTTGTTCGAACTTTTGTAAAGCGATATCTTTAAAACACGAAAATTATATATTCAATTTTCAGAAAGAATGGCAACGCCTATATGATGCAGGTGTTTTCTTTGGATATGAAGGCAAAACAAGCGGGATTAAAAATTTCTTATTCGATTCGTTTGTAAATTCCTATAAAGTTGTTTTACCTCCAAAGGAAATTGTTGAGCAATATTACAACATTGCCCAATGTTTGGAGGAAAAGAAACAAATCAATCTCCAACAAAACCAAGAACTTGTTCAACTCCGGGATTGGCTATTGCCTATGTTGATGAATGGACAAGTAAAAGTTAGTGACAATTACGATATAGAAAGTGATCCTATTTTAATTGCTGCAGAACCGGACGTATGCTATGGTGACACAGAACATTTAGATATCCCCTCCAACAGAAAAGGATTTGCACGGCAAGTTTTAGCTGGAAAAGTTGTGTCAGTATTTAAGGATGATCCCAACTTTTCCAATATCAAATTTCAAAAAGTCCAGTTCCTGGCTGAACATATCATCGAGGCAGACTTGAACCAAAATTATTACTACCAGGCTGCAGGTCCGTATGATAACGCTTTTATGAAATCTATATATGGCCATTTCAAAATGCAGAAATGGTTTGACTCGCAAAATCTACGCTTCATTTCTTTAACAAAAGAGGAAAAAATAGAAGGATATTATCAAGGTTATTTTGCCCCTGCACAGGAGCGATTGGAAAGATTATTTAATCTGCTTTATCAAACCACTGAAGCGGAAGTAGAGATAATTGCAACTATCTATGCCGTATGGAACAACAGAATTATTCAGGGAACGTCGATATCAGATAATGAATTGATTGAGGACTTTTATAAATGGAGCGATCGGAAAAAGCAATATACCAGGGATCAAATATTGTTTGGATTAAAGTGGTTAAGAGATAATAATTTGGAGCCAAAAGGGTTTGGAAAGTTAATAAAGAAAGCGAAAAATAAAAATAATGACTTTACACGAAGCGATACAAAAAGTATTAAACGAAAATAATCGTCCTATGCGGGCGAAAGAAATTGCTTCAGCAATAAATAGCAATGGATATTATTTGCGAAGTGATAGAGAGCCCCTAAAGGTTAATCAAATATACGCTCGTGTAAAAAACTACCCATCTCTTTTCCAGAATGTAAATGGACATATTGTCCTAGTGCATGATTACTATTGGAAAAATATATTGACAAGCTATGATTACCTAACTCATGTCCTGAGGGGTATATTTATTCAAGCTGACATACAGTTTATTATAGCTGTCTTGTTTTATTACAAAAGGCTCTTAGATATTAATCATCGTTCAGGCCGTAATTATCCATTGGACTTTGATAAGCACCTATTAAATTCTTTGGCCGGTCTTATCGATGGTGGTCGGTCACTAATTCAAGGGCTTAAATCTTTGGAAGATTATTTCATTGCGCCGGAAGGAGTATTCGAAGAATGTTCTCGATTGCTTTCAAAACTTGATAAATCGAAAATTCAAGAAATATGGCATTTCGTCAAACAAATAGATACAAAACATTTAAGTGATGATGAATTCGGTAACATATATGAATATCTAATCACCATAGTATCGTTAGATGGTAATAGATCATCTCTCAATCATACGCCTTATAGTTTGCGAGAATTAATGGTGGAGTTGTTGGATGTAAAAAATGGGGCATCCCTATATGATCCTGTAGCTGGAATAGGCAGCTTACTTATTGAAGCCTCACTTAAAGCATATGATGGTTTTTATGCTTATGGATCAGAAATTAACAGACGTATAGCTCAACTGGGCAATATGAATCTTGCAATGCACGGTTTAAATGTGCGCATTGAGGCTGAAGATTGTTTCGGTCAAATAAATAACCAAAAAGAATTCGATTATATCATAGCTGACTTACCTGCAAATGGCATTACAAATTCTTTGGAGTACTTTGAGCTTTATAGCCAATATAACCTTCCTGCTCCTAAATCGGGAAAAAGTTTCGGAGCAATGGTGTTGTTTGCATTGTCTAAATTGAAAGCAACTGGTAAAGCAGTGTTAACAGTATCAGATGGATTTCTAGTAAAAAAAGGGATAGAACAAAGAATTAGAGAGTTATTAATACAAAGCGATGTTATAGAAACTGTAATTAGTCTTCCTTATGGTACGTTGCGCCCCTATACTGATGCTAAGTCTTCAATACTTATTCTTAATAAAAACAAGACTAGACAATTACGTAATCGCGTCCACTTTATAACAGCTAATATTAGCGATCAAACCGCAAAATCTGTGATTTTGGACAATGACGAGATTATTCGTTTATATGTTGCAAAAGACACGTTTGATAAGAATGCACAATTAGTACACTTTGAAGATCTAAGACCAGATGCAAATTTATTGGCGGAATCTTATGATGCGCAATTCTTGCTTGCCAATACAATGCTAAAGGAAGGGAAAGCAAGGTTTTTGGCTGATTTGGTGCACATAAAAGCAGGTATCAATCCTGAGAAATCTTTTATTCATAAGGACGGAGATATCCCTCTAATTAAAGTAGAGAAGTTATCAAAAGATATCCTAGATAGTAATCTAAACATTCAAAATATTGAAGGTATTAGTGATCAGCTTAAATATGAGCGAAATATAGTATCTGAGGAATGTATATTAGTAGCTCGTATTGGTGATAACTTAAAGGCAACAATTTTTAAGCCTACAAATGAAACTCCAAGAATTTTACCTCATAACAACGTATATGTGCTTATTCCAAATAATAGAATGGAATTAAGTATTGAGTATTTATATTATCAACTTCACTCCACTTTCATTCAAGATCAAATCGAAAGGCGCAAGTTAGGCGCGGTAATGCCTTATATCAGCATAGCGGGCCTTAAGGAAACTGTTATACCATATATGACTTTAGATTCGCAGAATGAGTTTGTGCAATCACAAAAAGCTAATCTAATATCAGAGGAAAGAAAACGAGTTGAAGATCGTATTAAAGCATTAGGGTATAAAGAGGAAACCAAACAGGCTGAGGCGGATGTTATTAAAATACTAACACATCAGTTAAGACCAACCTTTTCAGGATTAAATGGCATTAGCCAACGTATAGAACGAATTGTAAAAAGGGAAGATATTGGCCAATTAAAAGAATACGACAAAATTGAATTAGATGTTGATCCGGAAATTGAGCAACAAATAGCTGTTCCTGATAATTATACATTAAATCAATTAATAGACAAACTTTCTAAAGAAACACAACATTTAAGCGATATCCTTACCAATGTTGATAAAGTGATGAATTTTAAATTGTTGCCGGAAGACCTCAAGGAAGCTAATATGTTAGATTTCCTACAAGAATATAAAGAGCAAAAGGCTGTTGAACAAAACGCTAAGTATAGTATTGAAGTTAAAGGCGATACAGTTACAGTTCTTATCCACAAGCCTTCTTTCAAAGAATTGTTAGATCAATTGCTTATTAATGCAGAAAGGCATGCATTTAGTAACAATAGCAAAGCCAACAAGATTATTTTTAACGTCCGGCATTCAAGCAGGAGAAACGTCGTTGCTATAGAATACTCTAACAACGGAAATGCTTATGAATTAACCCAAAAAGATTTTATAACGGCGTTTGAGAAAGGAAACAAAAGTAAGGGTTCAGGCATCGGAGGAAATTATATAAGTAGAGTTGTTGAAGCACACAAAGGAAAACTTATTATAGAGGAAAAAAATAAAAAGGGTTTCTCTTTAACCATTGAATTACCAACACCAGATAGCAAAATATATGAATAGTATTATTATAGTAGACGACAATCAAGATTTTATTGAAGATTTTAAAAACCAAGCATTTGCCGAAGGGATAACCGTTGCTCCTGCTAATAGTCTGGAAGGGCTGCAAAAACTATTACCCAAATACGTACATAGATACGCAGCTGTTGTTTTGGATATCAAATGTCTTCTAAAAGATGATCAAGCTAAAGAAGATCCTTCTTTTATAACAGCTGCACTTAAATATCTAGACTCCACTGTCCCTAGATTTCCAAGATTTATTTTGACAGGTGACGAATCAGAATTTGCTACACTTAAAAGATATTATACTGACGAAAGAATGTTTATTAAGAAGCCGGATGATCAACAGAAGCTATTAGATGAGCTTTTATACTGCGTTCAAAATGCCGAGCCATTGCGAATAAAGCGAGAGAATACTGAAGTTTTTGATGCGTTTGAAAGATCTTTGCTACCTGCCAACAAAGAAATCACTGTTATAAATATTATTAAACGTAATGTCGAAAGCGATCCAGCTAATTTCCGTGGCATTATTGGTGATATAAGAGAAACCCATGAGGAGATTTACAAGGCTCTTAATAATAGAAACAAAAACGTTGTGCCTGATAGATATATAAATGGAAATGGATCACCAACATTTACCGGCGATTTTTATAAGTATCTTCTTGGAAACCCTGATCACAGAAATGGCTTTTTACCGACTTCAACAGTATATCAGGACAGTACAATTTCGTCACATACCAAATTTATTCATGGCGCCTGTAGCGAATATCTTCATGGGACATCAAGAACTGGCTATCCTATATCATCCTACACCATAAAAAGTCTGATTAATAGTTTATTGGAGATGATTATTTGGTCAAAACAGTATTAGCAATTATGAAAGCAACCTCTACAAACCTTTTAACCGTCCTTAAAGGACCAAAACAATTTGTAATCCCGATTTATCAGCGAACGTATAGCTGGCAATTATCACAATGTAAACAATTACTGTATGATATTTTACGAGCAGGAAATAATAAATCTGTTTCAGGTCATTTTGTGGGATCCGTTGTTTATTTTCAGGAGAGCATTTATAATACCACGGATGTGCCACAATTGCTTATTATCGATGGACAACAGCGAGTAACCACCGTTAGTTTAATTGTTTTAGCATTATCGGAGTTCCTAAAGAATAATGAAATAGAGATAGAAACCAATGCTTCAAAGCTAAAAAACTATTACCTTTTGAATGCGGACGAAGATAATGAGTTAAGATATAAGCTTTTGCTAACCAGAAAGGATAAAGAGACTTATTTAAGTCTTCTGAATGATCTTCCATTGCCGGAGAAATATTCTCAACGGGTTTTTGAAAACTATCAATTTTTTAGGGAAAACATTAACAGAGAAAACGTCAATGCATTATATAACGGTATAATGAAGTTGTTTGCTGTAGATGTTACGCTCGAAAAGGGTAAAGATAATCCGCAGCTTATCTTCGAGAGTATGAATTCCACCGGTTTAGATTTGTCTCAAGCGGATCTTATTCGTAATTATATCTTAATGGGACAAGAGATCCAGACCCAAACGAGGTTGTATGAAAAGTATTGGTACCCGATGGAACAAAACTATGGAAACGATTATGTAGCATTTTTCGATCGATTTATGCGGGACTACCTTTCTACGAAGACGGGTGTTATACCAAATATTAATCTTGTTTACAATGCATTCAAATCCTATGCGAATGGATTGTTGATAGAAGATATTGTAGCGGATATCACAGAGTACGCCTCTTATTATGCCAACATGGTATTGCTGAAAGAAAAGGATCCAGACTTATTGAAAGCATTTAAAAACTTGAAAGAACTACGTGTAGATGTGTCTTATCCATTCTTACTGGCTGTGTATAATGATTACAGCAAGCAAGTGATCGATAAAAGAGGCTTTTTAGCTGTCTTGCAATTAGTGGAAAATTATGTTTTTCGAAGAGCGATTTGTGGAATTGCTACCAACAGTCTGAACAAAACTTTTCTCACACTATATAAATCCGTCAATAAATTGGATTATTTGGGTAGCCTTTCTGCTACGATGCAACTCTTTAACGGTTACAAGAGGTTTCCGAACGACAGTGAATTTATCCGTGAAATTAAAGTGAAAGATCTATATAATTTCCGATCAAAAACTTACTTCCTCAGCAGAGTGGAAAATTACCGGCGAAAAGAATGGGTGCCTATCAGTGAGTACACTATAGAACATATACTTCCGCAGAATGAAAATCTCAAACTCGAATGGCAGCAGATGCTGGGTGAAAACTGGAAAGAAATACAAAATACTTGGTTGCATACATTGGGCAACCTGACATTGACAGGCTACAATTCGGAACTGAGTGATCGTCCGTTTCAAAAAAAGAAAACGATTGAAGGTGGATTTAATCAATCGCCACTTAACTTGAATAATTACCTAAGAACGGTGGAAGAATGGAATGAAATTCATATTCAGGAAAGAGCTGGTCAATTAGCTGAAATCGCAACTAACGTTTGGAAATATCCTAACCTGTCAGAAGAGGTGTTAACAAGATATGTTGAACAAGAAAGGCGAGTTGCAAATGAATATACTATAAGTGATTATGAATATCTGTCTGGCGAAATGCTAATCGTCTTTCACGAGTTGAGGAAGCGGATTCTGGAATTGGATGGTTCTGTCAAAGAAGAGTTCAAAAAGCTTTATATCGCTTATAAAACATCTACAAATTTTGTTGACATTGTTCCGCAAAAATCTCGTCTTAGATTATCTTTAAATATGCCTTTTAGTGAGTTGATAGATCCTGAAAATATATGTAAGGATGTTACGGATCTTGGACGGTGGGGTAACGGAGATGTAGAATTAGGGGTAGCCTCAATTGAAGAAGTATCTAAAGTTATGGGATTCATCCAGCAGGCTTTAGATTATCAGGAACAATAATATCTATCTCAAACATCCGGAAGACCTTGATGTCTCCGGATGTTTTGAAATGATTCGGCCAACCATCCCATTAAAGTTTTCATTTGGATAAAATCGATGAATACTTGGTCTGAATTTATATCTCCGCCATAACGGAAAATTGTGCCATAAGGATCAAACGTGTCGAAAGTCAAGATAATATTTGTAAACCAATCGGGACAGTCCTGATCGTATTTTTCTTTGAAACTTTTCTTAAATTTTTCGAAGAGTGTTTTTAGATTATGAGTTTGCTTAGCCGAGCCAAACACAGACTTTAAATATAACTCTGTTGCATGTCGGTAATTGTATACAGCTGGACAAAACAGATCCCATGGCGCTTCATTCTTAAGTGCAATATCTATTAATTGATCACCGGCCAATTTGTAGGAGTTTGCAAGATGAAAGTATCCATCCGACCAACCCCATCTTTTATGGGATTGATTTTATTTGGGACGGTATTCTTCCCAGTTTGAAGGCAGAAGTTGATAAAGGTCTTTTTGCTTATGTGACTGAATTCTTTCGAACACATACTTTAGCCAATCGAACTCGTTGATTTTATTCTTTTTGTAGCTTGCCATGAAGGAGTACATGGCAGGGGTCATTTTGCCTGCCTGATGGGATCCGGCAAAAAGGTAGGCCTTTCGTCCAATTGCCAGGCGGCGAACTGAATTTTCCACAAGGTTGTTATCGATTTCCATCTGTCCGTGCAGGGCATAGGCACAATTCCACAATAATTGAACATATTGCACAGAATGCCTCCGCTAAAGCCATGCACAACTTGTTCCGACCCATCGGGATTGCCAAGTTGCGCCAGCCAACACACAAACCAAAACTTGGCAAAGAGTATGTTTTTCCCAACGCTAACTGAAAAGCAGAACGAAAAGGAACAACGAAGGTACAATCGAGGTACTGTCTTAAATTCCAAGTAATTTCTAAAGGCTTTTATTAAATTTACAATAGCGATAAGAGGGATTCAGGCGATTCGTTGGAGGAAAGTTCATCTACTGTAGGACTGATTTTCTCCGGTTTTAAGCTTACAGGGTCTGGCTTTGGATTTCCTGGATCATTTAAGGCATTTACTTTTTCTGGATTAGGTAAATCCCCTATTGAGAACCAAAGGATCCGGAATATCTCCCCTCCTATTTTTGGGGGTCAAAATCGGCCAGAATATTCAATGAAATAAAAATCCCATTAACAACCTTGATTTTTGGTAGATATAATTTACTTTTAGTAGTTAATGATCAGTCCCTGTAAAATCGTGAGGATTATTTTGGAATAAGAAAGTAGAATACTCCACCTAAAATTAAAAGTTGCAGTAGTTTGAATTACCCTTTAAGAACTCCTTCCGGGGAGTTCTTTTTATTGAAAGGGACTGGTAAAATTACCTTGTATGGGGTATTTTATTGGAGTGGAGTAATGGTAGGAGATTGGTCTTATACTTTTTGCCTTGATGCAAAAAGTAACAAAAAGATCAAGAATTCCGAATTCCCGAAAAAAATCGGGACAGGCTCTATCCACGCTCAAGGCCTTCGCCGGCCCGGTCGGAATTCGTTCCCGCCCTCCAAAGTTTCAATTTACAGTTAAAAGTAAAGTTGAGGGTTTGGTTCTTAAGGTTAAACTTGCAAAGATCCGGATACTTTTTGATTGTATTTCTAATAAGAAATTCTCAATTCTTCCACTTTTATTCTATAATGCCAAATATTTTAACAATTTTAAGTCAGTTTATGGTAAAATTACCCTGTACAGGGTATTTTATGGGTGAGGGGAAATGGGTAAGTTTGGGGATGGGAGATTTCTATTGTAATAACGGAAAGCATAATGTTACCTGCAATTAAAACCACAATCTCGTATAGCATTATTCAAAAATTTCTATCTTTACATTCTGTTTTACTAAAATAACATATTATCTGTGTCCTTCTCAAAAGGATAAACTCAACAAAACGAGTATTTAACGCATAGAAATCATCCGATTTTTTAATGCACAGATAATCATATCCAGTTATTTCATCAAATTTTAAACAATAGCGATTGATTGTAAATCGATTGCTTTATCACGGTACAAACTGCTCTGCATTTCAGATCGTGATGATAATTCAGTGATTAAAAATGAATAGTAAACAGTTAATAAGCAGAAACATCGAAGTGTTTTACAATAAAGTGTCAGAAGAAACCAGACTTGATAAAGGAATGGGAGTATTTGAATTTGAAAGAATTAAAACGCTCATAGAAAAATATATTCCTTCTTCATCTTCAACAATAATTGATATTGGTGGTGGAACGGGAAAATATTCTAAATGGCTTGCCGAAAAAGGGCATCAGGTTCATTTGGTAGAACCAGTTGCCAAACATATTAAATTGGCTCAAAACAGGACTAATAAATTGAAAAATAAGTTTTCTGTTCACTTTGGTGAATCACGAAAATTGGAATTCCCTAATAATTTTGCAGACCTTATAATTTTACACGGACCTCTTTACCATCTTCAAAAAAAGGAAGACAGAGATTTAACCATTTGCGAAGCAAAAAGAGTCCTAAAAAATAACGGAATTATTTTGGGTTTTGCAATTAACTATACTGCATCAACTTTAGTAGGTCTTCTAAATGGTCTAATTCACAAAAGACCATTTTTTGAAATGTGCAGGGAGGAATTAACAACGGGAATTCATAATCCACCAGATGATTTTCCTTGGCTTTTGGCTGAGGCATATTACCATAAACCTGAACAGTTAAAAAACGAGTTTTTAAATCAAGAGTTAACCCATCTTAATACTTACGCTGTTGAAGGTATGGCTTGGTTGGACAAAGATTACTTTACCAATATGATGGATGACAAAAAACAGAAAACATTATTAGAACTTATACAAGTTACAGAAAACGACAGTTATCTATTACCTTTTAGTCCACATATGATGATAGCAGTTAAAAAACAAATGAGTTATGGAAAATAAAGATAGATATCACAACGCTTTAATAGAGAATGATGGTCAATTAAATGAAATTGACCTTGGAGAAAAATTTGGTCTGGACGAAAATGAAACAAGAAAAATAATTGTTCAACTTCTTTCCGAGCATAGGATTGAATTCGAAGAAAACAAAGCTTGCAACTATAGGGTATTGAAAAAACCGAAAAAAAACGGCAGGTAATCGAGGCACTTTCTTAAATTCCAAGTAATTTTTAAAGGTTTTTATTGAGATTAAAATAGTGAAAAGAGGGCTTCAGGCGATTCGTTGCAGGGAAGTTCATCTACTGTAAGACTGGTATTCTTAGGTGCTAAGCTTACAAGATCTGACATTGGCTTTCCTGGATCATTCCGAGCTTTTAATTTTCTGGATTTGATAAATCCCCTCCCCCATTGAGAACCAAAAGATCCGGAATATCTCCCCTTCTATTTTTGGGGGTCAATCCCGATGCTCGGGACAGGTTATCAGCCGGAATATCCATTAGAAATGAAAAAACCGTTAATAACCTTGATTTTTGGTAGATATAATTTATTTTTAGTAGTTTATAATTAGTCCCTGTAAAATCGTGCGGATTATTTTGGAATAAGAAAGTAGAGTACCCCTCCTAAAATTGATAGTAGCAGAAGTTTGAATTACCCTTAAAGAACTCCTTCCAGGAGTTCTTTTTATTAAAAGGATTGGTAAAATTACCTTGTATGGGGTATTATTTGGGCGAGGGGGAATGGGTAGGTTTGGGGAAATGTGAGTTTAGATGATATTATTAAAACATGCCGAAATGGAATGCTATCCGCTATTGTGGAAAGTAATTGTTGGCGGTAATTTTAAGAGGACACAGCAAACAATGAAACTACATATATTTGGGGCATCAGGAAGTGGAGTAACAACGTTAGGAAAGTTATTAGCTGACAAATTAGGCATAGAATATTTTGACAGTGATGACTATTTTTGGATAAAGACAGAGCCACCTTTCACTCAAAGACGAGACCCAAACGAAAGAAACCAACTTATTTCCAAGGACTTGAGTGAAACTGAAAATTGGATATTAGGCGGCTCAATTATTCAGTGGGGAGATAATTTATTTCCTGATTTTGACTTGATAGTATTCTTGTATCTACCACAAGAGATTAGAATTGAACGGCTTAAAAAACGGGAATTGGAGAGGTACGGAGACGTTATCTATACTGATGAAAATAGAGTAAAGCAGTTTAATGAATTTATTGCTTGGGCAAAAGATTACGACAATACTACAGGACTTGCTAACAGAACCTTAAAAGCTCACAAGGATTGGTTAGAACGGAGAAAAAATCCTGTTTTGCAAATTGTGGGAAACCAGACCTTGGACGAACTAATAAATATGAAGATAGTAACACCTGACGACAGATGAAAACTACCGCCAATCGAGGTACTGTCTTAAATTCCAGGTAATTTTTAAAGGTTTTTATTGAATATGCAGTTGTGAAAAGAGGGCTTCAGGCGATTCGCTGCACGGAAGTTAATTTACTTTGGAACTGGTTTTCTCCGGACCTAAGCTTAGAAGGTCTGGCTTTGGGTTTTCAGGATCATTTCAGGCATTTGCTTTTTCTGGATTTGATAAATCCCCTCCCCCATTGAGAACCAAAGGATCCGGAATATCTCCCCTCCTATTTTAGAAAGATTAAGGTTATAGAATGTTTAACAAATCCATACATATCATTCCCGAATCAATTCTTGGTACCTCTAAATTTAAAAAATTCAAGGGGTCAGGTGTATTGGCAAAAGACAAGATATCTGAAAATATTTCCTTTGAGCTTTTATGTTTTCCTACTGGGGTATTAATTTGGTTTAATACATCGAAATTCAAATCTGGCGATTTTGAATGGGCTGAATTTTCTGGTGAATTGGAAAATGGACAGTCATGTAAAGGACAAATTGCACATGATTTTCAATCAATTAACAATGATGTTGTAGCATTATGCCATACCTTAACAATCGGTGAAATAGGATCCATACAAAAAGTATCAACAAAGTTAATAGGAGTATATATTCCCTTTTCCCTTGATTGCGAACATGAAGGAATTAAGATAATTATTCAAACCACTAAACATTCTAAATCAACAGCAAGAAGGACTCAAATCTTAACAGGAGCTATTTTAGAAGGAAATGAAGTAGTATTAGAGGGTGATAATATAGCTATTGATACTGCAAATGATCTGTTAAGAAAGCTGTGCATTTTGATTAGACCTTTGATCTGCGGCCAAGCTTTCTATAGAGCCTTAACAATAAATGATACCCAACTGGTGTATTTAAATAAATATACTTCTGGAGAATTTTTTGGAGGAGATTATAAAATGTTAGAAAGAAAAAGCGACTATTTAAAGTATTTTAATCAGGGACTATTAAAACTGGATCAACTAAATACATTTGATTTTGAAAGCATCAATGATATTGGACATACATTAGCGATCGCATCATCCACTAAACTTATAGAGTTGAAATTAACAACTTTAATTATTTCTCTAGAAAGACTTGGAAGTGAAAGGCTAAGAGAAAAGACAAATAAAGAAAATACTTGGGAGGTTTTGTGTGACAACCTAAAGTCACTTAAACTTGAGTTGAAAGGAATATCAAAAGAACATTTTGAAAATAATTCTACTGCTTTTAATGAATCTCAAAAATCCAATATTCTGGATAGTATCTCAAAAATAACAGCATGGGATGAGATTTTTAAAAGAAAAATCAACAACCATTTTTTACGAAATAATTGGGATGTTTCCCTTGACTTGAAAGAATTAAAAACCATCAGAGATGAACTGATGCATAGTGGAAAGTTACCTGAAACTATTTCATCAGGACAAGCCTATGATTTATCCAAAAAGCTTGAGTTATATTTATTTATCCATGTTTTGGATATTTTAGATGTTGAAGCTCTAATACATACCAACTGGAAAGGTTGGTTAAAATTTGATCATAAATCAAAATACAAACGAGGAAATCAATAATTTGTATTTTTTTTAACAGAAACTCCTTAGCAAATAAAATCAAATGCCAAAAGAAACCATCTTCATATCAAGTGTTCAAAAAGAGTTTGCAGCTCTCAGGCAAGCTGTAGCATCCTATGTTCGTGAGGATGATTTGTTGAGGCTGTTTTTTGATGTCTTTTTGTTTGAGGAGGTAGCAGCTACAGGTGATAGCCCTGGAAAAGTTTACCTCTCTGAAGTTAAAAAGGCTGATATTTACTTGGGAATATTGGGGGCTGAGTATGGATTTGAAGATGCAGAGGGTATTTCCCCTACTGAACGAGAATTCAATGCTGCACAGGAAAACTTTAAACCTTGTTGGGTTTTTATCCAAGGTACGCAAGCCTCGAATCGTCATCCCAAGCAGCTTAAGTTTATCGATAAAGTTGGGAACAAGGTTTCCAGAAAACGCTTTGAGGCATTGGATGATCTCAAAAAGGAAATCTACCGTTCAGCCATCCTTTACCTTAAGCAAATCGGAAAAATAGACACAGATGAATTTGACGGCAATACGCTTAGCAAGGCCAGCCTAGGTGATATTTCGAAAGAGGGACTGATGACCTTTGTGAGGGAAGCAAGGGCCAAGCGTAACTTTCCTCTCAAAGAAACAGACTCAAAAGAAAAAATCCTATCACACTTAAACTTGTTGAAGCAAGGTCTGCTGACCAACAGTGCCATACTGGCTTTTGGTAAAAATCCCCAGATGTACTTTCCATCAGCCACAGTCAAGTGTGCACATTTCCATGGCACTAATGTCACTAAGCCAATTCCAGATTATAAGGAATTCGGAGGTACGGTATTTCAAATGGCAGATGATGCTATTGACTTCGTACTTTCCAAAATCAGCCTGTCCACTGGTGACAGAAGTAAGTCCAATCTGGTAGACACTACGTATGAAGTTCCACGAGCAGTAATTGCTGAAGGCATCATCAATGCCATAGCGCATCGAGATTATTACAGCAAAGGCAGCATTCAGGTTTCAATTTTCAAAGACCGAATAGAGATCTCCAATCCAGGCTCCTTACCAAAGGAGTTGGACATTTCCCAGCTAAAAGATCCACACAGTTCTTATCCTTTTAATCCATCCTTGGCCAATTGCATGTTTCTCACAGGTGCCATTGAACGCTTTGGTACAGGGATTCCTGAAATGTATGCCTTGTCAGCCGAAAGAGGACTTAAGGCTCCAGATTTCGAAGATAAAAAAACATTTTTGGTTACGATTTGGCGCCCTTCTGCAAGCACCGCACATGATACCGGACAAGTTACCGGGCAAGTCACCGGGCAAGTCACCGGGCAAGTCACCGGGCAGGTCACTCATTTAAATAATTTATCAGAACCAGAAAGAGTAGTCTTGGTTCTGGAAGGAGAAAAAAGCCGGGATCAATTAATGGAGGCTCTCCAGTTGAAACACAGAGACAATTTCATGGACAATTATTTAAAACCTGCCATGACTAAGGGCTGGGTAGAATGGACAATTCCGCAAAAACCGACAAGTTCAAAACAAAAGTACCGACTAAGCCAGCAAGGACTTCAGTTTAAAAAAACGATTCAGCATGAAAACAAGTAAAACCAACGAAGCTGCCCTTGAAGCTGTCATAGAAAAAGCCTTGACAGGTTCTTAATCGGATCAGATAAATGATGACTTCAATGTAGTCAGTGAACCTTCCGGTATCTACATGGGGTGGCAATGTTTTTTTATAGGAAATGCGGATGATTTCAACCCCAAAGGGACGCATGGTGGAGAAGAAGATAAAGACCCCTTGGATGAAATCATCAAATAGAACTACACCAATTTCGGTAAATAGAAACACACCATATTTGGCAACAAGAATAGTTAAAGCTTTTCTTTGATTCCATTTAAGAATGATTGTAGAAGAGAAAGAGTGTAATCTAATGATTGATCCAATTTTACTGCCCAGTCTTTCGCAATCGCCGATTTGAAATTATTACTGATGTTTTGCTCAAGTACTGGAAAAATCCGTTCTTGTAACCTAACAGATCCTTTATCAATCCCTGGTAATCTGCATAAGAGCTGAGCATAATAGCAAAATCAATATCTATGGTACCTCTTGATGGTCTGATATTGTCCTTTAGCAGCTCCAAAGAGATTGCAGTAGCTCCGAGTAGGTAATAGGGTATACCTTTTGACTTGAAGGTATCATCCAGCACGTCAAATACTTCTTTGAAGTATGGAATTCCCAATTCCTTATAACTCTGTGAGGTAGGTTTCATGGATTAATTTTGCTGTATCAAGGCTTCTTTTATCCCCATTGATGATCAGATCTGCATAGACCAAAAGCGGTGGAGCACATCCCTCTTTTTCATTTCCAGTTTCCCAGAAGGTTTCGTACACCTCGATTTCACCATTTGGATCAGGCATTAGTCTGGTACCTTTTATAAATTCATTTTTTCTCAAATCTGTGAATAAGATAAACTTTTCAGGTCTTAGGTAATTGGTCAACAAATCCGCTCCAGGTTCCCCTCCCCATCTGGTTTTTTCAGTTGGTAGATGGATTTCCCTCCAGTCCCTGTCTTTAGGCAATCTATATTTCCCTTGAAATAAGGTAGGTTTGAGATTGGTTCTATATCCATTGATCCACTGACCTATTGCCTCTTCCTTATTGGTCCATTGATAACCAAACTTGTTTTTATTCACAAACAATCCTGCTGCCTTGAGACCTTTGAGTACCAAGGGTATATTTCCCAGAGCAACACCGGCCTGTTCGGCCAGCTCCCGTTGATTGGTATTCAAATTGTTATCATCCACCAATAATTGAAAAAACACCCGCAAGCCTGTTTTGGTATAAGCTCGGTTGATCTCCTCACGCTGTTCTTTGATGGGAGGAAACTTATCAATCAAGATCAATTTCCCGTTTTTACGGATAAAGGCGTTGCCATTCGCTTCAAGATAATTGATTCCCATCTCCTGAAGTAGTTGACGGTATTTGGGGTAGATTCTGTAGGCCACCAAGAGAAAATTTTGATACCTCCTGTTTAAATCCTGTATAGTTCGCAGGATATTCTCCCTAACTTCCTGTTTTACTTCCGCATCGAAGTGGATTTCTCCCTCAGGGAACCGTAAAGTAATAAAGGCATCCAGTTCTCTTTGTGCATGCGGCTCCCATTTTCCTTCACTTTGTAGCAAAGGAATTACGTTTTGGAAGGCAAGTTCAATTATTTCTCCGGTCTTCATGTTCACAAATATAGCATGTTCACGTTACGTGAACAAATAAAATAAATGAACAAAACAATCAAACCTAGATTCCTAAAGTCTTGAGTCTTGAAAAAGTCCCCACTTCATTTTGTCTTTCTACATCACGATTGGTACGGGAATAACTTATTTTCCGGAATTAACCCCTAAGCAAGTTTCACTATTCAAAAAACTCAAAGCATAGATTATTGGTAAATACTTGAATTATAAAATCGGAGCTTTCCCATCTCACACCTCGCCAGACATCAACCATCTTAGTTTCTTGGGCCTCAAATTAAGAATCAGGAAAATTTAAATAGGGCGTGCTGAAAAACGCCAACAGGAGAATAAATGCTTTAAATTTTGATGAATACCCCGTTTGTCAAGTATTTTCTTTTTAAGCAGGTGCACGCTTATTCAATGATATAGCTTGATTTCCGTGCTCCTTAAAATTTCAAAATTCGAAATTTTAAGGCTAGTCTCAGGCATACCATCTTCTTCATTGGGCTCACTCGAAGTATAAGCATACATCTTCATTCGCCCGCTTTGAATCTGGCATACCTGAGACTTTTTCAGCAAGCCCTAAATACTCCCGATCAAAACTCTACCCTGTAACTCAGGACTGGAATCAAGGGAACCAGATAGACCGTGTTGATACTACCATCCATCGGCTCGAAATACCTACCGAACACATTCTTCCTATTGGTGGCATTTTGCACATCCAAGGCCACCGTCCGTGTGGACTTTGGCCGGTTCCTTTTCAGACTTACACGTACATCGGTCCTGAAATAGGCAGGATTCTGCTTAGTAAAAGCCAAGGATTCTACCAATACTGTTCCGCCCTGTACAATGGATGCCTCCAAATCAATTGGGGTATTCCATAAACCTCCACCATAAATGGTCCTTAGGTTGATTCCAAAGGAACGGTTCTTTTTCCAATGATACTCTTTGCCTGCTGTAAAGGCCAGATTGTACCTACCATTGAAGCGGGTGTTTCGCCATAGGTTCTCTTCTGTCTTGTACTGTGATCTGTAAAAAGAGGTGGATAAAAGAAAGTAAAAGTCCCGATAGGTAAAATGCTCCAAGGTAAATTCCGCCCCGTAGTTTTTGCCAAAACCTGTGTTGACCAAATGGTCAGTCATCAGTGACCATTCCTGGTTGAGTATAGAGGTAGTCTGATTGACACCTGGTATGACAGGGATGTCATACAAATGCTGATAGTAAGTTTCAATTTTCATCCTTAAGTATGGATTGAGCGAGCGGTCATAGCCCAACACCAAATGGTGAGACCTGCTAAGTTTCAAGTCTTTGTTTGGAAAAGTAATGACTCCATCTACTTCCACTTGGGCAAAATAGGTCCCCAAAGGTTGCACCTGACTGTGTTGGCCATAGCCCAGGTTGATCCTTTGTTTTTCATCCAATGCATATGAAGCCGAAAATCTCGGTTCTACCGCTGTAGAATTATTCAGGATCAGCTGCAGGTAGTGTACGCCAAAATTCAAAGTGAGACGTTGGCTTGCCCGGACATTGAGCTGGGAAAAGGCCTGCACGCTTTGTGTACTCCCTTTGGCATCAATGTGGGTCTGCATCTGTCCAGCATTCCCCCCATAACCCTGCTCAAGGACATTGTAATATAACTGGTTGAGAAAAACCCCGCTCCTGAGGCTGGACTTAGGGGAAATCTTGGTATTGAGCACTGAGCTGAAGGTGATTTTGGACTGCCCAAATTCCGAATAAAACCGCTCTTCATTCATGTAATCCCGGTTTAGTAGGCCGTATTTATCCCCCATACTGCTCCCTGAGGCCAAAACAGTAGTTTGAAGAAAATTCGATTTATTCAGAATATAAGCATGCTTAATACCAAGCGCCCCAGTGTTGGAAAAGAAGTTTGAATTCATCCTATCAAATTCTGTCTGCCAGCTCAGGGAGTCCAGAAGGGCATTCCTGTTCTGATCACTCAATCCCCCAAATCCAAAAACCGTAACCGTACTTTTCTTCCCTGTTGGTAGAAAAAAATTAAAGGACAGGTCCTGAAAATTGGTTACGAAATCCCCTAAAGGCACACCCAAACCCGCCAGCATGGACAAAGTGGAATAACGGTAGTTGATCAGGTAGGAACCTCTGTAATTTTTCGAGAAAGGTCCCTCTACTGCTATGTCAGTTCCCAACAAACTTGCCTGCACGGTAAATTCCCGCTTTTCATTATTTCCCTTTCGTAAATTAAGATCAAATACACCAGAAAGAGCATTGCCATATTCAGCTGGGAAAGCCCCGGTAATAAAGTCAGAATTATCTAACAGTTGAGCACTGAGTATAGCCACCCCACCTCCGGCAGCCCCTGCAGCTGCAAAATGGTTTGGATTAGGGATATCGATGCCTTCCATTCTCCACAGCAGGGCGTTGGGGTTATTTCCCCTGATGGAAATATTGTTGTTGCCGTCATCAGCACCCACCACACCTGCAAAGGAAGTGGCCATCCTTCCGGGGTCATTGATGGCTGCGGCATATTTTCGGGTTTCCTCCACCGAAAAGGTCCTTCCACTGACCGTAACCATATCGTTAATGGTTCTTTCTTTTTCGGTAGCAGAAACCACTACTTCGTTCATTTGATTGATTTCCTCCTCCAGTACAATGGTCAGTACAGTTTCCTTTCCTGAATTGACCTGAATCTGGGCGAGAATAACATCTTTATATCCTATAAAGCCGATACGCAAGGTATGGGTACCGACGGGAACCTGTGTGATCCTGAAATCCCCGGAACCATCCGTGACTGCGCCAATGAGTGGATCGGAACCCAAAACCATGACGGTAGCCCCTGGAATAGGGGATTTGGTGATGTGATCGGTTACTTTTCCCCTAACAGTCTGGGTCAAAGTCTGGGCCGAAGCTTGGAAAGTAACCAACAAGGCCATTAGGATCAATATGTTAATCGATAGTTTCCCATTCATAATTAAAGCTTAATAATGGATAAATCGTGCTGGAAGGGCGGTGGTCAGAAAAAGCGGACTCCGGTCCTAAATCCCCACCAAAGCTGGCTGGCCAGATCCTCTACATGGGTTCTTTCCCGGTGAATTTGAGGCGCAAAAAAAGTAAACAGCTCAGGGTGTCCGTTATAGGCTGTATCGTATACCCTATAGTTTAAAGTGGGCCCGACAAACAAGCCCATTTTATTGGAGGCCTGGAAGTCAACGCCAATAAATAGCCTGTTAACCAAGTTCAATGCTTCCACATTGCCACGGTTCAATTGCTCTGAACTGGCTTCGATATTCAGGTATAACCTGTTGCCCAACCTAGGTGAAGTTCCTATACCATAACCAAATGCCCAGGTGACATCCTCGCTGATCTCTGGCCGCAGGCCCGCAAAAAGAATGTTGTAAAATTCCCTCTTCCCTGTTCTCAAGGCTATGTTCAAAGGCAGCACCTCATTGTAGCTCAGTTCTACTGTATGGTAGCCGCTTCGGACAAAGCTGATCAGTCCCACAGGCACACCGCTCATGCTGTCTGCATAATTGAATACCCCAAGCTGAAAGCCATGTACTTTGGAAGCATAGTTGATTGGAGAAATTTGGGTTCCTTTAATCCTTTTTGCAGCAAAGTTGACCAATCCTGAAATTTGGGTACCCTCCATTTCACCTGCGGTAAAGTTGAGCGTACCGGCAAGCTGCACGCCTTTGACACTTTTCGGGGAAAAGTTCATCACTCCTGCCAGTTGTACCCCGTCCACAGATCCCATGGTGAAATTTGCAGTACCGGCCAATTGCACGCCTTTGACATGACTGAGGTTGGAGTTAAAAACTCCGGCCAGCTGAACTCCGTCAACATTACCTCCTACTTGATTGAACAGTCCTGCCAATTGGACTCCTGTCATCGCACCCCGGTTGATATTGAAAAGGCCTCCCATTTCAAAAGCCCTGGTTCCAGCAGAGTATCCACCTAGAATATTAATGGATATATCATTGATGGCCTGGCCAGATTGCAGGCCATTGGTCCCCATAAAAGGCACAAAGGATACCTGAATCGGGACATTGATGGTGTCCGCTACCTCTGGATGAAAGGCTTCCAACCAAGTCCTTGTTGTACTTTTAGAAGAATGGGTATTGGACGTCGAATCGCCTTCATGCTGAATTGTTGAATATGTTAGGATCAACAAATGTGAAGCAGTGCTTGCTTCGGATACCAAAGGAAAGAAGATCAGCCATGCTGATAGAATAAGAAATTTATTAAATGTGATCATGATATTGGTTTCGTTTCAATATCATGACAAGCAAGTGGACGGACACCCCTATGCGGGGATTAAAAATTTATCAAAAAATTTATGTTGACCTTAATCTTAAAATAGATTCCGGTGGATAATATTTGAAATATCATATAAAAATGAAACTCACCAATAACTTTCAAAATATACAGTCTGAGCCTTATTATTTCAATTCTCTCCTGACTAAACATGATTTTCAAAATCGCCTTCCCGACATCATTGGCAATATATTCAATTTATGCAAAGGGAAGTTTCATCAGCTGCCAGTTTGCCACTGACTTTGCATCTCATTTAAGTTTGCTATTGCCTTTAGCACTTTATGGTTACAAAAAAACACAAATACTTCAATTAGAGGAATAAAACATAAAAAAACAGAGTGATCTATAGGCATAAATTTGGTACTTTTCTACTTCTAAAGACAAAACCATGCCCAAGCTGAAAAAATCTGCACTGACCCTATTTTTTATCCTCATTTCCCTTTTTTCTTACGCCCAGCAAGCTCCTAAACTGATCGTAAGGGGAGATGACATGGGTTCTTCCCGTTCAGCGAACTTGGCAAGTATAGACACCTATGTTAACGGTATAGAAACTTCTATTGAGTTGATGGTGGTGACACCTTGGTTTCCCGAAGCAGCAAAAATGTTGGAGGAAAACACCGGTATTGATGTGGGGCTGCATTTGGTCATCACCAGTGAATGGGATGGCATCAAATGGAGACCATTGACCCATTGCCCTTCTTTAACAGATGACAACGGCTATTTTTTTCCAATGATGGGACCTAATGAAAATTATCCTGGACTTGCAGTTATTGAGAATCAATGGAAACTCAATGAAATAGAACAGGAATTCCGGGCCCAAATAGAACTTGCCTTGAGGAATGTTCCGCAGGTCAGCCACCTCTCAGGGCATATGGGATCTACTAGTTTCCATCCTGATGTAGCTCAAATGGTATTGAAACTCTCTGCCGAATATGACCTTCCTGTGATGAATAGAGAAGTCATGCAGCCATTGGGAATTATTGGGGTCTCCTATGATGGTGCTAAGGGAACGTTTTCGGAGAAGGAAGCATCCTTTATCCGAATGTTGGATAACCTTGAAGCCGGAAAATCCTATATGTTTGTAGACCACCCATCCTATGATAATGTAGAAATGCAAGGTGTTGGTCATTACGGATATGAGAATGTCGCTGAAGATCGACAGGGTGTTACGGATCTATGGACGAGTCAAAAGGTAAAGGAAGCCATCTCAAATAAGGGGGTCGAATTAGTCAACTTTATCACCTTATCTAAAGCACTTCCCCGTAGCGATCCTGAAGAGGAAAACTTTAATTCACAAGCGATTGTTGAATACCTAAATGCTGTTAACAAGAATGAACAAGACCTCCACAGCTTGATGATCTTGAGAAATGGAAAGGTTGTCTTTGAGGAATGGTTTGGTGAAAATGCAGCCAACAAAACCCACACCATGTATTCAGTTAGCAAGACATTCACTGCAACAGCGATTGGCTTTGCTGTTCAGGAAGATCTTTTAAAAGTGACTGATAAGGTCATTTCTTTTTTTCCTGATAAACTTCCTAACGAGATAAGTGACCATCTTCAAGCGTTAGAAATCCGCCATCTATTAACAATGACAGTAGGTCACGATGTGGATCCAACGGGTGTACTGAGGGAAACCGAGGGGCTTGATTGGGTGGAAGGATTTCTCGCATTTCCATTAGAGCATCCACCAGGTACTTCCTATGTATACAACAGTTTGGCTACATACATGCTTTCAGCCATACTAACAAAAGTTTCAGGAGAGAGGATTTTAGATTTTCTACAGCCACGTCTTTTCAGACCCTTGGGAATAGTAGGAGCAACTTGGGATGAGAGTCCGCAGGGAATCCAGATTGGTGGTTGGGGACTGAATGTAAAAACAGAGGATATGGCTAAAATAGGGCAGTTTTACCTACAAAAGGGGAAGTGGAACGGAGTGCAGCTATTATCTGAAAGTTGGATTAACGAGGCTTCTTCGGCAAAGGTACCTTCTCTTCCGGCTGGAGTTAAAAAGGAAGACCTCAAGGTCAAGGCAAATGACTCTGACTGGCTGCAGGGATATGGCTATCAGCTTTGGCGTAGCCGGCACAACTCCTATAGGGCAGATGGCCGCAACGGACAGTTTATTTTGGTGCTTCCGGAGAAAAATGCGGTAATTGTTACCACAGCAGATATTCCCAATATGCAAGCTGAACTTAATTTGATATGGGACCACCTATTGCCAGCATTTAAGTAGGGCGTGCTGAAAAACGCCAACTGAAGAATAAATGCTTTAAATTTTGATGAATACCCCGTTTGTCAGGTATTTTCTTTTTAAGCAGGTGCACGCTTATTCAATGTTATAGCTTGATTTCCGTGCTCCTTAAAATTTTAAAAATCGAAATTTTAAGGCTAGCCTCAGGCATACCATCCCTGCCTGGCTACTTGACAGGTTCTTCATTGGGCTCACTCGAAGTATAAGCATACATCTTCATTCGCCCGCTTTGAATCTGGCATACCTGAGACTTTTTCAGCAAGCCCTACGTAAAATCCTTAAATCCGCAGTGGGTATTAAAGGGAGTACTTCATTTACATTTTTTTTTGTATAACCTGCTATTACTTCAAAAAAAAAAAATATCTACCGTTCAACCCCCTCTTTTATTTTAAACAGAATTTTCAAAATCCTAAAAAGAAAAACCAACCTTTAAGGTTATTGGATGGTATGGCCTATACCGCACCCCCCCCCGGTTATATAAGAAATAGTTCTTGAGGAAGTAACTCTCCTAACAACTTTGAATTGGAAGCCAATTACCTTCGACATACAATGAAAGTCTAAAAGTCGTCCTCAAAACAGGTTTTACTTTCAGTTAACCGATTCTCTGTCCTAATTCCCCATACCCTAAAACCCTAAAAAGCAGGTATTTAATAAATCCGCAACCCAGCCCTTCCTCCAAACCACATTTGGCTGGCAAAACTTCCTTCTCCAGGACTGTTTTCATTCTGAATCCTTGGATTGGCGTATGTGAACATGTCGGGATGATGCTGGAATCCGGTATCATAAAGCCGCCAGTTGAGGCTAGGCCCAAAATAAATGCCGATGTTCTTGCTGAATTGGTACTCAAGCCCTATGTATGCCCTGTTGATCAGATTGAGTGCCGCTACATTGGCAAGGTTCATCTGGGAACTGCTCAGTTCAATGTTCATGAATACCTTCTTCCCCAACCTGGGTGCGGCACCTACCCCATAGCCAAATGCCCAAGTCACCGAATCTGTAAAATCAGGCCTGAATCCGGCAGATAGGATGTTGTAGAAATTCCTCGTACCTGTCCTGAATGCAAAATTCAAGGGCAAAACTTCATCAGCCCCTACTTCCACCTGTCGGTAACCTTTCCTGACAATACTCAGGAGGCCTATAGACACACCGCTAATGCTATCTGCATAATTGAACAGTCCGATTTGAGAACCTTTTATCCTGTTGCCTATGTTCAGGATGCCAGCCACCTGTACACCGCTGAGATCGGAATGGGCGTAATTTGCCACACCTCCCAACTGTGCTCCCTTTACTTCCTTGGTGGCAAGATTCAATACCCCACCCAATTGCACACCTTGCAAGGATCCAGAGGTAAAGTTGCCCAGGCCACCCATCTGAACAGCCCTGGTATCATCCAGGACCACATTGGTAAGACCAGCCATCTGCACGCCTTGCATGGCCCCTCCTACCAGGTTGAATAATCCTGCCATTTGCAGGAATTTCACATCTCCTTTGTTGGTATTGAACAAGCCACCCAATTCCACTTTATTGGTACCTGCAGAAAAACCTCCCCAAACATTGAATGAGTAATCGTTGATCACATTGCCGGACAGTTTGCGGTTGGTTCCAATAAAAGGCACAAGAGAAACCTGGACTTTCCTGTAGAGGGTATCACTCACATTCTCCAAGTTGGTGGATCCCATGGATTTTTTTGTCCATTGCCAGGCGTCTTTCATGGGCTTCGCGAGGCTCTTTCCCACCCCTTCGAGATCTACCTCACTGGTTTTTAGCAGGACTTTTTGAAATGGATTCAACTGATCATTGACCAGAAGGGTATCCCCATAATCCTTCTTGTTGACCACCAGGCGAACACTGTCCAAGTTGGGGTTTTTTATTGCCAGTTGAAAATAACCAAATTCATCTGTAATGGAGGATTTGAGGGTGATCGGATCATAGACGGTGGCATCCCTGATGGCCTTTCCTGTGTTTTCATCTACCACATAGCCGCTCACCACCAATTCCTTCTTGGATATTTGACGGGGGCTGAGAATGACATAAACCCCTTTTTGTTTGGCTTCTACCCCACCTGCAAATACCTCTTCCAAAATTGCCCGCAAAGGCTGATCGTTAAAGGTGCCACTATAAGTTCTCTTGACATCGATCACGGAAGAACTGTAGGAAAAAACACAGCCTACTTTTTGGGACAAACGCTTCAGTAAGTTTTCCAGAGATTCATTCTCTGAGGTAATGCTGATCTTTTTTTCCAAAATAGGCAGCTCCTGTGCTTTCAAGGGAGACAGGATACTGAAAAACAAAATCAAACCTACCATGCGGTGAATACCCTTCCATTGGTCCGTCAACATCCTTCTATTGGCAACCATCTCCACTAAACCTGATCATATTTCCTTCATCTATGACCTCAACGCCCAAGGTTTCGGCTATGATCGAAAGCACCGTTTCCAACGTTTCGTTGTCAAATGAAACCGTCAGTCTGCAGGAAGCAATATTTCCACCTAAAACAATGCGTTTGCCATAGACAGACTCCAGTCTTTTAACTACCTGATGAAGTTCCTCCTCATGGAAATCAAGAATTCTGGTCTTGAAAGCCGCCACATTGGCATCTGCGATAGTCTTGCTAAACAACTCAGTAGCAGGATCATAGCTTCCCATTTCCCCTGCTTTGAGCATAATCCCTTCTTGGTTTTCCGCATAAAAGCGGACGATACCTTCCTTGACACTCACCTCAACCATGGGTTGATCAGGGTATGCCTTCACCTGGAATACCGTGCCGATGTCTTCTATCAATAAGCCGGCAGCCTTCACGGTCCAATTGACTTTTTTTTCTTCTGGTATACTGATCAAAGCTTCCCCAATCAGATGGATGGTACCGGTTTTTTTACGGGGATGGTAGTCCACCTGGACTTCGGACCGTTGGTTAAGAGAAATCTCCGTAAGGTCGGGTAAAATCTCTGTAACCACCTCATTTTCACTCAACATCAAAATTTCCTGGCGAGGAAGCTTTTGTATATAAAATAAGTAAGAAAGGCCCAGAAGCAGTATCAGTCCAGCAGCTATTTTCCAAACCACCGGAAACAAAGAAATGGTTCTTTTAGAGGTCTCTACATCCAATCCAATTTTTTTCCAAGCTTTATCAGCATCAAACTCTGGCATGTCTGACAGTTGAGCTTTTTCAAAAATCAGTTGTGCATCCTCCAAGTATTTTTGGTTTTCATAGGATTGGGCAGTCCATTCCTTGAGCTCCCTCATTTCCTCTTCTGAGGCTTCACCAACCAGGAACTTTCCGATCAATATTTCTATATGTTCTGGTTCCTGACTCATAGTTTTAACAGCTGTGCAGAAAAGATTACTATGAAAGGTAAATAGTCTTTCAATTTTAAACGCATCAATTTTAGGGCTTTTCCCATTTGGTTTTCGACTGTTTTGATGGAAATCTGTAAAGCATCTGCAATTTCCTGGTACTTAAGATCCTCAAACCTACTCATTCTGAAGATCAGCTTGCATTGGTCGGGCAAAGCTTCTATGGCCTCTTGAATCTTGGATTCAAGTTCATTTTTGATTGCCTGGTGATCAGCAGCATGTGTATATCGTTCTCCATCTGCTACCACAGCTTCAGCATGTACTTGTCTCACTTTGAGTCGCTTGAGTTCATTGAGACAAGCATTGCGTACTGAACTATACAAATAGGATTTTAAGGAAGCATCTATTTGAATGCTTTCCTTTTTTTCCCAAAACCCAATAAAAGCAGATTGAACGACTTCTTCCGCGGCATCCTTATCGGAAAGATATTGATACGCAAAACGGCAGAGTGCTGAATAATGGCTTTTGAACAATATTTCAAATGCAGCTACATCTCCTTGGAGTATGTCAGTGAAAACCTTTTGATCTAAAGCCTGCATGAGATTCCTTTATATTCCCCCACAAGATAAGATTTTGGTTTTGCTTTTTAATTAAGAAAACTGAAAAGCCATTTACCCCTATCTTAATAGAAAAATTAGTGAGTGAAATGCTTAAATTTAGGACTGAACCACGGCGTTACAATCAATCCTTTAAGGAGCACATAAATCAGCTTTGATATCTCCTTACTGTTCACATCTAATTGCATAAATTCTCAAGACCATTTTTAAAAATCCACTTTTACCATAATTTATATTAAAGAAATATAATGAATACAAAAAAAGAAAATCATTTTTA
This sequence comes from Arthrospiribacter ruber, assembly GCF_019343195.1. Classification (GTDB taxonomy): domain Bacteria; phylum Bacteroidota; class Bacteroidia; order Cytophagales; family Cyclobacteriaceae; genus Arthrospiribacter; species Arthrospiribacter ruber. The sequence goes on from NZ_RPHB01000002.1 coordinate 154,154, forward strand.
AATCTGTGGAAGACAGAGACAAAATGCTCAAACTCCCTTTTGCACAAGGCATCAATATGGCTCATAACCAACTCGAAAAAATTATAAGTAAATTAAAATAACATGCCATGAAAAAAAGAGAGAAAATCACTTATTGGGTAGCAACCATTTGGCTCTGTTTGGGAATGATTTCTACAGGAATAGTTCAACTCGTCCAATTGGAAGAGGAAGTTCAAAAAATGAATACCTTAGGCTACCCTGATTATTTCCTGACAATTATAGGTGTCTGGAAAATATTGGGTGTAATTGCAGTTCTGGCTCCTAAAATGCCATTAATTAAAGAATGGGCTTATGCAGGATTTTTCTTTTTGATGTCGGGGGCAATTTTCACACATCTTGCTGTCAGAGATGAATTGGTGGAATATTTTGGTCCTGCCCTATTGCTTGTTTTAACTATAGTGTCATGGTATTTTAGACCAGCAGACAGAAAACTAACAAAAGCTAATGATGAAATTTGAATTTAACCCCCATGTTGACAAATATTTGCTTGACGGCTGCATGCGTTGTAAATATGGCGCAACACCCCAATGTAAAGTCAATAATTGGCGTAAAGAATTAGAATCGCTAAGACAAATAGTTTTAGCAACCGGGTTAACTGAAGAAATAAAGTGGGGAGCACCAGTGTATACTCATAATGGGAAAAACATTGTTTCAGTCGGTGCATTAAAAGAATCCGCAACTATTGGTTTTTTCAAAGGAGTATTATTGGCTGACAAGTACAAAATACTCCAACAACAAGGGAATATACAGTCGGCCAGAATTATAAAATTCACAAATACAGAAGACATCCAAAAAGTTAAAGCTATTTTGAAATCATACATTTTGGAGGCAGTAGCCATTGAGGAAAGCGGGAAAAAAGTAGAATTCAAGAAAAACCCAGAACCAATACCTGATGAACTACTTGAAGTATTTGAACAAGAACCTGCATTCAAGAAAGCATTTTACGACTTGACACCAGGTAGGCGAAGAGGTTATATCATTCACTTTTCACAACCCAAGCAATCGCAAACTAGAATTGGACGAATATTGAAATACAAAGAGCAGATTATAAACGGAATAGGGCTACATGATGAATACAAAAGTTAAGGAATATTGGCTAAACCGACATTAAATTCAATAAGTTTATATTTCAAAGACAGTTTCAGGAATGCTATTAATTGAAATCAAATGCGTAAAGTTTCCCTTTTTATAGCCATAAGTTTAGATGGTTACATAGCAAAACCCAATGAAGACCTAAGCTTTTTAAAATTAGTTGAAAAAGAAGGCGAAGATTATGGGTATAAAGAATTTACTGCTAACATCGACACCATAATTCTAGGAAGAAAAACCTACGATTATGTAATAAAAGAAATCGGCACATCACACTACGACAATGGGCAACGGGATGTTTATGTAATCACGCGAAATGGCAGACCAAATACCGGGAAAACAATTTTTTACACTGGCAGCTTGCCAGACTTGATTGAAAAATTGAAATCTGAAAAAGGTAAAAATATTTATTGTGATGGTGGGGCTGAAGTCATCAATGAACTTTTGAGACATGATTTGATTGATGAATTTATCATCTCAATTATTCCTATACTCTTAGGCCAAGGCACAAGACTTTTTAAAGATGGAAGACCTGAACAAATGCTGGAGTTCGTGGATGCAAAGTCATTTGAAACAGGATTAACGCAATTGTTCTATAGAAGAAAAAGGTAAAGTAATTTCTTCATTCTATCACCACTACCTAATACAGATGGAAAATAAAATACCATGTCAAGTTACAATCCGGCAAGAAGTCTCTGGAGATTACAATGATGTACATAAACTAAATGTTACGGCATTTGGAAGGGATGATGAAGCTGAATTGGTAGAAGCATTAAGAAAGAATCACTCAATATTTGTACCTGAACTTTCAATTGTAGCCACTGAAAAAGGTCGAATTATTGGCCATATTTTATTTACCAAAATCCAGATTAAAGACGCCGACGGAAACCTGAACGAAAGTTTATGCCTTGCGCCAATGGCTGTTAGACCTGAACTGCAAAAAAAAGGAATAGGCGGCCAAATGATCAGAAAAGGGTTTGAAGTGGCAAAAAGATTGGGTTTTAAATCAATCATAGTGTTGGGACACCAAAACTATTACCCGAAATTTGGATTCCAATCAGCTGACAAATGGAATATAATGGCTCCATTTCAGGTTCCATCAAATGTTTTTATGGCTATTGAGTTAGTTGTTGATGGACTTAAAAACATATCCGGAACAGTCATTTACCCAAAAGAATTTGAAATAGTCTGATGTTATCTGGCACTGATTAAAGAAGGTATTTCAGGATTCAATATTGATAATGAAATTCCAAATAATCCCACCCGAAAAACCATATCTTCAAAACCTGGGATTACGAGGGATGAAATTTTTCAGGCACGATTTTCAGCATTTCCAAAAAACAGTTTTTCCATTGTCCGGCTGTCAAACTAACAATTTGATCATCAAGCTTTACTCCATACTTTTTCGACATTAACCTGATCTGACTTTTTCTAAAAATCGACTTCAAAGCTGTTCTTACCGATACATCAGGTTTCTGTATAAGGCATGTAATAAATACTAAATACTTGGATTTTAGGTTAATATCAAAAGTTAATTGATTTCTTTTAATGCTTAAAAGAGCTGACTTTACAGTGGGTGGGGGCATAAAACTATCCGGGCTTATACTATAAAGTAGTTTCAATTCGTAAAAAGTATGATAGAATACAGTATAAGGGTTATGGATATTGGCTAAAAACAATTTTTTTGCAGCCTCAAACTGAAGCACAATAGAACCACCAAGGAATTTTTCAAGTCCCTCAAACATTAGAATCCTGAAAACTTCAGAAGTAATGCCATACGGAATATTTGACACCACCTTGAATGGAAACTTCGGCACTACAAATTTCCTAAAATCACAGCAGACTATTTGAACATTTCGGTCTTTTAAAAATAGTTTTCTTAAATGTCCAACCAAAGCGGTATCGTTTTCTATTGCAACAACTTTGTTAGCGGACCTAAGTAAATGGACAGTGAGAAAACCCTTCCCTGCTCCTATGTCCAAAACCGTATCCTGCTTATTAATATTTGCGTTTTTTATTGCATCAATGATCAGCACATTATCAATGGTAAAATGCTGGCCCGTAAAACGAACGGGTAATTTATTTCTTGTCATTAATTAATTCTTGCAGGTGAATACTTGAATTCAAATCGAGGAGAAGTGAATAGACAGTATCAGCCTTCAGAACAACTACGACAAATCAATGCTATCAAGATATTGACAGCATACTCAATGTATAGACTGTTTTTTTTAAACTAAAAATTGATTGGAATTTAATGTGGACTGCCTATCACTTAGATAGAAGTCCATAATCTGCAAAGACAAAACATAAAGATTAATTTAAATTTTTCAGCTATAAAAGTACCACTTAATTCGAGTATATGAGTATCCGCTTGATTACACGTAGCCAATTATCGTTTTGAACCAGTTCTTTCTGCTAAATTCTGATCAAAAGTTGATTATGAAGCTACTTTTTCCTTGATGAAAAAGTAGCCAAAAAATCAAGAATTTCGAATCCTATCCACGCTCAAGGCCTGCGCCGGCCCGGTCGAAATTCGTCCCACCCTCCAATGTCTCATTTTACAGTTAATGGTAAAGTTGAAGCTTTGGTTCTTAAGGTTCAACTTGCAAATATACGGATACTCATATTCGAGTGATACACAAAAACAAAAGTAAAGTTGCGTCTTTTAAAAAACAAGGCTGAAGTGTCTTGTGAAAAAAACTTACAAAAATTTGCGCAACCAAATAATTGCGTATATATTCGCAACCATATAGTAGCACATTGTAAGAATGAAAACAAGAAGAGACGTATTTCAAGCCATAGCCGACCCTACACGAAGGGCTATAATTATGCTATTGACTGTTGGTGCTTTGACCCCTAATGCCATCGCAGAACATTTCAACTCAAGCAGGCAAGCGGTTTCAAAACACCTTCAAATTCTTTCTGAATGTGAAATTGTAAGGCAAGAGCAGCAAGGCAGGGAAATCCACTACCATTTAAATGCAGATAAGATGAAAGAAATTGAAAAGTGGTTGGAGCAATTCAAACAACTGCTCGCTAAAAAATTCAATCAACTTGACAATGTATTGGAACAATTAAAACTAAATAGAAAATGAACAAGGCAATTTTATTCAATTTCGAGGTGGACAGACCAAAAAACCAAATCAAAGTAGAACGTTCGTTCAATGCACCACTTGACATTGTCTGGTCTGCCTGGACAGAAGCAGAGATCCTCGACCAGTGGTGGGCTCCAAAACCCTGGAGAGCAGAGACCAAATCAATGGACTTCAGCGAAGGTGGGCATTGGCATTATGCAATGGTGGGCCCGGAAGGTGAAAAACATTGGTCAAGAGCAGATTACTTAAAAATCATCCCACAAGCATTTTTTTCAGCGAATGACGGTTTTTGTGATGAAAACGGAAACCCTAACACTTCTCTACCGAGAAATAAATGGGAAAACAGCTTTTCAGGTCAAGGAGAGAAAACGTTAGTCAATATCCTGCTAAGTTTTGGTACCTTGGAAGACCTTGAAATAATCATTAAAATGGGCTTCAAGGAAGGCTTTACTATGGGCTTAAATCAATTGGATGAAGTATTAAAAACCTTAAATTTTTGAGATGGCAAACTTTGTTACTTCGCTCGATGGAACGAAAATAGCTTACACCAAAAAAGGAGTGGGTTCTCCCTTAATTTTAATCGATGGAGCTTTTTGTCATCGTAAATTTGGTGCTAATGTCAAATTGCCAAAATACCTCACAGACCATTTTGAAGTGTTTACCTACGACCGCAGAGGAAGAGGAGAAAGCGGCAATACTCAACCCTACAAAGTTGAACGGGAGTTTGAAGATTTACAGGCAATTATCAATGAAATTGGAGAGCCACCTTTTGTATATGGAATCTCATCCGGTGCAGCCTTGGCTTTAGAAGCGGCAAAAGTGGGATTAAATTTCAAAAAGCTCATTGTTTTTGAAGCTCCCTACATTACTGATACGAGTCGTTCTCCTTTTCCGGAAAATTACCTAAAGAACATTCAAAAATTAATCAAAGAAAAGAGGTATGCTGAAACCGTTAAATATTTTATGAAAACAGGAATTGGATTGCCAAGCTTTGTGGTTTGGATGATGCAATTGATGCCAGCTTGGAAAAAAATGAAACAAGTTGCTCCAACCTTAGAATACGACACACTAATGTTACGAGATTATGGTTCAGGGAAGTCATTAAATATTAAAGATTGGGAGACTATCCAAATTCCTGTTCTAGTTATTTCAGGAACAAAAAGTGAACAATGGTCGCAAAATGCAATGAAACAATTAGCAGAGGTACTGCCAAATGGAAAACATCTTGATTTAGTTGGTCAAAATCACCTTGTTAACCCCAAGGTACTTACTCCTCATTTAATTAATTTTTTTAAAAATGAATAAAAACAAAAGAAGCACTAAAATTGGTTGGGCAATTAGCATACTGATTTCTTTAATGTTAATGCTTGACGGTGTAATGAAAATCATTCAGCCTACAGAAGTGATTGAAGCAACCACTCAATTAGGGTACAGGGAAAATTCAATCTTAAGTATTGGCATAATTCTTATCATTATCACTATTCTCTATCTATTTCCTAGAACATCATTTTTGGGAGCAATTTTGTTAACAGGTTTTTTGGGTGGTGCAGTAGCAACTCATTTTAGAATTGACAATCCCCTTTTTAGTCATCAACTATTTCCTGTTTACTTAGGTATATTCATTTGGTTGGGTGTTGCATTGCGTCATCCCACAATTCGCCAAATATTCATTAATCCAAAAAACATTTAAAATGGAAGCATCACAAAAAATTGCTGAATACATCCAAAAGAACCAAGATTGGAAAGGTGAATTAATTCATCAAGTACGTGAACTGATATTACAGACCGATTCGACCATAGAGGAAGAATGGAAGTGGAATAGCCCTGTATGGTCAAAAAACGGGATGGTTTGTAGTATAAGTGCTTTTAAGAAGCACGTTAGTTTGACATTTTTCAAAGGGTCAGAAATAGAAAAGGAAACAATCTTATTTAATAGTCCATCAGACTCTAAAAACACAAGGTCTATTATTTGGAAAGAAGGAGATGAAATTAAAAATGAACAACTAAAAGAACTCATCAAAATAGCAATTCTTAAAAACAATGAAAAATAAAGAAAGAATTGATAGGACATTAAGTAAATATGCTGAAAAGGAAAGCGGTTATATAGAACACAGAACCGCTAATTGAGGTACTGTCTTAAATACCAAGTATTTTTTAAGGGTTATTATTAAATTTTCAATAGTGAAAAGAGGGCTTCAGGCGATTCGTGGCACTGGATTTCATCTGCTGTAGAAGTGTTTTTCTCCTGTACTAAGCTTCCATGATCTGGCTTTGTCTTTCCAGAATCATTTCAGGCATTTACTTTTTCTGGATTTGATAAATCCACGATTGAGAACCAAAGGATCTGGAATATCTTCCCTCCTATTATAAGGGTCAAGATCAGCCGGAATTTTTATTAAATCTGGTACTAGCGGCCAATTTCACTGCTCAGAAACATTGTGGAATTGGGGAGCAATAACGCATTATTACAAAAGGGGTGTCCTTAGTGTAAAAACATATTGCTTTTTATACCTTTAGGGAATGAAGAAATTAACAAAATCAGAGAGGTTTTGACACGAAAAGATGTAAGTCAAAATGTTTGGCTACCCAGCTTAACAAAATTACACATACCGTATCTAATTGATTAATCAATAAACCTCAATCTCATTTAAAATAACCGAAAAAAGTGAGTGCAGAAATAGTTAATTATGATATTCTTGTTCCAGTTAATGATAAAACTTAGTACAAATGAATTCTGAAAAACTCAAAGATTTACTTCAAAAAGGTGAAGGTTTGGAAGTAGAATTCAAAACTTCCCAGTTTGAGTTGAACAAAGATGCCTTTGAATCCATTTGTGCCTTTCTGAACCGCAAAGGCGGGTATTTACTATTGGGAGTGAAGAATGACGGAGCTGTGGAAGGAGTGATTGAAAGTTGTGTACAGGATATTGTCAACAACATAATCACCAATGCCAATAATCCACAAAAGTTGAGTCCCCCATTTTATCTATCGGCTCAGGTAATAGACTACGAAGGCAAAAAAGTCATCCAAGTGTATGTACCTCAAAGCTCACAGGTACACAGCACTAACGGAAAAATCTTCGATCGAAATGAAGATGGAGATTTTGACATCACGCGACAAACTGAACAAGTCACCCAACTTTACCTTAGAAAACAAACCACCTATTCTGAAAACCGAATTTATCCTTATCTAAAACTTTCGGATTTTAAACCGGAATTATTTAGTCGTGTCCGCACCTTGGCCAAAAATGAACGGGCAGATCATCCCTGGCAAGACATGACTGATGAAGAATTGCTGCGTTCAGCAGGGCTGTTCAAACACAATCATCAAACCGGAAAAGAAGGCTATACTTTGGCAGCCGTTTTATTACTTGGCAAGGATGACGTCATCCAAAGCGTCTTGTCACATCATAAAACGGATGCCATTCTACGGGTGGAAAATTTAGATCGCTATGATGACCGAGATGACATACGTACCAATCTCATTGAAAGCTATGATCGACTCATGGCATTTGTGCGAAAACATTTACCTGACAAATTCTATCAGGAAGGGGAACAACGCATCAGTCTACGCGACCGTATTTTCCGGGAAGTAATCGGAAACCTTCTCATTCATCGTGAATATACCAATGCTTTTCCGGCCAAGCTCATTATAGAAAAAGACCAAGTACTGGCAGAAAATTGGAATCGTCCACATGATGGTGGCGTAATCGATCCGACCAACTTTTCACCTTATCCCAAAAATCCGGTAATCGCCAAGTTCTTTAAGGAAATCGGACGAGTGGACGAGTTGGGTTCAGGAGTCAGAAATACTTTCAAATATTGTAGTATTTATACGCCGGGAACTAAACCTGAATTTATAGAAGAGGATGTATTCAAAACGATTATTCCATTGAAATCCAAAAATGGAACTACCCAAGTGACTACCCAAATGACTACCCAAATCGGTACCCAAGTGACTACCCATATCATTTCGGAAAAAATCCTTGAAATACTTAAGCTGAATCCGGCTATGGGCAGAAAAAAAATAGCTGATGTATTGGGTGAAATTACAGAAGATGGAGTTAAATATCACTTGGAGAAGTTGAAGGAAGAAGGAAAAATTAAACGGATTGGTGGAACAAGAGGAAAATGGAAAGTATTATGAAAATTTCGTTTACGCTAAACAACAAAGGGATCTTTATAATACTAATTAAAAATTTCCAGACAGATAAATGAAGCCTGAACCCCTTATAAAGGCACTACCTTAATCAATTGATCTTTAAAGGTTTTTATTAAATTTACAATAGTGAAAAGAGGGCTTCAGGCGATTCGTTGCTCGTAAATTCATCTACTGTAGGAGTGGTTTTCTTAGGTGCTAAGCTAATAAGGTCTGGCTTTGGAAATCCAGGATCTTTTCATGGTTTTACTTTTTCTGGACTTGATAAATCCGTATTGAGAACCAAAAGATCCGGAATATCTCCCCTCCTATTTTAGGGGGTCAACATACGCCGGAATAGCAGTCGAATCTGTTATTTCATGCCAATTTCCCTATTCAAAAACATTCAGGAATTAGGCCCCAACTTGATCCGAAAAAATCTAGGCTATGCTCATCAGTACAGATACCGCAGTCTGGCTTACTTCATCTCGTAGGTACGGGACTTGCCACTTATTTAGCGTCGGGACAACCTGTCCCGACCTTCGTGATTACCCACGAACTGAAGGGGTGCTGCCATTCGTCGGCACAGGCATTCACTCGTTGGAACGGTCAACTTTTTGACCTATATTCACCATCCAAGGCCCACACATTCGGTTAACCCCATAGAATGAGACCTCTGACTGTGTACGGAGTTAACTTGATCTTTGGCAGTCATTAAAAAAACCCTAAACCTGAATAAAAACACATAAAGGTAAAAATGGAAAAAAGTCAGATAACCAACTTCAAATTAGTCGGACTAAAACTTGAAGACAAAACCACAAATGAAAATAATCAATCAAGTAGAGATTGTGGAAATTTATGGCAGAAATTTGAAAAGGATAAAATTTTTGACCTCATTCCAAATAAATTAAGCAATGAGATATATGCTGTATACTTTGACTATGAAAAGGACGAAACAGGGCCTTTTTCATATTTTATAGGTTGCAAAGTTGATGATAATTCGCAAACCCCTAATAACCTGGAATCTTTAGAAATTCCTTCTCAAATCTATGCAAAAGTTACTGCTAAAGGCGTAATGACTGGTTGCATAACCGATGCTTGGAAAAGAATTTGGGATTCAGAAATTCAACGAAAATTTGGGTTCGATTTTGAGGTTTATGATGAAAGAAGTCAGGATTGGAATGACGCTGAATTGGACATTTATGTTTCAATAAATGAGTAAAAAGATAACAAACCTTTAATCGAGGTACAGTCTTAAATACCAAGTAAACTTTTAAGGTTTTTATTAAATTTAATTCAGTTTTAAGCTGACTTTTTTTCTGTAAATAATTGTATTAGATATTATTTGTAGCAATATAGTAAAATTGCTTAATGGCTAGGACATGGGGTAGGCTCATATTTTGTCCAGTTCTTTAAGAAGTACACAGAGAAATCTCCAGTTACATATAACGATTTGGATTAGCAAATCTTCTTTATAGGTAAATGGAGTTTTTTTCCTATTTTGTCTAGGTCGAATTCCAATGGATGTGATTTTTTTATCCACACCCTAAGTAACACCTCTATTCATTTATAGAACTTCAATTTCTTTGATGGAAATTATTTGCTAATATATTGCCTGGGCTCAACAACTATTTCATCGGGTCCTTTCATCCTATGTTCAATAAATTGGAGTTGGGCATGGTACATAATTTTACCCAACTCCATTATATTATTTGATAATAAATAAAAACCGACTCCAATTAGCTGCTATCACCCAAATATTGATTGCAAGAAGCACTAAAGCTATTCCAATACCTGCTACATCATGCACCAAATGGTGGACAAAAATACCGACCATAACAGGAAAGATAACCAAGGCACCCAATGCCCTGGTTTTGGGCACTGTAATTAATATCCCCGCTATGATTTCAATTACCGCCACCAATGGGAAAATCCATCCTATTGTCATAAAACCACTCATTAGCTGCACCATTTCTTCAGACAACTCAGGCATGGGCATGTAGTTGAAGAATTTGTTTAAACCTGAGTTAAGCATGATAATACCAAACAGCGCACATAATACAGTTAGAACCTTGTTTTTCATTTTTCTTTTTGATTTTCGTTAGTTAATGATACAAATTTACCTAACTTTGATTACCAAATGTAATCAGATACCTTAAGGTAATCAGTTACCTTTGGGTAATCACCAAACCGGAACGGGATGAAAAAATTAGAACATCATGAGTGTAAATCTGCCTTATTGCCGGTAAGGGACACGTTGGATATTATCGGTGGAAAATGGAAGATTTTAATTTTGATATCGATATGGGAAGGCAATAAGCACTTTCGGGAAATTGAGAGAAGTATCCCCAAGCTAAGTACCAAAGTACTTTCCAGTGAATTGAAAGATATGGAGGCTAATCAATTAATCACACGTACCGTTATCAATGGTTTTCCAGTACGGACTGAATATGAGGCAACAGCATATTCTGAAACGCTAAAAAGCGTCATCGCAGAATTACATTCCTGGGGCGTGAACCACCGAAAGAAAATTTTGGGGCAATAGTTGTATCAGTAAACAGTTTAATGAGTGATTGTAGATGTTCAAAGCTCAATTCATATGCAATTTCACTTATGAATAAGTTGGTTTGATTCCAAACTTATCTGCCAAAGAAAACAAAATATGCAGTTTCCATCTTCCTTCAACTGCCTCTTGAATTGACAGAATTTTTTTGGCTCAACCACTATCTGATAAGATATTATTATTGATTTGGTAAAGAAGTTTAAGCAATGCAAAAAAAGTCAAAGCCTATTCCTGTAAATCCTATGTTAGCCGATTTCGGAACAGGCATTTTTGTAGGCAGAATGTCCAGCGAAGATTTTAAGTTATTCGAGCAGTTTGAAGAAATTGACAATATAAAGCAATCGCATCGGGATGAATATCATTTGTTCTTTTTACAAGAAAAAGGGACAACAACTATGGAGATTGACTTTCAGGAATACACTATAAAGCCTTCATCTGTTGTTTTTATTCATCAAAATCAAGTTCATAGAATATTGTCATTCAATAATGCAAGCGCAAGTATTTGGACAATCATCAATGAAAATATAAACCCCGAATACCTGAAATTATTGGAAGATATAACGCCAGTCAAACCTTTACGATTAAATCAAGAATCGTTTTCGATTCTTACCGAAGCTGTATCGTTTTGCCTGAAATTGGCTGAACGTAAAAACGAAAAACTATATTACCCTTTGCTAAAAGGCAGTTGCAACACCTTAATCGGACTTGTAATATCACAGTATTTAGTCCAATCGAAACCATTTGACAAACTTTCACGCTATGAAATTGTTTCAAAAGCTTTTAAGGCATTGTTGGAGCAAAATTTTGTTTCTGCCAAACGACCGACAGAATATGCCCGACTATTAAATATTTCCTCACCTTATTTAAACGAATGCGTAAAAAACACCACGGGATTATCTGTTTCTCAACATATACAACAGCGTGTCGTTTTAGAAGCCAAACGCTTGCTTTATCATTCCAATATGTCGGTAAAAGAAATTGCCACAGAACTAGGTTATGACGACTACCCTTACTTTTCAAGGCTGTTTACTAAAGTTTCTGGAATGACCGCTTTGGCGTTCCGAAACAAAAACCACGATTAGTCCAATACTTACCGTATTCTTGCATTGTTTGAAATTTTCAATCGTTGTTCCTTTGCATTGAATTAAAATGCAATAAACAATGATTTCAAAGATACCAAAATGGGTGGGCGATTTATTCGGAAATGCAATGCGACCTAATGTGAAAGTTTTAGAAACTTCATACATCAGCCCACAGGTAAAGAAAATTCGTTTTCAAGGCGATATATCAAAATGGAGTTTTCAAATCGGTTATGCGAGTGTTGTTCGTGTAAGCGAAACCGAATTTAGAAATTACACAGTTGCTTACCACGACACAAAAAACGGAATTTTTGATATTGTTTTTCATATTCACGGCCAAGGGGTTGGGAGCAAATACATTGGTACATTGCAAACCAATGACGAATTGTTTATTAGTCCACCACGAGGAAAGATATTATACGACCCAAGCGTAAAACAACAATTCTTTTTAGGCGATGAAACTTCGTTGGGCGTTGCTTGTGCGTTATTCCTCCTATTGAAAAAAAATAACCATCAATTTCAATTCTATTTTGAACTGGTGGAACAGAACAAAAGCGTTCCCGAACTTTTGGGATTAGAAAACTTCACTGTTTTTCCAAAAAATGGTTCATTCAGAAATGAAAAATGGACAAGCAATTTGCCTTTGTTCAAAACTGAGGAATGGAATGCTGCCAATTTTGCGTTAGTCGGGAATGTTAAATCAGTTCAGACATTCAGAAAAGTCCTGAAAAGCAAAACCCAGGGAAATGTCTATTCACAAGGATATTGGCTTGAAGGGAAAAAAGGGTTGTAACGACTTGAATTTTCTACTGTGATTTAGATTTAAGAAGAGACGACACAGTAACAGACAATGGAAAAAAAGAAATGTGAGCAAATATTAGTAAGCAAAAAAATTAGCCCAACAGCTATGCGGATACTTACTCTTGACTTTTTGTTGGAACAATCTGCGGCAGTTTCACTTTCCGATATTGAGAATTATTTCTTTCACTCCGACAGGATTACGCTATACAGAACATTAAAAACTTTTGAAAAGAAAGGGTTGATACACAGTATTCAAGAAAAGAATACAACCAAATATTCCTTGTGTCAGGATGCTTGTACGGAGGGCTTTCATCAAGACAATCATCTTCATTTTTACTGTACACAGTGTAAGGAAACAGTTTGCCTTGAACAAGTAGACTTGTCCGAAATTCAAGTCCCTTCAAACTTCAGCTTGCAACAGCTCCGTTTTTTTGCCAAAGGAATTTGTGATAAATGCAATGGCTAAACAATGCAATACCATTGCACCGCACTTCATTATACTTTTGTTCTATCGATTTAATTTCTAAAAAAATGGAACATAAACATAATTACGATACACAAGACGAACAACTTTGCTGCACATTGGAAGATAAAATCTATACTAAAGCAGGGTCAGAAGATTTAACCAAGCAACAGCACGAACATAACGATGATGACGGACACGACCATAGCAAAAGTAGTTTGATTAAAACGTTCTTACCAAGTATTGTTTCATTGGTATTGCTACTTCTAGCTATTGCATTGGATAATTGGTTTCCACAGCAATGGTTTACAGGTTGGGCTAGGATTGTCTGGTATGTGGTAGCTTACATTCCTGTCGGCTTGCCAGTATTGATAGATGCGGTGAAAAGTATTGCCAAAGGAGATATTTTTTCAGAATTCTTTTTAATGGGCATTGCCACTATCGGGGCGTTTGCCATTGGCGAATATCCTGAAGGGGTCGCCGTAATGTTGTTTTATGCCGTTGGCGAAGTGTTTCAGTCATTGGCAGTAAAAAGAGCCAAATCAAACATCAAAACTTTGCTTGACCAACGCCCTGATGAAGTTACTATTTTAAAAAACAATCAACCACAAACCGTAAAGGCAGAAAATGTACACATTGACGAAATTATCCAACTCAAACCCGGGGAAAAATTGGGTTTAGATGGAGAGCTTTTATCAGAAACGGCATCATTCAACACCGCAGCTTTGACTGGGGAAAGTAAGCCTGATACCAAAGCCAAAGGCGATACGGTTTTAGCAGGCATGATAAACCTGAACACCGTTTCACAAGTAAAAGTAACCACAGCCTATACAGACAGTAAACTTTCTAAAATTTTGGAATTGGTACAAAATGCCACTTCTCAAAAAGCACCAACAGAGTTATTCATCAGGAAGTTTGCAAAAATCTACACACCTATCGTAGTGTTGTTAGCCGTTGCCATTTGCGTATTGCCCTACTTTTTTGTAGCCGATTATCAGTTTTCTGATTGGTTGTACAGAGCTTTGGTTTTCTTGGTTATATCGTGCCCTTGTGCATTGGTCATCAGTATTCCATTGGGTTATTTTGGTGGCATTGGTGCAGCAAGTAAAAACGGAATACTGTTTAAAGGCAGTAATTTTTTAGATGCCCTTGCCAATATTCAAAATGTGGTAATGGATAAAACAGGCACAATGACCGAAGGAGTTTTTAAGGTGCAGGAAGTTGTTTTTGATAAGTCATTTGATCAGTCGGAAATACTGCAAATGGTAAATACCTTGGAAAGTCACAGCACACACCCAGTAGCCACTGCCATTCAGGAATATGTTGGTACTGTAGACCACACTATCCGATTGCAAAATATAGAAGAAATTGCAGGGCAAGGACTCAAAGCGGATGTAAACCTTTCAGCCGGACAGGCAGGTGGAAAAGAATTGTTGGTTGGAAATTTTAAGTTGATGAACAAGTTTTCTATCGCTTACGATCTCGCCCTGAATACCATTGTTTACACCACAATTGCTGTGGCATACGATAAAAAGTTTGTGGGCTATATCACGATTGCAGATAGCATAAAAGAAGATGCCCAAACAACAATTGATAAACTAAAGGCACTTCACGTAAAAACCACCATATTGAGTGGCGACAAATCAACCGTAGTGAAATTTGTTGCAGAAAAATTGGGGATCAATAATGCGTTTGGGGATTTATTGCCCGAAGACAAAGTCAATAAAGTAAAAGCGCTGAAGGCAAAAAATGAAAGCGTTGCCTTTGTCGGGGACGGCGTAAACGATGCACCAGTAGTAGCTTTGAGTGATGTAGGTATTGCAATGGGTGGTTTGGGAAGCGATGCCACCATTGAAACGGCAGATGTGGTAATACAAGACGATAAGCCAAGTAAAATTCCTGTGGCAATCAATATCGGCAAACAAACCAAAAGAATAGTTTGGCAAAATATTTCAATGGCATTTGTTGTAAAAGCCATTGTATTGATACTTGGTGCCGGTGGATTAGCTACAATGTGGGAAGCTGTGTTTGCTGATGTAGGGGTGGCATTATTGGCTATTCTGAATGCCGTACGAATACAAAGAATGAAGTTTGACTAGCAAAAAGAAGGAAACAGTTTCAATCCACTGATATCGCAAATAATGCAGGTGCCAATTTAAGTAATGGTGGTGCTGGATTCCCAAGCTAAGTACCAAAGTATTATTCAGCGAGCTGAAAGACATGGAAGCCAATCAGTTGATTACACGTACAGTCATCAACGGTTTTCCGGTAAGGACTAAGTACAAGTCAACAGCATATTCTGAGACCCTAAAAAGTGTAATAGCTGAATTGCATGATTGGGGAGTGAATCATCGAAAGAAAATATTAGGAAAGTAGTTATATTGTAAGACCATCTTTGGAATCATTTTAATAAAAAGATCTTATACTTGGATGGATGTTACTATCATGATATTGATCAGTTAAAAGAAGCCCTAAACTGAACAGGTGTTTGATTGGTTTTTTGCTTGAACAATTTGCTGAAAGATTGAGGGTGCTCAAAACCCAACTCGTAAGCAATTTCGCTTATTGAATCGTTTGTAGTGCTTAAGCATTCTTTGGCATATTCCACTATTTTGCTTTGAATGTGCTGCTTGGTGTTTTGCCCGGTATGAAGCCGCAGCAGACTGCCTAAATAATTTGGGGAAATATTAAGTTGGTCGGCAATAGTTGTCACCGTCGGAATGCCGTTTTCCAATAAATTACCACTTTCAAAACAGTGGGAAAGTACCTTTTCAAAACGAACCAGTATTTCATGGTTAGATTTCTTCCTTGTGATAAACTGGCGTTCATAGAACCGCTCAGCATAGATTAGGAGCAATTCTATTTGGGCGACGATGAGTTCCTGGCTGAATTTGTCGATATTGGACTGGTACTCCTGTTTTATTTTCAGGAGAATTTCGACAATAACCTTTTCTTCTTTATCCGAAAGGAAAAGTGCCTCATTCACTGCATATTGGAAAAAATCATAGGATTTAATCTTTTTCACCAATGAAGTGTCCCACAAAAAATCAGGGTGGATAAGCAGTAGCCAACCTGTATGTGTTATTTCCTCTTCTACCGGTTTGATTTCGACTTTCAAAAATTGTAAGGGTGAAATAAAGGTCAGCAACCCTGAATCAAAATCGTACTGCTGCTGCCCATAATTGAATTTGGCATTGACATTCCGCTTTAGCCCAATGGAATAAAAGTTCTGGATCCATTTCAGTTCACTATCGTCTACAGGATAAGTGACCTTGCTGTAATCAATCAAACTGATCAAAGGGTGCTCAGGTGGGTCGAGCTTACAAAATGTATGAAACTCGGACAATGAATTAAAGCGGAATGTCTTTCCCATAATTGCTAATTTACTTTCTTATTTTTCTTTGTACAAAATCATACCTGCGTGGTATAGGACACCCTCTTTGAACTCACCATCAGCGACAAAGCCCGTGTCATCTTTATAATTGATATGGTTTCCAGAAATATCATATGTGCCTTGGTAGGCACTCTTCCGCTTGCCCCGAGCTTCATCGTAGCGATTATTGGGCAAGAGTTCATGGCGTATATAACCATCATTGGTCACCCACATACCAATATACTCCTTTGTTTCTTCAATAGTTGTTTGCATCGTGTTTGATGTATTTGTAAATAAGTTTTCCAATGCTTGTGTATCCAGAAAAACTACTGCTTTTACAATTTTCCCTTTATTGAATTCCAGTTTCCAAGCATATTCATTATGGTAAATTTTCCCAGATTTGGTACTAGCTGTCCCTAGCCAGTGCAACCAGACAGTTTTTCCATCTACACTTATGTCAATGAGCTCTGGTTTTATTGTTGTAGTCAGTTGATCGTTGATTGGGATTACCGCCTTTTTCAGAAATCCCTGCTTTCCTTTGTAGCTGCCAGAAAAGATCCCACTACCAGAAACCCTCCACTCAACATGTTCATCCAGGAGGTCAAAGAAATTTCCCTTTCCCTCCTGCCATTGCTCAAAGGCTTTGGTAACTGTCATTTTATTTTCTTCCGTACCAGAATTCCCTTGCGCTGAGCCAGTTTGAAAATGAAACAGCATTCCTAAAGAAAAGAGCCCATAAATTATCTTCATTGATTTGTCCATTAAGATTTTAAAATCCGGGGCTACATAGCCCTGAATTTTTTTTTTGACATTTGGGAGGTAGCTGTAGGCCATGCTTTTAAATTTAATCGTTGGAAAAAGCTGTTGAAGTGGCAAGCGCCTCATGTTCCTCCATTTCTTTTTGGATCAGTGCTATTTTCTGATTGGCAAATAGGTTGGCGTCTTTTCCCATGAAAAAATGAACAGGTGGCTTTCTTTTCTTGCTTAATGCAATCAGTACATCCGCTGCTTTCTCTGGGTCGTTTGGTTGGTTATCGTTTATCTCTTCCAAATGCGTCTGTTCCATCTCCCGGGCAGATTTATACTCTGGAATTGGATTTGAGGCTGTTTGTATAGAACCTTCCTTTAAGAAATTTGTCCTGAAATAGCCTGGATATACCAATGTGGTTTGGACGTTAAATGCTTTCATCTCTTCAGCAAGGGCTTCGGTAAACCCAGCCATCGCAAATTTTGTGGAGCAATAAATTCCGAAGCCTGGGAAATTGCCAGTGTATCCGCCTACAGAGGAAATATTGAAGAAATGTCCCGATTGTTGTTTGCGGAAATGCGGAGCCACGTGTCGGATGACATTTAGGGAGCCGAACACATTTACCTCGTAGTTGTGCTTTACCTCCTGATCAGAAAGCTCCTCCAAAGTACCTATCAAACCAAAACCAGCATTGTTTACCACTACATCAATTCCTCCGAAATGATTGATGCAATCAGCTATGCAAGCTTTTACATTTTCATTGTCCGTCAGATTCATTTCTAGTGGAAGAAACGATCCAGACACATCCCCAATTTCTTTGATCAATGATTCCATGTTACGGGAAGTTGCCGCAACAGGGTAATCATTTGCCAAGAGCTTTTTTACCAATGTCAGCCCCAATCCTTTTGAAGCCCCTGTGACAAACCATACTTTTTTTGTTTCCATTATTCTTTAATGTTTATAGTTAAATGATGGAACAAAGATGATGGGAATGAAAATGGACTACCTAACCAAATCAATGAATGAAGTAGTCGTTTCGTGGATTTGGGGGATTTGTCATTTGAAAAAAAGTGTCAAATTAAAAAACTTGCTTATAGAAATTGTCAAAAATTCCTTCCAAAATTATTGACATATGCAGTACAATATATTAAATTAAAAGATTAATTATAAGGTATAATAATTTAGGCTGAAAACTTAAATTGTAATTTCACACCTTAAAAAAGACCTGATATAATTACCATCATGAAAAATTTCTTTAAAATTATCTCTGTCATTTTTCTTTTTGCCTGTGATGAAATAGAAGAAACTTATGAATTACCCTTAGAGCTTAAAATTTTTCATTCATTGGAAGAAGCACTGGAAAATCCAAAGTCTGCAAAGCAATTATCAATCAATGTAAAAAATGAGGGAGACCTCACTACACTACCAGAGGAGATCGGGAAAATGGAAAATCTGGAGGAATTAATCATTTTACTTCCAAACTTGACAAAGTTGCCAGAGTCGATAGGTAAATTAGAAAACCTTAGAAATCTTTCTATAACAACTGAAAATTCTTTATTAGAAATTCCTGAAAGTATTGGAAACCTTTCCAAGTTACAATCTCTGATAATTTGGGGTGGAAATTTTGGGCATTTCCCAGAAAGTTTAGGGAAACTTTCAAGCCTTCGTCACCTTCAAATCTGGGAATCAAATCTAGTTGGATTACCTCAGAGCATTGAATATTTAAAAACACTTAGGGAATTGGGAATTTACAGGTCAAATTTGGAAAGTTTACCTTCTCAAATGGGTGGGATGGAAAACCTCCAACAGCTAATTATTCACGAATGCAAATTGGAATCTGTACCAGCTGAATTTGGATTGTTGAAAAGCCTTAAAAGTGCTGACTTTTGGAAAAATACAATAGCCTCTTTTCCTATTGACCTATCTGGAATGGAATCTCTTGAGCGCCTGGATTTATCAAATAATAATTTGATTGAATTCGGAGCAGACCTCAGTCCGCTACCCAATTTAAAGACAATTATTTTGAACCATAATAACCTTTCGCAGTACCCTGTTGGCATTAAAGATTCCAAAGCCCTAATCGAAATTGCATTGGCATACAATCCAATTCCGGAAATTCCCCAAAACATCTTGACAAATACAGAATTACGAAATATTGTTCTTTCGGGAACCGCAATTAATACATTGCCGGATTTGAGTTCATTGTCCCGCTTGATATCCCTAAGTCTAAATGATATCGAGGGCTTGGAATTGAATGACCATATCTTTGAAAATAAGAATTTGGGATCTCTTTATATCAATAATATTGGTTTAAAAGAACTCAGCCCTAAGATTGGGGAGCTTTCAAAACTCAATACACTATGGGCAACTAATAACAAATTGACCACATTACCTGAATCCATCCAAAATCTTCAAAACATACAAACATTGGTTCTGGAGAACAATAACTTTGATTGTGAAGAAATAAATCGGATAAGGTCACTTGTGAATACTCAAGTGGCTTACGCTTCTTGTAATTAGTAATTAATATTTTTGTTACCCTTTATTTCTAAATTAGAGGTAGGTCAACAAATCATCTATAATGACTTGAAGGACGAGTTTGATGAACTAGGTGAACTAACGGGGGGCTTGAATAAAAAGAATTGGCTGCTGCAACTTCAAGGGAAACTGATTTCAATTGGTTTAGGTAATTTAAGTGAAGAAGTAGTAAAAATCATAGAGGAGACATTTGGAGGCAACCAAATAACACAATGATTTATTTAATCTGGACGATACTTCTTTCACCAATTTTATGGTTGGTCAGTCTTGTTATTTTAAGTAAATGGAGACATTTCTGGAAATTCTTCTGGATCAATGTTGTAATCATTTTAATTTATCTCATAGTTCTCATTAACCCTGAAATTTCTAGCTTTGGTCACGATGAATACGGCTTAAAAAGGTTTGTCCATATAATAATGGCATTCTTCTTACACATTATTCTCGGTGGAATTTTTGCCTTCTATAAGGGAAGAGGCTTAAATGAAAGCCCGTAATTAACGTACTGGTTTCATAATAAGGAATAGCTAAAATGCTTCAGGCGATTCGTTGCACTGGATTTCATCTGCTGCAAGACTGGTATATTCAGGTCTTATTTCATTGGAGGATTCTTTTACAATCTCACTTTGGTTTTCCAGGATATTTCCATAATTTAATTTATTCTGATTTGATAAATCCTTAACTTTAAGGATACATTACTACATGTAGCCGCTGGTTTTTCACCTCTTTATTTGATCCCTGCTTTAGTCAGGAAGGCGGCCAATCCTTAATATTCCCCAGTCGAAATGAAACACCTCATTGCTTACCTACCGTTATTTTTGCTATTGTTCAGTTGTGAACCAAAAGGCCATTCTGAAAACGAAAGAGCTGAAGCTTTTTTTGACCATAGAACTGCCATTTTGGAAACCTCTGAGCGATCAAAGGATTACACCTTGACCATTTTAGACCAAACCCCTGATAGCCTTTTTGGATACAGGCCAACCGAGGAGATGTTTTATTTTTCACAGCATTTTATTCATAGTGCCGAATTTGCCTGCGATGTATTGGGAGGCACCCTTGGTTTTGAAAGTCCCTACAAGGATTACCGTCCTGCCCCAAACCTTTCAAAGGAAGACACCAAAGCCGAAATATTGCGAATGTATGCCTTCATTGAAGAAATTGTAAACGAAATGTCTCCTGGGGATTTTGAAAAAGAGGTGGAATTTGGAGGTGAAAGCATGGCCGCTTGGAGGGTGTTTCAGATCGTGGAAAACCACAAAGTCCACCACAGAGGATACAGTATCGTGTACCTGAGACTCAACGGCATAGCCGTAAAAGGATATCTTGGAGCTTAAAAGGAGCAAGGCTGTGGCTTTGGGAGTTTCTCTATTGCTCAAATAATCTTTCAAATATTCCTCAATCTTTAATTTGAAGTATGTGTAAAGAAAAATTAATCACGGGGATAAAAGTCGCTCAACAAATGAGTAAGGCAAGGAATATTCTAAATAGTCAGGTAATTCCAAGAGAAGAGTTATTCCAAATTCGTAAAAAAGAGGGCAAATTAAGTCAGGAGCTTATTACAGCTTTAAAGACAAATGCCTGATTTTACAATTATAATATGATCCAATGGAGCAGGCAAATAAACCTTTGCAAATTGAAAAAGAAAAGTTGGTACTTATGATGGTTAAAGCTCCCCCATATTTCGGTCACAGGTTGCCTGAAATTTGAAAACCAATCTGGTTAAAATTAATAATCCGAACATTATCTGACCCGAATTTCTTGATCTAGGATCATTTATAATATTCTGCAGCATAGACTTTCCAGAATTTGACCTCAATTCGGCCCATACTGTAAGCTCCTCCCCATCTCCCCTACCTCAAAGCTACAGCTAAGCTACATCAAAGCCGGGGATACTGGGACTTTTGGGTGGAGAGTTAATATTGGGAGGTGAATATCTTGAAACCCTATAACCGAATCTAAAAAATGCTGATTGCTTATTTTTCAAAAATCCAGATACATATATAATCAATTCACCTGTGCGTACCTGCACAGTGGTTTGAGCAGTTTCGAACAGTGTTTGTCAGAGACCCGAGTGATTGGTATTCTCAAAGGCTTTCTCTTGCCTTGGCACCAAAATAGATATCCTATATCAAAATAATGATTCAAACCCTCCAAAAAATGAATTGGCAACGTTTTCTTCACATCAAATACTTAAAATGACTTTACATTGCAAAAAAAGCGGAACATGCCAAATTCTGTTTTTTATAATCGACCAAAAAACAAAAACCAAACTACAGCACATGACACAGATCAAACCTAAGAATTCTTACCAATTAGAAAACGATAAAATTAATATTAAAATAAAGCTGGCTGCACTTTGGACAACTTTAATGTTTCTTTATATCTATGCTGATTATTTTCAACTTAAAACTCCGGGGACAATTGAAAATATAATGAACCTTAAGACGCCAGTTGGACCTACTACTCCAGGCTTATTGATTATTTTCTCAGTCCTTTTAATTATTCCTTCTTTAATGATTTTTCTTTCTATTTTTTTTAAGCCACAATTAAGTAAGTGGCTTAATATCATATTCAGTTTAATCTATGGAGCCATTTCTATTCTCATTATTGTTTCTGGAATGGGTGATAAATGGCAAGCATTTTTTGTGCTCTATAATGTAATTGAAGTTTTTATTTTTATTATGATAATTTGGCAAGCCTGGAATTGGCCAAAGACGGAAAAATACGAAAAGTAGCCAGGTAGATGGGAAACACTCAAGACAATCAGCACGAGGCTTCTTTCTGATTTATTTAGGCTAAATTACCAAGTAAAGGGCTCAACTAGATTTGGAGGGAGGAATGTATAGGTTTGAAAGTGTAGCTTTGGCTGTGTCTGATGAGATTTGAAACATTTACGATTTATCATCAGCTATTGATGAATTAGAGAAGTAAATTAGCTTTTAGTAAATAGTGTACGAATAATTCCAAGCTGTAGGGTTTTGTTAGCTTGGTCCTGTAGATACGTTCTTTTGTTTAAGCCATGCAGCGTCCAAAAAAATCTATCAGAAAAAAAGAAGAACACAGGCAAACTTTCCCAATGAAAAAAGTGAAATAAAGAGCGGACGCACCGTCGAGGACTTATTTATGTAACATGTAGCTTTTAAAGGCATTTATAATTTCAATAGCCAAAAGAGGGCTTCAGGTGATTCATTGCATCTTATTTCACCTATTGTTGGACTGGTTTCGCCCGGTCCTACTTCTTTAGTGGAGCCTTGGGATCCAAGTGACAAGATAAGGTATATACTTCCAAGATCTGACATTGACCTTCCATGAATCTTTCACACTTCTACTTTTTCTTGATTTGATAAACCTTCCATTTAGTGCCAAAAGCTCCGGAATCAGGGGCTTTAAAGATTTGTATCGGTGATATTACCCTTTACAGGGTATTTTTTGGGAAAGAGGAAATGGGTAGGTTTGGGAATTCAGATATAGACGCCATCATGGCATCTATCACTCCGAATCGGTATGCGAGACGCTTTAGTGGCGTGAAAGAAAATGTTGTATACCTTTAACCATTACACAGGCAACGAATTATGAACATTAGACGAGCCGACAAACGAACCGACTACGACAAAATTTGGGACATTTTTAAAAATGTAATCTCAACTGGCGATACTTATGTTTTTGACCCTAACACGTCAAAAGACAGTTTGCTTAAACACTGGTTTGCTGACTATATGGACACATTTGTAGTGATAGACAATGACGAAATTTTAGGGACATACATTATCAAACCCAACCAAATTGATTTGGGCGACCATATCGCTAATTGCAGCTATATGGTAAATCCAAAACATCACGGACAGGGAACGGGCAAACTACTTTGTGAACACTCCATAAGATACGCAAAGGACAAAGGATATTTAGGCATACAATTCAACATTGTGGTAAGCACAAATGAAGCCGCTGTTAAATTGTGGCAGAAATTCGGGTTTGACATAATCGGCACCACACCAAAAGGGTTTCGCCACAAGGATTTCGGCCTTGTTGATACTTACATAATGTTTAAAGACTTACAAACGAATGAAAAGAAAAGCGGCATATAACATTTAGGCAATTAGGGAAAATCCATTATAAATAATCCCACATAGATACATTGATGGATCAGGGATTATTATAGATAATGTATTTGGTTTTTTAATGGCAACTACCGATTTACGGGACAAGTTATGAATGCATAGCATTTGTCTAGTGACTGTCGTATGTACCTATGGCGTATTAGCTGACATCCGCAGGGTGAAGGGCTTGCTAAGTGAATAGTATGCTGACTGGTGAATTTTTGGAAGTGGTTGTTTTAGTTTTTCTGGATTCGATAAATCTTCCATTGAGTGCCAAAAGATCCGGAATATCTCCCCTCCTATTTTAGGGGGTCAATATCAGCCGCAATATCCAGCATTAGTCAGAATTAGAAAATCCAGTCGCATATTCTAGAATATTTACTGTTCCGCTATGCTCAACATTAAAAGAGCTTTCACTTCTCCTCCACTCAAAGGTCAATAGCTTGAATTATGTTTCATATCATTTAAAGCAGCTTTAAGCTGACCTTATAACTATAAAAGTTGTAGTAACAAATTATTCTTAATATCATTGTAGTAAGCTTAAAGCTGGCATTTGAACAATGAGAAATAAAAACATACTCAACTCAATCAAACTTTAACCTATTTTATAAGGTTTTCAGAGATAAAAACAAATATCATATGCTTCTTGAATTAAAAATCATAAAAAAACTAGGACCAATTAACAGTTTTATTATTTCTTTATTTTTGGCAGCTACACTAATTATTTCTGCAACATCTTGTGTCCAAAATGAAACTGAACCATTGTTAGGAGATATATTAGTTGAAGTAACAAGAACTAATAGTGATTTAGAAGGTGTTGGTTACAGAGTATATTCTGAAGCATATCTTTCCGCAACGTCTAATTTCCCTCCTTTATTAACAGGAACCATATCCAACAGAAGAATAGAAATAAAAGGAATTAATCCAGGTAATTATATATTAGAATTGAATGCTGGAACAAGGTGGAGAATATTTCTTCAAGCAACAGCAGGACAAGAACGACGTTTTGTTATAAATTAGATGGTAATAAGATAAAAGAAAAATAAAGTACGATTGCCTAATAATGGTACTGTCTTAAATACCAAGAAATTTTTAAAGCTTTTTAAAAAAATTACAATAGCGAAAATAGGGCTTCAGGTGATACTTTGCAGATAAGCATATTGATTTTTAGCTGATACTCCAATCATTCCCTCCCCTTCTCCCCTACCTCAAAGCTAAACCAAAGCCGGGGATACTGGGACTTTTGGGTGGGGAGTTAACATTGGGAGAGATATATCCGACACGCTTTACCTGATCTTAAATGTTTTCATAGATTCCTGGATTTAAGACACATAATCCTGTAAATCAACGCAATAAATATATTTTTGGGTATCCCACGTGTATAAAGAGATAAAATTGTCAAGAAAAAAATTTGAATTTGCTGTAAGGATTAGGTTCCTCCTATCACTAATGAAATAAAACAAAATCTAAAACATTTTAATCAAAGTGATATGAAAAACATAAATCTACAAATTCTATTGTTTTTTTCTCTTTTAGTGTTCAATCCAGCCAAGGGGCAAATGAGTGAAAGATGGTATGAAGTGTCCATCGCAGGAAGCCCTGTAGGCTATATGCTCGAAAAGAACGAAGTATCTGGCGACGAAAACACTTCCTTTATAGATATGAATATCAGTATTGGGAGATTGGGCAGCAGCGTCAATATGGAAACCCGGACTACTCAAGTTGAGACGGGAGGGAAACTCAAATCCATATATTCTGAATTGTATTTTTCCAATGAGAAGAAAGTGGAATCTGTACAGGTGCTGGAAGACCATCTGATAATCGGAACCCAAGGAAGTTCCCGTACAATACCACTTGACACTGAGCTTACAGGAACCAAACTATTGGAGGATTTAATCATTGATCAAATAATGAACGGCCAGGAAAGCATTAAATACACCATTTATTTAGTGGAAATGGGGATGTTTATGAATGGGCAAATTGATTTTAAAGGTACTGAAAAGATAAAAGTCAATGGGTCGGAATTTGATGCCATTTTGTTGGAGGAACGTTTCAAAGAATTGCCTTATGTAAAAAAGAAGTGGCTTAACCGGGAGGGAAAGCTCCTGAAAAGTGAAGAGCCCAATCCTTTTGGTGAAATGATTGTCACTTGGAGTACCAAAGAAAAGGCATTGAGCGCATTGAATAACAGTGTTGACCTTCCTGAAGAACAATATGGTAACTCTATGGCATATTCAAATTACAGGTTGTCCCAGCCTCGCAACATTTCCTCAATAAAGCTTAAGATTACCCATAAAAGACCTGAATTTGGATTTCCTGATTTTTCAGGGGACTACCAACATGTTGTAAGCAGTTCTGATGAGGAAATTGTCCTACAAATAAATAAAGGTGAATTTGGAGATAAGAGATCCAAACAAGCTGATCTTAATGAGTATTTAGCCCCTAATGCCTATACGGATAATAGCGATGAATTGATAATTGAAAAGACCAGGGAGGCAATAGGGAATGAAAAAGATGATTGGAAAAAAGCCGTTTTGATTACAGAATGGGTAAGGGAAAACATGAGCTTCGATGCAGGTATTGCCCTGGCAGATTCCAGAGAGGTAATCAGAGATCTGAAAGGTACATGCGTGAGTTATGCCATACTTACGACTACCATGAGTAAGGCTGCCGGTTTGCCTGCCCGCTTCCTGATGGGCTATGTATATGTAGATGGAGCTTGGGGTGGTCATGCTTGGTCTGAGGTCAACATAAATGGGCAATGGATTCCTATTGATGCAGCCATTCCAAACGATACCAATATAGCAGATCCGGCACGTTTCTTTATGGTCCGCTCTTCACTGAAAGACGGTATAGGATCAGCCAATATTGCCGGTATGCAGTTATATGGAAATATCGGTGTAAAAATATTGGAGTATAGTTTTGAAGCCGAAAAACATATAGCCTCAGAAAAAGCCTACATTTTGGATAAGGGTACATACACTAACCCTGGGATTCATTTCAAAATGAAGCAAATATTAGGGTATCACTTTTCTGATTTAGATAAGTTTTATCCAGAAAATACCATTTTGAAGCAAATTAACGGTTCCTCAGAAATTGCTGTAAATCATTGGACTTATGGTACAGTAGAGGATGCCCAAGGCAGCATTAAAAGAATACACAGGCTCGCCGAAAATGGCAATAGCCCAAAAGCTTTTAAAACAAAAGAGTATGAAGGCTTAAAACTTACAGGAACTGATTCAACTATGGCTATTTTGAAAGTGAATTCAAAATCATTTTTCACCTTGACAGCTACAGGGCCAAATCATCAAGAGCTTTTGTTAAAAGCACTGGAGGCAATTAATTAATCAGATAAGGAAAAGCTAAAAACACCTATTCGGCAATTGGATAGGTGTTATATTTCTATGAGTTTGCAAGATAGGTTTTTAGAAGAAATTAAGTCCAATCATCGGATCATCCGTAAGGTCTGTTTGGTATATGCCAGGACCAAAGATGATCAGGAAGACTTGTTTCAAGAATGTTTGTACAATGCCTGGAAAGCATTTCCCGGATTTAGAGGAGATGCGAAATTTTCATCCTGGCTCTATAGGGTTTCGCTCAATACGGCATTGTACCATAAACGAAAAAGCCAATCTGCTTATTTGGAAGTAGATTTTGATTTGGCGCAGTATCCATTCGTTGAACAAAAGGAAGAGGACAGCATGGCACAGCTATATCAGGCCATAGCAGTACTCAATGCAGTTGAGAAATCTATTATTTTACTTTACTTGGAAGATTTGTCGTATAGAGAAATAGGTGAGATAACTGGCTTTTCAGAAACCAATGTTGGAGCCAAATTGAGCCGAATTAAAGGAAAACTTAAAACTATTATCATCAAAAATGGATCTTGATCAATTAAAAGACGTCTGGAAAAAAGCTGAGCTACAAGCTGCAACAGATTCTGAGGAAGAGCTAAGACTTAAGTTGCAGAAAGTAACAAGTACGGAAAGTAAACTTAGAAAATATTTCCGCTTTGAAATTACTATTGCCTTATGTGCCATTGTTTTGATTTTGGCAATCATTTACTTCTCCGATGATTTAGAACCCTTCATTTACAAGTTATTTTCAATTGTTTTCTTAGGTAGTATACCAGTAACAATCAGACTGTATCTGAGTATGAAGCGGATTATTGGCATTAAATACACTGCTCAATTGAAGGAAAGTATTACCGCAGCCAGAGACCACCTTAAAACTACTATTACACTTTATTATGCATCGATAATGGTTACTGTAACCGCATTAGTTATAATGAGTTGGTTTGACAATTTCTTTTTGCAACTTCCTTTAGCATGGAAGGTTGGTGTCATGGGCTACCTTTTCATTTTTCTTATAGGTTCAATAAGGTTAGTAAATAAGTATTACGGAAGCAGACTTAAAGAACTTCAAGCTTTATTGAGAGATATGTAATTGGAATCGAAAAATGCCCCGGGCGTATTTGGGTGTCTATTAACCTAAGTTTACCAACATTATTTTTATCCGATCGGAAATTGTTTTTACGTAATTAAATACGTATTATTACGTAATTTTAGTTGTTTCAATTATGAATTCCTATAAGCCACATTGTAATAGCTGTTACAATGAACAGTGTGTGATCAAAAAAAACAGGCTGAACGGCAACATGCCGGAATACCTTGAGAATAAAAACACAATGCATTGTAAAAAGGGGCAAAACTTTATTTTAGAGGGAGCTCCGGTCCAAGGTTTGTATTTTGTCCATAGCGGTAAGGTCAAGGTTGCCAAAACAGGATTCAACGGAAAGGAACAAATTGTCCGATTTGCCAAAGATGGAGAGATCATAGGCCACAGGGGGTTTGGAGTAGGAAATTTTTATCAGATCTCTGCGGTAGCCATGGAAGATACGGTATTGTGCCATTTTTCTACCACGCTGCTTCATGAAATGCTCCAAAACACACCTGCGCTCACTTTTGACCTGATGTTGTTTTATGCAGAGGAACTTAACCGGTCCGAGACCAAGGTCAGAAAATTTGCACAAATGACCGTAAGAGAAAGGGTGATTGATTCCCTATTATATATCTACCGGAAATTCGGCCAAAGCAAGAACCTATTTGAAATACAGTTGACGAGAAAGGAAATCGCAGATTTTGCCGGAACTACTGAAGAGCAGGTAATCCGGATTATTTCTGCTTTGAAAAAGGAAAAGCTGATCTTCACACAAGGCAAAAAAATTGGCATTGAAAACGTAGGAATACTGAAAAAAGAAATAGCAGAGCATCATTTTTTCCTTGATAGTTAAACTTCCAAAATTGAACTGAGAGCCACTTTTTTAGCAAACCCTGCGTTATAGCAGGTTTTTTTATGGGGTAAAAGACGGAATTAACCTGTGTAAATCCATGAGACACTTAATCTACAGTACGTAGATTTGTGCAACATGTAAGTAATATTACTTACTAAATTTTATCTCAAACCATCCAACCTATACACCATGAAAAAATTACTTTACTTATCTATGCTGCTTGTTGGCCTTATAGGGAATAAGGTATCTGCACAAGTAACAATTTCTGCGGAGGTGAGACCCCGTACCGAATTCAGAAACGGTTTCAAGACTCTGAGGGAAAAGTCTTACGACCCTGTCTTGTTTACAGAGCAAAGGTCCAGGATATACATGGATTATGCTTCAGAGAATTTCAGAATGATGGTGTCTTTTCAGGACATTAGAATTTGGGGCGAAAGCCCACAGATTTTCAAAACAGAATTAGGGAAAACATTTATAAATGAAGCCTGGGGCCAATACTATTTCAATCCCGAGTTTTCACTTAAGGTTGGTCGCCAGATGATTTCCTATGACAATGAGCGGATCTTGGGTGGCCTGGAATGGGCCCAACAGGGTCGAAGACATGATGCTGTATTGTTTATTTATGAAAAAGCTGAATCTAGGACCAAGCTTCATGTCGGTGCAGCCTACAACCAGGACAGCGATGTGCCGGAACCCAGGTTTTATCAGGCACCCGGAGCATCATTTTATAATGTAGCAGGCAATTATAAGACCTTCCAGTATGCTTGGTACAATAAATTGATGGATAATGGTAGCCTTTCCCTCATTGCGATGAATGTAGGCATTCAAAATGCCGACTCCACAGTTTCTTTTAAGCAGACATGGGGTGCCCATGGATTTCAAAACATAGCCGGTGTCAAATTCGGGGGAGATTTTTTCTACCAGACAGGAAAGCAGGGATCGAGGGATGTCCGGGCCATGCTGGCCGGCATCAATGCTACTGTAATAACAAAATTGACCCCCCTGACATTGGGAGTTGAATACATCTCAGGGGACAAAGACCCAACGGATTCAAGAATTACTGCCTTTAGTCCTGATTTTGGTACCAACCATGCCCACAACGGCTTTATGGATTACTTTTTTGTCGGACCAGAAAACGCCTCTGTAGGAGTCACTGATTTTTATTTAAAATCAAGCTTTCCACTCGCCGGTGGTGTCCTGAACCTCAATATTCATGAGTTTTTGACTGGATCAAGCCAGTTTGACCAAGAAGGGGTCAAACTGAACAGGACCATGGGGACAGAGGTAGATTTGGTATTTGTAAAACAGCTTAAAGGTGGTGTCACCTGGCATTTGGGTTATTCCCAGATGTTTGCCACCGAAACCATGATGGCGCTGAGAGGTGGTGATAAAAGTCTCATTCATAATTGGGCCTGGACTATGATCACCTTCAAGCCAACGCTTTTTTCAACCAAATAACCCTAGACTTTCAACATCATAATTTAATCATAAACCTATGAACATCACGAAATTTATTGCTGTCCACTGCTCACTTATAGCCATTGGCGTATCACTCTGGAGTTGTGGCCCAGGTCAGACCCAAGGTTCAAATGAAGTACAGCAGACATCAGACTCCAAAACCATACTATTGGACATCGAAAAGCCCCAGTTGACCTTTGGATTTATCAAATTGACCGATATGGCACCATTGGCCATAGCCAAGGAATTGGGTTACTTTGAGGATGAGGGACTTTTTGTATCGGTAGAGGCCCAGTCCAACTGGAAGAATATCCTGGACCGGGTAATTGATGGTCAATTGGACGGCGCCCACATGTTGGCAGGACAGCCCATTGCGGCAGGTGCAGGTTTTGGTAGACAAGCTGAGCTGGTGACACCTTTCTCCATGGACCTCAACGGTAACGGGATCACGGTCTCCAACGATGTATGGAGCAAGATGAAACCACACATTCCTACCAACAGTGATGGAAAACCCGCCCATCCTATCAAGGCTGATGCCCTGGCACCGGTAATCAAGGAATACAGGGAATCCGGCAAAGCTTTCAAAATGGGAGTGGTGTTTCCGGTTTCTACCCACAATTATGAAATCAGATATTGGTTAGCTGCTGGCGGGATCAATCCGGGCTTCTATACGGCTGATAATATCCAGGGACAAGTGGATGCTGATGTTTTACTTTCTGTCACGCCTCCACCTCAGATGCCGGCCACACTGGAAGCAGGTACCATCTACGGATACTGTGTAGGTGAGCCCTGGAACCAGCAGGCGGTATTCAAAGGCATAGGTGTTCCGGTTGCCACCAACCACGACATCTGGCAAAACAACCCCGAAAAGGTATTTGTAATGACCAAAAGCTTCGTGGAGCAATATCCCAATACCGCAATTGCGGTAACCAAAGCTTTGATCAGGGCCGGAAAATGGCTGGACACTCCGGGCAACAGGCCCTCTGCGGTTGGCATACTTTCCAAGCCTGAGTACGTAGGGGCAGATTCCGTGGTCATCGCCAATTCCATGACAGGAACATTTGAGTACGAAAAAGGCGACAAAAGACCCTCCCCGGATTTCAACGTGTTCTTCCGCTACCACGCCACCTATCCTTTCTATTCGGATGGAATCTGGTTCCTTACCCAGATGAGAAGGTGGGGGCAGATACCGGAAAGCAAACCGGCAGATTGGTATTCACAGACCATCAAGGACATCTACAGACCGGATATCTGGATGCAAGCCGCTGAAATTTTGGTCAAAGAAGGCTATTTGGATGCCTCCGAGGTACCCGCTACTGATGGGTACAAGGCACCGACGGCAGAATTTATTGACGGGATCACTTATGATGGTAAAGACCCAATAGGATACATCAATGGTTTCAAAATAGGTAATAAAGACTAGACTGTAGGGAGGTTAGTCGGGGTGCGGGCAGGGTTTCTGTACGTCCCCACTTTCCCAAAAGCATAACAAAGAATATATCATTAAAGATAAAAAGAGAGAGAAAATGAAAGAGAAAACCATTCGCACATTGAAGTCCATAGGGCTGGGCTTTTTGGAGCCTTTGATCCGGGCAGTAAGTGGTGAGGAGCCCAAGAAGAACCTGGGTACATTTGTTAAGGGAACCATGTTTCCTATTGCTTCCATATTTCTGTTCATTGCCATATGGCATTTTTCGGCGACGGCCCTTTTTAATAAAGAGGCAAATGTAAAAATTGAGAAGGCCAGAACAGAACAGGGAGAAGAAGCGGCATTGGCCATGAAAGCCTGTATCGTTTCCGGTGATGTGAGCTGTCAGCCCAATACGCTCCCCTCTCCTGTACAGGTACTGGCTGCTTATAAGACCTTGTGGAGAGACCATGTTGAAATCTCCCAAAAGAAGGATGAGTTCAAGGAAAAAGTCGCTTCTACCAATGCCAAAAGGGCAGATCAGGGCCTTGGTCCGATCAAATACACCGGTAGGCCGTCCTTTTTGGACCAGATTATTACCAGTTTAAAGACAGTGGCTGCCGGATTTCTATTGGCACTGTTGGTTGCCGTACCTATTGGTATCATCATCGGATTGAGTGATACCCTCCGCAATTCCTTCAACTGGCTGATACAGATCCTCAAACCCGTATCTCCGGTAGTTTGGCTCTTGTTGGTCTTTATGATAGTCAAGACCGTCATCACAGATCCCAATATGGACAAGTCTTTTATCATCTCCTTCATCAGTGTGGGACTTTGTGCCATGTGGGCTACTTTGATCAATACCAGTATGGGAGTGTCCTCCGTGGACAAGGATTATATCAACGTGTCCAAAGTACTGAACCTGAGCATTGGCCAGAATATTTTCAAAATCATCCTTCCTGCCTCTTTTCCTTTGATATTTACAGGCTTGAGGATCACGGTATCGGTAGCATGGATGGTATTGATCGCCATAGAGCTATTGGCCCAAAGTCCGGGATTGGGCTCATTTGTATGGGAGGAATTCCAAAATGGTGCGAATGACTCTAATGCCAAGATTATCGTAGCCATGTTTATCATCGGTATCATCGGATTTTTGCTGGACAGGATCATGCTTACGGTACAGAACTTAATGACCTTCAAAAAAGCATAGATGATGGCACTACTTGAAATAAAGAATGTATCAAAATCCTATGGCAGTGGGTCTTCCAAAGTGGATGTATTGACGGATATCAACCTTTCGGTGAATGAAGGTGAGTTTGTGGCCATCGTAGGTTTCTCGGGAAGCGGCAAGACCACCCTGATCAATATGATTAGTGGCCTGCAATTTCCCGATAAGGGAGTGGTATTGCTTCACGGAAACCCTATCACCGGACCGGGACCGGACAGAGGTGTGATTTTTCAGAACTACTCCCTTTTGCCCTGGCTGACGGTATATAAAAATATCAAGTTGGCGGTGGACGAGGTGTTTCCGAAAATGACCCGTAAAGACAAGGATAAGCATATTAAAAAATACATAGCCATGGTGAACCTCAGCCATGCCATAGAAAAGATGCCTTCAGAACTATCCGGAGGCATGAGACAGCGTGTGTCTGTAGCCAGGGCCTTGGCCATGGATCCGGAAGTGCTCTTGATGGATGAACCATTGAGTGCCCTGGATGCACTTACCCGAGGCACCTTACAAGAAGAAATAGTCAAAATCTGGAGCCAGGACAAAAAGACGGCAATACTCATCACCAACGATGTGGATGAGGGAATCCTTATGGCTGATAGGATTATTCCACTTACGCCAGGCCCCAATGCCACGCTCGGACCAGAGTTTAAAATAAACTTTGAGCGTCCCAGGATTTTGACAGAAATCAACAGGGATCCTGAATACAAGCGGTTGAGAAATGAAATCCTGGATTACCTCATGGAGGTAGGTGCTACCAGGAGACAAGTCAGTGACCAGAAATACCTCCTGCCAAACATACAGCCTACATTACCAAGCAAAAGCTTGTTTGGAAAAAGAAAAAAATTGGTATCCAACTCCTAAAACCTAAAAAATGGAAGCTTTATTGAAAGAAGAACATTATACCCCTCATTTGGAGGGCAAGCCTAATATGTTGGTCTGCAAAAACCTGAAAAAGGTCTACCCTACCCCAAAAGGGGAATATGTAGTATTGGACGACCTGCAGCTCAAGATCAGACAAGGGGAGTTTGTCTCTATCATCGGACATTCGGGCTGTGGAAAATCCACTTTACTGACCATGATCGCAGGTCTAAATCCTATCAGTGGTGGCAACATCCAGGTAGATGGCGCTCCAATTATTGGTGCAGGGCCAGACAGGGCTGTGGTATTTCAGTCCCCCAGCTTATTACCTTGGTTGACAGCATTGGAAAATGTCATGATCGGTGTGAAACAGGTTTTTCCAAAAGCCACAAAGGCTGAAAAAATAGAAATCTGCAAATACTACCTGGACAAGGTAGGCCTGGGAAATGATTTTGATAAAAGGGCCACTTCCCTTTCACAAGGGATGCAGCAGCGGGTGGGGATTGCCAGGGCATTTGCCCTCAAGCCAAAAATACTGTTATTGGATGAACCCTTCGGCATGTTGGATTCGCTGACCAGAGGGGAGCTTCAGGATGTCTTGCTGGAGATCTGGCAAAAAGAGAAGATTACAGCAGTGGCCATCACCCACGATGTGGACGAGTCCATATTCCTGGCAGACCGGGTCATCATGATGACCAGCGGACCTCATGCCAAAATCGGTGACGAACTGTTCATTCCCTTCAAAAGACCCAGGAACCGAAGGGATGTATTGGAACATCCGGAATATTATGATTACAGGGGCTATTTGATTGATTTTCTCAATCACTAATTATACAAATTTATTTCCAGAAGCATCAATTTCCAGCATAAATACCATTAGCTGAATGGGTTACTATTTATAGCATTTTCAGGATGAAAAACTAACTTCATAAAAGGCAATTCGATTATCTCACTATTGAGGATGCAATATATAGTTATGTGCAAGAAAACGGATACACATCTTTTTTTATTAACTTTATCGAATATAGCTTGTAGAGAAACCTGTTTTTTCATTGGTACAGCATTAAACCTTAAGACATGAAGCCGGAAAAAATTAAAATAGCTGAATTAATACCACATAGAGAGCCGTTTTTGTTTGTAGAAGACATCCTTTCAGCAAATGAAGATGAAATTATTGGTATTAAAACATTCGATAAGGGAGACGATTGGTTAAGAGGAAGTTTTCCTGGTTCAGGTATTGTTCCTGGAATGATTCTGTTGGAATCCATGGCCCAATGCGGAGGAGCGGGAATTAAATTAATGGAATTGGCAGATGGTATTTTTGCGCTGACAACCATAGAATACCTCACTTTTTATGCAGCCGCAGAATTTGACCAGGAAATTAAATATGTTATCCAAAACCTCAGAATCAGCCGAAGCCTCATTAGGCAAAGTGGTATTGCTTACATGAATGGCACAAAGCTATTTGAGGCAAAATGGATGAGTGTCAAGGTAGCTTGAAATTATAAAGGTATTTTTTTTCAATTTTAGAAACTTACATTAAATAACCCCGATGAGACCTAATGCAAGACAAACTTGGTTCTAAAAATATTCTGAAAGCTATACATGACCCTCACAACAAACAAATTTGAACTTTTCAACAAAGTTTGGTATTGTGGCATGATATATCTTTGCTGGAGATGAATCAATTCCTGAATATTTTAAAAAGTGTTATGATCTTATTTTTGAGTAGTCTCCTTCTCCTGGCAGTAGGTGGTTTGCTATTTTTGCAGCATCCCAGGTTTGGCAAGGCCCCTAGTGGCGATCGCCTGGAAAAAATCCGGCAATCTCCACAATTCAAAAACGGTAAATTTGAAAACTTCAGTCCCACGCCCATGCTTTCGGAAGGTTATTCCATGGCAGGGATTATTATTGACCAATATTTCAAAAGCCATCCCAATCGGGAACCAAAAGCAATAATCCCTTCTACTAAAACCGATCTTTTAACATTATCTCCTGAAGAAAATGTACTGGTTTGGTTTGGACATTCCTCCTATTTTATGCAGTTGGAAGGCAAGCGGTTTTTGGTGGATCCTGTATTGAGTGGAAATGCTTCTCCTATACCAGGCAGTCTAAAAGCGTTTCAGGGAACAGATCAATATGCAGTTTCAGATTTTCCGCAAATCGACTACCTCCTGATCAGCCACGACCATTATGATCACCTGGATTACAGTACTATCTTGGGCTTAAGAGAAAAGGTAAACACAGTACTTTGCGGCCTTGGTGTTGGTTCCCATTTTGAACACTGGGGTTATTCCCCATCTGTGATTATAGAAAAAGATTGGGATGAGACTGTAGAATTTGGAGAATTGAAAATCCATACCACCAAGGCCAGGCATTTTTCCGGCAGGAGCATGAGAAGAAACAACACCCTCTGGCTTTCTTATGTGATAGAGACTGCTAAGCTCAAAATATTTGTGGGAGGCGATAGCGGTTACGATAGCCATTTGACGGAAATCGGGCAACTCCATGGGCCATTCGATCTGGCAATCCTGGAAAATGGGCAGTACAATGTAGCTTGGGATAAAATTCATTTTATGCCCCACCAGGTTATTGCAGCGGCTTCCGACCTTCAGGCTAAGCGGGTGCTACCTGTTCATTCCAGCAAGTTTAGACTTGCCATGCATCCTTGGAATGAGCCTCTGAGAGAGGTGAGCAGGTTTGCTTTGGAGCAGGGAATTCCTTTGATTACCCCACTTATCGGTGAAAAGGTGAATATTGATGATGAAACCCAAACTTTTAGACCGTGGTGGACCGAGGTAAAATAAACTTGAGCGGGATCCAAATAGCCACAGCTGACATCAAATCCTGTTATATCGGTCCTGAAATTTCCGATGAGCAATTTATCCCGGAACATATTTTCTTTTTCCTTGCAAAAGGGTTTGTAGAAGGTTATGATGGGCACAACAAATACAGCTTGCATTCCGGTGACTACTGCCTGCTTAGAAAAAACAATTTGGCCAGGTATGCGAAACAAAAGGAAAATGATCAATTTGAAAAAGTTGTGGTTGTTTTTGACGAGCCTTTTCTGAAAGATTTCCAGAGCAAGCATGCTTTTAATACTGGGCCAAGCTATACCGAAGGCACATTTGTATTCTTTGAAAAGTCAGACCTGGTCCCCAACTTTATTCTGTCTTTGGCATCCTATTACCAAAAGGACGGGAAAATTGCCAAAAGCTTTTCTGATGTCAAAAGGGAGGAACTGCTATTGATTCTTTTGCAGCTCGATCCCGGCCTTGCCAATGTTCTTTTTGATTTCAGTACTCCCCAAAAAATTGATCTGAAGGCATTTATGCTTCAGCATTACCGATTCAATGTCAGCCTGGATCGCTTAGCCTTTCTTACCGGCCGAAGCCTTTCCACATTCAAAAGAGAGTTCAAGCAATTGTTCAAGGATACCCCCAGCCATTGGATCCAACAAATGAGGTTACAGGAGGCCTTTTTCCAGATCCGGCAAAAGAAAAGGAAACCCACTGAAGTCTATCTGGATCTGGGATTTGAAGACCTCTCCCATTTTTCCTTTGCATTCAAGAAGAAATTTGGCGTGGCGCCATCTAAAGTAGGAATCAATCATTAGCAAAGAGAAATAGGAATCAGTTGAGAAGAATCTGTCAAATTTAATGACGAAATGGATAAAGTGGTTTTGATGTCTTCTTATTTTATATATCGTACAGTTTCTTTTAGGTGTTTTTCTTAAAGTTTAGGTTAACGTAACTGCATTTTCAAATATAGTATCACCTTCGGTTAATATGACACAATATAACTAAATATCAATTTGGTAAATTTAAATTGAATTAAATATCAGAATTTTTGAATAAGAAATTTACCCTTTCCTTATTCATCAAAGGCAATTGATATCCATCTAAGAAAAGTATTGTAAAAACTATTTAAACGATACACTATGTCCGCTCAATATTTTCAGAGGTTTCAATATTTGGATGAATTGATTAGAAAAAAAGCCACGGGCCCTCCAAAACAATTGGCAAGAAGGTTTGGTGTTTCAGAAAGGACCGTATATGAGTATATAAATGTACTGCGTGATTTAGGAGCTGAAATTTCCTATTGCAACACCTCTGAATCTTATTATTATAAACAGCGGGGTGAATTCTGTTTTCAGTTCAGAAAAATCAAATAGCAGAATAGATAAACGAGGTTCAAAAATCATTAAGTTGTTTAAAATACATGAAATAAATTCAATCTATTTTTAGCTTACAGTTGATCCAAATACTTATTATAAAATTTGATCTTAATGGCCAAAAAACACAATATAAAAAGCATAGGCTTGCTCTTTTTGATGTCACTTTGCCTGATGTCATGCTCTGAGTCCTATTCCGATCAAGATCTGGAATTAGCTGTAAAATCAGCAGGAAAAAATCGTGGTGAAATAGAAAGGGTTTTATATCATTATTCGCAAGAAAAGGAGGATAGCTTAAAATATGTAGCAGCAAGACTTCTGATCATCAATATGACAAAACAGCAAGGAATTGGTTATTACAGTGAGGAATATGAAAATTTCACTAAGCATGTTTATGATTCATTGGAAAATCATGGTGAAGACATGTTCCTTTCCAAAAACCAAGATGTAAACAAAATGTTGAGAACCAATGTGTTTAATGACATCTGGGATCACTATGCTGCAAAACTTGGTGATCCAAGAGGGTATCGTTTTTCATACCAAGCAGACATTCAAAACATCAGTGCGGAAATGTTGATCGAGAACATTGATTATGCATTTAAAGCCTGGGAGTTACCATGGTCAAGGAAATATTCATTTGATGAATTTTGTAAATTCATTCTACCATATAGATATGCTGATGAACCTCTCTCGCATTGGAGAAAACTGTATTGGGAAGAGCTGGAGTTTATTGTTGACTCATTGAAATCTGAAACTGACCCTATAACTGTAACAGCCTTGATTAATGAGCAATTTAAAAAATATTATACTTGGGGCAATGAGAAATTGAACGGGGTATCAAGAGGAAGGATTAAGCCGATGAATTTATTGAGGGGAGGCATTACAGGAAATTGTCATGACCAAGTTGGTATAGGATATTCTGCGATGAGGGCACTTGGTATTGCGACGTCTGAAGTAATTATTCCAAATTGGGGGTATGCTGGCACTTCTGGACATACCTTTAATGTCGTACTAGATCCTCATAAAAAAAGATGGGTGGATTTTCATGCAGGAGACATTAATCCAATTGATAACGAAGTGACATTAATGCCAAAGGTTTTCTTACTTGATAATTTTGCCTTGGGAAACACCTCAAACCAATTATCCAATTTTGAAAACCTCACTGATCTAACATCCCAATTTACCAAAACTGTTGATATTAATCTTGATTTGGAAACATCTGATAAGTACCCTGAATATGCTTATTTATGTGTGTTCAACAATTTTAGTTGGCAACCTATAATGTGGGGGGAGATCAAGGAAAACAAGGTAACTTTTAATAATATGGGAGTTGACAAGGTCTATCTTCCTGCAGTATATATTGAAAATCAACTAGTACCAATACACCCTCCTATCCAAGTTGATTCAACAACAAAAACCACAATACTAGAACCCTCTGACTCAAAATTTATCTCAACCAGATTATTTCGAAAATACTTTCTCCAGGAAAAAACAAAAATAGAACGGTCCAAAGATTTGGTCGGAGGGAAATTCCAAGTAGCTAACAAGAAGGATTTTTCTGATGCCAAAACCATTTTTACAATTCCAGACTTTGCTTCCTATATTCCAATTGAAAAATGCACTGAAGAAGTAAATGGCCGGTATGTTCGCTTCCTGTTTCCACCTGTAGATAGGGATTTTAAAAATGGGCCTGCCTACTTGGCTTTCTATCCATCTGATGTTGAAGCATCAAACCCTCTAAAAGGAAAATATATTGCTTCAGAACAGATAAATACAGAGAATTTAGATGCAATTTTTGATGATGATTTGCTTACATATGTTGTTTTGTTACCTAATGAATCAAGCTTACTCCCTAAAATCAGAAACCATATACCAATAACTGATAAAAACAATTCCCTTTGGGTTGGTATGGATCTGGGAACCCCAACCAAAATCAACCGTGTAGGGTTTTGCCCCAGAAATGACAAAAACAACATTTACCCAGGATTACACTATGAACTTTTTTATTGGGATAAAAAATGGATATCGCTTGGAAGAAAGCAGGCCACAGACCATTTTCTTAACTTTGATGATATCCCTTACAACAGTTTGATGTTATTAAAATGTCATAGCGAAGGTGTAGAGGAAAGAATTTTTACTTTGGATCACGAAAAAAAACAAAGATGGTGGTGATT
Organism: Arthrospiribacter ruber; assembly: GCF_019343195.1. Taxonomy (GTDB): domain Bacteria; phylum Bacteroidota; class Bacteroidia; order Cytophagales; family Cyclobacteriaceae; genus Arthrospiribacter; species Arthrospiribacter ruber. Next base: position 194,769 of record NZ_RPHB01000002.1, read on the forward strand.
TAATACCACACATCTCTTTACCTATGTACATAAATCAAAACCTATATTTATTATATTCCAAATCACTTTAGACCATTTTAAAGCACCTTTCATTTTGGATCCAATATCATCTTCATCTCGTTTTTGATCTCTTCCACTGCCTGTGACGGTACCTTGGGTTCTTTTTCTATTAAATATTGGGCTATGGGAATCAATTTATCATTTTCCCCTATCTCTTCATATAATTTAGCCAATAGATAGCGTGCATAAAATCGGTCAGGAAGCATATCTACAGCCAGCTTGTAAGCCTCTTCAGCCTCTTTGTACAGCCCTAAAGCCCTGTAACTGTCACCCAAAGTCGTCTGGATGATGGTATTTCCTGCATAGTATTTGGCACGTTCCAATGTGATTACAGCCTCCTTGTGACCTCCCTGTACTGAAAGTGCTTTGCCGTAATTGGTAAGAAAATCCCCTTCCTTATTAAAGTAAGGATATGCATTCTGATATTTTTCGATTACCGTCCCAATAGTACCTCCATTGTATAGCCTCAATGCCTCTTTCCAATCCTTAGAAGCCTGATATAATCCCTTCAATTTCACTCCAGCAAAAGCAGTCAGGGAAAGCAAGAACAAACTTAATCCCCATGCAATTAAGGGATTGGGACGTTTTATTCTCCGGGTGTAAATTAAGTCGGACTCCCCTGCAGCTATCGCAAAATACAACACGGCGCTGAGCTTGATGGGAAGGATGTGGGAAGGGTAGGAAAACATTCCGAATACCAGTATGGAAATGATTCCTGCCTGCGAGATCCTCAAAGATGCGCTTGGCTTACCTTTACCAGTCCGGAACAAAAAAAGTATCAGCAGGAAAACCAACAACAGGCCTATTATCCCTTGCTCTGCCAAAAGCTGCAAACCTTCATTGAAGGCATACACCACATCATCGGCCAGATAAATGGAAGGGTCTTTGGGATTTGCCTGGAAGTAGGCTGCCTGTGCTTCCATGTAGCCCGCCTTGAAGCGGTCAAAGCCCAGACCAACCCAAGGGTTCTCTTTGACCATACCCCAAGATGCTTTCCACATCAGTAACCTGCCATCGGCAGAGTCTCTCTTAAACCGATAGATACTTCCAAATAAACTTAACAAGACTATTACTAAGAGAAAAGCCGCTAAGTATTTTTTGACAGGGCGGTCTATGAAGTCCATCCTTAAGTAATTTCTCCAATGATAGCGATGATACAGTAAAAAAACAGCCGAAATCAACACGGCCAACCAGGCTGCACGGGACTGGGCGGCGGGCAATACAAGCAATATCCCTCCACAGGTCGCTAAGGCAAAGTATTTTAGAATACTTTGCAATTGTTTGTATTCATCCAGTAATAATAACTTGTCAACAAACAGATATATGCCCAACGCAGCAGGAAACAGCGCTGCCAGATAGCCCGAATAAGGCCCCGGGTTAAAAAAACTACCTGTCAGTGGAAAACCCGAATGCTGGGTGGGGTAAACCCCATACAGTTGCAGTTGCCCATAAACCAATTGTATCATTGCGCCAATTATCAGCAAAACCAACAACAGAAAGTGATTTTCTTTTTTGAAGAATATCCTGACTGCCAGATAAAACATCACCAAACCAATCAGGTCGAACAGACGATAGGATTGGCTGGCGGTTTCCTGAAGGAAAAAGGCATTGATTACAGCCCAGGCAATGACCAAAAAAAGCAGGCAATCCAAAGCCTTGATCTGAAAAACCCAGGCCTTGTCTTTTCGTATTAAAAATGCAGCGAGCGGAAATGCCACTCCCATCATCAATGCCAAAAGCAGCATACTTTGTCCCAACTGTAAAAAAGGAATATAAGCCCAACCTTCTATCCTAAACAAAGGGAGAAAAGCCAAAGCAATACCGAAGATCGCAATGAAAACAAATTGACTGGTTGTATGGAAAATTGATTTTTGCAATTTTTATTAGAATTGATTGTGAAAATATTTGAAATTCAAATTACATGAAGACAATAATCTTCGCTTCCAAAAGTCATACTATTATCCTACATCATCATTGTAGCTTCCCCTCACCTAGAAGTGGTTTTCTAAACCTTCTTATAATACTAAATGGCTTTAAGTAAACTGTAGTTTGGTTGTTCAAATCAAGGTTTGATTTGATCGCTTAATAACTCAAGAAAAGCTTTATCTTTTATTGGATTTCCTTTAAATAAAACTTCAAATCTTGAATTGATTAAAATAGTGTTAATTCCGTTTTCCAACAATTCATTGTTTAGTAATCTGAACTCGTCATTGGTGTCGAAATAAAATTCTCCTTTAGGAAGTGAATCCCCTTCGTTTTCAACTACAAATTTAAAAAAGTGGAACTCATCTTGTGCTCTTGCGATGAAGAAAAACGGAATTTTGAATTCTTGGAATTTTGGTTCATTTTCGATCCAAAAATCCAATTCTTGAATACATGTCACACATGAAGCATTAATGAATATAACCATGGATTTGGAGCTGTTTCTAATTCTTGTAGCAACATCCAATTGTGGCTCATAAATCGTCCTATAAAGTATTAAAGAGTCAGGTAGTATTACTGAATCAATAAGAATATCTAGAGATTGGATATCATTTAATTGATTGACTTCATACCTCTTAGGTTTGCAAAACCAGATGAATAAAGATAAAAGAAGAAGAAATGTCAGGAGGGAATTGAAGCTTTTAATCATAGATCTATATAGATGATTTCCCCCTTATCAACATCAAAAGAATAGATTCTTTTACTATCAGAAGAAACACTAAAACTCATTATTTTCCTATCCAAATTTATTTTACTAATCGGCTCCCCATTCCAATTATAAACCAAAATGGTATTGGCCATAAATGAGTCGGTAATCTTGTCGTGTTCACCCGAGAAGGAAATGTAGATGAAGTCGTCCGTTACAGCCAAATCAGTATATGTATGCTGTAAATCCCCCCCTCTTTCCAAATGAAATTTCCCATTTTCTCCTTGTGTTAATGCAAAATCATTGTCAATATTTTCCGGCCCTTGTATCAAAATACTTTCAAAATCGGCCAAATCAAAAATTTCAATGGACTCATGCCATCTATAGGCAGTTACTAATTTTTTTTCATCAGGTTTTACCGCTATTTTCGCTTGAAAATAATCCCGGAGTAATTCGTTTGGAATATCATCCGAAATTTTAGTGAATGAGCCAAATTCCTGAATAATTTCCCCGGTGAGCTTATCAATTCTTTGAAATTTATTCATTGAAGTTAGTAAACCATTCCCTATAAACTCATCTTCGTTGAATATATCTATATCATTAAAATAATCGTTAAACTTCACTTCATACCTGTTTTCACCACCATTGACGTTAGATAAATCATAAGATACAACTTTTGATATAGACTTATCCATTACCCAAAGCACCTGATTTTTTATCCCCGAAGAAAATGGAGCAAATGTTTCATAAGGTCCACTGCCCTTTCCTATAAAACTTTCCTTGAAATCCTTTGATTTAAAATCATAGAAATGGAAAATTTTATTGTTCCACCCTTTCAAATCAAAAACAAATAGCCCTGAATCAACCTCAAAGATTTTATAGGGTGTTCCTTCAAATTCCAAAAGCTTATCAAACTTGTAATCATTTGATTTGGGAAAAGAAGCAACTCTTTTACTGTTTTCGTTGATAATTACCTCCCTTTCCTTTTTCTGAACACAAGAATTCAACACTAAAATTAGAATCGTAATCAATTTTATTTTTTCCATTTTTTTTACTTTCTACGGTTTTATCTTTTAGTGCACAGAGGATCAAAACATTTTAAAGATTCTTTTCCAATGCAAGTGGGTTTCTTTAGAATGTTGATTTTTAGTTAATAAAAATGGTGCAAAGTGGAAAAATATTAACATTCCAAATCACCAATAGTTTTACTTTTAATATCCACAACTTGCAGGTTCCATAATAGATTTTTCACGACAATTTAATATTTGGAATCCACCGGAGAAACAAGAATCGTATGGATTTCCTGTATGTCTACAGTTTTTAGCTACAGTTTCACCTTGTGCAATCGCCTTATTCCCCAACTCAATCAAAGTAATAGATGGAAGGATTTTGTCCTTTTCGAATTCCAAACTGACCATGATGTTAAATACCAGCATCACTCCAAATACTCCTGCAGCTACCCAGCGTAGCCATTTGCTTGTTTTTAGATAGTTTTTCATGTTATTGTTAGTTTTATTATAAATAAATGTTGAAACAAAAATATGTTCGGCCACTGCAAAAAAACTTCAGTGGGTCATTTTTTTGATTTTTTTTATTGTGCGCAATCCGGTTGGCACTATGGCCTACTAATTTTAAAGCAAAAATTGAGAACTATTGAGAAAAATTTATATCTCAGAAAATATAGGATAGAATAGAAATTTTCACCTAAAAATATGCGTATCCGCAGTAAAACACATAGGTTTGTTGGATTTGCAACAAGATTCTTGACAAAGTATTATGCCTTTTTAAATCACTTAATGTCTTATTCCATGAATGAAAAAAAGAGTCGAAGATGGTTATTGAGAATTCTTAATCTCTACCCAAACTCCCCTAAGTTGTTCTACTACATTTTTAATAATTCGGGACTCTTTCTCTAGGACTTCAGATTTAGTATTTGCTTCGGGGTATAAACTGTACAGCTGATTAAATTCATCATCTGACAAATAATGAAATCTTTTTTCTGAGTTGGCAACATATTGTTTTTCAATATCAACCTTACTACTTAGGTCAGATTTAATCCTGGAATACTTTTCTTGAAGTACTGTCCCGTTTTTCGCCCAGTAATTTGCATCATAAGGAACCATGCTTTCCAGGCCGATTCTCGACATTGCTTTTCTCAGATTCCCTAAATCTTCCTTATTAACCTGCTTATAGTTTTTAAGATACATCTTTTCGATAATGGAAGACTCATTACTCAGCTCAAACGGTCTGGGACGAAACAAATTTCTTTCTCCAAAAAACTTGGCTTCCAAACCTATCTCCATGGGTAAAATTGTAGCATTCTGTCTATCATAAGCCACCGATAGAACCCCACTGATCTCCCTGCTTCGGCCACCTCTCTTCAATGGGAAATTCAAATACCTATAACTCGAGAAAATATACATCAACCTCTCTACCATCTCACCGCTACTATTCAAATAAAGCACCCCTTCACCTACCAAAAACAAAGGGAGTTTATCATCTGCTTTGAATTGGTCTTTGACAGTAAAATAAATCACATCTATTTCATTCTCAACACCATATTTGAAATCATAGTATTTCATACTTTTTTCATTCAAGGGCCCTGACAGCTCCAAAGCTCTGTAAATCTCTCTCACATAAAAAGGAGAAATCAGATAATCCTTATCTCTATTAACCTGAGTATTAATTCTACTGGCAATAGTGTCTCCAGCCAAATCCCAATGGAAACTTCTCCTGACTTCCATCGGAACCAAATGATTATAAGTATCTCCAGAAGAATTATCGTGTGCAAAATCCCACGGCTTCCACTTGTTATTTCCAGAAAGTAGTGACAGTCCATCTGCTTCATAAAAATCTAAAATTCTTCCTTTTTGACTGACCATAAAATACCCTGAAAAAGCCCCTAGATGAGGAGAAGAAATATATTCAGAACTTATCCGCTTTGAAAGCTGCTTTACATGGTCCCTGGGATCCTTAAAAAACTTAATTTCAAAAGTCTGTAAAGCTACGTCTTCATATTCCAAAATAATTTTTGTCAATCGGTTTTCTGTAACTTGGAACACAGTATCAGAATAGAATAGGCTCTTTATCTGAAAAGGTCTCCCCACAGGAAGTGTAACTACACCAACACTATCTGCCAAGGCTTTTACTTCATCCAATTGATTGTATATCGGCAAAAATGGAACAGCAATCAAGCTTTTCCCATCTTTGAAAAAAAATTGGACACTTCCTTTATCCTTTTCTCCCTCTTGAGAAAACAGTGGCGTGACTGCAATAAAAGTTAATAAGAATAAAATTTGAATTTTAACTGATTGATTGAGTGCTTTCATTATGGTATCAATTTTCCGGTAACTCAAACCTTAAAAGTTTTATTGAATCTTCCTCTTTGTCTGGCCTATACTTAAACTCACCGTAATAATAGGGTGCTTTATATCCTACAAAGAGAAAGTCTTTTGGAACCTCTACATCTCCTATCAGTGTATCATCTCGATAAATCTGCAAACCGTCTACATGTGGATTGGATTTGGTATATCCCCTAAACAAAAGCCCCGTCTCCCTGACATAATCTACTGAATGATAATAGCCATAACGATCCCTGTCCAATTTCCATACAGCTTCATAATCTTCTACATCTTCGGCTTTGAAATTTTCATAAGCTATGTTCATTTCCTTGCCAGCCACGCCAAAAGCATAATACACTTCACCAGAACCACTTAACTTATACAAAATACTGTCTGCCTCATATCCTTGGATGTAATTATCAGCATCTAAATATGAAAATGGAGCCCCAGTCAAAGTAGACAGAAATTTGTACTGATGATATATGGGTGAATACCCTCCATGAATAGATACTTTAGGGTCATCTGGATTGACTTTGCCTAAAACGCAAGCTTCCTGATAAAACTTTTCATGCCAGAGGTAATTAAAATCCGGATGAGGAATAGTGATTGAAAATACTAAGTTGCCTTGGTAGTCATGTCCCAGTTTCAAATGTTCAATAAAAACTTCATAATGACCTACATAGTGTGCCTTTGGATTGTTTAGCAGTTCATTATAAGGTGTATTTTCATGATAAAAGTCGAATTGCCCCCTTTTCACTATTTCCCAATTTTTATTGATAAAAAAATATTGATAACTACCACCTAATATTACCAGATATTCATCCATGATCGTAGTTTCCAGGATAATATTATTAATTGAATTTGGACCATCACCTCTACCCAAATTGGTCGATCGATGAACTAGATCATCTGAAAACACATGTGCTGAAACCAACTTCCTGTCTAAGAGTGTTAGGCTATCATTGAAAATAACCCAGGTTCCAAGTCCCGAGAAAAAAATATTATTATTGATCAGAGTATCTATTTTGATGCTATGGATCGAGATTTCTTTTTTTGGAGTGAACTCAACAGATTTCCCCAAATAGGTCACATCCTTATCTTCTTGGCAATTTGTACAAATGACCAGAGTCACTGACAAAAACAAATAAACACTTTTGTAATTCATAAATGCTTTGAATACGTTCTGATACAAGGAGGATTGAAAATTTTCAATCCTCCAGAATTAAAAATTAATGTCTAACAATTACTACTCCATGAATTACAGTTACCTGTCCCTCCGGAAAATTCAGCACATTTTCTATTGAAGCTAATGTAATTTCCACCACTACAAACTGCTCCATGACACCGACATTTCAGTGATCCGGTATCTGGTGGCCAAGGATTTTCAATTGTTTGGGCCATCGCCTTATTCCCCAACTCAATCAAAGTAATAGACGGAAGGATTTTGTCCTTGTCAAATTCCAAACTCACCATGATGTTAAATACCAACATGAATCCAAATGCTCCGGCAGCCACCCAGCGTAGCCACTTGCTTGTTTTTAGATAGTTTTTCATGTTATTGTTAGTTTTGTTATAAATAAATGTTGGAACAAAAATATATTCGGCCACTGCAAAAAAACTTCAGTGGGTCATTTTTTGATGTTTTTTATGATTATTCTATCTGTTGAATCAATTTTATCATTCGAATCTACCCCCCTTTTTAAGTCCCCAAAATTAAACTTTGGAAAAGTTCACTTTACCCTACTATCTAAACGTCATTGTTATTAGATTTTGGAATAATAAAAGTAACTTGATTTTGAGTACGTATTTGAATGAGGTATTTGGAACCTCAGTTCTTGAAAGTTTCCTTTTACAGCATGAATGTTGCTATATAAATTAAATAGCTATCTTAATTTTTATGGATTAGCCCTTTTGATTGGAGGTTTTCGAAAGCGTTGATCTGACCCTGCATATCATTTTCGAAAAAACTTTGAAGTACTTCTGACCATTCTATTTGGACATTTAATTTTTGCAATGCATGCGCATCTTTGACATAGAGCATGGTGGGGTTTAGAATGAATTCGGCCAAACCTTCGAATGTCTTTGGATTGATGAGCAGATTTTGAGTCGAACAGACCACCATCACCTTGCCTGAAAACCCTGTCAACAAATCATAATGGATGCCCACAAATTGAAATGGATTGGTTAAATAAACTTCCCAAGGCTCTTGGCTATTGATTTTCAACCATTGTATTACCTTTGGGGCAGATCTGGACACAGAGTGGTCATATAGGTAGTTTCGGCTATGTTCAAAAAGCCGGATTTTCACAGCAATATCCTGTAATTGATCTTCATTAATATCGGGAATAAAATATTGCCAAGTTTTAAATTGAAAAATCTTGTTTTGCAGTGCAGCTTTCTTCCTCCTAGAATCATCGTATGGTTGATCTAATCCGGCATACATCATAAACTTTAGCCATTTTCCCAAAGTATAAGTTTCTTGCAATCCATCAATTGGAAATTCAAATGGCCTAAAACCCATATTCCTCTGCAAATCAAAAAGGAGTGGATTAACGACAACCACCTTTCCAACATTCTTTGGAAAGAGGCTAAGATAATGTAGTGCTATGTAGGAAGCACTTGGGTAAGCGAACAAATGAATCTGCTTTTCCCCCAATGACTCCTTCCTCCAACATGCAAGGTCATTTGCATGCTGGTCTATGTTTAACCATTTATAGGCATTAGACCAATTGTTTTGACCAGAATACTTGACAAGGCGGCTTATCTCCTTACTGCCTTTTCTGCCATGAAAAAGTACGATATTGAACCTCTGGGATAAGTCCGGTGGAATCATCGTGTTATTCAAACAATCATCCAAGGCATCAGAAATTATAACCACCGTTTCTTTGTCAGGGTCAAAACCATTGACAAAAGAATAGCCCACTTTAATCTTTATACTCTTGGTATCATGGTGATCAACAGGAACCATAATAAATCTAACCTCTGTCCCAAAAACAGGATTTAAATAAAAGAATAAAACGGTTAGGGTCAATATTGCCTTCAATGATTTTGGAGATCTGGAGTTAGTATATGAAATACAATTTCATTTTCTGATACACTGCTGTTCTTCGGATGTGCAACATTGAGGTAAAGCCCATCTTTCCAAACAAACCAATTATTTATCTGATAAGTATAATCCGGAAGCCTATAATCAAGTAAATGGTTGAGATTACCGTCAAATACCGACAATGACAATCCTTTCTCAATAAAAGAAACTTCTTTTCCTTCTTTGGGAGCCTCCCAATTTGCTCTATAGATCACATTTCTCCATGGATCAGGTATGGAGGTCAAATAGTGCCTATTGTTAATACCGTGCAAATCAATCTCACTTTCGTCAATTAATGGAGAAAAATCATCCTCTAGGTTACTATCTGAAATTTTACTGTTTTTATCCAAGCTGTAAATATTAGGATCGTATTGAAAGTTAAAAATAAATTTTTCATTCATTTTATCCTGGAAACCCAAATAAGTAATGAAGCCCATACGACCATTATTCTTCTTATATACATCACTATGATAAATTGGTAAACTTTTAAACTCCTTTTTTTCTATATTAAATTCACTTACCAGAGGAGATTCTTGTTTTTCTAAATTGGAGCTATTGTGAAATGTGATGTAAAAAAGAATTGAATGGCTATCAGGAAAATACTTTAATTTGAAATAGTGGTTCACGTTTGGCTCTCCTTTACTTTCAAACCCAAACAAATCATAAAGTTGAAAAGTGGAATACACCTCTCCTTTTAAGTTGCCCAAATGTAATTTACCTCTTTCAAAAAGAAAAACCGAATCTTTCGAGTGTAGAAAAAATCCCTGCACAGCACCAATAGCATTTGGCCCCTCTTTTTCCAACTTGATTTGTTCTACTGCCTGGAGTTTTTCGAGGTCAAAAAAATCCAGGGAATGCATCCTCTGGTTGTATCCCACCAGCATGGTGGTCTCCTCTGTGGTATAAGGATGCCAATCCATATAACTACTTAGATAGTTTTCATCAATTTCTATCACCTTTTTTTTAAATGATAATTCAAGCTCATCAAGATTTGATACATCAAGAGTATGGGATTCTTTACATGAAACTAAAGAAACAATAATAAATGGGATTAATAAACTCTTATTTACTCTCATAATTTAGTAGAAAAGGCTGTCTCATAAATCTTCTTCCAAGCTTAATTACCAAATCAAAGTATTGAAACCGAAAATAATCCATTTTTGACTTCGGTTCTTTGTGGCTTATTAAATCGATTAAGAAAGGCCACAAAAGGCATTAAGGCACAAAGTTCAGCCCATTCGAAATCCAAAGAATGTTCTGATTAAAATCCAGAAATTTAGACTTAGGAGACAGCCTCTATTTGTTTGATTTAACAACTGGAAAAGGAATTACAAACTTGACTATTTACATCCCCGAGACCACAACCACTCATAGACCACGTCGATTGGCACCAAATTCTAGTGCAAGGGAAATTAAAACCTCCAGCAGAAAAAGAACAGTTTCCTCCACTCTCCCCCTGAGCCATCGCCTTATTCCCCAGTTCAATCAGCGTAATAGATGGAACAACCTTGTCCTTGTCGAATTCCAAACTGACCATGATGTTCAGTACCAGCATCAGACCGAATGCTCCGGCAGCTACCCAGCGCAGCCATTTGCTTGTTTTTAGATAGTTTTTCATTTTATTATAAATAAATGTTAGAACAAAAATATATTCGGCCACTGCAAAAAAACTTCAGTGAGTCATTTTTTTGATTGAGTGCAATCCGGTTGGCACTAGGCATACTAATTTTAAAGCAAAAATTGAGATTAATAGAGAAAAATTTATATCACAGAAAATAAAGGATAAAATATAAATTTTCACCTTTAAATATGCGTATCCGCAGTTATGCACATAGGTTTGTTGGATTTGCAACAAAATACTTGACAAAGTATTATGCCTTATTAAATCACTGAATGTCTTAAACCATGGGTGAAAAATTGGGTCAAATATGGTTATTGAGAATTCTTAATCTCTACCCAAATTTTTCTAAGTTGTTCAACTACAATTTTTATAAATTGAGACTGGGTTGTTAGCTCAAATTGTACTCAATCCCTGCCCCTTACCTCAAAGCTAAAGCTAAGCTACATCAAAGCAGGGAATACTGGGACTTTTGGGTGGGGAGTTAACATTGGAAGAGGATTATCCGAAATTCTATATCTGAGTTGATATTCTTTTTAAAATTTCTGGATTTGGATTTTCCTAATTTAAATTACCCTATCCTGTTTAGGTAATCACCGGCAAGTTCCAGTGCATGCTGAGTGTCCGAAGACCTCACACTACAACTTATCATAATAAACGCCAAAGAAATTACAGTTGCTAACCTAATAGCATCAATATTCATCTTCGGAGTTTCAAGTTGGTAATCAAAAAGTTTCAATAGCTTTCAATTTGTAAAACAACAAAACCGGATTATCCGAGGCTTCAGTTTCTTCAAAAAGTTCAATTAAATTTCCTGGCAAATCAAACTCATTTATATCTCTTTTATCAATACTGGCTACAACCTCAGATGAAATAACAGAAATCAAGATATCTTTTTCTGCAATTTGGTGAGTTGGATTAAAGAAGCCGAGTGCTCCAATATCATTGATATACTTAGCGCCATAGACAGTGCCATTACTATTTTTATCATAAAAAATATAGGATAGTCTTCCATTGTGATTTACGTTAAATAGAATGGTATTTTCAAGTTCCAATCCATTAGATACCATAAATGCAAATTCCGGCGACTTGTACTTTTTTAAAAATTTGTCAAGACCCATGGAAAAATCCAAATCCTCAGGTAATGCCAATTGTCCGAAATCCAATTCATACCTTGGATATAACAATGAATCACAAACAATCTCATAAATGGTAGAGGTAAAAGGCTGAAAATAAGACAACTGACCAGAAAACCTTCTTAATGTCTGACCTGTGAAATAGACTCCTCTTTCCTTGTCTGCATTATAGGCCCCTCCTGTTGCAATTACTTTCCATTCCCTGTCCACTATAGCCAATTGATTATTTCTTATTTCTGGTAGGTGGTCGTTGTAGGTTTTTCCCAAGGTTACAGCAATGGTAGAATCCGTCAAAAAGTCAAAATCCTCTAATCGAAAACCTATAAACTTTTCCCTGAGGAATGTTCCATCCATTGAGTAATATAATATTTTGGATAATTTGTCATCGAAAATTGCCAGTTCGTCATGAAAAATATCCAAAGCAAAAGTACTTGCCTTTAGGAATTCGGCAGGACCATCTCCCGTACCCAGTTTAGAGTATTGAAACGTGCCTGAATCATCAAACACATAAACCCCTCCCTTTTTGTCGTCCAGCAAAAAATACTTGTCCCCATGTGATCTGATCTTAGGGACCATATCTGTCATCAAATCATCTGGTACTTCCCCAAGCTTCAGGTAGCTTACTTCTTCAATGACACTAGATAGCTTGAAAACAGCATCCAAGTCTTTGGGGAGTGTGATTTTATGGGCTTTTACAGATGTATCCACCTTAAGACTGTTTACTTCCTGATCTACTGTTTCACTTAGCAGCTTATTTCTGAATTGATAAATTGTCTCCTGTTTATCTTTGTGCCTACAAGATGAAAGCAAGCAAAGTTTAAAAGACGAAACAAGGATCAGGAGCCAAACAATATTTTTTTGACTTATGTATTTTTGTTGTTTTTTAGTATAGCAATGGTCCAGTTGCAGCATTTTGTTTTTAAAATTTAATTTTGAAAATTAAACAGGTGTAATTTGTCTTTTATAAAATTATTAAAAGAAAAATAATGACTAGCCATCAGCAGACAGCTAGTCAATCTAATTCACCTAGACTATACAATTGTGTGATACACAAGCAAAATCTGGCCCATCTAAGCATTTTTCAGTAAAACCATTAAATGTATCACATATTGTATTTCCACCCCACCCTCCGCAAATTTCTTTAGTACAAGGTTCGTTGGTCATTACTCTTTGCCAAAGAGAATCACATCCGAAAATCAAATTACCGCAATCATTATCCCCTCCGCTTTCACTTTGAGCCATCGCCCTATTCCCCAACTCAATCAAAGAAATAGACGGAAGGATTTTGTCCTTGTCAAATTCCAAACTGACCATGATGTTAAAAACCAACATCAATCCAAATGCACCGGCGGCTACCCAGCGTAGCCTCTTGCTTGTTTTAAATATCACATCAATCCATTTGAAACTCTTCCCTTAATCTCATGAGCATAATAACCGGGTTATCTTCAGCATTTATGATTCCAACTCCATCAACATCTGTATTAATTTCGTCTTGGTCAACCACTAACTCCGGTAAAATTATGTGGATCAATTTGTCCCCATCTACAGGGTTATGTTTTATCGAGTAGGAAAAAGAACAAATATATACATTTGAAGGAAATCCATTTATGTCATTGATGATTTCATTCGTATGAATAATCTTTTTGGAACCTTTTAAATCAATGTAATGGTGGAACTTCCTATTTAATCCATCCATGAAATAATAGGTGAAAGAGACAATGTTTTGTTCATAAATATTGAGAACAGGAAAAAATGCCAATCCACTTGTATTTTGTTCCAAATATTCCTTTTGTTTATCAGTACTCTCTAATTTTATGGAATTATCAATACCATATTTCCCGAAATCAACAGAGAATTCAGGAAATGCCTCCATACCTTGTAGATTAAAAAATGTGTTTTTATACATTAATGATACAAAAATTTTTCCTGCTTTGTTTTTAATAAAGCTTTCTGTGTTGAAGGAAAATGTACTTCCATTTGTAGTTATTGATTTAGAGAAAAGAGATTTTTGGTCCCCTATTTCATTCATTATTATAATATCGGCATTTGTTCTTTCACCATTTACGATGTTTTCATTTTGTTGGGTAGAAAAATAGTATAGGTCATTTTCTTTTTTCCATGAATTTGCGGAAGGGAAAGGAAGACTCCTTTCATCCAAAAGCTCAAAACTAATATTTGAATACCTTAAAATTCTCGATTTTTCCCCTAAATAATCTACTACTTCCAATGTTTTCTCATCTTCACTTACAAATACAGGTCCCAATTGACGATATTCATCAGGACCATCGCCTCTTTTGGCAAGTTTTGTAACAAAAGATCCCTGCTTATCAAAAATGAATAAAGCATTCTGACCATTGTCTACTGCATAAATATATTGATTCCCAAGAATAATTTCTCCAACCCTCACCATCATACTTTCTTCACTATTTTCAAGTTTAATGTAATCAATAGAGTCAACTAATTCAGATAACATAAAACTTTGCTTTGCTTCATTAGGGTTAATGGAAATCACTTTAAATCCTCCGCTCTGTTTAGTTTCGCATCCAATAGATATTAATAGAGAAACAAAAATTAGTAATGCCATTTTTTTCATGTTGAATAGTTTTATCTACCAAATAGGATAAGCATTTTTCTCCAGCCAAAACCTGAGAAAAATGCCCAAAGATTTACGATGCTTACCAGCAAGTACAACCCCCTGAATTGCATTGAGGTGTTTTTCCTGCTGGGCAACAAGATGAGCATTCCCATTGACGCTTTTCAGCAAAGTAATGGGTGTAGGTACAAGAACCTCCCAGGCAATTATCCACCCCTCCACTATCCCCCTGAGCCATCGCCTTATTCCCCAGTTCAATCAGCGTAATAGATGGAACAACTTTGTCCTTGTCGAATTCCAAACTGACCATGATGTTCAGTACCAGCATCAGACCGAATGCTCCTGCAGGTACCAAGCGTAGCCACTTGCCTGTTTTTAGTTAGTTTTTCATTTTATTGTTAGTTTTATTATAAATAAATGTTGGAACAAAAATATATTCGGCCACTGCAAAAAAACTTCAGTGGGTCATTTTTTTGATTGAGTGCAATCCGGTTGGCACTAGGCATACTAATTTTAAAGCAAAAATTGAGATTAATAGAGAAAAATTTATATCACAGAAAATAAAGGATAAAATATAAATTTTCACCTTTAAATATGCGTATCCGCAGTTATGCACATAGGTTTGTTGGATTTGCAACAAAATTCTTGACAAAGTATTATGCCTTATTAAATCACTGAATGTCTTACACCATGGGTGAAAAATTGGGTCAAATATGGTTATTGAGAATTCTTAATCTCTACCCAAATTTTTCTAAGTTGTTCAACTACAATTTTTATAAATTGAGACTGGGTTGTTAGCTCAAATTGTACTCAATCCCTGCCCCTTACCTCAAAGCTAAAGCTAAGCTACATCAAAGCAGGGAATACTGGGACTTTTGGGTGGGGAGTTAACATTGGAAGAGGATTATCCGAAATTCTATATCTGAGTTGATATTCTTTTTAAAATTTCTGGATTTGGATTTTCCTAATTTAAATTACCCTACCCTGTGTAGGTAAACATTTAAATGGTGTTTTTATAAGTTCAATACCAACTTCAAATAAAACAAAAAATAGTTTTTAAAAAGGTATTGATTGGACTGAAAGGGATTTTGATAACTATTGGAAGCTAGTCTTGCACCTTCGGTCAAGGAATAACTCCTTCTATTGGAAATTGGAATCACTTTGGAAAACAGAATAAATAATAGTTAAAGGTAATCAGCCCCCAATAGACCAAAATGCCGCTTAACTTGAATGGTTTATGCTATTTAGAATAACATTTTTAATGCTGTAACTTCAAACATCTTAAAATC
This sequence comes from Arthrospiribacter ruber, assembly GCF_019343195.1. Taxonomy (GTDB): domain Bacteria; phylum Bacteroidota; class Bacteroidia; order Cytophagales; family Cyclobacteriaceae; genus Arthrospiribacter; species Arthrospiribacter ruber. The sequence continues at coordinate 210,520 of NZ_RPHB01000002.1, forward strand.
CCGGTGTGTTGTCTAAGCTCGCTACTTTACTTCCCTTCAATTATCAGATTTAAAGGCATTTTTGTCGGATATTAATCAAGAATTAATTAGACGAAATTTGAAATTAAATCTTCCCAATTTCTCATAAACATAGGACTCAGACTGTTGACAATAACAAATTTCAGCTCCTAAGTCTTTCAGTGTATTGATATAGTCGTAAACCGTCCTTTCCGAAACATCAAATTTTTTTGCCAGTGCTTTAGGAGATCCTGTAGCTTTTCTCCTAATCAACTCATCCAGATACTCAAGTTTTTTAAAATAATCTACACGCATAATACTTTAATTTGAACAGTTAAGTAATGGTTAAGATATACTTATTAAGCCTACAAAAGATGAAAATCAGAGAACGCTGAAACGGTTTGGAATCTTGATCTTAAGGAAAGGAAACCAGCAGTGAAACTTCGATCACTTTCAGTTCCACACCCTGACTCATAAATTCATAAACCAAAGCATTAACATCTCTCCAAAGACAACACCTAATCTCTTGCAATTTAAGTTTAGGGAACTATAAACTTAAACCATAAGACCGAAAAAAGAAAAAATACTATTGATTAATTTTCTTAAAATGAAAAACTTATATTCTTTTTTTGCGCTTAAATAAAGAATAAATCACAAATCAAGGATGGATATTATAAAATTTATATTCAGAATATGTTTTTTTTTTGTTTATGAACAGTTCGATTAGATGAAATAACTGACTTACAGGAGTTTATAAAAATTTCTTATTTCCTGTTTATACTACACAATTTAAAAATTACTCTTCAATAAATGGATTCAACAAATAAAATACATCATCATGCCCCGCAATCACCATCTTGTCATTAGATAGCTAAAATCACCACCAGACCTGGTTTAAGCTATCGTCTAAAGTAAAAATTCTTTCTATAAAATCTCCGCTTCGTGATTGATTGGATATCAAAATTAATGTGGAATCACGTTTATCCCTATGGACACCATATACAAATTCATAGTCTTTATTTAGATTATCTATTGCCGGACCATGTAATGTATATTGAAAAATCATATTTGAAATTAAAAAATCAGCCGCCAGAAGCTTAAGAGAATCGGGATTTTCTACCCTATAATAATTAAATATTTTCTCAATCTCGTCCTTATTACTTCCAGCATATTTTAAAGCCATTTTAGTTTCTGAAGGAATTGATTCACAAGACATTACCGATAAATCCAAAACAATATTGTAGTCTGATTGAAATAACCTTTAAAACTTTTTATAATGATTTTGTTTCAATAAATATTAAAAGTTCTGTTCTGCTTATCTTCCAAGACCTTTTCCATTTCCATCTTGATTTCACTTACTGCATTGGACGGTACCTTAGGTTCTTTTTCTACTAAATATCGGGCTATAGGAATCAATTTATCATCTTCCCCTGTCTCGTCATATAATTTAGCCAATAGATAGCGTGCATAAAATCGGTCAGGAAGCATATCTACAGCCAGCTTGTAAGCCTCTTCAGCCTCTTTGTACAACCCTAAAGCCCTGTAACTGTCACCCAAAGTCCTCTGGATGATGGTATTTCCTGCATAGTATTTGGCACGTTCCAATGTGATTACAGCCTCCTTGTGACCTCCCTGTACTGAAAGTGCTTTGCCGTAATTGGTAAGAAAATCCCCTTCCTTATCAAAGTAAGGATATGCATTCTGATATTTTTCGATTACCGTCCCATTAGTACCTCCATTGTATAGCCTCAATGCCTCTTTCCAATCCTTAGAAGCCTGATATAATCCCTTCAATTTCACTCCAGCAAAAGCAGTCAGGGAAAGCAGGAACAAACTTAATCCCCATGCAATTAAGGGATTGGGACGTTTTATTCTCCGGGTATAAATTAAGTCGGACTCCCCTGCAGCTATCGCAAAATAAAACACGGCGCTGAGCTTGATGGGAAGGATGTGGGAAGGGTAGGAAAACATTCCGAATACCATTATGGAAATGATTCCTGCCTGCGAGATCCTCAAAGATGCGCATGGCTTACCTTTACCAATCCGGAACAAAAAAAGTATCAGCAGGAAAACCAACAACAGGCCTATAATCCCCTGCTCGGCCAAAAGTTGCAATCCTTCATTGAATGTATACACCACATCATCGGCCAGATAAATGGAAGGGTCTTTGGGATTTGCCTGGAAGTAGGCTGCCTGTGCTTCCATGTAGCCCGCCTTGAAGCGGTCAAAACCCAAACCAGCCCATGGATTCTCTTTGATCATCTCCCAAGAAGCCTTCCAGATCAACACCCTGCCATCAGCCGAGTCCTTCTTCAATAGATACATACTACCCAATAGTCCTATCAAAACTATCGCCAAGAGAAAAGCAACTATGTATTTTTTGACTGGACGATCGATGAACCCCATCAGGTAATTTCCCCAATGATAGCGATGATACAGTAAAAAAACAGCCGAAATCAACACGGCCAACCAGGCCGCACGGGATTGGGCAGCAGGCAATACAAGCAATATTCCTCCACAGGTTGCTAAGGCAAAGTATTTGAGAATACTTTGCAATTGTTTGTATTCATCCAGTAATAATAACTTTTCAACAAACAGGTATATGCCCAACGCAGCAGGAAACACCGCTGCCAGATAGCCCGAATAAGGCCCCGGGTTAAAAAAACTACCTGTCAGTGGAAAACCCGAATGCAGGGAGGGGTAAACCCCATACAGTTGCAGTTGCCCATAAACCAACTGTATCATTGCGCCAATTATCAGCAAAACCAACAACAGAAAGTGATTTTCTTTTTTGAAGAATATCCTGACTGCCAGATAAAACATCACCAAACCAATCAGGTCGAACAGACGATAGGATTGGCTGGCGGTTTCCTGAAGGAAAAAGGCATTGATGATAGTCCAGACAATGATTAAAAACAGGAAGCAATCCAAAATATTGAAACCAATGATCCCGACTCGATTTTTTCTAAATAAAAAAAGAGCAAAAACCCAACATGTCCCCATCAATGCCAAAAGAAAAAAACTTTGCCCCAACTGCATAAAAGGAGTAAGAACCATTCTTTCTACCCTTACCATAGGAAGCAAAATTAAAGCAAAAACTAAGATTGCTTTAAAAACAACTTTACTGATAGTATGAATTATTGCTTTTTGCAATGCCTAATTAGATTTATTGCACAAACTTTTCTTTAGAATTATTAAGCCTTTTTAAATCACATAATTTCATAAACTATGTAAGAAAAGCCGCAGGCTGCTACTATCAATGCTTAATTCCTACCCAAATTTTTCTAAGTTGTTCTTGGGTCAAATTTTCTTCTAGTCGGATGGATACAAATCTCTTTGCCTAGAACCTGTATGCCACAACATTTGGCTCTGAATCGTAGGTAATACCATAAAAAATTCTATTCTCTTCATCCACGGTAAATGAAAGTAGAGTAAAATCAAGGTCATATGCACTTATTAAGTTTCCTTCATAGTCAAAAACCAATACACTTTCATAAGAATTTCCTTGCATAATTTGGCGCATAGTTTTTCCGGAATACAAAACATAGAAATTATTGGATTCCGCTGAAACAGAAGTATAAAAGAAGGGATTGTCGTTTGAGGTCTGAGGCATAGGGTATCCAGCAGAATAGTCAATTTTAAAATCAGGCATAAACTGCTCTGGTCCTCTTATCGAAATTATCTTCCCTGATTTTTTGTCAAGTATCTCTATATAGTCTCTTTGAACACCTACTTTAATAAATTTGTCTTTGGTTGGATTCGAAGTCAAAACCCCATTATGAATCGATGAAATAATACTTACAGGTACGTCATTCTTATCGTACATTTCCTTCCATGTACCATAGGTATTGGTAACTTCATTGTTTAGAATATTAAATTCCACAAACTTTTCGTCTAAATCCGTCCTTACAGTCATGACGGTGGTGTCAGATGACCATGCCAGCTCTACGGCAAGAAAAAAATCATCACGCTGACTAATTATTTCATTGGAAAGGGGTGAATCATCAAAAACATTATATCTGGCCAGTCTCTTTGTCTCGACATCATATGCCCAAAATGCACCTGACTCATCATCATGTAAGAATCTATGAACCATTGTAATTTCTCCCGGCCCAACTCCGTTCACTCCGATTCTTTTATAGTACTTATTGCTTGAACTTTTTATAGCATGCAACAAAGTATCGTTACCTTTCTCGCCAACAATCAAAAATTCGCCCTCAAAAAAAATGTGCCTTGGGTTCAGCAATTGCTCGTATTTATATTTGGTACCTTTCAGTTTAATAGGTTCCGGAATATCTTCCTCATTAAAAGTGATTATAAAATCATCACTGTTTACCTTTAAGCTACAGCTGAAAAGTATTATTAATAACGGTATACATATATATTTCATGGATGTATCAGTTGGGAAGTAATAGATATAATTTGTTTATTATATTTTGGATTATATAAATAAAATTGAGTTGGAAAGAATCTGGAGATTTGTTAATCTCCAGATTCTTTGGCACATGTCTTTGGCAGAAATTGAAATCAGTTATGATTAGGGATGAACTGTGTCACAAGTTGAGTGGCCCCCAAACCATCTTGAATCTGCAAAAACCATCCCGATGGGATGTTGGCAGGGCGAATATAACCAATGACAACAAGCTCCTCCATGACTATTCTCTCCCTGGGCCATCGCCTTATTCCCCAATTCAATCAGCGTAATAGACGGAAGGATTTTGACCTTGTCGAATTCCAAACTCACCATCACGTTCAATACCAGCATGAATCCAAATGCTCCGGCAGCTACCCAGCGTAGCCACTTGCCTGTTTTTAGTTAGTTTTTCATTTTATTGTTAGTTTTGTTATAAATAAATGATAAAACAAATATATGTTCGGCCACTGCAAAAAAACTTCAGTGGGTCATTTTTTTGATTGAGTGCAATCCGGTTGGCACTAGGCATACTAATTTTAAAGCAAAAATTGAGATTAATAGAGAAAAATTTATATCACAGAAAATAAAGGATAAAATATAAATTTTCACCTTTAAATATGCGTATCCGCAGTTATGCACATAGGTTTGTTGGATTTGCAACAAAATTCTTGACAAAGTATTATGCCTTATTAAATCACTGAATGTCTTACACCATGGGTGAAAAATTGGGTCAAATATGGTTATTGAGAATTCTTAATCTCTACCCAAATTTTTCTAAGTTGTTCAACTACAATTTTTATAAATTGAGACTGGGTTGTTAGCTCAAATTGTACTCAATCCCTGCCCCTTACCTCAAAGCTAAAGCTAAGCTACATCAAAGCAGGGAATACTGGGACTTTTGGGTGGGGAGTTAACATTGGAAGAGGATTATCCGAAATTCTATATCTGAGTTGATATTCTTTTTAAAATTTCTGGATTTGGATTTTCCTAATTTAAATTACCCTACCTTGTATAGGTAATCACCTGCAAGTTCCAGTGCATGCTGAGTGTCCGAAGACCTCACACTACAACTTATCATGAGAAATGTTAAAGATATAACAACCACTATCTTAACGGTACCTATAATCTTTTTTGCAGTTTCAATTTCAACCATAATTCCCATTCTTAGGTATCGAACTGCTTCCTACCCCTAATATGATGAAAAAAGACATAGCAATTAGAAATTTATTTTTCCAAACTTTCAATTGACGTTTTCATTTTATAGATAATGAGAACAGGATTATCATCATTTTGGAGCCCGGCAGATCGTAACTTTTGAAGATAAGGCGATAACCCTACTTCCATTTGGTCCAATCTTAAGTTTATTATTGACGGTTCCATTGAAACAATAAAATAACCTGGATTGGTGCTGTTCCCTAAAATGGAAGTATAGGAGTATAGTCCATCCATGTCATTGATTATGTTACGGACTGGTTTAGCCGAATAGGTTTCTTTGTCGACCAATAACATCCCCCCACTTCCCTTTCCCTCTTCAGTATTGATCAAAAAATATCCCTCCGAGTCTATGAATTCATCTGTGATAACGATATAACCCCTAGCCTGAATTTCAGGGATAATCTCATCAAAACGCAAAGACCTGCCCTTCCAATCCGTAATATAATCCTTATTTAGATCGAAAGTCTTTTGTCCGATTATTTCCCCTGTCATATTTACTTCCGAAAGCGAATTGCTATATATATCCTTAAAGTAAAAACTTTCTTCATTGTGTGATTTATAAATGTATTGCGGCTTAATCCCCGAAACCTTGAACCCATTGTTGGGTAACGGGATTTTTTCCATTTCTCTTCCATCTTTATAATTTAGAATTCCTAAAATATTTCTTCCCTCACCATCCTTTAAAGTCATATAAAGATTGCCTTTGAATACGATCAAATCTGAAACACTCTCTCCCGACAGGAAATATTCTCCCAGGAACTCCCCATTTAAATCGTAGTTGATTATTTTTCCCAACAACGAACAATAGACCAGTATGGATTCTTCCTGCTCTGAATACGCTATGGAAGCCGGGAACAAATACTCTCCTGGACCTTCCCCAAGGGGATGTATGACACCAAGTTGACTCCCATCAATGGCATGCAAAAAAATGGATTTAGTTTTTGCATTATCCAGGATCACCAAGTGATTTTCTGTCACTATCAAATTATTGATTTCCCCGATAATTTCTTTAGTCTCCAGCGGGATAATTTGGAACGACTCAAAGATTTCGCTAGCAGAGATGTCAATAACTTCTTTATCCAGTGTATATACATCCTGGAATTGCAAGTCTGATTTTCTATTACTACAGCTACTTAAGATTATAATCATCCATAAAGTAAATGGATAAAGTGGCCAGCAAATACTATCTAGGCTGTAATTCCTATTTTTAAGCGGTTTGGAGTAGGGCTCAAAGTTAGTGTTGTTTTCGTTGGAGAATCTATCTTGATTCCGCATGGATATATTTATGTAAGTCATAGTCTAATTTAGGGCCTGCTGAAAAACGCCAATTATAGCGGAAACGGGTCAGCTTGAATGGTTAACCCGTTTATTTGTGCGAAAGGTTTTTCAATTGGTGCAAACTATTGAGATGTAACAGGTCATTTTCTATGCATCTGAAAATTTCAAAATCCGGATTTTTCAGCTAGCCCTAATTTAACAAAAAGGAACCATCGGACCGATTTATAAAACAACCAACTTATAGATAGACCATTTAAGTTGGATCAATTACATGAAGGTTCATTGGTTGCGGGAGGGCAACAAGATCCTGATAACGGTTGGCAAGTCCACCAATAAACTCTAACGATCCTTGGCATCGGGTCATTTATGGCACATAATTTACTCTTCTCAACAGGGGTGGAATTGGCTGTTTCCCAACTAGCACAGTTTCCACTTTCACTCTGGGCCATAGCCTTATTTCCCAACTCGATCAAAGTAAGTGACGGAAGGATTTTGTCCTTGTCAAATTCCAAACTGACCATGATGTTTAATACCTTCCGATAGCTATAGAGACAATCCAAAAGCTCCGGCTACCCAGCATAGCCTCTTGCTTGTTTTTAGATAGTTTTTCATGTTATTGTTAGTTTTATTATAAATAAATGTTGGAACAAAAATATATTCGGCCACTGCAAAAAAACTTCAGTGAGTCATTTTTTGATTTTTCGCCTGCAGTTTGATATACGATAGGCATCATATCGACAACTATACCTACAATACCCCGTGAACTTGTCAATTAACCCAAGAAGAAAATGTTGATGCTGTCATCACTTCAAATGGTATTTGACAATAACGAACGACATTTCTTCCTTTGATAATCTGGATAGTCCTCCATCAAATACCGCGTGCTCGTCCAGTTTATCATTTTGAAGTTCTCTAAATTCTTCCGGGAAGTGGAAGCAGTAGACTTGATTGTCATTCAAATACTTGATATTCATATAATTTAGACCTCCATCAAGATCATTTTCAAATTCTGCCACTGTAACTGTTTTATTGGTCTTTACATTCAAAAGTAAATTCACCCATCCACGATCAATATATCTTGAGATAAGGAATTCCCCATCGTAAAACAGATTCGGCGCATGGTAATTATAGTTTTCCAAATAATTCCTATCATTTAGCAAATCTGGACCTTTTTCGCTAAAATCTTTAAGTGGAAATTTTCTGTTTCCAAACTCCAACACAATTTTTTTTCTTAATGTGAAATCTTCAAACAAATAAATTGTATCCGAAAAATGGTTTGAAAACACAAGTTCATTCCCAAACAAGCTCAGAATGTTCCTCTCAGCAAAAAAAGGGATATTTTTTGACTTCATTCTTTGACTTAAAATTGGTACAGATCCCTTCATATCCGATTTATACAAAATGCCATCAGCAATTCTATTTTCTACCAACTCTTCTGCCATATTGCTAGGCAAATAAAAAACATATTCGCCTTCTGAAGCTGAAATGAACTTATATGCACCTGTAACTGGAATTTCTGATTCGCTGATAAAATTCCCAAGAAAATCAAATTTTAATATTTTGTTGGGGGCTAGTATGGTTATATTTTCATCTTTCCGGTCTATGCTAAAATCAGTCAATTGCAAATACTCTCCCGGACCTTCACCCAGAGCATTGACACTTCCAAGACAGTTCCCCAACGAATCCAAAATCAAAACCTGATTGGACTGATAAAAATCTCCAACAAATATTTGACCATCCGATATTTCAACCTTGTCAAATTGACCGATTCCATAACCTTGCGGAAGCCGGACAGGCAAGTACGAGATTGAATCAAAAATGTCGCTGATCAACACAACATTATTCTGTTTGGTTAAATCCAACACTTCAACTTCTGCCTCTTGTTCAACATCAATTTTATTATCATAATTACATGCAACAAAAAGGAAAAACATCAGATTAACCCTATACTTTTTTAACAGACACATTACATATTTTTTTTTGATCAATAACCACAGGCTAGGCTACATGGTGTCTGCATCCAGGTTTCACAAGAAAATCCACCGGTGTATCTGCATTTAGTTACTGTGAAAATACAATTCTGATAATAGTTTTGACAATAATCGGTTTCTCTATAGAAATTTTGGTTTCCTCCACCTGTCTCCCCTTGAGCCATCGCCTTATTCCCCAATTCAATCAGCGTAATGGATGGAAAGACTTTGTCCGTGTCGAACTCCAAACTGACCATGATGTTCAGTAACAGCATCACAGCAAATACACTAGCTTTCACCAAGCGTAGCCAATTGCTTGCTTTTAGATAGTTTTTCATGCTACTGTTAGCTTTGTTATCAATAAATGTTGGAACAAAAATATATTCGGGCACTGCAAAAAAACTTCAGTGAGTCGTTTATTTTGCTTGTGTGCAATCTCACTGGTACTTTGGTATTTAAAGTAAGAATTGAGATCTATTGAGAAAGATTTATATCTCAGAAAATAAAGGATGGAATAGAAATTTTCACCTTAAAATATGCGTATCCGCAGTAAAGCACATAGGTTTGTTGGATTTACAACAAAATACTTGATAAAGTATTATGCCTTATTAAATCACTTAATGTCATCAACCATGGATGCAAAGCCATATGCAGCTATGATCAATGCTTAATTTCTACCCAAATTTTTCTAAATTGAAACTGGGTTGTTAGCTCAAATTGTACTCAATCCCTGCCCATTACCTCAAAGCTACAGCTAAGCTACATCAAAGCCGGGGATACTGGGACTTTTGGGTGGAGAGTCAACTTTGGAACAAGATTTTGGCACTTTGCGTCATTATGAAATCTCCCACTCTCTTTAGGGCGTGCTGAAAAACGCCAACTGAAGAATAAATTCTTTAAATTTTGATGAATATCCCGTTTGACAAGTATTCCCTTTTTAAGCAGGTGCACGCTTATTCAATGATCTAGCTTGATTTTCGTACTCCCTAAAATTTCAAAATCCGAAATTTTAAGGCTAGTCTCAGGCATACCATCCCTGCCTGGCGACTTGACAGGTTCTTCATTGGGTTCATTCGAAATATAAGCATACATCTTCATTCGCCCTCTTTGAATCCGGCATACCTGAGACTTTTTCAGAAAGCCCTAACTATTTACAACTTGTATGATATCAATTACTCTTTTCCAACCTTCTGATCGCAGTGATTGTCCCTCCCTGCACCTCCAAACCTTTAATGGCTGTGTTGTTTTCAGCATCGATGTGGTAAACGTGACTGCCTTCTGTAGTAGTAATTCCGATATAAGCTGATTTACCATCCTTTGGTGAATAATTATTGGTGGTGACACTCGTTATCTCATCAGCACTTGGAACGCCAGTAACCCACTGTATGCTTTTGGCATTCACATCCGCTATTGCGAAATACTCACCCGGACCCCAAGTGGCTTTTGGTTTCCCCAGGGTCAGGACAAATTTGCCACTTCCAATGTATATCCAAGAATGTAGGTAATACCCACCGGTAAGCTCTTCCACATCCATAAAAAAGTCCTGATCAAATTCCTCCTGACCTGCCCTTATCCTTACAATTGCAGAAGGTTTGGTTGAATTCAACTCACTATTGCTTGAAGTATTGGCCGGGGAGAAGGCATAAACATCACCACTTTCCACTACTGCCAATCCTTCCATGAAATACCTTCCTATAGAACTGATCCTATCATCGGTGATGATTTTTTCAAGTTCCATGGATGGATAGGAATATATGGCTATCCAAGCCCTGTCCGGGTCATTTGTCCCGAATGCATCACCACAGCATCCCTTCGCACTCATAAAAGGTGCATAAACTTTATTTCCAACTTGTGTAACCCAGGTAAAGAAGCCCATCTCATCATCTGATTTCAATGCTTTCAAATCGATCTGCCCTTCATCCACAATCTGAAGCAGCTCTGTGTCCATCCTATACCAAGATGCCATCGGGGTATCGATGTTTCTGGGAATCCTGACCATCAGCAGATCATCTTTGACTATAGCAAAAGCCTGAACCGTCTCTGCCTGAAAATCCGAGAGCTTCTGCAGATTTCCTGTAGCATCCAAGGTGTAGGTAGTAACAGCCCCTGGATTCCCCTGCCCGTACAGCAGGGAAAAGAATTTATTTTGGTGCGACACATAGTACCTGTAGGTACCGTCCTGCTCAATTCCATTACCCTGGGTACTTACTGTCCCATCTGTAAGGTCATCTACTGTAAGCAGGTAATCTGCCACTCCATCCGAAGCTATTGGTGTAGACGTTACTACATAGCGATAATCAAGGCCATTGGAAGGATTTTCAGGCCCCGGAGCCTCATTGCTTTCACAGGAGTAAATTACAGGCAAGATGGCACACATTGCCCAGGCGGAAAATTTGATTTTTGTTTTCATAATTCAGTATTTAAATAATTGGTAATTGATTGCTGATCACAGGAAGAAGTACCTTACTTTTCCTGTAAAATTTCTTCCGGGTTTTTGAAGGCTAAAATTGTCGTAAAGCAGGCTGTCCATCAGGTTGCGGCACTCTATGGTAAACTGATACCGGCTTCTTTTCCCAAATGTGTAGGAACTTTCCATTTCAATGGAAATCTGTTTTGGCACAGTCAATTTATCACTTCCCAGGCTGGGCCAGTACAGGTAGAATTCATGTACATAGAGTAAGTTGACACCGATATTCCATCGGTCACCCTGAAGCTTCACGTTGTCCAGGCCATAGGAAGCATCCACATTGCCGAATAAATATGGCATATTGGGTATTCTATCTTTGTAGAGGATACTGACGGTTTGCTGCCCTCCCTCATACTTGGTGTTGTTCCGTAAATCCTGATAAGTCATGGTCAGACCAGCCTGCCATTGATCTTTCAAGAACAACCTGAGATCTGCTTCCACACCTTTGGTGAGTACATTTCCCAAGTTTTCCATGACCTGCATCACCTGGTTGTTGTTCAATCTGGCACGGATAAAATCCCTTGAATCCCTATAGAAAAAATTCCCTGAAAGGTTTAACCTTTTGCTTTGCTTGCTGTCAGACCAGTAGTTGAGCCCCAAATTGTAGTTGTAACTGCTTTCCGGCCTGAGGTCTATATTGGCAGAAAGGTTGATCAAATCCCCGAACAACTCTTCGGTTTCCGGCAAGCGGTAACTCCTTTCAAAGCTCCCTTTGATCTGCAGTCTTTCTTTGAGAAAATGTGTGAGCGCTGCTCCATACCCCAATTTGCTGAATGAATTATCCATATCCAGATAGGCAACATCTCCCCATTGTCCCGAGGGGTTATAGGACTGGGTGTAGTGGGTCCCTTGATTATAGGACTTTAAAAATACCGAAGCTCCCCATTTTTCATGGTCTCTAAGCTGATAGCCGAGGCCCATGATATTTTTTGTATTGGTCCGGGGCTGATCATACCTTGCATCATCGGGAAACAGTTCGTCACTCCCTTCTCTATTGAAGGTATTGAAGACATGGTTGAAGGTAAGGCTTTGTTTTTCGTCCAGATGATAGTGAAGTGTGGTATTTGTCAGACCATTGTTGTTTCGGAATTTGTACAATGTCCTTGACCTTTCCCCTCCGGGACCATCATAGGTTTTGTATTGTCCAAACCAGTTATACCTTCTGTTCAATGTGTCAATATTCTGCTCTGAGCCCAAGTTATAATTGGCATTGAAGCTCAAGTCAAGCCTGGAAGAGAACAGGCCTTTCTTTTCATACCGCAGTGTTGGCATGACAATCGTACCCCTTCTGTGCCAAGAACCAAACACAGTCACCATTCTGGCTCCGGTCTGGATTTCAGCGTAGTTTTTGCCTAAAGTTGCTCCGAAAAGCAGCTTATCTGCAAATGGCTTGTTGACCCAGCCCACTTGGGCAATTAGGGTCTCATTATGATAAGTATCATGGAATCTCTTTACCCATTGGTCAGGAAAATACTGACCTGTATTGATGTCTGCTACATCTACATTTACCCAGTAGTTGTTATCGGAATAGTTTTGAAAAGCATTGACCTGAGCCACAAACCCACCTTTGCCAACATGAACAGCATTCACAGCAGTTCTATGGGTATTGAAGGATCCGAAGGAATAAGAAATATCCAAATGACTCTTTTCATAGGTCTGGGTAACGATATTAATCGCTCCACCGAGCGCATCAGCCCCCAATCCAACAGGCACCACCCCTTTATAAATCTCAATGTGTTTGGCCAGATTGACAGGGATGTTGTTCAGCTGAAAAGAAGAACCCATATTGTCCATGGGGATACCATCCATAAAAACTTTCACCTGCCTCCCTGAGAAACCATTGAGGGATAGGTTCATCCCTGATCCTACACCTCCATTTTCCCTGATCCTCACACCAGAGACACGGTCCAGGGCATGGGCCAAATCCAAGGTAGTATGGTGCAAACTCTTTCCATCAACAACATCCACAGGAAAAGCAGTCTCCCTGAGTTCTCTGACCTGGTTTTTACCATTGACCACTACTTCCTGAAGGCTCATTTCGGATTCCTCAAGCACTACTTCCAAAAAGGGTGAAAAACCAGTACCCGTGGATATACTTAACTCTTGTGATCGGTATCCTAAATGGGAGATTTTTAAGGAATAAATCAGATCTTCCGGTAATACCAGGGAAAATAAACCCTCTTGATTACTTAAAACCCCTGTACCCAATTCCTTAACATAAATCCCCACCCCCTCCATAGGATAGGACTTGGAATCCAGAATCCTACCTTCCAGTATTACTGTACTCTGCGCCTGGCCTGCCAAAATATTTAGGCTGTAGATTGCCAGGGCTATGCATAATTTCTTAATTTGCATGGCTTGTTAAATGTGACGTTTAGGAAGTAAATACCAAGGTCTTGTAGTTGGCGCTACGAGACCTTTTTTATTCTATTCACTTATTTTTATTTAGATTGATTTTAATTAAGAGCAAATCTATGTGATTAATATTTTCTTCAATCAAATTTTGTAAAAAAAACAGATTGATTTTTTCAATAGAAAATAACAAAGCATATCAATATCTATCTATATCAAATTAAAATTCCATTAGAATACTTTTTAGAGAATCAGTCAACAAAAAGTTAAATAAGCCTTCAAAACCCCAATTATTTTGAATTTGATTCAGTTTTCAGTCCGGTAAAGACTATTAAACTCACTGTACGAGAAAATTCTAATAACCGATTCAGATTATCTGTATCGCATTTTATTAATAGAATTCAGAATCTCATAGAAAAATATTATTTAAAATAATTCTAAATAACCTATGATACTCTGTTCAATCCTCCTACTTTTGTATTAATTTAGATTTAATCCAAATAATATGAAAGCAACTATACTTATTTACCGTAATTTTAAAAGCTTACTAACATTTGCTTTTCTGATGCTGACATTGTCATTGGTTCAAAACGCATTATTTGCACAAAATCAATCGGCTGTAAAGGGTAAGGTAAAAAACGAAAATGGGGAGGCCCTCAGTTATGTAAGCGTCCTTGTGAAAGACACCCCACAAGGGACAGTGACAGATACCGATGGTTTTTTCCAAATCTCTAACCTAAAAAAAGGATCTTATCGGCTGGTTTTTTCCCACGTAGGGTACATTACCCAAGAGATTGACATACAGTTATATGAGCAGCAAATTTTAACGATTTCAGAAGTTGTTTTAATAAACAATGAAGACAACCTGCTCGAGTTCACTGTGTCAGATAATCGAATCAATCCATTTGATGGCAAAGAGTCTGAATACGCTGCCCGAATGCCCCTTGACAATCTGGAAAATCCACAAGTCTATAATGTGGTGACCAAAGAACTGATGAAGGATCAGCTTATTGTTGGTTTTGATGATGCGCTTAAGAATGCTCCTGGAGTTCACAAGCTATGGAGCTCTACAGGCAGAGGGGGTGATGGTGCAGGATATTACTCCATGAGGGGTTTCAGTGTACAGCCCCGTCTGATGAACGGAATCGCAGGAATTTCAAACGGGAGCCCGGATCCTGCCAATTTAGAGGCAATAGAAACCATCAAAGGACCTTCGGGAACACTGTTTGGCGGAAGCCTTGTATCCTTTGGTGGCCTGATCAATGTGGTCACCAAAAAACCATTTGAAGATTTTGGCGGAGAAGCTTCCATTACTACTGGCTCTTATGGTTTAAGCAGGATCACAGCAGATGTAAACACCCCTATTGATCAAAAAGGAAAAGCACACTTCAGAGTCAATACCGCCTACCATCAGGAAAAGAGTTTTCAGGATGCAGGATTCAGAAAAAGCTTCTTTGTGGCTCCTTCCCTTTCCTACCAGGTCAATGACCGTTTGTCCTTCAATATCAACACTGAGATTTTTGATTCGGAAAGTACCAACCCTTTAATGTTGTTCCTCAACCGAAGCAGGGAGCTGCTGGTGCGGACTCCAAAAGATCTGGGAGTTGGCTATAACCGTTCATTTACCAGTGATGACATCACCATCAAAACCCCAACTGTAAACATTTATGGGCAGGCCAATTACAAAATCTCAAATAAGTGGCTATCCCAGACCAATGTATCCAGAAGTGTTCGCCAAGCAAATGGCTATTACCAATATGTCATGTTTATCCAACCGGGAGATTCTCTTCTGAACAGGTATATAAGCCTACAAAATTCTACCAATATCGTAACCGATATACAGCAGAATTTTATAGGTGACTTCAAGATTTCCGGTATGAGAAACAGACTGGTTGCCGGTATAGATATTTTCCACAACCAGACATTCAACAACAATTCCGCCTACATTCTCTTCGATACGGTCAGTACCGCCAGGATAGATCCAAGATACACACAACTTACCCGTACTGCAGTAGACGCACGCCTTGCCCAAAATCCAAATCCTGCGAAGAATGAAACCAATATATATACCTACAGTGCCTATTTTTCAGATGTCCTCAACATTACTGAGCGTTTGATGACCATGTTCAGTTTGCGCATCGATAGGTTTGTCAGCGAAGGCACTTACAATCAAATTACTGACATCACATCCGGAGCATATAACCAAACAGCCCTCTCTCCAAAATTGGGAGCTGTTTATCAGATATTGAATAAGAAAGCCTCTCTATTTGGAAACTATATGAACGGATTCCAGAATGTGGCACCGACAACCCAACCTGATGGTACTATTGATGTCTTCGATCCCCAGCATGCCAATCAATGGGAAGTCGGTTTGAAGACAGAGCTGTTTGACGGAAGGGTCACAGGGAATATCAGCTACTATGATATCTATGTGAAAAATGTAACCCGACCTGACCCAGACAGGGTTGGTTTCACGGTGCAGGATGGTAACATTTCCAGTAAAGGAATAGAAGCAGAGCTAATTGCAAACCCTATTTCCGGACTCAACATCATAGCTGGATATGGATATAATCAAAGTAAAAATGACAGGACTGCGGAAAATATCAATGGCAGAAGACCAGTAGCTGCCGGGCCGGAACATCTAGCCAATTTTTGGATCAGCTATAGGTTTGATCATAGCAAATTGAAAGGATTTGGTCTGGGTACGGGAGCCAATTTCGCCTCCGAAAACCTGATCACCAATTCCAGTGCCACAGGAACATTTGCCCTGCCTGCCTACAAAGTTTTGGGAGCGACGCTCTTCTATGACAGCCATGCTTATAGGCTTGGACTGAAAGTGGACAACTTGACCAATCAGGAGTATTGGGGAGGATGGACAACAGTTGAACCTCAGATGCCAAGAAGGCTATTGGCAACCTTGGCAATGAAATTTTAACATAAGAAGGAGGCTTTAATTTCTAAAGCCTAAAATCCTGACAAAAACCTTTTTCTAATTACAAACACATGAAAACCACATACTACCTCATATTCCTTAGTCTGCTATTGGGAAGCCAACAATTGTATGCACAAGTCAAAGTCCTGACTATAACAGGAACTGTAAAGGAATCAGCCAATAAAACATCGATTCCTTATGCGACTGTCATGCTCAGGGATAAGGCTGACGACCAAATGATAGACGGAACCACCACTGATGATGATGGATATTTTGAGTTGCATTCCGATCACAGGGATTTCTATATCGAACTGAGTTTTATGGGATATCTCAGCAAAAAAATCACTGATTTTGAAGAGGATGGTGCTGTTTTAAATTTGGGCGACATATTCATTGAAGAAGATAGCCAAACTTTGGATGAAGTGGTGATTCAGGGTGAAAGATCCCGTACAGAGTTTCAATTGGACAAGCGGGTTTTCAATCTGGGGCAGGACATCAGCAGTACCGGGGCAAGTGCTTTGGATATACTCAACAATATCCCTTCGGTGAGTGTCAATATAGAAGGACAGATCAGCCTCAGGGGAAGTCAAGGTGTCCGTATCCTGATCAATGGAAAACCATCTGTATTGGCAAGTGAGCAGGGTAATATGATGGGTACCATCACTGCCGACATGATTGAAAGAATAGAAGTCATTACCAATCCTTCCGCCAAATACGAGGCGGAAGGGACTTCTGGCATTATCAATATCATACTCAAAAAAGAAGGGGAAAAAAACTTAAATGGCTCCATTACCCTCAACACAGGAATCCCTAACAACCATAGTCTTGGGCTTAGCCTCAACAAAAGAACTGATAAACTCAACCTATTTGCCCAATTGGGAGTGGGCTACCGTACATTCCCCCATCACAATAAGACAAGGAGTAAGGACATCGCAAACAACTCAGAACTGCATACACTAAGCGACAGGGACTTTAATGAAGAGTTTTATAACCTGATACTTGGCACAGACTACCGGATCAACAAGTCAACGGTCATCAGTCTATCAGGCCAGTTTGCTTATGAAAAGGAAACTACTGATTCCAACAATGACTATACCCTCAAAAACCTGGAAGGTTCGGTCACAGATGTCTGGTCCAGAAATGAAGATTCCTATGCCGACAATCCCAAATGGCAGGGGGAGTTTCAGGTCAAGAAGGATTTTGACGAGTCGGGAGACCACAGCCTTTTGGCAAGCGCCACAGGGGCATTCTTCCGCAAAGATCAGGTCTCAGATTTTCAGAACATTACCCAAATTGGCAACAGACCAGATGCCCTGCAAAAACTGAATACTGACTATAAAGAAGGCATCTACACCTTTAAATTGGACTACACCAGACCATTTTCATCCTATTACGAATGGGAAACAGGTACGCAGTATGTCATCAACGGAGTTTCCAATGACTTTGCTGTCCTTGATCAGCATGAAGACGAGTGGATTCCTGATCCAAATTTCACAAATGTATTTGTCTTCGATCAGAATGTCTTGGGACTGTACAGTACCCTGTCCAGGGAGAAAGACAAATGGGGGGCAAAACTTGGGTTAAGGTTTGAATATACCGCTTTGGACACACGTCTTGAAGAAACCCAAGAGAGTAACAGACAACGCTATGGGGATTTCTTCCCAACGGTGCATACTTCCTACAAATTTTCAGACAAGTACTCTTTGCAGGCAGGCTATTCGGCAAGGATTTTCCGACCAGGGCTTTGGGAACTGAACCCTTTCTTTGCTTTGCAGGACAATTTCAACATCTATACAGGCAATCCAAACTTAGTGCCTGAATACACTGATTCTTATGAGGTTACATCAATCTACCACTTGGACAAAGTATCATTCAATATAGGAGTATATCAGCGTATTACTACCAATGTAATAGAAGAAGTCTTGACAGTGGAAGACAATATAAGCATCAGAAAACCGGATAATGTAGGTCGAAGCCGAACGACAGGCTTGGAATTCAACAGCAAATACACCCCATGGGATTGGGCGACTATCGATATTGACCTAAACTACAATGCTTTTTCCAGAAAAGGTACTTATAACCAGGAGACTTTTGGATTCTCCGGTGACCGCTGGACTTCAAGGGCTATGGGAAAAGTAAAATTACCGGCAAACTTCGACTTTGAAGCTGCCTGGACCTATGAATCCGCCTATGAAACACTTCAACTTGATATACTGGACAATTACTTCTTAGACTTAGGCTTGCGCAAAAAACTCCTTAAGGGAAAGGCAGTAGCCAACTTAAGTGTAAGAGATGTATTTGCGACCAGAAGGTTTAGGGCTGTTTCATCCCGGGAAGATTTTGAATTCAACCGACTTGGTATGGCAGGCCGATTTATCACTTTAGGTATCAGCTATGGTATAGGCAAAGGAGATGCGATGGAATTCTCAGGACAAAAACGGTTCTAAGCGCTAAATGAATTTTAAGAACCTCTACCATAACCTTCACTTACAATGCCTCTTGGTCAGGCCCTTTTCAGCATATATGGTGAGAACCTGAACAGCTATTTGGATGGACACTGTAAGCCCAAAAACCAATGTTCCACTATTAAAAACCTCTAAACCAAATAATTATGAATACGATAATTTGCAGTCTGAAGACAGCAGGTATGAAACCCTTTGCTTTCTGCCTGACAATTTTGATCAATTTTGTATGGATATCAAGTAGCCAAGCCCAACAAAATCCTGCCACCATCCAGGGAAAGGTAATTACTGAGACAGGCCTGCCCCTTCCCTTTGCCAATGTTTACCTCAAAGACAAAAATAAAGGGGCACTTACCGATGAGGAGGGTCACTTTACCATTGACCAAGTAACAGCGGGGAAATACATTTTAGTTATCTCCCATTTGGGTTATGCAACAAAAGAAATACAGCTCAAACTGGAAAATGGACAGACCCTGTACGTCCCAGCTGTGAGCCTTTTGGAAAACGGAAGTGACCTGTTGGAATTTACCTTGACAGACGGGCGTATCAATGAATTTGCAAACAAGGAGACAGACTATGTAGCCCGGATGCCACTCAAAAACCTGGAAAATCCACAGGTGTACAGCATTGTCAATAAGGAATTGATGGAGGAGCAGATTATGACAGACATCAAAGAACCATTGCGCTCTGCTCCCGGGGTGGTTCCTGCAGATTATATCACCGGCATGTTCAGTATCGTATCCAGGGGGTTTAGGGTCTGGAGTTACGCCAGAAATGGGCTTGCAACCTCAGTTTGGCGATCGGGAACTGAGATTGCAAATCTGGAGAGAATAGAACTGATCAAAGGTCCTTCGGGAACACTTTTCGGATCAAATGTATCTTCATTTGGAGGAGCCATCAACCTGGTTACCAAAAAGCCACATTCCGAATTTAAGGGCCAAGTAGGTTATGGTCTGGGAAGTTTTGGCCTGAGCAGGTTCAATGTGGATGTAAATTCCCCACTCAATAAGGAAAAGACCTTACTGTTCCGCCTGAATGCTGTACACCATCAACAAAACAGCTTCAATGAATTTGGAAGAGGAAAAAGACTTGCCGTAGCACCAAGTCTCTCATATCAGGTCAACGACCGGCTTTCTATTCTCTTTGATTTGGAGTATATGAGAAGCCTGTCCACCCGTCTTCCAATGACCCTTTTGGGAGCTGGTGCTGACTTCGGCAGTTTCAGGGATATTCCTATGGAATTTGAAAAGTCCTTTTTTCTAAATGACCTGCAAAGTGACTCGGAAGCGGTAAAATACTTTACGAGAATTCAGTATGATCTCGGGAGCAACTGGACTTCCACCACAGATATTTCCCATATCAACGAATATAATGAAAATGGTTACCAACCCTATCACCAATGGATAAACAAAACAACTGTGCTCCCTTATGTAGTGAACTTCGGGCCTAGAGAAAGAACCTCAGCCAATATTCAACAAAATTTTAATGGTTCCTTTCAAACTGGGTCTGTTCACCACAACCTGCTTTTGGGAATTAGCTATGAATACCTTCATGAATCCAGCATCAGCAGAAGGAGTTTTGAGTTTGACACACTATTCTTACCGCAATCTTACCGGTATATAGGGAAAACAACTGTTGATCAATTGCTGGCCGACCCTACCACGGTAGCGGTAGGCGAAATAGGGCAAAATTCCTTTGGTGCTTATGTTTCAGATGTCATCCAATGGACTGACCGCCTTTCAACTATGCTAAGTGTTCGATGGGATCGCTTCGAAAGGACACAGGGAAGCCCCTTTACCCAAACGGCCTTCTCTCCCAAACTTGGAATAATCTACCAGCCTTTAAAAGATCGCGTTTCCCTGTTTGCCAACTATATGAATGGCTTCCAAAATCAAGCTCCCAGAGATCAACCCGATGGTAATGTGTTCACTCCCGACCCTGTATTTGCCAATCAAATGGAAGGAGGGGTCAAGACAGAACTGTTGAACAACAAGCTGAACGCCACCCTCAGCTATTACCACATAAGCATAGACAATGCCATCCGGATGGGGGATGACCAATTTACTTTCCAAGACGGACAGCAGGTCAGCAAGGGTGTTGAACTGGAATTGATTGCCAACCCCATTTCTGGCTTGAACATCGTAACGGGATACGGCTTCAACGAAAACAAAATTGTCCGGGCGGAAAGCTTTGAAGGCAACCTGGTACAAGGGGCACCCCAGCACATGGTCAACTATTGGATAAGCTATCGGCTGCCTATAGCCAATATCAAAGGGCTTGGGCTGGGATTCGGAGGGAATTATGTGGGTGAAAGCTACTACAATGCCAGCAATACCATGGTAATTCCTTCCTACCACCTGCTCAACGCCACGGCATTTTACGATACAGGCCAATGGAGAGCAGGACTCAAGTTCAACAACATCACGGATGAGCGGTATTGGGACATCTCCGGAAACCAGCAGTTTACGAGGAATTTTGTGGCCAACTTTTCATTCAGGTTTTAACACCGGCCTTCTTATTCACAATACCTGAAATTCAATACACATGCAATCGAACATGTCACAGAAGTTACACATGGAGATGATTGTCCACATGCAAGATTCCGCCCCGGCCTTCGGTACAGGACAAATTATGACCTTTGAAAAACAAATTATAAACAGATGAAAATACTGAAGCATACTATTCTAACTTACATACTGGTATTCCTTATCTCCCCAAGTTTTGCACAGTCCAATGGAAAAATTTCGGGAAACATTAAATACAATGACGGTTCACCGGTTCCTTTTGCCAACATATTCTTGGAAGGAACAAACATGGGCACTGTCAGTAAGGAAGACGGGAGTTATGAGATTTCCGGCATACCTTCCGGTCAGTACCAGCTCACGGTCTCCTCTTTAGACATAGTAGGGCAAACTGTCAGCATAGCAATTGCCGGAGGACAAAATATGCAGGTGGATTTCACGGTTGAGGAGAATACGGCAAGTCTAGATGAGGTGGTAGTTTCCGGCCAAAAACGTAAAGTAGCCTCTATCACTAAAAGTGCCACGGAGCTGATCGATCTGCCGCTATCAGTACAGTTAGTCGACCAGGAACTACTCCAACAGCAGCAAATCATAGACGTCAGGGATGCTGTCAAAAACGTCAGTGGTGTAAATGCCACCGGTACCTATGGAGGAGGATATGCCACATATAATGCCAGGGGGTTCAACATGTCCAATGTAAGCAGTTACCGCAGAAACGGCATGTTCATTATCAATATGGGACACCACTTCAATGACAACATGGAAAGGGTAGAAATCCTCAAAGGCCCTGCATCCATACAATATGGTGATATAGCCCCCGGAGCGGTCATGAATTTTGTCACCAAAAAACCTCTGGAACACGACTACAAGAGACTTGAAATGAAAGTAGGTCAATATGGCCTCTTTCGCCCCACATTAGATGTCAGTGGTTCCCTAAATGAGGACAACAGCCTCCTTTACCGCCTCAACACCACGTTTGAATCTTCCCAAAGTTTTATCGACCATGTCCAACACAAAAGCATGATGATAGCCCCCTCCATCACCTGGAAGGTTTCCCCTTCGCTTGTTTGGAATGTTGAGATGACGGTAAAAGATGATGATAGGGTTTTTAACCCCGGGCTGGTTTCTCCAGACGGTTCATTGGAACGGCTTTCCGAATTGCCGATCAGCCGGTTTCTGGGCGAGCCTTCCAACAACTACCGCTTCCAGGACCTGGGATTGTATTCGGAACTCCATTTCAACATCAGTCCCAACTGGCAATTACGCAATACCTCCTACTATACCAACACTTCCAGAGACAATCAGAACCTCTATTTTCCCAACAGGCAAACCGATGAACAAGGCAACCTAAGAAGGATGACCTGGATCGGTCAATCCTATTGGAGGGGTTGGGGCAACACCCTGGATCTGGTCGGTCAGCTGACTACCGGAAGTATTAGGCATAATATCGTCATAGGTGGGGATTATATGATCAACAATAGCTATGGTACCCCTCCTATCAATGTCGAAGCTGACCCAATCAATATATTCAACCCTGTGTATGGTACTGTAACGCTTCCAAAAGCAATGGGATATGATGGTATGAAAGAGAATGGCAGTTTTATCCAGCGAGGGGGATTATATATACAAGATCAACTCTTTCTGTGGGATGAACGCGTGATAGCCCTTTTAGGACTGCGGTTTAACCATACCCAGCAAGGAGGGATTTATACCACAGACAACCCCAGCCCCGAAGGTTATCAGGATGATACCAAAACCCCTCTATCCCCACGGATTGGGATTTTGGTAAAGCCTTCCCAAAACCTTTCCCTATATGCTTCATACACCAATTCCTTTGAGCAGAATGGGTGGGATCGGGTTCACCAAATTGTACTACCGGAGACTGATGCCGACCAGGTGGAATTTGGTATAAAATCCAATTTGCTTGACGAACGGATCGGGGTAGGTCTTGCTTTCTTCCAGATTGACAAAAAGAATGTGGTAGGTAGGGTTTTCAATCTCACTTCCGAGCCCACTTTCCCTTACTTGATTTACCACCCTGTACATCAGTCTGCCATTTATCAAGATGCCCATCACCGAAGCAAGGGAATAGAACTGGACATCAATGGCAAAATCACCCCCCAACTCAACGTCAACCTGACAGCTTCCTACATCGATGCAGTAATCGTTGAAGACCCCGCTTTTGAAAGTGGAAACCAACTTTTGGGGAATGCCAGGGAGAACTTCAGCCTATGGGCAAACTATAAAATGGACCGTACAAAACTGAAAGGATTGGAATTCGGCTACGGTTTTTTCTATAACGGCAAATTCTATACAGCCAATGACAACCTTCCCCATCAAGAAACAAAGGCATACTGGTCTATGGATGCTTCATTGGGATATAATTACAAAAACTTCTTTACAAGGCTCAATGTCACCAACCTCACTGATAACATAGGCTATTTGGGCAGTAACGGTCTTTACGAACCTCTATGGACCAGAAGGGCTGTCCTGAGTGTAGGTGTCCTACTGAAATAAAAAGTAAAATATACTTTATAAATCTTATTCCATGAACCTGCTTAAACCTCTTATCAAAAAACTCCACCTCTGGCTCGGATTGGCATCCGGGCTGGTGGTGGTTATTCTCGGCATTACAGGCTGCATCTATGTGTTTGAGGAAGAGTTGAAGCAACTGGTTTACCAACAGCGCTATACTGCCGGCCACTCCGGGCAAGCCCCCCTGCCACTTGAAGACTTGCTTCCCATTGCACAGGAGGCACTTGGAAAAGATAAGCTTATTTCATCGGTTAAGATCCCGGCCAAACCTGGCAAAAGCTATCACTTTTCTACCTACAAAACTAATCCAACAGGTTGGAATTACTTCAACACCTCTGAATATTACCTTACTGCTTATGTAAACCCCTACAGTGGGGAAATACTGATGGTAGAAAATACTCGTCTTGAATTCTTCCGAATAGTACTTTGGATCCATTACAACTTGCTATTAGGCAATATCGGAAAGCAAATAGTAGGTTGGAGTACAGTGGTTTTCATCTTGTTGCTCATCTCTGGATTGGTATTGTGGTGGCCGAAAAATAAAGCTGCAGCCAAGCAACGGTACTGGTTTCGCTGGAAATCCAGTACAAAATTCAAGCGGAAAAACTACGACCTCCACAACATACTTGGCTTCTATATCCTGTCCTTAGGTTTGATCATCGCTCTGACAGGATTGGTATGGGCCTTTACTTGGTTTAGTACAGGCGTGGACTGGCTGGCCAATGGAGGGAAAAATTCTCCAAAGAGGGTTTCAGAATATGCTGATTTTGCTGAGAGCCAATATGAGGCTGGGATTCATGACCTTATCCTGTCTGACCTGAAACAAAAAAATCCAGAAGCCGATCGGTACGAAATCCGAAAACTGGAAGGTGCTTTTCCATTTCAGGGATTGACACTTTATAAAAACAGCTTCCAGAGACACCGATTTGACATATACCAATATCATCCCGAAACGGCTAAGGTTTTAGAACAATTGACTTACACGGATAAAACCAAAGGAGAAAAATACAGAAGCATGAATTACCCTATTCATGTAGGTAGTATCCTCGGCTTACCTGGGAAAATCCTCGCCTTTTTTGCCAGCCTGATAGCCTCAAGCCTTCCTGTCACTGGATTCATGATCTGGTATAACCGTGTTTACGGAAAAATGAAGAGCAAAAACCACCGAATGCAGTGGCAAGACAATCCTAATACAAAACCTTCAAAAGAACATGTCAATTAGAAATAACTGAAAATAATCTTGCTGTTTTTAAAAACACTTTCAACTACTGGCTTTATGGTAGAGAAATGTGAATTAAACCCCTTTACACCTATCAATCATACTTTAAAACCATTTACAAAATATGAAAACAAAGAAATCACTCAACATCAAGCATAGCTTCCTTGGCAGCCTAATCTGCTTGATGATTATTTCAAGCTTGCTACAAACTGTCCAGGCCCAGCAAAATCCAGCTACTATCCAGGGAAAGGTAATTACTGAGACAGGCCTGCCCCTCCCTTTTACCAATGTCTATCTCAAAGACAAAAACAAAGGTGCACTTACCGATGAAGAAGGTCTTTTTACTATTGATCAGGTATCAGCAGGAAAATACATTTTGGTTATCTCCCATTTGGGTTATGCAACAAAAGAAATCCAACTCAAACTGGAAAATGGACAGACACTGAAGGTCCCAGCTGTAAGTCTTCTGGAAAACGGCAGTGACCTGTTGGAATTTACCTTGACTGACTCCAAGATAAATCCATTGGCCAACAAAAAGACAGACTATGTTGCCCGTATGCCATTGGAGAATTTGGAAAACCCGCAAGTTTACAATGTGGTGAGCAAAGAACTGATAAAGGAGCAGGTAATCACAGACATCGGGGAGACTGTCAGAAATGCACCTGGCGTAGTTCCCATCACCTATGCATCCGGTGGATTTGGGACAACATTCAGGGGATTCAGTACAGGTATCAATGCCAGAAATGGCATGGAATCGGCCACGGGCCGATCCAGTCTTGACATTGCAAATGTTGAGCGGATTGAAATATTGAAAGGCCCATCAGCAACATTATTTGGTGCTAATGTATCTTCTTTTGGAGGGGTAGTCAACTTGGTAACAAAAGCCCCTATGGAAGAAAGGCAAACCGAAATTGCTTATACAACTGGAAGCTTTAACCTGCACCGCATTGCTGCAGATGTAAATACACCACTTAATGAAGCTAATACGGTGTTACTGCGGGTTAATACTGCCCTGAACCGTGAAAAAAGTTTTATGGATTATGGTTTCAACAATACCTTCATCATTGCTCCGAGTTTGTTGTACAAGGCTTCCGAGCGACTAACTATAAGCTTGGATATGGAGTACTTCAATGCAAACAGTAACAGACCCCAATATTCCAGGTATGCATCAGGTTCTGGAATCACCAGCCCCAGACAACTTCAAATTGATTATAGAACAGCTCTATACCATGAGGACGCAGACTCACAGACTGCCGCAACAAAGTTATTCGCCCAAGCCAAATACCAACTGGGTAAAAACTGGACTTCCACTACCTTATTTTCCTTCCTCAATGAGGATGTCAACCATAGTTACCAAGCCCAGCCCACTTGGATCTCGCCTACTGAAGTCGCCAGATCGGTTGGCATGTGGGGACCTATCTATGCAAACTACACCAACTTCCAGCAAAACTTCAATGGTGAATTCCAAACTGGAAGTGTTGGCCACAAAGTTCTTATAGGTGCTAATCTGAGGGCATTCGATTCCAGAAGTGAATACTCCACAACAGATGGTTTTATTGATACTGTCAATGTAACCAATGATTTCAGACCTCTTAGAAGATTTGAAATGGATTCACGACTGATACCGAGATTTTTCCCGGGTTGGCATAGCCACAATGATCTTACATACAGTGCATACATCGCAGATGTCATTCAATTAACTGACCGCCTTTCGACAATGTTAAGTTTGAGGTTGGATCATTTCAAAAGACCGGATGACGGCGATGTTGCCGGCTTTGAGCAGACAGCCTTGGCACCTAAAGTAGGGCTTGTTTACCAAGTGCTAAAAGACAGGGTTTCTGTGTTCGGCAACTACATGAGCGGATTCCAAAATCAGGCACCTAGGATGCAGCCAAACGGCCAACAATTATCCATAGACCCGGTTTTTGCCACCCAATCCGAAGGAGGTATCAAAGCAGAAGTATTTGAAAAAAGACTAAGTACAACCATCAGCTATTACCATATCGCCATAGACAATGCAGTCCGGGTAAATGCTGACGGTTTTGCAGTACAAGATGGCCAACAGGTAAGTAAAGGGCTGGATATAGAAGTCATTGCCAACCCAATTTCAGGTTTGAACCTAATCGCTGGCTATGCCTACAATGACAACAGGATAATCAGGGCAAGTGATGAATCCATTGAAGGCAATAAGGCCAATGATGCACCTGAACATGTAGCAAATTTCTGGGCTTCCTACAGCTTCCAGCATAGATTGAAAGGCTTTGGTGTAGGTATTGGAGGTAATCATGTTGGGAGTACATACATGTTTACAGACAATGTGTTTTCCATTCCATCCTATACCCTATTGAATGCAACTGCATTTTATGACCAGGGAAATTGGAGAATTGGGCTAAAGTTAAACAACATCACCAATGAGCAATATTGGTCATTTTTGGGCGTAGCTCAGGCACCTACTAACTATATGGCGAACCTGACCCTCAGGTTTTGAGGCAGCTGCATTAATAACATTTAGCCTTCAGGTACATTGCCCCTCCTGCTTAGCATAAGCAATCAATATTGCAGGATTTGGCCCGAAATAAAGTGCATCTATTAACTATCAAACTTCATAGAAAAATGTTATTTAAAATTATTCTAAATAACTCCAATACCACAGAGAGAATCTTTATATTTGCTTTTATTAATACTTAATCTAATTAAAATTAACATACCTCAACAGTTCTAAATCAAAGCGGGATGAGCAATTGCAATACAGAAGTAATATTGATGAAAGATGGGTTTATCCTTACCCATTGTGAGGATTGTGACACATTCTGCCTGATGTACCAGCAATTTATGATCCGGCTAAATTCTTACGATTTCAGTTCATTTATCCGGTATGTTGATCATTTGGAATTTGACTCCCACAGTTTCCCTTTTTATGACGGAATCGACAGGATGGTATTGGAAACCTACCATGCAGAAATCCAATTCACCCTGAAGGAGGAAGAGTTTTACATGTTCAAGGCATACCTAAACGAAGTCAAAATTCATTTTCAGATTGCAGAACTCATGAAGCAATAGGCTTCAATTAAATTAAACCTTAAAACTATTAGAAAATCAAAATCATGGAAACAAAGAAAATCTTCTTAATGATAGCAATGCTTTTCACTATCACATCTGCTTGGTCCCATGCCTTATGGATTGTAACCTCTCCGAAGGGGGAAAAAGGTAAAAAGCATGAAATCAAAATCCATTATGGGGAATATGCAGAAGGCCATATTGAAGCATTGGACGATTGGTATTCCGACACTAGGGAATTTGAATTGTGGCTGGTGTCTCCCTCTGGAGAAAAACAAAAACTTGGAACCACTCCTCACTCCAAATATTTCGATGCTTCATTTACACCAGAGCAGGATGGAGAATATTTCCTCTACATCAGCCATGCAGCCAAAGACTTGGGAGGGAAAACCATTTACCAGTTCAACACATCAGCTTCTGTAAAAGTGGGGCATTCCAACGGTAAAAGCCTGGCTGAATCCATCCCGAGCGACTTGAAAATCATACCACAAAACGAAAATTCCTACTTGGTACTCTACAAAAACCAAGTTTCTCCCGGCACTTCTGTCGAACTTGCAGGGCCTACAGGCTGGTCAAAGGTATTCACCACCGACGACCTGGGAATGGTCACCATCGAAACTCCTTGGGAAGGGTCATATCTTCTGGAAGCAATTACGAGCGTCAAGGAATCCGGTCAGCACCATGGAAACCCATATGAGGCCATATGGAGATGCGCAACGTATAGGTTCGACATAATTTTTTAACTGCACAAAACAATTTTTCAACATTCCGCCAGTCTGCACAGCTGGCGGGATGTTCATTACCATACTACCAAAAACAAAAGACCTAAACATGTATACAATTGTAATCGGGTTCACGACTGTTGGTTTTATCTTAAACTACCTCAGCTCGAGGCGGGTAATCCTTTCTTCACATACCGTGTTAAGAACCTGGGCTTATGCCAATGCTTCTACAAGCAAGGTCTTGGGTTTGGCATCCTTAACTTTGGGGCTGATCCTCCACATCATGCAATTGGGCTTTGGTTCCGGAATTTTTTCCTTCTTGGTCATTCTGATGACGGCAGGAAGCCTTGTTGTCCTCCTCTATCCACTTAATATATTCAATTTCAGAGTTCTATTGCTGCTTTTCGCAATAAGTCTGATTCTCGAACTGTTCATCTAAGTCCTATGCCAGCCAACAAAAAACACCTTTCTACCTGGAGCCAAAGACTGACTAAGATTTCAGCCGGATTTATCGGGGGCTATATGGTCTCAGTTTCATTTTTCATTGCCCTTGCATTTTGGACTGACCATATCAACATGGTGATGACCTTAAGGTATGCCGGATTTATTCTCTGGGCTTTCTTGATGGTTTTTGCATTCCTGGCCAAAAACGGTTGGAAAGTATGGGGAATCTACCTGCTGGTAACATCAGTTTTTGCAATTGCCATTTATTTTGGACAAATCTATAGACCTCTACCATGAATATCAGAAATTACAACATCCTCTTCCATACCCATACCATCAGTGGAATCATCATCAGTGCAGCCCTTTATGTCATTTTTTTCGCTGGATCCTATTCATTTTTCAGGGATGATATAGAGGCATGGGAGAGAAATGAAGCGGTCACTGAGCAGGTTTTTTTAGAAACAGATTTTAACCGGTTGATAGACACATTGGCCTCCCGTCATGAATTGGGCAACAGGGATATCACCATCCGCCAATATAAGCTCAGCCAAAGGGCCAACGTAAGCATTTCGGCCACCAAAGACACTACACAAAGTGCTGCTGGCACACCTGGTAGTTTCTTTTACACCAACCTCAAAGACTTTAGCTCAACAGATTATAGAAGCTCATATACCTTGGGTGAGTTTCTGTACAGGCTCCATTTTTTCGCACAATTGAACCTGTATGGGAGGTCAGGCTATATGCTTGCGGGTTTTGTCACTTTCTTTTTTCTTTTTGCACTGATCACAGGGGTCTGGATCCATTGGGACAAGATCATTTCTAACTTTTACCTTTTCCGTCCACAGGCAAAGCTTAAAAACCTTTGGACTGATGCGCATACCGCATTGGGAATTTTGGGTCTTCCCTACCAGTTTATTTTTGCCGTAACCGGCGTCTTTCTCATTATAGGAACTACTGTGATGGCACCTCCGGTGCTGTCTCTGATTTATAAAGGCGACCAGGAAAAACTCTACGAAGACATGGGGTTTAACCCACCTGTGTATGAATTAAATTACCAAAAGCTCGAAAAAATCCCTGATATAAATCTGATGCTCAAAAAAGCGGGGGATAAATGGGGAGATTTTGAATTAAAATCAATCTCATTGTATTCTTATGGAGATCAAAATATGCATATCTCCATTCAGGGTGCACCTTATCCTAAGTCCAGATTTTCAGGCAAAGGAGAGGCAATCTTCAATGCCCATGACGAAGAACCCGTTTACCATCAAGACCTAAATAGCAACCCGAACTATCTTCATGCATCGGCTGATGTATTGAGAAAACTTCATTTTGGCGATTTTGGGGGTTTGGGGCTTAGGATTGTCTATTTTATTCTAGGATTGGTATCCTGTTTTGTAATCCTATCAGGTGTCATGGTATGGCTGGTAGCACGGGACAAAAAAAGCACTCCGGACATCAAGCGGAAATTCAATGCCTGGCTGGTTTGGATCTACCTGGCCCTTTGCCTGGGCATGTATCCTACTACAGCTATTGCATTCTTTGCTGTCAAAGTATTTTTGACAGAACTTAACCCTGATCCCATGAGATTTATATTTCAGGTGTTCTTCTACAGTTGGCTGGGTATCACAGTGCTGCTGACCGCACTCAGGAACAACCGTTCCATAACGAAATATAGTCTTTTGTCTGGTGCGGTCATCGGACTCACTATCCCTATTGCCAACGGTATGGTCACAGGAAACTGGTTCTGGAGCACTTTCAACAGTGATCAGGTCCAACTTTTTACCGTGGATATGCTTTGGTTGACCACTTCTCTGATTTCCTTGTGGACTTTTTACAAAATGAACCGGACGGAGAGCCCGGAACCAGCATCAGAATCTATTGCAAAGCCTATCAAAAAACATTCCCTTCAAAACACCTAAAAATGTAAAAGACTAGTTGAAAAAGGAATCACAACAAGAAGAAAACCCAAAACAATTATATACCATGAAAACGTTAATTGCATATTTTACAATCAAAGGAAGAGCTGAGGAAGCTTTGAAATTCTACCAACACTGTTTTGGCGGTGAGATTCTATTTATCCAAAGGTTTTCAGAAACTTCCTACGAGGTTTCCGAGTCCTACAAAACCAAGATTTCCCATGCTGAATTCAAAGCGGAAAACATCCATTTTTATATTTCAGATGGATTCGAAAAAGAAGCAGTCAATTTCGGAAATGGGATAGGAATGACCATTAATTTTGATATTGAAGAAGAACATCAAGCCGTTTTTGAAAAGTTAAAAGTAGAAGGAGAAGTCACTTTTGAGCTATTTCAGACTACGATTGATTCCAGTTTAGTCTGTGTCATCGATAAGTTTGGAATTCACTGGTACCTAAACTACAAGAAAAACCAAACATCTTAAATGCTTATTTAAACTGCTGACTCCTTAGGATAGAAGCGATTCAGTAATCCGAATAAATGATATTTTTATAATTCACCGAATCCGGTTTAACAGGATAAGGGGACGATCCTTACTTGGACACCCAAGGATCTCCTGAAAAACTCAAGTGACCAGATGAGTTAAATCCAGATCTGATTCAAGTTTGGTCAGTCTTTTTATTTGTTTGTGTAAAAATACTCTGTAAAGGGTATTTTCGGTTGTGAGGATTTGGTAGGTTTACATTTACTAACTCTTGACTAAGTCCGCCAAAACCTAAGTTAGTGAAATAAAAATGAAGAGAACGCAAAAAGCTATGGAAGGAAAGGGTTTTCACTTTATCACATTCAATTGGTAAAGTAGACTCAGAAAAAAACCCAGGTGGAAAGGCAATATCTGATTAACCAATTTAGAGGATAAACTAACAAAAATGACCGATGAAAGCTTTAATGATCCTAATCGAGGAATGAATATTCTCATTTCAATTGTTTCTCAAATCATTAAATTAAACAAAGATGAAGAAACATTGATTAGAGCTTTATTCAAAGTAAAAAAATTCAATCAAGGAGATTATTTTCTTGAAGAGGGAAAAGTCTGCAAAGAGATTGGCTTTATAACAAAAGGGCTTGTAGCATATTTTATAGACTCGGTGGAACTACATGTTTATGATTTTTGCCAGGAAAATGAATTCGTCAGTAATTACGAAAGCTTTTTAAACCAATCTGAATCTTCGAAATCAATTTCGTGCTTAGAGGACACTGAAATGTTATGTATAACTTTTAATGACTTACAGGTTTTATACAAAAAGATTTCTGAAGGACAAAAGCTAGGCCGTATAATTAGCGAAAACCTGTTTTTAGATGCTATTGAAAAACTAACTTCTTTTTATACTGAAAGTCCTGAAGCCAAATATGAGCGGTTTTTAAAAAAATATCCTGATTTGATCCAGAGAATACCTCAATATTATGTTGCTTCATTTGTAAATGTCAAACCTCAATCTTTAAGTAGGATCAGAAAACGCATGTTAAATAAATCAAAAGTTAACCCAGGTGAATGACTTCAATGTGTTCGTAAGATAATTTTGTCAAAATCAAAATAAGATAAAATTTATGAACATTGAAGAACGGATTTTCACGAAATTATTTTTGAATGAAGCTTTTGTAATTGACAAAAAAAAGCTGACAGAAGAGGTTTTTCATTTCAAATTGAAAGGAGACATACGTTTTTCAAACTACAAACCCGGTCAACATCT
This sequence comes from Arthrospiribacter ruber, assembly GCF_019343195.1. Taxonomy (GTDB): domain Bacteria; phylum Bacteroidota; class Bacteroidia; order Cytophagales; family Cyclobacteriaceae; genus Arthrospiribacter; species Arthrospiribacter ruber. Next base: position 243,773 of record NZ_RPHB01000002.1, read on the forward strand.
CCGGCTATTATTGTACCCGAAACAAGCAGGAAAGCTTCGTGACCGGGTCAGAACCTATTCAGTCTGGAACTACAACAAAAGCAAAGAAGGATCAGTAGTAGACCTTGCTATTTGCACCAGTTCAGAAGGACCTGGAAGCCGATGGGCTTTAGAATCGGAAATTGGAACTCCTCTTTTCATTTCTGACCCACTTGGTAAATTCACATTGGAGGAGTCCAAAAAGAGTATTTTATTCATTGGAGATGTTTCGGCGCTTGCCCATTTTTATTCTTTCAGAAAATACCGCAAAGAAAACCAAAGCATCAAGGGAATATTTTATGGGACGGATGAGACAGGCTTATTTCAGGATTTTGATGGATCACGGCCATTTTCATTTCATCCTATCAATAAGGGAAATGATCTTCAATTTTTAAATTATTGTCGCGAACTAAAATTTGACCATGACACCATGATTTATATTGGTGGTGAAGGTAATATGACTGTAAAACTGCACAACTTATTTTTAAGGGATTTGGGAGTTTCAAGAAGGCAGCTTAAGGCAAAACCATTCTGGATGTCAGGCAAAACAGGTTTGGAATAAAGAATAATTCGATATTTCAATTAAGGTGATCAGTTGGACAAAAATGATTTTTGGATAGGAAAGAGAAATTTGACTTTGAGAGAAATACACATAGGCCAAGTAAAGAAAATTGGGACGGCAATAGGTTAAGACATTGCATTAATGGATTTAGATGCGAAGTAGACCTATCTATGAAAAGTGGGAAAAATGAACTACAATGATGAAGCAATAGACTATTTATATGGGAGGTACTCAAATACACCGCCCGAAGGTCACACCCTTAATTCTGTCATTGAGGATATTTTGGAACTACCTCCAAGATCTTTTAAAGATTGCATAGCTGAAAACATTAAATCATTTCGACAACATAAACAAAAAAAAAAAAATGATGAGTACAAAATTTTCTAAGTATACTATAACATTAGCATTGCTTTTTGTAGGTTTTAATGCAAATGCTCAAAATAAAAATCAATGGAAATTTAATGGATCATTTGGCTTTGGATATTCCACAATTACAAATATGCCTGAGGATATTTACAATCAAGGTCGCGAAAATATTCAGTTGGGGCTTTTGATTGAAAGGAGGATTAACGACAAGTTTTCAATAGTATCACTGGCTGAATTGGATATTCTTAATTATAACTTTGATGGTTATATAAGAACCGACCCATCGGAGTCAAGAATAATTCTTGCGCAAGCACCTCCCGGCATTAAATACACTGGTCTAAGTCAAACTGCCATAGGATGGAGTGTACTGGGAAGATACCATTTTAAAACACGAACTTTTCAAGACACTGAATGTGTAGAAGGTGGTTGCAGAAAAGAAGGTGCTCTATTTTTACAAGGAGGCCTTAGATTTTCGAGTCCACTAAATAGTAGTTACTACTTTAGAGAAAATACTGAACAATCTAATATACGTCTCAATAGTTATGTAAACAGAGCCTTGTTTCAAGCAGAACTTTCTATAGGTGTAAAAGGTAGGCTAAATAACTTTTTTAGCATACTCAATTCTTCTTCAGTGGGGGTGATATACCAATTCACTCCGATATTCAAAACCGGAAAAAATACAATCGCCCTAAACCCTATTCATCTTTCTTGGAGGTTTTTGTTATAAACTTGCCCCATTACATGACAAATTTGATGATTTGTTGAAGGGCAATTTCCGGAAAATAAACCCTAAGAAATTCAGCTTCTGAATCCAATTGTTTAATTTGATATGTATATCCGAAATCATTCAGGCATCCAATTTAAAGTGGGTCTTAAATCACCCTGATCCCGAGTCCTCTAGATCCGATCCACCAAGGCGGACAAGTTACTTGTAGGTATTGATCAAATGCAAACATTAAATTTTATTATTTGATATTACTGGCAAAGTAGGATAAAATCACATTAATATATTTAAGTTTTTGAAACATAAAAACAATAAAGTCAAACGCACAGGAAAATTTTAAAAGACAAGAGAACCAGGCCTGCCCGCCACCCAAAACTCACTTTTTGCCAAATGACAAATGATTCCATTTTTTATTGAGCCAGCTTTGTACCATTAATAACTTAAAAAAATAAAAAAATGGTAAAGACAGTTTTAGTAACAGGTGCATCGGCAGGAATCGGAAAAGCAACAGCAATATATTTGGCACAAAACGGCTACAATGTATACGGAGCTGCACGCCGAACAGAGAAAATGCAAGACTTAAAAAAACACGGCATAAAACCAATTTCTTTGGATGTTACCAAAGAAGAAAGCCTTGTTGCTTGTATTAAACAAATTTTGGAAGAAACAGGTAGCATTGACGTTTTAATCAACAATGCAGGATCAGGCTATTATGGTGCCTTGGAAGATATGCCAATGTCTGATGCAAAATATCAGTTGGAAGTAAATGTTTTTGGAGTGGCACGTTTAATACAATTGGTATTGCCCGCTATGCGAAAAAACAATTACGGTAAAATTGTAAACATTTCATCGGTTGGTGGTAAAGTAACCTTGCCCATGGGCGCATGGTATCACGCAAGTAAATTTGCTATTGAAGGATTGAGTGATGCGCTTCGAAAAGAAGTAAAGTCGTTCGGAATTGACGTAATAGTCATTGAGCCTGGAGGCACTAAATCCGAAATGACAGGACTTGGAACTGAATATATGTCAAGAGTTTCGGGCAATACCGGATACAGCACTTTGGCAAAAGGCGTAATCAATATGTATGCAGCATTAGAAAAAAATGCAGCCGATCCGATTGTCATTGCAAAGCTTATCAAACAAGGCATTGAATCAAATAGTCCGAAAACCAGGTATGTTGGTGCTTCGGGAGCAAAAATGATGTTATTTTTAAGAAAAATGCTGTCCGATAAAATGTTTGACAAACTGATCATGAGCCAAATGAAATCGGGCATATAACCTGCTCCAGACCTAGAAACGATAATCTGTGGTGCGACCTGCCTGCAGCAGTCAGGAATTCCTTGTGACCGTTGAGAATCAAACACCATACACTTGAAATAAAACTATGGAAGCACTAATCAATTATTTATTACAATTCGGAAATTTGAACAAACAGCAAATTGATTTCATTACAAGCAAGTCAAGGGAATTAGCACTTCGAAAAGAAGACTATTTTTCAGAGGCCGGCAAAATTGCAAAACAGGTTGGTTTCATTTTGGACGGTATACTCCGGGTTTGCTATTATAGCAATAAAGGTGAAGATATTACCAAATATTTTATAGACGAAAACAATTTTGTTGTGGACCTGGACAGTTTTGAAAACAAAATTCCTTCTTCAAGATATGTCCAAGCCGTTACGGACTGCAAATTAATTGTGTTTCCCGAATATAATTGGGAAGAAATCTCCTATACCATAGTTGGATGGGAAAGTATTGTAAATAAGATCATCAAAAAATCATTGATTCAAAAGTTAGACAGAAGAAGCCCTTTGGTTTCGGAAGATGCCACAACCCGATACTTGGGGTTTATAGAAAAATACCCACAACTTATCAATCGCATTCCACTTTCTTATTTAGCTTCCTACCTCGGCGTGACACAATCTTCCTTGAGCAGAATTAGAAAAAATATCCGCTGATATTCCTGAAATTATTTTTCCCGCAGAAACAGGCTGAAATAGGTCAGCTGATAACCATATCTCCTAACATTCAGTCCACCGGATAAAATCCTTGTTTCTACCAGTTCTATCCGCAATCCTTAGAGGATAAATGTATCAATGGGAGTAGCCGCCAAGAATAGTGATCTTTGTGGCAACTTGCCCCTTTGAGTTGGTTTTACTCCTATCCGCAGGATCATTTCCAACTTATACTTTTCTTTTTTTAAAATTCCCTTCAAGTACCAAAAGATCCGGAATCCGGAGTTTGATTTTTATTGGTGAAATTTCCCTGGACAGTGTAATTTAGGTGGTGAGGATTTGACAGGTTTGAAGGATAAAAATAATCGATAACAATTAGAAAGGTCATGATGAAAATGCTTCTTAATAAGTTTACAGAAAGTCTATCATGTCACACGGATAGCAAATAACAAAAACATAAACCAAAACTCAAAAATTTTTGAAAAAAAAAGTATTGACAGCATTTTGAATTATTTATGGATATGAAAACATTGATTGACATAGAAAAGTGGAGCAGAAAAGAACATTATTTATTCTTTTCCCAGTTTGAGGAACCTTTTTTTGGCGTTACGGTAAATATAGATTGCACATCAGCCTATAAGACCGCAAAAGAAAGTGGCAATTCATTTTTTTTGTATTATTTATTCAGAGCTTTGAAAACAGCCAATGAAATAGAAAATTTCCGGTACAGGATCATCGATAAGCAGGTATATATCTTTGACAGCATAAACGCTTCTCCTACTATCAATCGGCCAAACGGTACTTTTGGTTTTGCATATTTGGAGTATTCCCAGGGCGAGAGCGATTTTTATGCAAAGGCTATAAAGGAGATAAAACGTGTACAGCAATCGAATGATTTAATGCCTGCGGTTTCCGGAGAAAACGTCATTCATTTTTCGGCTATACCCTGGATAGACTTTACCGCCCTTTCCCATGCCCGAAGTTTTTCTTACCCAGACAGTTCACCAAAAATATCTTTTGGAAAAGTAACCGAGCAAAGAGGCGTAAAAACAATGCCTGTTTCAATTCACGGACATCACGGTCTAATTGACGGCTATCATGTTGGGCTTTTTGTTGATAGGTTTCAAGAGCTAATGAAGAATTAATAAGACAAGAATTCTAGAAACAATTGTTTTTTACATTGAAAAATCAAAAGACAAGCTAGTTGCTACCGATCTAAATGGAACGTCAATAAGAGCCAAATTAGTAGAAAGTACAACGGAAGCTGTTCTTGGAGGCGATATAGGACACGTTTCACTTCAATTTGAACTATCAGAATCAATCCACTCTGAACAAAAAATAATAGAAATTGAAGAAAATATTAAAATCAATTTCGACAGAAACACTTTCACTTTAATACTTTTAAGTGCTCATTACAAAGATGGCCAATATTTATCAAACCTGTCTACTTCAGACTGAATCGCTTAATTGGCAAGGCTTAAATGAAACGGGCCCAAAATAAATAACAGCAAATGACAGACATATACATTACGGACAAAACCTTTCATCAAAACGACTCACTTACAAAAGGAGAATACGAAAACTGCACATTCCAAGCCTGTAACTTAGCTGACTTCAATCTGTCCGGTTTTAAGTTTACTGACTGCACTTTTATTGCCTGCAATCTGAGTTTGGCAAAGCTCACTAAGACAGTGTTTCGTGATGTACAGTTCAAAGACTGCAAAATGTTGGGTCTCCGGTTTGACCACTGCAATGAGTTTGGCCTTTCATTTTCCTTTGACGGTTGCCAGCTAAACCACTCTTCATTTTACAGGACAAAAATCAAGAAGACTGTTTTCAAAAAATCCCAATTGCAGGAAGCAGACTTTTCAGAAGCGGACCTGACGGCTGCATTGTTTGAAAACTGTAACCTGGAAGGTGCAACTTTTTACCAATCAATAATTGAAAAGGTAGACTTCCGAACTTCTTACAATTACACTATTGACCTGGATGAAAACCGGGTTAAGAAAGCAAAGTTTTCATTTTCGGGCATTGAAGGCCTGTTGGCGAAGTATGATATTGAAATTGAGCACTCAAATTAGAACACAAGTTGCTAAAAATTGAAACTGTAACAGATAAAAACCTATTGGCAACGGACATACTATAAGTTTTGCTAAAGGATTTCTAGCAGTGCATTTATATCCATAAACCCTAAAGGGATTTTGGCTATTGCTTATCGTTAAAATTGTACTCCTTTCCAAAATGCACTCTTCCAAAAGACAGGTTTGAAAACAGTCTGATCGGGCTCCCGGAATTACCCCTATTTCTCCCATCATTTATGCCCAGCCTAGCTACCTCAAAGTCAGGGATACTGGGACTTTTGGGTGGGGGGAGGAATCTTAGGACAATGGATTTAGAATCAAAATCAAGACATATAAGATATCAATTGTTCAATACTGATCAACTTTAAACCGTGTTTGACAGCAACTTTTTTTAAGTCATCAAGGCGTGCCATTGAGCCGTCTTCATTCAAAACTTCAATCAGGACTCCGGAAGGCTTTAAACCCGAGAGCTTGGCCAGATCAATCGCTGCTTCTGTATGACCCGGTCTTACCTTTACACCCCCACTTTTGCCAATTAAGGGGAAAATATGACCAGGAATACCAAAGTCTGAAGGTATTTTATTTGGATCAACCAAAGCATTTATGGTTTTTGCTCTATCAAATGCCGATATCCCTGTAGTACAACCAAATCCAACTAGATCAACTGAGACTGTAAAAGCTGTTGAATAATTTGAAGAATTATTATTGACCATTAATTTAAGGCCCAGTTCATTACATCTTTCCTCGGTCAAAGACACGCACATTAACCCTTTGGCCTCTTTAGCCATAAAATTCACCAATTCAGGAGTAATGAGTTCGGAAGCGCATATCATATCACCTTCATTTTCCCTATCTTCATCATCAACAACAATTACGATTTTTCCATTTTTAAAATCTTCTATTGCTTCTTCTATTGTGTCAAACATCTGTAAATATTAGAAATACTCCTTAGTTAATAAAGTTGCACAAAGAAAACTACTTCCTTCCAAAAAAAAGCAAAATTCTATTAAATTAATCAAAAGTATTGAGATTTTGGAGCTACTACTTCAGTCAAAATAGTTGCTTTTATGTCCATTAATAGAACAAAAATGCTTAAATCATTTAAAATGGCATCATTCTGTTCAAAAGGCAAAGTAATCCAATAATTTTTAACACAAGAAAATTGCTACTAGATAACACTTAAAATGAGCTGATTACAGGGAAAACTCAATTAAAAACTCAAGGATCCACTTACGAATTACCCCTATTTGTTTTTATTAATTTTTTATTTCTTATGTTTTTTTTCGTTTATTTGTTATTAAATCCACGCATTTAAGAAGCTTTCTTAAAGAAACCTTCATATATTAAAAGGTTGATTATCTGTATAAATGGAAAAATCTATCTAAAAGGATTCATAATTTAAATAAGATGTAAAATGATTTTCAAAGGGAAAGAGCAAAAAAAAGTAAGCTTAGGTGTCATCATAGGAAACAGAAATTTTTTCCCTGACAGCTTGGTTTCGAAAGCCAGAAAGGAGCTTATTGAATTACTTAATTCTATCAATATAAACGGTATTTTACTCAGTGATCAGGACACTAAACTAGGCGGTGTCGAGACTTTTCAGGATGCTGTTAAATGTGCAAAGCTATTCTCAGAACATAAAAATGATATAGTAGGCATCTTGGTCATTCTACCGAATTTCGGGGATGAAAGAGGCGTTGCCGAAACCCTGAAACTGGCAGATTTGAATGTCCCTGTATTGATCCAGGGTTACCCTGATGACCTTAACAAGCTTGATGTAGCCAGAAGAAGGGATGCATGGTGCGGTAAAATCTCTGTTTGCAACAACCTCTATCAGTATGGAATAAAGTATTCATTGACCACAGACCATGTTTGCTCCCCTTCGGATCCTAAGTATTTAAAAGATTTACAGGATTTTGTGTCCGTATGCCGTGTTGTCAGAGGTATGAAATCAGCCCGAATTGGTGCTATTGGTGCAAGGCCAGGCGGGTTCAACACGGTTAGGTACAGTGAAAAGCTTTTGCAGCACTCCGGGATATCAGTAGTTACAGTGGACTTGTCTGAAATATTGGGCAAAGCAAATAAAATAGACAATGAGTCAGCAGAAGTCAAAAAACGATTAGAATTAATCAATTCATATGCTAATGTGGGAAGAACTCCTGCGCAAGCTTTGTTCCAGATAGCAAAGATGGATATAGCGCTCAATGATTTTATCCAGGAAAATGCTCTTGATGCAACAGCGATACAGTGTTGGACTTCTGTACAGGAGAACTATGGTTGCAATGTTTGTACAAGTATGAGTATGATGAGTGAGAATATGCAGCCCAGTGCCTGCGAAGTCGATGTCACCGGAACTTTGACGATGTATGCCATGCAATTAGCTTCAGGTTCCCCATCGGCTTTGGTGGACTGGAACAACAATTACGCGGAAGATCCGGAAAAATGTGTTTTGTTTCATTGTGGAAACTGGGCCAAATCCTTCCTTCCCGATATTGAAATAAGCACAGCACCTATACTGGGCACTACTGTTGGTGAAGAAAACACTTATGGTGCTCTTTCAGGAAGAACACCTGCATCGAACCTTACTTTTGGAAGAATCTCAACAGATGATGTAAAGGGTAAAATTAAAGCTTACATAGGAGAAGGAGAACTTACAAATGATGAACTCAAAACCTTTGGAAACAAGGCTGTTGCAAAAATTCCTAATCTTCAGGATCTGATGAAATATGTTTGTAAAAACGGCTTTGAGCACCACGTGGTAATGAACGCTTCCCATTCTGCCCACATTTTGGAGGAAGCATTGGAAAACTATATGGGTTGGGAAGTTTACAGACACTGAAACCGTTTTGATACAATGTAAATTAATGTACATGACTGAAATTGAACTTAAACTAAAATCTCTTGAGTACAGAAAAAAGATCCTCAGGTATATTAAAATGGCTTCGGCTGGACATACTGGAGGGAGTCTCTCCTGTACTGACATCCTAAATGTTCTTTATAACAGAATAATGAATGTCAATCCACAAAACTTCAAGAACAATGAAAGAGACCGTTATATACAAAGCAAAGGACATTCCGTGGAGGCACTTTATGTTGTTCTTGCTGACCAGGGTTTCTTTCCCGAAGCTGAACTGGAAACCTTATGTAAATACAAATCCCATTTCATTGGCCATCCTACGAGGAAAGTACCGGGAGTAGAACAGAACACCGGAGCTTTGGGGCACGGCCTGGCACTCAGTGTAGGAACTGCCCTGGCAGCAAAGCTGGATAACTTACATTTTAAAGTTTTTACGCTTTTGGGGGATGGGGAATTGGCTGAAGGATCCAATTGGGAAGCTCTTTTAGCGGCATCCCATTACAAACTTGACAACCTTGTTGTCATCCTTGATTACAACAAGCTTCAGATAACCGGTCCAAATGCTGAAGTAATGAATTTAGAACCGGTAATTCCAAAGTTTGAATCCTTCGGCTGTTCGGTCAGGCAAGTGGATGGCAATGATCTAAAGGAGCTTGAGAACAACCTGTTAGATGTCCCTTTCGAAAAAGGGAAACCAAATGTAATTATTGCACAGACAGTAAAAGGGAAAGGAGTAAGTTATATGGAGAATACACTAAAATGGCATCATGGTGTACCAAATGACCAGGACTATAAACTTGCCATCGAAGAACTAAATAATCAAATTTCACAACTTCAAAAACCTCAACTGCATGAGAAGTGAGTCGATCATTAAACCTTCATCCCTTAAAATGGGAATACCAAACCTGGAGGCTTTTTCCAACACCCTTCAAAATCTGGCAGAGTCAGACAATGACATTATTGTGGTAACAAGTGATTCCAGAGGTTCTGGCAAACTTGTACCCTTTGGGGAAAAATATCCTGAGCAAATTGTGGAAGTGGGCATAGCTGAACAAAATCTGGTTGGAATATCAGCGGGGCTGGCTTCAGCGGGCAAGAAAGTCTTTGCTGTTTCTCCGGCTTGTTTCCTGACAGCAAGGTCTTTTGAACAAGTGAAAAATGATGTGGCTTATTCAGACAACCCTGTAAACTTAATAGGAATTTCATCTGGGGTAAGTTACGGAGCTTTAGGGACAACCCACCATAGCCTCCATGATTTTGCTGCCCTTAGAGCAGTCAACAATATTACCATCATTTGTCCGGCAGATAATTATGAAACTGAGCAAGCCATAATGTTTGCTGCGGCGTCCGATTTCCCTGTATATATCAGGTTCGGCAAAAAGCCAATGCCATTTGTTTCTGAAAGCAAGGATTTTGAAGTTGGAAAAGGCAGATTAGTAAGGGAAGGGAAAGATGCTGTGGTCATTGCGACGGGAGAAACGGTATTTCCCGCTCTTGAAGCAGCACAGTATCTGGAAGACAATCACAATATACAAATTGGAGTAGTGAGCATGCATACCGTTAAGCCGCTGGATGGCGGATTGTTAAAAGAACTGGCAAAATCTTACCCTGTTATGCTAACCGTAGAAGAACACATGGTGAATGGAGGTTTGGGGGAAGCATGTGCCGCATTTCTTATACAGTCTGGTTTCTCACCCAAATTCAAAATCATGGGAATCCCTGATGAATATACCATAACAGGATCACAAGTTGAAATATTTGAACATTACGGAATTTCAGGAAGAGGTATTTCAAAAGAAATTCTGGAATTGATAAGCCTTTGAGTATTTCCCTGCACGCTATAAAAACTACTTTAATGATGATTTCGAATGTTAAGAACTTTGGATTGTTTTTGATTTTTATCAGCACATTTATTCTCTTTCATGCTTGTAAGCAAAAACCCCGGCAGCGAGACACAAAAAAAATTGCTGTAGTAATTTCCACTTTAAACAATCCCTGGTTTATGGTGCTTGCGGAATCAGCAGTAAAAGAAGCTGAATCTTTGGGTCATGAAGCAAAAATTTTTGATTCCCAAAACAGCACAGCCCTAGAGGCTGACCATTTTGAAAATGCAATTGTTTCAGGTTATGACGCCATCCTTTTCAATCCCACTGACTCTGATGGATCAATTTCCAATATTCAACAGGCTAAAATTGCCGGCATACCGGTTTTCTGCATGGATAGGGAAGTTAATGCCAAAGGCGTAGCCACTTCGCAGATCCTTTCGGACAGCTACTCAGGCTGCGTTGCCATCGGGAAGCACTTTGTCAAAAGTCTTGACAAAAAGGGCAGGTATGTGGAAATTATCGGTATGGTGGGTGATAACAACACCTGGAACAGGTCTTCAGGATTTCATTCTGTGGTGGACAATTATCCGGATTTGATTATGGTTGCCCAGCAAAGTGGGGAGTTTGACAGAAATAAATCCATGGAGGTCATGGAATCAATATTACAGGCACAACCTGATATAGATGCGGTTTTTTGTGGCAATGACCCCATGGCAATGGGTGCCTATCAGGCCTTGGTTGCAGCAGGTCTTGAAGACAAAGTAAAGGTTTTCGGTTTTGATGGAGCAAGTGAAGTCATCACATCCATTCAAGATGGTAAGATACAGGCAACCGGTATGCAATTCCCTGAATTAATGGCCAAAACAGCCGCAGCATTTGCTGATCAGTACTTCAGGGGGGAGAGGGAATTCCCGGAAAAAACGCCAGTCTCAGTTGAATTGGTCACCGAAGAGAATGTCAGATTTTATATTGAAAATTAAGGACGCATGACTGAAAAACTATACAAAGCAGCAATCAGTGTGGGAGTCCTTGTTCTTCTGGTCTATTTGTCTGTTGAAATCCACCCTTTAAGTGAGTACAAATTAGCCAAGGCAGGTAGGACTTTCGACGCAGCGGCTTTTTCTCAGGAATACTGGGATGAAATTGTGCTTCCCGGACTTGGGCAAGCGGTTCCACTGGATTCCCTTATCCAATGGCTTGAAACTGATAAAGAAAAAACATTTGATCAATATGGATCAGCATTAAGTATTGGAAATATCAGGTATTTCCTTGTCAAAGGTACCGGTTTGGTGGAAGAACTTAATCAGGACTACCTGAAACTCAAACCGGACAACAGGAAACTGACAATTGCTTTTGAGTTTATCTATGGAAATGCTGCAAGAGATGCTTTTGATGTCATTGACCTCAATGATTTTGACAGTACTTCAGAACTCAACAGTGTTTCTGAACACCTCAATTCAATCATCAAAAACAACATTATCTCTTCATTTTCAAAATCAGTAAAGCTAGGGGATCATGTAGGATACATCGGTGTAATTGAACTCAACAGGCAACATCTGATGCTTCAGGATCTTGAAATCATTCCGCTTCAATTATCTCTCAGACCTGATTTTCAACAATAAGGACAAATGCTAATAGCCAAAGACATATCCAAAAATTTCTCCGGCGTCCGTGCATTGGAGAGCGTAAATATGGAAATTCATTTAGGTCAGGTTACAGCCTTGATCGGTGAAAACGGAGCGGGAAAATCTACCTTGATGAAAATTTTATCCGGAGTATATCCAGATTATGATGGAGAAATTATTTTCAATGGAAAGAGACTTGGTTTTTCCAATCCCAGTGAAGCACAGCATGAGGGAATAGCAATCATTCATCAGGAATTAAGTTTAATCCCTCAACTGAGCATTGCCGAGAATATTTTCTTGGGGAGGGAAATCACCTACAGGTTTGGAACCCTCAACAAAAAGCTAATGTGGAGGCGTGCAAAAGAACTTTTGGACCGGCTCAAGTTAGACCTTGATCCTAATACACCTGTTTACACACTTAAAGTAGGTCAGCAACAAATTGTGGAGATTGCAAAAGCATTACTTACAGATGCTGAAATAATTATCATGGATGAACCGACTTCCGCTATCAGTGACCAAGAAGTAGACATCCTCTTTGAGATCGTTAAAAATTTAAGAAATCAAAACAAGGGAGTTGTGTATATCTCCCATAAGCTGGATGAGCTAATCAGGATTGCCGATAGGTTTGTGGTTCTCCGGGATGGAAAAACCATTGAATCGGGATTGATAAAGGGAATGAATAAAGATAATATCATTCAGAAAATGGTGGGCAGGAATATCCAGCTTCTGACACCGCCGGAAGTATCTGGTCAGGAAGAAAAAATTCTGGAGGTAAAAAACCTTAGCTATACCCCTAAAGGAGGTACCAAAAGCGGCATGCTGAAGCATATTTCATTCAATCTATATAAAGGCGAGATCCTTGGGATTTTCGGTCTTATGGGAACAGGAAGAACAGAGCTTTTGGAGTCCTTGTTTGGGCTTCACCCTGGAACCAGCGAGGGAGAAATCCATATTAATGGGACAGCTGCTGCTTTCCAGCATCCTTCAGATGCTATTCAGGCAGGACTGGCATTGGTACCTGAAGACAGGAAGAAGGACGGCCTTGTCCTTGGCTTGGATGTAAGGACAAATATTAGTCTAACCGTGTTGGACAAATTGGAGAACTTCGGAACAATCAATCATAAAAAAGAAACCAGGCTGGCAGGCAAGTACATAGGCGAACTCGGTATAAAAACCTCTTCTCAGAAGCAACTGGTTATGAACCTGAGTGGTGGAAACCAGCAGAAAATAGTCATTTCAAAATGGCTGGCCACCCATCCAAAAATCCTTTTGCTGGATGAGCCAACAAGGGGCATAGACGTGAATGCGAAAAATGAGATTTACAAACTTATCACCCAATTGGCAAAGGAAGGGTTGGGAATCATCATGGTCTCCTCCGAACTACCTGAAATACTTGCTGTCTCCAACAGGGTTCTTGTCATGGCGGAAGGAGAACTCACAGCAGAAATACCAATATCTGAGGCCAATGAAGAAGTGATCATGCAGGCGGCCATTCCCAAATCAAAACAAGCCTCCAATTAACTTAAAGGACAATATATAACCGCATCAAAGATTCGATTATGGAAAAAAGCACATCAATCCGGAATTACAGGGACATATTGATTAAATTTCAATCCTTACTGGCATTGGTTATTTTATGTTTTGTACTGGCAATGATGACCGATATATTTTTCACCTCTTCGAATATGCTCAATGTCATGAGGCAGATAAGTGTCAACATCTGCATTTCTGTTGGAATGACTTTAGTGATCCTGACCGGGGGAATTGATTTGTCTGTCGGCTCTATTCTGGCCCTTTCCGGTGCTTTGACAGCAGGCTTTTTGAAATTCGGGCTTGAACTCCCTTTCTTCGATACCTTTATCGGCTTTACTATTTTTGGTGCTGTCCTGATCGGAATTCTTAGTGGAACTGCCCTGGGCACTTTCAATGGATTGGCCATAACTGTTTTCAGGGTTCCTCCTTTTGTGGCTACTTTAGCCATGTTAACTATTGCCAGAGGCTTTACCATGCTTTATACCAAAGGCTTCCCGATTTCCGGTCTGGGCCAGAACTATGCCTTCATAGGTACAGGGTGGCTTCTGGGCATACCGGTTCCTGTATGGATTGCCTTAACAGTTGTGGCCATTGCATTTTTTGTGACCAATAAAACCCGTCTTGGAAGGTATATTTATGCCATTGGGGGGAATGAGAGTGCCGCCCAGCTATCCGGAATAAACATCAGAAAAATCAAAACCATAGTCTATGCCATAGCGGGTGGTTTGGCAGCTTTGGGAGGAATCATTGTCACTTCCAGGCTTGACTCCGCCCAACCCAATGCAGGAGCCAGTTATGAACTTGATGCGATTGCCGCTGTGGTAATCGGAGGAACTTCATTGTCAGGTGGAAAAGGTACAATAGGAGGAACTGTATTGGGTGCAATAATCATAGGTGTCCTGAACAATGGGCTCGTCTTGTTGAACGTTTCTCCTTTCTGGCAGCAGGTAATCAAGGGTTTTGTGATTCTTTTGGCTATAATTATTGACAAATCAAATACCAGGAAATAATGACCCCCAACACAAAGCACATACTTTCTATTGACCAGGGATCAAGCGGAACAAAGGCCATCATTTTTGATAGTCAAGCTAATTTGGTCTGTAAGTTTTCTACTCCATTGTCTACACTTTATCTCAAAGAGGGTTTTGTTGAACAGGATCCGGAATTGATCTTTTCCAACGTCCTTGAAGCAGTGGAAGGATGTCTTGAAAATTTCAGGTCCAAAGGGAATGACCCGGCATCCATCTCTTGTATTGGTATTTCAAATCAGAGAGAAACATTTGTGCTTTGGGATGAAAATGGAAAACCTCTTTACAATGCCATATCATGGCAATGTAAAAGGTCTATTCAGATCTGTGAAAAGTTAAACCAAAATGAAGTATTCGCAGAAACCGTCCAAAGGAATACCGGACTCATCATAGATCCTTATTTCTCAGGCACTAAATTGAAATGGCTTAGGGAAAATGTTCAGGATATCAAAAAAGCAATAGAAGCTAAAAAAGTATATTTTGGCACCATAGATACTTGGCTTTTGTTCCGGCTTACCAAAGGAGAGTCCTATCTTACAGACTATACAAATGCTTCCAGAACTCTACTTTTCAACTTACATGATTTAAGCTGGGACAAATCAATTTTGGAAAGTTTGGGTCTTTCTGATATAATCTTACCACAAGCAGTTCCTTCATCGCATTATTTTGGAAGTTCCGATTGCAATGGTTTATTCAAGAAGGAAATCCCTATTACAGGCATGATAGGCGATTCACATGCGGCCGCATTTGGGGAAGGGTGCTTTTCAGCAGGAACTGCCAAGGCAACAATGGGCACCGGTTGTTCGATCATGATGAATATTGGTCCTGCCTTTAAACCTTCAAAAAACGGAATGGTAACTACAATCTGCTGGAGTACGGAGAACAGAGTGGATTTTGCGATGGAGGGCATCATTGTTTCCTGCGGTGCTACTATTGAATGGTTGAAGAATGAACTGAATCTATTTGAAAACAGTGTCACTACCAATGATATGGCCCGAAATGTAGAAGACAATGCCGGAGTTTATTTAATCCCTGCATTCAGTGGCCTGGGTGCCCCCCATTGGCAGATGAACCGAAAAGCTTCAATTTCAGGGTTAACATTTGGGGTGAATAAAAACCATATTGTCCGTGCAGCTTTAGAGTCGATCCCTTACCAGATCAAAGACATTGTACAGGCAATAAAAGAAGATACTGGCATTGATCTTGAAAACATCATGGTAGATGGCGCCATCAGTAGCAATACCTTTGTGATGGAGTTCTTGGCTTCTCTGTTAAAAAAGTCCTTAAAAACCTTGGCTATGTTTGATGTCTCTGCACTTGGGGCAGCGATGATAGCTGGGCT
Organism: Arthrospiribacter ruber; assembly: GCF_019343195.1. Lineage (GTDB taxonomy): Bacteria > Bacteroidota > Bacteroidia > Cytophagales > Cyclobacteriaceae > Arthrospiribacter > Arthrospiribacter ruber. Next base: position 259,686 of record NZ_RPHB01000002.1, read on the forward strand.
TAAAAGCGGGCTATATAAAGATTTGGATGAATTGAAAAAGCTGAACAAGATCAAGCAGGAAATAAAACCATCACTTCCCAATGAATTAATGGACAGGTATTACGGCGAATGGAAAATCGCCTTATCCAAAATCTAAGCATTAAAAATCTCAAAACTATTACATCAAATTGCCCGGAGTACCTAATGGCAACAGTTGTATTGACATCTACCTAATGATCACAAGTAGGGCTTGCTGAAAAATAAAATACTTGTCAAACGGGGTATTCATCAAAATTTAAAGCATTTATTCTCCAGTTGGCGTTTTTCAGCAGACCCTAGGTACTATTTTCAGCACAGTGGTCCATGAAATCCAAAAGTTCAGGAATTGTTATGGTATTTGGACCAGAGAACAAATGAGAATACATTTAAACGGTGAATTTAATTTATTCAACCAACGATTCAGGAAGATGCTTACTGTTCCTTTATTTAAAGAACAGCGTGGATAATTCGATTAAATACTGTCTCCACTCCAACCAGGTATGTAAACCCTCAGTTTCTCTGTAAACGTATTCCAATCCCAGCTCATCATAAAGCTTCCTCAGTTCTGTAACGGTTTCGAATAGAAAGTCATCTTTTCCGATTCCGATCCAATACAACTTGGGCTGGCTTGCTATCAATCCCTTCAATTCATTTATATGTTGTTCCTCGTCATAGGATACCGGAGAATCGCTGAAGGAACTGAACAGTCCCATACTCATGACACCTATGTAGCTGAACATTCCGGGGTTTGAATTGGTGATGTTTTGAGTTTGATAACCTCCCATAGAAAAGCCCGTTATGGCCCTGTGATCAGGATCTGCAATAACCCGAAAGTTAGATTCTATGAATGGAATCACATCATGTAGGAAGCTTTCTTCAAACTTTTTGGAAGCCATAGCACCTATACCGGCATTGAGCTTAGGGCTTTGGCCGAGTGGGGAATCCAAAGGTGCCGCCACTGCATCTGGATTGCCATTGGTAATGACTACAATCATGGGTTCCGCCTTTCCGGAAGCGATAAGGTTATCCAAAATGTAATTCGCCCGACCTCGATTGACCCATCCTTCTTCATCTCCCCCACCCCCATGCAACAAATACATAACAGGATAACTTTTTCCATCTGTTCCATAGTCCGGTGGAGTATATACATGCATCCTTCTTTGGGTGCCCAGTATGGCAGACTGGTACCAAACAGCTGTTACACTTCCATGGGGAACGTTTTTGGTGGCCATAATATCCCCCAATTTCCCCGGCACCAAAAGCCTGTTTTCGATCCAAACTCCATCCCTTGTTACTGCCGGGTTGGAGGGATCAAGTGTAAAGGTACTGTCAACAATAAATCGGTATTCGTACATATTTGAAGCAAGCGGGCCGACCTTGAGTTCAAAAATACCTTCTCCGTTTTTAGTCATGGGTATAGGGGTAATCTCTGGTGTGAAGGTACCGACAACGCTCACTTGTCTTGCATTAGAAGCTTTAATTCTAAACACCACTGAATTATCCGGAAGCACTTCTGGGGAACGCAAAGTACTTTCCTGTTGGGCTGGGGAATTAAAAATCACAGCAAAAACCGAAATACAAATTGAAAAAATTTCAAAGAAATATTTGAATTTACTTTTTGGGCTTGAAAGATCTGCTTTCATATTGGTGCATTTTGAAGCTGGAAAGAATTGCTAATCTTGAAAACAACAGAAATATTTTCATTTTTGAGTTAAGGGACTATTGTTACGATTACCCTTTTATACCTGGACAAGGCCGGAGTTCCTTTGTCTGTTACCCGGAGTATAAAATGAACCGTTTCAGGCTTCTGCACCACCGGAGCTTCAATTGTATGGACATTGTATAGATTTTCGGAATAGGGCCTGAAATCAATGTCTTTTTGATATGACCCAACTTCCTTATACTGAAACCACCAATAACTCAAATTGTCTCCATCTGGATCATATGTCCCACTGGCATCCAAACTAAAAACCTCACCTGACTTCACCGTAAATTTATCAGGGTGTCCCAAAGCGGGTACAGGTGGATGGTTTGCATTTTCAAAATTTTTAACTGTCCAATCCATCCTTGCAGCAAAATCATTCTGAAAATCATCTCTCCAACGCCATAGCGTCACAAAATTATCTGAAAAAGCAACAGTATCCTTTCTTATCGCTCTACCATATTGATTAAAAACCCTTGGACTAAAAGTATCCTCAGCATTCGTCCAAATGGGTCTGGTTTCCGGTTCCATAGGTACTCCTCCGGTAAACCTTGAATCGCTGTTCCCTTGAAATTCGGGAGTGTATAATTCATATCTTCCGCCCCATCCTCCCCAATCTGGGTGTTCGGGATTGTTCAGACCATTTGGGATTACATTTAACCACGAGGGGGTATCCCCTTCCAATCCGTATGCCACATCTGGGTAAAGAGACCCTAGGGGCCCATGCCCTTGCTGAATATTGGTAGCGAGCCATTCGTTGCTGATAGTGGTATTATCGATACCCTCCACTACTTGATTGATGGCTCTCCAGGTAGCATTGGCATAGGATCCAGGACTAACTATATAGGCCAATCCGGGAAATTCCTTCCTCATCCATGATCCAGAGTCGTCCTGATCCGATATTGTATACACCATCATTTTATTGATGAGTTTTTCTGCTTCCTTTTTTGTTCGTGTTTCCCTGATTTTCCAAAGTGCCTGAGCCAGAGTATTTGGTCCCCCCCAAACAGAAACATGAACAGGTCTATCATCATTTTTTTCGAGAATTTTAATGATGAGTTCGGAACCCTCAGAGTCCTTCCCATCACCTACTCCTTCCATGCCATAAACCGGCAATCCTTTTGAGACCAGAGATTTCAAGTGAGCTGCTTCAGGAAAGTCTTTGTGGTGCAGGAGCAGGTTTGGCTGTACCCTTCCATAGGCATCCAAGATTTCATGTATAGTTTCCGGGGCAACTCTGGATTTCTGGTGGACAGAAGTAGTAGCGATAATTGCTTCTATATCAATTTCATTTGAATATAGTAATAACCTGATCAAAGTTTGCGCATCGTCCGGATCAGCTTCAATATCTGTCAGCACCACCAGCCTATGTTTTGGGGTGGATTGCCCAAACAAATGCAGGTTTACAGAAACTAAGACAATTGTCAGTATAAATATCTTTCTCATGTAAAAAAAATGTATGTCATCATTCTCTGTAAATATAACCTTTGGACACAAATTCCAATACATCAGGGAGAGCTTCCTGCCAGTATTTCCAGGTATGGTCGCCGTCTCTGACTCTGAACTGATGAGGTATTTCATTCTTCTTCATAGCTATATGCAGCAAACTATTCCCTTCATAAAGGAAATCATCATCACCACAGTCCAGATACCACCTTACAGCACTTCTATTTTTTTCAGGTAAGTCTTCAACCATAGACAATGCATTATGCTTTCTATAATAGGTTCTCATTTGGCCATCTGATACACCTGCATTTTGAGAAGAATAACCTGCTTTTGCATCTTCAAAAGTAAGAGGACCGATATAAGAACTCAAAGGGCAAGCCGTCTGAAAAAGGTCCGGGTGTCTTAATGCATACATGAGCGTTCCTCCTCCTCCCATGGACAAACCAGCTATGGCCCTGAATCTTTTACCTTTCTTTACCCGGAATTTTTCTTCAACGTGAGGGATAAATTCATCAAAGAAAAAATCTTCATACCTCCAGGTATTGTCAATACTATTGAAATATCCCCCCTTGTCCGTTTCAGCATGAGGCATTACAATTATCATTGGACTTACAGTACCATTTGATATTCCTTCATTAGCTGTATGTTCCAGCTTCCCATATTGGATCCAACCGGTATGGTCATCATTGGCCCCATGAAGCAGGTATAAAATGGGATAATCTCTTTCTGATGTGTTGTATCCGGGGGGCAAGTATACGGAATACTTTTTTGATTTATTAAGAATCTCGCTTTCAATGGTCTGGTTATCATACACAATTCCTGTTTGGCTATAAGAATTAATAGCAATAAAAACCAGAAACAGCATGAGGGGGATTTTCAACTTTAACATAGGATTTGGTTTAAAAGGAAAAGACAAATGATCTGATCATAACCCACAGAAGGGGACTAAGAAGAAAGGTGAAGAATTCCCTCACCTTTCTTGAATTAAACAGGTTGGTGGAAATGAGTTAATAACCTGGATTCTGTTGTAATGTACCTCTACTGATATCTATCTGAAATAGCGGTATTGGGTATACATTATTTGTACCTGGATTAAATGCTGCTCCTTGATAAGCCTGTGTTCTGATCTGACTTTCATAATTAATAAAGTCATTCAGGTATTCGTTAGCCACACCCCATCTTACCAAATCGAAAAACCGGTGTCCTTCAAGACCCAATTCAAGCTTTCTTTCAAAATAGAGTGCTTTTCTTGCCTCAATTTGGCTTGAAAATGCGATATGACCCGGAGGATAAACATCTACCTGGTAATTGGCAGCTGCCGAACCATCCTCATAAGTAACATATTCACTGTTTTTTGCTCTTTCCCTGATCATATTGATATAATCACGTGCAAGGTCAAGGTTACCCAGTTCTATTTCTATTTCGGCCGCCCATAAGATGACTTCAGCAAAACGGATATAATTATAGTTATTTGCAGTTAACCCGGTCGTCCATTGACCAACCTCTGTGAAAAGTCCTTCCTGCGATTTTTTATAAAGTTGTTTTTTGGGAGTGTAAGGCCCTCCATAATTTTGATCTCTGATCCAGTCTCTACCTGGATGTAAACCCCAATCAAAAAACGGTATACCTCTTCTACCTACAGTCCAGTCAAGCCTTGGATCAAGTGGACCGTTATCCAAATCAAAAGGATCAGTTGAAGCAAGGCCATCATCACTTTTTACAGCATTTTCAGGACTGTTATAACTTCCATCCAACATTGGAAGACCATTGCTGTCAACCCTAAAGGAATTAACAAATTCCTGGGAAGGCTGAAAGAACCCACAGCAAGAACCAGGACCTCCATACGGGAAATTCAGGATTTCGCCATACCCTGCATTCCATCCACCTGAACCATCATTGGCCGAATATTGCCAAGCAAAAACAGACTCCGCAGAATTATTATGCTCAATATCGAAGTTATCACTAAAATTATCAATTAAAGCATATTTGACACCCATAGGGTTCACGCCATTGTTGATGATTGCTTCCACTATGGGTTTAGCTTCCTGAAATTTCTGTTGATAAATAAGCGCTTTAGCCAACATTGCACCAGCGACCCATTTATTGACCCTTCCGACTTCCCCCATACTTTCCGGCAAATTTTCATAACCAAATCTTAAATCAGCCTCTATTAAGGGCCAAATATCCTGATCGTTGGGCACATAGTAACCTTCTGTATCTTCATTTAGGTAGGGGACATTCCCCCAAAGCCTTTTGGCTTCAAAGTGATAATGTCCTCTTAGGGTAACGGCCTGACTTCTAATTCTCAAAATAGTTGCTTCATCCTCCCCTTCGATAGTATTCAAGAGGTTGATCAGTGTATTTGTTCTTGCAATACCATCATAAACTATTCTCCACTTTCCATTAAAGATATCGTTTGCCGCATCCATGGAAAATGTCTGAACCTGGGCAACAAGAGCATTATCACCTGCATCGGAACCCTTATTTGCTTCACCTCCGGCGATGCTTCCATAAATCCAGTTGGATGAAGCTGAATTCCAACTTGTCACATTTTGTGAAGTACCATCCAGATTTGAATATACTCCGATCAACAATTTTTCAGCTCCGGCAACATTCCTTAGGACATTTTCATCCAGGGTACCAATAGGGTTCACACGAAGGAAGTCATCACTGCAGGAATAAGATAATATCAGTGCTCCTGCTATAAATAAGGTAAATATTTTTTTATGTAAATTTTTCATAATTAGAAAGTTTAAAATCCAACATTAAGCCCAACAAGAAATTGTCTGACATTTGGATAATTCCCATAATCGATCCCAAATGCTGTATCACCACCGATCAGTTCAGGATCAAGACCTGAGTAGCCTGTTATTGTAAATAGGTTTGTTCCCTGAACGTAAAGCCTGAGTCTACTTAACTTCAGTCTTTCTAAGGCATGGCCGGGAAAGGTATACCCCACCTGCATTTGTCTTACTCTCAGGAAGGATCCGTCTTCAACATAATAGGAGCTAGACTGGGCATTTGTACTGAAATTACTTACATTTTCAGCCATTGGCGTTGTAGCACCAGGATTTTCCGGTGTCCAACTATTCTGCAAGAGGTCAATACTTTTTGCTCCTTGAAAAGAGGGCCAGAAGTCAGTGTACCATTTGGTAAAATTATATATATCATTGCCCACGGAAGCGAATAGGAATGTACTGAAATCCCAATTTTGATATCCTAGACTAAGGTTTATTCCAGCTGTAAAGTCCGGAATAGGGCTTCCCAAAACAACCCTGTCGTCCGGTCCTATTACACCATCACCGTTTACATCCGCAAAGCGAAATCTTCCCGGAGCGGCAAAAGCCTGAGTCGGAGCACTGTTTACTTCCTCTTGGCTTTGGAATATCCCTTCTACCTGATATCCGAAGAATGCCGACATAGGGTTACCCACTCTATTAATGGATATATTCCCTATTCTGGAATCACCTGCGAAAAATTCATTTACACCATCTGCTAAATTCAAAATCTCATTTCTGAAAGTGGTAAGGGTTATATTGGTTTCAAACCTAAGCCCGTTTCGGAAATTGTTTCTGTAAGTCAGTTCAGCATCAATTCCTGTATTGAGCATTCTTCCTACATTTAAAAAAGGAACATCAGCTCCTCCGGCCAAGCCTGGTAAAGGGGGGTTATACAATAGATCCAGATTCTCTCTTCTATACCAATCCAGAACAAGAATTAATCTGTCCTCAAAAAATGAGGCATCTATCCCGACATTTGCATTTACTGCTCTTTCCCATCTGGCATCAGGATTTCCAATTCTAAAGGGCCTAAAACCTTGAACAGAGCTTGTATTTGACCCTGAGATATCATAAAATGAAGTATTTGGACTTCCTCCGAACAAGAAGAACTGATTGATCGGACTTAATGATTGTTGATTCCCCATAACTCCATAACCGCCTCGGACCTTTAGATCTGATAAGAATCCTGAATTTAGAAGAAAGCCTTCTTCAGACAATCTCCAGGCACCAGTCACGGAGGGGAATGTGCCAAATTGGTCTCTGAAGCGTGAAGAACCATCCCTTCTCACCGTAAAGCTCAATAAATACTTATCGTTATAGGCATAATCACTTCTTAGGAAATATGAAATCCCTGTGGTTGGAGTCAATGCATTAGACGATGCATTGATAATTTGCGCACCATTATCCAAAGTTCTGAAATCAGGGTCCTCTGAAAAATAATCTCCTCTATTACCAGAAACAGTTCTTCCAATATCAAATTTCAACGACTCATACCCTGCTACGGCAGTAATTCTATGCTTATCGAAGGTTTTGGAATAAGTTAAGGTATTGGTGAAGGTCCAGTCAGACATAAACATTGCTCCTTCGGTAAAACTGTTAGCTTCGACATTTTGGCCGTTTTCATATGTTCGGTTTGTGAAATTGTAGAAATATCCATTGGTATAAGTACCACCTGCACTACTTCTAAAAGAAAGGTTATCGGTCAGGTCTGCTTCAACATATATATTACCCAAAATCCTTGTATTTAAATCTTGGTTAAACCTACTCCTCCCCTGTCTGGCGACGGGATTGGACCCATTTCCTGTACTTGGAGCACGAGTTCCGGCAAAATTACCCATGATATCTCTAACTGGGACAATTGGCTGCATCCGGAAACCTTGCGCAATGGCATTGCCCTCTGCTTGGTTCCCTGCCACCAGTCCCCTATTTTCGCGGTAGGATACTTGTAAATTCTGACCAATTCTAACTCTATTACTGATCTCAAATTCTGAGTTTAACCTTGCAGAATACCTTCTATTAAAACTTTCAATTACAATTCCATCTTGATTGAAATAATTTAGTCCTACCAAGAATCTGGATTTTTCACCTCCTCCTGCTAGAGATATATCATGGTTTTGTATCGGTGCATTCCTTGTTACTTCACGAAACCAATTCGTTCCAACCTGGTTTGCTCTTACGATTTGATTGATATTTGAATAGTTGTCAGGATCAAAATTATATAGACTTGGATCGGTTCCGGGATCACCTTCCATAGCTCCAGCTGGCAAAATATAATCCGGTATTCTAGGGCCTGAGCCGCCTCTGTTCCAAGTTCCATAAAGCGGATGATTTTCAGTATTGGAAGTACCATTTTCAAATACCAGCCATTGAAGGTCTGCCATTCCTTGGGTATCAAGAAGATTATTAAATCCTTGGCCAGGATTCTGAACACCATAAAATGCATTATAGCTGATTTGAAGCTCACCCTTTCTACCTTTTTTGGTTGTTACAAGAATAACTCCATTTGAAGCTCTTGACCCATAAATTGAGGCCGCTCCTGCATCCTTTAAAACTGAAATAGACTCAACATCATTTGGGTTAAGAGAAGATATATCTGTTGTTTGAACTCCATCAACAACATATAAAGGTTCATTGGCCTGAAAAGAGCTAAAACCTCTTATTCTTACAGTTGAGGGAGCTCCGGGCTGACCAGAGGAAGTCACATTAACACCTGAAAGCCTTCCTTGAAGCTGATTCTCAACAGTGGCGACAGGCATTTCCATTAGTTGTTCTGACTTAATCTGAGACACCGAACCGGTAATATCTCTTTTTTCCTGGACAGCATAACCTGTTACCACCATTTCTGTAAGATTAGTTATATCTTCCAATAACACTACATCAATCACAGATTGATTATCTACTGCTCTTTCCTGGGAATTATATCCAATAAATGAAAACACTAAAACATTGCTTCCATCAGGAATTGAAATTGAATATCTGCCATCAATATCTGAGGCAGACCCAATGCTGGTATTTTTTATCAAAACCGTTACTCCGGGAATACCTTCCCCCTGTTCATCGGTAATGGTACCTGTAACAGTTTTTTGGGCAAATGCTATTGTTACAGAAAGCATTCCTCCCAGCACCAACAACAAACATTTTTTGTACTTATTTTCCATAATTAAGGTTAGTGGGTTATGTAATTGAAAATTAAACTCAGTCATCCATTTGTCATTTATGACTGGTACTTATAATAAATTTTGATTTCAAAAGATTTAACAACCAATAACTAAATCAAATGTGCAAAACACCGAAGGTTTTTATTATCAGTTGTAAATCAACCATTCATTAACAAATAAACATAAATTAAAATAAAAATAAAAAATAATTCGTAAATATTTGAAAGATTTAAATCAGCATTCGAAAGTAATCAATAATAAATATGAAGTATATCAAAACAAGCTCCAGGGATTTAATAAAAAAATTGTTTTAAAAAAACAAACAAAGTAAAAAGGCTTGGGAATGTCCCAAGCCTTTTTAAAACAACTTAAACCCTATCAATTATTTACTTCTATTATTGCAACTGTGGGCCTGTGGCTTTCAATAGGATTTCCCCCATGCCTTGAGACCAAAAGCCCTTTTTCATAACCGTACTGATGGTCCAGTTCAGATTCTGTCCAATCCAAAGAAACCGACTTTTCATCACTCCACTCTCCAGTTTCAATATCCAAAAATTTAATAGTGAAGCTTTCATTCATTGTCCAGGGGTCCAGCCGAAGTGCATTTTGCCCTGGCGGTAAATACACTGCATATTTTTCACCCATAATTGCCAATGCATAGCCTTCAGAAGCCCCGATCAATTCAATTTCCTCATAGGGATGTGAAGAAAACACATCGAACTCCTTTAAAAACAAATCCAAAGCTTTCAGATTTTTTTGAGCCCTTTCATTTAAACCTAAACCCCAGTTCCCTTCGTTTCTATGAAATCTCATAGAAGCGGCTCCTCCAAAAACATTTTTCCAAAACCTGTCCTCAGCATCTTTTGAAGTTCCAGCAATAGAACCAACCATACCCATACCATCTGCCGCACCGTAAATCTTCTCATTGTTCATGGGGAATGGACCTTGCGGATCCATCTGTATTAATTTCCTCCATTGCAACAGGTTTCGGTAGTGATTCTCACCTCTCGCCCCTCTTGAGTCCTGATTGTTTTGGGAAATTTCGGCAAACGAGAACAAATCTTTGTGCATCATAACCTGCCTCACACCTGTTGAAGGGACAAGGTTCATACTGGTAATAAAGACTGGTTTAGAGATTTCCTCCGCTTTGCTCTTAATATATTGGGCCCAGAAAAATTCCCAATCCATTCCCAGACTACTTTCATTACTGATATTATAAAGGATATTGTCGTATCCGAAAGTCATTGACAGGATCTTGTCAACATATTTCTTTTGAAGGTCCAAAACTTTTGTGTTGGCTGTTCGGATCGAACCTCCATAGTAATCATCTCTACCTGTAAGTTCAGCTGCATCAAGGGTCACATTATTTTTTGGATTAAGAGGATGCACTTCAAATTGATTGAACATAAGATCAAACCAATCCCAAAAAGTAATTTGCACGATGATATCACGTTTATTTGCTTCTTCAAGGAAAAAAGCAAATCTGTCCCAATACTTTTCATTCCATTGGTCTAGATCATATTTACCACTCTCCAATTTTTTGAAAGCAAATTCATTGCCCTCATCTCTATCGGACATGGTATTCCTTAGGTAATTTCCCCCTACCGAAACAAGGAGATCAAGATGATCGGTCAACTCTTTACCGGTCCATTGCCATATATTATCATCATTTGTCCCTCCTCTCAGTAAAATGGGTTTCGATTTATATTCCCAGTACCAGGTATTCTCCCTATAAGGTCTAATACCATCATATTCGTCATTAAACAAAGGTTCCGCATTTCCTGTACTCGCCCAAGAGATTGTAAGGACTACAAAAAAGAAAAATAAATTATTGACTCTCTTCATATCTCATTTGTGTTTTATTACTGTATATTTTTCATTTTCAAATTTTACGAAAATAAAAATAAATAATAATAAACAAAAGAAATAAATAGCAAAAATATAATTACGTTTATTGGTAAGAAAAAAAGCATAATTGAACAGAAACTTTCAATGCTAAAAAAAAAGGGATACGAAGTATCCCTTAAAATCCATAATGGAAACACTGATGTTATTCGGCAAGTATTAACTCTATCTCATTATCTTCAAATACTTTCTTATACTTTTTGTCCAGTTCAGCATCTGTAATAATGTGATCTATCAAAGACAATGCTCCCAAACTGGCGAAGGAACTTTTTCCGAATTTAGTAGAATCCGCAACAAGGAACGTCTGATCTGCAGCATCAATCATTGCCTTTTTCACCACAAGATCACTTATACTAGGATAAGTCAAGCCGGCTTTCAACGAAATCCCAGCTGTAGCCAAAAACAGTTTTTGCACGTAGAGACCCTCAAAAAATTCAGCCGCCTTCTGTCCTGTTAGAGATAATGTGGGGGGCTTGAATTCTCCGCCAGTCATCACCACATCAATATGAGGCTCAGCTCCAAGTAAAATAGCTATATTCAAAGCATTTGTAATGACAGTGAGATTTTTGAAACCCCTAAGTTTTTTTGCAATCTCGGTTGTTGTAGAACCTGAATCCAAAATAATAGTATCTCCGGTTTCTATATATTCAAGACATTTAGTAGCAATCAATTCTTTTTTATCTAAATTTTCCTGATTTGCCAGTGAAAAGTTTTTCACTTGATCTTCAATGTTTTTTAAAAATACTCCCCCATGTTCTCTTTTTACTAAACCATTTTTTTCCAACTTCTCGAGATCTTGTCTAATTGTCACATCAGTCACTTTAAAAAGTTTAGCCAGGTTACTTACTTTCGCAGAACCGTCTTCTTTAAGCATTTCGACAATTTTTTCTCTCCTTTGATTGGGTAGTAAATCCATTTCTTCAGCAATAAATTAATTACAAATAAAATTAGTCAATCTTCAAAAATAAAAAATAAACATTAAATTTTAAAAGTATAATTTAAATAAACGAAACAAAATTAAAAAAGAAGGCCTTTCAGTTTTTAAACAAATTCATCATTTCTGTTGGACTTTTTATTGGGATAAACCGTCAGAACTTCAGGTTTAATGTACTCCTATTGGGGGAGAGGGTAAAATAAAGAACTATTCATTTCAAATACCTTCCCTCTCCTAATAGTAAAGTGCTACTATTTACTATTGAGTGAACTACTCCCCATTATCAGACCACTTGTCCGCTATTCTTAACTGAATTTTCTTTTTGTTTTTCATCTCTTAAATGCCTACCAACAAGCCGGATGGATTCTGTCAAGGGCGGTCTGTGATGCGCCTGCGGCAGACCGTTCATTTTACCCTTGACAGGTTCCAGACGGCTGTTACCTTTGCATTTGAGATGATAAAACAACTAGGCTGCTTTTTTCAAGCCTAACTTATACACATCGGCAGTTTTTCTTCTGCTTATACCCTGATGGCTTCGTTCTAAATTAGGGCGTGCTGAAAAACTCCAACAGGAGAATAAATTCTTTAAATTTTGATGAATACCCCGTTTGTCTAGTATTTTATTTTTAAGCAGGTGCACGCTTATTCAATGATATAACTTGATTTCCGTGCTCCTTAAAATTTCAAAATTCGAAATTTTAAGGCTAGTCTCAGGTATACCATCCCTGCCTGGCTACTTGACAGGTTCTTCATTGGGCTCACTCGAAGTATAAGCATACATCTTCATTCGCCCGCTTTGAATCTGGCATACCTGAGACTTTTTCAGCAAGCCCTAAATTAAATCTTCTAAAGAACCTATCAAGACCTTTTTCCAAACCCAACCATTTTCGGAGGGAAAGAGATTCACATACTCCCTTTCGACTGTACGCCAGAGCTTTTCTATATAAGCATTGAGTAGCACGGCCCTTTCCATCCATGCTTACCTGAATACCTTGGTTCTTCATCTTTTCAAGCCATGACTCACAGGTAGACTGACTGCCCAGGTCAAAATTGATGTTCTCCAGCTTTCTTAATTTAAGGTAAAACTTTCCCTTATGTCGAATTCTGGAATTCTACTACTCCTTTATATGCCGGTAGTCCAATAGCATTTGAAAGTAAAGAAGAAAAAACATCAGTTAAGGCCCAGTACTATGTAAATACTACTATTAGGTGTAAAGGTGTAGCCAATGGAGAACCATTTACCTTTAGAAATTTTAGTTCAACGATAGATTTGATTTTGGATTAGAAAGAACATGGACTAACCAGTTTGAAAAGCTGCTTTCCTTAGCTAGGAATTGGAAGCAATATGAAATAATAATAGCCTGATTGTGAAATTTCATTTTTTATTTAACTAAATTGATAATAATTAAAATCAGATAATAAGAAATGAGAACAATCTTTACGGCTATTTCATTGGCTATCTTTTTACTTACATCTTGCAAGAATGAATCCAGTAGTCTGCATGATGCCGAAATAAAAGAAATCGAAAGTAGTCTGATCACATCTATTCAGGTGGATGGAGATCCTTCTGTAAAATATACAATTGAAGAACGGATGGATCATTATAAGGTACCTGGATTAAGCATAGCTGTGATCAAGGCAGGTAAACTACGCTGGGCCAAAGGATATGGCATAGCCAATAATTTGGACCATAAAAAGGTAGCGGTTACCCCTAATACTTTATTTCAAGCAGGTTCTATCAGCAAGCCTGTAGCTGCTTTGTCTGTCCTAAAACTGGTTGAAGAGGGAGAATTGGACCTTAATGAGAATGTAAATACCTATCTGAAGAACTGGGAAATTCCTGAAAGTAAATATACCAAAGAACAAAAAGTAACCTTGAGGAAAATACTTTCCCATACTGCTGGCTTAACAGTACATGGCTTTCCTGGGTATACTAATGATGAATCATTGCCTAGCATAATCCAGGTTCTGAATGGTGAAGGGAATACGCCCAAAGTAATTTTGGACACAATTCCAGGTAGTATCTGGAGGTATTCAGGAGGTGGCTACACGCTAATGGAAAAAGTAGTGGAGGATGTGAGCGGAATAAATTTCGAAAAGTTCATGGCTACTAAAATCCTTCAGCCCTTAAAAATGACCAACAGTACTTATGAACAACCTCTGCCTTCGGGTTTGGAAACTTCGGCCAGCATTGCCTATAATAGAAGAGGTGCGGCCATTGTTGGAAAGTGGCATAATTATTCTGAAAAAGCTGCTGCTGGCCTTTGGACCACACCAACAGATTTGGCTAAATATTGCATTGAAGTACAGGAGATCTTAGGGGGAAAGGAAAATGGGCTTTTATCCAAAGAAACCATTGAACTGATGTTGACAAGGGAAATGGAGAGATGGGGTTTGGGACCTGCATTACAATGGGGCGGGGATTCGTTGATATTCAGTCATGGTGGCAAAAATGAAGGCTTTACCAATGAATTGCTCTCCTTTGCCTATAAAGGAGACGGTGTAATCATAATGACGAATGCCGACAATGGACGTCCTTTGATCAATGAAATTTTGCATTCTATTTCTACATACTATGACTGGGGGATTAAGAAAACTACCAAAATTGATCCCTATCTAACTGATGCTGACCAATTGAAAAAGCTTATTGGAACCTATAAATATAATGGGGCATTAGGACCTGTTCCCGATGTAGAAGGGGATTTCTTGGTTGAGGTATATTTGAATAATGGTAAATTGAGAATGGTGGACAGGCATGGCTATTTCAATTGGACCTTGGTACAAACCAAAGAATTTGAATTTATAGAGATGGATGAAGGGATAGAAATCATGTTTAAATATGATAGCGAAAATATTGTAAACTCTCTGGAAACTTATTATGGTTTCCTGTTCGATAAAATTGAATAGCCCAAGGATTGTATTGAGAAATCGGGAAAATATGAAGTAAAGCAAACGAAACGGTATCCAAAATTCCCAGCCCAAATTGAAAGTCTATAAACTAAATCTGACTAATGAAAATCCAGGCTTCGAAATCTGCTGAAATTATGTGGCTTTGCACATATAAGTTGATTTTGGTTGGAGACAGATCACAATACATGAACTTTAAAAGAAAAACACCTAGGGCACATGACACAAATAGTAAAGAGAGACAAAAGCGCAACTGTTTAATAGATATGACTGAAATTGATGTTTTAACAAAGCAGACCGAGGATGTTTACAACTGGACACACAAACTCATAAAAACCATCCCCCTTGAAAAATGGGACATGCTTCCAGGCGTGATCGAGTCAACAATAAGTTGGCAGGTTGGTCATTTAATAATGAGCCATTATTACCACTCCATAATGGTTATAGTGGGGCATCAAATGGACATAATTCAAAAAATTCCTTTAAAAGAGCACGATGAATTATTCACTAATGCATTGCCCAGAAAATCAGTTGGTAAGATTAACCCAAGCGATCTGATTAATCAATTGACTATGGTACAACATAAATCAATCGACATTATAAAAACTCTTTCTTTGACAGGGCTTCAAAAAAAGCTGGAACCAATGCCTACTCCACACCCAATTGCAAAGACAAAATTTGAGGCTTTAAATTGGAATATAAATCATACAATGTATCACTGTGGACAAATCGGTATCATTAAGCGGCTCATTGACCAACGCCACGACTTTGGATTAAGAAGAAGAGAGGATTAAGCGCTAAATTACACAAAGACATGCCTATAGAGAAGTACACTTCAACTGTTCTCGACCAAATGGTTGAAATTCCGAAAGGAAGGGTTGAATTACGTGATGACAGAACTAAAGAGAAATGGTCCGTTGAAATTGAACCATTTTTACTTTCCAGGTTTCCGGTAACCCAAGACTTATATTTTAAAATAACCAATGAAAACCCAAGTACTTATAAAGGAGATTTACTTCCAGTTGAAACTGTGAGTTTTAAAGATGCAGTAATTTTTTGCAATAAACTTTCGGCCCAAACTGACTTGAACCCCTGCTATTTAATCCAAGAAGAAAACGAAGAGATAATCTTTGAAAAATCAGCGGATGGTTTTCGTTTACCGACAGAGGCCGAATGGGAATATGCTTGTAAAGCAGGCACTTCTGGAAAAAGATATGGGTTCCTAAATGACATTGCTTGGTATAAAAGCAACTCAGATAATAGAACTCAAAAAGTTGGACAAAAGACACCTAATGCTTGGGGACTTTATGATATGTTGGGCAACGTATGGGAATGGTGTTCTGATTTATATGACAAAGAAGTTTATGGTTCTTACCGTATTTTCCGTGGTGGTGGATTTTGCGATGTAGAAAGGAGTGTTATGGCAACGACACGAAGAAGAAGTCACCCATTAAAATTTAAAATTGACGACCTTGGATTTAGAGTTGCGAAAAATAAATAGAATAGGACAACAAACCTTTAATCGAGGTACAGTCTTAAACACTTTGTAATTTTCAAGGTTTTATTGAATTTAAAATAGCGAAAAGAGGGATTCAGGGGGTTTGTTGCAGGGAAGTTTACCTATCAAAGGTGACTATTTTCACTGCTTACTGTTTGAAGTATCCCCTGGATCCAAAACGGGAAAAAGTAGGCAAAACCAATTGTTCAATCTTGGTAACTGAAAAATATGTAAGTTATTATTTGCAAAAGAAGTCTAAAACCTGCCCTTTTTGAAATTCAAAACTTCCTCCAGCTGTGTAAGGTGACATGATCCATTCTACCATATACGGTTTAAATTGTACAAATTAATCCCTCTAAGGGAAATTTATTTAGGATCTCAGGCTTAAATTTATAGCATCAATTTAATTAAAGCTCAACCCCATCTCCCCTACCTCAAAGCTACAACTAAGCTACATCAAAGCCAGGGATACTGGGACCCTAGGATGGGGAGTTAACATTGGGAAAAAATTATCCGAAATTCTATATCAGAGCTGATATTATTTTGAATACTTCCGCATTTTTTAAGGTTAAATTGCTTCGTAAGCGAAATGTGTTTCTCAGGTTTACTTATAGAAATTATGGTAACCTTAAACCAAAAAATCTTGCCTTTTTTGCTGTTGCTCCTCCTCGGCCAACTACTAAAAGCTCTGGAACCAAGTACATTTTTGATCTTTAAAAATCGCATTTACTCTTTAAAGGATTATTTTTGCTTGAAGTGGATCGGGTAAATTTGGTTTTTGTGAAAATGTGATAAGCTCCGATGACCAAGGAAAGGCAGTAAAGAAAAACTTAACTCAAATAAAAAAAACATGAACCTTCAGAAAGACTGGATACAAATCAGAAAACATTTCAACAGAAGCTTCAGAACGAATTTCCATGTTTCCATTGCTTCTGTTGACAAAGAAGGTAACCCTACAGTAACACCAATTGGCTCCTTATTCTTAAACAACAACCAGACAGGATTTTACTTTGAAAAATTCACTTCAAAGCTTCCGGATAACTATAAACACAATAAAAATATCTGCATTTTAGGAGTAAACAGCGGTATGTTTTTTTGGCTGTCTTCCCTGTTCAAAGGGAATTTCAAATCATATCCGGCAATAAAACTCTATGGTCAACTTGGCCAAAAAAGAAAAGCTACTGATATTGATATCAAAAGACTTAATTCCAGAATGAGTAGCACAAGATGGCTTAAGGGTAATCATTACTTATGGGGCAAGATGGATTTTGTAAGGGAAATAACTTTTACAAAAGCAGAAAAAGTTAATTTAGGTAAAATGACAGGGAAGCTGTAATTCAGTTCACATAGACGATCATTAGATTCAGAAGCCATATGATCAAAAAGGAGCTTCCAGCCTGCTCGCATTAAAGGTGAATAATAGGGTTCTTCTTATAAAATAGAGAATTCAATACGCTTACTGATACCAAATCCGCTGAAGGGTGTTTGGTTTTGATTGAAAACATTATTGACCAAAGGGGGTAAGTGCTACCTAGGTATTTCGGACCTATTTTAAACAGCTGGAAGATGGAGGCAGAACAAAAAACCGAAGGGTGGAAATTGTGTTGAGGTAACTTATGTAAAAACTGAAAAACCTCAGAAATGGATTCCAAACAAACAAATTAAAGGATTAAAAGAACTTTGAATTTATTGAGGATCAATGATGAAAAATAAAGAGATTTTTTAAGTCTCATGGTGTAGATTCGTTTTTTAAATAAGTTGGCCCTCAATCTGAAAAAACAAAAAATGAAAATTGAACATATTGCGATTTGGACTTTTGATTTAGAAAAAATGAAAGATTTTTATGTGAAATATTTCAACTTGAAATCAAGTGAAAAATATTACAATCCAAACAAAAAATTCAGCTCCTATTTTTTAGCATTTGAGAATGGTGCCCGTATTGAAATAATGCATAGGCCTGACATTTCTCAATTTATTGAGCAATCTGATTTAAAATTAGGGTTAGCTCATTTTGCCATTTCAGTTGGATCAAAAAAGAAAGTTGACTCGCTTACAGAATCGTTGCGAAAAAATGGATTTAATGTAATCGGGGAACCTCGAACAACAGGCGACGGATACTATGAAAGCGTAATCTCTGACCCGGAAGGGAATTTGATTGAAATCACTGAATAAAAGCTGTTCACATCAAAGTTGTCAGGGACAATAAAAACCAAGATGAAAACCTCAATTTCAAAATTTTGAAGAAAAGGGCGAAGTAGAAAATTGCCACTGCCAACCCATCGATAGACCTACATGGAGTTTATAAGGAGATTATTGAGCAGGGGGAGAATTTCAAAAAATAAAAAGGTGTAATCATTCAGTATGATGGGCCTAAGCCTTAATTATCAATTCGGAGGTGATGAAATAAAGGATATTGGAAAAGACATCCGAGCGATACCATGTTTTTTTTTCATTGCCGTACACTGAGGGATTTATTGATTCACTTTGCCCAGAAGTCTATTGTTTGCTGTTTTATAGAATTCTTGCCGTAAATTTTGAAAGAAAAAGTCGCGTCAGCAAAAAGTAAAAAACAAACACCAAACAACCGAATACCCAAAAAATGAAAGCAATAGTATATTCTAATTATGGACCTCCACATGTTGCCAAGTTGACGGAAGTTCCAAAGCCAAAACCTAAAGACAATGAAATTTTGGTAAAGGTTTACGCTTCTACAGTTAACCGGACTGACTCAGGCTTCCGCAGCGCCGAGTATTTTGTTTCAAGATTTTTTTCTGGATTGTTTCGCCCTAAATATCAAATATTAGGCTCTGAGTTTTCAGGTATTGTTGAAGAGACTGGTAAGGAGGTGACTACTTTAAAAAAGGGGGATCAGGTTTTTGGATTTAATGACAAGACCTTTGGTGGTCACGGAGAGTATTTAACGATTGCCGAAACTGAGGCCGTGACCAATATGCCAGAGAAAATAGACTTTGACGAAGCAGCTGCTCTTACAGAAGGAGGCCATTATGCACTGGTGAATATCAGAGCGGCAAAAGTTGTCCCTGGACAAAATGTACTGGTATACGGAGCTACTGGAGCCATTGGATCTGCAGCTGTTCAATTGTTACATTATTTTGGAGCAAAGGTAACTGCAGTCTGCAATACTAAGAATGTCAGCTTGGTAAAATCTCTTGGAGCAGATACGGTGATTGATTATCAAACAGCGGATTTTACCCAGAACCAGGATAAGTTTGAATTTATTTTTGATGCTGTTGGTAAAAGCTCGTTTGGTCAATGCAAACCTTTAATGACCGCAAAAGGAATTTACATCTCGACTGAGTTAGGAAAGAACGGGGAGAACATATTATTGGCATTGACTACACCACTTAGGGGTGGCAAAAGACTTCTGTTTCCACTTCCATCAATTAGTAAACAAGACGTGGTTTTTCTGAAATCGCTTTATGAAGAGGGACATTACAGACCAGTTATTGACAGGCAATATGAAATGGAGCAAATTGTTGAGGCTTATGAATATGTTGAAACTGGCCAAAAGACCGGCAACGTAATATTAAAGATAGCAGATTGGAAAGTTCTTTAGAAAGCAATCATTAGGCTTGGAACAAAAAAAATGATACCTCTGGTAGAGGTGTAGACTATTCAGGGAGAATACCAACTGAATATTTAAAATAAAGAAATCAGACTTGATTTCATTGTCTAATGTGCAGAATTATACTGAGATTTTTTATATCCAAAACAATACCCTTGATTCCAAGATCATCCGTACCACTTTAAAGAGCCTCAAAGAGGAATTTGATAATAGCGAATCAAAAAAATGACATATTGAAAGCTTTAATTTTCACCTACTAATTTATCTTTCTTAGATTTAAATTCATTTTATTCAAGTATTTATAAGATTTCATCTCAATTCCATGAAACTCAGCAAGCCAATTCAGCCAAAGGGCTCAAACAGGATTCAAAATTAATGACACAATTCAATTAATTCAGACAGCTCATTGAACAAATAAACAAAAAGAAAATCCCTTCTTCAATTATTCCCTCAATTGAACAGGGAATTGTAGAACTAAACAAGTCTGAACCGAATATATAATTCCTAAAAACAACCAAATCCCAATGATAATAGGTAACACCATCTCATTTTTCACTGTTCATTCAACATTTAATAAAATGGAATTTCTGCTGAATTCTGTTATTTTTCTACAATACGATCCACCTACCAGAAACAGGCTTTACATATAAAATCAATCATTGGTGTGACAATTTTCAAAAATTCGCTACTAATAGTTTAAAGATCAGATTTTCAGTGGAAAAGAAAAAGCAATACTTCATCCGTATAATGAGTGAGCATCAGGGGATTATAAAAAGCCTCTGCAAAGCTTATTATACTGATTATGAGGATCAGAAAGATGCCTACCAAGACATCGTTTTACAACTTTGGAAATCATTGGAGAACTACAGGGGGGAGTCTGCCATCGGCACCTGGATTTACAGGGTCAGCCTCAACACTTTATTGGCCAAAGTGAGAAACGAAAAAACCAAGATCATCACCGAGCCCCTACAGATGTCAAACTTATCCACGCCTTCAATTATGGCTGATGGGGATATTGAACTTTTAAACATGGTACTTCAGTCATTAAAGGACATTGACAAAGCTATAGTCATCCTTTTCTTGGAAGGATATAAAAACAAGGAAATGTCAGCCATTTTAGGCATGAGCCCGACCAATATCAGTACCCGGCTCAATAGGGTAAAAAGCGAACTAAAAGCAAAATTTAAAAATCTCAATGAATTTAAATAATCTTAAACCTGCATGGAGACAGTTCAAACTGATCAATTCCATGGATGAAACGAATAAAGATGAAATCCTTGCTCTGATAGAAGAGGTTGAAAACGTACCTATAAACAGACTGCCAGGAATAGTAGTCAATTCACTGATGATCCTTGTTTTGATTATCTGCTGTCAGGGAGGATGATTTCTTTCATTTTATGGGATATAGACCCGTTCGTTATCGCAGATTTTGAGTTCCTTAGATGGTACGGCATCTCTTGGGTAATCGGAATGATGTTAGGGTATCAGGTTCTTGTGAGGATTTTCAAGTTTGAAAACCGCCCTATTGAAGAATTGGACAGACTGACAGTTTATGTTATTGTAGGAGCAGTAGTCGGTGCCAGGTTAGGGCATGTACTTTTCTATGATCCCGCATATTATCTCAATAATCCCATTGAAATCCTACCTATAAAAATCAATCCCGCATTCCAATTTACAGGATTATTGGGCTTGGCTAGTCACGGAGGGGTCTTGGGAGCTTTGATAGCCTTATATCTATACATTGGAAAATATAAAGAAGATTTTTTATGGTCATTGGATAGACTGACAGTAGCTGGGGCAATACTTGGAGGCTTCATAAGAATAGGGAATTTAATGAATTCAGAAATTATTGGAATTCCGACACAGGTACCATGGGCTTTTATTTTTGCACACGTCGATCCATTACCCAGGCATCCTGCCCAATTGTATGAAGCCTTATTTTATTTTGGGATTTTTATAATTCTTTACCTTGTTTGGAAATCAGGAAAAGTCCGGATGCACAAAGGATTTTTGTTCGGTCTTGGCCTGACTCTGGTTTTCACCCAGAGGTTCTTTATGGAGTTCATCAAGGAAAATCAAGTAGAATTTGAAGAAAACCTATTCCTGAATATGGGGCAGATTCTCAGCATTCCTTTAATCATTTTAGGGCTTTTGATTATGCTTTGGAGTGTAAAAATACGATTACGTGGATCTGATAAAAATTGATCCTTTATTACCCTTAGGCTGATCCTTAAAAGCCAAAAAATAACTGAGCTGTAAAAAATGGATTATGTTTAAAAAAATCAGGATGCCATCATTAGTCAAAAAATCAGGAACCTTAACATTGGGAACAGCATGCCAAGTGGTTGGAGATACTCCTTTCAGCCAACAGTGCAGCCCATAGAGCTTCTGATTGCTGCTACTGCCTTTTGTGCTGAGTGTGATGAAAACACCCAAAGAAGCCCATCTCCCAGCATCACAGCAAACATATACATCAATGACAAACTGGTATGGACCGGAACAGATAACTGCAGAGAATGTACCGCTGAGAACCTCAAAGGATTGGCAACGTCTTGGTACAAGTTTCCTGAAGAGCTGGAAACAGATGATTAGGTAATTTTCACCCTATTTGGATGAAAAGTAAAAACAAACTAACCTGCATTTGACCTTGATGAAAATATGAATCTTTCTGCCTTAGCATTCAAAATAAAAATAATCCCTTCTACTGCCCAACCCACCTTCAGCAATGCCATACCAAAGTAGCTTCAAAGCTAGATGTCTAGTGACTTTTGGGTGGGTAGTTCCTATTGTGAGAGGATTATACCAGAACTGTCGTGCCTAATCGTGAATGTATTCCGGTTTCAATCGCTACCATTGTTTAGCTAATATTTTTTAATATCGAAGATATTAGTAGGTTTGGCGAGTAAAATATAGGACTTAACCCCCTTAAAGAATTACAAAAGTCAGCAAATCCAATTCCCTGCGATTCCTAAAGCCCTACAAACCAGACATGACAACTAAGAAGTGTATTCTCGGATTTTTTGTATTAATACCTATCTTCATCTTATCGATCCTTGTTCTAATTTTATCAATCAAATATTCCCCTACCTATGTTTACCGCTTGATCACAATGAATGTAGCGGATGTTTATGATTACAGAAATTTTGACAATCACATAATTCAGGGTGCCAAAAAAACCAATCAATTCATTTCACATCCTAAAGAAGCATATGTAGAGTCAAAGTTTGATCAACTGATCACCAATACTGGATTTGACAGCTTTGAGGAATGGGCCATAGCCTCCCAAACCACAGCGCTTATTGTGATCCAAAGGGATACTGTGATTTATGAAAAGTACTTTAATGGTTTTGAGAGGGATGCTTACTTTCATTCCCAATCCATGGCTAAGTCCTTTATTTCATTTTTGATCGGAGCAGCCCTCGATGACGGTCTGATCAATAGTATTGATGACCCAATGACTGATTACATCCCTGAGCTTTTGGAACGTGATCCCCGTTTTCAAAAAATTTCCCTAAAAGATCTTCTTGAAATGCGTTCAGGTCTCAAATACAATACAGACCTTATACCTTTTACTAATATTCATGCTCCCTGGCATGATGAAGCAGTAGGCTACTACCATCCCAATGTTCGTAAACTGCTACTTGAAAAAGTTAACATTTCATCCGGGCCGGGTGAAGATTTTCAATATTCCAATTATAACACGAGCTACTTGGGTTTGATTATTGAAAGGTCTACCAATCTAAGCGTATCCCAATATCTCGAGCAAAAACTATGGTCAAAAATAATGGAGTATGATGCGCTTTTTTCCATAGACAGCAAATCATCGAGCTTTGAATATATGCCAAGCCGTTTGGTGGCACGGGCGATTGACTATGCGCGATTCGGTCAGCTGATGCTCAAAGAAGGAGATTGGTTTGGCGATCAGATTATTTCGCAAAGTTGGGTTATTGAATCTACCCGGGAAAACAGATCAATTCCTAGAGACATATACCCAAGGTGGTTTGGAAGAAGTGATAAAAGAATTTATTATACCTATCAATGGTGGGGCCATGTAAATGAAGATGGGACCTATCATTTTTACGCCAACGGAAATCTCGGGCAGAACATCTACATTATACCTCACAAAGAGACTGTAATTGTACATTGCGGCAACTCACTTCAGTATTATAGCAGTGATTTTGACTTATGGGATGTGGCTTTAAAGCTGGATTAGGAAATTGCCATATTAAGATTTAATATTCAAATAAACTTAATGTTGTATTTTTAAACACTAATTTTCATTTTGTTAAAATTTGATTTTCAGACCCTTATATTATTCACCCAATCCAAAAGCCAAATTCATGCATACAATCCCTCAAAACCTGGTGAAAACAGCAAGAGTAACCGGCATCTGGTATTTGGCTTTGGCAATATCAGGAGTAATAGGCTTTTTGCTCATTCATCCTCAAGTATTCATAGCCGATGACCCTACAAAAACCCTGGAGAATATTACGCAAAACACCCAGCTTGCCAGGGTCAGGCTTCTGCTAGAATTTGCCATCATCATTTCACAAGCACTGACAGCCGTTTGGTTTTACAGACTTTTCAAGTCTATCAATGAATGGGGGGCTTGGACATTAGCTATATGGGGAACTGTAAACTCTGTAGTCATCATGGTAAGTGCAATTTCAATGGCAACTGCAATAGGGATCGCCGAATCTCTTACCTTAGGCCTAGAACAGAAAATAAGTTTAATAGAACTTTTAAATCATGTAAGTTCCAATGCTTGGGGAGTAGGAAGTCTATTCTTTGGGTTATGGCTTATTCCCATGGGTTTCATCATTCTCAGTTCAGGGAGAATGCCTGTCTGGCTCGGCAGGATCATCATTATCGGAGGCATAGGTTATCTTCTCAGCACATTTCTGGGATACTTGGACCTTGAATTTGCATTCATTGATTTCCTGACAATTCCTGCTACAATCGGAGAATTCTGGATGATAGGTTACCTGCTGTGGTTTGGAATACGTCCGGCAAATGAGACAGGTGAAAAGGATGGTGATTAGGCTGTTTAGGTTTGAAAATCAATCAGAAAATCAGGTGGCATGGATCATATAAAAGTTAAAAGACTTAAAGATGAAAAAAGTAACGGGCATCGGGGGCATATTCTTTAAATCTAAAGATCCCCAAAAGACGAAAGAGTGGTACAAAAAACACCTCGGGCTGGAAACTGATCAGTGGGGAACAAATTTTGAATGGAGACAAGGCAGTGATCCTTCAAAGAAAGGGTTTACCCAATGGAGTCCATCAGCAGAAGAATCCAAGTTTTTTGCTTACACCGATAAAGATTTTATCCTCAATTACAGAGTAGAAAACCTTGAAGCATTGCTGAAAGAATTAAAAAAAGAAGGAGTAAGAATTTTGGATGAAATTGAGTATCATGACTATGGAAAATTCGTTCACATTCTAGATCATGAGAAAAATGTCATTGAATTATGGGAGCCCAATGACATCGAATATGACAAAATAGTTGATGGCAGGACAAAGTAACCTTGTGTTCTTATAAAAATTGACCCTTTTCAAAATACTATTCCAACGACCTACTATAAACTTCAACTCTTATTTTGACCATGCTCAGCACATCTATAACAGAATCCCAAAAAATCAACATTGAAAAAGTCTTAATTGAAACCAGTGCGGCTTATTCCCCATTGTCAGCTGAGTGTAGACAGGATTTTATTGACAATTTGAGCATACGGAAATTCCAAAGAGGAGACATGGTTGTCCGGGAAGGACAATTTGCCAAAAAAGCTTATTTGATAGTATCAGGTTGTTCGAGAGCATTTTACCTGAAAGAGGGTAAGGACATTACGGATTGGTTCACTTTTGAGAACCAGTTCATGGCCTCAATTGTAAGCTTTTTCAGCGACAGGCCGAGCCCACATTATCTAGAGTTTTTGGAAGATTCAACTGTATTGGAATTTTCCAAAGAAATTATGGACAGTCTTTCTGATAAGCACCATGATTTCGAAAGGTTTATCAGCAGGGTGGTCACCGAAACGATGCTGGGATTATGTGAAAGGCTTTACACCATTCAGTTTAACAAAGCTTCTGATAGGTACCGCTACCTTTTAAATATTTATCCCAAGATTACCGAAAGGGTTCCTCTGACTCATATAGCCTCCTATTTGGGTGTGACTTTGGAAACCCTTAGCAGAATCCGGAATCCCAAAAACCGAATTTGATCTAAATCAAATGATGACGCTTCCGTTTGTTGGACTTTTGTCAAAAAGGATCATAAATGGAAGAATTACAAAATCAACCCCAATCAATCTTCGGCAAGTGGTGGTTGCCGATCAGAATATGGTTTTACCCAGCTTGGCTTCTTTATGAGCTCTCCATCCGTTTTTATGGATATGCTTTGGACATTTACCATTATATTTTTAAAAATCTGGAATTTATATTCCCTGACATAAACCTAACTCTTACCCTTATCACTGCAGGAATCTGTGCTTTCATTGCTTTTGCCATTTGTTTTGTCTATTTGACCGTTCCTGCTTGCTACATACTTTTTTTATTCTTCAAAAGAGGAAGCCTGACGAAATCTAAGTTCGAACTGAAACTGAAAAAAAACCTGTAAGCTATATGAAAAAGATTTTAATCATCAATGGCCACCCGGATAAGGAGAGCTTCAGTTTTGCCCTTTCAGATGCCTATAAAAAAGGTGCCGAAAAAGCCTGTTCCGAAATCAAAGAAATAAACATTAGGGACTTGAACTTTGACCCTAACCTGAAATTTGGATACCGCAAGAGGACAGATCTGGAGCCGGACCTTTTGGACGCTCAGGATAAAATTAAATGGGCTGACCACATGGTGTGGATCTACCCGGTTTGGTGGAGTTCTTTCCCTGCCATCATGAAAGGGTTTCTTGATAGGGTTTTACTTCCCGGTTTTGCATTTCAAAAAAGACAGAATTCCTTATTCAGCGACAAATTGTTAGTTGGCAAAACAGCAAGGATCATCTGCACCCTAGACCAGCCTGCCTGGTATTACAGGTGGGTATATGGAAATCCGAGCCATAATGCCCTCAAAAAAGGCACATTGAATTTTATAGGAGTAAAAAAGGTCAAGATCACAACTATCGGCCCTGTGAGGCTTTCCAAAGAAGAATATAGGATGAAATGGCTGGAAAAAGTTGGAAGATTAGGTTTATTGAATAAGTAATTGTTATCAGGATATTTAAAAGCATTTGAAAAATACCGATGAAGATGAACTACCTACTTATAGTCCTAATCTTTCCATTCAGGCATAGCAATGACTTCTTTGCAAATGGAGGAACTGGAAAAAGAGAGTTTTGGAAATGGTATTCAGAAAAAGTAGTAATTTGCCCTGAACAATGGGATAGATATTTATTCAGCATTGGTCATTTATTAATAAAAGTGCATTCCTTTAAAAGCATTCCTAAACTTAAATTCCTGACTTTTTCATACCATCATTATGTTTAATCAATTCTACCAACAAGCCTCCGATCAGCTTAAGCTTTCTTTTCTCCAAAAAATCATTGAGCAAAACGATCACATCAAGGAGCAGTTTATAAACTTCTACCTTGAGCCTAAGGACAAACAACTGGCATTAACGGTCACAGATCCAGACGATTTCATCTATGCCAGTAAAGATTTGATCAAAGAAGATCTGGAGTCCATCAAATTTAAAGACTTGGACTGGAATAGTTACGCTCCAAGGAATTCGGGATATGTCTCCCATGATGATGCTTTTGAATATTTGGCCGAGGAAGAAATCGGGCGCATCATTGGTTTCCACGCCTTTGAAGTGGAAAGATACTGTTCCTTAAAGCACTTCGATCTGGCTTTCTTATACATGATCAGCATTTACAGGGCGTGTTTGGAAGCAAAATTAGATGAAGACTATGCCGTTTTGGAATTTCCGCTGGAAATGATGTTACAAAATTTTGACGATCATTTACAAAGCTGTCTTCCCATTTTCAAGGCAATTCAAATTCCGGAAGATCAGCTGTTCACTATTGCTGTTGTACTTTTTGATCAACACAATGAGATAAATTCTGATGATTCCAGTTTCCTGACATTTTTTGAAACCTACCTATTAAGCCTTCTTCATTCTGGTGTAGAAGCTGGAATCCTACTTGATGTAATGGAGGAGAAAGATAAAGCAGCATGTTTGCCTTGGCTATTTACAGAACTCCATAGAAAAACGGGAGGGACAGAATGCTTTGAAATGGCTGCGCTGAAACACTATAAATCGAGCATCCATGTAGCTAAGGACCTTTTGGAATTATACCGTTCTTCTGATAACCTCAAATTCCGCAATATCGCCAAACAATTGTGGAATAACGGTCTCTTTCATCATGAATGCGCTGAATTGTATTTTGATGTTCTCGATCCTAAACAGGAGCCTGCGCTCTATTTAGAAATTACCTTGTTTCTGAACAAAAAAACCTTTACCAAGAAATATTACGAAATTATACAAGTGTTGATGCCGGAGGATGAACGGCTGGGATACCTCAGGACACTCCAAAACAAGCCCCCTGCATATGTACTAGCGATGTGTATGGAAGGGAAAATCACTGAAGCACTTGATCATGCCCGTACCCATACAGACAGGTGGAACATCATCGACACGATGACTCCTTGCCTGAAATATGCCCCACAACAAGCATTAATCATACTATCACAAAAAGTTGAAGACCAACTTTTCAATGAGCGTGGCAGAAATTTCTATGCGACAATCGCTAAAATTCTAAAAGTGGCTATAGAAATTCCAGAGATTCAAAAGCAAACAGAAGTTCTGGTAAACAGGATAGTCTATTCTCATGGCAGGTTGAAGGCATTGAGAGATGAATTAAGAGCAGCCGGCGTTATATAATGATCAAGGCAAAATCCTATGATGAAAATATAGTTTATTAAAAACAAAAATAACGGCATTAATCGCCGTCATATTCAAGATCATCATTGTATCAAAAGCAAATCAATTAAATGAACTGTCTAATATGCTTTAACAGATCCCTCTCGAAAGCTTCATAGCGTATAAGTTACTTGGAATTGCTTTCATCATTTAGCTTTAACATATAGTAAGTATTCCAATCTTCTTCCCCTAAAAGCCTTTGGTTTTTGTGGACTATTATTTGTCCTTCTTTGTTTACAATAGGTGTAGAGATAGTACCGGATGGCAATTCAATATCATCTTGGAGCAATTTGTAATCCAAATCAAAAACAGCGGCATACTTTGGAAGCGCTTCGAAGAAATCCCTCCATTCGTCTTGATTTTCTCTGTCGTAATTCATCACAATATTCTCATCCGCTCCCTTTATATAAATAAGAACTATTTTGTCATCCATTACAAATAGTTGTTCTATCATGGATGGTATTATCATTTCTAGCTTCAAAAACAATTCAGCTGAGTTTTTTAAACTTACTTGAGGAAAAGGGATTTGGCCTTCTGGAGTTAGGGTGACACTTTTTTTTAAAATCAGATCTCTGTCCTGTTCTTTATAGATATAAAACTTCATTTCAGCCATTAGAAACAAATACCAATGCTTCCCATTTTTTACAATTTTTGGATGGTGTAAGAAATGAAATTCACCGTTTTTGTACACTGAGGTCTCCGGAAGCTCCATTTGCAGTTCCACTTCTTTTGTAACAGGGTCTATTATTTCCAACAAGGGTTCTTTATAGTATTTCCGAAAGAATTTCTCTTGGTCCTCCCAATCTTTTAGGTCTCTTTCAGGCCGGTAGTAGGCTATTTTATTTCCCAATGTAAAAGCCGGTCGATTGTAAGGATGCATATAAAGATAATCTTCAGGAATAGGGAAATTATTGATAATATCTCCGTCATTTGATAATTTTATCAAACCCTTGTGCATGTCCATTATTGTAAATTCCCCTTCAAAAAAACCTGCTGAATAGGCCATGCTGATTGCGCTTGGACCATCGGTTTTGAGCTCTATATGAGAAGTAATATCACCGGTTTCATCAAAAACAAAGTAGTTAGAAAAGTCCATTTTTGCCAGGAACATTCCATCATGAAAATCAATTAAAGTCAATTCTTCCAAGTGGTTGACTCTGATTGAATCGGTAATTTCAAATCTATAATCTGTTGAAATGGATTGACCTGAGTTTTTCTCCTTCGAGCAGCCAATCATTGCAATAACAAGAATGAAGCATGTAAAATTTTTCATTTACAAATTTAATTGGCCGGAAAATCACAGGCTTGTTAAGTTATGTTAGAAAGGAAGCATACCTCTTAAAAAATCTGAAAAAAGGAAAAGTATAAAAGTTGGTCACTTGGATTTTTAACCAGACCAATCATAAGTGTTCACATCAAATGAAAAATATATTTTTAAAATAACTGGACAAAATCGAAATACTATTCGTCCTGAAAAAAACTAAACTAAACAATAATGAAAAACCCAATTTTACTTTTGCTAGCATTGTCAATTCTGATATTCTCTTGTGATACTGAATTGCCGGAAGAATCAATCACGATAACCTATGAGGTAATTACTGAAAATGATGTTGCATGGTCAGGGGAATTCAAGGACGCCAATGGCCAAAGAGTTCTGACTTTTGATCTGGATGAATTCACATCTGAAGCAGATGGGCATAGCATGCCAAGTGGTTGGAGATACTCTTTTCAGCCAACAGTGCAGCCCATAGAGCTTCTGATCGCTGCTACTGCCTTTTGTGCTGAGTGTGATGAAAACACCCAAAGAAGCCCATCTCCCAGCATCACAGCAAACATATACATCAATGACAAACTGGTATGGACCGAAACAGATAACTGCAGAGAATGTACCGCTGAGAACCTCAAAGGATTGGCAACGTCTTGGTACAAGCTTCCTGAAGAGTGGGAAACAGGTGATTAGTCAATTGATTAATCATTTTTGAAAAATTCCTGCTTCTATATTCGAATTCTGGATGAATGCTCACCTTTTATGGTTTGCAATACGTACGGAAAATGAATTCCTTGATGTGGACAGGATTTAAGCGTTTTACTTTTATACTGTTATTAAAGGTAATGCAATCCTATTTTTAGAGACCGCCCGTCTGCGGACAATTTTGTCCGAAAAATCCGGTTCAAAACGAAACAATAAGGCCTGAATTGCAGTACTGGCACTTTTTCCTTGGCACAAATCTCGCAAAGATGGCCCTTAAAACCCCCTTCTTTAAGTCCAATCAACATGATCAAGAACTACATAAAAATCGCTTGGAGAAACCTTTTGAAAAAAAAGACTTACTCTCTTATCAATGTTTTTGGTTTGGGGCTGGGGATGACCTGTTGTTTTCTGATTTTTATGTATATCCAGGATGAGCTGTCTTTCGATAACTATCATGAAAAAGGAGACAGGATATACAGACTGACCCATGGAAACTTACCTTCCGAAGACCAGCCAGAAAATGCTGGTGCAAATCCTTTTTGGGTTTGGAATAATGCACCGGTCGGCCCTGCTATTAAGAGTTATTTTCCTGAAATCGACAAAGTTGTCCAATTCTCCGGCAGCTCAGACATTTTGCTGACTGATGGTGAGAATTCCTTCCAGGAAGAAGGGGTATTTTTTATGGACTCAACGGCATTTGATGTTTTTAGCTGGAAGGTGATTAAAGGAGATGCGAAAAATGCATTGACCGCTCCGTACAGCATGGTGATGACTGAAAGTACTGCCAAGCGGTTTTTTGGAAATGAAGATCCTATCGGCAAAATATTGAAAGGTAGCGACTCTCCCGGAAGATCAAATGCAGGAGATTATACTGTCACAGCAGTAATTGAGGACATTCCTTCCAACTCCCATTTCAAATTCAATATGCTGCTTTCATTAAGCACTTTTAGAGTATCAATACCGGAGGTTTTTGAATATTGGGGATATGCGGATTTTTATACTTATTTCCTGGTCAATGAAAACTTCAACCTTACGGCATTTAGACAAAAAATCCCGGATTTTCTGGCTGCCCGACAAGACAATCCACGCTATACGATCCAGGTCGAACAAATGAAGGATTTTTACCTTCGATCTGATGCCGAGAGACAGCCCGGCGAAACCGGAAGCCTTTCCAATATTTATGTATTTTCGATCATAGGGATATTCATCATGTTGATCGC
Source organism: Arthrospiribacter ruber (assembly GCF_019343195.1). Classification (GTDB taxonomy): domain Bacteria; phylum Bacteroidota; class Bacteroidia; order Cytophagales; family Cyclobacteriaceae; genus Arthrospiribacter; species Arthrospiribacter ruber. Next base: position 291,728 of record NZ_RPHB01000002.1, read on the forward strand.
AATGATCAATTTTATGAACCTTTCCACCGCTAGGTCCATGGAAAGGGCCAAAGAAGTTGGCATCAGAAAATCGGTGGGTGCGGATAGAAGGCACCTTGTTTACCAGTTTTTAGGGGAATCCATCATCATCGTATTCCTGGCCATGATAGCCTCAGTGTTTTTTGTTACCATGGCAATCCCACTCTTGAAGAGCATTACGGGTAAGGAATTTGACTTGGTAAAATTTATCAATTGGCAAACTGTCCCGGTATTGACCGTGGTGCTATTTGTTGTCGGGATTTTGGCAGGTTCTTATCCTGCTTTTGTGTTGTCAGGATTCAGGCCAGTGCAGATATTGAAAGGAATTTCTGTTGCCAACAACAGCGGGGTCAACCTTAGAAAGGGATTGGTGGTTTTCCAATTTAGCCTTTCCATCATCCTGATTGCCGGCACCATCATAGTCTATAACCAAATGAACCACCTGCTTGACAAGGATATGGGTTTTGACAAAGAGCAAATGCTGGTGCTTGATTACAATTATGATGAACTAGTCAACAGAAGGTCCAGTGCCCTTAAGAATGAGATGGAAGCCAATCCGGCAATACAATCTTCAGCATTTTCGAGGAGTGTTCCCGGAGGCTATTTTCCTAATGCTGGGACAGAAATTGAAAATTCCGATGGTGAAATGCAGATGCAAGGTCAGGCCATTTTCCAGGTAGGGATTGACTTTATAGACCATTTCGATATGGAATTGGTAGCAGGAAGATCTTACTCCAGGGACTTCCCTTCGGATTCTACCTCGGCCTTGGTCATCAACGAAGCCGCTGCCAGACAATATGGCTATGCTAACCCTGCAGACATCATCGGGAAAAAATTTGACCAATGGGGTAGATCAGGTGAAGTAATCGGGGTGGTCAAAGATTTCAACTTCATTTCGCTTCACCGCAACATTGAACCATTGACCTTGCCCTTTGAGGCCTATGCAAGCCGTTTTCTTACACTTAAAGTGAAGTCGGAAAACATGACAAAAACCATTTCAGAAATCGAGGATGTTTGGAATAGACTTGCACCACATAGGCCGTTTTTGTACAGTTTCTTGGACGAGGACTTCAACAAGCAGTACCAGGCCGATTTCAAATTCAGAAAAATATTTACCGTATTCTCGGTGTTGGCGATCCTGATTGCAAGCTTGGGACTATTTGGATTGGCAACCTATTCGGCAGAGATCCGGACCAAGGAAATCGGCATCAGAAAAGTATTGGGTGCAGAAGTTTCAAGTATCGTCACTTTGCTTTCAATGGATTTTGTCAAACTCATTTTTGTGGCGATTGTACTTGCCATACCGATCACTTGGTATGCCATGAATACTTGGCTTGATGGATTTGCTTACAAAACAGCAATCGGTTGGTGGGTGTATGTCTTGGCAGGACTAGTGGCTGTGATTGTGGCCTTGGCGACGATCAGTTCTCAAGCTGTCAGGGCAGCGATGCTCAATCCGGTGAAGAGTCTCAAAAGTGAGTAAATTAAATTGATAACTTGTCCCGAGCATCGGGATTGGTGGATAATAATGGATATTGATGGATATTGGATATTATGGATAGAGGTAATTTGAAATATATAGAAATATACTTTGCGAAATATGTTGAAACTGGAGCCATAGCGGAAGTCCCGAGAACGGAGTGATTCTGGAGTTAGTTGCCAAGGATGTCTAAAAGAAGGAAAAAGGGGATATGTGAGAAAATTATTTCTTTTTATTTCCACAATATTTCTACTGTATTTCAACCCTGTTTCAACAAGAGAAACAACTGGTAAAGAAAAAAAGACTGTTATGTTTAGAAACTACATTAAAATCGCCTGGAGAAATATCCTTAGAAGCAAAGGATTCGCCTTTATCAATATCGGAGGCCTGGGAATCGGAATTGCCGCCTCCATTTTGATTATGGTCTGGGTTCAGTTTGAACTTAGTGTGGACAGGTTTTATGAAAATTCAGATCGGATCTATGCGGTATGGAGGAATGCGGAAAACCAAGGAATTACCTACAGTTGGGATTATACTCCTGCACCTTATGGACCTACGTTGAAGGAAGACTATCCGGAAGTGGAAGAAACCACAAGAATCACCGAATGGGATCCGCAAATGCTTACAGTGGGATCTAAGAGTTTCTATGAAAGAAGTTCATTTGTTGATCCGGGATTTTTCAAGATTTTTTCTTTCGAAGTGCTTGAAGGTGATCCGATTGTAGCTTTGGAAGATCCCAATTCCATCATCCTTACTGAGACGGTAGCCCAAAAATTGTTTCCAGATGGGGATGCGATGGGAAAAACGGTGACAGTGGAAAAGACCTTGGATTTGATGGTCAATGCAGTTATCAAGGATTTGCCTGAAAACACTGATTTTGAATTTACCTTTTTCCTTCCTTTCAAAAAACTGGAGGCCATGGGATGGGCTGATCCCTATTGGGGAAACAATTCCTATAGGACTTTTGCCATGCTCCAAAAAGGAACAGACCTGGAAGCTTTTAATGAAAAAATTTCCGGGTTTACCGAGAGACACTTGGAAGACAGCAAAATCAGCGATTTTTTGTTTCCCATGGCTGACCTGCATCTCTATTCAAAATTTGAAAACGGGAAATCTGTTGGGGGAAAGATTGAATTGATCCGCTTGTTTGGAATAGTGTCCATCATTATTTTGCTGATTGCCTGTATCAATTTTATCAACCTCAGTACTGCTCAGAGTGAAAACAGGGCCAAGGAAGTAGGAGTGAGGAAAGTAACCGGAGCAGGTAGGGGAATGCTGATCACACAGTTTTTGGTAGAGTCCATCATGATCACCCTTTTTGCTTTTGGCATTGCCCTGTTGATCGTGTCCTTGTCATTGCCTTCATTTAGGGACCTGATCGGTAAAAACCTTCAAAATCCGTTTGAACAGCCCTATTTCTGGCTATTGAGTTCGGGTTATGTTTTGGTGGTTGGCCTGTTTGCTGGAAGCTATCCTGCCTTCTTGCTGAGCTCTTTCAGTCCTTCCATTGTTTTCAAAACCAGGCTCTATAACAAAAAATATTGGATAAATCCCCGTCAGGCGCTTGTAGTATTACAATTTGCCATAGTGGCCATTTTGATTGCGAGTGTATGGATTGTTAGGGATCAAATGACATTCGTTCACAATAGAGACTTGGGCCTGAATAAGGAAAACCTGATTTTTCATCCAGTCACAGAACCCATGAGAAAAAGCAAATTGGCCTTGAGAGAAGAACTCCTGTCCTTGCAGGAAGTAGCGTCTGTGACCTATACCTTTTCACCATTGACTGATATTTACAGTGATACAGGTGGGCTTATGTGGCAGGGGAAAAATGAAGAGGACCGGCAGAACATTGCCAGAATGGGATCAGATGCCAATTTGTTGGAAACTGCGGGGATGGAGCTGATTTCAGGAAGGGATATTGATGTTTACAACTTTCCGAGTGACAGCAATGCGGTAGTTCTCAATGAAAAAGCTTTGGAAATCATGGGATTTGAAGAACCATTGGGCCAAGTGATTCAGGATGGCGACCTGTCTTTTACAGTGGTGGGTGTGGTTAAAGATTTTATCATGGAATCCCCTTTCGATGAGGTGCGTCCTATAGTGGTTTTGGGTCCAAAACGAAACCTGAATTTCATTCATATACGCCTAAAAGAAAACAGTGATTTAAGAAGCTCCATCAATAATCTTGGGGAAGTGTTCGCTAAATTCAATCCTGATGCTCCATTTGAATACAGTTTTGTGGACCAGGTTCATGCCAGCAAATTTGCGGCGCAGGAGCGTACCTCTAAATTGATGGGATTGTTCACCGGATTGGCCATCATCATATCCTGTTTGGGGCTTTTTGGCCTGGCCGCCTTTGTCGCCGAACAGAGGAGGAAAGAAATATCCGTCAGAAAAGTGTTGGGCGCTTCAGTACCCGGTTTGGTCAGGCTGATTTCCTCGGAGTTCACCAAATTGGTGTTGATTGCGGTAACGATAGGCATACCTGTTACTTGGTATTTTATGGATTCCTGGCTGAAGACCTTTGCCTACCGGACCTCCATTGACTGGAAGATCTTTCTCTGGACCTCCATTTTGGCATTGGTCATTGCCTTCTTTACTGTCAGTTCCCAAGCGATTAAAACCGCGATGATCAATCCTGCAGATATCTTGAGAAGCGAATGATTTTAGATTAAAAGTTTAAAGACATAAGACACAAGACATAAGATTCAAGACTGGATTTGTCGAAAAAGAGGAGAATCTTGATTGAATAAGTAACAATCAGCAAGTCTCTTGACAATATAAACCAAAATAGAAGAGAACGATGACAACTACGATAACCTTAAAACCTTACAACTTTCAAACATCTCAACCTTCCAACCTTTAAATTCATACCAGCCATGCTTAGAAACTACCTAAAAATCGCCTGGAGAAACCTGTTTCGGCGAAAACTGACAAGCCTATTGTATGTCTCAGGACTGGGAATAGCATTGCTGTGTGTGATGTTTATGGGGATCTATATTCATGACGAAAGGAGCTTTGATAGATTTTTGCCTGAGTCTGACCTGATCTATCGTGTCAATATCGATGGTAAAATGGGCCCGGAAGAATTTTTGGGTGGAAATACACCGCCACCGGTTGGAAAGGCCCTTTTGGACAATTTTCCAGAAGTTGCAGACTATACAAGATTGTATTTGAATTCTCCGGAATTTGTGAGTTACCTGGAAGGGACAGAAAACAAAATATTTAAGGAAAGCAGGATGTTTTCGGTTGATTCCAATTTTCTGGATTTTTTCAAGTTTCCGGTTTTGGAAGGAAACCCAAAAACCAGCCTTCAACATACCTACTCAGTGGTATTGACAAAAAGCACCGCCAAAAAGTATTTTGGCGATCAGCAGGCCCTTGGCAAAGAATTACATTTTGATGAGTGGGGCAAGCCATTTTTGGTTACTGCTGTTTTGGAGGATTTACCTTCCAACTCCTCTCTTCAATTTGACCTATTGATCCCCAATGATGCCAATCCTGTCGTTCAGCGTTTTGATTGGAGCTGGGTTTGGTTGCAGATGAACACCTTTGTGAAGTTGGGTCCCGAATCGGCCAATCCCGAAACGGTAGCCAAGATCGAGGAGAAATTGCCATCCATGGTCAAGTTATTGGCCTCAGCACCATTTGAAAGGATAGGAAAACCTTTTGATGAATTTATCGCCAACGGTGGGAGGTGGGACTTTTTGCTGCAGCCAATGGAAGACATTCATTTGGGTTCCAAAGGCATTTACAGCAACCAAATTGCCCATGGAAATGCCACCACTGTCCATGCATTTATTTTTACGGCATTTTTGATATTGCTGATGGCCTGTATCAATTGCATGAACCTGACCACCGCCCAGGCTTTAAGGAGAAGTAAAGAAGTGGGAGTAAAAAAAGTATTGGGTTCTGCCCGTCAGCAGCTGATAGGACAGTTTTTGGTAGAATCATTCCTTTTCAGTGTTTTGGCAGTTATGCTTGGACTTTTTCTTATGGTGATGCTCATGCCTTTCTTCAATCAATTGACAGGAAAATCATTTGAATTGATGGATTTGATGACACCGGGTCATGCACTCGCATTGTGCTTTTTGGTTTTTATTTCCGTGTTGTTTTCGGGATTGTATCCTGCTTTTTACCAGAGTGGTTTCCGCCCCATGTCGATACTAAAACGCAATGTCAATCCTTCCAGCATTTTCAGCGAGCACACAACCAGAAATGGCCTTGTTGTTTTTCAGTTTATGATTTCCACAGCATTGATTATTTTTTCAATTGTTGTATTCAAACAGCTCAAGTATGCCAATGAAGTAAATCTGGGTTTTGACAAAGAACATATTTTGCTGTTAAACCAGGTCGAAAAAGCTGGAGTGACCCAAAAGACCCTGACGGAGGAGTTGAGACAAATACCGGGCATCGCAAATGCCAGTCTCGCTACTGGAGTGCCTTCGAAGAATGCATTTGGCGACTTCTATGTACCTGTATCTTCAGAAGGTGGTTCCGACTTACTCAAAGACCTGGCATTGGCCTCTTATATGGTTGATGAACAGTTTGTTGCTACTATGGGATTGGAGATCTTGTTTGGAAGGGACTTTTCTTTGGACTTCAATGATTCCACTTCTATTATCTTGAATGAAACCGCTGTACGTCAGATTGGGTGGGACCCTGAGACAGTGGTTGGCAGCTATATCAGGTATCCCGGCAACCGAAATCAGACCTTTGAAGTCATTGGGGTAGTGAAAGACTTCAATATAGAATCCCTCCATACCGAGATCATGCCTTTTGCCTTGTTTCATTTTTCTTCCAAGACTTATTATCCCCGACAAATGTACATCAGTCTGAGGTTGAATAATGAAAACCTTTTTCAGACCCTAAAAGACATCGAGGAGAAATGGCATACTCTTGTCCCTGGCCAACCCTACCAAGCCTCTTTCCTGGATGAAGAAATTGAGGCCATGTATCAGGCAGATCAAAAAGCAGGCTATACTTTCTGGGTGTTTACTCTACTGGCGATGATGATAGGATGTATAGGTCTGTTTGGCTTGGTAATGGCCACTGTTGAGCAGCGTGTCAGGGAAATCGGCATAAGGAAGGTATTGGGAGCGCCTGTTTCCAGCCTAGTGAGGGTGCTGTCGCAGGACTACATCAAGCTGATCTTTGTAGCAGTCCTGATAGCTTCTCCTTTGGCTTGGTGGGCCATGGGTTATTGGTTGCAACAATTTGCTTACCAAGTTGATGTCCATATCGGCTATTTCGTCATGGCATTCATGTTAGCCATAATGTTTTCTTTCCCAACAATCTTGTTCCAAACATGGAAAGCAGCCATCTCCAACCCAGTTGAATCTTTGAAATCAGAGTAAAAATAAATATTGAAAATATGTTGAAAAACTTCCTGAAAACTGCCTTTAGAAGCCTTGCTCGCAACAGGCTTTATGCCACCCTCAATCTGGTAGGTTTGCTTTTGGGAATGGCTGTCATCCTGATGGTCTTTTTGATCTATTCCTATGAAACCAGTTTTGATACATTCCACTCAGATGCGGACAGGATTTATAGGGTGAATACCCGGGCTGACTTCAATGGCTTTAAGATGGACAATAGGGGAGCACCAAGGCCCCTGTATGAATTGTTGGAAAGTGAATTGCCCGAAATAGAAAGCTTGGGGTTGTATCTGACTAATACCATGAGGAATTGGAAAGCCATTAGGGGAGGTGAAAAATTCACCATTGAAAATCCATTGCCTGCAGCTGTAAATAAAGGTTTTTTTAACATTTTCGATTACAATTGGATTGAAGGAAATTCCCAATCCATTTTCAGCATCCCAAACGGAGTTGCCATTTCTAGGTCACTTTCCGAAAAGCTTTTTAATGGTCAGGTCATAGGTGCAGAAATCTCGGCGGTTTACCATGATTATGAAGCCAAAGAAGACAAGTCTTTTGATTTTCAGGTTGCGGCGATTTTTGATGATTCCCGACCCAATACTGATTTCAAATCTGATATTTTTATACCCTATGAAGCCTATCAGGATTATCTGGGTATACAGAATGTTTGGGGCAGCCTTTCCTCCAATTTTCAACTCTACCCCAAACTTGGAGATCAAGTGGATAGGGCCATGGGGATAGAAAAGATTGAAAATTTTATCAATAAACAATTTCAGGAGTCAGAGAATACATTTATCCATAACTGGAGATGTGAATTGATGCCATTACAGGATATCCATTTTGATGGAATCTTCGGACATGACAATCCGAGAAAAGCAACTAAAGAGAACCTAAGTATTCTGCTGCTGGTAGGTTTCATAGTGCTTATTTCTGCCAGCATCAATTTCATCAACCTTTCAACGGCCTTTTCATTTTCCCGTGCCAAAGAAGTAGGCATCCGAAAAGTAATAGGTAGTCCTAGGATCTGGTTGGTGGGACAGTTTTTGGCAGAAACCTTCCTTTTGGTGATTACAGCTGGGATGCTATCCCTGTTTATGATTGAACTGGTCCTCCCACAACTAGGCCCTATCTATGAACTTGGAATATCAGGTAGTTTGGTTCGTTTCTTTTTGTCGCGTCCGGAATTCTACCTTTTCTTTTTTGGATTCGTAGTGATACTCACTTTATTGAGCGGCATTTATCCCGCCATGGTGTTGTCTGGTTTCAATCCGAATCAGGCATTAAGAACTAAACCGGGAAGCAACAAATCAAGTTTAGTCATAAGAAGGTCATTGGTCATCGTTCAGATCACATTATCCATGGTGTTGATTTTTGGTACCTTACTGGTCAACCGTCAGTTGGAGTTCCTCAATACCCAAGACCTTGGATTCAATCATGAACATACGGGTTACTTTTTTCTACCCTCCGGCCCAGAATCCCAAGAAAAGGCTGCTACATTGAAAGAAAGGGTGAAACTATTGCCTTATGTATTGGAAGCTTCCACAGCAGGAAGTCCCATCATCAGCACAGGTTGGTCCAAGAGTACTGCTGAGTTTGAAAAAGACGGTGAAAAATCAGAAGCATTTTTCGATACCAAATCAGTGGATCCAGAGTATTTCTCTGCTTATGGGATGCGTTTTTTGGCAGGTAAGGCATTTGAACCCGAGCAAAATGAAGTGATGGTGGTCAACGAATCTTTGGCCAGGGAAATCGGAGCCAATAATCCTGAAGATGCCGTAGGGAGGGAATTGACCATGAATGAAAAAACCTGGAGGATTTCAGGCGTGGTGGCTGATTTTCATTTTCAGCCCCTGAACAATGAAATCCGCTCCATCATGTTTCCAAAGCAGGATTTCGGTAATTTGTTCTCCTATAGGTTTAACCAAGGTGACTTCCAAGCCAATACCCTTGAGGTTGTCGGAATGGCCAAGGAACTTTTCGAAGTCAATGAATTCAAAACCTACACTGTATCTGAAGTGGTCGGAGGATTCTACGGAGAGGAGAAAAAATTGATCAAGGTATTGGGCTTGTTCACCTTCCTTGCCTATTTCATTTGTGCACTCGGAATGGTAGGTTTGGTATCCTATCTGGCATTTCAGAAGAGAAAAGAGATTTCCATAAGAAGGGTTTTTGGGGCAGGAATAGTACAGGTAACTGCCGGATTGATGAAAGAATTTGTGCTGTTGGTTTTTGGGGCGGCTGTACTGGCCATTCCCCTTGCATTGGTTTTCGGACAAAAATGGTTGGCTAATTTCCCCTACCGCACCGGAATAGGCATTGGAATCATCCTGGGAGTAGTACTGATCAGTGTTTTGTTTACGGGTTTTACGGTCTTTTTCCAGTCCCACTATGCAGCAAGCAGAAATCCGGCGGATAATCTGAGGAGTGAATAAGGTTTTGAAGATATTGATGGATACTTGGGGTATTTTGGAAAGATGTTTAAAGAAATATGCTTCGAGAAATATGATAGAAATATACTTTGTGAAACATGATGGAAATAGGTTGAAACTTGAGCTTATGCGGAAGTCTCAAGAACGGAGTGATTCTGGAGTTAGTTGCCTAGGATGTCTGGAAGAAGGCAAATGGGGATCTGTGTTGAATAATATTTCTATTTATTTCCACAATATTTCAACAAGAAAAACTACTGTTAAAGATAGAAAAGACTGTTATGCTTAGAAACTACCTAAAAATCGCTTGGAGAAACCTTCTGAAAACGAAAGCTTACTCCTTCATCAATATTTTTGGTTTGGTGCTTGGAATGGGATGTAGCCTGATCATTGGCTTATGGGCTTTTCAGGAGATCAGCTTCAACAAATTTTTCCCTGATGGAAATCTTGTATATAAAGTAAGAACAAATTATCTCTTCAACGGGGAATTATTAAATACTTCAATGACTCCAGCACCACTTGCGGAAGCATTGAAGGAAGAAGTACCACAGATAGAATATGCAGTCAAAATTGCAGATTGGGGACCACAACTCCTGATTAAAGACGAAAAAAATGCTTTCAGGGAAAAGGGGATTTTCGCCTCTGATGATTTTTTCAATATTTTTCAAATGAAAGTGATTTCTGGAAATCCTGTTGGGGCCCATCATTCAGGAGAACAGCTGGTGATTTCCCAAAGTGTTTCCAAAAAATTGTTTGGTGATAAATCCGCATTAGGAGAATTTCTGATGATGGAAAACCAAGAAGGCAATCTTAAAACCTATATGGTAGGCGCTGTCATAGAGGATGTTCCTGCCAACAGCTCAGTTCAGTTTGATTGGGTTGTCAATTTCAAGGAAATAGAACAACCATGGATGGGTTGGGGAAATACCTCATACACGACATTTGTCAAGGTACTGCAAAATACCTCAGGAGAAAGTTTGGAATCTGTTGCAAAAAATGTTTATGCCAACCATAGTGATTACGGGAAAGACAACTATCCCATTTTTCAGCCTTTGGCAGAAATACACCTGTTTGATGTGTTTGAAAATGGGAAGGCAGTTGGAGGTAGAATTTCCCTTGTAAGAAACCTTTCTCTGATAGGACTGCTGATATTACTGGTTTCTTGCATCAACTTTGTCAGTTTGGTGACTGCAAGAGCCAGTGTCAGAGGAAAGGAAATCGGGATAAGGAAAGTTATAGGAGCCAACAAAAAGGCTTTATTGACCCAGTTTGGGTATGAGTCTTTATTGGTTTCGGCCATAGCTTTGATGCTTACACTATTGGTAGTCAATCTGGTTTTACCTCTTTTCAACAGTTACTTGGGGACCCAGTTAACTTTGGAATGGGGAAGCCTCGGATTTTATGGGATAATGTTTGCCATTTGGCTTGTCGCTTCATTAATGTCATCCCTGTATCCTTCTGTTTTTCTTGCCAATTTGCCTGTGTTTAATGCCTTGAAACAGCAGGTTAATTTAGGATGGAGTGGTTCCTATTTCAGAAAAAGCTTGATTGTTGGACAATTTTTTATTTCCTCCCTGTTTATTGTAGGTATCATGGTCTTTTATAGCCAACAGGAATTTTTACGAAAAAAAGACTTGGGTCTTGAAAGGGAGAATGTATTGTATTTGCCCTTAGCTGGTGAACTTTACCATAATATGGAAGTGCTGCAACATGAGGCAATTAAATCAACAGCAATTGTTTCAGCGACGGTCTCTACCTTTTTACCTATCAATATACAGGCTCATTCAGGGGATCTTTCTTGGCCTGGCAAGGCTCCCGATTTACAGACACATGTGTCAGCTGCTTGGGTAGGATATGACTTTGCGAAGACCATGGGCATAACATTAAAAGAAGGAAGGGAATTTTCACCCCTTCATCCTGGAGATTCCCTGGCATATTTGGTCAACCAAAAGGCTTTGGATCTTATGGGAATTGAGGAGAATGCCATAGGAGAAGAAATTTCATTCTGGAATGGTCCCGGACAAATTATCGGAGTGATGGAAGATTTTCATTTGCAGTCATTACACAGCCCAATCACGCCTCTTATATTAGTGCTTGAGCCCGAAAATGCTTCATATCTTTTGGTTAGGACAGCAGAAGGAAGATTGGAACAGGCTATATCAGATCTAAGGACAGTATCTGAAAGCATTAATCCTGCTTATCCTTTTGAGTATCATTTTCTGGATCAAGAATATGAAAGGCTATACCTTTCAGAGCAAATGATAGGCAGGTTGATTCTGATTTTTGGGATAGTAGCCATTTTTATTTCTTGTTTGGGCTTGTTGGGTATGACGGCATTTACGGTTTCAAGGAAGGTAAAAGAAATAGGAATCCGAAAAGTTCTAGGTGCATCCATTATAGAAGTAGCCGCCTTGATTTCAAAAAGTTTTTTGGGATTAATCTTTCTGGGCTGGATAATAGCATTGCCGGTTGCATGGATGCTGATGGATAGTTGGCTGGACAATTTTGCATACAAAATTGACCTGCAATGGTGGTATTTTATTGGGGCGGGAGCTTTGACGATGTTGATTGCTTTGTTTACTGTGAGTTTTCAGTCTGTGAAGGCGGCGCTGATGAATCCGGTGGATAGTTTGAGAAGTGAGTAAGGAAAGGAGGAAGGGTGAGGGATGAGGTAGTGAATTGAAAAATGTTTAATTTAATTGATAATTGATATGAAAATCATCACTAGAGTTGCTCTGTTTTTTTCCATATTCCTGTTTTCGCAAACCTTGATTGCTCAGGAAAAAAATGACAATTATTCATTTTTTAAGCTGTATGTAACCAATGATAAGGATGAAGTTCTTTTGGTAAAGTGGAATAATGAATGGGAGATTGCCGGAGACAGATATAATGATCCTCTTTCGGTAAATGCATTCTTAGATAAAATGGCCTCTGACATGGGAATCAGGATCAAAGATCCAAAGCTATGTGGAATGTATACCCAAAGATGGAAAAACAGCACAAGCTTAACCCTCATGCAGTATTATCAGGCAAAGTATGATGGGGGTGATTTAAAAGTACCTGAGGATTGCAGTGACATAAAATGGTTTGGTTTTGAAGAAGCTTTAGATGTCATACCATATGAAAACATGACAAGGATAATGAAAGAAATAAAAAAACATCCCGGAAAGGTAATAGGTGCTGCTTTTGAAAGATACAGGGATGAAAACAACAATACCCAATTTATTACGCTTGAAGATTGGCATATTATGAATTAAAAATAACATTCACTTTAAATTTTCTCATCATGACTCACATCGCTATTCCCATCCCAACAGCTCCAGGAAAGCAGGACATCAAAATTGAAGTGACCATTAACAATCAAAAACAAGCACTTCATTACAAAGTAGAATTATTCTATTGGGATGAGTGTCAGAATCCTGAGGGCCATCGGGCCGACTGTATTTCAGAAATGCTCGCTCATCATGATCCAAATTGGGCACTCTACTACATTGGCGCCCCTACAGAGAAGTATGTCCCGATTACTTTTGTGGAGAAGAGAAAGGGTATAAGTTGAAATATGGTGGAAATATACTTCGTGAAACATGTTGATACTAGAACGATTGTGAAAGTCCCAAAAACTAAGTGATTCGGAATAAGATACTGCTTGGTTGCCAATAAAGCCTGATAAAAGGAAGAAAGAATCGGTGATGGAATATATTTCTGTTTATTTCCAGAATATTTCCATTGTATTTCAATCCTTTTAGAATAAAGATTAGATTACAGGTAAACTACTGAATAAAGGCCTGCTATGCTCAAAACTACATCGATTTTCTTGCCATGCTACGACACAACCTACTTTTGATTATTCGGAATTTCAAAAAGTTTGAAAGTACGATTTACATTAACATTCTCGGCCTTACTACAGGAATTGCCTGTGCGTTATTGATTTTCCTCTGGGTGAGTGATGAGCTCAGTGTGGACAAATTCCATGAAAAGGACAGCAGGCTTTACCAGGTAATGGTCAACAGGCAATCAGGAACCGGCGTCCAAACAGAAGAGATGACGCCTGCTTTTTTGGCGGAAGCTTTGGAAGAAGAGATGCCCGAGGTGGAAATGGCTGTCACTACTGCTTCCATACAAGGCTTTGATGATATAAGACTTACAGTTGGTTTTGAAGATCAGAACCTAAAAGAAATGGGCAGGTTTGTAGGTAAAGATTTTTTCAATATGTTTTCCTATGAATTATTACATGGTAATCCTGAGCAAGTGCTGGCTGAAAAAAATTCCATTGTTCTTTCTGAAACGCTTGCCTTAAAGTTGTTTAAATCCGCCGATGCTGCCATAGGAAAAATTGTGACCTTGAAAGTGAAAGAAGAAGGCTTTGTGGTTTCGGGGGTTTTCAAAGATCTACCTGCTAATTCTTCCCATCAATTTGACTTTTTGATATCATGGGATGCCTATAAAGAGTTCTTGCAGCCTCAGTGGTATGGTTGGGATGAGTTATTGTACCGAACTTACATTTTATTGCCAGAGGATATAGATCTTGACTTATTTAACAGTAAAATTGCTGATTTCATTAAAACAAAGTACAAAGAAACTCCGGATCAACTGTTTGTTAGACCCTATTCCTCCGGATACTTACATGGAAAGTATGAAAACGGTGTTCAGGCCGGAGGGCGGATAGAGTATGTGAAATTATTTTCCATCATCGCTGTGTTTCTTTTAATCATTGCCTGCATCAACTTTATGAACCTTTCTACTGCTAAGGCTTTTAGTCGGGCAAAAGAGGTAGGTATAAAGAAATCGATGGGAGCGAGTAGAAGAACATTGATGCTCCAGTATTTGACAGAATCCTATATGCTGACCCTTTTGGCGACTCTGTTTGCCTTAGGCTTGGTTATCATGGTTCTTCCCTATTTCAATCTTCTGACAGGAAAAAGTCTATCCTTGATCTTTGAATTAAGATTGGCCCTGGCAATTGTTGGTGTTGTTGCTTTTACCGGATTTTTTTCCGGAAGTTATCCTGCGCTCTATCTATCCGGATTTAAACCGGTTCTTGTTCTCAAAGGAAAATTACAAACCGGAAAAGGTGAACTTTCTGTCCGCCAAGGATTGGTAGTTTTTCAATTTGCGCTATCTGTAATTTTCATAGTAGCCGTTTGGGTGGTGTACCAACAAATCGATCTGATCCAGACAAAAAATCTCGGATATGACAAAGATAATGTGATATACTTTGACTCTGAAGGCTTTCAAGGGATTGGACAGGATTTAAGCTTCCTTTCAGAGGTCAGGAATATTCCCGGAGTATTGCATGCATCAGGAACGTCTGAAATTATAGTGAATCCAAGTGCTATAATGTCAGGATTGAGTTGGCCCGGCAAAAATCCATCTGAGGAGTATGTATTCAACGGTGCCGGGGTAATGGAAGGCATGATAGAGCTGCTGGGAATGAAAATAAAAGAAGGCCGTTCATTTTCCTATGATTTTCAATCGGATAGTGATCAGATCATTATCAATGAAGCTGCTTTGGAAGTTATGGGATTAGAAGACCCTATTGGTCAGGTTATAGATTTTTATGGGGATGCCGAAATTGTGGGAGTCGTTAAGAATTTCCATTACAAATCACTTTATGAGGAAGTCAAACCATTCGTTTTTGTTTTGGAGCGTGGTGCAATGCAGTTTATGGTGAAGCTTGAGTTAGGGAAAGAGCAGGAAAGCCTCGCAAAGATTGAAGAAGTCTACAAGAAATTCAATCCCGGGTATAACTTCAATTTTAAGTTTCTGGATCAGGATTATCAAGCCCTATATGCTTCAGAACAGCGTATTGGGATGCTTTCCAGGCATTTTGCTGGGGTTGCAGTAATTATTTCATGCCTTGGTTTGTTTGGTTTGGCAGCTTTTACAGCCGAAAGAAGAACAAAGGAAATCGGCATCCGTAAGGTGTTGGGTTCAAGTGAGTGGAAAATCATCAAACTGTTATCCGGTGACTTTGCAAAAATGGTATTGATAGCAATTGCCATAGCCTTACCCTTAAGTTATTATTTGACTGGAAATTGGCTAAACAATTTTGCCTACAAAATCGACTTGAAATGGTGGTATTTTGCAGGAGCGGGTATCCTGACTATGGTCATTGCTCTGATGACAGTAAGTTTCCAATCTATAAAGGCGGCATTGGCGAACCCGGTGGATAGTTTGAGAAGTGAGTAATATTCAAAAGAGTTAAAATATTAACCAAGTCATTTTCATGCTACACCCAACTGAATTTTTGCAGCCTGTATATGGTTTTCATCCTGAGTCTCAATGGCAAAAAATCCATAAGCCAAAGGTGAAGCGGCAGCCCTTTCCGCTGATTGTTCAAAAACACCATTCCAAATTTCACCTCCTTGCTTTTCATACTCAGCTATTAAATGTCTTAGACTTTCTTCTCCGAAGACCGTGAGATGCCCTGAAAAATCAATAGCAATATCACTGACCTGTGCAGTTGTCCAATCAATAATTCCACAAACCTCTCCATTTTTGTATGTAAGAATATGCCCAGCATACAGATCTCCATGGATAAACTTTGTGAAATTTGGCCACAACTTATCATTGTCCAGCCATTTATTGTATCGGTTTTCCAGTTCATTACTGATACCAATTTCAGATTTTACAATCTTCAAGCGATCATGGATCTCTAACTTCAGGCTTTCAGCTGATTCCATTTTCAGATTCATTTTAGAAGTTTCATCCTTTGGAATCGCATGCAATTCAACCAAAGACTTTGCAAGTGAGGTAATATAATGGGGACTACTTTTAGCCATATTCCAAGTAACCTTATATGTCACAGCATCATAGGTCAATGCCGGCTTCCCTTTCAATAAAGGATATGCCACCAACTCATCAGTTGCAATTTTCCAATCTGGAACCTGAACAGTCAGGTACCTGTGAACCAATTGTAGAATTAATTTTTCCTTCCTTATCTGTTCACCCAGATCAGATCTTCTTGGAATCCGCAGCAACCATTGGTTTCCCTCTTTATCCATGGCAAAGCAAACTTTGAAATCAATTCCCATTTCATTGAACTGAATCTTACCTGAAAGCATCAAACCATGTCTTTCTGCAAGATTATGGATTTCATCATTTGTCATATCTTTAATTTATTTTGTAAACGTCTCTTTGGACATTCTGATTCTAAAATGGTGTAAGATCATTCAAATTAGTAATGTTAAAGAGGCTAAAGAAATGCGGCATTCTTACTCATTTCCCAAGTTTTTGATTTCAATCAATTGCCGCATATGCCGCAACGCAAATTCAAGGACATCTTCAGATTTGTCCATAAAGATATCGGGAGCAATACCATATGGATCTATAGGATTGGTTTCTACATCCCGCGCTCTTACGCTCAAAGGATATCTCAAAGTTACGCAGCCCAACTCAAGTTCAGCACCATTGAATCCGTCTATTATCCCTGCTGTATTTTGCCCATAAACCGTTACTCGTGAACTTTTTTTGGCTTTCAAAACAAAGGTTTCTCCTGAACTTACGGTTTTGTCACTGGTCAGAACAGCAATTCTACTTGGTTGGCCATATATCGTATCAGGGCTATAAGTATAGGTCTCACTTCCGAAAGTCAATAAAGTATCCATGCTACTATAAAATAATTTAAACATGGCCTTATCCTCTTCATCCTCTAATTCATCAAGGTCTTCCTCAGCCACCCCTACTCCCATTTGCGTTTTATTATAAGCACTCAAGTAGTGATAAACATTCGGCATCTCTATGGGGCCTGATAGGATATAGGGCATCAAAGGATAGTAGACAGCATCATACCCACCGCTATTCTTTCTTACATCTACCACCATAAAAGGAGCCTTAATTATCTGCTCATGGTACTCTGTCAGGACATTTTCCAGGCTTTTGATGGAAGAAAGCATAAAGCCGGGAAATCTGAAATACGGAATGTCTCCTTCAAGCATCTCAAAATGAAAACCCTCATAATCCATAGGCTCGGGTTGTACTTTAAAAGCCCTATGGTCTTCAGGCCAAACCTTATACCAGTCATTCAAGCCTTCAAATTGGAGTAGTCCTGCATTTTTAAGCTTTGACTCCACCGGTTTAGGTCGGTGATCACCCATATAAAAGGTTGCTTTAAAATCATTACCGTAAACTTTCTTCAGAGAAAACTTAACTTCATCGGCTTGCCAGTCCGGATTTTCACTCCGAAGAACCACCCCGACATAATCCCTTTCATTGCCAACAGGATCTTCCTCAGGGATAATGGCCACCCGATAGCTACCGCTTTCCCAAATACCTAGCAAGTCCTCCTGCTCAGTTTCGACGGGAAACCCATTTTTAAAATTGTCTTCTCCCAGAGCAACACGTTCATATACCTTCTCACTCTTCTCCTGAAAATTAAGCCACATATGCCCATCCCTGAAAAATCCCAACCAGGTGTTGAGTAGCTTTTTGCACTCCTCAATATCGGAGATGGTTCCAGCCTCTTGCCTTATTACTGCTGTAAAGGCATTGTACACTTCTCTGTTATTTTCCTTTACCTTAAATTTAAACAAAGAATAGTTTTGTTCTACTCCGACACTCAAGGCATCAAAAGAATCCTCACAGGAGCATTCTGCATGTGATTCTTCCAAATTATCAGCAACTTCAGTTTCTAACTGCCCAAAACTGAAAAAAGATATTAAAATCATTAACAAAGTAAATGTATGCTTCATATGTTTGTTAAATTAAAATCAACCCTCTATGAAAATAATGAACCACTTCCTTTATCCTACTTTGTCCCATTAAGAATTGGCCAAAAATAAAGATGAAGAACCACAAGTGCTGGCAATTCTTTTCTTTTCTAAATCTTTTTATTATTCAAGCGATCAAATATAACTAAAGGCCGAGAGAATATCTCCACTCCTACGCAACTCATTACCGGAATCTGTAGATTTGTAGATGGACAAGTCAAACCAAAAAAGTACTTTACTCCCTATCCTAGACATTGGAAATTTTCAGGCCAACAACCTTGAAGGCCTCTGTATTTTAGATCACAGTATTGAAGGAAAAAGTAAAATTGATCCACCCCATAAACACGATTTTTTTCTTTTCTTCCTCATTGAAAAGGGAGGTGGTTACCATAGGATTGATTTCACCAGTTACCCGGTCAGCAACAAGCAGCTTCACATACTCAATCCAGGGCAGGTCCATGATTGGGAATTGGATCAAAAAACTAGAGGATACCAGTTGATGATCGGAAAAAATGAATTTGAAGAAATGGGTGGAATCCTTTATTTTCTGTCCTTATATCAAGTAAAATCCCCTGTACTCCAATTATTAGATGAAGAATTCATGATTTTTCACCATGAATTTCTACAGATTCTCAATGAATCCAAGCTTCCTAAACCGGACAAGGGTATTGTCCGCTTCCGTTGTAACATCATCATCAAATTGATTATCAGAGAAATTGAAAAAATCACTACCCAACATCACCGGCCTTTGATACCGGAACTGTTACTAAAATACCTTTCCGATATTGATGAATTTTACAAGAAAGAAAAATCGATGGTCTTCTATGCAGAAAAGCTGAACATCACACCCAACTATCTCAACATCATCTGTAAGAAACACCTTGGAAAAACTGCATATTCTCTGATAAAATCAAGAATATCCCTGGAAGCCAAACGCTTACTTTCTATCAGTAATATTACTGTTAAGGAGTTGGCATTCGAGCTTGGTTTTCAGGATCCAGCGAACTTTTCCAAGTTTTTTAGGGAAGAAACTGGGACTTCGCCAAGTGATTTTAGGAGTAAGTGATAAAATTCACCTGAATCCAATTGAAATGTATCACTAAGAAAGCAACCCACTTTCTAACTTTGGAATAAATTTGCTTACTATGTCAGATAAACAGCTCAACAGAAGAAACTTCCTTTCACAAACCATAGCCCTAACAGGAGCAGGTCTATTGACATCAGGCCTGGGATTTGCGAAAAATGACAAGTCATTGGAAAGCAAATCATCGCTTTCAAACAATACCTTGAAGAACGTAAGATTGGAAACAGGTTTTATCAAAGATGAAATAGAAGTGATTGCCACAAAAACTGACTTGTTTACAATCGTCCTCGAGGATGGAAAAATAAAGGAAATCCTACCTAATGATCCAGCTGCTGATGCCATAAATGCAAAAGGTTATCTGATGCTTCCCGCCATGAAGGACATGCACATCCATCTGGACAAAACCTATTATGGTGGTCCATGGAAAGCAAGAGAGAGTAAGTTCCGTACGGTAAAAGAACTGATAGAGCATGAAAAGGAAGTAATCCCCACCTTGTTGCCCCACTCAACTGAACGGGCACAGAAACTCATAGAACTATTGCAGTCCAAGGGTACTGATTATGCCCGAAGCCATGTCAATATTGAACCAACATCCAAACTGGATTCGCTAAAAAACCTTCAGAAGGCACTTGAAATTAAGCAAATGGGTTTCGGGGCTGAGCTGGTAGCCTTTCCCCAGCATGGCATTTTTTATTCAGGTTCCCAGGATCTGATGAAAGAGGCAGCAGGTATGGGTATTGACTATATAGGAGGAGTTGATCCTTTCTCCATCGATGGAAATATTGAGAAAACCATGGATTTCACTATTCAGCTTGCTTTGGATCATGGTAAAGGTTTGGACATCCACTTACATGAAACCGGTGAATCAGGTCTTAAAACCTTGAATTACCTGGTGGCTAAAGTCAATGAAAATCCGGTACTTAAAGGCAAGACCTACCTCAGTCATTGTTTTATCATGGGTGCATTGGATGAAAAAACCCTTCAGGCAACATGTGAATCCCTAGCTCAAGCTGACATCGGAATTACTACTACAGTACCCATAGGGTATAGCGTAATGCCTATTCCAAAAATGATTGACCATGGTATCAAGGTAATGTCAGGCACAGACTGCGTCACTGATCACTGGCAGCCATTTGGTACGGGGAGTATGTTGGATAAGGCCAAAACCATGGCTGAGCTATACCGGTACAACCATGAATATGGATTATCCAGATGCTTGGGAATCGGAACAAAAGGAGTGACACCATTGGACAAAGATGGAAAACAGTCATGGCCAAAAGTTGGTGATGAAGCCAGTTTCAACCTGATTGATGCATCCTGTTCCGCAGAAGCTGTGGCCAGGCTTTCTCCCGTCATTCAATTATATCACAAAGGTAATTTGGTATATGAACATGAAAATTATTAGATACACCAAGATAGGAACTTTTACAAAAAGAAACTGAAAACTATAAAGGGCCTTTCAGTTTTAAAACTTTTTGCCTTCTTTTGGGCTACCTTCACGGTCAATGTACATTCCTTCTGTTCTTGCCATCGCTTACTTAAGTCAATGATGAAACGCTTTATCCAATGTTCAATCATAATAACTTTTGCAATCCTAAAAACACCTGAATCCATAGGACAAAACATTACAGGTTATTTAAAGCTTATAGAAGTAATTGACCAAAAAGAACATTTTGAATCTGAAAAAAGGACTCGTATAGCTGAATTAAGGGAGAAAATTGAAGCAAAAAATCAAAAAGACAACTATTATGTCAGAGATCTTGAGTCACTCCATAAAATTTATCTGAAATATAACTTTGACTCTGCGATACATTTTGGATTGTTGATGGGCCAAGAGGCTCGACGCTTAAATAGAGAAGATTTAGAAATCCTTTCCAGGATTAAAATAGCCAATACCTTGATAAGTGCCGGCATATATGGGCCGGCACTAGATTCCTTAAACAAGGTTTTTGAGGAAAAGATACCAGTCTCGCATAAGGAAGAATTTTTCTTTACCAAAGCAAAATTATTTTTTGACATGGCAGATTACAATGGAAGCTTTTACTTCCACCAACTGAATGATTCCGGCCTTATTTATCTCGACTCAGCTTTAATTCACACTAAAGATCAAAGTTTACACGGTTCTTATTCCGGTCTAAAATTGCTCCGAAAAAGAAATTTTGACGAAGCTGACATGGTCTATAGTAAACTCCTGAAAGAATTTTCACTCGATGACCGACAATTTGCAGTAGATGCCAGCGCATATTCCTATATTCTGGAGCAGAAGGGAAACAAAAAAGAAGCTATTGACTGGTTGGTCGAAGCTGCAATTTTGGATATAAAGACAAGTAATAAAGAAAACCTGGCCTTAATTAAACTCTCTCAAATGGCATATGAACAAGGAGAGCTTGACATATCCAGCAAATTTCTTCTTTCTGCCTTGGAGGATGCTATCACATATGGTGCAATTCAAAGGAAGTTTCAGATATTGGATATTTTACCTGTTATTGATGCAGCCAAATTAGAATTAACTGAAAATCAAAAAATTAAATTCCAGGTTTTATCCATTGGCTTAGTAATACTATCTTTATTTATAATAGTTTTTCTGGTAGTAGTACTCCGTCAATACAAGAAACTGAAAGAAGCAAGAGATCTTCTCAGAAGGTCAAACATAAAGCTGAAAGAAGCTAACCTGATTAAAGAAGAATACATTGGATATTTTTTCAAATCAAATACTGAGTACATGCAGAAACTGGAAAAATTGACTTCAGGAATTGATTCAAAACTGATAAATAATAAAATTCACGAAATCAAACCTTTGTTAGCCAAGTACAATCAAAAAAAGGAAAGGCAAACCATGTTCAATGCCTTTGATTCTGCATTTCTGAAAATTTTCCCGGATTTCGTCCCCCAGTTTAATTCCCTATTTCTTGAGGAAAACCAAATTTTATTAAAAGACAACGAACTACTTAATACTGACCTTCGGATATTTGCCCTGATGCGATTAGGTATAACGGACACTGAAAAAATTGCTCTTATTTTAAATTATTCAGTAAGCACCATCCACTCTTACAAATCAAGAATAAAAAGTAAGTCTATAAAATCAAATGAGGAATTCGAAGACGCTATCAAGCAAATTTCATCAATATAGATTTTCTTAAGAATCATCCCGATTTTCAGAAAGACCACAACTTTTATGAGTATAGTGGCTTAGTTTTTTAAGTGAAACGGTTTGATTCTACTCTAAACTAATCATACATATTTATCTGGTTTACTGATATTTATAATTTTTATTCTTTGATTTCACTTAATTATGGTTTGATTTTTTGTGAATCTTTTCCAACAATCTAAAATTTGGATGTTTACAATTTTCTTTGGGAGAACCGCATTGATGGTTCTCTCATTAACCCAAAATCATAACCAAATGTACCCTCCCATTTTCAAGAATTCAGATCCCTGAAAACTTCTATCAAAAATAGAAGCACATTCCAACATCACATTATAACCCCAGAGGCAACGCCATATGGATTGCACTGGAAGGATATTGTCTAAACCTTAAATAACCTGATAAATGAAAAAAAAATACCGATTCAAAAATTTTCAAGTGAAATGGCCCATTTTTCTATGGATGCTGGCTTTGTCATGTAGCCAAATTCATGGTTCTTTTGCCCAAAATCAAAATAATTACAGTGGAACTGTAAAAGATTCGCTAAATGAGCCTATACCAGGGGTGAGTATTGTAATTAAGGGCACCACTATTGGAACTGTAAGCGATTTGGACGGAAGCTTTAACCTACCTGTAAGAAGTGATTCAGATATATTAGTATTTTCTTTTATTGGCTATGTTACTCAGGAAATTCCAGCTCAGAACAACAGCATAATAAATATTGAATTGTTGGAGGATATGGTAGGCCTAGAAGAGATGGTCGTAATCGGATATGGAACTGCGCAAAGAAAAGACCTTACAGGAGCTGCTTCAAATATTACCAGTGAAAACTTCAATAGAGGTGCTATAACCAATCCCCTTCAGCAAATAGCAGGAAGGGCTGCAGGAGTCAACATAACTCAGGTTGGCAGTGAGCCTGGAACCAATCCAAGTGTTCGGATCAGAGGTATTACTTCCCTCATCGGTGGAAACGATCCATTAGTTGTAGTAGATGGTATTCAAGGAAATATGGATTTACTGAACCAAATACCAACGGCCGAAATTGAGTCAATTGACATTTTGAAAGATGCTTCAGCTACAGCAATTTATGGCTCTAGGGGAGCAGCGGGTGTTATCATCGTAAGTACAAAAAAATCCAAAGCTGGAGTATCTACAATAGAATATACCGGTACTACCTCAGTAGATGTTTTAGCCAATAGACTGGAAATGCTCAGTGCCGAAGAATGGAGAAGACAGGCAAACCTTTGGGGAGTTCCCGCATCAGCTGATTTTGCTTCGAACACTGATTGGTACAACATCCTTACCCAACAAGGCATGACCAATAACCATACGGTATCCTTAGGAGGAGGGACAGAGAACTTCAACTACAGGGCATCAATTGCTGCGATTTTACAAGATGGAGTAGTAATTAACTCCGGTAATAGCAATTACATTGCTAATATACAAGCAACCCAGTCCGCTTTAGAAGGTAGGTTAAAGCTTTCTTTCAGCTTAAACAACAGCATTAGAAATAATCAAGGTAGTCCAGGGAACATCGGGCGTGCCAGTTTCACTTCCAATCTTATTTCAAACGCATTTGTTTCCAGGCCTACCGATCCAGTATTTTTTGAAGATGGAAATTACTTCTCTGATCAGAATGTGTTTCACTATATTAACCCTTATGCGGTAGCCCAGACGGTAATCAATGAATCCGAGACAGTCAACCAATTTGGAAGTTTAAAAGCAGATTTTGAAATAATTGAAGGACTGAACATAAACTGGTTTGGTAGTTGGAGGAAAATCAACCATAACTCAGGCTATTTTGCCCCTGTATCTTCAACCATTCCTTCGGCAATAGACCAAAATGGAATCGCGAATGTTTCTAACAACCGTACTGATGAAAAACTAACCAATTTAAGTCTTAATTATCAAAAGGATTTGGGGCACCATTCTTTCAATGCTATAGGAGTGTATGAATGGCAAAGGCAGACTTACCAAGGAAGCTTTGCTCAATCAAAAGGCTTTATCAATGACCTTACCTCCTACCATGCCTTGCAACTGGGCTCAATAGATAGGCATTTGCCCGGTGACATATCTTCTTATAAGAACGACCGTACATTAATTTCCATTCTGGGCAGGATCAATTATAATTATAATGATCGGTACCTTTTCACTGCAAGTATGAGAAGAGATGGATCATCAGTATTTGGTGCTGGTAATAAATGGGGCAATTTTCCTTCTGTTTCGGCTGCTTGGAGACTATCGGAAGAAAAATTCCTAAATGGATTTCAGGCCGTTTCTGATTTAAAATTTAGAGTGGGATATGGCATAACAGGTAATCAACAAGGACTATATCCTCAACAGTCACTCCAATTGGTGAATGCTTCCGGCACCACATATTTTGGAGAGTCACTGATCAATAATTATGTGGTTTCTCAAAATGCCAATCCAGATTTGATGTGGGAAACGAGACATCAAACAAATATTGGAATAGATTTCTCATTATTTAACCATAAAATCGGTGGTACCATTGACGTATTCTCAGCGACTACTAACAACCTTCTGTTCCATTACAGTGTTCCGCAACCTCCGTTCCCATATGGTTCTATGGCTGCCAATATTGGCAGTGTGCTAAATGAAGGAATTGAAGTAAGTCTGAATTACTCCTTACTGGAAAACAAGGATTGGTCCATCATGTTAGCAGGAAATTTTTCTCTTTTGAGAAATGAGGTACTGAGTTTAAGCGGTTCTTTGAACGGGGTAGAATTGGTCACCAATAATGTAGGATGGGGTATGAACTCCTTTTTGATTGAAGGTTATCCGATAGGTACATTTTTCATTCTTGAAAATGATGGCAAAGAAGCAGGCACAAATGAAGAACGGGTAGTGGATAGAAATGGGGATGGCATCATTGATCAGGGAAACTTCAGTGAGGATCGCTATATAGCTGGTTCTGCCTTACCTACTTATACTGCTGCATTCACACCTAAAATCAGGTATAAAAGGTTTCACCTGGATATGGTATGGAGAGCGTCAGGTGGTAATAAAATCTATAACCGTATCCGCAGGGATTTTAGTATGTATGAAACGCTTGGAATCTCTAACCTGCTTCAAAGCGCTGAAAACCTCGGTCTGTTCACAACCCAATATGCTTCTGATCTATGGTTGGAGGATGGTGACTTTATCAGGCTTGACAACCTTACTTTGAGCTATGACCTAATGAATTTGAATTCAAGGTGGTTTAAATCCAGTGTTGTTTCAATTACCGGCAACAATTTACTCCTGTTTACAAAATATTCCGGATTAGATCCCGAACTCAATGCTTCTGGAGGAAGTGGTACTGGAATGGACTTTGGCATTTATCCAAGAACAAGAAGCATTGCACTTAGTCTACAATTTTCGTTTTAATCGAAAACTTTGAACAGATCAATTCAAGCAATATGTATATACCCAGGTCAGAAAGAGAAACTGTATTCAAACTCCAATATCGCTTAATGAGCTAGGTGTAAGATTTAACAAAAATAAAGACAATAATAAACATATGAATAAGATATCCTCAATAATCATAATCCCGGTTTTACTATTTTCAGCTTGTATGGATGTGGGAGAAAAGGTGTATGACAAATATTCCGCAAGTGAATTTTATGCCACACCTGAAGGTACAGCATCGGCCTTAGCCGGAGTCTACGCCCAAATCCCCGGCAATTGGGGCGGTGTAGGTTATGCCGGAGCTGATAATGGTTGGTACGACCTGAACTGTATGACAACGGATGAACAGGTTATTCCACATAGGAATACAGGTGATTGGCAACTAGACTTTGCCCGCTTGCATCAACGGCAGTGGTTACCTGCTGATGGAATCAATGCAAATGCCTGGAATTGGCTTTACCGATCGGTATTTCTTGCCAATCTCGCTGTGGAGCAATTAGAAAATGCCGGAGCTGAACCTACTTCTATTGCAGAGGCAAGGGTCTTACGTGCCTTCTTTTACTATTTACTAATGGATGCTTATGGAAACGTCCCTCTTTATGACAGCAATGATATTCCTGTCAATGAAATCCAACAAGCCAATAGATCAGATGTTTTTGATTTTGTCAGTTCAGAACTAGAAAACTATATCGAAGATCTAAGTACAAGCAAAGGGGGGCAATATTACGGGAGATTTACAAGATGGGCAGGCCATGCCCTACTTGCAAAAGTATATTTAAATGCTGAGGTATATACAGGAACAGCTATGTGGGAAAAATGCCTGGAACAAATCGAAAAATTAGAGTCCGGAGGCTTCTCTTTACACCCTGCATCAAATGATCCTTCCCATCCTTTGGGAAACACCTATTATAATCTATTTGGAGACAGGTGTCCTGATGATGAAACCATTCTTGCTATCTATACCCAATTAGATGTAGTAGGAAGAAATATTCTTACTGTCAGAAGTCTTAGGGGAGCAGATGGCAACCTACTCATTGGGGCCAGTGCATGGAATGGGTCTGTAGTCCCACAGGGCTATGTGGAAAAATTCAGTGATAATGACATCCGAAAGAGACAATTCCGGTTTGGTAATACGCCCTATGGCCCTCGTCCAGCAGGATTTATGGTTTATGAGCTTGAAATTTCA
Organism: Arthrospiribacter ruber; assembly: GCF_019343195.1. Taxonomy (GTDB): domain Bacteria; phylum Bacteroidota; class Bacteroidia; order Cytophagales; family Cyclobacteriaceae; genus Arthrospiribacter; species Arthrospiribacter ruber. Next base: position 318,561 of record NZ_RPHB01000002.1, read on the forward strand.
AACTTGGATAATCCTGGCGCTGACCCACTTGCTGGAGCCAGAAACATTAAATTTTGGCCAGCAGCACCTGTAAATAGCGGGGGGGCATCTAACGACTTCCCCATTTTCCGATATGCAGATATCTTGTTGATGAAAGCAGAATGTCTTATCCGCACAGGCAATCCCCAACAAGCCAAAACATATGTGGACCAAATCCGGGAACGTGCAGGGCTTGATGCTTTAACAGAAAACCCAACCTTAGAAGATGTTTACGAAGAAAGAGGTTTTGAACTTTCATGGGAAGGCCACAGAAGACAGGATATGATACGATTTGGGACATTTACCCAAGCAAATGGTTTTATCCCTGCTGTTGATGACACTTATTTGCTATTCCCTATTCCTACCCATGCACTGAATACTAACCCTAACTTAAATCAAAATCCAGGTTGGTAATACAATTCACCTAATAATCTATAAGAATCCGGATCTGAATAAAGTCCTAAAAGCTGGGTACTTCAACATTTGGTTCGGTTTCCATTGACCATTTAAAAGCAAACATATACCTATGAAATACTCTAATCTTGGAAGGATATTGAAATTATTTCTTTATCTGCCCTTTACTGTGTTCATCTCTTGCCAGGAAGATGCTGAACTTACATATTTACGGTCTGTAAATTTTGATCAAGCCCCGGAGATTGACAATCATTTAATTGTATTAACTGAAGATAACTTTGATTCTGAGGAATTGAGCGTTTCTTGGGGTGAAGTAGACTTTCATTTGGATGCACCCGTAACTTTTAGCATTCAATTCACTGTAATTTCTGATACAACTTTTTGGGAGCAAGCACATACAGTTGAAGTAGGAAATAATCGATACCAGAAATCCTTTACTGGACTGGAGATTAATGAAATTGCTTCATACCTCGGTCTGGAGCCCAATGAACAGCACAACATGGCACTTAGGGTCAGTGCCTTTGTCAACAGGCCTGTTTTTTCATACGCCGTTCCTTTCTTATTGACCCCCTTTGAAGCAATACTCTCCTACCCCAGTTTATGGGTTCCTGGTGAATATCAGGGCTGGGATCCCAGCACAGCACCACAGTTGGTTTCAAAGAATAGTGACGGGATTTACGAAGGCTACTTTTATTTACCTGACGGAGGTTCAATGGAATTCAAGCTTACTGCACAACCTGATTGGGAGCCTATGGCATATGGTGATGGAGGAGATGGAGTTTTGATTGAGGCAAATTTCCCCGGAGCAAATTTTTCTGTATCAGAAGGTGGATATTACTTGTTCTTGGTAGATCTCAATGAGATGGTTTACCAGCTTAAAAAAACTGAATGGGGAATAATCGGTGGTGCTACCCTAGGTGGTTGGGAAAATGACACTGAAATGTCATTTGACCCTGTTTCCCAAACCTGGAACTTGGATACTTTCCTCACGACTGATGGAAGTTTTAAATTTCGTGCTAATAGAAACTGGGAACTGGATTTTGGAATTGATGAAAATGGTCAATTGGCTTATGCCAACCATCCTTGGTTACCATATAATGACCAGCCCCAAATATCAGTAACCCAATCGGGCAACCACAGGATCATTTTAAACCTTAGTGACCCAGAAAATTATCATTTTGAATTAATACAACTTTAAAATATTGGATTCTTAAATTCAAAGTAAAACTCACATAAAATGAATATACTTAAAACAGTACTTCTCAATTTATTAACATTAGTAATCATAACATCTTCAGCTTGTCAGCATGAAGAAATACATTTTGAAACAGAATTTCCAGATCAGGAAACATTTACCCAATACGGAACACCTTTTCAGAATGTACCGGAAACGGAAGACATTATCATGTATGAAGTCAATCCATTGGTTTTTAGTTCTCAGGGAAACCTGAACGGGGTCATGGAAAGGCTGGATGAAATCAAGGCCTTGGGAGTAAATGTAGTTTGGCTAATGCCCATACATCCAATCGGAGAAGAAAGAGGTATCGGGTCACCCTATTCCATAAAAGACTTCTATGGGATCAACCCTGCATACGGAACATTGGAAGACTTGAGGAAGTTGGTTCAGGAAGCCCACAGCAGGGACATGGCGGTAATTATGGACCTGGTAGCCAACCATACTTCATGGGATAATCCTTGGATTACTAAAAATAGATCCTGGTATGAACAGAATGAGCAAGGTGAAATCAAATTCCCTCAAAACTGGACTGATGTTGCCCAGCTAGATTACACTAATCCATCATTAAGAGAAGAAATGAAAAAGGTGATGGAATATTGGGTACTAGAAGCAAATATCGATGGATATAGGTGTGATTATGCTGATGGTGTACCTGTGGATTTTTGGACGGAAGCGATCAGCAGTTTAAGATCAATTCCGGACCGGGAGATCATAATGTTTGCCGAAGGAGCTGAAAAAAGCTTGTTCAATGCAGACTTTGATATGATTTTCGGCTGGAACTTTTACCACAGATTGAAAAATGTATTCACCGAAGAAAGGTCGGCCAATGGTATTTTCCAAGCACATAATGAAGATTACAGTAACCTCAGGGAAGGTGCACACTTTCTACGATTTACTACCAACCATGATGACAATGGATGGGATGCTACTCCATTGGAAATTTTCGGTGGGAGTAAAGGTGCATTAACTGCATATGCAACTACGGTTTTTATGGGCGGTGTGCCAATGATGTACAATGGGCAGGAAATTGATGTTCCTGATCAAATACCATTTTTCTTCCCAAAGACTTACACCATAGATTGGTCAATCAATCCAGATGTTTTTGAGAAGTATTCTGAGATCAACAGGCTTAGAAACCAAAATCCTGCATTGAGGAAAGGTGAATTAAAGCGCCTTTCTGAAAGTGATGACGTGATATCTTTCACCAGAACCCTTGGAGAAGATGTGTTTTTTCTTGTTTTCAATTTAAGGGACAGGAATTCCAACTTCCTAATTCCAGAAGAAATCAGCCAAATGGACTGGACTACAATTTATGGAGATGATGGGTCTTTTGGGAATGAAACACTGGAACTTTCAGGATTTGAATTCAGAGTTTATAAGTCCCTTAGCAATTAAGAATTGTATTACAACACCAATATAGCCAGGCTGGCCTAAATAAATGCCTGGCTATATCATTTTTTAAAGCAGCAAAATAAATAATGTCATAGACAAGCTATTCGGCAGTTCCAAATAAGCCAATGATTTGTATTGAGCCTGTACCCGGAATGGAAGGTTGACTACAGGGTTCTATCATATAAATTGAATAGAAACATTTTTTTATATAAAACAAGATAATCTTGTTTGTGAGCGTACATAAAGTCTACACTCAGGAACAAATTAACAAGCGGTTTCAAAAAATCATTTTCCAAGACCTTTTAAGGCATTATTATAGAAACTTTATAATCCTGAACACCTTAAAAATCAAAATTGAAACTGCTGATTTTAATAGCTATCCATCTGAAGAACATATTTTGAAATTCAAATCATTACCAGAAGACTTACGAATAAACAAGTTTACAACATCAGGAAAAAATCATGACTCGTTACATGAATTTGAACTCCTACTGAGAAATATAAATGTTGAAATTGATGTGTTTTTGGATCACCTTAAAAACAAAGATTTGAACAAAGAAATTAAATTGAGAGATTTCAATGCAATGTTTTTTAAATTTTCCATGATAGCTGAAAGGATAACTAAAATTCTCAAAGACTTAAATTACAGGGATTTCAATTCAACAGAACATTTTTACGCCTATTTAAAACAAGTCAGCGAAGAAAATGCTAAAAGAAAAAAATCCGTCCCACCATCTTTAGAAAGTCAAAGAATGAAAATTGAAAGTGGGAAGGAAAACTATTTTGACCAATTGGGTTTGAGCAAAGAGCTAGACAATGACATAAGATTAGAATTCGATGTAATACAGCTTATACCTTTCTACCAAACTACTACTTAATATAATGTAAATGAACATATCGCTCTGCAAAAGTTATATATTCACTTGACCTTTTTTGGATACAGTTGAAATTTCTTTCTTACTTGAAGCATTGTCTTTTGCCATGCTGGGCACATTGGTTTTGGTTCTCTGGGGCTTCTTAAAAAACATGAACCATACTTATTGATGTTGAAAAAATAGAATCGAAACAAAGGAAAGCGAAAAACTGATCAAAATCAGATTCAAAATCCAACTTCAGCACCCCTCCTTACAAAAATTTTAGGAGAAAAAAAGTCCAAAACTGGACATTTTTTGTAGAATATTTTTCTTTTCTTGAGTCTAAAAACCTTCAAAACCAATGAAAAACCTCCTCCAATTATCCAGCTTATTGGTGCTCCTATTGTTTGTCTCCTGCAATTCCAACCCAAAATCTGTGGCCCAGAATTTTGCTGAAAACCTGGCAAAAGGAAACACGGAAAAAGCCAAGAAATATGCCACTGAGGCAACGGGCAGCATGATAGACATGGCCCTTAAAATGGGCCTAAGTGAGCATATCACGCCAGACTTTACCTACAAAGCCTACAAGGATTCCATTGTCAACAACAAGGCCTGGGTCAAACTCAGGGATCCTAAAAATCCGGACGCACAAATACAGGTTATCTACCTTATCAATGTGGATGGAAAATGGCTGGTACAGATGTAAATCATTAGGCTATGGTGCTAAGTAAAGAAACGGAATTGTTGGTTTCTTTACTTTCATTCTTTGTGCCTATCCCTAACTGGTTAATCAGGACAAGAAAAATAGTATCCAATGCCCTTGATTGTAATGATTTCAACGCCAGGATCTGCTTTTAAGAAGTCTCTCAATTTGGTGATGTAAACATCCAGGTTTCGGGAATTGAAATAACTGTCATCATCCCAGAGTTCAAGAAGTATCTTTTTCCTCTCCAGGGTGCTGTTTAAATGTTGGAGAAGTAAAGAAAGAATTCCTGCTTCTTTATGGGAAAGTCTTCTGACTTCTGCTTCAGGGCCTTTCAGTTCATATCGATTGGGAGAAAATGTAAATCTCCCAAAATTGATTTCCTTTTGATTGCTGTTTTGTCCATGGGTAAGCGTCAACAGATTTTCAATACGGATAATCAGTTCCTCCAAGCTAAAAGGCTTCTTCAAATAATCATTGCCTCCTGCTTTAAAGCCCTTTAATACATCATCTAACTGACTTTTGGCAGTAAGAAAAATGATAGGCATTTTGGGGTGGATATTGCGGATATTTTGAGCCAGGGTAAATCCATCCATTTTTGGCAGCATGATGTCCAGGACACAAATATCCGGTTGATGTGATTCAAATAAACTTAATCCGGCAAGGCCATCTTCAGCCATCACTACTTCATACTTTCTGCTCTGAAGACTCTCCTTAACAATCTTCCCTAGGGCAGGTTCATCTTCTACATATAGAATTTTAGTCATTTTTAGGAAGTTGAATAGTGAAAAGAGTTCCTTTATCAATTTCAGATTTAATGAAGATTTTGCCATTATGCTGCTTCACTGCTCCATAGACCTGAGCCAGGCCTAAACCATACCCTTTGACATCATGGATATCTTGCTGAGGAACCCTGACGAATTTTTCAAATACTTCCTTCTGGTACTTTTCAGGAATACCTATTCCCTGATCCTGAACTTCAAGTTGTATATTACTTTGGTTCCCGAGAAGTCTGATGCTGATTACCTTGGTCTTTTGGCTGTATTTTACCGCATTGTCCAACAGGTTAAATATCATCATGGCCAAAGACTCCTGATTACCCCTGAAATGATAATCAGCTTTATCCTTTTTATAGTCAAAAAGAAAGCCTTTGGATTTCATTATTGGCTTGAATGACAAGAGCTGTTCCTCTAAGATTTTATCGAATTCAATCCTTGTCTTAGGGGAATCCTTTTGTCCTGAAACGGCTGAACTGAGAATGCTCTCAGACATTTTGTTAAGTCTTTTAAGCTCTCTTTTGGCGATCTGTATATATTCCTGTCTGGTTTCGGTCTGTTGATCCGCTCCGAAATTTTCCAATGCTTCGAGTACTACTCCTACGGTAGCCACAGGGGTTTTAAGCTCATGGGTGATGTTGCTGATCAGGTCATTTTTGAGCATGTTGAGTCTTTGTTGCCTGATGATATTTCTGTATAAAAAGACAAATGAAAGGCTGATCAGTGCCAATACCAAAATCCCAAAAATCAAGGGGGGCAGCATTTTCATCCACAGGAACTTTCTATAATCCTCAAAGTAAGCCTGGAAACTTGTCCCAAAAGGAACATTCACTTCTTCTAAATACAGGGTGGAGCTATTTTTAGGTAGGGTATCTTTTTCCCCTGGAGAGAATTTATTAATGCCTGCAGTCAGGTCATACCCTTGATTCTGGAGCCTTTGGTTAAAAACCTCCACCACCTCTTCAGTTCCAAACAGTTCTTTGTTAAAATTGAATTCAAAAGTCTGTCTTTTAGGAAAGCTATCGGATTTTAAAATAATGGGCCTGACAATTCTTCTAATGGAATCTGCCTGAAGGTTAACATCTCTTGAAACTATCCTTATTACCCTATTTTTCGAAGAATCAGTTTTGATAGATCCCAGGGAGTCTACAATTACCTGAATATGAAAGTTTTCATCATTTACATCCCTGGTAAATTGTTGGTCAAAACTTCTGAAAACCACACCCTTCCTTGAATGATCGATCAAGCTGTCCAGATTGGGGATGAGCGGAATCCCATCTGAAGACGCCCTTTTCCAAACCAAGGAGTCAACCATTCCGGTGATTGTAGTGGCAAAAAGCAGAGAAGTTTCCTGTTTTAAGCTGCTTTTGTTTTCCTTATAGACTGCATTGAGGTAAAATACCTGCAATAAGATCAGAACCAGTATACTGAGGACCATTAACAAAAGATAAGGTCGGTTTTTTTGCTCCATGGAACAAATATATATGCTTTTCAGAGGGCTGATTCAAACCATTAACCTTAATTAACCTTGTTTCCAGCTTGCTTAACCTACTATCAGGATTCCATATTCTAGTTTTGGAAATCCAATTATTGTATTCAAAACTTCAGCATCATGAAAAAATACATCCTGGCCGTATTGGCCTGCCTCCTACTATCATTTATAAGCCAGCAGACTGAAGAAGCTGCCATTATTTACAGCACCAAGGTAAACATGCACAAAAGAATTCCTGAAGACAGGCAAGAAATGAAACAGATGGTCCCCGAGTACAACATCACTAAAAACATCTTGCTTTTCAATGAAAATGAGAGCCTGTATAAAAGTTTGCCAGAAGAAGAAAACCCATTTGATCAGACATCCGGTGGAAACAGAATTATGGTGCGGACTATATCGCCCAATGAAACTTATTTAGACAGGGATAAATCAATGGTGACCCAGCTGAGGGAGTTTATGGGCAAAAAATATTTGATCAAAAAGGAGCAAAACCAGATTCCTTGGAAATTGGAGCAGGACACCAAAGAAGTGCAGGGCTTTTTATGCAAAAGTGCTTCATTTATTGACGAAAACGAAAGAGAGATAAAAGCCTGGTATACAGAAGACATAAGAGTATCTCTTGGGCCTGAAAGCTATAATGGCCTACCGGGATTAATATTGGAAGTGGCCATCAATGATGATGACATGGTCATCAGTGCCGAGAAAATAGATTGGAGGGCTTTAAAGAAAAATGAAATTAAGGTTCCAAAAGGTGGCCAGGAAGTTTCAGAGGAAGAATACATGGCTATGATAGAAGAACAAATGAAGAGCATGGGTATGCAGCCACAAGGATCAGGGGGATTTAGGATGATCATCAGAAATTAATACTTGCACTATGAGCCTTCCCCTATTCCAACCGAAAATTTAAAAACCAAGAATTTGTAAATACCAACCCTATCAAATGGCTGAGCTATCCCTCTGCATGGTGAAAATGAAAACTAAACCAACTTTATTTATATTGATTTTGTTCCTTTTGAGCTTTCAGATAAATGGCCAAAACATACGCTGGACATTGACCGGAAGCCTTGAAGGTGAAAAAGGCCAAATTTTACAGTCCGCTACTGTTACCCTTTTAGACCCTTTGGATTCCACTTTGTTGGCATTTGGTGTGAGTGGGGCAAGTGGAGCTTTTGAAATCAAAAACATCCGTAATGAGGAGGTGATAGTACAGGTTACCTATATGGGATATGAACACTTTTTCCAAAAAATCCAAAGACCGGAAAATGCTTTGAGTCTGAACTTGGGAAAAGTAACTCTCAAGGAAAAAACAGAGGAATTGGATGAGTTCACTTTAGAGGATATAGCACCTATAACTATCAAAAAGGACACCATAGAGTACCATGCTGAGGCATTTAAAACACAGCCCAATGCCAATGTAGAGGAACTGCTTAAGCGTTTACCGGGTGTAGAAATAGATCAGGAAGGAAATATCAAAGCGCAAGGCGAAACGGTCAAAAGAGTATTGGTAGACGGTAAGGAGTTTTTTGGCAATGACCCTAAGCTGGCCACTAAAAACCTTTTGGCGGAGGCCATAGATAAAGTACAGATTCTGGACAGGAAATCCGAGCAGTCACAGTTTACCGGTATCGACGACGGACAGCGGGAAAAAACCATCAACCTAAAGCTTAAGGAAGATTATAAAAAGGGCTTTTTTGGGAATCTGACGGGGGGCTATGGATCCGATAACCTTTACAAGCTTCAGGGTAATCTCAATAGGTTTTCTGAAAACCAACAGCTTTCATTTCTCGGCCTTTCCAATAATATCAATGAACAGGGATTCTCCATTGAAGACTATATAAACTTTCAAGGAGGGGTTCGAAGCGTTGCAAGTGGGGGTCAGATAAGAATTACTGTCGGCGGTCCCGGCGGCGGAAGTTCAGGTATTCCGATCAATAGCGGACAAAGGCTCAATGGAATTATGAACAGCCACGCTTATGGTGTTAACCTAAACCAGGACTTTAATAAAAATACAAAACTGAGAAGCAGCTATTTCTTCAATCAGCTCAATCATCAAATTACTCAAGATACTGATCGGTTAAATTTTTTCCCCTCAGGAGATTTTACTTTTGAAGAAAAGAGCATTCAGGACAACCAATCCAGCAACCACAGGCTGAACCTGATCATAGACCAAAAAATAGACAGCCTAAACTCATTTAGGTCCACCACCAATGCCCAGCTGAACCAAACGGATAGGTTTGGAAGAAGCATTTCCAGCACAAAAGATATGGACGGGAACCTCCTCAACAGGGGCGAAAGATCCAACCTTACTTTTGGAAATTCCTATCAGGCCAACACAGAGATGCTGCTTAGGCATAGGTTTAAGAAACCGGGAAAGACCATTTCTGCTAACCTGACCTTTGGGTTCAATTCCAGTGATTACGAAGGGATTTTGTATGCTGAAAATGAATTTTTTGGCACTGAAGAAGAAGTGGAAATACTGGAACAGGAAAACACACAACAAAATCAAAACCTCAATTACGGGGTGAACCTTGCGTATACAGAACCTCTTGGAGGAAGAAAATACCTGGAGTTGGTCTATAATTTTACCCAAAACAGAAATGAAGTAAACCGGGAAGTATTTGACAGAGACGGAGAAAGTCTGACTTTCAACAGAGGCCTGAGCAATAGGTTCCACGCTGTATATACTTATCACAGACCTGGAGTCAACATTTCCTATAATCCTGGGAAATACAATTTCGTAGCAGGATTGGCCATGCAGGCAACCTCACTCAATGGAGAACTGTTCCTATTAAATGAATCGATTAACAACAATTTTATAAATCTGCTTCCAAGCATGCGCTTAAACTACGGGTTCAGCAATACAAAAAACCTGATGCTCAATTATCAGACATCTGTGAATGAACCGGGTATAGAGCAGTTGCAGCCTGTAATCAACAATGCAGATCCGCTTAATATTTTCATTGGCAACCCCGAATTAAGACCTGCCTTTAACCATAGTTGGCAAGCCAATTACAACAGCTTTGATATGGGAAGTTTTGTCAATCTCTTCATCAATGCTTTTGTCAACTTTACCGAAAATGCCATTGTCAATTCCCAAAGTATTGATGAAAGACAGATCCGCACAATTATGCCTGTGAATGTGCGGAATAATACAGTTGTTGGAGGAAATATAAACTTCGGATTTCCGATCAAGCCTTTGAACAGCAGGTTTAATATAGGTCCCAACCTTAATTACAGTAGAGGATTCAATCTTATCAATGAGCTTGAAGACCAGATTAAAATCAGCAATGTAGGAGGAAATGTTCGCTATGACTTCAACTGGAAAGAGTTTGTAAACCTTGGCCTCTCGGCTAATATCAGCAGGCAGAACACATCATATGCCTTCAACCCTATGCAGAACCAGCTCTTTTTAAACCAAAACTATAACGCAGAAATCGGTTTAAACTTCCTTGATAAGTATGCGGCTTCCTGGAATTTCAACTATTTGAAATTCAATTCCAGAACTACTGATTTTGATGAGTCCATACCTCTTATCAACCTTTCTTTCAGCCGCTTTGTGTTAAAAAACAATATGGGAGAAATCAGAATTTCCGGAAACAACCTACTTAACCAAAATATAGGAGTAGTCCAAAGAGCTGATATAAATTTTATTGAGCAAACGGTGACCAATAACCTGGGAAGGTTTATCCTACTTAGTTTTACCTATAAACTCAATAGCAAGCTAAACCCTATGAATGCTTCTGGCAGACCGGGAGGAGGAATGAGAATGATGCAGATAAGAAATTGAAACACAATGGTAATTAAATAAAAGGATAACCCTTACAGTCATTAACAATAGATTATAAAACTGATCACAAAAATCCAAAATAAAAAAACAAAGTATCTTAATCTCTTCAAGGTTGCTGGAAACGGGTTGGTACAAATGTGAGTTGCTATTTTGGTTTCCGTTATATGATATCTGTTCAAGATATAATTCCCGGAGTTTTGAAGTCCAAAATATTTACCTAATTTGCTAGTCAAATATTTGGTAAACCATAATTTTTCTTTACTCTATTTTAGGAATTTTGTTTATTGGGATAGCAGGAGGTACTATTTACTTGGGATTTTTAATAGGTAAAAAAAACGATAAATGAATTTAATGGGCAAACCAATTCAACATTCAAGGGGTTTTCTTATCAAATAAATTCTTGTCACTGAAAAGACAATCCAATAACCACAAGATCTGACCATCATACAGGCTTTGTTCAAACCTACCTTTTTTTTGCTGATCAAGTTTTAAAATCAGACTCAGAAGTTTCAGTGCCTTTAAGCGATTAATGGAAGGTGATTTCCTAATACCCTCAATGATTTCATTTCCTTCCAGCCAATTTCCCCAATCAAATGCAGGCATGAGCCCCGAAGTAAGTAAAAACCTATGCAGTTCTGTGTCCAAGCCACGTAAGTCCAGATAGGTCCTGACTGCTTCAGGGGTCAGCTTTATGGGCAGGTCATAAAGTTTTTGAAACATTTTTTCCAACTGTAATTGGTATTCCTTCAGCTCGAGTAATTTCTTATCCCCCTCTTCTGAAACTAAAAATTCTTCAATGGTATCTATTGGAGTAAAAACAACTTTCATTTATCTAGAATAAGTACAAAGTAAAAGTAAAAAATTTGATTTAAGACAGAGCATATGAGTTAGCATATTTATCTTTTCAATGACTAAAAAAGGGGCTTCCCCCTTTTTCAATTCTAAAACGGACAGATATCCAGAATATAATCCACTGCTTTCTGTGCTTTACCTGATGCTTCAAATATCAGGTTCTTGTCTGAAGATAGTTTCTCCATCCAGGCCTGTATGTATGCTGCTGAGTTACTCAGCAATTTTTCATCAGATATACCGACATATCCTGAAAGTATTCCCGCACCTATTTCTGCTATCAGTTCCTCTTTTGAATATACTTCGCTTCCAAAGCCCTGATTGGCGCTTACCCCTTCCCTATTCAGCCTTGACACATGTCCTGTCGCATGGACAAGTTCATGAAAAAGCACATTGTAATAAGCTTCGGAAGAATGAAACTTGGAAATTGCAGGGATACAAACCTCATCAGTCAGCGGTGAATAATATGCTTCATCCCCACTATTGGAAATTTTTGGAGGGTCGGGCATTGTTCCAACTATTTCCTCACAAAGATCAATTTTAGGTTTATTGCCAAGGTTGGTGTTTTCCAACCCGCTAAGGTCAAGCTCATCGCAATCTCCAACATTAAAAACCTTGTAATATTTGAGAAATGCAGTTTTCACCACAAGAGCAGGATCAATTTACATAGCTTCTATATCTGAAATCCTTTTTCCTGATCCCTTCAGCTTATAGTAATATTTCCAGTAAGTTATAGGAATGGAAGTGGCTCCTTTTCTGACCTTTCCTCCAAGAGATTGCACCTGTTTAAAAGTAAGGTAATAGGGCAGTTCATGTCCAAATGAATGAAGGATAAGCAAGTTGATTCCCCTGTATGTTTTCTTTGTCAGAAAATTCTGGGGTAGCACTCCGTTTCTCCAGGGCTTTTTCCAAGGAATCACCCCTTCTTCCAATTTTGCAATAATCATGGCCGTTACCATTTCCGCAATGTCTCCGGTTGTTTTTTTCTTTGAGGTCTTCATAACATTTTCGTTTTGGTGAAAGATTGAATTATGAAGCATCCTCAGGTTTTTGCACACACTGAAGGCAAGAGGAAACGGAATAAAAAACATCGTGGCTTTATGCCGTAGTCTCTTGGCCTGTGTGGGATTCAAAAACCTATTTTGGCTGAAAAATGGAATAGAAATAAAAAATTAAATCAATTATAGTTTATGTTCCTGTTCGCATTTTGCAAACAAAGAACACAGCTCTATTTTTTCTACAATGAATCTGTTTTTATGAACTGAAGAATGCCGGTTTCAAAACACAAAAGCAAAATAATCTTTGATCAAGCCTTCTGAATAATCAGTGAAGCCAATCCGGGATTATCCATCATCCTTTCCAATTCTTTTTCAATAAGTTCCGCAATCTGGGACTTGATGATCTGGTAATTTTCCATGACTTCCCATTCCTTGATATCACGCGCCTTTGGAATCTCTTGGTATCCCTTTTCCTCCAAGGCAATTGCTTTATGGTCATTGATGATCTTGGCATGAAAGCGCTTCAGCTCTATTTCCTGATCCGGGTTATCCGCCACCAAGCCAATAAACTCCCCGGAGCTCAATGTTGCAATTGTAGATGGAGGAACTGCCAGGTCCAGCTGTTTGGAATGGCTGATAGAAATATCATTGCTGTTGATGGAGAGACTCTGCCTTTTCTGTACAATCTTTCCAAACCTGTCTGAAAGCTGCTTGGCTGTTTCCCCGAGCACCTGCCCTGAAATGATATTTCCCACAGTATTCATGATCACTTCTGCCTGCTCCCTTCCATAGTCTTTTTTGAGTTGGGAATAGTCCTGTACCCCAAGCGTAGTGGCCACTTTGTTACTTCTGGCAGTAGCAATCAGGCTGTCAATGCCATTGAAGTAGATCGTGGGAAATTCATCAAAAATCAGACTGGATTTCATCATCCCCTTTTTGTTGACAAGTTTGGTTATCCTTGAGATATACAGCGAGAGCACTGCCCCATAGACCTGCTGTTTTTGGGGATTATTGCCCATGCAGACAATTTTGGGATCAATAGGATTGTTGACATCCAGGGTGAATTCGCTGGCAGATAATACATAGTACAATTGGGGAGAAGAAAGCCTTGCCATGGTGATTTTGGCACTGGCAATCTGCCCTTCCAGCTGCTCGGCAGCACCTTGAAGGTAGGCAGACACGAACGGGTTGATCAACACTTCAATTTCAGGCTCCGTTCTTAGCACCGAAAAAAGCCTGTTGTAATCTACCTGCATCATCTCAATTACATGGGGAAGGGTACAATAGATGCCTCCCTGGTACTTTTTCAAGAACCACATCACGGCGGTCAAAAAGTTGATGGGAGATTCCACGAAAAAGTCTCCCTGTTTTTTAATCCATTCCCTGTTCAGGCCCAGCATAATGGTTCGGGAAGATTCAGACGCATCCGTAATATCCATCATGGTGGATGGCTCCAAGGGATTGCACCTGTGGCTCCTGTTCAGGTCATCGAAATTGATGGTATAGAACTTCGGCAAAATCTTATAAGCTCCTTTGTTTCTTAGAAGGGCATTGTAGGCAATTCTTGAAAGATCATCATATTTGAAGTCATAAATGAACATCGAAAAACCTTTGGCAATGTGCTGGGTAATGATATGCCTGATGACAAAATAACTTTTCCCTGACCCAGGAGTTCCCACAACCAAGATGGCCCTGAATGGATTGATGAAGTTTATCCAACTCTTCCTCACCTTCCCTGCCAGTTTGTAGACAGCAGGAAGGTTTACAGAATATTCACTGACAAGCTTGCGTTCCTCTTGCGGGAATGTCTCATTGATTTTATTGAATACATCCGGTTCAAAATATCCACTGAGGTATCTTGTCAGAAGCGTTGCCCCTGCAAGGACCATTAGGTAAGCCCCCACTGTCACTATTTTGTAGAGCATGTGCTTTATGTCAGCTTCCAAAGCTGTACTGTAAACCAATGGTCCACTCCAATAAAGCATCACTCCTATCATCAAAAGCAGCAATGGCACCCATGCTTTTAGCTTATTAGACTTCTTGCCCTGAACACCCAATATGGAAATCAGTAAAAGGACAAAAGAAAAAAACTTCGCATCAAAAGGAGGTATAAATATACCCGTCAAGGCCGCTTTTTGGAGCAAAGCATCAAATATGGGATGTTCAAGTTGTAGGCAGGCAAAAAACCCCCTGCATGTTACATAGAGGTGCAGCACCAACAGAATTAAGCTAGACTTTCTAGTCAGTTCCAGTATTTTCCTTAATGCATCCTGATTGTCTGCTGTGGCCATGTTAATGTTGTCCTTTCTTTTTCTTTTTTCTCTTCTTTCTGAATGGGTCAGGCGTTGCAAAGTTCCTTTCAGGAATCTTCCAAGAAACCATATAAGCAAGTTGTTCAAGGTCGGGCCCCAAACTTCCGGTTTCGGGTTTGGAAAGGGTACCTTTGCTCTGGGTATAAGTTTGTTTCTCTGAAACATCCAACCGGTTTTGGTCTGTCCACTCATCCTCTTCTTTGTCCTGGCCTTTTAGAAACAGCTGCGATAAGCCTTCAGCAGTATAATCTTTTCCAAGGTCTGAACCTTTATAAACCTTTCTATGAATGTTATCAATATAGGTTGTGCCATACAGCCTCCCTTCCCCATTGAAAGCGGTCTTTAACCCAATGGCATTCTTTTTCAGTTCCAGGATAAAACCCTCCAGGTCTCCATTATTTTCACTCACCCTCTTCCTAACTGCTTCCAACCTGTTGATCAGCCCTTTATCCGGTTTGGTTTTTCTTTCCTGATCTGCCTTTTTTTGAATTTTTGATAGTGTGGGTCTTGAATGTATGGAGCTGGCTTTAACGGGAACACTGCATCTTCTGCCTTCGCTGTCAAGGATAAAATATAGCAGCCCATGCTGAATTCCTGATTCATCAGTTTTCCCTGCCTTTACGGCTTCGATCCTAAACTGTGAAAGTGCAGCATTATACGCAGCAAAAGACCTGAAGCTGTAAGTCCTGAATACTTCTGTCACAATGGAGGAGATGAGGGATTTGGTTTCTGCCACACCGTATTCGGCCTTTTCCAGAGGTGCTCTAAGCAAATAATCCTTTTTCTGATCCTCTGCTTTGATTAGCCCCAGTTCGGTTTCAAGCTCCTTCCTTGCCGTTTCCGACTGGTTCTTCCCCAGATTATGCGTTTCTATCCTCTTCCCTTCCGCATTAATATTCACTGACACGATATGGATATGTGGGTGTCCTGCATCAAAGTGCCTGTAGACCATCCAAGGCTGGGAACCAAAACCTATCCGCTCCATATATTCATTGGCTATAAATGCCAGAAGCTTGTCATCTATTTTATCTTTCAGGGAAAAATTCAGAGATATATGTACCGCGTTAGTTTTGGTCCTTCTGTTCAGATCCAGGAGTTTCTTAAACCTGATAAGCTTAAAATCTGTGGAAGAACTTTCCATTCCCTTTGGAAAGCCTTTTGCCATTAGCACTTTAGCTTCTCCAAGCTTCACCTTTTTTTCATTGTAGATGATGAGACCCCGGAGAGATTTACCTGTTGTTATTTTTGCAACCATATTTTATTGAATTTGGCAAATTGTTCTTCGAGTAGGTTCTGATTGGAAACCACCTGTGAAAGGAGATTTTCCATTTTCCGGAATCCCCCTTTATTGTCCGTAATCCCTTCCTTGGTTAAAAAGGATCTGAGAAGTTGGTTGACCTGAATGTTTATGGACTGGATAACAGCACAGTATTGGGACAATTTTTCCATTACAAGGTCAAGGCTGTTATCATGGTGGACAATTCTGATTTTCCTATTCAAAATGATGTTCCTTACCAGTTCGCTCATGGTCAGTCCCTGTCCTTTGGATATCAGCTCCTGAAGTTCCTGAAATTTCTCTTCAGGTATCCTGCAATCTACCTTTCGTGACAGGGCATTTTTAGCTAGTCCTCTATTTTTAATGCTCATGATTATTCTCTTTTAGGTAAACAGAAAATCCGAGTTCCGAGGATTTTCAAAAAGCGACTTCAGAGCTGAGGGAAGGTTTTGGCGTAGACAAAACTACATCTAGCTAACTGCAGCACAGCAGTTCCAAATTTCCCTATTCTTGGGCTTGACAATTTTTGAAAAACATGACTTTTTCCCATATCAGTCTCAGTTTTCCAGGTTCCACATCCAGCTGGAGGCAGCTAATTTCCAATCCCGCAAAGGAGTACCGTTTTCATTTCTCCATCCCAATGACTGGTAGTAAAAGAAGAACACATCGGCTTCTTCCAGAGGGTAATCATTTTGTCTAAAATAGTTTCTCACCTGATCCTGATCCGGTGAAAAAAGCTGCAGGATTTCCTGTTGGCTTTCAATTGAAATTTGCATGGCTAATTGAATTTGGTTCAGATCAAATCTCAAAAAGCCACAGATAAAAAAATCAGTAGATGAACAGGAATGGGGTGAAAAATCAGTCTAAAAATAAAGTTTCGCTCAAAGGCTATCTATGAATTTAAACACTGTTCATTCCATTGGGTAGGAATAAACATTGATCTCGATGAGTACAAAAAACTAAAATCTAAATTTTAAGGTGATAATAAGAAAGTACAGTACTCACTTATTTTCTCCAAATATTGCTAATACAGTATCAGAATTTTACCTTATAATACCATATTACAGATAATTAATTATGTTAAATTGATGAAAAAAAAGAAAATAGAAAACTATTCTTTTATACAAATTGCTTCATATATAAATCAGAAAAATATTAATGAAAGAAATCGATATAGAGGACATGATCCCCAATTACCTGGTTCAATCCCAGCTTTATTCTGTAGTTGTCACAGATCTTGATGGATGCTATATCTATTTTAATAATTTTTTTAAAAATAGGTTTTACTACATTTCAAATGAATTGATCGGCAGGCCCTCTCACCTTTCGGTACATCCGTCTGATATTCAAATTTGCAGAAATGCTTCTTATGAGTGTCTATCGAACCCCAATAAGACTGTGAAGATTCAAATTCGGAAACCGGGCAAAAATTTAAATGAATACAATTGGACAGAATGGGAATTTGCAGCCTTTAAAAACCTAAAAAATGAAGTCATAGGAATTATATGTATCGGGCATGATATTACAGAAAGCAAAAAAGCCTTTCAGGATGTAATTGTATTTGCCAAGAAAGTTGATACAATTATTGAAAAGGTAACAGATGGATTTTACCAATTGGATGTCAATTGGAGATTCATCAAAATTAATAAGTTTGCAGAAGGTATATTGGGAATACCCAGAGAGCAGCTTTTGGGCAAAAATATTTGGGAGATTTTCCCTCAATCTTCATGTTACAATTTCCCCAACTATTATGTAGAAGCTGTTTCGGAAAATGTTTCAAAAACATTTGAAGACTACAGACCGGATATTAAAAAATGGTTTTCCGTAATATGTTATCCATCAAATGAAGGTTTGACTGTCTTTTTCAGGGATATCACAAAAGAGAAAGAAAGTCAGATCAAGCTTAAAGAATCAGAAAAGAGACTTCAGGCCATTTTAAACAGTACTCAGGACAGTAATATTCTGGTGGGGAAAAACTATAAAATTCTTTCATTCAATAAAGCCACGCAGGAGTTTTCCATGAAGGTATTTGAAAAGGAAATAAAAGAACAGGACTCCATGCTTGATTATCTGGTTCCTAGTAAGAAAGCCTCTTTCATTTCAGATACATCAAAAGCCATGAAAGGGGAGGTTGTAAAAAAGGAGTTTGAAATAAATGGGTTTTGGTTTGAATCCTGCTTTTTCCCTGTTTATGACGATTGCCAAAATATTATAGGCTTTTCTATGAACTCAACTGATATAAGTAAAAAGAAAAATGATGACTTAAGAATTAAGCAGCAGGATTTGATGCTTAGAGCTATCTATGAAAGTACAACAGAGGCAAGTACCTTTATAGATACAGACTATATAATCCGATATCTCAACCACCCAGCAAAAGAAATTACAAAACAACTGTTCTCTAAAGAAGCAAAAATCGGTGAAAAATTCATGAATTATATTTTACCGGAATATCGGGAGACAACCCTTAAAACTTTATCATCTGTATTAAACGGGAAGAGAACCATCAAAGAATTGAATCAGGGAGATCATTGGTGGCAAGTTAAAATGTACCCGGTATTGGATGAAGATTCAAATTGTATGGGAATAGCCCATAACGTTCAGGATATTACCGAAAGAAAAATTAAGGAATTGAAAATACTTGAACAAAATAACGCCTTAAATAGTATTGCATGGATTCAGTCACACGAACTCCGAAAGCCTGTAGCTAATATACTAGGGCTTTGTGATATCCTGAAAAATTCAGAAGAAGAAAGCGAAACATTTAAAGTAGATATATTAGAAAAATTAGTTAAGTCAACCAACAAGCTAGATAACATCATCCGTAAAATTGTTCTAAAAGCAAATACCTGAAATTAATATCCAGACTTTGCTATTTATTGACGTAAACAAGTTTTGAAAGAAATATTTCTAAATGAATTTGATTCTTTAAACACAAAAAAAGATTGTAAATATGGCTAAGTAAAAGTGATATAAAAGAGATTATAAGTCTCATTCAATAACTCCCTTAATTTCTTATGCTTTTTCATGGAATTTATTGGTTAAAATTAAAGTCTTTCCTAGCTTCAAACAAATCCTTGAGTTCAAATTTTAGCTTGATATTAAACTATAAAACTAATTGAATATTTCACCGGAATGATAATCAAACCATTATTTTTTCTAATATAGATCCATTCACTTCTATAATCTAGCAGAAGCATTTATTCCCATTTTATCAATTAAGTCCAGGTATCATTTGCTGTCTTTCTATAAAAGACTTGAAAACTACAAATCAAAAAAGTCAAGAGCCCCAATCAACATAGCTATTCTTTATAATATATAATTGGAGCCGTTCGAATTTTATTTTCTTCATGTCACCAAAGTCTTGCCCAAAGGGTGAATTACCTATAATACATCCATTTATATTAGAAACTTCACTTATGACCTATGGCAAGTATTGAATTTATCACCAAAGAAGACCTTGAGATCCTAAGGGTTCAGCTGATGGATGACTTCAGGAAACTAATTGAACCCAGAAAAAAAATCCTTAAAGAGTGGATCAAAGGAAAGGAAGTCAGAAAAATCCTTAACATTTCTCCTGGATCCCTCCAGAACTTAAGGATTAACGGCAAGCTGAACCCGAAAAAAATAGGAGGAACCTGGTATTATAGAACTGAAGAAATTGAGTCCCTTTTTGAATAGTAGAAAATGGAAGCGAAGAAAAAATCAAAAGAAAGTAAAGTCTTATCCCTTTTGTCAAAAGTGCTTAACAGACCGGAATTTAACCCCAGTCATATTGCTGTTTACACAGCCATATTAAAGGAGTTTTTGATTCAGGATGTAAAAGATGGAATCAGGATCACGAGAGGCAGGATAATGAGAATGGCCCAAATCCGTTCTATTGCCACATACCATCATTGTATTAAGGGTCTGATCAAAGCAAACTTAATCCAGTACCATCCTTCCTTTCATCCAAAGCTTGGGACAATGGTCAAGTTGTTATAGATAAAAAGCCAAACCGGAGAGGTCTTAGAAGATTAAATTCCCTCATTTTAAAGCCCCTCCGGTTATAAATTCAGATTTACTTATCCAACTTTGATTTGAGAGCCAGCATATCTTCACTGATTTTTCCATCAAGGATTTTTGCATAATGTTGGGTCTGCTTCAGAGACCTGTGCCCCAAGAGTTTGGAGACTGTCTCAATCGGAACACCATTGCTTAAAGTTATGGTAGTAGCAAAAGTATGTCTGGCAATGTGGAAGGTCAGCTCCTTTCTCACCCCACAAAGATCAGCTATTTCTTTCAGGTAGGCATTCATCTTCTGGTTACTGGGCACCGGAAGTAGTGCATCTTCATGAATACATTTAGGATGATCTTTGTATTTCTCTATGATCCGCAAAGCTACAGGAAGTATCGGGATCCTGATGGGCGCCTCTGTCTTTTGCCTTTTGGTCTCTATCCACTTTTCATTGTCAATACCAATTATAATCTGGGTTCTTTTGAGGTTCTTGACATCAATGTAGGCAAGGCCGGTATAACAGCTGAAAACAAAAATATCTCTAACCTGATCCAGCCTTTCAATTGTAAAGTCCTTTTCTGAAATTGAAACCAATTCCTCCTTGGAAAGAACTTCCCTTGCCACTTCTCTTTTTGTCATGACAAAACCTTGGAAAGGATCTCTTAAAAGCCATCCACTCTTCACGCAAGAAAGTACTATCTTCTTAAAATTTCCAAGATACTTGACTGTAGTATTGTGAGCACAGCCCCTGACAGTCTTTAGCCAGAAAGAATATTGACTGATAAAATCATAATCCAATTTTTTCAACTCTATGTCTTCTGCATTGTACTTCCATTTAATGAAGGCTTTGGTATGATCATAGGAAGTC
The DNA here is from genome assembly GCF_019343195.1 of Arthrospiribacter ruber. Classification (GTDB taxonomy): domain Bacteria; phylum Bacteroidota; class Bacteroidia; order Cytophagales; family Cyclobacteriaceae; genus Arthrospiribacter; species Arthrospiribacter ruber. The sequence goes on from NZ_RPHB01000002.1 coordinate 339,531, forward strand.
TTATACCTTTCCAATGTTCCTGGTGCAAATTCTTTCCCTACCAAAGCTTCCATTTGTTCGTTATGTTTCTGGAAAATTTCAAGTATCAGCTTTCTGTCGTCTGTAATTCCAAGGAGTACATTTTTGATGCTTTTTGCAGTTATCTCCTTGTCCCTGTCCAAAAGATATTTTCTGGCTTCCAATATTTTCATCTGAAATGAATCCAGAAAGGAATTGATTTGTCTGACTTTCTCAGACTTCCCCACTACCCTGCCTATAGCAGAATTCCATTTTTCGGTTTTCAGAATTATTCTAGTTGAAATTTCAGTCCGTTGACAGTCAACAGTAATTCTGGCATAAATACAGTTTTTTGTTCCCTTCGAATTTCGGGAAGATTTCAGGTAAAACAGGAAACTGAATGATTTTTCGATCATAATGACACACTTTAAAGGTTTAAATTAAACTTTGGTGAGTCATTCGGCAAGATGTTCATCCTTCAAACAGGTTGATAATCAATATCTTAAACCCCTTCTGGTGAGTCATTTTTATTTAGCAAAATGACTCACCGCATGGGGCTAATTGATTTTGATAATTCTTGCAAATTTTGGTGATTCAGGCACCAAAACGCAAAAAAGCCTGTATTGATGAAATACAGGCTTTTTCAACTTGAAATTGTAAATAATGATTGAAAATCAGCGTTTAAAGGCTCTAGAGGCCGTTTTTAAAGCTTTTTTCTTGTTGATTAAACCTTACATTTTCCTTGACTTTGGAAGGATTTGAAAGAAAAAATCAACTAAAAGCAGAGGAGGAGGGATTCGAACCCCCGGTACCTTGCGGTACAACGGTTTTCAAGACCGCCGCATTCGACCACTCTGCCACTCCTCTATTTGGTCTAATTAAGATGACTTCTTTGAAAAGTCAGATAAATCTGATACTTCTCATTTTTTCCCGTATGCAATCACTCGCTTTACGGACTGCAAATGTAGCCCATTGATGTGAATTTGCAAATCTTATCAACACCTTTTTCCTCCCCCACACTTTAAAAGCCTGAAAATCAATTTTATTTTTTCAAAACCTCTTGCACATGCATCCATAATCATACTGGGCCAACCTCTACCCCATTCACCAAACCTCCCCTCATATCCTTTTTTCTTCTTCACATTTCAATTTGTTCGCCAACGAACGGATTTGTCCGAATTGCCCTCAAAAGTTTTCTCAAATTGACCAAATTAGCCTCAAAAAAGGCATTTTATCTGGCATCCCTATTGAATCTTGATAATTGCTTTCTATTATATTGTATTTAAAACTTTTCCCTATGTTCTACAATTACCTATTGATCGCTTGGAGAAACTTTGCCAAAAGAAAAGCTTATGCCGGAATCAATATTTTTGGACTCAGCTTGGGCATAAGCTCATGCTTGCTGGTGTTTGCACTGGTTACACACATCCGAAGCTTTGACAACTTTCACCAACACTCAGAACACACTTACCGACTGGTGACCAACTCATTTGAGGGAACCAGAGAATATTACACTTCCGGAGTGCCTGCAGTACTCCCTGAAGCATTTTTAAACGATTTCCCGGAAACTGACCTATCCGTAATGATTTCCGGAGGGCACAATGGCCTGCTTACCGTAAATGCCCCGGACGGTGAAAGACGTCTCATGGAATCCAATATCGCATTTACCACAGATGATTTTTTTGCTGTCTTCGACCGAAAAATAACAACAGGCGAAACCTTGGACATGCTCAAAAGCCCAAACCAAGCGGTAATTTCCAATAAATATGCGGAAAAGCTATTTGGAAAAGAGAACCCTGTCGGCAACACCTTTCAATTTCAAAAGGGGGATGTCTATGCCGTTACTGCTGTAATGGAAGACTTCCCAGTAAACACAGACTTTCCTTTCGATATTTTTCTCTCCTATGAAAACTTGAGAAAAAGCAGGGAAGAGGGTGGCTGGATGAGCATTTACAGTGATGACCAATTCTATGTGGTACTTGATCCACAGGCCAAAAACCAAGTCCAGGCTTCACTTCCAGGTTTTGTAGACAAATACTTGGGTGACAACAATACACTCAATCGAGAACATGTGTTGCAGCCGCTCTCAGAAATCCACTTCGATGAAAGATACGGCAACTTTGGCTATCAAGTAGCTCCACAATCCATCACGATCATGTTTGGCGTCGCCATATTCCTGTTGATTACGGCATGTATCAATTTCATCAACCTCAGCACAGCACTTTCCGGAAAGAGGGCCAAAGAAGTGGGACTACGAAAAGTATTCGGGGGCCAAAAGTCCCACATAATCGGACAATTCTTAAGTGAAACCAGCCTTATCACGCTTTTCTCTTTGATGACGGCATTTGTACTGGCCGGAACTGCCCTGCCTTACCTAAACAACTTCCTTGGTACAAAAGCAGAATTTACCGTCCTATTCACACCTATGGGCATTTGCACCATGCTCTCTATATGGTTGGTTGTCAGCATCATTTCAGGAGCCTATCCTTCCCTGACCATCAGCCAGCTCAATCCAATCCGGGCCATCAAGGAGCAGTCACAAAGCAAACAGACCGGATCTTATACCATGAGAAAAGGGCTGGTGATATTCCAGTTTATGATCACCCAGTTTTTCATTATCGGTACTTTGGTTTTAGTAATGCAGATGAACCATTTGAGGTCAGGCGATCTTGGCTTTCAAAAAGATGCCGTTGTCACTTTTTCTATCCCTGAAAGAGACAAGGAAAAGTCAAACCTACTGGCTGAGAGACTTAGGAACCTGAACGGGATAAGCGCTGTATCCCTCTCATTTACAGAACCGGCCTCAACTTCCACTTCCTCCACCAATGCCATTTTGAAAGAAAGTGGGGAGGAATATACTGTATACATCAAACCTGCTGATGAGTATTACTTGGATACTTATGGTTTACAGCTCATGGCCGGAGAAAACCTAATCCGGGAAGATAGTGTCAGCAGATATTTGGTGACAGAAGCTTTTGCCAGAAAAGCCGGATTTGAAAACCCGGAAGAAATGCTAGGCACTTACATCAATATCGGAGGAATTGACGCCCCGGTTACCGGCTTGCTGAGGGACTTTTATACCAAATCTCTAAAAAGTGAAATAGAACCTATGGCTATATTCAACAATCCCCACCTTTTTAGTACCGTAGGTTTGAAAATCGGCAATGCCAATGCCAATATGGTATTGGCTGAGGCAGAGAATATCTTCTCGGGACTTTATCCCGAATTTGGCTTTGAATACATGTTTCTGGACGAAAAAATCGCACGCTTTTATGAAGCGGAAGAGAGGTTGACCCTTTTGTTTTTGATTTTTTCCTGCATAGCTGTAGCTGTAGGTTGTATTGGCCTTTATGGATTGGTTTCCTTCATGGCATCTGTTAGGGTCAAAGAAATCGGTGTCCGAAAAGTATTGGGAGCCAGTTCTGCCCAGGTGCTGGGCATATTCACCAAAGAGTATGTCAGTTTGTTGCTTATTGCATTTTTGCTGGCAGCCCCTTTGGCGACTTTTGTAATGAAAAAATGGCTTGAGAACTATGCTTCCAAAATAGAGTTATCCTATGAACTTTACCTGCTTTCCATTATCATAGTTGCTATGATCGCTTTCACCACCGTAGGATACCGATCTATCAAAGCAGCTTGGTCCAACCCTGTCCATGCACTGAAAAGCGAATAAAGCCCTCTTACTACACCTGACCAAATTCTTGAACCATGCTCAAAAATTACTTTACCATAGCAATCAGGAACATCCGACGCAATAAGCTCAGAACCTTGGTACATGTCCTGGGCCTGTCTCTTGGGATGGGCATATGTCTGGTCATTTTCCATGTAGTATTGCATGCATACAGTTTTGACAGGTTTCACGCGGACAGCGACAGGATTTATCGAATCAACACAATTTCGGAATGGGAAGAGGGGAGCACCTTCAAAACTTCCGGAACCAACGGTCCACTCGGAGAGATCATAGATGAGGAACTCTCATTTGTAAAGGAAAAAGGCAGGCTATATACCCTCTATGAAACCATGATAGTGATCCCAGAGGAAAACAAAGTGATCGGAAGAAGTGACAAAGTCGCTTTTGCCAACCAAGGTTTTTTCAGGATTTTTCAGAGAAAGTGGCTTTCAGGAAATGAGGAAACTGCCCTGGACGAGCCATTTTCAGTTGTCATTACAGAAAGCAGCCTGGAAAAGTATTTCCCAGGCCAAACTCCCAATGAGGTTTTAGGCAAGGAAATTTTATGGATTGATGCTTCTGATTCTGCTTTTGCTCAGGTCAAAGGAGTAGTAGCTGACTTTACAGAAAATACCGACTTTTACTTCACTGATTTTATCTCCTTTGAAACCATTGCTTCCAAAGAAAGAGAAGATTGGTTGGGGCTTCACAGCTGGACCAATCTCAATACCATGAGCCAGCTTTTTGTCAAATTGAATGCAAACTCCGGTAAACAGGAACTGGATAAAGGACTGCTTTCTATTTCCAAAAAACACCTCGGAGAAGACAGTGAAACCACTTTTATCGGTGAACCACTGGCGGAAATGCATTTCAGCGAAAACTACGATGACACAACAGTTTCAAAGCCTCTTCTGAAAGGACTTATCTACATTGGGATCATAATATTGCTTTTGGCCTGCCTCAATTTCATCAATCTGGAAACAGCCTTGGCCATCAACAAAACCAAAGAAGTAGGGATCAGGAAAACTTTGGGGAGTAACCGGCCCCAGTTGATTTATCAGTTTCTTTGTGAAACCTTTGTGATGGCCCTCATTGCCTCCATAGCAGCATTGTTTTTTGCAGACATGTTCAAAAACTACTTTTCAGATTACCTCCCCAAAAGTTTTGAAGTGTCCTTTATCGACCTTCAGAGCTTGGCCTTTTTGCTTGTCAATTCGTTGGTACTCACTTTCGTTTCAGGCATATACCCGGCCATTGTGCTGTCCAATTATCAGCCTCAAAGGGCCCTTAAAGGGGAACTTCATCAGGAATATAAATTTTCGATCGGAGTATTTTTGAGAAAAAATCTCGCTGTGCTTCAGTTTACGGCATCCATTACTTTCATCATTCTGGTCCTTGTACTCAGCAGCCAACTCAAATTTATCAGCTCACAACCTTTGGGTTTTGAAAAAGAGGCATTACTGTATACCAATCTTCCTTTTATGGGAGACAGAAATCAGAGAGAGGTACTAGCAGAAAGAATCAAAAATGAAAGCTACGTAGAAAGTGTGAGCCTGAGTAACAACCTGGTCTCTTCCAACAGCATTTGGACCTCAGATGCTTACTTGATGATGGATTCTGCTGAAACCCGTGTCAATGTGCATATCATGAATGTGGATTCTGCCTTTGTATCAGTCAATGGCATCCGACTTTTGGCCGGAAGAAAACCGAACAATAAACAAAATGAAATCTTGGTCAATAGGAATTTCATCAATGCCACCACAGCTTTGGATCCTGAGACTTTGATCGGAATGAACCTCAATTTCCGAACTGAACCACATGTGATAGTCGGAGTGGTAGAAAACTTCAACGCGAGAAATCTAAAAGAGGAAATCATGCCTATGGTATTGACCTACAATCCTGACTATTTTTTCCTGCTTACCGTTAAAGTTTCCTCTTCCCATAACCTGTCCTATGCCAAACAAGAGTTGGAAAAACTGACGGAAGAAGCATTTCCTTATGAAGCATCCGGATTTATTTTCCTGGATGAGGTATTGGAAGGGTTCTATGAATCCGATAGAAAAATCCAGGGAGTGTTGTCCTTTGCAGCTGTGATTTCCATCCTGATCTCCATTTTGGGATTATTTGGCTTGTCCTCTTTTACCATTGCCCAAAGAACCAAAGAAGTCAGCATTCGAAAAATCCTGGGTGCCGGAGTGTTTCAGATCATTGCATTGATCAGCAAGCAATACGTAATATTGGTATTGACTTCATTTGCGTTTGCTGCATTTCCGGCCTATTACTTTGGAAAAGAATGGCTAATGGAATTTGCCTACCGGATCGATATGCCCTACAGCCAGTTTGTTCTGGTGGGTGTTGGAGTGCTGTGCCTCACCCTTTTGGTGGTAGGATTTCACACCTTGCATGTAGCAAGAAGCAATCCTGCGGATATCCTGAAGAGTGAATAAACTCTTTATCTCAGGGAAATATTAAAGGTTAATCTTATTATTTTTTCACCTTTTACAAAACCTTCTCCTGTTTTTTACTTATATTAAGATACAACCAAACGCTCTCTGTCATGAAAACCCAAATATTCACCTTCTGCTTCTCCATTGTTTTTGGATTACTTTCCGCACAGACCATGCAGACATTCCAGACAAGCAATGGAATACCTTCCATTTTTCCTTCCCAAACCATCAAAACCGTAGCTCCCAATACCCAGAACGTCTACAACCACCAAAACGGAATTCAACAGCCTTTTCCTTCTCAGGTGATCACAACAAATCCGCAAAGTGGAGTCAAGCAGGTGTACAGCACCACCAATGGAATACAGGACATTATACCCGTGCAAGTAATTAAACCCAATACAATGGGCGGTTATGATATTTTTGAAACAAAAAATGGAATACCGAACATCACTCCCAGCAAAACCATGAGGCCTGACCCCATGGGTGGAATAGCAGTTTTTCCCACTCAGAATGGAATTCCATCAGTCAGCCCTGACAAGACCATAAGACCTAATCAAGGTGGTTTTGATATAGTACAATATAAAAGTGGACTACCGGAACTCTTTCCTAGCAAAACAATCAAGGTAAAGGATCCCTGAAAACATGAAAAAACAAAACCCGTTGACAGTGAGGCTGCAACGGGTTCGTAACTATTAATCAGGGTGATTAAGTACTTTTCTTAAGCCAAGGCTTTTTTCTTATCTATAGAAGATTTCCAATAAAGGTAAGCAAAGCCCATTTGCGGAACTGCCAACAATAGGATTGTCGGAACCAATGCTTGGGAGCTCAACCCCAACTCAATACCTAAAGATTTTGACGCTGAGAAAATCGTCACGACCGCTACCAATGCAAACATATTGGCAAGGATCAATTTTGTTTTGTTTTTCATGTGCTTGACATTTGTTTTTTTGATTATCACCTTCCTAAAGGCCGGCAATTTTGTTGCATGAAAATTTCTTTTTTTTCAAAATCAACATGCATTCAATTGTTGTTGGATAAAGTCATTGGGTGATTACCATTTTTCGGCAATGCGTCAATCAGCTATTTCCGGGGACTAATATGAAACAAAAAAATCAATAAACAAATTATTTTTTACTTGAAAAGATCAAATAATTTCAACTGAAAATGAGATACTTAAGAAAAATGAATTTCAGAATTTTAAATTTGTATTACATCACAAAATCCAAGATTTTAGACTTTGGTATTATTTAAAAAAAAACGAAAATGCAATCAACCCAAAATCATAGTAATAACATAAGGTCATACACTTCTTTGTCAGCAGCATCAATTTCTGATACAAATAGTTGTTCCAAAACAATACCTACAAATAACTGGTCGTGGCGGATCCAAAATCAATTACTATCGGGTTAACTTAGGTCCTTATTTAATTTGGTTTGTAGTGGAATTTCAGATATATATAATACATACAATTATAAATGTAAACCAGGTACCAAAAATTACTTCCTCCTGCTTATGTCACGGATATAAAGTTCTTCAACTTTTTTCCTTGCCCATTCCTGTTTTCTGAGAAACTTAAGACTGGAATTGATGGAGGGTTCATGGGTAAAACACCTGATATTGATCCTTTCTCCAAGTCTTTCCCAGCCATATTTATTCACCAGGTGCTCAAGGATGTCTACCAGTCTCACACCATGAAGAGGGTTGTTGGGTTGTGTTTCCATTTTGCAAAAATATCCAATCTCCTCGTAAAGCCTTACATATTCCACCAATAAGTGAATTTTAATGCGACAGACCTGTCTTTGGCATAAAATGGAGCAGGAAGGTAATTGTCTGTCAACACCAGGAAAATATCAGAGGCAGGCGCAAACCTCCACTGCAAGCGGGCATTGAGGTTGATGTTTTCAATCTGCTCATTGTATTGGACAAAGGTGGTGATGAAGAAAGTATTGGTCAATGTCAAATCCATTCTTGGTCCCACAAGCCAAAAGCTGGTGACATTCCAAGGTTCAGGAAGGTGGATCTCATTATAATTCGCATTCATCGTGATGCTGAAATAGGGCTGAAACCTGTACCCCATTTCGCCAGCTACATTATACCTGTCCCCATCGGCAAAATACCCACCCACGCGTCCGGATGCAGAATAAGTGAATATACTTTGTGGCTTAGAGGTAAATTCACCTCCCATAGAGTACCATTGGTGTTCTGTACCGGATTCCAGTCTTTGCCCCGAAAAGTTGGTCGGATCAAAAGGCTGCTGAAGCTTGATGTAATCATAAGCTCCCCAAACAAACAGGTTACTTTGACTTCTGAACCTCACCCTATATAATACATAGGACTCGTTGTCCGTAAGTTCCCAGGAAGTATTGTAAAAGAGGTTAACATTGAATTCAGGGCCATGACTCAGGATGGTTTTACTTTTTGGGAAAAAGAGGTATCCTATGCTGGGGCTGGCTTTGTAAAATCCCGTACGGGGCACGAACCCCACTTCTGCCGTATAATTATCAGAAACATATTCATGCCTCCAGTTCCAGGTGAGATTACCCGATGCATACCTGAGATTCGCGGCATGCACCATGCCATTCCCCTGAACAGGACTAAAAGAATTGAGCACAAAAGCTTTTCCCGTCCATAAGTTATTGGAGGATGCATAATTAAACTCCATTCCCAAGTTCCTGTTATAGGCACTGAACCTCCTCTCCTCTCCTACCGGTAAATCAAAGGGAGCAGATTGCCTGTTGACCAAAATCGCGCCGATGTTGGACCGCGAAAAAACCCTACGCTGAAGAGAGATGACAGAATAGTTTTGACCACCGAGGTTTTGCTCCGGTACAGAACCAGTCTGCATGCTCATGGCCCCTATTCTCCAATCTTTATTCACCCTTCCACTTAGCCTCGCTCCACCAAGTATCGGTGCATCCAGTCCTACTCTTCTGGAAAAAAATGGCCTGATGGTTTCGTAACCAAAGTTTCCGAAAATATCCCCATTCTCTAGAAAAAACTGTCTCCTTTCCGGAAAGAAGAGTTCAAATCGCTCCAAATTGGTCACCTGCCTATCTACCTCTACTTGGGAAAAATCCGGATTGACGGTAAGGTCAAGGTTGAGTGATGAGCTTAGGCCTATTTTGGCATCCATACCAAAAGCGTTCCTGTACTCAGCCGCTCCCCCCTCCTGAATATTCCTGTTCATACCGCCAAGAGCATAAGGGATCACGGAAACATTCGGTCCTGGGGAAGGTGGTGGGGTATCCCAGACCAAAACGCCTGTATAGGCCAGTGAAGCGGAAGGAAACTGCCGGGGTACCGGCGCCCATCCAGACTTCTCGGTGGTTTTCAAATCCATACGGCTGAAATTAATCCCCCACTCTGTAATGCCGTCCTTGTAGCGGATAGACTTAAAAGGTATGGCAGCTTCAAAGACCCATTTGTCCTCATAATTGACAACTTTGGATACCCATTTATTGTCCCAGCTCAGGTCGATCTGTCCCCCATTAAACATGATCCCGTCCCATTGTGCTCCTGCTGCATTGGCACCGAAGGAAAACCCATTTAACTGATCATCAAAAGGGTCAAGAAACAAAAGAAAATTATCATTTCGTCCAAATGTAAAATCGCGACGTAGAGACTCTACCATGTAGGGTCCATCTACAGCATGAAAATTCTCTACCAGCAAATAAAGGTGCTTTTCATCATAAGCCATACGAACATCCGTTCGCACATTCGAATATGAAGTGTCCATGGGTATGATCATGAAAAAATCCGTTGCCACCTCTGCTTCTGCCCAGGTCTTTTCATCAATCATCCCGTCAATGATTACGGGATCAGAGGCTTCACGGATATGAAGACGGTAAGAGGAATTGATCTTTTTCTGTGCTGTGGCTGAAACGGAAAGCACGCAAAATAAAAAAACCAGAAAAATGGCTTTATTCATGAGGTTATTGCTGGGTGTCTTTTGAGAATTCAAAAATAAAAGGAATACCAGAGACTTTCTTGATTTTTTTGCAAAAGTCCGAAATCAGGTACAGATGGAAAATGTGATGGCTGAAAATAAATTTCAAGATTCGACCCAAGGTAAAAAGTTTCAAAAACCGATTTCGCAAAAGTTAAAGAATTAGCCCGAATTTTTGATTTAATATAATTCGAATATAAAATTGATTTTTGGAAATAATTTCAGTGAAAAAATACCCTATATAGGGTATTTCAGCACTGTGATCCATTTTGTACCTTTAAGCATCTTATTCCATTTTTTTCACGGTTTTTATAGGGAAGTTTTCGTTGAAAAACTTCCCATTTTTTTACTCTATATCTATTTTATTTCAACTGTACTTCTACCATATTTCTACTGTATTTCAACCATATTCCCACTATATCTCTACAATATATCATTTAATGAACATGCTTCACCTCCGGCTGATTGCCAGATGATGAAGTAACTCTCTTACCCGGCTGATATGTTTCCTTGACCTCACCACAAGTCAGCATCATGTCCCCGAAATATGGATTGCGGATTTCTTTTTCTGAGCTCAACCAATAGGCTCCTTCATCTCGAAAAGCCATAGGACAATATTGACGGTAAAGCGTTTGGTCCAATACACCGAAATACTCCACCGCTTCAATCAGGTCGTCAGATAAAGTCTCGAAATGCTTCCTCTGCTCCTCCACATCAGAGGTCTGAGTGATTTTATCTAGACTGCTTTGCATCGGTCTGAGCAAATCCATCCAAATGTCATGGGCTTTGTTGTCTAAAAGCTTCATATCCACTTTGGACAAACTGGCTTTGGCCGGACTGATGGCTGATTGGGTAGCTTTTGGATCAGTTTTTACCAAAGCATCCTTGATAGGCAAGTAGCTTTGCACAAACGCCGTAAGTTGCTTTCTAAATTCCTCGGGTGTATCCAAAGTCTTCACTTCAGGCCTTGTCATCATGCTGTAATTACCACTCAACTGTGCCGCTGCATCAATGGCAAAAACCCCATTGCTGACCACCTGATCACCTTCTTCTACTCCTGACAAAACCAAGTAGTCTTCACCTACCCTTGGCCCCAATTCTACCTCACGCATCTCGAACGCCGGAGCTTCCTTATCACCTACCTGCACATAGACCACCGATCTAGGCCCTGTCCAAAGTATCGCTGTCTTGGGAATCATCAAACCTGACTGAGCCGCTTGGCCTGTAGAGATATTGGCTGAGACAAACATCTCCGGTTTCAATTCAAAATTCCGATTCGTTGCTTCCGCACGAACGCCTACTGTTCTGGTATCGGGATTCAAGACAGGGTCGATATAAGTCACCTTAGCATTGAAAGCCCTTCCCGGATAAGCAGAAACCGAGAAACTCAAATCATCTCCTTTTCGAATTGCCCCTAGATCAGATTCATAAGCGTCAAGAATTACCCAAACATTACTTAAATCAACGATTTCAAACAAAGCCGATCCCCTACTCACAAAATCTCCCACCGCAATATTTCTTGCTGTCACCACACCAGCCACATCAGCATAGACATCAAATTGGGTCTGAACCTGACCTGAACTTTCTATAGCAGCAATCTGCTCCTCCGAAATCTTCCAAAGTCTCAGTTTTTCTTTGGCAGCTTGATACAATTCCGGTTGACGATCTTTGATTTTGGCCGTTTCCAACAGCTCCTTTTGGGCATTGACCAGTTCTGGGGAATACAATGTGGCCAGTTTTTGCCCTCTTTGAACTTCTTGCCCGGTAAAATTGACAAACAATTGATCCACCCTTCCCGCATAATTGGCAGTAAGACTTTTCACACGCTGTTCATTGGCTTGGATTTTTCCTGTTAGGGAAAGTTTCCCAGTACCAGCCCCGGATTTAACCCTGACAGTCTGCACGTTGGAAAGAGCAACTGCCTCGGGAGTCATTTCCAACACAAAGGGGCTGGATTCTCCGCCCTTTTTATTGCTGACTGGAGTAAGTGCCATACCGCAAAGCGGACATTGCCCAGGTTCATTTTGACGGATTTGCGGGTGCATAGAGCAAGTATATTCCACCCCGTTTTCATCAATATGCGTATGCTCGTGATCAGGATGCTCTTCCCCTCCCCCACGAATCAGATATCCCGCTACCCCTCCAAAGAAAAGGCAGCCGAGGATGATGATTACTATATGTTTATTTTTGTTCATGTTTTTTTAGACTCAAGATTTAAGACATAAGACATAAGATTTGAGACAGCCTGACCTTTGAGGTTTTTGGAACCCTGAAGGTATTTTGGGTAATATTAAATGCCTAACCATTGATTCATATTCCTATCTCTATAGTATTTCAATTGTATTTCCACTTTATTTCAATCGTATTTCTACCATATTTCAAACTCCAACCAACGTTTCTAATCTCGCCAACTGAATCTCCCTCTCAATCTTCGTATTCAGCAAACTCAACCTGAAATCCAGCAATTCTCTTTGGATGCTCAAGATCTCTTCGAAGGAACTGCCTTCCGTCGCGTATGAAGTCACGGAAAGTTCCAAGGTTTGCTCGGTCAATTCAATTTGATCTTGTAAGAGTCGGATTTTACGGTCAGCATCTTTGATGGACACCAAGATGGTTTCAAATTCAGTTTCCAGATTTCTTTGCAGGTCTTCTTTTTGCCTTTCATTGGCTTCCCAGTAAAGCTTGGATTCTGCTTCCATGGCTTTGTACTTTTTGCGGTAAATCGGCAGGGAAACCGTTGCCATCGGCATGATCATATTATTGCCCATACCTGCTGGCATATAATCCATTCCGCCCATACCACCAGGCACGCCCATTTCAGGTCTAGGGGAAAACACCATATAATTCAATCCCAATCCAAACATGGGCTTACCTTCCAATTTGGCCATTTCACCTTGCTTCTGATAGGCCAAACCTTCTTTTTCCAGCATCAACAGCATGGGATTGGTCTCCAAAATTTGCTCAAGCATTTCTACTTCCCAACCCTTAGCTTTTTGACTTTCCGACTGGCTTTCTATGGCTACAACTTCGTTTTTATCCCTACCTAATAGTTGATTGAACCTTACTGTCAATGGGCGCTTGTCCACCTCCAACTGTTCCAAATCAGACTCTAAAGCCTTGATCTGAACTTGCAGTCGGAGTACATCCGTGAGTTTACCGGAACCTCCACCCGAACCCATGCTGTTCATGGAAGCAGCACCTGAGGATTGCCCTGAAGAAGTAGCGGAAGAACCTCCACCTCCCATGCCCATGCCATCATCTCCACTTCCCTGTTGGCTACCCCGTGTTGGCCTTCTTACCGCTGAAGACACAGATGAAACAGCCTCAGAAGTACTTCCTCCCTGATAGCGGATGATAGCCAATTGCTCCAAAGATCTCAAAATCTCCAAATTGGATGCGGTAATGTCAATGGTATTTTGCAATTGCTGCAATTGGAAGTAAGTCTCCTTGACCTGATACAGAAGTACATTCCGCTGCTGTCTGAATTCCTCGTATTTGGCCTCAGCCATCAGCGTGGCTTCATCCTTCTGCGTCCTTAGCATCCCAAACCAAGGAAACATCTGCATCACCGATGCCTCTGCCCGCTGATTCCCCATCAACAGCTCCATCGGTCTGGTAAAAACACCAATGTTCAATTGAGGGGATTCAAGGCTTACTTGGTTTGTTTTTTCTAATGAAGCCTGATACCCTTTAAAAGATGCTTGAAGTCCGGGGTTGTTTTCGGCTGCTTCTTCTAGGTATTGGTTTAAAGTTTGACCTTGGGCTAATCCTATATTCAACAGCCAAATAAACACTAGGAAAAGATATTTGTGGATATTGGATATTGATTGATATTGTACCAGAGCTCTAAGCTGTTCCTTTGATTTCAAGTATTCAGATAGGCAATATTTTTCTGTAAATCTGTTCATTTCAATTCCTTTTTTGAATTGTAAATAGATTGAATGTAGTTGTTGAGTTTGAGTGAAAGTTTGTCAGACACTTGCTTGAAGTCATCAAACTCCTCCTTTGGAATAATCTCTCTTTCAAGCATTAAGCTTAACCAATGATTTACGGCCTCGATCATAGATCCTCTGCTATTGTAGAGAAACCTAATTCTATCAAGATAATGAAACCGACCATAGGACTCAGCTAAATTTGCCCCAATAGAATCTGTCGATTCAATAAATTGATCACCAATAATTTTTCGTGTCTGCCAATCCATTTTTTTATAAATAACCCATCCCTTCCGCGACAGCTGTCTGGACAATTTATACACCTCCAAATCCTCCAATTTTATATACCCCTTTTTCTCTTCCATATCATTAAAAGATTACTTAAACCAAAGACTACTAATAACATTTACCCCATCTCCTCAATTGCCAACCAGCTAAATATTCAAATTAAACGCCTGAAGACCAGCCCAATATCTAATATCAATGAATATCCATCAAAATCCTTTAGCACTTTCCAATAACCAAATAAACGTTTGATACCAAAACCAATATCCACCAATATCTAATATCCATTAATATCAATTTTGAATCTAACCCCTTATCTGATACTCCCTAAGTTTCCCATAAAGCACCGGCACAATAAACAGTGAAATCAACGCCACCGTCATCCCCCCAAAAGCAGGTATCGCCATAGGGATCATGATGTCGGAGCCTCGGCCTGAACTTGTCAGTACGGGAAGCAAAGCCAATAAAGTGGTTGCTGTTGTCATCAGACAAGGTCTAACCCTTTTCAGTCCGGCTTCCAAGACTGCTTTTCGTACTTCTTTTACATTTTCTGGCTGGATTTTTTCGAAGCTTTGTTTCAAATAGGTTCCCATCACTACCCCATCATCGGTAGCGATACCGAAGAGGGCGATAAAGCCCACCCAAACTGCCACCGAAAGATTGAAGGTGCGCATTTGGAAGAGTTCCCGCATGTTGGTCCCTAAGAAGTTAAAGTCAAAAAACCAGTCTTGACCATACAGCCAAAGCATCATAAAACCTCCTGAAAATGCCATGGCAATGGCTGAGAAGATCATCAAGACCATGGCTGTGGAGCGGAACTGCAGGTAAAGAATCAGGAAAATCACCGCCAAACACAGGGGTATCACAATCGCCAAGCGCTTTTCGGCACGGATCTGATTTTCGTAACTTCCGGAGAAAGTGTAGGACACCCCGGTAGGTACTTTTAACTCACCGCTGTCAATTTTTTGTTGGATAAAGTTTCGGGCATCATCTACCACTGAACCCTCAGCAAAGCCATCCCGCTTATCAAATAGCACATAGCCCACCAAGAAGGTGTTTTCCCCACGGATCATCATGGGTCCAGGTCTGTAATTGATCTCTGCCAACTGCCCCAAAGGTATCTGTGCTCCCGTAGGCGTACTGACCAAAATCCGCTTCAAAGCTTCGGGATCATCCCTGTACTCTCTGGCATATCGGGCACGGATGGCATAGCGTTCCCTGCCTTCTACCGTCGTGCTCAAGGTCATTCCGCCTATCGCCACTTCGATAAATTCCTGCACATCGGCAATATTCAGCCCAAACCTACCCAGTTGGGTTCTATCCAAATCAATCTCCAAATACGGCTTGCCCAAAGAACGGTCTGCAAAAACTGCCTCAGACTTTACGGAAGGCACTTCTTTCAACACCGACTCCAACTTCAAGCTGAAATCCTCTATGGTTTCCAAATCTGGACCATACACTTTCATCCCCATAGGAGCACGCATTCCCGTCTGCAACATCACCAAGCGGGTTTCGATAGGCTGGAGTTTAGGTGCGGAAGTTACCCCGGGAAGATTGGAGGTACGCACTTGGATTTCATCCCATATATCATCAGGCGTGCGGATTTCATCCCTCCACTGACGGAAGTATTGACCACGTCTTTCATTTGGCACCAAGTATTTGGCGACATTTCTAATCACCGACCTGCGCTGGGATTCCTCCATGTAATTCTTTTCTTCATCCCATATAGCCCCATCCTGACGGTCATACCACCAGGTTTTACCATTAACCTCAAGCTGATAATTTCCCTCTCGATCTACTTCAAATCGGAGTTTGCGGGCATCATCATCCTGAAGGTATTCAGTCTTGTAATTGATGATATTTTCATACATGGACATGGGAGCGGGATCAAGCGGACTTTCTGCCCTACCTGCTTTTCCAACCACCATTTCCACCTCCGGAATGGCCTGCACCAACATATCAAGCTGCTTTACAATCTGCATATTGGCCTCCACGCCGGAGTGAGGCATAGAGGTAGGCATCAAAAGAAAAGAGCCTTCATTCAAGGCTGGCATAAACTCCTTGCCCATGCCAGGAAAGGTATGGGTCAGGCCCGACCAAACAGATGTGGTGCGGATATTGACTCCCAATTTGTCAAAACCGGTAGCCACAAAACCGAAAATATTTCCAAACCCTATCCAAATATTCAAAGCCAAAAGGATAACTGTCAAAGGGATCAGTAAAAAGATTTTAGCGTTTTCCAAGCACCAATTTAGCAGTTGCGCATAGTAGTGGATAAACAAGGCGAATACCCCCAAAACCAAACCCACTACCAGACCAATAAAAATAAAGTTAACGAATACAGATTGGGTCAAGCCCAATGGTCTCCACTCAATCGCCAATAAAACGGATACTGCCACCACAGCTATCAGCATGGCAATCTGATTTTTGTAGCGTCCCTCTTTTGTTTGTTTTAGGAAAAAGTGATGGATCAAATGATTGGCTGCAAAAGCCAATAAGACCCATCCCGCCCAAGGGAAATAGAACAGTAGCACTAAGCCCAAAACTGCCATGGCGATATTCAGCACCGTCTTATAATTCTTGGACTTCACTTTCGCTCCAAACACCCAATGGGCAAAAGCCGGCATAAAGATCAAAGTAAAGATTAAAGCTGCGATCAAAGCAAAGGTCTTGGTATAGGCCAATGGCCCGAACAACTTCCCTTCCGCTGCCTGCAGAGTAAATACAGGCAAGAAGCTGACAATCGTAGTCATCACAGCTGTCAAGATCGCCGAACTCACCTCTGTGGTCGCATCATAAATAATCTGGAGTTTGGACTTTTTATCATCAGACTCTTCGAGATACCTAAGTATATTTTCATTCAGAATAATCCCCAAATCCACCATGGTTCCAATGGCAATGGCAATACCCGAAAGCGCCACAATATTGGCATCCACGCCTACATACTTCATCATGATAAAACACATCAAGACTGCCAATGGCAACAATGCGGAGATCAAAATCGAAGCTCGAAGGTTATACACCATCACCATGATCACAATGATGGTAATCAAAATTTGCAAGCTGATGGCTTCATTCAGTGTATTCAAGGTTTCCTTGATCAGTCCAGAACGGTCATAGAAAGGCACTATAGTCACCTTGGAGACCGTACCATCTTCCAGCGTTTTGCTCGGAAGTCCTGGGGTGATTTCATCGATTTTAGCTTTGAGTGCATCAATTACCTGAAGAGGATTGTCTCCGTAGCGTGCCACTACCACGCCACCTACTGCTTCGGCACCACCCTTGTCCAAAATAGCCCTTTCCGCCCTACTTGCCGGCCCAATATTCACTTTGGCAATATCCCTGATTCTCAAGGGGACATTGTTGCTGGTTTTGACTACCGCCTTTTCGATGTCCTCCAGAGACTTCACATAGCCCAAGCCCCTCACAATAAATTCCACCTGATTGATCTCCATGGTATTGGCGCCGATATCGAGGTTGGATTGCTTGATGGCATTCATCACCTGCATCATGGAGACGTTGTGGGCCTTCATGGCCACAGGATCCAGGTCCACTTGGTATTCCTTGACATGTCCACCAATGGTCGCTACCTCTGCGACTCCTTCTGTCCCAGCCAAGCCATAGCGCACATAGTAATCCTGAATGCTACGGAGTTCGTGTAGGTCCCAGCCACCTACTGGATTGCCATTTTCATCTCTTCCTTCAAGTGTATAAAAATATACTTGCCCAAGACCAGTTGCATCCGGCCCGAGTTTGGGTTGTACCCCCTCGGGTAGCAATCCTGACGGCAAGGAATTGAGCTTTTCCAAAATCCTGGATCTACTCCAGTAAAATTCCACGTCATCTTCGAAAATGATGTAAATGGAAGAAAAACCGAACATAGAAGTACTTCGGATAGACTTGACTCCTGGCATTCCCAAAAGGGAAGTAGTCAGCGGATAGGTAATCTGATCCTCCACATCCTGCGGAGAGCGTCCCATCCAGTCGGTAAAGACGATTTGCTGGTTTTCCCCAATATCCGGAATGGCATCAACTGGCACAGGGTCATTGGGAAGAAAACCGGTATTCCAGTTAAACGGTGCCGTCACGATTCCCCATGCCACTACAAGGACAAGTAGGATGACGGTGACCAGTTTATTTTCGAGGAAGAATTTTATTATAGTATTGAGCATAGTTTCTTGGACTAAATGCTGTTTTTCTGATTGAAATTTTGATTTTTATAATCAGATATTAATTGATATTCAGATACTTATAGATATTAAATCCTAAAGTAAACCTATTATTTTGATAAAGGGGAAATAGCGAATAAAGCTATGACTAGAACTGTCAGGTTTTGAAAACCTGACAGGTCTTCAGCCCAAACTAGGTGCAATAAATAATACTTTGCGGTCTTTGCGCCCTAGCGCCTTTGCGTGAAACAAAAAAATCAAATCAGGAATACCTGACAAAAAATATAAATCGGGGTATCATGTAATATCGGGGGAGAAGTATCAGCAAAGGCTGTTTTCTCTTCAGAAACAATAAAATTTAAGGGTAATTCAAATGAAACCTCAGCATTCAATAATTCGAAAGTCTGAGGTTGGAAATCCAAAATATCTGAAACCTGCTGATCGGTATTGGGAAGTTCCAAATTCGAAACATCGTCGCAACATCCAGACATCGGGGTACTGGACTCACAGCAGGTTTTATATTCTGCAAATACATTGATCCTCTGAAAATCATCACCACAAAAATGCATAGAATAGCTCAACCCTGCGTTGAAAAACACATAGAAAACAAGGAGTGCTATTTTGATAAGTGACTTCACGGTTGGTATTTACGGATCAAAGATAAAGAAGTTCATTGGATTAAAGGTATAGAATTATTATTGGAGTTTCAAAAATCATATTGAAACCTTAAACCCCAATGCCTTGCCGAACCATTTGAAATGATAGTGGAGTTGACAGTCTCGCCAGAATTACCAATATAATTTACTTCCCTTCTAACAAAATCATGGTTCCCTTTCAAAAAGCCATATTGAAACATGATTTCCATTTTCCTGAAAACCCTGTAACCCAAACCCAATCCCCCTTCAAAATAGGTATTGGTCCTTCTTTCATTAATTATGGTTTGGTTCGTTTCAGTACCCTTAAATCCGATATGCCTATTGAAAGAGGTGGCAAAACCGAGAAAAGGTTGAATACTAAGTTTATTCATAAATTCAGAACCTGGACTTAATGGGTCAAACTTATAGCCTACCCTTACAGGAAAGGTTAAAAATCTCTCAGGGTTGCTCAAGGTCTCAAAAAAAAAGCTCTGACCAGGATCAGGTCTAAAATTTAAACTCCTTCCATAAGAAAACCAATAAATCCCAGACTCTAAAAACAAGTTATTCTCAAATACATACTTCCCAAAAACCCCATAAGACAGGTGGCTAAAACCATCGGGTAAAATCAAATTACCGGGATCATTATATTGAAAAAACTCCTTTCTGGAAATCATATCAAGCCCTAATGAAAACTGGGCTATAGATTTTCCTGTTAATAAAAACATGACGAATATTAACATTAATATTATTCTATCCATATTTCAGATATTTCTGTGATATAATAGACTGAATTATTTCAATCTTATTTAATTGAAATGTTAAAAACCTACCAATCTAACGCTTGCTTGCCTGTGTTCGTCTTTCACATAAGAGCATATTTCAAAAGATGGAACAGTATAGCCCTTCGTCCACTTTAAATCTCCTGGATTGCAGCCACCGAACCCACCACCAAAATAGCATTTAACCTTTACAGTTCCTGCTTGCCAATCTAGTACTCCAATTTAGTTCAAGTCTTCAGACCTGCCTGACGCAAGCAGGCGGGCTTGGACTTTCTATTTGCAGTCTTCAGACTGCCAGTGTTATGGTCCAAGACCAAGTCTTGAACCATAAAGTCTTGAACCAATTAGGAGTCTCAAACTCTCTCAATCTGAAAACCCACTTTCTTGACTGCGGTAATCACATCCTCTTCATTTGTATTTCGTCCTTCCACTGTCAGGATTTTGTCGGGATTTTGCAGGTCCACGCTCCAGTTTTCTATACCCTGAGTATTATTCAATTGAGGGGTCACTTTCTCCAGGCAACCGTTGCACATAATGGTTGTTTTGAATTGAATCTTTTTCATGTTTTTTATATTTATTCTTATCTATTTAAATGATACACTCATAGTCCTATTTTTTTGCTACTGAATGATATTCGTAGATATTTTTGGATATTAGGATATTGTGATACTTAACTCGAAAACTGATTTCTAAATTTAACATTGAAACTGAACCCTAATATCTATTAATATCCAGTATCTACTAATATCTTAAAATGAATCCCTGGTAAATTATTAAAAATAAAGCCTGCATCCGTTTAATAAATTACAATTCCTTCACCTTTAACCTCAAACTATTAGCCACCACCGAAACGGAACTGAAAGCCATAGCTGCTCCGGCTATCATAGGATCCAGCAGAAAGCCATTAACAGGGTACAATACGCCTGCTGCAATGGGAATACCAATGACATTGTAGATAAATGCCCAAAAGAGATTCTGCCTGATTCCCATCACTGTTAGGGAAGACAACTTCAAGGCTTTGGGAATGGATTCCAGATTGGAAGTAATCAAGGTCATCTTGGCCACATCCATCGCAATGTCAGTGCCATGCCCCATAGCCATACTGACATCCGCTTGGGCCAAGGCCTGGGAATCATTGATTCCATCCCCTACCATGGCCACCACCTTTCCTTTTCCCTGGAGCTCCTTTACGAAATCCGCTTTGTCAGAAGGTAGGACTTCGGCCTTAAATGAAGTCAATCCTAAGGATTTGGCCACTGCCTCAGCGGTCTGTTGGTTGTCTCCTGTCAGCATGTAAACTTTCACACCTCGTTTCTTCAACTTTTCTATGGCTGATTTGGAACTAGGTTTGATTTTGTCTGCAATGGCAATCACTGCCAATACGGATTTATCATCAGAAAAATAGACAACTGTCTTGGCTTCTTCCTGCCAGTTGCTGGCTATAGTTTTTGTTTCCTCCGAAATGGAAACCTGCTGATCATGCATCAAAGCCCTGTTTCCTATCAAATAGGTTCTACCGGATGCACCTGAAGCTTTGATGCCCCTACCCGTGATGCTTTCAAAAGCGTCAATATCAGATGCTTTCACCCCATCTTCCTTGAGTTTTTTCACTACGGCTTCGGCAAGGGGGTGTTCGGACTGAGATTCCAAAGCCAATAAGATTGATTCCAGCATTGGAATTTCTTTAACATCCTTTTCCCAATACATATCCGTAGCAGTAGGTTTACCTTCCGTGATGGTACCTGTTTTATCCAGGACAACGGCATTCACCTTATGTCCCAATTCCAAACTCTCAGCATCTTTGATCAGGATGTTGTTTTCAGCTCCTTTGCCCATACCTACCATAATGGCAGTGGGGGTAGCAAGTCCCAGCGCACAGGGACAGGCAATGACCAATACCGCTACAGAAGTGAGCAAAGCATGTGTGAAGGCCTCATCCCCTCCCACAAGCATCCAAATCAAGAAGGTAAGAACCGCTATCACCATAACGATGGGTACAAAAATCCCTGCAATTTTATCCACTAGCTTCTGTACGGGGGCTTTACTGCCCTGGGCTTCTTGTACCATTTTGATGATTTGGGAAAGCAAGGTTTCAGCACCTACCTTCTCCGCTTCAAAATGGAAACTGCCTTTTTGATTGACTGTACCTGCAAATACCTTTTCGCCCTTACTTTTGGAGACCGGAACGGGTTCACCGGTGATCATACTTTCATCTACATAAGAACTGCCTGAAATCACTTTCCCGTCAACCGGAATTTTTTCACCCGGCCTTACCAGAATCGTAAAGCCCTTTTCTACGGATGAAATCGGGATTTCCTGCTCCTCCCCATTGACTATCGCCTTAAGGGTCTTGGGCTGCAAGCCCATCAGCTTTTTAATGGCAGAAGAAGTATTGGATTTGGCCTTTTCCTCCAAAAGCTTGCCTAGAGAAATAAAAGTGATGATGACCACTGCAGCCTCATAATAAACATGAGGATGTATGCTCCGCTGATGCCAGAAATCCGGATAAACCGTATTAAAAAAACTGAAAATGAATGCCATCCCGGTACTGAGCGCGACCAATGTATCCATATTGGCTTTGCCATGTCTGGCCTGCTTCCAGGCATTTACAAAAAAGCTCCTACCGAAATAAAACAGTACCGGTAGAGTAAGTACCATGGATATCCATCTCCCCATTACCCACTCCATGTAAAACATCCCGATGATGAATACGGGCAAGGTGAAAACCGCCGACCAAATGGTCCTCTTCTTTATATCTTCATATTTCTGGCGCTGCAATTCTTCCTGCACCTCTGATGGATTGTCCTCTTCAATAATCAGTTCGTATCCCACGCTTTGCAGTGCAGAACGTAAATCTTCCTTTTTGATGGCCGGGTCATATTCTACCAATACCGAGTTGCTGGCAAAATTCACACTGGCCTTGCTTACTCCTTCTGTATTGGAAAGGATGGACTCCACACTGGATGCGCAGGCCGCACAGGACATACCGCCGACCGGAAAAGTATCTTTTTTTAGCTTGTTTTTTTCTGCGAATTCCATCTTCCAATCAATTTAGAATACAAATATCGACCAAGTTCGAAAAACAAGTGTTATGGAATTTTGAGGTTCTTTTTCAAGATTTTGTCATAAGCTATCCAAATGCCTGTGGCCCGGGGAATGCATCTTCTTGAATTGCGTAGGGGTCATGCCTGTTTCTTTTTTGAACTGGGTAGATAGATAAGCAGTGCTGCTGTAATCCAATTTAAAGGCAATTTCCGCCAAAGTGAGTTCATCATAAAACAGCATTTCCTTCACCTTTTCAATCCTCTGTTTGGTAATGAATTTCTCAATGGTAATGCCCTCTACCGAGGAAAAAAGCCTGCTCAGATAGGTGTAATCATGGTGGAGCTGGTCAGAAAGTAAGGTGGAAAAATTAACTCTTAAGGCTTCGTTTTTATGATGAATCTGATCTATGATCAAAGTCTTGATCTGGGAAATAATGGTGGACTTTCCTGACTCCAACAATTCAAACCCAAGCCCTTTCAGTTTTTTATCCAAACTTTCCATTTTTCCTTTGGGCATAGCCTGTGACAAATCCACCTGGCCCAACTGCACACTTTTATAAGGTATTTCCAGTTCATCCAGCACTGTTTCTACCGCCATAATACACCTGGGGCAGACCATGTTTTTGATGTAAAGGGTTTGGTTCATTGGGTATTGATTCGGAAATTATATAATATCAAAAGCCAAATTCGATTATTTTAGTTTCGTGAATGGGGCAAGGGTATCAAAAACTTATATGTACTTATATCCCTTATATGGTTCTCTTTTTTTAAACCATATAAGTTGTAGAAGATCATAGAAGAGAAATAAAAAAAATCTTAAATAGTCTTTAATGGTTCAATTTTTATTTCTGCACCCTGCACGAATCCATTTGCGTTGGTTGCATAATATTATGTAAGGTTAGCCATATCATAATTTTGCTTATTATATTAAGCATTTTTTATAAAATTTGATATTTATAAACAGCATTTTAAATATATAATGCTTTTTTATCATATCAATAACTCATATTTTTGCTTAATTAAATAAGCAATACTATGAGATCCATAGAAGAAAGATTTCAGAAAAAAATTGATTCCACCAGCCTTGACTTTATCCGCAGCATGATCCATAAGATCAGGTGGGAAGCAAGACTGATAGGGATCAAAGGACCCAGAGGTGTGGGAAAAACCACCCTTTTGCTCCAATACATCAAGCAAAACCTACCATTGGACCATACCACGCTTTATGTGAGTTTGGACAACATCTGGTTTGCCCAAAACAACCTGGTGGAACTGGCAGATGATTTTGCCAAGAAGGGAGGCAAATACCTGTTTCTGGATGAAGTACACAAATACCCTAATTGGTCACAGGAGATCAAGAACATCTACGATGATTTTCCTGAGCTGAAGGTGGTATTTACCGGTTCTTCCATGCTGGAGATCCTCAATGCCCGGGCCGACCTCAGCCGCAGGGCGGTGATTTACCACATGCAGGGATTGTCATTCAGGGAGTTTCTGGCCGTCAAAACCGGGCATGAGTTTCCCATCATAGGATTAGAAGAATTGATCGCAAACCATGTGGATATAGCCAGGGAGGTGTTGAAAAAAATCAAGCCTTTGGAGCATTTTGGTTCTTACCTGAACCATGGATACTTTCCATTCTTTCAGGAAGTGCCGGATCTGTACCACTTACGGTTGGAAGAGGTGGTGAACATGACTTTGGAGATAGAGCTGCCATTGCTGAGGAATGTGGACATATCATATATTCCCAAGTTGAAGCACCTGCTCCATATCATTTCTGAGTCTGTGCCCTTTATCCCAAATGTCACCAAACTTAGCGAGCGAATAGGCATCAACCGGAATACACTGGTCAGCTACTTATTTTTCTTGCAGGAAGCCCACCTGACCAAAAACCTGTACAAGGACATCAAGGGAGTAACCCAAATGCAGAAACCGGAGAAAATCTACCTGGAAAACACCAATTTCCAGTTTGCCTTTACTCCCAAAAATGCAGATTTGGGCAATCTGAGAGAGACCTTTTTCATCAATCAGGTATCCCATCTTCATACCCTGGAGTATGTTAAAGACGGGGATTTCAGGGTGGATGGGAAGTACATCTTTGAGGTGGGTGGCAAAAACAAAACCACAGAACAGACTCAAGGAGTCAAAAACAGTTTTGTCGCAGCAGATGACATTGAATACGGCAACCCGAAAAGAATCCCCTTGTGGCTTTTTGGTTTTTTATACTGAGGATGATAGAATGCAATCGGGCATGTTTTCTTAAAAAGAATAACCAAAGCCGACTCCAAAATTGGAAAAGGCACCTTTCCTGACATAACTTCTATCTTCCTCATTGATATTGATCCTTGGACCTCTGACCAAATTGTAATCTCCACTTACAAAAATCCGGAGCGCATTTCTGTTTTCTATTTGATAAAACACATAACTGATTCTGGATCTATGAAAAAAATTATGATAATTGAGCCTGAATTTCTGTTCTCCATCAAAGTGAACCATCGTTGGCAGAGCAAAGCCTAACCCAGGTTCAAAGACCAATTTTTCTGAAATTGGAATGGCATAAAACACATGCGCACCAAAAACCTGCCACTTGACTCTATCAAAGAAGTCCCCAAGTATTCTGGTTTGCCCAACCTCTCCTCCGTTATTACTGAAAAACAAACCCAAGCCAAACCTCTCGGCAATCCCCGTCTGAAATCCCATCCTTACAGAGGGGTTGAGGTTATAATCATTTGACAGCAGGTTATTCCCATGAAATACGGGCAAACCCAGTTCCAGCGTAAATTCAGGCCTGATGCTGAATGGCACATTTTCAACCACTTGATTCTGCTGGGCAGTGACAAAAGAGGTAAGTCCCATAAAGAAGAAACAAAAAATCACATTCTTCATATACGAATGACTTTTATCTTTCCTAAATCCAAATCCCTCCTATCTGTTTGCTGGACAAATAGCCTGACTTCTACCACATCTGTTTCTACCTCCTCTTCAAATCTGGAAAACTGAAACTTTGATCCATTAGGCGTAACCATATAATAAAAAGGACTTACTTTTTTGGGGACTACAATACGAAATCTCCCATTCTGATCGGTTTTCACATTGTAAATCACTCTGATAAATCTACTTTCCGGAAAACCGAGTTCGGTAAATTCTGCTGGGAGAATCCGATCCTGCTCCCCAAATCCAAAAGTAAAATTCTCCAGAATTTCCCCTTCCGAACTGACCACTTGTCCGAAATAAGTTTCAAATTCATTGTCTTCGTACACCCTACAGGATTGTATGGATACCATAAACAAAAAAATACTCAAGCCAAGACAGCGGAAATAAAAAAACCTCCCATTCATATCCAATAAATTAAGAATGATAAATTTAGTCAAAAAAACGGATTGTATATGAGATAGTTTTTTTCTCTTGAAAAAAAATCAGGAATTATGCATTCCTGATTTTCCATTTTGCTTTCAAATAGCCCCAAATCACCTTGGGGCTCATTGCTTTTTTCCTCTCGAAGCTTCCATCATGTCCCACATTTCCTGAGGTATCATGTCCAGGTTATTGAATTCTCCGGCACCTTTTATCCACTCACCACCATCAATCGTAATCACCTCACCATTTACATAAGCAGAAAAATCAGACACCAAATATGCTGCGAGATTGGCAAGCTCTTGATGCTCTCCTACTCTTCCTACAGGTACTTTTTTGGCCGGATCAAACTTCTTGACCAAATCTCCGGGCAAGAGCCTGCTCCATGCTCCTTCTGTGGGAAATGGACCTGGCGCGATCGCATTGGACCTGATGTTGTATTTTGCCCATTCCACTGCCAAAGAACGGGTCATGGCCAATACTCCAGCTTTAGCAGCGGCACTAGGCACTACATATCCTGAACCAGTCCAAGCATAAGTGGTCACTATATTGAGAAATACTCCTGCCTGTTTGGCATCAATCCACCTTTTCCCGGCAATCATAGTCACATTGGCAGTCCCTTTTAACACAATATCCACCACAGTATTGAAAGCATTTGTAGAAAGCCGCTCAGTGGGAGAAATAAAATTGCCCGCTGCATTGTTGAGCACTACGTCCACTTTGCCAAAGATGGCATCTGCTTCATCAAAAACCTTGGTCACCTGATCTGCATCACGTACGTCACAGGCCACTGCCAACACCTTCCCTCCTGTTTCTTTTTCCATTTCTCCGGCCGCCTTGTCCAACACATCCTGTTTCCTGCTTGTAATGACCAGATTTGCTCCCAATTTCAAAAAATACGTCCCCATGGACCTCCCTAAACCCGTTCCTCCTCCTGTAATGAGAATCGTTTTGCCCTGAAGAGCATTTTCTTTAAACATTCCTTCTGTATATGACATAATAATTTGGGTTAAAATAACCGTTGAATATAGGTATTCCTCCAAGTAAAAAAAAGACAGTCGGACGTAATTGGCATCATTTTGAATATGAAACAAAGCAACTAGATTTGCGATAATTTCATATCAGAATGCTCAGACGCTACATACTCTTCCTGCCAATTTTATTCCTTGCAGCTTGTTTTGGAGATATCGACAAAAACATCACCACTGACCTTCAGGTGGAAGGTAACGAAGCTTTTAATATTTCTTTGGTTCTGGATGAATCTATGATATTTGCCTTTGATTCCTTTGAAGATTACAAAAATGCCGATACCACTTCCCTTCTAGGATGTCCCAATATCCTTATAGATGAGACTGAAAAGAAAGTGACGCTTGAATTTTTGGGTAACAGGCAATGTGTCAATGAAAACAATCTTGGTCGAACTGGAAAAATCCACCTGACATTCACCTCCCAAAGTAGTTTCAATTCTACAGTCATGGAATATGAAAATTACCAGGTAAGACAAAAAAAGATTGAAGGGAAAAGAGAATTCAGAAGAAGTAGGCTAAGCAACGGACTTAACAATACACCTTTGACAGAATCATTCTCAGACCTTCTGATCCGTGACGAAAATGGGTCTTCAAGTAGAATCAGTGGGAATTTTGAACACAGAAGAATAATCCTGAACAATACCAATACCGAAATTGTCTCTACCGGAAGCCTTGAGGGAAGAAATATCACCGGAAGACCCATCGCAATGAACAGGACTCAAGCCAAAAGATTTTCACTTACCTGTCTCAAGGCAGGGTTCATTGTCCCTTCTGCGGGAGCAGAAACTTGGCAAATTACAAGACTCAACAATCAGGCAACCAGCCATCAGCTTGTCTTCAGCAATGAGACCGCCTGTGTGAGTATAGCTACCATAACCTTACATGATGGTAGAACTATCATTTACCGTCAATAAAAAAACCTCCGGAGGATACCACCGGAGGCTTTCAGTTTTATATTTTCAATGAATAAGGCTTAATACCTGTAATATTCAGGCTTGTAAGGACCCTCAACAGTCACGCCGATATATTCTGCTTGATCCGGAGTAAGCTCTTCCAATACAACACCCAATTTGGCAAGGTGAAGGGCAGCTACTTTTTCATCCAAATGCTTAGGAAGCACATATACACCCGGCTCATACTGATCTGTATTGTTCCACAGCTCAAGTTGGGCAAGGGTCTGATTAGTGAAAGAGTTGGACATCACAAATGAAGGGTGACCGGTTGCGCAACCAAGGTTGACAAGTCTACCTTCAGCAAGCACTATGATGTCATTTCCTTCTATGTTATATAGGTCTACCTGAGGCTTGATCACATTTTTGGTATGACCGTAGTTTTTGTTCAACCAAGCCATATCAATCTCATTGTCAAAGTGTCCAATGTTACATACAATGGTCTTATCTCTCATTGCTCTGAAATGTTTTTCAGATATAATGTCTTTATTACCGGTTGCCGTAACTACGATATCTGCTTCTTTAACAGCATCTACCATCTTTTTCACTGCAAAACCATCCATTGCTGCCTGTAGCGCACAGATAGGATCAATTTCAGTTACAATCACTCTAGCTCCTGCACCTCTTAAGGAAGCAGCAGAACCTTTCCCTACATCACCATAGCCGGCTACAACTGCTACTTTCCCTGCCATCATCACGTCTGTAGCTCTTCTGATCGCATCTACCAATGATTCTTTACAGCCATATTTGTTGTCAAACTTGGATTTGGTTACAGAATCATTGACATTGATCGCAGGCATCGGAAGCGTTCCTTTTTTCATTCTTTCATAAAGCCTGTGAACTCCAGTGGTAGTTTCCTCAGAAAGTCCTTTGATACCTTTAACCAGCTCAGGGTAATTGTCCAATACCATATTGGTCAGATCCCCACCATCATCAAGAATCATGTTCAAAGGCTGTCTTTCTTCGCCGAAGAACAAAGTCTGCTCGATACACCAATCAAACTCCTCTGCTGTCATACCTTTCCAGGCATAAACAGAAATCCCGGCAGCAGCTATGGCAGCAGCAGCATGATCCTGAGTAGAAAAAATATTACAAGATGACCAGGTAACTTCAGCACCCAAAGCCACTAATGTTTCGATAAGCACCGCGGTCTGTATAGTCATGTGAAGACATCCTGCGATTCTAGCACCTTTCAATGGTTGAGCAGCACCGTATTCTTCTCTCAACGCCATCAGCCCGGGCATTTCTGCCTCTGCCAATGTAATTTCTTTTCTTCCCCATTCCGCAAGGGAGATGTCTTTCACCTTATACTGGATGAACTTGTCTGACTTAATTTCGGACATAATTATTGGATTATTAAATTTATATTCAATTTGGATTTACAAAAATAGCCTTTTTAAACTCAAAATAAAATTTGGTATTCAAAGGAACCTTACTTCTTTCAGACCATAACTTTTTATTTCACCGCTTTCTTTTTCCATGATCAGTTTCCCATCAGGACTGGTGTCTTTGATCCTGCCTTTGAACACTTCCCCATCATCATAATAGGCCCATCGGTCCAACTGATACAGTTCAGATTTGTATTTTCCATCTATTTTGGAATAATCTCCACTTTTCAGAACACGGTACCAGTACTCAATTTTCCCTACTATCTTCTCCAGAACATCCTGAAGCCTCATCTCAGTTCCTGCGACTATGGCCAAAGAGCTGACATTGGGAAAAGGAAACGAGGTCTGATTGACATTAAGTCCAATTCCAACCACGCTGTATTCTATATTGTTTTGGTTGATCACATTCTCAATAAGAATCCCGCATGTTTTTCCTTCCAAAAAATGTAAGATATCATTTGGCCATTTAATGAAAAAGAGCTTGCTGTATGCTGACAACACCTCATGAATGGCTACAGACACCATTTTACTCAGGTAAAACTGCTGGCTGGGTTTTAAAAAAACCGGTTTGAGCACGAGTGAAAAAGTGAGGTTTTTACCTGATTCTGACCACCATTGACTACCTCTTTGCCCTTTCCCTTTAGTCTGGGAATCGGTAATGATGATGCATCCTTCATTGAGGCTCTTTTTTCTGATTTCATCCATCGCCAGGTCATTGGTGGAGTGACACTCTGTCAGGTATCTCACATCTTTTCCCAGAAAAACAGTATTGGCAAGGATTTTATACATTTTGATTAGTTAATTTGTAAGGCAATAAAGATATTACATGCCCTTTTAAAGGGAGTAAATTTCTAAAAAAACAGGAGATAAATAGCATGACAGCAGAAGAGCTGAGTAAAATAATAGTAAAAGGAATGGAAGAAAAAAAGGCTTCCAACATTATTTTGATGGATTTGAGAGGAGTAAGTAATTCATTTACAGACTTTTTTGTAATATGCTCTGGAAATTCAGACACCCAGATCGAAGCCATTTCGGATTCGGTAGAAGAAGAAGTTTTCAAGTCATGTAAAGAAAGGCCTTGGAGAAGTGAGGGAAAAAACAACCTTCAATGGATACTCATGGATTACGTAAATGTGGTCGCACACATTTTCTTAAAGGACAAAAGAGAGTTTTACGGAATAGAAGAACTTTGGGGCGATGCCAAAGTGACCCGAATAGATTAAAGCGGTTTTGAACTTTCAGAAAGTTTGAGCGTTTTACAAAAAGTTTGCAGCTAAGAAACAACAACAAATGAGCGATAATAAGAAAACCAAAAAATTCATCCCCAAAACACCTCAAAAGCCCAATTTTCAGCTTTGGCTGATCATTGCAGCAGTGGTAGTTTTGGTAGGCATTACCTGGTTCAACCAGAGGAATGCTGTGATGGACATCACCCTGAAAAAATTTGAAGACATCTACCTGGCCAATGACGTAGCCAAGGTAATGGTGATTTACAATCAGAACCTGGTAGAAGTTACCCTGAATTCTGAAGCGCTGCAGAACCGAAAATACAAGGAAGAACTGGAATCCAACAGTCCTTTTTTCACCCCTGCAGGCCCGCACTATCAGTTAAAAATTGCCTCAGTAGACAAGTTTATTGAATACTACAATGAACTGGAATCAAGAATGCCCGAGGACCAAAGGATAAGCTATGAATCCAAAACCCAAGAGTCATGGACCAATTGGTTTTCAAGCTTCGGATTTTTGATCCTACTTTTCTTGCTATTCTGGATCATGATGAGAAGAATGGCAGGTCCAAGCGGTCCTGGAGGTCAGATTTTCAATGTAGGTAAATCAAAAGCCCAGCTTTTTGATGCAGAAAATAAAGTGAAAATCACATTTGACAATGTAGCAGGTCTTGATGAAGCCAAGGAAGAAATTCAGGAAATCGTAGAATTCCTTAAAAACCCTTCCAAGTTCACCAAACTGGGTGGTAAAATCCCAAAAGGTGCTTTGTTGGTAGGACCTCCGGGAACAGGTAAAACTTTACTTGCAAAAGCCGTAGCCGGCGAGGCAGGAGTTCCTTTCTTTACTTTGTCAGGTTCTGATTTTGTGGAAATGTTCGTGGGTGTAGGTGCAGCCAGAGTAAGAGACCTTTTCAAACAAGCCAAAGAAAAAGCTCCTTGCATCATATTTATAGATGAAATTGACGCCATAGGTAGATCTAGAGGAAAAGGGCAGATGCCAGGCTCCAATGATGAAAGAGAAAACACACTTAATTCCCTTTTGGTGGAAATGGACGGCTTTGGCACTGATACAGGTGTTATCGTCTTGGCGGCGACCAACAGACCTGATGTGCTTGATTCGGCTTTGCTGAGACCTGGAAGATTTGACAGGCAGATCAGCATTGACAAACCGGACATTGTGGGACGTGAAGCCATTTTCAAAGTTCATCTCAAGCCGATCAAGGTAGCTGATGACATCGATGCCAAGAAAATAGCAGCTCAAACACCAGGCTTTGCAGGCGCTGAAATTGCCAATGTATGTAACGAAGCGGCCCTTATAGCTGCAAGAAGAAACAAATCAGCAGTGGATATGCAAGATTTCCAAGATGCCATTGACAGGGTAATCGGAGGACTTGAAAAGAAAAACAAAATCATATCTCCTGAAGAAAAGAAAATTGTTGCCTATCATGAGGCCGGTCATGCTGTGGCAGGATGGTTCCTTGAGCACGCAGATCCTTTGGTGAAAGTCAGCATAGTGCCAAGAGGTGTAGCTGCCTTGGGATATGCCCAGTATCTACCTAAGGAACAGTTTCTCTATCAGACCGAACAGCTGATAGATGAAATGTGCATGACCCTGGGCGGAAGAGCAGCTGAGGAAATCATATTTGGAAAAATCTCTACAGGTGCCCTGAGCGACTTGGAGAGAATTACCAAAATGGCCTATTCTATCGTATCCATTTACGGTATGAATGAAAAGATCGGGAATGTATCGTTCTATGACAGTAAAGGCTCAGAATACAGAATGTCAAAACCTTATTCTGAAAAAACTTCTGAAACAATAGACGAAGAAGTAAGGAAACTCATTTCTTATGCCTATGAAAAGACCAAACAGTTGCTTTTGGAAAGAAAAAATGAACTTGAAATATTGGCCAAAGAGCTACTTGAAAAAGAAATTCTTTTCCAAAGTGATTTAGAAAAGCTAATTGGGAAAAGACCTTTCGGTAAGGAGACTACCTACGAGGCCTATACCAAAAAGGAAGTCAAAGAAAAGGTGGTAACTCCGGAAGTCTCTGAGGCTGCTCCAGCAAAAGAAAGTGAGAATCCGGAAAATCCAAGTTCAGAGGCAGAAGAGGTCGAAGAAAACAAAGGGTAAATCTGAAAAAATAAAAAGTCGTTTGGAAAGAATACTATTTCAAAAATTCGTTTCCTATTGATATATGACTTTTATCATAACTCTAAATGTATTATTTGGCGGCTATACTTCAAAAGAGTACAACCGTCGCCTTTCTAGAAAAAGCTTTCCAAATCTGGAAGGCTTTTTTTATGCTATACTCCTGATTATTGGCTATGATTGGTTTATTTTGCAGGCATGAACATTCAACTGAACGGTAAAAAAGTATTTTTTGCTTCAGACTTTCATCTTGGAGCTCCTGATACTTCAACCAGCAAAATACGGGAAAAAAAAATCATCAAATGGCTGGAAAGTATTGAAGATGAAGCTGCCGCTATCTTTCTTGTAGGTGACATTTTTGATTTTTGGTTTGAGTACAAGCAGGTAGTACCTAAAGGATTTGTCAGGTTTCTGGGTAAGATTGCAGAACTGAGAGACAAGAATATCCCTATACTTTTTTTTACCGGCAATCATGACCTTTGGATGAAAGACTATTTCGAGAAGGAATTGCAGGTACCTGTGTACCATCACCCTATAGACATTCAGATACAAGGCAAAAAACTGCTCGTGGGACATGGGGATGGACTAGGCCCAGGAGACAAACAGTACAAGGTGCTCAAACAGGTCTTTACCAATCCCGTTGCCCAATGGATGTTCCGATGGCTACACCCCGACATTGGTGTCTGGCTGGCCCAAAAATGGTCCTCCAAAAGCCGGATTTCAAAATTGGGCCAGGCCGAAAATGAGTTCAAAGGGGAAGAGGAATGGCTTTGGCAATATTGCAGGCAAGTTCAGAAAAACCAGCAATTTGACTTTTACATATTCGGACATAGGCATATTCCATTAGATCTACCTGTTGGGGACCACTCCAGGTACTTCAATTTGGGAGAATGGGTAAGTCAGTACACTTATGGCGTATTTGATGGCACAAGATTTGAAATCAGGACCTTTGATCCCCAATGAAACGAATACCGTCCATCATACTGCTTCTGGTGTTTACTTCCTTTTTTGCCAAAGGACAGGATTGGGGCATTCCGGTTACCATTGACTTTCCGAGATTAGGCTTGATTTCTTTGGACAATCAAGGGTATATCTTTGTGTCAGACCTGGAAGGCAATCTTTATCAATATGACCAGCTTGGCCAAAGGGTCAATAATTTTTCCCCTCAGCGTCAGGGAGCTCTCAGTCAACTTGAAGCCTCATGGACAGTCAATATCTTTACTTTTTCACAAGACTTACAGGAATACCGCATTCTTGACAGGTTTATCAACCCAGTTGCTGAAAACAGAATACCACTTCAGCACATCACACTGGCTAAAGCTGCCACATTAGGCAACAATAATATCATTTGGGTGTATGATGAAGCGGACCTGTCCCTGAAACAGCTGGATTATAGGCAGAACAGAATCATCCAAAACCAGCCTTTGAACCTGGTACTGGCTCAATCCTCCCTGGACATCCTGGATATCCGAGAGCACATGAATATGGTTTTTATCCATATTTTCGAAGAAGGAGTATATATTTTGGACAATCAGGCCAACTTCCTTCGGCAGCTGCCTTCTGAATTTGACCAAAAGCTGAGTTTTTGGAAAGAAAATCTTGTCTATTTGAATTCAGGGGAAATGATCCTACAAAACTTAAGGAACGGAGAAAAGAAGCGTTTCGAAAAGCCTAAAAGCATCTCGGCCAAAGCCGTATTTATCAACAATCAAAATGTGATTTTTCAGGGAGTCAACAAAATCTGGATTTTTCCTCTAAACCAAACTCCCTTACAGTAAAAAACCCTCAGAATAGAACCGAATTCTAAGCTGAGGGCCTTGATATTTTGCAGAAGAATCTTATCCGATTTCAACCAAAGTGATGTCGAAAATCAAATCCTGACCTGCCAAAGGATGATTGGCATCCAAAGTGACTTTTTCTTCATCCACTCCTACTACCTTCACCGGTACAGGTTGGCCTTGCTGATTTTGGAGGGACAATTCCATTCCGATTTCAGGCTTGATATGCGGTGGCACCTGGGTCAAAGGAATATCCAGCATCATGTCATCTCTCTTTTCACCATAAGCTTCATTGCTAGGTATGGTAACACTTTTTTCCTGACCGATTTCCATTCCCTGAACTGCTGCGTCAAAGCCTTTGATCATATTGCCATCACCTAAAGTGAATTGTAGAGGTTCTCTGTTTGCTGATGAGTCAAATACAGTACCGTCCTGAAGTTTTCCTGTATAATGGACTTTTACTGCATCTCCTTTACTTGCTACTGACATATTGTATTATTTTTTTGATTGATAAAGTTCAAAGGTACGGATTTTATGATGGGGATAAAAATATGTCCGATATTGATAAAAGAGGTGTTCGGTAATGATATAAAACCGTACGATTTCGTACATATTTTTTCCATTTTATGTGCTAATATGCAGAAAAATAGGCTATTTTGACAATGGCACCATTTTATCACTAGTCTGGCTAAACAGAAAACCATGGAAAATCAACAGCTCGGCAAAATCCTCATCATAGACGACAACGAAGACCTGCTTTTCGCAGCTAAAATGCTTCTTAAAAAACATGCGAAAGAAGTCACCATAGAAAAGGATCCAAGAAGAATCCCTTTTCTGGTCAACAACAACTCTTATGATGTGATCCTATTGGACATGAACTTCACAGAAGATACCACTTCTGGTAAAGAAGGGTTTCATTGGCTCAAGCAGATCAAGGAGATTGACCCTAAAGCTGTGGTAATCCTGATTACGGCTTTTGGTGATGTGGAAATGGCCGTGCAGGCCCTAAAGGAAGGCGCTACTGACTTCATACTCAAGCCTTGGCAAAATGAAAAACTCCTTGCCACACTCACATCTGCCAGCAGACTGAAGGAAAGCTACAATGAAGTGGACAAGCTCAACAAAAAGCAAAAGCAACTTCAGTCCGATGCTAAAAAGCCCTATACCGAAATCATAG
Source organism: Arthrospiribacter ruber (assembly GCF_019343195.1). GTDB lineage: Bacteria > Bacteroidota > Bacteroidia > Cytophagales > Cyclobacteriaceae > Arthrospiribacter > Arthrospiribacter ruber. Next base: position 375,488 of record NZ_RPHB01000002.1, read on the forward strand.
GAAGCAGTGCTTCTATGAAAAACATCTTTTCCATCATTGACAAAGTGGCCCAGACTGACGCAAATGTTTTGATATTGGGAGAAAATGGAACAGGGAAAGAACTCATAGCTAGGGCCATCCATGACAGATCGCATCGAAAAGATGAGATCTTTGTAGGGGTAGACATGGGAGCCATTACCGAGACTTTATTTGAAAGCGAATTATTTGGGCACAAAAGAGGTGCTTTTACCGATGCCAAGGATGATAGGGCCGGAAGGTTTGAAATCGCAGATAAAGGCACCCTGTTTCTAGATGAAATCGGTAACCTGAGCATGCCTTTGCAGTCCAAGCTCCTGACTGTCTTGCAAAAAAGAGAAGTGACCAGAATTGGCACCAACAAAGCCATACCCGTAGATATCCGCCTGATCTGTGCCACCAACATGCATGTACATGATATGGTGATGGAAAATACCTTTAGACAGGATTTGCTATACAGGATCAATACAGTGGAAATATTCCTTCCGCCACTTCGGGAACGTCAGGACGATATTCCTGCACTTGCAGAGCACTTCCTGAAAATCTATAGCCAAAAATACAGGAAGGACTTTGGAGGTTTTACCGCCTCTGCCATGCAGCTGCTTCAGCGGTACAATTGGCCGGGCAACATCCGTGAACTTCAGCATGCCATCGAAAGGGCCATCATCATGGCAGAAGGAGATCAATTGGACTCAAGGGATTTCTTTTTCCTTTCGGCTAAGCCTACCAATGAAAAAATCAGCTCTCCTGCATCCTATAACTTGGATGAAGTGGAAAAGACCACCATTCAGAGGGCAATTGACAAAAATGGAGGAAATATCTCCAAAGCTGCAAAAGAGCTGGGACTGACCCGGGCCTCTTTGTACAGAAGATTAGAAAAGTATGGACTATAAAGTTGGATTACTGGGCAGGATAACCTTACTATCCATTTCCTTGTTTTTGCTGTCATACTTTATCATGAGTGGAGCAGGGGTATTTGCTATATCCCTGTTTATTATTCTGGTTTTGGCCCAAGTAATTTTTCTTCTTGGATATGCAGAAAGCTCATTCAAAAAAGTCCGGCAGTTTTTGGACAACATAAAGCAGGACAATTACACCAATGTGTATCCGGTAAAATTTGACGGAACGGAAACTGATGACCTGCACATAGAGTTCAACGCTATATTAGCCAAGCTTCAGGAAGATCAGGCCGAAAAAGAGGCCAATTACCAATATTTCCGCTCAGTATTCCAACACCTTAGTATAGGGCTCATCACTTTTGACGAGGAGGGAAAAATACAGATTGTCAACACTGCTGCCAAGCGCATGCTCAATATCCAGCAACTCAACTTGATTTCTGAAATTGAAAACATCAATAAGGAACTACATCAAGCCATTCATTCCCTAAGAACCGGTGGAAGCGAACTGATCAAAATCGCCCACCCTGACGGGATCATGCAGCTGTCTGTATATGTGATTGAGCTGGTAATGCGGGATTCCAAATTCAAGCTCGTATCCATTCAAAATATTCAGAGTGAGCTCGAAGAGAAAGAAATGGAAGCCTGGCAAAATCTGGTGAGAGTACTCACGCATGAAATCATGAACAGCATAGCTCCTGTTTCCTCCCTTGCCGCAACGATCAAAGGCGAGATAGAAAGCAAAATAGAGCAAAATGTCCCGGCAGACATCAGTGAACTGGAAGATTATCTTATGGCTCTTAGCACCATTGAAAAGCGCTCTGAAGGCATGATTAACTTCGTCAGTGATTTCAGAAGTCTGGCACATATCCCCAATCCAAAATTCCAGACCATAAGGCTTAAAAGCCTCTTCGCCCAGATGGAAACCCTCCTTCAGCATCAGTTTGAGGCCAACCAAATCATGTTCAAGTGCAGCATCACCCCTGAAGACCTTATACTCTTTGGTGACCAAAACCTGATAGAACAGGTACTGATCAACCTTATCCAAAATGCCATTCACGCTGTAGAAGATGCAGTAAGCAAAGTCATCTCTTTAGAGGCATTTATTGATGAGGCAGGAAAAATCATCATCGAAATCACCGACTCAGGAAAAGGAATTGAAGAAGAGGCCATGGCTAAAATTTTCATCCCATTCTTTACTACCAAGAAAAAAGGATCCGGTATTGGTCTCAGCCTTTCCAAACAGATCATGAGAAGGCACAAAGGCAACATTCAGGTGAGATCCACCATCGGACAAGGAAGTACTTTCAAATTAATTTTCAACGCCTAATAATCAGAAAAGCCTTCCTCGCTTGCTGTAGACAAATCCAGGGCCATCACAGGCAAACCAGGACATATTAAAAAGCTTGTTGTCATGCGTAATATAGACTACTTCTGTAAAATCCTGCTCACAGGTAGCCGCCATATGGGTATTGGTCTCAAATGTCAATAAAAAAGTCTGCGCAATATTAGTATTCAATTCATCTACTTCCAGTAATTCATACTTTCCAAAAGCCTGCAAAGGAATTTCAAGCAAATCACCTTTTTTACTTCTCTGTGTAGTCTTGATAAATGTTCCATCATCATTAAAGATGTATTTTTCTTCAAAATCTACCTCAGTCGCTCCCATATCAGCCGGAACATGGCTCCTGATTTCGATCAGGTTCCAATACCCCAACACATTGAACTCAGGCTCTTTGTTGTCCTGATTGCAGGCAACAAATGCAAGGGCTAAAAAAAGGATTAAAAGGCTACTTCGCTTCATCATGTTATTAGATACGCAATTTTAACTAATTGCGACCTTTAAAGGTTGGCAAATTCATCGAAATTCCAAAGAATTACGCCAGATTTATCCTTGATACAGGATTTTAACATGGACTTAACTATTCCTTTACAATTAAAAACTAATTCTTAAAATTATTCTCTATTTGATAATAATCCATTCATCACAGAGTCAAATGCCTGCTTTACATTGCAAGCAAAACTCGAAGACTTGGAAACTCACTTCAAAACCATCGTCATTTCTGATATCCACCTTGGCACCAAAGGTTCGAAAGCCAAGGAGGTTGCAAGATTTCTAAAACAATACCGCTGTGACAACCTTATCCTCAACGGGGATATTATTGACGGCTGGCAATTGAAAAAGTCCGGTTCCTGGAAGAGAAAACACACCCGTTTTTTCAATAGGATACTTAAAATGATAGACGGAGACAACACCAAAGTATATTATTTGAGGGGCAACCATGATGACTTTTTGGATCAAATACTTCCTTTGCAGATCGGAAACCTGTCTATACAAAATGACATGATCTACGAAAGCTTCGGAAAAAAATACTTCATCACCCATGGAGACATTTTTGACAGTATCACCTCCAACCTGCGTTGGATAGCTTACCTGGGAGATATCGGTTATACTTTTTTACTTTGGCTCAACAGGCAGGTGAATTACCATAGGAGAAAAAGGGGCCTGCCATATTTTTCACTTAGCCAATATATCAAAGGCAAAGTAAAGTCTGCGGTATCCTACATAGATCAATACGAAGAGGAACTGGCCAAGATGGCAGTGGCCAAAGGCTGCGACGGAATTATCTGTGGACATATTCACAAGGCTGAAAACAGAAATATTGACGGAATACACTATTTGAACTCAGGAGATTGGGTCGAAACCATGAGTGCTTTAGCAGAGGACTTGGAAGGCAACTGGCAGTTGATATTTTACAATGAAATCAATTTCAAGCAAGAGTCTCCTGTAATTTCATTACCAAAACCAACAGAACAGGATTACAAGGTAGTGGCATTTAGCAAAGCAGAACCCAATCCCGGTCTGACAGACTTTCTTTGAGATGAAGTTTCTATTTATAGTTCAAGGTGAAGGCAGAGGGCACATGACACAAGCCATTGCTCTGGGACAGCTTTTGGAGAAAAAAGGCCATACTCTTACAGCTGTCTGCATAGGTAAAAGCGAAAGAAGACAAATACCGGAATTTGTATATCAAAAGATAAATGCACCTGTCTATACTTTTGAAAGCCCCAACTTTGTAACTGACAAAAGCAGCAAATCCATTAGACTCACCGCCACTATTTCACATAATCTTCTGAAATGGAAATGCTTTAAGAAAAGTTTGAAGAAATTGGACACCATCATCCAGGAATCAGAACCTGATGTCATCCTGAATTTTTATGATATGCTGGCCGGAATTTATTCTTTGCTTTACAGACCTTCCTGTAGCTTTTGGACGATTGGGCATCAGTATCTGGCAGATCATCCAGCATTCCTTTTCCCCAAAAACTCTTTTTTAAAGCGCCTGATTTTCAAATTCAACAACAAGATCACTTCAATTGGCGCAGATTTGCATTTGGCTCTATCTTTCCAGCCTTTGCCCCAATCTGGTAATAAAATAAAGGTACTCCCTCCTCTATTGAGAGAAGAAATCAAGTCTCTAGAAACCAGGAAAGAGGATTTTATTCTTGCCTATACAGTCAATCCCGGATATGGAGAAGAAATTCTGGAATTTGCAGCAGCGCATCCTGACATAAAAGTCGAGGCTTTTTGGGACAAAAAAGGTGCAGCTCCGACCTACCAGCCTTTACCAAATCTTATTTTCCACCAAATCAACGACAAGCTTTTTTTGGAAAAAATGGCTGCTTGCCGGGGATTGATCTCCACAGCAGGATTTGAATCCATTTGCGAAGCCATGTACTTGGGCAAAAAAGTCATGTTGATCCCGGTCCAAGGTCAGTTTGAACAATCCTGCAATGCCTTGGATGCTGTTCAGGCCGGTGCAGGAATAACCCATGGGTCATTTGACATCTCAGTTTTTGACCAGTATCTGCAATCTGTAACAGAAGCAGACACCTTTCCAAACCCTTGGGCAGATCAATTTGAGAAAATGTTTTTTGAGGTGGTGGGGGAAAACACTTCTGCAAGTGGAGAAACTTTTAGCAATTACAACTTCCCAGTATCTTTAAATACTAAACTTCATTCCTAAACTCTTTCCCCTAATTTCTGTTATCTTGCAGACTGCGGGAGAAAGGTATAACTGCATTTTGCCCAAAATAGCCAATCCAATCAGTTAAATCGATTGCGAAGAAAAACACCCAAAATTATGGCTTCATTTTTTGACCGTCTGCCTTTGGGCTACCGCAAAATAATGTAAATTCAAGACTGCTTTAGTGTTTGCAAAACCATGAATATTGAAAAAATAAGGCTTCAGGAAGATAAGGACTGGAAGAAACATTGGAAGAAATGGGGCCCTTACCTCACAGACAGGCAATGGGGTACCGTAAGGGAAGATTACAGTCCCAATGGAGATGCTTGGGGAAATGTCACCCACCATGAGGCCAAAAGTAAAGCTTACAGATGGGGAGAAGAGGGCATTGGAGGGATTTCGGACCACAACCAAAAACTATGCATTGCTTGGGCATTTTGGAATGGTAAAGACCCCATGATCAAAGAGCGGCTTTTTGGGCTTACCGGTCCTCAGGGAAATCACGGGGAAGATGTGAAGGAATTATATTATTACCTCGATTCTACCCCTACCCACAGCTACATGAAAATGCTGTACAAGTATCCCCAAAATGAATTCCCATATGACCTGCTCTTGCAGGAAAACAGCAGAAGAACAAAAAACGACCCTGAATTTGAACTGATAGATACAGGCATATTTGACCAGGATGAATACTTCGATATATTTCTGGAATATGCCAAAAACGATATAGAAGACATTGTCGGCAAAGCTACTGTCCACAACAGAAGCAATGAAGAGAAAACCATTTGGGTGATGCCCACCTTTTGGTTTAGAAAAACATGGTTTACAGGTCATGAACCATTTATGCCCAACCTGTCCCTTTTAGGTCAAAAAAGCATTAAAGCATACAACCCGAAAAGTGGAAATTACTTTTTCAGCTTTGAAGGAGAGCCTGAAATATTGTTTTGCAACAACGAAACCAACCGGGAAAAGCTTTACAAAATCCCCAATGAAAAAAAATACCTCAAAGACGGGATCAACGATTATCTAATACATGGCAAAGAAAATGCCGTCAACCCTGAAAATATAGGAACCAAAGCCGCAGCAGTGTACAAATTGACCATACCTGCCAAGGGAAAGGCTGAGGTGAAATTTAGGATGACCCATCAGTACAAAGAGGATTCCTTTCAGGATTGTGACAGCATCCTCCATGAAAGAAAAAGAGATGCTGACGAGTTTTATTCCGAAATCCAGGCCAGGGTCAAGGATGAAGACATGAGGAACATACAGCGTCAGGCCTATGCCGGAATGATGTGGGGCAAGCAGTTTTATTACTACAATGTAGAAAGGTGGCTGGAAGGAGACCCAGGGAGGTATTCACCTCCAAAAGAACGAAAAAAGGGAAGAAATACGGAATGGAGACACCTATACAACTTTGATATCATTTCCATGCCCGACAAATGGGAATATCCATGGTATGCCGCCTGGGACCTGGCCTTTCATTGCGTACCCCTTTCTAGGCTGGATCCTGAATTTGCCAAATCCCAACTGGTGCTTTTGCTAAACGAATGGTACATGCACCCCAATGGCCAAATCCCGGCTTATGAATGGAACTTCAGCGATGTTAACCCTCCTGTGCACGCTTATGCAGTCCAACGGGTCTACCAAATCGACAAGAAGATGAACGGTGGGAAAGGTGATCGGGAATATTTGGAGAGGTGTTTCCATAAACTGATGATCAACTTTACCTGGTGGGTAAATCAAAAAGACAGTGACGGGAAAAACATCTTTGAAGGAGGCTTTCTTGGTCTGGACAATATTTCTGTAATCGACCGTTCCCATGCTCACCATTACAAAGGTAAATTGGAGCAAGCTGATGCTACTTCCTGGATGGCCATGTTTTCCCTCAATATGCTCAGGATATCCTTGGACCTGTGCGAATTCAACAAAACCTACCAATATACAGCCATCAAATTCCTGGAACACTTCCTCTACATAGCTGGTGCCATGAACAATATTTCGGGTGAAAGCATTAGCCTTTGGAATGACGACGAAAACTTCTTTTTTGATATTTTCCACCTGCCTGGCAAAGAACCTAAGGTAATGAAGGTCAAGTCTATCGTCGGCATCATTCCATTGTTTGCAGTCGAATCCATTCGCCTGGATATGTTTGACAGCTTGCCGGATTTCAAAAAGAGGATGGAGTTTTTCTTAAAGGAAAAACCCAAATTGGCTGCCTTGGTTTCGAGTTGGATCCAACCGGGATTTGAGAAAAGGAGGCTATTTTCCTTACTGAGAGGACACAGGATGAAAAGCATTCTGAACAAGATGCTGGACCCAAATGAATTCCTCAGTGATTTCGGAGTACGCTCACTGTCCAAATACCATGAAAAACACCCCTACTCATTACGAATCAATGGAGATAACCTGACGGTAAAATACACTCCTGGAGAATCCGACTCCCTTATGTTTGGCGGCAACTCCAACTGGAGAGGACCGATCTGGTTTCCGATCAATCATTTGATCATCGAGTCCTTGAGAAAATTTGACTATTATTACGGAGGAGAATTTTCCATAGAATACCCTACAGGTTCCGGCAATTATGTGACCATGGATATCATCGCCAGAGAGTTGTCCCTGCGTTGTATCAAGATTTTCCTTAAAGACAAAGACGGCCGTAGACCTGTATATGGCAATCATCCAAAATTTCAGGAAGATCCTCATTTCAAAGACTACATCCTTTTCTATGAATATTTCCACGGTGACAATGGAAGAGGAATGGGGGCGTCCCATCAGACCGGTTGGACAGGATTGGTGGCTGAGATGATCCATAAATATTACAAATCAGAAAAAAAGACCAGTGAAAATGTTGAGTCCGTTTTTAGAATCCAATAGACTGGAAGCTGGATGTGATGAAGTAGGTCGGGGATGTCTATGCGGTCCCGTGGTGGCCGCCGCAGTAATACTTCCCGAATCCTTTGCCAACGAACTGGTAAACGATTCCAAAAAACTCAAAAAGCAGGACCGTACGGCCTTAGTTACAGAAATCAAACTTGAAGCCATTGCTTGGGCGGTGGCAGAAGCAAGCGTGGAGGAAATTGACAGGATCAATATTCTCAATGCTTCATTTTTGGCCATGAACCGGGCTGTGCAGGCTCTGAAAACCCAACCTGAGCATTTGCTTATCGATGGAAACAGGTTCAAAACCGATCTGGATATTTCTTTTGACTGCATCATCAAAGGAGACGGAAAGTATGCCAGCATTGCTGCTGCATCCATTCTGGCCAAAGTGTACAGAGATGAAATGATGGCAGACTTAGCGGAGCAATTCCCTGGCTATGGATGGGAGAAAAATGTAGGCTACCCTACCAAGGCCCATAGAGATGGAATCCGAAAACACGGTCTTACTCCCCTTCACAGAAAAACTTTCAAACACTTACCAGAGCAGCTGAAAATGGAGTTTTAGAACTTTAATAAAATAGTTATTTTGAAACAAAAAGTTTACTTAACCTCAATTAATAAAAACAAGTTGGTGTTAAATCATATTGGCAATAAGAAAAAATGAATAATACTTAGCCCCTTCATTCATCTGCATCTATAGCTTCCACTATAAACACAGGTTTTCCAGGAGATGAAGGCTGAGTTCTACTTACTCCATAAACCAAAAATTTTCCGTTATACCAGTATTGGTAGTTAGGAACATCAATCTTCCAAAGCTTATCTTTCCTAACCACTAATCTTCTGATTTCCAAATCTTTAGAATGGATATCCTTTTCTAACATAAAGATTTTTTCACCAGGTGGATTTCTTCTGTTTTGATTCCCACGATAAGCAAAATAGAGCGTACCCTTATCCAAGGTGAAATGGTATGGGGACCAAAGCAGACTAGTATTGTAATATACCTTCACTGACTTATCAAAGACCTTCTTCCCTTCGGCATCGATTTGAATAAAGTGAATGAATTTTCTATCATAAGAAGGAAAAACGGCTGCCATTGCTACAGATTGTCCATCACTTACTGCATCTACTAAATGTACTTCCTTATTCAAGCGCTTTCTGACCTTTTTTGGAGGTGATTTTCTATAGTCATAAAAACCCTCAAAATCTCTAAATCTAAAAGTTTCAAAATGAGTTTTCATTTCCTCATCTATGAGTAGGTCAAAATATCCCGAAAACCATTCTCCTTTCTTATGGCTGTAAGTCCCAACAATTCTTATTCCTTCGCCAAAATCCACCAATTTGGCTTGTTGGATATAAGACTTTTCTTTAAAAGGTAGATCTACCTTAATGTTCATCACCCTTATTCCTTGGTGATCATAAGAAACTACCTGCAAACTTTGATTGAAATCTTTTTTTTCTTCCAAAATCAAGACGTCGGAATGTTCTCCTCCATTCATGTCCACAACCCTAAGATTTGATCCTAAAAGCTCCGTTACAGTCTGCACCGACTGCATCTCAAAGTCATAAATCTCCAATAAGCATCCCCCTTCAATTGACATTTGGATAACCACTCCATTTTTTATTGCTTTGATTTTGGACGGTATCATTATTGAAGAATTAAAAGAAAATTTCTGAAAGCTACCTGTCTCCAAGTGTCCCAATAGGATTGTTTTCCGACTGGTTTGAAAGGGATCTCCTGACGCTACGAAAACTACATATCCATCAAGTAAGTCCCATGCCAAATGCCTGATCCCATTTCCTAAATTGGTTTCAAAAAAATTAATATTATTGAGATTCTCATCCTTAAGGTAAATCGAAAAATCCCCAGAAGCCTTCTCAAGTCTATAATTTGCAATTGTTTTGCCACTGTTGACAAGTCCAAACTCTATAAGATTTCTATTTTGATCAAAAGCAACTGTCTGTGCAAATAGATGAGATTGACAAAAGAAAAAAATAAAAGAAATAGCAGTATATACCCTTAATGCCATACCCAAATTAACGGCTTAACTTTGGACATTGTTGAAATATGGGCAAAAAAAAGTCCCGAAATTTCGGGACTTCAGTGCGCACGAGAAGATTCGAACTTCCACACCTGTAAGGCACCACCCCCTCAAGATGGCGTGTCTACCAATTTCACCACGTGCGCGGATCAAGGTCTGCAAAAGTAGAAAGGAAAGCCCTTCACTGCAAATCCTATTATTGTTTTTTGAGGATAAAAATCCTCCATGACTCATTTTCAGTCATTTATTTTGGAAAAACTTTACCCTCTGCTGCCAATAAGGTATTATAAAGCAAAGAGGCAATGGTCATGGGCCCTACTCCTCCCGGCACTGGCGTAATGGCAGAGGCTTTTGCCGCTACTTCATCGAATTTCACATCTCCTATCAACCTGAAGCCTGACTTTTTGGAAGCATCTTCAATCCTATGAATACCCACATCAATGACAACTGCACCTTCTTTGACCATATCGGCAGTTACAAACTCAGGCTTGCCTAGTGCTACAATCAAAATATCCGCAGTTTTGGCGATCTCTGGAAGATTTTTGGTTCTGCTGTGTGTAAGGGTCACCGTGCAGTTCCCTGGATTGTCATTTCTGGCCATCAAAATACTCATGGGAGAACCCACGATATGGCTCCTTCCTATGACCACACAATGCTTTCCTGAAGTTTCGATATTGTATCTTTTCAGCAATTCAACAATTCCATAAGGTGTTGCAGCCACGTATGCAGGCCAGCCCAGGGTCATTCTCCCTACATTGGCAGGAGTAAATCCATCCACATCCTTTTCAGGTTTGATTTTATTCGTGACTTTTTCTACAGAAATATGTTTGGGAAGCGGAAGCTGTACGATCAAACCATCGATATCAGGATTTTGGTTGATGTCTTCGACTACTTTCAGTAGTTCCTCTTCGGAAACCGTTTCTTCCAATCTTACCAAAGTAGACTCATATCCAACCTGTTCACATGACTTCACTTTTGCACCGACGTAGGTCTGACTTGCACCATCATTTCCCACCAGTATGGCCGCCAAATGCGGGATCTTTCCCCCTTCGGTTTTAATTTCGGATACCCGCTGGGCAATTTCAGTTTTGATTTGTTCAGATGTGGCTTTACCGTTGATCAGTGTTGGCATTTGGATGTAAATTAATTTATGAGTTATGATTTACGAAGTACGATATTCGATTTACGATTTACGATATAAGATTTACGAGGCTTAACCTGACTTTTAACTTCAATTATTGATTCAACTTGTATTGGGATATTTGGATTTACGAGGTACGATTTACGAGGTACGAGGCTTAACCTGACTTTTAACTTCAATTATTGATTCAAACTGGATTAGGATAATTGGATTTACGAACGACGAGTTACGGTTTACGAGGTTTATTTATGATTTAAACTTTTCTTTTTGATTCAACTTGTATAGGGATATTGATGATAGTTATTGAAATCTTGAAGTTTTGATACTTGCAACAGTAATAGCAACTAGTTCATCGGCTTCTTTAATTAAGCGTTTGATTTCAGGAATCAACTCATGGTTGGTATTTATTTCATCAATAACTTCTAGAAAGAACTGACTTTCATCTGCTTCTTCCTCCACTATTTTCAATTTGTTTATAAAATCTGCTTTGGATTTCGCTCTCCCTGCGGCTCGGTAATTTGCTGCAACCGAACTTGAACATCGGATCAATTGATTGACATAAGCATTAAATTCCCTCGTATGTGGTAATTTAGCGCAAAGACGCCAAACGTCAATCGCAAATTGCTTGGTCCTGTGCTGCATTTCAAGTTTCATATCCACAACATTTTTCGTTACAAATAAAAAACCACACTATTGTGTCTGCAGGTAAAATTGCAATTTCACGCCGTAAATCGTAAATCGTACATAAGACCAATCATCGAATAATGAATATCGAATCGGCTATACTTACCGCATATCCCCCTTAATCAAGCTTCAAAACCGCCATAAATGCCTCTTGTGGCACTTCTACGTTTCCAACTTGTCTCATTCTCTTCTTCCCTTTTTTCTGCTTTTCGAGAAGTTTACGTTTACGGGAAATATCACCACCATAACACTTGGCCAATACGTTTTTACGCATGGCTTTTACGGTTTCTCTGGCAATGATCTTGGTTCCTATTGCGGCCTGAATGGCAATTTCAAACATCTGTCTTGGTACCAGTTCCTTGAGCTTTTCACATAGTCTTTTTCCCCACTCGTATGCTTTGTCTCTGTGAACAATGGCAGAAAGGGCATCCACCACTTCTCCATTGAGCATAACATCTAACCTGACCATATGGGACTGCTTAAAGCCTATCAGCTCATAATCCAATGATGCATATCCTCTGGAAATAGTTTTTAATTTATCAAAGAAGTCAAATACAATCTCTGCCAATGGCATGTCAAAGCTCAATTCCACCCTATCGGAAGTAAGGTAAACCTGATTTTTGATCTGACCTCTTTTCTCCATACACAATTGTATCACCGACCCTACATAATCGGAAGCTGTGATGATGGTAGCTTTCACAAAAGGCTCCTCAATATGCTTGAACCTCGTCGGGTCAGGCATGTCAGATGGCGCATTGATCAACTTGATTTCATCATTGGTCATCAAAGCCCTAAACTGTACCGATGGCACAGTGGTGATCACCGTCATGTCAAATTCACGCTCGAGCCTTTCCTGTAGGATCTCCATATGGAGCATGCCAAGGAAACCACAACGGAACCCAAAACCCAAAGCTGCCGAAGTCTCAGGTTCCCAAACAAGAGAAGCATCATTGAGTTGAAGCTTTTCCATGGAAGCCCTCAATTCCTCAAAATCCGTGGTCTCCACAGGATAAATCCCTGCAAATACCATAGGCTTCACATTTTCAAAACCCTTGATGGCTGTGGTACAAGGATTCTTGACGTGGGTGATCGTATCACCGACTTTTACTTCTTTGGCGACTTTGATGCCTGAAATCAAATAGCCCACATTTCCGGCAGACATGTTTTTTTGAGGAATCTGATTAAAACCTAGAATCCCGATTTCATCAGCTTCATATTCCCTGCCTGTATTGACAAATTTGATCTTGTCTCCTTTATTGATAGTACCGTTGAAAATCCGGAAGATTACTTCCACGCCTCTGAAAGGATTGTAAACAGAATCAAAAATCATGGCCTGAAGTGGCTCGTCAACATTCCCCTTTGGAGCAGGGATTTTTTCAACTACCGCATTCAATATATCTTCTATTCCCAAGCCTTCTTTTCCAGAAGCCAAAATAATATCTTCTCTATCGCAGCCAATCAGCTCTATAACCTCATCAGCGACTACCTCAGGATCTGCTCCGGGAAGATCGATTTTATTTAAAACGGGGATGATTTCCAGGTCATGACCAATTGCAAGATACAAGTTGGAAATGGTCTGCGCCTCAATCCCTTGAGAAGCATCTACAATCAACAGCGCGCCTTCACAGGCGGCAATTGACCTGGACACTTCATAAGAAAAATCCACGTGTCCCGGCGTATCAATCAGGTTGAGGGTGTATTCCTCGCCCTTGTAATTGTACTTCATTTGAATGGCGTGGGACTTGATCGTGATCCCTCTCTCCCTCTCCAGGTCCATATTGTCAAGCAATTGGTCCTGCATCTCCCTATCAGTTACGGTATTGGTAAACTGAAGGAGACGGTCTGCTAGTGTACTCTTGCCATGATCAATGTGGGCAATGATACAGAAATTTCTAATTTTTTGCATATTCATTCTGGGCGCAAAAATAGATAAAATTATGGGTTTTATTGGTATACTAATCAAAGGTTAACCTTTTTTGTTTTCCATATCAAAGCTTTTAAAGATTAATTCCGCCCAGAAACTGCTTTATCTTTTTTTAACAGTTGATTTTACTTTAAAAGCTATCAAAAAAGGCCTAAACTTATTTTCTTTGTATGAGCAACCCTTCTTCCTTACATGAAATCTGTAGCTGAAAAAAAGAGTTCCCAAAATATCCCTGAATACATCATATACATGTATCAAATGGAAGATTTGATCAGGGCATATCAGTTCAATTTGGATGAAATCAAGCAATATGTGATTGCTCATTACCCTATTTCTGATGAAGAAAAAGAAGATACTCTGAACTGGTTTTCGGGCTTGGCCAATCAAATGAGAAAAGAAAATATTTCTACAAAAGGGCACCTTGATGAAGTACAGTCATATGTTAGCGATTTAGCAAAAATCCACTGGTCCTTAATCAAATCTGATAAAACCTATTTTGAACATTATCAAAAAGCCAAACCACATATCGTCCAATTGGTCATAGAGGCAGGAGAAGAAGCTCCTTCCAACGAAATACAGGTATGCCTGAATGCTGTATATGGATTGCTTTTAGCCAAATTGAGGGGAAGAGAAATTCCTAAAGACATAAATGAAGCCACAGATGCCTTTGGAAATGTGCTGAGCTACCTCAATTGGGTGTATTTTTACAATCAGGAAAAAAGTGTGAGGGAGAATTGATTACTCCAAAAACTCATACACACTTTTATAACAATTTTTCTCCTCCACATAATCCAAAAATGCGGTGTAAAAGGGATGGCTACTCAATGTGGCGCTGTCTCCAATCACGATCATCTTTCTTTTTGCACGGGTAAGGGCCACATTCATCCGCCTGGTATCTGCGAGAAAGCCAATTTCCCCTTTGGCATTGGAGCGGACCAAGCTGATCAGCATGATATCTCTTTCTCTTCCTTGAAAACCATCAATGGAATCAATGGTCAAAAAAGCTGCATAATCTTTAAGGTTAGGGAATTCAAAAGTATCAAACAGCAACTCATTCAAGCGGCGCACCTGTGCCCTGTAAGGAGCAATCAACCCAATACTGAATTCTCTTTCTTTCAGCTGCCGGAGACCGATTCTTTTGACAAATGATTCCAGATAATTTAAGGCAAATCTGGCCTCTTCCAAGTTGTAAGTACTCAGAGATTCTTCTTCCACCTGCTCATTAAATCCGGAACCTGAGGTATCGACAAATTCCAAAACAGGTTCTTCTTCAAGAATATAATGTGCTTGGGTATTAGGAGCCGCCATCAGCTCCCCTTGATAAAAGTGCCTGTTGGAAAAACCCATGATAAGCTCATGCATCCTGTATTGCTCTCTCAACATTACCGCACTACTCGGTTGCCTCAAAATGGCCTTTTCAAATAAAGTAATACCCAAACCGGATTTGGAGGCCTCAAATGACTTGATGGTAGGAGGCAGCTGTAAGTGGTCTCCGGCCATCACTACTTTTTTTGCCTTTTGGATAGGAATCCATGTAGCAGCCTCCAAGCCCTGACCTGCCTCATCAATGAAGACGACGGGGAAACTAAAACTCTTCAAATATGATGATGCAGCTCCTACCAAGGTACAAGCGATCACTTGGGAAGATTGAAAAATATCATAAACAATGTAGTCTTCGAGACTTTTTGCCTCGTCTCTACAGCGGTCTGCTTCTTCAAAATACCTTCTTCTCTGCATCCTCTCCTCATGCCCAAAGCTTCGTTTGTATTTCTTCCCCATCTTGACCAATTCATCAATAGACTTTTTCAAACGCTTCAAATCCTTATAACTAGCATGATTGGCTATTTTGGCATCAAGAGCCTGTAAAAGTATTTGCTCCTCCACCCGGGCAGGATGCCCCATTCTAAGGGCAGAAATATTTCTTTCTGAAAGTTTTTCCACCAAAAGGTCTACCGCTGCATTGCTGGGAGCACAGACCAATACTTGGCTATTGGTTTCTAGGGACTTTTCTATGGCGGCAACCAAGGTAGTGGTTTTACCTGTACCAGGAGGACCATGAATGATGGCCAGATCTTGAGCAGCAAGAGTCAAGGCTACAGCTTCATTCTGCCTTGCATTCAGTCTATCCATTGGATGAAAACCTAAACTTACTACACTTGGCTCTCTTTCTCCCAAAAGCACCCTTTTCAACTCCCCCAACCTAATGTTGTCCGCTTTAGAAACAGCAAGGAGCGCAATTTCCATTTCCCTATAACTGGCTTCATCAAAAAGCAGATCTATTCCAATCTTGCCTTTGTGAAACCATTCAGGTAATTCTTCCAACTGAAGTGTCACAGTCATAACATCTTTTTTGATTTGGTTGATTACACCATTGATTCTATTTTTTGGAGAACCATATAATTCATGATTTGAAAAAATAGAAACAGATTTTCCGGATTGAAAAAGGTGTGCTTGTTTGCTATCCGATCTTTCAAGATCTATTATCAATCGCTCCCCATACCCAAATCTGGTCTTTTTCAGGTTGACCGGGTACCAACAGATGCCCTCTTCTTTTTTGTCTAAAAGTGAACTGTAAAGAAATTTTTTCTTGTACTGTTCTAGGTCTTCCTGCCATTCCTGTTTTAAAAGTTTTAAAGAAATTTTTAATTCTTCCTGTATTTTTGTCATCTATTACTAAATTTAGCTCAAATCTAACAGTTAAACACCACCCTTAAAATACTGTTATACATCTGTTGTGAATTATTTAGCCCACGCATATCTATCATTTGAAGAACCTAAAGTACTGGTAGGTAACTTTATCGGTGACTTTGTCAGAGGCGCTATAGAAAAATCCTATGAAAAAGAAATAGTCATAGGCGTAAAGCTTCACTGGGAAATAGACCATTTTACCGACAATCATCCGGTGGTAAAAGAGGCTCAGGAAATTCTAAGACCTGAATATGGAAGGTATTCAACTGTAATTACAGACATGTATTTTGATTACTTTTTGGCAAAATACTGGAAAAACTACCATTCCCAACCGCTGCAGGATTATGTGCAAAACGTGTATGAAACCATTGAAAGTTTCAGAGAGGTGTTACCGGTAAAGTTTCTGAAGACTTTTGCTTACATGAAATATTATAATTGGCTGGGGGGATATGGAGAACTTGATGGTATCCGAAGAGCCATGACCGGCATGGCAAAAAAAACAAGGTTTCAGTCCAAACTGGAAACTGCCCATATCTTTCTAGATGAGCACCATGAATACCTTCGTATTCACTTTGGGGATTTTTTCGAAGATTTGGTACAGCATTCCAAGGCCAAGTTAAGTGAATTGAAAAACCAATGATTGTCTGTAAACCAAAAACAAGTACTTACCTGGCACTTGGTCTGATTGTAATTATTTTGATCAGTGGGCTGATCTACACCTTGCACCATTTTGCCAATGTGCGGTCTTTTAGTCTAATCTTTTATCTTTTTTCCACAGTCCTCCTTACATTGGTGATTTTGTTACTTTTGGTCAAAATGATGGCTTCCTATAAATTAATAGCTGCCGGAAAATCCCAGATTATCACAAGATTACCACTCCGGGGAAAAATCATATCATATGGTCTTGATCAGGTTTTGGTTTGGGAGGAAGAAAAAGTAACCACCAACAAGCGGGAATTCAAACAGACCACTATTGTTTTTGATGATAAAAGTTCCTTTACCCTCAGCAATCACGAACATGTCAATTATGAGGCTTTCGTAGTTTACCTCCAAAAAAAATTGCTTCAGAAAAGGGTCGATAAAATAAAAAAGAATCAATAAGCCTGGGCTTGGATTTTTATGACTTTTGTGGTCCAATAAATTTGTATTTAAGTAAAAAGATGATTCCAACTTAACTCCTTTAAAACCTTAACGCCATAGAAGTGGTGATAGCTGTATTCCCCTTACTGAAGCGTGCAGCTGGCAATTCAAAAAAGGCCTCATCAGGTGTATAGAACTGCCTGAATTCCAACCTCAACATTGAAGAAGGTGTAACTATATAGTCCAGATTTAAAGATCCTCCGGAAACTTTCACTCCCTGATCAACAATAACTCCTCTCGGGTCTGAATAGTATTCCATCCTTCCCGCTAAAATGAATTTTTCAAACAAATCTCTTTTGACTGAAGCTGTCACCCCGTACCAATGATTAACAAATGAGAAATAGGTATCTTCTATGCCATAGTCAGCACCGAAAGTAGCCCCCCATTTATTTTTCTCATACTGCAAATAGAAATTGTTGAAAAAACGTGCCCTGTAAACTGGCTGCGGAGATTCATTTCCAAAATAATTGGCATAATTGATTTCCATTCCTTCTATCGGCCTGTAATTGACCCCTGAGCCAAAGCCAATCGATTGGTTTCTAGGGTTTCTTTGTACATTCTGCCAGCCATTTGTGGCCCAAAAAATAATATCCAGTTTTTCATTCCATTCAAAAGTCAATCGTCCTCCGGTCAGAAAATAGGGGGAGTTTTCCGCCATCAGACTCCTGCTCAAGTGCCAGCAATCCATACCGTACCAACTTTCAAACCCTATATGAGAGGGCATGATCCCAATATCCAACCAGAGCCTATCCACTATTTTCACTCCCACAGATGCCTCGTTTACAAACTGTGCCCAGTTTGGCTCGCCAGCCATATTGTACTGGGCATAAGTGCCCGTCATCAATGCAAAATTGGCTCTGACGTTTTCTTCTTGATAGCTTGCTTTTAGAGATGCAAAATTGACACTGAACTCATTATGTCTATTAAAATTATATAGGAAATGAGGCCTTAGGTGATCCGACGGTTGATTGAAATCATAGCTGTAATAAGTCTCTACGTATCCCGAAAAATCAAACTTGGATTTTGGCTTATCTTCTTGTGCAAAGACATTTTGTGTTACAAATTGTGTTACAAAAAACAGAACAAGCAAACAGAAACTTTTCATATTCCTAAAAGTAAAAAATAAGCCCGGAAAAATTCTCCGGGCCCATTTTATCTTTGCGTTCTGAAATTTTGATCATACAGATCTATGCTTTCCTGAATGATTTTATAGGCCTCTTCTTTTCCAAGGAAATCTTCTACTTTTACCTCCTTGTTTTCCAACTTTTTGTAATCTTCAAAAAACCTATGAACCTCTTTCATCAAATGCGGTGGCAATTCGTCGATGTCGTTGATGTAATTGACAGATTGGTCCTCTGCAGCTACAGCTATGATTTTATCATCAGCTTCCCCTCCATCGACCATCCTCATCACTCCGATTACTTTGGCATTCACCAAGGTCATGGAAGGAATATCAATCTGTGAAATGATCAAAATATCAAGAGGATCTTTGTCATCACAAAATGTCTGTGGTATAAACCCATAGTTAGCCGGATAGTGTACCGCAGAAAACAATACTCTGTCCAAAAGCAACATCCCTGTCTTTTTGTCCAATTCGTATTTTCCTTTGCTTCCTTTGGGAATTTCAATCACGCCCATCACAAATTCTGGGGCGCTTTTTCCTATTTGCACATCGTGCCATGGATTGATCATAACTAAAAACTTTAAATATCTCTTTTTGAAATGGCCTGCAAATTACAGCCTATTTGGATTATGGCAAAGTTTTAATACCCTTTTTGACCGATGAACTCTCAATTGCAACACTTTATAAAGTGAAATTCATTTTAAAATTCATTTCCTTGTGAAATTGGCAGTGTAATATAGAAAGAAGTACCTTTCCCTTCTTCACTTTCCACTTGCAATTCGCCTTTGTGATTTTCCACTATGGTGTACACTATAGAAAGTCCAAGCCCGGTTCCCTGCCCTACTGCCTTGGTAGTAAAAAACGGTTCAAATATCCTGTTTTGCAGTTCCTTTGGTATACCCGGCCCATTATCTGAAAATTCAATCCTGACCTGATCTCCTTCTTTTGAGGTCTTGATCCATATCTTCGCCTGTGTATTATCCTTTGGATGATCCAGCAATGCATGTACGGCATTGTTAAGGATATTCATAAAAACCTGATTGATTTTCCCTGCCAGACATTCCACCTGAGGAATATCACCATATTCCTTTATTACTTCGATCTTATCTCCAATGGTACTGTTGAGTAAAACCAGGGTACTGTCTATCCCTTCATGAAGATCTACTCTTTTGAGATCCAATTCATCAATCCTCGAAAAAATCCTGAGCCCCTTCACAATCTCCACTGTTCGTTTGGCTCCATCTTCCATTCCTTTAAGGAGTTGTTCTATTTCTTTGAGCAGGTAGTCCAGCTCCAGATCTTCCTCGAGAGATTTGAGTTCATTTTTGGAAGATTCCGAAAATTCCGCCCCTCCCTTTTGCCGGTAAGCCTCTACAATTTCCAAAATATCCTTGATGTCCCTTTTGAGAGGAGAGATGTTGGAAGAAACAAAATTGATGGGATTATTGATCTCATGGGCAATTCCAGCAGTCAACTGACCAAGTGAAGCCATCTTTTCCTGATTGACCAGCTGAGTTTGCGTCTGCTGAAGGTCATGGAGTATCTGCTCAAGTTCCTCTGTTCTTTTCCGCACCTTTTCCTCCAACACTTCATTTTGCCGAAGCATCATAACTTCAGTTTCTTTCATGACCTTAAGCTTTTCACTTTGTTCTTTTTCCTTTTCTTCTTTTAATACATTGATCCTATAGGCTAAAGCCAATGAAAGCAAAATTGCCTCAATGGCGGTTCCGAGCAACATAGGCAGACTTGGAAAGGTCCCTAAGTAAACCAGCCCTGAATTATGCAGGATAAATGAAAATAAGCCTATTAAGAAAAAGGCCCAGGCAAACAAAAAATACTCTGCCGGCTTGAATTTCTTCCTTGCAACAACCACTGCTGTACTGATAAAGAATACAACCACCATTAGTCCGGCCAAGTCAGTGATATTGTGGCTCACTTCTACAAATCCGAGTAGTCTTGCTAAAAAACCTATAGAATATAGATAAGCTATCCCAGTGAGTATTTTGTCTAATTTCGGTGTATGATCTGAAGTTTTAAGAAATTTTTGAATAAAAAGTACTCCAAATATCCCAGAAGTGGAAGAAAAGAAAATAATGCTTACTTGATATAGTAATTTGCTATCCTGAAAAAAGAACAAATAGCTATATCCTAATAGGGATATTTGAGCTAATCCTATGCAAAGGATATAAAGGAAATAATAAAGGTAGCTCTTGTCCTGTACCAAAAAATAAAGAAAAAAATTATATAAAGCCAAGGCCAACATAATTCCGCAGTAGATAGAAACAAGCGTGAGTACCTGCTTGCTTTTCTTCTCTATACTCCCTCTTTCGTAGCTTGATATCGAAAACCTGACCGGATCGTCAGAATGAATTTTCAACTCCAAAAACCCCCTAGCATCCCTATACGCAGGAAGACTGAACATGGGGTTGGGGTAAAAATAAGATTCCAAAGCCACCCGCTCCAGTTTTTCCAACTTCTCTCCATCTGGCCCGGTGTAATAGATTCCTGCAAAATCCAAAGTAGGATTGGAAATTTCAATCAAATCAGCTTTGGAGAAAACCGGGTTTGTAAGTGGAATTTTTAATAATAGCGTATCTGATAGAAAACCAAAATCATTATACCCCTGACTTTCAATGTCAAGCGACTTATATTTAAAATCTTCCAAATCATATATATAAATTTCAAAATCATCAATGGCTTGCTGGCTGGATTCTCCATAATACCGGAACACAAAAATCAATGCTGCCCCAAGAAAAAACACCTAGGGCAGCAACCAGTAAAGCCTGTTTATTTTTTTGAAGCTTCCCATTGATGCGCAATTTCGCTGATATTTAGATCATAATGGATTTCCAAAGGTCCTTTATCACTTATTTCGGTCACTTGATGAAATGGATTATTTCTAAGGTAGTAAATTTTATCTCTTTGATGAACATCCGCCAAAGGCAAGTCATAAACGTCTTTGATCTGCATGATAGTGGCAATCAAACCTTCTTTTGGATAAAGAAATGAACCTTCATCACCCAAGGACTTGATGATTTCGAAACCTACTGACTGGGAATTTTTGACGGTATAAGGTGAACAGAATGCCATTAGTGCCTTGAGCTTGAGAAATGAAGTGATCGCCACTCCGATTCTGATCAGGTAAATGCTGCCAATGCCATATCCAGAAACAAGCCTTGAATTCCAAAGGCCACAATATTCAGCTACATTTTCATGCTTAAATTGCTCCATAAAAGAAACAATTTTAGGATCCTTTTCTAAGATGGCCCCTTCAAGAGGAAGCGGAAAATCTTCTGACCTCAATTGAATTCTTCCTCCACCCAACACAATATTGGGATCCTCCAAAGACTCTACCAATAGAAGAAATACATTTGGATTGTTGACCCAAGAAGTGTCCGCAGAAGTCACTTTGGTTACTCCATAGGATTCCAATACCTTAAAATGTCCGTCTATATATCGCTTCGTTTCATCAGGAGATGAAATTGCCCTTACAACCTTGATCTTTACCTTCATATCATTTGAGTATTTCATCGAGGTCTACATAAAACCTGC
The DNA here is from genome assembly GCF_019343195.1 of Arthrospiribacter ruber. Lineage (GTDB taxonomy): Bacteria > Bacteroidota > Bacteroidia > Cytophagales > Cyclobacteriaceae > Arthrospiribacter > Arthrospiribacter ruber. The sequence goes on from NZ_RPHB01000002.1 coordinate 397,598, forward strand.
CAGAATTTACTTGATGCCCCAATAATATCTCTCTGGCCAAATGGGTGCAGAACCCTCCACCCATAATTACCGAGGATGCCAACTGTGGCCAATTGGTAATGCTTTTACCGATTTCAGCTATACTGGACTTGGCCCGTGGTGACAATTTATCAAAATCCAATATAGCTCCCAAAACCTGCTTTTCCTTATGGGCAAAACCATCCAACAAACCTTCTTCATTTCCTAATCCAGAAAGTTTTCCATGAAAAACCGGTCTGTCAGGCTCAAGGTCAAACCTTTCAATATCCAGCATCCCCCTATCCGAGGTATCCATAAGCACAGGGGTTTGAAGTGCTTTGGCTTTGATCCTGGATCGAATCTTCATCTGAATAGAATCACATTCTTCTACCAAAAGATCCAATTTGCCTTCCCCTGTAAAAAAGTCCTCCATATTGTCTTCATTAAGCCCCTCTTTAAAGACACTTACTTTCAGATAAGGGTCCAATTCGGCAATTTCCCTCCTTACAATTTCTGTTTTCTTAAGTCCAATATGGCAAATGGAAGTCCTTATTCTATTCAGATTCCCAAGTTCGACATGATCGAAGTCGGCAATTCTGAGCTCACCACAGACCCTCTCCATTGCCAATCCCAATGCAACACTTTGTCCTACTGACAGCCCTACAATACCGATCTTCTTAGTGAAAAGCAGATCTTGTTCTTCTTGGGTTATTTTGAATTTGTTGCGGACAGTTCTTACCTCGACAAACTCCTTTTCCGGAAGGACTTTTACCAAAGCTCTTTTCCAGGGATAAAACACCCAATTCCCAAAACCATCCCCTTGCTTTTTTAAAAAATCCTTAGCCTCCTGCTCCAATTCCTGAGAATTGAATGTAATACGTGGATTCCTTAGCTTGATCAGGTCTCTTACCTGACTTTCCATACTGTCCAGCACAGCTACATACGGATCTTCCAAAAGCTCCGAAATCGTGGCCTCATCCTGAAAATCCGCAGGATCTAAAATGTGATGTAAAACGGGGTTTAACTTTTCAAAACTTCCAATAATTTTCATTAAGTCAACAGAGGGGTGAATGTTAAGGGTAAAGTTATACCTTTGCCCTCATTTTAGTAAGAAAAAGAAAAATTTATTATGCTTAAACAGAAATATTTCGATATTTGACATAATTGATAACGGATTCAGTTAAATTATTTTAATAAATTATTTAACTTTAATTTTATTCTAAATAAGAATTTACTGTTTTTAAAATTCCTGTGTCTTATATGTCAGCACCAACAGAAAAAATCTCAATTCTTTACGTAGATGATGAAGAAAACAACCTTCAGGCATTTAAAGCTACATTCAGAAGGGACTATAAAATTCATTTGGCCATTTCAGCCGCAGAAGCCAGAACTGTATTGAATGAAGAAAAAATTGACATTATCATCACAGATCAAAGAATGCCCCAAGAAACAGGTGTGGATTTCCTGGCCTCTGTGATTGAAAAACATCCGGATCCTATACGGATCCTGCTCACGGGATACACTGACATTCAGGCCGTAATCGACGCCATTAATAAAGGTCAGGTTTACCATTATTTGACTAAGCCTTGGGATGAAGATTATTTAAGAAGCGTAATCAAAAATGCTTTTGAGGTTTATTCCCTTCGCAAAGCCAATAAAAAACTCACCGAAGACCTGCTCAAAGCAAATGAGCAACTGGAATTTTTGCTCAGACAAAATCTGCTTTCCTAGTATCTCGCAGCCAACAAAAGCTGTAATTCTTTGTGGTTCATCCCGAATTTTCTCGCCAGATAAGCATTGGTAAGGCTTCCGCGATAGGTATAAACACCCTTCATAAACCATTTATAGTTGAAAATCATCTCTTCAGCACCTTTGAGATCAGCCATCTGAAGCAAAATCGGGGTGAATATATTACTCAGCGCCACAGAAGCAGTTCGTGAAACCCTGGATGCTATGTTCGGCACACAATAATGAATGATGCCATGTTTTACGTATGTAGGATGGTCATGAGAGGTCATTTCTGCCGTCTCCACACATCCTCCCTGATCTATGCTCACATCAATCAGGATGCTCCCTTCCATCATTTCAGCTACCATCTCTTCACTAACTACGATTTTATTCCGGCCTTTTTCTACTCTAAGTGCCCCTATTACCACATCGGCTTCCCGGATTGCCTGAGCTAAAATAAAATTATCAATAGTGGAAGTAAATACCTGCTGCCCTAAAAGCTGCTTGATTCGCCTCAATTTGTAAATATGGTTGTCAAAAACCTTAATATTGGCACCAAGGCCAAGCGCAGTCCTTGCGGCATATTCTGCAACTGTACCTGCTCCGATGATCACCACTTGCGTGGGAGGGACACCTGTCACTCCCCCCAAAATCAGCCCTTTGCCATCATTAACACTGCTGAGGTACTCAGCAGCGATCAACATCACCGTACTCCCAGCTATCTCACTCATGGCCCTCACTACAGGCATACCCCCTACTTTGTCTTCCAGATGCTCAAAGGAAACAGCCGTAATCCTCTTTTTATTCAAGGCATGGATGAATTCAGCCCTTTGCTTACCTAATTGCAAGGCAGAAATCAGACAAGCTCCCTGTCTCATGTATTCGATTTCATCTTCAGTAGGCGGCTCTACTTTTAGCACTACCTCTGCATCAAATGCTTCTTTTGAAGAATACACCACTTTAGCCCCTGCATCAGAATACTCCTTATCGGTAAACTTGGACAGCTTACCCGCATTGCTCTCTACATATACTGTCTGACCATTATTCACCAGTAGCCTGACTGCATCAGGAGTGAGTACCACTCTCTTTTCCTGAGCGGCCTTTTCCATGGGCAATCCAATTACCAAAGCGTGCTTGGAGCTTTTAACTGCTGCGGGTGCTTCCTTGGGAGCTAAGCCAAGACCTTCTGACATTTCAACCATTTCTCTTGTAGTTTACTATTCTGTCCAAAGAAATCAATCTGCTCTCGTCATCTTGTACCAAGATTTCTAATAGAATAAAGTCCGGAGGAATATATTCAGGGATTTTTTCAGCCCATTCTATCCAACAATGATTTCCACTGTAAAAATACTCTTCTATTCCGATTTCCAATACTTCATCAGGATCTTCTATACGGTAAAAATCAAAATGATAGAAAATTTCACCTCCCGAACCATGGTATTCATTCACTATCGAGAATGTGGGACTTGACACCCTGTCTTCTACCCCAAATGTTGCAGCAATGGCTTTGATAAGGGTGGTTTTTCCGGCACCCATCTGTCCCTTGAACACCCATATCTTCTCATCTCCGCAAAATGAGACTACTTCCTGGGCGACCCGTCCAATCTCTTCCAGCTGGGTAAAATGTATCTTTTTCAAATCCTTTTAAATGCTCTTTGGTACTAAGTGAGCTACTGGAATAATCATTTCCTCCATGGAAACTCCCCCATGTTGGAAAGTGTCTTTGTAGTAATTCACGTAGTAATTGTAATTATTGGGATACGCAAAGAAATAATCTTCTACTGCAAAAACATAACTGGTAGACACATTAAATTTAGGCAATTTGGCATCTTCGGGTTTGCTCACCTCAAAAACCTTCCCACTTTCGAAGTTCAGATTTTTGCCCTGCTTGTACCTAAGGTTGGTCGTTACATTTTTGTCCCCGATAATTTTATAAGGTTTGTTTACCCTTTTGGTACCGTGGTCTGTGGTAATAATCACTTCTGCTTTGGCATCATAGATCTTTTTGATAAACTCAAACAAAGAAGAATGCTCAAACCAGCTCTTCGTAAGAGAGCGGTAAGCAGATTCATTAGGAGCCAGTTCCCTGATCATTTTCATGTCTGTACGTGCATGGGACATCATATCCACAAAATTGTAGACCAATACGTTCAGGTCATTATTGAGCATGTTGTTGAACTGCTCCAAAACAGCCTTTCCTTGATGAGCCTGAAGAATTTTATGATAGCTGTACTTGATGCTCATCCTGTTTTTATGAAGATTTTCTCCCAAAAACTCTTCTTCGTTATTGTTTTTACCTTCATCTGTATCTTCCCCTTCCCACAGGTCCGGATGAAAACGGGCCATATCCGAAGGCATCATGCCACTGAAAAGTGCATTTCTTGCATAAGCAGTAGTGGTAGGAAGAATGCTGAAATAATTACTCTCTTCTTTGGTATTGAAATATTCTGCAATCAAAGGCTTTAGTACCTCCCATTGATCCAGCCTGAGGTTGTCTATCACCAAAAGAAATAGTGTTTTGCCTGATTTCACATGTGGGAATACTTTTTCTTTGAGAAGCTTGTGGGAGAGTACAGGTGCATCTGACCTGGAATCATTCAGCCAGTCCAGGTAATTGTTTTTGATATACTTGGCAAATGAAGCATTGGCTTCCACCTTTTGGGTATCCAGCACTTCCTGCATACTTTTATTCTCTGTCTTTTCGATCTCCAGCTCCCAATATGTCAGCCTTTTGTAGATATCAGTCCACTCCTGAAATGTCGATGCATCATTACAGGCCATCGATATATTCATAAAATCCTGTCGGTAAGAAAGATTGGTTTTCTCTGTTATAAGCTGCTTATTTTGAAGAATTTTCTTCACCGAAAGCAGGATTTGATTGGGATTGATCGGCTTGATGAGGTAATCTGCAATCTTTCCTCCTATGGCATCATCCATGATATGCTCCTCTTCGGATTTGGTGATCATCACCACCGGAATCTGGGGTTTCATCATTTTGACCTGTTGCAGGGTTTCCAATCCTGTCATTCCCGGCATCATCTCATCCAAAAATATGACGTCAAAATTTTCCTCTTCTACTTTGTCTATCGCATCCACTCCACTATTTACAGTAGAGATTTCATAGCCCTTTTGCTGAAGAAAAAGTATATGGGGCTTGAGCAGATCAATCTCGTCGTCTGCCCATAGTATTTTGAATTTTTGCATAAAATCAGGTTTATTTCTTTTAAAATTATAATTACTTTTGGAACCAATCAAATGTCCGAGACATTGAAAAGCCACAAGATTCTGAATGATCCCGTTTACGGATTTATCACCATACCGAGCGAACTCATTTTTTCTATCATTGATCACCCTTACTTCCAAAGGTTACGGCGTATCAAGCAGCTGGGTTTAACAGACTTCGTGTATCCCGGTGCTTTGCACACCCGATTCCACCATGCATTGGGAGCTATGCACCTGATGACCATTACTTTGGACAATCTCCGCAACAAAGGCAATGAAATCAGTGAAGAAGAATATGAAGCCTCTCTAATAGCCATTCTACTGCACGATGTAGGCCATGGACCTTTTTCGCATGCTTTGGAATTCAGCCTTTTGCAAAACATCCCCCATGAATCTCTTTCACTGCTCATTATTGAAGAACTCAACCGACAATTTGACGGAAAACTAGAACTGGCCCTTAAAATTTTCCGAAATCAATATGAAAGAAAATTTTTTCATCAGCTGGTATCCAGTCAGCTGGACATAGACAGACTGGATTACCTTCAGCGGGACTGTTTCTTCACCGGGGTGTCAGAAGGCACTATAGGAGCAGATAGGATCATCAAGATGATGGACATCAAAAATGACCAACTGGTAGTAGAGGAAAAAGGGCTTTACAGCATTGAAAATTTCCTTTCGGCCAGGCGATTGATGTATTGGCAGGTATACCTGCACAAGACCACCGTCTCTGCCGAAAAAATGCTTATCAACCTCATCATGAGGGGAAAAGAGATACAGCAGGGAAGGGGAAAGCTTAAAGGCACTGAAGAACTCATATACTTCCTTGAAAATGACTTTCGCTATTATGATTTTCAAAACTCCAGAGAGTTGCTGGACAGGTTCCTTACCTTGGATGACTTTGATATATGGGGAGCCATCAAACTCTGGAAAAATGAGTCAGATTATATCCTGAGGAATATTTCAGAAATGTTTCTGACAAGAAAATTATACAAAATCAGTCTCAGAAGTGAGGAGTTTGGCGTTGAAGAAATAGAAGAACTCAAAGAAAAGACGAGATCACGACTGAATATTCCTGAAGACGACCTTCATTATTTTTTCAATCACGGTTCAATCAGCAACAATGCTTACCTGAATAAGGAACGTATATTTGTATTGACTAAAAAAGGAAAAATAATAGACGTAGCACAGGCAGCAGACTTACCAAATATCAAGGCCATGAGCAAAATCGTGAAAAAACATTATGTCTGCCTGGCTAAAAACATCAGCCGATAAAGAAATTGAAAATGGAATTCTCTTTAGAACAAATCGCGGGAATACTTGGAGGAAAAGTTGAGGGCGACGGAAATCTCAAAGTCAACCGTTTGGACAAAATCCAGGAAGGAAAACCCGGAGGTATAGGTTTCCTGGCAAACGAAAAATATGAGCCACACCTGTATACCACTGAGGCGACAGCAGTGATCGTATCGGATGATTTTGAAGCAAAAAGCCCTGTACCTTGTGCCTTGATCAGGGTAAAAAATGCCTATAATGGCTTTACCACCTTATTGGAAACTTATGCCCAACTCACGAAAATGTCAAAATCAGGTGTCGAACAGCCTTCTTTTTGTGACGAAAGCAGCACCCTGGGTGAGGGCTGTTACCGAGCTGCATTTTCCTACATCGGCAAAAACTGTAAGATCGGAAATAATGTAAAAATCCATGCCCAGGTAAGCATAGGAGATGATGTCACCATTGGTGATAACTGCATCTTGTATTTCGGTGTCAAAGTCAAAAATGGAAGCAGAATAGGAAACAATTGTGAAATCCATTCCGGAGCTGTCATAGGATCTGATGGATTTGGCTTTGCCCCACAGGATGATGGCAGCTATAGAAATATCCCTCAAATTGGAAATGTGATCCTGGAAGACAATGTGAGCATAGGAGCCAACACAACCATAGACTGCGCCACCATGGGCAGCACAGTGATCCGAAAAGGGGCTAAAATAGACAATTTGGTCCAGATCGCCCATAATGTGGAAATCGGTGAAAATACAGTAATCGCCTCCCAGGCTGGAATTTCGGGATCTACAGTGATAGGCAAAAACTGTGTAATAGCAGGCCAAGTGGGAATCGTAGGTCATATCAAAATCGCTGACAACACCACCATAGGAGCAAAAACAGGCATTACAAAAAGTATTCTTAAACCAGGTCAAACTATCTTCGGATACATGGGAATGGAGATAAAAGATTTCCTCAAATCTTACTCTATATTCAAAAATCTTCCGCAGGTACAGGATAAATTAAAGGAACTGGAAAAAAAACTATAACTTTACAGGCTCATCGCCAAAGAAAAGATTGAATTATCTATGCGGGTAAAACAACACACCATCAAAAATAAAGTAACTGTTTCAGGAGTAGGACTTCACACCGGAGTAATTTCAAATTTGACTTTTTTACCTGCACCTCCCAACCACGGATTTAAGTTCCAAAGATTAGATCTGGAAGGAATGCCCATAATCGATGCTGATGTGGACAATGTCGTGGACATCTCCAGAGGAACTACTTTGGAGCAAAGTGGAGCTAGGGTTTTTACGGTCGAGCACGTACTTGCAGCTTTGGTAGGTTTGGAACTGGACAATGTCCTGATGCAACTCGACGGACCTGAACCACCGATTTTGGATGGTTCTTCCATACAATTTATAGAAGCCCTGGAAAGAGCCGGAACTGAAGAACAAAACGCCTTAAGGCGCTTTTTCGAAGTACCTGAGAGCATCACTTACAGAGACCCTTCCAGAGAAGTAGAAATAGCTGCACTGCCTTTGGACGATTATAGAGTGACCGTCATGGTAGATTACAACTCCCCAGTTTTGGGAAGTCAGCATGCCTCCATCATGGATATCAGTCAGTTTAAGTCTGAAATCGCTTCCTGCAGGACATTCTGCTTCCTTCATGAACTCGAAATGCTCTACAACCAAAACCTGATCAAAGGTGGTGACCTCAACAATGCCATTGTAGTGGTAGACCGTGTAGTTGCAGACTCCGAACTGGAAAATCTGGCCAGAATGTTCAATAAAGACAAAGTCGAAGTCAGAAAAGAAGGCATTCTCAACAATGTAGAACTTAGGTATAAAAATGAACCTGCACGGCACAAACTTCTAGATGTGGTAGGAGACTTGGCTTTAGTAGGCAGGCCACTGAAAGCCCAAATCCTGGCTGCAAGGCCCGGACATGCTGCTAATGTAGCCTTTGCCAAAAAACTCAAAAGAGCCTGGGAAAAAATCGGACCTTCCCATATTCCGCATTATGATCCCAAGCTGCCTCCTGTGATGGATATCAATCAGATCAGCAATATCCTTCCCCACAGGTATCCATTTCAGTTGCTGGACAAAATCATTTACCTGGATGAGACAGTTGTCGCAGGGGTGAAAAATGTCACCATCAACGAACCTTTTTTCATGGGACACTTTCCCAACAACCCAGTTATGCCGGGTGTACTTCAAGTGGAAGCAATGGCACAGACGGGAGGGATTTTAGTATTGAGTACCGTAGAAGATCCTGAAAATTACTGGACTTATTTTCTTGGGATTGAAAGCTGTAAGTTCAGAAAAATGGTGTTGCCTGGCGACACTTTGGTTTTTAAGTGTGAGCTGTTAGCTCCGATAAGAAGGGGAATTGCCAAAATGAAAGGCGAGGCTTTTGTTGGCAATACCTTGGTTTGTGAAGCTGTAATGACAGCCAGTATTGTAAGAAAAGAATCATGATCAGCAATTTATCCCATATAGGAAAAAATACAGTCATCGGAGAAGGGGTGCAAATCGACGCTTTCACGATGGTACATGATAATGTAGAGATCGGTGAGGGAACTTGGATAGGTTCTAATGTCACCATTTTTCCCGGTGCCAGGATCGGCAAGAACTGCAAAATTTTCCCCGGTGCCGTTATATCAGCTATCCCTCAGGACCTTAAATTCCAAGGAGAAGAATCCACAGTGGAAATAGGAGACAATACAACCATCCGTGAATGTGTCACCATCAGCCGTGGTACTCTGGACAAGCGTACCACTAAAGTCGGCAAAAACTGCCTCCTGATGGCCTATGTTCACATCGCTCATGATTGTTTTGTAGGGGACAATGTGATCATAGCCAATTCCGTACAGGTTGCAGGCCATGTCAATGTGGACGATTGGGCAATTATCGGCGGAAGCAGCGCCATACATCAGTTTGTCAAAATAGGTATGCATGCCATGATTTCAGGGGGCTCATTGGTAAGAAAAGATGTACCCCCTTTCACTAAGGCGGCAAGAGAACCGCTCAGCTATGCAGGGGTCAACAGCCTTGGCTTAAGACGCAGAGGCTTCTCAAGCGAAGCCATCAGCCACATTCAGGAGGTTTACCGCTATCTTTTCCTCAATAGCATGAACAACTCCAGGGCCTTGGAAGAAATCGAAATCAACCTGCCAGCTACCAAGGAAAGGGATGAAATCGTCAACTTCATCCGGTCTTCTGAAAGAGGGGTGATGAAAGGTTATATCAGCTAAATATGGTAGGACTGGACTTGACCGAAGCCGGAAAGCGGTTCCAGTACGAATGGATCTTCAAAGCGCTTAGTTTCCACATCCCCGCAGGGAGCAAATGTGTGGTGACTGGAAGCAATGGATCCGGAAAGTCCACCTTGCTCAAGTGCCTTTCTGCGGTTCAACCATTGACTGAAGGCAGTATCGATTATAATTTTCAAGAAAAAAAAATTAAGGAAACTGAAATCTTTGAATATTTGGCCATAAGTGCGCCTTACCTCGAACTTCCTGAAGAGTTTACCTTATCAGAATTGCTGTCTTTTCATTTCAAATTTAAAAGTCCACTCGAAGGCTTAGATCATGAAGAAATGGTAAAATTGATGTATCTGGACAACCAAAAAGACAAATACATCAGCCAGTTCAGTTCGGGAATGAAACAAAGACTGAAGCTAGGTCTTTGTCTTTTTTCTGAGGCTCCCCTCTTATTTTTGGACGAGCCAACTTCCAATCTGGATAGCAAAGGGGTAGATTGGTACTTGAAAATGATGGGCCTCTACGCCAAAGAAAAAACAGTGGTAATCTGTAGCAATGAACCAAAAGAATATGGCTTTTGTGACATACAAATACACATTGAAGATTATAAGCTCCGCCCAAAGCTTTGATTATCCTTTGGATTGATTTATTTTACCGCTTCTAAATTTCATTTATATGCAAAAGTTGATTTTTACCCTTTTCCTGACCCTTTGTGCCGGCTTTGTGTTCACCGCATGCAACAGAAACGGGGACGATGATCCTGATCCACAAAAAACTCCCGAAGAATTGGCAACAGAAGATCTCACAGGTGGAAGTTCTCAGGTCTGGGTTTTGGAAGGAGGCGGTTCAGTCGTCCGTGACGGCAGATCCGAAACTAACAATTACGCTGGATTCGAAATCACATTTGAGGCAAATCAAAGTGCACGATCCTACAGCACAGTCAACAACAATGACCTCTTTGACAGCAATGGCAACTGGTCTTTTGTAGGAGGAAACCTGGACAAAATCACCCTCGCAGGCAGCAGACCGGCATCCGGTCAGGAAATCTCATTTACAAGAACAGGAAATGACCTCAGGTTACAGTTTACCATTCCTATGCCAAGCAATGCAAGAGTGGAGGCAGTAGCCGGAAGCTATACCTTTAACTTGAAAAGAAGGAGTAATTAAGAAAATGCCTAAAGGATAAAAGTTTCTTAAAACAGCCTAAAACATAGATTTTCAAATTTATTACCTCTGGTACTTAAAAAGCCTACCCCCCTCTCCTGACCTCGACAGTCGTTTGTCCAATTTCATTTTATATAGTGAAACAACAAAAGTGACAAAAGAAAACAAAAGACTACTCCCATTCAACTTTTGTGACTTTTGTTCCCTTTTGTGGTTTATTATTTGCCTCCTGGTTGTAAAAATTGGCAGTCCATATTTAAATTGATTGCAATCATATAATGGCTTTTCTTTTCATGAAGTTTGAATCTTGGTATCCAAGTGTCAAAGTCAGGAAAGAACTTATCAACTTCTCAAAGTCACCAAAGTGACTCCTGCCCCTCCTCTGTCTGCATGCTCATCTTCAGTCTTGGCAACTGATTTCATACCTCTGAGCAGGTTCCTGGTGATTTCTCTAAGGATCCCATCACCTTTGCCATGAACTATTCTGAGGTCTTTAAGGCCTAACATATAGCCATCATCCACAAAGTTTTGTACCATGGGCAATATTTCCTCTCCTCTTTTTCCTCGAATGTCCAGATTGGGTGAAAAATCCATCATCTTGGAAGTCGTATCGTAACCTGTCCTCCTTGCATGTGATTTCTTTTCCTTTTTCATTTCAGAATTGGAAATCTTCTCCAGCCTATTGAGTTTGACTTTTGATTTGAGGTCACCTATACTGATCTCCGCTTCTTTTTTGTGCAGGGCCAATACTTCGGCTACAGCGCCATTATCCTTCAACCGTACAAAATCCCCCACTTGGATTTCCCCTCCTATCACCTTGACCTCAGGTGGAAGAGGCACCTTTTTCTCAGGCCTGACTTTGGCTTTCACCTCTTCTATTTCAGCCCTGATTTTCTTGGTGGTTTCCTTATCCGCTTTACTTTCCTTTATGGCCTTTATCGAGGATTCAATTTTTCTATTGACATCGTCAAGAAGGGCCTTTGCCTCCTCTTTTGCCTCCTGAATATATTTCTTCTTATTAATTTCCAGTGTTTCCTTCAGCTCATTGTATTCTTTGAGTCTGATTTCCAATAGCCGTTCTTTTCTCAGAGCTTCAGTGAGCAGGTGCTCGTATTTGCTCTTTTCATTTTCAAGTTTGGTCAGCATCCTGTCGTACTTCACCCTTTCTTCTCCTATATGGTCTTTGGCATATTGGATGATGTCTTTGGAAATTCCTATTTTCGAGGCAATCTCCAAAGCAAATGAACTCCCTGGTTTACCGATTTCCAATTGATACAAAGGCTCAAGCTTATCCACATCATACCGCATGGCGCCGTTGACCAGACCTTGATTTTTGGCCGCTACCTGCTTCAGGTTACCATAATGCGTGGTAATGACACCATATGCTCCACTTTTATTCAACTCCAAAAGAATCCCCTCTGCTATGGCACCTCCAAACAATGGCTCAGTACCTGTTCCGAATTCATCTATGAAAAGTATGGTTTTTTTATTGGCAAACTGGGTGAAATACTTCATGCTCATCAAGTGTGAACTGTAGGTACTTAGATCGTTTTCAATGTTTTGCTCATCCCCTATATCTATAAAAAACTGATCAAATAAGGTACACACCGAGGATTCATGGATAGGCACCAAAAGGCCACACTGCAACATGTATTGTATGATGGCGACCGTTTTAAGGGTAACTGATTTACCTCCTGCATTGGGTCCTGATATCACCAGAAGCCTTCTATTATGATCCAGGGCAATGTCCAACGGGACAATCTTCCTCCCTTGCTGCTTCAAAGCAAATTCCAGCAATGGATGTCTTGCTTTCGTCCAGTTGAGCTGCCTGACTTTCTCAATTTTGGGTCTTGCAGAATCTGTTTTAATGGCAAATTTAGCTTTGGCCCTTATGAAGTCCACCATTCCCAAGAAATGGTAGGCTCTCCTAAGTTCGGGAATGTAGGGACGGAGCTGATCGGTCAACTGAGTGAGGATCTTTTGAATCTCCCGCTTTTCCATGTACGCGAGATCCATCAGGTCATTGTTGATGTCCAGCACTTCTGCCGGTTCAAGGTAAACTGTCTGTCCTGTTGCAGATTCATCGTGGATAAAACCCTTGATTTTCCTTTTATTTTCGGCCAAAACAGGGATGACCATTCTTCCTCCCCTGATAGTAATGGAAGCATCATCCGGGGTAAAGCCCTTGCCCTTGGCTTCCCTAAAAATCCGGTCCAAAACTTTCCTTAACCTACTTTCTTCATACAGGATCTGTGAACGAATCAAAGACAATTCTTTTGAGGCATTATTACGGATTTTGCCCTTTTCATCTATGATCCTTTCTATGGATCTCAAAAGGTCATTGTTGAGATTTACAAGCCCCAGTAGCTGAAAAAGCTGCGGATATGCCTCTTCATGATCAAGGAAAAACTCAATGCACCTGCTTAGTGTACTGAGTGAAAGTTTGATTTCGTGGAATTCATCCTCATAGAGGAAAGTTCCTGCAATCTTTGCTTTCTCAAGAAAAGGATGAATGTTTGTAAAATTAGAAGAAGGGAAAAGTTCTCCTGAAAGAATGATTTTCCTGAATTCTTCCGTCTGATCAAGTAATCTCTGAACCAGATTATGGTCCTTGGAAAAGGACATTTTATCAACAAAATCAGTACCTAAGCTGCTGCTGCACTCTTCTTTTAATAATTCCCTGATTTTGCTGAAATTGATTTTTTCTTCCAGGTTATTGGGATAATTCATCTTTGGTGTTTTTTACTCCTTTTTCGATCACATGCAAGGAATCGATGGTACGTGCATACAGTCTGTCCATTTTTCTGGCATCCCTCATGTAATGTTCAAGGCTTTTGACAAAAACCGAATCCGGGACCTGATGTTTTTTAAAAACTTCCTTTTCAAACATAGGATAAAGCATTCTGGAAGAATCATAATGAATGGGAAAGGTACTGACCAAGCCTTCGGCAAGATGAATGTCTATCATTACCTCCACCATTTTGTCCTCATTGAGTACCCCTTCTGGAAGCCTTTCCCTCCCACAGGAAATAAGCACAAAAAGCAACAGAAAACTTACAGTATATATCTTCACAGCTCAAAATTAAGAATAAACCTATGAAACAACGTGTTTTCTTGTCTTTTTGATACCAAACAGACATACCCATCTGACAAATTCCCCGTTATTACAACGTTTACTCTATATCTTTCCGCATTCTTGACAATTATTAACTACCGGTAAAAGCTTATGGATTTTATAATTCAAAAGACTGCCTTAAATTAGGCATCCGAAAACCCTACGAATGAACCAACTTCTCAAAAAACTCCGCAGATACGAAATCATGATCCGGAAAGTGGCCAACAACCACCTTCAGGGTGATTACCAATCTATCTTTAAAGGTGCCGGGCTGGAATTTGATGACCTAAGACCTTACCAATATGGAGATGATGTGAGGACCATCGAGTGGAAAGTCTCTGCCAAAGGCCATGGTACTTTTGTGAAAACATTCCGTGAAGACAAAGACCAATCTGTTTATTTCTTACTCGATATTTCCGGATCCCAAGATGTGGGTGATGCATTTCGGAAAAAAATGGATGTGGGCAGGGAAATAGCAGGTGTGCTTACCTTGGCCGCTATATTCGAAGGAAGCCAGGTAGGGCTTATCTCCTATTCCAATCAAAAAGAAAAAATCATTCTTCCCGGAAAGGGGCCTAAACAAGGGGTGAAAATTATTCAGGGAATCTTCAATCACCAAAACAAATCCCTGAAAACCAACTTGAAAGAGATGTTCAATTTTTCGCTTAACCTGATCAAAAAGCGAAGCATCATCATCGTAATCTCGGATTTTATAGATGAGGATTATGAGCGCCCATTCAAAGCTCTGGCAGAAAAGCACGACTTGGTAGCCATACAGATCACAGATCCAAAGGAATCCGTATTGCCATCTCTGGGCATCATCCCGGTGTATGACAAGGAAGAAGGGCGCACCACATGGGTCAACACTGCTTTTGGTTCTTTTTCGAAAAAAATTGCAGAAACCTTTACATCCGAAAGAACTCACTTGCAGGAAATCTGTAAAAAAAACCAGATCAACTACCTCGGGGTAAGCACCAAAGAAGACATTGTACTTCCATTGATTGAATTATTTAAGAAACGTAACCGTTCAATGAAACGTGGGTAAAAGAGTATACATCATATTGACTGCTTTACTTTTGCTGGCTTTTGGCCAAAAAAGTCTTGGTCAACAGATCGAGGTAGAGGGCTATTTCCTCCAAGACTCGGCTAAAATAGGCGAAAGGGTGCCTTACATCCTAAAAGCCAGCTATGGAAAAGGGTACAATGTTGTGTTCCCTGATAGTACATATGATTATAGTCCATTTGAGCTTTTGGAGAAAAAGACCTATATCAGTCACACTGACGAAGGCATCACCATAGATTCAGCGGTGTATTATATTTCCAACTTTTCATTGGACCCCATTACCAGATTTTCCCTTCCTGTTTTTGAGGTTTTCAAGTATGACAGTCTCGTTCATACCCCAAATGAAGCCAGCCTGGCTCTTCAGCTGGTAATCGATGAGATTCCTCAGGAACTCTCCTTTCGGGAAAATAATGTCTACCAGCCTATTTCCACAGACTTTAATTACCCTCTATGGACAGCAGTTTTTGTCGGCATTTTGGTATTAGCTGGGCTCCTTACTTTCTTTTTCGGTAAATCCATCCAACGAAAATGGCAGATTTATCAGGAAAAAAGAAAGTACAAAAGATTTACAAAGAGGTGGGAAAAAGCAGAGAAAGACTTTGCAACGAACCCTGATATGGACCATGCCGACGAACTTCTCGGGCTATGGAAAACCTACATGGAGCACCTCAAAAACAAACCATTTAGGGATTGGACGACCACAGAGATTTCAGAGTTTCTTGAAAACAAAGAAATCATCAAGGATTTCAGGGAAATAGAACTGATTATCTATGCAGGAAAAGAAGGCCAGGACCTACCCAAAGCCTGCAAAAACCTCCGAGACATCTGTACCGACACCTATCACCAAAAAATAACTCAAACTGATGAGCGCCAATAGTATTGCTGATTTTTTCTCATTGTATTGGTTTTCGCCTGATACTTTCCGGTCGTTTGACTGGGAAAACCTGTGGGCATTGCACCTGCTTTGGATAGTTCCTATGCTTTTGGCATTAAGGAAATTTATCAAATTCCTAAAAAACCCCGTACTTGAGCTGTCACTCCCGGGATCAGTATCCCAAAGCAATCCATGGACTTACTTGAGACTTATTCCAGGTATGTTTTTTATGTTGGCCTTACTGATGATGGTTATCGCTCTGGCCAGACCCCAAAGAACCAACGAACGTGTGGAGCAATACACGGAAGGTATCGACATCATGCTGGTCCTGGATATTTCAGAATCTATGGATTTGCAGGATTTCAAGCCCAATCGGCTTGAAGCGGCAAAGGAAACTGCCATAGACTTTATCAACGGAAGATTCGGCGATAGGATCGGCATGGTAATATTCTCCGGTGAAGCCTATTCCTTGGCACCACTGACAACAGATTATGTGCTACTCACCGACTTGGTGAAGGACATTTCCTTCAACATGATGGATGCAAAAGGTACAGCAATTGGCTCTGCCCTGGCTGCTGGAGCAAACCGAATGAGAGAATCCGACTCACAATCCAAGGTCATGATCCTTCTAAGCGATGGGGAAAACAATGCCGGAAACATAGACCCTGTCTATGCTGCACAACTGGCAGCAGCTTTGGATATCAAAATCTATTCTATTGCAGTGGGAAAAGATGGACCTGTACCCTACGGAACGGATTTTTTTGGTAGGCCTCAGATGATTGAAAGTTATCTGGATGAAACCACACTGAGAGAAATCGCCGACATAGGAGGTGGAATGTTTTTCCGTGCATCAGATGGCAATGCCTTGGAGCAGATTTTTGACAGGATAGATGAAATGGAAAAGGCTGAAATTCTGGAAAACAGGTATAAAGAAACGGTAGATTACTACAGGGCGTACATGTTTTGGGGTCTGCTGTTCTTCTTTGCTTGGTTAGGCCTGAAGAGCACCTTCTTTAATAACTTCCTGCTGGACTGATTTTCTTCTTTACACCTTCGATTTGCGTTTCCATTGTTCTAACTTCGGATCCATGATCCTGAACCATAAAGGAGGGAACATCGCCAATATGATCATCGCAGAATATCCTTGTGGCAGCTGCGGACTGTCTTCATGATGATCCAATACCTGGTATCGCTTAAAAGCAAAGGCATGATGATCGGAATGTCTCTGAAGCTGAAAAAGGAAAAAATTGCTTACCATTTGACTGGCATTCCAGGAATGTAAAGGGCTTACCTTTTCATATCTGCCATTTGGCAATATCTTCCTTTCCATCCCATAATGCTCAATGTAATTGACTAATTCCAACAAGGTAAAACCAAGTACGCTTTGCCCCGCAAAAAACACAGGGATTTCCCACACAAATCTCCCGGCAATCACTGAAAAAATTACCGTAAAAACACTTACAAATAAAAGAGGAGCCAGCACAAACAGAATCATTTGATTTTTAGCGCTCCACAGAGAAAGACCCAGCTTGCTCAATCTTTGTTTTTCCAACTCCCAAGCAGAAAAATAACCGTCTTTGACAGACCTCCACCAAAAACTATAGAAACTCTCTCCTTTACGGCTTGTGGCAGGGTCTTCCGGAGTCGCTACCCGCACATGATGCCCTCGGTTGTGCTCAATAAAAAAATGCATGTAACAGACCGTCATCAACAAAATTTTGGAATAAGTTTGCTCCAGCTTTTCTGATTTATGACCCAATTCATGCGCTACGGTAATCCCAATTCCTCCGGTAACCAATGCCATCCCGGAAGTAAACCAAAGCCACTCTCCCACACTCAAATTATAAAAAGTCACCACATAAAAGCCCCAAATCAGAACAGCTAGTTGTACATATACCCATAAAAAAGTGACCAACCTATAAAAGTATTCTTTGGTGGCAGAAGGAATTTCGTGTTTCTCTAAATTCTCAATATCTCGCCCAATGGCATAATCCATCAAAGGTATCAGCAAGAAGACAAATACATGAATAAAAGCCAAACCAATTCCCCCAATATAGAACCCCGCCATCAATAGTGCAGGAAGGATAAAAGCTGAATAAAACCCTAATTTTCTTAAGCCTTTCATGCATTCAATTTAGAGAAAATGCCTGACTTTCCACAACATGGACACTGCAAGTCTATTCTTCTTCTACAAAGGCATCTTCGGTAATGTCTTCAAAAAGAATGTAAGTAATGTAGTAGCTAAGCGGAAGTGTAACCACGAGGCCGAAGAAAAACAAGATGGCACCAAGAAAATTCAAAGCTAGCAAAATCAACATCAGCAAGCCTATCTTCCACCACCTTACTGTAATAAGTTTTCTGCTTTCCTCTAAGGAATTCCAAAAGTCAAAGCCTCCAAATATGGCCATCAAGACCGCAAAATTATAAGCTACAGCCAAATAAATACCCGGTATCACAAAAGCAATTATACCAAGGGAAACGATGATTTGACCTATAAGCCAGATAGAAAATATAGGCATGTATAAGGAAAAACCTTTAAAAAAATCAGGATAAACCACCGGTTCTCCCCTGCTATGTTTGTTGGCTACAAAGTAAAACCCACTTAACAGAGGTGGCGATACGAATATCGAAAACAGAAAGACATAATCCCTGAAGTAAATACTGAACAGCAAAGCTGCAGAAATGATCAGCATGGTGTAAGAAGCATTCAGAAGAGGCTGGATTTTGTACATTTCCCAAGCCCGCACAAATAGATGGAGGATATCAAAATCATAGCCTCTTTCTCTGATTCTTTCTAATCTTTCTTTGACCATATTCAATTCAATCTAAAAGAAGGGCAGGATATTTCTACCCTGCCCTAATAGTGTATTATCTCTTGAATGTTATCAATTGTTTATGCTCCAAGCCGATTATTTTGTAATAGCATCCAAAATATCATGCTTGGTAATGATATGAATCTGATGGTGATCATCCCTTACCAGTACAGCCTTTTCTTTGTCTACCATGGAAGACAACACATCTAAGGTACTGTCCAGTGCGACAAATTTCATGGAATCTTCCATCACATCTGACACCACGGCATCCTTAAGGTCAGGGTTATCAATGATTTTGGAAAGCAATTTATTGTCGGTAATACTTCCTACTACATGACCATTGTCCATCACCGGAATCTGGGACACAGATTTACTGTTCATCAAGGCTATGGCATCTTTGACCTTGTCGGTCTTTTGGGATACGACCAGCTGATAGGCTCCATTTCGGGAAGCGATGATATCCCTTGCGGTTCCGAAAGACTTGTCTTCCAAGAAACCGTGGTTTCTCATCCAGTCGTCATTGTAGATTTTACCCAAGTACCTTGTGCCGTGATCGGGCAGAATGATGACCATGGTATCTCCTTCATTGAGATTCTCTTTTGCCCATTCCAAAGCACCATGTACTGCAGAGCCGCAGGACCATCCGACAAATAGACCTTCCTCTCTTGACAGACGTCTGGTCATTACTGCGGCATCTTTGTCCGTCACTTTTACAAAATGGTCAATGACAGAAAAGTCCACATTTTTTGGAAGAATATCTTCCCCAATACCTTCAGTGAGGTAGGGATATATCTCATTTTCGTCAAACTCTCCGGTTTCTTTGTATTTTTTGAATACGGAGCCATAAGTATCAATACCTACAGTGACCACATTCGGGTTTTGCTCTTTGAGGTATTTGGCAGTACCGCACATGGATCCACCTGTACCAACACCTGCTGCATAATGGGTAATTTTCCCTTCAGTACCTTCCCATATTTCAGGACCGGTGGTCTCATAATGCGCTTTAGCATTGGAGAGGTTGTCGTACTGATTGGGATAAAAAGAGTTAGGAATTTCCTGCTTGAGTTTCTTGGCTACAGAATAATAAGACCTAGGATCATCAGGTGCTACGTTGGTAGGACACACGATCACCTCTGCCCCTACAGCTTTGAGTATATCGATCTTCTCTTTGGACTGCTTGTCAGCCATGGTAAAAATACACTTGTAGCCCTTGGCAATTGCCGCCAATGCCAGGCCCATTCCGGTATTGCCACTCGTTCCTTCTATAATGGTGCCTCCGGGCTTAAGAATACCTTCTTTCTCTGCATCTTCTACCATTTTGATCGCCATCCTGTCCTTCATGGAATTTCCTGGATTGAAGTACTCCACTTTCACGAGAACTTCTCCTTTGATTCCTTTATTGACTTTGTTTAAGCGAACAAGAGGCGTATTGCCTATGGTTTCGATGATGGAATTATAAATCATATAATTTGGGTTCTATTTTCCCGCAAGTTAAGAATATTTTCAAAGCTGCTGGGAAAGGCACCCAAATTATCCAAATTTTATTCCGAATTATCCATTTACCGGATTGGCCTGTGTCTGGTATTCATCTACTAAAGCAACGGCACCATGAATGGCAGTCTCGTCCAGATTGGAAATCAAAATTTTTAGATTGGCGCTTACTGAAGGGTACCTAAAAGTACTCACCGTTTCCAGCATACTCTCCTTGAAATAAGGAAATGCTTTTCTAATTGATCCTCCTAGCACAATAGCCTCTGGAGCCATGGTGTAGAGAATATGCTTGACCAATTCTCCCAAATGATGCCCAAATTCCCTGTATGCTTTAATGGCTTCCTGATCACCTTTTTGGGCTTTTTTGAACAATGATTTTGCCTTTGATCCATATTTGGTAATGAAAAACTTACTGCTGCAATAATCCTCAAACACGCCATCCAAATAAGGGACAGAGCACCATTCTCCGGCGGCACAATTATGTCCACAATACAGATGGCTATTGGCGATAATACCTCCGCCCAACCCAGTGCCTAAGGTGATGCCGACTACGTGTTTGAATTCCTGCGCCACACCAAATCTATACTCTCCCAAAGCGAAGCAGTTGGCGTCGTTGTTGATAAATGTAGGCCTATTGAATTTTTGCTGTATAAAATCCTTTAAATAAACCTTTTTGAAAGAAGGAATATTTCCCAGGTTTAGTACAACTCCATTTTCTACATCAATCAATCCAGGTATACCAATACCAATGGCAAAAAAATCGTGATGCAGGTAGCTCTGTATAAATTCAGCAATGGTCTCCAAAATAAACTCCTGTGGCATCTGTGCCGGAGTAGGAACGGACCTGATATCCAAAAGTTGGCTACCGATAAGTACTCCCGCTTTGATGGAAGTACCTCCGATATCAAGTCCCAAAATAGGTTTTTCAGTATTGAGCATGTAGGCTTGGGTCTAAGATGGCTTTAAACCAAGAAAGAAAGGGACCAGCCCTTTCTTTTCTTGGCATAGGTTTGAGTGCAATTTACAGCATACCTTCTATTGATTTTTCCAGCTCTCTGGCATGGGCTAGAAACTCTTCCACATTCATGTCTTTGAAGAAAATAAGCCCGTGACTGGACCTTACTTTGGCAGTTTCATGTAAGTAGAAATAGTTTTTTCCCAACAAAAGTTGGATATCATTGAGTTGGCTTACCCAGACTCTCTTGGCCACCGTACTGAATTTACCGTTGTGGGAATAGCTTGGGAAAGAAGCATTGACCTGACTCAGGTAACAATTGGAAAATGAATCTTCCATGACAGACATATCTCCTAAGGAAACCGGAACGATTACATTGGCTTCATGTGGCTCAAATTTGAACCAAACATTTCTGTAACCAATAATCCTGAGTTCGCTCAGGTCCTTTTCTTCTCCCCATTGCCTTACAGCCTCAGCTGTAGCCTGTAACACCTTGTAATGGGTATCCGGTCCCGAACCTTCCGGGTCAAGGGTCAGACTGACTTTTGTCGGATTGATTTTTCGGAACATCTCCAGAATCGGCTCCACATCTCTCTTTTTGTCAGGCTGCTCTGTAAAAATGTCTCCAGTGTAGAATCCTAATCTCAGATGGTGCACGTTTTTGACCTGCACCCCGAAATGCGCCCATACCAGTTCCTCTTCAAACTCCCTGATCATACCTTTCAAGGTCTGGATTTTTGATGGGTTCTTTTCCCCATCATAGGAGTTACGAAGGATGCTGATCACGTCATTGATCGTCTCTCTGAGTTGCTGTCGGTTTTTCACCTGGTAGATAGAAACCAAAGCCCTGACCACCCTGTGGCAAAGCCCTCTTTTTTTACCATACTCGTCCTCAGCAGCAACCTTCGTAAGGTAATGGTATACATCTTTGTCGGTCTTCAACTTGTACCCAATTTCGAAGAAATCCTCATATTTGACCATCTGGATTTCCCCATCATCCAGAAGTTTCTTGGTATGTAAGAGGGTGTCAATCACAAAGGTGTTGGTAACGGCTGTAAACCCAGAAGTTAAAACAGAGAAATGGGCCTCATTGCTGTTCTCCTGAAGCTGATTGTTGATATGAGGCAATATACCTAAGGAGATGTCATCATGATGAGGCCCTGTATGAAGCAATACTTCATTATTCTCTTTTATCAAACCCCTGTTGAGCTTTTCCACCATGCTAGCCATTACCTGGTTGACTGTATTTTCGGACAGACCAGGAATGAGAGAAGCATATTTATCATTCTTAAGGTCTTCCAATTTTAATCTGTGACCATATTTTTTCAGTCTTTTGCAAAGATCCACTACAGCCCTTTCCGTTTTCTCCCAGGTCCATTCACCAGTAGTGTAGTACCTTTCTACCGAATCGGTAAGCTTCACTGCAGCACCTTTGGTCAGGTAAAAGCGGCCATTTTTAAGTTTTTGAAGTACTGTAGCCGGATAGATGTTGTCCAGCGGATTTTCAAGGCTTTCCTTTACTATCTGAGCTTTGGCTTCTCCTGCGGCTATGATGATACCCACAGCTTCAGGATTGTAGACGATGGTATCCAAACCTATCGTAATGACCAGCCTGTTGGCGGACACTTCGATCCCTCCAAGATCGCCCGCAGCTACCGCCTGGGTCTCAAAATTGGTTTCTGTTAGTCTGGTTGTAGAAAAAATATGTGAACCTCTCGTATTAAAAGCAATGTGACCATCAGGGCCAATTCCGCCCAAGAAGAACCCTATACCACCAAGGTCTCTGATTCTCTGTTCATATTCCCCACACCATTTGTCTATCAGGTAAATGGATTCCTGCTGGATTTTTTCCTGGGCTGTCTTAGGCTCTCTAAATCTTAGCGACAAATCAACCTGCATGTCCGGAAATACTTCCTTGAAGTGCCTTCCTCCTGACAATGGAATCTCGTCAGAATTGATCAGGATGGCCTTTTCCTTACTAAGACCAAATCCTTCAAGGTAGAACTTGTTGACATAATGGTAAAAACTGTTGTTCTGACTGGAGGAAATAGGGTAAAACTCATCAATCTGTACAAAAGTCAATCCACTCAAAACAGGCTTTTTGACATTGGCAAGGTTATATTTTTCCCTGATTTCTTTCCCTTTTTTGGTATCCCAGTTTTCCAATAGGTACTGAGACCACTTGATAAAATACTCAGGTGTCTTACCTGTAGGAAGACTGATCACTCCGTTGGGATTATTGGCCGCCCATTCCAAAAATCTACAGGCAGTGATCAACCCCAACTTAGGGAAGTTATCTACCAATAGATATGGAATTTTTGTGCTGATTTTTTGAACTCCTGACTCTTCCAGAAATGCCTTTTCAACTTCTGACAAAGGATAATTACTGAGCATAGTATGGTTTTTTTAATGGTTTCTCTTGGGTCTCTCCCGTACTTCTTCAATCATCTTTCAGACAGACGGGGCAGATAATAATTTGGTAACAATTCATTCATATAAAATAAAACTACAGCCGTATCGATTAAGCTTCATTTAACTTCCATCGATTTATACTTTACTGAATGTCCTATTTTTTTACAAAATAAAAAAACTTTTTATTTAAATCATAGACTTTAATAAAAAATTTAAAAAAGATTAAGAATCTTATCTAAAATATATTTTTGGTGAATTCTATCTTAATCTTTAGCTGAAAGTCCGTGATCACTTTAAAAATTTCTACTAAAGTTACCATCTGTACCTTGGTCAGTTCCTTGATTGCCACAAAATTGACCGGCTGCTGGCCTAGTCGGATGATAGAAAGAGATTGCTTTTCCAATCTCAAACCCATAAGGTAATAGTATGCATGACCCAACTCTCTGCTTTCTTTGACTGTAAATGCCCCCACTTCCTGAAGCATTTCAATTCTCTTTCCGGTGTTGGTTTCAAAAATCCGGTGCTTTAAAGCATAAAGCCTGGCAAGATCCACTATAGGGGTCATGGCATGCTTGATATTAAAATGCTCTTCTCCATCAATCTTAAAAGTTTTGATGTGTTTTCTGAAAAAGGTCAGTGACGGCTCATATTGGAGGGCATTGGTACCCAGATTGATAAAAAACTTCTCTGTGGGGTTTTCCAGTTGAACATGCATAAAATCTTTCAACTCATCCAAAAGACTGAACTCTCCATAAATGGCCCTGCAATCAAAAAAAGTAGCATACTTCATCATGGTCTCGGGAGTGGATTCTTTGATCCAGCTTTCATAATTCCGCTTCCAATGGGATAGGGAATGGGTCCATTTTGGATTTTTGGCCATAAAGCCTCCTTTACAAAACTCAAAACCAATGGTGTCAAGAGCAGTTGAAACACGATCTGCAAAAGTCAGAAAATACTCCCGCACCAATTCCCTTTGTTCATTGGCTTTGTCTTCATAGATAATAGCATTGTCCTGATCTGTAACCAAGGTCTGCTCAGATCTTCCCTCCGATCCAAGCACCATAAATACAAATTTGGCCGGTACCGGCCCCATATCTTTAATGGTATTTTCTATTACCCTCTGTGCAATGGCATCATTGATCGTGCTGATTATCCGGTTGATGACCTGGGACCTCAAGCCCTTTTCTACAAGCCGGTAAACCATATCTGGCACATGTCTCCATTTTTGGGCAAGCTCAAGTGTACTTTGTGATTGCTTGACAGATTGTATCAGGATAAATGGACCCTGATACTGGGCCGTGAGAATTTTATTTCTGCTGATCCATCCAATATATCCTTCCTTTTCCTTTACCAAAATATACCTTGTTTTGGTCTGAAACATCAGGAGCAAAGCTTCATACAAAAATGCATCCTTGGATATGCTGACGAGCTGCCTGTCCATGACTTCTCCGACCGGAATGGTGGCAGGAAGATTATTCCCCAATACCCGGTCTCTCAGGGTTATATCTGTAACAAATCCCTGGATTTCTCCATCACCTATAAATAAGCAGGAGATTTTTTCCGCGGCCATATGACGGGCCGCTTCCTGTACAGAAGTGCTTGTGGAAGTTACTTTCAGGTCCCTGGACTGTAGTTCTCCTACCCTTTGGGTAAAAAAAAGTCCGGAATTGAGATTAGGTTCTAGGCTCATGGCAAAATTCTATCAAGTGAAAATAATTAAATTTCTTAACTTCGACTATGATAATAATCGTAACAGGCGTATCCGGCAGTGGAAAAACCACTGTGGGCACATTGTTGTCCAGAAAAACCAAGCTGCCGTTTTTTGATGCAGATGACTTTCATCCGACTTCCAACGTGGAAAAAATGACCAAAGGAATCCCTCTGAATGATCATGACAGAGGTCCATGGTTGGAAAACCTGGCTTCCCATATCCAAAAATGGAACAGAGAGGGCGGAGCGATTCTGGCCTGTTCGGCATTGAAAGAATCTTACAGAAATGTACTGCAGGTGGAAAAAAATATTTTCTGGGTGCACCTGAAAGGTGATAAACTATTGCTGGAAGAAAGGCTACAGAATAGAAAAAACCACTACATGAATCCTAGCTTGCTGGATTCACAATTGGACACTTGGGAAGAACCGGAATACGGATTCCACATCGATGTAAACCAAAGCCCGGAATCCATTATAAATGAAATTTTTACTCATATCAATTTTAAAAGTATGAAATCAAAACTAGGCATTATCGGCATGGGAGTCATGGGAAAAAGCCTTGCCCTGAATTTTGCGGAAAAAGGTATTGGTGTATCCGTGTTCAACAGAACAGTAGCAGGGCAAGAAGAAAAAGTAGCCTCCACTTTTGCAGAGGAAAACCAGGAATATCCCTTTCTGAAAGGATTTGACAGCATGGAGGATTTTCTCAGTTCATTGGAAACTCCTAAAAAAATACTTCTGATGATCCCTGCCGGAGAAGCCGTGGATGCACAATTAGATCAGTTGGGCTGGCTTCTTGAACAAGGCGATATCATCATTGATGGGGGCAATTCTTTTTATAAAGATTCCAATCGTCGTATTTCTGTAATGAAAGAAAAAGAAATCAATTTCATGGCGATGGGGGTATCAGGTGGAGAAGAAGGGGCCAGAAAAGGACCTTCTATTATGCCCAGCGGAAACAGGGAAGCCTTTGACGCTGTTTCTCCATTTCTTCAGAAAATTGCCGCCAAAGATAAAGAAGGCGGCCCATGCTTGACATACGTTGGGCCGGAGGGATCAGGACATTTTATCAAAATGGTCCACAATAGCATAGAATATGGAGAAATGCAGGCCATAGCAGAATCTGTCCATCTTCTTAAATATGGGCTAAAACTGAGCCATCCTGAAATCTCAAGAATTCTCAAAACTTGGCTTGGAGAAGGGCTGAACAGCTACCTTTTGGAAATCACTTCGGATATATTTCTTGCCAAAGAAGGCGATCAGTTTTTGGTAGACATTATCCTTGATGCAGCAGGTCAAAAAGGAACAGGAGGTTGGTCGCTTCAGACAGCTTTGGAGTACCATGTCCCCTATAGCCCTTTGGCTGAGGCAGTCACAGCCAGACAACTTTCTGCCCAAAAATCCTACAGATCTGAACTTTCCAAAGTATTCAACCACAGGTTCAGGGCCTTTGGAGAAGATAAGGTTATTTTGATGGAAAGAATCAAAAACGCATACAGTCTCTGTCGGATTCTCAACCATGAGACTGGCTTCAGCTTAATGAAAGAAGTCTCTGACGAAAATGGCTGGGACCTCGATTTCTCTGAAATAGCCAGAATTTGGACCAATGGATGTATCATACGTTCAGGATTGATGGAGGAATTGATCCATATTTACAAAGAGACAGACAGCCTCCTCAAACATAAAAAGACCATAACAAAAATCAGGGAACTGAAAACTGATCTTGCTTATATAGTTGGCTTAGGCTTGCAACATGATTTTGCCTTACCGGTGTTTTCAGCAGCAGCCAATTATCTTTTGGGAAGAATTACTGAAGATTCTGCTGCCAATATCATTCAGGCCCAGCGGGATTATTTCGGGGCGCACAGGTACCAGAGAAAAGATGGTCCTGAAGGAGGATCACACCATACGGACTGGTTGTCAATGAAAAAATCCACAGGAAAGTAACCACTAGATTCAAAAACCCATGTCAACCAAAACCTCCCTTATACCGCAAACCATCTGTTTGCTTTTGCTCACCTTGGTGTTGCAACCTGTTTGTGCTCAGGATTATATTTTAAAAAATGTTCATGTACTTACAATGGACGACCCAAACATATTAAGAAGTAAATATATCTGGGTAAGCGATGGAAAATTCAAAGCCATTTCGGACAAAACCGACACTTCTCCACCTAATGCAATTGTAATTGATGGCAAAGGGACATATATTTTCCCTGGGCTAGCGGAAATGCACTCCCACATCCCTACAACAGACACGGATGATTTCTCCTATGTAGTTCGAGAGGTTCTTTGGATATATTCCCGCAGATGAGTTCAGACTTGAGCCCGAGATGAAATACATGCCCGGATTGCAGGTGCAACAATGGGTCAATCAAAAGAAGCTTTTGGAAAACCAAGGCGTTCTAAAGCCGGAAAATGTCAAGCCCTATCTGGAATTTAGAGAAAAAATGTTACTTGCTTTGCATGAAGGCGGAGTACCGATCATCATGAGTTCAGACTCACCTCAGGTATTCAATGTCCCAGGATTTTCTGTTCACAACGAAATCAGGGCCATGCAAAATGCTGGTCTGAGCAATTATGAAATCCTTAAATCCGGGAATGTAAACGTAGCCAGGTATTTTGAGCTGGAGGGTCATTTTGGAAAAATACAAGAAGGCATGAGCGCGGATTTTGTGATGGTAATTGGGAATCCATTAGAGGATATGGAAAACCTGAAAAATGTAGAAGGGGTCATGTTACGAGGCCAGTGGATACCTGAAGAAAGAATCAAAAAAGAACTGGAAAGGATAGCAGAAAAGAACGTCCGAAAATAAAAAAAAGCCTCAAAAAGGCTTTTTTTATTTTCACTCATAGTGCTGGGTAACGAACAACTGAACTTAGGCTTTTTTCACATTTATTGCATTAGGGCCTTTTTTGCCATCTTTTACATCGTAAGTTACTTTGTCATTTTGGGCTACTTTGTCCACCAATCCTGTCGCGTGGACAAATACATCACTCTGGGACTCGTCATCAACGATAAATCCAAATCCCTTTGCTTCATTGTAAAATTTTACTGTTCCGGTAAGCATAATAAATCAGATAAATATGTGGTTAAATGTATTTTAAATGTAAATATCCCTGAGCAAAAAACAAAAATTTATTTCGTTAATTTAGCTGTATGAAAAAGCTTGTTCTAATCCGCCATGCCAAATCCTCCTGGGACAATCCCTATTTAGATGACCATAAAAGACCATTGGCTGAAAGGGGATTGAGGGATGCCCCTAGAATGGCCCAAAGGTTAAAAAGACGGTTCATACAGCCTGACGCCATGATTTCTTCTGATGCCGAAAGGGCAAAAAGTACTGCTTTGATCACCGCTGAAGGCCTTCATTTCCCTAAAGAAAAGATACATTTTATACGGGATTTGTACCATGCTTCAGCCGGTGAAATAATTCGGGTAATCAGAAGTTGTAGTGATCAAATTGATTGCCTTTTTCTTTTTGGCCACAATCCAGGATTCAATGATTTGGTCTGGAAAATGGGTTTTGAGATTGACAATCTTCCGACTTCAGGCCAATTCGGAATCAAGTTTGAAGCGGATTTCTGGTCAGAAATATCGGCAAAAAATGCAAAAAAGTGGTTTTACGATTATCCTAAAAAGGAAGAGTAGAGTGTAGATTTTTGATTGTAGATATGGCTGACGCCGACCCTTGTGGTTTTTATTAACTCGAGGGTCTTAAATGTGCCAGCAGGTTTCCAAGATGCCGCAATTTTTATAGTCAGATAGAATAGAAGCTGGGAAATGCAAATTCAAGCTAAAGCACTGTCAATAGCACCTCCTTGTCATACTGAGATTTTAAAATTTGGCATTTACAGAAAGGAAATGACAGTTGGTGTACGTCATCCTGAGTCATTAAAATTGGCATTTACAGAAAGGAAATGACAAAATTACGCGTCATGCTGAGCGGAGCTTGCGGAGTCGAAGCATCTCCCACATGGTAAGAGATTCTTCACTACGTTCAGAATGACGATCCCTCCATATCTGTCATTGGTATCCGGAGCTTGCGGAGGTGAAAGCCTGTCCCGCAGCATTGCGGGAGATCACCTTCCCTTAATAGTGGGAGATTCTTCACTGCGTTCAGGATGACGATCCCTCCATATCTGTCAATGGTACGAAGGAAGTATCTTTTAGTAAGCTTCATTTTCGTGAAATTTAAAACCACAGATGACAGGGATCTACACAGATCAAGCTTCGCTTGTGTGGGACGATATGAATTAGAAACAATATCCACGAAAATCTATTAGTATCCATTAATATCTACTAATATCCCAATTACCTAATTTAGAAGACCAAGCCTTCAATTTACTCAAAACCATATTTCAATTATATCTAACCTTTAACAACCTTCCCCCTCATCAGTTAATCAATTCTACAATTACACAATTAAACCTTTTCCCCGGAGATCCAGCTTCGCTTTGAAAAGTAGGATTGAATTAGTTTAATATTCAAAAATAACGCAGTTGACGATCAAACCTATCAAGCCGCCCATAAATCTTAAATCTACAATCTTCAATCTTAAATCTTAAATCTTAAATCTTCTCATGCCATCGGCACAACCTATCGGTAGCCAAATAGCGTCCAAGAATTCTTTCCGTCCTGTAGGTACGGTCCTCATATCAAATTACCGGTCTCCCTTTTGACTCAAGCAACAGATCTCCAAAGCCGCCCGTAAATCTTAAATCTACAATCTTAAATCTTAAATCTACCATCTCAAAACTCCCTCACATCCTGCAATACCCCTTCAAACTTATCTCTATGATTGATCAGATAAAGGATCTTTTCGGCTGCTTCCTGTGGACTGCTCAATTGATTGTTGGACTTCAGTTTTTCGAACTTATCCAAATTAGAAAATTCCTTTTCTGAAGCTCCTCTGATATCACCCTGCATATCCGTATCCACTACGCCAGGTGCCAAGGCAAAATATCGTATTCCTGTACCGTTTAAATCTGCCTCCACTTGTGCCGCTTCAGTCATCATGTTCAATGCCGCTTTGGAAGAGGAATATCCGGCCCAACCGTCAATGGCTTTTTTGGCTGCACCCGAACTGATATTGACCACGGTCTTCTCAGCATTCGCCGAAGCATAGTATTTTACAAAGGCATCCATCAAAAACATGGGAGCAACCACATTAAGATCAAAAAGCATTTTGATCTCCTCCAGCTTAAGCTTTCCGACGTGCCGGATTGGCCCAATCCAACCCGCATTATTGACCAAAACAATTTTAGAATACTCAGCTTCCGGAAAAATCCTGAAAAGATTTTCATCCAAAAGATCAAAATCACTCAGGTCAAAATTCAAAGGTGTAAAATTCTCTTTGTGGAGCATTTGTTCCGAACGGGCAATGCCGATAACTTCATTATCCGGATTTTCAAGCAAAGCATCCACCAATGCTTTTCCTATACCTTTACTGCTTCCTGTGATGATATATAATGATTTCATGTTTGAATTAAATTTTGAACTAAAAATACAAATTACTTCACTTTGTCAGTTAGAAATAGAATGGAAAAACCTGCCAGGTTTTTAGCTTTGAGCTATAAATATAGATTGAAAGTAAATAAACCTGGCAGGTTTCAAAATCCATATTTGAGACAACAAATACGATCTAATCTAAACCCTTCAATTCTTTAAACCAAAACTTTTTGGAATGTTCTACCCCATCATCGGTTTTAAACTTATACGCTGTGGAAATGGTCTCACCCAGATCAAAATCAACAGGCTTTTGAAAAATAGGGCCCTCAAAACAGAAGGTATGGAACTCCCCGTTTTCTCCACAGGGATCAATGGGCTTTTTAGCATTTTGGACCAATTCCAGACCCAATTCTTTACCTACCTGATTTTCTTCAAAAAGAGCTGCATCCGCAGCACAGACTAATGTCTTGAAGCCATGTCCCAAAAACTCCTCCAACAAACTTTCGGTATCTTTCCCCCAGAGTGGAAACACACATTCCATTCCCATTCCCCTAAGTTGATCCTCACGGTATTTTTTCAGATCCTCCAAAAAAATATCCCCGAAGGCAATATGGCTGACTCCTCCTTTCTTCAATTCTTTCAAATATCCTGACATTACTTTTTCATAGGCAGCATTGGTCTGGGAGGCAGGATAAAATAACTTGTCCAAAGGCAGGCCGATGGACTCGGCCTGCTGTTGGATCAAACTTTCATGTATGCCATGAAGCCCTACCCTTCTGCTTTCTTCCCCGAAAGTAGTGTGCAAACTGACCACCTCATACCTTTCATCCTTAAGCAGGCTCCATAGGGCAAAAGCGGAATCTTTGCCGCCGGACCAGGCTAAGGAAACTTTGACTTTGTTCATTGTATTTAATTTGATAATAAACTTTTCCAAAGTTTTAATTAAGTAAACACACTGCCTACAAACCTCAACTTTGGAAAAGCTATCCTAATCTCAACGGTATTGAAAAGGAAATATTAAACCTGACAGGTTATGGAAACAAGAAATGGGTTTTGACCAACCTTAATTCCATTAAAAAACCTGTCAGGTTTGCCCTTATACGATATCTAAATCAAATATTATTTAAACACAAATCCCGAAGGTCCCCTACCCGCAGGAATAGTTTTGACCTCTTCACCGTTTTCATCTAACACAATCACTGTACCATTGCCCTGAAAACCGTTGTTATCAGCCACAAAAACCCTGTTTTCACCAGCTTGAAACCCAATTCCATAAAACCCTGAACCTCGGTAAATGGAGGCATCGATGACATTTCCTTGTGAAAGGGAAATTTTGGCCACAGCATCATCATAATCCGGCCAACCTGTAGAAGTCACCACATAAGCTTCCCCATTTCGCCCCAAAGTCAAATTACTTGTTGCCCCTTCCAATGGGATTTCAATGG
The DNA here is from genome assembly GCF_019343195.1 of Arthrospiribacter ruber. Taxonomy (GTDB): domain Bacteria; phylum Bacteroidota; class Bacteroidia; order Cytophagales; family Cyclobacteriaceae; genus Arthrospiribacter; species Arthrospiribacter ruber. The sequence continues at coordinate 429,561 of NZ_RPHB01000002.1, forward strand.
TACTTTGAACAGAAAAGTTATTGGTATTGATCCTGTGAAAAAATATCTTGTCAGATTGCCTGGCATATAGATGAAGATTTCCATCAATCCTTAAAAATTTAACAGGATTTCCGGGAATCTCTACCGTGCTCGCCAAAGTATCCGCCTCAAGATTGACCACATCCATATTCTGGGCATTGGCTACAAGGAGCCTACCTCCAACAATTTCCATTTTTTCGGGCCTGCTGGAAACAGCAATTTTCTTAGCCACAGCACCTCCATTGATGTTTTCCACTACTGCGATGTAGGATTCAGGACTATTGAAAATGGAGTCATAAGGCCCCCAATCAGAGATGTATAATTTATCCTGATATACTACTAAAGAGCGGCTAATGTCCAGATCATCGGCTACCGCACCCAAACTGGAAAAGTCTCCTGTGTCTACTACCTCCACTTTACCGGTATTGGCCACCAGATAAGTCCTACCATCACGCTCAACCAAGTCCTGTATCAAACCTGCAAAAGGCCTGTTGTTTACACTTTCAAAAATATCTGCTGTCACATTTTCTCCTCCGGTAAAATGGTACACCTCTCCATCATTGGCTCCAAATGCACCTTCATTGATAATAAGCACCCCTGATTCAAATTCTCCAAGAGGCACCTGTGGGCTTTCTCCTTCACAGGCCCAAAAACCAAATACCACTGCCAGTAGCAGCAAACTTTGTCTTACATTTTTCATATGATTTTAATTTGTTTTTAATTTGCCATATGGAATCTCGCATGTGCCAAGCAGTTCCTTTCGTGTATTATATCCTACACATTTGGATTCCTCAGTTTGGCTCGATTTCATAGTCTGATAGTTATATTAAGTTGATAATTTCTTCCTGGCATGGTACGCAGGCGCAGAATCTGGTATTCGGTATCCAATACATTGTGCACCTGAAAACCGGCTTGTCCTGCTAAAAAGAATTTTTCAGGAAACTGATACCTGAAACCCACATCCCACAGGCGGTAAGAAGGCAAACTGCCAATATTGTCTGTTGCAATAAACCGCTGCCCCACCCATTGGTGATTGACAAATGTTGAAATAAGCCCTCTTTCTACCTCCAATTGTCCTTGGGCCTTGTGTACCGGCGTGTAAGGCAGTTGCTTCCCTGCACTTCTGTCATTGGCATTGACGTCCGTATGATTGATGGCCCTGTTCAGGGCGTAGTTCCCATTCAGACCAAAAACAGTTCGTCCCAGTTTATATTTTGCATTGAAAGTATATTCCAACCCTGAGTTGTGTACATCCCTGATATTTTCCGGAGCCCAAAAGCTCCCTCTTGGCAACCAAATGATCCAGTTTTCTACCCACATCTGAAAATGGGTCAGGCTTTGTTCTAGCTGAAAAGCTCCCTTTTCCAATTGATGAACCAGCCCCATCTCCGCACTGTAACTTTCTTCCGGCAATAACTCAGGATTCCCTCCCGGCACCCAAAACCTATCATTCAGGGTAGGCACCTTAAAACTCCTGGCCAACATTCCCTTTAGCCCTAACTCCTGCCCCTTTCCGCGAAATACCATCCATTCCCCGCCCAAACTTGGTGTAAAGGGTGCGAAGTTGCCATCATAGACAAACTGACGCAGGTTAAGTGAAAAGCGCAGGTTCTCCTTCAGCAAAAAATTGCTGGAATGGTAAAATTCTGTTCGGCTTTCCTCCGCCTCATAGGAACTGAGATTGCCTTGGACAAATGTCTGTCTGACTCCGCTTTTGGCTTGGATTTCAGGCAGTATATTCCACTCAAGGTCTCCGGAAAGAAAATATTGCCGGGTTTGGTTCACCGACCCTACATTGAAAATCAACTCATCGTCGACCAAACCTGCCTTTAGGTTCAGCATGTTCTTTTCACCGAAATAAAAATAATCCACCACCCACCGCAGGTTTCTGTCCTGTTGCTGATCCTCTGTATTGGAACCTATCAGGGGAATAATTTCCCGATCTGTATCATTGTACCAAAGGGAACTGCTGATCTGGGATTTGGGTGAAATCATCCAGGCAAGATCCTGCACCAGACCGTACTGCAATACCCTTCCATGATCATGTCTTTCTATCGGGGTTCCTATTTTGGATAGATTTCTAAAAGGGAAATCATTGCGGGAAAAATTTCTGTACACCTGTGTGCGCGAGGAGAACTTTTCGGAAGAGTACCCAGCCTGCATGGACTGATTCCACAAACCAAAACTCCCCACATTGGACTGTACCTTAGCCTGAAAACCCTGATTGAATTTCAGGCGGGTATGCAGGTGAACTGAACCTCCAATGGCGTCTGTGCCAAACAAAGCCCCGCCTGACCCCAACAGGATTTCTGCCTGATCAAATCCACCTACAGGAAGAATCGAAAAATCTGCCTGCCCCAAAGAGGGACTGTTGATGGGCAAACCGTTCCAAAACACTGCATTATGCCCGGCAGAAGTGCCCCTCATCGTCAAAGATGCCAGCATTCCGGGTCCGTGCTGTCGAAGAAATAATCCTGTCTGCTTTTGTAAATACTCGGTAAAAGCCTGTCCCTGGAAACGCTCCAAGTCCCTTTCCTTTATCCGGATGACAGATTGTCCTTGCGCATATTTTTCCACAGGAAAAGAAAACACTTCCACCCCAAGGAGATCTAAGGTATCTCCATAAGCAGGCAAGGAGTCCGCTCTGGACAAAGCGTCAGCAAGACCAAAGGCCATACGGACCTGGCCAAAGAAGACCAAAGTAAAAAACAATAAAATACGCAATACCAATGCCTTTAGAATTAAATGATGACACATTTAACTCAAAGCCATTTCAAGTAATGATTGGAGAAAAAGACGAAAGTGGAGTAGGTAAAAACCTGCTTCCAATTCTGAATTTAATCCCAGCCTTTCAACCCGAAAGCTTTGAATCTAGAGGAAATAGGCAGGTCTCCTGGCTTCCCTGGATTTACCGGCCTTCTCACCCCGTCCCGATAGCTATCGGGAGCAAGACAATGGCATGAGGTGGGCAAATCACTATCCCGATTGCTCGGGATGGGGTTACAGTTGCGGGGACAGCTCCGGATTCAAACCGGATTCCCTTTTAATCCCGAACAAAATTTTGATTCGGGAACCATTTTCCAAGCGCAAACTTACACATGAATTTGAATTTTCCTTTCAGAAATAATGAAAAACATGTTTTTGTTGGCTAACAATTGGGCCAACAATCAGATTTATAGACCCCATCCTTTGAAGTTAACATTGGGTAATATTCAGAAAGGGTAATATAAAAATCAAGCGTCATGCTGAGCGGAGCTTGCGGAGTCGAAGCATCTCCTAAACAATGGGAGACTCTTCCTTCGTCAGAGTGACGTACGTTTCTGTCAATGGTAGTTTTTAAAATTGACATTTACGGAAAGAATATATGAGTATCCGCTTCATTGCACGTAGCCATAGTTTGTTTTGTACCAGTTCTTTCTGCTAAATTCTAATCAAAATTTGATTATGAAGCTACTTTTTCCTTGATGAAAAAGTAGCCAAAAAATCAAGAATTTCGAATCCTATCCACGCTCAAGGCATGCGCTGGCCCGGTCGAAATTCCTCCCACCCTCCAATATCCAAATTTACTGTTAAAAGTAAAGTTGGCGGTTTGGTACTGAAGGTTTAACGTGCAAGGATCCGGATACTCATAAAAGAATATAACGATTGATTAAAAACCCCGAAGGGGTTAAACTATGAATAGCCCCGGGTAGGCAACCCGGGGATTTTATGAAATTGAGTTGAGGCCCAACCCTAAAGGGGTTGAACTAAATCAAAAATAGACTTATGTCAATGGTAGTCGACATCCTAAAATCAAACTAATCCATCAGCTATCCCTATATTTGCCATTCAGTCCATATTGAAACCCTATGAATTTTCGCTTTCCCATACTAACAATTACCTTCTTTCTTGCTTTGACCTCTTTTTTTTCCTGCACTGAAAAAAAAATAGAGGACACCCAAGACCTTGAGGAAATGCCGCTGAGCTATGCTACAGGTTTTTCCATTTTTCAAGGTGAAGGCTACAAAGTAGTGGAAGTCAACAAAGCCTTTCCAGACCAAAAATCCATACTCAAATACTGGATCGGGGAAGGAGCCGATTTCACTCAGGAAATGGGCAGTTTCGATGCTATCATCCCCTCCAAACCCAAGCGGATCATCCTTACCTCCACCACTCAGGTGCCCCATTTGGATTATTTGGATATAACCGAGGCCCTGATCGGATTTCCCAATACTGACCTGATCAGTTCGGAGAAAACCAGATCACTGATCGCACAGGGACAGGTAATTGATTTGGGTTCCGGCGCCCAGGCCAACATTGAAAAGATGATTGACCTGGAACCTGATTTGGTTATGATATCCACCTTGGGCGATGACCTTCGCAACCTGGAGATGTTGAAAAAAGCAGGAATTCCCACTGTCCTGAATGGGGAATATGTGGAGCAACACCCTCTTGGCAGGGCGGAATGGATCAAATTCACCGGAGCGCTCACAGGAAAGTTTCAGGAAGCACTTGCTGCATTTGAAGAAATTGAAGCGGCATATTTGGAAGCCATTTCCCTAACGGACAATATCCATGAAAAACCAACAATCATGTCCGGTGTGATGTACAAGGACATTTGGTATGTGCCCGGAGCAGATTCTTGGGGTGCCAAACTGTTGGAAGCTGCTGGTGGAACTTATATTTTTGAAGATCAAAAAGGTAGCGGATCCACCCAACTCAATTTTGAATATGTATTGGATCAGGCTCAGGATGCTGATTTTTGGATTGGCGCTGCTGATTACCCAAATTTGCGTGAAATGAAAAATGCAGACCCCCGCTATGCCCATTTTTCTGCTTTCAAAAATGGAAATATCTATACCTATTCACAGAAAAAGGGCGCAACCGGAGGACTGGAATATTTCGAATTGGGTTACCTTCGTCCGGACCTTATTCTCAAAGACCTGATCAAAATCCTCCATCCTGAGCTGATGGAAGATTACCAAAGCTACTTCTACCAACAACTGGATGAAAGATAAGCCTAAATACCCCCTGCTTTTTGTCCTCGGACTTTTGATTTGCCTGCTGTGTTTTTGGGCCAATCTGGCTGTGGGTTCCGTAAACATTCCCTTCCAGGAAGTGATCGGGAGGTTTTTCGGATCCACCTTCAGCAAAGCTTCCTGGGAAACCATCGTGATGGACTATCGCCTGCCAAAGGCATTCACGGCTATATTAGCGGGAATTTCCCTTTCCCTCAGTGGACTTCAGATGCAGACCTTTTTCCGCAATCCACTGGCTGGACCTTTTGTATTGGGGATCAGTTCGGGAGCAAGTTTAGGCGTCGCCTTCTTGATCATGGCCGGATCGGCCTTTGGCTGGTCAGTGTACAGCGGTAACCTGGGAGTTTGGGCCATCATCATCGCTGCAAGTACCGGAGCGGTGTTGGTCTTACTTTTGGTGAGCCTGATAGCATGGAGGGTCAAAGACAGCATGACCTTATTGATAGTAGGTTTGATGTTTGGCTCTGCTGTTTCTGCAGTGATCTCCGTGCTTGCCTACTTTACCGAGGCCGAGCAACTCAAACTCTTTACGGTTTGGTCCATGGGCAGTTTGGGCAGTACACAGACCGATCAGTTGTTTGGCTTTGCCTTGGCCACTCTGATCGGTGCTATACCTGTAATTATGATGTTGAAATCCTACAATGCCATGTTGATGGGTGAAGCCTATGCCAGCAGTATGGGCGTCAACATCAACCGCCTGCGCTGGGCGATGATCATCAGCACCGGTATTTTGGCCGGGACAGCCACAGCCTTTTGCGGGCCCATTGCCTTTATAGGTATTGCCGTGCCCCACGTGGCCCGATTGGTATTCAAAACAGGTGATCACAGGATTCTTTTCCCCGCTTCAGCCTTGAGTGGCGCCATCATCCTTTTGGTATGCGATGCCTTCAGCCAACTGCCCGGCTCGGCCCAGACCCTACCCATCAATGCCGTCACCTCCCTTGTCGGCGCCCCTATGGTGATCTGGCTGATCTTGAGGAGAAACTTTTCGAAGGAGTTTTGAGGGGGAGACTGAAGATTTTAGATTTTAGATTTTAGATTTTAGATTGGGGTGACGTTGTATAAGTACTGTTCCTTCAAAATGGGGTTTAGTCGAATCAAGATGGTTAATTGATTTGATTAATTATCTTAGAGTCAAAATAATTTCCGCCGTGCTTTAGCCGGCGGGAAAGGCAGAGTCATAACTATTACCGACTTTAGTCGAAATATTTATTTTTTTTATAATCAATGGATATTAAAAGATTTTCTTACCTGCCCATCCCCCCTCCAAAGCGAAGCTTTATCTGTGTAAATCCGTGTCATCTGTGGTTATTATTTTTTCGATATTGAAAAGTGTAGATAGATACTTCCTTCGTCAGTATGACAAGGTGAAGCTATAATTAGTCTTTTACCTTGAATTTGCATTCCCAAGCGTCTTTTATATATCAATAAAAATCTGCGGCATCTGCGATATCTGCGGGAGAATAAAAAATCACCAGTACCGGCGGAAAAAATGCAACCACCTCTCTTTCCCCCACATCAAAAATTTCTCCTCAAAAACCCTTAAGTTTGGATCTCCACATTTTTGATTCAAATGCTACAGGCAAACCATCTCAGCATTGGCTATTCCAAAAAAGACAGCCCCACCCCAGTGGCAGAAGGGTTATCCTTTTCCCTTCAAAAAGGCAAACTCACCTGCCTCCTCGGTCCCAATGGCGTAGGAAAATCTACTTTGATCAAAACGATTCTGGGACAGCTTCCCCTCCTATCAGGAAACCTTAGCCTGGAAAACAAAGCCATCGCATCTTTTTCCCAAAAAGAACTGGCCAAAAAGATCGCTGTGGTACTGACCGACAAGGTGAACTCCGGAAACCTAACTGTTTATCAATTGGTATCCCTGGGAAGAATCCCGCATACCGGTTGGCTGGGAAACCTGTCTTCTCAGGACAAAGAGATCGTAGAAAGAGCCATTCAAGTCACCAAAATCCAGTATATCCGTGACAAAAGCCTGTCCGAAATCTCCGATGGACAATTACAGAAAGTGATGATTGCCCGGGCCCTGTGTCAGGATGGGGAAATCCTGATCTTGGATGAACCTACCGCCCACCTGGACCTGGTCAACCGATACGAGATCATGCATCTATTGAGAGAAATCGCCATTCAGGAAAACAAAGCTGTGTTGGTTGTCACCCACGACCTGGATATTGCCATCGATACAGCAGATGTCTTTTGGTTGATGCAGTGCGGATTTCCTCTGGTGCACGGAAGTCCTGAGGATCTGATTTTGGAAGGAAAAATCAACCTCATGCTACCGGATGAAAAACTGGTCTTTGATCCGGAAAATGGGAAAGTGCAGGAGTCCCGCAATTGGAACTCCCCACTGATCTCCGGAGATCCCGTGAAAGTCAAATGGGTCCAAAATGCCCTGAAAAAATCAGGAATTGATTTCTCCAATTCTCAAATACAATTGAGCATCCAGCAAAACCCTTTTCAGATTGAATATACTAATGAACCAGAAAAGCTTACCTTCATTTCCATCGAGCAATTGGTTTCTCATTTGGCAAATAGAACAGTTTCAAAGCGATAAATGATTACGTGCAATTAAGCGGATACTTATAAAATTGATTAATAGTTTAATTCTGGATATTTACAATACTAATATCCTAATAGAAATTTAAATACATGATTATCCGCTTTCTTACCAGTATAGCTTTAAATGTGGTATAAGCCCGTGATTTCAAGCCAATATCAATGAATATCTAATATCTATTAGTATCGGATTGATCCAAGCCCTTATTTAAATTGGTAAGTGCTCTAATTGCAGATATACTTATAAAATTAAATCCAATAATCTCTCAAAGCTTTTTTATCCCCAAATCCTTTTTCCCTATTTTTACAATACCACTAACAGCTTCTTTTTTTCAATGGCTTATAATGATTCAAGGCGAGCTGCTTTTCGTCTCTTTAAAAAACTAAAATATGGCTGGGTTTGGGCCAGCTCCACTTTTCTGGGCAACTTTGCCCTGGCCATCTTCATATCCTCTTTTTTCAACCAACTGGGTTATCCTGATGACCTCAACTATGTCTTTTTCCTAAGTATTCTTGCCGTGGGGCTTTGGGTTACTGAAGCCATACCACCTTTTGCCGTTGGCATATTCATCATAGCAGGGCTCTTATTGGGATTTGGAACTGATTTCGTCCTCGGGGAAGAACATAAAACCCCTGTGGAAATGTATCTGGGAACCTGGACCAGCAATGTCATCTGGCTCCTTCTCGGCGGTTTTTTCCTGGCCGAAGCCATGAGCATTGCCAATCTGGACAGGGCATTGTTCAGATTTACCATCAAAAAATTCGGTTCTGATCCTAACAGATTGCTTTTGGGGCTGATGCTGACCACCGCGGTAGGCAGTATGGTCATGTCCAATACGGCGACCACAGCCATGATGATTTCTTCTATTTTGCCTCTTGCCAGAAACATGGGTAAAGGATCCTCATACTCAAAAGCCCTGCTTGTAGGTATACCCGCAGCAGCTACACTTGGGGGCATGGGTACAATCATAGGAAGTACTCCAAATGCAATTGCTGTCGGAGCACTGCAGGAAAAGGGAATCAATATCACCTTTGTAGAATGGATGGTTTTTGGTTTGCCTACAGCTTTGGCCAGCATTTACATTTTCTGGAGGTTTCTAGTGAAAAAACTTCAGCTCTCCAAGGTAGCGCTGGATTTGAGGGATATGATGAAAAAACCAGCCTCCAAAAATAAGTTTGAGGTCTATGCAGTCTTGTTCACCTTGTTTATTACGGTATCCATGTGGATCACAGAACCTTTACACGGTATCCCTATCGCTGCTACATCAGCCATCCCTATTGTTTTACTCACCTTATTTCAGGTAATAAAAGCGGAAGATGTGAGAAGATTGCCTTGGGACACCTTGATGTTGGTGGCAGGAGGATTGGCACTGGGTATTGCTATGGTGGATGTAGGGTTGACCGATATCATCATGGAAAAAATAGCTGCATTACCGATCGCTCTGGTTGGGGTGGCGGTAGTTTTCGCCATCATCAGTGTACTTATTTCCAATATCATGAGCAACACTGCTGCTTCTGCCATCTTGGTTCCATTAGGTCTGGCCCTACCCGGCATTTGGGGATTTGCAGTTCCTCTGCTGGTCGCCTTGAGCTGTAGCTGCGCCTTGTTGCTACCTGTTTCTACACCTTCCAATGCCATTGCATTCAGTACCGGCATGGTTGAGCAAAAGGAATTCCGGCCCGGAGGTATACTAATGATCTTCGCCGGACCTATTTTGGCTTTTGCAACGGTAATGGTGTATGTGTTGGTTTTTGCAAATCTTTAAACTTTGAAATGCTCCTTCTTGATTCATTATTCATCATTCATTATTCGAAATTATGAATATCGAACTCCGAACATCGAATTATGAATACCGAAGGAAAGAGGTCACTTCAAGAAGATTAGATATGAGACACAAGAAATGAGATGTGAGATGTGAGACTTTCCTACCTACAACAGGCTAGTAAACAGTTAATCAACTACACAATTCATCAATTAATCTACATTTTATCACTTATAACTATTCACTTATTTTTCCTCCCTCATCCTCCTTCCCCGCCTGGATGACCAGTCGGACAGGCTTCCTCCCCCTCCTTCTTGATTCATTATTCATTATTCGAAAATACGAACACCGAACATCGAATGATGAATATCGAAGACAACTGTCACTAACCTCTTATCCCCCCTCATCCTTCATCCCTCATCCTTCATCCTTCATCCCTCATCCTCCCCCATAATAGCTGACAAAAGCGCCCCAAATCGTCAGTCGTAAATCGTAATTCGTAAATCCCCAGTCGTAAATCCTCAAGCCTCCTTTACCACTCTTTTCATTTTCTCCAAGCCTGTCTTTGCCACTTCCAGCGCATCTTTTTCCCAATATTCTCTGTTAAAAAGCTCCAAAGAGAGCACCTTCTCTCCTCCCATTCGCTTTAAGGTCTGTATGATTTCCTTCATAGGAGCAGCCCCATCTCCGGGATATACCCTATCCTTGTCTTCTTGCTTCTCACGGGGAATATCACTCACAAAATCATTCATATGAAACACCTCTATCAGGTCACCGCTCAGCATTTTGAGCCCTTCATAGCCCGATCCTCCACGGAATAGGTGATACACATCCGGCAATATTCTGGCATCCGGGTCATCGGCCACTGCAGCCACCATCAGCGTTTGACCAAGGTGATGGAAATGCGGAAAAGCTCCCCAAAATTCCAATTGGGGCATCACCCCAGTTTTTCTTCCCAAATCCAATAGCTGCGCATATCTTTCACCTGCTTTAAAAAGATCTAAAGGTGCATCTACACCAGCTGCCGGGGCAGCTACCCGCACGCAACCGATGGAAGCCAAAAGCTCCATCTCCTTTTCCATTTGCGAAAAACCCTCTTTCCTTTTCTGGGCATCATCTACCATCCATGGTGCAAAGCCTATGGCGTTCTCACAACGTATACCGGCATCATTCAGTTTGGACTTAAGGATTGCAGCAGATTTTCCAGATTTGATGTATTCCTCAATGTCTCTGACCCAAAGCTCCACCCCAGTATATCCTGCCCTTGCCGCTATTTCGATATAGCCTTCTATCCCGGGATTTTGTCCCATGATAGTACTGGTATTTAAGCAATAAGTGAACTTACTTTCTTCTTTTCTTGGAGAAGCTTTTACAGCAAATGGCGCGGTAAGAAGTGCACCCGAGCTCAGCCCGAGTGTCTTGATAAGGTTTCTTCTTGAAATCATGACAATTGGTTACAATAGGTTTATCCAATATTAAAGTATACTGTATAAGCCGGAAGGCTTTCAAAAACTAAATTACCCTATAAGATCTTCATTTTTCAACCACTTATAAAATATTATGGGGCTTTACCATAACAGACCTAAAAATTTTGTTAAATTGTTCAACTAAATAACACCCAGTAACCAAACCTATGAAAAGCCTATTTTTTTACTTTCTTGCCTTTTTGATCTATGCCCCTTCCGTTTATTCGCAAGGTGACTTTGCCTATCAGCAACCTTATAGGGAAAATATCCTGTTAGACCAGGAAATAGTATCCGGTGGCTACTATGTAGATCCTTCCAAGAATATCGAGGGCCACCCCTACTTTGAATACAGAAGCTTTGAACTCGGCCAAATCACCATCAATGGACTCCAATACAAAGATGTCCCCTTGCTCTATGACATATGGAATGATGAGCTGCTGACTTTTCAGCCAGTGTACAAAAAGAAAATCCTCATCCGGGCCGATAAGATCGACGAATTTCAATTGGCTAACAAAAGACATTTCATCCGAGTAGATGAAAATCCCGGATACATACACCACCGAAATGGCATCTATGAATTATTGGAGGAAGGGAAAATCAACCTCCTGGCCAAACATTTCAAACGGACCAAAGACAAGAGGGATGTCAGTAAGTTTTCGGACGTTTTTTATGAAAAAACAGATTATTTCCTTCGAAAAGGAGATGATATAGAAGTGATCAGACGAAAAAAACAGGCAAGGGAATTTTTGGACATGGATAAAAAAGACTTTCGCCACGCAATACGGGGAGAAAGACTCAGCTTCAAAAGCCAAAGAGAAGATTTTTTAAAAAGATTGGTTCAATACATTAACCAAGAAAAGCCATGAAGTTAAAAGCATTCTTGATATTGATGTTTTTAGGGTTTGCATGGCAAGAATGTCTGTCCCAGACAACCCCACAAAAATTCACAGGAATGTATCCCGGCATTAGCTTTCAGAGGTTTTCCCGACAGATTGAGCAGCAGAGTGACTACCGCTTTTATTTTCTCGAACAAGACATCGCTGAGATTGAGGTCAATATCAGTGCTTCGGACAATACACTGGATCAAATGCTTCAGGCAATTTTCGATGGAACTGCACTCAAGTACACCATTGATGAGAAAAAAAAGGTTTTCGTAACTCGGGACAAGAAGCTCGACCTCTCTCTCCGACCTGACTTTTTCACTTACGTTTCCACTGATGAAAGCGACAGCATCGGCAGACAGCAGGATATCCAACGGGAATTTTCCAGAAACAAACTTTATGTAATTGGGAATCCCTCTCCCCAAAAAGAAGCCGTATTAAGAGGGAAAGTCACAGGATTGGACACGGGAAACCCGGTCTTTGGAGCGGTGATTTTTGAAAGGGTGAACTATACCCGGGCAATAGCCAATGAGGAAGGCGAATATGCCATCACCCTCCCCGTAGGAAGGCACACTCTTTTTATCCAAAACCTAGGAGGGTTTATAGAACAAAGGCAGATCAGCCTTCAGAGTGACGGAATACTGGACATAGCCATCGAAGAAAACATCATCTCTCTGGACGAAGTCACCATCAGCTCAGAGAAAATGTCCAATATTGCAAGACCTGAAATGGGTGTACAATCGCTCAATATTCAGTCTATGAAAAAATTACCTGCTGTCCTGGGAGAGGTAGATGTCATCAGAAGTATATTGACCCTGCCGGGAGTGCAGACGGTAGGTGAGGCATCTGTAGGCTTCAATGTAAGGGGCGGAGCTGCGGATCAGAATCTGATCCTGATGAACCATGCCACCATCTATAACCCTTCCCACTTGTTTGGGCTTTTTTCGGCATTCAACCCCGACATGGTAGAATCTGTGGAGCTTTACAAGGCGGGGATTCCAGTGCAATATGGAGGCCGCTTATCTTCGGTATTGGAAGTAAATTCCAAATACGGCAACTCTGAGAAAGTGAAAGTCGCCGGTGGGATAGGTCTGATGACCAGCAGACTTACGGTAGAAGGGCCTATTGGAGAAAACACCACTTTTATACTCGGAGGCCGGTCCACCTATTCGGATTGGATACTCAACATTCTGGAAGAAAATACGGACTTCTCCGATGCCAGAGCGGCATTCTATGACCTCAACTTCAGCATGTCCCACAAGCTAAATGAAAAAAATATTCTCCGCTTCAATGCCTACAACAGCCGGGACAATTTCCGTTTTGATAGGGATACCACCTTTTTCTACGAAAACAGGAACATCAACCTTTCCTGGACCCATTACCTCAACGAACAGACAGAAGCCGAACTCGTGGTGGGATCTGATTTTTACAGCTTTGATATAGAAGGGAGAGACAACCCCAGTAATGCCTATGATTTTGGATACAATATCAGGCAGGAGTTTGCAAAAATAAATGTCCGGTATGAGCTGAATGAAGAGCACAAACTGAATTTTGGCATACACAGCATCCGTTACAGACTGCAACCGGGCAGATTGGGACCATCCGGACCCGAGTCCATTGTCATGGAAGAGCGCGTCAATCAGGAACAGGCATTGGAAACATCCTTTTTCCTTGGAGACAATTATGAAGTGGATGACAGACTCACGGTCAACTATGGTGTCAGATATGCCCTCTATCATTACCTTGGTCCCAACACTGTGCGGGAATATCGGGAAGGAGCGCCACTCTCCCCTCCCAATCTCATTTCCGAAAGAAATGTGGCCGCAGGAAATATTATCAACACCTACCACGGACCCGAATTCAGGGTTTCAGCAAGGTACATTTTGGATAATATCTCATCCATCAAAGCCGGATACAACACAGGGCGACAGTTCATACACCTTATTACTAACAATGCCGCCATTGCTCCTACGGACATCTGGAAACTCAGTGACCCTAACATCCGTCCACAGTGGGGCGATCAGCTTTCTATTGGATATTACAGAAACCTCAAGATTGACAAGTTTGAATTTTCGGTAGAAGCTTACCACAGGACACTGAGAAATTTGATTGATTTCAGTTCGGGAGCAACACTGGTTTTGAACAATGCCGTGGAACAGGATGTACTGAAGACTGATGGCCGGGCTTATGGAGCGGAGATCTTGCTGAAAAAAAATACAGGCAAACTCAATGGCTGGGTCAGCTACACCTACGCCCGATCCTTGCTCAGAACCGCAGAAGATGAGCCGGGTGAAAAAATAAATGACGGCAATTGGTACCCAAGTAATTTTGATCAGCCACACAATGCCGTACTGGTGGGAAATTATGAGTGGAGCAAAAGATTCAGCACTTCAATCAATGCCAATTACAGCACAGGAAGACCAATTACACTTCCTGTAGCACAATTTTTATATGGGGGAAGCCAAAGGGTTTATTTCTCTGACCGAAATGCTTACAGGATTCCGGACTACTTCAGAATTGACCTTTCGGTAAATATTGAGGGCAATCACAAAGTGAGGAAACTTGCCCATTCCTCCTGGTCTGTAGGAGTGTACAACCTATTGGGCAGAAGAAATCCATACTCTGTCTTCTTCACCCCTATCAACGGTACGCTTGAAGGCTTTCAGCTCTCTATTTTCGCACAGCCAATCCCTTTCATCACTTACAATTTCCGAATATGAAAGCCTTTTTGACTATTTATTCTCTTTTACTGTTCATCCTTCTTGCCACAGGCTGTAGGGATCCTTTTGAACCGGAAATCATCAATCAGAATCTGGCCATTTTGGTAGTAGAGGGATATGTGGAAATAGATGGGATTTCCGAAATTACCTTGAGCAGGACCGCTAATGTACGGGACACTTCACAAATCAATATGGTTGCCGGCGCCAATGTTTTTCTCACGAGAGATTCTGGAAATGAAAGATGGGATTTCACTGAAAAACAAGGAGAACCCGGAAAATACGTGGTAGATGAAAACCTCAATCCCAATTGGGAATATGTGCTGCACATCTGGCTCCCGGACGGTCAGCGGTTCAGGTCCAAGGCCATGAGTCCAATCATCACTCCAGAAATGGAGGAGTTGGGCTGGCTTCGGGATGATGCAGGTGTGGAGATTTTTGTAAGCACACAAGGCAATAATGAAGCACAGTACTTTTTATGGAGCTTCAACGAAGACTGGATTTTCAATGCCGGTGTAGCTTCTTTCTTGATCTTTGAAGAAGAGAGAGTCCGAAACAGGACGGAAGAAGAAAGAATAGACAGATGCTGGGACAATACCCGACAGCCTAGGATTGTACTTCAAAATTCAGCAAGATTTGATGGGAACACCATTTTGGAAAGGGAACTCGTAAGGATACCCAACCTATCGGAAAAACTTCAGAGGCGCTACAGCATAGAAGTGATACAGCGGGCCATAGATCAGGAGGCCTTTGACTTCTGGGAAATCCTGAGAAAAAACTCAGATGACATAGGCGGCATATTCAGTCCCATGCCTTCTTTGATCAGTGGTAATATTGAACCTGAGAATGCCTCCTCAAACCAAAAAGTCATCGGGCATGTGTCCATGGGGAGATCTGCTAGCAAAAGAATCTACATCGATAATGCAGATGTATTTCCTTGGCGGGTAGAGATCCCTGAATACGAATTTTGCAACCTCAGTACAGATACCATTCCTGTAAGCAATGCGCCTTCCCGCTTCAGGGGAGGCACAGAAATCCCCGCAAGAGAGGTACTGCAGGACTTTTTACTGATAGGTTACAGAGGAGCATCCCGGCAATGTGCCGACTGTACCTTGAGAGGAAGTAATGTAAGACCTGAATTCTGGGAAGATTGATATGAAAAAGTTGATTGTACTTATACTCCACCTGTTCATATGCCTTTCGTCCGCAGCACAGGTTTTGCCGGAGGAAAAGGTATTTGCCCACCTTTCCAAAAAGATTCTGGTAACTGGAGAAAACCTGCATTTTTCCGTAATGGCCAGAAGCGAAAATGCCCCCTCTCCTTCTGCTATGGCTTATGCAGAATTGATAGACAGGACAAATCAACCGGTAGCTCAGGTAATCATTCCCCTAGAACAGGGCTTTGCGGAAAATCAGCTAGAAATCCCCTCTCATCTTCCTTCAGACCACTACCTCTTTAGGGTTTACACCAGAATAAGCCCTTATCTTGGTGAACAGGGGATTTTTAACCAATTCATCACGGTTATCCATCCTTCCCTTCCTCCTGACACCTCTCAACCGGTAAGGAATATGCAATTAGAGACTAGGCAAAGCCGAAAAAAAATCGACCTGGATCTGACTACAACACCGACCTCCGGCACCTTTAACATCCCTTTCGGCCTTGGTCCGAAGCTTTCGAAAAGCAGCCTATCCATTTCATTAAAAAACCCTTATTTAAGTGAGGAATTACAGGGATATTTCTACAATGAGGTCTATCAAAAAATATCTCAGCCGGCAAGACTTATTCCCGAACCTTTGGGACACATTGTGCATGCCAGGACTCCCATGCATCAATCTGACACAAGTGAAACATTTTTCCTTTCTTCCCACGGTACCCAGTCCATCCTCAACTCTGCAAAACCAAGCCCTCAAGGTGAGCTGTTTTTTGACCTGGGAGCACTCAGGGATTTTAATTTCCTCTTGGTTCAATCTGCCAATCAGGAAAAACAATTGGACTTCAACCCGCAATCCCCTTTTCTGAACATCCCTTTTCATACGGAATTTGGGTTTCCCCAACTTTCTTTGGAAGAAAAAGACAGGGAATTCCTTCAAAAACTTTTGCTTGCAGGCCGGTCTGAGAATTATTACATGGAAAGTGAAAAGCAAGCTTTCTTACCCATTGCCACCGGTTTTGTTGCGGACAAAACTTACCTCTTGGATGATTACAACAGGTTTGAAAATATGGAAGTGACCTGGAAGGAATACATACCGGAAGTCCTGGTGAGGCGTCAATCCAGAAAACTGGTCTTGAGGGTACTGGACAAACCTCTGTCTGCCGTATTTAGGGAAAACCCACTGGTACTGATCGACGCCATGCCCGTTTTTGAAATAGACCGCCTGGGCAAATTTGATCCCCAAAACTTTGAGAAAATAGAAATACTTGCACGTGAGTTTTTTCTGAATCAGGACAGGTTTGCCGGAGTGATCAGCATCACTTCATTTGAGAATGATTTTGGAGGCTTTGAACTCCCGGAAAACTCACTTTACCTTAATTATTGGCCTGTCCAAGCCACCAAAAAATTCATCAGCCCGCATTTGGTCAAACTACCTGTCCCCCCAAACTTTCCTGATTTCAGGTCTTTACTTTACTGGAACGCAGATGTAGAAGGGCAAATGGAACAACAGTTCCAATCTTCTATGACACCTGGTGTATACGAAATCGTGATTTCAGGAATTATGGAAAATGGAGATTTTGAAATTCATGTGGATGAATTCAGAGTCGAAGAAGACTGATCTTACACTTACAAAGGAAGTTTGTACTCCTTAAATCTATTTCCTTCTCGCACATAGATGACATATTCGTTCTGGGACACGGCATGTCTCAGGTCAATGGTCCCCGTTCCTCCCAAAGGTCTGGAACTCAATAATTCACCTTTGAGGTTGTACAGATAAATAAACTCCTGATCCCTGTCCACCACTACGAAAATATTCCTGTCCGCACCGAAAGAGAAATATTGGAAGGTGAGGTTTTCGGAAAAAATATCCAGAGAAAAGATTTCCTTACCATCTGGATTGAGCACGCTCACTTTGTTGAATTCATGAATAGTGAAGAGATAACGGTCATCTTTCTGATCTTTAACCAAACTGAAACGGCTTTCTCTATCGGGTCTTTCCAATTGATTTCTGTAGGCCACCTCTCCCCTGAGGTTGGTATGGACTATCTCCCCTTCGGAGGTAATGGTCACCACCCGGGTATCCCTAGCGCTGCCCCTTTCTACAAGAATATAATCTGAATTCACCCCATTGCCCAATTGTATGGGAGAACCCAATTCCGCCTCACCTCTTCTGTTGAAGAAATAAAGGTAGCCATTGGAAGCCAATGCAAGCATCCTGTCACCCACTCCGGCTATTCTATGATGGGCGGGCCTAGCAGAAAGGGCTGCATTGATCACTTTGGGATTCCATCCGTCCAATCCCCTTCCCTGCCTGTCCAAAAGATACACCTTGCCTTCTTCTGTGCCAATAAAGTACCTGTAATCCTTGTCATTGTTGTAATCCACCAGATTGAGGTGGGTGATTTGGTCATTTCCTACAGGACTTACCGGGAATCCTGACACCAGGTTGCCCAAGCGATCCAGGATGTACACTTTACTGGCTGTAGCAAAGAGCAACTGTAATTTCCCGTTTTTATAATAATCCACTTGATAAATAGGTCCCCTGATTTTTTCTTCTAAAGGAAATGAAAATACCGGTTCACCATCCGAACTGAGCAAATGCAGAAAAAAGTCTTCATCCTGCACCACAAACTCCGTACTTCTATCTACAAAATTCTGTATGCTTCTAGGTCCATAAACCAGGGCTTTGTCAAACTGCACAGAACGGTTTTCACTCAGTACCACATCGGCAACCTGACTTTTGACAGGCAAAGGATTGTAGCCAAATTCAAGATTGACCCTATTCTCCCTGTCCTTTTGCAAGACCTGCAAAGTCATCAAGTTGAGAGAGGTAAACTGAGGTGCATATTTTTGAAAAAAAGCTTTCCAGTTGGGGGAGCTGACCTCTACTACCGAGCTGAAAAACTTAGGAATATTTAATGTGAAATTCAGGCCAGCTGAAGGATTTACGCTTTCCACTAAGTTATTGTAGGCTACAGACTTTCCCCAGGTATTGTCAGTCAGGTAGTCATCCAGATAGATCTTCATGGCTTTGCTGCTATTGGCAAAAACCAGAAAATTGCCCAATGAGGTGATGTAGGTATCAGGAAAACCCATGAATTTACCCTCAAACAAATGAGCCGGAAACTCTTCGGCTACTATCACAAAAATCTCCTGATCCTTATAGTAATCCACAGGAACCAGTGAAAGATCCATTTTGTCAAGACCGGAGTTAAACTGCTTCAATAGCCTGATCTGCTGATCCGGTGACTCTGTCTGAATGAGCAAAATCCTGTCCTGCTGTTCACTGCCCGCAACCTCAAAGAGCATGTATCCCAATTCCCCTGTAAGATCTTCCAAAAAGCCTTTTTGAATCAGGTTTTTATCGATGTCTCCCTTGAGGGTGCTTTTGTACTGAAAACCTGTATCCTGCAAGTTTTTGAGCTGTCGGGGACTTTGAAGGTTATAATTGAAATATGCAGCGGTCCTGTTGCTGATGTAGGATTTGAAATCGGCAGTACTGCTGGCTGAATGACTGGCAAAACTGACTTCCTTACCATCTGCAAAAACAGCTATCCCATCTAGGATTATTTTTTCATCAGTAAATTTCAGTTCGAGGTTGGCTGCCACTTTGCTTCGGCCAAAACTCTGTATCATAGACAGTTCCTGATCTCTTGAAATCCCCTCCACCAATCTGGCCATACCACGGCTTGACATCCTAAGCATTCCCAGTCCTTTGGCCCTGGTCTGCGCTTCATACAATTCGGAATAAGTCGAACGGAAATTTTCCATCCCGCTGTTTTGGGCATACCTTATGGCTTCTTCCACCAAAAATGAGGTGTAGCTGATCAAGAGTACATTGTCTACAAAAGTATAATTGAGGTTTCTTTCCAAGTCCAGGCTCTGGTATTCTTTGATGGTAACGCCACTGTAATTTCTTGTATTGATCTGGGACAGTGCCGGAAGGTTATTTTCCAGTTTTTCCAGAAAGTCAAAATCTGCTCCTGGACCAAAAGAAATGGCATACATAAAATCAAATTCTTCCTTACCCACAGGGTGCATGGACAATACAAATTGATTGCCTCTAAGGATCTTTTCCATTTCCCCATCCTGACCCAAAAGGCTGTCGAGTTGCTCAAGCTGACGCGCAGCGTTTTGAAGGGAAGGCATATCCGAAAAACTTCCCCAAAAAGGCTGGGAAGTAAGCTGGTTCCAAGCAAATACAGGCTGATCGGTTTCAAAGACAAAAATAGCTTCAGGTGATATCAGCTCTGCGGCTGACTTTTTGCCGTATAAATAATATTTTTGATAAATGTAATATCCCCCACCGAGTATTCCGGTCAGGACAAATGCAATCAGAAGAAACCTTATTACTCTCACAGACCTAGCAGACTTATTTCCTAAATTTCAGACGTAAAAAACAAAAAAAGTAAAAAATCCCGACCAATGGCCGGGATAAAATAAATATTTGGGAAAGAAATTACTTATTGGAGATGTTGTCCAATACGCTCATCACTTCTTTCACATGACCTCTGGAAACTTCCAAAAGCTCTTTTTCTTCTGCATTGAGGTCAAGTTCGATTACCTTTTCTATACCGTTTCTGCCCAGAATTACAGGAACTCCCAAGTAGCAGTCATCGATTCCGTATTCTCCATCAAGTTTGATACATACCGGGAATACCCTGTTTTGGTTTTTAAGGATAGCTTCCACCATCTGTGCAGCTGCCGAACCCGGAGCATACCAAGCGGATGTGCCCATCAGTTTCACCAATTCACCACCACCGAATTTGGTTCTTTCGATGATTGCATCCAGTTTTTCTTTGGAGATAAGTTCAGTCACAGGAATACCTGCCACAGTGGTATATCTAGGAAGTGGCACCATGGTATCTCCGTGACCACCCATTAGGATCGCCTGGATTTCCTTTGGAGAGATATTCAATTCTTCAGCTATAAAAGCTCTGTAACGTGCTGTATCCAGGATTCCGGCCATACCCATTACTTTGGTTCTAGGAAGCTTGGAGGTGATGTGTGCCTGATAGGTCATTACGTCCAAAGGATTGGAAACGACAATAATAATGGCATCTGGAGAATGCTTGATTACATTTTCAGTTACAGACTTTACGATACCAGCATTGGTCTCGATAAGGTCATCTCTGGTCATTCCCGGTTTTCTTGGTAGTCCAGATGTAATGACCACAACATCAGAATTGGCAGTCTTGCTGTAGTCATTGGTGCTACCTACCGTCCTGCTGTCATATTGGTTGATAGGAGCCTTTTGCCAGATGTCCAAGGCTTTGCCTTCGGCTACTCCCTCTTTGATGTCTACCAAAACAATTTCTTCGGCAATTTCCCTGTATGCAAGCACATCTGCACAGGTAGCGCCCACATTTCCAGCGCCTACTACGGTTACTTTAGTCATGAATGTATGGTTTATTTTTCGTTTTTGATTGATTTTTCAAAAGTCCCGCTAAGTTATTAAACAAAGCCTATTTAGTAAAGGAATCAGCCTGATTCCTTGAGCATAGCAGCATATGATTTGCTAAATGGTATATACGAAGGTCTTCCGGTCAGCGTTCGTCATTGGTTGTCCGGTCAAACATTTCCTGAAGGTTGAAAAAGCCAAATGAGCTCCGGTAGGATTTGAAGAGACGGAAATTATTCTGATTGTAAAATTCCGCCAAAGAGGTCATCATCTTGGCTTTGATCTTAGAGTGACTGTCAAAAATTTCCTGAATGGCAAAATGGGGAATGACATAAAGTTCCGCTTCTTCTGAAGCTACTACTGATGTGTAGATCCTTTTGACATTCTCCAAAAGGGCATTTTCACCAAACACCTCATTTTTGCGGACTTCGTTGATGGTCTCAAAATTGTCCTTTACATCTATGGTGAGCTTGATTTTTCCTGAACGGACTATATAAATCGCCTGACTGGGGTCTCCACTGAAAAACACCACCTCATCTCTCTTGTACTTTCGGGTGTGAAGGGCAGGTAAAAATCTGGACATTTCCATGTTTTTCAACCTAGCAAAGAGGTAGGTCTGAGCCAAAAACTGAAATGTCTCCAGCTCCGAAGCATTGAACGTACGTGAAAATGGGTTGATCATGGAAAACGTCTTTTGAAGTATAATATTCGGTTACTTTCTTTGCTGCATTTGAAGCGATCGGAAATCCTATGCCCCACGACCCAAACAATTTCACCGTTGGACTCAAGTACAGCGATTTTTCTTTTTTCTACCATTGGAATTTTCAAATCTATCAAAAAATCAGAGATTTTCTTTTCCTTTTTCATTCCTAAAGGCATAAACTTGTCCCCTAGTTCCCATTTTCTAAGTATTAGTGGAAAAGAAAGCTTGTCCTTGTCCAACATGGCATTCCATGGATCTTTGTCCAAAGGATCCTTACCTGACATTTGTAAAATATCATAATGGCCAAACTTGAATTCCATAGCAATATCTTCGGACAAAAGCTCGACCGGTTCCCATTCAAAATCATTCTTCGACAGGATGATGTACTCTCTGTCAAGATTTAGAAAATATCCATCCGATTGGAATACCTTTCCTGAGTGACCTTCCTCCAAAGCTTTCAAAAGATCTTCTACATCCGCGGTATTGAAGCCATAATCCCTTAGCCAATAATACAACATAGAAGACTTACTATGTAATCCTTCCAATATTCGCATAGGCAAATATTGATTCTCTCCTTCAAATTGAACATGCTCTTTTTTCCATTGCCCATACAGCTGAAAAAAAGCCTTACCCGTATCCTTAATCCTATGGAAACTCTGATCCATACTTTCCAGGCCGCTGGGAAATTTTTCGAGAATGAGCGGAAAAACCTCATTTCTGAGAAAATTCCTTTTGTAATCCGACTTCTCATTGCTGCTGTCCATTCTCCAGGGCTGAGCTCTTTCGATAAGATAGTTTTCCAGTTCTATTTTGTGAAAGGGCAACAAGGGTCTTATCAGCTCTTCTTTTCTTTCAGCCATGCCAAACACCCCTTCGATACCTGTACCCCTGAGTAAATTAAGCATGATCGTCTCCAGCTGGTCTTCAAAATGATGTGCGGTAAGAATGGCCTCCAGCCCCCTTTCTTTGGCCAATTTCCTGAACCATTCGTACCTGATTTTTCTGGCAATCATCTGCGTGGAGGAATTTTTCTCCTTGTAGACCTCAGGGTCTACTTGCTCTACATGAACGGTTTTGGACCAGATCTTTCCCAAATGACGCACAAAAGCTTCATCCCCGTCACTCTCCTCCCCACGGAGCCGGAAGTTGACATGGGCCATTTCAAAATCTATCCCTGCCTGAAAAAGAAGCTGTCCCAAACACACACTGTCTGCCCCACCACTTATGGCCAATAAATACTTATTGTTTTCATCCAAAAGATTTTTTGTCCGTATATGTTGGATAAATCGCTCTACCATAATCCAAAAATATCATTTTTGCTTAATTTTGGGCCGACCAAGTTACAAATGATTAAAAACTCCCTTTTCACCCTTCTTCTTTTTATCGGAATATTCCCAACCCTGAGCATGGCCCAGGATTCCAATACCCTTGAGATCCAGCAAGCTGACCTACTTCAGGGAGCAACTGGTTTTGAAAGGCTGATCAACAATGTCCGGATGAAGCACCAAAATTCCCTGATCTATTGTGATTCGGCCCATTTCTTTAGGACAGAAAACAGGGCGAAGCTTTTTGGAAATGTCCGCATAGTAGATACACAAGACCCGGTCACCACCACTAGCCGTTATGCCGAGTATGACGGAGATACCAAAATAGCCAAACTCAGAAACAATGTGGTGTTCAAAAATGAAGAAACCACTCTTTACACCGATTTTCTAGATTACAACCGGGCTACCGGTGTGGCCAATTATTTCAATGAAGGAAAAGTGGTGGACTCCACCAATGTACTGACCAGCATCAATGGCGTTTACGAAACAAGGATAGAAAAAATCACCTTTACGGAAAATGTAGTCCTGGTCAACCCCGATTACACCCTCAAGACCAACTTTATGATCTACATGACGGTACCCAAAACAGCCGAAACTGTGGGTCTTACCAATATCGTATCCAAGGAAGGAGATAAGCTCAACGCCCAAAAAGGAAGCTTCTACGATACAGAAAGGAAGATTTTCAGGTTTTATGACGGAGATGTGGAGACCGCCACTAGCAAAGTGTATGCTGAAGTCCTGTATTATGACGAAAACCAAAAATATTATGAAGGCAGGACAGATGTCAGTGTGTACAACAAGGAAAGGGATGTAGAGATTTTCGGAGAAGAAGGAAAGTACTGGGAAGACCGAAAATACAGCATTGTCTACGGAAATGCTTTGGTCCAAAAGTATTTCGAGATGGACACCATGTATGTGATAGCCGACACATTGATTTCTCAGGACAGCGAAAATGAGGAAGAAAGGCATCTTCTGGCCTTTAGAAATGTCAAAATGATCAAATCGGACCTTTATGGCAAATCAGATTCCCTGGCCTACATCTACTCTGATTCTACTATACACCTATATCGTGACCCTGTGCTCTGGAATGACAAAAGCCAGATCACAGCCGACTCAGTGAGGTTTTTGATTGCCAATGAAGAAATAGACAGGATATACCTCAACAGAAATGCCTTTAATATCACGAAGGATACGCTTGGCAACTTCAATCAGATGAAGGGCAGGAAAATGACCGGTTATTTTCTGGATGGACAGATTTCCCGCTTTCACATAGAAGGAAACGGCGAATCCATTTACTACGACGTCATCGGCGATTCTACCCTCCGTGGCATGAACAAAATGCTCTGTGCCAATATCATGATGTTCTTTGAAGAGGGCAATATCCATAAAATCAACTGGCTGGTAAAACCTGAGGGAGAGTTCAATCCACCCCACCTCATCAAAGAGGAAGACAAGCTTCTGGATGGCTTTGTCTGGAGAGAGGAAGAAAAACCTTCTATGGAGGATATTTTTGCATGGAGAACACCCCGAAAAAGAGAGGAAAAACCAGAGGATTTGTTTGAGCAGCCCGAAGTATTCATTCCACGCCCAACTGATGAAGAAATACAAAAATTGATAGATGAAAAAACTAAAAACGGGTCTGAAATAAAAATGCTTGAGAGGCCTGATGAAAACGAAAATGCGGAGAACGTAGCGTGATAAAAAAAATTTTATGAAGGTTAACAAAAATTAACCCACTAATAGTATAAAACCGGAACCTATTTGGTATTTTTATTCGTAGTTATAAATGAATTCAAAAGAAATAAATTTTCAGTCTATAGGTAAAACTTTACATGACCCGCATTTTCATATTTTTATGTTGCAGTATATTGATGCTACCGCTAATGGTGGATGCACAGGTTCGCGTACTGTCTGAAAATATAGAATTCAGTGGAAAAATAGGTTCATCCCATAGAAAATCCCTCATCATCCAAAACGAATCCAAAGAAAATAAAGAGTATACCCTCAAATACCTACGAGGCAATATCGGATCTTCGCAGAATATTAAAGTCTGCATAGCAGACAGGTGTTTTGACCCGAAAAAAGATCTGGCCAAGGTAAAACTCAATCTAAAACCCGGAGAAATTTTCACCGACCTATATCTGGAATTTGATCTTGGGATAACAGAACTTCGAGGAAATTTTGACCTTCATTTTGCCAATCCCAATAACAACAGGGACATGTTTCTCATTGAAGCAGTGTATGAAGTGTACAATCCTTCAGTGGATGAAACCAATCACAAAGACATTTCTCTTGGCAGTGTATATCCCAATCCAAGCAACAGTGTGGCCCAGATCGATTACGAATTCAAAAATCCAAATGCAACAGCTAAGATCGCAGTCAACAGCTTTATCGGAAATCCTGTAGCTGAGTATCAGTTGGATCCCATGCAGAAAAGCCTAGTAATCAATGTAGCTGAACTCAATCCTGGGGTTTATTTTTACACCTTATTTGTGGACAATAAAAATATTGTCACCAAAAAACTCGTTGTGAAGAAATAATACAAATGCCCAATACCCCCATAATTTGATACCAATGATTAATCCTTTATATTTGCGCCTTCGAAAAATTATGAAAGAGCAACTCCCCCACATACTTACCTTATTTCTCATCGTCTTGATTTCTGCCTGTGGCCCATTCTACAAGCTGGAAAAAAGTACCAATTGGGAAGAGCTGTATGAAGCAGCGGGAAAATACTATGAAGCGGGAGAGTACAATAAGGCCATCATTCTTTACGATAAAGTATTACCCATCATACGCGGGAGTGACAAAGCTGAAATGGCTGATTTTAATTACGCTTATGCACATTTCAGACTCAAAAGGTACATTGAAGCTGCAGGTTATTTCAACACCTTCTATCAGACTTACAACAGAAGCCCATTGGCAGAGGAAGCGTTATTCATGAATTCTTATGCGCTTTATCTCGATTCACCGGATTTCAATCTAGACCAGAAAAGTAGCAAGGATGCAGTAAATGCCATTCAGCTCTTTATCAATAGATTCCCTCAATCTGATTCTTACGAAAGGGCCATGTCCATGATAGATGACCTACAGGTAAGATTTGAGGAAAAGGCATATCAGGAAGCTATTCTGTACCATAAATTGACAGAAGGACTTTACCCTGGAGATTTCTACAGGGCCTGCATTGTTTCTTTTCAGAACTTTGCTAAAAATTATCCTGATTCCAAATACAATGAAGAACTGGCTTACAAACTGGTAGAGGTCTCTCTTGCTTATGGTCAAAGGAGTGTTTTTGATAAAAAGGAAGAAAGATTGAAAAATGTGGCCACTTTTGCGGATCAGTTTAAAAGAAGATATCCCGAGAGCAAGTACATCGGTGCAATAGACCCTCTTTCGAGAAAAGCAGAATCTGAACTGATTGCCCATCAGAAATTCAAAAAAGAATACGAGGAGAGGCTGGCAAAGGCCCGTGAAGATGCTGCCGCAGCTGAAGAGGCCGCAGGTCCATCTACAGAAGTCACATCAGCTCCTCCAATAGAAAACTAATCAGAAAACAAAACAAAATACCATATGGCTATCAATCCATCCATCGTGACAAGAGATCTGGATAAAATCTCCCAGAAAACCGGAAACTTGTATGAATCCATTCATATCATTTCCCAAAGGGCAAAGCAGATTTCTTCTTCCATGAAAGAGGAGCTCAACAACAAGCTTTCAGAATTTGCTTCTACAGTAGACAATCTGGAAGAAGTGTTTGAAAACAAAGAGCAAATAGAAATTTCAAAGTTTTATGAAAGGATGCCAAAACCTAGTACATTAGCAATGGAAGAGTTTATCGAAGGAAAACTCTATTTCCGCCATCCCGACGAAACTACTGAAGAAGAATAATGCAATTAAAAGGTAAAAGGATTTTACTGGGTGTCACAGGAAGCATTGCAGCTTACAAGTCGGCACATCTTACAAGATTATTAGTCAAAGAAGGAGCAGAAGTACAAATTATCATGAGTACTTCTGCTCTTGATTTTATCACCCCTTTGACGCTGGCCACCCTATCCAAAAACCCCGTTTACCACCAATTTCACGACCCTAAGTCAGGTGTCTGGACCAACCATGTCGATCTTGGATTATGGGCAGACCTTTTTTTAGTAGCTCCCATCAGTGCCAACACATTGGGGAAATTTGCCAATGGGCTCTGTGACAGTTTACTTACTGCTACTTACCTATCAGCCCGATGCCCCGTCATGGTAGCCCCGGCAATGGACCTGGACATGTACCAGCATCCATCCGTCAAAAACAACCTTAGCAGACTCCAGTCCTTTGGGAATATCATTTTAGACGCTGAATCCGGAGAACTGGCCAGTGGGCTTTCCGGTCAGGGAAGGATGATGGAGCCTGAGCATATTTTAGATAAAGTCCTCACACACTTTCACCCCAAGCAGGAATTTTTGGGCAAAAAAGTCCTGATAACTTCAGGTCCTACTCAGGAAGCTTTGGATCCTGTACGATTTATAAGCAATCACTCCAGTGGAAAAATGGGCGCTGCCCTGGCCGATAGTTTTGCAAGTCAGGGTGCAGAAGTGCATTTGATTTTGGGAAAAGGAGCCAAAAAACCTCAACATGCATCCATCCAAATCCACTCGGTCACCAGTGCAGCAGAAATGTATGAAGCCGCGGCCAACTTACATCCTCAGGCTGACATCGCTGTATTTGCAGCCGCAGTGGCAGATTATGCTCCCAAGCATGTCGCTGAAGAAAAAATCAAAAAGGCCGGCGAGGCCATGACCATAGAATTGGTCAAAAACGTAGATATAGCCTACTCTTTGGGAAAAGAAAAGAGACATCATCAGATCCATGTAGGCTTTGCTTTGGAAACAGAAAACGAAGAATTTCATGCCAAAGAAAAGCTGGGCAAGAAAAACTTTGACCTTATTGTTCTCAACTCCATGAGAGAAGAAGGCGCTGGTTTTCAAAAGGACAC
Source organism: Arthrospiribacter ruber (assembly GCF_019343195.1). Classification (GTDB taxonomy): domain Bacteria; phylum Bacteroidota; class Bacteroidia; order Cytophagales; family Cyclobacteriaceae; genus Arthrospiribacter; species Arthrospiribacter ruber. The sequence goes on from NZ_RPHB01000002.1 coordinate 457,553, forward strand.
CAACAAAGTCCGGATTTTTTCCGAAGATGGTTCGGAGGCAAACTCAGAGGTACTCCCCAAAGAAAAAATAGCAGGTTTGATCTTGGAGAGGATAAAAAAGCTCCCCGTCAAAATCTAAAGCAATACGCTTCGTTATCCTTTTGTAAAGGTTTGATCCCCATGAAATATTTAGGCTTTATCCTCATTCTTGTTTTCACGGCACTGACGGCAGGAGCCCAGGAACTCAACTTTCAGGTGATCATCAATTCTGACAGGGCCAGAACACAGGAGACCAGGGTCTTTGAAGACATGAAGGTCAACTTCGAACAGTTTATCAATGGGAGGACCTGGACCAACGACCAGTTTCAGCCCACTGAGAGAATCAAAGGAAATATACTCATTACCATTTCCGATATGCCTCAGGTAGGTTTTTATAATGCTACTGTACAAATCCAATCTGTGAGGCCGGTGTATGGCACCAGCTATGAAAGTATGGTATTGAACTTTATAGACCGGAATTGGTCCTTTGAATTTCTACAAAACCAACCTTTGGAGTTCAACCGTTTTTCATTTCTCAACAATATTAGTTCCTTATTGGCTTATTATGCCTATATCATTTTGGGATTTGATTATGACAGTTTCGCCCTTCGGGGAGGTGATCCTTATTTTGAAATTGCCAACAACATCGTGAACAATGCCCAGCAGTCCCCAAGGCCGGGATGGCAAGCCAATCCCAATGAAAGAAGAAACCGATACTGGCTGATCAATGACATCTATACCTCCTCTGTCTACGCCCCCATTCGCGAAGCGGTCTATTTGTACCACAGAAGGGGCTTGGATCTCTTGACCTCCAAGCCGGAAGAAGGGTACAAAAACATAGTAAAAGCCATTACACTGGTAGCAGAAGCCAACCAACAGCAACCTAATGGAATATTTACCATTGCATTTATCGATGCCAAAGGGGAAGAAGTAACTAAAATTCTTAAAAATGCTCCTTTGGAAATCCGTACTGAGGCAGTGGAGCAATTGATGAAAATAGACCCCAACAATGCCAGAAGGTACAATGATTTACTTAAAGGTTGATCAGTTTTTATTAGATTTGTTGAGCTAAAATTTTTGACCCCGAATGCTCAGATCCCTCAGTATTGCCAACTATGCTTTGATCCAGGAATTGGAAATGAACCCCAGCAAGGGTTTGAATATGATCACCGGAGAGACAGGTGCCGGAAAATCCATCATGTTGGGTGCCGTGGGATTGCTTCTAGGCAATCGGGCAGATACCAAGTCCCTTTTTGACGAAAATGCCAAATGTGTGGTAGAGGGGTGTTTTGAAATAGGGAATTACGGTCTTCGGGAATATTTTACAGAGATGGACCTGGATTTTGATCAGGAGTGCATCATCCGAAGAGAGATAAGCCCTTCGGGCAAATCCAGGGCTTTTGTCAATGATACTCCTGTCCGACTGGAGACATTGAAAGACCTGGGCAAGGTTCTCATGGACATCCATAGCCAGCATGACACCCTCAACCTTGGGGATGGTGCCTATCAATTGGGCCTGATAGATGCCTATGCTGCCACTTTTGATGAAATGAAAAGCTATCAAGCCTCATTTGATTCGTGGAAAAAGAGCAAAAAATCTCTGGAAAAACTTCAGCAATCCGCCCTTGAACTGAAAAAAGAAGCAGATTTCAATAAATTCCAATTAGAAGAGCTTTCTGCCCTTCAGCTCCAGGCAGGTGAACAGGCTGAGCTCGAAAGTGATCAGGAGATCCTTGAAAACGCCGAAGAAATCAAAGCCAAAATCCAGGAAGTTCTATCCCATTTGCAAGATGAGGAATATGGTGCACTTCGGTTGCTTTCATTGGCCAAGCAAGGCATGACACAGCTCAGCAGGCTGGCACATAAATTCAACGGACTCCAGGATCGTTTTGAAAGCGTGTTGATCGAGCTCAAAGACATTGCGGTAAGCATGGAAGATGAAGATGGTGACATTGAAGTTGACTTCGAAAAACTCGAAACTGTCCGGGAAAGATTGAACAAAATCTACCACCTCCAGCAAAAACATGCAGTAGAAACTGTTGAAGAACTTTTGGAAATAGAGAAAGATCTGGCAGACAAAGTGTTCAAAATAGAAAACCTGGACGAGGAACTCGAAAAACTGGAAAAAGAAGTAGAGAGGGCTGAATCCGAAATGATGGAAAAAGCAGCTCAACTCAGTGAAAAACGTAAAACAGGTTTTCAACCATTCTCGGATGAGCTGATTTCACTTTTACAGCAACTGGGGATGGAAAATGCCAAAGTGGAAATTTTATTATCCCCTATACCTCCCAGCAAATCAGGCACTGATCAAGTAGAAGTATTATTTTCTGCTAATAAAGGAGTCAAGCCACAGGCCCTCAAGCAAGTGGCATCGGGAGGAGAGTTTTCCAGACTGATCTTTGCTATCAAATACATCATGGCAGATAAGATGGCACTTCCTACCTTGATTTTTGACGAAATTGATACAGGAGTATCCGGTGAAGTGGCCCTGCAGATGGTAAGAATGATGCAGGATATTGCCAAAAAGCATCAGGTGATCTGTATTTCCCATTTGCCTCAGGTAGCTGCAAAAGGTGAGCACCATTATTTTGTGTACAAGGACAATTCATCTGATAGAACCATCAGTAAAATTAAGCTGCTTGCCCTGCAAGAACGCGTGGAAGAAATCGCTAAAATGATCGCTGGCGCCAGTCCTTCTGCCAGTGCCTACGAGAGTGCCAAAGAACTGCTGGAAAATTGATGGACTTGAGGTTGCGGGAGGAAGATAAAGGATGAGGGCTGAGGGAGGAAGGATGAAGCCTGTACGACTGGTCATCCAGGCGGGGATGAGTGAGGGATGATTAGTTATTTGTGATAAAATGTAGTGTCAATTGATGAATTGTGTAATTGATTAACTGTTTACTTGCCTGTTGTAGGTAGGAAAGTCTCACATCTTATGTCTTATGTCTAACCACCTTGAAGTGCCCCTTTCCTTCGATATTCATCATTCTTTGTTCGGTATTCGATATTCATAATTTCGAATGATGAATAATGAACAATGAATCAAGAAGGAGGATGAGGGAGGAAGGATGAAAGAAGCGAGAGCCAAGGTGAGGTATGGGTATCCTTTGAGGTCTTTAAGTCCTCGAAGGATTCAAGTTTGAGTAGAAAAAGTGAGGTACTTGGAGTTGGAAACTCCACTATCAACTGTCCGAAGGCGCAACCTCCGGACAACTGGGGATGAAAAAATAAGTGAATAGTTATGAGTGGTAAAATGTAGAGTTAATTGATGAATTGTGTAATTGATTAACTGTTTACTTGCCTGCCGTAGGTAGGAAAGTCTCAGATCTCAAGTCTCATATCTTATGTCTTGTATCTAATGTCTTGTGTCTCACATCTCAACTCTCATATCTAATCTCCTTGAAGTGCCCCTTTCCTTCGATATTCATCATTCTTTGTTCGGTATTCGATATTCATAATTTCGAATGATGAATAATGAACAATGAATCAAGAAGGAGGAGGAGGAAGGACTGAAGATGAAAACTCCTTTATCAGTGGTCATAAAGGACAAACTTCGGACTGCTGACATACCCTTGCTGCCCCCTCCTACCCTTATCACTTACTGATTTACCGAATTTTTCCCTATTTTTACCCACTCAAAAAAGAACCAACCTTAATCAACACTGTATATGGCAGAAAATTTATTAAAAGGTAAATTGGGTATCATCACCGGAGCTTTGGACGAAAATTCCATTGCCTGGAAGACCGCCTTAAAGGCCCATGAGCAAGGCGCCAAGTTCGTACTTACCAACGCCCCTATCGCCATGAGAATGGGAGCAATCAAAGAACTGGCCGAACATTGCGGAACTATAGTAATCCCAGCTGATGCCACTTCCCTTGAAGATATTGAGAAACTTTATACTGAATCCAAGGAATATTTGGGTGGAAACTTTGACTTTCTACTGCACTCTATCGGAATGTCTCCAAACATCAGAAAAGGACGCTCTTACGGAGATCTCAACTATGACTGGGCCATTAAGTCTTATGATGTGTCGGCCATTTCTTTTCATAAGATGATGCATGTCGCAGAAAAAATGGATATCCTGAATGAATGGGCTTCCGTAATGGGACTTTCCTACATAGCGGCACAGCGCGTCTATCCTTTTTATACTGACATGGCAGATGCCAAAGCCTTGCTGGAAAGCATCGCAAGAGGCTATGGATATAGATTTGGAAAAGCCAAAAAAGTAAGGGTAAATACTATTTCTCAATCTCCTACCAAAACCACTGCAGGTACCGGTATTGGAGGTTTTGATGCTTTTTACAACTTTGCGGACAAAATGTCCCCACTTGGAAATGCACCGGCAGAAGCATGCGCCGACTATATCATTACCATGTTTTCAGATTTGACCAAATATGTCACTATGCAGAACCTTTTCCACGATGGAGGGTATTCTACCACAGGGATATCAGAAGAATTGATGGAACAATTCAAAGATCTTTAAGAGATCACCCCACAATAAAGAAACTTATAGGACATAAATCAGTTAAAAAAATTAAACCAAACACCTTTTTACTATGAATTACAGAAATTTTATTCCTGGCTTTTTTGCCCTTACGGTTTTATTTGCCTGCAATACTGAGAAATCTGTTCAGACACAGGACCTGAGAAATGTAGAAGGCGTAAGTCAACTGGAACAGGAACACACCTTGGTAAGGCCCGGCTATGCGGACAGTGTCAATGCCGGCTATATTAAAGAAGATGAAATCAAGGGAAGCTCAAGAAGAGAAGCCAAAGGAACTATAGGAAATGCCGAAATCACTATCAATTACGGTTCACCGGGTAAAAGAGGCCGAGTGATCTGGAATGGCCTGGTATCCTATGACCAAGTCTGGGTAAGCGGTTCACATTGGGCCACTGCCATAGACTTTTCAGAAGATGTCATGGTAGGTGATACCGAAGTTCCGGCCGGCATGTATGCCTTTTTCACCATTCCCGGAAGAGAAGAGTGGACCCTGATTCTCAACAAAAACTACGATCAGCATTTGGCTGATGACTACGATGAAGAGGAAGACGTACTCAGGCTTACTGTCACTCCTGAGACTTTGGAAGACGAGGTGCTCAGATTGACTTATGAAGTAGAAGTAGCTTCAGGTGAGCATGGTTTTATACATATGAGTTGGGATGATATCAAAGTGAGCTTGCCGGTGAGAAGGAAGTAAATTGTAGATTTGAGATTTTAGATTTTAGATTTTAGATTTTAAAAAACCGCTAGGTATGCACCTAGCGGTTTTTTGCTTTTTTTTGATATTATTATCCGATTAATCTAGACCCATGTTCAAATCGGTCAGCGGTCTAATTGCCGATCTTGATTATCCGCATATTTACCAGTAGAATCTAAATAGGGCGTGCTGAAAAACGCCAACTGAAGAATAAATGCTTTAAATTTTGATGAATACCCCGTTTGTCAGGTATTTTCTTTTTAAGCAGGTGCACGCTTATTCAATGTTATAGCTTGATTTCCGTGCTCCTTAAAATTTTAAAATTCGAAATTTTAAGGCTAGCCTCAGGCATACCATCTTCTTCATTGGGCTCACTCGAAGTATAAGCATACATCTTCATTCGCCCGCTTTGAATCTGGCATACCTGAGACTTTTTCAGCAAGCCCTAAATAATGGAACAAACCTATGATTTCTAGCCAATCCCGATAAACCGGGACAAGTTATCCATGAATAACTTGTCCGCTGAGGAGGATCCAATATCTATTAGTATCGGATTTATATAGGCCCTTATTTAAATTAGCTAGTAGTATAATTGCGGATATACATATTGCCTAAATACAAATTTAAGGAATCACCAAAGTAAATGAACCAGAACCCACCTCTCTAACTTCCCCAACTGCCCAATTCATCAACTCCACAATTCCCCAATTCATCAGTTCTACAGTTGATCAATTCCACAGTTCATCAATTCCTGCTCTACTGATTATCAGAATTGATCAAATAAGGAGTTTTACCGTCTGTAATGATAATCTTAGCATTGGGGGAGTTGGCCAGTTCCCTGAAAGCCTCAATACTTCTTAGCTCTATGATTTCCCGGACCAGACCTTCAGCAAGGATTTTCTGTGCATCCCGAGTTCCTTCCGCCTCAATCCTCCTTCGTTCGGCTTCCTGCCTTTCCCTATCCAAGACATACTCCATTTGCTGGGCTTCCTGTTCGGCCTTGAGTTTCCTTTCAATGGCCCGGCTAAGCTCTACAGGTAGATGAATACTTTTCATCAATACCCGCTCTATCACAAAGCCTCTAGGCCTCAATGATTCGTGCATACGGTCTTGTATGTTTTTTTCAATTTCCGACCGCATACCCGAGTGCATGTCTTTGGCCATGTATTGGGCAGTAACATCTGCCGCGGCAGACCTGAATACGTTCAGGATCAAAACCCTTTCGTAGTCCTCTCCTATGTCTTCAAGGATAAATGGGACCTGCTGCTTTTCAATACTGTACAAAATAGAAATTTCAGATTCTATGGTCAGCCCTTCTTTGCTGGGCAGGTTGAGCTTTACCTCTTGATTGACCGTACGGATGGGTACTTTGATCACCCTTGAAGTAAATGGGTTGAAACCTACCAAGCCGGCATCTGCGACATCAGGAGAAAGCTTGCCAAACTTACTCTTCACGCCTACTTCCCCCTGCCTGACAACTGCACAGGAACTTATCAGCAATACCATCATGGCAAATATTGACGCTATATTTTTCATAGGATCGTTTTTAGTTTACTTATCCTACGAAATCAAATTTTAAAAAGATTTCAAAAACAAAAATAAATTGTATAAAATTTTATTTAATAAAACATATATAGTAAAAATGCGTTGGAAGGCACAATGATCTGAGTCTGACTTTTACAGATATCATCGCTTGTATCCTGACGAGAATGTTGGTCATTGCTGCGTGAAATATTCTCTAAATCGAATTAAAAATCCGATTTATCCGTGTTCGACATTTGTAATGTCGAACAGCGAAGATAGCGTTTGAATACCTATCCTTTTTTTTGACTTTGCAGACCTGCTACTGTAAATTTCTTTGGAGACTCGCTTCAGCATGAGTAATTTTAGCTTTCCAAAAAAAAGAAATTGAAAAATCTAGCTATCCTCGCATCAGGAAGTGGCAGCAATGCCGAGGAAATCACCAAACATTTTACCGGGTCCGATAAGGGGCGGGTAGTACTGATAGGCAGCAATAAGAAAGACGCTTTCGTACTGGAGAGGGCCAAAAAGCTTCAAATCCCTGCTGTGCATTTTTCCAAAAAAGAACTGGAAGATGGTAGTCTTGTACAACAGCTCAAAACAGCTGAAGTAGACTGGGTCATTCTGGCCGGATTTCTTCTCAAAATCCCCCAAAATCTGATCGAAGCTTTTCCAGACAGAATTGTCAACATACATCCGGCACTATTGCCCAAATATGGAGGAAAGGGAATGTACGGCATGCATGTGCATGAAGCGGTAAAGGCTTCAGGAGATCAGGAAACAGGTATCACCATACACCTGGTCAATGAACATTATGACGAAGGAAAAATCATTTTTCAGGCTGCCGTACCCATAAGCACCGAAGACTCATCGGAGGAAATTGCCGGAAAAGTCCATGCACTGGAATACAAATACTTCCCAAATGTCATTGAAAGCCTGCTTTAATGCATAGGTTTTCCTACCTTTGCCACTTGAAAATTTACTCACCAAAATATAACTGCACGACATACCTATCTTGCAGTGCTCAATAAATATCATGGCCAATAAAAAAATTCAATCCGCCCTTATTTCTGTCTATTACAAAGATAATCTCGAACCTATCATCGCTTTATTGAAAAGCCATGGAGTAAAGATCTACTCTACAGGTGGTACTCAGAAGTTTATAGAAGAACAAGGTGCTGAGGTGATTCCTGTGGAAGATTTGACGGGCTACCCATCTATTTTTGGAGGAAGGGTAAAAACACTTCACCCGAAGGTATTTGGTGGAATTCTTCACAGAAGAGATCATGAGGGTGACCTCGGACAGGCTAGGGAATATGATATTCCGGCCATAGACCTGGTAATTGTAGACCTTTATCCATTTGAAGAAACAGTGGCTTCAGGTGCAGGAGAAGCAGATATCATAGAAAAAATTGACATAGGGGGCATTTCTCTGATCAGAGCTGCCGCCAAAAACTTCAAGGATGTGACCATTATTGCCTCCAAAGCCCAGTATTCCGAACTGGAAGAAAGACTAAGGACACAGGATGGCGCTACTACCTTAGAAGACAGAAGGTATTTTGCTGCGCAGGCTTTTCAGGTCTCTTCCCACTATGACTCCCATATTTTCAACTATTTCAACAGAACCGAGGAAATCCCGGCCCTTAAAATCTCTGAAAACAAAGCCAAAGCCCTCAGGTATGGAGAAAACCCGCATCAAGCTGCCCATTTCTATGGCAACTTGGAGGAGATGTTTGAGCAACTCAATGGCAAAGAGCTTTCCTACAATAACCTGGTGGATATCGATGCCGCTGTAGCATTGATTGCCGAGTTTAAAGGTGAGACGGCTTTTGCCATACTTAAGCATACCAATGCCTGTGGCTGTGCAGTGGCAGGTACAGTCAAAGAAGCTTACCAAAAAGCATTTGCTGCTGACACCACATCTGCTTTTGGAGGTGTATTGGTGACCAATCAGAATGTGGATCTGGCTGCGGCCGAAGAAATGAACAGCTTGTTTTTCGAAGTTTTGATCGCGCCATCGTTTGATGAAGATGCTTTGGCCTTGTTGAAAAGCAAGAAAAACAGGATTCTACTTTTACAAAAAATAGATGCTCCAGGCACAAAGCAAATCAAAACCCTTCTAAATGGCGTGATCGAGCAGGACAAAGACCTGAAAACTGAAACAAAGGCCGATTTTAAAGTAGTGACCCAACATGCTCCCAGCGAATACGAGAAGGATGCTTTGGTATTTGCTGCCAAGGTGTGCAAGCATACCAAATCCAACACAATTGTCCTCAGCAACGAAAATCAGCTGCTTGCTTCGGGAGTAGGGCAAACATCAAGAGTGGATGCGCTGAGACAGGCCTTAGAAAAGGCGAAGTCCTTTGGATTTGACCTAGCGGGTGCAGTAATGGCCTCTGACGCATTCTTCCCATTCCCTGACTGTGTGGAAATCGCCCATGGTGCGGGGATTACTGCGGTAGTGCAGCCTGGTGGATCGATCAAAGATCAGGACAGCATAGACTTCTGTGATGCCCATGGAATGAGCATGGTGATGACAGGTGTGAGGCATTTCAAGCATTAAGATAGAAGACCCCGGTTTCCAGAAATCATAGATTCCGGGTCGGATATTCCTCGCATACAATTTAAGAGGCTGTCTCATAAATAGATCTTCAGATTTATTAACCAAACAAAATTCTGTTTAAGAGTCAATCCCTTTGTGACTTAGTGGCTTTGTGGCTAGAAATGCCACGAAGGCTCTAAGGCACAAAGTTTTACTGATTACAAACCAAATAAATTTTTGGTATTTTTTTTAAGCATTGACTTATGAGACAGCCTCTTTTATTTTTTTAAATAATCGGATAACTACCCGTTTAACTTCTTTTCCGTGTTTTTCAATAGTTGAAACTTCCATTATTTTATATGAGTAGCCCGACCTGAGCCGTTTGGCTCAGGTTGAGGCTCTCACACCACCGTATCCCGATACGGGACAGGCAGTACGGGTCTTCCCGCACGTGCAGGAGCGGTTCGTAAAGCATAGAAATGCCGCTCTTTACACCAACATTCCCTTTCCGCTACTTTTAAGATTAGGCTACACAGTGGCTCCTTATCGAATTTTCACTTCACAATACGTTCGGCCCTTCATCAACTCGTGAGAACTCCTCGGTTTTCCGAAGCTCATGTCCTGTTTACTACTATGGCCTCTGCTGACTTCTCAGTTTCCACCTCGTGGAGTCCAAGATCTCCCCAGAGCCTGTCCCGCATGGTGGGATAAGGACATATTCCTTCCTGCTGCACGCAAACCTGGCCCAAAGCTCCCGCTTTGTCCTCTGCGGCATCTACATAAAAGGGGTTGTTGGCTACGGGCTTTGTAAAAGACCCCGCTAAGGCGGGACAAGTTGTGCTTGCTTACCCTCCCTTTCTGGCCTCCGTATGCCGTTTTCCGATGTTCGGGACAGGCTTTGCGACTTGCTAACAGGCTTCACCAACTCGTCCGCCGGCTGGCGGAGACTTTTATCCTCTGGAATAATTTGGTTTCTTCGATACCAGATGCCCATGCTGGGCACACACATCACCTATACGCAAGCAGGGGTTTCGTGCTTCGTAGGACTGGAAAGTGGTAAATTTAAAGTTCAGTTCTTCGTAGGAAGTTCAGTGGTAAAATGCCCTGCCTGCGTATAGCTGAATCCCGTTGTGGTGCATGATAAAATGACCAACGATTTAAAAAATTCGTATCTTTAAGAAAGATTAAAAAAATGGAAACTATTAGAATTGATATATTGAATCCTAAAGCAAAAGCCCTTTTGAAAGACTTGGCAAACTTGGATTTGATAAGGATTAAGAAAGACAAATCTGAAAATGCTTTTTCTGAAGTTTTGAAAAAATTCAGGAGTAAGTCAGATGAAGCCCCAAGTTTGGAAGAAATTACTAAAGAGGTTGAAGCAGTCCGCAAAACCCGGTATGAAAAATAGAAGGGTAATTCTAGATACTAATCTGTGGATAAGTTTTTTGATCTCCAAAAGACAAAAGGAATTGGATGTCCTTCTTGAATCTGGGGCAGTAACACTGATTTTTTCGCAAGAATTGCTTGAAGAGTTTTTAGAGGTTTCAGAAAGGCCCAAATTAAAAAGATTTTTTAAAAAATCAGATATCAAAACACTTCTGACCCAAATTGAAACTTTTGGGGAATTAATAAAGGTGGAATCAAAAATCAATGAATGTAGGGATCCAAAAGATAATTTCTTATTGAGTCTTTCGATTGATGGTAAAGCAGATTCTGATTTATTAGTATTAGGGAAGATAGAGAAGACAAAAATAGTTTCTTGGACTGAATTCATTTCTCAAGAATAACAAAACTAAAATCTCTTCTTCATTCTTGGTATAGATAATTTTTACCTATCTTTAATTTATGCTAAGAATTTACATTATTGGTTTGACTATTCTAATTACAGCAATCCTTGCTAATCTTGTTGCGTCAACTTTGGAGCTGCTTTCTTGGTATGATTTTCTAAACCTGATTTCAGACAAAGGAAGTGCTGGTTTGACGGAAGTACGTGTCATCGATTATACCTGGTTAATTCTCTTATACCCCTTAGCCCTTGGCTTAGGTTACTGGCTGGGTGATAAACTATTCCATCTTGTTTCCGGAAAAAAATTTGAATTCTTTAAAACCTAAGGGTTTCATCAAAAGATTTGGGCACATTAGAGGAAAATCTTAAAAGTCTTGATCTTTCGAATTAATCCGATTTGTCTCTGGAGTAAATTTAAAAGAAGATAATCAGGCATCTTTTAAATCAAATGAGTCCAAAGACTTTTCCTGCATTGACTTAATAAAAAAACAAAAAAAGACCTTCATGCCGAAGGCCTTTTTTTTAAGTTTGATTTTTATTTCAGGTCAAATCTATCCAAGTTCATCACCTTATCCCATGCCGAAATAAAGTCTCTGACAAACTTCTCTTTACCATCTGAACTTCCATATACCTCTGCATAGGCCCGAAGTTCTGAATTGGATCCAAAGATCAGGTCTATTCTACTTCCTGTCCATTTAGGTTCTCCGGATTTACGATCGCTTCCCACAAAGACTTTGTTTTCATCATTAGTAGCCTGCCAAGTGGTGTTCAGGTCCAATAGGTTGACAAAGAAATCGTTGGTCAACTTACCCGGAGTATCTGTAAACACGCCATGTTTTGAACCATTGTAATTGGCTCCCAAGACACGCATCCCCCCTACCAGCACAGTCATTTCAGGTGCTGTGAGCGTCATCAATTGTGCTTTGTCTATCAACATATGTTCTGCCTTAAGCGGACAGTCCACATTGATGTAATTTCTGAACCCATCTGCTATTGGCTCAAGGTAGCTCCAGGAATCCACCTCTGTCATTTCCTGTGAAGCATCAGTCCTTCCAGGTGTAAAAGGAACCTGCAAATCAAAACCTGCGTCCTTGGCTGCCTTTTCTACTGCCGCACATCCACCTAAAACTATCAGGTCAGCAATGGATACCTTTTTGCCATTTCCCGCCGTACTGTCAAACTCTTCTTTGATGCTTTCATATTTCTCCAAAACTTTTGCAAGCAGTTCAGGATTGTTGGCCTCCCAGTTTTTACAGGGTTCCAGTCTGATCCTCGCGCCGTTGGCACCACCTCTTTTGTCTGAGTTTCTAAATGTGGAAGCTGAGGACCATGCTACCAACACCAATTCTGAAACCGACAATCCGGATGCAAGGATATTTGCCTTAAGGCCAGAAATATCACTCTCATCTACCAATTGATGGTCAACTTGAGGTACGGGATCCTGCCAGATCAGATCTTCCTCTGGCACTTCAGGCCCGAGGTAAAGTGACTTAGGTCCCATATCCCTATGTACCAGCTTAAACCAAGCTTTGGAAAAAGCTTCTGCAAATTCATCAGGATTTTCATAAAAATGTCTGGAAACCTTTTCGTAGTCAGGATCAACTCTTAGGGCAATATCGGTAGTGAGCATAAATGGAGCATGTTTCTTGTTAGGATCATGGGCATCAGGTACTGTCCCAGCTCCTCCACCATCTTTTGGTCTCCACTGATGTGCTCCAGCCGGGCTTTTGTACAATTCCCACTCAAAACCAAATAGGTTTTCAAAATAATTGTTGCTCCACTTAGTTGGGGTGGTAGTCCATGCACCTTCAAGTCCTGAAGTGATAGTATCTTCGGAATGACCTTTGCCAAAAGTATTTTTCCAACCCATGCTCATTTCTTCGATGGAAGCACCGGCAGGTTCTCTGCCCACATACTTACCTGGATCAGCTGCACCATGGGTTTTACCAAAGGTATGCCCTCCTGCTATCAAGGCGACCGTTTCGTAATCGTTCATGGCCATTCTTGCAAATGTCTCTCTGATATCTTTGGCAGCCGCCATAGGGTCAGGTTTGCCATTTGGACCTTCCGGGTTGACATAGATCAAACCCATCTGAACTGCGCCAAGAGGATTTTCCAACTCACGGTCTCCTGTATACCTTTTGTCACCGAGCCATTCGGTCTCAGATCCCCAATACACATCTTCCTCAGGCTCCCACACATCTGCTCTTCCTCCACCAAATCCGAAAGTATCCAAACCCATTGACTCTAGGGCCACATTTCCTGCCAAGATCATCAAATCTGCCCAAGAAAGTTTTTTGCCGTATTTTTCTTTTACAGGCCAAAGCAGAAGCCTTGCTTTATCAAGGTTGGCATTGTCCGGCCAGCTATTGAGAGGGGCAAAGCGCTGTGTGCCTGTGCTTCCTCCTCCTCTACCATCTGTAACCCTGTAGGTTCCGGCACTGTGCCAGGCCATTCTTATAATAAAAGGCCCATAGTGCCCATAATCTGCAGGCCACCAATCCTGGGATGTAGTAAGAGCCTTCTCAATGTCCGCTTTTACTTCTTTGAGATCCAAAGACTGAAACTCTTTGGAATAGTCAAAATCCTCTCCCATAGGATTAGATTTACTGGAATGCTGTCGAAGAATATTCAACTTAAGTTGATCTGGCCACCAATCTTTGTTACTTGGCCCTCCACCGGCTACTTGTTTCATCTGCCCATTGTGAAAAGGGCATTTGCTCAAATCACCGTTCATTGAACCATGATCGCCACTATTCACATCATAACTTCGGGGTCCATTTGGATTTAAATCTTTGTCTGGCATAATAGTATTAGATTAGTTTATTGTTAAAATGAAAAGATTAATCTTTGAAAATCTTAAATTAATAATTATTGAATTTAAAAACCAATAGATAAAAACTATCGGACTTTCATTCTCTCAATGTCCCTTAACTTACACAAAAAAAGTCCCTTTTAAAAACTCAAATCGCATCAAAGGAAAGTTAAATTTTCAAAAAGGATGACCTAATAGTCCTTAAATGGCCCTCCTTACCTACATTTCTTTTATTAAACGAATTCTATCTGCTATTTTGCGGTTAGTATTCAGAAGTACCCTAACTGGATTGGTTTTAATACCCAAAAATGAAACAAAATCAACTAAAGCTATATAACACCCTAAGCCGGAAAAAAGAGGCTTTTGAAGCGATCAACCCTCCATTTGTAGGCATGTATGTATGCGGCCCGACTGTTTACGGTGATGCGCATCTTGGTCATGCCAGACCGGCCATTACTTTTGATACGGTATACCGTTATTTGAGACATCTTGGATTCAAAGTCAGATATGTAAGAAATATTACCGATGTGGGCCACCTGACAGGAGATGCGGATGAAGGGGAAGACAAAATTGCTAAAAAGGCAAAGCTGGAACAGCTGGAACCTATGGAAGTTGCCCAACAATACACAGATACTTATCACAGAGATATGGATCTGCTCAACACCCTCAAGCCGAGCATTGAACCAAGGGCCACCGGTCATATTCCCGAACAAATCGAGTTGGTTGAGTCAATTATCAATGAAGGTCTTGCTTATGAAGTCAATGGCTCTGTATACTTTGATGTACTCAAATACAATGAAAAGAAACAATACGGCAAGCTATCAGGAAGGGTTCTTGAAGATTTAATGAGCGGAAGCCGTGATTTGGATGGTCAGGGAGAAAAACGTAATGCTGCTGACTTTGCGCTTTGGAAAAATGCCGCTCCCGAACATTTGATGAAATGGCAGTCCCCTTGGGGAATCGGATTCCCAGGATGGCATTTGGAGTGTACGGCTATGTCTTCCAAATATCTTGGAAAGCATTTTGATATACACGGAGGAGGAATGGACTTGCTTTTCCCACATCATGAATGCGAAATCGCCCAAGGCAACGCATGCAATCATGTCGATCCTGCGAAATACTGGATGCACAACAATATGATCACCATCAACGGGCAAAAAATGGGGAAATCCCTAGGCAATTTCATCACCTTATCTGAGTTATTCTCAGGAAGTCATGACTTGCTCGAGCAGGCTTACAGCCCAATGACTATCAGGTATTTCATATTGACTGCACATTACAGGTCAACATTGGATTTTTCCAATGAGGCTCTTAAGGCTGCTCAAAAGGGATACAAAAAACTTATCAATGGTTTACGTACTTGTGAAAAACTCTCTTATACAGACACAAATGAGATAGAGCAGGACAGTAAGCAGATGGAGCAGATCAATTCCAGCATTGAGCAGGCTTATCGGGCTATGGATGATGATTTCAATACAGCACAGGCGATTGGCCACTTGTTCAATCTGCTGAAGAAAATCAACTCTCTGCATACCGGACAGCTTCACCCTTCCCAAATCGGACAGGAAGGCTTCCAAAAGCTAATAGATACATTTACTTATTTCGTCACAGAAATACTGGGTCTCAAAGAGGAGAAAATTGACCATCAGGAAAAACTTCTATCTGCCTTGCTACAGGTCTACACAGAAGCCAAGACAGCCAGAAACTACCAAAAAGTAGATGAAATCAGAGCCTCTCTCAAAGAAATAGGCATAGTAGTAAAAGACATGAAAGACAAAATAGACTGGGCATATGAAGAATAGATGGATTTGGCTTTTCGGAATGCTGTTTTTGATATGGTCCTGTGGTAGTGAAAAAAGTACCGAAACTGTAAGTGCGGGTATTGCTTATAATAATGCCCCGGAGTTCTCCGCTGATTCGGCATACGCTTATATACAAAAACAAGTGGACTTTGGCCCCAGGGTTCCCAACACCCAAGGTCATAGGGACACCAGAGAATGGTTGATCCGGAAGTTTGAGAGTTTCGGCTTAGAGGTTCAGACCCAAGATTTTCAGGCTACCACCTATGACGGACTGACATGGGATTTGAGTAACATCATTGCCTCTTACAGACCAGAAGCTTCCAAGCGGATTCTACTTGCAGCACATTGGGATACCAGAAGAATAGCTGATAAAGATACTGAAAGAATAGACGATCCTATAGACGGTGCCAACGATGGCGGCTCGGGAGTCGGAGTGTTATTGGAAATAGCAAGAGTAATCAGTGCACAAGAAAACCAGCCTGAAATTGGCATAGACTTTATTCTTTTCGACGGAGAAGATGATGGCGAACCGGAATTTGCTACAGTCAGAAACCAATCTCAAATATGGTGGTGTTTAGGATCCCAATACTGGTCTAAAACTCCGCATAAAAGCGGCTATAATGCCTACTATGGCATATTAGTGGATTTAGTTGGCGCAAAGGGCGCTAGGTTCTACAGGGAAGGTTATTCCAGGCAATACGCTAAAAACATTGTGAATAAAGTATGGAATTTTGCTTCAGAATTGGGATATTCAGACTTCTTTATCATGAGAGATGCTCCTGAAATCATCGATGACCATGTTTTTGTCAATAGAAATGCAGGCATTCCCATGATCAATATTGTTGAATTCTCTCCGGATTATGGCTTTGGACATTATCATCATACACATGCTGATAATATGGACATAATCGACAAAAGACCGCTAAAAGCAGTAGGGCAAACGGTGTTGTTTACCTTATATCAAGAGTAAAGTTTCCTAAAACCACTACAACATGAAAAAGGGCCATCAGGTTACCATGAAGGAAATCGCCAAAAAGTTAGGCGTTTCTGTTTCCACAGTATCCCGGGCATTGAAAGATTCCCCGGAACTCCATCCTGATACAAAAAAAAGAATCACGGAAATGGCCAAAAGTATGAACTACCAATACAACTTGCTGGCCCAAAGTCTCCGGATCAGTAAAAGTAAAGTATTGGGAGTAATCGTACCAGAACTTACTTCGCACTTTTTTTCCAGTAATATCAGTGGCATACAGGATACTGCGTACAAGAGAGGTTACAACATCATGATTTGTCAGTCCAATGAGTCTTTTGAACAGGAAAAAGCCAACCTTAAAACACTTGTTTCCTCTCAGGTAGATGGTCTTTTAATTTCTTTGAGCAGGGAAACCAAGTCTTATGAACACCTTCAGGAACTCTATGACCGAGAAATCCCCTTTATCATGTTTGATAGAGTGACAGAAGAAATCCCTGTATCCAAGGTTACTGTAGATGATGCCCACGGGGCCTATCTGGCAGTGAAACACCTTTTGAACCAAGGCTGTAAAAAAATCGCCTATTTCTCCGGGCCTACAGATCTGTATATCAGCAAAAAAAGGAAAGAGGGCTACCTTGAAGCTTTAGCGGAATTTGGAATACCAGAAAAAGATAGTAAAGTGTATGTCACTGACCTGACCACCGAAATGAACAGAAAGGTCACTCTAGATATGCTCAAGGAAAAAGAATTGCCAGATGCGATTTTTGCCATGATTGACCCACTTGCCATAGACATCATGATCGCACTCAAAGATAGTGGCATCAAAATACCGGAGCAAATCGCCCTGGCCGGCTTCACCAATAATCCGACATCTGCTGTAGTAGAACCTTCTTTGACTACAATTTCCCAACCAGGATATGAAATGGGCCAACTTGCCGCCAACCACCTTCTTGATCAATTGGATGATATAGTATCGGATGAGCCTCAGTCATTTGTATTGCTCACCACTTTGATAGAAAGAAAATCAAGCCTGAAAAACCAAAACCTATCCTAAACTAAATCCCTATGAACTTAAGTCTAGAAGGTAAAGCTTTTGGAGAGCTCCCCAGTGGAGAAGAAATCAAAATCTTCACCTTAAGTCTGGCAGACAAAATCTCCCTCTCCGTCATCAATTACGGAGCTACTTGGACTCATTTGTTTTTACCGGATGCCAATGGGAAAATTCAGGATGTACTTTTAGGTTTCGATACCTTAGAGGGTTTTATTCATGAAGAGTATCAAAAAAACTATTGCTACATTGGATCCACAGTAGGCAGAGTAGCAGGCAGAGCCACAGACAACAAGTTCATATTGGATGGTAAAACTTACTTACTCCCACCCAACCAAGGAAACACCCATCTGCACGGTGGAGTAGAAGGATGGGACAAAAAAGTATGGAATTACCAAACAGAAGAGAGCCAAACAGCAATTGCTGTGCATTTCAGTTACACAAGTCCTGATGGGGAAGAAAACTATCCCGGCAAAATCAATATAAAAGTAAGCTATAAACTTGACCTTACAGGCAAACTGAGCATCAGTTATCAAGCCACATCCAATAGGAAAACCGTACTCAACCCTACCAATCATTTTTACATCAATCTTTCAGGTGATTTTACCAAAACAATTGAGGGCCACACTTTTCAGGTAAATGCGGATAAATTCCTTCCCATGAACGATAACAGCCTTCCTACCGGAGAACTCAAGCCTGTAGAAGAAACTGTTTTTGATTTCAGAAATCCAAAAACATTGAACTCAACAATAGAAAGTGATGATGAGCAGGTAAAAATTGCCGGCGGAATAGATCATTGTTTTGTTTTGAACAAAGAAGGTGAACAAGCTATTTTGATAGATCCCTTCTCCAAGAGAAGGTTAAGATTGTATACCACTTCTCCAGGACTTCAGGTTTACACAAGCAATTACCTAAGCGGTGCTTTCAAAGGAAAGAGGGATATCGCTTTCCCAAAAAGGTCAGCCATCTGTTTGGAGACCCAGTTTTTTCCTGATAGCCATAACCAAGCACATTTTCCCAGTATTGTACTCGATAAAGGGGAGGTATTTGATTCTTCTACCTCATTTATTTTCGACTGCATAGCTTAGCATTTGACTTTCGGTAGTTCCAATACCATAGAATTTCTGATCCAGTAAATACAGCAAGCAATAAGTGGACATATGAAAACAACCATCCAAACCAAATTTCTTGAAATTTTTAATACAGACCCCTTACTGGTATATTCCCCTGGAAGAATCAATCTTATAGGGGAGCACACAGATTATAATAATGGGTTTGTCATGCCTGCTGCCATTGATAAAAAGATGGTCGTCGGGATTGCAAAAAACGGAAGCCGAAAAGCGAGACTTTTTTCTTTAGACTTTACGGAGGAGTTTGCTTTCGAATTAGATAGCTTTTCTCCCAAAAAAGGTCATTGGTCCACCTATATTATGGGTGTCACGGCCCAATTGATTCAGGCAGGCTATCCTGTAGAAGGTTTTGATATGGTTTTTGGCGGAGATATTCCGGTTGGAGCAGGATTATCATCATCAGCTGCCCTAGAAGCTGCAGTGGGGTATGGTATTTCTGAGCTCTTTGAGTTTGACATTTCCAGAAACTCCCTGATCCATTATGCTCAAAAAGCAGAGCATTTATTTGCAGGTGTACAATGCGGTATAATGGATCAGTTTGCCTCTGTGATGGGGCAAAAAGACAAAGTCTTAAGACTGGATTGTCGCTCAATGGAATTCGCCTATTTTCCTCTCGAACTAGAGGATTACAGTCTATACTTGGTGGACACCAAGGTAAAGCACTCCTTAGCTGACTCCGCCTACAACCAAAGGAGAGAAGAATGTGAAAGGGGAGTAAGTGAGGTCAAGAAACTCAATCCAAAAATCCACTCCTTAAGGGATGTGACTTTGAATGACCTGGATAGAATCAAAGAAAATATTTCTTCAGCTGTTTTCAACAGATGCAGGTACGTAATCGAAGAAAATGAAAGGGTTCTGAAAGCTTCTGATTTACTGGAGAAAAAGAAAATAAATGCAATAGGACAACTGCTTTATGATTCGCACCAAGGTCTTTCCAAACTCTATGAGGTTTCATGCATGGAACTGGACTGGCTTGTCGAAAAAACCAAAGTTTTAGATTATGTTTTGGGGAGCAGAATGATGGGCGGTGGATTTGGTGGTTGCACCATTAATCTCATAAAAACAGAAAAGATTAATGAATTTCAAAATATCATAGAGAAAGACTACTATGATGAATTTGGAACAAAGCCGGCTTTTTATCCAATCAAATTAGGAGCGGGGACAGATCGTTTTGATTGATTTCACTCAATAATCAGGACCCAATCATTCCCAATACCTGATGAAGGGGGTGATATTTTAATTGTATCATTATGGATTGAAAAATCCTTAAATTCAAAGCTCACTCCAGTTCTTGGATCAAACCACCTGGCTTTTTTCTATTGGCATAACGCTTCCCTAATTTTTCTCCAAAGGAAAATGCACTATCCTTGTTAAAAATCTCTGGCCCTTCTCCCCATGAATCTTTGTAAAGCTTGTCTCCCCAAGTCGGCAGGAGTGCAATATGCAACCCAAAACTTTCTGCCAAATCCATTACCTCATCCACATACTTCCAATAGGGTTCATTGAACTCAAGACTCTCCAGAGAAACAAAAGGCAGATCGCCATTGGTGCTGGGTGTCCTCAGCCCATCTATTTCTGCTAATGCGACAGCTTTAATCACATTAAATCCCTGCCTGCTTCTTTTTTCCAAGTAAAATTCTGCCTCTCGAATGTCTGTCCTGTGAAATAATTCCCAAGCCGTATCAGCCATCCAAAAAAACGGTGTACCATCTGGATGAGTAAAAAATCTCCCATTATCAGAAATGCGTATTGGGCCATTTACCTGCGCCTGAAGGCAACAGCTTGCGCCAGTTAATAGAAAAAATAAGATGCACCTCAAGCTCATAATTTATAGATAACTGACTCAAAATAAATTCTCATAACATGCCATCAGTGAATAAGCTGTGGTTTCGTCCTAGTATGTGTTTTCTAAGAACTCCATCACTTTGAAAATCATACTAATATAAATTCCTAAACCTATCCTTTACCTTTGGATCTCAATCCGAATCTATTTTGAGCCAGTCTTTTATTTATTTATTAATGCGCTGTAGGGACAGCCGCAGTGGACTTGCTGTTTTTTTGCCATACAAAAAATATGGCAAAAAGAATGATAAGAATCCCAGGGAAAGAAACCATTCTAAGCAAAGTTTCCTGTCCTGCAGCCAGTTCCAATGCGTCTCCGGTAAGCCCTTCTGCAAGTTTGTTTTCTCTCGAAATGTCAATCCATCTACCTATAATAGGTTGGAAAATGGCTGTAGAAAACATACCCACCCCACCTATGATGGACATACCCAAAGCTCCGCTCAATGGTACCCTTTGCGCGACTGCACCTACCATTACAGGCCAAAAATAACACACGCCAATGGCGAATACCACTGCTGCAAAATAAGCCATAGGACCTGTTACCACACTGAAGAGGTAAATTCCTAATGTTGCGAAAATAGCACCTCCGAGCAATACTCCCGTTTGACCCAAACTTTTCACAACCGGTCCTGCAAAGAAACGTCCTACAGCCATTACTCCTGTGGTCAAAGCCAAGATCAACATTCCACTGGCACCTGAAGCACTCAATACAATATTGGCCCATTGCTGTGGCCCAAATTCAGAGATCGCCGTAAGGGCCATACAGAAGAATAGAAATATGAAAACAGGAGAAAACAATGCTTTAATATTGCTGGATATTGAAGTAACTCCTTCCACAGTAGGTTTTGGGAATGCCTTACCAAAGAACAAGCCTGCGTAAATCACAGTAGGGATCATCAAAACCCACATCTGCATCTGCCATCCAAATCCGAAATCGGTCATAAATTTGGAAATCAAACTTCCCAAAACTATTCCACCTGGGAACCACATATGGAACCTGTTCAGCATTTTGTTCATCTTCAATCCTGAATACATGTCCGCTATCATTGGATTACATGCAGCTTCAGTACAGCCATTTCCAAATCCTATGAACAAGGTGGATATCAACAAACTGGTGTATCCTCCTGCATAAATGGTCATCACTATACCAAGGGTATGGGCTACAAATGCAATTTGCATGATCAACTTTGGGCCAAGCTTGTGATAGAACAAGCCTCCAAGAATCATAGAAATCGGGAATCCAAGGAACCACATGGAGTTAATAAAACCAAGTTGTTCGGCATTAAGGTCAAATTTCACTCCTAATTCAGGAAGAATACCTGCCCTGATGGCAAAGGTGAATGCTGTAGTGATCAGTGCAAAACAGCTTGCATTAAACAAAGCTGATTTGTTGATATTTTCGTTCATGTTGATTGGGTTTAAAAGGTTATTGATGTTGATAAAGATTGTGGTGATTTGATAAAATCATTCGGAAAATATGAAAAATAATAGAGACTGCCTTTTTCTTTATGTAAAAAATATATCCTGATTGTGTTCAGCGCAAAAATATTGGTTTAAAGTAGCAAGAAATACATCATAATATCCAAGATAAAAACATCTTCTTTCTCCTAATCCGGGTATAAATTAAGTATTTTAATAAGCCGCAAGTTCTCATTTTAGATTTATCAAAAACTGAAAATCCACATTATAGTCACTTCATTATTACCAGATTCTTGCTCACTTTTTCATTTACACCAAATCGCTCGCTATCATATTTAAGGGTTACTACATACGTACCTGTAGGCACAAGTTCTCCAGAAAACGTCCCATCCCATTGACAGAAAGATACTCTTGACTGAACATCCAAATCTTCGCAGAAAAATATCAATTGTCCCTGTCTGTTGTGGATCCAAACTTGAGCACTCTCTACCGCATCGTTGACAAACACTTCAAAAAGCTTTTCAGGATCAGTCAAAACCATCCCTGTTGGAAACACATATTGGAAATCACAATCTTCAAATGTTTCGAATTCTGCTTCAAATGGACAGCCATCTGCATTGGTCACAACCAAAGAATAGGCTCCTACCAAAAGAGGTCTGAATGTAGGGTCTGTTGATACCAGGCTGCCATTGAAGTACCATTCATAAGATTCAAACTCGCCTGGATTGATGGTTTCGGACAAATTAATTTCCTGACATACCGAATAAGAATCATTTACTTCTGGACGTGTATCATCTAGAGTTCTCAGAACCAGAAGTACGTCACTCCCCAATTCGCAACCATATTCATCCAAAACCAAAACTTCATAAGTACCTTCTTCTTCTATTGCAATGCTCCTTTCTCCATCAAACATACTCAATGCAGTCAACTCCCCATCAGGATCAATAAAAATCCACCTGAAATCTGAATTGAAATCCTCTCTTTCTAATACTGCCGTCAAAACGGTAAATGGAGCATCCGGACAAAATGGATCTGCTTCGATTTCAACTTCCACCGAAAAAATCGGTTCCACCACATTAAACTGAACAGGATCTATGGCACAAAAACCACTTCCTCTTGGCTGAACCTCAAGGAAAAAGGTTTCATAGGCTGTAGGTATCCAAGACACACCTCTACCGACTATTTCCCCTTGGTTGTTTCTCCATCGTATGGTGACGGATTCAGGGTCTCTACCAAAAAGTTCAGCTTCATAAACCATATTACCAAAACAATCTCTGGTAACAAGTTCCACATCAAACTCTAATGGTTCGGAAACATTTACCTGAAAATCAATTCTTCTCGGACAACGTTCTGGATCACTGGATTTTTCCCTTCCCAAAATGGAATAATTACCCCCTTCAGTCAAATCAAAAGATTCGCCTGAATCAAATGTCCCGATTACCTGACCTTCTCTAGACAGTTCAAATTCCAGATCTCCGTTCCCAGATGGACTCAAGGCAAAAGACTCACAGATATTGATATTGGAAGGTACTGAAAAAGACACCCTATTTCTTCTTTCCACATCCAACACAGATTCCCAAGGGATGGTGCAGCCATTAGTATCTGTGATTTCGAAGGCATAAAAATCACCGGGTAAATCAATCGTAAAAGAAGTTAGGTTGGGTATTGGGGCTTCCTCAATTACACCTCCATTACCGGTCACCAACCTATATTCTCCTTCGATGATCCCATTGATAAATGTTATTTCTAAGGTACCCTCATTAATCCCAAGACCATTGCAGGACTCAGCTATTACATTTACATCATATACCTCCTGGGCTTCAGGCCCCAAAGAAGGAACAATAACAATACTTGTCTTAAAGCAGCCATTGGTTTCAGCTTCTATGGTGTAAATTCCTGGGGGAATATTATCAAATGGAATTACTTCACCATCCGTGAAATTAAAACCTTCGTATCCCAATTCTATGATTTTAAGGTTACCAATGTTACTTTCAACTTCTATTTCAAAAGCACCGTCATTGGTAGAACATGATGAAGCTGGACTCACATTTTGAGAGATATATTCCGGTCCATCAGTCAAGGTAAAGGGGATGGACCTTTCCGAGACACAGTTGGGATTCTGGGGATTTACCACACTAAAAAATATGGTATAATTACCCGGACCGTTAAGATCAGTTTCAGTATTTAGATTAAGTGAGAAAGAATTCCCCAAATCAGACCTGTCTGATTCGCCCTGCTTGATCACAGACCAGTCGCCTCTTAAGGGGGTATCAGCTGTCACTTGAACTGTTTGACCTCCACACCCTTCGTCCTGACTGATAGACAATACAAAATCATCCGGTGGCCCCACGTAAGTAGAACCTGTAATCAAGCAATCCTGTCCCCCTTCTGAATTGGTAAAAAACAGGGCCACGAAATAGGATCCTTCTTGCGACACCACTAGCTCATTTTGATTTCCAACCTGATTTCCAGCGGCATTAGTCCATTCAAAAGTATATTGATTCAATTGCGGGGTGTTTTCAGGTAAGGCGCTTATGGTGGTAGGTTCATCACCACAAAGCAGGTAATCCGGCCTCAAAGTAATCTCAGGACCTTGAATAACCTCGACATTTCTGGAACCTGAAAATACTGTTTCATTAGACCCTCTTGTAACCTCCAATGAAACAGTATGATTTCCTAAAGAATTAAATCTAATGGGTACTGTTTCATAAATCTCCCCCCTACCCGATCTGGAAAAAATTTCATTCCCTGAAGGGTCAGTCACCGTCCATGAATATCTGTCTGTAGCAGGAATTCCACCAGCTGAGAATTCAGCTATAACACTGCCGAATACCGCGCAGAGCCTTTCCGGTCCAGTCAATTCCGGGTCATTCCTTAATTCAAACAGAATAATATTATTGTTTGAGAAGCTTAAAAAGCTGAAAAACAAAAAAATGAACAGGATACAATATTTAATGCTATTGGTAAACATCAGGCTTCTTTAACAAGAGATGGATGAATAAGCTGCAATACTAGCACAATAACTATAAAAATTCATAAATTATTGTGAAGAGAGCTAAATTCAATCTCCAAAAACAATACCAATATTCTATTCTATAACAGTAAGACTTGTAAGCTTGGTCTCTTCTATTCCTTCTTGAATATTTTTGTATCTTATTCTCACAGCATAAGCGCCTATTGGAATTTTCTCGCCATTGTAGAAACCATCCCAAATACACATTTCTGTATTCTCCAGAATATTTCTTTCAGAACAGTTAAACACTTCTTGACCCCACTTATTGAAAATCCAGATGTCCAGTTCATCTACCAGATAGTTGGAAAAGATAATAAAGTTTCGCTCGGGATCACCAGGTATAATTGCATTGGGATGAGCAATCCTGAGCTCACACTCTTCCTCTACCTCAAATGTGGTCATATATTCACAGTTTTCCTGACTATTTACCACTAAGGTGTATGTACCTACTATCTGAGGCTTATAACTTGATGAGGTAGACACTAATTCCTCCTCCAAAAACCAAGAATAAGTACTGAAATTCCCAGGGTTAATTGTTTCACCGATTTCGTATTCCGCACAAATCTGATACACCTCTTTAACTTCAGGCCTGACATCATCTATACTTTTACTGATAAATACTGATTGGTCACCTAAAAGACAGTCTAATCTATTGAAAACCCTGGCTTCGTACCAACCCTCACTGTCGGCGATGATTTCGGTCAGATCCTCGAAGCTTCCCAATATTTCAGTATTTCCATCGATCCCTGTAAAAACCCATTCTATTCTATCAACCACTTCAATATTATCAATATCCAGTTCGATAATGGTGGACTCATCATCGGGGCAAATTACACCAGCGATCAATTCGACATTTACAGAAAGTACGGGCTGGACTATTTCAAATTCAAATGGAAGTACATCACAAGGCAGGCTGCCCGCAGGTTGGACTTCCAAAGTATAAATTCCTGGCGTGGAAGTTGAAAAGATAGGCTCGGAACCAAGCAATCTTCCAGATTGATCACTCCAATATATCAAAACATCTTCAAGCTGATAAGGTGCAAAATTAGCGGCATAGGTAAACTCTCCGTCACAGGTCTGGTTGACCAATTCGGGTGAAAAAACCACAGCATCAATAACCCTTACTTGGAAGGATTTTTCATTTGGACACACGGGGTTTTGCGGATCTTCACCTCTGATAAGATATTCCCCTGTCTGATCTAACACAAAAGTCTCTGAAGCAGTAGCTGTGACTTCGGTACCATCTGGATAGGTAAGTATATAATTAAGGGGGAAATTGCTTTCCGGTATCCATTCATATCTTTCACATATAACCAACTCTTCCTCAGGAACTTCAAACTGCGTCAGGTTGTCGCTGATTTCTAGATCAATATTGGTCCTACCTATTTCGCAAGTGGTATTTATACTGTTGTAAACAGTAACTTCATAAGTACCTGATAAAGTAGCTACAATACTTGATGAATTTTCTTCCTCTGTAAGAACTGTAATCTTCCCTTCCTCATCAAAATACCTCCATCTAATTCTACCTACATTTTCAAAATCGGTATCCAAAGATATTGTTGCATCAGGGCCAAATGGACATAATAAACTTGTTTCCAGATTTACAGGCACACTCAAAACGGGTTCAGGAACAAAAAATTTTGTCGGTGGAGTTGGACATGTTCCCAAAATATTTCGTGGTTGCATTTCAAGCTCATATTCCCCATAGGTAACTGGGGACATATTGACACCGGTACTTACCACTTCTCCAGCTTCGTCATACCATCTAATCCTCACTTCGCTTGGATCATAATTAAGGATATTTGCCTCCCAAACTTGGTTTCCTACACAGTCTTGGGAAAGAAATTCAATTTCAAACTCTACGGGGTCTACATCTTCTATACTCATCTCAACTTTTGTTGGGCAAATCTCTTCAGGAAAATCCAAATGCCTACCAATCAATTCATAATCCCCTGCCTCTGTTATGGTAAATGTTTGCCCAAACCGCTCCTCTCCGGTAGCTAAATTTCTTAAAAGAAATTCAAGAGGTTGTGTTGTTTCAGGAACAAGTTCATATACTTCACAGAATTTAAATGATGTTGGAACACTGAATTCAACCTGAGGAAGGCCAGGCACTTCAATTCTTTCAATAAAAGGTACCATACACCGATTATCCTTTTCATCTTCTTCATCCTCTCCACCTTCCTCATCTTCATCACCTTCGTCTTCTGTTGGCTCTTCAGGAATAAAAACTTCAAAGTAAAACACACCCCCAGGCACTTCAATAACAAACTCAATATTCTCCAATTCTTCACTTTCCAAGACACCTGTCCCAACCAAATCTCCTCTTTCAGTATATAGTTCGTAAATAAGGTCAATAGGACCGTTTTCAAAAAAAACTGTAAAGCTTCCATTATTTTTACCTTCATCTGAGCAAGTTTCAGGAACTATGCTATCCGGGTCTACTGAAAACCTCAATTGATCAGGCACATCCTGAAGAGTTACCACTGTCCCTAAAGTAAACCTACAGCCATTGGAAAATGCTTCAAAAGTATACACCCCAGATTTTAGTCCAGGAATTACAAGTTCCTCTCCGGCAGACAAGGAAAACCCAGGACCATTTGTTTCTTCGTCGATGACATAATAAATCAAATCTATATCACCATCTGCAAAAATTCTTAAAGCTCCATCCTCAGCCAAACATTCAGAAGCGCTGTTTTCTTCTTCAATTCTGAATTGGGGATTTTGGCCAAATGAAAAATCATGAGTTTTCCTGATCACACATGAGGGATTGT
Organism: Arthrospiribacter ruber; assembly: GCF_019343195.1. Classification (GTDB taxonomy): domain Bacteria; phylum Bacteroidota; class Bacteroidia; order Cytophagales; family Cyclobacteriaceae; genus Arthrospiribacter; species Arthrospiribacter ruber. The sequence continues at coordinate 485,438 of NZ_RPHB01000002.1, forward strand.
TTTCATTGACCAGCTCAAAAATCAAAGTGTAATCACCAAAACCTGGCAGATTAGCTGTAGATAATTGAAGAAAACTTGATTGATTGATAAAAACTTCAGGCTCACCTGCTGTTTGGTAGTACCATCTTCCTTGAGCTTGGGGTTCAGCAGAAGCAACCACAACATTTCCTGGACAGAAGTTCACTCCATTGACATCCAATTCAAAATCCACAGCAAAGCGAACCTGCGTGGTCAATATATTCTCACACTCTGCTTCTCCAAGTGAATTTGGTAAGAAATATTTGACTTGGAATTCTCCTTCATCATCCACCAATAGCTCATTATCAGTAGAAACTACTACCCCGTTTTCATCTGTCCACTCAAATGAATAATCTGCCAGACCAACTGTAGATGGGTCCAACGCCCTCAAAGTAAGTTCGTCTCCAGGACATAGAGCATAATCATCCAATAGGGAAACCTCCGCTCCTGGAAGTACCTCTACCACTTTCGTCAAATTTGAAACCGGGATTCCACCTCTAGTAATTATTAAATTGAAGGTATGTGTTCCGGGCTGGGAAAATGTAAAAGCCAAAGTCTGTAAGGATTCCCCTCCCTGAAAAATTCTGGGAGGTCCGGTAGGCTCTGAAATGGTCCACCTATAAACGTCTGTATCAGCATCACCCCCTCCAAAAAACTCCTCTATCCTGTTACCGGTGATTAGGCATACCTTTTCAGGACCTTCTATTACAAATCCATCGTCTAAAGAATCTAAAGGGAGATGATTGGTTGTTATTGCAGATTTACTAAGGATAAACCCAAATGTGCCCACAATCAATACTAAAGTCAGCCAGTAAATTTTGGCTGAGAATATTTGTTTTGATTGTTTCATTCAAGGAATGTGCAGTTTGTGGACATTTTTTTGAAAAGTATGAAAACAAATCTACAACTTTATCCAATTGAAAAAAACAGCCTTTTCAACATAAGTTAATGATAATGTAATATTTATCAATAACTGCTTTTAACGGACAAACAACCACTCCTTTTCATCACCTGCCCATTCGTAACCATCTTGGTTGAATAATTTCAATTTTTCGGGATCAGTGATCCTATTTTTAATGATATAATCGGTCATCAATCCCCTTGCTTGCTTGGCAAAAAGCCCTATGACCTGGTACTTTCCATTTCGATACTCCTTAAAAACAGGAGAAATGACCTTAGATTTAATGGCTTTATCATCCACTGCCTTAAAATATTCCTGAGATGCCAGATTGATAACCGCAGAACCATCAGCTGCCTTATCAATGGCTTTGGCTATCCTTTGCCCCCAAAACTCATAAAGATTTTTACCTCTTTTGTTTTCTACTTTGATTCCCATTTCCAATCTGTATGGCTGGATCAGGTCCAGTGGCTTCAGCAATCCATACAGTCCCGAAAGTATCCTAAGGTGATTTTGGGCAAAATCAAAATCCTCCACTGTATAGTTGTCTACATCAATTTTAGTATAAACATCACCCTTAAACGCCAACAAGGCCTGCTTGGCATGTTCAGGTTCAAAAGTTTTTTTGAAATTCTTATATCTCCCTTCATTCAACTCAGCCAGTTTTTCGGATATCCCCATCATTTTCATCAGGTCTTCTTTGCTCTTCTTTTTCATGATAGAAACAAGTTCAAAAGTATCCTTCTGAAATTCAGGCTGTGTTTGAAGGCTAATATCGGTACTGTTAAAATCGAGGGTTTTTGCAGGAGAAATCAGTATTACCATTTTATCTTTTTTACTCTATAACTGTAATTGACCGGGTAATTGTTTGGGTGAGGTTTTGATTATTGCTTCTGTACCTTACCATGACAGGATAGGTTCCAATAGGAACAACCTGTCCTTTTACCAAACCATCCCAAGTGCAAATAGGTTCTTCCCCTGGCACATTCTCATTTTGGCAATAATAAATCAATTCTCCCCATCTATTATAAATTAAAACCTCCACTTCATCGATAAAATCGTTGGCAAAAAGCACAAAAAGACGGTCAGGATCACTTGGCCTCATCCCATTCGGGAAAATCACCCGAAGTGCGCAATCCTCGATTACTTCAAATGTGATGGTAAACTCACAGCCCGCATCATCAAAAACAAACAGTTCATAAATACCTTCTTCTGTTGGAATAAATGTAGGCGTATCGGCAATTTCCTGCCCGTTGAGTCTCCATGAATAATTCTGATATTCTCCCGGATCAAGCTCAAAGACCACATTCTCCAAGGCACAAATGGTATAGCTATCCTCCAAGACAGGTGCAACTGCTTCAGATCGGATGATCTGAATCTGCTCTCTTGCAACCACACAGCCAAAGTCATTTACAATTTCTACTTGATACAGGCCTGCCTCCAGCACAGTAATATCAGCCTCCATAAAAAACTGTGGCAGCAATGTACGGGAAGATCCTGACAACCTGTACCAATTGATTTCCAGTGAACCTTCTAAGTCTCCCAAAATAGATACAATTGTGAATACATCTTCTCCGCAGAATGGCAATGCTTCCAAAGAAATATCCAATGGACCACCTAAATCGGTCACGTTAAAATCAATCGCACTTGGCGGACATAATCCCCCAGCAGCCGGCTGCACCTCCACTGTATAGTTGCCAGTAGCTGCTGGGAAAAATATAGGATTGCGGCTAAGGATGTCTCCTGATTCATTTTTCCAGAAAATCCTTACATCCGCTGGGGCAAGTCCATTAAGGTCCAAAGAGTAGAATACGCCTCTATCACAATCATCTTCTGGATCATTTAATGAAAAGACAATCCCCGGATTGATATTGATGACCATTTGTCTGCTTCTGTCACAGATATCCGGATCGCTTGAAATGGCTGTTATGGTATAAGTACCGGATTGGGTGATTTGATAATTGGTACCATCGGATGAGTTGACTAGGTTTCCAAACTCATCTTCAAGCCTATACCCTAAATCCGGATCAGGAGAACTAGGTGCAAATTCAAACACCTCACAGGCTTCAACATTTGAAGGTACTGAAAATTCAGCTTGCTGTTTTTCATTTACAATATAAAGCCCATCCGCAGGAATATCACACCCATCTTCATCTGTAATTTCCAAAGCATAAGTCCCGGCTGGTACATTGATGATTACTTCCATTTCATTGGAAAAGACTCCTGTGAACTCTTCTCCTGTGTCCTGTCTTACTGCCAAATAGCCTCCACTTGCCGGACCATTCGGAAATTGCACAAGCAGCCTTCCGTCTGTGACACCACCTGGTTCGCACTCCTCATCTTCGGCAATTACTGTAAACCCTTCAATTTCGGCAGGAGGATTGAGGTTTTGAATTACAGCAGTTTGAATAAATTCACATCCAAATTCACCCTCTAATAATAAAGTATACAGTCCAGGCTCCAAATCACTGAAGACTGGCAAAACTTCACCAGCTGAGATATTGCTCTGTACAAAGTTAAGCTCCGGGATTTCCAATCTATCAATATCTGTTAAAGCTGTAAGCTCAAAACTACCATTTGGAGTATCGCAATCATCCGCATCGGTCAAAACGAGAATTTCAACAGCAGGTAAAGCGTATACCGTCAACTCAGCCCTCTTTTCAAACAAACAATCTTCTATGATCGGATCTTCTCCCACAAAAATAATATCATAGACACCTGGAGAAGGAAGAGTTACCGGTTCCAATTCCAATTCAAAAAATCTACCTAAAGAAACCCTGTTGCCTGAACCCTGAACTTCATAAAACCATTCTCCTTCCAAAGGAGTATTTGGTGCAAAAACTACCAACTCTTCATCATAACAAACCTCTTCTGCACTTTGATTCAGATCAAAGTCAAAAGCTGGCCCTACAAAAACCTCCTTACTGGCCGGGCAGACATCAAACAATTCCCCTTCCGCCCCTTCTGGAATCCTGTAGGAAACAGTCACCGTGTAAATGCTCTCTTCGGTGACTGTAATTGTATTGGAGTCTCTATCTCCAAATGCTTGACCGGCTGCATTTCTCCATTCAAAATCATAGAGACCTTCTTCTGGGTCATAACCTTCAATGGCTGTCAATTCTACAGGAGAATCAGCACAAAGGACAACATCATCAGGCAAAGTCAATTCCGGTGGAGCCACCACTAGCACTTCCATACTTTCTTCAAAATATCCTACCTCATCGCATCGGTCCACTCTTAATGTCACTGTAAATAAGCCTTCTCTGGAAAAAGGATGTTCCAATTCCTGAAAATCCTCACCCAAACCTCCAAAATTCTGAAGCTCAAACTCACCATCTTCATGTTGGATAGTCCAGAAATAAGCATCAATATCGGGCTCTCCACCTCCTTCAAATAATCCTATTCCCCCTTCATCCGGATCCAGACAAATCCTCTCCGGACCGGCAAGAGCGGGCTCTGGAATACTGCTTCCTGACTGTTGTACAAAGGCAGGAAGTCCAAGATTGGAACTGGTACCAGCCACCAAGTTCACCCCATCTTCCCGGTAATTGCTATCGAAGCAGTTCACTCCAGCATTGATCTGTCCAACTGAGGATTGACCAGGTCTTGCCACGTAAATTTGACCATCCGGTCCAATCTGTACTGCTCCAAAAGGGCCATCCGTACTCAGGGTATTTCTGATCGGAGAATTAAGTATGCAATTTTCTCTCTCAGCCCTACTGTTGGCACTGTTGAAGCATTGTGCACAGGCCAAATCGGGATCTTCAGCATCCGGATCATCAGGATCTCTCACCATCTCCGGTGTTTTAATCAAAAACTCTTCGATTTTTCCTCCCCCACCAAGATAAGACACAAACACCCTACTACCGTCATTGGAAAATTCCACCCCATAAATATCCTCATTGTTACAGCCAAGATCTAAAAGCGCGTACTCTGACAGCCTACCTGTACCTTGATCAAAATCAAAAATCTCCAATCTGCTACAAGCACCATCCTGAACAGTGACAGCAACTTGACTTCCATCGGGGCTGAACTTCATGGTTCCCACCCCTGTATTGAACCCATGCGTGGATCCTACAGAAGAAAAAACAGGTCTACCTATTCCAAATTGGGTTACGGGGTAAGACCTGAAGGTATTATTCCCCAGTTCGTGAAATAGTACCCAAGTCGTATCGCCAGAAGCCAATGCAGCCGATTGCTCTGTACTGGGGCTAAACAGGAAATTGCCTTTGGAAACTACATTTCCGACCCCTGTAGGGTTGTCGGCCTTGATATCTATTACTGAATATTTAACTCTGCTACTTCCATCTGCTGCTCTTTGGGTAGTGAAAACATAAAAGACTGTCTCCTGTTGCGGGATAGGAACTGCGATCACACTTTCCGCAGCCTGATTGCTCCCTCCAATGTTGTCTCCGTTTTCCATCGGATCTCCATTGAGATCCCATACTGTTTCTCCATCTGTGTAGAACAGCACCTGTCCGGTTTCATCAGAAATGGTCGTAGTTCCGGCGGGAATATTATTCGGGTGGGAAACAGGTCTTGGTACCGGAAGATCGGGATTATCCGGATCAATATTAAAGTCCAATCCCGCTCCATCACCAAAGTACCAGATATTATTACTTTGGTCAGGTAGATCCCATATTTTTACACGGACTTCAGCGTAAGCATAACATTCTGACCCCTGTTCACGAACCAAAACCCAGTAAAGCCCCGGAAGATCCACACAATTGTTTTGGTCTGTTACCCAACCTTCAGCCCTTCTGTTGGACCAGAAATATTCGTAATTGCCTCCACCTCCAGGCCCTCCAATGTTCGGATTTTCTCCTCCTTGACCACCACCCTGCTGCACTTCCAGCATGGAGCCTATATCTACGCAGGCACCCTCACAAACAGTAGTATCCTGAGCACTGAAATCAGCTTCAAGGTCATTTTCTAGCAAATTAATGGTCTTGGGGATGGTTCTGGTAGATCCATCCGCAAAAGTCACTGTCAAAGTCACTTCTATGGATTCTCCTTGCGCTGCTTCTTCAGGAATCAGCAAATGTTCCTGATTGAAATCAATGTCTATAGGCTCACCATCTTCATCAGTGAGAGGCGGGTTAAATGACCATTCAAAGCTGACTGGCCTGTAATTTTCCGGTGTAATCTGTGAGGTAAGCTGTATGGGGTTATTGGCACAGGGAATCTCAGGCTCCCAAGTAAAATCGACATCAGGACCCACATCCTGATTGGGAGCAAATTGGGGGAATACCCGGCCACAAAAATCCGTTCCGTTAAAAGGGTCTTCGTTTAGCTCGATTTCAAGAATTTCCTCTTCGTCGGGATTATCGACTCTACCGACCAGTTGAGGCCCTCCCTCTACTTCTTCATATATATAATAAAGCCTGCCATCAGGACCGGTTTTGATATCATATATTTTAAATACATCATTTTCTAAAGGTATAAGCTCAGGTTCAGCTGACAATTCATTGACCGGAACTCTAAGCAATTCGTTTCCTCTGGAAAAATACAAAAACGTACCGTCCGGCGAAAATGCGGCCCCTTCAATATCTTCTGCCCCTCCTGATTGGCTAACTGTTTCTGGTGAACCAAATGAGCCTGAAGAAGTATCAAAGTCCATCACCACCAAATCATCACCCTCATTTTCAGGAATTAAGATGATTTTCCCGAGCCCCTCATTGTAAATAATTGCCTTGGGTGTAAAGCCAAGCGCTGCATTGTCCGTCTCGGTAAACTGCCCCTGTGTCTCTTCCAATTGTCTTGAAACCAATTGTCCACCTTCAAAACTTAAGAGATATGAGGAGGAATTGGCACTTTTGACAACAGCAATGGCTCCAGAAGCATTACTTATATTCTGATTAAGTTCGATAACCTCCCCAAGAGGAGGCTGATTCCCGGTAGCTCCACCAGGAGCATTCATATCTACGACTGAATATTGCAATTGACCGCCAGGAGTAATGTAAAAAAGATAAAAAAGCCTGTCTCCATCAGGGTCAAAATCAAGGGTGCCTATTGCAACCGATTGTCTGGCATCGGTTTGCCCATTGACTCCATTGGGAGCGCCTTGGATTGGTATGTTATCGTAATTATATACCAAGACGCCATTAGTATAGAATAACACCTGACCCGTAATAGGATCAACGATAACCGCATTATTGTCAGTATTTGAATTTTCGGAACCAATCACTATGGTTCCAGGCAGAGTTCTTACAGTGGGTTCGTCTCCTTTACCAAATGAAATGTAGCTATTTTGCTGTCCTGAACCGCAGTATCCGAAAATCCACTCATTGTTGTTAAAACCTTGCGAAAAACTTTTTTGGATACCCAAACTACAAGTAAGCGCGAATATTATGGTAAAAATTAATTGTAAGGTTATGGAATTAATAAGGCTTTTCATAATTTACACGCTGCATACAAAACAACGACAGGATTCTGGCGTTTAGCTGATGGATTGAGTCAAACAATAAACGAAGAATTACTTGCAAAGGTCTCACATATATCGTCTTTTTTTTCTTATCCTACTGATTTTTTCGGTTGGAAGTCTGCAGGCTCAAGACCCGCAATATAGCCAATATTATGCTGCTCCACTATACTTAAACCCTGCTTTTGCAGGAGCTGAGCTAGTCCCGAGAGTGGGGTTCAACTATAGAAACCAATGGCCTGGGATGGATGCACAATTCACCACTTTCTCAGCATATATAGACACTTATCTCGATGAGTACAACAGCGGAGTTGGGCTAATGGTTATGAACGATGTTGAAGGAGCTGCAAAACTCCGATCTACTACTGTAGCTGGGTTTTATTCCTATGAATTAAGAATTTCTGAAAGGGCATTTTTCCGCCCGGGTTTTAGAGCGAGTTATATCAGAAGAGATATTGGGTTTTATGAAAACCTCATCTTTGCTAACCAAATAGACCGTACAAACATATTTGGTCCTACCCTTCCCGGTACGGACCTTCCTGGCCTGGGTGATCCTGTAAATATGCTGTCCCTATCATTTGGAGGGTTGTTTTTTACGGAAAATTTTTGGTTTGGTGCTGCGGCAGACCATGTCAACACGCCCAACCAATCTTTTTTGGATGGTGTCAGTAGGCTCCCTGCCAAATTCTCAGTACATACTGGGTACCGTATAGCACTGGCAAGTGGTGGTTACAGAAGAGATTTTACCCACATGATGCGTCAAAGGTATATTGTGCCAACTATTAACTATAAGAGACAAGGACCATTTGAACAACTGGATGTTGGAGCATATTTGTATTCAGAACCTTTGATGATCGGTCTCTGGTACAGAGGTTTGCCATATAGACCTATAGAGAACCAACAAAACCGGGATGCGCTTGTTATAATGGTTGGTGTCAATTTACCTACAGGCATGAATGTGGGGTATAGTTTTGATTATACAGTTTCCCAGCTAGGGATGCAGACTGGAGGAGCACATGAACTAAGTGTGTCTTTTCTTTTGGCTGACAAAAACAAAGGCAAGTTAAGAAGCAGAGATACCATACTTCCTTGTCCAAAATTCTAAGCAATTTACATTATGGATGCGGAGTGGATCAAATACCTATTATTAGGCATTTTAACTTTTGGTTTTTTATTTGAAAAAACGCTCAATCACCTTAACATCAAAAGGGCTGTTCCTCCAGTACCTGACACTTTAAGCCAATACGTCAGTCAAAATAAGCTTCATGAATCCAAAGCTTATCACCAAGCAAATTATAAATTTGGACTGCTTACTGGAACGTTTACATTTTTGATTACTTTCTGTTTTATTTATTTTGGATTTTTCGGATGGATGGATGCAGTCCTTAGACCTCACCTTGAAAACCCCATCCTGCATTCTCTATTCTACTTCGCAGTAATTTTCATTGGTTCTGATATATTGTCACTCCCTTTTGATTATTATCAGACATTTGTAATTGAAGAAAAATTCGGGTTCAACAAAAGCAGTCCAAGGATCTTTTTTTCGGATAAAATGAAAGGATACTTTCTCAGTATATTAATTGGAGGCGCTTTACTTGCGGTTCTTCTTTGGCTGATCCACAGAATAGGAACAGACTTTTGGTGGCAATTCTGGTTGATTTCTGCCATTTTTATGATTGGGGTCAATCTTTTTTATACCGCTTGGATATTACCCTTATTCAACAAGCTGACTCCATTAGAAGATGGCGAACTGAAGGATAAAATAATTCAATATGCCCGATCGGTTGAATTCCCCTTGGACAATATTTTTGTAATAGACGGAAGCAAAAGGTCTTCAAAAGCCAATGCGTTTTTCTCAGGCTTTGGCAAAAGAAAAAAAGTAGTGCTATATGACACCCTGATTGATCAACATACTCCTGACGAACTGGTTGCAGTTTTAGCTCATGAGATAGGACATTATAAGAAAAAACACATTTTTACAGGTATGCTGATTTCAGTACTACATATAGGAATCATGTTGTTTATACTTTCCCAATTTATCTTCAGCGAAAACATGAGTCTCGCACTAGGCGGGAATCAGATGGCCATACACCTCAATATTATAGGCTTTACGATGTTGCTTTCTCCCATCTCCATGATCTTAGGAATTGGCATGAACCTCATCAGTAGGAAAAATGAATTCGAAGCCGATGCTTATGCCAAGGAGACTTTTGCAGGTAAGCCTTTAGCTGAAGCCTTGAAAACACTTTCTGTTAATAGCCTCAGCAATATCAACCCGCATCCCTGGTATGTATTTGTCAATTATTCCCATCCGCCTCTACTTGAAAGGCTTCACAGGTTGGAAAAAGCATAAAAAAACCTGTCGGAAATCACTTCCAACAGGTTGTAAAACTTGCATAGTTGATTGTATTGACAACCTAGCCGAGTTAATTTCTCATTTCCTTGTATGCATTAACCAGGCCGTTGGTAGAAGCATCATGACTTGTGACCTCATCATCATCTTTCAGCTCAGGTAAAATCGCATTGGCCAACACTTTACCCAATTCTACACCCCACTGGTCAAAACTGAAAATATTCCAAATAACCCCCTGCACAAAAATCTTATGCTCATACATGGCTATCAATTGTCCTAAGGTATATGGAGTAATCTGTTTTACCAAAATGGAGTTCGTAGGCCTATTCCCCTCAAAAACCCTGTGCGGAGCTATTTTTTCAATTTCCTCATTGGATTTACCAGCTTTTGTCATTTCTGAGCGCACATCTTCCAAGGATTTCCCATTCATTAATGCTTCAGTCTGCGCAAAGAAATTGGATAACAATTTCACATGGTGGTCTCCAGTTGGGTTATGGGAAATTGCAGGAGCAATAAAGTCACAGGGAATCAAATGCGTGCCTTGGTGTATCAATTGATAGAAAGCGTGCTGACCATTAGTCCCTGGCTCACCCCAGATAATCGGTCCGGTAGAATAATTGACCTTTGTTCCATCTCTGCTGACATATTTCCCATTGGACTCCATGTTTCCTTGCTGAAAATAAGCCGCGAAGCGATGAAGGTATTGATCATAAGGCAAGATGGCTTCCGAGGTTGCTCCAAGAAAATTAGTGTTCCAAATTCCTATCAAGGCCAATATCACAGGGATATTTTGATCAAAACCGGCTTCTTTAAAATGCTTGTCCATGGAATGCGCACCCGAAAGGAGTTTTTCAAAATTATCGAAACCAATCGCACAGGCTATAGGAAGACCAATGGCTGACCATAGAGAATACCTTCCCCCTACCCAGTCCCAGAAAGCAAACATATTTTTGGGATCTATTCCGAATTCCGTCACTCCTTTTTCATTCGTGGATAAGGCTACGAAATGACGGGCTACTGTTTTTTCATCTTTTGCATAGTCCAAAAACCAATCCCTGGCAGTATGTGCATTGGTCATGGTTTCTTGGGTGGTAAATGTCTTAGAGGCAATAAAAAACAAAGTAGTCTCCGGATTCACTTTTTTGAGTGTTTCCGAAATATGTGTTCCGTCTACATTGGACACAAAATATATTTCAAGATTAGGGTTCTGATAAGGCTTCAAAGCTTCGGTAACCATTACTGGCCCCAAGTCTGAACCTCCTATGCCAATATTGACCAAAGAGGTAATAGGCTTGCCTGTATACCCAAGCCAAGTCCCGTTGGAAATCTGGTCTGCAAAAGCCTTCATTTGACTCAGTACAGCTTTGACTTCAGGCATCACATCCTTGCCATCTACAAAAATTCTTTCTTCTGATCTATTTCTAAGTGCGGTGTGCAGGACAGCTCTTCCTTCCGTACCGTTTATCTTTTCTCCTGAAAACATGGCATCAATTGCTGCCTTCAATCCTGTTTCATCTGCCAATTGAATCAAAGCTTCAAGGATTTCCCCATCCACTTTGTTTTTTGAAAAATCCACCAAAATATCCTCCTCTTTGCGAGAGAATTCCTCAAATCTGTTTTTTTGCTCAAAAAGAGAGCTGATGGAAGTTGTTTGGTGTTTTGTAGCCAGCTGTTGTAATTTGGACCATGCCTCAGTACTGCTTGGATTTATGTTTTTCATAATTTTTCGGTTTGAGTAGAATGCCTTGCAAAAATACTCTTTTAATTGAGCGTTAAAAACCAAAAGCCTACATCCTTTTACAAAAGCCTTCTAATTAAGGATTCACTAAAGGATTGCCTAACAAAGTGGAACAGTTGTTGTTTTTTCTATGAAGTGCAGACCATTACTGCCCATTTATTGTTAAATCTAAACCAACAGAATATGAAACCGATCACATTGATATTAGCGTTTATTCTGCTTTTGATGATGGCTTGTAGCCCTTCTACACAAATCACTGCCAGCTGGAAAAACGAGCAGGAAAGCAGACAGCCCTACTCCAGTATTTTACTGGCCTCTTTTTCAGAAGACCTTTCATTAAGACAGTCATTGGAGGGAGAATTTATGTCGCGTTTGCAAAACAGAGATGTAACTGCTATAAGAAGCATTGATGTATTTACCCCAGACTTCTTTTCTACCAATGAGCCAAATGAAGATCAGGTGTTGGAGATCCTCAATGAAGTGAATGCAGAAGCAATTATGACCATCACTTTGATCAATGTAGAGGAAGATGAACGTTTTGTACCTGGTGGAGGAATGGGACCGATGTTTGCCCCCATGGGCAGATTTGGCTATTATGGTAATTTCTTCGGATACTGGAACCACTGGAATGCTGCAGGTTGGAACCAGGGATATTATACTACTGACCGTAGGTATTTTATGGAGACCAACCTTTATGATGCAGAATCCCTGAAGCTAATATGGAGCGCACAATCCAAGACCTTAAATCCTTCTGACATTCAGGCTTTTGCAAAAGAATATGTAGATGCCATCAAAGCTGAAATGAGGGAAGAAAATCTTATCCTTTAATATAAAAAAACCTCCCAAATCGGAGGTTTTTTATTTCATTTGGCTGGTAATACTTTGGAGCTTACTTCTCCAAATCCGACTCTGATATGTTCAAGCTTACAAAAACCTTTCATCAGAACTGTATCTCCGTCCTCGATAAATTTCCGCTCTGAACCGTCTTCTAGTCTGACAGGCTTGGTTCCTTTCCAGGCCAATTCCAACATAGAGCCATAGCTGTCCTCTGTCGGCCCTGAAATGGTACCGGAGGCATACATATCTCCCACATTGATATTACAACCATTTACGGTATGGTGTGCCAATTGCTGGGCGATATTCCAATACATATATTTAAAATTGGAGGTACAAACTTTTTCGGCCTTTTGGTTTTCGGGCTGAATATACACTTCCAAGTTGATATCAAATGCATGATCCTTTTCGCACTTGAGATATGGTAAAACTTCGGGTTCCTGGGTCGGGCCGGCTACTCTAAAATTCTCCAGAGCTTCCAAAGTCACAATCCAAGGAGATATGCTGCTGGCAAAATTCTTCCCCAAAAAGGGGCCTAAAGGCACATATTCCCAAGCCTGAATATCACGGGCTGACCAGTCATTGAAAAGAACAAAACCGAAAATAAAATCTTCTGCTTCACCTGTAGAAATACTGTCACCCATTTTGGTTTGGCGTCCGGTGATAAAAGCTAGCTCCAACTCAAAATCCAATCTTCTGCTTGGCCCAAATTCAGGTTTTTCCATATTAGGATCTTTGTATTGTCCTTTTGGCCTATGAATCGGAACACCCGAAGGAATGATAGAGGAGGCCCTACCGTGATAACCTACAGGAATGTGCTTCCAGTTGGGTAACAAAGCATTGTCAGGATCTCTGAACATAGTACCTACATTGGTAGCATGCTCCATACTGCTATAAAAGTCTGTATAATCTCCCACTTTTACAGGCATCAGCATTTGGGCTTCCTTTCTATTGACCATTGCTTTGCCCCTTACCTGATGATCCCTTAGCTTTTCATTATCTGTAAGCAAAAGGTCCTGGACTATCTCACGTACTCTTCTGGTCACTCCCTTACCTAATGAAATGAATTCATTGAGAGAATCCCTAAGAAATATGTCATGAGGCAACTGGCTCAACTCCGCAAAAAAACCTTCGTCATGAAGAACCGCGAGGTCTACAATTTTATCTCCGATAGCTACCCCAGCTCTCGGTGACAATCTTTTATTTTGGAAAACACCAAAAGGAAGGTTATAAATCGTAAAATCGGAATCTTTTGGAATCTGCACCCAAGACTCGAGTACAGGTAATTCAGGCTTTGTCATAAGTAAAAATTTAATTCGTGGCCCAAATTTAGAAGAATAAGGCAGAAGATAAAAATTGATTGTTCTACCAATACTAAAAAGGCCTTTTCAGAATTCGAGGGCTCTCTTTTAAAGCAAAAAAACCTAAAATTTCCTCTTTTCAACTCTCAATACCTGCCGATTTTGAACAAATTTGGGTAGGGCGGTACTTAATTTGTCTTAATTTTGCCAACCGAAGTTCAATTTTAGAAGATATGTCAATAGCTACCAAATACAATCCAGAATCTGTAGAGTTAAAATGGTACAAGTACTGGATGGAAAACCGGTTTTTTGCCTCAAAAGTAGACCCCGATAAAGAACCTTACACCATTGTAATCCCTCCTCCAAATGTAACCGGTGTGCTTCACATGGGCCACATGCTCAACAACACCATTCAGGATGTCCTCATCCGAAAAGCGAGAATGGAAGGAAAAAATGCCTGCTGGGTACCTGGGACTGACCATGCCTCCATTGCAACAGAAGCAAAGGTGGTCGCCATGCTTAAAGAAAAAGGCATTGACAAAAACTCTCTGAGCAGGGATGAATTTCTAGAGCATGCCTGGGAGTGGAAGAAAAAATATGGAGGAATCATTCTCGAGCAACTTCAAAAATTAGGTGCTTCCTGTGATTGGGACAGAACCAAGTTTACCATGGATGAGGACCTCAGCCGAGCAGTAATCTCTGTTTTTGTAGACCTGCACAAAAAAGGTAAAATCTACAGGGGAATAAGAATGGTCAACTGGGATCCGCAGGGAAAAACAGCCCTTTCAGATGATGAAGTGATCATGAAAGAAGTACAGTCCAAACTGTATTATATCCATTACAAAATAGAGGGTTCTGAAAGCGAAACCTTGACAATAGCTACGACAAGACCAGAAACCATCATGGCGGATGTAGCGATCTGTATCAATCCCAACGATCAAAGATTCTCCCATTTAAAAGGGAAAAAGGCCATTATCCCTTTGATAGGAAGAGCCATTCCTATCATTGAAGATGAATATGTAGATATGGAATTCGGAACAGGTTGCCTCAAAGTCACCCCTGCCCATGACCTAAATGACTACGAACTTGGTGTCAAACACAAGCTTGAAGTCATTGATATACTCAATGATGATGGTTCTTTGAATGAAAAAGCCCAAATCCTCATAGGCGAAGACAGGTTTGTAGCCAGAAAAAAAATCGCTAAACTTCTTGATGAAGCAGGTCAACTGGACAAGGTAGAAGACTATAAATCCAACGTGGGCCATTCAGAAAGAACGGATGCGGTAGTGGAGCCAAAACTTTCTCTCCAGTGGTTCTTGAAAATGGAAGATATCACCAAACCGGCTTTGAAGGCGGTAATGGAAGATATCATTCAACTATACCCACCAAAATTCAAGAACATGTACCGCGCATGGATGGAAAACGTGCGTGATTGGTGTATTTCCAGACAGCTGTGGTGGGGCCATAGAATTCCGGCCTACCACCTCCCTAATGGAGAATTTGTGGTCGCGGCCACACAAGCAGAGGCTTTGAAATTGGCAAATGAAAAATTCGGAGATCAATTTACTATCGAAGATCTCAAGCAAGATGAAGATGTACTGGATACCTGGTTTTCTTCATGGCTATGGCCTATCTCTGTTTTTGACAGCAAAGTTTTTGAAGGTGATGCTCCAAATGCAGATTTAAGGTACTATTACCCTACCAATGATCTGGTAACCGCTCCTGAAATTCTCTTTTTCTGGGTGGCAAGAATGATCATTGCCGGGTATGAATACATGGGAGAAAAGCCGTTCAAAAATGTCTACCTGACAGGAATAGTAAGAGATAAGCAGGGCAGGAAAATGTCCAAATCACTTGGAAACTCTCCGGATCCTCTTGAGCTGATCAAGCAATACGGGGCAGACGGGGTAAGAACGGGAATGTTATTTTCCTCCCCTGCCGGAAATGATTTGCCGTTTGATGAAAAACTGGTAGAGCAGGGAAGAAATTTCGCCAACAAAATATGGAATGCTTTCAGACTGATCAAAGGCTGGGAAGTAGATAGCAAAATTTCAGGTTCAGAAAATAAAGCAAGTATTCACTGGTTTGAAAACCGTTTTCAGGAAGCATTGGCTGAAATCGAAGATCACTTCGATAAGTTCAGGATTTCTGATGCATTGATGACCACTTACAAATTGGTCTGGGACGATTTCTGCTCTTGGTATTTGGAAATGATCAAGCCTGCTTATCAGCAGCCTATAGACAAGGAAACCTATGACAAAACCATAGAATTTCTAGAAGATATATTAAGGATCCTTCATCCATTTATGCCATTCCTTACAGAAGAAATCTGGCAAACCCTCAATGATAGAGGGCCTGGACATGCATTGATTGTACAGAATTGGCCAGAGAAAAAATCTTTCGACACCAAGCCAATTGCTGAAGCTGCACAAGTATTTGAGTTGGTCTCACAGGTCAGAAACCTGAGGAGTTCTAAAGGCATGTCACCCAAAGAGACACTGTCTTTATCCATCAATACCCAACATCCTGAGCTGTATATCAGCTATCAGGCGGTCCTTAAAAAACTGGGGAACCTATCTGAAATTAACTTTGCCGAGAAAGTCGAAAATGCTGTAAGCTTCCTGGTAAAGGCCGATGAATGCTTTGTGCCAATGACAGAGGACATAGATGTAGAAAAGGAAAAGGAAAGCCTCAGCAACGAGCTTGAATACACGAAAGGGTTTTTGGCTTCTGTAATGAAAAAACTCAGCAATGAGCGTTTTGTGGCGGGAGCACCGGCAGCAGTTGTAGAAAACGAAAAGAAAAAACAGGCTGATGCAGAAGCAAAGATCAAAACGCTGGAAGAAGCACTGGCTAAGTTAGGCTAAATGTAAAAAGATATCGACCGGTATTTTCGGATATTGGTCGATATCAATCGCTTTAAGATTTTATTTTTTGCATATTTCTTTTCCAAAACCACTAGATTTTAAAAAGTCAAAATTAGCCCTTATCTAAGGTGTGGATTATCAGATAATACGATTAAGCTTATTAGAGATGTATTTTCTAAACATCCTCAAGTCGAAAAGCAGTACTTCATGGCTCTAGGGCTAAGGGTAATTACAGGCCAGGGTCAGATATTGACCTAACACTTCTTGAAGCTTCTTTGGATCTCACTGAACTTCAAAAAATCGAACTTGAACTTGACGATCTTCTCCTACCCTACAAAATAGATCTTTCTATTTTTCATCATATCAGCAATCCGGAATTTTTAGAACACATTAATAGGGTCGGAATAGATTTTTATAAAAAAGTATAGGGTAATTCAAAAAAGCTGTTCTCATTTTCTAAAACATCATTTTAAATTGCTTTTAGAGTGATTTCAAAACAAAATTTTATTTTTTAGCGTAAAGTCAAAAGACCGAACCAAATAATCCTATGATGAAAAACCATTTTAGAATACTTTCCTTCGCTTTTGTTTTAATTACGATTTTTTCGTGTGACACTGACGACAACCCCGAACCCAACCCCATTCAAGACGATTTTCCTGATCTACAGCTTTTTCTGGATAGATTTGCAGAAGAAGCCAGCTTTAGAGGTTTTGACTTAAATTTATCTGGATTGGATGCTGTGTATGTAGATGAAATAAATAGAAATGATGCACCCTATTGTGGTTATGGATATATCATTCATCCTCAAACAGGACGCAGAACAGTCGAAATTTCAAGAGCGCCAAACTGTAATTGGGCGGCCCTTTCAGACATTCAAAGGGAAAATCTATTTTTCCATGAAATGGGACATGCCTTTCTTAACCTCCCTCATGACAATGCACTCAAATGTGACGGAAGACCTCTTTCACTGATGACTGATGAATTTAATATTTTCGAAATATACAGAGAAGGCGAAGAAGAATTAAGGACTTACTACCTTGATGAATTGTTTGACAGGGTAGCAGCCAGTGAACAATGCATTGATTTCGGGCAGGATTTTGATCAGGATCCTGTATTCTTTAAAAATGAGTTAGAGGATGGATTTTGGAATTTTTCCAATGACAATGGCAACTACCAAGTATCCAGAGGTGTACATGAGGATTCTGGTGTACCCTATCTTGGAATTTCATCCGAAGGGGACGGTCAAAATACAGGATATATTTATAAAGAAATATTGGTCCCAAATATTCCAGAAGGGGCATCCGTAACGCTAAGAACAAAAATCAATGCAGAAAATCTGCAAGGCCCTGGAGTCGCAATAGCTTTGAGGATTTATGAAACCGAAATCGGCAATACCGGTGCTAATTTAGTGGAAACAGCTACTTTGACCACTGAAAATGATCCCATTGGGGGCACCTTGGAAGACCATGTATTAGAACTCACCCTTCCCAATTTTACGAGACGAACAATCTTCATGATCCCTTTTGCTGTCATGATGCCTGGCACTGAGGGAAAGGCATATTTTGATGATTTTGAGATAGTAGTAGAAGATGCTTCTTGAAATAAAAGGTTCACAACTTTCATGAGTCAAATCAATTTTTGCCACAAAGCGCAAAGGCACTAAAAAATCACTAATGACTTTGTGAATATTTGTGCCTTTCTGTTTAAGGAGCCATATAAAAGCCTCATGATAAAATGGTGTTAGAAAAAATAAATCCACCTAATTGTTAAAAACCAGAAAGAGAGATCCGATATGATGAAGCTCTCATTTTGGTTCAGGTTTTATTATTTCTACTCCTCATTCTTGTGACTAAAAACCAGATTAAAACACCCAAAATCGCAAAAGGCCAGAGTCTGACAAGAAGCAATACCATATATACAAACAAGTTCCAACCGGTGGCAAGAGACTTCAATAATTTACCACCGAAGCTGTCTGAATAGACAGTTGATTTCCGCAGATCTTGATGGAGGTAAACACTTATGGTACTGTAAGCGATATCATTGCCGAGACTTTTAAATCTCGACTCATTGATTTCAATCTCATTTCTGATGTTGCTGAGGTTCCGCTCTATTTCAATCATATCTCTGATTTCAGAAGACTTAGAAAGAAGTTCCCTATATCGCTCTTCAAGCATTTTTTTACTTTTCAAAGTAGCCTCCAAGTCGCGATACCTATTGGTAACATCCTCAACATTGGAAGATTTATTGATCAAAGAACCTCCAACTGTAGATAAGGTGTCCATTAAACTCGAATACGTATCAGAAGGAACTCTGATATTGAAATTGTAAGAAACACGATCCTTATGGTTATTCAGATTTTCCGATTCCACATAAGCTTGGAATCTGGAGACCAATTTCTTGATTGTAGCATAATCAGCCTGAATATCTCCCGAAGAAATTTCCAGATACCCCCTTCTTATTAGTTTCCGCTCAAAGGCAGTTTGGTTATCCATAAAAATTTCTTCTTCAGGTGGTGGTGGTTGTTCTGTAAGTGGAATATCTAAGAACTCTTCAAAATCAGCAGCAAGGTTACTGTCATGACCTCCGTTTTCACAGGAAAAGGCAAAAAGAAAGGCCGAAAAGACCAAGTACAGGCTAAAATATTTTTTCATTTTTATTGAAACAAGAATGCTTAAGGTACGAAAACTATACAATTGATCTTTTTATTCCCTCAAATAAATTACTTCTTAAAATACCAAGGGGTAAAAAAAATATTCATTGATTAACAGGGGGGGGGGTAATAATAAAATTTATTTTATTCAAAAAAATAAATTTTTATTGTATATCAATAATTTTTTACTGTAATTTGAAAATAATAAAAACACTCACGATATGACTTGGAAAGAAAATTGGAAGAAAAAATGGGAAAATCAGCCCGGGCTGATGTTGATCACCATTGTGATCTGGTCCATCTTCATTGGGCTGTGCATCAAAGCTGGAGCACTGCTCTTTACTTTTACCTACAGCCTTTTTAATGCAGAGGTAGCAAAAAACCTTTATGAAGGCCTTAACTTATATGGGCTCCTGGATCAACATTTCTGGAATTACATTGGAGTCATGTCCTTTATATTGGTGATTGCCGGTCAAAAGGCTTACATGTTTTATCTTATGATCAGGGTTTTTCTCACTATCGACATGGTACACCCCTTCAGTGCTGAAGTTTCCAAACTGATTACAGAAATCGCCCAAATCGCAATTCAGATTGGGATCGTCATCATCCTGGCATCAGCCTATTTTTCTTGGTTGGTCAAAAGAGGCTTCGATCTCCCTGCTTTGGGAAGCTATGTTGGAGGGGCTTTTGAGTATCTGTTGATGGGCGCATTGATTTATGCCATTGCACAAGTATTCAAAAGAGGTGTTGCCATTCAATCGGAAAACGAATTAACCATCTGAATTATGCCCATAATAGTCAATTTGGATGTAATGATGGCCAAAAGAAAAATGTCTCTCAATGAACTTTCCGAAAAAGTAGACATCACCCTTTCCAACCTTTCCATACTTAAAACAGGAAAGGCAAAAGCGGTCCGCTTCAATACCCTTGAAGCAATTTGCAAGGCATTGAACTGTCAGCCGGGGGATATTTTGGAGTATTCTGAAGAAGAAGGAATGTAGGCTGGACCAACCTGCATTCCTTTCAATTTGCAACCTTTGCTTACTCCTCAAAAGTAATCCCATCGGGATTCGCTCCTAGGTGCTTGAGGATTTCACTGACGCCTTCCACCATAGGCTGAGGTCCACATACATAGAACTCTTGAGAAAAATCTTCAATTCTTTCTTTTAAGAAATCCATATTAACCCTGCCATGGAAATGGCCTTCCAGTTTCTCTTTATCTAAAATCGAAATAAAATCCTCCCCCAATAGCTCATGAAAGTACGACTCCATGATTACATCTTTTCCTGTTTTGTTGGCAAAAATCAACTTATTTCCTTCCAATTCACCCTTAGCGGATAAGTCTCTCAGAATACTGATAAAAGGGGTTATCCCAGCGCCCCCAGCAATAAACACACCTTTGCCTTTATACTGAATAGCTCCCCAGGAATCATCAATAATCAGTTCATCCCCTTCCACCAAGTCTTCAATTTGTTTGGTAACTCCATCATGGTCACGGTAAAATTTGATCACAAACTCTAAATGATCCTCCTCTGGTAGAGAAGTAAAAGTAAATGGTCTTTTTTCTTCTTTCCAACCCTCTTTATTGATAGCTACCTCTGTCGCTTGACCGGGTACAAAAGTATAGCCCTTTGGTTTTTCAGTTTTAAACCTTTTTACATCATGAGTCAAGGAAAATGTATCTGTAATTTTTACTGTATATGGCATAAAATTTTAATTTGTTATAGTTATATAAACAATGAATTGTAGTATTGTTCAATTTAACAAATTCAAATCCAAAATCCAGATGAGATGCTCATTAATAGTCATTTTTAAATGGATCAAACCAAGTCATTCTGAAAAATCCCGATTGAAAATGGCGCTTCATCAAACAACAAAACCATTTTTAGGTTGTACATTCGATTAATTAATTAACCCATCTACAAAAACAAAACACTTATGAAAAAAACAAAACTATTCATCGCTGCATTGGCAGCCATTTTCTTTTTTGCTCAGTCTGAGCATGCAGTTGCACAATTGCAGGCGCCTGCACCAAGTCCTGCAGCTACGGTATCCCAAGTAGTAGGCTTTACCAAAATCAGCATTGATTATTCATCCCCGGCGGTGAAAGGCAGAAAGGTTTTTGGTGAATTGGAAAAATACGGCACTCCTTGGAGAGCTGGAGCCAATGCCCAGACCATCATTGAATTCTCTACTTCTGTCAATATAGGAGGTACCAATCTTCGTCCCGGAAAATACTCCATATTTGTGACTCCAAATGAGTCTGGAGACTGGGTGTTTCATTTCAACTCCAAAGGCAACTCGGTATTTGCTTACATGAAAGATGGTAAAATCGATATGGATGCTTTGAGCAAGGACCTAGCAGTGTCCGTGAATGCTGCTCCTGAAAAATTGGACAAGACCAAAGAAAGACTTCAATATTACATTTCTGCTGAAGACAATAAAGTAGCGAAAGTAAGCCTTGCTTGGGAAAACGTAAAAGTTTCCTTTATGGTAGATACCCAAGTAGACCAAAAAATGGATGCATTTAAAGCAGCCTTTTAAGATAGAAGCAAACTAATCCAAGAAGGGAAGTCTAATCGGCTTCCCTTTTTTGTTGTGTAATCTTTGATTAAATTCATCAAAATTCAAGGATATGGACCAATTGCGAATTTCAACAGCCTTACAGGTAGGCAGCACATCTGACAAAGTTTTCAAAGCTATCATTGATCCTGAAAAGATGAAAAACTACTTCATCTCACATGGTACGGCAATGATGCAACAGGGAGAAACAGTAGAATGGGAATTCCCCGAATTTCCTGGCGCATTCCCTGTCAGGGTCTTGGAAGTAACGGAAAACCAGAAAATAATTTTTGAATGGGACGGGGACAGCAAAGCACTTACAGTAGAGATCAGGTTGGAGGCTGTAAATGACGGACTGGCGACGGTAGTCTATGTGGATGAATACGGAATGGAAAATACAGCGGAAGGCATAAATTGGCTGAAAGGCAATACTGCCGGCTGGGCGAATTTCTTAGCCTGCCTCAAAGCCTACTTAGAGTTTGGAATTAATTTAAGAAAAGGAGGTTTTGACTTTATGAAAAAGTCCGATCAATAAGTTTTAAACTATGCCCATCAAAAATCTAAGAAGATATATTTCCCAAAGACAGTGATTTTTACAAAAAGCTCGGAAAACAGGGGGCCATGCATGTATTGCCTAAAATCATAAGACTACTGAATAACCTTAAATCGGCAGGATATTCTGAGCAAGCGGCTGGAGTAGGCTAAACACCAAATATTTTAAGTAAAATATGATTACCTACAGTGTGGACCAAGGAAAAATGTCCCAAGAAGAAGCAGAATCCTATTTCAATTTCAAAAATTACTTGATTCAAAGCGTGATTTTCGCTCCAATAGCAGGGATTTTCACCTCTGCCATTGTAGCCATATTTACCAGAAAGAAGTAAGCTTCACCCTTTTTCCAAAATTATCTCAAAGAAGGAAAATAAAATAAACATAAAAGTTTAACTTGGTTTCTCGAAAAATTTCAGAAACCTAACATTTTATGAAACCTTCTAAAAAACTAACAACAGCCCAGACCAGAAGAGATTTTATCAAAAATGCCGCATTGGCTTCTTCCATATTTATTGTTCCAAGACATGTACTTGGAGGGGTAGGCTTTACGGCCCCATCTGACCAACTCAACTTGGCCGCTATCGGTGCAGGGGGAAAAGGGATTTCTGACATCAAAAATGCCTCTGTCAATGGAAGGGAAAGAGTGGTAGCCTTATGTGATGTGGACTTTTCGGGTTCCGCCAAACAATCCATAGAAAATTTTCCTAATGCCAAGCTTTTTGCTGATTACAGGGAAATGCTGGATCAAATGAAAGACATTGATGCAGTCACCATTTCCACACCTGACCACGTGCATGGTCCGGCTGCCAAGTATGCCATGGAAAGAGGCAAACATGTCTATGTGCAAAAACCGCTGACCCATAACATCCGTGAGGCGAGGCTCCTGACCCAAATGGCCAGAGACCAAAAAGTAGTCACCCAGATGGGAAATCAAGGAGCTTCCAACCCATTGCTCGACATGGTTCAAAAATGGGTAGATTCAGGCAAAATGGGCAAAATATCCAAAGTTCAGGTCTGGACCAACAGGCCTGTATGGCCACAGGGATTCGCTTTTCCACAACCTGAGCCTTCCAAAAAACCGGATGATCTTCATTGGGACCTTTGGCTAGGTCCTGCTCCTGAAATTGCCTATACACCAAACCTTCACCCTTTCAATTGGCGGGGATGGTGGGATTACGGTACAGGTGCACTGGGAGATGTGGGTTGCCATTTGATTGACATTCCGTTCAGGACTTTAGGCCTCCATTATCCCAAAAGTGCAGAATGCAGTGTAGGCACTGTTTTTTCAAGGATGTGGACTCCTGATTATAATCCTGAAGGTGCCCCGGCTTCTTCCTTTATCACCCTGCATTTTGACGCTACAGACAAAAGCCAGTCTCCAATAGAAATGACTTGGAGTGATGGAGGTATTCGTCCATCACATCCTGATATCATCCCCGCTGACCATGACATTGGAGGGGCCAATTCTGCTAATGGGGTATTGATCATAGGAGAAAAAGGGATCATCTCTACC
Organism: Arthrospiribacter ruber; assembly: GCF_019343195.1. Lineage (GTDB taxonomy): Bacteria > Bacteroidota > Bacteroidia > Cytophagales > Cyclobacteriaceae > Arthrospiribacter > Arthrospiribacter ruber. The sequence continues at coordinate 509,145 of NZ_RPHB01000002.1, forward strand.
AATATCAATGACAGCTCCCCATTAATGCCCAAGCTGTACCTCAATGATGGAACACAGGAGTTTGGTCCGGAATCAGAATCCAATGAAGAACCGGAATACGGGCACCAAAGACTATGGGTAGACGCCATCAAAGCTGGATATGGAAGCAAAGAACACAAAGCACTTACTTCTTCATTCGACTATGCAGGTCCAATGACCGAAACTGTTTTGATGGGTAACTTGGCTATCAGAAGCTATATGCTGAGAAGGGAAAACAGTAAAGGACAAATGGAGTTTTACGGCAGAAGGAAGCTCCTCTGGGACGGTGACAATATGCAGATTACCAACTTGGAAGAAGCTAACCAATTTGTCGGCAGAGAATACCGTACCGGATTTGAAGTTTAAGGGAGCTTATTCATTTTTCCAGGCATTTTATGGGATGCCTGGAAATCAAACTTAAAGTAGTATTAATGAAGCAGACTTTAAATCAAATCACCCTTGTGGTAAAGGATTACGATGAAGCCATCACTTTTTACACCAAAAAATTAAAATTTGATCTGCTTGAAGACACTCCGCTTTCCAGTGTCAAAAGATGGGTGGTCGTCAGACCTCCAGGAGGTGGAGGCTGTTCGCTTTTGCTAGCCAAAGCTGCCGATGAAAAGCAAAAAGCCAGCATTGGTAACCAGACCGGTGGTAGGGTATTTCTATTTCTTTATACAGATGACATTGACAGGGATTACCAAAATTTACTTTCCCAAAATATCAGGATAAAAAGAATACCCATTATAGAAAAATATGGTAAAGTTTTGGTTTTTGAAGACCTTTATGGCAACCTGTGGGACTTGATACAGATCAACTATCCCAACCCTTGAAATTAAACAAAATGGCAAAACACATTCCGGCAAATCAAAAATTATGGAAGGGTAGAAATTCCCAATCTATAGATTATTGGCACCAAGCTATATCTTTTGAATTGACCACGCAAAAAAGAAAAGTGGCCATATTGGGCTATTGCGGAGACCAAGGGGTAAAAAGAAACCTGGGCAGGTCAGGTGCTAATGAAGGCCCTGACGCCATCAGGAAAGTAATGGCCAGCATGGCATACCACCTACCTGAATCCCTCAGCTTGGTAGACTTGGGCAATATAGAAACCATAGGACAGGACATGGAGGGTTCACATGACATGATTTCTGAAAAAGTCGCTGACCTGCTGGAAGGAAATGTATTCCCAATACTACTTGGTGGCGGGCATGACCTGGCATACGCTCATGGAAAAGCTTTACTTCAACACCTCGAATCCAAAAACCAAACCTTGGGAATCATCAATCTGGATGCCCATTTTGACTTAAGGCCATTGGTCGACGGAAAGGGGCATTCCGGCTCGCCATTTCACCAACTTTCTCAGGAATTCCCTGATAGCTTTCATTACCTCTGCCTTGGGGTTCAAAAAGCCGCAAACACACCTGGTCTTTTCCAAGCTGCCAAATCTGCTAAAGCGCGATGGATGGACATGGAAGAATTCAGACCGGACAATTGGGATTACATTGCCGAGCTCTTAAATGGCTTTACGAATAAAGTAAACAAGATATACCTCACCATCGATCTGGATGGTTTCTCTTCCGCCTTTGCACCGGGAGTCAGTGCCCCATCCCCGATGGGTTTCGGACCTGAATTGGCCCTCAAAGTGATGGATTGGCTGGCCTTATCAGGCAAAATGATCAGCATGGACGTAGTTGAGATGAATCCCAAATATGACCAGGACAATGCCACAGCACGCCTTGCTGCCCGTTGCATAGAATTCATGCTTAGGAAGCTTTTCATACGAATGGAAAAACCTTAAAAGTAGGCAATAATAGCTACTGCCATTTCAAACTTTAACCCTAATTTTATAACCCAAAAGATGCCCAAAACCATGAACCAAAGATTGGCAATTCTAACTCCACTGATTTTCATTTTATGCCTTTTTTCGGTATCAGCCCAGACTTTCCGTATTTTTGAGAAACCCATCATATACAATGAAGAAAGAGAAAAATTGTCTTTAGAATATCTGGAGAAAAGACATGGGCTCAGCAGAGAAAAGGCAGAAATTGACCCGAAAATGGTGGTGGTTCATTGGACGGCTGTACCAACTTTGGAGACCACATTTGATGTTTTCAACCCTGTACACTTGGGTGGGAGACCTGAACTTACTTCTGCCAGCAACCTGAATGTTTCGGCTCATTTTTTGGTAGACCGGGATGGCACCATATTCAGGCTTTTACCAGATACTGCTTTTGCCAGACACACCATAGGATTGAATTACATGGCCATTGGCATAGAAAATATTGGAGGACCGGAGGCACCGCTCACCAAAGCGCAACTTAAGGCCAATGCCGAATTGATCAGATATCTCCATAAGAAGCATAATATTGAATATGTCATAGGCCATCACGAATATTATGATTTTCAAGGATCTGAACTCTGGAAAGAAACAGACCCTGATTACCTGACCAGCAAACAAGATCCCGGTGACAGATTTATGAAAAGGCTAAGAAAAAAGCTATCGGACTTAAATTTCAAATCAAATCCCTGAAATCTTACTTTAGAATACTAAACAGTACTATGAATAAATACCTTTTTGGCTTACTTATCTGCTTTACTTTCGGGTTGTTTTCATCCTGTAAAACTTCCCAACCAACAGCTAGCGGTACTTCTGGACAAAGAAATATTCCTGCAACAAGCCCTGGGAAATCCACTTACCCTGAACGAACTGTCAATGCCCTTCCGGCACCAGAATTTTACAAGGTCTTGGATACAGCTATAGAACCCAGCCAAAGGGAATTCCGTGCGGTGTGGATAGCTACTGTGGCCAATATTGACTGGCCAAGCGCAGGCCATATTCCCTTCGAAAGGCAAAAAAAGGAATTCACCGACCTCCTGGACTATTACCAAAAGCTGAACTTCAATGCGGTAATCGTACAGATCCGGACATCCGGAGATGCCTTTTACCCTTCCAAATACGCTCCTTGGTCAAGGTACCTGACAGGCAAGGAAGGACAAAAACCAAACACTACCGAGGACCCACTTTCTTGGATGATTCTGGAAGCACACAGAAGGGGACTCGAATTCCACGCTTGGCTAAACCCCTATCGGGCCACCATGAACCTGGATACTAAAATGCTCAGCCCAGAACATGATTTTTTCAAGCATAAAGACTGGATGATCAAATATGACACAAAGTACTACTACAACCCAGGCTTGCCTGAAGTCCGACAACATTTGGTCAACATCATTCAGGAAGTAGTCAGAAACTACAACATAGACGCCATCCATTTTGATGATTATTTCTATCCCTACAAAGTAGCAAGACTTGATTTTGCTGATGGGGCGAGTTTCAAAAAATATGGAAAGCCAAATCAGAAAATTGACGACTGGAGAAGAGAAAATGTAAATCTTTTGGTCAAAGAGGTCAATGAAACCATAAAATCAGAAAAACCTTGGGTGCAATTTGGCATCAGTCCATTTGGTGTATGGAGAAACAGGGACAAAGATCCCAGCGGATCCAACACCAGGGCCGGGCAGACCAACTTTGACGATTTGTATGCGGATGTCTTGACATGGATGAAAAATGGCTGGATTGATTACCTGATTCCACAACTGTATTGGAGTATGGACTATAATTTGGCCTCATACAGAGAATTGGTCAATTGGTGGTCTAGAAACAGTTACAACACCAAAATCTACATCGGTAACGGACCCTACAAGATCCGGGACAATGCAGACAAAGCCTGGGAAAATCCTTTGGAAATAATCAATCAGGTCGCTCTTTCCAAAATCACCCCAAACATCTCAGGCAATGCCTACTTTAGCGCAAAATCCATGTACCTTAAAAACAGGGATGTAGCAGAACTTCTTCACCAAAACCATTACAAAATTCCGGCACTGACGCCAGATGTCCTTCCTGTGAGTTTCCAACCTCAGTTCAATAAAAGGATGGACCTTATACCTCATGGGGATGGCTTCGCTTTCCAGTTTATCCAAAGCTTGGATCCTGATTTTAGATACGCACTCATACACACCGCCCCTACCCTTCAGGATTTGCAGCTCAAAAGCGAGCGGAGTTCATCGCAAAAAGTGTATCTTGATGACACCAATAGACTGCTGATTCCGGTTTTGACACCTTTTAGTCAAAAATTTGTCACCATCAGCTTTATAGACCGGTTCGGAAAAGAAACCAAACCGAAAGTCTTTGAAATCCAACCCAAAAACTTGAGCCAAAACAGATGAAAGACATGCTTGTCCGCTTAATGGAGCTTCCTGAGGTTGGCCCGGAGGAAATTAAACTCAGAGAGGCCGGCATTATTATCAGAAGACCCATAGCACCGGAAAAATCAATTGTCTGTGATTGGGTAGAAAAAGAATTCGGACTGTATTGGAAAAATGAAGCCGAAGTGGCCTTTTCCTTTCATCCGGCTCATTGTTTTATTGCCCAAAAAGAAAATGAAATCCTGGGTTTTGCCTGCTATGAATCTACGGCTAAAAACTTTTTTGGACCTACAGGAACCAAAGAAGGTTGGAGGGGCAAAGGAATTGGAAAAGTACTTTTGGTCAGGAGCCTATTAGCCCTCAAAGAAATGGGATATGCCTATGCAATTATAGGTGGCGTGGGACCGGCTGATTTCTATAAAAACACAGTGGGAGCAGTGGAAATAGCAGGTTCTGAAATCAGTATTTACCAAAACCTCCTTCGTCAAACGCATGGATAAGCCTATAAAAAACAATCCCTGGTATTGGGTGCCGCCGCTGTACCTAACTGAGGGCATCCCCTACGTGCTGATCATCACTGTATCGGTCATCATGTACAAAAACCTAGGTATTTCCAATGCTGACATAGGTCTGTATACCAGTTTTTTATATCTACCTTGGGTAATCAAACCTTTCTGGAGTCCTTTGGTAGACCTGTATGCTACTAAGAGGAAATGGTTTTTGTGGATGCAGCTGTTACTTTCTCTGGCATTTCTTGGGGTTGGGCTTTCCTTGCCTACCAATCAGTTCTTTATCATAAGCCTGGCCTTTTTCTGGGTGGCATCTTTTGCTTCAGCCACCAATGACATTGCTTCTGACGGTTTTTACCTTTTGGCACTCAAAGAAGAGCAACAATCCTTTTTTATAGGACTGAGAAGTACCTTCTACAGAGTGGCCATGGTCACCGGGCAGGGGCTTTTTGTAATATTGGCCGGCTATCTGGAAGAGAGATTTGGTGACAACACCCAAGCTTGGTCTTTGACCATGGTTTTGATTGCGTCTCTCATGTTTTTGCTGACATTGATCAATTTATGGACTACCCCTAATATTGAAAAAGCTAAGGATTACGTAAAAGCGGAATCATTGACATTTTGGAAGGTTTTTGAGAGTTTTTTCAGCAAGAAAGAAATATGGATCGCATTGGCCTTTATCCTTTTATACAGACTCGGAGAATCCCAACTGGTCAAAATGGCCTCACCCTTCCTGCTTGACTCGAGGGAAGCAGGAGGGCTGGCACTTAGCACTACAGATGTAGGGCTGATATATGGGACATTCGGCATCATTGCTTTGAGTCTTGGCGGGATCATCGGAGGGATTGTGATTTCCAGGGATGGTTTGGGCAAATGGATGCTTCCGATGATTCTTGCGCTCAACGTACCTAATGTTTTCTATTATTTCCTATCCTATTTCCAGCCCGAATCGGCATTTTATGCCGGTGCAGTAGTGATCATCGAACAATTGGGCTATGGATTTGGATTTGCTGCTTTTATGATGTACCTGATTTATGTGGCTGAAGGACCCGCCAAAACTTCCCATTATGCTATTGCCACAGGCTTTATGGCCTTAGGAATGATGATTCCTGGAATGGTCTCCGGTTTTGTCCAGGAATGGCTAGGCTATGAGGGCTTTTTCCTTTGGGTAGTGTCGGCGGCTATACCGGGAATCATGATGGTGAAATATGTAAAATACCCCTATTACTACGGGAAAAAGAAAACTGCAGAAAAGTAAAATCAACTATCAGATGACAATTAAAGAAAAAATAGGGCAGCTTTTTTCACCGGCGGCCTTTATTCATGATACAGAAGAAAATATTCAGTCCCTTGAAAGGTTGATAAATGAACACAAAATAGGTGGTTTGACTTTTTTTCACAGCAGACATTCAGCTGCCGCAAATTTTGAGCAGAGACAGGAAAAGCTCAGCTATGAAAATACCCTTGAAAAACTGGTAGAACTCATCAACCGCTATCAATTGGTGAGTAAAATTCCGCTTTTGATCAGTATAGATGCCGAATATGGACTTGCCATGAGAGTAGAAAACACCCCTCAATATCCCTATGCTATCAGCTTGGGGAATATGGACAAGGAAGCAAAGGAATTGATTTATGACACTGGTAAGAGGATGGCCAAAGACCTAAAAGCCTCAGGCATACACCTCAATTTTGCTCCAGTGGCCGACATCAATACCAATCCAAATAACCCCGTGATTGGTTATCGTTCTTTTGGAAACAGAACGGAAAAAGTGAGTGAATTTGCATGGCAAATGTATAAAGGCCATACCGATCAAGGAGTGGGCGCTTGCTATAAGCATTTTCCTGGACATGGAGATACAGATGTGGATTCCCATTTAGGTTTGCCTATACTCTATAAAAACAGGGAAGCGTTGGAAAAAGAAGAGTTACTTCCATTCCTGAAAGGTATTGAGGAAGGAATTGATATGATTATGGTAGGGCATTTGGCTATACCAGAGTTGACCGATGGAAAGGAGATTCCCGCCTCTATCAGTAAGGCAATCATCACAGATCTTTTGAAAAAGGAAATGGGGTATGAAGGACTGGTTGTCTCAGATGCGCTAAATATGAGAAGTGTAGCAGATTTGTTTACCGAGCCCGGCCAACTGGAACTGGAAGCCTTCCTTGCCGGTAATGACTTGTTGTGTTTTTCGGAAAATATCCCTGAAGCCATTTCTCTAATTTCTGAAAAAGCTCCTGAGGAAAAAATTGACGAAAGCTTCAGAAAAATCATGAAATGGAAAGAGAAGTACGGAGTGCTTGAAGCCAAAAAGGTTACAGTTCCCAGCTTCGATTGGGGGAATCATGCTGAATTTTTAAAAAAAACAGCTCCAAAGTACCTTAGCGAATTACTTGCTATACCTTCTGGATTTGATTTTAAAAATTGCCTTAAAATCAGCCTTCATGAGAACGGTGAAAATCACTTCTTCCAGCAATTGGAAGAGCATTGTCATGGTGAAACATTTCAGCTAAAAGACTTTGATCTTGAAAATCCCCGTTTTAAAAATGCTGAATGGGTATTATCAGCCTTGTTTGTACCTTCAGCCAAGCCAATCAACCATTTCGGCTTGGACAAGGCATTAATGGAAAAATTGGTCAATCTGAGTCAGCAAAAAAACACTTGTTTATATGTATTCGGAAACCACCTTGCACTAAGAGAGTTCTCTGATTTATCAGATTTCAAAGGAATTATATGTGCAGGACAGCAGTTTGAAGAAGTACAAAAAACAGCTGCCCTCCACCTACTTGGAAAAGTAAAGGCAGAAGGCAGCGGGGATATATCAACCTCAGTTAATTTCGGGTAAGTAGTCTAAATTGATCCATGACGCGGTAAGTGGCCTTGGTAAGTTCAGTATTAATTTCGGGAGACATAAAATCAAAATTTGCGGCAGTATACCCCTGCCATATTGTACTCCCTCTTTTATTATCAATTACATAAATAACCAGCATACCGGTATTTTGAAGGTACTTGACGTTATTATAGTTTTCGTCTCTTTCACGGATCTCTTTTTCCATTTCTTCGGTGATTTCAAATTGTGAAGACCTCCTGGTCAACCAATAATCAAAATTGGGTTGCTCATAACCCCTATATTTCACCGTGTCTCTAAATATCTTATAGTTGATCAATAAATCAGGTTTGTCAACCTGGACTCTAAAACCTTGAGCATCCAATCTATTGCTGATAGTATTTTCAATTGTATTGTAAAAAAACGTTGTATCCGGGAATGGATTCTCAACAAAACTAAAAGTCTTATACCTTTTAAAATTTCCTGAATAATTAAAGTCATATTCTGCGATGTAGTCTTTTTGGCTCATGCAACTGCTCATAATGAACAGGATTGTCAGAATTTTCAGTGTAGCTCTCATCTTTAATAGGGAAATAAGGTTTGAAATTTATTAATATCTAATTACGCATATTTTTCTAACATCGGATTTAAAAATATTGTTTTGACTATTATACTGAAATACAACTCATTATAGAAAATTTTTAAACCGATATCAAGAAATCTTTTATAAATCAGCTACGTTACATAAAAACAACCTTTGTATCACCTAAATTTTTGTTGAAATGGGACTTTTTATTATCGGGGATGTTCATGGATGTCTCAACACTTATATTGAACTCATGGAGCATTGGGATCCCAAAACCGAAACCATGATACAGGTCGGAGATCTCATTGACAGAGGAAAGCACTCTGCATCCTGTGTAAAACTTGCCTTTGAATTGAAAAGTACCTTTAAAGATCAAACCATCTTTTTAAAAGGCAATCACGAGCAAATGATGATTGATTTTCTAAAAAATACAGGATCAAAAAACGACTGGCTTAATAATGGTGGTTTTCAGACCATGGAGAATTTTAAAGCAAATGATCTGGACATCCACTTCTATATGTGTTGGCTGAATACCTTACCTTTGATGTGGAGCAATGAGCATGTAGTAGTCTCCCATGCCGGGTTTTCCACAGCGGCTGATGATCCTTTTGATGTAGAAGACCCTAGCGGACTACTGTGGAACAGAAAACCCTTGCTGAATCTGGGGAAGGTACAGGTAATCGGCCATACCCCAAGAATGAACGGCAAGCCTGAATTCAGTGCCGCCTCCAACTCATGGAATATAGATACTGGAGCATATAGAAATATTTGCCTGACCGGAATCCGACTGAGAGAAGATGGAAAGTTTTTGGAAGCCATTAATGTCCCTACTAGCGAGAAGGATGTGGATGTAGAAAAGGTTTTTTGATCAAAAGTTTAAAGAAAGTCCTACCCCACTTCTAAGTAAGCCAAATGTCAATTTCAATTGTTGTTGGCGGTACGAGGAAATTATTGAGGAATTATACACTTCAGCTGTCAATCTGGCATTTTAATTCTTTGATTCTCAAGAAAAAATGAAACTATGTGGTTTCCCTAGTTGAATTAGACGACAGGGTATAAAACAGCTCCAAAAAATTCTATCATGCCACCTCCTACAATCTTGAATAAATGGTATTGGAACAAAATGGAGACCATTGAAAATCAAGCAGGTTCATAAACCTTTCCTTAATCAAACCGTCTTCTTTAATATGGGTTGATTAAATTAACACTAAATGCTAAGGTATTTTGTCATATTGTTTTTTCTGATTTTGGCCTCTTCTTGCGATAGGTCGCTTACCAAAACCCGTCATTATGTAGGTACCTCAAAAGATATCTTGGAATTACATATCGGAGCGGCACACATGGAAATCGACAATGGTGAAAAAGGAGAAATCCTCGTTTATTTTTTCAATCAGCGAAACCTAGTAATCGCCCCACATGGAAATGCTGTGTTTAGGCCACAATTTTCGGACGTAGACCACAGTTTTATTCAGGATATGACCACCTATAATTATACAGTTTTTCTAATTGACCAAGAAAATAGGGTTTACCATACTTCCAAAAAATTTTATAACATGACTCCAAGGCAGCTCAAAAGGAAACTTTTGGAACAATATGGATAGAAAATCTAAACTTCCTTAATCCTTCATCCTTCTGCTCTGACAATACTTTATCATTCTTCATTCGAAATTATGAATATTGAACATCGAATAAAGAATTTCGAAGACATCGTATCCCTCATCTCTTGCTTCTGCATGATTTAAGATTTGCGAAGTACGATTTACGAGGCCTTTCAATAATAACGCAAAGCCCAAATCTTCAATCTTAAATCTTAAATCTTAAATCTTAAATCTTTAATCTTCAAAGTCTACAATCCAAACTCCCTATCCACCACCTCCGGAATATCTTCTACATAATGACTCACATAGATCAAGGTCACGGGAGTCAACTCACAGATTCTATTTACTGTTTCCTTAAAAATCCTTCGCTGCATCATATCCATTCCTTGAGACGCTTCGTCCAGCACCAATAAATCAGGTTTTTTGATCAAAGCCCTGGCAAGCAGGATAAAGCGTTGGTTTTCTAAGGAAACTTTACTCAACAATTTATCCGAGGTATCCTCCAAACCAAAATATTGCAACCATTGCAGGGCCAACTTTTCCTGTTCAGAACTGACTTTTTTGAACAGGCCCATGGTATCAAAGAGACCTGAAAGTACCACTTTCAAACAGGTCTGATTGGCAGGAAAAAACCTACCCAGTTCTGGAGCCACGAATCCTATCCTTTTTTTAATGTCCCAGATACTTTCTCCTGTCCCTCTTTTCCTGTCAAAAAGGAATATTTCATTGGCATAAGCCTGTGGATTTTCACCCAAAATCAAGCTGAGCAAGGTAGATTTTCCGGCACCATTTTGCCCTTTCAAACTCCATCTTTCTCCTGATTCCACTTCCCAATTGACATTATGAAGAATTACCTTGTCTCCATAACGGACATGAACGTCCTTCAGCCTGATAATGGAATCATATTCCGGCAAGGGGTAAGGAAGCAATAATTTGATCAAATTGGCTTCCTCAAAGGTATTGACCTTCTCATTGTCAAATTCCAACTTACTGTTCTCTGAAGAAGGAAACACTTTGGCCATCTTTTTCTTCCCCAACACCCCTACATTTGTAATACAAGGGGGAATTTCTCCGGGATTGCTTGTCATCAATAAGTGGATGCCTGACGCAGTGATTTCTTCCAATATTCCGCCAAAATCCTCTCTGGTCTGTACATCCAGACCGGTAAGCGGCTGATCCATTAATAGTAAACTTGGGTTTTGCATCAGTGCCTTGGCAATGGCCAACCTTCTGGTTTCGCCATTGGATAGTTTGATGAGTGATTTGTCCCTCAGTTCCTCCAAGCGCATCAGTTGCAGTACCCTTTTCAATGACCAATCTCCCGTGACCTTCACTTCTATACTTTCCAGAAAGTCTTCCACAGTAGCCGCTTCCTCTGATTCCATGGAATTGAAACGCTGTTGATAATAAAAATTCTGGAGATTGGACTTGTTCCTGAAAGTATATTGCTGCGAAACTACCGCTATCAAGTCCCGAAAAGAATTGACTTTCCCCTCATCAGCCATTTGATTGCGGTAAGCATTGGAAAAAGGACGGTTTATACTTCCGGCTGTGACCATGCTTCTTCCCAGAAGCGTTTCCAAAAATGCCGTCAACTCGGCTCCTGAATTCCCCACCACGGCCCAATGTTGCCCTTCTAGCCAGGTAAAATCCAGCCCTTCAAATACCACCTTGTCCAGGTGTCTTACTGTAGCTTTTGATATGTGGATAAGGTTTGACAATACTTTTTACTACATTTTATTTTTGGAATCTATGATAATGGTGACTGGACCGTCATTTACCAAGGAAACTTTCATATCTGCTCCAAACTCCCCTGTTTCTATTTTTTTACCCAATTCTGCTTCTATGGCCAAAATAAATTTTTCATACATAGGTATGGCAAAATCAGGTTTAGCTGCCCTAATATAAGAAGGACGGTTTCCCTTTTTGGTGCTGGCATGAAGGGTGAATTGAGAAATCAGCAATACATCCCCACCACTGTCCAAGAGACTCCTGTTCATGACTTCATTTTCATCCGGAAAAATCCTGAGGTTGACAATTTTTTTGCTGAGCCAATCTATATCTTCCTGGGTATCCGAGTCCTCAATTCCCAATAGCACCATCAGGCCTTTTCCTATCTGCCCTATGGTTTTACCATCTACTTTCACGGATGATTCTGAGACTCTTTGAATGACTGCTATCATGCGTTAAAAGTCTTGCATGTCCTTGGAAGGAATTACTTCCACTTTCACTTTTTTATCTACATTGGCGTGATGGATCATGGCCTTTGCAACCTGATAATCATAGATCGGCCTGTATTTTTTAGCCAATTTGAGCCACACCAAAGGCTTGGAGACAATTTTGGCCACCTCCTCGCCCAATCTGAATTCATTTCTGTTACCCAGAAGCAAGGAAGGCTCAAACAGTCCCAAATATTCAAAAGGGACAACTTTAAGGTCTTCTTCAATCTCACCTTTGACCTGATTGTAAAAAACATTCGATTGGGGATCAGCACCCAGTGCACTGACATAAAGAAATTTTTCCGCACCTTGCTGCTGCGCCCAAATGGCAAAGTTGACCACATAGTCATGGTCAATTTCATAAAACTTTTCTTTTGATCCGGCAGATTTGATAGTGGTACCCAAAGAACAAAAAGCATGGATACTGACAGACTTTTCTTTGAGTGCCTCAATCAGTGGAAAATAAGTCCCACCCATGTCCTCTTCTCGGAGTTTGGACTCCAGGTTGAGCGTACGGATATTTTTGAAATCCACTTCAACCTGTGCCAGCTTACCGTGTTTGAGTGCAAGCTTGCGTCTTCCAAATGAAATGATCATATCATACTCCTCATGTTGAATCAGCTGATGTAAAAGCTGCATTCCGACCAGTCCGGATGTACCTGCCAAAAAAGCTATTTTTTTCATCGTGTTATTGTTTTTAAAACAACTTGGATTTTTCCCATTTTCTAAAGTCCTCCACTTCATCTTTTACCGTGTTGAATACTGCCAGAAGTACGGAAAGGTCATCTACATATCCGATCACAGGAATAAAATCCGGAATAATATCAAGTGGAGTCACAAAATAGACCAGTCCCAACACAATCAATCCCAAAGTCCTGTTGGACACTTTGAATTCCTTTCGCCTATGGGCGATGATCATTCTTTTAAAAACCAGGATAGGTTCCAATGCTTCCTGAATCTTAGGGTTATGGGATACCTGATCCAGCCTCATCCTGACCTTCTCCACCAGTTTTTTCAACTTCCCATCTTCTCCTGCGATTTCCTGTGCCTTTTGCTGATAAAGCAATTTTGCTTTGGTAAAAAAATCAATTGATCTGTCTCTAAATGTACCCATAATGTCTTTTTTGTTTAGAAAAATATCCTGATCTCGTCCTTAACTCTCGTAAGGGCTTTCTGAATGGTGTCAGACTTTTGATCCAGGGATATTTGGAAAATTTTCTTGGCCAAATCAATCCCTCGTGCCTCATCAGGCATTTCCTGCATGGCCTGATTGACCATAGTGATGACACTTTCCACTCCCCTTCTCACACTTTCCCAAGTCTCGTCCGAAAAATAAACCTGTTGGGACAGGTTATGGTTAAATTCTTCCCTTACTTCATGCAGCAACTGATGGTAAAGGTCTCTGGCAGAATACTCCGGACTGTTGACACGCCTTACCAGATTGTTGGGGGTGATCCTTTCCAACAGCAGACAAATCCTCTCCCCGGCCTGAAGCCGAATGGGCAAGAGGGTATTTGTATTTTGTGTTTTTAGGTCCACCAGCATTTTTTCTCTCTCTTTTTTGAGGAAGCTCATGATGGTAAGGTACATCCCGTAGATGACTAAGCCGGCCGGCAAGATGATTTTCAACAAATCAGCCAAGTACTCCATATTGTATTGATTTTTATTTTTTCTTGTTTGACAAAGTTATCAAGGATTATGACTAATTGAGAGTATTGAACTCAAGTAAATCATTTTTCTAAAATACCACCTTTAGGGATTTTGTGCACCACAGCATATGGAATTTAAGGCAATTAATCCCAAAACAGCTCTCACTTTCAGGTCAGAACTTATTTCTGTTTGACAATTAGAACTAAATTTGAACTCAAATACCCGAATTTACATTCAATAGTCATGCTAATTCCTATTCAAATTACACCGAAAGCACAAGAAGAAATCAGAAATATCATTTCGAACAAGAATATCCCTGCTGACTATTCACTAAGAGTAGGGGTCAGAGGAGGCGGATGTGGAGGAATGTCTTACATGCTAGGTTTTGACAAAGCAAAAGAAGGTGATCAACAATTTGAAATCGACGGGATTCCCGTGTTGATCGAAAAGAAACACTACATGTTTCTTATGGGAATGCAGGTGGATTTTTATGAAGGCAATGAAGCCAGAGGCTTCACTTTTATCAACCCTGACGTACCCAAAAGACACGACGTGGAATAATTCAGGTATTTCTGATTTTCAACTCTTCTACCATTCTTCTCTCATCGGACTTAAGTTTTAGGAGACGGATTATCCTATCAGGAGTTGGTTTGCCCAAGGAGAAAAACACCAAAGCCACTGCGAAAGAAATGGTGTATCCTGGATTATTATACACCAACAAACCACCTGCACAGATAAAAACCACTACGAATAAAACCCAAAACCTCCTCATTGTAGCCTGAGCGTACCTTGTGATTTTTTCTTCCAGGCTGGCGGAATGGTTTCTTGCTGTCTTGATGGCTTTTTGAAAATTGATATAATGCAGCCCAAGCATCACGATGACCAAAGTGAGCAAAATGGTATCCAAAATCAAAGGCAATTGGGGCGCCTGATATGAAATGGTACTGCTGGTGGTCACCAAATAGGCTAGTGCGAAAAAAGGAAGCGGAATGGCCATCATGATGAGCGCATTCCGTTCCAATCTGTCGAATGTTTTTCGGATATATGTTTTGTCCAAGATTTCTTTATTCTATAATGATTTTGATGTCTGAACTCGCAGGCTTTGAAGAACAGCACAAGATATACCCCTCAGCTATTTCTCCTGGGCTCAGGCCTGCATCTTCGATCATATCCACTTTTCCCGAAATCAACCTTCCTCTACAGGCCGTACAAAGCCCACTTTGACAGCTATACGGCATGTCTACATCTTCGTCCAGGCCTGCTTCCAGGATGGTTTTGCCAGCAGGAACCTCAAAAGTAAATGTTTCACCTTCTACCGTAACTTCCACTTCTCGGGTGAGTTCTGGTGAAAGCTTCCCTGCCTCCTTGAGTTCTTTTTCTTTTGCTTCTAGGTCGTTGTAAAAGCTTTCTTCAAATACCTGATCATTAGGAACCCCAAGAGACTCCAATGTCTGCAAAGCGGTATCCATCAGGCCTTCTGGACCACATACATAAAACCTATTGGTCAAAAGCCCTGAAGTGACGGTGCTATCCAAAACATCCTTGATTTTTGAAGCATCCAACCTGCCCTGAAGCCCTGTCCAATTGCCGGAAGGCTGACTCAGGTTGTGAATCACCATAAAGCGCCCCTCATATTTTTCTTCCAACTTCTCCAACTCTTCCCTGAAAATGATTTGCTCCTCGGACCTGCTGCAATAGAGCAAGGTGACCATAGACCCGGGTTCATTCACCAAAACAGACTTGGAAATACCCATGATCGGGGTAATGCCCGAACCGCCTGCAATCATTACAAAATGTCTCTTGTTTTGGGAATGATACTCGGAAGTAAAATTGCCCAGAGGCTTCATGATTTCGATGGTTTTTCCCGGACGAATCTGATCATTGAGGTAATTGGAGACAAGGCCACCTTTTACTCTTTTGACAGTAATCCCAGGAAAAGGATCCACAAATGGCGAAGTGCACAGACTGTAAGACCTTCTTTCTTCTTTACCGTTGATGTCCAAAATTACAGTCATGTATTGGCCTGCTTTGTAATCCAAGTAAGGCTCTGGCTGCTCAAAAAATATGGTGACAGTGTCCGGGGTTTCTTTGACAACCTCCCTGACCTTGATGGATAAGTACTGATCACCTTTGGTATTTTCTTCTTTTTTCTTCTTAAATAAATTAAACATTCCCTCTTTCCTTTACACGTTGATCCAGTAGGTAAGCTTCAAAATTAATGCACGGTTTTTAATTTGTAAGCTCTCCGGATGATAATTGTCTGTGAAGACAACAAATAAATCCGAAACTGGTTTGAACCTCCATTGAAAACGCGTATTGATGTTGACGTTATCGATTTGGCTGTTGTATTGGACAAAGGTACTCAGAAACAATTTATCGGTAAAGGATACATCCATTTTAGGACCTATTAGCCAAAGCCTGGCATCATTATAGGGCTCAGGCATGTCTATTTTGTTGTATTCTGCAAAAAGCGAAATATTGCCATATGGCTGAAAACGGTAATTGATGTTGGTATTGACAAATAGCCTCTCTCCATTAAAATATTCTCCTGCATACACAGTACTGGAATAATTGAAAAGCTTTCTGGCATCTGAAGTAAAGGTCAACCCTGCTCGGGTGTAAGAATAGTCCGTGTCAGCTGCCAGCCTTTCTCCACCTGTACGGGTAGGATCAAAAGGGAAAAAGAGGTAGGTATATTCGTTGAAAAGACGAAATTGAACTGTAGAGGTATTTTTGAAATAAAGTCTGTAGGCAAATGTCATTCTTTCATCGGTTTTTAGCCCGAAACTTTCGTCTGTATACACATCATAGGCTAGCTGGAAAGTCTGTTGAAATACCTGCTTTCCATTGTTCACCAGTCTGTACATGACGCTGGGCTCAAACCTCCAATACGAAGACCTAGGCACGAAACCAACTTCTGCATTGTAGTTTTCCCCAACGTATTCATGGTTCCATCTGGCTATCCATTTTTTGGTGTTATAACTCAGGTGACTGGCATGGGCTTTGGAATCTCCGGTCACTTCTGGACTGAAGGATTGATGGTAAAAAAACTTTCCGTTCCACTTATTGTCCGCAGAAGCAAGGTTATAATCCAATCCCAAGACCCTATTGTAAGCGGAGATTTCTCTACCAGGCTCCGTGACCACACCCGTAGTCTGTCTATTGACAAATATGCCTGCAATGCTGGATCTACTGAAAACTTTCCTCTGTGCCGTAGCTACTGTATAATTTTGTCCCGGATATCCAATGGCATTTTCGGTATCCGTCTGCATATTCAATAACCCCACCCTTGTATTGTCCCCTACATTTCCATTGAGTCTGGCACCGTAAAGTATCCTGTTGTTGGAACTTCGCCCCATGCTGTCTGTGGCAATTCCGATTCTTCTGGAGAAAAAGGGCCTTATGCTAGAAAATCCATAATCCGCAAATAGGTCTGCATTTTCCAGAAAAAACTGTCTTCTCTCAGGGAAGAACAGCTCAAACCTGTTGAGGTTTGTCTGCTGCTGATCTACTTCCACAGTAGAGAAATCAGGATTGAAAGTCAGGTCCAGGTTCATGGAAGGACTCAATGCTACTTTTGCATCAAATCCTGCGGCTAGACCTGAATTGACTCCATCCTCTGTTCTGTAATCTTTTGATGCATTTCCGGCGGTATAGGGTATGACCGCTATATTTGATCCAGGCTTTTTCAATGGTCTGTCCCAATTGAGATAACCTGAAAAGGCAATCCCTTGTATACGCTGGTTTAATGGCACGGGCACCCAGGAAGACCTCTCAAAATTTTTCCTGTCATTCCTAAGAAAGTTCACCCTCCAATAAGTCGATCCTTCTGTGAACCTCAATGTCTTGAACGGGATGGCCATCTCTACCTCCCAACGGTCATCGTATCTTTTGACGGATGAAAACCACTTATTGTCCCAGACATCCGAGACCCTATCCCCGTGGTGGACAAGACCTTCCATTTGAATATTATATGGATTTACTGAAAACATAAATCCGTTATTGCCATCATCATAAGGACCAAGCACTACAGCGAAGGCATCGTTTTCATAAAATCTAAAATCTCTCTTTAAGGATGAAACAACATATCCGCCGGGAGTTTTTTGGTACAGGGTAGCTGCTATGTACAAAAAATCATCATCGTACTTGACCCTTACTTCTGTTTTTTCGGTTGCTGCCATTCCTTCATTTGGAATCTGCTGGACAAATCCCGAAATGATCTCCGCATCATCCCACTCTCCTTTTTCCAAAACACCATCCAGATTGACAGCTTTAAGAGCATAGCCGATTTCCAGGCCAAACTCTTCTTTTGAAGACGCTTTCTCTTTGGTTTCCTTGTCTTTACCATCTTTGGCAAAGACCAATAGGGGCATTAAAAGGGCAATTAAAATCAGTAAAGAATAAATAGGTTTCATTACGGCAATGATACGCCCCCACCACATTATTGGCTAACTGAATCTGTCCTAAGGTAAAAATCAGTTGCTGATCCTGAGGATTTAATTATAAATGGAAGGCAGGTTTTTCAATGTGATGGATTAAATTAGCAGACTCAAAACAAACCCAACCTATAATGGAATTGACACACCTCACTGCTGTATCCTCTGTAGATGGCCGATATGGCCCAAAAACAACTGATTTAAGGGCCTATTTCTCCGAATTTGCCCTGATCAAATACAGGGTACATGTAGAGATCGAGTATTTTATTGCTTTGTGCGAACTGCCACTGCCTCAACTTGCAGACTTCGATCAAAGTCTTTTTGCCCAACTTAGAAATATCAGCAGTGAATTCAGCCTTGATGATGCCAGTGTCATCAAAGAGACAGAAAAAACAACTAACCACGACGTCAAAGCCGTGGAATATTTTATCAAGGAAAAATTTGACGGACTTGGACTGGAAAAGTACAAGGAGTTTATCCATTTTGGACTGACGTCACAGGACATAAATAACACCGCTACACCACTGATGCTCAAAGAAGGCTTGGAGCAGGTTATATTACCCACTTTGGCCAAGGTCTTAGATAAGCTCAAGATCCAGTCGGCTGCTTGGAAGGATATTCCTATGCTGGCCAAAACACATGGTCAACCCGCTTCTCCGACAATGTTGGGAAAGGAAATACATGTGTTTGTCAACAGATTGGAAAATCAGCTGAATTTGCTCAAGCAGGTTCCTTACTCGTCAAAATTCGGTGGCGCTACCGGTAATATGAATGCACATCATGTAGCATATCCGGAAACAGACTGGAATGCCTTTGCGGAAAGTTTTGTAAAAAACTATCTTGGGCTTGAAAGAAGCTATCCCACCACTCAAATAGAGCATTACGACAACCTTGCAGCGTGCTTTGACGGTCTGAAAAGAATCAACACCATATTGCTAGATCTATCCAAAGATGTTTGGCAATATGTGGCGATGAATTATTTCAAACAAAAAATCAAAGCAGGAGAAGTAGGATCTTCGGCAATGCCCCATAAAGTAAATCCTATAGATTTTGAAAACGCTGAAGGGAATCTCGGAATCGCGAATGCATTACTGGAGCATTTGGCTGCTAAACTCCCAATAAGCAGACTACAAAGGGACCTTACCGACAGTACGGTCCTAAGAGTAATCGGTGTGCCTTTGGCCCACATGCAGATCAGTTTTGAATCCCTTATCAAAGGTCTTGGCAAGTTGGAACTTAATCAGGCTGCCATAGATGCTGATCTGGAAGAAAACTGGGCAGTAGTGGCAGAAGCCATTCAGACCATCCTCAGAAGAGAAGGATTTCCAAAGCCTTATGAAGCACTGAAAGAACTTACCCGTACCAATAGCAAAATCACCAAAAATTCTATAAGTGAATTTGTGGAAAATCTGCATGTCTCAGATGAAGTGAAGATGGAACTGAAAAAAATCAGCCCTTTCAATTACACTGGTATTTATTGATCTTTTTTTCACCCATCCAAGGTTTTGCTAAGGGTGGGTGTTTTTTACAGATTTAACGCCATCCTGGATTTAAGGTATAAATCAAAATTTCTCCTGATTGGCATACCAAACGACTAACCAAAGATATTAGCAGGGTAATATTTCCAGCTTTTTTTCAGGTGATGTCAATATTTAGTATCATTGTTAGTTTTGATTCCATATCTGCTTAAGGGGAAAGTCAATTTTAATATCAAAAAAAGTTATGAAACCTTCGGGGCAGTATTTTAAACACCTTGAAAAAGACCTTCCGGCAGGATTGGTAGTCTTCCTGGTAGCTTTGCCACTTTGCCTTGGTATTGCTTTGGCTTCTGGCGCACCTTTGTTTTCCGGTATAATTGCAGGAATCGTCGGTGGCATTGTTGTGGGTTTTATTTCAGGATCACACACCTCGGTTTCCGGACCTGCGGCTGGGCTGACGGTCATTGTTTTGAGTGCCATTACTGAGCTGGGTTCCTTTGAATTGTTCCTTTCTGCCGTTTTTTTGGCAGGGATTATACAGGTCATTTTCGGTGTGGTCAAAGCCGGAGTGATTGGGTATTATTTCCCAACAGCCGTTATCAAGGGGATGCTGGCAGGCATAGGGCTAATCCTTATCATTAAGCAGTTGCCATATGCCTTAGGCTTGAATGGAGAAAGGAACTTTGGAGAGTATTTTCACTTATCAGAAATCTGGAAAGCTGAAATCAACTTCAGTGGATTGGTAAATGACCTTCATTTTGGAGGAATTCTAATTGCGGGAATTTCCTTAGCTATTTTGATTTTATGGGAAAGACCGGAGATGAAAAGAGGCAAAATCACCAGTTTGGTACCGGGACCTTTGCTTGTGGTTATAATAGGCATTTTGCTAAATGAGGCGTTCAGAGAGTTCGTCCCATCACTATTTTTGAATGCTGCCAGCAAGGTAGAACTACCTATTTTGGAAAAAATCTCCAACTTCCCTGATCTTTTTACTTTACCGGATTTCAGTCAGGTATTTACTTCTGGAGTTTGGGTTACAGCAATTACCATTAGTATTATAGCAAGCTTGGAAACCTTGCTAAATATGGAAGCTGCAGATAAAATTGATCCTTACAAAAGGGTTTCGCCTCCCAATAGGGAGCTTTTTGCCCAAGGTTTCGGAAATATGATAAATGGTTTGATTGGAGGCCTTCCTGTGACTGCTGTGATCGTAAGGAGTTCCGCCAATGTATCTTCAGGCGCTAGGACGAAGACCTCCACCGTATTTCATGGAATTTTATTGCTGGTGTCGGTAATATTAATTCCCAAAGTACTCAACCTTATTCCGCTTGCCTGCCTAGCGGCCATTTTGATCTTGATTGGTTATAAATTGACTCGTATCTCCCTCTTCAAAACACAGGCAAAGTTAGGCTGGGATCAGTTTTTGCCTTTTGTGATCACCATATCCGGAATTTTGATCTATGACCTGCTCATAGGAATAGGCATGGGAATGGTGGTCGCTGTCTTCTTTATCCTTTTGAGAAATTACCAGACTTCCATGCTACTGATCAAAGGTTCCGGTCCAGAAAAAAATTCCCTAACCATAAAACTTCCCGAAGAAGTGAGTTTTCTTAATAAAGGCTCCCTGATCAAAAATCTGGAGGAAATTCCTGACGGTTCTCATCTGATTATCGACGGAAGCGATTCGAGAGTGATAGATTATGATGTTCTTGAGGTGATCGAAAACTTCAAGGTCACTGCTTCTACAAAAAATATCCTAGTAGAAACCGTCAATATCAAATCGATAAAAATCTCAAGCTTAGACTGAGGGAAGAAAAATCTCCGCCATCATACATCTTGCAGAACCTCCGCCTAGCTTTTCGATGGTGGACAGGTCAGGGACTAGCACATCTGTATATCTTTTGATAGCATTCAGCTGAACATCTCCGAGGGATTCAGAGGCAGATTTTGACATTACGGTGATTTTTGCTCCATCTTTATTCTTCACTTCAAGCATGTTGCCTGCAAAATTGAATTTTTGCTTTTCTGTGATCGGTATCATCTTCTTGCCGGTCTTTTCCAAGTGTTCCTGAAGCTTGAGTTTTTCGGTTGCCACCGAAATACTGTCCAAGCACACAATAGCCAATTCTGAACCTATGTGCATCATCACATTGGTATGGTAGATGGAAGTGACAATTCCATCTATAGTCTGAGCAGCATCAAACATGACCTTTTCATAACCCATCAACCTACAGAAGTAATCCATTGGCACCTCATGAGTTCTTACAGACTTACAAGCATAAGCTACTTTGTTAACCCTATCTAGTATCAGACTTCCAGTTCCTTCCAGAAATTGCCCATCTTTTTCAAAAAAAGTAAGGTCTACAATTTCATCAACCTGAAATCCTCTTTTCATAAGCAACTCCATGATGTCCATCCTTCTTTCTTCTCTACGATTGGGAGAAAACATGGGATACAGAACAACTTTTCCGTTTTGGTGGGTACTAAACCAATTATTGGGAAAAACCGCATCAGTTTTAGCGGGCGAAACAGTATCTTCCACTACTATGATATCTACGCCCTTTTGCTCCAAAAGTGAAACAAATGCGTCAAATTCCTTTTGGGCAGCAGTGTTGACTTCCTGGGCTGATCTCGCATCCCTTTTTTGGTAAAAATTACTTTCTGCTGTTTCAGGATTGAAACCAAAATTGGCTGGCCTGACCATCAAGATGGTAGAAGTCGTCTGTTGTGGCATATTGAGGTGTTTGATAGCCTAAATTAGTTATTTTTTGTCGTAACGGTACAAAACAGGCTCGATTTGAAACCTCTTTTCACTTAAGGTAAAATAGGTTTGGCCATTAGGATGAAAAGCTATAGCCTCTCCCTGAGGTTCTGGCTTATAAGGAAGTATCACAGGATTACGCATTAGCGCATCCGGAATGCTCTCTCCAGGATTTCTTTCCCAATAAAAGACCGCAAGGTAATTTTTAATCAGGATCTTAGTTCCATCAGCAGAAATATCTCCTGCTACCGACATGGTAAAATCCAAGCTCATAACTTTCTCCAGTTCCACTTTACCTTTTTTACCGAAGGATTCTTGTGTAGTCCTGTACAGTACATTGGCACTGTCCCGCTTGGAAAGAATGAAAATATCATGTGTAATAGGATCCACCATTAGGGTTTCTGCATCTCTTGGCCCATCAGGATATACTAAAGTTAGGATTTCCGGCTGGACCTTATGTGTTTTATCTATGCCCTTTGGCTCGGGAAATCTATGAATCTGAATTTCAGGGTATACGGCATTATTGTCTCCAATTTCCCCTACATAAATATATGAAACATCCTTCTGAGGCCCAGGTCCGACAGCAATATCTTCCCAATCTCTATTTCTCACTCCATCAAGAATGATTTTGCCCCGATCTTTTCCCAAAGTATCGAGCAGAAACACATGAGGGTCTCCTCCGCTATCATTGTGGGAATACAAAATGCCGGGATGTTTCTGGGAAGCTACCAGCCCACTTGCCTCATCTATGGCTTTGTTTTCCAGTTTACCTACTGTTTTCGGTCCACTAAAAAGAGAATCCTGATACATGGGTATCAGCGGCAAATATTTTGCCTGCGGAATCCTCTGGGAAATCAAAAAAGGCAAAGACACAAAAATCAGAAATGCCTTAAATAAATAATAGTTCATGCTGTTCATGTTTAGGGTCTACGCAAAGAGCAGACCTAATATGGATAAATAGCGGTTAAGTAATGTTAAATACAAGTTAATTTGGAGTTTAAAACATCATTTCTAAAATTGTGGGTCATTACATAAGTATAAACCAAAGTTTTGGTTGATTTAAACATCTGATGAAAAAAAATGAAAAATTTAATTTGTTTGTGTCTGATCATTATAGCTACATATACGCCTCTTTTTGCCCAGGAAGAAGAAGAAAAGAAGCCCAATAACTCATGGGATATTGGATTGGAAGGAATGGCCGGATTTTCTGTTGGCCCTAAGGTAGTAGCTTTCAATGTAGGAGGCCCAAGTCTTTTGTTGAGATTAAATGATAAGTTTAAAATCGGTGTAGGTGCTATTCCATCCTTCTTTTACCTGGAAGGAAGGCCAACTGCCAGGCTAGGAGTTGGTCCTAGGATAGATTATGGAAATTTTGCATTTTTCGCTCCATTCTTCCACAGAGACATTACGGACGAGTGGCTTTGGTCGGTAGGCTTAGGTTATAAATTTCATCGAAGGTAAAATTCCATTTAGTCATTTCAATCGTCGCTTAAATCAGGTTCAGGTAAAAGCAAGGATTTATAAACTGATCTGATGGAATTATCATTCTCAGCCAATATCAATAACTGATCACCTGCCTCTATTTCTGTTTGCCCATTTGGAGTAAGGTAGTTTCCCTTTCTTCTCAACATGGCAATGATCGCATTCTTAGGGAAACCTATATCCAATATTTTCCTTCCGATCACACTATTACCTTCAGGAATATTGACTTCAATCATAGAAGTTTTCGGAGGTTCATCCAGAAAATAATCCAAAGGAGACCGGGGCTTGACTTTTTCTGGCAGTGCTACTTTTAACCAATCCGCTACTTTAGATAAGGTAGTACCTTGTATCAAAACAGATGTTACCGAAATAAAAAACACTATATTGAAAATAGTATTTGCCTTGTCAATCCCAGCAATCAAGGGATATGTTGCAAACACTATTGGAACAGCCCCCCTCAAACCTACCCATGAAATATACCATCTCCTTCTCATTTTCATTTTGAAAGGAACTAAGGAGAATAGTACACCTATAGGGCGAGACACAAATATCAGGAACAATGCGATGGCAATACCTAGTCCAATCAATGGTATGATATCTACAGGATTGACCAATAATCCCAAAGTGAGGAAAAGAACTATCTGCATCAGCCATGCCAATCCGTCATATAGCTTGAGTATGGTTCGCTTATGAATAAGGTCCTGGTTCCCCAAATAAACAGCACATAGATAAACTGCCAAAAACCCGTTCCCACCAATCAAATCAGTAAAAGAAAAAGTGATAAACATCAATGCAATCACCAATACCGGATAGAGCCCTTCAAAACCAAGATTGATTTTGTTGATAGCTACCTTGCTCAGCCAGCCAAAAGATAAACCCAAGGTACCACCGATTACCATTTGACTGATGAAAAGAATAAAGAGATCAAAATATCCAAGATCGGGATTTGTGACCAGACCAAGGAAAGCTATGGTCAGCACATAGGCCATCGGGTCGTTACTTCCACTTTCAAGTTCCAGCGTAGATCTTAGCTTATATTTCAATGCAAGGCTTTTAGACCTTAGGATAGAAAAAACTGCAGCAGCATCCGTAGAAGAAACAATGGCGCCTAATAATAACCCTTCATAAATGGTAAAATCAGTAATCCACCAGACAAATACACCAACTGAAACTGCTGTCATCAACACCCCAACCGTTGAGAGCATGATACCTTGGCCCAGTACAGGCTTGATTGACCTCCATGAAGTATCCAGTCCCCCTGAAAAAAGAATAAAATTCAGGGAAACAATGCCTATAAACTGTGCGGTGCGGGGGTTGTCAAATTCTATCCCGAAACCGTTGGTTCCAGCAGCCATTCCAATAATAAGGAACAACACCAATGTGGGCACTCCAAACTTGTAGGAAGTCTTTCCGGCAAGAATACTCACAAATAAAAGTACCGAGCCAACTAAAAGTATATTTTCGATCGTTAGGTTCATTTTTCCAAATTAGTGTAAAGTAATCCATATGAGTAATTCAATAATAGACTGAGTGAAAGAAATCATATAAATAGTCAAATATTCACGTCAGTCCAATATTAATGAATCAAGCAGAACATATCCTTATGACTTATTTTATTCGAAAATAATTCCTTATCATGGAATAAAAAACCAACTAATTCAGCTAATACCTGAAAAGAAATGAATCAAACCCAAACTTGCATAAATATACTGCATTGGAAAAGATTGTCCATTTGAAGAACTCCTGTTTTAGAACTCCTTTATTTTGCCAGCAATTTACTCTTTGATCTTGAAAAAAATAAAAACACGAATTGCAGCTTGAAAAATAGACTTTTTTGGAAATAAAGCTTGAAACCATTTAATTAATGCTATCTTGTTAAGTGGTGGAATAATTACTAAAACTCCGGAAATGACCATAAAAACGTACATAATAATCGGAAAAAAAGTCAAACTAGCCCATTACAAATGAATAAGCCAGCCTACTAATCCCCTGATAAGAATTGATTATGAAAATACTGAGAAGCTGGAGAGAACAAAAAGTTCTCCTAAAAAGAAGATTCCCTGTTTTGGAAGATCAGGATTTTGATTTCCAAGAAGGATATAGAGAAATTATGCTTGAAAAACTATCCGCTAAACTGTCAAAAACACGCTCAGAATTGGAAAAAATCTTTGCAGAGCTCCAACTTTTATGACTAAGTAAAATCTATACAATCCACCTCTCTTTTAGAACAGCCCCACAACACTTGAAATCATCGAGTAACTACAAATTTACTTGAACAAGACCATTATGTCCAGAAAAATAAAATTCGGGGAAAGCGATCAATCGCAATTTCTCCAAACAGTTAGAGAAAAGACAAATTCCTATTTCGATAAAAACAATTTATCCAAAAAAGCCAATTGGCAAATGGTCCTAAAATCCATTATCCTCATTGGACTTTTAGTGGGTCTTTACGGCCTACTGGTATTTGGCCATTTCCCCATTTTCATACACTTCCTGCTCGCAGCAGGGCTGGGGATCACCATGACACTTATCGGCTTCAATATCTGCCATGATGCACTACATGGGTCATTTTCAGATAAGAGGTGGGTAAATTCAAGCTTAGGATGGCTTTTCAACCTGATCGGTGCTAATGAGTATGTCTGGAAAATCACCCACAATCAAATCCACCATACCCTGACCAATATCGTAGACCATGATGCTGATTTGGAAGTAGCACCCGGTATCATAAGAATTAATTCTAATGAAGACTGGAAACCCATACACCAATATCAACAATTCTATTCTTTCATGCTGTATTCTTTATCTTCTCTTTCCTGGTTTTTCAAAAAAGATTATATGAAGTTTTTTGATGAGACATTAAGAGAAAAAGGGAAAAAACCTCCCAGATCAGAATACTTCAAACTATTTGGATACAAGGCACTGTATTACACTATTTTTCTTGTTATTCCCCTGATTGTAATGCCCTTTGCCTGGCATATTGTATTAGCAATTCTTTTGGTTATGCATTTGGCGGAAGGAATGGTTATGGGCAACATATTCCAATTGGCGCACCTTGTGGAGGAAACAGATATGCCTGAGCCACATTCCAACAAAAGTATCTCAGACCCTTGGGCTGTTCACCAAATGAAAACCACAGCAAATTTTGCTCGGAAAAACAGTTTCATCACTTCTATATTTGGAGGGCTAAATTACCAGATTGAGCACCATCTCTTCCCAAATATCTGCCATGTGCATTACCCTGCAATTTCCGACATAGTAAAGGAAACCGCTCAAGATTTTGGATTACCTTATCACGAAAACACCAACTTTTTCGGAGCTGTAAGGTCACATTACAATTTCCTGAAAAAAATGGGTAAAAAACCCCAAATGAAAAGGGTGTTGTCTTAATTCAAAGAGCGATTGAATTAAGAAAAAAGAGCATTATATATAAAACATAAAAGCGATCAGCAAATGCTGACCGCTTTATTACTAAAATCTGGTGTTAAACAACTTTACTCGGCTTTTTCCTTTTTGTCAACCTTAATGGTCAACTCCTCTCCTTCTCCTACATAATCAGCCGTAATCACATCACCATCTGACAATTCTCCCTTGAGGATTTCCTCGGCCAAGGCATCTTCAAGATACTTCTGGATCGCCCTGTTCAAAGGTCTTGCACCATATTGTTGGTCATAGCCCTTATCCGCAATGAAATCCTTAGCCTTATCCGTCAGCTTTATGGTATAACCTAAGTCGGTAATTCTACTGAACAGCTTATTCAAACTGATATCTATGATCTTATGAATATGTTCTTTTTCCAAAGAATTGAAAACTACCACATCATCCAGCCTGTTGAGGAATTCCGGACTAAAGGCTTTCTTCAAGGCGCTTTGAATGGTGGATTTCATCACCTCGTCCATGCTTTGTTGCTTGGCTTTGGAAGCAAATCCAATACCCGCTCCAAAGTCCTTCAGATCTCTCACCCCGATATTGGAGGTCATGATGATAATGGTATTTCTGAAATCCACTCTTCTTCCAAGACCATCAGTCAAAATCCCGTCATCAAGGACTTGAAGTAGAATATTGAATACATCCGGGTGTGCTTTTTCAATTTCGTCCAACAAGACTACAGAATAAGGCTTTCGTCTGACTTTTTCCGTCAACTGACCGCCTTCTTCATATCCCACATATCCCGGAGGTGCTCCTACCAGTCTGGACACGGAGAATTTTTCCATATACTCAGACATGTCAATACGGATCAAAGAATCTTCTTTGTCAAAAAGATAGGTTGCAAGAATCTTGGCCAATTCTGTCTTTCCCACACCAGTTGGTCCAAGAAAGATGAATGAGCCAATCGGCTTTTTGGGATCTTTCAGACCTACCCTTGTTCTCTGAATAGCCTTTGTGAGTTTTTTAATGGCCTGCTCTTGCCCAATTACCCTTCCTGAAAGTTCCTCGCTCATATTCAAAAGCTTTGCTCCTTCATTTTGGGCAATTCTTTTGGCTGGAATTCCGGTCATCATGGCGATCACTTCAGCCACATTTTCTTCTTCCACAGTGTAGCGCTTGGTCTTGCTCTCTTCCTCCCATCGGGTTTTGGCATTTTCCAGCTGCTCCAACAATTTCTTTTCTTTATCTCTAAGTTGTGCGGCCTCTTCATATTTCTGGCTTTTCACAACCCTGTTTTTCTCTACTTTGATGTCCTCTACTTCCTGCTCCAGTTTGAGGATTTCCTCAGGCACATGGATATTGTTGATATGTACCCTTGCTCCTGCTTCATCCAAAATATCAATGGCTTTGTCAGGCAAGAACCTGTCAGAGATGTATCTATCAGATAATTTTACACAAGCATCAATCGCTTCATCTGTGTAGATAACATTGTGATGATCCTCATATTTGTCTTTGATGTTGTTTAGAATCTGTATCGTTTCTTCAGGTGAAGTAGCGTCTACCATTACCATTTGGAATCTTCTTGCCAGAGCACCGTCTTTTTCTATGTACTGTCTGTATTCATCCAATGTGGTAGCTCCAATACATTGGATTTCTCCTCTGGCCAAGGCTGGCTTGAACATGTTGGATGCATCCAAAGAACCGCTTGCCCCTCCTGCACCGACAATGGTATGCAGCTCATCGATGAAAAGGATCACATTAGGTGATTTTTCCAGTTCATTCATGACCGCTTTCATTCTTTCCTCAAATTGTCCACGGTATTTGGTACCGGCCACTAGTGAAGCCAAGTCAAGCGTTACTACCCTTTTGTTGAAAAGCACTCTCGATACTTTCTTCTGTATGATCCTCAGGGCAAGACCTTCCGCTATGGCTGTCTTACCTACTCCCGGCTCACCGATCAGTATGGGGTTGTTTTTCTTTCTTCTGGAAAGAATCTGTGCTACCCTTTCAATTTCTTTTTCTCTACCAATGATAGGGTCCAATTTGTCATCTTCGGCCATTTTGGTGAGGTCTCTGCCAAAATTATCCAAAACAGGTGTTCTGGATTTTTCTCCTGATGTTTTGGATGAACTTCCGGAAGAGCTACCTGATGATGAACCGAAAAGCTTGGAACCATCCTCATCAGGATCATCTGCCTCTGCTTTGGACCTTGGTCCTGAATCTGTTTGGAATTCCAGCATCTCTTTTACCGAATCATAATTGGTGTCGAACTTGTGTAGTATCTGTGTAGCAATATTGTCTTCATCACGAAGTATGGAAAGCAACAAGTGCTCCGTACCTATCAGTTGGCTTTTGAAAATTTTTGCCTCCAGATAAGTAATCTTCAATACTTTTTCGGATTGTCTTGTCAAAGGAATATTGGCAAGATTTTTCACATTGTGATTGGCAGTGCCTTTTACAGCCCTCTCAATAGAATTGCGGAGCTCATCTAATGGAACTCCCATTTTTTTCAATATGGAAACAGCCACTCCTTCTCCTTCACGAATCATACCCAGCAAGAGGTGCTCTGTACCAATGTAATCATGCCCTAACCGTAGCGCTTCCTCTCGGCTTAGGGAGATCACCTCTTTGACCCTGTTTGAAAATTTTGCTTCCATTTATATCCTTTCTGATTTGATTTGAAATCTGTATTAATGTTACCTAATTTGTTTTAAAAACACAATCCATTTAACGAATGTTCAATCATTTTTTTTTGAAGCCCTAATTATTGAGGGTGCTTCCGGACCTTGACAAAACAACAAGTCGATAACACTCAAATTTGGTACAAAGTCTAGACCAAAAAGCTGATTGTACGGGGAAGGCCTGTAGATTTCACGGCTTTTGTAATCTTCTTTTGCCTTGATAACTCCCCTCAAATCCCTGAGACCATGATTTTCTCCTGCTTCACTCAATAGCTGCACCTGGATATTGGTCTTCAGTAATTTCAGACAAACTGTCAGTAGCTTCAAGTTTAAATCCATCAGAAAAGGCACATTTTGTCTGAATACCTGCTCGAAATAAGGAAAATAGAATTCAAAAAAAGGCGCTTTACCGTATGCGGATTGTATACCTCTCAAGTGAATATTGAGCCATTTTTGATGGTAATCTATCCTGATGTCTCTGTAAGGCTTTTGTTTATTGCCTTCATATACGGGAACGGAAAGTGTTTCGGTTTTATTGGCCAATAGCACAGAAGTTCTGTTTCTATAACTTTGTTTCCTGAAATTCTCACAATCGTCTATCACCAATACACCTTCCCCTTCTATGGCCGTAAAATACTCAATATTAGGCAGGTAATACAGTTCTGTTAAAATTCCCATTCTGTGTAATTTATTGGACAAATATCAATAAATGTCCTCTATAGGCCCTAGTCCTTCCCGCACTATTTCTATTGCCGGACCAGTGCAGTCCAACACTGTAGACGCTACGTTATTGCCATACCCTCCATCAATCACCACATCTACCAGGTCCCTATATTTTTCATAAATCAGTTCGGGGTCCGTACTGTACTCGACCACTTCATCTTCATCATGAATAGAAGTAGTCAAAATAGGGTACCCCAGTTCTTTCACCAAAAGTCTGGGAATCGAATGGTCTGGGACCCTGATACCAACGGTCTTTTTATTGCTGTTCAGGATTTTTGGAACCGAATTGTTTGCCTCCAAAATAAAGGTATAGGGTCCCGGAAGTGCCTTTTTCATAACTTTAAAAACCGGAGTACTCAGAGCACGGGTGTATTCCGATATGTTGCTCAGGTCATAGCAGATAAATGAAAAATTGTGTTTTTTGGGCTTAATCCCTTTGATCTGCGCGATCCGCTCTACGGCTCTTTGATTGTGAATATTACACCCCATACCATACACTGTATCAGTAGGATAGATGATCACTCCTCCATCTCTAAGTATTTCCACTATCCTTTCAATTTTTTTGATTTCAGGATTTTCGGGATAAAGCTTGATGAATTCTGCAGGCATAAGACTTGGATAAAAATTGAGAAAATAATGCTAAATGTAACCAAAATCCAGTTTTTGGCAATTGAAAACCATCACTTAAGATACAATTATTCAACTTAAAGAATCCCTAAAAAGTTTGATAAACTCCTCCACAATAGGGATATCTGCCTCTGCCCAATCAAGATTCAGTAGTTCAGAAGGTGATAGCCATGCCGCACTTTTATGTTCTTTTAAAGAAAGTTCTCCTCCCTTATAATGACACAGAAAAGGGATCAAAACAATTTTTTTCTTCTTGGGATACTGATGCACGTTGGGTGATAACTTTTCTAAGACATCAATATCCAAATTCAGTTCCTCTTTCACTTCCCGAATCAGGCATTCCTCCTCATTTTCAGAGGATTCCACTTTGCCACCGGGAAACTCCCATTTGAGTGAAAGATGCATTTTTTCGCTTCTTTGGGCAGCCAAAACCCTGCCTTTATGGACAATGATGGCACAGGTTACCCGTATTGGTTTTTCCATAGATTCAATTCTTGACTAGCCCCTTGAACAAAATTCTCTATTTTTGCCGTTATTCCTTTGGTTAAGCTAAAATTATGTTGGGAGATAAAAAAACCAAATTCCTGCTCATCTTTATTGTCACTTTCTCGGTACTGTTGACATCTTTATCCTTTTATTTTTATCAGGCTTTTTTCAGTCCCAATGCACTCGTGGACAAAGAACAGGGAAGAACCATTAAAATACCAAGTAATGCCACTTTTCAGATGGTGGTAGACACATTGTATCAAAATGACATCATCAACGACGTGGTATCTTTTAGCTTTGTCTCTAAAATGATGAAATACCAGGAAGCTGTCAGGCCCGGTCTCTATACCATTTCTCCAAAAACCAATAACATCAACCTGGTAAGGATGCTGAGATCAGGTCAGCAGACACCTGTAATGGTTACTTTCAACAACGTAAGGATCAAAGAGGAACTTGCCGAAAAAATCAGCCGCAATCTGGAAATCAGCGAGCAACAATTCATGGATTTGCTCACTGACTCTGTATATATCCGGAAATTCGGGTTTGAAGAAGAAACCATCATGTCCATGTTCATTCCAAACACTTATGAAGTATGGTGGAACACCTCAGCAGAAAAACTTTTTGACAGGCTTTACAATGAATACAATAAGTTTTGGACGGAAGAACGAAAAAACAAGGCAAGTCAATTGGGGTTGAACCAAACGGAAGTTTCTACCTTGGCCAGCATAGTACAAGCTGAAACCCAGATGGCTGATGAAAGGCCCAGAGTTGCTGGAGTCTACCTCAACAGGCTTAAGATCAATATGCCCTTGCAGGCAGATCCTACCTTGGTATTTGCTGTGGGAGATTTTGGTATAAAAAGGGTTCTCAATGTCCACAAAGAAGTAGACAGTCCTTACAACACTTACAAATACACAGGTTTGCCTCCCGGCCCTATCAACCTTCCTGAAATCTCCGCACTCGAAGCGGTACTCAATTATGAAGACCATACCTATCTATATTTCTGCGCCAAGGATGATTTTTCGGGCTATCATGCATTTGCTACCAGCTTCAATGAGCACCTGAGCAATGCCAGAAAATACCAGTCAGCCCTCAACCGATCCAAAATCTATTGATCATGTTTGAAGCCTCTACCCAAGTCCGAGTCAGATACGCCGAAACCGACCAAATGGCCTATGTTTACTATGGCAACTATGCCATGTATTTTGAAGTTGCAAGGGTGGAAGCCCTCAGAGCAGCTGGTTTTTCTTACAAACAAATGGAAGAGGACGGGGTTATCATGCCGGTATTGGAGCTGCATACTCAATTCATCAAACCAGGCAAATATGATGAGCTTTTGACCATCAAAACCCGAATCCCTGAAATGCCAGGAATAAGGATCAG
Organism: Arthrospiribacter ruber; assembly: GCF_019343195.1. GTDB lineage: Bacteria > Bacteroidota > Bacteroidia > Cytophagales > Cyclobacteriaceae > Arthrospiribacter > Arthrospiribacter ruber. The sequence goes on from NZ_RPHB01000002.1 coordinate 542,179, forward strand.
GTTTGAATATGAAGTATTCAATGAAGCAAACGAACTGCTTACAAAAGGCTGGACTACATTGACCTTTTTGAAAAAAGACAGTCATAGACCCTGTAGACCTCCCCAATATTTACTAGATTTATTGCAACCGTATTTTGATTAATCGATTTTTCAGTGAAAAAATGGATACGCTTATTTTCCATCAAGTTTACCAGAAAGGCAAAGCTTTTGAGGAATATCCACTTTGGAAATCCTGATCAGAATGTCTATGATGTAAGTAAGATTTTCCTTGAGCAAATCAGAAAGGATGAAATCAATGAAAGAGCTGGCGCCATGGCCTTTAGCTTTACGGTAGCCATGTTTCCATTATTGCTTTTTCTACTCAACATCATTCCCTACATCGGTCTGTTTTTTAAAAATGTGACTACCCAAAACATCCTGATGTTTATCAATGAATTTATCCCAGAAAGCATCTACCAAGAAGCTGAAGCTACCATAATGGACATTGTCAGCAGGCCTCGGCAGAGTTTGCTCTCCATTGGTTTTTTCCTAGCACTTTTCCTGGCTACCAACGGGGTAGTATCCATGATGAATGCCTTCAATGCGGTATATAGGACCAAAGAAAACAGGAGTTTTTGGCAAACACGACTGATCGCAGTGAGTATTGTCACCGTATTGGTATTGGCCATTTGTGGCGCAGTAATCATCATGATATTGGGCAGTAGTGTGCTTTATGCCATTTCCGAATGGGAAATCGTTTCCAGCAACCTTTATTACTACATGTTGACGGCCTTCAGGTTTATTGTTCTCCTTTCTGTTTTTACAGTGGCCACAGCATACATATTTCGGTTTGCACCTGCTGTACATGACAAATGGAAATTTTTCTCAGTAGGCTCTGTTACAGCGGGTTTTTTGATCAATTTCGGCTTTTATCTTTTCTCTTTTTACCTGAATAATTTTGCCACATACAACAAACTTTATGGTTCCATAGGGGCGATGATTGCCGTCATGCTCTGGCTTTTTATTACCTCACTGATTATCTTAGTATGTTTCGAAATCAATGTCAGCTTGGATAAAGCTGCTGACAGAAGGTGGTTTTCCAAAGCTTTAAAAAGACAAGCGAAGTGATTTAAATCATATTTTCAGGTCATTTTCATCAGGAAAATCACCTTTGACCTCTCCTAATTTTGGGACCTCAAACAATACGTCTATGCAATCTAACAAAAGCATTTTTATAGCTACAGCAGAGCCATTCAGTGGCAAATCCATCGTCGCATTAGGCCTAGTTGACATGCTTCTGGCGCGCACCCAAAAAATAGGCTACTTCAAGCCCATCATCAATCAGGAACCAAGCGTAAAGCCGGACAGTCATATTGAAACCCTTATAGGACATTTCAATCTCCCATTACAAATAGAAAAAACCTTTTCTTATACCCGGGAGCAAGCTAATATCCTAGCACAATCGGGCATGCAAAATGAAATCATCGACACCATCATTTCCAAATTTAAAAGCCTGGAAGCTGATAATGATTTCACCATAATTGAAGGCAGTGATTTTTTGGGCGAAGGGACTGCTTTTGAATTTGATGCCAATTTGGCCATAGCAAAAAACCTAAACACACCTGTAATCATTGTAACCTCAGGCGACGGAAAGTCTATTTCACAAATTTGCAGTGCTGTCAATGTCACCATCAACAATTTTCTCCAGCGTAAAGTAAAGGTGATAGCTGTGGTAATCAACAAAGTAGACCAAGCTGATCTGGAGCAGGTAAAATCAGCCCTTATTCAACAAGTGAAACCTGAGATTCAGATCGCAGTGATTCCAAAAATAACAGCACTGAAAAGTCCCTCTTTAAGGGAAGTAAAAGAGCATTTGGGTGCTGAAATCATGTTTGGAGAAGAGCAAATGAACAACCGTGCGGACCACTTCATCTTCGGGGCAATGCAAATAGGAAACTTTCTCAATCACATTAAGCCCAATGTATTGATTGTGACTCCAGGTGACCGATCTGACATATTATTAGCTACTTTGCAGGCAAGCCTATCCAAAAATTATCCTAAAATCGCTGGAATTGTGCTTACTGGTGGCTTTGAGGTACCTGATTCAGTCATCAAACTGATTCAGGGGACCAATACCCTTATGCCTATTTTAAGAGTTGAGGAGCCTTCATTTTATGCTGCGACCAAAGTAGCCAATATCCACTCCAAATTCAATCCTTCCAATCCTGAGAAAATACATATGGCCATCAATACTTTCAGAAAGTATATGGATATGGGAAAATTGGAAAAAAACATTGCCTCCTTCAAGGCCTCAGGCATGACTCCGAGGATGTTTCAATACCAACTGGTAAGCTGGGCAAAGAGCAAAAAGAAGCACATCGTACTTCCTGAAGGAAATGACGACAGAATACTAAAAGCCGCAGACAGACTGGTGCGCCACGGAATAGTCAACATCAGCCTTTTAGGGGACAAAGACGACATTATTTCCTCCATAAACAGGCTAGGATTGAGTCTTGGTCAAGACAATTGCCAGATCATCAATCCGCAAGACTCCCCTTTTTTTGAGGATTATGCCAACACCCTCTTTGAACTTAGAAAAGGAAAAAACATGCCTATTGGGGTGGCCCGCGACTTAATGACCGATGTTGCTTACTTTGGTACCATGATGGTTCATAAAGGACATGCTGACGGAATGGTTTCGGGTGCGGCACATACTACTGCCCATACCATCAGACCGGCCCTTCAATTTATCAAAACAAAGCCAGGAATCTCACTGGTTTCATCCGTTTTCTTCATGTGCCTACCTGACCGTGTCACCATATTTGGAGACTGTGCGATCAATATCAATCCATCGGCTGCTGAACTGGCAGAGATTGCCATTTCTTCAGCAGACACCAGTGCCAAATTCGGAATTGAACCGAGGGTGGCCATGCTCTCCTACTCCTCAGGAACTTCAGGATCAGGTGAAGATGTGGAAAAAGTGAGACAAGCCACAGAAATAGTGAAAAGCAAAAGACCTGATATAATGGTAGAAGGCCCTATACAATATGATGCTGCAGTGGACCCTACAACTGGGAAGCAAAAAATGCCCGATTCGAAAGTAGCAGGAAATGCCTCTGTACTGATCTTCCCAGACCTCAACACCGGCAACAACACTTACAAAGCCGTGCAGCGAGAGACTGGAGCCATTGCCATTGGCCCAATGCTACAGGGAATGAACAAACCTGTCAACGACCTCAGTAGAGGCTGTACAGTAGATGACATCTATAATACAGTAGTCATCACTGCCATTCAGGCGGAAGAAGGGTGAAGGGAAAAATTTAGTGAATAGTGAATAGTTATTTGGTTAATGGTTTATAGTCAACAGTCAATGGTCATTGGTTTATAGTTAATGGTTAATGGTTTTAAGTCGGCTGACCCTATTCTTATTTCTTGTCTCTCGTCTCTCGCATCTCGCTTCTTGATTCTCACATCTCTCATCTCACATCTCTAAATCATGAAAATCCTCGTACTCAACTCCGGAAGCAGCTCTCTAAAATACCAACTGTTTGATATGCCCAATGAATCACCCATTTGTTCGGGTTTGGTTGACAGGATTGGATTGGATCAATCCACTTTAAAACACAAGATCTTTAAAGATGGAGGGGAGGAGGTTTTTCAAATATCCCAACCAATCAAAGACCATGAAGAAGGACTTCAACTTATCACAGACCTTTTGGTAGATGGTGAAAAAGGGGTTTTGACCAGCATGGAGGAAGTTGAGGCCATAGGTCATAGGGTGGTGCATGGAGGAGATCAGTTTGCATCCACTACGATCATCACGGATGAAGTAAAGCAAAAAATTGAATCACTCATAGAACTGGCCCCTTTGCACAATCCGCCAAATCTGTTGGGAATCAAAGTAGCAGAAAGGATTTTCCCAAAAGCCAAACAAGTGGCTGTTTTTGATACTGCCTTTCATCAGAGCATGCCTGAAAAAGCATACAGATATGCTATCCCAAATGAGTTTTATACCGAGATGGGAATCAGAGCGTATGGGTTCCATGGAAGTTCGCACCAATATGTCAGCAAAATCGCATTTGAACTTTTGAATAAGCCCGATGCAAAGATCATCACCATCCATCTTGGAAACGGAAGCAGTATGGCAGCTGTAAAAGGTGGAAAATCCATGGACAACACCATGGGACTGGGACCAATGGGGGGCTTGGTCATGGGTACCCGATGTGGAGACATTGATCCTTCCATTATTTTCTACTTACTTAATCAAAAAGGCTTCTCTCCAAAAGAAGTCAATGAGCTTCTCAATAAGAAAAGTGGACTTTTGGGAATGACCGGATCAAGTGACATGCGGGATGTAAAAAATGCAATCGAAAAAGGAAATAAAAATGCAACTTTGGCTTATGAAATTTACGCTTACCGAATCCAAAAGTATATTGGGGCTTTCACTGCTGTAATGAATGGATTGGATGCTATAGTTTTTACCGCGGGGATTGGAGAAAATGATCCTGACATGAGAGCGGCAGTATGTAAAAACATGGATTACTTCGGAATTCAGGTGGACAATACAGCCAACCAAAAGCATTCTTCAGAAATAAGGGAAATCAATCCTTCCTCTTCCAAAACGAAGGTATTTGTCATTCCTACCAATGAAGAACTGGAGATAGGGCAACAGACCTACAGAATCGTAAAGGGAGAAAAAATCTAATTACTTTTACGCCTTTTAAGTTTTTATGAATTTTTCAAAACACAGGCTGTTTTCAACTCCTTGGTACTGACCATAATTGGGAATTTGTAGGTATCCATTTTTCTGGTAAAGAGCAATGGCTTCCGGTTGATTCACCCCAGTTTCTAATATACAAAAATCATAACCCAACTCTTCCGCCCAAATTTCCAGTTCCATCAATAGGCCACTCGCTATGCCCTTTCCTCTACAATCCGGTTTGACAAACATGCGTTTGATTTCCATACGTTTTTCATCATACTTTTTTATTGCTCCGCAAGCCACAGGGCTGCCAGAAAGGTAGGCAATCACGACATGCTCGATTTTATCCAGCTTATTGAACTGATCATAAAATTCGTGATCGTCCCCGTCTCTAACGGCAAGTTCTTTGTCCAAATCTATCACAAGCTCAATAAAATCAGGATCAATCGCTTGAGTTCTACTAATTTCTATCATATTGACTTAATTATTGAGAGGGAAGCATATTTCTTTGACTTTTAATAAATTATCAAGGTATAGCCAATTCCTTTTATTCCAAAATATATCTCAAATTAGCCCTAAAAAACAAAAAGGCCATCCCAAAAGGGATGACCTATAGGTGACAAGCAACAGACCATGAAGTTAGAAGCCCAACCCTACTGCCATGGCTGTAGCCTGCACATTGAAGTCCGACACTTTACTTGCTTCACCTGTTGACAAATCAATGCTATATACACCTGTCATTCCGTCTACAGTAAGAAGAGCAAATGCCATATCTGACATACCTCCAATGTCAAAACCATTTTCGGCTGTAAATTCCACTCCAAGTGATCCGATCTCTACCAAGCCTCCATCATTAGGTGGATCTTGTCTGTATAGCATTCCATTATTGCTATCCAGCACAAAAAGAACTGTAGTCTCTGCTGTAGGAATATTGTTTGTATATGCAGCGCCATTTATGAATGGGGTACCTGGATTTAGGTTGCCATCCACTGCCACTACCGTACCCAGATCTGGATGCAATCTCAAATTTTGTCCTGTATTGCTGACCAACCTTATTCTGTCTACAGTAGGGTTGAAATCAAAACCGAAACTTTCACCTTCAAGCATCGGGGATAGCCCATCTCCTACAGCCATCAAACTACCATTGGCTGTATTGACTGTAAACATTCTGCTTTGATTAGAGATCGCGTAAAGGGTCGCATTAGCAGGTCTAAAATCCAATCCTACTATCGTCTCTCCTTCATTCAATCCATCCAATGCCACTGCATTGCTACTTGGACTCATAGGGTTAAATCTCTCCAACATGTTTCCAGAAGTAGTAGCAAAAGCTACAGGGTCGGTTTTGAATGCAATTCCCAAAACAGCATTCCCGAAAGTACCTACCCATTGGGCAGCACCTGTTTCCAGATTGATGGTGTATAACCTGGATTCTCCTTCATTCAAAGTAACTGCAAGGGCAGCACTGTTATCAGGGTTGATATCAAAATTACCCATACCCATAAAATCAACACCCAGATCTCCAACTTCCTGAAGTCCACCATCATTTGGCGGGTCTTGGATAAAGAGCTTATTTGCAGAAAAATCAATATCATACAAAGCTGTAGAGGATGCTCCGGCCACGGAATTAGTGTAGGCAACTGCTCCAATCATAGGATCATCTCCTCCACTGATCATTCCGTCTTCAGCTACTACTGTACCAAGTTCCGGATGAAGACGCAAATTTTGACCACTTGCAGTCACTAACCTGATCCTGTCTACAGTTGGGTTAAAATCCAAAGAGGCATTGTCACCATCTATGGCAGGAGAAAAAGGTCCTTCACCTAAAGCTGTTGCTTCTCCGTTGTTTTCATTGATCAAGTAAAGTCTACTGGAGCTTCCCAATCCGTAAAGTTGTCCCGTAGCTGGTCTATAATCAATACTGACTATCATTTCACCGCTTTCCAAACCTGTAATAGACTTGGAATCCATAGGTGAATCCAAGTCACGGGCATTGAACATCATAATCCTGTTGTCATCAGACAAAGCTGTAAAATTCACATCAGGTGCCATTCCCGGCATAGGATCATCATCTACTGGAGGGATTGCCGGGTTCTCATCATCATTGCAAGCAAAAGTGAAAGCTGCAACTAAAATCATCATAAGCCTTGTGGCTCTTAAGGAATTAAAATAATTTTTCATGCTTAGTTGGTTTTAGTAATGACATAAATTACGATGCAGCCTTTCAAACTGGATTTATCAAAATGAAAAAAATCTCATTTCGTCTGAAAAAAATTTCTTAAAGGGTTTAAAAAAAATGGATACAATATATTATATGTATATCCGCAATTATACCAATAACCAATTTAAATAAGGCTTAGATCAATCCGATACTTATAGATATTGGATATTCATGGATAACTTGTCCCGGTTTATCGGGATTGGCTAGAAATCATAGGTTTATTCCATTATTTAGATTCTACTTGTAAGTAAGCGAATAATCATAATATATTATTCACAAAAATCAAAAAAACTATACGTTCTAAAAAAAGTAATACAAACATAGAATTATACCTTAAATCCATTTTGCACTACTTTTGCAAGCTTTAAAATATGATCGATACAGGAAACGCAATTTTCAAAGACAATGTGCCCCCAAAAATCAGGGAAATCAGTATAGAGGCTTTAAGCTACTATCCTGAGCTCAACAATCATAGGATAGAATTTGTCATCAATGACAACATAAGGAAATCAGTAATGCAGGCTCAACCCAAGTTTGTCACCATGCTGGGATTTTCATCCAGAAGTTACTTGATCAAAATAAGCAAATGTTTCAAATTGAAAGGCAAAAGTATTCCTATCGAGCAACTGCCTGAAGACGTGCTTTTGGGTTGGATCGGCCACGAACTCGGGCATGTTATGGATTACACCCATAAAAACACTTGGTCAATGATTCTTTTTGGAATCGGTTATCTTACCTCTAAAAGTTTTATCATTTCGGCAGAAAGAGCTGCAGATACCTATGCAGTCAATCATGGCTTGGGAGAATATATCCTCAAAACCAAAGATTTCATCCTCAATCAGGCAGGCATGAGCCCTAGGTATTTGGATAAAATCAATAGGTTATATGTCCCGCCGGAAGAAGTAATGATGATGATGGAGGATATTGGAAAGGCTTAAATGCTTTCCAATATCCTAATATAAGCCTAGAGTTTTTCAATAAATTCCTCCCATTCCTTAAAGTCCTTCTCCTTCATGACGCGAGGGACTTTTACCTGTCCTCCTTTTTGCTTGGTTTCTTCTGTCCATTTTTGGAAATAAGCATCAGGAACAATTTTGACTTTTACTCCCTTCAGTGCCTTGCTCCTGGCCACCCTATAATTTTTATTATTCTCCTGTAGAATTCCATCCAGCTTTTGGGCAACTTTTTCCTCATCGAAAGCACAGTCGCCCGAATGTCCTAAGTACCAGGAATGGTAATAATCTCCGTCTTCTTCCACTGCACTTACGGTAAACTCCTTGATGTCACAGCCAAATTCCTCATCCAAGTCTTCCATAGCTTTGTTCATCTGTATCACAGAAAGGTGAGACCCTACCACATTTAGAAAATGCTTTGTTCTTCCTGTGATTTTTATTTCTGCACGGCTTTTATCCGTAAATGCGATGGTATCACCAATCATGTACCTCCAAGCGCCAGAAACTGTGGATATAATCAGAACATAATCCACTCCTTCTTCGACTTGCTCAATGGTCAATGGTTTTACATCTTGCTTTACAGAACCATTTTCATCCATATTGCCCGGTGTAAACGGGACAAACTCAAAATAAATCCCATTGTCTGTAATCAAGGCCATGGCATCTGTTTCCTTTCGGATCTGAGTGGCAACATACCCCTCTGAGGCCAGGTAAGTATCAATCACGATGATAGGTTTACCGGTGATTTTCTCAAAGCTTTTTCTGTATGGTTCAAAAGCAACACCCCCTGAAGTATACACCTGAAAGTTAGGCCAGATATCGTGTATCGTGTCTACCCCATGGTATTCAATGACTTTTTTCATCATCAGTTCGATCCAGGAAGGAATTCCTGAAATCCCACCGATATCCCAATTATGAGCCTCCTTGGCCAATGCCTCGACACGCTCATCCCAATCGTGAATAGAAGAGATTTCTTTTCCAGGTCGATAAACCCCTTCAAACCAAAAAGGAATCTGACTTGCAGATATCCCTGATATTTCCCCTTCAAAATGACCATTGACTTCCTTTAAATTGGTACTGCTTCCAAACATCAGGATTTCCTTTTCAAAAAATTCAGCAGGCAGATCAAAGTCGGCCAAAGCTTTTATTTGCTGTAGCCCTCCCTTTCGAATTGCCTTGATCATCTCATCGGTTACGGGAATATGTTTCTTTGAGCTTGTTGTGCCACTGGAGACAGCAAAATACTCAACTCTCCCCGGCCAGGTAATATCAGAAGCCCCATCAATCACCCGTTGCCACCACCTTTCTCTAAGTTGATCATAACTGTGGTAGGGAACCTTTTCAGAAAAGGCTATTCTTGGGTCATCATTTTCCAAAAGCTTTTTGAATTCGTAGTACAGACCAAAAGATGTATCCTTTGCCTCACTCAGAAGTTCCTTCAAAACTTCTTTTTGAGCATCTGCATGATCAGAGTTGGTAAAAATCCTGTCAGCAGTCTCCACTGCTTTCTTAATAATTTCTCCTATAAGTGCCATAAAATTTAAATGTTAAAAAAAGGTCTTTGTTTTTAAATTGAAAAACAGACCATTGTATTCCAATGAAATTCTTTAATATAAATGAATCAAAGACCGAACCATTGTAAAATCAAATCTTGAAATACCTAATCCTTAATTAAGTTTACCTAGGATAATTTTCATAATCCAAAATGGATTTAGACCTTTGCTTTGAATAAGATTTGTAAATAGGGCCTTATGCTCAATAACAAAAGTATTAGTTTATCGCGTTCTTTATTTGAAAAAAGTGAAGTCTTTCATTCAGATATTGGTTTAATCTGAGCTCCGCATTCAGGTTTTTTGCTTATAAAGTATTATGGCGCTGAAATTGATAAACACCTAAAGCAAAAGACCAAGAGGTATAGGAAACTTTTCTAGTTAAAAAAAATGGACAGGGTAATCACTATAATTGTAACATATAACGGATCAAAATGGATTCGTAAGTGTCTACAATGTGTATTAAATAACACTACAAAAACAGACATCATGATACTGGACAATAATTCCAGTGACAATACACTTGATGTGATTGATCCTTTTCTTGATAAAATCGAACTGATCAAGTTACCTTCTAATCTAGGCTTTGGAAAGGCTAATAACATCGGTATTCAAAAAGCATTGAATAAAGGATATTCACATGTTTTTCTTCTTAATCAAGATGCTTATGTACAACAAGATACAATCGCCAAACTATTGGCGACATCTTCCCAAAACCCCGAATATGGTATTATTAGCCCTCTTCAACTAAAAAATTCCGAAGATGAACTTGATGAGGTTTTCAGCAATCAGGTAAAAAAACATTATCAGCCGGATATTGATCAACTTAGAGAGGATTTAAGTAAAAAGAATATTTCAGAGGTTAAAGAAGTCAAGTTTGCAGGTGCTGCTTCTTGGTTTATGACCTCTGAGCTTTTAAAAAAGGCTGGATTGTTTCACCCCAAATTTTATCATTATGGAGAAGACAATAACCTTGCTGCAAGAGCTCAATACTTTGGTTTTAAAGTCGGGATTCAGGTGTCCACTTCGATAGTACACGATAGAAAGCCAAGGGTTGCATCAAAATATCTACCAACCAAACTAAGAACCTTTCCCCTCCATTTTTTACTCGATATCAGGAAGCCTTTTTTAGTTGCCTGGTTAGTAGGCTACTACCAATTGATTCATATCTGGACCAAGCTCCAAAAAATCAGTGGAAAAAAATATGAAAGCCTATTTTTAGAAACCAAAAATTGGTTCTTTGCCCATGTAAAGGAAGCAAAAATTATTAGAGCCGAACTCAAAGAAGGATATAAATAATTATAATTTTCCCTTAGAATGTGAGTAAGCACTCAGTTGATCTTTTTATCATTAATTTGCATTGAATGTGAAGTAGTTAAAAAATATTTAACTTTTTTTAGAAAGATGTGCAACCTATTTTTGAAAAGCTGTATCTACCTATTTGAAAGCCAACCAAAATGCTATTTAAGAAAACTTTTACCACAGAAAGAGATTTGCTCAAAGGCTGTCTAAAGGGCGAAAGAAAAGCCCAACAGCAGCTCTATGAGCAATATTCGGGGAAGTTTCTTGCCATTTGCATCAGGTATGTCAAAGACCGTGACCTTGCGGAAGATGTCATGATTGAAGGCTTTATGAAGATCTTTGAAAAACTTACCCAATTTGAGGAAAAAGGAAGCTTTGAAGGATGGATGAAAAGAATCATCGTCACCCAATCCCTGCTGACCTTGAGAAACAATAAAAACCTCAACATGGAAGTGACAATGGACAGCACACTTCAGGTTTCGGATGCCATATATGAACTCACACATCTCGAAACCAGTGAACTGCTCGAGCTCATCAAAGAACTTCCAGTGGGATATAGGACGGTATTTAACCTCTACGCTATTGAGGGATACAGTCATGCAGAGATTGCAGATCTTCTAGGAATTACGGAGTCTACTTCCAAGTCCCAGCTCAATCGAGCAAGAAATGTATTGAAACAAAAAATAGCCGATCAACAAATAAAAGAAAGGAGAATCAATGGCTAATAATGAAAAAAACTTTGACCAATTTTTCAAAGAAAAATTGGAAAAACATCAGGAAAAACCATCGGCACTCGCTTGGGAAAGACTGGAAAGTCAGCTGCCCAAAAAAGAAAAGTCCGGATTTTATCCATTCATGAGCATTGCAGCAGCAATCGTGTTGCTTTTAGCAGCCGGAATAGTCTTGCTCAATTGGTCCGGTGAATCTCCGGAAACAAAAGACCAGGTAGCCGAACTTCAACCAAACGAATCCAAAGACTCAGGCCATTCTGCTGATACTTCTTTAATGGAAACAGAAGAAAACACAGGAGTAATTCCTGAGCCAAAAGAGAATAATGGAACAGAGCATAAGCAGGAAAGAAAAACAACCCATCCACAAAAAGGGAATGTTTCTACTCCTTCCTTTCAAGAACCAAGTTTCGACAAAATGGTAGCAGAAACCAGGAACGGGGAAGACAAGGTCCTTCCGATATCCATAGAAGTGCCCGAAATCAAACTTCCCGAACCTAAAATCACAGAAACCATTGCCTTGAATACTGCTGTAGAAGAGGAGCCTGTATACAAAGTAACCATCAAATCCAGAGGCTTGAAAGAAGAGGCTCCTAAACAGGGACTGATAGGGGAGCTGGAAGAAAAAGTAGAAAAAATAGAGGGAATCTGGAACAAACTGGGTCAGGGATTTGCAGACCTGCAGGATGCAAAAGAAAACCTGTTTGCCAATAACAATCCCCGAAGAGAAAGAAGTAAGTAACCAACTAAAGAAAATAACACACCCATGAAAAAATACATTTTATTGTTTTGCTTGCTCGGTTTGGTACAGTTTGCATTTGGCAGCTCAAGCGACATGTATCAAGCCCAAAACGACTCTATCATTGTAGAGTTTGGCAAATCCGGCAAGATCATACTTGTCATAGACAACAAGGAGGATTTTGAAAGACTCAAAAATATGAATGTCAATCAGATCATCAGAGAACTTGATCTGGAAGTAGATGAGCAGACAGGCGAACTGGTAGTAGTAGAAGTGCAGGGCAAAAAAGGAAGCCGTGAAATTGTCCGTGTAAGGGAAGATGGCCCCGAAACAGAAGTTCACATCGGAGGCATCAAAATCTATGTGGATGAGTCAGGCAAAGACACCAAGGTAAAAGTAGAAACAGGATCAAGAAGAAGATTAGACCCCCCATTTAGGACATACTTCAACCTGGATCTGGGTATCAACAATTACTTGTCCGCTGGAGAAACCAGTACAGGCAGCAGCACAGGAGCACCTGCTGTCAAAGGTTGGGGCAGCTGGAATGTAGGCCTCAACTGGATGGCAAGCCAAAGGCTCAGCAAGGGTTTCCACTGGGATCTGGGCTTGGGAGTACAGTGGTACAATTTCAAGTTTGAAAACAGAGACATTCAGGCCATCCGTGGTGATGGGGACATTGAGTTTATCCAAAGGACAGATGTCAACGGGTTCAAGAGTAAAATTTCAGCCTCCTACTTGACAGCCATGAGTTTATTCAAACTGGACTTTGGCCAGATGAATGATCAGGGGAAAAGAGGATTTAGGATTGCAGCAGGCCCTTATGCCGGCTATAGATTGGGAGGAAGAAGCAAGTATGTATACAGAAGCCTTGAAGGCGGCGGAAGAAGAAAAGATTTTGAGACTGTCGGTACACATCTCAACAACTTCAGATATGGCATCAGGGGTGAGCTCGGCGTAGGCCGCGTCAACTTCTTTACTACCTATGACCTGAACACGCTTTTCAGAACAGGTTCCCAATACGAACTCAATCCTATTGCATTCGGAATTATTTTCTAAACCAACAAACCTAATTCTACGACAATGAAAACGAAACTGATTTTTTTCGCAGTCCTCCTTATGACATCTACCCTGGCCTTTGGTCAGGGAGATACAGAGGAAAAAGAACAAGAGGAAACCTCTAAAAAAGCCGTCACGGTATTCTCCATCTTCGACACGAGGATAGAAATTTCTAAAAACAAAGAAGGAAGAAGAGTTTTCGAATTTTACTCCAGCCCCAAGGTGTACGAGGGTGAAGAATTGGAAAAATACATCAAAAAAGCAAATACCCATAGTACTGATTTGCAATTTGATCTGGGTATCAACCAGTGGATCGGAAGCTCAGATGCACCGGAAGTCCGTGCTTGGGGAAGCTGGAACCCCGCCATCAACTTTGACTACACTTACAGACCAGGTAAAAATTTTCGCTTAAAAAGTATGATTGGAGTGAGTTGGTACAATTTTAAGTTTGAGGACAGAAACATTCAGGCCCTTAGAGGTGACGATAGGATTGTATTTGAAAACTTCACACCGGGAGGAGGTACCAAATCCAAAATCTCAGCCTCCTACCTCAATGCCGGACTTATTCCGACCTTCACAACCGGAAACGGAAAAATCAGAATAGGTGCAGGTCCATACGTCGGCACAAGATTAGGCGGCAGAGGAAAGTTTGTTTACAATAATGATCAGGGCAGAAGAACCAAAGAGTTCCAGAGAACCAATTTATATGTCAACAACTTCAGGTACGGGGCCAGATTAGAAGTCGGCGTGGCCAACGTGGATCTATTTATGAATTACGATTTGAATGAGATGTTCCAAACGGACAGGGGACCTCAGGTCAACACCATAAGTTTCGGAATCATACTTTAAAAACTTTAGCTATGAAAAATTTAACAGCACTACCCATTTTATCTCTGTTCCTTTTTGGAATGGTTTTTACCGCCAAAGCACAAATGAAAACCTTGGTGGATGTAAACAAATCCTACACGGGCATCAACCGGATCGAAGTAAATGGAGGCGCCTTGGAAATAGAATACGAAGGCAGTCCAAGCTTAGAGGAAATCAATGTAGATGCCTTTTTGGAATCAAACAACCATGAGCAGGACATTATATTTGTGACTGTAGGAGAAGTGCTTAAGATCTCCCACAAAGTCAACAATTCCAATTCTGGTTGGAGAAATATGAGAACCAAAGGACATATCAAAATCAGGGGTCCTAGAGATATGGAATTGGAAATGCGAGGTGGCTCAGGCAAAATCCTTGTAGATAATGTTACGGCAGAAAATACAGGTCTGACTGTAGGCTCCGGTACAATTGTAGCAAGAAATATATCAGGAAACCTGGCAGCTAAGGCTGGATCAGGAAATATCACCCTAAAGAATATTAAAGGAGACGTAGATGGAAGTGTAGGTTCAGGTAAAACAAAAATTGAAGATGTGATCGGTAATGTCAGCTTTTCTTCCGGTAGCGGAGGTATCAATGCCCAAAATGTGGATGGGTTGATTCATGTAAGCCTATCTTCAGGACATGCTAAACTGGAAAACATTGGTGAACTTGGACATCTCAAGCTTTCTTCTGGCAATCTGAACGCAAGCAATGCAGGACTTGGCCCTAATACCAGCCTGAGTGGTTCATCTGGAAATTTCAGGATTCAGACGCCTACCAACCTGAAGGAGTTCAATTTCTATATGAAAGCTACCTCAGGTAATATTACTGTTGGTAATTCTCGAGGAGGCAGATCTCTGACGCTTGATAATGGTGCTGCACACGACATCAAAGGAAGTATCACCTCGGGAAATATATCTATAGAAAATTGATTTCTAACCTTTATTAACTTCTGCTTAAAAGGTCAGAAAAGGACTGATAAAACCTGCCAGATCTCTTTCTGGAAAGATGAAGATTACTGCGTGAATGCTCAAAACCTAACAGATTTAATCTGACCCATTAACTTGAGTAAACAGAACTACTTTGAAAAAGCTCTCAGTCAGAGAGCTTTTTCCATTTTCATTAATCACCGATTTTTCCCGCTCTTAGATTTTAAGACTTCATTCTGTTAACATTTTCCTAGTTTATTGTTTTATAAGCATCACGAAATCACAATCCTATGACTCCTATCAAAAAAGAAAATCTGAAACAGGAAATATTTGACCTATATGACCAGTACTGCCACAATGTAATTGACAGACGCAGTTTTATGAGTAAACTCAGCGCATTTGCTGTTGGGGGATTGACTGTTTCGGCATTGATGAGTTACCTTTTACCCAATTATACAGAGCCCAAAAGATTTGATCTGGATGACCCGAGGGTAGATGCTGAGTACTTGGAATATGATTCACCAAAAGGAGCCGGAAAAATGAAAGGCCTTCTAAGTAAGCCAAAGGGAAACAAGGGCAAACTTCCTGGAATCATTGTAGTTCACGAGAATCGTGGTCTCAATCCTTATGTAGAAGACACTGCACATGAAGCTGCTACAGCTGGATTTATTGCTTTTGCCCCGGATGCTTTGACTCCATTTGGAGGCTACCCAGGCACGGACGATGAAGGCAGGGAAATGCAGGCCAAGCGTGACAGAAATGAGATCCTGGAGGATTTTATCGAAGGATATGAATTGTTGAAAAACCACCCTGAATGCAATGGAAAAGTGGGTGTGGTAGGGTTCTGTTTTGGCGCCTGGGTGTCCAACATGATGGCCGTAAGACTTCCTGACTTAGGCGCTTCGGCACCCTTTTACGGAGGTCAGGCACCAGTGGAAGATGTCCCTTCCATCAAGGCTCCATTGCAGTTACATTTTGCGGAATTAGATACAAGAGTCAATGCCGGATGGCCGGATTATGAAGCGGCTTTAAAAGAGCATGGCAAAGAATATGAGGCGCATTTTTACCCCGAAGTCAATCATGGCTTTCACAACCACTCTACCCCAAGGTATGACGAGGAAGCTGCCAACCTGGCCTGGGGAAGGACCATAGATTTTTTTAAAAAGAACCTAAAGTGAAATATGGACCAATAAATAAATGGTTTGAGTAAAATCGATATGTATGGATATTGCTTCTAAAGCGATGTTTAAATCAAGGTTAAAATGCCTTTTGGTGAGAAAACGGAAAATCAAATATCCCAATATCAATTTAGTATCTTATAATATCTAAAACCTTTAAAACCTTTCTAGTTTTCCCCTGTAAAAGCATCATATCCATTGACTTTTAGGTATTCAACCAATTTATCTGGTTGCTTACCATAGGCTGAAAGATCCAATATTTCAATTTTTCTAAAATCAACCGGATGACTTTCGCTTTGAAGAGAAATGTAACCTGAGTCCAACAGTTTTCCGCCAACTTTGACTTCCGGATCATAGGGGTTTACATTCCCCCCTCCTATTTGCGGTTTTTCATAACTCATCACAGATCTTCCTTCCAAGATGTGATGAACTATAGAATCTCCTAAAACCATAAATTCAGCAGTCACCCACTGATCTCCATGATAAGTCCTGGAATTGGAGTTGATGCAGTGAGGCTCAAATAGTTCTCCATTGATGACCACATGTGTGCCAGGGGTACATAGATTGCTGGTAGTTCTGTCATTTGTGCCATCACCTCCCAATAGCTGACCTTCTACAGAAATCGGGAAGTCCTGATCTTTAAGCATGGTCTTGGGATCTTGGGAATGCAACATGGCACCGGAATTACGGTATGCCCAACCTTCACCACCGGGAGCCTGTTCTCCCACAAACCTATACTCTACCCTAAGAACATAATATGAAAATGGATCCTTATAAAAAATATGCCCATACTGTTGATCAAAGGCCTCGTATCCATCATACCTGACTTTCATCAGCCCCTCTTCTACCCTAAAAGTATTTTTGAAATTTTCCCCCAATTCATGTTTTGAAATTTTGATGATCCAATCGTCCATATCTTCCCCATTGAAAAGTTGTTTCCACTCTGGCGCTGTTGTGGTTTCCGCTTTTTCTTGAACTTGCCTCTGGCCGCATGAGGCCAGAAAAAGGATAAATACCAAAAGATAGGAATGGGTAATCTTCATCGTTAATTTGGGTTTAGGTGTAATTAGTGATTTTTTAGAAAATTTATAAAAGCCTCCAGTCTAAATACTTCATTTCAATACTTCATGGCATTTTTATCTCCATCACCAAAGGTAAATGGTCTGAGTAATCTACTGGAATAGTTTGCACAGAGACTACTTTTATCCCGCTATTTTTGGGAACCCAGAAGTAGTCAATCCTGATTTTGGGATTTTCACTGGCATAGGTGTTCTCGGGATTATCAACCTCCACTGCTGCGTCTTGAAAATATTCCCTCATCAAGGCATAACCTCCCTCATCCGATTCAAAATTGAAATCTCCAGTGATGATAACAGGGTAATCTAAATCTTTAAAATACTCCAATATGGTTTTCACTTGAGCTGCTCTATTGATAGGACTTTCGTGGCATAGATGTGTCCCCGCAAAAGCCAATCTATTGCCACCATCAAGATCTACATGTGCTACCGCCATACTTCTGCCTTCACCTCCTTCGGGAACCGGCAAACTTACAGACTCAAACTTGGCTTTGTTTTTGGTCAAAACTGCCTCTCCATATCCGCCTTCACTGAAGTCTATTGCCTTGGCGAAATGACCGTTCATGGAGGTTGTTTCTGCCCATGTCTTGGTCAGGTCCAGTTTTTCACCGGCAAAATTTGCCGTTCTTTGTGTCATACTGTCCACTTCCTGCAAGGCAAGAAAATCAGGATCTATATCTTTGATTAAACTTGATATCTGTTCAATATTCGGAGAACCAAGCTGATAGGGATTTTCTCCATGATAAATATTGTAAGACATCAATCTGATCAGATTACCTTGGGCAAATAGCATGGGAGAAGCGAATGTAAGGAAACATAGAGTAGCCAAAATGGCTAGTATTTTCATTTGGCTGTGCTTACAATTCCTAAAACTGATTCAAATGATTTTCAAACTAGGTAAAAATCAATGAAAATGTAACATGTCTGAAAACAAAATCCAGAAATAGGTTAATTTAATATCAAGTAGTTCATGGCTGAGCACTTAGCTTTGTTCCAACAAACCCAGAATTTATGAATAAGCTTTTTTCGACATTCCTACTTATTTTATTAACAATCCAATTTTCCGGTCAGGCCCAAGAGTCAAGAACAGATTGGTGGTCTGAGGCCAGGTTTGGAATGTTTATCCATTGGGGACTTTACAGTGGCGCAGAAGGAATCTGGAAAGGTGAAAAGCACCGACATTTCAACAACTATGCAGAATGGATCAAGTACCGAAACAGGATTTCAAATGAGGAATATGGAGAATTGGCAAAACGCTTCGTTTGGGAGGATATTAATCCAGAAGAATGGGTAATACAGGCTAAAAAAGCCGGGATGCATTATATCACTATTACGGCCAAACATCATGATGGCTTCGCTCTTTGGAATACCAAAGTAGGCAACTACAGTTTCAAGAATTATGATCCGGAAAGCAGGGATATCTTGGCAGAGTTGGCCGCTGCATGCAAAAAACATGACATGAAGTTGGGCTTTTACTATTCCCATTGGGTGGACTGGGAACACCCTTATGGCTGGGACCATAATAGAGAACTGACCCAAGACCTAAGCGATGAGCAATTTGACGAATACTGGCAGGAAAAAGTCATCCCACAGCTACGGGAATTGCTGACAAATTACGGAGATGTGGCTTTGCTATGGTTTGACATGTGGCTTGGCCACGAGGAGACTATAGTTCAGGAAAAGCAATTGCGGCAGGTGATCAGTTTGGTCCGGGAATTACAACCCAATTGCCTGATCAATTCCAGATTGGGTCTTCCGGTAAGTGATCCGGACATTGACTACGAGACTATGGGAGACAATCAGTTGGGAGCTGTATATCAAAAAAATCCTTGGCAGACCCCTGGAACCATTGCCCATTCTTGGGGATATCATGCTTTGGAAAATGACTGGAAATCCAGCAATCAATTACTTCAGGCCCTGATCAACAATGTCAGCCTCAATGGTAATTTTATGCTCAATATTGGACCAAGGGCTGACGGCAGCCTTCCTTATGAATCTGTGTCCAGGTTAGATGATATGGGTAGATGGCTTGAAATCAATGGTGAATCCATTTACGGTGCAGGAGGATTGGAATTGAGGCCAAAGCAACATGATTGGGGAAAGATTTCCTTTAAAAAAGAGCAAGGAAAAGCGAAAGTTTTTCTTCACGTATTCAATTGGCCCTTGGATAAAAACCTAAGAATTACCGGAATTACTTCCAACCCGACAAAGGCCTACCTCTTGGCAGATAAGCTTCAAAAACCTTTAGATTTCACCCAATCCGGCCCATTGATTCACATTCATTTACCTTTCAGACAACCTGATCCATTTGTATCTGTAGTGGTGCTGGAGTTTCCGGACAATGTTAACCTGGCCAAAGAACTGGCAGCAGAATCCAGCTTTGGAGGGATTGCCCTTCATGCCGGAAATACTTTGGAAGAAAACCTGGAAATCAGCAGACTGGAGGCTCCAAACAGAATGGTTTCACCGGAACACCTCAATTTGAAAATGGACCAGCAAATCAGCTGGAGAGTCTACATTGCTGAAGCAGGCAATAAAAAATTAAGTATTTCATTTGCCAATCCCAGTGGAAAAGAAATAAAGGCCGAGATTCAAGCCATTGATCAAAAGCGGGAAGTCAGTTTAGCCCCCACAGGAAAAGTTGTGGTAGAGCCCAATCAAAACTATTATACAGAAGAGTTTGTGGATCTATCTTTGGGAGAAATGGAATTCAATGAAGTTGGGTATTATACCATCAAATTCAAGGTTCTGGATAAAGCTCCAGACCCTGTTCGGTTCAATAGAATTTGGATGGAGTAAAAAAACCCATGCTTCCATCTAGCCATGGAGATGGTTAGCACATATTGAATCTTTACACAAGCTTAAAAATCCAAGGTTTCCAATCCACCTACCAATCATAGGTCCCCAAAAGGAAAACTTGCTTGGCTGCATTTATCATATTGGGGATTGAAGCCCACTCATCTGGAAATCCACGTTGACCACCTCTCTCACCTCCAAGCCCAATAGCCGAAGTTCCCCCGGCAATGGCAATATTCATATTGCTGCTACCTGCATTGGACATATTTGGAGTAAATCCGAGGTATTCGCTGACAGCTTTGGCATGAGAAACTAATGGGGTATCCAAAGCATTTGGAATCTGACCACCTGGAGTGATCTGAAAGGGTTCCATTTCCAATCCTATATTGGTCTCTTTAGAAACATCTTCGAGTATATTCAACACTTTGGTTTCCATTTCGGATAAGGTCTCATTATTAAGACTTCTCATGTCCAAAGAAAACCAGGCCGTTTCCGGTTTATGGTTAAAAACTTTACCACTTTCTATGATCGAAACGTTGATCACCGTCCGGTCCTCTTTGTAATCCATATCAAAAATCCTATCTATGGCCTTTGCCATCCCTTGGTTTACATTGGGCAATCCGCCCCGAAGGGTATGGCCTGCCGGACCTGTGGCTTTGATTTTGTACCAGTGTATGCCCATTGCACCATAACTGATACTTCTACCATCCCCAAGGATATCCACAAACCCCACACTTTTATCTTTAAATTGATTGTAGACATGGTGCATGCCTTTCAGTCCGGTCTCCTCCTGCGCCACTGCTGCAAACACCAAAGTATGGGAAGGAATCTGGCCGGACTTCATAATTGCTTCCGCTGCCAGTAGCATAGACACAGTAATTGAACTGGTATTGGTGCCGGGCCCCACTACCCTATCGCCTTCAATGACGGGAAGCTTACCTGATTCTTTTTGATGCAATGCTACTGTTTCCAAATCATCCAATGTGCTGATAAAAACCAATACCTGATCTGACTTTCCAGGAATGACCCCTATTGCATTGGGCATGTCATCCACTTTCACATCAGTTAAACCTATTTCTTTCATATATGTAGCCACTTTTTCGGCTCTTTCCAATTCTTTTCCCGATGGACTGATGATTCCTCCTATTTCTCTCAGCATCTGTGCGGAACGCTGTTGTTGCTTTTCTAAAAAATCCAAGCCTTCCATTTGACCTGAAGAGATAGAAAGATTTTGGGCTAAAATCACATTGACCATACCTAGCCATCCCAAGGTTATCAAAAATGATTTGTAGAAAAGACTGTTCATAGTTTCCGTTTTTTGGTACAGTATATCAAAAACCTGCTTAACCTGCCAGATTAACTTTTTGAATGGCATAAAAACTGTTAAATTAAGATTTGGGAATGTCTTTACTCCCTTTTTACTGAACCCAACCTTAACATATAACGAAAAAACAAACCCATGAAAAATCTAATAATAATCTTGTTGATCAGTCTTTGTCTGATTTATTTTTCCCAGATCGTCCAAGCCCAGCAACTGCATGTGGATGTACAGGATAAAGGGATAGCTGTCATGTCAGGGCAAAGATTGCTTCTTTTCTATCAAACCCAAAAAGCCTTTGTTCCGGACGGTGTGGATAATGCCTTTTCAAAATCAGGTTTTATACATCCCTTAAACACGCTTTCGGGTGAAACCCTCACCAGAATCCATCCCGAAGACCATTATCACCATTACGGGATTTGGGGACCATGGACCAAAACTTCTATTGCAGGGAGATCCGTGGATTTTTGGAATCTCGGAGATCAAAAAGGCAGAGTGGAGTTTGACAGCATATTATCGGTTCAGGAAAATGGGGATTGGGTGGAGATCAATGTCAGACAGAAGCATCAGGAAATGATGTCGAGTGGTACTTATAGGGTAGCGATGTGGGAAGAATTGCTTATCCGTGTAAAATCTCCGGAAAGCAAAAAATATCAGGTAGAGTACATCAGCAAACTTTCTCCTCAAAATCAAAACATTGTGTTGGAAGCTTATCGATATGGAGGAGGGATTGGATTTAGAGCGAGAGCCGACTGGGGTGCTGACAACAGTACCATCATTACTTCTAAAGATCTCTTAAGAAATGAGGCTGACGGAAAGGATGCGGAGTGGGTTTTGATAAAAGGTGCAATCAACTCTTCAGAGGTCAAAGCTGGATTACTATTGATGAGTCATCCTGGCAATTGGACACATCCTGAACCATTAAGGGTTTGGCCAGAAGATGCTGAGGGAGGTAAGGGAAATGTATTTCTCAATTTCACTCCGACGAGAAATGAAGCCAAGACCTTGGAAGTTGGAAAAACATATACCTTGAGGTATGGAATAGTTGTTTTTGATGAAGACATGAGCGTGGAAGAGTCAAAGCATCATTTCAATAATTTTAAAAATTCTGAAGCAAAGTAAAATGTAAGGTGGTCTGTAGAGGTGGGCTTTTAGCGAAAACCATTCACTTGAAAATTCAGTCTTTGAGGCAAAAGCCCTGAAGGGGTTGAATGAAAAACTGAACCATAAAAAAACCATGTCTCCAGATGACTTACGTCATACTTTTTAAAGGAAAAAAGCTCTTCCTTTACCTCAATTCAAAGATTTTAAACTAATTTAACCTTCACACTAAGTTGCGATTTATGAAACTCTCCCTATACCTTGGAAGCTACAAAAATGTCAAAGTCTTTATCCACTGGACTTTCTCAATTCTTTTGCTTTGGATCATCATTTCCAACTGGAGGCAGGGCATACCCGCAGCAGATATAGGTTGGACGATTTTGTTTGTCCTTTTGCTTTTCGTATGCGTCGTATTGCACGAATTTGGCCATGCCTTGGCTGCACAACGGTATGGCATACAGACCAAAGACATTATTCTGTATCCAATAGGTGGAGTAGCCCGACTGGAAAAAATACCTGAAGATCCCAAACAGGAATTATGGGTAGCCATAGCAGGTCCACTTGTCAATGTGTTTATTTTTCTGGCCTTATCAGTGGTACTGACTTTTACAGGATTTAATTTGGAAAGTCTTGAGGAACTGAAAATTAATCCCTCCACCATCCTCATGTACCTGGCTTCAGCCAATTTGATATTGGCAGTGTTCAACCTGATACCGGCCTTCCCTATGGACGGAGGTAGAATCTTGAGGGCCTTTTTAGCCATCAGACTTCCCAGAGCCAAAGCCACTCAGATAGCTGGCGGAATCGGACAGTTTTTGGCGATTTTCTTTATTTTCTTCGGGCTGTTCAATAACCCCATCCTGGTTTTGATCGGTATCTTCATCTTCTTGGGGGCATCCGCAGAAGTCAGCCACACCAAGCAGGAGAGCTTCCTTAAAGGTTACAAAGTAAAAGATGCCATCATGATGAAGTTCCCTATTCTTGCTTTTGATGCGCCCCTTTCCAAAGCAGTGGAAAAACTGCTCAATTCCCAAGCTACCCATTTTGTAATTGTTAGGGATGATGTAGCTATAGGCACCCTCAGTCGTAATGAAATCATAAAAGGGCTCAAAGAAGGAGAAGAAAGTCTCAGTATTGATCAGGTGGCAGACCTATCCCCGCTCAAGTTAGAAACTGAGCAAGATCTTGATGAGGCGTGGAAAATTATGCTTAGCAAAAATGTAAAAGTGGCCTTTGTAATTGAAAATGGACACTTTTTGGGAATTCTGGACCAGGAAAATATCTCTGAATTTGTAATGGTCAAGTCAGCTTTAAGTAAATAATTTAGCTTTTCATGGCAGAATTGAAACCTACAAATATCAAATGGTATCAGGAAAACCCCGAAGTTGTTTTGGACACACTAGGTTCAAATCTTGACGGCCTTTCAGATGATCTCGCATCCAAAAGATTGGTTGATTTTGGTAAAAACAAATTACCCGACAGGGCCATTATCAGCCTTTGGAAGATTATCTGGAGCCAGCTTTTCAATCCACTGATCTTTATTTTGATCGCTGCGGGAATCGCTTCCGTATTGATTGGGGAAGCAAAAGATGCGGTATTTATTCTTTTGGTGATCCTGATCAACACAGGCATAGGAGCGTATCAGGAATATAATGCAGAAAAAAGCGCCTCTAACCTGCAAAAGCTTTTGAAAATTAAATCCAAGGTGAAGCGCGCTGGCAAAGTCAAAGAAATAGATGCCGAGGAATTGGTGCCAGGTGATATTGTCTATCTGGAATCGGGAAACAAAGTCCCGGCAGACCTGAGGCTTGTGGAAGTAGCTGGACTGGAACTGGACGAAAGCCTGCTGACAGGAGAATCCCAATCAGTCAGAAAACATGTTGAGCGTATCCCAAAGGAAACTGAAGTCGCTGACCGGAAAAATATGGCTTATGCCGGTGCAACTGTCATCTCAGGCAGGGCAAGGGGAATAGTAGTCGCTACAGGCCTTCAGACAGAAGTTGGTAAAATTGCACTCAATGTGCAGGAAGGAGAATCCGCAAAACCACCTTTGATTCTCCGCATGGAGAAATTCACAAGAAATATTGCCAACATCGTCATTGTACTCAGTGTGATTTTGGCCATAATGCTCCGCGTTCAGGGCATGGATTTTGGCTCGATTTTCTTTTTTGTAGTAGCCTTGGCAGTATCTGCTATTCCTGAGGGGCTGCCCGTATCCCTGACGGTAGCCTTGGCTGTAGCCACTAGAAGGATGGCCAAAAGAAATGTTATCGTCAGAAAACTCACCTCTGTCGAAAGTTTGGGCAGCTGCACAGTCATTGCAAGTGACAAAACCGGCACCCTTACTGTCAATCAGCAAACGGTCAAGAAAATAAAACTTATCGACGGGCAGACTTTTGATGTCACTGGAGAAGGATACAATGGAGATGGAGAAATCCATTCAATCTCAAATCCTTCCGCAGCAGTTTCCTATGGGCATTCAAGCCTACTGGACCAGATCATCAGAATTTCCCTACTGGCCAATGAAGCTTCTCTCAAACAATCTGAAAACTCCTGGGAGTACCATGGAGATGCCATGGACGTGGCCTTATTGGGTATGGGGTATAAAACGGGCAGCAATGCAACAAATGTCGTAAACCTATCAGACCGTCTTGATGTGATTCCATATGAATCAGAAAGAAAATTCTCAGGGGCATTTTATCAGGATCGGGAAAACATAAAACTCGGAGTAAAAGGAGCGGTAGAAACCATTCTGGACTTTTGCCAACTGTCAACATCTGAAAAAGACAAAATCATGGCTGAGGCCAACCAATTGGCATTGAGCGGATACCGGGTTTTGGGTTTTGCTGAAGGGTTGGCGGACAATTTTAACAGAAAAGAATATTACCCCGACACTGACATCCAAAACCTGGGATTCTTAGGCTTGGTCTGCTTTATAGACCCTCTGAGAGCGGAAGCTAAGGAAGCTGTCAAAAAATGTAAAACAGCTGGCATAGAAGTTCTGATGATCACAGGAGATCACCCTGCTACTGCATCCAATATAGCATTAGAATTGGGCCTGAAGGAAAAATCAAGAAATGTGGTCACGGGCAAAATGCTTGCAGAAACAGGCGATCCGAAAAGTCCCGAATTTGCAGAACTAGTAGCCTCCACCAGTGTATTTGCCCGCGTTTCCCCTACCCAAAAACTGGAAATTGTCGATGCATTGATACAAAAAGGGGAGTTTGTGGCAGTTACAGGAGATGGAGTCAACGACGCTCCTGCATTGAGAAGGGCCAATATTGGTGTGGCTATGGGTTCAGGAACTGATGTAGCCAAAGAAGTAGGAGCCATGATTGTGGTCGATGACAATTTCTCCTCCATCGTAGCCGGGGTGGAAGAAGGCAGGTTTGCCTACGACAACGTGCGTAAGGTCATTTATCTACTGGTTTCCACCGGAGCGGCGGAAGTGGTGATGTTTATACTTTCCATACTGGCGGGCCTACCCTTGCCGCTATTGGCAGTACAACTTCTTTGGCTGAACCTCGTCACCAATGGCATTCAGGATAAGGCCTTGGCTTTTGAAAGCGGAGAAAAAGAAACCATGCAAAAAAGGCCCCGTAAGCCTTCTGAAGGGATATTCAACCGCATCATGTCGCAACAGTTGATCCTTTCCGGATTGGTGATCGGCTTGATTGCTTTTGGGTTTTGGCTTTATTTACAACTGTACACTGATATTGAAGAAAATGCAGCCCGGAATATGGTCTTACTTCTGATGGTTTGCATGCAAAATATACACATTTTCAATTGCCGTTCTGAGTACAAATCCACCTTCAAAATACCCGTAAATAAAAACTACCTGTTGATCCTTTTTGTCCTGGCAGCACAGGGTATCCACATCCTGAGCATGCACATCCCATTTATGCAGGACATCTTAAGGATACAACCCATTTCACTCCAACAATGGTTGCTGATACTTGGATTGGCACTGCCTGTTTTGTTGATAATGGAGTTGTTTAAATTGACTAAAAGATCATAAAGACTTTACCCCCTAATAGTAATATGCATCCAAAATTTCAAACCCCTGAAGCCGCCGTATCTTTGATAAAAAGCGGTGACAGGGTTTTTCTTCATGGAAGTGCTGCTACCCCAAGTTTTCTTGTAGAGAAATTAGCAGAACGAAAAGACGAACTGAAGCATGTAGAGATTGTATCAATTTCCACTTTCGGAGAGATGCCACTGGCAAATCCTGAAATGACCGAAAGCTTTTTCTTCAATTCCCTTTTTGTTTCCCAAAATATCCGCTCAGCAGCCAACAGTTCTAATGGAGGATATATTCCTGTTTTCTTAAGCGAAATTGGCCAACTTTTTAGAAGGAAGATTTTACTGCTTGATGTAGCGATCATCCACGTATCTCCGCCGGATGCTCACGGCTATTGCTCCTTAGGGGTATCTGTGGACATTGCCAAAGCCGCAGTGGATTCTGCAAAAATAATTATAGCACAAGTCAATGAAAACATGCCAAGAACGCATGGAGATGGACACATCCATTTCAGCAAATTCGACGCTGCTGTTTATGTAAATGAGCCTCTTCATGAAATTGACTACACTTCCAAAATCGGCCAATGCGAAATCCAAATTGGTCAACATATCGCATCGCTGATAGAAGACAGGTCAACTCTTCAATTGGGTATTGGTGCCATCCCTGATGCTGTATTACAACAGCTTCATCAACATAAGGACTTGGGAATCCATACAGAAATGTTCTCCAATGGTGTCATAAGGCTTCTTGAGTCTGGCGCTATCACCAATAAATTTAAGAAAAAGCATGCTGGAAAAATTCTTACCAGCTTTGCTGCAGGAACAAACGAGCTCTACAATTTTATCCATGACAACCCTTTGTTTTCCTTTCAGGAAGCTACTTATGTAAACGATTCTGCAGTGATCAGAAAAAACCCCAAAATGGTATCCATCAACTCTTGCATTGAAATAGACTTAACGGGCCAGGTATGCGCAGACTCCATTGGAAGCTTCCAGTATTCTGGTGTAGGAGGGCAAATGGATTTTATGAGGGGCGCTGCCTTGTCGGAAGGTGGAAAACCCATTCTTGCTTTGGGCTCTGTCACTAAGAAAGGTCAAAGTAAAATTGTACCTTTCCTCAAGGAAGGTGCAGGCGTGGTGACTACCCGTGCTCATGTGCATTATGTGGTAACTGAATTCGGAGTTGCCTATCTTTATGGAAAAAACCTCCGACAGAGAGCAGAATCCCTTCGGGACATCGCTCACCCTGACCACAGAGAAAACCTTGATCAGGCTATTTTTGAGAGGTTTGGAAAAAAAATAATCTGAGAACAAAATTAAGATTTTATGAAAAATTTCCTCACAAGCATTTTTACTTTCCTCCTTACTCTGGGCGTTTTGTCTGCCCAAACCATCAAGTCCCCTGACGGTCAACTTTCTTTACACTTCAAAATCAAAGAAGGAAAAGCCATTTACGCCCTTGATTTTGGACAAAAATCTGTAATCAAGCCTAGCCATCTGGGTTTTGAGATCAAAGACCAAGAACCGCTAGCTGATGGGTTTGTACTCGTAGAAAGTCAAACAGAAAGCCATGATTCCTATTGGACACCTGTCTGGGGAGAGGAGGACCGCATCCGAAACCATTACAATGAACTTTTGGTATCCCTGCTTCAAGAATCCACAGAGCGCAAACTGAATATCAGGTTCAGGTTATTTGACACAGGCTTAGGCTTCCGGTACGAGTTTCCCCTTCAGGACAAACTGGCCCATTTTGTCATCAAAGAAGAACTCACACAATTTGCCATGGCAGGCGACCACACTGCTTTCTGGATTCCAGGAGACTATGATACCCAAGAGTATGATTATACAGAATCCAAGCTCTCAGAAATCAGGCAACAGATGGAAAATGCGGTCACAGGCAACCTTTCCCAACAGCCATTTTCTCTGACAGGAGTACAGACTTCCCTGATGATGAAAACAGATGATGGCCTCTACATCAACCTCCACGAGGCAGCGCTTATCGACTATGCAACCATGCATTTGAACCTTGACGATGAGACCTTCACCTTTCAGTCTTGGCTCAATCCCGATGCCATTGGAGACAAAGGGTATCTTCAGGCGCCATCCCAATCCCCTTGGAGAACAATCATTGTCAGTGACGATGCCCGCAAAATCCTGGAATCGCGGATTACCTACAACCTCAATGAACCCTCTAAAATTGAGGATACTTCCTGGATCAGACCCATGAAATACATCGGTGTTTGGTGGGAAATGATTACAGGAAAAAGCTCCTGGGCCTATACAGACGAACTTCCTTCAGTCAGACTGGGAGAAACGGATTATACCAAAGTAAAGCCTAACGGCCGTCACGGGGCGACAACAGAAAATGTCAAACGTTACATAGACTTTGCCGCAGAACATGGGTTTCAAGGTGTTTTGGTTGAAGGATGGAACATTGGTTGGGAAGATTGGTTTGGCAATTCCAAGGACTATGTGTTTGATTTTGTCACTCCTTATCCTGATTTTGATCTGGAAGGAATACGGAATTATGCCAAGAGCAAAGGGGTGGAAATGGTCATGCACCATGAGACCTCCTCTTCTGTGAGAAATTATGAAAGGCACTTGGACAAAGCCTACCAGTTTATGAAAGATCACGGCTATCATTCTGTCAAATCCGGCTATGTAGGTGACATTTTGCCCAGAGGGGAAAACCATTACAGTCAATGGATTGTCAACCACTTCCAATATGCCATAGAAAAAGCTGCTGACTATCAAATTATGGTCAATGCCCATGAAGCCGTCAGACCTACAGGGGTAGCAAGAACCTGGCCTAATCTTATCGCCAATGAATCGGCAAGAGGGACAGAGTTCCAGGCATTTGGAGGCAACAAGCCCAATCATGTCACGGTACTCCCATTTACCCGCCTGATAGGAGGACCAATGGATTATACTCCCGGGGTATTTGAAATGGACATCAGTAAAATCAATCCGGACAACAACTCTTGGGTCAACAGCACCTTGACCAATCAGCTCGCACTATATGTCACCATGTACAGCCCTCTGCAAATGGCTGCTGACTTACCTGAAAATTATGAGCGCTTTATGGATGCTTTCCAATTCATCAAAGATGTACCGGTAGACTGGAAAGAAAGCAAATACCTCGAGGCCGAGCCAGGCTACTA
Organism: Arthrospiribacter ruber; assembly: GCF_019343195.1. Taxonomy (GTDB): domain Bacteria; phylum Bacteroidota; class Bacteroidia; order Cytophagales; family Cyclobacteriaceae; genus Arthrospiribacter; species Arthrospiribacter ruber. Next base: position 571,849 of record NZ_RPHB01000002.1, read on the forward strand.
CTTGACCATCGCCAGAAAGGACAAAAACAGCAACAACTGGTTTGTAGGAAGTGTCAATGGCATCCAAGAAAGAGTATCTGAAATTTCATTTAACTTCCTTGATCCGGAAAAAACCTATATTGCAACGATCTATGCAGACGGTAAAGATGCCCATTACCGGAACAATCCACAGGATTACAGCATTCGCAAGGTGGTCGTCAACGCTAAATCCAGGCTGAAACAGAAGAAAGCTTCAGCCGGAGGCTATGCCATCAGCATCATGGAAGCCAGTAAAGAAGAAACAAAAGGTATCAAAAAGCTTTGAGCATGACTAAAAACAGACTGAATCATATCATCACAGCCCTGATTTTTTTTACAGTACTTTATTCCTGTGCCCAAAAAGGGACTGAAGAAAATAAAACAGAACCAGAATTCAATGAGCCTTTCAGGCCTCAATTTCATTTTACTCCTCCCAGCAATTGGATGAACGATCCCAACGGAATGGTCTATTGGGAAGGTGAGTACCATTTGTTTTACCAATACCATCCAGACGGCAATACTTGGGGCCCTATGCATTGGGGACATGCCATTTCAGAAGACCTGGTCCACTGGGAACATCAACCCATTGCGCTTTTCCCAGATGAACATGGGACTATTTTCTCGGGTTCCGCCGTAGCAGATACCGAAAACACCTCTGGTCTGGGCACCAAAGAAAATCCTCCACTTGTAGCTATTTTCACCTATCATGATGCCGAAGGAGAAGAAGCCGGAAAAGATGATTTCCAAACCCAGGGAATCGCATTCAGCACAGACAAAGGACGTTCTTGGACAAAATATGAAGGTAACCCGGTATTAAAGAATCCGGGAATCAAGGATTTTAGAGATCCCAAGGTCGCTTGGATCAAGGATCAATGGATTATGTCACTTGCTGTAAAAGACAAGATAAGCTTTTACTCATCACCCAACTTACTGGAATGGAAGCATGAGAGTGATTTCGCTCCCGATTGGGCAGCTTATGGAGGAGTTTGGGAATGTCCCGACCTTTTCCCCCTGCCAACTACAGATGGTAAAGAAAAATGGGTTCTATTTGTCAGCATCAATCCGGGTGGTCCGCAGGGCGGCTCCGCTACGCAGTATTTCATCGGTGATTTTGATGGAAAAAACTTTACTACAGAAACTACAGAAGTGAAATGGCTGGACTGGGGAGCGGATAATTATGCCGGAGTTACCTGGTCAAATGTACCGGAAACTGACGGAAGAAAAATCTTTATTGGCTGGATGAGCAATTGGCAGTATGCCCAAGAGGTACCTACAGAAAACTGGCGTTCTGCCATGACCATTCCAAGAAGTTTGGAGCTTTTCAGTGATGGAGAAGGGTATTCATTGGCCTCAAGGCCTGTCAAAGAACTTGATAAGCTCAGGTCAGAAACAAGCAACATTTCAGGAACTGAAGCTGAGTTGACACATGAATTGGTAGAACTGGAATTTGATATCACAGAAGAAGATTTTAGAATTGAGTTCCAAAATGAGGAAAACGAAAGGTTGATTTTGGAGAAAACAGGTGAGTTTGTTGTGCTGGACAGAGGTTTGTCCGGAATCACCAATTTCAATGCTGATTTTGAAAATACCCAAACTGCCCCTATTGGAAATATTCAGGCCAAGAATCTACGCATATTCATTGATCGGTCCTCCATTGAAGTTTTTATAAATGAGGGAGAATTGGTGTTGACCTCTTTGATTTTCCCAACCAGTCATTATAGCAAAATCCAAATGCATGGATTGGGAAGTGGAAAAGCACGTCACTTAAAAAGTATTTGGTAAATGAAAGGGTAAATAATATTTTCCCGCAGCGAACACAGCGCCCCCGAAGTGATCGAAGCGTGAATAATTAGCCTCAAAAATCAATAAGAGTTCTCCAAAACCTCGACTAAATTCACTAAACTTAGAATTGATCATTTTATTTCAACAAACAATTTCCAATTCTTCCCAAAGCACAATTTGAATTCAAACATAATATCTATTTAATATCCAATATCAATGAATATCGACCATATCAGCTTCAGGAGTTTTGATATTGTTCACTAAATTTCAGAACTCACAATATTCTTTCCTCTCCTACCTATGAACAAAAACTACGTTTTATTTCTCTCCATCACAGCCGCTTTGGGAGGTTTCCTGTTCGGTTTTGATACTGCTGTAATATCCGGTGCTGAAAGAGATATCCAGGCACTTTGGCAGCTCAGTGACTGGACCCATGGACTTGCTGTAGCCATGGCGCTTTATGGGACGGTGATTGGAGCGTTATTCGGGGGAATCCCAGCGGATAAATTTGGCAGAAAAGCCTCATTGGTCTGGATAGGTGTTTTCTATTTGGTTTCGGCAATGGGTTCTGCTTTGGCCAATGATGTCAATACATTTATGTTTTTTAGGTTTTTAGGAGGACTTGGCGTAGGTGCTTCCTCTGTTGTCGCACCCATGTATATTTCTGAAATTGCCCCTGCCAAAAGACGGGGACAATTGGTAGCCCTTTATCAATTCAATATTGTGTTTGGGATATTGGTCGCCTACTTCTCCAACTATCTTATCGGTACAGCCAACCTGACAGAAGCCTGGAGATGGATGCTTGGTGTAGAAGCAATTCCTGCCCTGATTTACAGTATCCTTATCATCAAAGTACCAAAGAGTCCAAGGTGGCTGATCGCCAAAAAGCAGGATTATGAAGGTGCAAGAGAAATCCTGAGTAAAACAGATCCAGAAGGAGTGGATGAGGCCATTTCACTTGCCATTGAGGAGAGCAAGGAAATTAAAGGCAATGTAGTCTGGACTGCTTTGTTTCATCCTAGGTTCAGAAAAGTGACCTTTTTTGCCTTTCTCATTGCCTTTTTCAACCAAATGTCCGGCATCAATGCCATCATCTACTTTGCTCCAAGGATATTTGAAGCGGCTGGAATAGCCACAGAAGATGCCCTGTTTTCTACCATTGGAATAGGAGTCATCAATATTGTTTTTACGATGTCAGGGCTTTATTTGATAGATAAACTGGGCAGAAAAGTACTGATGTATATAGGTTCCATAGGGTATATCATTTCCTTGTCCCTGATGGCGTACAGCTACTTTGGAGGTATGGTCAGCAATACCCTTTTGCCTTGGTTTGTATTTGTATTTATCGCCTCTCATGCGATAGGTCAGGGTTCAGTGATCTGGGTGTTTATTTCAGAAATATTCCCCAACGAACTCAGGGCATTTGGACAGTCCTTGGGCTCTTTCACGCATTGGATATTCGCAGCGGTGATTGCCAATCTCTTCCCCTTCTTTGCAAGCAACTTTGGAGCGGGGAATATTTTCGCCTTCTTTGCCCTGATGATGATCTTGCAATTGTTGTGGGTAGCATTTAAGATGCCGGAAACCAAAGGAAAATCATTAGAAGAAATTCAAAAAGAATTACAAAAAGAACATGTCTAAAAAAGTTGTCTGTTTCGGTGAAATGTTATGGGATTGCTTCCCGGATCATGAAATACCAGGAGGTGCACCTATGAATGTAGCACTTCACCTCAAGCAATTGGGCTTGGATGTCAAAATGATTTCCAGACTGGGAAAAGATGTACGTGGAGAGAAACTCCTGGCTTTTGTGAAATCCTATGGATTGGATACGGAAGAAATACAGTGGGATGAAAACCACCCCACCGGAACGGTCACTGTGGACAACAAAGATCCCGAAAACATACAATACACCATCAATGCACCTGCTGCGTGGGATCATATAACTCTCAGCAAGACCAATTCAAAAACAGTCAATGAAGCGGATGCCTTTATATTTGGGAGTCTGGGTATCAGAAACCAAATGAGCTGGGACAGCCTTTATCACCTTGTACATGCCCCCGTTCTCAAGATTTTTGACATTAATTTAAGGTCTCCTTACTATGATTTTGAGCAGATAGAAATCCTGCTGGGATATACAGACATTTTGAAAATCAATGAGGATGAGTTGCTGATTGTGGCTGACTATTTCGACATTCCTGTCAATTCCAAAAAGGATTCAGAAATTGCCAGCAGTGTAAGCGCATACCTTTGCGAACACTTCCCCATTCAGATGGTCTGTGTTACACTGGGCAGTAAAGGAGCTTTGATCTATGAGGAAGGGAAAATATCTTCACATCCAGGATACAAAGTAAAAGTGCAGGATACCGTAGGTGCTGGTGATGCCTTTTTGAGTGGTTTTGTAAAGGCATACTTAGACGGAAAAAAGAGCGGGGAAATTCTGGATTTTGCCTGTGCTTTAGGGGCATTTGTCGCTACGCAAAAAGGAGGTACGCCTAAGTATGATTTGAATCAAGTGGATGAAGTGAGAACAGGACTGTCATAAGCAATGAACGGTCCACTATTATTTCATTCTTTCTAGCCAATGATTTACTCGCCCTTTCATCACATTCAAATCGTCCAAACTGATATTCTCTCCTGTGACATTGGCTAATAAGGCTTCGGGAATGCAGGAAGCTGCCTGCTGCATATCTTTCCCTTTGGAACTTAAGCTAATCAGTACCTTCCTTTCGTCAGCCTTTGATTTTACCCGTTTCAATAAACCCATCTGCTCCATACGCTTGAGCAGAGGCGTGATGGTATTGGTATTAAGAATAAGTTTTTCGCTGATTTGTTTAACTGATAGGCCGTCCTTTTCCCAAAGAACTAACATTACCAAATACTGAGGATAGGTAATTCCTAATGCATCTAGCTGAGGCTGATATGCTCTAATGATCAACCTGGATAGTGCATAAAAAGGAAAACAAATCTGATTTTCCAACTTAAGTTGTTCCATTACTTTGTTTTTTTTTGAGTGACTTTAAATATTGCCAGGCACCAGTAGACCAAATTGCCCACAATACCAATAGAGGTTGGAAAAACAACCGAATTAACCTTGCTCTGTCAGAATCCAATCCAAAAGCATCTACCTCGTTATGGTATTGAGCCAAATTCCCTGGGAAAATCAAGATAAAAAATATCCCCGTAACTAAGCCAAAGAACACTTTCTGAGAAATAAAAAAGATCAAACCTAAACCAAGAATTATTTCTACAATTCCAGACAAAATCACAACCAGATCCGGATCCAAAGGCACCCACCGGGGAACTTGGGCCAAGAACTCTTCTCTATTAAACGTAAGGTGGCTCACCCCAGCATAAGCTAAAGCCAAACCCAAAAGCACTCTCATGATATGCTGTAAGACCATAGTCTTTGCTTTAAACTTAAATATATTCATAACCATAATTTCATTTTAAAATTTATATCGCAAACGATATAAATGTACACGGAAAATAAATCAAATCGCTCACGATCAAAATTATTTTTATTTAAGAAAAGCAAAATGATCAGGCCTTAGCATTATATTTAAGGACAAACCCTCTTTTTATTCTATGAAAAAATTGTTTTCTGCTTTCGCTCTTTTTTCTTTGACCCTTATCGCCTTATCAATTTTCTCAGGATGCGAATCCAAAGAAGAAATCAAAGAAGATCGGGTAAGCCTTTCTCCAGCTGAAATGGAACTTTACAGCCTGTTGATGACTTACAGGGCTGAATTAGGCTTACCGGAAATTCCTCTTTCCACTTCCATGACCATAGTCGCCCAAACCCATGTAAAAGACCTTCAGGAAAACAACCCCATGTCAGGTGAATGCAACAGTCACAGTTGGTCGGAATTTGGGGACTGGACACCTTGCTGCTATACCGCTGACCACTCCCAAGCTGCCTGCATGTGGAACAAGCCGCGAGAACTGACTAAATATACAGGGAATGGATTCGAAATAGCCGCTTACAATATGGCCAGCATCAATCCTTCCGGAGCCCTAAATGCTTGGAAAAACAGCCCCGGGCACGATGCCGTGATCAGAAACGATGGCCCTTGGAATCAAGAGTGGAAGGCCATTGGAATAGGTATAAACGGCAGGTTTGCAACTGTCTGGTTTGGCCGGGAAGCCGATCCTGCGGGGATACCAGGATAGTTTTTATTTCACCTTACGGGTCACTCATCCCCATTTTTCTCAAACTGATAAAAACTTATTGGCTTCTTGTTAGTTAACTAGGGGAGAACTTTAAACTAACTTAATATGAAAAATCTAAGAATTTTATCGCTGGCAGTGGCAACTTGCGTGACTTTGGCTGCCATTAGCTGCAACACAAAACTCAGACAAGAGGAGGATGAACCGGAAGTTTTGGACAAAGTGGTCGTTGAAGAGGAAGCTCCGACTGTGATTGAAATCGCAAGCGCTTCTGCTGACCATACTACCTTAGTAACAGCCATTTCAGAGGCCGGAATGGTCCCATCACTTAACGGTGACGGACCCTACACCATTTTTGCACCGACCAACAATGGGTTTGAAGCACTTCCTGAAGGAACTGTAGAAAACCTGCTTCAAGAAGAAAATAAAGAAAAACTTCAGGACATACTCAAATACCATGTAATATCTGGCGAAATCATGGCTGCTGACCTAGAAGATGGCAAGGAAATCACAACCGTGCATGGAGACAAGCTTAAAGTATCCATTAGGGACAGTAAAGTGTACATCAATGATGCCCAAATCACAGGTGCTGATGTGGAAGGCAAAAACGGAGTAGTACATATTATTGATGGTGTATTGCTTCCAGATTAATAGAACTCCTAAATTTAAAAAAGCCTGTAACTCATAAGAATTACAGGCTTTTATTTTTTAAAGTCAAGAACGATGCATCGGCCACATTTGGGGGGACATCTCAATTTTACGTCAACACCCATTTCGCAACAGCAGCGGTCTCTGGCTTGTTGCCTTTGACAATTTCCTCAAAATGTCAAAATTGGCATGAATCAAACATCAATCAATCCTCAAATCACTCTCCCCAAAGCTTTCTGCCAATTGCCATAAACATCTTTGTAAGCTTCAATTTTAGAACTTTCCGGCTCAAAAGAGGATAATTTTTCAAGGCCTGCAAATGCTTCCCCGGCATTGGAATAAATTCCCGCTCCGATTCCTGCTCCTCTAGCAGCTCCCTGAGCCCCATCGGTATCATAAAGCTCAAGCACCACATTATTCATATTGACAAATGCTTCCCTAAACAAAGGACTCAAAAACATATTTGCCTTTCCTGCCTTTACTGTATTCAGATTTAGCCCCATGTCCTTCATGATATCAAAACCATACTTGAGAGATGATACAATTCCTTCCTGCACTGCACGAAGAACGTGTTTTCGGTCATGCTGCAGTAAGTTAAGCCCTATCATGTGGGCACCTACAGGTTGGTTTTGCATGATGCGCTCTACTCCATTGCCAAATGGAATAAAAGATAATCCTTCAGCTCCAATATGTGTTTCCTGAGCCAGGTCATTCATTTCCGGGTAAGACACGGATTCTCCACCCAACAACTTCTTAACCCAGGAATTGAGTATCCCGGTGCCATTGATACAAAGCAAAACCCCATAATGTGGGTCATTTTCTGTGTGGTTGACGTGAACAAAAGTATTTACTCTTGATTTAGGGTCGTACACAGGCTTGGTACTCACTCCGTACACAGTACCTGATGTACCGGCAGTAGTTGCCAGTTCACCTTCCTGAAGCACGTTGAGCGAAAAAGCATTATTGGGCTGATCACCTGCTCTATATGTAATCGGAACACCTTCCTCTATACCCAAAATTTCCGCGGCATCCTTAGTCACTTTTCCCTGCTCAGAAAATGACGGGACCACATCTGCAATCAGGCCTTTATCAATGCCGTAATTTCCAAGAAGTTTTTCGGACAGCCCATTCACTTTAAAGTCCCAGAAAATCCCTTCAGAAAGACCGGTTTCAGAAGTTTTGATTTCTCCGCTTAGTTTCATGGCAATATAATCCCCAGGGAGCATGATTTTATAAATTTTTGAATAGAGCTCAGGCTCATTTTCCTTTACCCACTTGAGTTTGGATGCGGTAAAGTTTCCCGGAGAATTGAGAAGGTTAGGCAGACAATATTCTTCACCCAACTCTTCAAATGCCTTATTTCCTATTCCTACTGCCCTGCTATCACACCAGATGATCGCAGGTCTGATCACATTGAGTTCTTTATCAACACAGACAAGTCCATGCATTTGGTAAGATATCCCAATGGCTTTTAATTCACCTTTTTTTATTCCACCCTTTTTTACAATCTCTTTGGTGGTTTCGACAATATACTTCCACCACATTTCAGGGTCTTGTTCAGCCCAATCCTTTTTAGGAGCAAGGATTGGCATTTCTATTTTCGGAAGTCCTTCTGAAGCAATGGCTTTTCCGGAATCCGCATCCAACAAGGTAGCCTTTACAGAGGAGCTACCGATATCATATCCAATTAAAAGTCTCCTCATCTTACCAGAAAATTATATATAGTGCCGCTGTAATACCCGTGATGATAAATGCTCCGATCTTAAACGCCGCGCTTGTTTTAAACAATTCGCTATTGATCTCGATGCTGTTAGGATGATCTTTACCTTTACCTTCCACTAAGCTGATCAATACCATCAAAGCTGCAATGACCAAAAATACCACTCCCATCCTGTCAAGGAAAGGCAAATTAGGAGCAAGCCACTTCAACAATACTGAAAGTGGAATACTCACGGCTGCACCAGTAAGGGCTGCATTAGAGGTGGTTTTTTTCCAAAATACCCCAAAGAAGAATATCGCAAACACTCCTGGACTAATAAAACCTGTATACTCTTGGATAAACTGGAACGCCTGATCTAATTGTCCCAAGGCAGGTGCTACAATAGCTGCGATCACAAAAGCCACAACAGCGGTGATTCTTCCTACTGCTACTTGCTTGGTTTCAGAAGCATTTGGGCCAATGTATTTTTTGTAGATATCCATAGTAAAAATGGTAGAAGTACTATTGGCCATAGAAGCCAAAGATGAAACAATTGCCGCTGTCAATGCCGCAAAAGCAAGCCCTTTCAATCCCACTGGAAGCAATTGCAACAGTGTAGGATATGCCCTATCCGACTTGATGATTCCCGAAACAGGATCCTGCATAGACTGGATAAAGCCAGTATCTATTCCATTTTTCACAATCACCAAAGCTGCTATACCTGGTATTACCACGATCAAGGGCATCAATAACTTTAAGAAACCTGCAAAAATCATCCCCTTCTGGGCCTCATCTAGACTTTTGGCTGCCAATGCCCTTTGCGTAATATACTGGTTGAATCCCCAATAACTGAGGTTGGTGATCCACATACCTCCTACCAACACTGAAATTCCCGGTAAATCCTGATAAGCATCATATGTACCACCTTTGCCATCAGGGATCATCATTTCTCCCCTATCCAAAATCATAGAAAAATGACCTGGTACTTCTTGCCTCAACAGGCCAAGACCTTCCCATGCACTGCCTTCTCCTACCATCTGCAAGGCAATGTAGGTAGTAGCAAGACCTCCCAAAACAAGGAAGAATACCTGTACCACATCGGTCCAAGCAACAGCCTTTAGTCCACCATAAATGGAATAAATCATGGCAAAGACTGCCAGTCCGGCAATTCCATAACCTAAAGGCACATTTAGGATGGTATTTAAACTCAATGCCCCCAAATACAATACTGAAGTAAGGTTGACGAATACATAAAGCAATAGCCAAAAAATGGCCATGGTAGTTCTCACTCTGGTATCATACCTGTCCAAAAGAAATCCGGGCATGGTATAGATCCCTTTTTTGATATAAACAGGCAAAAAGAAAATCGCTACCACCAATAAGGTAATGGCTGCCATCCATTCATAGGTAGAAATCGCCAATCCAAGTGCAAAACCGGAACCTGACATACCGATAAATTGCTCTGCTGAAATGTTGGAAGCAATCAAACTGGCCCCTACTGCCCACCAGGGGAGTGCTTTGGAAGCCAAAAAGTAATCTTGGGAATTCTTGACATGGCCTTTCTTCTCTCTGGAGACAAAAAGCCCCATGCCCACTATCAGGCAACAATACCCGATAAATACAATGAGGTCTAAAGGTTCTAATAACATAGATTTGGTTTACTGTATAAGGTTTGAGTTGGTGGCCGATCCACAATTAGTACTATGTTCCGGCAACGAATAATCTCCAAATATAATGTTTTGCTTCAATTGACTAGGAAATTTCAAGTATTTATGCATACTAAAACAAGGTTATAAGCGATAATAGAAAAAGAAATTTGCCAATCAGATTCACTTTTTGCCAACAGTTATAGCAGATGAAGTGTCTTGCATACATTTAAATGTTTCTTTTGAAGAAACTTTCCTGTTACTTTGTATTTAAATCAGTGACACAATTCAATTCTCATTCTTTATCAGTATTTTAGATCGACAATAGAGTAAAGAGAATACCGCAATCTGATGAAATAAACCTTAAAGTCATAGCTATGTGACATCTCAAATCCCGTGAAAACAAATAGCCAATCCGAACTTCTGAGAAGGAAGGAAAATTTACTCTCCATTTTGGATCTTCTCACCCAAGAATCAAATGATGATTTTAAGCAAACTCTTGAATTAGGCCTGGCTTTAAGCCAAGCCAAAGCAGGTTATATATCGATTGAAGGATCTAAAAACCCTGTTGTCAAGACTTCAATGAATTCCCCCCTCACTGAATTTCTTCCGGAAGCTGGTTTTTTTTCGGAAAAATACAAGTCAGAGGGTCAGCCTATAAGTGTAGCTTCACTCCCCGACTCAGAGGATTTTGCGATTCAAAAATCCGCTTTCGAGAAGGTATCGCTTAGTTCTTTTTGTTACTTCCCTATTTTGGTTCAAAAAGGCATTTTTCTTGGAGAAATGGTTCTTCTTTTTGAAAGTATTCCTACATGGAAAAAAAAAGAGAAGGACAATCTTACTTTATTGGTTTCAAGGCTTTCTAGTACAATAGACCTGCGGCTTGAAATATCTCAAAAAAAGGCAAAGTCCCAAATTTTAAAAAATGGATTGAACTTTAAGAATTCACTCCTTTCCTCAATTCCTGATCTCCTTTTTGTGCATGACAAAGATGGGAATTACCTAGAGGTAATGGGGGGAAATGTGAAAGATCTTTTACTTAGTCCGAATGAATTTATAGGTAAAAATGTAAGGGAAATTCAGCCTGAAGATAGGTCCAACTATTTTTTTGAATCCATTAGAAATATTGAAAATGGTAAAGTGCCTGACCCTCTACAGTACACTTTAGAAACTAAAAACGGTTTACAAGTTTATGAGGCAAGAATAACACTTTTCTCAGATGACAAAGTAATAGTTTTGGTACGGAACATTACCCAAAAATCCCTGGCAGAAATGGAATTAAAAAAAACCAGGGAACTGTTGGAAATTTCTTCCAGCTTGGCAAAAATCGGTGCTTGGGACTTCAACCTCCTTGACAACACACTAGAATGGTCAAAGACCACCAAGACCATACATGAGGTAGAAGATGACTTTGTCCCTACTCTGGAAAAAGCAATTTCATATTATGCCAATAAAGAGGAACAGAAAAGAGTCAGCAACTTGGTTGAATATGCCATTTCAAGCGGCAGAACATTTGATGAAGAATTCCAGATAATTACGGAAAAAGGAAATCCTAAATGGGTTCGGTCATTAGGACAAGCAGCCTATGAAAACAACACCTGTGTGAGGATATTTGGAACCATTCAGGACATTACTGAAAAAAAAGAAGCCCAGATCTCCAAAGAGCTTAGCGAAATGGAATATAAAAAACTCTTTGACTTTATGGGGCAGGGAATAGTTTACCAATCAGCTGATGGAAAAATCATCAAAGCTAATAAAGCTGCTTCCAAAATCTTAGGCCTCAGCATGGATGAATTGCTTGGCAGAACATCCACTGATCCAAGGTGGAGAGCCATTTTGGAAGATGGTAAGCCATTTCCAGGAGAACTTCATCCTGCCATGCGTTCACTGAAAACAGGAAAGCCTTTAAAAAACCAAATCATGGGGGTTTTTCATCCTGGAAAAAACAATCCTACCTGGATCATGATTGACTCCGAACCGGAATTTAAAAATAATGGAAAAAAACCTTTTAGAGTTTTGACCTCATTTTTTGACATTACAGAACTAAAAAAAACCAGGCTAAAAATCGAAGAAAGTCAAGCCAACTTGCGTGCGATTATAAACAGCTCAAGCGAGGGGATTTTCGCAGTAGACCAGCACCTTAAGGTCAATTTCTGGAATAAGGCTGCCAAAAAGCAGTTCAAGATCCTTTACAAATCAAATATTGAAGAGGGAAAAGATTTACTTGAACTCATTCCAGAGGAACAAAAGGGCTTTTGGAAGAAAAAGTTTGAACAAGCACTTTTGGGAAATGAATCCCAGTTCAATGAATTTTCGGAGGAAAAAAATTACAACTTGGATTTCACGCTGAATCCAATCAAAATGGGCGACAAAGTTCTAGGTGTTGCAGCCTTCGTGACTGACATGCATGCCATAAGGCAATACATCAAGACCATAGAAACCCAAAACATCGCGCTGAAAGAAATCGGTTTTATTCAATCCCATATAGTCAGAGCACCAGTTGCCCGAATAATGGGACTGGTAATGCTTTTGGAAGAGGGTGAAATAGAAGAACTCAATACACCGGAAATCCTTCAGGAAATCATCAATTCATGCAAGGAACTTGATGAAACCATCCGTGAAATCTCCGCTAAGACCTATCATACTGCCCAATAAAAAAATCCTCCTAATTGATTATATCCTAAGTACCTTCATTTACCTCTTGACCTGCACTTTCCAAGAAGAACCTTACTTGTTAAAAAATTTAAACGCATTCTTTTCGGTAGCTCCCTTGCCTTGGCTATATTAAGGCATGATTGAATCGAAAATACCGCCAGGTCCAATTCAGGACAAATGGACCCAATATAAAGCTACCTGCCGGCTGATCAACCCGGCCAACCGAAGAAAATACCGGGTAATTGTGGTAGGAACAGGCTTGGCTGGCTCTTCCTGCGCAGCGAGTCTTTCTGAATTGGGTTTTCAGGTAGATGTTTTCACTTTTCATGAATCTCCCAGAAGAGCCCACAGTGTCGCCGCTCAAGGAGGAATCAATGCCGCCAAAGATTACAAAAATGACTGAGACAGTATTTGGAGAATGTTTTATGACACCGTCAAAGGTGGGGATTTCAGGTCCAGAGAAGCCAATGTATACAGAATGGCAGAATGCTCCCTGCCACTGATTGACCAAGCAGTAGCCCAAGGAGTGCCCTTTGCAAGGGAATACAGTGGATACCTGAGCAACAGGTCCTTTGGAGGTGTTCAGGTCAGCAGGACATTTTATGCAAGAGGACAGACAGGACAGCAATTGCTTCAGGGTGCCTATCAGTCACTGATCAGACAATCTGTAGATGGGAATGTCACCTTATACACCCGCCATGAAATGATGGACCTGATTTTACTGGATGGCAAAGCTAAAGGTATAGTAGCCAGAAACCTGGATACAGGTGATATTGAGATAAAAGAAGCCGATGCAGTCGTGCTGGCTACTGGTGGATACGGAAAAATCTATTACCTATCAACTTTGGCCATGAACTGCAATGCCTCTGCAATATGGAGAGCCCACAAGAGAGGGGCTTATTTCGCAGCACCCAGTTGGACCCAATTCCACCCCACATCTCTTCCACAGTTGGGAGATTACCAATCCAAGCTCACCCTCATGTCAGAATCCTTGAGGAATGACGGGAGAATATGGGTTCCAAAAAAACAAGGTGACCAAAGACCTCCACATCAAATCCCCGAAGAGGAAAGGGATTATTACCTGGAGAGGAAATATCCTTCATTCGGCAACCTTGCCCCAAGAGATATTTCCTCTCGAGCTGCCAAAGAACAAATCGACAATGGGCATGGTGTAGGACCTATGCAAAATGCCGTCTATCTGGATTTTGCAGATGCCATCAGGAGAGAAAGTAAATCAGCTATTGCCAAAAAATACGGGAATCTTTTTGATATGTATAAGAAAATCACAGGCATGGACGCCTATGAGCAGCCCATGTTGATTTCTCCCGCAGCCCACTTTTCTATGGGAGGTCTATGGGTGGATTATGAGCTGATGAGTAATGTGAAAGGCTTATTTGTACTGGGGGAAGCCAATTTTGCAGATCACGGAGCTAACCGCCTTGGTGCAAACTCCCTTCTGCAGGCCTGTGTAGATGGATATTTTATCTCTCCCCATACTATCATGAATTTCCTGGCGGGAGAAGTCCCTGAAATGAGTATTCCTGATGAGGTTAAATCATCTTATTTGAAACAAAACAAATCACGACTTGACAAATTACAGAGCATCCAAGGGAACACCACTGCGGAAGGATTCCACAGGAAATTGGGCATTATCCTTTATGGAAAATGTGGATTGATCAGAGAAAAAGAAACTCTGGTAGAGGCAAGATCGGAAATTTTGACCCTTCAACAAGCATTTTATCAAGACCTGACGGTTCCCCCGGGCCAAAACCTGAATTTCGAACTTGAAAAAGCAGCACGGGTAGAGGATTATATGGAATTGGCCCTATTGATTGTAGAAGACGCTTTACAAAGAGAAGAGTCCTGTGGAGCCCATTTCAGAAAGGAGCATCAGACCCCAGATGGTGAGGCCAAAAGAGATGATGAGAACTTCCAATATGTTTCGGTCTGGGAATCTCTCGGTGAAAACCAACACAAGCTTCATAAAGAAGCATTAAATTTTGAATACATCAAATTAAGCGAAAGGAGCTACAAATAGCATGAAACTGATTTTACAAATATGGAGGCAGGCAGGCAAAACAGCTAAAGGTGGTTTTGAAAAACATGAACTCAAGGAGCTTGACCCAAACATGTCTGTACCCGAAATGCTTGATTTTCTTAATGAGAAGCTGATCAAGGCAGGAAAAGACCCTGTTGCTTTTGAGTCAGATTGCCGGGAAGGTATTTGTGGGCAGTGTGGCTTTGTAATCAACGGACACATCCATAGCCCGGAAAAAAGTGCCACTACTTGTCAGACCCATCTCAGGAGTTTCAAAGATGGAGAGGAACTGTTTTTGGAGCCTTTCAGAGCAGCTGCTTTCCCCATCAAAAAAGACCTTTGTATAGACCGTACTGCTTTGGACAGGATCATAGGACAAGGCGGATTCATAGGAGTAAATACAGGTCAGGCACCGGAAGCAAACAGCATACTCATTGCCCATGATACAGCAGAGGCTGCTTTTGATGCAGCTGCCTGCATAGGCTGCGGAGCATGTGTGGCTGTCTGCAAAAATGCCAGCGCGGCTCTTTTTACCGGAGCTAAAATCAGTCATTTGGCCTTACTCCCACAAGGCAAGTTGGAGGCAAAAAAACGGGTGCAAAAAATGGTCGCACAGATGGACAAAGAAGGATTTGGCTCCTGCACGCTAACAGGCGCATGCGAAAAGGTCTGCCCTCAGGGCATCTCTATAGCACATATCGTCACCATGAACCGGGAATATTGGAAAAGCTAAAGCAAAATTGAACCATAAAAAAGAGGCTGTCTCATAAATTGATCTTCAGATTTATTGACCAAACAAAACTCTGTTTAAGAGTTAATTCCTTTGTGACTTAGAGGCTTTGTGGCTAAAAATGCCACGAAGGCTCTAAGACACAAAGTTTCACTGATTACAAACCAAATAAAATTCGGTAATTTTTTAAAGCTTTGACTTATGAGACAGCCTCTTTTCTATTTTTAGCAGATATTTTATTGAAAAGATACTTTTAATAATCCATCCCCTCCTCTTCTTCAGAAAGCTCATATTTGAGTGTCCTACCTTTTTCTACTGCCGGCAAACCTTCCGTCATCCACAATGGCGCCGGGGCTCCTTTTAAGTAATGGTCAAAAAACTGTGAAAGCCTTATAGATAAATCCTTCCTGTTTTTCCTTAATCTTAAATTATGATCTTCCCCGTTGTACTGCAACAGCCAAGCTGGCTTATTAAGCCTTTTCAATGCCATAAACATCTCTATTCCCTGATACCAGGGCACAGCTCCATCTTCGTCATTGTGCATGATCAGTACAGGAGTTTCTACCCTGTCCATATAAAACAAAGGTGAGTTTTGGAGGTAATACATGGGCTTTTCCCAGAGAGTTCCCCCAATACGGGATTGTGTCTGCTCGTACTGGAACATCCTACTCATACCTGTTCCCCAACGGATCCCTCCATAAGCAGATGTCATGTTCACCACAGGTGCACCAGCACCAGCTGCCTTGAACATATTGGTCCTTGTAATCAGATGAGCTACTTGGTAACCTCCCCAACTTTGTCCCTGAATGGCCATATTTTTGGCATCAACAAATCCTTTGCTTACTACATATTGTACACCGGGAATGATGCAATTGAAGGCACTTGGCCCTGGAAGTCCCAGTTCGTATTTGATGTCCGGTACAAATACCAGATAATCATTGCTCACAAAAAACGGGATATTAATAATTGAAGCACTCGGTACGGGTGGCCTATAAATGTGTAGGCCATCTGAGTTTCTTTCATAAAAATACACCATCATCGGGTACTTTTTATTCTTATCGAAATTCTCAGGCTTATACAGCAAACCTTGCAAAGGGGTACCATCATTGGCCATGTAATCAATCAGCTCTACTGATCCCCACTTAATTCTTGCCTGTTGAGGATTCAGCTCCGACACTTTAGCCAGGTTTTGGAAGCTTAAGTCCGTTAGGTAGATGTCCGGATTTTCTTTGAACGTGGACCTCCTGACGATCACTTTATCGGCATTCTTGGCTTTGGCAAATCCAAAATACCTATGGTCTGAAAAAAGCAACTCTCTTGGCAAAGACGCCTCCTGATGGCTGGCAGTAAAGAAACCATCCTTTTTCTTCAATTCATGAAATCCACTTAACATCATGGCTTTCTCTGGGTCGATTGCTTCCTCTTCTGAGTCAGTTTTTTGCCTTCTGAAGACAATATTACCTTTTCTACCTTCACCCGAAGTCAGGTTCACAGGGGCCATAGTCCCAGTCGGATCTACTTTCCAAATATCATATTTGTCATAGACCAAAAAACCAGCATCCCCCTTAAGCCATCCAGCTGATCCATAACTTGAAGGCATGGACGGTGAATCATGTTGTTCATTGTAAAAATTCACCCCTATATTTTTCGTGAGGTTTTTGGTCTTTCTCGTCGCAACATCAAATGTTACCCAAGAACTATCTTTGTAAGAATACCAATACACAAATTTACCTTCAGGAGAAAGCTGTGGATTTCCCACCAGATTCTCTTTCATCATATACCTGTGTCCATTTTCCAGATTTACTATATAAATGTCTTTGCCTATCTGAATATCCCAACTGTAGTTTCTCCTATATGGCCTGTCATCTGTTCCTATTGCTATTTTATTTTTGGCATTTCTGTCCACACTGATTTCGGGGACTTTCTCATCTCCTAACTGCATCACATTTCCATTACGCAGGTCATAAGCGGCCAAATACGTCCTGTTTTCCTCTCTAGACTTGTTTCTCAACTGCATAGGCTGGATTTCAGCATCCTGCCATCCCCATATATCCAGGCTTACCCGGTCTTCGTCAAGAATAGTAGTATCCTCCTCATATGCAAATGTCCTGTAATCAGGAGCAGTTCCGAAAAACAAACGCGTCTCGTCCTTGGAAAAGAAGATCCTCCCGTTTTTGGAAATCATCCCTTCTATTGCCTCATGATTATTGCTGAGGAGTTTTCTGTTAGTTTCCTTTTCTGTATCATAAAGGTACAGATCGTAGTAAGGTTTTTTGGACTTGGCTGAATCTTCTGTAGTCAGGTAAGCCAGGTATTTATTATTGGAAGAAAAAGAAGGTGACAGGTAATCGGTTTTTTGAACATCAATGATTTTGGACACCCCGGTCTTGAGATTGAGTAAAAAGATTCCGGTGTTTTTGAGGGTATCTTCCTGCGCTTTGACATAAAAAAAATAATCCCCATTTTCAGAGAATCCGTATGTCTTTACTCTGCTGTATTCAAATTTTTTTGATCCTTCAAAGTTCCTTACCAACAACTTTGTCCCATCAGATTTTTTAGGCTTCTCTTTCTGATCACTTTCAGTTTTGGAAGAATCGCTCTCAGCTTTTGCCGCAGCTTGTACATGACCCTCTTTTTCAAAATGTATGGCCAACCACTCCCCCTTTTTCTTTGGCTGGGCGAAGGATTTGACCCTGGCAAATTTCTCTATTTTACCATTTTCAAGATTGTAGATAAAAAGGCTGTCTTTGGGCATATCGTCCGGTTTGGTCTTTTTCAGCTTAAGTAACCTTACTGAATCTGACTGCGGCACGATCTTGCCTGCTGCAAACCTACCATCATGGGAGAAGATCCAATTGCTACCTCTTGGAACAGTATATTTGTTGCTGGTATTGGAAGTGGACACCATTTCAAGCTTGCTATCTCCGTCCTGAGGATTGACTTCATAGCCTATCCAATTGCCGTTTTTGGAGATTTTTTCAGCTCCTATAGACTGCCAGGCATCATAATCATCATGTGTCAGCGACCGCTTTTGCTGAGCAAATACCGACAGTGATAGGGTAAATAATGAAAGAAAAAGAAAATGCTTTAAACTTAATAATCTCATATTGGGGTGTTCTATTTTCCGAAAACTAACAAATCTCATACTGCCAAGCAGGCAGATTTATTTCAATGGAGTGAATTTTGTTTTAGCCAAAAAAACAAAAAGCCACATAAAAGAGAGATAATCCCCCTTTTATGTGGCTAAAATTAAAGTAAATGCTTTTATCGACTTAGAGTAATCTCTTTTTCGACATATCCACCTCTGGTAGACAATAGCTTCACTTTTCCTTTTACCGGTTGGTCATGGTTGACTTTCACCTTGAATACAGACTCTTTGGATTCGCCTGCTTCTGTATAGCCTGCATAGATGGTTTTGTCATAGAGTTCCGGAGTTACGATTTGAACTTTTGCGTTTTCAAAGCCTTTCATCAGCTCTTTATCAAACTCCAACATCAACCTGTCCTCCTGCACTATTTTGACCCTTTTTGCTTGATCCAGAGCCACAGGCAGCTTGCCTGAATTGCTCCACTTTACTTTGATTTCATACTCATCCCCTGACCTGCTCACTTGTACATCATTGATTTCGATCTGAGGAAGATCCATGGCCATTGCCAGATTAAACAGAGACTGTTTTTTTATCCAGCCTTCCAACTGCCATGGTGGACCATTCTGAGAGAAAAACTTGGGATGAAACCCGCCTATCTCTACTTCACCTAATTGGGGATGATCAAATTTCTCCCAAGGTTTGAATCCTCTGGAGCCATTTTCTTCATCGTCCCACATGAGTGCATCGTAATCATCCAAAATCCCGTCTCCATCATAATCTTTCATCGCGCCATTGTTCCAAAGCTCATCTCCATACCAGACTGCACCATAATAGAAATACCCAAAATCAGGACCATGGCCAAAAAGCGGATTAGGCTTCAAAGGATCACCTGTCAACCTGTTGACTTTCCATCTGGTGGAATAAGTTTCGTATACATCTCCCGCCCAAGGGTACCCTGTAATACTCATCCCCAAGCTGTCATAGTATTCATATATCTTCCTATCTTTCTCAAACATGGACTCTTCCGAAGAGGAGGTTGAAGGCGGTCTGAGGTGCATTGGCACCCTAGTATCCAAAGAGTTGACCACCGAAATATTAGGATGGGACAATAGCCAGAGGACAGTTGACCTTGTTTCGATCTCGCTCAGCGGATACTCTCCGGCACCAAATTGGGTATAGCCTCTCCCTGTTTTATCTCCACGGCTTCCCGGTCTCCAATTTTCAGGATAGTTTCTGTGAAGGTCAAGCCCACCTATACCGTCTTCGTTGAACTTTCCATCTCCATCATTGTCAATTCCTTCTGTGTACATCAAGTATTCTCCTTGGCCGTCAAACACCCTTTTCATCAACCTCCCGGAAGGATCCCTAGGATCAAGAACATAATTCGCTTCAGCTTTTTCTTCCTCAGTGACAGCTTTTTTACGCATCATGTGAATGATACCATCCCCATTGAGGTCTTCTTCCGGATCCTCATCGAAAAGACCATCACCATCCACATCATAAGGACGGACTGTACTTCTGTTTCTTTGTTCTGAAAAGAGGTACATATTACTTCCATCAGGATTGTTCTGAGGTCTGACATATATGGTCTTGGTATCTATAAGCTTGGTGATTTCAGGATCCTTGCCATAGTTTTCAAGCAGGTGCTGGGTCAGCCACAATACCGCCTCACTCGCTGTCACCTCTCCACCATGTCTTCCCCCTTCAAAGTATGCAGCAGGCTTATCCGTGTGCTTGCCTGTCTTTTTGTTGGTAATGGTCATTTGTAGAATCGGCCTTCCTTCATAGGATTTGTCTACTTCATACAACTCTGTGATATCGGGATACTTTTCTGCCCAAAGCCTGTACCAGTGGTACATTACATCAGGTGTATGATAGATGTCAAAGGTCAGTTTTTCTCCTGGAGTGTACTCTACTTCAGGGAATTCATATTTTTTGAAAAAAGATTGACCATGTCTTTCACCTGACACTGTATAAAATTTGGCATCTTTGTCCTGTTCTGGCCACTTTTTCTCATTAAGGACTTTCTCCTGTGCCATACCCCATCCGGGCATCATCAGGAAAACACCCAAATAAAGATGTAAACTTCGTTTCATAGATATATAGTTTAGTTTGTGTTTTGCGTTCCAGTAAACTGCACATGAACACTATGGAAATCACATCAAAGGTCCGATCCTTGTGTAGGATTTTGATCCAAATAGAGCTTCTAAGTATGCAATTAGGCTTGGAATAAATGTAAAACGCTTCAAAACATCTTCCTAACCGCTCAAAAAAAAAATCCCCAACAATTGATGTTGGAGATTTCAATTTATAAAACACTCTTTGAAATTACTTTTTGATAATAAGCAGAAACTCTGCTGCATCGTAGTTATCAAAACCGGGAACAGGCATAGGTCGGGGAATTTGTCGTAGAACATATCCCATTCTCTCAACCAGACCCTTATCGGCATCTTTGTTGAGCACCTTGTAACCTGAAATCTTACCTTTTGGGTTCACATTCAATACCACCCTCAACTCCTCTACTTCCGCACTTTTTTTGGTCCTGAAAATAAATGAAGAATAACTGTCTATGATTTCACTGGTATGTTCCGGAAATTCCCAGGCTGCCCCGTATATCTCGGAAGTAGTACTTAAAAAAGTAATATCGGAAATTGGACTTTCCACAACATCTAGATCGCTGTCGAATCGAAAATCCAATACAATCGATGAAAACGATGAAAGTGTGAAGAGCATCACAAGAAAAAGAGCCAAAAGGGAAAGTTTTTTCATTGCGCCAGTGATAATAACACAATAATACATAATTAAATATTTCAAACACAATTTTTTGCATTTAAAATTTAAATAGGCAGAAAATAAAAAAGTCTTGCCAAAAGCAAGACCCTTTTCAGAATATAAACCCAAATATAACTTTAGAGATTAAAAGTTCGACTTCAAAGTACTTGAAAATAAACGTTTTAATAAATAAACAGACAAATATATTTTTAATTATTAAATATTCAAAATAATATATAAGCCTTCAAGTACGACCTCAAAATAAATAGATTCATGTCACTTTTACAAATTGAAAAATATATTTTGGTATTTTTTAAGTATTTTATAATTTGACGGCAGTATTATTAACATAGATTCAAAACAACCTCTTTAAAATGGACAAAATTTTAGATATTGATAATGTAGATCTCAAGATCATCTCCCTATTAAATGACGATGCCAAAACCCCATACACTGAAATCGCCAAAAAGGTATTTGTTTCTTCCGGTACAGTACACGTCCGAATGCGAAAGTTGGAGGACATGGGAATTGTGAAAAGTGCCACTTTGAATATTGACTTTTCCAAATTGGGCTATGATATCTCAGCTTTTTTGGGAATCTATCTGGAAAAAAGCTCCCTTTATGATACCGTAATAGAAAAACTAAAGCAGATTACAGAAGTCATCAATGCCTATTATACTACAGGTAACTATAGCATTTTTGCCAAAATCATCTGTAAAGACACCAACCACCTCAGGACTGTTCTGGATAAAATCCAAAAAGTAGAAGGAATTGACAGAACAGAAACATTGATCGTTTTGGAAGAAAGTATCAACAGACCAATACAGTTTTTTGATAAATAACATGATTTTTGTCATTTGATATCTAAGCCGATTATAGTAAATAAAACAATTTAGATTAAATCTAAATAAATAAATTTACAGATTATTCTTTCATTAAATTGTATTTATCCAGTATTGGCAAATCTTATCGATTTGCCAATATTTTTTCATAACATTTTATTTTTCAATTATTTATTGATTTTTTCAATCACATTGAGTAATATTTTACTGCCCTATCGAACAATTATTTTTTCTATAATGTTGTATCTTCGCACTGCAAACTATAATTAGTCTAAATAACTCACCGCATGAGCAAAGACAATCAAATTTTAGAAGAATTTACTTCCAAGGAGTACGAACATGGCTGGTCGGTCAATTATGAAGCCGATGAAGCCCCTATAGGACTCAATGAAGATATCATCAAATGGATCTCAGCCAAAAAAGAAGAACCGCAATGGCTTCTCGATTGGAGACTGAAGGCTTTCAGACATTGGCAGGAAATGACCGAGCCTGAATGGGCCAATGTGACCTATCCAAAAATTGATCTTCAGGCACTGAGGTATTACTCTGCGCCTAAACAAGCCAAAAAACCTAAAAGTCTCGACGAGATCGACCCTGAACTGTTACAGATTTATGAAAGGCTTGGAATATCCTTGAATGAACAAAAAAGACTTCAAGGTATCGCTGTGGATGCCGTTCTTGACTCAGTATCTGTGGGCACTACTTTTAAAGAGACCCTTTCCAAGCTTGGAATAATTTTTTGCTCGTTCAGTGAAGCTGTACAGGAGCACCCTGAGTTGGTAAAAAAATATTTGGGCTCTGTAGTACCTATGACTGATAATTATTATGCAGCCTTAAACTCTGCTGTATTCTCAGATGGTTCTTTTTGTTATATACCATCAGGTGTTCGATGCCCGATGGAATTATCCACCTATTTCAGGATCAATGCTGCCAACACCGGTCAGTTTGAAAGAACTTTGATAGTAGCTGAAGATGATTCTTATGTTTCGTACCTTGAGGGTTGCACAGCTCCTCAAAGAGATGAAAATCAGCTTCATGCTGCCGTAGTGGAAATCTATGCCGCCAAGAATGCAGAAGTTAAATATTCCACCGTCCAAAACTGGTTCCCTGGAGACAAGGAAGGCAAAGGCGGTATATATAATTTTGTAACCAAAAGAGGAATATGTGCCGGAGACAACTCCAAAATCTCTTGGACTCAGGTAGAAACAGGTTCTGCGGTGACCTGGAAATACCCTTCCTGTATTCTTAAAGGTGACAACTCCGTTGGTGAATTCTACTCTGTAGCAGTCACCAATAATTACCAACAGGCAGATACCGGCACCAAGATGATCCACATTGGTAAGAATACCAAATCAAGGATTGTATCTAAAGGTATATCTGCAGGGAAATCCCAAAACTCTTACAGAGGACAGGTTCAGGTAATGAAAAGGGCAACAAATGCCAGGAATTTTTCCCAATGTGACTCCTTATTAATGGGAGACAAATGCGGTGCACACACTTTCCCGTACATCGATATCCAAAATTCTACCGCCATGGTAGAGCATGAGGCTACAACTTCAAAAATCGGTGAAGACCAGCTGTTTTACTGTAATCAAAGAGGAATCAGCACAGAAGATGCGGTGGCCTTGATTGTAAACGGGTATGCGAAAGAAGTCTTAAATCAGCTTCCAATGGAATTTGCAGTGGAAGCCCAAAAATTACTTGCCCTGACCTTGGAAGGCTCCGTCGGGTAAATTTTAAAATAGTATTAATTGAATCAATCTGAATTTACGATATGTTAACGATAAAGAACTTACACGCTTCTATAGAAGGTAATCCTATACTTAAAGGCATCAACCTTGAAGTAAAAGCTGGAGAAGTCCATGCCATTATGGGTCCAAATGGATCAGGAAAGTCTACTTTGGCTTCAGTTCTTGCAGGCAGAGAAGAATACGAAATCACTGAAGGTGAAGTACTCTTCAAAAATAAAGACCTCCTTGACCTAGCCCCGGAAGACCGTGCACGTGAAGGTGTATTTTTGGCATTTCAGTATCCGGTAGAAATCCCAGGCGTATCTACTACCAATTTCCTGAGAACTGCGGTAAATCAGGTGAGGGAATATAGAGGACAAGAGCCTCTTGATGCCGTAAAATTCCTTTCTGTGATGAAAGAAAAAATGAAACTGGTAGAAATCGACCAGAAATTACTGAGCAGATCACTGAATGAGGGTTTCTCAGGCGGTGAAAAGAAAAGGAATGAGATTTTTCAAATGGCCATGCTGGAGCCTACTCTTTCTATCTTGGATGAAACGGACTCAGGATTGGACATTGATGCTTTGAGGATTGTTTCCAATGGGGTAAATAAGCTCAAGTCAGCAGAAACAGCCACAATCGTGGTAACACATTATCAAAGACTGTTGGAATACATTGTTCCGGATTTTGTCCATGTACTTTACAATGGAAGGATCGTCAAATCCGGAACCAAGGAGCTGGCACTTGAGCTTGAAGAGAAAGGATATGATTGGATCAAAGAAGAAGCTAACGCTGCTTCTGTTTAATCATTATTCCTCCAAAACCTTCTAAATAAAATTTCAATGGCATCAGCTACGCAAATAGATCACCTAGAATTACTTTTGGGACAGGACAGCTCGTCCAGTTTCCCGGAAATGGCTTCTTCTGCAAGAGAACAGGCCTTGGCTGCAGGTCTGCCCGCAGTCAAAGAAGAAGAGTATAAGTTTACAGCAATACAGAGAAAAATAGAAAAATCAATCTCAGATTTTGGAAGGGCAAAAGTACTGGAACTGACACCAGAACAGGTTGCCGCAGCACTTCCTGAAGGGTTTGACGGAGATTATATCGTGTTCAACAATGGCATCCCTGAACTGAACCTTTCCTCATTTGGACAGGAAGGGTATACAGCCACACTGCTATCTGGGAGCAGACCTGAAAAATTAGGAAAAGTTGCCAAAAATGAGAAGGACGTCTTCACCGCAATTAATACCGCATCTTTTATCGATGGACTTCATATTGAGGTGGCCAAAAACCAGCAAATAGAAAAACCCATCCACTTCTTATTTTTCAATCAAAGCAACTCCGGTCAGGTGATCAATAGCAGGATTCTGATCGAAGTAGAAGCAAATGCCGAAATTTCTTTTCTTGAAAATACGGTATCGGTAAATGACGAAAGTTATTTCTTAAATCAGGTAACTGAGGTAATTGCTGCCCCAAATTCAAAGTCCAGCTATAGCCGACTTCAAAATGAAAGCAATCAGGCCATTACTGTAAATAATTTCGAAACAGATATTCACAGAGATGCTGTATTTACCAGTAATGTCATCTCATTGGGTGGAGACATGGTGAGAAATAACCTGACGCTCAACCTGCTTGATTCAGGCTGTGAGGGGAACATGTACGGACTTTATCTGCTCAACGGAAAAACCCACGTGGACAACCATACCAATGTAGATCATACAAAACCTCATGCAGAATCCAATGAGCTTTACAAAGGAATTCTTGCTGACAGCTCAAGAGGCGTTTTCAACGGGAAGATTTTTGTAAGGCAAGATGCCCAAAAAACCAATGCCTTTCAGCAGAACAACAATATCCTCTTGTCAGAAGACGCCACCATCAACACCAAGCCTCAATTGGAAATTTGGGCTGATGATGTAAAATGCTCTCATGGATGCACTACAGGACAGTTGGACGAGGAAGCGTTGTTTTACCTTCAGGCCAGAGGTTTGGGCAAAGACCAGGCAAAAGGCTTAATGCTCTATGCATTTGCCGGCGAAGTATTGGAACATATTCCGGATGAAGCCTTTAGAAACCATGCGGATGCTTTGGTAAAGGAACGCCTGGGCACCAAAATTTAAAAACCTATGTCTTTCAATATTGAGGAAATACGCAAGCTTTTCCCAGTGCTTCATCAAGAAGTAAATGGAAAACCCTTGGTGTATTTCGATAATGCCGCTACTACCCAGAAGCCTATATCGGTAATTGAGGCACTGAGCAACTATTACGAAACAGACAACTCAAATATCCACCGTGGTGCACATACCTTGGCGGACAGGGCAACGCGGTATTTTGAAAATACCAGAAAAATCCTGAAGGATTTTGTCAATGCCAGAGAAGAGGAAGAAATCATTTTCACCAAAGGAACCACGGAAAGCATCAATTTGGTAGCCTCTACTTTTGGCAGAAAATACATAAAGGCCGGAGATGAGATCATCATCTCCACCTTAGAACACCATTCCAATATCGTTCCCTGGCAGATGCTGTGTGAGGAAAAAGGAGCTACACTCAAAGTAATCCCGATCAGTGATATTGGGGAAATAGACTTGGAAGCTTATGCCAATTTGTTGAGTGATAAAACCAAATTGGTAAGCATAGTCCATGTGTCCAATGCTTTGGGAACGATCAATCCTGTCAAACAAGTGATTCATCTTGCTCATGAAAAAGGCGCAAAAGTCCTTTTGGACGGTGCTCAATCCACCAGCCATTTGGATGTAGACGTGCAGGAGCTTGATTGTGATTTCCTGGCTTTTTCAGCGCATAAGTTATATGGTCCAACAGGATTGGGAGTATTGTACGGCAAAAGAGAAGTTTTGGAGAGCATGCCCCCCTATCAGGGAGGCGGCGAGATGATCAAAGAGGTCACCTTTGCCAAAACTACCTACAATGAGATCCCTTTCAAATTTGAAGCAGGGACACCAAACATTGCCGATGTGATTGCTTTTGGAAAAGCAATTGACTTTATCCAATCTGTGGGTAAAGATCGGATCAAAGCTCACGAAGACGAATTACTGGGCTATGCTTCTAAGACATTTTCCGAAATCAAAGGATTTGAACCTGTTGGTACAGCTAAAGAGAAAGTCAGTGTAATTTCCTTCAATATCAGAGGCATGCACCCATTTGATGTAGGCATGATGCTGGATGCTAACGGTATTGCGGTAAGGACGGGGCATCATTGTACCCAGCCCCTCATGAAGAGATTTGGCATTGAGGGAACTGTCAGAGCTTCCTTTTCTGTTTACAATACCAAATCCGAAATAGACCAAATGGCCACATCTTTGGCCAAAATAGCTAAAATCAAAAACAAATGAGCAGCATCCAGGATGTGCAAGAGGAGATAATCGGGGAGTTTGAAATCCTCGGTGATGACAAGGAATCAACCATATACTATATCATGGAACTGGGCAATAACCTGCCTGAATTCCCTGAAGAAGAGCGTGTAGATGCCAACATCATTAAAGGTTGCCAATCCAAAGTATGGTTGACCGCAAGGTTGGAAGATGAAAAGGTGGTCTTTTTTGCCGATTCCAATACCGACATCACCAAGGGATTGATCAGCCTGTTGATCAGGGTATTGTCCGGAAGAAATTCCCAAGAAATCCTAAATGCTGAACTGGAATTTATTGATAAGATCGGAATGGGAAATATCATCGGTTCGCAAAGGTCCAACGGACTTGCAGCCATGATCAAACAAATGAAGTTATACGCTTTGGCTTTTCAAGCCAAACAAAATGTCTGAAACGCATGTCAGAAAATACAGAGAATGTAAAGGAAATTCCTCAGCAGGAACTCAAGGAAAAAGTCATCAACGCCATCAAACAGGTGTATGACCCTGAGATTCCCGTGGATGTATATGAGCTGGGACTGATATATGAGATCAGTATCTACCCGGTAAACAATGTCTTCATCCTGATGACACTGACATCGCCTAATTGCCCTTCGGCTGAGTTTATTCCTTCAGAAGTAAAAGATAAAATACAGCAAATTCAGGGGATCAACCATGTGGAGCTGGAACTTACCTTCGACCCTCCGTACTCGCAAGACATGATGTCAGAGGCCGCCAAACTGGAATTAGGTTTTCTATAAGCAAAAATTAAACTAAGATAGATATGTACCCAGAAGAATTGATAGCACCAATGCGTGCAGAATTGACCGATGTAGGTTTTCAGGAATTCAGAACAGGTGAAGAAGTAGAAGGTCACCTAAAAGATCACAAGGGGACTACCTTTATCGTGATCAACTCAGTATGTGGCTGTGCAGCAGGTGCCGCAAGGCCCGGAGTAAGGTATGCTTTGGACAGAAGTGATGTCAAACCAGATGTGTTGGCCACTGTTTTTGCAGGCAATGACAGGGATGCTGTAGATATAGTAAGAAAACACCACCTGCCCTACCCTCCATCCTCTCCAGCCATGGCAATGTTCAAAGATGGAGAGCTGGTTCATTTTGTGGAAAGACACCACATTGAAGGCAGAAACGCCCAAATGATAGGCGAACACCTTGTTGAAGTATTTCAACATTTCTGTAAATAGAAAATGCCCTTCGGGGCTTTTTTATTGCTAAAAAAATATAGCAACCCCTACCCCCAACAGCGAAATTTTATTCGGGAAAATGGGTTGTAACTGTTATGGGCTTCCATGTAAAAAGCGGTTATCTTTTCCAATAAATGAAAAAACTGCAAGAAACAGGGATTACCTTTTTTTATACATTTGTACCAATCATGGTGCAACTGAAATAATAAATGCTATAAAAAACGCCTGTTTTTACTAACTTAAGCCCTTTAATTACAGTTACACATTTTAAAACAATAAACTGACAAACAAATAATATACTTATGGCCGAAATAGCTAAGTTATCATACGGAGGAAAGGAATACGAACTCCCGATTATTGAAGGAACTGAAAATGAAAAGGCAATTGATATCGCCAAACTCAGAGGTCAATCCGGCTTAATCACCATTGATCCGGGATTCAAAAATACAGGTTCCACCACCAGCTCAATCACTTTTTTGGATGGAGAGCAAGGAATTTTGAGATACAGAGGCTATAGAATTGAAGATCTTGCAGAAAAATCTTCCTTCCTAGAAGTTGCATTTTTATTGATTTACGGACATTTGCCCACTCAGGCAGAATACCAAAAATTCACCAGGGATATCACCACCCATACTTTGGTGCATGAAGACATCAAAAAAATATTGGACGGATTCCCATCCAACTCCCACCCAATGGGAGTGCTTTCTTCTTTGATCTGTTCATTGACGGCTTTTTATCCAGAGTCACTTGACCCCACCAGAAATGAAGAAGCAGTAAACCTGAGTATCATCAGGCTATTGGCCAAAATGCCAACCTTTGCGGCTTGGGCATACAAAAACGAAGTCG
The DNA here is from genome assembly GCF_019343195.1 of Arthrospiribacter ruber. GTDB lineage: Bacteria > Bacteroidota > Bacteroidia > Cytophagales > Cyclobacteriaceae > Arthrospiribacter > Arthrospiribacter ruber. The sequence goes on from NZ_RPHB01000002.1 coordinate 601,075, forward strand.
GTCATCCGGTAAATTACCCTGACAATAGCTTGGACTATTGCTCCAACTTCCTGAAGATGATGTTTGCTCTTCCTGCCGAAAGGTATGATGTAGACCCTGTGGTATCTAAAGCATTGGACCAATTGCTTATCCTTCATGCAGATCATGAGCAAAACTGCTCCACTTCCACAGTAAGGGTAGTAGGCTCTTCTCAGGCAAGCATCTACGCATCTATCTCTGCCGGTATCAATGCATTGTGGGGACCTCTTCATGGCGGTGCCAATCAAGCTGTAATCGAAATGCTTGAAGCTATAAAAGCTGATGGTGGCGATACAAAAAAATTCCTCAACAAAGCCAAAGACAAAAACGATTCCTTTAGATTGATGGGTTTTGGACATAGGGTTTACAAAAACTTCGATCCAAGAGCAAAAATCATCAAAAAAGCAGCTGATGATGTTTTGGCCAAATTAGGTGTAAATGACCCAGTATTGGACATTGCAAAAGAACTGGAGCATGCCGCATTGAATGATCAGTACTTTGTAGACAGAAAACTTTACCCTAACGTAGATTTCTACTCAGGAATCATCTACAGAGCTTTGGGAATACCTACAGACATGTTTACCGTGTTGTTTGCCATGGGTAGACTTCCGGGATGGATAGCACAGTGGAAAGAAATGAGAGAAAACGGTGAACCTATCGGAAGACCTAGACAGGTTTACACCGGTGAAACCGAAAGAGACTATGTTTCTATGAATAAAAGAGGTTGATCCTCCTTATTCTGAAAACAAGAAAGCCTTCTGATAATCAGGAGGCTTTTTTTATTCGTCAAAAAACAAACACAAATTCTAAAATCCCGTGTTCTTGTAATATATTTGGAAACTCAAATTCAAAAATAAGTTTACCTATGCAAGCAAATACTTTAGAAGAAGCTGTAAGCCTGACCAAAAAATTTACTTCCAAGCCGAGTAACGACGAACTTTTAAAAATCTATAGCCTATACAAGCAAGCCACAGATGGAGACAATGAAGAAGAAAGGCCTACTGGCTTTGATTTTGTAGCTGCCGCCAAATACAATGCATGGCTGTCTCTTAAGGGAAAATCAAAGCAGGAAGCCGAAGCGGAATACGTATCTTTGGTCAATAAACTGTCAGAAAAATACATTTGACAGAATTATTTTACAGTTCTGCACTTAAAAGTTGTGAATTATTCTAAATACTTTCTGAATAAAGTTGGTATTCAAAATAATTTATCATACCTTTGTACCCGAATTAATTATAGAACATTTTTCATACCGTGGGTTTCCTTACTGTCGCTTGATCTGGGATACTTCTAGGAAATCATGGTTTGAAGAAGTAAGGAAACATTTCATGGAACAAGAATTATTATTCTCAGACCTTGGGATTTCAGCCGAAATCCTAAAGGCCGTGGAGGAGATGGGCTATACCCACCCTTCAACTATTCAATCACAATCCATCCCTTTCATGTTGGAAGGCAAAGATGTCATCGGGCAGGCACAGACCGGTACCGGAAAGACAGCTGCTTTTGGCATACCGATCATCGACAATGTAGATCCAGCAATCAACAAGCCACAGGCTTTGATATTGTGTCCTACTAGAGAGTTGGCCGTTCAGGTAGAAGGAGAGATTGTAAAATTATCAAAATTTAAAAGAGGCATATCTTCTACCTGTATTTACGGTGGAGAGGCGATTGATCGTCAGATCAGAAGCTTGAGAAAAGGTGTGCAAATCGTAGTAGGAACTCCTGGAAGGGTTATGGATCACATAGACAGGGGTACACTCAAATTAGACATGGTTCGCATCATCGTATTGGATGAGGCAGACGAAATGCTCGATATGGGCTTTAGAGAGGATATCGAAAGTATCCTTAGTGACTGCCCTGACGAAAGACAGACTGTCTTCTTCTCTGCTACCATGCCAAAGCCAATATTGGATCTGACCAAAAAATATCAGGACAATCCTGAAATTGTTAGGGTTTTGAGAAAAGAACTTACTGTAGAAAACATCTCTCAGGTATACTACGAAGTAAAATCACCATTGAAAATGGAATTGATGGCAAGGTTGATGAACCTTAACCAATTCTCTCTAAGTGTAGTATTCTGTAACACCAAAAGAGTGACAGACGAAGTTACCGAAGAATTGATCGCAAGAGGTATAGGTGCAGAAGCCCTTCACGGGGACCTTTCTCAGGCACAGCGTACCAAAGTAATGAACAAGTTCCGTAAAGGACATGTCTCTGTACTAGTAGCTACAGATGTGGCTGCAAGAGGCATAGACGTGGACAATGTGGAAGCTGTATTCAACTATGACTTGCCTTTGGACGAAGAAAATTACGTCCATAGAATCGGTAGAACCGGTAGAGCTGGCAAATCAGGTACTGCTATCAATTTTATCACTGGAAGAAAAGATATGTTCAGATTGAGGGACATTGAGAAGTTTATCAAGACTTCCATTGCCAAAATGGCACCTCCTTCCGTGTCGGATTTGATAGAGCTTAAGAAGCAACAACTTGTGAAAGATGTATACACCCAATTGAGCAAAGAAGATGATAACAGTTTCTATGAAGAAACTATTGGTCAGATGCTTGCTGAAGGTCTTAGCATGGAACAGGTAATCCTTGGACTTACCAAAATCCAAATGGCTGATGCAGTCACAGAAATGCAGGATCAAAACTTTGACCTGGATCTAAGCAGAGACAGAGACAGAGGTGCAAGAGGAAGAGATAGAGACAACGACAGAAGAGGTAGAGACAGAGATAGAGGCGATAGAGGCGGTAGATTCGAAAGAGGTGGCCGAAGTGAAAGAGGAGAGAGAAGCGATAGAGGAGATAGAAGAAGATCTACCCGTGAAAAAGGTGTAAGAGAACCTGGAATGGCAAGATTGTTCCTCAACCTTGGTAAGAAAGACAGGATCCGTCCAAATGATATCGTAGGTGCTATTGCCGGTGAAACAGGCGTACCTGGAAAAAACATCGGAGGCATTGACATCTTTGACAACTTCTCATTCGTGGATGTACCTCAAAAAGATGCTGATCACGTGATCAACATGATGAGAAACAACACCATCAAAGGAAAGTCCGTCAATATGGAAATCTCCAAAGGATAAGCATTCATAATTAAGGTTAGTAGTTTATAAAAGGTTAGTGGTTGAAAAGCGTAGTCCCTCAGGGATTACGCTTTTTTTTATTTTTTAAGCAGCAAAATGAACCATTATGACTTTAATCATTTTTAATAGATTTGAAGGATGTTATTTTTAGAAAAACTAAAAAACTATGCAGCTTTTCTTTCATGAAAATATACAAGAGCCCTCTTTTCACTTGGATACAGAGGAGTCAAAGCACCTGATCAAAGTATTGCGCAGGCAACAAGGTGACAAGGTCAATTTCACGGACGGCAAAGGCTGTCTGTTTGAATGCACCATCATTGATGCCAACCCCCAAAAAGCCGTTCTTCAAGTCACACAACGGCTCTACACACCCGATGATGACTACTACATCCACTTGGCCATCAGTCCCACCAAAAATTCTGAAAGGATGGAGTGGATGGTCGAAAAACTGACTGAAATCGGTGTTCATGAAATCACTTTTATGGAGTCCGAATACTCAGAAAGAAGCAAGCTCAAACTGGACAGACTTCAAAAAAAGGTCATAGCAGCCTGTAAACAAAGTCTCAAGACCAGAGTTCCTAAGATAAACCCGGTTACTCCCATGGAGGATCTGGTCAAAGACAAAAAATTCGATTCTTATCAGAGGTTTATCGCCTATGTAGACAAAGAAAATGACCAGCACCTGTTCGAAAAAATAGAAAAGGACCGGGCTTACATTATTCTCATAGGTCCGGAGGGAGACTTTTCCCAGCAGGAATTGCAATTGGCATTTGACTTTATGTTTCACCCTTGTTCTCTGGGCAAAAGCAGGCTCAGATCCGAAACCGCAGGAGTCGCAGCAGTACATACCGTCCAACTTAAAAACAACCTAACCAACTTATGAAAAAAGCATATTTGATTTTATTCTCCGCCTTACTGACATTTTCCTGCAGTCAGGAAGAAAAGTCTTCCGCCGTAGGACCAGATGGTTGGCTCGAAGGTACCAATGAAGAAAAACTGGATGAAGTAGCCCATCAACTGGGAGGCTTTAGCAGAACCATGGTGGAAGTTTCCTACAGGTACTCCGAACTCTATTGGGCCGGAATGGACGAAAACTGGGATTATGCTGACCATCAGGTAGAGCATATTATTGAAGCGATGGAGGATGGGCTTAAAAGAAGACCCTCTAGAAAAGCCTCTTCTGAATCATTTATGGAAGAGACCCTACCCATGATGGAAGATATCATCCAAAAGAAGGATAAGGAAGAATTTATCAAAGGGTTTCAAATGCTCACCTCTGCCTGTAATGCCTGCCATGCCAAAGAAGGAGAATCATTTATCATGATACAGACTCCCGAAAACAGGACCTCTCCGGTAAGATTCTGAAATAAATAGACTTGAATGCTTCATTTGAAAAAGTGAAGCATTTATTTTTATAGCCCCTATTAACATCAGTACCTATACCCTATCAGGATGGAAAGTCAAGAAAAGACAGAAGTGGACGAAGAAAAAGAAATAGAAACAGGATTATCTATCAAACTGACAACTGATGAAGACGACGAAAGGCCTGTATACCTTGCCGGAAATTTCAATGATTGGCTCACCCAGGACAGAAGATATCAATTGATCAGACAAGAGGAGGGAAAATATACCTACCATTTCTCCCCCGAAGCGGATCTGCCGCATCCTTTGGTCTACAAATTCACCAAAGGCGACTGGTCTGAGGTAGAAATAGACCGATACGGCAACAAAACACCCAATAGAACCACCGAGCTCAAATCCGGAATCCAAGAAGAACATGTACCCAAATGGAGAAAAAACTGGCTGCCATATAGGCCTAGTCAGCTCCCTAAAGTACATCTCATTTCCGAAGAATTTGAAATCCCCCAACTCAATAAAACCCGAAAAATCTGGGCCTTACTTCCACACGATTACGAAACCTCAGAGGAACATTACCCAGTACTCTACCTTCAGGATGCCCAAAACCTCTTCAATGAAAACTCTCCTTTTGGCAATTGGCAGATTGACAAAAAGCTGGCTGTGATGTCTGACTATGGAATCGGAAAAATCATCATCATAGCCATAGAACATGGTGAAAAAGAAAGGGTTCTGGAGTACAATTTCGGAAAAACCATGCTTGGACAGGGGCAGGGAAAAAAATACATCAGGTTTGTTACGGATACCTTAAAGCCCTTTGTAGACAAAAATTTCAGAACCAAACCCGAAAGAGATCATACAGGAATTGGCGGAAGCTCTATGGGCGGTCTTGTCAGTATTTTCTCAGGATTGATTTACCCGGAAGTCTATGGCAAGCTGATGATTTTCTCTCCATCTCTCTGGGTCATCCCCAAAATCAAGTTTTCTTTCCTCGATTTTTTCGAACCTATGGCAACCAAAATCTATCTTTATGCTGGAGGTGATGAAAGCGAAACCATGGTAAGACATGTCAAGAAATTCAAAAAAAGACTGCTCAAAAGGGAAAACATCAGGGAAAAAATGAAAGTCAAACTCAGCATCAATGAGGACGGGAAGCACAGCGAGACTTATTGGTCTGACGAATTCCCAAAAGCGATTGAATGGCTGTTTTTCTCTGATAAAGAAGGTGATTTATAGTGCATTTTTCCATTACTCTAACCATTTTAAAAAATGAAAATCCAAGTCAATAATTCCAAAAAAGTTATAAAAGGCCTCGCCATTATTCCTTACTTCGAAAATGAGAACGGCATCCAACTGCCTGAAGCTTTTGGGGCTGAGGCTGTCAGTCCTTTGATTTTTTCCGGAAAAAAAGACAGCACCCTCCTACTTTCTTCTGCAGATAAAAAAACAGCCCTTTATCTCATCGGCTTGGGCAAAGACCCTGATTACAAGACAGTCAATACAGCCTTCAGGCGTATAAGTGCGAAAAAAGCCGAGCTCTTCGAAAGTGAGGTCCATCTCCTTTTTGGGGCAGAAATGGATGCAGCATGGATTGAAGCAGCCATTACTGGTTTGTTGCTGGGTACGTACAGGCTTTCCCATTTCAAATCGGAAGCACAAAAAGACTGGAGCAAAACAAGCCTTTTTATCCAAAGCACACTTCCCAACACAGAAGAAACGGTCAGCAGAGCAGAGAAAATTGCCAATGCCCAAATGGAGACCTTCCGCCTGGTGGATTTGCCTCCGAACACCGCTACTCCGGAGTATCTGGGCAATTGGGCAAAAGAGAGCGGCAAAAAGCACGGCTTCACTGTCAAAATTTTAGACCGTAAAAAAGCCCAAAAAGAAAAGCTGGATGCCTTCCTTGCCGTCAGCCAAGGAGCCGTAAAAGAGCCCCAATTTATCATAATGACCTATAGGCCAAAAACTGCCTCCAAACATGTTGGTTTGGTGGGCAAAGGAGTGACTTTCGATACCGGAGGACTGAACATCAAAACCCAGGGAATGGTGCACATGAAGTGTGACATGGGTGGTGCAGCGGCCGTATTGGGAGCCATGCAGCTGATCGCTGACATGCAGCTGCCTGTAAAAGTGACAGCTATTGTACCCTGTGTGGAAAATGCCGTGGACAATCAATCCTACCTTCCTTCAGATGTGATAGGAAGCTACAGTGGCAAAACCATCGAAGTGATAGATACAGATGCCGAGGGCAGGTTGATCCTGGCCGATGGGCTGAGTTATCTGGTCAAAAACTACAAACCGGATACCGTCATTGACATTGCTACACTGACAGGAAGTACGGTGGGCACATTTGGTTATGAATGTGCGGCTCTTTTCACCAATGACGAGCAGCTTTCCAAAAACTTGCAGTTTGAAGGAGAAAAAATCGCTGAAAGGGTGTGGCCACTTCCTTTGTGGAATGTGTACAAATCCGAAATGGATAGCGAAATCGCAGATATCAAAAACTTCCACGGAAAACCTTACGCAGGAGCCATTACGGCAGCAAAATTCCTTGAAGTATTCACCGAAGACCATCCCTCTTGGGCCCATATAGACATCGCAGGAACAGCTTTTGGGGATTCAGAATTTGCAAAAACCAAACACGCCACAGCATTTGGTGTGCATTTATTGTTTAAATTGTTAGAAAATCATTGAGTTATGAGCCAGGCAAGCAAAACCTTTCTTTGTATATCCAACTTTTTTAAAGGAGGAGCATTTCTTACTGCTTTGAAGCAGGCCGGGAATAAAGTTTTCCTTATCACCACTGAAAAACTCAGGGACAGCCCCTGGCCTCATGCTGATATCGATGAGATTTTCTATATGCCGGGTCAGGATTTGGATTGGGATCTGGAAAAATTGCTTTTCGGCGTGGCTGGTATCATGAAAGCCAATAAGATAGACGCTATCGTCGCTTTGGATGATTATGATGTAGAAAAGGCCACTTTCCTGAGGGAAAGCCTGAGAATTCCCGGAATGGGACAGACTACAGGCAGGTATTTCAGAGACAAACTCGCCATGCGCATGCGGGCCAAGGATGCAGGCGTGTTGGTTCCTGACTTTTCTCCTCTCTTCCATGATGAAGACATCAACCATTTTGCCGATACCGTTCCGGCCCCTTGGGTGCTTAAACCAAGGTCTGAGGCTTCCGCAAATGGCATCATCAAAGTACACAACAAAGAGGAACTTTGGAACAATATTCATGAACTGGGAGACAACAGAGTCCGCTATCTGGTAGAAAAATTTGAGCCGGGTGATGTGTATCATGCCGACAGCCTCAACCTGGACGGCAAACCCATAGCCTGTGTGGTTTCCCAATACCTGGCAACTCCAATGGAAATTTCTCTGGGAGGAGGTATTTTCCGAAGTGCCAATGTACCTTATGGTTCGGAAGACGACAAAGACATCAAAGAGGCCAATAAACAGGTCATGAAAGCCTTTGGTATGAAAAGCGGGGCAGCACATACGGAATTTATCAAAGGCAAAAAAGACGGTAAAATCTACTTCCTGGAGACCTCCTCCAGAGTGGGCGGTGCGCATTTGGCAGAAATGGTAGAAGCCGCTTCCGGGATCAACATGTGGGCTGAATGGGCCAAAATAGAAGATGCCAAAGTCAAAGGGCTCAGCTACAAGCTGCCAAAGGTCCAGAAAGGATATGCAGGAATCGTATTGACCCTATCCAAGTACCAGCACCCAGACCTTTCTTCTTTTGATGATGATGAGGTATGCTTCAGGGTTCCCTTGGATTACCATGCCGGTCTGATTGTCCGATCCAAAAATCATGCACGGGTAAGGGAGCTTTTGGATGATTATGCAGAAAGACTGACCAGGGATTTTTCCACCACAGCGGCACAGGAAAAGGTGAAGAAGTTTCATTAGGGATTTGGAGAAATACAAATTTATGTATCCGCCTTATTGCAAGTATTTATTATAAATTCTATTTTGATCAAATTCTGGGTTGATATTAGGATATTTATCTACTTGACACCAAAAATCAAACTGATTTTCTTTTGGCATATGCATCATTACGAATATTCACAAATAATATTTTTTTGAGTATAATTTTATTTTTTGTAATGAACATTATCTGGCATTCCTTAAACTATTACATCTTAAATATTAATTGATGGATAGTTTAAGCGGTCATCGATTCAGAAAACGCTAGGTTTTATGAAAAGTAATAGATTTATAAAATATTATTTGAAAATTATTTTGATTTTGAAAACAATATTATACTTTTAGTCAATTCTTTTAAAATCATATTTTAAACTTAATTATTTCATAATGAAAAGAAATTTTACCCCCCCCATATGTAAACGGATAGATTCGTTTTCTCTTTTTAGAAAATCCCTTTTTTATTCAGGTTTGATTTTAATTTTATTCATTTCATGTTTAGAAGAACAAACTGAAATATTAGAGATCTCGCAGCAAGACACAAAACTAACACTTGTAAAGAACTGGTTTGAATCAAACAAAAGTGAGTTAAGGGTTGAGGATTCAAGGGACAATTTCAGAACTGAATTCAATGAACTGATTCTGCCATTTTTCGAAAAAGAACCCGATTGGGACAAATTTCATATCTTTCAATTTCCAGATGGAAGGGAAGTATATGAGATCAACCTGGCCAATACAGAGCTGTATTTTCCGGACTATCTGTTGGATAGCTTGCCAGGGATGATACCCCAAAAATCGGTAGTACAGAATATCATGTTTGTCGAAAACACCCAAACACAAAGATTTGATCCACTGATTGTCCGTTATTATCCCGACAACAAGGAATCCTTGAGGGAGTTTGGGGAGATTTTCTATGGAATGATCGACATGGACTGGTCGGGAATGGTGGATATCTGGACTTATGATGAGCGCCATTTTATCAGTTTTACGATAAGAGATGGGGCAATTACATCAAGTATGCAGACCTTGCCCAAAGACCCTGAATCCCATCAGGATTACGGGGGAAATCTCTTGACCACCGAACCCTGCAGGGAAGTGGTCACCCAAAGAAATTATGTTGGATCAGACGGAGTGGTCACGGTATCGTATACGGTGACCTATCAGTGTTCCGGGGGATCGGGTAGTGGTAGTTCGTCCGGGTCATCATATGGAAATCACAGTGGAAACACCTATACCTATACTGGCCCCTATCAGGGAGGTGGTTCCGGTAGTTATGGGTCTGTAGGTGGGACGACTTATACCCCTCCTACAATTACCTCACCTAATATTAAAATTGAAAAAATTGATATGGAGGATCTTGATGATTGCCATCAGAATATTATTAACGATTTAATTGGAAGCACCCAACAGGAATTCCATAGGATCTTTAGGAAATTTTACGGTGACAAACCCTTGCCTTCAAACTATAATGTAAAATTTCAGTATGGGGTTTGTAGCAATTCACAGGCTAATGCCTGTGCTTCGTCTGCCTTGATTAATGGTTGGGCAACCATTACCTTCAATCCAAACAATATTGGCAATGCTACGGATCTATCATTTGCACGAACAGTAATACATGAGATTTTGCATGCATATTTGCTGTTTGAGGCTGCTTATCCATCAAATTGTGACTTAAATTGTTTACTAAACAAATATTTTGATAAGTATAACAGTAATAATCCTTCTCATCATAACTTATTTGCTGAAACTAAGTTTCTAAACGATATCGCCACGGAGCTGAGGAACTATGCTGCAGGTATTGGCTACAATGTTAATGCCCTAGGAGATCAGTTCTTTAAGGACATGGCCTGGGGAGGATTAACTCGTACGGACGTTTTCAACAGTTTATCTGCATCGGACAAAACTAGGATAATCAATCGACTAAATGCAGAAAATACTGGAGATCCTAAAGGAAACATTGTACCAATAGGGATTAAAGCTTGCAATTGATATGGCTGCTATAAAAACACTCGCTTTTTCGATTTTACTTGTTATGGCTGTTTCCTGCGGATCAGACAGACAGCGGAAAATGGACCTGATTTTGATGACAATGGAAACCGCATCGAGAGGGAAATCCATTCATCTGCTAGATGAATCAGATACCAGCTGGTGTAGAGTTATGGGCGAGAATATATGTACATTGAACCGCTTGAACACATATCAACTGCATGGTAACCCAAGGAACAGGACTCCGGAACTCAGGGAAATATTTAAAGCAGATGAATTCGACTATATCGCAGACCAATTCAAAAAACGCGTTAGTTTCAAAGAGAAGGATTTTACAAGCAATATCCAGCTAATTAGCCAAAAAGAACTGGACAACAAGAGTGATTTTGAATTATCCAGCTTCTCTTATTTCACATTGTCGGCTCCTGCCTTTTCCGAGAATGGTGAATATGCACTTATCTATATTTCTGAATTCTGTGGAATGGAATGTGGGGGTGGAGATTTAATGATTTACAAGAGAGAGAAGGGAAAATGGGTAAGAATCCTGATATTGGGTATTTGGCTGTCGTAATTATTACTGGAAATATGGTTATAGACCCCTCAGTCTCTTTTTGTTGATACCAAATTCCTAAATGACATAGCGATTGAATTACAAAATTTTGCTTTATTAAAAGGATATAATCTAAACACTTTAGGTGGGGATCAATTCTTCAAATACGTGGCATGGGAAGGATTAACCAATACGAATGTATTTAATACTCTGTCGTCAGCTGAAAAGACAAGGATAATTAATACTATTGGGGCTGAGCTATATAACAAAAATTATTCTGGCACATTACCAACGGGAAAAAAAGCCTGCGATTAATATGACAAAATATATTATTCTCTTATTGGTATCCATTTCTATTTCGTCTTGCTTCGATCGGGAGGAAAAAGAAACCTATCTACTGAAACCTTCACACCACCCCCTGCTTTCCCAAAGCAAACCAGATCAGCCTTAAGCCGAATCCTACCAAAAGCAGCCCAACCATTTTATTGAGTATAAGCATTACCCTTGGAGTGATAAATGAACGCAGCTTTTTGGCCACATAGGCCTTGAGTAAATCTATGGAAAAAACAGTCCCCAAAATCCCCATATAATACAGCGTGATATCTGCCTTACCGAAGTGATCCTTGAGACTTACCAGGCCTGCAATGGATATCCAAAAAAGTAGCACAAAAGGATTCACCCCATTTATACCAAAACCTTTGAAAAAACCTTTGGTCTTCCCTGTCTTCGGCAAAGGTAAACCTCCGGAATTAGGTCTTGCACCGCTAGGTTTGAAAAATGAACTGATACCAAAAGCCATTAAGATCAACCCTCCAGCATAGCCCAACACAATCTCGAAATTGGGATTCCGGGCAAATACACTCACCCCAAAATATGTAATCAGGACATATATCAGGTCACTGCACAAAATCCCCAAAGCCAGCACCACGGTATGCCTAAAGCCATTTTCTATGCTATTGGTGATCAATGCAAAAAAGACCGGTCCAATCATCGCTGACAAGACCAGTCCCATTCCTATCCCTTCCAGCAGGGCCTCCGTCATATTTCAATATTGTTATCCTTCAAAAACTCCAGCCATTGGGTCATTTTTTCTTTTTTCAGTACTCTAGGGAATTTGTTCTGCCCCCCTTCTTTGCCCTGCGCCCTCAACCAATCGTAAAAATATCGCGGAGATAAGACCGTACAGCTCACCTCTTTCAGCGCGTGTTGACGCTCCACACCATAGTCATCATTGAGAATTTTCAGCTTTTCATCGATTTGCTTAACCAATTCTTCCTGATCGATTTCATCATCTGTACCCACAAACCAGTGGTGCTTGAAGAGGGATCCGTGAGGCAGACCTATCACAGTGAATTCTTTGATGTTCAGGTTCTGCTCCTCTCCCACCATTTCTATGGCCCTGTTCATGTTGTCCATAGAAAGGTGCTCTCCACACAAGCTCAAAAAATGTTTGGTACGTCCGGTGATGATGATTTCGCTTTCTTCCAAAGACACAAATCGGATCACATCCCCTATAAGATAGCGCCAGGCCCCGGAACAGGTACTGATCAAGAGGCCATAATCCACATTTTCTTCAATTTCATCAATTTTCAAAGTCCTCGCTCCCTCTTTCACTTCACCGTTTTCATCAAAATTCTCATCCTTGAAGGGTATGAATTCATAAAAAATCCCATTATTCAGGACCAGACGCATGCTTCTTCTGTCAGGCAAAGCCTGAAAAGCCAAAAACCCTTCAGAAGCCAAATAAGTCTCCATATAAATCAGTGGGTGGGCCAAGAGCTTTTCAAAACCCTTTTTATAGGGTTCGAATGACACCCCACCATGGACAAAAATCTGAAGGTTGGGCCAGATGTCATGAATAGTGCTGAGCTGATACCTCTCTATGATTTTCTCCAAAAGAATCTGCAACCAGGCGGGCACCCCCACTATGATGCCTATGTCCCATTTGGGTGCCATTTCTACGATCTGATCCAGCTTCTCTCCCCAGTTTTTATTTCTGGAGATTTGTTTTCCCGGCTTGTAAAATCTTTGAAACCAAATCGGCAATCTTCCCGCGGTGATCCCACTGAGGTCTCCGGAAAAAAAGGTACCGTTAAAATCAAGATCTGTGCTGCCTCCCAGCATCAGTATTCCTTTGGTAAAAAGGTCATCGGGCAGGTCATACTTGGAAAGAGTCAAAATCTGCCTGACACCTGTTTTTCTGATTGCCCTCACCATATCCCCTGAAATCGGGATGTACTTGGAAGAAGCCCCAGAAGTACCTGATGTCAAGGCAAAATACCTGATGGCTCCCGGCCAGGTAATGTTCCTTTCTCCATCTTTGAGCCTGTACCACCATTCTTTGTAGATCTTCTCGTAATCATAAATAGGAACCATACTGGAAAATGCCCTATAAAAATCCTTGTTGGGCTTCCTGAATTCTTTCAGAATCAACTTAAACCCATACTTCTTCCCTATGGCGGTGTTGGCTGATTTGATCAAAAGTTTCTTCAGTTCTTCTTTCTGAAGCTCAGCAGGAGAGCTGTATTCCTGCTCAAGCGACACCCTTAATCTGATGCCTTTTTTTAGTAATGTACCCAATATCGCCATATCTTTGCTTACTTTAGAAGTCTTTCTTAATAGATCAAAAATAAAGGAATGAGTATTAAAGAAAACCTTATTGACATAAAAAAAACCTTCATTGACCCAAATTGTCTTCTGGTGGCAGTGTCCAAAACACACCCTGAAGAAGCAATCATGGAAGCCTACCAGGCTGGTATCAGGGATTTTGGTGAAAATAAGGTACAGGAACTGGTAGAAAAAGCGGAAAAACTCCCAAAAGACATACGCTGGCACATGATAGGCCACTTACAAAGAAATAAGGTGAAATACATGGCAGGGTTTGTTCACCTTATCCATGGGGTAGATTCGCTCAAGCTTCTCAAAGAAATCAACAAACAGGCCGTTAAGGCCGACAGGACAATCAATTGCCTTTTGCAGGTACATATCGCAGAAGAAGAAAGCAAGTTTGGATTTGATGAAGCTGAACTGATGGAGATGCTGGAGGATGAAATTCTCCCCACCCTGAAAAATGTCAAAATCATCGGAATGATGGGAATGGCCACTTTCACAGAGGATGAGCTACAGGTACTGCGGGAATTTGAAGGTTTACAGTCTCTTTTTGAAAAAATGAAAAAAATGGATCTTCCTGATAACTTTGACCTGAAAGAACTTTCCATGGGTATGAGCGGTGACTACCTGCTGGCGCAAAGAAAAGGCAGCACCATGGTGAGGATAGGTTCTGCCATTTTTGGGGAGAGAGATTACAAGTAATATGAAAAACTACAAATACTTACAGATAGCCACACTTCTGGGTGCTTTGGCGGTAGGAATAGGAGCATTTGGGGCCCATGGGCTATTGGAAACCCTAGCTTCCAATGGCACCACAGATACATTCGAAACTGCCGTCAAATACCATTTTTACCATGTGATGGCCCTTTTGGTTTGCAGTTTACTTATGGATACTTACCCCCCAAACAGAAAGTTGAAAACCGCTTTCTGGCTCTTCTTCACAGGGATATTGATTTTTTCGGGTTCCTTATACATTTTATCCCTGACAGGCGTTTCATGGCTGGGAGCCATCACTCCCATTGGAGGAGTAGCCTTTATTGCAGGTTGGATAATGATGCTGCTTTCCGCAAAACCTAAAAATCTTTAATTGAATGATAAAAAAGTTAGGCAGTAGCGTGCTGCTATATACCATTTCGATTTTTGCCCTATTTGCCCAGGAAATCGATGCCAGGGAGAGGTACGAAGGACTAAATGCCCTTATTGGTCCCAACACCTTTTTTGACAATCATCCTACAGGATTTATGCTTTATGAATTGGACTCAGGTTGGGTGCACTTCGAAAAAAACAGCCACATGAGTTTCATTCCGGCTTCTACGACCAAACTGCTGACTTTTTATGCTTCTTTAATGGTACTTAGGGACCAGACCAATACTTTCCGATATGTAGAGGAAGGAAATGAAATCACCATCTGGGGATCAGGAGATCCGTCCTGGAAGTATAACATACTTCCCCAGCCAAAAATTGAAGATTTCCTGTCCCGTTACAGCAAAGTGAAGTTTTCGGCCAGCAATTGGAAAGACGAAGCCTTTGGCTATGGCTGGCAATGGGATGATTATTACTATCCTTATTCTGCCGAAAGATCTCCCTTCCCTATCTATGGTAATATCGTAATGTTCAAAAATGTAAACAGGTCACCACAAGCTACAATTCCTGCTTTTGCCAACAGTATCAAAACCTACAGCAAAGTATCACCAACTGTCCGAAGGGATTTTCACAGCAATATTTTTTACTACAACCCAAGTACCTATACCAATCCAGGACCTATGCTGCCTTTTGTTACTTCTCCTGAGCTTACCGTACAATTGCTCCGAGATGTTCTCAAAAAACCAGTAGAACTTGTCAATACGGAACTGCCGACCACAGCACGGCTTTTCAACGGAGGAAGTATGCGCCCACTTTGGAAAGAAATGCTCCAGGAAAGTGACAACTTTATAGCTGAACAAATCCTACTGATGGTATCGGATCAGCTTTTCGGGGAGCTCAATTCAGAAAGGGCCATAGATCATGTGTTGAAAACATACCTCAGGGACCTCCCGGATGACATCAAATGGGTGGATGGCTCGGGACTCTCCCGGCACAACTTGGTAACTCCCAGAAATATGATCACCCTGATGGAAAAAATCGATAAGTCCATTCCCAGAGATCAGCTGATGAACCTTCTGCCACAAGGAGGGATCAACGGGACTTTAAAAAATAATTACAAAGCCCCTAGACCCTATATTTTTGCGAAAACAGGCACGATCAGCAACAACCACTGTCTGGTTGGCATTATCCGAACAGACAGTGGCAGACACCATGCTTTTGCCTTTATGAACAACAACTACCTGAATAAAGCCTCTGAAATCAGAAGGGAAATGGAAAAGGTCCTCTTGTACATCAAGGAGAATTATTGAAAAGGTAAGCCAATTTCAGAATGAATATGAAATTCCTGGGCCAAGCAGGAACAATTGAAAATTATTCCTATAATTTTGATCAAAAGCAATTTTCAACATGAATAAAAGATCCTTTTTAAAGACTTTCGGGATGGGAATCGGAGCTCTTCCTCTGGTTTCTTTTGTCCCCGCACTTTCTATGGATGAAAAACAACTGCTTCCCTATGCTTTGAGCCCTGGGGACAAAGTTGGACTTATCAGCCCTTCTGCAGCCACTTCAGAAAGGATTGAGTTTGAATTTGCAAAAGAAGCTTTAGAGGCGCTTGGTCTGGAAGTCGAAATGGGAAAGCACCTCAAGAGCAGAAGAGGTCATTTGGCGGGTACCGATCAGGAAAGGGCGGATGACCTCAATAGGATGTTTGCCGACACAAGCATCAAGGCCATCATCTGCATCAGGGGAGGCTCAGGGGCGGCAAGAATTTTACCTTTGATAGATTATGAACGGATTAAAGCCAATCCAAAGCCATTGTTAGGTTATTCCGATATAACAGCCTTACACAATGCCATACACGCCAAAACAGGCCTGATCACCTTTCATGGACCCAATGGAACCGGAAGTTGGAACACCTTCAACGTGACCCAATTTCAGAAAATATTCTATGAGAGAGCCCTCACCATCTTTGAAAATGAAGTCCTCAAGGGAGATGAGCTAATTGTAAAACAAAACAGGATACAGACTATTTATCCCGGGAAGGTCAGTGGCAAGATCTTGGGAGGTAATCTAACGGTACTGACAGCACTATCGGGGACTCCTTATTTACCTGATTTTACAGGTAGCATTCTTTTTATAGAGGACATAGCTGAAGATCCTTACAAAATTGACAGGATGATGAGTACCTTGATGCTCAATGGTACCCTTTCCAAAATCAAGGGATTTATCTTCGGTCAATGCACCAATTGCACTCCAGGAGGAGGATACGGCTCATTGACTTTGGATGATATTTTGGACGACTATATTCTCCCGCTCAAAATTCCCGCTTACAAAGGGGCTATGATAGGGCATATTCCGAAGCAATTTATCGTTCCAGTAGGTGCTGAAGTGGAAATGGATGCAGAAAGCGGCACCTTCACCATGCTAAAACCCATATTCCAAGATTGAAAACGATGAAATCACTAAGCCTATTTACTTTATTTATCCTGATTTTTACAAGCTGTATGTTACAAGAGCAAACGACCAAAAAAAAGGCAAAAGACCTTACTTATCTGGCTTTAGGGGATTCCTATACCATTGGAGAAGGTGTTGACGAAAAGGATCGCTATCCCAATCAATTGGTCAGTATGCTTTCCCATGAAAACCTGAACATTTCTCTTTCCAAAATTATCGCCAAAACAGGCTGGACTACAGATGAATTAGCCACCGGAATTGAAAATGCCGGAATCAGTGGAAATACCTATGATTTGGTCACCCTTTTGATTGGGGTCAACAATCAATATAGAGGTAGAAGCATAGAAAACTACAAGGTTGAATTTGAAGAAAGATTGGTTCAGGCAATAGAATTTGCAGGAGGAAATCCACAAAGAGTGTTGGTTTTATCCATCCCTGATTGGGGAGTAACACCTTTTGCTGTAGAAAGAGGAGCAGATCAAAATAAGGTGAGACAGGAAATAGACCAATATAACGCGAGTAAAAAAGCTATTAGCGAAACCTTGGGTGTATTTTACATTGATATCACTGAACACTACCGGGAAGTGGGAGCAGAACCGGAAATGGTCGTTGAGGACAAATTGCATCCCAGTGGTCGGGTGTATAAAGTTTGGGCAGAAAAACTTGAAAAGGTGATCCTTTCCAACATCAATTTTTATTGAATAAATTGATTTTTGGATTTTTTACGGTAACAACCGGGCAGTCCCACTGATATGCAATTGAAAGATCAATTGCCAGCCATCAGTTGGGTATTGATTTTTTTAACACGCACTCTTTTATCTTATGGAACTCAAAAAATGGATATTACCCATTTTATTATCTCTAACATTTTCCTGCGAAATGGTAGAAACCGAAAACTTGGAAAATGACTTCATTGAGGTGTGGTTGTACAGCAACCGTTTGCAATGTACCAAGCCGCTGGAAAGTGGGGCACCCTGTCACTACTATTCCATGGAAACAGAGTTGACAGCAACTCAGTGGAAAAGCCTAAATTATGAAGTAGATAATTTCGGTTTTCAGCCGGGCTATTACTACCGGGTTTTGATAGAAAAATATTGGCTGGATTTGGATCCAATTGAAATTTTTGATGAGAATGGAGAGACAGTACTCGAAGTAGTAGAACTGGAACCACAGAGGAGAATCAGGATAAAAACTGTTTTCCAAAAACTGAGGGATTATAAAACCCTTTTCAGTGGAAATTGGAAACTTGTACACGTCGAAGGTGCAGAAGATATCCTCTTGACTGATCTCGACAAATCTTACACTGTAGATCCATTACATAGAAAAATGCGGGGAAAATACCTTTGTCATGACCTGGAGATTGCCCTGAATGATTTTTTGGACCTTAACAGGATAGACCTATCTGATGTTTCTATAGAACATCAAGCCTGCGATCCTGATAAAAAGTATCTGGAAACAGAAGATCTGATTCTTGCGATGTTCAACAAAGTAAAAAGTTATACCCTGAAAGATGGAGACTGGGTTCTTAAAGATTCAGCAGGAAAAGAACTTCTTAGATTTTCAAGAAACAGCAGAGCACCGTGAAGATGATCTTAATTTTTAAAAACAAATCAGAAAATGTTCCGGTAAAACTTTTCAAAACCCCAAATGAAAAAATAAAAAAGCCGGAACTAATCCGGCTTTTTTAAATTGAAGTTTTTTTTGAATTTCACTTACCTTTTGGAAGTACATTGGAGATCAATGAAACTTTCTCAATAGGTTCAGAAGCATTGGAGTAAACCCTCACCACTGAATTTTGTCTTCCCATTTTCCCGGCAGAATTGAAAACCACCTTCAATTCTCCCGTAGCTCCAGGAGCGATTGGCTCTTTTGGCCAGTTCGGCGCAGTACATCCGCAGGAAACTGCCACATTGGAGATCACCAAGGGTGCGTCGCCGGAGTTGGTGAAAACAAAGGTATGCTCTACCTTATCTCCTTGGGTGATATCTCCGAAATCTTTGGATTTTTCTGAAAAATCCATCACTGCACCTTTGCTATCACTCTGTGCATTGACAGCAAACGCCACAAAAGCAACCATAACAAGTAAAAACAGCTTTTTCATAGTTTTATTCATCATTTAAATTTGTCTCAGAATCTTCTTTGTAAATGTAAAACTTTGGATTAAAGTTCACCATAAACAATTCCTTTTTTGCACGTGTCACCGCAGTGTATAGCCACCTGATATACTCTTGGTTGACCTGATCTTCTGTCAGGTAGCCTTGATCTACAAATACCGCATCCCATTGGCCACCCTGTGATTTGTGACAGGTCAGGGCGTAAGCAAACTTCACCTGCAAAGCCGAAAGATACGGATCTTTTTTGATCAGTTCCATCCTTTCACTTTTATTAACAACATCCATATAATCCAAAGACACCTGTCTGTAGAGCTCTCTATATGCTTCCACTGTCAAAGCAGGATGTGGGCTGTATAGGGTATCCAGAACGACTTTTGCTTCGAAATAAGGTTCATCGGGGTAATCCAACAACCTCAGCTCAAGAGTAGCAAACCTCAAGCCATACATTTCCTCAAACGACCTGATTTTGGTAACCTCCACAAAATCCCCATTGGCCAAAAAATTGACCTTATCGGAGTCCGCCATATAAGTGTAGTTGTTCTTGACAATCATCAGCAAATCTCCCGCACTGATTTCTTCATCAAAAAAATGTATTGTCCGCCTGATATATTGATTGTATTGTACAGCCGATTTATTGGACCGCGTGACTATGGCCGTATTTTCTGTTCCATACTTATCATAAGCATACCTCAAGCCATCCTCCAACCGCTCTCCTGTCATTTTGAAAAAATCCTTAAAACCTTTGGTCTGAAAGTAAATCACAGGGTTTTTTGCCTTTACCTGATCTCTCAAAAAAGTAGCATTATAGAGAATTCCGGACTCCAGCTGCTGCCTCATGACTTCGGTCAGTTCAATCATCGAAACTTTGAGCCTGAAATGCCTTACCAAATAATCCCTTTCCAAAGCAGGACTGAGTACACTCCCAACAGGAGGCAACTGTGCCGTATCCCCTACCAAAATGAGTTTGTTGCCCACACCCTGAAACACATAGTGGATCAAATCCCTCAAAAGGCTTCTGCTCCCCATAGATTCATCAGAAAGCATGGAGGCTTCATCTACAATAAAAAGTGTGTTTTGGTAATAGTTTTTGACCAGATCAAACCCTCCACCCATGTCTCCAGCTTGATCCTTGGGCTTGTAAATGATTTTATGGATAGTAAAGGCCGATTTTTGGCTGTAATTGCCCATGACTTTTGCTGCTCTGCCCGTGGGTGCCAACAGCATAGATTTCATTTTAATCCTGGGAAGCAACTTTACAAGCGCAGAAATCAATGATGTTTTCCCTGTACCTGCATAGCCTCTAAGGACAAAGGTAGCCCCGTCAGTATCTTGGTCTGTCAAAAAACCGTCCATCAGATTGAAAAATTCATTTTGACCATTGGTAGGTTCAAACTGGAAATATTTTTTCAACAAAACTGACGGCCTGACTGTAGGCTGATTATCTTTACTTCCCATAAGTCCACGAATCTAAGTTGAAATGGCAGAACTCGAAAAAGAATTGACTGATAAATTCGGTGGAAGACTCAGAATAAGGGTTAATGGTATATTGATAGAAGACGGTGCAGCTCTGATGATCAAACACCGGATGGGACCTGAGAGGGATTTTTGGAACGTACCTGGCGGGGGAATGAAATTTGGGAGTGATGCAGCCGAAAACCTGAAGAGGGAATTCAAGGAAGAAACAGGGCTCGACATCCGTATATGTAATTTTGTTTGTGCCCACGAATATTTGGAAACACCTTTACATGCAATTGAGCTGTTTTTTTTGGTGGAAAAAACAGGCGGGCGCTTAACTCTAGGGACAGACCCTGAACTTGACAGCGGTAAGCAATTGATTACAGAATTGAAATTTATGACACCCGAAAAACTACAAATGATCCCAAAAGGTGAAAAACATCCTCTTTTTGACGGAATAAAATCATGGAATGATGTGCGAAAGTGGATGGGATATTTTAATTTTGAAAATAATTCGATAAAATAGCAACTTGAATAAAAACCATCAACCTTTATAAAAGATTAAATCATCTCTAAAATGACACTAAGCAAAATTTTATCCGTAGTCTTCTTTCTCGGCGCTTTAGGATTGGGCTATTTCCTATTCAAAGGCGTAGATGATGTCATGCAGGAAGAAAAAAGAATCGCTGCCATCGAATCTAGAGTAATTGAAAAGCTTCAAATGCTGAGAGATGCTCAGATAGCTTACAATGCTGCTAATGGAGAATATGCGGACAACTGGAATGACCTGAAAAACTTTATCCAAGGAGGAGAAATCTGGTTGGTACAAAGAAAAGAAACTACTAAACTGTTGGAATACGGAAAAGAAGAAACCACAGTCACTTTTGACACTCTAGGCTCTGTGTACGTGATGGACTCCCTTTTCAACGAAAGAAGACACCCTAACTTCAACTTGGAAACATTGAACGTAGTACCAGGATCAGGTGGTCAGGAGTTTGAATACTTCACTGACAAAATCGAAAGAAGTGGACGTGAAATCCCTGTTTTCGAAATCAGAGACCCTGCTCCGGTAAATCCTAAGAGAAGAGAAAACAACAACGAGAAAGCCTTGAGAGTAGGTTCTAGAACTGATTCTTCTACTTCTGGTAACTGGGAGTAATCTTGGCAAGCTCAGTAATACATACGCAAGAAAAATACTTAAGCGATAAATTTGACATCAATACGGTGTCAAGTTTATCGCTTTTCTTGTATGAACATACGGCTCTACTGATTGCAAAGGACCAAAACAATAAGGTGATCGCAGCCGAATCTTTCAATGAAGCAGATCAGGAAAAAGTTGTGGATACAATACTGGAAAGTGATATATTCAACAGGGATATTCCCACCGCCTTCTTTATTCACAATTCCAACTTCAGCTTAGTACCAGGCACCTTATTTAACCAAAGCTTTTTATCCACCTACCTGTCTTTCGCGGGAAAAACTGAAAACATAGCAGCTTTTGACACTCCACTCGAAAGCAATAGCCTTCATTTGGTAGGGAGCGTTGATTTTGGATTATATCAAAAGCTTACCAAAGAAAAAACTTCATTCCGCTTTCACCATGGAGCTGCCTCTTTTCTGTCCTATTGCTTTAAGAGTAAAACCAATCTGCTCAATCAGGAAATTCTGATCAGTTGGCACGATGGATCGTTCTATCTTGCAGGATTTTCCAAGCAAGAATTACAGATTTTCAACAGGTTCGAAGCCAAAGACCGGGATCAGCTGCTCAGCTATGTATTTGGAATTATGCATCAGCTCAATTTTAACCGGAAGCTTTGCCGAATCACAATTTTTGGTGATACCTCTACATTGGAAATTGACCAAGAATGGGGCAATCTTTATTTCAAAAACTTCAGGCTTTCTGACCCGGACAGCAATGTTCACTATGCAGAAAACGTAGACAACATCCTTAAATCCGCTGCCTTCGAAACACGTTGGACGATTATCTGAACCATTTATGAAAAAAACAGCCATTTTTCCGGGATCTTTTGACCCGTTTACCAAAGGACATCATGACATCGTATTGCGTGGCCTCAATTTATTCGATGAACTCATTATAGGTATCGGATATAATGTAGCAAAAAAAACCAGGTACTTTGAAATAGAGGGTATGGTAAAGAAAATAGAGGAACTCTATAAGGATGAACCAAGGGTAAAAGTGGTGGTATACAATGAACTTACCTCAAGTCTTGCCAAAAAACATCAAGCAAACTTCCTGATCAGAGGATTAAGGAACACGACGGATTTTGAATATGAAAATACAATAAGCCAGATGAACAGGAAATTAAATCCCGAGCTGGAAACAGTATTTTTGATCACCTCCCCACAATTTGCTGCGGTAAGCTCTACGGTCATCAGAGAAGTACATAAATTCGGTGCAGATGTCAGCGAATATCTTCCTTATGAAGTATAAACTCTGGGTACCATTTTCAGAAATTTCTTGTACAAAAACCGCATAGAAGGATAGGAATTTACCAAGGCTGTCTTTGCTTCATGATGAGTCAGCCATCGGATATCTTCTATACCCTCTTCTTTCTGTGGAGCCATCTTGGAATCATCCAGATTTTCCATGGCATACCAATAAGTTTTCTTCAAAATACTTTTCCTGTTGTGGGTATAAGTATGCCAGGTTTTGCAGATCTCCGGGCCTAGCTTGACTTTGATATTGCACTCCTCCTCCACTTCCCTTACGGCACACTGCTCAGGAGTCTCTCCTTTGTCAAATTTACCTTTAGGCAGGTCCCATTTTCCCAAACGATGGATAAAAAGTATGTCCTTTCCCTTGGTCACCACTCCTCCCGCTGCCTTGATCACCAAAAACCTGCTTTTGATAAAATCCTTCACCTCTTTTTTATCTTCAGCTACTATAGTCACCGAATCTAAATGTTTCAGTTTTCTGGTTCGCAAGAGATAGAGGAGCTTGATCAAAATATCATGAGAGGGCTCTACAATAAGCACATCATCGTGAAAGTCACAGGTAGCGGGCATGTCAATGGGACGGTCATAAACACACTCAAAAACCTTATCCTTAGAGAGTTCTCGTGGTGTCAGGACATCGAGCGGTTTATCGTTTACAAAAATCTTCATAGCTGGCTATTAAAAACTTTTCTTTATTCGAGATTTGGATCAAAAATGCATAAAATTTTCAGGCTTCACAACCGCCACTTATTTTTTATCCTTTAATTTTGACACATGGAAATATTCGACAAAAAGACAGCAGCAGAAGTAGCAGGAATGCTTCTGGAAGTAAAAGCCATAAGACTACAGCCTGAAAAACCCTTCACTTGGGCATCAGGATGGAAATCACCTATCTATTGCGACAACAGACTTTCCTTGTCTTTCCCTGAGGTGAGGACCTTTATAAAGAAAAACATGGTGAAGGCCATTGAACAAAACTTCCCTTCCGTGGAGTCAATTGCTGGTGTGGCCACAGCAGGAATTCCTCAAGGGGCACTTTTAGCGGATCAGATGGAACTGCCATTTCTGTACGTGCGATCCAAGCCTAAAGGGCATGGCATGGAAAATATGATAGAAGGAAAAGTTACTCCCGGTCAAAAAGTGGTAGTAGTAGAAGACCTGGTTTCTACAGGAGGAAGCTCTCTCAAGGCCGTAGAAGATTTGAAAGCAGCGGGTTTTGAAGTCTTGGGCATGGTGGCCATCTTCACCTATGGATTTGATGTGGCCAAATCCAACTTTGAAAATGCAGGAGTAAAGCTTATTTGTCTAAGCGATTATTCCTCTATGCTTCCACAGGCACTAGCCAATGACTACATTGATGATGAAACGCTAGCCTCTTTGGTAGAATGGAGAAAGGATCCTTCTGCTTGGCAGGGAGTACGGGTAAGGTGACCCTCTGAACCAAAAAAACCAGCTCTGATTAAAATCATAGCTGGTTTTCAATAAACTGTATGCCTGATATCTTCAGCAGACACTGAATAGCGGCAGATTTTGACGGAACTCCTTGATCCTAGGCAATTTCTAGAATATACATTAGACCTTTACGATATATGGGATAAAACAATTAATTTCTTCCTACATTACTAAGGATTAATAATAGGTCTATTTATTCATACTCCCCAAAAAAACAAATACTTTTATTCGTAATGTTCCTCATAGTACTTCTGGTAATTACCTGAAGTGACATTTTCAAGCCAGGCCTCATTTCCAAGGTACCAGTCCACTGTCTTTTCTATTCCTTCCTCAAATTGAAGACTTGGTTCCCAGCCCAATTCCTGCTGGATCTTGCTGGCATCAATGGCATACCTATGGTCATGGCCGGCCCTGTCTTTGACAAAGGTGATCAACTTTTCAGAAGTCCCTTCTTCCCTGCCTAGCTTTCTATCCATTATCTTACAGAGAGTTCTGACGATATCTATGTTTTTCCACTCGTTAAACCCACCGATATTGTAAGTTTCCCCATTTTTCCCAGAGTGAAACACCACATCAATTGCCCTTGCATGGTCCACTACATACAACCAGTCACGGATGTTTTCTCCTTTACCGTAGACCGGAAGTGCTTTGTTATTTTTGATATTGTTGATACAAAGTGGAATCAGTTTTTCAGGAAACTGATTTGGGCCATAATTATTACTGCAATTAGAGATTACAGTCCTCAGCTTGTAGGTATTGTTATATGCCCTAACAAAATGATCTGAAGAAGCTTTGGAAGCGGAGTAAGGTGACTGTGGGTCATAAGGAGTAGTCTCAAGGAAAAAGCCTCCATCATCTAAGGATCCATACACTTCATCTGTTGAGATATGGTAAAAAAGGTGTTTCTCATAATCTTTCCAGTAAGATTTTGCAGCATTCAGAAGATTCACGGTCCCGATAACATTGGTTCTCACAAAAGCCAATGGGTCAGAAATAGACCTGTCCACATGGGACTCCGCAGCCAAATGGATCACATCAGTGATGTCATGCTTTTCAAACACCTGATTAAGTTCAGACTCGTCCAATATATCCACCTTTTCAAAGGTGTAATTGGAAGCGCCTTCTATTTCCTTAAGGTTTTCAAGATTGCCAGCGTAGGTAAGCACATCCAAGTTGACAATATGATAATCAGGGTAATTCTTGACAAAAAGTGCTACCACATGACTGCCGATAAATCCGGCACCTCCTGTAATCAAAATGTTCTTTTTCATTTCTTTTGAATAAAAAACTTGTTGAAAATTATTTTTTATAAAACGCTCTGTACCATTCTACAAATTTAGCTACTCCCGTTTCCACAGAAGTGTCCGGCTTGTAGCCTGTATCCCGCATCAGATCAGTGACATCAGCAAATGTAGCGGGAACGTCCCCTGCCTGTAAAGGCAACATTTCCTTTTTTGCCACTTTCCCAAGTGCCTTTTCCAAAGCACCTATATAATCCATCAGTTCTACCGGGTTGGAATTCCCAATATTGTAAACTTTGTATGGCGCATAAGAGCTTCCTGGATCGGGATCATCCCCGGACCATTCCGGGCTTCCAGCCGGGACGGTATCGGCGACTCTTTTTATACCCTCCACTATATCTCCTACATAAGTGAAGTCCCTTTTCATTTTGCCATGGTTGAAAACCTGAATAGGCTCATCTTTGGAAATGGCTTCTATAAAAAGGAACAATGCCATATCGGGTCTTCCCCAAGGACCATAAACTGTAAAAAACCTCAAGCCTGTGGTGGGAATATTGAAAAGATGGCTGTAAGTATGGGCCATCAGTTCGTTGGACTTCTTAGAAGCTGCGTACAAGCTTAAAGGATGATCAACATTATCCGAAGTGGAAAAAGGCATACTTGTATTGGCACCGTACACTGAGCTTGAGGAGGCATATACCAAATGCTTGACCGGATACGCCCTACAGGCCTCAAGAATATTCACAAAGCCTGAAACATTGGTATCAATATAGGCAGTAGGATTGATAAGTGAATACCGTACCCCTGCTTGGGCAGCAAGGTTGATCACTACATCAAATTTCTCCTTTTCAAACAAAGCCATCATGGCTGATTTATCCGCCAAATCCATCTTTACAAAAGTGTATTTTTCAAATCTGGATGAACTTACCGGTTGATGGTCCTGGATCTTTTCCTTATCAATCCCGCTCTCAGAAAGTCTTGCAAACTTCAGGTTGACATCATAATAATCGTTGATATTATCAATCCCCACCACGAAATCTCCCCTTTCAAGCAACAAATGGGCTAGATGGAACCCAATAAAACCGGCAGTACCGGTAATCAAATATTTCATTTGTATAAAATTGATTTGTAAAAAACCATATTCTTATTTCTGAGCTTTTCCCACTCTTCCAGATGAAAAGGGTAAATTTCAAAAATCGTAAATAGTGGTTTCATTGAAAGAATTAAATTGGTTCTTGCCAATAGCAAATTAACACAAGTATTTCCATAAATATCAAACTAAGCACTTTGATTTTGAGGATCATCGGCCAAAAGCCTCTTATAATTTTCTAAAATCAGCTGATGCATATCCTTTCTATCAAATTTCTCCCTTACTTCCTGATAAAGGTTATCCGCCAATTGCTGCATGTAGTCTCTTTTGACAAAAGCAAACTCTAAAGCGTCCTTAAGTATTTCAGCATTTTTGACAGGAAAAACCAAGCCGGTCTTTCTATTGGCTATCAGATCCACATTACCTATGATATCCGAACAGATCACCGGTACTTGCATGGCTCCTGCTTCCAGAAGAACGTTGGGGAATCCTTCCCTATGAGAAGCATGTACCAGCACGTCAGCCAATGCAAAATAGTGTGCCACATGGTCTGACCACTCTACCTGTACTATCCTTGGATGGTCCTGAATTTTTCGGATGATGTCATCATTGATTGGATTCAGTTTTTGCTCAAAAGAGCCCAAAAGCACCAACTTCCCGTATTGGGATACTTTGGATTGCAAAAAGGCCTCCACCAGTTCCTCCACTCCTTTATCCCTGACCAACCTGCCTACAGCCAAAATGAGGAAATCATTTTCTGAGGGCGTAATTCTTATTGTAGCGGCAATCAAATGATTTTCGGCCAATGCATTCCTGCTGAATCTTTCCAGATCCACTCCGTTGGAAGAGCCATGCCCTATCACTTTTACCTTGCTTTCGTCAAGTAGGCCTTCTTCAAGCATAAAATTCTTGAGCGAATGTGAATTGGGCCAAACCTCATCTGCCCACTTGAAAGTAAGCTTTTCCATGGCAATTAGCAGTCGTTTTTTATTCTTCTCTGCTACCATATATGGCATCCCTGCTACTGTGTGGATTTTGGTCTTTACTCCGGCAAGTTTGGCGGCAATCATAGCCAATAGGCCTGCCTTAGGGGTATGGGAATGTACTATGTCCGGCTTTTCTCTCTTAAACAACCTGAAAAGCAACCACAGGCAATACAAATCATGAAATGGAGTTATCTTTCTGGTAAATGGAATAACGTAGTGAGAACAGCCTTCCCTTCTGCATACTTCCTGGACCTCTCTTCCGTCTGCGCTTACCATCAACACATCCCACCCAGCTTCTTTCATAAATCTCATCTGGCCTGCCAATAAAAGTTTGAGCGAAAGTGGGACTGTTGTTATTCTGATTAATTTTGGCATTCAGCTTTTTGATTTTAAAATGTCAAAGTTAACTTTTTATTGCTTTAGAGCCTGTCTAATTCCAAAAAAATGAAGGGATATGCCAATGATTTTTTGAAATCAAAACCTCCTAAGTCATCCATTAAAAATATGCTAAACACCTCACTGTAAAGGATAACTTTTTACCTTTACAAACTATAGAAAAACCATCTTTCGCCAAAAACCATGTTAAAGCATACAAAAATCGCCATCATCGGCTGTGGCAATTTGGGAAGTTCCATTTTAAACGGGCTGCTCAACCTTGCTGAAATTTCGGCTGACCATATCCATGTCACCAAAAGAAATCCAAAAAACCTGCTTTCTTTCCAAGATAAAGGTGTGCGGGTTCATTCTGACAATTTGATTGCTTCAACAGAAGCTGACATCATCATTTTGGGTGTCAAGCCCTTCAATGTCACCAATATCCTGAAGGAAATCAAGCCTGTACTCCATCCTAAAAAACAAATCATTGTATCCCTGGCAACAGGGATTACCTTAGAGGAAATCTACCAGGTAGTAGATCCGACCACCGTTGTGTTCAGGGCCATGCCCAATATTGCGGCAGACATCAGGGAATCTATCACCTGTATTTGCGGCAAAAACTTCAAACATGAGCACGAATCCAAAATCATTAGCCTGTTTGACAGCATTGGGCAGAGCATCACCATAGATGAAAGCCTTATGGAAGCCGCTACTGTGCTCGGGGCATGTGGTATCGCTTATGTTTTGAGATTTATGAGGGCCATGATTCAGGGAGGCATTCAGATTGGATTTGACGCCAAAACTGCCAGTCAAATAGTAAATCAAACCGTAAAAGGCGCTGCAGAGCTAATGATCCAAAAAGACATGCATCCTGAAGAAGCCATCGATAAGGTAACCACTCCAAAGGGCTGCACCATCGTAGGACTCAATGAAATGGAGCATCAGGGATTTTCGGCTGCCATGGTCCGGGGAGTATTGGCTTCCTACCAAAAAATCGAGAAATTATAGATTTTATACCAATGTCATTTAGTTAAGACTAAAAGTTGAATTTAAACTTTTCCAAAGTTGGATTAAATGTAAAAACTAACATTGTTTACAAATCTGAACTTTGGAAAAGTTACCCAAAACTAAACGACATTGGATTTTATACTTTGAACTGCATAAAAAAGCCCGGGAATTTCCGGCCTTTTTTATGGGAAAATTCCCAAATCCATATAACTGATGGAAATCCTCTGCAAAGCAAGTATAAAGCCGGCTGTCCTCAGGCTTTTGATTCCTTTTTCTTTTCGGGTTTTGTTCATGTCATGATACGCGGTCACCATGGTCTCTTCCAGACCTGAAAGTACCAGGTCCCTTTCGGATGCTCCTTTTATCAAGGAATCTTTTTCATCTTCTGTAAAACGCTCCCCGGTGGCATTCTCAATCGTTCCTAGTAGTTTCCGGTATTTTTCCATATCGTATCTTTTTTCCAGTTTCCCAAAAGATACCCTCGAGAGATTTTTCAACCATTCAAAATAAGAAACAGTCACACCACCTGCATTGAGATACATGTCAGGCACAACCAAAACCCCATTTTTCAACAGGATTTTCTCTGCTTCATTGGTAACAGGACCGTTGGCAGCTTCTCCTATGATCTTAGCCTGCACTTTGGCTGCATTGTCTTTGGTAATCTGATTTTCCAAAGCCGCAGGAATTAGGATATCGCAAGGGTATGTCAACAACTCCTTGCTATCTTTGATGAATTCACCTTTATTAAATCCTTTAAATCCTTTATTTTCAATCTGGTAAGTTTTCAATGCTTCTATGTCGATACCGGATTCATCCCAAATCCCACCGTTCCATTCTGCTATCCCTACAATCTTGGCTCCCGCCTCACTGAGGTATTTGGCCGAATAATATCCCACATTACCCAAACCTTGAACAATAACTTTTTTACCTCTCAGACCCACAGACAAGCCTAACTCCTCCATATCCTCTTCCACACTCACGGCTTCCCTGATACCAAAAAACACACCCTGTCCGGTAGCTTCTGTCCTCCCGTCGATTCCGTGTTGGGACAGGGGCTTACCGGTAACTGCTCCTTTTGCATTGATCAGTTCGGGATTAAAAGCCTCAAAAGTATCCACAATCCAGGCCATTTCTCTTGCCCCTGTACCATAATCAGGTGCCGGAACATCTATGGCAGGACCAATAAACTTTTTCTTGATCAATTCTGCAGTATACCTTCTTGTGATTTTCTCCAGTTGTCTTTCGTTGTATTTCAGGGGGTCAATGCTTACTCCTCCTTTGGCCCCACCAAAGGGAACATTGACCAGGGCACATTTGTAAGTCATCAAAGCGGCAAGTCCCTTGACTTCCTCCTCGTCTACATGCTCGCTGTAACGTATACCCCCTTTTACGGGAAGTTTATGGTGAGAGTGTTGAATCCTGTATCCTGTAATGGTTTCATAGGTTCCATCCTCATTTCTTAATGGAAAATTAAACTTGTAGATACTGTTGCATTGTTTGATTTGGTCCAGTAAACCAGGATGCAAATCCATGTGTTTGGCTGCATCATCCACAAAACCACAAACATCGTCAAACAAACTGTATTCTGTCTTTTTACTCATAAAAATCTGTTTTTGGTGAATATCTCTAAGATACGAATCTTTCCAGAGATGGGCCGAAAATACCTAAGGATTTTGTATGACTGGGGCTACTAATGCCAGATTCAATTGAAACAAAAACAAATCATAAAAAAAAGGCCCAATTTCTTGAGCCTTTTTTTGAATAAGGCTAAAATCAAATTCAAAAAGTTGAAAAAAGCATTTTAAACACTGAAAATTAATGATTTACAACCCAACCATCCTCCATTTCAATTATCCTATCGGTCCCAGCAGCAAATTCAGGATCATGGGTGACAATCAGCATGGTCTGATGAAACTCCTGGGCAAGTTCTTTGAAAATGTTAAATACAATATCTGAGTTTTTTTTATCGAGGTTGCCCGTAGGCTCATCTCCCATAATGATCAGAGGGTCATTCATCAGCGATCTTGCAATGGCTACCCGCTGCTTTTGCCCTCCCGAGAGTTGGTTGGCTTTCTTTAAAGCATGATCCTGCATGTCAAAAATCCGTAATTTTTCCATGGCTATTTGCTCAAGTTCCTCTTTGGTTTTCCGGTTCAGCTTAAGCCCGGGAATCATAACATTCTCCAAAACACTGAACTCATTGAGCAGGTAATGAAATTGAAAAACAAAACCGATCTTCTCATTTCTGATCTGCGATAGCCTATTTGCCTTTTTCCCGGTCACAAGCTCTTCATCAATCCACAACTCCCCTTCATAATCCGTATCCATGGTAGAGAGAATATACAGCAAAGTAGATTTACCACATCCTGACTTGCCCATCACAGAGACAAATTCCCCTCTGGTCACTTGAAAACTCACATCCTTCAAAACCCTTGTTTTCTCGGGACTGTAAAAATATTTATTGATTTTCTGTGCTTCGATTACAGGCTTTCCTCTCATCTTTTCTATCTATTTGCCTCGGATGATATCTACAGGATCAATACTGCTGGCTTTTCTTGCAGGAAAATATCCCGCAAAATAAGTAGTCACCAAGCTAAACACTCCAGCGATGATATAGTACTTTGGACTGAAGTCCACTGGTAGGGTTTTTATGGTCGGAAGCGCTTCCAATTCAAAAGGTACCTGCTCTATTCCTAAGCCCGCCAAAAACCCAAACATCAACCCCAACAGTCCCCCAAAAAACCCGATAGCCAAAGCTATGGTGATAAAAACCATATTTACATCTCTGCCTGAAAAACCAATTGCTTTCAATATGGCTATGGTGTCCATTTTTTCATAGATCATCATATTGAGGATATTGTATATTCCGAAACCCGAGACTATCAACAAAGTCACTCCGACTGCATAACTGATCAATGACCGTATGCCAGTCCCTGCTTCAAATTGGGCATTGACAGTTTGAATATCATCCGCATCAATTCCAAAAACTTCTTTATACTCCCTTGCCATCTGAGGAGCCAATTCAAAATCATGGAGTTTGACCTGAATGTCTGTTACAAAGGACGGGGGTTCTCCAAGCATTTTTTGAACAGTCCCCATTGATGCATAGGATTGCACATTATCCAACTCCCCTAATCCTGATTGATAGAAACCCACTACTTTCAGCTGCATCCTGCTCCCCTGAGCTGTAGTCACTTGCACCATATCTCCTATAGAAGCCAACATCCTGTCAGCGGCACCTTTTCCCAAAATGATAGAATTGGCAGTATTTTTCAGATCCAAAAAATCTCCATCAACCACATAATCTTCAAAAGCAAAAAGCCTGCTTTCCTCCTCTACATCTATTCCTTTGATCACTCCATTTACGTCTATGGCTCCTACATTGAAAAACACCTGAGCAGCAATTTTTGGGGCCACGCCCAACACCCTCCTGTCTTCTTTGAGTGTCCTCATAATGGACTCATTGTTGTAAATACTGGTACGGCTAGCTGCCGGCTTTACAGATCGGATGACATGGTAATACCCATCATAGGAAGCACTCATTTCAATCGGCTGCTGCGGAGAGGCTTTGATTTCATTATAAAATCTAATATGGGGAGTTCTGTTAAGAATCAATCCATCAAGTAACTGGTTTAGACCATTCATAAAGCCTAACAAGGCAACAAACATGGTGATACTGAATACCACTCCAACACCAGCTATCACTGTTTGTTTCAATCGAGCCAACATAAGGGCTTTAGCCATATTGAGGATCAGACCAATTCCCATCTCTAAGGTTTGATTAAGGCCATGTTTTCATCTATCCCGGAGATAATTTCTGCTTTCTGAAAATCCTTTATCCCCACCTCCACCTTTATGGTATCCCGATCAGAGCTCAGCACAAAGGATTCATTTAAAAGGAAAGACCTTGGGATAATCAACACATCATCCTTGACCTGAATGATGATATTTGCTTCTAAAGAAAGGTTAGGGTAAAGCACTGATGGCTGTTCTACAAATACCCCTTCTACTAAAAACGTCTTGTTTCTTTCATCCATTATAGGATTGATCTTAGACACCACCGCCTCAAAGACCTCCCCCCTATAGCTGTCCATATTCACCAGGATCTTTTGCCCTTTTTCCACTTTGGAAATATCGTATTCATCTACCAGCATTTCCAGGACAAACTCTTCCCCACTTCCCAAAATGGCCAAGGGTGTCTGGGCGTTTACCATTTCACCCTTTTCTTTCAAAATGGAATAGACCAAGCCCTTAACTTCACTTTTCAATACCAGGTCACTTTCCAAAGCCCTGCTGATCGCAAGGTTCTTAGAGGCCGATCTTTCATTGAACTCTATTTCTCTTTTGAGTTCATTATACCTCAAAACTGAGGTTTCGTAGGATGTCCTCGAATTTTGATAGGCAAGCTCTCTTTGTTCAAACTCCAAAGAAGACCCGATCCCTTGATCTTTAAGCCTTCTTTGTCTTACCCAAAGCAAAGAATCATTGACCATCTTGTTTTTTGCAAGATTTATATTGACTTCTAGGTCTTTCAGCCTATTTTGATTGGCCTGAATATCCGAATATGCCCGATTGAGCTCTGCCAATTCGCGGTTGACTCTTGCGGATTCATTAAAAATGGCAAGAATAGGCGTGCCTACCTCCACAGAATCCCCTTCTTGCAGAAAAATTTCCTGAACAGTACCCGTAGCGTTGAGATACGCTTGGTACTGGTTCTTGGAGCGTATAGTTCCTGAAGCATATATCGATTCAGAAACCCTTTCTCTACTTGGATAAATTTTTTCTTCAGATGAACTGCAAGACCAAAGGACCATTGGAAAAAGTACCAACGGACGAAACTTCCGGAAATTCATAGTGCTGGGCTTTATCCAACTAATTTAATCCTAAAAAACTCATTTAAAGCAAGAATTGGCCATCTTTTTACTGCACTCCCAAAATTTCTACTTGAGAATAAAATAAATACGATGGATGAGTGCTCAGGACAAATACCTTCGATTAAAGTGCAAGCAGCTATATCTGGCTAGCTTACTGAAATCCTACATATTCCTAATAATTTAAACGTATATGTAATTCTTCACTTTCACTTCAGTAAGCCAACATGCTTCCAAAAACTTGGATAAGATTTATTGACCACTTCAGGTTCTTCAATCACTACTTCTGTCTTGGTCATCAAGGGCATAAATGCCATCGCCATTCTGTGATCATCATAGGTTTTGACCTGTACTGAAGCCGGCATATCCACAGAAGGAATCAAGGTGAAAATGCCTTCTTGCTCTTCAATGAACCGGGCGTTGAATTTCCCGAGTTCTTCCTGCAAGGCAAAGATCCTGTCCGTCTCTTTGATCCTAAGACTTTCAATCCCTGTAAAGTCCATTTTTTGACCAATGATGGCACAGGTGACCGCCACCGTCTGGGCAATATCCGGACAATGTGAAAAGTCCCAATGATCCAGCCCCTTAACTGCTTGCTTGGTCAACAAAACTCCCTTATCATTGAACTCGCTTTTGACACCCAAATAGCTCA
The DNA here is from genome assembly GCF_019343195.1 of Arthrospiribacter ruber. GTDB lineage: Bacteria > Bacteroidota > Bacteroidia > Cytophagales > Cyclobacteriaceae > Arthrospiribacter > Arthrospiribacter ruber. The sequence continues at coordinate 635,846 of NZ_RPHB01000002.1, forward strand.
TTAAATCCACTATCATAGAATCTCCCTGAAGGCTATCAGCTTTCAGTCCTTCCAAAAACAGCTCTCCCTCATCCGAGCAGGCCAGAAGGCTATACCAATAGCTCGCTCCAGACCAGTCACTTTCTACAAGAAATTTTGTAGGCTTATAATCCTGAGGAGCGACTTTGATAACATTCCCTTCCCAAGAATATGAAATTCCAAAAGATTTCATCAACTGAAGCGTCATTTCAATGTAAGTCCTTGACCCCACTTTCCCTTGGAGCTCCAGTTCTATTCCAAGCGGAAGCACTGGTCCTATCATCAGCAAAGCCGAAATGTACTGACTGCTGACATCGCCCCTGATTTTTACTTTATTGGTAATCTGATCTTTCAGACCATGTACTGCCAGAGGAGGAAACCCCTCTACATTCATATAGTGGATTTCCGCACCCAATTCCCTCAATGCTTCCACCAATATACCTATAGGCCTTTCACACATTCTGGCTGTACCCGTAAGCACCTTATTTTGGTCGGTGACAGCTGCATACGCAGTCAAAAACCGCATGGTAGTTCCTGCATCCAGCACATCAAAAACCGGGGGATTTTCCTTGAGTAAACGTATCATGGTCTGAGTATCCCTGGCTTCTGCGAGGTTATAAAGCTCATTTTCTCCATCCGTCAGCGCATCGATGATCAAGGCCCTGTTGCTTTCGCTTTTGGAAGCTGGCAAAGGAATATGTACAGATGAAAAAGAAGATTTCTGAGGTAAGGTTAGTGTTTTCAATGGGTGTATAGGTTAGGTTAAAGAGACTTATAATAGATTATGGCCTGCTGAATTTCTTCCTTATTGACAGGGATATTAAAATCACAATTTCCCAATTCCCTAAGTAGGGAGAAATTGATTTTGTCCCCTTCATTCTTTTTGTCCTGGCTGCAAAGGTCGCAGATTCCACTTATATGGTCTTCCGGGAATTCAAATTTCCCAAATATTCCCAAAATCTTTTCTACAATGATTGCCAATTCCTGAGCAGGCAATCCGGATTTTTGATTGGAAAGGTAAGCCTCACATAGCATGCCTACCGCAATGGCTTCTCCGTGAAGTAAGTGCTTTTCTGTATTGAGGTAATAAGATTCGAATGCATGGCCAATGGTATGTCCAAAATTCAAAATCTTTCTGAGTCCTGATTCCTTGGGATCTTTTTCCACGACCTCTTTCTTGATCTGCACAGATCTTTCAGTGATACCCCTCCAATCTTGGTTTTGCCAGCCTTCAGTTCTCAGGCAATCAAAATAAGATTTACTTTTTATAAGTCCATGCTTGATCACTTCTGCATATCCTGACCTGAGCTCCACTTCAGAAAGTGTCTCGAGAAACAAATCAGAAATAAAAACTGCTTCGGGCTGGGTGAAAACACCTATATGGTTTTTGAAGCCATTGAAATCAATTCCCAACTTACCTCCCACACTGGCATCTACTTGGGAAAGTAAAGTGGTGGGTACATTGATGAAGCGGATGCCTCTTTTGTAAGTAGCTGCACAAAATCCGCCCATATCTCCTGTAACTCCTCCTCCAAGGTTGATGATCAAGGCCTTTCGGTCAAAACCCTCATCTGTCATCCATTGCCAGATAGAAGTACAAGTTGTCAGGTTTTTGTTTGATTCACCCGCCTCAAAACTAAAATGCACATGCTCCGGAAGAGACTGCCCGAGTTTCGGATAGCAGTGGACTTTTGTATTGCTGTCAGTAATTATCCCCAAGCGGGAATAGCCTAATTGCTTGATATAACTCCCCAGGTCTTCGGCTACCTTTTGGGAAAAGATGATGGTCTCCAAAACTTTTTATTTCAAAAATAGTCAAAACAGAATCCCGAAAGGCCATTTAGCCCTTCGGGATTTTATGATTTTTATTTTTTAATTGGATCCGCTTCGCGAAGTTGCTTTTCCTGCCTTTTTACTGATTCCTCATGGATACAATAAAGCAGCTCCTTCATGAATTTTTCGCTGAGGTTTTTATTAACACCCTTCTGGGTTCTGGATTCCATCACATATTTCCACCTGTCAGACTGGAATACTGTGAGGTGATGCTCTCTCTTGTAAGCACCTATCTGATCAATCATAGAAAAACGTTCCTGAAGGATATCCAAAAGTTGATCATCCAAATGGTCAATGGCATTTCTAAGGTCATTGAGTCTTTCACTAGGATTTTCTGTAGCTAAAGTATCTTTGAAATCGATCTTCGAAAGGATTTCTTTCAATCTACCTGGAGTAACTTGTTGCTTGGCATCTGACCAAGCCTTATCAGGGTCATGATGGGTCTCGATCATCAATCCGTCCAATCCAAAATTGATTGCCCTTTGGGCGGTTTCCAAAATCCCTTCTCTATTGCCAACAATATGACTTGGATCGTTGATGACTTCCATTCCTTTCCACTCTCTTTTGAGGTGAATCGGCATGGACCAGTTGGGCTTGTTACGGAATCTCTTGTCATAAGAATCAGAAAAACCTCTATGGATCGCTGCCAGCTTGTTGATCCCAACTGCCTGAAGTCTTTCCAAAGCTCCCAGCCAAAGCTGAAGGTCCGGATTCATAGGGTTTTTCACCATCACAGGCACATCCACTCCACGAAGGGCTTCAGCGATTTCTTGTACTGCAAAAGGGTTGACCGTGGTCCTTGCTCCTATCCAAAGCACATCCACTTTGTGCTTGAGTGCCATTTCCACATGGGCTGTATTGCCTACTTCTGTAGTAATAGGTATATTAAGGTGGTGCCTGACAATTTCCATCCATTTCAACCCATCTTCACCTATACCTTCAAAGCTTCCTGGTCTCGTTCTTGGCTTCCAGATACCTGCCCTGAAAACATCAGGGATCATATTTTCTTCTTTCATAGCGAGACAGACTTTTTCGATCTGCTCTGGTGTCTCGGCGCTGCATGGGCCTGCGATAATGGTGTGGCCTTTCAGACCTAATCCCCAATCCTTGGTTTGTAAATGGTTTTCCATAATGGTGTTAGTTTAAAAGCAAAAAGCCCGACTCTCTCGAATCGGGCTCTTCACTTGGTTTATAATCTTTTAGTTTTTTACAAGGCAATAAGCAGCTCCGATTCGATTTTTCATTCGAAAGTAAAAGTAAAAGAATGTAAAATATGCGAAGCCTGCGATTATCATGTCTCAAATGTAAAGGCACATTTTTTAAAAACAAATCAATTTTTAAACATTTTTTTAATTTTTATGCAAAAACCCGCGACAATACTCCACTTTCAAGAAATGTCGTACATAGAATGAGTTTTCACGAAATAATCTACTGTGGTTTTTCTAACTTTTCTGCACCTTCTATTTTACTTTCCATAATTTCTTCCTGTTTTTTGATCGACTCCGTATGGATCAACTGAAACATTTCCTTTACAAAGCCTTCTTCAAGTTGCAGGGATCTGCCCCATTCCGGTCTTGATTCAAAAACCGTCTTCCACCTTTCCATTTGGAAGATGGCCACATTGTTCAGCTTTTTGTATTCACCGGCTTTTTCCACCAGTCTAATCCTTCTGCTCAACACCTCCAGCAATTCACGGTCAACCTGGTCTATATGTTCCCTAATCGTATCCAACTGAGACTGAAAAACCGGATTCTCCACCGAGACTTCTCTAATATGAAGCCCTGCAATCATGCCTCCCAATACTTCAGGTGTGATTTGTTGTGAGGCGTCAGACCAGGCCTTATCAGGATCTATGTGGGATTCGACGATCAAGCCCTCAAAATTCAAATCCATTGCCATCTGCGCGACCGAAGAAAGTAAATCCCTTCTTCCGCAGATATGGCTGGGATCATTGATAATGGGAAGGTTCGGGATTTTTGTTTTTAGCTCAAGAGGAATCTGCCAGGTCGGGCTATTTCTGTAAACCTGATCGTTAAAGTTGGAAAAGCCTCTATGAATGGCCCCGATTTTTCTGATCCCTGCCTGATGTATCCTTTCCAATGCTCCAATCCAAAGTGCCAGGTCAGGATTAACCGGATTTTTGACTAAGACAGGAACATCAACCCCCTTCAGGCTGTCCGCAATATCCTGCACGGCAAATGGATTGACCGTAGTCCTGGCTCCAAGCCAAAGCACATCAATGCCAAACTCTAAAGCTTTTTCTACATGGTACGGACTTGCCACCTCTATGGCAAATTTGACTCCATACTTTTCTTTGACATCCTTGATCCAAGGCAAAGCAATATGCCCTACTCCTTCAAAACTATTAGGCCTGGTCCTAGGCTTCCATACTCCTCCCCTAACCACTGAAAAACCTTTCTCCACAAGGGCTGAAACAGTCCTGTCCAACTGTTCAGGAGTCTCCACGCTACATGGCCCTGCAATGACCAAGGGGGCTTTAGAACCCACTCCCCATTCGCTTATCGAAGCAATATCAAATCCCTTTTCTTTTTCCATTAATGAACAAACCAAGTTTACACCCTTTAAGTTTGGGCGACAAGTTAAGACAATTCCCTCATTGACCTTCAAGACAAGCATCTGGTATGCCTGATTTTCTCTCAGTGCATCTTGTATGAATCTACTCCACTGGAAAGCCTAAAAAAGTCTTGGGAATATTTATGTCAACGGTCTGAAATAGCCAAACATAAGCCAAGCCCGTGGAGTTTTTTTGATATATTTGCAGCCAGAATTGACATGCTATGCCAGTAAAACCCAATATTTCTTTTGAGAACCTAGAAGTAGCTTTTGCCTCCAAGTCCGATGCTGAGCTTAAAAAGATGTACCTCATTTTCGCTACAGTCAACAGCAACCTTGCCGTAAGTGTGGGCACCAAGCTGGCCAATTGGTCATTTGCCTTGGGCCTTCCCATCAAGGGAATCATGAAAAAAACCATGTTTGGGCATTTTTGTGGTGGTGAAGACATTGAAGACTGTGAGAAAAACATCAAAGAGCTAGCCGACTTCAACATCCACACCATTCTTGATTATTCTGTGGAAGGCAAAGGCGATGAAGAAAGCTATGAAGCCACCAAACAGGAAATCCTAAAAACTATTGCAAGATCGGCAGGTGATGACAGGATACCTTTTGCGGTATTTAAAGTTACAGGATTGGGGGATTATAAAATAATGACCAAAGTCCAGGCCGGGAAAAAGCTAAATGAAAAAGAGCAGGCAAGTTTTGAAAGAATGAAAGGAAGGGTGGATGAACTTTGTCGGGCAGCTTTTGACGCCAATACGAAAATCCTTGTAGATGCTGAGGAGTCCTGGTTTCAGGACATCATAGATCAGATGACCTATGAAGCTATGGCAAAATACAATAAAGACACCTGCATTGTGTACAACACATACCAAATGTACCGGCATGACATGTTGGACAGGCTCAAAAAAGCCCATAAAGAGGCAGAAAAAAAAGGGTATTGGCTAGGAGCAAAGTTGGTGAGAGGGGCTTACATGGAGAAAGAGAGAAAACGTGCGGAAGACAAAGGTTACCCCAGCCCAATCCAACCGGACAAAATCTCCTCAGACAGAGATTATAATGCAGCCTTGGAATATTGTGTGGAACATATTGAATCAATCGGATTAGTTTCCGGTTCACACAATGAAAAAAGTAACATCTACCTTACTGAATTGATCTCTGACCACAATATTGACCCTAAAGATGACAGGGTTTATTTTGCCCAGCTTTATGGAATGAGTGACAACATTTCATTCAACTTGGCAGATGCCGGCTACAATGTAGTAAAATACGTCCCTTATGGTCCGGTGGAAAAAGTAATGCCCTATCTTTCCAGAAGAGCAGAAGAAAATACATCTGTCTCGGGACAAAGCAGCAGGGAGTTTGATCTGGTAAGAAGAGAAATGAGCAGAAGGAAAAACCTAAACGGTAAAAAAGCATAAAAAATAAAACTTTGGGAGGTGCGGATCTGAAGCACCTTATAAAAATAAACACAACGCAAAAAATGCAACTACTTAGCGAACAGGAGATAGAAAGAAGAAAAGACAGAGAAGAATTGATGAAATTAGGCATCAATCCATATCCTGCATCCTCTTTCCCTATCAATGTGACTGCGGAGGATATCCACAGAAATTACGAAAACAGAAAAAACGATTACAAAAACATCTCTATTGCCGGAAGGCTGATGACCCGGCGAATAATGGGCTCCGCATCTTTTGCGGAAATCCAGGACTCTACAGGGAGACTTCAGATCTATGTAAGAAGAGACGACATCTGCCCGGAGGAGGACAAGACCCTCTATAATACAGTGTTCAAAAAACTTCTCGGAATAGGTGATTTCATCGGCGTCAAAGGTTATATATTCACTACACAGACTGGGGAAATTTCTCTGCATGTAACTGAACTGACCATCCTTTCCAAAGCCGTAAAACCACTTCCTGTGGTAAAGCGAGACGATGAAGGAAATGTATATGATGGATTTACCGATCCTGAACTTCGCTACAGACAACGCTATGTAGACCTCACAGTCAATCCTGAAGTAAAGCAGGTATTTATCACAAGGTCGAAAATCATCAGCAACATGCGGAGATATTTCGATAATCATGGTTGGTTGGAAGTGGAAACCCCCATCCTTCAGCAGGTTCATGGAGGAGCGGCTGCAAGGCCATTCCAGACCCATCACAACACTTTGGACATGCCATTGTACCTAAGAATCGCCAATGAACTCTACCTCAAAAGACTGATTGTAGGTGGATTTGATGGAGTGTATGAGTTTGGGAAAATGTTCAGAAATGAAGGAATGGACAGGACCCACAACCCTGAATTCACTTCCATGGAGATCTATGTGGCCTACAAAGATTACATCTGGATGATGGAAATGGTCGAAGAGCTGCTGGAAAAGGTAACGGCATCCATTCACGGCACCACCAAAGTTAAGGTAGGGGAAAAAGAGATTGATTTTGCAGGTCCTTACAGACGCTTGAGCATGTATGATTCCATTAAGGAATATGCCGGCATAGATGTCAGTGAAATGGATGAGGAAGGCCTGAGAAAAGTATGTGCCGACCTTGGCATTGCAGTGGATGACAGCATGGGCAAAGGAAAGCTCATTGACGAAATATTCGGAGAAAAAGTAGAAGCCAACTTGGTACAGCCTACTTATATCACCGACTACCCTATCGAAATGACCCCATTGGCCAAAAAGCACCGAAGCAAAGATGGCTTGGTAGAAAGGTTTGAGCTTTTTGTCAATGGCAAAGAAATCGCCAATGCTTACACAGAGCTTAATGACCCTATCGATCAAAGAGAAAGGTTCGAGGACCAGTTGAAACTTGCAGCAAGAGGTGATGATGAAGCAATGGCCATGGACGAGGATTTCCTACGCGCCCTGGAATACGGCATGCCGCCCACTTCAGGGCTTGGAATTGGCATAGACAGATTGACCATGTTGCTCACCGACAATTCTACCATTCAGGAAGTGCTGTTTTTCCCTCAGATGAGACCGGAGAAAAAGGTCAAAATCGCATCTGATGAAGATTTGATGAAAGAAGGTATTCCGGAAGGCCTGATTCCGGTGATCCGGGACCTGAATATCCATACCATCGAGCAACTTAAGGAAATGGATGCCAACAAGTTGTTTAACGATGTCTGTGGAAGAAGAAAAAAACTAAAGCTTCAAGTACCCAACCCTACCAAGGAAGAGGTAGAAGGCTGGCTTGCTTAAAATACAAAAACCAATCAATCCTAAAACCGGAAAGCACATAGCTTCCGGTTTTTTTTTGATCATATTTTCAATAATTTACCGTATCCTTACAAATTAAGGTTAAATTTTACACCATGAATCTCCGACTTAACTCCGAATTTGGCACTTTGAAGGCTGTACTGATGCACAGGCCTGCCAAAGAAATAGATAGACTTACTCCCTACAATAAAGAATACCTTCTTTTTGAAGATGTTCCATATTTGGAAGCCATGCAGAAAGAACATGATTTTTTCAGCAATCTTATCAAAGAAACTACTGGTGCAAGGGTTTACAGGCTACATGAACTGCTTATCCAAACGCTTACAAACAGAAAAATACTCGAAGAATTGATGCTTCAGGCACTGAAACCTTCCAATCTTTCTTATCTCAAAGATCAGATACTGGATAGGCTGTCCACCGCCGAATGCGCCCTGGCATTGACTGCAGGAATCAAAGTCCATGAACTGAAACGGAAAATCCCTAACCTTCAGGCCAATGAACTGATGGATTATGCCTTCATCATTCCTCCCAGCCCAAATCTATATTTCCAGAGAGACCCCATGGCCATTACTCCAGGAGGCATTGTGTTTTCCAGTATGAAAATGGAAGGAAGGCAGCGTGAAGCCAATATCCTTAAAGCCATTTTTGAAAATCATCCTGATTTCAAAGAAAATGTGAACCAAATTTACCCTTTGGAAGGTCAAAACTCCTCCCCAAGTATAGAAGGTGGAGATATCATCATTTTATCCCAAAAAGCAGTTGCAATAGGAAATTCAGAGCGTACTGATGCCAAAGCCATATATCAGGTAGCCAAAGCTTTGCTGGCAGAGGGCACCGTAGAACGGGTCTATGAAGTACACCTTCCTGAGAGGCGAAACTACATGCATTTGGACACCGTGTTTACGATTCTGGATGAAAACCTGGTACTTACCTATCCCGATGCTCTCAATTCGGTGCTGCAAACTTCCCTTTATACCTTAAAGGAAATTCAGGAAGACAAAGTGCACATCAAAAGGCAAGTCCTAAAAGAGTCATTGCTGACGGTATTGGAAAGAGAAATCCCTCACCTTGAAATCTTGTCCACAGCAGATGGCAATCCTGATTACTCCATGAGAGAACAATGGTTTGATGGTGCAAATGTATTCGCCATCGGGCCGAGGCGGGTGATCTCATACAACCGAAACAAGCATACCAACACTGCCCTTCGAAATATGGGGGTTGAGGTGCTGGAAATCCCCTCTTCAGAGCTTTCCCGTGGACTTGGCGGACCTAGGTGCATGACCATGCCCATCAGTAGGTCAAAAATTTAGGGATTGGGTGAGGTGGATTTTAGATTGAAGATTTTAGATTGAAGATTGAAGATTGGAGATTGGAGATTGGAGATTGGAGATTGGAGATTGGAGATTGGAGATTGGAGATTGGAGATTGGACCAGCTTTCTGGTCATTTGTCTTGAATCTTGATGAATGACATTTACGAAGGACGATTTACGAGGCTGTTAGGTAATCTTACCTCCCGTCTGATCCTAAGCCGATATTATCTCAAATTTCTTTCGCCAAAAACTTCTTGATTCATTATTCATCATTCTATATTCGAAATTTTGAATATCGAACATCGAACTTCCAATAATGAATTTCGAAGGAAATATGTCGTTATCTCTCTCTTCTCAACTCTCGCTTCTATTCTCTAACCTCTCCCCATCAATCTTCCGGATACGGAATATACACAAAGCTGGTAAAATCCTTGTCTACCACAAAAAGGCAACAAAACTCATCGGGATCTTTGTAGGCCTTTTCAAAATCTTCAATCAGTTCTTCGGAGACTAGCTTCCTCTGCAAAAATTCATCTATATAGGTGATGTAATAATTCCAATCCAGTTTCTTTTCATCTTTACCCAAAAGCAATTGACCTATGGGCTGCTCTTCTTTGGATATCGGAAAAATCGGATATTTGGAGAATTTTCTGCTCCTCACCTGATAAGAAGCTTCTTTGAGCACCTCTGAAACTTTGACAAAATCCTTGGTAATTGTCCCGAGGTATTTGCCATTCAATTCCGGATCATTAAAATCTGATATCATAATCTTTTCAAAGTTAAGCGTACTACATTTTCCACATGATAAGTCTGAGGAAACATATCGACAGGCTGAATTTTATCTACTTGATATTTTTCCGAAAGCAAAGCCACATCCCGGGCCTGGGTAGCAGGGTTACAGCTTACATATACAATTTTCGGAGCTTCCAGCTTAAGCAGCATCTGAACTACATCATCATGCATTCCTGCCCTTGGAGGATCGGTAATGACCACATCAGGCCTTTCATGCTTGCTGATAAACTCTTCGGTGAGCATGTCTTTCATGTCTCCGGCATAAAACAGCGTATTTTCAAGGCCGTTGACCTCTGCATTGAGCTTCGCATCTTCAATGGCGGCTTCCACATATTCGATTCCGATTACCTGCTTAGCCTGCTTGGCCACAAAATTGGCAATAGTCCCGGTGCCTGTATATAGGTCATATACCACTTCATCACCCTGCAGGTCTGCCATTTCCCTTGTTACCTTATACAACTCATAGGCCTGTGCGGAGTTGGTCTGGTAAAAAGACTTTGGACCAATCCTGAATTTCAGCCCCTCCATTTCTTCTTCAATGTAAGGTTTACCGACATAAGTCACCACTTCCAAATCATGAAAAGTTTCATTTTTCTTGAGGTTGATGATATAAAGTAATGAAGTGATCTGGGGGAATTTTTCATTCAAAAATACCATCACAGTCTCTATCTCTTCCTTATGGTCTGCACCAAACTGCACGATCACCATACTTTCTCCTGTACTGCTGGTACGGATGATAAGGTTCCTGAGCAAACCTTCCTGATTGCGGATATCATAAAAACCAAGACCTTGCGCCAAAGCAAATTCACGCAGGCTATTTCTAACCTCATTGGAGATGTCATTCTGAAGGTAACAATGCTCAATGTCGACAATTTTGTCAAACATCTTTGGAATATGAAAACCAAGAGCATTTCTCTCAAACTGCTCCCCGGAATTGATTTCCTCTCTGGTCAGCCACCTGTTGTTAGAAAAAGTAAAATCCAGTTTATTTCTGTAATACCGGGTATTTTCTGAACCTAAAATCGGAAGGACATCCGGCATATTTTCCACTTTGGCTATGCGGTCAAACTGATCAATCACCTGCTGCCATTTATAATTTTTCTGAAGGTCATAGTGGATATGCTGCCATTTACAGCCACCACAGACTCCAAAATGACTACAAAACGGTTCTACCCTGTCTTTGGAATATTCGTGAAAGGCAATAGGCTCACCTTCCATAAAAGAACTTTTTCCTTTGGTAATCCTCACATCTACCACATCTCCGGGCGCTACATCTTTAACAAACACGACTTTCCCTTCATGGTGGGCAACACATTTTCCTTCAGCTGCTATCCTTTCTATTTTCAGGTTGGAGACAACCTTGTTCTTCATCTTTCTTGACATGGTCGCAAAATTAAGAAAAAAGGAATAGCCCTTTAGAAATTCCCTATAAATGCGCTCCATTTTCACGCTTAGCAATATTTATTTTTCCTTATCTAGCTTAAACATTTACTCCTCCCGCCTATATCTTTATCTTTAAGCCACAAAAGTCCATTTGAAATGAATTTGAAAGACAAAGTAGTGATCGTGACAGGTGCCACTTCTGGGATAGGGGAAGCATGTGCCCTCGCTTTTGGAAAAGAAGGTGCAAAGGTTGCCATTACGGGAAGGTCCCAAGTCAAAATCGACAACACCTTACACAGGCTTCAGCAACAAGGCATCACTGCAATAGGTATATTGGCAGATGCTTCCTCTGAAGAAGACAATGAAAAAGCAGCCATTGAGACTTTAAAAGCTTTTGGCCGGATTGATATCCTGATCAATAACGCCGGCATATCCATGAGGGCATTGTTCGAGGAGTTGGATCTCGATGTATTCAAAAAGGTAATGGATACCAATTTTTACGGATCTGTATATGCCACCAAATATTGTCTGCCTGAAATCCTGAAAAATAAAGGCAGCATCGTAGCCGTGTCTTCAATCAATGGATACAGGGGTACTCCTGCCAGGACGGCCTATACAGCCAGCAAGTATGCTATGAATGGTTTTTTTGAAGCACTACGGACGGAAGTAATGAAGCGTGGTGTCCACATCTTGGTGGCTTCACCTGGATTCACTTCATCCAACATCCGAAACAATGCCCTTACAGCCGACGGCAATACACAAGGAGAATCACCTCGGCAAGAAGACAAGATGATGAGTGCAGACACTGTAGCCAAACACATCCTATCTGCTACATTGAAAAGAAAAAGAGATATAGTACTTACCGGACAAGGTAAACTTGCCGTTTTCCTAAACAAGTGGATTCCCGGAACTATGGATTCCCTGGTTTACAAAACCATGGCAAAAGAAAAAGATTCGCCTTTCAAATAAGCCTATGCTCAAAGTCACCCTTCAAACCTACCTCAACAGACTGGTAGACTTGTCTAGCAGAAATAGGTCACTGTACATGCCCAAGCTTCCGGCAAGTCAAATGATAGATTTGAAGGACCTGAATTTCCTAAACGGTAAGGAAGATTTTGACATCATCAGAAACCTGATAGGCAAAAAAAAAGACATTCCTATTTGCCCCATCTTGGATCAAAGGGACAAACAAAATAATCAGCAGTCCTTAAGGCTAAAGAAATTGGCAAACCTATCTGAAACCCTCGCCTCAGAAACAGGAGAAAAAAGCCTTTATATAGCTTGGCCCTTTGTAGAAGGAAAATTGATCAATGGACAGCTGCTGAGATGCCCACTCATCCTTTTCCCGGTAAGTTTGTCAAATGATGGCAAAACCTGGACCCTTAAAAGACCAACAGGGGAAGAACCTGAACTGAACCAAACTTTCTTACTGGCTCTTGCCAATGCCCTATCCGAGGTTCCTGTCTCTTTTGATGAGCAAAATCCTCTAGCTGAGTTTGGAAAAGACCCTATAGAATTCCGAAATCAATTGTATGAATTCCTGAAAAAAAACTTCCCGGTCAACTTCAGCCAGGAACTCTACGAAGATAAAATCATAGGCTTCCCTGATACAGGAAAAGCATTGGATGAAGAGAGGCTTGGATTGGGGCAAATGAAACTCAGACCCTATGCGGTATTGGGCCATTTTTCACAAAAAACAAGCTTTTTGATAGGAGATTACGAGCAACTGTTGGAGAGGGAAAACCATCCCGATCTCGAGCACTTGTTTGAAAGTAAATTCACATTAGATGAGGGAAGCAAAACCAACAGAGAGGAGCAGTTGTACACAGTATTTCCTGTAGATTCCAGTCAGGAAAAAGTATTGAAAGCTGCCCGGTCTGGGCATTCCTGCGTGGTAGAAGGGCCTCCCGGAACGGGCAAGTCACAACTGATTTCCAATCTTGCGGTAGATTATATCAGCAGAGGTAAAAAAGTCCTGATTGTGTCCCAAAAAAGGGCAGCACTGGATGTGGTAGCCAAAAGACTCGCTGAAAAAGGATTCGGGGATTTTATCGGTCTGGTGCATGATTTTAGAGCAGACAGGAAAACACTTTTTCAGAAAATCCATAAGCAAATCCAACAGATTGACCGCTATCAGGAACTCAACAGGTCAATAGACGCTATACAATTGGAGCGCGAATTCTCCCAACTTTCCCGAACTGTAAACAACCTCAATGAATATTTTGAAGATTACCGAAAGGCCCTTTTCAACACAGAGGAATGCGGTATTCCTATCAAGGAGCTTTACCTAAGCTCCACACTTGAGGAGGAATCATTTGACCTTACCCAGCATTACAGGCACTTCACTTTTGACCAATCAAGTCAATTTGTAAGGAATATGAAAGAATTTGCTATTTATTACAGGCAATTTCAACAGCCGGATTCATTTTGGCTGCACAGGGTGGATTTCAGTAGCTTTGGCGCTAGCTCGCAGACCAGATTAAAGGAGGTGTTCGATGAGATTTCCAGCTTTAAAAAAGAGCTTGAGGCCAATTTCAGCATACATGGCGATTTTGAACCTTCTTTTATATTTCATCTTTTGGAAAAAAGAGTAAAACTCGAGCACTTGATCAAATCACTTGAAGACCCTGAGGTAATGAAGACCTACCAAAACCTGCAGACATATGACTCTGGAGCATTTGATCTGTTGTGGCTTCAGCACAAGATCGATATTGTAAAAAAACTTCTAAGTCAGGAAGGTGTGGAATGGAGCTGTCCTGAAAAAGAAATAGAAGATTGCCTTTCATTGGCCCTGCAATACAAAGAAAGTAAAAAACGATGGTTTGGAAACTTCAGATGGCCTTGGCAAAAAAACCGATTTGAAAAAATCCAGGAATTACTGATAAAAAATGGGCTGAAGGATGATGATCAGGGAATACAAACACTGATCACCAAGTTGGAAAACCGGCTGAACCTCAACCATCAGCTCACTTTACTTTCAGGCAAGAAATGGCTAAGCCTTCCCTCCCAGCCTTTTGATTTTTTAGATTTCAATCACTTCGGGAGGATACATGAAGAAGCTGTAAAATCCAGGCTTCTTATTGAAGACTGGAATCTGACAGGTCAATTTATCAACCAACTGCTTTTGACTCAGGAAAAGGGGAAATTATCTATCCTGCTGGAAAAAACTTCAATTTTGGAAAGCAAATTGCCAGCTTGGTATGTTTATCTTTCCAAGATTCAGGTCCAGCACCTTTTCGTACAATCTTTGGGCAAAGATATCCAACAGCTCCTTGATTCTCTTCCCAAAATTTTTGATCAGTTGGTAGGATTTGACCAGCTCCGAAGCAGAATTGGCCATAGCGATAGGGAACTGATGGAAAAAGTTCTGGACCATTACCCGGAAAGGTCTATAGATGAAATTTGTAATGTATTTATTGCAGGTTTGAAAAAAGCATGGATTGATCATATAGAAAAAAAATACCCTGTGTTAAGGGAAATCTGCACCCCTAAGTCCTCCAACCTTCAGCAAGAATTTATGGAAGCGGTCGAAAAAAAATGGCAGGTTTCCAGACACATTGTGGAGCTGAGGTTGAGAGAGCGGACATTCAAAAACTTAAAATTCAACAGGCTCGGAAATTTACTTACCTACAGGGAGCTTTCGCATCAGGTGAGTAAAAAGAAGCGGATATGGAGTGTCAGAAAACTGATAGCTGAATTTGAGACCGAAATTTTTGAATTGATGCCATGCTGGCTGGCTTCACCTGAGACAGTATCTGCCATTTTCCCACTTGAGCAGCATTTTGATTTGGTGATTTTTGATGAATCTTCGCAATGCTATGTAGAAAGAGGCCTCCCGGCCATGTTGAGAGGGAAGCAGGTGGTGGTAGCTGGAGACTCTCAGCAGCTTCAGCCATTTGACCTTTACCAGGTCAGATTAGAAACAGAAGAGGAAGGTGTGGAATTAGAGACGGATTCACTTTTAGACTTGAGCTCCAAATATTTTCAAAAGCACTGGCTTCAGGGACACTACAGGAGCCTTCAGCCTGAATTGATCCATTTTTCCAATCGGGAATTCTATGAAAACAAACTTGAGATGCTCAGCTCAAGAAAGCTTGTCAATCAAAACAGCATTCCATTTTCACTGCATAGAGCAGATGGCATTTGGGACAATCAGACCAACAAAGAAGAAGCGGAGCATGTAGTGTCAATTTTGAAAGCACTGCAAAAAGAGGATCCAAAGGATCAGATCGGTATCATTACCTTCAATTTTTTCCAGATGGAACACATCCGTGAGCAAATAGAAAAAGACCATATGATACATCTCCAAAAGGTAAAAGTGAAAAACATTGAAAATGTACAGGGGGATGAATTTGATCAGGTTATTTTTTCCATCGGATATGCCAAAAATAAAAAAGGCAAACTGATCGCCAACTTTGGAATGTTGTCCAAAAAAGGAGGGGTGAACAGGTTGAATGTTGCCATCACACGGGCAAGAAAAAAAATCCATCTGGTGACCAGCCTAAGTTCACAGGATTTTTCACCTAAGCAATTGAAAAACGAAGGAATTGCAAGCCTGAAAAACTACATAGAATTTGTCGAATCAGCTGTAAATGATGGGCAAATAACATACCCTGAACAGATATCCCAGGGATATGAGTACAGTTGGTTCTTGAAAAACAAATTGGAAGGACAAAATGGCACCTATACAATTTCCAAATACCCAGCTTCCCAATGGCTGGATCTTGTCTGGAAAAAAGGGTCTGAAATCGAGGGGGCCTACCTCACTGATGATCAGAGACTGTACAATGCCGTCAGTGCGAAAGAAGCATTTGTGTATCACCCTATTCAGCTCAAAGAAAAGGGCTGGCCCTACCAATTTGTCTTTAGCAGACAATATTGGCTGGGACAGCCATTATGACATCGGCAATTACTTGACTCTTTTCAGACCTACCGCTTCTATACCTTTTAGTTGGTCTACCCGCATATACTGGACAAAATGGATGCTTCTAAAATTTTCGCCTGATTCCAAAGGAAGGGTATCAAAGCGGGTATATGTATTTCCGAAGCCAGACCCAAGGGGTTTTCCGGAACTTTCGAAAAGCGGTATATTGATCAGTTGGGATTCAACCTCCTGACCCGTAGAATCAAGGAGAAAATACCTCAGATAGAGATTTCTAAACTCATAATCCTGATTGTACTTGACCGCGATAAGAGAAGATCTTGCTTCAAGCTCTTCGTCAAAATAAAAGGAAACGGTATCCTTCAAGTACCAGGATTGACTTTCCATCCCCTTGTACTTTTCAAACAGGCGATCGCTGTCACATCCCAAAAGCAATGACAAGACCAATATCAATAAATACCTGAGCTTCATGTCACTGATCTTTGTTTTGGTCTCCCTTATTCCGTGGTGGGAATCTTCTTCTACCTCTGTTTTTTGGTTTGGTTGGATTATCCTTGTTGCTATTGTCCAGCTCCTGCTTTTTGGCCTGGGGCTTATTGGAATTCCTATTCTGTCCTTCGTTTGGATTTCTTCTTTTTGGCCTATTCCCTTTAGGATTTTGTCTTTCCCTTGCTGCATTTTCGGGTTTTTCTCTATCCTGTTTTCGGGTATCCTCCCTCCTATTGGACTCAGCTTGTTGATTTTCCTGCCCCCCTGGCCTTGGTTTTCTTTTTTTCTTTTTTTTCTTTTTAGCAAATTTCTTATCCAGTCTTTCCAGCTCAAGTGTAGACTTGATAGCCTCATCGTCAAACTCCTTGGCTTTGTCATGAAGTAGATCAAAAGGCACTATCCCTTTTTCATTGAGCTCTTGGATTTCCCTTGCCCTTTCACAAGAGATGCTGAACCAGTTATTGTCATTGTTGTAACTGAACCACATCAACTTTCTGAAAATATCCGTTTTCTGAAGCTTAGCAGTCCCGGATTCCGTTTGTAGTGGTTTGTCAATGGAAGGCACATCTTCCAATGCCTGCATGTAGGTATCGAGTTCATAGTTGAGGCAGCATTTTAACCTGCCACATTGACCTGAAAGTTTACTCGGGTTTAAGGAGAGATTCTGATACCTTGCAGCAGCGGTTGACACGCTTTTGAAATCATGGATCCAGGTTGAGCAGCACAGTTCCCTTCCACAAATCCCTATACCTCCAAGTCTTCCGGCTTCTTGCCTAAGGCTTATTTGTCTCATTTCGACCCTGATTTTGAATTCAGAAGCCAAGAGCTTGATCAGCTCTCTAAAATCAACCCTATCATCCGCAGAATAATAAAAAGTTGCCTTGGAATTATCTGCCTGAAACTCCACATCGGAAAGCTTCATTTTTAAACCAAGCTCATCTATGATCTGCTTACTTCTGTATATGGTGGGCACCTCTCTGTTTTTGGCTTCCTCCCATCTTTCTATATCCTTTTGAGTTGCTATTCTGTAAATTCTCAGAATATTGTCATCATTTTTGATTTTTCTTTTCTGCATCTGAAGCCGGACTAGCTCCCCCTGTAGAGAAACATAGCCTATATGGTGTCCATTCGGTACATCCAACACTACTGGATCACCGGTGGTCAGGTGGAGATGATCTACATTTCTGTAGTACTCTTTCCTGCCTCCTTTGAATTTGATCTCCACTAAATCAGACTTATCTATTGTCGGTATGCCCATATGGGACAACCAATCAAAAGAATTCATTTTATTACAATCACTCGTACCACAAGTGCCGTTGTTTTGGCACCCCCCACTGTTCCCTGAAGTGGTAGAGCAGCTACTACATCCTGCCATAATTATATTAAGGGAGCTTTTTACTCCTCCTTTGATTTGGGTTTATTTGATTAGTTTCAATACGTCCTGACCAATATCCTTTCTAAAATATAGGTCATTCCAACAAATCCCGGAAACTGTCCCATAGGCATTTTCCAAGGCTTCCTCTATACTACTTCCCATTCCAGTAACAGCCAATACCCTGCCACCATTGGTAAGCACATTTCCGTTTTCTGCCAATTTGGTTCCTGCATGAAACACTTCACTGCCTTCTCTGCTATATGCTTCTGACAAGCCTTCTATTTTATCACCTTTGTTGTATGATTCCGGATAGCCTCCTGCAACCATAACTACAGTAGTCGAGGTAAAATCATGTAGCTCCAACACATAATTATCCAGTGTTTCATTACCCATGTGGATGAGCATTTCCAGAAAATCCGATTTGATCCTTGGAAGCACTGCCTGGGTTTCTGGATCACCCATCCTTACATTGTATTCAATGACATAAGGTTCCCCTCCAATATTCATAAGGCCAATGAACAGAAAACCTCTGTACCTAATTTCTTCCTTATGCAATCCTTCTATAGACGGCTTCACGACTTTTTCCTCCACTTTGGAAAGGAAAGCTTTATCTGCAAAAGGAACAGGACTTACTGCTCCCATTCCACCTGTATTCAACCCTGCATCTTTTTCACCGATTCTCTTATAATCTTTTGCCTCTGGAAGTATCCTGTAGCTCTTTCCATCGGTAGCCACAAATACAGAAAGCTCGATTCCATCGAGAAATTGTTCCACCACTACTTTTTGGGAGGCCTCTCCAAATTTGGCATCCAGCAGCATTTCCTTAAAAGATGATTCTGCTTCTCCCAATGTCTCACAGATAAGGACACCTTTTCCAGCTGCAAGTCCATCAGCCTTTAGTACTATTGGTAGTGTTTGGCTCTTTAGGTATTCCAAACCTTCCGAAAAAGTATCTTTGGTAAAAGTCTTAGAAGCCGCAGTAGGAACCCCATGTCTTTCCATAAATTTTTTGGAAAAATCCTTGGAACCTTCCAAATGGGCACCTCTTTGACCTGGACCTATCACTGGAATGTGGCTGATTTTTTCATTTCCTTCAAAGTAATCCACTACGCCTCTTACCAGAGGTTCTTCAGGCCCCACTACCACAAGTTCTATGTTTTTTTCCAAAACAAAAGACTGGAGCTTTTCAAAATCTGTGGGGGAAATGGCTACGTTTTCTGCTATTTGGGCCGTTCCGGCGTTTCCGGGGGCCACAAAAAGTTTGGTGCACTTTGGACTGTTTACAATCTTCCAAGCAAAGGCATGTTCACGGCCTCCGCTACCTAACAATAATATATTCATGGGTTGTTGTCTAATTTAATTAGCGTGGTCTGAAATGAATTTGATTCTGTACACACGGATTTCTTCTTCTGCAAAATCCTCGTCTTCCAATTCATTTAATGCCACTCTTATATTGTCTGTATCAGCAGTCATAAAATAATCATGGAGGATATCTTCTCTTTCCTCATCCATGATATTTTCTATGTAGTAATTGATATTCAACTTGGTACCACTGTAGATGATTTGCTCGATTTCCTGGAGCAACTCCGACATGGACATATTGAGATTGTCCGCAATCTCATCCAAGTTGATTTTTCTATCCACCTGCTGAATAATGGATATTTTTACTTTAGAACGGCTTCCTGCTGTCTTCACGACCACATCCGAAGCAGTAATGATTTCATTTTCCTCTACATAATTTTCAATCAGTTTCAGAAAAGATGTACCAAATTTAGCGACTTTTCCCATACCGACACCGTTGATCTGTGCCAATTCTTCTCTTGAAGTAGGATATACGGTCGCCATTTCTTCCAAGGAAGGATCTTGGAATATCACATAAGGAGGAAGCCCTTTGGCTTTGGCTACCTTTTTCCTCTCGGCTTTGAGGAGTTCAAAAAGCTTCTCATCATAGGCTTTACCTCCTCCGGCCGGAGCTTCTTCAGGGGTTTCATTTTCTATCATCCCTTCAAAGTCATGGTCTTTGTAAATAGGAAAGGCATATGGAGCTTTTAAGTATTCTTCTCCTTTTTTGGTAATCTTGATCACACCATAATTTTCGATGTCTTTTTCAAGAAAACCTCCGATCATGGCCTGTCTGATAACTGTCTTCCAAGTTCTCTCATCTTCATCTTTCCCTATACCAAACACCTTGAGCTTGTCATGCTTATAGCTGCTGATATAGTCATTGCTTTCTCCACGCACCACATTGACAATATGGTCCATATTAAAGCGGTTATTAGTCTCCTTTACAGCTCCAATCACAGCCTCCAAGTGCTCCATTCCTTCGAATTTCTCCTTTGGCTTCTTGCAGTTGTCGCAATGGCCACAATCTTCAGCCATCAACTCACCGAAGTAATGAAGGAGGAATTTTCTTCTACATATAGAGCTTTCCGCATAGGCAGCCATTTCCTGGAGAAGTACTCTGGCATTTTCACGCTCTGTTACTGGTTTGTCTTTATTGAATTTTTCCAGCTTGATGATATCATCATACTTGTAAAACATCAGACAATGCCCTTCTAATCCATCTCTACCTGCACGTCCTGTCTCCTGATAATACCCCTCAAGTGACTTTGGCACATCATAGTGAATGACATATCTGACATCAGGCTTATCTATTCCCATCCCAAATGCAATGGTAGCAACGATCACATCGACTTCTTCATTAAGAAAATCGTCCTGATTTTTGACCCTGACGTTTTGCTCCAGTCCGGCATGGTAAGGAGCAGCTTTGATGCCGTTTACCTTTAAGAGATCCGCAAGTTCCTGCACTTTTTTTCTGCTCAGGCAATAAATAATTCCGGACTTCCCTTTGTGAGATTTGATATATTTGATGATCTGTTTTTTGGTCTCATTTTTCACCTTAGGTCTTACTTCATAGAACAGGTTGGTTCTATTGAAGGAAGACTTGAAAATGTCGGCTTCTTCCATCTGCAAGTTGCGCTGTATGTCCTGCTGTACTTTAGGGGTAGCAGTAGCGGTCAATGCTACAATAGGGAGGTTGGAGCCGATCTGAGCGATAATGGACTTAATTTTACGGTACTCCGGACGGAAGTCATGCCCCCATTCAGAAATACAATGCGCTTCATCTATAGCCACAAAACTCAGCTTGGCATCTTTGAGAAAAAGAATATTGTCTTCTTTGGTGAGGGATTCAGGTGCCACATAGAGGAGTTTGGTTTTTCCTGCCAACACCTCTTTTTTCACCTTGGTCGTTTCAGATTTGTTCAATGTAGAATTGAGGAAGTGTGCATTGATCCCAAATGCATTGAGTTGGTCCACCTGATTTTTCATCAACGCGATAAGAGGTGAAATGACTATAGCAGTACCATCTTGGATCACTGCAGGAAGCTGATAGCACAGGGATTTCCCCGCTCCTGTTGGCATGATGACGAAAGTATTGCTACCATTCAAAACATTATCAACAATTGCTTCTTGATTGCCTCTGAATTGAGAGAAGCCAAATATTCTTTTAAGGTTTTCTTTGACGGTTTGATCCACAGTAAAATTGCTTTTTTAATGTTCCACCTAGAGGATAATCATTAAATGAATAAGGTTTTCTTTTTTTACCTTTGGTACAAATTTAATGATTCACAACAGTAATTTTGAAGTTAGTAAAAAATATTAAGAAAGCAGACAGAAAACCAAAGCAAGTCTAAATTGTTGATTGATTTTCGGCCAATTTTTATTTTTACTTCTCTTACTCTTTCGTAATTTCAGGTGGCTGTAGTTTTGATAAAATCTCAGTTATACGCTCCATTCATTACATCGCAAATAAATCAACCGAATAAAAACAAAAAGAACAAATATTCTCTGACAAGCCTTTAATGTTTCATCTATTTATTCAAAAGTGACTTTTGCATAAACAATTGATGACTAACTTACCCTCCACAGATGCAAGAAAAAACCTATATCGTCATCATGGCCGGTGGAATCGGTTCCCGGTTTTGGCCATACAGCCGTAATAATAAACCCAAACAATTTCTAGATATACTAGGCACAGGAAGAACGCTATTACAGATGACCTTTGATAGGTTTTCCCAAATTGCTCCTGCGGAGATGTTCTATGTGGTAACTAACAAACATTACCTGACCCTGGTAAAAGAACAACTTCCTGACATTCCAGAAAACCAGATTCTCACCGAACCACTCCGCAGAAATACAGCCACCTGTGTGGCTTATGCCAATTATAAAATCTCCAAAAATGATCCGCATGCCAAGGTAATCGTGACTCCGGCAGATCACCTGATCGTGAGAGAGGACAAATTCCATCAAAAGATCGAGTTGGCCTTAACAGCTTGTAATGGCAACAACAAATTGATCACCATAGGAATCAAACCAAACCGCCCCGAAACGGGCTATGGATACATCCAATATATTTCCGATCCCAACAATCATATAAAAAAAGTAAAAACCTTTACTGAAAAACCTAATCTGAAATTGGCCAAAACCTTTTTGGAAAGTGGGGATTTTGTTTGGAACTCCGGCATGTTTGTATGGAAAGTGCAAAGTGCCTTATTTGCTTTTGGCAAATATATGCCAGAAGTAGCAGAGGTATTCGAAGAGGGAATGGCCTTCTACGACACAGAAAAGGAAGAAGAGTTTATCAAAAAAGCTTATTCTCTGGTCAAAAACACTTCAATTGATTATGGGATCATGGAAAAATCCGATGAAGTGTACATGGTACTGGGTGACTTCGGATGGTCTGACCTTGGTTCTTGGATGAGTCTACACGAAAACAGAAAAAAAGACCCTGACAACAATGTGGTTGAGGCAAACGCCATCCTCTATGAAACACAAAACTGCTATATCAAAGTAGACTCCCAAAAACTGGTAGTAGTTCAGGGACTTGACAATTATTTGGTAAATGAAAGTGAAAATGTATTACTGATCTGTAAACTGGATGCAGAAAAAAAATTCAGGACATTTGTCAGTGATGCCAAAAACAAAGGAGAAGATTACGTCTGATGAAAAACCAAGAAATCACCATATCCCAAGCCCAAAAACTTGTAGATGAATGGATCAATACTGTAGGCGTAAGGTACTTCAATGAACTTACCAATACCGCTATTCTGATGGAGGAAGTGGGCGAAGTAGCCAGGATCATGGCCAGAAAATATGGAGAACAATCCTTCAAAGATTCCGATAAAGATAAAGACCTAGCTGATGAAATGGCAGACGTGCTATGGGTGCTGATCTGCCTCGCCAATCAGACGGGTGTGGACCTTACTCAAGCCCTCAAAAAAAACATGGAGAAAAAAAATGTACGGGACAAAGACCGGCACCGGCAAAACAATAAACTCAAGTAGCCGTTTTTCATTTGTGATCAACCTGGAATGATAAAATGAAAATTCTCTATCCCATCCTCCTAGGAGCATTTTTTTTATTTATAATCTCTTCTTGTGGAGACAATCCCGAGGCTCCTCCGCGGTTTTATTATGGAAATTACAACCTGGAAGTAATCACAATGGAGCAATCCATTGACCTCAATGATGACGGAGCATCATCCACCAATTTCAAAGATCAGGTTGCTTCTTTAACTGGTGAATTTAACGATAGAATGACTTTTTTACAGGGAGATGAAGATCAGATGTTTTTCTCCATATACCTTCCAAATGTACTTACAGAACAAGGAGGTGTCCCTATCATTCGTTACCCTGCCGAAAATCTGACCTTGGAAGTGGCACTGGAAGAAGAGAATAACCAATTTCAATTACTCAGCCAACAACCGCCTAACCCGGATAATGGTGAAATTGTCTCCATCGAACTTTTAGATCAACTACGCATAGAATTCAAGGTCAACAAATCCCTTTACGACTTTGAAGCCAATGAGTGGGTCGATGTGCAGGTCAATTATTTATTCGTTCGCGGCTTGATCGAAACATGAAAAAACAACACCTTCCTACAAAAATCTGCCCAGTCTGTAACCGTTCATTTATGTGGAGGAAGAAATGGGAAAAGAACTGGGAAATGGTAAAATACTGCTCAAAGAAATGTGCAGGAATAAAAAGTAATAAAGGGTTGACCTAAGCGTCAACCCTTTATTTTTTCAAAATTCAAAATCACAGAAAATCTCATCAGAACCTATAGGTGCCCCATCCGGAACATTCAGAGAAGAGGGAGTAGACAGTTCCTCGGGCAATCTCAGGAAGGCTGTGATCTTATCTGACAAATACTTGTCATGAGCAGAAATGCCTGATTTCCCTTTTTCTGTTTCGGATTTTCTATTTTTGATCTGGTCAAGTTTTGCTCTCACTTCCGCTTTCACTAAAGAGCTCGCGCCGGCATCTTTGGATAGTTTGATCAGGTGATCCACCAGTTTGTTTTCAATCATCAAAGCAATCTGTCCTTGGTAATCTTCACTTATCTGATTTCTCACAAGAGAGGATGAAAGCTTATCCAGGTATGCCCCAAAAGACGGAAGACCGGATTCAAATGCTGCCTGCTGAGCAAGTCTGTTTGTCCTTCCAGCTTCAAGCATAAAGCCCAATGCCATATCCACCACATTTTCAGCCGGAGCAATAGGGTCAAAATTAAGCCCTGTCCGTGAAGGGAAGGTCTCCCTGTTTCTGGAGTACCCCATCGGTCGTGGCGGAATATGGTCTATGACCTGTTTGGGCAATACAAGGTTTTCAGGAGACAAAGCCTTAAGCAATGCATCAATCGCCTCATTTTGAACCGAAGCACTGAGCCTTTTCTGATTACGCTGATTATCTCCTTTGACCTTGTAAGTATAATCCAATCCTCCGATCAGTTTTGCGGCAGCCTCTATCTGATACCTGTGCATCAGGTAAAGTGGTACAAGAACTTCTTCCATCAGAGCCTCCGGTTGGCCATCTTCGATCGTATTTTTCCCGAAGGTTTCCAACCTTGACTTTCTGATTTCCATCAGGCGCAGCAACTCTTCCGGAGCGGATTCACCATTGGACCAAAGGTGTGCTTTGGGGTGGCTTCCACTGGGATGCCTTGCGTCCACATCAGAAATAAAAGTATGTCCTGCAGCATAAGTATCTTCAAGGATCTGATTTAGGAATTTCTTCTCATCTTCCCCTTCCGGAGTGATGGCATAGCCATATTTCACTGCCCATTTGTCCCAATCTCCTATTTTGTCATCATAGGCTTTGGAAAAATCCAGATTACCCGAACCATCCATAGTGATGTATGGATAGGGATAGTCCATTACTGAAGCCCTATCTGTTGGCGCTGAAGCGTAAGCATGTGCAAGTCCTATGGTATGGCCAATCTCATGAGCAGATAATTGTCTCAAGCGGGCCAAAGCCATTTCCAGCATTTTAGGGTCAGCTGGCTTTCCATCCTCAAAGGGCTGCAACAATCCTTGTGCAATAAGGTAATCCTGTCTTACCCTCAAAGATCCAAGAGAAACATGTCCCTTAATGATTTCACCTGTTCTTGGGTCTCTGACTGAAGACCCATAGGACCAGCCCCGAGTGGACCTATGCACCCATTGGATGACATTGTATCTTACATCCATCATATCTCCATCTTCCGGCATCAATTCTACTCGATAGGCATTTTTAAAACCTGCCGCCTCAAAGGCCTCGGCCCACCAGTTCCCGCCTTCCAAAAGGGCTGATCTGACAGGTTCAGGTGTACCTCTATCCAAATAGTACACAATCGGCTTGATCGGTTCTGAGACCTCTGCATTGGGATCTTTCTTTTCGAGCCTGTGTCTTGAAATCAGCTTTCTCACTATTGGCTCTCCTATAGCTGTGGTGAAATCCATGTATGAAACATGAAAATATCCTGATCTGGGATCAAATTCTCTTGGCTGATAACCATCATCAGGAAGTTCGATGAAGGAATGTCTTTGTCTTACAGTGACTGCTTCAGGAGATGGGGTAACAGACCGGATATATCCACCACTAGGTGTACCTGTCAGGGTGACAATGGCCTCCACCTCAGAGTTCTTCGGAAAATTCTTGGTCATGGGATAATGAATCGCACTTCTCGACGCATCCGGCCTATAAGTTCCCTGTTTGGCATTACCCAATTTTTCACCCACCATATGGGCATCCTGTAGATAAAACGAAGTGGCATCTACCAAAAATTTGCCTGAATTGTGATCTGCAATTTCAAAACCCCAAACTACAGATTCTGCAAATGCATCTTTCACTGCTTTGGTCTCATAAGGATTGTCCGTATGTGAAGCACGGAAGTCATAATTTTTGTGAACAAGAAGAATTTTGTTTCCCGCTTTTCTGAATTCTACCACTCGGGTCCTGCCCAACTGTCCACGATCAAGTCCAAGGTCATTGGATCCTACCCCGGCAGGCAAGGAATTTACATAGAGAAATTCATAGTCAAGCTTGTCAATTTCCAGATAAATCTTCCCTTTATCTTCATCGGTGTAAAAAGTGAAGAAACCCTCCTTTTTTTCAAGTTTGGACTTATCTATGGTCTGTGACAACACTGGCAGTGAGACCAGCAGCAGCAAATAAAATAGTATAAAGGTTTTTTTCATAATTCGGTGGTTTTATGCCCAATTTATCAAAAAACATCTTTTACATATTTACCGATTGTAGAAATTATCTATTGAACTGATACCTCACCTGAAAAACGGTTTCAGTAAGCCGATTGCCTGACACCTGCTGCAGCCCGGTACCTATACTTTCCCGGTCTGTATATTGGGTTCTTGAAAATCTAGCCCAAAGCGTAAGCTTATTGCTCAACTTATACTGCCCCAAAATATAATACCGCAAGCCCTGCCCATGCAGAGCTGGTATAGAAAACAACCAGAGGACATTTCTTTCGAATAAAAATTGTCGGTTGTCAAAATCATCCGTATCAAAAAGCGCAAAACGAGTGCTGATTCTCCATCGTTGAAAATCAGCATTCAGGTCCTGAGAGATGGCAAACCCTGAAGTCCTTCGTTGATTGAATTGGAAAGAAGAACCCATAACCCTTGACTTGATACTCCAATTGGGATGTAAACCATAGTCTAGGTTGAATACATAGTTCCATCTCCTACCCTGATCGAGCAAATATGGAGACTGAAATCCGGGATAATCACTGATATTGCGGGCTTTGGATTCTTCTCTGATCTGAAAAAAGAGCAGGGCTTTTCGCTGAGGGCTATAGGAAATCCTACTGAGCCATTCGTAGCCTTTTGAAGGGGCATAGGTACGGAACCTCAGCCATGGAAATGTAAACTGATCGTAGTAAAATGACCAGTTGAATTTCCGGTCCGGTTTAAAATTTAGTCCTAGGTATAAACCTCGCTCATTGATGGGCCTGGAACCTTCCGTGAAAGCATTACCGTAAAAGCTATGAAAATCCCGATCAAAATCCCTCCACAAAACTGACATGGAAAGCTTGGGGTGAAGACTTCCCATCATCCCCAACACAGTCCCTCTGCCCCCACTTTTTGATTGTGCCGTCTCACCAAAAAAGAAATAGTTTTGATAATTGTAAGCAAAATACAAGCTGTAGAGGTGGTTTTCCCTTCCAATGAACTCGAATTGATTGTACACCTGAGGCCTTCTTTCAAAGGCTTGACTGAATCTGGTCGCGAGGACATTGGCTCCCAGTTGCAAGTTTTTCCTTTTATTTTGAAAATGCACATTTGAACCTATATTCTGTTCTCTTGCCTGTCTTCGGTAGCTTATCTCAGTCGGGGTTCGATGCAGGCCAGAACTCTGAAGTGAGGTTATAATTGCTTCTTCTCTCTCAAGGGTATCCAACCTTACCGCCACATTTCCATCCCTAGGCGCGTCAGAAGCCATTAAGGTGAGAGAAATGGGGCCCATTTGATAAGTTGCTGCTCCTCCCCTGAAAAACCCAAATTCCAGCGCTGAGGTGTATGGCCTGATTCCGACAGTACTCCTCCTGACTGTGGTAATGGTTTCACCACCTTTCCCCACCGCGAATCCGGCTCCAAAAACCAGACCTTGTCCTGTCTGCATCTGATAATCACCTAGTGTGACAGCCTTCCATTTACCTTGGTTATAAACAGTGAAATGGTAGGAAAAAAAGTTAAACCCATACCTTCTTGTAGCCGGTTCCCAAATGAACTGTTCCCCCGGATCTTTATCCAAAGTAAAACCAAGGCTGAAATCTTTGCTATGCTGGATCCTGAACCTGGCGTATAGGTTATTGGGATCACCCAAATACCTGCTGGTAAGTCTACCATTGCTTAGCGTATCAGGAGGAGTAAAACCTCTTCTTGTTTCCCAAACCCTGTTTTGCCTAAAAATAAAGTAGGCGTCACGGCTATTTGCAATCCTCTCCCAAAGTGATCCCTGATGTTTTTCTGAACTTTCCAAAATGACAAATGGAAGTATTTTTTGGATAGTCTCAAGGTCGAACCCGGGAATAGCCTGTAATTCATATAAGGAAATCAGATCTCCTAAGTGATCTCGGTATTCGAAAAAGCTATTGACCTGAGCTGGACTGAGTATAAAAATTGACTTAAGCTCTTCAGGATTAGTCTTGTTGAGATTGATTGGATTGAGCAAGAGCTGGAGAATATTTTCATACAAATCTTCATAATCCTGATCTTCTCTCTGCATACCAAACAGGTCTTCCACAAGCATCTCTGTGTTGATCTCGCCTTTTCGGTAAGTCTGTGCAGATACCAGGCAATAACAAAAAACCAGCGTCAAAGTCAGCCAGAGTTTCATTTCTTTGAAAAAAGATAGTTAAATGAAAAATGCTGAGTGCTACCCAAATATGGGTTCTGGTTGACAGCAAAATCTATATGAAAAAGCCTGTTTTTGAAGCCAACACCAAAACAAAGCCTACTGGGGTGATTGTTGACACCTGCTCTTGCCCATATCTTCTCATGGATACTGTATTCAAGGCCGACTCTGAGAACCGGAGGCAACAAGAGATCTTTTTCAGCTTCTATATTTACCGTCACGGAAGTAGAGGGACGGTAAGAAATGCCTGCCTGAACAGTGGTCGGTAGCTGATCCTCAGAATTATTACCGAATTTTGACCCGGTAAGATTGTAAATATGTGCTCCAAAAAACAACTCAGGTGTAAGCTCTGCCACTCCTCCAAATTCCACCACAGCCGATCTTCCTGTACCAAATCCTTCTATACTGGTCTGAAAATAACTGACTTTTGCTCCTACACTGGCGATTCCTAGCCGTTGGGAAACACCCATTCCTATCTGGCTTTGGGAAAACCACTCCTCACCATATGTCGACATTGAAATTCCATAGGCCAGCTTTTCAGTCTTGAATACTGCACCTGCTGCCAAAGTAGTAAGTTCACTCAATTGACCCCTATGATCGTATGCAAAAAATACCTGGGAATGGTCTATACCTGATAAAGCACCAATATTATTGAAAATGCTCCAGGCATCCTGTAAGGTCACGTGAGCATTCCCCATTCCCATACTTCTTCCGCCTTTGGGCAAAAGGTCAGATTGGGCATAAACCAAATGAACAATAGACATCAACCAATATGTCAAAAAGTATTTTGCCATAAAAAATCCATTGAAAAATGAATTTAGGTGATATTTTTTTAGGTAAAAAAATATAAACGGATAGTAAACGGATAATTATCCGGATCAGAACGGGGCCCTTATATTCAGGAAAAATGCTCCTTCATTCTGACTATTGATGGAGTATTCGAGTCGAAATACCATATCGTAAAGCGTCACCAAGTCCAATCCCAGACCATAGCCAAAGAGGTATTGATTGGTAAGTCTAACATTTTCGGGAATATTATTCCTGTCATTGACATAGCCATGGTCAAAGTTGGCTGAGAGATACAGTTTGATCGGGAAATAGGCAAATTCTTCCAAAGGCACAAAATCCCCGATATTATAGCCCAAATCCAGAAATTTAAACCTAAGGCTGTTTTTATGGACCAATACCTGTTGACCTTCCACCACATTCAATTCGTACCCCCGGATAAAATATGGGTTATACCCTATCCCCCTTACCAAAGTGAAAGGCTGCCTTTGACCAAAAAAAGCATTGAACGAAAGACCACTGACCAAGTGAATTTTATCGTTGAACTTGGTGTATTTATTGGCATTCATGGTGAACTCCCAATCCTGCACATCATCTCCTCCAAATAGTCCATACCTGGTCAAAGCCAGGTTGAGCAACTGTCCTTGGGTGGCATATAGGATATTGTCCCTTTTATCATGTCTGTAATTGTACCTCAGCGCAAAATACTCCAAGGAATTGGACCCGTGGATAAAAAAGTCAGGGTTCTGGGTAAAAACATCATCGTCAATCCAGGTATTGGTATAACCTGCTGTGACATAATGAAAGTTGTAAAAACTTCCCCTGTAAGTATAAGTAAGAGAAGCTGACCTGTTCCTTCTTAGAATATCCTCATCTTCATTGCTGTAAAAAATCTGCCTGTTATCAGAAGACCTAACCTGAAGATTTCTTTGGGTAAAATACATACCCTGAATGGCAAGCCCGTGTTTTTGTTTTTTGTCAATGTAGGGCTTGCTGTAGAGCACCTCGAAGGTTCTGATGAAGCCCATCTGCCCTCCTATCCTTAGTCTCTCATTTCTTCCTCCCACATTATTATGGACAAGTCTTCCACCGTAGTTGATCCGGGACAAATCCCTGTTTTGGTTGGTCCACCATTCCGCCAGATTTCGGTCTGCAAGGTTGAGGATTATATTCGGTATAATGTACCAGCGCTCGGTGACCGAGACGAGCAATTCTATCTGTTCGGTATCGGTAAACAAAGGAGTGATCTCTACTTTATTGAAAAGCTGAAGGTTATACACCTTCTTTTGATCTTCCTGCACCAAAGAAATAAATTCTTCCCAGTCATACTCTATTCCTCTTTGCAGATCTATTTCCCTTAAAATGATGTTTCTTTTGGTCTTTTTGTTGCCAATTACAAAAATGTTGTTGATGACTACTTTGTCTGGTGTTTCAGCTGGAAAAGCAGGTGCCTCATTTTGTCCAATTGCAATAAATGGCAATAACCAACCCAGCCAGATGACTGAAATCAATTTAAAATATGGACGCAAAGAATTTATCACCTACTTTGTTTATGTTTACTCGGGAACTTAATTAGCTAGGATTCCTTTTTGTTTTCAAATACTATCATCTTGAAGACCCTAATCAGAAAGATCGCCATTTTACCGGTATTGTTTTACCAATATCTGATTTCCCCCCTATTCCCTCCTGCTTGCAGGTATACTCCTACCTGCAGCCAATATACGAAGGAGGCCATCTTAAAGCATGGTATCTTCAAAGGAGGCTGGCTGGGTATTAAGCGCATCGCCAGTTGTCACCCTTGGGGCGGCCATGGTCATGATCCCGTTCCTTGAGTATTTTCAGGTTTTAGCCCTTTTTTCAAAGCCAAAACTACCAGAACAAGCCCACCAACAACCAAAGGTATACTCAGCGTCTGTCCCATATTGAACTGAAGCCCTTCCTCAAATTCCACCTGATTTTCTTTGAGAAATTCCCAGATAAACCGCATTCCAAAAACTGTAATCAGGAAAAATCCCAAAAACAAACCATCCGGAATTCTGGATTGATAACGGTACCAGGCAGCAAATAATATTAAAAATATAATGAAGTATGATGCAGCTTCATAAATCTGGGTAGGGTGCCGTGCCACGCCGAATGTATAAATGGTAGCCATGTAATGATCTCCCTTATCCTGTACCTGAAAATTGAGAGGGGTGTCCGGATTTTCCGCAAGGTATTTTTGCGAACTCCTAAACCTTGTCAGGACATATTTAACATCCGTTTCCAGAGTCCTTTTGAGATCTGCTTCTTCGTAAGCACCTTTTTCTATTTTGATGTCAAAATTTACCGGAACAATACCGCTCCCTTTCAATTCTCCTTTTCTTTCTTCTGGTTTGTAAGCATTTACATCTACCACTGGGATACGCAATGTTTCAAGAATCTCTTCTGCGTCTCTGGCAAACACAAAGCCACTATCACTCTCTGTAGGTTTACCTCCAATTTCGGAATTCATCAGATTGCCTATACGGATCATGGCACCGACCATCGCAGTAACAATGACTATCCTGTCTACTACCCAAAGGTAACTCTGGGTAGGGATCTTTCTGGCATATAAGTACAAAGCGATAAGAATGGCTATTGCCGCACCATGACTGGCCAATCCCCCTTCCCAGACTTTCAAGATATCAATGGGGTTGCTGAGGTACTTTTCTGGCTCATAAAACAAAACATGCCCTAGACGCGCACCTATGATGGTAGACAATACCATATAAATCGTCAATCTGTCAACCAATCTTGGATCCTGACCTTCCTTCTTGTAGAAGTAAATCATAATCTGTTGAGAAATGATAAAACCTAGGGCAAAGAGTAAACTGTACCATCGCAATCTATCAAAACCCGAAAAAA
The DNA here is from genome assembly GCF_019343195.1 of Arthrospiribacter ruber. Lineage (GTDB taxonomy): Bacteria > Bacteroidota > Bacteroidia > Cytophagales > Cyclobacteriaceae > Arthrospiribacter > Arthrospiribacter ruber. Next base: position 668,086 of record NZ_RPHB01000002.1, read on the forward strand.
CAGCAGGATTGGGACTCCAGACAATATAATTAAGTACACTTTGTATGCTTAGCATGATTCAAATTTTAGGATTCTTATGCTGTGAAATTACCTTATTTTAATAATTATCCAATTCTTTTAACTCTTCTTCAAACCCTCCTGAAAGGATTGGGAACCTATACCAGGTTTTGGGGTCTACATTGAATTCATCCAAATGAAAGGAAGGAGCAAGTCTTTCTCTTTTCCATTGATTTCTGGACCAAAGTCTGAAAAACTTTCTTACATAGTCTTTCAGAACTGAAGATTCCACCTCCAGCTCATCTTTCAGAATCAGGTAAACGTCCATTGGGGACCTTCTGTCACGAATTGCCAATTTTTCTATTTCTACTATTACTGAATAAGGCATCAAATCCTTTTCATCAGTCTGTTGATTGTCAGAGGGCCTTAGCTCGGCGGTCGGCTGAAGGTTGTTGACTTTATGCAAGCCTTTGTAGCCCAAAGTTACTTCCGCCCATTTCAGCCACTGAATGACAAAGTACTTGTCCACTGCGGCGATGGGGGAAATACTCCCGCTCGTATCTCCATCCATAGTAGTATAGCCTACATCTCCTTCGCTTCTGTTGGATGTACTGAGAAGTAAAGCCTGATTAATATTTGCAAGCATCCAGATAATCGGAGATCTTGCCCTGGCCTGAATATTTTGAAGGGTAATGTCATCAGTTTTCCAGTGAAGCCTTCTTCCGATGGCCTTTTCAATTTTTTCCGTATAACCCTTCACTTCATCACTGATTTCCCAATGCCTGAAAACCGCCCCGATACTTTCCGCCAATGTTTTGGCAGATTGAAAGGTAGCAAAAGATGAGTTTTCAGATGCCTGATATGCAGTGGTAAGTAATTTTCCTACGATTTCTTTTTTGGTATTTTCGCTAGTAGGAATGTATGTCAGTCCAAGCTTGTTCATAAAAACCGTTAGACCCAGTTCTTCTATTCCACGCCTGACCATTTCGGCTACCAAAACCGCAATAGTCGAGGAATCTGCACCTCCGCTCAAAGAGAGAACGAAGCCTTTACTCTTACTCTTTCTCAGGTAATCAAAAAGACCTAAAGAAGCTGCTTGGACAAACTCCTCATTCTTATCCACTTCGGACTCTAAAGACAGATCAGATTGAATTCCTTTAGGTACCTCAAAATATTTCACTTGGAAATCCTTGAAGGACAAAAGGGTATTCTTGAGCAGAAGCCTCCCTTTGTCAGCTACCATTATCTCTCCATCGAAAATCATTCTTCCGGATTCATTACCCAAAAGATTGACATAGAAATAAGTCGCATTAAACAGCTGAGAGCTCTTACAGACCAATTCTTCCCTCAGCTTGGTCTTACCCATGGCAAAATGACTAGCAGAAGGATTAAATATCAACTGGACATTTCTGTCCCTTAATCTAAAGCCTGGTCTGACGTCTCCTCTCCAAGCATCCTCGCAAATTTCAAAACCGTATTTATAACCGCCCTTTTCAAAAACCAAATCGCCCATAGGTACAGAATGACCAAGGAAATCAAAAGAAATTACTTCACCGGCCTGCCAAGGCGTAAACCACCGGAATTCGTAATGCACACCATCAATGGCCATGAATTGTTTGGCAACAATCCCTTTGAGCTGATGGTCTTCGATGATGGCCATGCAGTTGTAAACCTTTTCCTGTATTCTGATCGGAAGACCAACTGCCACGGTGATACCTCCACAAAAAGGCAGCAGTTTTTCCAGCTGCTTTACAGCTTTCTGAGGAAACCAATAACTCAAAAAGAGGTCTTCACTTCCGTATCCTGTAATGGCCAGTTCGGGAAAACATATCAGGTCTGTGTTGTCTGCTTTTGCCTCCTTGATGGCGGATTTGATATGTTCCAGGTTACCCTTCCAGTCCAGAGGAGTTTGATTGAGGGTAGCACAGGCTATTTTAATACTTGACATAAAATCTTCGGAAAACCAAAAAACACCAAATCCAAAGATAGTGTTCTAGCTGGCGATATTAAGTTTTTCACAGGCATTTTTAGCAGCTTCCTGTTCAGCTTTTTTCTTTGTGGCACCTTTTCCTTCAGCAATGGCGTCTCCATTAATACAAAGCTCGACCACAAACTCTTTGAACCTTTGATTCCCTCTTACTGTAACCATTTTAAAATCCACTTCTTTACTTTCCTTCTGTGACCACTCAATGATCTTACTTTTAAAGTTGGTAGTGGTACTGATGATATCATCCACATCAAAATGTATGATGATTCTCTTTAGAATGAATTTTTTACAAAAATAATAACCTCGGTCCAAATAGACGGCACCTACAAGTGCCTCCAAGGTATCTCCAAAAATCGACTTATGGGCACTGAGATTTTTTCCTTTGTATTCCTTTTCAATAATTTTAGAAAGGCCAATCTTGATGGCAATCTGATTGAGGGCTTCTCTATTGACCATTCTGGATCTTGTCTCCGTCAGAAAACCTTCATCTCTGAAAGGGAATTTCAAAAATAAAAATTCAGCTACTACAGTTCCGAGGACAGCATCTCCAAGGTATTCAAGCCTTTCGTTTGAAATTTTAAGTCCATTGATACTTTCATCTGAAACCGAAGCGTGCTTTAATGCAAGTTTATACAGGTTCAAATTAAAAGGCTTGCTGCCCACCATATGTTTGATGGAGGCAGCAAGCCATTTGTCATGTTTGGAATAAAATATCGCTTGTAATCGGAGTAATCTGGATAGTCTCAATTTACTCACTTATTTTTTTGAAAATGATGGAGGCATTGTGTCCACCAAATCCAAATGTATTGCTTAGTGCAGCCCTGACTTCCCTATTTTGCGCTTTGTTGAATGTCAGGTTCAGTTTAGGGTCAAATTCCTCATCATCGGTAAAGTGATTGATGGTAGGAGGTACAAGACTGTGTTGAATTGCCAGAATAGAAGCTATAGCTTCTACTGCACCGGCTGCACCCAACAAATGACCTGTCATTGATTTGGTACTGCTGATGTTGAGATTATATGCGTGCTCTCCGAATACTTTTTGGATGGCTTTGATTTCACTGACGTCGCCCAAAGGAGTAGAAGTACCATGCACGTTGACATAATCTATATCTTCGGCCTTAAGGCCTGCATCTTCCAGGGCAGCGTTCATCACATTGCTTGCACCTGCACCTTCCGGATGAGGGGCAGTCATGTGATATGCATCAGCGGTCATTCCTCCACCTACCATTTCGGCGTAGATTTTGGCACCACGGGCTTTTGCATGCTCATAGTCTTCCAAAATCAAACAACCAGCCCCTTCACCTAAGACAAAACCATCTCTGTCTTTGTCAAAAGGCCTTGAAGCTGTAGTAGGGGAATCATTTCTTTGCGAAAGGGCTTTTAGGGCATTGAAACCTCCAACTCCTGCTTCTGTGATGGTGGCTTCAGTACCACCGGTCACAAAGACATCCGCCTTGCCCAATCTGATGTAATTAAATGCATCAATGATGGCATGTGTGGCGGAAGCACAGGCTGAAACGGTCACAAAATTAGGACCCATAAAGCCGTATTTTATTGAAATAAAACCTGCACAAATATCGGCGATCATTTTAGGGATGAAGAAAGGATTGAACCTCGGGGTTCCATCTCCTTTTACGAAATCAGTCACCTCGTCCTGAAAAGAACGAAGTCCTCCGATTCCCGATCCCATGATTACACCAGCACGGTGAAGGTTGGTTTTTTCTAGATCAAGTCCTGAATCAACGATTGCCTGATCTGCGGCAATCATACCCATCTGGGTAAAAAGATCCATTTTTCTCGCCTCTTTTCTATCAATGAACTGGTCAATTTCAAGTCCTTTGACTTCACAGGCGAATTGTGTTTTGAAAAGAGAGGCATCGAATCTAGTAATAGGCGCAGCACCGCTCACACCATTTGACAGACCGTTCCAATATTCATCGACGGTATTGCCAATTGGTGTAAGGGCACCTAAACCTGTTACTACAACTCTTCTTAAATTCATAAATGAATTGTAAGTGATTTATTATTTAACGTTTGCTTCCAGATAGCTGATAGCTTGGCCAACAGTGCCGATTTGCTCAGCTTGATCGTCCGGAATGGAAATGTTGAATTCTTTTTCGAATTCCATGATGAGCTCTACAGTATCTAGAGAGTCAGCACCTAGGTCGTTGGTGAAGCTTGCCTCAGGAGTTACTTCAGATTCTTCAACGCCCAACTTATCTACGATAATGGCTTTTACTTTTTGTGCTATTTCAGACATTTTTTGAACAGTTTAATTTAAAACACTTCGCAAAGAAATATATTTATAACCTTATTGCCAAAAAAATAGGGGAAGTAAATTCAAGTTGGCCCTAGCATCCGCAAAAGTTAAGGGAATATTTCTACCTTTGTTTTTTACCAATTCTTCCTTCAATGAAGAAAATTAAACTTGTAGTCGAACACCAATTTGATTTTGAACTTTTGGGTATAGTGGCACCGCTCAAAGACTATAAGATGGCTTGGGTGATCAATCATGTTTTGGACCTAAAACTGATAAAAGCCCAGGATCTGGTGCTGGAGTTTATAGAAGATCCCAAGATTGAAATATCCAAATACATGGAAAAAATGGATCATGGCTTCGTCCAGTTGCTCAAGAACAAATCCATCTCCAAAAGAACAAATGCTGCTTACCTGATACCCGAACTCAAAATCATGGATTACTTTCTTCTGCTACAGGATCAGACCTTCGAATTGGATATTAATGTGTATATTGAGCGCTTAAGTGAAAGCCCACATATTCAAAATGTAGTTAAATTGGATGTTTCCAAAATCAAATCAAAAGAAAATCTACTTACCTATTAATTCTTAAATTAACATGAGTATTGCACTTTACAACAAAACAAAAATCTTAGCAACTATAGGCCCAGCTTCCAATAACCCTGATACTTTGGCCAGTCTGGCAAGCGCCGGAGCAAATGTCTTCCGCTTGAATTTTTCGCATGGAGATCATAAAATACATGCCTCAGTCGTCAAAATGATCAGAAAGCTCAACAAGGAAAAAAGCCTCAACCTGGGCATACTTCAAGACCTTCAAGGACCAAAGATTCGTGTCGGTGAAATGGAAAACGGGGGCGTAGCGATCAAAGCCGGCCAAAAAATAACCATTACCAACGACCCTGTTGTGGGAAATGCTGAGCTGGTAAGCACCGTGTACCAAAACCTGCCCAATGATGTAAAAGCCGGGGACAGAATCCTGATCGACGATGGCAACATAGAGTTGGCAGTAAATAATACAGATGGCAAAAATGTAAGGTGCGTGGTTATCCATGGAGGTTTGCTAAAATCAAGAAAAGGCATCAACCTTCCAAACACCAAAGTGTCTGCACCTTCTCTTACAGAAAAGGACATTGCTGATCTTGAATTCGGACTGAAGCAAGATGTGGACTGGATTGCTCTTTCCTTTGTAAGGTCAGCTGATGATATCAAAGACTTAAGAGAAAGAATCAAAGCAGCAGGGAAAGACTGCAAGATTGTAGCTAAAATCGAAAAACCGGAAGCACTCAAAAACATTGATGCTATCATAGAAGCTACAGATGCCATTATGGTTGCCAGGGGTGACCTAGGTGTAGAAGTCCCTATGGAAACAGTTCCACTTTGGCAGAAGCAGATGGTACAAAAATGTAAGCTTGCCTGCAAGCCTGTGATCATTGCCACCCAAATGTTGGAAAGTATGACCACACACCCTCGGCCAACTAGAGCTGAAACTAATGATGTCGCTACCGCTGTCTTGGACGGTGCAGATGCAGTAATGCTATCTGCTGAAACTGCATCGGGTGAATTCCCCGTCAACGCAGTAAAAGCCATGAGCAGCATCATTAATTATATAGAGAACAACCATGATGTATTCCATCATTTATACAAAATCCCAGAAGATGATGCTAATTTCTATTCCAAAAACCTGACTTTAATGGCGGCACGTCTCTCAAGAAATGTAAAAGCAAAAGCCCTTGTAGGGATCACCTCCTCAGGAATGACGGCTTTGAGACTGGCATCTTTCCGACCTTTAGCCAATCTACTGGTCTTCACCCGAAACAAGAAACTGATGACACAGCTGAGCTTGGTATGGGGTGTGAAATCTTACCATTATGAAAGCAACGTTTCTACCGATGCCACCTTCATGGATATCCAAAATCAGCTAAAGAAGGACGGCTATGTAAAAAATGGCGACATCATCATCAATACTGCCAGTATGCCATTGAAGGCAAAAGGAAGAACGAACATGTTGAAAATCCACGAAGTGGAATAATCCGAAATGAATATTGATCAAAAAAGCTGTCAATTTAATTGGCAGCTTTTTTTGTTTCCTGCCAAATTCCAGAGACTAATCCAACCATTATAATTGATTGTTTTCACAGGATTTATTAGTCAAAATTTTGTTTGCTCAAAGGATTTCCCTAACTTTTAGCATGGCTTCTGGAAATAAACACCATATTAGAACGGAAAAATCCATGGACGCAAGGTCCATGAATGATAGTGTGCAATCCAGAAAGAACTTGCAATTCCATAATTTTTCCGTCATGAATGAGCATGTCCCGGAGATGTTTGCAGAGGACTTAGAGCAGCAGGAAGAAAGCGGTAGCAACAATTACTTGGTTTTGGCTTTTTTTGCGCTGTTAGTCATCCTTTCCGCTTCGCTATTTTTCTTATAATTTGCACTGAAATTTGTTAACGTTTTTTTTTGTGAGGCTTATATTGCGAGAAATTTACTCACATGTTCTTTTACCTTTCCCAATTTTTGAGTTTCCTGGCCATGCCCCTCACCATTATCGTGGCTTTGTTGGCAATAGGTCTCATATTTTATAAAAAATCATTTTCCAGAAGACTCCTTTTGATGGGTTTTGCTCTTTTATTGTTTTTCACCAATCCATTTATTTCCAACCTGAGTATGCTGGCTTGGGAGCCGGATTTCAAGCCTTTTGATACGCTCCCTGAATACGAGCTGGGAATCGTACTAACAGGAGTCACCAACTTAAGCAAAACAGCTTATGACAGAACTTTCTTTGACAAAGGGGCCGACAGGGTCACTCACGCCATACAGCTTTACAAGCTAGGAAAAATCAAAAAAATACTCATCACTGGTGGACAAGGATTAAATCCTGTCAATACGAATACAGAAGCTGAATGGCTGAGAGATGTGATGCTTTTGGCAGAAATCCCTGCAGAAGATATTTTAATAGAAAATCAAGCCAAAAACACCTACCAAAATGCGGTACTGGCAAAGGAAACTTTAGAAATTGTTGGATACAGACCGGATCAAGAGCATTTGTTGATCACTTCTGCATTTCACATGAGAAGGGCCAAAGGTTGTTTTAATAAAGTGGGGCTTAGGACTGTGACTTTTCCGGTAGATTATTACACCCACGATATCAAGATTGATATCCCAAATCTACTTTACCCTGATCCAAAAAGCATGGCTACATGGCACACGCTCTTTAAAGAATGGATCGGAATTACTGTGTATAAAATTGCAGGCTACATTTAATCTAGCTCTACTCTTTCAATCAATCTAAAGGTCAGAAACTCCTCATCCAGCTCAGGATTATTTCCATGTGCAGTACTGTACCACACCCCCTTGCTGTTTTCGATCATATAATTTGGATTGGATTGGTTTTCAGGAAGCAAGATCTCTCCTATCAATTCTAAATCAGAATTCAAAATCACCAAACCCCATTTGGACTGAATAAACTGCCTCATATCTGTCTGGCTTTCATCCGGAACTTCTTCAAATTTGGCTATTCTGATATATATTTGATTTTCAGGGAAATATTGGATCCCTTCATAAATATCCGAATAACTCACAATCCTCATGATCTCTTTCATATCCTCAAACATAGACTTGTTTGAGATGGGAGGGTGATTTTTAAAAGCTGAAAGCAGGGCTAGATATTTACTTGTTTCACCCTGATCATGTACATAGATATTTTTAAAATTATGATTGATCAGCACTTCTTGGCCTTTGCCTTTGAAAATCGTAGGAAGGATAAGTTTATTGAGATTGGTACCCAGAAACTCACTGTCATAATTACTCAGTTTAATGATTTCATTGCTTTCCAAATCAAAAGAAACAAGGTTTGGCATTTCCGAAATTTCTGAAGGAGAATGCACTGTCCAATCAAACGACAAAGGCATCACTGGCAGATATATCTTATCCCCAACTTTGACAAAAGAAAATGTCATCAAGGATAGCCCCTCTTCCATCAAGTCCTCTGAGCTTAATTCCCAAGTCTTTACAATCTTCAAGTCCCTATTTAATTGGTAAAGAATGTCAGCGGGAGACATAATCCAAAAAATCCCATCTTCATCAACCCAAAGATCTGCTATCCCACCTTTGATTCCTTCTGGCCCCTCTGTCTGAACTTCACGTACCAATGACAATTGCAAAGTATTTCTATCATATTCAGCCAGCGAATTTCTACTTGGATCAAATAGGTATACATTACTGGAATTTGAAAGCATCCTATGACCAAAATGCCCCCATCCCTCTGGAAGTTTCAGGTCAAAAGTTTCTTCAGAAATCTGGAATTTATTAAGATTACTTTTATCAGCATTATTTTCAGAACCAGCACAAGCATTCAATACCGTGAGTAAAATCAAAAGGGGGAAGAAATATTTACAAGACATATTTTAAAATTTAGTCAGACCATACAAGTCTACTAAATTTTTAACAATAAACTAAATTTTCTTACTTAAGATGGATTTTTTGGCTTACACTCGATTCGAAAAGCTTTCTTCCTTTCTACCAAGTGGTTTCACGAAGCTTAGGAAAAGCCCTTATGATATCTGAGAGACTTATCTGTCCTACCAATTGCCCATCTTTGAGAACTGGAAACCTTCTGATTTTCATTTCTAGAAATTTTTGTGCCGCATCGAAAAGGGACATTTCTGGAGAAAGTGTCATTACATTCTCAGTCATGTGTTCTGATACTTTTCCCGGAAAAGAAGGTGTATTAGAATACTTTCCTTTTATGATTTCTTTGAGGCAATCCACCTCAGAAATAATTCCGACAAGCTTTCCATCATGGTTGACTACGGGAGCTCCGGAAATTTTCCTTTTTGTGAGCATATCCAGCACGTGATCTATAGAGTCCTCAGGATGAAAAGTAACCAAATTGGTACTCATATGGTCCTGGACCATAATTGGGGCAGCGGTCTTTTTGGGTTCTACGACCCTGACACCTTGAAAACTTTTTACCATGGCAATTTTGAGTTTATGTGAGTCGAATAAATTAACACCAAAACCTTAAAAATCAAAATGCTATTTCACAAATTATACATTAAAAAAAATTATACAACTGAAATAACTTGAACCTAAAAATTGTTTTCGAGATAAACATAAGGAACCCAATCTCCCATTGGAAAAGCTCTGGAGGTGGAAAAATCAAAACAACCCAATATCAAATCCTTCTTCCCATTCCCTGAAATATCAGCAGCATCCATGGTCATTAAATTATACTTGCCCAAATCATCTTTTTTATAAATATCAAAATTCAAACTTCCGGCATTCTCTAGATACAGAAAATTATTTCTTTGTCCGTTTTCCCTTTCAGGAAAATAAGACAACACTGCCAAATCAAGCCTTCCGTTAAGATTAAAGTCTTCTACCAAAAGGGCACTTGCTCCATGAAAAGGTTGAAAATAGGATTCGGTGAATTTATTTTGGCCATCATTCTTATAAATCCTCACACCATGATAAGGCTTAGGAATGATTGAAAGATCTGCATTGTCCCCTGATACCAGTATGATGTCTTTGTAGCCATCTCCATCCATGTCTTCAAAAAACATATCCGAAGCCCCGAAAAGCGGTTGGAATCCCAACCATTTTTCTTCCCTGAATTTCCCTTTGCCTTGATTGAGGTAAACATACACCCCTTCATAGGCCTGAGTCATCAAGGCTATAACATCCGGAAGTCCATCTCCATTAATGTCTTCTATAGTCGCCTTTCTTGCACCTGGCCTGTTATTAAAGTATCTTTTGATGTATCCGCTTTCCTTTTGCTCGTACCAGACCAATTGACCGACATGATGTCCAAATTCAGAGATGACAATATCTTGCCTTCCGTCTTGATTGAGATCTTCATAAACAAAGTGTACTGGTCTAGTGAGACTATCCAAAACGGGACTAACTCTTTTATCCGAAAAATTACTATATGACTCCAACTTACCGATAGAGGTATTGGAAGGATCCATTACCCCCGTAGTGAGAAGGTCAAACCTATCTTTTCCATAGAAATAGATATCCGAAGCAGGACTTGAAATCCTAATAGAATCTTTGAGATCATTGCGCAAGACATCTGCCTTAAAAACCTGCCTAAATCTATCCCCGAAATAAAGGACACCTTCTTCCGCCTCCCATCTTAAAAAGGTGGTGAAATTAGGTCTTTGTTTCCCTGTCTTGGGCACTTTGATTTTCCAATTTTCAGCCTCTTTAATTGACTGAAAATCAAGGCCATTACCCGGCAAACTCTCGGGAGAATTTTCCAAATAATAGGATTCCATCACTTTCCATTCGCTAAGAGAAATCAATGCCTGCTTGGCATAAACCCCTTCAGGAGCATCAATATCAGCGCCTACCGCATGTCCAAAATCCTCTTCTGTAATCAAGCCCATCCTTCTTCTCATATCCGGCAGAACAGAGTTTCTCCAAGTAGCCTTGTCCAACAATGCCGGATCGGGTTTAAGGTGACAAGCACCACAATATGCATCCGTAAGGGTTTTTCCATCCATCACCTCTTCATCCAGACTTATAGAAGCGACATGGTCGAGGTCAGACTTTTCACTTTCAATTCTTTTGGAACAAGCAAATAAAAAAAAACAGAGCAGTAAAAAAGTGGAGATATTTTGCATTTGGGATTTGATTTTCACTAGAAAAATAGTGTCAAATTTACAGTTAAACCACCTCTTTGGGATAAATGGAAAAATCAATATGCCAATCAGGATAATTCCCTGATAACTTTTGCGGGGCTTCCCATGGCCAGAACATTGGCTGGAATATCTTTTGCAACCAAAGACCCAGCGGCAATGGTGGTATTCTCACCTATGCTTACCCCAGGAAGAATCACAGAATTCCCTCCTATCCAGCAGTTGTCACCAATACTGACCGGTAAAGCTTTGGTTAGGTATGGTGCATAATCAGGCTCCTGATTCAGTATAACGCGTTCTTTGGCCGAAAGGGGATGGGTAGCAGTATAAACCTGCACATTAGGACCTATAAGCACATTTTGACCAATCATTATTTTAGCACAGTCAAGCAAAACAGCTCCTGTATTGATAAAAGTATTTCCCCCTATTTCAATGTGCATCCCATAATCACAGTAAAAAGGTGCTTCTATCCAGACTCCCTCATCTAACTTTCCAAAAAGCTCCCTCAACAATAAAACTTTTCCTTCAGTATCTCTGGAAGACAAAGCATGCCATTTTTGCAAAAGCTCCTTGGCCCTATGGTAACATTCCAAAAGTTCAGGATCCCTGGAATTGTAAAAATGCCCCCTTTCCAGTTTTTCTCTTTCTGTCATTTAGCTTATCGCCTTTTTAAATTTCAACACTTCAAATTCATCAACAGTCAGGACCTTTTTAAACATTTCAGGATCTGAGGAAAGGCTGACTTTTGAATACACAAACCGGCTTTTTGAAGGTCTGAATCCCTTACAACTGGCATGAATCTCTTGAAATGCTGAATGATTTTTGAACTCATGAACATGTTCGGATCTGGATCCACCACCTGGCATGATGATAATCCTTTCTGCTGCCCAATCCATGTAGGATTTGATATTCTCCAGTCCCAAGCTAACTGTATTTTCTCCTCCGGAAGTAAGTATCCTCTTAAATCCAAGGGATACAATTTCCTCCAGTGCTATCTTTTTGTCCACCGTAATGTCAAAAGCCCTGTGAAATGTGCAGGGCAATCCTTCTGCAGCTTCCAGCAAATACTGACAGGCTGCTTTGTCTACCTGACCAACTTCATCCAAAACCCCGAAAACAAAACCCTCAGCTCCATGAGATTTCAGGATCTGAATATCATTGCGCATTGCTACCAATTCTTCTTGCTCATATACGAAATCCCCCCCTCTTAGTCTTATCATCACAAAGACAGGGGTATTGATTTTTGATTTGATCAGCTTAAGCAGTCCTGCGCTGGGGGTAGTACCACCCTCGCCAAAATCCGCACACAATTCCAGCCTATCAATCCCAAATGCTGATGCCCTCAATGCCGCTTCAACTGTATAGACAGGAGCTTCCAAAAGTATTTTTCTCATTTAAACCAAGATTTAGAATCTACCAATACTTTCTCCTGTTGATTGTGTCTGGCAAAGTTAAAACCAGGGTGTACTGCAAAAGCCCCTGATTCTCCATCCTTATTGATGGCCAAAAATCCCGCCTGAATATCTTTAATATCTTTGCTGTTTTTGGCTACCAGTCTTCTTACCGCTTCTTCGCATGCTTCCTGGGGTGTCCTTCCTTGACGCATCAGTTCAACAATCAAAAAACTTCCACAAATTCTAATAATTGACTCCCCCAATCCTGTGGCAGTGGCAGCCCCGACTTCATCATCCACATACAAACCCGCACCTATGATAGGACTGTCCCCTACCCTACCGTGCATTTTGAATGCAAGACCAGAAGTAGTACAAGAACCTGCCATTTTCCCGTTTGCATCAATTCCGATCATTCCTATCGTATCATGATTTTCTATATTGATGATTGGCTTGTATTTTGACTCTACTTTCCACTCCTTATACATTTCCTCAGCTTTGGGGCTTAGTGTTTCCTCTTCCATAGGGAAGCCCTGCGCAATGGCAAACTGACGTGCTCCTTCCCCCGCCAGCATCACATGGGGCGTTTCTTCCATAACCCTTCTGGCCAAAGAAATCGGATGCCGTACCTGCCTCACAAAGGCAACTGTTCCACAGGAGCCATCCCCTTTCATAATAGATGCATCCAAAGTGGGGATACCCTCTCTATCAGGAAGCCCCTGAAGTCCCACAGATAAGTTGTCCATATCTAGCTCTGTCACTTTCACACCTTCCTCCACTGCATCTACCAAGTTTCCGGACTGCATCAAAACCTCCCAAGCCCTATCATTGGCCGGCATGCCGTGCTCCCAGGTACTTAAGATAAGGGGTTTTTGACTTTGTGATTTTTTGGAAAAAGTGAAAGCTTCACCGGCTTTCAAAATTCCCGAAGGGAGCATCAATGACGTCCCTAATAATGAGGTTTTGAGGAATGACCTTCTGTTAGACATGGGGTTCTATATTTTTAGATATTATCATGAACAAATCAATGTGGCAACAATATCATAAAAATATCAAGGACTTCTTTAAACTTTAATAAAAAAATTAAAAAAGTATCGACCATTGGTAAAAGACTATTTACGCATTTCGAAAAACAATCTTAATTTTAATCTTGCTTAAAAGTCTAACCTGCCAGGTTTTACCTAATATTTTGGTTTAAATTATTTAGATTTATTAACCTGGCAGGTTTTAAGCTTATTTTAGATTCTGAATATCGGTGTGCAATAAAAAAACAAGATTTTTAATGGCTACTGACATCATTCCGGATCTACTTATCTTAGACTATACAAAATTATATACCAAACATAAAGCCCATGAGACCTTATATACTTGCTGAAAACAACTGGAAGAACCTCAAAACAGAACGTTTTGAACTGGCAGTTCTTCCTTGGGGAGCAACTGAAGCCCACAATTACCACATGCCTTATGGTACGGACATATTTGAGGCGGATGCCATTTCCGGTGAGGCCGGTAGAATTGCCTGGGAAAAAGGCGCAAAAGTTACAGTGCTGCCTACTATCCCTTTTGGTGTAAATACTGGCCAACATGACATCTACTTGGATATCAACATGAATCCAAGTACCCAAATAGCCATTATCAGGGACATTCTCACTGTACTCAACAGACAGGGAGTCAAGAAATTTCTGATTGTCAACAGTCATGGAGGTAATCATTTTAAAACCATGCTCAGGGAACTGGGACTTGAATTTCCGGAAATGTTGTTGATGACCTGCAACTGGTTTCAGGCTTTGGACAAAAGCAAATATTTTGAGGAAGCCGGAGACCATGCTGATGAAATGGAAACCAGCCTGATCATGCATTTACACCCGGAATTGGTAGGTCCTTTGGAAGAGGCCGGAGACGGAAAAGAAAAAATGCCGAAGATCGAAAGTCTAAAGGAAAAATGGGCTTGGGCAGAGAGACGATGGTCACAGGTCACAGAAGATACCGGTATTGGCAATCCTAAAAAAGCAAGCGCAGAAAAAGGCAAAAGGTATTTTGATGACGTTTGCCACAAAGTGGCCAAGCTGATGGTTGAGATTTGCGAGGCAGATACAAATGACCTCTATGGGTAAAAGATCCATAGGTCAGACCTACTTTGTCAGGTTAGAAAATGACAAAAAAAATCGCCAGGTTTCTTTTTGAAATGATAAATAATAAATCTGTTTTGGCTTCTACACCTGGAAGGTATGACCCAAACTGCTTTTTTGACAATTTAGGATTAGTTAACTACGCCATTGTCTTCACAATCGTTGTATTTATTAATCCCAAAATCAATTGAATACAACTAATTAAGATCCCGCATAAAAACCCCAAAATATCATGCAAGACCTATCCCAAATCCATCAACCAATCAGTGATTTATTCCCATGGCCCCAATCCGAAAAAGAATGGGAGCAGTATAAACTAAGTCAAGACCAACTGGATTTCTTTCATGAATACGGCTATCTCAGCGGCATCAAATTGCTGGATGAGCGTCAAATAGAAGTTTTGCGAACAGAACTTGAAAAACTACAAGACCCAGAACATCCCCTCAACCACCTTTTCCACGAATACCACAGCAACGAATCCTCAGATCCCAATACCGTGCTTTTCCATTCATTGGGACATTGGAGAATTTCAGAAGCTTTCCATGATGCCATATGGAACCCTGCTTTTGTTATGGCCGCACATCAACTTTTGGGAGAAAGGGGCTTAAGATTTTGGCACGATCAGCTGTTCTGCAAGCCTGCCAAACATGGTGGTGTAGTGGCTTGGCATCAGGATTATTCCTACTGGACCAGAACGATCAAAATGCAGCACTTGACCTGTTGGTGCGGGTTGGATGATGCTGACGAAGAAAATGGCTGTCTGCATTACATCCCCAAAAGCCATACTTGGGGCTTATTGGAAAAGCCTGCTTTGGCTGGAGATATGGATGGTCTGAAAGCTTTTATGACAGAAGATCAGCTGAAAGATTTTAATCCGGTAGCCATTCCATTGAAGGCTGGCCATGCAACGTTTCACCATCCTTTGATGGTGCATGGCAGTTATCCCAATCACTCCGAAAGAAGCAGAAGGGCATTTGTGCTCAATGTTTTTGCGGACGGCACAATTTCAAATACAGATGAAGAATTGTTGAAAGGTGTTCCTGTGATACCCAAAGGTCAAAAAATGGAAGGGCAATTTTTTCCATTGCTTTTTTCATCTAATTTGGTGTGAAAATTCACAGATATGACCCAGATAAAAACCGCAGAAAATCTCTTCCAGTTTGACATTGGAGGAATAAGCAAAGAAACCCACCTACAACTCTACGAATCTCTTCTGATGCCCAGAAGGATTGAAGAAAAAATGCTTATTCTGTTAAGGCAGGGAAAAATTTCAAAATGGTTTAGCGGCTGGGGTCAGGAAGCCATTTCTATCGGTGTGGTCAATGCCTTGGAAAAAGACGAATTCATCCTGCCCATGCACCGGAATCTTGGAATATTCACAGGCCGGGACATTCCATTGTCAAGACTTTTTGCACAGTTTCAGGGTAAGAAAACCGGATTTACCAAAGGCCGGGACCGTTCTTTTCATTTTGGTTCTATTGAGCACCATATAGTAGGGATGATTTCCCATTTAGGCCCTCAAATGGCCATTGCTGACGGAATTGGCTTGGCACATAAACTATCCAATGAAAAAAAAGTCTGCCTGGTATTTTCGGGAGACGGGGCAAGTTCAGAGGGAGACTTTCATGAAGGACTCAATGTTGCTGCGGTATGGAAACTTCCTGTCATTTTTGTTGTAGAGCACAACGGCTATGGGCTTTCTACTCCCAGTGAAGAGCAGTTTGCCTTTACGAATTTTACGGACAAGGGTCCCGGATACGGAATAGAAAGCTACAGAATTGATGGAAACAATGTAGCAGAAGTATATTCCATGATCAAAAAACTGGCTGAAGGAATCAGAGAGAACCCAAGACCTATTTTAGTCGAAGCCATGACATTCAGAATGCGCGGACACGAAGAAGCTTCCGGCACCAAGTATGTCCCAAAAGATTTGATGGAATCCTGGGCCATAAAAGACCCTGTCCTCAATTATGAGAAATTTTTGCTGGACCGGGGCATTCTCAGCGAATCCATATTAAAAGAACTGAATACCAAGATCAAAAAACTGATCAATGAAGGGCTGGACGAAGCTTTTTCGGAAAGTTCAATCACAGCTGATAGCCAAGAGGAACTTTCTGATTTATACGCTCCTTTTTCTCAGGTTCCAATATCCCCAAATTCCGGTAATTCCAGAGAATTGAGATTTGTAGATGCCATCTCGGATGCGCTGAAACAATCCATGCAAAAGTTCCCAAATCTGGTATTGATGGGTCAGGATATCGGAACCTACGGTGGGGTATTTAAAATCACCGATGGATTTGTCGAGGCCTTCGGCAAAGAAAGGGTAAGAAACACACCACTTTGTGAAAGTGCAATTATCGGAGCTGCACTTGGGCTTTCCATCAAAGGATATAAAGCCATGGTAGAAATGCAGTTTGCAGATTTTGTGTCAGTAGGATTCAATCAGATAGTTAACAACCTTGCAAAAATTCACTACCGCTGGGGGCAAAATGCAGATGTGGTTGTCAGGATGCCTACAGGTGCGGGAGTTGCTGCGGGCCCATTTCATTCCCAGTCAAACGAAGCATGGTTTTTCCATACTCCAGGGCTGAAAATTGTATATCCATCTAACCCGTATGACGCTAAAGGTCTGCTTAATGCTGCCTTAGAAGATCCCAACCCCTATTTGTACTTCGAGCACAAGGCGCTTTACAGGTCTCTCACTGGAGAAGTCCCTGATGACTATTATACCTTACCAATTGGCCAGGCAAAATTAGTCACAGAAGGCAGCGAGGTATCCATTATCACCTATGGAATGGGGGTACATTGGGCAAAATCTACAGCTGAATCCCTAGGCTGCAAGGCAGATATTCTGGATTTGAGAACCTTATTGCCATGGGACAAAGATGCCGTTGAAAAAACTGTGAGAAAAACAGGCAAGGTTATTTTCCTGCAGGAGGATTGTCTAACAGGAGGTATTGGTGGGGAAATTTGTGCATGGATAGCAGAACATTGCTTCCAATATCTGGATGCTCCCGTAATGAGGGAAGGAAGCTTGGACACTCCAGTACCATTTGCACCCCCATTGGAAAAAAACTTTCTTCCTGTGGAGCGATTTTCCGATAAGCTAAAGAATTTACTGGAGTATTAAAAAAAAGAAACCCCTGAAAAACGCTTTCAGGGGTTGTTTTGCAAGCAAAGAGTGAAAGATTTGTTTACGATATTTCAAAAGTAATCAAAGTCAAAGGATTATGAAAATCTTCCAATGGATATATACAGCCTATGCTGCATTGCTGTTCGTCCTTTTGATGATTATCTTTGGGCTTTTTATCATTTTACCCTTGGTTTTAAGCCCCAGGGGAGGAAAAGTATCATTTATATTTATAAGGTTATGGGCTAGGATTTGGTCATTATTGACCGGAATCAGGTATGAAGTGCATGGAAGACAGCACATTGACCCCAAACAAGCCTACATTTACATTTTCAATCACCGTTCATTTATAGATGCACCAGTCATTCCTATAGCTATTCGTCAGGAAGTGAGAGCTATAGGAAAAAAGGAACTCTCAAAAATCCCGATCTTTGGTTTGATCGTATCAAGAGTTGCCGTTTGGGTAGACAGAAAGGATACCGCTTCCAGAAAAGCCTCTGTAGAAATTTTAAAGGAGATCCTTGCCAAAGGTATTTCCATAGTAGTGGCTCCTGAAGGCACACGCAACGATACAGGACAAACACTTTTACCTTTTCAAAAAGGCGCATTTAGGATCGCTGTGGAAACAGGCACCTCTATCATGCCCATGGCTGTGTTAGGTGCAGACAAAATAATGAAAAGAGGATCCTTGCTTATGAAGCCGGGTAAGGTCAGGATTTACTTCTCCTCCCCCATTTCCCCTGAACAATACCAAAAAGATGAAGGTTATATTCAATTATCGGACAAATGTTTCAACAGGCTAGAAGCAATGATCCTAACTCATGAATAAAGTAAAAAACCGAACATGCCCTTTTTAAAGCAGAGCACCTTTTATCTAATTCTGTTTTTTTTACCATCTCTTGTCAAGGCGCAAAACGACACTTTACCCTTTTCCATCAGTGAAAAACGCAGGATCTCTGAACAAAAGTTAGAATCAAAAAGAGAAGGATGGTACCTTACCGGCCTCCCCAAAATAGGATATGATCCAATACAAGGTTTTGGCTTTGGGGCTGAAGGTGAAATCTTCAACAATGGCAAAAGGGAGGATCCTTTCTTTGCTTATACGCCTTACAGAAGTAAAATCAGTTTTTCAGCTTCTTACACCCAATTCGGTAAAGTTTCAGCCGGTCTGGGCCTGGACATGCCCTATTTTCTGGATACAAAATGGCGGCTAAGGGCCAGCTTTTCATTCTCAGACAATCCCAACAAGATCTATTTCTCTCCTGGAGAGGCTTCCATGCAAGCACTCGAATATACGGACAGAGTAACAGGAGAAAGGGTTACCAATGCCCAATTTAACGATTATCGAAGAGCACTTTCTGTAGTGAGAGGGCCCAATCCATGGGAAGGGGAAGTCCCAGGAGTATTATACACTGACCGCAATTTCAATTACAACCGCTACACCAAATATGCATTAGATGTGATTTTGGAAAGGACTTATCTCGATGGTGACCTTAGGGTGGTATTTGCGGGAGGAATAGTCAATCTAAGTTACAATCCATATGACTTTGATGTGGAAAGTCGGGCTTTGGACCGTGATGGCAACCGGATTGAGGCTGTCAATGGAATAACCCAGATTACCAGAGATTTTCAACAAGCTGAGCGGGGGAATCCTGATTCCTTCTGGCTGCAGAACAATATTGTAGGATATGACGGTGGTTTTTCTGTAAAGTTAAAAGGAGGTCTAATATATGACACTAGAGATTTTGAGCCCAATCCAGCTAAAGGAACCTTATTGGAATACTCCATGGGATACACTGCTCCTTGGTTGGGATCAGACTTCAACTATAGCAGGCATCAGGTACAATGGATGCAGTTTGGACAGGTTTTTGGATTCATGCCCAACAAAAACATTTTGGCTGGCCGATTGATGTTCAGCACCATCGGTGGTCAGTCCGTATTTTTCAGAGAAGTATTTGACATCTGGAGTGCCAGTCAAGGAAGAATCGGAGTACTCGGAGGGGAAGATACCATGCGGGGTTTTAAAAAATTCAGATTTGGAGGCATGGCCATGGGAATGGGCAATATTGAGCTGAGAAGTCAGATCAGCTCATTTTCAAGCTGGAATCAGGATTTTGAAATAGACCTAGTACCCTTTTTTGACTTTGGCAGAGTTTGGGACGGCTTGAACAGCATCCGTCTTTCAGGATTCAAATACAATCCCGGGCTTGGAGCTAGAGTGATTTGGAACCAGTCTACTGTTATCCGCCTGGACTACGCCAGATCAGTAGAGGACTCCCAGTTCTTTTTGGTTTTCGGCCAGTTGTTTTAGACAATCGGCTTACATTTTCAAATCTGCATATTTTTTTTGCATAAATACCTACCCAATATTTTTTCCAGCTAAAAAATCATTACTTTTTATTCACAATCCGAACCCGAAATTCCAGAATTATGAGAAAGCCAATTCTAATCTGCTTGATTCTATCGCTTTTATTCTCCAATCATGAGGTTTTTTCTCAAAAAGACTACCAGCCATCCCCGGAAAATCTTAAAAACAGAGAATGGTTTCAGGACAACAAGTATGGACTCTTTGTCCATTGGGGGGTCTACTCTGTCATGGCAGGTGGTGGGGACATGGGAATTGCCGAATGGATTATGAACCAAAAACAGATTCCCATAGTGGCTTATGAAAATTTGCCGGGATTTTTCAACCCCATTGAATTTGATGCTGAAGAATGGGTAGCAATGGTTAAAAAAGCCGGAATGCGATACATCACCATCACCTCTAAGCATCATGATGGATTTGCGATGTACGACTCCAAAGCTTCTGATTACAACATAGTCAAAAAGACACCATTCAAGCGAGACGTACTTAAAGAACTCAAAGATGCCTGTGACAAGGAAGGCATCAAGCTTTTCTTCTATTACTCCCAGCTGGATTGGCACCATCCCGATTACTTTCCAAGAGGAAGTACAGGTAGAGGATATACAGGCAGACCTGATTCCGGAGAATGGAGAAAGTACATAGATTATATGAAAGACCAACTGACTGAATTGCTGACCAACTATGGAGAAATCGGTGGGATTTGGTTCGATGGTCAATGGGACAAATATGATGAAAATTGGTACTTGGACGAAATCTACAGCCATATACATAACTTACAGCCAGGAGCCCTAATAGGCTCCAATCATCACTTGGCACCCTTTCCTGGTGAAGATTTTCAGATGTTTGAAAGAGATTTGCCAGGCGAAAACACCATGGGATTCAATAAAGGTGCTGAAATTTCCCAGGAACTGCCTCTGGAAATGTGCGAAACCATGAACGGCAGCTGGGGTTACAATATCAAGGACAGAAGGTTCAAAAGTTCCAGTCAGTTATTGGAAACTATGATCAGAGCTGCTGGATATGGTGCCAATTTCCTACTGAACACAGGACCTCTGCCCAATGGAAAAATCCAATCTGAAAATGTAGACACCCTTATGGTGATGGCGAATTGGTTGGAGAAAAACGGGGAAACTATTTATGGAACCAGAAAAGGGCCAATTGAACCAAGACCTTGGGGTGTTACCACACAAAAGGACAATAAGGTGTATGTTCACATGCTGGCTTGGAAGGATGAATCTATATTGATTCCTACTGTAGGAAAAAAAGTGAAGTCTGCCACGCTTTTTGGAGACAAGAGTAAAATCCGATTTTCCGAAACCAAAGACGGAATACTATTAACTGTGCCTTACGATAAAAGAAAACCCTTGGAAACTATAGTGGTATTGGAATTGTAAGAATTTAGAATCAGGGAAAGGATTTATTGAAATAGCCCAGCTTTTTATTTCATTGGAGATTCATAATTTTATGAAATCACCAATCTAGCTCAATAACAATGAAAAAATCAAAAAGCTTCAAGTCGATTCTTTCGCTTGTGCTTGCGTTTGGATTTCTATTTGCTGTAGCCACTACATCTTGTGGACCAAAGAAATCAGAATCCGATACTGAACAAGTAGAGGAGCATCCTGCTGAAGAGGAGCATCCAACCGAGGGAGGAGAGCATCCATCAAGTAGTGAGCACCCATCCGGAGGAGGAGATCACCCTTCAAATGATTAATTTAAAGGGACCCAAATGGTTGCCTTTTTTAATTTTACACAATTTATACGAATGGATATTTTTTAATAAGTTTACAAAAACCGAAAAACAAAGACTTAATATGCATTCAAAAAAAATCAAGGCATTAGTTTTTATCATGATGATCTCGCTAACGTGGACAAGCTGCACAAGCGAAAAACAGAAGCGTGATGATCAGACGATAGTACAGGTTGACAATGCTACTTTTCAAAAATTGATCACAGAAGGCGATGGTATTTTAATTGATGTGAGAACGGAAGAAGAAATAGCTAACGGGGTCATAGATAATCCCCTCAAAATCGATTTCAGCAGTTCGGATTTCTCAGAAAAATTGGATCAATTGCCTAAAGACTCTGAAATCTACATATACTGTGCTGTAGGGGGGAGAAGCGGAAAGGCAGCTGAAATCCTGAAGGACAAAGGCTATAGCAAAATCTACAACCTCGAAGGTGGGTATGAGCAATGGAAAAAAGAAGGATTTCCTATAAACTAAAAAAAGCCGGCTTAAGACCGGCTTTTTCTATTTTAGAGTTCTTTTACTCGGATATTTCTGAACCACACTTCATCTCCATGATCTTGAAGGGCTATTTTCCCTTTTCTGTACTTGCCAAAACCCGGCATGTCTTTGAATTTGGAATTGGCTACCATCTCTTCCCATTCCGGTGTCCATAGGCTTGTAGAGACCACCATCACCCCATTGAGATGCAGTTGCAATTCACCTTGGTTAACAATAATTTCTGCAAGGTTCCATTCACCAATTGGCTTCACAGTCTCTTCGCTTGATTCGATAAGATCATATAGATCTCCCGCTCGATGGGTTCTGATTTTTGCATCAGGATGTCCGTCATTGTCCAAAACCTGCATTTCCAGACCTGTCATCCATGGATAAGAATATTCTTCTGATTCATGTACAAGGAAAATGATTCCGCTATTTCCATTCTCTGCAATTTTCCATTCCAATTGAAAATGGAAATTCTCAAATTCGTCTACGGTAACGATATCTCCTGCATCTCCTTGCTCCCAATTTTCCTTGTTGGCTGCATCAAGATATAAGGTACCATCCTTGATTTTCCAGGCATTACCAACTTCTCCGCCACCATATTTTTTCCAGCCATCAAAAGATGTCCCGTCAAATAGCTCCACCCATTCGTTTTCTTCAACCTCCACTTCTACCGTTTCGGCAGATTGTTCGGAAGAACCACCACAGGAAAAGCTTAAAGTCGCAGAAACCATTAGTAAGTATCCTAAATTTTTCATTTTTTATTTTTTAAGTAGTAAGACATACTTGACTATGGTTTCCACATCATCAGTGTCCAAATGCGGATGAGCAGGCATAGGTACTTCGCCCCACTCACCTACGTTTCCTTTGATTACCCTGGAAGTAAGAAGCTCTACATTTTCAGGTGTATTGTCATATTTAGCCGCTACATCTGCGTAAGATGGGCCTACGATTTTTCTTTCTACCATGTGGCAAGCAGTACATCCAGCCTCTTTGGCTTTGGAGGATCCTGCTACAAATACAGGATCATCTTTGTACTTGTCCTCCAAGCTTTGGGAAGCTGCAGGAGCTGATGAAGAAGTTGATGTTGTGGTTTCGGAGCTGGAAGAACTTGATCCTCCACCTCCACATGCGTAAGCAAGGGAAGCAATAGCTACCATTCCCAATGCCATCGATTTAATTGTTTTCATGTTACTGGAATTAATTAGATACCTAAAATTTTCTTGTTAAATGCTTCATCAGCACCGGTTCCCGCAAAATCGTCAAAGGCTTTTTCGGTTACCCTAATGATATGGTCAGCAATGAATTGAGCACCTTCTATGGCTCCCTGCTCAGGATGCTTGATGGCACATTCCCACTCCAAGACTGCCCATCCATCAAAGTCGTACTGCGAAAGTTTGCTAAAGATACCACTAAAATCCACTTGACCATCACCCAAAGAACGGAATCTTCCTGCTCTGTCGACCCATCCTTGGAAGCCTCCATACACGCCCTGCTTGCCTGTTGGGTTGAATTCTGCATCCTTCACATGGAACATTTTGATTCTATCATGATAAAAATCAATAAATTGAAGGTAATCCAAACACTGCAAAACAAAGTGACTTGGATCGTAAAGGATATTCGCACGTTTGTGGTTATTTACCTTTTCCAAAAACATCTCAAAGGTAATCCCATCATGTAGGTCTTCTCCGGGGTGGAGTTCATAACAGACATCCACACCATATTGATCAAACTCATCAAGAATCGGAGTCCAGCGCTTTGCAAGCTCAGTAAATCCGGTTTCGACCAAACCTGCCGGTCTTTGTGGCCATGGATATACGGTATGCCACATCAAAGCTCCAGAGAAAGTTGCGTGTGCACTAAGCCCAAGGTTAGATGAAGCCTTGGCTGCATACTTTAGTTGCTGGGTTGCCCATTCTGTCTTTCCTTTCAGGTTTCCTGCAAGGTTTGCAGGTGCAAATCCATCAAAAAGCTCATTGTACGCTGGATGTACCGCTACCAACTGGCCCTGAAGGTGGGTAGAAAGCTCGGTGATTTCAAGACCTGCCTCATTGACAGTTCCTTTGATTTCATCTGCATAATCCTTGCTCTCGGCAGCTTTTTGAAGATCTATCATTCTTGGATCCCAAGAGGGAATCTGAACGCCTTTATATCCTACATTGGCCATCCACTCACAAATGGATTTGAGGGAATTAAACGGGGCTGCATCATCTGCAAACTGGGCCAAAAATATCGCTGGTCCTTTAATGGTTTTCATAGGTTTATTATTTTAGATTGTAGATTGTTGATTGTAGATTTAAGATTGTAGATTGAAAATTGAAGATTTTAGATTTTTGGGAAAGAGATTTTTGATTATTTTTCCACTATAAATGGCGTCCATTTTTGATCGGATTCAGAGCTGGCGAGCACATGGTCAATAAAGGCCATACCCCTGATTCCATCTTCTGCACCTGGAAAATCCCACCATTCTGCCTTGGGCTCTTCTCCATTCCTCAAATCATAGATACACCTTGCAAAATTCCTGTATATATTGGCAAATGCTTCTATGTATCCTTCAGGGTGTCCGGCAGGAGTTCTGGTGTTTTCATTGGCCAAAGACCCAAGATACCCGGTACCCGCTCTCCAGACCTCTGCAGGTCGGTTTGGCCATCTTGCGATCAGACTATTGTTATCTTCCTGCTGCCACTCTAAGCCTCCCTTATCCCCATAAACTCTGATTTTAAGGTTGTTTTCACAACCTGTATCCACTTGGGAAGCAGTGAGAATACCGGAGGCATTGTTTTCAAAACGCATCAAAACTGCTCCATCATCATCAATAGGTCTTCCCTCCACCTTAATATCAAGATCAGCACAGATTTTCGTGACATGAAGCCCGGTCACATATTCCGCCAGATTGAAGGCATGAGTACCTATATCACCAAAACAACCGGCCTTCCCGTTTCTGGCAGGGTCTGTCCTCCATTCTGCCTGCTTGTTATTTTCATGCTCCAACAACTTATATAGCCAGCCTTGTGGATATTCAACATACACTTTTTTGATGATCCCTATATCTCCGTTGGCTATCATCTGCTTCATCTGTTTGATCATGGGATAACCAGTATAGGTATGTGTCAAGCAGAATAGTTTATCACTTTTTTTAATGATTTTATAAAGCGTTTTAGCTTCCTCATAATTAAGAGTCAATGGTTTATCCAGTACTACATGGAAGCCGTTTTCAAGGGCCTTTTTTGTAGGGTCAAAATGGACATTGTTGGGAGTAACGATACTGATGATATCGATTCGTTCTTCTTCAGGAAGCTTCAGTTCCTTTTGAATCATCTCATCATAGGAAGCGTAAACTCTGGAAGGGTCCAACATCAGTTCTTCTCCAGCTTGTCTGGATTTTTCGGAATTACTGCTAAATGCCCCTGCGGAAAGTTCAATCAGGCCATCCATCAGGGCTGCATTCCTGTGAATCGCTCCAATAAAGGCCCCGGGACCTCCCCCGACCATTCCCATTTTGAGTTTTTTTCGTATTGCCATTTTTTTAGGTTTAATAGTGTCAGTTAATATTATACTTTAGGTTAATTTCCCTGTAAGATAATTTATCAAATTCATTCACTTAAAAAGCACTTTAAATAATTGATCAATTGCCGTAAGATGTTATGAATGGTAAAGAAATACCTGCTCAATTGATTTATTTGCCACAGATTGGAACATTTAAAATTAAGGTAAAAAACCTTTAAATTAAAGTACAAATTCTATACTTTGCCCGACAGATCCGGATCTTTCAATCCTCAATACACCTATCTTATGCCCCTGGCCACCCGAATTAAGCTATCATTAATGATGTTCCTTGAGTTTTTCATTTGGGGATCTTGGTTTGTTACCATGGGCACTTTTTTGGGGTACAATCTTCAGGCTACCGGAGCACAGACAAGTGCCGCATTCTCGACCCAGTCATTTGGCGCAATCATCGCCCCATTTGTAATTGGGCTGATTGCAGACAGGTACTTCAATGCTGAAAAGATCCTTGGCCTGCTCCACTTAGCTGGAGCTGCCTTGATGTACATGATGTATATTTCAGACAGCTTTCAGCTTTTTTACCCAGCAGTATTTTTATATATGATTCTTTTCATGCCTACATTGGCTTTGGTCAATTCTGTTTCTTTCCGGCAATTGAATGACCCTGAAAAAGAATTTGCACCGATCAGGGTCTGGGGAACTATAGGTTGGATTTCTGCAGGGCTAGTAATCAGCTATTTATTCCATTGGGATTCTTCTGAAGGTATGTCACAAGGCCTGCTAAGAAACACTTTCCTAATGGCTTCTTTAGCTTCTCTGGCATTAGGGATTTTTAGTTTTTCTCTTCCAAAAACACCTCCTAGAGCCGAAAAAGGCCAACAAGTATCCATTTGGAATATAATGGGCCTGGATGCTTTGAAGCTTTTAAAAGACAGAAATTACCTGGTTTTCTTTATTTCCTCGATATTGATCTGTATTCCTTTGGCGTTCTATTATCAAAACGCCAACCCTTTTCTGGCCGAAATTGGCGTAAGTGATCCAACCGGGAAAATGACCATTGGCCAAGTTTCTGAGGCTTTGTTTTTGCTTCTTTTACCGATGTTTTTCAAGCGATTTGGATTCAAAGCCACACTACTTGTGGGAATGATTGCCTGGGCATTGAGATATACCTTATTTGCATTTGGAGATGCCGAAGGAGGACTGTGGATGCTGATAGTGGGAATAGCCTTACATGGTATCTGTTATGACTTTTTCTTTGTATCGGGACAGATATACACAGATTCCAAAGCAGACACCAAAATCCAATCTGCCGCCCAAGGAATGATCACCCTTGCCACTTATGGAGTAGGCATGTTGATCGGTTTTGCTATTGCCGGACAGGTCACTGACATCTATTTACAGGCAGATGGATTACATGATTGGAATTCTATATGGTTGATTCCCGCAGGGATTGCTATATTAGTGGTTCTATTTTTCCTTGTACTTTTCAAAAATGAAGTTTTAAGGAAAAAATCAGAATCTCAAACCGTTAAACAATGACCAAAATAACCAGAAGAAACATTCTCAAAAAAATGGCGCTAGGGTCAGCAACCTTAAGTGTTATGCCTATTGCTGGTTGCTTGACAGCGACATCATCAGATTCCCTTAAAGGAAATATAAACCATGCCGTTTGCCACTGGCCATTTAACCCAATGAGCTTAGAGGATCTTTGTCTAGCTATCAAAAAAATCGGATTCAATGCCATCGACTTAGTTGGTCCAAACAACTGGCACATTCTTAAAAAACATGGGGTAGAGTGTTCCATGTGTAATGGAGCTGAATTGGGAATAGAAAAAGGATGGAACGACCCTCAGTACCATAGAGAGCTTATTGCCAGATATAGCGACATCATTCCCAAAGTAGCAGAAGCAGGATACAAAAACCTGATCTGCTTTAGCGGAAACAGGAATGGAATGGATGATGAAACAGGAATGAAAAACTGTGCGGAAGGCTTAAAAAAAATCACAGGACTTGCTGAGAAACATAATGTAACTTTGATTATGGAACTGCTCAACAGCCGGGTAGACCACCCTGATTACATGTGTGACAAAAGCGCTTGGGGAATTGAGCTTTGTAAAATGGTAGGTTCAGAAAGTTTCAAACTCCTATATGATATCTATCACATGCAGATCATGGAAGGGGACATCATCAGATCAATCAAAAACAACCATAAATATTTCGGTCATTACCATACTGCAGGTAATCCAGGTCGAAACGAAATAAATGACAGCCAAGAAATAAATTACCCAGCTGTGGTAAAAGCTGTTTTAGATACCGGATACAAGGGTTATTTCTGTCAGGAGTTCATTCCTACAAGGCAGGATAAAATTGCCTCTTTGGAAGAGGCAATAAAAATTTGTGATATATAATAAACTCAATATTTAATTTAATTATGGCGGATAATTCGTATGATGCTATCGTTGTCGGGTCCGGAATCAGTGGAGGTTGGGCAGCGAAAGAATTGACAGAAAAAGGGCTTAAAGTCCTTTTGTTGGAAAGGGGTCAGAATGTGGAGCATGTCAAAGACTATAAGAATGCTACTCAAGCTCCTTGGGAAATACCTCACAGAGGCAGAAGAACAGTCGAAATGACTGAAAATCATCCCAACCTTAGAAGGGATTATGTACTGAATGAACAAAATCTTGACTGGTGGGCACAGGAATCTGACTCGCCCTATGTGGAGAAAAAGCCATTCACATGGTTTAGAGGATATCAAGTCGGTGGAAGGTCACTACTTTGGGGAAGGCAGAGTTATAGACTGGCTGACATTGACTTCGAAGCCAATCTGAAAGAAGGTATAGCTGTAGATTGGCCTATTAGGTACAAAGACATTGCACCATGGTACAGTTATGTGGAGAAATTTGCCGGTATTTCCGGTAACAAAGATGGTCTGGCTATTCTACCTGATGGAGAATTCCAGCCACCGATGCCTCTCAACTGTGTGGAAAAAGATGTAGCGGAAAGGGTAAAGAAGGCTTTTGACAATAAAAGGCACATTATAATTGGCCGTCCGGCAAATATCACCCAGCCATTGGAAGGTAGGGTACAGTGTCAGTACAGAAACAAATGTTGGCTAGGATGTCCTTTTGGAGGGTATTTCAGTACACAATCTTCCACTCTTCCGGCAGCCATGAAAACCGGTAACCTTACCTTAAGACCATGGTCTATTGTCAACAAACTCATTTATGACAAAGACAGCAAGAAAGCAACAGGTGTGGAAGTTGTGGATGCCGAAACCAATAAAACCTATGAATTCAATGCAAAGATCATTTTCCTTTGTGCTTCTGCATTCAATTCTACAGCAATATTAATGCGATCTGCGACAGACGTATGGCCAGAAGGATTGGGAAGCAGTTCGGGTGAACTTGGCCACAATGTGATGGACCATCATTTCAGGTTAGGAGCCAACGGTATCGCCGAAGGATATGAAGACAAGTATTACTTCGGACGAAGGCCAACTGGTATTTACATTCCTAGATTCAGGAATATCGATGGAGACAAAAGAGATTACGTCAGAGGTTTTGGATATCAGGGAGCTGCCAGCAGGTCCGGCTGGAGCCGCAATGTCGCTGAGGTAAACTTTGGAGCTCCTTTGAAAGAAGCTCTCAGCGAGCCAGGACCTTGGAGCATGGGCATCACTGCATTTGGTGAAATCCTGCCATACCACGAAAACACCATTAAGCTGAGCAAAGATGTCAAGGATAAATGGGGCCTTTCTGTATTGGAAATGAATGCAGAAATCAAGGAGAACGAAAAGAAAATGAGGGTTGACATGATGAACGATGCAGCTGAAATGCTAGAAGCTGCCGGCCTCAAAAATGTAAACACCTATGATGCAGGATACACATTTGGACAAGGTATACATGAAATGGGAACTGCAAGGATGGGAAGAGATCCCAAAACCTCAGTTCTTAATGGGAACAATCAAGTATGGGATGCCAAAAATGTATTTGTCACTGACGGTGCCTGTATGACTTCGGCAGCAGCCCAGAACCCTTCACTCACATATATGGCCTTGACTGCAAG
This sequence comes from Arthrospiribacter ruber, assembly GCF_019343195.1. Lineage (GTDB taxonomy): Bacteria > Bacteroidota > Bacteroidia > Cytophagales > Cyclobacteriaceae > Arthrospiribacter > Arthrospiribacter ruber. The sequence goes on from NZ_RPHB01000002.1 coordinate 697,783, forward strand.
AGCAGCAGATTTTGCTGTCAGTGAATTGAAAAAAGGCAACTTATAATCCTTAAAAGAATCTAACTATGGCAATGAATAGAAGAGACGCAATCAAGAGCTTCGCCCTAATGATGGGAGGAGCCATGGTAGGTGCTAATGCCATCCTTACTGGATGTGCTCCTGATGACCAAATTCAAGGATTGGAATTCTCCGAAAAAGACATCGCATTTCTGGATGAAATCGGAGAAGCGATTATTCCTACTACAGATACACCAGGAGCTAAAGCGACTGAAATCGGGACCTTTATGGTGATGATGGTAAAAGATACCTACAATTCTGAGCAGCAGCAGTCTTTTGTAGACGGATTGAATTTCATCAAAAAAGACTTCAAAGATCAAAAAGGTAAAGACTTCATGGATGCTTCCACAGAAGAAAGGACTGCCTATCTCAATGAATTGAAAGCAAGAGCTGGAGAATTGGAGGATCAGTCAGCCAAAGCCATTATCGGAATGGTACAGGACCTGACTGTCTTGGGTTATTTCACTTCAGAAATCGGTGCTACCCAGCAACTAAGGTATTATGAAGCCCCTGGAAGATTCGATCCCTGCATCGATTATAAACCAGGTGACAAGGCTTATGCCATCTAAACATGTTGTAAAATCTGAATAAAGGACTGTCTTTTGGGCAGTCCTTATTTATTGAACCCCAACACTATGACAAACAGAAGAAAATTTATTCAAATGAGCGCCATCCTGGGAGCTGGAGCGCTACTTCCATTACAGTTTTGTAATCCAAAAAGAGAAGAATCCAAGAGGTCTACTGAGGCAAGCATCGGAAGTTCAGAGGGCACATTAAATGATTTTGGTCTCCAGTTATATTCTGTAAAAGAAAACATGGCCCAAGATGCAAAAGAAACCATAAGGGCAATTGCTGGATTTGGTTACACACAAATTGAAGGATTTGATGGAGGAAAAGGGATTTTCTGGGGCATGTCCAACAAAGACTTCAAATCCTTTGTGGATGACCTAGGACTGGACTTTATCGCCTCCCATTGCAATACTTTCGAAAACTTAGAGAAATTGGCAGAGGAAGCTGGAGAAATCGGCATGAAATACCTCATCAATCCTTACATAGGACCTCAAAAGTCCATTGATGAATACAAAAGAATGGCTGACGCCTTCAACAAACAAGGTGAAATCTGCAAGCAAAACGGACTAAGGTTTGCCTATCATAACCATGGCTATACATTTACCGAGCTAGAAGGTGAAGTGCCACAAAATATCCTGATGGACAATACAGATCCAGATCTGGTAGATTTTGAAATGGATACTTATTGGGTCTATACAGCTGGATATGACCCTGAAGAATATATCAAAAAGTATCCGGGCAGATTTACTTTAGGGCATGTCAAAGACAAGTCTGGAGACCTCCCCTTTGAGGAAGCAAATGGATCCACATTGATTGGGAATGGCATTATGGACTTCAGTTCAATCCTGAGGACAGGCAAAGACAATGGAATGGAATTTTTTATCGTGGAGCAGGAAAGGTTTGAAGGAACCACTCCGATGGAAGCAGCAGAAAAAAATGCAGCCTACATGAAAAGCTTCAATTTCTAAAAAATAGCCCCAAAAATTTGGGGCTATTTTTTTATATCTCGTTGGAAACCGACTTTGAAGAGTAAATCAAAAAATAAATGATACCCAGTAATATGATCAAAGCCGCGAGTTCAAACTGCGACCAAATTTTAGACCTATTTACTACTTTATCAGAGTTCATCGCCAATTTTTGACCTTCATTAACCTGTATCTGGGACAGTTTTTCAAGATCCCTAAGAGCCCTTTCGATATAGGAATTGTACTCTTTTACCTTCTGTTCATTGATACCTTTTTCTACCGAGTATAGTAAGGTGTAATCAGCTATCCTTAAGTTGTCACTGATAATTCTTTTAAAATCATTGAGAAACTGTTCTTCCGTGGTGGTCAGTTGAGTTTTTTCAAATTCTTTAACCAATCTCAATATCCTTTGCTCATAATCGCTTATTTCCTGGACAGTGTTGGTATAATCACTCTCAAACTCACAATGGTTGATCAATAATTTGATTCTAAAAAGCTTCTCAGAAATAGAAAAAATATAACTCTCCACAACAAGCCGGTCCTCGTAAAATGAAATAAAACTGTCTCCCAACTCATTGAAATTTTTACGTTCAAACAAATTTTTACCAAAAATTATTATCACCAAAAACGTCAGGACTAAAGCAATTTTGACTTTGGCACTTTGGATTTTTCTTCTCCTCATTATTGATGCTGGTTAATTACATTATATGAATATACGGAACTTTACAAGTGATGAAATTAAGCTTGGATTTTCAGCTCAAATCGATATTAATTGATATTTCGATATCGTAAATGTTGTTTTGGAACACCCATTTGTATCAGAAATTGAGGCTACTGGTAAAGAGGCATATAATCATGTTACATTATCAGAAAAAGCAAATAGTAAAGTGTTAATTATTGCCCTTCCTTATTTAATTACAAGTAAGATTTTTGTCAGTTAATAACCTAAAAAAATGAAGCAATTTTAGGGATAAACCTATTTTCAATTACTCCTCACCCAGAATTAGTCCTATCGCCTGAAAAACATCTGGATTAAAAATAAAAAAAACCTCCGATATAGAGGTTTTTTTATGTGATCCCGCTGGAGCTTCCCGATAAGGACTTGCTTCGCGCGTCCAACCGGGATAAACTTCTCACCCTTTGGCGCTGTTCCCAACTTTTGTGATCCCGCTGGGGCTCGAACCCAGGACCCTAACATTAAAAGTGTTATGCTCTACCAGCTGAGCTACGGAATCAATTCTTCATTAATAATGAGAGCATCTCCTTGCGAGAGATGCTCTTCGGCATTGTGATCCTGTCAGGACTCGAACCTGAAACCTTCCCGATTAGTCGGGATGCTCTATCCAGTTGAAACCTAGTTCGTACCCTTCTTCCAAACCTTACAAAATAAAAAAACCTCCGATATAGAGGTTTTTTTATGTGATCCCGCTGGGGCTTCCTGATAAGGACTTGCTTAGCGCGTCCAACCGGGATAAACTTCTCACCTGGATTTGCAACAAAAAACTGGACAACATATTAAGCTGCTATTTTTTGATTTAAGTTTTCAAACTGTTCAGGAGTCATATACTTCAAATAAGAATGCTTCCTTTTTTTGTTGTACCAAATTTCTATAAATTCAAATATTGCAACCTTTGCCTCGGGTATTGTTTTAAATAAAGAATGATATACCATTTCAGATTTGATTATTTTAAAGAAGTTCTCAGCCACAGCATTGTCCCAGCAATTTCCTTTTCTGCTCATACTCTGGCTGATGTTGTAACGGCCTAAATAAGCTCTGAATTGATTACAGGCATATTGGACACCTCTGTCAGAATGAAAGATCAGTTCAAATGGATTGACAGGTCTGTTCTTTATTGCCATTTTAAATGCTGCTATTACAGTTGACTCTGCATCCATACCATGGCTCATGGACCATCCGATTATCTTTCTGTCGTAGAGATCCATGATAATAGTCAGATATAACCAACCCTGTAAAGTCCTGACATAAGTGATGTCTGACACCCATTTCTGTCCTTTCCTTTCCGCTGTAAAATCCCTTTCCAGAAGATTCGGGGATATGCTGAATGAATGATCTGAATCAGTTGTTACAACTTTGAATTTCTTGGAAATAATACTCCTTATCCCCATTTTCTTCATAATTCTGGCTACTCTGGGACGTGATACAAAGATTCCCCTATCCCTGAGATCTATTGTAAGTTTTGGACTACCGGAACGGCCCTTGCTCAGTTCGTACAAGGATTTTATTTCTTCTT
>NZ_RPHB01000020.1 GCF_019343195.1 Arthrospiribacter ruber
TGGAAAAAAGATTTTTACCTGCTTCCCTAAAAAAGGTCCTAAAAAACTAAGCAAAGCTGAAAAAAACCTGAGCTCGGAAATATCCAAACAGAGGGCCACTGTTATGGAAGGTGTTTTTGGAACAAACAAAAACTTTTACGGTCTGGGTAAAATCAAGGTCAAAGGGGAAAAGAGGGAGAAGCTGATGATTTTTTTTGGTATTATGACGGCCAACGCTGTTCTGATCGCTAAAAGAAGGAAAGCCAAAGAAAGTCCAACTAAGCAAAAAGCAGCCTAGAAAAGCATCCAAAAAGCAACTTTATGGGATAGGTGTGCCCATACGGAAAATCCAGGTCATTTTCATACAATACCTGACCGTTAATTGTACTTTTTCAACCCTAAATTGACTCCTGGATCAAGGGTCTTATACATAAAAAAAGAAAGTAGGATTTAGTTTCAACCCTACTTTCTAATTCCGGAGGAATTTTCCAAGAAGCCCTAAATTAGGCCGGAAAGATTGCTCGAAATATGCTCCGCGATATCGAAGTGAAAGCGAGATCCCGAAATCGAAGCGATTCGGGATAAATTGATAAATGCACTAGGTGATATAGTATCTAGCATCATGACGGATTTCTCACTGGTTCAATTCGTTGTGACGAATGGACCTATCATCAAACGTAGTTTTTAGAAAGAGAAGCCCTTAAAATTATCTTCAAACCTTCTTGTTGATATACCCTTGCAGGGCATTGACATAGCCTTCAAATGCTTCAATTCCTGTTTTAGTAATGTTGCAAGTCGTGAGGGGATAATTGTTTTTAAAGCTTTTTTTGACCTCAATATATCTCGCTTTTTTAAGTTTACTTACCTGCACACTCAGGTTTCCGGCCGTAGCTCCGGTCTTTTCCTTAATAAAAGTAAACTCCGCTTCCTTTACATTCAGCAAAATTGACATAATAGCTAATCTTAACTGATTATGAAGAAGCGGGTCTAATTCTTTAAATTTCATTTATTTTTTCCCATCATATGTGATGGCAGTACAAAGCTTAACAAAACCGCCAAAATTAGTAAGATCAATTGGTATTGAAAACCAAAAAAGAAAGCTAACCCTCCTAAAACTTTACTTCCAAATCCTCCAATCTTTAACCACCTAAACTCCAAAGCTGTTCCCGTGGCATAAGAAGCAAGTCCATATAAAATAATCATAACAGGGTATGCCTCCTCCCATCCGCGTGCAAAACCTCCCGCTACTGCTGCCAGAATCCCAAATAACATCCCTGTCCAAATGCCTGACAAAACTCTCCCCGCCCAAGTATTTGACTGTCTTTTTACTGATTTCTTTTTCAGATAAAAATAGTTGACCATACCTAAAAAAGGCATCAAAAACCAAACAAGGTAAGGATGGGCGTAACCTACGTGAAATTGAAGTAAATAATGGATAGTTCCTGCCCCAGCTACTCCATATCCCCAAAGCAGATAAAGAAACCTTTCTTCTATCACTTGATATTTTGTAGCTTCAATCATTTCTCTGATCAGCTGAATGCTTTCCGCTTCATTCCAACTTGTGCTTTCTTTCATCACTCTTGTTTTTTGGTCAATAACATTTCAAAGCTTGGATACCAGTTCTTGCCATCCGGGGAAAACTCTCCATTTTCCTTCCATCTACCTTCCTCATCCAAACTGATAAAATACCGGATCTTCCCATTAGGCAAAGGGAATCCCCATTCAAAAATTTCCGGAGAAAGCTCCTTAAAGTAGGCATTGGTCCTCTCTCCGCTTGCCAACCAACTTTGCATTTCATATTGCTGGGTCTCTGTATCAAAGGTTACCAAGGCCATAGCGTTAAAAACAAGCTCTCCTTGTTGATACCCCATCCCTTCAATCACTAATATTTGACCTCCCAACCTGAGCTGAACACTTTCGTGTTGATCGATCATTTGTACTTTCCCTGGACCGGTCATAGCCTTAGCATTTCCTTCCCACTCTCCAACTAGAAATGAAAGCTTTTCCATTGCCTCCATAGAAGTCATTTGCGCTTGAGCCTTTTGTAGAAAAAAGAGCATCAAAAAGATTGTAAGAGTATTTTTCATATATAAAGTAGTTTATATTATAAACCAAATATCAGTATTTTTTTTTTACCTACAAAACTTTTATTAAAAAAAATTCACCTATTAACCTGACTGATAAATCCTTAAAACAATTCAAGTCAAAGAAAGGAGGCATTGAGAATTGTTCAAACCTTGTTGTAACCAATTCTGCAGACCATCCAAAAAAAGTATCCGATGCAATTGAATTGTTTAAAACCACTTAAACAATGAACTGCTTTCATCATTGATCAAGCTCAAAAACTCAAACTTCAGCAACTCCCATAATTTCCAATTCCCCAATCTATTCCCATTAATTTTTCTATTTTTGCAAGCTATTAATCTAAATTTTAAAGAACTAGCTGAAAATGGCTGATTACAATCCTTCAGTAATAGAAAAAAAATGGCAGCAATACTGGGAACAAAACCAGATTTTCAATGCCCAAGTGAATCCAAACAAACCGAAATTTTATTCTTTGGATATGTTCCCCTATCCGTCCGGAGCAGGACTACATGTGGGACATCCGCTGGGCTACATTGCCTCTGATATCATCACAAGATACAAGAGACTTCAGGGATTCAATGTCCTGCACCCAATGGGTTACGATTCATTTGGACTTCCTGCAGAGCAATATGCCATACAGACAGGACAACACCCAGCCATTACAACTGAAGAAAACATCAAAAGATACACCGAGCAGCTCAAAAACATCGGTTTTGCCTTTGATTGGGACAAGGAAGTTCGCACTTCCAACCCAGACTACTATAAATGGACTCAGTGGATCTTCATGCAGCTTTTCAACAGCTATTATGATAAAACTGAAGACAAGGCCAAGAGCATCGCTTCTTTGATAGAAAAATTTGAATCTAATGGAAACGCAGGTATATCTGCAGTATGTGATGAAGATACACCTGAGTTTTCGGCAGAAGATTGGAAAGCCTTTTCTGAAAAAGAAAAGCAGGAAATGCTACTCAAATACCGCTTGACCTATTTGGCTGAGACGACTGTCAACTGGTGTGCAGCACTCGGCACTGTGCTTTCCAATGACGAAGTAAAAGATGGCTTCTCCGAAAGAGGCGGGCATCCTGTGGAGCGAAAGAAAATGATGCAGTGGTCCATGAGGATCACAGCTTATGCAGACAGGTTGCTCAAAGGGCTGGACACCGTGGACTGGAACGAACCCATCAAGGAAATGCAACGCAACTGGATCGGAAGATCTACCGGTGCCGAGATGGTCTTTCAGGTCAAAGGACAGGATAAATTGATCAAAGTATTTACTACCAGAATTGACACCATTTATGGAGTGACGTATTTGGCTTTGGCTCCTGAGCATGATTATGTCAAAGACCTGATCACAGACGATCAGCGACAAACTGCCGAGGCTTACGTTGAAGTTGCCAAAAACAGGTCTGAACGTGAAAGAATGTCAGATGTCAAAACCATTTCCGGTGCATTCACAGGTTCTTACGCCATCAACCCATTCAATGGAGAAGAAATCCAAATCTGGGTAGCAGATTACGTTTTGGCAGGCTATGGCACTGGGGCTGTGATGGCCGTTCCAGCGCATGACGAGAGAGATTATAACTTCGCAAAGCATTTTGGACTGGAGATCAGACAGGTGATCGAGGGAAGCATGGAAGAAGGATCATTTCCTGGAAAAGGAGGCACAATCATCAACTCTGACTTCCTATCAGGTTTGGAGATGAAAGCTGCGATGGACAAGGCTATAGCTTTCCTGGAAGAGAAGAAAATCGGAAAAGGCAAAATCCAGTACAGAATGCGTGACGCAATCTTCACCCGTCAGCGCTACTGGGGTGAGCCTCTACCTGTATATTTCAAAGATGGGCTGCCTTACCTGATTGAAGAAAAAGACCTGCCTTTGGTGTTGCCGGAGGTAGACAAATATTTACCAACAGAGGATGGTGAACCGCCTTTGGCAAGGGCCAAAGACTGGAACTATACCACTTCAGAAGGAACCTTCCCACTTGAGCGAAGCACCATGCCAGGTTGGGCCGGTTCAAGCTGGTATTTCTTCCGCTATATGGATCCTAAAAACGAGGAGAAATTTGTAGCCGAGGAGATTGCCAAATATTGGGGGGCTGTAGACCTGTATATTGGCGGGGCGGAACATGCTACCGGACACCTATTGTATTCCCGATTCTGGACCAAGTTCCTTTTTGATATAGGAGCTGTCTCAATAGAAGAGCCTTTCCAAAAAATGATCAACCAAGGCATGATTCAAGGAAGATCAAATTTTGTCTACAGGGTAAAAGGAAGTAATCAGTTTGTCAGCTTGGGTCTTAAAGATCAATACGAAACTTCCGCCATGCACGTGGATGTAAACATCGTACACAATGACCAATTGAACTTGGAAAAGTTCAAAGCTTGGAGACCTGATTTGGCTGATGCAACATTCATCTTGGAGGATGGTAAGTATATATGTGGGTCTGAGATAGAGAAAATGTCCAAGTCCAAATACAATGTTGTCAACCCTGATGACATCATCGAAAGATATGGAGCAGACACTTTAAGATTGTATGAAATGTTCTTAGGACCTTTGGAGCAGTTCAAACCTTGGAACACCAATGGTATCGACGGAGTATCCAAATTCCTTAAGAAACTCTGGAAACTTTATCATGACAATAATAGCAATGTTGCTATATCTGAGGACAAGCCAAGCGCAGAAGAATTGAAAACTCTGCACAAGACCATCAAGAAAACACAAGAGGACTTGGAAAATTACTCTTTCAACACCTCAGTGGCTTCCTTTATGATCTGTGTAAACGAACTGACTGCATTGAAATGCAACAAGAAAGCCATTTTGGAACCATTGGCTATTTTGGTTTCACCTTATGCACCACATATTGCAGAAGAGCTTTGGGCTATTCTTGGTCATGAAGAGTCCATCATTCATGCGACTTTCCCTGAATTCAATGAAGCTTATCTGGTAGAAAGCAGCCATGAATACCCTGTTTCTATCAATGGGAAAATGAGAGCAAAGCTCACCTTACCCTTGTCAATGAATAAGGAGGAAATTGAAAAATCTGCACTTGAGGACGAGACAGTTCAAAAATGGGTTGAAGGCAAAACGCCTAAAAAGGTGATTGTTGTACCTGGAAAAATTGTAAACATTGTAGTTTAATTCTTTATTCATAACAGTTAAGGACTACCTAATATAAAGCAATGGCTTTCAGGTAGTCCTTTCTTTTATATTTGATTTATGAACCGGTTTTTCATCAAGTTTGCTGCATTGGTTTCTTCAGGAATATTTGCCTACTCTTATTTAAGAGAGTGGTTTGGAATTGTGTTGCTAAATGAAGAAATTATTTTACAGACTGATGAAGCATTTTCTCCCTATTTTCACCGGTCTGAACAACTTTATTTGAGAGTGATTTTTATTTTCGGTCTGATTTTTCTGTCCATTTTCTCCGCAAGTGCCTATTTTACTTTTAAGAAAAAAGACAAAATGGTCATGTTGTGTTTTGTCATGAGCATGTTGGCCATTTTTGCCGTTATGGCCAATGGGGCAATAAAATAATCGTAGCTTTGTAGCTGAAAATCACAATTATGAAAATAACAGAAAAAATGATCGTAGGTCTTACCTATGAATTGAAAGTAAGCAAAGAAGAAGATGAAATCGAATCGGTTCCGTTCAGTGTGGAAGTGAGGGATGAAGAAGATCCATTTTATTTTTTATTTGGCAACAGTGGTTTACCTGCCAAGTTTGAAGAACTACTTCACGAAAAAAAACAAGGTGACAAATTCAATTTTATTCTAAAAGCTGATGAAGCTTATGGTGAAGCTGAAGAAGATATGATCATGGAGTTTCCAAAAGCACAATTTTCCTCAGCCCAAGGCTTTGAACCGGGCATGCTGGAGGAAGGAAACTTTCTTCCATTAGTGGATGAAAATGGCTACCCTATGCAGGCAAAAGTAATCAAAGATCTAGGTGAAAACATCCTATTGGACTTCAATCATCCTTTGGTAGGCTTTGATTTACATTTTGACGGTGAAGTTTTCGAAGTGAGAGAGGCCACCAATGAAGAACTTGAGCATGGTCATGTTCATGGCGAACATGGCCACGATCATTAAACACACTTTAATCCCCCTCATGAAAAGGGGGATTTCATTTTTTGAGTTCGATTTCCTTTTCAGGGTTCCATTTTAGGTAAACCCGGTCTCCAGATTTAAAAACCCTCCTTTTATCTTCTACTTTCCATATATCTCCATTGGAAAGCTTTACGGTCAATTGATTATAATGAATCAGATATTGACTTTCCTGTACTTTTGCCCTGAGTCCTTTTGACTTGTATAATTCCACATCAGAGGGTCTTATATAATGGTATTTGTTGGAAGGAACAGGATTCAAATGGCTGAATAGTTTTGCCGCATACATGCTTTTGGGCTTCATAAATATACCTTCTGCTTCCCCTTGTTGGATAATTTTCCCTTTTTGAATAATCACCAAATGATCACTCATCTGCAAGGCATCATCCAGATCATGTGTCACGAATAACACAGTCATTTCCAGTTCCCTGAAAATCTCCTTCAACTCCACTATCAATTCCCGTCTTTGTATGGTATCCAAACTGGAAAAGGGTTCATCTAGAAGCACAATGGAAGGCTCTAAACTTAATGCTCGTCCAATCGCGACTTTCTGCTGCTGTCCCCCTGAAAGTTCCCGAGGAAGCTTATCTTTCATGCTTTCCAGATTCAGAAGCTTCAATAACTGATTCAGTCTGGTTTCACGGTAATCTTTATCATACTCCAGCAAAGGTCTTGCAATATTTTCAGCTACCGTGCTGTTTGGAAAAAGCTTGTAATCCTGATAAACCAGCTGGATTTCATCGTAGCCTGGTACAAGTTTTTCTTTAGGATTTTGTACCCTTACTTCACCTAATATCACCTCCCCCGAATCTCTATTTTCCTTTCCTGCTATAATTCTCAGCAAAGTACTTTTCCCAGATCCACTTTCTCCAATCAACGAGAAAACTTCTCCTTTTGAAATCTGAAGAGAAAAATCTTCCAGAACATTTACATTGGCAGAAAATGATTTTGAAACCCTCTGTATTTTTAAAAAACTCATGCTTTGATAATCAGGTCCCTCATTTTTTTTGGCAAGCTTTCCAATACCAGGTCGTAAGAATGATCCACAAGCTCTAGTATGAACTTATCCGGCACGGTAGTATTGAATTCAACTGTGTTCCAATGTTTTTTATTCATATGATAACCCGGCAAAATACCCGGATTATCTTCCCTTAACTCTATTGCCCACTCAGGATCACACTTTAAATTGACACTTTCAAAAAGCGTGATGTCAATAATGGCAAAGATTTTACCACCGACTTTAAAACACAATGTATCCTCATCAAAAGGTGTATCTTCTACTGCACCTTTTTTAGAAAGACAATATTCTCTGAAAGAAAGTATTTCCATAAACAAGACAGGAATAAAAATTTACAAAATTTCTCTGACCTGCCTAAGTTAGATATAAAATGATTAAGCGCATCTTTTGACTGTCCAAATAATTACTGCAGCCAAAAACATCAAAATTGATATTTTGTTGATGGCATGCATGGTCCGAATATTAAAATTGGAGGGTCTACTGGGATCTGGCTTTTGAAAAACCCTGATAAAATACTGTCCTACCTCTCCAAGTTTAAAAAATTCTTTTAGTTTGTTATTTGACATTTTTTAGAAATTCTAGTGTGACAACCTGCTTCATTAACAAATAATTAAGCTTCGGGTTCATTCCACATTCCCTCTTTTTTGATAATCCCGATCAGTTCATCTACTGCTCTCTCAGAAGGCACGGATCTTTTGACCACTTCCTTACCTCTGTAGAGCGTAATTTTCCCCTTTCCAGACCCAACATAGCCAAAGTCCGCATCCGCCATCTCGCCAGGTCCATTTACAATACAGCCCATGATACCTATTTTCACTCCTTTCAGGTGATCCGTTCTTTTCCTGATCATCGCTGTAGTTTCCTGAAGATCAAAAAGTGTTCTTCCACAAGAAGGGCAAGAGATATATTCTGTTTTGGACATCCTAGTCCTTGCTGCCTGAAGTACCCCGAAGCTGATGGAATTATGTAACTTGATCTGTTCCAAATTAGCATCTCTATTCAAATCACTATAAGCCTGGCCTCCAACCATAACTCCATCGCCAAGACCATCTATCAGCAGTCCACCTACATCTGTAGCCGTATAGAGCATTGTTTTGTCATTGCTCTGTTGGCTGTAATTCACCTTTACAATGACGGGTAGCGTACAACCCTGGGACATCAAATGTATAAAAGCTCTTCTAAGGGCCGGATAGGTATGGGTATTTACTGTCTGTAAAATGATTACGAGATCCTTTCTATCTCGGATCAAAGGAATTGCTGCCTCTACTTCTGTATCTTCTAGAAGAATAAAGTTCAGTTCCTTGTGTAAGTTTTTCACTTCCTTGTATTCCGAAAAAGTCAAGAGCGGGAATTTATTCTCAATATCATTGGTCTTTTGCCAAACTCCATAATTTTGGATTTCTTTCATACCGTTGGGCAACATGAAAGGTATAGGATTTGAACCTGTAAATACAAAATCAGCCCCCTGATCGTTCATTTTCCATTTATCCAATTCAGGTAAATAGAAATGCCCGACTTGCTTCATTTCTTTAGGAGTCACTTCCTGGATGGCAGAAATATCCGCAATCACTCTTGGCACATTGCCAGCACCCAAGTTGTACACTTCTTTGGTTTCTCTTCTTTTGTATTCAAAAGGGTTGATGGGATATTGAGCGATTTCAGTGATTTGCTGATGACCTGCTCTATAAGTATACCTGTCTACCAAGGCTTGTGCTACAGGTGCTTCAAACTCCGGATCTTCTGTCAGGGAAACCCTTACTGTATCTCCTAATCCATCTTCCAAAAGGGTACCAATGCCCACAGCAGACTTGATACGTCCGTCTTCTCCATCACCTGCCTCTGTCACTCCAAGATGAAGTGGATAGGGCTTGAAATTCCCTTCCTCCAATTTCTGGACAAGCAGTCTGTAAGCTTGCACCATCACTTGGGTATTGGAAGATTTCATGGAGATAACTATGTCATAGTAGCCTTCGTCTTCACAAATCCTCAAAAATTCCAATGCCGATTCGACCATTCCCAGTGGTGTATCACCGTATCTGCTCATGATCCTATCAGACAGTGAACCGTGATTGGTACCTATCCGCATGGCCGTTCCATGCGCTTTACATATTTTGACCAAAGGCAGAAACCGTTCTTTAATTCTCTCTAATTCTTCCTGGTAGCTTTCGTCTGTATATTCTATGACTTCGAATTTCTTCTTGTCCGCATAGTTACCTGGATTAATCCGAACTTTCTCTACGATCTTGGCTGCAATCTCAGCGGCATTAGGTGTAAAATGTATATCTGCTACAAGCGGTGTATTGTAGCCTCTTTTTTTGAGTTCATCTTTGATGTTTTGTAGATTCTCAGCTTCCTTCATACTTGGGGCTGTGATCCTGATCAGTTGACAGCCACTGTCAATCATCCTGATGCATTGCTCCACTGAGCCAATGGTATCCATCGTATCCACAGTAGTCATGGATTGTACCACGATTGGGTTATCCCCACCAATGACCACATCACCTACTTTGACAGGAATGGTCTTTCTTCGGGAATAGCGCGTTAGGCTATTACAATATTTGATCTTTTCCAATAATGCTTTGGTTTCCATGTGATTTATAAATCTCCTAACTGTGGTCTGATTACTATTTCTTCAACAACTGAATTCGGTGAAAGGTTATAAGCCGCCCATACAGACTCTGCCACATCTGATGACTTCATGAACCTTTCTTCAGGAATATCCACTCCTGCCCAGCTCGCTGTCAAAGTGGCTCCGGGCAAAACCGAAGTCACTCTGATCCCATACTCCTTCAATTCTTGCCTCAAGCACTTGGTAAAACCCAACATGGCCCATTTGGAGATCGCATAACTCCCCCCATTAGCGTAGGCTGTCAACCCAGCAATAGAACCAATGGAAAAAATATATCCTGCTCTATTTTCAATCATCTCTGGTGTAAATGCCCTTGTCAAATAATATGCTGAATACAGATTGGTCTGTATCATCAATTCCAAGTTTCCTTCTGGTTCTGAATGAATGGACCCAGGGAGAAACACTCCTGTATTATTGACCAAAACATCTGGATTGCCCATTCCAGATTTTACTTTTTGGGAAAAAGCCAGTACATCTTCTTTCTTTGAGAGATCAGCTTTGATTGCCATAATTTTCTGATTTGGGTATTGTTGTGTAAAAAAATCACTCAATTCCTGTAGATCCGACTCACTTCTCGCACAAGTAGAAACATCAAAACCTTCGTGAGCAAAACGCTCAATGATGGCCCTGCCAATTCCTTTGGTTCCTCCCGTGATTAAAATATGTTTGGACATTTACTTCGTGTTTTAATAGTTAGTATGACAACTATCTAGCGTGGACAAAGTTACATTTTTTTGAAAGATTTGCGAACTTAAACGGATAATCCTCCCATAGGCAATTGTTTTGGCTTATTTTTGAAAATATGGAACAGAATCTTACTGACAAACTTGAGCTTGCGGCTAGATTTGTAAACAACACCAATAGCCCGATATTTTTGACCGGAAAGGCAGGAACCGGCAAAACCACATTTCTCCGAAAGCTTTCTGAGCTTACCTACAAAAAATTTGTAGTGGTAGCACCTACAGGAATCGCTGCACTTCACGCCAAAGGAGTTACTATACATTCACAGTTTCTGTTGCCTTTTGGCTCATTTTTACCAACCCAAGAGCCTGATGGGAATTTCGGGACAGGCGCAAGTTTTTATACCCAGCATACCCTAAGTAGAAGGCACCCTATCAATGCAGCTCGAAAGAGTGTATTGAAGTCCATAGATTTACTGATCATTGATGAAGTCAGCATGCTTAGGGCAGATGTTTTAGATGCAATAGATTTTCGCTTGAAGTCGGTAAAAAGAAACTTCAATGAACCCTTTGGGGGAATTCAGGTGCTGATGATTGGGGATTTATTTCAACTTCCTCCGATAGTAAAGGATATTGAATGGAGCACACTATCCCGGTTTTACAAAAGCATGCATTTCTTTGAGGCACATGCGCTTCACAATTCGGGAATGGTCTACTTAGAGCTGGATAAGATTTTCAGACAAAAGGATGATACTTTTATTAACATTTTAAATAATCTCCGAGAAAATAGAATCACCGATAGTGACATTAAAATTTTGAATTCCTACTTTAAAACAGAAGAGGAGACAAAAAAACTAGATGAAGTAATCACAATTACCACACACAATTACAAGGCGGAAAACATCAATAAAAATGCCCTGTCCAACCTTCCTGGTAAATCCTTCTTTTATGATGCTGAAATCAGTAAGGACTTTCCCGAAAGTCTTTATCCACTGCCAAAAGCTTTAGAATTAAAAGAAGGCGCACAGATCATGTTCATCAAGAATGATACAAGCGGCTATTCTGAGTTTTTCAATGGAAAAATGGCCAAGGTAAAAGAATTGAAAGCCGATGAAATAATAGTCACCTTCGAAGGAAGGAGAGATGGGTATAAGCTAACTAAAGAAGTATGGGAAAACAAAAAATATGTTGTAAATGAGGCTACCAAGGAGCTAGAAGAGGAGGTGGTTGGCACTTTTGAGCAATACCCGATCAAACTAGCCTGGGCAGTGACAGTACATAAAAGCCAAGGTTTGACCTTTGAAAAAGCGATAATAGATGTTGGGCAGGCTTTTGCACCGGGTCAGGTTTATGTTGCCCTAAGTAGGCTCCGCACTTTGGATGGGCTTATCCTCCGTACTAGAATTTCACCAAATGGCATTGGCAATGATTCCAATGTAGTCAATTTCACCAAAAGCACAATCAACCTTCCGCAGCCTGAAGTATTGCTCAAAGAAAAACAAAGGGCTTACGTTTACAGATTAATACAACATACTTTTGACTTTAAAGAGATCAAGGAGTCAGTAGAGCATTTCCAAAAAGACTCAGATTCAAGTTTAGAGTTTGAAGATGAGGAAATGAGAAATGCTGTTCAAAATATCAAAACTTCAATTTTTGCGGAATCAAGCTATTTAAATAGCTTTCAAAATCAGCTTTTCAGGTTATTATCAGAAAATAATCTCGAAATGCTGGAAGAAAGACTGGAAAAGGCTAAGTCTTATTATACAGAAAAACTTGAAAAAATCTTATTCGATATAATCCTTCATTCCACTGAAGTTTCTATGCTTTCTAAAACCCAAGTTTATCTGGAAAAACTTTCAGACATAGAACTATCAGTTTTTAAAAAGATCAACCAGATCCAAAAAGCATCTCATATTGCTATTTCAGTGCTGAAAAATCAGGAGGTAGGGAAATTGGCAAGTATTGACGCTGGGGTTAGTTTTAAAAGAATGGAATTAGTAGATAAAACAAAAAAAATAACGAAGGAAAATCCAAAATTCTTTAAGACCAAAACAGGTAAAAGAAAAAAAGGAGCTCCCAACATCAAACTCCAAAAAGGAGAAACTTATGACATAACCTACTCCATGAGTGACAAGGGAACTTCAATTGAAGAGATAGCTATCCAAAGAGGCTTAGCTGAATCCACTATCAGAAGCCATCTTGCAAAAGGGATATTAAATGGTAGGGTATCTATCAACAGTCATATGACCGGAGAAGAAGTAGAAAATATCTCAAACCTGATCAGAAAGTATGATTTTGATTTGGCTAAGATTCGGCAAGAACTTCCTGGTGTTTATGATTATGGAACATTAAAAATGGTTCTTTCACATATAGACTATTTAAAGAAAAGTCCCTCCCAAGAAAGCCTTAAAGATTAAATTCAAAAATTATTTAAATCTTTCAATTCCCTAATCCGGATATTTATTGAATTACAATAGAAATATAGTTGAAATATCATTGAAATATAGAATAAACTAGAGTCTAGGCATAATCCCTTATTCAGGATATTCAATGGATATTAGATAGATACTAATAGATATTGGCTGAAACTAAATGGATATTTCTAAAAGCCAACACAGCAAACCTTATCAAAAGCGAAGCTTTATCTGTGTACATCTGTGTGATCTGTGGTTCACAATCGAGCGGTTACCAGCAAAGGAGGCCATAATACTTTTAGGGTACCGCAGCTGCTTCTTCCATCAGTACTGAAAACCTGCTCCTTCCTCCTTCATCCTTCGTACATGGTACTTGGTACTATTACCCCCCTAAACACAAAAAAGCCTCCCAGTTTCCTGAAAGGCTCTATTATAATGAGGCGGCGATCCCGACATTCGGGACAGGCTCTACTCTCCCGTGCGCCGCGGCGTACCAGTACCATCTGCAGGGCCTGTCCGTCTTGGTGGAGCTTATCCGCCACACCGGACCTGGACAGGAAGATGTGGGCAAAAACAATCCTGATCAGGGCATCCAACCCTTCCCCCGGTACTCCAAACCCCAAAACCTGCTCCTTCCTCCTTCCTCCTTCATACTTGGTACTTGGTACTATTACCCCCCATCCCCTAAAACACAAAAAAGCCTCCCAGTTTCCTGAAAGGCTCTATAATAATGAGGCGGCGATCCCGACACTCGGGACAGGCTCTGCTCTCCCGTGCGCCGCGGCGTACCAGTACCATCGGCGCTGCAGGGCCTGTCCGCCTTGGTGGAGCTTATCCGCCACGGCGGAGCGGAACCGGAAGAGGTGGACCAAAAACAATCCTGATCAGGGCATCCAACCCTTCCCCCGGTACTGTAAACCCCAATACCCACTCTTCGCCTCTTTGTACTTCGTACTTCGTACATGGTACTTGGTACTATTACTCCTAAACACAAAAAAGCCTCCCAGTTTCCTGAAAGGCTCTATAATAATGAGGCGGCGATCCCGACATTCGGGACAGGCTCTACTCTCCCGTGCGCCGCGGCACACCTATCGGCGCTGCAGGGCTATTCACCTATCTTAGCTTATACTTGCTTTTTTCAGCTCAATCCCCTCAAAAAAAATCTTTGGAACAATCTCCTTTCATACATGCCCCAATATCCCCTTTAGCCATATATCAACTTTATTTCGCATCGGCATATTTCCACCTTATTTCACTTTCTATCTTTCACAATAAATCCAAGCCCCTATAAACGCCAAAAGCCCCCCAGTTTCCTGAAAGGCTCTATAATAATGGGGCGGCGACCTACTCTCCCGGGTGTAACCCCAGTACCATCGGCGCTGCAGGGCTTAACTTCTCTGTTCGGGATGGGAAGAGGTGGAACCCCTGCGCGAGGCCGCCATGTCTTGCTGTAACAGGTACA
>NZ_RPHB01000003.1 GCF_019343195.1 Arthrospiribacter ruber
AGTAAGAGGGAAAGAAAAAAAGCCTGTGGAGTTCGGCGCCAAAGCCCACATTCTTCAGGTTGATGGCCTTACTTTTATTGACAAACTGGATTTCAATGCCTTCAACGAGTGTACCAGACTTAAGCTGTCGGTAGCCAAACATAAAAGGTTTTTCGGCCCTGCAAAACAGCTTGGAGCTGACAGGATCTATGCTACCAACAAAAACCGTGTATTCTGCACTGGAAAAAAGATTTTTACCTGCTTCCCTAAAAAAGGTCCTAAAAAACTAAGCAAAGCTGAAAAAAACCTGAGCTCGGAAATATCCAAACAGAGGGCCACTGTTATGGAAGGTGTTTTTGGAACAAACAAAAACTTTTACGGTCTGGGTAAAATCAAGGTCAAAGGGGAAAAGAGGGAGAAGCTGATGATTTTTTTTGGTATTATGACGGCCAACGCTGTTCTGATCGCTAAAAGAAGGAAAGCCAAAGAAAGTCCAACTAAGCAAAAAGCAGCCTAGAAAAGCATCCAAAAAGCAACTTTATGGGATAGGTGTGCCCATACGGAAAATCCAGGTCATTTTCATACAATACCTGACCGTTAATTGTACTTTTTCAACCCTAAATTGACTCCTGGATCAAGGGTCTTATACATAAAAAAAGAAAGTAGGATTTAGTTTCAACCCTACTTTCTAATTCCGGAGGAATTTTCCAAGAAGCCCTATTTAGATACTTCTTGATATTGTTTTGGAATACCCATTTGTATCAGAAATTGAAGCTCCTGGTAAAGTGATGTATAATAATGATTTTTTTTATTCTGCTTTGGTCCACTTGATAGTACAACCTATTGCTTTGGTTGTCTGATTGGCTACAGGCTGTCCGTTCATAACCGCTGCTAGTGCTTCCTCCACATACCTTTCTGTCACCGCTGAGGCATCCTGATAATTGTTGTCTATTGCTCCTATGTATTTGACCTTGAAATCATTTCCTTCTTTGTGCAATAGGTAGACATGCGGCGTTCTGGTTCCTCCATAGGTTTTGATTACTTCCTGACTTTCGTCATAAGCATATGGAAAGGTGAACCCCTTATCCTTTGCTCTTTCCTGCATTTTTTCAAAGCTATCCCCTGGGCTTGCTTTGGCATCATTGGAATTGATTGCAATCACCGGGTATCCTTGAGAAGCATATTTATTGTGCAGTTCAATCATTCTGTCCTCATATGCCACTACATAAGGGCAAGTGTTACAGCTGAAAATCACTATAGCTCCTTTTGCACCGTCAAGTCCGGTCAATGAGACTGTGGAACCATCCGTGGTTTTAAGGCTAAAGTCTTTAGCATTATCCCCAATTTTATAACCTTGGCTGTCTTGGGCCTGCACAAATTCCTGAGCTGCCAGGAATAACACACTGAATAGAAATAAACCGATTTTTTTCATTGTCTTATCATTTGAGTTGCTTGATCATTTCCTTTAATTCTTCCTCAGTCACTTCACCTTCATGAAAAAATCTACTACCATCAGGTTTTACAAAAAGCGTAGCGGGTATGGCTCCAGACCATGAAGGATCTACTTTATCTATCCATTTATTGTAGTCTACATCATTGAGTAAATAAACAGGAGAAGAGACATTCCTTCTTTCCATAAATGTGGTAACCCTTTCTGGCTTTCTTCCATCGTCCATGGAAATAAAAATCAGATCTAATTTTGGATCCTCATCCTTCACTTTTTGGAAATAAGGCATCTCTTTGACACATGGGGCACACCAAGTTGCCCAAAAATTGAAAATTCTGATTTTATCCGATTTTTCATTTGTCATTTCCTCAAATTCAGGAAAGCTGATAAGTTGTAACTCTTTATTGGATTGGTCAGAAATAAAACCAAAAGACAATAAAAGTGTGACTAATGATGAAATGATAAGCTTCATAAGAATTTCACTTAGGGTGTTAAAATTGCATTATTCCAATTCATTCCTAGATAATATATTATTTACTGGTTTTTTAGAATCCCGCTACACAAGGATTTGAACTAAGACATTCTAAAAAAGCAGAATATTATTCTATTATGATAGGTCAAACACCTTAACCAAAATGGTAACGAAAGCAGAAAAAACTTGTTCAGCCATTCATAAAAAACATTGAATTTTAAGCAATTTCAAGGATACAAAAAAGCAAGCTTTTTTTATCCACATTTATCCACACTTATCCACACACCTTTAAAAATTACACATATTTCGTTGATTTTCAGACCATTAACAATTAAAAAGAAATGTCAAAATTGTGGATATCTGTCTGTAAATGAGTTTTTTACACATTGGGATTTTTTTTCATAAGTGGATAAAGTAGACAAACCGAATATTCTTCTTTTTTAAGTCATCTTGGATAAGTCTAATCTTTAAACAACTATAAAAAAGTTGTTTATTATATGTTTGCTTAGATCGTTTTAGAACTAAACTGAAATTTAAAAATTAAAAGAAAGCGCGAATGTAAGCCATGGGCTGTATTGGCACTTTCTAAGGTCAATTTTGAATTTATAGGTGGTGACCGATTTTTGCCTTTTTTACCAATCCATTTGGTCAAACTCCCTTAAAGACCGAAGTATCAAACCCACCGCATTTACAAAAAAATCAGGATCTATATTCTCAAATGTATCTGTCTCTTTATGATAATCTTCATGGTCATCTACACCGAAATAGATGAAAGGTATTCCCTTTTTATGAAAAGCGGCATGGTCAGAAGCAGTAGTCCAATCCTGCAAGTCCCCTTTGGGATCATCATGGCCAAAGGACAGGGTAATCGGAGAATCTTGGGAAACCTTTTCCAATGCAGGTTTTAAATTCGGGTAATGGAATGTACCTACTGCCCATAGCACCTGATCATCACTTCTGCTTACCATATCCATATTGATATTCAGTACCACTTGCTCTACAGGAAAAGGAAAGTCATCTACCAATGCCTTGGATCCGTGTTGACCCATTTCTTCAGCGTCCAGGCCTACAAACATCATGGAATGCCTTGGCCTGTTTTTGGAAAAATGTTCTGCCAATGCCAACAAAGCTGCTGTCCCAGAAGCATTGTCATCTGCACCGTAAAAAATCTTGTCGCCACGCTTACCCAAGTGATCATAATGAGCAATGACCACAATCAGTTTCTCTTTTTCTTCTCCTGGAATAAAACCAACTACATTGGCTCCGTCTTTATATTCCTTCATTTCCCTTCTGTTGAAAAATGAAAATTTTTGGACATACCCTGAATACTGGGAAGTCAATTCCAGTTCCTGAAACCTACTCACGATAAAATCCCTTGCCAGGGCACCACCTATAGAACCGGTCTTTCTGCCTTCAAGCTCTTCTGAGGAAAGGTACTTTAAGTCAGAGAGTAATTTTTCCCTGTCAAAATTCTGGGAAAAGGTGGTAGAAATGATAAGTGATGTAAAGAAAATAATTAATCCTGCGGTTTTTTTCATATTACTGCGCTAAATTGTACGTTATCTTTGTCATAAAAGTAGCAAGATTTAATTGCCCGAATCGACTCACATGAAATATCTTTCAGCCTGCTACCTGTTTTTCGTTTCCATTTTTGCTCTACAAGCACAGGGAGGAATACCTGAACCTTTCCTCAACGGAAAGTCAATAGTGCTGATATCAAATGCACCTTCTGCAAGACCTATTCTGGACTGGAAAGAAATCGCAGAGGGTCTGCATTCCGGCTTGGTAGAAGCCGGAGGAGACCCGGTAGGGTATTTTGAACTTGAAGACCTGACCTTATCAGAAGAAGTTCAGACAGCCTATGCCAATCAATTTAGCAAAAGATTGGTTACTTCAATAGTAATCCTCACCAGAAAAGCCAACGGGGAATTTATACTACATATTGCGCCTTACTCGGGCAGCAGCAGCATTGTGAACAGCACCACGGCATGGTCTATAAGTGGAAAAAATTTAGAAAACATCCGCGAAACACTTATCCAAATCGGTCAAAGTATAAGCTCTCAAAACTACTTGGTCTTGGAAGTCCCGGAATATCCGGAGGCGGCTTCTGGCCAATCAACGGCCAGCGCTAGGAGATTTCTACCCCGAAATCCCCTCAACCTGGATGTGTTTAAGCTTGGTGTTCAACTTGGAGGAGCGGTGGGTGATGCCGGAATTCTAAGCAGCTTCAGGTATGACCTATTAGGAAAATCAGAACAAGCCATAGAAGCAGAGCAAAAAGCAGAAAAAGAAGGACTTCAAGGAATATTTGAAACTTATTATCCTCACTCAGTGGAATACCTCAGCACCTCCAAGACAGATGCAGAGCTATTAAGGGACAGGGTTCAATTTTTACTGGTCAAGGTAGAAGGAAGGGAAGCAGACTTGATGGAGAGCATGGGTTTGGACCCTTCTGGACTTAAGGACCCCAGCAGGATAGTGGTGAAATATTATATCAGGCTTATCGTAAGAGATGAATTGTATTTAGGCCCAGAATGGGATGCAGATCCGGACTGGAGGACAGCACTTAGCAATTTTCTGAAAAACCTATCCATCAATCCATAAAAAAAGGACCTTCCGGTCCTTTGGATAAGCTTTTAAATTGTAGAATTTGGGTGATTAGACAACTTTCAGCTTAATTTTTTACTTGTCAATAGATCCTGTAACCCTTTTCATGAAGGCATTCATGGCTTCTTTTTTATCCATACCATCTTTGATCATTTTGTTGACTTCGAGCGTACCATACAAGTTGGACAGCAGTTCTCCCATTACTTCCAATTCATCATCCTTTAAGGAAGGTATCTCGGTCATGTTTTCGAGGAGCTCGATGGTTTCATTTACCCAATCCTCATCATTCTCTTCGATAAAGGACAGGACATGCTTAATTATCGGCAATCTCATTGATAAGGGATTTTAATGCGTCTTCTTTATTGGTTTGGATTTGGTTGACCAAAGTACCGCCTTTGAATGCTGCAAAAGTAGGAAGGTTAGTCACTTGCGCCAGTTTCCTTGACTCGGGAAACTTTTCCGCATCGGCATAAATAAAAGTGATACTTTCAAAATCACCCGAAAGCCTCTTAACTTTGGGCTTCATGATTCGGCAGTTTCCGCACCAAGTTGCACCATATTGAACCAATACAAGTTCATTATCAGCTATGATCTGATCTAGGTTATCTGATTCTAATTCCTGTAACATTATCTAAAATTTTAATTTCCTTTATTTGAAGTCACAAAAGTAGTGACTATTGACTTCATAATCCAATTGATAATCTCTATCGCTTATTGAAAACACTTTAGTAAAGGTCTTCATGTAAAAAGGGGATGAGGGCCAGCACTACCGCTTGCTGATAATATTCTTTCCTATCGATGGCCCCCTTTGTAAGTATGCCAACAGCGCCACTTTCCTCCTTTGAGTTCTCTCTCTGAAATACTTTGTCATCTGCATCTCCAAGTTCCATTCCACCGTCAACAAGTTCTGAAATCGCTTTTGGTAAGATAAATGAGGCAGTTTTTGCTTTTCCCATATTGTTGTATTTATCCAACACTACAATCCAGGCAAAAGCTACCATTTCCCCATTGAAATGGTCGACACCACCCTCAATACCCACCCAAAAATCTGCTTCGGGAAAAACAGCTTTGGAGTTTACAGCCCTGTTGGTTGCACCTTTCAGTGTTTCTTCATCGCCTACAGGTTGTGCTGTTACGCCCGAAGATACATTTAAGCCTTCTACAAGAAACGAATAGGGGAGTGCCTGGTGAAAACCAAGCTCTGTACATTCTATTTTCACTGGGTTTTTGCTACCCACGATGACCAGCTGTTGCCTTACGCTTTGCTGTATATTCTTTCTTTTTGGAAATGCCATTTCAAAATAAATTTCAAATCCTGATTGCACTTTTATGGTCCTTCAAAAATTTGGCAATCAGGGATCAAAGAAAAAGGTCTAAGTCTTTCTTAGACCTGCTTATGCCATGTTTGTAAAAACTTGGTTGACGTCATCGTCTTCTTCGAGCTTTTCAATTAGCTTATTGATATCTTCTTCCTGTTCTTCTGACAATTCTACAGTGGTCGTAGGAAACCATTGGAAGTCCGCATTGATGATTTCGATATTCTTATCTTCAAGTGCCTTTTGCATTTTTCCAAAATCTTCAAATGCTGTATAAACAAAGATTTCTCCTTCATTTTCTGCCACTTCTTCCAATCCAAAATCAATAAGTTCCAACTCCAACTCTTCCAGATCATGTTCGTTATGCGCAAATCTGAATACCGCCTTTTTATTGAACATAAAACTCACGGAACCGGATGTACTCAAAGAACCATTGGCTTTTGAGAAATAACTTCTGATATTGGCGACAGTCCTGTTGGTATTATCTGTGGAAGTTTCTATGATGACAGCCACACCGTGTGGTCCGTACCCTTCATATACAAGTTCTTCGTAGTCTTTTTCGTCCTTATTGGAGGCCCTTTTGATGGCAGCTTCAATCCTATCTTTAGGCATAGAAGCACCTTTGGCATTTTGAATGATCGTCCTGAGTTTTGAATTATTTGCCGGATCAGGTCCTCCTGCCTTTACGGCCATTACAATCTCTTTCCCAAGTCTTGTGAAAACCTTGGACATTTGGCTCCACCGCTTAAATTTTCTTTCTTTCCGAAATTCAAATGCTCTTCCCATTACTGATTGTTTTTTAAAAGGTCGGTAAAAATAAGAAATCTTTTCGTAAGGTTAAGAATCAAAAATCAAGGATAGGTGTTAACCTTACAGTATCGGTAATATCTATTAAAGGCTCTTTTGTCAAAACAACCCTGACTTTTATGATAACAATACAAGAACTCACTCCGATCCCCAATATACCCCAAACAGATTCCAAAAGAATAGTAATTGTTGGAGCCGGTTTTGCCGGTCTCAAACTGGCCCAAAAACTCTCCGGGACAGGATATCAGGTTATTTTGCTTGATAAAAACAATTACCATCAATTTCAACCACTACTGTATCAGGTAGCAACAGCTGCCCTGTCACCAAGTGCTGTTTCATTTCCATTGAGGAGAATTTTTCATAAGACAGACAACGTTATTTTCAGAATGGCAGTGGTCAGAAAAGTCGACAGAGAAAAAAAGTTGCTGGAAACTAATCTTGGGCACCTGAACTATGACATATTGGTAATGTCACAAGGAGCCAGTACCAATTTTTTCGGAAATAAAAATATTCAGGAAAATGCAATTCCGATGAAATCCACATCTGAAGCACTTTACATCCGAAACAAAATCATTTCTAATTACGAAAGGGCAATTAATCTTTCTAACGTGGAAGAGAAAAGACCCATTATGAATGTAGTGATAGTCGGCGGAGGGGCAACAGGAGTGGAGCTTGCAGGCGCCATAGCAGAACTGAGAAACCATGTATTTCCCAAAGACTACCCACAGCTCAGCTTTCAGAATATGAGAGTCATACTTATTGAAGCAGGCCCTGTTTTATTGAGCGGTCTCAGAGAAAAATCCCAGGAGAAAGCCAAACTCTACCTTGAAAAACTAGGGGTGGAAGTCAAGTTAAATACCATGGTGGAAGATTATGACGGCTTTACAGTAAAAATTCAAGACCAAGAGCCTATCAAAACAATCACATTACTATGGGCTGCAGGAATCAAAGCAAATCTGCTTACAGGTCTTGACCCGGTGCAAATAGCCAAAAATGGAAGGTTGATCGTAGATGAGTACAACAGGTTGATCGGAGAAAAGGACATATACATATTGGGAGATCAGTGCTTTCAAAAAGAGGAAAAATTCCCTAATGGTCATCCGCAGGTAGCGCAGGTAGCCATTCAGCAGGCATCCAATTTGGCCAACAACCTAAAATCGGATTTGAAAGGAAAAGATTGGAAGCCTTTTAATTATAGGGATCTTGGATCTATGGCTACTGTAGGTAAAAAAATGGCTGTGGTGGACTTACCTTTTATCAGCTTTCAGGGAATTTTTGCCTGGCTGGTATGGCTATTTGTTCACTTAATGGCCATCCTAGGTGTAAAAAACAAGCTTATAATTTTTATTACTTGGGCATGGAAGTATTTAGCTTTTGATCCCAGTCTGAGGCTTCTTATCAGACCGAAATATGTCAAAAGAAACAAAAGAGAATGGTTATTGGATCAAGATGAGTTAGAGGAGTGATTGGGTGATTCCGGCCCTGTTCATGATTTGGGAGAGGTAAGTAGCCGGGATGCCACAATCCAAACCACCTTTATAAATGGTCTCCCAATAGGACTTGGCAGGGAATATTCCTTCCTGGATATGTTCAGATACAAACACAAATGCCTCAATGGCGCCTTTCGCAGTATTTATTTCTTTTTTGACAAACTCATAGCCTGGCTCTGAAGTAAGAAAGTGTTCTTTTGCAGATTCAGAAATCTCGAAAACTACCCCATACACCGATTCGTTTGGGCTGGGAACAATATTGGCCCTGGCAGATCCATCAGGATTGCGAAAATTGAAACGGAAGCCGTATTGAGGCAATAGACCCAATCCAACTTTTGAAACAGTAGCTCCTACACGGCTATCCAATGTAGCTACATCAAGGTTACTTGCATACGCGAAGTAGTAAATCTTCCCCATTCTTTAATTAAGATTTATTAACATTTTAATTCAAAACTGGATTAAACCTGCATCACACTTCACAGTCTAATCAACAAATCCCTCGCAACAGATACAGCTTAGCCTAGGAAAGCCTGCTGTCTCAGGGACAAGTTAAAAATTGATTTTCATTTAAAAAGATACAGACATGAAAAAGCTATTGATGATTGCCGCAATATTTTCTTTGACTTTTGCCACTGCATTTGCTCAGAGAGAAAACCCTAGAAAAATGCCAAGCTCTGAAGAAAGGGCTGAAAAGTCAGCAGAGAGGTTGGCGGAAAGACTGGAACTGACAGAAGCTCAGAAAAAACAGGTTTATGAGCTTAACCTTCAGACAGCTGAAGCCAGGAAAGCTCAGATGGAAGCCAGAAGAAACGAGCTCAAGCAGAACCGCGAAGCCCACAAAACCCAGATGGAAGCAATTCTATCACCAGAGCAGGTAGAAAAGTGGAACGAACTGAGAGAAGAAAACAGAAAACGTGGTGCTGAAATGAGAAAGGGGAATGAGGAGCGTAGGAAGCAATTTAGAAAAGGTGGCCCTCACAAAAAAGGCTCTAGGCATGATGGACCTAGAGCTTCTCACCGAGAGCGCTCATAATATTAAATTTTCATAGATAGGTTGGTTAATAAACCCGGAAGGGATACAATGAAAAAAAGCAGGTTTTTGGCCTGCTTTTTTTTGTAAAAAGAAAAGGTCATCAACCTGATCTTTTTTTAGTCAGCCAGTGGTGGCTGGTCAAACTAAACTTACTATCACGCTTACTCTTATTTTAGGCTTATTGCTTCATTTTTAATCTGTGAGGATATCTTCCTCCACTTCATAGTATCCTTCATCCTTCCTCGGCAAAGATGAGCTACCCATTAAAAATTCATCCACTTTTACCGCAGCCTCCCTACCTTCTGAAATGGCCCATACTACTAAAGATTGGCCTCTGCGCATATCTCCGGCCAAAAACACTTTTTTGTTAGTACTTTGGTATTCTCTGGATTTAGGAAGAGAGTTTTCAAGTGTTTGAACACCAAATGCTTCAAGCAAACCATTTTTGGCAGGACCTGTATATCCTATTGCCAGGAATGCCAGGTCACATGGCAGAGTTCTTTCACTACCTGGTATTTCCACAAACTGCATTCTTCCATTTTCTTCTTTCCACTCAATATCCACGAGCACCAGCCCGGTCACTTCTCCCTTTTCATTTCCCACAAACTCTTTGGTAAGAATAGAAAAGACCCTTTCGGCACCTTCCTCATGGGATGAGGAAGTCTTTAGGGTCATAGGCCATTCCGGCCAAGGATTCAGCACGGTTCTCTGTTTCGGTGGCTTTGGCAACAACTCCAACTGGGTAATACTCTTCGCTCCATGTCTATTGGACGTTCCAATACAATCCGAGCCTGTATCTCCACCTCCTATTACTATCACATGTTTATCTTTGGCAGAGATGGGATTTTCTTTTAACTCTTCTCCTACTACTTGATTTTGTTTTCCCAAAAACTCCATGGCAAAATGCACACCTTTAAGGTCTGCTCCTTTTATATTCAACTCCCGAGGCTGTTGGGCTCCGGTTGCAAGTAGGACGGCATCATAATTTCGCAAGATATTTTCGGCTTTGATATTAAAGCCTACATCAGTACCATTGCTGAAGATCACCCCTTCATCCTCCATTACTTTTAGCCTGCGGTCAATCACCCATTTTTCCAGTTTGAAATCCGGAATTCCGTACCTAAGTAAGCCACCTGGCTTTTGATCCTTTTCAAATACTGTCACTTCATGTCCTGCTTGATTCAATTGGTCTGCAGCGGCAAGTCCTGCAGGACCCGATCCGATCACTGCTACCTTTTTCCCTGTCCTGTTTTTAGGAGGATTGGCAATCACATGCCCGTTTTCGTAAGCCTGCTCTGCGATATGTTTCTCTATCAGCTCAATGGTGACAGGATCTTTATTGATTCCCAATACACAAGACGCCTCACATGGCGCTGGGCAAATTCTACCGGTAAACTCCGGAAAATTATTGGTACTGCGCAGGATATGGTAAGCCTCTTCCCATTCATGCCTGTAAACCGCATCATTGAAATCAGGAATGACATTGCCCAAAGGGCAGCCCTGATGACAGAAGGGAATGCCACAATCCATGCAGCGTGCTGCCTGATTGTTGAGTTTTTCCCCATCAAAAGGTTCATATATCTCCTTGTAATCCTTTATTCTCTCCTCAGGCTTTCTGGACTGAGGTAATTCTCTTTTATATTTGATAAATCCTTCTTTAGCTCCCATCTTAAATCAATGTTGTTGATTTCTCCAATGCTCTTTTTCTCAATACTTCTTTATAATCCCGAGGGATAACCTTTACAAACTTGGTCTTGTACTCTTCCCAATTGTCAACAAATTCAGTTCCTAACTCACTTTTAGTCAGTGCCACGTGTGTAATCAGCTTTTGCTTGATCGTCACAAAATCATCCTCGTTTAGAGGATCTAGGTCGACCATCTCAGTGTTAATCTGATCCTGATAAGACTTAAGAATATAGGCAATTCCTCCGCTCATACCTGCCGCAAAATTTCTTCCTATCTCTCCAATATTGATCATCAGCCCACCTGTCATATATTCGCAACCATGATCACCAATACCTTCCACTACAGCCTCCACGCCGGAGTTTCTAACACAAAAACGTTCTCCTCCTTTGCCATTGATATAGGCCTGACCGGAAGTCGCTCCATAAAACGCCACATTTCCGATGATGATGTTCTCATGGGCAAGGAACTTGGAGTTACGGCTTGGATAGACAATCAGCTTACCGCCTGAAAGCCCTTTTCCGAAGTAGTCATTGGACTCTCCCTCCAGTTCGAAGGTGACTCCTTTAGTCAAAAAGCCTCCAAAAGACTGTCCCGCTGAGCCTCTAAATTTATAGTGTATGGTATCCTCAGGTAGACCTGGACTTCCAAAAATTTTGGATATTTCGTTGGAAAGCATCGCTCCCACAGTTCTGTCTGTATTTTTTATCTCGAATGAGCCTTTGACGGCATTGGCCTGTTCCAAAGCCGGGGCAGCCTGTTTGATCAGCTTTCTGTCCAGTACTTTTTTGAGCTCAAACTCTTGATCAATCTGCTTATAAACTCCAACATGGTCCGGAACTTCCACTTTATGAAATACCGGCGTAAGGTCTACTTTATCCCATTTCCAATGATTAAGCTGAGATACTACTTTGAGCACATCACTCTGTCCGACCATTTCATCCACCGTATGGAAGCCTAAAGAAGCCATTATTTCACGAAGGTCTTCCGCCAGGAATTTAAAATAGTTGACCACATGATCTGGGTCTCCGGTAAATAACTTTCTCAGCTCGGGGTTTTGTGTAGCTATGCCTACAGGACATGTATTCAAGTGGCATTTCCTCATCATTATGCAACCTTCGACCACCAAGGCTCCGGTAGAAATGCCCCATTCCTCAGCCCCCAAAAGAGTAGCGATGGCCAAGTCTCTGCCTGTTCTGATCTGACCATCAGTCTGTAGGACTACACGGCTTCTCAGGTTGTTTTTCACCAAGGTCTGATGCGCTTCAGAAAGCCCAAGCTCCCAAGGCAATCCAGCATGACGGATAGAACTTAATGGAGAAGCTCCTGTCCCTCCATCTGCACCTGAAATGAGTATCACGTCAGATTGTGCTTTGGCAACACCGGCCGCTACAGTCCCTACTCCGGCTTGAGATACTAGCTTGACGTTAATCCTTGCTTTTCTATTGGCATTTTTCAGGTCATAAATCAACTGCGCCAAATCCTCAATAGAATAGATATCATGGTGTGGGGGAGGGGAGATCAACCCAACCCCTGGAGTAGAATGCCTTACCCTGCCTATCCAATCATCTACTTTGTGTCCGGGCAATTGGCCGCCTTCCCCAGGCTTGGCACCTTGTGCCATTTTGATCTGAAGCTCGTCGGCATGGGAGAGGTAATTACTTGTCACCCCAAACCTACCGGAAGCCACCTGCTTGATCGCTGATCTTTCCCAATCTCCATTTTCTTTTCTCTCAAATCTGATTTCATCTTCCCCGCCTTCTCCAGAATTACTCTTAGCGCCTATTCGGTTCATGGCTATTGCCAGAGTGGAATGCGCCTCATGGGAAATCGAACCAAACGACATAGCTCCTGTGGCAAAACGTCTCATGATGGACTCTGCAGGCTCCACCTCTTCCAAAGGAATAGATATTCTCTTTTTAAATTCAAATAAGCCCCTCAGTGTCAATGCATCCCTAGTCTGATCATTTATTTTCTGGGCAAATTTCTTGTACAATTGATAATCCCCAAGGCGGGTGGATTTTTGAAGTAAGTGGATGGTCTCAGGATTGAAAAGGTGTTTTTCACCTCTTCTCTTCCATTGATACACCCCTCCTGCTTCCAAAATTGGACTCTCAGTCTTGTAGGCAGCATGATGCCTGATGAGAACTTCCTCTGCTAGCTCGTCAAATGAAATTCCAGATATACGGCTTACTGTGCCTTTAAAACACCTGTCAATCACTTCAGGACCTAAACCGATTGCCTCAAAAATCTGGGCACTCTGATAAGATTGTAGGGTGGAAATACCCATTTTGGAAAGTACTTTAAGCAAGCCCTTTCCTATGGCATTTTGATAATTTGCAAATAAGTCTTTCTGATCAAGCTTTTTGCTCAAGGCACCCTTTTCGTTCAAAAAAGCGAGTGATTCCAAAGCTAAATATGGATTGATAGCTGAAGCCCCATAGCCGATTACCGTCGCAAAGTGGTGGGTTTCACGTATATCTCCTGCTTCTAACACCAAGCCGGCTCTGGTTCTCAGTTTCTTCTTAATAAGGTGATGGTGCACCGCCCCAATCGCAATAAGTGAAGGGATGGGAGCATGGCTTTCATCACTGTTTCTATCAGAAATAATGATGATATTCTTCCCGGCATAGATTGCCCCTTCTGCCTGTCTGCAAAGATGATCCAAGGCTTCTAATAACCTGCCCGGCTGATGGTCAACTTCAAAATGGGCGTACAATGTCACCGCACGATAACCTTGATCTTCCAGGTGCTTTAATTTCTCCAAATCCTCATTGAGCAATACCGGCTGTGAAATATGGATCTGCCTGGTATGTCTCGGGCTTTCTGCAAGGATATTATGGCTTTCTCCTATCCTTGTAAATAGTGACATCACCAACCTCTCCCTGATAGGGTCGATGGGTGGATTACTTACCTGCGCAAAAAGCTGCTTAAAATAATTGGAGATGTGTTGACTCTGCTTGGATAAAACTGCCAAAGGTGTATCCGCCCCCATTGATCCAATAGGTTCATAACCAGTATCTCCCATAGGAGCCAAGACAACTTTAATCTCTTCTGCAGTGTATCCAAATACCGTTTGTCTCTTTTTGATATCTTCAAGTGAATAAGGATTTTCAAGCGTCTTGGGATCCGGCATCAGCCTGAGTTTCAACCTTTCTTCTTTGACCCAGGAGTCGTATGGTTTATTGTCACAAACCGTGGACTTGATTTCATCATCATAGAAAATCTTACCTTTTTGTAAGTCAGCAAGAAGCATACGTCCAGGACTGATGCGTCCTTTATCTGTCACAGTCGCCTCTCTAATAGGTAATGCCCCTGCTTCGGAAGAAAGAATCAGCCTGTCATCACTGGTAACAAAATACCTCAAGGGCCTCAAGCCGTTTCTGTCAAGTGTAGCTCCAAGAGATTTACCATCGGTAAACAACAGGGCCGCAGGTCCATCCCATGGCTCCATTAGGGCTGCATGGAATTTATAAAAAGCTTTCCTATCCTTATCCATGGTCTGATTGTCCTGCCAGGCTTCGGGAACCAACATCATCATCACATGAGGAAGTGACCTGCCACTCAAAGTCAGCAATTCCACCATGGCGTCAAGGTTGGCAGAATCTGAATTAAGCTTATTGGTGATGGGCATCAGCTTACTGAGCTCATCATCTGTAAAATAAATAGACCTCATCAGGGTCTGCTTGGACTTCATCTTATTGAGGTTACCCCTGATGGTATTGATTTCACCATTGTGCGAAAGGTACCTGAAAGGCTGGGCCAAACGCCAGTTGGGAAAAGTGTTGGTCGAAAATCTTGAGTGAACAATCGCCAGACCAGAGGTAATTTTATTATTTTGAAGATCCTTATAAAATGGCAAAACCTGATCAGTTCTCAGCTGACCTTTATAAATTAAAGTAAAGGCGGAGAAACTGGCAAAATAAAAAGCAGAGTTAACACCGGGAATAGTCTGGTTGATCACATTTGTAGCATAGTTTCTCAACACGTACAGTTTTCTTTCCAGGTCTATGTCACTAAGACCGTCTTTGTGCTTGACAAATACCATTTCAATATTTGGCATCACCTCAAGCGCACCGGAACCAGGCACAGTTTCATCTACAGGTACTTCCCGGTAGCCAATTAATTTAAAGCCTAGCTCATCAATGATCTTTTTAAGCTGCTCTTTGGATTTCTTATAAAGTTGCTTATTTCTCGGAAAGAAAGTCATTCCTACTCCATAGCTTCCCTCTTCTGGAAGATCAAATCCAGCTCTTGAAGTAACTTCTTCCAAAAATGTATGCGGTATCTGTATGAGGATGCCTGCACCGTCTCCCGTCTTAGGGTCACTTCCGCGACCACCCCTGTGCTCCATGTTGCTCAACATGAACAGCGCATCGCTGATGGTTTCGTGACTTTTTACCCCCTTTACGTTGACTACTGCTCCAATCCCACAGGAATCGTGTTCAAATTCCTCACGATAAAGTCCTTGATTCATGTATGTTTGGTTTAATATAGGTTTAATCAAATTGGATGCAAAAATTACAAAAAAATTTCCTTTTATTAAAACCAACACAAAAAACAGGGTATTAAAATGAATAGTTTACATATAAATAGGCCATTTTTTAAATTAAAAGAAATTAAATTATTGGTTTAAAAATTAACCAGAATTTAATGAATCTATACAATTATCAATTTATTGGGATATAAAAAGAAGCTAATGATTTATTTTTTACACTAAATCATGAAAAATCAGTTGATCAGATATTAATTTAAAAATTTTTGGTCAAAAATGAATGTTTCTTTGTGAAGTAAACGTTTTCAAAAAAATAGAGGATTCATTATGAAATCAATAATGTTGTAAAATGATAAAAACTCAAAATATTATTTTGCAATAAAAATCGTTAATCTTGGTTATCACCCTCCATTTGCTTCTCATTTTCTACCAAATGAACTTTGACTTTTTTAATCCGTCTTGCATCGACTGCCAAAATGGTAAACTCATATTTACCGAATACAATCTTGGCTCCGTTTTTTGGAAAATTAGAATTCAATTCCAAAAGCAAGCCTCCAAGAGACTCACTTTCTCCTTTCACTTCGTCAAATTCCTGAGGTTCAATTTCAAGCTTTTTACAAAAGTCATTCAAAGACACTTTCCCCTCAAAAATAAAGGTATTGGAATCCAGCTCTTTAAAATAAAAATCTTCTGCATCATCAAACTCATCGTTGATTTCCCCTATGATTTCTTCTATGAGGTCTTCTAAGGTAACCAATCCTGAAGTACCTCCATATTCGTCCACCACGATTGCCATATGAACCCTTTTTAGCTGAAAGTCTTTCATTAGGCTATCCACTTTTTTATTTTCAGGGACAAAAAACCCTTTCCTAACTAGATCTTGCCATTTGAAATCTTCTCCCAGATCAATAAAGGGAAGTAGGTCTTTAATGTAAAGTATTCCTTCAATATTGTCTATGGTCTCTCTGAAAACAGGAATTCTGGAATACCCGCTTTTATTGATTTTATCCATCAACTCATGGAAGTCCATTTCTAGGTCTACGGCAGTGATGTCCATTCTGGATCTCATTACCTGTCTGACAGACAAAGTTCCAAAATTGACAATTCCCTTTAGGATATCTTTCTCTTCTTCGCTCGTATCCTCGGTTGTAATTTCCAAAGCTTGGTTGAGCTCGTCTACAGAAAGCGAAAACCCTCTTCTTTCTATTCTTTTTTCAATCACGTTGGAGACAGAAAGGAGCAAAAAGGACAATGGCTTCAGCACAAAGGAAAAAAAGTAAATAACCGGAGCCATCATCAAAGAAAACTGTACATTGGCTTTGGTAGCATACACTTTGGGTACTATTTCACCAAAAAACACAATGGCAAAAGTCACTCCGATTGTTTGTACCACTATTATAAGCAGTCCTGTAGCATTGTACCCAAACAGCGTCCATGCCAGAAAAGTGGTCAGCGTGACCATACCGATATTGATCAGGTTATTTAGAATCAAAATTGTACTGAGGAGGCTTTTAGGAGATTCTATGAGGGAGATAACCCGTGAAGCACGTGGGTCACCTTTTTCCTGAATGGAAGCGAGATCATCAGAATTGAGAGAAAAAAAAGCAATTTCAGATCCTGATATCAAACCTGAAGCGATCAGCAAAAACACGAAAATTACTGCATTCAACAAAAGATAGCTGGCCGAAACCGAATTGATTTCAGCCAGCAACATTATACTCGGGTATGGGTCGTCCATCAATTTTTTTAGATGATGATTGCAAAATTAAACATTTCCCAATCAATTCTTCAACTATTTGGGTCAGAAGGGCAAATCGTCTTCTTCCTGACCACCTTCTGAGACGGTACTTGGAGCAGAGACATTGCTCGGCTGCTGTCCATAATTACCTCCGCTTTGAGGAGCACCTCCTGAGGCACCATCAGGCCTTCCGCCAAGCATGGTAAAGCTCAGAACCCTGATTTTTACTCTTTTTCTATTATTTCCCTGATCGTCTTGCCAGGTGTCTGATTTGATTTTTCCTTCTACAAAAATCTGACTGCCTTTGCGAAGGTACTGCTCAGCTATCCTCGCCTGACCATCCCAAAGCTCCAGATCATGCCATTCCGTATTTTCTATACGGTTGCCTGTTTTGTCTTTGTATGCTTCTGTGGTCGCAAGTCTTAAGTTAGCAACTACCTTGTCGCCATCCAAATGCTTTACTTCCGGGTCAGCACCCAAGTTGCCTACTAAAATAACTTTATTTACTCCCGCCATAGTGTTGAAATTTTTAAGGTTTAACGAAAAGTTTATGATTAAAATTAAGAATTATTTTTCTTGGTTCAAATACTTCGAAATCAATCTGGGTTTACCAAGGTTTTCAAATTGCTCATCACTTACTAGTAGATAACCATGCTCTTTTGCCCATTGGAACAATTTATCTTTCTCCTTCTCATCAATCACAAACTTTACAAAGTTGGCAAAAATTCTTTGATGGGTAAGGATATGTTTGAAGATATGTGAAGATTCTTCGACATTTAATGTCACAAAATCTTCAAGACCATTGATCCCTCCTTCCCAATCGCACAGCTCATCCAGCGTTTTCTTTTCAATTTTGGGGAAATCATGCAGACCTTGCCAGATATCTCCTTCTTGCCTTTCTCTGATCACTATAAATTGACCACACCTTATATGTATGTACTTGAAAAATCTTTTTCTTACCTTTACTTTTTTTTCCTTTTTAGGCAAATCGCCAACATGATTGTTTATAAATGCAAAACAGGAATCGGCCAAAGGACAGACGAGGCAATCAGGGCTTTTAGGCACACATTGTAATGCTCCAAACTCCATTATGGACTGATTGAAAACATCTGGTACATCAGCAGGAATCAATTGATTTGCCAAGGTTTCGAATTCTTTTTTGCCTGCCGGTGTTGCAATGTCAGTGAAAATTCCAAAATACCTGGACAAAACCCTGAAAACATTTCCATCTACTACCGCGACCTGTTCTCCAAATGCAAAAGAAGCAATAGCTGCTGCGGTGTATGAACCCACACCTTTGAGTTTTAAGAGGTCCTTGTAGTTGTTGGGAAAAGTACCGCCATAGTCGTGGACTACCATTTTGGCACATTCATGTAGGTTTCTAGCTCGGCTGTAATACCCTAGACCCTGCCACAGTCTCATAACATCTTCTATGGGAGCATTGGCAAGGCTTTGAACATCCGGATAATGATCTAAAAATTTCAAAAAATAAGGTAGTCCTTGAGCCACACGGGTTTGCTGTAGGATAATTTCCGATAACCAAATGATATACGGGTCATTGGTATTTCTCCATGGCAAATCCCTATGATGTCTGGGATACCACTCCAATAAAGTATGGACAAAGGGGTGAATTCTCAAAACGGCAAGAAATTTAATATGAAGACAATGTTAAACAATTCAATCTTATTTTGTGCTTTTTGTTTTTATATTGGAATGCTTCCTTTAAATTTGCAGTCCCAAAATTAGTTGGTTAATAGGTCGTTAAGCTTATTTGATAATAATTTAAATTAATTAAACAGTGACTAAAGCAGAAGTAATCACAAAGATTTCGGATAAAACCGGTATTCAGAAAGACGATGTAACTCAAACTGTTGAGGCGTTCTTCAAAGTGGTAAAAGATTCCATGGCTGAAGGAGAGAACATTTACATCAGAGGGTTTGGAAGTTTCATCAACAAAAAGAGGGCTAAGAAAATTGCGAGAAATATCTCTCAAAATACAGCTATCGTAATTGATGAGCACTATGTACCGGCCTTTAAGCCATCTAAGGTATTCATAGAAAAAATCAAAAACAGTAAAAAAATCAAAGAACTAGCACCTCAGGATTAATCCTGAGTGCTTTTTTCCTTATGAAAAAATCCCAAATTATAGTTCTAGCTATCGGTGTTGTCAGCATTGCGGTGCTGTTTTCACTTCCTACGGCAGTAGTGGACAATGATGAAGGGGATACTCAGATCAGGTCGGAGGCAAGCACAGATGAAGAGACTCCAAGGAACCTTCATGAAGCGGAAATCTCTCAGGATGTGCGTGAAAGAATTGCTTCTCTAGCCATAAAACTGGAAGGCATTGAAGATAAGGAAGAAATCAGTTCTTTGGCAGACTTATTGGCTGAAGAGTACACCCAGGCGGGTAAATTTGACTCAGCAGCTTATTATCTCGAGCAAGCCGCTATCAAGATCGATGACGTGAAGCATTGGGAAAAAGCAGGGTCTGCCTATTATGAGGCATATACATTTGCCTTAAATGAACAAAAGATAGCTTTGCTTGCAGACAAGACTAGAAGCTACCTGAACAAAGTGTTGGATAAAGATCCTTCACGTCTGGATTTGAAGACCAAAGTGGCCATGACTTATGTGTCTTCCAACAACCCTATGCAAGGCATTACCATGCTTAGGGAGATATTGGAAGAAGATCCCACTAATGAAGACGGTCTCTTCAATATGGGCGTATTGTCCATGCAGTCAGGCCAATACAAACGAGCTGCAGAAAGGTTTGAAGAACTTGTGCGTTATCATCCCGATAACATACAGGGCCAATTCTACCTAGGAGTCAGCTACTTTGAATCCAAACAAACCAATAAAGCAAAAAAACAATTTCAGGAGGTCAAAAACATGACCCAAGACCAAATGGTATTGGCAAGTGTGGAAAGCTACCTGGAGAGGTTATAAACAATTTGTTCCACTTAAAATCTTTAAAACTATGCCTTGCGGTAAGAAAAGAAAAAGACATAAGATCGCTACGCACAAGCGTAAGAAAAGACTTAGAAAAAACAGACATAAGAAGAAGTAAGATTACTTCTTCTTTTTGAGTTTTTAAACAACACGTTCATTAAAATCTAAAAACAGACACGATTGAGCACAGAATTATTAATTGATTCGGCTCAAAACGGTAGTCGGATTGCTCTTCTCAAAGACAAAAGTCTGGTAGAACTTCACTCAGAAGGTGGGGAAAACCAGTTCAAAGTAGGTGATATCTACTTGGGGACAGTGAGAAAAATCGTCAATGGGCTCAATGCAGCATTCATTGACGTAGGCTATGAAAAGGATGCTTTTCTGCATTATCAGGACTTAGGTCCTCAGATCAACAGCTTAAATAAATTCTCCAAACTTGTCCGCAACAACAATTACCCAAACGTAAATCTGAAAGGATTTGAGAAAGAAGCTGACATAGAAAAACTTGGAAAAATCTCCAATGTTTTGTCAAAAAACAATCAGGTCTTGGTGCAGGTGGTCAAAGAGCCCATCTCCACCAAAGGCCCAAGACTATCTTGTGAGCTCTCCATCGCAGGTCGTTATTTGGTATTGGTGCCTTTTTCAGACACGGTCAATGTATCCAAAAAGATACGCAGTGCAGAAGAAAGAAAAAGACTAGTACGCCTTATTACCTCCATCAAGCCTTCCAATTTTGGCGTGATCATAAGGACGGTAGCTGAAGGTCAGTCAGTCACAGAACTTGACAAAGACCTTAGAAACCTCCTTACCACTTGGGAAGATGGAATGAAAAAGCTGACCAAAGCCAAAAGCCGCGACAAGATCATAGGAGAAATGAGTATGGCTTCTTCCATTATAAGAGACCTGCTCAACGAATCATTCGATGCAATCACCGTAGAGGATGAATTGATCTTTGATCAAATCAGGTCTTATATCAGGTCTATTGCCCCTGAAAAGGAAAAAATAGTCAAGCTTTTCAACGGAAAAGCGAAGCTCTTTGAAAGTTTTGGAATAGAAAAGCAAATCAAAAGCTTGTTTGGTCAGACTATAAGTCTTCCACAAGGAGGGTATCTAATCATAGAACATACCGAAGCCCTTCACGTCATTGACGTCAACAGTGGAAACAAGTCAAACCAAGAAAGTGACCAGGAAATGACGGCCTTAAAAACCAACCTGGTTGCAGCCAAAGAAATTGCCCGACAGTTGCGCCTCCGGGATATGGGAGGCATCATCGTCATTGACTTTATCGACATGAAAAAAGCCGAAAACAAAAAGGCTATTTACGATGCGATGAAAAATGAAATGAAAGATGATAGGTCCAAACACACCGTGCTGCCACTGACCAAATTTGGTCTGATGCAGATTACCCGGCAGCGTGTAAGACCAGAAGTCAACATTGTCACCAAAGAAACCTGTCCTTCTTGTAACGGTACAGGTAAGATCCAGGCTTCCATCTTGGTAGCCGATCAATTGGAAAAAGACCTCGAGCATATTGCTACTATCCAGAATGTTTCTGATATCCACATAGGATTACACCCTTACCTATTTGCCTATTTTACCAATGGCATGATTTCAAAAAGAGTAAGGTGGTTTTTCAAATACTTTAAGTGGGTAAAGCTGATAAAAGATTCTTCTCTACCTGTGACGGAATACAAATTCCTGGACGCTTCAGGAGAGGAAATAGAACTAACAGTAAAAAGCGAGACCGAATAGGTCCCGCTTTTTTTTATGAATTTTTGTTTCCAAATAATTGAACAACAAGGAGACCTGCTCCTCCACCAAACATAGCCCCTGTCAAAAAACCAATTAATTCAGTGCCTGGCGGAGTTAATATGCGAATAATAACTCCCGAGATAATCATTAATATAGCAAGGATAATTATAGTGTTTTTTTTCAATTTGTTCATTACAGAATATTCTTTCAATTAGGTCTAAATTTCATTTGCAAGCCCCTCAAAAAGTAACGCAATACCTGATCCTTACAATCCCTGTATTGGCTCTGGGTGGGCTTTCTGAATATCGCACTTAGCTCGTGTTTGGAAAACCTGAAATCAGCATCATCCAAAATCTGTAAGATATCTTCATCCCGCAACTCTAAAGCAATCCGAAGCTTCCGGAATATCATATTGTTGTTCAGCCTTTTTTCCGGCCTGGGTTCTTCCCCATCTCTTCTTCCTCTGTTTTTGATGATGAGACCATTTAGAAATGCGGCTAAATCCACGTCATATATCGACAAAAAATCAGGGTCTTCGTCTTTTTTAAGCCAATTGCTAATCTCTGTCCTGTCTGTCTGCCTTCCACCGTCTCTGAAGAGTTGAATCATCTGATCATCACCAAAATCAAAGGTGTACCTCAGTGACCTTAAAATATCATTGTTGTTCATAGCTGCAATTTAAACTCCTAGGAGCAAATTACCCTAAAGTTGCCCTAATTGATTCTGTGAAAATTTTTGGCCTTATAATAATGGCCCCCTCTAACTTATCCAATCCAAGTAGTTTCCTGAATGGATTAAATCTATTTCCCTGAAAATCAATCAAACTGACGGAATTTACACTAGGGCTTGCTGAAAAAGTCTCAGGTATGCCAGATTCAAAGCGGGCGAATGAAGATGTATGCTTATACTTCGAGTGAGCCCAATGAAGAAGATGGTATGCCTGAGACTAGCCTTAAAATTTCAAAATTCGAAATTTTAAGGAGCACGGAAATCAAGCTATAACATTGAATAAACGTGCACCTGCTAAAAAGAAATTACCTGACAAACGGGGTATTCATCAAAATTTAAAGAATTTATTCTTCAGTTGGCGTTTTTCAGCACGCCCTACATTAATTCCGTCAGCACAATGACTGATTTAACGTTAATTGCATCACTTCAATGGTCTTAGGTTATAAAAAATCCGCATCAATTACCTGACTGCATAGCTGAGCCGCATGGTAATGGAAGCCGTTTTTTCTTTTGAACTGGTATTGAAAGTACCTCCCCAAGAATAATCTTCCGTACTGTTTTGTCCTGTAATCTGAAAAATACCCATGTTGGCCGAGATCAACTTCCCAAGGCTAGCACCAGAGTTTTCGGCTATCCTTTCAGCCCTGAGCCTCGCATCCTCAGTAGCCTTTGAAATCATTTCAATTTTGAGGCTTTCAAGTTGGGTATAATAATACCTAGGAGATTGTGAATAAAAGCGTACACCTTGTATAAGCAACTCTGTTATTTCTCTGGAAATCTGCTCAACAGTTTCTACATCTCGGGATTCTATTTGTAATGATTGCTGCAGTTGATAGCCCTTAAAGGTTTGTCCCATATAATTACCCGAACTGCTGTAATTCTGCTCGTAAAGAGGGTTGGTATTGACTGCGTTGAAAACAATATTTTCTGAAGGTATCCCCTTTGAATTAAGGTATTTTGTGACCGCCTGCCGGTCTTTTTCCAATTCCGAATAAGCAGACTTGATATCAAAACTTTCCCGGCTAAAGTTGCCTTCCCAGACTATCAGATCTGAGGTAAAGTTCTGCTGACCCAGACCCGTTACATCTATTGTTCCTGATTTTTGATGCCTATTGATGAAAGCATTTCCCAAAAGTGCAGAAGCTACAATGATGGCCAGGGAGAAGATAAATGCCGATAAGTGCTTTTTCATAGGCCGGAGTATTTAGTTTTTATAGAGATACGAAACTTTGCCAGTTAAGATAGAAAAATTCCGATTTAGCTTAAACTTAGTTTTTGATATATGCATCTTACTTCTTGATAACCTTTCCTGATTTACAGGCTTAACCAACAACAAGCGATAAATTGAAGTTACTGGCAAAGAAGCATTTAATCAAATGGTATTTACATCAATCTTTGCTTGAAAGCTACTTTTTCTGGTTTGTCCAAATCTATCAAATAGCCATTGACCAAAGCGTATTTGAGATTTCCATTTTTTGCCAAAAAGAAATTTGGGACATTTCCCACACTGACCATATTCGGTATTCTGTTTTGATTTTTCAATACCAAAAGCGGTAGTCTATGTAAGGCCTTTCCTTCTTTTACTTTTATAGCGAGATACCCATTTCTCAATAATTCAAATGCTTCTTCCTGATCCAAATCTTCGGTTGAGTCGAATTCTTGGTCATAAATTTCTCCTTGTACGATTTCCATTTCAAAAGCATCTATCTCTTGATACCCATGAAAAATGGAAAGATCCCCCATATCATCTATGGATCCAGTAGCAAAATAATCTCCTGCCAGATCGGTTTCCTTTTTTCTTATTCCAATGTCTGCCCGGTATTGATAAACCCCTTTGGTAAGGTTCAGATTTCTGATTATTACATCCATCAGTTTAAATGAATTGTCCGGTATACCATAATAATCCTCAAGCTTGTATTTAGTATAGCTGCCATTTGCAATTAGCTGAAAAGAGTGCAACATAGCCATAAAATTCAGCTTTCTTATTTCCTGCTTTTCGGGATCATTGGGATACCCACCTGATTCTATTAATATGGTACTGGTACCCCATTTCTGAATATTGTCACCAAACGCCCTAGGTTCGAAGGCGTCGTCATACTTTCCAACATGACCGGGCTTTACCTGCTGCAACATCTCGTTCATGCCCACTATCACTTGCATGGCCCTTTGTCTGACCTCATTGACCTCAGTTTCATAATTGTAGGCAGGGGCCAAAACAGAAATTGTTGCTGGCTTTTCGGTATCCCCTACGGTATAAAATGTGGATTGGTCATGAAGATTGAATCCAAATTCTGGTGAAAATGAATCTCTGGCATTTTTGAGTATAACTGCTTCAGGTGAAGCCAACCTGAGCGCATCTCTATTGAGGTCAATATCAAGGGCATTTCTTCTAATCCATCGGTTCATTCCGTCTGGATTGAGCATAGGGATAAATCTTATAGTCAGCTCATTTTTCAAAAATTCACGAAGCTCATCATAGCCATCATTGCTGCCTTCTATAAAGTTGAACAGGTCAAACAATGCCATGGTAGCCGTACTTTCATTACCATGCATCTGTGACCAAAGCATCACCTTGGTTGGCCCATTGCCCCAAGTCATCTGATAAATGTCTCTACCCTCCACAGATTTTCCAATGGCTTCCACTTCAAAAACACCCTTGTTTCTGCCCTTTACCAAAGCTATTACATCTGAGTATTTGAAGCGCCGTTCAGCTACAGCACCTTCTTTTGAGCTTTCATAAGCTGATGCCAGTTGGTCCACGCTTAGCGGACTGAACTTTTCTTTGGGTTGACATTGCACCATAAGCAGTACCAAAAAAATAAATAGGGGAATAAGTGGAGTCTTCATAAACTAAGATTTCTTGAATTTCTTATACTAAGTTATGAACTTAGCCAAAAATATTAAGTTACTTTGATTCTATTACCAAAATTAATACAAATGAAGCTTTCATATTTTGTCAAAGACCTGCCACTCAAACATACTTTTACCATCGCGCATCAAAGCAGAGATGTACAGGATACAGTAATCGTAAAATTAGAAAATGAGGAGTATTATGGTCTAGGAGAAACCACCACCAATCCATTTTATGGGATGACTGCCGATAATATCACTGAGGCGCTTGAGGATGCAAAACAAAAAGTGGAGTCAAAAAACTGGAATAGTCCAGAGGAACTTTGGGAATTGTGTAGGGATGCCTTTTCACAAAACCCTTTTGCCCAATGCGCTTTGGATTTGGCTGCTTGGGACCTATTTACCAAAATGAAAGGGAAAAAGCTTTATGAATACCTTGGGCTTGATCCGAAAGTAATTCCTGTGACCAATTTCACTATAGGAATAGACACCACAGAGAAGATGGTAGAAAAAATGAAAGAGGTAGATTGGCCCCTTTACAAAATCAAACTGGGAACTGATCATGATCTGGATATCATCCGGGAGCTCAGAAAACATACTGATGCGGTATTCCGGATTGATGCCAACTGTGCCTGGACTGCCGAACAGGCAATCATTTATTCTGAGGAGCTACAGAAGTTGAATGTAGAATTTATGGAACAGCCTCTCGGAAAAGACGACTTAGAAGGTATGAAAGAAGTATTCAGGTACTCAAAGCTCCCTGTAATCGCAGATGAAAGCTGTATAGTGGAATCGGATGTAAAAAAATGCAGTGGATTGTTTCATGGTATCAATATCAAATTGGTCAAAGCCGGAGGGATAACCCCTGCATTGAGGATGATAAAAGAGGCCAAAAGCTTGGGTATGAAATGTATGGTAGGTTGTATGACCGAATCTTCTGTAGGCATCACCGC
Organism: Arthrospiribacter ruber; assembly: GCF_019343195.1. GTDB lineage: Bacteria > Bacteroidota > Bacteroidia > Cytophagales > Cyclobacteriaceae > Arthrospiribacter > Arthrospiribacter ruber. The sequence continues at coordinate 26,301 of NZ_RPHB01000003.1, forward strand.
AATTGCCCATATTGCACCTTTGCTGGACTATGTGGATATGGATGGTGCTATGCTCCTCTCAAAAGACATTGCCAGAGGAGTGATCATCACGCCTGAAAAAGTAACCTTTCCGGACGGAAATGGGATAGGGGCGGAATTGATCTGAAGGTTGGGTGATTGATGAATTGTGTAAATGTGGACCTGTTTAATTGTGGAACTGTGTAAGAGATTAACTGATTATTGTTCTACCAAGTTATTGTAAATTAAGCTCTGGACTGCAATCAAAAGTCAGGCTTAAGGTCAAGCGATTGAGTTTTCACCTCTTGAATACTACTGGAATATTGGGTTTTTGAAATTTATTTTATGGAAAGTCGTACAAAGGCCATTTCATCATCCAGGTTAAGGTAAAGGTAGATTTTACCGTCTTTGACAAACTGCGGATTGGGTACTTTTATTCCTAAATCTGTAATTTCCTTTTCTCCCATCAATTCAAATTCCGGGCTTAGTATACTGATAAAACTCCTGTATCTGATCTCTTCATCAGCCACTTTTGGCAAGGCATAAGAGGCAAATCTATAAAACACTTCATTCTTATCATCCCAAAGAACTTTAGTAAAATTCACTTCCTCCCTGATCTCTGCGCTTACCTTTTGCATTTCTTCCTGAGAAGAAACTTCATTTTTATAGGTTCCTGTCTTCTCACTTGGGGTCAATACATTTTCATATTGGTGCAGGGTAAGGGAGTCCTTTTCAGGATCATATCGATAAATACTGTTATGGGAAGTGGTGTAAAAAAGGTTTTTACCCTGCCAGTTGACCATATTGAGACCTGGAAAAGTCATAGACATGGACCTACCATCATCAGATTTCCAGGACACTCTATACTTTTCTCGTTTGTCGAATTCAGGAAGCTCAATTTTTGTCCTAGTTTGGTTTTCAAAATCTATTATATAAATGTCAGAGTCGAGTTTTTGAAAGTTTGAAATACTGCTATATGCCTTTTGCCCATCTTCAGAAAATTCCATTAATGATAAAGTACTTCTTTCTTCCAAGCCCTCCATCATCCACGGTTCTTCCAGGCTAATTTTCTTTATTACTTTCCCTCTTAGATCAGTCACAGCCATTTTTTCTCCCCACCCAATAAAGGCCAACTGATCTTTGCCAACATACTTCATATAATAAGCATTTTGACCGACTCCATCTGGACCTTCCTTCTCTGCGGGTATTTTCTCTACAATTTCCAGTTTATTTAAATCGACCACTTCAATTTTGGAAGATTTCGAATCCCAGTGGTATAAACGCTCGTTGCCTGGGTCTATAGCATGCCCATACCCAGTAGTTGCTGCCATAAGTATCTCATCTTTGGAGTCAACCATTACAGTATCCGATACGACAGTGAAGTCCGAATATGCATTTGCCTGATCTGAGGATTCACGGTCTCCGCAGGAAACCAAAATAAGAGCCGAAAGGCCGAAAAGTAGCTTTCTCATAGTGTCTAATATTTTGATTGTTTAAAAAATTTTTCAATTGGCCAAGTTTTTCTACGAAATATATTAGTTCACAAAACTAATAACTTACTATATTAAACTAATAGGATAAAAAATACAAGATAAATATTCTCGAATTGAATAAATTAAGAAAAAAATTTACAGGTTTGTCAACAGAAAGGTAAAATGTTTCGTCTAGGTTTCATATGAAATAAAAATGAAAAAAATTTACATCTTGTTTGTCAGCCTTTTGGTACTGAGCTCCTGTATGGGAACAGATGATATGGAAATGGTCAATGCTGAGTTTCCACTGGGTATCTGGAAGCAGTCCTCGTGGAAAGGTGAAACTTTTGATCTGGAAAAAACCGTCAAACTTTCTGAAAACTCATTTGGCTACATTTTTAAAGCTGACGGCTCTTTGATTCAAAGATCCAATGCTGGTTGGTGTGGTACCCCTCCAGTAGTCACGGCAGATTATTCGGGTAAATGGACTTTGGCTGGAGATATCCTGAGTATAGAATCGGAGTTTTGGGGAGGAACCCAACTCCTCACATGGAAAATACTGCGTGTGAGCAATGGAAAAGCCTCAATAAAGTTTATTGATTCCGAATTCATTTATAACGAATAGCATAAATATTTACTTCTCTCACAAGATCAAACTTAAATGTTATGAAAAAGCTTTTACCATTCGCATTTTTAATTTTCTTCTTTTACTCCTGTATCGAAAGTAGCGAAGATTTCAGTAGTCAAACCTTAGAAGGAAGTTGGCTTAGAAAATTCGAAAATACTTACGAAGCATTGGATATCATCTATTCATTTGACCGAAATGGAACTTATGAAAACTTTATCATCCGAACAGGTAGTCAGGAGGAGCTGGAAAACGGGATTGTCGGTTATTACAAAGGAAATTACTCCATTTCTGAAGGAACAATTTTGTTCTCTGATAGAAGGTATTTTTATCCGGAAGTCTACGAAAACCCACCTTCGGTCCCGGAAGATCTGATAGAGCAAACCTCTTTTCCTATGGTCATTCAGTCAGCAGAGATTTCTTTTGAAGAAAATGAAATGGTGATGGTATTGATTTACGGCTGTAATGACATGATCCCTCAGGCTGATTTTATGTCTATATGTACAGAGCCAGAACCAAAGCGTTACGATAAGATTTTGGAATAAGCTTAAAATTTTTTTCCATGTTAGTCTTTATTAAAAGCCTCATCAATATTTGCTGAGGCTTTTTTTATTGTAGCCCTTAAATGTCGTCATATCCACGATGTTATAGGTTAGGAAAAAAGAAGCTTAAAAGTGATATGGAGCCCCATACAGGAAAATCTTTAAGTTCACTATTCCCTATTAGCACTCAAACCTAAAACCTGTTTGCCGCATGGACTGATTTGGGCATAAAAAAAGAGGCTGTCCTATTACAAAGACAGCCTCTTTTCTTAAACTTTTATTTCAGATTATTTTCCTTTTCCACCGATAGAGATCATGGCGCATCTGAATCCGATATGGTTAGTAGCAGAATCCTGATGTGCAAACCTTCTTGCACCAGGAGTCAACCAATAAGCCATATCTCTCCAAGATCCTCCTTTATACACCCTAAATTCATCTGTGATCAACATAGTTGTGTAGTTCTCTTCTTCATCGTAAATTCCATCCTGTCTCAATGGGTTGAGGTCGTCAAAATCCTGGAATGAAAGTGGTCGATAAACGTCACCCACCCATTCATTGACGTTACCTGCCATATGATACAATCCAAAATCATTTGGTGGCATGTCATACACATTGGTAGGAAGGATCTCTCCATCATTGACTTTACTACCTGCGATACCGGCATAGTCACCGCGACCTCGCTTAAAGTTGGCAAGGAAATCACCTTGTCTTCCTTTTCTTTTTATATTGTATGGGTTTCTTACCCCTCTACCATCCCAAGGATAGATTCTTCCGTTTTCCTGGTTCTCATCCATATACTGAGTACCAATCATTGCTTTGGCAGCATATTCCCATTCACCTTCGTTAGGAAGTCTGTATTCGGCGATAGCTACCCCTCTTTCAATCAATTGCCTCTTGGTCAGGGCAGAATCAACTTTGTTTTGTTCTCTTATGATATTGGATACAAATTCTGTTCTCCACTTGGCATAAGTATTTGCTTGTGTCCAGGAAACACCTGCCACTGGATAAAAATTAAAGCCTGGGAACCTGAAATAATAGGTATCATAAAGATCATTGTAGTTCATGGCGCCAGCCCAAACATGTTCCTTAGGTTCTAATTTCTGAAGAGAATCAGCACTTACTTTTTTACCCATGTAAAACAAAAACTCTCGGTAATCCACATTGGTAACTTCTGTCTCATCCATATAAAAAGAAGCGATGGTGACAGTTCTCTCTAAATTATCTCTGAAACCCATGATATCCTGCTCCTGAGAACCCAGAACTGTACGGCCACCTTGGATGTACTTCAACCTTGGACCTACTTTTTGTTCTGCAAATTTTGCTACAAAGAATTTGGAGCTGTCATTGATGTCTTTACTAAATTCAGCACCTGTAGAGGCGCTGGCCTTGCCAGGCTTATTTGCGGTTCTTCGGCCATAGCCGGGTTGTCTGTTACAGGAAGATAGGATGGCTCCACCAACGATCAGCACCATTGCTGCTATCATTCCCAAGTTACTTTTTCGAAAAACCATTTGACAATACTGTTTTTTGTGCACAATTAGAACGCTAATATATAATCATTAATATCTTATCCCAAAGAATTTTTTTTGGAGCCAAAATGTCCAAAACCACAAAAATGGCCTAAAATCAAAGGATAATACAAATATCTTTCCCCTAAAAGCAATTATCCTGCCATTAAAATTTTTTCAAATTTTAACCTTTTTTCATATCCTCCAACCATTTTTTTGCTTTTGAAATGCTATCCACTCCTGAAATGTGCAAAATGAGTCTGTTTTTGTATTCTTTCATTTTGGTCTTTCTGGGCTGGGTCTGAACAAAACGAATGATTTTCCCAAAAGTATCTGACTTATAGTATTTTTCTTTGGATGAGGGTAGAAAATAACATTTCATCACTCCACCTTTCAATGCAAGTTTTTCAAAACCAAGACTTTCTGCCATCCACCTCAACCTTACCGTTTCAAACAGGTCCTTCACTACTTCCGGTACCGGGCCAAACCTGTCTTTGATGGACTGTACAAATGGCTCCAGCTCTTCTTCTGTTTTTATATTGTCCAGTTTGGAATAAAGGTTTAATCTCTCGGAAATATTGGACACATAGTCTTCAGGTATCAACAGCTCAAAATCTGTCTCGATCACGCAATCCTGTACTAAAACCTCCACTTTTTCTTTGAGATCCACTTCAAACAATTCCGCAAACTCATTTTCTTTCAGCTCTTGTACCGCCTCATCCAGAATCTTATGGTACATGTCAAAGCCCAAATCGGTGATAAAACCACTTTGCTCAGCTCCTAAAAGGTTTCCTGCACCCCGGATATCAAGGTCCCGCATGGCTACTTTAAAACCATCACCCAAATCAGAAAACTCTTCCAGGGTCTGAAGTCTTTTTCTGGCTTCAGGTGTAAGACCGGAAGTAGGAGTGGTCAATAGGTAGCAGAATGCTTTTTTATTGCTTCTTCCAACACGGCCTCTCATCTGGTGCAGATCACTCAGGCCAAACATGTGCGCCCTGTTGATGATTATGGTATTGGCATTAGGGATATCCAAGCCGGATTCAATGATATTGGTAGAAACCAATACATCGTATTCTCCTTCGATGAATTTGACCATTATCTTCTCCAGCTTTTTGCCATCCATCTGCCCATGTGCACCTGCCACTCGGGCATCCGGCACCAGCCTCATGATCAGGTTGGCTATGGAATCAATTTCACCTACTCTATTGTGTACAAAAAATACCTGCCCACCTCTTCTCAACTCATAAGCTACAGCATCACGGATGACTTCCTCTTGGAAAGTGTGTATTTCAGTAGTCACAGGTTGTCGGTTGGGCGGAGGAGTGGCAATGACAGAAAGATCTCTGGCACCCATCAATGAGAAATGAAGTGTCCTGGGAATAGGAGTGGCTGTAAGGGTAAGCACATCCACATTTACTTTCATTTCTTTAAGCTGGTCTTTGACCTTGACACCAAATTTTTGCTCTTCATCTATCACCAACAAGCCCAGGTCTTTGAACTTCATGTCCTTATTGACAATCCTGTGTGTCCCCACAAGGATGTCAATCTCACCTGAATTTACCTGTTTTGCGATTTCTTTTATTTCCTTGGCTGTTCTGAACCGGTTGATGTACTCCGTTTTTACCGGAAAATCTTTCAGCCTCTCGCTGAATGTCTGATAATGCTGCATGGCCAGAATGGTAGTTGGTACCAAAATAGCCACTTGCTTCCGGTCATTAAGGGCTTTGAATGCTGCCCGGATGGCCACTTCTGTTTTTCCAAAACCTACATCTCCGCACACAAGCCTGTCCATGGGATAGGGTTTCTCCATATCAGCCTTAACATCAGCCGTGGCAAGTGCCTGATCGGGTGTATCTTCAAATACAAACGAACTTTCCAACTCTACCTGCAATACAGAATCCTGACTGAAGCGGAAGCCTGGGGCATTTCTTCTTTTGGCATAAAGGGCTATGAGTTCTTTGGCAATGTCTTTTACTTTACCTTTTACCTTTTTCTTCTTGTTTTCCCATTCCGGTGAGCCCAACTTTGACATGATTGGCATGGTGCCTTCCTGTCCTGAGTATTTGGAAATCTTATGTATGGAATGAATATTCACATAAAGAAGGTCATCATCTCTGAATACCAGACGTACCGCCTCCTGTAATTTACCGCTGACGTCCACTTTTTCCAAACCTGCAAATCGCCCAACTCCATAATCCACATGGACTACAAAATCACCTGGATGAAGGGCTTTGATTTCCCTAAGCGTAAGTGCCTTAGACTTACTCGCTTTGTTTTTGGTTTTATACCTATGGAAACGCTCAAAAATCTGATGGTCCGTATAGCAGGCAATTTGTAGGTTTTTGTCAACAAAACCCTCCCTCAGACCAATCTGAAGCGGCTGCACCTTAAGAGTAGGATCCAATTCCTGAAAAATATTTTCCAAGCGATTGATCTGCTTATCAGACTCTGAACATATCACGTTAAGCCAACCCTGCCTTTCGTTGGATACAAGATTTTCGACCAACAACTCAAAGTTCTTGTTGAATGAGGGCTGGGGCTGGGATTCAAACTGAAATACCTCTGCACCTTCGAAATAGAATTTATGGCCAAACTCCGCCTTAAAAAACCTTTCAACACTCTTTAAAAATGCCTGAGAGTCATCAAATAAATCCTGAGGTTTTAACAGCAATTTATCGTTTTGATGGGTTTCAGTAATCTGGTGAAATGACTTTTCTGCTTTAGAAAAATGCTCATTTAAAGTATCTAGGGTAAATTGATAATCCTTAAACCAAATAAATGTGTCTTCGGGAAGAAAATCCAAAAACGACTGCCTTACCTCTTGGAGAAACTTGGTCTGCACATTCGGAATGATACTGATTTGATCGATATTGTCTATCGAAAGCTGTGTTTCCGGGTCAAAAGTCCGGATACTTTCGATTTCTTTTCCAAAAAGCTCAAGCCTAAACGGCAATTCATTGGCATAGGAAAAAATATCCACTATTCCTCCCCTTATAGAAAATTGCCCCGGTTCAAATACAAAATCCGTTTTTTCAAAATCGTATGTTGAAAGCAACTCAGCAATGAATTCCAGATCTACCTTTTCCCCTACTTTGGCTTTGAGTGTATTTTCAGCTAATGACTTTTTATTGATTACCTTTTCATAAAGCGCCTCAGCATAAGTGACAATGATTTCTGAGTCTTTTTCTTTAGCCAATATCCTGTTAAGAATTTCGGCGCGCATCAGAATATTCGCATTTTCTACCTCTTCATATTGATAAGGCCTTTTGTAGCTGGAAGGAAAAAGCAAAGTAGTCTGCCCTCCCAGCAATTCCTGCAAATCGTTGTTCAGATATGCTGCTTCTTCTTTATCATGGGCAATAATGAGGTGAAAGCCTCTTTTTTTTCTGAAAACAGTTGCAAAAATGACCATATCCAAACTGCCAGACATGCCTTTGAACTGAAAGGTTCTATTTTGATTCTGATCCAATCTCGTGACCAAAGTTTGAATAAAGGGATCGGACTCGTATAGGGATAGAAAAGCGGATTTTTCCAAAATATGATAGAATTCAGATTGAGGCGTAAAGTTAGGAAAATGATTCCTTTTTGTATGTATTGGATGTCAAGACCAAATTGTGTACAAAAAGCTGAACCTAGACCCACACAAAATGTTTAAGGGTAAGAGGAAAGTAATAATGGACAGAACTGAAGAAAACTGGTTTCAAAAGATAGAAAACATGCATCCGTACCAAACTTTGATGTATTTAGGAATGTTCGGTAGCGGTTTGATTTTTTTGTTTATGACTGTGGCTTTTTTGGCTACTGCTACCGGTAACCTGGATGCTGTAGGTTTTCGAATGCCCAAATCTTTTATTCTTAGCACCTTCGTCATACTAATTTCGGGATATACGGTATCCAAAATGTTGAAATTTTACCTTCAGGAATCCATCAAAGACCTTAGAAAAGCCCTTATGCTAACTTTTTGGCTTGGAGTGGTATTTTGCATACTTCAGGTAATCGGCTGGAAAGAGCTAACTTCCATGGGTGTGGATTTTACAGGCCTCCCAAGTGGCAGTTTTTTATATGTATTGAGCGGCATCCATTTGTTTCATTTAGGTGGTGCCATGGTATTTGCGATGATCATGACTGTCCAATATCATAAGAAGGAAAAAGATGAAATTCAGGAGATTGTGATGCTGACCAATCCATTTGAAAAAATGCGCATACAACTTTTTACGCGTTATTGGTATTTCATGGATTTGATTTGGTTGGTGCTCTTTATGATTTTTGTCCTTACCTTTTGAATCCGATATTTAAAAAATTCAATTAAATAAACCTTAAAAAATGTCAGACAATAGATATGAAATCAATATTGATCCAGATTGGGTGAAAAAATATGCCCTCAGGATTGTACTTGGGTTTTTGCTTTTGGCTGCGGCTGTCACAAGTACCAAAACGGTAGGTCCGGAAGAAGAGGGTGTGGTCCTTCAGCTGGGCAAATACAATAGGACAGTTCAGCCGGGTCTCAATTTTATCCTCCCATATGGATTGGAAAGCATGTACAAGATTCCCGTTCAGCGTCAATTGAAACAGGAGTTTGGCTTCAGAACTCAAAGTGCCGGAAGACAGACGGAATATTCCAAAAGCAACTTCGGAGAAGAATCAATGATGTTGACCGGTGACCTCAATCTGACAGATGTGGAATGGGTAGTACAATACCGGATTGTGGATTCTTACAAATACCTATTCAGGGTAAGAAATGCAGAAAAAACCCTCAGAGACATGTCAGAAGCTGCCATGAGAAAAATCGTAGGAGACAGAACAGTCAATGAGGTACTCACTGTAGGCAGACAGGAAGTGGCTTCGAGTGTGGAAGTCTTACTTCAGGAAATGTGTGATGAGTATGAAAATGGGATCCGAATAGACCAGGTCGTACTTCAGGATGTCAACCCACCTGAACCCGTCAAGCCATCCTTCAATGCAGTCAATGAAGCCCAGCAAGAAAGGGAAACCCTCATCAACCAAGCTGAAGCCGAATATAATAGGGTGATCCCAAGAGCAAGGGGAGAGGCATTGGAAACGATACAGCTGGCAGAAGCTTATGCCCTCAACAGGGTCAACCGTGCTCAGGGTGAGGCTACCAGGTTCAACAACTTGTTTGAGGCATACGTCAAAGCACCGGAGGTGACCAAGCAAAGGCTATATCTTGAGACTATGGAAAGGGTCTTACCAAAGCTGGGCAACAAAATCATCGTCGATGAAAAAGGCAATAATGTGTTGCCGCTATTGAATATTGACAAAGCAAAAACTACTCCTACACCATGAGCACTTCAAAAACACTATTGACAATTCTCATTGCTGTGTTGGCTATTGCGGCTTTCAGCAGCGTCTATATTCTTGAGGAAACTCAGCAGGCCATTGTGACACAGTTTGGCCGTCCTGTTGGTGAACCAAGAACCACCCCAGGGCTTAATTTCAAGGTGCCTTTTCTGCACAAGGTGCAGTTTTTTGACAAAAGATACCTGGAGTGGGACGGTGACCAAAACCAAGTGCCTACCAAGGACAAGAAATTCATCTTTGTAGACACCTATGCAAGGTGGGAAATCACTAATCCGCTTCAGTTTTTTATCCGATTGAGAGATGAACGCTCAGCCCAGTCCAGACTTGATGATATTTTGGATGGTGAGACCAGAAATGCGGTAGCCAGCCATGACTTACTAGACTTGGTGAGATCCAGAAACAGGGATCCGGAAATTACTGAAGACTTTATGGAGGAGATCGAGATTTTGGAAGACATCTCTGTCGGACGGGCCAATATTGAAAAAATCATTTTGGAAAAAGCCAACGAAAGGACTTCTGATCTGGGAGTGAGGATTTTGGACTTTCGGTTTAAAAGGATGAATTACGTAGATGAAGTCAGAGACAGGGTTTACGATAGAATGATCAGTGAGAGAAACAGAATTGCAGACCAATTCAGGTCTGAAGGACAAGGCGAAGCCCGAAAAATCGAAGGGGACAAAGAAAGAGACCTTGCACAAATCCAGTCAGAGGCCTTTAGACAAGCGGAAGAAATCAAAGGACGTGCAGATGCTGAAGCTACGGATATCTATGCTGCGGCTTACAACAAAAACAGGCAGTCTGTAGACCTTTACAAATTTGTGAGGTCGATGGAAAGCTTCGAAAAATCCATGGATGAAAACACCAGCTTGATTTTAACTTCAGATTCGGAGTTTTTCAAATACCTAAGAAGACTTAATTGACCAATAAAAAGAGGCAGACAATCACTTTCTGCCTCTTTTTTTTAAACATTCTTCAATGAAATCACTTTTTGAAATATGAAAATCACCCTAAGTACTTCTGTAAAACAGGATTATCTTTCTGTCAAAAGAGGGTTCAATGAAAGCCTTTTCAAAAAGTTAAGCCCTCCTTTTCCACCGGTCAAATTATTAAGGTTTGATGGTTCCTCCAAAGGGGACATAGTTAGTTTAGAGCTGAATTTTTTGATTTTTAAGCAAAAGTGGATCTCAGAAATCACAGATGACCATACAGACGAGGGAGAATTTTACTTTATCGATGAAGGAATTCAATTGCCATTTTTTCTGGGTAAATGGAAGCACAAACACAGGATTATTGATCAGGAAAAAGGCACGGTAATTCGTGATGAAATAGAGTATCAAGGACCAAATGCTTTGATGAGCGTGCTTTTGTATCCGGCTCTTTACCTGCAGTTTTTGTACAGAAAGCCCATTTACAAAAAAATATTTCGCTGATCAGATGATCCGGAGGTTGTCGCAGTCTTCGATCTGACAATCCCCATAAAGCACAAGTGAATGGCTGCTGATGGCCGATTGGAACTCTCTTCCCATGGCTTCTTTGATCAAGGTGAGTCTATCGTCCGAAAATTCCCTGATTTTGCGGCATTGATTGCATACATGATGATCATGGTGCTTGTAGGTCAATGCCTGTTCGTAAAGGGCAACTTTATCTTTGAATTGATGCTTTACAGCCAACCCACACTCCACCAAAAGATCCAAAGTGTTATAAATAGTGGCTCGGCTGATGGAGTAGCCTTTATTTCTCATCAAGAGAAAGAGCCCTTCCACATCAATATGCTCATCTTGCGGAAGCCCATATAGCTCATCGATCACAGAAAACCTTTCCGGAGTTTTTCTGCTCCCCTGACGGTTAAGAAAGTTTTCAAAAATCTTCTTTGCTTTTTCTACCACTGATTTTTCGGCCATGCTCTTATTGTCTAAAAATTAAAGATGCAGGATTTTTTAGATTTTTTCAAAAAATAGATACACCTTCGGTCATGTAATCTTGCTAATCCATTGATTTTTAAAATATTCTTTGATTTTTATAACAAGTAGTTCCTAATGTAGTATAGATAAATAGTAGTAAATTTTAACTATCTTATCTACATAACCCAAATTACCCGGACTTCATGATATTAAAATCGCTGTATTACGGTTTTTTGTTCAACATCATACTGCTTTTGTCTCTTTCGGCTCAGGTACCTGGATTTTATGTAAAAGAAGAAGCAAGAAAAACAGAGTTGCCTTTTTTGGCATCCAACAACCTTATAATAGTACCAGTTTCTATCAATGATGGTCCTCCAATCAATTTTTTGATTGACACTGGTGTCAAAACCAATATCCTGTTCAGTAAAACCTTAGGAGACCAATTAGAGCTGAACTATACACGAAAGCTGAATCTCATGGGAGCAGATGGCAAAACAGTCCTTACTGCCAATGTTTCCCCGACCAACCACCTGGACTTAGGACCAATTGAAGGTATCTCCCAAACTGTACTGGTATTGGATTCTGATTTTTTTGAACTTGAAGCTGTGATCGGTATCCCGGTTTTCGGTGTCTTGGGATATGAATTTTTTAAATACAATCCAGTCAAAATCGATTATGATAAAAACATCATTACTTTTTATGAAACAAATGCCATGCGCTGGAGGCCCTTCGGATATAGAAAAATAGATTTGAACATCGAAAATGGTAAACCTTATATCAATGGAAAAATCAAACAGATAGTCGGAGAAGAACTGAAAGCCAAGCTTCTGATAGACCTTGGTGCGAATCACGGTCTTCTTTTGAACAGGGAAACAACGGATGCGATTACAATCCCACCCAAACACATAGAATCTGACCTGGGCAGGTCTCTCGGTGGAGATTTATTTGGCTTGATCGGAAGAACAAAGGTCACAAACCTTGGAGGACTTAGGTTCAAAGAGGTGATTACCTCTTATCCTGAAGAAACTGAATTCAGCTATGTCATCAAGGAAAGTGGTAGGCAAGGAAGTCTAGGGTCAGAATTACTGGGAAAAACTAAACTCATACTTGATTACAGAAGGGAACGAATGTTATTCAGAAAAGGCAACAAATTTAACGATCCATTTGAATATGACATGAGTGGCATAATGCCAAGAATGATGCCTACTGAAGATGTTCGTTACATAGCCAATAGCGTCAGAGAAGATTCACCTGCTTACAATGCCGGTGTAAGGGTTGGAGATGAAATTACAAGCATTAATGGTATTCCAGCAGATTTTTGGGACCTCTCTGATATGGTCAAACTTTTTAGGTCTGAGCCTGGAAGAGAAGTGAGATTGTCATTGAAGCGCTATAAAAGTAATGACCCGAACGATTTTGAAGCCATCAATATCAGTTTTCAACTTGAAAGGCAAATTTAGAACCCTATAAATATTCATTTTGCTTGAGTAATAAAGCTGCTTTTTATTAAAATTCTAGTCTTTGGTGGTATATTCCATAAATTAGGTTTGTTTTACTATCTTTGAATAATTATAATGAATTGAGCTGTAAGTTGTTGAATTTTAAAATCTTCTATTGCTGGAAGTAAACCAATGTCCCGGAAAAATACGGTACTTTTTCAAAATATACTTCTTACCCTAAAACGGTATAAAGAGGGGAACTATGAGCTTTTGTATATATCATCAGAAATAAAGAAGATCCTTGAAAAAGGCGATAAATTCTACGAAGAGTCATTCTTTCAAGCCCTATTTCCAACTTTGCCCGAGCACCTTTTTGATTATCTTTTTGAAAAACTTGGAAAAGGGGAAAAACTACAGTGTCCCATTATCATAAACAAAAAATCATTTTTGTTCATTGCTATTGAGGGCTATGTCATCGCGCAAGAAGACCAGTCCTATTTGATAAATGCGCTTATTTCTCCCTCTGATTGGCGAAGTAATGTCAGGTATTCCTGGTTGATCCAACCCGAAAAAAGTATAGTTTTACCAGCATTTGGACAGGATTTAAAGATAAATGACACCCACAGCTGGGTCAAATTTATCCAAGGAAAATTCGATTTTTTACCTAAGTCACAAATCGAAATATTTGTCGGAGATCCTTTAAATGCAAAGCTTGAGGTGTTTCCAAGACACCTTTATCTGACCAAAAAAGGCTTGGAAAACAATATGCTCCTAATCCAACTTGAGTTTTTCAACTCCTATATTCCGGATGAAAAGTACCCTGTTAATCCAGACAAAAAAGACAATGGCCTATATTATTATGATTATTCTCCCCAAACAGATAAAGTCACCTGGACTGGAAAGATGCAGAAGTTGTTGGGCTATGATGCTTCCTTTTTCGAGAATTTCACAGGAGAAGACTGGAAAAAACTAATCCATCCTGAAGACCGTCACGGGTATAAAATCAATTATGCCCACAACAGTAAACTCAATTACCGGGTATTGCACAGAGAAGGACATTATATCTTTGTCCAGGACGAAATCAAAAAATTCGAAACAGGAACTGAAGGTATTTATCTAGGCGTCATCACAGACGTAACAGCACTCAAAGAAATAGAAAAGGATCTTATCAAAAACAAGTCAGTTCTTGACGAGCTAACTGGGGTGGTTCCAGGGATGGTGTACCTTCTCCAGGCTTACCCTGATCATACTCATAAGTTTCTATTTGTGAGTGAAGGTTCTTCAAACCTTTTTGGTCTTAAACCGGAACAGATTATAGAAGATGAAGGGTATTTGGATAAAGCCATCCATCCCGAAGATAGGGAGCTGGTACACAATGCTGACAGGCTTGCCTACCTCAATGATTCCAAATTTGAAGCCTACTTCCGGATACTTACACTGGATGGACAGACCAAATGGGTATATGGTGCATCCAATAGGCTGAAGAAATATACAAAAGAATCGATCTGGGCCGGCTTCTTCGTAGATTTCACATATACCAAAGAAAAGGAGAAGGAGTCTTCCATTCACCTCAATAGGTATAAGACCCTTTTTGAGGAAAATCCATTGCCTATCCTCCAATACGACCAGAATGGTCATATACTCGATGCCAATAAGTCTTTCATCAAGAAAATCGACTTATCCGATACGAGCTCTTTAATAGGACAAAACATATTTCGATTAGTCGGAGACAACCCCATTAAAAATGCCTACTTAGACAGTATCCAGAAAGGATCCGGCTTCTATGAAGGACCCTATATCAGCGCTTTTACCAAAAAACTTTTTCATCTAAGAGTCAATGCCAAGGAAATAGAAAAAGGAAAATATTATCAGGCCATACTCGAAGACATCAGTGAACAGGAGTTTGTCCACAATACCGTGTCCCACCTGACCGAAAACACCTCGCGATACAGCGGTAGAGAATATTTCGACGCCCTTACCCAGTTATTGTCATCCAAGCTGGAAATGAACCATTGTTTTATTGCAGAAATCAGTGAGGATACAAATACTGCTAAAATTCTTTCCTATTCCCGCAACCAAAAGAAAGAAGAAAACTTTTCTTATTCTCTGGAAGGCACACCCTGCAAAATGTGTCTGGACAGAAATGAACCATTAATTATCCAAAAGGATGCACATGAATTGTTTCCTTCTGATGATGTTTTAGTAAAAATGGGTATTTCTACTTATTTGGCTGTACCTATTACGGATTTGGAAGAAAATAGACTTGGGATACTCGTGTTGCTTGATGAGAAACCCAAGCCTTACAGTCAAAGGCTTTCAGGCTTACTCACCATTTTGTCTGATAGAGTTGGGGCAGAGCTGAACAGGATAAATTATGAATCCAAACTTCTTGCCTCAGAGCAGTTGTTCAGAAGCATAGCTGAAAATTTTCCTAAGGGAACCATTGAAGTATTGGACGAGAACCTGATTTACATACACACTGATGGAAAAGAGTATAAAAATAAAGGGATAGACCCTAGAAAGCTCATAGGAACCCCACATCTTGCCAAATATGAAAACTATATAGCCGGAGAGGTTAGGGCAAGATTGGACAGAGTTTTGAAAGGAGAATCCGTTATGTTTGAGGTAGTAATAGGTACTCAATACTACCTCAAAAGTGCAGTGCCCTTGCAAAATAACAAGGGAAAAATTGACCGAATTTTATTATTTACCCAAAACATCACCGAAACCAAGCTCGCTGAGGAAGAACGGGAACAACTTATCCGGGACCTTAAATCACAGAACGAAGAACTGCAAAGATTTGCCTACATCATTTCTCACAACCTTCGGGCACCGATAGTCAATATCTCTTCACTTTTGGAATTATACGATCAAAATTATCCCAATAATCCGGAAAATGAAGAAATCATTCATAATCTAAAAGTTTCTACAGAAATATTAAATGGTACTTTGGAAGACTTAATAGAAGTGGTTTCGATTAAAAAGAACAAGCTTCCTAAAATCGAAAAAATCTCTTTCGAAAAAATCATGCGGAATGTGGAAAAAAGTCTCGCAAAACAGATTTCAGAAGCTAAGGCCATCATCCACAAAGATTTTTCAGAAGCAAGCCATATTAATTATATTTACTCTCATCTTGAGAATTTTCTGATCAACCTGACCACTAATTCTATCAAGTACAAACACCCAGAAAGAGAACCGGTTATTTCCATCAAAACTAGGAAAGAACATGAATTCACTGTTTTGGAATACAGTGACAACGGAATAGGCATAGACCTGGATAGGTATGGGGACAGGATTTTTGGACTTTATCAAAGGTTTCATTCCCATGTAGAAGGCAAAGGTTTGGGCTTATATTTGGTAAGGGAACAAATCCGTGCCCATGATGGCAACTTGACAATAGAAAGCAAAGTGGGAGTAGGAACAACCTTTCAAATTTTTCTAAGAAACTTAAAGATTTCTACCTTTGAAATAGCAAAAGAAAGTCTGCCATAAAATAAACCCAACCTGATAAAATCAATCCCCGTAATAGTGCAAAGATTCACTAAACTTAAAAACTTACTATGAAAAAAGCTTGGATTCCTATTTTGGTGATCGGTCTGATTGCCTTATTTGTTTACACAAAGGCTGTAGGTGTGTACAATATATTTGTGCAAAATGAAGAAACCATCAATGGCCAATGGGCAGAGGTGGAAACCCAGTATCAGAGGAGGGCGGACCTTATTCCAAACTTGGTAAATACAGTGCGGGGATATGCGGATTTTGAACAGCAAACCCTCACTCAAGTAGTAGAAGCAAGGGCCAAAGCCACTTCCATCAATTTGAATGCAGATGACCTAAGTCCTGAGAATATTGCAAGGTTTCAGGAAGCACAGGATCAATTAAGCGGTTCACTGAGCCGACTTTTGGTAGCGGTGGAAAGATACCCTGATCTTAAAGCCAACCAAAACTTCCTGGAACTTCAGGCGCAGCTTGAAGGTACAGAAAATAGGATTGCAGTGGCCAGAAGAAATTTCAATCAATCTGTACAATCTTACAATTCCAACCTTAGGACATTTCCCAACAACGTTTTCGCCGGTTGGTATGGCTTTGAAAGAAAAGGATACTTTGAAGCAGCTCAAGGTGCAGAAACAGCGCCTAGCGTACAATTCTAAGAGATATGCCTGAAAAGTTATTTTCCGCATCTGACAGATCCAGCATTATAGCAGCGATCAAAGCAGCCGAGAGAAAAACTTCCGGCGAATTGCAGGTCCATATTGAGAATCATTGCAGCGATGATGTCATGGATAGAGCTGCTGAGGTTTTTGAAATCCTCAAGATGCACAAAACGAAGGAAAGAAATGCTGTCTTATTTTACCTTGCCATTGAAGATCATAAGTTTGCCATTTTAGGAGACTGTGGCATCAATGCCGTAGTTCCTGAGAATTTTTGGGTAGAGATAAAAGACATGATGATCGACCAATTCAAAAAGGGGGCCTATACCCAAGGACTCTGTAAAGGCATAGAATTAAGTGGACAGGCACTACAAAAACATTTCCCATTTGACCGTAAAGGTGACATCAATGAATTACCTGACGAAATTTCCTTTGGATAAAGCATTATGAGTTTGAGATTTCTATTGACCTGCATCTTTTTCTTATCGGTAAGTTTGTTATTTGCCCAAACTGATTTTCCAGACGTACCTCAACCGCCAAGGTTAGTAAATGATTTTACCAACACTTTGTCCGATCAGGAGTCTTCTAACCTGGAAAGAAAGTTAAGGGCATACAATGACAGCACGTCGACTCAAGTTACTATTGTAATGATCAGGTCTGTAGGGCCTTATGACATCAGTGATTATACTTTCCAATTGGGCGACAAATGGGGTATTGGCCAAAAAGACAAAGACAATGGGGTACTGATACTTGCAGCAATGGAGGACCGAAAAGTGTTCATTGCTACTGGATATGGTATGGAAGGAGTAATACCGGATGCTTTGGCAAAAAGAATTGTAAGCCAATTAATTGTGCCAAATTTCCGAATGGAAGACTATTATGTGGGCTTGGACAAAGCCACAGATATGATTTTCAAATTGGCTTCCGGAGAATATCAGGCAGATAAAGTAACGTCTTCCGGAGAAAATTTTGGAGCTCTGATCTTCTTTCTGATCATGGTATTCCTTTTTGTAATCATTCCCATAATAAAAAATAGGAAAGATAATGACAACCACATGGGTGGTAAAGGTGGAAATGTTGACCTTTTTACTACCATCATGCTGGCAAATATGCTGAAAGGCGGTAGTAAGGGAAAGTTTGGAGACTTTTCATCAGGCCGAGGTTCCTTTGGCGGGGGAGGATTCGGAGGAGGAAGCTTTGGCGGTTTTGGAGGAGGATCTTTCGGAGGCGGCGGCGCCGGGGGAAGTTGGTAAAAGGTTACAATTTTGAAAGGAAAATTATCTATTCTAGCCTTTTATTTCGAAGCCTGGTCCAAATAGTTACTTATTGAAATTATTCAATTTGTATTAAGTTTTTCCTGCTGCAATCACCGCCAGATCCACTGATTTGGACTTATTTTCCAAAAGCTTATTGGTACATGACACCAGTGTAGCACCTGTCGTCATGACATCATCCACCAATAAAATTCTTTTCCCTATAACTTCATCTGGATTTATCACGCTAAATACATCTTCAACATTGCTTAACCTTTCCATCCTGGATTTTTGGGTTTGGGTTTCGGTAAAAACCATCCTTTCTAAGGCCAAACTTACCGGAATTTCTAAAGACTGATGTAGACCAATGGCAAACTGTTCACTTTGGTTGTAGCCTCTTCTTTTCTTTTTTGTAGCATGCAAAGGAACCGGAGTAATCATATCCCAGTTATTCTCAAAGCCGGTTGATTTAAGCAGTTGCCCATAAATTCTTCCCAATTCAATGCCCACTTCGGGTTTGTTACGGTATTTGAGCAGATGAAGTAATCGTTGGCTGTCCCCCTTTTTGGTAAACCTTAAAAAGGACATCACCAGGTTAGGTTGGGTCAGCCCAAGGATTTTGGTAACAAGGTCATTGTTCTGCGGTCTCAGGTGATAATTGGTGACAGGAAGGTTTCCAATACAGATCCTGCAAAGCTGATCTTCAAAATCAAAAAGACTGCGCTTGCAAAGACAACAGGTCTTGGGAAAGACCAAGGACAAAAAATCATCAATTATAGGCATTTGCATATCAAAAAGGCTTTTAATGACTGAACGACAGTAAAATACCTGCTATATTTGCAGGTTATACATAAGCTCACAAAATTTAATGAATTTAATAGAAGAGTTCAACAATTATAGAGGTCAGATGAATGAAAAAATCATGGCTTCTGACAACAAAGTCATAAAAAGGTTTTTTAACCTGGATACAAATACCTATGCCGAAGGCGCTATTGACGTCAAAAGTAAAGAGATGATAGGCTTGGCCTGCTCAATGGTATTGAGGTGTGACGATTGTGTTAAGTATCATTTGGGCAAATGTTTTGAAGCAGGCTTAAACAAGAAAGAGGTATTTGAGGTATTTTCTATTGCAACTGTGATAGGGGGATCCATTGTAATTCCCCATTTAAGGAGGGCTGTTGAATATTGGGAACTATTGGAAAAAGAAGGATCAAAGGATGTTTAAAAAAGATTTAGATCTTGAAAAACGTTGGGGCAAATTGCTGATAGGCCTGGAAAGTGTGATCGGAAAAAAACCAAAAGATCTGAATGCCGTCCTTTTCCTTATAGGTGTTCAAGAACTGGGTCAAGGCCATAAGCAGTTTACAAAAGAGCAAAAACAGGATCTCATGCATATAGCTATATGCAAAGTCCTAAGTTTGGCTGGCTTTTACGAACTCGACTTCATTGATCAAGAGGGTTGGCCGCATTGGAAGCTTATAAAAAAACTACCGCATTTTGATATCCTGGAACAAGAGAAATTACTTAAAATCCAGGTGTTGGAATATTTTGAACAAGAATATCAGATAGAAATAAAGTAAGAATTCAATGAAACTAATCTCCTACAATGTAAATGGGATCCGTGCAGCCATCAATAAAGGTTTTGTAGATTGGTTAAAAGAGGAAAACCCGGACATTATTGGTTTACAAGAAGTAAAAGCTCAGGAAAACCAGATAGAAAAATCCATGTTTGAAGATTTAGGTTACCATATTTACTGGTACCCTGCAGTCAAGAAAGGCTACAGTGGAGTAGCTATTATGAGTAAAATCAAACCGCAAAACATAGCTTACGGAATGGATTTACCCGTATATGATGACGAGGGAAGAATGATCAGATTGGATTTTGATCAGTTTTCTTTTACCTCAGCTTATTTCCCATCTGGTACGACAGGAGATATCAGACAGGATTTTAAATATCAGTTTCTCGATGATATTTACCATTACACACAGGATTTGACAAAGAAAATTCCTAATTTGATCATTAGCGGAGATTACAATATTTGTCATAAAGCAATAGATATACATAATCCTATATCCAACAAAAACTCTTCTGGTTTTCTACCAGAAGAAAGGGCTTGGATGGATAAGTTCACAGAAAGTGGATTTGTAGACAGTTTCCGAAAGTTCAATGAAAATCCCCACCAATACACTTGGTGGAGCTACAGAGCCAATGCAAGAGTAAAAAACCTTGGATGGAGAATTGACTACCATATGGTCAATCAACCGTTCGAAGATAAAATAGTAGGAGCAGGTATACTACCGGATATTTATCATTCAGATCATTGTCCAATAGTACTTGACATAAAAATTTAATTAAATAATTAATTACATTATCCATATTAATTTTATGAAATCTATCAAAATTTCAATTCCATCTCTGATGGATAATATAAAAATCATAGAAAGTTTCATTGATAATGCTAAGGAAAAGTATACCATCAATGAAGATATCTATGGAAACATAATGATTTCAGTGACTGAGTGTGTCACAAATGCCATCATTCATGGCAACAATATGGATAGTAAAAAACAGGTAGAGCTAGAACTCGCATTAGGAGAAAATGACATAAAGTTCACTATCACTGACCAGGGAAAAGGTTTCGATTATGAAAATTTAAATGATCCAACTTCTCCTGAAAATCTCGAAAAACCAGGAGGTAGAGGAATCTACATCATCAAACATTTAACAGATGAGGTGAAATTTGAAGATGAGGGAAGAAAAACGATTTTAACATTTTACATGTAAAATGGCAATATCGTTTTTCCAAGAAGACATAAGGTTTGACTTAAAACCTAAAATCAGCTATAAATCCTGGTTGAAAAAAATAGCTGCAAATGAAGGATATAAAATAATAGAACTCAATTATATATTTTGTTCCGACGAGTACCTCTACAATATAAACGTTGAATACCTTCAACATGACACCTATACTGATATCATCACATTTGATAACTCTGAAAAAGAAAAAGAGATAGAAGGTGATATTTTCATTAGCGTAGACCGGGTGAAGGAAAATGCAACAGATGAAAAAATCTCATTCGATGAAGAAATAAAAAGAGTGTTGAGTCATGGCCTTCTTCACTTGATGGGTTACAAAGACAAAACGGAAGAGCAACAAAAACAAATGCGAATAAAAGAAGAAGAGTCAATCGCTCTCTTTTAAAACGTTCCACGTGAAACATCTTTGATATATTCAATTAACTGTTCCACGTGAAACATTAAATAAGGAAGTATATGTTTCCACAATATGATGTAATTGTAGTAGGGGCAGGTCATGCAGGCTGTGAAGCCGCACATGCAGCTGCAAAGATGGGTGCCAGCGTATTGCTGTGCACAATGAACATGAACACCATTGCCCAAATGTCCTGCAACCCTGCAATGGGAGGCGTAGCAAAAGGACAAATTGTTCGTGAAATAGATGCACTGGGAGGAATGTCAGGTATTATATCTGACAAATCAATGATTCAATTTAGAATGTTAAACAGGTCAAAAGGGCCTGCAATGTGGTCTCCAAGATCCCAAAATGACAGGATGAGGTTTGCTGAGGAGTGGAGATTAGCATTAGAAAATACACCAAATGTGGATTTCTGGCAGGAAATGGTCAGTGGATTGGTAGTAAAGGATAATAGGGTAATTGGTGTAAAAACAGGAATTGGCTTAGAAATTAAAGCTAAATCAGTAGTGTTGACAAACGGCACCTTCCTGAACGGGATCATTCACATAGGAGAAAAGCAGTTTGGAGGTGGTAGAACAGGAGAAGCAGCTGCAAAAGGAATAACAGAACAATTGGTTTCTTTAGGATTTGAAGCAGGTAGAATGAAAACTGGTACACCTCCAAGAGTTGATGGAAGGTCTCTAGATTTTACAAAGATGGAGATACAACATGGAGACGAAAATCCAGAAAAATTCTCTTTTTCAGACGAAACTCTACCTTTAAATAATCAAAGGCCTTGTTGGATAACCTATACCAATAAAGAAGTTCATGAAACGCTAGAGACAGGATTTGACCGATCACCAATGTTTAATGGTAGGATACAAGGATTAGGACCAAGGTATTGTCCCTCTATAGAAGATAAAATCAATAGATTCGCCGAAAGAGAAAGACATCAAATCTTTGTTGAACCAGAAGGATGGAATACGGTAGAAATCTATGTAAATGGCTTTTCTACTTCACTTCCAGAAGATGTACAGTATAAAGCAATGCAGAAAATCCCTGGATTCGAAAATGCAAAGATGTTCAGGCCAGGCTATGCGATAGAATACGACTTTTTCCCACCTACCCAACTCAAACTCACTTTAGAGACACAATTGGTAGAGAATCTATACTTTGCTGGACAAATTAATGGGACAACAGGATATGAAGAAGCAGCATCTCAAGGATTAATAGCAGGAATCAATGCAGCACTCAAGGTTAATGAAAATGAACCCTTCTTGTTAAAAAGATCAGATGCTTATATAGGTGTATTGATAGATGACCTGATCAATAAAGGTACCGAAGAACCTTATAGAATGTTTACATCAAGAGCTGAATTCAGGCTATTGCTGAGGCAGGACAATGCAGACCTAAGATTAACCCATTTAGGCCATAAAATAGGCTTGGCAGATGATAAAAGGCTGGAAAAAACCTTAGATAAAAAGGATGAAACTGCAAAGCTTATCAATGATCTTAAACAAAAACGTCTAGCACCAGAACAAATAAATGAAGGTCTTGAGGAATTTGAAACTGCTACTATTAAAGAGAAAATAACAATAGAAAAACTGCTAAAAAGACCTCAAATGGGATTGGAAAAAATCATGGAATTAGATGAGGACATAAAAATATACCTATCCAAATATCCTAAAGAAGTTTTGGAGCAAGCTGAGATTCAAATCAAATACGAAAGCTATCTATTGAAAGAACAGCAGATGGTAGAAAAATTAAGCAATATGGAGGATTTTAAAATACCTCTTTCTTTCGATTATTTAAGCATTCCTGCACTTTCTGCAGAAGGCAAACAAAAACTACATAAGATCAGACCAGATACTTTAGGACAAGCCTCAAGAATAAGCGGAGTATCTCCTGCAGATTTGTCTATTTTAACCGTCTATTTAGGAAGATGATGGGTGAATTGGAAAGATTGAATAAATGCCCACTTTGTAAAAGTGGGCTTTTTCTTAATTATAGCCAGATTCAAGATCATTTCTTTAGTAAAAAGGAGTTCTTACTATGCCAATGTAGCAAATGTAATCTGGTATTTACCAATCCAAGACCTGATAAAGAAACCATTCAGGAATATTATCAATCAGAGGATTACATATCTCATAAAAACAAATCCAATAACCTTGTAAATTTTTTATATAAACAAGTTAGAACTGTCACATTAAAACGAAAGCTACAGCTTATCAATTCACTTTCTTCAAGAAAGAATAAACTCCTGGATATAGGAGCAGGAACTGGTCATTTCTTGGAAATAGCTAAAAATAACGGTTGGAAAACCTATGGAATAGAACCTAATACAGAAGCACAAAAATTACTGGAACAAAAAGGTATATCAACATATGAAGATATACTATCCATACCAAAAGGTAAAAAATTTACCATAATTACTTTATTTCATGTTTTGGAACATATTCATGATTTAAGAAAATCAGCAAAAAAAATTAACAAACTCCTTGAAGAAAATGGAACACTGATAATAGCCGTTCCTAATATTGATTCTTACGACTCTAAATTTTACAAACATTACTGGGCAGCATGGGATATACCAAGACATCTTTATCATTTTGACCAAACTTCTATACAAAATTTTGCAGAAGAATTTGGATTCAGGATAGCAGATATAAAACCCATGTCTTTTGACAGTTTTTATATATCTATGTTATCGGAAAAATATATAAATCCAGGAAAATCTCCGTTAAAACACCTGATGAAAGGTTTAATAAATGGCTGGAAATCAAATAAATGGGCAAAAAAGAATCAAAAAAACTATTCAAGTTTAATGTTCATTTTAAAGAAAAAATGAAATATATTAAATACATAATTGTAATACTTATTATTATAATAATACATTCTTGTGCTAAACAAAGTACTCCAATGGGTGGACCCAAAGACGAGGAACCACCAAAACTTCTTTCTATAACACCAGAAAATGAATCATTGAACACAAAACCAAGTGTGATAGAACTTTTATTCAGTGAATATGTAAAAGTCGAAAATCCCAATAAAGGAATAATCATTACACCAAGAATCAAAAAAGATGAAATGGAAGTAACGGCTTTAAAAAATAAAGTTACCATAAAGCTTAATCAGGAATTGGAGGACAGCACCACATATGTTTTCAATTTCCAAAAAACAATTTCTGATATAACTGAAGGAAATGTTCCAGAAAACCTCAAATTGGTTTTTTCAACAGGACCAGAAATAGACAGTCTTACCTTTTCAGGTACTGTTGCTTACACTTTTCCCCAAAAAGAAAAGAAAATGAAGGATGTGTTGGTAGGCCTATACACCGAAGATGATACCACAAATGTCCTTACTGCTCCACCATATTACATAGGAACAACTGACTCAGTAGGAAATTTTAAACTCACCAATATAAAAGAAGGAAGATATTTGGCTTATGCCTGGCATGACGCAAACAACTCACTAAAGGCAGAAGAAAAATCAGAAGCCTACTCTTTCCTTGGTGATACGATTGTAATAGACAGAGATGTAAGAGGAGCCAATTTTTACCTTGACAAATCAAATGTATCAGAATTTAAGATCAATAGATCTGCATCAGTAGGCAGCAACTTTGATGTGGTTTTGAGCAAAGATCCTCTTGAAATAAATGTAGAAGCAGAAGGCCTCAATGAGAACCTGTATTTTAGAAGAAATGAAAAGACCCTCAGGTTTTACCATACATCACTACAAAATGACAGTTTACAGGTAAGACTAAACTTAAAGGATTCTGTAGGATTCCAGATTGATACAACCTTATATGCAAAATTTGAAGAAAGCGAAAGAAGAAAAGAAGCTCTGGAAATAAGTTTGGAAGGACAGAAAAATTTTGTAGAAAAATTGAGGGCTGAAATAAAGTTGAATAAACCGGTTAACAGAATCAATTATGACTCTTTGATAATCAAATACGATACAGCTTCAGTAGTTCCGGTTACGGAAGATATGCTATTTTTTAAAGATAGTCTTATGAGAACACGCTTAATTCTAGAATGGAAGGTTCCTGACACACTATCAATAGAAAATTTTATAGTATATGCAGGAGACAGTACCTTCATTGATATTGAGGATCAATTTAACAAAGACAAAAAGGAAACTTCTTACAGAAGACTTAAAAAAGAAACACTCGCCGAGGAAATAAAAGTTACTGTAAATACTGACGAAAGACCGCTAATTGTTCAAATCCTAAACAAAAAAGAAGAAGTGGTCCACGAACAATTCCTGACAGATACAAACATTGCAACATTTATAAACATAGAACCTTCAACATATTACATAAGAGCCATTGTTGACAGAAACAATAATAGAAGATGGGATACACACAATATATTAGAAAATAGACAAGCAGAGCCTGTATACTATTTAGAAAATCCCAATGATAACAACAATAAAGAAACGACCGTAAGGGGTGGATGGACTTTAGAAGTAGTAATACAACCAAGAATACCAATTGGTTTGGCACAAATACCCAGATTACCAGAGAATGAAATGGATGATATAGAATCTGAAATTGATGCGCATTGGGAACAATTGTTGAAATTATTCAGGCAAAACAATGTAGATAACTCTACAAATTGATGTGGATTGCTGAGGAAAAGTCGGGTAAAAAGTAAAAGTTATCCTCTTCTACTATTGTAAATAGATAAATATTTATCAAAGCTGGGGAAAAGTATCAATTACTCCACACTTACCCACAATCAGACTCACACTAAGTTGTCTACTATTTACTAAATCTAACTTAACCACATATATAAACCAAAAACAAATCAAATCATACAATACCAATCACTTAAGCATCTACAAAGCAGTGGATAAAAAGTGGAGAACAGGTGAATTTCCCAGTATTCTAATGTGGAGAAAAAAGAATGGAGTTTTTATCCACAAATCCACACTATAATAAAGACCTTAAATCTTTTTTAAAAAAAATCACATTAACATTAAATAGAAGGTGGATAAGTAGCTTGAAAAGTAAATTGGATAAATGAGACCTTTTTCATAATTTGAAAGATGTCTTAACCAAAACTCACTATGACCATCAACAGATTATTTGATCTTATACCTCATCAGATTGCTACTTACGATAAAGAAGTAGCTTTGGCTCAAAAATTAAACGGAGAATGGAAAACCTATTCTTCCAGAGACCTTAAGAAAATTGTAGACAACTTGGGTCTGGCTTTTTTAGCCTCAGGAATAGACCAAAATGATAAAGTGGCCATCATTTCCAACAATAGGCCTGAGTGGAATTTTGTGGATTTGGCATTACAGCAGATAGGAGCGATTTCTGTTCCTATGTATCCCACCATTTCAGCAGACGATTACAAATATATTTTTGAACATGCGGAAGTAAAGCAGGTTTTTGTTGGAGATTTAGATATCTATCGAAAAGCCACTGAAGCTGCTACAGGTACACCTATCAGAATATTTTCCTTTGACCAAATAGAGGGATGTGAATATTGGGAGGATTTTTTGGCAAGCGGAGAGAGTGGTGATTTGGCTAACTTAGAAGAAAGGAAAGAATCCATACAGAGCAATGACCTCTTTACTATCATTTACACTTCCGGTACTACAGGCAGGCCAAAAGGAGTCATGCTGACTCACGGAAATGTCATCCACAATCTTTTGGCTATAGAGGATAGGGTAATAGTGGAGAAGGGTCAGTCATCCGCTCTGAGTTTCTTACCTCTATGCCATATTTATGAAAGGACTGGTTCATTTTGTTTCCTCTACATGGGTATTTCAATTTATTATGCTGAGAGTATGGAAACAATTGGGGACAATCTCAAAGAGATCCAACCACATATTTTCAATACTGTTCCCAGGCTTTTGGAGAAGGTATATGACAAGATTGTGTCAAAAGGATATGAACTCACCGGTTTGAAAAAATCACTTTTCTTTTGGGCTTTGAATCTCGGACTGAAATATGAGCCGAATAAAAATCAAGGATGGTGGTACAATTTTCAATTGAAAATTGCCAATAAAATCATATTCAGTAAATGGAGAGAAGCGCTTGGCGGAAACATTGCACAGATCAATTCAGGTGCTTCAGCACTACAACCAAGATTGGCAAGGGTATTTTGGTCTGCACAGATTCCTGTATGTGAGGGATATGGCCTTACCGAAACATCCCCAGTGATTTCTGCATCTGTCTGTAACCTAGATGATATTCGGATAGGTATGGTAGGAAAAATAGTGAAAGATGTGGAAGTAAAAATCGCAGAGGACGGAGAGATCCTGGTAAAAGGACCAAATGTCATGCAAGGCTATTACAAACAGCCCGATCTTACTGCTGAAGTAATTGATGAAACAGGCTGGTTCCATACAGGAGATATTGGAGAAATTCACGAAGGCGTTTACCTGAAGATTACTGATAGAAAAAAGGAAATGTTCAAAACCTCTGGCGGCAAATATATAGCTCCTCAACCAATGGAAAATAAATTCAAAGAATCTGCTGTTATTGAACAGATCATTATTGTGGGAGAAAATAAGAATTACCCTGCAGCACTCATTGTACCCAGCATTACAGGACTGCAGGATTGGTGTAAGCACAAAGACATCCCTTATACCAATGATGAGGAAATGCTGCAAAAAGAAGAAATCATTGACAAGTTTCAAAAAGAAATTGATTCCCTAAATAAATACTTCGGAAAATGGGAACAGGTCAAAAAGTTTAAGATTCTTAAAGAACAATGGAATATAGAAACTGGTGAACTTACCCCAACAATGAAACTTAAAAGAAGGGTAATTCATCAGAAATATGCCAGCGAAATAGAAACACTTTACAATTAGATAGAATTTTTTTGAGAAACTAATTTTGTGTAAATCAGTTTTCATAAAATAAATACCCTTATAAAAACTATATTCTGTAATAATTCAGAATATAGTTTTTTTTATTGGCGTAAACTGAGATTTAAATTTCTTATGCATGCATAACTTTTTTTGATTTTAGTATGCATGCATACAATATTTTTTGTAAATTAGACCTTCATTATTATGCCTATGAAACGCGAAGAAACAGTTGATTACCATATAAAGAGTGCCTGGCATGCGATTTCAAGGATGTACAACCAACAAGCAGCCCAGGAAGACTTTACCACTTCAATAGGCTTTGTATTGATCAATATCAATTCCAAAGAAGGAACCCCGGCAACAAAGATTGCCCCTTTGATGGGTCTTGAAGCCAGAAGCCTGACCAGAATGCTGAAAAGCATGGAAGAAAAAGGCCTGATTTTCAAGAAACCTGATCCTATTGACAAAAGGTCTGTCAGGATTTTCCTGACAGAAGAAGGAAAAAGAAAAAAAGAAATTTCTGTCAAAACCATCAAGACATTCAACCTCTTGGTAAGAGAACACGTGAGTGAAGATGAGCTGGATGCTTTTTTCACGGTATTCCAGAAAATCAGTCATGTTATAGATAAAATAAATTCCGAAACATTAAACCCTAATACGTACGACAAAAAAGTCTACGAACTCTAAACCAATAATTTTATGAAAAGAACCATTAAAAAAGTTGCCATTTTAGGTTCAGGAGTCATGGGATCAAGAATAGCCTGCCACTTTGCCAACATCGGTGTTGAGGTATTGTTGCTTGATATTGTACCCAGAGAACTGAGCGAAGAAGAAAAAAAGAAAGGACTCAGCATGGACGATAAAGCTGTCCGAAACAGAATTGTCAATGAGGCATTTCAGAATACGCTAAAAGCAAAACCAGCTTCCTTATATGACAAGTCCTACGCTAGTCGTGTTTCTTTAGGAAATTTTGACGATGATCTTCCCAAAATAAAAGACTTTGACTGGGTAATAGAGGTGGTCGTAGAAAAGCTTGAAATCAAACAATCTCTTTTCGAAAAAGTAGAAAAACACCGTAAACCTGGAACGCTCATTACTTCCAATACTTCCGGAATTCCTATGCATCTGATGTGTGAAGGAAGGTCAGAAGACTTCCAGGTCAATTTTGCAGGAACACACTTTTTCAACCCACCCAGATATCTGAAACTCCTGGAAATTATTCCTGGACCAAAAACAGATCCTGGAATCGTAGACTTTTTGATGGATTATGGAGATAGGTTTTTGGGTAAAGAAACCGTGCTCTGTAAAGATACCCCGGCTTTTATTGCCAATAGAATAGGTGTCTATGCCATCATATCCGGCATGCATGCCATTGAAAAAATGGGATTGGGTGTGTCAGAAGTGGACAAACTCACCGGAACAGTGATAGGAAGGGCCAAGTCTGCCACATTCAGAACAATGGACGTGGTAGGTCTTGATACTACGGTCAATGTAGCCAACAACCTATATAAGACATTGGAGCATGATGAATCACGCGACAAATTCAAGCTTCCCAAAATCGTAGAAAAGCTATATGAAAATAAATGGTGGGGAGATAAGACCGGTCAGGGTTATTTCAAAATGATCCGACATAAGGATGGTACCAAAGAACTCAAGGAAATTGATTTTGAAACCTTTGAATATAAAGATGCCGAAAAGCCAAAATTTAAAGCTCTTGAAGCGTCCAAAGAAATTGATGACTTGAAAAAGAGGATCAAATTCCTCGTAAATTTTGATGACAAGGCAGGGGAGTTTTATAGGACTACATTTTATGATTTATTCAAGTACTGCTCCCACAGAATTCCTGAAATCTCTGATGAGTTGTACAGAATAGATCAGGCTGTATGTGCAGGCTTCGGATGGGAATATGGTCCTTTCGAAAACTGGGACATTTTAGGTGTGAAAGAGACTGTGGAAAAAATGGAGGCTGCAGGAGAAAAAGTTGCTCCATGGGTACATGAAATGTTGGAAGCGGGTCATACCTCATTTTATAAAGTGGAAGCCGGACAGCGCATGTACTATGACATTCCTTCAAAATCCTATAAACCTATTCCAGGTACAGAAGACTTTGTCATTCTGGAAACTTTGAAGGCAGCAGATAAAAAGCTTTGGAGCAATGCAGGATCCTCCATCTATTATCTCGGCGATGATGTCCTGGGCTTAGAGTTCCATACCAAGATGAATTCCTTAGGACAGGAAGTGATAGAAGGGATCAATACGGCCATTGCCATGGCTGAGAAATCTTATAAAGGATTGGTGATCGGCAATGAAGGTCAAAACTTCTCTGCGGGTGCCAATTTGGCCATGCTGTTCATGTTCGCAGGAGATCAGGAGTTTGATGAAATCAATCTAATGATTGCAGGGTTCCAAAAAACAATGATGCGGGCACGCTATTCATCAGTGCCTGTTGTCGTGGCTCCTCACAACATGGCTCTAGGTGGAGGTTGTGAGCTGTCTCTGCATGCCGATGCAGTACAGGCACACGCAGAACTTTACATGGGTCTGGTTGAATTCGGTGTAGGTTTGATTCCTGCAGGAGGAGGTACCAAAGAAATGACCCTTCGTTTTTCCAATGAATCCAAAGAGGGTGATGTGGAATTGAACAGGTTGCAAGAGTACTTTATGAACATTGCTACAGCTAAAGTCTCCACTTCTGCAGCAGAGGCCAGAGGTCTTGGATACCTACAGGTAAAGGATGCTGTGACACTCAACAGAAAGAGACAACTGGCAGAAGCGAAATCCAAAGTCCTTTCACTCTATGATGCAGGCTATTCGCAACCAGTAGAGCAAACCAATATTAAGGTTTTGGGAAAAACATCCTTGGCCTTGTTTGAAGCTGGAATCACAGGTATGTTATATGGAAAATACATTTCAGAGCATGATGCTAAGATTGCCAGGAAACTTGCCTGGGTAATGTCAGGAGGAGACCTTTCCTCTCCGACAGAAGTCAGCGAGCAATACCTTCTGGATCTTGAAAGAGAAGCTTTCCTAAGTCTTACCGGTGAGAAAAAGACCCTTGAAAGAATACATAGCATTCTGTTTAAAGGTAAACCGCTTAGGAATTAGACGAAAGGAAAGAGATACAAGAACCAAGATACAAGAACCAAGAATCAAGAATCAAGAATCAAGAAGAAAAGGGAGGAAGAATAGATTGAAAACCATAGTTTGAAAGAGTATGAAAAGTAAACATAACTTCAAAAATCTCAAAGTTTGGCAAAAGTCAGTTGATTTAGCAGTAAAGGTTTACCACTTGACAAATGAATTTCCTTCTGATGAAAAGTTTGGTATGACTTCGCAAATGAGGAGGGCAAGCGTTTCAATCCCTTCAAATATTGCAGAAGGTTCTGCCAAAAGTACTTCGAAAGCTTTCCTAAACTCTCTTGACATAAGCATTGGAGAAAGTTATGAACTGGAAACGCAAGCAATCATAGCAAATAAGGTAGGCTTGTTAGAAACTGAAAAATTTAGTCAGTTAAATTCAGATATTAGTGAAGTACAAAAAATGATAAATGGGTTCAAATCGAAATTGGATACCAATCCTTTTTGAATTTCAATGATGAAGTCTGAATTTCTGCTAGTCTTGTTTCTTGGCTCTTGTTTCTAGACTCATAAACTTAAATAATCATTAGTTAATCAATAAACCTCAATTTAGAAACAATCAAATATGGAAGCATACATAGTAAACGGATATAGATCGGCGGTAGGAAAGGCCAAAAAAGGTGGCTTTAGGTTTTACCGTCCCGATGACCTCGCATCTGATGTCATCAAGCACCTGGTGTCCAACACCCCTGGATTGGAAAATAAAATGGTCGATGACCTGATAGTCGGCAATGCTATTCCTGAAGCAGAGCAGGGAATGCAGATGGGTAGGATGATTTCCCTATTGGCTTTAGGGGTGGATAATCCAGGCTTTATCATCAATAGATATTGCGGATCTGGACTAGAAGCCATTGCATTGGCAGTAGGAAAGATTAAAGCTGGAATGGCCGATTGCATTATCGCAGGTGGTACAGAATCCATGTCTCTATTGCCTATGATGGGTTATAAGACTGCCCTTAATTGGAACATTGCATCCAAGACTCCTGATTACTATCTAAGTATGGGCCTCACAGCAGAAGAGCTCGCCAAGGAATACGATATCACTAGGGAAGATTCAGATGAATTTTCCGTTCGCTCCCATGACCGTGCTTTGGCAGCTTTGGAGCAGGGCAAATTCAAGGATGAAATCGTACCGGTAGAAGTAGAAGAAACCTATCTGGACGAAAAAGGAAAAAGAAAAACCAGAAAATATACTGTAGATACGGACGAAGGACCTAGAAAAGGGACTTCTATGGAAGGACTTTCCAACCTGAGAGCAGCATTTAAGCAAGGTGGACAAGTAACTGCAGGTAATTCTTCACAGACATCTGATGGGGCTGCATTCGTAGTGGTCATGTCAGAAAGGTTGGTAAAAGAACTCAACTTAGAGCCAGTAGCCAGAATGATGTCTTATTCAGTCGCCGGGGTAGAGCCAAGGATTATGGGAATTGGTCCTAAAGAAGCCGTTCCAAAAGCACTCAAGCAGGCAGGATTGACTTTGGATAAAATCGATTTGGTAGAACTCAATGAAGCTTTTGCTGCACAGGCACTTGCTGTTATCAAATCATTGGACATGGATATTGACAAAGTAAATGTCAATGGTGGAGCGGTGGCATTGGGTCACCCACTTGGATGTACAGGAGCCAAGCTATCCGTACAACTGTTCAATGAGCTTCGTCGACAGAACAAGAAATATGGCATGGTTACCGCCTGTGTAGGTGGTGGACAGGGAGTAGCGGGAGTTTTTGAGCTGCTTAAATAGACTTAAGACTTTAGACCCAAGACACAAGACTGGATTTATTTCTGAGCCTTCTTTTTGGGGAAATGTTACCAGTAAGATAATAGGTATATCAATAAGCAAACTTTGATTCTTTTTGTAAAATCTGAAATTTCACACTGTGCACAATTATAAAGAGCTAAATGTTTGGAAAAGGGGAATAAAGCTTACTACGGAAATTTATAAAGTTTCCGAGCTTTTTCCTTCTGAAGAGAGGTTTGGACTTACTTCACAAATTAGAAGGAGTGCAGTTTCCGTTCCATCAAATATTGCTGAAGGTGCTGGTCGAAGAACAGATGGTGAATTTATAAATTTCTTAGGAATTGCTCATGGATCAATTTGTGAATTGGAAACCCAATTGTATGTGGCATATGAATTAGGTTTTATTGATGACAAGAGATTCAATATTGTAACTTCAGAAGTAAGCGATATACAAAGGATGCTTTATTCATTGATTTTAAAATTCGAAAAAATATAGTGGCATAGGCGTAAGATGCTGCTTGTCTTATGTCTTACGTCTTATGTCTAACGTCTACTAATATGAAAACAATAACAAAACAATCAATCAACGGCGGAGAGTTTCTGATCAAAGAAACTGAAGCCCAGGATATCTTCATATTTGAAGAATTTTCCGAAGAACAGAAAATGATGGCGCAAGCCTGTCAGGATTTTATCGATACCGAAATCCATCCGAAAATAGAGGAAATCGATAGCATGAAAAACCCTGACTTGGTACCTTCTATCTTCAAGAAAGCAGGTGAATTGGGTCTTTTGGGTATTTCCGTACCTGAAAATTACGGAGGAATGGGCATGAGTTTCAACACTTCTATGCTTATTGCTGACATCATCGGTGGTGCAGGATCTTTTTCCACCACTTATGGAGCACATACAGGAATAGGTACTTTGCCGATCCTGTATTATGGCAATGAAGAACAAAAGGCCAAGTACTTACCAAAACTTGCTACCGGTGAATGGGCAGCTTGTTACTGCCTCACCGAACCGGATGCAGGTTCCGATGCCAACAGCGGAAAGACCAAAGCAGTGCTTACAGAGGATGGAAAACACTACGTTATCAATGGTCAGAAGATGTGGATTTCCAATGCTGGATTCGCTGATATTTTTATTGTTTTTGCCAAAATTGAGGATGATAAAAACCTGACAGCCTTTATCGTTGAAAAGGACTTTGGTGGAATCACCATGAATGAAGAGGAGAAAAAGATGGGTATCAAAGGATCTTCCACCCGTCAGGTTTTCTTCAATGACTGTAAAGTCCCTGTAGAAAACATGCTCTCTGAGCGTCAAAACGGATTTAAGATTGCTGTAAATATCCTCAATATCGGTAGAATCAAACTGGGTGCAGGAGTATTGGGAGGCTGTAGGACCGTGGCCTCTTATGCCATCAAGTATTCCAGCGAAAGAAAACAATTTGGTGTTTCGATAAGCACATTTGGAGCCATCAAGCAAAAATTGGCTGAGATGGCTGTGAGGACTTATGCTTGCGAATCCCTTTGCTATAGAGCAGGTCAGGATATCGAAGACAGAATGGCTGCATTGGCTGCCGAAGGATTGGAGGATACAGAAGCCAAGTTGAAAGCCCTAGAGCAATTTGCCATAGAAGCCGCAATAGCTAAAGTTCACGGATCTGAAGTGTTGGATTATGTAGTGGATCAAGGTGTGCAGGTATATGGTGGAATGGGATATTCGGCTGATGCACCTATGGAAAGAGCCTACCGAGACGCCAGGATATCCAGAATTTATGAAGGTACCAATGAGATCAACAGGATGCTTATGGTAGGTATGCTATTGAAAAGGGCCATGAAAGGTGAAATCAACCTTTTTGAACCTGCAATGGCAGTAGGTAACGAGCTTACCTCAGTACCAAGTTTTGACAGCATAGATACTTCAGAGCTTTTTGCTGCCGAAAAAGAAGTCATCAAAAAGCTGAAAAAGGTGTTTCTCATGGTCGGAGGCAAAGCTGCTATGGCACTGCAGGACAAAATCGAATCTGAGCAAGAAGTCATGATGAACCTTGCAGATGTGATGATTGAAATCTATGCGGCTGAATCTGCAGTTTTGAGGACAGAAAAGCTGGTTTCCATTCAAGGAGAAGAAGCTTGCAAGCAGCAGATCGCCATGACTCAAGTGTATTTGTTTGAGGCCGTGGAAAAAATCCAGACAGCAGCCAAAGAAGCCATCGCGGCTTTTGCTAAAGGTGACGAGCAAAAGGTGATGTTGATGGGTCTTAAAAGGTGGACCAAGGCAGACTTGGTCAATACTAAGGAGCTTAGAAGGCAGATTGCTGATTTTATGATTGAAAAAGGCAAATACCCTTTTTCCTGATACAATAATTTGAAAAAGGAAAACCTGTATTTCATTTGTATTGAAAAATAGGAAATCACTTAAAAAAGACCCTTGAATTATCAGGGGTCTTTTATTTTTTAGAGAGGGGAAAAAGGAAGAAAAAGCTCAAGCTTATGAATGCCAAATGATTGTAGATTTTTTATGAAAATTTCAATGTTAAGTTTTATTTTTCAAACAACTTTAAAGGCCGTTTTGGAGTACACTATAGTATGAAAAACACCCTATCTGCACTGTTAGTAATGGTTTTGGCCTCTTGTGCCTCTGTCAATTTCAATTCGCAAAAATTGATCAATCAGGAGAAAACTTACAATTCTCTGTTTGTTCTATTGACCCATTCGGATGATACATTTTATGAATGGGACGAAGACAATTATCAGTATTTATTTTTTGGTAAGTTCAATGACCTTGACCATGACAGTGACAGAAGGATGCTTTCCAACAGTCTCAAAAGATACCTGAATTCTGTTAACTTAACTTTTGCCAATCAACATTTTCCTATACACAAGCCTGTGCCTTATTCAGAGTTTATGGAAAAAATCGGAGAACTGGATTTTGATGGAATGTTGATCGTGCATACCAGAGAAAAATGGGTAGATGAAGAATATACGGATTCCGGAAGAGTAACCCGGCCTAATTCAGGCTACCACCTTTTTCTTCTGGACAAAGAAGACCTCGAAATAGCATGGTTGGCAAGAACAAACGTAGCAGGTACGGCAATGCATAACTTTCAGGAAATCTATAATTCATTTTCCCGAGAACTTGCCAAAGAAATGCACGAAAAGGGGCTGATTCGTAGACCTTATACTTATTGAAAAAATAAAAATCAATTGATATTCAAATAGGTTTAAAGTTTATTTTGATATTTTTTTCTATAAGATTTCATATTTTTAAAATGATTATTGAGACAGAATAATATTTTTATGCGTCAAGGTTGAGTTCATTTATTTTCATTAAAAAAACTAAACGCTCATGAAAAAATTGAAATTAAACTTTTGGATTTTCTCTGTATTGTTAAATGTTCTGTTTTTTACAGCATGTGACCCTAATGATAAGGAAGGTCCGGTGGATTTTAGGATTACCTCTCAGGAATTTGAAGATGGTATCATGATTGTCCGAATTTCTGAAGATGGCACAACAAGTTTTACTATTGAGACCAACCTTCCTGCTGAATTTTCCATACAGTTTCCGGCAGATGAATATGAAATTTCGCCATCCGGTGAGTTTAGCTTTTCCGGATCAAATACGCATATCAATGTTTTTTTTGTTGAAGTGAAAAGAGAAGGATCGGACATTGACAAAAAAATTCTTCCTGTGATACTGACAAACCGGCCCCAAGAGTACAGAAAAGTGGTCAATTCATTGGTCAATTTTCAGAATCAGAATAAAGAACTGGCATTGGTATTAAGACACATGGAAGCGGATGTGGGATCGGATAGGGAGGATTCAGGCCTTGATGAATGGTGGACATCCTGTGACCCTGATGTAGCAAGACAGCTAAGTCAAAGCGGGAAAAATATGTCTTTACTCATTGGAAATACCATTAAAAAATTAGATATTCCGGTAGGACAAGGTATCAGCAGCCAAATGTGTAGGGCTTCACAATCTTTGGAGTCCATGGAACTTGGACTTTCCATCTTGAGGCTGAAGGAGCTCAATCCACTGGCCGAATTTGATCCTGAAAATGCATTTTCAAGAGCATCTGACTTTTTACCTGACTACATGAGTCAAGAAGAAATGCTTCTGGTCGGCGGTCACTTTAATTTAATATTGGGAAACCCTTTCTATGAACAATTTGCTTTTTTCAGGATGGGTGATGGCTTTTTGCTGGAGAAAGGTTCACAGGGTCAATTGGAATTGGTGGGAGGAGTTCCCAACGAAATCTGGAGGGCCATGCTGTATTCTGATTTTTATTGATCAATCTTGCCAGGTTTTTTTTAAACCTGGCAAGATTTTTTCCCATCGGATCATTCAAGGCTAAAACTCCAAGATACCTTTTTCCTTACCCTTATACAAAATCAGGCTTTTGGGTTTTTTGTCCACATAAAAGTTGATGATGTTTTGCTGACCATCAAAATGTGCCAACAATACATCAATTCTGATATTGACCTTTTGGGGACGGGGAACATTTTTTATCTCTAAATAAAACCAAGCGGCTTCTTCCTCTATTTCATATCCTAAATATTCCGGTTGAATGACCTTTCCGTTGACAGTAATTTCATTTTTTGACAACAAGTAAGATTTGACCATCTCTTCAAGTTTATCCTTATCCTCTGGATTTAAGAAGTCAACTTTTGTATTGTGGATATCTCCCAAAGCTACTTCAAGGTCATCCCAGAATATTTTTTGGGCTATCTCCAGACTTTTCTCTTGTGGGTTGTACCTCACTTCCGTAAGGCTGATATAGAAGGGGTGAAAAAACACCTTCCATCCCAAAAAGAGCATCAATATGTAATTCAATTGCATTTGGATCGCCTAATTTTATTTTCTTTGCAAATTAGACAAATTAACGGTACTCCTGAAAATACTTCAGGGAAATAGGTTTAGCAATTTATGGGACAGTTTCAACTGTATTTTCAATTAGGTATTCAGCACATATTAGACCTGGCGGGGTTTGATCATATTTTGTTTGTGGTAGCGCTCTGCGCACTTTATGTGCTTAGAGATTGGAAAAAAATCATCATCTTGGTAACCGCCTTTACCATTGGCCATTCTATCACCCTTGCTTTGGCTACACTCAATGTACTAAAGGTGGATTCTGACCTGATAGAGTTCTTGATTCCAGTCACCATAGTCATTACCGCACTCAGTAATATATTCAAACCTAAGCCGAGTACCGGCAAAGGCATTCAGATCAATTACTTCTTTGCACTCTTCTTTGGTCTTATTCATGGCTTGGGATTTTCCAATTACCTAAGGTCTCTTTTGGGTAAAGAAGCCTCATTGTTTCAGCCTCTTTTGGCATTCAATCTAGGATTGGAAGTTGGACAGTTGGTAATTGTGGCTATATTTATGACTGCCTCAAGTATCTTGATTGGCATAGCAGGGATCAATAGGAAGGATTGGACCTTGGTGATTTCCTCCATTGTCCTGGGAATGGCCTTTATGATGATGCTAGAAGCTAAGTATTGGTAAAAAATAAACAGAGCCCAGCAACGGTTAAAAATAGCCGCAACTGGATAAACTTTGAATACATATCTATGAAACACTTATTTACCCTCACAGCAATTGTAATGGGATTGCTTTTTAGCTTTCCTGTGGCGGCACAGTGGACCGAACAAAATCATGCCGAAAGGTTTGAGCAGCTAGGGACCATGTTGCGCTCCCCGAATGTATACAGAACCGCATCGGGTGCACCGGGCCACATGTACTGGCAGCAGAAAGCGGACCATGAAATTGAAGTTGAACTCAACGACGAAAATCAGTCTATCAAAGGCTGGCAAAAAATCACCTACTACAATAACTCGCCGGACCCATTAAAGTACTTATGGATCCAATTGGACCAAAACGAGAGGGCGGCAGATTCCAATACCCCCAAAATCGCTGAAAGTAGCATCAACCCAAGGATGAACCTCAGACAACTTGAAAATATCCTTTGGCATGATCAGGATCTAGGCTTCAAGATCCTTTCCGTCAAAGACCTTTCAGGAACAGACATCCCCGTTACCATCGTCAAAACCATGATGAGAGTGGACCTTCCTCAAGCCCTTCAACCAGGTGAGCAGACAGAGTTCACCATCGACTGGACTTTCAACATCCACGACAGAATGAGTTTCATCGGAGGACGTCCGGGATATGAGTATTTTGAAAAGGATGGAAACTACCTGTACACCATGGCAGAGTGGTTTCCTAGAATGGCAGTTTATTCGGACTTTGAAGGTTGGCAGCACAAGGAATTTGTTGGCAGAGGAGAGTTTGCATTGACTTTTGGAGATTATAAAGTAAAAATTACCGTTCCAGCAGACCACATGGTAGGATCTACTGGTGTCTTGCAAAACCCTGAGGAAGTATTGAGCGCTACAGAATTGGATAGATGGAACCGTGCCAAAACCAGCTTTGACAACCCAGTTATCATCCGTACTCAAGCAGAGGCCGAAAGGTTGGAAAAGCAAAAGGCAAGAGACAAGAAAACCTGGGTTTTCCACGCTGAAAACGTAAGGGATTTTGCATGGACTTCTTCCAGAAAATTCATCTGGGATGCGATGGCAGTGAAGCAGGGAGGAAATGACGTAATGGCCATGTCCTATTATGCCAAAGAAGCCAACCCCCTTTGGGAGCAGTATTCTACAAGGGTGGTAGCACACACTTTAAAGTCATACGCAGCCAGAACATTTGATTATCCGTATCCTGTAGCCATTTCAGTTGAGGCTACCAACGGAATGGAATACCCAATGATCTGTTTCAACTACGGCAGACCTGATGCTGACGGTACCTATTCTGATGCCATCAAGTACGGGATGATTTCAGTGATTATCCATGAAGTAGGACACAACTTTTTCCCGATGATCGTCAATTCTGACGAAAGACAATGGTCTTGGATGGATGAAGGGTTGAATACCTTCCTCCAATACCTAGCTGAGCAGGAATGGGACAGAGATTATCCTTCCAGAAGAGGGCCTGCGCACAAAATCGCTCCCTATATGGCCAGTGAAAGACACTTGCTGGAGCCAATCATGACCAATTCCGAAAATATCATTCAATTTGGACCAAATGCTTACGCCAAACCGGCTACTGCATTGAATATTCTCAGGGAGACTGTTATGGGAAGAGAATTGTTTGACTTTGCCTTCAAAGAGTACTCTGAAAGATGGATGTTCAAACACCCAACACCAGAAGATTTCTTCAGGACTATGGAGGATGCATCAGGAGTGGATTTGGATTGGTTCTGGAGAGGTTGGTTCTTTGGAACAGACCCAGTGGATATTTCTTTGGAAAATGTAAACTGGTACAAATTGGATAACAGAACACCGGCACAGAAAAAAGCGGACCTGCAGAAGGAAGCCGAAAGAGAAGCAGCTCATATCGGGCAAGAGCGAAATATCAAGGATATTCCACAGTCTGTGGTAGAAGCAGATCCAGCTACCAGGGATTTTTACAATACCTACAATCCATTCTCTGTTACTCCTGAAGATGAAAAAGAATACAAAGAGTTTATGGACAGGCTGTCCCAAAAAGAGAGAGACCTCCTGAATGCAGGCCTTAACTTCTATGAACTGACTTTCCGTAACTTGGGGGGATTGGTCATGCCATTGATCATCCAATTCAATTATACAGATGGAACTTCTGAGGTAGAAAGGATACCTGCTGAAATCTGGAGACTAAATGAGTGGGAAGTAACCAAAGTATTTGCCAAGAAGAAAGAGGTAAAAAACATTGTCTTGGATCCTTACAGAGAAACAGCCGACATTGATGAATCCAATAACTACTGGCCACGTCAGTTTACCCCTAGCAGGTTTGAACTGTTTAAAAGTGCCGGAGGTGTAAGAGGTGCTTCCATGGGTGACAATCCTATGAAAAGAGCAAGAAGAAGGTGATTTCCTGATGTGAATTTATGGAAATGGACCAGTAGAATGTTTAATAGCTGCTGATTGGTAAACTTGATACTAATATATATTAGACAATGACCAATTAAACGAAGTAGGACATTTTATCAACCCCTATCTATCTGGAATAGATGGGGGTTTTTTTATTTGATCATTCCGCCCCAAATCATTTCAGGAAATGGGTCGAAAATGTACCTACTTACTATTTTTCCCTCATTTATTTGGTGTGTGGTGCAATTGCGGGTATGCATATATCCTGATTTCCCAAAACTCAAAACCATGGAGAAAAAGCTTTTTCAATAATCAATTGGCATCAGGTCAGCTACTTTTTCCCAAGCCATATATCCTTCGATATAAAGATCTCTTGGATTGTAAAAGCCACCATTGGGATAAAGCATTAGAGAACGACCTTTGAGATGAAGTCTTGAAAACTGATAGTCCCTTGCCCGCCTACCTGATACGGCCTGAAAGCCCGCTTCTTCCCTTTCATTATCATAGAATACAATAACCGGTTTTCGGTAAGTAAAGACTACCTGATTTAATCTTACCAATAGAGAGTCTGCCTCAAACTTTGAGGAGCCCAATTGTTCTTCAAAAGTATTGTCGGGGAGTTGTTTCCAAGCAGCTGGATAGATAACAAAACCACTTTCCTCAAGCTCATTCTGGTAAAGAGTTTTCATCAAATGGTTAATGCTACCATTAAATGCCCTTTCTCTGTTTCTGTTTATCCTTACCATTTGCCGGGCAGGAAGTTCCATTTCTTCAAAATAGGGATAACCAAAGTAGGACAGCGTGTTTTCTTTTTCCTGATACTCAAAATTCACTAAAACGAAGGTCAGGTTATAGCCAAGGTTGGGATTTACGATTTTTAGCGGTTCAATGGCTTTGGCAATCAAAGTACCTGGCTTGCTTATGTCATCCAATATCAGGACTTCAGGATTCAAGATGGAGGCTTTTCTGGCATTAATGCTGCTGCCTAGAAAAAATTTCTCGAAAATTTTGAGGTTTTTGTACCATTGAGGGTCTCTTTGTGCCTCGACCATCCTTTCTTCCAGCTCTAGATCAGAAGAATACAATTCGATGGATAAAAATTGCTCACCCTCCCCGGAATCTATTTTTACGACCTTGGAAGAATATCCCATAAAGCTGACCACCAAGTCAAACTGTCCTGCTGGAATGGACAGCTCAAATTGGCCTTCCATATCCGTTATGGTTCCTATTGAAGTGTTGCTTACAAAAACCGTCGCAAATTCCACAGGCTCATTGCTCGTACCATCAGTGACCTTTCCACGGATGGGAAACTGGGCAAAGACTGACGAACTAATACCCAACAAGACCATTATGATCAATGCTGACCTCATTCCTGACTGCTTACTTTAAAGCTACCGAAGATAGGCTCACCGGTTTTACTCATTCCTTCCACTATTACCAGAAAATCTGAACTGGCATCTGAAAGGGTAAAGTTCAGTTCTCCCCTTCCCTCTTCATCGGTCTCCAAATATGGATTCCAGTATATCGTGGATTTCAGGTTGTTTTTAAACGGATCCTTGACCGGCACTCCTTCCGAGATTTCCCTGAAATTGTTTGCTTGGTGAAAACCTTGGAGTTGAAAGGCCTCTTCCGGTTCAGGTGGGTTAAACCGGGCATATCCCAATTTGGTGATCACGTTGATGACACCGGATGCACCCCTGGCTCCATAGGCATTTGCACTTGCGACATTATTGAGTATATCCAATCTATGGACTTGACCCATCGGAATAGCAGCAATCAATGCCTTGTCTATGACTACCCCGTTCAATAAAAATAAAGCTCCTTGAGCATTTTGTATTCCACCCCCAAAACTGTAATTGTGAACTCCCATTCTAAAAAACACCCTTGGCGGATTTCCAAAATCATTTGGGTCTCCTAACATTATCATTCCAGGAACCCTTCCTCTCATGTACAAGAACACATTCATGTGGTCATATCCACGATCAGGTATCTCCATGGTTATATCTGCATTTACTCCATATAAATTGGCCTTGTCAGGAATATCTATTCTTTGACGATTGTTTTCTATCTCTACAGTGTCCAGCAGAATTTCCTTTGCGTTGGCTTCCACTAGCATTCTGTATCGCATTACATCATTGAGGTAGGGATTTTGGGTTTCTTTGGTGCTTTCAAACTGACTTTGCGCAAAGGTCGGAGGGAGCTGCTCATCCAATACCCTAATGTACCCGGGCTTGACAGGCATTTTTTCTTTTTTACCTTTTTTGTTTTCTATAACCTCCTGAATGACAAGGCTGGCAGTATTTTGAAAGTAGAGACCTTTAAGGGTGAAGATTCCTTTTGCATCAGTGCTCACATCCACTGCTTCGGGAACCCCATTTTGCGGATACACCAAAACTTCCAAGGTTTTGGGCTCAGTTATGGGTTTTCCACCTTCACCTAATATCTGCAATGTCTTTTGGAATCCTGTTGGCAACATCAGCGCTTCATCGGAAGCAGATTGCAATGCTAAAGTGTTGGCCAGAGAGTTTCTGAGGGGAAAAGCCATGAGCAACATGTCCAGTTTCTGGGCCAATTTCTCATCAGATTGGTCTAAAACCGGTAAAAAGGCGGTGGAGCCACCATCTAAATAGCTATGTAGCAAAAAGTGGCTGCTCAGGTTGCTCGAAGGAATAGTGCCGCTTTGCTTGAGGTCAATCACTGAAATAGATAAATCTGCCTCCAGTCCGGCATCAAACTCATCCAAAACTTCCAGGTCAATACTTACTT
Organism: Arthrospiribacter ruber; assembly: GCF_019343195.1. GTDB lineage: Bacteria > Bacteroidota > Bacteroidia > Cytophagales > Cyclobacteriaceae > Arthrospiribacter > Arthrospiribacter ruber. The sequence goes on from NZ_RPHB01000003.1 coordinate 70,085, forward strand.
TTTGACGTGGGCTTGGTTGTAAGGTATTATTTTCAAAGGTCACTTTCGCCAATGCCTGAGGGTGAAGAAAAACATTCCTTTCTCCCAAAACCTGCCCTGACTCGTCTAGAATTGAAATGTTGAATACCCCGGGCAAAAACTTGTCCTTATCCAAAGCCATGGATTGCCGGGCTTCATTCATGTCAAATATCGCTTCATATACCGCTTGCCCTGCTGACATGGCAACCATTTGAAACTTTTGATCACGTATCTCCTCGGATTTGAAGAGAGATATCAGGAGTTTTTCAGGATGGGAACTCCAGTCGGTCTGAATCAGTACTCCTTTTTGAAAAAAGTCAGGAAGCTCGTGTTTTTTCCAATTGCCATCAGGTCCGCTGCCCAGAATAAAGAAAGTTTCCCCCGCAGTGGGCTCAAATTCCACCATGCACATACCTTTTTGGTCCATTTGCAGTGGGCAAATTGTATCTGACTTGTTGTTCATCAAATAACCCTTAAATGTATCCAATGGACTTCCGTTTTCATCTTTGACCAATGCCACGGCTTTATTTTTAATACCGGGAATCAGCAATCCGGATTCCGGATGGAGAGATACCAAAATCTGTTCAGGATTTTTTTGCTTCATGGCCAGGTTTCCAGGATCTTGGACCACCAGTGGCTTGGTGAAAATGTAATCCTCAGACCAAATTCGCATTAAGTCTGTATAGGCACTTAGGATATAATCCCCAGATTCCAGATCTGAAATCAGAAGGTTGGCCGTACCACTGCCATTCTCCATTCTTACAAGTGCCTTTTTCAGAATTTTATCCTCTCCGCTTTTTCTCAAAGAAACATAAAGCGCGTCGGAATGGAAGTTAGGAGCATCAAAATCAGAAGGAACTGTCCTCGCGTAACCCTTTAGCCAAATTGTGTCGTTGGGAAAATAATGGGATTTGTCTGTATGAAGATATACTTTTTCAAAAGGTATATTGATCTCTGCCTCTTCAATTTCTACCTCTATGTCCTTTTCAGGTATTTGCGCTAGCACAGATGAAGTCAAAAAATAGAGAAGGAGATATTGAATTACGGCTTTCATGGGCATTTCATTTATTTCAATATAAGAAAAACTACACTAATTCTGAAAATTGGACTCTTTCATACAGTTTATATCACGGAGTGAAGAAGATTTAGTTGGCCTAATCGCCTGATTTTTTGTGGGGTTTTTATAAAAAGGTTCGGAAGCTTCTTTCAGCGCTTGATTGTCAATAAGCAGAAACCCTATTAAGAGAAGTATTCAAGTATATTTACCCTATAGCTTTTCCGCTTAAGTGCAAAAAGAGAAGAACCTTTGAAACCGAGTTTGGATTGTGCTATATCACCTTTTGATAGAGAAAGTCCCATAGATAGGCTCCATTTCACTGGATAAGCCTTCCAAAATGACCTCAAAGGAATCACTTCCCTCGTTTAGCGGAAATGAAATATTAATTTTGCCATCTTCCTGCGTACTGAGGTTAGGGTTCCAGTACAAAGTAGACCTGAAGTCTTGGGCAAATGGAGTTCCTTCTTCAAACTTTCCTGAAGGAACATAAAACTCCCTCTTTGTTACATATCCTTTGGTAAATAGCAGATCATTTCCCTGTCCCAGCCTCGGGTCTTCCTGTAGTTCAGCTCCTGGATTGCCCGTTTTAGTAAGGATATTGATATATGCACTGCCGCTCATCATAGCCCTATTTCCTAAGTTTGTGATTACATCTATCCTTTCCACATCTATCATATTTAGACTCATAGCCATCAAAACATCGGTTGGTTGGCCATCTATCAAAATTGGATGACTTTGATTTTGAGGCCTTCCGCTGGCATTTCCTGTAATTATTCCCCCTCTTATAAGTACTCTAGGCGGATCTTGAAAACTAAACACATCTCCTACAACCTGTACTGAAGGTACCCTATTTCTAAGGAAATGAATGGCATTGGCATATACAAAATCTTCTCTGGTTACAGGGAGGCTAAAGTCTGGCTTGCCTTTGTATAGAATTGTGCGGGCATCATTTGGTTTTGTCAGGTTACTGGCTTCCACAGTAATTTCCTGTAGCAAAACCTCCTGTCCCAGAACAAACTGTTCCATCATATTTCTGGCTTCGCCGACCTTGACCACATATTCAAAGTCCAGATCTTCCAAATGCCCCACAGGAATCCCGGAAATCACTTTCTCCGGCCTTCCTTTCAAAACCTTATCATCCAATTTTATCAGGTTATTTTTCTTGGGGGATTTGTTGATGCCATCAGCTTGCAAATAGGCCTGTACAAACACGGATACTGAATCATAAAAATCTAACTCCGAAAATAAAAACCGGCCTTCCTTATCTGTTTCCCCCTCGATTACTTGAGGAAAATCATAAGAACTATTTACCATCATGGTTATCTGATGCGGCTCTTCAATCGGATTGCCTCCAAGTTGCTCGACCTGACCGCTGAGTTTAAGCCCTTTTTCAAACTCAAAGGGTTTTGCACTTTCATCTGCCAGCCTTTCCCAGCTGAATTTTCTCCAGCCTTGCGTCAGCAGCAGGTCGTCTAGGTGCGTTTCAGCCGCTTCATTTTCCACATCAAAATAATAGTATGGGTTTTCAACCAACCCTTTCAATTCGGCACCCAGTCTGAAGTGTGAAAAAATATTTGTGGCATGTGGATCTGAAGCAACCTGCTTGGCATCTGTAATGGAAACCGAGAAATCTCCGGCTATTGGTGCCCCAAATTCATCCATCACAGTTATGTCCATGTTCACCATGTCTTTTGGGCTATAGGAGACCTTATCGGTAGCGAATTCCAACAGTGCCTGTGCGTAAGGATGAAGGTAAACCAAGCGTTCTGCTACAGGAAGGCCAGTTTCTTCCATCAGGGTAATCTGTGTAATTCCTGGGGGGAAATCGTCTTTTTCGAAGCGGACTGTTGCCGATCCATCCTCAAGTTTGAAGCTTTCACTCCAGAAAAACTCCCCTCCGGAAATTCCCACCAGCAACATATTTTTGTCCGTTGATGAGTTACTTTTTACTTCAATAATGCCCTTCCCCTCATCTGAAAGTATATCCAGATGCAAAACCTCGCCTTTAGCCTTTGCCCTAGGTAGCAGCACAGGTTTCCATTTGCTTTGAAGCGATTTGACATAAGCGCTGTATTGAGCTTCCTTTTCAGGGATAAACTCGAACGAACCCATTCCCAGAGGGTTGGATGCAAACCTCAATAGCGTGTCTTTTTCATTTTGGAGCAGATAACCATAAAACTCTTCTCCGAGTCCTTTGTCCCCTGTTGCCTTGAACCCAACTTTACTTTTTATTCCTTCCACTAATTCGCCTCCTTCAGGGAAGAAACTTACATTCAGGGTTCCGTCCAACTCTGTCCTTGGAATAAAGGCATCTTTTAAGTCTCCTATCCAAATGTCTTTGGCAAAGAGATACTGTTCCCCTGCTGACTCACTTCTCGATGAAAATGCGATCAGGCTGTAATTTCCAGGGTTGAGTTCTCTTGGCAGGACAAGGTCTCCCCAACCCATTCCTTCCTCCAACTTGATCGTCTCTTGGACCACAGGCTCTTTATTCAAGTTGCTGTAAAGGTTTATGTACAAAGGAACAGTGGGGGTAGCTTGAGGAATTTCCATTCCCATTTCCACAGTCCCATAAGCCTTGATCCAGATGGTATCGTTGAGAAGGTAATGGGATTTATCCGTATGCAGGTAGACTTTCTCAAATGGATTGGACTGTATATGTTGGGTTAATTTTTCCTGTAGTCTTTCAGGAAAATCCTGTGACTTCAATGTGATTGACACTAGCAGAAAAGTGAATGAAAGCAGATAACGCAGCATATCAATTTATTTTTTACGGTTTCAAAGAATAATTAAAAGGCATCAGATCGCCTACCTTTTCCCAAGCCATGTACCCTTCGATCATAAGGTCATAGGGATGGAAGTAGCTTCCGTTCTCGAATAGCTGAACAGCATTTCCCAACATCCTGATGGAGGATCTTTGGGCGCTGGTGGATACATCGGTTTCCACTGCCACCCCACTGGTAAACATTTGAGCATCTTTGTCTATTGAGCTTTTTATGAAGGCCACTTCTTCCACCTCCTCTTTGTAAATCAAGTAAAAAGGCTTGTCATAAGTAAGAAATGTCAGGCCGTTCCTGGAAACTTCTACCAGATCCTTCCCATACAGCCTCGTTTCTGTGACCTGCTCGATTTCCCGGGTCAGATCTTTTCTGCGGATAATATTTTTCAGACTGTCCCTGACCAAAGGATTGGGGCTTTTTCTAAGTTCCTGCTGAGCCATGTCGGCCATTTCCTCACTTGTCAGCTCCGGATTTGGAATGCGCTCAATGGCATAAAGTTCATAACCTTCTTCTTCCACTTTTCCCAAGTATAATGACCTGATAAAATGGGCAATGCTACCGTTGAATGCCCTTTCCCGGTTTTTTTGTAAACTTCTCTGTCTCCTGCGGGGCACATCCTCTTCAATAAAATATGGGTATCCGGCAAACCGTGCTATTCCACTTTCCAAATCCAGCTCAAAGCCTTCGAGAACATATTGAATGGTATAGCCTAGGTTTGGATTTTCAATAAGTACCGTTTCCCGGGCCCTTGCCTTAAGCTTGCCTTTTTCTGATTCCGCATCCAAGACCAAAACCTCCGGATTGAGGATTTTACATCGCTCAGCATTGATACTCTGTCCCAGGAAATGCACTTTGAATACATCCAGATTTCTGTACCAGGTACGGTCTCTTTTGATGCTGACTTCAGTCTCTTCCAGATCAATGGGTTCGGGCAATATCCTGAACTCGTAGCTTTGCATGAGGTTTTGGGTACTGAAATCATACTTGAATGTCTGATAGCCCATAAAGCTAATTACCAGTTCATGATTTCCGGGGGGAATATTGATTGAAAAATGCCCCTCGCTGTCCGATACATCTCCAAATGTGGAGTTGTTGATAAAAACTGTTGCAAACTCCACAGGCTCCAAAGTTTCGGCATCAAGCACTTTTCCCTGAATCACATATTGAGAAAAGACCTTTGTAGGAGGCAATAAAAACACGAGCAGTAAAAAAAAATATATGGGTTTGAATTTTTGCATGAATTAAGGTTGAGAATTATTTTATTTTTAGTTATTTATTCCGAGTATTTACAATTTGGTATTTACAGAAAGGAAATGACAGTCGGGCCTCCGTCATTCTGACGAAGGAAGAATCTCCTACCTTTTTTATCAAGAGACTCCCCGCAATACTGCGGGACAGGCTTTCGCTTCACTACCATTGACATCGATCGGGGCGACACGTCACTCTGACGAAGGAAGAGTCTCCCAAAATAGAGGAGATCTCCCGCAATGCTGCGGGACAGGCTTTCATCTCCGCAAGCTCCGATTACCAATGACAGATATGGAGGGATCGTCATTCTGAACGCAGTGAAGAATCTCCTACCATGTGGGAGATGCTTCGACTCCGCAAGCTCCGCTCAGCATGACGCGTAATTTTGTCATTACCCTTTCTGAACATTCCCTAAATGTTAAAATCTCAGGATGACGTACACTAACTGTCATTTCCTTACCGTAAATGTCAATTTTAAAATCTCAGAGTGACGTGCCGCCCCGATTTATGTCAATGGTACTCTCAATCAACCTGAATGGTATACCTACCAAATACAGGCTCTTTATTTTCACTTAAACCTTCCAAAATGACCTCAAAGTTTTTGTTGCCCTCGGAAAGGGGGAAGCTGACCTTGATTTTTCCATCCAAACCGCTTTCCAGTAAAGGGTTCCAATAGACCGTCGGCCGGTAATCGGTGTAATAGGGCTCACCTTCTATATTTTCATCAGGGACATAGAAATCCCGGTGTAACATATAGCCCTTGGTAAATAAAAGCTCATTTCCCATACCTAGCCTGGGATCTTCATCCAATCTGGGGTTGGGATTTCCGGTTCTTGTCAGAATGTTCACTGTAGGTCCTCCCAATATAGTCGATCTTGCCAAAGACTTGATTATATCTACTCTTTCAATATCCACCATGTTCAGCAACATGGCTGTAACTCTATCAACAGGATGTCCATCTATCCAGATTTGGGCACCGCCCATCTGTTCTCTTCCACTGGCATTTCCGGTAACTGTACCCCCTCTTATTTGTACAGAAGGCGGTCTCGAGTAATCATTTACATCCCCAACCACATTCACCCCTGAAAAGCGCCCCCGAATCAACTGATAGACATTTTGGAACATATAGTGTTCTGGCGTGACCGTAACACTTTGTTCGGCAACATTGCCGTAGAGAATAGCTCTTTGATCCGGCTTTTCCATGAGCCTTCTTGTCTGGATTACCACTTCCGCTAACTCGACTTCCCGTCCCAAAACAAACTGCTCCATCATTTTTTGCGCTTCACCGACCCTGACCAGATAGGTATCATCAAGCTCCCCATTTCTAAGCCCATCAATACCTGTAATCAGTTTTTCAGGCCTGGGCATTTGAACTTTGTTTTCCAGACTGATTTCATTGGCTTTGTTTATTTTTGATTCAGCGGCCTTCCGTGTTTTTTCAGTATAGGCTTGCATAAAAACCGCTACAGAATCAAAATAATCAAGATTTTCAAATTTGAAATAGCCTTCATCATCCGTGGTTCCCTGCAATACCTCCGGCATAAAGTAAAGTGAGTTAATCATCATGGTGATTTCCCTTGGTTCTTTTACTTCCTTTCCCCCTATTATCTTGACATTTCCGGAAATGCTCAGTCCAGACTCAAACCTGGCTTCCGGCCTTGCCCCGTTTTCCAAAACTTCTTTCCAGGAAAACCTCCTCCAGCCCTGGGTAAGCATCAGGTTGTCCAAGGAACTGAAAGCATCTTCATTTTCGGGATCAAAGTAGTAGTACGGGTTTTCTATGGCTCCCTTGATTTCGGAACTCAATTTGTAATGTGAAAAAATATTTTCGGCATGTTTCGGGTGAATCACCTGTCCTGCATCGCTTACTGAAATGGAAAAGTCACCTTTGATGGGCACTCCAAACTCATCCTGAATCAGTAGGTCAAGTTCTACGATTTCCTTTGGCCTGAAGGATTCTTTTTGGGTGTTGAAGGCAACGGTCGACTGTGCAAAAGGATGCAAAAAAACGAGCCTTTCGGCAAGAGGAAGAAGTTGATTGTCAAAAAGTGAAAATTGTATGATTCCGGTAGGGAACTCATCTTTTTCCAGCACAAGGCGTGCTTTACCTTGTTCTACGCGGAGCTCAGTTTCATAGATGAGTTTCCCTTCAGACACTCCAAAAAGCCAAAACTGCTCCGCATCAATGCCTTGTTTTTCAATATTGATTTCAAATTCTTCTTTATCCTCCTCCAACAGTACAGAGAGTACGGCTCCGCTTTCCTTTGCAGGGGGAATGGGAAATGCTTTCCACTCCGTATCGGCAGTTTTGACAAAGGCCTGGTATTTCCGGTCTTTCTCTGGCAAGAACTTCAGTCTGCCCATGCCCATCATATCTGATTCAAACCTGTCTACAGTATCCCTGGCATCATTGACCAGAAACCCGTGAAAGGGAATTCCCAGGCCTTTATCTCCCAGGGCTTTTATACCCACTGTGGACAATAATCCTTCTACCAGGTCACCGCCTTCAGGAAAGAATTTCACCTCCAGGTTTCCTTCCAGGGCAACTCTTGGGACAAATGCATCACGGACATCTCCTATCCAAATATCCTTGGCAAACAAGTACTCCAGCCCTTTTTCAACACTGTAGGCTGTATGCGCGGTAAGTAGGTAATTACCGGGACTCAACTCTCTTGGAAGCACAATGTCACCTACTCCCTGGCCATTTTCCAGCCGTAAGACTTCTTCTACAATAGGTGCTGTTCGGGTATTTTGATAAAGGTTGATATAAAGGGGTACAGAAGCTGTTGGTTCCGGAGTTGCCCCACCCTTTTCCATTGTCCCATAAGCCTTGATCCAGATGGTGTCGTTAAGAAGGTAATGGGATTTATCCGTATGCAGGTAGACCTTTTCATAAGGCAATTGCTTTTGGAATTCCTGAAGCGAGGATTGAAGTTCTGATGGTGGGCTTTGCGCAAAGGAAGCTGGCAGAGACAAAAAAACCGATACAAGTGAAAATAGGGAAAGAAGGGTTTTCTTCATGTTTTACTTGGGTATATGAACAGATACGGAGTAAAATTTTTATAGTTGAACAAAATATAGAATAAAATTTTATTCAAAAAAAATCAGACTTTGCGCTGATAAAAAATATACCTGTATTTACAGAAGCAAACAGCATAAAAAAAAGAGTGCCTTTCGACACCCTTTTAATCCACTATTATTGATTCTTGACACTGACAAAGAGATTTACGAAGTACGAGGCCTTTTCCATACTCCAATCCATCTTGGTTCTTCGTATTTGGTACCTTTTTCATATCTCGTATCTCACGTCTCGTATCTTTTATTTACGAAGTACGATTTACGAATTACGAGGCCCATTACTCACTTCAACCCTTCTTTTGTCTAGCGTCTTTAGTCTCGTATCTCAAACCTCAAATCACATTTTTGCCGAATAATTAGGCGCTTCCCTTGTGATGCTGACATCGTGAGGATGTGATTCTTTGACACCTGCTGCGGTTATTTTTACAAATTTTCCGTCTTTTTGAAGATCTTCCACAGTTTTGGTGCCACAGTAACCCATACCTGCCTGAAGACCGCCGACCAATTGGTATAGTACTTCTGATACCAGACCCTTATAAGCTACACGTCCCACAATTCCTTCCGGTACCAATTTTTTGATGTTGTCTTCGGCATCTTGGAAATAGCGGTCTTTGGATCCTGATTCCATGGCTTCCAATGAGCCCATACCTCTATAGGTCTTGAATTTCCTTCCTTCGTAGATGATCATTTCGCCTGGTGCTTCTTCGGTACCGGCCAAAAGTGATCCGATCATGATCGAACTTCCCCCTGCTGCAATGGCTTTTACCAAATCGCCTGAATACCGGATGCCTCCATCTGCTATCACAGGCACATTTCTACCTTTGAGTGCATGGGCACATTCATATACCGCAGACAGCTGAGGTACCCCTACCCCTGCTATAACCCTTGTAGTACAGATTGATCCTGGACCTACACCTACTTTGACTGCATCCGCCCCTGCATCTGCCAAGGCCAAAGCTGCTTCAGGGGTAGCTATGTTGCCTACTATCACGTCAAGATCAGGAAAAGCTTCTTTGATTTTTTTACAGGCATCTATAACTCCTTTGGAGTGTCCATGCGCCGTATCAATGGATATCACATCTACTCCGGCATTTTTGAGCGCTTCAACCCGCTCTACAAGATCCGCCGTAACACCTACAGCTGCCCCTACCCTCAGTCTTCCATATTCGTCTTTACATGCATTTGGCTTATCCCTTCTCTTAAGGATATCCTTGTAAGTGATCAGACCTGTCAATTTATTGTCTTCGTCTACTATAGGAAGCTTTTCGATTTTATATTCCTGCAAAACTTCTTCGGCCTGCTCCAAGGTAATCCCCGCTTTGGCGGTGATCAAGTTGTCCTTGGTCATGATTTCTTTTATGTCCCTGTTAAGATCTTTTACAAATCTTAGGTCTCTATTGGTGATAATACCTTTAAGGGTCCTGTCCTCATCTACCACAGGTATACCACCGATATGGTATTCGCTCATGATTTTTTCGGCATCCTTTACTTTTGCATCTATATGCAAAGTGATGGGATCAAGGATCATCCCTGATTGGGAACGCTTTACTTTGCGGACTTGCGCAGCCTGCTTTTCTACAGGCATGTTTTTGTGGATAAAACCTAAGCCTCCCTCCAATGCCATAGCAATGGCGAGTTCTGCTTCTGTCACAGTATCCATAGCTGCCGAAACGAGCGGGATATTCAGGCGGATGTTTTTGGTAAGTTGGGAAGAAGTGTCGGTGTCGCGCGGAAGGACTTCTGAGTATCCTGGGACAAGAAGCACGTCATCATAAGTGAGCGCTTCAAAAAGAAATTTATCTGAGTTTCTGTTCATGGCAAATATTGGTTTGGTAACCCTATTTGCCCGTCAAAGATACTACTAAAATCGTATGCCAATCAACATGGATAAAAAATTATTTTAAGTTTTTGCCAAAAACCTGCTGAAAATTAGAATTTTATTCGGCTGAGAAGTAGCTATAGGTAGGCAAACCAATATGCCCCTACCGAAAACATAAAATAGACCATGGCAAATATCCAGACCAAAAGTTTTTTTTGTGGAGCAAAGTACCATGCAAAAAGCGGAATCAGCTGTAAAGCATGCAATCCAAGAAAATGGGCGATCCTCAGGTCGCCGTACTTTTTGGCCCAATTGAGAAAGAAGATTCCCTCCTGACCATCCGGAGCTCCTACCGTGTGGCTCATTTGGGCCACCATCACGAAGCCCTGAAAGCTGGCAATTACAAAAATCAACATGCCGAGTTGTATGCCCAACTTATATCCTTCTGTCAGTGTATTCACTTTTCTGAAAAGAAGGAATGCCCAAAAAACCATTAACGTATTGATGACTATTGCAGCCCCCATTGTATTGAACAGGGTAATGTTCAACGCGGAAGTAATATTGAAGTGGGAGGTTTCTCCTCTGAGAGATTGACCCGCAATGATGAGTATTTCAAGGGACATTGCCACCACAATTACCCATGAGATGGTTTTTACTTTTCTAAGCTGCGGCATATAGCCAGTAAACCAAGCCATAGTCCAAGAAAATATCCCTATTGATATGGCAAATTTCATTGGCTTGATCCAGAGGTTGATACCCAAAAGCTCCCGGCTATCTACCAGGGAAAAGAGCAGAAAAAGAAGCAAAAGAGCGAAGTTTACGAGCCCAAACCAAGCTAATAATCTGTTGCGCCGGAAAATCTTGTGTAATGCCGTCATGGCTAGATTGAAGTCTGTATGACCGTTTGGGTTTTGATTCCTCTGATGATAAAATAAGTCAGCAGACCTACAGGGCCAAGCATAAATGTCAAAAGCAAACAGGGAAGTAACATCCACCTATTTAGGTCTGTTTTCCAAGCATCCCGTGCAATCCACATCCCTACAAACAGGTCAAATGCCAAATAATGTATCCATCCTGCCAACAAGGCTTCATCGGACCCAAATAGAGACCTGACTTCTGCCAAACTTCCAAAGCCACCCTCCTCAGCACCGCTAATGCCTTGTATTATAAAATAAAGATAGGTAAGGGCAAGGATGACAAGTACACCTGAAAAAAGGAGGGTGTATACCCATTTTCCTGAATAAAAAATAAAGAGCAATATCCATGAAATCAAGGCCAAGCTGCTGACTATGCTAAAGACAGTTTCCAATTCCATAAGCTTCAGGTTGAGTTTATGAAATTTACTGAATTTATTTGAATAATAGAGAAAGTAATGATGCCACAGATGTTCTTTTCATGCAAAGAGGATAGGGGGAGTGGTACACAGACCACTGTCTCAACTGTACCGAGGCCTGTCTCAAATCTCACATCTCATATCTTTTATTTACGAAGTACGATTTACGATTGACGAGGCCTTTTCCATACTCCAACCTTATTTCTGGCGCCTTTGCGTCTTGGCGTGAACCCGTTTTTAATAGCCACGAAGGAACTAAGACACCAAGATGACTTATCCTTGTCATTTTGAGCGAAGTGAAAAATCTATGTTTGCCTATCATGAACAGACCCCTCCTTCGTCGGGGTGACAAGGTGAAGCCTTTTACATACTCCAACCCATCTTATGTCTTTTGTCTAGCGTCTTAAGTCTTAAAATGATTTACGAAGTACGATTTACGATTTACGAGGCCTAATTCATACTCCAGCCTTATTTCTAGCGCCTCTGCGCCTTGGCGTGAACCCATTATTAATAGCCATGAAGGAACTAAGACACCAAGATGACTTATCCTTGTCATTTTGAACGAAGTGAAAAATCTATGTTTTATTCTGATAGACAGACCCCTCCTTCGTAGCATTGACATAAATTTAGGGATCGTCACTCTGACGAAGGAAGAGTCTCCCAAAATAGGGGAGATCTCCTGCAATGCTGCGGGACAGGCTTTCATCTCCGCAAACTCCGGTTACCAATGACAGATATGGGGAGATCGTCATTCTGAACGCAGTGAAGAATCTCCTACCATGAGGGAGATGCTTCGACTCCGCAAGCTCCGCTACCATTGACAGAAACGTACGTCACTCTGACGAAGGAAGAGTCTCCCAAAAATATTGGAGATCCTTCATCTCCGCAAGCTCCGATTCAGGATGACGTACACCAACTGTCATTCCATTTCTGTAAATGCCAATTTTAAAATCTCGGGGTGACAAGGTGAAGCCTTTTACATACTCCAACCCTTCTTGGTACTTGGTACCTTTCTCAAATCTTATATCTTTTGTCCAGCATCTTTGCTTGAACCTTACCCCAGCCAAACACCTTTTATCCTTAGCCCTTTCTTTTGAGCTTGGCAATGTAAAACCCGTCAAACCCACTTTCTTGGGCCAACACTTTGTGATCTTCCATCAATTCAAAATCCTGACCTTTTTCCGAAGCAAGAAATCGCTCCACCTGATGCTGATTTTCTGTAGGCAGTATGCTACAGGTAGCGTAGACCAAAATTCCTCCGGGCTTTACCATATAACAATAATCCTGTATGATTTCCTGTTGCAAGACCTGTACTTTGGCGATGGTTTCCGGGCTAAGTTTCCATTTGGTGTCAGGGTTTCTTTTAAGTACCCCCAACCCTGAACAAGGCACGTCTAAGAGCACCCTGTCTGCAGAATCCTTAAGTCTCTTTATGGTCTTGTTCCCCTCGATCAAGCGGGTTTCGATGATACTCACCCCATTTCTCCTTGCCCGAAGTTTAGTATTGGTAAGTTTCCAGTCTTCCACATCCATTGACAGGATGCGCCCTTTGTTTTCCATAAGGGCTGCTAGATGAAGGGATTTTCCTCCAGCACCTGCGCAGGCATCTATCACCCGCATGCCCGGCTCCACGTCCAAGGAAGCTGCGACAAGTTGGGATGAAGCATCCTGAATCTCATACATTCCTTCCTTGAAGGCAGGATTTTTAAAAATATTTTGCCTTTTAGCCAGTACCAAGGCGTCTTTGTAGCCCTTTGGAGCATAGGTTTCTACACCATCCTCAGCCAGCCTGTTCATCAATTGCTCTCTGGTAGTTTTCAAAGTATTGACCCTCAATACTACCTGGGCCTGTTGGTTGAGGGTATCTATTTCCTGATCCCAGCTTTCCCCTAAAAGTTCTTCCCCCATTTGGTCCAGCCAATCGGGGATGGACTGCAACACAGCCCTTTGGGATATGCGGCTCATTTTGGCTTTTACCTCATCAGGTTTAAGGCTCTTGAATTCCCTCCAGTCAGGCAATTTGTGGCCCTGGAGTATCCAATACGTGCCAAATTTATGGTAAAGGTCTTTGCTGGGGCTCACCGCCTCTATCAGTCTCCACCACCTTACCATTTCATACACGGACTCAGCGACAAAACCCCTATCCCTTGCTCCCCATTTGGGATTGGACCTTAGGGTTTTTTCTATCACCTTATCGGCGTATTTGTTGTTGTTGAATATTTCATCTATGGCCGACACGACCCCTCTTACTGTATTTGGAAAAAGCTTCATGGCACAAAGATAGGGAATACTTTGGGCAACTTTTCCTTAGCGAAGCAGGTTCATACATATGTAAACTTTTATATTTTTGGATATGGGACAAAAGAAATGCCCCCACTGTGGGGAGTGGTCGAGTTGGACCACCGACATCAACGACAAATGTGATCATTGTGGCAAGCCGCTGGGTGGCAGGGATTTGGAGTATCACGAGAGAAGACAGGAAGACATCAAAGCCAACAAAGAACAATGGATTTTTCATATCAAGGAGACTGATGGGCCTTTTATGATAGGATTGAAAAAAGTGGGAAATGTTTTTTATACCATTTATATGGCCATCCTCACCTTTTTGGCCTGGCTGATTGCAGTGCTTCCGGGCTGATGACGGTCTTCAAAAACCCTTATTTTCTTCTCGCCTTCCTGATTTTCTGGATCAATCAGTTTGTGGAAAGGATCCTTGGCATTTTTATTCCTTGGGTACATGCATACCTCGATGACCTGATGGCCATGCCGGTGGTATTGGGCATTACCTTGCAGGTTTTCAGGTGGATTCACCCTCAGAAAGACAGGTTTGTTTTTACCAAAATGCAGATTGCGGTAGCCTGGGCATATTACGCGTTTCTTTTTGAGTACTTGCTTCCCAAATGGTCCGAATCCTATACCGCCGATATCTGGGATGTAGTCTGCTATGCCATTGGGGCCGTTGCATTTTACTTTTTGATCAATAAAAAGCAATAACTTTACGCAGAAAAAATGAACATGGGCGCAAGAGAGATCTTCAAGAATTTTGTAGAAAAGCTTTCTCCTCTTTATGGAAAAAATGAAGCGGAGTCACTTACTTTTTGGCTTTTGGAAGATTTTCTTCAGCTTGGTAGAAAAGAAATCCTGAACAATCAGGAGTTGGACTCCATTCCCGAAGCCCTTGAACTGGCCTTAAAGGAAATCTTATCGGGCAAACCCATCCAATATATCACGGGTAAGGCCCCTTTTTATGGTCGGGAATTTTGGGTCAGTCCGGCAGTGCTTATTCCGAGAAATGAAACAGAGGAGTTGGTGCATCTCATTATTAAGGAAAATAAAAAGCCCTCATTGCGCATCTTGGATATAGGTACCGGTTCTGGCTGCATTCCCATTACTTTAAGTCTTGAAATATTAGGGGCCAAGGTATATGCGGTTGACATTAGTGAGGAAGCTTTGCAAATAGCCGATAAAAATGCCCAGTCTCTAGAGGCAAATGTGACATTTTCGAAATTGGATATATTAAACGATGACATTCCCTATCCTGACTTGGACATTGTGGTAAGTAACCCGCCATATGTCAGACATTCAGAAAAAAAGCAGATGCATAAGAATGTCCTGGAACATGAACCCCATTTGGCATTATTTGTCTATGATGAGGATCCGCTTCTTTTTTATAGGCTGATCGCTGAAAAGTCAAAGAGGGTACTGAAGCCGGGAGGCAGGCTGTACTTTGAAATCAATGAAGCTTTTGGGAAAGAATTAAAGTCATTGGTTGAGAGCAAAGGGTATTTTGATGTGAATATTCACGCTGACCTTAATGGAAGAGACAGGATATTGTCTGCCCGATTGTGAGGAGGCTATCAAAAATAATCTTCATTTTATTTTTTATCCAAAATCTCTCCCACCCAAAAAACTCCTTTACCCTCTAAAGTGGCCAATCCTTCCGGTACATCGACCATAGTGGCATAGACCACCTGCAAGATGCTGTTGCCTTCCTGCGTTCCAAAAGAGATTAAAGTCCCTTCGGGCGCATGGATATGAACCGAGGTTTCTGGAAACCACTTTTTAATCTTACCGGATTTAACGGGAAAATACCGCATAGCACCATCAATTACAGTGATATCCAAAAAGGAAAGCTTTTCCTCGAGTGCAAAAACATTCTTGTGGTCAAAGCCTACAATATTAACAGCGGTATGCTTGGTCGCTATGAGGTATTGGAATGCTTCTTCCAGGAACTGACCATCACGGACTCCCAAAAACTTCACCGGATACTGTTCTTCCAACAGCCTGATATTGGATTTTTGAAAATTCAGGTCAGCCAGTATCAGGTCTATTTTGATTCCCCAAGAAATCACCCTATACACCTCTTCCTGCACCACTATCACAGTAGGTACCCACTCCAGCAAAGGAGCAATCTGATCATAGGAAATCCCCTCTGTACCGAGAATCAAAAGCGCTGGTTCCTGCTGTTCTTTGACAAAATGATGGGAAGACATGGACTTGACTTTTGGTTAGACAAATAAAGATGAGAAGAATCTCTGGGCATTTTTGAAGGCCAGTTTTTCAAGCTTTTCTTGAGGCAGGTCTTTGGATAACCTTTCCAAAATAGAAGGATATTTGCTGGCATTTTCCACCAAAGGAAAGTAAAAAGGGAATCGGGACTTGTCCGGGAAATTTTTGGTGTAAAAGAAATCCGCCCCAAAACACATCTGATCCTCTGCCCCAGCTCCAAAGCCATATAGGATATGTTCAAATACCCTTTCAGGCTCCTCATTGTCCAGAAAGGCCCTGAGAAAATTGATTCCTATAATTCCTTTTCTTCTGATGATTTCCTGGGCAAATTCATCCGGTAAGTTTCTTTTGTGATCCCAAACCGACCTGAAATTGCTATGGCTGGCAATGACAGGGATATCCAGGTTTTTTGAATCTATATGATGGAGTATACCTTCTGCCAAAAGGTCGGAAGTATGGGAAAGGTCAATGGCTATTTTTCTACCGGAAATGTAATCCAAAAGCCTTTTTCCGTCATCTTTAAGGCCAATTCCTTCGGTATAGTTTCCCCCGCCAAACCTGTTTTCCGTATGGTGGGTGAGAGAGATATAGGCCATCCTTCCGGTCAGTTTGAGCAAGTTTTCCAACTGACTGAATGCAGCTGCGATGGGTGCTTTTTCATCTGCCAGGCCAGCAGCATTTTCAATCGCTGTAACCAGGCCGATTTTTTTGCTTTTTTCAATTTCACTTACAAATCCGGCGTTCACTGAAGAAACTTTTTCACCAAACTTCATTAAGGTCTCCCGAAACATGTATGCCTGCTTGGTAGCAAGCTCCATGCTTCCCGGTCTCACATCGGTGTAAATGGCACAGACCTGCATTTTTACATTCCCGGCTTCGAGAAGTGGGAAGGCGCAGGCAATGTCTTCAGCCCTGTCAGCAGATGCTTGTGGGACTGTAGCCAGGTAGGAAAGAAGGTCACAGTGGGTATCTATAATGGGTAAATTCATGGGAATTGAAGCTTTAGCCTCCAAATTTGACGGTTTTTTTAATACTTTTAAAGCTTATTGCTGTTAACCTTTGTATCAACCAAATCAGTTTTCTTATGCCAGTGGCAAAACCTATTAATTTTCAGAAGTGGATTGAGGACAACCGACACCTGCTCAAACCGCCCATAGGCAATCAGGTCATGTATAAAGGGAATGACGATTTCATAGTAATGGTAGTCGGCGGGCCCAATTCCCGAAAGGACTTTCACTACAATGAAGGGGAAGAGTTTTTTTATCAGGTAGAAGGAGAGATCACCCTCAAAATAGTAGATGAGGGGGAAGTCAAAGACATTAAGATCGGTCCGGGTGAAATGTTTTTGTTACCGGCAGGAGTGCCGCACTCACCTAGAAGACCCGCCAACACCATTGGCCTGGTCATGGAAAGGTACAGAAAGCAGGGGGAAAAGGACGGATTTATCTGGCATTGTGAAAACTGTGGCAACAAGCTTTATGAAGAATTTCATGAGGTCACGGATATTGTCAATCAATTGCCCCCTATTATGGAGCGTTTTTGGAGCAATCCTGAGCATACCAAGTGTAAGCAATGTGGTACTGTGATGGAAAAATAGTCCACAGGCGACTGTCCTCTAACCACTGACCTCCGTTGCAGGACTTTCCAATTGTGATTTACGAAGTACGATTTACGAATTACGAGGCCTAATTCATACTCCAACCTTTTATTTCTAGCGCCTTTCCTTGTTGTCTGGAGGCTGTGCCTTCGGACTTCTGGTAAAGGAGTTTGCAACTCCGATCCTGCCTTTATTGTTTCTGCGCTACTTCGCGTGAACTTCTAATGCCACGAAGGTACTAAGACACCAAGAAGGCTTCGGCTTGTCATTTTGAACGAAGTGAAAAATCCATTTTTGCCCACAATGAACAGACCCCTCCTTCGTCGGGGTGACAAGGTAAATCCGTTTCCATACTCCAACCCATCTTGGTACTTTGTACTTGGTACTTGGTACCTTTCTCATATCTCGAATCTCATGTCTCTTCTCTTTTAATTACGAAGTACGATTTACGAGGGCTAATTCATACTCCAAACCTTCTTGGTTCATCGTACATTGTACTTGGTACCATTTTCTTCTCTGCGATCCTTGGCCCCTCTGCTACCTTTGCGTGAACCACCTTTTCTCCGCTCAAGCATAAAAAAACATCTTTTGAAGTTCTTCCAAAGGTAACTCTTCCAGGATTTCTCTTTCTGATTTTCCTTTTTCGGTATAATGCCACCTGACCAAGCGAAATATCCCGTCTTTGATTTCTATTCCCGTGATGCTGCCATCATCATAGCAACAGCATCCCGCATTGAAATAGGTAGGTTTGTACTTTGGTAAAGCAGCTTTCTCGTCCTCACATTGACTGGGATGCCTTTCTATCTGCTCCAATAGTGCCTTTTCCTTTTCCTTATCACCTGCTTCTTTTGCTTCTTCCAAGCTTGCCTTTAGGTATTGGATATGACTGTAAGAATGAAAAATAGGCTGATGGGTATGCCCGGTGATCAGGACCACATTTTCCTGTTGCTGACTCCATTCGTACATCAGGCGGTTGTGGAGGGTTTTTTCGGACTGTACCACCGCCGGAGTATTGATATTGATGCCCAAAAAACCCTGCAACGGGCCCCAGATGTAGGAAACAAACCACACGGAAAACTTATTGCCATCACTCCTCCGGTCACCTTGATGCCCATGAGTACAGAATACATCAATGTGCCTGCCTTCATCATAATGTACCCGTATGACTATTCCTCCATATATCCTGATGGTCTCACCATAGAGTTGCCAAAGGAACATATTGGCAAAAGGGTCGATCTTCCAAAAAAGGTCATGGTTGCCATAAACCTTGTAAAAAGCCTTTCTTGAGACGAATTTCTTTTCAGCTTCAAAATTCTTTTTATTGTGCTGCATGATCTGGAAAATATTGAACTTCCAGAACTCCTCAGAGTCGCCCAGGTTGATATAATTGGCCTGATGGGTGTTGTAGTATTCCAATGCTGCCAGGTAATTGCCTTCGGCATGCCTGAATTCATCCCTACGTCCTTTGTTGCCTTTGTGGAGGTCGGAAAATATGATAAAGTTATTGTCCCTGAAATCTTTGGTATAAAGGTTACCATACTTGGATTTGGGATTGGAAATGATATCCTCATATACCTCTGAGAGCCTTTCAAAGACCTTTTCCCTGTCCGGAGAGGAAGCCACTTTTTTGGCAAACCATAATACAGGTCTTCTCAATAAAAAAACAATTGGTCGCTTAAGCAATTTCAAAAAATTTCTCATACTAATTTTCTTTTCCTGAAAGTATTACTTTCCAAATACATTCACAAATAGATGTGAATGTGGATAAAGTGGATTTTAGTCTGTTTAGGCACCAAAAATTTTTTGCGAGAACTGGGATTTTTTCAATCCATTATCAGTTTTTTGGTTTATTTTTAAACCATATTTTCATCTTTTGACAAATTTTACCTTGAAGAGACTTGTAAAAGTAGGCTTAGTTCAGAATTCCTGCAGTGCTGATCTTGCTTCCAACTTCCAAAAATCAGTACAAGGCATCCGGGAAGCAGCTGCCAAAGGTGCCCAAATTGTATGCTTACAGGAACTTTTCGGTTCCCTTTATTTCTGCGATATAGAAGACCATGGCAATTTTGAACTGGCAGAAAAAATCCCGGGACCTGCAACAGAACAGTTTAGCCAGCTTGCCAAAGAACTCGGCATAGTAATCATCGCCTCCCTTTTTGAAAAACGGGCTGAAGGCTTGTACCACAATACCACTGCTGTATTGGATGCAGATGGAAGCTATTTAGGGAAATATAGAAAAATGCACATTCCGGACGATCCCGGCTATTATGAGAAGTTTTATTTTACCCCGGGAGACCTCGGTTATAAAGTTTTCAAAACTAAGTTTGCGACCATCGGAGTATTGATCTGTTGGGACCAATGGTACCCTGAGGCAGCCCGTATCACTGCCTTGATGGGAGCCGAACTCCTCTTTTATCCTACCGCCATCGGTTGGCACAAAGATCAGGATGAAGTCACCAACAAGGAACAATATCATGCTTGGCAAACCGTCCAAAAATCCCATGCAGTGGCCAATGGAGTTCCTGTAATTTCTGTCAATCGTGTAGGAATAGAAGGTGATATGAAATTTTGGGGAGGTTCTTTTGTTACCAATGCTTTTGGTTGGGTGACCTATCAGGCAGACCATGAAAATGAGCTGGTGCATGTGGAAACCATTGACATGTCCCAATCTGATAGATACCGGACGCATTGGCCATTCCTCAGAGACCGCCGTATCGAAACTTATACCCCCATCCTCAAACGATTTATCGATGAAGACTGAGGTTAAAACCCCAAAAGCATTTGGATATAGGTTCCCCGCAGAATTTGAACCGCATCTGGCTACCTGGTTGAGTTGGCCCCACAAAGAAGCATCTTGGCCTGGGAAAATTGATAGTATTTTTCCCGCTTATGCGGAATTTATCCAATTGCTAACGGAAGGAGAGGAGGTACATATCAATGTTGGCAATCAGACCATGGAAAACTTTGCACTAAAGCACTTAGAACAGGCAAAAGCGGATATGGATCAGGTTTTTTTCCATCAATTCTCCACCAACGATGCTTGGTGCAGGGACCATGGGCCAGCATTTTTGGTAAATGAACAAGCCGAGCACCGCAAAGCCTTGGTCAAATGGAATTACAACGCATGGGGAGGAAAATACCCGCCCTTCGACCTGGACAACGAAATCCCTTACCACATAGCACGGTATAGGAATATCCCAACTTTCAGTCCGGGCATCATTATGGAAGGTGGATCCATAGAGGTCAATGGAAAAGGTACCTTGATGACCACTGAAGCCTGTCTACTCAATCCCAACAGAAATCCACATCTCTCCAAATCCGAAATTGAATTTTATCTACAGGAATATTATGGAGTGGAAAATATTTTGTGGTTGAAGGATGGAATCGTTGGTGATGACACGGATGGTCATATTGATGACCTGACCCGTTTTGTAAATGCAGATACCGTGGTGACAGTAGTAGAGGACGATAGCTCCGATGAAAATTACGAGGAACTCAAAGAAAATGTGGAATTGCTTGAAAAGATGACCTTAGAAACAGGGAAATCTCTGAACATTGTGGAACTACCCATGCCAAAGGCCATTATCTTTGAAGATATGCGTCTGCCAGCTTCTTATGCAAACTTCTACATTGCCAACACATCTGTAATCGTCCCAACCTTCCGTGACAGAAATGATGACAAAGCACTTTCCATTCTCCAATCCTGCTTCCCCGACCGAAAAGTAGTTGGGGTAGACTCTTGGGACCTGATCTGGGGCTTGGGAAGCTTCCACTGCTTGAGTCAGCAAGAACCGGTGTAGGAAAGGAGGAAGCCTGTCCGACTGGTCGTCCAGTCGGAGAGGAAGGAGGAAGGAGGAAGGAGGAAGGAGGAGGGATGAAGGATGAATAAGTGATTGTAAGGTAGATGAGACGGGGGACAAATCTACCTGGACACTGAACAGTGTTTAGTCTTGATAGCTTTAATCCATTATATAAATGGGCAGAATTGAAAAATTTTTTTTGCTCGATGTTTTAAACTTTGCCCTTCCATTTCCACCTTCCTCTTCCTATTTTTGAAAAACCTCAATTATGCCTTTATCCAAAACAGAACTTAACCACGCAGACAATTTTTTATATTATATCAACAAGTCTATAAAGCAGAAAGGCTATATGCTGTACCAATCCGGAGGGGTCAGGTACAGGTACTTTGATCCGGATACTCAAAACCTTCATTTCCAGGTAAAGGGAAATGTTGAGGAGTCATATCAGGTGCAGATCAACCTTAGCCTTTCACCCGAACCTGATTTTTTTAGCGATTATGATGAGGAAGAGGATTCCAGTTGCGAATGCATCTACTTCGAACAGGAACTTGAATGCAAGCATGTAGCCGCTGCGCTTTATTTTATTCTGCACAACAAGAAAAGTGATTTCAAAAAAATCCTTTCTGATGAGCCCAAAGACCAAAAAAGCGATAAAATCACTGCTTTCCCCATTAGCATTCCTTGTTCTTTGGAGGAGATGGATAAGTTTCACGAGCTTATCCCGGATGATCCCAATAACAACTATTACGATGCGAACCTGAAGAGCGTCAAATTCCTGGAAAACGGCATCATCTATTATGTCTCGGGCTATTCCTACATGGATGAGCTGTCTGTCACCTACGACGAGGGACAGGTCACCATCAATGGCAGCATTAAAAGACCCCACCTGGTAAGGGCTGGCCTCAAGTGGCTTAAAATAAGATTTGAGGGAAAGGACAAGAGGGAATTGGGCCTACTTACCAGAGAACAAAGGGAAAAAATGATTTTGATGGAAGTGGAGGAAATGGGCCTGAAAGAGCAGCTGAAAGACCCGCTCAGTGCCATGGATTTTGTCCTGCATGACCAAAGGATTATTATGATCAGCTCGGGCGAGTTGAATGGCTTGGTCAACCTGGACCAATACAAAAGTAATTTTACACATTACCTAAACCAAGCAAAGATAAAAAGCCTTGGCATGGGATCCTTCCAAGACACCAAGGAAGTGGACATTGGTACTTACAATGTGGCTTTTGCCTTTTGCTATAACCAATGGGGTAGCTTTACTGAAATCATACCTTTTATGGCCAAAGGTTCCAAAAAGGACCCGGAGGCTTTCTCCGTAAAGTTTGAGCGGCTGGATGATCCTCATGATATCCGCTTAAAAAGAAATCAGGATCTTGAGCGCATTTTATTCCTTAGGGACAGGTTCCAAAAGTCATTGCTCAACAAATCCAGCATGAATCCTTTTGATCAGTTCAGGGAATTTTATATAGCAGCCAAAGAATATCCCCTTTTTGTGTTTAAGGGCTTTCAGTATGAAACCCATAAAATCCGAAAAGCGCACTTTGATAAGCCCTTGGAGGCATTCAAAGCCAATGCCCAGTTGTTGATAGATAAAGGAGGTGTTATATACAATATCAGGACCATCATTGAATTTGGAGATAATAAATATGATTTGGCTGAATTGCAGGATCAGATCATTTTTACCCAGGTTTTTGCCGTGTACAAAAATCAGGCTTTGTTGCTTTTTGATAGCGAGCGCCTATTAAAATTACTTGCCTTTCAAATGAAGAACAGCTTTATCCAAGTGTTGGATAAGGAATTTGACCAATACTTCAAACATATCCTATTGCCTATGGCCTCTTTTATAGAAATCTCGGATAAAACCGGTACCCTCAAAGAATCCGAAAACCCGGGACCGCTTCAAAAGCAATTGTACATTTCTGAACTGAATGGCCTTATCCTGCTGCGCCCGCAGGTGAAATATGCTGAATCTGCTTTTTCCAACCCATTGGAACAAAGTACCATTATCGATGCAGACAACAAAGCCATATACCTGCGGGATGAAGATTACGAAGATGAATACGTAGAATTTTTAAGGAAGCTCCATCCCAATTTCAAAAATGCCGGAAGTCAGGGACTTTTTTACCTGAATCAGGACAGTTTTATGAAGGATCTTTGGTTTTTCAAAGCTTTTGAAAAACTCAAATCAGAACAGGTGCGGGTCTTTGGGTTGGAAAAAATCAAAATCAAAAAGTACAACCCCTTCCCTCCAGCCATTTCCATGGAGTTTGGCTCCACACAGGACTGGTTTGAAGTCAGCGCCAAAGTGGCTTTTGGGGATCAAAAGGTCAAGTTGAAGGACATCAAAAAGGCCCTGGATCGAGATCAGGAATTTGTAGAATTGGCAGATGGAAGTATTGGGGTATTGCCACAGGAATGGGTCAAAAAATTCAGCAAGCTGTTCCGCTCCGGAGAAGCCGAGAAAGAAGGGCTGAAAGTACCCAAAACCCTTTTCCATGTGTTGGACGAATTTGAAGAGGCCCAAAGCTTCCCAGAGGTCATCCGTGAATTGGAGGAAAAAAAGGCCAAGCTCGCGGAATTTACCCAAATCAAAACTGCCAAAATACCTAAGAAACTGAAAGCCGAACTGAGAAAATACCAGCATACAGGCCTAAACTGGCTCAATTTCCTCCAGGAATATCAATGGGGAGGAATCCTCGCAGACGATATGGGCTTGGGCAAGACCCTTCAGATGATTGCCCTGATCTGTAAGCTGATCGAGCAGAACAAAAAGGCGAAGGTACTGGTAGTCGCCCCGACCACGCTCTTGTTCAACTGGAGAAATGAACTGGAAAAATTTGCACCCCACCTGGGTTATTTTGTCCATCATGGCAATAGGTCTGACTCTTTGGAAGAGCTCAGCCAACATCAGGTGATCCTGACAAGCTATGGCCTGGTCATCAATGACCTGCCACTCCTCCAGCAGATACATTTTGAAGCCATCATTGCGGACGAATCCCAAGCCATCAAAAACACCCAATCACAGCGGTACAAGGCCATTACCAAGTTAAAAGGAAAGGTCAAAATGGCCATGACAGGAACACCTATAGAAAACAGCCTGGCTGAGCTTTTCGCACAGATGAACTTTGTCAATCCCGGATTTTTCCTGTCTTTCAAAAGTTTCAAGGACAATTACCTCAAGCCGCTCAAAAACGGTGACAGGGAGATTCTCAGTGAATTGCAGCACAAAATCAAGCCTTTTGTACTGAGGAGAACGAAGGAAGAGGTACTGACCGAACTCCCAGACAAAACAGAGGAATACCTGTATTGTGTGATGAAGCCTGCCCAAAGGAAGATTTATGATGCCTATAGAAATGAATACCGGGACTACCTGCTCAAGAAATTTGAGGAGGAGGGAGCCGAAAACTCCAAAATGTATGTGCTGGAAGGCCTGACCAAACTCCGGCTGGCCTGTGATGCCACCAACTTAGTACAGCATACCGAAGCTGCCAATGAATCGGTGAAAATTGAAATGCTGCTGGAACATATCCTGGAGAAAACCGGTAAACACAAGATATTGGTATTCAGTCAGTTTGTAAAAATGCTGGCATTGGTGCAGGAAAAACTGGAGGACAACCTGATAGAATATGCCTATCTCGACGGGAAGACTTCCCTGAAAGAACGTGAAAATGTGGTGCAGCAATTTCAGCAGGATGAGAAGAAAAGGGTGTTTTTGATCAGCCTTAAAGCCGGGGGAACCGGCCTAAATCTTACTGCCGCAGACTATGTGTATGTATTGGATCCCTGGTGGAATCCTGCCGTAGAAAATCAGGCCATAGACCGCTGCTACCGCATGGGGCAGGAAAAACATGTCATCGCATACAGGATGATCTGTAAAGATACTGTGGAAGAAAAAATCATGCAGCTGCAGCAAGCCAAAAGTAAATTGGCCAAAGAAGTCATCTCTGAGGGTGACAGCTTCTTGGGGGCCTTGGATAGGGAGAGTATGTTGGCGTTGTTCGAGTGATGGGATTTATGCGGATGTGAAATTTGTTGGGTTAAATCTGCCTATCCATCCACCTTTGGAATAGTACATCATAGACGCCATAGTATTCTTTAACATCGTTTTAGCATGGATAGAACACTCCGGGTTTCCACTTCCCTGTCGCAGAAATATTCAGGACCAAAATAGCCAGTGGTAGGAAAAGGACTGATAGGTTGCATGGTAAAAGTGAGTTTGATTTACAAATTGTAATTTACAAAATGTAATTTACAATTTGTAAATTGATTTGGTATATTATTTAGTCCTGTTCTGTAAAAATATTGGATCAGGTCAAGCCTGCCTGTTTTTTGAACCAAAATGGATTTAATTTTTATCACTTCAGAATAAAAATTGGAGGATTTTTCTAATCACAAGTTTCTTTTATCTAAATCAGTGTCCCCACTCACTTCACTTTTGCCAAAAACCACCTCTGGCAACACCACCAAAGCTTCCTTTCCCGTATCGGAATCCGTCCAATACACCATCCAATTGACCTTGACGCTTTTCAGCAGGTAATTTCTCATTGCAAGCTGCTCAATGGTTTTTTGGAAAGCAAATGAAAAACGAAGTATAGGCTGTCCTTGGGCATTAAGGCAATCCTGCCCGTTAAACCTGAGCTTTTCCCCAGGTCTGAGTCGGGAAACCTCCCGCTGTCGGCTATGAAAAAAACTTAGAAAGATATCCTTATGCAACAGCTGCATGATCAGGGTATCGGTATCTTCGAATAGATTGGATTCCTCTTTGAATTTCATCTGATTAACTTTCAATGTGTCCAAATACTGACCTTGGTAATGAATGGAAAGCAGACTTTTTGCCCTCGTCATCCCCACATAAAGCAATCGCTTTTCTTTTTCTTCTCTGATCTGCTTCTGTTGAAGCATCAGAAATACCTGATCAAATTCTTTTCCCTTGGCCTTGTGAATAGTGGAAACCAATATGCTTTCAGAAGACAATCTGTAAAAATCCTCGATTCGGGACTCCAAGATGAATGTTTCCAGGTCACTTTTAAACCTGACCTTGGGATAGATCTTTTCAAAATCCTCCAACATGTTGCTGACCCAATCGAAGTGGGTACTGTGACCAAATTCCTTTATCAAAACCTCTTTGGCATAATTCCATTTCTCTTCCAGAATGGTGTATTCCCCAGGCTGAAGTTTAAGTGCTTTGAAAAATATCCGAACCTCATATAGGTTAAGCAGATTGAAAAGATCATTGCTTTGGACCAAGCTTGCAGGAAGGCCATTCTGAATTAGCAAACTTACTATTTTGTGGGCTTCTTCGTTGGTTTTGGTCAGTACGCCGACAGTACCGTTCAGGTCTGTGGATAAAACCTCATCCACCAAAGGCCTGACCATAAAATCCCCAATATGCTTTGTGAGCCTGAGCTCACCGGGACTTTGGTCCTTGGCCATGATGGGAGTATGCTTTAGTCTTTGGGCAATGGTTTCCACCCATTGGTTGCTGAAGTCCACGAGATTGCTCTTGCTTCTGAAATTTTCCACCAACTCATACTTGACGGCTTTCTTTTCTGTGATAAACCTTTCCAAATACTGGGAGCTTGATCCCCGGAATTCGTAGATGTTCTGGTCATCATCGCCTACGGCAATGACCCTCATTTCTTCATTTTGATCCATCAGGGCTTCTACCAAAGCATATTCTTCTGCACTCATGTCCTGGGCTTCATCGATGACCAACACCGTCTTGGTGATTTCTTTGATCTCTGCTTTGTTTTCCCTGATGAGTTTGGTGGCCTGTGCGATAATCTCATCTGATTTTTCCAAAGTCCCCATTTTTCCCAAGAGGTCAAAGCAATAGGAATGAAAGGTCTTGATGTCCAAATACAAGGCAGCATTTCCGATCAGGTCCATCAGCCGCTTCTTAAATTCAGTCGCCGCCGCCCGGGAAAAAGTAAGCATCAGCAACTGTTCCTGCTTGACATCTTCCATCAAGAGAAGGGCTGCCAGTTTGTGGACAAGTATGCGGGTTTTGCCGCTGCCAGGACCCGCCGCCACCACGATATACTTGGAGTCTTTGTCCTTAATGATTTTCAATTGGGCAGGTGACAGTTCACCGAAAAGTTGCTTGAATTTGGCCGGGGTGATGTTCTGGCTGATCTCTTTTTGTCTCTCGCCTTTAAAATATTTGTTGAGAAATGCGGAATAATTCATCTGAAAGTAATCTTCGACAAAGCGCAGGGCATCCTGATAATCGGCGATCATCTTTTTGGCATATTCTCCTACGATATGGATCTGCTGCACCTTGTTTTCGTAAAATTTCTCCAATTTCTGATAGTCCTCCTGCTTATAACGGGAACGAGTGTCTTCTATGGTTCTTTCTACTGTCAGCCTGTTATAAAGAACGAGAAATCCACCTTCTATTTTTAGAGATTCTATTCGGGAGAGGTAAAAAAGGGCATCCTCCACCTCTGCTGAGGTACAATTTTTTACAAAAAGACTTGAAGAGGCTCCGAAACCTTCTTTGAGTTCCTGAACAGAAAAATCCACTGACATCTCCCCGGAGAATAGCGGCAGATCATTGTCCGGAGAATCGGCATGTTCAAAAAGGTAATGGATGATAAATTTAGCAATTTCATGTCTTTGGTGAAACTTCTCCTTCAACTCTTCCAAGGGCAGGTTCAATTTGAGTTCCACGTGGTTTTTGGAGGTTTTGGAAAACCTTTTGTCCACCCAATTTTTGATGCTCCAATAATTGAATACTGAGCGTATAAGGGCCGGAGTGACCCCTTGCAAGCCTTCTAACTCAGCAGCATCATTCAGGGCTTTGAGGTTATACACTTCTGCCTTTTGGGATAAAAGCGGAAGTAAAAAATTTTCCAAACGTCCAAAGGAATCCACAATTTCCAAGGAGCGGTTGATATTTTCGGATTTACGGACAAAGGCTTTTAGGTCTTTGGCATCCGCAAGGATTTTCTCTTCCCTGAGCAATTGAATGATTTCGATTACATCCTCCCTGACCATGCCCAGATGATCTGCGATGTAGTCGACCCTTGCCTCTGCTTCTTCGTCTTTGGCTTTTTTTCGACTTTTGGAGGAGAAAAGTTTTTTGATGATCCGGACTGCTTTTTCTTTTTGCTTTTCCGAAAACATTGTGGACAATTCAATTTTGGAAATGGCTTCTTGCGCAGTTTTGGTCTGAATGCTGCTGGCAAAAATTTTGGGCATGTTCTGACCTCTTTTTAAATACCCAGCATCTTCCAAAGCAGCTATAGCCGTGGTCACCCGGGTTTCCAGATCCATGATAGAATCGTCCCAACCCGCCTTTCTTGCAATTTCCAAAGCAGAATTGGATACCTGCTTACGGTAGCGTGTAAGTTCCTTTATGGCCTTCCACACCTGCTGAATTTCCTTGATAGTAAGTTTGGTCTGATTGAGCAGGATAAAATGCTTGCTGAGGTCTTCTTCATCAAACAGTACAAAGCAGTCCGCTTCAATGTTTTCATCCCGGCCTGCACGGCCTGCTTCCTGTACATAGTTTTCCAGTGAATCTGAAATCTCATAATGAACCACAAGCCCCACATCCTTTTTGTCCACACCCATACCAAATGCCGAAGTGGCGACCATGATGTTCACCTCTCCTGAAATGAAGGCATTCTGGTTTTCGGTCTTTTCCGCTTTATCCATTTTACCATGGTAGGCCCTTGCCTGAAAACCGTCTTTATTCAGCCTTTCTGCCAGTAAAAAAGCCCTACGCGTCCTGGAAACATAGATGATGCTGGGGCATTGTTTGGCCTCCAATAGGTCACGGAGAGCGGCATACTTCTCATCCTCTCTATTTCTTTCCACCACCTCAAATTTCAGATTTGTCCGGGATACCGTAGAGCGGAAAATTTCTAGGTTCAAGCCTAGCTTTTCCTGGAAATATTTTCGGATATCTTCAATTACTTTTTGTTTGGCAGTGGCCGTAAAGCAGGAAATGGGAATTGGATCTTGCAATCTTTTCTTTTGCTCAAGTGAACGGATAAAATCTGCGATATACAGGTAATCAATCCTGAAGTCCTGTCCCCATGAAGAAAAACAATGTGCTTCATCGATGACAAAGCGGTTAATTTTCCTGCCCAGCAATAAGCGTTCAATAGTATTGGAACGAAGTGACTCCGGAGAAATATAAAGCAGGGAAGCGGAACCATCTTCTACTCTTTCAAAGGATTTAGCCCTTTCAATAGGGTCGAGGAGACCATTGATCGTGACTACTTCGGTGATGCCCATAGTTTCAAGATTATCCACTTGATCTTTCATAAGGGATTGTAAGGGGGAAATTACCACTGTAAGCGCCATTTCATTTCTTCCGGCCATCAGTGCGGGCAATTGGAAAGTGATGGATTTACCTCCACCTGTAGGGAAAATGGCCAATAAAGATTTACCGTCCATCGCAGCCTGTACAGCCTTTTCCTGCAAAGGCTCCCCACCGTATGACCGGAACCTATCAAAGCCAAAAATCTGCTGCAAACCCAAGTGGATATCATGCTTTTCATTACAATAAGTACAGCCTTGCAAACAAGGTCTGCCTCTCAAAAGGGTCAAAAGCCTGTCTGTGTCAGGGAATTGACGAAGAACCCAGGGCGGAGTAATGCTATTGCGGTCCCCACTGTGGATAAGTGATAAGGCATAGGCCAAAGAAAGAGGCTTTTCACCGACCATTTTCTCCAGTTCCGAGTGAGAGCAGAGCAAACCTTTAAATTTTTCACGGACCAATTTCGCAGGCTTATCCACATTTTTTTTGAAATTCAGAAATTCAAAAAACCCCTTAAAAGCGTCGGTTTGATTCAATAGGGCATAAAAAATCTCCTGAATACCTTCATCCAAGGACCTGAAAGCACTTAGCTCATCAAAAAACAGTGCTTTAGCTTTTAGGGCATCATTGAAAGGGTTATTGAGACTGTCAGATTGTAGTTTATCATCCTTGACCAAATGGTGATAGGGCTGTTTGGGAAAAAGCAGTGGTGATAGGTAAAGGGTATCGATGATATGGGGAAAAACAATTCCAATCTTTTCGAAATAAACGTTATCATGACCGAGTATATTATGGCCGCAGAAAAATGAGGAGTCTTTTATGAAATCCAGAAAATCACCCGTATTTCGGGAATGAAAGGTGTTTCCATCGGAATTGACTGCTCCAATATCCAATATCTTTCCACTATTGGGTTCTACTTCAATATCGATGAAAGTGATCTTTTTATTCGACTCCTTCATTTTTGGTGATTTAAAACAGCATTAAAATGCAGGCATTCCACACAATAATATTTAATTTAGTTGATACTTTAACCTTATCCATTCAGGTATGCATAAATTTTCATTTTGTATCACCATCATACTGATCTTTCTTATGTCTTGTACTTTTACTCCCACCAAAGAAAATGCCTTTATAGAAATCTTTGATGACAGGGCCTTGGAACTGATTGATCCTGAAACGCCTTTGATCATTCTGGCTGAGGGGCATGACTGGACCGAAGGGCCACTGTGGTGGGAAGCCGAACAGGCATTGCTATACACAGACATTCCCCAAAACTCCATTTTCAAAGTGGACATGCAAGGAAATAAAAGCCTGTACCTCAAACCATCCGGATATACCGGGGATACCGATCGGGGAGGCGAAGTGGGTGCAAATGGGTTGGTATTCTCACCCGAAGGACGCTTGGTCATGTGCCAACATGGGGACCGTAGGATGGCCTATATGGACAGCCCCTTGGATGAGCCCAAAGCTTCATTTGTGACATTGGCAGACCGCTATGAGGGAAAACGGCTCAATAGCCCCAATGATGTGGTTTATGATGCTATGGGTAGAATGTATTTCAGTGACCCTCCATATGGATTGGAAAAAAACATGGACGATCCTGCCAAGGAGCTGGATTTTCAGGGATTGTATGTACTGAGAAATTCGGGTGAACTGCAGCTTCTTGACCGGCTTACAAGACCCAATGGACTGGCCTTCAGCCCGGATCAGAGCTTGTTGTACGTGGCAAATTCCGATCCCGATCTGGCCGTGTGGTATGTGTATGAGGTGGATATGGATGGAAATCTCAACAGTAGAAACCTGTTTTTTGATGCCACTGACAAAGTAGGTCGGGATGGGTACAAGGGCTTGCCTGATGGCATGAAAGTGCATACCTCCGGTGTGATCTTTGCCACAGGTCCCGGAGGAGTCTGGGTTTTTAGCCCAGAAGGAGAGGCCTTAGCCAGAATTCATACCGGGGAGGCCACCTCCAATTGTGCTTTTTCTACTGACGAAAAGACCTTGTTTATGACAGCGGACAGTTACGTGCTGAAGATGGATCTAAAGTTATAAGTTCTTCATGGCATGGTGCGCCGCCCTGGCAGCGAAGGCCATGTACGTCAATGATGGGTTCTGTGTAGCTGTGGAAGTCATGCTAGCCCCGTCTGTAACATATACGTTTGGCACGCTATGTAGCTGATTATCTCCATTCAGCAAGGAAGTCGCTGGGTCTTTACCCATTCTCACGCCTCCCATTTCGTGAATATCAAGCCCAGGTGCACGGTGGTCATCCCTGGTTCTGATATTGACAAATCCTGCTTTTTCAAACATTTCAGAAGTCTGCTCCAAATAATCTTTGATCATCTTTTCGTCATTGTCATCATAGTCCACGTTGATTTTGAGCTGAGGTATGCCCCATTCATCCTTAAGACTGTTGTCCAAAGCCACATAATTGGACTCTTTTGGGATGGTTTCGCCCATCATGTGTGAGCCTATTCTCCACGGCCCCCATTTGTCGGGGTTGAGTATATTTTCCTTTAATTCCATCCCAATACCATTTTGATCGGCATAAGGTCCTCTATTGGCACTGAAGCCTGCTGCGTAACCTCTGAGAAAGTCGGTTTCCTGCTTTTCAAGATTCCTGAACCTTGGGAAATATCCCGAAGTCGGTCGGCCTCCCTCAGTGGTGTATTCCAAATGTCCTTCATAATCCGCCGATACTCCGGCCCTATAGTTGTGGAAAGCCACATATTTGCCCAACAAGCCATTGTCATTGCCAAGTCCGTTTGGAAACCTGTTGGAAGTGGAATTCAACAGGATCAGGTTGGTATTCAGGGCTGCGGCATTGACAAAAATCACATCTGCATAAAACTCCTCCATCTCTTTGCTCAATCGGTCTATGACCCTTACACCTGTGGCTTTTCCTTTTTCTTCATCATAAATGATAGAATGGACTAAAGAATCCGGTCTGAGGGTAAGGTTACCGGTCTTTTCGGCCCAAGGAAGTGTGGAGGCATTGGCAGAAAAATACCCTCCAAATGGACATCCCCTCTGGCATAAGTTCCTGCTTTGGCACTTTGCCCGTCCCTGCTGGGCGTAGTAATCAAAATTACCGTTGATATGGGCACAGCGGGCCAAAATCATGTGTCTGCTGTCACCATAGTGTTTTTTGAGCTGATGCTGAAAGTGCTTTTCCACTACATTGAGCGGATAGCCGGGCAGAAACTCCCCGTCAGGCAATTGCGGAAGTCCATCTTTGTTGCCCGATACCCCGGCAAATTTTTCCACATGGCTGTACCAAGGGGCCAGGTCTTTGTACCGAATAGGCCAATCCACCGCAAAACCATCTCTGGCAGGTCCATCAAAGTCAAAATCAGACCATCGCTGCACCTGTCTTGCCCAAAGCAAGGACTTGCCTCCCACCTGATAGCCACGTATCCAGTCAAAGGGCTTTTCCTGAACGTATGGATGCTCTTTGTCTTTCACAAAAAAATGCTGGGCATCTTCCCGGAAAGCATAACACCTGCTCACTACGGGATTTTCTTTCCTGACTTCTTCTGTGATCTGCCCTCTGTGCTCAAATTCATAAGGCAGCATATTCGTGGTAGGGTAATCTTTGATATGCTTGACATCCTTTCCTCTTTCCAGTACGAGGGTCTTCACCCCGTGTTCGCACAGTTCTTTCGCTGCCCAACTGCCACTGATTCCCGAACCGATCACTATGGCCTGATAAGTACGGTCCTGCTTTGCGTCTATATTGAAATTAGCCATTGATTTTTTCTGAGTTTAATGATGAGATCAACACTTCTCCCTGATAGTCTCCAGGAATGAGTGAGTAGGGTTTGATTTCTGTCTGAATGTATTCAGATAATAGGAAGCCCTGAACGGTGAATCTTTTGGTGGTACCTAAAAAAGCCCTTAGCTCATTTTTGTCTTCCGACTCTTCCTGAAGCCCTGTCAGGACCACTTCCTCCCTTTGCTTGTTGTCCAATTCTCCGAAGGCTGATCCGGATTTGCTTTTTGCATAATCTTCAAATCCATTGAAGCCATTCATAAATGACTTTTGGGCATTTTCATCCAGGCAGTCATTGACCATGACCAGAATAAAGTCCGGCACCTCAAGGTCTGCTGCTCCTTTGATTTCTCCGGGAGGGATGATGGTATCGGCAATTTTTGCCAATAGAGACTTCATGGAAGGGGTGACCTTGAGCCTGTCATATGCCTCGAGAATATCCTCTTGGGAAAAATCACATGAAGGTACCAATACAAGTCCGCCTGTCACCAAAGCCAGACTTCGTAGTGCGTCTCTTCTATTCATGGGTGTATTGTTAATGGTTTGAGTAATATTGGTTTTCCGGTATACTTATCCAGAAAACTTTACAGCGGAAAAAGGTACTAGGTTAATTTCAAAATTCATAAAACAATTATTTGCTTGGTGAAAAAATAGGGTTCGAATAGGGAGGAAGAAAGGGTTCACGCTAAGGCGCCAAGTATCGCAGAGGAGAAAAAGGTACCAAGTACAAAGTACGAAGAACCAAGAAGGGTTTGAGTGTGGTCAAGGCCTCGTAAATCGTCAATCGTACTTCGTAAATCAATGATATGAAATAGGACAGATGGCGATGGACCCTCGACTTTTCACCCAATAACCCCCTCAATACCTGGCAAAGCAACTCTTTTTTATCCCTTCTATAAAATCCTTAACTTTATTCAACCCTAACAAACCTTTGCTGCTATGACCAAACCGAATCCCTTTTTTAAAAATTTCAGAAGCCCTGGGGTCTATGTAGAAGAGGTTTCCTTGGCCCCTACCCATATTGCAGAAGTAGAAACAGCCATACCTGCATTTATTGGATACACACAGTGCTCCGGGGAAAATTCAGGAATTGACCTGACTGGGGTTCCAAAAATGATCTCCTCTCTTCAAGAATACAGCACATTTTTCGGATCAGCCGGACAGGAACAAGGTATTTCCCTTGAAATCAATTTGAATACTACCCCTACTTTTCATGCACTGGTGAACAAGCCCAATGCATGCCTGCTATATTACGGAATCCAGTCCTTTTTTGAAAATGGAGGAAAAAATTGCTTTATAGTTTCTATAGGGAAAACCGGGGGCAATGCGAAGTTAGGAGACTACCTGAGTGGACTGGAAGAAAGTCGCAAGGAAAAAAGGATATCACTTCTATCCTTTCCGGATGCTGCCGGCCTTTTGGGAAAAAGTGCTAATTACCAACTTTTGGCAAAGGCAACAGCGCAATGTGCCGAATTGCGTACTCGCTTTTTGTTGGTAGATGTTCCCAGAGAAGACACGACCTGCCTGGATATGTTGACAGATTTCAGAAATGGGATATTGCAAAGCAATGGGTTGAGCTTTTCTGCTGCGTATTTCCCTCATATCATTAGTAAGTTGAATTATGCTTTTCAACCATCTGAAGTTGCTGTTTCACTAATTGATGAAAGCGGTAAAAAACAAAATTTGACTTTAGCTGAGCTTCTTAGGCAAAATCCAAGACATTTTAGAACTGCGATAGTAGAAATTGGGAAATTGAGACCCATACTTCCTCCCTCTACTTTTGTAGCAGGGGTATTTGCTGATATGGATGCCCGTCAGGGAGTTTGGAAAGCTCCAGCCAACGTTTCCCTTCAGGGAATTAAAAGCTTGACTTCAGCCATTTCACAGAGTGAACAGCAACATTTCAATGTGGACATTTTAAATGGGAAATCAGTAAATGTGATCAGAGAGTTTCCAGGAAGAGGTTTCTTGCTTTGGGGCGCCAGGACATTGGCGGGCAATGACAACGAGTGGAGGTTTGTTCCTGTACGTCGCTTGGCAATTATGGTAGAAAGCTCCGTGAAGGAGGCCTTGGAAAAAGTGGTTTTCGAGCCAAACAACCCCAATACATGGACCAAGGTCAGGGTAATGACAGAAAATTTTTTGCAGATGTTATGGAGAAAAGGTGCGCTTCAGGGGAGTACTATAGAAAATGCTTTTTACGTAAGGTGCGGCTTAGGCCATACCATGAATCAGCAGGATGTATCTGAGGGAAGGCTAGTGCTAGAATTTGGAATCTCCATGATGAGGCCTTCTGAATTTACAGTTTTTAGGCTTATTCAGAATTTGCAAAGTAGCTAAGCTTGCCCAGATTTTTTATGGGAGGATGAAAGAGAGGAAAAAGGTACCAAGTACAAAGGACGAAGAACCAAGAGGGGTTGGAGTATGGAAAAGGCTTTTCCTTGTCACCCCGACGAAGGAGGGGTCTGTTCATGATAGGCAAAATGGATTTTTCACTTCGTTCAAAATGACAAGGATAAGTCATCTTGGTGTCTTAGTGCCTTCGTGGTATTAAAGGTTCGCGCCTAACCTGTCCCGAAAATCGGGAGGCGCAAAGGCGCCAGAAATAAGGTTATAGTATGGGAAAGGCCTCGTAATTCGTCAATCGTACTTCGTAAATAAAAGACGTGAGATACGAGATATGAGAAAGGTACCAAGTACGAAGAACCGAGAGAGGCTGGAATATAAATTAGGCCTCGTAAATCGTACTTCGTAAATCACAAATGGAAACAGGCCTGTAACATTGGACTGAGGTCTGTGGACCTAAGTAGGGCTTGCTGAAAAAGTCTCAGGTATGCCAGATTCAAAGCGGGCGAATGAAGATGTATGCTTATACTTCGAGTGAGCCCAATGAAGAAGATGGTATGCCTGAGGCTAGCCTTAAAATTTCGAATTTTAAAATTTTATGGAGCACGGAAATCAAGCTATAACATTTAAATAAGCGTGCACCTGCTTAAAAAGAAAATACCTGACAATCGGGGTATTCATCAAAATTTAAAGCATTTATTCTCCAGTTGGCGTTTTTCAGCACGCCCTAAGTAAGCATAATCTTCAATAACCCTTACATCATTGCGACTTCCTAAGAAACCTCACTCCACTGCTTTCACATTTATCTCAATATTGCCTTTTACGGCTTTAGAATACATGCAGTGCTTGTTGGCAAGATCGGCCAATTTCTGTGCCTCTTCCACCGAAGTAGCTTGGGGAATCTTGACCAAAATATCCGCAGCCAATCCATAACCTCCGTTTTCTGCCTCTCCCGAGTGTACCTGCACGCTGATTTTGGCATCATCCGTATTTACTCTTTTGGAAACGGCTCCCAAAGCTCCTGCAAAACAAGATGACCAGGCTGCTGCAAATAGCTGTTCCGGGTTGGTCTTGCCGCCTGCCCCGCCAATCTCTTTAGGCATGGCCAATTGAATATCAAGCATGCCATCATCGGTTTTGACTTGTCCGTTTCTACCACCGGTATTGGTGGCTGTAGCCGTGTAGCTTTTCGTTATTTTCTCCATAGAATCAAGATGCGTTAAAAGTAGAAATAAGTTTTTCAGTCAATGACCTCAACTGTTTCAACTCTTTTTCTTCCCAGTTGTTGAAAATCTCCATGGCTTTTGTGTGGATTTCTTGTGCTTTTCTCTGCAGGTTGCTTCCAGGATAAGTCAATTCGATTTCTACCCTTCGCTCATCGGACTCCGACCTGACCCTTTTGATCAGGTTGGCTGATTCCAGCCTTTTAAGCAAGGGTGTCAAGGTACCTGAGTCCAACTGAAGGGCTTGACCAATCTGGGAAACCATCTGACCATCCTTTTCCCAAAGTACCATCATGACCAAAAACTGTGGATAAGTGAGTCCAATTTCCGCTAAAGGCTCCCTATAAGCTTGGGAAAATAGCCTTGAGGCCACATAAAAAGGAAAACTCGGATCTTCTGATAATTTGGCCATAAGCATATATATATTTGTGAACAATTAAATTTATAAATAAAGATACGAGACATTAGGCGTAAGACAAGAGATTTGAGAAAGGTACCAAGTACCAAGTACGATGAACCAAGAAGGGTTGGAGTATGGAAACGGCTTCTTCAATCATTTTAAGACAAAAGACGCTAGACATAAGATATAAGAAGGGTTGGAGTGAGTAATAGGCCTCGTAAATCTTATTTCGTAAATAACAAACATGAGGCGTGAGATACGAGATATGAGAAAGGTACCAAGTACCAAGTACGATGAACCAAGAAGGGTTGGAGTATAGTCAAGGCCTCGTAAATCGTAATTCGTACTTCGTAAATCATTTTAAAACTAAAGACGCTAGACAAAAGACACAAGATGAGTTGGAGTATGGTCAAAGCCTCGTAAATCGTACTTCGTAAATCTCAATTAACTTATTCACCAATCGCTCACTCAATAATACCTCCCAATCATAGGATGATCTACAATTGCCCTTTTCAATTCCAGAGGCTTTATTTCTCCCATTACTTTATGGGCAATATTTCCTCCAGGCTCAATAAGAAGGGTAATGGGCAAGCTTCCGTCCCAATCTTTTCCTACTACATCTATGACAGCATATTTGTCTTCCGTGTCTATTAGGTAATTAGGTACAGCAGAGTATTTGCTTTTCAGGAATTTCAACACTTTATC
Source organism: Arthrospiribacter ruber (assembly GCF_019343195.1). GTDB lineage: Bacteria > Bacteroidota > Bacteroidia > Cytophagales > Cyclobacteriaceae > Arthrospiribacter > Arthrospiribacter ruber. The sequence goes on from NZ_RPHB01000003.1 coordinate 108,045, forward strand.
CTCTTGGTTGGGATTGTCCATGCTTAGGCTGACAAACTGAAAATCCCTGCCCCCATACATGCGCTGTATTTCTATAAATTCAGGATATTCCACCACACATGGTCCACACCAGGTTGCCCAGAAATTGATCAACAGGAGCTCATCGGTCTCGTTTTTGAGCAATTGTGCCAAGCCTTCCGGAGAGATTTTCTCTACTTCTACAGGCTTTTGCTTCCATTCTTCATTTACTTTCTTGGTGTATTCATTTTTCCAGGCCCATTTGGTGGAGCATCCAAATGCAGGTGTAATGGCCTTATCTTCCGCCAATGCTTCTCCTGCCAAAGTTTTGTCAATGGCATTCCGAAGGTCCTCCGCATTGGCTGTCCCGGGCTTTTCCGAAGCATCCAGCCTCCCTGAATAGCTCAGCTTTCTTTCCTTGTCAAATACAAAAACATGTGGAGTGGCCGTAGGCCCATAGGCCAAAGAATATTCGTGCACATCACCGTCATAGAGATAAGGGAAATTGTAGTCCATATCCCTGTACCGGATCTGCATGGCTTCGAAATCATCGCTCAGATCGGTATAGCCCAATTCCTCTGGCAGCAATCCTATGGGGCTATTGGGAGAAATGGCCACAAAAGCAACTCCTTTGTTTTTGTAATCATCTACCAAATCGATAAAGCGCTCCTCATAAGCTTGGGCTGTGGGGCAATGGTTGCAGGTAAAATTGATGACCAAAACATCTGAATCCTCAAAATCATCTATGGACACATAACTTCCATCTACATTGGGAAGCCGGAAAAAAGGAGCTTTATCTCCAATTGCCAGTTTGGGAACTTCCTTTTCAGGGAGTTCTTGGGGATTAGGTACAAATGTCTCTTGGCCTTCTGATTCTTGTTGCTTTTCCTCCTGACTGCCGCATGCTAGGAGTAGCAGAATGGTCAAAGAAAGAAGTGTGGATAAGTGTAGCTTTTTCATAATGAAATAGGTTTTACCATTTTATGGTTTGGTTTCCGGGATTCAAGGCATGGGATTTTCCCTGCCAGATAAATTCACCTGTTAGGTTTTCGGGAAGGCTGATTTCCGCATATTGCTCAGAGAAATCATACTTCACCTCTATAGGGCCATTGGGATGTGGCATCACACCCTCAAATGTGGATAAGTGCCCTGGATTGGGAGCGATCAATACTTCCTTAAAGTGCTTGGATTTGGGTTGTATGCCACATACAGTGTGGATAAACTCAAAATTGGGACTAGCACTCCAAGCATGGCAGTCCGACCTGGTTTTGTTTTCATGCTCTGCAAAAGTGCTCAGTCCTTCCATCAACATGTTTTCCCATGTATCCAGGTTGTTGATAAAGTAATCTCCATTGCCGGATTTTTGAGCTGTCCGGGTAAGGTAAAAGCGGAAATAGATATTGGCCTTGGAAATGTCCTCCTCCGCAATGATCCGCTGGAATAAGGATTTATGCTCTGCCTCGGGAACTGTATTGGTCAAAATACCGAAAATATTGGCATGTTGGCTGAAACTGCTTTTATCCACCCTATCTGCCAACATTTGCCTGCTTTCATCCCAGGCATTTTGGTAGACGGAAGCTTTGATTTTTGTGGATAAGTCTGAGAAATACTGCACAAATAAGTCTTTGCCAAATGCTTCCAAAATCGGCAGTGCCTCTTCTATGGCATAGACGAATTGCAAAGTCATCACCACCGAACCGCCCTCTTTAAAGCCCGGTGGTGAGGCCATTTCCCATCCGGTAACGTCTGTGTAAGACCACCATGGCATAGGACCAAGAAGGTGGTTACTTTCCATCTTATTTTCAAACCAAAACAAAATGGACAAAATCTTTGGAATGTAGTCCTCGACAAATTGTGGATCATCCCTGTGCATAAAGTAATCATGCAGCATATTGATCCAAAACAGGGAATATGGAGGGATCATCTGCCGAAGGTTGGATGGGTATCTGCTCTGTGCAATGCCTTCATCTGTGATCGAATGGGCAAATTGCCGCAGGGAGTTTTTCATCAAGCGGTCATCCCCCGCTGCATATAGAGAAATCAAAGCCTGTACCCTTGTATCTCCTATGTATTGCAATTGCTCATAATAGGGACAGTCCATGTAGGTCTCATCTGCACAAAGCAAAGCCGTTCGCCATCCTGTTTCCCATATTTGCTCATGTATTTCAAAGGGTGTTTCGAACTTACCAGCCTGTTGAAAAGGATAAATAAATTTGTGCGCAATATAATTGTCCCATTTTAATGATGTACCTCCCGTTTTGATTTTGACCTGTATGTACCGCCAAGTTCGGGGAAGCAACTGGGTAAACACCCTGCCATCACCTCCATCGAGAAGGTAGCGGTCCATCTGTCCAATAAACCGTTTGCCTTCTATTTCATCTCTGTGCCCTTGGCTATTGTCTTCATAAAACAGGGTTTCGGCATAGCCTACTTCCACTATAGCATTTTCTCCCCCGGAAAAAGTAAATTGCGTATGCCCTTTGGTAAGGTAAGATTGATCCAAAAGCAGGGTGGTTTCGGTATTGGCAGGAAACTCCATTGATTCACCTTTGCTCCATCTTTCCAAATTCTGATCATCCCAAAACCCCTCGGTTTTCCGGATTTTGGGTTTGCTTTCTTCTCCCTCATCCATCATGGGAATCTCCCTTCGGCTTAGGCTGATTTCAGCATGTCCATAGCTATGTGTGTGGCCATAAGGAATGCCCCTGTCTCCTGCCCTTGCCTGCTTCCAGTCACTATCTGAAAAAGAAGCCTCCATCCAACCCCAGGGATATGCAGCCCCATTAATCTGCTCGCCACCACCCATGGCGAAATAGCCCAGCACATCGAAATCCTTGCCTCTAAAAGTAGCTTCATATGAATTGTCCACCCAGACTTTCCAGTCGGCAGTCCCAGTGTTCAATTGCTGTTCGAAGGCTTTTTCCTGACTCCTTAGAATAAACCTCAAACCAAGGTCATGGTACCTGACCGGGTTCATTTCTCCAAGAGAAAAGACCGTTAGCCCGATCACATTTTTTCCTTTCTGAAGGTAGGTAGCCAGGTTGTAGCTGTCATAGGAATAATGCTCCAGGTCATTATTGGCTGGGCCCTGACCTACATAGGTCCCATTGACATACAATTTGTACCTTATCACAGCAGAAAGGTCCACATTAAGTTCTTCAGGCACTTCATCGAGCGTCATGACATTTCTGGCATGTACCACCGCATAATCCGGCAATTCCGAGGCAGGCAAGGAAAGCCATCGGGCTTCCCAAAATTGCTGTGCATTGGAGGGAGCGTAAAAAAAGCAAACCAACCCCAAAAGCATCAGGGTTGGTTTGAGGTATTTTTTTGAGGACATCATGCAGCTTATTTTACGAATGAAGCACTTTTGAGGTATTCAAAGCTCTTTTGAACACTTTCTATGGGTTCGTAATTGTAACGTTCTACTTCTACAAAAAAGTCTTTCATTCCATGCTTGTAAGCGGTTTCGAAGATTTCCTTAAAATCCATTTCTCCACTTGCTCCGATTTCTTCCTCGTCCTTAATGTGCAACACAGGGAACCTTTTCGGATATTTATTCAGGTAATCAACAGGATCCTGACCTCCTTTTTGTGCCCAATACACATCCAGCTCATAGAAAACCAGTTTTTCATCCGTATTTTCTATCATGTGATCCATCATGATTTTACCCTCGATCTGTTCAAATTCCCTGGCATGATTATGAAACCCAAACATCATCCCGCCCTTTTTGGCTACTTCTCCTATGGCATTGTAGTAATCGCACCATTCATTGAGTTCGCTGATACTGGTAGGAATGGGCATAGAAGGCTTGATGATGTACTTGGCACCAGTGGCTTTGTGGTCAGAAACTGCTTTTTTCCACCAATCCAGAATTTCGTCTTTTTTGGATTTCTCATATCTGGGACCACCCACATGGGCACTTCGCATTTTCAGCCCTAGGTCTTCTATGTATTTCCTGAAGAATACCGGCTCCATTCCATAAATCTGCCCCTCATTGTAATTGGCAGTCTCCAGGTTTTTGTAGCCAATAGACGCCACGAGACGAAGGGTATTCTGGGGGTCTTCCCGCATATCCGCTCTAAGTGAGTACAATTGCAACCCTATGGCTTTTTTGGCCAAAGGCATGGCCAATATCCCTGATGGCTTCAGCATGGCACCCAAGGCCAAAGCACCTGTTGTTTTTAAAAATAATCTTCTGTTTTTCATGGTTTTAGGGTTTAAAGTGAATAGCCGTTTTCGTAGTTGTAATGCAACCGCGATTGAGCTTCCCAATCATGGGGAAAATTCTGTTTTTCAGGATCCCAGTCCAGTGGCCTGCCCAGCTCATTGGCAATATTTCCTATGGTACAAATGACACAGGTGCTGTGCCCCACCTCTACAGGGACAATAGGGTCTTTTCTTTTCAAAACAGAATCGATAAAATCAAAATAATGGGGAGAGTATTCCGGTCTTGACCTATCCATGTCAGGGATCAGGCTTTTGTCAGACGAATCAAACTGGCCTCTGGACACTTTGATCCAGCCTTTTTCACCAATGAATTTTACCCCCTGTCTTCCATCATCAAAGGGTCCGACCACCATTTCCGCACCATTGGCATACTTATAGGTCAAAGGAGAACTGTCTGTTCCTGGCATGACCTTTACAGGTCCACTTCTGTCCATGCCCAAACCCCATTGGGCAATATCAAACATGTGTGCTCCCCAGTCGGTCATGTAACCGCCTCCGGTCTCTTTAAACCAACGCCATGCTCCCCAAAGTTTTTCGTCCTGTGCGGGATCCAGAGTAATGGGCGGATTGAGATTTTCGTTGAAATGCATGTATGGCAGAGGACCCAGCCAGGCTTGCCAGTCCAGGCCTTGAGGAACAGCTTGTTCTTCCAGGTCATAGGGCTTAGGGTGTTCCGGCTGGCCTACATGCACCAATACCTGATTGATCTTACCGATTTTTCCACGCAAAGCCATCCTGGCAGCATGCTGGAAGTTATGCTCAGACCGCTGCTGACTGCCTACGGCCAATACTGTCCCGTTTTTCCTTACCACCCTGACCAATTCCTGCCCTTCTTTGATGGTAAGGGTAAGCGGCTTTTCGAGGTAGACATCTTTTCCTGCATTACAGGCATCTATAGCCATCAGGGCATGCCAATGGTCCGGAGAGGCAATTACTACCGCATCAATGTCCTCTCTTTTGAGGAGTTCTTTGTAGTCGGCATAAGCTTCCGCCTTTGGGTCGTTTTTGCCCAATTCCTGGCTGATGCGGGTAACGCGCTGCTTGAACCGCTCCCTTTTGATCTCATATACATCGGCACAAGCCAAGACAGTGACTCCGGGAATCCTCATCATGCCATTTAGAATGCCCATGGCTTGTCTTCCTACTCCGATAAATCCTAGCCGGATTTCGTGGTGGTCTTCGAAAAATTGTGGAGATGCAGCCAGTCCGGTTTTAGGTAAAAAAGATAAGCCTGCTGCACTCAGCAGGGACGTCCCGAGAAATTTCCTTCGGGAAAAAGTGCTTTTGTTGTTTTTCATCTGACAATGGGTTTAAGGTTAATATAGTCTATCAGGTAAATTTTCCTTTGGTCATAGGATAATTTGTTACTTTTCAGATAGTACAGTATAATATTACTTTAATTTGAGCTTTATTGAAAGTTAAGAAAGTTAAAATCAGCCAGTCCCGAGATTTAGTTTGATAAAAGGCGCAAAAATTTATTTGTAAGGTAATGATCAAAAAACCCAAAATTCTGGTGGTCGGCAGTTCCAATATGGACATGGTCATTCAGACAGGACACTTTCCCAAACCCGGAGAAACTATCATAGGGGGCGAGTTTTCTCTAATACCGGGAGGAAAAGGAGCCAATCAGGCCGTTGCAGCTGCAAGACTTGGCGGGGACGTTAGTTTTGTTTCACAAATAGGAAAAGACGTATTCGGCGACAGCAGTCTCGAAAATTTTATCAAGGAAGGAATTGATATCAGCTATGTAAGACAAAACCCAGAGCAATCCACCGGAGTGGCCCTGATCACAGTGGATGAAAGTGGGGAAAATACCATTATAGTTGCTCCGGGTGCCAACCACCATATCAGCAAGGAGGACATCGGCAGGGCAGAGAAGGTATTTGCCGAAGCTAAGGTAATATTGGTGCAGCTGGAAATACCCATGGAGATAGTAAAGGCATGCTTGTCTTTGGCCAAGAAGCTGGGCAAAAATGCCATTCTGAACCCAGCACCGGCTGCAGATTTGGGAGGAGAAATTTTGGAAGGGCTGTTTTTGATCACACCCAATGAAACAGAAGCGGAGCAACTTACAGGCATCAGCATATTGGACGAGGCCTCTGCAAGAACTGCTGCAACTGCACTGATTTCCAAAGGTGTGGAAAATGTGATCATTACCTTGGGAGCTTCAGGTGCTTACTGCCACAGTAAGGATTTTCAGGGAATACTTCCCACCCAAAAGGTAAAAGCAGTAGACAGTACTGCTGCCGGAGATACTTTCAATGGGGCACTGGCTGTAGCTCTAGGTAATAAACATAGTATGGAAGAAGCAGTCCGTTTTGCTTTGAAAGCGGCCACCCTTTCGGTACAGAAAATGGGGGCGCAGTCTTCTATACCCTATTTGAAGGATCTCTAAGCTCCTTTTCCTAAAAGCATTAAAAACCCAAACCTATGAAAACCAACTTGCTTCTTATTCTTTGTTTGATTTTGGGGGCCAATTTTCATTGCCAGCCAAAAATCGAGCAGCCCCAGCATGAACTAAGTGAAAAATACAGGACGGTAATCCTCACAGACATGACCCATGATGATGGAAATTCCCTGATCCGCTACCTTTATTATGCCTCTCACTTTGACCTGGAAGCCATGATCATTACCAATCAGCTTCCCGATTTCAACCATGATGATACAGGTCCCTGGGACAAGGCCATGTCCATTTTGAATGCTTATCAGGAAGAACTGCCACAATTAAGGAAGCATGATCCTGCCTTACCCGCTTATGAAGAATTGCTGGCGATCACCAAAAGAGGAAGAGGCGCACTGCCTATTATTTGGCTGACCAATACCCTGGAATTTTCGGACAATATTGCGGATAGATATGTGACAAGCTCTTGGGATTCGGTATATTACCATCATTGGATCGGAGAAGGCCTGACTCCAAAAGGAGAACCCAAAGACTCCGAGGGCAGTGATTTTTTGGTGGAGGTTTTTGAAAAGGAGGACGACAGGCCCATCTTCATTCAGGCCTGGGGAGGTACCATTACTTTTGTACAGGCTTTGCATCGCTATAGGGAAAAACACGGTCAGGAAAAGTTCAGACAATTGCTTCCCAAATTGCACCTGTTTGGAATACTCTTTCAGGACATCTCTTTTGAGTTTTTTGCGGATTTTCTCAAAATGCAGGAAGAAACCTGTGCAGACTTTGGAACGGCTATTCCGACCTACGGCCAAGAACCTGTTACATTGGGTTCTGTAATGTATGATAATGGCCATTTCTGGCATTACGTGTGGAGTAGAGATCCGGATTGGCAAAAACCGATCGGGCCCAATGAAGTCAATGGGCATGGACCAATGTCGGAGATTTATGATAACGGAGGTGAGGGTGACAGTCCTTCCTATTTTTACCTCTTGAGTTCAGTCTTTGGATTGAATGATCCGCTAGACCCCACTCAGGGAAGCTGGGGATCTAGGTTTGAGCAAATGGGTGATGGTTTTCCCGAAAATTACTATTCTACCTGTGGCATCCCTCAGACCGAACTCAGCCGTTGGGATAAAGCCGTCAACAACAGTTTTAAAAACCGCCTGCTGTGGTCAGTAAAAGAGCCCGGCGAAGTCAACCGGGAGCCTCATGCGGTCATCACTGGCCATCCCTCGGGACAGGTCATACACATGTCAGTAAGGCCCGGCGAAGTAATTACCTTAGATGCCAGTGCATCCGCTGACCCTGATGGAGATACGCTTTCCTTTAACTGGTTCAGGTACGACATGGCAGATGGCTATACAGGCAACTTTGAAATCCAGTATCCTTCCCAGGCGAAACAAGAATTCATCATACCCAAGGATATTGGAGAGGACAGTATCCACTTGATATTGGAGGTAAAGGACCATGGAACTCCTTCCCTCACTGCTTACAGAAGAATAATAATCAAATCAATGAAACAAACCCAAAAGCTATGAAAAACCATTTCTTTTTTACACTTATCTGTGCAATTCTGCTTTTCTCCTGCAAAGCGGAGAAGACGGAGTCAGAAGTCGTAGCAGATAAGGAGAAAGCCAAAATCCGGTTGATCTACGATACTGATGCCAATAATGAATTGGATGACCAGTTTGCCCTGATGTACATTTTGGTCAATGGGCCAACATTTGACCTGGAAGGTGTGACAGTAAATGCCACTTGGAGTGGTGGCAATATCGATGAACATTATGAAGAGGCCAAACGAATTCTTCAGCTGGGTAAGCGCTATGGGAAAATACCGCTTTTGAAAGGTGCAGATGGTTCATTTGATGCTATCAGGGATCAAGTTGGCGCGATTGATTTTGACGGAAAGGCAGGTGTTGATTTCATTATTGAGCAGGCAAACCGGGATACCGGGGAGGAATTGATACTGCTTGCAGTAGGCAAACTGACCAATGTGGCACTGGCTTTGGAAAAAGATCCTTCCATCGCTGAAAAGATGCGGGTGGTTTGGCTGGGTTCCAATTATCCAAAGCCCGGAGAATACAATCAGGACAATGACACAGTTTCTATGAATTATGTGCTCAACACCAAGGTGCCATTTGAAATGGTTACAGTTCGGTACGGAGAGCCTAGCGGAACGGATGCAGTGAAGGTAACACAAGCCGAAATCAATGAACGAATTCCCGGCATGGGGCCCAAAATACAGCAGCCCATTACAGGTAGGCATGGAGGTGAGTTTCACACTTTTGGTGATTATGCAGTGAGTCTGTTTGAACATATAGATTATCATGGTGATCCTCCTTCCAGGGCCTTGTTTGACATGGTTGCAGCGGCAATATTAAAGAACCCAAACTGGGGTGAGAAATCTGAGGTTCCAGCCCCGATTTTAATTGACAATCAATGGGAGGAAAGGCCTGAAAACCCAAGAAAGATATGGGTTTGGGAAAACTTTGATAGGGATGGCGTGATGGCCGACTTTTATCAAACGCTGGAAGATTATGAGCTCGTTCAACCCAAAAATCCATAGCCATGTACATTATCGAATCATATTCCTTAGCGGTGATCTTCTGCATTATCACCATGCTTTGCTGGGGCTCTTGGGCCAATACCCAAAAACTGGCCGGTTCAAAATGGCGCTTTGAACTTTTCTACTGGGATTATGTATTCGGAATTGTGATCCTAGCATTGGTCTTTGGGCTGACACTAGGCAGCACAGGGGATGCAGGAAGGAGTTTTTCGGAGGATCTGTTCCAGGCTGATTCCAAAAGCTATACTTTGGCCTTTTTAGGTGGAGTAATTTTTAATTTGGCCAATATACTGATTGTTGCAGCGATTGCATATGCGGGGATGTCTGTGGCTTTTCCTGTCGGCATTGGATTGGCCTTGGTCTTGGGAGTCATCGTCAATTATGTATCCGCTCAAAAAGGAGATCCTTTGCTGTTGTTTTTGGGAGTAGCATTGGTGGTTATGGCCATTGTGATGGATGCTTTTGCGTATAAGAAGCTTGCACAGACCAAGCAAAAAAGTCCAAGAACGGGTTTGATGTTGGCATTGGCAGGAGGATTTTTGATGTCTTTCTTTTATTTCTTTGTGGCACAGTCCATGTCACTGGATTTCAGCAATCCCGAGGGCGGCAAGTTCACCCCTTACGGAGCGGTATTTGTATTTTCCATAGGGATCTTAATGAGCAATTTTGTGTTCAATACTATTCTGATGAGAAAGCCTATAGAAGGTCGGCCTCTAAATGCCACAGATTATTTCAAAGGAAGTCCTTGGGTTCACTTTGTGGGGATTTTGGGAGGAATTATCTGGTGTATTGGAATGTCCTTTAGCATCATTGCAGCGGAAAAGGCAGGTCCTGCGATTTCTTACGGATTGGGTCAGGGGGCGACCATGGTTGCGGCATTTTGGGGAGTGGTTATTTGGAGAGAATTTAAGGAAGCACCCAAGAGCACCAACACCCTACTTGGTGGGATGTTTTTGCTTTTCCTTATTGGATTGACGCTGATTGTCTATGCGGGGAGTTAAAGGAATTGAGTGAAAGTACCAAGTACCAAGTACCAAGTACGAAGTACTAAGAAGGGTTGGAGTGGATATGAGACGGTAGACATGAGATTTGAGATTTGAGAAAGGTACCAGGTACAAAGTACGAAGAAGGGTTTGAGAATGAAAAAGGCTTCTCCTTGTCACCCCGACGAAGGAGGGGTCTATTTATCACAATTAATCATAGATTTTTCACTTCGTTCAAAATGACAAGGTGAAGCCTTCTTGGTGTCTTAGCGCCTCCCGATCTTTGGGACAGGTTCGTGGCTATTAAAAATGGGTTCCCGCCAAGACGCAAAGGCGCGAAGTAGCGCAGAGACAATAAAGGCAGTGCCGGAGTTACAAACTCCTTTACCAACAGTCCGAAGGCACAGCCTCCGGACAACTTGTGAGTATTTGAAACCTTCAAATTAGAATAACCTTGCCATGGAAATTAGGAGGGGAGGAAGGAAAATGGACCGGGCCAGCGTAAGCCTTGCGCGCTGATAGAGCCTGTCCCGATTTTTTCGGGAATTCCATTTTCTTGATCTTTTTGGTTACTTTTTGTATCAAAGCCTGTCCCGAACGTCGGGAACAAAAAGTGACTAAAGAAACTGATCTTAAATTTAGCGTTATGCTGAAGAATCCTTTAATTAATGGATAAATCACCATTAAACATTTTGCTTTTAGCATTTGCGTAGTAGCGAGAAATCAGATGTCTCATTGCATTCGACATGACAAGGTGAAGCATTCTTGGTGTCTTAGCGCCTTAGTGGCAATAAAGGTTCACGCGGAGACACAAAGGCGCTAGACATGAGGTTGGAGAATGAAAAAGGCCTCGTAACTCGTAAATCGAATCTCGTAAATAAAAGATATGAGATTTGCGAAAGGTACCAGGTACAAAGTACGAAGAAGGGTTTGAGAATGAAAAAGGCTTCTCCTTGTCACCCCGACGAAGGAGGGGTCTATTTATCACAATTAATCATAGATTTTTCACTTCGTTCAAAATGACAAGGCGAAGCCTTCTTGGTGCCTTGATGTCTCATTCGTGGCAATAAAGGTTCACGCGAAGGTCCAAAGGCGCTAAACATAAGGTTGGAGAATGAAAAAGGCCTCGTAACTCGTATTTCGTAAATCATTTTAAGACTTAAGATGCTAGACATAAGACACAAGATGGGTTGGAGTGAGTAGAGGGCCTCGTAACTCGTAAATCGTATCTCGTAAATAAAAGATATGAAATTTGAGACATGAGAAAGGTACCAAGTACCAAGTACAATGTACTAAGAAGGGTTGAGGTGAGTAGAGGGCCCCGTAATTCGTCAATCGTACTTCGTAAATTGAAACTAGAGACAGGCCTGTGGCAGTGGACGGTCGACTGTGGACCAATCACCCAATCACCGTCGAATCCAAACTCAAAAAGCTTCCTCCACATCATACTTCCAAAGGTAAAAAAATGCCCTTTCCACCCCTTCAAATGACCTTCCCGGATTGGTTCGGATGGTGACCCTTTTACCTTCATCATCCGCCAATTTTACCATCTGATGGCTTCCAAAATAGGAGATTTTGACGATTTTTCCTGTGAGTTGCTGCCCGTCCCGCTGTACTACTTCCCCGTGTTCGGGGCGGAACATCAGCTTCACTTTGTTTTTGTATTTTTTGGCCTCTGGATCTGAGATGAATCCAAAAGAAGTATGCCATCCCTCCTGAAGTGGAGTAGCCATGATTTCGTTTCTTTTTCCAAAGAAGTTGGCCACATAGGGATTCACCGGGGTTTCATATAGGTGTTTAGGGATATCGATCTGCTGCAAATATCCTTTATGCAAAATTGCTATCCTATCAGCTGTTGACAAAGCATCTTTGGTATCATGGGTCACAAAAATGGCTGTAATCCCTGTTTTTTTGATGATCTGCCGGATTTCTTCCCTTACCTGATCCTTGAGCATGGCGTCAAGGTTGCTGAAAGGCTCATCCATCAATAAGATCTTTGGATTTGGCGCAATAGCCCTGGCCAAAGCTACACGCTGCTGCTGCCCACCGGAAAGCTGATGGGGGTATTTTTGGTAATCTTCATGAAGTCCCACGAGCTTTAAGGTATCCCGTGCAATTTTATCCACATCACCCATACTCTTTTTCAACCCAAACTTGATGTTTTCTAAAATGGTCAAATGGGGGAAAAGTGCATAATCCTGGAAAACCATTCCCACTTTTCTTTCATGGGCAGGAACGGATTTTTTTCCGGACACGATTACCTGCCCTGAGAGGGAGATACTTCCGGAATCAGGATGCTCAAGACCGGCAATCAGACGGAGTACGGTAGTTTTTCCGGATCCGCTTTCTCCCACCAAGGCAAGGATCTCTCCTTCCTCCACTTCAAAGGAAACGTCGCTGACAGCGAAATCCTTGGCATCTTGGTACTTTTTATGAATGTTTTGGAGTGATAAAATCCTCATCCTGTTTCCACCTAGGGTTCTCTTTTTTTGATCAGTTTATTGAGGAATATGATAGGGATGATACCGGTAAGGATAATGATCAGTGCAGCGTTGGCTGATTCTGCAATCATCTCGTTGGTAGCCATATCAAATGCCTTAGTGGCCAATGTCTGGTAGTTGAACGGGCGCAGGATCAAAGTTAAGGGTAATTCTTTCAATACATCCACAAAAACCAACAATATGCCCGAAATGAGGCTGGTTTTGATCAATGGTAGATCGATTTTCCAGAGCGTCTTTGTGCTTCTTGCTCCCAAGAGCCTGCTTGCCTCATTGACATGTATTCCTATTTTTTGGAAACCTGCTTCCACCGGATTGTAGCCTACCGCCATAAACCTGACTATATAAGCAAATACTAGGGCAAATAAAGTTCCCGAGAAGAACAATCCTGCGGCTTTGGCAGAAATAAATGTACTGTAGATCCATTTGTCCAAAGAAAGCAATGGAATCATGATGCCGACAGCAATGACTGCCCCCGGAATGGCATAGCCTAGGGTGGCTACTTTGGTGATGTTTTTTACCCACCTGAATGGACTCAAGCGAAGGGTGTAGAGTAAAATCACTGAAAGCGCTACTATCAATGCCCCGCTCACTGCCGCCAGCCCAAAGCTCCTATAGACCAAAAGCCAAAAGTCAGTATTGATCACTTTATGGTAGGTAAGGCTTACCCAATGGAGCAATTGCAGGAAAGGAAAAAGAAAACTCAAAAAGAATACTGTCCCGCAGATCAGGGTATATAAAACCTGCTTACCTATGATAGGCTTGATCCTTACCAAGGGCTTGTGAATGTCCTTGCCAGAGGCATATTGCCTGTTGCCGCGCTGCAAAGATTCCAGGTATAGGATCACAAACACAAAAACCATCAGGATGGCTGCCAGATATATGGCTGTACCAGCGTCTCCGAGCGAAAACCAAGCCCTGAAAATTCCTGTCGTAAAGGTATTGACCCCAAAATACTTTACCGTTCCATAATCGTTGAGCACTTCCATAGAGGCCAATGCGATACCGGCCACTATTGCCGGTCTAGCCATAGGTAAGGCTACTTTGAAAAAGGTCTGAAACCTGTTTTTTCCCAAAAGAAAAGAGGCTTCCTGTAAGGTCTTGGACTGCTGTACAAATGAAGACCGTGTAATAAGAAAAACATAGGGAAACAAGGTGATCGAAAGAATGAAAATGGCACCGGGCAGGTTCATCAGGTCCAGCAGGCTTCCTTTGACATGAATGTCAAATGTATTTCTTAAAAAAACCTGGATGGGACCTGTATAATCGAGCATTCCCACATAGGTATAAGCCATGATGTAGCCCGGAAATCCCAAAGGAAGAATCAAGAGCCACTCGAAATATTTTCTTCCTGGAAACTCATAATTGGAAACTAGCCAGGCTGTACTTACTCCCAACAAAAAAGTCATAACTGCCACGCCGAGGAGCAGCAAAATGGTATTCTGGAAATAACCGAAAAGGAGATTGTTGGCAATGTGCTGCCAACTATCTCCGGGTCGGTCAAATAGCTTGAAGAATATGGTAAACAGTGGGGTAGCTATCAAAAGCAAGATCAGCAATGAATAGCCTGTCCACTTGTTCCACCAATAATAATTGCTTTTTACTATGCTCAAAACAGCCTTATTTCCACCCTACTTTATCAAAGATGACTACTGCATCACTGTTGTTGTCTCCCAAAACGGATAGATTGAGTTCATCAGACTTAAAGTCTCCCCAACTCTTCAGCAAGTCGGAGAAGTCTACATTTGGGTTTACAGGATACTCAAAGTTGATATTTGCCAAGAACTCCTGAGACTCCTGATTGGACAAAAACTCAAGCAGTTTTACGGCATTGTCTTTATTGGGGGCATATTTGGTTACTCCTGCTCCTGAGATATTGATGTGCGTGCCTCTGTCTCCTTGATTGGGAAAGAAAATGCCTACTTTCTCAGCAGCTTTCCTTTCTTCTTCATTGGAATCATTGAGCATGATGCCGATGTAGTAAGTGTTGACGATAGCCACATCTCCTTCACCTGAGGCAACTGCTTTGACCTGGTCTCTGTCCGATCCTTTTGGATCCCTTGCCATATTGGCCAATAGACCAGCAGCCCACTGTTCTGCTCCTTCTTTGCCATGGTGTGCAATGATAGACGCCAAAAGCGATTGATTATAGATATTTTCGGATGACCTGGTCAAAACCCTTCCTTTCCACTCTTCTTCTGTCAAAGCTTCATAAGTGCTGAGGTCCTCTGGGTTGACGCGGTCTTTGCTGTAGGCAAAAATCCTAGCTCTATAAGTCAGTCCAAACCAATTTCCCTCAGGATCACGATATTTGGAAGGGATGTTGGAATTGAGGGTTTCTGAGCTGACACCCTGCAAAAGATCTTTGGTCTTGGCCCTGTGCAACCTTCCGGCATCCACAGTGATCAATACGTCAGCAGGAGAACTGGCGCCTTCAAGCTCCAGTTTTTGGATAAGTTCGTCAGCAGATGCTGAAACCACATTTACCTTGATCCCGGTCTCTTCGGTAAATTTATCGAAAAGCTGCTGATCTGCTTCGTAGTGTCGATGGGTATAGACGTTGACGACGTCATCCTGAGAGCTTCCTCCGCAAGACAACAGGATGCTTCCGGTCAGGACCAATAATGCTGATTGTAGGATATTCTTGATCATAGTTCACATTAATTTGGTGGCGAAATTAATCATTATTTAAATCAAATCTAAATAAAAAGAAAAAGATTTTTATATTTGCTCCGAATCCAAAAAATGGGTTTTGACATCAGTTTGGGCGTTTTTTTATAATTATTATGACCATTCAGCAATTGGAATATATCATAGCGGTGGACAAGCACCGGCATTTTGGGCATGCTGCGGAATCTTGTTTTGTGACGCAGCCGACCTTGAGTGCACAAGTCAGCAAGTTGGAAAGAGAGTTGGATGTCATCCTTTTTGACCGGTCCAAAATGCCTGTGATTCCTACAGAAATCGGTATTCAGGTCATAGACCAGGCGAAAAGGGTAGTGTCGGAAAGCAAAGGCATCTATGAACTGCTTGCCCAGCTGAAGGGTGATGTAAGTGGAGTCATAAAGCTGGGAATCATTCCCACCCTTGCTCCCTATTTGCTACACAGGTTTATCAAATCTTTTTTGGAAAAATATCCCAACGTAAAGCTTCAGGTAGAAGAAAATATCACAGAGGAAATTCTCAGAAAACTGAAAAATGATGAGCTGGATCTGGGAATTGTGGTCACGCCGCTTTCCGAACCTGGAATTGTGGAAAAGCCTATTTTTTACGAAAAATTCTATGCCTACCTTTCAAAGGACCATGGGTTGCTTCAACAAGAAAAGATTTCCCTTCCGGACTTGGAAAAGGAAGACATGTGGGTATTGCAGCAAGGGCATTGTTTTAGGGATCAAGTACTCAACTTATGCAAGCAAAACAAGTTTGAAAGAATGAATTTCCACTACGAAAGTGGTTCTCTGGAAGGGCTTAAGAACATGGTCAATCAATACACTGGGGTCACCCTGTTACCTGAACTGGCCACGTTTTCCCTGAATGAAGAGGAAAAGAAGCGCTTGAGGAAATTTTATCCTGAAGAACCTACAAGGGAGGTGAGCATAGTCCTGACCAGGAGTTTTCTGAAGAAAAAACTGGTAGAGCTGCTTTACAAAGAAATCTCTGAGACCATTCCACAGGAAATGACTTCCAAAGCACATGGGAAAGTGGTGAAGTTCAAGTAAAGAAAATGAGGTGAATTTTAGCCTAATCCCAACTTTGGAACTACATTTCATGTTTGTAGCATGATATGATCAGATCTCTATGTTTTTCTTTGATTTTTCTAATGGGAAGCGCCGGCTTTCTACAAGGGCAGGATTTTTTTACCCGCTATGTCAATAGCCTGCTCAATGACACCTCCGATATCAGCAGACCGCAGTTTTTGATTTACCCCACTTTGGCCTATGCTCCTGAGACAAGCTGGGAAATTGGGCTTTCTTCCCTATATGTGTATTATGCCAATAGGGACTCAAGCAATAGGCTCAGCGAGGTAAACGGCTTCACCTTTGTCACCTTGGAAAACCAATATGGGCTGTGGTTTGACCATGCGGTATATACGGACAAGGACAAGTGGTTCTTTTTGGGCAGGATCAGGATTCAGAGTTTTCCGCTCAAGTATCACGGTATTGGTATGGACAGTCCAAAAGAATACCTTTCTCTGGTGGATGCCAATCAGATATTGATCAAGGAAAGGGTGCTAAGGGAGCTGAGAAAGAATCTGTACTTTGGATTGGAGGCTGATTTTCAGAGGATGTCCTCAGTGAGTTTCAACGATTCGCCCGAAGCACCTGCATTTGAAATGCCCTTGGGTAATGAAGGTTCCAATAATCTTGGCTTGGGCTTGGGTTTGGTTTATGACGATCGGCACAATGTGCTGAATGTCCGCAAGGGGAATTTTTCTGAATTGGCTTTTCTAAAGTATGCAGGAGCCTTGAGCACCTTTGATTTTTCCACGGTGATATCTGATACGAGGATCTTTCGACCGATAGGACAGTCCAATGTGCTGGCGTTTCAATTTCTTGGACAGTTCAATTTTGGGGATGTTCCTTTCAATCAGATGGCTTTGATGGGGGGAGACAGCATGATGAGGGGATATTATCTGGGTAGATTCAGGGACAGGCATCAGTTGGCCAGTCAGGTGGAATACAGGATGCTTCCCCTTCCTTTGGGGTTTACGGACAGGATCGGTGCGGCAGCATTTGCCGGTGCGGCGACGGTATTTCCTGATTTCTCTTTGGCCTCAATCCATAAGGTGGTGTGGTCTGCGGGAGGAGGCTTGCGTTTTTTGCTTTTTCCGAAAAAGGACATTTATACGAGGTTTGATGTTGCATTTACCCAAGAGGGAACAGGGTTTTATTTGTTTATTGGAGAAGCGTTTTAGAGTGTGGATACTATTGTTTCTCGCAAGGACGCTAAGGGGTTTTGGGTAAGAAGTTAGCTGTGATTTAAGAGGTACGATCTACGATTTACGAGGCCTAATTCATACTCCAACCTTATGCCTAGCGCCTTTGCGTCTCCCGATTCTCGGGACAGGTTAGGCGCGAACCTTTATTCCCCCTAAGAGACCAAGTTGACTTCGCCTTGTCATTTTGAACGAAGTGAAAAATCCATGTTTGTATTTAATAAACAGACCTCTCCTTTGTACCAATGACAGATATGTGGGGATCGTCATTCTGAGATTTTAAAATTTTGCATTTACAGAAAGGCAATGACAGTTGGTGTACGTCATCCTGAATCGGAGCTTGCGGAGATGAAGGATCTCCTCTATTTTGGGAGACTCTTCCTTCGTCAGAGTGACGTACGTTTCTGTCATTGGTGACGTAGTGAAGAATCTCCTACCATGTGGGAGATGCCCCGCAATGCTGCGGGACAGGCTTTCGACTCCGCAAGCTCCGCTCAGCATGACGCGTAATTTTGTCATTTCCTTTCTGTAAATGCCAATTTTAATAACTCTGGGGTGACAAGGAGAAGCCTCTTCCATACTCCAACTCATCTTCGTACTTTATACCCTCTCCTGCCTCTTGTCCTCTTCGCGTGAACCCTTTTAATCTTTATCCCCTTCCCCTGTTATCACCCCAAGCTCTGCAAAAGCTGCCGGCCCCCCGTCTACCGTCTGCATAGCTCTCAACCTGATGTACTTTGCCTTTGTAGTACTGAAACTGACGCGCTGCTCCACAGGGTTGTTTTTGATATTGGAAAATTCTCCCAATGCTACCTCTCTCCATTTTTTCCCATCACTACTTACCGCAAATCCATACCTTGAAATGATCCCTTTCATGTACCTGTTTTGTGGAGGGAGATAAGTAAAGCCTTCCAATGTCAATTCCTCACCCAAATCCACGATGAGTTCATCATTATCGCTTTGCCAAAAGGTGTCTGGGTTCTCGTCTATGGCTTTTTCCGCATCTTGGTTTTCATGGAGAACAAGCCATTCTGCCTTAGGTCTCTCGATTTGAAATCTTAATACCTCACTTTTTCTGCCACTGCTTTGATCTATGGCCAATACCTGAAGGGTCAATGGAGCATCTAAAACCAATGCCTCTTCATACCTTAAGGAAGTGCCATCAGGAGTGGTGTCATCAATGGTATAAAATATATCCACACCGTCTTCGGGAACCTCTAGTGTTATTTCCCCGGATTTTTTCCTTTTGAGAACCGGCTCGGTTACAAGTTTGGGTGCATCAAAGATTCCAACCTCCATGATTAAGGGTTCTGATTTGGCATCCAAAATATTTAGCCTCAGTTTTTTGACCTCTATGTCTTCAAATCTCAGGATTCTTTTGGCCCCGATAGTGGTGCCTTCTGCTATCAGGTTCCAGCCATTGCCGGAATCTCCTTCCAAACTGAATTTTCTGACCCTTTGACCCAGTGGGAAATATTCCCGCACCATAAACCTGTTGATCCAGGTAGGCTGGTCAAATTCAAATGTAAGGTGGCCTTGAATCACTCCCTCTCCAGCTGCCCAATAAGTTTCAGGATTCTTATCTAGGACATTTTTGGCAGCATATTGACCTCCTCTTTCTTTATTGGCTTTTACTTTGGTACCCTTCGCAAGGTCATCACGGAAATCCTCCTTGATTTTTTCTGCCAACTTTAAGATTTGCTGCTCGTCTTTTTCATGGATCAACCCTCTGCGATCTACCGGAAAATTGATCAGCAGGGAGGCATTTCTACCAATGGATTTGTAATAAATGTCTAAAAGTTGCGCCAGGGTTTTGACCTTGTGGTCTTCATACTCATGATAATACCATCCGGGACGGATAGATACATCCGCCTCTGCCGGCACCCAATGAGTACCGTTTTCCTGTCCTGACGCATATACATCAGCATATTCAGGCATTCCGGCATAAACAGAATCCCGCAAAAGGTTTGACCAGGTAGTTTCGTATGCGTACCCATTTTCATTGCCTACCCACCTTACATCCGGTCCTGCATCACCGAAGATTACCGCATTGGGCTGTAACTCCCGAACAAGTGCAAAAGTATTTTCCCAATCGTAATAGGTTTTTTTGTCCACCCTTCTTGTTTCATTTGCCCCTCCGTAATAACCGTCTCCTCCATTTGCTCCATCAAACCACACCTCAAAAATATCCCCGTAATTGCTCAGTAATTCAGTAAGTTGATTACGCATGTATGTGATGTACTCGGGCTTACCATAGTCAGCGTGATTTCTGTCCCATGGTGAATAGTAAATGCCCATTTTCAAGCCATATTCATCACAGGCTTCCTTAAGTTCCTGAATCAGGTCTCCCTTTCCGTCCCTCCAAGGTGAATTTTTTACAGAATGCTCTGTATAAGCCGATGGCCATAGGCAAAAACCATCATGATGCTTCGCGGTAATGATGATTCCCTTCATCCCTGCATCCTTGACTATTCTGGCCCATTGTCGTGTATCCAGTTCACTTGGATCAAACTGGGAGGGTTTTTCGTCTCCCATGCCCCATTCCATATCCGAAAAAGTATTCATATTGAAATGGACAAAGCCATAATACTCCAGCTCATGCCAGGCCAGTTGCCGCTCAGAAGGAATGGGCAAAACAGGCTCAGGGGCTGATGATTCCTTTGCTTGACAGGCAAGCAAGAGAAAAATGGGAAGCAGGTATTTTTTCATAGGAAGGGATTTTATGTGAGTATAAAGATTTTCCTTTTGGCAGAAAACACAAATAGTGCAGAACGGCAATAATGGCACATAATTTTTCAGTGAAAGCAAAAAATGTATACCAAATCATGATGACATTTTTCCAATTCCGCAATGCTGAGGTGTAAAAAGACCAAAACCCTTACCGATATGAAACCATCCTTTTTGAAACTTACACTTTTGCTGCTCAGCTTTTGTATTTGTTTTACTTCCTGTGCCAGCCCAAATGAAAAAGCGTCAAACAGCCATGATCCTAAACCATCAATGACTGAAAATGAAGGGGTCCAAAAGGCTGATTCAGAAGCCAAGGAACTCCCAAAATCATCCAGCATGAAAAAAGTGGAGGTAAAAGACCAGGCCCTGAACATGACCATGATGACCCTTAAGGTACCAGCAGGCTGGGTGCTCCATCAGGATGTGGCTTCCAACCCAAATGGGTCAGGGTACCTGAAATTCCTTTTGGCTATGGAAAGTCCCGAAGGCGAAATCCACGGATTTCTCCCCTTGATGATGAACTACAACGCTTATGTCATGTATGGGCAGCAAAGCGGAGTGTACTTTGATGATTTGGTGAATTATTTGATGCACTACTGCTCAAGACCATTTTTGGAAAAATTCATCATCGGTAGCAGGCAATCGGATAGGGAAGCTTTGGCTTCTGACGAGGGTAGACAATACAGGGAATTCGCCCAAAATTATACCAATATGGTCGGACAGGCAGGAGCTTATGCTACAATGGACTTTGATATTATAAAAATGGATTTTACTGCTTCAAGAAAGAATGTTCCTTATAAAGGTGTTCTGAAAGCAGCCAAAATCGGGGTAATAGACCAAAACCCATACCTCACAAGCAAATATGGGATTGTCCTAGGTGGATTTACTCTTGCTCCGGAAAATCTTTTTGCCCAGGCAGAGAAAAGAGAGATGGACATGGACTTGCAGGTAAACCCTCAGTGGGATGCCAAAAGGTCTCAGATCATCGATATGGAAACCCAGCGCATGTCTCAAGATCATCAGGCAAGAATGGCCCAACAAAGGCAGCAATTCAATGCCCATCAGCAAAACATGGCATCCATGAGACAGACTTTTGACCAGCAAAACCAAGCCTGGTATGAAAGAAATTTTGGAAGTGGAGGTTCCAGCTCTTATTCCGGAAATGCTTCCGTAACAGATGCAATAACGGGATATAGCAGCTTTAGCGATCCATACACAGGACAACAGATCAAAAAAGAAGGCCACTACAATTACTGGTACACTAATGAGTTTGGGGAATACCACGGCACAGATGATCCCAATTTTCAGCCCGGCAATCATTACAGTGGCAATTGGACTC
This sequence comes from Arthrospiribacter ruber, assembly GCF_019343195.1. Classification (GTDB taxonomy): domain Bacteria; phylum Bacteroidota; class Bacteroidia; order Cytophagales; family Cyclobacteriaceae; genus Arthrospiribacter; species Arthrospiribacter ruber. The sequence continues at coordinate 129,719 of NZ_RPHB01000003.1, forward strand.
CGGTTCAGCCTCTGAAACCCGATCATTAAAGTAAAAGACCATCAAACAAAAAGCTCCTAATCATGAAAACTATCAGGTATCCATTCATCCTATTTTTTTTGATCGGGCTGATGACATCGAACAATTTTTCCAATGTATAAACAAATCTTCGGTTTAAGTAAAATTTTAATGCTATGAAAAAATCACATTACTTCTCCTTATTCAGTTTAGCCTTGGCCTTGTTGCTCTATAGCTGCCAGGAAACAGAAGAGCCTGACAGGATTGATGACCTTCAATTTTTAGTCGACTACAAATTGGTCCAGCCTGCTGAACTAAGATCAGATGGCTGGTATGTGTCCAATCCGTATTATGAAGCTGCTTTTCAGCATAGGGAAAATGTACAGCAATACGAGTTTCGAAATGTACGAGAGGACGGAAGTAAATCCGATGTATTTGTCAGAAGACCCAATCAACTCACCATACAAGACAACACCGTTCAGCATAGAATCATCATAGGCTCCCCCTATTTGGGCCTTGGAATTTCCGAGGCTGCCAAAAACCAGATGCTCGCAGAATTTCAGCAGATCATTGATCAAAGAGCAGGGCAATACCATAAGCTGGAGGTGACTGTAATTCCGACTCCGGCTCCATAATTTTTTTTGAACCTAAAACTAACAGTTATGAAAAATATCAAATACCTAATTTATCTATTTCTAGGGTTAGTAATCTTCTCCTGCTCGGAAAAGGAAGACGAAAATCCCATCAACCGTCCAGAGCAAGAGGATATTCTCGCCATAGACAATAGGGTTCAGGACATCATGAATGAATTCTTGTTCCCGGGACTTTCAATTGCCATTGCTGAAAACGGCAGATTGGTTTACACCAAAGCTTATGGGCTGTCAGATGTCAACACAGGTTCCAGGGTAAACATCAATAGCGAGTTTCGTTATTCCAGCTTCGCAAAGACCATTACAGGCATTGCCATCATGCAGTTGGTGGAAGAAGGCAAGCTTGCTTTGGATGACCCTGTTTTTGGGGAAGGGGCAATTCTCGGGACAGAATATGGAAGCAAAGCATACTCCAACCGAATCAGAAATATCACAGTCAATCACCTGCTACATCATCTTTCCGGTGGATGGAGAAACTTTGTAGATGACCCAGTTTTTGACTCGCCTTTTAACCTTTCCCAAAATGAAATGATTTCTTGGGGATTGGATAATGTCGCTCAAGCTACCAACCCAGGAACCACCTACCATTATTCCAATTTTGGATATGTCTTATTGGGCAGAGTAATCGAAAAGGCATCAGGGATGTCCTATGAGGCCTATGTCAAATCGGAAATATTAGACCCTGTAGGAGCAAAAAATACGTACCTGGCAAATACATCTGCCAATGATAAAGGGCCTAATGAAGTATCCTATCTTGCTGATGACAGTTTGGATCCTTACACAACATATAATATCGGTAGAGCTGATGCCACAGCCGGTTGGGTAAGTACACCTAGTGATGTGGTAAGAATTCTCAGCGCTGTAGACCAGCAACCTAACCGTCCTACCTTGCTCAGCACTCAGTCCAATCAATTAAGGCGGACGCCTTTGAACAATTCAGGTAACTACGGTAAAGGTGTTTATCGGTTGGCACACCCTGATCTTGGCAATGTCTATTGGCATGACGGATCTTGGCCAGGAACTCAGACATTGTCAGTTTCCATACCTGGGAATATTTCAATCAGTGTTGCAATGAATTCAAGTAATTATGCAGAATACCAACGTTCATTGAATTTCATTGCCGGAAAGCTGTTTGAAATTGTGCAGGATGAATCCATCACTTTCCAGGATATAGACCAATTTTGACAAAATGATTTCAGAAAAGCTGTAAGACAAGGGGATTTTTTTAGTAAGTGAACACACTTCGGTAGACGGAGAAGATCAAGTTGAATCACTGGGTAATCAGGGGTATAATTTGCTTTTCTCCATTTTTTTTGATGACAAAAAGCAGCTTATCCGATGTTTTAAAAAAGACATTTTATTAACATGAGAAAATTAGCATGAATTATTGCCCTTACAATCTTCGCCCTCGCAGGGCATGTATAGGTAGAGAACCTAAATCTGGAGAAAGTGGATGTAATCTCCGAAACCTTGCCATTTCAATTGGTCTAACTTATTTATTTAAAATGTAAAAGTTTGGTGGTAAAAAACACCATTAAATTGGTCTGAAATTCAATAGATTGTATATTTCTGTATTATTTATCGAAATGCAGCAATATACTTTTGAAAAATATAGTCAGGAAGAAATAATAGAAGGAATCAAAAATAATGATTCCAGGATGATTCAGGTATTCTATCAAAGCCAGTACAAAAAGATCGAACAATACATATTGGCAAACAATGGAGATCCTGAAGACGCCAAAGATATCTACCAAGAAGCATTTGTGGTCCTTTGGAGAAACATCAAGCTGGAGAAATTTCATCCTGAAAACGGAACCGCGATAGCGGGATACCTTTATCAGATTGCCAAAAACAAGTGGCTGGATAAGTTGAGAAATGCCAAAAACAAAATTACCGTGGAACTGCAACCAAACCTTCACGAGGCTGAGGAAGAAAATGAACCTGAAACAGAAGCCTACCATCAGTGGGTCGTCAAAGAGTTTGAAAATCTTGGCGAAACCTGCAAGGAAGTTCTGAAAAGGTTTTACTTCCAGAAAGAAAGCATGGAGCAAATAGCCTCAGCCTTTGACTGGACTTCTGCAACTGCACGCAACAACAAGTACCGCTGCATTCAACAGCTGAAAGAAAAGTGGAAAACTAAAACCAAATAAGACTTTGAATAACCCAAATCATATATCACAAGAAGAGTTTGAAAGGATAGAGCAGTATATTCTAGGAAGTATGTCTGCTTCTGAAGCTGATTTATTCCGGGAGGAACTGGAGCAAAGTGAGGACTTGAGAAAAAAGCACGCAGAAGTCAAGGCTTTGATTTCGGCCGTGGAAGAAGGGGCTTTACGAAATAGCTTGGATAAATTCCATCAGGACATGGAAAGCGAATCATCTGGACCAGCTCCTGTCAAAAAACTCACACCTTGGTTTTGGTCTGCTGCAGCGGCCATAGCATTGGTAATAGCAGCGGCTGTATGGACACTTTATCCTCAGCCAACTAGCCATGAAAGGTTGTTTGCCCAATACTTTCAGGAAGACCCAGGTTTGATCACTGCCATGAGCTCAGAGGGACAATATGACTTTGATAGGGCAATGGTGGATTATAAGTCCGGGAATTACAGGGATGCAATACGTAGATGGGAAACAATTCTATTGGAGAAACCTGAAAATGACACCCTGCTTTATTTTATAGGCTCCTCACACCTTGCCCTGAAAGAGACGGAGGCTGCCATCTCCTATTTCGAAAAAGTGCTCTTACTGCCGGAAGGCAGGTTTACTGAAGACAATTATTGGTATCTGGGTTTGGCACACCTGAGAGAGGGAAGAATGGAGGAAGCGAAAGTCAATCTGGCAAATTCCACACATCCCCTCAAAGATCAACTGCTCAAAACTTTAGAGGAAAAATGAAAGCCTTGCTGCTGATCGTGTTGGCCTTGCTTTTGGCAGGCATGCAATCTGACAATCCCGTGGATGCACAATTGGCGGCAATTCAGGCATATTTATCAGATGGACAAACTCAGCAAGCTGAGAAGCTTTTTGAAAAATATACCCAAGAATATCTTGAGCAATCCGACTACCTAAATCTTGCTTATTTTATTCCCTATGCCGGATACATTGCACAACAAAAAGAATCCACCACTGCGGGGATAGAAGCTGCAGAAAACTGGTTGAACCTTATTAGGGAAAAAACCAATGAAGCCAGATCCTTAAGACAGGCATATCTGGAAATACACACCTATTACCTGGAAGCAGGGAAAACGCAGATGGCTTACGATGCCAATCTTAAAGCACTGGAATTTACCTATCAGATGCCGGATTATAGGGGAGAAGAATGGGGCATAATCGAAAAAAACCTTGGCGTCATAGCTTCCTTGTTGGGTTCACCAGAGCTCGCCAAATCACATTCTTTGAAAGCCCATAAGGGTTTTGAGGAAGATCCTCTGACCTCTGCTGTCAGTAAATTCAACTCACTCAATGACCTCGGAGTAAGGTATTGGTATGAAGCCAAATGGGATTCAGCGGAATATTTTTGGCTGGAGGGGATCAAAATGCTAGATCAGATGGAGGCCAATCCTACCAACCAATACTACCGAAAAGCCATGATCGATGGCAACCTGGCTGCAGTTTATGATGTCAAAGGCAATCCTCAGGAAAGTATCAAAAGGGTCAAATCTTCTATTGACCTGATCCAACATTTTTTGGAAAATGCCAAAGATGATCCAAAATGGAACCGTGCACATATTTCCCTCTTTTACAGCACTGCCAATCTCGCAGCTGTTTATAAAAGTGTAGGTAATTATCAAAAGGCACTTCAGCTGCATGAGTACACCCTTAGAGAAAAAGAAAAGCGCTTTGATCCCTTGCACCCTGAGGTAATAGAGACTAAAATCCACCTGGGCCAGGCACATAATTCTCTCAAAAATTTCTCTCAGGCAGAGGGGTTGCTATTGGAGGCTTTGGAGGGAATCAGCCAAAATGAAGGTGAGTTTTTCATTCAGGCAGGAGATGCCCACTATACCCTTGGGATGCTTTATGAATCCACTCAGCACATTGAAAAAGCCAAGTCACATTACCACAAAGCCAATGAATACTTTCTGAAAGGACTCAAAGACAAAGCTGACTATGTATATCTGGGTTTTTTGGGGAATGCCTCCCGTTTTTTTTCATTGCAGGAAGAGTCCAAGACAGCATTGGAAATGGCTCAAAAAGGAGTTGATTATGTCCTCAAAACCGACGGGAAAAATACGGTCACCGGTTTCAACCAGATATTAAATTTGGGAGAAGTACATTTCAATTTAAAAGCATACCAAAGGGCCAAAGTTTTAGCCGATGAAAGTCTGGAAATCTTGGAAAGCCTGATCCGAAATACCAAGGGAAGCTTAGATTCAGTAAGGGTAGAATTTGACAAACCTCAGGCAGTTTTGCTTCAGGTAAAATCCGAATATTACCTCAACCAGGACCCCTCGCAGTATTTTTTGGAATCCAGCTTGGAAAAACTGATGGATGCACAACAGGTTTTGGAAAGGAGAAAAAATACACTCAACAACTCTGAAGACATCTCTGTACTTCAAAGCCAAAGTCAGGAACTCCTCTCTTTTATCAAAAAGATACAGTTGGAACTTTACCAAAAATCAAAAGATGAGGCCTACTTGAAGTCTTTGTTGGCAGTACAGGAATCAGAAGTCTATGCAAAAATCCGTGCTCAGGTCAATCAGGCCGGTCTGGTATCTTTCAAGGATATTCCACAAAAAGTGCTGGACAGAGAGGCGCAAATAAAAGCAAATTTGAGAGATGAACTTGAAGAGGCGAGTTCTTTGTCAGATTTCATAAAGCTCTCAAATGAATGGGATGATTTTCTCCAGATGCTCAGAACTGAATACCCAGACTATTATCAAACCCGCTATGCCAACATCAGCCGGCAGGAAATCCGTCTTCCAATATCCCTTCAGGCTGTAAGGTACATTTTTGTAGAAGACCACCTGTATGCCATTGTCATCAGACAGGGCAAGATGAAGCTTTATCCTCTGGATTTTCAGGCAGACTTGATCTCTAAGTTATCTGAAAACTGGCATGAGACAAAAGTAATCTGTGCCTTTAGCCATGAGTTGTACAAGCAGCTTTGGGAGCCATTTGCGAATGATTTGACAGAAGAAAGGGTGCTGATCATTCCGGATGGCATTTTGTATAACCTGAGCTTTGACATGTTGCTGACCGAAAGTACAGACAGTTTTCGGGATTTTTCCAAAAAAAGTCTCTTGGCCAGGCATGACATTTACTATCATTTTAGCCTCAGCATGACCCAAAAGAAGCCTACTTCAAAAATTTCCTCCAATTACGTTGTTTTTGCTCCCGGATTCATCGACAATATGAAAGAAAAATATATGGCTTTTGTCCAAGACAGTACTTTGGTAGACAAAGCCTATCTCTCATTATTGCCACAACCCTTTACTTTGAGCTTGGCGGAGAATGCGAGCAGGTCTTTTGAAGGAGAACGGTATGTCCTTGAGGAATCCACTCCAGCTGCATTTCGGCAAAAGGCCGGCAACCACAAGATCATCCATATTGGCACCCATGCCGAGTCCGATAATATAAGCCCGGCATTTTCCCGCTTGATTTTTGCCAAATCCAATGGAGGGGGTTTGACAGATGAAGACAACTCACTTTATGCTTACGAAATTTACAATACAGACCTGCGGGCTGAATTGGCAATATTGACTGCATGCGAAACCGGTAAACCCATCTATCAACCAGGTGAAGGAATGATTTCCCTAAGCCATGCTTTTACTTATTCAGGCAGTGAGAGCCTATTGACCAGCCTTTGGAAAATTGATGAAAAGGCCAGCAACCAGATCACAGAATTTTTCCTCCAATATATCAAAGATGGCCAGCCAAAAGACAGGGCACTCCGTCTGGCCAAATTACAATACCTTGAAACGGCACAGGGCAGAACACTCTCTCCTCAGTATTGGGCAGGGCTGATACTGATCGGTGATCCTGGACCTATTTCTGACCTTGGGGCTAAAGATTATAGGTTGTATTGGATAATTGCATTATTTCTGCTTTTTGCCCTTATCATTTTTTTCAAAAGGAAGAGAGCAGAAGCTTAATTTTTTTTGATGATGTTTTCAAGGTTTTACGATGTAAGGATATACCAACCTTAATCATCATGAAACCGAAGATTTACCTCCTCCTGTTTTTTGCCTTTTTTCTGGCAGTAAACTCCTGTAAAGACGTGGAAGAACCTGATCTGCCACCTATCATTGACAACCCGGATCCAGATCCTGACCCAGACCCTGATCCACAACCCACCGATTATCCCACCATGGATATCAATGTGGTATTTCCCGAGAATGTCAGTCCCGACCTGGAAGGTGCCAAGGTGATCGGGGCATTCAAGGAGCATCCGCTACAGGGCAACAGTTCCAAAGTATTCGTGCCACAGGGAAAAAGCCAGCTGGCCTTTCTTCAGGACAAGGATGATAATATACTTTTACTCGGCTTTATCAATGACAAAAACAAAACCCTCAGCATTCAGTCTTCGGCTGAAGCTTTGGCTTTCTTGGGCCTTGGCGGATTTATCCTGCCTTCATCTGTGCAGCAGAAATACCCCGATGAAGCTGCAAGCCTGCCGGGAATGGATGAGTTCAAAAAGAAACTGGCCGAACTATATGTAAGCGACAATAAGCTCTTTGAAACCGAAAAGTACATCCCTGCTCTGGAAGACTTTGCAAGGCCGATTTATGAAAAAGGGGAGGAAATAGACATCCGGGCCAGACAGATCAATGTTGGTCCCACCGGGTACAAAAGCGGTATACAGGTATTTGACAATGACTTTCAGTCCATACTCATCAGGAACCAATACCTGCGTGTGGCCTATGCTTATTTGTACAAACTTTCCTTTAAGGACAAAGAAGGCACAAAAACAGAATTGATCAAATCCAACAGTTTCAATCCCTCCCAGAGTCCTGCCATATTCAGTGAAAAGGCCATAGATGCAGCGAATAAATCCGGAGGTATCATGGGAGTGCTGACAGATCATCTGGCGGGAAATGGGATGGAAGTCTTTATGAAGGAGACCGGTCCTGTTTCCATACCATTAGGAGCCAATGAATCCGAAGCTGAGTATGCAGTAAGGGTAGTAGGTCCTACCTTCAACAACTTTGACCAAAGCAGGATGACCACGACTGAACTGGAAAAGTACAAGGAGCTCGCCCTGGAGACCTTTTTCAAAGAAGCTTTGCTGCCCGCAGTCACATTCATCATCAATAAAAACCTGAAGGTAGAAGGAGATGATGCCTGGCCTATGGATCTTATGAATTCAATAACGACCACATTTTTAAAAGAATACCCTGAAATCCTGGCCAAAGTAGAAGAGGGAAAGTATAGGGATGCCCTGAAGCAGACATTGGAAGAGCTGTTTTTCAATCCGACAAAAGATGCGGTTGCCGGCCAGCTCAGTGGAAAATTGATGGATATGATTTATTCGAAATATGCCAAAGAACCGGAGTTTGGGAATTTCTATGATGATAGGGAGCTGCAGACCAAGAGGAACATTGCCAGGTTTCAGAAAGCCTTTGAACTGATAGAGGCAGCGCTGACAGCGTGGGATGCGGGAAGAATGATAGCCCATCTTACCAATGCCTTGCCCATAGAGCAGTTTTTGGTAACGGCCCGGGAACATGATATCAAACTCTTGCCAGAGGAGACCTCGGTCACGGTCTTCACCAACAAGGACTTTACTGTAGAGACCAGGACAGAGCTGAGTGATGGACAGGCATTCCTTTACAAATGGTCCACCTCAGGTACTTACGGCACGATCCGGGACAATATTGGCAATGATGGGAAGTCATTTGAAAATGGTCAGAAGACGGTTACCTACCGGGCCACGGCATCCAATATTCCGGATGATGCCAAAGAAACGATTACAGTGGTTGCCTATGTCAAACAGGGTCAGAATGAATCGAAAATCGGTGAAGCCACCGCTACGGTTTCGGTCAAGCCGGCAAGGCTGGAAATCAAACCTGATGGAATCACTTTGGTTGGAAAAGAAAAACAGAGCCTTGCCCTATATGTGGAATGGGCCAATGGGGATGCATTTGAAAGCACCAATAGTTTTGAGTACAAGTACGAGTGGTCCACACCGGGCCTATATGGTAAATTTGATGGTAGGATGACTCATGCCACCACTTCTAGGCCAAGGATTATCTATCAGGCCTTGGACGAGGATGTGGAAAAAGGAGAGGAAAATTTAAAAGTGGATATTTACATGAAGGATAAAGACGGGGGCGATTGGTTCAAATACCACACTGCCGAAGGTAAAGTAAAAGTTGAAAATGACGATAATTATTTGATTTATCATGAAGCATTTACTGTGGCAACTTTTAACCACGTTGTAAGAGACAGGATAGGAGGTTTGTCTAATTTTATAAAAGTTGATATACCCAAAAAAGAAGAATATGAAGAATATACCGTACGATTGTATGGCTTTAGAACTAGATTTACTGCTAGAAATGAGGGAGTGGTTTTGAAATGGAAAAGAGATGGAAGTGTTCCAACATTATATGACCTTGCTGGAGCTTTAACCCACCGTGTTTATGACATTGAATACCCGGATGATGTCTTTGCAATCGGTATTAGAATAAATTCAAGAAGTTGCTTTATCGATGATGGTTGTCCTAATGATATTATTGATGCAGCATTAAGCGCTGGAGGAATGGCAGAAATAAAAATCAAGTTGAAATAGTTGGAATACCCTCGTTGAACAGATAATATCCCGGAGAAATTTCTTCGGGATTTTTTAAATAATTGATGACAATTGCCTTCGCTTTCGATGTAAGGTCATATACCCTTAACCTTTACTGTTATGAAAGTCAGATTTAACCTTTTGCTTCTGTTTTCGGTTCTGTTGTTTTTCAATTCCTGCAAAGACGTGGAAGAACCTGATCTGCCACCTATCATTGACAACCCGGATCCAGATCCTGACCCAGACCCGGATCCACAACCCACCGATTATCCCACCATGGATATCAATGTGGTTTTTCCCGAGAATGTCAGTCCCGACCTAGAAGGTGCCAAGGTGATCGGGGCATTCAAGGAGCATCCGCTACAGGGCAACAGTTCCAAAGTATTCGTGCCACAGGGAAAAAGCCAGCTGGCCTTTCTTCAGGACAAGGATGATAATATACTTTTACTCGGCTTTATCAATGACAAAAACAAAACCCTCAGCATTCAGTCTTCGGCTGAAGCTTTGGCTTTCTTGGGCCTTGGCGGATTTATCCTGCCTTCATCTGTGCAGGAAAAATACCCCGATGAAGCAGCAAGCCTGCCAGGAATGGATGAGTTCAAAAAAAAACTGGCCGAACTATATGTAAGCGACAATAAGCTCTTTGAAACCGAAAAGTACATCCCTGCTCTGGAAGACTTTTCAAGGCCTATTTATGAAAAAGGAGAGGAGATAGACATCCGGGCAAGGCAGATCAACGTCGGTCCCACCGGGTACAAGAGCGGTATACAGGTTTTTGACAATGACTTTCAGTCCATACTCATCAGGAACCAATACCTGCGTGTGGCTTATGCTTATTTGTACAAACTTTCCTTTAAGGACAAAGAAGGCACAAAAACAGAATTGATCAAATCCAACAGTTTCAATCCTTCCCAGAGTCCTGCCATATTCAGTGAAAAGGCCATAGATGCAGCGAATAAATCCGGAGGTATCATGGGAGTGCTGACAGATCATCTGGCGGGAAATGGGATGGAAGTGTTTATGAAGGAGACCGGTCCTGTGTCCATACCATTGGGAGCCAATGAATCCGAAGCTGAGTATGCAGTAAGGGTAGTAGGTCCTACCTTCAACAACTTTGACCAAAGCAGGATGACCACGACTGAACTGGAAAAGTACAAGGAGCTCGCCCTGGAGACCTTTTTCAAAGAAGCTTTGCTGCCCGCAGTCACATTCATCATCAATAAAAACCTGAAGGTAGAAGGAGATGATGCCTGGCCTATGGATCTTATGAATTCAATAACGACCACATTTATAAAAGAATACCCTGAAATCCTGGCCAAAGTAGAAGAGGGAAAGTATAGGGATGCCCTGAAGCAGACATTGGAAGAGCTGTTTTTCAATCCGACAAAAGATGCGGTTGCCGGCCAGCTCAGTGGAAAATTGATGGATATGATTTATTCGAAATATGCCAAAGAACCGGAGTTTGGGAATTTCTATGATGATAGGGAGCTGCAGACCAAGAGGAACATTGCCAGGTTTCAGAAAGCCTTTGAACTGATAGAGGCGGCGCTGACAGCGTGGGATGCGGGAAGAATGATAGCCCATCTTACCAATGCCTTGCCCATAGAGCAGTTTTTGGTAACGGCCCGGGAACATGACATCAAACTCTTGCCAGAGGAGACCTCGGTCACGGTCTTCACCAACAAGGACTTTACTGTAGAGACCAAAACAGAGCTGAGCGACGGACAGGCATTCCTTTACAAATGGTCCACTTCAGGTACTTACGGCACGATCCGGGACAATATTGGCAATGATGGGAAGTCATTTGAAAATGGTCAGAAGACGGTTACCTACCGGGCCACGGCATCCAATATTCCGGATGATGCCAAAGAAACGATTACAGTGGTTGCCTATGTCAAACAGGGTCAGAATGAATCGAAAATCGGTGAAGCCACCGCTACGGTTTCGGTCAAGCCGGCAAGGCTGGAAATCAAACCTGATGGAGTGACCCTTCAGGGCAAAGAGAAACAGAGCCTTGCCCTATATGTGGAGTGGGCCAATGGAGATGCTTTTGAGAACGCCAGTACTTTTGATTACAAGTATGAATGGTCTACCCCTGGTAAATATGGAAAATTTGATGGAAGTATGATCAATGCTACGACCAGAAATCCCAGGATCATCTACCAGGCCTTGGATGAGGATGTGGAGGAAGCGGAGGAAGATTTGAAAGTAGACATCTATATGAGGAGAAAAGATGGAGGCGACTGGTTCAAATACCATACAGCTGAAGGCAAAGTCAAAATCGAGAATGATGAAAAACTGAAAATTCTTCACCTTCCGCTTACTGTATTTACCTCTTACCATACAAATAGTCAGCATGGAGGAGGAACAAATTTCCTGCATGCCTCTTTTCCAAGAAGTGATGACTATGAAAGGATTAGCGTGCGATTTTATGGGTATAAGAGAACTACAATACCATCTTCAGAAGGTAGGGCCTTTTCTTGGGATACAGAAGTTGGAGCCCCAATAAGAATTAATTTGAACAACCAAGTCTCAGCTGATCGATATATCGACAAAGTGCCTGATAACCTGATTGCAATTTATTACTTGACTAATAGTGCAGCAAGTGGAACAAGGGTTCCTGAATTAGCAGCAGGCCTTCAGACTTTTGGTGGTCAGGTAGAGGTGAAAATCAGATTGAAATAGACGCTGACTTCATTAATAAGGTTGTGTTTCCCGGAGCTTGATGAGTTCCGGGTTTTTTTTTCAATAATTCAGATGACAAAGCCATGATGGTTACGATGTAAGGATATACCAACCTTAATCATCATGAAACCGAAGATTTACCTCCTCCTGTTTTTTGCCTTTTTTCTGGCAGTAAACTCCTGCAAAGACGTGGAAGAACCTGATCTGCCACCAATCATTGATAATCCGGATCCCGATCCTGACCCAGACCCTGATCCACAACCCACCGATTATCCCACCATGGATATCAATGTGGTTTTTCCCGAGAATGTCAGTCCCGACCTGGAAGGTGCCAAGGTGATCGGAGCATTCAAGGAGCATCCGCTACAGGGCAGCAGTTCCAAAGTATTCGTGCCACAGGGAAAAAGCCAGCTGGCCTTTCTTCAGGACAAGGATGACAATATACTTTTACTCGGCTTTATCAATGACAAAAACAAAACCCTCAGCATTCAGTCTTCGGCAGAAGCTTTAGCTTTCATAGGGCTCGGCGGATTTACCCTGCCTTCTTCTGTGCAGGAAAAATACCCCGATGAAGCTGCAAGTCTTTCGGGAATGGATGAGTTCAAAAAGAAACTGGCCGAACTATATGTAAGCGACAATAAGCTTTTTCAAACTGAAAAATTCATGTCTGCTTTGGGTGAATTTGTTAAACCCTACTATGAAAAAGGGGAGGAAATAGACATCCGGGCCAGACAGGTCAACGTGGATCCCACCGGGTATAAAAGTGGGATCCAGGTTTTCGAGAATGACTTCCAGTCGGTATTGATCAGAAACCAATATCTCCGCGCTGCCCATGCATTTATGTACAAGCTTTCCTTCAAGGATAAAGAAGGGAAAAAGACAGAGCTGTTCAAGTCTGAGAATTTCAACCAGTCCAGCAGTCCTGAAATAATCAGCGAAACCCCCATAGATGCAGCCAACAAGTCCGGAGGAATTATCGGCGTAATTGCCGATCACCTCGCAGGAAACGGGCTTGAGGTATTTATGAAAGAGACAGGCCCTATTTCCATCCCCTTAGGGGCAAATGAATCAGAAGCTGAATATGCGGTTCGATTGGTTGGCCCCACATTTGGGAACAGCGCACAGAACAGGATGACTACCAAAGAACTGGAAAAGTATACCGAGATGGCTATACAGACATTTCTAGTGGAAGCACTGATCCCGGCTATAGGATATTTTATTAACAATAATATCAAAATAGATGGAGACGAGGGATGGCCTTTGGAAATGATGAATTCCGCAACCACTTCGTTTATAAACGGATACCCTGAGATCGCCAAAAAGGTGGAAGAAGGACAGTATAGGGAAGCCCTGAAGGAATCATTGGAGAAGCTTTTTATTGATCCTTTGCAGGATGCAGTAGCTGACAAGGCCAAAAATCAATTACTGGACATGATTTTTTCTAGATATGCCAAAGATCCTGAGTTCGGTAATTTATATGACACCAAAGACCTGCAGACCAAAAGTCGGACTGCTAAATTCTTAAAGGCTTTTGATCTGATTGAGAAAGCATTGGGATTTTGGGATGCTGGCAGATTGATGGCACACCTGACCAATGCAAGGCCCGTAGAGCAGTTTCTGGTGACAGCAAGGGAGCATGATATCAAACTTCTTCCAAAAACCCAGTCAATCACTGCACTTTCCAATCAAGAATTTACTGTGGAGACTAAAACGGAACTCAGCGATGGACAGGCATTTCTATACAAGTGGTCGACTTCAGGCACCTACGGTAATATAAGAGATAATCTGGGCAATACCGGCAAAGAAATCGAAAATGGGCAGAAGACTATAACTTATCGGTCCGACAAGGCAGCTGTACCAAATGATGCCAAGGAAACCATATCAGTGCAGGTATTTGTGAAGCAAGGACCTAATGAAACCAAAATTGGAGAGGCATCCTCTACCTTGACAATCAAACCGGCAAGATTAGTACTTAAACCTGATGGAATCACCTTATCCGGAAAAGAAAAGCAATCGCTAGCATTATATGTGGAATGGTTAAGTGGAACCCCTTTTGAACAGGAAGAGTTTTTTGAATATAGATATGAATGGTCAACACCCGGTCAATACGGTATGTTTGAGGGCAAAACTACCGCAATCACCACCCAAAGACCAAGACTTACTTATCAGGCACTTGATGAGGATGTGGAAAAAGCAGAGGAAAGTTTAAAAGTGGACATCTACATGAGAAGAAAAGATGGAGGTGATTGGTTCAAATACCATACAGCCGAAGGCAAGGTCAACATCGAAAATGATGAAAAACTGAAAATACTTCACCTTCCTATTCAGATATCCACTTACCGCCATGCTTTAGCAAATACTAATGGTTATACCAGTATCATGAATGTTTCTTTCCCAAAAAGTGATGAATATGAAGAATACTCAGTAAGGCTTTATGGTTTTAGGCGGCAATTGAGCCCATCTTTAGAAGGTGTCTCCGGTTCTTGGCAAGAGGGAAAAGACATGCCAAGTAGATTCAACATGGCAGCATTTTTAGGACAAAATCTATTCGGTGTCAGTTATCCATCTGACCGGGTAGGCATCATGGTCTATACTGGAAGCAAAAGCTGTCCATTAAGTCATGGTTGTCCTTCTGATGATACTATTGCCTTTTTGAGTTCACTTGGAGGCATGGTGGAAGTCAAAATCAAGTTGAAATAAAAGCTGCGATACTGTATTTCTCCAAACCCGAAGGAACAATCCTTCGGGTTTTTACCTTTTTATATGTCAGAGAGCAAAATTTTATAATTTTAAAGCATGCAGCATACCTCATATATCGAAATCAGTAAATCTGCTTACGCCAAAAACATAGATTTTTTAAGATCTGAAGTCGGTAAAAAAACAGAAATCTCAATAGTCGTCAAAGGCAATGCCTACGGACATGGCATTGAAAATATTGTGCCCTTGGCAGAGGAAAACGGGATACGGCACTTTAGCACCTTCAGTTCGGATGAAGCCTTTAGGGTGTACAATTCCAGCCTTCACAATTCTCAGGTGATGATCATGGGAATGCTGGAAAATGCTGACCTCGAAGAAATTACCCTTAAAGGAATCAGTTTTTTTGTATTTGAATTTGATAGGCTTGAGGCTGCGATCAGCACCGCTAAAAAGCTAAAGAAAAAAGCCAAGGTCCATATAGAAGTAGAAACAGGGTTTCACCGTACTGGATTTGAATGGGAAGACAGGGAAAAGCTTGCAAAGATCCTCCAGGAAAATCAGGACTGTCTGGACCTAAAGGGCCTCTGTACCCATTACGCCGGGGCAGAAAGCATCAGCAATTACGTGAGGGTAAGAAGGCAGATCAAGGAATACAAAAGGTTTAAAAAATGGTTTTCGGCCCAAAGACTTATATTTGAAAAATACCACACGGCCTGTTCAGCTGCCACGCTTAGTTATCCTGAAACCGTTATGGATATGGTAAGGATAGGAATAGCCTCTTATGGGCTTTGGCCTACCATGGAAACCTATATGTACCGTTTTCAATCACTTCCTGAAAACAACAAAAATCCGCTCAAAAGACTGATATCCTGGAAAAGCTCTGTCATGAACACCAAAAAGGTGGACATGGGTGAATTTATTGGCTATGGTTCCAGCTACATGGCACCTCGTAATATGAGCATTGCCTTGGTTCCCATAGGATATGGCCATGGATATAGCCGCTTGTTGAGCAATCAGGGAAAGGTGTTGGTCAGAGGAAAAATGGTAACGGTGGTAGGAACAGTTACCATGAACAGTATCGCAGTGGATGTAACAGATGTAGAGGATGTGAGCAAAGGAGATGAAGTGGTGATCATTGGCTGTCAGCAGGATAAGGAAATTACAGTGGCCTCCTTTGGGGAATCCACCCAGCAGGTCAATTACGAACTGCTTACTAGACTGCCGCTAGATATACCCAGAAAAGTAGTGGATTGATTTTTCTTATACTGCAACCCTTTCTACCTCATGCTTTGAAAGTGAAATATGAAATGTACTGCCCTCACCCGGAGTACTCTCGGCCCAGATGTCTCCCGCATGTTTTTTGACGAATTCTTTGCACAAGAGCAGTCCTAAACCTGTTCCAAAGTCGCTTTTTTTCCCTTGGCTTTGATCTTCTGATAGATCAAAAAGTCCTTTTAATACCTCTTCTGCCATGCCTCTTCCATAGTCCCTAACAGAAATGACCACATTTCCGGACATTTCCGTAGCAGATATTTCTATTTTAGATCCCTGCCTGGAAAATTTAATGGCATTTGACATCAGGTTCCTGAGAACGGTTAAGATCATATTTTTGTCTGCACAAATGTGAATGTCTTTGGGGCATGATTTTTCCAGCTTGATCTTTTTGTAAAGTGCTTGGGGAGAGGCCATGGACAGTGCCGTATCCAATAGCTTATCCAATTGCACCGGTTCAGCCTTTAGTTCATACATTTTTATTTTTTGGCTGGCCCACAGCAATAAGTTCTCGAGTAAGTTGTGGGTGTTTCTGGACACATTCAGCAAATGCTTGATATACGTGAGTTGTTCGGAATTCTGACTGTTTTCAAACTCTTCCTCCAATATTTCCAAATAGCCGATGATGGAGATGAAAGGATTTCTGAGGTCGTGTCCAATGATAGAAAATAGTTTATCCTTTTCCTGAATATGCTTCTTAAGCTCACTGTTGGTATGCTTAAGCAAAGTGGTCCTTTCCTCCACCTTTTTTTCCAGCTGTTTATTCTGTTTTTTGATAGATTGAACGCGAAGCCTGAACAACCCTAGGATAAGCGCAATAGAGAAGAGGGTGGCCAAAGCTATAAACCAAAGCGTTTTCCAAAATGGCGGAGCGATCTTAATGATCAACGAGGATCCTGTTTCATTCCAAATCCCATCATTATTGGCTGCTTTGACTTTGAAAATATAGGTGCCGGGATCCAAGTTGGTGTAAGTGGCATTTCTCTGGTTTCCCACATAGTTCCATTCCTTTTCAAATCCTTCCAAAATATAGGCATACTGGTTCTGTTCGGGATGGGTAAAATTCAAAGCAATGAAATCGAAACTCAGCACATTTTCTTTGTAACTCAAACTCAATGTGTCTGTCATACCTATGTGCTTTTGCAAGAATGATCCCTGATCTCTAAAGTTGACGGACTTGTTGAAAATTTTCAGGTCGCTCAGATAGACAGGAGGGGCGTATGGGTTGTATTGAAGACTGGATGGATCAAAAAGATTGAAGCCATTCAGCCCTCCAAATAGCAACTCTCCTTTTTTTGTCTTTAATACGGCATACCGGGAAAATTCATTTCCCGAAAGCCCGTCATTTTTGTCAAAATTAACGAACAACTCCCTTTCAGCGTCAAACCTCGAAATTCCTTTGATGGTGCCGATCCAAAGATAGCCTTCATTGTCCTCAACGATGGAATTTATTTCATTGATTGGAAGCCCATCCTTTTCACGGTAAGTCTTAAAATCGTCAGTTCGGGAGTTGTAGCGTGAAAGGCCTCTATCTGTAGCTATCCAAACCCTCTTTTTACTGTCTTCAACAATGTGTCTGATGGTATTTCCAGGAAGACTGTAGGGATGCTGCTCTGAGGCGAAATAGTTTATGAACTTGATATTTCCTTTTTGGCCTTTGTTGATTTTGCTCAAACCTGCCTGAGTACCTACCCAAATGTGGCCCTTGGAATCCTCCATGATCCTAACGGGCATATTGGAGGAGATACTTTCAGGATCGTTTTCATCATGGGAAAAGAGTTCCAGACGTGCATTTTTTCGGTCATAGCGGTACAGTCCCTCATTCAAAGCTGCTATCCAGATGAATTCTGCATCAAAATGTACATCGAAGACATTTTTGATTGGATGGCTTGAGTTTTGAATATATTCGTTGAAGAGCTGGAATTCGCCTTTTTGTTGGTCTTTCAGCACATGAAGTCCTCCTGCCCAAGTGCCGACCCATAACCTTCCCTCTTCATCTTCTTTGAGACAGATCACAGCGTCTGAACCTAGGGATTTGGGGTTTTTGGAATCGTGTCTAAATGCTGTAAATGTACCTTCTTCTCTATTGAAGTAATTGAGACCGCCACCATCCGTAGCAACCCACACATTGCCCTCCTTGGTTTCCAAAAAATCCCTGATGATGTCATTGTTGAGGCTGTTGGGATGAAGTGGGTTTTTGAAATAATGGGCAAATTTAGAGGCATAAGGGTCCGCAAGGTTGATTCCCGAATGTGCCGTACCCACCCAATACCTGCCTTGGGCATCCTGAAAAATATTCCAGACGGAATTGTGGGTGAGGCTATGGGGGTTTTTTGGATCATGGAGATAGCGGACAAAAGAGTCACTTTCTTTTTGGTATAGGTGAAGGCCCCCATTTTCATTGCATGACCAAAAGTTTCCAAGGTTGTCTGGGTAAAGCCTGTAAATGTTATTGTTATAAAGACTTCCCGGATCTTCCTGGCTATGGGTATAGCGGACAAAAACAGTTTTTCCCTCTGCTTTTTGCATCCTGTTGAGTCCGGCATTTCTGGTACCGGCCCATAGTCGACCATCTTGATCAAACGCTACTGTACGTACATCATCCGAACTGATTGACCCTATATCAT
Organism: Arthrospiribacter ruber; assembly: GCF_019343195.1. Classification (GTDB taxonomy): domain Bacteria; phylum Bacteroidota; class Bacteroidia; order Cytophagales; family Cyclobacteriaceae; genus Arthrospiribacter; species Arthrospiribacter ruber. The sequence goes on from NZ_RPHB01000003.1 coordinate 148,378, forward strand.
CCTTAAGGTATCTGTGGAAGTTGATTTCATTCTTTTCAGGATCTAGCTCCACCAATCCTTGATTTGAAGTGGCCAGCCAAAGGGAGCCCTCCGGGCCAAAAGCCATGGACTGTATGTTTGTGATTTTATCGGTGTATTGAGGAACAAAAGTCTGTGTCTTTTCATCCAGCAAAAACAGTCCAGAGCCTATGCTTGAAGCCCAGATCTTTCCTTCACGGTCTTCCAAAATGGTATTGGTCAGGTTGCTTTCTCCAAATTTGATCTTAAAGTCAGAATTCAGCTTATACCTTACAAAATCATCTGTTTCCCTAACATACCTCCCTACTCCATCTCCTGTACCTACCCATAGCCGCTTTTTTTTGTCTTCCATCAAAGCGCCGATAAAGTTGTCATTGATGCTATTGGGGTCTTCGGAAGTGGTATATACCTTGAAATCCAACCCATCATACCTGTGTAAGCCACTGTACGTCGCAATCCACATGTAGCCAAAGCTGTCCTGATAAATGCCTGAAATGCGGTTATTGACCAGACCTTCTGAAATCCTTTGGAACTTCAATTCCGGAATGTTTTTTGGTGATTGGCAAAAAGCAGGGTTTACCAAAATGTGCAGGCATATAGCCAGCAGGAAAATTGCGGGGGAGGTATCTAAGCACAATTTATGGAACAGCTTTCTTTCCATCTTATCACTGGGTTATTTTGGGGTTGTCAGGCGCTTTATTATCCAATTTACTTTAGGGAATTGGCTTGTCTGCCTTATTATTTGGAGGCAATGTATATAATAATTTTTATACTACCTATACCTCTGGATTCGCATTATATACCGCTTTAATTCTTGTTTTTCAGGAATTTATAAAGATTGACACGATAAACTAAATATTGGAAAAATACTATTTTTCAAATTTAACTTTAGGATCAACTTAAAGTTATTTACATGAAGCATTTTTGTATATACCAAGTGAAGCAGGCGTTTTTTTTGCCACTGTTTATTTTTCAAAAATTTCACTTGGATTAGGGATTGAATTAACCCGGTTCCATCAAAAAAAATTAAATAATTTTTTCAATTTTTTAAGCTTTCCTCTATTTCGAATAAATGTTTATGAGTATCCGCTAATTTGAAAAAGTAGGACTAATAACGTGTTGAATTCATCTAACTGCGCTGTGGACAGTCACCATAGACTTTCCATTGGATCATGCTTGATTTTTTCCTCAACAAATACATCCCATTTTTCAACATCGCCCGGAAAAGTCAAAGCATCACTTATAGTGAATCTCCTGGGCAATCTCCCAAAACATGTTTACTCCTGTAGGTATCAACTCATCCGGAAAATCAAAATTTGGTTCATGCAGTTGAGGCTGCTTTTTTCCAGACCCCAATCCAAACAACAGGGTCTTGGTATTAGCTGAAAACAAACCGAAATCCTCTGACCAGCGGAAGGGAATTCTGATATGCTTCACTTTTAGCTTAAGTTTCTTTGCAGCTTCATTGCCATATTCCCAAGCGTCCGGATCATTGTGGGTGGCAGCAAATCTTTCTGTGTATTCAAAGCTTATTTCCAGTCCGTATTCTTTGGCAATCTGGGTGCAGAGTTTTTCTGCATAAGCCACCAAAAGATCTCTTGTTTCATCTTCAAAAGCCCGTAATGTAGCGCAGACAATTGCATCGCCCGGAGTAGTCCCGAATGCCATTTCCCCAAGCTGGGCATGGATCACCGTCACTAGTGTAAATTTTTTCATGGCATCAGGTAGCTTCTCTAGCCCTACGATGCACTTTGACATGGCTTCGGCCGGGGAATTACCGGCCTCTGGATGGGCCGAGTGTGCGTTCCTTCCTTTCAGCTTGATTTTCATCCCCACTGAGGCTGCTGCAAAAGCTCCCTTTTTGATCACAATCTGATGCTTGTCATATCCTGGAAGGTTGTGCAGGGCAAATGCTACATCAGGATGGATCTTGTGAAACTTCTTGTCAGCAAGGACCGCCTGCGCACCTTCCCCCGTTTCTTCTGCTGGCTGAAAAAGCAGCACTACTTTCCCCTTATGTGGCCTTTCTTGTGACAATTTCATCCCCAATCCGCTTATAATGGCCATGTGGCCGTCATGTCCACAGGTGTGGGACTTTCCCTGATTCTTGCTGATATGCTCTATATCGTTGTCTTCCAGGATGGGCAAGCCGTCCAGTTCACAGCGGAACAAGCTGGTAGGCCCCTCTTCTTTTCCTTCAAAAATAAATGCAAGACCAGTCCCCCCCAATCCCTCTAGGACTGTATCAGGTTGAAGTTCACTGAAAAAATCCAGTACCCGTTTGGCCGTCTCCTTTTCTTTGCCGGAGACTTCTGGATACTGATGAAGTGTTTTTCTAAATGCAGTGACTTGCTTAATTTCGGACTTGTTCATGATCTGTAGGTTTTGATTAAAAAGAGGATATGAATCCAAAAACAGTTAAAAATCACCGCAATGATTGTTCCTGAATTCATTTTTTTCATGTTGCTCTATTCTATTTCGGTTGTTTTTTTTAGCCTGAACTTCAGAATACTTACAATTTTGACAGAACTTTTTTATATTCAAAACTGCTAACCTTTAAATCCATTTGAAAATGACAACAGAACAAAAATCAGCGATCGAAAAAGAAATAGAGGGACTCAAAGCTATCCTTACAGGTGACATGTTTCAGGACATGGAGACCCGAGACAAAATACACAACCTTGAAATGCAGCTCAAGGGTGTAAAACCAATGGACAGTCACTTTGATTGTATCGGCTGCGGAAGCTGACCATTCTCCGAATCATGCCTACACCCTGCTTTGTCAAGTCAGGGTTTTTTTATTTTTGCTAATTTGCAGGCCCAACCTATACTGCCCATGAACAGATACTTTGTCATTTACAAGCCATTCGGAATCCTCAGCCAGTTTAGTGGGGAAAAAGATACCCTGAAGGAGCTGTCAGATTTCCCCAAAGAAGTCTATCCTGTAGGTCGGCTTGACAAAGACAGTGAAGGCTTACTTTTGTTGACCGATGACAAGGCCCTCAACCATTATCTTCTCAACCCTCACTTTGCACATAGCCGGACTTATTTGGCACAGGTAGAAGGGCTACCGGACAAAGATGCCCTGAGGCTATTGGAAAAGGGAGTGACTATCAATGTGGAGGGAAAAATGTATCAGACCAAGCCGGCATTGGCCAGGTCATTGGAAAGTGCTCCGGTACTGCCAGAAAGAAATCCCCCCATCAGATACCGAAAGTCCGTGCCTGATTCATGGATCAAGCTGAGTCTGATCGAAGGCAAAAACAGGCAGGTGAGAAAAATGACCGCGGCAGTGGGCTTCCCTACCTTGAGATTGGTAAGGTGGTCCATGGAGTCTCTAAGCATTGAAGGGTATGAAGTGGGAGAAGTGAGGGAGTTTGCTGAAGAAGAAATCTACCGCCTTTTGAATATCAATAAAGAAAAGGTCCAAAAACAAAATTTAACATCTCAGAGGAAATCTTTCCAAAGACCTTCCGTTAAGAGAAGGAAATAATCCAGCCAGCTAAAAAACCATTTATCAATTACAAAAATCAGAAATTGGGATAGAGGGTATTTTGTTTTAATTTAGCCCGCGGGTGAGAAGAGAGACGTGAGATGTGAGACGCTAGACATAAGATGGGTTGGAGTATGGAAAAGACTTTACCTTGTCACCCCGACGAAGGAGGGGTCTGTTTATTACAGGCAAAAATGGATTTTTCACTTCGTTCAAAATGACAAGGGGAAGCATTCTTGGTGTCTTCGTGGCTATTAAAAATGGGTTCACGCCTAACCTGTCCCGAGAATCGGGAGACGCAAAGGCGCGAAGTAGTGCAGAGAAATCAGATGTCTCATTGCATTCGACATGCCGTAGGTGGCCGGTTGAAGATCTTTATAGGTTTTCAGGCCGATCGGGTATAATCCCGTGGGACTATTCATTCAAAATCTTTGCGTCCTTGCGGGAAAAAAAGTGGTTCATGCGAAGACGCTAGACAAAAGACATAAGATGGGTTGGAGTGAGTAATAGGCCTCGTAATTCGTAAATCGTATTTCAACTATATTTCAATTATATATCATTAAAAAGAACATTCCATGCATCAGGAAAAAATCCAGCAGGTCATAGAGGAGGTAAAAAAGATAGTAGTCGGACAGGACAAGATGGTCAACAGACTCTTGATCGGGCTATTTACCAATGGACACATTCTGTTGGAAGGTGTTCCGGGTCTGGCTAAGACCCTAACAGTAAATACCCTGGCCAAGGTCCTGCACCTTGATTTCAAAAGGATTCAGTTTACGCCGGATCTTTTGCCTTCAGATCTGGTAGGTACCATGATTTACAATCAGCAGGAAGCCAGCTTTGAAGTAAAGAAAGGACCTATTTTCGCCAATATCATTTTGGCTGATGAGGTCAACAGGTCCCCGGCCAAAGTACAGTCAGCACTTTTGGAAGCCATGCAGGAAAAGCAGGTCACAATTGGAGAAACCACCTTCCTTTTGGACCGACCGTTTTTGGTGTTGGCAACCCAAAACCCCGTGGATCAGGAAGGAACCTATCCTCTGCCGGAAGCGCAGGTGGACAGGTTTATGATGAAAGTGCATATCGACTACCCGAGCAAGGCAGATGAAATGGAAGTCATGAGAAGAATGGCCAACATGCAGTTTAATTCTGAAGTGAATGCCATCCTTTCCAAAGAGGATATCTTTGCCATCAGGAGCATGATCAACGAGGTGAAGATTGCCGAACCTTTGGAAAACTACATCATCGAATTGGTATTCGCTACCAGGTTCCCTGAAAAATACGGACTTACTGAAGAAGCCAAATACATACAGTTCGGCGTGTCTCCGAGGGCCAGCATCAACCTCAACCTTGCCTCAAGGGCGGCGGCATTTATGCAGGGAAGGGATTTTGTGCTTCCGGAAGATATCAAATCTGTGGCCGAAGATGTGCTTAATCACAGAATTATCCTCAATTATGAAGCAGAGGCGGACAATGTGTCCACCAGAGACCTGATCCGGATATTTTTGGATAAAATCCCCATTAACAAAACGGTAACATTAAAATAACCCGAATTTTAAAACCTAAACAGGAAATCGCCCATAGCGGTAAGATAGGGGCAGTCACAATGTTAAAAAATTGTGACTGCCCCTTTTGCTTTTTGGTACTTCATTTAATGAATTGATAATTTTTCATACCCACTCAATTAATATTAAGTGTGGACTTTTGTGCTGTTCAAAGCTGTACAAAAACCAACACTATGAAAAAACACATTTACCTCACGCTATTGGGGCTTTTTGTAGCGGGATTCTCATTTGCCCAATCCGGTACCATCAGAGGAGTAGTCTCTGATGCAGTCACAGGAGAAACCATCATCGGAGCAAATGTTAGAATCGAAGGCACCATGATGGGTGTCGCTACAGGCCTGGATGGGGATTTTGAAATCTCCAGAGTAGAGCCGGGAATTTACAACATCGTCGTATCATTTATTTCATATAAAAGCCTCAGGTTTGAGGACGTACAAGTGGTCGCAGAAAAGGCTACTGTACTCAATGTAGAACTTGATGAAGACCTTGGAGACTTGGGAGAAGTGGTCGTGGTAGCTTCCAGAGAAACCGGCAACAACATCGCCATCGTCTCTGAAATCAGAAAATCACTGCAAGTAGTCAGTGGAATATCCTCTGAGCAAATCCGCCTTTCCCAAGATGGCAATGCTGCCCAGGTCATGAAAAGGGTTTCCGGTGTCAGTATTGTGGACAACAAATTCGTAAGAGTAAGGGGAGTAGACGACCGCTACAATGTGGTCATGATCAACAATTCCCTCGCGCCTACCACGCAGGTGGACAAAAGGACTTTTTCATTTGACTTGATCCCAAGCGAAAACCTGGACAGGATGCTGATTTACAAGTCTGCTTCTCCTGAAGTGCCTGGCGACTTTGCCGGTGGAATGATCAAGGTATTCACCAAAAATGCTCCTGATGAAGATTTTTTCAGTGTAGGGATGGGAATGGGATTCAGGCAGAATACCACTTTTCAGCCTTACCTTCAGACAGAAGGATCCAAGACCGATTGGTTGGGATTTGACAGCAACAGGGGCTTGCCGGCCAATTTCCCCACCACTACTGAACTGAACAGTTCCGGTACCGGCAACCCTCTTAGGGCAGAAGCCGGAAGAATGCTCCGTGACAACTACAACATGGAAGAAAGTACAGCTTTGCCCAATGGAAGTTTGGGGTTTGCTGTTGGTAAAAACTGGAATATTTGGGGAAAAAGACTTTCCACACTTACCAGTGCTTCTATTGCACAGGATCAGCAATACTTTTTAGCTGAGAGAAACAGATATTTCTTCCCCGTACCAGGTCAGCCTACTGAAAAAAGAGACGAGTATTTTGACAATACTTACATGAAATTCAATGAAGTAGGTATCATGTCCAACTGGATGCTGAGGCTGAATGCAGATAATAAAATTGAATTCAGAAACCTTTTCAACCAAAGCGGTGAAAATGAAACGGTATTCAGGGAAGGAAGGGACTTTATACAACGCCCCAATGGTGCCAGGGACTATTCTTTCAGGTATGAATCCAGAAGGCTGTATTCAGGCCAGCTGGAAGGGACCCACTTATTCAATCAGGAATCAGGTAAAGTCAATTGGGTAGTTGGTTACAATTCCCTTTCTCACGAAGAGCCGGATTTCAGAAGGTTAAGAACTGTTCGCGCTGATGTCGCAGGAGAAGATCAATTTGAAATCATCGCTCCTCCGAGCTCAAGCCCACAGGATTTGGGTAGGTATTATGGTTACATGAATGAACAGGGATTGATCAATGGGGTCAATTTTGAGAAGAAATTCAAAGGTGTAGAAAAAGACAGGCCAAGGATATTGCGTGCTGGATATTTGGTGGATTACAAGTGGAGAGACTTTGATGCAAGGTATATTACTACCTTCTTCCCGGGATTCCATGATCAGGAAAGAGGTCAGGAATTGGTAAGACTGCCGATTTCCGAGGCTTTTGCACCAGAAAATTACAGCCAAGGAAATGGTTGGTTGATCCAGGAAGGTACCCGACCAAATGACCAATACGATGCCTCTACCTTGGTAGGCGCAGGATATGTGGGAGGTGTATATCCAATAGGTAAATTCAACCTTTCCGGTGGGGTAAGGACCGAATACAGCATTCAGTCTCTCAACTCAGCTAATGATGCCGGACCTGTTAATGTGGAAAATATCGAATTGGCCGTGCTTCCTTCAGCCAATGTGGATTACAATTTTTCGGACAGGTCTCTATTGAGATTGGGATATGGAAAGACAGTAAACAGACCCGAATTCAGAGAGCTTGCACCGTTTCTTTACTACAGCTTTGAATTTATCGCTGGCTTCTTCGGTAACCCGGACCTGCAAATGGCCAGGATAGACAACATAGACCTGAGGTACGAATTTTACCCTAATGAAGGAGAGACGATCAGCGTGGGAGCCTTCTACAAGTTTTTCAAAGACCCCATAGAAAGGATTCAGAGAAACATCACAGAAACACTATCCTTTTCTTACGACAATGCAGATGACGCTACAGTATATGGAGTAGAGGTAGAAGCGAGAAAATCATTGAGCACCGTGACTTCTGTCAGGTATTTAAGAAATCTTTCTGTCAACGTCAATGCCTCTCTGATCTATTCAGAGGTATTCTTGGGTGATAATGTATCCTTTGAAGCCAACAGAAGGGCCCTACAGGGACAATCCCCTTATGTGGTAAACGCAGCTTTGTATTACATTGATCCTATTTCTGACTTCCAGGCAAGCTTAGCTTACAACGTACAGGGGCCTAGGATTTTTGTAGCGGGCAATGTCAATAACCCCTCAATCTATGAACTTGAAAGACATGCGGTAGACCTGACTGTATCCAAGACTTTTAGAGAAAGAACCACAGTCAAATTTGGTATCCAGGATCTGCTCAACTTCCAGTACAGGTTTTACCAAGATTCCAATTTTGATAAAAAAATCGATACCAGTATCGATGATCCTATGTACCTGTGGAGAAAGGGAACACTTTTCAGCTTAAGCCTGGGCTACAGAATCAAATAATCACAATTACTAAACTTTATAATTTATCAATCCAAAAATCATGAAACAAATCAATTTCCTTACCAAGCTGAGCTTTATGATGGCCCTTGCTTTGGTTCTCTTCTCTTGTGGAGAAGACACACCTGAACCTAATGTGACATACACTTTGTCCACAGTAGCGCTTCCAAATGCAGGGGGTAGTGTTTCCCCAACCACTACCACTCACGCAGCCAATGCAAGCGTTGAGGTAACCGCTACAGCCAATGAAGGCTGGACATTTGTAAGATGGGAAGGTGACCTTAGCGGATCGACAAACCCTACTACCATTACCATGAATGGAGACAAAGCCATCGTGGCGGTTTTTGAGGAAGGTTCCAACATTGTAGAATTGGAAGGCAACCTGACTACCAGAACCCTTACCAATGATAACCAATATCTGATCAAAGGCCAGGTGTTCGTACCGGACGGAGTTACTGTTACCATTGAAGAGGGAACCATCCTTTACGGACAAAAGAGCTCAAGAGGAACACTTATCGTAGATAGAGGCGGTAGATTGATCGCCAGAGGTACCAAAGAAAACCCAATTGTGATGACTTCTGCGCAAGAGCCAGGAGAAAGAGACAGAGGTGACTGGGGTGGATTGGTGATTTTGGGCAGAGCCAGAACCAACCAAGTTGAACCTGCTATTGAAGGTATTGATCCAGTCAGAATCTTCGGTGGTGACAATGACGATGACGATTCAGGTGTATACGAGTATTTGAGAGTAGAGTATGCCGGTATTGAATTGACTCCTAATAATGAGACCAACTCCATCACCATGGGTGGTGTAGGAAGAGGAACCGTAATGGAAAACCTAGTGGTATCTTACGGTGGTGATGATGGATTCGAGTGGTTTGGCGGTAGCGTAGATGGCAAAAACCTGGTTTCTATTTCCACTTGGGATGATGACCTTGACGTAGATTATGGTTACTCTGGAAATGTTCAGTTTGCTTTGGTAGTAAGAAACCCATTCTTCGCTGACCAGTCCCAATCCAATGCTTTTGAGTGTGACAATGGTCCTAACGACAATGACGTTCAGCCTTATACTACTGGTACATTCTCTAATGTGACTGTATATGGTCCAAGAGACAGAGTGGGCAGATCTATTTCAGGTAACAACGTACAGATGATTGACCTGAGAAGAAGAACTGCGGTTTCCATTTTCAACTCTGTATTTACAGGATTCCCTACAGGCCTAAGGTTCAATACCGCGTCTGTTACTGAGCAATACAAAGCCGAAAGAGGTGTTTTGGCCAACAACATCATGATTTATCCAAACACTGCTTTTGCTGCCGGTGGTGGTGCTGATGTGGCTGATGTAGAGCAAATCTGGAGAGCTTCCAATGAAACGGTACAGCTTCCTGCTGCTGATCAGGATTGGGAAGGTTTCTATAGAGGTTATGGTCTTAACCCTGATAACTTCTTCGCGAGATACACCGTTCAGACTTACCCTAACAACCCTGATTTTACCTTGCTTCCTAACGGTTCATTGGCCAGCGGAGCGGATTTCTCCCACTCCAAATTGGGCAGCTTCTTTGAATCTGTTGAATTCATAGGTGCTTTCGGTGACGAAGACTGGACTGACGGATGGGTAGAATTCAACCCATTGAACATCGACTACAGAAACAAATAATCAATACAATTAAAAGTCTTGTCGGGTCAATTTGCCCGACAGGATTTTTCTTCACTCTTAAAGCAAGGAAATGAGAGTTTATATTACAACGCTGTTATTACTATTGGTGATTTTGGGTGCATGCAAGCCATCCGAAAGTACCTATGCTCCTGAAGAACATCTTTCTGAAAGAGAACAAAAAGAAATTCTGTACACTACCATACGCTACTTGGGTCATTTGCCCAAAAAAGGATCCCACGAAAACAAGTTTGAGGAAAGGTTTGATGAGTATTACAGCAAATTGGCCCTGGATTACACTTTAGAAGCCTACCATCAGGCAGATGGATATGAATATTTTTTGGTCAGCCGGATAGCCCCTTCTTTCAAAGTGAAAAAAGTAGCCACGGGTGTCAAAATGAAAAGAGACTCCAATGGAGAGGTAGTTTTTTACCAGGAAGTGTTCAGAACCTGGAAGTTTGAAGTGCCCGAAATGCTTGAAAAAGGTTTGATGCTGTTTGATAAAATGGTGAAAGGTGAAGACCTGAGCCCTTATTACATTGCCAACTCCGGAGAGGAGGAATACATTGAATTCCCAGATGGAAAAATCCAGTATGATACCATTCAGAGGAGATGGATAGTGAAAAGTGCCCAAGATGCCATTTCACTGAATTAAAAACATTGGCCTGATCCACACACAGGCAAAAAAACTCGGTGGAGGAACATTCATAGTTGAAAATGGGTAATTGTACAGCAAACTTTACCTTCAATGTGCCAACCTCCACCGTTGATTTTTTAATCTTAAATCTTAAATCTTAAATCTTAAATCTACAATCTACAATCTTAAATCTTAAATCCTAAACCTACCCCTAATACCGCATCCCCACTTTTACTCCTCCATAGAAATTCCTGCCAGGAGCAGGTTGATAGAACCTATTGGCAAAGGCATTCAGGTCATTGCCAAGGCTGTAGGTTTCGTCCAGAAGGTTATCCACACCTCCGTATACTTCCACATCCCACCTGCTTCCCAGGGTATTTCTCCAGCCCAGTCTTGACCCCAACAGGTTATAAGATTCCTGGAAAACCGTATTGGCATCATTCAAGGGGATTTCATCCACATATTGATGGGTGACGTTGAGGTAAAGGCCTGTTCTGCTCCTCAAATCCAAGAGGTTGACAAGTGAATTGGGCGCCACTCCGGTAAGCTGGTTTCCTGAAAAATCATTGCCTCCGCTCTGAAATTCCGCAAAAGAAAAATAATGTCCGGTAAAGGCATGGTTCAGCTTCACCTCCTCCAAAAAGCTTCCCTGCCTCCTGTATGGCGCATAGTCTATGCTTATTTCAAGACCTTTTTGATCCGTAGCTCCTGCATTTCTGAAAAGAACCACGCCCTGCTCGTTGGTAAAAGTGGTAATGGTCTCGCTTAATTTGAAGTAAAAGGCCGTAAAGTCCAAGTTGAATATTCCAAACTGACCCCGGTATCCGGCCTCATAGTTGATTCCGCGTTCTGCTTCCAGGTCTAAGTTGATGCTGCCCTCATTGGTCCGGACTTCGGCGATGCTTGGAGGAGAGAATCCCGAGCTTATGCTTCCGTGAATACCTGATTTCTCGTTGACCTTATAGACCAAGGCGATCCTGGGGATGAATATGGGGTCAAACCTTCTTTCATTGTTGGAAGGATCATTGGGGCCTGCATCTATGCTTCTTTTGATATCATACCTGGAAAAATTCTCCGAAAATCCCAAGGTCATAAGCAGTTTGGGTGTCCATTCCAGCTCCAGTTGCTGAAAGAGAAATGCCTGGGTAGTGGCCAGTTCATCCGAAAACCTCACCGTATCTGCCCTTCCGTCTCTGTTGCCGAAGTTTTGGGCAAGGGTCTTTCCATACTGATATTCTCCCCCCAGGACAAGCCGTACAGGCAGGTTCCACCAAGTGTCATTTAGCACAAACTTTGTCCTTCCCCCATAGCTAAAGGCCGTTTCGGTTTTGTAATCCAGGATAAATGGGTTTTCAAAATCTTTGGTATTGGCATAGAGGGAGCTGGTATTTTCCCATTTATCTGTGAGCTGCATCTGATGGCTCAAAGTGGCAATCAATGTTTTTTGGGCGATGGAGCTGTTTTGCTCCACAGAACCAGGCCTTGCCTGCCTTCGGTCTTCCTCAAGCTGTGCAGGGGTAAGGGCTCCGGGGATCTGGTAGTGAAGGTCAGAATAAAGTACCTGGGCTGATAGGGATTGTTTTTCGTTGATATCGGTGTTGAAAGCCAGTTGAAATACCTTTCTGTCCACTGCGCTGTGTTCACGGTAGCCATCAGACTGTTGGCTTACAAAGGATGCACTGACGCTGCCATTTTCCAGTACCTGGTCTACGCCTATCCTGTAACGGAGAAGGCCAAAATCCCCAAACCCCACATCTGAAGAAAGGTAGCTTTCGGTGATTTGTTTTTTACTTTCAAAGCTGATCACGCCTCCGTTTCCAGCTCCGAAAATACTTCCCGCAGGACCTTTGATCACTTCTGAATTTTGGATATTGGAAAGGTCCAGGATATTCAGGTCAGTAGTACCGTCCGGAAAGGTAAATGGAATGTCGTTCCAGTAGATTTTTACATTTCTGACACCAAAGGGAGAGCGCAGCGAACTGCCCCGGATAGAAATCCGGTAGCTGGCAGGGGCCCGTTGCTCTATGCGTATTCCCGGCTTGGTATTGAAGGCACTCAGTATGGAGTTTTCATTGAAGCGGTAGAGTTCATTTTCCAAAACCTTGGAAATGGCACCCGCCTGGTGTACCAGAGGCCGTTCTGATTCAAATCCCGTTACGACCACCTCACCAAGCGAACCGATGGACGGACTGAGGTAGACGATCGTTTCCTGACCGGCTTGGATTTGCATGCTTTGGGTTTCAAAGGCAATATGGGTAAAGACCACCAGGCTGTTTTTGTCCAAATCGGCCACGGCTTTTCCGGCCTCATCTGTGACTTTGTTTTCCTGACCCTGTATTTTGATCAGCACACCTGGAACAGGTTCTTTTGAAGTGTTGTCCAGTACCAAAAAGGTAGTCTGCGCTTGGGTATTGTTCCATATCAGACAGAGGGAAATAAAAAATAAGATTCTGTTCATGTTCGGTTTTTTGTGGAAAGTTAATGTAATCGCATTTAGGATAAAACCTCTTGACCAGATAAGGGTTCAGTTTTTAGTTAGATATTTGAAAAAAGGGTTATTTTGGGTCCGCAGCCCCCCAGCCTATTCTCATGTCTGTCATTTACGATTTACGAAGCCCACTACTCACTCCAACCCATCTTATGTCTTTTGTCTAGCGTCTTAAGTCTTAAAAGATTTACGAAATACGATTTACGATTGACGAGGCTTTGACCATACTCCAACCTTATGTCTAGCGCCTTTGCGTCTTGGCGTGAACCACTTTTTTCCCGCAAGGACGCAAAGATTTTGAATGAATAGTCCCACGGGATTATACCCGATTGGCCTGAAAACCTATAAAGATCTTCAACCGGCCACCTACGTCATGCTGAGTCATTAAAATTGACATTTACAGAAAGGAAATGACATCTGCAGACCCGTCATTCTGAGTTATTAAAATTGACATTTACAGATAATCAAATGACAAAATTACGCGTCATGCTGAGCGGAGCTTGCGGAGTCGAAAGCCTGTCCCGCAGCATTGCGGGGCATCTCCCACATGGTAAGAGATTCTTCACTACGTTCAGAATGACGATCCCTCCATATCTGTCATTGGTAGTGAGGAACGAGCGAAGAATCTCCTGCACTCAAGTCCAAAAGACCCCCCGAAAAAATCGGGGCAGGCTTTCGTTTCACTCAGGGTGACGCGTAATTTTGTCATTAGCCTTTCTGAACATTCCCCTAAATGTTAATTTCTCGGGGTGACAAGGAGAGGCCTTTTCCATACTCAAACCCATCTTATGTCTTTTGTCTAGCGTCTTATGTCTTAAAAGATTTACGAGGCTTTGACCATACTCTAACCTTATGTCTAGCGCCTTAGCGTCTTCCCGTGAACCTTTATTGCCACTAAGGCACTAAGACACCAAGAAGGCTTCGCCTTGTCATTTTGAACGAAGTGAAAAATCCATTTTTGCCTGTAATAAACAGACCCCTCCTTCGTCGGGGTGACAAGGAGAAGCCTTTTCCATACTCCAACCCATCTTGGTTCTTCGTACTTGGTACTTAGTACCTTTCTCATATCTCAAGTCTGTTATTAACGATGTACGAAGTACGATTTACGAATTACGAGGCTTTGACCATACTCCAACCTTATGTCTAGCGCCTTTGCGTCTTGGCGTGAACCTTTATTGCCACTAAGGCACTAAGACACCAAGATGACTTATCCTTGTCATTTTGAACGAAGTGAAAAATCCATTTTTGCCTGTAATAAACAGACCCCTCCTTCGTCGGGGTGACAAGATGAAGCCTTGACCATACTCCAACCCATCTTATGTCTTTTGTCTAGCGTCTTATGTCTTAAAAGATTTACGAGGCTTTGACCATACTCCAACCTTATGTCTAGCGCCTTTGCGTCTTGGCGTGAACCACTTTTTTCCCGCAAGGACGCAAAGATTTTGAATGAATAGTCCCACGGGATTATACCCGATTAGCCTGAAAACCTATAAAGGTCTTCAATCGGCCACCTACGTAATGCTGAGTCATTAAAATTGACATTTACAGAAAGGAAATGACATCTGCAGACCCGTCATTCTGAGATTTTAAAATTTTGCATTTACAGAAAGGGAATGACAGTTGGTGTACGTCATCCTGAGATTTTAACATTCCCCTAAATGTTAATTTCTCGGGGTGACAAGGAGAGGCCTTTTCCATACTCCAACCCATCTTGTGTCTTTTGTCTTGCGTCTTAAGTCTTAAAAGATTTACGAGGCTTTGACCATACTCCAACCCATCTTGGTTCATCGTACTTTGTACTTGGTACCTTTCTCACATCTCAAGCCAATGAGTCCTTTTCCCTTACCAACACTTCCTTGCTTATTCGGCTATTTGCTGCATTCATTTGCTTTTTTCCCTGACTCATTGGAATCCTGGAGGAGATGGAAAACATCAGGCATAATTTTATCCAAGAATTAAAAACAAAAAGGCAAAAATTATGAACAGAGAATTAGTAGTACTCAGAAGTTTTTCGACCGCAATGGCCCTAGGGCTGGTTTTACTCGCTACCCTGGCATTCAAGAACAACGGCAACCACCATTTCGAAGAGATCGATGTGCAGCGCATCAATATCGTAGAAGCCGACGGTACGGTCAAAATGATCATCACCAATGTGGACAAATTTCCTACAGGCGATACGCAGATCAATGACAGACCTACCAACGCGGAAAGAAAAAAGCGCTCCGGTATGATTTTCTTCAATGAAGAAGGGATTGAATGTGGAGGCTTTATATATGATGGTGCCTTGACGGAAAACGGGCACAGCTCAGGTCTTTCTCTGACTTTTGACCAATTTGATGGGGATCAGGTGATGCAATTGCTGACAACTGATTCCAAGCAAGGGGATCGTAGAAGGGTGAGCAGTAGCTTGGTATTTATGGATAGACCGGAAAAGGAATCCCAGCTTAGAACTATGGAAATCATGGCCGAAATACAGGAGTTGAGAAAAACCGATCCTTCTGCCGCCCGTGCCAAAATGATGGAATATCAAGAAGAAGGACTGATAGGAGGAGCCCCCAGGGTGATGCTGGGCAAGTCAGGCAGTCAAAACAATGGCTTGTTCCTTTTTGATGATCAGGGAATGCCAAGAGCCATGTTTTATGTAGATCAGGAGAATCAGGCCAAGCTGGACTTTTTCAGCGAAACAGGTGAGGTTCTGTACTCCTTTCCTCCGACAGAGGAAAACTAATTGCCCTACTTTTAGCCCATTTCCAGGAATGGGCTATTTTTACACATTCAATTCCTGCTATGAAAAAGTTTTTTGCGTCGCTTTACCTCAACAAATACTTTTTGGCATTTATCATTGTCTTCGCCTATCTGGAGTCTGTTCAGATCAGGTACTTGTTTTTGCGTGAGGTCAAATGGTTTCTTTTTACTCCAGAAGCGGCCATTGGTCAGCTGATCAATGCCCTGATTTTATTTGTGATCATCGGCTTTGTCATTCATCGCTTTGACAGCAAAACCTCCCTATCCAGGGCGGTTTCCGTATTCTTGATCTCCCTTGTCATCTATGTATTGGTCAATAACCTGCTTTCTTACCTGGTGGCGCTGGCATTTGGCACAGTGGAGCGGAATTTCAAGGCCGGACCCTTAACCAGCTCCAACATCAAATATACCATGGATGTATTTGTGTACGGGGGCTTCTTTTTGGCGCATTACTATTTTCAGAAAAATCAGGAAGACAAGACCAAATTGGCCAAACTGGAGAAAAGCCAGATGCAAAGCCAATTGAGCCAGCTCAAAGCACAGCTTGACCCACACTTTCTATTCAACAACCTGAATGTGCTTGACCAGCTGATCGAGGAGGATCAAGTTCAGGCTTCGGCCTTTTTGCACGATTTTTCGGATATTTACCGGTACGTATTGCTGTCTTCGGACAAGCCTCTGGTGGAGCTCAGGGATGAACTTGCTTTTGCCAATCGATACTTTAGTCTGATGCAACATAAATATGGGGAAGCTTATCTTTTCTCGATCAAAGGGAATACTCCTGAAAATGCCCTATTGCCTGCCCTGAGCATTCAGTTGCTTTTGGAAAATGCCATCGAACACAACCTGGGCACAGCTCAGGCCCCTGTGGAGATCAGCTTGAGAATAGAAGAAAATTCCCTAATTATGACCAATACCCTAAAACCCAAGAAGCAGGGCAAGAATGGTGGTGGTAGGGCTTTGCAGAATTTAAAGACACAGTTTGAATTGTTGGGTAAGTCAACTGTAGTCATACAGCAGAGTGCAGGTACATTTGAAGTTAGCTTACCTTTAATATTCAAAGATGGACATTGAGATTTTGATCATTGAAGACGAGTTGCCGGCGCGAAGGAAATTGAAGCGCTACCTGGACCAATTGGATGAGAGTACCCGGGTGCTTGCAGAATGTGCTACCGTGGAGGAAGCCATAGTCTTTTTTGAAAAGGGAGGCAAAGCAGATCTGATCTTGTCTGATATTGCCTTGCAGGACGGAAACGCCTTTGAGATTTATGAGGAGATAGCCTTAAAGTCCCCTGTAATTTTCACTACTGCCTACGAAGCACATATGATGCAGGCTTTTGAGAGTTATGGCATAGACTACCTTTTGAAGCCCTTTACCTTTGAGCGCTTCCAAAAGGCCTGGAAAAAATTCATGCTGTTGCATAAGGGACCTGTATCCAATTCGGAAAAACCGGCTTACAGAAGCAGGATAGTGGTACATACCGCTAGGGACAGTTATTTTCTTCCTGTGGAATCTATCTCTTACTTTCTGGCAGAAGGGGGAATTGTGAAAGCCATTGACCGGGAAGGGAAAAGCCATCTTTTGGGACTTGGCAGCTTGAAGGACCTTGCAGCCGATTTGGATCCTGATGTTTTTTTCCGCCTCAACCGCTCAGAACTGGTCTCCAAGGCTGCGATTCTGCGCATGGAGCGATACGGAAAAAACAGTCTTGCGATACAGGTGGTAGGCTCTGAGAAAAAGTTGATAAGTAGTCAGGGAAATACTTCTGACTTTAGGGAATGGGTAGAAAGGTAGGGTTATTGGGAGATGGATCCACTGCCACGGCCCTGCCTCTGATTTCAATTTACGAAGTACGATTTACGATTTACGAGGCCTAATTCATACTCCAACCTTATGTCTAGCGCCTTAGCGCCTCCGCGTGAACTTTTAATGCCACGAAGACACCAAGGCACCAAGAAGGCTTTACCTTGTCATGTCGAATGCAATGAGACATCTGATTTCTTTGCGGCCCTTAGCGCCTTTGTGTCTTCGCGTGAACCTTTAATGCCACCAAGGCACTAAGACAACAAGAAGGCTTCACCTTGTCATGTCGAATGCAATGAGACATCTATTTCCTCCGCGACCCTTAGCGCCTCCGCGTGAACCATTTTTACTTCGTTGTGAGCACTGCGTTACCGTCGCGAGCGCCGCGAGAAACTATTATTTTCTTGGTTCATCGTACTTTGTACTTGGTACCTCTTTCCCCTCCGCGTGAACTTTTAATGCCACGAAGACACCAAGGCACCAAGAAGGCTTCACCTTGTCATTTTGAACGAAGTGAAAAATCTATGTTTAATTGTGATAAATAGACCCCTCCTTCGTCGGGGTGACAAGGAGAGGCCTTTTCCATACTCCAACCTTATGTCTAGCGCCTTTGCGTCTTGGCGTGAACCACTTTTTTCCCGCAAGGACGCAAAGATTTTGAATGAATAGTCCCACGGGATTATACCCGATTAGCCTGAAAACCTATAAAGGTCTTCAATCGGCCACCTACGTAATGCTGAGTCATTAAAATTGACATTTACAGAAAGGAAATGACATCTGCAGACCCGTCATTCTGAGTTATTAAAATTGACATTTACAGATAATCAAATGACAAAATTACGCGTCATGCTGAGCGGAGCTTGCGGAGTCGAAGCATCTCCCACATGGTAAGAGATTCTTCACTACGTTCAGAATGACGATCCCTCCATATCTGTCATTGGTATCGGAGCTTGCGGAGATGAAAGCCTGTCCCGCAGCATTGCGGGAGATCTCCTCTATTTTGGGAGACTCTTCCTTCGTCAGAGTGACGTACGTTTCTGTCAATGGTAGAGAGGAACGAACGAAGAATCTCCTGCACTCAAGTCCAAAAGACCCCCCGAAAAAATCGGGGCAGGCTTTCTTTTCACTCAGGATGACGTGCCGCTCCGATTTATGTCAATGGTAATCGGAGCTTACGGAGATGAAAGCCTGTCCCGCAGGATTGCGGGAGATATCCTCTCTTTAAAAGTTGGAGATTCTTCAGAATGACGATCCCTCCATACCTTGTTGTCCGGAGGCTGTGCCTTCGGACTGCTGGTAAAGGAGTTTGTAACTCCGATCCTGCCTTTATTGTCTCTGCGCTACTTCGCGCCTTTGCGTCTTGGCGCGAACGCTCTCTCCCCTCCGCATGAACCCCCACCCTCAAAAAAAAAGCTACTCCAAAAGAAGCAGCTTTTCCATCAGTAGTAATTAACATTCAATCGCAATTGGTGCCTGCACGGGTTCAGGAGAACAGGATAACCACTATTTAATTGCAGGACTTAAAAGTAGAATTTTACCATATTATGGATATAAACTGGAAGGAGAACATGGAAGTTGTCGGTAATTAAAGGTTTAATTATAAAATGATTTTATGGGATAGATAAGTGGATTTTAAACCTCCCCCAAATACACCGAATCGGACAGTATTACTTTTCCTTTATACTTTTCCTGGCTGAATGCCAGATAGACATGCCAGGACTTGGCATGCGCCTGTTCGGAAAGTGGGATAAGGTGCTGTTTGGCTGAGCGAATGCTTCCCTGGAAATCCCAGACCACTTGCTTAGTGCCGGGATGATGAAGTACCAGAAAAGACCTGTCTGATGGTTTGGCGCTGGATTGCCAGGAATTATCCTCCCAGGATATCAAAATACCCTCGGATGTTCTTTCTGCTTTGGGCTCAATGGCCGGCATGAGTGAACCCCTGCTCATTTTGACCAAGGCTGGATCTATGAAATAGCCTTCACCTTCATAACTGAAGCAATGGGTTTTGGTGTAGGATACACAGGCATGGTAGGGCCTTTTGGCTCCTTCGGCGAATTCCTGGTACCCAAATGCGATGACCTTGGTCAGGCCTTTGAGGTATTGCTGGGTCAGGCCCATTTTGTCCTGAGACATTTTTTTCAGGGGGCTGACTTTCCGCTTTTTGGCTTTGGACTGTTTGCCCGGTGCGGAGCGGACATAGGTCACTCCGTCCACTTTATAAAAAATCAGGTTGCCAACCCTGCCTTCAATGGCTGATGCAAGTGTGCCTCTTACTCTTCCCATATCAGTGTTTGCTTAAAGTGAACTATGAAGATAAGGATAAATTCCGAAATATCAATTGTATATGTAGTTGATTTTAAAAGCAATCTAAGAGCATTATAATAATCAATAAAAAATGCTGTAGAGATGCATTTGGATTGGTAAAGGAATAGTGATACTGCTGAGAATGGGTAAGAAAAAGTGAAAGCTTTGTTTGTTATGTATCGGGAGAGAGGGAGGGATTTACGAAGTACGAAGTACGATTTACGAAGCCTAATTCAAACTCCAACCCTTATTAAGCCTAGCGTATTGGCATGAACCAATTTTTTCCCGCAAGGACGCAAAGATTTTGAATGAATAGTCCCACGGGATTATACCCGATTGGCCTGAAAACCTATAAAGATCTTCAACCGGCCACCTACGTCATGCTGAGTCATTAAAATTGACATTTACAGAAAGGAAATGACAAAATTACGCGTCATGCTGAGCGGAGCTTGCGGAGTCGAAAGCCTGTCCCGCAGCATTGCGGGGCATCTCCCACATGGTAAGAGATCCTTCACTACATTCAGAATGACGGTCCCTTTAATCTGTCAATGGTAATCGGAGCTTGCGGAGATGAAAGCCTGTCCCGCAGCATTGCGGGGCATCTCCCACATGGTAAGAGATTCTTCACTACGTTCAGAATGACGATCCCTCCATATCTGTCATTGGTAGTGAGGAACGAGCGAAGAATCTCCTGCGCTCAAGTCCAAAAGACCCCCCGAAAAAATCGGGGCAGGCTTTCGTTTCACTCAGGGTGACGAGCCGCCCCGATTTATGTCAATGGTAATGCAGTGAGACATCTGATTTCTTTGCGGCCCTTAGCGCCTTAGCGCCTCCGCGTGAACCATTTTTCCTCGCCCGCGAGCGCTGCGTTACCGTCCCGACCGCCGCGAGAAACTATTATTACCAATTTTTATAGCAAAATTAAGGTTAAAGTAAAGCTGAAAATCTGGGTTGGGCCACAAATTTTCCGTATTGAAAGCCTTAGCGTCTGGGTTGGACGAATTTTTTTTGAATAGAGTGTCAAAGTCCTTTGTTTAGTATTACAATCTAAAGACTTGATAAAGTGATGACCACAGATTCAAACACATGTATAAAAATTGTTATTTCCAAGTGAAAAACATTAATTAGTATTAACTGATATAAAAAAGGTTCTAAATGGGACTTTTTTTCTGGAAAACAGTAAAATGTACATTTTTGGACATTGGATTAATTTTAATATTGTTAAATTTATTTTAACAAAATGAAATATGGACACAAAATACAGATTTCAAAACAATTCCTTGGCTGAAATACATCTTGTATGAGCAGGTTTAAGTTACGCTTTTCATAGAAAAAGAAAGGAAAAAATAACACAGAAAGTAAGTTCACCAGGTGACAGGCTTTCACCAGCAGGGGTAAGTAAAACCGGCCATTCCTCTCAGAAGATCGTTAGGCATGACATCAGATCGAAACAGCCGGCATTCATTAACTTTAATAAAATTAATTATGTCAAAGTTAGTAAAAAATCTGCTACGGGCGAGCGTTTTCGCAGTAGCAGTGGTATTTGCTTTCGCATTTACCCAACCTATGGACTCATCAACCGTCAGATTCGCTCCGATTCTTGATGGGTCAGGTCAAATTGTGGGCGGCACTCCGGTTCAGCCAGGTTATAGTTGTGACACTGCTCCAACTCAAATCTGTACTGCGCTTTTCTTGAATGATGATCCCAAAGAGGAAAATCTAATTCAAGAAAGTATTGAACCAGGTGTTTATCAGCCACCAATGTAAAGTTAGAACCCCGGTCCACCCGGGGTTCTTTTTTTTCATCCTTATCTTGGATTCTGTATCATGTCACTTCTATCGATCTCGTGAGGTGGAATCTGAAATACATAGGACTGGCTATTTGGGCTCAGCGTATGTGTGATTTCACCAAAATCCCTCACCAAGGTTGTTTCAAGCCCCTCATAATTCAGCCTTTTTAAGTCCATCCATCTTAATCCACGGAACAACAGTTCTTTTCTTCTTTCCGATAAAACCAATTCCAATGCCTGCTGCTGACCAGTGAAACTGATTCCATCAAAATCTCTGATCCTCAATTCAAGGAATGAATTCATAAGCTCTTCAGCGGTATTCAGGTCTCCTGATCGTATGAGACATTCTATATACATCAGAAGGACTTCATTGGTGCCTATTCCTCCAAACCAGAATTGCCTCCCGGTATGGAAGGCTTTGAAATTCAATCCCCCGTTACCCCGATCTATAAAAAACACTTCCTTTCTGGTATCATTGTCACCATATAAGGATAGAAGGTTAAGGTCAACAAAGGTCAATGGAGAGCTGTAAAATTCATAAAGCATCAACTGACTGTGAAATATCACTTCATCATTGAATATTCCAAATGGGTTGGCTGTAGTAAGAGGCAACTGGGTATAATCAATAAGTGATAAACCATTTGCGTGGATTACCTGTCCAAGTTCTAATGCGGCATTGTAATTTCCTTCCATAAAATGAACGCGCATGAGGAGTGCCCGGGCGGATTGTTTTGAAGGCAAAGTTTTTAATGGCTCGATTTCAGGAAGTAGTTCAACGGCACTTGAAAGATCTGATTTTATAAATGCTTTAACTTCTGAAACTTTCGCTCTATCAGAATTTGGGGTAACATTGGAGCTTCTTCGTAATGGCAAACCAAAATCTGAATCTTCTCCATCAAACCTTGTATAGGGAGTAAACAGCTCCAACAATTGATGATAGGCAAATGCACGGAAAAACAATGCTGTGCCTTTCAATTTATCCGCACGCTCCTGCTCACTTGAAGAGATTTCCAGATCAGACAAGCCATCCAGGACTATATTGGCATAAAACACCTGTTCAAATGGCCTGGACCAATCAGGAAGTTCCCCGTTTTGGTTTACATCTTCTGCCCAGATATAAGCCTGCCTCTCCCATTCAAGCCTTAAACTCTGCCAGTGCTGCAGTGGAATGAAATAGTCACCTGATGCAATTTCTCCAATGGCCGGAGTATGGTTGAAAATCTGGTGGTCATTGTTGAGTATTGCCTCAAAATCATTCAGGTTGGAAGGTACAACCAGCCCTAAACTGGGTTTTTCTGACAGGAAGTCCTGACAGGAAACAAGTACAAACCCTATCAGGAAAAGTAAGTAGATTGTATTTTTCATTTCTGTTTCATTTTGGTTTGGAAAGATTTTACAGTGTTATGTTCAGGCCTGTGGAGAAATTTCTCAGTTGTCTGGTAGTTCTGAAGTCAGGATCCAATGGGTCACTGGTGGCTTTCCATAACAATCCCAGATTGTCACCATAAAGGAAAATCTCAGCATCGCGGAAAGGTAATTTTCTCTTACTTGCGGTATTGATCCTGTAGCTCAATCTGATATCTCTTAGGCGGATGTTATCCCCTCTTTCAACCAGAATTTCTGAAAACCTGTAAATGTTGTCCCTGTTGGCACTTCCCACTTCTGGGACTGAAGGCACTTGGGTCGAAAGCTCATCCCCGGGCTGTTGCCACCTGTCTATGTAATCCAGATGTCCTCCTAGCCCCCTGTTGGTACCGTACAAAATCGACTCTCTTCTGAAATAGTAACCTCCGCTGTAAGAAATATTAAAAGAAAGGTTAAAACCTTTATATCCGAAATCATTTCTTATTGCTCCAAAAAATGTAGGCCTTGAAGAACCCATGAACAAAAGATCTTCAGGATTGGCAGAGGACAAAATAGCATTGTAGTTTTCGCTTGGTTCACCATCGAGAATTCCCATTGGATTGCCGTTATCCGGATTCAGACCTCCCCAAGGGAGCGCATACACTGCAAAAAGCGGATTGCCTTCCAGAGGAAGTGTCATTGTGCCGACGGCTGAGAAGTTCAGGTATTGTTGTGCTGTCGCTTTTAATTCGTAAGAAGTGACTTTCTCATTGATGGTACTTAAGAAAAAGTTTGTGTTCCAGCTGAATTTCCCCCTGATATTTTCAGTAGTCAGCACCAGATCCATTCCTGAAGCCCTGGTTTCGGCAATGTTCCCTTTAAAAAGGGTAATCCCTGTTGATGGAGGGTAAGGCTCTTCTCCTATAAGGTCGGTTCCGTTTTTGATAAAATATTCCACGGAGCCATATACCCTGCCATTCTTTCCTTCAAAGTCAAGAGCCAGGTTTGATATGGAAATCCTTTCCCATCTAAGGTTTGGGTTTGGAGGGTTTTGAACTCTGGCAAAAGGCCTTCCGGTCAAGAAACTGTTTCCGAAAATTTCTGCTGTTGTAAATGCAGATAAACTTCTGTCCACATTACCGTTATACCCTTGGGTAAACCTCAGTTTTAAATGGGGCAGATAATCAAACCCATAAAAATCCTCGTTGGAAATGATCCAACCCAGACCTGCTGACCAAAGCGGAACCCCTCTTTGGTTGGTTTCTACGCCAAAAATATTGGAAGCATCTTTTCTGGCGCTGAAAGAAAGCAGGTATTTGTTATTGAAAGTATAACCTGCATTGGCAAATACCGAGGTAAACCTTTCTGCATTTCCGCTAAATCCCTGCATAAAAGGGATTCTGGTAACAGAAAGCGGGAAGTGGAATGTACTGAAAAAAGAGGTATAATCCACAGCAGAAGTTCTTCCGATTTCAGAATCAAATCCATAGAACCTATTGTTGTTGTTCAGTCCCTGAAGATCCTTGACTTCTGCTCCGGCTATTACCGACAAATCATGCTTGTCCTTCCAGGTATTGTTATAGCTCAACATTCCCCTCAGTTGATGGCTGAATGAACTGGAGTTGTTGATATCGAGAATATCACCATGAGGAATAGGAAAGCTCAGGGAGCCGTCAGGGCCCACCTGAGTAAGCCTGTTGATCAAGTTACGTGTAAAATAAGTGCTTTCCGGATTGAGCTGGTTTCTGCTGCTCTTATTCTGCCAAAACTGATAGGCAGCACTTACCCTGAAGTTTTTATGGATATCGTAGTCCAGACCCAGATTCAATCTCAGATCAATGGCACTGGTGCGGTAATCTCTGGCCTGTATTTCTTCCAGAGGCCTGTATTGCCAGTCCAGCAGACCCTGGTTCTCTGCGTCCAAAACAAAACCTTTTCTGTATTCATGGGTTATGGGAAGCGGATTACCTTCCCGATCAGCCAACTGGGCGTAGGGATACAGCCTTTCATTTCCAGCGGATTGCATAGATAAAACGATCGGATTGATACCGTTATTAGTGCCTTCAGACTTGACCGCATAGAGTCCTGTACTGAGGTTAAGTTTCCCGTCCAGAAACCTGTTGTCATTCTGAAATGAAACAGTAAACCTTTCCCCTTCATTTCCTACCAGCTCAGCTGCTGTCCTGTCATAACCTGCGGAAATACCATATCTTGAGGCTTTCCCACCTCCCTGAATGTTGACGGCCTGTTGGATCAGAGTGCTGGGCCTGTAGATGTAATCATTTATATCATTTCTTACATCCATCATAGAAAAGCCTTCAATGATATTGTCAGCTTGCTGTTGAGTGATCCTGCCATCACGGGCATCTATGAGGGTTTCTATCACAGGGCTCAAAGGTGCTCTTACAATGGAGTTTTCAGTTCCTGCATAGAATCCCCTGTTGAACAGGTCCCTCTCAATACCAATATAGTCTTGGGTGCCCATCAGAGGCCTGTAAAATGCATCCTGTCTGTCTGTGGTACTTATATTTGAGGTAATGGAAACGGTGACCGGAGTGTTGAATCCTCCACGCTTGGTATTGATCACAATTACACCATTACCTGCTCTGGCACCCCATATGGAAGCTGCCGCAGCATCCCTCAGAACGGTAATGCTTTCCACATCATTGGGATTGATGTTTTCAAGTGGACCGTCATAAGGAAAGTTATCGATAATCACCAAAGGCCTGTTGTTGGCAAACAAGGTGCCCCGACCCCTGATATTTATAGGGTCGGTTCCGGTCCGGTTAAACCTCAATCCCGGAGTGACATCTTCTAGCCTGTCAATCAGGTTGGTGGTAATCCTTCTGGAAATCAATTCATTGTCCACTTGGACAAATGATCCTGTTGCCCTTTCCTTTGGTAGCTGTTGGTATCCTGTAGATACTATTTCCACCTCTGAAAGTGAGAGATCCTCAGCTCGTAACTTGATCAAAAGAGGCTCTCCTTCGGGAGCGCTCACCGTTATTTTTTCAGTTTCATATCCAATAAAAGAGCAGGACAACTCATACTCCCCTTCTGTCAGTCTGATGACAAACTCCCCTGAAGCATTTGCCACTACGGCCTGCTGGGAGTCCGAAACTTTAATCAGGGTGCCAGGCAATACTTCATCTGTTGCGATATCCAGTACTTTTCCTCTGATAGGGAAAAGCTGTTGGCCTATTGCCTGACTTCCCATCAGGCAAAGCAGCATGATCATTATGGTAAACTTTTTTTTCATAGTATATTGATTATGGGTTGGTGTCGGTTGCGTCAATTATTCTCAGGATTGTGATTTCATCCATTTCTTCCTTCAGTTCAAGGTCATATGGAGCCAATGCCTCGTTGATTGCATCTAGACTGGTCAAATCTGCAATGATTGAAAGTGTCACAAAATCGGAGATGCCGGTTTTATTTTGGATGGGTCCATCCAGGTGCTGAAGGTATTTAATGCTTAGGTGGGCTATAATGTGGCCGATAGAGGCATTTTTGACTGAAAAACCGGTAAAGTCAAATTCAGAAAATGAATCTCCACCATCTCCAAGAAATGAAGGTTCATCTCCTTTGAAATAAAGATTGTAAACCTTTCCCGGTACTTTGTCATACACCGCCTTGGCGTATGGAAACATCTTTAGTACTTCTTGTTGGAAGATGTCATGCTCTTTTCCCTTTAGATAAGGAGGGAAGTCTATTTGTAGACATTTCCCATATTGCATCTCCCACTTTACAGCATCACTACCTACGCTTTCAGTAGTGAAAACTTCAGGGTCGGAAAGCTCCACTTTTATTTGGCTATTGGGTAAAATCCTATTTGTCTGAGGATCTTTAAAAGCTATGCGGAAATACATGTATGGAGCCATGTTCGAAACAATAATCCTTGATCCCCCATTTTCTGTTTCAGGGAAAAAATTATAGATCCCTTTTCTGCCTGGCTGATAATCTGTCATCAGGGATTTGTAGAAAGCCTGATCAGGATCCAGGGGTGTTTCCACTGGGATAGTCACCAAATCGACTTCCCTCTGATTGGGTAAGCTGCCTTTATTAAGGAAATCCAAAATCTTCTCTTCAGAGATTTCCTCGCTGCCTGTCACGGTAAGGAATTCGCCTTTAGGGCTGATCCAGACATAATGTGGAAGTTGTTGGTGGGGGAACAAATGCCTAAGGGTATTGTCCTTGTACAGCATGGGCATTTCTATGTCCTTCAGCCTTGGGAGTCTTCCAAAGAGTTTTTCTACTTCTTCTTTGGACTGATAGGTGACCGGGAGTATGGTGAGGTTTTCCAGTTCTTTGCTGAGCCGGTTGTTTTTGGGAAAGGCGGCTATACAGGGAGAGCACCAGGTAGCCCAAAAGTCCAGGATCAGCAACTGGCCCTTATACTTGGATAATGATATTTCATTTCCGGCATTGAACAGGGAGTTTTCAAAGCTGAGTCCGGGTATTACATCTCCCTGTTTAAGGGGAATAATTCCCGTAGCTGTTTCATCAAGGGAGTCATTCAGGGGCAGCCCCTGCCCGAATGCCAAATGAATGCTGCACAGAAAGACTGCTGTGATCAACTTTTTTGGCTTTATGTATGAGGGTACACAAACATGTCGGCTTCCATCTTTTAGGGAGAGCTTCTTGTAAGCAAGACCATGGACCTGAATATCGGCAGAACGAAGAGAAACTAAAGAGAACCGCTCCTGGGCCTTTTCCAAGGCAACTTTAGTGGTAATTGCCAGAGTGGCCAGCCACAGTAAATTATTCAAGGTTTTGGGATAATTGGCCCCCAGATAGCTTAAGCCCTGTAATCGTACAAATGCAGGGCAGCTGCCTTTGGGGTAGAGGTATCTATGAAGTATGTTGGAACACAGGTTCCGCAAACCCAGATATGGAGCGGGAGGAGTGTTTCCTGCCCGTCTCCACTGAGGGTGATCCACAACTTCATTTCTGATATTTTGATATTTGCTTCGGTACAGGCATAGGAATGCCAGGAAGCATGAGTATATAAATTTTTTCATGCTGTCAGGTTTAGGACCGAGGCGGTGAGTGGTGTCTGATAGCTTAAATGGCCCTGGGACAGTTCACAGCGCTTGGGTCAGTGGAAAACTGAAATGGAATTTCTGATTAAGAAGATGAAAGAAGAGGGAGGCCGGAAGATATCAACTACACCCAATCCGGCCCGGAAGCGGGGCTTCCCTCCCGGGGTAGTACCGTCACCTTCTGTGAATCCGCTAGCTACATTTGGGTCTTTAAATCAAATCACCTTATGAGGAGTGAAAACCGGGAGCCTTTATCATTAGATAGGACCTTTAAGGAGGAATACCATGAATATGGATTTGGAGGTAAAGTGCCATGGTAGATTGAAGATTGAAGATTGGACCTTTGATACCGTAGGTACGGTATCGAAGGTCTTTACAAATACATTTTGATTGTAGATTTAAGATTGAGAGACAAAGCCTGCCCCGATTACGGGGAGACAAGAGCCGAGATGCGAGAGCCGAGAAGGTCCACGGTAGGAGAGTAGACATTGGAATGCCCCTACAACAGGCCAATCCTTTATGGTCTAAGAGCTATTGTCCATTATCTAAAATATAGACTACAGCATCTCAAACCTGTCTCAAATCTCATGTTCCCGATATTCGGGACAGGCTTCACGACTTACTCCAAGACTTCTGTAAATCGCCTATCAACTAGTACAATAGACTCACAGACCAGTCTTTTGTCTTGTGTCTATTGTCTTTTATAAAGTTGCTTCCGGTACCTTCCGACTGGATCAAACCCATACAACAGGTCAATCCATTATGGTTTAAGTGCTATCGCCTCGTATTTAGAATATAGACTTCAGTATCTCATACCTGTCTTGTTTCTTGTCTCTTGATTCTTGTATCTCATACGTGGGCCTAAAAGAGTATCTATAGCTTGTGGAGGTTTCGTATGCCCACCTGGAAGGAAAATAGGTTCAAATAGGGTTTTTGGGCTTGAGGGGGAAGAGCCTGTCAAATGCAGTCAGTGTCCAAGCCAAGCTCAAGCCAAGTACAGTAAGGTCATTGTTTACAGACCCGATCACTGCTTTTCTGGCCAGGAAAGGCAATACAAATCTGCTTCTTCCGGAAAGAAGCTTTCCGGTATCTAGAATATAAAGCTGTATGGTTTTGCTCGTTTCCATGGTTTTGAAAAGTTGTATAACGAGTCTTTAGGTTAAAAAGGAGTTATGGAGGGCTCCTTACAACCAAGCTGCTGGCTTCTGACGGCCTACGGATTGGAATTACGATAAGGAACCCATAACATAACTATACAAATATAGTTAGCTATGGGTATTTCCCTATCGTCTCGTCCGTTGAAAGTGTCAGAATTTGCAGCCGAGACTCTTTAGAAATACCTTTTGTTTATTCTTTATTTAGAACAAGTAACTCAACTCATAGAGGTTAAATTTTTCAGTTATAATTAAGATTAACAGCCACTAATATATTAATGTATCTTTACTTATCAAAATATAAATTCCTATTATAATAGGTTTTTCTCAATTTTTTTTGTTTATTCATTTGGGGATGTCCAAAAAAGTCATTCCAAACCTTGAAAATGAAAAAGAAAGAAACCTTGAAAAGCTTAAAAAAGAACTAGGCGATTTTTTTAAAGCGACTAGGGAGGAGCTAGGTTATAAGACCAAGGATGATTTTTCAGATGCTAAAAATCTTACCAGATCGCAGTATGCCCTATATGAAAGCGGTAAGGCTAACCCAACAATAGAAACTATTTTTAACCTTTTATGGGAATTTGGTTTAGACTACCAAGAATTGTTTAATCTACCTCATAGTAATAATAAATACGGGAGTGTAATTATTAAAGAAGTTGCTCCCATGAGAAAAATAGAACAAGTAAAAGAACAAGTATATTTATTAAAAGAGGAGGGTTTAGACAAAAGACTTTCAGATTTAATGGTTCTTAGAATATTAAGGACTTTGGCATTTTGTATCAAACCAAAATCGAAAGGTGAAATTCTTGAAAATCTTGGATTAAAAAATACCACAAATAATTTTCAAAGGTCTATTGGACTGGCCTTAGAGTTAGAGTGGCTTGTAATGACAGATCCCTTTACTCCAAATAGTCCTCAACAAAAGTATTTTACAAGTGAGGAGGGTAGGAAGTTTATTTGATTTATGAATACTGGATATAGGTTTATATTCAAATGATTCATTAGTTGAATTAATAAGAAAATTGGAGTTTTTAGGTAAAATTACCCTGTACAGGGTAATTTTGGGAGTGAGGAAATGGGTAGGTTTGGTAATTGGGAAATATCAACAATCTTGTTGATAGCATTCCATTTAGGGATGCTTTTCGCTATTGCGAAAAGTAATTGTTGTAATGCACTAAAAAAAACTTGAAATGAACATATACGAGATAGATTTTGATGAAGTGATTAACGCTGTTGTCATTAGTGGCTCAATAACCTATAGAGAAGCAGTTGAAAAGCTGGTTCCTCTGATTAGTAAAACCGAATTTCAAAGAAAACTTCAAGACAAAAAGTTCTATGAAAAACTAGAACGTGACATTGTAGACGGTTGTATAATGCCTTCATTGACCATTGCCTTTGTGGATAAGACAATTTCTAAAGGTTCAAAAAAAGATGAAATCACCGAATACTTCGAAAAATATCATAAAAAATCATTTGTACTTGACGGAATTCAACGGTTAAATACTTTGTCGAGAGTGAGCGCCTCTAAGGAAATAGATCTAGAGAGAAAATTGTATCTAAACATTGTTTTCAGTGATTCAGTAGACAAACTGCTTTATCGAATGATAACTTTAAATAACGGTCAAAAACCAATGACACCTCGACATCAAGTTGAAGTGATGATGGCAAATGCTTTCGATTTTAAAAAGCTAGGGATTGAAGTTCAAACTGAAAAAGAAAGGGCTGTTAAAATAAAAATGAATTCATTCAATAAATCAGACTTGGTTCAAGCATACCTCGCATACATGGCTGACAGCCCCATGGTTGATAACAAGAAGATTATACAAGACAAGATGGACGAACTTATTGTCAGTAAGATCGTTTCTGCTGAAAAAGTCGATAGGGATTCTACATTTGAAAATGTAATAAAAGCAATAGCCAGATTTCAAGAAAGTCCGACTTCTTTAAAATGGCTGAAGCAAGCCAACAACTTAGTCGGATTTGCTGTAGGGATGAAGACTTCTTTTAAAATTATACAAGAATTGTCAGTAGAGGAATTTGAGAATTCAATTAAAACATTCGACCAGGCCTTTTCAGATTTTAATCCGTCAAAAATTAAATTAGGAAAACTAAGAAGAGAACTTTCATATGATTACTTCAAGAACTACTCTAAACTGAGAGAGTTGGATAGTTTAGAGTTATTGGAATATTTCAGCGAGTTGACCAATGATTAATCGCTATACATATGAAGACCCAATTTTTAAATCAACGACTAAAAATCAGCATTTAAGAATTGAAAGTGCCAATAAGATATTAAATATCTTCCGTTTAATTTCAGGCACAATTAATTGCACAGACTCCTATGATAATAGGGTGTATAAGTTTAGAGTGAACTACTCTAACTTTCCATTCTCAACTAACGACAAGATAAACCAGTCGGTGGCGCTAAATAACTTTCCAGATGAGGTTAAATTAAGAGATTTGAACGAGTACTTTAAGCGTTCTCGATTCAACTCAAAATTCTATGGCTCAATTGAGCCAGAAATCATTAAATGTCTCATTGCTGTTGAAAAAAACAATCACTTGGAGGCATTTTTTTACCTCTACAGAGTGATTGAGGGGATTTCATACTCTATTCCCTTAATATATGTATCAAAGAATAAAAATTATGATAAAACATACAAACAACTGCAATCATTCTTTAACAATGAACAAGATGGAGAATTAGCTTTTTTTAAACGGTTTTTATCTGAAACGTTTAAAGAAGAAGATTTTTTTAAGTCAACTATTGATATTGATTTTAATACGATTGATAAGATAGACCTGAGAGAAGCTTACTATAAAATTTATATCGATAAAATCAGCGGAAAACCTATGTCTGGAAAAGGACTCAAAGGTCACACTTTGAATCAAGAAATAAAGTTGTCTTTTATCGGATTCTATGATTTTATGATTTTGATAAGAAATCGATTTTTCCACCTCACAAAAGGAACTTGGCAAGAAAATCTTAGTTCGACTGAAATTCTATATCCCGATTACTTTTTTAAGCCGATTATCAATCATGGTCTAAACTGGATTGCAATAGTAATATTTGAAATAATTAAAGTTGACTTTGAGAAAGGAATAAAATAAAAACGCATTACAAAAAAGCCTATAAGTAATAGCGCCCTGCGGGACGCTACTGCTCATAGCCAAACCGTTGGGATAAAGCTATAAAATGAACCAAATACTAAAATACGGACGGATTACAATTTCAATTTTGATAATTGGGATATTTGTTTCATATGGAATTTTTGTAAATAATTTTGACATGTTCGGAGAACCTGAGAAAGAGATTTTGAATACAAAATATGACAATCTAGGCGTAAGACAGGCGACAACTTTCGAATACGGTGGAAATGCAGTGACCAATGCAGCAATATTAGTTTCAATTGACCTAGGATGCTCTGACAATCCAGACGATTCGAAAAAGAAAATAGTCTTTTCTGCTGAGAACAAAGGAGGAACGGCACTGCAAACGGAATGGAAATCGTTTGAAACTCTTAAAATAATCTTTTCGGATAGGCTTGAACCAGTTTCCCAAATTGACTTATATTGATTCGACTTTAAACGTTACAATTATTTATGAAATAACACCTGAAAAGGATATTCAAAACTCAACCGACCGAACCGACTATAATAGTCAAGATTTGAGTTATGAATTCAAAAACGCAACCATATTTAAACTGACGGACACAATAACCGCAGACTTTAATTGAGACGGTGTTTTCGGTAAATAGAACTACACCAATTTCGGTAAATAAGAATGTACCATATTTGGCAACAAGAATGCACCACCAATAATCCTAAGGGGCATGCTGCGGAATATCAAGATGGTCGTATTGATATGGTTTTCTTAGGTTTTTTTCGCGGCAGATGCTTTCGAGAGTTTACTTTAGCTTTCCAGTACCATTCTAGACTTTTACTTTTTCTGGATTTAAAATGCCCCCAACGAGTGTCTAAAGCTCCGGATTCCGGGGCTATTTTTGGTTTTTATTGGTGAAATTACCCTGTACAGGGTATTTTATGGGAGTGGGGAAATGGGTAGGTTTGGTAATTGGTGAGTTTAGATAATATTATTCAAAAGCATGCCAACTTGTAATGCTATCCGGTATTGAAGAAAGTGATTGTTGGGCACAATACAACCAAAATGGAAATAGGGGACTTAAAAAACTTTTCAAATTTTAAAAGAGACGCTCTCGGAATATTAATTAACCATTTAGAAGATTTTATATCTGCTGAGATTACATGTTATTTGTACCCAATCAAGCAACTAAAAAAGCAATATAATATTGTTATTGAGGAAAACCCTAAAAGAGGAGTTTATCAATTAGATGAAAATAATGTAATCATTATTCCCAAAGTTTATCATAATAAAGATATAATCGCAAGAATTGCTTTCTCTATTAAAAAGCCGAATGTTTCTATTGACAAAAAGATATTTAATGTCCTTGAAGGAGCCATTTCAAAAAATCTATCTCGTGCCTACATATTTGGTTTTAGGGAAACCATTCAATATTTTGATGATGGGCTCATAGAAAAGGTAATTGCAAACTACTTTAGCAAAGGGTATTACAATCCCAGTCGTATAATCTATTTGCTTAATTATTTTCACAAACTGAGAACTACTTCATTTGAAGGACAATTCTTTTCAACAGGAATGATCCTAACAAGGGCAGGTCATGCTTTCGGCGAAAAACATAATCAAAATAGATCTGGAAAAGCTCATGCACTAATATCACAACAAGAATTAGAAGGTCATTCTATAGAAAGACGTTTTTGGTTTATGGTTGATGGTAAACAGTCATATTTTCTTTGTAATAGAAGCATGACAATTACTCATTTATTCAATTTGACTGCCGAAAAGGAATCAGAATTTAACTATATCAACAGCTTAACATTATCAAAAACACTCAAAGGAGGTGACGTTCTACTTAGAATAGAAAGTGAAAAAGAACTTTCAGTTATTACTTCAGAAGGAATAGAATTCATTTATCAAGAAAACAAATGGAAGTACAGGAATTATAATTATATAGAAAAATTAATTAAATCCAATATATCATTCAATGAAAGCTCATATAATCACCTCATATTTTATATACTATACTGCTCCAAGCATGGTATAAGTTCGATAATTTGGATTCCCGAAGACTTGCAGGACGTTAATATCATATTGAAAACAAAGAACCGGCTTTTTAGAAATGATATTAATGTCGATAACCGTGATTATTCTAATCTAATTATTAGATTTCTATCAAGTGATGGTGCAACAATTATTGATTCGAATGGTAATATTTGCTATTATGGTTGTATTGCTGATCTGAGTAAAACTAAAATAAAAGGAGTACAAGGTACAGGTGAAAATGCTGCTGGTGCTTTATCATGTAATGGAATTTCAATAAAAATATCACAGGATGGGACAATAAAATTATATTTAAGTCCATCATGTAAAATAATAATCTAAGTACTGTGGCTAATGAGTAGACGGCCTTGCCAACCTTTAAATTGATGAGGTGCTCCTCTCACATCACCGAGCGTACGGGTCTTCCCGCACGTGCGGGAGCGGTCCATCAAGTATAGGATAGCCGCTCTTTTCACCGACTATCCTTTTCCGCTACTTTTAAGAAAGGGCTACAAGGTGGCTCCCCATCGTATATATACAATGAAGGTTTATATTTTTTTTAGCTGTCTACCAGCTTTTGTCTCGGTGGATAGTTAATAGCCAACAATCCTGCACTGTATATATACGAGAAACATTTTGTACTTTATGCGAGCAGATAGATACGACTATTGGAAAATACAATGATATAAAGTAAATTTGTTATATAAAAAGAGGATGATCCAGCTTTGGACACTGGATCTAAATTTTAATTTTCGGATTTCTGACCAAGTTTGGACCTTAGTCAGTTTGGACAATCAAAAAATAAAATTTCCTCTTCCATGCAAGAAGGTGGCCTGGGTTTGGAAGCCAAGCCCATTAATAAAATTCTGAATCCATGGGTTTTGGATGCCCATGGATTTTACCAGTTTTTAATTAACTTTTATCCTCCTCATTTTTTGTTGTGACTCACATAAAGTTCTATAACTGTCATTTGAGCCTTAATAATTTCAATATCCTTTTCATTCAAATTCTTTGGGATATGAAGTGTGGCAGATTTATCATTTGTTAAATAAATCGGAATAACTCGAATGTCATTATTAGATGGAGGTTGTGAGTTTGTCACTTGTTTATCAACTTTAGGAGCATTTTGTGTTTTTGTTACATTATCAAATCCATTTGTGTTATCGATTAATTCCTTATCACTTTCTTCCTCTCGATTTTCAGATGCATTTTCTAATTTCAAGATATTATTTTCAAGTATATTTAAATCATCTATGTTCTTCAAGAAAACATCAGCGGCCTTATCCGCTGCTTTATCGGCTATGCTATAATCTCTGGTTAGTAAATTTGCTAAAGCCTTTTTCTGCGGTAGGTGATTACCAGCAAATTTGCTAATTAGCTTCTTATAAAGTTTGGGACTACTAAAAGCCTCTGCTTTAGATTCAATTACTTCTTCTTCATGTAAAGGTTTATGTATTTTTTTGAATAGCTCAGTTGGTTTATATCCTTCTTTAACTTTTACATCAAGAAGGTTATACTGAGCGCAAGAACTTACTCTGATATTAACAGAAGGTGTTGATAAGCCTAGAATATCTGCAATATCTTCTCTCGTAAGATATGTAGAATCACCATATTGAGCATAAATCTGTTTTACCATAATTATGCATTCATTTATAGTATATGCTGGATAAGAACTGCTACGTTTTGTCATAGTATTTTAATTATGTTTCAAATATAATCACAAAAAACATATTGCACAACATAGACACAAATAAAAAACAAATAATTTAACATAATATTAACAAAGATCGATGGAAGTCAACCTACAGCATATACTCGGTGTAGCGCGACCTGAGACAATTGGCTCAAGTTTAAGCTTTTAAATCACTGCCTGTAACAGCATACGGATCTCCCCGAAACAAGCCTGCCAGCTGTCAAACGCAGGTTAGACGCAGGCTGTATACGGTGGTTCAGTAGATTATAGGTTATGTTTTGAGGTGATAAGAATGTTATATTCATACTATTTTCTTCTCATTCTTATCAGCGAAAAGACCTCTGCACAAAAGTCCAGCATTTTTTTGGATAATTTAGATATTCCGGAGCATGCTGATCCTCTCTGAACGAAAATCTTTTTGAGTTGTGTATTTGGCTGGGTTTGACTGACAATCTGGATGATATTGACTCCTTTAGCATAAATTAAATATAAAGATTCAGGAAGTATCTACTGACTAGGTTCGGTATTACACTAACTAAAATTTATTAATACTCCCTACCCCTGTCCTTCCTATCCTATGGCAAAACCATACTAAAGTATTATCAAAGCTGAGGATACTGGGACTTTTGGTAAAAATGATATCATTTGAAAAACATATTCTCTGACATTATGTGTCTAAACCTATTGCATCTAGAGGAATTTTGCCATTTTAATGGTAAAATTGCCATGTACTTGAGCTATATATTAAAGGATGGGTATTATATGTTTATAAGAAATTAATGAAAAGGAATTAAGAATAGCAGGCAGGTGGTCTGATAATGGGGTATATTATATAATGCCCTAAATAGATAGGTTTGTGATGTTTATTGCTATAATTATTTTAGTAGTCAATTACCAAGACACAGCTACTCTTTCCTTTATAAAAGACGCATAAGACTACTAGTCTTAAGAAGAAAACTGATGGCGGAAAGAGTGATAATTAGAACCATAATTTCAAATAACTATGCTTTTTATTCAAAAATATGATGAGACTGTTTTACCTGAAGAGTTTCATTTTATCAACAATGTTTGTGCAATTCTGTATGATCAGATTGTAGATCTTTATAGGTTTAAAGATTATGAAAATTTTAATATTCATAAGATATATTTTGACAACAACTTTAATAAAGAAGAAATTAGTTCATTTAAATCAACTGAGGAATTACTCCAATACCTATTAAGCAACAAAATGCATGATAAGTTAACTGACGCCTTAACAAAGCATGTAGCCACAGCAGTAATATCGGATTTAAGTAATTTTATTTACGAGGCGATTTCAGCAGCTTCAAAATGTAAAGTTACAGTTGCTTTCTCCTTATTAAGGAAACCTTTCACTGACGAACTAACACTGTTAGAGAGATTATTTATTGAACCAAAAACTTTTATTGAAAACTTTTATATTGAAGGGGATATAAAGAAATATGACCCATCAAATAATTTTACTTCAAACAAACTTGATCATTTTCAATTAACTAAAAAGTGTGTTTCCAAATTGAAATTCAATTCTTTTCTATACCCCACTCTTGTTCACGATCTTCGATACGACAAATCCTTTCCTGGAGCCATTCAAGAATTGACCAATAAATCAATTCATATTGTTACAAATCATAAGGACTATAAGACAGAAGCAAAAAGCTTAAATTACATTTTCGACGCTGTCACTAACATAGATCAATATCTTGGTACGTTTTACATAAATACCCATTACTTATTACTTTATTCTGCCGCAGTAATTGATGAACTTTATTTTAGATATTTAACAGATCAGGAGCACCATGCATTGAGAAAATCCAAAGCATTAAGACGGTTTTTTAGTTTAATGTTAGTAAGATTGACCCATGAAGAAGACCCAGACACCTCAATTCTAAAGACGGTCCTTACAATATTTGAAAACAATAAAATGAAGTGCTCTAACTGCAAATTTGAATTTATACCCACTGGAATTGATCTAGAATTTTACTTCTTCGAAGAGAACATTAAATGCCCAGATTGCCTTCAATTTGCAATTAATTCTGATGAAGAATTTGAGTCTTTTGTATCAAGATTTGATGATATACTAAATAATTCTGAAGCATGCTAACCACTTTAATTGCTTCATAAAGTCACCATTCTATAAGGTAAATAGATTCATCTTCATCCAATTCAATTTCCAAAGGATCGCATTGAAACTCCTTTGCTGACTTTAGTAATGACCTTTTTATTGATTTAAAAAGTTCCGTTCCTTTAACCCCTGAAGCTAAAAGTTTCGGTAATTGGTTAAACCCATTTTTTCCTCCTCCCAAAGCAAAATAATCAGCATTGACCAATCTCATATAATAGTAGATGTATGGGTTTCCGCCGAATAAGGTATTGCCTACAAATGGGATTAACATTTTTCCGGTTTTTATGTCGAAGGACTCCAGTGATTTTTCTGTCCAATATTCAATTTGGAGCATTATTCCATCAAGTAGTTTGTTTCTAGAAGAGGATGATTTTTTGTGGTTTATATAAGCAATAAGGAAAAGAAGCTGAACCCATGAAATCTGAAAACCATAATGTGCAACAGGATCATGCCCAAAGTGACTTGACTCTCTATTTAACCGATCTCCTTGATACGCATGTCGAATTTCATAACATATACTACTTATTAAACTTTCCCTATTTGGTTCATAAAAATCAACTTCCCAAAAAGAGTAAAGTACCTCATAAATTGTCCTCAAATCGTCATAAGAACCCCAAAATTCAACTCCTAGACCTCTTTTAGTGGGAAGTAAATAAAACATTACCTTTTATTTTTTTGTCTTGATCTATGGAAGTCCTTGCTAAATTTACTTTGCCGGTATGCTGATGTAACCTCATCACACAACATCCACATAAGCAAAAGACTGAGGCGGCGCAATTCCAAAGGTTTCACGTATGCCAAGGGGGGCCTCGTACTTCCTTACCTTTTTCACTTCTATGGCATAGCCTGAATCTTTTCCATTGAAATATTCCCGGTAGAAAGCTTCTGATATTCCCGCAAACTCATAGGTAGAATCCCAAAGTGAATCTAACTCATCATGGTGAACGGTCTCAATTTCGAACTCCCCGATCACTTTGCTAATTGGGGCTGAGGCATAGACAACCACCGATTTCACATTCTCATTTTTGTAAATTCTTCTTCTGAACTCAAATTTTTTGGAGCCATCAAAAATCCTTTCTGCAAATTCAGGTTTGATTGATAATAGTACTTTCATATTCCTGCTAGAGTTATAAGTGTTTTAAATTCTTCCCTTCCCATTTTACATATGGTTTTAATTGAGTCCATACTAGGCAAAATCTTTTTATCAAGCATTTCTTTTAAATTAATCCGCTTCTTAAACGAGAATGCGTACAGGAAATTGAACACAAAAGGTCTGTTTTTTGGGAACCTATTCCAGTATTCTGCTAACTCCTCTTCAGTCAAAACAGACCGTTTTTTACAAATTTGGATTAACTCTTGGAGGCTTTTTAATCCGTCAATCGTCCCTTCTACTATCCCAATAGTAGTTGCAACACCTTTATAAATTCCTCCAGAACGGTAAAAAACCACAATATCTCCAGATTTGAGCCCTCTATTCCATGAATGAGAAATATACGATTTTGAAATCGAATTCCGATGAGGTTTGTTTTCCACAAATGTTAAAGGACTCTCTGTCTTTAATATAGAATCAGGAAATAATTCTGTGTGGTACTCCGGTTTTATAGGAACTATGTAAACAGAGCTCGTTGATGAGAGCCAGGGAAAGGTCTTAGAGGGGTATCTTTCATTAAACCTAATTGTAAAGTCTCTCACAAATACTTTTTCTGTACCTGAAGAAGTGGTTTTTGTTCCAAATTCTTCAAAACCAAATTTCTCTAATAGGTGGATTAAACCCAGCAATTCCGGTCTCCCGTCAAAAATAGTTACATAAATTTCATCTACTTTGTATTGTCTGGCATTATCAAATACAATCTTCAAAAATCTCTCCCCGATTCTAAGTCCTGTACTGACCACCTTAAAGGTACCTATCTTGAGCCGTTTCTTTGGGCTAAATGTCGGTGCCATATTGGAATAGTTTTCTTTTTCATCCTCCAATTTCATGTAAAGAAATGCTTTTATGTCACCTGCCTCATAACAAACATAAGCCATGGCATTGTCTCCGGCTTTTCCATTGTACCATCTGTCAAAGCCAACATAGTCATTTCTAAAACTGTCAAAGAACTTATTTTCCAAGGCTATGTTTCCAAAGAATTCTTTTTTGACAGAAAGGACTGAATAATCTACCAGTTCGGGGTTTTCAGAAATTACCATTTCCAAAAACCCATCTATTCCAAAAACCCGATCTAAAAGATTTAGGTCTTTGGCCTTTAATCTGATTTTCCGGTCTTCTGTAATTAAGTAATCGACCCGGCCAACAAAAACCTCGTTTAACAGTTTCGTGTCTTCAAAATCATTTGGCTTTGTATCATACTTTTCGCTTATGGTTTGGACTTCTGTTTTTAAAGGTGCCGGGGTTTGTAATAATTGGTAGTTATCGAGTTTGATAGATATGGATTTAACTACTTGCTGATCTGCATATTTTTTTAACTCATTTAGGGTCAATGGATGAACACATTTAGTAATATGGAGTTTGTCAAGCCAATAAAATAGCACACCAATATTTTGGTTGGTAACTCTGTCCGTCTCTCTGTGGATGACGATATTTGTATCCAATAAAACTTTCATTTATGCTTGGTTTATCGATTGTAAAAGAGGGGAAAGATCCCTTTCAACTAACACAAAGGGTATATTCAGCTTATTTGCCACCTCCTTACCATATTCAATTTCTCTTTTTTGCATATTATCAATTAGTTTCAGATCATAATTCCTTTTATCTCGATTACTAAGTCTTTTTACAATTAATTTAGGGTCAGAAACTACTACGGAGATAATTATTGGGTCTATCTTGGTAAATGTATCCATCGGAATATTTTCTACACAACCATTGGAATCAAACAAACAAAAATGTCCATCCAACAAGTATATTTTATCTGGTAAAATCCTTTTCTTTAATCCATCGATAAGCCGGTCTTGTGTGAACGAAATGTCAGTCACCAATTTATTTCCAACCTCTGGGCTTATATCTGACCAATTTAAAATATCACTAGCAGTCATATGTTCAATATTCAAATTCTTTCTAAGATTTGAACACATGGAACCTTTGCCTGAACCATGAATTCCTCCTATAAATATGATATTGTTAAACATAGGCGAAAATGTATTTATAGAAAGATGATTCAACCAATTTTAATATGCCACTTTCCTACCGGGATCTAAATGACTAAGTACACTAAACTATAACAATAGAAAGATTTCTGACAATAACGATTGACAGTTATTTCCTTTTCCAAGAAAAGGAATTTTTAGTTGGGAAAAAATACCCTGTACAGGGTATTTTTCCACTAGGATAAATTGTTTAGACTTGTTTTTCAAACATTTAAGCCATGGACAACCACTATTTTGCGATTGATGTTGAAACGGCCAATGCGGATTACAGCAGTATCTGTCAGGTCGGAGTTGCTGAATTTGAAAATGGCAGCATCCTAAGAACATGGAAAACTCTTGTTAATCCCGACCAGTATTTCGATCAGTTTTTTGTGAATATTCACGGGATTGATCAGGAAACTGTCAAGTTCTTATTTAGAATATTTAGGATTTATTAATATTTTTCACTTTTTTAGGATTAAATACGTATAAAAACTATGAGCTGGTCAAAAAGAAATATTACACTTAGACATTCTGACTCCCCACTTACCAGTAAGCGGGTAAAAGTTATTTTGAGTGATCCTGAGGATTCGGCCAAACTTGCTGCCGCGGTAAGGGCTCGTCGGAAAAATAAAAGTAAACCATTTAAAGTCAGCGAAGCAACAGCTGATTTATTGAAAAATAAGGGTTCTTAGACAATTGAAATGAATATTGCTTTTTCGACTTTCCTGATTTTGATTTTTTTACTCCCTGGGATTTTTTTTAGGAGATATTATTATGCCGAAGAATTTTCTAAGGAGTATGTCAAAGAGTCTTTTTTTGAGATTCTGTTTTCAGCTTTTGTACCCAGCCTGATTTTTCACTCGATTTGGTTCTATTTATCTAAACTCCTTGGGTTTCCAGTTGATCTTGAAGTAATCGGGAATCTTTTGGCTGTAAATCCATTACCATCTTCATTTCAAAATGTTTCTGAAAGTTCTGCCCAAATTATTTTTTATCATTTCAGTATCATGATTGCGGCCTCTTTCGCTGGCCACTATTTTAAACAAGGAGTGAGGCTAAAAAAGTGGGACAGAAGATTTAAGGATTTGCGATTTCAGAATTCGTGGCACTATGT
Source organism: Arthrospiribacter ruber (assembly GCF_019343195.1). Lineage (GTDB taxonomy): Bacteria > Bacteroidota > Bacteroidia > Cytophagales > Cyclobacteriaceae > Arthrospiribacter > Arthrospiribacter ruber. Next base: position 190,610 of record NZ_RPHB01000003.1, read on the forward strand.
TTTGAAGGGTGAATTTTTTGATTTCCCAAGATCATCTTATGATCTTGAATTGGATAATGTAGAAGATATAGAGTTAATTTTTGTTGACGCTTTGGTCAAGACTCAAGAAGGGACTGTGATTTATGATGGGATATTGGTTGATTATGAGCTTTCTAAAGATGGAGGGTTGGAATATATCAGCCTTAAAGAAGTGCAAAGGAGGTTTATGAAAGATGACTTCAAGGAAGAAAACAAATGGGAGTCTAAATCAAAATATTATCAAATTCCAGGACATATACTTGTCATTAAGTATTCAGAAATTATCAACTTAAATTTTTCTTATTATAAGATGATCTATGATGAAAAAGAATCCAAATATGATATAGAATTGGTGAAATAAAAAAAGGAGCATAAAGCTCCTTTGGATTAAGTTAGGATAATTGATTTGGCAGATATTCCTGATTTTGACTCTTTTATCTGGAATTCCCGCCTCATTTCTTCAAGTTCTAAATTCATGGCATTTATTGTTGCCATTCCCATAGTCGTGTTGACAACTTGCACTTTCTGATCATCTCTCATTTTTTTGAGGATTTCTTGAGTTTTGCTGTTGTTTCGATTTACCATAATTGTTAAAATCCGCCTAGGTTGTTTTTGTATATGCAAAAATCATTCAATTCCATTGGGAAATTCACCAATTCGTTATTGTTTTCGTCCCAAAGTAACATCTTTTTTTGATATACTGATAATATCAGGGGCTTGTTGTTATAAATATTTGCTTCAGTGGCATCCAGGATTATCAACCCTTCAGCCATGTGCTTTTTGATTTTTTCTTGGGTGGAAAATTCAGCAACCCATATAAATTTGGGCATTAAGCTTTCCAAGACTATTTCCTTGATATCTTTGTTCCATGTTTTGTTTATCGCAATTTCATTTTTAAAGGAACGGCTCGATGTTAGGAAAATGCGGATAAATACGGCGTCACCGACTTCTTTGATTTCATCTTCATAAAAGAAATTCAGAAATTTTATGATAAAGTTCTTGGCTTCATAGGCTTCAAGGTAAACTTTCGAGTATAATGGAACTATGAAGTGAGAAATCTGGCAATCCTCCCAATCTGGCTTTTTGTAATGATTAAATGGTTTTTTTAAATCAGCAAGTTGGTAAGGAGGGTGATTGTCATCGATAAATACATATTTTCTTTCTAGATGGCTGTTGAATATTATAGGGGTTCCGTGTACTTGGATGATTTCTGAAGGTTCAAATATTAAATTGTCAAAATCATTTGCTTCTCTGCCTATGCAAACCACGGCATGTCCGATTTTTTCAGAAGAGACACTAAGGATAATCGGAATACCACTTTCCATATAAATAGCCAGAAGATTTAAAAATTGATCTCCAAATTGATCTTTAGAATATATTCTGGTCCCAAACCCAAATTCCTTTAACGCGAATGACAATTGAAGTATATCCAACCCATTAGATGGTATCTGTCTTTCAAAAGAAACCTTTTTCAGGGTATCATGAATTTTGGAGGGTAATGTCGGTTTGTATTCCGGATATTTGATTCCAAAGTATTCCATTACTGCCCATAAGGTTGTTTCAGCACAAGAAATGGTTTCGGCATCTTGTGAAGAGTATGGGAATGCTTCAACGGTCATTTTTATTCCATTGATAGCACAGGGGATAGGGGCTTTACAGATTAATAGATTATTGTTTTTATATGCTTTTGGTGAAATGGCTGTTCTTCCTAAAAGCTGAGGAGTAATAGGTCTGATGACGAAAAATCCAAGGAAGTTTGACTTTACCTTTTCAATTTGCTCACTATCCCTAAAGTCTTCTTCAGAAACCTTATCTGAAAACAATGAAACCCTAATGCAATCTCTATAATAAGGATAAAGCTTGGAGGAAAAATAATTATAAAAACTGTCTCTAAAAACCTTATCAGTGTAGGGGTATTCAATTAACAAAACAATGTTTTCAATAAGTTGGTCCAAAAGTGGGGTTAATTGTTTCTTGAGACAGTTTTGGGCTGTTTCATTATCAATTTGATATTCTGTAGAAAGGTAAATTGAGAGTAGTTCCAGTATATTTTCCTTGCGGGTAAAATTTTTCTCTATGTACATGAAACAAATTTTTTGTGATCAAAAATTATTTGAATATAAAAAAAATCCCAATTGACGCCACTTGGCAGACTTAATTCTTTCATTATAGTATTCTCCAGTTGGCGTTTTTCAGCACTCCCTAACTATAGCGATAAGAGGGCTCCAGGTATTAATAACTGAAGCAATATCTTCAATCTGGAGGAGGATGTTTTTTTGTTGAAAGTGGCTTGATTGGAAAGTTTCTATTTTTACCACGGATAATCACAGTTGATTTTAGGTTTTAGAATTCAGGTTACACTGCTATTTATAGAGGACTAGTATCTTGTTGTTTCTAGTTAGTTGGCTGTATATTTATTTTCAGAAAAAACAAAAGTGTGATGGACTTAGAAGAACTGAATCGGCAGATAGCCAAGTTAATGGAAGAACAAAACAGGTGCGCTGTTCCTGAATTTGAGGGATATTCTCCTTATGAGATGAATACCATCTTGCATGATACATTTGGCATAAATAGTCCTATTCAATTACAAAAGCTGAGCTCTGAGGATTATGATCAGATTCCGATGCTTCAGCAGGTCAAATACTTGTGCAATATCATTGACAAGTCAGGTTCCCTAAAACTCACAGCTAAGGGATTTTTGCCTACAAAAATTGTGGCTGAGCTTTATGCACAAGGGTTTATCAAAGATGATTTTATTGATGATGCCCATTATAAACTCTACAAGGAGACAGATTCTGATTCCATTCACTTGACGAGGATATTGATTGAGTTGACGGGGATTGCCAAGAAGCGTTTGGGAAAATTATCGCTTACAAAAAATGGTCAGAAGGTATTGAAAGACGACTTTGAGTTATTCAAACTTCTGTTTGATACTTTTAGGAATAAGTTCAATTGGGGTTATTTTGATGGATATGATGAAAGGCCGATTGGTCCTTTGGGGTTTGGATTTACTTTGATTCTATTGTCCAAGTATGGAGAGAAGCCACGTTCTGATATTTTCTATGCGGAAAAATATCTGAAAGCTTTTCCCTCTTTGCTCGATGGAATAAATCCCGGTTATACAACTGTGGAAGATTATGCTGCAAGTTGTTATTCGATCAGAACCTTTGATCGCTTTATGAATTATTTTGGTTTGGTAGCGCTCGAAAAGGAAGGTGCCATCATCAAGAGGATCGCCACTGTCCAAAAAACCCCACTGCTGGATAAGTTGTTTAAGATTAAGACGCCGGATGGGGGGAAGTAAGTGAGTATGAATAAGCAAGAAAAAATCACCTGCCTGAAGGCTTATTTGGATAAGCCTGAAGAATCGTATGCTGATAGTTTTAAATGGGAAATAGGGATCATCCTTGGAGATTTTGACGAATCCAATGCCAACTTAAGATTTCTGGAAAACTTATCGGACGAAGCTGCCATTTATGCATTTGTAGATCGGCTGACATCTCGAATTGTGATGAAATACGATCCAGAATGGGAAAGCTTGGGAGATTTTGTCTGGGATTATGTGGGGAATGGGTAAGCCGAAGCTATCTTTTCAAACTCTTCAATAAGGGCTTCTTTTGCTTTTTGTATAGCTTCTTTTTTGAATGGAACTCCTACCATAACAACCCTATTTGAAAAATTCATTTGAGAGAAAGAATAATCAATATGCGATACTTCTAATTTATTGGAAGGATAACACAAAAACCCAACTTTCTGATTTACATTATTAAATGAACTGTATGCAAGAATCTGATGAAGGTCTTTTCTATGCTCTTCTTTCAAATTTTCATTTTGGTCAAATTTATTATAGAGATGTGACTTGTATTTCGCATCTATAAACATCACTTGGTCATCCTTTAACAACACTCCATCTGGCTCTAAGTTATTTAAGCTCCACTGGAATCTCTTCTTAGTATTAGAGTAGATCTTTAGGTTAGGATTAAATTTACCTCCTATCGATTTGGCTACTTCTTTAAAGATATACTGAATAAACTTTTCAAAAACATCAGCAAAGTCTACCCTCCATGCAGTTCCATCGATTAAATTGAAATTTAGAATTCTATTTGCAATTTGCTTTGCTTCCTTTATCGTTACTCCATCAGCATTCTTTATTTGAATTTTTGAGGTGATTTTAGGCTTGTGGAAATATAATCTTTCATCTAAAAATGAAATTCTTTTTGAAATTGGAGTCCTAATACTTATTGGTGTATTGGAGCTTAATAATTCTGATTTGCACAAATCGTAGACATATCTGATTTCACTAAATTCGGAGTGGAATTCGCTTAAAAGATTCTTTCTTGTCGGGTAAACTAGTCTCTGTTCAACTTTAAAACTATGGTTTGCATATTTATTCCAGTTTACTTGACCACTTGGTTGGTATGATTGAATTTCCTTATTGTCAAATTTTCTCCAGTGCTGTTTAGCTAGTTTTTCTAAAGCTGATATAAATTTTATAGCTTCTAAATATAGTGGTGGTCTAAAAGCTCTTTTAGAAGCCAATGGCAGACTTTCTATGAATTCAGGACTAATTTCATCACCCAGTAAGTCCAAAATTTCGACATACTCCTCAAATCGGTTAGTTCCCGTAAACCTAGGGGAAACAACAAAATCACCTATTTGTTTTCCTGTATCTGGGGCTCTAAGTGGGATAGTACCAATGAATTCAGATGTTTTAAAAAAAATAGATGCATTTAGATCCGATCCTTCGATTTTAGCTTCTATTCCCAAAAAGCTGAATAATTCTGAATTGTATTGTATAAATTTTTGCAAATAAAGGCCAATGATCCTTTTATCGGCTCCTTTAAAAACCTTTTTCTGTAATTCCTTACCGCTGATAGTTGAAGATCTTTCAGTTAAACAAGGAATTTCATGAAATAGCCCTTGGTCTTTTGTCATTCGAAAAGTGGTTGATCAATTCTCTTAATAAAATAACTATTGAATTCTTCAACTGCTGAAGTAAGCAACCCTTCTTGTAAATACTCTCTGATTAAAGGGAAAATTTCATACCGGATTCTATTTTCCATTTCTTCATCAGAATCAGCAAGAAAATACCCTTGGCCTGGCTGAAGATTCAGCTCATTTGATGTAGCATGCCAGTCAAAAATTTCAGCAATTATATTAAAGTCATCTTTATAAAAATTTGAAGCTGAAATAGGTTTCGGTTTTACAGTATACCATGCAAAACGTCTCCTTAGAGCAAAATCAACCACTGCTAAGCTTCTGTCAGCAGTATTCATCGTAGCAATCACACAGAAATTTGAGGGTAGCTCTTTTATTTCTAATTCAGGTGTAATCTGAATAGATACATCTGCATTTTTCATTTTATGTTCAAAGAGATAAAAAACGGGACCTAAAACATTGGAGAGGTTTGCCCTATTTATTTCATCGATGATAAGAACTACTTTTTCACTGGGGTTTTCTCTTGAGTACAATACCGCCTCAGCCAGATTTCCCATCCTACCTTCATAAGTTAGATCATCGCTGTTAAGGCTAGGTCTTATGCCATAAATGAAATCAGAATATGTGGTTTCAGCATGAAATTGGGTGAAGAAACTCTTTGCCGATGATTTGGTCGCTATTTCTTTGGCAATTGTGGTCTTGCCTGTTCCGGGAGGGCCTTGAAGGATTACAAATCTTCTTTCTTTCAATAATTCGAAAATTAAATCTCGGTCATCCTCTAACATTTCATTTTGAAATGGTTTTAGAGCCTTTGAAACAGCACTTCTGTGTTGAGGGTTTGTCGGCCATTCTCTTATTTTTGCATACGCTGCTAAAAATGCTTTAATAAATTTTTTACCCTCTTCATCTAGAGGGTTATCAATGATTTGGCAACAGTTAATTACCTGAGTATATTTTTTAATAGTTTTCGACAGATGCTGTATTTTTGGGTTTTTTGTAAAAGCAGGTGGAAGTGATAAATTAATATTAGTAAAGTCTGTTGAGCAGTGCCCATTTTCGTTTACTAATTTTGAAAATAACCTTCTTAACCCAGGACGACTTGCCAATTCTAAATCCCTTTGAAAATTGCTTGAACCGACACAAAAAGAAACTACCCAAGCTTTTTCCTGTGTTGTAGGAAAAACAACAAATGAATAATCATGATATGCTCCTGATGTTTCCTCATCTGGATGAATTAACCCAAAATATGCCCCATTATCATTTAAAGCATTTTCATCAATTAATTTTCGCTCGATATAAGAATTGTTAAATTCGTTGTCATTTTTTGCGCCAAATTCAGCTGCCCATTCTTTTACTAAATCTCTAACTTCTTGAATCATGTCATCTTTAATTTTAAAAATTTAAAACTCAAAAAAACTTATCATTGGCTTATCCAGCGCTTTGGCGATTTTGAAGACTGTTTCTATTGAAACATTCCTTTTACCATTTTCTATATCAGAAATGTAGGTCCGGTCCAACTCAGCCAGTTCAGCGAGCTTTTCCTGAGAAACATTCTGACTTTTTCTGATGGCCTTTACTTTTTCGCCGTAGGCAACTTTAATGTCCATCATGCAATCTGAAAAAATGTCGTCTATTGTACCACGGACTATAGTCTACAAAAACTAATTTTTCTGTATATTTACGCTTGAAATTTTAAGTAACGTGAACAAAATCATTCCCATCACCACCGAATACATAACCCCATCAAGGACCATCGAAATTTTCAACTTGCTAAGGTTTGAGGAAAGCAAACAAGTCTATGTTTACAATTTTGAAGGAAAGCATTTTAGGGTTTTTGAAAGCCTGGTTGATTTGATCCGGTTTTTTGAAGTTGGCAAGGAACCCAGAGCTTCATTTGATTCAGAAAGTGATTTGGATGAATTCTTGGATCGATTACCCCTAGGTGATGATGTTAGAAAGCTTAATCTTAAATTTAACTACATGTACCGGGACGGAGCGAATTACAAGCAGTTTGGTTCGGTTGTTTTTAATAACTCATCAGGGTTGAGTATAGACGAGGTCTCAGAGGTAATTAGAAAAAAATTGATTTCAGAAGAATTTTTTGTTCCTAAGGAATGGGGAATTCCGACACTTTATGCAGCACCTTACAACCCAGAATATGATCATGAATGGCATGAGTTTGAAGGATTGGAAGAAACCATTGAAGCGCCAAGCCACCCAAGGGACATACTGGAAATTCTAAAAGATTAAAAATAGAGTGCTGTGAAGATTGGGGACTAGAAGGGGAAACAAAATTTAAAGAGGCCAATACCTTGGTTAAGAGGACCATTGCTTTTGCTCTGAAAGAAAGATTATTGCAAATGGAGACAGCTTAAAAATCAAATCCCTGATCAAACATTTGAAGGATGTCAAGAAAAGAGGAGGAAAATTCGTTCACTATGAGGGTACGCTGATTGTCTTAGAGACAGGTAATGAAATCATTATTTCCACGGAACCTCAGATGTGAAGAGGGTATTAAAGCTTTCCAGATTCCATTGACATATATAGTGTCAACCGTCATTCTGAGATTTTAAAATTTGGCATTTATAGAAAGGCAATGACAGTTGGTGTACGTCATCCTGAGATTTTAACATTTAGGGAATGTTCAGAAAGGGTAATGACAAAATTACGCGTCATGCTGAGCGGAGCTTGCGGAGTCGAAGCATCTCCTAAACAATGGGAGACTCTTCCTTCGTCAGAGTGACGTATATTTCTGTCAATGGTAATCGGAGCTTGCGGAGATGAAAGCCTGTCCCGCAGCATTGCGGGAGATCTCTTTCCCTTAATCGTGGGAGATTCTTCACTGCGTTCAGAATGACGGTCCCTTTAATCTGTCAATGGTAGTGAGAAACGAACGAAGAATCTCCTGCACTCAAGTCAAAGAGACCCCCCGAAAAAATCGGGGCAGGCTTTCGTTTCACTCAGAGGGACGACCCCTCCATATCTGTCATTGGTCTGAATGAAGCATCTCCAAGGGGTCTATAAATGATAGAATTATCATAAATAGGATTTCCTGAGATCCCTCGTACCTACCATTGACATAAATCTACTTCAGGTTTAGTTCAACCCCTTTAGGGTTGGGTCTTAACTCTATTTCGTGAATTCCCCGGGTTGCTACCCGGGGCTATTTATAGTTTAACCCCTTCGGGGTATTATTTAATAGTCATACGCTTTCTGTAAATGCCAAATTCTCAGGGTGAAAATATGAGAAATCCTTTTGATTTATAGCGTATTGGGTTTTTCAGGATTTCAAATCCTCTTCATCTGGGTTCGGGATTACAAATCCCGAACAGCGGGAGGCTTCGCTTTGTCATGCCGAAAGCAATGAAACATCTGTTTCCATCCAAAAAGCGAAGCTTTATCTGCGGGATCAGCGAAATCTGCGGGAGAAAAAAGGAGGAAGAACAGAAATATAGTGGATATATGGTAGAAATACGAGGTAATGAGCATTTGAGGCTTCAAGAAAATTTTTGGGATGAGGTATTAATAGCCTCAGGGAAACTGTCCCGAGAATACGAAAAGATCAATTTAATTCATCCACCACCCTCTTCACACACATCCCCAACTCCTTCTTGACCTCAAAATCCCAAAACCTCAGCACAGTCCAGCCCTTGGATTGGTAGTGGTAATTTATCTCACGGTCTCGTTGCATATTGCGTTCGATCTTGGGAATCCAGAAGTCGCGGTTGGATTTGATGGTTTCCTTTCTGTTTTCCCAGTCATGCCCATGCCAGAAGGAACCGTCCACAAATATCACCAGCCTGTATTTGATCAGACTGATGTCGGGCTTGCCAGGGAGCTTTTGCTTGTTGCTCTTGTAGCGTATGCCAGCATGCCAAAGGGCTTTTTTTAGCAGTTTTTCAGGTTTGGTGTCTTTGCCCTTGATCCTGGACATGTTGAAAGAGCGCTTCTTGGTAGTATAAAACCCTGCTTCCTCCGAAAATCTGGGCACCTTGATTTTTGGTTCGGGATAAGGTTTTGCTATAGAGGGCTTGGACTTTTTGGGCATGGATTTGATGAAAGTGAATTTAAGAAAAAAGTAGCTTTTACAACCATAAGGTTCTTAACTTTGACCAGATGCGATAAATTATTGGAGGAACTTTGAACTGATAAATGAATACCATGCAAAGAGCAGTCATATTCGATATGGATGGCGTGATTGTAGATTCAGAGGATTTTTGGAAAAGGGCAGAAAAGGAAGTCTTTACCTCATTGGGTGTACATGTAACTGAGGAACATTCCGCATTGACAAAATCCATGACTACCCTTGAAGTCACAAAATTTTGGTTTGATAGATTTCCATGGCAGGGAACGGCGCTGGAAGTGGTTGAACAAATGGTGATCGATAGGGTCATTGACCTTATTAACAAGGAAGACTGCAGGATCAAGGGGGTAAAAGCATTTATCGAAAATCTAAAGTCCAACAACTTCAAGATCGGGCTGGCTACAAATTCTCCGAATAAAATAATTCCGGCAGTGTTAAAAAAAATGGAAATCGGGCACTTGTTTGATACGGTTTCATCGGCCGAATTTGAAGAGAATGGAAAACCTGACCCTGCTATCTACCTGACAACGGCCGCCAAACTCAATATTAGGGTAGCCAATTGCATTGCCATAGAAGATTCATATTCGGGGATGTTGGCAGCAAAAAGGGCAGGAATGAAAGTTGTTGCGTTTACTAACGGTAACAGCAATATCGATTTTGAAATTGCAGATTTTAAAATAGACCATTTTGATTACTTTAACATTGACACGCTAAACTGACCTTTTTCAACCAAACCAAAAGTGAAGTAATGGAAGAAATATTGAATGATGTATCCCACAGACCTTTTGAAATTCCAAATGGGTCTTGGGTATATTATCAAGAATGGAACAGGGCTTTGTTTCTACATTGGGAAGTTCCATTTGACCTTCTTAGAAAGTGTGTGCCTTCTAATTTTAACATAGATACATTTGAAGGAAAATGCTACATATCTTTGGTTGCCTTTACCATGGAAAAAATCAGGCCCAAATTTTTACCTTCTGTAGGATTTGTATCTGATTTTGATGAAATCAATGTTAGAACTTATATTGATAATGACCACAAAAAGGGAGTTTACTTTCTAAACATAGAAGCGGGTAAAACCATCTCTGCTTTTGTTGCAAAGGCAATTTCCGGACTGCCTTACGAAAAGGCTGACATTAGCAGAAGCGACCTGGTGTACATCTCCGAAAACCCGGAAAAAGGCTTTAGCCTGAATGCCGAATTTGAGATTGAAGAAAAAATAACCGAAAAAACAGTATTGGACAGGTGGTTGACAGAACGGTATTGTTTGTATCTTGACCAAGGCGAAAAGCGTTTTCGCTATGACATCCACCACAAAGAATGGGAGCTCAGAAAAGTAGATGCACAGCGTACAGAAGTGAATTACCAAGTTGGTGAAATTGATTTAAAGGACAGGCAACCCAATCTGGCACATTATTCCGAAGGTGTAAAAGTATTGGCTTGGAAAAGGCAGAAAATATGAAAGACGAGGTCACTCAAGGGATTCCCCAAACTTACATGGACATTGATAAGGCAACCAAAGCAAGTGGCTTTACCATGGCTTCAGATATAAAGACTTGCTCCTTGCTGAAAACACTCGCAAGTACAAAGCCATCGGGGAGATTCCTTGAACTGGGTACCGGCACAGGCCTGTCAACAGCTTGGATACTTGATGGAATGGACAGCAATTCAAGTTTAATTTCGTTCGATAATGATGTAAAGTTTTTGAACATAGCCCGCAAATTTTTGGGTGGAGATCAGCGCTTAAGCTTAGTGTTTTCGGATGGGGAAGATTGGGTGAACAATAACCTGGAGCTAAAGTTTGACTATATTTTTGCTGATACTTGGCATGGCAAGTACCTTCTATTGGACGAAGTATTGGAGATGTTGGAAAAAGGAGGGATTTACATAGTAGATGATATGTTGCCGCAGGAGAATTGGCCTGAAGGTCACCAGGAAAAAGCGAACAATTTTGTGGACTATCTGGAAAGCAGAAGTGATTTGGTCCTGACAAAACAGAATTGGGCAAGCGGATTGATCATAGCGGTAAAAAAATAGCCCCTCATACCTGAGAGGCCATTTTTCCTTATCAGCCAAATAAAATTATTCATTAGGCCACTTCATACCTTCGATATAAGGGGCACCTGCATTTTTCATTTCTGACGCCATATCTGCCAGCGACTGATTGAGCTTTTTCAGCTCTTCTGTTGCTCTTTGGATTTGCTTATTGGCAATCTGCAGGGTTTGTTTGGAAGTCTCGGTAGGCCCGTAGAGAGAAGTAGAAATACCACGGTTTACTGCGAAAAGCCGCTCGCCAATGGTAGGCGGGGTTTTTTCACCGACCTGTAGTTTGGCAGGATTGCCATAGACCTCCATGTGTAAGTTGTAGAGTTCGGTTCGTAAGTCATGGAGTTTCGCATCTAATGTGCCTGGTTTGGCCGAAGAATGCTGCAAGGCCTTGCGCATGGCATCCACTGTTTTTATACTTCGGTCTATATTGATGTCAAGGGCAGAAGCATCTTTTGCTGCTGCTTCGTACGAACGCCAAAAAGCCGCCACCTCATTTTCCGGAGCTCCTTCCAGGGCTCCCTTATACATTCGCTCAACTTCAAAGGTGATCGGATCATCCAAAGCCGTGGTGACGCCATCTTCACTTTTGTAAAGGGTAGCTGTGTAAGTTCCGGGAGCCACCATCAGTCCTTTGTCATTGGGTTGCCCTCCACTGATGGTCAAAGCCTGCGGTGCGGGATACCGCAAGTCCCATGAAATCCTATGAAAACCCTTTTTCGTTGGGCCTTCTACACGCCTGATTACATTTCCTGAGGCATCCTGTACCAAGATGAAAATTCCGGGCTTTTGCTGAATCTCTTCTGCTGCTCTTTCCTCCCAACTTGGCATCGGCACATCACGCTCTGCTGCTGTAAGGGATTTTTCTGCAGCTTGCCTTATTTCTGCTTTGGTTTGCAGACCATCTTTCAGGTGGTAGGTAAAAACCGCACCAAAGTCCGGGTTTGGCGCTACATAATAGGAAGAACCCTGCGAGCCTTTTTGGCTGTCAAAATTCAAATGTGACCGGGGGATATACCACCAGGCTTTACGGGTAGAATAAAGTGAGCCTTCTTTTTGAAGGGAAGCAGTACTGACTTCTCTAAGGACACTGTAATCATCGAATATGAAAAATCCCCGGCCAAAGGATGCTCCTACCAGGTCATTTTCTCTCTTTTGGATTGCCAAATCACGGAAAGAGATCGTAGGAACGCCTCCTTCAAGCTTGGTCCACTGTCCACCACCATTGATGCTAAAGTACAGGCCATACTCAGTAGCGATAAAGAGCAGTTCAGGTTTTACATGATCCTGTACCAATCTCCAAACCATCAGCTTGTCCGGTAGGTTTCCTTTAATCATTTTCCAGGTACGTCCACGGTCTGTACTTTTTACAACGAAAGGACGGTAGTCGCCGTATTTGTGATTGTCCAAAGAAACATATACTGTATTGGGATCATGTAAATCTGCTTTAATGTCATTGATAAAGGCCCTTTCAGGAACTCCCATACTGCTCACTTCTACTGCACGCCAGTTTTTGCCGTCATCTTCTGTGACCTGAAGCAGCCCATCGTCTGTACCTGCGTAGATAAGTCCTTCTACCAAAGGTGACTCGGACAAACTTGTAATGGTTCCGTAATTGGACATGGCAAAAACATCCCATGGGGAGTCCCAGCTTTGGGTGGCCCCCATAATCGGCAGACTCAGGCGGTCTTCACCCCGGGTAAGGTCATCACTGATTGCCTCCCAGCTATCGCCACGGTTGTCTGACTTCCAAACACGGTAGGATGCAAAATACAAGCGGCTGGGAGAATGCGGACTCACGTGAATGGGTGCATCCCAGTTGTACCGCTCATGGGGATCATCTTCACCGGCCTGCGGCTGAATATCCACTACTTCCCCGGTAGACATGTCCAATCTGCTGAGTGTTCCCTGTTGGCGTTCGGCATAGACTATATCGGGATTGCCCGGCTCAGTGGCGGTAGCATGACCGTCCCAGTTGAGCACAAGTTTCCAGTCATAATTTTGGATTCCCTGCACATTGTCTGTGCGGGAAGGGCCTCCGTGTGTTCCATTATCCTGAGTCCCGGCGTAGATATTGTAAAATGGCTCTGCATCATCAAGAGAAACTTTGTAGTACTGCGTGACGGGTAAATTGGGCATATAGCGCCAATTTTTGGTGAGGTCAAAGCTTTCATAAAGACCGCCGTCAGTTGCTACCATCACATAGTTGGGGTCGCTTTTCTTGAAAGCCATGCCATGGAAATCGCCGTGGATATGCTCTCTGTTGACAATGTGCCAGTTTTTCCCTCCATCTGAAGAGTATTTCATGCTGGCATCCATCATATAGATCAGGTCAAATTGATGAGGAGAGGCAAACAGCTCCATGTAGTAGTGTGGACCTGTGGCACTGGCCACCACATCCGATGTTTTCTCCCAATTCATGCCCCGATCAGCAGACCGCCAGGTACCACCCGTTCTTCGATCGAGTTCTATGGCAGCGTAGACCACATCCGGTTGCTGCGGAGAGATGGTCAGCCCTATTTTTCCCATTTTACCGGAGGGAAGACCATTGGTCAGTTGCGTCCATGTTTCTCCTCCATCTTCACTTCTGAAAATACCGTTTTTGACCCCTCCGTCCATCATGGCCGCAACTGTCCGCTGCCGCTGCCAGGTGACTGCGTAGATTCTGTCCGGATTTCTTGGGTCTATGGCGATATCCCCTACACCTGTGAACTGATCGTCACCTAGGGTTCTTTTCCAGTTTTTGCCACCATCGGTACTTTTGTAAAAGCCTCTTTCGCCACCTGCACTCCACAAGGGGCCTTGAGCCGCCACAAAAATCACATCGCTGTTGTCCGGATGGACGATGATTTTCCCGATGTGCTCGGAATCTGGTAAGCCACGTTTTTCCCATGTGGTGCCACCATCTTCTGAGCGATAAATGCCGTCACCAAATCCGAAGTGACGTCCTCCACCTTCTTCTCCCGTACCTACCCAAATGACCATCGGGTCCGACGGATCAATGGTTACACAGCCAATTGAGTATGAGCCCTGTTCATCAAAGATCGGGGTAAAAGTCACCCCTGCATTGGTGGTTTTCCAAACGCCTCCGGAGCCGACAGCGACATACCAAGTGCTTTCGTTGGTTGGGTCAATAGCCACATCTGCTATCCTTCCTGACATGAATGCCGGCCCGATGCCACGGAGCTTCAGTCCGCGAAAAGTTGTTTCGGAAAACAGTTCATCTACAGCAGCAGGAGCAGCGCTTTCTCTTCTCTGGGCAAACAACAAAGTGCTTAGCCCACAAAGTATTAAGGTCATGAGCCAAGAAAAATGTTTTGTAGCGTATCTCATAGATTGTTGATTTTGGTAAGACTTATAGTACACTTCTATTAATCTATATCAATTGGTTCAAAAAGTCGCCTAATTTGTGGTAAGCGGTTTGGTGACATGTTTGGTGTTAAAAATTATGAGTATCCGGATCCTTGCACTTTAAACCTTAAGAGCCAAACCGTCAACTTTACATTTAACAGTAAATTGGGATATTGGAGGGTGGGATGAATTTCGACCGGGCCAGCGCAGGCCTTGAGCGTGGATAGGATTCGAAATTCTTGATTTTTTGGCTACTTTTTCATCAAAGCCTGTCCCGAAAATCGGGAGAAAAAGTAGCTTCATAATCAAATTTTGATTAGAATTTATCAGAAAGAACTGGTTCAAAACAATCAATGGCTATGTCCGAAGAAGCGGATAATCATGTAAAAAATTATCCAAACCTGACTTTGTATGCATATGGGTATTTTATTTTGAGGGAAAGCCATATTGAAGCAGTGACAAAAAACAATATAAAGAGTGTCAAGCAAATTCAGGACGTGACATATTGCTTTTTCCTGTTTTTTTCTAAATTACTTGGTAATCGTATCAAACCCGTACACTTATGAAGTTTAACCTAATTTTATTAGCCTTTTTGGCACTTTCGCTGGTGGCCTGTGAGACCTCGAAGGACAATGGGGAACAGGTCACTGAATCTTTCGACATTGAAGCAGTCTCCCGTCTGAAGGTCAGTGGTATTTTCAACCTCCATCTCTCTCAGGGAGATCAAGAGTCATTGAGCATAGAGGGTCACCCGGATTTGATTGCACGCTTTCAGGTCAAGCAAAGGGGAGACTTGTTGGAGCTGCATATTTCAGAAAAAGACAGCAGGACATTCAATAAAAGAGGGGCCAAGGTCAACCTGACCGTTTCAGACCTCTCTGAGTTGGAGTTTGAGGGGGCGGGAAACATTACCACGGTCTCTGGGCTTGAGCTGAATGATTTCCGCTTGATAGGAAGGGGAGTGGGAAAGGTCAGTCTTGAGCTTGAAGCCGACCACTTGGACGCGGACCTTAATTTTGTGGGAAGTCTTACCCTAAAAGGGGCAGCCAGGGAAATGACGCTGCTGAATGAAGGGATAGGAAATATAGATGCTTCTAAGCTAATTGCCCAAAAGGTGGATTTGATCAGTAAGGGCATAGGAAAAGTAGACGTTCACTGTGAGGATGAGCTTTCAATAGAGGTAGATGGAATAGGCTCGGTGGGCTATACTGGCAATCCTACTGTGGTCCATGAAGACATCAAGGGAATCGGTAAGGTGAATAGGAATTAGAATAGATGCTAGATTTGAGACGTGAGATATGAGAATTGAGAAAGGTACCAAGTATAAAGTACAATGTACCAAGAAGGGTTGGAGTGAGTAATAGGCCTCGTAAATCTTTTAAGACTTAAGACGCAAGACAAAAGACACAAGATGGGTTGGAGTATGGAAGAGGCTTCTCCTTGTCACCCCGACGAAGGAGGGGTCTATTCATGATAGGCAAACATGGATTTTTCACTTCGTTCAAAATGACAAGGTGAAGCATTCTTGGTGTCTTAGCGCCTTCGTGGCAATAAATGTTCACGCCTAACCTGTCCCGAAGATCGGGAGACGCAAAGGCGCTAGGCATAAGGTTGGAGTATGAATTAGGCCTTGTCAATCGTAATAAATATATATGAGACATGAGATACGAGACGTGAGAAGCTCTGAGTAAGTTGAGGGCCTCGTCATTCGTAAATAATAGATATGAGAAGTGAGACGTGAGATATGAGAAAGGTATCAAGTACCAAGAAAGGTTGGAGTATGGAAGAGGCTTCACCTTGTCACCCCGACGAAGGAGGGGTCTGTTCATGAAAGGCAAACATGGATTTTTCACTTCGTTCAAAATGACAAGGTGAAGCATTCTTGGTGTCTTAGCGCCTTCGTGGCAATAAATGTTCACGCCTAACCTGTCCCGAAGATCGGGAGACGCAAAGGCGCTAGGCATCAGAAGTCCGAAGGCACAGCCTCCTGACAACATGAATGAAAAGAGCAAAAGACCCCGTCCTTTGCTCCTTTTACTTTTAAGCTCAAAATTTACTTTCTATTCTTCACATACTTCTCCAACCACTCATGCTGTTCCCAAAGGGTATGTAGGGTGGACTCTTTGGCAGCATAACCATGACTTTCATGAGGAAGGAACACCAAACGTGTAGTGGCCCCATGACCTTTCAAGGCATTGTAATACCTTTCTGACTGGATAGGGAAAGTACCGGAGTTGTTGTCCGCCTCACCGTGAATCAATAGGATGGGGGTTTTTACCTTTTCGGCATTCATAAAGGGCGACATGGTGTTGTACACATCAGGGGCTTCCCAATAGGTCCTTTGCTCATACTGAAATCCAAATGGTGTTAGGGTCCTGTTGTAGGCACCGCTCCGTGCAATCCCCGCTGCGAATAGGTCAGAATGTGACAACAGGTTGGCGGTCATAAAGGCACCATAAGAATGACCTCCCACTCCAATCCTGTTCCGGTCTCCTATACCGGCATCTACGATAAAGTCTATCGCCGCTTCGGCATTGGCCACCAACTGCTCCACGAAGAAATCATTGGGCTCTTCGTCTCCTTCACCTACAATAGGCATTTCGGTCTGGTCCATGATGGCATAGCCTTGGGTGACCCAGAAAATCGGTGAACCCCAACTGATACGGGTGAAGGTATATTTGGAACCACGAACCTGTGAGGCCACGGCAGCAGATTTATATTCTCTTGGATAGGCCCACATCAGTACTGGCAAGCTACCGTCTTTTTCAGGATCATATCCTTCCGGGGTATATACTGTTGCAGACAGGTCCAAGCCGTCATTTCTTTTGTATTTGACCAGCTCCTTTTTGATGCCTTTCAGCGCTTCATAAGGGTGCTCAAACTCGGTCAGTTGTCTTGGAGCAATCCTTCTTCTGGTATTTACTACCCAATAGTTGGGTTGCAGGTCTGTACTTTCCTTAAGGGTGACAAATTCAGTAGCATCTGCATTCAGCACTTTTACTACCCTTTCGTAATAAGGGGCTTCAGACCTCCAAAGTATGCGTTCTGATTTCTTTTTGGTATCAAAAGCAGATAAATAAGGCATGCTTCCTTCCGGAGATCCGCCTTCTGAAGTCATGTAAACCTCATCTCCTTTTCTTTGCAGTACACTTCTGCCATATTGGTTGGAAGTGAAAACAGGAGTTCCCGGGTCATTGTAGATATCATCTGAGGACCTTTCGATGATTACTGTTGCTTTTTCATCCGGTTTGGAAGGGTTGATTCTGCTTACCTTTTGCTGTCTGCTGGCAAACCAACCCTCATTAAGTAGGGCAAAATTGTCATCTGACCAATAAATTCCCCTGTACCTGTAAGCCAAGCTGGCCAGCTTACTTGGTGTAGCCGAAAAAGGCGCATCCAGGGTATAGACGATTTCCCTTTCTTCCATTTCCACCTTGGGATCACCACCGTCCTGAGCTTCTACCCAATAGAGGGTGGCCGGCTTGTCAGCCCTCCAGGAAATGGATCTAGGGCCTGTAACGGTTGCGTCAAAGCCTGTTGGCCTTACCTCGTCCAAAGGTATTTCTGCCATTGTTTTGATTTTGCTGCCGCTTTGGTCCCAGATTTCTACATTGTAGGGGAACCTAGAGGCAGGCACCAAGTAGGAAAATGGTTTTTGGATAAGGTCTACCATGATGTACTGGTCATCCGGAGAAAGGCTGATAGACTTGATCAGTCCAGCTTCACCGACGGGACTAACATTACCATTCAGGTCGGCTTTCATCACTTGAGAATTCATCAAGAAGGCAAAAACCTCCTCGTCGTATGGGTTTACCAAAAGGTCTTGGTAGGTTCTGGAAGGTGCTGCATTGCCTACCGTTTCCTGTACCGTAGGTCCGGATGGGGCCAAAGGAGCTTCTGGCATATTTCCTCTTTGGGGATTGATGCCTTTGAAAATGATGCTGTGGTCAGCAGTCCAGGAAATGTCTGTGCCGTATACTCCGTTGACGATTTCATCGGTGATTTTTTTGGCTTCAAGGCTTTCCATGTCCACGATCCAGAGGCTGATACCCGTATTGCTGGTATTGGTCAGGGCCAGGTATTTCTCATCTTTGGATAGGGAGAAGTTTCCCAGTCTTGGGTTTTCGGGCAGGTTTTTTACCTGGCTTTCTTCACCGGAGCGAACATTTTTGACTTTTACATTTTGTATAAAACCACTTCTGCTGGGGCCATTGGTAGCGGGATTGATCCTGATTCCGGCCAATCGAAGCTCAGGTTGTGCCAGTTCCTCAATGGAAGGGCTTCCTGGCCGCTCTAGAAGGAGCATTTTATCACCTGATCTGGTGAAGTTGACAAAAGGGGTTAGGGGAGCATTTGCCAGTTCTTCAATCACTTTTGGAGGTGTTTGGTAGGTCAGGGGTTCTTGTGCCCGAGCCTTTCCAAATACCAAAAGAAGAAGCAAAACTGCGGCATACCGTGTTCTAAAGATATTATTCATTTGGGTTGTAATTTTGATAAGAAAGCTGAAAATAACTTTTAGTCTTGTAAATCACAATTTAAAAGATTTGAGATGGGAGATTTGAGAAAAATATCAAGTACCAAGTACAATGTACCAAGAAGGGTTTGAGTACGAATTAGGTCTCGTAAATCTTTTAAGACATAAGACGCTAGACATAAGATATAAGATGGGTTGGAGTATGGAAGAGGCTTCTCCTTGTCATCCTTAGTATTTAACATTTCGGGGAATGTTCAGAAATGGTAATGACTCAGCATGACGTAGGTGGCCGGTTGAAGATCTTTATAGGTTTTCAGGCCAATCGGGTATTATCCCGTGGGACTATTCATTTAAAATCTTTGCGTCCTTGCGGGAAAAAAAGTGGTTCGCGCCAAGGCGCGACGGCGCTAGGCATAAGGTAGGAGTATGTTGAAGGCCTCGTAAATCGTAATAAATAGATATGAGACATGAGATACGAGACGTGAGAAGCTCTGAGTAAGTTGAGGGCCTCGTAAATCGTAAATCGTATTTCGTAAATCATTTTAAGACTTAAGACGCTAGACAAAAGACATAAGATGGGTTGGAGTATGGTGAAGGCCTCGTAAATCGTACTTCGTAAATCCCCAATTAGAGGTTATGCGCTGTAAAGGACTTGGTCATGCCCAGCCATTTTTCCTTATATATTGATGCATTTGGAAAAAGCTTTTTCATTTCCTTTTCATTGATCAGCCTGATTTCATCCAGGTATTGCTGCGCATCTCTTTCGGACCATTTCCTCAATCGGCTGATTTTGGTTTTGGTCAGCACCATATAGGTGAGCTTCTTAGGAGCATACTGAATCAAAGGAATGGCATAATGGGCCTCTACAGGAAAGTGTTTGTTCGGTGTTTGGATAAAATATTTTTTCCCTACACGCATGCATTCCTTGGCCATCTGCTTCTGGTTTTTCCATGTGTATAGGTGTTCTATCACCGAGTTGGAAAAAACGAGGTCAAAATGTGCATCTTCAAACTGACTTAGATCCGTGGCGTCACCAGCGATGCTTTTGATGCCATAAGGAAGGTTAGATTCAGCTTCCAGGTTGAGCAGGGTAACTTTTACCCTACCTTCCAAAAGTATATTTTTATCTTCCCAAAAATAGGCTGTGCCACCGACATCGAGAATGTGCACGGTCATGCCTGCCGGGAAATTCTTATTGATAAGATCTTCAAAGATCTGGAACCTCTTGTGTCTGAGGTTGTATCCCAGAGAATCCGGTTGATCCGAAGAAGCCATTAAGGCTTTAAAATTATTCATAGCTGAATTTTCTTCCTTTGTTCACGCAATCTGCAACTTGCAGCCAAATTATTCTTGCAAAAGTAATACCGCTATTGGATTCTTTCTTAATTTTACCATCAAATTGAGAAAAAATAAGTAATATCCTGTTGAATTCGGAAATAGTGATAAACTGTAAGCCCATTTCATCCGTATTTTCCGAATAGTAAATGATTTTTATGAAAAAACGTTTCGATAGATTCTTTCCCTGGCTTTTTGTAATCGGAGATGTTGCTATTTTGTCCCTTTCCTTTTTTGTAGCCTCTTTGTTTCTCAAGGACTTTGGTGATTTTATTCCACCTGATTCCTCCATGCTGCTGATATTTATTCTGGTATGGCTGGTGATCACCTTGTTGAGAAAAGATTACAGGTGGGGAAGGACCATAAAGCCTGAAAAAATCATTGAAAAACAGCTGGGTTCCTTGGTCTGGTTTTTGGCTATTGTGGCCATAATATGGATGCCTGTGGCCTTGGACAGCCTCAGGCTGACTTATTTTATAGCGCTAAGTGCATCTTTGTTTTTCCTCTTGGGCTTTTACAGGGTGTCGGTTCACTTGGTACTGCGGAAATACAGGGCCAAAGGCTTCAACTTCAGAAATGCGGTGATCTTGGGAAAAGGAAAAGAAAGTGCCCAATTGGAGCACATCATAAGGATGAGGAAGGATTTTGGAATCCGGTTTTTGGGGTATTATGATGATGCTGTCATTGGCCCATCGGCCAAAGGAAATATATCAAAGTTTTTTGAAGATGCACTGGAAAATGAGATTGACCTCATTTATATCAATGAACACCTGGATGAGAAGCTTATCAAAAAGGTAATCCACTTTGCCGATGAGCATTACATCAAAGTCAAAATCATTCCGGGAACTACCTTGCAGATGGAAAAGAAGCTTTCTTTTTCCAAGTACGGTGATTTCTTTGTGATCAATGTCAACGAGATACCTTTGGATTTTGCTTACAACAAGATCCTGAAAAGGAGTTTTGATGTGGTTTTTTCCTTATTCGTCACCGTTTTTATCCTAAGCTGGCTCATACCATTGGTAGGTCTTTTGATCAAGTTGGAATCAAAAGGGCCGGTTTTCTTTATTCAGGAAAGAAATGGGGAAAACAATCAGGTCTTTAAGTGTTTGAAGTTCAGGTCTATGACCCCGAATGATTATGCTGATACCCATCAGGCAGTAAAAAATGACCCTAGGGTGACCAGAATAGGGGCTTTTTTGAGACAGACTTCTTTGGATGAAATGCCACAGTTTTTGAATGTACTCATAGGTGATATGTCGATTGTGGGCCCTAGGCCCCATACAGTCCCTATGAACAAGCTCTTTCAGACCCAGATTGATAAGTACAATTCCCGTCACAAGATCAAGCCCGGTATTACCGGATTGGCCCAGGTGAAAGGATTCAGAGGGGAGATCGAAAATGGTTTTCAGATCCGTTCAAGAGTGAGGTTGGACTTTTTCTACATCCAAAAATGGTCGATATGGATGGACCTGAGCATTTGTGTAAGGACTGTATACGAACTTTTACTCAATAGAGAGAATGCCTATTGAGAATTTTTCATGTCCTTATTGTGGTTCCGGACACTTACATGAAATTCATCAGGTAAGTGAAATGATGTTTGGTACCGGAGAGCTTTTCAAGTATGCGGAGTGTCAGAACTGTGGTTCTCTTGCCCTGACAGAGGTCCCTCAAGATCTTGCAGCCTATTATCCTGCTTCTTACTACTCCCTTCAGCCTTTGGTAGAATCTTCATTTGGAAAAAATCTATTGAAGAAGATCCGATATGATGTTTTCAGGATTTCAGGAAAAGAGAAAATCAAGCCAGTTTTTGGAGATTGGTTTTCAAGGATAAAGCCTTCCAAATCTGCGAAAATTGCGGATATAGGATGTGGCAATGGTCAGTTGCTGTATGAACTGTATGCTGCCGGATTTTGCTATTTAAGGGGCTATGACCCATTTATGGAAAAGGAACAGCATTTTGGCAAAAAGCTTGTGCTTAGCAAAAAGGATGTTTTTGAGATTCAGGAGAAATTTGACCTGATTATGATGCACCATGCTTTAGAGCATATGGAATCACCGAAGAAAATATTGGAGCAATGCAGCAAACTTCTTAATCCTCAAGGTTGGCTGCTTGTCAGGCTTCCCGTGGCTGATGCCAAGGTATGGGCAGATGAGGGAGTGAACTGGGTGCAGCTGGATCCTCCCAGGCATTTGCATATTCCATCGACCAAAGGCCTGAAGCAGCTTGGAACTGAGTCTGGCTTAGTGTGTAAAGAAGTGGTCTTTGACAGTTCTACATTTCAGTTTTGGGGTACCGAATTGGTCAAAAACAAAAGGCCCCTTCATGGAGTCATCCCTGAAGAGGCTTTTAGTAGGCAGGATTTGGCGATGTGGAGGAAGAAAGCGCTACTCTACAACAAAAAGTCTGTTGGTGACCAAGCCTGCTTTTATTTTTATAAGGCTTAAAGCTTCTTTAAGGCATCCATAAATGTCATGGTTTCGCCTTTTTTCTTGAATATCAGCATAGGGACGGAATTGTTGATATTGACCAGCTTTTCTGCCACACTTCCCAACAATACAGCTGCTGATGCGGTACGTCCCCGGCTTCCCATCAGGATCATATCGGCCTTTTCTTCCAGAGATACTCTGATGATAAATCTTCCTTCGTTGCCATCATCTTTGCACTTGTAGAGGCAGTCAATGGTTTCTAGGTTATGCTTTTCAAAAAACTTCTTAAAGTCATTTTTAGCATGCCCTTCCATGATGTCAGCAAATTCCTCATAGGATTTGCCTGTTTTGTAATAGCCTGAAGGAACTGAGTAAACGTGAAGCCCTACAAGTTTGGCATTTGTTTTTTTGGCCAGCTGTTGGGCAAATTCCAAGCTCAATAAAGAGTGCTCCGAAAAATCCATTGGGATAAGTATTTTTTCCGGGATTTTTGGGGCTGCCTTTTCGGTGAGGAACAAAACGGGGCAAGGAGCTCTATGGGCCATGTTTTTGGCCAAGGATCCACTTCCTTCCAAGCTTTCTTTCCGGCCCATGATGATCAGGTCCACATCCTTGATCTTGGCCCACCTCAGGACAGTATCCATGGGCTTTCCCTCTTCTACCACAATTTCGATTTCCAGACCTTTAGGAAAGGAATGTTCTTTTACAATGCCATTGATATCAGCCTTGATACTTTCATCCGCTGGAGCTACCAGATCAGGAAAGTTTTTGGTGATTTCTTCCGGCAAGGATAAATCTTTGGCTACATGTATCAAATACAGTTTTTCAATGCCTAAAATATCAGAGAGCAAGGCAGTCTTCTGTACCAGAATGTCATCCATTTTGGACAGGTCCAATCCTACCATTGCCTTTGCAAAATTCTTCATAAGTTAATTGGCTCTAAAGATGTTCAATTTACGCTATTAATCGATTCTTAGGAAAAATACCTTGCCTAATTTACATGAAAGCAACGTCAAAAAAAGCCCTGAGGCATTCAAAATCCATATATTTGTGTTAAATGGCAAAGAAGCTGGCAAAATATTTCATTGCATTGGTCCCGGAGGGGAAGCTGCAGGAGAAAGCTACGGCAATCAAGCTTGACCTGAGAGAAAAATTCAACATCAAGTATGCGCTTAAATCACCCGCTCACATTACGGTAAAAATGCCTTTTTTATGGAATGAGCACAAAGAAGAAAAGCTTATCCGTGATTTGTCTTCTTTTGCTTCATCTTGGGACTGTTTGGAACTGAGGCTCCGGGGGTTTTGGAAGTTTGGCAACAGGGTGATTTTCATTGATGTGGTCCCCAACCCTTTGCTCATGGTCTTACAGTCCGAACTGGTTGCTTATTGCAAAACCAGCCTGAACCTTGTCCAAGAGTTGAGCGACCGGAATTACACCCCCCACATGACGCTGGCATTCAAAGATATCAAAGCCCAAAACTTCGATACCTATTGGGCATATGTGAAGCGTCTTTCTTTTGATGAAAGGTTTCCTGTGGACAATCTTGCTTTACTGAAAAAGATATCCGGTAAATGGGAGGTCTTGGCAAAAGTTTCTTTGAGAAAAAATCAGGATTTAGAAGATTTGAGTTCCAAAAACAACTTAAGGTAAGCTTCTGCCACATTGTCCCAATTGTACATATCCGTCAGACCGGATCTGGCGGTTTTTCTCAAAGCTTCCATTTCTTCCGGCAGTTGTTCCACACGGTGAATGGTTTCTGTGACCTGTTCGGTTTCTTTTTCAAAGAAGACACCATGTTTTCCATTCTGAAGCATTTCCCTGTTGAAGACCGTGTCCAGGGCCAAAATAGCGCATCCGTATCCCAAAGCTTTAAGCATGGCCGGGTTGGTACCCCCGTATTCATGTCCATGAAAATAGGCATAACTCAAATTATAGAGGGTTTTGAGTTCCTCGGGATCCTTGACATAGCCTGTGAAAAGTACCCTTTCGTCCTTTATATTTTTCAATTTGTTGGCAAATTCATCTTCGAAAGGAACATCACCTACGATTACCAGTTTTCTTTTTGTTTTGGATTGCAGAAATCCTCCTAAAATCAAATCGGCATTGTTGTCCGGTACCAGCCTTCCGACAATAAGGAAGTAGTCGTAGGGCTTAAGGTTCCATTTTTTCAGCAGTTCCGGGTTGGAGTGGTTGGCAGGATTGGCCCCATAAGCAATGACTGTAGAGTCAGTTTTGAACTTTTCCTTATAGATCCTGTGCATTTCGAAAGAGTCGGTTACGATCCGGTCGTAAAACTTAGTGGCCAGTCTGGAGGCAAACTTAAAATACCTGGATCCCAGGCCCCTCCATTTTGGACGTAACCACTCCAGTCCATCAACATTAATGGCGGTAGGTTTTCTGAAAATCTTGGAAAGTAAACCGTAAGGGCCATTGCCGCTGTTGACCACAAAAATCACATCCACATCTGAAAGGCAGGCGTGCATCATGGATATAAAGGAGTGGGAAAGCTGCGTAAGCGTCTTCGTCTCGATAGCTGGGGTATAAAAAAGCTTAATTCCATTTACCATAGGAGGTTTTTCAGGAAAAAGCGCCCTATGGCAATATACCCGTACTTCCACACCTTTGGCCACCAGTCTTTCTCCCAGTTCTCTTACCAGTGTATCATATCCTCCATAAACGTAGGGGTAACCTTTAGCTCCCAAGATGGCTACCTTAAGCGGGGTTTTTAAGGTAGTATCTGACATATATATTCTTTCATTTTCTCTACAAAGTGCTCAAAGCTGTATTCTTCCAAAATTTTTTGCTGTCCAGCCTGTCCCATAGCTTGAGCCAATTGGGGGTCCTTACACAGTTGGAGGACTTTTTCACTTGCCTCGCTGACATCCCCTATATTGACCAAAAAACCGGTTTTTCCTTGGGAAACCATTTCCGATGCTCCACCTGAACGGGTAGCGACTACGGGTTTTCCTGAGGCCATTGCTTCCAAGACCACCGTAGGTAAGGAATCCGGTAATATGGATGGGAGCACAAAAATATCAGTTGTTTTTAAAATTTGCGGAATATCTTCACGAAATCCGAGATTTATCACATGATTGTCAAGATTTTCTGCGGAAATCTTCAAATTTATCCCGTTTTCAATGCTTTCATATCCCGGATAAGGATCTCCGACCATCAAGAATACCGTGTCCGGTTCTTGGGAAATGACAGTTTTTGCAATTTCAAGAAAAAACAGCTGCCCTTTTCCGGGATTGATCCTGCCGATCATGGTGATGACTTTGGTGTTTTCCGCAATACCCAAACTCTTCCTGAGGTCTTGGTGTCCATTCACAAAAGGGCTGTAATCTATGCCATTGTGTATGACGGTAGGCTTGGCAATGTCCAGGTAATGTTTCCAATGTTTGGCTACAGCCTGTGACACTACGATAGGTTTCGGGGTGCTTTTGTCTACCTGTGTGGCCAGAAACCTTACCAAAAAGCGGGGGCTTTGAATGATTTCATGTATATGCCATACATGGGGAATATCCCTTCTTCTGGCAAAAGTAGCACCCACTATCACAGCAAGGGTGTTGGAATAAATCAGTGAAATAGGCTCCTTTTGGTGAATTTCATCCAAAAAACGATAGGCCTTGTACATTTTTTTTCCTCGGTCCAGAATACCCTTCGGATGAAAGTGTTTTCTCCTGAGAATTCCTAGGTTGATGATTTTGTAATCAAATCCAAGGCGCTCCAGTTCAGGCCTGAGAGGTCCATCCCCAGGGAATATGATCAGGGGGCTGTATCCCATATCCCTGAAAATCTGCATGACATACAGCAGGATTTTGGAAGCCCCATACAATTCCGAAGAGCTATGCAAAAAAATTACCTTGCCTTTTCTACCCATTCTTTTTAAAATATATTCTCATGACTCCTCCTTTGCCCAATAGCGTTGACAGCATCTCCAAAAGAAATGCCAATGGCATGAGAAGGGCAATTTTAAAGAGAAGTGCCTGACTTCTTCTGTTTTTCAAATCAAATATAATGTTGCCCCGGTATCCTATTTTTCCCAACAGCGACCTTAGCATTCCCAAAACACCAAGGTGTATGGAGAAATATTGGGAGGTAATTTTCCTGAATCCCAGTTTTTCTACTTCGCTCACCAGTAGGTCTTCGTCCCAATGGCTGAGGTGCTTTGGAATGTCCAGGTGCATCCAGTCTTTTCCCGCCATTTTGGCCTGCCAGCTTGCCAGATTGGGGACTTCGATCAGGAGTAATCCGTCTTTCTTGAGATTTTCCTTGCAAAGCTTATCCAGCAAGGGGATAGGTTCAGGAAGATGTTCCAATACATGGAACAGGCTTATAAAATCATATTCTCCCCCTTCAATTTTTCCGCCCTCATAGTAAGATTGGTGGATGTTCAGCCCGTACATATTTCTGGCAAACTCAGCGCGGGGGATGGATGTTTCCACTCCCACTCCTTTCCATCCTGCATGCTTGGCCTGAAGGAGAAACTGCCCTTTTCCAGATCCAAAGTCCAGGCATTTTATAGCATTAGATTTACTATGTTTTCTTACAGTTTGGATTACTTTTTTTGCTTCACGGAAGATTATTTTCTCAAATACCGAATTTCTGTTGTCCACTACAGCATATACCTCATCCTGATAGAGTGCTTCCGGATCAAATTCTGTGGGCAGGAATGTCCAGTTGAGTTGACAGGCAGCACACTTTACCAAAGATCCGTCTTCAGTGGCCAAGGAGGGAGGAGTATGACAAAGGGGGCATTCGGTTTGCCTCATAAAATACCGGCGCTTTGAGGTGCAAAATTAGGGAAATAACTTTTCCAAAGCGCAAAGGTATTAAAATCCTGATTGTATATACTTATTTAGTGAATAATAGCATTTTTCTAAATCAGGAAATGCTTCTCTTAAACCGGTCTTGTCCTGAATATGCTCCATTTTTTCAGACTTTTCGGCCATTCGGTGAAGCTTGAGGCTGAGGGCCATTCCTTTGATTTTATGGAGTAAGCTTTCTATTTCTGCTTTATCATATTTGGATAAGGCCAATTTGAGCAGATTGAGGTTTTCCCTTAACTCCTGCACTCCTTCTGTTAGTATTTGTTTTAAAAGCTCTACATCACCGCCCAATACCTTTAAAAGTCCCTCTTTGTCAAATACCTCATCATTGATTTCTTCCTCTTCCTGGTTGAGATTAAAAATCAATTCGGTGACTTCGAGGAGCTTATCTTTTTCTATGGGCTTGGTAAGGAAGTGATCCATACCCGCATTCATGCAGTTTTCCTTTTCACTTTGCAATGCTCCAGCAGTCAGTGCCACGATCGGTACTCTGGATTTTCCGTCTTTTTCTATTTCCCGGATTGCCTGTGTAGCCTCAAAGCCATCCATTACCGGCATCTGTACATCCATAAATATCAGGTCCGGGCTTTCTCTTTTATATAAATTGACTGCTTCTTTTCCGTGTTGGGCCTCTATGATTTTGGCCTCAGGATAATAATTTTTGATAACTGTCTTGAGCAGGAGCATGTTGAGAGAAACGTCCTCGGCGATCAAAATCTTCAATTCAGAATTGCTATTGCCTCCTTTTCCTTCTTTGGTTTTGGAAGTATCCGGTGAGAGAGAGCCGGAAATCTGATTGTTGCTCAGCTTGTTGAGACTGTAAAAGAGCTCGGAGATTTTGGCAGGTTTGATCAGTTTTACATCTATCTCCAGTTCCTTGATATGTTGGTCAAGCTGTGCATCGTCTGCCGAGCTGTACAGGATGATTTTGGGTTGTTTGTCAGGGTATTTGCTTGCCAGTAATTTTTTCATCTCCCTCACGGTGCTGATCCCATCCATAAAAGGCATGTGGTAATCCACAATAAACACGTCGTAATCTGCCCCTTTGTCCAGCAAGGTCAGGGCCGCGATACCATTGTCCACCGTTTCTGACTGTATATTCCAATGTGCCAGTATATCTTTCAGGATAATCCTGTTGTTTTTATTGTCATCGATGATCAGGACATTTTTGATGCTGGTAATAGTTGAAATTTGGTTTTCAGACTCAATACTGTAGGGTTTTCTGATAGAAAATGAGAAGACAGAACCTTTGCCTACTTCAGAATCCAATATGATCTGGGAATCCATTTTTTCGGCAAGCATCTGGGAGATTACCAAGCCCAGGCCTGTTCCTCCAAATTTTCTGGTGGTAGAGGAGTCTGCTTGGGAAAAGGATTTGAACAATTTACTCTTTTGTTCTTCTGAGATACCTATACCGGTGTCCCGGATGGCAAAAGTGAAAATTCCCTCTTCACCATCCTCCTGAAAACTTATGCTGAGTTCGACTTCTCCTTTTTCGGTAAATTTGATGGCATTGCTCAGCAAATTGACCAGAATCTGCTTCAAGCGGATCTGGTCTACTGTGACAAAACGGGGAATATCCACCTGAATATTAAGGAGAAATTCAATGTTCTTTTTGGCGGTATTGTATTTGACAATATCTGCAGTCTGCTCTGCCAGCTCTACTATATCGGTTTCCACCTCTTCCAAATCCAGCTTCCCTGCTTCTATTTTCGAAAAGTCGAGTATGTCATTGATGATACCCAAAAGGGAATGGGCAGAAGTATTGGCACTGGTGACATACTGGAGCTGCTCATTGTTGAGTTCAGTATTGATCAGCAGGTCAGTGAAACCGATGACACCATTAAGGGGAGTTCTGATCTCATGGCTCATATTGGCCAAAAATTCCGACTTGGACCTGTTGGCTGCTTCGGCCTCTTCTTTTGCTTTGATCAAGCTGCGCTCCAACTCTGTTCTTTTTTTGACGTTGACCAACATCTCGGCATATACCAGCAATATCTGTTGCTCCACTTCAGAGTATTGATGCTTTTCCTTTACCCAGTCAAAACCCACAAAACCCATTAGGTCGCTTCCATAAAGCATAGGAAAGGTGATCATGGTTTTGATTCCTTGAGGTTCAATGATTTCCCTGAGCACCTCATCATCTAGAGTGTCAATATCAGGAACTCCGAAAATTTCCCTGTTGAGGTGTTTTTCCACCCAATGAGGCATAAACTCCATTGGCACCTCCTGCAGGTTTTCTATCTCCGGAGAAATTCCTTCCGCACACCATTCATAGGTATTGACACCTATCTGGTTTTCATGGTCATAAATGAAAATATAAGCCCTGTCCGCCTCTACAAATCTTGCCAGCTGCTCAAGAGAGTGCTGTATGTTCTTTTCGAGGTCCTTTATATCCATGTTGATATAGGTAGAAGATATATCAATCATGATCTGCTGAAGTTTCAGCTGCTTTTCTATGGTCATTTGTGCGGCCTCCTGCAAGCTGATGTCTTGGATCAGACCTATAAGTCGCACAGTTCTCCCTTCTTCTACTATAGGGTTGATGGAAATTTTGACTGTTTTTTCTTTTCCAGTAGGGGTAATCAATAAGGCTGTCACCTCATTTTTCCTTTGTTCTTCTATAGACTCCTGAACGGCTTTTTCAAGCCTAGGCTTGTCTGTGTCTTTGAGAAATTCCAGGTTTTTGTTAGGCTCTGGTTTATAGCTTTTGTCCACCTCATATATGGCAAAGACCTCATCGGTCCATTTCATTTCTTTGGTGACCAAATCCCATTCCCAGCCACCCAGGTTAGCCATTTTCTGGGCGTCATTGAGGAGCTTGCTGTCCCTTTCCAATGCTACAGCATTTTTTTTCCGCACAGAGATATCTCTTGAACTGGCGATGATGAATCCGTCTCCATTGATCTGAATGTATTTGACGGTAACCTCTACAGGAATGGTTTTACCTGTATTTATGTTTTTGTTGACTCCCTCCAAAGTGAGAAATTCCACCTTTTTCAATTCATCAACATGCTGATGCCAAGCTTGGGGGTCTTGGAAGATTTTTTCAAAATCACTGACATGGTACTTTTCCACGTCCTCCATGCTGATGCCCAGTCGCTCACTGGAGGTTTTGTTGATATAAAAAAGCTGTCCGGAAGCCAAAGAGATCTGCACTCCGTCTGTGGAGTTTTCGATCAGGTGTTGCATCAGTTTTATTTTTTCTTCTTTGGGATCTAGGTGAGACATCTGAGGAGTAAAAGTTTAGAGAGATAAGTAGGTATTAAGCTTCTTTGGGATTGCGCACATAAATTTTCGTTAATTTGCTTTTCTATACAATATTCATATAAGTTTTTTCTATTCCAAAAATACCAGAGATAATCCTAAGGCAATTTTTTGATTTGTAAATAACTGAGCTATAGATAGGTTTTAGTGGATCAATTTCTTAAATGAAAGTAAAAATTCTTCCCTGCCAAACTGCTTCCAGCGGAGAAGGCCTTTTTGGACCAATTCGTATTGAAGTGCAGGGTTTTTCTCCAAAAGACTGAGTTTCTCACTGAGGCTTTCAGCATTGCCCATCTCATGGACCAAAGCCGCTTCTCCGGCGATTTCTACCAAAGCTTCCTGATCGGAAATGATCACCGGCACTCCACTTCGCATGGCTTCTATCACCGGAATGCCAAAGCCTTCATTGGATGAAGGGAAGACGTAAGCAAAGGCATGGTCATATAGGCACTTTACGTCCTGATCAGTTAAAAAGCCAGTGACTTTGACCCTTTGTCCTAGTTTTTTCTTTTGGATCAGGTCAATTACCTTATCATGGTCATCCACGGTTTTGCTCAGGCCTTTTTCACCTACCAGAACCAATTCCAAATCTGAGCCGCTATTTTCCAAAAAGGAATGAAATGCCTCCACCAATACAGGAAGGTTTTTTCTCCTGTCAAAACTCCCCACATGTAGCAGAAACTTACGAGGGCGTAAGTGCCATTTTTCCATAATACCGGGCTCAGGATTGTCAGGCAGGAGCTTGGGACATTGGTATATTACCTCAATAGGAGCGGTAATACCTGCATGCTTTTCCAATGCCCTTTTGGAATACTGGCTTGTAGTCACCACCGTGGTGTTTCCATTTATTCCGGAATGGATCATCTGTATGAAATACTCCCTCCAAAGTGACTGGTAGTTTTGTGGCATTTGCCAAAAGAAAGCATCATGGACGACGGTAATTTTGTGGCAGGACTTTGTTAAAGCTGGAGCTACAAAGTCAAAACAGATTAAAGCATCCGGTTTTTCTATCCATACTTTCACGGGCAACAGCAGCTGTTTGTAGATGAAATAGTAAAGGTGATACCAAAGTGTGCGCCATTTGGGGACATTACCCCGGAAGAATGTCTTTTGGGATTGACGGAGTGGGTGATGGGTAAATATCCACCTGATATCTTCCTGAGGAAATTGCTTGGCTGCTTCGGAAAACTCCAGCATGTAGGTTTTGATGCCCGTGAGAGCAGTGTTCAGGTAAAAAGTATCTACCAATATTTTCTTTTGGGTTTTCATGCCAAAGCGGGTTTTTTGTATTTGATGGCTTGGTAAGCATTGATAGAATAGCCAAGCATCCACCAGGTCATCCAAGAGACATAGGTATATACTTCTGCGTTGGCGGTAAACAGCGGAAGCAACAAGCCAACCCTGACTGAGGCCGCCACAAAGGCGATCCTTGCGGTCATGGTGTTCTCTGTACGGTTAAACACCTTTAGGGAGGTAAGGATGGCATAGGCCAACAAAAGCATGTACAAAAGCATACCAATCCAACCCAACTGTACACCATAGATCAAGAATTGATTTTCACCCCCTACCCGTAGTTCATCTTCTACGGAGCCTACATTGCCACTCATGGCCAGCCCTATGCCAAATGGGTTGGCAATCATGGAGTCCAGAGCCAACAGCCATTCCACCAAATGTCCTACCGAGGAAGTATTTTCGAAAGTGATGGTGTCTACTACAAAATAATAAAATTCCTCTGAAGCGAAGAATAGGACATAAACCACAAATAGAAGTGCGAGTCCAAATCCGGAAAGTATCAGTTTGTACAACCTGAAAATAATCGCCACAAAGAATATCATGACGAAAAATGCCAGAAAGGCCGCCCTGGAGGCAGCAAAAAACAAGCTTCCCAAGGAGCATAACATGACTACGGTGGGAATGAGCCAATTTTCTCTTTTGCTGGTCAAAAACCAAATCAGGCCGGCAGAAAAGCCCAATAGCACGGAGCTTGCCAACTCCAAAGGGTCAGAAAAGAAGGATGCCAACCTTTTTGTGACAGCCTGGGTTTCAAAAGTCCAGGTGAGGTCAAAGTGCCCTGTAGGCTCTATATCATTGATAGCGAGATTAAACAGCGCATATCCGGTCAAAGACTGCAAGTGGGTATCAATGGCCTTTTCAAATAAATTGACCAGAAATGCCCCTACCGCAATGGCAAAAATGCCCCGGAAAATTAACCTGATTTCTTTGTCATCGAATACAGTATTGCGCCCCATAAAATACACCAGAGCAGGGATAAGCATATTTTTGAAGTAAAGCGCTTTGTTCACTGTACTGGCAGCACCCAAGGGCAAGACGAGGTAAATGAATGCCAACCCAATAAATCCAATATAGAGATAATCCACCTTATGCAGGCGGAAGGGATAGTCAAAAATATTTCTGTTGAACAGTAAAAACCCTGCCAATGCACCCAAGACCACAATTTCTTTCAGAAACTGAAAGATATTGACGATCAGAGGGGAGTTGGTGGCCAGGTACACTACACTGAGTGTAGTAATGTAAAATGGAAGAAAGAAAAGTAGAAAATACACCCCATATTCCCATTTGCTGTGCATCAGGACCTGATTCAGCACCCAAAAGAGCAGAACAGTGGTCAGGATCGCTATCAGGAAAAAGAAAATCAGGGACATAAGGGTTCTCTGCTTCTGTGGTCTAAAAACATGCCGTCACGGATTCCTCTTGCCACGGCTTTCATCTTGGTAAATCTTCCTCGCAGGCAAAAATAGGACATCCAGGCCGAATACTTCAACAGTTGATAAGGCCAGGCCAATATTGCCTCCAGTCCTTTGTGGTGCCTTCTCAGTTGGAAAAGCTGGTTTCTGGAATGCAAGTAAAATACAGTAGGACTGAGGGTCCCTTCTTCGGACTCCTGCTTGGAAGAGGCACTGCCTTCATGGTAAATGATACTTTGCTCTGCCAAAAGAATATCATATCCTGCTTTTCTAATCCTTAAGGACCAGTCCACATCTTCAAAATAGGCAAAGAAACTGTTGGCGAGGCCTCCTGTGGCATTCAGTACTTCTTTGGAAAAAAGAACACAACAGCCAGTAGCCCAGTCCAAGTGGATTCTGTGCAAAGGATAACCCTTAAGGGTAGCCCTGTCACCAAGTGTCTTGGAGATGCCGAGGAGTTTGCTGTAACTCCCACCGGCACTCCAGATGATATCCGGAGAATCCTGAAATAAAATCAAGGGCTGTACGAGACCGGTTTTACTGTCATTGGTCAAACAGTCCATAAGTTTGTCAAGGAAATCTACTTCTACGCTGGTGTCATTGTTCAATAGCAAGAAGTATTCGTAGCCTATTTTTACAGCCTGTTCTATTCCGGCAAGATTGCCTCCCGTGAAGCCCAGGTTTTTGTGGTTGAAAATGAAATGAACTTCAGGGAATTCTTCCTGAAGGCGGAGACCGGAGCCATCATGTGAGCCATTGTCCACCACAAATACCCCATAATCCGGATAGCTGATTTTTTCCAGGGAAAGCAGACAGCTCCGGGTATGTGCGTAGCCATTCCAGTTAAGGATGATGACTGCTACCGAAGAGCGCTTTTTGGAAGCCATAGTAAAGGTCTTTGTTTTTTTTGTATATCAGGATAGTGCAGATCAGGAATATCACCACTTCTGTGGACAGGAGTGCAATGCAAAGACCAATGCCTCCAAACTGTGAGGTCAGACCCACTGAGGCAATAAGCATATAAATACACATTTGCCAGGATGCTTTGAAGAGTTGGTCTTTTTGATCCGTCACCAGTAGCATGGTCACATTGATGATGTTCAGACAAGCTAGGAAAGGAACGAAGGCCAATATTTTCAGGAAAAGGATGGCTTCTTCCAGACGTTCTTTGGCGAGGATTTCCACTATAAACCCAGCAGTGAAGAAGGTGAACACGGAAAGCCCTGCCCCCAAAAGCAATGCGATAAGGTAAGTTTTTTTCAGGAAGTTAAAAAAACGGGGAAGGTTGTCCTGGTAAAGCTTTGAGGCATTGGGATAAATGGCCTGAATGATCAAAGCGGGTAGCATCCTGAGTACCATGGTGATTCTTTCTGCCAGACTGAACATTCCTAGGGTAGCAGCTGCAGAAAAAAAGCTCAACACGATAAGCCCACCATTGATGGATATATGTGAAGCCAGGTTGGACAAAAAAAGTAGGGTATTTTCTTTGAGGGATTTGAATACCTGCACAAACCGGGGTTTATAAAACCTGATTTCCATTTCGTAGTGCACGTACAGAAGCAAAAGTGAATTGATTGCAAATCCTGAACCACCCAAGAGAAAATTCACCCATTTGGCCTGTTCGGGTTGATGGATAAAAAGCACAATTCCCATCAAAAAAAGTAATTTCGAAAATACATTGGCAATGGAGATCAGCTTCATTTTTTCCATTCCCTGAAAAAACCACAGTGGCAAAGTAGCTTCTGAAAACAATAAGAGACAGGAAAAGACAAGTATGGTCTGGTACTCTTTGAAAAGGTCCAGCACATATACCCCTATCAGGATAAGCAAGGAGGCGCATGCCGCCATCAATATTTTGCTGGAAATGATATTGGAAAACAAGTGGGAGAGCTGCTCCTTATTCCCTTGTTGGATGGCCACTTCTCTAGGTCCACTGAGGTTGTAGCCAAAGCCCACCAGTATGTTCAAAAGTATAATGACGGAAAGAGCCAAGTTGACCAGGCCAAACTGATCCACCCCAATGGACTGAATTAATAAGGGCATGGAAATCAATGAAATCAGGATGTTAGAAGCCTGTATGATAACCAAAAAAATAAAGTTCTGAATGGATTTGTTCCGGATCAGGTGGCTAAATGGAAAAGAGGATATTTTTTCAAGCATTTCAAATCTCCTGTCCTTGTTTTTCTTCTACATGTATCCTGTACAATTCTCCGAAATAAAGGAAAAGCAAAGCGATAAAACCCACTGCAATAGCTCCCAAAACCATTCCCTTCACTAATTTTATTTCTGACCTTTTGAGCGGAAGTACCGGGGTGTCGATGATCTGGATAAGGGGGGAGTTATTGCGATGGTTTACTTTGGCAATCTCCAGATTTTTGACGATTTCGGTATATACGGCTGTAGAGGCCTGCACATCTACCTGTTTCTTTCTTGCGTCGACTGTGGCTGCCTGCAGAAGGGGGTTGGGGTTGGGCACCCTATCTGTACTGCTGGCAAAAGCTGCCAGGCTTTGGTCGAGAATTTTTCTAACACTGTCAGCTTGGGATTGGAGAATTTCCAGGTTTTCGGCAGTCTTTTTGGTCTTGGTCTCAAAGTAGAAGCTGTTGACCTTATCTACCAGCGTCTCATTGAATACTTTGGCAAACTTTTCGTCTTTAGAGGAGACATTGACCTGAATGATTGTAAGTTTTCGGTTGGGTTTTTCTACAGAAAGCTGCTTTTCCCTGATCAGTTTGGAGATTTCTTTTAGGACAGAATCCTGGCTTACGGTGAAGTTTTCCCTTGGCTTGGAAAAGTCCATTGCTGTAAGGTCGACTTTTCTTTTCCACTTTTTATCCAACTCCTGAAAGCTGATGTACCTGTCAATTAATAGGGATTGATCATCAAAAGGACTCAGTAGTGTTTTTCCCAGCATATTGTCCGAGCGGTACAGTTCCATGATATTGTCTCCCTGAAAAAGCCCGCTGGAAGATCCCAGTGAACCCAAGTTGACCCCTACCAAGGAAGCCAGCCCTGACATCTGTCCCAAGCCCGACATGTCCGATTCTTCCAACACAAAAGTGGTTTCGGCGTGGTACACTGGTTTTTTTAGGACCGAAGCCAAGGCTCCCAGTCCCAGTCCTATCAGACCCGCGAGGAACAATAACTTCCATTTTCCCAAGAAAAAAGCAATCCAATACCTGAATCTCAGGACTACTTCCCTGAGGGTGATTTTATCGTCTACAATATGTCTTTGATCCGCCATTTGTCAAGGTGTAATTTGGGTGATGACCAATACCAAAGTAGCCAGACCGGTGGCGATGCCTACCAACTCACCCGGTCTTACAGGAACTCTAGGTCCTTTGGTAGGTACAATGATTTCAGATCCCGGAGAAACGGAAGGATAGGCCCTGATTCCCAGGAAGCTTTTGGTTCTTCTTACCTCGCCATTGGCATAGACGATGTAGGTTCTTTTCCTGTTTGCCCGGTTGTCAAAACCACCCGCCCTGTTGATGTAATATTTCATTCCCCTTTCCCTTTCAAATCTTACCGTAGCAGGATAGACTACATCACCACGGAGGCGTACGGTCTGAAGCTGCTTTGGTACGGAAATGATATCTCCTTCTTCCAGAATCAGGTCAAGGTCTGAGCCGGGATTTCTCATGATTGCTTCCAGGTCTATGGCCACAGCTTCAGTCTCCCTGATTCTAATTGGGGCGAGGTCAGGACGTCTTTCTGCGATGCCTGTGATCAAGTCTCTTCTGGATTCCGCCACTGCTTCCCCTTCTCTTCTGTTTTCAGGTGTGTTTTCCAGATTTCTGAAGAGTCTTTCTACTAGCAGTTCCTGTGCCTCGGTATTGTTGGGGTCCATCAAAAGCCTCTGCTGAAGGTCAAGAAGGTTTCTTTGCCTTCTGATCTGCTCGGATTCTGTATCAAAAAATTCAGTCCTTCTGATCAATGTGGCCCCTTTTGGGAATGCAAAACGGGTCAGGCCACCTGCACGTGCTATTACATCAGAAATACGTTCTTCAGCAGACCTTACAGAAAATATTCCCGGGGAATTGACCTGTCCTTCCACTTGTACCAATTTGTCCAAAACAAAATTCGGCTTTCTACGGATGATCACCATATCGAAGGGTTGCAATGGAGTCGGGTCAGCCTGAGGGCTCAGGTTTTCATTCAATTGTACCGTAAGCAGTTCGGAAAATGCTCCGGCATCTGCATTCTTTGACCTTCTTGCGATTTCCACATCCTTGACATTGGCAGCTTCCCTCAAGCCTCCGGCCATCAGCACCAACTCTTCCACAGACATATTTTTGGAAAAAGGATAGGTGCCGGGATTGCGGACTTCACCGTTGATCTGTACATAAAATTCCTCGGTCAAGTCATAAATGCTGGAAATGCGGATGACGTCTTCCCTTTTGAGAGGGATATCGGCTGTACTGCCACTGAGTACATCTCTTAGATTGACGGTAATAAGCTCTGTGCTAAGGTCGTCATAGGTTCTCAGGATACTGGCCCTATCCAGGAAGGCATCTCCTCTTACTCCATCTGCATTTTTGATCAGTTGGCCAAGGGTAAGTCCTTCTGTGAGGGCAAAATTCCCCTCTCTGAAAACTGCGCCTTTGATCTGAACCCTGTTTGCAAATCTATCCAAGACTTTTCCGATATAGTATTCGTCTCCTCCTTTTACCAAAAAGAGACCAAACTGGCTGTTGAAAATATCAGATACGGCCCGCTCACCACCACTGATCCTAGTGACATTGACCCTGTCTTTGAAAGCTTCATCTGTAAATCCGCCCGCATATCTGAGCAGGTCTTCAAATGAATCTCCTTCTTTTACCTCAAATATTTTGGGTCTTTTGACCTCTCCCCTCAAGCTGGTCCTCGCGATGAATGGATCTACCAACACCACATCCTGATCCTGAAGCTGGAAGTCCAGGTTGGTTTTTCCGTTGACCAAAAAGTCGTAAATGTCTATGCTAGCTACTTGGTTTCCGTTCCTTATTACCCTGATGCTTCTCATGGAGCCGTTTTCATTGGGTCCTCCTGCCGCATAAAGCGCATTGAAGACTGTGCTGAAAGCACTAAGCGTAAATGTGCCGGGCAGTCTCAGTTCTCCGACCAGGTGCACCTGAATGGTACGTACATTGCCCAGTGTGACCTGTACAAAAGTGCTTGGATTGCTTCCCCGAATTCCAGTATAGTAGTTGGCCAGCCTGTTTCTGATGATTCCGGTGGCTTCTTCTATGGTTTTTCCGGAAACAGAGACCGGGCCAATATTGTCCAAAATCATAAAGCCGTCAGGGTTGACGGTAGCTTCGTAGTATTGCTCAGATTCACCATAGATATCCACATAGACCATGTCACCAGGTCCCAAGACGTAGTTTTTCGGCGTGGCAATATTCAGGTTAGGCTCAAAGCTGAGCCTTCTGTTTTTATTATAAAAAAGGTCTGATCCAAAGATTTCATTAGGTCTGTCCTCCAAATCGGCCAAACCATCTCTTTGGTATTGGAATAAATTGCGGCTGATTTCCGATAGGTCCACCTGTCTTCTAGGCTCTCTTTTGGAAGCGGTGGCCCTGCTTCTGGAAGACGTGCTGCTGAGCTGCAGGTCTTGGATCCTTCTTTCAAGTTTTTCGGCCTCTGCCTCCGGCAAGCCCCTAAGCTTTGCCATCTGCACCAGCTCGACATCTGAAATACCCGACTCTTCGGCCCTTTTAACCAACTCTCTGATCTGGCTGTCGCTGAGCTCATCTACCTTTACAGAAGCAATATCCGCCATGCTTTGGGCAGTGGATTTCTGAGGCAGCGCCAACACCAGAAAGCAGGCAACAATGCAGAAAATCAGGTATTGGGGGATATTATAGGCCAATTTGGGATTGAATGATTGGATTGCTGTCATATACATAAAGCCTGTTTCTAAACGCACCTTAGGTCATATCCTGATGCATAAAATGGCATTTTTTCTTATTAAAATAGAAGAAAATCAGCGTAAAGATAATTATTCCGAGCTGTAAAGAAATAGGAGCAGAACTAAATATCGGTGGGCAAGCTTACTCGGTACAGTTTTTACAGATGTCAATCTGTTTGCGGTCGGTCAATAGTTGCTTTCGGAATTCCTGGTATTTCCTGCTTTTCCAGATCATTGCCAGGGGCTTGTCCTGTAGATTTCCCATGCTGTGGCTGGCATCCTTGTCAAAGCAACAGGGTACCAGTTTGCCATCCCAAGTCAATACCGCACCTTGCCACATCCTCCAGCATTTGTTTTCCTGCTTCTTTTTCAGTTTCCACTTACCTTCTTTTGTCCTCACATACCGGGAGTGTTTTTCATCATTTGGAATGAGTGGGGATCCATTTTCAAAATTGTAAATCTGTGTAGTTTTGAGCTCCACTTCGTCCACTCCGATTTCTTCTGCCCATTGATGTAGCTCTGGTATTTGATGCTCGTTTTGTCCTGTCACCAAAAACTGAAGTGTGATTCTGGGATATGCTTGCCCGGAATCCTGCCTCTTTTGAAGCAAGAGACTTAAGCCTTTTTGGACTTTCTGCAAAGAGCCACCGATGCGGTATTGTTGATAGACATCCTGCGAAATTCCGTCCATGGAGACTATCAGCTGTTTTAAACCGGACTTTAAAGTTTGATTGACATTTTCCTCATTGAGGTAATGGGCATTGGTGGAAGTGGAAGTGAAGATTCCTGCACGGTCTGCTGTCTTTACCATTTCCAAAAATCCGGGATGTAGGTAAGGTTCACCCTGAAAATAAAGGTGGAGGTAACTCAGGTGCTTTTTTGATTGGTTTATGGCAGAACTAAATAGGTCTATGTCAATCATGCCCGTAGGTCGGGAAAAGCTACGTAGTCCACTGGGGCACTCCGGACATCTCAGGTTGCAGCTGGTAGTAGGCTCAATGGACAGGGTGGTAGGCATTCCCCACAGTACGGGCTTTTTGACCCATCTACTCCAATGGAAAGAGGCCCACAGCAAAAAGTAATTGCCCAGCTTGTGCCAGGTAAGGTGCTTTAGGTAAGCAGATGCCACATGCTTTTTGTTTTTCCACATCCTAAGAGGCTTTTTATTATTCGTCAGGCAGCAATACTGCGTCTATTCCATGGATCACCCCATTAAGCAAGAGGGTATTGAGGAAGTCAGGCAATAGGTTGGCTTCATTTACCAATTGATCAGCAATATTTAATTCCAGACTTGCTCCTTCTAATGCGGTCTGAAGTGGTTCATCTTCTCTTAGATCCTGGGAAAACAACCTTTCCGGAACCAAATGATAAAGCAGGATGTCCCTTAGGGTATTTTGGTCCAGATCTTCCAAGCCATTTATGCCCAATTCATCAAACAGGTTCTCAAAAGCAGCGTCTGTAGGCGCAAAAAGGGTCAGGTTTTCATCTACTCCCCCTTGCAGGTCGGCTTCTAAGCCCAGCAGCTGAACCGCCTGTACAAGAATTCTGAATTCAGCATCAGATGCTGTAGAGGTATTCTGTAGATAGTCCAACATATTCTCAGTAGGCGGAGTCAATACATAATCCAGCACATGTATGATTCCATTGTCGGCATTGATATTGGTATTGTTGATTCCTGCGATGCCATTCAGCCAAAGGTTGCCATTGATGGCTTCGGAAAAGTAAATGGGTAGATCCACTCTGGTTTCTCTGGGACCCACAGTGAAATTTTGGGAAGG
Organism: Arthrospiribacter ruber; assembly: GCF_019343195.1. Taxonomy (GTDB): domain Bacteria; phylum Bacteroidota; class Bacteroidia; order Cytophagales; family Cyclobacteriaceae; genus Arthrospiribacter; species Arthrospiribacter ruber. The sequence goes on from NZ_RPHB01000003.1 coordinate 231,756, forward strand.
CAAAAGCCCGTCCACCACGTGATAGCTCAGGAAAGTATCCAAAAGTGGAGACTCAATGAATTCCGTACCGGTCAGAAGGTTGTCTTCCAGAAAGCGCTCGAAGGCAGAATTGCTAGGGGCAAAAACAGTGAAAGGACCCTCGGAAGCAAGGGTTTCTGCCAATCCAGCTGCAATCAGTGCCTGTACCATGATGGTATTTCCATTGGATTCCAATGCCTCCATAATGGTATTGCTTGGAGGAAAGAGTACTTCATCCACTAAATGGATCATTCCATTTTCTGCTTCTATATCCCTTCTGATGATGGAAGTGGATTCGTTGATGAGTATTGTGCTTCCGTTGACATCTATAGTTAGTGAGGTTTCAGGCAAAAATGTAGGAAAGCTTCCTGAAGAAATGTTTTTGGAAAGTATTCTTCCACTGACGATATGATACAGTAGCACGCCTTGCAATACGTCTGCTGGAATCTGACGGACATTACTGACCCCCACTTCACGGAAGAGTGCTTCAAAAGCCTCATTGCTGGGGGCAAAAACAGTAAATGGACCTAATTCTGATAAGGGCTGCGACAAGAGGGCCAGGCCAACTGCTTCGGAAAATATGGAAAGCTCAGGGATGTCTTCTGCGGTTGCAAAAAGGTTGACTTCATTTTGTGGAGGTAAATCACCTTCTATATTGCAGGAAAAAAACAGGAATGATCCTAAAATGAAGGACAGGCAAACTGGAAGAAAACGCAATTTAAAATCCATTTTTCGTTTGGAATAGTATTCATACAAAACTAAGGATAAGTTTGGTTATTGCCTTTTCCGAGGTTTTCATTTGTAAGAAAAGGGGTTAAAAATCCTGAAAATTGGAATATCATTAACATACTTCTATAATATTGTAATTCCTTTCAGAAAAATCAGTCTATGGAAAGAATAAAGTGTTTGTACCAAAACTTTTGGCTTTATGCCCTATTGGGGCTTGTTCTAGTGTCGTGCAAAAGATCCCCGGAGACTTGCCAGCTGGATGAGGATATATTGGATCAGGACCTGGAAGTAAACATCACAAGACTGGAAGAAGCATTTTTTGAAGCCCATGATAAAGAGACCATCCTAAGGCTGTTTGAAGCCCATCCTAAGTTTGCGGAACGCATGCTTTTTATAGATAGCTATGCATCTTCTGAAGAGTTGGCGGATGAGATTCTTTTGGCGAATGAGGATAGCCTGATGCGGGAGCTTTACCAGGAAGTCATGAATAATTTTTCTGATGTGGGGAAGCTTGAGAAGGACCTAGAGAATGCCTTCAAATACATCAAGTATTATTTTCCGGAATTCAATGTGCCCAAAGTATACACCTTTGTGAGTGGATTTGCTTCTGACATTTATATTGATCAGGATATTTTGGTTATAGGCCTGGATTATTACCTTCCTGAGACACATAGTTTTCAGCCACCGGATTTGCCTTTGTACATTGCCAAGCGCTATCAGAAAGACTATATTGTTCCCAACGTGGTGACTGCGATTTCTGCGGTATTCAATGAGACGGATATGCGTGAAAGCACACTTTTGGCAGAGATGATCTATTACGGGAAGGCCTATCACTTTACCAAAAGTATTTTGCCCTGTACCTCAGACAAGTACATTATAGGCTACACCGAAGAAGAAATAGCGGCCTGTTTTGCCAATGAGGAATTTATTTGGGCCCATTTTGTAGAAGAAGACCTGTTTTTCGAAACCAATCCATTTGAAATCAGAAAATACACAGGAGAAGCACCGGCCACGGATGAAATCAGCCCGGATGCCCCTGGAAGGATAGGTAGATGGCTGGGTTGGAACATAGTCGATGACTACCGCTTTAATAACAAATTCAGTCTTGCCGAGCTGATGATGGAGCGCAATGCAGACAAGATTTTCAGGCAGTCAGGATATAAACCCCGTCATCAGTGATTTTGCCGTAATGCTTTTCATCAATGACCGATAGCAGTCTCTTGATGGCTGTTTCTTTGGAAAAATACCTTTGAGCGAGGTTTCTGGACCGGGACTGCATGGATTGAAGTGCTTCCCGGTTTTCGGACAATTGTACCAACTTATCGAAGTTTTCGGAGATTTTGTGTGGAGGAAAATAGATTCCCAAGTTTTCTGCTTTGACCAGGTCATGTACCCAGCCCTTGTGGTTGACCAAAATGGCTTTGCCTGCAGCCAAAGCGTCAAAGAATTTATTGGGGCTGTTGGTTTTTAATACTGGAAAGTGGCTGAACGAAATAAAGGCCATGTCTGCACAAGAGAGGAGGTCATTTACCTGTTTTTTATTCCCAAAGGGCAAAAATACAAAGTTGGTCAATCCCAGCTTTTTCGATTTTTCTTTCAATGTCGGCAATTCCGAACCTTCTCCCATCACTACAAATTGAAAGTCTTTTTGCCTGTCCTTTGCCATCTTACCGATTTCCAGCATTTCTTCCACGGCATTTACTTTGCCTACTGCGCCGGCATAAGCAATGGTAAAGGTTTTTTTCAATCCGAATTTCTGTAGGGTACTGCTGTTCTTTTCCATGGGGAAAAAAGTGTCTATGTCAGCAAAGTTGGAAATGATGGAAATATTGGAAGATGGACTTTTCTTGCGGATGCTTTCAGCTATTCCTGGGGACAAAGCAATTATTTTGAGGGCATGTCTGTAGATTTTATGTTCCAGGTGGAGAGCTGCCTTTTTCAATAAGCGGGCATTCAATACTCCGAGCTGTATAGGGGCTTCCGGCCACAGGTCCCGCACTTCAAATATAAACGGAGTGGCCAGTTTTCTTTTTGCCCATAGCCCTATCAATCCAGTGGTCAGTGGGGTTGAAGTAATGTAAAAAAGATCCGGCCTCTGCAGTTTCCGGATGCATTTTTTGGTGGCATTTACAAAAAGAAAAAATGCCAGGATCCTTTTGAAGAAGCCAAATTGCTGTCTGTAGGATACAGGGAGGTAATGAACGCGTATACCATCTATGATCCTGAGATCGTAATAGCCTTTGTTGTGACTGGTGATCATGTCCACCTCCATGCCATGCTGTACCATGCCTTTAGCCAGGTGGTAAGAACGGGTCGCCCCTCCTTCCTGGGGAGTGACAAAATATTGATGTACATAGATTATTCTCATGATGTATGTATCTCCAGCCAGGATGCCAAGACAAAAAGGTTCCACAGCTGTAAGTATTGACGGCCTTTTGCGCTATGGGGTTCTTTGGACAAAGTTCTCATTTCTTCAGGGAAAAATCTCCCCCACTTTTCATTCATTTTCCTGATAGGGGGAAAAATCCAATCCAAATATGCGCTGTCATGAGCCCATTCCTGTAAGGGAAGGCCAAAACCCAGCTTTTTCCTTTTTGCGATAAATTTCAAACCCCGATTTTCCAAAGCGGACTTGATCCAAGTTTTTCCTGCCTGACGGATGTGCTCCTCTTCACTTAAGGACTGTGTCAGGCTGATCAGCTCATAGTCCAAGTAGGGTGCCCGGCCTTCTACACCATGTGCCATGCAGGCATTGTCGTGGATTTTGAGTATGTCATTGATCAGGTAATAGGTCCTGTCCCATTCCAGCGCATTTTTATAGGGTGAGTTGCTTTTGGGGTACCATCCACGAAAGGCTTGAAGGTGGTTCTGTGGGATAGTTTGTAATGCTGACATTTGTATGAACGTGTCTATTTCAGAAGCCGAAATACTTTCTATCATCTTTTGATAGGCGGATGGAAGCAGAAAAGATATGCCGGTATTTTTCAGAAATTTCCAGACTCCTGCATTATTGAGGTAGCTTAAATATGCCCTGTGCCTGTTATAGCCACCAAAGAGTTCATCAGCTCCGGCACCGGAGAGTAAGACCTGAGTGTCTTGAGCAGCCTCTTTGGCAGTGATCCATGTCAAAAAAGAAGCTGAGTCTCCCACTGGCTGATCGAGGGAGGAAATGTAAGCTTGCCAGTTGCTCTTTACTTTATTTAAGTCTACAAACACTTCATTTGACAGCGTAGGGTATTTTTTTCCCAGTTTTTTTGTGTATTCCGGGTCACTGTATTTTGATCTCTTCTTGTTTTCAAAGGTGACCGTATAGGTTGGCGTTGGTTCGCCTGTTTCTTCATACCAAAGCGCATAGATCAAGCTGCTGTCAGCTCCGCCAGAGAGGATGGTACCCACCCTTCTTTCGGTATGAAAATTCTTCAGGACAGCATCTTTAAGCAATTCTTCGAAAGTATCTTTTCCCGGTTTTGAGGGGCTTTCCACGCCATGCTTCCAAGAGAATTTTTCCAATAGTTTTCCATTCAAATCAAAGGTCATTCCAGTGCCTGCCAATACCTGAACACTTTGTTTGAAGAAGCTTCTGTCAGGGAATGTTGCTCTTTGGTAGAAATAGGGCAAAAACTGGTCTGTATCGATTTGGGTTTTTTGGTCAATAGTAAGTGGCCTAGCTTCTGAGGAAAAGAGCCAAGCTTCAGGAGATTGTCTGAAGTACAGCGGTTTTTCCCCTGAAGGATCTCTGAGGATCAGGACAGTTTCCTTATTTAGGTCAGCAAAAGCAATGGAAAACATGCCCTTTAGCTGTTTGATTCCTTCTTTTCCATGATGTTTGAGCCAGTAGAGAAGTACTTCTGAGTCGGAATTGGTAGAAAACCTGTAGCCCAGGTCTAGCAGCAGGTTGCGCAGGTCCTGATAATTGTACAAAGCACCATTCCAGATCAGGATAGCATCTTTTTCCTGGGTCCACAAGGGCTGGTTGCTGTCATCAGAAAGGTCCAGGATCTTAAGCCTGTTGGCTGCAAAGAACACTTGCTCGCTAACCTTTACCCAAGCGGAGTGGTCAGGACCGCGGTGGGCGGTGCATTGCATCATTTTTTCTATAAGCAATTCCGAGCTGGGTGTTTTCCCCAAGATGACATTGATACCGCACATTTTTATTTCTTTGGAGCCAAGCCGGTGTTTTGTTCGTCGAGAATGGCTTCCCTGTTTTTTTCAAAATACCTGCAAAAAGAGGTGATGGTGCATTCCAGACATTTCGGTTTTCGGGCCAGGCATACATATCTGCCATGTAAAATGAGCCAATGATGTGCTTTGTGCACGTGTTCTTTGGGAATATGCCGGATCAATTGTTTTTCCACTTCCAGTGGGGTTTTGGCGTTTTGGGTGACCAGTCCAAGTCTCTTGGAGACCCTGAACACATGCGTGTCTACGGCCATATTGGGTTGGTTCCATACGACGGAGGTGATGACATTGGCTGTTTTTCTGCCAACTCCGGGAAGCTTTACCAGTTCTTCCACGGTGGAGGGAACTTCTCCGCCAAAGTCTTCTATGAGCATTTTGGCCATTCCCAGCAAATGCTTGGTTTTGTTGTTGGGGTAGGAAATGGATTTGATATAGGGGAAAAGCTCATCAAAATCAGAGGCGGCCAAATGATAGGGGGTAGGGAAATCCCTGAATATGGCCGGAGTGGTCAGGTTGACCCTTTTGTCTGTGCATTGTGCTGAAAGCGCCACCGCTACCAAAAGCTGATAGGGATTTTCGTATTCAAGTTCAGTTTCTGCCACTGGCATATTTTCAGAAAAATGTTGGATAAAAGCAGCGTATCTCTCTTTCTTAAGCATTTCTTCGGATTTTTTGAATTTCGGGTCTGGTTCCAGATTGGGAATTCGAAGTTCGTTTTAAATTTTTGCCAATAGATTTTGAGGTTAACTTGCCCTGGGATTTTGTCAAGCCTACAAAATTTTAAAACAAGAATAAAGCATTTTCGTTTTCCGTTTGGTGCTCAATCTCTTTCAATTATGAAAAATCTCAAAATTTTTAGTCTTTTAATTCTTTTTGCTTTGCTATTTCAATCCTGTGAAAGGGACCTGGATCCCGTACTGGATACCAATCAGGCATTGGAAATATTGGATTTCAGTTATGGGGCTGATGCCAGGCAGAAAATGGATGTTTATCTTCCTGCAGGTAGGTCAAGGGCGAATACAAAAGTGCTGGTGTGGGTGCATGGAGGCTCGTGGATGGATGGCAGCAAGGATGAGTTTTCCAGCTTCAAGCCCTGGTTTGAAGCGGCCCAAGAAGATTATGCTTACGTGGCCTTGAACTACAGATTGTTTGATTTGGGTACAGGAGCCAATAGATTTCCATCCCAAGAAGAGGACATTCAATCCGCTTTGGACTTGATCCGGTCCAAATTGTCTGAATGGAATGTCTCGGATCAACTGGTCTTGGCCGGAGCATCGGCCGGAGGACATTTGTCCCTACTGCATGCCTACAAAAACAACAGCAATGGTTTGGTCAAAGTCGCAGTTGCATTGTTTCCTCCTACAGACCTTTTGGGTATGTTGACCTCCAATGCACTTGCACCTTTGCTTTTTCAGGCGCTAGTAGGAAGCCCTCAAGAGGATAGACAAAAGTATTTGGATTCTTCACCGCTGAATTTCGTAAACAGCGAATCGGTTCCTACTGCTTTCTTTCATGGTACAGCGGACACGGTGGTGCCCGTTCAGCAGAGCCGTGATTTGGAGGAGGCATTGAAAGAAAATGGGGTTCCCTTTCTCAGCAGGTATTATGAAGGGAAAGGGCATGGATTTTCTGAGCAAACGTATAGAGATTTGCTAATAGAAGTAGAGGGGTTTATTCAGGAGAATATGCCATAAAAAAAACCTGAAAGCTTTGGGCTTTCAGGTCACCGTTAATCTAAAACGATTTTATTTTTTCGAGTCCTGTAGATTTGGCATTCTTGAGAATGGCCTTTACTACTTTTTCGGAAGGTTCTAAAATGAGTTCGTCCAGTTGTTCGATTGTGCTCAGCATTTCCAAGTACTCCTGCATCAAAGTTCCATCTTCGCGCAAGGCCTGCACTAATTGCTCATTTTCGCCCTCACTCATTTCCTGATACACATATCTTATCAGGTCATTTGGGGTAAAAGGTTTTGTCATAGGCAACGTTTAATTGTTTCATTTTTTTTCTCATGTTGATCAGGGCGTAGCGCATCCTACCAAGTGCAGTATTGATACTCACGCCGGTTTGTTCGGCGATTTCCTGAAAGCTCAAATCCATGTAATGCCTCATAATGAGGACTTGTTTTTGGGATTCAGGCAGTTCATCAATAAGCTTTCTGACCAACTCAAGGGTGTCCTCCTTGATTTTATGGTCTTCTATGGTTTCTTCAGCAAACTTGAGTGTGTTGAAGATATTTTCGCCATCTTCCATGATGATGGTTGGATAGCGCTTACGTTTCCTAAAGTAATCTATGGCCAGGTTGTGTGCTATTCGCATCAACCATGGTTGGAATTTTCCCTCTTCGTTATACCCATCGGAATTAAGGGTGTGGACTACTTTTACAAATACATCCTGGAGCAAATCCTCCGCCACGCCTTGGTCTTTCACGATAAGGTAGATAGTAGTGTATACTTTTGATTTATACTTTTCTACCAGTTTTTCAAATGCGATTTCATTTCCGCTCCTGTACTGCTTGATCAGTTCAGAGTCCTTAGGACCAATCCTTTTGCTCATACAAATTGAATTTTAATAACGTAGAGGTTTATGCCATAGTATAAGAATTAGGGTGAAACATTTAACTCGTGCGAATCAAATGTATAGATTCGGTTAGAATCATGCAAAGGATTGATGGATTTTTTTGAAATTCCCTATTAAATAAAAATGATTTGCATCCTGTACTTGTACTATTCCGTAAAAAATAAAAATTTAATTTTGGATATGTCTTTTTTCACAAAATACTAATATGAAAAAGTCCAAAGTGTTTCTCAAACGACGCATAAAATTTTTATTGCCCCCAATTGGAAAATAATTGCAATTGGATGAATTTTCCTGAAATATCCGGATATGCCGGGGACGTTTTTTACGAATTTCTTACCTTCGCTATTCTGATAGAAATCAAATAAAAAAATATATGGAGTTAAGCGGAAAAGTATTTCAGGTAAATCCTGAAATCAACGGACAAGGAAGAAACGGTACATGGAGGAAACAGGAAGTAATCCTCGAAACCCAAGGAAATTATCCCAAAAAGGTATGCCTGACGATATGGGGGGATAGCATAGACCAGTTCAAACTCAAAGCAGGAGATCAGGTCAATGCCAGCATTGACATTGAAAGCAGGGAATACAACGGCAGGTGGTACACGGATGTGAAGGCCTGGAAAATCGAAAAACAAGGAGCAGAAACCCCGGGAGCAAAAGCAAGCAGTTCATCGAATCAGATTCCGGACGTGACTACATTTGATGACAATAGTTCGGAGGATATATTGCCTTTCTAAGGGGAGTCAAGGAATAAAAGAATGGAATGAAAAGATGCCGGTAATTTCCAGGCATCTTTTTTTTGTTATTTTTAGAGCTTTTAATAATATATCAAAACCAAATCTTAAACCCGTATGGAGAGGAAAATAGAAGGGGTTATCGAACACAGCTACTATCATCTCGGTCAGATCGTTTTGATAAAAAAACTGATTACTTCTTAAAGAGAGACGAGGTTCATAATAGTGGGTTTATCAATAGTAAAGCTTCCCAACACTCCAATTGGCTTTCCTTCCGGAAACTGTCTTTCCCCAAACTTAAATCCCATATACGCTCCGCCAATCATCAGGATCAAAGTAATGATCAGTAAGAGGAGTAGAGTGCCCAAAGGTATTTCCCAGTCTTCTGAACCTATTCTGAACTTGATGATTTTGTTGAAGTCCATGTTATTGTGAAAGAAATTTTTTCCAGCCTTTGGTTTCCAGTTCTTCGGCGGACTCGATGACTTTGGCTTTTAGCCTTTCCTTATATTGATCCAGATTTTTTCCTATGCTTGTATCAAAAGCTCCAATGATGGATGCTGCAAGAATGCCTGCATTTTTGGCTCCGTTGAGTGCTACTGTAGCGACAGGAATGCCACCGGGCATTTGCAAAATCGATAATACGCTGTCCCATCCATCTATGGAATTGGAAGATTTGATCGGCACACCGATCACGGGAAGGGAGGTCATGGAGGCTACCATGCCGGGAAGGTGGGCGGCTCCACCTGCACCTGCGATGATTACCTTGAGGCCTCTGTCTCTTGCAGAGTTGGCATAATCTACCATTCTCTCAGGAGTTCTGTGGGCGGAAACTACTGTGAGTTCATACCCTACACCCAACTCTTCGAGGGCTGCTGCTGCTTCTGACATGATGGGCAAATCAGATTTGCTTCCCATGATGATTCCTACCTGAATATCCATATTATGCTTTTATTTTGATCAATGCTTTAATTTTTTGAGCCCTTTCCTTAAGCTTTTTCGGATCCTCGTCCAAGATGGTCACATGCCCCATTTTTCTGAATGGCTTGGTGAATTTTTTGCCGTACAGGTGGATATAGACCCCTTTTTCACTCAGGGCTTCATCCAATCCTTCTACAAATGCTTCTCCGGAAAACCCATCTTCACCGAGCAAATTGACCATGGCTGCGGGAGTTCTCAGGCTGCTGTCACCCAATGGCATCCCAAGCACAGACCTGAGGTGTTGTTCAAACTGAGAAGTCATATTGGCTTCTATGCTGTGATGCCCGCTGTTGTGCGGTCTTGGGGCAATTTCATTCACAAGGATTTCTCCTTCCTTGGTGACAAACATTTCTACTGCAAGAATCCCTACCATATCCAGCTCTTCTATGACCTGAAGGGCAATTTGCTGCGCTTGCTTTTCGATTTTTTCTGAGATTTCTGCCGGAGCAAACAAGAACTCCACCAGATTGGCCGTAGGGTGGAAGGCACATTCTACTGCCGGGAATGCACTCACCTCTCCTGCTTTGTTTTTAGATACAATTACAGCAATTTCCTTGTCAAAATCGATCAACTTTTCCAATAAGCCAGGGGCATCAAAGCCCTTTTCCAAATCCCTTTCGTCTTTGAGCAGCTGAACTCCCCGGCCATCATAGCCTTCTTTCCCCAGTTTGTTTACAGCAGGCAAAAAGTCCCTTTGGGCCAATACATCTGCCCTGTCTGAGGTAAGAATAAAGTCAGCTGTGGGAATTCCTTTTTCTTTATAAAATGCTTTCTGGGTCCTTTTGTCTTGGATCAACCTGATGATGTGAGGTTGAGGGTACACTTCTTTTCCTTCTTTGACAAGGGCTTCCAAGGCATCTGTATTGACACTCTCAATTTCTATGGTGATGATGTCACAGTCTTGTCCAAATTGATACACCGTATCATAATCTTTTAGGCTGCCTTGAGTAAATTTCTGGCAGATGGACTTGCATGGTGCATCCGGATCCGGATCGAGGATATGGATGTCGATGTTATAATTGATGGCAGACTGAATGACCATGCGGCCTAGCTGACCACCTCCAAGTATTCCTAAAGTTTTTTGCTGGTAATTGACTTGCACAGAGAAAGGCTTTGGTTGCCCAAAAATAAGGGAAAAATGCAGGTTTCTGAAAATGTAGCTGAGAATAGGGGAAAATATAAAAAAAACCCGCCTGAGCGGGTTCATTTATTATAATGATTACTTTCTACACTGTTCTTCCACCGATCAATCTCAGTAGTACGGATATGACTGCCAATACCAATAGTATATGAATCAATCCACCAACGCTATATACAAAGAAGCCGAAGACCCAACCTATGATCAAAATCACGGCGATCAAATAAAATAAAGAGCTCATAATTGTTTTGGTTAAAGTTAAATAATTGATTATGAACATCATGTTACAAGCTTTGTGCCAAAACAAAAATCTCAACTAAACTTAATGCCCATCAACTCCATCAGTTTATGTGCATTGAAACTAGGGCAAGGGCCTGTTTTCAGCTTGTAGTCAAAATGGATTTCATTGTCTGAAATTTCACTGTGGAAGCTGAAATTTTTTAAGTAGCTAAGGCTGCTTTCCAGTGCACTCAATTCAATGTCATGGGTGCTGATAATCCCTTTGGACCCGGTATTTGCCAGCTGTTTGATCAGGGCCTCACTTCCCTGTATCCGGTCCACTGTATTGGTGCCTTTGAGAATTTCATCCATGAGGAAAAACACTTTTTGGCCGTTTTCAGCTGCATTTAGCACCTGCTTGATTCTGGCCAATTCGGCATAGAATGAACTCACGCTTTCACCTAAATTGTCCATGTTTCTCATGCTGGTGTACAATTGAAAGGGGCCTATGAGCAAACTTTTCCCAAAAGGCCTTAGGCCCATATTGGCCAAAACCAGATTGGTACCGATAGTTCTCATAAAAGTAGTTTTGCCGGACATGTTGGAGCCTGTCAGTAAAACCGTCTGAATGGCTGGAGCAAAGTCCAGGTCATTTGCTACAGCTTTTTCCCGTCTTAGAAGTGGGTGTTTCAGATCGGCAAATTCAAGCTTTTCTTCCGAGGTCCAATTTATTTCCCCATTAAGACCTTCTTCCGAGGTAAAGGCACCAAGCGATATCAGTACTTGCCAATGATCAAACACGCTGTCCAATTCTTTCAGGTGACCTTGGTAGTTCTTTTTCCATTTTTCAAGCTTCCAAAAGAGGAAAAAATCCAGCCAAAAAAGGATGTTAAAAATCAAATACATAAGATTGATCCTGTTTTCGATCAAAAAAGAAACCTGCTCAAGGGTTTTGAGTCCCTTTGGGATGTTGTTTTGGTTCTTAAATAACTTGGAGTGCTTCTTTAGGTATTCATCTTCAAATGAATGCTCAGCCAAATCCGCTGACCAAATTCTGTAGGTTTTAATGTCTCCTGAGCCAGGGAAAATCTTTCCAGCCTCCAAGAGGGGTTTGAAGACAAAGCTCAAAGAGAACAGACCAAATAGAATCCAAATGCTCAGGAAGGAAAGAGGAAAAATACCTATCGCAACTCCAAGTACAAGAGAAAGGCCCAACACCGGCCCGATTATCATTGGTGCGAAGTACAATTTTTTCCAGTTGGATCTGGTGTCCATCCATTTGTAAAACTTATCCTTGGACTTCTCTTCTTTTATAAATGCCCTGCCATTTGCCTCAAAGCTTCTTAGGAAATCAGGATTTTCGGCCAGTTCATCGACTGCAGGCTTTAGGACTTTGGCCTTGTCAGCATTAAGGTTTTCTTTCATCAGTGCGGCCAGTTTGGCTTTTGCACTTCTATTGACAGTATGGTTGAGCAGTTGGAAAAGAGAATGCTCCCCAAACAAATCCAAGTCTATGGCAAAGGGGTGGGTTTTGGATTGATATTCATTTCCAGGGTCAAAAGAAGAAAGTTTTCTGTTTTTTCGGAGCGATTTTTCTTCCTCCATTTTGATCAGTTCTATGATGAAAGCTTCTTTGTCCTTGGAGGCATTGAACTGAATGATCAGGACAATGAAAAATACCAACTGCATCAGTAAGAGTAAAAAAAGAAGCGGAAAATCGGTAACACTCAGTATAAATATGGGTATCAGGGAAAAAAATACCAATAGGCGTATCAGTGTGATCTTCAGTGTTTTCTTTTTAGTTTTTGAAAGAATCTTTGCCAGATCTTCATTTTTAAAGTCTATTCTCATAGGCCAAAGATAAAAAATGTGAAATTCTTTAAAATATTTAATTTTATGCAACTATGTTGCATAAATTTGAAGATATTTTATTACCTTTGACTATTATCATTCATGTAGTGTTCTCTTCATTTGAATGATGGTGGTTGACAATAGACTCCGGCCTCGCCGGAGTCTTCTTTGCTTCTGGTCAATACGATGAAAAAGATAATTCCGATTATACTGATTTTACTGATATCTGCCTCCGCGATGGTAATGCCGGAAAAGGATATGTGGGCTTTACTTGGTAAAACAAGGTTTGTAGAAAAGCTGAATAGAGAATATGGCATGTATTTTTTGTATCCCAAATTCCCTGATGAGCTGAAGGCTTTGGAGGGCAAGGAAGTTTCCATTACAGGTTTTTATATTCCTTTGGAAATGAATGCGTCCAATATTGCGGTGATTTCTAAGTTTCCGAATGCAGAGTGTTTTTTCTGTGGAGGTGCTGGGCCTGAAAGTGTAGTGGTAGGTTACCTGAAAAAGAAACCTGGAAGAAGGGTAAAGGTAGATGAGATTGTTACGGTCAAAGGAAAGCTCAAGTTAAACGACAGTGACCTGGAAGAGCTCAATTTTATTATTCAGGATGCAGAGCTGATTTATTGACCATGAGCAAGAAAAAGAAGGATGAAAAACCCGCAGAAGACTGGGATATAGAAGAGGGTTTTGGAGGAATTCCCGAAGATATCCCTTTTGGAAAGAATATTGGTTGTGGAGGAAAATCCCAGAAGAAAGAAAATTCAAAACAAAGTGGCCGCTAAGGTTTCGCAAGTACCGACTTTTTTATATGGTTTGAGCAGATTCTTTACATTAGAGAATTGATTATATTTGGTTTACATATTCAAACCGATCTTCAAACCATGAAATGCTTTCCTAACCTCCCTTATCTGCTACTTGCAGCTGTCATATTGATTTCCTGTAGCGAAGAGGATCCTCTGCCGGATCCTGGGCCAAACCCGAATGCCCAAATCGTAAAAGAAGATGCTGAAATCAATGCCGCATTTACGGATACAGATAATATTGCGTTGTTTGCGCTTTCAGCAAACGGTCAAGGACTGAGAACTCAGGTAGAATTTGTTGGGGATCTATGTGCGGAGGCCGAAGTAACGCATTTTCCAGATGAAAGGAGGATTGTGGTAGATTTCAAAGAAGGTTGTACCAGTGCCAATGGACTTGTCAGAAAGGGAAAACTTTTGATTGACTATACAGGTGTAATTTTATTTCCGGGTGCTTCAGTCACGGTGAATTTTGAAAACTATCATGTAAATGGGGTGAAAATTGAAGGGACCAGAACCTCTACGAATAGAGGAATCAACCTTAATGAAGGGACCATTACATTTGAAACCATAGTAAACAATGGCAGGCTTACCTGGGAGGATGGCTCTCAAGCCACTGTAGCGATCAATCATAGCCGCAAATTTATTCTTCCAGGCGAAGACGAAGGGATCAGGGCAGAAATTACTGGAACTACTTCAGGCAATAGCCGGACTGGAGTAGCTTTTAATGCCGAAATTTCAGAGGCTTTGGTATTCTTTCAGAACTGTACCAATACCGGCAATTGGATTCCAAGTCAAGGGAAGAGCCTTATCACCATTTCACAGGCATTTTTATTCGAGGTGGATTACGGGACAGGCGAATGTGACAGGGAAATCACCGTCAGGCTTGAAGGTGAAACTATCACATTGACCTTAGATTAGTATGTTGATTTCAGATAGAAATTATAAAACAGTATCTGCCTCATTCCAAGTAGCCAATATTTGTTTTGGATCAGATTTTTCTGCTAAACCCGAATTAAAATTACATTATTAAACTTCAATGTTTTTTGTAGTTATTTGTGGAGAATTTTTCAATTAAATAAATCGTCCGATTATGATTCTCAAAAGGTTGACTTTGTTGATAGCCATAAGCAATATTCTGCTAATTTCTTGTCATGAAAATGATCCCCTTCCAGACCCAGGTCTTAATCCTTACTCGACCATTGTAGAGGATGCGGAAATCAATGCTGTTTTTGCTGATACTGATAATGTTGCTCTAATTGCATTACAAATCTACAGGCTTGTGTACAGTACGGAGGGTAATTTTTTTGGAGATTTGTGTGATGAGGCAATTGTGACACATTTCCCGGAAAACAAGCGCATTATTGTGGATTTTGGAGATGGGTGCACGAGTGGAAACGGAATCACAAGGAATGGCAGAGTAATCATTAATTATACCGGTATGATATCCTTTCCTACCGCTTCGATTACGGTCAACTTTCAAGATTACTTTGTAAATGGAGTGAAAATTGAAGGTACGCGGGTTACCACGAATAAAGGAATTGACCTTAACTATATGACTTTGTCTTTTGAAATAAAAATGGATAACGGCAAGCTTACGTGGACTGATGGGGGTCAATCAAATGTTAAAATAAGTCATAACAGGAAATTTTTCTTGCATGACCAAGACATGCGTACCGAAATTATTGGTTCTTCATCAGTTAAAAGCAGATCAGGAGTCGATTTTACGTCAGATATTTATTATCCTTTGGTGTATGTTAAGACTTGCACCCATACAGGAAATTGGATTGCCAGTGAGGGGATGGGCTTTTTAAGTCTGTCTCAATCTATTGTGTTTCAAGTAGATTATGGTCAAGGCAAATGTGATAGGGAAATTACCGTCATACTTGAGGATGAATCCATCAGGCTGACCTTAGATTAGTATGTTGATTTTAGATAGAAGGAAATCAAAAAAGGAGCGAAAAGCTCCTTTTTTGATTATTCTTTTTTCCCTTCGGGATAGTAATGATTGACATCTCTCTGTGGGAATGGGATTTCGATATCATTGGCCTCAAACGCTTCTTTTAAGGCTTCCATATTGTCCCAGTAAACCGGCCAGAGGTCTGCGGCATCTGCCCAGCACCTAACGGTAAGATCAAGGGAACTGTCCCCGAATCCTATAAATTTCACGACCGGTTCGGGATCTGCATGAATTCTTTCGTCTTTTTTCAAAGTGTTAAGAATTACCTGACGGGTTTTTTTAAGGTCTGTGCCGTAAGCTACGCCTACGGACATTTCTACCCTTCTGGTTGGTTTTTGGGAGAGGTTTACTATGGAGTTGTTGGCCAAAGCACCATTTGGAACGGTAACTACCCTATTGTCAAAGTTTCTGATTTTGGTATAAAGAATGTCTATGCTTTCCACAGATCCAAGTGTCCCTTGGGCTTCTATGGTGTCTCCAACTCTGAATGGTTTGAAGACCAAAATCAGGACTCCACCCGCAAAATTGGACAAGGATCCTTGCAAAGCCAAACCTACTGCCAAACCTGCAGCACCTAAGATGGCCACAAAGGAAGTCATCTGCATTCCCAAAGTAGTGGCTACTGCGATCAGCAATACTACCCATAGGATGGCACTAAGAAAACTTTTGAAGAATGTAGCCAGTGAAGGGTCGATTTCATATCTGATAAGACCCTTGTTCATTTGACGTAATAAAAACTTTATCAGCCACCTACCTATGAGCAAAAGGACAGTTGCCTTCAAAATAATCGGTCCCGCCTCAAAAACCAAGTCAATGGCTTTTTGCTGAATTATTTGGACGGTTTCGTAATTAAATTCCATCTGTGTTTGAATTTTGTTAGAAAATAAATGCTAATTCAGGTTCAAAGTTAGCTTAATAGGCTAAGACTTTCCAGCGAAAAGCCCAATTCCATGAAATTTCAACATGATCAAAGCCGGATTTGTTGAGGATTTTTTCCCAATCTGATTTTTTAAACCCTCTTAAAACGGAAATAGGGCCGTCATTTTTCACCATCTCTGATTTTGAGAAAAATCTGGTCAGTAGCTTTATGCTATAGTAGGCCAAAGGGTGCCGGTGAAGGTCATTGATGACCAGCCCAAGTTTGGCCTTATCTTTTAATGTTCGGAGTAGGGAAATAAGTTCCTCATCTGTAAAATGATGGGTAAAAAGCGTGAAATTGATGATGTCTACAGGTTCATGAAGGAAATCCTTGTCAAAAACATTGGCTACCTGAAATCTGATGTTAGGATAGTCGTAAAGCTTTTTTTGTGCGAGACTGATGATATTTTCATTGGCATCAATACCAATCAATGCGCAGGGGATTTCTTTTCTATAGGCCCAATCAGCAATGATCTGAAGCATATCACCACCCCCACATCCAATATCGGCAATGGTATAATCTTCCTTAGGGTTTGACTTGATCAAATTCTTCATGCCAGCAATAGTCACATGATTCCCTCCCAGGAGTCTGTTGATGGTCCGGAGTTCCTTTAGGGTCTGCTCCAGTTCTTCTCCTCCTACCTTGAGGTCATCCATGATTTCTTTGCTTGTGCTACGGTGGGTAAATTTTCCCATTATTTTTCCAATAACATAGTTTCTAAACTGAGGCCTGGACCAAATCCTAAGGCCAATATTTTAGCGGCATTTTCATTGTGATAAAGCCAGCTGGACAGAACAAATAAAATGGTAGCAGAGGACATGTTACCAAACTTGCTAAGGACCTCATGCGAAGCTTTGTTTTGGGATTCATCTATTTGGAAGGCAGTTTCTACTTTTTGTAGAATCTGCTTTCCTCCAGGGTGCACGGCGAAGTTTTTGATGGAAGAAAGGCCATATAGCTTTTCAAGGTGCTCGTTTACTTTTTCCAGGCCCTTTTGAAGAAGTTCTGGTACGTACTTACTCAGCTTCATCTCAAATCCAAAATCCCCGATTTCCCAGGCCATGTCCTGTCTGCCTTCGGGAAACAGCATTGAATTGTACTTTGAAATTTTGAGTCCTGTGTCTGATTTGCATACCAATGCTGCAGCAGCTCCATCTCCGAAAATAGCATTGGCCAACAAGTTGTCTTCATTGTATTCTTTCTGAAAATGTAAGGTGCACAGTTCTACAGAAACAATCAATACCTTGGACTCGGGGCTGGAGTCACAAATTCTATCGGCGAGCTTAAGCGCATTGAATGCCGCATAGCAGCCCATAAAGTGTATACAATAGCGCTCTACATCTGAAGCAAAACCCATTTTGCTGATGATTTCCAGCTCCAGACCTGGGGCAAACATACCGGTGCAGGAAACCAACACCAAATGGGTGATCTCATTTGGATAAGTCAGGGCATTTTGTAGGCATGTGGAGATGGCCTCTTTGGCCAGTGGAAAAGCACTATCCCGGAATTGGCCCATCCTTTTTTTTGTACTCGGAAAGGGCTCCAATGAGTGGTTGTCCGGGAAAAATCTGAATTTTGAAGGGTCGCTATGTTTAAAATCCTCCAAAACACTGTGCCGGCTTTCGATACCGGAATGCTTATATATAAAATTTAGCTTTCTTGATTCTGTGGAATCCAGGCTATGTGCAATTTTCATAAATTCACCAATCTGCAACTGCGGAATGGCTTCGCCAGGGCTTGCAGTACCAATACTCACTATATGGTTGTTCATCAAATTAAATTAAACTATTTTTTTCTAATTTAGACATTGAATTGTAAACATCAACAAGTTCTAAAAGTTAACAACAAAATTGAAATATGTTTGAAAGCTCTAGTTGGAAGCATCTTAGGATTCCCTTTTCCTTTTTCCTCCTCCCTATTTTCTTTTTTGCCCTTGCTTTGACCCCAAATCACAATGGAGAGCGGATTTTGTTGGTTTTGGTAGCCTTGCATCTTTTTCTTTATCCTTCCAGTAATGGATATAACAGTTACTTCGATAAAGATGAAAAAAGCATTGGGGGACTGAGAAACCCTCCAAGAGTCAGCAAAGGGCTATATTTTCTTTCCCTTGTGTTCTTTGCTATTTCCATAGCCATGGGCTGGGTAATCAATTTTCAGTTTGCCACGATGCTTTTGGTCTATGGATTGGTCTCTATGGCTTACAGCCACCCTTGGATCAGGCTCAAAAAGTATCCCTATACGAGTTGGTTTATTGCAGGTTTATTTCAGGGAGCTTTCACTTTTTGTATGGCTTATGCGGGATTGAGCGATTTTGGTTGGGAAGTATTCCTGAAGCCTCATGTTTTGCTGCCGGGGATGTTGACTTCTGTAATGCTTTGGGGTTCTTATCCCCTCACACAAGTGTACCAACATGAAGAAGACAGCAAGAGGGGCGACATCACCCTCAGTCTCAAGCTTGGCATACAGGGAACATTCGTTTTTTCCGCAGTATGGTTTTTGCTGACCGGAGTATTGTTTAGTTGGTTTTTTCTCGACAGAAATCAGGATCAGGCGTTGTGGGGCTTTTTGATGGCCATGCTTCCGGTGGTGCTTTATTTTATGGTGTGGTTTTATTTTGCTAAAAAAGATCCCGAAAAATATGTCAATTATGACTGGGTAATGTGGATGAACAGAATTTCCGGTCTGGCATTGAACATCTTTTTCATCTGGTATTTTCTCGAAAACACCCAGATTCTTCAGGTACTGTAAGACTTATCATGAATCGGACTTCCATGTGTTCTTTTCATGATTTGGGTGGCAAGGAAGGTTGAGTTTTTGATAAGGGAGACTGAGAGTTCCGAAAAAATGGAAGAACCAAAAAGCCACTGAACTTTTCTGCCAACCCAAAGCCGGTTTTTAAAATATTTGGTCCATTCTTGAAAATAAGCTTTTTCCAGATCTTGTCTATTCTTGTGCTGAAGTATGCAGTCAGCTAGAATTTTCCCTGAATGAATGGCCATGGCCATACCATTTCCGCAAAGGGGTGTAATCAAACCAGCAGCGTCTCCTATCATCAAAATATGATTTTCTATGAGTGGTTTTGGTCTGAAACTGATTTCGTTGATTACTTCCGGTTTGTCAAATAGGAATTCGGAGTTTTGAAAAATGGACTTCAATTGAGGATTTTGGAAAATGACATTTTCCTCCATGGCGGCTATGTT
Organism: Arthrospiribacter ruber; assembly: GCF_019343195.1. Lineage (GTDB taxonomy): Bacteria > Bacteroidota > Bacteroidia > Cytophagales > Cyclobacteriaceae > Arthrospiribacter > Arthrospiribacter ruber. Next base: position 251,061 of record NZ_RPHB01000003.1, read on the forward strand.
GCCGTACTTTTTTAGGTGGGAAGCATTTCCCAGGTAGCAGAGGTTGTACTTCTTCTGCTCTATCCGGTTGATCCCGCAGTAGCCTCCTTCGAAGTTATAAAGTGCAACGGTGTGGGGATCAAAGTCCGTACGGATGTGATATTTCACTCCAATAAAAGGACTTCTATGGTCCATAAAGTTGCGTTTGAGTTTTCGGTCTATTTTTGATCTTTTTCCAAAAGCTCCTATCACATGATGGGCAGTAACAGTCTGACCGTCATTGAGCCTCACTTCAAATTCTTCCCTTTCGGGATAATAATTGATTTCTTCTGCTTCTGTTTCCAAAAAAAACTCCACACCTACTTTTTGACATTTTTTATAAATAAAATCGTCCAGCACATATCTGCTGATTCCAAACCCTCCCAAGTCTAAGGGCATCTTGGCGATTTTTCCCTTAATAGAACCAAGTTCAAAGTTTCGGATTTCTGTGGGATGGAAATACTCGGGAAAAAGGCCTTCTTCTATGAGGTAGCCACGCACTTCATTGGAAATATATTCACCGCACACCCGATGAAATGGGTACGACTTCTTTTCTACCAACAAGACCTGCCTGCCAGCTTTGGCAAGTCGGTGTGCCGCTGTCAGCCCGCCTAATCCCCCTCCTATAATGATGATTTCCTTGTGATCCACGTTTCTTTTTTGTGAAGATTGCAATAATTTTCCTTAGAATTTCATGAAAACAACTTTCAAGCTTTAATTATGGTTTAAGTTTTTGGGAGTGGAAAGTCTGCTCTGCACCAAGACAAAGTTTCCATTCTCAAAATATTGGTTATTTTTACAAACGAAGAAACGTAAATGCCATGTCTCCAAGTCCTGCCCAAATATTAAAAGACCATAATCTCAGAGTGACCAACTGCCGAAAGGCCGTATTGGATACTTTTTCAGAAAAACAAAGTGCCTTGTCCCATGCTGATCTGGAGGAAACTCTGAAAAAAAGCTATGACCGTGTGACCATCTACAGGACCTTGAAGACTTTTCTTGAAAGTGATCTGATACATAAGGTCTTGGACGACAGTGGGGCAACCAAGTATGCCTTATGTGGCCATCACGAGCATGGTACTCATTCCCACGACCATGATCATGTACATTTCAAATGTGAGGTCTGTGGCAAGACAAAATGTATAGAGGAGGCTTCATTGCCTAAAATCAGTTTACCAAAGGGATATGTCAACAAAGAGATGAGTTTGTTGGTGACTGGTGTTTGCGACGAATGCAACTAGACTTCCAAAGGATCAGAGGGATTTTTTGTTTTAGGGCCGTCTGATGGCCAAATGATACCAGGTGGGAGATCGATTTTAGGCGGAGTCAGGTCTTCTATACCGCCATCACCATCATCATTGTTGTCACCTCTTTTGGAAATTTTCGGTTTTGTCAAGGTAGCAACAAAATATATCAGCACCACATAGGCAACACCACACAAAACCAGATCTACTACCAAGCTACTCATGTTACTAAAATTTCCTTTAAATTAATACTTTTCATTTTAGAAGTCAATGTATTAACCTTTTAGCGTGCAGATTGATTTGATTTTTTCTTAAAAATTCATGTGCATTGGAGATCAATTTGTGAAATAGGGCAGATAATAGGATATTTGCGCTCTGAAAAAATTAAGCAGATGATTGTAAAAACCAAAAAGTACCAACTAGAGACAGGTACCTATATCAAAATTGGATTGAGTAATATTTTAAAAGAGCAATGGTGGGTAGTCTTGATAGCCCTCGCTATAGCGAGTGGTTATTTTTGGATAGCATCGTGGTGGTGGATAAGCATGGCCATACTTGCATATGCTTTGTATTGGTTGTTTTGGGTGATACAGTTTGCCGGAGTTACCCAGATGGAGCAAAATAAAGTTATTTTTGAAAAAATGGCTTATGAAATAGACAGTAGGCAAGTCCTGATGAAAATCAACACCAAACAGGGAATGCCAGTGAAGTGGGATATGATCAAAAAAGCAGAAATAAAAAAAGATGCATTTATTTTTACCATGTCAAAGGCGCAGTTTATCCATCTGCCTTTCAAGATTTTTAATTCTGATAATGACAAAAAGTTCGTAGAAACTATCCTTAAAAGAAAAGGATATGTGGCATAAAAAAAGCCCTTTGCCACTAAGCAAAGGGCTTTTTTATATGCTCATAAAGGATTACATAGGTGGTAGAATCACTGTGTCGATGACATGAACCACTCCGTTAGAAGCTTCAATGTCAGCAGTAGTAACTGTGGCGTTGTTTACTTTAGCGCTTCCGTCTTTAAGAGAAATCGTTACTTCAGATCCCTGTGCAGTTTTTGCTTTCATTCCATCTTTAAGATCCTTGGAATATACTTTTCCAGGTACTACATGGTAGGTAAGGACAGCTACTAACTGGGACTTGTTTTCAGGCTTTAATAACTCATCAACAGTTCCGGCAGGAAGCTTTGCAAAAGCATCATTTGTAGGAGCAAAAACCGTAAAAGGTCCATCTCCCTTCAGTACATCTACTAAATCACCTGCTTGTACAGCAGCTACCAGAGTGGATAGAAAATCAGTAGATGCAGCTAAGTCTACAATGTCATTTTCCTCGTAGATTGTAGCATTTTTGTTTGCGGTGAATGCAGTGGTCGTGAAAAATGCCACGAGCAATGCAAAAGTCAATAATTTTTTCATGGAAATAATAGTTTTAGTTTGTGATATAAATCATAAAACCTATCCTATTGTTTTTCAAAACATTAGGGATTTAAAACTTAAGTTTTTTCACTTTCTTTATTTTACAGCTTGTACCTGTTATTTGATGATTGACACATCTTTTTGACAAAAATTGTGATGATCGGTAAGAGTTTTAAAGTGAAAAATACTGTAAGATTTTTAAGGATTGCACTTTGAGCGTAATTTTGGAACATGCAAATATCCTTACTGGCAGTCGGCAAGACAGACCACAGTGCCGTGCAGGCTTTGATCGATGAATACAGCAAAAGACTGGGGTTTTATGTGAAGTTCTCTTTGGATATCATCCCGGACCTGAAAAACACCAAAAACCTGGATGAAAAATCCCAGAAAGAAAAGGAAGGAGAGCTGATTCTCAAAAAATTACAAACTTCCGATCATGTCATACTTTTGGATGAAAATGGCAAGCAGCTTTCATCCATGGATTTTTCGGAATTTCTGCAGAAAAAAATGAATGCAGGCCTAAAACACCTTGTATTCGTGATTGGAGGACCTTACGGCTTTTCTGATGCTGTTTACCAAAGAACTGACGGTAAGCTTTCCCTATCTAAAATGACTTTTTCCCATCAAATGGTCAGGGCATTTTTTATTGAACAGCTGTATAGAGGATTTACTATACTCAAAAACGAACCCTATCACCATCAGTAAATATCTAATGTTAATTTAATGTTAACAAAAAACAATAATCACTTCTTTAATGTTAAATAATTGTTAACTTTAATCAGTTTTCAGTTATACATTACAAGAAGTGAAAAATGTAGGTTTACAAATACTGCTGTTGGCAATCTTCAGTGTGGAAGTCTGGAGCCAGGAGAGTAATGTATTGGCTGAACTGAGGATTTTTGAAAATGAGAAAGAAGAAGAATTGATTACCCGGTATCAATCAGATTATTTTTTGTTATTGCAGGCATTAGAACCGCGGGATAACTTACATTCACCCTCTTGGGCGAAACTTAACAAAAAACTTTTCCGGCAATCAAAACAACTTTCCAAGACAGACTCGCTTAGGTTTTTGGAGGATGTTTTTTTTCTGACCCAGCAGAATTTGTTCGTTAATTATGAGGAGCATGCAAACTTCTCTAAAACACTTCATGATGGAATTTTTGATTGTGTGACAGGCTCCGGGGTTTTTGCTATGTTATTGGAAAAATTTGGCTTTGATTTTAAGGTAATGGAAACAGACGCTCACGTGTACATAAAGGGAATGGTGTCCGGTCAACCTTTCATAATGGAGAGCACATTTCCTTTAAACGGGTTCTTGGTCGGTGATGAGCAGGTCAAAAAATTTGAATCCAACTTTCTTCCTGCAGGAGCAGACCTTCAGGATAAACTTCAGTACTTGGGGAAAATGGACGAATTTCCTATTCAAAATAGGACCTTCAATGAAATCGGCCTAAGAGAGCTTGGCGGCTTACAGTATTACAATGATGCCATCAAAAAGTTTTATGAGGAAGACTTTATAGGGGCCTACTCACAATTGCTAAAGGCTGAATTTTTATATCCCTCATCACGGATCAATAAATTCAAAGTCCAACTTTTAGCACTTTTGCGCTGATATAGGTTTCAATTCGAGTACTTCAACGCTTGTTAGCATGGACTCAGTCAAAGGATAAATAAGCTAAGATCTGAAGCATTATGAATTCTAGTGAGTCATGTCAGCAAGATTTTCAGATAGGATTTATTTTCCTTTCCCTCAAGGTCCTGCATTGACATGTCCCATGAATTTCAATTGGCAATTTTTTTGAGCCGGATTTTTTTGTTCGGAGCATTGTCATCTGTCCAGGCAACCCAAGAATCTTTCCCGTCAAATGCCAATTGAGGAAATCCACTTGAGCGTTTTTCTGAAGAGCTGGCAACTTCCATAGCTTTGCCCAATTTCCCTTCCAAATTAACAGTTCTTGCCATGATACGGCTGTTTTCCATCCATGATATCATGACGTTTTGCTCATTGATAAACTGGAGTCCAATCCTACCAAGTGTATTTCCCAAATCAATCTTGATGGGAGGTTTAAGCGTTTTTCCTCCATCTTCCGAAAAAATCAGCTTGATTTCAGGATTTCCATTTGATACTGCATACCACGCAATTGCTGTTTTTTTACCCAAAGTACTGATTCTTGGACCATTTACGGGGCATGCTGCTATTTCCCAAAGATCCATGTAAACCGGTTCTGTTTCCAAAAATTCCTCTCCGTCCCATCTGACCATTCCGATATCCCGGATTTCAGTATCTGACCTGTCTCTGAAAATAATGATGGGATGGTTATCGGCAACACCAATTCCTGTTTGGCAACAATCACAGACCCTGTCATCCAATAACCATTCCTGTGTTTTATTCCCTTCAGAATCAAACACTGCAGCCCTGAGAGACATTTGCCCTTGGTGTCCATGGTCTGAGTGCTGATGTGTACTGCCTGTATTTCGGCCATCCAGCCAGGAGACCAGCATCTTTTCACCCCAAGGCTTCATAGATATGAAACCATGTTCTGTCTGAGTGCCATCATCATGTAGTACCTTTGGCGCGCTCCATTGTTTGCCATCTTCCGAAAAAGTGAGCATAATGTCATAAGAAAAAGTACCTGGCCCACTTTTCTGTAAGAAGGCTGCCATGAAAGTTCCGTTTTCAAATTGGGCGATCTGAGGATAGTCGGCCCAATTGACAAACCACTCCTCGCCTTCAGCGATAAGAATTTCGTCTTCCAGTTTCTCTCCATTCCATTTGGCATAAAAAAACCTGTTGATTTCAGCGGATTTTTCAATCCAAGAAAGCCACATTTCCCCATCATGATTCGCAAGCAAGAATGGCTCTTCAAGATCCAATCCCTCCCTTTTCAAGAGGAATTCAGCATTTGGTTCATCTTCCGGGTTTTTTGAGCTTGGATTTTCTGAACAAGCTGAGAAGAACAAGCAAAGCTGGATTCCAAAATAGAAAAGGAAGTGTCTCGTCATCCGGTCACCACCATTTTGAAACCTTCTCCGTGAACTGTGATGATCTGTACTTTTGGGTCATCTTTTAGGATTTTCCTGATTTTACTGAGATAGACATCCATGCTTCTCGCATTGAAATAAGAATCATCTCCCCAAATCTGTTTCAGAGCGTGACTACGGTTGACCAGCTTATTGATTTCGGAAGCCAAAAGTCTGAGCAGTTCATTTTCTTTTGAGGTCAGTTTATGATCTCCGTTTGGACCCTTGATGTATTGCTCGTCATAGTGTAGCTCAAAGTCTCCGAAGTTGTACACTTTTAAGGCCTGGATTTCATCACTTTTTTGGGTTCTTCTCAAAATGGCTCCGATTCTAAGCAGGAGTTCTTCCATGCTGAATGGCTTTGTCATGTAATCGTCTGCTCCGATTTTCAGTCCTTCAATGATATCTTCTTTGAGATTTTTGGCTGTGAGATATATCACCGGAAGGTCTTCTTGTACCTTTTTGATTTCTTTACCAAGTGTAAAGCCATCTTTTTTAGGCATCATCACATCCAGAATAGCGAGGTCAAATTTGTCTTTTTTAAATTTGGACCAGCCTTCTTCACCGTCTCTACAGAGGGTTGTATCATAGCCTTTCATTGTCAGGTATTCATGGAGGATATCCCCCAGATTGGGGTCGTCTTCTACTACTAAAAGTTTGGCCTTGCTCATTGTTTTTTGGGTAGTTTAATGGTGAATATACTTCCTTTTCCGAAATCACTTTCCACACTGATCTCTCCTTTATGGGCTTCCAGCATGGTTTTTACATAGGATAAACCCAGTCCAAAGCCTTTCACATCGTGGACATTGCCTGTTGGTACCCTATAAAATTTATCAAATATTTTTTTGACGGCATCTTTTGTCATTCCTATGCCATTGTCTTCTATAGAGACAAATACGCTGCCATTTTGGTCCCATGACTTGAGATGGATGACGGGTTTGTCCTTAGTGTACTTGATGGCATTATCCAGAAGGTTGTTGATGATATGCGTAAGGTGAAAGGCATCGGCTTCGATGATGGGTTCTTTTAATTTGGAATCCAAAGTAATCTTGCCCTCTTTGCTTTCTACTTGCAGTTCAATATGTTCTTTTGCAGAGTTCAGGACTTCTTCAAGATTAAGCTGTTCCATTTTCAATTTGAACTCCTTCTTATCCAAAGTGGCTGCCTGTAATACTTTTTCTACTTGTGTTCCCAGCCTCTTGTTTTCGTCCTTTATGATTCCCAAATACCTTTTTCTGAAAGAATCCTGGCTCATGAGTTCCGGGTCCTGCAAGGCTTCTATGGCCAGGCTTACAGTTGCTATCGGAGTTTTGAACTCATGCGTCATGTTATTGATAAAGTCATTTTTAATATCAGATAGGTTTTTTTGTCTGATGATCACTGTGATGGCATAGATAAAGCAAAATATTACTATTCCTATAAACATTACTGAGCTCAAAACCGGTAGCCAGATCTGCTGTAGTATGTAGGTCCTTTTGTCGGGAAAGTTAATGATCAGATGGTTTTCCTTACCAAGGAAATCAGTAGGAAAAAGCCTTGCCTGTACCCCTTGCGTCTTGAGTGAAACAGAATCCTTAGTCCAAGAGATTGGGATAAGCTCATCTTTGTCATTTAGAATTGCAAGGTCAAACTTTTGGGAAATGCCCCTTTCCTTAAGGTGATTTTGCACAAGTTTTTTCACTTGGGAGGTATCTACCCTTGTTAGGATGTCTTTTTGTCCTTCCAGAAGCTCTTGCATAACCTGGTTCATGGCTTCAATTTTCAGGTTGGTGTACCTGATTTTTTCAAAAGCATCTTTAGGTATATTATATTCTTCAACAAAATCCGGCTCGTTGCTGCTTTGCCTGTTTCGGAAATAGGCTTCTGTCTGACTGAGGTATTGCAGCTGTCTTTCCCTTTCCTGCAAGAGGATTTCCATTTCATCCGGGGTAAAGATTTTTCCGGCTATGTCGGCAGTGAGATAGGTAAAAAAATTGTCTAGACTCGTAAAAGCATCAAGATCCACCCCCTGGGCCTCTACCAGTCTTTTGAATCTCTGGCTGACCTGAGGCATGGGCTGCTTCATCATGGAATCCATCACAGATGGTCTCCGTCTGTTGCTGACTGGCCTTTGCCGTACCTGCACTTCTATGGGTTCAATTTTCTGGAACAAGGACTTTTGAAGCGTGGTATCGGTATAGAGAATGGAAAGAAACATGTCACTGGTCTCATTATTCTCCATTTGGCTGATGGCAGAAGAAAGAGACTGATAGACATTTTGTTCAAATCTCTGCTCATTGATCCTTAAAGCATTGCTTACCCAATAGTACTGAAACCCTATCAATCCAAGACTTGCAAAGGACATGAGCAGGATAATTAATTTCATTTGGGTTTTAGACATGATACAAATTTAGATGATAAATGGCCCTGTTTTAGCCACTTAACAATATTTAACAGCCATTTGACCTCTCAGGCTTTCTTATAATGCGCTGGAGTTTTACCTTTATTCCATGATGTTTGTTTCTTGATTAAATACACCATTAATCACTTAAATGTAGCAAAAAAGGGAGGCTTAGGCTTCCCTTTTTTATTGGCGTGGTATCCTTATCTTTGTCGCTTAAATTTAAATTTTCATGGAAATCAGAGATCAAAAATTTCAGATTCAGGGCATTAGTCTTGTGGAATTGGCCAAAACTTATGGCAGTCCACTGTATGTGTATGATGGACAAAAAATCCAAGATCAGGTTAAACAACTTAAGGAAGCATTTTCTACTGTGAAGTTGAAGATCAAATATGCGACCAAGGCCTTGTCCAACATCAATATCCTGAAGCTGATGAAAAAGTCAGGCACAGGCGTGGATGCCGTTTCCATTGAAGAGGTGAAGCTTTGCCTTCATGCGGGTTTTACACCTGAAGAAATCATGTATACTCCCAACAGCGTTTCTTTCGGTGAAATCAAAGAAGCGGTGGGACTCGGTGTAATGATCAATATCGACAATATTCCTATGCTGGAGCACTTTGGGACCGAATACGGCAACTCAGTTCCAGTCTGTATCCGTCTCAATCCGCATATTCTGGCAGGTGGCAATGCCAAGATCTCTGTGGGCCATATAGACAGTAAGTTTGGGATATCTATCCTTCAGCTGAAGCATGTACACAAAGTAGTAGAAGCGTATCAACTGGATGTGGCCGGCCTGCATGTACATACGGGATCTGATATTTTGGATGCCGAAGTTTTCCTTAAAGGGGCAGAGATACTTTTTGATGCGGCCAGGGAGTTTAGAGACCTTAGATTTTTGGACTTTGGTGGTGGTTTTAAAGTGGCCTACAAACCAGGTGATATATCTACTGACATGAAAGAAGTGGGAGAAAAAGTTTCCAAGGCTTTTAAATCTTTCTGTGATGAATACGGGAGAGAACTGGAGATTTGGTTTGAGCCGGGAAAATTTCTGGTTAGTGAGTCAGGGACCTTATTAGTAAAGGCCAACGTGATCAAGTCTACTCCAGCTTCGACTTTTGTGGGCGTGGACTCGGGCTTAAATCACCTTATCCGCCCAATGATGTACGATGCCTATCATAGTGTGCTCAACGTGTCCAAGACGGAAGGTCCTGAGCGGGTGTACACCATAGTTGGATATATCTGTGAGACAGATACCATAGCAGCCGACAGAAAACTAAAAGAAGTCCAGGAAGGAGACATTATAGCGATCAAAAATGCAGGAGCTTATGGATTTAGCATGGCTTCCAATTACAACTCAAGGCTCAGACCGGCAGAAGTGCTTTTATTGGATGGAAAAGCACATTTGATCAGGGAAAGAGAGACTTTTGAGGACATTCTCAGGCATCAGATAGATATTGGATTGTAATTGTAAGCAGTTCATTATCAATTTTATAATTGTATAAAAAATTGATTGGATAAGGATTAATAAGTACCTTTGCCACAGGGAGAAAATCGAATAGCGGTAGACCCTAGTAGTAGTAATTATTTTCAAAAGACCCGGTCTTTGGCCGGGTCTTTTCATTGGCATGAAATTGGTGTTAGAGGGCCTGAGCGTATAGTTATACAAATATTCCTTAGAAAAATCCCTCAATTTCTAAAAAACGCTTTATATTCACGCTTGAATGTGAAGTCTGATAAGATTGTGTTTGGAAAATACCCTTTGTATAAGCCCATACCTCGCCCTAGTAATTACAAGATTATCTACGCATTTAGATTTAAGTATATGTTGTTGAAAAGCAGCTAAAAAAGGCAGAGGCTATTATGGCTAAGAATTACCTCAAGTTATTATTGGTACTGTTCTTAGGAATTTTGAGTACAAGAGCTATTCATGCTCAGGATATTCAATTTTCCCAGTTTTATGCTGCCCCAATTTTTTTGAACCCTGCCATGACAGGTGCTACTGAACTCACCCGTGTTGGAATCAATTATAGAAACCAATGGCCCGGACTTAACCACTCTTTCAACTCCTATTCTGCTTACATAGACCATTATGTTTTTGACTACAACAGTGGTATTGGTTTGATTGTCAATGGTAACAGGGAAAGCTTGGCACAATTGGCTACCAATGAAGTTGGAATTGCTTACAGTTACAATTTGAAGATTTCTGAAGACATCAATTGGAGATTTGGAGGACAGGCCAGCTTTATTACCAGGGATGCATACTTTGGAGGATTGATTTTCGGTTCTATGATTGACATTGGAAGTGGTACCATCGGTGACATTACCGATGAATTGTCCGGTATCGCACTGGATTATAATCACCGATTCATGAATTACCATTTCGGGACCATGTTCACCTCACGCAATGCCTGGTTGGGACTTTCGGCTCATAATGTTACCGAGCCCAATGTATCCTTTGTGGATGAAGGGATCAGCGTTCTTCCGGTCAAATATTCCGCACATGGTGGTTACAGGTTTATGTTGGGATATGGAGGTATCAACAATACTTTCACCAATACTTATCAGGAAAGGTCACTTTCTATAGGTTTTAACTACAAACAACAAGCCCCTTTTAATCAATTGGATGTAGGAGCCCAGCTTTTTTTAGATCCCTTGGTGGTCGGAGTCTGGTACAGAGGGCTTCCTACCAAATACCGTCTTCCTAATAATGAAGCCATTATAGGCTTGGTTGGAGTGTCACTCCCAAGCGGGATTGATATAGGTTATAGCTATGATTTTACCATTTCTAAACTCAATCTTAGAAACAGCGGAGGTGCGCACGAAATCTCCATGCGGTATTCATTTTTGTGGTGAGATCCCAAGAACAGGAATCAAAGGGCCAGAAGAATTCCTTGCTTCCATTATTAAATTTTTTTCACTGAATTTCTCATCATTTATTTTGGCTTGATACTTTTATATCAAGGAAAACGCCACTTAAAATCCGAATTTTGGATTTTATGATATTTTTTATAAAAATATGATTATTCTCATATTTTTCCATGATTAGAATTTTTATCAGAACACTTGCGAAGCACTATTTTATTTTATTAATTACTTGTATATGGTAGAAAATAAAAAGATCATTTTGTTTTATACCTTTAACAAAAAATAATATTTTAAAATATTAAAAACGTTATTTCAGATTTGAAATACATAATTGAGAGGTCAAAGTGAGTCGAGATCCTATCAGGAAACCAATAAGTAATGAAACCACAAAATCTACATCTGCCAACTTTTATGCTGCTTTTGATGAGCATATGGGCTATGTTTTTTGTGGAAGAAACAATGGCCCAAGAAAAAGGGGACAATCAAAACGTCCTTTCGACACTGAGAACTGAAAACGTCCCCTCTGGAAAAATTTCTGTCAAAATATCAGGAAAATTGGCTTTATGTTCCCATGAAGACAGAGGGCATATCATTTTGGATGTAAATGGAGGTACTGCCCCATATACTTTTAGGTGGAATAACAACGACACTGTCCAAAACAGGTATAACCTTCTTTCAGGCACTTACACTGTTTTTATCAAAGACAAGGATGGACGTGAACATACCGAAAGGATAGTTATCCAACCTCCATTTCCATTGATAGCTGAGCTGGTCAGTAAAAAGGATGCAACATGTGGTAGCAGTGCTGATGGGAGTGCAAAAATCGAAATTAAATTTGGAAGGGGGGAGCCTTATGCGATAGACTGGTCTCATGGTCTAAAGGACAAGCTCGAGGCAGATGATCTTTTACCCGGTACTTATACGGTCACCGTTGCAGATCAATTTCACTGTGAAACCAGCATCACTTTCGTAATAGGAGGTGGTTCGGATGCCATTGACGCTTCTGCTAATATTGACCATATCGATTGTTTCAATGAGAAAGGGGCTATCAAGCTTAATGTGAAAGGTGGTTCAGGAAATTATTCTTTTGAATGGTCCAATGGCCAAACAAGTAAAGACCTCACAGGCCTGAATGCAGGAGTCTATGAAGTACTGATCAAAGACAATGAAGGATGCAGTGTATTCCAATCCTTTGAAGTTTTTGCGGAACCTTCTGACTTGGAAGTAATGGTAAACAGGGTCCAGCACAATTTCTGTGGCGGAAGCGAAGATGGAGAAATAGACCTTGGAATCACCGGGGGATCTGCGCCTTATAATATAGAATGGAGTAATGGTGATAAAGGCGCAAGCATAAACGGGTTGAAAGCAGGAACCTATACCGCAAAAATCACTGATGCCAGTGGATGCACTGTGTCGCAAAGTATTCAGATAGAAGAACCTCAAAAATTGACGGCTAGGCTTCAGTCCACCGTCGAAATGGACTGCGCTTCAGGAGAATCAAGCGCTACCGTTTGGGTGAAAATTGAAGGAGGAAAAGCCCCTTATTCTATCAACTGGTCTGAGGGATCCAAAGATATTCAGGAAATTGAAGTTCGGAATGTACAAGAGGTTAAAGTCGAAGTAGTGGATGCTGATGGATGCAGGGTAGAAGAGAGGGTCAGAATTAATTCATTCGACGTCAATTCCAATTCCAGAGTAGATTTCCAGGTACGCAAACTTCAGATCAATTCTCTTGAGGAGGTATTCACTTCAGAGCCTTTGCTATTTGAAAGCGAAATTTCAGAGGATTTTATTGCCTGGGAGTGGGAATTTGGTGATGGAAAAGTTTCTTCAGACAAGGATCCAGTGCACATCTTCAATGAAGCGGGCAGCTATGAGGTAACCCTCAAAGCTTATGATATCTACGGATGCTTTGCAGTAGAGACCAAATCAGTGAACGTGGTAGAATTGGAAGAGTGGGTGACTGTCCCAACAGCATTTACACCAAATGGCGACGGATTGAATGATGAGTTCAAACCTGTCCTAAAGGGTGTCAACAATTTCCAAATGAATGTTTTCAATAACTGGGGAGAGCAGATGTTTGCCGCCTCAGGTTTGGAATTTCAAGGTTGGGATGGTACATACAAAGGCAAGTTACTTCCTCGGGGCAGCTATGTATATCAGATCTCCTACACTACTTTCCAAGGGGACAAGATGCAAAAAACCGGTACAGTCACATTGATCAGATGATATGAAAGGCCTTTTTACCATATTGTTTGTATTGGTGTTGGGTTTTGCTTCCAAGGCGCAGGATGTGCAGTTTTCCCAGTTTTATGCTGCACCGATATACCTTAACCCTGCTTTTGCAGGCTCATCTGAAATGACCCGCTTTGGAGTCAATTACAGAAACCAATGGCCTGGACTGGATCACTCACTCAATGCCTATTCGGCTTATTTTGATCATTACTTTTTCGGTGCCAACAGTGGCGTAGGACTTATTGTAAACGGAATGAACGAAACCATGTCGGGCTTGAGTACCTCTGAAGTTGGATTGGCCTATTCTTACAGGTTACGTTTGGGTTTTGGAAGCTTCCTCAGGTTTGGAGCGCAAGCTTCATTTGTTTCCAGAGATGCCAACCTGAATCATTTGGTGTTTGGAAGTCAGATTGACCCAAACACTGGGGCCATAGGAGACCATAGTGGAGAATCCTTTGCCATGGACATGAGACATAGGTATGCGGATTTCCATTTTGGAATGCTTTATAATAATGAATGGGGATGGTTTGGACTTTCAGCTCATCATATTACACAGCCCAATATTGCTTTTATAGATGATCAGATTTCCCAATGGCCTATGAAACTCTCTGCACATGGGGGAGTTAAAGTTGACCTTTCACAGGGAGGAGTAAGAAATTATATGAACAATACCCAAGACGCAAGGGAATTGGTCTTTGCTTTTAACTACAAGCACCAAGATCCATTTAATCAGCTAGACCTTGGCGTACAGGCCAATCTTCAGCCTTTGGTATTAGGAGTCTGGTACAGAGGCCTGCCTACCATGGGTACTGCCATGCCAAATACCGAGTCAATCATTGGACTGGTAGGGGTATCCCTTGGTGGAGGAATAGACATTGGATACAGCTATGACTTTACTTTGTCCCAACTTGGACAGGCCAATACAGGTGGGGCCCATGAGATATCCATGCGGTACTCCTTTTTGATAGGTAACAATGCCGGAGCAGGAAGAAAATCCAGCATGATGCCATGCTTTAAATACTAGATTTGTTTGATCACCCTTAGCCCTGCTTCTGTCATTTCATGAGCGGGGCATTTTTTTGAACATAATCCTGCAAAAATGATTTTCTATGCATGGCAAAAACACTTAGATTGATATTGGGAGATCAGCTGAACAGCAGGCATTCTTGGTTTGAAAAAAAGGATGATGATATTTTTTACCTGATGATGGAAATGCGTCAGGAAACCGATTATGTAAAACACCATATTCAAAAAGTTGTAGCCTTTTTTCTGGCCATGAGGACTTTTTCGGAGGAACTTTTGGATAAGGGGCATCAGGTAATCTATTACCGCTTGGATGATAAGCATAATGAACAAAACCTTCAAAAAAACCTTCAAAAGATCATTAAGGAAAAGAAGATTGAAAAATTTGAATACCAGCTGCCTGACGAACACAGATTGGACAAACAGCTGAAGGAGATCTGTGATGGAATATCAATAGATTCAGAAGCATTTGATTCAGAGCATTTTCTTACGGAGAGAATCTTTCTCAAAGAATTTTTTAAGGGGAAAAAAAGCTATCTCATGGAATCATTTTACCGGGAAATGCGGAAAAAATACGATATCCTCATGGATGGTAAGGAGCCTCTGACCGGCAAATGGAATTATGACCATGCCAATAGAAACAAGCTGAAAAGTACGGATATCCTAGAACCGCAGCTGCTCAAAAGTAGAGATGTTTCTGATATTGTGGCCATGATCAAAAAATCCGGGGTGGAAACCATTGGCAGTATTGATGAGGAAAATTTTATTTGGCCTTACTCAAGAAGAGAAAGCTTGGCTTTGGTAGATTACTTCTGTAAACATCTCTTGGCCAATTTTGGTAAATATCAGGATGCCATGCATACCGATGATCCTTTTTTGTTTCATAGCAGGCTCAGCTTTAGCATGAACAGTAAGATGATAGCTCCATTAGAGGTAGTGGAAAAAGTGGAGAAGTACTGGTATGAGTATCAGGACGAAATTGATATTGCTCAGGTGGAGGGTTTTATCCGCCAGATTATTGGTTGGAGAGAATACATGAGGGGGATTTATTGGGCGAAAATGCCTGATTTTGCCAACTTGAATTTTTTTGGAAACAGAAGAAAATTGCCGGAGTTTTTTTGGACAGGTGATACCAAAATGAACTGCCTCAAGCATGCCATAGGCCAATCTTTGGAGCAAGCTTATGCCCATCACATTCAAAGGCTGATGGTGACAGGTAATTTTGCCATGCTGGCAGGAATCAAGCCTGATGAAGTAGATGCTTGGTACCTTGGGATTTACATTGATGCCATAGAATGGGTAGAGATTACCAATACACGGGGTATGAGCCAGTTTGCCGATGGGGGAATAGTAGGCACCAAGCCTTATGCTTCTTCTTCCAACTATATCGACAAAATGAGCAATTACTGCGGAACTTGCCATTATTCCAAAAGCAAAAAGACGGGAGACAAAGCCTGTCCTTTCAATAGCTTGTATTGGCATTTTTACCACCGCAATGAAGACAAGCTTGCCAAAAATCCTAGAATCGGGATGGTCTACCGGACACTTGCCAAAATGAAAGATAAAGAAGCCATCCTAGATCAGGCCGAAAAATATTTAAAGAACTTGGATGCATTATAACATCTTGG
Source organism: Arthrospiribacter ruber (assembly GCF_019343195.1). GTDB lineage: Bacteria > Bacteroidota > Bacteroidia > Cytophagales > Cyclobacteriaceae > Arthrospiribacter > Arthrospiribacter ruber. The sequence continues at coordinate 266,893 of NZ_RPHB01000003.1, forward strand.
ATGACAGAGGAATTTTCAGGGTTGGAAATATGCTTTTCAATCCTGTTTCTTAATGAATTCCATTACCTTATCTTTTGGTAGGGCTTTGATTTGGTTGCCATTTCTCCCGACCATATCTTCCGCAGCCCAGAGTGAATTGATGATGGCCTCTTCGGTAGCTTCAATAGTAGCCAAAAACAAAGCAGTCATATCGTCATTTCTCAGAAACGTTCCTTTGGTTTTTTCCAATGCAGGAGCTTGATGGGGGATAAGATTGTCGGCATGGTTAGAGAAAGCGATGACATAATCCCCTGATCCATTGGAAGCTATTCCTCCTGTTTTTCCTAAGCCCAGCATGGCTCTTTTTGCCATCCTTTGTAGATTTCTTTCATCCACAGGAGCATCAGTAGCAACTACAATCATGCAGGATCCGTCTACGGATTCCAATTGGTTTTTGAAGCTATATTGTCCCAGTTCCTTGCCTATTGGAGTACCGTTGATCTCCAGCACGCCACCGAAATTGGTCTGTACCAGCACGCCAATGGTATACCCTCCCAGGCTTTCAGGTAGCTTTCTTGAGGCTGTTCCTATACCACCTTTAAATCCAAAACATACGGTGCCTGTTCCTGCACCAACATTTCCTTCCTGTAAGTTGGGGCTATGTGCTTCCTGAATGGCAAACAATACTTCCTCGGGGCTAATATGTTGACCGCGGATGTCGTTTAAGTAACCATCGTTGGTTTCTCCGACAAGTGCATTGACGGATTGTACTGATTCATTACCTTCCTGATTCAATGTGTATTTTATTACACCGGCTATGCCAGAAGCCACGCTTAAAGTGTTTGTCAGAATTATAGGGCTTTCCATGTTTCCCAGCTCTTCTACTTGAGTACTGCCGGCCAGTTTACCAAAGCCATTCCCGACATAGATCGCTGCAGGAATTTTCTGCTGGATTAGGTTTCCTTCGTGGGGCAGTATTGCCGTGACTCCCGTACGGATATGTTCCCCTTCGATTTTGGTAAAATGACCGACCTGTACTCCCTTGACATCGGTGATACTGTTGCCTGGTCCGGTTGGAAGTACACCTATGACAATTCCCATTTCCCTTGGCCTTTGTTGGGAAAATGCTGTAGAAAATTCAAGTGACATGATTAAAGCTAGAAGGACTTTGATGGTATATCTTAACATGAATTCTGAAGGATTTTTCCGAAGATAAAGAAAAATCAGGATTCATTTTTTGTCTTGAGTTTTTTCAGTTCATCCTCCGAGTAAGCCCAGCCCGTGATCAGTACGAATAGGACCGGAACGATGAAAATTGTCATCAAGGTAGCAGTAGTCATCCCGCCAAAGACTGTCCAGCCAATAGTCTGCCTGGCCAGGGCCCCTGCACCTCCGGCAAACATCAAAGGCATAATCCCCAAAATAAAGGCAAGGGAAGTCATGATAATTGGACGCAGCCTGATTTTGGAAGCCTCAATGACCGCTTCCTTGATGCCCATGCCATCATCTACCCTTTCTTTGGCATATTCTACTATAAGGATGGCATTTTTGGCTGCCAAGCCAATAAGTGTCAACAAGCCTATCTGAGCATAAACATTATTTTCAAGTCTTGGAATCAGCAGCAAGGTGATAATAGCTCCAAATGCACCAGTAGGTACTGCCATCAAAACAGAAAATGGTACTGACCAGCTTTCGTACAATGCTGTCAGGCAGAGGAAAACAAAGATTACCGATAGTGCAAAAATCAGGTAAGTGCTGCTTCCTGTGGCCACTTCTTCTCTGGTGATGCCGGAGTATTCGAAGCTATATCCTGAGGGAAGACTGCTTTCGGCTACCTCTTCCAGCGCCCTTATGGCATCTCCCGAACTTTTTCCCGAAGCGGCTTCACCATTGATCGTCGCCGAGCGGAAAAGGTTGAAATGACTTATCAGAGGGGCGTTTTCGATCAATTTTACCTCGGTAAGGTTGCTCAAAGGTGTGAGCCCTCCATCCTGGTTTCTCAAAAAGAACTGGCTGAGTGCCTCTGGGCTTTCCCTATATGCTGAATCTGCCTGTGCCAAGACCCTGAAATTTCTGTTATAAAGGATGAAATCATTGACATAAAAACTCCCCAAATAAGTCTGTAAGGTCTGATAGGCTTCTCCTATATTGACCCCTAGCCTAGCGGTTTTCTCTCTGTCCAGGTCAATCTTGAAAGCAGGGGTACTGGCACTGAAAAAACTAAAGGCTGAGCCTATGTCTTCATGTGCATTGAGGTCTCCGATAAATGATTTTAAGTTGGTCTCAAAATCCTTAATGCTTCCGCTATTGTCCAGTTCCTGTAAAATAAATGTAAAACCGGATGTGCTCCCAAGTCCGGGGATGGCAGGAGGAGCAATGATGACCACTTCTGCCTCCGGGATTTCTTCTTTGAGCATTTTTTCAAGCCTGTCTCTGACTTCAAAAGCACTTTGCCCTGAGCCTTTTCTTTCATCCCATGGCGTAAGCTGGGTAAAAACCGTTCCGCTGTTTGATTTGGTGGCAAAATTGACTGCATTCAAGCCTGTTACCCCCGAAAAGTGAAGAATTTCTTCCTGCTCGTTGAGGATCTCCATGAGCTTGTTGATCGTCCGCTTGGTGCGGTTGGTGGAAGATCCTTCCGGCAATTCAAAGGTGACGAAAAGCCTTCCCTCATCTTCGGTAGGGATAAACCCTGTTGACTTCATTTGAAACATCAGAAAGGTTGCCACTCCAAGCAGAAGTAAGCCCGTAATGAAAAATTTGATCTTTCCCAGACTCCACTTGACACCTCTGTCATATTTTTCCTGAAGCCTGTCAAATAACCTGTTGAAATGATGGAAGAAGCGGTCCAGACCTTTGGATTTTTCACTGATATTGCTGGGTTTGAGCAATAGTGAGCAAAGGGCAGGAGTCAGTGAAAGCGCTACAAATCCGGAAATAAGTCCTGAGACTGCAACTGCCATAGCAAACTGTTGGTAGAGTCTTCCAATAATTCCGGGAATAAATCCAACCGGTACAAATACCGAAGCCACGATCAATGACATGGCGATTACAGGACCTGATATTTGTTTCATGGCCTCTGTGACGGCTTCTTTGGCAGAAACGCCTTTTTTCTCCATGATTGCGGAAGTTGCTTCCACGACTACAATGGCATCATCCACCACGATTCCTATAGCCAACACAAATCCAAATAGGGTGAGGGTATTGATAGTAAAACCCAAAGGTATAAACAATGCGAAAGTACCGATAATAGAGACTGGAATAATGAGGATAGGAATTAGGGTAGCTCTCCAGTTTTGGAGAAATAAAAACACCACCAAGATCACCAAGCCCAGAGCGATGAAGAGGGTTTTGACCACCTCACTTATGGATTCGGAAACCACGGATGCAGACTCAAAAGGGATAATGTAATCCAAGTCTGAAGGAAAGTTGGCTTTGAGTTTTTCCATGGTGTCACGTATTCCCTGTTCCGTATCAAGAATATTGCTTTCCGGGGTTTGATAGACCAAGAGATATGCTGCCGGATATCCATCCGTAAAATTATTGGTGGCATAATCAAAACGGCCCAACTCAACCCTTGCAACATCCCTTAGATAAACCAAGGCATTGTTTTCAGGGTTGGTTTTCAGGATCACATTTTCAAATTCCTCTACAGTCTGTAGCCTACCATTGGTGAATACAGTATATTCAAAAGCCTGAAAGTCAGTCTGAGGCGGTGCTCCGATACGGCCAGCAGCGATCTGGAGATTTTGCTCCTGAAGGGCTGCAATGGCTTCATTTGCCGTGATGCCCAATTGAGAAAGTCTGTCAGGCTTGAGCCATATTCTCATGCTGAAATCTTCCGCCCTGGCAAAAATATCCCCAACCCCGGGAACCCTCAGCAATTCATCTTTGACGAAGATATTGGTATAGTTATTCAAAAAATCCACCCCATGGGTACCATTGGGACTGAAAATGGAGACGATAAGTAAAATGCTCGGGTTTCTTTTCCTCACTACAATCCCCAATCTTCTGACTTCTTCAGGGAGCAGGGGTTCTGCCACTGAAATTCTATTTTGAACTTCCACGGCAGCGACATCTATATCCGTACCTACCTCAAAGGTGATATTCATGGTCAGCCGGCCTTCACTACTGGCAGTGCTTTCTATGTAGGCCATCCCGGGAGTTCCGTTGATCTCCGTTTCCAAAGGAGTCATGACAGTCTGCTCTATGGTCTCTGCATCAGCACCCGTATATGTAGCCGTTACCTGTATCACAGGTGGTGTAATGTTGGGATATTGGGATACAGGCAGGGTATTGATGGCCAAGATGCCCAAAAGCAAAATAAAAATGGAAATAACTATGGCCGTATTTGGCCTTCGGATAAAAGTATCTGCTATCATGAATCTTTTTCTTCAATGATTTCTACCTTGTCCCCATCTTGTACTTTCTGAAGTCCCTTTACGATAACTTTCTGTCCCGGCTCAAGCCCCTCTTCTATGACCCTATAGTCTTGGAAGTTTCTTCCTGTTTTTACTTTTACTTGCTTTACTTCATCATTTTCAACCACAAAAACTGAAAATTCACCCATTTGCTCTTTGATGGCAGATTGTGGCACCAAGCGTACATTGTCTTTTTGGGTGTCCTTCACAATAAGGGTGGCACTCATTCCCGGTCTAAGCTTTTTATCACTGTTGTCGAATTTCAGCCGGATTTGAACCGTTCCTGTATTTCTATTAACAGCCCTATCGAGTATTTCTATCTCACCTGGTTTTGGGTATTCTGTCCCATCAGTAAGGCGGAGGAGAAAAATAGAGTCAGCCAGAGCATCTTCATAGTTGGCGAGTTCCTGAAATTTGGTCAGGTACCTTTCTTCCGGGAAAAAATCCGCTCCCATTGGATTGTCTCTGGAGATGATGTTCAATAGACTTTCCCCAGGATTGACAAGGCTGCCCATCCTTACCATGCTAAAGCCAATAGTGCCATCAAACGGAGCATATATGCTGGCATACTGTAGGTCAATACTGGTGTTTTCCAGTTCCGATTTTGCTGCATTCAGCTCCTGTTCGGCATTCCGTAATTCGATGAGGGCATTGTCGTAGATCTGTGAAGCAATGGCATCTTCGGCTTTTAATCTTTCATAGCGCTCAAAGTCCTTTTTGATCCTTTCAAAATTGCCTTCAGCAATAGACACTGCTGCAGCGGCCTGTTCTTTTCTTGCCTGATAGCGGGTCGGATCTATTTGATAGAGCAACTGTCCCTTACGTACCTGCTGGCCTTCTTTGATAAAAATCCCTGTCACATAGCCGACCACATCGGCCCTGAGCTCCACTTCTTCCAATGCTACTGTAGTGGCAGGAAAGGTCCTCGAAAAACTGATTTCCTTTTCCAGGACTTCTGCTACGGTTACCTTCTCTTTTTGCTCTTCTTTCTCTTCCTGACCACAGGAAAAAACCGACAGTGCAGGAAGCAGAATAATTATGTGGATATATCTTTTTAATTTCATAATTCCTCGGTTTGAACTTCACCTCTGGCCCTAAGGAGATCCATTTTGCTGGCCATTACCCTAAAAAGGGCATTGATGTAATTGATCCTGCTGGTTCTTAAGTCAGTTTCTGCCTGAATTACCTCCAGAAAATTTTTAATTCCTTCCTCGTATTGGAGACTGACCGTTTGGTATATTTCTTCAGCGGTTGTTTTGACATCTTCCTGGATTTTCCACTCGTATAGGTAAGCTTTGTAAGCACTTAGTGCCTCCTGATGTTCCCGACTAATAAGAAGTTGAAGTTCATTTTGAGCGGCCTCTAGCTGCCTGAGTTGCAAGTCTGCTACACGGATTTCGTAATTTCTTCTACCCCCTTGGAAAATAGGTAAGGACATCCTGAATCCTGCCAAAGAGTTGGGGAAACCTCTATTGAAAAGCTCGCCTGCCATGGGGGTCTGATAAATGATGTTGTAATTGAAAAAGGCGTCCAAAGTGGGCAAATAAGCCCTTCTGGAAAAGGCAAGCTCTGCTTCCTGTATATTTTTTTGACTGATCAGGTATTTGGTTTCGTACCTGTTTTCATAATCAAATTGTTGCAGCGTATCCACTTCTGCCTTAGAAATCAGTTCTTCCAGGTCATATTCGAGTTCCATTTGTGTATTTCTGGGAATCCCGGCCAGCTCTTTGAGCCTGGAAATGCTCACCTGATAGTTTTCTTTGGCTTGAAATAGGGCCGATCGTGAATTTTGTAGCGCAATGCTCGCCCTCTTATAATCAATATTATCAGTGATACCCGCTTCGTAAAGGGCACGGGCATCTTTGAGCTGCCTTTCCTGCCGCTGAATGTCCTCTTCCCTAATACGTATTTCTTCCTGGCTCAGCAGGGCTTCGTAAAATGCCTTGCTGGTATTTACAGTGAGGTCGATTTTGACCAACTCCAGATTTTGTTCAGCAGAAGCTTTCAGGTAATTCGCCTGGCCCTTGGCCCTAAAGAGGTTGTTGTTGATGAGCGATTGGTTGACAAAAAAATTGAGGTTGGAATTGAAGGGTACGCCTGTTCTGACTTCCTGAAAAGCCCCCGACTCGGGATTGTTGAAATCGGGAAATATAGCCACAGGCTGCTCAAAATACCTGAAATAATCCGCTTCCAGGCCTGCTTGGGGAAGCCAGCCGGAAAGCGAGGATCTTACGTTATTTTCTATTATTTCCCTTTCCAGAACTGAAATCTGCAAAGCAGGCTGATTTTTGTAGGCTGTTTCTAAAAGCTCAGTCAAGCTAAACTTTTGGCTTTCCTGGGCCAAAAGAGTTACAGGAAGTAGGAGCCAAATAAAAATTGTCGTTTTCTTCAATGCCATGGGTCAGGTGATGGATGTTGAAAAATGGAAATTCACACCATAATTCAACATTTCATCCCTGTTTTTGTTCAATTTTTAATTTAAAACCATTTCAATAGACTATCAATGATTTTTTTTCCGGCAAAGCCGTAGGGAGGATAAAGGGGTTTGGAAGCTGTCAACCCGACCCTTTGGTGCATCACGGCTTTTTGGTTACTGAATGCCAAAAACCCAAAATGGCCATGCGCCTTTCCTATCCCGGAGTTGTTCACTCCTCCAAACGGGAGTTCATTTTGAAGAAAATGCAATACACAATCATTGGCTACAGCTCCTCCCGAGGAAGTTTCCTGAAAGACCCTTTTTATATTGTCATCATCATTGGAAAACATGTAAAGAGCAAGGGGCTTGGGTTTCATATTGATGTACTGTATGGCTTCTTCCAGATCACCGAATGAAAGTACAGGCAAGAGCGGTCCAAATATTTCTTCCTGCATGATGTCCATATCTTCACTGAGTTCGGTCAGGACGGTAGGTTCAAAAAACATCTCCTCTTCATCCACATAGCCTCCAAAATACTTTTCAGCCCCCTTGAGTTCCGCATCTGCAAGTAGGTTTTTCAGTCTTTTGAGGTGTTTGCCATTTACAATACGGGCATAGTCTTTGGATTTTTCTATTCCTTTTCCAGAAGGATCATACATTTTTTCCAGCTCATTTTTCAGCGCTGTAAGAAAAGCCTCTTTGACAGAATGATGAACCAGGACATAATCCGGTGCGATGCAGGTTTGTCCACAGTTGACAAATTTACCCCAGATGATCTTTGCGGCAGCATCCTTTAGATCAGAGTTAAAATCTATGATTGCAGGGGATTTGCCTCCTAGTTCCAATGTAACAGAACTGAGATTTTCAGCGGCCGCCTTCATGATGATTTTACCGACAGCTGGACTTCCGGTAAAAAATATATGGTCAAAAGGCTTGTCAAGTAGAAGTTGGGCCACTTCTACTTCCCCTTCAAAAAGGGCCACCTGACTTTTATCAAATGTCTCAGCTACCAATCTTCTCAATAAGGCAGAAGTGTGAGGGGTAAGCTCAGAAGGTTTGATGATGGCGGTACAGCCAGCAGCAATGGCTGAAACCAAAGGTCCTATTGCAAGATTGAAAGGATAATTCCATGGTGCTATGATGAGACTGGTGCCTTTGGGTTCGTATTGGACGTGGGATTTTGTACCGAGCATGGGCAGAGGTGTGGAGACTTTTTGTGGTTTTATCCACTTGTCGATATTTTTAAGCGCATGCTTGATTTCTGAGGTCACCACAAAGATCTCTGAGAGGTCTATTTCCAGATAAGGCTTTTTGAAATCAGCGTGGATGGCTTTTCTGATATCACCCTGATTGTTTTTGATCCAGGCCAACAGTTTTTCCAACAGGGCTTTTCTCTCTTTGATGGATTGGGTCCTGTTGAGGATGGACTGTCTTTTATGTACCAAAAAGGTCCTATCAATTTCAGATTGTATATTTTCCTGTATAATGGTTTCCATATCGGTTTGTCTTTATGAATAGGGAATATACTATATATAATCAACTAAGAAAATGGATGTTTCATAAATACAGGTAAAACTTATTGAGATAATAGGGCGTTATGATATCATCACCCACTAATCAAAAATAAAGTATGGATTGGAGTTTGGAAAGGATTATTCCCAAAGGGATTTTGGGGAATAATCAAAAGATGAGGGTTATTAAGGAATATCTTAAAAACCTGAAATCAACAAAGCAAGTAAACAAGTGAGGAGGCTTAGGCCTCCTTTTTTTGTGCTTCAAACCTTATAAAATGTTTTTCAAATAAAAAAAATTGCATTTCAAAATAAATTTTTTGCTGTTTCTCTTGTATATGAAAAACAAATTAATGTATTTTTACAGCAGATAGTTTATGTCTTCATAAATTGTTCAGCTTAATCACCCAAGCAAACACTCTAATCAGGCTATGAAGCACTTTTACAACAGCTATACCACCTCTTTCTGTACAGGCTTGTTACAGGCAAGGTATGGTGTTGTTTGTATTCTTTTTTTGGCCTTGATTTTTTTTACTTTTTCTGCACTGGGACAATCAAGGGTTTATGTTGATAAAAACAATAACAGTGAGGGCATAAAAGAAGTGACGCTGATTGTAGATAAAGGCGGAGCACAGGAATCCAGAATTGTTCAGACTGCGCAAGGTCAGGAGAACCCAATGCCTGAAAATGTTTCTGTGGAGGTGGAGTCGATTTTATTGGAAAATGGGCAGAGGATATTTGCTACTTCCAGGTTTCCAAAAGTAAAAAGTGCCAACCCTCTTTTGGGAAGCGATCTCACTCCAAATGCTGTCAGGGTCATCAAGTATGATCATGCTGAGAGTTCAGAGCACATTTCCCATGCAAACAACCTTGCTAATTTCCTTAGGGCTATGGAGGAAGTGGTTTCCATTCCTGACCTTAGATCCTACTGGGATATCAGTCCTACTCCTATTTTTGAAGAAAACAATGCATTCGTAGATATCATTTACCCCAATCAGATTCCAAGCTCGGGGTACATGCTCATCACCGAAAGGAATGGCAATTCCGGAATGGATTTGATGCCCTTAGATGTGGATGGGAATGTGATCCAAAATGCATCTCTTGTAAACGTAATGCCTGATTATACTTGGAATACAGGGGTCAACCATCAAATTGATATCCCTGAGCAGAAGCAATGGCTTACCATTATCAATGCCGGTATTTTCAACACTTCCACTCCGATTTATGGTTTTAGGGTTTTTGATATCATGGAAGCCGATGGGAAGTTTGTATTTTTTGCCAGGGAAGTATCAGCTGTTCCGGACAATGCAGGACCTGTATTTGGTTTCTCCGGAGGAAATGACATTATCAATATTTTTGAAAATGATGAGCTTGATGGAAAGGTCCTAAATCCACAGGACGTTAGTTTGGTGGTTTTTGATAATAATGGCGCTTTGGCTTCTGGATTCATTATTTTAAATCAGGACCCTAATTCCAAAAACTTTGGAAGTGTCTCTGTGGCTCCGGGAACGCCTGCGGGGATTTATACTTTCGACTATGAAATCACGGACAAACTGGATGGAAGGACAGACAGGACCACAGTTACCATTAGGGTGGCAGATCCGATTGATCCCGAGTTTACAGATTGTAGAGATGAAGGGCTAGTGTCTTGTTCAGGTGATGAATTTGCCTATGGGGCAGTTTTTTTAAGTGACCAGTCAGGTAAGAGAATAGAGGAATCAGCATGCAGATTCGGTACTTCATCTGAAGTCTATATCTCTGTAGATCTTCCTTCAGACTTTTCAGGAAGCAGGTACGAGAGCAGACTATTAGCAGATTTATTTATCGGTCAGAGCTCTGTTCCTGTTAAGGTCAGTGCATTTTTGGGGACTTTGCATGGTGGGAGTGAAAGCAACACTGTCCGTGTGATATCGGAAAAATTCATCTGGAACTGTGGTGATGAACTCAGGCTGGAAAATGTGATGCTGATGTGGAGAGAAGACGACGACCTTTCTGGGCAGGCTTCATGCGAAGATTATGAATCAGCGCTTACCCAATGTACAGATACAATTTCTATACAAACCCCACAAGTAGATATCGAATCTTGTAAGGATTCAGGTAGGATTTCGGGAAGGGTAATTCATGACATCAATGGCGAGCCCATTAGTGGTGTGCCTGTCATGTTGATTTCTAAGAATCCGCAAAACGACTTGGTTTACATAAGCGTGACCGGAACAAATGGACGTTACATTTTCGACAATATCGTATTTGGAGAATATGAGGTCAAGGTCAATGATGCCAATCTAAATGCAGTCAGAGATCTTTTTGCATCGGGTGTTTCTTCTTACTCTATCATGGTAGACAAGTGTCTGAGTGAAGTCAATGACTTCAAATATGGCCCTAGCAATGATCTTTACCTTGGAGGGATAGTGTGGTATGATGCCAATGGAAATGGTGTACAGGATGAATGGTACGATGCCAATGATGATGGGAAAGTTACCTTAAACGATCCAACGAAAGGGGCCATTGACATCAATAAATGGGAATGGTTTGACCTCAACGGGGACGGCAGGTACGATGGTCCGGAAAACTTCGGTGAATTGAATATTGCAGGGTTTGGAAATTCAAGGTCTTCCAACATCAGTGTGAATGGTCCGCAAGGATTTGAAAAGAGCATCAAAATTTCAGAAACAGGATACTGGAGTGTGCAGGTAAGTCCTTCAGATGCCTTTGGTGATTACACTGCCCAATTGACCATGGACCGTAACCTGAACGATCAGGCTTCCATAAAAGGGGAAAGTGGATTGATCAAGACTTTGCCAAACTTGCGAGTGGCATTTCTGGAGGATAATATCCGCTTTGCTATAGAATGTGGGCTCACGACACCAGAGATACTGGATAGAACCCTGAGCCGATCTGTACAAGTTCATAAAGATCTGCACTTTGGAATCAGGTGTCACGAAGGCTTTGTGGAGATAATTGCCAATGATGATGAGTTTGGTGAGCAGTATGTAAGCTACGTCGGTAGCCTGGGAAATATCCTTGATAATGACCTATTGAATGGCAAGGCAGTGAATCCAGAGGATGTCAACTTTGAGTTTACCGAATTGGATGGGCTTATTGGTCTGGGAATTGAAGAAAATGGTGAAGTCAGTCTTTTGATCCCTGAAATCAACGAACCGCGAACTTACACTTTGAAGTATATCTTAAGAGAAGTTGGCTATCCGGATAATTTTGATGAGGCTTCTGTAACTTTTACTTTGCTTTCTGACAATGTTGACTTGGCTATAGAGAAAACCTCCAATCAAGCAGAAGTTTACGAAGGGGATGAGTTTGAATATGTGATTAAAGTAAGCAACATTGGAGAGACCAATGCTACCAATGTGCAGATTGTAGACCTCCTTCCTCCAGGATTGAGCTATGTGAGCAGTGTTTATTTTTCCAGTGACAACTCTATCAATCTTGACATTCAGGTGAATGGCAGTAGAATCACCTATTCTGCGCCAAGATTTAATTCAGGTGTGGTACTTACCATCTCGGTCTTTGTGACAGCGGATCCATTGGTCGGTGGAATTCCTCTTTCCATCACCAATCAGGCTACGGTTAGTTCATCGGAAGAAGATATTGATCCTTCCAATAACATAGCTACTGATGAAAATCTCGTCAATCCCTTTTTTATCCCTAATATAATTACACCAAATGGGGACAATAAAAATGACAGGTTCGAAATAAAAGGCTTGAGCAAATTTACAGGGAATGATATTGTGATTTTCAACAGGTACGGAGACCACGTGTTCCAGACAGAAAATTATGATAACAATTGGGATGCATCAGGGCAGGTAGCAGGAACATACTTCTACATATTGAATGGTACAGATAGGACTGGAAGAAAGCATGAGTTTAAGGGTTGGATTCAGGTTATAAAAGATTAATCCGAAGAAGAGATGAAAAGGATAGCATTCATATTGATCTTTATTATAGCAACATTGCCGACTTGGTCAGCCTATGCTCAACAACTCCCCCAATTCAGTCAATACATCTTCAACGGCCTGCACATCAACCCAGGCTATGCCGGGTACAAAAACCAAGGCTACATTCAAAGTACTTACAGAGATCAGTGGGTCAATTTTCCAGGTGCACCTCAGACTTTTACGGTCACAGCTGACCTCAGCGCCAATGAAGGATTGATGGGGTTTGGAGTATCCGTGATGTCTGATAAGATCGGACCGACCAGTACAAACTCCGGTTTACTTACTTATGCCTACAGGATCCAAACAGGTAGGCAGAGCTTTTTTTCTCTCGGAGTAAGTGCCGGAGCAAGTCAGTACAGCATAGACGGGGAATGGGCTTACAACGACCCAAATGATCCCGAAATACCCGAAGGTAGAATCAACATGTTTACCCCAAATATGAATGCCGGGTTGTTTTTTCATACAGACAGGTTTTATGCAGGTGTCAGCGCATTTAACTTGGTAGGGAAAAAGGCGCTGGAACGTGAAGATATTGCGCTGGCCTTCCATGATTTCCACTTTTACCTTACTGCCGGACTGCTTGTACCTGTGAGTGACAATGTGTCTTTCAAGCCTAGCTTTCTCATCCGTGAAGTTCAGGGAGCACCAATGAGCTATGATATCAATGGCATGTTTTTGTTTATGGAAAGGCTTTGGCTGGGGGCTTCTTACAGGTCAAATATGAATTTGGGTAATGAACATCTTATGGGCAACCTCAATAACAGGACAGCAGTAGCCTTGATTGCAGAGATATTTGCTACCGAAAACCTCAGAATTGGTTATGCCTATGACCATAATCTCAATGCACTTGAAAATTACAGGAATTCTTCCCATGAAATTTCTATAGGCTACTACCTGACTTCAAGAACGGCTAAAATCAAAAACCCAAGATGGTTCTGACATTAGATATACATCATCTGCTGAAGAGGCTTTTTCTACTCCTGTTCTTTGGGACATTGGCCGGTCATTTGTCAGCTCAAAACTCACTGCTGAGATATGCAGATAAGCAATACGCAATCGGTAATTATGCCCATGCGGCCGAAGTATATGAAAATGCCTTTAGCAAAAAGGAAAAATATGCTTCAGCTGTAAAGCTTGCAGAAGTCTACAGTCAAATCAAAGATTACGAAAAAGCTTATCAGTGGAGCAAGCAGGTAATCGATTTTGATGAAGCAGAGAGAAGGGATTACTTGAGGTACCTTGTAGCTGCGATGCAGGTTGATCAAAATTCAGAACCTGAAGACTTATTGGCTGGGTCAGGATTTGAAGAGTTTGATTTTCCGGAACTTGATTTCGGCAGGATTGCATTTCTGAAATCTCTTCCGTCCTCATTTCGGCTTGAACCTTTGGCAGTTGTCAATTCCGAGGACTCAGATTTTGGCTACAGCGCTGATAGCAAAGGAAATGTGTTTTTCACAAGTGATCGGGGCCCCTTATTGAATCCGGAAAAGGCCAGTGTAAGATTGGACGCCAAAAACAATATTTTCAGTAAAGATGGAAGTGATTTCAATAATAGAAATTATTTTTCTCTATTCAGAAAGGACAAAGACGGAGAAACGGTACAGCTTCAAGTAGATCTTCCAGGCGCATTGCATGTTTCGGATCCCCATGTGACAAGGGATGGGAAAAAGATTTTTTATACGGCGGTATTGGGCAAAACCAGAGGGGCCAAAAGGGAAGATATAGCCAATCAACCGGGAATCTATCTTGCTGATTTGGATAAAGAGGGTAATCTGAGCAACTCCAAAGGACTTCCTTTCAATAGTTCCTTTGCTTATGGGGTAATGCATCCTTTTTTGGATGAAAATGAAAGCCGGTTGTATTTTGCATCGGATATGCCCGGAGGTGTAGGCGGCTATGACATTTATTATGTCGAATACGATGAAAAAATGGTCTTTGGCAAGCCGGTTAATCTAGGGCCAGAAATAAATACTTCAGGTAATGAAAGCCACCCTTCTAAGAATGGGGAAAAGTTTTACTTTTCTTCATCTGGCCATTCGGGATTAGGAGGTTTGGACATTTTTTCTGCGGACTACAGGGAAGGAATTTTTACCGAAGTTAAAAATATGGGTGCTCCTTTCAACAGTCCAAGAGATGATTTTGCTTTTAGAATAAATGATGAAGGTATTTCGTACCTGTCCTCAGATCGTGAAGGAGGATTAGGCCAAGATGATATTTATTTGATTAAACCTCTTCAGAAATTTTTGCTTGCCAAGCTATGGGATTGTGAAGGGGTACCTTTCGAAGATGATTATGAAGCCATGCTCATCAAAAGGACTCAAGGGGTCAAAATCCCAACAACAAGGGGAAGTCAGAATGAACTTTTGGCCGAACTTGATCCTGAAGAGCAGTTTGAGCTGAAAATTGAAATCCCTGGATTTTTCACTATAGAGGACCAATCACTGAGTTCAGTTGGAATGGATGCAGATACGTTGCGAAGGGATTATACTTTGATGCAGGTACCTTATAATCTGACCATCTTGACTGATACCATTTATTATGATTTGGATAAGTTTGAGATAAGAAAGGATGCTGTTGAAGTTTTGGAAAGTCTTGGTGAAGTGATGAAAAAATACGATTTCATAGAGCTTGTGGTATCCAGTCATACGGATTCCAGGGCGAGTCATGCTTACAATGAAAAGTTGAGTGAAAGAAGGGCAGATGCGGTTAGAGAATATGTTTCCAAGTTTGGTATAGGTCCGGACAGGGTAAAGCTAAGGTGGTTTGGTGAAGAGAAGTTGATCAATGACTGTGGTGATGGCGTGAAGTGTCCCGAACAAAGCCATCAGATGAACAGAAGGTCCGAAATGATCTTGGAAGCGTTTTCAGATTCGGACAAAATCTACTTCTTGCCAAAAGGCTGGATCAGTGGAAGTGCTGAAAAGTGTAATAAGGAAGATCTCAAAAATTTAATTCTTGAGAAATAGCAGACAATTATAAAGGAACAAAAAACAAAAGACCTCCCGGCCGGGAGGTCTTTTGTTTTGCTTAATTTTCAGCCAACAGCTTTTTTTCTTCTTCTTGGACCAGAATCCCAGCAATCTGATGGATTTTTTCCTGCTTGATCCTTTCAAATGCTTCCCTGTTTTCTTTGGAAATAGGATCAGCTGGAGGAAGCTTCTCTGCCAGCCAGTCCACCTGCTTACCGTTTTTCCAGAATCTGAAGCAAAGGTGAGGACCTGTAGCCAAACCGGTACTGCCCACAAACCCGATGACCTGACCTTGTTTTACTCTGGTACCAGGTTTCATGCCCGAGGCTATTTTGGACATGTGCAAATACTGGGTGGTGTAGGTATCATTGTGCTTGATCTTTACAAAATTTCCATTGGCACTCGTAAATCTTGCTTCCACCACGGTACCGTCTCCCACAGTCCTGATTTCAGTACCTGGCTGAGCTGCGTAATCAGTCCCAAGATGGGGTTTGTACCTTTTTTGTACGGGGTGAAAACGTCTTAGATTATACTTGGAACTGATTCTGGTGTATTTCACCGGGTCTCTTAAAAATGACTTCTTGAAGCTGTTTCCTTCCTGGTCAAAGAAATTCACCTCTCCGTTTTGTTCAAATGGAATGGCATGGTATTCCTGCCCTTTGTGCTGAAAATATGCGGCTTCAATGTCAGTGATTCCAACGACTTGATCTTCTATCACTTTTTCCTTGTAAACCACCTTGAAAACATCACCTTTTTGAAGTCCCTGGAAGTTGACGTACCAGCCAAAAAGATCTGCAAACTGGTCAATCATGTCATTTGTGATTCCCAGTCTGTTCATGTTGAAGGAAAGGTTATCCGTAATGACTCCGCCTTTTTCTACATGTCTCAATTCCACTGGTTTTTCTTCCTTGTAGATTTCCAGGTCGTCGAGCTTGAAGACCACATATTCAGAAGGATTGGGTTCGTAAATAAAAAATTGGGCTTGTGAAGAGTCTTCAGGAGTAAGTACGGTGAATTTTTTGTTGAAAGCGATTTTGCGGACATCAAAAACGTCTTTGGATTTTCTGGCGATCTGATCTATGATCTCATAAGGGACATTGAATGGACTGAGAATGGAAGACAGGGTTTGGTTTTTTCCTACGATTCCTTCGGTTATCTGTAGACCGTTGATGTTGATTCCGAAAAGCAGGTTCTCCTCTTCCTGAATTTCGAACTCTTCTATTTCAATTTCTTCGGCTAACAATTCGGGGGCCTCTGAAAACTTATTTTCGACTATAAAGTAGCCACCTACCAATACTGCTACCAAGGCACTTACGCCTATCCATTTTTTCACCATTATTTATTTCAATTTTTTTGATTTGGGCTGAATACTCAAAGAAATTTAAATTCGGGTCAAATTGCAAGGATTGTTGAGTCAATCTGAAAATTTTAACATTTCGAAGCTTCAAAGTTCTAACGCCCAGAATGGGAAATCTTGTCTTCGACACTGTTCAATTTTTCAAAAAAACTTGAAGAACGGTACATTATTGATACTTGACTATTGAAAAATCTGAAGAAAAGACAAATTACCTGCAATCTTATGAAGGCTACATAGCATACTCTGCAAGGTTTGTTTATCTTTGTCCACTTTAAAAAAATACCAAAAAACATGCATAGAACTCATACTTGCGGACAGCTAAGGATAGAGAATGTCAACGAAAAAGTGACTTTAGCCGGATGGGTACAAAGGGTCCGAAACAAAGGAGGATTGATCTGGGTAGATCTGCGCGACCGTTATGGTGTCACCCAATTGATATTTGAAGAAGGCTCCACCCAAGCAGAATTGTTGGAAAAAGCAGCTTCCTTGGGTAGAGAGTATGTGGTGAAGGCAACTGGTACTGTGATAGAAAGAACTTCAAAGAATGATAAAATCCCTACGGGTCATATTGAAATCAAAGTAGATCAGCTTGAGATCTTAAATGCTGCCAAAGTGCCTCCATTTATTATTGAGGATGAGACGGATGGCGGAGATGACCTCAGGATGAAATACCGTTACCTGGATTTGCGTAGAGGTGTAGTCAGGGAAAAACTACAGCTCCGTCACAGGATGATGCAGGAAACCAGAAAATACATGGATGCCCAGGACTTTATAGAGGTGGAAACACCTGTATTGATCAAATCCACACCAGAAGGTGCCCGTGATTTTGTGGTGCCGAGCAGGGTCAACCCGGGCGAATTTTATGCTTTGCCTCAGTCACCGCAGACTTTTAAGCAGCTTTTGATGGTATCGGGATTTGACAGGTATTTTCAAATAGTCAAGTGTTTCAGGGATGAAGATCTCAGAGCAGACAGACAACCTGAATTTACACAGATTGACTGCGAAATGTCATTTGTGGATCAAGAGGATATACTCAGCACTTTTGAAGGACTGGTAAGACATCTTTTCAAGAATGTCAAAGGTATAGAGCTGGAAGAGGTCCAAAGAATGACTTTTGCAGACGCCATGAAGTACTATGGCAATGACAAGCCTGACCTGAGGTTTGATATGAAGTTTGCTGAACTCAATGACCTTGCCCAGAATAAGGGTTTTGCGATTTTTGACCATGCTGAAATCGTTTTGGGTATCTGTGCAAAAGGTGCCGGAGAATACACACGAAAGCAGTTAGATGAATTGACCAATTGGGTAAAGAGACCACAGATAGGAGCCAAAGGACTTGTGTATGTCAAATGCAATGCTGACGGGTCTTTCAAATCATCTGTAGACAAGTTTTATGGTCAGGAAGATCTCAAAGCTTGGGCCGACCTCATGGGCGCTGAGCCAGGAGACTTGTTGCTTGTATTGAGCGGAGAAGAAAAAGCTACCCGCAAGCAGATGTCTGAGCTTCGTCTTAAAATGGGTGAAGAACTTGGTCTAAGAGACAGGAATGTGTTCAAGCCACTTTGGGTGGTTGACTTCCCATTATTGGAGTGGGATGAGGAAACAGAACGCTTTCATGCTATGCACCATCCATTTACTTCACCGAAGAAAGAAGATATTCCACTTTTGGAGACGGATCCAGGTTCAGTAAGGGCCAATGCCTATGACCTTGTCATCAATGGTGTGGAAATCGGAGGAGGATCTATCAGGATTCATGACAGGCCTACACAGCAGTTGATGTTCAAGCACCTTGGGTTTTCTGATGAAGAAGCGCAGAAGCAGTTTGGCTTCCTGATGGAAGCATTTGAATACGGAGCACCCCCCCATGGAGGAATAGCCTTTGGGTTTGACCGGTTCTGTGCGATATTCGGCGGATCTGATTCTATTCGAGATTACATTGCATTCCCCAAAAACAATTCAGGAAGGGATGTGATGATAGACTCACCGAGTACCGTGTCCGAGGATCAGCTCAAAGAGCTTTCCATACGAGTAGAATTAAAAGATTAATTTATATACAGCACCACCATGCCGGAAGAGCTCTTAGTTCTTCTGGCTTTTTTTGTTCTCATTTCAAGTTAAAATTGTTTTTTGACCTTTTAGCCTCACTTTTTATCCTTTTAAAATTTCCCCATTAAGTGCCTTAAACTTTTTGTATCCAGTGAAGGTCTAAAAGTGAATTCAAACCAACAGCTATGCGTATAATTTTACTTTGTTTGATGTTTTTCACGCTTTCCATTTTATCCTTGAAGGAAGCCAATGCTCAGCGTCGGGATGGAAATGATTTGATTCTCAAGGGAAAAGTGCTTGAAGGGGGCACCAATGAGGCTATGATAGGAGCTAATGTTCTGGTCAAGACCGTAACTGATTCCCTGCTGACTTCAACAGTTACTGGAGTGAGCGGATCATTCGAAGTAAGGCGCCCCGATATTCCTGATGTATTGATAGAGATTTCTTATTTAGGTTATCAGAGAATCACCAAAAACCACAATATCAGCGAGCGTCTGGATCTGGGTACATTTACCATGGTAGAAGACAGCAAGCTATTGGGCGAAGTGGTTATCGAGGGCCAGATTCCTGTGGGCGAGGTAAAAGGTGATACTACATCTTTTAATGCCAATGCCTTTAAAACCAGGGAAAATGCTGATGCAGAAGATCTTGTGCGAAAAATTCCAGGGGTTACCATCCAAAATGGAGAAATACAGGCAAAGGGAGAACAAGTAGAAAAAGTTTTGGTAGATGGCAGGGAGTTTTTTGGAAGTGATCCATTTGTGGCTCTGAGGAATTTACCGGCGGATGTAATAGATAGGGTTGAAATCCTGGACCAAAGGTCTGACCAATCAAGGCTTACTGGCTTTGATGATGGGAACTACTCCAGAACCATCAATATTGTGACCAGGCCTGATAAAAGAAGCGGTCAGTTTGGACGTGTATATGCTGGGGGCGGAACGGATGATCGCTACTCAGCAGGAGGAAGCTTTAATATCTTTAAAGGAGATAAAAGGATCTCGATTATTGGGCTATTTAACAATATCAACCAACAAAACTTTTCTTCTCAGGATCTGGTAGGCGTAACAGGTGGTCAGGGTGGCGGAGGCCGTGGAGGTGGAGGAGGTAGACCCGGCGGTGGAGGCTGGGGTGGCGGCGGAGCAGGAAGTAATTTTCTGGTGCCGCAAGACAATGGTATCATAACTACCAATAGCTTGGGATTGAACTACAGTGACAAAGTAGGAAGCAAAATGAACCTCACAGCATCTTATTTTTTTAATTCCACCAATAACAACATCTTCAGACTGACCAACAGGGAGACTATACTTTCAGAACAAAACAGTCAGTTTTATGATGAAACCCTTATCAATACGGTACGCAACAACAACCACAGAATCAATAGCCGTATTGAATATGATGTAAATGAAAAAAATGCTTTGATTATCAGTCCGTCTCTCAATTTTCAAAACAATAGGACCTTTTTGGACAGAGATGGAATCAATTTCTCGGGATCCAGAGATCCATTGAGTGGCACCAGAAATATTTCTGATGCCACTACGGAAGGGTACAACCTGTCCAATAACCTGGTGTACAGGTATAAGTTTGACAAAAAGGGAAGGACCTTATCCACCACTGTATTTACAGCTTGGAACAAAAGGGACCAACTATCCGAACTCATTGCTGCCAATAGGGATTTTATCCGGGACATCCGGGATACCTTGGAGCAGGAAACCATTGGACTATCAGATGGATTCAATTATAGGACGACATTACAGTTTACGGAGGCCTTAAATGACAAATCCTTATTGACCCTTTCTTATCAGGTGGGCAATAATAAGACCTCAGCCGATCAACAGACCTTTGCTTTGGTTCCTGAAATCGGGATGATGGTCTTGGATACTGCTTTGAGTAACGTTTTTGACAATAGGTTTGTCATCCAAAGACCCAGTGCGGGATATAGCTACAACTTCAAAAACTGGAATATCAATGCCAATCTGGATTACCAGTATGCAGCTCAGGACAATGAAAGTCTTTTCCCTTTTGAGCAGTCATTCAACAGAACATTCAGCAACTTCCTTCCGGGGATGAATGCATTTTATAGAAACCGTGAAAAAGGAACCTCTTTCAGGCTAAGGTACAGAACCAATACTCAGGAGCCCGCTGTCAATCAGCTTCAGAATGTAATCAATAACCAAAACCCGCTGCAGCTTTTCGTGGGTAATCCTGATCTAGGACAGGCTTACAGCCATTCGGTATTTACTAATTTTTCTAAAATCAACATGGAGAAATCCAGAACTTTCTTTTCGTTCCTGTTTTTCTCTATGACCGAAAATTTTATCGGCAATAGCATATTTGTCGCTCAGTCAGATACCTTGATCAATGGAGATGTGCTTTTGAGGCCAGGAGCACAAATCAGCAGACCTGA
The DNA here is from genome assembly GCF_019343195.1 of Arthrospiribacter ruber. Classification (GTDB taxonomy): domain Bacteria; phylum Bacteroidota; class Bacteroidia; order Cytophagales; family Cyclobacteriaceae; genus Arthrospiribacter; species Arthrospiribacter ruber. The sequence continues at coordinate 287,946 of NZ_RPHB01000003.1, forward strand.
AAATATCTCAGGTCAGTTTAGGTCCAGATTGTTTGTCACCTATGGTGCACCTGTCAAAAAACTGAAATCACAGTTCAATTCAAACTCCAGTATTTCTCTTAACAGGACACCAGGTATCATCAATGGGCAGAGAAACTTCAATGATAATCTGGACCTGAGCCAAGGACTTACCCTTACCAGTAATATCAGTAAGGATTTTGACTTTACCCTTGCCACGACTGGAACTTACACCATTGTCAACAGCAGTTTACAGACTAACCTGAACAATAATTTTTATATCCAAAACTCAAATGTCAGGCTCTATTACAGTCCAAATAATGGAAAGCTCTTTGTGTCCAATGTGGTCAATAATGCGCTTTACCGTGGAATCTCAGCAGAGTTGGACCAATCTGTTTGGCTTTGGAATATTGAGGCAGGGTATAGGTTTCTCAAAGACAATAAAGGTGAGTTGAAGTTGAGTATTTTTGACCTGCTCAATCAAAACAATGCCATTGGCAGAGCAGTGAATGATGTGGCCATAGAGGATACATTTACAAGGGTGCTTACCAGATACGGGTTGATTTCATTTACCTACATTATTGGCAATTTCAAACAGCAGGAAGAACCTCAGGGAGGAAGACCCTGGAGAGGAGGGGGAGGAAGCAGAACTTGGTAAAAGTAAAAGCCTGGTAAAAATTGCCGGGCTTTTTAATTAAAACTCTGCTTATAATTACAGATCCTTTCCGAAACTTTAAATTTCATGGTTCAAAATGGATTAATTTTAGTCTCCATGAGATTTTTTTTAGGTATTTTTTGGAAAATTCAAAATGAATGAATTAATTGAGGCTATCTTAGTGTAAGTTCTACCTCACCCTATCACCCAACTTAAGGCCAAATGAGCTTATTTCACCTTCAAACCAAAATCGGTCGACAAATTATCAGAGACAATAAAGAATATTTGTATTTCAGTGGTACAGATTATTTAGGAATGGGAACCTCCAAAGAGTTTGAGGACTTGGTTATCCGGGGAATCAAAAATTTGGGTCTTAATCATGGATTAAGCAGAATCAATAATGTTCGACTGAATATATTTGATCAGTTTGAGAACTATTTCGCGGAAAAATCAGGAGCCGATAAGGCCATGGTCTGGAGCAGCGGCTACCTGGCTGGTTATGCTACTGTCAATTACTTGCTGGATTTTACAGATTATATATTTATTGCACCTGATACACATCCGGCGATACTTCCTGAGGAATTGAACCCGGATCCTAATCAGACTTTTGAAGACTGGAAAGAGCATGTCAAGGAAATGTGCGAGACGCTTAAATCGCAGAGGATTCTTATTCTGGCCAATGCTGTAGACCCTTTGAAGCCATCTGTACACGACTTCAGCTGGATTGGTTACCTTCCAAGGAAACATCAATACACTTTTTTGGTCGATGACAGCCATGCTTTCGGTACTGTGGGAGAAGATATATACGGGACTTATAACAGGTGGAAGTTTTTGCCTGTAGAGCTAGTGGTATCAGGGTCACTTGGCAAGGGCCTCGGAATGCCTGCAGGGATCACATTGGGGCCTGTGCAGCAGTTGATAGGTATTGGAAACAGAAAAATATTCCGTTCGGCATCTCCTCCTCCTCAGGCTTATCTATGGGCTTTTTTGCAAGCACAGGATCTCTTTAGGGAACGCTTTCAGACCTTACAGAAAAACAAATCATACTTTAACTCTGTAATCAATAAGATTTCAGGATTAGAAAATGATGCAAACTTTCCTGTATACGCTTTCAAAAATAGGAGGTGGGTCAGTCAGTTAGAAGAGGAAGGGATTATCATCAGTTCTTTCCCATATCCAGAACCTACTGATCCTTGGATCAATAGGATTGTATTGTCTGCCCATCATGAACAGGAGGACTTGGAAAGATTGTATAGAATTTTGGAAAAGATTCAGGGGCAGCTGCAAAAGTCCACTATTCTCACTTGAAATTTAAATAGGTAATTATGCGTTTTCTTGGATTTTTTTCACTTCTACTAGTGTACTTTTTGGTGAGTTGTAATCAAAAAGATGCCGGAATTTTCAAAAACGTTTCTGAAGAATACCCTATTCTGAAGGAAGTTTTGGAAAACGCGGACAAGTATCAGGTACAGATTAAATACACCCAAATAGACCGTAGTGAGAGCAATGACCCTGTTTTTAAGCATTTTGAATTTAACCTTGACGACGGTCGGTATTTTTACCCTGCTTCTACCGTGAAGCTTCCTGTTGCAGTATTGGCTCTTGAGTGGCTTTCCGAGCAAGATGTTTTTGGGCTATCAAAAGAGAGTGCCATGGTCACAGATTCGATAAGGGAATCACAGGTGCCAGCCTTCGCTGATAGTACTTCTGCCAATCTCATGCCCAGCATTGCTCATTATATTAAGAAAATCCTTTTGGTAAGTGATAATGATGCCTATAACAGACTCTATGAGCTTTTGGGTCAGGATTATATCAATCATAAAATGAAGGAAAAAGGTCTGAATCACACAGTGATCAACCATCGTTTGAGTATGCCAATGAGCCCTGAAGAGAACCGTCATTTTAATCCTATAAAGTTTGTGGATTTTGAAGGTCAGGTGATTTTGGAATTGCCGGGCAGGGAAGCATCAAATGCCTATTCTGTAGAAGGGAATCCAAGTATAGGAAAAGCATATGTGAGCGGAGGTGAAAAGGTCTCAGAACCCATGGATTTTACTTTCAAAAACAAGTATGCGCTTTCGGATTTTCATGGCACTGTGATGCGGTTGGTTTTTCCTGAAAAGTTTGATTCGGCACAGCGTTTTCATATCTCGGAAGAGGACAGGCTATTTGTGCTGAAATATATGTCCATGCTTCCCGGAGAAAGTGATTATCCCAAATATGAATTGCCGGAGTTTTATGACAGTTATTCGAAGTTTGTGAAGTTTGGAACCGATAAAAATCCTATTCCTGACAACTTTAGGATCTTCAACAAGACAGGCATGGCTTATGGGCATTTATTGGACGGGGTGTACTTTGTGGACTTCGAAAACAAGGTGGAGTTTTTTGTTTCGGCGGTCATTTATGTCAATGCTAACGAAACCCTCAATGACAACGAGTATGAATTTGAAGAAATAGCATTTCCCTTTTATGCTGAACTGGGAGAATACCTTTATCAGCGGGAGTTGAAAAGAGAAAGAAAGGTAAAACCTGACCTGAGCGAATTTTTATTTTCTTATTGAAAAATATTTTTTCTCCCGCAGATTACGCGGACGGATCCAGAAAAATAGTAAAAAGGTATAAGTTCTCGAGTCTTTGTGATTTTAATAGTATAAAAATTCGACAAAGACCCGAGAACTGAATAGATTGATCAGTTTCCGTGTTCAGCCATGAACTTGTCCAAGTCTTTCAATGTGATTATTCCTTCATAATAGGCCCTACCAAACACCACAGAAGTGACTCCTGCTTCTTTTAGCTTGATGAAATCATCCGTATTTCTCACACCTCCACTAGCTGCCAGACGGATACCCTGAAATTTGTCCACAATTTCCTTGTAAAGATCAAGGTTGGGGCCTTCCATTACCCCATCACGGGTCACATCAGAGCATTTTAGGTACTTTAATCCTCTTTCATAGAAAAATTCTATATGGTCAAAAAGGTCAATTTCGGTTTTTTTCTGCCATCCTCTGACTTTGATTTTGTGGTCGGCAGGATTGGTGTCAGCTGCCATGAAGATTTTTTCACGGCCATAGGACATGATCCACTGGGAGAACCTTTCAGGATATGCAGCAGCTACAGATGCGGCTGTAATGGCATTTGCACCATTTTCCAATGCCTTTAATACGTCACCATCAGTTGAAATACCTCCAGTGAAATCCACTTTGAGGTTGGTATATCCGGTAATGGCTTCCAGGATGTGGTAATTTTTCGGTTCACCTCTCCTTGCACCATCCAGATCCACTAAATGAAGCCAGCGGATTCCATGATCTTCAAAAGCCTGTGCAATTTCTACAGGGTTGTTGGAAATGACTTCCTGTGTCGCAAAGTCGCCTCTTTTGAGACGGACACATTTGCCGTCAATCAGCCATATTGAGGGTATGATATCAAATGTTTCCATTAGGGTAAGATGTGGTCTAGAGTCAAATATAGAGCTGACAATATAACTAAAATAATAAAATCTGTTTTGTCAGGGTACTAAATATAATAGAGAATACGTGGATTTGGTAATTCTCTTCCGAATAGTTTGAAAATTAAAATTTCAAAATAGTGATATTCATGTCAATAACTTAATTTTGAGGAGTTAACTTTTGATGAAGATTCAATAATCAAGTCTTGCAATTTTTCCTTTTGCACCTGAAGCCCAGATGCTACTTTGAGCTTTGTCTCTGAATACTGCATGGAATCCTTCATCTGAAAATTTTTGCCAATTATGTCCTCCATCTTTAGAAAAATCCGATCCGCTTGGACCCACACTGATCAGCCAATGATGAAAAGGAAAATAGGCAACACCAGATTTGTATCCATTAGGTAAATTTCCCTGGGCCAAGTGCCATTCCAACCCTCCGTTTTGAGAAATGACCACGTTTTTTTCTGAAAGGTCTTGCTGAAGATAGTCTCCACCTACTGCAACAAGTACATTACTGCTGATTTTTGCTAAAGAAAATATTCCCTGGGAAGGCTCACCTTGCAAAATCGGAGTGGAAATTTTTCTCCAATGCATTCCTCCATCAGGGGAGAAGTATATGTTGCTTTCTTCTCCGCCTGAGGCAAACCAAATTCTGTTTTCATCTTTGAGTATGGTACTGCCACTGGCCGCAAATGATCCGGCTCCTGATTTAGCTTCCGGGCCCCTTTCACTGACCGTCCAGGTTTCTCCAAGATCATTGGAAGTGATTATTTTCCATGTGTTATTGGCTGGATCTCCTATGAGAACTCCTTTTTTTCTTTGAAAAAACATACCGTCGAAAAAGTCTTCGTCAGTCCCTTCAAATTTTTTCTCCCAGCTTTTCCCTCCATCTTTAGTCTTCAGTATCAACGCAGGCTGACCAGAGGACATGATGATCGCTGTAGAAGCATCTATTCCTTCAATGTCTCTAAAATCTAAAGTGTCAAAACCATTGACTTTTCCGTGTTCCCATGTTTTTCCACCGTCTATAGTCTTTAGCCAAGTGCCTTCTGATCCACTGGCCCAGACCAGGTTTTCAGTCACAGGAGATAGACCTCTCAGAGAAGCTTGCACAGGTGTTTCAAAAACGATCCATCCCTTTGGTGCCTCTATTATGGAGGTTTTTCTGTTTTCCTGACAGGAAAGCAATAAAAACAACATTCCAAGCCAAATCATTTGGATCTTCATAGCCTTTAGGTTTGTATGGTCAAAATATAAACACATACAAATTATGGATTTTTGGAAAGGAAGCCAAAACCTGACAATCTCGACTTATTTATTTGAAGGTTCTAATTTGCTTTTTTATTTAAAACTATCTGCTTTTCTATAGGCTTCTATCAATGCTTTTTCACCTTCTTTGCCTGAGTTGGCAAGACCATGCTCCATTCCCATCACACCTTGGTACCCCTTATTGTGGATAAACTCAAATACCTTTAGGTAATTGATTTCTCCTGTTCCCGGTTCTTTTCTGCCCGGGTTATCTCCGATCTGAATGTAAGCGATTTCTTCCCAGCACTTTTCCATATTAGGGATGATATTGCCTTCATTTCGCTGCATGTGGTATACGTCGTAGAGGATTTTGCAGGAAGGGCTATCCACTGCTTTGCAGACAGCATAGGACTGGTCAGAATGGCGCAAAAACAAATCCGGCGTATCACTCAATGGCTCAAGCACCATGGTCAAGCCGTGTGGTTCAAAGATTTCGGCTCCTCTTTTCAGTGCTTCGATCACATTCCCCGTCTGAATGCCAATCGGGAGGTTTCTTTCAAAAAAGCCCGGCACTACGGTTGCCCATTTGGCATTGACTCTTTTGGCGGCTTCTACCGAAGCCTCGCAGGTCTTGACAAAGGTGTCTACAAATTCTTTCTTCCCGGTAGTCAAAGAGACCTTCCAATTGTCCCCGCCATCTACTACAAATACTCCCATTCTCATCCCCAGCCTTTCAAGCTCCTTACCGATTTTTGTCTGCACTTCTTTGGGCCGGCCAAGAAGTCCATTGTCCTCCAAGGAGCGAAAACCCTGATCTGCCATAAATTTGAGCTGGTCCATCAGGTCATCTCCCGCATGGGCTTTGAACATGCCAAAGTGAGGGGCATAGTCCAAGTTGAAAGTCTTTTCAGGGTTATTTGATAGGGCATAAGCAGAAAGGCTGCTTCCACCTGCAATACTTGCAATGGCTCCGCTTAAGCTAAGATTTTTGATAAAATTCCTTCTTTTCATTTTCAGAATACTTTTGATTTTCCTGGAATTGCATAAGGATAATACCCGTCATCTTTTGGAAGCAATTTTGGGTTGGCGTCCCAAGCCAATGTTTCTGGCATAAGGTCCACTTCAGAATTGATGGCTTCGTCCCAAGTGACGACTTTACCGGAATAGGTGGCATACCTTCCCAAGATAGAGGTCATGGTGCTGTTGGCGGCATTTTCAGCATCGGCAAACTTGTATTCTCCATTTACGATTGCAGCCCAGAGTTCATCATGCTCCACCTGATAAGGGTTTCGGTTGTTTTGTCGGTCATGGTTGTACAGCTCTTTGCCGTTCCGGTCAGTCAGAATACCGTGGTTTCCGGCACTTAGGAATACTGACCCCTTGGTACCCTGAAAACTTTCATCTACTCTGTTTGCTGCTCCCGGGAAGTGCCGGCATTCACTGAAAATCACGGTTCCGTCATCGTAGGTAAAAGTTACAGAATGATGGTCAAAAATTTCTCCATGGTCCTTTCCGGTCCTTACCTGTCTCCCGCCTGTGCCATATGCTTTTACAGGATGGCTTTTTTTGACCCAGTTGGCTACATCAATATTGTGTACGTGTTGTTCTACAATATGGTCTCCGCACAGCCAGTTGAAGTAATACCAGTTTCTCATTTGATATTCCATTTCAGTCTGCCCTGGTTGACGGGCATTGACCCATACTCCTCCGTCATTCCAGTAGACTTGTCCACCTACTATATCTCCGATCTGACCATCATGTATTCTTTTGATGGTCTCCCGATAATTGTCCTGATAGTGTCTTTGAAGCCCGACTACTACATTGAGTTTTTTTCTTTTTGCTTCTTCAGCCGCTGCCAATACTTTCCTGATGCCCACCGCATCGGTTGCTACGGGCTTTTCCATAAAAATCTGCTTGTTTTGTTTTACAGATTCCTCAAAATGAGCAGGTCTGAATCCTGGAGGTGCTGCAAGGATGACCACGTCGGCCATTTTGATTGCTTCTTTGTAAGCATCAAAACCTACGAACTTCCTCTCTTCAGGAACATCTACCTTGTCGGCTCCATATTTATCAAAGATAGGCTGATAGCTTTTGTCAATTCTATCCCGAAAGGCGTCTGCCATAGCCACCAGTTTGATGTTGTGGCCGGTATCGAATGCCTGAAATACAGCTCCTGTACCTCTTCCGCCACATCCAATGACGGCAAGCTTGATTTCATCGGTGCCTGAGGCGTAAGCTCCCGGAATGTTCCAGGGCTGAAGAAAAAGACCTCCTGTAGCCAATGCTGAGGCTTTTAAGAAGTCTCTTCTTTTTTTTGGGTTTTGGTTATTCATGGTTTTGTTGTTATTGGTTAATAATCTGCAATAGGTGCTTTGTTGTAATATGCCCAGATGTCTTGCTCCGAGGGTGTCTTGAGAGGCCTCACTACTCTAAGTCCTACAAAAGGCGCTTCGGGAAACCACCACTGGCTTTTTGGGATCTGGGGATCTATCCTTTTCCACTCAGGAGTGGAAGCAAATCTCTTTGACATTCTCAAGTCTTCAGCTGGACTTTGGTAGTGGCCTCCCCTGATGGAAGAGGGGTACAACTTTTCATGAGGTACAATCGGGTTTACATGGTCAGTCCTATTCTGATAGGCATCTGGAAGGTACTGGTCAGAAGTCCACTCCATTACATTCCCTAATATATCATATAATCCCCAAGGATTGGCTTTTTTTAGTCCGACTTTTTGTGTGGACTGGGCACTGTTTTCAGCATACCAGGCATATTCTGTTAGTTTGCTTTCGTCATTGCCGAAAAAATACTTGGTACTACTGCCCGCTCTGGCAGCGTATTCCCACTCCGCTTCAGTAGGAAGTCTGTAAAATATTCCTGTTTTCAGGTATAGCCATTTACAAAACTGAATGGCGCCATATTGGGTCATTCCTATGGCAGGCATACTTTCTTTGCCCATCCCAAAGGTCATGTCCAGATAAGGGATACTTGGCCGGGTGAGGCCGTCCACACCTTCTGGGAGTGGCTTATCTGCTATTGCTTCTTCATAGTTTTTGTCCAAAAACAGTTCAAAAATATCCCATGTTATTTCATGTGTTCCCATCCAAAAAGGCGAAATTTCAACTGTATGGCTGGGTTTTTCATCATCCAATTCTTCACTGCCCATTATATAGCTACCTGCGGGGATGGGGACCAAGTCGAAACTGACTTCTGAATCAGGTATATGCTGGGTGTAAGGGTCAAAATTGCTGACCATCGTTTTCCATCCGAAAAAAGGGAAGAGAAGTACTCCGATAAAAAGAATAATGCTGAATTTACTTTTGGGTTTCATGTCGGGAATTATTAGACTGAAAAATAGCCCATTCCCAAGAATTTGTAAAGGTTTTACCCCAAATAGAACAAAAAGCCGAGGCTAATGCAAAGAAAGTATGTGATCATGACCCCATTTTTTTCACCACCTCTTTTTTAGGAAATCTAATGCTCCACATACCTCTCAGATCACCCATACTGTGACCGGTTGCCCTGTCTTCCGGATATAACTCATTGATTTTTTCAAGGGTTTTGGGATCGATATCCTGATCTGGTTTCCCATGGCAATTGAGGCAGAGTGCACTTGGGATCTTGATCGCTCTTGAATAAAGCAGTGTTTCCCCATTGTCAAATTTTTGGACGCTTGGTTCGCTTTCTAAGTCATTCTCCATATTGTATACATAAGTGTCCAATATTCCTTCCTCTTCTTCTCTCGGGGCATCCTCCGGATTTCTATAATCAAAAGATACTCTCCTAATCTCAACTTTGTACTTTTCCGACACTTGTTTGAGTATTGGCAAAGCCTCAACATTGCAGAATTCTACCGCTCCGGGGAAGCCTTTTTCAGAGATGGCCTGCTGTAGTGTTCCGATCAACTCTTCCTGGGCTTCTTGGCTTATCTGATTGCCCCATTTGATCGCCGTTTCGATCAGCTCAGCTTCATTGACCTTGGTCACCTTCATGCTTTTGTTGACTTCCTCAAATACCTCTCGGCTTACTCTTTCATTGGAGTTGCATGAGAAAAGGGTGAAAATTACAGGAAATAAGTAAAATATTTTTTTCATGTCCATTTGCTTAGATTCCTAAAAATAAGGCTTAATCAGGAGTTTCTTCAGAGAATTTTGCTCTTTGTAAGATTATTCGGTTAAGTGTTTAGTTTACAATTTCTTCAACTGACAAGAATCAGTTTCATTTTACCTAATTAATCTTATTTTTGTACGTGTCACTCATCTAAACCCATGAAGAAAGCTTTTTGTCTCCTGCTTGTGTTTCTTTTTTTCAAAGAAGTAGTAACGGCTCAATCCTGGAGAAGAGTGGGAGGTTGGGGCAATCAATTTACAGGAATAGTTTGGGTCAATGAAGAGGTCGGGTATATTTCCGGCAATCAGGTTATACTCAAATCCATAGATGGAGGACTCAGCTGGACTGAACAGGAAGCCCCTACCAAAAACAGGATGCTTGCTGTGGATTTTGTCAATGAGACGCTTGGTCTGATGGTTGGTGAAAATGGGCAGGTATACAGGACTACCAATGGGGGCAGCTCATGGCAATTGGTGAATATTGGGACAAGTGTCAGATTGAACAAAGTCAAATTCCTTACTGCAAGTAGGGCATACATTATTGGTGAGGGTGGCGAAACCTACAGATCCACCAATGGCGGGCAATCCTGGGCTAGGCAAAACATAGGCACTAACGCTGACCTTCATGGGCTGTATTTTGCTAATGCCGATACAGGTTATGTAGCTGCCGCAAATGGACAAGTGATCCGGACTTTTAATGGGGGAAATAACTGGTCAAGCAGCAATACCGGTCAAAATATGCCACTGAATGATGTTTATTTTGTAAATGGAAATACCGGGTATGTGGTGGGCAACCAAGGGACCATTCTCAAGACAGTCAATGCCGGCAACAATTGGGAAAGAATCAATTCTGGTACTGAGAGAAACCTGCTTTCTGTGGCATTTAACCGCTCAAACACTAATTTGGGTGTGATTACAGGTGAAAATGCCACGCTGATGAGGACCACCAATGCAGGTCTTACTTTTGATGGTATCAACATCAATAATACCGAAAGTTATGTAGATGTAGCATTTAGGACCAATTCGAATCTTGTTTTTGGGGTAGGGACCAATGGATTTTTGATTTCTTCTACCAATTCAGGACAAAGTTGGTCTCTGAGGCTTTCGGGAAGGGAGATAGATTATACAGGAACTCAATTCAGGACAGCTACTTTAGGTTATATCATAGGGCCAAACGGCAGGGTTTTTTCCACCAACAATGGGGGAAACACTTTGGTGGATAGGTCAAGGCCACTTTCTATTACTTTTAACGGGTTGTTTTTTACCACCAATGCATTCGGTTATATCGCCGGAGACAATGGCAATATCCTGCGTACTACCAATTCTGGCGGCAACTGGACTTCTCTGAATCCAGGTACCAACCAGAATATCAATGGGCTGTTCTTTTTCAACAATAACCTAGGATATGCAGTGGGGAATGCTGGGTTTCTGACGAAAACTGAAAATGCCGGGGTCAATTGGGAAGTCATCAATATTGGAAATACTTCTTTTAATTTTCGTTCTATAGCTTTCTTTGATCAGGAATCCGGCTTACTTACCGGATCGGGTGGTTTTGTGGCCAGAATGGAAAATGACAGCTGGTCGAGGATTGCTTCAGGGACCAATGAAAACCTGAATGCCCTGGCTATTTTGGATGAAACTTCTGCCATCGCAATAGGCAATCGTGGCACCATCATCAAGACTTCTGATAAAGGTGCAAGCTGGAGCAGGATCAATACTTCTTTTAACCAAAATCTCAATGATGTGGAGTTTTTGGACGAATCGGTAGGGTTTATCGCCGGTGAAAGAGGGCTGATTATTCAGACAAAAGATGGTGGAGAAACATGGGAAAGATTGGTGACCTCTACATTTCAGGATTTTACCGGAATCAGCTTCGGTACCTTAAGCAATGGTTTTGCAGTAGGAGAAAAAGGGAGTTTATTCAATTACGACTGTCAGGTTCCGGAGACCCCGACTGTGATTTTTGGTGAAAATAATATATGTCTGAGCCAGCAGGTTTACACAGTACAGGAAGCATTGGAATTGGATACTGAATTTGAGTGGAGAGTAGATGGGGGGAGTATACTTGAGGGCCAGGGAACGTCCAGAATTGTAGTGGAGTGGGATGTCCCGGGAAGAAATGCGGTTTTGGTGAGAGGAAGGAATTTCTGTGGAAATGGAGGCACTACCGGGCTGGAAGTGCTGGTTTCTACAGAGCCAAGAGATATCCCTGAGATTGAAGGGGAAGGAGCCGTATGCTTGGAGAGTTTTATGGAATACAGCGTCCCGGATGTGCCGGGTACCACATTTATCTGGGAAGTCGACGGAGGTCTGATCACCGAGGGGCAGGGCACAAACAGCATCGTAGTGCGATGGATCAATGTCAATCAGCAAAATGTACGGGTTACTCCTTCGAATCCCTGCGGAAACGGAGAAGTTTCGCTCAAAGAAATCATGGTGCAGACTCCGCCTCAGTTGCCTTCTGTCATTGAAGGTCCGGATATGGTAGGATTGACCGAAGAAGTGTATACTGTTACCAATGTAGCGGATGTCAATTATCAGTGGAGAATAAGTGGCCAAGGGGGCAGAATTCTTGATGGCCAAGGAAGCAATTCCATACGGGTGCAATGGGAAAGGGAAGGAGATTTTACGATCACTGTAACACCTGAAAACGGTTGTGACCAAGGGGAGGCACAAACTCTAGCTGTCAACGTCAACTTGATCACTTCTATCATCGAAAGACCAATAGAACAAGCCTCAGTTTCTGTTTACCCCAATCCTTCCAGCGGTGATTTTCACCTTAGTATTAAGGGCATACATGGCGTGAGGAAGATCAGCGTGTACAATGCACTTGGACAGACATTGAATGAAATAAGCCCAAGCGAGGGAGTGGAGCAGTTTAAATTTGAAAATATGCCGAAAGGTCTGCATACCATCAGTATTCAGACCCGTGAGCAGGAGATTTTCAAAAAAATACTTGTAAAATAATTCTCCGTAATTTATTGTACCAAGGGTGGGTTTAAAATCTCCTCAACAGAATAATATACACTATTTTTCTATTATACAGATTAATATTCTGACTAAAAAAAATATAACTAAAGTATTTTAGTCATATTCAAAATTATATTTCACTACTAGTGTTGTTTTAATTTGGGGATTTATGCTGATTTGCAGTATATAAACCCAAATACGATGAACGATAGATATTTTCATCCAGAAAGCCTGATGATGTCGCATGGTTATAAGCCAGCATTGTCAGAAGGGGCAATTAAATGCCCGATATTCCAGACTTCCACTTTTGTATTTAATTCTGCCGAGGAGGGGAAAGCCTTCTTTGAAGTAGCATACGGACAGCGGGAAAAGCAGCCCAATGAGGAATTGGGTTTGATTTATTCCCGCTTGAATAATCCGGATCTTCAGATTTTAGAGGAAAGGCTTTGTCTTTGGGATGAAGCGGATGAGTGTGCTGTATTCGAGAGTGGGATGTCTGCTATTTCTACAGTAATGTTGGAATTCCTACGGCCCGGTGATGTGATTCTCTATAGTAAGCCGGTATATGGAGGGACGGATCATTTTATCAACAAGGTACTTCCCCAGTATGGCATTCAAGGTCATGGTTTTACCAATTCCCAATCTGAGGAGGAAATAGTGGGTGGACTCAAGGAAAAAGGTTGGGATGAAAAAGTAAAACTGGTGTATGTGGAGACTCCGGCCAATCCTACAAATGCACTTTTTGATCTGGATATTTGCAGAAAAGTAGCCAATAGGCTGAGCCATTCTGAAAAGGAAGTCGTGGTCTGTGTGGACAATACTTACATGGGTCCATTATGGCAACATCCACTGAAGCATGGGGCTGATTTGGTAGTTTATTCCGCCACAAAATACATTGGAGGGCATTCTGATCTTATTGCTGGGGCGGTGTTGGGCAAGGCTCCATTTATGCAAAGGGTGAGGACTTTGAGGACATTTCTTGGAAATATGGCCGGTCCTTGGACAGGATGGCTGCTGATGCGGAGCTTGGAGACATTGAAAGTGAGGATGAGCAAGCAGGCTGAAAACACTGTACAAGTGGCTGATTACCTGGCCAAACACCCTAAAGTTGAAAAAGTGTATTACTTGGGCCATCTGGAAGAGGATACAGATCAGTACCGAACATTCAAAAAACAATTGTCCTGTGCAGGTGCCATGCTTTCTTTTGATATTAAAGGAGGAGAAGCTGAGGCTTTCAGATTTTTGAACCACCTCAAGCTTATTAAATTGGCAGTGTCCCTGGGAAGTACGGAGTCATTGGCAGAGCATCCTGCCACCATGACCCATAGTGATGTGTCCAGGGAGGACAAAGAAAGTATTGGAATAACGGAAAAACTGGTCCGCCTTTCTATTGGGGTGGAGCACCCTTCCGATATAATTTGGGATATAGAACAGGCCCTCGAACACTGTTAAAACAAAAAAGGCCCCAAATCAGGGGCCTTGTTTTTTTAGTCAAATTTTTCTACTTCTTCCCTAATGATAACATATTGGAAGAGGTCTCCGACTTTCCCGTTTTTAATGTAACCATGACGGATGATGGCTTCAGGTTCGAAGCCGGCATTTTCCAATACTTTCATACATCCGATGTTGGAGTCATATACTTGCGCATAGATCCTTTTGATCTCCGGGAATTTTTCCAGGGCATACTCTGTAAAAAGGGTAACTGCTTCAGTAGCTATTCCTTTTCCCCAAAAGAGTTCTCCCAACCAGAAGCCAATTTCCATATTGGTCCGGAGTTCATCTTTTCCGATTTCGGAGCCTATTGAGCCTGCCAGCTGACCTTCGTACTCGATCGCAAAATTCTGTGGTGGATTGAACTTTTGATTGTGTTCTATCCAATGCCTTGCATCATGTATGGTGTAGGGTGAAGGGAAGCTGTCGCGGAGATTTTTGGCAATATTGGGGTTGTTTGCCAAGGGATACAAATGATGAAAATGCCCGTCATTCCAAGTGACGAGTTCTATATTTTTTTTTCCGCGTATCTTCATGTAAAAGTTGGATTTATTAACCTTAAGTTAACGTCCTTTTTATGAGAATTCATAAAAATCTCTGTGGTTTTTTATAAAATGCTTCAATCCTCCATTCCGGATGATTTCATTTTTTCGAGATTTTCTGCCAATCTAAGTGCCGAGATAAATTCTTCAATGTTTCCATCCATGACGTCAGGAAGGTTGTAGACCGTTCTATTGATTCTGTGGTCAGTTACCCGGCTCTGAGGATAATTGTATGTTCTGATTTTATCCGACCGGTCTCCCGAGCCTACCATGGACCTGCGTTGTGCGCCTACAGATTCGTTGTGTTTGGCAAGCTCAATTTCGTAAAGTCTGGAGCGAAGTACTTTCAGGGCTTTTTCGAAGTTCTTGATCTGCGACTTTTCATCCTGACAGGTCACAACCAATCCTGATGGATTGTGGGTAAGACGTACTGCAGAATAAGTAGTATTCACCGATTGTCCACCTGGACCGGAGGAGCAGAAAGTATCTTTTCTGATATCATTCATATTGATATCCACCTCGACTTCGTCCATTTCGGGAAGTACTGCCACAGATGCAGCAGAAGTATGTACCCTTCCCTGTGTTTCCGTGGTGGGTACCCTTTGAACCCTGTGTACGCCTGATTCATATTTCATCATGCCATAGACATCCGCTCCGGTGATGGTACTGATGATTTCCTTATATCCTCCCGAGGATCCAAAAGTGAGGTCAAGAACAGTCAATTTCCAACCTTGTTTTTCACAGAACCTCTCATACATTCTGAAAAGGTCCCCAGCAAATATTGCAGCCTCGTCACCTCCGGTTCCTCCTCTTATTTCAAGGATACAATCCTTGGAGTCGTTGGGATCTTTGGGAATAAGTTGTTGCTTAAGCTGCTCCTCAAGTTTTGTCTCTTTTTTCTTCAGTTCATCCAGCTCTGATTTGGCCATCTCCCTGAAGTCCGGGTCTTTTTCTTTTTCAAGGATCTCTTTTGTACTACTGATATTTTCCAGAACCAGTTTGTATTCATCATACAGCTCCACCACTTTTTCCAAATCTTTGTATTCTTTGGTAAGCTTGGTATATTTACTCATGTCCGACATGGCGTCAGGCTGTATGATGAGTTGTCCTACTTCTATAAATCTATCTTTGAGTGCCTGGAGTTTATCAAGCATAATGGTTTAAATTTTAGGTTGGCAAAATTAGCAAAATTTCCGGGAAGGCTGTTTGAGGCCCGGAGAAAAGAAAGTAATGGGAAAAATGTAGCATTCAGTTTGGCATTCACG
This sequence comes from Arthrospiribacter ruber, assembly GCF_019343195.1. Lineage (GTDB taxonomy): Bacteria > Bacteroidota > Bacteroidia > Cytophagales > Cyclobacteriaceae > Arthrospiribacter > Arthrospiribacter ruber. The sequence goes on from NZ_RPHB01000003.1 coordinate 303,662, forward strand.
TCTTAGGGGTAAATTCAATACAAGTGCAATGAAAAAATCAGTGGTATTGTTCGTTTTACTAGCAGGTTTGTGCTTTTCTGCATTTCAATGTGAAGAATTAGAACCAAGGGAAATAGTCGATAATAACTGCATTGATGAATCAAAAATCAATTCTGTAAGATTTTGTTATGATGTGTATCAACCTGTATGCGGTTGCGATGGAAAAACTTATGGGAATGATTGTTATGCCAAGGTAAATGGAGTGTTGAATTTTACGGAAGGGGAGTGCAAATAATTATTGAAGTATCAAAAAATCTTCGTAATTCCTTTCTTCACCCGTAATGATTTCCAACTCTTCCACTTCTGCTTGAGGAGGACCTAAACGCAACCAACTTTGCATTGCCAGGATGGAATGCAAATCTCCCTCAATCTCTACCAGAACGGTACCGTCCGGTTCATTTTTTACCCAGCCCTTCAATCCCAGCTCAAGTGCTTTCTGTTGAGTGCTTTTCCTGAAAAACACCCCCTGCACTTTCCCACACACTCTAATTTGCCGGTTCATTTGGAAATTGATTTTTGTTTAAATGTACTTTATGCAAATAGAATTTGTTTATTACTATACTTATTCGGTAAGTACAATTTATGGACGGGATAAATTCGTTTTGTAACATTGAATCTTAAAGGTTTTGTGGAGGACTCTTTTAGATCATTTACATCAGGAATTGTTACCTGTCCTCGTACCATTTCTCTTCGAAGGTATCTTTTACCTCCACATCAGTTTTAAGCACCTTTATGACCATCCAAATGACAATTGCCGGAGAAATACCAAACATGAACATTACTATTGCCGGATGCAATCCTGCAAAAACTGAGGTCACAAATACGAGCAGAAAGGCAGTTGAAATAGCGACTGGAAATAAGAAACTTTTCATAAACTCAGGTATTTAGTGATATTCAGTAAACCACCTTGGCTGACATATTGTTATGATGCTAATATGAAAGGATTTCGATTTACCAAATACATACCCCCCAAAGATCCGGAGAAAAATACCTTCGAAAACCTGCTTAATATTTTTATGCAGCTGGTCACCATGACAGGTGGAGATGTGGCTGAGGCATTGAGTTGGTTGAGCAATTTGGACAAGCGCTACAATCTCACCAACCCCGGCTATGGAATAGGTGACTTTATAGAAGACCTTAAAGCTAAGGGTTATCTAACTGAAGAGAATGCCAAAGGTGAAATCAAGATTACTGGAAAAGCAGAACAGGCCATAAGGAAAAATGCGCTGGAGGAAATCTTTGGTAAGCTCAAGCGTGGAAAAGGTGGCTCACACAAAACTACCCACTCAGGACCAGGAGATGAAAAGGGCACAGATCGAAGACCTTATGCCTTTGGAGATGGTTTGGATCAGATTGCTCTTACTGATTCTATCCGCAATGCCCAGATCAATCATGGTTTTGGTGGGGACTACCTGCTCACAGAGGATGACCTGGAGGTGGTAGAGAATGAATACAGGACCCAGACTTCCACAGTATTGATGATTGACATCAGCCATTCCATGATCCTATACGGTGAAGATAGGATCACCCCTGCCAAAAAAGTAGCTATGGCTCTGGCAGAGCTGATCAAAACCCGCTATCCGAAAGATACGCTAGATGTGATAGTTTTTGGAAATGATGCATGGCAGATAGAGATCAAGGACCTTCCTTATTTGCAAGTGGGTCCTTATCATACCAATACGGTAGCGGGTCTGGAGCTTGCCATGGACTTGCTGAGGAGGAGAAAAAATCCCAACAAGCAGATTTTCATGATCACTGATGGAAAGCCTACTTGTCTGAAAGTAGGCATTAAATATTACAAAAATGCTTTTGGAATTGATAGTAAAATCCTTTCCGAAACCTTGAAATTGGCTGCACAGTGCAGGAAATTAAAGATTCCGGTAACCACATTTATGATTGCTTCAGACCCATACTTAAAAGAGTTTGTTAAAGAGTTTACCAAAGTCAATAATGGCAACGCCTATTATAGCAGCCTCAAAGGATTAGGGCATTTGATTTTTGAAGATTACAGGAAAAACCGTACTAAAAAATTTTAAACATGAATTACGAAAAGCTGACTACTGAGGAATTGTTGAAAATAAAAAACCTGGGAGAGTTAAAAGAGAGTGGCTACCAGCCCAAAAGCATAAAGGAGGAGCTGCGGCTAAATCTGATCAAAAAAATCAGCCAGAAGCTAAATGTTTTTGAGGGGATATGGGGATTTGAGGAGACCGTAATCCCTGATATAGAAAGGGCGATTTTGTCCCGTCACAATATCAATTTTCTAGGCCTAAGGGGTCAGGCAAAAACCAGAATCGCCAGAATGATGACCAAGCTCCTGGATGAATACATACCAGTGGTTGCCGGTTCAGAACTCAATGATGATCCTTTGGCACCATTGAGCAGCTATGCCAAAGAGCTGATAGCCCAAGAAGGGGACAATACCCCTATCACTTGGTGGCACAGAGATGACAGGTATACGGAAAAATTGGCAACACCTGATGTATCCGTGGCTGACCTGATCGGGGATGTGGATCCGATCAAGGCTGCTACGATGAAGTTGTCTTATAATGACGAAAAAGTGATTCATTATGGCCTGGTACCAAGGTCACACAGATCGATTTTTGTAATCAATGAGTTGCCCGATTTGCAGGCAAGGATACAGGTCGCCCTGTTCAATATTTTACAGGAAGGGGACATTCAGATCCGTGGTTTTAAGCTGAGGCTACCTTTGGATATACAGTTTGTGTTTACGGCCAATCCTGAAGATTATACCAATCGGGGTTCTATTGTGACGCCTTTGAAAGATAGGATTGAGAGCCAGATCATCACACACTATCCAAAATCCATTGAAATAGGGAAAAGAATCACTTCTCAAGAAGCCAGGCTTGAAGGAAAGCCCATTGAAAAAATCCATGTGCCCGAATTGCTAAAAGACCTGATAGAGCAGATCGCAGTGGAAGCCAGAAGCAGTGAGTATGTGGATGAGAAAAGTGGGGTGTCTGCAAGGTTAACTATTTCTGCGTATGAAAATTTGGTTTCTGCTGCTGAAAGGAGGCTTTATCTCAATCAGGAAGAGAATACCGTTGCCCGGATCTCAGATCTCATAGGGGTGATTCCTGCCATTACAGGAAAGGTAGAATTGGTGTATGAAGGAGAGCAGGAAGGGGCTGGATTAGTCGCCTACAATCTGATCGGGAAAGCTATTCGATCGCAATTTGTAAATTACTTTCCTTCTCCTGAGCAAAAGAAGAAGGACAAAGAAGGCAATCCTTATGTTTTGCCTTTGTCCTGGTTTGGGGAAGGAAATGAGCTTGATGTTTTGGCTTCTCAATCTGACAAAGAATTCAAGACAGCACTGCATCAAGTACCGGGCTTGGAGGATTTGGTGACCAAGATGGTCAAAGAATTACCTGAAAAAGAAAGGGAGTTTTTCATGGAATTTTTGCTTCATGGTTTGGCTGAATACAGTCAACTGAGCAAAAAACTGCTGGATACAGGTTTGAAGTTTAAGGACCTGTTCAGCAGTATGTTTGACATGGGCGCTCCGGATGAGGAGGATTTTGATGAGGATGATATGTGATGATTTGTATTTCAGTTATTCCACCAGTTAACAATAAAAAAGTAAGGGTCAGTAGTTTTAGCTGCTGACCCTTTTAATCATATCTGTTAACATTAATTTTTCAGAACTTTTAGGTATTCTCTTTTTTGTCCCCAATGTACTTCTATGACATAGATGCCATTTGGGGAAGTTTGGAGTTTATTGCCAAGTTTTTCGGAAACCTCTTGAATAGTGCTGCCCTCAATCAATACGCTTCCCACCAAAGAAGAAACCAGCCTTGCTGTAATGGGTTCTTCGGAATATTCCTGAGAGTTCACCAAGTCAATGTTTAGCTTATTACCTTTGGTTGGATTGGGGTATGCGCGCCAGATGCCATTGGTAATAGCCATTGATGGTATTCTTACACCAATGATGTCGCTGTAGGAAAAGGATCCTGAAAAGTCTACTTGCTTCAATCTGTAATATGCCATTCCACCATTCAATGGAAGACTTTTGTCATTAAAATTATAATCTGATCTTTCATCGGTGTAGCCAATACCTTCAACTTCACCTATCTTTTCAAAGGATTTCACATTATCAATTGACCTTTCTATTTCAAAGTGAGAGTTTTCCCATTCTTTTGCAATAGCCCAGGCTACGGAAATGTTTCTGCTTTCTTCAGAAAATTCGGCAGATACATGTATAAATTCTACTGGCAGAATTTTAAAAGTTTGGCTGATTATAACAATGCCATTGGCGCCATTTCCACCTCTTGTAGATCCTGCACCTCCGGCAGAACCTGGGGTGGTGCCATTTCCACCTGCGCCAGAATTGTTTCCATTGCCTCCTACACCAGAACCACCAGATCCAGCAGAATTCTGACCATTCCCACCTGTTGCTGTACCCCCACCGCCAGCTGAATAAACTATATTAGTGCCAGAAATTAAATTTGCTATTCCTGGCCCCCCATCTCCTCCAATTGATTGACCCTGACCCTGATTATTTCCAACTGATCCTGGACCTCCCGCTCCACCACCACCTGCTCCCTGAACAGTAGATCCTTGGCTTGATCTTCCATTGCCTCCAATATTTCCTTGAGCAGCTGTTCTGCCACCTCCATTCCCTTCATTACCCTGCCAAGCACCTCCACCACCAGATCCCCCTGGATTACCGTTTCTAGCACCATTATTATTTGATCCACCACCACCGCCACCGACCGCAGTAAAATTTAAAAAACTGGAATTCGTCCCATTCTGACCTCTTGCATTTGTATTTGTGGATCCTGCTCCACCAAAACCTCTTATTACCATTAAAGTGGAACCAAGCGCCAAGACTGTGTCTTTTTCGATTAAGCCTCCAGCACCTCCACCCCCAGCACTAGATCCTATTCCACCACCACCACCACCCGCAACGACAAGGAATTCTACCGCATCTACCAACTCTTCCGTTTCTGTATTATTGGGAACAGTCCAATAAGTACTACACGTGAAAACATACATCCTATCAATAAACTCCTCTCCACCCTGTTGATAAGGGTTATTTTGGCTAGTTGTAACGCAATTTGAGCCATTATTAAAATATCCCCCGGAATTAACCTGTAGATTCCCTGTTATATTATTCACTCCGAAGGAATCGAGATTTCCATTAACAACGAAGTTGCCAGTTTTATTAAATGTTCCTGCACTAACAATTGTTTTATTCGAATTGAGATTTTCGAAATTGACAGTCATTGTACCAAAGTTATACATGACCCAATTTCCATTATAATCTGCTCGAGCCGTAAAAGTCCCTAAGTTATTGAGGGTAGATAAGCTTGAAAGGCTGTTAAAGTCTGCATTGACAGTAACTCCTTCAGCAATGCATACGGTTACATTTTGAGCATTATTAAAATTTATAGCACTTGTTCTGTTTGCATTGATGCAAACAGTGATCCCATTGGCATTATTAGGTATTGCTGGGCTTGGCCCGCCTGTTGCTCCAATGGTATGGTTACATGAATTGCATGTTTGCCCAACGGCCATTCCATAGGAAAAGACAAGAAGAGAGATGAAAAGAAGAGTGTTTGCCTTCAATTGCAATCTAACAAAAGCTAAGTTCATAGTTGAATCAGGGTGATTAGAGGCCTATCTCTCTAAGTAACAGGACAAAAGTACTCCAAAGAATTATTATAAAAAAATATTTATGTTTTTTACATAAAAAAAAATGTATTTTAAATCAATGATTGATATTGGATAAAGTATTTCTAATTATTCATTAATTATTTGTTTTGTTAAAAGGGTAAAATATTATTCTATGGAAACAAAAAAAGCCGAACTTTCGAACGGCTTTTGTGTGCATTTGGAATATCGGGAGTCTATCCATTCATCGATATCAGAAACTCGGTGTTGTCTCTGGTACCTTTCATTCTTTGAAGTAAGAATTCCATGGCCTCCTGTGAAGTCATATCTGACATCAGCTTGCGTAGTATCCATACCCTTTGCATTTCTTCTTTGTCCATCAATAGATCTTCTCTTCTTGTGCCTGATCCAGGTACATCGATGGCAGGGTAAATCCGTCTGTTGGAGAGTTTTCTGTCCAAGGCCAATTCCATGTTGCCTGTACCTTTGAACTCTTCAAAGATCACTTCATCCATTTTGGATCCTGTTTCTACCAAGGCTGTAGCAATGATGGTCAATGAACCTCCGTTTTCTACGTTTCTTGCTGCACCGAAAAATCTTTTCGGCTTGTGAAGGGCATTGGCATCCACACCGCCAGAAAGGATTTTTCCAGAGGATGGTACTACTGTGTTGTAAGCCCTGGCAAGTCTGGTGATTGAATCCAATAGGATGACTACATCATGCCCGCATTCCACCATTCTCTTTGCTTTTTCCAAAACAATCGTAGCTACCTTGACATGACGCTCAGCTTGCTCATCAAAAGTAGAAGAAATCACTTCTGCCTTTACCGAACGGGCCATATCCGTCACTTCTTCAGGTCTTTCATCTACAAGAAGGATCATCAGGTGAACTTCTGGGTGGTTTTCAGCGATGGCATTGGCAATCTGCTGTAATAGAACCGTCTTACCTGTCTTAGGCTGCGCCACGATCATTCCCCTTTGACCTTTTCCTATAGGTGCAAAAAGGTCCAATATCCTGGTGGAGTAATTGTCAGCCTTTGTGGAAAGGTTCAGTCTTTCTTCAGGGAAAAGTGGAGTAAGGTATTCAAATGGAATCCTATCTCTGATTTCTTCGGTAGTTTTTCCGTTGACTGTAATGACTTTGAGAAGGGCAAAATATTTTTCACCTTCTTTTGGAGGACGGATAGATCCTTTGATATGATCACCTGTCTTGAGTCCAAAAAGTTTGATCTGTGAAGGAGAGACATAAATGTCATCCGGTGAAGCAAGGTAATTGTAATCCAAAGACCTCATGAAGCCATATCCTTCAGACATGATTTCCAATACTCCCTCGTTTTCTATTATTCCTTCAAATTCCTTAGGGCTGACATAGGTTTTTTTTCTGGAAGGAACTACCTCAGCTGTTGGAATGTGTGCTTCTTCAGCATCTCTGAAGTTTTTCCTTCTTGGAAGTTCGACTTCCTGCTCCTGAGGTTTTTCCGAAGGGGCTACCGGCTCCACTTCCACTACTTTTCTTCTTGGCCTGATGAATTTCGGTTTTTCTTCGGCTTCAGGTGAATTGGTGTCCTGTTTCTTCTCTTTGACTTCCTTCACTTCTTTTGCTTCAGGTGCTTTGGCCGGTTCTTCTTTTCTTGGATTCGGCTTGCTGGGGTTTTCCCTTTTTCCTTTCGGTGCTTCTTTTGAAGCTGCTTTAGGATTCTCTTTTGGAGTTTCTTTGGATTTTTCTTTAGGGGTTTCTTCCTTTGGCGCTTCTTTAGGCAGTTCTGTCACATTCTGTCTTTTGAATTTGGATTGATTTTCCTGGGATTCTGCCTTGGGTGAAGAAGCTTTTTCCTCTTTGGGCTTTTCTTCTTTTTTTGACTCTTCTTCTGTTACTGAAGGTTTCTTTTTGGGGAGGGCTTGCTCAGGAGTGATGGCTTGCTGATCGAGGATGGCATAGATCAGGTCATCTTTTTTGAGGTTTTTGAAGTTTTTGACTCCCAATTCCTCAGCGATCTCCTTCAACTCTGACAGAAGTCTGATCCTTAATTCTTCTATGTTATACATAAAAAGCTTACGAAATTAATTAATGATAAGATGTAAATTGAAATGATGGTGTATTGATTACTATTGGTCTGAAGTAAAAAGATATTCAGGATAGTCAAAATCCCCGGGGAGAGGATTCGTCAAATACTGCATTGGCACAATATTAATGTTTCAATCCTTAATACGCAAACTTTTGAGCCTTTTACCTACATAAAGGCCATTAATTTTTATAGTTTTCTCAAATTCATTGATTTATGGCTTGATTTTTCAGTGCATAAGCTGCCTAAGCACCTTGACTGATTTCCACTCACCTTGGAAGTCCAAATGTTTGTTGTACAAAATCAACATGTGATCCAAAAGATCCCTACGGATTTTAGCTGGGATCTTTTCACGGCAGCCGAAGGAATCCCTTATGATATGGCCCAGCATCTGCATTTCGATTTCCCAATCTATCTGCATGGTGATGTCCTCCTGAATTTCTTCGAAGAATGAGCGGGCATTGTCAGGTGAGAAGCCCAGGTATTTGGATGTTTCCCAAAGAAAAGCAAGAGGAAAATGGCTGAGAAGTACCTCATCGCTGTCGAGATAGACAAGACTGTGCACCAGAAAATCATAGAGGGATTCATTTTGGTAATTGTCATAAATGGACTTGGATAATACTTCTGCAAGGAAGAGTGCAATCCCTGACTTATAAAAATCAAAAGGGATGCTTTGGTAGGCCTGTGACAATTTGGCTTCAGAAATTCTATTGATATTGGCACTTTCCTTTTCATAAACCACCAAATCCAATATCGTCAAAGGCTGATAAAGGGCCATTTTGCTCTTTGATTTGCTGCTCCTTACTCCGTTGATGATGTAACTTTTCAGGCCCAGATCTTTGGTAAATACCTTGACGATGATGGAGGTATCACGGTACCTCAGGTAGGACAATACTATTCCTTCAGTCTTTACCAGCATCAGATTACTACAAATTTTCCGGAAATTTTCTCTCTACCCGATTCATCGGCCACATATACAAGGTATACGCCCGACTTTACCCGGTCTCCCTGAAGTGTTCTTAAGTTCCAGGTAGCCCTTCCACCCCTTACCTGAGCAGAAAATACTACCCTGCCTGCTGCACTTGTGATTTTTACTTGGGCATAATCGGTCAGGCCCTCGATGCTCAACTCACCGCTAAACTCCGGCCTGACGGGGTTTGGGAATATTTTCAGCGTTTCCAATTCTTCAAATGGAGCTACTGCAGCACTTCTGTAAGTAAATGCAGCAGTCTCCTGGGTTATCAATATCTCCCCCGAAGAATTATCGATATCCAGGCTGATAATTTTGTCAGAAACGAGAGGACTGTTGTTTCTGCCAAATTGATTAAGGAGTTGATCACCGAACTCCGAAAACCTCCAGAGTCCTTCTCTTTCTGTGCCCAGCCATTTGCTCTGATCAGGAGCTACTTTGATGTTTCGGACAGAGATACCTGTCATGAGCGTTCTGCCTTGAAAAATGGGAAAGAGCGCATTCAGTCTGCTATTCTCTTGTATAGTGTGCACATTTGGCAAGTAGGCAACCCCGTTTTCTGTAGCAAGCCAAAGGTTTTGGTCCCCATCCAGATCCATGTCCAAAATCCCCCATTGAGGTAAGTTGCCATTATCAGGACTGGATGTCAAAACCCTGTTGAGTGATGTTTTTTCGTTGTATACCTGAAGTCTCGGATTTCCTGATGGGTTCTGCTGCAATATCCAAAGGTTGGAACTTCTGTCCGATAAAATCTTGTATGGAAATGTCATGCCCGGGACATTGACCACAGAAACCTCACCTCGGGAGTTGATTTTATAAAGATTCGAACTGGAATTGGCCAAACCGATCCAGGTATTGTTGTCAGAGTCTGTATGAAGGGCAAGTATGGGAGTGTTTGTATCGGAATTGGGAAGCGTTACTTTTTCCAGATTGCTTGCGGATTTTTTCCACAGTCCTGTATTGCTTCCAAAGTAAAGCTCATTTCCCATCTGGGTAAAAGATGTGATGTCTTCTATATCAAGAAGTTTCGTCCATTTCCCATTGAAAAGCCTGCTGATAATGGAACTGTCGGCAACAAAACGATTTCCTTTGATGTCTTGAAAAAAGGGGACTCCCAAAATACCCTCTGTACTTGGGAAGAAGCGATTGATCGGACTGGAAGGACCATTTGGTGCATAAATAGTCCCCGTAGCTTCTTTTATCCCCATTTGAGCCACATGTAGAAACGTAGCTTGTTCAGTAATGAGGTAATCAGAAAAGTCATCGGCTTCCGATTCATAAAATAAAGTCCAGGAGCCATTTTCACTGATGGCATAAATTACCCTTTGCGATTGGAAATAAACGCGGTCTCCATAAAGCCGAAGGTTCTTTACCTGACTCAATCCTAAAATCTTTTCTGCCTGGGAATTTTCCAGATCGTACATCCATAAATCCCCGTTTTGAGCTACAATAAAAAGTTTGTTTCCTAGTTTTTCTATTTCCAAAAGTGGAAATGAAAGTGAAGGAACCTTGGTCCAATTTCTAAAATCATTGAGGTTCAATGAAAAGTCTCCTTTTAGCAATCCGCTTTGTGTTGCCAAATAATATGCATTTTCATCCTTAGCCAAATCAAATGCGGGCAAAGTTGATCCGCCTTCACCTAGGTTGGTGTAGGAAAAAATAAATCTCCTCTCTCTTATGTGGATTCCCGTCAGACCGAAGTCTCCGGGTAAGTAAGCTATGTCCTCAAAGATTTTTATGTTGTTGATATTTTTTTGTTGGATTTGGGAATTATTCCGGAGTGCGCTAAGTGTGTGGATATTTTTTTCTCCTACAAGCTGTACAGTCCCGTCAGGATAAGCTATTACAAGCTGTTTGGATTGGGGATCATACTCTGCTGCTGAAAAACTCTGGTCATACAAACCATCCAATACAGAAAGGGTATTTATTTCCTTTGAATTTAAATTCAGGTAAAACAAGGAATGGTCACTTACTGAGAATATGGAAGTTGCTGAACCGGTCAGGAAGCCTTTTTCTAAATAGGAAGGGTGGATTTGCCAGGTTCCCAGGGGGATATTGGATTGAGAAAGGCAATTGAAGGTTACAAAAATGAAAAGAACAAGGGAAATCCAATTGGCTCTTTTCCTAAGATTGAAGCCGTGTAAATATGGGTTTCCCTTGGTTTTCATGTATGGTTATTTTTTGTCTTCAAAGAAGCATTTTCTGCACCTTGCTTCGTAACTGTCTTTCTCTCCCAGCAACACCTTATCTTTGGTAGCGGAGAGTCTAAAAGAGTAGGAAGCCAGGTCTCCGCATTTCATGCAGATAGCATGTACCTTGGTCACATACTCTGCTATGGCAAGCAATTGGGGCATTGGCTCAAAGGGATTTCCTTCAAAATCCATGTCTAGCCCGGCTAGGATGACCCTTTTGCCTGAATTGGCCAAGACAGAGGCTACATGTACGATTCTATTGTCAAAAAACTGTACTTCGTCGATTCCTACTACCTCACAGTTGCCTGCCAGCAGGATAATGTCTTCGGCAAACTGCACCGGTGTCGACCTGATGGCAGTTTCATTGTGGGATACCACATCAAATTCATGGTACCTCTTGTCTATGGAAGGTTTAAAAATCTCCACTTTCTGCTTGGCAATAAGTGCCCGATTGAGCCTTCGGATCAGTTCTTCGGTTTTTCCTGAAAACATTGATCCGCATATTACTTCAATATGGCCTTTTTTCTCTTTTGGGTTGGATTTACCTATGGAAGGTTCGATAAACATATATTATTCGCTGTACACCATGTGTGGGAATTTGTTTTCTTCTGCCACACGAATGATAATTTCTCCTTTTTGCAATTTTGCTTGGCAAGATAATCTTTCGGAATTGTTTAACCTGCCCTTGTTCCTGAAAAATTCCTCTCTTTCTGAATCCGGGCTCAAATTGTCGGTCCCGGATACTACTATCATCTTACAGGTGGTGCATCTGCCTTTTTTGCCACAGGCATGCATCCAGTCAATGTAGTTTTCATGGATTAATTCAATAACTTTACGGTCAGTCTCGGCGGAAATAATTTCCAGATGATTAAGATTCTCAATAATAATTTTAGGCATTATTTTCGTTTCTAATCTGTAAAAACAATTTTAGGAAATGAACGCTAAGTTAAACAGCCCATACGTAGAAAACTACGCCGTACAAATTTCTCAGAAAATCTGCGGTACTTATTTTTCACAGAAAAAGTACATGACAGGGCAGGAAATCCTACAGCTTACACCTGCTTCACAGGTAAACTTTTTTGTGATCAAAACCCTCTTTGAGGCATGGCAGGCAGAGCTGGAAAAAATGAAAAGCAATCCCTACTTCGATTACAGGGACAAGAATGTACATGAAGCCTTGAAGGAGTTTATGAATGTCCTGTCCAGGACCATCAAAATCGAGAAAGAACATTTTTTACCCTTGCTCACTGAGGCAGTCGCCTATTCCATATTGTTGGCAGTGGATCCCGTTGCCTATTTCACCGAGGAATTTGAAAAAACCCCAGAAGATCAATTGCCCCACTATGTCAAAGACAATAAGAAGTATTTCAAATGGCATACTTCGCTGGTAAGTAACTTGGTGGACAGGGCAGGATTGGGTTACTCGGTCAAAGCCTATAAAGCAGCTGTAATCAACAACTACGAACAGCAAAAAGACACTTTGGAGAAGTATGAAAGTCTACTCATTGGACTTCATTCCATTCTTCCCCTTGATTTTGATAAATTGATAGGTAATGAAAAAGCTCTAGCTCAAGCCACTCAGGAGAAAGAAATGGGAAAAACTCCTGACCTTCCTAAAAGAGAAAAAGTGGAAGAGCATGTGGCAAAAGTGGAATCAGTTGAAGTAAAACCTCAAGAAGCAACAATTGAAAAACCTGTGGAAAAGGCTATGGAACCCGTAGAAGCAGAAAAGCCGCAGCCTACCGTCCAGGCCAGCGCAGATTTTGCTCCGGGAAAAGGGATTGATCCTTTGAAGGCCTGGGCCAGATTTGAAAATGAAGAGTACAGTATCATGAAAGGTACTATCAAAGAACTGTCTGAGAGCATAGGGATCAATCAGCGGATCATGTTTACTAAAGAACTTTTTGAAGGCAACCCGGATCTGCTTACCCACGCTTTAAAATCCATCGATAGATGTGAAAACTTTGTGGAAGCTATAGAGCTGATCAATCAGCGGTACGTCATGGAACTCAAGTGGAATAAAGAGTCCGATCAAGTCACGGAATTCCTTCAGCTGGTTTTTAGGAAATTTGATCACAGGGGTTAATCACCCCTTTTTTTATCCCATTCTTCCAAGTAATTGAATCCTATGGGAGTCAAGCTTGATGAAAATAAATAAGAGAATGGTAAATGACCACAAGGAAGAACCTCCGTAGCTGAAAAACGGTAACGGGATTCCGACAACCGGAAACAATCCTATGGTCATGGCGATATTGACCATAAAGTGGAAAAACAGAATAGAAATCACACAGTATCCATAGACTCTGGAGAACCTGTTTTTTTGCCTTTCTGCCAACATTACCAGGCGGATCAATAAGGAGCAGAATAAAATAATAACCACCAGACTTCCTACCCATCCGAATTCTTCACCCAAAGTACAGAAAATAAAATCGGTATGTTGCTCGGGCACGAAGTCAAATTTCGTCTGAGTTCCTTCCAGGTATCCTTTACCAAGGAAGCCACCGGAACCTATGGCAATTTTGGATTGGGTCACATTCCAGCCTGCACCCAAAGGGTCCAGGTCGGGGTTGAAAAGTACCATAATCCTGTTTTGCTGATGTTCTGGAAGTTTGGAAACCACATAATCCAGACTGTAGCTATATGCTATGATTCCAATGCCAAGAACAACTAAGGCAATGATCCTGGAAATTTTCTTTTTGCCGGAGATAATCAATAGCAAGACCAAGGCGACAACACCAATGACGATGTAGAGGTTTTCTTCTATTCCTAAAGCCAAAAGGGAAATGGCGATAAAGGTCAGTGCCAAAACATAATAACGCTGTGGCATCCCTTCCCTGTAAAGCATGATGAAAAAGGCGAAGTAAACCATCGCAGTACCTGTATCAGGCTGAAGCATGATCAGTATAATGGGTATCATGATGATGGTAAGGGCCTGCAACTGATGTTTGAATGTGCTCAGGTCAAAGCTGGGTCTTTCCATAAATTTGGCCAGTGCCAAAGCAGTGGTGAACTTGGCAAATTCTGATGGCTGTATCCTAAAAGAGCCAAAGCCTATAGAGAGTATCTGCCCATTAACTTCCTTTCCGATAAAAGGTGTAATGATCAGCAAGACAAGGAATATGATATACAATATCCAGGCAATATTGTCAAAAACCCTGTAGTCTGCTACCATGATCAGTAGTATGATCAAAAAAGCTGCACCAATACGGACAAGCTGTTGACCTGAATTGATAGAAAGGTCAAAAATGCTTTTGGGAAACTGCTCATCATATACGGCTGCGTAAATATTGAACCAGCCTATGATAACCAATGCCACATAAATACAAATGGAAATCCAGTCTATTTTATTGATATATAAATCGTCCTGCCTCACGTCACATAAATTTTCCTGCTAGGACATATTCTTCCAAAGATGGTCGGGTGATATGCCCCCTCAAGTATTTTTCAATCATCAAACTTGCGGTACTTGCAGCTGCTCTACCTCCCCAACCAGCATTTTCTACATATACAGCAATGGCAATTTTTGGGTCTTCCTTTGGCGCAAATGCTATGAAAACAGAGTGGTCTTCACCTTGAGGGTTTTGTGCGGTACCCGTTTTTCCTGCTATGGCAATATCCTTGATTGCCGCGCGGGCAGCAGTACCGTAAATCGCTTCTGCCATGGCGTCCTGAATCAGATCAAAGTGATGAGGATCGACTCCGACATCCATTTTTGTCCGGTATTTTTCAGGGATCTTTCTCGAATCTCCGTCTATGGCCTTTATCAGGTGAGGAACATAATAATGGCCCTTATTGGCAAAAATTGCTGCAAGATTCGCCATCTGGAGTGGGGTCACTAACATTTCTCCCTGACCAATGGAAAGTGAATAGATGGTAGAGTATTTCCATCTTCCCGGGCCATAGACCCTATCATAAAGCGTACTGGAAGGTATGGAGCCTCCTTTTTCATTGTAAAGATCTATCCCCAAAGGACCGCCCAGGCCGAATTTTAGGATATATTCTCTCCAGGCATTTAGGCCTATCTCTGTATCCTTGAATGTGCTGCTGGAAACTTCCCTGTTGATCATAGCACGGTAAGCCTGATGATAGTAGGGGTTGCAAGAGTTTCGGATGGCTCCAAAAAGATTGACCGGGCTTGGGTGATTGTGGCAGGCTACCAGGGATCTGTTACAGGCATAAGTGGTGTTGGGTGTAAGGACTCCCATCTGCAGACCTACAAGCGACTGAACAATTTTGAAAATGGAACCTGGAGGGTACATGGCCATAATGGGCCTGTTAAACAAGGGCCTGCTTTCATCCCTGTTGAGCAAAAGGTAGTTGCTTCCAAATTTGGAACCAGTCAGCAAATTAGGATCATAGCTTGGAGCGGAAATCATAGAAAGAATTTCCCCTGTCTTGGGTTCGATGGCGACTACGGATCCTCTTTTCCCCTCCATGAGCATTTCACCATATTTTTGAAGTTCAAGGTCTATGGTAGAAGTGAGGTTGTATCCTGCGATGGAGGCTGTGTCAAATTCCCCTCCCTTAAAAGAGCCTTTATCGACTCCTCTTACATTGACCATTTTATATTTTACCCCTTTTACTCCACGCAGGTCTTTTTCATAAAAGCCCTCAATTCCGCTGAGTCCCACATAATCACCCTGTCTGTAGTATTTGACGGTATCTCTTTCCAATTGAGCTGCGCTGATTTCTCCGATATATCCTAGGGCATTTGCGGCACTTTTCTGCGGATAGGACCTTACCGCTCTGGTCATGACAAAGAGTCCGGGATAGTCTATTAGATAATCCTGAATTCTGGCAAACTCAGATGTGGATATCTGTTTTATTAGTGGGGAAGGTTTCACTGATGAATATTTCCTCGCAGATGTATAACCTTCAATGAGGTCTTCCTTACTGATTTGGAAAATCTCGCAAAATCTAGCTGTATCTTTTACAGAGAATTCTTTGGGTATGACCATCAGGTCAAAAATGGGATTGTTGTAGACCATGATGTTGCCATTACGGTCATTCACCAGTCCCCTATAGGGATGGTCCACTACTCTTTGGATGGCATTTCTTTCCGCTCTTTTCAGGAAGCTATCATCAGCTACCTGAATCAAAAATAGTTTGGTCAGGAGTACCACCCCAACCAACGCGATGGCTATTATGATGGTAATCGGCCTCTGATCGTTCATTAAATTCCTCTTCTTCTCCTGTAAAACAACAGTTGAACAATTATACTCATTATAAATACAAAAATACTACTGAATATTATTTTTTGAACGACCGGTAGGAATAAATTAGTGCCTAGATTTTCAATATAAAAAAAGATAAGGTGGTGAAGCAAAAATAAAGGAATGCTGTAAGTCAAAAACCACCCAAAATTCATGTTGAGCATAGATGGCTGTAGGTCATCATCGTATCCTCCAGTTGGGGTCAAAACTTTTAACCATCCTGACCTTACAAATCCTAAAGCTACAGCAGATGCTGCATGAATGCCCAGAGTATCATAGAATAAATCTACTCCAAATCCCAATACAAATGCTATCAACATGGTTGGGACAGTTTTCATATCCACCGGAAGCAAAAGAATGTATAACACATAAAGAAAACAAAAAGCAGAGCCAAATAGTACCAGGTTTTTGAGCAACAATACCTGCACGAAAAAATAAATGATAAAACCGATCACCAATAAAAAAATCCTACTGCTATTCATTATTGACTCCGTTTGATTGGTACAATTCGTTCAATTCCTCCTCCTGATTATTTTCTACGAGATAGACATAGGAAACCCTGCTAAAATCTGCTGCCAACTCTATGGTAATGTCCAGGTAGTTGGTATCCGTTCCCTGACTTACTTCCAAAATGGTACCTATAGGAATACCCTCAGGAAAAACAGCATTGTAACCTGAAGTGACGACTTTATCTCCTTTTTCAATGGTAACATGTCGCGGTACATACAAGAGTTTTGCCTGCTTTGGGTTTTTACCATCCCATTTGGTAGAACCAAACACCTCAGAGGAGGCGATTTTTGATGAAATCAATAGATCGGTATGCAATACAGAAATTACCGTTGCAAAATTTTTGGTAACGCCTTTTACCCTACCTATTGCCCCATCTTCATTAAAAACCCCCATTCCTTCTTTTATTCCATGCTTTGAACCTTTGTTTACAGTGATGAAATTCTGGGAAAGGTTAAGGGAATTGTTGATGACTTTGGCTCCTTTAAACTGAAAGCTGTGCAAAAGAGTACTGTCCAATTCAATGAAAACACTGTCAGCCGGCTTTTTGAATGCTTCAAGCTCAGCCAGCAATTCCGCATTTTTTTCCACTAGGGCTTTATTGACAGAAGCCAAAGAGAAGTATTCCACTACACTATTTTGCGCAGCCAAAACGGATCCACTGACCTGATTGGCACTATTGAAAAATGCAGACCCTTGCGGAGAATTATAGGAGACTATGAGCCAGATGGCGATTCCCTCCAATACCAAAAACAGTAAGAAAGCTCTTAATCGATAGAGAAATAGTAAAATGCGTTGCATCCAGACATCAGGTCATCAAAACGGTTCTGAAATTATGAATATTTTTCAGTGCGGTGCCAGTACCTCTCACCACAGCTCTAAGCGGATCCTCAGCTATGTGGATAGGAAGTTTGGTTTTTTGATGTAATCTTTTGTCCAGACCTTTCAACAAAGCCCCCCCTCCAGTTAGGTGGATCCCATTATCATAAATATCTGCAGAAAGTTCCGGTGGTGCAATTTCCAGGGCTTTTAATACAGCCTCTTCTATTTTAGATACAGATTTATCCAGTGCGAAGGCAATTTCAGAATAAGACACCTTAATTACTTTTGGAATACCTGTCATCAGGTCTCTTCCTCTGATTTCATAATCTTCCGGTGCATCATCCAGTTCGGTCAAAGCCGATCCTATGGCAATTTTGACTTTTTCGGCCGAGCGCTCACCTATCAACAGGTTGTGCTGCCTTCTCATATAATCCAGGATGTCTTTGGTAAAAGTATCCCCAGCTACCCGTATGGATTGGTCAGCTACGATACCAGAAAGGGCAATCAGAGCAATCTCAGTAGTACCACCTCCGATATCCACAATCATGGACCCCATTGGTTTTTCTATGTCTATACCTATACCTATGGCAGCTGCGATAGGCTCATATACCATGTATACCTCTTTGGCACCTGCGTGCTCAGCGGAATCCCTCACTGCTCTTTTTTCCACTTCGGTAATCCCTGAAGGAATACAGATCACCATCCTGTGGGATTTGGGAAACATGCTTTTTTTATGGCCCGGGATCATCTTGATCAGACCCCTGATCATCTGCTCAGCAGCGTAGAAATCAGCAATCACACCATCTTTAAGAGGGCGGATTGTTTTGATATTCTCGTGCGTCTTTTCGTGCATGTTCATCGCATCTTTTCCTACTGCCAAGACCCTATTGGAAGTCCTGTCAATAGCAATGATGGAAGGCTCATCTACGACTATTTTGTCTTTATGTATGATCAGCGTATTAGCTGTACCTAGATCTATGGCAATGTCACTTGAAAAAAAATCGAATAATCCCATTATATTTTTTTGATAGAATTGGTCTTTGATTTAAGAGTCAAACTTAGCACAATCTGTGCAGAACATTCAACGTGGGTCGGCAAAATTATTATCTAATTCTCAATTTATTACAAGAATGCTGTTTTTTTTTGTGGGAATAATTTTGTTACCTTTGTAGCGTATTATCCAAGGTAACAGGAGGGGACATGAGTCCCCTCTTTCGTTTAATGCCCTAATAATGATATGAGTACCAAACAAACCATAGAAGAAATAGCCGCAAAGCATTTGCCTGACGAAAGCCACTTTGTAGTGGAAGTCTCGCTTGTAGACAAGGGAGGCAAATCCTTGGTGAAAATTCTTATAGATTCGGATACAGGTTTAAATATAGATACCTGTGCCAAAGTCAGTAGGTCAGTAGGAGAGGAAATCGAGGCCAAGGAAATATTGGATCAGGCCTATGTGCTGGAAGTATCTTCTCCAGGATTGGATTATCCGCTTTCTTCCAAAAGACAGTACCAAAAGAATATAGGAAGAAAACTTAGAGTAAGTCTGGTGGATGGCAAAGAAGTGGAAGGCGATCTGATCGGTGTTTCTGATTCAGATATTACCCTCAAAGTGAAAGTAAAAGTTAAAGGGAAAAAAGCTACTGAAGAGGAATTGAAGGTAGCTTTGGACCAAATAAAAAAGTCAATTGTGTTAGTCTCTTTTAAATAAAAAAAATGGATGCTAAAGTTCTAATAGAATCATTTGCAGAGTTTGCAAGGTCTAAAAATGTGGATCGCCCTACGATGATCCGAATTCTTGAAGATGTTTTTAGAGCGATGATTCGCAAGAAGTATGAAACCGATGAAAATTTTGATGTAACCATCAATGCGGATAAGGGTGACTTAGAAATCCTGAGAATCAGAGAGATTGTAGATGACAATTCCGAAGATATCTGGGATTTTGACAAAATCAGTCTTTCGGAGGCTCAGAAGATTGAGCCGGATTTTGAAGTCGGTGAAGAGGTGTATGAGAAAATAGAACTGGAAGAGTTTGGCAGAAGAGCTGTCATGATGGCCCGTCAGACGCTGATCCAAAGGATAAAGGACCTAGAAAAAGACCTTCTTTTCAACCAATATGAAGAATTGGTAGGAGAAATCATCTCTGCGGAAGTTTATCAGATCTTAGGAAGAGAAGTGCTTTTGATCGATGGAGAAGGTAATGAACTTATTCTACCCAAAGGCGAACAGATTCCAAAAGACAGATTCAGAAAAGGGGATACCGTAAGGGCTATTGTCCACAAAGTGGAAATGGTCAACGGCAACCCTAAAATCATCCTTTCAAGAACTTCTCCGATTTTCTTGGAGAGATTGTTTGAAAATGAAGTGCCTGAAGTATTTGACGGATTGATTACCATCAGAAAAATCGTCCGTGAACCGGGGGAAAGAGCCAAAGTGGCAGTGGAATCTTATGACGATAGAATCGATCCTGTAGGTGCCTGTGTTGGTATGAAAGGCAGTAGAATCCATGCCATCGTAAGGGAACTGCAAAACGAGAATATTGACGTGATCAATTATACAGATAACCTAGAGCTTTATGTGGCCAGGGCACTTAGTCCGGCCAAAGTGAGTTCTATCAATGCTGATTCAGAAAATAAAAGGCTTTCCGTTTACCTTAAACCGGACCAAGTATCCATGGCCATAGGAAAAGGTGGTTTCAACATCCGCTTGGCATCCAGATTGGTAGGTTATGAAATAGATGTATTCAGAGAGCTAAGTGATGCTGAAGAGGAAGATGTTGACCTGGAAGAATTTGTTGACGAAATTGACAACTGGGTAATTGATGAATTGAAAAAAACAGGTTTGGATACAGCAAAAAGTGTCTTGTCTTTGACCAAAGAGGATTTGTTGAGAAGAACAGAACTTGAGGAAGAGACTATAGATGAAGTATTTAAAATCTTAAAACAGGAATTTGAACAATAATTAAAGGCCGATTTCCATTATAATTGGCCTATATTTGCCAAAACTATATTATAGAGAGTTTTTAGCGTATGTCGGAAGAAAGAACCATGAGATTGGGCCAAGTAGCCAGGAAACTCAACGTAGGTATATCTACGATTGTAGATTCTTTGGCCAAAAAAGGCTTTGATGTAGAAAATAATCCCAACTCCAAAATCAACATGGAGCAGTTTAACATGTTGGCCAAGGAGTTTAAGTCCTCTGCTATGGAAAAAGAAGAGGCGTCCCACCTTTCTATCGGAAAGCGTCACCATGAGACCTTTACAATAGAAGCGGAATCTGATGCAAAAGAAGAAAAGAAATCTGAACCTGCAGCAGAGAGCAAGCCAAAAGAAGAAGCTAAGCCCGAGCCTAAGCCTCAACCAAAGCCTCAACAACCGGCCAAAGAATCCGAACCCGAGGTGGATAAGGTCACGGCTGAAGCACCCAAGCTCCAAGGAATAAAGGTTTTGGGTAAGATTGATCTCAATCCCAAAAAGGAAGCTCCTAAAAAAGAGGAGCCAAAACCTGAAATTAAAGAAGAACCAAAGCCAAAGGTAGAAACTGCTGCACCTGAAGCCAAAAAAGAAGAAAAACCTCAGGCTGTGAAGCCTCAGCCATCTGACGACGCAAAAAAAGAAGTAAAGAAAGAAAATATAGTTGAGAAAAAGGCAGAGACTCCTCCTAAAGAGCAGCCTCCTAAGCAAGAGCCAAAAGCTCCACAGCCAGCCCCTGAAGTAAAAGAGCCGGTGACGCCTGCAGAACCTCAGAACAGAGTTATCGCAGCCAAAGCAGATGCGCTCAAAGGCTTGACTGTCTTGGGTAAGATCGAACTTCCTGACGATAGGTCTAAGAAAAAGGGTAAACCTGTGGCCTCTTCGGATGAGAAAGGCAAGGAGAAAAAGAAAAGACCTCGAAAGAGAATCGATAAAAATACTGGTGGTCCAAACCAACAGAATAGACCTGCAGCAGGTAAACCCGGTCAAGGTGGAGGGCCTAATCAAAATAAGGACCGAAGAAACCAAGGAGGTAAAGGTCGAGGTCAGCAGAATGCCGGTAGGGTACAGAAAGCTGAACCAACACAGAAAGAAATACAAGACCAAATCAAGCAAACACTTGCAAGACTCCAAGGAGGAGGTAAGTCAGGTGGAGGCAAATCAAAAAGAAGAGACAAGAGGGTTGAAAAGTCCAGAGAAGACTTTGAAGGAACAGAAGAAAGCAAAGTACTAAAAGTAACCGAGTTTATTTCTGCCAATGACCTTGCATCTTTGATGGACGTTTCTGTTAATCAGGTGATTTCTGCCTGTATGTCTTTGGGGATGTTCGTATCCATCAATCAAAGGCTTGATGCAGAAGCCATCACCATTATTGCAGATGAATTTGACTACGAAGTAGAATTTACCAAGCCTGATGAGGAGGAAAATATAGTAGAAGAGGAAGACAATCCGGACGATGTAAAACACAGAGCCCCGATTGTCACCATCATGGGTCACGTAGATCATGGTAAGACATCACTTTTGGATTATATCAGAAGATCTAAAGTAACCGATGCGGAAGCAGGAGGTATCACACAGCACATCGGTGCTTATGATGTGACCACCGAAAACGGTGAAAAAATTGCATTCCTTGATACGCCAGGACACGAAGCCTTTACAGCTATGAGGGCCAGAGGTGCCAAAATCACTGACGTTGCCATTATCGTGATTGCAGCTGATGATGACATCATGCCTCAGACCAAAGAAGCCATCAACCACGCACAAGTGGCTGGGGTTCCTATGATATTTGCGATCAACAAGATTGATAAGCCAAATGCCAACCCTAATAAAATCAAGGAACAGCTTGCCAATATGAACCTTCTAGTGGAGGAATGGGGTGGAAAATACCAGTCCCAGGACATCTCTGCCAAGACAGGCGTTGGTGTAGATGACTTGCTGGAAAAAGTACTACTTGAAGCTGAAGTGCTTGAGCTAACGGCCAATGCCAATAAAAATGCTGTAGGTACAGTAGTGGAAGCATCCTTGGATAAAGGTCGAGGTTATGTGACTACGGTGATGGTGCAGGCAGGTACGCTTAGAATTGGAGATGTAATGCTTGCCGGTCAGCATTATGGCAAAGTGAAAGCCATGACAGACCACAAAGGTAAAAAGC
Source organism: Arthrospiribacter ruber (assembly GCF_019343195.1). Lineage (GTDB taxonomy): Bacteria > Bacteroidota > Bacteroidia > Cytophagales > Cyclobacteriaceae > Arthrospiribacter > Arthrospiribacter ruber. The sequence goes on from NZ_RPHB01000003.1 coordinate 326,225, forward strand.
TGAGTCAAGCAGGTCCTTCTACCCCTGTACAGGTATTGGGTCTTAGCGGTGCTCCACAAGCAGGCGATACCTTCAAAGTCTATGACAGCGAACGTGAAGCAAGAGAAATAGCCAACTCCAGAGAGCAGATCCTCAGAGAGCAAAGCATGAGGACCAAAAAGCACATTACACTGGATGAAATCGGCCGAAGGCTTGCTATCGGAAGCTTTAAAGAGCTTAATATCATTATCAAAGGTGATGTGGATGGTTCGGTAGAAGCCTTGTCTGATTCCTTGCTGAAACTTTCCAAAGAAGAGGTTTCTGTAAATATCATCCACAAAGGTGTGGGTCAGATTTCTGAATCAGATGTATTACTTGCTTCGGCTTCTGATGCGATCATCTTGGGATTCCAGGTAAGACCTTCTCCAAATGCCAAGAAACTTGCAGAACAGGAAGAAATCGAAATCCGTCACTATTCTATCATTTATGATGCCATCAATCAGATTAAAGATGCCATTGAAGGTATGCTTGAGCCTGAATTCGAAGAAGTCATCACTGGTAATGTACAGGTAAGGGAAGTCTTCAAAATTTCCAAAATCGGTACTGTGGCAGGATGTTACGTGACTGATGGTTATGTGACCAGGAAAAATAAGATCAGGATTATCCGGGATGGAATTGTAATCCATGACGGCGAAATTGATCAGCTGAAGCGTTTCAAAGATGACGTGGCAGAGGTGAAAGCCGGATATGAATGTGGTATTTCTATCAAGAAGTTCAACGATATACTTATCGATGATACCATTGAAGGTTACATGATGCAGGAAATAAAAAAGAAAAAATAATTCTTGATTTATATTGATCTTTCAAAGAGGAACTGTTAATCTGACAGTTCCTCTTTATTTTTGTACGTATGATTTCAGCTTTTCAGATTATTTTCATGGTAGTCTTTTATGTCTCTGTATCTAAGCTGTTGCTTGGAATGATTAAGCCTGTATATGTTTTATGGTTTTTGGACCGATGTAATAGAAAAAAGGTCTTAAAACTTTATGGAGCAATAGCATTACTGTCTTTATTATTCTGGAAAATTTCAGATGGCTTCTGACTGGTTCTGAATATTTTAATGAAAGAAAGAAAGATTGTACTTTTATATTTTTTTGAAACAAAAAAAATGTTTTACATTTCAGGCTGAAATATTCAATTGTGAGGAGATCTATTGCCATATTTTTATTGTGCTGTTTTGCATTGTACCATTTTGGGTATTATGTGGCTTATTTTTCATTTAATCTTCAAATCGAAAAAAACTGGATAGAGAAAATTTACGCAGAGAATCTTGAGCAAGGAGAAGAGCGCCTGCTTGAAATTCCAATGAGCCTTCCCTACATGGCCGATGAGGAAGATTTTCGGACTACCAATACACAGTTTGAAAAAGATGGTAAAATTTACCGTGCGGTAAAGCAAAGGTATTTTCAGGACACCTTGCAGATCATATACGTTCCTGATTCAGCAAAAAGTGCATTGGATCACACCATTAAGCAATGGATCAGTTCATTGGTACAGGATGAAATGCCTGACGGAAAAAGCAATTCATTGTTATCTAAAACATTTATAAAGGATTATGTGCAGCCTGACAATCCCCTTGAATTCGGCTGGATACACGTTGAGCAAAAACAATTGATAGGGTTTATTTTTTCAGCTTATGATAACCAATTTTTGAACATCGATACGCCTCCTCCAGAGTCGGTGTAATTTCTCCATAGGGTTAATTCCGGTAATCAATGCTTTCTTAAAGCATTCAGTAAGCACTATGGGTCCTTACAATGGGAATACTGTATTTGTTTAGGCTTGCTTTAAGCCCAATTACAATACGGAAATGGCCAGAAATTACATCAAACCTAATCTATCAAAAATGAAAAATCTGATTTATGCATCAGGGCTAGCTGTCCTTTTGCAGTTTATTTATATCGCTCCCTCTCAGGGGCAATTGCCATTTGATGAAATTATGATGTCAAATGGGGAAGTTTGCGCAGCACTTATGTTTGAGCACGGCACTTGGAACAGGTATTGGGAGGGGGATTTCCTAAGAGAGAATGCCAATATCGGGACACTTACCAGACAACTGATCATGCCATACGTGGCTGTTGGTATTGGTAAGCATGTGAATTTTATGGCGAGTATTCCTTATGTCCGTACTGAGGCTTCAGGAGGTACTCAAGCTGGACAGGAAGGAATTCAGGATCTCAGCCTTTCTTTTAAAGTAAAATGGTTGGAAAAACGGGCCGGAGCAGGGAATTTTTCTTTACTCACCAATACCAATTTTAATACTCCTGTAGGTCCATACCTGTCCGATTACATGCCATTCAGTATTGGAGCAGGAGCACCTGAGCTTGGCATGCGCGGAATTGTCAGTTATAGGACAGATTTTGGACTCGTTGCCAGAACTTCCATGGCCTATCTATGGAGAGGGCAGACCCAAATAGAAAGGGATTATTATTACGAAAATGGTAGTGTTTACTCTTCTTTTATGAATGTCCCCAATGCGGTAAATTTCCATGCAGCACTGGCTTATTGGCTACTTGATGACCAATTAAGGATAGAAGCCACCTTTCAAAGTCTCAACTGCCTGACCGGTGATGATATCAGGTCTTACAATAGACCACAGCCTACCAATAAAATGGATTTTGCCCAAGTGGGTACTTGGATTCAATACTACATCAAAGGGCGTCAAGGCTTAGGCACAATTGCCTATGTAAATCACACCGTTAGCGGCAGAAACATGGGGAAATTTACCACCGTCGGATTGGGGCTGACTTATCAGTTCCAAGCATTCAACAAATCTTCCAACTGATATGAAAATGAAATTTACTAATAATATATATATCATCATTTTACTTTGGTTTACTTCCGCTTGTTTGGAAGAAACACCGAGGTTTTTAGAATTCGAAAATTACGAATTTGAGGAATTAGATGTAAATGGTGGTAACTGGAAAACCATATTGGTCAGTAATGTAGACCAAATTGAGGTGCCTGCACCAAAGCCTGTCACAAGCAGCGAATATGTGCAAGAGCTTGAAGCTATGAGGCAAAAAATGAACAGTCAGACAGCTGCTGAAAGAGATGCAGTTAGGTATTGGACCAACAACCCAATTCTTCGATGGAATGAAATTGCACTGGAAATGGCTGCAAAATACAACCTGATTCCAGGTCCAAATCCTGATGGTACTTATACCCTTCCCAATCCGGCTAATCCGGATGGTCCGCCTGCTTTCCCTTTTGCCCACCCTCCTTACACCAGTAGGATGCTTGCATACCTAAGTGTAGCCCAATATGATGCCTTGGTAATTGCTTGGAAGCATAAGTTTCAGCACAATAGGACATCGCCTTATTGGGTGGATAGCAGTATAAATCCTGCATACCCCAAAAGCCAATTGCCCTCTTACCCATCCGACGGTGCTGCTGTAGCGATGGTATCCAAAGAAGTTTTAAAAATGATGTTTCCATTGGAACATACTTTTATAGATCAAAAATATGAGGAACATATATCCAGTTTAGAGAATGCGGGAATAAATGTGAAAAGTGATATTGATGCAGGGATTTTGATCGGGAATGAAATTATGAGTTTCGCCAGACAAAGAGCCTCTAAAGATGGAATGGCAAATGCCCAGACGCCTAAGCCTGTGTCAGATTCAATTGCCAATGCGGCTTATGAAAGATTTGGATGGAAATGGCAAAATATGGAAACCCCTCAAAGGCCGGTTGGTCTTACGCCTCTTTTCGGAAAAGTAAGGATGTGGCATGTACCTAATGTTGAAGAAGTAAGGTCAGATCCTCCGCCTGCCCCTGGTTCTGCCCAGTTTGAAGAAGATGTCAAAGAGCTTAAAAAATATGCTGCCCACATGACCTTGGATCAAAGAAGGATTGCCAATTGGTGGGAAGATGGCTTAGGTTCCTATACTCCTCCCGGGCATTGGAATAAATTTGCCAAACTTTCCATAGTCAAAAATAAACTGAATCCATTAAGGACAGCCAAGGTATTTGCCTACATGAATTCGGCTATCATGGACGCAGGTGTGGCATGTTGGGATACCAAATATTACTATCACTATCCCCGTCCAGTGGAGACTATAAAGGGATTCAGGACGATTCTGGGGACTCCTAATTTTCCGGCATACACTTCGGGTCACAGTACCTTCTCTGCCGCTGGTGCTACTGTCCTTTCTTATTTCTTTCCAGATGATGAAGCAGCATTTCAAAATTGGGCGGAAGAAGCTGCTGTATCAAGAATCTATGGGGGAATCCACTATAGGTTTGATGCTACTGAAGGTACAGTACAGGGGAGAAAAGTAGGGCAGTATGCCGTCAATATGGCCAAATCTGACGGAGCATTTTAAATGAAAGCCTATTTCTTTACAGGTTTTATTGGTCTTTCCTTGCTTGAGGTAGCGAGAGTGTATTTTATAATGCCAATGCCAGGGAGTCAACAATGGGACTCCTTGGAATTGGCCTATTTCCTACAATCTTACCGTTGGATTGGAAGATTCCTTTTTGGAGCTATGGTTATTTTAGGGGCCAAATCGGCATTTTCTTCTGCAATATGGATCGCCATTCCCATAAGTTTAGTAGCTATTGCAGTCATTTTTACTTTCAATTTCAAAATGACTGCAGAGAAAATGTTTCAGGAACCGAAAAACCTTACTTTCTCCGGTTTTGACCAAAAATCATTATCCGATAGCAGTTTGGTGCTGGTAACAGCACACAATGGAGGAGCAAAAGCTTACCCTATCCGGTATATTGCCTACCATCATCAGGTGCGGGACAAAATTGCTGGCAAAGACATTTTGGTCACCTATTGTAGTGTTTGTAGATCCGGTCGGATTTTCGAGCCTTTGATCAAAGGGAAAACTGAGAATTTCAGGTTGATAGGCATGGACCATTTCAATGCCATGTTTGAAGATGAAAGTACCAAATCCTGGTGGCAACAGGCCAATGGTGAAGCCATCACCGGGCCCTTAAAAGGGTACCAGCTTCCAGAAGTGTCCTCGAGCCAAATGAGTTTGGGGAAATTCTTCAGCCTATACCCCTATGGGCAAGTGATGGACGCGGACCCCAACTTTCTTTCTAAATTTGACAGTTTGGGCAAATATGAGTTTGGGCTCAGTACTGGCAAACTTACAAAGAGGGACAGTCTTTCCTGGAAAGATAAATCTTGGGTTGTTGGTATTAAGGTGTTGGGAAAGACAAAAGCCTATGATTGGAATGATCTCAAAGCGCAGAAATTAATTCTGGACCAGATAGGGGAAAAACCAATTGCGCTTGTGCTTTCGGAAGACCAAAACAGTTTCAGGGCCTTCTTGAGACCTTCCTCCCAAGAAGAAATCAGTCTTGCTCCAGGAGATAAAATCATTTTTGGTCAGGACACACTGAACTTCAATGGGGAAAATACCAGAACTGGTACATTGGAATTAGTCCCCATCACAGCTTACCAGGAATTCTGGCATAGTTGGAGAACATTCAATCCAGCCACAGAAGTTTATCATTGACAATTGGATAAAAAAATTTTAGAAAAAATGAAAAAATCGTTTTACATAATTCTTGCAACGTTCATAGTACTTGCTATCATAGATCATAAAGGGTATGCCCAAGGCTGCGTCGCCATCCGGCAATTTTCTGGCGTTGGCAATGCCATCGGACAAGGTAACATCCTTGAAAAGGGCGAATGGAACTTCAATGTCAATTACCGGTATTTCCGTTCTTTCAGACACTTCAGTGGTACCACCGAGCATCCTCAAAGGGTAGAAGACAACACTGAAGTGATTAATTGGACACATTTGATGGATATCAATATCAGTTATGCCATTACTGAAAGGGCTTTTGCTGTTGTGTCTATCCCTTTGGCTTACAATGAGCGCAGCTCTCTTTATGAGCACGGGCGCACTGAAAGGCACATGACATATTCCGGTGGTTTGACAGACGTCATAGTGGGAGGTGGCTATTGGCTGCTTTCTGGTGAAAAAGCCAAATCAGGAAATATGGCATTGGGTGGCGGGATCAAAGTCCCAACCGGGGATTATGGTGCTACCAGCAGGTTTTACAATGTAGGTACCAATGGAGAATCGGAAATCAGGCCCGTAGATCAATCGATACAACTTGGTGATGGAGGATGGGGATTTATTATCAATGGGCAGGGAATCTGGAATCTTGGAAGTGCTACCTTTTTGTATTACGACGGGTTCTACATGTTTAACCCTAGAAATACTAATGGGATCCAGACCAACAGGAGAAGGGAAAATGAATCCATCATGAGTGTTCCTGACCAATATGCCTTCAGAACTGGGATTTTCAAGCCAGTAGGCGGATTACATGGATTGGGATTTGGACTGGGAGGAAGAATAGAAGGAGTTCCTGTTAGAGATATTATAGGAAGAAGTGATGGTTTTAGAAGACCGGGATACATCCTATCCATTGAGCCTAGCGCCAGTTATATGATCGGAAATTTCACCGCAACTTTAAATCTGCCCATAGCGCTCTTGAGAAACAGGACGCAAAGCCTTACAGACATCGCCAATTCAACCCCAGAAAATAGAGTTCATGGAGATGCCGCATTTGCTGATTATCTCATCAACGTGGGTTTGGCATATAGATTGACCAAAAAATCCAATTCTATATTCAATGCTTTAGATTGAAGTACTAGTCCCCGGTTTTTAAAGACCGGGGACTATTTTTTGTGTCTGTAAAGATTATGCGGTCAAACCCGTACAGGTTGCTCCATTTCTTTCCGCAGGCTTTTAGCAGCCAGTACTATCAATGCAATGGATAGAATAAAAAGCAAACTGGCGATGATTGCTAAAACATAGACTTCTTTTTGAAGATTTTGCCAGGCAAACAGGCCCAGAGAACTCAAGGTAACTGCAAACATGAAAAACATAGGAATGGTCACAAAGGTGGCTTTGACCTTTTTTCTGATCATCCATACCGCTATTGTCAACAAAGCCAAAGCTGCAAGCAGCTGATTGGCTGATCCAAATATTGGCCAAAGGGTAGAAAATCCTCCTGATGCCAAAAGCAGGACTGACAATACCACCACCACCGATGTGGAGAGAAATCTATTTTGGGCAAGTTGCTTGGATACGGGATGGGAAAATCCTTCAAAATATTCCTGCATGGTAAATCGGGCCAGTCTTGTACAAGTATCCAAGGTGGTCAGCGCAAATGCCGAAACCGTCAGGGCCACAAAGCCTACTGCAAAATTTTCTGAAATACCTAAGGTAGCAATCATGTTGCCGATTCCACTTGCAAATAGTGGAACAGGGCCTTCTTCTCCCAATCTTCCCAAGTATTCAGATCTGCTCAAAACGATAACCGCACCTACTGAAATGATGGCCAGAAAGGACTCGATCAACATTCCCCCAAACCCTACTATTTTGGCATCACTCTCCTTATCCAGCTGCTTGGAAGTGGTACCTGAAGCAACCAGTGAATGAAAACCACTAATGGCGCCACAGGCAATTGTTACAAAAAGTACAGGAAAAAGATACCCAAGGTTGTCAGCATTGACATAGATTTCATTTTCCATTTTGATTTCAGGATTGGCAATGACGATCCCCAAAACCGCAAAAATAATAAGGCCATAAAGCAAAAAACTGTTGAGATAATCTCTTGGCTGCAAAAGCATGGATACCGGTGTCACAGAAGCGATAAAGGCATAAGCAAGAAGAATGTATATCCACAGTTGATAATCAAGTGCAAAAGGAATATTCATGCCCAAATACACAAAATAATACATCAATACTACGCCTATGACGGTGATCAAAACAAAGGCAGTTTTGCTGTTGCCGAAAATTCTATTTATAAATCCAAATCCTACCGCAAGGAGGATGAACAGAATGGATGCAGAGGCCACCCCGGCATTGCTTACAAAAGTTTTGGCAATGATGTCAGCGAATACCCCTATGATAAGTATTAATGTGGAAAAACTGAAAAGAATAAAGAGTTGCTTGCCTTTATTTCCAATGTTGTTCTGAATGATTACTCCTATAGATTTTCCTTGGTTTCTCAAAGAAGCTGCCATACTGCCCAAATCATGTACTGCTCCAAAAAAAATGCCTCCCACCAATATCCAAATGACAGCAGGAATCCAGCCGAAAGTAACCGCTATGATGGGTCCGACAATTGGCCCAGCACCGGCAATCGAGGCAAAATGATGTCCAAGAACCACTATGGGTTTACTTGGGACATAATCTATTCCATCCTTGTAGGTATGTGAAGGTGCCTGCCTTTTGTTGCTGAGCCCGAATTTTTTGTAGACATATTTGCCATAAGTAAAATATGCCGTGGTAAGTATCATGCCTGAGAGGATTAGCAGAAGAGTTAAACTCATGAGAAAATTTGGTTTTACGTCTTCAAGTTGGCTGAAATCAGTAAAAAAACAAATCTTTTTTATTCAGATGATTTGGTGCCAAGGTATTTTTACAGTTTTCCGGAAACAGCTATAATGAATCATCGGACGTTCAGCATTTGATCTTATCCAATCATGTAAGTTCTGGGATCAGATTTTATTTAACCATAAATACCTATAAATTTGTAGTCCCTGTAACAATAGTTGCCGGATTAAACACATTTATATGGCTTGGTTTAAAAGAACAGATAAAGGCATCAAAACTTCCACAGAGGACAAAAAGGATGCTCCTGATGGGCTTTGGTTTAAAACCCCCAAAGGCAATATTATCCATACCAGAGAATTGAAAAACAATTCCTATGTATGCCCAGATGACGATTATCATGTAAAAATCGGATCTAAAGAATACTTTGAAATACTTTTTGATGGGAATAATTTCAAAGAACTGGATACCAACATGAGGTCAGGGGATCCGCTTAAATTTGTAGATAGCAAACCGTACAATGCAAGGATTGAAGCTACAATCAGCAAAACGGAACTGAATGATGCCGTAAGGTCTGCAGTAGGTAAAATGAATGGCTTTGATATAGTGATTTCCTGTATGGATTTTAATTTTATTGGAGGCTCTATGGGGTCGGTAGTTGGAGAGAAAATAGCTAGAGCTATTGACCATTCCCTCAAAAACAAGATACCATTTTTGATGATATCCAAGTCTGGAGGTGCCAGGATGATGGAAGCAGGCTTCAGCTTGATGCAGATGGCCAAAACTTCAGCCAAACTTGCCTTATTGGATAAAGCTGGTATTCCTTATATTTCACTTTTGACTGATCCTACCACGGGTGGTGTTACTGCATCTTATGCTATGCTGGGTGATTTTAATATTGCCGAGCCCGGCGCTTTGATCGGGTTTGCCGGGCCTAGAGTGATCAGAGAAACTATAGGAAAAGACCTCCCCAAAGGTTTTCAGAGTGCAGAGTTTGTACTTGAACACGGATTTCTTGATTTTATCATCGACAGAAGGCAGTTGAAAAATAGGTTGACAACCTTATTGAAATTGCTTAACAATTAAGCGAACATATCGTTATCATTTTGTGATCCAATTAGGGAAAATAAACGTGCTTTATTCCCGGATTAAACTATTTATAAATATATTTGTGAGCCTAAATAGGGCTTGAATACTGAAAATTAAAGTAAAACAAACATTAAATGGGTTCAGTAATTATCACATCGATAGTAGCATTTACAGTAATTCTGTTGCTGCTTGTTTTTATTCTGTTGTTTGCCCAGTCCAAATTAGTTGCATCTGGAGATGTTCAGATTGTCATCAACAATGAAAAGACAATCACTACATCTGCGGGTTCTACTTTGCTGAGTACTTTGGGTAACAACAAAATCTTTCTCCCATCTGCCTGTGGTGGTGGAGGTACTTGCGCCATGTGCAAGTGTATCATCGAAGAAGGTGGCGGTGAAGTATTGCCTACAGAAGAGGGGCATTTGAGCCGTGCTGAAAAGCAATCCCAAGTTCGTCTTACCTGTCAGGTAAAGGTGAAGCAGGATATGAAAATCAGGATTCCGGATGAAATTTTCGGCATCAAAAAGTGGGAATGCGAAGTAATTTCCAATTACAACGTGTCGACATTTATCAAAGAATTTAAAGTGAAGTTGCCTGAAGGAGAAACACTTGATTTTGAATCAGGTGGGTACATTCAGATTGATGTACCTCCGATTACGGTCAACTTTAAAGATATGGACATCACTCCTCACCCAGAGTTGGGGCACCCGGATGATGTGTACAAGAGTGATTGGGATAAGTTTGGACTTTGGGATTTGGTCATGAAAAATGATGAAGAGATCTTCAGAGCATATTCTATGGCCAATCACCCAGCGGAAGGTAACATCATCATGCTTACCATACGTATCGCTACGCCACCATGGGATAGGGCCAATAACAAATGGATGGATGTAAATCCAGGTATTTGTTCTTCTTATGTATTTGGAAGAAAACCAGGCGATAAGGTGACAATTTCCGGTCCTTATGGAGAGTTCCATATCAATCCTACCCAAAGAGAAATGATTTACATTGGTGGTGGTGCTGGTATGGCTCCTTTAAGATCTCATATTTTCCACCTTTTCCATACTGAAAAGACCGATAGAAAAGTATCTTATTGGTATGGTGGACGTTCAAAGAAAGAGTTGTTCTACGTGCCTCATTTCAGAGACATAGAAAAGGATTTTCCTAACTTCAAATTTTACATTGGACTTTCAGAGCCTCTTCCAGAAGATAATTGGAAAATCAAGAGTTCGCTGGATGATGAAGAAGGAGATGGTTACATTGGATTTATCCACCAGGTTCTTTATGACAACTATCTGAAGGACCATCCTGAACCAGATGAAATAGAATATTACCTATGTGGTCCTCCTTTGATGAATGCTGCAGTTCTCAAATTGTTGGACGATATGGGAATTCCTGAAGAAAACATCAGATTTGATGATTTCGGAGGATAATAAAAAATCAAGTCCCGCCCAGGCGGGACTTTTTTATTTTAGCTCTCATTTTTTTCTTTATTTTTGAAATAAGCATTTACAGATACTATGAACCTAAAATCCTATTTTGATCCTATTCAGGAATATATCATTGAGCAAGAATACCCACACAATTCTTTTTTTAATTACATCCATTACTATGGCAATGTATTCCCGGAGATAAAAGGGGCCCAGATAGCATTGGTGGGCCTGAAGGATGCCCGAGGATTTAAAAAAAATGATACTGTGGAAAGGGCAAGTTCAGAGATCCGTGAAAAACTTTTCCATCTCAAAAAAGGAGATGCACTCTACAAAATAGTAGATCTGGGTGATCTGAAAGTAGGTGAAACCAGAAATGAGACCATCCTGTATATGAAAGCAGTAGGTGAATACTTAATGGGAAAGCAAATCCTTCCCATTTTTTTCGGTGGTACTCATGACCTAGATTTTGGACAGTACCTCTCTTTTGAAGGCCTGAAAAAATTGGTATCTATGGTGACGGTGGATTGTAAAATTGACATGGAAGAAGAAGGTCAGCCTATGGAGACCCATTCTCAGGATATTATTTTACACCAGCCTAACTTCCTTTTCAATTATGGTCACATTGGCTATCAGAGTTTTTTGAATGACAAAGACTTGGTCAATGTGATGGAAAAGCTCTATTTCGATCATGTCCGCTTAGGTAACCTCAAAAACAATCTCAAGGATGCGGAGCCCATTATCAGAAATGCAGATCTGCTTAGCTTTGATGTAAGTGCCATCCAGTCCTCTGATGCTCCCGGGGCGGTAGATGCACAGCCATTTGGGCTTACCGGAGAGGATGCCTGTCAGATTTGTAGGTTTGCAGGGATGAATGAAAAACTGTCCTCAATGGGTATTTATGGTTATCAGCCCTATTACGATGATAACAGAAATAAAACAGCTTCTGTGATAGCGACCATGATCTGGTACTTTATTGAGGGATTCTATAACCGTAAGGATAGCCTGTCATTTAAGGGAAGCGATTATGTGAAATATACCGTATCTTTGGATGCAAAGCCCTCAATCATCATTTTTTATAAAAGCAAAAGGAGTGAAAAATGGTGGATGGAAGTGCCGCAGTCCGAACAGGATAAATATGATCGTTCCACGATCATTCCGTGCAGCTACCGTGACTATCAAATGGCCCAATCCGGAGAAATACCGGAAAGGTGGGTCAATGCCCAATTGAAGTTACTTTAAATGAAAGCGTTTACGAGACAACAATTGGCGTTGAGAAATGGACAGGATAAACCTGAAGTTTGGATAGCATACCAAGGAATAATTTATGATGTGTCAGCGTCCAGATTGTGGAAAACAGGCAAACATTATGAGCATTGGGCAGGTCAGGATCTTACACATGAGCTCCCTGATGCACCCCATACCGAATCGGTATTTGAAAAATTTCAACCTATTGGCATTTTAACAGATTGATATGATTTTGATTGCAGATAGTGGAGCCAGTAAAACTGACTGGAGGCTGATCAATGATAGTGGAGAAATCGGTCAGCACAGAGGAATAGGGTTCAACCCCAATTATCAGACTGCCGCAGAAATGATCACTGAGTTGCAGGATGATTTTTTGTTGGATATCCGTGCGGATGTAGAAACCATCCACTATTATGGTGCGGGCTGTACTTCAAGTAAAAATAGACAACAAGTCGAAAATGCTTTAAGAAGCCTTTTCAAACATGCAGAAATCAATATTGACCATGACCTGATGGCAGCAGCCAGAGCGACTTGTGGAAGTAATGCAGGCATTGCCTGCATTCTAGGCACGGGATCCAACAGCTGTGATTATGACGGAGAGCTCATCATTGATAAAAGGCCCGCACCGGGGTACATTCTTGGGGATGAGGGTAGCGGAGCTTATATAGGAAGGAAATTTCTTGCTGATTTTATCCATGAGGAAATGCCCAAAAAAGTGAGGGAAAAGGTGTTGGATACTTTCGCCCTTGATAATGAGGTTATCATTGAGAACGTGTATCAAAGACCATTTCCCGGAAGGTATATGGCAAGCTTTTGTCGGTTTATCACCGAAAATAAAAATGACCCATATTGCTACATGTTGTATTATGAAGCTTTCCAGGAGTTTTTTAAAAAGCATATCATGAAATACGATGGGTACAAAAACAAACCTGTCAATTTTGTAGGCTCTATCGCTTTTTACAACAGTGACATTCTTAGGAGTGCCGCATATGATGTAGATATTACTGTTAATTTGATCATAGAGGGTCCTATTGCAGGACTCACTCTTTACCACCAAAAAAAGTTATGAGCACAACCGAAAGTACTTCCTTATATGACGGGCTGGACGAAATGAGCGTCAAGTCCCTATTGGAGAATATCAACAATGAAGACCAAAAGGTTCCTTTTGCTGTACAAAATGAACTGGATAAAATAGAAGCATTAGTTGCCAAAATTGTTCCTAGGATGGAAAATGGTGGACGGCTATTTTATATTGGAGCAGGGACAAGTGGTAGATTGGGGATTTTGGATGCTTCAGAATGTCCACCTACATATGGTGTTCCCTTTGACTGGGTAGTCGGGATCATTGCAGGTGGAGACAAAGCCATCCGAAAGGCCGTAGAAAATGCCGAAGATGACCCAAATCAAGCATGGTTGGATATTCAGGAATATGGCTGGAATAAGGAAGATACCGTTATTGGAATAGCAGCCTCAGGTACGACGCCATACGTGATCGGCGGGGTCAAAGCAGCCCGTGAAGCTGGATTGCTTACAGGATGTATTACTTGTAACACAGGCTCACCTTTGGCTGCTGCTGTAGAATATCCCATTGAAGTAGTGGTAGGGCCTGAGTTTGTAACAGGAAGCACTAGGATGAAATCAGGAACAGCCCAAAAGTTGGTTTTGAACATGATTTCTACCACTACAATGATCAAGCTCGGAAGAGTCAAAGGAAATAAAATGGTAGATATGCAGCTTTCTAACGAAAAGCTAGTTAAAAGAGGTACAAGAATGATTGTGGAGGCTACCGGGTTAAGTGATGAAGAGGCCAAGGATTTACTGATGACTCAGGGGTCTGTAAGGAAGGCGGTGGAACAGTTTTACAGGAAATGATTTATTTACATAATCTTTCATTACCTTTGCTACCCGTTTTAAATCAGGTGCTTAAGCCTTGACGGGAATTTATAATAATCCAGCAGAGATGTTGCAACAAAATGAGAAAATACAACGACAAAAATTCTGATAAAAGAAAGGGGAAACCTGAAGGATCAGAAAAAAAGGATTTCAAAGGCGGAAAAAGAAATTCCGGAGAATTCAGAAGTAAAGGCATAGGCCAGAAAAATGAAAAGGGACTAAAAGGAGGTAAAAGTGACTTTTCTGAGAGAAAATCAATTGATTCCCGCAAAAGCGGATTCAAAGACGAAAAGGTGAAAAGGGATTTTTCTGAGCAAGATGAAGCCGATTTCAAGAGTGTTTACAAGGGTAGGGGAAAGAACCAAAAACCAATTTTTGAAAAAGTACATAAGTCAGAAATTGAGGATAAAAAGAGACCCAAGAAAAAATTCAAAAATCCATTTGGCAACGAGCCTGTAGAAGATCGTCCTAATTACAACTTTGACAAAATTGAAAAAACAAGAGGGCAAAAGAATCCTTCAGGAGAAACGCGTCTCAATAAATATATAGCTAATGCTGGTGTGTCTTCCAGAAGAGAAGCAGATGCCTTGATTGAAAAAGGGCTGGTTTCTGTAAATGGACAGGTAGTCAAAGAAATGGGATATAAAGTACAAAAGGGAGACAAAGTTAGCTACAAAGGCAAGTTGTTGAATCCTGAAAAGCCTGTTTACTTACTGCTCAATAAGCCCAAAGATTTTATCACCACCACCGACGACCCTATGGAGCGGAAGACTGTGATGAGCCTGATTGAAAATGCATGTGAAGAAAGAGTATTTCCTGTGGGAAGGTTAGATAGGAATACTACTGGATTGCTTTTGTTTACCAATGATGGTGAATTGGCAGCTAAGTTGTCCCATCCTTCCAATCAGATCAAAAAGATATACCAGGTCACCTTGGATAAGCCATTGACACAGAACCATGAAAAGGATATTTTGGATGGTCTCGAGCTGGAAGATGGTGCTGTGTCCGTAGACGATATGCAGGTGCTTTCCAAAGACAGAACCATATTGGGACTTGAAATCCACGTGGGAAGAAACAGGATTGTAAGAAGGATATTTGCCCACTTGGGATATGATGTGGTAGCCTTGGACAGGGTATTGTATGCAGGCTTGGACAAAAAAGACCTTCCAAGAGGTAGATATAGGTTCCTCGCAGAAAAAGAAGTAGTAAGATTGAAATATTTCACTTAAAAAAAAGCCAGTCGGAAATCCGATTGGCTTTTTTTTAGGCAGAGGGGAAGGTGGGTAAACACACTAAACCACTATCCTATATCCTTCCCCCTACCATGAGCATCAGTTTTTTAGTTGATTTTAAATCGGTTTTTGTGACCATCGGCAGTTTGTATGGCAATCTCCAGTTCAGCAGTGGGACTTACCCCTTTAAGTCTGTAAAGTCTTTCCGTTTCTGAAATGTTGGAAAGTTTTTCTTCATGGATAAGCTTGCCGTTTTCATATGCGAAGATCATTAGATCTGTTGGCTCCAAGGCGTTGAACTGCAATTTTACCCTGTTGCCTTCTGAAATTTTCAAATTCGAAAATGCAATAGGTTCATTTTTATTTATTTCATATTGAAAAGGAATCCTTTTGCTGGGTTTTCCATTTTCGATGACTTCAAAAGTGTATGATCCGGGACCAAGGTTAGTGAAGTCATAATACTTTGCAAAGGAGCTACTTTTAAATAGCCTTTGTGCTTTGACAAGACGGTTTTCTGAATTGTAGACTTTTACAACAAGGGGGCTTTCCGGTGCGGACTTATACCTCAAAAGGGCTTTACCTTCCTTTACCATTTTGACTGAGATAGGTGTTTCTACTGGTGCTTCATTATTGGAAAATGAAAATGAAACTGAGCATACTAGCAAAACTAAAGACAGTAAGTATTTCATGGCTAATGAGTTTTGGTTTCAGTCCAATTGCACGAATGATTTTATTTTTTGGTTATAGCCAAGTTTTGGACCGGGGCATTTAGTAGGTTTTGGATGTTGAAATCAGAAAAAATCCTATAAATTTTGAAACCTTTGAAAATTTTTCAGATCAAGATGAAATCAAAATAAAAAATTGTGAAAATTGATGTAAGCGTTTGATAATGTTTAAATAAAATCGGTGTTTGAATAGGATCTGTATAAGTTTTTTAGACGAACTTATTAATCTTTTTTACATTGAATATTAAAAAAATAAAAGAGCCACAGGTGATGTGGCTCTTTAGTAAGGGTTGAGAATGTATTGTAAATCAACACAAAATCCTGAATGATCCCATATTATTTAGTAGCAAGTAGTTTGCTGAAACCATCCTGGGTTTTTACCACGAACTCTACATTTGCACCTGGGCTGAACCTCGCAAAAGTATATAGCTTGTGAAATCCATTTACATTGTCGATGTTTTCCTCATGTACCAAATGTCCATTTTCATAGACCATTATAGAAAGGTCTGTTGGAAGTAGTGAGTTTACCAATAGCTTGTATTGGTTATTGGTCACTTTTTCAACTTTGGAATAGATTACAGGCTCTGCTGATTTAGCTCTAAGGTCTAATTCAAACTTGTCTACTATTTGGTTGTTTTCCAAAACTTCAATGTTGTACTTAGCAGGCGAAAGCAATGAGAAGTCATAATACTTTGCAAATGCTTCTTTTTTGAAAATCCTGTCTTTTTGTACAAGTGTATTAGACTCGTCGTAGATTTTTACCAAAACAGTACCGTTTGGTACCAATCCATAAAGTAGTTGTATTTTGCTGTCTTCTACTTTTCTAATGGATACCGCTGACTTCACTGGCGTGTCAGTCGTTCTTTCTGTTGCAAAGGTACTTGTAGAAATACCTAATGCGATTAACATTGCGATTAACGTTTTCATAATAATGATATTTAATAGGTTAGATTACACTTTTGATTTACCTTCTGCTCGGCTGTACCGAATGTCAAATAATTGAAGGCAGGCTATTGTGGGGTGCGTTGATTTACATTCATTCAACTATACAAATGTACAAATGGTTTCAGTGAATTGCAAATAATTCAACAAATAGCTTTATTTGTTAACAAAATGATAAAAAATAAAAGTAAAAATTAAGGATACAGAAATGAATATTATTTTTCCGCAATCGGTAACGCCAATTATAAAGCTTAAAAAATCACCTTGAAAACAAAATAATATTTTTTTTAATCAATTATTGTAGGTCTATATGAAACTATCGATTGCGATTATCCAAATATTAAAATAAAAAAAGGCAACCCTTCTTTAGGTTACCTTTTATCAGTTCCATTAGGGATTTTATTTATTGGAATAACCTATGTCTGATAGCAGTTTGGAGTCAAAACTTCCCAATAGTTCAAAGACCATGAGTTCTTGCTTTTCATCTTTGACTAAAACAACTACATCAGTTATTGTTTTACCGCCTTTTGTGTAAATCAGCACACCATTCTTTTTTTCATGTGCTTCCAAAAAAACCTCAAAGTTTTCTTTTTTCAAGCCTTTCAATAGAGAATTGTACTCTTCGTTTACTTTGGCACCTGTTACGGGAAGTTTGAACATCTTCATACGCTCCATAGAGTTGACCAATGTTTCTTTCTGATTGCTGTCCAATTGCAAATTGAGGCCTTTTGCAAAATTCATAAAACTGCCGCCCAAGTCCATATGGAAGAAGTTTTCATGTGCTTTATATTTCTGGAACAGGGCGTCTACTGATTTGCTTTGGGCAAAACTGTTTTGTCCAACGAGCAACAATAAGGCTGTGAATAAAATTATGTACTTTTTCATAGTCTGAGTTATTTATTTAATGTGTTTTCTAATTGAAATTGTAGCCTGTCTTTTGCCTTGGTTTTTGGTTTGTATTTGAAATAGAGGAGTTCATACTTTTCTTTGCTGCTTGCTAAAAAATATACTTCTTCTTGCTCTTTGTCTCCATTTGAAAACATGAAAAAGATATCTTCTCCATCTGTTTGCTCAAAAACAGGTTTGAATTCGTCAGAAATAGATTTTTCTAAGGTTTCTGCAAGAATTTTTCCTGAAACTTGGTCCTTAAAATAAATAGCTGATACCATTTCCTCAAAATTCTTAAAATCAATGGCGAGTTCTGACTTGTTCTGATCGTTGAAAGCAAGCCTGTAGGTGGCATTCATTTCAGACATCTTCATTCCCTTTTTTAAATCATTCTCTTCCCAAGGCCAAAGAAGTTTTGACTCTACAGGTGTTTCCAGCCTTTTATTGATTTCTTCATAAGGGTCGGATTGTGCAAAGCCATTTTGAAGAATCAATGCCAAAATGGTTACCGTAAATACTATATAATTTCGTTTCATTACTGTAAAGTTTTAAGCTCTTTAAATATTAATATGATAATCTTTTTTTTCTCCGATAGATGTATTTGAACAAAATTGAACATTTCAATAGAATGGATATCAATAAATGCTTAGTGTCAATTAGTCTTTAATTGGGTAGGGTTTTTTTGTGTTTGTTTACTTCTAAAACTCTGGGTCCACATCTTTCAGAAATATTTCAAACTATAATCTTTTCCTCCATCATCTTTCAAACCTTATCCTTTACTTCCCTTTATTGTATTTATCCATACCTGGGATATTCGTCTTATCGGCCAGAATATTGAGGTCTTGATAACTGAAGTCACCCAGCATACTCAGTAGCGTAAAGCTTTCCTTGGATCCACTGATCATGATCAATTCTTTGACTTTACCTTTTTCTTCCCTTACCATAAACTTGATGTTTGAACCCTTGTCAGCGACATCCATCAAATCCTCATAAAGATTTTTATTTAGGGTGCTCATAGCTTCATTGTAGAGGTTATTTCCGCTTACCTTTTCGGCACTGAGTATTCTTATTCCTTTTACTCTTGAGATGAGCTCTCCCATTTTCTGGGCTTCTTCATCCTTGTTGTCAGTTGATTTAAGAAAACCTCCTGCCATCTGCATCATCTTCGGGCTTATATACACCCTGGAGAAATTATCGTCCTCCATATACTTGGAAAAGAATTTTACTATAGCATCATCTTGTGCCTGAAGGCTTGAGATGATGAAACAAAGTAGAATTGCGCTGATGTATTTTTTCATCTGTTTATTGTTTTTCTTTCGTGGATACATTTTTCTCTTCCATAAAACTATCAGGACGGGAAGAATCTTTTATTTTATTTTGTTTTCCCCTTGCTAAGGGACCAAAGCTGACCGTTTCATGTAGGGTCTATTTCATTAATATTCTGGATCGTCGATATTGAACATTTCATGTGTTGTATTTAGGTATTTCAAATCCTCCATGGCTTCGATTTGAGCCGTTCCTTTTTGAAAATTATCCTGTATAAGCATGAAGGCCTGCATCACCTCTTCGTAGGCTTTTCTTTCTTGGTAAGATTGATAAGAATTATAGGCAACCCAGCTTGAAATAAATAGAATGGCCAATGCTGCAGCATATCTAAGCCAGTTTTTCCATGGGTCCAATGATTTAGGAGCAGGAGTGATGGCTTTGGCAGAAGCTTTCGACAACTTATCCAAACCCAAGAAAAAGGATTTCTCTTGTTCCCTGCCTTCCTCCTGGAGTAAGAGTTTTCTCATCAGGCGTTCTTCCTCTAGGCTGCTGTTACCTTCCCAATATTTATTTAGAAGCTCATTTAGTTTATCGTTCATTATAATTGGCTTTTGTGAGGAATTCCCGTAAAGATTTTCTGCTTCGGTGTAAATTGACTTTTACTTGATCCAGTGAGATTTCCATATATTCAGAAATTTCCTCATATGTCAATCCTTCAACTTCCCTCAAGTGAAACACTTCCTTTTGTTTTTCCGGGAGGATTTGTAAGAACTTAAAGACCATTTTAATCTGAATGTCAGCATCTCCCTCATCCTCCTTTGCTTCCGATTCAAGGTCCATGCCTTCTATTTTTTCAAATTTCTTATTGTTGCGAAACTCTTGAAGGCTTTCATTTTTTAAAGTTCGAACCATCCAGCCTTTGGCATTTTTCATTTTCTCAAGCTCGTCTTTCCTTTGCCATGCCTTTTCAAATACACTCTGTAACACATCCTGCGCTACATCCCGGTCCTTGATCCAGAGATAGGCCATTCTGTAGAGCTGGTTTTTGAGCGGAAGTATATGTGCTTCGAAAAAGGACTTCATTTTTGTAGATGATGCATGGCAAACTGAAATGTTACAGCAATTTGAAAAAAAAACGGAAATTAGACTGATTTTAAATTGAAACAAAAAATAGTATGCATGCCTACTATTTATTATTTTGCAATAGCAAAAAGTTGCATAAGGAAACAATCTTTAATTTGAACGGCTGAAAACAAAAAAAGTCCTGAGCGAACCCAGGACTTTGTGGTGATGAGTGGACTCGAACCACCGACTCACGGATTTTCAGTCCGATGCTCTACCAACTGAGCTACATCACCGTTACCGTTAAAGTGATGCAAAGGTAGATATTTGTATCTTTGATGCAAATCATTTGAGTAAAAAAAATCTTATAAACCCATACGTAAAACTCTAAATCTAACAATATGAGCATATTACCTCAATTGCTTTTTCTTCTCGTTTTTGCAGTGGCTGGCTTTTTTATTTACAAAAGGGTCAGTTTTCTGAGAAGAAGTATTTTTCTTGGAAAGCAAGAAGCCAGAAATGATCAAAAAGATGAAAGATGGAAGACCATGTTGCTGGTGGCATTTGGACAGAAGAAGATGTTCAAGCGCCTTGGTCCTGCTTTTCTGCATTTATTGATTTATGTAGCCTTTATCGTTATTAATCTAGAAGTTTTGGAGTTTGTCATCGATGGACTATCGGGGCAGCACAGGATTTTTGCGCCTTTTCTCGGTGCTGTTTATACCATAGCAATGAATATTTTCGAGTTTTTGGCCATTGCTGTACTGGTTTCCTGCTTTGCGTTTCTGATCAGGAGAAACATCATGAGGGTCAATAGGCTTGCCATGAAAGAACTGAACGGTTGGCCGGCATTGGACGCAAACCTGATCCTTATCATCGAAATTGTATTGATGTTTGCCATTTTGACCATGAATGCTACGGATCAGATTTTGGCAGAAAGAGGAGTGGAAAAATACATAGTGTTGGATGGCCTGTTCTTTAGTAGCCTGATTCAGCCATTGTTTCAGGGAATGTCTGACAGCACACTTATCTTTTTGGAGCGTTTTTCCTGGTGGTTCCACATCATAGGCATACTTGCTTTTTCAGTTTACATTACATATTCCAAGCACCTTCATATTTTCCTGGCATTCCCCAACACTTGGTATTCCAACCTCAAGCCTAAAGGGGAAATGAAAAATATGCCTGAAGTCACCAATGAAGTGAATATGATGCTGGGCATACAGACAGAAGGCAGCAGTGAACCTCCAGCAGAAATAGGCAGGTTTGGTGCCAAGGATGTCAATGACCTTTCTTGGGTCAATATCATGAATGCATTCAGCTGTACTGAGTGTGGCAGGTGCACTGCGGAATGCCCCGCTAATATTACAGGCAAAAAACTTTCTCCACGTAAAATTATGATGGACGTAAGAGATAGGGCGGAAGAAGTCAGTAAATCAATTGACGCCGGTGGTGCTGGCTTCGAAGACGGCAAATCTCTTTTGGGAGATTACACCAGCAAAGAAGAAATCAATGCCTGTACTTCCTGCAATGCCTGTGTGGAGGCTTGTCCCATCAACATTGACCCTCTAGATATCATTCTACAAATGAGAAGATACACTGCCATGGAAGAGTCAAGTTCACCGGCCCAATGGAATGCCATGTTCCAAAATATGGAAACAAGCTTTTCCCCTTGGAAATTTGCCCCAACCGATAGGTTCAACTGGGCGGATCAGCTGAAAAACGAAGAAACGAAATAAGAGATAAGAAGCAAGAATCAAGAGATAAGAAGCAAGAATCAAGAGATAAGAAACAAGAAGCAAGAGATAAGAAGCAAGAATCAAGAGATAAGAAACAAGAAGCAAGAGATAAGAAACAAGAAACAAGAAGCAAGAGAAAAGACGTATGATTCAAAATGGAAGAGCTCCTAAAAATCTACAATCTTAAATCTAAAATCTAAAATCTACAATCTACAATCTAAAATCCAAACAATGTCAACATATAAAGTTCCAACCATGGCCGAGATGGCCGCTTCCGGCGAAAGCCCAGAAATACTTTTTTGGGTAGGTTGTGCCGGTTCTTTTGATGATCGATACAAAGCCGTAACTCAGGCTTTTGTAAAAATATTGAATAAAGTAGGTGTGAGTTTCGCAGTACTTGGGCCAGAGGAGGCTTGCACAGGTGATCCTGCTAGAAGAGCTGGCAATGAGTTTCTTTTTCAGATGCAAGCTGTTGCAAATATACAGGTGATGAATGGCTATAACATCAAGAAAGTCGTCACCGCCTGTCCGCATTGCTTCAATACCATCAAAAACGAATATCCTGCCCTCGGAGGCAATTATGAGGTAATCCACCACTCTGAATTTTTGCAGCAACTGATCAATGAGGGGAAAGTGGCCCTTCAAGGTGGCGGAGAATTTAAAGGGAAGAAGATCACCTTCCATGACAGCTGTTATTTAGGAAGACATAATAATGTCTATGAGGCGCCTAGGGAGGTGATCAAGGCACTGGATGTAGAATTGGTGGAAATGAAGCGCTGCCGGACCAAAGGGCTATGTTGTGGTGCAGGAGGAGCTCAGATGTTCAAAGAGCCTGAACCGGGAAAAAAAGATGTCAATATTGAAAGAACCGAAGAGGCGCTTTCTACAGGTGCTTCTGCGATAGCCGTAGGATGCCCGTTTTGTTTGACCATGATGACTGATGGGGTCAAAAACAAAGACCGGGAGCATGATGTCAAAGTCTATGACTTAGCCGAGATGATTGCTAAGGATATGGGGATATAAGTGGATTGGTATTGTTAAAGCTTTCCGATGAACTCTGTCATTTAGTTCATTATCGATATAGGAGGGAATGATATTTATGGATATTTCGATACTTGTTGAAATTGGCTGAGGATGTAAACGATGATCCTTTACGGCAGTTTTAATTGGTAAATTAGATTAAAAGGAGCGTATTATTTTTAAATGTATAAGACCTGCCAGGTTTCCAAAACCTTGCAGGTTTTTTAATGAGCATTTGTTAAAAAAAATAGGATTCAAAAACCCCAATTGCCCTGACATTGTTACAAGATTTGCTCAAATTTGCCTTTACTTTGTTACAAAAAATAAATTAATTACCCTTACTTTGTTACAATAAAATAAAAAAAATGCCTTTACTTTGTTACAAGATAGTTTGGATATGGCATTTAAAAGACAGGTTTTCAATTATTTAGAGGAATGGAAGAATTCTGTGGAGCGAAAGCCATTGATTGTCAGAGGAGCTCGGCAAGTAGGGAAGACTACATTAATCAAGGATTTTTCAAAATTGTATAAGTATGCTATCTCTTTGAATTTGGAGAAAAGAGCAGACAAGTCATTTTTTGATGATTTTGATGATGTTCAAAGCATTGTGGAGGCGGTATTTTTGACACATAACCTGAGGATAGATGACCTTCAGGATACACTTTTGTTTTTGGATGAAATTCAAGAGTCGCCCAAGGCGATCAAGCTTTTGCGCTACTTTTATGAAGAATTACCACAACTTCATGTTATCGCAGCTGGCTCTTTGCTAGAGTTTGCCATGAAGAAAGTGTCCAGTTTTCCAGTTGGAAGGGTTCAGTTTCTGTATTTGCATCCAATGAATTTTGAGGAATATTTGGAAGCTTTGAATCATAAAATGGCTTTAGAGCAGTTTAATTTAATGCCCATCAAGCCAGTGGCTCATAAAATTCTGATGGATTTATTTCATCGCTATGCTATAGTAGGAGGAATGCCTGAGGTCATAAAGAGAGATTTGGACAAGAATAATTTGTCTGACCTGACGACAGTTTACGAAAGTATTTGGGGTACTTATAAAAATGATATTGAAAAATATACTGCCAACGAAACAGAAAGAAAGATTATCAAGCACATCATGAATTCCGCTCCTTTGGAGTTGGACAAGAGGGTGAAGTTTCAGGGATTTGGGAATTCTAATTATAGATCCAGAGAAGTAGGTGAGTGCTTTAGAATATTGGATGATGCCAAGGTAATCAGGCTGGTATACCCCACTACTGTACTAGAGCCACCTATTCAGGCGGATTTGAAAAAATCTCCAAGATTACAGTTCCTAGATTCTGGATTGGTAAATTACTCCTTGGGGATTCAAGGGCAGCTTTTGAAAATGGATGATTTGAGCAATGCTTACAAAGGAGCATTGATTCCACATTTGGTGACCCAAGAGCTACTTTCTGTTCAGGTCAAGACTGAGCACAAACCCAATTTTTGGGTAAGAGAGAAAAGGCAATCGAGTGCAGAAGTAGATTTAGTCTTTAGCTATCAGGACATGTTGATACCAATCGAAATCAAATCCGGTCCAACAGGCTCTTTAAGATCATTGCATCAATTTATCGATGCTTCTAATCATTCATTCGGGGTAAGGGTTTACGGAGGAACATTGAGTGTTGAAAATGCTGTTACGCCTGACGGGAAACCATACAGACTTTTGAACTTGCCTTATTTCCTCGGTACCAAATTGAATTCATATATACAGTGGTTTATTGAAGGGAAGTTTTGATTTCTGGCCATTAAATGAATTATTAGCTTCAAGAATTATACCCATGCTGTTTATTTCTCCGTTAAGGGAAAGAACTAAATTGGGCTAAAAGTCCTTATTTTGAAGGATAAATTATCAGCAAATATGTACTTGGAATTTGATCAAATGCCTGCCCAAGCAAGAATATGGGTATACCAGTCTGAAAGAAAATTTACTGCTACCGAAAAAGCCTGGATTGAGGATCGTTTAAGGCAGTTTTGTGTAAACTGGAATACCCATGGTGCCATGATGCCCACCTCATTTACCATTAAATTCGATCAGGTTATCATCCTTTCTGTAGATGAAAGTCAGCTTGGAGCAAGTGGTTGCTCTATTGACAGTTCGGTAAGGACATTAAGAGAAATAGAGCAAAAACTCGGTGTCAACCTTTTGGATCAGGGAAAAGTAGGTTTTCTTGAAGAAGGGGACAGTTTGATAGTAAATTCCGTCTTTAAAGTAAAAGAGAGTGTCCAAAATGGAATACTGAACCAAGACACCCTTGTGCTCAATCCAATGGTAAGGGAGAAGAAAGATCTTAAGGACAATTGGCTTATGAGCGCAAAAGATACTTGGTTAAACAAATACTTTAGGAATTAATTATAATAATTATTCTATATTTAAATCGTTAAGAAAAAACTACCGGGAGATTTAGAATGATGCGATCAGCTTTGTTTTTGGGAATGATTATCCTGCTTTTCGGAGCTTGCACCAGCTTGTTTCAGAAAGGTCAAAATCAATTTTTGGCTGGTGATTACCAATTGGCCATCAATTCATTTACCCAGATCCTTGAAGATGACCCTGACAACAAAGAGGCCAATTTTTATGTAGCAGAAAGCTACAGGCTTTCGAACAGGATAGAAAAGTCCAGCGAATATTATAAGAAACTGGTAGAAGAAGAGGAGACTTTTGAGTCTTATTTCAGGTATGGACAAAGCCTTAAAAGTCAAGGGAAATATGAAGATGCAGAAGAAGCTTTTGCTAAAGCAAAAGAACTCACATTGAATGATAATTTTCAAAGGCAGGTCGATATGGAGCTGGCTTCGATTCAGCGAGTTGAAGAAATTGAAGATTACTATCCTTATATGGAAGTGCAGAATTATGAGCTTTTGAATACTTCTGGTTCTGATTATGCTCCAGTATTCAGTGAAGGTTTTGTATATTTTACGAGTACCAGGACTGCGTCGGGGATATATCCAGCTACAGGAATGCCATACACCAAAATTTATCGTGCCCGTGCCGAAGGTGTTAAAGTGGATGTTCAAAATGTGCAGGAGATGCCCGAATTCCGCAATGAGGACGGCTTGAATCAGGGAGCAATTGCGATCAGCCCGGATGGGAATACCATTATTTATGCCAGAGGTAACTCAAGGTCAAATAAGGATCTTCCCGAAGTCCATTTGTTTGCCAGTTACTTTAGGGGGGGTGGCTTCACCCAACCCGTATGGATGCCTGTCAATGAGGATGAATTTTGGTTTAATTCAACGCCTGCATTCAGTCCGGATGGAAATGAACTCTATTTCACTTCCAATAGAGATGGAGGAAGAGGGGGGCTGGACCTTTACAAAGCTACCAAGCTTGCTAATGGAGACTTTGGGAATGCAGTCAATCTTGGGGCGCAAATCAATACTCCCGGAAATGAAATGTTCCCTTATGTGGCTCCGGATGGAAAGCTGTTTTTTGCTTCAGATGGGCATCCTGGCTATGGGAAGCTTGACATTTTTGTAGCAGAACAGACCGAAAATGGCTGGGAAGTCAAAAATCTTGGTCCAAATATCAATACTGTAGCAGATGATTTTGGTATATTTTTTACCAACTATCCTAAAGAAGGTTTTCTGTCTTCTAATAGAGAAGGTGGGGCCGGCGATGATGATATTTATTACTTTGAAGATAAAACTCCAAAACCCAAAATCGTCAATGTGCTGCTTAATGTAGTGACAAAGGAGAAGAAGGATGATGGCTCAGAAGAGGTATTGCCACAGACAAGGGTGGTGCTCTATGACCAAAGCAACAAAAACATCGGTGGTGATTTTTCCAGTCAGAGCGGAAGGTTGAGATTTACCTTGACTCCAAACCAGGAATTTTCTATGATCGCTTCCAAGAGTGGATATTTCTCCAAAACAGTTTCCTACAGTACAGTTGGCAAAACACCAAATCCTGAAGACCTTATTCAGGAAGTTACCAACATTGTTCTGGACACCACAATAGTGCTTGAACCATTGATTTTGGAGCGTTCGATCGTACTTGAGAACATTTATTATGATCTGGACAAAGCGGATATACGTCCAGATGCAGCAGAAGAGCTCGACAAATTGGTACAGATACTTAAGGACAATCCTAAAATCAGGATTGAGCTAAGCTCTCATACTGATGCCAGAGCATCAGACTCCTATAATGATGCATTGTCACAAAGAAGGGCTGAATCTGCGGTTGAATATATCGCTTCTCAAGGAATTGATCGGGACAGGTTGGTTCCAAAAGGATACGGCAGAAGGCAGTTGATTATAGAAAACGCACAGACTGAAGAGGAACATCAGGTCAATAGAAGAACTGAGTTTAAAGTGATTGAAGTAATGGATTAATCACAGCTCAAAAAAATCCCCCTTACGATTGGTTATTGTAAGGGGAATTTTTTTATTTCCTGATACGGCTCCATACCTTGGTAGTAAATCTTGGCCGGTCTTCCATGACATTGAAATCATCTTCACTTACCCGTTTTACACTTTCGATGGTATAGAAGGCCTTGTCATTTAATTTTTTGACTTTACTCACATATTCCTTTAGATCTTCCCTTTTCATGACGGTAAAAAGCAAATTGACTTTTCCGTACCTGCCTTCTGCACCGACATTGGTAAATCGGAAGTTTTTCTCTTTCATATATTCTATAAGCTCCGGCATCGGGGTAGGCGTAATTACCCTTACCAATACTCTTCCAAGTGCAAGCTTTTCTTCAATGGTCATGCCCACATAGGTACCCATTGCAAATCCACCTGCATAGGCAATGTAGGACATCGGGTTGTTGATATTTTGAAAAATCTGACCAATGGCGAGGAGCCAGATCATGGCTTCAAAAAAGCCAAGGATAGGAGCCACGTTTTTTTTGCCATTGAGCACAAACATGATCCTAAGTGTATTTATAGATACGTCCGTTACCCTGGCCATAAAGATCAGCAAGGGCATGATGACATAATTGAATACCTCTGGGGAAATCCCAAAATTCAGAAAATAATCCTGCATAGCACTTAATTTTTTTACAAAGGTAATGGGTATAAATACCATTCCCTAAAAAAACCAAATTAGCTTCTGATTCCGTTAAAGTTCCGCATTTCTGATGATTATGAATGAATTTTCTGTAGAAACAGAAATCAGGCTGTTTTCAATTTCAGCTCTCCTTTTCTTTTGACAATTTTGAGATCAAAATACTGATTGATAAAAGCCTTGCAATTATTTTCAGACCATTCTGCCCTGGATTCAGTATCAAAAAGCAGGGTCATTCTCAACATGGTTTTTACATATTGCTCATGTCTGCCCAGTTCACGGCACCATGAAGTCAGTTGGTCTGCCCAGTCCTCCTTGAATTTTTCTATATGTGTCCTCCCATCAAAAAGCAGCTCGAGCTGATTGTCTCCATTGCGGAACCTGTAGATTCCGCAAAGTTGGCGGTAGATCATCTTCAGTCGGTCATCAGGGTACTCATGGGTATCCAGAATTTTCACAAAAGTCTCATCCATCAGCATCAGGGGGTTGTATAGCTGAGTGTAGGATTTTTTCAATTCAAATACCATCACAGCTGTAAGCTGATCTTCAAGCACTGATTGTGCCTGCCTAAGAATGTAATTTTTGTCTAATGGGAATAATTTCTGAATCATCTGAGGATCAAATCTTTCGCAAATTAGCCTTTTGGTGCCGAAAATTAAAGTTTTTGCTATCAAATTAATTCTTCAAGAGCAGATTGTATAAGGTCCTGTTCAAAACCTTTGGACATTAAATATTGGAAAGTTTTGTGCTTTTTCCTGAATTCATCACTCTCCTTCACCATTCTCAGTTTTTTCTCTGTTTCTCTTAATAAAATTTCCCAATATTCTTCGGGGTTGATTTCTTTGAGTCCTGACTTGATGCAATTGGCACTGATCTGTTTAAATTTCAATTCTTGGACAATTCTGTTTCTACCCCACTTTTTCAGTCTGTATTTTCCCCTTACGAAAGCTTGGGCAAACCTCTCTTCATTTAAAAATCCTTCAGAAATCATATCCGCAATCAAGTCCTCAGCCTTTTCGCCGTATATTCCTCTTTCGTGTAGTTTATTCCTTACTTCCATCTGACACCTCTCCTGATATGCGCAATAAGCAGCGATTTTTACTTTTGCTTCCGCTTCGGACCAATACTTTTTGGGTGCTTCGTAGGGATTATCTTTTCGGGAGTAGGACATTTTGTGTAATTTTAGCCCAAAGTAACTTTATGAGTTATTTTTTTCAAATCAAATCAACAAACCATTAAACAATCATGCGCAAGAAAATAGTAGCTGGCAACTGGAAGATGAACCTCAATTTCGAAGAAGGGCAAAAGCTTACTTCAGAAATTGTCAATATGCTGAAGGATGAAAATGTGAAAGACGTGACAGTAGTTCTGAACCCTCCTTTTGTTCACCTGTATTCAGTAAAAAAAATGATAGGAGATACGCCTAACTTATTTTTGGGATCCCAAAACTGTTCTGATAAAGCATCCGGAGCCTACACTGGCGAAACCTCTGCTGAGATGTTGGCCTCTTTCGGTGCCAAGTTTGTCATCATAGGGCACAGCGAAAGAAGGGAATATTTCGCAGAGTCCAATCAGTTGCTCACAGAAAAGACCAAGCAGGCCCTGGCAAACGGTCTTACACCGATTTTCTGCTGCGGGGAGCCTTTGGAGATCCGCGAAGCAGGAACTCACGAAGATTATGTCAAGGATCAATTAACCGAAAGTCTTTTTGGCTTCTCAGCGGAAGAAATGTCCAAAATAGTTCTCGCTTATGAACCGATTTGGGCTATTGGTACAGGAAAAACGGCCAGCTCTGATCAGGCTCAGGAAATGCATGCAGCACTTAGATCCCACATCGCCTCCAAGTTTGGAGCAGATATCGCAGACAACCTTTCGATTCTTTACGGAGGTTCGGCCAAACCGGACAATGCCAAGGATTTGTTTAGCAAACCTGATGTAGATGGAGGATTGATAGGAGGAGCTTCTTTGAAGTCCAGGGACTTTGTGGAAATCGTTAAATCATTTTAAATAATTCCCGATATATTTTCACCCGGAGCGGCTGGCGACTTAAAAGTCGAAACCCAGGCTTCGGGTGTTTTTTTACCCAACGCAATCATGCAATACCTAGAATTTAAGATCAGCTGTAAGGAACCATTTCGTGAAATTTTAATTGCCGAATTAGCGGAAATTGGCTTCGATTCTTTTTTGGAAACAGACCAGGGTGTAGATGCTTATATTGAAGAAAGCCAATTTGAAAGGGATTCCTATCAGGAAGTCATAGACAAATACCAAGTAGCTGCATCAATTGTAGTAGAGGAAGGGTTGATGGACAAGGTTAATTGGAATGAGGAATGGGAAAAACATTATGATCCCATCATGGTAGGGGAGAAAGTGTATGTGAGGGC
This sequence comes from Arthrospiribacter ruber, assembly GCF_019343195.1. Taxonomy (GTDB): domain Bacteria; phylum Bacteroidota; class Bacteroidia; order Cytophagales; family Cyclobacteriaceae; genus Arthrospiribacter; species Arthrospiribacter ruber. The sequence goes on from NZ_RPHB01000003.1 coordinate 356,520, forward strand.
CTCCTTTCATGAAGCCAAACCTGAATTTGAATACGAAATTCTTATCAATCCCAAAATGTCTTTCGGTACCGGGCATCATGCCACCACTTACCTGATGATTTCACATCAGTTGGAAGTAGACCATAGAGCTTGCCGGGTGTTGGATATCGGGGCGGGTACAGGAATACTTGCCATTATGGCACATAAGTTAGGAGCTGCACATGTTGAAGCGTTTGATATAGACGAATGGTGTGTTGAAAATGGCAATGAGAACTTTGATCTCAACGGCATGCAGGATGTACGGATGGGAAAAGGTACTGTCCGGGAAGTAAAGCCTCAAGGTGAATTTGAAATTGTACTGGCCAATATCAATAAAAATGTACTTTTGGATGAAATGGAAGTATATGCTTCTTTGGTCAAGAAAGGTGGAAAACTTTTTCTAAGCGGATTTTACGAACACGATATCGCAGATATCGAAGCCAAGGCCAATGAGTTTTCATTTGTAAAAGAAAGTCAAAAAACCAAAGACAATTGGGCAGCATTGCTCTTGACAAAGAAATGACAGAGTTGATAATTTATGCAGTGATATTTTTGGCCTTAATAGGCCATACGCTAATGGCTTCCAAAATGTACAGCGCAGTGCACAAGGACACCTCTTTGAACCTTCATGAAAAGAATGACTGGAAATTGAAAGCCTTGATTTTTCCGCTGTTTTTCTGGGGAAAATATAAAAACAGATAATTTTTCGGTAGCCATTTTTTACATTTCGGTCACCTGAACCTACACTTCAGTAAGCTTTGATTTTTTGAGGATTTCTTTGTTCCCAGATTTGGGTCAAAGTTAAAGCCATGAAAATCATTGTTACTTGCTGCTTACTGTTTTTGATACAGCCCATTTTTGCCCAGAGTACCATCAAGGGCTTGGTCACAGACCAAAGAGGGCAAACCATTCCCGGAGTCAATATCTATCTGAAAGGGACTTTTGAAGGCACTTCATCAGAGATCGACGGTACCTATTTTCTGGAAACAGAAGAAAGGGGAACCCATATTCTGGTTTTTCAGTCCATGGGATTCAAGTCCCAAGAGTTTGAAATTGATCTTGAAGGGAAAGTATTGGAAATCAATTCTACCCTAAAGGAAGCCATTAATGAAATGAAAGCCGTTACCATATCTGCTGGAGCTATGGAAGCTTCTGATGAAAAAAAGGCAGTGGTTCTGAGACCTGTGGATATAGTCACTGTGCCTGCAGCGATGGGAGATATCATAGGAGCTTTTCAGACCTTGCCCGGTACATCCAATGTGGGTAATGACGGGAGGCTTTTTGTCCGGGGTGGAGATGCATCGGAAACCTCAATTTTTATTGATGGGCTTAAGGTGGGGAATGCATTCGGTACAACTGCCTCGAATGTTCCCACCCGCACAAGGTTCAATCCCAATTTGTTCAAAGGTTCTTTTTTCAGTACAGGAGGCTATTCTGCTGAATATGGTCAGGCGCTCTCATCTGCCCTGGTGCTGAATACGGTGGATTTTCCGGTACGGAATCAAGGCGATATCAGCTTGATGTCTGTAGGAGGAGGATACACACAGACTTTGGCCGGAGAAAAAAGCAGCCTAACCGCTTCTGCCAATTATTTTGACCTGTCTCCATATCAGTCTTTGATCAAGCAGAATTTTGATTGGGAAAGGGCTCCATTTGGCTGGGATGCTGAAATCTCTGCCAGACAAAAATGGGGAAAAAGCGGAGTGGTGAAAGCCTACCTACATACCGAATCCAATGGAATGAAAATCTGGCAACCCGTGCCTGGTTCGGAAGATAGAGGACAACTGGTAGGGGTGAAAAATAACTATACTTTTGGCCAGGCTTCTTTCAAACAATTAGGGAAAAATGATTGGAGCTATTATGGGGGTGTTTCATATTCCAACAATGTCGATCAATTCAACCTGGATCCATTGCAAGTCCGCAATCAAAATCAGGTGTTGCACAGCAAGGCTGTCGCGATAAAAGGGTTTTCAGATAGGTTTTCCATCAAAACAGGCCTTGAGTCTTATCTCTACACGTACGAAGAACAACTGCTGTCTGAAGGATTAAGCAGGGATTATCAGGATCATCATTCAGTCCTTTTCACTGAAGCAGATTATTATGTGAGCAATAAATTGATTTTGCGCGGTGGATTACGGGCAGGTAACAGCAGCCTTGCCAAGCAAACCTGGTTGGATCCGAGAGTATCCATTGCTTTCAAGTTTGATCATGATGGTCAGCTTTCTTTGGCAGCTGGACAATTCAGCCAAATGCCTGTGGAGCAGTTGCGGATTTTGGATCAAAGTCTGCACAACACCAGAGCAGATCATTTGATTTTGAATTACTTTCTGAGCAAAAACGGTAGGACTGTCCGGGCAGAGGCTTTCTACAAAGATTATAAGAAGCTCCTCACTTATGAAGTGGCCCAACTATTTCCAATGCCCATTGGGTTTGATAATATCCAGCAAAACGGGGAGGGTTATGCCCGAGGGTGGGATATTTTTTACAGAGATCAAAAGAGCTTTAAAAACACAGACTTCTGGGTAACCTACAGCTTTGTGGACAGCCAAAGGAAGTTTGCCCATTTTACCGAAATGGTTCAGCCCGGATTTGCACCTAGACATAACGGTTCTGTGGTTATCAAGCATTTCATACAGCCTTTACAGTCCCAGCTCGGTGTTTCTTTTAGTATCAATGATGGCTACACCTATGATAATCCCAACCTGCCGGGACAGATGAAATCCAAAACCAAAAGCTTTCAGGATCTGAGCTTGGGTTGGAGTTACCTGCCCAAACCTAACCTGATCATCCACTTGGCTTGTTCCAATGTTTTGGGCCGGGACAATATTTTCGGATACCAGTACGCAAATGTAGCCAATGAGAAAGGGGTGTTTGAAGAAAACCCCATCAGACTTCAGGCTCCCAGATTTTTATTTCTGGGGATTTTCCTGACCCTGTCCAAAGACAAAACCGCAAATAATTTGAATAACCTATAAACTTCGAAAAAAATGAAAAAGTACAGTTTAGCAATTATCGCCATGATGCTGATTTCTTTCTTTACTCATGCATCCAATGAGGCTTATGTAAAGGCCATGCAAAAGGAACTTCAGGCTATGGGTAGTGCCCAAAGCCCTGAAGATTTACAGAAAGTAGCCAATGGATTTGCCAGAATAGCTACTATGGCTCCCGAGGAATGGCTTCCTGAATATTATGCCGGGTTAGCCCTTGCAAATGCAGGATTCAGGTCACAAGGTGGCATAGAGGAAAAAGATACCTTCTTTGAAAAGGCTAAAAAACATGCCGAAAAAGCTGCCTCGATTTCTCCTGATAATTCGGAAATTGTGGCCTTGCAAGGTTTTATTACCATGGGAGAGCTTGCTGCAGACCCCAATAGTAGGGGGCAGCACCTTTCGGCCCAGGCCATGCAGACTTTCAACAAAGCTGTCAATCTAAACCGAAAGAATCCAAGGGCAGTGGTCATGCTTGCCCAAATGGAACTGGGTATGGCGCAGTTTTTTGGCCAAGGACCGGAAAAAGCCTGTGGATTGGTCGAGACTGCTTTGGATATGTTTGAGAAAGAAGAAAACAAGGAAAATAATGATCCATTTGCTCCAAAGTGGGGCAAAGATATGGCCCTTCAGATGAAGGGTGCTTGTAGCTGAAAAAAATAATACTCCCTTCTTCCTCACTTTGGAAATCCAGGCCAAATCTCTAGCTTTAAGAAGGGACAATGATTTATGATTAATTCGATACCCATGTCAAAGAAAAGCGGCAATTACACTTCTGAACCCCTATTTACCAATCTTGGGAAATTTGTATTGCTGAATCTTGGCATAGCGACATTTCTGATGCTTATGTTTTGTCCGGGATGCTTCCTTTCATGGGAAGGGATCAAGTCCATCATCCCGGACTTTTTCTTTGCTTTTGGGGTAGCATTACCCTTAAGTTATGGGGGCTATTTGACAGATTACCTGCTGGACAACAAAGTTTCTTGGGTCAAGACTCCGGTGACCAGGCTTTTGCTGACGATTGGTTTTTACGGGCTTTATTGCTTCATCATGAGTTTTATCGTGGTATTTTGCTATGCCTACTTTCAGGGACAATTTACCTTGGACAATATACCGTGGAGGAGCATCATAAGTTTTGCTTGGACTCCTGTGTTGATTGGTTTTGGGTTTATGAGTTTTTTTACCGTGCGCTCTTGGCTTTTTGAATGGAAAAATGCCGCCATAGAAGCGGAAAAGCTCAGGACCGAGAAGTTTGCCAGCCAATACCAATCTCTCAAGGATCAGCTCAATCCCCATTTCCTGTTCAACTCACTCAATGTTTTGAGCAACCTGGTGTACGAAAGTGCAGATAAGTCAGCTGATTTTATTCAGCAATTATCGAGGATCTACCGTTATGTCTTGGAGGTGCAGAATGAGGAACTTGCAAGCCTTCAGGATGAATTGGTTTTTGCAGAAAATTACCTGAGCCTTCAGAAAATCAGGTTTGAGGAAAGTCTGGAATATTTTATGGATATAGATGATGCAGCTGGTTTTTACATACCTCCGCTTTCCCTTCAGCTTCTTTTGGAAAATGCCATCAAACACAATGTGGCCAGTAAGAAGCAACCTTTGAAGATTTTCATCAGCAAAAAAGCAGATCAACTGGAAGTGAGAAATATCCTTCAGCCCAAATCCGTCAAAGAATCTCCTTCTTCCGGAATAGGCCTTGAAAATATCCAAAAGCGGTATAAGCTTCTGAGTGGTAAAACTCCAGAGGTCGAAGAAACTGGAAAAGAATTCATAGTCTCCCTGCCACTTCTAAAAATCGAACGAAGCCAATGAAAGTATTGATAATTGAAGATGAAAGGCATGCGGTTAGCCGGTTGAAAACCTTGATTGGAGAAACAATGCCCGAAGCTGAAGTGGATGGCGGTTTGGATTCGGTATCTGTTGCAGTTTCCTGGCTGAAGAACAATCCTGCACCCGATCTTATTTTCTGCGACATTCAGCTGGCAGATGGTTTGAGTTTTGAGATTTTCGAAAAAGTGGAGGTGAAAAGTCCCATTATTTTCACCACAGCTTATGATCAATACGCCATTCGTGCTTTTAAACTCAACTCTTTGGATTACCTGCTCAAGCCTATTGATCCAAAAGAATTCAAGGCAGCCGCGGAAAAATTCAGGCAAATGAATACCATTCCACAACTGGACATGTCCTTACTCAAATCACTGCTCCATCAGGAAACTAAAGAATTTAAGACCAGATTTTTGGTCAAATTCGGGGAGAAGATACAATCCATACCGGCTTTGGAGGTTTCCTTTTTCTTCAGTGAAGAGCGGGTGACTTTTCTACAACACCAATCCGGAAGGAAGTACGTGCTGGATTATGCCTTGGATCAGTTAGAGGGCATACTGAATCCGAAGCAGTTTTTCAGACTCAATAGAAAATACATTGCGGCAATTGAATCCATCGCTGAAATCCATACCTATTCCAATAGCCGGCTGAAAATCCGGCTCAAAGACTGCCCGGATAATGATATTCTGGTCAGTAGGGAGAAAGTAGGGGCTTTGAAGGAGTGGTTGGATGGATAGGTGAGAAAAGGTGAAAAAAGGGTGAAGGGTGAAGGAGGAAGGATGAAAAAAGGAGGAAGGATGAAGGGTGAAAAAAGGAGAAAGGATGAGAATTCGGGTTTGCTTTTTGAGTCAAGTGAACTTATGATCTAAGTCTTGTGGCTTCGGATCCGAATGTATAAGCTGATTCAGTATTCGGCTTATTTTTCACATTAAAAAATTGAAAATTTAATGTAAGAGGTGCCATTTGACCTTAAATCTTACGCCATAAAGTTATGCTGACCTTCAAAACCTCTATTTTTATTGTTATTTGCTTGTTCAATAATATTAGTTTCTAATTTTTGAAATTAAAATTTTAGTAATTACATTGGGGTTTAATCCCGATAGATATGAAAAATTTTCTTCTGATTGCACTTGGACTGTTATTGTTTTCCTGCGGTGAAAATAAAACCGAAACAAAAGCTGACTTTTCGAACATAACATTCAGTATGGATACTGTGATTGTGGATGCAGGTGATGAAATAATCAACCTAAGGTCGGGCCTTTGGTTGAGCTCCTTAAGTGAAGATAACAGTAGGCTTTATCTTTGGGACAATCAGGCAACCATGTTGGATATAATAGACCTGGAGGACTTAAAGCTTATCGAAAAAGTCAAATTTGAGAAAGAAGGTCCAAATGGTGCTGGTGGCTTTGTATCTTGGTTGAAACATGTGGAACCCGATAAAGTGGTTTTATCAAGTTTCAATAGTATGGGTTTGTTTGACCTTAAGGGGAACAAGGTGAGAACTTACAAAATGGACGATCTGGAAGGGGACGGCCTGGAAGAAAGAGAGGGCTTTAATCAGCGGACAGTAGTAACCAATGAAGGAAAGGTGATGTACGGGATGCTGGGGGGCTGGATGATAGAAAATGAATCCTTTGCCAAAGCAGATTTTGAAAATCAAACCTTGAAAAAGTTTGAACTCCCTGGAATTGAGGAATTGACAGATTATCAGATCATGCTAAAATCCGGTGATAGGACTATGATTATGCCTGCTGCAAAGACACTCAGGAAAGTAGGTAATAGATTGATTTATTCCAGTGTTGCTTTTAGTGATTTGTTTATTATTGATATGGAAAAGGACAGTGTTTATCAAATTTCCTATGAACCGACTCTGACAGCAAAAGCCAAAAAAGGAGGTTACCCTTCCGAGTTGGATTCCGATAAGCGCTTCATGGAAGTGATGGCTGAAATACATTCAGAAGTCAATTTTGAAGCCCCAATCTGGGATGAAGAAAACAAAAGGTTTTATAGATTTTCCTTTGAAACCAACCCATCCGATGATAAAGAGGGGCCTCTGTTAGGTTCGGCTCAGAGTAAAACCATATCCAAGGTTTTTATCAGCATTTTTGATGAGAACTTTAAGCTATTGGGTGAATCTCGGCTCGATGACTTAGAATCTGTACCACAGTTTCCTTTTGTTAAAGACGGTAAAATCTGGCACTACGTGAATGTGGATGATGAGTTAGGGTTTGTAAGGATGGAGTTAAACTACTGATGCCCTGTGACTAGAGTAATCTTATCTTTGCTGTTTCTTAAATTCATTTTACCATGAAAATCGTAACTCAAACTTTCATTTTTCATGGTAAATCAGTCATAAAACAAACCCGGTAAGTAAAGTGATATCTCTGGCACATAGGTGACTAAAAACAACACGAGTAAACTTATCAAAAGAAAAGGCAAGCCTGCCCTACTGATTTTTTCCAAAGAAATTTTTCCTATGCTGGAAGCCACAAAGAGACAGATCCCAACTGGGGGAGTAGTCAGTCCGATTACTAAATTGACTACCATGATGATGGCAAACTGTATCGGATCCACACCCACATGCATGGCCACGCCCAACAACACCGGAAATAATATCAAAAGCGCAGCAATGGTTTCCATAAAGGCCCCAACAAAGAGTAAAAGCAGATTGATCAGAAAGAGGATCATGAATTTGTTTTCGGTGATTCCCAATAGGCCGTTGGCAATCATTTGGGGGATTTCTTCCACAGTCATGATCCAGGCAAAAAGATTGGCAAATCCCACCAAGACCATTAGGGAAGCGGTAGTTTTGGCAGACTCCAAGATAATGCGGGGGATCATTGAAAGTTTCAGTTCTCGGTAGACAAACAGTCCGATCACCATAGCATATACAACTGCAGCAATAGAGGCTTCTGTAGGAGTGAAGACACCTCCAATAATTCCAAACAGAATCAACACGGTCATCATAATTGCCCAAAATGCCTGATAGAAGCTTTTTGCCATCTGTATGGTACTCACCCTTTTCTTTTTGGGGTAGTTTCTTTTGACCGAAATTACATAAGTAATTCCCATTAGGCCAACACCAAGCAAAATCCCCGGAATGATTCCGGCTACAAATAATTTTCCTACTGAAAGCCCGGTCAAAGTAGCCGCTATGATCATGGGCAAACTTGGAGGAATGATCGGTCCCAAAGTGGAGGAACTGGCAGTCACTGCACAGGAAAACTCTTTGTCGTACCCTTCTTTTTCCATAGCAGGGATCATAACCGCACCAATACTGGCCGTATCCGCAATGGCTGTACCGGATATTCCTCCAAAAAGCATGGAAGCTCCTACATTGGCCAACCCAAGACCACCCCTGACATGCCCAAGGATTGCATTGCAGAAATTGATGATTCTGCCTGTAATGCCACTGGCATTCATCAGGTTGCCGGCAAGGATAAATCCCGGTATGGCCAGCAAGACAAATACATCTATACCTGCATACATTTTTTGAGGAATGACAATCAAAGGCAAATCAGAAAAAATCAGGTAAACAAATGAAGATAAGCCCAAGGCAAAGGCAATTGGAATACCAATCAATAGCAATAAAATGAAAACTATAAACAGCAATAGTATCATGAGTTAATCTTTAAGGTTTTGCTATTGATAAAGATTTCCCTGATCACATACCACAATGTCAATGAACTCATCGCCAACATAGAAAGATAGACCAGACCCATATTAAGTTTCATAGACGCGGATTGTTGAAGGGTGACAATGTGGATAAGCGGGATACTGTAATACATCATAAAGCTCATCAAAAGACCAATGCAAGAGAGTATCAAAATTTCCAATCGGATTCTGGATTTTGGCCCCAACCTGTCAAAAATCACCCCAACTCTCACGTAGCTTTTATCCCTGATGGCCAACCCAGCCCCTAAGCTTACCATGTAGATAAAACAAAATCTGGCCAGCTCTTCTGTCCACGATGGCGACCATGGTAAGGCATATCTGGAAAAAACCTGGATACAAACACTTAGCATCATTAGTACAAATGTGCCTACGACAGCCATTCCCAATACCTGCTCTAAGCTGAATTTTGATTTCATTTTATGGCTTGGATTCTTTTGTACATTTCCTTTTGTTGGGTATTGAAGTTGCGCTCCACTGCTTTACTGGCAATACTTTGGAAGGCCTCTTTGTCCACTTCGACAAATTGCATTCCCTTGGCCTGAAGGTATTCCCGATCCAACTCTTCCTGTTCTAGGAAAAGACCATGCTCGTATTCCTGCATCATTTCTGCTGCCTCCAGGACAACTTCTTGAAGTTCTTTAGGCAGTTTATCAAATTGTTTTTTCCCCATGACCACATAAGCCCAGCCTTTTACATGTTCGGTCAGGTTTACGTATTTCTGAACCTCATAGAGCCCGGCATTTCTGATATGGGAAAAAGGGTTTTCCTGACCATGAATGGTTGATTGCTGTAAAGCGGTGAAGATTTCAGAGAATGCCATCGGTGTAGGTTTGGCACCCAATGCACTCCAGGTGCTGACAAATAAAGAGACATTTGGTACGCGGATGATCAGGTTATTGAGGTCGTTCGGATGAGTTATGGGAACATTGGTAGTAAGGTTTCTGGCTCCCCTTTCAAACCAAGCTATGGGTTTGAGCCCTGCCACATCTTCAATATGCTTTTCTATTTCTTTCCCAATGGGTCCACCGGCTACTTTTCTGAGATGTTCTGAATCACGGATGGCATAAGGGGTGGCACAAAAAATTGCCAATGGTAAGCTCCAGTTTTCCAAAGATTCGGCAGTTATCAGCAGGTCAACCGAACCGCTGAGGATACCGGTGATCATGTCCATTTCCTTTCCAAGCTGTTCGTTGGGATATATTTTGACCTCGATACGGCCAAAGGATTTTTTCTCTACTTCTTCTTTAAATTTAATGGCTGCTTTATGCCAAGTATTGTCTTCATTGACGATGTGCCCAAAGCGCAGTGTATATTCAGGCTTTTCTTCATCTGAGCTACAGGAGCATACAATATAAGCCGATAATAAAAAGATGAATAGCCTATAGAATGGCTGCATTTGGTTTTTGGGTTATTGTAAAAAACAATTTAACCGAAAAAAATAAAAATTACTTTCAAAAATATGGCTTATCGTAAAATTGTCTGACCGACGGTGGAGAGAAACACTTTTCCAATACTTAGGGCATGCTGAAAAGCGCCAACTGGAAAATAAATGCTTTAAATTTTGATGAATACCCCGTTTGTCAAGTATTTCATTTTTAAGCAGGTGCATGCTTATTCAACAATATAGCTCGATTTCCGTGCTCCTTAAAATTTCAAAATTCGAAATTTTAAGGCTAGTCTCAGGCATACCATCTTCTTCATTGGGCTCACTCGAAGTATAAGCATACATCTTCATTCGCCCGCTTTGAATCTGGCATACCTGAGACTTTTTCAGCAAGCCCTACTTAGTACACTGCTTTGGCTCCTTCTATCAATAATCTATCTACTTTGGAAATGTTGGAAAAAAAAGCCCTTTTGATTGATCAAAAGGGCTTTTTAGTGTATTGAAGGTTGTATTTCCTTGGGATTATGTCGCAAAGATATTTACTAGGTATAAAGCTGATGCCTGACTGCCAGCAGACAGGATAGATATCTATCCTCCTTGATTCTTTAAAACGGTATCCTCACATTCAAAGCCACATTCCTCCCGATTTGATTGATGCCAAATGGCCTAAAGAGTGACATGTGGTCCAAATATGTTTGGTTCAACAAGTTGGTACCGCTTACATATACATCCAGCGTATTGTTGCCTACCTGTACATTTCCACCTACATTTAATCCCAATAGGTAATATCCAGGTGTGGCTTCTTCTAATGGAGCTGCTCTGTTTTGGTCAAATACAGCTGTACCCAAAAGACTGATATATGGCCTTTGTATCGCTCCGAAGTTTTTCAACCTGAAATCCACACCCTGGGTCCATCTAAAAGCAGGAATATAAGGCAGGAAGCTCCAGTCAGAGCGTCTTTGACCTATTACCATGCTGTATCCGGAATGGAAATTCATCCACTTGGCACCGGTTGGCTGGTATTGAAATTCCAGTTCACCACCATATAACCTGGCATCAGCTTGCTCAAACTCCCAAACGGTAAGTTCTCCCATCATTTCATCTGTTGGAGAGAAAAAGATATAATTGTTGATATGATTGTAGAAAATTTCTCCTGAAATACTAAAGCCATTTCTGCTATATCTGATACCGAAATCAGTCTGTAAATTTTGCTCTCTTTCGAAGCTGGCATCACCTCTTTCAAATCGGCTAGTACCTGGGTGCGGTCCGTTTGAGAATAATTCGGCGAGATCCGGGGCCCTAAAGCCTTGGGCAATATTCAATCTGAACCTCCAATTGGTACTGGGCCTGAAAGTAGCACCAGCACTGGTGGTGACCCCATCAAAAGTCCTTTCCAGTCTTCTGTCAGCAGGATTACCAGGAAGAATAAAACCGTAATCTATTAGATTGGGAGCGTTGGCATCAGCGACCACTCTTCTCCAATCATATCTAAGTCCCCCTTGAAGTACCCATTTGTCTTTGTTGTAATTGACCAAAGCATAAGCGGAACGGTCATCTTTAGTCGCATCAGGGATAAGAATTTCCTCAGCTTCATCCATGTTTGTATTGGTCAGATAAAAACCCTGGACTCCAAAAATCAGCTCAGTATGCTCGGTTAAAGACTTGAAATACTTCAGGTCGTACATGAAATTGCTTTGATTTAGTCCCAAATCAACTTCATCGAAGTCATCTTCAATTTCTTTTCTGCTATTAATGTGGTATCCAAAGGTGGCTTTTAACCTGTCTTCACCCAAGTAAATGTTGGTCTCAGAGTTGAAGAAATGGTCTCTCACATCCTGAAATGGCAGCTGCATGGAGCGGTCATTTCTGGTGGTTACCAGCTCATCCATTTCATCTTCTTCCAAGATACCTAGATTTTGTTGGAGGTAAGTGTAGCGGAATCTCGTCTCACCCCATTCTTTTTTGAGTCCAACTCCTGCTTTGATATTCTGGGTATTGAAGCGGGTATTGCCCACTGTATTTCCATCACCGTCCAGGTAATCGGCGTGGGATTCGGTTGCTGCCCTCAATGACCAGACAAAACCGTTTTCTGAAGCTCCTTTCGCTCCTACTTCTGCTCTGCCTCCAAGAGAATTGCTGAACCCTCTAAGGTTTACATCACCATTAATATCCCCTGCAGAGGCATCTCTTTCTTCAATGAGATTGACGACACCTGCCATGGCCCCTGAGCCATATATGATGGATGCAGGACCTTTGATCATTTCTATGTCGGCAATTCCGGTCTCTGTCATCCCAAGACCATGATCTGCTCCCCATTGCTGGTTTTCAAATCTAGCTCCTTGGTAAACAGACAAGACCCTGCTAAATGATAATCCCCTGATCACGGGCTTACTGATACCCGGTCCCAACGAGATCTCACTGACTCCAGGAGTTCTTGTCAATGCTGTCATCAGATTTGGAGCAGGCATTTTGAGTAGGTCAGTCCTGTTCAGTTTCTCAATACTTATTGGTGAACTTTCCTTACTCATGACATAAGCACCGGAAACTACCACCTCGTCGATATTGGTGACACGTTCTTCCAATTCTACAGTCAAGTTGCCTACACGATTAGGGTTTAGAGTTTTCACTTCTGTGGCATAGCCAATAAATGAAATCTGGATGGTAATGTTTTTGTCAGGTAGGGAACCTAGGCTAAAATTGCCATCTAGGTCCGTTACCACACCTCTGTTGAGTTCTGGAATAAAAACAGAAACTCCGGGAAGAGGGGTTTTGGAATCTTTGTCTACCACTTTGCCGGTAAGACCAATATCTTGCGCAGCATTCAATCCTATTGTAAACAGGAAAGACATTGCCACAAATAACATTTTCATGGAATTATGAATTTATTTTTTTTAAAAGGAATAAAGCCCAAAAGGGGCCTGAGAAGTGGGTTTAACCTATTCTGGGTGGACCCCGGTGGTCAAATCCCAGAGAAATAAGTTGAAAAAACTCATGTGTAAAAAATGAGGAATAAATCTCGCCTGGACTTTCGGGTGCATTTGGTATGGCAACCTCAAAATGATAGGCAAAATACTCTCCGTGGGCAATCAAGTCCAAGATGATAAGCTCCATCTCAGTGTGCCCGTGATCTGTTGGATCTTCACTTTCAATACTAGCCAGCACAGGGTGGGCGTGGGTAATGATCTTACCATTCTCCAATTCGTGCGAGTGAAAAAACAATACGCCATTGGCCAGTATACTTAGCATCAAGGCTAAGCTGACATGACTAATCAGTGGCAATATTTTTCTCCAGAGGTTCATTTAATGTAAATACACCAAATCAATGCGAATATAGCAAAGAAAGTTAAGTTAGACATGCCTTTTTTATTTTTATCGTAAATCAAAATAAATATTTAGTGTGGGCTAAAAAAATGTTTCCGCATTATTTGTGTAAATTTCCGATATGATTGATTATGATTTCAGACCTGAGCGCTATTACGACGGGACAGGCCCTAGTACTGTTTTAGTCAGATTATTCTATCCGGAAAGCCAATGGGGAGAAGAGATCAGTATCTACACGAATGTGATAGACGGAAAAATTCATTTTGAAGCTGTGGACTTTTATGGCAACGATATACATTTAAGCCCTCAAGTTTCGGACAAGCCTCTGAGTTTGCAGGAGTTGATATTGATGATCGAAACAATGGACATCAATACAGAGGCTGAGTTAGGAAACTTAGCTCTTACGCTTTCAGGTATACCTGAAGCTGAAAGTACTTATTACCCGGCCTTGGAAAGGTATTTTTCTGAAAAAAGAAAATATTACGGACTGCGTTAAAAATCCAAAATAGTTTCGTAATGTCTTGAAATCACATGATTGGTCTTGAACCAATAATCGTAGGTGTCAAAATCCACACAATCATTGAGTGTCATTCCCTCAAACTCCACAGATTTGATGCTGGACTTTGGTAGCCAGCTCCTCAGATCATTGGCCTGATCAATGGTCAATTGGTCTAATTGGATTACTTTCACGCCTTCTAAAATAAATGGTATCAGTTTGGTCATAACCTTAGCTTTTATCTTTTTACAAAAGAAGTCCATATTCTTTTGTATTTGATTAACAATAAATTACCCTTCTGTTAAATTTCAAAAATGTGTAGCTTATTTTTAGGCTGCTCTAATCTACCAAGTCCATTTTATGACAAATCTTTTTCTGATTGTGTTTTTTTTGCTTGTGGGTCTACTGCTTCAAAAGCTCAGTTTTGTCCCTGCAAGACTCTCGGAATATTTGAATACCTACCTGATTTATGTTGTTTTACCCGCTTTGGCTTTGCTTTATTTGCCTGAAGTCAAGCTGAATCTGGACTTATTACTTCCAATTGCCTCAGCTTGGATCAGTTTCTTCCTTTCCTGGCTACTTTTTGGATTTTTGGGCAAACATTTTTCTTGGCCCAATTCTCTTACAGGATGTCTGATCATTACAGCAGGTTTGGCAAACACTTCTTTTGTAGGTTTTCCAATAGTACAGGCACTTTATGGAGAAGAAGCAGTAAAAATCGCTTTGCTTATAGATCAGGCAGGTTCATTTATCATTGTCAGCAGTGTGGCTGTTGTGGTCGCTTCTATTTACAGCACCGGGAAAAAACGAAAAAGAGATATCAGTAAAAAAATCCTAACGTTTCCCCCCTTTCTGTTTTTTGTTTTAGCAATGGGAATGAATGTTTTTCAAATACAAATTCCTCAAGGCTTGGAGTCTATTTTACAGTTAATAGCCATCACTTTGACTCCAGTTGCATTGACGGCCGTAGGACTTCAGGTCAAGATCAATCTAGAAGCGATCAGCTCAAAATTTCTCTGGCTCGGTTTATCTTATAAGCTGATATTGATACCAGGAATTATTTACCTGCTATTTTCTCAGGTATTTGGTTTGGAAGGTTTGCTTTTCAAGGTGTCTGTGATAGAAGCTGCAATGGCTCCCATGATCACAGGTTCAATTATTGCGATTACCCATGATTTGGAACCAAAGCTGGCTTCCCTACTCGTGGGAGTAGGGATTCCGCTTTCCTTTTTGACCATTACAGGATGGTACTTTTTATTGGCCTGATCAAGGGTTTGAGGTAGTGTCCGGTCTTGTATTCTGTCTAGGAGGACGAAGCACATTTCTCAGCACACTTTTGGCTTCTTCCACTGCGCGGTCTTTGGTTTCGGAGGCTTTTCTTTCTGCTTCCCTGCGTACGCTGTCCTGTAGGGTTTCTGCTTTTGCACGGACTTCCCTTTTTAGACTGTCTTCTGCTGCCCTAAACTGCTGCGTTACCTGCTCTTGGATATTTTCTCTTTCCTGCGTGACTCTAGATCTCAGTGCATTTGCCAACATGTTTTCAATGCTGTTGCCTCCAGCAAGACTTACTCTTGGATTGGAATAAGTACCACCCAAGTTTAGCGCCAAAGGTATGATAGTGGATTCAGAAGCCTGGGTTCCCGATATAGTGGACAGTATGTTGTTGGCCATAGATCCAAACCTGCCTGCTGGCACCTGCATGTTGAGCAGGTAATTGATACTTCCGTCAAAAGAAGTGCTTCCCTGAATGTTGGCCTGATAGTCCCAAAGCCTTACATCGAAAGGACGTACATCCATCACACCATTATTTATCTCAACCGGAATACTGATATTTCTGAATTGTAAGCTATTGCTTTCATTGAGACGGGTTACTTGAGATACTGCTTGCAAGAGCTGTGGATTTTGATAGGATGCTTCTGCTACCCTCAGCAGTCCCTTTCCATCGAGGGTAGAAAGTACTGGCATCATATCAGGGCCCAGTTGACCTGAAAAATTAAGCTTTGTGCTAAAATTGCCCGTAAGGTGCTGGGCAATTGGAGCAAATGCCCTGACTGTATTGAAAGATTCAAATGCCCTTGGAATACTCAGAGAGGACAGGTCTAGGTCAAAAGCAAACACAGGTTCAGTGATATTCCTTGGATCATAAGTTCCGTTCATGCTGATCTGTCCTCCTAAAGTACTCATAGCAGCATCTCTAAATCTAAGGATACCATCTTTTATACCGAGATTTCCTCTTACATTTTTCAAACTCAGGTTGTCGTAAATAACTTCCTGCATATTGATCGCCATTGTAAAATCGATGTCTTTTGGCAATTCCACCACACTAAGTTCCATGCTTTCCTCAGAGGTATCCGCTGTCATCCATTCGTTGATATCAAATTTGCTGGAATTGAGGCTGAGCTGTCCAGTCAATACGGCGTCATTTTTCAGGAAATAATCCATATAGTTGGATAGAAAACCTGTTGCAGTAAGAGGACTTTGACCTAATCTCGAATCAAAGTCTTTGAGTGTAATCCTTTGTGGGGAAAATTCCATAGTGGATGTATTGATCCTTATTCCTTGAGGAACATCCGTGGAATTGAAATAAAACTCTCTGAGATCCAGTTCTCCCCTCATGTCTATCCTATTGTACCTAGCGGCTTCTACATCTGCATAAGATCCTTTGGATTGCAGGTCTGCCTTTAGCTTACCTTCCATGATGATGTTTTCCATAGGGAAAATTGCGAGCATTTTTCCCAAATCCACTCCACCTTGCAAGGCTCCATCCCAGTTGAGGGCAGCAAAATCCTGTACCCTAAGTCTTCCTGTAATGCTTTCGTTTTCCAGCTCAAAACCAAACTGGGACAAGTTGACAATAAAGTCATCCATACGTCCGCTTGGATTGCTGACAGTAGCATTCACGTTAAGCTTCTCAATGGGAGCGGGATAGTCACTGCTTTTTACAAACCCGTTGGTAAGGGCGAGCCTTGCATCCATACTTGGAATGACCTGAGCTACAGAATCATAACGGCCTTTTGCTGTGGCATCCACATCCAACATTCCACGAAGGGTAATGCCTTCTACAGGGAAAATTGAAGTAAGTTCCTCCAGGTTCAGTTTGCCTCTAAGGGATCCATCCATGGTATAGTCCTTGAGGTTGGCAAGTGCAAACCGACCTGAAATAGGGTTTGAACCAAAGTCCATGCTGAAGTTCGGGATCTCGATTCGGGTATTGTCCAAGTCATTGCTGCTGTTTTCCACATGCATGGCCACATTGATATTGCTCACCGGTCTTGGTAAATCAGGATATTGGAACATACCATCTTCCACTTTTAAGGAAATATCAAAGGAGGGAAAAGAATTTTCATTATATATACCCTTCATAAATCCACGGAAATCCATGGTTCCGGAGGTCCGGAGATTATCGAAGTTTTCGGTGTATACCCCGGGAACCAAAGATAATATGCTTTTAAAGGTGTTGTTTTTTCCTTCAAATGCAAGATCCATTTCAATATCTTCCTCAGGTAGTGCTAGATATCCTTTTAAATCAAATAGAAAATCATTGAGCCTAAAGCTACCATCGCCTAAGGTAAATTTCATTTGCTCGAGATCCACATTGAGTACTGTTTCACCCTTAAATTTTTTGTTTCTCAAATAGTTGGTCCCATCGAAAGAAACATCTGCAATAATAGCTTCCATTTCCATAGGTAAGTCATAGACATCCATGGTGAAGTCCCCCCTGCCTACCATGTCGATCTGGCCTAATGCCATAAAAAAATCCAGTTCCCTGTCGTCATATATCACATCTAGGTCATTGACTTCTATGATATCTACAGCCATTTTAAAGTTGCTTTCAGTGGCAGGTTCTTCAGAAGGGAAGGTAATGTCGTAGTTAGCCTTTCCATCTTCCAATACCTTTACATAAAGGCTACCGCCATTCAGGTGGAGGCCTGTAAGCGTTGGGAAATCATCGAATATCACAGAGCGAAGATTAAAATCTACCTGCAACCTGTCTACATGAACCAAAGTGTCATTTTGGAAAGGAGGGTTGCCAATGATTCCAAATTCCCTCACTGTGGCAGAGATATGGGGAAACCTCCTAAAAATACTAAGGCTGATATTGTTGAAATCGTAATAAACCTGTGCGTTTACCGCTCCTTGTATTTCACGGTCAATCCGCTCAGCTATCTTATCTTTGAAAATGAAGGGCAGTGCTGCCAAAATTCCCAAAATGAGGAAAAATATAGCAAACCCGATCAAAATTTTCTTTTTCATACCTTCTTGATTTTGGGGATTGTACGCTGAAGAAACGAGAAAGATGGCTTATGTGGGCATCAGTTTACCAGACTTTTTGGATTTCTTTCAGCATCTCCTCATGTACATGCGAATTGCTTGCCAAAATCTCTTTGCCGAAAATGTAATTATCACCACCAGAAAAATCGCTCACTTTTCCACCGGCCTCAGCCAGAATAATAACTCCAGCAGCAACATCATAGGGCTTTAGATCATACTCAAAGAATCCCTCAGATCTTCCACAGGCTACATAGCAGAGATCTGTGGCCGCACTTCCCATCCTTCGGAGACCATGGCAGGTTTCCATGAGACTTCTCAGTACGGCCAAATAGTCATCTATTTTTCCGAAGGCTGAGTACGGAAATCCAGTTACTATCAGGCTTTCGGAAAGTGTTTCGGATTTGCTGACAACGATGGGTTGCCCGTTCAAGAACGCCCCATTTCCTTTGCTGGCATAAAAGCATTCGTCAAGGTTGATCTCGTACACGACACCCAAAACAATGTCTTCTTTGTATTTGAGTCCAATACTCACTGCAAAGACCGGTATGCCATGGATAAAATTGGTCGTGCCATCCAATGGATCAATGATCCAGGTGAAATCTTTTCCACTTTGACCTTCTGTGCCTTCTTCAGCAATAAAGTCTGCTTCTGGAAGGATATTTTTCAGCTTTTCAACAATGATTTTTTCAGCTTCTTTGTCTACATAAGAAACTAAATCATTGAGCCCTTTGGCTTCAACTTTATTTCTATCAAAGGTTTTTGATTCTTGCCGGATAAAAGATCCTGCTGATTTTGCTGTTGAGATGGTTTTGGTAAGTATTTCCGAAAAATCAATCGATGAATTCATTTTTAATGGTTTAGGTAAAAACAGGAAATGTTACAATTCTTATTTTCCTTGCACGACAAGTACAATTTCCCCTTTAATAGGATTTTCTTGGTAATAGGCTATGAGTTCTGATAGGCTGCCTCTTACATTTTCTTCGTATAATTTGCTAAGTTCCCGGGACACACTTGCCATTCTGTCCGGACCAAAAGCTTCTGAAAACTGTTCCAGTGTTTTCATCAGTCTATGAGGAGATTCATAAAAAACCATGGTTCTGGCTTCATCCTGTAGGTTTTCGATACGGGTCTTCCTACCTTTTTTGTGGGGGAGAAAGCCTTCGAAGGTAAATCTGTCATTGGGTAAGCCTGAATTTACAAGAGCAGGTACGAAGGCTGTGGCGCCGGGAAGACAGTTTACCTCCAGACCGGCTTCTTTTGCGGCCCTTACCAACAAAAATCCAGGATCTGAAATTCCCGGTGTACCTGCATCACTTACCAAAGCCATTTTTTCTCCCTTTTGCATTCTTTCGATGAGCTTTTCTACGGTTTTGTGCTCATTGAATATGTGATAGCTTTGAAGAGGTCTTTGGATTTCAAGGTGCTTCAATAGTTTGCCGGAGGTTCTGGTATCTTCTGCAAGAATGACATCCACTGACTTGAGTATATCTATGGCCCGAAGGGTGATGTCTCTGAGATTGCCGATTGGTGTGGGTACCAGGTAAAGGTTTACCTCTTTTATTTCCTGATCTGACATATTAGATCTTATCGATGGCTTCAGCCAGCTTTCTGTCTTTATTGGTCACCTTATTGCCGGCATCGTGGGTAGTGAGTTCAATAGTTACTTCATTGTATACATTGCTCCAGTTGGGATGGTGGCCCTGAGCTTCTGCCAAAAATGCGACTCTTGTCATAAAAGCAAATGCTTCCTGAAAGTCTTTGAATTCAAAAGTCCTGCTAAGTTTGTCATTTTCTTCTTTCCACATGGTTCAGTTGGTTTAAAGTGCAATTACTCCTTCAATTTTCGAAGCCTTATCATATACCTCCAAAATTGCCTCTGAGCTACTCATCATTGCTTTGATGGTGACAGACACGTATTTACCTTTCGAAGATTCTTTGAGCTCCATTTTGTTGTTGGGCAAAAGGCTCCCTACTTCCGCTTCCTTGCCATTTTGAACAATGAACTTGAACATATATAAGGAAGGAAAAGAGGTCATGGCATCCAATTTCTCTTTGAAAGCTTCCCGGTCGAAGGTGTTTTTCATTTGATACTAATTTAAGACTTAAATTCTATACTCTAAAAGTAAACCGATATTTATCTGGTTTTGGTTTCCTATCTCTACCTTTTGCCTTTAGCTAGGTGAAAGTGAGGGTATAAAAAAACCCGTGAAAAGCTTTTCACGGGTTTCTACTCATTCAATCTTTAACTATTAAAAGAATTTGTATCTATAATCTTTTACATTGGCAAGATCTTCTAGTGCCATCATAATCATATAAGCAGTCCTTTGTGAAGAGTTTAGGGTCAGCTGTCTTTGGAAGTTGCTGTAGTCACCTACTTCAGAAGCAGGAGTCAGGGAGTTAAGTTTCAATACAATGATACCTACATCTTCCTGTACAGGCTTGGAAATTTGCCCGCTCTCTTTCAATCCAAAAGCTGCGCCAACAGCACTAGGAGCAAAACCTACTCCTGGCAGTACAGAGGCAGATAGCTTGAGATCCGGCGTGTTGTCCAATGAAGCATCATCCGGGAACACATCTCTCATTTCTTCCAAGGTAGATTTTCCGGCAATCTTATCTTTGATCAATTTTGCCTTCTTTTCATTTCTTACCTGAAGAAGTACCTGTGGCCTTACTTGATCTAAAGTAGCAGTACCTTCTTCATACCTTTGCTTCAGTGTAGCTACGATATAAGCATTGTCCAATTCGAACACACCCGAAACTTTGCCTTCAGAAGCATCATTGAATGCCCACCTGATCACTTCTCTGGCATTGGTAAGGTTGTTCAGGTTTCTTGCAAAAGCATCCACATTATTGGCCTGAATCACGCGATATCCTTCTTTCTCGGCATTTGCATTGAATTCGCTGGCATTACCTGCATTGGCTGCAAAGAAGTCTGCTTTTCTGTAAGCATCATTTCTTGTAGCATCGCTGGCAATCAGTTCTCTTTCGATAGTTGCGATTTTGAAGGACTCTCTTTTTGGAAGATCAGTCACGCTGATAATGTGGTAGCCATATTCTGTTTCTACAAGTCTGTTGATCAGTCCTGTATTTCTCTGCGCAAAAGATACCTCTGCAAATTCATCTACAAAGTCCTCTTTGGCAAACCAACCTAGATCTCCACCTCTTTGCGCAGTGCCATCCTGTCCGTATTGAGCTGCTGCTGTTGCGAAATTCAATCCATCCTGGATTTCTTTCAATACACTTTCAGCGTTTTGTTTTACTTCAGCTTTGGCATCATCACTTAGCCCTTGGGTTCCAAATAGAATATGAGCTGCACGCATCCTTGGAGTTCCATCAAATTTTGAAGTGATTTTGTAGGTAACATAAGTAGACCTATTCGTAAGGAAAGGGCCATATATCTCACCTTCTTCGATCTCGTCTACATTGCTTGTGAGTGAATTAGGTAATGCATCTCCTGGAAGGAAAGTCTGAAAAGGCCTTTGAGCTTCTGAGTTTCTGATCGCGAATACAGAGTCGCTTTCTGCATTTCCCAACTCTTCGGTTAGCCTTCTCATTTCAGATATCACTGCAGCAGAGTCTTCGCTACTAGGATTGATAGGAAAGCTTACATAAGCAAGGTCTGCTGCATTGGTAACTTTAAATTTCTCCTTGTTTTTATTGATATAATCACGAAGCTCGCTGTCAGAAACACTTACAGCTGTGTCCGGAATAGCATAAAACGGGATGAAAAGATGGTCTACATCAGCAATGGTATTGGACATTTTGTGCTCCATTCTACCCTCTGCTTTTGTCGCATACTCTGAGGTCGATAGTAAATTATCATACTTGATCCTCAACCTGGCATCTGCAAACAGCCTTTCTTGTTGAGCCCAAAAAGCCCTTTGCTCTGGTCCTGCATCCTCAAGAGACTGAAGGAAAGCAACCAGCTGATTTCTGTCAAACTCTCCAGTTTCAGGATTGGTCAGTTGTTGCCTTAACTCGGCAATGATATTCTTCCCTTGAACCATATCCACTAACTCCGCATCGGAAACAGTGAGTCCAAGAGCGTCAAATTGGGAATCAAATACCTTATCCACTATAAGTGCTTGCCAGGCTTGCTCCCTGATGCTGTTCATTTCATTTTCGGATGGAGTCCTACCGGTATTCTGCTGAAACTGGAATTTAATCTCCTCTATTTTCCGGATGTATTCTTCATAAGTAATACGCTCACCTGCAATCTCTCCCACTTTGTTGGAACTTCCGCCCAGAAGGGTTGAGTTAGGGCTGAGTATATCTCCTCCTACTAGGAAGAAGATCAAGCCCACTGCTATCACACCGATTGCAAGACCTGTTTTCTGTCTGATTTTTTTAATTAATGCCATTCTACTGGTTTTTTGAAGTGCCGCAAAATAATTACATCTAGTGCTAAATTCAAAATATTATCACTGTCAATAAATTACTTATTGGGTTTAAGGTTGGGATTGATTTTTAATTTAAGGGTTTCTATTCTGTGATCTTGTTTGGATACTATGGTAAATGTGAATGAGCTGTACACTATTGACTGCCCCTTTTGAGGTATGTCTTCTGTCAATGAAAGGATAAATCCAGCCAAAGTTTCAAATTCACCATACGGCAGTTCCCATCCATATTTTTCGTTGAGATAGTCAATTTCATGACGGGCACTGAAAAGGTATTCTGTATCGGATATTTTTTGCTCGATTAGGTCATCGCTGTCATATTCGTCCTGAATTTCTCCAAAAATCTCTTCAATAATGTCTTCCATGGAGACGATACCGCTGGTACCCCCAAACTCATCCACGACCAAAGCAAGGCTTTTGCGCTCTTTGATAAATTGAATCAACAGTTCATTGGCCAGGGCTGATTCGGGTACGATGATGATACTTGTCAGAATATCAGATATGGATTTTGGCTTTTTGAAGAGTTCCAATTGGTGGCAATATCCTATAACATCGTCAATTGACTCTTTGTAGACGATGATTTTGGAATGCCCGCTTTCTGCAAAGGCCTGTTTGAGGTCCTCAATGCTTTCTTCGATATCCACTGCCACAATATCAGTTCTGGGCACCATACATTCCCTTACTTTGATGGTCTTGAATTCTACGGCGTTGTCAAAAATCTTGGTGTCAATTTCTACCTTGACATCCTTGTCGGAATGTTGAAGATTGTTTTGAATAAAGCTGTTCAGGTCGGTTACTTTAAATACAGGCTTGTCTTCATTATATTCTAATCCCAGCACCTTTGTGATGAAAAAGCGTGATAAACCTACCACGAACCAAACTATTGGGTACATCAAGTAATAGATGGCCTGAAAGGGAAAGGCAAAAACTGATAGAAGTCTATTTGGGTTGAGTATGAAAATGCTTTTGGGTAAAAACTCTGCGGTGACCAATACGATAATAGTGGAAATGACAGTCTGAGAGATCAATACAAAAGCTTGTCCGTCGACATTGTCCGGAAGTAAGTCTTTGATCCAAGGCTCTAACAGATTAGCCATGAAGATTCCGTACATGACCAGGGCTATGGTGTTTCCTATAAGCGTCGTACCTATAAATTGTCCAGGCCTCTGAACAAAATTGGAAAGTATCCTTCCGGAAATCAACCCCTGCTTGTTCTGTAATTCTATCTGAAGTTTATTGGCAGATATGAATGCGATTTCTATTCCCGAAAAAAATGCGGAAAACAGCAAAGTAATCAATACATATATGAGGTATTGGCTTTCCATTATTTTTTGGGCTTTTTGCTAGGAGGTGTGTTATCCTGATTTTCCCTTTCCTTATTGGTTCTGTATTTGTACCAAAATAACAGACCCACGGACAGCATAAATATGGGATATGAAGCCATTAGTCCCACAGTGATCAATTGGTGGGTGCCAATGATTACTGCAGCAGCTGCTAAAGAGAGAATGGAAATGTTACTGATTTTCATCTTTTTTAATTTTCACCTGGCAAGATGGTTCGGCTATTGGTAACCTTAAACAGCTTGTATTCATTAAAGCCTTCATCTGCTTCCATTCCTGTACCATTGAAAAGCGTTTCTCTTTCCTGGATGGTCACAAATTTTTCTGTATAGATTTTTTTTGCATTTGGATCCCAGAAGAGTTCTTCTGAGTTTAGCTTCTGATCTTTCTCAAGGTTGTGGACCCTCACATCTCCTTCACCTTTATAAAGGTTGTCTTTATGTGTGTAAAACCCCCTATCAGCCCGCATGGTGGTAGTGATATTGCCCTCTTCATCATAAAATGTGATGTCAATACCTTCGGGGAATTCCTGATCTCCGTTTTCAAATTCAATCTGTTTCTTTGCCTGAAGGTAAGTGCGTACCAAGGCAGAATCACTGTGGTAAAGCTCTACATCCAAAGCCTCACTGACAGGGCCAAGATAGGGCTCCAAGAGACTGCTGTCCACTTCTTCATCACAAGAAGCAAGGCCCATTATTAGGCAAGCCCCAATCATAAATGAGCAAATTACACGGAACATAGCCACAAAGATATCAAAAGATTATTAACAGTAAGGAATTTCACAATTGACCATATCAAATGTGTTTGCATAAAAAAAGCAGTCTTTTGGACTGCTTTTTTGGGGTATGTGATATGGTTTAATCTCTTGTAGCCAAAGTCACTGTTTCACCTATCCAGCAGCCTGTGCTGATCGTAGAACCTGCCTGAAGTCCTTCAGTGAAAAGCTCTTCTTTGGATGGGAACCTGGCTCTCGCATCTCTCATGCCATCATTGTTGCCGGCTCTTTGGAAGGCATTGTAAGCTGCAATGTAGATGGAGTAATCTTTTGCTCTACTTTCTCCTCCTTTACAGTCGTTGAAAGATCCCATATAAAGCTGTCCCACCATGGTATAAGCATCAGAGGCTTTATCAGAGTCTAATTTTGCAGATTCCATAGCCGCAGATCTTGCAGCAGACTTTCTACCTGCTTGAGCGTGAACTTTGGCAAGGTCAAATTGAACCTCAGCTTTCTGCTTGTCATTTTCAGCTAAAGAAAGTGCTTTTTCCAAAATTGGCTGGGCTTTTTCGTATTCCCTGTTCTGCATGTACCTCATTGCTCTTACCTGAGAAGTGGAGAACGTAGGGTTGTCATTGTCGATCAATTCCAAAGCCATCAAGAAAGAAGAGGAGTTAAGACACTTGTATTGTACAGAATATTTGAAAATCTGTTGCGCCAGCATTAGGTTTTCAGGTTCTGCCTTGAGCTTAGGCCCAAGGTTATTTTCAATAAATTCACAGTCAATCAATTCCATAGCTACTACCAATTGTTCAAGGGTAGATTTCGGACTGGATACATCTTTTCCTTCAGCCTCAGCCTCATCCAACAAAGCTTTCAGGTTTTCATACTTTTCCAATTGCTCCATTTTGGTGAAAGCTTTATTGTAAGCACTGTGCCTGTAGACCAAATCAAAGTAAGCTCCTACCAGTGTTGGGGTATTGAAATTGCCGTTGATTTCTACTACTCTGTCAAAATAGCTTAGTGCTTCTTCTAATTTGTCTTTTTCTCCTTTCCAGAAATTATAAGCATAATAAGCCCTGTTTTCTGCCCATCTCGATTCATTGTCATAATATTTGTCACGAAGCTCAAATACAGTCATTACAGAATCTTGATAAACTCTTTTCTGAGCTGCGTCAGAACTTGCATTAGCGGCGCCTGCATATACATTGACTCCGTTGATGTAGATTGACTCGTTGACTTGAGGAACGTTGGTCAACAACCAATTTAATCCTCTGGTTGCCTCTACAAACTGCTCAGACTTCATGTAATCCGTGTAAGCAGCGTTGAGCTCTCTAGCTCTTGCCTCTTCTGCAGGGTCAGATGGCCAATTCCATTCTTGAGCCTGGGCAAATCCCGCCATCATGATGGTTAGAAACCCGGCTAGTACACTTTTAACTTTCATGTTTGTTAAATTTATTCGAATACTCGTTTGTAAAACCATGTGTTATCATTGAGAGAAAATCCTAAACTAAAGTTTACATAATTTTCTCTTATCAATCCATTTTCGGTGGTGCCGCGGGTTCCAAGTTTAATGGCGAAGTTTGTCAACGATAAACTGTTTATAGGAACCGAACCTCCAAAATTGATGCCAATGTCCTGAACTTGGATGCTTGACAAAACATACGGAGTTTGCTGGTATTCCACCCCAAATCTGTACGTAGTCCGCTTCAGGAGATTGTCAATCGCCCCAAAATCCGGGGTAATCTGACCTCCGAGCGCAAGTTTGAAAGAATCCCCAAGCTCGCCTGTACCACCATCAAATGAGCGGAACTGGCTGAGTTGTTGATATTGTCCTTCAAGGCCAATTACAAATTTATTAATTTTTTCGAAAGATATACCAAAACCTACATTACTAGGTATGTAAACACTTCCTGCTACATTGTCGCTGATTAGGTCCCCTTCAGCGTCTGGTCTGCTAGCTTCCCCAATATTGCCTGTCTTCGCAAATTCTTTTCCATTAATATTTCCATATGCCTGATAAATGGCGCCTAGGTGGATATTATTTCTGTTTCCGGCTTTAAAATAATAATGGGCCCCACCTTTGATTGCAAAGTCACTTACACTGAATCTTTGATACAATTCTGTTGAAATTCCAGCAGGGTTTCCGTTTTCATCCAATAAGCTCAACTGGTTGGTCCGGATGGTAGAGCCAAAAAGATATGACCCATGAACTCCCAAGCTAAGGTTTTTGGCGACAAGAAATCCTGTGGATAAATATGCTTCTGATATTCCTCCTCTTCCATCTATTCTATTGACAGAATTGAAGTTGGTCCCTGCTACTTGTCCTGAAATCAGGAGGTTATAATTTACACTGGTTACCTGATTGATTCCCATTCCGAGAGTGGATTTTCCCGAATTTATAGGTAAAGACATCAACACATACGACAAGCCACCTCCATCTGAAAGTTCTGTGCTCTCTCCTGACGAAACGTTGATTCTTTCGTAATTGAAAGCAGCCTGGAAGTTGAAAATGGTATTTCTGGTAGAAAGTGCAGGGTTCATGTAGTTGACCGACCAGCCTGTACCAAAGCTCAGGCCAAGCCCTCCCATACCTTGGTTGGTAGTCAGGCCTGAATTGTTGAAATCACCAATGCCTAATGCACTGTAAGTGGATGCGCTCGATTGGGCAAAGACTTCTGAAATTATGAAAAATGAGCAAAACGTGCTCAATAATTTTATCCTATTGGAGATTGACATTGTAGCTTAGAATTCTATTTAATCCATACAGGACCAAATTTGGGATTACAAATATGTGGTCTTTTGTTAAGCTTTCAAAAACTTTTGAATCACCCCCGCAAATTAAGACCTTCAATTCGGGGTAAGCTTTTTGGTAAGCATGTATAAATCCTTCGATTTCGTGAAGGATGCCGTGATATACACCACTCTGCAGACAGGTCTCTGTCGTATTGCCTGTAAGTGCGGGTACCTTCCAAGGTTCCAAATCCACCAATGGAAGTCTTGCTGTGTATTGATTCATGGACTTGAATCTCATTTTCAGTCCTGGGGTAATAGAACCCCCAAAATACCTGTCTTCCCCGTCCAGAATCTCATAGGTAATACAGCTTCCCAAGTCAATAGTAAGCAAGGCGCCTTGCTTTACAATGGCCCTAGAGCCTACTACAGCAGCTTTTCTGTCCACTCCTAAGGTCTCAGGGCTTTGGTATAGGTTATTGATCGGAATCGGTGTTTCTTTATCCAAAAACAAAAACACAAACCCAAGTCGCTCTTTTAGCTGTTCTTCAGTATATTTTACTGAACTGATGATGCACTTGGAGAAATCCAATCCCTTTGAAAATACAGATAATGCATCTAAATCCTCAAAGGCGGCTTCTTGAATCAATTTGTCCCGGACAAAAACTGCTGCTTTTATCCTGGAATTTCCTATATCTACGATGAGGTTATTCAAATTATCAAAAGTTTCTCGTCACGCATCGGCGAAAATACTCAATTATGTCAAGTACAATTTTTGCATAAAATAAATTTAACTTTAGCTTGCTGTTTTTAACAAAATTTAACCCTGGTTGCCATGGATCAAACTTATAAAGTCATCGGCCTGATGTCCGGAACTTCAGGAGATGGACTTGATATCGCCTATTGTCATTTCACAAAATCAAAAGATTGGTCATTCAATCTGGAGTTTGGAGAAACTGTTCCATTTCCTGAAAACCTCGGGAAAAGCCTTCAATTTGCCCATGATTTTGACAGCCTTTCTTTGGCTCAACTGGACGTGGACTTCGGGAAATGGATGGGAAGACAAGTGAGGAACCTGATAGATAGAAAAGGCTGGGAAGTGGATGTTGTATGTTCTCATGGTCATACTGTCTTTCATCAGCCTTCCAAAAGATTGACTTTGCAGATTGGGAATGGTTGGGCTTTACATCAGGAAGTTGGAGTTCCCGTGATCAATGACTTTAGGATGAATGATGTGCAGCTTGGAGGACAGGGAGCCCCTTTAGTGCCTATTGGTGACCGTCATCTTTTTGGGGCTTACGATTATTGTATCAATCTTGGGGGCATAGCCAACATCAGCATGGAAATCTCAGGGGAGAGAAAAGCATTCGATATTTGTCCCTTTAACCTTTTGCTCAACCGTTATGCTGTCTCTTTGGGAAAATCATATGATGAAAATGGAGATTTTGCTCGTGAAGGGAAAGTCCTTGAAGATGTCCTTGATCGTTTGAATGGACTGACCTATTATAAGCAACCCAATGCGAAGTCCCTTGGCAGAGAGGATTTGGACATTTATTTGGAAATATTGGAAAATAAACTTGATCACAGGCCTCAGGATGTCCTCAGGACATTGGTGGAACATTACATTTTTCAGATAATGAGAGTACTCTCTCCGGAATCCTCAAAAAGGAAAAGCGTTTTGGTAACCGGAGGAGGAGCTTTTAATATGTTTTTTATGCAAAAACTCAAAGAAGCCATGGCAGGATACTTTGAATTGATAGATGCCGGGAAGGAGATGATCAACTTTAAAGAGGCGCTTATTTTTGGCTTCCTTGGCGTGCTAAGACTTCGAAATGAACCAAACTGTCTTGCTTCTGTCACGGGAGCCAAAAAGGATAGCTGTGGAGGAATGTTATTTGGACTATGATAGACGGTGCTTTTTGTACTGCCTAATTTTTATAATTTTGCTTCCCTGTAAACCCAAATATATTTTATGAAAGATTTATTGAAGAAGTTTGAAAATAAGCAACCTGAAATTGTTTTTGAATGGAGTGACCACGAGACAGAAGCAGAAGGCTGGGTGGTGATCAATTCCTTACGAGGAGGTGCTGCCGGCGGAGGTACCAGAATGAGGAAAGGTCTTGATAAGCGGGAAGTGGAGTCTCTCGCCAAAACCATGGAGGTAAAATTTACTGTTTCAGGTCCTGCAATTGGAGGAGCCAAATCAGGGATCAATTTTGATCCTAACGATCCCAGGAAAGATGATGTACTCAAAAGGTGGTACAAAGCTGTCATGCCACTTCTCAAAAATTACTATGGCACAGGAGGGGATCTTAATGTGGATGAGATCCACGAGGTTATTCCCATTACGGAATCTTATGGACTTTGGCATCCTCAGGAAGGCATAGTAAACGGCCATTTCAATGCTACCGAACCACAGAAAATCAGAAAAATTGGACAGTTGAGGCAAGGTGTCTCCAAAGTTTTGGAAGATCCGGACTACACCCCTAATGGCCCAAAAAAATACACTGTTGCGGATATGATTACAGGTTATGGGGTAGCCGAAGCTGTAAGACACTATTATAAAATATGGGGAGGGACATTAAAAGGTAAAAGGGCTGTCATCCAAGGATGGGGCAATGTGGGTGCTGCGGCAGCCTGTTTTTTGGCGGTAGAAGGCGTGAAAATAGTGGGTATAATTGATAGGGTTGGAGGCCTTATCAATGAGAAAGGTTTTTCATTGGATGAAATCAGAGAGCTATTTATAAAAAGGGAAGGCAATAAGTTGGTGGCGGATAACCTGATTCCTTTTGATGAAATCAACGGGAAGATTTGGGACCTGCAAAGTGAAATATTTATTCCTGCCGCGGCATCTAAACTGATTACAAAAGACCAATCAGAAAGGATGGTAAAAGCAGGGCTTGAAGTAATATCCTGTGGAGCGAATGTTCCCTTTGCTGACCCTGAAATTTTCCTTGGGCCTATTGGAGTATGGGCGGATGAGAGGGTAGCGGTATTACCGGATTTCATTGCCAATTGTGGTATGGCAAGGGTATTTGCTTACCTGATGTCAGGAAATGCGGAGGTGACTGATGATGCTATATTCAAAGATGTGAGTAAAACCATAGCTAAGGCATTGAAGAAAACTTATGCAATCAATACGGGAAAGACCAAGATTGCCCAGACTTCTCTTGAGTTGGCCTTGAAACAACTGGTATAAGAATAAAACCAATCATCAGCCGGGATGAAATGTCATAAAACAATTCATCCCGGCTTGATTATTTTATATGGTTCTTTTCATTCAAAATAAGTAGTTTAGCAAAAACAAACTTGCGACTTGAATAAAATCATGCCATTCAAGCAAGTTTTTTTTGATCCAAACCTGTTGAAGAATAAGTTAATTTTAGCTGAATGAAGAATTTTATTGCCGTTTTTGCATTGATATTGGGGTTAACTTTTTTGGTTGACATTCCAGATGCCAAAGCACAGGCAGACACCCAAACTGAACAAGTAGATACCACCGCACAGGGTGACAAAATCACCAGCGTGGCCGCTCATATCCATGATGATCATGAACACGAAATAGCCCCTTTTTGGTTAGTAATTCCTTTTGTGACATTGCTATTGATGATTGCAACAGGCCCTTTGTTTTATGAACATTTCTGGCACCATAATTATCCAAAAGTCGCTGTAGGCCTGGCTATAATAGTGGTGTTTTATTATCTTTTTGTCCTGCATAATGTACATGGTCCAGTCCATGCCTTGGCTGAGTATGTACAGTTCATTGCTCTTTTGGCCTCACTATATATAGCTTCAGGAGGTATTTTGATTGAGATTGATAAAAAGGCCACTCCAATGGCCAATGTCACTATTTTATTGATTGGGGCAGTGATTTCCAATCTTATAGGAACCACTGGGGCTTCCATGCTTTTGATCAGACCATTTATAAGACTGAATAAAGGAAATATACAACCCTACCATATTATCTTCTTTATATTTATGGTGAGTAATATAGGTGGATCACTTACACCTATTGGAGATCCTCCTTTGTTTTTGGGCTTCTTGAAAGGAGTTCCGTTTTTCTGGACCTTGGAATACAATTGGCCTGCATGGGTGGTTGCATTGGTCATATTGGCTATAGTATTCTATTTTATCGACAAAAAATTTGGAAGGGCCAATGAAGAAGAGCTGGAAGAGGTGAGTTATTCCAACAAGTTTGAGTTGATAGGTACTAAGAATTTTATTTGGTTGGGTATTGTCATTCTTTCTGTTTTCCTGGATCCAAATGTGATAGACTGGGTTCCAGCCATCAGATATGACGGGCAAAAGTTTTCCTTTTTGAGAGAAATCATCATGTTATCTGTGGCCTATTTCAGTTATAGGTTTGCGGATCAAAAGGCTATTAAAGGCAATGAGTTCAACTTTGAACCCATTCGGGAAGTGGCATTTATATTTGTAGGGATTTTTGGAACCATGATGCCAGCACTTGAATTGGTGGGCAACTTTGCCAAATCTCCCGAAGGAGCTGAGTTGATCACTCACAATACCTTGTACTGGGGAACAGGGATTTTATCAGGTTTTTTGGATAATGCTCCCACCTACCTGAATTTCCTTGCAGCGGCCATGGCTTCACAAGGTGCTGAAATAAGTAACCTCGAAAGCGTCAGAAACTTTGCGCTCAACAATTATGACGATTCAGCATTTGAACTGATGGCTATTTCCATAGCAGCGGTGTTCTTTGGCGCTATGACTTATATAGGCAATGGACCTAACTTTATGGTGAAGTCCATAGCTGAGCAAAGTGGTATCAAAATGCCTTCTTTCTTTGGATACATTATCAGGTTCAGTATTCCGATCTTATTGCCTGTTCTGATTTTGACCTGGTTGATTTTCTTCGCCTTTGTGTGATGAAGCCAAGGTAATGAAAATTATATCTTCTCAATTGGTATCGGCTAGATAGGGCGTGCTGAAAAACGCCAACTGGAGAATAAATTCTTTAAATTTTGATGAATACCCCGTTTGTCAAGTATTTTATTTTTAAGCAGGTGCACGCTTATTCAATAATATAGGTCGATTTCCGTGCTCCTTAAAATTTCAAAATTTTAAGGCTAGTCTCAGGCATACCATCTTCTTCATTGGGCTCACTCGAAGTATAAGCATACATCTTCATTCGCCCGCTTTGAATCTGGCATACCTGAGACTTTTTCAGCAAGCCCTATATACAAAAAAGGATGAAAGTACCCTGCTTTCAGCCTTTTTTAATGTTTCTCAACTGAGTTTTTTTATTCTATTATTGATGCGGAAATGATGACTTTGTTGGGCCTAGAAAATACCACTTCCTGAATGTTTTCTACCGAATACTGATCCAATTTTCCGGATTCTGAATGGAATATCAACACTCCTCGTGTTTGGGAGGTGTAAAAAGGGTTTTTTGTCTCTGATCTAAAACTCACCTCTTTGACATTTCCCTCTAGGTATTTCACTGTCATTTTTTTGACTTTTCCTTTTTCCCCTTCTTTAAGTTCGTGCACCAGAGTAGATTCACTTCTTTGTGTTTGATATGACTGTGCCAATGCAGGTCTATTGATATCTGCATCTAAGAAGAAGCTCAATTCCTGTAACCATTCTTCTTCAGTAGGGCTTGTGGTAGTCCTATCTTTTTGCCCGTTGATATTTACTTCCTTGACAAGCTTCTTTCCATACGCTTTTTCCACTGCTACTTCTGTAAATTCTTTGATCGGGAAATAGGCAGGTTCGTTGCTGTCTCGATCATTTGAAATATCTGTACAGGCTGCAAGCCACCACAGTAAAGTTAAACTGCTGATTAGGTATTTCAATTTCATAAATATTGGAATGAATGTATTCTGACAATAATGTTGCTTGCCCTGATAGGCAGTCGCTTCTCTCTTTAGTATTGAGAGAGAAGCGAGTATGTTCCAGAAGGCGAAATTTTATTGAAACCCTTACTTACTTCAATAAAATTTCGCCTGTCATTTCCTCCGGGATTTCGACACCCATCATAGTAAGAATGGTCGGTGCAAGGTCTCCAAGTTTGCCATCTTTGACTTCCAGTCTATCCTTCCCGTCCACCATAATGATGGGTACTAGGTTAGTG
The DNA here is from genome assembly GCF_019343195.1 of Arthrospiribacter ruber. Lineage (GTDB taxonomy): Bacteria > Bacteroidota > Bacteroidia > Cytophagales > Cyclobacteriaceae > Arthrospiribacter > Arthrospiribacter ruber. Next base: position 389,785 of record NZ_RPHB01000003.1, read on the forward strand.
GTATGTGCAGTGTTAGGGGACCCATCTTCATTGATCATCATGTCACTGTTGCCATGGTCAGCTATGACGATGGTACTATATCCGCTTTCCAAGGCTTGGTTGATGACCTGTTCGGTGCATTTGTCCACTGCCTCACAGGCTTTGACGGCAGCATCGAATACTCCTGTATGTCCCACCATGTCTGCATTGGCAAAATTGAGACAGACAAAGTCCACCTCTTTTTTCTTGAGCTCCACGGTGATTTTGGAAGCGATTTCGAAGGCACTCATCTCTGGCTTAAGGTCATATGTTGCGACTTTTGGGGATGGGCATAGGATTCTGCTTTCTCCTTCAAATTCTGTTTCCCTTCCTCCTGAAAAGAAAAAGGTTACGTGCGGGTACTTTTCTGTTTCTGCAATTCTTATTTGCTTTTTGTGGTGCTTTTCAAGCACTTCTCCTATGGTATTGTTTAGATTGTCTTTTTCAAAAAGTACCTTGACCCCTTTGAAAGTGTCGTCATAGTTGGTGAAAGTTATGTAGTGCAGGTTTAGTTTCTTCATATGGTAATCCTCAAAATCAGTTTGAGTAAGTACCTGTGTGATCTCTCTTCCACGGTCTGTTCTGAAATTGAAGTTGATCACTACATCTCCTTCTTCAATCAAAGCCATTGGTTTATTTTCTCCATTAACTTGTACGATTGGACGGATAAATTCATCGGTAACTTCATTGGAGTATGATTTTTGGATAGAGGCGAGTACATCTTTTGATTTTTCACCCTCTCCTTTGACTAATGCGTCATAGGCAAGTTTGACTCTTTCCCAGCGTTTGTCCCTATCCATGGCATAATACCTTCCTACCACTGAGGCGATATCACCCACTGAGTGTTGAAGGTGTTCTTTTAAATCTTTTAGATAAAGTACACCGCCTTTAGGATCAGTGTCTCTTCCATCAGTGAATGCATGGATAAATGCTTTTTCTATGCCATTGGCTTTGGCAGCGTCACAAAGGCCTTTGAGGTGGGCTATATGCGCATGTACTCCACCGTCTGAAACGAGGCCAATAAAGTGGATTTTCTTCCCGGAGCTTTTGGCGTATTCGAATGCTTCCACCAAAACCGGATGCTTGTTAAGGTCACCTTCCTGAACTGCTTTGTTGATTTTTACGAGGTCCTGATAAACCACCCTCCCGGCACCGATATTCATATGTCCTACTTCAGAATTGCCCATTTGCCCCTCGGGGAGTCCTACTGCCAGGCCTGAGGCATCCAGTTTGGCATGTGGGTATTTTTGGTAAAGACTGTCGATAAAGGGAGTCTGGGCTTTGTCTATGGCTGAAACTGTTGGGTTGGTCGCCAAGCCCCAACCATCTAAAATCATCAGTATTACTTTCTTTTCCATCTCTTCAATATGCTAAAGGTAAAAGTTAAAATTAATCCGCCGTAAAAATGCTTATTCTTTGGCAAGCCCCCAAAACATGAGGGACTTTAATTTGTCTGAAAAATGCAAATTACAAAAGGTTTGATGATGTTTTCGATGTGTTTTGGGTAGATTTTACTGAATCTTGTTTTTTGGCTTAATATTTGTTTTTTCAGCAAGCCGTGAAAAAAACAGTTTCCATATTAGTCATTTTTGTATTGATCTGCTCCCTTGCGGTAGCGGGCCTTGAGTACCGTTCCAATGACAGTATTGATGATATTGCATCTACTTTCAGGTATGGGTCCAGCAAGGATTTGGCGAGATTTTTTGATCAGGGGATTGATATCAATATCACAGGAAACCAAGGAGATTATTCCAAAAGTCAAGGAGAATTGGTAATGAGGGATTTTTTCAAAAAATTTCCGCCCATTGATTTTTCAATAGTACATAAGGGGAATGGCTCCGAGCAGGTGATCAATTATATAGGCTCTTATAAGTCAGACGGTTCGGAATTCAGGATTTTTATCCGAGGCAAAAAAGCGGATACCGGAATCAAAATTTACGGCCTTGATATCATGAAGGTATAAGCTGATCCGTCAAAGCTGCGATTATTTTTCTAATTTTGTCGGGTGAAAAATATACCCTACCTCAGCAAAGAACACATTCTGGAGTTTATAAGACAGGCCATTTTAGAAGATGTAGGCCCAGGAGATTATTCTAGTCTAGGCTCCATTCCTTCAGGCCAGAAAGGCCAAGCTAAGCTTTTGATCAAAGAACCCGGTATAGTAGCTGGACTTGAGTTGGCCAAAATGATTTTTGAATATTATGACCCCAATCTTCGGGTAGAAGTACTGTTGCAAGATGGGGATACTGTGGCAGTAGGTGACATTGGACTCACCGTAGAGGGTGATGCCGTTTCCATCTTAAGTACTGAAAGACTAGTGCTCAACTGTATGCAAAGAATGAGCGGTATCGCTACCAAAACCAATCGGCTTTCAAAGTTGATTTCTCATACCAAGGCAAAACTTATGGATACGAGAAAGACTACTCCGAATTTCCGAATGATGGAAAAATGGGCTGTAGTCCTTGGTGGAGGTCTCAATCACAGGTATGCACTCTACGATATGGTAATGCTCAAAGATAATCATGTTGATTTTGCGGGAGGAATTGCGCAAGCCATCAACAATACGAGAAGCTTTTTGGAGAAAGAGGAGCTTGATCTCAAAATTGAAGTAGAGACAAGAAGCCTCGATGAAGTGCAGCAAGTACTGGATACAGGTGGTGTTGACTTTATAATGCTGGACAATATGGACTATGAGACCATGAGAAAAGCTGTGAAAATGGTAAATGGAAGGTATCCACTCGAAGCCTCAGGAGGAATTACCGAAGACACCCTTAAAGATGTGGCAGAATGTGGGGTTGACTTTATATCTGTCGGCGCCCTTACCCATCAGGTGAAAAGTATGGATATAAGCCTTAAGGCTTTTTAAAGCTGGTCTTAATTGAGATATAAAAAAATGGCCTGACATTGCTGCCAGGCCTTAAAAAATTACTCAAATTAATCTTTGGAGGCGAAATCAGGATAAGCTTGCATGCTATGTTCGTTGATATCAAGACCTTCAAGCTCTTCTCTTTCATCCACCCGGATTCCAATACTTCTTTTCATACTGAAGAACAAAAGCCAGCTGGTGGCAAAGCAGAAAGCACCTACCACTGCTATTCCAAGAAGTTGGGAAAGTACTTGGCTCATGCCAGCCAGGTCTCCAAAAAGACCTACTGCCAAGGTTCCCCAGATCCCGCCAAGTAAATGGACGGATATGGCACCCACAGGGTCGTCAATTTTGATTTTATCAAACAAGACAACGCCAAATACGACGATAATTCCTCCTATAAATCCGATAATAGCTGCTTCACCTACACCCATTAGGTCTGCTCCTGCAGTGATGCCTACAAGACCTGCCAGAATTCCGTTGAGGACCATGGTGATGTCATAGGTTTTAAATTTCCAATAGGAAGCAAACAAGGCCCCAAAAGCTCCTGCAGCGCCTGCAATAGCAGTGGTGACAAATACTTTGGAGACTTCACCTGGATCTGCTGAAAGTACTGATCCGCCGTTAAAGCCAAACCATCCAAACCATAGTAAAAATACACCTATTGTGGCCATTGGTATGCTATGTCCAGGTATTGGCTTCATACCTTTTTCGGTGTATTTTCCCAGTCTTGGTCCCAAAAGGAAAGCTCCCACAAGTGCTCCCCATCCGCCTACTGAATGCACAATGGTAGATCCTGCAAAATCATAAAAAGGAGTATCCAAGCTGTCAAGAAATCCTCCGCCCCACTTCCACATACCTACTATGGGGTAACAGATGCCTACATAAAGTATAGAAAAGAAGATAAATGGACCAAGTTTGATCCTTTCAGCTACAGCGCCTGACACGATGGTAGCGGCAGTTGCGGCAAACATGGCCTGGAAAATAAAATCAGTGTAAAAGGTGTATCCTTCATCATAAGCCGCAGTGTCCCACCCATCAGGTAGACTCAGCCCAAGGCCGGATAGTCCAAAAAACCCACCCGCAAAAGGATCGCCGGGGTACATCAGGTTAAACCCGATAAAGGCGTAGGTCAATATGCCGATGGCAGGGATGATGGTGTTCTTAAAGAGTATGTTTACGGTGTTTTTTGCCCTCGTAAGGCCTGCTTCCAGTGCTGCAAATCCCAGGTGCATGATAAACACCAGGATGGTAGCGACCAGCACCCAAAGGTTGTTGATGGTAAATATTTCTTGGTTCATAGGTTTGATAATGTTTTGATTCTAATGAGAGATTTTAGACTTGGGTCTTTATGCGGAGTGAATGATTCCAAGGAGAAAGTTTTACAAAGCTTCTTCACCTGTATCATTATTCCGTATTCTATAGGCTTCTAGGGCTTCGTAAATGAAAATTTTACCGTCACCCACATTGCCGGTTCGTCCATTGGCCAAAATGCACTTGATGACGCCCTCTACCAATGTTTCCGGAACTACCACCTCAATTTTGGTTCTTGGAATATAGGCCGGTTCGTAGGCTATTCCCCTGTAAGTCTGTGATTTTGGATGTTCCATTCCCATTCCTTTCACCTCATAGGTGGTGAGGAATTTTACACCCAAACCAAGGAGACATTCATGGATCTCCTCAAATTTTGATGTTCTAATGATTGCTTCGATTTTTTTCATTTTAGTCAATAATTCGAATGGTTTAATAGGTTTTTCGTGCTAATCTAAGGTAAAATTTGAAAATAAAGTAATTATGGTTTAAAAAATAACTCAAAATGATTAAAAAAGTGTAAAAATGATCTAATCATGGTGTTTTTGAGCCTTAAAATTGTTTGGTGAGCAAAAAAATTATCAAAAATGATGTAAAATGAAACCTTTTCGAAGTTGTAGGGTGGAATATATGCTCATTTAAAATAATCCTTGGGCTTCCTTTGTAAGAAAATGGAAAGGGCTAAATTTGAGACTTTAAAAAAAATCTAAGCGATGAAAAATAAACCAACACTTTTAGTTTTGGCTGCCGGTATGGGTAGCAGGTATGGAGGAAACAAGCAAATAGACGGCTTCGGGCCAAATGGTGAGACAATTCTTGAATACTCAATTTATGATGCGATCAGAGCAGGCTTTGGAAAAGTCGTTTTGATCGTTCGGGAAGAGATTCTTCAGACAGCAAAGGATCTTCTGTTGCCCAAAATCCAAGGTAAAATAGAAATTGACTTTGTACTTCAATCTATCAAAAGCTTTGTACCGGAGGAATTTCAGAATCCTGATAGAGTAAAGCCTTATGGTACAGCACATGCAGTATTGTGTGCCAAGGATGCCATAGCTGAGCCTTTCGCTGTGATCAATGCAGATGATTTCTATGGTAAGGAGGCTTTTGAGGTGCTGGGTAAGTTTCTTAGCGAAGGTGTACAGCCCAACCTTCATGCGATGGTAGGATATGCAATAGAAAATGTGCTATCTGAAAACGGGACTGTCTCAAGAGGGGTATGTGATATGAATGATTCCAATCAGCTTACGGGAATGGTAGAACGTACTTCCATCTCTAGGGAAGATGAAAAAATAATTTCCAAAGGAGAAGGAGAAGTGTTGGAAATAAAAGAAGGTACTCCTGTGTCCATGAATTTCTGGGGTTTTCATCAAGCGGTTTTTGAAGACATTCAAAGAATGTGGGAGGAGTTTTTACCTGCCAATCAGGAAAATCTCAAGTCTGAATTCTTCATTCCTACAGTGGCCAATAATCTGATCAAAGAAGGAAAGGCTGCTTTTGAAATCCTGGAAGGAGGAAAAACATGGTTTGGGGTAACGTATACCGAGGACAGGCCTGTGGTCATCAATGCACTTAAAGAAATGCATCAAAAAGGTGAATATCCCGATCAATTGTGGGGATAATGCTCAAAAGAAGCTGTTCACTAGAGCAGTTTCTTTTGCTTGTAGGGTTTATTGATTTGAGTGGAATTCAAGATTCTTTAGCAGTTGATTTTTAATCTAAGCCCTGATTAATTAATTTCATGGGATAATTTGATTTATTTATCTCCAATTTTATCTCTCACCCCTTTATGAAAAAAATATTCTTTTCCACTTCCCAGTTTATGCCGGCCGTAGGCCTGGCACTTCTCAGGATAGGTTCTGCACTTATGATGATCACCCACGGGTGGTCCAAAATCTCCAATTTCAGCAATAACCTGACAACATTCAGAGATCCTATAGGGCTGGGCCCAGCTGTTTCATTGCAGTTGGCTATTTTTGCTGAATTCTTTTGTGCAATCCTGTTGGCAATAGGTTTTTTGACAAGACTTTCTCTAATTCCGCTAATTTTCACCATGGGTGTGGCAGCATTTATAGTGCATGCAGATGACCCATTTTCTACGCAAGAGAAAAGTCTACTTTTCTTATTGATATTTGTGGTGTTGATGTTTTTGGGTCCGGGAAAGTATTCTGTGGATGCCCAGATCAAAAAAAGCAGAAAATATTAACTCCAGTCTGAAACCTGTCCTTTCTCAATCCAGAAAAAGCGGCTCTTCGCATCCATTTGCTGCAAGATGCTTTTGGATCTTTCTGGCCTTGCATCAGTGATAAACAGCTGCCCAAACTCATGGGCAGCTACAAGGTTCATGAGTTTTTCTATTCTACCATCATCAAGTTTGTCAAAAATGTCATCCAACAAGAGGATAGGTTTGGTTTTTTTGTGGCTGAAGAAAATCTGAAACTGTGCAAGTTTGAGGGCAATCACAAATGATTTTTGCTGTCCCTGAGATCCAAATTTTTTGATGGGATAACCATTGATTTCAAATACAAAATCATCCTTATGTATCCCCATGTTGGTTCTTTTGAGGATAAAGTCCTTTTTGGCAGATGCCCCGAAATCTACTTCAAAAGATTCAGATAGGCATTGGGTCTCGTAGGCAATGCTTATGCCTTCCTGCTCACCTGATATGATGCCATAATTTTTTTTCAATAGCGGTTCGTATTCCTTTAGGAACCCAAGCCGTGCTGAAGAAATATGTTTAGAAAGCTGAATGATTTCCCTATCATACGGCTCAATGAATGTTTTTTCCCACCGACCTTTCTCCGCAAACTGTTTTACAAGCGCATTTCTCTGCTTAAGGAAATGTTGGTACCTGACCAGATTTTCAAGATAGCCTTTATTCATCTGACAAAGCATGTTGTCAAAAAACCTGCGTCTTTCTTCACTGCCGTTTTTGATCAGATCTGTATCGTCGGGAGCTATCATGACCACTGGCAAAAGCCCAACATGATCGCTCATTTTGTCTACAGCTTTCCCATTTTTTAGTAGCTGCTTTTTTTTGCCCGATTCAAAAATGCACCTGATTTCTATTTCTTTGCCTTCCAGGTCGAAGTCTCCAAAAACAGTAAAAAACTCTTTGTCATGGAGTATATTTAAATTGTCCACTCCATTGAGGGCACTTTTGGTAAGGCAGAGATAATGTATGGCATCCAGAAGGTTGGTCTTACCGCTTCCATTGATCCCGACCAAACAGTTGATTTCATCTGAAAAATTCACCTCTGCTTTTGGGTAATTTTTAAATTGCTGAAGGCGGATTTTTTTAAGATGCATCTTGGGTATTCTGAAGGGTTTTTGACTATTTTCGCGTTTGGCCTGAATTTTCGACCCATTTGCTTATATTTGGGCCTAATTTAGCATATTTTACTATAATCGATATGGCAAAAAAGAGTACTGCCAGCAAGGCAAAAGCGAAATATTCCAAAGATACATACGCATATTGGTATGAAAGCATGCTGTTGATGAGGCGTTTTGAAGAAAAAGCCGGTCAATTGTATGGACAACAAAAAATCAGAGGTTTTTGTCACTTATATATTGGTCAGGAAGCCTGTGCTTCAGGCGCAATTACTGCCTTGGAGAAAGACGATAAATGGATCACTGCTTACAGAGATCATGCCCACCCGCTTGGCTTGGGTACAGATCCAGGTGCTGTGATGGCAGAATTGTACGGAAAAGCTACAGGTACCACCAAAGGAAAAGGTGGATCCATGCACATATTCGATAAAGAAAGAAATTTCATGGGTGGGCACGGTATTGTAGGCGCCCAAGTACCTATGGGGCTTGGAATCGGATTTGCTGAAAAATATAAGGGAACCAAAAACCTGTGTATCTGCTATATGGGAGATGGTGCTGTGAGACAAGGTGCAGTCCATGAGGCATTCAATCTCGCCATGTTGTACAAGACTCCTGTGATCTTCGTGATCGAAAACAATGGCTATGCAATGGGTACATCTGTGGCCAGAACTTCCAATGTTACTGAGCTATACACTATTGGTGAATCTTATGACATGCCTTCTTTCCCTGTAGATGGAATGAATGTGGAAGCTGTGCATGAGGCTGTGGCCGAAGCAGCTGAAAGAGCAAGAAAAGGAGATGGGCCTACACTTCTTGAATTTAGAACTTACAGGTACAAAGGTCACTCTATGTCAGATCCTCAGAAATACAGGACTCGGGAAGAAGTAGAGGAGTACAAGCAGAAAGATCCCATCGAGCAAGTGAAGAAAACCATTTTGGACAACAAAATCCTTACTGAGGAAGAAATCGCCAAAATTGATGAAAAGGTCAAAAAACAAGTGGCTGATTCAGTGAAATTTGCTGAAGAATCCCCATGGCCTGAAGGAGAAGATGCATTCAATGATGTATATATGCAGGAGGATTATCCTTTTGTGATGGAATAATATAAATCAAAAGAATCAACCATGGAGGTCTGCCAGATCTTCATGGTTGATTTTTTTTAGATGTTTGTGAATTAAGTAAAAGCTTTATATTTGCGGCTGCAAAAAATATTAAAATGGCGAAGAAAGATCAAAAAAAGGCACCTGAAGCAGAATATGAACTTCTGGAAAAACCGGAGGTTATTGCGAGCAGACTGGAAAGAGGTGAAGCCTTTGTTAAGAAAAATTCAAAAATCTTTGGCGGAATCCTCATTGGTGCCATCCTTATAATTGCTGGAATTTTATACTTCCAGATTGATAGACAAAACAAAGACAAAAAAGCCCAGGCAGAAATGTTTCAGGCCGTGTATTATTTTGAGCAGGACAGCACTGACTATGCACTTAATGGAGACGGTTCCAATCCTGGTTTTCTTAAAATTGTAGATCAATACAGTGGTACCAACTCTGCCAATCTTGCCCATTTTTATATAGGATCTATTTACCTTTCTGAAGGAGATTTCCAAAAAGCTGTGGATCACCTTAAGAAATTTTCTTCCAATGATTATTTCGTTCAGGCAAGAGCATATTCCCTGATCGGTGATGCTTACCTTGAGTTGGGCAATACCAAAGACGCCATTTCCAGTTACAAAAAGGCAGTAGATCACAAGGAAAACAAACACTTTGCACCAAGATACCTAAGCAAACTTGCCATCGCATATGAAGAGGCAGGAGATATAGATAATGCGATCAAAACTTGGGGAACAATTGAAGACAAGTATTTCGAATCTTTCGAATTTACCAATGCACGAAAGCATAAAGCCCGCTTGGAAGGCCTTGCCTCTAAGTAATGCTTTGTCATATATAGCATTTTACAAAGAGTAAGGCCTTCCGGTCTTACTCTTTTTTTATAATGTACCATCTAAAAACAAACATGATATGGCCACTTCTTTAAAAAGCCTGAGTCAGTATTCTGACAAAAACATCCTGGATGTATCTGACAAGAAATTCGGGATTGTCGTTTCAGAGTGGAACGATCAGGTCACCGAATCTTTGTTTTCCGGAGCAGTAGAAACATTGCTAAAGCATGGAGCCAAAAAGGATAACATTTTCAGGAAAAATGTTCCAGGTTCATTTGAGCTTACTTTAGGCGCCCAATGGCTGGCCGAATTGGATGAAATTGATGCGGTGATTTGTCTGGGCTGTGTGATTCAGGGAGAAACAAGGCATTTTGACTTTATTTGTGATGCAGTAGCGCACGGGATCACCAATGTTGGATTGAAATTCAACAAACCGGTGATTTTCGGAGTTCTTACTCCCGACACTTTACAACAGGCGCTGGATCGGTCTGGGGGCAAGCATGGCAACAAAGGAGACGAAGCTGCCATTACAGCCATCAAAATGTTGGGATTTTAAGTTTTATGCTTTTAAAGGAACTGCTTCTCAGACCTTACGTCTAAATACTCTGATCTATTAATAACCTTACCTATTTTAATACCCTATGAAAATCATGAAATTCGGAGGGACCTCCGTAGGAAAGCCTGAAAGAATGCATCAGGTAAAGGACCTGATTACCCGTGACAACCAGAAGAAAATAGTGGTTTTGTCTGCTCTTTCGGGTACCACCAATGCCCTTGTCGGTATAGGTGATGCTTTGGCCGAAGCCAATAAGGACCTTGCCAAAAAGAGAATTGATGACCTGCACAAACACTATCTGGCTTTTTATAAAGATCTTCTCAAAACCGATGCGGCAAGAGCAAAAGCTGAAAAAATCATTAAGGAACATTTTGAGTTTTTGAACATCATACTGAAAATATCCTTTAATGAGGCCATCAATAGGGATATTTTGGCTCAAGGGGAGCTTTTGTCTACGAAGCTTTTTTATACCCTTTTGCAGGAAATGGATGTACCTGCGGTATTTTTGCCGGCACTGGATTTTATGAGTATTGATGAAAACAATGAGCCTGAACTTAAAAAGATTTCTGATAAGGTAAAGGTCATACTTGCCAATTATCCTCAGGACAGGATTTTCATCACACAAGGATACATCTGTAAAAACCATCGAAACGAGGTAGATAACCTCAAGAGAGGTGGGTCAGACTATTCGGCTTCTCTTATTGGTGCTGCCGTAAGTGCTGAAGTAGTCGAAATCTGGACTGATATAGACGGAATGCACAACAATGACCCAAGGGTAGTGGATAAAACAAGGCCTATTGCCCAGCTTTCTTTTGATGAAGCTGCTGAATTGGCCTATTTTGGCGCTAAGATTCTCCATCCGGCTTCTATCTGGCCGGCTCAGCAATACAACATTCCGGTCAAATTGCTCAATACCATGGAACCTGATGCTGTGGGTACTACCATCACAGCAAAGGAAATGGGGACAGGGGTAAAGGCACTGGCTGCTAAAGATGGCATTACTGCCATTAAAATAAAATCAAGCCGAATGCTTTTGGCTTATGGTTTTCTGAGGAAAGTTTTTGAAGTTTTTGAAAAAAACAGAACGTCCATAGACATGATTACCACTTCGGAAGTTGCGGTGTCTCTTACTATCGATGACTTGTCACATCTGAAGGAAATCACAAAAGAGCTGGAAAAGTACGGTACCGTTGAAGTAGATAAAAATCAGACCATTATTTCCATAGTGGGAAACATGATCGCCGAGTCCAAAGGAACCATTGCCAATATTATGAACTGCCTTGAAGATTATCCTCTTAGAATGGTTTCTTATGGAGGCAGCAGGCACAATGTATCCATATTGGTAGATGCCAAGTATAAGAATGATGCCCTCAAAAGCCTCAATGATGGGCTTTTTGATTGGAATTGATAAAAAAACTCCGGCTTTCTAACCGGAGTTTTTTTATAACCTCGCCAGCCATCTTGCCAAGATCACGTCATGTACCAGATAGGAATCTTGATCGTAGATGACCATTTCCTGTTTTTCCAGTGCCTTTAAAGCAGAGCTTACTGTGCTAATAGCCCCGAGCTGATGTTTTTTGGCAAACTTCCTGCTTGTAGGGCTTTTTTTACGAAGATTTCATTACGAACTATTCGAGATTTATTTATACTTTTTTGATTTCAAAATCATTTGCTCCAATAATGTAATTGCTTTGGGTAAGTTTCAGCATTTTACCCAAATTTGGGCATGAAATATATAATTAGCCTCAAGGTATTGTTGATATTCAGTCTGACTGCATTGGCACAGCAGCAGTATGTGACCCTTTTCGAAGAAAGTGACGGCACAAAGACTCCTGAGTATAAGCAAGTGATTGCTTACTTTCAGTCATTGGCCAGAGATTTTGATGAAGTCAAAATGGTGGAAATGGGTATGACAGACGCGGGTTTTCCGCTGCATATAGTATTGTATGACAGGGAACAGGTTTTTGATCCTGCAAAATGGCATGAGGCCAAGCGTCCTGTTTGGTTGATCAATAATGGGATTCATCCGGGCGAACCTGATGGGATAGATGCCTCAATGATGTTCCTGAGAGACCTCTTACAGGGGGAGCAAGATTTGGCCGATGAGGTGGCATTGGCCATTATACCGGTGTACAATATCGGAGGACATCTCAATAGGGGCTCACACAGCAGGGTTAATCAAAATGGCCCTGAAGAATATGGCTTTAGGGGAAATGCAAGAAATTTTGACCTGAACAGGGATTTTATAAAAGCGGACACAAAAAATGCCAGGTCTTTTCAGTTGATTTTCAATTGGCTTCTGCCCCATATTTTTGTGGACACCCATGTCAGCAATGGCGCGGATTACCAACATGTGATGACTTTGATTTCTACCCAGCACAATAGACTTGGAGGTAAGGCCGGGGAGTATCTTTTCAACAGTCTGAATCCACTGCTTTATTCCAAAATGGAATCCAAGGGTTTTCCCATGATCCCTTATGTAAATGCATGGGGTGGAAAGCCTGAAAACGGCTGGTCCCAATTTAAAGATTTGGGAAGGTACAGTAGCGGCTATGCAGCCTTGTTCAGTACTTTGAGCTTTATGCCGGAGACCCACATGCTTAAAGCATATAAGGAAAGAGTAGCATCTACTTACAGTATTTTTGAGGCTTTTGCAGAGATTCTCAACGAAGAGGGGGATGTGGTAGTCGAAAAAGTTTTGGCAAATAGGGAAAGTCAAAAAGACAGAGAGGTTTTTGAACTGAACCACGTTCTCAATAAGGAAGAGCATAGCTTGATCACCTTTCTAGGCTATGAGTCAGGTGAAAAACCCTCCGATATTTCCGGGCTTCCCAGGCTTTATTATGACAGGGAGCAGCCTTTTACCAAAGAGGTAAAGTTTTTTGATAAGTATGAAGCAGGACTTGAGCTCACCAAACCAGAAGCTTATATCATTCCTCAAGGTTGGTACACTGTCATAGAAAACCTTCAGAGAAACGGTGTGCAGCTTCAACAGCTGGAAAATGACACTACCATTCGGGTGAGCATTTATGAGATCAAGGATTTTCAAACCGCCTCCAGGCCATTTGAAGGGCATTACTTGCACTCCAACACCCAAGTGGAAAAGTTGGAGGATAGGATACGGTTTAGAAAAGGGGACTATATGGTTGTGATGGATCAGCCTGCCAACCGGTACATCGTAGAAGTCCTGGAGCCTCAGTCAGAGGACAGCTTTTTCAACTGGAATTTTTTTGATACTATCCTACAGTCCAAAGAAGGTTACTCTGCGTATGTTTTCGAAGACCTTGCCAATGAATTTTTGGAAGAGCATCCCAGGATGAGGCAGGTGTTGGAGGAAGAAAAAGCAAAAGATGAGTCATTGGCAAATAGTGCAGCGGCCCAGTTGAGATGGGTCTACGAACGTTCACCTTGGAAAGAAAAGGAACATAATCGATATCCTATTTTCAGGTTGGAAAAAAGGTGACACTATTTTCAACGGAATTTGTTAAGCTAAAATGGAACAGGAAAACAAAGCAAACTTTCTGGAAAGACTACAACGTAAGTGGAACTTGAAAAGTCTCCGCCAGGTAATACTGGTTTTAGTGGTCTTTGCCTGTACTGGTTTTACCATTCTTTTTATCAAAAAACCTATTTTCGATTTTTTGGGAATAAGTATGGAGCGTGGGGGATTTTGGAAGACAGTATTGTATTTGCTTCTCGTTTTGCCACTATATCAGATAATCTTATTGATGTGGGGGTTTGTATTTGGGCAGTTTGATTTTTTCTGGGAAAAAGAAAAACAGTTTTTCAGGAGGATTTCAGGTAAAAGCAGTAAAAAGAAGGGGAAGTATCAGTAGTTTTTAGTTTCAGGTGTGAATTTTATCCAAAATTCCTGAATAAAATAAGCCCCAAGGAGGCGGATTGATTAAATTTGCGGATTGTACAGCAGTGAATAAGATTTAATAATGGCAAAAAAGAGAGGGACAGCCTTGGAGGAGCATGAGAAAAGAAAGCTCAACAAACAGAATCTGAGCAAATTGGGAGGTATTTTCAGGTTTGTGCTTCCATATAAATTCAATTTTTTTCTGGGGATGCTTTTTCTTGCATTTTCCAGCCTTACTTTACTCACCTTCCCTTTTGTAGCAGGTAAATTGATCGATGCGGCTTCAGGTGAAGAATGGCTTGTCACGGGGATCAACAACATAGCCTTTATCCTACTGGGAATTCTTTTGGTTCAGTCCATTTTCTCTTTTTTTAGGGTCTGGTTGTTCGCTAAGGTTTCCGAAAGGAGCATGCGCGATATCCGTATTGCCCTGTACAGACAGCTGGTCCAGCTGCCGATGACTTTCTTTGACAAAAGGCGAACAGGAGAGCTCATCAGCAGGATTACCGCTGACGTAAGTATGCTTCAGGATACTTTTTCCACTACTTTGGCAGAGCTTTTCAGACAGATCATAACACTGCTGGCAGGAGTTGTTTTCTTGATGTTTACCACTCCCAAGTTGACTTTGTTTATGTTGGCTACTTTTCCTGTTTTGGTCGTCATTGCGATGGTTTTCGGGAAGTTTATCAGGAAGCTCTCTAAAGAAACCCAGGATGAGCTTGCAGCTGCCAATGTAATCGTAGAGGAAACCTTACAGTCCATTATGACTGTAAAGTCATTTGCTGGTGAAGATTATGAATCCAACAGGTACAGTACTGGTCTCAACAGGGTGGTCAAAGTGGCCCTCAAGGCTGCTGGTTTCAGGGGAGCGTTTATATCATTTATTATTTTTGCGCTTTTTGGAGGTATCGTGGCAGTGATGTGGTACGGAGCCTCTCTTGTGGCTTCGGGTGAGATGAGTGTTGGAGACTTGGTGTCTTTCGTGCTATACACCACTTTCATTGGAGGGTCGATTGCAGGCTTGGGAGATATTTATGGGCAGATACAAAAAGCAATTGGTTCCTCAGAAAGATTACTCGAGATCTTGGATGAGGCGCCTGAGGTTTCTACAGCTGACTTTCAGCAAATACCGGTTGCAGGGGATATTGAGTTCAATAATGTAGCCTTTTCCTACCCCACCCGTCCTGAAGTGGAAGTATTGAAGTCGATCCAGCTGAAGATCAAGGCCGGTGAAAAGGTGGCTTTGGCCGGGCATAGTGGAGCAGGAAAGTCTACTATCGTCCAACTTTTACTGAAGTTCTATCCTGTATTGAAAGGGGAAGTGAAAGTAGACGGCAAACCTGTAAATGATTGGAATTTAAAACAACTGAGGTCCAATATTGGAATAGTTCCACAGGAAGTCCTCCTTTTTGGAGGAAGCATCCGCGAAAACATTGCCTATGCAAAACCCGATGCTACAGAAGAAGAGATAATTGAAGCTGCCAAAAAAGCCAATGCCTGGCAGTTTATCAGTCAGTTTCCTGAAGGTTTAGATACCAAAGTAGGGGAAAGAGGAATCAAGCTTTCCGGCGGTCAGCGTCAGCGTGTGGCCATTGCTAGAGCCATTTTGAAGGATCCTGCCATTTTGATTTTGGATGAGGCCACCTCTTCACTGGATGCTGAGTCAGAGGCTTTGGTTCAGGAAGCGCTGGATGAGCTTATGAAAAATAGAACTACCATCATCATAGCGCACAGATTGGCCACCATCAGAAAAGTGGACAGGATTTATGTCCTAAGCAATGGAGAGATAGTGGAGCAGGGAAGACACGAAGATCTGGCCATTCAGGAAGATGGGTTTTACGCGAACTTGGTCAAATTACAGTTTGCGGAGTAAATGTCGGGATTTAGCCTGTTCATCGTCTTAATTACTCATCTTATCTATCATGTTGATCGGAAGTAAATCAAATTTGCGTAGATCTTGTTTATAGAATTAATTCACCCACAAGTAATACAATGAATAGAATAAAACACCTTATGGAGGCCATAAGGCCTTACAGGGAGCAGCTGTTGGATCACCCGATTTACAAAGACATGACTTCGCTGGAGGATTTTCAGGTTTTTATGGAGCAGCACGTCTATGCCGTCTGGGATTTCATGAGTTTGCTTAAAGCCCTGCAGCTGAAATTGACAGGTATGTCCATGCCTTGGCGGCCTGCCGGAGATCCGAATGTAGCCAGACTTATCAATGATATCGTACTGGCCGAGGAAAGTGATGAAGATGGGAAAGGGGGATATTGCTCGCACTTTGAGCTTTACCTTAGGGCGATGAAAGAGGCAGGTGCAAGCACTTATGGAATTGATACAATATTGGAGCTTTTGTCCCAAGATTTGAGTCTTGAAGAAGCGATGGACAAAGTCAATATGCCTGCCGCTACTAAAGCTTTTCTGAAAGTAAATTTCTCATTAATTGAAAATGGAAAACCTCACCAGATCGCTGCTTCCTTTACCCTGGGAAGGGAAGACCTGATTCCTGATCTTTTCAGAAAACTGGTCAATGACCTCATTGCTTCGCAGCCTGAAGAGTTGAAGACCCTTGAATACTACTTTGAAAGACACATTCATTTGGATGAAGACCATCATGGCCCTTTGGCCATGCGTATGTTGGAATACCTCTGTGGTGAAGATCTGCAGAAATGGGAAGAGACACAAGCAGCTGCGATTGAAGCTTTGGAAGCAAGAAAGCAGCTTTGGGATGGGATTCATAAAGAAATACTGGTTGAAGTATCTTGAACAAAAAGAGGCTGTCTCATAAGACAATGCTTTAAAAAACCACCAAAATTTTATTTGTAATCAGTGAAACTTTGTGTCTTAGAGCCTTAGTGGCATTTTTAGCCACAAAGCCAATAAGTCACAAAGGAATTGACTCTTAAACAGAATTTTGTTTGGTTTATAAATCGGAAGATCAATTTATGATACAGCCTCCTTTTCTATTTAAAGGGTAGTTTTGCCAGATCTACGTTTCCGCCTGATAGAATGATACCCACCTTTTGGTCTTCGAAATGCTTTTTGTTTTTCAACAAAGCTGCTAAAGGCACAGCACAGCTGGGTTCAATGACGATCTTCATCCTTTCATAAATCAGACGCATGGCAGAGATGATTTCTTCATCTGATACGGTAACGATATCGTCTACATGCTTCAGGATAATTTCAAAATTCAGCTTCCCTAAAGAAGTCAATAAGCCATCCGCGATGGTTTTTGGGCCTTGCATAGGAATAAGCTTCTTGGCCTGAAATGACCTGAATGCATCATCTGCACCTTCTGGTTCACCAGCTATGATTTTAGTATCCGGCGAAAGGTAATGGGAAGTAAGCGCTGTTCCTCCCAGCAATCCCCCACCACCTACAGGAGCCATCAGGGCATCAAATGCGATACCCTCTTCCCACATTTCCAAAGCACAGGTAGCTTGCCCCTCTATCACATCATAATTGTCATAAGGATGTATAAAAGTGGCTCCGGTTTCCTTTACTACTTCATCCAGGGTAGTTTCCCTTGCCTGAAGGGTAGGTTCACATTCTATGATTTTTCCCCCGTATCCTTTTACAGCTTTTTTCTTGATTTCAGGGGCATTGGAAGGCATCACGATATAGGCTGGTATTCCGGCAACTGATGCCGCTCTGGCCAGTGCCGCGGCATGGTTGCCACTGGAATGGGTAGCTACACCGTTTTTCTTTGCCTCCTCTCCCAATTTGCTTACTGCATTGGCAGCCCCTCGGGCTTTAAAGGCCCCTACTTTCTGGAAGTTTTCACACTTAAAATACAGTTCTGCATCTGCGATTTCATTGATTGCTTGAGAGGTAAGTAGTGGGGTGCGGTGAATAAATGGCTGAATGCGGATGTGAGCCTGCTTTATTTCTATAAGGCTTGGATAATTAGTCATTGGATAAGGTTTAGCAGCACTAAGATAGGAAAATCAGGAGATGTTGAGGACATCAAATGGTTTTCCGGTTCAGCTTCTTTACTTATCTTGCGCACCATGCAAAATTCTCTTAGTAAGCTATTGGAAAATGTGGATACTTTCCCAGTGATGGGAGAGATTTTGGAAGAATACAATACATTGGTGTTGGATTTATCTCCCGCTAATCCTGATTTGGAAAAGCTGGACCTATCAGACACCAAAAAATTTGATGATTATGTTTTTGACCTGATCTCAAAAGCGAAAAAGAAATACGGAATTGGAGGTTATTTCGAACACAGGGCTATTTATAGCAGGAGTTCGGTTTTTGCTACTGATTTAGCAGACTTCCGGGATATTCACATGGGAGTGGACATTTGGGGACAAGCATGGACACCTGTTTTTGCTCCATTAGATGGGATTGTACACTCCTTTCAGGACAATGCAGGCTTCGGTAATTACGGCCCTACCATTATCTTGGAACATGAACTTGATGGTCAAAAGCTTTTTAGTCTATACGGGCATTTGGCCCTGGAAGACCTAAAGGATTTGCAAGTCGGCCAAAGCATCAGCAAAGGACAAAGGTTTTGTCATTTGGGGCCATTTCCAGAGAATGGAGATTGGCCACCACACCTTCATTTCCAATTGATGTGGGACATGATGGGGATGTTTGGGGATTTTCCCGGTGTTTGTTCCCATAGAGAAGTGGAAAAATTCCGCAAAATCTGTCCTGACCCTAATCTTCTTATACCTTTTTTGAGGTAAGGTTGGCCAAGGTGATCAGTCGGATTCCTTCCATAGTCAGATTTCGGTCTACTATTTCAAAAGTTCCTTCCAAAGATGTGAGGATAGTGGAAAGCCCACCTGTGGCGATGATACGGCAGGGAGTTCCGATTTCCTTTTGCATGGTCTCGAGCATTCCTTTTACCAGGCCTGTGTAGCCATAAAGGATGCCTGCCTGTATGGAATGAATGGTATTTCTTCCCAAGGCGGATTCCGGCAGCTTGAGCTCTACTTCCGGCAGTTTGGAAGTGTTCGAAAACAGCGCCTTGATGGCTGTTTTTAATCCAGGAACAATGTTTACTCCCATGATTTTTCCCTTTTTATCCACAGCGGTAAAAGTGAGGGCAGTACCAAAATCAACAATGATACAGGTGTCCGAAAAGCGTTCGAATGCAGCCGTGACATTGCACATAAGGTCGGTTCCTATTTCATTTGGTCGGGCTGTACTCACTTTTAGCTTATTGTAACTGGACCCCGAAATTAGAAAACCTTCTTTTTCTAAGTATTCCCTGCAAAATTTCTGTAGTGTGTTGTTGATCTCTGGAACTACTGAAGAGATTCCTATATGCTCGATTTCATCGATTTTAATATTGTTTTCGAGAAAAAAGAGCCTGATTTCTTTTTCAAGTTTGAGCAAGGAGAAGTCTTTGCTGGTCTCTATCCTGAATTCATGGATCCATGAATGAGCACTTTCATCATAAAAGCCAAAAACTATATTGGAATTGCCTGCATCTATGGCTAAAAACATAAAGTAGGATTTGAGTGGAAGCGGTTTGTAGTTTTCACCATTACCCAAATATAGAAATTGATTTTGTTTAACGCTTCTTAGGGCTACTCAAAACCTATATGAAATTTTTAAGATAAATATCCGTAATGGCTAACCAGGATTATGAAAATTCAATAAATCAGATTTTCATGCTCAACATTTCTTTATCAAATAAGACCGCTCAAACCATTCATTCAAGTAATTTTTGACAATTATTGATAATTTTAAAACATGTATACAATCAGAAAAGGAGAAATTGAAGACCTTCCAAGAGTATTGGAATTGGTCAATGAACTGGCAGTCTATGAAAAGGCGCCGGAAGAGGTTATCAACACAGTAGCAAAAATGGAGCAGGACGGATTCGGCCCAAATCCGGTTTTTGGGTTTTTTGTTGCCGAAAAGAATGAGTCGCGTGAAATAGTCGGGATATCCATTTACTATTACAGATACAGTACATGGAAAGGAAAAAGACTCTATCTCGAAGATATTGTGGTAACTGAATCAGAGAGAGGGAATGGGGCAGGTAAGTTGCTTTTTGATCAAACCATGCAAAAATGTCTGGATGAAGGGTGTTCTGGAATGACCTGGCAAGTGCTGGACTGGAATGAGCCAGCCATCAATTTTTATAAAAAATACGGGGCTGATCTGGATGGAGCATGGATCAACTGTAACCTGCAGGATTATCAGATTCGAGAAATACTCAAATGATTGCAAATGCAATAAAAAATATTTGTAATTAAAATAATCTTGTTAAATTTGTGTATGGTGTATTCATCTAAAAAATATTCATTTCCCTCACGACTTACCGAAAGTCAGGTTAACTCATCCTTTCAGGAGGGTAGTGAGGAGCAATATTTTTTCAAGCAAGATTTAGAATACGCTACAGTTGCAGAGCCGTCTTTGGTAGAGGAGCGATTTCGTCTATCTGAGACTATGGTTTTGTTTAATTACTTTCAATATACCCAAGCAGAAATTGCTGTATTGATGGAGGTAGATCCGAGTACATTGGTCCGCTGGAAAAAGGAAGATCGCTTATTGACTAAGTTGCTTACCAAAAGTATCAAAGACATGGACAAGATCGTTGCAAAAGGCATTCGCATATTTGGTACAGAAGAATTGTTTTCCACTTGGCTTCACACCATCAATGAGGCTTTAGGCGCTCAAAAGCCTGTGGATATCTTATTGCATCCACGGGGCATAGACTTAGTTGATCAAGCCTTGGATGCTATGTCTTGGGGGGCTGTATTTTGACTTATCCAAATTGAAATATTTCAGACTGATAGAAGATTTACCGGGAAGGATGCCATTGGGTTATGGTCCTGGGTCTGGCAGATGGAATCTTTATGGCACTCCAGTAATATATGCCTGCAGCTACACCTCTTTGAATTTCCTTGAATTACTGAGTATCAGAGGGCCGGTGGTGACACAAAGCCAATGGTCTTTGGTGGTTTTTGAAGTAAAAACTGAAGCTCCATTTGTGGATATCTCTGATCTTCCTGAAAACTGGGCACAAAAACCACATCCCAAAAGTACACAGCATTTGGGGAGCTACTGGGCACGCCAAATGGATACTGTAGCCCTTAAAGTTCCTTCATGCAGGACCCCTTTGGTCAATTACCCTCAGGAACACAACCTCCTTCTAAATCCATTGCATCCGGATTTTATGAAAAGGGTGGAATTATTGTCCATGGAGGCAGTAGGTTTTTTGGTTTGAAAATTTGATTTCAGCTCTTTGTGGATAACTATCTGCGGACGATGGTATTTTGTTTAAATTACCCCAAAAATTATAAACTTTATTGTCATGAAAATTTCATTGGAAAGACAGAGAATCTTGGTTACAGGTGCCTCAAGAGGTATTGGTAAAGGCATTGCTGAGCAGTTATCCACATCAGGTGCGGAGTTGTTGCTCCACTACAATCAAAACCATGCGGAGGCCAAAAAACTTCAGGAATCATTAGCTGGAAAGAGTAATCTGGTTCCCTGTGATCTTTCAGATCTGCAAAAAGTAAAAGGATGGCTAAAGGGACTGACTGAAACCTATGGCAAAATTGATGCAATTATCAACAATGCCGGTATAGCCATATCCATCCCTGACGATGCACCAACAGAGGATTGGACGGACGCTTGGTTGAAGACAATGAATGTCAATATCAATGCACTGGCCATCATTACTAAGGAGTTTATTGAACATGCTGTGAGTAATGGAAATGGAAGAGTTATCAACATTTCTTCTAGAGCAGCATTCCGAGGAGATACTCCGGACTACCTTGCTTATGCTGCCTCCAAAGCTGCGATAGTGAGTTATACACGATCAATTGCGCGGTACTACGGCAAAGCAGGAATCAAAGCATTTATCATAGCTCCAGGATTTACAAGGACAGATATGGCGCAGGATTTTATGGATCAGTACGGGGAAGCGTATGCGCTCAATGACATAGCCCTAAATGAGCTTACAGAGCCCAAAGATATCGCTCCTATGGTTGCTCTTCTCTGTTCGGGTCTGGCAGACCATGCTACTGGCAGTACCATAGATATCAATGCCGGTTCTTATGTACATTAATCTACAGGAGTAAATTTCCAAAGCCAAACCATATCCGGTAGATGTCTGTTATCTGTTTAAAAATATCACAGATGCCTTCAAGCAGTACGGACAGCTTTTCTCCCGAAATGATCCGGATTCTGAAAATCTTTGGAATCGGCTCCATACTTTTTGTGTTTGTCTTATCTTTTTTCAATGAGAAAAGAGCTGACAATAGTGGGGAGTTTGATTCAGTGCTTAGGGTTCCTGATTCCAACAGGATTTATTTCAAAAACCTGAGGGCACCGCAGTATGATAGAGAGGGGAGGGATGATGCCAAGATGAACCTGTACAGACATGGTAAAAGAACCAAGTCTGATCAGGCCCATTTTAATTTTATGATCTTGCTCAATAGGGTCAAAGATGAGGCTTATATTTTTGTTGAACCCTTTCCGGATGGGTTTCCTATTGTGATCAGGCACCGGCATCAGGAAACCGGAGAAGGCGGTGAAATAACCTTTTATGGTGGCGATAAGATGGCGCATTATGAATTTGCGCTGGAATTTTATCCGTTGGCGATAGAAAATACGTATTTTGAAATTAAAAGTGAGGAAGACTGGATTCCCCTTCTGGATAATGAAAAAGAAAGAGAGGCGCTAAGGGTGACTTTAGTAGACTTCTTCAGGCTCATCGATAACCCAAAATAACCGCTAAATGGAGCTTCGCAGAATAGATAATCTCTGGAAGTTTTTAGGCATCAAAAACAACCTTACTGTCAACTATAGCCTTCAGGAAGAGATGAGGTATACATTGATCAAAGGTGGCCTTGAACTTACCCATCAATTTAATCCCAAATTTTTAAAAAAATCCAACCTGATCATTCAGGAGAGAAACTTTAAGGAAAGCCTTCCACAGCAAAGGTTTCTAAGTCAAAAGCTGAGGTTTGGAATCAAGCCAAAGCTAAGCTCCCCGGTAAAGAATGCAGTTTTTTTCCCTAAAGAGCTATTGGATCTTCAGCACAGTTTTGACTTGGAAGTACAAAAGGATAAAAACGGTCATTTCAGGATTTCTCTTTCTCCTTTTGTTCCCAAAAATGTTTATGACATCCTGAATGCCGTCAATTTGATCAGTAGGACCTTGTGGGTCAAGAATTTTTTTGCAGAAGGTATCAGAAACTAAAAAAAGCCCCGGAAATAGATACACGGGGCCTTTTCGATTAAAACAGGATCTTCACGCCGGCAAGAAAGTTGGTTCCGGCCTGAGGATAGTAGAAGTTTTCCGTCACCAATTCTCTTCCAGTAGCACCCTCAGCCGGCAAAAAATAGCTGAAGGTATAGCCATTTGGTTCATACAACTGATTGAAAATATTGTTGATCAGTAAGGTGAATTCAAGATTTTTGACAAATCTCGGTCTCATGGCATAATTGAGTCTGAGGTCTGTGGTCCAGAAAGCGTCAAGCTTTCGATTTTCGTTCTGCGTATTATCCAAGTATTGGCTTCCTACGTATTTGTTGAGTAGACTGATTTCAAGATTTTTGATCGGTCGGTAGTCCAAGATAGCTGCACCGACGATGTTGGGAGAGAATGCGATATCTGTATCATTGTGGACAATTACCTCTTGAGTAAATGTTTCTGCGGCATAATCATCAAGATACTCCAAAAACTCCTCGATTTTATTTCTGCTGAAGGCAATGTTTCCACCTATGGTAAATTTACTGGAAAGTTGATAAGCACCTTCAAGCTCAATTCCTGCACGATAAGAGTTATCCACATTGTCTCTTACATAAGCACCTACATCGTTAAGTTGGCCTGTGAGTACAAGTTGGTCTCTGTAGTTCATGTAATAAAGATTGGCAGCATAAGTGAAGCCCGAACCTTGACCTCTATAGCCGGCCTCGATGTTCTGTAGGTTTTCTGACTGTGGAGCCCTGTCCACAATAGGGCTGTCAGTAAAGTCCCTTCTGACCGGCTCTCTGTTTGCTACGGCATAAGAAGCATACCAGGTTTTGTTGGGGTCTTTTTGATAGGTAAATCCAAATTTCGGATTGAAGAAGTTGAAATTCACTTCACCCGAGATATCCCTAAGGTCATTGTTGATTCCATCAAAGCTGTAGTCGATTCTTCGGTATTGGAGATCTCCAAAGAGGTAAAGTCCATCCAAGGCCTCATAAGTGGCTTTGGCGTAGATGTTATAGTCATCTTTGGTGGCTTTGTTGTCATAGTACCTGTCCCTGATATTCACATCGGCGGCATATTGCATCCAAATCAACTCTCCGAAATGGTCTCCATCATACCGATTGGCACCCCCTCCTATGACGGCATCCAGTTTTTTGTCGTCTGAGATGTAGTTAAGGGAGAAAACGGCACCATAGAAATCATTGTCCAGCCACCTTCTTCTGATGATGTCCATCCTGGCAATGCTTTGGTCTCCGATCACCACCGGCGGCAAGGCATAGTTGCTCAGTCTGTCATTTCTTCTAAACTGCTCATAAAATCCCCTTCCGTAGGTATAATGCAAAGCTGCATTGGCTTTCCAATTGGGGCCAAACTGCCCGGTATAAATGAGTTGATTATGTGTCTGCCTGTAGTTATCCACCTGATTGTCGTAGGTGTATGGGTTGAAAGTACGGTTGGTTTCAAGCAGTGCCTCAGGTACCCCTTCCCAGGCTTGATAGGTAACTTCGGCACCGGAAAAGACATTGAGTTTTACCACATGGTTTTCTCCATAGTAACCTCCGGAAAGAAAGTACGATCTCAAATCTGAAGAAGCACGGTCTATATAACCATCTGAAGTGATCTGTGAAAGACGGGCATCAAATGCCCATTTGTCATTGATTAGGCCTGAACCCACCTTGACCATGTGTCTTCTGGTATTGAATGAGCCAAATGAATTGTCCACTTCTCCATAAGCTTCTTCCTGTCTGGTGTCTGTCTGTATATTGAGGCTGGCACCAAAAGTAGCCGCACCATTGGTGGATGTTCCCACACCTCTTTGGATCTGAATGTTGTCCACAGAGGATGCAAAGTCGGGCATATTTACCCAAAAAACTCCATGTGATTCCGCGTCATTTAAAGGAATACCGTTGACTGTTACGTTGATTCTTGTCTGGTCGGAACCTCGGATTCTCAGTCCTGTATATCCAACACCGGCTCCTGCATCTGAAAAGCTGACCACAGAGGGTGTAAAATTCAGAAGAACAGGTATGTCCTGACCAAGGTTGAGCTTCGCTATATCCGACTTATCTACTTGGGTAAAAGTGGTAGGTGTCCTATCAGTCGCTCTGGTTGCGTATACGATAAATTCTTCCGTTAACAGACTACTTGACTGAAGTGTAATCTCTAGGTTTTCTGAGGCTGGGATGCTTACCTCTTTCGTGAAGGGTTCAAAACCCAAATAACTCACCCTAAGGGTGAAATTGCCGCTGGGGATATTTCTTATATTGAAATTACCATCCAGGTCTGTAGTAGATCCACGACCGGTTCCTGTAAGGATAACATTGGCTCCAACGAGGACTTCTCCGCTATTGTCTTTGACCACTCCTCGTAAATTGGATTGGGCTGTAGCAGTGAATGCCAATAGACAAAAGCTCAATAGGCATAAATAATGTTTCATGTTGATTTTTGATTCCGGAATTCCGGATTTCGGTTAAACATCAGAAAATCAAGGGGAGATTTTCGTTCATTGTTTACCCAAACCGAAGAATAAAGGAAAACAGAAGGCATGTAAAAGGGAGGATATATGCAACCCCAAAACTTGACTTTGAATTTCTTATACTTTGGTTACTCATTTCCCTTCGCCGGCACTACCCGGATCAGGTATTGTGGGTATGATCTCAGCCTGATGTATTAAGGCACCCCTCATGATCTTGGCCACAAAGGTAGTCTGAAAAGCGTATGAAGCAAAAAGTAAGGCCTCAGAAAATCTCTGTAAACAAAAAAAAGACCTGAATGGATTTTCAGGTCTTTTTGTGGGGGACTTAATTCAGTCCTAAATGTTTCAGGTGTCTTACATGCGAGGCGAATGCCAACCGCATTTTGGGATGCTCCAAGTAGTTGATATTATACTCTTCGCAGGTTTCTTTTATGATTTTACTGATGGCTGGATAATGGATGTGCGAAATGTTTGGGAAAAGGTGATGTTCTATCTGGAAATTCAAGCCTCCTATCATCCAAGAAAGGACTTTATTGTTTGTTGCAAAGTTGGCAGTGGTTTTCAGCTGATGTACCGCCCAGTCATTTTCCAATTTGTTGGTGGTTTCGTCAGGCATAGGAAATTCTGTTTCTTCTAAAGAGTGTGCAAGCTGAAAAACTACACTCAAACACAGGCCTGTCGCTATACCATAAGCCAAGAAGCCAATTAACCATGCAGAAAATCCAACTGTGTAAATGGGTATTGCCACGAATAAAACCAAATGAAGTGCTTTGAAACCCCAGAATACAAAATGTTCCTTAGCACTCATTTTGGCTATAGGAGTCTGGCCAACTTTTTTTGTAATGTATTTTTTGTAATCTGTAAAGAACACCCAATAGATGTAGAGGATGGAATAAACCATCAGAAAATACTTATGTTGGAATTTATGTATTTTATATTTTTTCTGGTTGGGACAAAGTCTCAGCAAGGGACGGGCATTCATGTCATCATCCACTTCATCTACATTGGTGAAGGAATGGTGTACTACATTGTGTTTGGTTTTCCACATGAAGACATTGGCACCAAGAAAATTAATCGTAACCCCTGCGAGTTCATTGACCCAGGATTTGCTGGAGAAACTTCCATGGGCACCATCATGCATCACATTGAAGCCAATTCCTGCTGCAAGTGCTCCAAGTAAGATGGCTTCAAGTAGGGCTATGGCCCAAAATGGTGTAAAAAAGACTAGATGAATGTACACTGCCATATAAAGCAGAACCATAAGAATGGCTTTGAAATACAAGTGGGTGTTTCCGGTGGGCTTGATGTTTTTCTGGGAAAAATAATCTTTTACCCTGCCTTTCAAATCTGAATGAAAGGAGGATGCTGCATTAAATCTGGGGGGACGCATTAAATGTAATTGTAATTTGAAATTTGATGATAATGAATGGAAAACAAGCTGGGCGATCGCTATACATTCTTATCAAAGATAGGGAATTATTTCCCATTCAAAGTTTTTTAACACTTATTCCATTGATTAGTAGATGTTAAATTACCTTAAAATTGTGTCGATAAAAGCAGTAGATGAGGTTTTTCTTTGTGTAGGATTGCCAGAAATGATTTTGAAAGGGATTCCAGTCTGTACAATGTGATTTTTATAAACCTCAAAAAAATACTTTCTCATTTGAGGATCAGGATGCTCCCGCTGTGGGTCGGCCTCCCATGGCATGTCAATGTCAGTCAGTAAATAGAGGTCATAACGTCTTTTTTGGATCTCTTCAAGTATCCATTCAGAGACTTTTTCATATTTGTGCTCACTCCAAACTTTGATCACCTGTAGGTTTGTATCACAGATCAATAAGCCTCTGGCATCTTTTGCTTTTTGGTCTTCAAGCTCTATTTGTCCTCTGCCTATCCTTTCCAGATCCGTGTATTCATATGGGCGATCCAGTTTCTCTATGTATTCCCGAGCAAATTCAGGGACACATGGACATCCATAATATTGGGCCAAATCCTTGGCTAAAGTGCTTTTCCCGGTAGATTCAGGGCCTATAATGCCCACTTTTCTAAGCATAGGCCTTTTCTTCTTTTTTGGCAGTTTTGACCCATTCTATTAGACCAATTGTAGCTAGGACTGTAAAAAACAAAAACTGGAAAGATGTCAAGGTAAGACCTTTGTAAAAATACAATGGTACAGAAACAATGTCAGTAATGATCCATGCAATCCAGTTTTCCACCTTTTTCTTAGCCATCAGCCACATCCCTACAAAGGCCGAAGCAGTGGTAAAGGAATCCCAATAAGGAACATCGCTGTCAGTAAAATTTTCTAAAACTAAATAGAGAGCAATATAGGACATGAAAAATAAGCCTATTGATTGAAAAATCCCTTTTTTGCTCAACCAAGTAACCGGTAATTCTTCCCTCTCGCCGGGAGGACGGCTCCACAAATACCAGCCATACACAGACATGCCAAAGTAGTAAGCATTGATGCCCATGTCTGCGTAAAGCCTATATTGGAAGCATAGGTACACATAAATCAGCGTGCTGACCATGCCTGTGGGAAAGACAAGGATATTTTTTTTGATGGAATATATCACACTGGCTATTCCAAAAAATACGGCCACACCTTCCATCCAGGTCATTTCTGCTATGCCTTCCTCAATCCCACTCCAAATCCAGTTCAAATCCATCTTATTACTTTACCTCTAATGACCTGCAATTTTACATTTTGTTTAGCTATCCTCTCTGGGTTTGGGGTATTTTTTGATTTCAAGTAGATTTTCAGGAATCAGAAATTCTCTGGCTACTTCCTGAATCCTAGCTTCATTGATGGCTTCAATGTGTTCGGATGCTGTATTGACTTTGTTCCAGTCAAGATCATGTTCACGAATGGCTATCATTTGTGCAAGCCAATAATTATTTCTTTTTAGATTTTCCTCCAGAGCTATTCTTCTTTTTTCTTTGACCTTTAGTAAATCATCTGTTTCAGGTCCGTTCTCAGCTATTTTCCTGATTTCCTTCCAGACCGCATCAGTAAGTTCTTCTACCATATCAGGGCTGCAAGGAAAGCTGACTGAAAAAGTGAATTGTCCTACAGGTACATGGCTAAGGCTGCCCCTTGCACCTACGCCATAGACCCCACCGAGCTCTTCTCTAAGGTTCTCAATAAGTTTGATCGTTAGGATCTCGCCCAAATAGGTGATGTCACGGGCTTTATCCCTTGAATAGTTTGTTTCCCCTGAAAAGAAAAGAATCACCTGGCTTTTTTCATCAGTACCGATATGCAAACTTTCAGACCTTCCACGTGGAGGCCTTATGCCGAGATCCTTGCTTTCACTCAGATGCACTGGGTCAGAAGGGAGTGTGGCAATATAGGTTTCCAAAAGTTGTTGAAATTCCTCGAGGTCAATGTTTCCGGCAAAAAAGAATTCAAAGTCAGCAGCATTGTTGAAGCGCTCCTGAAAGATTTCAAGCCCTCTATTGATGTTGATATTATCCAGTTCCTCCGGATCAAATATGCCCATGGCTCTTTTATTTCCATTGGCGATGATCATGTTCAGTTGCTTGGAGAATTGGAAGTCAGGATTCCCCTGAGCACTTTTAAGCTGCGTTTTTTGGTTGTTGAGGTAGATTTCGAAAAGCTCCGGATCTTTTCTTGGCTGGGTAAAATAGAGGTGAATCAACTGCATGGCCACTTCAGACTGTTTTGGGGAAAATGATCCGCTAATGTCCTGTTCGTAAGTGCCGATATTTGGAGTTACTGAAACTGTCTTTCCGGCCAGAATTTTTCTAAGGTCACTCGGTGAAAAATCTCCCACACCCATTATGTTGACCATTACGCCGGCATAGCTGGCTGAGTAATGGTCCTCATCAGGATATACAGAAACGCCCCCTTTGCCTCGAATCGAAAAAACAATTTCATCATTTTTGAAATCAGTGGGTTTTAAAAATACAGTAGCTCCATTGGAAAGCTGTATTTCATGTACTCCGGCTTCTTCTATATGTTTTTGGTTTTGAACAGGCTTCGGAGTAGGGGGTATTCCTATCAAAGATTCACTCAACTCTTTTTCTGTATAGGGCAAAAGCTCCATCCTATCCGCCTGCTTAAATAAATCCAAGACTGACTCCTCACTTGGGAGCTGGTCTTTTTGATCTTCCGGTGCGCTGATGATAATCACCCTGTTCTGCTCTGGGACCAATTCATCGGCAAGCGCATTGATGTCTTGCAATTGGATTTCTGGGAAGATTTCCTGATAAAATTCGTATTTCCAAGCTTCTCCCTCAGCAAAATTTCCTTTGAGAAAATGATTGACATATCGTCCTACAATACTTCTGGACTCGTTTTTGTCCATTTCCTTATAAGCCCTTTCGGAGGCATTGAGCAGGGCACGTTTGACCCTGTCCAACTCTGCTTGCGTAAAACCATGAAGGGCTACCCTTAGGTTTTCCTGAATCAAGGCCATGATACCATCTTCAATTTTATCTGGGGATACAGCTGCTGAAGCACTGAAATAGTCCATACTCCTTACATAGTTGCCATAGCTGGTACCTGCATAAATGAAGGGAGCATCAGGTTTTTGTCTGATCTCATCCAAGCGCTGGGTAAGCATTCCGGCATACATCAATCTGATTAGGTAAGCTTTGAAATCTGCTTTGGTCTCAAAACGGAGCGGAGGGTGCTTATAAAATAACTGTATTTGTATGCCCGGGGCTTCTTCATCGGTCACAATACTGACAAAGGTCTCCTCATGATCTGGAACCTCAAAAGTTTTCCGCTCCGGGTATCCAACCGGATTTTCAAGGTCTTCGAAGTATTCTTTTATCATAAGTTCTAACCTCTCGGGATCTGCATCGCCTACAGCCACTACCGCCATGTTGTTGGGGCGGTACCAGTCTCTGTAAAACTGTCTTAGCGTTTCATGCTCAAAATTTCTGATCACCTCCATATCACCTATGGGCAATCTTTCTGCATATTGACTTTGATATAGCAATTTGGGAAGGAATTGATCCCGTAGCCTTTGGGAATATCCCTGGCCGGTTCTCCACTCTTCTATAATGATGCTTCTCTCAGCATCTATGTCTTCTTCCAAAAGGGAAAGTCCTCCTGCCCAGTCCCGAAGAACCTGGAAACCACTTTTGAGCTTATCTTCGTCCTCAGAAGGAATGGGTAGGATATACACTGTTTCGTCAAAACCAGTATAGGCATTGAGGTCCGCTCCAAAGGAAACCCCTATGGATTGCAAGTATGAGATAAGCTCGTTTTTTTCGAAATGCTCACTTCCATTAAAGGCCATGTGTTCGGTGAAGTGTGCAAGGCCTCGTTGGTCTTCCTTTTCCAGTACTGAACCTGCATTTACAGCCAGCCTTAATTCCACCTTATTGGCAGGTTTGGGATTTTGTTGGATGTAGTAAATAAGTCCATTTGCCAAAGTCCCTTTTTTTACCCTAGGATCCAGAGGGACTTTTTGGGAGAGGTCGGTTTGGGGGAAGGTGAGAAAGGGGAGTAATAGAAGAAATAGGGAGGGGAGAATAATTTTTTTGTTGATTTTCATTTTCCGAAAGAACTGCTTGAAGCTAACAAATTAGTAAAAGCTGATTGATTGAATTTAGTTTTCTATGAGAATACCTGAACATCCTTTCTTCATGATCGCCTATCATTAAAAACCCTAAGTTGATCCGCTCTTGAGTAGCAGCGGAAATTGGAGAATAAACAATGAAGTAATAGGTGCTTTTCATAAGTATAATTTGGTAAACTAACCAAAACAAACATTCCTAATCGCTGCTTAATTCAAATTCCATATCCTCCTTAAACATATCTGAAATATTCAAGGTTGGTAGGATAAATTGTTCAAAACCGGATTTATCAAGTTTGGCATGAAGAATTCCCCTTGCTGTTCCAATTGTCAAAACAGTTAAGTGCGTTAAGAATCCTTTTGGGATAGTTATTGTGTTTCTTTCTTTGTTTTCGAATTTTAAAAAATCTTCTTCTTCTATTGAAAAACCACAAGATACTTTCATGATGATGAAAGGGTTTTCTTGGCATTTAAACATTAGGGAGAAATTCACAAATACTGCATGTTCAATAGGGTTTATTCCAAAACCATAACCAGTTTCTATTCCTACATTTTCTTGTTCCTTGTAGCAATTTTTTATAGTCGCAAACTCCTCAGTCGAGATAGACTTGATTGCAAATTTTATGGATGTGTTTGCCATAGTTATGCTGCCATTGAGAAACTACTTTCTCCAGTTACAACTTCACTTTTTTGATTCAATTGGTTTGGTCCAACCATTACTTTTTTGAATTCAGTAGAGATTGGGTGAAGTTGATTTATAATCTCCGACTTCTTAAATAAGAATTCATTTTGCTTCATGAAGTTGTTGTAAAAAACAGCCACTTGTTTTTTTACTTTAACTTCATCAGGTTTTAATACTTCAAAAAGGCTCTCACCTAAAACCGACTCTATCTTTGCGATACTTTTCAGTGTGAAGTTATGAGTTCCCTGCATCCATTTACTGATTTCGGATTCTTTTTTACCCATTAAAGAGGCAAGGTCTCTTTGGGTTTTGCCTTGCTTTTCCAATAGTTCATGGATTTTATTAGCCACATCGAATGAGTGGTCAACAAAGCGTTTCACTTCATCACTGATTTGGATTGATTCAAAGATCTTACTCATATTGGGTTTCATGGATTGATATAAAATGAAAGATCACCTTCTATTTCTTTTTCTCGGAAAGAGGTTTGGTCATTTTCATTCTTCATTTTTAAAATAAAAGCAACAAGATTCATCAAATTGAAATGAGGTAATGCATCTGGGCTATTTTGAACAAGCTTAGATGACTTAATGCCTCCATTACCGAGAATTACAATTGCATCTGATACACGTAAACAATATAATCTCAAATTAGATTTTGGTGGTGGTATTGGCAATGCGTTGGCTTTTCTTTCGGGTCTGAAATATCTTTCAAGCGCTCCAAATTCTCTTCCGATTTTTTCAATCCAATATTTAATGGTTTGAACATCTTCTAGGTATTCCTTTTCGTTTATGAATCGTAAAAAGAATTTATCAGTTTCGCAAAACTCTTCTCCAACTTCATGAATTGAATAGAATTTTGTTTTTTCAAAACTAATATATTCCTTTATTTCAAAGTAACGCTTCACTTTTAAGTTAAGTTTACAAATGTATGTTAAAAATATTTATCTAAGCAAATAATTTAGCCATTTATGATCAATGGTAAGTTTCATTAGATTCCGCTGCCATCCCCAATTCCTCTTTTTTATTTCGTTGCCCCATGCCTCAATTTCATGTTGCGTAATCTTCACATGATTTTCATGCAGAATGTTTGCTTTTGCTTCTTCATTGTCAAAAAATCTCCATTCTGCTTTTGTCTGCAGTTGATTTATTTTAATTCTTGAATGAGTTTCATTTTTCACATGATGAACTCAGGTTGAAATAAAAAATAGATTTACCTAAGGGTAATATAACAATAGTTTGTTATGATTAAAACTAAGGTTAATTTTTTAAATCTCAAAAACCTAATAACTCTTGTCAGCCGACCAAGCCACTTACAACTCCCCCAATTTCCTCCCTTTACTTGTTTTGGCTTTGAAGCTTTTGGGACTGCCAATTACCTGGGAATTATAGATCCCTGCATGTCCACTGAATATATAGGCTAGTACACAGGCCACTCCAATAAAAATCCCGGGCTCCGCGCCAAATAGCTCTATTCCCATCAGCGTACAGGCAAGAGGCGTATTGGTAGCTCCGGCAAAAACACCCACGAACCCCATTCCGGCCAATAAGGCCATAGGAAGCGGAATTACCCCGGAAAGGGCATTGCCCAAAGTCGCGCCTGTGTAAAACAATGGCGTTACTTCTCCTCCTTTAAATCCTGCCCCTAAAGTAAGGGAGGTCATGAAAATTTTTACAAATGAATCATACCAAGGGAGGTTTTCAGTAAAAGCATCCACGATGGTCGGGACACCAAGACCAATGTATTTGGTGGTGCCCATCGCCCAGACCAAGAGGGCTACCAGCACTCCACCGATTACAGGACGCAGAGGTGGGTATGAAATGTAGTTTTTGAATAATTTGGACCAGATATGTGTGGCTTTCGCAAAAATTCTTCCTGCCAATCCAAAACATATTCCTGCAGGAATAATCCACAGCAAGGTGGGGATGTCCAAACCTGGCACCGACAAAATTTCATAATGGGTGTGATGGACATTCCAAAATTCTGCGCAGGCATAATCGGCCACATAGGCTCCAAGAAAGGCAGGCAGGATAGATTCATAGCGTATTCGGCCGACGACCAGCCATTCCAAAGCAAAAACAGCTCCCGCCAATGGAGTTCCGAAAACTGAGGAAAATCCGGCAGCAACACCAATGGTGATCAGTATTTTCCGGTCTTCTTTGGTGAGTTTGAACCATTTGGTAAACTGATCTGCGATGGCGCCTCCCATCTGAACCGCTGTGCCTTCCCTTCCTGCCGAACCTCCAAAGAGGTGGGTGGCTATGGTTCCAAATAAAACCAAAGGAGCCATTCTCAGGGGGATTGTTTTTTGCGGGTTGTAAAATTCCTCCAAAAGCTGATTGTTTCCTTTCACCACAGATTCACCGAATTTGTGGTAAGTCCAACCGATTATCAGCCCTCCAAGGGGCAATAAAGCGATGATCCACAAGTTGGCTTCCCGGTAATTGGTCACGAAGTCCAGCGCGACTAGGAAAAAGGCTGAAGCCGAACCGGCCAGAAATCCCACCAAACTAGCAATAACCAACCATTTGACCGTGAAAATACCACTTGGAAAAAATTCTTTTTGAAAAAAATCTTTTGCTTTTAATTCTCCTAATATCCTCTTCAACATATACAGTAAAGGTCTAGATTTTGAAAATAATCCGTTGAAGTAGGAGTCATCAGCTTGTTCAAAAAAGCGGTTGAAGGTGGCACCCCATCACCTAATATCCTGACAAAAATAGCTTTTCTTGCCTAAAACCATAAAAAAACTGCGGTTTTTTATACATTCTCAAACAAAGCCATAACTTAAGGATTGTTATTAAATATGAAGAAAGCGATGAAGCATATTTTGATTACCGGTGGTTCAGGACTCATAGGAAGGAAAATCACCTCACTTTTAGAAAGAAAAGGATATGAAGTGGCTTGGCTGAGCCGAAGCGGGGGAGGTAAATCCCAAAAGACATTTGTCTGGGATATAGATAAACAGGAAATGGATGCTGAGGCCATAGATTGGGCAGATGCCGTTATCCACTTGGCGGGTACTAGTGTAGCCGATAAGAGATGGACTGCCAAAAGAAAAAGAGACATCCTGCAAAGCCGAACCATGTCCACGGCTTTGTTGAGAAATTACATTGAAAAATCAGGAAAGAGACCTGAAGTATTTGTTTCTGCATCTGCTGTAGGTTATTATGGATTCAATACCGGGGATAAATTGATGGAGGAGAATAGCCCGGCGGGTGATGATTTTTTGGCACAGGTGGTCATAGCCTGGGAAGATGAAGTGGAAAAAGTCAAGAAGTTGGGCTTGAGGACGGCCATGTTGCGGATAGGGATCGTGCTTGCTAAGGAAGGTGGGGCATTAGTAGAGATGCTTAAGCCTCCAGTTGCTGCTCCTCTTGGCTCGGGGCAACAATGGATGAGTTGGATTCAAGTGGAAGATTTGGCCAGAATGTTTGTTTTTGCCTGCGAAAGTGAACATGTAGAGGGGACTTTCAATGCAGTAGCTCCCAGCCCAAGTACCAATGCACAGGTCACAGAAAAGGCAGCAAAAAGAAAAGGGAAGCCTTTTGTCAATATAGGAGTGCCTTCATTTGCCCTAAAGATCATTTTAGGTGAAATGGCCAATATGGTCTTGGGAGGCAATAAAGTTTCGGCAAAGAAAATCAGGGAAACAGGATTCGAATTCCGGTATCCAAGTTTGGACGAAGCATTGGACAAAACATTTGCCCAAGGAGAGGACAAGCCTTCTTCACGCGATTCACTTGCCCATTGATCAGAGGTGGAAAATTGATAAAAGCTAGCCTAATACTGTCTAGCTGACCTTTTACCTACCAAAAACCAGAGCAAAGTACCTAAGAGGGGAAGGAAAATGACGACCAGGATCCAGACAATTTTCTCATTTCCGGGACCAAAATTACTGGTCAGCACATCATAAATGGTATATGCATAAATCAACAATCCAATAATGCCTAATCCAAACATGTTTGAGGGGTTTTAGTGTCTGTG
This sequence comes from Arthrospiribacter ruber, assembly GCF_019343195.1. Classification (GTDB taxonomy): domain Bacteria; phylum Bacteroidota; class Bacteroidia; order Cytophagales; family Cyclobacteriaceae; genus Arthrospiribacter; species Arthrospiribacter ruber. The sequence continues at coordinate 425,530 of NZ_RPHB01000003.1, forward strand.
AAATATAGTTTTTCTTTTAAGTTTTTTCGCAAAATGGAAATACAGAAAGGGGCCAAATGGGTGGAAAAATAAAACAATGGCCACTAAAAGCATCCGGTCAAATCTTTGGATAGCAGTATTTTTGGACAAGTCCAAAAGTGCCCAAATCGTAAGTAGGCTATAAAGTACAGCCAAAACCAATACCATACCCATCATAATAATTGTGTTGTGCTTCTTATCAAATTCCTGCTATTTTAGCAGTTATCGAAATTAACGGATTTTTTAAGTTAAATACAACCAAACGACATTAAAGCTATGAATACAAGACTATTTTCCTTAGTCACCTTGATGCTGCTGATCCTCGGACAGGCTAATGCACAGAACAAGTTGAGTGATTACTTGCCAGAGGGTTATACATATGACCCCAGTGTTCCTACACCAAAAGAAGTCCTAGGTTTTGAGGTAGGGGACTGGCATGCTACCCACGATCAGGTGGTCAACTATATGAAAGCAGTGGCAGAGGCTTCTGACAGGGTGACTTTTGAAATCATTGGGAGGACTTATGAAATGAGACCACAGACGGTTTTGACCATTACTTCCCCTGCAAATCATGGAAGGATTGATGAAATCAGGGAGGAAAGAAAAAAACTGAGAGATCCTGATGCATCAGTGGACTTGGAAAATATTCCTTTGGTGATGTGGGCGGGGTATTCTGTCCATGGCAATGAACCCAGCGCGGTCAACGCTGCCCTTTTGGCAGCATACCATTTTGCAGCAGCCAATGAGGTAGCAGATGATTTGGAAAACATTGTCATATTGCTGGATCCTGCCATGAATCCGGATGGGGTAAACCGCTTTGCTTCTTGGGTAAATACCCATAAAAGTTACACCTTAAATGCAGATCCTAACAGCAGGGAGTTCAATGAAGCTTGGCCTAGAGGAAGAACCAACCACTACTGGTTTGACCTCAACAGAGATTGGCTACCTGCACAACATCCGGAGTCCAGAAACCGGGTGGCCAAATTCCAGGATTGGTATCCCAATATCCAGTTGGATCACCATGAGATGGGCACCAATTCCACTTTTTTCTTTCAGCCCGGCATTCCGGCCCGAAACCATCCTTTGACACCCAAAAAGAACTTTACCTTGACTGAGAAAATCGGTCAGTATCATGCTAAGTTTTTGGACAAAATCGGCTCCCTGTACTACAGTCAGGAAAGCTTTGATGATTTTTATTACGGCAAAGGATCTACTTATCCTGACGTTCAGGGATCAATAGGGATTTTGTTTGAACAGGCTTCTTCAAGAGGGCATGTGCAGGAAAGTATTTACGGTCCTTTGACTTTTGCTTTTACTATCAAAAATCAGTTTGTGACCACACTTTCTTCCTTTGAGGCAGCAAAAGAAATGCGGGTGGAGTTGAATACCTATATGAAGGATTTTTACAGACAGGTAAAATCAGAGTATGAAGAAGATTCGAACAAGGCCTATATTTTTGGGGCCACTGAGGATGCAGGTAGGACATTTCACCTTGCAGATATGATACTTCAGCACGACACAGAAGTGTTTAGCCTTCAGGAAGACATTACAGTCAATGGAGTTGAATTCAAAAAGGACAAGGCTTTTATTGTTCCTCTCAATCAGCCACAGTACAGGTTGATCAAATCCATGTTTGAGACGAGGACAACTTTTGAAGACAGTCTTTTCTACGATGTGTCTGCCTGGACTATGCCTATGGCTTTCAATTTGGATTTTATGGCGCTGAGCAGTAGGATTTTGAACTTGGCTAGTGTGGAAAAAGTCTCCAAGGGGCTTCAGCTACAGGAAGGAAAAGTGATAGGGGAATCAGGAGCGTTCAGTTATATTTTTGCTTGGGGTGAGTATTATGCTCCCAAGGCACTTTATGCCTTAATGGATAAGGGTTACCTGACCAGAGTCGCCCATGAGGAAATCACCACACCCGAAGGGGTAAAGATGGGAAGAGGCAGTATTTTGGTTTCCAAAGGACAAAGTAAAGTCAGTGATGAAAGCTTCTTTGAGGATCTTCAAAGCATCGCCAAAGAAAGCGGAATAGAAATCCATGCCATCAGCACAGGGTATACCAAAGGGGTGAATGTGGGATCGCCCAGCATAGACGTGCTTGAAAAACCTGTTGTCGCTATTTTTGTGGAAGGTGGTGTCAGTAGCGCTGAAGCCGGAGAAACCTGGCATTTGCTGGATCAGCGTTTTGAGATTCCGGCTACCTTATTGCCTGTAGACAGGTCAGGGTCTGTAGACCTGAGTCGGTACAACGTCATCGTTATGCCCAATGGGAATTACAATTCTCTGGGAAAAAGCGGTGCTGATAAGTTGAAGGATTGGGTCAGCAGTGGAGGAACATTGATCGCCAGAGGATACGCTTTGACCTGGTTGAACAACAATGGAATTGGTTCTTTTTCTTTCAAAAACTCCAAAGAGGAAGACACAGATACCATTCAGAAAAGCTATGCAGATTACAGCAGGGCTACTGGCGCAAAAGTGACCGGAGGAGCCATTTTCAATGCCAAACTGGATATAACCCATCCCATAGGATACGGATACACCAAACCCGAGCTTTACACTTTCCGCAATGGAAACCTTTTTATGGAGCCGGCAGGGAATCCTTATGCCAATCCTATGGTCTATACTTCCTCTCCTTTGGCCAGTGGCTATGTCCATCCGACCAATCTTGAAGAACTTAAGGATACCGGAGCCATCAGATTGGCAGCGCAGGGCAGGGGTAAGGTCATTGGTTTTGTAGATAATCCAAATTTCAGGGCTTTCTGGTTTGGTACCAATAAGTTGTTTATGAATGCCATGTTTTTTGGACAGACGATCAATTCAGGAACTGCCAGGTAGTTAGGATTTATAGAAATGAAAAGCCCTGCAAAATCCATTTGCAGGGCTTTTTTTATGTTAACCTTGGTAATGTCTACTTTAAAACACTTCATCAACTATTCAGCTAGACCTTTTATTGATATCCCAAGCTTGCAATCAACCCAAGACCTGCATACTCTTTGGCATCTCTTTCGTTGAAAACAACTCTCTAATTTGAAAAAAATGGCCTGTGGAAGAACAGGCCATTTTAATTTTAAAATGTAAAATCAGGCAAAGGAATGATCTTGCCTCCCTCCATGGCAGATTCATGGGCCAGAATTCCCACACAAGTGATGTTGGCTGATTCTTTGGCATTAGGATAAGGATCCCTTTCATCTATCAGGGCACTCACAAATTCATGCACCAAGTGCGGATGTGACCCTCCATGTCCTGCTCCTTGTATAAAGGACAGGTGTTGGTTGTCATCAGAGTCGTACACTCCGGCGGTGGTGAATGATGCGATTTCATCTGGTAAAAGATGGGCATAATCAGGAACCTTCACCCGTTCTGGGGTTTCACCGGTATGAATGACAGGTTCTTCATGTTCGATCAAAGTCCATTCAAATGATTTTTTGGATCCATAGACGTCAAAGCTCTCTCTGTACTGTCGTGCTGTGTTAAAAAGTGAGCGGGTGACTTCTGCTGATAGATCTGAATCTTTCAGCTTGATATGACAGGTTTCTATGGCAAATGGAGATCCGTATTTTTCAATAAGGTTTTCGTCAATTCTTCCAGAGCCAAAGCAGGAGACGTATTCAGCCTTAGCTTTCGGCAGGGCCAAAACAGGGCCAACACAGTGGGTAGCATAATGCATAGGAGGCAGGCCTTCCCAATACCCAGGCCATCCGGCCATTTCTTGCTGATGGCTTCCTCTGAGGAACTGCAGCTTTCCGAGTTCTCCTTTTTCGTACATTTCCTTTACAAAAAGAAACTCACGGCTATATACCACAGTTTCCATCATCATGTAGGTGAGGCCAGTTTCCTGACAGGCTTCCACAATCTGACGGCATTCGTCTACTGTGGTGGCCATTGGTACCGTACAGGCTACGTGTTTTCCGGCCCTTAGTGCTTTGAGTGACTGTTCTGCATGTGCCTGAATGGGCGTATTGATGTGGACAGCATCAATGTTGGGGTCCTTTAACAGTTCGTCGTAATCTGTATACCTGACCTCTACTCCAAAGGCATCTCCGATTTCGTTGAGTTTTTGTTCGTTTCTTTGGCAGATGGCATACATGTTGGCATTGGGGTGCTTTTGGTAAATGGGGATAAATTCAGCCCCGAAACCCAGTCCAATGATGGCGATGTTGATTTGTTTTTTACTCATGTGTATTGTGGTTATTTTGATTAATGATCAGCCCAATTTTTCAAAAACTTCAGGCCTTCTTCCGCGAAATAGTCCTGGCTCTTGGCCAGTGGTTTCCAGATGCACACAGCATCGGCAAGTTCCTGTACATGTGGTGTAAAACTCTCTATAGAGACTACTCCCTGATAATTTACAGCTTCCAGCCCTTTTCTAAATGCCTTCCAATCGGTCATTCCGGTACCTGGTATTCCCCTGTGGTTTTCCGAAACCTGCACATGGATCAGTTTGTCTCCTACCATCTTGATGGCTTCTTCCAGGTTTTTTTCTTCAATACTCAGGTGAAATCCGTCCATCAGGACTTTAGCAGCAGGATGGTTGATGTCATGGACAAGATGCATGAGCTCCTCAGTGGTATTGATCAGATCTGATTCAAACCTATTGAGGGATTCAATGGCAATCACTTGTCCTTCAGCTTCAGCGATCTGACAGACTTTATGAAGATTGGTTACAGCCAGGTCCCATTCTTTTTTCTTCTGCTCTTCGGATACCTTTCGGGCTTTTCCTACAGCAGAATACATAGGGCCTGCTACAAATTTTGCCCCCAGGGTATTGCTGATATCAAAGCAATCCCTTAGGTAATCGAAGCAGTTTTGGTGAAAAGTGGAATCCTCGTGGGTAAAATCCCTGCTTGGTCCGAAAGCCCCACAGATGACAGCCTTGAGCTCCAATTTTTCCAAAGCATGCTTGACGTCTTTTATATCGATGAGTGCAGGATCTTCCACAGGTATTTCTACTGCTTCAAAACCCATTTTTTTGATTTTTTCAAAAAGGCTGATGGTGTCTTTTTGGAATGGAGAAGTCCACAGCCAGGTACTTACTCCAAAACTTACATTTAATGACATTAAACTAGGATTTATTCTACGATCATTTTTCCATTCATAATACTCCAGTGTCCCGGTACGGTACAGACAAAAGGATACTCTCCCGGTGTGGTAGGTGCAATAAACATCAGTGATTCCATATTGTCGGGATCCACCAATTTGGAGGAGGCAATGATTTCCGGAATTTCAGGAATATAATGCTTCTCCACTCCTCTTGGGTCTCTTGCCATTTCATCAGCAGCTTTCCCCAACTTCTCCAATGATCCCACTTTTCCGATCAGCAGGTTGTGTTGCATAAAGTCTCTGTTTTCAAAATCTATGATAACTGGCTGTCCGGCTTTGACCTTGAAGCTACTCACGTCATATTTCATCTCATGGGGAATGACTCCTACTTTTACGATGACAGCATTTTCTCTTGTGATACTTGGTTTCTCACCTTCATCCTCGGCTGCTGTTGGCCTGTCGAGTTCAAGTTCCGGATTGATAAAACTGATGAAGCTTTCTCTGGCCATTCTTCCTCGTAGCCAAGATGCTCCTTGATAGTCTCCTACCTGATTTTCTCCACCATAATCATTGCCCACACGTACATAGGATGGGTCGAGGTCCTCCGGAAAGAGCCCCTTGGTTTTTGTTTCCCCGATTTTTTCCCCAGCAATGAAGAGCTCCATTTTCCCGTCTTTGAGCAGGTTGGCATAGACTGCAAAAAGACCGCTTTGAAGCCCTTTTGGTGTAGCTACCTTAAAAGATCTTCCATCCTGTTTGATTACCCAATTCAGCACATCGTCTTTTGCATAAAGCACATATCCATTTTGCTTGTTCCCTTGGGCGACAATCACCCCCTCGAGTCCGTCAGGACCTTTGGCCAGTTCAGCTCTGATATGGATTTCTTTACCCTTGATACTTGGAGGGAATGCTATAGGCGCCCGTCTGTCGAGGTTGTATTCTTCTTCAACCAAGCTCTTTGCAATCCTATCCGTAAGAGTGAGAACAGAATCTGCTTTGCCACGAGGCATCAATTCTGCCAACCTTTCTTCAAAGTAGGAAGGGTTGTTAAGTACTCCTGCAAAAATCACCTGACGGAGGTAGCTGTCTTGGGCGTTGCTTTCATCTTTACTGGCGGTGAAAAGAAACTCCGCTGTTGATTTTGAATCTTTTATCAGGGCGATTTTCTGGAATGCGGCTTTTCTGACATTTAGATCTGTATCCTGGTGGATTTTGGAAGCCTCGATTTTCTTAACACTTTCTTCGGTTGCAGGCAATACATCAACTGCGGCTTTTCTCACTCCAGCAGAAGGGTGGTTTAGGGCTTTTTGAACAACCTGAATGCTTCCTCTATCAGAACCATCTAATTTTCCCAGTCCATGAAGGGTCCACAAAGCATGAATGGCAGGGGTATTCAGGCCAAGCTCGTCTGTTTTTCTATCTTCTATGAGTTTGTAAAGATCCTTTACAATTGAAGTGTTTTGGTTTTCCACGATCAGCCTTTGGGCGGTAAGCCTCCAAAACATGTTGTCACTTTTGAGTCCGGCTATCAGGTCTTTATTTTTGTCTGGGGATAAAGACATGCTTTTATAATCATCATTGCCTTTATAGACAAGTCTATAAATCCTGCCATGCTTGGCATCACGCAATGGGTTGATGTAGGCATTTCCAGGACCATTTTCAAAACCCTTTGGAGTGGGATTGTGCTGAATAATAAAATTATACCAATCAGCCACCCAAAGTGCACCGTCAGGACCGACCTCTGCATGTACTGGTGAAAACCATTCGTCTGAACTAGCGAGGATGTTGAATCCGTTTTTTTCTTTGAATCCCGAACCTTCTTTTTCTATGATTGCATTATGCAATACCCTGCCTGTGGGCTCGGCCACAAAGGCTATCCTATTCCAGTATTGTTTGGGGAAATTACGGGCTGTATAAAAATTGTGACCTGCAGCAGCTGTGTAGCCACCATGAAAATCCACTTGCCTGAGTGCAGGTGTTAGGTGTGGCATGTCATAGTGGCCGTCTATACCGTACACGGCATTGTTCATTCCTCCGCTGATGGGCCTTTTGATGTATTCATTGCTCATAGCCAAAAATGCACTGTGCTGTCCATTTGCGGTGGAAATGAAAACATTGAAGTCCTCTGTGAACCCAAGACCCCAGGTGTTGTTACTCGTGGACCCCATGTATTCCATATTTTTCCAATCAGGGTCAAATCTGTAAATTCCTTGTGAAAAACTGAATTCTTTACCGTCAACCTCACCTTTGAATCCAGCATACCCCAGTACTCCCCAGATTTTGTTATCAAATCCATATTTCAGATTGGAGGGCCCTGCATGGGTGTCACTTTTTCCCCATCCTGTAATGACTGTTTCTCTTAGGTCTGCTTTGCCATCCCCATTGGTGTCTTTGAGAAAAATAAAGTCAGGTGCCATGGAGATCAGAATGCCCCCGTTGACGGCAACCAGACTTGTAGGGATATTGAGCCCTTCAGCGAACACCGTGATTTTATCAGCCTTTCCATCTCCGTTGGTATCTTCCAGGATTTTGATTCGGTCATTTCCGCCTTCCTGCCTGACTTCATTGGGATAATCTTCTGTTTCGATGACATAAAGCCTGCCTTTTTCGTCCCAGCACATTGCCATAGGGTTGACGATATCCGGTTCAGAAGCAAATAGTTGTAGCTCAAAACCAACCGGTACCTGAACCAGTTTCATGGATTCTTCCGGTGAAAGTGGCAGCTGAAATCTTGGAGCAGGATCTCTTCTTTCATAATTTGGGATTTCGGCATCTCTGAATTCAGGCTGGGGAATATCAAATGAGGCTACCAAGTCTGCTGCCTTATCTCCAATGGCCCAGAGGATCCCATTGGTGAGCAGTGTGTGAAATTCCGGTTTGGACCATGTTCTTTCATCATGGCCATAAGCTGTATAAAATACCCTTCCTTCTCCTTCATTTCTGATCCAGGTCCAAGGTTCTCTGTGCCCATCTTCCTCCCTTTCCATCAGTACAGTCATGTCAGGATTGATCTGACTGTGGATGTAGGTTTCGTCCCATGTTTCAAAGACACCTACTCCTTCCATAATAGGATGATCAGGAGCAATGATATCCACTGTAAAATCGCCGGTGCCATGGGATTTGAACTGTCCGCCGACTGCCTGTACATACCAGTCCGAATTTCTGAAGCAAAAAGAAGCAGAATGGATGGGTATAAAACCTTTTCCACTCTGTACAAATTTTTTCAATGCCGCTTCCTGAGAAGGAGTGATATGGTCATGATTGGCATAAATGGCGACCCCATCATAATGCATAAGGTTGTCGTCATTGAGGTCATCCGGATCAGATGTATAGGTGAAGTTGATTCCTTTTTGAAAGAGAGGCCGTGCCAGATAAGGCAGGAGCTTTTCAGAATCATGGTGCTTGCTGTCATGACCTAGGAAAAGGATTTCAGCTCTTCTTGGTTCATCTTTTAGAAAGCTTTGTTTTTTTTCGGTACCACAACCGATCAGTGTGAGGGCAATCAGCAGGAACATTCCGGCTGTTTTGATGGACTTTGTCATTTGGGGTTTTTCAGTTAATCATTTGAGAACCTTAATTTCAGCCTTTTTACCTTCTTATTCTCCCTGTTTTTTGATGGATTATGACTGTATTTTGATATGTTTTCGATTTAAAGTGATTATTTTGGATAAAATTAGCTAAGTAATGAAGCATCCATTACAGAAATCAAGGATTCCGGAAAGCAGGGCATTCCTAGTAAAAGAACTCAAAGCCCCCTATTTTGACAAGGACTGGCACTTTCATCCTGAATATCAATTGTTTTGGGTGATGAAGGGAAAAGGGACCAGGTTTATAGGTGATCAGATGAAGCCTTTTAAGGAAGGAGATCTGGTCCTGACCGGGCCAAACCTTCCACATTTATGGAGAAATGACCAAGAGTATTTTGACAAATCATCCGGTCTGGAGACTCAAGGGATTGTGGTATATTTTCCTGATGATTTTCTGGGGGATACCCTTTGGGCAAAAGAGGAGTTTGAGGATGTCAGAAATTTGTTGTTGCGTTCTGCCAGAGGATTGGAGATCCATGGGAAGACCAACCGAAGGATTCAAGTGATGATGAAAGAATTGATCCGGGAAAGAGGAGCAAAAGGGATGGCCAAATTTTTGGAGATTTTGGACACCATTGCGCATTCGGAGGAATGTGAGGCGATTACCGCAGCCGGTTACATCAATACCAATAAAGAGTCCGAAAAGGACAGAATGAGTCAGGTGTATGAATTTGTGATGGAAAATTTCAGACAGAAAATCCTGCTGGCAGAAGTAGCCGCCATAGCCAATATGACCGAGAGTGCTTTTAGCCGGTACTTTACATCGAGGATGAACAAGTCCTTTTCAGAATTTTTAGCAGATGTGAGGATTGGGCATGCTTGTAAGCTGCTGCATGAAGCAGAAGCCAGTATCAGTCAGGTATCCTATGAGAGCGGTTTTCAGACCCTTTCCAATTTCAATAGGCAATTTAAGGAAAGGATGGGAGTGACACCGATGGTGTATAGAAGGGATTATTTGAAGACATTTAGTTAAAATACCTGCTTTGTCGGGTTAGAAAATGACAAGAAAAAACCTGCCAGGTTGTTTTTTTGAAATGATAAAAAACATATCTGTTTGGGCTTATAAACCTGGCAGGTTTGACCTAGTTTGCTAATTTGACAAAGTAGGAATAGAAATTTTGATTATGCACTTAGACCCGAAAGCACAAAGAAATCACAACGAGAAATAATGTTTTTAACCCGCTAGAGCACCAACATAAATCTCGGTTAGTGGAGACACTAACCGAGGCAGGGAAATCAGATAATCCTATCCTGGCCGCATTATTTCAGGCCAGATATTAGCCAAACTTGAGCCTGTTGGTGGAGACACCAACAGAGGTAGAAACACTGAGGACTATGTGAAAACTTTGTGGCCTTGAGTCTCTGTAATAAACATTAATCAGCAGTTCCTGATTTGATCAATGAGCCAAAGAAGATGGCATTGAGGTACAGTTTGTTGGTGCCTAGCCAAATAGCTCTGAAGTTGGGACTATCCACAAAAGCTATTACTTTTCCTTGCCCTAAGGTCTTCACTTGCAGTGCAGCTGAGCCTTTGGCAAATTCAAGGTTTTCGGGATGGATATATCCGCTGGCCAGAGGATTCTCTGTATATATGAGTGGATTGGAATATGGGTTTTCCGCTGGTTTAAGGTATTGGTTGTCATTTCTGAAGCTGAAAATTTCAGACTTAGAATATCCGTATCCCAGTGGATGGGTAGTATCCAATTTAGCATTGAAAATGCTTCCTCTGGTGAGTCTAGCTCCCGTGTTTTTGACAAAGTCCTCGTAAGGCTTTACTTCTTTTTTGTTTTCCTCATCTTCTTTTCTAAAATCGAAAGAGACAATTTTGTGCTTGTCTATCACTGAAAGGGCATTGCCTCTTGCGATCAAAGTGCCACCGGAAGAAATCCAGTTTTTCAGCTTACTGAAGTCTTTCTCATCCAGATTGGTATAAGTGCCGTTTGGCATAGCAATCACAGTGTACTTACTCAAATCGGTAGATCTGATCCTTTCAGTAGGCAGCAAAGTAATGGCCATATCCATCCTTTGGTCCAAAAGGTGCCAAATCTCACCGGCTTCAAGGCTGTTCACACCTGTACTTACCAAAAGGGCAAGCTTTGGCTCCTGAAGAACATCTATGTTGGGAGAGCCAAGATTGATCCCCCCTGTAAGCCCGCTCGAAATGCCGTGAACAGTAATGCCATTTTCTTCTGCCAGCTTTTTAAGGTCATTGTACAATTTTGATCGGGCATCATCTTTTGCATCTCTTTTGGTACTCACGATGATGCTTCCTTTTTGTAATTCTTTGTCTTTTCCAAGTTGGAAAGGCTCATGTGCTACCCTTACCAGATGACCATCTTTGAGCATTTGATAGGCCAGTTTAGGTGCATAGTAGTCACTCCACTCAAAAGCAAAAGCGAGGTCTTTTTCTTCGGCAAGCATTTCGCCATTTTTGGGCTTGTCTTCTTTTTCCAGTTTGGTGACATTGGCCACGTTCAGAATCCTGCTGCTCATGGCCATGTGTTCTAAGTTAAAAGACATAGGCATGGACCAGGCAGAGACATCATAGAACAGGCTGTCCTGAAATTCTGTTCTGCTTTCGAAAATTGCCCGGATCAAATTGTACTGAGCCTGCTTGAGAGGAACGATGTACGATTTTTCTTTATGAAAATCCACACTGTTGATTGTGATATCCTCATTGAGTTTGAATACTTCAATGTCATGCTGAAGGATCATTTCTGCCAAATGAAAACTTCTTGCAGCATCGTCTTTACTGCCGAATATGTAGGCTTGATTGCTGTCGGAAGAAGCTTCCCTGATCGACTCCTTGTAATAATCGTGCATGAACTTCACTATTTCTTCCCGCATTTCTACTGCGGCATCAAAGGAACTGAGGCTGGTTCTGAATTGATTTCTTATGGTAAAGGAAAAAGGAAGAGGACCATAATCACTTTCCTGCAAGTGACCTCTTGAAGATGCCTGCTCAAAAAGAATTCCTATAGACCCTTGTATGTCGGGATAGGTGGAACCATATCCAAAATAATATTCGTCAAAACTCTCTTTGGTATGGTACAAAGAACCTATTTCATCCAGTGCTTTTGCATGGTACTTGGCTATTCTATCGGTCAGTTCTATATTTTTCTTTGGGGTCAAAGGGTGATCTCTGCTGGGGATTCCCGGTTGGAAAAAGTATGTGGAGTTGGTTCCCATTTCATGGTAATCCAGATAGATGTTGGGTAACCAATCCTGAAAATGTTTGACCCTGTTTTGTGATTCAGGGTGCTGTACCAGAAGCCAGTCCCTGTTTAGGTCAAACCAATAATGATTTCCTCTTCCACCAGGCCAGGCTTCGGAGAGTTCTCTGTTTTCTTTATCTCCATTAAGATTGTATGAGCGGTGAGAATTGACCCATGTGGAATATCGGCTGTAACCGTCCGGGTTCAATGCCGGATCTATCATGATGAGGATGTTTTCCAGATCTTCTTCTATTTCATTTGCAGCTACAAAATGGTAGGCGGCTAATATAGCGGAATTGATGGCGCTTGCCTCATTTCCATGCACAGAATAGCCTGCAGCCATTATTAGTGGCATGGATTTGTAGTCGATGGCTGCATCTGGATCTCTTAATTTTTTCCTGTCACTTTTGATCTGATCCAAATTGGTGATATTGCCCGGAGCACTGACAGTAAGGACTGCTTGAGGTCTTTTTTCATAGGTAAGGCCTATGGTCTCAAAGTGGGCTCGGGGAGAATTTTCTGATAATGTTTCAAAATACCTCAGAATCTGCCCGTAATCAGCATTCCATTCTCCTACCTGAAATCCAAAGAATTCTTCTGGAGTAGGGATATTTTCGTTGTAAGAGTATTTTTCCGGCAGGTAATAAGATAGCGGAATATCAGCAGTGAGTTCAGGGCTTCTTTGGGCCCAAGCTAAGTTGGCACTGAGCAAGAGGCAAAGACAAAGGGTAAATGAATATTTCATGATATGGTCGGGTAAATGATTGCGACCACAAAATGCATCAGAAGCTTCTAAGAGAAAATACCCTTGGTGTAAAAATTTGAATAAAAAAGGGAACCGTTCGGCTCCCTTTTTCTCAAATATATTTAGGTTTTATTCTACTGTTACTGATTTGGCCAGGTTCCTTGGCTGATCCACATTACAGCCTCTCATTACCGCAATGTGGTAAGAAAGCTGCTGAAGCGGAACTACTGCAATTAATGGAACAAATGCTTCTTCTGTTTCAGGGATTTCGATGACATGGTCTGCCATTCCTTTTACTGCAGTATCACCTTCGGTGACCACCGCAATGATCTTTCCTTTTCTGGCCTTTACTTCCTGAATATTGGATACCACTTTTTCGTATGAAGAATCTTTGGTTGCAATGAATACCACCGGCATTTCTTCATCAATCAAGGCGATAGGCCCGTGCTTCATTTCAGCTGCAGGGTATCCTTCGGCGTGGATGTAGGAAATTTCCTTCAGCTTCAAAGCGCCTTCCAGAGCCACAGGGAAATTGTATCCCCTACCGAGATACAAGAAGTTTCTGGCATCTTTGTACTCTTTGGCGATTTCTTTGATTTTATCATTGAGCTTCAAAGCTTTTTCTACTTTAGATGGAATGGTTTCCAACTCACCCAATAGCTGCATGTACCTGTTTTCAGGTAAAGTACCTCTTTTGTACCCCAGCTTCAAAGCCATCATGGTGAGTACTGAAATCTGGGCAGTAAAGGCCTTGGTGGAGGCTACTCCGATTTCCGGTCCGGCGTGGGTGTAAGATCCTGCATGGGTGGTTCTTGGGATAGAAGAACCTACTACATTACATACGCCGAAAATGGTCGCTCCTTTGGATTTGGCCAGTTCGATGGCAGCTAAAGTATCAGCTGTTTCACCTGATTGGGAAATGGCTATGATAAAATCCTTATCACTGATGACAGGATTTCTGTACCTGAACTCAGAAGCATATTCCACTTCAACAGGGATTCTGGCAAATTCCTCGAAAAGATATTCAGCCACTAAGCCTGCATGCCAGGAAGTACCACAGGCAGTAATGATGATCCTGTCGGCATTTTGGAATTTGTTCATATAATCCCTTAATCCTCCAAGTACCAGCCTGCCGTTTTGTGCATCCAGTCTTCCGCGCATACAGTCAGCGATAGAACGCGGCTGTTCGTTGATTTCTTTGAGCATGAAATGTTCGTAACCACCTTTTTCGATGGCTTCGAGCTCCATTTCGAGCTGATTGATGTAGGGGTTCGTTTCTACGTTTTCAATCGTCTTGATCTGAAGTTTACCGTCACGGATAACTGCAATCTCATAGTCATCCAAGTAGACGACCTGATTGGTGTATTCAATGATAGGTGTTGCATCGGAAGCAAGAAAATACTCGCCTTCACCCACTCCTATGACCAAAGGTGAACCCTTTCGGGCCGCTATTAAAGTGTCAGGTTCTTCCTTGTTCATCAATACAATGGCATAAGCACCTACAACTTTGTGCAGGGCCAATCTTACCGCCTCTTCGAGACTACAGTCATTGTTGACATAGATGTCTTCGATGAATTTGATGAATACCTCTGAATCAGTTTCTGAGTGAAACTTGTACCCCTTATTGATGAGGTCGGTTTTTAGTGTGTCGTAGTTTTCTATGATCCCATTGTGGATCATAGCAAACATCTCATTGGAAGAATAATGAGGGTGAGCATTGACGTCATTAGGCTCTCCGTGTGTGGCCCATCTGGTATGCCCTATTCCTATTTTGGACTGTAAGCTTTCTTTGGAAGACAGGTGGTTTTCCAATTCTGATACTTTTCCTTTTTTCTTGTAAATGCTAAGACCTTCAGGGTTGAGCAATGCCACGCCGGCACTGTCATAACCTCTGTATTCCAGCCTTTTGAGTCCTTTAATGATAATGGGCAAAGCTTCCTGCTGCCCTACGTAAGCTACGATTCCGCACATAAGTAAAAATTTTGAAAATCAAATCTAAAGTTTTTTTATAAAACCTAACAAAAAACAGTCCGATAAATCCACTTTTAATAAAAAGTGGTATCGGACTGTTTGACTTTTTTAATAATTAAAATTTACATTTTTTTTATAAAAATATATGATTATCCGCTTACTTACTAGTAGAACCTAAATAATGGAACAAACCTATGATTTCAAGCCAATATCAATGAATATCCAATATCTATTAGTATCGGGTTAATCTAGGATCTTATTTGATTTGGTTAGTGGTATAATTGCAGATATGCATATAAAAATAAAACGAAAAAATAGTAAAATAAAAAAATAAAAATATATTTGTATCGTTTATAATATTTATTATTAAAATCTATAGCACTATGAAAAAAATTGTTGTTTTATTGTTGATAGTAGTATGTGGTTGTCAATTAGACAATTCAATAGATACTACTTTTGATAATTCTGAAACCCATGAAGAATCTATTCTTTCAAGGGTGAAATTTTCAAATTCCAGATTAGTTGTAAAGGATTATGAGACTTTGAAAGAATTAATCAATTATGTAAGCAGTATGTCACCTTTGGAGTATAGGAGGTTTGTCAATTCGTTTCCTTCCTTTGAAACAATGTATGATTTGTATGATTTATTAACTGATCTAGAGAATATTGAATCCGATAAATTATTTGATAATTATCAAAAAACTGGAGTTTTTCCAGAAGTGATTCATCCTGAAATACCAATTAACAGTTCAAAAACGTTGGAATATTTGGATTATTTATATTTTTATGATGATGGAGGGTTTATACCATATGCCAGTACAATAATTCCGCTAATAGAATTGGTGCTTAATAATAAAGGAGAGATTATAATTTCTGATGAATTAGTGACTTTTTCAAAATCAAAATTTCAAAATTCTAAATTGAATGAAAATATTTCAATAAATAGACTTGAGAATACTAATTCATTAAGCCCAGTAACGATCAATGGAACCGAAACAAATGGAAATAATAGAATTACTTATTCAATTTTATTTGAATCTCCGATTTCTTCTAGTTTTATAAGATTATCAGGAAATGTTTTAGTTCGAAATTGGAGAAAAGGCTTTTTTGGTTGGAATACAAGAAATACAAAAAGTCTCAAAATTGAAGGTAATCTCAGATATAATGTTGAACTGGGAATATCAAATTTTCCTTGTGTGGAAGAATGTAATTATCCTGGGTGTACACCTGGTAATGTCTGCGCGGTAGCCCAAAGGCTTAATAGTAATTATAATGACTTAGACATAAGTTCAAATGGTAATGATGTAAAACAATTATCATTTAATTTTGTCTTGCCACAACATGGTAATTGGACTGGATTTGTTACATCAGCGACTAATCGAAGAAATTTTTCAACAAATTTAACATTACGAGGTCCCAATCAGCTCTCAGTTAATATACCACATTTCAGTAGTCCATTATTTTAATCCTAGCACAGGGTTATATTAAAATCTTGTCAATTTAACGTATGGAAAGCTTGAAAACTTAAGAAGTGAAATTATTGAGAACCGGCCTGAAAAATATCTAGGCTGGTTTTTTTATTTGGATTGCTCTAAAAAAAGATCAATACTATTAACTTTTGAAATTTTAATCCTTCCCACTATAATTAATCGATTTATTAGAATCGCTTCCTGTTTGTTGGCCGAGGAAGTTGGGCAATAGGTTGTTAGGGCAGTTTTTAAGTTCAACTAGGTCAGAGATCAATTATATTTTTGAAATATGATTATCCGCTTTCTTACCAAAAGAACCTTAAAAGTGGTATAAATCTATGAATATCCAATATCTATTAGTATCGATTTGGTCTAGGCCCTTTTTAAATTAGCTAAGACTAATTACTGATATATTTTACAATTAATGTAGTAATTGTTTAAAATTAACTTAGCTTACTTCCGAGAACCATTTTATACTCAACTCTAATGTAGATCTTTTTTATCTCGTCAATAATAGTCAACAGTTTTAAGCTTTTATTCTTTAGAAATATATAGATCCCAAAAGACAAGCTATTTAATTAGAAAGTTTCTGGTAAGTTTAATTTGTTTAGATAGTAATATAAATTAAATAAACAAAATTAACTCGTAATCCTGATTTTTAGGTTGATTAAATATTTACGTAGTTTTTATTCCTGAACTAATATCAATTCCATGGATTTTCGCCTCCATAGTTACTGTTCTTTACTATCCTTGTGGAATGCTTTGTTCCAATTATATATTTACCAATTTTATCCTTAATGTGGTTAAAAAACCCTAGTAGTCGAGTAATAAATTCTGAGTTTTACATCATTTGAATTGAATATGAAACTTTGAAGATTGCGTCGGTGCTCATCATTAATAGCTACATTTCCTTGTACTACTGTACGATAAGATGACCATAATAGCAGGTCTTGACGCTGAAGGCTTCCTCTTTTGATAGCTGCTACATGAGTAGTCAATGTTTGTCTGTAATTTTTCTCATCTGAAAAATAGGTTAATAATGCTGGTTGTTGGCTTGCGTTTGCAAATGGATTGCCAGTATTTGGATCAAATTGAATTCCATTATCAGGCTGGACAGAAAGTAGTAAACCATTGTCTGAATAAACTAGCCTATTAAACTCATTTGTATAGGCCATTTCCAGAAATTGAGGTGGTCTTTTTGAATCCACATTCCCTATCAAGGGACCAATTTCCAAGGTTACCTGATTGAAGGTAACACTTTGTAAAGTATCTAAAAACTCTTGTAGAGGGCTGGTGTCTATTTTTACCAGAATACCTGTATTATTCATTCCTCCAACTTTATTACCTAGATCGTAGGCAATCCAAGGTTCATTTAAACCTTCAGTGGGGGTACCCGACGGGTTTCTTTCCACTTGATTGAAATGTCTTGCTACGTTGTTATTGACTCCCGTTGCTATAGGATAGGCTCTGGAAACTGTATCTTCATCATTTCTATAGAAGAATACTAGACCAGTGTTATTGCCAGGTTGAAGAGAGAACGAAGAGTTGTCCCCTTCTATTCCAGTGAAAACGATTCCAGGTAAATATTCCCGAAAGGAGAAGATATCTTGAAAGGATGTACCACTTTTAAGGTCTTCAAAAACTTTTTTTGTGAAGTCGCTTTCTGCGGAAACTGTAATGATAGTATCCTGACGGGCAGAAAGGTTCAATTTTGCCTCCAAAAATGGTTCAGGGTTATAGTCGAGATAATTGAAATTGTAATAGTTTATATCTCTTATCTGCTCTTCCAACAAATGGACCCGTATGGTTTTTTCAGAAGTCAAATCTTCGGCAGATACTGAGCGAATATTGAAATTAAACTTAACGGAGTCCAATACCGCCGTGCTACTAGGTCTAGGTACATCTCTATTGAAAAATAATCTAGTATAAGAGGTACCTGTGGTAACTCCAAAAAAATCACTTTCATCAACACCAAATACAAATCTATTTGGATTAGTTGTCAAAAGAGAATCCTGCAATACAACAGAAGCAGAAAGTGGGATCTCTACAAAAGAGACCCCTATCTGATTATTGTTTGGGTCCAGCTCCAATCCAATGGTGGATGGGTCCGAACAGGAACTTGCAATGGTAAATGAAATGAACAGACCTAGAACCAGCTTAGCCGGCAAGGTCAGTATAGATGTTGTAGTAACTTTCAAAAAGTTGTTCGTCTTCTTCGCTGTTAATCTCACACTTCTTGTCTTTAGAGCACTCTTCAATGAGTTGGCTTAGGTTTTCTGATATTTCGTCGCTCTTGATGACTACGTCGGCATATTCCATTCCTATTTTCAGGAAGCCTTCGAAGTCTTTGGATTTTAGAGGGGCAAGGATGGCATCATCAATGTCCACCATTTTTACCTTCTCTAATAAATCGTCGCCAAATTTATGGTTAAATCCTGTATTGTAAATAGCAAATACGGATTTGGTATCCTTAAATAAAGGCTCGTTTTTGTAGGTGGTCTTTAGATACAAAGGAATCAAACTGGTCATCCAGTCATTACAGTGTACCACGTCAGGTGCCCAACCCAGTTTTTTGACAGTTTCAATTACTCCTTTGCAGAAGAAAATGGCTCTTTCGTCATTGTCTTCGTAGAATTTTTGTTGCTTGTCATGGAAAACGCTTTTTCTCTGGAAATAGTCTTCATTGTCTATGAAGTATACCTGAAGTTTGGCGTTTGGAATGGAAGCTACTTTGATTATCAATGGCTTCTCTTCCTCTCCGACTGCAATATTAATCCCAGAAAGTCTGACAACCTCATGAAGTCTGTTTTTTCTTTCGTTAATTAATCCAAATCTGGGAACAAGAATACGGATTTCCATTCCTTTTTCCTGCATAGCCTGAGGAAGTGCTCTTACGAAGTTGGCTACTTCGGAAGTTTCTAGAAAGGGATTGATTTCGCTTGCAACGTAGAGGATACGGAGTTTTGACATATCTTGTTGATTTTTGTTATGGAATAAAATACGTACAAAGTTACAAAAAAAATCTCGGAAAGCCATTGTATTTCTGGATTATAATATAGTTTTGCCTCTATTTTACATTCCAAAAATACAATAGAGTGAAAATCCTCCGGACCAAAGAGGCAGTCAGATTATTTCTTTCAAATTTGCCAAACAACCAAATATCTATTGGTTTGGTTCCTACAATGGGAGCTTTGCACAAAGGTCATTTGGATTTGGTGAAAAAGGCGAGAAAAAATTCTGACTTAGTCATAGTTTCAATTTTTGTAAATCCAACACAATTCAATAATCCTGAGGACTTTGCCAAGTATCCTCAAACTTTGGACAAAGACGTGGAACTATTGAAGGAATCTAAGGTGGATTGTCTCTTTTTGCCTGAATTAGAGGAAATTTACCCGTCCAAACCCCGCCTATCTTTCAAATTTGAGGGTCTTGATGATGTGCTAGAAGGGGAGTTCCGCCCTGGACATTTCAGTGGTGTCGGGATTATTGTAAGCAAGTTGTTAAATATTGTTAAACCCCATAAAGCCTACTTCGGACAGAAGGATTTACAGCAGGTCGCCATCATCAGACAGCTTGTTGCAGACCTCTCTATGGATGTGGAAATCATCACTTTGCCAACTATAAGAGAAGAAAGCGGGCTGGCCTTATCTTCCAGAAACATGCGCCTCAGCGAGATGGATAAAGTGCGTGCCTTGATCCTTATCCAGTCGTTAAATAAAGCAAAAGAAGAACTTTTGTCCGGCAAGAACTGGTTAAGCATTCGAGATAAAATCAGTATGGACTTTGCTCATGAAAATATTGATCTCGAATATCTGGAGCTGGTCCATACCTATACCATGGAAAAGCTGGATGCAGTAGCTCCTCAAGTTCCCTGCTCAGTCTGTATTGCCGCTTACGTTTCCGGAGTGCGGTTGATAGACAACGTTAGCGTAATAGAAGCCTAAAAAGAAATATACTACCACAATGCATATTCAAGTATTAAAATCCAAAATCCATAGGGTGAAAATTACCCAAGCCGAACTTCATTATGTAGGAAGTATCACCGTGGATGAAGATCTGATGGATGCTGCCAATATTATAGAAAATGAAAAAGTGCAGATCGTCAATATCAATAATGGAGAACGTTTGGAGACTTACGTCATAAAAGGTGAGAGAGGCAGTGGAATGATCTGTCTCAATGGGCCCGCGGCAAGAAAAGCACAGGTGGGTGATATCGTTATCATTATTTCTTATGCCTCTATGGACATAGAAAGTGCCAAGAAATACAAGCCGGTGGTCATTTTCCCTGATGATCACAATAAATTGATATGAGGTGAGGCTGACCACAAAGCAATGGATTCAGGTAATACTTTCCATGGCGATAGCCATTTGGATTTTCTGGTTTTTGTATAAAGACATCAGTTTCCGGAGTTTACAGAATGCATTGCGGGAAACCTCGCTTTTTTGGATGTTGGCCTCAGTGATCATTTCTTTGCTTGGATTTTATTTAAGGGCATGGAGATGGAAGATTCTGATCATAGCCTCTGAAAAGAGCGAACTGAAAACAAGTGTTACATTCGCAGGGCTGATGATAGGTTACCTGGCAAACCTGCTTGTCCCTAGGGCCGGAGAGGTTGTAAGGTGCGGAGCTGTGTCAAAAATGAATGACAACCAGGTCGGGACCTTGGTAGGTACTGTGGTGGTGGAAAGGACCATAGATTTGCTTTTTATGTTGTTGACCGTCTTTCTGGGCTTCCTGCTGGAGAGAGAAATGTTTTTGAGCTTAATTTCTGACTTGGTATCCACCGAATCTTTGCTGAACAAACTGCTAGGAATGCTGCCTGTGGTAATAGGGGGTGGCTTGATTACCGTGATCTTTCTCTATTTGCTTTTTCAGAAATACCGTGAAAGCAACTTGATAAAGAAAGTACGGCACTTTATAAGAGATCTCGTTTCAGGGATCTTCAGTTTAAGAAAAGTCGAAAATCAGTGGGGCTTTTGGGGGAGCTCAGTTGCGATCTGGGTGATTTATTATATTACCATGATTTTTGTGGCTTGGGCCATTCCATCTACTGCCAGTTTGTCACTAGGAGCAATCCTGATGGTCATGGTAATGGGAAGTATTGGCATGTTAGCGCCAGTTCAGGGGGGTATTGGTACCTTTCATGCATTGGTGGCGTTTATTTTGATGGCATATGGCTTGAGTAATGAAGAGGGTAAGATCTTTGCAGTAATTATTCACAGTGTTCAGGTTCTGACCGTTGTTGTACTAGGGATGGCCTGTTTGGGATATTTCTTCAAAATTACTTCGGATAAGACATCCAAATCTTTATAAATTCGTAATTCAAATAGCAAAAAAAATAAACCATGATTATACTGATTGTAATTGTATTCGCCATTTTAGGTTTTGTTGTTAGCCAAAGGCTAAAGAGCAAATTCAAAAAATACTCACAGACTTCTCTGAAGGCCAATCTTTCAGGAAAGGAGATTGCCGAACTGATGTTGGCAGACAATAATGTCGGAGACGTAAGGGTAGTATCCGTAGAAGGTCAGCTGACAGACCATTACAATCCGGCCAACAAAACTGTCAATCTCAGCCCGGATGTATATTATGGTAGAAATGCCGCCGCAGCTGCGGTAGCGGCTCACGAATGTGGGCACGCCATACAGCATGCTACTTCTTATGCCTGGCTTAACCTGCGCTCGGCTATGGTTCCAGTTCAGAATGCCAGTGGTAAGATATTGAATGTAGTTTTGATTGCGTCCTTGTTTGGTGGAGCCTTTATAGGTCTTCCTTATGAATTGATAGGCTTTATCATAGTAGGCGCTTATGGAATAATGACCCTATTTACTTTGGTGACCTTACCAGTAGAATTTGATGCAAGTGCCAGGGCATTGGCTTGGGTGAGGGAAAGAAATGTGGTGACCCCTGAGGAATATGGTATGTCCAAAGATGCGCTGAAATGGGCAGCTATGACTTATGTAGTGGCCGCATTGGCTGCATTGGCAACCTTAGCTTACTACATTATGATCTTCTTTGGGAACAGAGATTGATCTTAGGAAACTAAAAATCAAAAATGAGTTTACTTTAAGGGGCAAGAAATTGTCCCTTATTTTTTTTGTCGCTATATTCCGAACCTAAATGATTAAACCCAAATATCAATATGCATTTTGACTATACTGAAGAGCATCTGACAGTGCGGGATGCGGCAAGAGACTTTGCGCAGACAGAGTTGTTACCGGGAGTGATAGAAAGGGATACTGAAGCCAAATTTCCCCATGAGCAGATCAAAAAAATGGGAGAGTTGGGCTTCATGGGAATGATGGTGGACCCCAAGTACAATGGTGGTGGAATGGACACGGTTTCCTACGTCCTTGCTATGGAGGAAATTTCCAAAATCGATGCTTCGGCTTCGGTGTCTATGTCTGTCAATAATTCCCTCGTATGCTGGGGGCTGGAAAAGTATGGTTCGGAAGAACAAAAACAAAAATACCTGACCAAGTTGGCTACAGGTGAACTTATCGGTGCTTTTTGTCTTTCGGAGCCTGAAGCTGGATCTGATGCCACTTCCCAAAAAACAACAGCAGAATTGCAAGGAGATCATTATTTACTCAATGGTACCAAAAACTGGATCACCAATGGCAATTCAGCAAGTGTGTATCTTGTAATAGCCCAAACTGATCCCGAGAAAGGTCACAAGGGTATTTCGGCATTTATTGTAGAAAAAGGTTGGGATGGATTTGTGATTGGCAAAAAAGAAGATAAACTAGGTATCAGAGGTTCGGATACCCATTCTTTAATGTTTACAGATGTGAAAGTGCCTGTAGAAAATAGGATAGGAGATGAAGGTTTTGGATTTAGGTTTGCGATGGAAACCCTGAATGGCGGACGTATAGGAATAGCTGCCCAAGCTTTGGGGATAGCTTCTGGTGCATATGAGTTGTCATTGGCCTATTCGAAGGAAAGAAAGGCCTTTGGAAAACCCATCAGTCAGCACCAGGCCATACAATTTAAACTCGCAGACATGGCTACTCAGATTGAGGCTGCCAGGCTTTTGGTATTGAAATCAGCTTGGCTAAAAGATCAAGGGAAGGATTATGCAGACGCCAGTGCCATGGCAAAGCTATATGCTTCTGAAGTAGCGATGAACGTGACAGTAGAAGCTGTGCAAGTTCAC
Organism: Arthrospiribacter ruber; assembly: GCF_019343195.1. Classification (GTDB taxonomy): domain Bacteria; phylum Bacteroidota; class Bacteroidia; order Cytophagales; family Cyclobacteriaceae; genus Arthrospiribacter; species Arthrospiribacter ruber. Next base: position 448,735 of record NZ_RPHB01000003.1, read on the forward strand.
GGAGGTTATGGCTATGTAAAAGAATACCATGTAGAAAGAATGATGCGAGATGCAAAAATCACTCAGATTTATGAGGGTACCAGTGAAATTCAAAAAATAGTCATATCGAGAAGCATTTTAAGATAATATCGATTTCATTAATTTATGGGGCATAAAATCTAGTTTTTATGCCCTTTTTTTATTCTTTTTAATTTTTTATTTAATAATTCTGCTTGTATTTGGAAAATTATTATAGTTTTGGGGTAAAACCTTAATCAACCTCAATCATGGAATATTACAATAAAGTCATTGAATCAGTTGGTGTCCGCTTTTTGAGAGGAAATAATTACAGGATTGAGAAGCCTGTTACCGTCCTGGACTACCATGATCCTGAAAATACGCTTATTTTACTTCATCAAGGAACACTCAAGTTTGGAGAAGATCAGGAACTGGTCAATGAGGGTGAAATCCTGTTTATTCCTGCAAACAGGAAATCATCTGTTTCCTTTGGAATGGCTTCCAAAAAGAATGAGGTCAACAATGAGGCTTATTTGGACAACAAAAGAAAATACCTGCAAACTATCAGTTTCAGGGATATCAAAAATTCCGAGGAAGACTGTATCACTTTGGTGACTTTTGAAGCCAAGGTTTTTGATGTGGTCAATTTCTTTCATTCTTTAGGAATTCCACCATTTGCCATCAGGTTCAATGACAGGATCGCGACCATTGTAGAAGATATGGTCAAAGAAACCGAACAGAATACCCCAGGTAAAGAGAGGGTAATGAAAATCCACACTGAGTTGTTGGTGATAGAAATAGTAAGGCATATTCTTAAGAACAGGTTGTTTATGGAGGAGCTTTCTACCAACAGCACCTACTTCAAAGATCCAAGGTTGATTGATCTTTTCAATTATATTAAGAAAAATATCGGTGGTGACCTTTCCAATAAGGTGCTTGCCAAGGTTGCCAATGTTTCTGAGGATTATGTAGGTCAGTACTTCAAGATGTTGACTGGAATCAATCCACAGGATTATATAGAATACCAAAGAATGGAAGCAGCTGTAGAGCTTCTAAGAACTTCTAAGAAAAGTATCAGGGATATCGGCAAAGAAGTTGGATATAAGGATACTGCTTACTTCTGTAGAAGATTTAAAATGATGTATGGATTGCCTGCTGGCAAAATGAGAAGAAGAGAATCTCTCATAAACGTCCAGAGTTAATTGGGACAATATAAAAAAATCCGCTGTGATTTCTCACAGCGGATTTTTTTGTCTTCTTTCGGGAGTGAATATCAGGGAGACTTAATCTTTAAGCACTTCACATCGGTCATAGGACGGATCGATGTCAATAAATACATCCTCTTTGGCTCCTACAAACCAAGTACTAAGGATACTTTCTTCTTTTTTCCTCCTGGCAGCAGCTTTTAGCTTTTCATAATCATCGTCCATATTTGCCCTGTGGGCAGGATATCTCTCTTTGTAGTACAATACGCGTACTTTGGTGCCTTCTCTCTCGTCTTCAAAGCGCATAGGGGTGGTGATGGTTCCCACTTTCATGCTATCCAGTGTGAAATATAGAACAGGATCCTCCAGTGTCCTTAAGGTAAGTCTGTTGGATTGGTTTTGTGGATCTGAAAAGAAACCTCCATTATCAGAAGTAGGCCTATCATCTGAATGTTCTTTTGCAGCTTTTGAAAATTCAATCTTTTTGTCAATGACCTGTTGTCTCAGACTATCTAAAAATTTCTCAGCCCTTTTGATATCGTCCTCAGAAGGCATAGGTCTTATTAGGATGTGTCTGGTATTGAAAGTGTTTCCTCTTCTTTCCAAAAGCTGAATCATGTGAAAACCAAACATGGTTTCTATAGGCTCACTGATTTCTCCTGGTCTTAAGCTCAGGGCAGTAGCCTCATATTCCGGGGCAAGTTCTCCTCTTCTGAAAAAACCCAGTTCCCCACCTTGGGCTGCTGAACCCGGGTCTTCGGAGTTGTTTCTGGCCAATGTTTGAAAATCTGCCTCTCCGGCATCTATCTGTCTTCTGAATTCACGCATTTTGGCTATTATATCATCTTTTACATGCTGTGATACTTCAGGCTTCTTTACAATCTGCCCTACGGTCACTTCTGCGGAAAAGAACGGTAGGGAATCTCTTGGGATGCTATTGTAAAATTTTCTGACTTCAGCTGGAGAAATGGTAAGTCCTTCGGTGATTTTTTGCTGCATTTTCTGAACGATCAGTTGCTCCTTTAGCTGTTCTTCAATTTCACTTTTCAGTTGGTCAGCAGTCTTGCCATAGACTTCTGCTAGGATATTCTCATCTCCACCAAATTGTTGCATGACCATGCTCAGCCTTTGATCGGCCTGGAACATTACCTCTGCATCCGTCACTGTAATAGAGTCAAGGTCTGCCTTGGCTACCATCAGCTTATTGATCAGCAGGGATTCGAAAACCTCACATCTGGTGGGGGCTTCAAAACCCTGTTGGGATTGGGCTACGGCTTCAAGATAGGCCAATTGAACATCAGATTCCAAAAGAATGTAATTGTTTACTTTGGCTACAATCTTATCCAAAACCTGCCCGGATGTAGGCGTGGGAGTAGTAGCTGCAGGCTTTTCCTCTGATGTCGCCTCCTGTGCCTTCACAGCACTGATACCAGATGCAAAGATTAGGGCTACAAAGAGGTATTTTAAATTACTCATAAATTTTAAACTCATTTCTTTCAAGTGCACGATTGTAAATTTCTTTTTGAAGTTGGTCTATCATGGCCACCCTTCTTTTATTTAATAGGATTTTGGAAATCTCTTCTCGGACAAATTCTACCGGTGGGATCTGATCCTGCAATTTGTATTCCAATATCCTGAAATGGTACTTGTACCTGTCATCTTCGACGCTGATTTGCGAATTGCTCCTCAAAAGCCCCACTTTGTTAGGGTGATCGGATAAGGGTGTATTCAGGATAATGTCCTCAAACCTGATCCAGGTGGAATCTTCAAGAAAATAATTCGAAGCATGCTTCAGGGCTATTTCCTTAATGGCTTCCGACTGCGTTCCTTCCCCTTGCTTCAGGAGTCTTTCCAAGGGCTGATTTTGATTGCTTCCCTTTTCCATTTTGAGAAAATTGCACCTTACGATGATTTCTTTGAGGGCAAAATTTTCGCTATGGTCACTATAATACGCCTCTATTTCACTGGCCGGTATATTTTCATCCAGATTCTTTTCCAGATATGACTTTTCAAAATCGTATACCATCAGGCTATACTTATAATCAAGCAGCTTTCTGTTGATTTCATTTTCGTCAAAAGCCATAGACTGGGCGGCTTCCCTGATCATGAGCTGTTTTCGGACCCATGACTGGACATACCTGTTGACGAGCGCAGTACTGTCTGTAGAGCTAAGTCCGCGTGATGATAAAATCTCAATTTCCGATAGCCTAAGCTTTGTTCCTTCTACTTCGGCAATGACAGGGTTGTCCTCATCTTCCTCTTCTCCGGATCTGAACTTGAACAGATCGCAGGAGGATAGCAGAAGGACCAACAAGGAAATGCCGACCTTAGTCTGCCACGACCCTATCGTAGATTCTTTTCTTTTCATCCTCGTTGATTTGGACTTGGTAGGCCTCCTTCAAAGAAGCTACCAGTTTTTTGTCCAGATGCTCTTGGTAATCCTGGACTACCTTTCCTCTTGTCTCATCAAACTTTTTGGGTCCTGCAGGAACCTTGTTCCCGATGACGACAAAAGTTGTTTTATTGTTGTGCTTAAGTTCTTGAAAACTTTTAGACAAATCTGCTTTTGACAATATGGGATGGCTCTGGATTTCATAAATCCCCTCTTCCATGGAGAATGCCAAAGGATCATCCAAAAGAAAGGTGTTTTCCAGCCTGTCAGCCAGATCACTTTTATAAACTTTATCTGAAAGGAAGCGTCTTACTGCTGAAGTTTTTTCTTCTTTGGCCATGCTGACTGTAATCGCCTCTGCCCGCTCTTGCCAAGTGTATCTGTCTTTGTGGTTTTCATAAAACTCTATCTGACCATCTTCGTCTTGTAAGGCCTTTTGCCAGACCTGATCATTCATCAGGGAGAATAGAAGTATTCCATCCCTGTACTCTTGTAACAGCAATCTGAACTCTTCATTGTTTGCGGTCAGGTCTTTTTCTTCAGTTTCATTCAAGGTTTGTGCTACAAATTTTTCAAAAGCAGTCTCGAATGCATTTCCGCTTTGGTACCTGATTACAGCTCTATCTGAATCCAGAAAATCTATGAAATCGGATACTTTTGAAGGCCCATAGCTTGTTTCAAATAAGATGCTGTCCATCAATTGGTTTTCCTCAAATTTCTTTCTGGAAACATTGATATCTCTATCAAAGAGGGGTTCAATCTTATCCGTTACTGAGGTGTTTTCAGTAAAGTCGTATCTTGACTTTTGTATGGCTGTCACTTGGGATTGGATAAGGTTTGACCTGCTGTCTCTGAGTATCCTTGACTTGATCTGGGCTTCCATATCTTCGAAACTGGCTATGGGTTTTTTGTCCTCCAGTCTGATGATATGAAACCCGTAGGGTGTTTTGACAGGAGAAGATATTTCGCCAATCTCTGTCAGACCGAAGGCTACTCTTTCAAACTCAGGAATGACAGATCCCAAGCCTAACCATGGCAATTTACCGCCTGAGTTTTTGCTTCCTACATCCTCAGAATACAGTTCACACACTTCTTCCCAGACACTTTCTGGTTTTTGAAGTTCAGTATATATATCCCCGACTTTTCGAAGTGCTCTTTCTTCAGATACTGGGTCCCCCGACTGGCTCCTTACCAGAATATGGGATACTCTGATTTCTCCGGGATTGGGTTTTCTATCCTCCAACTTAATGATATGATAGCCGAAATTGGTGAGGACTGGGTCGGAAATTTCTCCTACTTCCAATCCGTAAGCAGCATCTTCAAATTGGTAGACCATCTGCAAGGCGGTGAAATATCCAAGACTTCCTTTATTGTCTTTGGCCGAAGGGTCATCAGAATGTTCTAAAGCAAGCTGATTGAAATCAGCACCCTTTTCAGCCTCTTCTTTCAGCTTAAGGGCCATCCTTAGTACAGCCACACTGTCATCATGACTTGCATTGGCCGGAAATTGCAGAAGGATATGACTGGCTTTTACCACTTCATTCATCCTGTTGTAAGCTTTTTGCAGCTCGCCTTCACGAAGCGAATTTTGGATAAGATAGGGTTTGATCAGATCCTGTTTGAAGACATCAAACTCTTTGCGGAAATCTTCCAAAGTATCAAGGCCGATCTTTTCAGCTTCTTTTACTTTTAGTTTGTAATTGACGAAAAGGTCGAAATTTTCCTGAAAATCCTCAGGACTGAGCTTTTCACCTTTATTTTGAAATTCCCTGTTTTTGGATAAAAGATGCAAAAACTCTTCTGCAAAAATTTCCTCGCCTTCGATAGTCAAAAGCGGTTGCCGGATTTCCTCCTTACTTTCTTCCTGGATAAGGGTGGTTTTCGGACTACAGGATAAAACTAAAACTAATATTGAATACCAGAAGTACTTTTTATTCATATGATATGGCATGCCAATTTCTACTGCAATGTTACAAATATAAATGAAGAATAATGGTCAAATGCCCATAATCAACATTTAATTAACAATTATTTGGATTCGAGATTCTTAAACAGTCTGCAGGTGTTTTTGGTGCCATTGGATTCAAATTCTATTTTATCCATGATCTTTTTGACCAGCATGATGCCCAGCCCACCTTTTCTTTTGGTTTTGAGGACATGGTCAATATTGGGCTCCTGGTATTCCAGTATATTGAAGCCCTGTCCATAATCTTTGATTTCAAAAATGATGGTACCATTTTGCCTGTTGACATCCAGTTCTATAAATTCGGTAGGATTACATTCATGACTGTGAATGATGAGGTTGGCACATACCTCTTCCACAGCAAGGATCACTTGCAGACTATCTATTTCTGACAATGGGGTATGCCTTAGCTTTTCATCTAAAAATTGCCGAAGGTTTACCAATTGGTCTGTATTGCAATATAGCCTAAGCCTTTTCTTCATTTTACTTCTTCTAACGCCTCTTCCTTTGACTTCTTGATATTCATAAGTTTATCCAATCCCAGGATAACAAATACCTGATGCACTTTTTCTTTCAAACCGAATATGATCATTTTGACATTTCTTTCCTGGAAATCTTCAAGGTAGGACATAAAAACCCCCAATCCGGCAGAAGAAATATATTCCAGACCAGAAGCATCTACCAAAATAACAGTGGCACCCTCCTCGGACAATTGCTGGATACTGCTGTCCAATTCTACAGAGTTACTGGCATCTACTTCTCCTTCCAAAAGCAAGATGTCATGGTTATTTTCTTTGATATTTTTGATTTCCAGCATGTCTGAATATACGCTTTAAATGTGGTTTGGTTCTTATTTAAATTTGATCACGACCATAGAGTAATCATCGTCCATAATGGCTGTTTTACCAATGAACTGATATACATCCGAAATGATTTTTTCCTGGATTTGTTTTGGAGAGAGATGACAATAAGATTTGAGTACGGTTTTAAGCCTTTCGTAGCCGAACTCTGTACCGGATTCATTTTTTGCTTCTATGATACCGTCAGTGTAGAGCAACATGACATCACCTTGTTGAAAAACAAAAGTTTTTTCATGAACATAATTGTCAAATAGTCCGGACCTGAGTATTCCAAGCCCCATGCCGTCTATACTTAAATAATCACATTCATTCTGTGCACTCTTGTAATATAGTGTAGGGCAATGACCGGCTCTACTGTACGTGATTGTTTTTTGATCTGTATCAATGATATAAAACGAGGTAGTGATAAAGTGGTTTTTTTCCAGGCATAGGCCCAGAGCGGAATTGGCTTTTTTGATAAATTCTGCCGGACTTGGATTCAACTGTACCAAACTATGGAAGATGCCTTTCATCTGGGACATATTGAAAGCTGCTGAAGTACCTTTCCCTGATACATCACCTATGATTATAGCAAACTTACGGGGACCGAGAGGATAGGTTTCATAATAATCCCCCCCGACTTCATCAGCTGCTACAGAAAATGCCGCGATCTCAAAGGATTTGTCATGATGGAGGGTTTTGGGCAACAAGCTTCTTTGTACCCTCTGCGCAATTTTGAGTTCCTCTTTGTACCTTTCATTTTTGATGGCTTCATTAAGCAGACGGTAGTTTTCCACAGAAATACAGGCTTGGCCTACAAATGTGGAAATAATGTTGACCATTTCTTTGTTGAATCCGTCTTTTACTTCTTTGACAAGGTATAATCTACCTAAGGTTTTTTGGTTGATTACCAGAGGTACTACAAGAGCGGACTTGTAAGGGTTATGTTCTATCCTGCCCTGATAAATTATGTTTTCATTTCCTGTTTTTTCCCAATCAAAATTAGAAAAAGGTTTTAGGGCATTGATGTGGCGGTATAGTTGGTGTGTACTGTCTTTTTCTACAAACCTTTCATGGAGAAAAAAGGACTGACCTTCAGGGTCTTTGATCTCTAGCCATCCGGCATCTGCATACGCTGCACTCATGCTGGAATCGATCAGGATATCCAAAACCTGGTTTTCATTTTGTCCAGGCTTGATAGATTGACTTAGGCGTTGAAAATTAATGGCTTCGATGAGTTTTTGTTCAAACACAGAGGAAGTTGGTAGATTGAACAAAGTCACTAGAAAGCTGAAAAGCGAGTAGAAAAAAACAAAAGAAAACAGACCGATCAGAAATAAATTGTCTGTTAGATTGACTAAAATCAGATCACTTTCACTGTAGCGGAGGATTTGTCCAAACAAATAAGCTGTAGATAAAATGATAATAGCCAGAAAGAGAATCGATTTCCATTTTTCTTTAAAGGTAAGATAAGGTATCCATTTAAGGTTAATGGATAATGAAATGGAAAATACAGTGAGGATAACAAGGCCGAAAAGGAAACTGTAATCCAGGGAATTTTTATTGAAAAAAATAAAGAACATACTGACCAAAAGCAGAATTTCGAACAACTGCCATTGCTTTACCACGTTTTTGGATTTTTGGTACAATATAAGGTGCTTCCAGAGCAGGCTGCACGAAATCAAAAAGAGCGTGATCAGGGCAAAGTTGACATGATAAAAGAAATTCTTGAGCAAAAGGTCGCTGGCAAGTTTGGATTCTCCCAAAAGGGAATAAAAGAAACCTATCAAAATGGATACCCCTGATGCGACCAATCCTGTGGAAGCTCCCCTCCAAATGAGATTGAGGAAATCATTGTCCTCACTTTTGGAAATGGTATAATTATAGAATAAATATACAGTGATAAAAAAAATGATCTCCAGAACAAAGGAAACATCAGGTGAAACACCGGATTCCATCTGGTTGATAATGCCAAAAATCCTTGTAATGTCTACAAAAAGCAATGCCAGCCAGGTCAAGATAGCGACCAATAAGCTTACTTTTCCGATATTTGGATTCGGGAGTTTGATCATTTAAAAGAATGATTCGCAATAATACCAAAACTAACTTAATTTACCTGATGGCGTTTATACCACGGGTTCTAAATATTTGTTAATATCTAAAAAAAAAACTTTATGCGCATTGGATTATCGATTTCAATATTGTTTTGTCTTCTTCTTTTAGGATGTTCTTCTTCCGATATCAATAGGCTATTGCAAGCAGCGGGAGGTTCTGCTCCACTCACCCAGCAGGAAGTTTCGCAGGGATTGAAAGAGGCATTGATCCAAGGAATCAGCAAGGGTGCCGATAAAGCATCTGAGACTGATGGCTTTTTCCGAAATGATATGATCCGGATTCTTCTCCCGGAGGACGCCAGAAGAGTGGAAAACACCTTGAGGCAAATGGGGCTGGGTTCGGAAGTGGACAGGGCTTTGCTGGCCATCAACAGAGGTGCGGAAAATGCAGCCAAAGAAGCAAAGCCGATTTTTATCAACGCCATTAGACAACTGACCATTCAGGATGCATTCAACCTGCTACAAGGCAATCAGGATGCTGCCACTTCTTTTTTGAGAAGAACCACTGAAAGCCAACTGATAGAATTGTTCCAGCCCAGAATAGAGGAATCTCTCAATCAAGTAGGCGCTACTAGATTTTACGGTGACATTGCCAATACCTATAATGCCATACCTCTTACAAATAGACGAATAGACCCGGATCTCAATGCCTATGTTACCGAAAAAGCAATAGACGGGCTGTTTTTACTGATTGCAGAAGAAGAAAAAAGTATACGGGAAAATCCACTGGAAAGAACTTCTGCCCTCATGAGAAGGGTATTTGCAGCACAGGATTGATCAGAGAAAGACGACTTCTTCAATGACGTTTTTTCCGAACTTTTCATGGATGATCTGGAGTACTTTGGATCTGTTCATGGAAAGTTCTTTTTTGATAGGTCCTGAAGATATCTTTACAAATAGTTTCTTGTTTTTGATGTACAAAGAGTCGGTCCTGGAGGCCACTGTTTTTCCCATCAGTTCCGGCCAGGACTGAATAAGGTGTTTTTCTTCAAATGTATCCTTGAGTTTGTAAGCCTGAAGCAATTCCTCAAATGCCTCCTTTAAAGGTGCAGCCTCTTTTTTCCTCGCGCTATAATCCCTGTACTTTTCCTGCATGTTTCAAAAGTAATACATTCAAGCGACAAATAAGGATGCGGCAATACCATCTGCGAGAAATCTTCCCTTTTTCTTCAAAACAATCTTTTCCCGGTCTACTGAAATCAATCCTTGGTTATCCAGTTCTTTCAAAACCGAACCTTGCAATTCCAGAAGGTCCACCTTAAAGGCAGACTTGACATAGCTTAAGTCTATTCCCCAAATCGTCCTCAAAGAAGTGAGTATGTATTCATTACAGATATCCAATCCTTCGAGATTTTCGATTTCAAAAGGGCTTAAACCGGATTTCAGTTTTTTGATATAGACGGGGTTATTGGCAATATTGGAGCCCCTTAATTTACCATCATAGGAATGTGCTCCAGGCCCTACGCCTAGGTAAGGCTTGTTTTTCCAGTAGTTGGAATTGTGGAGGGAAAAATGGTTTTCTTTTCCAAAGTTGGAAATTTCATATTGTATATAGCCTGTGTCAGTACATCGCTCCATGAGGGTTTCAAACTGCTCTGCTACAAAATCTTCATCTGCTTCTAGAAATTTGCCTTTTTCCTTCCAGTTCCCCAGGGCAGTCTTTGGTTCTACAGTAAGGGCATAGCTGCTGATATGCCCAGGATCGAGCCTAAGTGCTGTTTCCAAATCCCTATTCCAAATGCTGTGGTCCGGATGCGGGAATCCATAAATAAGGTCAATGGAAAGTTTGTCAAATCCGGCAGATTTGGCCAAATCTATTGCTTTTAGCGATTCTTGGGCATTGTGGGCACGGTTATAAAACTCCAGGACTTTCTGGTCAAAGCTTTGAATTCCGATACTCAGCCTATTAAAGCCCATGGCTTTCCAATCAAGAAGCTTTTGGGGATTAAGATCGTCAGGATTAGCTTCTAAGGTAAGTTCTTGGATTTTGGTATCGAAATTTTTGTGAATACTGCCCAGAATTTTATCCAGATCCACAGATGATAAAATAGAAGGAGTACCGCCTCCGAAATAGACGGTTTCTATCTCAGGATCTGATGATAGGAAGTTTTTTCTGGATTCCAGTTCCAGACATATTGTGTCCACCATTTCCTCCCTAAGCCGCAGATTGGTGCTAAAATGAAAATCGCAATAGTGACAAGCCTGTTTACAAAAAGGGATATGGATATAGATGCCGGACAATTTTTATACTTTTAGCCCACAAAGATAAAAGAAACCAGAGAGCTTGCTTTGAAAATTTTATTTACCACCATATTGCTGCTCATTCAATTCAACCTGCTGGCTCAGGATAGGCTGTGGGTTAAATATCAGGTTAGTGGTGATCTGTCCAGGCAAGACACACTGACATTGGGCAGCGAGCATGAGTTGGAGCAGTTCCAAGCGGAGCTTTTGGGAGAATTGCATCAAATGGGTTTCCTTATTCCCCAGCTTGCCAAAGAAGCTGTAGGCAAGGACTCTACCATATTATTTATACAAACCGGCAAGAAATATGAGTGGTACCAACTGAACCAAGGGAATTTAGAAGATGCGCTCTTGGTCAAGGCTGGGGTGGACGCCCGCTTGTTTGCCAAAAGGCAATTTAATTATTCGGAGTTAAGCCGGGTTTTTGAAAGGGTCTTGGATGTTTCCGAAAATGAAGGTTTTCCTTTTGCTTCTGTAAAACTTGAAAATGTCACTGAAGAGGATCAGAAAATAGCAGCAGAACTTTTTTATGAGTCTGGACCATTCATCAGTTTTGACACTCTTAAAGTAACAGGCAATTCCAAGATCAATGAAAAATTTCTTTCCAAATACCTTCAGATCATGCCTGCTACTCCTTTTTCCCAAAAGAAAATCGACAATAGCATAAGGCAGATCAATGCGTTGCCTTATCTGCGCTGGGCAGGAGAGCCGGAGCTGAGCTTTCAAAACGAAGAGGCTACGCTATACCTGCCACTCGATGACCGTAAAATCAACTCTATCGATGGGATCATCGGTTTTCTTCCCAATGAACTCGAGGGTAGCGGACTATTGATCACTGGGCAATTTGATCTGCTATTGTACAATGTGGCAGGCCGGGGGCGAAACTATGAGCTGCACTGGCAAAGGTTCAACCAGTTTTCCCAGAGTTTACAGGTGTCTGCTTTAGAACCTTTGGTGTTGGGATCCAATCTGGATGTTCAGGCCTCTTTTTCTTTGCTAAAAGAGGACAGTACTTTTCTCAATCGGGATTTCAGATTGGATTTTGGATACAGGCTGGAAAGAGGAGGTTATCTTCGGTTTTTCACCAGACGTCAAGCGGGGGACTTATTGGGGGTGACTGAAAACATTAGGTTTCCGGAGGTGGGTGATTTTCGGTTCAACAATTATGGACTTGGATTCGAAAAGTCCTGGTTGGACGATATTTTTTTTCCGAGGAGAGGCACTTTTGGGAAGTTGGAGTTTGCCATTGGCAACAAAAACATCCTTTTGAATACTGCTTTGCCAGCTGAACTGTATGAGGATTTGGATCTCAGGAGTTTGCAATATTATGTTCAGGGCTCATTGGAAAAGTACATTTATAAAAATATCAATTGGGGTCTGTACAGCAGGCTTACCGGTGGGTTGATGGAAAACCCTAACCTTTTTGTCAATGACCTTTACAGACTCGGGGGGCTCCGAAGTATACGTGGCTTCAATGAAAACTTCTTTTTTGCCAATAATTATGTATATTTTAATTTCGAGCCTAGGTATTACTTTGATACCTATTCATATTTTATGATTTTTGCGGATGTGGGAAGGCTTGAAAACAGGGTACAGGATTTGCCTGTGGATTTTCCTTATGCGTTAGGATTGGGATTTAGTCTGGAGACCGGTAATGGTATTTTCAATTTTATTTACGCATTAGGCGGATCCAATGCTCAGGATTTTGCGCTCAACCTTTCCAAAATACATTTCGGCTACACCGGTAGATTTTAAATTATGATAAAAAAGTACTCCTTATTAGCAATACTGGTATTTTTCAATTTTTACACTCAGGCTTTTTCCCAAGTCATTGAAAACTATGATTCCAGACTTTTTGAAAATCAGGAGAAAGGTTTGCTGAAACTTAACTATACTTCCCAAGTAACCTTGGATCTAGGTAATTTTCCTCAGAGTAGTATGCGCTTTGCTGTGCCGGGCGGAACTTCTGTCTTCATGAATGACAAGTTGTGGTTTTATGCTGAAGGGGATACAGTGGTAATAGAGCGCGTACAGGATTTGAAGGATTTTTTTGGAATTAAAAGCAATACAGATGTAGAATTTATAGCACTCTCGGCGGTCAACCGCCTTTCGGATCTTTCAGTAAAAAAGGGGTATTTCGATCAGTTGGCTACTGAGGATATACCAAATGACACAGATGTATTGGACCTTGGAAAAAGGAAATCCAGTTCTTTTGGAGATTTTTACCTAAGTGGTTTGGTGATCATTTTGTTTTTGGTGGCTATATTCAAATTGATATTTCCTGTAGTGTTGAAGTTTTTTATTTCACCAAAGACGCTGGTGACCGGGGAGGATTTTTCGGAGGCGGGGATATTCCAGAAGTTTTTTTCCATCGATGTGATATTTTATCTTTTGATGTTGAGCCTTTTGTTGATGTTGAATATTTCATTGGCGGCCTATGTGATGGAAGTTCCTATCTATACAAAAGTTACTGCTGGAGGGCTTAATAGTCTATTTTTTTACTGGATACTCGGTGCGGCTGCCATTGTTTTACTTTTTATATTGAAATTTATTTTTCTAAAAAGTATGGTAGCAGTTTTTGATTTAGGCAAATATGAGTTCAGTCATTTCTTCTATTTATTGAGGCTGCTTTCCTTGTCTTTGTTCATGGTGACTTTGATTGTGACCTATTTTTTTATTAATGACCAATCGCTTATTTTAGAGGTAGTTAGGAGTATGTCATGGGTGTTTTTTTGGGTGTATTTGGTAGGTATAGCATATTTATTTATAATTCTTGTAAATAGGGTTCCCTTTAAAAATTACCATTTATTTGCTTACATTTGCACCGCAGAACTGATTCCATTTCTCGTTATAGCCAAATTGATAATGGGTTGATCAGTGATTAAAAAATTTTAAGGAGAAGATTAAGAACATGAGTAAAGTTACCAAAGACAGACTTAATCCGGTAAAAAGCATTTTGGTTTCCCAGCCAAAGCCTAGCGATCCAAATTCACCCTATTTCCAGTTAGCTGAAAAATACAATCTAAAAATTGACTTCAGGCAATTTATAGAAGTGCAGGCAGTATCGGTTAAGGATTTCAGAAAGCAGAAGATTGATATCCTTAAGCATACTGCAGTTATTTTTACAAGCAGAAATGCTATAGACCACTTCTTTACTATATGCAAAGAATTGAAAATAGAAATGCCTGCTGACATGAAGTATTTCTGTATTTCGGATCAGACAGCCCACTATTTGCAAAAATATATTGTAATCAGAAAAAGGAAGCTTTTTGTGGGTCAAAAAACAGCATCTGATTTATTTGATTATTTCAAGAAGCACAAAGGAGAGAAATACCTTTTTCCGTGTTCAGACATCAGAAAAGATGAAATACCCAATTATCTGACCAAATCCAATATTGAATTTACCGAGGCTATCATTTATCATACTGTTGCTGCGGATCTTTCAGACCTTAGGGATATCAAGTATGATGTTTTGGCTTTTTTTAGTCCATCCGGTATCAAATCCCTGAAGCAGAACTTCCCTGATTTCAAGCAAAATGAAACCAGAATAGCAGCTTTTGGACCAACTACCGCTCAGGAAGTTAGAGATCAGGAATTGATTTTGGACATTGAAGCCCCTATGCCAAACGCTCCCAGTATGACCGGCGCATTGGAACTTTACATAAAAAAGGCAAATAATTTAGGAGATTGATAATCTTTTATGGTCTTTTTCAGTTTTAATGTGTAGAATAGGGTTGTCATTAAGAACTTCATTTGCATGATAGAGCTGAGATTTTCTAAGGTTGTCTTCGTAACATTAGTTTTTTGCGGGATATTTTCGGTTTCAAGGGTATCTGCTCAGCAAGATCCCCAGTTTACCCAATACATGTATAATGGGTTGTTTTACAATCCTGCTTTTGCCGGAAAAGAATCCGGATACAGGTTTGCTGCTTTGCACAGGACCCAATGGATGAACTACCAGGGTACAGGCGGTTCGGCTCCGGTGACCCAATTGATTACAGCAAGTGGCAGATTAGAGGATTATAACCTTGGCTATGGTATTTCCTTTATCAATGACAATATCGGAGCCACCAACAATCAGGAAATAAATTTATCCCTCGCCTATCACAGAAATCTTAGGAGAGGGATTTTAAGTATAGGGGCTTCCGGAGGGGTTTTTTCCAGTACTTTAAAATATGATGAGCTTGTCACTATAATCCCAGATCCTAACCTACCTGCTGATGGTAGGGAAACCCAGATCAATTTTAATGTAGGTTTTGGAGCCATTTACGATCGGGGCAATTATTATGTGGGTTTAAGTAGTAGACACCTTAACCAGCCCAGTTTTGATTTCGGTGTGGATGAGCCTGGGTTTGACAATCAACTCAAAAACCACAGTTATTTGACTTTTGGTTACAGGATCAAGACTTTTGCGATGTGGGAATTTGAGCCAAGTTTTTTATTAAAAACAGTTTCATTTAATAATTTTTCATATGACCTGAGCGTTATAGCGACACATAATCAAAAAATAAGTGGAGGTTTGGCCTTTCGCGGTGAAGAATCGGTATCATTATTGTTAGGCTACAGCATCTTGAGAGACAATTCACTTAGAATAGGTTACGCGTTCGACCTGGTGGTCGGAGGACTGGAAGCCAAATCACCTACGAGTCACGAGTTTATGTTGACTTACAATTTGGTACCGGTCAGTAGGGAATTTGAGAGAGTGATCCAAAGGACGCCAAGATTTAGGTTTTAAAAATATTATAGGAAAAATGACAATTAGCTTGTGTAATTCTTATATTTTCCTTTAAATTTCGCTTTCGTAGACAAACAATTATGTGCAGTTATCTACATAACTTAATAAGTGTATTTTATGTATAATAAAATGAATTCTCGGATTTTCCCCCTTATTACGGCCGTTTTATTGGCTGGTATCTTGCAGGGATGCGGCCTGTTTGGAAAGAGGGGAAGTGCAAGTGAAAAAGACAACAGAAGAGGGGAGGTAACAGGCGTTCCCAAAAGGGCCAACTGGCAACAGAATCTTCCTGTTGATATGGTTGCTATCAAAGCGGGTACTTTTTGGATGGGCCAGGCAGATGAAGATATTGCACATACTCAGTCGTCTTTCAACAAGCAGATTACTATATCTGAATTTTATATGGACAAATACGAGGTGTCCAATAATAAATACAGACAGTTTTTGGAAGCAGTAAGGTTAGGAGAATACGATTATGGTACCCCTACCACTTTGAAAGAGCCACCTTCATTTAACCTTGATGAAGTTTTGCCTGATACTACAGTTTGGTCTACGAGTTTTTCTTATCACTATGGTGATCCGTTAATGGAATTTTACTTTGATCATCCCGCATTTGATAACTATCCTGTAGTCGGAATCAGTTGGGATCAAGCCCAAATGTATTGCGAATGGAGAACCTACCACATGAGGGCCAATGATAGGTCCGACTTTGACATGCCAGCATTTAGACTTCCTTCAGAAGCGGAATGGGAGTATGCTGCCAAAGGTGGTAAAGATGTAGCAAAATATCCTTGGGGAGGCCCATACATCAAAAACAAAAGAGGTTGTCTTATGGCCAATTTCAAGCCAGGTAGAGGTAACTATATAGATGACGGATTTGCCTACACTGCACCGGTCGATGTGTTTGCTCCGAATGGATTTGGACTTTACAACATGTCAGGTAATGTTGCCGAATGGGTTTTGGATGCTTACAATCCTGTAGCGAGTGCTATCACTTGGGATCTGGATCCTGTATATGATGATCCAAACGAAAAGAGAAAAATCATACGTGGAGGTTCTTGGAAAGATATCGCCCATTATCTGGAGACCAGTACCAGGACATACGAATACCAAGATGTAAAAGCTGCACACATTGGCTTTAGGACAGCAATGACGTTTATAGGTAGATCAGGATCTATGGATGTCAACAACAACAGAAGAAGAAGAAGATAAACTAAACACACAATTCAATAATTATCACTTAATCGCTCACGTCTAATTAAAATGGCAAAGAACAATTCATTCAAATACAAATTTTATGGCGATATCATGCCTAAAATTTATGGTATCGGTGCTTCTATCGTAATCTTGGGTGCGATGTTTAAAATTCTTGACTGGCAGGGAGCCAGCTTGATGATTGGAGTCGGCCTTACCACAGAAGCTCTGATTTTTTTCCTTTCTGCATTTGAACCAAAACAAGAAGAAATCGACTGGACGAAAGTATATCCAGAATTGGCTGGTGAGGAACCTACTTTAAAGAAGCCGGCTAAAGCAAATGTCAATGATGGAATTTCCCAAAAATTTGACGAAATGCTGACCAATGCTAAAATTGGCCCTGAACTGTTTGACAGTTTGGGAAAAGGAATTCAAAACCTTGCTTCCTCTGCTGAAAAGATGGGTAAAATCTCTGATGCAGCCCTAGCTACCAATGAATATGCAGATAATGTAAAGTCTGCTTCTAAAACTTTGGTAGACATCAACCAATCTTATGGAAAAACTGCAGCTGCTCTTACTGAACTGTCGTCTGCATCAGAAGATGCGAAAGCATATCATGGCCAAGTGTTGGAAGTAACTAAAAATCTTTCAGCCCTAAATAATGTGTATGAAATGGAGCTTCAGGATGCCCAAAGCCATTTGAAAACATTGAACAAATTCTATTCTAATGTCACTTCTGCTATGGAAGGTCTAGCTGAGGCCGGAAAAGAGACAGAAGCATTCAAGAATGAATTGGCCAAATTGAACCAAAACGTAAGTTCTTTGAATAAAATCTATGGCGGTATGCTAACAGCCATGAAAGGTTAAGCCAAATCAATAAAATGTTTAATCTTTTAGAATTGTAAAATGGCAGGAGCTAAAGAGACACCTAGACAGCGGATGATTGGTATGATGTACCTGGTATTGACAGCGCTGCTGGCCTTACAGGTAAGTAACCAAATCCTTCAGAAGTTTGTATTGTTGAATGATGGACTGGAAAGAACGTCAAGAAACTTTATAGAAAAAAATGAATTTACCGTTTCCTCTATCGCTAACACAGTAGAACAACAAGGAAACAATGAAAGGGATGTGCCTAAAGTGGCGGCAGCCCAAGAAGTAAGAAAAGCGAGTGCGGAAGTTTACAGCTACCTCGAAGGTCTTAAGCAGGAGTTGATCACTGAATCAAATGCTAAGGATGATCAAGGAATGTATAAAACCTCCGCATTGAAAAATGTTGATGTTCCCGGTCAAATCTTTAACAATCAGAGAAAGGGATTTGAAATGCAGGACAGGTTGAATGCTTATCCAGATGAAATTTCAAGTATCCTCGCCTCTATAGGGATAGAGCTGCAGTTTGGTGATATTGCCAAAGATGCCAAGGACATAGAGATTTTCAAAAATGATTCGGAAGCCAGAAACAAGAACTTTGTGAATCTTAATTTTGTGAAATCGCCTGTTGGTGCAGTAATGGCTTTGATATCCCAATACCAAAACGAGGTACTTAATATTGAAGGTGAGGCACTTTCAGCCATTACAGGATCCATTGGTACTTTCTACTTCAAATCAGATGTATTTAAAGCGAGTGTTGCTGCAAATTCCAATGTAGTGGCTGCCGGTACCAAGTTTGAAGGTAACCTGTTCATCGCATCTTCATCATCATCTGCACAACCCAAAATGGCAGTAAATGGCCGTGAAGTTCCTGTAGTAGATGGATTCGGTGAAATCAGCTTTACAGTACCTCCGGCAAGTCAATATGATGACAGAGGATTGGCAAGACAGGTATTGAAAGGTGAAATTACCGTAAATATCGCAGGAAAGGATTCTGTATTGAACGTGGACTATGAATACTTCGTAGCACAGCCGGTTATCAGAGTGACTTCAGAAGTAGTGAATCAGCTTTATGCGGATTGCGCCAATGACCTTATGATTGATGTACCTGCGCTAGGTAACAACTATGCTCCTGATTTCTCTATCACGAATGGAAATATCATCAAAGGACAAAGACCAGGACAGGTTACTGTAATACCAGGTGCTTCTGGTAAGGTTACCATTGGTGTAAGTAGTGGTGGAAATAAAATCGGTAACGTGGATTATGATATCAAGCCGGTTCCAGCGCCTACTATAAGAGCTTTCGATGGTAGAGGTCAAATCGATGTCAGCGTTGCATATCCTGCACCAGGTCCAGCTTCATTAGCTGTGAGAGCAGTACCAGAGCCTACTTTCGCCAGAACCATGGCCAGAGATTCCAACTTTGAAGTAACAGGTGGTGAAGTCATCTTACTTAGAAATGAAGTCCCTAGAGAGAGGGTAGCGATATCAGGAGAAAATGTGGCCATAAGGAATTTATTGGCTGCTGCAAGAAGTGGAGATAACTTGGTGATCAGGGTTACGGAAGTGACTAGGACCAACTTCAGGGGCAATAAGATTAGAAATAACCAACCTGAAGTTATCAGGATTGCAATTAAATAAAACCTTTCTCGTTGTTATGACGGGATCACTAAATAGACTTAGCTATGAAACTAAAAGCTAAACTTATCGGGATGTTTACGCTAATCGGAGTTTTCTTCGGTTTGGAGGCCTTTGCTCAAGGTGCCACAAGTGTAAGTCCCTCCAACAATGGAGACAGAAAGTTTCAAATGGATACGGTGTATTCTGCCAGACCTATGCGGGAAGATGATAAAATGTATCAAATTGCCGTCTGGAGAAGAATCGACCTTCGTGAGAAATACAATATTCCTTTGTATGGTTCAGGAGATACCAAAAACAATGGTATCATCAACAACATTTACAAAGCCATTGTTGAGGATAATGCTTTTGAAGTTTTTGCTGATGATGAATTCAAGAACCCGTTGTCAATTGCTGAGTTTCAGGAAAACTTCTGGATTTCAGCTATAGGAGACAGCATCTTTGTAAAGCAGCTTTATTATCTGGATTTCAAAGAAGATTTTATTTTCGATAAACATCATTCTCAAGCTAAGTTTGATATCAAATACATCGAATTGGTGATGCCTTCCCCAACTAATGCCAATGCTGGTCAAAAGACAATAGGCTTTATAAGGTATAAGGACTTCTATAACCATTTCAAGGATCATCCTGATGCAAAGTGGTTGAATTTCCAGAATACCTCAAAAAATCTGACTTATGATCAGGCCTTTGACCTTAGGTTGTTTAGGGCTATAGTCAGGAGATATACCAACTCTGATGAAGCATTGATAGCGGATAAGGTAAATCCTGATAATCCGAATGCGGAACTGCAAGCCTTCCTGGATGCTTTGGAATTTGAGTACAAATTGCTCGAATATGAAAACGGACTCTGGGAGTGGTAAAAAATAAAAAAAGCGGGTATTACCCGCTTTTTTCTTTTTCCAGCCATTCCAGCAATTTTTGCGTTCTTGACTCTCCCAACAATTCCAAAAGTTCCTCCTTGCTGGCTTCCTTAATTTTTTTGATTGATTTAAAGTGCTTCAAAAGTTTTTCAGCTGTTTGTTTACCTATTCCTTCTATTTTTGTCAATTCTGTGCCAAAGGCTTTTTTGCTTCTGACATTTCGGTGAAAGGTAATGGCGAACCTGTGTGCCTCATCCCTTATTCTTTGTAGTAGTCTCAGTGACTCGGATTTTTTGTCTATATGCAAAGGAAATTGATCTTCCGGAAAGTAAATTTCTTCCAGTCGCTTTGCGATTCCTATAATGGGGATCTGACCATAAATATTCAATGTTTTCAAAGCTTCTACAGCAGAGGACAACTGTCCTTTTCCACCATCAATTACTATCAGTTTTGGAAGAGGTTTTTCCTCCTCCAGGAGTCTTGCATACCTTCTTCCTACCACTTCAGTCATACTGGCAAAGTCATTTGGTCCTTCTACCGTTTTGATATGATAATGTCTGTATTCCTTAACTGCAGGCTTGCCATTTAGAAAACAGACCATGCTGGCTACCGGATTGGTTCCTTGTATGTTGGAGTTGTCAAAGCATTCGATATGGTCCGGCATATCCTTAAGGGAAAGGTCAGATTGAAGTTGTTTGAGCACCCTGAATTTCTTGTCTTTTACTTCACCTGATGCCAGGAGTTTTTCCTGCTTGTAGTACTTGGCATTTTTGAGAGAGAGGTCTATGAGTTTCTTTTTGTCTCCGATTTTAGGGACTGTGACGTTGAGTCCCTCAAATTCCTCTTCCAGTTGGATATTAGCAATTACTTCATCCGCATCACTGTGAAATTGATCCCTCAACCGAATGATGGCTGTCAATAACAATTCAGCTTCTGTTTCATCTAATTTCTTTTTGAGCTCTACTGTCTTGGTGATGATCACGGAGCCGTTAATGATTTTAAGGTAATTGACATAGGCACATTTTTCATCGCTCACAATTCCAAAAACATCCAAATCCTTGATATTGGGATTTGCAATCAGCGACTTTGATTGGTACTTCTCTAGAAGATCAAGTTTTAGTTTGAAGTAATGGGCCCGCTCAAAGGCCAGGTTTTCTGCTGATTCCTGCATCTTTTCCTTAAAAAAGTTTTTGGCCATAGCGAGATTGCCTTTGAGGATATGTTTGGCCTGTTCGATATCTTTGAGATACTCCTCCTCCTTTTGAAGACCTTCACAAGGTCCGAGGCAATTGCCGATATGGTACTCCAGACACACTTTATACTTACCTTCTGCTACTTTTTCAGGGCTAAGATCCAACCTACAAGTCCTTACTGTGAACACCGATCTGATCAATTCCAAAACATTGTTCATAGCCTTTACGGAGGCAAAAGGTCCATAGTAAGTACCTTTTCCGGGCAGCATTTTTCTGGTAGGATATATTTGAGGGAAATGCTCGTCAGTGAGCAAAAGGTAAGGGTAGGTTTTGTCATCCCTCAAGAGGATGTTGTACTTGGGCTGATTTTGTTTGATCAGGTTATTTTCCAGTAGCAGCGCATCAAATTCCGAATTGACTATGGCAATCTCAATGTTGTTGATTTCTTTGACCATTCTTCTGGTCTTGTGATTGAGCCCCGTTGCCTTCACAAAATAAGAAGCAACACGTTTTTTTAGGCTTTTTGCTTTGCCTACGTATATCAATTCTGAACTGCTGTTATAATATTTGTATACTCCCGGAAGATCGGGTAGGTTGTGATATTCATCGAGGGTGTAAAACGAAGCCTGCATAAGACAAAAATATAAAAAAAGAGCCCCTAAAGTAGGGGCTGTCCAATAAGCTAATGGTTAATTTTAGAAATCATCCCTTCTGGGATCAAAGTCAAAGTCACTAAAACGGTTGCTTTCCATTTCGTATCTGTCACAATCTATCTCAATGCTTAATGGCCTTTCGGGTCTAGGGAAAGGACCTTTGGTAATACCAAGGCTCTGATCAGCATATACTTTTGCCATATACTTTACCCATATAGGCCTTGCCGTCTGTCCACCCTGACCACTGATCCAGCTTCTGAAGTGGATGGCACGGTCATCTCCACCGACCCATACTCCTGAAACAAGGTCTTTACTCATTCCCATATACCATCCATCAGAGGCATTTTGTGTGGTTCCCGTTTTACCGCCCAGCTCATTGCCTTCGTCTCTTAGGGCCCAAGGTACCCCCTGGCTGGTTCCTCTTGATTCTTCAAAGCCCCCCCTCATCATGTAAAGCATAAGATAGGCATGCTCTTCACTCATCGCAGGTTTTTTCTTTGGTGTAAATTGCTGAAGCACATTGCCATTCTTGTCTTCAATTCTATCAATGTAGAAAGGAACAATATGTTCACCTTTATTGACAAAAGTCCCCATGGCACCGACCAGTTCATATATAGAAACATCGCTGGTACCTAGAGCCAGGGCCGGAACCTCTTCCAGATCACTTGTGATGCCTATTCTGTGGGCTGTTTCCACCACCACCCTTGGACTTAGCTTTTTCATCATATAAGCAGTCACAGAGTTGATGGATTGTGCCATAGCCCTTCTGATAGTCATTTTTTCGTAAGAAAATTTGCCGTCAGCATTCTTAGGAGTCCAAGAAGGCTGACCAGGTATATTTACTTCAATAGGCTGATCTATTACGGTGTAGCATGGGCTGTATCCGTTTTCTATGGCAGCAGCATACACAAATGGCTTGAATGTAGATCCAGGCTGTCTTCTTCCCTGTTTTACATGGTCATACTTAAAATGCTTATGGTTGACACCTCCCACCCAAGCCTTGATGTGGCCAGTATGAGGGTCCATAGACATAAATCCTGTCTGCAAATGTTTCTTATAATGCCTTAGAGAGTCCATCGTGCTCATTAGGGTGTCTATTTCACCCTTTTCCCACGAGAATACTTTCATTCTTTTCTTTTCTTCCAGCTTAATGTTGATAGAATCGGAGTCTGCACCATATCTCCGGACCAAGTTCCTATATGCTTCGGTTCTTTTGACAGCAGTTTGGAGGAAATTAGGAATCACCCTTCCGGTATTGTCTATCCAGGGATCTCTACTGCCCATTTCGGCCTCAAATTTTTTCTGAAGCTCTTTCATATGTTCAGCTACAGCTTCTTCAGCATAGCGTTGCATACGGCTGTCAATGGTTGTGAAAATCCGTAGTCCATCACCGAATAGGTCATAACTGGTACCGTCAGGTTTGAGGTTTTCTTTGGTCCATTTGATCAGATCGGCTTTGAGAGCTTCTCGGAAATAGGTTGCCAAACCCTGATTTTGGTTTTCTACCTTGTAGTCCAGTTCGATCGGAAGCTGCACAAGGGAATCTCTTTCAGATTTGCTGATGAAATCGTACTTCTCCATCTGATAAAGCACCGTATTTCTCCTTCTGAGTGAGTTTTCCGGATTAAACACCGGGCTGTAGTAGGTAGGTGCTTTAAATAGGCCTACCAATGTGGCAGATTCCTGCACATTCAGTTCGTTGGGAGACTTGTTGAAGAATGTTTTGGAAGCAGTTTTTATACCGTATGCATTGCTTCCAAATTCAGAAGTATTGAGGTACATGGTGAGGATTTCATTTTTGGTGTAGGACCTCTCCAATTTGGCAGCTACTATCCATTCTTTGGTTTTGATCACCAACATTCTCAGGCCGGGAACTCTGCTAAGCACTCCCTGTGATTCCAGGTTTCTGGTTTTGAAAAGGTTTTTGGCAGTCTGCTGGCTCAGGGTACTTCCTCCACCGGCAGATTGTCTTAAGATCAGGGATTTGAACAATACCCTTCCCATACTCTGAAGGTCGATACCGGAGTGCTCTTCAAATCGAACATCTTCTGTTGCGACTAAGGCTTTTACCAGATTAGGAGAAAGCTCATTGTAGGTTACAGGGCTCCTGTTTTCTCTAAAGTAATTGCCCAAGAGTACCCCATCAGCGGAATACAACTCCGAAGCAAGTTCTGACTGAGGGTTTTCTAAGGCTTTGAAATCGGGGAGTTCCCCAAATAGTCCAAGGAAATTGACACTGACTCCCCAGATGAATAGAATGAACCCAATGAAACCGGCAGCGAAGCCGATCCAAATGATTCTGATAATTTTCTTGGTCATTACTGAATTACTGATAAAGCGTTTTAATAAGCCTTTTTATAAAATTGGCGGTATTCGTTAAGATTTTTTCGTTTGTTCAATTCCTGGAAGTTTTCAATCGAAATCAGGAATGCTTTCTCTTTGTCATCCTGATCAAGGGAACTTGACTTGAAATCTTCCATGAACTTGTCCCTATAGGCCAATGCCCTTTCGGCATTGTTGAACGGACTAATGATGAAAATGGATTCTTCCCTGCTCAAATTCATGTTTCCTGTCCTGAGCCTTGATCCGCTAAAGTTTGCTGAGTGGAATGATTCCAGGTCACCTAGCAGATTTTTGGCATTTTTTGCCTTGTCAGGATCCAAAGCGATGACAAATATATGGGTTTGGTTAGGATTTTCTCGGTAAGGTGAATCTTCTTCTCCCTCATCACTGTCCTCTTCTGATTCTTTATCTTCGGAGGACTCACTTTCGGAATCCTCTGTATCCTTTTCCGTTTGGGCCTCTGCCAGACTTTGCTCTCCGGTCAATGCTTTCAGCATATTTCTTGCCATTTTTACCAACGCCGCATCTTCTGTGGTCTGTATGTAATTTTCCAGCCGGGATTTATACCTTTCTGTGTCGTCTATTTTGCCGGAAACCATGATGTCTAGGAGCATCAGCTTCTCTGTATTTTTGGTAAGAGGGTAATTTTCAAGTGTATTGCGTACCCTATTACGGGCTTCTTGGTACTGACGGTTATAGTACAGATCATAAGCTTCTTTGTAATTTCTGGAGGATTCCAAAAAAGCCTGATTTCCTGTCATGGCCCCGGGATTATTCACAGAATAAGTATATGGAGAGTCTGGAAATTCCCTATTGAGTCTTTGGGTATATAAGGCTTCATTACCACCAAGTTCTTTTGTGGTCAAATAGAGTATATAATAGGCTTCTGCTTTTTTGTTTGAATTTGGGTAGGAAGTAATCAGGTTTTCCAGATAATCTTTGGCTATCAATGGTTCTTTGAAATCGAAAAACATCAATTTGCCCAGTTCAAAATAAGCTTCTTCCAGTTGTAGCTTTAGGCCATTTATCTGTTCTTCTGTTTTGGGAATCTTGGCAAGAAGAGATTCTTTATCAGGAAGGTCTGCAAATATATTGACTTCTTCTTCAGTTCCTTCTTCAGCGATCGGCTCCTCCTCCATTTCGTCTACCCCTGCACCAGATTGGAAACTCTGCACATTTCTTCTCCAGTTGTCCTCCAAAGGCCGTCCTCCCCAGTTCCTATAAAAATCTATATTGCCCTGCTGCATGGCTACAGCATTGTCAAAGTAAAATGACTGTCCTGATCCCCTACCACCAAAGGCAAGAAGGTTGTCAAAAATACTGCTGCTGGCTTTTTGGTTTTCCTTTGCCTCAGCTTCGCGGATCAACCTGGCCTCCTCTTGAGCGATAAACTGTTCCGCTACCAATTCCTGTTCCTCAGGACTCAATTGAGCAAGTCTGATCAAACTGTCATTGTTGTTGATGATGTCATAATGAGTGACATAATCATCAAAAATGGGTTTTTTGGCCATGATTTCCACATAAGATTTATGAGAAGGCCTGAAGTTGGCAATAGCAGAGTCCAAATAAAATTTAGTAGCCCTGAAGTCCTTTTTGATGTCAAAGCTTATTTCTGAAAGTTTTTGGTAGATATAGCCTTTTTGAATCTCATTCTGACCTTCTTCCTTGGCAGCTCTGATCAGTAATGTTTCTGCTTCCTCCAGTTCATCCTGCTTGAGTTCGAATAGGGCTTTTTCAAAAAGGATCACATCCCTCAAATCTCTGTTTTTACTGTCCTTGTATAAGTCATCATAGAAGCTTCTTACTCTTTTGACATCTTTACTTTTGTTGATTTCTGCCACTTGCTGTGCAAAGAGCTGGGAGAAAAAGCTTCTTTCGTAAGGAGGGTTGCCTTTGTTGGCTTCCAGATAGTAGCTATATGCGAGGGCGTCCAGTTCTTCTCTTTGATAAAGCTGGGCCAAAATAAAATTCAACCTGGACCGCTCATCCCGATCTTTGGTATAATCAAGGGCTTTATCCAATGCACCTATTTTGCCATTGACATCCTCTCTGGTTTCATAGTAATAAGCCAAAGTTTTATAAAGCAAAAACCTGTTTTCCTTATTAATTCGGGATTCTTTGGACAAGAAGTCTATCACATAGGTTGCATCATCATAATTTCTCAGGTCGATGAATTGCTTCAACAGCTGAATCAAAGCCCTATGACGGATATTTCTTTTTTTACTGTTTACATTTAGGTATCTAAAAGTATTGGAAGCATCGTCAAATTTGGCTTCATAGTAATCTGCCATTCCCAGAAGAAGGTAATTATCATCCACCCATTTGGATATCCTGTGCCATTCGATGGCTTTGGAAGAAAAATCCCTCACCTCGGTCAGTAACTCCTCGTTTTGCTCAATGGTGGCACTGTCTATGGGGAAGAAAACCGGCAAGACCTGAGAGTAATCTTCTTTGTGGTTTTTTTCGATTTCTTCTTCCAGCTTCAGAATATTGTTGTAGGCATAAAAATAAGCGTTGTACCTTGAGGTAGTATTGTGGTACATCCTGTTGGTAAAGGTGTTTTTAGTAGATGAACAGGCCAATGTCAAGAGGACAATTACTAAAAGATATAAGTGTTGTGATTTATTCATTTGGAAGATAAAGATCCAAAATAAGGGATTTGCTTACAAAATAATAAACGCTTTCAGTTATTATTATATTTTCGTTGTCCTTAAATACATGTAATGAAGTACAAACTCCAAAAAATCTTCAGATCAAAATTTCTTTTTGTCGTAAGAAAAGAGGAAGATTTTTCCGTGCTTACTTCTTTCAGTATTACAGCCTCCAAGGCCTTGTCGATTCTAGTTTTGTTTTTAATCCTGAGTTTTGGATTTTCTCTAATTCTCTCCAAAACAGTACTTAGTGCTTGGTTTGACCCCTCTTATTCTGCCAGTGAGAGTTCGGAATTGTTTGTACAGTTGTCGGACAGGGTAGATTCAATGGCTTTGGAACTTGCCCGGCGTGATGCCTATGTGCAGAATATCAGGAGAGTAATATCGGGTGATGATTTGGATGAGGAGAATGTAGAAAGCCGAATTGATACTCTCGCAGGGGAGCCAGGCCGTCAGAGACCAGAATCGGAAAGGTTTCAGCCAAGTACCGGGACCCAGTCCATTATTGATGAAATGATAGGGTTACCATTGGAGGGGAACCTTCCTGGCCGCAATACTGCCACTTTTATGACAAGTACCTATTTTTTCACACCGATAAAAGGTGTGGTGATTTCAGGATTTGATCCTCAGCAGGATCATTTTGGTGTGGATATTGTGTCAAAGGAAAATGAGGCAGTAAAATCTATTTTGGATGGAACAGTGATTTTCAATTCATGGACACTCGAAACCGGTCATGTAGTGGCAGTTCAGCATTCAAACGAGTTGATTTCCATTTATAAACATAATTCGGTAATATTGAAAAAGGTTGGAGATGTAGTACGTAGCGGAGAGATCATTTCCATTATCGGAAATACCGGAGAACTCAGCACGGGTCCACATCTTCACTTTGAGCTTTGGTTTCAGGGCTCACCGCTCAATCCTCAAGAATTTATTTCCTTTGATTAGTTATGTTCAGTAAACCAGAAGAAAAAAAATCAGTGGTAGACATGGTAAATTCCAGCAATGTGATTTCTAGTGAAACACACATCACAGGTGATATTAAAGCCAAGGGCAATATCAGAATAGAAGGTACGGTAGAAGGAATGGTAAATTCCACCGCCAAGGTCGAGATAGGTAGCGCTTCCACTATCAAGGGGAATATCAATTCCGTAGAAGCCGAAATCTCAGGAAAAGTGGAAGGAGAGGTCATTTGCAAGGAATTGCTTTTCCTCAAAAGAACTGCGGTTATCAATGGCAATATCACCACGCAAAAGCTGGTTGTGGAAAACGGCGCTGTATTCAACGGGAAATGTCAGATGACTTCCAACTCCCTTACAGTTTCCAAATCAGACGACAAGGAAGGGTCGGGCTTGGATAAGAAACAATTTGCAGCGAGCTGATCTTGCATACTTTTCTTAAATATGTAGGACTTTCCTTTCAGATGTGTGCTGTCATCGGACTAGGGACCTATTTGGGCTGGTATGTACAGCAGCAGAGCCAGATGAAATTCCCTCTTTGGCTTCTTCTATTTTCATTTCTTTCTGTTCTGGCTTCATTTTATCACCTGTACTCTATGATGAAAAAGGACGAAAAAAACGAGGAGCCAAAGAAAAAGTGATAGCTTTGCAGGCTTATAATTAATCAGCATGCAGGCAATCAAAATCCTAACATTCAGGCTATTCCTATTATCACTGCTTTTGGCAGGTTTGATTTATGTATTGGAGTACTTTCTAGATCCCGTTTGGATCCATGAAAAAGTCTGGATCATTCTTTCGTTTTTTGTAGTTTTGACCTGGCTTACAGGAATTTTTTCTCATTATTTATTGAGCATTAGCAAAGAAAATTCCGTTAATATTTTATTGGGTGCTATAGGTATCCGTTTATTGGCAAGTATAGGTTTTGTAGCGATCATGCTTGCCTTGAAAGTCGAAAATATTATTTGGTTTGTAGTCAATTTCTTTATCATTTATTTCTTTTACTTATTGTTTGATATATACGGGGTAATAGCTAATTTGCGCCCGAATTCGAAATAGGTTCTAAAAAATCATTTAATGGTCCGTAAATTTCTTTACCTAAGTGTTTTATTATCAGTCTTTTGGATTGGATTTTCAAATGTGGCTGTAGCATCAGGAGATGAAGATGATAAAACAGGGTTTATCATGCACCACGTAAAGGACTCCCATGAATGGCACTTTGCGACTTTTGGGCATACCCATGTGACACTTCCTTTGCCTGTGATCATTTATTCTTCTGACAGAGGTTTGGAAATTTACAAATCTTCGCAGTTTCAGAATCCCGAAACCCATCTTTTTGGAGAGGATTATGCGCACAATGGATATTTCATTGATGAACATGACCATTTGCAATCCGTAGACGGTAGGTCATTTGTGGACTTGTCCATCACCAAAAATGTAGCCATGCTTTTTATTGTTTTGGCAGTTGTATTGTGGATAATTTTGTCTGCGGCAAGTCACTATAAGAAAAGCCCAGGTACAGCTCCTAAAGGCGCGGCTTCTTTTATTGAGCCAATTGTAGTTTTTGTAAGGGATGAAATCGCCCTCCCAAATATCGGTCACCATAAATACAAGAATTTTACGCCGTATTTGCTGACGATCTTCTTTTTCATCTGGTTTGGTAATTTGCTTGGTTTGTTTCCAGGTGCTGCCAACCTTACAGGGAATATTGCTGTGACTGCTGTTTTAGCGATTTTCACACTGTTCGTTACCAATCTGAATGGCAATAAAGACTATTGGAAGCATATATTTGCAACACCAGGTGTGCCTAAGGCATTGTTGCCAATACTTGTCCCTGTAGAAATTTTAGGAGCTTTTATTACGAAGCCTGCAGCTCTTATGATTCGTCTCTTCGTGGCGATTACGGCGGGTCACATTGTGATTTTGAGTTTCATCGGATTGATATTCGTATTTGAATCTTATGCTGTAGGATTGGCAAGTACGATCATGGTAGTGTTTATCAATGTTATTGAGTTATTGGTAGCTACCATCCAGGCTTATGTATTTACGCTTTTCTCTGCCATGTATATTGGTCAGGCGGTAGCGGAGCATGAGCACCATTAATTAGTAATTTCTTTGTTCAATTTATAAAACCTAACAAGTATGTTAACTTCAATCTTATTAACTGCCGGTTTCGCACTAATGGGTGCTGGTATCGGTGCCGGAATTGTAGCGATAGGCGCAGGTCTGGGTATCGGTAGAATCGGTGGTCAAGCAATGGAGGGCATCGCTCGTCAGCCAGAAGCAGCTGGAAAAATCCAAACTGCTATGTTGATCATCGCTGCTCTTATTGAGGTGGTTTCCCTATTTGCGGTAGTAGTATGTCTACTTATTGCATTGGGCGATTACACTTTCTAAGACAAAGAACTGGGATTGGCGCTAGGCCAATCCCTTTTATTACAATTGGACAAATATTGATACTAAGTTAAATAACACATCTCTATGGATCTTATAATTCCCGGTTCAGGCTTGATCGTTTGGCAAATCATCGGATTTTCCATTCTTCTCTTTATCCTGGCAAAGTTTGCTTGGAAGCCGATTTTATCTGCTTTGGATGAGCGCGAAAAAAGCATTGAGGATGCCCTGAAGTCAGCCGAAATTGCCAGAAATGAAATGGCTAACCTCAAAGCTGAAAACGAGAAAATTATTCATGAAGCCAAGCTTGAAAGAGATGAGATGCTTTTGAAAGCCACTGAAACTGCCAAGCAAATTGTGGAAAATGCAAGGGAAGCTGCTCAGGTAGAGGGTGCTAAAATGATTGAGGCTGCCAAAAAGGCCATCGATACCGAAAAGCAAGCCGCTATGGAAGAAGTGAAAGTACAGGTTGCTGCACTTTCCTTGAGCATTGCCGAAAAAGTATTGAGAAAAAATCTTGCTGATGACACCAAGCAAAAAGCATTGGTAGAAGAATTGATCAAAGATCTTAAGCTTAACTGATTATGTCAGATATAAAAGTAGCATCCAGATACGCCAAAGCCCTTCTTGAACTTGCTGTAGAAAAAGGTGCCTTGGAAGATGTCATAAAGGATGTACGCCTGTTGCTTTCTTTGGCTTCTGAAAACAGAGAGCTTGTCCTTATGCTCAATAGTCCGATTATCAATTCGGATAAAAAGTACAAGGTGCTTGAGACTTTGTTTGGCAAAACTGCCAATAAAATCACCATGAGCTTTTTCGAAATTGTAACCAGGAAAAACAGAGCAAATGTACTTGTTTCTACGGCTAAGGAGTTTCAGAGACAATACAACCTTCACATAGGAATCCAAGTGGCTGAAATCACCACTACTGTTGAGCTGGATGATCAGTTGAGAAAAGAAGTGGTTTCTATTGTAAAAGAAATCTCCGGTTTGGATAAAGTGGAACTGGTAGAGAAAATCAATCCCGAAATCATTGGTGGCTTTGTTCTTAAAGTCAACGATAAACTTTTGGATGATTCAATCAGCAAAAAACTGAGAGACCTAAGGCTTAATTTTGCCCAAAGGTATTTCGTCAAATTATACTAAAATATTCGCATAACATTTAATAGAAAATATAATGGCACAAGTTAGACCTGATGAAGTTTCGGCGATATTGAGAGAGCAGCTTTCCAATGTCAAAACCGAAGCTCAACTTGAAGAAGTGGGAACCGTTCTCCAAGTCGGTGATGGGGTTGCCCGTATCTATGGACTTACCAAAGCACAGGCTGGTGAATTGCTTGAATTTGACAATGGTCTTAGAGCGATGGTTCTTAACCTTGAAGAAGACAATGTGGGTGCCGTATTGTTCGGTGATTCCAAATTGGTCAAAGAAGGGGACAATGTCAAAAGAACCAAAAGTATTGCTTCCATTAAAGTAGGTGAAGGAATGCTTGGCAGGGTAGTAGATACCTTGGGTAATCCTATCGATGGTAAGGGTCCTATTGAAGGTGATCTGTATGAAATGCCTATAGAGCGTAAAGCTCCTGGTGTAATCTACCGTCAACCTGTAAACGAACCACTTCAGACAGGTATCAAAGCGATTGACTCTATGATTCCAATCGGAAGAGGTCAGCGTGAATTGATCATCGGTGACCGTCAGACCGGTAAAACCGCTGTAGCCATTGATACCATTCTTAACCAAAAGGAATTCTATGAAAGAGGCGAGCCTGTTTTCTGTATCTATGTAGCCATTGGCCAAAAAGCATCCACTGTTGCTGGTATTGTAGCGGCATTGGAAAAAGGCGGTGCCCTTCCTTATTCAGTGGTAGTTTCTGCAGCTGCTTCTGATCCAGCTCCAATGCAGTTCTTTGCTCCATTTACAGGTGCTTGTATCGGTGAGTTTTTCAGAGATACAGGTCGTCCGGCATTGGTAATTTATGATGACTTGTCCAAGCAGGCTGTTGCTTACCGTGAAGTGTCCCTACTTCTTAGAAGACCTCCGGGACGTGAAGCATATCCAGGAGATGTATTCTACCTTCACTCCAGACTATTGGAAAGAGCTGCCAAAATCAATGCTTCTGATGCGATTGCAAAAGAAATGAATGACCTTCCTGAATCTTTGAAAGGTATAGTAAAAGGTGGTGGTTCATTGACAGCACTTCCTATTATCGAAACTCAGGCAGGTGACGTTTCTGCTTATATCCCGACCAACGTGATCTCCATTACTGATGGTCAGATTTTCTTGGAAACCAACCTCTTCAACTCCGGAATTCGTCCTGCGATCAACGTGGGTATCTCGGTATCAAGGGTAGGAGGTAGTGCACAGATCAAGGCCATGAAGAAAGTGGCCGGTACACTTAAGCTTGACCAGGCTCAGTTCCGTGAACTGGAAGCATTTGCCAAATTTGGTTCTGACCTTGATGCTTCTACCAAAAGGACTATCGAAAGAGGTAGAAGAAACCAGGAGATCCTAAAGCAACCTCAGTATTCTCCGGTAGCAGTAGAACTTCAAGTAGCGATCATTTACGTTTCTACTAAAGGCTTTATGGATACTATTCCAGTAGAAAAAGCCAGACAATTTGAGCAGGAATTCTACAACTTGTTGAAGTCTAACTATCCTGAGGCATTGCAGATGATCCTTAAGAGTGATCTGGATGGTGCTGGAAAGATTCTTGAGCAGGCAGCCAAAGACCTATCTGCTAAATACGCAAAACAATAATCAACTTATGACCGGGGAGGTGCTTTGCTGCCTCCCACTTGGTCTTATCAATATTTTCTGAAAAGAAATCCCTATGGCGAACCTAAAGGAAGTAAAGCAGCGGATTACCTCAGTGTCTTCTACACAACAGATCACCAAAGCCATGAAAATGGTGGCAGCGGCGAAGTTGAGAAAGGCACAGGACAAAATCCTCAAAATGCGTCCATATTCCCAGAAACTTACCACTATCCTGGATGATGTAGTGTCTTCTATGGGTGGAGACTTGGATATTGTCTATGGTGAACAAAGACCTGTAGAAAATGTGCTCATTGTAGCCATGACTTCTGATAAGGGACTTTGCGGTGCTTTCAATGCCAACGTGATCAAAGCTTCCAGCTATATCATAGAAAATACCTACAAAGATGTGAATGTAACTGTCATGCCTTTGGGTAAGAAAGCTTTGGATTTTTATGGCAAAAAGGGCTTTAAAATAATAGCTGACTTTTCCGATGTTTTCTTCGATGTCAATTATGACAATGTAAGGGCAATATCTGAATACGCCATGGAAGCTTTTGTATCTAAAAGATTTGACAAAGTAGTTTTGGTGTACAATCACTTCAAAAATGTTGCTACTCAGGAAATCACTGTAGAACAATTCCTTCCTATGGGTGGGGATCTGTTGGCAGAGAAAGAAGATAAAAAGGAATCTGATTATATCCTTGAGCCATCTAAGGAGTATGTTATAGAAGAGCTTGTTCCTAAGGCTTTGAAGACACAATTTTATAAAGCAGTGTTAGAAAGCAATGCTTCTGAACACGGTGCCAGGATGACTTCTATGGACAAAGCAACCGAAAATGCCAATGACCTTTTGAAGGAATTGAAACTTCAGTACAACAGGACCAGACAAGCTGCGATTACCAACGAGATTTTGGAAATTGTAGCAGGTGCCAATGCACTTGGTGGAGCATAAAACATTTATTGACAATAAGACCCAAAAGCTACCCTCACCGGGTAGCTTTTTTTCTTTTTACCCTAGTCTTTTGGGTGGGCAATTCAATTGGTTTTATTGGCTTATTTTACTTGCCAGAGCTTCAGCCATCAATGTCAGGCCTTCCGGATTAGGATGTATCCCATCAGGGAATAAATCAGCATAAGGTAATAAAGGAGCATAGAAATCCATTATTTCGATGCCAGCTTCTTCAGCGATTTCAATGAGCAGTGGTCTTAACTCCTCATCCATAACTCTTGCGCTTATGTTGAAATTATCCTGGAAAACAGGGACAGGGTTTACAATGTATATTTTCCCGTTTTTGGACATGGAACTCTTCATTTCTTGGATCAGATCAAGGTAATCCTTTTTGAAATCATCTTTGAATTTCCAGTTTTGTGGTTTGGTGTCATTGGTGCCCAGCTTGATCAGCACAATGTCAGCAGCAAAGGCTTTGGCTTCTTCAAATTGTGGCTCTTCCCAAAAAGGAAAATCTCCTTTTTTAAGCAAGGTCCTTCCACTGACACCGAAATTTTTGACTTCATAAGTGCTTCCCAATATTTCGTCCAACTGTAAAGGAAAACTGGCAGGGTTTTCTCTTCCCGGTCCTTCGGTGATGCTGTCTCCAATACAGGCAATTTTGGTTTTTGATTGGGAATAGCTTGCCGTTCCCAATAGAAAACTTAAGAAGAGGGTAAATATCAATTTTTCCATTTTATAAAGGTGTTTTAAGTTTGTATGAATTTAGAATTCTAAGCTATTTGTTTTTTATGCATTTTTGAGGATAACAGCTTTTATATTTGCCTTCATGGAATATTTTCGAGCTATTTTTTCAAAATTAAACCTGTTGTCGGTTGATGTGGTACTGGGTGCTATGGCCGGAATGTTGTTTTTTTCTGATTTGCTGGATGTGTATATAGGGCCTGCGGTGTATTTGCTTTTGGGTATTGCGGTTTGGGTTGTGTATAGCATTGATCATCTCCTGGACAGTAAAAAGCTTAAGAAAGGAAACACTTACTTGCCCAGACATCAATTTCATCAGAAGAACTTCAAAAGGATTTTTTCAGCAGTTGCGATATTTGCTTTGCTTGGGTTGATTGTGCTTTTGTTTTTTGAATCCAGTAAGATCCTGATTGTTCCGGGTGCTGTATTGATGAGTGTGGTAGCCCTCTGGTTTTTTATTCTACACCTAACAGGCTTGAGGGCAAGTTGGCTAAAGGAGGTATCCACAGCAGTGGTGTATGTCGCAGGGATCTGCTTGGCCCCTTTTGCAATGGCTGAAGCCGAAAAGCTGAATCATTATTTCTGGACTTTTGCCGTTTTATATTTTTTCCTGGCCTGTTTGAACCTGTTGATCCTTTCTTTTCAGGATGCTGAGGAAGACAGAGATGCGGGTTTTGGTTCTATTCTGACAGTAATGTCCAAAATGCAGCTCAAAAATGTAATTGTTGTTCTTGGGATATTGGTATCACTGGTTTCTTTTCTGCTGATTTTTATCTTTCCGTCCTATTATAGCCTTCATGCTGCCATTTTAGCCTTGATAGGAATGTACCATTTGTTGGAGTTTTTCAAAAAGGGTCAAAAAAAAGAGACCACCCGCGCAAAGCTGGAAGCCTCTTTTTTACTGCCTTTTGTCCTGTTGGTATTTTAAACAAAAGCACTGTGGCCTGTGATGGCCCTTCCTACAATTAGGGAATTGATTTCTTTGGTGCCTTCATAAGAATAGATGGCTTCTGCATCTGCTACAAATCTGGCGATGTCATATTCCAGCAAAATCCCGTTTCCTCCAAACAATTCTCTGGCATGGTCTACGATATCCCGCATCCTTAAGGTACAGAAAACCTTGGCCAATGAAGCATGCTCATCTAGCAGTTCTCCTTTATCCTGCATTTGTGAAAGCCTGAAAACCATACTTTGCATGGCTGTCAAGTCTCCTAGCATGGTGACGAGCATATCTTGAACCAACTGAAATGAAGCGATAGGCCTGCCGAATTGTTTTCTTTCATTGGTGTACTTCAATGCTGCCTCGTAGGCTCCCCTAGCACAGCCCACTGCCTGCCAGGCAACCCCCGCCCTTGTCATCCGCAATACCTCGGCGGTATCCTTGAAGGAATTGGCATTCTGTAGCCTGTCGCTTTCCGGTACCTCACACTTTTCCATGGTGATGAGGGCATTTTGCACCGTGCGCAAGGCCATTTTGTTTTCTATTTTCTCGGCTTTGAAACCTGGGTTGTCTTTCCTTACTATAAAACCTTTGACCTGCTGATCATCTAAGTCTCTGGCCCAGATGACTGTAATGTCAGAGAAAGTGGCATTGCCAATCCATTTCTTCTGACCATTAAGAATCCATTCGTCCCCTTCTCTTTTGCAGGTGGTGGTCAGGCCTCCTGCCACTGCGGAACCTACTTCAGGTTCGGTAAGACCAAAAGCCCCAATTGTTTCGAGTTTCTGCATTTTGGGCAGCCAATGCTGCTTTTGTTCCTCAGAGCCACACAGGTAGATAGATCCCATGGCCAGACCACTCTGCACCCCAAAGAATGTGGACATAGAAGTATCCACCCTTGCCATCTCCATAGCAATAAAGCCTTCCAACAAAGCTGAATGCCCCGGACAACCATACCCGTTGTAGGTAAGTCCTGCAATATTCAGTTCAGCCATCTTAGGGATGATATCCATGGGGAATTTGGCTTTGTTCCAATACTCATTGGCTATGGGCCTGATTTCCCTTTCCATAAATTCACGTACGCGGAGCTGTATTTCCCTTTCATTGGGAGGAAGGGTTTTGCCCAGTTCATAAAAATCTCCATTTATAGGGGGGATCTCTTTTTTCTTTCCACCGCCTTTCATCATTTTCATCATCTTGGACAGGTCTTCTTCGCTCATTTTAGAAACTATTCCCATCATTTCGTTGAGATCTACTTTCTGGGCCAAAGCATTGACCTTTTCAATATCCAGGTTTTGGAGCAGTGATTTTATTCCTGAAAATGTCTTAAAAATCTTTTTCATGGTTATTTGGATTTTAGTGGCATACTTAGGGCGTTCTGAAAAACGCCAACTGAAGAATAAATTCTTTAAATTTTGATGAATACCCCGTTTGTCAGGTATTTTCTTTTTAAGCAGGTGCACGTTTATTCAATGTTATAGCTTGATTTCCGTGCTCCTTAAAATTTCGAATTTTGAAATTTTAAGGCTAGTCTCAGGCATACCATCTTCTTCATTGGGCTCACTCGAAGTATAAGCATACATCTTCATTCGCCCGCTTTGAATCTGGCATACCTGAGACTTTTTCAGCAAGCCCTACTTAAAATACGTATTAAGCTAACGAAAAATAATGCCTAAGTTCTTTATTCCGAAGCTTTTTTGATGATCACCTTCATGATTTCGTCAAAGAAAGCTCCATTGTAAGGGCCGAACCAGTTCATGTCCTTCACTTCGTAATGCCCAATATCATAATATTTATCGGGAGTGATGTAGCCAATGTATCCGCCATTGAAGCAGGTCAAAATCACTTGGAGTCCGTATGAATTCGCATATTCCTCCCATTCTTTCATGAAAACCCCTGATACTTCCCCGCTACTACTGATCAACAATACGTCTCCCAGTTGAAGTACATCAAAATGGGCATTGGTATTCCCGAACAGGGCATTGAATATATAGGGTCGCAAGCGTACATTCTCGCCAATTCTATAATGTGGTTTTCGTAAGAAAAGAGGAAAACTATAAAAAGAAATTTTGGGTTTTACCTCGAATTCTGCTACATGTATTTCCTGGGTCATTTGTTCTTTTAACTGACCTGAGAAGGATTGGACATTTTCCAGGGTATTTCCTCCTGCTAGAGGTTTATGGCTTCCTACAGCGCCGGCAGCAAAAAAAGCGAAATCAAAGCCAGAGGATTCAAGCTCCATCATTAGGTAATTGGGATAGTCTCCCGAAAGCCTCATGTATTTGGAATGAAAGATGGTGGAGTGCGCCGCAAAACTTAGAAAAACAGCTTTTTCTCCAGTATTTCTTTCCAAAATCATCTTCCTGAGATAAGGATCCACCGGATCTCCTTCCACCAAGCGGTTCGCTACCAGCCCACTGGTCTCGATGGCAGAATAGCTCAGTTGCACCGTATCCTTTTGGGCCAAAGAGCGTTCTATGGCTTCAATGGTTTTTTTCTCCATCAATTCCATGACATTTTGATCATAACCTCCGAAAGCCAACCGGCCGGCCAAGCCGGGCATGTATCCTCCCATTCCCGAATGGGTATGAGTAGCAGTAAAATACAGCATATCAATAGGCAGACCTTTGCTTTTTACAGCATTGGTGATCTTTTCGTATAGGGTGGGATGAATGATCATCAATTCGTAGCTGAGTAGCGTAACCGTATTTTCCCCATTGCCAATGCTGAGGGCACGTACGTAGCTGCTGTCCTGGACAAAAGTAAAAGGGCCTCTGGGCTTGTATCCGACAAGGTTGACGGGTTCTGGGGGAGTCATGTTTACTTTAGACCAACCCGCCAGCCAAGCTTCTCCATAGGAGTGAATAGCGGATGCTGAATCCAATGCGGCCATTGTTTGATGGTAGTATTCCATCTCGTGCAGAGGTCTTCTGTCTACCCGGGTAAAAATGGCAAGTACCAAAAAAAGCAACACTCCAAGAATCCAGGCTATTACCCTTAGAAATTTTTGGAGTGTTGGTTGGTTCATGTTATTTGAAAGGCTTCTCAATATTCAAAAATACCATGCTCGCTTTGGATCGTTACTTTCTTGCCATCATGGGGCAAGACCCGACCAATAATTTTTGCATCTACACCCAAAGTCTCTGCAATATCGATTACTTCTTCGGCGTATTTTTCTTCCATATAAATTTCCATACGGTGGCCCATATTGAAAACTTTATACATTTCTTTCCAGTCTGTTCCGCTTTCTTCCTGAATCAGTCTAAAAAGCGTCGGAGTTTCAAAAAGGTTGTCTTTTACTACATGGACATTTTCTACAAAATGCAGGACCTTGGTCTGTGCCCCACCACTACAATGTACTATGCCGTGGATTCTGCCCCTAAGGTATTTGAGTACATCTATCAACACGGGCGCATAGGTTCTCGTGGGAGAAAGCACCAATTTTCCGATGTCGAGCGGAAGTCCGGGTGCAGGGTCAGTGAGCTTGTATTTGCCTGAATAAACCAATTCTTCAGGTACAGCAGGATCAAAACTTTCCGGATATTTGGTTTTCAGAAGTTTATTGAAAACATCATGACGGGCTGAGGTAAGCCCATTGCTGCCCATGCCTCCATTATAAAAATCCTCGTAAGTAGCTTGACCAAAAGAAGCCAGACCTACCACTACATCTCCAGGGCGGATGTTGTCATTGGAAATGACCTCATCTCTGCGCATCCTGCATGTAACGGTGCTATCTACGATAACGGTCCTTACAAGATCTCCAACATCAGCGGTTTCCCCACCTGTAAGTACGATATTGACTCCGTGATCCCTGAGCATCTGAAGGACTTCTTCAGTTCCATTGATGATGGCAGACACTACCTCACCTGGGATAAGGTTTTTGTTCCTTCCTATAGTAGAGGAAACAAGAATATTGTTGACCGCACCTACACAAAGCAGGTCATCTGTGTTCATGATGATGGCATCCTGGGCTATACCTTTCCAAACGCTCAGATCACCGGTCTCTTTCCAATACATGTAGGCCAAAGAGGACTTGGTGCCAGCCCCGTCAGCATGCATGATGTTGCAGTATTCGGGATCATTGCCTAGGGTGTCAGCTACTATTTTGCAAAATGCCTTGGGGAAAAGTCCCTTGTCCAATTTGGAAATGGCCTGGTGAACATCTTCTTTGGAGGCAGATACACCTCTCTGCATATACCGTTCGTTCATGGGTACTGTTTGGGCTTGTTTTAGGTCTGACAAAGTTAATGATTATATCAGGATGTGAAGGGCTAATCTGCTATAATTCCTTCAAGCAAAGAGATTGGCTAAAATTACTTTCGAGGTACAGTTTGGCAAAATCTTTGTAAAACCTAGCCCAAACCAACTATTTAACTCAAATGAAAAAGATTATTTTATCTTCGATGACCTTGTTTTTTGTGGTCATTTTAGAATCTCAAGCACAGATCTCAGCAGGGGTTTACCGACTTTCCTCCGCCACATTTGCCAGCATTGGTACTGATCCGGACAATCAGATGTTTGGAGAAGCTAGGGTGTCCACAGGACGAAATGTGGGTATAGAAGGTACTTTTGGGTATAACTTCGTGAGAAGGGACGAAGTGAATTTTTACTCTGGATTCCACTTAGGGACTGATGGAGGAGACCCTGGGTTTTATTTAGGGGTGCCATTGGGTGTTTTGGTCAAGCCTTTTGCTTCCAAAAATTTTGGATTTTTGATGGAGGCCAGCCCCATTTTCCCTACCGAAAGAAGGAATTTCTTTAGAGCAGGGATTGGATTGAAGTATACATTTAGGTAAAGTTTAAATTCAAATTGCGGATAACCATTGATCAATAAATTCAGCCCTGACATAATTGACTGTCAGGGCTGTTTTGGTTTTATGGCAAAATCCAAGTAAAACAACCTGAGAATGGAACTGCCATGGCAATCATCTTTTCAAGAAAAGAAAGAATAGGCTTAGTTTTCAGGATTATCACTTGCTATTCCCTCATTTTATTTAATTTTGCGGGCTATGGCAAAAAATGAACAGACTGCGGAAAACGCGCAATTGAAAGATATTATTGCACATGCCAAGGAATATGGTTTTGTGTACCCTTCATCGGAAATATATGACGGCCTTCAGGCGGTGTACGATTATGGAGCTTATGGGGTAGAGCTTAAAAACAACCTCAAAAGATTGTGGTGGGAAACCATGACCCGTCTCAATGACAACATTGTCGGAATAGATGCGGCAATATTTATGCACCCCACCACTTGGAAGGCTTCCGGTCACGTGGACAGTTTTAATGACCCTATGATCGACAACAAAGATTCCAAAAAGAGATATAGGGCAGACGTATTGATTGAAGATAAAGCGGCTGCTTACGAAAATGCAGGAGATAAGGAAAGGGCCCAGCAATTGCTGAGTGCCATGGGGAGACTTTTGGAAGCAGAAGACTTGGCGGGTGTCAGAGATTTGATTGTCAATGAAGAAATCAAATGTCCTATTTCCGGAACAAGCAATTGGACGGATGTCCGTCAGTTTAACCTGATGTTTTCTACCCAGGTCGGTTCTGTGGCGGAGGATGCCTCTACCATATACCTCAGACCTGAGACTGCTCAGGGTATTTTTGTCAATTTCCTCAATGTACAGAAGACAGCCAGGATGAAAGTTCCTTTCGGAATCGCCCAAATTGGAAAGGCTTTCCGAAATGAAATTGTGGCCCGTCAGTTTATTTTCAGGATGAGGGAGTTCGAACAGATGGAGATGCAGTTTTTTGTGCGCCCAGGCACTGAGCTGGATTGGTACAAACAATGGGCTGAAACCAGAATGAAATGGCACAAGGCACTGGGTATCCCTGAGGAAAAGCTCAGAAGACATGACCATGAAAAGTTGGCCCATTATGCCAATGCTGCTATGGACATTGAGTACCAGTTTCCATTTGGGTTCAAAGAAGTAGAGGGTATACATTCCCGTACGGACTTTGACTTGAAAAGCCACCAGGAGTATTCCAAAAAGAAGCAACAGTACTTCGATCCAGAAATCAATCAAAACTATATCCCTTATGTCATCGAGACTTCGATTGGAGCGGACAGGCTGTTTTTGATGACGCTGTGTAATGCTTATGTAGATGAGGAAGTGGATGGCAAGCAAAGGACTTATCTGAAGTTTCATCCTGCCGTAGCTCCTGTGAAAGCAGCGATTTTGCCATTGACCAAAAAGGATGGTTTGCCAGAAAAAGCTCATGAAATCGTTGAGGCCTTGAAGTATGATTTCAACATCATCTATGAAGAAGCGGCTTCCATCGGGAAAAGATATACCAGGCAGGATTTGATCGGTACGCCATTCTGTATTGCAGTAGACCATCAGACTTTGGAAGACAATACAGTGACCATCAGGCACAGAGATACGACCGAGCAAGA
Source organism: Arthrospiribacter ruber (assembly GCF_019343195.1). Classification (GTDB taxonomy): domain Bacteria; phylum Bacteroidota; class Bacteroidia; order Cytophagales; family Cyclobacteriaceae; genus Arthrospiribacter; species Arthrospiribacter ruber. The sequence continues at coordinate 490,754 of NZ_RPHB01000003.1, forward strand.
GCGGGTTGCCATTGCGGATTTGCATGGTAGGCTGGCCGAGGCTTGCAGTTTTAGAAGGGTGTTTGAGAGGGTGTAATTAAAAAAACCTTCAGGATTTCCTGAAGGTTTTTTTATGATCAATTTTTTAATAATTGTCCTTATTTTTCTTAATACAAGCAACAAAAGGCATCCATGTGTGAAATATGAAATCTGGAGCCAATTTCTGTGCATTAGTCTTCTTCATCAGGACATTCTACTTCTACCCATACTCCCACATCGAGGTGAATGCCATAGAAGTTGTTTTTGGTTGCAGTGATGGTGGCGGACTTCTTATCTGCACTGATGGTGGCATTTTTATGAGCAAATAGACCAGGAGCTGGATTTCCAGATGGAGCTTTGGCATAGCTTTGAACTTTGACCACTTCCCCATCTCCAAACTCAAAGTCTCCGGAGAGCTGAATGCTTATGGTAACTGTGCCATTATTTTCAGAAATTGAGGCTGTTCCTGCAAATTTGTCCTGTCCTGCATAGATGTTTACTCCTGCGAGTCCTTGGCTATGGGAAATGTATGTAGCCCAGTTTCCCCTGTTGGTATACCTTTGATTACCAGGTGCTGTAGCTGCCCATGCGGTATCGCCTTCCCAGTCGTAGCAATCCTCTTCATCGCCACAGTCTTCAAGAGTAAGAGTGATAGGAGTTCTGCTGCTGCTTACGCAGTTGCCTTTATAAGCCTCAGCCCATAGTGTTACAGGAGTGTCAAGATCTGTTACAATAGGATTTGCTAACTCGTCACCGTCTACAGTCGTGAACCATTTTACTGGATCAGATGAGGTGATATAATCATTTGCATTCAAGGATTCGGTTACTCCTTCCTCATAACATTCCTCAACAGAGTCAACTGATACGGTTGGGGCATCAGGCCTGGTCGTGACAGTGAAGCAAATGGTTAAGTTGCTCAATCCTGCTGAACCGTCTGATGCGTTTGGCGGAGAAGCTAATCCGCTATCTGTAGTAAAACCTCCACCATAAACATATACGTTTGCGGCATTACCACCTTTTACGATAAATGCAACTTCATCCAAGCATTGGTCTTCACTTCCATTGAAGGTCCATTCAATAAAAGTCCCATTTGTCATTTTTATGGTGAATGGGCCTAAATCATACTGGGCTTCTTTACCATAATCATCTTTATCCGTTGAGGATTCAAATGAAACACCGAAAGCACTCGAGACTTCGGTGCAGGTTCTATTACCACCTGGATTCGCTCCAGCAATGATATACGGCATGACGCCACCGGCGGACGTGGGAGAGGACGCTTCGCCTGGTGCTTCAGAACCGAAAATCAATCCGTTGGGCCCATCCTGTCCCAAACGTTCCGCAGCTGCAGCAACTTCGTCAGCTGTCATATCAGGTACCTCAAGTTCCTGACAAGAAAATAAAATCATAAAAGTCGCCAATATCCACGCTCCGGCAGATCTTTTGGCATAAGGGCTTATCCTCATAATTGAATTGTTTTGGTTGATATAAGTTAAATAGTGATACCAATGTAATAAAAATAACATGAAAATGTATTTTACATAGAAAAAAAATATTTTTATTTAAATATTTTATAAAATCCTGTTAATAATCGAATGCTAATTTTTTACTTTGAATTTTTTGGAAGTATTCTTTTTTGTTGATTTTTATCAGTTTTAAATATTAAATAATAGCCAAGAAAAAAAAATGAAAAACATGATATAAATCACTGCAAATCAATTGAATAAATAGTGAGTTTTGTGACGAATAATGAAGTTTGAATAAATGTGGGCTGTAATTTACCTGATTCTTGACTTATCTTTCCCTTCGAAACCATCTTTCATCTAAGTGGGTTAATCAGAAATGACAAAAAAGGCCATTATCATTGGGGCAGGAATTGCCGGTATTGCTTCCGCTATCAGACTTAAAGTAAAAGGCTATCAGGTGGAGGTATTTGAGGCCAATAATTATCCTGGTGGAAAGCTTTCCGAATTCCAATTGGGAAATTACAGGTTTGATGCAGGGCCCTCTCTTTTTACCCTTCCCGAACAGGTTGAAGAGCTTTTCCGTATCTGTGGCAAAAATCCCAAAGACCATTTTGAATATGTCAAACTGCCCGTTACCTGTCATTACTTTTGGGAAGATGGTAAGACCATTGATGCGTATTCAGACACCTACAAGTTTGCAGAAGAAGTGGAGACCAAGCTTGGGGAACCTTCCCAAAATATTGTCAAAGCCTTAAAACAGTCAGATTATATCTACCGTCACCTTTCACCTCTTTTTATGCACAGGTCTCTGCATAAATGGAGCACATGGACCAATCCCCAAGCCTTAAAATCTTATCTGAAAATGGGCAAACTGGGGATTTTCAACACCATGAATGCAGCCAATAAAAAGTCTTTCAAACATCCCAAATTGGTTCAATTGTTCAATAGGTATGCTACTTACAATGGCTCCGACCCTTATCAGACTCCTGCAACACTCAATATTATTCCTCACCTGGAATTCAATATTGGAGCATTTTTCCCTAAAAAAGGAATGCATGACATTACCCTTTCTCTTTACAGGCTAGCCCTTGAAATGGGGGTAGAATTCCTTTTTGAACAAAAAGTTGAAGAAGTTTTGGTGGAAAATGGCATAGCAAGCGGAGTACAGGTAGGAGAAAATATCCATTCAGCTGATATTGTAGTCAACAATATGGATATGGTGAATGCTTATAAATCCATTCTCAAAAAACAGAAACAGCCCACAAAATTGCTCAATCAGCCCAAATCAAGTTCAGCATTGATTTTTTATTGGGGAATCAAGAAAGAGTTCAAACAATTGGGCCTTCACAATATTCTTTTTTCAGAAGATTATAAAAAGGAGTTTGATCACATTTTCAATCAAAAGGTCATCTTTGACGACCCTACAGTGTACATCAACATCACATCAGTTTATAAGCCGGACGATGCGCCAAAGGGATGTATGAATTGGTTTACCATGATCAATGTGCCCAACAATCAGGGGCAGGACTGGGACAGCTTGATCACTGAGGCCAGAAAAAATATCATTGACAAAATCAACAGAACGCTGCATACCGATATCGAACCCTTGATCGAAGTGGAGGAAATTTTGGAGCCAAGAACCATTGAATCCAGGACTTCAAGTGCGCAGGGAGCCTTGTATGGGAACAGTTCCAACAACCGGTATGCTGCATTTCTCCGTCACGCCAATTACAGCAGTGACATCCAAAACCTGTATTTCTGTGGGGGAAGCGTGCATCCAGGTGGCGGAATCCCACTCTGCCTTCTTTCGGCAAAAATCATGTCAGAGATGATTGAATAGATTCTTCCTAAAAACAAATACTCCCATACTCCTCTGTCCGTGAACTAACACGCTTTTTGGAGGTTCCAAATATTCCAGCCCGTACTTTTGTACCAGTTGTTTTTCAAGTTCTTCGGTAAATACAAACCTCTCACTCCCATCTGGCAATAAATATACGCCATGTCCCAAAGAAGGGGAGTTTGCAAGGATATTGTCCCTGTCAGTGCATGTTCTCAAAAAGAAAGTTCCTCCCGGTTTTAACACCCGGAGCATTTCTGCCCACATTTTTTCGAAGTCTTCCGTACTCTTTGCAAAGTGCAGGACAGCAGAAGAGATGACTGCATCAAAAGCAGCATAATGAAATGGAATGTCCTGTACTGATGCTTTCTGAAACCTTAAAGTGTCATAAGACTTATCAATGGTTTTGGCATAGACTCTGGCCATTTGTATGGCACTCAAATCCGAATCTATCCCAAAAATTCTGTACCCCCCATTTAAAAAGTAAATGCTATTTCTGCCTTCTCCACAGCCTGCATCGAGAATGTTCATCTCCTGGTGGAACCTTCCTTTAAGTATCTGGTCCAAAAGGTAAATGTCTATGTTTCCCAATAAGTTATTTAGAGATTTTATGTCCACTTTCGAATTTTTTGATGGTTTTTTTCATTTTCTTTTTCCCGATTTCAATCAGTTCGGCAGAGCGGTGAAACTCCAATGTCCCGGCCTGTTCTCTGGATATTTCCACCAACATGTCGACCTGATGCTGTCTGATGACCATTTCGGAAAGTTTGTCCTGTATCAGGTCAAAGGAATAGTTCAGCAGCTCTACCGAACTCAGGCCTTTTGGTTTTTCTTCCTTCTCTTCTGTATAGAAGTAATTGGAAAATTTCTTCTGATAATCCGATAGCCATAGTGGCAGCTTGAGAGCGCTTTCCTTTTTTTCTTTTGGAGGAGGAGGTACAAATGCCGACTTAGGGCCGTTCAAGTCTACTGCCACGAGTAAATTCCCCCGAGAAGTAGGGCTGATCAGATTAAAGGGGATTGGATTGGTAATGCCACCGTCTATAAACTCTGAATCTCCAATCCTGGCAGGAGTAAGAACCGTGGGAATGGAAACAGAAGCACGTATGGCTTCATAAAGACTGCCCGAAGTGAAAACTTTCTCTTCTCCGGACGGAATCATGACGGCATTGCAGGCAAAAGGCACCTTTAGCTGCTCAATATCACAATCCTCGACCAATGCTTTGAGGGCCTGGAACACCTTTTCTCCTTTGATAAATCCTTTGCGGGAAAGGGTGAAGTCCATCAGCGAAAATACGTCAATTTTGTCCAGGTTGCAGATCCAGTTTTTGAAGATATCCAACTGCCCGGTAGCGTAGATGCCTCCTATCAGTGCACCTGCTGAGCAGCCGGCAATGGATACAATCTCATAGCCGGCTTCTTCAAGTGCCTCAATGGCACCGATATGCGCCATGCCTCTTGCACCACCACTGGATAATACCAATGAAACAGTTTTCTTGCCCATGTGTAAAAATGCTTTTATTTAACCGAAAATTCCCTGCAAATTTACTGAACTAAAATCATTATTATGAGCCAATTTAAACCTTTTCATTTAGCTTTTCCTATCAGGGACATAGAAGAAACCAGGGCTTTTTATGGAGGACTGTTGGGATGCGAAATCGGTAGGTCTACTGAGAAGTGGATAGATTTCAATTTCTTTGGGCATCAACTCTCTGCCCATGTGAAGCCAGAGGAACTGAATCAGGCACAGGCCAATCAAGTGGATGGGAAAAATGTTCCCGTAAGACATTTCGGTGCAATTCTTCCATGGGACGAATGGCATGCTTTGGCCGATAAGCTGAAGGCTGAAGAAACTGAATTTATCATAGAGCCTTATATCAGGTTTCAGGGTGAGGTAGGAGAGCAGGCTACCATGTTTTTTCTGGATCCTTCCGGCAATGCTTTGGAATTTAAATCCTTTCAGGATGAATCCCAGATATTTGCAAAGTAGCAGATAGGGAATAAGGTAGTAGGTATATGCGGATCTTTGCCAATATTGAAATTAAGCCTGGATTTTCAGGTTAAATCGATCCCGAATCTTCAGGATTAGATACTAGTGGATATTGTTTTGGAACACCCATTTGTATCAGAAATTGAGGCTTCTGGTAAAGAAGCATATAATTATGTCGTATGTAAAAAATACATGATAGAAATATTTTCCCAGCTTAGAATCTTTCTAAATTGACCGCTAAAAGTCAAGTAATGCCACCTGTGTTTATTTCTTTTCAATGCCGAACGAAAGCCCGTAGCTTTCGGTTGAATAACCATCGATAACCCTAACCAGTTATATGCTCAGCACCAATCATAAAGGCATGTTGTACTATAAAACATACAAGCATTCTTCTAGCGAAGACTGGGTAGTGTTTATCCATGGGGCAGGTGGTTCCTCTTCTATCTGGCATAAGCAGATCAGGGAATTCAGAGAAGAATTCAACCTTTTGCTGATAGACCTACGAGGGCATGGCAGATCGGCCAGTTCAATCAAAAATATCTGGAAGGAGGAGTATACTTTCCCCGCTGTGACCAAAGACATCATAGAGGTACTGGACCACCTCGGGATTCCACCTGCACATTTTATGGGAGTTTCTCTTGGAACCATTTTGATCAGGCAACTGGCAGAAATGGAGCCTGAAAGAGTGAAATCCATGGTCATGGCTGGAGCAATCACAAGGCTGAATTTTACTTCCAGGGTTTTGGTTTTGCTGGGCAATACGTTCAAAAGTGTGGTTCCCTACATGTGGCTGTACAGTCTTTTTGCCTGGATAATCATGCCAAGAAGGCACCATTCGGAATCCAGAAACCTTTTTATCAGAGAGGCAAAGAGGCTATGCCAGAAAGAATTTATCCGCTGGTTTAAAATGACCAAAGATGTCAATCCACTCTTAAGGTATTTTAAGGAAAGAGAAATGCCTATTCCCACACTTTATGTTATGGGAGACGAGGACATCATGTTTTTGGAGCCGGTAAAGAAAATTGTAAAAGAACATAAACTTTCCTTTCTGAAAATTGTCAAAGACTGCGGACATGTCGTCAATGTAGAGCAGCCTGAGGCATTCAACCAATTGTCATTAAGCTTTCTTAAAAACCATATTCAAACACACTAATTCTCTTTTTATCACCCTAGGATGAAAAAACAAACCAAAATATTGCTTACTGTGGCCATCATTGCGGTGGTTGCTGTTATTTTTATTTATCCCAGAAAGGATCAGATTTTTGGAAATACTTCTGAGGGGTCATCTTCCAGTAGCTCAGGGGGCCAGGGAGGCAATCAGCCCCTTCCTGTAAATGTGGTGGAAGTCAGACCTGAAAGGTTGGAAAACAACCTCAGCGTCACAGGTACTGTTCTCCCCAATGAAACGGTGAACCTGCGTCCTGAAATATCCGGACTGGTCACCAAAATCGCTTTTAGAGAGGGGGAATTTGTAAAAAAAGGTACGCCATTGCTGTATCTCAATGATGATGAGCTGCGTGCCCAATTCCAAAGACTGGAATACACCAAAAAACTTTTTGAAAGCCAGGAAAACAGACAGAAGCAGCTTTTGGAAAAGGAAGCCATTTCCCAGGAAGAGTATGACATTGTCCTCAATCAGTTCAATACCAATCTTTCTGACATTCAATTGGTAGAAGCACAATTGAACAAAACCATTGTTCGGGCTCCTTTTGATGGTATTTTGGGTCTGAGGCTGGTGTCGGAAGGAAGTGTGATAGGTACAGCTGATATCATTGCCAGTATAGTGAATATTGATCCCATCAAAATTGAATTTTCCATTCCTGAGAGGTATGCCCCGATGGTGGAGTTAGGGTCCAAGATATTCTTCTCAAGTGAAACGGGGGGTACAGAGGTAGAAGGAACGGTATATGCTTATGAGCCTACCATAGATGCAGGAACAAGAACACTCAGGCTGCGTGCCACCAGCCCGAATAGGGATAGGAAGTTTTTGCCAGGCATGTTTGTAAGGATCAAATTTGTGCTGGGAGTGGAAGAAAATGCCATGTTGGTACCTGCGGAAGCAGTCATTCCTGAACTGAGCGGCTATAAGGTATTTGTGACAAATCAGGAAGGTGTAGTAGAAGAAAAACAGGTATCCATCGGTACCCGGACCGAACGTCAGGTTCAGATAGTGGATGGATTGAGGGAAGGTGATCTGGTATTGACCACTGGAGTGCTGCAAGTAAGGACAGGAATGACTGTCGAGTACAATAAAATCAACTGATCATGGCGAGTTTATCAACCATCAGTATACGAAGACCGGTATTGGCCATAGTAATGTCTTTGGTCATTATCTTGTTTGGTGCCATCGGCATCAGTCTTTTGGGGGTGAGGGAATTCCCGAGCGTGGATCCTCCCATCATCAATGTAAGGACCACTTATGTAGGAGCCAATGCAGATGTCATTGAGGCACAGATTACAGAACCCCTTGAAGAGGCCATCAATGGTATTGCAGGGATCCGTTCACTGACCTCTACCAGTAATGATGGTACCAGTAACATCACCGTGGAGTTTGATGTAGGAGCTGATCTGGAGGCCGCTGCCAATGATGTAAGGGACAAAGTGTCCGGAGCAGTAAGGAGGCTCCCACCGGATACAGAGCCTCCCGTGGTATCCAAAGCCGATGCCGATTCCCAGCCCATCGTATTTCTCAATGTCCAAAGTGATAGAAGAAGCCTGTTGGAGCTTTCCGATGTGGCCAATAATATTTTCAAAGAAAGGCTACAGACGATCCCGGGTGTCAGTACGGTTCAGATCTGGGGGGAAAAACAGTATGCCATCAGGCTGAGGATAGACCCGCTCAAAATGGCCTCTTATGGGATTACGCCTCTGGATGTGCTCACAAAAGTGCAGACTGAAAACGTGGAACTGCCCTCAGGAAGGATTGAAGGATCTACCATTGAACTATCTGTGCGGACCAAAAGCCGCCTCAATACGCCTCAGGAGTTCAATAACCTAATTATCAAAGAAGACCAAAACAATATAGTACGCTTTCAGGATATTGGCCGGGCAGAGATGGCTGCTTTGAATGAAAGAACTGTACTCAAAAGAGATGGTGTGCCCATGGTAGGGGTGGTTTTGGTGCCATTGCCCGGCTCCAACAATATTGAAATTGTCGATGAGTTTTACAAAAGACTGGAGACCATCAAAAAGGACATTCCGGCGGACATACAATTGGGGATTGGTTTTGACTCGACCAAGTTTATCCGTAATTCCATTTCAGAGGTTCAGGAAACCATTCTTATAGCTTTCTTACTTGTAGTAACCATCATTTTCCTCTTTTTGAGAGATTGGAGGACTACTTTTATTCCTGTACTTACCATTCCGATTTCATTGGTAGGGGTGTTTTTCATCATGTACCTGATGGATTTCTCTATCAATGTACTTACCCTCCTGGGGATAGTGCTTTCTATCGGTCTGGTAGTGGATGATGCCATTGTGGTATTGGAAAATATCTATACCCGGATCGAAAAAGGTGAAAATCCGGATAAAGCCGCTGAGAAAGGTGCCGAAGAGATATTTTTTGCTGTAATCGCTACTACTGTGGCATTGGCAGCAGTATTCCTTCCGGTGATATTTCTGACAGGTACTACAGGAAGGCTCTTCCGGGAGTTTGGAATAGTGGTAGCAGGAGCGGTCATTATCTCCTCTTTTGTGGCTTTGACGATGACTCCTATGCTAAGCTCCAAGCTACTCAAAAGAAGAGAAAAGCAAAATGCATTTTATAATTTCACAGAGCCCATATTTGTGTGGCTCAATGAAAAATACAACATCCTTCTGGGCAAATTCATGAAAATCCGTTGGGTGGCTTTTGTCATCATTGCATTGATGGGTTTTGGGATTTATCAGTTTTTCAACATTATCCCAACAGAGCTTTCTCCCATAGAAGATAGGGGGGAAATGAGGGTGAATCTCACCGGTCCCGAGGGTGCTACTTTTGGGTACATGGACAGGGTGTTGGACGAAATGACCCAGGATTTTATGGAGATTATCCCAGAAGAAGAAAGGGAAGGGATCATCACCGTGACCTCTCCAGGCTTTGGGACAGCCAGCACCAACTCTGGCTTTCTAAGGCTTATCCTTAAGGAAGCAACTGAAAGAGAAAGGTCACAGCAGGAGATCTTTGATCAGGTGCAGGGCATGTTGAGAAAGTACACCGCCGTCAGGGCGTTCGTTACTCAACCACCTTCCATAGGGGACAGAAGAGCAGGGTTGCCCGTGCAATATGTGCTTCAGGCGCCTACCATTGACAAGCTCAAAGAAGTCATTCCAACATTTATGGAAAAAGCCAATGCCAGTGAGGTGTTCGGTTATGCTGACATCAATCTGAAGTTTACCAAACCTGAAATCGAGGTGGAAATTGACAGGGAAAAGGCCAGAAATATCGGTGTTTCCGTTCAGGAAATTGCAAGGACTTTGCAGCTTTCTTATTCCGGTCAGCGCTTCGGCTATTTTATCATGAACGGCAAGCAGTATGAAGTGATCGGTGAAATGCAGCTTCAGGACAGGAATGAACCGATCAACCTAAGGATGCTGTATGTTCGGGCGGAAAACGGTCAGTTGATACAATTGGACAACTTGGTCAATATCCGTGAAAACAGTACTCCTCCGCAGCTGTACAGGTTCAATAGATTTGTCAGTGCCACGGTTACTGCTTCCCTTGCACCCGGCTACACCATTGGGGCTGGTTTGGATGAGATGGATAGGATTGCGGCGGAGGTTTTGGATGATTCCTTCAGTACAGATCTGGCTGGGTTATCCAAAGAATTCAGGGACAGTTCCAACTCACTGATTTTTGCCTTCTTGTTTGCGCTTATACTGATATACTTGGTGCTTTCTGCCCAGTTTGAAAGTTTTCTTGATCCATTGACCATTATGTTTACAGTGCCATTGGCATTGTTTGGCGCCTTGTTCTCACTTTGGCTCTTTGACTTTACCCTGAATATTTTCTCCCAGATCGGGATCATCATGCTCATAGGATTGGTGACTAAAAACGGTATCCTGATCGTAGAATTTGCCAATCAGCGCAAAGCCCAGGGAATGAGTATTGATGAAGCCATAGAGGGAGCAGCCGCTGCGAGGTTCAGACCTATCCTGATGACAAGTTTGTCCACTATTCTTGGTATCCTTCCTATTGCCTTGGCTTTAGGAGCAGGTGCTGAAAGCCGTGTTCCGATGGGGGTTGCGGTGATAGGTGGTCTGGCATTCTCCACTATCCTGACTTTATTTGTAATCCCATCCGTTTACACCTTCTTAACTTCTAAAAAAGGAAGACTAGCGCGCGCACAATGAGAAAACTGATTTGTTTATTAGCCCTGACATTTTTTGGTCAGCATATTTCACTTGCCCAGGATTCTACCAGTATTGATCTGGAAGAAGCCATATTGATTGGTCTTGACAATAATTTTGGTGTCAAGATTGCGAAAAATGAGCAATTGATCGCTGAAAAAGAAGCGCAGATTACAAGAGGTAGTTTGCTGTTTCCAGTTATTGATGCGACTTTTCAGAGGACATTTACAATTGTTGATGCAGTTCAACAGTTTGTGAATCAAACGGACCTCACCAGAATAGATAATGCTGAGTCTAACATTGAAAATTATTCGATTGTCGCGGGTTATGGTTTAAGGCCGGAAGCCATTTACACTATGAGAATTATGGGGAAATTGGCCGAGGTAAGTGAATTGGAAGCCAAGGTGATGGTGGAAAATACTGTTGCGGGAATTGCTACTGCTTATTATCGCTTGGTTTTGGAGATACAGAGACAAAAAGTTTTGGAAACGACCCTTGAATTGTCCCAATCAAGGCTTGACATCGCCAAAGCAAGGTATGAATTGGGTGGAGCTGGGAAAAGAGATTTCCTTACGGCACAGGTAGATTATAATGCGGATAAGTCGCTTTTAGTCAATCAACAGTTGGCGATAAAAAATTCCCGGATCAATCTAAATGAATTTTTGGCTTTATCTCCTGATACCAAGTTGGATGTAAATGATACCATAATTGTTGAAAACAATTTGTTATTGGAAAACCTTGTGGAGAATGCTTATATGAACAACAAGCAGTTTTTGGTCACCCAAAGAAACGAAAATGTTGCCTATTTAGCTTTGAGAGAAACACAGGCTGCTAGGCTACCTTTCATTAATTTGGTAGGTTCATACAATAATAATACATCTGTCGCTGAAGCTGGCTTTGCGCTTTTCAGTCAAAATGTTGGTTTCAATTATGGCTTTACAGCTGGGATTAATCTTTTCAATGGTTTTGCCTTGAACCGAAGAATTCAAAATGCCAAGGTTCAAAGGTTAAATGCGGAAATCGCTGTTTCTCAAATGGAAATCCAACTGGTTTCTGACATTCAAAGGGCATACAATATTTATCAAACGAATATAGAACTGTTGGATATAGAATATGCGAATTATCAGGTAGCTACCGAAAGCGCTGATATTGCTTTGGAAAGGTTTAGACTAGGGATAGCTGATTACTTGCAGTTTAGAGATGCCCAAGTGAACTTGCTTACCGCTCAAGACAGATTGATTACAGCCCTTTATAATATCAAAGAAATGGAAATTGAACTGATGAGGTTGTCCGGCAGGATTTTTTATCAAAACGGGACTGAGCAGTTTTCTATGACTTTAAAGTGATTGTGTTCACGCTAAGAGGCCAAGGCTCGCTAAGGGGATTTGATGCTTCTCTGCTGCGGAGAAGCATGATGTGGTTTTGCGTCATGCTGAGATTTTAACATTTAGGGAATGTTCAGAAAGGGTAATGACAAAATTACGCGTCATGCTGAGCGGAGCTTGCGGAGTCGAAGCATCTCCTAAACAATGGGAGACTCTTCCTTCGTCAGAGTGACGTACGTTTCTGTCAATGGTAACCGGAGCTTGCGGAGGTGAAAGCCTGTCCCGCAGCATTGCGGGAGATCTCCTTCCCTTAATGGTGGGAGATTCTTCACTGCGTTCAGAATGACGGGTAGCGGTTCGTCATGCTGAGCGGAGCTTGCGGAGTCGAAGCATCTCCTAAACAATGGGAGACTCTTCCTTCGTCAGAGTGACGTATATTTCTGTCAATGGTAGTGAGGAACGAACGAAGAATCTCCTGCACTCAAGTCAAAGAGACCCTTCGCTTCACTAAGAATGACGATCCCTACCTATTATCAGGACAAATTCTGCGCAGATTCAAATCCCTCTTATTTTTATTTAAATCTGCTTCCGTAAGACTTTGGTATATAATTTGTTAAAGGAGTCCCTTGGTTTACCATGTCCAAGTTTTTGGACCTGAAATAAATGAAGCAAACCCTTTATACCATATCCCTGATTTTAATTTTCACGCTGTTTGGAGTGCAATGCACTTTTTTTGAGCGAGAGAAAAAGCAGGAGAACTTCTGGGAAAATCCCGTACCGCTTGACCTTGAGGAAATCGTCAAAAGAGGTTTTATCAGGGCGGTAGTGGACAATTCATCGACCAGCTACTACATCTACAGAGGCAGAAGAATGGGCTATGAATTTGAAATGCTCAGAAATCTGGCCAATCACCTGGGTGTGCGGCTGCACTTGATCGTCAAATCCGATATCAATGAAGCTTTTTACCTGCTCAATAGAGGACAGGCGGATATTATTGCCATGAACCTTGAGATAAATGAGGAAAGGCAGAAGTATGCTTCATTTACGGAGCCTTTGGGTCAGATGGGAACAGTCCTGGTTCAAAAGCAAAGAAACAGTAAGGTCAATAAAGTGGAGGACCTGCATAACAAAATCATCCATATCCGAAAAGACGCTGTGTATAAAGAGCAGCTTTGCGCTCTGCAAAAAGAGCATGGCATTTCTTTGGCCATTATTGAAGAAAAGGGAGACAGTGACTCTTTTGTCAACAAGGTGGTCAAAAACCAGATCGACTTTACAGTAGTAGACCGTGTGGTAGGTTTGGTCAATGCGACCTACTATGATGACCTTGACGTATCATTGGAGATCAGCCCCAAATCTGACGTGGCTTGGGCTGTCAGGCACAATGCCCCCGATTTGAAATCCTCCATCAACGACTGGCTTTCCCAAAAACAAAAAACAGGCTACACCAATATGATGTATGCCAAATATTTTCAAAACTCAAAAAACAGTTACTTCAGAAGCAATAGTCCTTTTTCCTCATTGGCGGGAAACAGTATTTCTCCCTTTGATGGGTTGATCCAGGAAGGCGCCGAATCCCTGGGATGGGACTGGAGACTCTTGGCGTCCCTAGTTTACAAGGAGTCCCGCTTCGATACTACAGCTACTTCTTATGCAGGAGCCGTGGGCTTGCTGCAACTGATGCCTGTGACATTGGAAAGGTTTGGGGTAGAGGATCCCAATGATCCTTTTCAGAGCTTGATGGGAGGAGTGAACTACCTCAGGTATTTGGATAGGTTTTGGCGTGAACGGATTCCCGAAACCAATGAACGTATCAAAGTGATCCTGGCTTCTTACAATATTGGGCATGGCCATGTGGAAGATGCCTGGAAGCTTGCCATTAAGTATGGGAAAAATCCGCAGAATTGGGAGAGTATCGCCCATTTCCTGAGTCTTAAAACCGACCCTGAGTATTACAAAGATCCTGTAGTAAACCTTGGCTTTGCCAAAGGGCATCTGGCTGTCAATTACGTAGATGATATCATGATCCTGTATGATTCTTATAGGGTGTTGATTGAGCCGTGATATAATTGATATACAATGGAAATATACGGTTGGTGAAATATAATTGAGATAGATATTAGTGGATATTCACTTTGTGATATTGGTGGATATTTGATTGAAATACAGTAGAAATATTATTGAAACCGGAGCTTTAGCGAAGGTCCCGTGAGCAGAGCGATTCGGGATAAATAGAAATAGAGTAGGGACGGGAGCATAAATGTAGGTTCCAAGGGTGAAGTGGTTTGAGAGAATTATAGAAATACAATATGAGTATACGCTTCATTGCACGTAGCCATAGATTGTTTTGAACCAGTTCTTTCTGCTTAATTCTAATCAAAATTTGATTATGAAGCTACTTTTTCTCCCGATTTTCGGGACAGGCTTTGATGAAAAAGTAGCCAAAAAATCAAGAATTTCGAATCCTATCCACGCTCAAGGCCTGCGCTGGCCCGGTCGAAATTCCTCCCACCCTCCAATACCCAAATTTACTGTTAAAAGTAAAGTTGGCGGTTTGGCTCTTAAGGTTTAACGTGCAAGGATCCGGATACTCATAAAATACGATTGAAATATTGTTGTATTTGAGGCTTTCATAAGGAGCTAGGTCAGGTTCTCAGGAAAGATCATCATCAATTCGTGCTAATTGGTGTCATTCGTGGCCAAACTAATCCTTATACTTTTTCTTTAATCCATTTGAGCTCCCCTGTGATTAGGGGAGTTTTTTTTTACGCCGAATACAATACAAAAACTGTAGGGATCTTATGCAAATCGATTTTTACCCTTTTCCAATCCTTTACTGATTTGGTTTTGATCATTTCATCGGAACCGGTTAGGTTTTTGGCAATGCACAATTGGGTATCCGGTCTTAGATTGGCCAATAAATCTTCCAGTAAATGATTGTTGCGAAAAGGCGTCTCCATAAAAATCTGGGTCGTACGGTTTTTCAGAGATTCAGCCTCTAGGGTTTTGATCGCCTGTATCCTTTCTTTTTTCTGGATGGGCAAGTAACCGTGAAATGCAAATGACTGCCCATTGAAACCCGATCCCATCAAGGCCAGAAACATGGAACTCGGTCCGCTCAGCGGCACTACCTGAATGTCATGTTGATGTGCAAATGTTACTGCTAGGGCACCTGGATCTGCAATACCGGGGCAACCTGCCTCTGAAATCACTCCTATATCTTTTCCTTCAAAAATGGGCTGCATGATTTTTTCCAGTTCCACTCCTTTGGTATTTTTATCCAAAACTTCAAAGTGTAAATCTTCTATGGTAAGCCCAAGCTTCAGACTGCTGATGTATCTCCTGGCTGTGCGGATATTTTCAACCAAAAAATACCGGGTTTTGGAAATGACTTCTTTTACCTGAGGGCTGATTACCGCATGGGTGTTTTCTGCAAGAATATTGGGGATAAGGTAGAGTTTTCCTTTGTTCATGTTTTCATGGATAAGGTACAAAGATGCTTATTTTTATTTTTTTGTCTTTGTGGGTATTAAGTAAAAATGAGATGCTTCACTACGTTACCATTGATATAATCATATTCCTGATTTAGTTCAACCCCTTTAGGGTTGGATCTTAACTCAATTCCATGAATTCCCCGGGTTGCTACCCGGGGCTATTCATGGTTTAACCCCTTCGGGGTTTTAATCAATAGTCAAACGCTGTCTGTAAATATAGATTTTAATAACTCTTCTCCCCTGCGTCGGAGATGCATGACATAGCGAAGCTGAGAGCACGATTGGTGTTTTTTAATGATCAAGACTTGACAAGGCTTTCACTTTGTCACGCTGACGAAGGAAGGGTCTGTTACATACACGCTAACACAGATTTTTCACTTCGTTCAAAATGACAAGGTGAAGCCATCTTGGTGTCTTAGTGCCTTTGTGGCATTAAAGGTTCACAAAGCAGACAAGACTTCCACTCAGCGGGAAATAAGCAGAAATCAATTACCTTGCTCCAAATGAACCACAGACCACTCTTGTAAATACAAAAAATATACGAACTTTATTATTTGTGGAGTAGTTAGAAAGCTTTGTACATTCAATACCTCTATTGAACCCAATTATCCATGAACAAGACCACCGTCGAACCTGCCTGTACAGGACAATTTTCACAACTTTTTTTGGATTATATAGGTGATAAACCTGAATTAAGACAGTTTTATAACCTTCACCCTTCACTTGAAAATCTGGGTAAACTCGCAAAAGGACGGAATTTTCCCCAAGAAAACAGAGAAATCCTTTCGTCTGTACTGAAGCAACAATACCAGGGAATTGAGCATGGGGCATTGACCGCAAAACAGATCGATAGTCTCAAGCAGGAAAATACTTTTACGGTCACCACAGGACATCAGCTCAATCTCTTTACAGGGCCATTGTATTTTATCTACAAGATCGTATCCACTGTAAGGCTGGCCGAAAGGCTCAATGAGCAATATCCCGATATGCACTTCGTCCCGGTATACTGGATGGCCACCGAAGACCATGACTTTGAGGAAATCAATTACTTCAAGTTGGACGGGAAAAAATACCAATGGAACAGTTCCCAAAAAGGGCCTGTTGGGGAGTTTCTTTTGGATGAGAGTTTCAAAGATTTTTTTAAAACAGTGCAGCATTTTGTCCCTGATTTTTTCAGAGAGGCTTACCTTAATTCAAAAACACTTTCAGAAGCTGTTAGGAAGTATGTCCACGCCATTTTTGGGTCAAAGGGCCTATTGATCCTAGATGGTCATTCGGAAGATTTGAAACGGGTGTTTGGGCCAGTGATGAAGGATGATCTTTTGCAGCATCAGGCCAACAGCCTTTGCGAAAAGCAAACAAAAGCATTGGATGAGCTGGGTTACAAGAGTCAGGTGTATCCCCGTCAGATCAACCTGTTTTACATGGGGAGTGGGAGCAGGGAAAGGCTGGAAAAAAGCGGTACTATATATAAGGTGTTGCAGACTGACCTTTCCTTCACTGAGGAAGAGCTATTGGAGGAGCTTGAAAAACACCCTGAGCGCTTCAGCCCTAATGTGGTGTTGCGTCCTTTGTACCAGGAAATGGTATTGCCCAATATAGCGTATTTAGGTGGTCCCGCAGAAGTGGCTTATTGGCTACAGTTGAAAAGGGTCTTTGATTGCTATAAGGTCCCCCTTCCGGCAATCATGCCAAGAAATTTCGCTGTGGTACTGAATAAATATGCCCAGCGAAAAGCTGAAAAGCTCGGACTGAAGGAAAAGGACTTATTTGAGGATTTTCTCGAGTGGAAACGGGCTTTTGTTGTATCAAATGCCCAGACTGATATACACCTCACTGAAGAAAAGGAGGCTTTGGAAAAATTGTTTGCCCAGGTGAAGCCCAAAATCTCAGGATTGGAAAAGAGTTTGGTCAACGCTTTTGAAGCTGGGGAGGTGCGTGCACAAAAAATCCTCGATCAATTGGCCAATAAGGTGCGAAAGGCAGAAGAAAGGAAACTGCAGACTGGAATCCGTCAAAGGGTGGAACTTTTGGACTACATGAATCCAGGTGGAAGTCCTCAGGAAAGGGTTGAAAATTTCATGAAGTTTTATCTGGAGGATGATGGTTTTGTAGAAAAACTCTTTGGCTTGTTTGATCCTTTGGATTTTGGATATATGATATTGAGAACCGAAAATGAATAAGCAGGAGCTGAGAAAGGAGTTTAAAGAAAAAAGGAAGTCATTGTCTTTGGAAGAAGCGGGGAGATTATCTGAGCTGATAGCAGGGCATGCGATTGATTTTTTGGAAAAACATCCTGAGTTTCGGCATATCCATGTTTTTTTGCCCATTAAAAAGAACAGGGAAGTGGATACCTTTCCTATTTTGGAATTTTTGGAAAAAAATGGCTACACCATATATACTTCAGGTATTGATGCGGAAAGAGAGGAAATGTTGACCTTGGACATTACCGGGATTCGTGAATTTGAAGTAAATGACATGGGGATTCCCGATCCGGTATCAAAGGTATTGGTTGATCCGGGAAAAGTTCAGTTGGTATTGGTTCCTCTTTTGGTAGTGGACAGCTCAGGTCATCGATTGGGTTATGGCAAGGGTTTTTATGATAAGTTTTTTGAGCGCATAGGCAGAGATGTATTTAAGTTGGGAGTGAGTTTTTTTGCACCAGTGGATCAGGTTGGGAGTGAGGAGCATGATGTGGCATTGGATGCCTGTGTTTTTCCCGAGGGTGTGGTGGTGTTTTGAAAGGGCTGTAGGCACATCCCGTAGGTAGGAATGATGTTTAGATCCGGGGTACCGTCCTGTGGGGACGGCCTGTATGTTTGTTGGGCAAGCCCTACAGGCTTGTTGGGCTTTTTGATGCTATTTTCCTCTCTACCAATAGGAAGTCCCCCTGGGACTTTTGTGGTTTGAGGGCAAATCATGGCATTTGGAATTTGATAGGTTAAGCTGAATGTGCTGTAGGCACATCCTGTTGGTAGGAATGATGTTTAGATCCGGGATACCGTCCTGTAGGGACGGCCTGTATGTTTGTTGGGCAAGCCCTACAGGCTTGTTGGGCTTTTTGATGCTATTTTCCTCTCTACCAATAGGAAGTCCCTCTGGGACTTTTGTGGTTTGAGGGCGCATCATGGTATTTGGAATTTGATAGGTTAAGCTGAATGTGCTGTAGGCACATCCCTTAGGTGGGAAAAATGTTTAGATCAGGGGTACCGTCCTGTGGGGACGGTCTGTTTATTTGTTGGGCAAGCCCTACAAGCTTGTTGGGCTTTATGATGGTATTTTCCTCTCTACCAATAGGAAGTCTCTCTGGGACTTTTGTGGTTTCAAGGCACATCATGGCATTTGGAATTTGATAGGTTAAGCTTAATGTGCTGTAGGCACATGTAATGCATTCCCCTCTCCCAAATACCCCCCCCCCACATTGCAAATCCGCCTGAAACACGTAATTTGGCACGATTTTAAAAGCATATCATCTATTCTTAAAAAGCTATACTATGAAAAAACTTCTCTTTTTATCAGCCATCGTCTTCTGTATGGCTGTCGGAAACCAATCTTATGCACAGTACACCACAGGTATCGGTCTAAGGGCCGGTGTCAGTAATGGTCTGACCGTAAAACATTTCATTTCCCAAGACGCCGCACTTGAGGGTATATTGCACTCAAGATGGGGAGGATTTGTCATAACAGGCCTCTATGAAGTCCATAAAGACATCTCTGATGTCAAAGGCCTCATGTGGTTTTTTGGAGGTGGTGCGCACGTGGGAACCTGGAATGCCAGAAGAAGCAACAGGCCATGGGGTGATAATAGGGTGTCCGCTACAGTGGTAGGACTTGATGGAATCATAGGCCTGGACTATAAATTTGATAACGCCCCAATCAACCTCTCGCTGGACTGGAAACCTGTTATAAATTTTGGAGACGCAGGCTTTTGGGGAGACGAAGTAGCCCTCTCCATACGCTTTACATTCTGATATTTTCAAAATAAAAAATCAAAAAAGGCCATGTTCACAAGAGCATGGCCTTATCTTTTTGTAAAAGATACATTTTACAAATGGTTGAAATTTATAAATCGGAATAATATTTTGTTTTTGACTTGCGGAAAGAACTACGATTCTGTAATTCCCCTTACTACTTGTACTACCCTTACTTCCGGAATTTTACCTAAAATTTTTACCAAACCTCCAAAAACCCACCCTATTTTTAAAATAGGCCCGATTTTTCTCCCAAGCTTTTCTGGAATTGGAACCTGATTTTTCATTTCTTAAATTTTTTTTTCAGATAAAGCGAACAAATTCTATATCATTTGAGAAATTTGAGGGTTGGAATAGTAAATATCAAAAAATATGACCTCAATTTTGTAAAATAGAGAAAATTGAATCTAAATAATTTGTAAAAATTATATTTTTGGCAAAAAAATATAGATTTTATTCATTCCTGCTTTTATTGTGTTACCAAATATTATTTTGTATACTTCCAGAATTAGGCTCCTTTCCTGAATAATTCATGTAGCATATTTGTGATTGCCAAATAATCACCTCTAGGTGCCGTTAGAATGGTTTTTAGGCCTTTGAAATCAATTTTTATGTCAAAATGTAACAATCAAAAGATGTTATAAAAATATGTTAAGACCAACCTTGTTAAAATTGGTTAAAAGTTTAATATTTTATGGAATTACAGAGCGCTTAAAGAATATAGGGCCTATTTTGAAAATTGCGATAAATAATTTTTCTTTACACATCAACTAAACTAAATACCTTATGAGAAAAGCTTTACTCTTTGTTATTGCGCTTTTCACCATGGCACTTTCCAATGGAAGTGTCGGCGCAACAACGGGTAATTACCGGAACGGTAATTTCCGATGAAGACGGACTGGGCTTGCCAGGCGCATCCGTTCTCGTAAAGGGTACTACTGTAGGGACTACCACCGATCTGGATGGTAATTTCTCTATTAATGTACCTGACGGATCCAACGTTCTGATTTTCTCTTTTGTGGGATTGAAATCCCAGGAAGAGGCGATCGGAAACAGATCCGTAATCAATGTAACCCTCACTACAGACGCGTCTCAACTATCAGAAGTGGTAGTAACGGCGATCGGTATTGAGAAGGATAAGAAGGCCCTTGGATACGCAGTGTCTACTGTGGGTGACGAACTCATCCAAAACAGACCAGAAGCTGACGTTTCCAGAGTACTTCAAGGAAAAGTAGCAGGTGTTAACATCACTGCTACCAATGGTCTATCAGGCTCCGGTACCAACATCATCATCAGAGGTTACTCCTCTGCTACCGGTTCCAATCAGCCCCTATTCGTAGTAGATGGTGTGCCATTTAGCTCCGGAACCAATGCCGCGGCCAACTTTGCCAATGGTGGTGCGACCACTTCTTCCCGTTTCTTGGACATCGACCCTAACAACATCGAAAATGTTTCCGTGTTGAAAGGTCTTTCTGCTACTGTACTTTACGGTGATCAGGGTAGAAATGGTGTGGTTTTGATCACTACTAAGTCAGGCGCCAGCAAAAGAAGACAGGCTGAGGTGACCATCAACCAGTCTGTATTCGGAAACAGGGCGGCATCTTTGCCGACTTTCGGTCAGATCTACGGTAACGGTTTCCAGCAGCAGCCTGGATTCTTCTTTTCCAACTTCGGTCCTAGAATGGATCAGGGTTTGCAGATCGGTCACCCGATTTCATCTTCTGGAGTTGCTTCTATCAGAAATGCATTTCCTGAGTTCTTTGAAGCTGATGGAGTAACTCCAATCAGGTACGATTACAGGGCTTATGAAGATGTATCTACTGCATTCTTCAGAACTGGGATTGTATCCAATACCTCCATTCAGATCGCAGGGGCTTCTGAGAGGACTTCCTACTCTGCTTCCTTTGGCTACACCGATGATGAAGGCTTTACGCCAGGCAACAACCTGCAGAAGTATAACTTCGGCTTGGGCATCAAGTCTTCTGTAACGGACAAACTGACCGTGAATTCATCTTTCACTTTTGCCATTACAGATTTGGTATCTCCTCCAGTAAATGCGGCTTTTGGTTCCGGTCCTAATGCCGGTATCCCTTCTGTATTTGCCAACACCCTTTACACACCTCGTTCTGTTGATTTGGCAGGTCTTCCTTTTGAAAATCCTGTAGACAGGTCCAATGTGTTTTTCAGGGGTAACAATGATCAGGTAAACCCTTACTGGTTGGTAAGAAACTTCGTAGATGCTTCTACAGTAAACCGTTTCTTCAACTCCACTTCATTGAACTATGACATCAATGACAATTTCTCTGTGACATACAGATTTGGTTTGGATACTTATTCTGAAAACAGACAAGCCAGATACAACCGCGGTGGCGGTGGTGGTGTAAGTACCTTGATCAACACCGGGTATATGAGATCCCTTGATGTGAACAACACTATTTACAATCAGGATTTGATCATCAATTGGAGAAAGGACATCTCTGAGAAGATCTCCATGTCTGCTTTGATCGGTGGTAACTCCCGATATGATGTTTATGAGCAGGATGGTATAGTATCTACCGGTCAGTTGGCTTTTGACCTTTTCAGACATTCCAACTTCCTTCAGGCATCTTCCAGAGATCCTTTGACTGGTAGAGTTTTGAACTTTACTGAAGAAGAAAGAAGAATGGGGGTTTATGCCAACGTGACCTTGGACTATGACAACTACCTTTTCCTGAACCTTTCTGCAAGAAATGACTGGACTTCCACCGTGGAGCCTGAAAACAGAAGGATATTGTATCCAGGTGCTTCCGTATCCTTCCTTCCTACGGATGCTTTCAACTGGAACTCTACCACTGTTAATGACCTTAAATTTAGGTTGGGTTTTGGTACTTCAGCGGGTTTCCCAAGTCCCTATTCTACGAGAAATGTATTGGTACAGAATGCAAGGGCTTTCCAGAATGCAGCAGGTACTTTGTTCCAAACCCAGGCTTTGAGCAACCAACTGGGTAATGCCAACCTGAGACCGGAATTGCACGAAGAGCTTGAATTCGGTATAGAAGCCGGTATGTTCAACAATAAATTGAGATTTGACCTTTCTGTTTATCAAAAGAATACCAATGACCTGATCACATTTGCTCCTATTGATCCATCTACAGGATTTACCAATACGGCCATCAATATCGGTAAAATCAGAAACAGGGGTATAGAATTCCAGGCAACTGCGAATCCTGTGACTACTGCTTCAGGATTTAACTGGGAGTCTATCGTGAACTTTACGCTATACAGAACTGTAACTATGGAATTGGGTGAAGGTTTGGATGAAATCGTGGTGTCGGGCTTTACCAATTTGGGTAACTTCGCCGTACCGGGAAGACCGTTCAACATCATCAAAGGTACAGGTTTTGCCAGGGATGAGCAGACCGGACAGCCAATTGTATTGCCGAATGGAGATTACCAAACAGCTTCTGATTTGGTGGAACTGGGAGACCCTAACCCAGCTTGGACAGGATCCTGGATCAATACTTTCCGATACAAGGGCTTCTTTGCCAATGTCATGATGGAATACAGGCACAAAGGAGCTATTTTCTCCAATACGGTGACAGCTACTCTGGCAAGGGGTGTGACCAAGGATCCCGTGGTGGACAGAGAGTATACCTTTATCCTTCCGGGTGTAAAGCAAGATGGAACACCGAATGACATTCAGGTAACCGCTTCCAATTATTTCTTCAACCAGTACCATACCGGTGCAGATGAGTCCAACGTATTTGACGGCTCTGCAGTAAGGTTGAGAGAGCTTTCTTTTGGTTATGATTTGCCGACCTCTTTGCTTTCTAGAACTCCTTTCAAAAGGGCTTCCGTTGCCTTGAGTGGAACCAACCTTTGGTTCTTGGCCTTGAACTTCCCTCCAAATATGAACTTTGATCCAGATGTATTGGGTCTAGGTGTGGGCAATGGTTTGGGCTTCGATTTTGTAACTGGTCCTAGCTCCAGAAGATTTGGCGGTACAGTAACCCTAACCTTCTAATCCCAAACATGAAGATTATGAAAAAAATATATAGCTTACTTATCGCACTAAGTTTGGTGTTGGTAAGTTCATGCGACCTGGATCTTCAACAAGATCCAAACAACGTGGCTCCTGAAACGGCCAGCTTAAACCTGGTTTTGAATAGAATTCAAGTTGATTTTGCTACCTTTTTCAACCAGACCGGTGATACCGGAATGAGATTGACTAGGATGATTAACCAAGGTAACAACCTTTATGAGCAAACCCATCAACCAGTGTCTTTGGATGCCAGATGGACAAACGCTTATGCCAATATCCTAAACAATGTCAAATTTATGCTTCCATTAGCTGAAGAGGCTAACTTCAGAAGACATATGGGTATGGCCAGGGTAATCCAGGCCTATACATTGATGACCTTGGTAGATTATTTCAACGATGTACCTTGGTCTGAGGCTTTGGATCCAAACAATCCTGCTATCGATGGATTAAATCCTAACTATGACGATGCTGCATCAGTATATGCAGTAGCTTTGGCTAGCTTGCAGGCTGCCAGAGAGGACTTTGCGGCTACTTCAATCGGTACTCCGCAGGACCTGTACTACAATGGTACCTGGGCCAACTGGGTAAGGTTGATCAATACCTTGGAATTGAAATACCACTTGAACAGAAAGCTTGTAGATCCTTCCGGTTCAGCTTCTGCCATCAATGCTTTGATTTCCGCGAACAATTTTATTGAGCCTGGACAGGAGTTTATCTTCAGGTTCGGTGTAAACTTGACAGATCCTGATTCACGTCACCCTAGGTTTGGCGGTCAGTACACTCCAGGTGGTGGCGGTGACTATCAGTCTACTTGGTACATGTGGAAAATGACAGAAGAGAAAAACCCTGTTGTAGATCCAAGAGCCAGGTTCTATTTCTACAGACAAAGAACTACCAATCCAACTGATCCAGATCAATTAAGGTGCTTGGGAGAAATTGCTCCTGGACATTATTTGGCAGGAGGATGGCCTTTCTGT
Source organism: Arthrospiribacter ruber (assembly GCF_019343195.1). Classification (GTDB taxonomy): domain Bacteria; phylum Bacteroidota; class Bacteroidia; order Cytophagales; family Cyclobacteriaceae; genus Arthrospiribacter; species Arthrospiribacter ruber. The sequence continues at coordinate 515,178 of NZ_RPHB01000003.1, forward strand.
CTCCCAGGAACCAGAGGTTACTGGGGTAGGGATCACCTGAATGCTGAAGGTATTCCACCGGATGGTTTGGGTAGAACTGCTTGGGGTGTTTATCCTGCCGGTGGTAGATTTGATGACAATGCAGGTGCTCCTGTAAGTCCAACAGCTGGAGCCTTGGGTCAGGGTATACATCCAATCATGTTGCCGGCATTTGCTGACTTTATGATTGCAGAAGCCATACATACTATGGATGGGGTAAATGGAGATGCTAAAGCGTTTGTAACCTCCGGTATTACCAAATCCATGAATTTCGTACGGGCTTACTCTGTAAGTACCAACCAAGCCGGTGCCATCAACACTTTCCAGTCTCAGGCTGCTTTCACTACCCAGGTAGAAGAGTATCTAGACCTGATTTCCAGACAGTGGGATGCTGCCAATGCTGACAGAAGGATGAACCTTATTGCCAGAGAGTACTGGTTGGCGCTTTTCGGAAACGGAAACGAATCTTACAACCTGTACAGAAGAACCGGTCAGCCGGACAACATGCAGCCTGGACTGTTGGAGAACTTTGGTTCTTTCCCAAGAACCATGTTCTACCCACAAAATCATGCGGTAACCAATAGAAATGCCAATCAGCGTGATGAGGCAAGAAGAGATCGTGTGTTCTGGGATACCAATCCTGAAGGAAACGGTTGGGTGTATTAATCTCTAAATGACAGAAATGATGAAAATTAAAAAAATAAGTCTTGGGATATTTGTGGTGCTCTTGGCCTTTGTTTCCTCCTGTAGGGACTTTGTAGAGCCTAATGTTCCTTACTCAGAATTTGATACCGCCTTGTACCTGCGTACAATTAGGGCTGCTTCTACCAACAGCCTTTCCTTTAACTTCTTTAATTTGGCTAATTCACGGTTTAATGTAACCGTGGAGTCTGTGGATGCAGAAGAGGGAACTACTGTAGAAACGGTGGAAGTCAGGATCAGGCACAGAAGGCTGATCCCAGGTGTGGGATTAGAGTATAGACCTGCGCCATCAGGAGGTCAAAGACAGGAAGTTACTGTTGCGACACTTTCTGGATCTGACTTTACCCAAAGTCCTGAAAACAGGTTCAAAAGAGCGGTAATCGATATTTCTGCGGCAGCGATGATTCAAGCAGTAGGATTGACCGCTGATGAGATCGAAGGTGGAGACTTCTTTGAGGTAAGGCTATATGCTACTGACCGCTTTGGAAGGACTTTCGGTCCTGACAACAGGTCTTCTGATGTAGCGGGTGGTATTTTCTATGATTCTCCATTCCTTTACAATGTAGAGGTGATCTGTCCTTTGACTTCTGGCTATGCCTTAGGTCAATACCAGTTGGAGCAGTCTGCAGGCCCATCTGATCCTTTCTTTGGGAATCCTACCAGGTTCGTAGAAGAGGTAGTAACCTTAACAGAAGGTGCTACATCAGTAGGAAGAGTGTTTACGGTTAATTATCTGGGTGGTTTTACTACAAGACCGTTTAGAATCACTTTCTCCTGCGGTGTAGTGTTGAAGCCTGAGGATTCTGCAGGTGCTGGTTGTGGTGGTCCAGGTATCCTTTGGGAGTCTGACAATGATGACCTTGCGGAGTACGACATCAATGATGACAGCGTAATCATTGTCAAGTTTATTGATGATACTGAATCTAGCTGTGGTATCACAGATCCGATTGAATTTACCCTGACGAAGATTTAAGGTCCAAATCAGGTTAAGAATATAAAGCCAGTTCCTTTTGGGGCTGGCTTTTTTTTGCTTCTGCCTGAGCCGCCGTTCGTGTCTTCACGAACGGCCTTTGGACTAAAGTTGGATGGTCCTTGGTTTTCGGCAAGGCCACAACTTAAAAATATTGGTGAATATGCCTTTAGACACTCATGACGCCAACAATTTTTAACCACAGATTTCCACAGATTTCCACAGATAGCTTCGCTGCGCAAGTGGTAGAATCCTTTCTTATACCATTTTCATTCCAGAGAATTCGTGTTCATCCGTGCCTTCGTGGCATTTCTTTTTACCGCCACCGTTCGTGTCCTCACGAACGGACATATCCTTCACCATCTATCACCTTAACCGCCTACGTTTGTGCCTTCACAAACGTAAATTTCCATTACTATCAATCACCAACCCATGTTCTCTGTCTTCACAGAACATCATACAAGCCAAAACTTAACAATCCAATTTTCGGTGTCTTTACAGAATATTGTACTAGGATCAAAACAAGTGTTATTTCGGTCTGTGAGGACACAGACCGAGGCAGTGGCTGGGTTTGCAGCTATGGCCACTATCTGAAGGTAGTGGAAATTATTTTGAGTTAGTCCTCCTAGGAAGGTTGGATTAACCAACCAGGGTCACCATTAATTTCCATCGCATTTATGCGGTGGTTTAAGCTTGGTGCTCAGGGTTATAGGCTTTAGCCGAAAATCATTTAGTCATCTAATTTTTTGAATCCGTACTTTCTTATGAAATTCTCGTACTCTTCGCTAAATGTTTTTTTCCTGTGATGCTCATCTTGGTTTTTTATATACTCCATCACTCTCTCCTTATGAGATAAGGAAACCGAAACAGCATAGTACTCTTTCTGCCACTCGAACTTGTGAGCTAATAACTGTTCAGAATTCAGCCAACGGGATGATTCACCTTTTAAAAGCTGGACTATTTTGGATATGTTTTGATCATGAGAAAGAGATAAAAGGCAGTGACAATGATCCTTTTGAATAGCTAGTTGGTTTATAAATATACTTTTTGATTTGGCGTTAGTCAAAATATGATGTTTGAGCTTTTCCCTTGAGATTTTGTCTGGAAGTAGTGGGGTAAAGTTTTTTGTTGTCCAAACAATATGAATGTAAATACTTAGAAACGGCATGTTGCTTTTTTGTAAAAAAATTACGGAAATGTTGAGTTAAGTCATAAAGATTGGAACAACTTATCCGTTTATTTTCGACTGAAGTCGGGGTTGTTCGGTTTGCAGCTATGGCCACTATCTGAAGGTAGTGGAAATTATTTTGAGTTAGTCCTCCTAGGAAGGTTGGATTAACCAAACAGGTTCACTTTTAATTTCCATCGCATTTATGCGGTGGTTAAAGCTTGGTGCTCAGTGTTATAGGCTTTAGCCGAAATGATTTTCGACTGAAGTCGGAGGCAGGGCTTCGGTTTGAGATGAACCCACTACTTAAAAGTAGTGGAAATTGGTTTGGGCTTATTGTACTTTGAAGGTGAGGGTTTCATTGAAAGGTTTTTTCGAGTCGATTTGCACTTGGGTTTGTCACCCTGATTATTTCATTCTTTGTACCTTCGGCCATGCTACAGTTTCCATCGCATTTATGCGGTGGTTTAATCCTGGAACCAATCCTCTGATTCTACCGAGTTTGGCAATTCACGGCAATCATCATTAAAAGCTCTCTGGATTTGCAGGAGGTTTAACTTTGCACCTTCCAGCGTAACCTGTTTGGAAGATACCCCCGCTGCGAAGAAATGACCCAAGACAGTTTCTTCAGGATTGGAAATATTGACAATATTTCCCCTGATATTGGCAGGGGGAAGGTCAAATACCCCTCCGGTTTCATTTTCTCTTATCGCTACATTTGCCTGAGTTTCCGGTCTGATAAAATCCCGAAATACATCACCATAAGTGGCGGTTCGGGTCAGTTTAATTTGGTGTGGGCCTGGAGCAGTAGTAATGTAGCCTTCCATACTTAGTATACTGCTTCCCTCATCAACATCCACCTTAAAAGGGTCTATGCAGGAGGTAAATCCCAGCAAAAAGAAATACAAGAATTTTTTAATTACAGACTTACCAGGATTACTTAAAAGAAGATTTCTAATCAATCGGATCATTAAAAAACAGTGTAGATATTTTTAACAAAATAATTGAATCTTGGTTGCTTTCCTAGATTAAAATGAAAAATTCAATGAACGCTGTTGTTTGTCTCAATCCTAGAGCTGTCTTTCCTGCCTTCACAAAGGTATATTACCGCCCTAGTTCGTGTTTTCACGAACGGACATATCCTCCTCCAGACGATCTGTCCCTGCATAGGGCTGGCCATCTTTTCTTCCGAATTGTTCAATAGAAATTAAGCCCCGTTGTAGTCCGATGTTTAAAATCATTTTTAAGCGTGAATCGAAGATTTAATTGTCAAAAATGGAGTTTTCAAGATGAAAATTACCCTGTACAGGGTATTTTTCTATATAGTTGAGTGTCGTAAATTTACCATGGGTGATTAAGACTTTTAGTACTTCAAAATTTTACGGAGCCAAGGGAGGGAATTGTTAAGCATGTTATTTTTTATCCCTCCTTTTTTATGAACTTATTCAAAAACTTGAATTTGAACTGGATCTGCCTTAATTTGTTACCTGATTAACAAGTATATAAACCCAATGGAACTCTACGCCAAAGCCCTATCCTTTGCAATACCGTTTTTTCTTCTCCTGATCATTATAGAAGAATTTGCTGCCCGCAAAATGAAAAAGCAGGTCAATAGAGGCATGGATACCATTTCCTCTCTCAGTTCGGGAATGACCAACACCCTGAAAAACCTGATGGGCCTGTCCATAGCCATAGTATCTTATGCTTGGCTGGTGGATAAAGTGGCGCTGTTTGACATTAAAAGTACTTTCTTGGTATATGTGCTGGCCTTTATAGGAATAGACTTTGTCGGATATTGGAGCCATAGATTCGACCATAAAGTGAATGCATTCTGGAACAGGCATATCGTGCATCACAGTTCGGAGGAATTTAATTTGAGTTGTGCTCTGAGGCAATCCATTTCGGCCATTATCGGTATTTATTTTTTTCTCTATATCCCCATGGCATTTTTGGGGATTCCTGCAGAAGTTGTGGCCATCATAGCACCCATACATCTCTTCGCCCAGTTTTGGTACCATACCCGTCTTATCGATAAAATGGGCTTTTTGGAACACATCATCGTGACACCTTCACATCACCGGGTTCACCATGCCATCAATGACATATATCTGGATAAAAATCTTGGGCAGATTTTTATATTTTGGGACAAGATTTTTGGTACTTTTCAGGAAGAACTGGAGGAAGAGCCACCTGTCTATGGGGTGAAAAAACCGGTTAATACATGGAATCCCCTGATCATCAATTATGTGCATTTTTGGGCCTTGATACAGGATGCCTGGAGAACCAAAAGCTGGTGGGACAAGCTCAGGATCTGGTTTATGCCTACCGGATGGAGGCCTTCCGATGTAGCAGAAAGGTATCCTTGGGCATATTGGAAAAATGCCTTCGATCAGGTCAAGTATGATAGCAAGCCTTCCAGGCAACTCTTGGTCTGGTCTTGGGTACAAATGATTGTGGCATTTGGAATGGTATTCCATGTTTTGATCAGCTTTGTCAATTTCCAATACCTGGAAGTAATGCTGTATGCGGTCTTTATGATGGTATCTATTTTTGCCTACACCAGTTTGATGGACAAGTCTAAAATTGCCATTCCTGCAGAAGCGCTGAGGTTGACCATGGGTTTTGGCTTATTTTATTGGACGGGAGGCTGGTTTGGCCTGGATGTGTTGGTCCCGGGTGCGGGATATGCGGTGTTGGCATTTTTGCTGCTTTCTTCCCTGATGACTTTCTGGCTGATCCAGAAGGAATCAAGACAGTCGGTAAAAGAAGTGCCTGCTCAGTCCTTTGCAGCGGGTACTTAAATAAAATAAAGTTTTGGTTTCAGATTCAGTATCCTTAGTTTAGTACTAAACTAAGGGTATTATGAAAAATGTACATTTATTTTTAGCAGTTGCCTTTTTTTGTAGTTGTGGTAACTCCAACATTGAAGATCAGGGCGATTATTACGAATTGAGTCTAGACACGGTGTATCTGGATTCCAAAGGTGAAAATCTCTTTCTTTTCAACAACCTAAGTGTGTCTGATTTTTCGGATGATCAAACGTTGATGTACAATTTTGATTTGAGGACGCCTTCAATAGAGGTGTTGGACCTGGACAAAATGGAATTTAAAGAAAGGATCCTTTTGGAAAAGGAGGGGCCTGACGGGGTCGGAGAGATGGTGTACCATTTCAATCTTTTGGGAAGTGATACATTTTTTGCAGGAAGTACAGACCAAAAATTTGGAATATTCAGTATTGATGGATCAAAAGTCAAGGGTTTTACCGAGGAAGAGCTTGGTGAAGTCCTAGGGTTTCCTCAGGGAATGGTATCCATTAGCCAAGTCTTAGCGTTAAGTTCAGACCCTTTGTCTGTGATATGTGAATTTAATGACTGGACTGCAAAAGATGGAACTAAGCGTCAATGGATTGGTGTGTGGCACGTGGACGAGGGATCAATAGAGGAATATAAAATTGAAAATTGGTTTGATTTTGACGGTTATAGTCCGTTGGTAGACTTTGGAAATTACAAGGCCCAATTGAATGCATATTGGTTTTTTATCGAGAGCCTTGATGAAAAAGTTTTGTTTAGCACTAATGTCACCTCTACTTTGCTTGCATATAAAAATGGGGCATTCGACCTGATTATAATTAACCACAAGACCATCGAAAATAAAAAGAGAGGTAAACTGACTGATAGGTTTGAAAGCAGAGAAGAATTCGAGTTAGAATTGAAAAAATTACGAAGTGAGATTAATTTCAGCAAACCTGTTTGGGATGCCGAGAATGAAGTTTTTTATAGATTTGCTTACAAAGAAAAAGGGAATGAGGATCAGTCGGCTCCTTCAGCAGAAGTCTATTTGGTGGTTATGAACAAGGAGTTTGAGGTTCTGCATGAAATCAAGGTGCCACAGCTCAATAAAAGTCCGAACTTTCATTTTGTAAAGGATGGGAGGATCTGGATTTTTGAAAATGTGGACGATGAGGTCAGTTTCATCAGGATAAAGGTCTCAGCCTGATCTCTGATTTATATTTTTTGATTTATAACTCAAATATTGCTTATTTTTGAGTTATAAAATATGAGTATCCGGATATTTGCACCCTGAGCCTTAAGAACCAAACCTTCAACTTTACTATTAACTGTAAAATGAGACCTTGGAGGGTGGGACGAATTTCGACCGGGCCAGCGCAGGCCTTGAGCGTGGATAGGATTCGAAATTCTTGATTTTTTGGCTACTTTTTCATCAAAGCCTGTCCCGAAAATCGGGAGAAAAAGTAGCTTCATAATCAACTTTTGATCAGAATTTAGCTGAAAGAACTGGTTCAAAACGATAATTGGCTACGTGCAATCAAGCGGATACTCATATTATAAAGTTCTAATTTATAACTCATGAGCTGGAATTGGCAAAAAAAGAACTGGCCAGATTTTTAAAACCGGTGAACTGAAAGGAACCCGATACCACCTGCTTTTGCAGAATTGATTTTTTCAAAAAACCAAGTTGTCCGTATCTACCAGTTCTACCCAGCGTTTCATTTTCTTTTGAATGACTTTCCAATGGTGCTTGTCTTCTTCAGTAATCAGGGAAATGGCTTCTCCAGAAGCTCCCGCCCTGCCAGTTCTTCCTATCCGGTGGATGTAATCCTTGGGTGATCTTGGGAGTTCGAAATTGACTACGTGGGGCAAAAACTGTATATCTATTCCTCTCGCAGCAAGATCTGTTGCAACCAGCACACGAAGTGTTCCTCCTTTGAATTGTTTCAAGGCCTCAGTCCTGGCTCCCTGACTTTTGTCACCATGGAAGGCCATGGCCTGTATGCCGTTTTTATTCAGCTTGGCTGTCAGGTTATCAGCTGTTCGGATAGAGGAAGCAAACACCAATACCTGCTCCCAGTCCCCTTCCTGTATCAAATGCCTCAAAAGCGGTCCCTTTTTCTCTTGGGCTACTAAGTAGGCGGTTTGGTTGATGAGTTCAGGTGTGATTTCTTCAGGTTTGACTTCAATTTTTACCGGATTCTGTAGCAGTCTATCAATCAATTGGTCTACCGAATCTTCCATAGTGGCAGAAAAGAGCAGATTTTGTCTTTTCTTAGGTAGGCGGGAGAGGATTTCATCCAACTCTGCCTTGAACCCGAGATTGAGCACTTTATCAGCTTCATCCAATACAAGGGTTTTCAGATCGGAGATGGAAATGGCATTTCTAGCAATCAGATCCAGAAGCCTGCCCGGTGTAGCCACTAAGATGTCCGTACCGTTGAGTTTGATCATTTGGGGATTGATGGATACTCCACCAAAGACTGCGTTGCTTTTTACTTTTCTGGGTAGAAACTTACCGAACATCCGGATGACTTCTTCTACCTGGGCCGCGAGTTCCCTAGTAGGCACTATGATCAGGACAGGGACTGACCTGCTTTTGTGGATGGAGGATTTCTGCAACTCTTCCAGTATGGGTAGAATGTAAGCGGCTGTTTTGCCGGATCCAGTCTGCGCCAGGCCCAACAAATCCCTTTTTTGCAAAATGTACGGTATGGCTTCCACCTGTATGGGATAAGGTTTCTCGTAATTTGCTTTTTGGATGGCTTGTAAGATGTCGGGAGATAAGCCCAGGTCTGAAAAGTTCATGATCATTCGGTTTTCAGGACAAAGGTAGGGTTTATTTTAAAATCAGTTTGTAGAAAGGAATTTCTCGGGGATTGGGAGTGGTTCTTAGCTTTTTCACTGAATCCAATGAGCCGAATAATGTTTTTAATCGGCTCATAACCTACATTTGGTAAGACAAAGAAAAGTCTTATTTCTGATATGATTCAGGGTGACTATAAGTCCCAGTTTAATAGGTTTTTTTGCTAAGCCTGTTCTCAGTTATTTTGTTTTTTTTCAAGTTCATGAATAATTCTATCTTTTAAAGAAATGATTCTCTCTTTTTCATTTAGTTGATTTTCCAGAGTTGCAATTACAAGTTTTAAAGAATTCACAACCTCTTGATGCTGTGATTTTTCAATTAAACCATAGGGTGGTTCGCTTTCTTTTAGGAGAATGTTACTTTCTTGATTTTCTGCCTTGGCCAATATCATATCACCTTTACCGGTCATTAACCATACAGGATTCACTTCTGGGAAATGAATTACAAACATTTCAAGCCATCTTGTTTGAATGTCTTTATCTTTTCCTATGGCTTTTGAGATAGTACCATTACTTGCGCCTATTTTTTGTTCGATTTTCCTAATACTTAAATGGCAGGTGCTGGCAAATTCCCCTATTCTGTCAATAATTGTCGACATATTAATTTAAATATCTATGAAAATTTCTTAATGTAGAATATATTCTATATATTTCAATATTGTATACTAAAAATAGATAATTAAAGATGTAAATCAATCGAAGTTCAAATTACTATAGCTATAATTAACTCTAAATTTCATTTCTATTGTACCTATTAAACTTAATAAATATGTGTCCTCCTGTTTTTATCATCAACAATCAATACAGTAATCCAAATGGAAGTTCAAAAAATAATCCGGCAATTGAAGAAGCCAGAGAATTATTGAAATTAGTTCTAAAGAAGTGGGCAGAGAACCATGCACAGATATTTTCCCTATTAGAAGAAGAATGGGAGGATGAAGCAGCTCAGCTAAAAGAGCTCTGGAGGCTAAAGCAAGAGGCTGAGCAGTTACATGTCCTAGTGAAGGATAAAATCAAATGAAATCTTAAAAGTGCATATACGGTAAACATGTGGTCTAAAAATTAATTTTCACAAAAAAATGGTGCCGTTTCCAGTGTCCTTTGAAGTAACGGGAACAGGGCTTTCTTATAGGTTTTAAATTCAATACTTCATCTGACATTGTTGAAGCTTTTCAATTGGTTACCACGGAATGAATCTTATTCATAATTCTGTTGAACCGATACTCCTGTTCTTCATAATAGAGATTCCCTAAAATTGCTTCTTGTTTAATTTCATCTTGGAGAATATCCTTAAAGCAATCTTTTAAGTAGGGCGTGCTGAAAAACGCCAACTGGAGAATTAATTCTTTAAATTTTGATGAATACCCCGTTTGTCAGGTATTTTCTTTTTAAGCAGGTGCACGCTTATTCAATGACATAGCTTGATTTCCGTGCTCCTTAAAATTTCAAAACTCGAAATTTTAAGGCTAGCCTCAGGCATACCATCTTCTTCATTGGGCTCACTCGAAGTATAATCATACATCTTCATTCGCCCGCTTTGAATCTGGCATACCTGAGACTTTTTCAGCAAGCCCTAAATATCACTTTTCTCTTTACCTCTTCTTTCATCTCGGGTAAAAACTTCTTTGATCCTTCCTTTTGGGTAAAAATGTAAGCTTTCCTCCATGATCTGTGTATTGGTAAGACTGAAAGCATACTCATACTCAATCCCTTTGGATAAGAACCTTATAAAGTATTTGCTTGGCTTATTGGCATACCCATCAAATTTGAATGGTTTGTAATTGAAAATGGTATTTTCATTATGCGTATGTGATCGAAACACCAAGGTATTGCAAAAACGAATGGCCTTGATGACATTGCTTTTTCCAGAAGCATTTGCTCCATACATGACCATCGTTTTGAGAACATCAGTTTTATCATGGCGAAACACATTATCCACTAAGGCTCTAGCATTGGCGGATTTAATGTTCGCTGCTCTGAAATCTAGACAAACTTCATCTTTGATGGAAAAAAAATTGCTAAGACGTATCTATAACACCATTTTAATAGCTTATTATGTAAATATTTTACAAATATAAACTTTAAAATGACGTAAGTGTTTTTTTGTTTTGTTTTTCGACTAGCAATAAGTTTAATGAATATGGTTGCAGGTTTTTAGATCATCTTCTTTGCAATAAAACCACGATGAGCCGATTAACCCTTTTAATCGGCTCAAAATCTCATTTAGTTCAAGTAAGTAATGGTAGCAAGAATAAAAAGAACAAGAAATTCTTAATATTTAGCGAATACAATGTAAAAGAATTTCGATTTTCTTTACATTAGTGTTTCACAAGATAAAGAAAAATAAAAAATCTTTACAATACCCATGACCTGGCAACCTACATCACTTCCTTACAGCAAAGAACTTGAAACCAAACAAGTACTCAAAGCCCTCAACCAGGCACATCGTGCACTGGCAGAGCTCAAGGGCGTAGCTCGAAGTATTCCTAGGCAGGATATATTGATCAATTCATTATCCATACAAGAGGCTAAAGATAGTTCTGAGGTGGAAAATATAGTTACTACACATGATGAACTCTACCGATCTTCACTTGGACCTGATTACGATGTATCTCCACAAGCCAAAGAAGTGAAAAACTATATATCTGCTCTCAAAAGGGGTTTTGACATTGTCACCAAACATGGCATTCTTACATCCAATCACATCATAGAAATACAAACTGTATTGGAAGGGAACAATGCAGGTTTTCGAAAACTACCAGGAACAGCACTTAAAAATCAGCAGACGGGAGAAGTGGTTTACACACCACCGCAGGAATATGATGAGATTGTAAGGTTAATGCAGAACTTGGAGCTGTTCATCAACGATCCTGAGATGAGTGAAGTAGACCCAATTATCAAAATGGCAGTTATTCACTTTCAGTTCGAAAGCATACATCCATTTTATGATGGCAATGGTCGCACAGGAAGAATCATCAATATCCTCTACTTAGTTCTCCAAGGTTTACTTGACTTGCCCATATTGTACCTGAGCCATTTTATTATACAAAATAAAAGCGAATACTACATGCACTTGCAAGAAGTAAGAAAAACAGGGGAATGGGAAGATTGGCTTTTATACATGATTCAAGGGGTGGAGCAAACTGCGCTAAGCACCATGCACAAAGTGGAAGAAATAAAAAGAGCTATGATGGTGTTGAAAAATGTCCTCCGAGAAAATTATAAATTTTACAGTCAGGATTTGCTCAACCACCTTTTCCATCATCCTTACACCAAAATAGAATATTTACAAGAGGCCCTTCGCATCAGCCGTCCTACCGCCGCGGGATATCTCAATCAATTAGCCAAAGATGGTGTCTTGATCAAAAAAGTAAGCAAACCCAATTATTACATTAACCCATATCTGACCAAGGCATTGACGCCCTAAATGAATATAGACATAATGGTTTAAAACATTTTGAACAAAAGAATGATAAGGGATGTAAAGTTAATTTTTTAAAAAGTGCCTTAAACAGCTAACAGAGAGGGGTTAAACAAAAAAGGATACCAACTGGTATCCTTCGAAGTAGCGGGAACAGGACTCGAACCTGTGACCTTCGGGTTATGAGCCCGACGAGCTACCAACTGCTCCATCCCGCGATATATTTTCAATATTTCAAATCAATTTATTTTCGGACTCGAATCCCGAAATTCGGGACTAGCTCTGTGTCCGCCGCGGCGGATATGAGTCCGACAATCTGCAGTTGCAGTTCCATCCCGCGATATATTTTTAAAGCTTTTAGCTTTTAAATTCGATTGTTGAAAGGCCATTTGCCTTTAGCGTGGTACAAAAGTAGGGGGCTTTAGATTAAAATGCAAATATGTGTTCTTATTTTTTATTCAATTTGCTTTTTTAGAACAGTAAGAATTGGAATATATTGCTGATTGAGAGGTGATTTAACCATTAAAATTCTTTTTTAAACCCGATTAGGTGCCGTTTATCGAAAGCTTCTTTGGTTTATGGTGATTAAACTGACTGATACTCAAAAAAATCAAGTACCTTTGTGAAAAAATTATTGTCATGACCGAACAAACACACAAAGCAGGATTTGTAAACATAGTGGGTAAGCCCAATGTAGGCAAATCTACCTTGATGAATGTTTTGATCGGTGAGAGACTTTCGATCATCTCCTCTAAGGCACAGACTACCCGGCATAGGATTATGGGTATCATCAATGATGATGCATATCAGATTGTGTTTTCGGACACACCGGGTATGCTCAAACCCAAATATGAATTGCATAAAAACATGATGGGTTTTGTGCACATGTCCCTAGAGGATGCAGACGTGATCCTTTTCGTAACCGATCTATTTGAAACAGATGCTGAAATAGAAGACGTAATAGAAAAGATCAACCAATCAGGTGTTCCTGTATTACTTGTCATCAACAAAATTGACCTTTCCAAAGAGAATCAATTGGATGAAGTGACGGCTTATTGGACGCAGAGGATCAAAGCAGAAGCGGTTATTCCGATTTCTGCTACCGAAAGTTTCAATACCGAACGCATTCTGATGGAAATTCTGGACAGGTTGCCCCAACATCCCCCATTTTACGATAAAGAAGAACTTACTGACAAGCCTGAGCGTTTCTTTGCGTCTGAAATTGTTAGGGAAAAGATCTTTCTTAATTACAAAAAAGAAATTCCTTATAGTACAGAAGTAGCGATTGAGGATTTTTATGAAGAAGATCATATCATAAGGATCCGGGCTGTAATCTATGTGGAACGCAAAAGCCAAAAAGGCATAATCATAGGAGAGGGCGGAAAAGCCCTCAAAAGAGTAGGGATTCAGGCAAGGGAGGAAATGGAGAAATTTTTCGGAAAGAAGATTTTTCTGGAGACCTTTGTCAAGGTGGAAGATGATTGGAGGAAAAATAAAAATAAGTTGAAAAAATTTGGTTACGACCAATAAGTAATACAAGTATGTCAAATATAGTAGCAATAGTTGGTAGGCCTAACGTAGGTAAATCTACCTTTTTTAATAGATTGATCGAACAGCGTAAAGCGATAGAGGATAATGTCTCCGGAGTGACCCGTGACCGACACTATGGACACGCCACTTGGGGCGGTAAGTTTTTTTCAGTTATTGATACCGGAGGGTATGTGACTGGATCGGAAGATGTATATGAAGCTGAAATCAGAAAGCAGGTTAAGCTTGCCATTGAAGAGGCTAACGTGATCTTGTTTGTAGTGGATTGTCATGACGGCTTGACCGATTTGGATAAGGAGTTTGCCAATGAGCTCAGGTCTGCCAAAAAGCCAATCTATATAGTAGCCAATAAAGCCGATACTCCGGAGAAGTCCATGATGTCGGCAGAATTTTACGCCCTTGGCCTAGGAGAAAATGAGATTTTCCCTATCGCAGCCGCTAGTGGAAGTGGAACCGGAGACCTATTGGATGAAGTGATTCAGCATTTTGAGGAAGAAGGTCAGGAAGATCCCGAAGACGGAATTCCCAGAATAGCTATCCTCGGAAGGCCGAATGTTGGGAAATCTTCTTTTCTTAATGCCCTTCTTGGTAAAGAAAGGTCTATAGTAACCAATGAAGCAGGTACCACAAGAGATGCGATCAATACCAGATACAAGCTTTATGGTAAGGATTTTATCATTACTGATACGGCGGGTATCAGAAAAAAGGCTAAAGTCAAAGAAGATATTGAGTTTTACTCTGTGATGCGTTCGTTGAGGACCTTGGAAGAGTCTGATGTACTGATCATCATGATAGATGCCACCCGTGGTCTGGAAGCCCAGGACATCAACCTTATTTCCCTAGGAATCAAAAACAACAAGGGCATCATGATCATGGTCAACAAGTGGGATTTGATAGAAAAAGATCACAAGACCTTGGACACCCTAAAAAAGGATATGATCGATAAATTGGGAGAAAACAAATGGATTCCTATCATTTCTGCTTCTGTAGAGACCAAGCAAAGGATTTTTCAGGCGATTGAGCTGGCGGTCAAAGTGTATGAAAACAAAACCAGAAAGGTGCCTACCTCAAAACTCAATGAAAAAATACTTCCTGAAATAGAAAATTATCCCCCACCTGCCAATAAAGGGAAATACATTAAAATCAAATACATTACCCAGTTGCCGACCAAAAATCCTGTCTTTGCCTTCTTCTGCAATCTTCCGCAGTATATAAAGGCTCCATATACCCGGTTTTTGGAAAATAGGTTGAGAGAAAACTTTGATTTTGAAGGGGTTCCTATCAAGATCACTTACAAAAAGAAATAAAAATATTTGCATGAATTGCTTGCCGATTCCAAACAATATTTTACATTTGCGTGCTTAATTTAAGAATTAAACCAAACATCATGAAAAAGGTATTTGCAATCTTCGCCGTAGCTGGTATGTTATTTACTGCTGCTTGTGGCAACAAAGAAACTAACGAAGAAACTGAAATCGAAGTAATCATCGAAGAAACTGAAGAGACTGTAGAAGAGTCTGCTGAAGACGTTGAAGATGCTTTCGAAGATTCAGCTGAAGAAGAAGTAGAAGCTTAATTTCTACCTAACTTAAAATAAAGTCCCTCAGAAATGTGGGACTTTTTTTATATTCGACCATGAGTAAGGAAGCAGACTTTTTAAAGGTTTTCCAAAAATACATGCCGGAGGCTGCAGTTGACTATTGTTTTCAATTGTGGAAGTCCCAACCTTTTAATTTTTTGATCAGTAAGGAGAGACAAAGTAAGCTTGGGGACTTCCGGTATAGGAGAGATAGAAAATTACAGACCATTTCCATCAATCATAACCTGAACCCTTACCAGTTTCTGATCACTTACTTGCATGAGGTGGCTCACCTTAAGGCTTTTATCCAGTATGGATATCAAATTGCGCCTCATGGAGTAGAATGGAAAAGGACTTTTCAGGATTTAATGTTTCCGATCCTCCAAAAACCCGTTTTTCCCAAGGACGTCCATCATGCACTTCTCAGGCATATGGCAAATCCTAAAGCCAGTACAGGTGCAGATCTTTTTTTGAGTAAGGTGGTTAAGGCCTATGATCTGAACAAAGATGAAAACCAGTTGCTGTTGGCAGAAGTCAGGGTGGGTGACAGTTTTTTACTGAAGGGAAGGAAGTTTAAAAAGGAGGCAGTGAGAAGAACTAGGGTCTTGTGCGAGGAACTGACATCAGGACGCAAATACCTCATATCCGCGCATGCAGAAGTGTCAAAAATCCAATGATTTATTCTTTTTCTTCGCCAATCTGGTTTTCTTCTTGGCTAAAGTCTTTGGGTTGGGGCAGGTCAGAGATTTTATTGATGCCAAAATATTCCATGAACTTTTCACTGGTACCGTAAAGTAGTGGTTTGCCAACAGCGTCAGATTTACCTTTGATGGCAATGAGTTCTTTTTCAAGCAGCTTCTGTATGGAATAATCGCAACTCACTCCTCTGATGTGTTCTACTTCGGTTTTTGTGACAGGCTGCTTGTACGCTATGATAGACAAAGTTTCCAGCTGTGCCGTGGAAAGTCTTTTTTGGGATTGTTGCTTGAGTAATATGGCTATACTGCTTTGATACGCCGGTTTGGTCAGAAACTGGAAACCACCACCCAAGTGCTCAAGTCCAAAGGCGAAATCCTCAGAAGCGTATTTTTGCTGAAGCGCATAGATTGCTTCCTGAATATGATCCAGAGGGACATCCGACTCAAACATCTCCGACAGACATTTTTGGATTTCATCCATGCCTATGGGAGATGTTGAGCAGAATATCAATGCTTCTATATGCTTATGTAGGAATTCCACTTACTTTTTGGCAAGTTTTGCCTCAATAGAATGCATGGTGTGGGGTACGGCCCTTAGTCTTTCTTTGGAAATAAGTTTGCCTGTGTCTACACATACTCCATAGGTGCCGTTCTTTATCCTCACCAAAGCATTTTCCAGGTTGATGATGAATTTTTGCTGCCTTCCTGCCAATTGGCTCAGACTTTCGCGTTCCAGAGTATCAGCACCATCTTCCAAAAGTTTCGAGGTAGAGGCTGTGAAATCTGTTCCTGAATCATTTTTCTTGCTCAGGGTTTGTTTCAGGGTGCTCAATTCCTCCTTGGCTATAGCTAATTTTTTCAAAATAATTTCCTCAAATTCCTTAAGCTCCTCTGGAGAATATACTGTTTTTTCTTCTTGGCTCATGATCTTAATGTTTTAACAGTGAGTAATCCAATCTACCGGGGGTGATTGAAAAGTCCCCTAAAATACGTCTAGCATTTGAAAATCAAAAATAAAAAAACCGCCATGCGACGGTTTTTGAGATCCTACAGGTTTTGGGCTCTTTTGATCAGGACTTTCTCGTCCATAATCAGGTGATAATGTATCCTTAGATACCGCTGAATCACTTTGAGATTTTTACCTTTTTCTTTGAAGTAGGTTCTTAAGGTCTGCGTGATGAGGTCAGGCTTCATGGGCTTTTAAGATAAATTTAATTGCTACTTCTAATATACTGATTTTGTGTACTTTTTGCCAGCTACCTGTGAAATTTAGTGCCGACCACCACGGTTTTTCTTATATGGGATACCTGGCCATGCAAATCGAAAATTTCCAGCCATACAATGTAATACCCTGGCCTGACTTTTCTGCTGTTTTGGTCTGTACCATCCCATAAATAAAACCCGCTTTCTCCCCAGATGGCGTTCTGACACAATTCTTTTATCAAAACACCGGAAGGACTGAGGATTCTTAATGTGGCGATTTTACCCGCGCTTTCCATCTTATAACTGATTGTAGTAAAGGGTTGTTCACCCGCGGCTTCTGGAATAAATACTTTTGGGATTATTTCAAGCGTTAGATTTTGGTTTCCTTCGAAATGGTGGGAGTTACGGTATCCCGGACTGGCATATCCTTCAGTGGAAGAGGCAGATTGCCAGTTGTTGGGATCGTCTATGGGGGCCTTGGGGGAAAGTCTTTCCAAAGAAACACCTCTTTTGTCTCTCAGGAGCGGATGGTGCATGCGTTCCGTATAACTGAAAGTTTCCGTAATGCTTTCGTCGGGATTCAAAAAAACTACATTGCCGGCGGAAATGGGATAGCTGGGAAGTGAATTGTAGGCTACAAACCTTTCTTTTTTTCCTTTAGGATATTCCTGAAATAATTTTTCGGCATCTGTGGTAAAAACCAAAAATGAAAAAGGCTCTAGAATTTTGTTTTCTGAAAACAGGATCCGCCTGTTAGCCACTTCGTCTGATGCATTGAGGTTAGCCAGTTTCCAATCCTTCAGGTTGATGAACTTATGGCTTGAGTTATAGATTTCCACAAATTTTGGTGCTCCGGTCCTTGGGTTGAAAAGGACTTCATTGATGACCACATCACCTTGGACCGCTTCATCCGGCAAAATAAAATAGGTTTCGTTCTTTTTACCCTCAAACAAGTTGCCGCTGCAATCTCTCAAGCCATTTATCTCAACATAATATTGTGTATTGGTTTTCACTGGATCTTGCAAGTGTAGAATTATCTGATCTGGTGATGGGCCAATTTCCACTTCGAGTAGCTCAAGAAAAGGTTTTATTTCTATTTGCACATTCCTGAGGTCTTGATTCAGGATTTTGTCGAACTGTAGCAAAACTGTTTGTTCGGAAAGGATATCACTACCGATAAATAGGGGCGGTTTCCGGTCCGGGATATCTTCAAATACCGAATTGGTTCTGCCCGGTGTTCCTCTTTCAGGGTCTGTGCTGGGCCTGATATTGCTTGGCAGGTAGCATTTCAAAAATGGATTGACGATTTCCAGGCTATATCCACCACTTGCCAAAGCGCTCGATCCGTATGTCTGCTGGGTATAATTTAGGCTGTCGATGACATTGTCTTCCTTATCAAAAAGCTTCACCTGATCCGCAGTGTTCAACAAAGTGGGCCAGTTGCTCAGGCCAAGGACTTTTCCATACTTTTCAAATTGCGGACTTTGGTTTCTGGGGCTGAGGATGATGTACTCTCCCGGATCGAGGATGGCGCTTGGAAGTACGGTGATTCTCCTGGAATTGCCCAGCTGCATGCCACCTAGATACACCGGTCGGGTTCCTGCATTGAAAAGCTCCACATACTCAACATTGGGAAGGCTGTTGTTGGGCCTTGGTGCCGGCATCACTTCATTGAGAATTATGTCTTTGAAAGCTATTGGGATAGGTTCTCCTACAGTAAATTCCTTTTGAATGGATGCTGTCTGATTTCCATTTAGATCAAAGGTGCTCTGAATTTCCAAGGCATACTTTTCCCCCTCAATCAAGTCAAAATCTGTTTTTAACAAAACCCTATGCCCGCTGACGAATACTTCGAGAGGTTGGGTATTGCCAATTGAGTAATTCCCCACAACCGAAGCGAAGACGGGGTCAATATCTTCGGAAAATATCAATAAAAGCTTCCTTTGGCCCAAGGAAGTTATATCGATCAATTCCGGTGGTGTGATGTCAAAGATAAATTCCTTCATGGAAGCATGGACTGTAAATCCTCTGTCACTCCTCCAATTGGGAATATTCAATTGATAATGCACTCCCTCCTCAAAGGAGATGTCAGTATAAAGGATAAGCTCATAAGGATTTTGCAGACTTAATTTGAATGTGTACTGAGGAAAATCATCCATAGCAAACCCGGAATGATCCAGCTCACTTTTATTGAATGGCAGGATACTTACCAATTTCAGGTTGTTTTCATCCAGCACGATAAGGTGTTCTAAAAAATCAAGGTATAGGAATTCGGCCAAAAGGGTCTCGGAATTGGATACCCCATGGAGGTTAGGAATGTTGCTGCCTTCAATGGTGATTTGTTCTCCTACTCGTAGTGGTGAAGCCAATTCCAAGAAAATGGTATAGCCGTCATCCTGAATTTCGATATTTACAGGTGGCTTCCCGTTGATTTTGAAGTTGGCCGTCTGACTGACACTTTCCGGTGCGAAAAATTGAGAAAAAGAGAGCTGAATAGTCTTCGGATTGAGGATCAATGGATTCCCAAATTGTATTGATTCATTAATGACCCTGTAAGTTAAACTGCTGTTTGTATTTCCATCTTTACTTTTAATTTGGTTCAGGCTAAGTTCCTGATTGTGTTCCAAAGGATTTTCAAAAACAAGAATCAGGCTGCTGTCTGCCGGGAATGTCAAATCCAGTAATTTGTTGTTGGTCAAAGCGATCTGAGATTTGTCAGGCAGGAAGATTTCTTTATTAAAGTCTATCGCAACTTCAAAAGGGTTATGGATATGGACATTACTGATTTTAATAGGGTCTATTTCTTCACTGCTTTCAAATATACCTGCGTCATCCATAAAGAATCGTGCAGCAGTGCCATTCCCCGGACCAAATCGGATTTCCCATCTGATCCAGACTTCATTTTGTTGTTGGAATTCTTCAGGAAGTGGGACTTCATATAGGGAATAGTCTGTATTTCCGTTTGGGAAGGTGCTTTCATCACCGATTTGGATTTGACTTTGGAAGTCTATACCATCTTTTGAAAAAGAGACAAAAAGCAATATTGGTCTGTTGCCTGAGCCATTGGCTTTTGTTTTGGCAAAAAAGGCCAGTTTAGGGTTTTCGAAGTGGGATGTGGAGGTTTTGAAGAAAACCAGGCCATTGAAGGAGCTTATGGCTTGTACAGCCAATGCTTTGCTACCGGACCTTCCTTCTCCTGTTGCCTGGAATACTCTTGAACTGGTACTTCTCACTTCATTGGCAGACCAGCCTGGCAAAAATTCTTCAGGATGATTGGCGATGTTAAATGGGTTTTCAAAATCCTGGACTTGGGAAAGGGCAATAAAAGGGAAGTACCATGCTATCAAGGTAAAAAGATGGATAAAAAACCCATGGCCAAAAACATATTTCATAATGTCTAAAATTAAAAAAGTGGCAGGTTTTGGGATAATTTTATCCGTTTAACTGATTTTCTTTAGTGAAATTTGAAAAATTGAGCCTAATTTTTGAAAATTAAGCAATTATATATCTTGCATGTATCTTTTTTGGGAATTCTTCTTATACCTTTGCGGTTCATTTAAAAATTAATCTGATCTAAAAAATGAAACTAGCAGTAGTAGGAGCTACCGGATTGGTAGGCTCAGAAATCCTCGAAGTGCTGGAAGAGCACAATTTCCCATTTGATGAATTATTACTCGTGGCGAGCGAAAGGTCTGCCGGAAAGAAGATGACTTTCAAGGGTAAAGAATATACCATTATGGGATTGAAACAGGCTGTTTCTGAGAAGCCGGACGTTGCGATCTTCTCTGCTGGTGGTAGCACTTCTCTGGAATGGGCACCGCAGTTTGCTGCTGTAGGTACAGTGGTGGTGGATAATTCTTCGGCTTGGAGAATGGATCCGTCCAAAAAGCTGATTGTTCCTGAAATCAACGCCAAAGACTTGAGAATCGATGATAGGATCATTGCCAATCCTAACTGTTCTACCATTCAGATGGTAGTGGCTTTGAATCTACTGCACAAAAGATTTAAGATCAAAAGGATTGTAGTGTCTACCTACCAATCGGTAACAGGTACAGGTAAGGCTGCAGTGGATCAAATGATGGCTGAGAGAGCCGGAGAGAAGGCTGAGATGGTTTATCCACACAAGATTGACATGAATGTCCTTCCTCACATTGATGTTTTTCAGCCAAATGGATATACCAAAGAAGAAATGAAAATGATCAACGAAACCAAAAAGATTTTTGGGGACGATAGCATACAGGTCACAGCCACAACCGTAAGAATTCCTACCATGGGAGGTCACTCAGAAGCTGTAAATGTGGAGTTTCATGAAGATTTTGATCTGGAAGAAGTGAAAGAACTTCTTGTGAAAACTCCTGGCGTGGTCTTGCAGGATGATCCGGCTAACAACATCTATCCAATGCCTTTGACAGCGCATAAAAAAGATGAAGTATTTGTAGGTAGGTTGCGTAGAGATGAATCTCAGCCAAATACATTGAATATGTGGATAGTAGCCGACAATTTAAGAAAAGGCGCTGCTACCAATGCCGTGCAGATTGCAAATTACTTAAGGGAACATAGTCTCGTATAATTTGTCAATCGAAGGGAAATATACCGATGACGTGAAAAAATTTGTGCAGGATCATCTTAATGATGATCCTGCACAATTGCTTTTGGGCTATGCCGGTAAGGTAGACTTTGATCTGAGGTTTGCTGTTCAACAAATCAAAGCCCGGCAAAAAGCTAAGTCTAAGGTCCCAAGTTGGTGTGAAAATGAAAACCTGATTTTTCCTGTCAGCCTTTCAATGGAGCAGGCTTCTTCTGAGCTCACTGCTAGATACAAAGCAGGATTGATTTCAGGTGGGATCATGGCCGACCTTACAGGTGGCTTGGGAGTAGACAGCTATTTTTTAAGTCAAAAATTCCGATCGGCAGTTTATTGTGAGCGGAACAAGGATCTTTTTGACATTACAAAGCATAACCTCAAGATCCTGTCACCTGATAAATTTGACTTTGTTTTTGGAGACAGCATGAATTGGTTCAATAATCAGCAAGAAGTATTTGACTTGGTTTTTATCGATCCTGCCAGAAGGGGAGAGGGTAATCAAAAGCTGTATCGCCTGGAAGATTGCGAACCTGATGTGATGGCTCAATGGGATGGCTTGAAGACCAAGTCCAAAGCTATTTTAGTAAAAGCTTCTCCCATGCTTGATATTAAGCAGGCTTTACAAAGCCTTTCAGGTCTTGCCAAGGTACTGGTGCTATCTGTCAAAAATGAGGTGAAAGAAGTTCTTTTGTTTTGGTCCGCGTCATCTTTAGAATCTGTTCCTCAGATAGAAGCGATAGATATCAGAAATGAGGCTTCTATAGCTTTTTCATTCACATTCGAGGAAGAGGAAAACACATCCAATAAGATAGCGGAGGAAGTAGGCCAATACCTATATGAACCGAATGCGGCCATTTTGAAAGCTGGAGCTTTCAAAATTTTCGGACAGCGTTTTGGTCTGGAAAAAATCCATCCAAACTCACATTTTTTCACTGGAAATGAGGTGGTTGGACAGGTCCCTGGGAGGGTTTTTGAGATTCATTCAGAAATCAAACAACCAAAAAAGGAGATCAGGAAACTTTTCCCTTCAGGGAAAGCCAATGTTTTGACCAGGAATTATAGCATGAGCACCGATGAACTGAAGAGAAAATTCAGGCTAAAGGACGGTGGCGAAGATTTTTTGATCGGCTCCCAGACTGCAAAGGGATTTCAGCTTTGGCATTGTAGTAGGGTGAAAGGAGAAAGTGAGTGAAGACACTCACTTAGGCTCTTCAAACACGCACTTCTTCTTCGGCCCCCGTAAGTGTCTTTACTAACGGAAAACATATGCGGTTGCAGGGGAAGTGAGTGAGGACACTCACTTAGGCTCTTCATCCCATCACTTTTGTTCTTTTCAGCGCCCGTGAGTGTCATCACTAACGGAAAACATGTGCGGGTGCAGGGGAAGTGAGTGAGGACGCTCAATTTGGCTATTCATTCCCTCACTTTGGTTCTTTTCAGCCCCCGTTAGTGTCTCACTAACGGGTTCAAGGACACATTCATATTCTTTGACCAATGTGAGTTAGTATATTGAAAGGGTCTTCTTCGGCCCCCGTAAGTGTATAACAGGGCATGGAATAAAAAAAGTGAAGGATTTTAGTCCTTCACTTCTTCGTAGTCGATGTAATCTCCACCACGTATTTCTTTGGTACGTTTTTCCTGATAATCTCTGGGAATATGGTCTACGTTCACATTACCATCTTTTGGTTTATTGCGTCTTTCCTCTTCTCTTTTGAGGTCATTGGCGTGATTTACAAATTGCTTTAGCTTGCTTTTAAGGAAGAACCTCAAAAGGTTGGAGAATATCCATGACAAGGCTACTGCGATTAATATAAATTTTAAAATAAAACCCATTTTTTATAGATCTGAGAATCGAGAATAAAGAAGCGAGACTTTTTTTGAAGTATTGTCTCGCTTCCACTTTTCAAATTAACGGCTGAGGTACAGATTTCGTTCAGAATATATTTTCAGAAAATAATCATCCATCAAGTCTTCAATGAAGTAGATGGCCTCACCTGTAGACTTCATCTCAGGTCCTAATTCCTTATTTACATTCGGGAATTTGTGGAAAGAGAAGACTGGTTCTTTGATGGCATATCCTTTTTTCACCGGATTGAATTCAAAATCAGTGACTTTGTTTTCACCCAACATTACCTTGGTAGCATAGTTGACATAGGGCTCTTGGTAAGCTTTACAAATGAATGGTACTGTTCTAGATGCCCTTGGGTTGGCTTCGATCACATACACTTTGTCGTTTTTGATGGCAAACTGAATATTGATCAATCCTACTGTTCTAAGCGCCAAGGCTATTTTTTTGGTATAGGTCTCAATCTGGCGCATGACATAATCACCCAAATTGTACGGAGGAAGTACCGCATAGGAGTCGCCGGAATGGATTCCTGCTGGCTCTATATGTTGCATGATACCTATGATGTAGACGTTTTCCCCGTCGCAAATTGCATCTGCCTCTGCCTCGATGGCTCCTTCGAGGAAGTGGTCCAAAAGGATTTCATTGTTTGGGATATCCCTCAGCACATTGACCACATGCTCTTCCAGCTCTTTTTCGTTGATGACGATTTTCATGCCTTGTCCACCTAGGACGTAAGAAGGCCTTACCAAAAGAGGGAAGCCTATGGTTTTGCATAATTCAAGTGCCTCATCTGTATTATGGATGGTACCGAATTCTGGATAAGGAACCTCATTTTCTTTAAGCAAAGTGGAGAATCTACCACGGTCTTCAGCCAAATCCAGCGCCTCATAGCTTGTGCCAATGATGTTTATACCGTATTTGTCCATTTTCTCGGCCAGCTTGAGTGCTGTCTGCCCTCCAAGCTGTACGATGACACCTACCGGTTTTTCAGAAAGAATGATCTCATATATATGTTCCCAAAAAACGGGTTCAAAGTAAAGCCTGTCAGAAATGTCCGGATCAGTAGATACTGTTTCAGGGTTGCAGTTGATCATGATGGTTTCATAACCGCATTCTTTTGCAGCCAAAACTCCATGTACGCAGGAATAATCAAACTCGATTCCCTGGCCCACCCTGTTTGGTCCTGAGCCTAATACCACTATCTTCTTTTTGTCAGATGGGATGGCTTCGTTTTCCTCTCCAAAAGTAGAGTAATAGTAAGGAGTCTGGGCTTCGAATTCAGCCGCACAGGTATCCACAAGTTTGTAGACCCTTTTGATACCCATTTCTTGATACCGTTTGTCGAAAACCTCTGATTCAAGGCAACCAAGCAAATGTGCAATTTGACGGTCGGCATATCCTTTTCTCTTTGCCAGTTCCATCAACTCCCTGGGGATGTCCTCAAGCTCGTACTTTTCGATTTCTGCCTCGATATATATAAGTTCTTCAATTTGCTTCAAAAACCATTTGTCTATCTTGGTCAGGTCATGTATGGTCCTGAAAGAAATTCCAAGTTTAAAGGCGTCATAGACATGGAAAAGTCTGTCCCAGCTTGGATTGGCAAGGCTGTATAAAATCTGATCCTGATCTTTCAGTTCTTTGCCGTCAGCACCCAATCCATTTCTTTTTATTTCCAGGGACTGACAGGCTTTTTGTAAGGCTTCCTGGAAGTTTCTTCCGATACCCATTACCTCACCTACGGCTTTCATGGATAGCCCGAGTTTTTTGTCAGAGCCTTTGAATTTGTCAAAATTCCACCTTGGGATTTTGACGATCACATAGTCTATTGAAGGCTCAAAGAAAGCAGAGGTAGAACCTGTGATACTGTTGGTAAGTTCGTCCAGATTGTATCCTATGGCAAGCTTGGCTGCTACTTTAGCAATTGGGTATCCTGTTGCTTTGGAAGCAAGGGCTGAAGACCTGGATACTCTGGGGTTGATTTCTATTCCTATGATTTCAGTATTGTCAGGGCTTACCGCAAACTGAACATTACATCCTCCGGCAAAGTTGCCGATGCTGTTCATCATGGTAATGGCATAATTTCTCATGCGCTGATATACCGTGTCAGGGAGGGTCAAGGCCGGGGCCACAGTAATGGAATCACCTGTATGAACACCCATAGGGTCAAAATTTTCAATGGAGCAGATGACAATCATATTCCCGATATTGTCACGCATTACCTCCAGCTCATACTCTTTCCATCCCAGGATAGATTGCTCGATCAAAACTTCATGAACAGGGGAGGCCTGAAGTCCTGCGGAGAGGGCTTTTTCGAAGTCTTCTGCTTTTTCTACAAAAGCTCCCCCTGCTCCACCCAAGGTGTAGGAAGCCCTGATGATAAGTGGGAATCCAATCTCTTGTGCGATCTCCTTCCCCTGCAAAAATGAAGTGGCAGTGTCTCCTTTACAAACACCCACACCGATTTCTTCCATCAATGCTTTGAATTTCTCCCTGTTCTCAGCAGTATCAATGGCCTCGATATCCACACCGATCATACGGACACCAAACTTCTTCCAAATGCCTGCGCGGTCACAGTCGATGGCAAGGTTGAGCGCTGTCTGCCCGCCCATGGTAGGGAGGACACAGTCAATATCAGGATGGTCCTGAAGAATTTTTATGATGGATTTTTTTTCGAGAGGCAACAGGTACACATTATCGGCAGTGACCGGGTCAGTCATGATGGTGGCCGGGTTAGAGTTGATCAAAGTGACTTTGATCCCTTCTTCCCTGAGTGATCTTGAGGCTTGTGAACCTGAATAGTCAAATTCACAGGCCTGTCCGATGACAATGGGACCTGAACCGATGAGTAGAACGTGTTTGATGCTGGAGTCCTTAGGCATTCTTAATGAGGTTTTAAGAGGGTTAAATTACTTACGGCTAAATTGGTGCAAAATTAGGGAAATATATTTAAGCAGCCCGATAGAATTGGAAAAACATCCGCTAATTTGGGGATTTAACCCTTATTAATTCTTTCGCCGATTATTTATCTAAACCATTCCTAAGACTTCTCAAAGAGACAAATCCGCTGCTTACAACAAAATTTTGCTCGATTTGTCTCTAAACTCTCCACTTAAAACTTTTCTCATCAATTGCTCTCATGGTGCATAGTACTCCATCCAAATGGTCATATTCATGTTGGACCAACTCGGAAATCGCCCCTTCTACCTGCCAGGATTGCTTTTCCCAGTTTTCGTCCAAATATTCCAAAGTCAATGATTGGTGTCTTTTGACCTTGACAAAAAGGTTGGGGAAACTCATGCAATCGTCCCAGAGTTCAAAAACTTCCTCGCTTGGGTTTACGATTTCAGGATTGATGATGACATAAGGGCGGTCTAGGTTAAGGTAAAAAAGTCTTTTCATGATTCCTAGTTGTGGTGCGGCTATCCCCCTTCCAAACCCATACTTTGCACGGATATCTTCCATTGCTTCGTGAAGGTCATTTACCCACTGCTTTACCATGGGGAGTTCTTCTTTTTGAACAGGGTCACATACCTCGTATAGGCGTGGATCACCAAGTTTCAGAATGTCATCAACCGTTTTCATCTTTCATTGGGGGCATTTGATAAAAGGTAAAAATAAAAAATTTGGTCAGGAAAACCTGCCAAATTCTAAATGTCCTGTAATCAAAAATGAAGGTTTACTGATTGATTCTGAAAAAAGCATCCTTCATAGCAAGCTTGATTTCTAAGCTTGAAAAAGGTGATAATATCTGAATTGTTTCTATTTAAGTATCATATCCTGTATTTTAGGAATTAAATAATAATTGGAAAAGTCAAAAGATAGAACCTGCCAATAGGTCGAATTTATGATATGACTGAAAAATAAAAGGATGCTTCACTTATAAGGGTAACCAAAGATATTTTGCGGCAAATTAATTTCAAATAATTGAGAGTGGTTCTATTTGGCTGATGGACTGGTGCTACCCATCAGTTTTCCTTAGAAAATACAATATATTTTCCTGAATCTTTTGTGGAATATATTCCTAAAATGGTTATGAAAATACTGTAGATACATCCTCAAAATAAATCTTTAAAGCTATGATATCTTCAAGACAAGCCACTACTTTTTTATTAAATGAGCTAAATTTTCACTATTTTTTTAATCGATACTTTTGGATGAGAATTTTTGCGGTTTTTTCAGCAATGGTCTTGTCTTTTTTTGTAGAGGCACAAATTCCTGAAGGGATTGATTACCATGAAATTGTTAGAACATGGAGCAATGATAATGGGGTTTATGACTTTCCAGACCATGTTTCTGCCACATACGAACAAACAGTAGAGCAATTGAGTGAAACGGAATCAGTAATCACAATAAAGTCAGCCAAATCATTTCCAGAGTTCAGCTCTGGATTGCCAGTTGATGACATTCCAGAAGGAATGGAGGCATACTTGGCTCACGACAACTTCATTCAGCGGGATGCTCAAGAAATTATTGAAACAGCTGAGTTGATCAAACGAGAGGGGACATATAGCGATCTCTTTACTCTTGTGATAAACGTACTGTATTGGACAGGACATCACTTGAGCTACGGCAACACGTCCGATATTCCTGACGCAGTGAAGGCCTACAATGAGCAAATTGCAAATTGTATTGGCTATGTACATTTGTCAGCTGCAATTTTGCGGCAAATGGGTGTTCCCGCCCGAACCGTGCGCACATTGATTCCAATTGCTGATCGTGGTGCAACAAGGCATTACCTTCTCGAAGTTTATTTTCCAGAAGACGAAACATGGGTTACTTTCGAGCCCCAAACGCTCAGTCCACCTATGGGAGGGAATACCGTGGCCTATAGCGATGCCACTTGGAATCAATCCAAGCATGAGGTTTCACGGGATTTCAGCAGGGATGAGAATACATCTATCCGACGTGGAATGCCATACGTCATATCGCCAACGCCTGAAATCGGACAGTGGCCTAGGCTTGATCCGGAGGATGTAAGCATCTCTAATCAACGGGTTATAGGCCTCACGCTCACAGGGAATGAGGATTATTTTGCAACGCTTGCATATCCACCGGCATCCCCTGGGCCAAGCTACAATAAAGACGCACAATCCGATAGGTCAGCACTAAGAATTTACGGTCATGATGCCACCCAAAATCCCACTGTGCAGCACCTCATTCCAGCAGACGATTTCGGTTCGGCCATTGACGCAAATGGTGGATTAAGTGAAGCCAATAAAATCACTGCTGGAGCTATCGACCGATACAGCGGCCTTTCAAGAGCGCACCTTGGTCCCAATATCACAATGAATGATCAGTGGTTGGTAATTGCCATGCATTACAAAGGTTCTGAAATGAAGGAGGGAGCTGTTTTTAGACCCCTTCCCAAAGGATCTTTTACACAACGCGATTCTGTACACATGGGTATGCTTATGATGTATAAATTGGGAGAGGATGGACAATGGAGCCATAGTCATAATGTGGTACAGCCTTTTCTTGGCGAGAGGAATCGTTTTGGCTCAGCTGTTGTTTTTCAGAATGACTTAATGCTTGTGAGTGCCCCAAGTACTACTGTTGAAGCTTCAATGGGAGGTGAAATTCAATTGTACCGGCTGAGGGAAGACGAGTGGTTGTTCGAAGAAACCATCACCGAACCGGAATCCAATCTGCGCCAAAGTGACTATGGAAGAATAATGCATAGCGATGGCGATCATCTAGCTGTATCGAGTAATGAGGGTGTGTATATTTACAATTTTGCTGGGAATCACATTGAGCGCGAATCCTTGATTGAAATTGATATCGAAGGGATTGCTCCAGAGTTTAAACCACATGATATCCATATATCGAAAAATCGATTACTGATTGGCTTGGGTGATGCCGAATTACGTGGAGAATCTTCAGGAGCTGTGCTTGTGTACGAAAAAGAAGACGGTGAGTGGTTGCATGCCGCCTTACTGGCTCCCGACGAGCTTATGCGGAACGATCAATTCGGTGCCAACGTTCTCGAAATTGATGGAATGATTGTGGCTACGGCGCACAACCAAGGTACTTCATTCTCGGAAAATGCGGGTGCTATTTATGTTTTCAACCAGGTGGAAAGTGAGGTGTGGGTCCCGACAGACTATCTTACCATTGAAAATCCGATCGAGAATCCGCTCGTACCTTATTTAGATGAAAATATTCATCGAGAAAATGTTGGGCTGAACACCCTTTTATTTGGTGGAGAATTAATTGCAAGTGCCACTGGACATTTTGTAGGTTCAATGACCGGAAAGAGAATGGGAAGTTTCTATCGCTTCGCTTTGCCTGAACCTATTCACCGTCTCCGTAAAATTAGAGAAGCTGATAACGAGCTAAGCACCATCATTGATCTGCAACCAAATCCTGTGGTAACCCTAACTGAAATCATCTTTACCCTTCCAGAAAGTGGGAAGGTCGAGCTGAAAGTTTCCTCGAACGACGAAGGTGTCCAAATGAAACTTGTCGACGAAATCCTTGAGGCGGGCACTTACCAAATTGGGGCCGATCTTTTAGAACTCTCTCCAGGTAGTTATCGGTTAGATTTAATTACATCGAAAGGAGTTGATCATTTTGATTTATTGAGAATTGCTCGTACTCAATTGGAAGAAATTGAATAAAATGGAAATATGAAGGCTTTTTTACGTTGAGTAATCCTAACCTTCAATACATATTCTGGTTTTAGACAATTTGAAAATTTCATTCCATTCCAAGTTCTTTTTGATCATATTACCTTTAGATCTTTTACTGATTCACACTTCTCCATAGCTGTTAGATCGGCGCCTTGTAATCATAAAAAAAGCAAGAAGTCCGGCTATAATCCCGGACTTCTTGCTCAAATATTTCAATTATGAACCTGCCTACAAGGCAAAAACGGTAGTTTTAAATATGCAGTGCTCTATTATCAGTAGCTGCCAAACATGCTTCTTTGAAAGCCTCCGTATAAGTAGGGTGGGCATGGGACATCCTTGCAATATCTTCTGCCGAAGCCCTGAATTCCATCGCGACAACTGCTTCAGCGATCATATCAGCTGTTCTTGGACCGATCATGTGTACACCTAAAATCTCATCCGTCTCTGCATCAGCAAGTACTTTGACCAAGCCATCGGTATCCATAGAAGCCCGAGCTCTACCAGATGCCATGAAAGGGAATTTACCTGCTTTGTATTTGATACCCTTTTCTTTCAACTGCTCCTCGGTATAACCTACTGCAGCCACTTCTGGCCAAGTATACACTACTCCAGGAATCAATAGGTAATTGATATGGGGCTTCTGACCTGCAATTACTTCTGCTACAAAAGTACCTTCTTCCTCCGCCTTGTGTGCAAGCATGGCACCTTTGACCACATCGCCGATTGCATAGATATTCGGAACATTGGTTCTCAAATGCTCATCAACTTCCACTTGACCTCGATCGGTGATTTTCACCCCCGCAGCTTCTGCATTGAGCCCATCGGTATAAGGTCTTCTACCAATTGACACAAGCACATAGTCACCTTTCAATTCTATGGTCTCACCTTTAGCATTCTCAGCTTTGACGATGACTTCTTTGCCTTTGTTCTCCACTTCCACAACTTTGTGTTTCAAGTAGAATTCAAAGCCAAGCTTTTTCAAAGACTTCTGCAATTCCTTGCCCATGGTCTTGTCCATCGTTGGGATTAGAGAATCCATGTATTCTACAACGGATACTTTTGCCCCCATCCTTCCGTAGACAGAACCCAATTCCATTCCGATCACACCACCGCCTATGACGATCATGTGCTTAGGAATTTCTTTAAGGTTCAGGGCTTCGGTAGAAGTGATGACTCTTTTCTTGTCCAATTTGATAAAAGGAAGTGTAGATGGCTTAGATCCAGTGGCAATGATGATATTTTTGCCTTGGATATTTTCAGAAGAGCCATCTTCCTTGGTCACTTTCACGGTGTTTTTATCCACAAATGATCCCAAACCATGATGCACATCGATTTTATTCTTTTTCATCAGGTATTGGATGCCGTCGACATTCTGTTTGACGACATCGTCTTTTCTACCGATCATTTGCTTCAAATCTACCTTCAAGCTGCTGAGGTTGATACCGTGGGTTTTAAAAGTATGTGCCGCATTGTGATAGTGCTCGGAAGAGTCCAGCAATGCTTTGGAAGGGATACAACCTACATTGAGGCAAGTACCCCCCAATGTTGAATATTTCTCAACGATGGCTGTTTTCATTCCCAGTTGTGCCGCTCTGATGGCTGCCACATATCCTCCAGGTCCGGAGCCGATTACGATTACGTCGTACATATTTTTAGACATTAGATGTGAGACACAAGATTCAAGACTTGCGACTCCCCATATTTAAAACTTTATTTTATAGAAAAAGGTAAAGGGCTTTTCATCCCTCTACCTTCTAAATTCATCCTTTTTTAGACTCCAAACAACAACCTCGTCGGGTCTTCGAGAAGCTGCTTCACTCTTACCAGGAAGCTTACGGATTCTCTGCCGTCGATGATCCTGTGGTCATAAGAAAGTGCCAGATACATCATTGGTAGGATTTTGACTTCTCCGTTGACTGCCATCGGTCTCTCTACGATATTGTGCATACCTAAGATGGCGGATTGAGGCGCATTGATGATCGGTGTAGACATCATAGAACCAAAGATACCTCCATTGGTCAATGTGAAGGTTCCTCCGGTCATTTCCTCAATGGACAATTTGTTGTCTCTGGCCTTAGTAGCCAATCTCACTACTTCTTTTTCGATCTCCTCAAAAGACATGGATTCCGCATTTCTGATTACAGGCACTACAAGTCCTTTTGGCGCAGAAACAGCAATAGAAATATCACAGAAGTCATTGTAGACGATCTCATTGCCATCGATTTGGGCATTCACTGCAGGCCACTCTTGTAGGGCTACACATACAGCCTTGGTGAAGAATGACATAAAGCCAAGGTTCACCCCATGTTTCTCCTTGAACTGATCCTTGAATTTCTTCCTCATTTCCATGATCGGCCCCATGTTCACTTCATTGAAAGTGGTCAACATGGCTGTTTCATTTTTCACAGCAACCAATCTTCTGGATACAGTTCTTCTCAAGGAAGACATTTTTTCTCTTCTGCTGTCCCTAGAGCCTGAAACTTTCGGTGCTGGAGCAGCACTATCCTCAGATTTGCTTGCCGTAGGCTTGGAAGCAGTTTTAGGTGCTTCGGGAGCTTTTTTCTCCGCTTTTTCAGCATCTTCTTTGGTGATTCTGCCATCTTTGCCTGTACCTTTTACATCTTTGGCATCGATTCCTTTTTCTGCCAATATTTTAGCTGCTGCAGGTGAGGCATGTCCTGTAGCATAAGTTTCCTTATCAGAAGTAGAAGCACCACTTGGAGCAGAAGATGTAGATTCAGTAGCAGACACTTCCTCGGATGGGGCTCCACCTTCGGTCACTTCGATCTTACAGATCAAGCCACCGATTTCCAAAGTATCACCTTCTTGAGCAACGTGTTTTAGGATACCATTGGCTTCGGCAGGCAATTCAAAAGTTGCCTTGTCAGAATCCACTTCGGCGATGATCTCGTCCAATTCTACATAGTCACCGTCAGCTTTTAGCCAGGTGGCTAATGTCACCTCAGTGATGGACTCACCTACGGTAGGGACGATCATTTCTTTCACTTCTCCGGTTTTGCCTCCTTCCGAAGATTTTTCTTCAGATTTGGACGGGCTGTCGTCCTTTGGTTTGCTTTCGCTCGCAGAAGCCTCTGCCTCTGTGTCTATGATGCAGATGGTTGCACCGATTTCTAAAGTGTCGCCTTCCTGGGCTTTAATTTTCAGCACTCCGGAAGCTTCTGCGGTAAGTTCAAAAGTCGCTTTGTCTGACTCAAGTTCACAGATCACTTCATCCATTTCGACCTGATCACCGTCTTGTTTAAACCATTGTCCGATGGTCACTTCTGAGATAGACTCCCCTACAGCGGGGACTTTCATTTCTAGGCTCATTGTTTTTTTAGTTTACCCCCAAATCCTGAATTTTGGATCCAAGGTTAATTTAAGATTGATATGTTAAATTAAACCTATTCCCGGAAAAGCCGGGATTAGGGGATTATTTTGAAAGTTTTAAAGCTTGCTTGATAATATTGGATTGTTCTTCCACGTGTACCTTGTTGTATCCCGTGGCAGGAGATGCAGACATCTTTCTTGCGATCACTTCCATGGAGATTTCTTTGTACAACATTCTCAGGATAAAGTTCCAACCGCCCATATTCTCAGGCTCTTCCTGTACCCATACTACCTCAGCGCCTTTATATGCTTTCAAGGCTTCTAAAATCTGGGTTTTTGGTAGGGGATGGATCTGTTCTACCCTGATAATGGCTACATCTTTTACTTTATCCTTTTCTCTGCTTTCCTCAAGGTCATAATAGATTTTACCTGAGCAAAGTACGACTCTTTTGACATCTTTCGGGTTGACTGTTTTGTCAGTAATGATTTCTCTGAATCCACCTTTCGTAAACTCTTCCAATGGAGAAACTACCTTCGGGTGTCTAAGAAGTGATTTTGGAGACATTACTACACAAGGTTTTCTAAACTCCCATGCCATCTGTCTTCTGAGCAAGTGGAAAAAGTTAGACGGCTCGGTGATGTTTGCGACCACCATATTATATTCAGCAGAAAGCTGTAAGAAACGCTCAGGCCTTGCATTAGAGTGTTCAGGACCCTGACCTTCATAACCGTGTGGCAAAAGCATAACTAGCCCGTTCATTTTCTGCCACTTAGATTCTCCTGAGGAGATAAACTGATCAATCATGGTCTGTGCACCATTGGCAAAGTCTCCAAACTGTGCTTCCCAAATAGTCAGGGCATGTGGGTTCGCCATTCCATATCCATATTCAAATCCCAAAACCGCATACTCAGAGAGGAGGGAATTGTAAATGCTGAAAAGCCCTTTGCTTTCCTTTAATTCTTTGAGGAAATTATGGGGTTTGTTGGTGTTGGCATCATGTACTACAGCATGTCTATGGGAGAAAGTTCCTCTTTGGCAATCCTGCCCAGTGATCCTTACTGTCTTGCCGTCCATCAATAGGGATCCGTAAGCCAATAGCTCTGCAGCCGCCCAATTGAGTGATTTGGAAGTGAAGTACATGTCTTTACGTTGCTTCAACTGTACCTCAATCTGTTTGATAGGTTTGAAACCTTTTGGAAGGGAAGTTACGGCATTGGCTACAGCCTCAATGGTAGCTTCTGAAATTCCCGTTTCAGGTGATTTTTCAAAATCTTCCGGCTTAGACCTTCTTAATGTGCCCCACTCCTGTTCAAATTTGGTTTGCTGGTATGGAAGAGGCTTTTCCTTGACCATGTTGAGCCTATCCTGCAAAAGCTGGCGGAACTCTTTATCCATTTGCTTGGCAAGTTTGGCGTCAATATCACCTCTTTCCGTTAATTTTTTGATATAGATCTCTCTTGGGTTGGGATGCTTAGAGATGATATTATACAGTTCAGGCTGGGTAAACTTTGGCTCATCGGATTCATTGTGGCCATGTCTTCTGTAGCATACCATGTCCACAAAAATGTCCTTGTCAAATTTCTGACGGAATTCTGCGGCCAGTTTCGCAGCAAATACCACTGCTTCAGCATTATCTCCATTGACGTGGATGACAGGAGCATCTATGATTTTTGCAACATCAGTACAGTAAATGGATGAACGTGCATCATCAAAGTCTGTCGTGAAACCTACCTGATTGTTGATGACAAAGTGTACAGTACCGCCGGTATTGTAACCTTTAAGACCCGCCATCTGGGTTACCTCATATACTATACCCTGGCCTGCAATAGCCGCATCACCATGTATTAAAATAGGAAGGGCCTTTTTGCTGTTTCCTTTATGTTGTGAGTCAATTTTAGCACGGATAAATCCTTCTACCACTGGATTGACTGCTTCCAGGTGGGATGGGTTCGGGGCTAGTTTTAGGTTGACTTTATGATTGCCTGGTGTCACAATATCGGAGGAATATCCCATGTGGTATTTGACGTCTCCATCTCCCATGGTCAGGTCAGGCTTGGCTGTTCCTTCAAATTCAGAAAAAATCTGCTCGTAGGTTTTGCCCATAATATTGGCCAGTACATTCAGTCGGCCTCTATGGGCCATACCAATCATCACTTCTTCCACTCCATGTTCTGCTCCTGTATTGATGACAGCATCAAGGAATGGAATTGTGCTCTCCCCGCCTTCAAGTGAGAACCTTTTTTGGCCGAGGTATTTGGTATGCAAAAAGTTTTCAAATACCACCGCCTGATTCAGTTTGGAAAGTATCCTTTTCTTCTCTTCTACAGCTGGATTGAAAGCCAAAGCTTCTTTTTCTACTTTGGTTTTGAACCAATCCAGAATTTCAGGATCTCTGATATATAAGTATTCAAAGCCTACAGAACCTTCATAGATGGTTTTTAGCGCTTCTACAATTTTTGAAAGCTTTGCTTTTCCTATACCGATTTCATTGCCTGCCTGAAATTCTTTGTTCAGGTCAGATTGATCCAGTCCAAAATCGTCAAGGTCTAAGAGTGCTTTTCTGTCTCTTCTTTCTCTTACTGGGTTGGTTTTTGACCTCAGGTGGGCCCTGGACCTGTAAGCATGGATCAAAGCACGGACTTTGATTTCCTTGGGAAGCTCTTCCATGTCCATGATGGTGCCTTTGGTTGCAAGGGCTCCATTGGGTGCGGAAGCATCTCCTGATTTAGCAGAGGGTTGAGCTCCTCCGTTTTCGTCTTCTCCATATTGGGTTATGGCAAATTCGAAACCGTCAAAAAAGGTTCTCCAGCTGTTGTCAATGGATTCTGGGTTTTGTTTGTATTCTGCATAAAGCTCATCAATGTAAGCTACATGTGCATTTGCGATATAGGAATATTTATCCATAATTGAGTTTTTGCTAACCTTACAAAGGTAAAGCCTATATATTTTGTTTGAAAACTGAATATTCGTATAAGCAAATATTATTGATTATCAGTGTTTAAAACAGTTAATTCAGAATTTTATTCTGTTTTGATCCGGTTTTAGCTCTTTAGGTGAAATAAACTTTTATTGAACTTGAGTTGCTGGCCGGAATAGTGGGCTAAAGTGGCTTATTATGTATGGATTCGGCCAAAAATATATACTTAATCAGCAAAGATTTAGGCTTTGGCTTTGTAGCTCTTCTGTGAAATCATGTTAAATTACTCTGGGCATCCGTAATCTTGCGCTTTTTGAGTGATGGGATTAAATTTCCCTACAGAACACCCGCTAGGATACAGTCATTTGTCATTAGAATTGCAAAGTGTACTTTGATCATTAATTCTTTGGCAAAATGCATAAAACCGGGTGTGCTTATAAATTGAAGGGTAAATGATACAATTATTGGAATGGTTTTGAAAAAGCAGTTTACAAATGCCTTGGATAGGTTGAGGTTGTTGTTTGAAGAACAAATAACGGTAATGACCTTAGCGGAAAATTTGGAGGTTTTTTCCAAAGAAAATTTCCTTTCAGAGATGCAGGAGCGCAGGTTTCACACGGCAGTATTTTTTGAAGATCAAAAATGGTGGAGGTTTGATATTGGAGAATTGGAACCTGTTCCTGTAGGTCCCGAGGACCTGTTAGAAGCAAGCACGCCGATATTGACAGCTTTCAGGGGGCTTCTGAAAAAACGGAGATTTTTTATCAAAGATGAATCAGGGGAATTGGCATTTATCATCACTAGGACTGATTTGGATAAAATACCCATGCGTATCTGTATTTTCGGTATGATAAGTACTTTCGAGACTTTTTTAAAAGAATTGGTCAGAGCTTCGATCAATGATTGGCAGGAAAGTTTGAGCCAAAACAGGCTACATCAGGCGGAGAAGCTCTTTGCATGGAAAATGGAAAGAGGAGAAGACATAGATTTGATCCAGTGCATTCAATTTGGTGACCTGGGTTCGATTTTTTCCAAAAAGCAAAGGTTTAAAAATTTTGAACCTGGCTTTAGTCGTGACGATTGGGTGGATATGATGAATGCAATCGGAAAGCTCAGGGATGCCTTGGCCCATTCCCAGTTGAACTTGGGGTTTACTTGGGAGGAAATAGATGGTATTATTCTTTTTATAAGGAGGATTATTGATAAGGGAGATATAGATTTTGTAAAATAATTCAGTTCCAGGCAACCCTTTGGTATAAGCATGCATTTTTAAAATAAACGAATGACTTGATTTGGTAGAAAAACGAACCATAGAGAAAGCAGTCAATGGCAATAGGAAAGCTGAAAAGTTACTCTATGATACTCTTTGTAAACCCCTGTTTATGTTGTGCCTTCGGTATCTCAAAAACCAAGAAGATGCGGAGGA
The DNA here is from genome assembly GCF_019343195.1 of Arthrospiribacter ruber. GTDB lineage: Bacteria > Bacteroidota > Bacteroidia > Cytophagales > Cyclobacteriaceae > Arthrospiribacter > Arthrospiribacter ruber. Next base: position 552,876 of record NZ_RPHB01000003.1, read on the forward strand.
TGTTCTTGCAAGTTCCTTGATTAAGGTGTTTGGTTCACTACATAAGTTTGAATACGAAGGTGATGGTTCATTGGAAGCATGGAGTCGGAAAATCACTGTCAACGAATGCCTGATGTGTCTTCGCAAACAAAAAAGAAGTCCTATGATGGTAGAGCCTGATGAAAACATATCAATTGTTGAAGAAGAGATCTTGGATAAATTATCAGCTGATGAGCTATTCGAAATGATTCTTCAACTGCCAGAAGGGTATAGAACCGTATTCAACCTATATGAAATAGAGGGATTCACACATGCTGAGATTTCAAAAAATCTTGGAATTAGCCTAGGGACATCCAAGTCTCAACTGAGCAAGGCTAGAAATTACCTAAAGAAATTAATAATAGCAAACGGCTGGAATCATGCTTCGAAAATCATTTGAAAATATAGACCAAAGAGCCAAGATCCCAGCTGGTGTGGAATTCCGAAAGGAAGAGGTCTGGGGCAAGGTGGTAAAAGCATCCCGAAAAAATAGAATAAGATACCGGTATTGGGCAGCAGCTGCTTTAATTCCATTTATCGCATTCTCAATTTGGTTTTTTAAGGCTTCGACTGATGCTGAACCTCGGTATTTACTTACTGCTATTTCTTCAGATCAATCAAATATGGTAGAAGAAATCCCTACATCGGATTGGGAACAAAAGCCGGAAGAGAGGATAAACACAGCAACTCATCAAGAGGAGGGGGTTTATGAAAAAGAAGTTTTGAAACCTATTACTCCTGATAGTACAGAAACATTGCATAAAAATGAGCAATCGAAAATCCTAAGACAAACTATTGTTTTGGAAGACACCTTTGCTGCGCCTGAAGAAAAGAAATTAAGTCCCTCTGCTCAAGCTTTTCAGCAAGCCTTAGAAAAAACTAAAATCGAAAAAAAGGTCGAGGAAAGGATGATCGTGGAAAAATTGACCTTTGAACAGATGATTCAGGCGAGAAGGCAATTTATGCAAGAGAAAGGAAGTTCAACAAAAAACAAAAAGCAAAATGACTAAATTTAGGAAGACAGTATTGATGTTTTTTGTGCTTTTTCCATTGATTAACACAGTTAATGGACAGGTATTTGGATTATTTGACCTGTTACAAATTCATCCAAAAAGTTGGGATCGACCTCAAAAACCCTTGGAGTACTTCTATGATCAGCCTGAGCTGAAGCTTAATACTGCACATGATACTTTGGATATTTTCGTCTTAGGCCATAAAAAAGTTTCCTACAGATGGCACGATGTCAATCGGCAAAGGGATTTTAATGGATGGTTTGGGTTTGATAAAGATATTCAGATTCTCTTAGAGAAGTTAGCGGCTATGGGGTTGGATTTCGACAGGCAGAATTACCATATCATATTCAGTCCAGAATCTGATGAATTGAAGGTTTTAATGAATCCAGTCGGGATGTTTGCCAAAATTGGAGATGATTTTTTACCGACTTTAAGGCACCAAATTACCATGACTTACTATTCTTACTTAATGGAAGTTGACTTTTTTTTGGGTGAAATCGATGAACTGGAGGTGTTGAAAAATGCAGGTATCAATGATATGGTAAAGTCAGCGGCTTTGGAGAATAACTGGTACGATCAGTATAAGAAAAGGAACTTGAACAAGGTTCTTTTTATAGATGAAGAAGGAAATGTTAGCCTAGATACTTATTATTCTAAGGAAAATCCTTACTACCCCAAGACAAACCTAGACCTCGGTGCGGGTTATCTTTTTGGGAATGGATTCAGTATGTTCTTTCAACCACGGTATAATATTAAACTATGGACAAAAAAAACCAATACCCGTAATAATACTTTGTTCTTTGCTTTTAGCGGCTTTTTATCCCACCTGCCACAGAGAGAAATTTCATTTGAATTGGCGCAAGATTATTTTTTAGGCATAGGCTATGAAACAGACCAATTGGGAAATGAATTGAGTGCTACCTTGGGCTTTAGGACTTTTGGGCAAAATGGAGTTCTGGACGAGCTTCCGGTCATGTTTAAGGTTGATTTTGAAATAATTCCCAGACTAAAAATCACCCACTCTCTTTTTTTTAAGCCTTTTTCAGGTGAATTAAGAGAGGCTCATGTTGTAGGCTTGTCCTATATGATATTCTGATAAGGTTTAGAGTTGAAGCTCTGAAAAGGAGAGGTTAATTCTGATATTTTCAATGGTGTATCGGTTTTCGTTTTTTTACATATCATCTAATGAGAAACATTGATAATTCACTTGGTATCCATCATATGCATTTAGGATATTTTTTGATTTTTCGATCAGTTTGAACTGGTTGAATTTGTTTTTATTCAACTTCACTTCTGCAATCAACAATTTCTTTTCAAGTTCATTTACCGCCACAATGTCAATTTCATTTTGATTGCCTTTTTCCCAGTAGGTTCCAATAGCCGTATATGCCTTGGAATTTTTGAGTTTTTGAAGGAAGTATTTTTCAAGTGCAAAACCCGAGAAAGTGGCAAAATCTCTTTTCACTATCTGTTTAAGCAAATCAAAATTTTCGATTTCTACTGTGCTCCTGTATTTGTAAATAAATCTAAACCAGAAGTTTAGAAAGTTGTCCTCAATTTTGTACTTTATTTGTCTGCCTTTTGGTTTAGCTAAAACGGGTTTTATTTTTTTGATGATTCCGAACTCATTTTCAAGTCTATCTAAAAAACCTCCTACGCTCATTTCCATGATGGACTCAATTTCTGGTCTTGATGTCTTTGAAGATGCAATTAAACTCAAGATTGAGAAATAAGTAGTATAGTCCCTTCCAAACTCCTCTATAAGAACATGCTTGCCTTCATCAATCATCAATGAATTTGATTTGAAAATTTCATCCAACATATCATTAAAATTGAAAGAGGCTGAGTTTACCATGTTTTCCAGATATTTAGCAACGCCACCTGTTAGGGTGTACATGGCCAATAAATCTGATGTACTATAGTCAGGACTGAAATCTGCCAAAATCTCCTTAATAGTTTCCGTTCCGAAGGGTTGGAGATGAATCTTTCCTGTAGCTCTTGCAAAAAGTGGTTCTTTGGAATCTTCAAAAATCCGCTTCATCATGGAATAGATAGATCCGCAAAGGATGAGATTAATTTTTGAATCGTCTTTTTTACTATCCCAGATATTCTGCATATCACTGAAAATAGCTGGATTTATATTTAGGAATTCCTGGAACTCGTCAATGACCAAAGTAAATGGTTCCTGTTTGCTGTAATCCATCAAGACTGCAAAAATGTCTTTAAATGATTTTAAGTCTCCATACCACGATATCTTCAGGGTAGTTTTTATCAGTTCGGAAAATTCACTAACCAAAAGACTTTCAGATTTTTTGGCAACAAAAAAATATAAAGCATGCTTACCCTCAATACTCTTCTTAAGCAGTGAAGTTTTACCAATCCGCCTTCTACCGACCATAATGGTCATTTGAGCTTGATTTTGGGACTTCTCGTAGTTTTTTTGAAGAAATTTCAGCTCCTCTGATCTATCGTAGAATTTCATTTTATTGTTTTTGCATTGAATATTACTGTAATATAAATTACTGTAATATATTTTACAATAAAAAACCGCATTGTAAATTCGTCATCCTTGAGAAATCAATACCTCCCCACGGCAAATGCCTTGATATCCATTTGGCCCGCATGGCCTTGATGCAGGTCTGCCAATATTTTTCCAGTACCCGTTGCCATACTTACACCCATCATCCCATGACCTGTCCCGACCCAAACGTTTTCATATCCCGGTGCCGGACCGATGTAAGGAATGCCGTCAGGTGAACAGGGGCGAAGGCCTTTCCAGATGTTTTCTTCGGCCGGAAAAACGGACTGAAAATCCGGGTAGTACCTGTTTATGGATTCAAAAATTCCCCTAACCCGGTTCACATTGATCCGCTCATCCGTTCCTGCTATTTCCATGGTGCCTCCGAAGCGGATTTTTTGGCCATAAGGACTTACCGCCACTTTCATTTCGGTGAGAATACTCGCTTGTTTGATTTCAGGATTGTTGTCCTGAATGAAACTGTAGCCTTTTCCGCCCATCATGGGGAGGTTGAAACCCAAAAGTTTGGCAAGTGAAGCAGACCAAGCGCCACCACAAAGTATGACATTTCCAGCGGCTTTGCTGCCCTCGGCGGTGATGACCGAAGTAACCTTTCCTTTAGATTTTTCGAACCCTAAAACTTCCTGCTGGGTCAAAAACTCCACACCTTTTTTTCTCAGGTTGCTTTTCAGGAAATTGAATAGACTTGAAGGAGATAAGTGGGCATCACCGGGAAAAAGAACAGCACCCAAAGCCTTGACCTCCAAGTTGGGTTCTATTTTGGATATGTCCTGAGGGCTCAGAATATCAGCTTCCAGCCCATGTTTTCTAGCTAGATGGGCAAATTCTATTTCTTCCTTTTCGACTTGGGGAGTTTGATAAATCATCATCAGGCCTTTCTCGGCCAATTCCAGATCCACCTCTCCTTGGTGCGTATTTTTAAATTCCTGGTAAAGCCCCTTGCTGAGTAAGGAAATGTTTTTCAAGTAAGGAATAGACCTTTCCACATGACCAACATTGGCCGATTTGTAAAATAGCCAGGACCATTCCATCAGTTTACGGTCCAGTCTTGGGTGAATATAAAATGGACTTTTAGAAGAAAACATCCAGGAAATGCCTTTTGCTATCATTCCTGGTGCAGCTAGGGGGATGATATGGCTGGGCACAATCATACCTGCATTGCCTGTTGAAGTGGATACTTCCAGGTTTCCTTTATCTATGATACAGACTTCTACTCCTTGTTCGGTGAGGTAATAGGCTGTGAAAAGGCCTATGATTCCGCCTCCAATGATGATGGTTGGTTTCATGTTGGTGAATGTACAAAGTACCAGGAATTATGTGCAAAGCAAGTACAGCGATGTTCTTGTTTTTCTTTCAATAATTCATGAAATATAAGTGAATTTGGCTATTGCTCGTTTTTTGTGTCGAAATTAAACACAAACCTGAATACATGAGAAGAGGGTTTTGACTAATGATGGTATTCAATTGACCTAAATTGATTTTATGAAATCAACTTCTCCACAAGTAGGGGAATAAAATATAAGCAGTTACAGCTACGATCACATTGATGGCAAGTAAAGTGAGTATTTTGTCTAGGCTGACAGAAAAGTCCAGTCCATCAAGTGCGTTTTTGGAAACGCGGATGGCCATAAGCAGTATGGGGATGATGACAGGAAAGCTCAAGATTGCCATCAGCGTGGCATTATTACTCGCTTTGGAGGCAATGCCGCTGACCATGGTCAGACAGGCAGAAAATCCTAAGGCCCCCAGCAGCAAATTCAAAACAAACAATCCTTGATCTTGTACGGGGTTTCCTAAAATTATACTGAAAACCAAGTACCCCAACAGCGCCAACACCAATGTCAAAAATGAATTATAAATGATTTTGGAAACAATGATTGCTTCAGGTGAAGCAATCATATAATAGTAAAGCTGTCTTCCCTGATGTTCCTGAACGAAGCTTTTTGCTACTGCATTGACTGCCGAAAAGAGAATAATGATCCAATACAAAGCATTCCAGGTAGTAACAGCAATATTACCTTGTTTGGCCCCTACACTGAGATAGGTTATAAAAACAGCAGAAACGACATACAATAAGATTCCATTGAGCGCATATTTTTGTCTCCACTCCAGAGTGAGTTCTTTCAGAATTAGGGTATGGACTTGTTTGAACATATATCTACTTGAGGGACAAAGTTAAGGTTTGGAAAATGGAAATGAGTAGAAATAAGGTGGAAATACAGTAGAAATATAATGGAAATAAAAGTCCAGTTCTCTTTGTGGTGGATTAGGGGTTAATGATATTTGTGGATACTGATGGATATTCTTGGATATTGATTACTGGGATTTAGCAGAAATTCCTTTGATAATGATATTATTGAAATATGATGGAAATACGGTAGAAATACATTGGAAATAAAAGTCCAGTTCTCTTTGTGGTGGATTAGGGGTTAATGATATTTGTGGATACTGATGGATATTCTTGGATATTGATTACTGGGATTTAGCAGAAATTCCTTTGGTAATGATATTATTGAAATATGATGGAAATACGGTAGAAATACATTGGAAATAAAAGTCCAGTTCTCTTTGTGGTGGATTAGGGGTTAATGATATTTGTGGATACTGATGGATATTCTTGGATATTGATTACTGGGATTTAGCAGAAATTTTTAAGGTCGGGTAATTGGGGATATTATTAAAGAGTTATTTTAGTTTTGCAAACCAAAAAAGATAAATCGATGATTCCTACTCCAGAACACAATGAAAGAATGGCAAAAATGACCTTTGCTTCAGTCTACCCCCACTACGTCACCAAGGTAGAGCGCAAAGGCAGAACCAAAGAAGAACTTCATGAAGTGATCACTTGGCTGACAGGTTTTGATGATGTACAGATTCAGGACCTGATTGATAAGAAGGTAACATTTGAAGAGTTTTTTGCCAAAGCAAAGCTCCACCCAAATGCGGAAATGATCACCGGAACCATCTGTGGCTACAAAATCCAGGAAATCGACAACCCTCTTACCAAGCAAGTCCGTTACCTGGACAAGCTTGTCGATGAATTGGCGAAAGGGAAGAAGATGGCGAAGATATTGAGGTGATATTTAATTGATATTGGTGGATATTGGGATATTTTTCAAGACCCTGATATACATGGAGATATGGCGAAATAAATAGAAATAAGATTGAAATAAAAGTACAGTTCTCTACGTGGTGGATTAGAGGTTATTGATATTTGGATATTGATTACTGCGATTTTTTCGAAAGTCTTAGGAGAGAAGGAATTCGGGATAATTTTGAAATATGGTGGAAATACGATGGAAATACAATTGAAATACAACCTGTCACCTTACATGGGAAAATTGACTCTACGGATATTTATGAAAATGGTGGAAAGTAGTCGATGTTGAATTGAGGACTATCATTAAGATAATCCGTATACTTACTATGAAATTAAAAAAGCGACTTAAATTAAAGATCAAAAAAAGACTCATTTAATGTCATGAAGTACACTACCATTTACCATGAAAACAACAAAATAGAAATTTACAATTCCCTATTGGGGAAAGAGACAATTAAAGTAAATGACCAAGTTGTCTCCTCCAAATATTCTATTTTTGGAGCAAATCACATTTTTTCTTTAAAAGAAAACGAAGCCTTGAATCATTATCAAATCCAAATTTCCTTAGGAATTAATGGCGTAGTTTATGATTTATACAAAAATGACAAACCCATTATAGAATCAGAAAAAGGAGGCTGTATGACTTTCATAATTATCTCCTTGTTTGTAGTAGGAGTTATCATAGGTTTATTAAAGACCAAAGGAGTTTTATAATTTCTTTTTCTAAATTTTTCATCATAGGCATATTTCGAAAAAAATTATACAGTAATCAGGACATATTTCAACCCTGATTTGCGGGGCATATTTTCACTATTTTCCGTGGGGGCATATCTCGAATCACTAAAAATCTAAGAATCTCCACATTGCTCCGATTTCTAACATATTTCACGAAGTATGTCCCGAAATGGTCCGCTCTCGGGACTTCCGATAAAGCTTCAGTTTCTACCATATTTCGCCGAAGGCATATTTCACGAATTATATTTCCACTGTATTTTTTCTGCACATTTATAAATATCACGAAAGTAATCTCCATCAATATCGCCAAAGGCTAATATCCACCAATATCTTTTTAATCTGCCAAATTGACATTTTTTACCCTTTGGAACGGGCATTGATAATGCTGCATTGTCAAAATGTTTATCCATAATTAAAATTCAATATAGCTATGCAGGAAAAAGGTACCATCTCGATACATACCGAGAATATTTTCCCGATCATCAAGAAGTTTTTGTATTCAGACCATGAGATTTTTCTCCGAGAACTGGTCTCCAATGCAGTAGATGCCACGCAAAAAATAAAAAGACTGGCACAGTTGGGACAGTACAGCGGCGAACTTGGCGATACCACTATTGAGGTAGCTTTCGACAAAGACAAAAAGACCATCACCATTACCGACAAGGGTCTTGGGATGACCGCCGAAGAAATCAAAAAATACATCAACCAGATCGCTTTCTCAGGAGCTACAGAGTTTGTGGAGAAATTCAAGGATGCCAAAGATGCCAATGAAATCATCGGTAAGTTTGGACTTGGGTTTTATTCAGCCTTTATGGTCGCCAAAACAGTGGAGATCAACACCCTTTCTTATCAGGAAGGAGCGCAGCCTGCCAGATGGACTTGCGATGGAAGCACTGAATTTGAAATCAGTGAAGGAGACAGAAAAGAGAGAGGCACTGAAATCACCCTTCACATCAATGAAGACTCTGAGGAGTTCTTGGACAAGTGGAAATTGCAGGGCATCTTGGACAAATACGCCAAATTCCTTCCTGTTCCCATCAAATTTGGGACAAAAACGGAAAGTGTAGAAGATGGTGTGGACGACAAAGGAGAAAAAAAATGGAAATCTGTGGAGGTGGACAACATCATCAACACCACTTCGCCTATCTGGACCAAATCTCCAAGCGACCTGAAGGATGAAGATTACCTTGCTTTTTACAAAGAACTTTATCCGATGAGCGAAGATCCGCTTTTCTGGATTCACCTCAATGTGGATTATCCTTTCAACCTGACAGGAGTACTTTATTTCCCGAAGGTGAAAAATGACTTCGAATTTCAGAAAAATAAAATCAAGCTTTTCAGCCGTCAGGTATTTATTACCGATGAGGTAAAAGACATTGTGCCTGAATTCCTGATGCTGTTGCATGGGGTAATCGACTCTCCTGATATTCCGCTCAATGTATCCAGAAGTTTCTTGCAGGCGGATGGTAATGTCAAGAAAATCAACAATTACATTACCAAAAAGGTAGCAGATAAACTGGGTGAACTCTTCAAAAAGGATAGAAAAGTCTATGAAGAAAAGTGGAATGATATCGGACTCTTTGTGAAATACGGCATGATCAGTGAAGATAAGTTTGCTGAGAAAGGAAAGGACTTTACATTGTTGAAAAATACCAAAGGAGAACTTTTCACTTTACCTGAATACAAGGAGAAAGTTTCCGCCATTCAGACTGACAAAGAGGGCAACACCATTTATCTCTATGCCACAGATGCTGATAAGCAGGATGCCTTCATACAGTCAGCTGGCAAAAAAGATTATGATGTGTTGTTGATGGATTCGCCAATCGATAGCCACTTTATCCAACACCTGGAGACCAAGGAAGAGAAAACCCAACTGAAAAGGGTAGATGCCGATGTGGTAGACAAACTGATCCAAAAAGAGGACAACTACGAAAATCTGCTTACTGAAGAACAATCCAATAAGGTGAAAGAGATCTTCGAAAAGGCCATCAACAGCCAGACTTATTCGGTGGCAGTAGAAGGGCTTAGCCCGGAAGAGCTTCCTGTGACTGTGACCATGGATGAATTTATGCGCAGGATGAAGGATATGGCCCAGATGGGTGGAGGCATGAGTTTTTATGGTGCCATGCCTGACAACTACAAGGTAGCCATCAACGGCAATCACCCAGTGATCGACAAAGTCCTTAAAGCAGAATCAGAAGAAGATCAGACCAGGTTAGCAAAACAGGCTTTTGATTTGGCATTGCTTTCTCAGGGATTGCTTAAAGGTAAAGACCTGACGGAGTTTGTCAAGAGAAGTGTGGAGTTGATTTAAAATACCATTAACCATTGGGGTCTTTTTCAGACCCCGATGGTTTTACCTCTTGAACCTTTGAGATCTTTATGATCTCGAAGGTTTTTTTATGTCTTTAAATTCTTATGACTAATATTTTTATAATTGAAGATCAGGAGGTTAAAAAGGGATGTGAAAAAGATTGCTTAAACCATCACATCTAAGTTATTTTTTTTGGTTCTTTAGCTACAGCATTTTGAGAAATTAAAAATGATAAGATTTGACCTTACAAAAAGATATTTTCTGATAAAAATTAAAAGGATGCTAAGTAAAGCAGAGGATGATCAACGGAATTTAAATTACATGAAATTAGGAAGATTAACATTAATTATTGTAGTAGTATTCTGTAGTATTCATCTTGGAAATGCCCAAACCGAAGACGTACTTCGGGTAAACTTTCTTAATCCTGCTATTTCTTATGAATTGGCTACAGGGAAAAATACGACACTTGACGCAAGTTTGGGATTTGGGTATAATTACTCCTATCCAGATTTGGCTTCAGGTTCAATAGGCGGCGTACAATATACTTTCGCCATGTTTGCTGATATTCAAGGCAGATATTATTACAATTTTGACAGGCGAGAAGGTAAAGGAAAACGAACTGACCATAACAATGGAAATTTTATAGCTGCTAGAATGCTCTATACTGGTCCAGGTGTTTCGCAAATATCATCGTTTGACCGGTTTGATAATAACTCGTTTGCAGTAGGCCCCACCTGGGGTTTGCAACGAACCTATGGAGAACGCATCAATTTACTGTTTAGTATTGGACCTATATACTATTTTGATACTGTGGGTAACGGTAATTTCTTTCCATTGAATTTAGAAATAAACCTAGGTTTCAATTTAAACTAATAATGGGGCGATTCTTTTTCAGCTCCACCTTTTTACTATGAAAAAGTTCCTTTTGCTAGCTCTTATCCCCCTATTGTTTTCCTGCAAAAACACCAAGTTTTTTCCCAGGCAGTATTGTAGTGTTTGTCTTCAAAATGCTGATCTGGTTCTCATGGACTTTCAGATTCCGGGATTGACCTTCAGAGAAGAACAAAGGTTATATCAAATTATTGAAAAGCAATTTTCCAAAAGAAAGGATATCAAATTCGGGCTTTTGGAAGATTGGGACTATGAAATCATCGCCAATCAAATAAATCCTGGAGAAACAGCTAAATTAAAGGAGATTCTGGGTATAGACTATATACTGCAGGTTGGATTAAAAGGCTATAAAAATTCAGAAGGTTTTGATTGGTTTACTCCAGATGAAAATCAAGCACTATATCCCACGCCAAGAGTCCCTGGTACATCCAATTCAACCATTGAAATGAAACTTATAAGCACTGAAACAGGTAGGGTAGTATTCACTTTGGACTTGATTACCCAGACTATCGAATATGGAAAGGACACTCAAGAAGGTTCAGCTTTTTACTTCGATTCAGGAACAGTTTGGGGTTCTATGAAAACAGGGACGCGAAGAGGAAGTAAATACCTTCTTGCCGATTGCCGCTGTCCAAAAGGCATCTATGTCAGATGGAGTAAGATTTTGCATTGGTTGTAGGTTCGATTCAAGGTAAACCCCAAAGGTCTTCAAGATCTCGAGGGTTTTTGATTCCAATATTTATTAGCTGTTTGATTTCATCTAAAAAGCAGCTATTTCACAAAACATAAGAAATTAAGCCCCCTTTCATTTGTGGAAATTCGTGCATCCGTGGCAAAGATAAAGATGCCACGAATACACGAATGAACACTAATTTTATTGAAATTTTAAGACGTTCAAACCTTGCCTTATTATAATATTTCTGGTATTAAATAGTTAGGAAATTCGAGTCTTTGATAAAAACGAGATGATGGATTCATCTCACTTTTATTCTAAATTCTCTTACTTTTTATTCTGCAAATTCCTATTCTTTGCTTTCCCAGTTTTTCCCCTATTTTTGTAACCATGCTATCCAAAAAAACCAAGTATGCTTTTCATGCCCTTACTTATTTGGGCAAGCACCGTGATCAGAAGACGGTTTTGATTCAGGACATTTCTGAGGAATATGGGATTTCCCATAAGTTTTTGGAAAACATACTTTTGGAGTTGAAAAAAGCCGGGATCCTGGGGAGTAAAAAGGGAAAAGGAGGCGGCTATTACCTGATCAAAGCCCCCAAAGATGTAGCCCTTTCCAAAGTCATCAGGCTGCTGGACGGTCCCATAGCACTACTTCCCTGCGTGAGCCTCAACTACTACGAACCCTGCGTAGAGTGCAAGTCCGAAGCAGCGTGTGGCCTAAATAAGGTCATGATCCAAGTACGGGACGAAATGCTTAAAGTATTGGAAAATAAGACTTTAGCAGATATTTTAGATAAAGAATAAAATTTTTTCCCTAATTACCCTATCTTTTTTATAGGTTTTATATACTTTTGTTATTCTGAAACTGGAAAAGTATATGATCCTAGACCAACCTATCAAAAAGTGGTTTGTAAACAGCAAAGGCCAAGACTCTAACATCAAGAGCTTTCTCAAATCCATATCTTGGAGAATAGTCGGTACACTCGATACCATGGTGATTTCCTTTTTCGTCACTGGCCAATTGGTCATGGCCCTTTCCATTGGGTCAATAGAGGTAGTCACCAAAATCGCCTTGTATTACCTGCACGAGCGTGCTTGGGAAGGAGCAACCAAAATCAAAAAAGATGAGCCTAAAAACGAATTTGCATAGTCTTGGCGAAAAGCTGGATAGTCTAAGTCCGTCTGATGGCTTGGCACTGCTTTCGGATCTTTTCCCTGGAAAAGTAGTCTTCTCTACTTCACTGGGACAAGAAGATCAGGTCATCACGCAGTTGATCGCGGAGAACCTACTTGATGTCCACATCTTTTCTTTGGATACAGGTCGCTTGTTTCCGGAAACTTTGGACTTGATCGCTAGGACTGAAAGTAAGTACAAAAAAAGAATTGAAGTGCTTTACCCTGAAAGGACTTCCGTAGAGAAGTTGGTGGCCGATATCGGCATTAATGGATTCTATGATTCAGTGGTTAATAGAAAGTCCTGTTGCTTTGTGCGGAAAGTAGAGCCCCTGAAAAGAGCTCTGGCTGGTAACAGTGTCTGGGTAACAGGCCTTCGTGCCGAGCAAAGCCCAAACCGGGCCGATATGAAAAAAATCGAATGGGACGAAGCCAATCAGATCATCAAGTTCAACCCCTTACTCGATTGGACTTACGATCAGATGATCGCCTATATTAATGAACATAGAATCCCTTACAACCCTCTTCACGACAAAGGCTTTATCAGCATAGGCTGCGCCCCATGTACCCGAGCCATCAGCGAAGGCGAGGATCCAAGAGCCGGCAGATGGTGGTGGGAAGAGTCGAAGAAGGAGTGTGGGCTTCATGCTAAATAGATGAAAGACTCAAGATACAAGACAAAAGACAGGTGCACCTAAATTTCGGAGTTCATTATTCATCATTCAGAATTCAAGATTTAAAATATCGAATGATGAACGCTGAATATCGAATAATGAAGTCGGTAAATCCGGTTCCTGGTTCAAGACTTCAGTCTTGGACCAAAAACTAGCAGTCTTCAGACTGTACTGAGTCTCAACCCCGAAGGGGTTAAACTTTGATTAGCCCCGGGTTGCAACCCGGGGGACAAGGTTAAAACAAGTACCAACAACCCTGAAGGGGTTGAACTGATGCCCTGATCAGTATAAAAGAAATGGGCAATGAGATAAAAACATGAAAATGATGGCTGTCACAATTTTCGACAAAAATCTAAATTCTAAAATCTAAAATAAATATGTCAAACCTATTCATACCTAATCCAAAGGAAGTCGAGTCCATCCATATCTTGAGGGAGGTGGCAGCACAGTTTGAAAAACCTGTCCTGCTTTTTTCTGGTGGAAAGGACTCGATTACTTTGGTGAGACTGGCTCAAAAGGCATTTTACCCTTCTAGAATTCCTTTCCCACTGCTGCATATTGATACAGGGCACAATTTCCCGGAAACGATAGAGTTTCGTGATCAATTGGTAGCTGAATTGGGTCTTGAACTGATCGTGAGGAATGTACAAGATTCTATAGATCAGGGGAAAGTGACGGAAGAGAGAGGAAGATATGCCAGCCGAAATACCCTTCAGACGACCACATTGCTGGATGCCATTGAAGAATTCAAGTTTGATGCCTGTATAGGTGGTGCCAGAAGGGATGAAGAAAAAGCCCGTGCCAAAGAGCGTGTTTTTTCCGTGCGGGACGACTTCGGACAGTGGGATGAAAAAAACCAAAGACCTGAACTGTTTGACATGCTCAATGGACAAATAGAGCAGGGACAAAATGTCCGTGTTTTCCCTATTTCCAATTGGACAGAACTTGATGTTTGGGAATATATCAAAACAGAAAATATCCAGATTCCTTCTATCTACTTTGCCCACAAGCGTGAAGTCTTCTTCAGAGATGGCATGATCTGGACAGCCAACGAACATGTTTTCAGAGAAGAACACGAGCAAGTAGAAGAAAAAATGGTGCGTTTCAGAACCGTGGGAGACATGACCTGTACAGCAGCCGTCCTCTCCGAAGCCACCAGTTTGGAAGACGTAGTCAATGAAATCAGGGCCTCCACCATCTCCGAAAGAGGTGCCAGAATTGACGACAAACGTTCTGAAGCTGCGATGGAGAAAAGGAAAAAGGTAGGGTATTTTTAAATAAGACAATAGACTTAAGATGTAAGACAGAGTGACTAAACTTCGGGATTCATTATTCATTATTCGAAATTCAAAATTTAAAATAACGAATGATGAACGCTGAATATTGAATAATGAAGTTAGGTCAAATAGTTCAACACTTCAGTCTTGGACCAAAATACCCGCAGTCTTCAGACTGACCTTAGTGTCTTTGAGCCTTCGTGGCAAAAAATATATGTAAAGTGATGGATTGACGAAGTCTTACGTCTGATGTCTCACATCTAAAATCTTAACAAATGGAAAATAGAAAACTAATCAAAATAGCAACAGCCGGTTCGGTGGATGATGGGAAAAGCACCCTGATCGGCCGTTTGCTCTATGATACCAAATCTCTGACCACGGACAAGTTGGAGGCCATTGAGAAGACCAGCAAGCAGCGTGGATTTGATTACCTGGATTTTTCCTTGGCTACCGATGGTCTTGTTGCAGAACGCGAGCAAGGGATCACCATTGATGTAGCCCATATCTATTTCAATACCGAAAAGACAAACTTCATCGTAGCAGATACTCCCGGTCATGTCGAATACACCAGAAACATGGTCACAGGAGCTTCTACCTCACAGGTAGCCATTATCCTGATCGATGCCAGAAAGGGTGTGATCGAACAGACCAATAGGCACTTTTTCATCAGCAACTTACTCAGGATGGGCCATGTGGTAGTAGCCATCAACAAAATGGATTTGGTAGACTATGACGAAGATGTATTCCTGAAAATCCGCGAAGACTTCGAGGCATTGGTAGAAAAAAGTGACTTCAAATCTGAACAGATCACGTTCATTCCAATCTCAGCACTAAAAGGTGAAAACATTGCCAAAAAATCTGATCTGATGCCTTGGTATGTAGGCAATACCTTGCTGGATCATTTGGAGGTGTTGGAGCCTGAAGATTTGCAACAAAGTTCACTGGCACGTTTTCCGGTTCAGTATGTTGTAAGGCCAAAGACAGAAGCATTTCACGATTTCAGGGGATTTGCAGGCAAGCTTTATGGTGGAAACCTTAAAGTGGGTGATGATGTCACTATCCTGCCTTCTTTCACTACCTCCAAGATCAAGTCCATACAGTTTTTTGATCAGGAGTATTCAGAAGCCACTCCTGGATCTTCCATTACCATTACTTTGGAAGATGAAGTCAATATTTCAAGAGGAGATATGTTGGTCAAATCAAGTGAGGTGCCCCATTCTGAAAAAAGTATCTCTGCCACCATCTGTCAAGTTAACAATAAGCCGTTAAGAGTCGGGCAAAAGTACACCCTGCAACATGGCGTAAACAGGGTCTTGGCCAAAGTGGAAAGCATCTCCTCAAAAGTGCATACAGACTTCTCAGGAGAAGAAGCAAGCGACCAGCTGGGACTCAATGACATCGGAAAAGTCAATTTCAGACTGAGCAAGCCGATACACTTTGATGCCTATACCGTCAATAAAGCCAATGGCAGCTTTATCCTGATTGATGAAGGCAGCTATGATACGGTGAGTGTTGGGTTTATTGAAATTTAGATTGAAGATTTTAGATTGAAGATTGAAGATTTCAGCTCTTCTTTCTTGATTCTTGCATCTTGACTCTTGTTTCCGATAAGTCGACCTTCACTACATTAAGACCCAGATTCATTGTACATCGTACTTGGTACTTCGTACAAAAATTTAACCTATCAAACCTATAGAGAATAAATAAAAATGGAAAGCTTCAGAACTGAAATAGAAAACCCCATCGTCCAAAAGGACATCATTGAACTGGAAAGGAAGATCAAACTTTTCAGGGATGGGAAAATCGACGAGGAAAAATTCAGGAGCCTTCGTCTGGCCCGTGGAATCTACGGTCAGCGTCAGCCGGGAGTACAGATGATCAGAATCAAATTGCCCTATGGAAAATCCACAGGTGAGCAACTGGTAAGAATCTGTGAAGTTTCTGAGAAATACTCTACGGGTAAGCTTCATATCACTACCCGACAGGATATTCAGATCCACTATGTCAGTCTGGATGAAACACCTCAGCTCTGGGCGGAGCTGGAAAAAGATGATGTGACCATCCGAGAGGCATGTGGAAACACCGTCCGCAATGTGACAGCTTCTGAGACCGCTGGAGTGGATCCTAAGGAGCCATTTGATGTAACTCCCTATGCTGAGGCTACTTTCCAATACTTTTTGAGAAATCCAATTTGCCAAGAAATGGGCAGAAAGTTCAAAATGGCTTTTTCTGCTTCTGAGGAGGATACCGCCTTGACTTACCTGCATGATTTAGGTTTTATCCCCCAACTGAAAAATATCGAAGGACAAGCGCAAAGAGGTTTCAAAGTCCTTCTTGGAGGAGGCTTAGGTTCCCAGCCAAGGCATGCAGACTTGATTCACGAGTTTTTGCCAACAGATGAACTGATTCCCTTCATTGAAGGGGTCTTGAGGATATTTGATCGACATGGTGAGCGTGCCAGAAGGATGAAAGCAAGAATGAAATTTTTGCTCAATGATATCGGTTTGGAGGAATTTCTGAGGTTGGTGGATGAAGAAAAAAATGCACTACCTTATCAAAAATACCCTATAGATTACAAGACTTACGAATCTACCATTACCCAGGCTAGACCTGTCGTGCCTGCAGCTGAGGCACCATTGTCATTGGCTTACGAACAGTGGAAGTTGACCAATGTGCTTCCCCAAAAGCAGAAGGGTTTTGTATCTATAGGTGTGAAGGTGCTTTTGGGGGATTTCAGCACCAAGCAGGCAAGACAGTTGGCGGAATTGGTGCAAAAATACGCCAACAACGAAATCAGATTTACCTTGCGTCAAAACATCCTGATCCGTGACGTACAAGAGGAAGCTGTTCCTTTTTTCTATCAGGAACTACAAAAAATCGGTCTTTCAGATGCCGGTTACAATACATTTGGTGATATCACCGCATGCCCTGGTACAGATACCTGTAACCTTGGTATTGCCAGTAGCACCGGAATTGCGAGAGAGTTGGAGAAAGTGATTCTTAACGAATACCCACAATACCTGAAAAACACTGATCTGACCATTAAAATCTCAGGTTGTATGAATGCCTGTGGGCAACACAACATGGCACACATAGGCTTTCAGGGAATGTCCATGAAGGTGGGCAAAACAGTGTTTCCTGCACTTCAGGTATTGCTTGGAGGAGGAACATTGGGCAACGGAAATGGAAGATTTGCAGATAAGGTGATCAAAATACCGAGCAAAAGAGGGCCTGAAGCTTTGAGAATTCTGATCAAAGACTTCGAAACTTTTGGGGAAAAATCCGAGAGCTTCCTTGACTACTATGACCGCAAAGGGCAGATTTATTTCTACGATATCCTGAAAGTCCTGACCGACACCGCCACGCTGACCGAAGCTGACCAAGTCGACTGGGGCAATGAAGATGCCTATAAAGTAGCAGTTGGCGTAGGAGAATGTGCCGGTGTGGTGATCGATTTGGTGGCTACCTTATTATTAGAAGCCAGAGAGAAATTGGAGCTTTCGGAAGAAGCCTACAAAGAAGCCAGGTGGTCGGATAGTATATACCACACTTATGCTGCTTTGGTCAATGCGGCTAAGGCCATCTTGCTCAGCGAAGGCAAAAGCACCAATTCCTACGCAAACATCATCAAGCTTTTTGACGAAACCTTCACCGAAACTGACAAAATAGAGCTAGGGAAGCCTTTTGCTGAGATAGTCTATCAGATCCAGCAAGAAGAACCTTCACAGGAATTTGCAAAAACTTATTACGAACAAGCCGCTGGGGTATTTGAAGCAATCAGTGCATTTAGAGAAAAGGAGGTGACAGCATGATAAACCGTACAAAACCAAAAGTAACCCTAGTCGGTGCAGGACCTGGTGATCCAGAGCTGATTACCCTCAAGGCAATCCTTGCGCTCAACAAGGCTGATGTAGTGCTCTATGATGCGCTGATAGATAAATCCTTGCTCAAACATGCCCCGCACAACGCCATTAAGGTGTTTGTAGGTAAAAGAGTAGGCAAACACAGCTGTCCTCAGGATGAAACAAACAGGCTCTGTGTGGAGCATGCGCTCAAGCATGGCCATGTAGTCAGGCTCAAAGGTGGCGATCCCTTTGTTTTTGGTAGAGGGGCAGAAGAGATTGATTATATCGAAGCCTTTGGCATCCCGACAGAGGTGGTTCCAGGTATCACTTCCGCCATTTCTGTTCCTGCGGCAGTAGGAATTCCCGTAACCAAAAGAGGCAGCTCAGAGAGTTTCTGGGTGATCACTGGCACCACTACTTCGGGAGAAATGTCCAGGGACATAGCGCTTGCTGCCAAGTCTACCGCTACAGTAGTGATACTGATGGGGACCAAAAAACTATCGGAAATTGTCGCTTGCTATCAGCATGAAGGCAGGACATCCATGCCTATTGCCATTATCCAAAGTGGAACCACCAAGGAAGAAAAATTGGTAGCAGGTACCATCTCCGATATAGAAGAAAAAGCCCGCCTCTCCCAGATTGCCGCCCCCGCCATCATTATTATTGGGGAAGTGGTGAGGGAAAGTTATCGTCTAAAGGAGGTTTATGAAGAAGTGGAAAAAATAGCTGTAAAGTAAGAATTGATTTTAGTGGATATTGGATACTAATAGATATTAGTACCAAAAAAAATGTGTCATTTGGTAAATTCTGTATTGAATGAAAATTGTTGTTATTCTTTTCTGTAAAGATATTAGTTGATACTAATTGATATTGATCCAAACGAAATTATTGTTTCAATCTATCAACTTACTGATCTACTACAATATGAATTTTGATCCGGAAAAATTAAGCTCAAATAGCTATTGTAACATAACAAGGAAATGGATTTTATAATCCAAAAACTGAGAGGTTTTGAACCAATATCCATAAATATCTAATATCAATGAATATCCAATAATCTCTGTATTTGTTTGATTGTTTGTAATTTAGTCAATATTCAAAATATATGTCAAAGAATCCATTATACCCCATCTTCCTCAAAGTTCACCAGCTCAATGTACTCTTGGTAGGGGGTGGATTTGTGGGGACAGAAAAGTTGAGTTTTCTGCTCAAGAGCAGTCCTAAAGCTCAGGTCACAGCGGTTTCCAAGGAGTTTAATGCTGAGTTTTTGGAATTGGCCGGGCAGGCAGCTAATGTGACCCTGATTCAGGATGCTTATGATGAAAAGTACCTGGGAGGAAAGCACCTTGTCATTGCTGCTACCAATATCCCAGAGATCAATAAGCAAATTCATGACGAAGCCAAGGAAAGGTATATCCTGGTCAATGTAGCGGATACGCCCGAGCTCTGTGACTTTTATCTCGGTGGCATCGTAACCAAAGGAAATCTGAAAATCGCCATCAGCACCAATGGCAAATCTCCTACCACAGCTAAGCGTCTGCGCCAAATGTTGGAAGAAGTACTTCCTGAAGAAATCGATGAACTATTAGAAAACCTCAACGCTTACCGTGATACGCTCAAGGGTGATTTTGAGTATAAGGTGAAGGCGATGAATGAAATTACAGGGATGCTGGTGGAGAAGAAGGGTTGACTTCAGAAGAGGATGGTTTTTGGCATTTTATTTTAAACCTAACCTCTTAATTCCCGTTCGAATTGACAAATAGACTTTTAAAATTCCAACGGTATGAAAAGATTTGTTTACACTTTAATTCTTTTTTCCATTGTTTCCTTTTCAGTCAGAGGACAGGATGGAATAGCAGGGATAAATTTCAATGCAGGTTTTCCTGTCGGTTCGTTTCAATCTGAAGTAGGGAACCAATTTTTTCCATCAATTAGCTTGAACTACCTGCACAAACTTTCAAATACTCCTATTTATGTAGGAGGTGAGTTTGGGTACATGTTGTATGGTACTGCTGTAGAAAGAAGCAACAATATCATCAATGGTACAGATCAGAATTTCAGAATTCGGAGAAATAACAATGCGGTAAATCTTTCAGCTGTTGTTCGCCTAATGCCGGATTTTGGAATTGGTGTCAAACCCTTCGTGGAAGGTCAGCTAGGTGGAATTCATACCTACACCCGATCCAAAGTTCGTGAAAACCGGCTGACCGAGCCTTTGTCATCAGGTACAGAGGTGTATGATTGGTCATACCTGTATCAGTTGGGAGGGGGGATTATGGTTCCATTAGAAAAAAAGGGTGATGTTTTTCTGGAGCTGAGGGTCAATTACCTGCAAACAGGGCCTATGAATTTCCTCACCAGTCGGGATGCACTATATGACGATTTCGGCTCAGTGACACTCAACACAAGAAATGCTGCTTTTCAATTACTGTCGCCAAGTTTAGCTATTAAGATTTTGCTTTAAAAGAAGTTTTTCTTACGTTTTGTATTCTAGGAAATTTAAGATTTTTCAGATAAGGATTGGGTTCGAAATAATAAATTAAAAAGTTAAACTTCCCGGTTCTTTTTTAAACAGAATCCGGGAAGTTTAATCAATTTAATATCCAGGGTTTTGGTCAGCTAAACTTATTCCTGGATTGAGATCGATTTCTCTTTGAGGAATAGGGAAAAGTAAATGATGGTCTCTGACATTACCGGAGAGGTTAGGGTAAAACCTCTGAAAGTGTTCTCTGGTTACTTCGAGCAATGTTCCCCACCTTACTAGGTCATATCTGCGAATTCCTTCAAAAGCCAGTTCTACTCTTCTTTCATGTCGCACAGCCTGCCTGAATTGATCTCTGGATAATCCTTGTGCCAAATCGGGCAGTCCAGCTCTATTTCTAACTTGATTGATTGCTGAATAAGCCTCACCAGTTGGCCCTCCGTTGGCTTCATTGGCGGCCTCGGCGTACATAAGAAGAACATCAGAATATCTCAATATTGGGTAATTTAAATTACCTCTGGGTGGTGCAATTTCCAAATATTTTCCAATGTATGGCTGCGGAATACAAGGTGTAGGAAACCCTTGGCAACTTCCTTTAGGATCATAGAAATTACTTGTTCCATTGGCCAGAGGCAATTCCAGTAGAAATGTAGTATTGTATCTTAGATCTCCCTCTTCGTATGCCTGTACAATATCCGGAGTCGGTTCATTAACACCATTTCCATTACCTGTGGTGGAATTGATTCCTCTTGGCATAAAGAATTCTTGGAAAGAACTTCCAACCCCTTGTAGGGATGAGAATTGAATAGAGAACACATGTTCTTGACTATTTTGGTTTTCGACTTGAAATACATCTCTGAAGTCATTCAATAATCGGTGCTGTCCTGACTCTATTACTTCATTTGCCTTATTTCTTGCCAAAGCCCAATATGGTGAGTTGGGGTCATTTCCTGCCCTTGCCAAATATACCCGGGCCAAAAGTGCCTTTGCAGACGTGTTCGTGGCTTGTCCTTCCAACCTTGGTGATTCCGGAAGACTTTCGGCTGCCTGAAGGTCCGGGATAATTACTTCATCATAGATCCTGTTAAAATCTACTCTTGGACTCGCCACATCGTTTACATTTAAAGTTTCTTCTATTTTCAATGGAACATTTCCAAATAGCTGTACCAGATCAAAATATAATAAAGCGCGTAGAAAACGTGCCTGATTCACGATATTTTCTCTTTGCTGGGAATTCATTTCAATTCCCGGTACTCGACTGATTACTGCATTTGCTCTATTTATGGTAATATATGCATTTTCATATCTTTCTCTGATGATGCCATTATTGGGATCAACTGTAAACTCATCTATTTGGATTCTATCCTGATTGCCTCTGAATTCACCAGTAAATGTGTCATCTGATCCCATATCACCAATCATATAGTGACGGTCGTACATATGAATCAGTCTAAATCCTGCATAGACCCCGACTAGCGCTGCCTCTGCATCTGTAGCGGAGTTGTAGAAGTTTTCGGGCGCAATAAAGCTGAAGACCTCTTCCTGGAGTGCTTCTTCACAGCTATTGAAAGTCATAGCAATGAGGAATAGCCCAATAGTATATATTTTATTTATTTTCATATTGTGTCGAATTTTGTAAATCAATTGATATTCCTAAAAATTACAGTCCTAAGTTTACTCCCATTATGAATGATCTTGCCATCGGGAAAGTACCTCTGTCAATACCGATTCCGATTGGGTTTTGACCAAGGGAATTGACCTCTGGATCAAACCCGGAATAGTTTGTAAAAGTGAACAGGTTTTGCCCCTGAATATAAACTCTGCAGGATCTCATCCAATTTATTTTTACTGCTGGCAAGGTGTATCCGAGTGTAATGTTTCTTATTCTTAAGAAAGAGGCATCTTCAATATGTCTATCCGATAGTACAAAAGGTCTTGTTCTCGAGCTAGGCCATTCATTGCTAGGGTTTTCGGGAGTCCATCTGTTCATCACATCGCGGACATTGTTTGTGGCCCCGTCATTTCTGTATAGCTCATGACTGTTTACATTCCAGACATCATTACCATAGGTGCCATTGATAAAGATGGCTAGATCAAAGCTTCCATAATTGAAGGTATTGTTCATCCCAAAAAAGAATTTGGGTTGAGGGTTTCCGATGATAGTTCTGTCATTATTGTCTACTACTCCATCACCATTTACATCTACATACCGGATGTCACCTGGTCCCACTGACCCGAAGGAACTGCTTCCGGGTAATATTTCATCACCTTCTTGATAGATACCGTCTGTTACCATTCCAAAAAAGCTTCCAACTGGAGCACCTACCTGAAGTATGCTGGAATTGGCTATCTGAAGGTGGCCATCGCCAGTGCCTGGGGCCAACCTGAAAGTCTCACCTGGTCCCAACTCCAAAACCTGATTGCGGTTAAAGGTAATATTTGCATTCGTCACCCACTTTAACCTTCCGTTTATATTGGTACTGTTGACAGCAAGTTCCAACCCTTTGTTTTCCACGCTACCTATATTTTGAAGGATTGTTTCAAATCCAGTTGACCTAGGTAGGTCAAGTGGTAGAAGTAAATCCTGCGTTCTTTTGTAATATGCAGCTGCTTCAAAAAAGACCCTGTCTTCAAAAAGACCTATTTCCAAGCCCGCGTTGATTTGGTTTGTTTTTTCCCATCGAAGGTCTGGATTTGGGATTCTCCCAGGTGCCAAACCTATGGCAATGACGTTACCAAAAGCATTCCTTACAGTGTTGAGTTGGGAAAGAGATTGATACAATCCTATTTCCTGATTACCGGTCAAACCCCAACTTGTGGTTACTTTGACCGTGCTCAGCCAGTTGGTATTGGCTACAAAGTTTTCATTGCTCATGTTATAACCTACAGCAGCAGAGGGGAAATACCCCCACTTATTACCTGCTCCAAAAC
The DNA here is from genome assembly GCF_019343195.1 of Arthrospiribacter ruber. GTDB lineage: Bacteria > Bacteroidota > Bacteroidia > Cytophagales > Cyclobacteriaceae > Arthrospiribacter > Arthrospiribacter ruber. The sequence continues at coordinate 576,544 of NZ_RPHB01000003.1, forward strand.
GGGATGAGCCATCTGCCCTGAATGTTCCTGTAAATAAGAATTTGTCAAAAAGAGTATAATTTACCCTTCCAAACCAAGAATCAAGTCTCCATAAACTTCTTCCTGAAAATTGAGTCCCTACTATCTGTCCAAGGCCCAAATTGTCTGAACCCAATGCATCTGTAGGAAAGTTTGTGGCCGAAGCTCCTACAAAATCTACCATTTGAGACTGTGTTTCATAACCGGCCAAAAGAGTCAGATGACTATTGTTTTCAAACTTTTTGGCATAATTGAGTGTGAATGTCCCAACTGGGCTAAAAATGTCTTTCTTTTCTACCAGTGCTGAACCGAAGGCATTTCTTCCCCTGTTGTTTGTACTTGGGGCATAAAAATCCCTCCGTCCTCCTTGATAGTCTACACCTCCGGATGCCCTGAAATTCAAATTTTCCAAAATTTTCCATTCCATGTACACATTTCCTAAAACCCTATTGGTTATCGTTTTATTCAAAGTTTCCATGGCATCCTGTACAGGGTTTCCAACCTGTTGAGAACCTGGTATAGCACTATTGTCAAAAGTATAGTTTCCGTCTTCATCAAAAACAGGTAGGGTTGGTGAAAATACCAAAGCTCCATTGACCACTCCTCCTCGTGTAATGTCAGTAACTTGTTGGTTGTTTACCGATCTTGACACCGTCAAAGAATTGCCGACAGTCACTTTATTATTTAGGGTTTTATCTACATTGACTCTGATAGAGCCCCTTGAAAATCCAGAATTAATTATCACTCCTTCCTGATTGAAATAATTCCCGGTAATGGCATATCTTGTCTTGGCATCTCCTCCTGATACAGTTACTTGGTGATTTTGAATAGGAGCCTCCCTAAAGACCTCATTTTGCCAATCGGTACTGTTATTCCTGAAATTTGCTATTTGTTCTTGGGAGAAAATTGGCGTTTGACCTCTGTTGACACGGGCTTCATTTGCAATGATGGCAAACTCTTCCCCATTTAATAGAGGGATGGTTCTGGCTACCTGTTGAACACCATAGTAGCTTTCAAAATCCACATTTGTTGCTCCGGCTTTGCCTCGTTTGGTTGTGATGATAACTACACCATTGGCTCCCCTTGAACCATAGATAGCTGTTGCAGAAGCATCTTTTAGGATTTCCATGGATTCGATATCCCCTGGGTTGATGTTTGCCAAAGCATTTTGCGGTTGGGCACCACCCGTTGCACCTGGTGAGAATGTGGCATTGTTGGGGAAAAATGGAATGCCATCTATTACATAAAGAGGTTCGTTCGATGCATTTATTGAATTTCCTCCTCGGATCCTAATAGAAACACCCCCGCCAGGTGCTGCCGAGGCTTGAGTCACTTGTACCCCTGAAGCCCTACCTTGGAGGGCCTGATCCAATGAAGCTACAGCTACCTGTTTGATTTCCCGTTCACCTACTGATGAGACAGAACCTGTAAGGTCAGATTTTCTTTGGACTCCATATCCGACTATGACTACTTCACCTAGATCAGAGAGTTGTTCGGAAAGCCTTATGTTTATTACTGACTCATTTCCGATTTGGACTTCTCTTGTTTGAAAACCGATGAATGAGAATACCAAAACTCCTGTTTCGGGAGCATTCAGTGAATAGTTTCCATCGATATCTGCTACTGTTCCTACAGTAGTACCTTTTACAGTTACAGAAGTGCCGGGTATTGGCTCTCCGTTTTCATCTGTGATTGTGCCCTGTATCACTCTGTTTTGCGCATTGACCTGTATTGTCAAGGCAAATAGAAGTGCGACTAAAGCCAACCCTCCTTTAATGTAATTTTTCATAAATTTTAGGTTATTGTAATTGATAGATTGGTTCTTTATTTAAGGAGGCTATTTCTATTTTATTTTTAAAGACAAAGCCATTGTATCGTTTCGGGAAATTTATCAAGTACAAAATTTACAATGATTCTTAGGTGAAAAATCATGTGTAAGAGGGATATTTACGAAATCGATTGCGCTTTGAACAAGGACTGTTTTACACCTTGTTAAGAATATAGATTGTTGGAAAAATTATATAAATGTGGAATTTGTTAAATATACTCACGGTAAAAGGAAAATTCTGTATCAAAATTCTACGTTAAAAGGAGAATTTTGTACAGAAGCATTGAAAATCACAAATAAATTACCTTAAATTTTTTTCAAGTCTCAAAAAGGAATTAACTTAATAGTGCTTTAAGTAGTCATTATCTTTAGTTTTTAAATCTTGATTTTTATGGAATTCAAAGAGGATTTTCTTCAGGCTGTATGGAAATACCAGTATTTTGATAAAAACAACCTCAAGACCACAGATGGTCAGCCGCTTGAAATCAAAAAAATCGGATACCATAACTTTTTTCATGGGCCGGATTTTTTGGAAGCCTGTATCAGGGTAGGTGGAGTGGATTTCTTTGGCCATGTGGAGGTTCACCGCTTCGCGTCTGATTGGAAAAACCATGAGCACGATGCCGACTCAAGATACAATTCTGTCATACTACATGTAGTATATTACAATGATAAGCCCATTCTCAGAAAAGACGGCAGTTCTATCCCCACTCTTGAACTGAATGGGAAAATCTTACTTGATGTGATCAGAAATTATGAGAAACTGATCAGGTCAGATGATGGGATTGTGTGCGGAGACTTTTTGACTCAGATCAAGGATATACAAAAATTCTCCATGCTGGAAAGGGCATTGGTGGAGAGGTTGGAATCCAAATCAGAAAGGGTAATGGAAATCTTGGACGAAACTAACGGCAATTGGGAGGAGACTTCATACAGGTGGTTGTTCCAAAGTTTCGGATTTAAGACCAATGCCCTGACCATGTACCGACTTTCGGAAAGTATGCCTTACAGCTACCTCAAAAAATCCAGCCATCTTCCCCAAGCCATTGAAGCGATGTTGTTTGGACAAGCAGGGTTTCTGGGAGAACTTATCCAGGATCCCTACACGGAAGTCTTGGCAAGGGAATACAGCTTTTATAGGAAAAAATACGGCCTCAAAACTGTCGTTTTTCCTTCAGATTGGAAGTTTATGGGAGTCCGTCCTGTCAACAGCCCCGTACTCAGATTGGCACAACTCACTTCTTTTTTGTCTAAAGGGAAAAACATTTTCAGTGACGCCATTTATGATTTTTCCACCCTAGATGAGTTCTACAGGCTATTTGAACTCAGGGTTCCGGAGTACTGGAAATTACATTTTAAGCCAGGAAAGCCTTCCAAAAAAGCCTTGCCTGACCGGATCAGTAAAAATTCCCTGAAGTTATTGGCTATCAATTTTGTGGTTCCTTTGTGGTACAGTTACGGAAAATATGTGGAGGATCCCATTTGGAAAGACAAATGCTTTGACCTGCTTCAGGAAATAGAAGCCGAGTCCAATCACATCACCCGAAAATTTACCTTATATCAATGGTCATGCAGCAATGCCTTTGACAGTCAGGGGATGATAGGCTTGTACAACACCTATTGTCTTCCCAAAAAATGTATGGACTGTAAAATCGGGCAGTCCCTTCTCAAGGCCAGGTCTGTTTGATTTTTGGTTGGAAGCTTGATTTACTGTACTTTTGCACTCCGATCAAAGAAAAGAAATGGAAAAACCTGTAATCATATTAGGAGCGAAAGGAATAGCGCAGGCAGCATTGGAAATTTTCAATAGTAATGATGTCATTACGTATGGTTTTTTGGATGAGGATGCCTCTATCCATGGAACCGAAATCAATGAAGTGTCTGTATTAGGGCATACAGAGGATGAAGGATTCTTGAAACTGATCGGTAAAAAGTGCGAAGCATTTGTGGCGGTTGATGACAATAAATACAGGCAGTTTTTGGTGAAGATGCTTCAGGATAACCGGAAGATGCAGCCCGTAAATGCCATACATCAGACAGCCTACATTTCCAAAAATGCTGCTATAGGTCATGGTAATTTTATCAATGCAAAAGTGACCATAGGTACTTCGGTTGAAATTGGAGGTCATTGTATTTTGCATACAGGTGCTATAATAGACCATCAAGCAGAGCTCGCAGACTTTGTACAAGTGGGTGCTGGATCTGTGGTCAATTCAGGAGTGAAAGTAGGTAAAGGAGCATTTATCGGATCTGGAGTCACCATAGTGTCAGGAGTAAAAATCGGAACCAATGCACGTATAGGCGCTGGCTCGGTGGTGATATCCGATGTGGAAGATGGACAGACCGTGTTTGGAAATCCAGCTACAGCCATCAAAAAGTAAAAAAATAATTTATCTATCAAATACCAAAACACCCTGTCGGAAACAGGGCTTAAGTTATGGAAGACAAAAAGTACAGCATCTTGCTTTATTACTGCTATGCCCAGATCGAGGATCCAGAGGCATACAGAGAAGAACACCACCTTTTTTGTGTGGAAAACAACATCAGGGGAAGGATCATCATATCCCCTGAAGGCCTCAACGGTACCGTGTCAGGTTTGAAAGAAGACTGTGAAAAGTACATGGCCTATGTGCACAGTGATCCCCGCTTTGCCAAGACCGAGTTCAAGATTGACAGTCACGATCAGCATGCTTTTGCAAAGATTCATGTCAGAGCCAAGGCGGAAATCGTCCACAGTAGCCTCAGACATATCGACCCCAATCAAAAAACAGGAAAGCACCTTGAGCCTGCAGAGTTTAAGGCCATGAAAGACAGAGATGATGTGGTGATTTTGGATGTGCGATCCAATTATGAGCATGAGTTGGGAAGGTTCAAAAATGCCATTACGCTGGATATTGACAATTTCAGGGATTTTCCACAAAAGGTAGAGGAACTTCAGCACCTAAAAGGCAAGAAGGTACTTACTTATTGTACAGGAGGAATCAAATGCGAAAAAGCTTCTGCTTTTTTGTTGGAGCAGGGATTTGAAGATGTTTACCAGCTTCACGGCGGTATTATCAAATACGGAATGGAAGCCGGAGGAGAGGACTTCGAAGGCAAATGTTATGTGTTTGACAACAGGATAGCGGTAGATGTCAATAAGGTCAATCCCAAGGTGATTTCCACCTGCTATGTATGTGGTACAGAAAGTGACAGAATGGTCAATTGTGCCAATCCTACCTGCAACGAACACCTTCCGATCTGCGAAAAATGCGGATGGGAAATGGAAGGAGCTTGCTCCATAGCTTGCAAAGAGCATCCCGAAAAAAGACCTTATGATGGTACCGGGTATTATCAGAAAAAGTCCAATGGATACAATCCTTACAAAGGTATTTTCAGAGGAGAAGACAAGAAAAAAATTAAAAGCATTATCAATGAGCAAAAGAATTCCAGAGTCGGAACTGATCATTAATCCAGATGGAAGTATTTATCACCTCAATTTGAAGCCAGAGCACCTGGCTTCAACTGTTATTACAGTAGGGGATCCTGATAGGGTTGAAAAAGTCTCAAAGTATTTTGATGAGATCGAATTTACCATGTCCAAGAGGGAATTTGTAACCCACACAGGAACTTATCAGGGCAAGCGGATTACTGTGATGAGTACTGGAATGGGTACCGACAATATTGAGATTTTCATGACCGAGTTGGATGCTTTGGTCAACGTAGACCTGGAGACCAGACTTCCAAAAGAAAAACATACGAGCTTGGATATCATCAGGGTGGGAACCTCGGGTAGTATGCAAGCAAGCATTCCCGCCGGGGCAATGTTGGCCTCTGCTTATGGAATTGGCTTGGATACCTTGATGGCATTCTACCAGACTGATTTCACGGATTTAGAAGTGGCAGTTGGCGAAAAAATCCAAAAGGAACTCGGGCTTTCTTTTTTGCCGTACTGTATTCAAGGTTCCCAAAAGTTGCTCGATTTGCTAGGTGGAGGATTGATTCAGGGAAATACTGTAACTTGTCCTGGATTTTTCGGTCCTCAGGGACGAGAGGTCAGGTTAAAGCCGGCCATTCCTGATATCATAGAAAAGCTAAGCCAGGTCAATGTGGATGGGTTTGAACTGACCAATTTTGAAATGGAAACTGCGGGCTATTATGCCATGGGAAGATTGCTGGGACATGAAGTGCTGAGCCTCAATGCTATTGTTGCCAATAGGATCACCCATGAGTTTGCAGATAATGCCAATGAAATCGTAGATGAACTGATCAGACATACACTAAAAAAATTGGCGGGTTAATACCCGCCATTTTTCAGTCTAATCACCCATTATAAACTACTCTTTCAAAAAGTGTAGTGTTTTCGATGCTGATGGAGTCCAGATCCAACAGCTCAATGTTTTTTAAGAATTTGCAGAAGATATCCGCGCATTCCTGCCTGCTAAGGTAAACCCCAAAAATCCTTTCTTTGGAACTTACCATAAATACCCTTTTACTATCAAAAATTCTGACCAGGCTTTCCCAGTCTGACATCATCAAAAGTTCATCTGATTTGCTGATAGATTGTGTGATTTTAAAATCTCCAAAAGTAGAACTGATTTTCATGGCATTAGTGAAATGGTTTGATATTCAAATGTAAAATGTATATCCTGGCCAATCAATACGTGTTACCACGTATTTTTAGCTTTTGACATGGGCTGTCTCAAAAAATTATGCCTTTGTTTTTCTGTGCCCAGACCAAAAGGGAATTGTGTTTTTTGTCGAGGTTGAGTTTGTTGATGATATTGCTCCTGTGTTTTTCTACGGTCCTTTCTGCCACAAAAAGCCGATCCGCAATATCTTTTGTAGTCATTCCCTCAGCAATCAATCTCAGGATTTTTTTTTCAGAAGGCGTGAGGCTTCCACCTTCTTGGGCGAGGTTTTTATCCTGCTTTTTGAGAAAAAGTTTGTCACTGAAATATTCTTTACCTAACTGTATCTGTTCAATACAGTGAAGGAGTTCTTCTGTAGCAAACTCCTTGAGTAGATATCCTGAAATATTCAATTCTTTGGCTTGCTGATAAATGTACAATTCTCTGTGCAAAGTAAAAAGAATGATTTTCGTATCCAGTTTGGCTTCTTTACAAGCTTTGGCTATTTCGATACCGGTCATGGAAGGCATCTCAAGATCTAGTATGGCCATAGGAGGGATATGTTTTTTGATAGCATCGAAGGCTTTTTGCCCATCATTGGCCATCTCTGTAATGTGATAGCCGTTTTCTTCCAAAAAATCCTTAAGACCTTTCAATAAGAGTGGGTGATCATCTGCGATTACCAGTTTCATTTTTTTCTTCATTTGTAAAAATAAAATGAGAATTTAGTCCCTTTGCCTTTTTCTGAATCTACTTTCATGGTTCCTTTTAGTCCAGCAGTCCTTTCTTTAAGTGTCTTCAAACCCAGACTACCGAAGTCCTGGTATTTTTCCGAAAAGTCAAATCCAATACCATTGTCTTCTATAGAAAGGCTGATGTTACTGTTTTCCAATAGCAATAGTACCCTTACGGCTGAAGCTTCAGCATGTTTGAGGATATTATTGAATACTTCCTGAAGGATTCGGTAAATATGGAGCTGCTCCTCTTTAGACAATAAGTGATCTACATCGTCCAGTTCAGAAGAGACGAAGATATCTGTCTCTTCGTCCAGGTGATCCAGCGTGTTTTGTATGGCTTTGGTCAAGCCCAGCTCCTCAAGTTGAAATGGATGCAGGGAGCGTGATATACCACGTAGCTCTTCTATAGCCGAATTGAGTAAACCCGCAGCTGAAGGATCTGCACTCATAGCTACTTTGTTTTTGATCAAAAGAAGGCTTTGACCCAACCCGTCGTGCAGGTCTTTGGATATCCTCTTCCTTTCTTCTTCCTGATATACCAGGAGATCTCTGGAAAATTGTTCCTGCATTGCCCGCGCTTTTTTGGCTGATTGAAGGCCTCTATAGAGATAGAGAATGGAAAGCAATACAAGGACGGTCAAAAATCCTCCAATGATCCAGGCCAATCTGCGCTGATTGCTGGCAGTGATGTTCTTTATTTCCACTTCCTTATTCAGCAGTTCTCTTTCTTTTTTTTCTGTTTCATACAGGGTCTGATAAAAGGCGAAAGAGGCGGCTTTATTTACGGCCATCAAAGAGTCTTTTTTCTCGGTCAATTTTGTCAAGGCTTCAAAAGCTTCCTTATGCCTGCCAAGGTCATTCATCAAGTCCGCTTCAAATTTTAAGGCGTCCATTTGGTCTGAGAACTTATCGAGCTGTGAGGCCAAACTTTTATACTCATTCAGTGACTTGATCGCATTTTGCGGATTGCTGAAGTTTTTTTCACCCAAATAGACTGCTCTTAAAAATGTAAGGTCAAGAAAAGAGCCTGAACCTATTTTTTCTTCACGGAGATTTTCTGCTTTGTCATAGTGAAAGCGGTATTTTTCCTGATTCCCGGTAGTGGCATAATGTATGGCTAGTGCTAAGTTTACCGATATTTCCAGCTCGGGATCTTCTAAGTTTTCCTTTTCTATAAAATCAAAGGTCTCCAGTAACAATTCTCGATTTTTTTCCTCATGTCCTAACTTTTTGTAGGAGGAGGCACGGTTCAACATGACCACAGCCCATTCCCTGTCAAACCCGAGATTTTGGTATTTATCCAGAAGGCTCAACCTTATTTTTTCAGCTTCCTCATAAAGTTCATACTTGCTGAAAAGAATGCCCATGCTGTTTTCAACATGCGCAGTAAACTCATCATCTCCTAATAGTTCATAATACAAAGCAGCCTGTTGATAATCCGTGAGAGAGTTAATAAAATCGCCGATGTAGTCTTTGGCCTGACCCCTGAAAAACAGGGCGTCCGCCACATATATGGAGTCCTGAACTTCAAACTCTTCTATGGCTTGACTGTATCCTTCTATCGCAGTGTCAAAATCCCCAAGATTATAATGGGCTGCTGCTAATTTCAAAAAGATACTGCCTCTTAGTACACTTGATTCAACGTTTTTTGAAAAATCAACAGCTCTTTGCATCAATTCCAAGGCTTTTTGTCTTTGACCAGGCATCCGCTCATATACTTGGTAGAGTTCTATAGACCATCTTCCTGCTACATCAAATTCATGTTGCTGCAAGGCCAAATTTATACCTTCGGGAAAATAGGTGATAATATCCTCTTCAGTCCCTTCTTTATAAAGCAAAGGCAGCAGATCTTGGAAAATTTCCAGCCTTTTTTCATCAGTTGCCGGCAGTTGGTCCTTCAGTTTGTCGATTTGGTTCTGCTGACAAAATCCAGTATGAATGTTCGAAAACAGTAAAAAAGTGGTACAAATTTGACCAAATAAAATAACGCGAAGAAAGGAACTCGGAAACATAAGTGAGCAGGTGTAATCAATTCGAATCCTAATTTATTGCTTTTTAAATAAAAATTAGAGCATTTACGCCCCGTCCATGTAAAGAATTGACTTTTTATACCATGATAAGGCCGATCAGTGTATATACATATATATTATAAACAATGTCCTGCTCTATTCGTTTTCTAAAAGGAGTATTAATGAATATTAATACACTTTATGACATTGGAAAAAGGTAAGTTTAGCCTTTTAAGGTTTGGTTAAATTCAGAATTTTTAACTGTTTTTAACGTTTAATTTTAATCATTTAGTGCACCGATGATCAAAAACGACTTTACAACCGATATTTTGTTTTGTAATTTCGAGATTGCCACAATTGAAAAATACCAACATGAAACCTATTTTAACTCATTTATTTTCTTTAATTCTATTGCTTGCATCATCCAGTTTATACGGTCAGAGCTACACCATCAAAGGGAAGGTACTTGAAAGGGGTTCCGACAATCCTATGGAGTTCGCCAATGTCGCTTTACTGAATCCTGCAGATTCTGCATTGGTGACGGGAGGTATGACAGAGCTTGATGGTACATTTGACTTTCCTGCTGAATCTGGAGATTACATTTTGAGAATCGGATTTATTGGATATGAGAATTATTTTCGAAATATAAATGTAGGAGACCGGAACACATTAAATGTGGGTAATGTGCGCTTGAGGCCGGACGCACAAAATCTTCAGGAAGTAACAGTGGAAGGAGTACAGTCCATGTTTGAAAGTGATATAGACAAAAGGACTTTTAATGTAGAAAACAGTATTGTTGCAGAAGGAGCAACAGCCACCGAACTTCTTGAGACGTTACCCTCCATTCAAGTAGATGACGAGGGAGGAATAAGCATGCGCGGCAGCGGAAACATCCTCATTTACATCAATGGCAGACCATCCAATCTTTCCGGTGATGATGCGGAGAGTATTTTGGCGCAGTTTCCCGCCAATAGTATCAAATCCGTAGAACTGATTACCAATCCATCTTCAAGATATGATGCAGCTGGGGTTGGTGGGATCATTAATATTATTTTAAAGAAAAATGAAAAAACGGGCTTAAATGGTCAGGTTAATGCATCCATAGGTACAAGAGATAAATATACAGCCGGCTTTAATATGAATTACGGTCTGGAAAAGGTCAATATTTATGCATCTTATAATTTTCAGGACAGAAGATTGTTTAGGGAAGGAGAAGGACTAAGAGAGTCCTTCATACCAAATGTTTCTCCGTTTTTGGACCAAGATAATTATGGTGAAAGTTTTGATGTCAGTCATTTGGTACGCACAGGTTTGGATTGGAATATCACTGAAAACAAAACCTTTGGTGTCTATGCCCAAGCCAATTTCAGGGACCGTTACAGCTTTAATGATCTCAATCAAAGAAACCTGAATTCCATCGGGCAATTGGATAGTCTGTTTGTCAGAAATAACGAGGATACCAGAACAAGCTACAACATCGAGGCTGGGGTCAATTATACCTGGGAAATAGATACCTTGGGCCAAAGGTTGTTTACCTCTGCCAGTTATTCCTACGATGATAGATTTCAGGATGAATTTTATGACCAGAGATTTTTCAACTCTTTTAATGAGGAAGTTCCCGACAACAGGCTCATCCAGATCAATGAAAGACCACAGTGGAGTAACTTTTGGGTATTACAGGTGGACTATGAAAAGCCGTTCCAAAATGGAGGTAAATTTGAATCAGGCCTGAAAGGAACATTTGGTGAATGGGACAGAGGACAGGATTTCTTTCAGGGGGACCAAACCACTAATTTTATTCCTGTAATGGATGATCAGTTTAGTGATGGATTTAATTTTAGGGAGGATGTCTACGCTGGATACATGAGTTATAGAAACAAATTGGGGAAGTTTGGCTACCAAGGTGGTCTGAGGGGAGAATACACAGAGACAACTTCCTTGCAGGAAAGTAACCAAAACGTGGTAGTCAATAATTACTTTAACCTTTTTCCATCCCTTTATTTGTCTTATGATTTGGGAAAAGAGGAGGAGTTTACAGCCAATTACTCGAGAAGAATCTCCAGACCTAATATTTGGGCATTGGCGCCTTTGTTCAGAGTAGCTGACCTTTTTAATTTAAGTGTGGGTAATCCGTTCCTTCAGCCTGAGTTGACCGATAGCTATGAAGTAGGGTATATGAAAGGTTGGGAAAGGTACTTGATGAATGCTACAGTCTATCACAGGTTTTCTACGGACATTCTGACACGAGTAGTAAGGGTGGATGATAATAATGTAGCTGTACAGACAAGAGAAAATGCCAACAGCAGAAGTGCTACCGGTTTTGAATTGGTCAATCAGATTCAGGTGACGGATTGGTTTGACGCCACTTTGACGGGTAACTTGTTTTATTCAGAAATCATCGGCGACAATATCGAAGAAGGCTTTAACAATTCCAACTTTAGTTGGACAGTGTCTTTACTGGCAAACATGGCAGTGCCAAAGTTTGCAACTGTACAGATTCAGGGAAATTACAGAGGGCCGATCGTACTTCCACAGGGAGAGATAGAGCCGCTTTGGGGAATCAACGCAGGTATTAGAAAAAATATCATGAACAACAGGGCTACCATTTCGGCCAATGTGAGTGATATATTCAATACCAGGATTTTCCGTATCAGAGCCGAAGATCAGAGATTTGTACAAGACAGGATGTTCAATAGGGAAACAAGGATTGGTACGCTTTCATTTACATGGAGATTTGGAGGTTTCAGAGATAGAAATGGAAGAGGCGAAAGAGAGGAATATGATGAGGATATGGATTTTTAATTCCCTTCTAAAAAATAGATTAAAAAAAAATGGAAGGGGTCATTCGATTCCTTCCATTTCACTTAGTTCCAGCCAGCGCATTTCTTTTTCTTCCAGCAGATCATCGATTTTTTTGATCCTTTCAGACCATGAGGTAATCTCTTCTATGTCTTCCGATCCGGAGGAAAGTTTTTCAATCAATTCTTCTTTTTCCTGACCTAATTGGCTTATCTGTGATCCGAGTTCTTCAAACTCCTTCTTTTCTTTAAAACTTGCTTTGGCTTTTGGACTGTTGTTCTGGCTTTTCGGGGCAGTGACTGCAGGAGCCGAAGGAGCTGATTTTTCTGCAGCTCTTTGTTCTTTTTCCCATTCCCGGAAATCTGTATAGTTGCCGGGGAAATCTTTGATTTTTCCGGCACCTTCAAATACAAAAAGGTGCTCTACCAACCTGTCCATAAAATACCTGTCGTGAGATACGATTATAAGACAGCCTGGAAAATCATCCAAGAAGTCTTCCAAGGTATTCAAAGTGACAATGTCCAGATCATTGGTAGGTTCATCCAGAATCAGAAAGTTTGGACTTTTGATCAGGACCATCAGCAGCTGAAGCCTTCTTCTTTCCCCACCGCTTAATTTGGCAATGGGAGTATACTGCTGCTTGGGAGGAAAACCGAATTTGGTAAGAAACTGGGAGACGGTAATAGTAGCGCCTCCAGCTATGGTCACTACTTCCGCCACATCCTTTACTATATCGATCAGGGTTTTTGACTCATCAAAGGAGTCTTCTTCCTGTCTGTAATACCCTATGGCGGTGGTTTGACCTTTACTGATTTTTCCTGCATCCGGCTCTATTAGTCCGGTCAACATATTCAGAAAAGTAGTCTTTCCGGCACCGTTTGGACCCACGATTCCGATTTTATCACCTTTTTTGAAAGTATAGCTGTAGGAGTCGATCAGAGTCTTATTGTCATAGGATTTGGTGATCTTATCTACTTCGAGAATTTTATTTCCCAGCCTTTGAGTGGTGACAGTCAGTTGAATGTCCCGTTCTTCCCTCTTTTGGAAAGCCTTTTCTTTGGTTTCCTCAAAGGCATCCACCCGATACTTGGCTTTGGTACCTCTGGCTTTGGGCTGCCTCCTGATCCATTCAAGTTCTTTTTTGTAAAGGCTTTTGGCTTTCTCCTGTTCACTGGCTTCGGCCTCCCTTCTCTCTGCCTTTTTTTCGAGAAAATAGCCATAGTTGCCCAAATACCTGAACATGCCTCCTTGGTCCAGTTCCAGAATTTGGTTGGTGACTTTTTCGAGGAAATACCTGTCGTGAGTCACCATAAGCAGGGAAAGGTTGGCTTTGGAAAGATAATCCTCCAGCCACTCTATGGTTTCCAGGTCAAGGTGATTGGTGGGCTCATCCAATAATAGCAAATCAGGCTTTTCTAAAATGGCCTTTGCCAAAGCGACTCTTTTTCTCTGCCCTCCACTGAGATTTCCCACACTCATGTCAGTGTCATGAAGTCCTAGCTTTCCCAGTACTTCTTTGATCTGGTATTCAAAATCCCAGGCTTGAAGTCTGTCCATTTTCTCAAAAATATCCTGCAACTTGGCTCCGTTGTCTATGCCATTCTCAGAATCGATCATGGCTTTTTTGTAAGATTCCAAGACCTTAAGTACTTCGCTCTCACTGCTGTCAAAAATCGTTTGGTAAATGGTCAATGAAGCATCGAACACCGGGTTTTGGTGAACATAAGAGACTTTGATCTGTTGATTGATGGCAATCTCTCCGGAGTCGGGAACTTCTATGCCCATGATAATTTTCATCAAGGTGGATTTGCCTGCTCCATTGATGCCGACCAGTGCTACTTTTTCTCCTTGACTAATTCCGAATGAGATATTATTAAAAAGCCTTTTTTCACCAAAAGACTTACTTAAGTTATCGACCGATAGTAAATTCATGGGGCAAAGATAGTGCTTTATTTTACCCTTAGCAGAGGGATCACAGTAAATACCGAAAATCCCTAATTTGAATTTCTATATGGTTATTGAAGATGGATTATTTAGAGCCAAGTAGTGTCTTGATCCCTTCGAGAATCTGCTTGAAACCTTCTTTAAAATGCCCAGCGGATTCGCTTAGGTTTGGCTCCATCTGTCCTTTTTTTTCCTGATAGAATTTCTCAAACTTGGTTTTTCCCTTTTCAAACTCTTCTTCCAGGGTGGTCCTCTTCTCCTTGAGATCTTTTATTTTTTTCTCGATGTCTTCTTTTGCTTCACCGCCAACTTCTTTTCCTTTCTCGATCAGCTCTTCTATTTTGGCACCGATCTCCTGAAGCAGGGATTCTACTTCGTCAAATCCTGTTTTTTTGTTAGACATGGTTCAATGGTTTGATTTGTAACCTGAAAAATAGTGATTTCTATATTAATAACTAGTCCTGCTTTGTTAAAGTAGTAGATTAGGTCAAACCTGCCATATTTATAAGCCAAATCAGATTTATTTTTTATTATTATAAAAAGAAATCTGGCAGGTTTTTTCTTGTCATTTTCTAACCTGACAAAGTAGGACTAGGAATTAGGAGTGCTTCTGAAAATTAATTGTGATTATCAAAGGTGAACCATGCTCCTTATTTTTCTTCCAAAGTTTCCGGTGTTTGGGTTTGCTTCTCGTATAGCTCCGCGTAAACCCCCTTTTTATCCATGAGGAATTGATGGGTACCTTGTTCTACTACTTTACCGTCATCCAGGACGATAATTTTATCGGCCAGCTTGGCCGAAGATACCCTATGGGAAATGATAATGGAAGTCCTTTTAGCCATGATGTCTTTCAATGCTGTAAGGATAGCATTTTCAGTTTTGGTGTCTACAGCAGATAGACAGTCATCCAGAAGTAGGATGCTTGGTTCTTTCGCGATGGCCCTGGCTATGGATACCCTTTGTTTTTGCCCTCCTGATAAAGTGATGCCTCTTTCACCCAGTTTGGTTTCAAATCCATTAGGGAACTCAACGATATTTTCATATACGTCAGCATCCTTGGCGGCTTTTTCTACTACTCCATCAGGAATAGTATCCAGTCCAAAGCCAATATTGTTGCTGATACTGTCGCTAAAAAGGAAAACATCCTGAGGAACATATCCGATTTGCTTTCTCAGGGATGCGATATCATAGCTTTTGATATCTCTTCCGTCAATAAGAATACTTCCACTACTTGGATCATACATTCTCATCAGCATATTGGCAATGGTGGATTTACCGGATCCGGTGGTCCCAATGATCGCTAGGGATTCTCCGGAATTGATGGTGAATGATACGCTTTCCAATGCCCTAATTCCCGAATCTGGATACACAAAGCTCAGGTCCATTACTTCAATATTGCCTTTGATGACAGTTTCCAGGCCTTCACTACTCACAATATGGTTCTTTTCATCCAGAAACTCATTGATTCTTTCCTGTGATGCCGCCGCCCTCTGTATGATGCTGGTCACCCAACCCAAGGAGGTGACTGGCCATGTCAGCATGTTGACATATAAGATAAATTCTGCAATGACCCCATAGCCTATAGTACCATCAATTACCTGTACACCTCCGATATATACGGTAAGAATGGTACTCAATCCAATCAGGGCCAGGATAAGTGGGAAAAACAGTGATTGGACCAAAGTCAGCCTGATTGACTTTTCTTTATAATCTTCGCTGGCTTCTTTGAACTGGTTTGCACTGTCTTCCTCTCTCACAAATGCCTTGATCACCCTTATTCCTGAAAATGCCTCTTGGACAAAAGTGCTGAGACCGGAAAGGCTTCTTTGGATTTTTTCAGAACGTTCGTTGATCAGGTTGTTGACAAAATAAATACTGACTGAAAGTATAGGCAAAGGAATAAGGGAATACAAAGTCAACTCTACATTTACACTGAGCATATACCCTATGACCATAGGGAAAAGTATCAACAAGTTGAGCCCGTACATAATGGCAGGTCCCAAGTACATTCTGACCCTGCTGACATCTTCAGTAATTCTGGCCATCAGATCACCCGTACTGTTTTTTCTGTAGAAGCTTAAAGGGAGATTTTGATAGTGGTCGAAAATTTCATTTTTCATGTCATATTCTATCAGCCGTGACATGATGATGATGGTCTGCCGGATCAAAAAGAGAAAAAATCCCCTCAAAAGAGCCATGCCAAGGATCAAGGCACCGAAAATGAATATATATTTAAGAAATTGTGTCCTAGCTGAAGCAGCTAAAACCTCATCCTCAATCACTTGAAATAAAGAAAAACTTTCTACCACATAATCTATTGCAATCCGGACCAACTGTGCAGGGATTATTACAAAAAAATTGGAAATCACAGTAAATACGATTCCCAACAGGAGGTAACCCTTATATTTGAACAGGAACTTATTTAAGCGTAATAATGGTTTCACAGAAGAAAAATTTTTAAATCACTTGATTTGTTTTTTATTACTCCATTAATTGCATTAGTAAAGGCCAAACAAAATATATAATTTTGTGTCGCTGATTTTACAAAGCAGTAATCCCAAATATAACACAATTAAAAATTCCAAGTTCACATGGTAGAATTAAATACTGAGGAAAAAGTGAGGGAAGGATCCATATATGGACAGATTACCTCTTTAGGTCATGAGCAATTGGTCATTTGCTATGATGAGCCTACCGGGCTTAAAGCAATAATTGGTATCCACAATACAGTGCTTGGGCCAGCCTTAGGCGGAACGAGGATGTGGAATTACGCTTCGGAAGCGGAGGCCATTACGGATGTACTCAGGCTATCAAGAGGTATGACTTTCAAAGCTGCCATCTCTGGATTGAACTTGGGTGGAGGGAAAGCTGTCATCATAGGGGATCCTAAGTTAAAAGACGAGGCTTTTCTAAGAAGATTTGGTAGGTTTATCAACAGCCTCGGCGGTAGGTACATTACTGCTGAAGATGTCAATATGAAAACCAGCGATATGGAATATATCGCGATGGAAACCAAATATGTCACTGGTCTTCCGGAAGTCAAGGGCGGAGGAGGAGATCCCTCTCCGGTTACTGCTTACGGTACTTACCTTGGGATGAAAGCTGCCGCAAAGAAAGCTTACGGTTCAGATAGCCTTACGGGTAAGAAGATTGCCGTACAGGGAATCGGACAGGTAGGTAAATATTTGGTTGAGCACTTGGTGAAAGAAAGAGCTGAAGTCTTTATCACTGATATTTTTGAAGACAGGTTGCAGAAAGTATCCAAAGAGACCGGTACCACTGTAGTAGATCCATCTGTGATTTATGATTTGGATATGGATATTTATGCTCCATGTGCTTTAGGAGCTACCGTGAATGATCAGACTATAGACAGGCTAAAATGCCAGATAATCGCAGGCGCTGCCAATAATCAGTTGCAGGATGAAGAAAAGCATGGCAAGCTCCTATTAGAAAAAGGCATAGTATATGCACCGGATTTCCTCATCAATGCTGGTGGCTTGATCAATGTGTATGCAGAATATGTAGGAGGTTACAACAGAGAACTAACCTATCTTCATGCGGACAAGATCTATGATATCTGTACTGCCATTCTCCAAAAATCAGAAGAGGAAAATATTCCTGCCCAGCAGGCTGCTATAGAAATGGCCTGGAGTAGAATTGAATCAATGGGCAAAGTGAAATTGCCTTACTAAATAAACCAAACAATCAAAAACCACCTAGGGTTGAACTTTGTCTGTCCTTAGGTGGTTTTTATTTCTCAAATAAGGAAAAGGACAAACCTTTCCTTT
The DNA here is from genome assembly GCF_019343195.1 of Arthrospiribacter ruber. Taxonomy (GTDB): domain Bacteria; phylum Bacteroidota; class Bacteroidia; order Cytophagales; family Cyclobacteriaceae; genus Arthrospiribacter; species Arthrospiribacter ruber. The sequence continues at coordinate 594,277 of NZ_RPHB01000003.1, forward strand.
CACCAGTCAAATTACATTATATTTACGTTCTTTATTTTCGGGTATGTTAAACAGAAGAATTCTCAGAGTCAAGGCATTCCAAAACCTTTATGCTTACGAGCAGTGTAAAGCTTCCAACCTCAATCTTGCAAAAGATCAGATTAAAGAGGCTTTTCAGCCAGATCTAAACAGTATGGAGGTTCAGGATAAAGCTCTTTTGAAAAAAGAGGCGGCATTGTCAATGGAATTATTTTTAAAAAATCTCTCCACCGACATTTTTGAATCCGGTGAGTTTAGCAACCCTAAAATCATTGTGGAAGCAAAAAAGGCCCTTCAGGCTTTTAATAAGGCCAATGATAAGGATTTTGACTTTTTGTCCAATAATATGGTAACATCAGCTGAGCGACTTCCTCAGCTCTACTTATATTCTATCCAGATTTTACTTGCTTTTGGAGATCATGTAGCAGCTGAATCCGAAAGAAAAAAGAAAATGTCCAAGGATACGCTTATCGTTGAAAAAAGTGAACTTAACCTGAGCCAAAACAAAGTTTTGCAAAAAATTAAGGCCTCTTCTGCATTTCAAAGTGCAGTGACAAGACATGCAGCCTATGTAGATGACTTGGAACTGGAGATCAGGGAGTGGTTTAGAGATTACATCAAGCCTTTGGAAAGCTATCAAGCTTACATCAAAAAAGCAGATCCAAGTCTAGCTGATGATTATGATATGGCTGATGAAATTCTGAAACAGGTAATTTTTAAGATAGATGCGATTTTGAATTTCTTTGCAGAAAAAGACTTGAACTGGACAGAAAACAAATCTGTTATAAGGAGCCTGGCATCTAAAGTGCTTAAAAATGTCAAGGAAAATTATGATTCTGAGGACTATGAGCTTCCGGAAATAGCACTCAACTGGGAGGATGACAAGGAATTCTTCCAAAATATCTTTAACTTGACCGTTCAAAATGATGATCAGAACAAAGACCTGATCGCAAAAAGAACCCAAAATTGGGATATAGAAAGGATAGCCCAGACTGATAAGATCATCATGTCCATGGCTATCACCGAAATGAAGCACTTTCCAAGTATTCCTGTGAAAGTAAGTATCAATGAATACATTGATATCTCCAAAACATACAGTACACCCAAAAGTAAACAGTTTGTAAATGGATTATTGGATGTTTTGTCAAAGGAGTTAACTGAACGTGGTCAAATCCGTAAGAGTGGAAGAGGTCTTTTAGATAACAAATAAATATAAAGAAATGAGCAAATCATCAAATGCATGGATGGCATTCGTAGCAGGAGCAGGAATAGGTGCTGCCCTGGGAATACTTTTCGCACCAGACACCGGCAAAAACACCAGGGACAAGCTGACTTATCAGCTGTCCAGATACAAAGAAGAGTTGGAAAACTTGATCCAAGACCTTCGCGAAGGTAAAAACCTGCCTCAGAACGAAGCCCGATCAGAAGGTAATAAGGTAATTTCTGACGCGAAAAACAAAGCAGAAAACCTTTTGAGCGATGTCAATAAACTCATCGAACAAATCAATAAAGAAGCTAATTAACCCTTTAGAATCATGAAGTACATTAAATTACCCGTGATGGCGCTTGCAGTAGCGCTATTTGCTGTTGGTTGTGAAACCAAAAGCGCAGATCAAAATGAAAAAATTGCAGAATTGGAGCAAAAGCTTGCCCGATTGGAAGCTGCTCAGCCTGCTGCTCCTTCCAATGTAGCTAATACTACCCCTGCTGATCCCTCTACATTGGGACAGTTCAGCTTTAGTGAAATGGAATACGATTTTGGAACCATTGACGAAGGAAAGGTGGTAGAGCACATCTTTAAGTTTACCAATGATGGACAAGCTCCTTTGGTCATTTCCAATATCACAGCTTCTTGTGGATGTACCAGCCCTGACTGGACTAAGGCTCCGGTGAAGCCAGGAGAAGAAGGCTTTGTGAAAGTTGTTTTCAACTCCACTGCTAAGCCAGGTACTCAGGCACCTACGGTTACCATTCAGGCCAATACCAATCCTAATGTGACCAGATTGAGAATGAAAGGAAATGTTACACCAAGATCACAGGCAGGAGCTGCCGGACAAGTAGGCCCGGTAAAAAGATAATTTATGAAACTTTGGATTTTATTGCAGGCTGAAGGTGGAGGGATTATGGGACAAGTATTCCTTTTCGGCTCCATTATTCTGATCATGTATTTCTTTATGATCAGACCTCAGCAAAAGAAACAAAAAGAAACAAAAAACTTCCTTGAAGCCATGAAAAAAGGTGACACTGTAGTTACCATAGGAGGAATTCACGGCAAAGTCAATGCTATCGATGGGGATACAGTCATCGTGGAACTGGACAAGGGAATGAAAATCAAAGTAGAAAAATCAGCCATCTCAGCTGAATACACCAAAAAGGCTACAGGAACTAAATAAGATCCATTTTGGCTAAAATTAAAAAACGTTTTACCAATCTTTCACCACAAAAGATTGCAAATCTCAAAGTGGCGGCTCTGTGTTTTTTCGCAGCCGCCACTTTTTGGGTTTTAAATGCACTTAACAAGGATAATTACACCACGGTAGTAGATTATCCTATTGAGATCGTATTTGACCCGGAAGAATTTATGCCTGTCGAAAAGCTTCCTAACAGGATCAAAGTAGAAGTGAATGGCAACGGATGGGATTTATTGAGAAAATATTTTAAAGTCAATGAATCACCTTTTACCATTGAAATCAATAATCCTTCTACCAAAAACTATATTCTGACTTCAGAAATCAGAAGAGGTTTGGCAGAATCCATTAGCCCTACCAACCTGGTGTCAATGGTGTCTGATACCATTACATTTAATATTGACAAAGTAGTCACCAGAAAAATCCGTATCCAACTCGATACGGCTACCAATACATTGGCCCGTAACTACAGGTTTGCCGGGGACATCGAAATGGACCCCAATATGGTAAATATCAAAGGGCCCACCTCCATTCTTCAAAAGTTGGATGGGGCCATCCTCGTCAAATTGGGGGACGACCGGATCAATAAAAACTTCAATAAAATTTTACCCCTTCAACTTCCTGATGATACTAAAGACTTTTTGACTTTGGATGAAGAAAGTGTGCATGTCAAATTTGACGTTTATCAAATGTTGGAAGGCAATAAAAGACTTAAAATCAAAAAGCTTAATTTCCCCAATTCTGTAAGTCTGGAAGAAGAACCCACGGTCATCATGAGGTATATGATTGATGAGAGGAGGGTTCAGGAATTGAATAATTTTGATTTTGAGGCAGTAGTCAACTATTATAATAGAAATAGGGATGACAGTACAGTGACTGTACAGGCTAATCCACGACCTCCATTTTTGGAAAATATACAGCTTGAGCCCTCAATACTAAAACTTCGCTATGAGTAATCCCCAACCTCTGAAAGTCGGCATAACAGGAGGTATAGGCTCAGGAAAAACTACTGTAGCCCGTATTTTCAATATATTGGGAGTTCCCATCTACTATGCGGATGACAGGGCCAAATGGCTCATGGGCAATGATCCGAAGTTGAAGGAGGAAATTATTGCAGCTTTTGGAAAAGAGAGTTTTCTCGAAAATGGAGAGCTCAACAGGACTTATTTAGCTAAAGAGGTTTTTTCTGACGAAAAAAAGACCAAGAAAATCAATGGTCTTGTGCACCCGGCAGTGGGAAGGGACTTTTTTGATTGGTTTGCCAAGCAGGATAGTCCATATATACTTAAGGAGGCTGCATTGCTTTTCGAAACAGGATCATACCAGCAGCTGGATAAAATCATCAATGTCAGTGCGCCCTTAAAAATCAGAATATCCAGGGTGTTGATGAGAGATCCTCACCGTACCGAAAAGCAGGTCAATGATATCATAGACAAGCAGCTTCCGGATGAAGAAAAGAACAGCAAGGCCGATTATGTAGTGAAAAATGCAGAAAACAAACTCCTTATCCCTCAGGTATTGAGTATTCATAAAAGTCTATTGGATTTAGCTTCTGGCCAATCAGAGGGATAATTGGATCTGGTCCAGGTAGAATTTCATCCTGGTATGATGTAGGTTCAAAAAGTCAATCTTTTCGATCTTATCTAATTTGTGGTTGTAGAATACTTCTATGTATTCATTGTCCAGCAAGTAAAGGTTGACTTTGTGTGCGTAATACCGGATGGCTACCACAAAAGTCCCTTCTGTATATAAGAGATGGATTTTTTTATGTAATGGTAAATTTTTGAAATCTTCCCTGCTCATTCTCTCAGTTTTGCTAATTCCATTTCAGATGCAATATAGCCAAAAGCGGACCAATATCCAGTATTGAGGACATTCTCAAAAATCCTTATAGCCTGACTCGTATCACCTTTTGCCAGATAATAATTGCCAAGTCCATAACCCTGAGTGACGTACTGAAGTTTTTGGTCTTGGTCCTGAGCGTTGACATCCAAAAGTTTTTCAGGCGCCAATTTCCCTTTATACATCAAAATCCTTTTGTGATAAGCGTCATTTTCAATGATTTCCATATCAGAAGTAACAACGGCAATGGCTTCATTTGCTTCTGATTTTTTGCCCATTTTCATCAAAGTCATGTAGTACCAATCCAGGGTAGCCACGATCAGGTCATCGTTGTCGGAGACTTTCATGCACTCTACATAGGCTTCAAGAGCTCTTTCCCAATCTCCTTTCAGGTAGTGGGCAAGCCCCAAGTGGTACCACACATTGAACTGAACATTGGAAAGAGGTATATTGAGGCGGTTGGGCATTCCATCCTCTTCTATGATGATCTCCTTTCCCTCCATTAGGGCCGATGCTTTTTCAAAATCTTCTATTGCCTGATCGAATTTGCGTACAGTAACCAAACGGTGACCTCTATGGCGTAAAGGTTCAAAAGCTTCGGGGTATTCTTTTATGGCTTTGGTGAAGGTGCGGATGGCAAGGTCATGTCTTCCTAAATAGGCTTCCCTTCTTCCAATCCAGATAAGGTTTTCCATAGAAGGGTCTTCGGCATACTTTTTTTCCGCTTGCTGAAGCTTTTTGATCTGATCCTGTTGGCTAGCTGAATCTATTTTGGATGTAAGTGTATCTCCCAGCAGGCTTACACCTTGGATTACTGTAGCATTTTCGGAATTATAATTGGCCGTAACCACCGAATTATTGCTTGGAGGGGCAGTACAGGAAAAAACTCCTGCCACAAAAATGAAATAAATAGATTTTCTGATGTTCATAGCGTTAATTTATAGGGTCAAAAGCTTGATGTGTAAAAACAGAAACTTCAATTGAATATAACTATATTTTCTTCAAATATGAATTATTCCAAAAAGGAAAACTCAATTAAATTTTTCCCCTATTTATTGTTGATTTTTTCTTCACTGTTCTTTTTCAGCAGCTGTGCTTCTTCTAAGAAGGTCAAAAACAAAGAAGTGGAAACAGTGATCAGTACTGCAAAATCTTACAGAGGAACACCTTATCGGTACGGTGGGATGAACAGGTCCGGGATGGATTGTTCCGCGTTGATTTACCATTCTTTTGCCAGTGTGGGAGTCAATATGCCCAGAACTTCCGAAGCACAGAGCAAATTAGGTAAAAATGTGGCTGGAAGAAACCTTGAAAAAGGTGATTTGGTGTTTTTTGCCACAGGCAAAAGCAGGAGAAAAGTAAGTCATGCCGGAATCGTGACCGAGGTGGCACGAGGAAGGGTGATTTTCATTCATGCATCTACTTCTTTGGGTGTGACAGAAGATAATCTTGCCAATCCCTATTGGAGCAAGGCCTTTCTTTTTGGAAAAAGGATTCTATAGCCAATAGCTTTGCTAATATTCTAAGCTTTTGATTTTGATAGAATTCCATTTTTAATACTGAATGAATGCCTTTATGAAAGCAGAATTAAAAAAAGGATAAATACAGGGATTAATTTTCCAAACATCCTTTGGTATTAAGCATTAATAATTAATTTTGCAACCAAATTCAAAAAGCATCAATCCTTTTTACAATAAAATACAAATGGCAAATATTGGTAAGATAACTCAGGTAATTGGTCCGGTAGTGGATATCTCCTTCGAAGGGGGCAAGTTACCTAATATTCTGGATGCATTGACGGTCACCAGAGAAGATGGTCACCAAGTGATTCTGGAAGTTCAGCAGCACCTTGGAGAAGACAGGGTAAGGACCATTGCGATGGACGCCACTGAAGGTCTCGTAAGAGGTCAGGAAGCTGTCGACAACGAAGCTCCTATTTCTGTTCCTACCGGAGAAGCTATCAAAGGCAGGCTGTTTAATGTGATCGGTCAGGCTATAGATGGTCTTCCTGAAGTGAAATCTTCCAAAAGATTGCCAATTCACAGATCCGCTCCAAAATTTGAAGACCTATCCACTTCTACTGAAGTATTGTTTACAGGTATCAAAGTAATCGACTTGATTGAGCCTTATGCAAAAGGTGGTAAAATCGGTCTTTTCGGAGGTGCCGGTGTAGGTAAAACGGTATTGATTCAGGAATTGATCAACAATATCGCCAAGGCATATTCAGGACTTTCTGTATTTGCAGGTGTAGGAGAAAGAACCCGTGAAGGAAATGACCTTCTTAGGGAAATGATTGAATCAGGAATTGTAACTTATGGTGATGATTTCCTTCATACGCTTGAAGAAGAAGGTGGATGGGATCTTTCCAAAGTAGACCTTACAAAATTGGAAGAGTCAAAAGCGACCTTTGTCTTTGGACAGATGAATGAGCCTCCAGGGGCGCGTGCAAGAGTGGCTTTGACAGGTCTTACTTTGGCTGAGTATTACAGAGATGGAGAAGGAGACGGTGCCGGTAAGGACATTCTTTTCTTTATTGATAATATCTTTAGATTTACCCAGGCTGGTTCTGAAGTGTCCGCACTTCTAGGCCGTATGCCATCTGCGGTAGGTTATCAGCCAACATTGGCTACAGAAATGGGTTCCATGCAGGAAAGAATTACTTCTACCAAAAACGGATCCATTACTTCAGTTCAGGCTGTTTATGTACCTGCGGATGACTTGACTGACCCGGCTCCGGCAACTACTTTTGCCCACTTGGATGCGACTACAGTACTTTCCAGAAAAATTTCCGAACTTGGTATTTATCCGGCTGTGGATCCTTTGGATTCTACATCCAGAATTCTTTCTCCGGACATTTTGGGTAATGAGCATTACGACTGTGCCCAGAGAGTAAAGGAAATCCTTCAGAGATACAAAGAACTTCAGGATATCATTGCCATCTTGGGTATGGAAGAATTGTCCGAAGAAGATAAGCTTGTGGTACACAGAGCCAGAAGGGTACAGAGATTCCTTTCCCAGCCTTTCCACGTAGCTGAGCAGTTTACCGGACTTAAAGGTGTGCTGGTAGATATCAAGGATACCATCAAAGGATTCAATATGATTATGGATGGAGAATTGGATCATTTGCCTGAAGCGGCTTTCAACTTGGTGGGGTCCATTGAAGATGCCATTGCCAAGGGAGAGAAAATGCTTGCTGAAGTAAGATAATCTAGTTTAACCCAGCGGCGGATCAAGCCTCAAAATTACAGTATATGATGCAACTGACGATAATTACACCTGACCAGAAGGTATTCGAGGGAGAAGTGGAAGAAGCTACTTTTCCTGGAGCTAACGGTTCTTTTCAAGTTTTGAAAAACCACGCGGCACTGGTTTCGGCCCTAACCAAAGGTGCTGTTTCCTATACTACCAAAGAAGGGAAAAAAATCCATACCATAGATGGAGGTGTAGTAGAAGTGAATGACAATAAAATCGTCCTTTTGGCAGAAAAAGTAATCGGCTAATGAGGATAATAAGTTTATAAAACAAAAAAACCGGTATCCGCCGGTTTTTTTGTTTTATATGGCTAGTCTGTTAATTAAGGCGTGCTGAAACGCAGCTGAAGAATAAATTCTTTAAATTTTGATGAATACCCCGATTGTCAGGTATTTTCTTTTTAATCAGGTGCACGTTTATTCAATGTTATAGCTTGATTAATGGACATTGGGCGGCTAATATTGAAAAAATTTTGGCAATGGGAAATTAATCCTTACCTTTGCCAGCCTGAAAGGAGGTGTATACATATGATCATAGTCAACGTAAAAGAAAACGAATCTATAGAGAAAGCGCTTAAGCGTTTCAAAAAGAAGTTTGATAAGACTGGAGCTGTTCGCGAATTGAGAGCCAGACAGCACTTTGTAAAACCTTCTGTTAAAAACAGGGAGCAAGTTATTAAAGCAGCTTACAAGCAGAGATTACAGACAGAAGCTAGCAAGTAATTGTTTGTTATCTTTTTGAGATAATTCACATCTAAAGGCGTACCTACCGAAAGCGGGTACGCCCTTTTCTTTTTTAATGCTTTAACAAACCTTAAAGCAACAGGTAGTGATTTTTTACTGGAAAGGTTTTAGATTAGGTTTAAAATTGACCTGTATGAAGCATTTATTTTTTATTATCGCATTGGCCATTTGTGCCTCATGTTCCCAGCAAAAGGAAGAATCATCTGAATATGATACGTTTGATATAGAGGCATTCAAGGCTTCAACAGACTCCATAATGCAACTCGATCAAGATGTAAGAAGAAAAATCACTACTGCGATAGAGAGTGGAGGACAATTTGATACTACTCTGATGCAGGAAATGGAAAGAATAGACAAGTCCAATCAGGAATGGGTCACCAAACATTTGCAAAGACATGGTTGGCCCAAACGAAGTCTTGTTGGTGACCAAGCGAGTACAGCGGTGTTTTTGGTCGTTCAGCATGCTGAGCTTCCTACTATAGAAGCCTATTACCCTCAATTACAGCAATTGGCGGATGGAGGGGAAGCCAACGCTGTCCATGCAGCCATGATGCAGGACAGGATGCTCATGTATCAAGGAAAGAAACAAATATACGGTACTCAGGCAAGCGGTATGTTGAGGGAAGACGGTTCTTGGGTAATTTGGCCAGTTGAAAGCCCTGATTCCATAAATGAGAAAAGGAAGCAGGTTGGATTTTTAGAAAGCATAGAGGATTATGCAGCGATGATGAATGCCGTTTATAATCCCAAAGAAGCCCTACCAGTAGACCACTGATGTTTATCCGCTCTTGGGATGACTTTCGTCACAATTCAGTCGGATAGTTTTTTATAATTTCATACATTCAAGTAACATATATGACTGATTCTTTCATCAATTATCTGGAGCACGAAAAAAGAGCAAGTGCCCATACCGTGCTTGCCTACAAAAAGGACCTGGAACAATTCTCAGAATTTGTTGCAGTGGCCTTTGGTTTAGAAGTGATAAAGGATGTAGGACATGCGGAGATAAGGGCCTGGTTGGTAGATTTAGTGGAATCAGGTCTTCAGGCCAATAGTGTCAACAGGAAAATTGCCACCTTAAAGTCCTATTACAAGTTTTTGCTGAGGTCCGGAGAGATTTCCAAAGATCCAACTTACAAGGTCAAATCCTTAAAGACACCCAAACGTCTTCCTGAATTTGTACAGGAGGCAGCCATTGAAAGGATATTGGAAGAATTGGTTTATGAACCTGATTTTTCAGGTCAGAGAGACAGAATGGTCATGGAGTTTTTGTATCTGACAGGAGTGAGGCTTTATGAGTTGATTTCACTCCAATGGAAAGATATCAATCTTGCCGAGGCCTCTGTTAAAGTGCTTGGGAAAAGAAAAAAACAAAGAATAATTCCTCTTACAAACACCTTGAAAAAGAATATAATTCTGTTCAAAAAAGTATTTGAAGAAACATTTCCAAATGTACGCGAGAGTGATTATTTTATCGTTAATAATAAAAAAGAGCAGGCATATCCTATGATGATTTACCGGATTGTGAGACATTATCTTGATCTTTTTGCCCAGACTTCAAAAAGAAGTCCTCACTTGCTCAGGCATACATTTGCCACCCATTTGCTCAACAAAGGTGCTGACCTGAATGCTGTAAAGGATCTGTTAGGCCACGCCAACCTTGCTGCAACTCAGGTGTACACACATAATTCAATGGAAAAACTTAAGGCTGTGTTTGATCAAGCACATCCCAAAGCGTAATAAATGTTCAATTTTAAATGAGAAAGTTATGAAACTTCAAATGCATTCCATCCATTTCGATGCCGATTACAAGCTTATCGATTTTATCCAGAAAAAAGCTGACAAACTGGATACATTTTATGATCGTATCGTCGACGGTGAAGTTTTTATGAGATTAGATAAAAATGAGAGAAATGAGAATAAAATCGTAGAGATCAAGATGAACGTACCTGGGAAAACCCTGTTTGCAAAGCATCAGAGCGATTCATTTGAAGCTGCTGCTGATGAAGCTGTGGAAGCATTGAGAAGACAAATCAAGAAATTCAAGGAAAAAGTAGTCCTTGCCAACCAGTAATTCAAAGAGGCTGTCTCATAAATTGATCTTCAGATTTATTAACCAAACAAAATTCTGTTTAAGAGTCGATTCCTTTGTGGCTTTGTGGCTGAAAATACCACGAAGGCTCTAAGGCACAAAGTTTCACTGATTACAAACAAAATAAAATTTTGGTTATTTTTTAAGGCATTGACTTATGAGACAGCCTCTTATTTTTTTTAATAGAAATCTATCAGGGAAATTGCAGTTGAGGAAAGTTTTGAATTCACAACCTCGATGATAAATATCCTAATATCAAAAGTATCCATTAATATCCCTTTTAGATAAGCGCATAAGATTATTCATAAATTGATACAAAAATCATATTCATTATATCTGAACTGATTTTCCTGCCTTGCCACCGAAATAGATAAACAGTACTGAACAGATTAAAGTGAGGTAGATGAGGAAGTCCCACTCCTGAAAGATATCAAAGGTCACCCCGAATAGTAAGGGACCTAAGGCTGCCAGATAGTAGCCTGTGGATTGTACCATTCCGGAAAGGGATGCAGTTGTTTTTTCTAGCTTAGTTCTCAGCCCTACGAGGGTATAAGCCAAGGAAACACTGGATCCCAAACCCAGGCCGACGATACTCAGCCCAATGTAATTGACCCATAATTCATGTATGAAAAGGCTGGAAAAACCAATTAGGTACATTGATCCTAATATCCTTACCATGCCTACTTGGTCCTTAAACTTTACAGCCACGATAGGAGCTAGAAATGAGCCTATCAGACCGATGATCTGCATCAAAGATACCAGTACTCCAGCTTCCACCGCCGACATTCCTCTTGCTATCAACATATCCGGCAACCAGGCTATCAAGGTGAAGAACAATAAAGATTGCACGCCCATAAACATGCTCACGTTCCAAGCGAGTTTTGAGGTCCAGACGTTCACTTTAGGTGCATCCAGGTCATGTTGATTCGGAGCTGTTCTGAATTTTACCTGAGGAGCCCATATTACAATCCCTACAAGAAGAAGTACCGCCCAAAACAACAATGAACCACGCCAGCCAAGATCCAAATCTATCGCCAATGGTGCAGAGACTCCTGAGGCAACTGCCGCAAGGAAGGTCATTCCGGTGGTGTAGGATGCTGTGACAATTCCGATTTTGGAAGGTAATCTGTTTTTAATAAGGGGGATCAAAAGAACATTGCAAATGACTATCCCAACACCTGTGAGTCCTGTGCCGAGGAAAAGGACCACTGGACCCCCCATCACTCTGGTGATGGTGCCTATCAAGATGAGCACCATTCCCAAAAGAATTGCAGGAGAATTTCCCATAAGCTTACCCAGCTTTGCGGAAAACAGAGAAAACGTAGCAAAGGTCAATAAGGGGAAAGTGGTCAAAAATCCCGCCCAGCCATTGCTAAGTCCAAGATCCTCACGGATCATGGGGATCAAAGGGCCCACCGCCGTGATCGAAGGCCGTAGGTTGAAGGATACAAACAATATCCCCAAAAAAAGAAACCAGTTTTTCTGGGTCAGAGGTTTTTCAGATGGCATGGGTTGAGGTCTTAATCTAAAAATTTGTACTTAGGTATTTTCCTCCACTAGGGATTTGATGCAGTCTACCCAAGTGTCTCTGGAATTGAGGCTGGGTACGAGGTCCCAATGTTCTCCTCCCAGTTCTTCAAACTCTTCTTTGTATTCTTCCCCGACTTCCACGGTAGTTTCCAGACAGTCTGCAACAAAAGCAGGTGAAAAAACCAATACTTTTTTTACACCTTTTTCAGCCATTTCCTTGATTACATCTTCAGTGTAAGGCTTGATCCAAGGGTCTTTGCCCAACCTAGACTGGAAACAAGTCACCACTTTTTCCTCCGGAAGGCCAAGTTTGGCTGAAAGCAGTCTTGTGGTATGAAAACACTGACCTCTGTAGCAGAATTGGTTTTTCTTGGTATAGTTGCCGCAACACTTGTCCGAAAGCTGGCAATATCCATCTACTGAGCCTTTGCGGATCTGTCTCTCGGGAAGGCCATGATAAGAAAAGAGGTACATGTCATACGTTTCTTTTTCCATCCACTCTCGGCCCAGCTCAGCCCATGCTTCCAAAAAGAGCGGATGCTCCATAAAGTTGTTTACAAAAGTAATGTTGGGGATAATCTGCCATTCTTTTGCGATTTCCATCACTTTGTCCACTACCGAACCGTTGGTGGCCGATGCATACTGGGGAAATAGAGGCAATACGATGATTTTTCGCACATTGGCCTTATTTAGCTTTTCGAGTCCTTCTTCTATGCTAGGGCTCTGATAGCGCATGGCCATTTCTACCACATATTCTTTGGGATCCAGTTTTTGGATCAGTTTGTCACGTAAGTCTTCCGTATGAAAGAGCAGGGGGGAACCTCTATCTGTCCAAAGCTTCCTGTATTCCTTAGCAGATTTAGGAGCTCTGAAGGGGGCTATGATCAGGTTGACCAGCATCCATCTTGGAACGGCAGGAATATCAATTACCCTCCAGTCCATCAAAAATTCCCTGAGGTATTTTCTTACATCACCGGTCGCTGTGCTGTCAGGTGTTCCAAGGTTGACTAAAAGTACTCCTACTTTTGCTTTATTTTTGGTCATGATTGTATTTGGATGATTAAAAACTCAAATAGAACCCAAAAGTAAGTGCTTTGGTTAGAAATATCTAATAGAATTGATCTATGCGGGATGGATAAAAAAAAGCATCCCTTTTGGGGATGCTTAGAGTCATGTTTCTGAACTTCAAATTAATCTTCAATGGCATCTGCCATCAGCTTGTCAATTTTTGCCCTTACTTTTTCGCTTTGTGTGTAAGCCATATATATCTGTTGGAATTTTTCCGGCCCCAAATCACTTTGAGAGATATGTCCTACCACTTCATTTTGCATTTCTGATTGGATTTGCATGATTTCCTGACCTACCTGATTGTATTGTGCCAATTCCTCAGGATCTTCGGAAGCTTCTCTGATGTCGCCACTCTGTTGAGCCATGCTGAGTTCTTCAAAACGCTGCACACTCATTCCGCTTTCCTCGATGGTTTCCACCATTTTACCTTGATACTTCTCCTGAATAGGCATTACCTGAAGGTTGATGTCCACGAATTTTTTGATGTCTTCATCAGCAAAATCTTCCTGAACTTCCTGTTGAGGCATCATTTCCTGAGCAGAAGCCTTAAATCCAAAAAGTAATGCAAATGCAAAAATCGGAGCAATGAGCTTGGTTATTGATTTAGTGTTTTTCATCTGTTGTAATTTGTTTAGGTTTATATGAATCTCACGTTTTTTATAGACTTACTTCAAAAGGTGGCCCAATTGCAAGATTTCACTGAATTTTATTTCGTTTGTCTATGTAAAAATACAAAAATCTCTCCAAAAGGGATAAAATATTTGATCTTTAACAGTTTTTTACAAAATCCCTGAGGGAAATATTTTATTTTTCTTCCTGAAATTTAAAGAATAGCTTGTACTGATATTTAAATATGTCTTCAAAATTGGGATTTATTAAGTTTGGATTTTGTTCTGTCAGGTTTCCTTGATATCTGTCTTCAAAGCCCACTTCATCAATGGTCCGCTACTCATGCTGGTAATGATTGCCATAATGACAAGTGCTACAAACAATTTCTCATTGATAAGGCCATTTTCCAATGCGATAAGGCCCAGAATAATCTCCATGGCCCCTCTGGCATTCATTCCAAAGCCTACTGCCAAAGACTCCCTGATACTGAAACCGCCTTTTGAAGCTCCAAAGCCACTGCCTACTATCTTTCCTGCAAATGAAATAACCAAAATCGCTAAAGTAAGCATCAGCTCGAAATTGGTGAAAAAGTTGATTTTCAGTCCTATGGATACAAAGAATAAGGGAGCGAAGATGTTGTTGATAAACTGATGAACAATTTCCTTGGCTCTTTCTGACATGTGTTCGGAGTCTCCTAGCGCCACGCCAAGCAAAAATGCCCCAAAAATAGCATGTATGCCCAACCATTCTGTAAATGCAGCTGCCATAAAACAAAAAGCCATGGAAAGGGACAAAACCCCTCCCGGCCAGGCCAACTTCTTGTTGATCCAGGGTAATACCTTGTTGATTATGATTTTACCGAGGGTCAGCATAAAGAAGGTAAATGCCAGCGTAACGCCTATAGTCTGAACCAGCGACAGGTTGCTGCTTTTTCCCATAAATGACAGGATGACAGAGAAAATCAGCCAACCTATGATGTCATTGACCATGGCAGAGGCCACTATCAACATACCCATTTTGGTTTTGAAAAGATCCAGGTCCATCAGGATCCTGACGACCACAGGCAAGGCCGTGATGGACATTGCAGTCCCCATAAACAGAGAAAACAACAACCTGTCACCGTCTGCAAGGCCAAAAAATTCCGAGAAATAGTATGGGAAAACAAAGCCCAGTGCAAAAGGGACCACTAAGCCAAGCAGACTGATACTCAAGGCGGATTTACCTTGGGACCAGACCAAGTGAAGCTCTACCTCCAGTCCGGCAATAAATAGAAGCAGGACTACGGCAATTTGTACAAATCCGTCCAAAGCCAAGTTCGCGCTTGGGTTGCTCATAAATAAGTATTGGTGCAGATCGGGGTAGAATGTCCCCAAAATGGTCGGCCCCAGTAAAATTCCAGCCAATAGTTCGCCGACAACGGCGGGCTGCTTGAATCTTTGCGCAATCTCCGCAAAGACCCTTGCCAACAGCAGCATTGCTGCCAATTGTAGGAATAAGTTGACTACATCCTGATGTGATAGATTTTCCATGTAGTCCTGTTATTTTTTTACGATCAAAAGGTTGCTCGGCAGATCTGAAAGTATTTCTTCCAGATCATGTGGAAATAGACGGTCTAAAAATCCCAGATTTCCTTCATCGCCAACTATCAGGAGATCTGCTTTTACGTCACTTGCAAATCGGGCCAGTTCTACAGCCCATTTGCCACATGTGATTTTTATACTGATTTTGAGAGTTCCTTTATCTAGGTCTTTCAGGATATTTTCTACGTAGGCAATTTCTTCACTGACCAGTTTTCTTCTTGTGGCTGCAATTTCTTCTTCCCCTCCCTCGCCGGCAGTAGCCATCTGCAGACCATACATTTTGATTTCGTTGACAATATAGACTTGTTTGGCCCTATCTTTTTGGCACCAGTTCAGTCCCTGCTGTATCACGAAGGGAGTCTGTTCCTGCTGGGTGCCGTTGATGACTACCCGTTCAAATGGTTCTGGAACAAGCATGGGTTCGATCAGCACAAGGACCGAGCATTTGGATTTTCTGATGATCTTTCTTGCTATGGAGCCTATATAATAATTAAAAAAGCCTTCAGTCTTCAGTGCCCCTGCTATCAAGAGATCGACCCCTTTTTCCTCGCATACTTTGATAATTTTTTTGGCAGGATTACCTTGTTCCCACACGGTCTGTATGTCTGTGCCTTTTAGGCCTTGTTTGGTAAGCATTTCCGAAAGCTTGCCTTCGGAATCACTCGTTTTTTCTCCCACATGGATCAGCATAAGCTCGGCTGAGAAGATTTCTTTAATCCTTTTTGCTTCGGCAAGAAGGGCCTCCATTCTTGGGGAAAAGGCTATGGCTAGGGCAACTTTGGAAAACATATTCTGGCTATTGGTAAAAGGCAAAATAATAAGAATAATGATTTATTAATAATCAAATCTGAAATGCTTGATAAATGGCAGGACTATCGTTCCACTTATCCATACTTGGTACCATTCAAAATCCACAGCATCGTTACTTCCCAAGCGTTTTTATTTGTCAGCCTTTTTTTTGTAACATTAGGCTTTCTATCAGGTACACCCAAGCCTGAATTAGACTTCAGAACTAAACCTTAAATTCTTTATGAAGAAAATGTATTTATCACTGGTAGCTGGGGCAGGAATGCTGTTTTCTGTCCAGTCAGCCACACTGGCGCAGGGGGATTACCCCACCTTGAGCCAGGTTACCCAAAGGCTTCAGGCTGTAGCGGGAAGCAGTAATGCCAGCCTGGAATCCCTCACCAAGACAGCAGGTGGGAAGGATGTATGGGTGCTGAAAATCGGTAAAGGAGACATGGACAATAAGCCCGGTATCGCTGTAGTAGGCGGGGCAGAGGGATTTCATGTGCTCAGCGTGGAATTGGCACTCCAGTTTGCAGAGAAGCTTGTCAAAGATCACGATGCCGCATTGGAAAAAAACACTTTTTATGTTTTTCCAAATATGTCTCCTGATGCCTATGAGCAGTACCATGCTTCCTTAAAATATGAAAGAAGAGGCAATGCTTCCAAGGTGGACCATGACAGAGACGGTAGGGTTTCCGAGGACGGCTACGTAGACCTCAACAATGACGGACTGATCACCATGATGCGGGTGGAAAGCCCCATGGGCGACTATATGCCACATGAGCAGGATGATCGTGTAATGGTCAAAGCCGATGTTTCCAAAGGGCAAAAAGGAAGCTATTTGGTATACCCAGAAAGCAGGGACAAAGATAAGGATGGCAAGTTCGGGGAAGACCTGGAAGAAGGCATAGCGTTCAACAGGAACCAGACGTATAAGTTTCCGATCTTTACTCCTCTTGCCGGAGACTTTGCGGTATCAGAGGCTGAAAGCAGGGCTTTGCTGGATTACCTTTTTGAGCAGTGGAATATTTTTGCCTTTGTGACTTTCAGCCCGGCAAACAACCTTTCGGCCCCACTGAAATACAATGCAGCAGATGCCAAGAAGAGAATCATCACCTCCATGTTGGAAAAAGATGTAGCCATCAATAGTATGGTCTCTGAAATGTACAACAAGACCGTATCCCAAAAAGCATTCAACCAAAACAATCAAGGAACGGATGGGGACTTTTTCCAATGGGTATATTTCCATTTTGGAAGATTGAGCTTCAGCACCCCCGGCTGGTGGGTACCTGAGGTGAAAGACGAAGAAGGCAAATCCACCTCCAATCCGGAAGCCAATTTTCTGGCTTGGGCCGCTCAAAATAAAATAGATGCCTTTGTGCCTTGGACTGAAGTGTCACATCCTGACCTGCCCAACCAAAAAGTTGAAGTAGGTGGTGTTAAGCCATTTGTCATGTACAATCCTCCTTTTGATCAGGTAGGAGGTATTGCCGAAGAGCATACGGAATTCATTTTGAAATTGGCTGAAATGAGTCCTAAGCTGGAATTTCATAATGTACAGACCGAAAAACTCGGAAATGGGCTGACAAGGATCACAGCAGACCTTTATAACAATTCTCCCTTGCCGACGCATACTGAGATGGGAGAAAAATCCAGGTGGTTAAGAAAACTCCGTGTAGATATCAATAGGGATAAAAAGGATATTCTTTCCGGAGATAAAATCAAGTTGATAGACAAGTTGGGAGCTTTTGAAAAAACAACACTGAGCTGGATAGTGAAAGGATCCGGAAATGTGGAAATCAAAGCTGGTGCCGCACATATGGGTATTGCAACTTTGAATGTGAAACTCTAAAACCAACACGACAATGAAATTAAAAAATTGGATATATACAGCTGCTTTAGGAGCGGCAATCAGTATCGGGTCCGTTCACACATCCGATGCGCAGGTGGCTCAGGACAGGTACTTCAGGGCTTTGGGTACTCCCCATAATCCCAAAGTGCAGGTTTCCTGGAACAGGTACCACACCAACCTTGCCCTAGAGGAAATCATGAAGGACATGGCCAAAAAGCACCCGAATTTGGTCAAATTGGAAAGTATAGGAAAGTCCTATCAGGGCAATGATATATGGGTACTGACCGTGACGGATTTCAATCATGGAAAAGCAGATGAAAAACCTGCCATGTGGATAGATGGCAACATCCACTCCAATGAAATACAGGGTACCGAATTTACCCTATATACAGCTTGGTACTTGGCTGAAATGTACGGAGACCTGGATTTTATCACAGAATTGCTGAAAGACAAGACCTTCTATATCGCTCCAACCATCAACCCTGATGCTCACGATTATTTTATCAAAGAGGCCAACACCCAGAACTCTCCGAGATCCGGTATGATAGTCCTTGATAATGATGGCGATGGTCTGGCCGGGGAAGATCCTTTTGATGACCTGAATGGGGACGGACATATCACCTTTATGATCAGAAAATCTCCAACCGGTAGGTTTGTGAAGGATCAGATGGATCCACGAAAGTTGATTATGGTCGCTGCCGATGAGCAGGGAGAATACGAAATGCTGGGTTATGAAGGTATAGACAGAGATGGTGACGGAGAAGTAAATGAGGACGGAATCGGCTATTATGATCCCAACAGAGATTGGGGCTGGAACTGGCAGCCGGATTACGTACAGCGTGGAGCGTGGAAATATCCTTTTTCCGTACCTGAAAACAGGGCCGTGATGGAGTTTGTAATGAAGCACCCCAATATTGCCGGAGCGCAGAGCTACCACAATTATGGAGGAATGATCCTGAGAGGGCCGGGAGCTGAAGAGGATTTGGGTACCTATAATGCTTCGGATGTGAGGATTTATGATGCTATAGCCAAAAAAGGCGAAGAGTTTATGCCGGGATACAAATACCTTGTGGTCTATAAAGACCTTTATTCAGTGTTTGGTGGTCAGCTGGACTGGTTCTACGGTGGCAGAGGTATATTTACTTATTCCAATGAGCTAATGACCTCTTATCTGTATTTCCATGAAAATGCCGGCCGCAACAATCAGGACGAACAGATGAAGGTCGACAGGTACCTTACCTTTGGTGATGCCTTTGTAGATTGGGAGGAATATGACCATCCACAGTACGGAAGAATTGAAATTGGT
This sequence comes from Arthrospiribacter ruber, assembly GCF_019343195.1. Classification (GTDB taxonomy): domain Bacteria; phylum Bacteroidota; class Bacteroidia; order Cytophagales; family Cyclobacteriaceae; genus Arthrospiribacter; species Arthrospiribacter ruber. The sequence continues at coordinate 613,366 of NZ_RPHB01000003.1, forward strand.
GGGTTCAAAAAGAATTTTGGACGTTTGCATCCGGGATTTTTGATGGAGCAGGACGCCCATAGGAATTCTGCCTTTACCATTCTTCATGGGTACCATACGCCCAAGCTGTCCGTTTCTGATGTGAAGGAAACTGATTTGGGTGGTGGATTGAAAGAAGTGGTTGCTACTGTTTACAATGAGCGTTTGATTCCTACCCATTCCAGTCAGGACCTAAAATACAAGATAGCTAGACCTGATTATGTAAGTATTTCCGGTGCTAAAGTAGTGGCGGGATTTGTAGTGGAAAGCGAGGATTTCAAAAAGTATAAAGAACAGAAGGTAGATCCCGAGAAAATCCATGTGGACAATATTCCTGGAATGGGAGCAGTCAAGGTAAGGTGGATCATCTCAGGAGGAGGAAACTACAGCATCAATGTGGATTCCGAAAAAGGAGGAAAAGCAAGCTGGAAAAAGTAAAAAAATGGAATAAATACAATTAAACACCGCTGGTTTTGCCAGCGGTTTTTTTTGCCTATACAAAGCCCCTGAGGGATTGAAGCAAATCTCTTTTGGTCATATAGCCACCTTTTCTCCAGAGAATTTTTCCGTTTTTGAACAGAATAAAATGAGGAATAGACCTTACCCCAAACTGTAGACTTGCCTGGGGATTTTTGTCCACGTTCAGTTTGTAGAGCTTGATCTTTCCGCCCAGTTCATGCAGTGTTTCTTCCAAAATAGGTGTCATCGTCTGGCAAGGAGCGCACCAGTCGGCATAGAAGTCTACCAATACCGCTTCTCCCGGAGATTTTATGATGTCTTTTAATTTCTTCTTTGACATATAAGATTAGGTCAATTAAAAAAACCTGCATCCTTTCCGAATACAGGTTTTTAATTATTTTGACTTTCTGAAATCTTAATACACCTGATTTCTTTAAAGAAAGTAGTCGATGATCAGAATTAGTATCTATTAATAACTTGTCCGTCGAGGCGGATCCAATATCAATGAGTATCTGAATCTATAAAATTACATTTCTAATCAATAGTGGTACGATTGCAGCTATCAAGTTAAATATTTTAAATTCTACTGCTGTCTCGCAGGTATTTCAATTCCCAATTTGGTCAAAACCAATTCGGTGAATTTGTCATCGTCTCTGGTGTACAACAATACAGGGGCGTTTCCGGCAGTTTCAGAGAATACATGGGTGTAATTGTTCTCTGCTGCTACTGCATTGATGGCGTTGAATACTTTTTCCTGAACAGGCTCCAAAAGCTCCTGAAGTTTTCTTTGGTAAGAAACTTGAGCATCCTGCTCATATTTCTGAACTTCCTGCTGCAACTTCTGAAGTTCCTGCACCTTTTGGTTTCTGGCATCTTCAGTCATCGTCTGGGCGGATTGCTCATAAGCCTGTACTTTTCTTTGGAAATCCTGGGCCTTCGTCTGTATGTTGGTCTGAAGCTGGGATTGGTAATCCTGAATATCAGCACCAATCTGCTCCATTTCCGGCATCAGGTCCATGATCAATTCCACATTGGTATAACCAATTTTTAAATCCTGTGCCTGGGCAACAAATCCTATGCAAAACAAAGCGATTGCGGAAAGGACAACTTTTACTTTCATCATTTTTGGTTCTATTTTTAATATTTAGTTTTCAATACCTAATTCTTGGAGAACAAACTCCGAATAATCATGCCTGGGGTCTGTGTAGATCATGGTCGGTCCGGCAGCTTTGTCAAACAGGACTGCCAGCCTGAATCTCTTGCAGACTTTGTCAATGGCATCAAAGATCTTTGATTGTAAAGGCTGCATCAGTTCCATTTGTTTTTGGTAGTATTGGCCATTGATACCAAATACCCTGTTATTGAAGGCCACCGCTTCTTTTTCCTTTTCCCTGATGGCTTCCAGGCGCTCCTGATACATTTCTTCTGTCAATAAGACCTCCTCGGCTTTGAGACTTGCTCTCATTTCTTTGATCTCTTGATCCAAATTTTGTGCCTCTTTTTTCCACTGGTCTTTTAAGGCCTCCAATTCATCTTGTACGAGCTTGTAGTCAGGATGTTTGTTCAGGAGAAATTCGGAGTCAACATACCCGAATGTCTGGGCCTCTGCCTGATATGAACAGAGCCAGCTTCCAAATAAGACGGACAAAATTAACAATTTAAATGATTTATGCATCATTATCTGAATTGCTGACCAATGGTAAAGTGGAACTGGGCACCTGATCTTCCTCTAAGTGAGGGGTTGATGTCTTCCAACGAATCAAAGCCATATCCCCAGTCAAGTCCTAAGAGTCCGAATGCCGGCATAAATATCCTGGCACCCACACCTGCTGACTTTTTCAAGTTGTATGGATTGTAATCTGCATAGCTTCCCCAGTTGTTACCCGCCTCAGCAAATCCCAAAAGGAATATGGTGGCGGAAGGGTTTGGAGATACCAGGAACCTAAGCTCCATAACATGTTTGTTGTATACGACTCCACCAAAAGGAACACCCGAAATTCCTTGTCTTCTTTCGAAACTCCCGGGAGTGATCGCCTGGTTTTCATATCCTCTCAAACCTATAATTTCCTGTCCGAGAGCGAAGTTGTTGAAGTTCATTCCATCTCCACCCAATACAAATCTTTCTAATGGAATCATCCCGATTCTTTCGCCATAGCTGCCCAGGAAGCCCATGTGGGTTCTCGCGCTGATCACCCATTTGGATGATCCGAATACAGGTGTGTAGAAAGTCGCATCTAACATCCATTTGTGGTATTCCAGCCAATTGAATCTTTCCTCATCAGGAGATTCCCTGTCAATGTTTTGGTTCAATGTGGCATAAGGCGGCGTAAATGAGGTTGCCAATGAGATATTGGACCCCAATCTTGGATAGATTGGATTGTCAATGTTGTTTCTGGCAATGGTATTGTTGAAGGTAAAGCTATTGGCCCTACCGGTATTGTAGCTCAATCCGAAGAACTCACCAAACCTGTCGAAGTCATACACTTGATACTGTAGCGAGTGGCTGACCATAAAGTAATCATCTGGCCAAGTTACCCTTTTGGACAATCCTAAGGTAGCTCCTGTAATCCTGAAGGCGCCTTGCACGGTGGTCATGTCCCTGAAGTCAATCTGCCTTTGTACGGAATGGTTAAAGCTAAAACTAAGCGCATTTGGTTTCTTGCCACCAAACCAAGGTTCGGTCAAGGATACAGAATAGTTCTGGAAGGTCCTACCATTCGCCTGTACCCTTAGAGAAAGTTTCTGTCCATCTCCTACAGGAAGTGGTCTCCATTTGGAGAAGTCTCCGATGTTTTTGATGGAGAAGTTATTGAAAACAAGTCCGACGGTACCTACAAATCCGAAGAATCCTCCCCAACCACCAGAGAGTTCGATCTGGTCATTGGGTCTTTCTTCCAAGATGAAAGTAATGTCTACTGTAGCATCCTCAAAGTTTGGCCTCATGTCAGGCTCTATTTTTTCCGGATCAAAATAACCCAGCTGGGAAAGTTCCCTGATTGTCCTTACCAAAAGGCTTCTGTTGAATTTTTGTCCAGGTAAAATCCTGATCTCACGCATTACTACGTGGTCCGAAGTCCTTTCATTGCCCTGTATGTTGACAGAATTTACTGTTACCTGAGGTCCTTCAAATATTCTCATTTCCAAATCAATGGAATCTCCCTGTACCATGACTTCTACCGGGTCGATATTGAAGAAGAGGTATCCGTCATCCTGGTAAAGTGAACTTACATCATCACCTTTCTGAGGGTCATAGTTCAGCCTCTGCTGCAACTTTTCCTTGTTGTATACATCTCCCTTTTCAATTCTCAGACGGGACATCAGTACCTCGTCTTCATGTAGGTAATTGCCCACAAAGGTGATGTTTCTATAGTAGTATTTCCGGCCTTCTTCCAGGCTTATGGCCACGTTGATGGTGTTGTCAGAGTGCCTGTAAGTGGAATCTGCCAAAATCTCCGCATCTCTAAAGCCTCTGGAATTGTAGAAGCTGATCAGGTTGTCTTTATCTTCTCTAAAGTCCTTGGCTACGAATTTAGATGCATTGAAGAAATTAAGTTTAAAATTCTTGTTAATGTACCTTCTAATCTCTTCTTCGGTAACCGGATTACGGTAGACAATGGCTTCCTTGGCTGTTTGTGGAGTGGTATTGGTAATGCGTGAGGCCATCTCCCTGAAGAAATGAAGTCTTGGGTGCTCTTTGGTATTCTTCAGCTTACCTTTTACTCTTTTGTCGGGAATTTCCTCGTTACCGTAGACCAATACTTCATTGATTTTGACTTTGGATTTTCTATCTACGTCAAAGCGGATTTTCACGCTATTGGGAAGGGTGGTGTCCCTTTCCTGGAGGACTTTGACTTCGGTATTCAAGAATCCTTTATCCACAAAATATTGGCGGATATTTCTTTGAGAAGTTGCCAGTACATCATCCCTGACTACCCGTCCCCGGATTTTGATTTTGTCTTTGAGCTCGCCTTCCTGGGTTTTGTTTACTCCGGAAAATTCAACCCGGCTAAATCTCGGTCTTTCAGTAAGTTCCAAAAGTAGATATATGTCATCACCTTCTATTTTGGTCACGAGGATTTTGACATCTCCGATAATTCCCTGTCCCCAGAGTTTTTTCAGTGCTCCCGAAATGGCATCTCCCGGAACGGAGATCTGATCATCTACGCGGAGACCTGACAAAGAAATGACAGCAACCTCATCCAAAGTTGACAAACCCACAGCTTTTATTTCTGCAATCCTGAATTTCTGAGGCTTGGAATAGTTAAGCTCCATGATATCGACAGGCCTGGCACTTTGAAAACGGCTTTGTCCCAACCTGATCTGGGCCTCAGCCATACCTGTCATCATCAACAGAAAAAGGATAATCGTACTTCTTTTCATCAACCTTTTGATTTAATTTGAGCACCGGTTTTACCGAATCTTCTTTCCCTTTTTTGGTAATCGAGGATGGCTTCCACCAGGTGTTCTTTTCTAAAGTCCGGCCACAGTACTTCTGTAAAATACAGCTCTGAGTAAGCCAGTTGCCAAAGCAGGAAATTACTGATTCTCAGTTCCCCGCTTGTCCTGATCAGGAGTTCCGGATCAGGGATATTTTTTGTATTCAAATTTGCAGCGATTTCCGCTTGCGAAATATTTTCAATGTCCAATTGACCATCGACTACTTTTTTTGCAATGTTTTTCATGGCCTGCTGCAACTCCCATCTGCCTGAATAACTCAATGCGAGATATACCGTAAGACCAGTATTGTTCTTGGTTGTCTCGTAAGCTTCCTGGAGTTTCTCTTGTGCGCCTTTTGGCAGTGAGGCAATATCACCGATCGAAGACAGCGTGATGTTGTTTTCCATCATAGAAGGTACTTCTTTGATGATAGAATTGACCAGAATTTCCATCAGGGCATTGATTTCGTCCTGAGGCCTTGCCCAGTTTTCAGTGGAAAATGCGTAAAGTGTGAGGTGTTTGACTCCCAGTTCGGTGGCCATTTCTATGGATTCACGTACTGCGGTAAGTGCATTTCTGTGACCGAATACCCTCATCGCTCCTTTCTTCTGGGCCCAACGCCCATTTCCATCCATGATAATTGCGATATGCTGGGGGATATTGTTCCTGTCTAATAATTCCTTCATTCCTTGAGTTAAGGATTCATTCCCGTTTTTGGAGGTACAAAAATGCTATTTCTTTTTCAATAATCTAACCTATTGCTCAATTAATTAATAGGCATAGCATTTCACGGAACTGATAGAATAGCTGATTGTCACACCCAAAAAATAGTACCAATCTTTGTCGCTGTAATTGCCTGTATTGTTGCCAAATGGCTGACTTGGATTATTGGGGTCCTGAAACCTTGGGATACTAGGGAGTGAACCGTCTATTTTGTCCAGGAGGTCGGTAAAGGTGGCCCTGAAACCTAGCTCTGCAGCTAAGGTCCACCGGTCTGTCAAGCGGTACTTTACTCCAGCACCAAATGGAATCACAGGAGTGGTGAGGGAATAACTTCCGGCTTCCGGATCTCCAAAGTATGCCTGTCCTTCTGCACTGTAGTAAGTTACTCCAAGGCCAAAAAAGCCATATGGGGAAAACCTAAACTGTGCCTGGGGATGGGTAAAGTCCAGAAAGTGGTACTCCATCACTGCTGATGCTTCCCATACATTTCCTTTAAATCCCGCGTCTCTGTAGACAGCTGCCGGATCCAGCCTTGTTACAGAATCTGCTGCGGATATCCTACCAAATGAAAGTCCGGCCCTCAGTGACCAAACATTGTCAAAATTTCGTCTGCCAAATAACGTCCCTTGAAGTCCGACCTTTCCCTGATCCAATCTCCTTACAATCTCTCCGGAGTAGGCGGCTACACCCAATCCTCCTCCGAAATCATACTGTTGAGCTTTCGCTTCTTGGTCTGTCCCCGATCCGTAAAGGAAAAAGAAGACTGTAAGTACACCAACCAGGTAATTGACTTTTTTCAAGACGTTGCAATTTATGAAGTAGTAAACGATATCAAAACCGTCCCTAGTATTCGCAGGGTTAATTTTTGTTAAGTTTAACAAGCTTTGAGGGATTCACAATTCTGATCCCAAACCGACAGCCAAACTTAGGGATTAATCTCAGAAAATTCTATCAATTTCTCATGTCAAAGCCCCAATTTAATTTTTGTCTCAGGGTATCGAAATAATTGTACTTGGAAAACTTCACCAATTTGGCGCTGAAAGGGGCTTTTCTCACTTTGAGTTCTACCGAAGCATCTATAGCGGTGGACCTGGAGTCTAAGGAAATCAGGAATTTTTCAGAGCGACCTTCAATGCGGAATGAAATCTCTGACTCATCTGATACTACAATAGGCCGGACGTTGAGGTTGTGCGGACTCACTGGCGTGATGACAAAATTTCTTGCGCCGGGAGTGATCAGCGGTCCTCCACAGCTTAAGGAATAGCCTGTAGAACCTGTGGGAGTGGACACAATCAAGCCATCTGCCCAATAGCTATTGAGGTACTGTCCATCAATGTAGGTATGGACAGTGATCATGGATGATGTATCTCTTTTGTGTATGGTAAATTCATTGAGGGCAAAATTGGCCCCGTTAAATACCTGCCTGGATGCATGCATTTCCAATACAGCCCTGGATTCTATGGTATACTGACCATCAAATAAATCTGAAATGGCACCTTCTATGTTTTCCTTTGCTACGGTAGCCAAAAACCCAAGTCTTCCGGTATTGATTCCAAGTACAGGGACTTCTGAATTGCCTATGAAAGTCACCGTGTCGAGAAGAGTACCGTCCCCTCCGACAGAGAAGATAAAATCCATTTGACTGAATTCATCTTTCCCGATTTCCTTTAATTGTGCTTTGATGTTGAGCCTCTGAAGGGATTTGCTGAATTTTTCGGTACAAAAAATCCCAGCATCCCGGTTTTGCAAACTTTTTATGAGCAATTCTATAAATGGAACAAACTCCTTCTGAAGATTTATTCCATGAAGGCAGATATTCATGTGCTGTGGTTTATATATCCAAAAATCTCAAAAGGTTACCTATCCTGTCTTTTTCTTCACTAACCCCGGCTTCTTCCTGATAATGGTCTATGATTCTGTACCCAAATCTTTCCAAGGTGGCTTTGATATGCCTAAGTTCGGTTTGGTCCAATTTTAAGGTCAGCTTGATTTTGCTGTCATCCAAGGGGTCATTTGAAATGAAGCTGCTGAGTATTTTGGCATTTTCAGTTTCTACTATTCGGGCGATTTCAAAAAGGCTGTAGTCGGTCATAAACATGGACAAGACCAATACGGCTCCGCGGGATTGGATGGAAAGTGTGTCTGCAAAAGCGCCAATGGCATCTTCCATGGTCACTACTCCAAGGTATTGGTTGTCCCGGTCAACTACTCCCACCATGTTGATGCCATATTCTGAAGCCACTTTGATCACATCATAGATATGCTTATCGAGGTAGACAAAACATGCAGGGGATTCAAGTTCGAAATCACCGATGCTCAGTTCCGGGCTGTTGCGGGTATAGATCAGGTCATCTGACACAAAACCCAAAAACCTGCCCTCTTTGACTACAGGCAATACATTGGTCCTGATTTCTTCCATCCATGACAAAGCCATTTTTGCCTTGTCGTTGGTTTTCAAGGGAGGAATCAAATTGTTGATGAATTCGTATGCCTGCATTTGCTAAAGATATTAAATTGAATCTGAAATATAAAACCCCAAAATGGCGTCAAGGGTTTAGTTTTCGGTGAATCAATAGTTTGCAGTTCCCTCAAGTAGGAGATTTTTGTCAAAGGTCTTGGAATGGTCAAGCCAGTGTTGGATGATTTCTTTACCAAATTCCGTGAGGTGTGCTTCAGGATGATACTGAATGCCCATGATGGGCAACTCTTTGTGGACAAAGGCCATGATTTCTGAGGATTCGGTTTCCAAAATCACTTCAAGACATTCAGGCAGTTCTGAAAGGACTAGCGAGTGGTATCGGGTTACCATAAAGGAATCAGGTAAACTCTTCAACAGCCGATGATTTCCGGTCTGATGGATTGTATGTACTTTTCCATGAACAGGATTTTTGCCTTTCTGAAGCCGGGCACCAAAAAACTCTCCTATTGCCTGATGTCCCAGGCAAATGCCTAAAACGGGGATCTTGTCTGAAAAATATGCCAAAATTTCCATGAGCTGCCCTGAAGTGGAAGGAGTTCCGGGGCCAGGAGAAAGTATCAGAGCATCATAGTCATGGGTTTTAAGCTCCTCTATAGAAATGTCGTTGCGGACAATTTCCAGTTCAAGTCCAAGCTGACGTAGGTAATCTGCCAGTATATGAGAAAAAGAATCAAAGTTGTCAATCAATAAAACCATCGGGTGTAGATTTTACGATTTGTTGGATACTGGCCACAGTTTCTCTGATGATTGGTGTGTATTGGTCCATGGCAGTGATGACAGCAGGGGCTATGGGCTGTATCCAAGCGTAGGATTTGGAGTCGTTTTTCCAATCTTCTGTCAAGCTGAACTCAAATGAGTCGGCAATCCAGATAAAAAGGCTTAAAATAAAGGCTGTTTTGACAATGCCCAACAATGCCCCGGCAATACTGTCTACAGAGCCTAGAATGGTGAAATCCAGTGTTTTTTTGACCAAAAAGGCCAAGCCTCTAATAATCATGATCACTCCCAGAAATATCAGTATGAAAGCGATAAAGGGGAGAAGGAAAGTCATCTCATCCACCCTGGAGGCCAACAGCTGTGCTCCCCAGTCCATAAAATGAAAAGCTACAATCACCGCCAAGATAAAAGCAACTATAGAAAGGATGCTTATAAAAAGCCCCTGTCTATAGCCGCTGTATGCTCCAAGGATGCAAAAAACCAATATGACGATGTCCAATGCCCCCAATTTGCCAATGATTAGGAAAGAAGTGATTTTACTTTTGTGGAAATCGCTTTTCCATCAGCTTTTCCTGCCAGTGCCTTAGTAGCAGCACCCATTACTTTACCCATATCTTTGGGGCCCTCAGCACCTGTCTCGGCAATGATTTTTTTCAATTCAGCCTCAAGCTCTTCCTCACTCAGTTGCTTGGGAAGAAATTCATTGATGATATCCAGTTCAGCCATTTCCACGGCATAAAGGTCCTCTCTGTTTTGCTGCTTATAAATATCAGCGGAATCTTTACGCTGTTTTGCAGCTTTGGTCAATAACTTCAGCTCTTCCTCTTCAGAAAGTTGCTCCGCAGCTCCTCCTTTGGTTTCTTCCAACAAAATCAAAGACTTAATGGCCCTAAGAGCTCTTAGTCTGTCTTTGTCTTTGGCCAGCATGGCCTTTTTGATTTCACTTTCTACACTTGCCTTTAAACTCATTCTCTTGTTCTTTGTGTTATAGGTGTAAATTTGTCACAAAATTATCTTTTATTTTAGGAACATGACCAAACTGAGTGTAAATATTAACAAAATTGCCACCTTGAGAAATGCCCGGGGTGCGAATAATCCGGATGTGGTAAAAGTAGCTTTAGATGCTGAGAGATTTGGAGCACAGGGGATTACTGTTCATCCCAGACCGGACGAGAGACATATTACAAAACAGGATGTACTGGACTTAGCTTCTGTGGTGACCACAGAATTCAACATTGAAGGGTATCCTGACAAAAGATTTATGGAACTGGTCAAAACTGTAAGACCTGCCCAAGCTACACTTGTTCCTGACCCACCCAATGCGATCACTTCCAATACAGGCTGGGATACTATTTCGCACAAAGAAATGCTAAAGGATATAGTAGCGGAATTGAAGAGTTATGGAACCAGGGTTTCAATTTTTATCAATCCCGAATCCAGGTATTTTGAGCCAGCCAAAGAGACCGGGACGGACAGGGTAGAGCTGTACACGGAACCCTATGCTTCCGGATATCATGAAGACAGGCAAAAGTCCGTGGCTCCATATATTGAAGTGGCACTTCTTGCAAGGGATCTTGGACTGGGGCTGAATGCAGGGCATGATCTCGATCTGCACAATCTCCGGTTTCTCAAAGAAAGTATACCTTTTTTGGAGGAAGTATCCATAGGGCATGCTTTGGTATGTGATGCCCTGTACTTTGGGTTGGAAAATACCATTCAGATGTACAGAAGGCAATTAGAGTTGTAAAAAGCAGAGAAAACACGGATTGTCACATTACAGCCAAAACCAAAACTGTAATCAATAGGAGGAAAAAACCTAGATAAACCATTATTTTGATGTGTTTTTTATGCTTTTCCTCTTCTTTTTTCCAGGCCTTTAGTTCGTCGAATTTACTGTTGGCTTCCTTGGTAGATACTTTTTTATGGGGGGCATACGGGTTGTCTTTCAGGCCCGGTCTGGCAATCCTGAGATCACGGTTTTGCTTGAATGATTCTTTTCCCTGCCCTGAAAATCCTATTCCGCCTGTCATTGTTCCAAAATTAAAATCTCTCTGGTAATATAGTTGATTGGTCTAAACCATGCAAGCCCTATCATAAAATTCGAATAGAGGTTTTGAAAATTTCAATGTTTTTTAGTGTTATTATTGAATTTATAAATAGGAAAAACATAAAAATTAATTTAAATATTTACTTTTGTAGCAAAAGTATTTAGAATGAGAAATTGCATTGTTTTGATCCTAGCCTTATTTGTTTTTGGATCTTGTGACCAAACGGAAGAGTTGGAACAACAGCTTCCGGAATCTTTTTATCCTGCATTAGAGGACCTGAGTGAAGAGGTGATTTTTGTAAGGGAATCTGATATAGAGGTTCCCCCTGCATTCGCTTGGGACATGCATACTGAGGCTAAATTTTACTATACGGAAGGCGCTCTCTTAGGTAGTGATGGAGAGACCAGGCTTTTTACGAATAGGGAAAGGTTTAGCAGTATGGTAAATCACTCAGGAGCCAACTTCAAAGTAAATGGGTATGCCATGTGCCGAAATGGCGAAACAAACTGCGATTATGAAGAGTACAGGTTGACTGGGGCTTGGAATTTCAAAGGGAAGGTACGCATTCCCGGTTATTTTGAATGGGAGTTTATTGATCTGAAAAAAGCCAAGAAGTTTATACTGAAATTTGATCAACTACCAAAACCGGCTTTGATAACCGATTATGATCCGGTTTTAAAATTAGAAGGCAATAATGTTATCCGATTTCAAAAGGATAATGAAATGGATTCAGTTTTTCTACAACTGAATGTAATTCCTAAAAGCAATCTTAATCCGGATAATTTAAGAAACTTCGGTTCTATAAACTATGCTTTGCTGCCCCAAGAAAATGCTTTTGAAATCAAAGGGGAAGACCTGTTTCATAATCAACAGGCAATACCAACAGAACAGGACTCACTTTTCATAACAGTGGTTACTGTCAAAAGGATTGTGAAAGAAGTAAACGAGACATTGTTTGGTTTCACTTATTATACTAGAGACCATAGGGCTGTAATGTTGCAAAAATGACCTTTTTCTAAATCTTTGGTTTTTCTGAGTCAATCCCGATAAAGATGTAAGGAATATCCAGAAGTATCTGAAATAAGTATTGATATCGGAATTGACCCAGAATCAGGTTTTTATTTCTTTGTTGTTAAAGTTTAGGATTTACAACATGAGATCCAATTAATCCAAAAACCTCCACTTGCTTTTGAAGTTTCTTGGAATGTCTTCATTCATCCTGGCACGAAGCAGTTCTATAGGGGTATAGTTTTGTGTGATGAAGAAATCATGAAATTCCTTTTCAGTCATTTTACCTCCTTCTACCATTTCATTTCTCAAGCTGTACACCTGTAAGCCTCCGATCATGTATGCCAGTTGGTAAAGAGGTCCGTAACTTCCTTCGAATGATCTTCTAACCTCGGCTTCTGCATTGGCTCTTTCGTGACCTACTGCATCTACCAAATAATCTATGCATTGCTGTGGAGTCCATCTTTCCAGGTGGTAATTGAGAGAAAAGACAATCCTTGCTGCTCTGTGCATTCTCCAGAACAACATACCGATTCTGTCCTCTGCATTTCTCGGAAAATCTTTATCCCACAGATTGAACTCCCAATACAAGGTCCATCCTTCCACCCAAAATGGAGTGTTGAAAACCCGTCTATGTGGGAAGTGTCTTTGGTTCATGAATTGTTGCAGGTGATGGCCGGGGATCAGCTCATGCTGCACTGTGGCCCTTGAAAAATGCGGGTTGTTGCCACGCATGCTCATCATTTTTTCATCGTGCGTCATCGTGGAGGTAGGGTAAGAGATGATGATTGTTTCTCCTCCCAAAAAGAAAGGACTTACTTTTTGTCTTTCTGCTGACATCATGGTAGTTCTCCAGGTTTCTTTTGCCATATCAGGAATGGTTAAAAGATCTCTTGCTTCAAGAAAATCTATGGCCTCTTCTGCCATTTCTCCAACCATCTGCGGCCACTCTCCAGCAGGGACATAGGAATTTTTCACATGTTCCAAGGCAGCTTTCCAGTCTTTTCCATACCCCAACTCCTCAGAGGCTTTAATCATTTCAGCTTCACACCAGGCATACTGTTTTTCACCTTCCTTCAACAATTCCTCGGCTGTGTAAGGGATCATGTTGTAAGAAAGCTCTTTTTCGATAGCCAGTTTTCCGACAGGTTTCCCAATAATGCCTGATCCGTCATCTTTTACTACAGTATTTTCAAAGTGTTCTTTCAAAAAAGCCCCATAAGCCTTTAAGGTTTCATTCATGCTCTCCATGGGTTTTTTCATCCACCAGGTAAACTCGGGATCATAGTCATAATAAAAGTTATAGGCTTCCTCTGTGCTTCTTCTCAGTGCTTCTACAGTATTGGAGGCCAATTCAGCTTTTTGCCAAGAATTGAATGGGCTTACTTTTTTCATGGATTCCCATTTTGACTTGATGGCGTTTTCTGTTTGTGCAAACATGGCGGCGATTTCCTGTGAGTTGGGCTTTATGCCCATTCTTCTGGTTTGGTAAAACTTCTCAAGCTCACCTTTGAAGTCCACTACATTTTTTACTTCTTTAAATTCCTCATAGCTTAACCCATGAAAAAAAAGCTCTTTTTCCAAGTGGTTTTTGAATAGCTGATAATCCATTTTTCCGTCCAAAGTGTAGCTGTCATAGGGCATTTTTTCCAAGGCATCCAGCCAGTCTTTGTAAAGTTTTTCGAAACGTTGGAAGTATTCATCAGACAGGGGATTGTTGTATTTTCTTGCGAGGGCGCTCCTGTCTGCTTGGTAGCTGCTGATGGCCGGATAGAGCTCGGAGGCCATGATGGTGCAGGGAATGGCAATGCTTAAGATGAAAAGAAGTAGAATTTGTTTCATTTTAGTAGTTTTTAGAAATTTAATATCCCTGAAAATTTCAGGAAAGACTAATAGTGGGTTGATAAAAGGTTGGCTTGTATTGATGGATGGTGATAAAATCAATGGATTTTCATTGATATGACATTTTTGTCCTGTATTCTTTTGGCGTTTCTCCCTGAGCTTTTTTAAATGCTCGGTTGAAATAAGAAAGGTTTTGAAAGCCGCAATGATATGCGATCTGGGAAATGGTCCATTCACTTTCCTGAAGGAGTTGGCAAGCCTGGTGTATCCTTACTTGTGTCAGAAATTCAGTAAAGGTCTTGCCTGTTCTTTCTTTGAAAAACCTACAGAATGCTTCTTTGCTCAAATTGGCCACTTCAGCTACTTCCTGAAGGGTTATAGTATTTTGACTTTGTGACAAAATGTAAGACATGACTTGTCCCATTCGTTTGCCTTCTGTTTCAGTGTAGTCCTTTTGTGCAACTAATTTATTCAAGCCCTGCAGTGAGTTTGGTTCTTGTAGAGCCTGAAGCACTTGAAGCGCTGCGAGAATTTTTTCCAAGCCTTGATAATTATTAAATTCCTCCATAATTCCCAAAATGCTTTCTTTAGTTTTTTCAAGAACCTTAAAGCTACCTTTGGTCTGTTGCAGCCAGTGGTGAAGTCCTGAAAACTCTTCAACTTCCAAAAGCCCCTTTCCCAATGCTTCAAAGTCAAAGAACAATGTATTTCCCAAAGACTGTTTGTCGGTATCAGGATCAAAAAATTCAGCATCTGAGCGGAATACATGCGGCATGTTAGCTGACAATAGAAATAGGTCTCCCTTTTCGAACCTCCCCAAATAATCCCCAACCATCAATTGCCCTTTCCCTGCCTTGATCCAGGTCAATTGCCATTGTGGATGTTGATGCAACTTATCATAAAAATGCTTGCCGGCATCTACCTGATAGCGCACAAATTCTTTGTTTGATTTTGGTATCTGGAATGAAATAATTTTCTTCATGGCTAGGGAACTCTAATTTAAACCAGCTAATTACTTGAATTCATATAGCCGATTTATAATCTCTTTTAATTTGTGATATAATATTAATTATTTTAAGATTATAAAATCAAAGTATGATCAAGACAGTACTATTATATACTAACCTGGTACAGGTAAGCAGGTGAATAAGCCTCTACCTTTGACCAAAAAAACTCAAACTATGAACTGGCAAGGCGTATTTCCGGCAGTCACTACTAAGTTTCATCAAGATGGGAGCTTGGATATGGACATGTTTTTTAAAAATTTAGATGCTCAACTCGATGCAGGGGTGCATGGAATCATTTTAGGAGGCACTTTAGGTGAATCTTCGGTATTGTCACTGGACGAAAAAATCCAATTGACCACAGAGGCCATAAGTTACATCAATGGAAGGGTTCCCGTCATCTTGAATATCGCAGAAGGCGCTACAAAAGATGCAATTTTTTGGGCTGAAAAGGGCAGAGAGCTTGGCGTTTCCGGTCTGATGCTATTGCCTCCTATGCGGTATGCTGCTGACCATAGGGAAGTAGTCACTTATTTTAAAGCTGTGGCCAACAGTACGGATCTTCCTATAATGATCTACAACAACCCCGTCGATTATAAGACTTTGGTGACAATAGCCATGTTTGAAGAACTGGCCGAATGTGAAAACATTCAGGCCATTAAAGAGTCTACACGCGATATTTCCAACGTGACCCGTATGCGAAACCGCTTTGGAGATCGGTACAAAATTCTGTGTGGAGTGGACACTTTGGCCATGGAAGAGTTGGTGATGGGAGCGGATGGCTGGGTAGCAGGCTTGGTTTGTGCATTCCCTAGGGAAACAGTTGCAGTATTTGATTTGGTAAAAGAGGGGAATTATGAGGATGCGTTGGAGATTTACCGTTGGTTTCTTCCTCTTTTGGAATTAGACATTCACCCCAAACTTGTTCAATACATCAAGTTGGCCGAGCAAATGGTTGGTATAGGGACCGAATGGGTCCGAGCACCTCGATTGACTTTAGTAGGCGAAGAAAGGGTAAAAGTTGAAAATATTATTAAGAGAGGTTTGGAGCATAGGCCGAAGATTTTCGTTTAGTATGTTTGCAAAGATTAATTTCATGATATTGGCGAATTGGAATTTTGTTCTTGGAAATATGGTAGAAATATGCCTTCGGCGAAATAAATGAAAATATGATTATACACCACTTTGCCAGCAACATCCAAAAATTAATGTTTGCATTAGTTCAATATCAACTTGTATCTAAATATCAATTAATATCGAAATGAATAAATAACCAGCTATAAACTATCCTACTGGTATCATTCCGTATATACATTTATTGAATACGCACGGTGAGATATTTCTACTTTGTTTTAATTTATCCCAAATCACTTTCCTTTTGAGATTCCCGCTAAATCTCCGGTTTTAGTGATATTTCCACCATATTTTAATAACTTAAAGCCTTTAATACTTCAAATCTTAAACCTAAACAACCATGAACTTTGATCAGATATTTCAATCCGCTCAAGAAGCATTTTTATTTTTCAAAAACCTCTCTACCTCTAAAAAAGCTGATTTTCTGAGGAAAATAGCTGAAGGTCTGGAGGGAGAAAAGCAGGAATTGATTCCTTTGGCTGCCGGAGAATCCAATTTACCAGAGGGAAGGATTACAGGAGAACTGGGCAGAACTGTCGGTCAAATCCGACTATTCGCCAATTTGGTAGAAGAAGGGTCTTGGGTAGAGGCAGTAATAGACCATGCTGATCCAGACAGAACCCCTGCTCCCAAGCCTGATATTAGAAGGTTTTTGACATCCTTAGGGCCTGTTGTGGTTTTTGGAGCAAGTAATTTTCCATTGGCTTTTTCCACCGCAGGAGGGGATACTATTTCAGCTTTGGCAGCCGGTTGCCCAGTGATTTACAAAGGTCATCCTGCACATCCTGAAACGTCCAAATTGGTTGGACAGATCATCCAGAAAGCTGCCATAGATTCCGGATTGCCCGTAGGATTATTTACCCATGTAGAAGGAGGAATAGCCGAAGGTCAGGCTTTGGTGAAACACCCTTTGGCAAAAGCAGTTGCTTTTACAGGATCCTTTACCGGTGGTAAGGCACTTTTTGATGCAGCCAATCAAAGAGAAGAACCTATCCCTGTTTTTGCAGAGATGGGCTCAGTCAATCCAATCATTACTTTTAAAAAGAAGCTGGTAAATAACTTGGAGGCTTTGGCCAAACAATTTGTTGGTTCACTTACACTTGGGGCAGGACAGTTTTGTACCAACCCCGGATTAATCATGGTGCCCAGTGCCCATGCAGAGGATTTTGCTGAGGCAGTGAAAAAAGAATTGGAAGAAATCGCAGCAGCTCCAATGTTGCACGAGGGAATAGCAGAGGCTTACTACAAGTCTTTGGAGAGCATGAAGGAGCGCAAAGAACTCGATTGGGTACAGGTAGCTGAGGCAAAAGACCTGATCAAAGCCTATCCTGCTTTGGCCAAAATCAAGGCTACCGACTGGCTGGAGGATGATCATTTTCAGCAGGAAGTATTCGGTTCATTTGCCCTGATGGTGGTCTATGAAAACTTCAATGAACTCTTTGCCATTGCGCAGCGGCTTCATGGTCAATTGACCATCACACTTTGGGGGGAAGAAGACGAGTTGGCCAATAAAATCGACTTGATCAATCAGTTGGAAGAAAAGTGCGGCAGGTTATTATTCAAAGGGGTGCCAACCGGAGTAGAAGTAGGACATGCCATGCAACACGGAGGTCCCTATCCATCTACCACCGATAGTAGATTCACATCTGTTGGCTCCTATGCTATTAAGCGATTCGCTCGACCGATTGCATTCCAGGACATGCCAGCTACCCTCCTTCCTGACGCACTTAAGGAAGATAATCCCTTGAGGATTTGGAGAATGGTGGATGGGGAATTCAAAAAATAGATATTAGTGGAAATATGTCTTAGCTGAAATATACTTCGTGAAATAAGGTAGAAACTGGAGCTTTAGCGGAAGTCCCGAGAGCGAAGCGATTCGGGATATACTTGGTGAAATATATTGAAATAGATATTATTGGATATTTGCAGTGCGATATTTGTGGATATTGACCGTCACCTTAATAGAAAGATTGAAATATGCTTCGCGAAATAAAGGTGAAATACACTTTGTGAAATAAGATAGGAAGTGGAGCTATAGCGGAAGTCTCGATAGCAGAGCGCTTCGGGAAATGCTTCGCTGAAATATATTACAATAGATATTGATGGATATTTGCAGTGCGATATTTGTGGATATTGACCTGTACCTTAATTAAAAGATTTGAAATATGCTTCGCGAAATAAAGGTGAAATACACTTTGTGAAATAAGATAGGAAGTGGAGCTATAGCGGAAGTCTCGATAGCGGAGCGCTTCGGGAAATGCTTCGCTGAAATATACCTTTGTTGAAATAAGGTAGAAATATAGCTTCGCTGAAATATGCTTCGCGAAATATTTCAACCATATATCAATCATATTTCCACTTTATTTCTATAATATTTCCACCATACTCCATTTTTAAGGGGAACAATAAAATCACTATAATGTGTATATTTATAAAAATTATACACATCATGAGAACTAATATTGAAATTGACGAACATTTGATATCAGAAGCGATGAAGGTCACTGGACATAAAACCAAAAAGGCAACGGTAGAAGAAGGGTTGAAATTAATTATACAGCTAAATCAGCAAAGCGAGATTAAGAAGCTTAGAGGTAAATTGAATTGGGAGGGAGACTTGGAAAAAATGAGACTTGACCAATGATTCTTGTAGATTCATCTGTTTGGATTGACTTCTTTAATGGTAGGGAAAAAAAGCATGTAGAAAAACTTTACGAGCTTTTGGGAAATTCGGTAGTCGTGACAGGAGACTTGATTTTAATTGAAGTGCTTCAAGGCTTTAGAAATGACTCACAATTTCAAAAAGCTAAGGAAGCACTTGAATCACTGCCATTTTTCACCTTGTCCAATAAGGAGTTGGCTTTGAAATCAGCTGAAGATTACAGAACTCTTAGGAACAAGGGTGTGACAATCAGAAAAACCATAGACATGATCATAGCCACTTTCTGTATTCAAAACAAAATACGACTGCTGCATGCAGATAAAGACTTTGTTCCAATGGAGAAGTTTTTGGGTTTGCAGGTCTTGTAAAAAACATAGTAAGTAAATTCACTATAATTCATTTTACTGATTAAGAATTTGATATTGATAGATATTCATTGATATGAATGGATACTTTTTTGGAGGGAACCCAAACAATATCTGAATATCCAATATCCTAATATCATTTAGATATGAAAAAAACCTTCCAATGCATTGATGCCCATACTTGTGGCAATCCAGTGAGAGTAGTAGCTGGCGGAGTTCCGTTTCTACAAGGTGATACTATGTTGGAAAAAAGGCAGTTCTTCCTGGAAAACCTGGATTGGATCAGGACAGGTCTGATGTTTGAGCCTAGGGGACATGATATGATGTCCGGATCTATGCTTTTTCCTCCCCATGATCCTGACAATGATTTTGCAGTGCTTTTTATAGAAACGTCTGGTTGCTTGCCAATGTGTGGGCACGGAACTATCGGGACGATCACTGTAGCCATAGAGGAAGGATTGATACAGCCCAAAAAAGCAGGTTTCCTGAGAATGGAAGCACCCGCAGGATTGGTTTTGGTAGAATACAAGCAGGAAGGTAAAAAAGTAACTTCCGTCAAATTGACGAATGTAAAAAGCTTCCTTGCAGCGGAAGGATTGGAGATTGTATCTGATGAACTGGGCAAGCTTACGGTAGATGTGGCTTATGGGGGTAATTTTTATTGTATTGTGGATCCACAAGAAAACTTCCCTGGCTTAGAACATTTCAAAACTGAGCAGCTGGTCTCAATGGCGAGGAACCTCCGTCAAAAGATGAATGAAAAGTATGAGTTTGTGCATCCCGAACATCCTGAGATCAAAGGCTTGTCACATGTGCTGTGGACAGGTGAGACCATAGACGCCTCAAGTACAGCTAGAAATGCGGTTTTTTATGGTGATAAGGCAATAGACAGATCACCCTGTGGCACGGGAACATCTGCACGTATGGCGCAATGGCATGCCAAGGGTTGGTTAAAGCCTGGCGATGAATTTATTCATGAGAGTTTTATTGGATCTAAATTTACCGGTAGAATTGAAGAAGTCACTGAGATTGCGGGCAGACCAGCTATCATCCCAAGCATAGAAGGTTGGGCAAAAGTCTATGGCTACAATACGATCATACTGGATGATGATGATCCTTATGTGCATGGATTTCAGGTAATCTAGGATGGGGTTTAAGGTTTTTTCGTACTAAAAGAGGTGAATGATTTTGGGGAACTGATACTTACATGATTTCTTTTGCCTTTCAAGTGCCTTTCTATTTGAGAGCTATAAAATTTCAATTTTTCCCCGTAAATTACTTCTACAGAATTTTCAAAATGATATTTCAGACATTCGGTAAATTGAAGAAGGATTGTCCGTAAGGTGAATTGGTGCTATGTCAATCCCCTTGTCTTTTGATGTCAAATTTCAATTAGTTTCCTTATTCAATTCAACGCTTGATCAACTTAAGTGGCAAAAAGCACAAGAATCAGGAACTTATGCCTTATTTTTGCGCTTGAATTAGCAAAATCACAATGATGAGAGCAAGCTGGTGGAAAATTCTGACAATAGGGCTGTTGCTGTACACGCTGATTGCCGGACTTCTCTTAGACGTACCGAGATTACCCATTCTCAATGAAACTATCAGGGCATTACATTTCCATGTTACCATGTGGTTTGGAATGATCATTATGCTGGTAGTGGCTGTAATATACAGTGTCAAATACCTTCGGACCAACGACCTGAAACATGACGACATAGCAGTCGAATTCACCAATGCAGCCATCCTTTTTGGCGTATTGGGAATAGTGACGGGGATGCTATGGGCCAAATTTACCTGGGGGGATTATTGGAGCGGTGATCCAAAGCAAAATGCTTCTGCAATAGGCTTGTTGATGTATTTTGCATATTTAATCTTAAGAAATTCCCTGACTGATGTACATCAGCGTGCAAGAATTGGTGCTGTGTACAATATCTTTGCCTTTGCGGCATTTATACCCTTGATATTTGTGCTCCCAAGGCTCACGGACAGCCTTCATCCTGGCAATGGTGGTAATCCTGGCTTCAATGCTTATGACTTGGACAGCAAGCTTAGACTGGTGTTTTATCCGGCCATCATTGGATGGACTTTGATGGGCACCTGGATGGCTAACGTTAGGGTAAGGTTGAAAAGGGTAGAAAGAAAGCTGGAAGACAGGCTCATCAATCAGATTTCATAAACACACCAATCGAAATGAAAAAAATCATAATCATATTCCTGCTATTTATAAGCTTTAAGGTTACTGCTCAGGACAAAATAGCCATCACTGAAGAGGATTATAGCAATTCAAAAGTAGAAATGGCCGACGTGATGAGGTCAGAAGGCAAGATCTATGTTTTGGTAGGGGTAATTGTGCTGATTTTCGCCGGAATTACCGGGTATATTATAAGTACAGACCGGAAAGTTGCAAGGTTGGAAAAATTGGCCCGCGAGGTTTCATGACAAATATCAGCTAACGAAGAAATATATTTTCCCGTAAGGGATACTAATAAATTTAAATATCATGAAATCGAGCACAATTCAAGCGACATCCCGATGGACGATTATGATAAGTGCGAGATTCCATCTGACTGCTAAAAAATAAATTATAAACAGATGAAAAAGGGGCATATTATAGGTTTGGGGATCATTGCTGTTGCAATAGTCATAATCATCACGTCCATTGGAGATGCAAGTACATACGAAAGCTTTTCAACAGCCAAAGAGATGAAAATGAGGGGTGATGACAAGCCGATCCACGTAGTGGGAGAGTTGAAAAAAAGTGTGGCAGGAGTAGTAGAAGGGATAGAAGTCAACCCGGACAAAACCTCTTTTTATTTTATGATGGTTGATGCTGACGGAACATCTCAACGGGTTTTTTACAATGAGCCGGTACCACCGGACTTTGCCAGGGCAGAGCAAGTAGTGGTTATTGGTTCCTACAGGACCGAAGACCTTTTTGTAGCGGACAAAATCCTCATGAAATGTCCCTCCAAATATCAAGAAACAGAAGTCAGCAATGCTGGCATTTAATTCACTCCTTTGATTTGACCATCCATGATCAATACCTTTATTGGGAATCTAGGGCATTTTTCGGCCATATTGGCCTTTGTCAGTGCCTTAGTTGCCGCATATGCATACTATCAGTTTACAGTTGTTCCTGAGCTTGAGAAGCCCAGTTGGAGGAGGTTCAGCAGGATCTCTTTTTACGTCCACTCAGTGGCCAGTTTTGCTATAGCCATTTCTCTTTTTGAGATCATCTACAACCACAGGTTTGAATATTTCTATGCCTACTCACACAGTAGCATGGCACTTCCTGTCCATTACATGGTTTCAAGTTTTTGGGAAGGTCAGGAAGGTGCTTTTATACTTTGGATAGTATGGAATGTGATTTTGGGCTTGGTTCTGATTCATACTAACAAGTTTTGGGAAGGACCGGTCATGTTGGTTTTTGCTCTAGTGCAGGCTTTTTTGGTGTCCATGATTCTTGGAGTGGTCATAGGTGATCTGAAAATTGGCAGTTCACCTTTCATACTTCTGAGAGATGCAGTAAACGCGCCGATTTTTTCTATTAATCCGGATTTTGTCCCTGAAGACGGTACAGGATTGAACCCGCTGCTTCAAAATATCTGGATGGTAATACATCCGCCTACTTTGTTTTTGGGATACGCTTCTACCTTGGTACCTTTTGCATTTTTGATGGGAGGACTTTGGACCAAGAGATACTCAGAATGGGTACGTCCGGCTTTGCCTTGGGCTCAATTCTCCGCCATGATATTGGGTATGGGGATCATAATGGGAGCCTATTGGGCTTACGTGACGCTTAACTTTGGGGGATATTGGAACTGGGACCCTGTGGAGAATGCGGTGTATGTACCTTGGCTTATTTTGGTAGCAGGTATCCACACCATGATCACGTATAAGAAAAGTGCTACTGCTTTGAAGACCTCAATGGTATTGATCATTGCCTCTTTTATATTGGTTTTATACGCTACATTCTTGGTAAGAAGTGGTGTGTTGGGAGATTCATCCGTGCACTCTTTTACGGATTTGGGACTTTCTGGGCAGTTGCTCATTTATATGCTGTTTTTCCTTTTTGTGGCAGTCTTTCTTGCAGCCAGGAATTGGAAACACATTCCTACTTCAGAAAAAGAAGCTTCTGTTTATTCAAGGGAATTTTGGATTTTCATCGGAGCTACTACACTGGCTTTGATGGCATTTCAGGTGATTTTGCCTACCTCTATACCTGTTTGGAATGCTATAGTGGAGAGCTTTGGAGGGATTTCAAATATGGCTCCTCCAGCAGATCAGGTTGGATTTTATACCAAATTCCAACTTTGGTTTTCGGTTGCCTTGGCTCTTTTGACAGCTGTAGGACAGTTTTTTTGGTGGAATAAAATGGATGCCAAAAAGCTGAGGGAAACCTTGGTGACACCTTACATTGTGTCGGTTTTGCTATCTGCTGTGATTATTGTCTGGGGAAAAGTATTTGACCTGAGTTACATCATATTGGTGATTGCTGCTACTTTTACTATTGTAGCCAATTCTACCATCCTTTTCCAATTGCTCAAAAAGTCTACTTTCAAACTTACCGGTGGTTCTCTAGCCCATATTGGTTTGGGATTGATTCTGATAGGGGTTATGTTTTCATCTGGATACTCTGAAGTCATATCCCACAACCTTTCCGGACTGACATATTCAAATAGTTGGGAGGATGAACTCAATAAGGAGCACGTACTACTCTGGATCAACAAACCCACGCAGATCAAAGAGTACACGGCCATATATAAAGGTCGCCATAAGAAAGTGGTGGGCGTGCCAGGCTATGTGAGCGCCAATATCCTTGAGCCTACAGGAAATGTGAACGAAGCACTTGCCTTGGATGATGTAGTCGTAAGAGGCAGGACTTACCACCAAAAAGGAGACCTGGTCAATATCGTACTAGAAGAAAATGATTATTTCAGGATTGATTATTTCAAGGATGAGGAGTATCAGTTTACACTTCACCCCATGTCCCAATACAATGAAAATATGGGCCTGATCTCTTCTCCTGATTCAAGGAGGTTTATCAATAAGGATTTGTATACATTTGTCTCAGCCCTCAATGACTTTGATGATCCTGAGTGGAGAGACGACGAACTCTACGAAGTATCGCCTGGAGAGACTTTCTATATCGCTGACTTTGTCACCACCTTTGAAGGAGGAGAAGTGGTCAATGAATTACCCGGAGTGACGCTCAAAGAGGGGGATGTGGCGGTAAAAGCACATCTAGTTATTCAGGATTTTGGTGTAGAGAAAAGGCTTTCGCCCATATTTATCATCAGGGACAATCAATTGGGGAAAATTCCTGCTATTGATAATGAACTTGGGGTAAGAGTTGAAGTGGATAACATTATTCCGGAGAGCAATCAGTTTTCCTTCAAAGTGAACAGGTACCAAAAGGATTATGTAGTGCTGAAAGCTATCATGAAGCCGCAGATCAATATTCTCTGGGCAGGGACCATAATCATGTTGATCGGTTTTTGCGTAGCGATATACAGAAGGTATGATGAATTCAGTAAAATGAGGGATAAAGGACTCGAATAATGTAATGGCATTCATCAACTAAACCTCCGTTGGCTAAGCGGGGGTTTTGTTTTTTACAATAGCTCGTAAAAGTATATCTTGTTGGAATGAAATTTAAAATTGCAATCATAGGAACAGGGAATGTTGCCTGGCATTTGGCACCTGCCTTGGAAGAAGCGGGACATACGGTTACTGAAATCTATGGGAGATCAGAAAAAAAGGCCGCCTCCATCACACAAAAACTGTATACTGCTGATGTGAAAACCGACCTGGACTTCACAACTTCTGAGGCTGAAATTTTCATCTTGGCAGTAAAAGATGATTCGATTATGGATATAGCCGATGAAATCATATTACCAGAAGAAAGTATATTGGTCCACACTTCAGGATCAGTTCCCTTGAGTGCTTTGGGATATAGTTCTGCCAGTTATACAGGTATTTTTTACCCTTTGCAGTCATTTTCAAGAGACAGGGCAATTACTTTTGAAGAAGTTCCGTTTTTATTGGAAAGTGAGGATCAGGCTACATTGCAAAAGTTGAAAAAACTGGCCAAATCACTTTCACAACGCCAATATGTAGTCAAGAGTAAAGACCGGAAAGCCCTGCATGTAGCGGCTGTATTTGCCAGTAATTTTTCCAATCATATGTTGAGATTGGCCGAAGAAGTCATGGCCAGGCAAGGATTGGAGTTTGAAATGCTTAAGCCGCTAATAATCGAAACAATCAGTAAAAGTCTTGAGCTTGGTGCGAAAAAAGCCCAAACCGGCCCTGCCGTGAGGGAAGACCTTCATATACTGGAGGAACATCATCAGTTTTTGAATTATAATGAGCAGGTGGCGGAGATCTACAGGCTTATTTCTCAGGATATCATAGATTCCAATTGAGAACTAGTGTGAAATAGTTTAAAACTTTTTGCCTTAGTGGCTAATCATTCCACCAAGGCAAAAAGAAATTAAAGTTTGAATAGAGCTGCTAAAGTCACATTATCTTACAAGACAGCTGCCTTTTTTCAGGTTATGGCCTTAACTCCAGGAACCAAATTTGCCATCTTGATAATCCTTGTAGGCCTGCATGATTTCTTGCTGTGTGTTCATGACGAAAGGACCCTGTGCAACCATTGGTTCGTTGAATGGCTTCGCATGACCAAGAATGAATACAGCGTCTTCACTGCTTTCTACATGGAGAGTTGTCCCCTCATTGTTAAATTCCACAAGGTTTCTGAATGGGATTATTGCTCCATTGATTTTTACTTTCCCCCTCACGACATAAAAGAATATATTTTCATCAGCAGGGATTTCTTTTTGAAGAATTCCTCCTTGATTTAAATAAACAGTACTTAAGAATATTGGCCAAAGGGTGTCAAAAGAGCCTTTATGATTTCCCCAATCTCCAGCAATTAATTGTACAGTTCCTTTTCCTTCTGAAATTTCAAAATCGGTAATTTCCTCTTTTTGCAAACCTATATATCTTGGTTTGGTCATTTTAAGTTTGGCCGGCAAATTGAGCCAGAGTTGTAAAATTTCCAGGTCTCCCCCTTCTTTTTTGAAATTTTCCGAAGAAACTTCCGCATGGATCAATCCACTTCCGGCAGTCATCCATTGAATTCCTCCGGCATTGATCACAGACTCATGTCCACCGGAATCCTTGTGCATGATGTCCCCTTCCAAAATAAATGTGACCGTTTCCATTCCTCTGTGAGGATGGGGACCAAAAGGTAATCCATTATTATTTTTTGGATAAGTCTGATGACCATGATGATTCAAAAAAATGAATGGATCAATCTGCCTAAGCTTAGGCGATGGCAGAGGGTTATATGTGATCAGATCCGCAATTGGATGATAGCTTGCTTTGTGTATGGCTTTAATTGTTTTCATAATTTTCGATGTA
Organism: Arthrospiribacter ruber; assembly: GCF_019343195.1. GTDB lineage: Bacteria > Bacteroidota > Bacteroidia > Cytophagales > Cyclobacteriaceae > Arthrospiribacter > Arthrospiribacter ruber. Next base: position 639,693 of record NZ_RPHB01000003.1, read on the forward strand.
TATACATGTAATTGTTTTTAAGTAATTATTGTTCCCGAATGAGATCAATACTTAAAGTGGTTTAAGAATATGCCATAAAAAAAGCCCGATGGAGATCCATCAGGCTTATGTTTGTTATTTCAACCAAGCTAGGGAGATTTCGTCAGGAGCTTTCATCCTGTCTGCCAATCTCATATATCGGTCAGATAAGTTTGAGAGATAATCCTGAGCTTTGGCCGCTATACCATCGAGTCCTGTTAGAGATTCTATATCCCAAAGTTTGACCAAATGGTCAATAATTCTGGCATAATCCCAGCCAGTGTAAACGCCTATTTTTTGGGTAATGGCAGAAAACTGATCAAAAAGGGAAGGGTTACTGCCTCCTTTGCCCATGAGTACAGCAGGCATGACGATCTGCTTTCTCATCATTTTTTCAAAAGCAAGTACGGCTCCGTTTGGATCTATTTCAAAAATCTGTGACATAAAGCTTTTATATGCTTTTTCATGCCTTGCTTCATCACCTGCTATAGTTTTGCAGATTCTGGAAAGAACATCGTCCCCGGCTTTATCAGCTAATTTCCCGGTGTTGACATGAGAGATTTTGGTCGCTCTTTCCTGAAATGAGGTATAAATGATCGCCTGATAGGGATCTTTTTCGGATCTTGGATCAAATCCGTTGTAAATCAGTCTATGTATGGTTTGCTCTACTTTTTTCATATCACATCTACCTGATAGGTAGAGGTATTTGTTAAGTAAATCACCGTGTCTGTTCTCCTCGGCCGTCCATGCTTTGGACCATCTTACCCAGCCTGAATTGCTGAGCAAATTTCCTTCTACGTTGATGCCTTCAAGAAGGTTAAAATAAGTCTGATAACTTGGCAAGGCCTCTTCCGTGATCATGTTCCCGACTAAAGAAGTGATTACGGTATCCGGTATGCCCGAAGCTCTTTCCTGAAGTTTTTTTATTTCATCGAATGCATCCATCTTCGACATGTCCGGCAAAAAGTCTGTCGGTTGCCAACATTCATCAGGATCTACCAGAATGTTTTCTACAGCATGGGTTACGTAGCCATCAAGCTGGCTGATGACTTCCATGTTTTTTTCTAATTCGTAATTGATGTTTTCTGATTTACTCATGTCACTAAATATTTTCCAATCAACCGGTCGGGTGAAATTTTGACCCGAAGAAGGAGATTTCTGCTATAAATGTAAGGACAATTTACGGTATATAGTTCAGGGAAACTAGATTTGTGCAATCGGTTTCCATAAATGGTTTTATTTTTTCATTATCCAAAGCTTGTGGTCAAACCCACTGCCTTCCTTCCCACTGATCCATTGGCATCTTGATGGTATGCCCATCGGCACGGTTGAAGGTCTCGTATTTTACCACATATGCTTGAACCCAGTATTCTCCTTCCGGTATGTCTTTGAAGTTTTCAATTGGGTATCCAAAATTATTTAGGTCAAAAGTAAAAGCCTCACCCTGTTTGTGATCTTCAAAATCCATTCCAATGACCTGAGCAGATCCTACATCATCACTAACGGCAAATCTGGGTTCAGTTTGGTCACTGTGATGCATCAGTAAAAGAAGCCTCCCATCTTTGACTTCAGATGCAAGTTCGTCAGAAATCGTTATCTGAACGTTTGGTTGTTTTTCGGTACTACATGCGAAAATCAAAAAGCTTAAAAGTATAAATGACCCTAATTTCATGACTGAAGTGATTGGTTGAACCTCAATTTAATTTAAAAATGTGTAGGAGAAAATCCTGAAAATAAAATTTCCGCAAGCGGAAATTACCTGTTTTAAAAGTTTGATTTGACCGTTTGTAAATCTTCTGCCGATCATTTTTGGGGAAAATCTTAATTTATCGCTTGTACCAAAACTATGATTATGAAGAAGAATATAATTTTGGGTCTTGCTGCCGCTTGTCTCTGGGCTTGCAGTCCTTCAAATGAAAAGACGGAAGTGGACTACACAGAACTCTCTGATTCAGAGCGATTGGAGATTGCCAAAGAAATAGCACAGAGTACCATCATTGTGGATGGACATATGGACCTGCCTTTGAGGATTTACAGCAAGACTGATGGTGATGTCAATTCACTTTACGATTTTATCAGCAAGCAGGATGAGGGTAACATAGATTACGTGAGGGCAAGAGAAGGGGGAATGGATGCACCTTTTATGGCCATTTACATCCCAGCATCTTATCAGGAGACTGGAGGGTCTAAGGGCCTAGCGGATACTTTGATCATGATGGTAGAAAAGCTGGCATCTACTTGGCCGGACAAAATTGCAATGGCTTATTCTCCCGACGATATAAGATCCAATTTTGAAAAAGGTTTGTTGTCACTTCCTATGGGGATTGAAAATGCAGCAGCTATAGAAGATGATATTTCCAATGTGGAGTATTTTTTTAATAAGGGGATAAGGTACATGACCTTGACCCATGGCAAGGACAATCTGGTAGGAGATTCATCTTATGATGATTCCGAAACCCACGGAGGCTTGAGTGAATTTGGTAAAGAAGTAGTCAAAGAAATGAACCGTCTTGGAATGATCATAGATGTGTCACACATTACTGATAAGACCTTTTTTGATGTTGCTGAGGTCAGCAAGGCCCCAATAGTGGCGACACACAGCTCGGTTAGGACTTTTACTCCAGGATTTGAAAGAAATGTATCGGATGAGATCATCAAAAAAATAGCTGAAAAGGACGGCTTGGTAATGATCACTTTTGGGGGAAGCTTTCTTGATCAGGCATATTCGGATGCCAATGCTGAAATTAGGGCGCATCTTACGGAGTGGCTTAAAGAAAACAACCTGACCTACAGAGATCCTGAGGCCCAAGCCTACATTCAGGAATATTCAGCGGATAAAAAACCTTATGTGCATGTTTCCAAAGTAGCAGAGCACATCGACTATGTGGTCAAACTTGTGGGGATAGATCATGTGGGACTGGGGTCTGATTTTGACGGGGTAGGAGATACCTTGCCAGAAGGACTCAAAGATGCCTCCATGTATCCAAACCTTATTGCTGAACTGCTTAAGTTGGGCTATTCAAGAGAAGATATTGAGAAGATCTGCTCGGGAAATTTTTTCAGAGTATGGGAAAAAATTATGGCAGTAGCTGATTGATCCTAAGTGATATTTGATGGAAAGCCAGGGTTTGTGTATCGAGCTCTGGCTTTTTTTATTCATGACAAAAAGAAAAAGCGTCTGAAACACTCAGACGCTTTTTGCCAACAAACGAACTCTAAAATTTATCTTAACTGCCGCACATTTCACAGCCCTCAGGATCATCCAGGGAACAGGCAATGGCATCTTGTTTTTGTGATTTGGTCATGTCTATCTCAGCTGTTTCTGCGGCCTTATCAACACTCAAAGCTGCTTTGTCCACTGTGAACTGTATAGCACTTGTAGCTGCTTGAGATCTGAGGTAATACATTCCTGTCTTTAGTCCTTTTTTCCAGGCATAGAAATGCATAGAGGTCAATTTACCAAAGTTAGGATCCTGCATAAACACATTCATACTTTGGGATTGGCAAATGTATGCCCCTCTATCAGCAGCCATGTCAATGATCACCCTTTGGGAAATCTCCCAAACCGTCTTGTAAATATCTTTGATATTTTGAGGAATGTTAGGGATAGCCTGAACAGAACCATTGGCGGCGATCAGTCTGTTTTTCATATTGTCATTCCACAAGCCTAGCCTGATCAGGTCTTTCATGAGGTGCTTGTTGACCACAATGAATTCACCGGAGAGGGTTCTTCTGGTATAAATGTTAGAGGTATATGGCTCAAAACACTCATTATTTCCCAGAATCTGCGAGGTAGAAGCCGTAGGCATTGGAGCTACCAAAAGGGAGTTCCTCACACCATACTTTTTAACCTGGGATTTCAACTCATCCCACTTCCACCTGCCTGATTTAGGAGTAACACCCCAGTGGTCAAACTGGAACTGTCCTTTGGATACTGGAGAGCCTTCATAAGTCTCATATGTTCCTTGGGTCTTGGCAAGCTCCATGGATGTTTCCATGGCCGCATAATAGATGGTCTCAAAGATATCCTCATTAAGTCCTTTTGCTTCATCAGACTCAAACGGCATACGAAGGGAGATGAAAGTATCTGCCAATCCCTGTACACCAAGACCGATAGGCCTGTGCCTGAAGTTGGATCTTTTGGCTTCTTCTACCGGATAATAATTGATATCAATTACTTTATTCAGGTTTCGTGTAGCCACTTTTGTGATTTCATAGAGCTTTTGATGGTCAAAGTATCTCTTACCATCTGTACCGGTCATTACAAACTTTGGGAGAGCAATAGAAGCCAGATTACAAACTGCTACTTCGTCAGGAGCAGTATATTCTATGATTTCTGTACATAAGTTGGATGACTTAATTGTACCCAAATTCTGCTGGTTAGACTTTTTGTTGGCGGAGTCCTTATAAAGCATGTACGGAGTTCCGGTTTCAATTTGGGACTCTAGAATTTCAAACCAAAGCTCTTGTGCTTTGATTGTTTCTCTGGCTCTTCCTTCCCTTTCATACTTTTCATAAAGCTTTTCAAATTCTTCACCGTGGCAATCACCCAATCCTGGGGCTTCATTTGGACAAAACAATGACCAGTCATCATTTTGCTCGACACGTTTCATAAAGAGATCCGGAATCCACATGGCGTAGAAAAGGTCCCTTGCACGCATTTCTTCTTTACCATGGTTTCTCTTAAGCTCGAGAAAGTCTTTGACATCTGCATGCCAAGGTTCAAGGTAAATGGCGAAACTTCCTTTTCTCTTTCCGCCGCCCTGATCTACATATCTTGCGGTCATGTCGAAGTTTCTAAGCATAGGTACTATACCGTTAGAGACACCATTGGTTCCACGTATATAGCTTCCCTTTGCACGGACATTGTGAATGGAAAGTCCAATGCCACCAGCAGACTGGGAAATTTTTGCAGTTTGCTTCAAAGTGTCATAAATCCCATCTATGCTGTCATCCTTCATGGTCAAAAGGAAACAGGAGGACAGCTGAGGCTTTGGTGTTCCGGCATTGAAAAGTGTGGGAGTGGCATGCGTAAACCACTTTTCAGAAAGCAGGTTGTAGGTTTCTATAGCTGCATCGATGTCTTCCTTGTGAATGCCCACAGCCACACGCATCAGCATGTGTTGAGGTCTTTCGACCACTTTACCATCAAGCTTGATCAGGTAGCTTTTTTCGAGTGTCTTGAAACCAAAATAATCATAGTCAAAATCTCTTTTGTAATCTATGGCTTCATCCAGTTTTGCAGCATGCTTTTTTACTACTCCATATACATCAGGAGCGATCAAAGCGGCATTTTCACCTGTTTTAGGATTGATATAGGTGTAAAGCCTTTTCATGGTGTTGGAAAAGGACTGACTGGTAGTTTTGTGAAGGTTGGAAATGGCGATTCTTGCCGCCAAAACCGCATAGTCCGGATGCTTGACAGTCAGGGAAGCGCAAACTTCCGCAGCAAGATTGTCCAGTTCTGTAGTGGTCACACCATCATAAAGGCCATCAATTACCTTTTTGGCCACTTCTATCGGTTGAATATACCTGCTATCGAGGTTATAGCAGAGATTCTCGATTCTGGTGGTGATTTTATCGAACCTTACAGATTCTCTTCTTCCGTCTCTTTTTATTACTAGCATGATCGTGTAAGTTTTTTGGTGGTGGATAGGTAGGTTATTGGGTTTATTAGAAATCTTCTCCCATAGAGAATTTAGGCGCATCTACAGCATCTTTGGACTTCATAACACCTGCTTTCTGGTAATCCCCTACTCTTTTTTCGAAGAAGTTGGTTTTTCCTTGAAGGGAAATCATGTCCATAAAATCAAATGGATTGGTACTGTTCCAAACTTTCGCACAGCCAAGTTCCATAAGAAGCCTGTCTGCTACGAATTCTATATATTGGCACATCAGGTCAGCGTTCATCCCGATCAATTTGACGGGAAGTGCGTCTGTGACAAATTCCTTTTCTATTTCCACCGCATTTTTAATAATCTCCGTCACTGTCTCTTTCGGAAGGGTATTGACAACATGTTGGGTGTACAGGTGACAGGCAAAATCACAGTGGAGTCCTTCATCTCTGGAAATAAGTTCATTTGAAAATGTAAGTCCTGGCATAAGACCTCTTTTTTTCATCCAGAAAATAGAACAGAATGAACCCGAAAAGAAAATTCCTTCCACAGCTGCAAAGGCGATCAATCTTTCCTGAAAAGAACCGTTGTCGATCCATCTTAAAGCCCAGTCTGCTTTCTTTTTGACACAATCTATATGTTCAATAGCATTCAACAAACGATCCCTTTCCACATTGTCTTTGATGTAAGTATCTATCAAGAGGCTATATGTTTCGGAATGGATGTTTTCCATGGCAATTTGAAAGCCATAAAAAAACTTGGCTTCAGTATATTGAACTTCCGACACGAAATGTTCGGCCAGATTTTCATTCACAATGCCGTCACTTGCTGCAAAAAAGGCAAGTACATGAGAGATAAAATGCCTTTCACCATCGTTGAGATTTTTCCAGTCTTTCAGGTCCTGACTCAAGTCAATCTCCTCAGCCGTCCAAAAGCTGGCTTCTGCTTTCTTATAATATTGCCAGATGTCATCATGTTGGATGGGAAATAAAACAAATCTACCGTTGTTTTCCTGGAGTATGGGTTCTACTTGTTGCATTACTTTAATGAGTTTTTTGTCAGAATATATCAGTTTCTTCTTTTAAAGCCTGATCACTTTCCTTACACAGACTGGATGCAAAAGGCTGTCTTTTTGGAACAGCCTTTGAACAAATATGATTAACAAATTCCGAAAATAAAACCCCTAGGCCTACGAATTTCATAGTTTTTTGAACAATAGTCAAAAATACGTTAAATAATTTAAAATAAGTTAGTTAAATATTATTAGTTAAAGTATAGAATTAAAGAAATGAAGCATTATCTGGGCTATAAACTTTTTTAAATTAATTTTAAAAAGATTTTTATGAATGAAATTCGATATAAAATTGAATTTGATTCAAAACAATAGAATATATTTTTAATGTCATTTTTAATATTTTATAATGCTGATTAACAGTGTTTTGAGTGTTTGCTGTGTGAATTTATAAAAAATGAATATATAGTGATATTACCAAAATTTTTGTATCAGTATTAGGCTTTTTATGTGAAAAACATTTTGTTTGTAGGGAGATATTGGTGGTATAAAACCTTTGGTGCTGTTCAGTTATGTAATTAAAGAATAGCAGGGAAATTCGTAAGTAAGTTTTTTTATTGTGAATAAGCTTCTTATATTTGCACCTCAATTTCCTAAAGCAATATTTCTATATAATATGTACGCAATTGTTAACATCGCAGGAAAGCAGTTCAAAGTAACAAAAGATCAGCAAATCTATGCACCATTGATGCAGGGTGAAGCTGGCGCTTCCGTGGAGTTTGACCAGGTCTTGTTGGCTGACGACAACGGCACTGTGTCTATCGGAGCACCCCTATTGAGTGGTGCCAAGGTATCAGGGAAAATCCTTGATCACGTCAAAGGTGACAAAATTATAGTCTTCAAAAAGAAAAGAAGAAAAGGCTATAAGAAGAAAAACGGTCACAGACAGAAGTTTACAAAATTATTGATTGAAAGTATCACATTATAAGATTTCTTTGGAAATCATAAACTGATAAAATTATGGCTCACAAGAAAGGTGTCGGTAGTTCCAAAAACGGTAGAGAATCCCACAGTAAGAGACTTGGGGTTAAGAAATTCGGTGGTGAGGCAGTAATTGCCGGAAATATCATCGTAAGACAAAGAGGTACCAAGCATCATCCAGGAGAGAATGTAGGTGTAGGTAAAGACCACACTTTATTCGCTTTGACAGATGGCAAGGTTAATTTCAAAAGAAAATTTGATGGAAAGTCATATGTAAGCGTACTGCCTGCAGAAGCTTAATATTGACTCATTCTGTCCTTATTAAAAGGGTTGTCCGTAAAGGGCAACCCTTTTTTTGTTTTGCAAGTAGGCAGCAACGTTTGGATTTTGTAAATCGGGAGTGATAAAAAACAATGTTTTAGCGGCTGATAATTTGATAAGTCGCCTTTGTAAAGGAATTGATTTTTCAAATTTAAAATAGATACAAAAACATTGAAAGTTATTGTAGATTTTCATGAAAAGTAAATGGGTATTTGAAAGTATTTTTTGCGAAAGGTGGAGTTGTGAAACTTTATTTCTTTATCTATAAAATTTTCAACTTAAAGTTTTGGTATTTTGAGGCTCCTCATATTTCTTGTCCTTGTTGATAGGTTAGTTTTTTGATGAGTCCCGATTTTACCGTAAATTTTTATCATTTATCATTTCATAAGGAATAAATTGGCAAAAGATCATAAAAAAGAAATAAAAAACTACATAAAATTATTCAAGTGCTTTTTTGTACCGATGTTAGTTTTAGTTAGCTTTTGATTTTAAGCAGTTTCAATAATTTTATTTAACCATTCATCATAGAATTCATTGGTTTTTGGATTGGGATTAAATTAAATTTTAAGTAGAATCTTAATCCAATACAACTATGAAGAAAATTTTACTGGCCGCCATATTATATTTGGTTGCGTATGGTGGGCACTTATTTGCTCAAGAAATATCAGTATCGGGAACTGTAATTTCCAGCTCAGACAATCAACCAATTCCCGGAGCTAATATCCAAATTAAAGGAACCAATATTGGGACTGTTACTGATATTGATGGACAATTTTCCATTAGAGTTCCAAATGGTAACTCTGTTTTGATCTTCACCTACATTGGGTATATTTCCCAAGAGATTTTAGTTGGGAATCAAAACACAATTGATGTGATCCTCAATGAAGACTTAAAGCAGTTGAGTGAGGTGATTATAGTGGGATATGGAGAACAGGATAGGAAAACACTTACCTCTGCAATATCTTCTGTCAGCGCCAAAGAGATAGAGAACCTTCCCATGCCCAGTCCGGATCAAATGATGCAAGGAAGAGCTCCTGGGGTTTTGGTATCTGCCAACTCAGGGACGCCTGGTGGAGGGATGTTTGTCAGAGTGAGGGGGTCTACTTCAATCAATGCGGATAATGACCCTCTTTACGTAGTAGATGGAATCCCTATTGTTTCCGGGAATCTTTCGGCTGTTGGTTTAGGTGGAGGTACTGCCAATGCTATGGCAGATATCAATCCCGCAGATATTGAATCTATGGAGATTCTCAAGGATGCTTCTGCAACGGCAATCTATGGTGCGCGAGCAGCAAATGGAGTTGTTTTAATTACCACTAAACGAGGTAAAAGTCAAAAAGCGAAAGTTAGTATAGGAGCATATCATGGCGTACAAAGCGCTTGGAGAACGCCTGATTTAGTGGACGGTCCTACTTTGGAAATGTTAAGCAATGAAGCTGCTGTGAACAATGGGGGCCAGCCAATTTTTCCTAATCCTTCCCAAGCGGTAAATACAAATTATTCGGACTTTGTGTTCAGAGATGCTCCCATTACTAATTTTGACGTTTCTGTTACAGGGGGCAATGACCAGATTCGGTATTTGGCTTCGGCTTCTGATTTTAACCAAGATGGGATAGTGGCTCCTTCCTCTTTTGCACGTAGAACAGGCCGGTTGAATTTGGATGCTTTTGTTTCTGACAAGTTAAAAATAGGAACCAGCATTCTATATTCCAGAAACATTCGAAACAGAGTAAATAATGATGACAATATTGCTGGTGCCTTAGGAGGGACACACTTTTTTCCCTCAAATTTGCCTCCTTTCCAGCCTGATGGCAGTTATACAAAGTTCTCCATTTTTGAAAATCCACTCGCAGTAATAAATGAGAATGACATAACCATGGTGACTAATAGGGTCCTTGCCACAGTCTATGGTGAATATGAATTTTTTCCGGGCTTAACCTTGAGAAGTAATTTCAGCGTGGATTATAATAATATCAAAGAAGACACTTATATCAATACTTTATTGAATGCAGGTGCTGCTGTAAATGGTCAAGCTTCTTCAATTGTATCTGTAAATGACAATTGGATTCAGGAAAATGTATTGAATTACCAGACAAATTTTGACGGAGGCCATAATCTTAGTATTTTACTTGGTACCACTTTACAACAGTCAACTTTTGAACGTACCACAGCAACTGGCCAACAATTTCCATCCAATGATTTTAAGAGGATCGCATCAGCTGCTGTTCAAACTTCTTCCTCAGATGGTTCAATTTGGGGTATTGCATCTGTTTTCAGTAGGGTAAATTATTCACTTCAGAATAAATATCTTCTGACTTTGAACCTTAGAAGAGATGGCAGCTCAAGATTCGGTGCAGCAAATAGATGGGGTACTTTCCCTTCTGCTGCTGTTGGCTGGAGAATTTCTGAGGAGGATTTTTTCAATAAAGGAAAGTTTGTTTCTGACCTCAAGATAAGGTCAAGTTATGGTGTGACAGGGAATCAAAATGGAATCAATGATTTTCAGGCAAGAGGACTTTGGGCAGGAGGTGCCAATTATGCCATCACTCCTGGGACTGAGCCGGCCCAGCTCGCAAATCCGGATTTAAGGTGGGAGCGTACTGCCCAGTTTAATATTGGTGTCGACGTGGCCATGTTTAATGAAAGAGTAATGATGACTTTTGATTATTACAATAAGCAGACTTCTGATTTATTGCTGGCTGTTCCTATTCCTAGATCCAGTGGCTTCCAGAGCATTTTTCAGAACTTTGGAGAAATGGAGAATAAAGGGTTTGAATTTATGATTGCCGGGAGTCCGATAATTACGAAGGATTTTACTTGGGATATAAATTTTAACATTGCCCAAAACAGAAACAATATAAAAACGTTGGCTCAAGCCATTCCTGTATACAATCGGGATATCATCCGAATGGAGGAAGGGATTCCAATGTACTCATTTTGGATGCATAGGCAGCTTGGTGTAGATACAGAAACCGGAGATCCCATTTGGGACACCAAGGATCCGAATAGGCCTTTTGACCCAAATATTGATAGGTTTATAGTAGGAGATGCCTGGCCGGATTTCTTTGGAGGACTTACAAATACTTTTAGATATAAGAATTTTGATGCCATGATTTTTTTCCAGTATTCATATGGGAACGATCAATTATTCTGGAATAAATTCTTCCAGGAACATGGGGGTACTAGAAATACCAACTTTTTGGCAAGCCAGTTGGACAGGTGGCAACAGCCCGGTGATGTAACCATGGTGCCTCGGATGACCAACGCCAACTATGCTGCTAATTTAAGGCCATCCAGATTCGTTGAAGATGGGTCCTACGTAAGGTTGAAAAATATAAGTATTGGTTATACACTTCCCGCAAGTTTAGCCTCAAAACTGGGAATGACATCCGCAAGGGTTTACCTGAGCGGACAAAATGTTTTGACTTTTACCAATTACAGCGGCCTTGATCCGGAAGTCAACTCAACAGCGAGTACAGCTACCACCCAAGGTGTGGATTTTTATGCGATGCCGCAGCCTAGAGTTTTTATGGGAGGTTTTAACATCACATTTTAAACAAGCACTATCATGAAAATTAAAAATATATACAATCGATTTGCAGCTTTAGGGTTTTGTCTCGCTTTTGCCTGCAACGTTCTTGACCAAGAACCAGAGATCCAGATATCTGATGAAGTCGCTTTTACAAATGAAAAAAGTGCGGATGCCGCTCTTGCGGGTTTATATCACCAGCTTCAATCAGGCTTTTATTACGGAAGGAATTTTCAGAATATTTGTGAAGTCTCCAGTGATGTTTCCCAAAGTGTAGGCACATGGGATTTTTACAGAGAATTAGATACATATCAGTTAGATGCTTCTAACTTGGAAATCACAAACTTCTATACCGCTGCTTATAGGGCTGTTAATCAAGCGAATAATATCATAGCAGAAGTGCCTGCAATTGAGATGGATCAAGCCAAAAAGGACAACATTATAGGTCAGGCCTATTTTGTCAGGGCTTTGGCATTTTTTGATCTCAATAGAGTATTTGGAGGAGTTCCTGGAGTTCATGGTGACCAAAGTGTTGTGCTTCCACTTACACCATCAAGAGCAGTAAATGAATCATTGTATCCGAGTAGACCGCCCTTGGTGGAAGGGTATAATCAGGTAGAAGCCGACCTCTTATTAGCTTTGAATTTGCTGCCCGAAACCCAGGCCAATAACACCACCACTAGAGCAAGAGCTGTAAAGAGCACAGCCAGGGCTTTGCTATCTAGGTTTTATCTGTACACTAGAAATTATAGCGAGGTAATAAGGTTAAGCACCGAAGTAATTGAGGATAGCAAGTATGGGTTGGTCGAGGATTACCTTGGAATATATGCCGGTGAATTTACTGCTGAATCAATTTTCGAATTGGAATTTATTGCAGCAGATCAAAGTGCCATGAGGTTTTGGTATTTTCCGGGTGCTCAAGGTGGTCGTGGTGAATTGGCGGTACACGAGAGCTTTATTTCAGAAATTCAAGCCGATGAAAATGATATACGGGGTACTATGTTTGGATTTGATCCCATCCAAGGAGTTTATTTTCCTACCAAGTATCAAAAGCCTGGAAACATAGATAATTTCCATATAATTCGTATAGCCGAAATGTACCTCAATAGGGCTGAGGCTTATGCCCAATCATCTGGTACTTTGGCAATGGCTGTAGAAGATTTAAATAAAATCAAGGAAAGAGCAGGAGTGGCTCCATACTCCGGAGCAGTTACCCAAGAGGCTCTTTTATTGGAAATCGAAAAAGAAAGGAAATTCGAGTTGGCATTTGAAGGACATAGCTTTTTCGATTTGGTAAGGACTGACCGTGCCCTGACCGTGCTTGGCAGTGTAGAACGTAAAAATTCATCTGCGCCAGTCAGTTTGGATCAGCCTTGGAAACAGATATTACCAATTCCTAGAGATGAATTGCTTTCAAATCCCAATATGGTTCAAAACCCTAATTACGGAAATTAAATAAATAGTATTAGTTCATAAAAACAATTAGCCATTAGAAGAACTGCTTTAAAGGAGATAAATAATGCGGCTTATCTTATGACTAATTAGATGGAATACTGATTAATTACACTAAATATTACACTATGAAAAGAATATTTATCCCAATTGTCTGCCTTTTTCTATGGCTTTTGGTTTTTCCAAACCAAACCATTCAAGCCCAGACTTATGACGAATCCCTCTACGATGCAGTACAGTGGAGGCTTGTAGGTCCCCACAGGGGCGGCAGATCAGCAGCCGTAGCCGGTGTCACCTCTGATCGAAACACTTATTATTTTGGAGCAACCGGCGGAGGAGTCTGGAAAACAGAAAATGCCGGGATCACTTGGAAGAATATTTCTGACGGGTACTTTGGCGGCTCCATAGGGGCGGTGACTGTTGCTGAGTCTGACCCCAATATCATCTATGTGGGTGGGGGAGAAAAGACTGTAAGAGGAAACGTTTCTTATGGATATGGCTTCCATAAAAGTACAGATGCAGGGGAGACTTGGGAGCATCTTGGGATGGAAGAAACAAGATTTATTTCTAGGATAAGAATACATCCTGAAAATCCAGATGTAGTATATGCAGCTGTGTTGGGAGATATTTTCAAGCCTACTGATATGAGAGGGGTTTATAAATCGACTGACGGAGGAAAAACCTGGGACAGAAAACTCTTTGTAAGCAATGTGGCAGGTGCCGTGGATTTGATTTTGGATCCTAATGATCCTGAGACCATGTATGCAAGTACTTGGGATGTCAAAAGAACTCCCTATAGCTTGGAAAGTGGAGGCCCCAATTCCAAGATGTTCAAGAGTACTGATGGCGGTGAAAATTGGACAGAGATTTCTAGAAACCCGGGAATGCCGGAGGGTCTTTTAGGCATCATGGGGATTACCGTTTCTCCACTAAACTCTAATAGGCTATGGGCCATTGTTGAAAATCTTGACGGTGGTGTATTCCGCTCTGATGATGGCGGAGCTACCTGGACCAAGACCAATGAGGACAGAAACCTTAGACAAAGGGCCTGGTATTACACCAGAATTTACGCTGATACACAGGATGAAAATACTGTTTACGTTGTCAACGTAGACTACCACAAATCAACTGATGGAGGAGAAACATTCAAAGCCTCTAGGGCTCCTCACGGTGATCACCATGACCTTTGGATTGATCCTAATGACAACAAAAGAATGGTCATCGCTGATGATGGAGGTGCTCAGGTTTCACTTGATGGTGGCGAATCTTGGTCTACCTATATGAACCAGCCAACTGCCCAGTTTTACAGGGTTACAACTGACAATCATTTTCCATACAGAATATATGGAGCCCAGCAGGATAACTCTACTATGAGGATCAGCCATAGGAATGATGGATATGCCATTACTGAGGATGATTGGGAAGTAAGTGCAGGTAGCGAAAGTGGCTGGCTCGCGGTAGATCCTACAGACAATGATGTAGTGTTTGGCGGCAACTATGGAGGTCTTCTTCAATTGCTCAATCACTCCTCAGGTGCAAGAAGGAATGTAAATGTGTACCCGGATAACCCAATGGGTCATGGTGCCGAGGGAATGAAGTATAGATTTCAATGGAATTTCCCGATCTTTTTCTCTCCTCATGATCCAGAGGTACTGTACACTACTTCCAATCAATTTCATAGATCCACCAACAAGGGTCAGACTTGGGAGACATTCTCTCCGGATCTTACCAGAAATGCAAAAGAAAAACTTGGTCCATCAGGAGGCCCGATTACAAAAGACAATACATCTGTAGAGTACTACAGCACCATTTTTGCGGCTGCAGAATCTCCTTTGAAAAAGGGCGTGCTATGGGCTGGGTCAGATGATGGCTTGATCCATGTGTCTAAGGATAATGGTGAAACCTGGGATAATGTAACGCCCAATAACTTCCCGGAGTGGACGCAGGTAAATAGTGTGGAAGGGCATCCTTTTGAAGAAGGAGGACTATATGTAGCAGCGACATCATATAAAAACGGTGATTTCGCACCCTATTTGTTCAAGACAACAGATTATGGCGCTACTTGGACCAAAATAGTAAACGGAATAGATGAACAACATTTTACCAGGGTGGTTAGGGCAGATCCTGTCAAAAAAGGAATCCTCTATGCGGGTACTGAAACAGGTATGTACATTTCCTTTGATGATGGCGAAAACTGGCAGCCTCTTCAGCTTAATTTGCCAATTGTACCCATCACGGATCTTACTATTAAAGAAAACAACCTGATAGCAGCTACTCAAGGAAGAAGTTTTTGGATCATTGATGACCTTACTGTTTTGCATCAGCTTTCTGATGATATCAAAAACAAAGCTTTCCATTTGTTTAAGCCACAGGATTCTTACCTGATCGACGGGGTGAGAAGAGAGTCTTTGACAGCCGGTACCAATAGACCAGGAGGAGTTTTGGTTTATTATCATCTTAAGGAAGAGCCCAAAGAAGAACTCAGAATGGAGTTTTTTGACAGCAGCAATAACCTGATCAGGGAGTTTTCTTCTAAAGGAATAAAGGGAGATACATTGAAATTCAAAACAGGTGCGAACGAATTCAATTGGAACCTTAGAATTCCTGATGCCATAGGTTTTGAAGGTATGATCATGTGGTCTGGCCCCCTTAGAGGTCCCAAAGTAGTCCCTGGTGATTACAAAGTAAGGCTTACTGTAGATGGTGATACGCAGGAACAAAGTTTCAAAGTGCTTCCGGACCGCAGGTATCCATCCACGCAGGAAGACCTTCAGGCACAGTTTGACTTCCTTTTGAGTGTCAGGGACAAGTTGACAGAAACACATGAAGCTATCATCATGATCCGAAAGTACAGGGATGAGCTTAATGAAATCGCAAAAAATAACCCGAGGCAGAAGAGGAGGATAGATGGTATTGTGAATTCTATTTCTGACATCGAGAAGGAGCTGTATCAGACCCAAAATAGAAGCGGTCAGGATCCATTGAACTATCCGATCAGGCTGAATAACAAGCTGGCTCACCTGAATGTGATAGCAGGTACAGGAGCTTATAGACCAACGGATGGAGCAGAAGAAGTGAGAAAGGAAATTACAAGACAGATTGATGTGCAGCTCACCAAGTTCAGGGAAATTGAACAGTCGCAGATTTCAAATATTTTGAATATCGAAGAACTCAAAACAGAGTTGGACAAAAAATAAAAAAAGAGGGGCCGATTTCGGCCCCTCTTTTTTTTAAATGTTTTTGACTTTTAGAACAATGTGGCGGAGATGCCAAAATTAATTTGGTTGGCTTGTGTCCTGAAAGGTCCATTTTCCCCTTCAAAAACCTGGTTGAGACCATAATATCCCCAAATGTTAAATCCGGGAAATCCTATCCTTGTGTAAATGCCATATCGGAGCGGATTGAAACCAAAAGACTGTCGGTCCTTGATTTGCCTCGTGAGATCCTGATCATCAGTATACCTGATTTTGGTGTGGGCATTGAGAAGGTAGCCAACTTTTCCTCCAACTGCTACCCTAAAGCTTTTGCTGTAATTTCTTCTGTTGAAATGATACCTGAGCTCCAAAGGGATATCTAGGTAATTGGCGGATACATTGTTTCTTTCTATAGAGATATTTTCGCCATATACGTCCTCAATATCCAGAATCTGGCTTGAGTTAGGGCCAATGGCTGGATTATTAAAGAGGGTTGTTCCATCTCTGAAAGCCATTTTGTCCATTCCGAGACCAATACCAGGGTTGAAAGTGAATCCTGTTTCCTCGCCCAAATTGATGGGGTATTGAAAGTAGACATTGAAAGTTCTGGATCTTAAAAAGGTGGTGCCCAGTTCACTGGGGATGTTGTTGAGTCTATTGAAACCAAAATCTAAAAATAAGTCACCTTTGATATCAGGTCTTCCTCCTATAGGAGTTCGTTCCCTTTCTTCTTGAGCAAACAATACCGACAGCGTGACAATATTTAATAACAGAATTAATGATAATCTTTTCATGAAAGAGTTTATTGACTTTAAAATTTCGGCTAAATTATAAAAACGTGATTGATTTGCCCTTCTTTTCTTCTTAATTATTCTAAATTGCTTTGGGGAGGATTTGGGATTTAAGTGAAATGTTTTGAAAATGTCTTTTGCTATTTCGGAATTGCTGTCTACTTTTGCATTCCCAATTGGCCTCGTAGCTCAACTGAATAGAGCACCTGATTACGGCTCAGGAGGTTTCAGGTTTGAATCCTGACGAGGTCACAAAGAAGCTCTGCCTAGCAGGGCTTTTTCTTTTTATTGATTTATCAGTTGAGGAGGATTTTGGGTTTGGGCTTTTTTATGGATTCTGAAGAGGCTTGAGAATCCTATTAAGATATGTTTTTGAATTTTGACTCCACGCACCCTAAGCCGCCTCCGAAATCCCGTTGATAAAGGTCTCAACAAAACCCAGGATTTTGGACTTGATGCGCTCGGCGATGGTCTTTCGCTCTTTAAGAGCAGGTTTGTCTTTCAGCAGTCCGATGATGTCGTCCCGAAGTGGTTCTTTTTCAGTATAAATAAAATCTCCGATCACTTTTTCCAAGGCTTGGTCGTCCAGGTTTTCCTCTTCGCTGAGCTCATGGAGGGCTTTGAGACGTTCCGTAGTCCAAAAGTGTGTAAACTCCTCATGGATGTCATCGGCGTCAGCTACTTTTGGAAGGTTCTCACGGATAAATTTTTCTATCAGTTCTTTCTTGCTCCTCAGCTGGGCTTCCCCTACGATGAGCTCTACAATCGCTTTCTTCTGCTTTTCCTGTTCCTCTGGACTGGCATCCTTCAGTTTGCCGAGAAGCTTCAAGATGTAGCTCACATTGATCTCGTCCCTGTGGATCAGCTCAAGCTCAAAGTCTACGTCGTTGAGTATGGATATCTTCTCCTTTTGGCTGTTGTTTTTGGTCCTATCGTAAAGATCCAGGTATTTGCTTTTGTAATCCTCAAAAGTCTGCTCCGGCATTGACAGGTCTTCAAACTCAAATTCCGTGAAAGTCACCAGGACGTTTTTCAGACGCATCAACTCCCGGAAGGCTTTTATGAAAGCCAGCTGCGCCTCTTCGTCCTGTAGATCATTTACACTGTTGACTGTAGGGGCTACCTGCAGTAATTCTATGAAGGCATGGTTGAATTTCTCCACATATTCCTCATAAGGCTCCATGATGATTTCACCTTTTGCTTCCAGGTTGGAGAAAAGTGAGATGGCTTTGTCTGTGGCATCTTTGAGGTTTCGGAAACATACAATGTTCCCTTGGGATTTAAGTTCATCAAGGATTCTGTTGGTTCTGGAATAGGCTTGGATCAGTCCGTGGTACTTGAGGTTTTTGTCCACATAGAGCGTGTTCAGGTTTTTGCTATCAAAGCCTGTCAGAAACATATTCACCACCAAAAGTATGTCCACTTCTTTTTTCTTGACCCGGTTGGCGATGTCATTGTAGTAATTGTAGAAGGTTTTGGAATCCTTCGTATTGTATTTGGTGCCAAAGAGCGTATTGTAATCAGCGATGAACTCGTCAAGATATTCTCTTGGGTGTTTCTTACCTAGTCTTTGGTACTCAGTCGCTCCATCTGGTTCTGCTGCCACTGCATAGGTTTCATATTCCTCAGTTGCCAGTCCAAGCTCGTCTATGTCGTCATCGATCAGGTCTGTATTGGCTCCATAAGAAAAGATAGTGCCCACTTTCAATTGATGTTCACCGGCTTGATACTTGTCCTGGAAAAGCTTGTAGTACTCTATCAGAATGGGGACGCTGGGTACACAGAAGATGGCTGTAAAAGCCTTGTTATGTGTTTTCCGATTATGGTTGGTCAGGATATAGTCCACAATATTGTTCAGCCGCTGTGGTGCGTTCATGACCTCTTCTTCGTCTATGGCCTCCACGTTTATGTCAAAGATGTGTTCCTTTTTCCTGAAAGTAGAAATGTACTCTACCGAAAACTTCAACACATTTTCATCTCTGATGGCATCTGTTATCACGTATTTGTGGAGACAGTCTCCGAAAAGCATCTGCGTGGTACGTTTGCCCCATTCATTGGTGCCTGCGTTTTCTTCAAAGATCGGGGTTCCTGTAAATCCGAACATCTGACATTTTCCGAAAAACTCATTGATGTCAGCGTGGGTCTTTCCGAACTGACTTCTGTGACATTCGTCGAAAATAAAGACGATGCGCTTGTCTTTGAGAGATGCCATCTTTTCCACATACCGGGCTTTATTGACTGCTGTGGAAAGTTTCTGTATGGTAGTGACGATCAGTTTGTCGTTTCCTGTGAGTTGCTTGACCAGCTTATTGGTATTGTTGGTACCGTCAATGCTTCCCTTGCTGAAGCTGTTGAATTCCTGGGAAGTCTGGGTGTCGAGGTCTTTCCTGTCTACCACAAAGACCACCTTATGCACTTGAGGCAGATTGGTCAAGATCTGGGCGGTTTTGAATGAGGTCAGCGTCTTGCCCGAACCTGTGGTGTGCCAGATATACCCGTATTTGGTAGTGGTCTTCACCCGCTCCACTATGGCTTCTGTGGCATAGTACTGATAGGGGCGAAGGACCATCAGGGTCTTTTCTGTTTCGTTCAGCACTACATACTTGGTGATCATCTTCGAGATGTGACAGGGCTCAAGGAAGAAATCCGCAAAAGTAGAAAGCTGGGTGATCAGTTTGTTTTTGATATCCGACCAGTAAAAGGTCTGTTTGAAACTTCTGGACTTCAAAGGGCCATTGGCGTAGTACTTGGTGTTGACGCCATTGCTGATGACGAAGATCTGGATAAACTGAAAAAGTCCATGACCTGCACTGTAAGAGTGGATTCCGTATCGGGAAGTTTGTTTGAAGGCCTCCTTAAGTTCCAGACCTCTACGCTTGAGTTCTACCTGAACCAGTGGAAGACCATTGATCAATATGGTGACATCATAGCGGTTTTTGTAGAGGCCCTTCATGGAGATTTGTTGGGAGACCTGAAACTCATTTTGACACCAGTGGATCTGATTGATCAGTTCTACAGTGCGGTGCTCTCCGGAATCATCCATATATTCCACCCTGTCACGGAGGATTTTTGCCCGCTCAAATACATTTCCTTTATTGATAGCATTGAGAATCTGGGTAAACTCCTTCTCGCTGAGTTGGGTTTTGTTGTGCTTTTCCAGTTGGGTTTTCAGGTTGGCCAACAACGCAGTCTCATCAGGGATCAACACCTTCTTGTAACCCAAAGCTGCAAGCTGGGCAATCAGGTTATTTTCAAGGGTCTGTTCGGGTTGGGTGGTCATGGAGTAAAAAGGTATGCCATCACATCATCAAAATATAGTGTAGAAGCAAGATGTGGAAATCTAGTCAACAAAACAAGTTTGAGAACGACCCATTAGGTTGGTTATGTTAGAGTTGAAAAGCCCCACAGTTCCTCGTCTTGCCAGGATTCTCTCATTCCAAGTGCATTAGGGTCTACATTTGGGTATTTTTCAAATAGAGACACAAGTTTCGGTGTCATATGGTTTTCTGGAGCGACAATGTTGAGTAAGTATTTGATGACACAAAGGTGAACGTAAAGTTTTTGGAATTCATGTTGCTTTGGTACTTCTGAAATCCATTTAAGTGGTGCAGGGGCTTTTGTGATGCTTTTGAATGTACCAGGTAAATTTCTATTCCAAAGTCTAGCGTGATGAGCGCAGTAATTTCTTATCTGTGCGATTGATTGAAGCCAACTTGGGAGATATGTGTGATTTATAGCACCATATTCTTCAGCAATTATGTCTTTGGATTTTACGGTATGCTTGAGGTTCCCATAAAGTTTTGAAAGAGAGCCAAAGCTGGTGTGTTCAAGTGTTTTCCATGCAGGTGGAAATCGGCTGTCATCTTTATGTTTTGTGAAATGATTTTTAAGGACGGGGTCTTTGCTTCTGCTCAATTCCTCTTCAATGCCTGCCAGCGTTTTGACCAAAGCCCTACTGTCTATAAACAGATCAAAGTTTTGGAACCACCATGGGCCGAATTCGTGTGCAAGGTGATACACCAGTTTTGTTCTCAGGCTGATTTCAATTTTTTCAATGCAGTCGAAGATCAAAAGTCTAAGTTCCCTGTCGAAGCAGTAAAGAGCGATTACATCCTCAAATTTACTGTGTGGTTTGAAAATGTGGTTTATCTTATCGGATTGCATGGCGTGCCAATATTCACCAAGTCTGTAATAGCTGATATGTGAGAGGTAATGAATGGCTTCTGATTCCGAAGAAATTTCGAGTCCTCGGCTTTTGAGCAATAAAATTTGCTCGTCAATTGTGGTGGGTTTCTTCTCAAACATGCTGTACAAAATAAAACCAATGTCCCTAAAAAGCAAAAGACACGCCCTGGGACGCTGTTCAAGTGGGTAGCGTGGCGTGTACTGTTGCTACAAATATACGGAATTATGATAAAAAGTGGTAAAAAGTAGTGAAATTTGTAAAAACGCTTTCTCTTCACCGAAGACCTGTGTGCTATGGAAGAGTGTAATTAGGTGTGGAGGGAGCTTTTACTTTGAGTTCATCCTACCGTTCGGAGGAAGGAATTCGGAAAACGCAAGTGCAGTGATCGCTTGCGTTTACTGCATTTACTATTTTATTTCCTTAAATGTCTTACTGGAAGGTGGAAGTTTCTAAATGTCAAAGTGTTTTTACTTTGTGAGGTCGTCCCCTTTCTATTTCTACCTCGTTGTAAAGAGCCAACTCTAGCTCCGCAATCGTTTCAATATTTTGTTTTCTTGCAACAGTTTTTGCGCGTTCGATTATTTTGAGATACTCTTTAGAGTCATCCCACTGGGTCCATTGCGAAGGCTTTGGGATTCCAAGTTTCATTTGAATCAGCCTGTCAACAGGGAAATGGGGTGGCGTATGAATGTGTCCAAGACACCACTGGTATTTGAGATAAAGGTTCAAAATCTTCTGGGAATGGCCGAAACGCAGTTCTACAAACCCGAAACTAATGGCAAAGTTTGTAATAGCAGAAATGTTTTTGACGTGATCTTTTTCGTTTGGAGTGTTATCCAAGTAATTATTGTGTATCAGGGTTGATACAAATTCAAATAGTTTGGATTTAAATATCTCCTTTTCTTCCTTGGTTGTTTCTGCTTTGTAAACGTTACCGGCTCTACTCAACGAAGCTCTCAAAGTTGATTTCCAAAGTTGATCAAGTAAAAATTGTTTTTGGGTTGTTTTCATGGCCTAACAGACTTATTCGGTTTTCACGAGATGCTGTCCATCAGGTCTCTTACTTTGGCACCATCCCATACAAAGGGTCTTTGGATCTCAGGTATAGCGATTTCCTCAGACTTGCCCCATGAAAGGACGGTTTCGATCAGGTGTTGGTTGACGGAGTATTTCTGCATGTTGTTAGGGGTTAAAAAGCCTATCGATTCGTGCCAAAATTTGATTTCTTCGGCCCTCCCAAATCTCAGGCGCTTTCGGAGTAAGGTTAAACAGATTCTCCAACTGCGTTTTAAGGATAGTCCACTTGTTAGGTTCAGTGATTTTAAATCCCTGAGTAAGCGGAATTACACCTGACATTTGATTGTAGTCCATTGGAGGCACCAAGATGGGGATATGCTTTTTAGAAAGAGCCCAAGCTGCACCCATTTCGCACAAACTCACAGCACTTTTGAAATAGTTCTCTGAAATCACGAATAGGACAATGGCATCTCCACTTATTTCGCTCTTCAGGGTTTGAAGCCAGTCCTCCCCAAGAGGAATACCATGACCTTCTAATGAGGTGCAAAAGATACAGGAGTCTTTAATGCCAATTAGTGATAGGAGTTGAACGATTTCAGAAGCAATCGTTTTGTCCTGTGAAGAGTGACTGATGAAAATTTTACGCGCACCATTTTTTTCGCCCCCTTCCACAAAATTTGATCGAGGGAGTAATTCTAATTCCTCTATAAGAGACTCGAGGAAAAGCTTTGCTTGCAAGAGACAATCTGCCATATGAAGTTCAATTTCATCTTCTTCAAAAGTGTGTGAAGTCTTGTTGAATTTTATAGCACCAAAACTTTTAATCTCGTACGAATCTTCACCATATATTCTGATCAATTTACGATACACACTGTCCTCCCATGCCATAAATTTTGGATCATGTGGTGTTATGTTTTTAAAACTTTCGAGGGTAGTAATCGTACTGACCCAAATTGATCTTATACTTTCTTTTGTTATCATACAAACATCTGCTGCAACAGCCCCTTCTTCCAAGTGCGAAAGCCTTGGATCTGGCTGTCAAGCGTTTCAAGGTTTTCGTCAATTGTGTTCAGGAAAACAGCGATTTTCTTTTGTTCTGGTAAGCAGGGGACCATGAGAAGTAGCTTTTGAATGTCTCCTTTTTGTATGTTTGGCAAGCCTGATCCAACGCGTAGCTTCATGATTTTCTTCTCATTGAATTTCAGTAGTTGGAAGAGAAACGGGACATGGGCTATTTTTGAAATTTTTTGAAGAGTGTAACAATGTCCTCCGCTCCAAAACTTTGTTTTGATAAAGTTTACAAAACCACAAGAGTTTCCTCCTTCGCTGATTGTAATTGTATTTGCTTCCGTATTCCAGTCGCCTGAATAACCTGATGGTTCAATCCCTCCATTTATTGCAGGATAAGTTCCTTCCATTTCAAGTTCACTTTTGTTAAGTTGCTGTCCTTTCACAATGTCACAAATATTCCCCAACCGCTTCTCCTCCCAATCAGGAAACTCACTCCCATCATCATGCTTGAAATGGATTTTTTGTGAGAAGATCTGCTGCATCACGCCCTTTTTGTAGGCTTCCAGCTTTTCCTTCTTCCGCTCCAGCAACTCGATCCGCTCGTCCACCGATGAAAGGAATGACGCGATCTTTTGCTGCTCGGGGAGGGAGGGGAATTTAAAGTTTAAAGAATGAAGTTCTTTTGTATCTAACTTTCCAGCACCGATCCCTGTTCCTGCTACAATTCCGAGTAGACTTTTCTCTGATTTAAGAAACCACTGTAAAAGGAATTCTTTATCAATTTCGTCATTTGGTATAATTGCTTTAACATCTTGATTGAAAGTCACGTCTTTCGCCGCAATTCCGACTGGGATCTTGTTGAAAAGCATGCTTCCCCGAACTAAAAGGAGAATGCTCCCTTTTTTGGCGATTCGTGTACCTTTTTTTGAACCAAGCTCAGTGACTTTTTTTTCTGAGTCAGAAAACTTGGTTCCAATCATTGAGGATGCACTTATCCATGGTATATTTCCGTTCCAGTAGTCCTCGACTTCCTTAGAGGGGGTTCCGCCAGATTTCCAACTCGTGAAGTCGCCCAATGAGCCTTCTTCCCAATCTTTTTCAAAATTTAAAAATCTTAGTTTTGGATACTTTTTTACGTTGTCGATCATCAAAACGGCGCTTTAATTCCCAATTCCTCACAAAATGCTTTCAATACCGCATCGTTGCTTTTCAATGCTGCGTCGAGTTGCTGTATGGCTGCTGCGGTGGCATCCAAGTCCACAGGCTCCTCTTCCTCAAAGGTATCCACATAGCGGGGGATGTTGAGGTTGTAGTCATTTTCAGCGATCTCAGCTAGGGAAGCTACATAGCTGTACTTGTCGATGGTCTTGCGCTCACGGTAGGTCTGCACGATCAGCTCCACGTCGCTGTCCCTCAGTTCGTTTTGGTTGCCCACCTTGATAAAGTGATCCGATCCACTGGCATCGATAAAGACTACATTGTCGTCCTGCTCACGGCATTTTTTCAGCACCACGATACAGGTAGGAATACTGGTACCGAAGAAAATATTGGCAGGCAACCCGATCACCGCATCCAGTACATTCATCTCCTTGATCATGTACTGCCTGATCTGACCCTCTGCTGCCCCACGGAAAAGTACCCCATGTGGAAAGACACTGGCCATGATGCCATTGTCCGCCAGCTGATAGAGCATGTGCTGCATAAAAGCGAAATCTGCCTTGGTCTTAGGTGCCAGCCTGCCATACTGAGAAAACCGTTCGTCCGCATGAAAGAGGGAATGCTCGTCACCCTTCCAGTGTGCAGAAAAGGGAGGATTGGCCACTACTGCCTCGAACTTATAGTCCAAGTGCTGCGGATGCATCAGGGTATCTTCTTGAGCGATGTTGAATCTCCTATAGTGAATGCCGTGCAGGATCATATTCATCCTTGCCAGGTTGTAGGTAGTACGGGTCATTTCTTGTCCGAAATACTCCGTTACTTCTGCTTCTTTGGCTACCCGAAGGAGCAAGGAACCTGAGCCACAGGTGGGGTCATAGACAGACTTGAGTTTGTCCTTGCCCGTGGTGACTACTTTTGCAAGGATTTTGGACACTTGTTGAGGAGTGTAGAATTCCCCAGCGGTCTTGCCTGCTCCTGCGGCAAACTTGCCGATCAGGAATTCGTAAGCATCACCCAGCACGTCGGACTCTATGTCTTCCAGTCGGAAATCAATGGAGTCGAGGTGGTTCAGGATCTGTACCACCACTTCATTTCGGGCTTTGACTGTGCGCCCGATTTTGTTGGAGCTGAGGTCAATGTCAGAGAAAAGATCGTTGAAGTCCTCTTCCGAGTCTGTTCCCATGGTGCTTTGCTCGATGTGGTTGAGTACCGCTTTGAGGTCTTCCAAGATATAGTTGCTATCCGTTTCTGTGGAGGCATTACCCTTGGCTGTGATGGAAGCAAAGAGCTCTTCAGGTTTCAGGAAATAACCCAGTGCCTGCAAGGACTCCTCTTTGATGGCTTCCAGCAGTTCGGGGTCGTTGAGTTTGAGATAATCCTTGACGCTCTCAGTTTCCAGCAGGTTGTTGGCATATAAGTACTGCCGCTCGCTGAGGTATTTGTAGAATATAAAACCGAGTATGTAATCTCTGTAATCGTCTGCGCTGATTTTGCCCCGTAAAATATTGGCGATCCCCCAGAGCTTGCTTTCCAAGAGGCGTTTTTGTTCTTCTGACATGTATGCTGTACTCGTTGCTGGTTCTCAGACTTGATTGAAAAAGTCCGGATTCCAAGTGAAAAACTGGTTTCGGTTTGGGGTTTCCCTACAGTGATGTTTCCATTTGTGGCTCTACAAAATTTAAGGAGCTGTAAAAAGCCGGTCATTATGGGGTATTGGAACTCCTTTTGGTTTTGACAGGAATAACCTCCACAATTTCAGGTTTTTTGGAAACAGTCTGCTTTGACACCCCTAAGCCTTGCCCCTGATGGACAGAACTTCTGCTGGCTAAGATAAGGTTTTGGGTGGAAATTGCCAGTTTTTTGAAATAGAAAAGCCCCACTGGATTGGTGAGGCCTGCTGAGTTAAATCCTTTGAATTTAACCTTGGCTACTATTGACAATTATTGCAAAGAGATGTTTGTGAGAAACATCACTGTGCCATCTTCACAGAGAAAACTTCCATCTTCACTGCGCCCGATCTTAGCTTTTTCTGTTTTGAAGTTTTTACCAGTGTACGCCACAGTTACTTCAAAGTTGAAACATTGACTTGTGTGATCAAACATTTTTTCCTCTGTAAATTTTTTACTTGGCTCAATTAAAAGTACCATTGTTTGTGAAGCACGTAATAATTTGCTTTCAAAAGAAAAGGATGAACCGTTTTCAAGTGTGCCATAAAGATCACCGTCACCATTTTCACCGTAATACCAAGTAAAATCAAATGAATCTTCCACAAGCTCAGGTGAAACGAGGATTTTGACAGAATATTTCCCTATTTCCGGCCAATCTTCCTCATTCTCAGATTCTAAAATCGAACAGCTAGTGAAGAAGAAAACTAAAGCTGGAAAAATATAGGTAAAGGTGCTTTATTTCATGTGTTTTTTTGGGTTTCGTGAAATTTTTATGGTTGATAGAAACGATCATCGATTTGGTCAGATCCTTTTCCCGAAAATAACTTGCGGAGAGTGTCCAAAACAACAACCCTGTTGGTCAAAATCACTTTGTAAAATGCAACATGTTCAAGACCAACAAGATTATTTTTTGATTAGTGAGATTATTTCCCATTCAACTTATAAAAGATCGTTGAAGTGATCCAATTCGGTGTTGGCAAAGCTGTCCAGATACACCTGCGTTGTTCTGATGTCAGCATGTCCCAATGCCTCCGCAATCAAAGTTACAGGTGCATGCTGGGACTTGAGAACAGATGCATAGGTGTGCCGGGCTGCGTAGAAAGTCAGGAATCTGAGTTGTGATGGACTGAAACCAAGTTCATTTTCTCCGAGTTTTCTGAGGTGTGCGTTGATGACTTTGGCTCGCTGTTTCCTTACCTTGGTGATTTTCGCTGGGTTTGACATTTCCTTTTCACTGAGATTGTCAAAGACCCGAAAGACCAAGCTTTTGGCTGTGGTGTTTTTGATCAAGCCTGCATCAAGCTTTGCGGACAATACCTGTTTCTGTTTTTCGAGAATTCGGCCCACGGTCTCCTTCTTTATATGTATGCTGAACATATCCGCTGTTTTTCCCCTGTGGTAGAGAATGCGGTCTTCCACGATATTGTCTTGCCAGTTGAGCAGTGACATGTCTTTGAGGTTCATTCCCTGACAGTAATAAGAGAACAGAAACATGTCCCTTGACTCCTCCATAAAGGGACTGTGAGACAGATCCAATTTGGCAAGTTGATGGACTTCTTCCTTCTTGATCGCTTTCTTGTGGGTCTTTTTTGACTTGATTCGAAACCCGATTCTTGGGTCCTCCTCTGGCTTGACCAGCTTTCTGTTCAGCGCTCTACCATAGACAGGAGACATGGCTCTGAGGTAGACTCCAATTCCGTTGGAGTTTTAGTCTGTTTGATGAACACTTTAAGTCTTACGGGTATGCTTAATTTCGGCAATATGGAAACGGATAAAATTGTTTAAAATATTTCCTTTTAAAAATCAGTGACTTGTGAGAAACCTGTTAATTATGTTTTGGCTGGGACTTGCCTTAAGAGATTTAATTTCTACCTTTGCAAACCCAATCAGCTAAAGAGTTGAGGGAAATAAGAAGAAAGGGTTTTCAATAGAAAGACCGCGGATGCATTTGAGAAAGTAATGCGTTAAGTTCATTGAAATGTTGTGACAGAGAATAATAAAGAATACAGATAGGCCGGGAACAGCTTTTGGGTTGATAGAGACTGGCTCTGTGTCCACTGATAAGGATGGTACATGGGGCAAAACAAACTTTACAACGGAGAGTTTGATCCTGGCTCAGGATGAACGCTAGCGGCAGGCCTAATACATGCAAGTCGTACGGTATCTTGAAGCTTGCTTTGAGAGAGAGTGGCGCACGGGTGCGTAACGCGTATGCAACCTGCCTGTTACAGGGGGATAGCCCGGGGAAACCCGGATTAATACCCCATGGTATTGGACGATGGCATCGTTGTCCAATTAAAGATTTATCGGTAACAGATGGGCATGCGTAGGATTAGCTGGTTGGTAGGGTAACGGCCTACCAAGGCTGTGATCCTTAGGGGTTCTGAGAGGAAGGTCCCCCACACTGGCACTGAGATACGGGCCAGACTCCTACGGGAGGCAGCAGTAGGGAATATTGGGCAATGGGCGGAAGCCTGACCCAGCCATGCCGCGTGCAGGAAGACGGCCTTACGGGTTGTAAACTGCTTTTATCAGGGAAGAAAAAGGCCATGCGTGGCAGATTGCCGGTACCTGATGAATAAGCACCGGCTAACTCCGTGCCAGCAGCCGCGGTAATACGGAGGGTGCGAGCGTTGTCCGGATTTATTGGGTTTAAAGGGTGCGTAGGCGGCCATATAAGTCAGCGGTGAAAGTTTGGGGCTCAACCCTAAAATTGCCGTTGATACTGTTTGGCTTGAGTGCGTTCTGGGTACATGGAATTTATGGTGTAGCGGTGAAATGCATAGATACCATAAGGAACACCGATAGCGTAGGCATTGTACTGGGACGTAACTGACGCTGATGCACGAAAGCGTGGGTAGCG
>NZ_RPHB01000004.1 GCF_019343195.1 Arthrospiribacter ruber
TTACAGCGGAAAGGAAAGGACAGAAATGGGTGTCAGACATCACTTATGTCAGGACTTTACAGGGTTGGTTATATCTGACTATTATCATGGATCTCTACGACAGAAAGATAATCGGATGGTCCATGAGCCATGGTATGGATGCAGAGTCAACTGTAATAGCAGCATTTAAAATGGCAATAAAGAACAGACCTGTCAATCCATTTGAACTGATCTTTCATTCTGACAGAGGTGTCCAATATGCCTGTAATCAATTCAGAGCTTATTTAGGCCGTTACAACATCAGCCAGAGTATGAGCAGAAAAGGAAATTGCTGGGACAATGCTGTGGCTGAGAACTTCTTTAAAATAATCAAATCTGAAATGGTATATCATTCTTTATTTAAAACAATACCCGAGGCAAAGGTTGCAATATTTGAATTTATAGAAATTTGGTACAACAAAAAAAGGAAGCATTCTTATTTGAAGTATATGACTCCTGAACAGTTTGAAAACTTAAATCAAAAAATAGCAGCTTAATATGTTGTCCAGTTTTTTGTTGCAAATCCACTATATGATCGTCAGTTAAAGAGGATACGCATTTTACCTTAAGAATAATCTTGTCTTCCACCACGAAATCAGAATAAAATTTATGTGGAAGAAGTACACCCCTGAAATAAACTTCATACGGCTTTTCGCGCTTATAATAGATACCTTCCTGTCGAAAAAGCAGTTCCAAAGCATCTTTATACACAATCTCCAAAAAACCATGTCCAAGTTCATTATGAACTTCCATGCATTTCCCAATGATTTGATAGGACTCTTCTTTTTAGATTAAATTTGACTCCATATTACTGATATGTTCAAAATTATTAGCCACTAATAACACTAATAAAAATATTAGTGCAAATCTGTGCCATTCGTGGCATCCCATTCAGCTTCCCTTCAACTTTTCACCTTTGGCCGACAGTTCAGCTATCTGATCAATCCTAGCCATTCTCGTCTTTTCAGCTTTGGCTAATTTGATCCATCGGAGTACGAAGCGTTTACTTGAATAATTGATGGCATAGAAAAATTCGGTAGCTTCGGGCTTCTTGTCCAAAGCTTCCTGTAAGTCCTCTGGCACAATGAGCTTGTTCACATCATCCATAAAATCCCATAGACCATTTTGCTTGGAAAGCTCAATGGATTGAAAACCGGCCTCTTGCATTTTTCCTTCTTCAATCAACTTGGCAGCTCTGTCTTTATAAGTCTTTGCCCAGTGTTCGACTTTTCGTGGTGAAATTAATTGCATGGTTCTGTGTTCATCCAAATGGAACAGATCCACATCTAATACCCTTTCTATAAAATCCACTTTTGTGATTTCCGAAGCAGGCAGCTCGTAAATAGCTAAGAAAGAAGTGTTAAAAATCAACGGCTGTTGCTCAGCTGCTACTTTCAATTCTTCGGGCAATTTTATTCATTAAACACAAAAGAAAGTTTGATGTCCTGAATTAGAGTCTATTACAAATCTAACCAAGAAACGAATCTTAAACTGTTAAACCCCCAACAAGCTAAAAAATATCAGCATCCTTAATTAATCAACTCAAAATTTAGATAATCCTGCATTAATTTGAAGTGTTTATCAAAAGTAAAAAGTGAAATTTTTTCCTGAATAACCTGTTGCAAGATGATCAAATCTGGAATGCCTACCTTATTTACCCCATTTTGAAGGTTCAGAACTTGATATTTTCTTATCAGCGACCAATCAATGCTTAAAGGAATGGTTTCCAATTCTTGAAGGTTTTCTACAATGTCAAATTTGCCTTTATGTTCCAAAAAAGGTGATAATTCTGTTAAAATTAGCTCATTGGTGCAAACCAAGTCCTCTATGATCATTTGGTCAAGGAGTGGGACATTGCCCGACTTGAAATAATCAATCCACACCGAACTATCCACCAAAACCCTATACCCCGACATACTATCTATTTCTAAGCGAGTCTAAATCAATATCCAGATCAATTGTTCCTTTATGGGTGATTAAACGCTTCCTTTTAATTCGTCCAATCTGTTCCTCCAAAGCTTCCTTTATTAATTGACTTTTTGTTTTAGCACCGGTAAGCTCCATCGCTTCCTTGATTAGCTTTTCAGGAATTTCTAATGTAGTTCTCATCGTTTTTTATGTATTAAATCATATTTATTTATGCTAATATACACGATTTTCCGATAGATCCAGTTCTCTCAAGAGTATGAAGAATTGGTTATTCGTCTACTTATTATTTCAGCCATGCTCTTTGGATATGGAATCGGCATTGATAAATAAGGCTTGTTAAAACATTTTAAACCCCTGAAATATCCCTGAATTTTACACTTTGCCTTTGGCTGAGGTCTATTTTTAGTCCATTGTTCATTTCTATCAATAAGGTACTATTGAAATAGGGCTCTATTTTTTTGACATAATTCATATTGAAAATATACTGTCGGTTTGCCCTAAAAAACACACTGTCAGGTAAGCGGTTCTCCATGTAAATCAGAGATTTATGAAGAAGTGGTTTTTTATCCTCAAAAAATACTTTTACATAATTGCCCTCACTTTCCAATAAGAAAATATCGGATACAGGTACAAAGTAGCATTTCTCACCGTCTTTGATAAAGATTTTTTTGTCCAAGGTAAGTCGCTCTTCTTTGGGAGCCTTTTCTTGCTTCGAAATCCTCTTTTCCAATCGCTTGATGGCTTCTGCAAGTCTGTCTGGATTAACTGGTTTCAGCAGGTAATCCAAAGCATTCACTTCAAAGGCCTTGATGGCGTATTCATCATAAGCTGTCACAAAAATTACTTCAGGCACCTCCTCCAGATTCCCCAGGAACTCAAAACCATTCATTCCCGGCATATTAATGTCCAAAAAAATAAGGTCAGGTTTGAGTTGATTGGCTTTTGCAAGGGCTTCGCTTGCTTTTTCTTCTGAGGAAATAAGCTCAATCTGAGGAAAAGCATTTAGCAGAACTTTCAGCTCGGCGATTGCCAAAGTTTCATCATCTATGATTTGTGCTTTGATTGTCATGGTTGTGATTGATTTGGTATACTCAAAATTGCATTCATTTGATTTTGTAGATTGCCATGAAAAACCAAGGATGCTGCTTCTCCATAAATTTTTTCCAGCCGAAGCTGTAAATTCTCCAGAGAGGCATTTGCCATTTTCCTTATGGCGGAATTCTTATCATAATTCAGTCGTAACTCTACTTTCCTTTCAAGGATCTCACCACTTAACCGGATTTCTCCTCCATCTTCCAAGGTTTCAACACCATAGCGTATGGCATTCTCCATCAGATTTAGGATAGAACCTGTTGGAACCCTAAGTTCCATGAATTCTTCTCCAAGTTCAATGGTAAAGGAAAGCTGATCCCCTAATCGGATTTTTTCCAAATCGAGATACTTATGAAGCTCGTTGAGCTCTTCTTCCAGGCTTACAAGTGTATTTTTTTCATAGTTTAAGGAATAGCGAAGCAACTCGCTGAGCTTCAATATGCTGTCCCTTGCTTGATCTTTGTCCAATAATACCAAGGCCTGAATACTGCTCAGGGATTGAAACAAGAAAGAGGGATTGAGCTGTGTTTTAAGGAGTTCTAGCTCAGTGGTTTGGGCATTAAGTTGTGCCACCAAAGTCTCCTCCAAAATCTCAGTGTTGCGGATAAGAATGTGATAGAGGTAATAAATGGTAATCCAAACCATCACATATCTTGCAATATTCAATAACTGAGGTCCCATGCTGCTGAGCAATTGACCCACTTCCATATTCAAAATAGAACTTAAACCTCTAATGGATAATAGTCTGGCAATGATAACCATAACCAAACTAATCAATACAATATCCAACAATGCTTTACTCCAGATTTTTGGGAGTCCTTGTGAGAACGTGTCAGGGGAAATAAAAAATGTTTTTTATGCGTGTGTTGTAAGGATACCAATTATGGGAAATATACCGAAAGAATACAGGTAACTCCATTGAAAATCTCCATTGATAAAAAAAGTAAAATTGAAAATTTCTATCCCCATTAATGAAAACCAACCAATAAATTGCATCAGCCAATAAAGTCGGGTTTTATTCCACTTTGTCTGAATTTTAAGGTCCCTATGGTTATTGTCAACTTTGAGCATGGATAGGGTAGGAGATGGTGGTGAGCACACTGTTTTCTAGATGGTTTTGTAAATGAAGGTTAGCTGTTTTTCCAAACAGGTGTACCAACCTTCCCCTAATATTCTTCAGACCAATTCCCTTAAGATTCTCGCCTTTAAGCCTGCCACTATTTATTACCTGGATCAAAAGGGTGTTTTCACGTGATTCCACTTGAATTTTTATTTCTCCTCCATCCGGCAGTTGGGTAATGCCATGTTTGATAGCATTTTCGGTCAATGTCAAAACCAAAGCCGGTGGCACTTCCAAGCCTTCTGCATCTCGTGCAACTTCAATTTCATAACTGAGCCTGCTTCCGAATCTTATTTTTTCCAGTTCGAGGTACTTTTCAACTTTATAGATCTCCTCGGACATTTGGATCAGCGGTGTTTTTTCATATCTCAGAGAAAATTGAAGCAATTCGCTGAGCTTGATAATGGCATCTTTGGCCAGCTGCCCGTCTATCAAAACAAGCGCTTTGATGCTGTTTAACGCATTGAATAGAAAATGGGGGTTGAGCTGTGTCTTGAGCAGTTCGAGTTCGGTAGAAGTCAGTAAACTCTCCATTTCAAGTTTTTCCTGAAGGATGTTTCGGTTGCGCTCCAAAATCTTATACATGTAATAAATGATAATCCATACCACGATGTATCTCCCTTGATTGAGAATCCGGCCTAATATTTCTATGCTTACTGCAAGGATTTGATCTGTCATCAATTCCCAACTTTGAATGATGGATGGTCCAATGATAATTAAAGTAATGATCAGACTGATATTGAAAGTATCTGCAAGCCCCTTGACCCAGATCGCTCTAACCGGTTTTTCAAAAGTGGATTTTCTGATAAAGAGTATTTTGTAAAAATGGCTGACCAATAATCCATAAAGGGCTTGGATACCAAAAGCACTGACATATTCCCATTGGAAACTTCCAACAAGGACAAAAGTGTAATTGATAGTTTCTACTAAGACCAATGAAAACCAACCCAGAACTTGACAAAGCCAGTAAATTTGGTTTTTGGAAATTCTTTGTTTCATGATCATAAACCTTTAATTGTAAAGCAGTATTCGGTTGGATTTGTTTATTGAAGAATTTTGATCTTTATGTTAGAGTAATATCTGTATAAAATTTTGTTAGATAGATTTTTATAATGTTATGAATTCATGAATTACATTAAATTTTCTTTGGCTTTAAGATGTCAAGAGTAAAAAGGTAGTCGTGAAATCAGCATCTTCCTGATAATGTTGGAGAAAAAGGGACATACCCAAACCCAAAAGAAAAAGGAGTTTGTCTGTAAAAACTTCTTTTTGGTGTAAAACCATTTTAGGTCGTGCCTTCCCTTTTTCATATGTTTCTAGCTGAAAACTGACTAAATCTTCATGATACCTTAAGTCATAAATGATGATTTGAAGATTTGACATATTCCTAAAATGGCATTCATATCGAGCACCGTCTTGGAATCTGATTTTACCCTTGGAAGACCAAAAGCCAAATTTCATTTCAAGTATTTTTTCATTCCTTTCAGTTTCAATATACCAAGTTGGATTCCAAGATCCTTTTTCTGAGATTTTGAAGGACCTGTTCTCCAAGAATAGAGGCCTCTGCCCTTTGACTTTTTTGCCAAGGCTCAGTAAAGATTCTTCCCCATTGTAGAGTTGCCAAATATCCTTTTCCTTGTTCCATTTCAAATTGCTCGTTATGGCCATATCATTGTTTTTATTTGAATTGGGTTAAAATTTAAGATGTGTTTTAAATCCTTTTTTTGTCAAATATTGAAAATGAAACAGGAAAATGAAGGTTTAAATACAGGAGTGAAGAAAATGGGTTATGTGTAATGATGCGGGGTTAAAATGCCGTGGTCAATGATAAATTGATCAAAAAGTTTTCATGAATTACAGGGTTGGCATATGCTCCCCAGCGATAAAATGCCCCAATACCAATCCCCTGATACCCAAAACCGGATTTGTATTTGACCAGGTTCTGTAGTTCTATACCTGATTCTAAATAACCGCGTTCCATGGTTTTGAATCCGAGATTCTCTGCTAGGGATGGATCTAGAAGGCTGCCAATTGCAAAGCTTTGAATCAAATTCAATTGAGGAGCAAAACCTACCCAGCCTGCTTTGCGATCAAACAATGGCCCTGTTAAGTGTGAATATGTGGACTGTATGGCCCTGTCTGATAAAAATTCATAGATCCGCATGGTCTGTAAATAGCCTGGCAAAGAGATGGATATTTCCTGTTCTTGAGGTCGTATGCCGAACCCTGTATTCAAATAAGAAGGAGGTAATGATTCTCCCCAAGCTCCCATTCCGGAGAATAGAAACCGATTCAAAGAAACCCCTTTCTTCCATTCATGCTGCACTTTCAGTGCTATTTTCCAAAAATCAACATTGCTGCCCAATATTTCAGGAATTGCTTTGGAAATATGCAAATTGAAGATTGGGTAAGAAGGAGGGCCGGGAAGAAAACCTGAACCTATTTTGGAGAGTTTTTCATGGGCATTGTATCTAATATTCAGTCCAACTTCTGCTGCCCGAAAAGAGGAAAGGTTACCCTCTTCTGTGAAAGCTGAATGATCGACCCATAGTGGAACCCTATCTTCAAGACTGCTAGCGATGGATACTTTCACATTGCGAAGTGGTATTTGGGAAAATGAAAATGAAAAACGCTCTACCTGATCCATTCTTTCGGCTAGAAATTCACGGAATATATCACTGGACCTGCTAAAGCTGTTTGATTTGATGAAAGGTACATGACCGATTTCAACAATGTCATGGCTATAATAGAACATCAACCGACTATCCTTTCTGTTTAAAAACAATGTCTCAATCCCTCCTCCATATTTCCATGCCCGGTCTCTAAATCCATATCGAAAATAACCTTCAGTCCGAAACCATTCCGAAAGCTTTTGATTAGAGGAAATCCCCAGTCCAAGGGCAAAACCTTCATGCTGATTGAGTCTGAATAATCTGTTGGGCAGCAAATCAACAGGTCCAAGCGGTATTCTGCCTAAACTCAGTTGAGTCATCACTTGGGAAAAAGTATTTAGGCGTTCAAGGGTTTTATCATCCAATTCTTCGAAGCGTTTGTAGGTAAGAGATTCAGCCTCTGAAAGACTGTCCCGCCTATAATCCTCCATTGGGAAATCCTCGTTTTGAATATCAAAGACCATCGCAACAGGGCTGATTGTTCGGGTTTTCAAATCATGATTTATTCTAACATCAGAAATAAAATTCTGATTGATCAGCTTGAGCGGGCGTCCTTCAATGTCAAAATCTGCCATCAAATATTTGCTATTTATCTGTTCAGGAAACCAATGTTTTCCATCCCATTTATTTTTCTGCTGAAGCTCAAATTGGAGGGTTCCTCCATTTTCCAAAGACTTGAATACCATATTTTCCAGGGCAAACAAATTGGAAGACACGGCCATAATTCCCTGGCCAAGCAAATACCCTTTGCCTTTTTGAGCTTGGAAACTTATGATGTAGGAAGTTCCAGATTCATTCTGGATGCTGTCTTCCAAAAAGTAGTCATATTTTCTCAACCCCTCTTTAGATAAAGGATTAAGATAAGGGATGTCAAAAACTATGATATGGTCTTCATATAATGAAAAAGGCTGAAAAGTACTGGAAACCAAGGCGATGACAGGGCTTTTAATACCTGACATTTTAGATGATTTTATGGTTTCGTTTCGGTTACCGGGCTTTTTAAAAGTGATTTCAGAAAAACTTTCGGAGATAAAAATATGACCACCTTTAAGTTCAGAATCAATTTTTACTGAAAGGGTATCGCCTATTTCAGCTTCTTTTAAAGAAAAAACCAGTTTGTTATAAGCGTTGTATTGATAGGCATTGAGATTTTCAGGGTCATTTATTTTTTTATTGTCTATTGCGGATCTGATGATTTTCAAAGCAGGATTTTCCCCGGCAAGAAATATCATTTCAGCCATTTCAATTTGCTTGGGAAAAAGGTATATACTGCCTGATGCATCAATGGATCTGATTGGAAGCAGTTGGATTTTAAACCCTACATGGGAAATGACCAGGCTGTCAGTTTCTGAATTTGGACTTAACTTGAATTCACCTCTGATATCAGTTACAGTGCCTTGATTTTCAAAACCTTTGAAATATACATGGGCAAATGGTACAGGCTCTTTGGTTTCAGAATTCAAAACCCTTCCTTTGGTAAAATCTGTTCTCTCCTGAGCCAAAATTGGAGAAAGTAATCCAAAAAAAGCTTGAAAAAAGACTGCCAGAAAAATGGGCAGTCTTTTATATGTACAGGAAGGATTTGGTTTGAGCACCATACGATTTATTTTCCTGATTTAGGAATCATTTCCCACTAGGTTGTATACCAAATTAATTGAGGTTGACCTTCTTGATATTGTCCCCAGGAACTCTATCGATTAGATAATTGTAAGGATCAATACCCACGGTTTGAGGTTTGGATTTGGTTCTGAAAGTAAAACTGTTTTCTTCCTTATCAATTTTTAATCTTTCGTAAATCAAAGGCTCACCCAAAAGTTTTTTATTATCTGTATAACCAAATACACCTACATCAATATAGTCTGCAATGGGAACAGCACTTTCTTTACCCAATGAATCTGATCTGAACTTTTTAGATTCTGTGGTAAATTCAACTATATATTCTTCTCCTTCTTGGGTAATGTTAGCATCAACTACCCGGTTGGAAAATAGTGTGATATTCAGGAACAAATCATCGATGACATATTGTAGACTGTCAGGTGTATTGGCCCGAAATGCCCTGACGGCATCCATGGAAGTGGGGTAGGGGGCTCCTTGATAACCAAACTCAGCTATCAGATTTTTCAATGCCGCATTGACCTGATCTTCTCCTATCATTTCTTTCAGGTAGTACATGGCCACAGAACCTTTTTCATAGTGAATATAGCCCTGCTGCTCAGTTTCAGCCAATGGCCGTTCTGCTTCATACTCACTTCCGCGGCCTCTTAGATAGCCATCCATTTCATATCTGAGGAATTTCCGCATTTTATCCCTGCCATATTCCTGTTCCATGACCATCAGAGCTGAATACTGCGTAATGGCCTCCATCAATAATTCCGCCCCACGCATCTTGGCAGCAATCACCTGATGCGCCCAATACTGATGGGCAGTTTCATGCGCAGTTACATAAAATACCAGATCAATATCGTCCTCGGTGACATTCCTGAGGTCTGTGATAAATCCCAGTCTTTCGCTGTATGGCATGGTTCCAGGAAATGATTGGGCAAAACCTGCATACCTAGGAAATTCAACAATCCTCAGCTGACTGTGGTGATATGGTCCAAAATGCTTTGTATAATAGTCCAAAGATTTTTTCATGGCATTGGCAAAGTTCGGAATGTTGTATTCATGACCCTTGGTGTAATATACTTCGATATCTACATCCTGCCATTGCTGACGTTCGACTTGGTAATCTGCCGAAAGGAAAGAAGTGAAATGAACGGATGGAGCTTCTTGCTGATACTCAAAATACCTTCTCCCATTTTCTTCCCATTCCCTGACAAGCTTGCCTGGACTTATGGCAATCTGACCAGCCTCAGTACCAATTATCGACTTCACCTCAATCCAATCACTGCTGTTGGTGATATAATGGTAATTTCTAGCCTCTAGGTTGTTTTCATCCAAAGAAGGCATACGTTTTCTTTCGGGTAGGTCTTTTTTTCTTCGCTTATTTCTATCCCTTAATTCATTATCAGGCTGGTATCCGATATCAGGAACCATTTCCATGGAATAAAAGAAGCTGCCATTTTCTACAATTCTGGTATTTGAGACCCTGTTTTCAAAGCCTTTTGTACGCTTTTCTCCAGTTATGAAAACTTCGAGTTGATCACCGGGAAGCATTGGGTTAGAAAGCTCGTAAATTCTATACCCCAACTCCGTATCATTTTCTTTAATTTCTGCCCCTTCAATAATTAAGCTTAAGGGGTTCTTGGTGTCTGAAATGGAAAAATGCAATTCCGTAAGAGGTACATTTGATTTATTCTCCAAGATGCCTTTGACCTCAAATTCCAAATCCCTCTCAGATGGATAAAGCTCAATATGATAATCTATGCTGATCCATTTGGGTTGTGGTATACCTTCATATAACTTGTAGGTATTTTCATAATCTACCTGTTTTCTTTCTACCTGATCACTGGATTCATAGTCATTTAAGACCAGTGTATTGTAATATACATTGAAGCCGACCAAAACGAATATGACAAAAATAGAGGTAATCAGGATTTTGCTACTTTTCAATCTGGTGGTAGCTTCCTGCCACCTGCTTTTCAGGTCTAGGGATTTACCTCTGGAAAGAAAAAGGTAGCTTACGTAAATCAATATCATGGCAAATGCTGCCCAGTAGAGTTGAAACCAGAAAGTAGCAGTTTGCCAAGGACCAAAACCATTTAGGTCAGAGTAAGTTCCTCTCGGTACCGATCCATAACTAACCATCAAGGTTTCTACTTCCAAAGCCTGCCAAACAAAATCTATGGCAATGATAAATACTACAAAGGCAAAATAGGCGATATATCGGTTATTGATCAGATAGTGGAAGAAAACAGCCAATATGGTCAAATAAGTAAAGAACAGAAACTCGTTGACCAAAAGTGATCTGAAATATACTCCAAGCTCAAAATTGAAGTAGCTATAGGAAGCCTGGGCAATCACACCAATCAATATCGTAATGACAAGGATCAGTTGCACACTAAGTAGGAGTGCAGTGATCTTGGAAGAAAGGAAAAGCCCGGTGGCAGTCGGGGTTGCATCTTTGATTTCATCCAGCTTAACATCCCTGTCCCGCCAGACCAATACACCAGAATAGAAAATAACAATACCTATCAGAAATAATGAGAAGGCTCCTTGTATGCTTTCAACTACATCATAGGTTAAAGGATAATTACTACTCCCATACCTTCCTGTAAATAGTGTCAGGGAGGTGACTAAATTGATGATTCCAATGATCAAAATGATAATAAAAGTCTGGTTTTTGACAATGGCTTTCAGTTCAAAGGCCGTCAACTTTAAAAACACCCTCAAAGAAAATGTTGTGGCAGGTTTTTGTTGGATAGCTGGCATCCTAAGAGAGATAGGATTTTGCAATTCTGGTTGATCAACATTCTTTTTCTTCTTGGCTTTTTCCTTTTTCTGTTGAAAGGAAAACCTACTGTAAAGCACCAGAAGAAAAAGTGTGGCAATTCCCATCCAAAAAAGTCTGTTCCACAAGAAATCTCCCTGCAATCCCGCTGCTGTGGTATTCAATTCTTCTACAGTAGCATATTTGGTAGCAAGATTCAAAGGAGAAAAGCCGAATGGGTCAAGTAGATTTGCGAGCCATTCTTTTTCTATATCGGCAATAAACCTTCCAGATACAGCATATAATACCAGAAGCCCCATGGCTCCGATATAAGAAACCATATTGTTTCGGAATGTAATTGCTAAAGCAAAAGTAAGAACGCCAATAATGAAAGTATTGGGAATACCAAAAGTCAACATTCCCTGGATATGGCCTTCCCAGTACAAAGGGCCGAAACGATTAGGATCTGCCCATGGCATCAAAGGCCCAATCAATGCACCAGCACTGATGCCCAACAAAGGAATCAGGGCGATCAAATAAGCACCTAAAAACTTCCCGAAGAAATAGGATGATTTTTTGATAGGGTATGAAAATAAAATACCTGAAAAGCCTGAGTCAATATCTCTATTGGCAGTAGCATTCATAAATGCTGTTGTCATTAATAATGCAATCAGGGACATCACCCCATAGTATTGCTGTATCACAGATGGGGCATTCTTCTTGACACTTGTAGTAGCTCCACCGATCTGTATTTCATCACTGCTGACAGCTCCAAACACCAAAAGACCAATGATCAGAAAAAATATCCAGAGCATGGGGCTTTTGATCCAAGTCTTAATTTCTTTTTTTAGGAAAACAAACATAATCAGGAGTTTAGGATTAAATCAATTGGTTGATCTTAGCAAAAAAAACATCTTCCAGATTGGCATCAGCTGGAGTAAAACCTTCCTCGGGTGCTTGCTGGGCAAAAACATGTATCAACGGTTTGCCACCTACTAACTTGTCACTGATCACATCATGCTTTTCTCTGTAATCCGGCAGGTTATTCTTTTCTACACTTTTTTCATAAACTTTCCCCTGGATCAGGTCAAGTGCATCATCCACTGTTCCATTATAGAGCATTTCACCTTGGTTCATAATGGCCATTTGGGTACACAGCTCCCTGACATCCTGTACAATATGGGTAGAAAGGATCAAAATGGCTTCTTCACCGATTTCACTGAGCAGGTTGTAAAAACGGTTTCGTTCCCCTGGATCCAAACCTGCCGTAGGCTCATCCACAATGATCAACTTTGGATTTCCAATCAGGCATTGTGCAATGCCAAAGCGTTGACGCATACCGCCGGAATAGGATTTGACAGCTTTCTTTCTATGTTCATATAAATTAACTTTTTGTAAAAGGTACGCTACCAACTCTTTTCTCTCCTTACTTACTGTGACTCCTTTGAGTAAAGCTAGATGATCTAATAGCTCCACCGCTGAACTTCTTGGGTATACCCCAAATTCCTGGGGAAGATAGCCTAAAATCCCCCTAACCTTATCTTTCTCTTTGAGAACATCTATTTCCCCCAACCTGACTTCACCACTATCGGCTTCTTGTAAGGTTGCCAGTGTTCGCATCAAAGAAGATTTTCCGGCACCATTGGGACCAAGTAGTCCAAACATTCCTTTTCCAATGGTGAGGCTTACATCCTTCAGGGCGTGCACTCCATTTGCATATTGTTTGTTAAGGTTGAGAATTTCAAGTTTCATAGATTGAAGTTTTTGGTTAATGGAAATGGGGAGCAACTTAGATCAAGTTTGATTGCTCACTGTAAAATAGTTGATTTAGTTAATTAAAATGCTAGTAGACTTAGAAAATAATTGGTTCTACCTTATAGCCCTGATCTTTGAGCAATTGAATGACACCTGTTTCGGTCGGAAGATGTGCAGCACCCACAGCTACAAATGTTGAGGCTCGCTTGATCAATTCTTCTATCTAAACTATCCAACTCTTGTTTCTTTCAGCCAATAAAAGGTCGGCATACTCTTGAAATAGAGGAGAGTCCATTACAAGCCCATACATCCTGTCAATATCCTGGCTGGTGTAAGCATCCATTAAATCAAGGAATTCCTCTGTCATATTTTTTCAGTAATGGACTTGACAATTTCATCGATTTGAAATTTATGTGGGATTTTGTCAAAAATGGACATTTGAAACTCGATGGTTTCCAATCCGACTACTTGTTTGCTATCTTTATTCATGGTTTCCGAAAGGAAATTTTCATAGGATACAGCTGAAGAACAAGGCAAACTACCTTGGATTAATAGGGAAGAGATAACAAAGGGCTTTAAAATTCCTAATTGGTCAATACCTGCTCCGAATTTTGCTGTGAAATACTCATTTACAGTGTCAATTTGCTCAGGGTTTAAGTCTTCTTTGATGTTTCTCATCTCTTGATTTACGGATAGCATCTGCATATTAGCCATCATTTCAGGGTCAGTCACATCGATTTCTAAGGCCAGCTGATCGCTTGCTTTTAAGGCAGCTTCAATTTGTTCATTCATCAAAAAGTTGTCTTCACAAATAACGTGGATTGTTCCAAACAGATAGGAGGGACTTTCCAAACCATTTCCTGAGATTTTCCAAAGAAGAGATTTTTCTTTGATTACAGTTCCATATGCATCATAGATACCCACAAAGGATATCGTGAATAGTAAAGTGAAGAATCTTAATAGTGTTTTCATGTGTCTATTTTTGTTTTTCAGTTGTCATCCAGATTGGTCGGGACAGGCTATAGAATCTCGCGTGCCTAATAGTCATCACTATATGTGTCGCTTATGTCATGCTCGATTTCTTGATGTTATCTTTTAACTCCATGCAAAGATGAAAAGCTTAAAACTCAAAATATGGGGAGATTACATCAATAAAGATAATGGGAGATAAGTGATGAAAAAGGGTATTCCTAAGTAAGGATTTGATAGAATTGCATACCATCTCTGCCTGGCGATTTGACAGGTTCTTCATTGGGCTCACTCGAAGTATAAGCATACATCTTAATTTGCCCGCTTTGAATCTGGCATACCTGAGGTTTTTTCAGCAAGCCCTACTTAATCGATGGGTAATGTTGAATAGCCGTATTTCTTAGGCATTGATTTTAGAATTCCTTTAGCACTAAATAAGTTGTATAAATAATATAGGTCAGCATAAGTGCACCCGATTCCCATCGATCTACACTTTTCTTTTGCCCGGTAAGCATTGTGGTCAAAAGAAAGAATGTGCCTCCAATAAGCATGTATAAATCTAAATTAAATTTTGGATTATACTCAAATGGTTGAATGATGCCACTTATGGATAGGATCAATAGTATATTAAATATATTGGAGCCTATAATATTGACAACCAATTCAGGAGCTGAAGTTCCGAAAGCAACTATGGTCAAACCAATTATCAGATCAGAAACTCTATATTTTTTAGCTAAGGAAGAAGCTCCGTCAACCAGCCAACTGGCTCCAAAAATAAGGGAGACAAAACCTAGAATTACAAGTGCAAACTCTACAATCATAATGATTTGAAATATTTCTCAAATTAAACCAAGAATCTCGATATGAACATAAAATCTAGCACTAGATTTGATCAGTAATAGATGTCCGGTTTGGACTTTAAACCAACAAAAAAATGAAACAAAAATTAGCTTTGATGCTGGTGACCGGTATGGCACTCTTAGCATCTTGCGGCAACAAATCTACAGAAGATTCTGTGCAGAAACCTGTGGAAACAGAGCAAACAGAACAGCCTGCAGTAATTGAGGAAGTTACTCCCGTCGACAGTGTTCTGGAAGTGGAAAGTGACACTTTAAGTTAAATCTAAAAGATTT
The DNA here is from genome assembly GCF_019343195.1 of Arthrospiribacter ruber. Lineage (GTDB taxonomy): Bacteria > Bacteroidota > Bacteroidia > Cytophagales > Cyclobacteriaceae > Arthrospiribacter > Arthrospiribacter ruber. The sequence goes on from NZ_RPHB01000004.1 coordinate 15,058, forward strand.
ATCAAGGATTAGAGGCCCGCAATAAAAAGCGGGCCTTTTTAGTAATACTCCTAATAATTGCAGAAAAAATTCACCTCTATTATGCATTAATGTTGGCGATCAAATTATCTTTAATTTTTATTTCAAATAAGGTTTTCTCTATGTAAATCCTTTATAGGTTGATATAAAACAACAAAGCCCAATGCTATGCATCAGGCTTTTGATTAGCAGAGGGTGGGGGATTCGATTCGCCGCGGCGAAACGGTTTGACCCTTACGACAGTTTTGCAAACTAAGCAGGCTATTAAACAAACAAAGCCCAATGCTATGCATTAGGCTTTTGATTTGCAGAGGGTGGGGGATTCGAACCCCCGGTACGGTTTGACCCGTACGACAGTTTAGCAAACTGCTGGTTTAAGCCACTCACCCAACCCTCTGTTCAACTCCAGAAGACATCCTGTCTCAGAAGTGATGCAAATATAAATGATAATTGGACAATTAAACAAAATGTTAATCTCATTTTAAACACCAAAATATCGTGATCCAAGTGGAATGCATATTAAACACTTGTATATCAATTGAAAAATAAATTGGTTAAGCCCAGTATTTTTTTGATTCCAGGATTCAAATGATTGCTTTTAACAATAGAAATAAAGTATAAAATGAAAATTACCCTGTACAGGGTATTTTTTATCAAGTTCAAAATGGATACTTTTGACCATACAAATTGAAATTTATATATTAATTATTGAATAGTTCCAATTAATACCTTTTAAGGATTATGCTTATTTCTTCTTTACAAGGCGTCTTCTCCATCAATATGCATGAAACGGACCCTGACAAGCTATCCATCAAATCCAAAAATAAAGAATCTTTACAGAGGATTTTTGATGAGAAACGAATTGATTCAATCAGTCATGAGAATTACAAGTTTTCTGTAAGCCTCTGCAAACAGGAGCTGGCACACGTACTCATTATGATGATTAAGGAAATTGATTATGCAGATTTTGACAAGTTCATTTCAGAATTGCACCTAAATTCTGACCAAGCTAGGGCTTGATTTGTCGTTATTTTAAATAATTCGGTAATATATGCTAATCTAATTTTTTGAAAACACAAAATCCATTTATATATTTATAAAAGAATTTTTTTTAACACCAAACAATTCTCTTCTTTTTATTTTGAAAAGGAATATAATTCTATTAATTATTACTGTTCAAAATTTTATTTTAAGCCCTCCTCTGCTTACCTTTAACTCATAAACAGGTCAATTTAACTTGTTTTTAGTAAAAACGGTAATCACTATCTGGTATGTTGAAAGTTGATGAAATACAAGCCCTCATCCCATCTAATATCAAATTTTCTGACCTGATTTATGTATGCGTAGTAGATGTGGAAGGGCAGATTTGGTATGCCAATACAAAATTTCAAAAATTCGTAGGCCAAAAACCTCTTTCTACATGTGAAGTGAACTTCAGCGAGTGTTTCCCGGATCTTGATAATGATGAGCTGCATTCATTTTGGATAGATGTGATCGGAAGACCAAATGAATGTATCAAATTGGATATCGATCAAAATGAAGGTTCATCAAGCTGGGAATTTTCTGCCTTGATGACTCTAGAGGGGGATTTTGGAGGAATTATGGGAGTTGGTTATCCCAAAAAAGTAGTGGTGAGTTCCGCTACAGATTATTCCTTTCCAAAAGATGTTAATCCTGCAATGGATATTTTTTTCCAGTTGGACCATAAGTGGCAGTTTCTCAATGTAAATCACTTAGGAGAAAAATTCTTTGAACAGAAAAAGGACAAACTTCTGGGACAAACATTGTGGCAGGTTTACCCTGAAAAGGACATTTATAGGTATGCGCTTGAATTTAAGAAAGCCAAAGAAAGTAAAACAATGAGGGTGTTTGAGGACTTTAGCACACTTAATGGACGTTGGTACAAAATTTACATCTTGCCCCGTAAAGCTGGAATAGATGTTATTTTCAAAGACATTTCACATATACAAAACTTATCAGAGGAAATACAACAGCTACAGCTGACCTTGCAATCTGTCCTGGAAAGTTCAGAAGAAAGCATTTTGCTTGTAGGCAGAGACCTTAAAATATCCGGCTATAATTCCAAAGCTGAAAAATTCATAAAGAAACAGTTTAAAAGAGAGTTGAATGATGGGGACAAATTCAGCAACTATTTGTCAGAAGGCTTAGATGAAATTTTTCTGAAAGAAGCTGAATCTATCTTAAACGGTAAGTTCAAATCATTTGAATCGGAAATTGTATTGAAAGGTAATAACTCTAAATCATTGTTTACGCATAAGTTTTTTCCTTTAATTGATCCTTTCGAAAATATTGTAGGCTTTGGATATGCTTTCAAAGATGTACAGGAAAGCACTTCGAAAGAAAAGAAAATGAAAGCCCAAAACAGAGTTATGAGAGATATCCTTCATCATCAGAGTACACTTCTCCGCTCGCCATTATCCTCCATATTAGGTTTACTGGAATTAATAGATCATAGCCAATTGGATACCGAAAACAAAAAATATCTTTCTTATTTAAAGTCTTTGGCCCAAGAACTTGATAAAATCATCCGTCAAAACTCAAAGAAGGTGTCGGATTTGGATTAAAAAAAGTTGCTGTAATCAAAACCAAAAAGCTTTGGCGGAACAGTAAAACCTCCGGCTGAAATCTGTTCGGAAGAAATCCATCCTGTATTATCGTGCTTCAAAAAAATAGCTTCTGTCTGTCCCAAAACGGCAGGGCTGCCCAGGACAATTCTGCTTTTCTTTCCGTTAAAAATGTCAAAATCAGCATATCCCGAAAAGAGCCATACAAAACACTGTGTTGATAAGCCTGCATTGGTATATCCAACCATTACAATATCACCTGTGACTGGATTGATATCGGCTCCCGTAATCAGGCCCTGCGAATCAAACTCTGATACAAGCTCGGCGACATGGTCACCCGGAGTACTGGATAGGGTGTAATACCTTGTTTTGTTATCCAACCAGTTTTTACTGAAAAGATGTAGCTTGTCATTGGCAAAAAAAAAGGCCTCGCAGTCAAAATTATTATTGTTAAGTGCTGCGGTGAAGTCTGTTTGATCACTGTATTTGAAAGTAATCTTTTCAGCTTCCACTTTGTCCTCATTGATGATTTTGGACTTTTCTACCCGGTACACGGTCAGGTCTGTCCTATTTCCTGAGTTGTTACCAAAATCACCTATATAAAGAAAGTTGTCATCCTGGGCAAGGCTTTCCCAGTCAACATTGGAAGCATTGTTGATTCTTACTGATTTTAGGGTTGCTCCATTAGATTCATCGAGTTGATAGACAATGTTTTCATTACCACTGTCATTGATGGTCCATATTTTACCGTTGAAATAGGCCAAACCAGAACTTTCTCTAAGTTCTGTATTAAGGTTTGTCAAAAATTGTGGCATCTGCGATGCGGGCACTGGACCAACATTGACCAAGAGTTCTTCTTCGATCAACTCAAAGTCCTTTATTTGTAGATCTATCACTTCTCCTGTACCATCGGATACCTTGACTCTATAATTATAATGCTTATAAGCCTCGACTTCAATGGTCCGTCTTATGGTATTCTGAAAAATATTTTCAATAATCTCCAAAACAGGTTGACTGCCTGATTTAGCATACTTATAATAATGGTTGCCCAATAAGTTCATGTCGAAATTTCCATTATCTACTAAAATTGGACTAGTTTCCAGAAAATTATTCTCCACTGTAATCAGGCCATATTCAGTTTCCGCTTCTAGCTTTAATTCCAATGTAGGTGCATTAAGTCTAAATTCACCTTGCGCCAAAAAGGGCAAGAAGTCTTCATAATTCCCTCCACTCACTTCAGAGCTATAAGTATAATCTGCATAAGGCATAGAAAGGGAGCTGTTAGAGAAATCATTTGGGTCGTAGTTTAGCTCGTATTTTTCACCTGTCTGTCTGTTCGTAAAAGTAACTTTGGCTTCATTTCTAAATACATGATTCCAGACAGAACCTGAACTTATTCTCGCTCCGGGATTGCCTTGATGATAGGTCTGGAGCTCCAATGTTCCCAACCTAACAGTTCCTTCCTGAATACCGGGCGTTTCTTCCTTTTTTTCACATCCCAAAAGGACCAAACCGAGAAGGAGTAATAAATGAATAGACTTAAACTTCATAATGAATTGAACTGTATCAAATCACTAAGATAGGAAAATGAAACTCTCTTAAACATTTACAAAAACAAAAAGTTACCTAATAAATAAACCAATAGAGTCATGAAAGAGGTCTTAAAAGAGTATTCATCTAAGTCCAATGGAAACAGTAACGGAAAGAGGACTCTAAAAAAAGAAAACCCATTGCTAATAAAGGACGCCATATTTGTAAGAAACAAAGGGAATCTTGTCAAAGTTAAGTTTTCTGACATCATGTGGATGAAAGGAGATGGAAATTACACCACATTAGTGACCAGATCCAATGTTTATTCCCTAAGGAACATTCTTAAAGAATTTGAATCTGTATTGCCTTCAGATGAATTCATAAGAATCCACAAGAGCTACATTGTAAGAATTGAAGAAATTGTGACTATCAATCCCAAAGAACTGACAGTTGGTAAGGATTCTGTCCCGGTAGGTAGGACTTACTACCAAAACCTCCTAAACGGAATCAATAAATTGGGCTCAGGGGGGAATGAATCCTGATCAAGCCCTCCAATAGATGTTGCTGTCCCCATAGCTAAGAAACCTGTAATCCATTTCTAATGCCTCATTATAGATTTTAAACCAATCGCCTTTTGTAAATGCGGCAATCAACAATACCAATGTTGATGAAGGTTGGTGGAAGTTGGTGATAAGACCATCACAAACTTTGAATTCATATCCGGGCATGATAAAAATCTCAGTGGAACCCGTAATTTCTCTGAGGTTTTTTGTTTTCATCATATCCAGTACCTTACTGAAACTCTCTTTTCTAGAAGGAAGATTTTCGAAATTCCCATAAGGGTAGAGTTTTTCTATAAAAAACTCTGAAGCTTCATTGGCCAGTAATTTAACACCAAACCAGTAAAGGCTTTCTAAAGATCTCATGGAGGTAGTGCCGACAGAAACGATTTTGCAGGTAGATTCTGCGAGCTTTGCTACTGTTTCCAAGTCTATGGCAACTTGTTCACTGTGCATATTATGTTCGGTGACAAGGTCGGATTTGATCGGTTGAAAAGTTCCCGCACTCACATGAAGAGTCAGGTAAACATCTTCAATCCCTTTGTTTCGGATTTGCTCAAAAACAGCATCTGTAAAATGTAATCCGGCGGTTGGAGCTGCCACAGCTCCTTCTTTTTTGGAGTAGACGGTCTGATACCTTGGCTTATCCTCTTTGGTAGCTTTGCGATTGAGGTAGGGAGGGAGGGGAACTTCACCTGAAGCTTCCACCAAAGAAACAAATGGTACGTGCTGCCCGTCCCAAGTAAATTCTACCCACTTTTTATCCCTGTCGATCAATTGTGCTTTAAGCTCTATTTCCTGATCATGAATCTGAATAATACCTTTTAGAATTTCCTTTTCTTTCCATTTTTTTAAGTTACCTATCATGCATTCCCAGGATACACCTTTAGTATTGATCATAACTTCATTGATGACTGTACTTGGCGCCACAGGTTTAAGGAGGAAAATCTCGATCTTCGCACCGGAAGCTCTCTGAAAAATCATTCTGGCAGGAATAACTTTCGTATTGTTCAAAACCAGGAGACTATCCGAAGGCAGAAGTCCAGGCAAATCCCGGAACATGTGATGACTGATCTGTCCATTTTTATATTGAAGCAGCTTGGATTCATCCCTTTTTTCAAGGGGAAACTTGGCGATCTTTTCTTCAGGTAATGTATATTCGTAATCTGATAATTTTATATTTTGAATAGTATTCAACAAAGTCATTGGTTCGGGGTTCTAGATTCAATTGGCCTGCAAATATAGCTTGAATGAACTTAGATTTAAACAAAATCCAATTCTCCTATTTTCCACATATATTGAAGTTTAGGTTTGAAGCCGGTACTTCACGGGGAACGTTGACCGAAAAGAAGACTTTTTTTATAAAAGCCAATAGAAAAGAAAACCCTGACCTTTCGGGTTGGGGAGAAGCGGCCCCTTTACCCAAATTGAGTCTCGACGACAGAGAGGATTTTGAGAAAATGCTTTCCGAAATCTGTCAGAGACTCTCGCTTTCTGATATTCCCAAAAGTGAATCTGCCATATTGGATTGGGTAAAGAAACATGTTCCAACAGGTTTTCCTAGTATCAGATTTGCATTTGAGATGGCTTTGCTGGACTTGTTTCATGGTGGCCGCAAAATGATTTTTGATACTGGCTTTTACACCTCTAAAATGCCTATCCCAATCAATGGTCTTATCTGGATGGGAAGTAAAGAAGCCATGTTAGCGCAGATAGATTCCAAACTTGATCAAGGATTTGATTGTATCAAAATGAAAATCGGTGCCATTGATTTCGATCAGGAATGTAAACTGTTGGGATATATAAGAAGCAAATATTCAGAAGATCAAATCACTTTAAGAGTGGATGCCAATGGTGCATTCCATCCAAAAGAAGCACTTCAAAAACTAAAAAAGCTGGCTGAATATGATCTTCATAGCATAGAACAGCCCATCAGGCAGGGGCAATTGAAAGAAATGGAGAAATTGTGCCAAGAAAGCCCTTTGGCGATAGCTTTGGATGAAGAGTTGATTGGAGTAGATGCTGAAAGTAAGAAAAAAGAACTTTTGGAAACTATCCGTCCTCCTTACATAATTTTGAAGCCAACACTGCTTGGAGGTATCAAATCATCCATGGAATGGATTAATATAGCAGAAAGCATGGGGATAGGTTGGTGGATGACCTCTGCTTTGGAAAGTAATATAGGCTTGAATGCCATAGCGCAGTTTACATCAACTTTTGATACTTCTTTGCCTCAAGGTCTTGGTACAGGACAGCTTTATCATAATAATGTACCTTCACCACTAAAAATCAAATCCGGTCAACTTTTTTATGATGCAGGTGAAGAAGATTGGGTAAACCCAAATATCGGGGTATAAAAAAAGTCCCGGAAATTCCGGGACTTCTTAAAATGATGTCAATGTGTATATAGCTTAGACTACTTTTACATTCACAGCGTTTAGGCCTTTTCTTCCTTCTTTAAGGTCGAAAGTAACTTCGTCATCTTCTCTGATTTCGTCGATCAAGCCTGTGATGTGAACGAAATACTCTTTTGATGATTCGTTGTCAACGATAAATCCGAATCCTTTAGACTCGTTAAAAAATTTTACTTTTCCTGTGTTCATGATATTGAAATTGAATTATTAATGATTCAAAGGTACGGATACTTTTTACAATTAAAACCATTATGTTAAAATATTTCCAAAGTATTTTTGGTGATTAACCAAAAAATATTTCATTTTTCAACCTGTATTTATTACATAATTAGAGATTTATTTGGAATCTTCCAGTTCAAAAAGATACACTGGTTTGGGAATTTTGATTTTTAAAGTGCTTTCTTTCAATTTTCCGTTTTCTAAGTTTCTTTCAAACACCACTATATCAGAGGATTCCTGATGTGCTGCCAACAGATATTTGCCATCATGGGTAATTATGAAATTTCTCGGCATCTTCCCACCACTTGATACTCTTTGGTTAAATTCTAATTTTCCGTCATTGGAAATGGAAAAACAGGTGATTTCATTGGCATCTCCACGATTGGAAGCATAAAGAAATCTCTGGTCCGGAGAAACTCTCAATTCAGCAGCACCTAATTCTCCTTCAAATTTCTCATCTGTTAAAGAAAGGCTCTGAAGATGCTTCGCTTCATCGTTATTTAAATGATAAACACCAATTTCTGCTGTCATTTCATGAATCAGATAGACGATGTTCTTTTCTTCTAAAACCTCCAAATGTCTAGGCCCTGATCCTGGTTCAACCTGAATGAAAGGAGTTGAATGAAATTCAATTGGTTTTTCTGAATCAGTGTCAAAACTATATAGGTGAATTTTATCCGTTCCCAAGTCTCCTACTAAGAGAAGGTTTTGCTCAGGGTGGAAAACAGTACTGTGTACATGGGCTTGATTTTGCCGCTCCCTGTTCACACTGCTTCCCTCATGATGAATGGTTTGCAGCAATTCAAGTTTTTTATCTTTGACTGAATAGGCTGAAAAATTCCCACCTGAATAGTTGCCAACCACCAATATTTTTTCGTCAGGACTTAAAGCAAGATAGCAGGGATGGTCTCCTTGTGTGAAGGCCTCATCAATCATATTAAGTTTTCCTTTTTCCTTATCAAATTCAAACATTTTGACTTTACCTCCCTTTTCATCGGAAATTTCTTCGACAGCATAAACCCTTCTTTCAGCTTTATCAGCGATCACAAATGAAGGATTCTCGACTCCCGGGCCAATTGTTTTCACAGCCATTTCGCCATGTTCTGGATCTAAGAATAAAAGACCGATCCCCTGCGAATCATTCTCTGTATAAGCACCTACCAAGAATGTATAGATGGTTTTTTCCATTTCTGTATTGTTTTCAGAACCACAACTCATCAAAAGGAGTGATAAAACAAGTTGGATACAAATTACCCTAAGTTTAAATGTTTTCATCCTTATCAGCTGATTTGGGAGTAATACCACTTTTTTTGTTTTCACTGTAAAGTTCTTTGGTTTCCGCATCATATTGCCCCTCAAGATCATCTATTTTCATCCCATCCCATTTTTTGGTTTTAGTAAAATAGGCTGCCCTCATCAGCATGTGACCACCAATAGGAGCAGTCAGGAAAATAAACAGAATGATGGCTACGACCCTAGTCGTTACAGAATAGTCCTGAAAATAGATGGCTGCAGAAAGCAATATCAATCCCAAACCCAAAGTGGCTGTCTTGGTAGTAATATTGATCCTTAGGTATACGTCTGGCTTGGTCAACATGGCCACTGCTGTAGACAATACGAAAAGTGCACCAAAAGTCATCATGACCATTATGATAATCTCATTCATCTTTTTCGCTTCTTTGGATTAGAAAATAAGCAAAAGCCACTGTTCCCAAAAAGGCTATCAATGCAAATAGCATGGCAATATCCAGAAAGGTACTTTGGTCATTTTGCATGCTGTAAATTGCGATAATCCCAATGGCTATAAGGATAAGCACATCCAATGCAATTACCCTGTCAGGTATGCTTGGTCCTTTAAGAAATCGGATAAAAACCAAGATCACCGAGATACCCAAAATAGGTAGAATCACATAATTGTAATAGTCGTATATACTCATCGCATCAGTTCCAATAATCGGTCTTCAAGTTTCACTTTTATTTCTTTGATAAAATCCTCTTTGCTTTCGCAATGGAGGGTATGGACAAACATGGCTTTTCTATCAGTGGACACATCCACAACCATGGTTCCAGGGGTCAGACAGATCAAATTTGCCAAAAAGGTAATTTCAAGGTCTGTTTCTGCCCTCAAGGGAATCTTGATGATGGCAGGGTTCAGCTTTTCTTTGGAATAAAGTGATTCCTTAACGGTCTGTAAGTTAGCCTTAACGATTTTGCCCAGTATCACTATAATGAACCATGCTGTTTTTGGAAGGATTGTAAAATACTTGTTTTCAGCCTTATTGATATTGATGATCCAAAGTATTCCAAAACTGATCAGGAATCCAAACAGAAAATTTTCTTGGGTCAGAGTTCCTGTAGCAAAAACCCAAACCAAGGCCAATAGAATATTGCTCAACAATAAGGATTTGGTCATAAGGCATTCAGTTTTTTACTCATTACAGCTTCTATGTACGCTTCAGGATTCATAAGTTCTTTTGCTATTCGCTCTGACAGGCTGACAATATTTTCAGCTCCTAATCCAATATATAAAGAAATGATGCTCAGAAAAACTACCGGTAGGATCAATGCTAGTTTTTGCCTTCTTCCAAGCTCTCTGAAATAAATGCCCCTTGCTTTCTTCGGTAAGTTTTCACCTTTTTTCCAGAATACCTCAGCCCATACTTTTGCTATGACCCATAAGGTAAGGAAAGAACCCAACACTATAAAAGCAATTAAAAGGTATTCATTACTTTCAAGTCCCCCTTGTATAAAAAAGAGTTTTGCCCAAAATCCGGACAAAGGTGGGATGCCTACAAGTGAAAAGAGGGGGATAGCCATCAACAGGGATAGGAGGGGGTAGTTTTGGTACATACCGCCAAGTTCTTTGATATTTTGGGTACCATTGATCTTCAGCACAATTCCTGACACCATGAAAAGGTTGGTTTTGACTACAATGTCATGAACTAGGTAAAAAACTGTTCCCATGATGGCCAGTTCGGTCATCATACCTACACCTGCCATCATAAATCCGATATGGCAAATGATGAAATAGCCGAAAATTTTCCCCAGATGCTGGTGTACCATTGCCCCGAGACCTCCGGAAAGAATGGTCAAAGCTGCCATTACGGATAGAATAACACTCAAAAACTCATCCCCCACAAATATCAGCGTGAAAGTCCTGACCATGGCATATACACCTACTTTGGTGAGTAATCCACCAAAAATAGCCGCAACTGCCGGTGGTGGGGTGTGATAGGATGCGGGGAGCCAAAAGTAAAGAGGAAATACGGCTGATTTGATCCCAAAGGCAACTAAGAAAAGACTGGCCGTCACATTGATCAGGCCTTTGTTGTCAATCTCTTGTACCTTCAGCGCAAGATCTGCCATATTCAATGATCCTGTAAGACCATAAAGGAAGGCTATTCCGATAAGAAAGAAAACGGATGCTAGCAGGTTTAAAGCTACATATTTGATCGCTCCTTCAAGCTGGGCTTTTTTACCTCCTATGGTGATCAATACAAATGAGGAAATAATAATTACTTCAAACCACACATAGAGGTTAAAGATATCCCCGGTAAGGAAAGCTCCTTGTAACCCCATGATCAAAAAATGGAGCATAGGATAAAATCCAAACTGAAGCCTGGCTTTGGTCATACTTGCAGAAGCAAATACCGAAACAGCCAAGCCTGCCACAGAGGCAAGTAGCACCATTGTGGTACCAAAAGTATCTGCAACAAAGGAAATACCAAAAGGTGCTGACCAGTTGCCGGATTGTGTGACCAAAAGTCCTTCGTTGTAAACTTCCTTAAATAGCACCAGAGAAATTCCCAAACCCAAAAGCGAAAGTAAAGCACTGAGTATTTTTTGGATCTTGATATAATTCCAAAAAAACAGCAACAGAACCGCAGAGGTCAACTGAAACAAAATAGGCAGGACTATCCAAATGTTACTCATATTTCTTCATCAGTTGAATTCAACTCATCTAAGTCATCCGTTTCCAGGACCTTATAGACTCTTTTTATCAAAATAATGGCAAATGACTGTAAGCCAAATCCGATTACGATCGCAGTAAGAATAAGGGCCTGGGGTACAGGATCCGCGTAAATGTCTGTAAAGACTTTGGAAGCTTCATCGATCACAGGAGGTTTGCCTTTTACAAGCCTTCCCAAAAGAAATATCAACAGATTCACACCATTTCCCAGAAAAATCAGACCAATAATCATCTTGAACATGCTTCTCCTCAAAAGCATATAAATGCCTGCTGCATGCAAAAGTCCAATAATAAATATCAACAATAACTCCATGTCAAATCGTATCTGTAATAGAAAACATAATGGTAAGAGTAGAACCTATCACTACCAAATAAACACCGATATCAAAAACCAAAGCAGATCCTACCATCCCGATCAGCTTAATAGGTTCGTCATACCAAAGCCCGGTCATCACCGGAAGATTGACCAGCCAAGGACTTACAGCAGCCATTATGGATAAAGCCAAGCCAATTGGCATCAAGTACCTGGGATTCAACCGGACTATAGACCTTGTTTCCTTTAATCCAAATGCAAAGGAATGCAGGATAAAAGCTATCGCTGCCATCAAGCCGCCTACAAAGCCTCCACCGGGAAGGTAATGCCCTCTGAGCAGGATAAATACCGAAAACAACAGCAGCAAGGGAAGCAGGTATTTGGAGGCCGTTTGAAATATCAAAGACTTCATAATCAGTTCTTTTTAAAAGGGTTGAGGTTAAGGTTTAAAAGGCTGAAAACCCCTATGGCTGCAATGACCAGCACCACTGTTTCTACCATAGTATCTATGCCCCTAAAGTCTACCAAAATCACATTTACTACATTTTTCCCTTTGGCCAGTATATAGGCGTTTTCTGCATAATAGTCCGAAACTTCTGTATAAGAAGGAGCTTCAAAAACCTCCAGAGCCAAAATCGCAATCAGGCTCCCAAACATCAACGAAAGAAACCCATCCCTAAGCCTTACCTTTCTAGATGAAAAGGAGCGGTTTCTGGGAAGTTGAACCAACACCAACATAAACAACAAGACTGTTAATGTGTCAATCGAAAACTGTGTCATCGCCAAGTCTGGAGCAGAATAGTAGAGGAAAAACAGACAGTTGGCCAGTCCAACAATTCCTAATGCTACAATTACCCCTGTTCTGGTTTTAGTAATCAGGGCAAAGAAAATAGACGCCACCATCAATACTACCACCAAAAATTCTGAAGGTGTTATCTGGGAAATCTGATTCCAATCCAAATGAATATCCACTCCATCATAAAGCCGATATCCGGCCAATACTGTGAGGAAAAGCAAAATGGTGATGACATAATTTCGGAGATAACCGTTTTGAAAAAAACCGGTCCACTTCCAGGCAAAAGCTTTAAATATTCTTCCGCCACTCTCTGCTATATTAATAGGAGATAAATTATCAAAAGTTTGTGTTTTGAGAATCAAATTAGTCGAAGGCTTGAAAAAGAGGTACAGGCCAAATCCCAAAGCCAAAGTCACCAAACTCATCCCCAATATCCAGTTGAAACCATGCCAGATGGCCAAATGGATTTCTGGAGCCTCAGGAACCAAACTAATGAAAACAGCTTGTACAAATCCATCCAATACTGCTGGCAAAACTCCAAAAAGCAAACACAATACAGCCAAGATGCACGGAGGAACCCAAAGTAATGGATTGGGCAAATGGACTTTTTGGTATTCAGCTGGCAGGTTTCCCGAAAATGGCTTAACACCTACCCAAAATCCTGCGACGAATAAAATCACCTTGGTAATGACCAAAGCAGCTGTAAGAACCCAAGCAAGCGAACTGGAGTGAAATACTCCTTCATACATGATTTCCTTGCTGATAAAGCCTAAAAACATAGGAACCCCAGCACTTGATAATGCCGCTAGGTATCCTGCAAAAGCTACAGGCTTCATTACCTTCTGCAAACCCGCCAGGCGGGTGACTTCTCTGGTTCCGGTCTCATGGTCTATGATTCCGGTAATCAAAAACAAAGTTGCTTTGTAAAGCGCATGTGTCAGAATAAATAAACCTGCACCTAAGAGGGCATCTTGTGTACCGACCCCCAAAAGAAATACCAAGATTCCCAAAGCGGAAATAGTAGAGTAGGCCAGAATGCTTTTTAAATCTGTCCTAAAAAGTGAATGAACTGCCGCAAAAAGCATGGTGATGCCTCCGACAATTATCAAAGTCTCCTGCCAGATAGCTGTACCTCCAAGGATTGGTGTAAATCTTGCCAATAGATAGATCCCGGCCTTCACCATCGTAGCGGAATGCAGATAGGTACTTACAGGAGTGGGAGCTTTCATGGCTCCAGGCAACCAAAAGTGGAAAGGGAATTGGGCTGATTTGGTAAATGCTCCCACAAAAACCATAACCACTATCCAGATATAGGACGAGTGCTCTCTGAATACCTCAGGAGTGGTAATCAGCTCTGTAAAAGAAAAAGTGCCGCTGACAAAACCCATCCAGATCAGTCCCGCCAGCAAAACCAATCCTCCAAATCCAGTTATGCCTAATGCTGTCAAAGCTGATTTTCTGGAAGAAGGGTCATTATTTTTATAGCCAATGAGGAAAAAAGAACTGATGCTGGTCAACTCCCAGAATACAAACAGACAAATAAGATTATCAGAGAAAACCAGCCCCAACATAGCAGCCATAAACATGCTCAGGTAGCCATAGAACCGATCCAAGTATTCATCTCCTTTAAGATAATAAGAGGTATAAAAAAATACGAGCGTACCTATACCTGTAATAAGTAATCCAAAGAGCAATGAAAGACCATCAAGTCGGAATACCAGATCAACCCCGAAGCTAGGTACCCATGGATAATTCCACATCAAACTTCCTTCTTGCAGTACGCTTGGCATCAAATATAGCAGGTAAACAAATATTCCCAGAGGAACAAATGGATATACCTTAGGCACAAGGTTTTTGTTGATTTTGGAAAATAAGGGTAATAAAGCAGCGCTTAGAAATCCTGAAATAACTGCAAAAATCATAAAGGGTTAGTTGAATTCTTGGATTGACTCAAATACTAAAGTACAAATTTAATCTTTACCTGAAAGGTTCCTTGCTTTTTTAATATCCAACTGGTTTTGATATGAAAAAATCATCATTTCGAATGTATTTATATCAAAAATGCATCAAAACAACAATTTTATTGAAGATTCTTACATAAATAAGGCCTAATGTTTATTTTTTACTAAATTCACAGCCTATTAACCATTAAACCTACTATGTCAATAAACAATTACCAAACTGAAGTAGCCAAACGTTTTACGATCTACAACAGCCTTTTTCTCGATCTCCCTTTTAGTGATATCCATAGGACAGGTACTCTGCTGCCTATACTGTCTTCAAAATGCCAAGAGGGCTTTGAAAAAGATAAAAGCCCTAAAGAAATCATTGAGGGATTTTTTGATGAGCTGATGCCCAACAATTCTGCCAAAGAAAGACACGACCTTCTTTTCAAGATGGTTCAATATGTAGAGAGGCAAGTTGTCCTTTTTGACTCTATCGAAGATGCAGCATTTGAAAAAATCCATGACTTAAAAGGAAAAGGAAGTGTTTCGGCTTTGATCGCCAGGGCTGGAAATGACGGTAAGAAAAAGGCACTGATCGAAAAGTTGAAAAATTTTTCCGTAAGACTGACACTTACTGCACACCCGACGCAATTTTATCCAGGAAGTGTCTTGGGCATCATTACCGATCTTGAATCAGCGATTAGAAACAATGACCTTGGCAGTATTGATCTGTTGCTTCAGCAGTTAGGAAAAACCGGTTTTATCAATAAAGAGAAACCATCCCCTTTAGATGAAGCAGTCAGTCTAATCTGGTTTTTGGTCAATGTATTCTATCAAAGTATTCCGGATATACTTACCCGATTGCTCAACTCCCTTGAGGTACCTCTTCATGAATGGGAAAATCCTGGACTGCTAAAAGTGGGCTTCTGGCCTGGAGGAGACCGTGACGGCAATCCATTTGTCACCCACGATATTACTGTTAAAGTTGCCGAAAGACTTCAAAAGTGGATTCTGAGATGCTACTACCGAGATATCCGCAAACTGCGGAGAAGGCTTACTTTCAAAAACGTGGAGCCCATTATGATGACTGTGGAAAATGGACTTTTCAATTCACTTTTTGAAAATAAGGGATACTATAATAGTAAAGAAGAGCTTTTAGTAGACCTGATGAAAGCCCGTCAGGGTCTGGTGGAATACCACGATGGATTGTTTCTGGATCAATTGGACGAGTTCATACTGAAAGTCAAGATTTTCGGTTTCCATTTTGCCAATATGGATGTAAGGCAGGACAGCCGCAAGCATGATGGACTTTGGGATGAGTTGATAGAAGTAAAGTCGGGAAAAGAAGAATTGAAAAAATTCCAAAAGCTTTCCGAAGAGTCTAAAATCTCTTATCTCTTGGATATTGAAGGTATTCCGGATCAGTCCCAACTCAAAAACGAATTCCATCAGGAAATGATGAAAAGCTTTGATGCGGTCAAAACCGTACAGCAAAATAACGGTGAAGAAGGATTGCACCGGTACATCATTTCCAACTGCCAATCGGCATTGCATATACTTGAGGTTTTTCAGCTTTCCAGACTCAGATTTGGCAAGGAAGTGAAAAACCTTCCCTTGGATATCGTACCTCTTTTTGAAACCATCGATGATCTTGCAGCAGCTCCTGAAATCATGAGAAAGCTCTATGAAAACGAGGCCTATCGGGATCATTTGAAAAATAGAAATTCCAAACAAACCATCATGCTTGGTTTCTCGGACGGTACCAAAGATGGTGGATATATCCGTGCCAATTGGTCTATTTTATTGGCTAAGGAAGAACTGACAAAAGTGTCAAGGGAGTATGATGTGAGTGTGGTATTTTTTGATGGTAGGGGCGGACCTCCGGCCAGAGGAGGGGGAAACATGAACAACTTCTATGCTTCCTTGGGTGAAAAAGTAGAAAATGCCGAAATCCAGGTGACCATTCAGGGGCAGACCATTTCTGCCAATTATGGGAAGCAGGTTTCCTGTACTTATAATTTGGAGCAGTTGCTCTGCGCTGGCCTGGAAAATGAACTTTACCCTTCTTCTGAGAAAAACCTAAGTGGGGAACAGAGGGAAATCATTGAAAAAATGGCGGGAATCTCCTATCAGTTTTACAAAGACTTCAAAAGCCATCCAAAATTTGTCCCTTACTTAGAACATGTGACCCCATTGAAATATTTTGGTCAGGTAAATATCGGTTCCAGACCACTTAAAAGAGGAAAAGGTTCCGGATTGAAATTTGAAGATTTGCGGGCCATTCCTTTTGTGGGTTCATGGGCCCAGATGAAGCAGAATATCCCAGGTTTTTTTGGTGTGGGAGCTGCTTTGTCCAAACTTAAGGAGGAAGGAGAATTTGAAAAAGCCAAAACACTTTATCAGGATTCCTTGTTTTTCAGGTCACTCTTGGGTAATTCTATGCAATCCTTGGCCAAATCTTTCTACAAAGCCACAGCTTACCTTAAGGAAAATGAGGAGTACGCTGAATTTTGGGAGTTGATGTTTGAAGAATACAGACGTACCATTCAGATGCTTTTGGAAGTCTCAGGAATGGATACATTACTACAAGACAACCTTACCTCTAAGGAATCCATTGCTATCAGGGAAAAAATTGTTTTGCCAGTGATAACTATACAACAGTATGCCATTCAATCCATGTTAGAATCGGGGAAAGAGGACAGGACCCTGCAAATGTTGATTTTGAGAACCATGTTTGCGATTATCAATGCTGCAAGAAATGCTGCCTAAAAATGAATTCACTTAATCTTTGTGAAGATTATTTCATATTTTACTTTGATTAAATTGAACCTGCCAGGTTTTGAAAGCATATTCAAGCTTTAAAACAAGATATGCATTTAAGCCTGGCAGTTTTTTTTCAGCAATCCGGTTAATTACGGATTTGCTTTTATCAAAATCAGGAAGGACAATACAACAAATAGTAGTATTTTAGTTTTTCAATTATAAAGAGTAATAACATGTCCAAAAGACTGATAGTTGCAGTGGATTTTTCATCATATGCCCTAGAACAATTGAGGCTTGCAGCAGCTTGGAAAAAGCAATATGGATGGGAGACAATTGTTTTGCACAAAATAGAATTGATATTTCCCACTTTGACGGATAGAGATCAACGGTTGCGTTTGGAATATGATCTCAAGAGAGAAGCCAAAAGCCAGATCAATGAGCTGCTGGAAGAAGCTGGCCTGGATATCAACACACCAACACATATATTTACCGAAAGTCTAACTGTTTTTATAAAAGATTCAGGAAAAATCAGTCCTGAGGATATTGTGGTTTTAGGAATCAAAGGTACAGGTAGTATTTCCAGATTCCTGATCGGAAGTACCACTACCCAATTAATTGACCTATTGCCAAATGTTATTATCGGAGTCCCTAAGGAATTAAGAGAGCTTCTTCCTGAAAAATTGATGGTAAGCGTACACTATAAAAAGGGGCTAAATGAAAAAGCACTACTGGAAATTATTCAATCTCTTTCCGGTAAGCTCAATAAAATTGAATTTGTCTCTGTAGTGACCCCACAAGATGATCTTGATAAATCAAGCCGATTTCTTGAAAAACTCAGTTCGGAATTTTCTCCAATTACAGACACTGAAAGCAGACTATTTATGGGAGATGATGCATTGGATGCACTGAAATCATTCTATCAGGATTTTGAACACTCTTTTCTTGTCGTGCAGAAGGGGTCTAGATCATTTACTGATCAGCTTTTCAGAAAGTTTATGATCAATGAATTGGTTTATAATAATTTCGCTCCTTTAATCATTCTTCCATGATAGAGTATTTGCAGGAGTTAGCAAAAAATCCCTTTACTGAATTCGCATTGATTTTCTTGTTTGCGGCAATTCTGGGAGGTATAGGGCAGTTTTTAAAACAGCCTCTGATTGTGATGTTTATCTTTTTGGGTATTCTTCTTGGACCATCTTTTTTGGACATTGTCCAATCCAAAGAAAATATTCACCTACTTGCTGAAATTGGGATCTCTATCCTTTTATTTATTGTAGGTCTGAAGTTGGACCTGAGACTAATTCAGTCAACTGGAAAAATTGCTTTGATGACAGGCCTGGGGCAGGTATTGTTTACATCTTTGTTCGGATACCTGATTGGCTTGGCTTTAGGTTTTGGCAACCTTGAAAGTTTTTATATAGCAGTGGCGCTTACTTTTTCCAGTACCATTATCATCGTAAAGCTTCTATCGGATAAAAAGGAAATAGACTCCCTTCATGGTCAGATTGCCATTGGATTTTTGATTGTACAGGATTTGGTAGTCATCATTGTAATGATAGTACTTGCAACCATTGGTAGAGAAGGAGATGGGTCTGTTATAGAAGAAATAGGGAAAACACTGCTCTACAGCGTGATTTTTGTTGCCTTTACCATTTTGATGATGAAATACCTTATACCTAGGGTAAGTCATTTTCTTGCCAAGTCGGCAGAGCTATTGACGCTTTTTGCCATTGCTTGGGCAGTGGCTTTGGCAGGAGTAGGGGAATTGATCGGATTCAGTGGCGAAGTAGGAGCATTTTTAGCGGGAGTCACATTGGCATCCTCTCCTTTCAAGGATTTGGTATCCGGTAGACTGACAAGTCTTAGAGATTTCCTTCTTTTGTTTTTCTTTGTCAATTTGGGTTCTGAGCTTGATTTCTCAGTCATCGGTGAGCAGGTTCCTAGCGCTTTGGTGTTTTCGTTTTTCGTCTTGATAGGTAACCCAATTATAGTTTTGGTCATCATGGGTATTATGGGATACAAGAAAAGAACTGGTTTTCTAGCTGGCCTTACTGTGGCCCAGATTTCAGAATTTTCCCTGATTTTCGCAGGCCTTGGATTGAGTGTTGGCCACATCAATGATGAAATTCTGGGTCTGATCACATTGGTCGGTTTGATTACCATTGCCCTTTCAACTTACCTTATTTTGTACTCCCATCAGATTTATGGATTCATTGCTCCGGTACTTACGATTTTTGAAAGGAAGAAATTGAATGCCAATGAAAACAAAGAAGCTCCCAAGAAAAAATCCTATGACACGATCATCATTGGACTTGGTCGCCTTGGATCTGAGATTACAGGGAAAATTGACAAAATGGAAAATGAATGCTCTTATTTTGGTGTTGATTTTGATCCTAATGTAGTAAAAGAATACAGCAAAAGAGGAAAACAAGTGGTTTATGCCGATATTGAAGATCCTGAATTGCTCAGTCAGATCCCTTATGAAAATGCAAAATGTATCATCAATACAGTGCCAGTGCCTGAATCAGCCAAGCATCTTCTTTTAAAACTTCAAAGGGCAAATTTTAAGGGTAAATTGTACCTTACAGCTATAAATTCCACGGATAAAAAATATCTTCAGGACTTAGGGGCAGAACATGTTTTGATGCCTCAGCAACTTGCTGCGGCTAACTTTTATAACGAATTTCTTTTACCTGAGATAGAATAAATCATAATTAGAAGTATGAGAATGGACTAAAGGTCTACTATGGACTTTTGTAAAATTATTAAATATATAGACTGTTGACAGCTTGCTTCCGTTCATTTATTGATTTTAGCATTTAGTTTTTTGCGAGTTTTTTTATAAACTGCAGGAGGATATGTTCGATTAAAAGAAGTCCCATCAAACTGGCAGATGTCAGTTTTGGCCCCGCACCCCAAAAACCACTATGAAAGCCTCTTCTAACCCAAATATTCAAAAGAGATTACAGAAATTAAAGTCCCTGAACATTCTTGATACCCTTCCAGAGGAGGAATATGATGCCATTACTTCTTTGGCAGCCTTCATTTGCAAGACACCTATCAGTCTGATCACTTTATTGGATGAAAATGAACAATTTTTCAAATCAAGATATGGGTTAGAAATTGACCGTACACCAATAGAGGATTCTGTATGTGTCTGTGTTTTGGATGATCCAGCAAAACCCCTTGTTGTTCCCAATTTACAAGAGGATGTCCGGTTTTCTGACATGCCATTGATTAAGGGGGAAGATGGGCTGAAATTTTATGCCGGAATGCCCTTGGTAATGAATGATGGAGTTACTTTAGGAGCACTGTGCGTGATTGATACAATCCCTAGGGAACTTGAGCGCGAACAGCTTGAAGCATTGAAAAAACTCCAGTTACAAGTGGTTAAATTACTGGAATTGAGGTTGAAAGAACAGGAGAAACAAGTGCTTATAGAAGAGTTGAGGGTTGAAAAGGAGCTGAAGGACAAACTAATAGAAAATACTGCAGGGATCTTTTGGGAGGCAGATGCCAATACTTTTGAGTTTTCTTATGTCAGTAGACAGGTCAAAAACATTCTCGGATATACTGTAAAGGAATGGTTGTCATCTAATACGTTTTGGGTAGACCACATTCATCCAGACGACAGAAACTTTGCCAAAGATTTTTGTCATTCAAAAACGCAGAAGCTTGAGGACCATACTTTTGAATACCGAATGAGGACCAAATCCGGCGGATATATCTGGGTAGTAGACAAAGTGAAGGTTTTTGAAAAAGAAGGTAAGCCACATCGATTAAGTGGTTTGATCATGGATATCAGCAAGGAAAAAGAGCTGGAATTCAGACTTGAAGAAGAACTGAATTTTGTTCGATCTATTCTTGATGGACTCCCTGTGCCTTTTTATCTTCTTGATGCTGATGGCCGTCATTTGATGTGGAACAAGGTGCTATTGGATATTACGGGATATTCAGATAGTGAAATGGGCAATGTTAAGCCCCGTGAACTTTACAGTCCTTTAGAATTTGAGAAAATTAAAAAAGCAATCGAAGGAGTATATAAGAATGGGGTAGGTGAAGTTAAGGCAAACATTACTTCCAAAGATGGAAAGGAGCATCCATTCTTCTTTAAGGCCTCTAAAATCTTTTACCGTGGCCAACATTGTATTTTTGGTATTGGGATGGATATGTCCGGGATCCTTGAGGCAGAACATACCCTGAAACTGAAAGAAAGAAAATACAGGGCTTTGGTAGAAGAAGGCTCTGATTTGCTTTTTTTACTGGACTTAGATGCCAGAATTTTTGAAGTAGGCCCTAATATCCCAAGTAAACTTGGTTATAAGCCAGAAGAGCTTAAACGGAAAATTGGATTTGATTTTTTTCACCCTGATGATAAAGAAAAAATAATGATGGAGTTCGCTTTATTGCAAACTCAGAAAATCGTCCAATCCAGTCCGTATAGGTTTAGGCACAAATCAGGACATTACTTATGGTATCAAAGTACCTTGACCAACCTGATGGACGATGAAGCAGTTGGGGCAGTTGTTGTCAACAGTACTGACATCACGTCTGTCATGGAAAGTGAAAGAAGGTTTAAGGCCTTGGTGCAAGATGGAGGTGATCTGATTTCGATTTTGGATGAAAATGGTTGTTATATTTATGTGAGTCCTACTTCTGAAACGGTTCTGGGAGTAAGTCCTGACCTTTTGATCGGAAAAAGAGCCTTCGATTTTGTGCACCTTGAGGACCTGGCAAGGGTAAAAGCTGATCTTGAAAAGGTACTCTTTGAGAAAAGGGTAGAAATAGCTCCATTTAGATTCGCTGATAAACAAGGTGAATGGAGGTGGCTGGAAACCGTGGCCACCAATATGACAGAAGATCCTGCCATAGGGGGTATTGTAACCAATTCAAGGGATATTACCGAAAAATATCTGGCCCAGACTAAACTTGCACAAAGTGAAGCAAGGTACCGGGTTTTTTTCGAATCTCAGACTAACTACGTGCTGCGTACGGATCTAAATGGAAAGTATACTTATGTCAATAAAAAATTTCTTGAAGAATATGGCTGGATCCATGGCCATGAACCCATTGGTAAATACTGTCTAAAAAGTATTTGTGATTATCACCATGAAAGGTTGTTCGGAGTGGTGGCCGATTGTATCAGGAATCCCGGTAAAGTATTTAAAGTAGACTTGGATAAACCTGCAAAAGATGGAAGTATCAATTCAACCCTTTGGGATTTTGTATGTCTTGGCGATGAAGCTGGTGAGCCGTCTGAAATACAATGTTCTGGAATAGATATTACGGAAAGGATTTTGACAGAAAGGGAGCTGAAGCGAGTCAATGAAATGTTTGAGCTCCTCAATGAAGCCAGTTCTGAAAGTCTATATGAATTCCTTCCTGACGAAAAGGAGTTGTATTTGGGAAAAAGTTTTGAGCGGATATTTCATCATAAAAGGAAGGGATTAAAAGAAAACCTTGATTTTATTCATGCTTTGCGCTATCCTGCTGATGATCTCAAAATGAGGGAAAAATTTTTTTCCATCGTTTATGATTCCAATGAAACGGCTTTGAATGTTAAATACCGTATGCTCAACGGTAAAGGTGAATATCGCTGGGTAGAGGATTCTGCGGTAATTTTGAGGGATAAATGCGGTACAGCCAAAAGAGTGATCGGTACCGTAAAAGATGTCACTGAGTTTCAAAAAATGTCCATTTTACTGGATGTAGCTACGGAAGTATCCAAGTTGGGTGGATGGGAGCTGAACACATTGGACAATACCTTAAGCTGGACACCAATCGCTTGTGACATTCATAAAGTACCGCATGATTTTCAGCCTGATTTAAAAACGGCACTTAAATTTTACAGGCAGGATTTTAGAGATTTGGCCAAATCAAATGTTCAAAATGCATTGGAAAAAGGTATTTCTTTTGATTTTGAAGCCATTATAGTCACGGCTGATGGGGAAGAAAGATGGGTGAGGGCCATAGGGGACCCAGAGGTGATTGACGGCAAAAGCGTCAGGATATATGGAAGTATTCAGGACATCCATGATAGAAAAACAGCAGAAGAAAAAGTAAAAGCATCGAATGAAAGATTTGAAATCATTACGAGAGCCACCAATGATGCCATCTGGGATTATGATGCCAGTACAGATGAGCTCTTTTGGGGTGTTGGATTTTTAAACTTATTTGGATACGATCCGGAAGAGTTAAACGTAGATTTTCAGTTTTTTATCAGTAAGATTTATCCAGAGGATAGAAAGCGGGTTACTGAAAAAATGTTCCGATACATGTCCGGTAAAATCAAAGATGAGGTATGGAATGAAGAATACAGGTTTATCAGAAGTGATGGTTCAGTAGCTTATGTGACAGACCATGCTGTTTTCATCAGAGGTAAAGATGGAGTGGCAAAAAGGGCCTTGGGCGCTATGTCTGATGTAACTGAAAGGAAGGAGTATGAAAATTCCCTTAAAATGCTCAATCAAAAACTTGAAAAAAGTGTTCAGGAACTTGCTTTCTCAAACATTGAGTTGGAGCAATTTGCCTATGTGGCTTCCCATGATTTGCAGGAACCACTGCGCATGATCAGCAGTTTTTTGGGCTTATTGGAAAGAAAATACGATGGTTTGCTGGACGAAAAAGGCAAACAATATATTCATTTTGCTACTGACGGGGCCGCTAGGATGAAAAACATCATACTAGATTTATTGGAGTTTTCCAGAGTTGGACGGCATGAGGACATCAAGCAGGAAATCAACATCGGGGATATTGTCTGCGATGTCCTTGAACTGAACAGAAGAAGGGTTCAGGAAAAAAATGCCCAGATAAAAGTAGGGAATATGCCCAAAGTCAAAAGCTTTAAAACCCCTTTGATGCAGATTTTCCAAAATGTTATTGGCAATGCCTTTAAGTACTCAAAAGAAGATGTGGACCTTGAGATTGAAATTAAATCTAAAGAACTTTCAGATTGCTGGGAGTTCTCGGTTTCTGATAATGGTATTGGCATCAGCCATGAATTTCATCAAAAGATCTTCAACCTTTTTCAAAGACTTCATGCAAAAAATGAATACAGCGGGACAGGTATCGGCTTGGCAATAGTCAAAAAAAATGTGGAATTATTGGGAGGCAAAATCAGCGTAGAATCCGAGGAAGGTGTAGGAAGCACTTTTTCATTTTCGATAGAAAAGTAAAAAAGGCTGTCTCTGGAGTCATTTGAAGTAGACAATGCAAGTGCTTCCTAATTTCAAATTGAAAACTGAAACAGCCTTTATGTATATTATCAGGACTCTAAACTGAACTCTACCACGATTTCAGTATCAAGAAGTACAGAAATAGGGCAGTTCTTTTCTGCATCTTTTACTGCCTTTTCAAATTCACCTTCTGAAATACCAGGTACTTTGGCTTTTAGGTCTATTTTTGACTGTGTGATTTTTCCATCGGCAAAAGTAATGGTACACTTGGCATTCAGTTCGTCGGCTGTATGCCCACTTTCACCCAACACGAAGCTGAGCTTCATGGCAAAGCAACCTGCATGTGCTGCGGCTATCAATTCTTCCGGGTTGGTACCCTTTCCATCTTCAAATCTGGAGGAGAATGAATATTGGGTCTGATCCAAAACCCCTGTTTGGCTGCTCAAATGTCCTTTACCTTCTTTTCCTGATCCTTGCCATACGGCAGTTGCATGTCTTTTCATTGGTTTGGTTTTTTTTGGTTAAAAGTATTTTAAAATAATTCCTTCAAGTTATCAAATTAAAAAGGCCGTACCAAATACAGTACGGCCTTCTTTTTAAAACTACTTCCAATATAGGTTACTTGAGTGGCTTTTCTCTTTGTATCTCCAGCATGTCTACAGGTGGAGGAGAGTTATCTCCTAAGAGATGCTTCACGTAGTAGTCTGCCATTCTCCAGAAGAAATACTCCGTCATGTCACCAAACCCATGCCTCTGACCTGGCAAAATGATAAAATCAAACCTTTTGTTGGCTTTGATCAAAGCATCTGCCATCCTGATTGTATGGGCAGGATGCACATTATTGTCCACATCTCCGGTTACCAAAAGCAAATGGCCTTTCAGGTTTTTGGCCAGATCTGGATTTTTTTCTATTTGGTAGACAAAAGTAGTGTCTCCTTTAGGGGTGACAACTTCTTTTACACCGTGGTGTTTTTCTGACCACCAGCGATTGTATATATTGTTTTCATGATTACCTGCTGAGGATACAGCTACTTTGAAAAAATCAGGGTAAACCAACATCGCTGCAGTGGACATAAATCCACCTCCCGAATGACCATGAATCCCTACTTTTGATCTGTCAATAAATGGATGTCTGTCAGCAAGTTGTTCAACAGCGGCTTTTTTATCTGCAAGGCCATAATCTCTCAGGTTGCCATACCCGTAGTTGTGGTACCATTTAGACCTGGCCGGATGACCACCTCTGTTTCCCACAGTGACTACAACAAAACCCAGCTGTGCCAACCTATCAATCCTGTCCATTGAGCGGCCAAAGGATTTATTGACTGCCTCCGTTTGTGGACCTGGGTAAACGTATTCTATGATAGGGTACTTTTTGGTACTGTCAAAATCAAATGGCTTGTACATCACCCCATAAAGATCAGTAATTCCATCATCAGCTTTTATTCTGTAAGGCTCTGGGAATTTATATCCTGCAGCAAAAAGGGAACTCAGATCTGCTTCTTCCAGATCCATGATTTTTCTTCCCTGATTGTCATGAAGTGTTGATACAGGCGAAGTGTTCACCCTTGAATAGTTGTTCACAAAAAAGGTAGCATTATCATTTATAGAAA
Source organism: Arthrospiribacter ruber (assembly GCF_019343195.1). GTDB lineage: Bacteria > Bacteroidota > Bacteroidia > Cytophagales > Cyclobacteriaceae > Arthrospiribacter > Arthrospiribacter ruber. The sequence continues at coordinate 40,957 of NZ_RPHB01000004.1, forward strand.
CGCTATGGTCATAATTGCCTTGATTAAGTAGTGTGATTGCTCCGCCGTTTAAACTTACCTTATAAAGATGAAGGTAATATGGGTCTTCGTTCTTTTCCCTACCATTGGCGCTAAAGTAGAGGGTTCTGTTTCTTTCGTCAACCCTCTCAATGCTTTCAGTATGAAATGGACCGGACGTCAGTTGCCTGATCATTTTTCCCCCCACATCATAGAGGTAAAAATGTCCCCATCCGTCTCTTTCCGACCAATGGATAAATTCATTGCCATTAGAAATCAAGTGTGGTTTTTGGACATCTATGTAAGTATTGCTCCTTTCTTCTACCAGTACTTCTTTTTTATTCTCGCTGATATTCCATCGGCAGATATCTATTCTTTTAAGGTCTCTGGAAGTGATACTGAAATAGAAGAAGTTCTCATCACCCAGCCACTTGACAGGCTTAAATTCATCATCCTGTTGACTGGCTTTCAAGTCAGCTGCCCATACTCCAATTGTCTGATCTTTGAAAGTTGAAATGTCCAGTTTATTCATTTTTCCCTTTTCAAAAGAAAAATGCAACAAATCAGTTTGTGGTTGTTCTTTTTCACCAGGCATGGCATACTTGTATGTCTCCAATGTTGGACGTGGATTTCTGGTATTGTGTAATACCCAAAGGTCCTTTACATGCCTTGCATCAGTTCTGGTCAGAACAAATTCATTGGAATTGGCAGACCAATAAACCATGGCCCTTTTTCTGTCATCTTTCTTTTTTTCTTCTTCTACATTGTCATCTCCACGTCCCGATGAACCGTAGGAGTAATCCTTTTCACCATCTTCAGTCAAGGGATGCTCCACAATGGTAGAGTCCTTCTCATCTTTTACGGCTTTCAGGAAATTTTCTTTGTCCATCCAATACAGGTTCTCATTTTTTGCAAACACTACTTTGGATGAATCCGGTGAAATATTTGCCCAAGCCAATCTTTTCTTTTTTTCCTCAGGATCTTCAATCTCTCTCAGGCTTCTGTCGGATAAACTGTATCTGAAAGTGAATGTCTTTTTCTCCAGAGAGTCTTTGGCGTTTCTATTCTTGGCTTTGATTTCTTCCCAGTCTTTTTTGAGCACTTCTTCCGTGCTTTTTACTGTAAATTCCAGCGCATTTTCATTTTCCAAAAACTTCAGGTCCTTAAGGTCAAGGTGCTGACCATCGAAAGGATCTTTCACCGCCAGGGTCAGCTGTGCGGCCAGTACATCTTTATCAAATAAAGCGGTCTTGGTTCTGTTAGCCGGATTGACCAAATACCAATTTTTCCCATCACTGGTCTCGTACTCATACCAAAAGCGGTCTGAGTTTTTTAGCCAATGTGGACTAACACTTGTGGAAAAAATCATTTTCTTGAGTTTTTCCGGTGAAAATCTTGAGGCCAGTTCATAATTACCTTTGGGAGAAGCTTCCTGTGCCATCGACAGGTGGGCCGAAAGGATCAATGTGAACAGGATAATTACTTTTTTCATCTAGAACTATTTTTATTGGAAGATGAAAACTAATTCAATTTGCTTCCTGAAAACATATAAAACTGTACGAATATTTTTTTTCCTACATAAGCGGTATAATAAAGTCGCCTAACCATACCCTAATAAATTTGTTTGAATGATTATGGTGAAGCCTAATGCATATATTTTCCATTTATCCTAAAAGGAAGTGACAAAACATAAAAAGCGATGTATCCGGGAATGGATCAATTATCTTCGGGTAACAATAATCACGCATACTATGAAAAAACACGTACTCACGCTTTCTCTGATGCTTTTGGCATACACCTTGGCTTTTGCACAGGTGGAAAGGGAAGTAAAACCGGAATCAAGTTCTGTCACCAATGGTGAGGTGACTATCAAAGGACAAAGGGTGCCTTACAAAACCACTGCAGGAACAATGCCTGTCTGGGATGAAGATGGCAAACCAATTGCAACTCTCTTTTATACCTATTATGAAAGAACCGATGTGTCTGATAAAGCCAAGAGACCTTTGGTGGTGTCCTTCAATGGAGGACCTGGTTCGGGATCACTTTGGATGCATTTGGCATACACGGGTCCTTATAAATTGAATATTGACGATGAAGGTTATCCTTTGCAGCCTTATGGAGTGACCAAAAATCCCCATTCCATTTTGGATGTGGCAGATATCGTTTATGTAGATCCGGTCAATACGGGATATTCCAGGATTTTGGACAAGGATACGCCTAGGTCTACATTCTTTGGCATCAACAGCGACATCAAATACTTGTCTGATTGGGTCAAAACTTTTGTAACCCGTCAAAACAGGTGGCAATCGCCAAAGTACCTAATTGGAGAAAGTTATGGTACTACCCGTGTCGCAGGAATGGCCCATGAGCTTCAAAATTCACACTGGATGTACCTGAATGGAGTTATTTTGGTTTCGCCTACAGGCTTGGGCTTAGAAAGAAGTGGAGCAATATCAGGTGCCAATTACCTGCCTTACTACGCAGCAACTTCCTGGTACCACAAAGCACTTTCTTCTGATTTGCAAAACAAAGACCTGGATGAAATCCTACCGGAAGTAGAAGCTTATACCCTAGATGTGCTTATACCTGCTATGGCCAAAGGCGGCAGCCTTGACCCTAATGAAAGAAAAGAAATAGCTAAGAAAATGGCCTATTACACCGGATTGAGTGAAAAGGTAATTCTTGAACATGCTCTGGCAGTACCTACCAGCTATTATTGGAAGGAATTGATGAGAAGCCAAGGACTGACAGTGGGTAGGCTGGACAGCAGGTACAGAGGTATTGACCAGACAGATGCAGGTGAGCGTTATGACTACGATCCAGCTTTGACTTCCTGGAACCATGCCTTTTCTCCGGCTATGAATTATTATGCTAAAAACATATTGAAATTTGATACTGACCTTACTTATAACTTATTCGGACCAGTACATCCTTGGGACAGAAGCAATGAAAATACAGGTAGACAACTGGCTCAGGCAATGCTTCAAAACCCATACCTGCATGTAATGACACAATCCGGTTACTATGACGGAGGTACGGATTACTTCAATGCCAAGTACAACATGTGGCAAATGGATCCGGCAGGCAAAATGCAGGATAGGCTACACTTCAAAGGTTACAGATCCGGGCACATGATGTATCTAAGGGCAGAAGATCTAGCTACTTCCAACGAAGATATCCGCGAATTCATCAAAAATACTACTCCAGGTGATGGAGTACCGGCTAAATATTGATGGGAAAATAAAGTCCACAATCTTTTGTGGCTAATTGAAAAACCTGCTGATTAATTTGATCTCAAGATTGATTTAAGTCAATTTGGAGGTAAAGTAATCAGTAGGTTTTTTTTATCTGACCAAAACAGAAAAATCATCGAGCTTTTTGAACTCACCTTTAAGTCCAAGATAATTTGCTAAAGTGGTGTAAATGTCAGACTTTTTTTTGCCGGATTTTCTCAAGTGCTGAATCGAACTGCTACCCGCAGACTTGCTAAGTTTCTGTCCCTTTTGATCTTTTAGAATGGGATGGTGCAAAAAGGCCGAAGCGGAAAAACTGTTTTTTTCTAGATATTGGCTAAGGAAAATCTGCGCCAAACTAGATCCATAAAGGTCTCTGCCGCGCACAATAAGGTTGACACCAAAATAAAGGTCATCTACCAAAGAGGAAAGTTGATAGGAGGGAAGACCGTCCTTTTTTCTTACCACAAAATCTTTCAATATACCGGGCATTCTGCCCGACACCCTGGTTCCGGTATAATCATTTAGGCCAATTTCTTCTTGATCAGGAGTCATGATCCTCCAAGCCATTTCTGAACTGTCAAATCCCAGCTTTCGATTTCTACAGAATCCGCTATAAAACCCTCTTTTGTCCATTTTAAGGATTTTATTTCGGCTACAATCGCAGGCAAAAAGCACATGCTTGTCTTTTAAAAGCTGTAATGTCTCCTTGTATTTTTCCAATCTTTTAAATTGTGAAAAACTGTTCTGAAACTCTTTAACATTTTTTGGACCAAGGTCATAGGGTATTTCCATAAAATCCAGCGTTTCAAAGATATCCTTAAGGAATTTTGGCTTTGTCCTCTCTTTGTCCAAATCGTCAATCCTGAGAAGGATTTTTGCATTTTCCTTTTTTGCGGTATGATAAGTCAAAACAAAAGAATAGATGTTGCCCAAATGTAAGAAGCCACTTGGGGTGGGGGCATATCTGGTAATTTTAGGATTATCCATGCTTGATTTTCAGAGGTTATTGACTCAATAGACCTAAGAAACACAATGTAGGGTGAATCTAAAAGTAAATTCCATTAATATCTTTTAAGATAATAAAATTTTTTAGCCTCAAACTGTGTTGCTACTTTAGGGTGTTGAAATGCAAAAAGACCATATTGATACTTTTATTGACCGTAGCTGTCGTTTCCGTAAGCTTTGGGCAAGTCGTCACAGGCAATGTGGTAGAAGGTATGGACCGTAATTTTTTGGAAAAAGTGTGGGTGATAAACCTGAACAATCAGGACAGTGTGATCACCAATGAAAGAGGATATTTTAGGGTCAAAGGTCAGCGAGGGGACAGCCTTCTTTTCCGACGGGATTATTACATTCCCAAAAAACTGGCAGTGGGGGAAGACACCCATTTGTTTACAGATCTATATTTGGATGCCAGAACATTGCCCATGTTTGACCTGTATGGGGAGCGACTGGTTATCCCTTTTAAGGTGGGTAACCAATCTACCATGAGATCCTTAGGGGACAGGGAGACCGGTCCAGGGAAAGTGTACATGGGGCTGAGCAACAATGAAAACCTTCAGCCTGGACTTACGCTAGATGGACCTATCTCCTATTTCATGAGGAGTGAAAGGCAAAAAAGGCAATATGCACGCAAACTGGCTTTTTTGGCCAGGCAGCAGGATTATCTTGACCTCATCCAGTCAGATTCAGTCATGCAGGTACTGAAAATGGAGTACAACCTTACCGACAGGGATATGGACGACCTGATTATTGAATTTAATCTGGCCAATCTAGATCATCAATTTCTCGACATGGACTGGGAAAGAGTTGAGAAAATGTTGACTGACTTTTTGGATCAGAGGACCAGGTACAGAAAGGAAGTGCCGCCCAATCTTGACAGGCGAAATCCAATTGATCAAAGAAATAGCAGGTTTAGAGATTAAGCTTTCCGCTTAAAAGACCAAGTCACATAAAATTTGGCAACAATTTCCCCATTTGGGGAAATTCCTGTTGAAACAGTCGTGATCTTATCTGATCCTCCGATTTCCAAATTATCTATTAATTGACACACTTCTTCGCCTTGGCTACAGCTAAAGGATATTTTCTGATTGGCTTTCTTGAAATATTCCGCCCTAAAATCCACCACCAACATGCTGAATTTTCCTTTTCCGGCCATGGCAAGTTGACACAGTGCTCCAGTGCTAAGCTCGGCAGCACCGGCCATTGCCGCAAAATAAATAGATTTGAAAGGATTTTGACTTCTCCAAAAATAGGGAATGGTCACTGTACAGGATTTAAGATCAAGAGACTTGATCCTGAGCTTCCAAAATATTGCGGAAGGGAGTTTGAAAAACATGGCCCACCAGAATATGAAAGGGTTGGTCATTCTCTTTAGGTACTTTTTGGCTTCTTCATTCATATCTCCCTTTGATTGAGTTTTTAATTTTTGGAAAAATAATATACCTGGTTTGAAATGGCATCTTTTTTGGTGATTTTCGCACAAAATATAATCAATATGCTGAAGAAAATATGTTTTTTATTTGCGTTTGGACTTTTGATTTACTCCTGTGCACGGGTGCCGTTGACGGGCAGAAGTCAACTTTCATTAATCGGTAATCAGGAGTTGCTACCATTATCTTACGAACAGTACGAACAGGTATTGGCGGAAAGCAATGTGATTACCAATACCTCTGAAGGGCAGATGGTAGTACGTGTAGGAAGAAGGATAGCTGATGCAGTGGAATCTTATATGAGAGAGCAAGGGTATGAAAAGCACTTAGAAGGATTTGCCTGGGAATTCAATTTGATTCGGGATGAGACCGTAAATGCATGGTGTATGCCCGGTGGTAAAGTAGCCTTTTATACAGGTATCATGCCTATCTGCCAGGATGAAACAGGATTGGCAGTGGTAATGGGGCACGAAGTAGCACACGCCATAGCCCATCATGGTAGAGAAAGAATGTCTAATGGCTTGGCTTTGAACGGACTTTTGGGAGGAGTATCTGCAGCCATGGGACAAAACCCAAGCTTAACGCAAAATCTCTTCCTTCAGGCTTTTGGTGTAGGAGGACAGTTAGGTATGTTGAGCTTCTCCAGAAGACATGAACTGGAAGCAGATCAGTTGGGACTCAATTTTATGGCCTTGGCCGGATATGACCCAAGAGAAGCACCTAATTTCTGGATAAGAATGGAAGAAGCCAGCTCAGGAGGAAGACCACCGGAATTTCTCTCCACTCACCCTGGTCCCAATAGAAGGATTGACCAATTGGAGAAAAGAATGCCTGAGGCACTTGAATATTACGAAAGAAGTCAAAGATGATAAAATAAAAAAACCTGCTTAAAAGCAGGTTTTTTTATTCCATAAGTCGTTTTGGTTGACAATTTTTATAAAAAGGTAGTATATAATGAAATACATTCTCCTCCAATTTCTTGTTTCTTACGTCTTATGTCTTGCATCTTTTCTCTCGCCTCTCGCATCTCTTACTACCTTTGTTGGAATTCCCTGAGTTTTACCTGTGTAAACTTCCTTTTGGTATCCAAAGGGAAATCCCCTTTCATCATCCAGTCATAATATCCAGGCTCTTCTTTTAAGACCTGTGCGATAGGTTTGCCTTTGTGTTTGCCAAAATTGAAGCACTCTACACCTTCATCGTTGAATATAAACCTGCCAGCAAGATCCACCATCTTTTCATTTAGAATACTGTGGATTTTTTTCATGTCATTTTCGATTATCCCCAGTTTGTTGCCCTGCAGGTCTTCTGCTTCTTCACCTGAATAGCGCTCTATCTGAGCCTCAAAAACCTCATAAGATGCAATGGTATCCGCTTCAGCTGAGTGTGCATTTTCCAATGACTTACCACAATAGAACTTATAGGCAGCTGTCAGATTTCTTTTTTCCATCATATGAAATATCTTCTGAGAATCCAGAATGGCTCTTTTTTCTATGTCAAAATCAATCCCGGCCCTGAGAAATTCTTCCACCAAAAGAGGAATATCAAACTTCAATACATTAAACCCTGACAAGTCTGCACCTACCAAAAACTGATGGAGTTCTTTTGCCATTTCCTTGAATGTAGGAGCATCTTTTACATCTTCATCATAAATGCCATGAATCAAGGAAGTCTCATTTGGAATAGGAACCGTAGGATTGATTAAGCTGGTTTTTGCTTCTTTTCTTCCATCCGGGTGAAGCTTCAAAATACTTATCTCCACAATTCTGTCCGTAGAAATGTTGGTACCTGTTGACTCAAGGTCAAAAAATGCAATGGGGTTTTTTAAGTTTAATTTCATAATAGAATTTTATCCGTTGATTTTTGATTTCAAAATACTCAAATCCATGTCATCGTAATTGCCAGAACTCATTAGCAAAATGTTGGTATCTTTAAAGTCCTTTTTCTCCAAAAATGCTTTTAATAAATTAATATCAGTAAAGAGTAGAAGGTCTTTTCTATTGAAGCCAGTTCGTAAGGTGGCTTCATCCATCAACTCTAGCTTTTTCAAAGATACAGCTTTTGGATTCAAATAGATAATTGCTTCATCAGCGGCACCCATAGTACCAGAATAATTGTGCACAAAATCTTTGTTGAGGGAGCTATAAGTATGTAACTCCTGGACAGCGATCAGCTTTCTTCCGGGAAACTGTTTTTTTACGGCCTCTACAGTAGCCTGCAGCTTTGAAGGGGCATGCGCAAAGTCCCTAAAAAGAATGCTATTTTCAGATTTAGCCAGGATTTCCTGCCTTTTTGCTGCTCCGGAAAAGGATTGAATGCTGGCGTAGAAATCTTTTTTATCCAAACCTAAAGCCAGACAGATTTCCAAAGCACCCAAAAGATTCTGTAGGTTATGTTCCCCGAATACCTGAACCGGAATTTCGGCATCTTTATCCAGAAGAAATGTTTTGCCATCTGCAATTCTATGGAGATGTGTGGAGTATGGGATGAGGAGAAAAGGTTGATCCTGTAGGCTATCAGCAATGCTCTTGACATGTGGGTCATTTTCGCAATAAATAAATGTGCCAGATGCTGGAGTCATATCCACCAATTTTACGAACTGCTCATTGTAGTTTTCAAATGTTGGGAATACATTGAAATGGTCCCAAGCTATACCGCTCATTAATAAAATGTCATGGTGGTAATGGAAGAATTTGGGCTGCCTATCAAGCGGCGAAGTCAGGTATTCATCACCTTCAATGATGATCACCGGGGCATCTGAAAGCTTTACCATCAAGTCAAACCCTTCAATCTGAGCGCCAACCAAATAGTCAAATTCCACCTTATTTTCCTTCAGCACATGTAGAATCATAGAGGTAATGGTGGTTTTGCCATGTGATCCAGAAATGACAATTCTTTTTTTGTCTTTGCTCTGATCATAAATGAATTCCGGGAAAGAATACACAGGAATTCCTAATTCTTTGGCTTTGATCAGCTCAGGATTGTCGATCCTTGCATGCATACCCAATATGATTCCGTCTAATCCTTCATGTATTTTTTCGGGGTACCAGCCTTTTTCTTTTGGAAGTATCCCTGCGTTTTCGAGTCTTGTTCTTGAAGGTTCGTAGATTTCATCATCAGATCCTGTGATCTCATAACCCTTTTTCAGTAAAGCCAATGCCAGATTATGCATGACTGCACCCCCTATGGCAATAAAATGATATTTCTTACTCATCTCTTATTAAAAGTTTATGTCCAAAAGTAGCAATATGAGTACAGAGAGTAGGGTAAATCCTTCAAAAAAATAAAAATTAATACAGGTTTATATGCCATAGTAGGATTATCTGCAAATACAACAGCTTAATTATTTGATCTCTTTGCCCATTATAAATATTAGTTAACCAAGCAAAGTTGACAAACCACAGCTTTCAAAAGGAGAGTAGAATATTGACATTCAGGCTTCAATAAAGTTTTGTGGATATTTAGTGTATAAAATGTTCAAAAACTCTAGCGTAAAGCCTTTACATTTGTTACCATGGCAGAGAATCAGACAGGCAATAGCAACAGAATTACAGGTAGGAGAAAACCTGATTTAAATTTAACCAGTGGATTGGGAAAACTTCCTCCCCAGGCCATTGACCTTGAAGAGGCTGTTTTGGGTGCCTTGATGTTGGAAAAAGACGCCCTGACTGCCGTTGTGGATATCCTGAAGCCTGAGAGTTTCTACAAAGAAGCCCACAAAGTAATCTATTCAGCCATTTTGGATCTTTTTGGGGACAGTCAGCCCATAGATCTTTTGACAGTCACCAATCAGCTTAGAAAAAAAGGACAACTTGAAATCGCTGGTGGGGCCTTTTTTATTACAGAGCTGACTTCTAAAGTTTCTTCCGCTGCCAACATTGAGTTTCATGCCCGTATCATTACCGAACAGTCCATGAAGCGGGAAATGATCAGCATAGCATCAGAAATTCAAAAGGATGCTTACGAAGACACTACTGATGTCTTTGAACTTTTGGATAAGATGGAGCAATCCCTTTTTGAAATTTCAGAGAAAAACATCCGGAAAAACTACTCCAATATGAGAGATATATTGAAGGAGGCCATTTTGGACCTGGAATCAAAAAAAGGACAAAAAGACGGACTTACCGGGGTCCCAAGTGGATTTACGGCCTTGGATAGGGTGACCTCCGGCTGGCAAAAATCCGATCTTGTCATCATAGCTGCCCGTCCTGCAATGGGTAAGACAGCATTTGTTTTGTCAGTATTGAGAAATGCCGCAGTGGATCACAATAGACCTGTGGCCATATTTTCTCTGGAAATGTCCTCCGTGCAGTTGGTCAACAGGTTGATTTCTTCCGAAGCTGAACTGGATTCTGAAAAGATCAAAAAGGGAAACCTGGCAGATTATGAGTGGGAGCAGTTGATACACAAAACCGGAAAGCTGGCAAAAGCCCCACTTTTCGTAGATGATACACCGGCATTATCCATTTTGGAACTAAGAGCAAAGTGTAGAAAACTTAAAGCTCAGCATGATATACAGATGATTGTGATTGACTACCTTCAGCTGATGTCAGGAGATTCCAAGACAGGCGGACAGGGAGGCAACAGGGAACAGGAGATCGCCAGTATTTCCAGGGCTTTGAAGAAAATCGCAAAGGAACTGAGTATTCCTGTCATAGCACTTTCCCAGCTTTCAAGGGCGGTGGAAACCAGGGGTGGTGATAAAAGACCGCAACTTTCCGATTTGAGGGAATCTGGAGCCATAGAGCAGGATGCGGATATGGTTATGTTCCTTTACAGACCTGAATATTATGGATTTACAGAAGATGACGAAGGCAATTCTGTAATGGGAGTAGGTGAAGTAATTATCGCCAAGCACAGAAATGGATCTCTCGAAAATGTGAAGCTGAGGTTTATCGGAAAATATACGAAGTTTACCGACCTGGAAATGAATGTGCCTTATCAGCCACAGGATGTCTCTTATACGAGTAAATTCCAGTCAGCAGCCAGCGCACAGGATTTTGAATCAGGAAGCACAATCAGGTTGCAAAGTAAGGCTAATGGGGGAGACGGAGATGCTCCTTTCCCAGGCGGACTTGATAGCAATGAACCTGCTCCATTTTAGGATTTTATTTATAAAAAATGCGAAGGCTTAAACTTTTGCTTTTCAGTCATTGTTAAGATTTTAATTTTATATACTTTCCTCTTTAAGGCAAACAGTTCTTTTAACCAAAATTTTGACCATTTGAAAGCTATAGTTTTAGATAAAAATACCTCAGAAAAAATCGCTTTGAGGGAAATTGAACTTCCTCAATTAGATGATGACAAAGTGCTGATACAGATAAAGTCTGCTGCGCTCAATCACAGAGATGAATGGTGTAGGCAAGGACTTTATCCCAACTTAAAAGATGGAGTGATTTTAGGCTCAGATGGTGCAGGAATTGTAAAAGAAGTAGGCTCTAAAGTGGACAGTAAATGGATTGGACAGGAGGTCATCGTGAATCCTGCCCTTCATTGGGGTGAGCAAGAAAAAGTTCAGGATAAAGACTTCAAGATCCTCGGGATGCCTGATCATGGGACACTATCCGAGTGTCTAATTGTATCATCAGACAGGCTTCATCATAAACCTTTACATTTGGATTGGCATCAATCTGCTGCATTGCCATTAGGAGGACTTACGGCTTACAGGGCACTTATGGTACAAGGAAAGGCCAAAGCGGAAAAAAGAATATTAGTAACCGGTTTTGGAGGAGGTGTAGCCCAGCTGGCTGCTCAGTTTGGTATAGCACTGGGTGCAGAGGTTTACGTAAGTAGCAGCAGTGAGTCCAAAATAGAGCAGGCCAGAAATCTCGGAGCAAAGGGTGGCTTTTTGTACAAGGAAGAGGATTGGACCAAGAAGGCCTTAGAAGAAACAGGTGGTTTCGACCTTATCATAGATAGTGCTATGGGCAATACAGTGGACAACTTGATTAACGTAGCCAGACCCGGAGCCAGAATTGTCTTTTATGGAGCTACTTTAGGAAATCCTGAGGGATTCAATGCCAGAAAAGTCTTCTGGAATCAAATCAGGCTTATTGGAAGCACAATGGGTTCTGATCGTGATTTTGAGAACATGATCGGATTTGTCAATAAAAATGGCATCAAACCATTAGTAGATGAGGTCTTTGATCTGGAGGATGCAGTAAAGGCTTTCGAAAAAATGAAAGCCGGAAGTCAGACCGGAAAGCTAGTGGTCAAAATTTCTTAGTCTTCCTCTATATCGTATTCAAAGACGAAATTGGAGTAGCTGTTTTTCAGCTCTCTCAAGGTATTGGAATCATTTTGTTGTTTTGCCAGTGAAATACCTTTAAGAAAAGTTTCCTTAGCTGTTTGAAGCTGTTCTGATTCAGCAAAAAAGTTAGCGGCCTGAAAATAGGTCGGCAGGTATTCGGGGAACTCTTGAAGAAGTTTAATAAAATATTCGCCAGCCTTTTGAGGTTCAAGTTCTTTGTATTCCAAGGCCAAAGCGTACCAATTAAAAGGGTTGTTGGGTTCTTGCTCCGCAAACGATTTAATCATTTCCAGACGGGACATTTTGCTCATGAAATCTTTTTTTAATTATTGCCTAATCCTTAAATTCACGCAATTTAAAAATAAATAACCTAAATATTTATAGATGAAAATTCTAGTTTGTATTACTCACGTACCGGATACTACATCCAAAATACAGTTTACTGATAATAACACAAAGTTTGACAAAAGCGGTGTGCAGTTCATAATAGGACCATACGATGACTATGCACTTGCCAGAGCAGTAGAGCTCAAAGACGCATTGGGTGCTTCATTGACTGTACTGAATGTGGGAGAGGCAGAAACTGAACCTACACTAAGAAAGGCCTTGGCCATAGGAGCTGATGACGCCATTAGGGTAAATGCCTTTCCTACTGATGCCCTATTCGTAGCCAAGCAAATTGCAGCCATTGCCAAGGAAAACAACTATGACCTGATTCTAATGGGCCGAGAGTCCATTGATTTCAATGGTGGAATGGTGCATGGAATGGTAGGTGAATTGTTGGGCATGCCTTCTATATCACCTGTAATGAAATTGGATATAGACGGAGATACTGTCAAGATGGCAAGAGAAATCGAAGGTGGAAAAGAATACCTCGAAGCCAAGCTGCCTTTGATTGCTGGATGTCAGGAGCCAATTGCTGAATGGAAAATCCCCAATATGCGTGGAATCATGTCTGCAAGAACCAAACCTCTAAATGTAGTGGATCCAAAAGATGGTGAAGTGGCTACTGATGTGACTTCCTTCCAGCTCCCACCAGCCAAAGGTTCGGTTAAACTTGTCGATAAGGACAATGTAGAAGAACTGGTAAAGCTCCTGAAGAATGAAGCAAAAGTGCTTTAATTATTACAATTTAACTAACTGAAAAATAGGAAGATATGTCAATTTTAGTTTATATAGAACACGCGGAAGGTAGTATCAAGAAAACAAGTTTGGAAGCAATTTCTTACGGTAAAGCATTGGCAGACAAAACTGCTGCCGGAGACGTAGTTGCAGTTGCTTTGGGAGGTATTTCTGATGAGGAACTGGCAAAAGCCGGTACTGCCGGAGCAGCGAAAGTATTGCATGTTGCGGACGGAAAGCTTGATGCAGGTGTGATTCAGGCGCATGCAGAGGCTGTTGCTCAGGTTTTCAAACAAGTAGGAGCAAACACTTTGGTCTTGGCCAAGTCTTCTTTAGGAGATGCTGTAGCAGCAAGGCTTGCTGTCAAACTGGATGCAGGGCTGGTTTCCAACGTGGTAGATCTACCGGATACTTCAGGTGAGTATAAAGTAAAAAGAAGTATTTACACAGGAAAAGCATTTGCAGAAACGATTGTGTCCAAGGACAAAAAGATTCTTGCTATCAAAAAAAATGCAGTGGATTTGATCACTGACGGTTCCCCAGCAGCTGTGGAAAAAGCCGATATCACTATTGGAGAAGAAAACTTTGCTGCAAAAATCACTTCAACGGATAAAGCAGAGGGAGAAATTCTTTTACCGGAAGCAGATATTGTTGTTTCTGGAGGGAGAGGAATGAAAGGTCCGGAGAACTGGGGTATGATCGAAGGTCTTGCCAAAGAATTGGGTGCGGCCACCGGATGTTCTAAGCCTGTATCAGATATTGGATGGAGACCACATCACGAGCATGTAGGCCAAACAGGAGTAAAAGTTGCACCTACTTTGTACGTGGCAGTTGGAATTTCGGGGGCTATTCAACATCTTGCGGGTGTAAATTCCTCCAAGTACATTGTTGTCATCAACAAAGACCCTGAGGCGCCATTTTTCAAAGCTGCTGATTATGGAATTGTTGGAGATGCATTTGAGGTATTACCTAAATTAACCGAAGCTATAAAAGCCATAAAATAAAACCTGTGGATCAGACTGTAGAACTTGAGATTCTTGGATTATCTTCCAACCATTCCCAATCAGGCTCCTTTACCTTGGTAATGGGAGAAGTAGGAGGGATCAGACGTCTTCCTATAGTGATCGGAATGTTTGAAGCCCAGGCCATTGCGATTGAGATTGAAAAAATCATTCCCAATAGGCCTATGACCCATGATCTCTTCAAGTCATTTTCATCCAACTTTAATTATTCCATTGACCATATATTGATCTCAGACATGAGAGAGGGAGTTTTTTACGCAAAAATTGTGTGCAGAAACTCCTCTAAAGTAGTAGAAATAGATGCCAGACCTTCAGACGCTATAGCTATTGCGGTCAGGTTTGATGCAGCCATTTTCTGCTCCAAAAAAGTAATGTCTGAAGCAGGAATAGAGTTCAATGAAGAGGATGAAAGAAGGGAGCATGAAAGAAGCAGTAAGACCAAAAGGTCTACCGGATCTTCATCTTCTTCTAAAAGTTCGGATTCATTAAAAGATTTTAGTTTGGATAAACTGAACCAGCTTCTTGACAAAGCCATCAATAATGAGGATTATGAAAAGGCTGCAAGGATCCGGGATGAAATCAACAGGAGAAATTAGAAAGCCTGGAAAAACCAGGCTTTCTTTTTTTGTTAAACTTCATCCTTTAAATTCAAAGGTTCATTAATACCCCATATACTCTTTACCCACTCTATGGATTATTTAAGAGGTCTCATTGGAATCATTGTTATTCTTGCGTTTGCGCTTCTCTTTTCGGCCAACAAACGGGCTGTGGATTGGAGGTTGGTAGGTATAGGAGTTATCTTACAGGCTGTTTTTGGTTTTTTGATAACCAAAGTTGATTTCGTAGCCCGGATATTTTCAGTTGTGAGCAGGGCATTTGTCAAATTGCTCAGCTTTTCTGAAGATGGGGCTTTATTTATTTTCGGTGATCTTGCCACAGATACCTTTGGATTCATTTTCGCATTCAAAGTTCTCCCAACCATCATTTTCTTTTCTACAGTCAGCGCAGGCTTATATTACTTAGGAGTACTTCAAAAAATCGTTTTTGTAATTGCCTGGGTAATGTCAAGGACCATGAGGCTGTCAGGACCGGAAAGCCTTTCTGCTGCCGGAAATATCTTTTTAGGGCAGACAGAAGCGCCTTTGTTGGTCAGACCATTTATCCCAACCATGTCACGTTCAGAATTGATGTGCCTCATGACGGGAGGAATGGCCACCATTGCAGGGGGAGTGCTGGCAGGCTATGTTGCCTTCTTGGGGGGAGATAGCCTTGAGGAACAAAGCAGGTTTGCTGCTTACCTTTTAGGTGCCAGCATCATGAATGCACCTGCTGCAATAGTCATTTCCAAAATCATCATTCCTGAAACGGACAAAGAGGTAGTGAATGACAAACTTGAGGTAAGTGGTGAAAACATGGGAGTCAACCTTATTGATGCCATGTCAATAGGTGCTTCTGAAGGATTGAAATTGTCTCTTAATGTAGGTGGAATGCTATTGGCGTTTATAGCAGTCATAGCAGCGCTCAACTACATTTTGTCCGGCCTGATAGGGGAATATACGGGTCTCAATGCCTTAGTAGCTTCTTCTACCGATGGGCAGTTTACAGGATTTTCTTTAGAGTATTTGTTGGGTCAGGTATTCCGTGTGTTTGCATGGATCATAGGTGTTGAATGGTCAGATACACTACAGGTGGGATCCTTACTGGGCCAAAAAACGGTCATCAATGAATTTGTAGCCTATCTGAGCTTGGCGGAGATGAAAAGTGCAGATGCACTTTCACCAAAGTCTATTGTGATCGCTACTTATGCACTATGCGGGTTTTCCAATTTCAGTTCCATTGCGATCCAAGTCGGAGGCATTGGTAGCATTGCTCCCAATCAGCAAGGAAATCTTTCAAAATTGGGAATGAGAGCTTTATTAGCGGCTACATTGGCCTGTCTGATGACAGCTACTATTGCCGGAGCATTATTCGGGTAAAAAAGCAAAAGGCTGTTTTAAACAAACAGCCTTTTCAGATCAATCTTCCAAGATGGTGATTTTTTCGATTTTATCACCCTGACGGATATCATCAATTACATCCAACCCTTCTATAACTTTTCCAAAACAGGTATGGTTTCTGTCCAAGTGGCTCGTGTTGTCTCTGCTATGACAGATGAAAAATTGAGAGCCTCCTGTATTTCTACCGGCATGTGCCATAGAAAGGACTCCTCTCTCATGGTACTGATTTTCACCATTCAGTTCACAATCAATTTTATAACCCGGACCACCTGAACCATTTCCTTTAGGACAACCACCTTGGATTACAAAATTTGGTATAACCCTATGGAAAGTAAGGCCGTCGTAAAAACCTTTTTTGGAAAGACTTATAAAATTTTCCACTGTCTTTGGGGCGTCATTTTCATAAAACTCCACGAGCATGCTGCCCTTTTCTGTTAATATTTCCGCTTTTTTCATTTAATATGTTTTTTACAAAATTAGCAAATCCTTTAGGGAGTAAAAAGCTCCCATAAAAAAAGGAGTGCCGAAGCACTCCGTTATCTGGGTTTATACAAAGGGTCAATCGACTAAAATTTTGGCGCTCCGGCCAAAATATCTTCAGTGGCAAAATCGCTGTATTTTTCGAAGTTTTTGATGAACTCGGCACCTAACTCTCTGGCCTTTTTATCATAAGCATCCTTATCAGACCAAGTCGCTCTTGGGCTAAGTACCTCATCCGGTACATTTGGGCAGCTAGAAGGTATTCCCACACCAAAGACACTATGCTGCCGGTAAGAAACATGATCCAGGTCACCATTCAGTGCAGCCGTAATCATGGCTCGGGTATAGGCCAATTTCATTCTGTTTCCTATGCCATAAGGCCCTCCAGTCCAGCCGGTGTTGATCAGCCAGACATTTACCTGGTGTTTTTCCATTTTCTCACCAAAAAGCTCCGCATATTTGGTAGGGTGCAAGGGGAGGAAGGCAGCTCCAAAACATGCTGAGAAGGTTGTTTTTGGTTCTACCACACCCACTTCTGTACCTGCTACTTTAGCCGTATATCCTGAAATAAAGTGGTACATGGCCTGGCTCTTGTTTAGCTTTGAAATAGGAGGAATCACTCCAAAAGCATCTGCTGTCAGAAAGAAAATATTCTTTGGAATACCAGCTCTTGATGGCGTAATGGCGTTGAAAATGTGCTCTATTGGATAAGAGGTTCTGGTATTTTCAGTTACTTCTTTATTGGAATAATCGACCGTTCTGCTTTGTGGATAAAAACGTGTATTTTCCACGATAGCACCGAATTTAATCGCATCCCAAATTTCGGGTTCTTTTTCCCTACTTAGGTCGATCACTTTGGCGTAACATCCTCCTTCAAAATTGAAAATGGACTCTTCATTCCAACCATGCTCATCATCTCCAATCAAGCCTCTATTTGGATCAGCAGACAATGTGGTCTTGCCTGTTCCTGACAATCCAAAGAAAATGGCAGTATCTCCATTTTTGCCAACATTTGCCGAACAGTGCATGGACAATACATTATGCTTATATGGAAGAATAAAGTTCAGCACTGAAAAAATACCTTTCTTCATTTCACCTGCATAGGCAGTACCACCTATCAAAAGTATCTTCTTACTCAGGTTGATTATCGCAAAATTTTCCTGTCTTGTACCGTCTACTTCTGGGTCTGCTTTGAATTCCGGTGCACATATAATGGTAAATTCACTGGTGAAATCTTCTAATTCTTTTGACTCAGGACGTAAAAACATGTTGTAGCAAAACATGTTATGCCAGGCCAAGGTGTTGATCACGCGGATATTGAGGCGGTATTTCTGATCAGCTCCTGCATAGGCATGTCTTACATAGAGGTTTTTATCTTTTAAAAAGTCCACCATTTTGTCCATCAAACCTTCAAATTTTTCCTCAGAAAAAGGAATATTGACATCTCCCCACCAAATAGCATCTTTGGTCAGGCCATCATGGACAACAAATCGATCCTTAGGAGACCTACCTGTAAAGGTACCTGTGTCAGCCATTAGGGCACCGGTATCAGTGAGGACACCTTCCTGATTTTTGATCGCATGTTCGACGAGTTCGGCAGGAGTGAGGTTCCAAAAAACACTTTTTGAGGTTTCTATTCTCAGGTCTGTCAAGCTTCTGGGCATAGCTTTAATTTCGAGTTCTTGTGTACTCATTGGGTTATTTTTAAGGTCTAAAGTTATGCCCTCAAAGATAGATGTAATTATTTGAATAAAAATAAAAAAAGCCTTTTTTTAGCCTTTTCAATCGATTACGAAGCCATTTTTTGGTAAAATGATATAGTACTTTTGTGAAAGTAAATTCCTAGGAATAAAATATAATTTTAATAGTCCAGAGCCCTAATAAACTTGCGGATTCTTGAAGATTTGGAGAATAGTAGATCTCAGAAATTTGACTTATCATTGTAGCCAATAAAAGTATATATCCACCTAAATCAGATATTTTGGAAAATAAATTTGGAAAAGTTCCGAATGAGGGGAACCTAGAGCTATTTCCCGGACCAACCATATTTGGGCACCCTAGAGGTTTGATGACATTATTTTTCACAGAAATGTGGGAAAGGTTCAGCTATTATGGGATGAGAGCTCTTCTTATCCTATTCATGACGTCGGCAGTTATAGACGGAGGATTAGGCTTTGATGACAGGACCTCTGGAGCTATCTATGGTCTTTACACCATGGGGGTATATTTACTCGCTTTACCTGGGGGATGGTTTGCTGACAGAATATTCGGATTAAAACAATCCGTGTGGTACGGTGGGATTATTATTGCTTTGGGCCATTTTACCATGGCACTTCCCGGAATATTGGAGCTGATTGAAAGTCAAGGTCCCAAAACTTCTTTAGATAGCTTGGATACCAATTCTTTTTTTATTGGACTGATACTGATTGTGGTAGGCACAGGATTGTTGAAGCCAAATATCAGCTCCATAGTCGGGCAACTCTACCCCGAAGGAAGTTCCAAAAGAGATGCTGGTTTTTCCATTTTTTATATGGGAATCAATTTAGGAGCTTTTATTGCTCCATTGGCCTGCTCCACAGTGGCGGTTTATGACTGGCACTTTGGGTTTGGTCTTGCCGGTTTGGGCATGGTAATAGGCCTTATACAATACAAAATGTCTCTTGGAACGCTGGAAGGAAAAGGGGAGCTCCAAGTTGCTTCTGATGAATCTGAAATCAGACAACAAAAAAAACTCAAAAGGGGTGGAATGGCCTTTGTAGCCTTTCTGTTTATATTGGTAACTATTGTTTTTGCAGGCATAATAGAAATTGATGCTTTTGGAATTGCCAGTCTATCCTATAAAATTATTGGAGTTATTACGGTTTTGTATTTCGGATACGTGTTTGCTTTTGGCAAACTTACTTTAGATGAAAAGAAAAAAACAGGGGCCATAGTCATTGTTATTTTATTTTCAGCCTTGTTCTGGTCTGGGTTTGAGCAGGCAGGAAGTACGCTGAATTTGTTTGCGGAAAGATTTACAGACCGGTCTTTCTTGGGCTGGGAGATACCCACAGGATATTTTCAATCTATCAACTCTATGTTCATTATCATTTTTGCCCCCTTCTTTGGTGCCTTATGGGTATGGCTTGGAAGAAGAAACCTGGAGCCTAGTTCTCCGGCAAAATTTGCTTTTGGCTTGATTCTTTTAGGATTGGGCTTTTTGGTGATGTATTTCGCAGCAAAAATTGCTGCATCAGGAGACTTGGCCGCCCCGACTTGGTTGGTATTTACTTATATGTTACACACTTTCGGAGAATTGAGTTTAAGTCCAGTTGGATTGAGTCTTACGACCAAATTGGCTCCTAAAAAATTTCAGGGTCAAATGATGGGAATGTGGTTTATTTCAGTGGCCTTGGGCAACTTATTTGCTGGCTTGATATCGGGAGAGGTAAGTGGTGGGAGCGAAGAGGCTTTGGCGGAGATGCCTTCCCAATATATGCTTATTGTGGCAACAGCAGTAGGAGCGGGATTGCTTTTGCTTTTGATCAGTAAGCCGATCCGAAAACTGATGGGCAATGTTCATTAAAATAAAAAAGAGGTCAGAAGACCTCTTTTTTATTTTTCTTTAGGCTCACTGGTATTCTTGATATCTATCAAGCTGATACCGGCACCTAGACCTATTAAGATGCAAACGATGAGAATGAATGTTTGTGCACCAGAATTGATCGGAGCACTGAAAATATCTAACAATGTCATATCTATAATTATTTAATTCTTTTAAAATTTTCCGAAATATAAGGCAGATCGGCTGTCTATCAAAACGAAAATAAAAAAAGCAGGTTGTTCCACAGACCTGCTTTTTTTAATTGGAGATTAGGCCCACCTAATCATCAAGATCGTCATCCTCATCGAAATCATCCTCATCGAAGTCATCATCAAGATCATCTTCGTCAAAGTCCATGATGTTGTCGTCAAGAAACTCAGAATCTTCATCTAAATCATAGACTTCATCCTGAAATTCTTCAGCAAACTCATCATCGTCCTCGATGTCATCAAACTCATCAAATTCGTCGTCAAATTCCTCCATAGCGTGAATAGATTAATGGTTCAAATATATTAAAAGGATTACTTTAGCCTAATACAGGTAAAATATATTTTTTGTTTGAAGATTATGCAAAAGTTTTTACCCTTTTATTTTCAGGGATTTGGATTTTCAGATTTTTAAGGAAATCATCTTCCAAAATTTTCAACCAGGTTTCCATATAAAGGATTACATCCTCCTTGTTGTTCTTTTTGATCTTCACTCTTCTTTCAAAGGGTATTTTTTCCAATATTACAGGATCTGAAAGCGTTTCCAAATGCTTGAGCTCATCCACAGTAAGACCTGCTTCTATCATTCTGCTGATCATCAAATCCATTGGATACCCACTCGTAGGGCAATAATCAATCAGTTGATCGTTCCAGTCCCCGGATTTCTGCATGGCATACCGGTGGATCTCTCCTTTACTCATTTGGGTAAGTTCCTGAGCGAGATTTCCACAATTGCATGCACCCATATGTCCCCATTGATAGGGAGCGTGGTTTTTTAACTTATGGATAGTCTTTCTGAAAGCTTCAATTAGTTTTTCACTTGGTCTTGCCATACTTTTTATTGATACTTTGGTAATAGTATTAGTAAAACTAATTTAGTCAATTCTTGTTTGACAAAAAATAAAGAGTCCTAAAACAAAAAAACCATCAGTTAAAGATGGTTTTTATATATTTTTTGATCAGTGGTTTCGAAAGGTACTTTTTGACTAAACTGTAGTTTCTCGCTTTGTCTATATCCCTTTCATCCACAGAACTACTTAGAATATACACTTCCGGTTTGGTTTTTCCCGGGTCAAATTCTTCCAAAAAGTCCCAACCTGTCATTTCAGGCATATTGAGGTCCAAAAATAGATAATTCGGATTGATGGCATCCAATTCCTTTAAAGCATTGATGGCATTGTCATATTTATAGATCTGATGAGGTATCCTGATATTTTTTGAAATAAGCTTTTCGGTCACAAATGTGCTTATTGGGTCATCGTCTATGAGAACTATCTTTACCATCAAAATACAAATATCATGATTTAAAATACAATATTATTGATGCAAAAATAATAGAAAGTTTTTGCATTACAATATTTCAATAACGTTTTTTTGTATTTAAAAGTATGATTATGGATTGAATTTTTCTTTACCTTTTAATAAATCGAAAAAAAGAATAAAATCTGAAGCCAAACTGTAGAATGGGTATTTGAAAGTTGCAGGTTTATTCTTTTCAAAGAAAAAATGTCCTACCCAGGCAAATCCGTATCCGACTACCGGTATCAAAAGTAAATAAATCAATTTTCCTGTAAACAGGGCATATCCCAAAATGAGAAAAAGTAATGCGGTACCAATAAAGTGGAGTTTCCTACAGGTTGGATTCATATGTTCGGAGAGGTAATACGGATAAAACTCCGAAAGACTGTTATATCTCTTTTCCATCATCTAATTATTTATTTTTCATATGGTTGATGTACGTTTCCACTACCTTTTCCACGGATTTTTTCACTTTCTTTTGCTTGTCTTTTGGGGAGCTCACTTCCGACACTGCAGTCAAACGCATCAGCATTTTGTCATTTTTGGGATCTACGAAATCTACAATCAACTGCATAAGCTCATAATTTTTGGTACTTACTGGAGGTCTGTTCATAAACCTGGGGTCAAACATCCAAGGATCCCATACCCTATAGCCCCACATTGGCATCATATTGTTGACTATTTCCTTTTGCCTGGGGTCTTCGTTAGAAGTGTAGCGCAGAATAATTTCCGGTTCATTTGGATCATACACCATTCCCTGGCCTTGTAGCAGCCTTTCCAAACCATCTAGGACCATGGCATCCAAAAACGCATCCCTAAAACCCCTCTGATCAAATTCTTTGTTCAATATAGCGAAAGTTGTGTACTCTTTGTAAGGAGCAAATTCAGTCTTCTCTTTGAACATTTCAACAGAGCTGCACCCCGCCAAAAGAATGGAAAGGAGAACTACTACTATAATTTTTGAAAAAACAGTTTTCATTAATTTTCGGATTTTTTTGTACCGGTATTTTCAGGGTGAACCAATACAAGATACGGAATTATTTATTTCAGTTATGTTTAACGGGTTTCAGATTGAAGAGATTAATTATTTACTTTGAATAATTCTTCAACTTAATTTATTTACAATGAGAAAGGTTTTAGTAGTATTCATTTGTTTGTGTTGTAGCTTAAATGTTTTTGGACAAGATACAGAAGCTGAAGTGGTACAGGATACCACTTATTGGGATTCTGGAATTAGTTTTGGATTGAACTTCAATCAGGCCTCATTTAGCGGCAACTGGAAAGCAGGGGGAGTCAATTCCGTTGCTTTTGGTTCTATTATAACCGGAAAAGCCAATTATGCCAAGGATAAATGGTCTTGGGACAATCAATTGGAAATGATTTTCGGTGTGGTCAAAAACGAGGGGCAGGAGTTAAGAAAGTCAAATGACAGGATATTTTTCGATTCTAAAGTGGGATATAAGCTTTCTGATAATTGGAATTATTTCGGAGCATTGAACTTTATCACGCAATTTGCAGATGGTTTTGATTATGGAGGAGATGAACCGACTTTGATTTCCAGCTTTTTTGCTCCTGCATTCCTTACTACAGGCTTTGGTTTGGAATACAAACCCAACGAGGAGTTTGCTTTGAGAATAGCGCCCATTTCCCCAAGATTGACTTTTGTCAATAACCTCAATATCGCAGACAATGTGCCTGAAAATTATGGTGTTCCCGTAGGCAGTAGGATTAGAACGGAATGGCTTGCTGCACAGATTTTTATGACATACAACAAGGAAATCACAGAAAACCTGGCCATAAACACCCGGTATCAAATGTTTGCGAATTATGAAACTTTGGCCTTCAATACCATTGACCATAGATTGGACATTACGGTGATTGCTAAAATCACACAATATGTAGATGTTACTTTCACATCCATCAATGTTTATGACATTGATATGGATCCAGGAATCCAATTTAGCCAGGCTTTGGCATTGGGAATATTATACAAAGTGGGTAACAAAAAATAGGTATTCATATACCTTTTTTCTTAAAAATTTTGAAATTTATATTTATGTATTATTTTTGTTTTAATTGTGGTAGTTAAATAATAGTTGGTTTAGTTTTCATATAAAGGGCAGGAGAATTTCTCCTGCTTTTTTATTACAAAAAAAGCAACCCCGACTGAAGTTGCTTTATTACCATGCTTTCTGATTTTATTGCAAAATACTATTTTCCTTTTTTGATACTGATGACCGGAAGATCAGACATAGCAATCAGATTTTCTGTGATACTTGGAGAGAAATATTGCATCAAATCAGATTTTCCGAATGTGATCACTGCGAGTCCGTCGGCATCCAGTTTTTCTGCAAACTGCATAATTCCCCTTTCTTCCTTGAATGCGTCAATGATGTGTATGTCATAATTGTAGCTTCCAAACTCTTGGATGAAAGACTTACCTAAGGACATGATGTCGTTCGTTTCCAGAAAATAGGTGGGTGTATTTACATACAACACATGTAGCTTGGCGCCCAATCTTTCGGCAAGCTGCTCCAGCATCTTAAATGACTTTCCAGTTTCCTCTTTGAAATTAGTAGCCAAAACAAGATCTTTGACTTGGTTTTTGGCATTTTCTTCTTTGACTACCACCACTGGGATTTCAGCCCTTCTAAGGACACTGTATGTGTTTGTTCCTAATATATGCTCTTTGAAGCCATACTGCCCATGGGAACCCATGATGATCATATCGATTTTTTCGGATTCGATGTATTTATGGATTTTTTCATTTCCAAAGCTAAACACCAACAGTTTACTTGCTTTGACTCCAAAGGCTTCTGATTTTTCGACAAGGCTTTTAAGTTCCTTTTTTGCAGTAGCTATTTTTTCTTTGGTTTCAGGAAATAGGTTTTCCTGTTCTGTAGTCAGCTTGGACCAATTGACAGGCGTGATGATGATATGGAGAAAGACCAATTCCGCTTTGATCTGTTTGGCCAATGCCATTCCATAGTTTTCGGCTGCTCTTGCACAGGCGGAAAAGTCGGTTGGAATCATTACCTTTTTCATGGCTTCTGAGTTTTGGAGGTTAAATTTCATTAGTAAAAGTAGGAGAATTTAATCCTAAAAAAGCTGATGAAAATCATCGGTAATGTTGATATAAATCAAAAAACCACCTGAAAATCAGGTGGTTTTTTGTGCACTCGGAAGGATTCGAACCCTCAACCCTCGGAGCCGAAATCCGATATTCTATCCAGTTGAACTACGAGTGCTAAAACTAAAGGCTCTGCCTTTAGTAAATAATTAGGATATAGCAGCCCTAACTTTTTCAGCAGCTTCTTTCAGAGTAATGGCAGAAGAAACTTTAAGTCCTGACTCATCAATGATTTTAGCACCTTCTTCAGCATTGGTGCCCTGTAGTCTTACGATTATTGGTACTGGAATATCTCCGATAGATTTGTACGCTTCTACCACTCCATTGGCGATTCTATCACATCTCACGATACCGCCAAAGACATTGATCAAAATAGCTTTTACGTTCGGATCCTGAAGAATGATACGGAAACCTGCTTCCACAGTGGTAGCATTGGCACCTCCTCCTACATCAAGGAAGTTAGCCGGATCACCACCAGAAAGCTTAATCATGTCCATAGTGGCCATTGCAAGTCCTGCACCATTTACCATACAACCCACGTTACCGTCAAGTTTCACGTAGTTGAGGTCGGATTTGGCAGCCTCTACTTCCAATGGATCTTCCTCAGCCAGGTCTCTCAGTTCTGCTAGATCCTTATGTCTATAAAGAGCATTGTCATCTATATTTACTTTGGCATCTACTGCCAGGATTTTGTCGTCAGAAGTTTTCAACACAGGGTTGATTTCGAACTGGGAAGCATCAGAACCTATGTATGCATTATACAAAGCAGTGATGAACTTCACCATTTCTTTGAAAGCATTTCCTTCCAAACCAAGCTTGAAAGCTACTTTTCTTGCTTGGAAGCCTTGAAGTCCCACTTTAGGGTCAACCCACTCTTTTATGATTTTTTCAGGAGTTTTTTCTGCTACTTCTTCAATGTCCATACCACCCTCTGTAGAGGCCATGATCACATTGCAGCCTTTGGCTCTATCCAAAAGGATAGAAAGGTAATATTCTTTAGGCTCGGATGCACCTGGATAATACACATCCTCAGCAACCAAAATTTTATTTACTTTTTTTCCCTCTTCACCTGTTTGGATGGTTACCAGGGTTCCTCCAAGGATGTTTTTGGCTTTATCAGTGACTTCTTCAAGTTTTTTGGCAAGAACTACTCCGTTGGATCCAGTTTCCTTTACCTTACCTTTTCCTCTACCTCCTGCATGGATTTGGGCTTTGAGTACGTACCAGGAAGTTCCTGTTTCGGCATTAAGTTTTTTTGCTGCTTTGAGTGCAGTTTCAGGGCTGTCAGCAACAATGCCTTCCTGAATTCTTACTCCATAGCTTTTCAAAAGTTCTTTAGCTTGATATTCGTGTATGTTCATCCTTGTGAAAATTTTTGCCCGAAGTTAAGGGCTACATATTGATTTTTCAAATTAAGCATTGCTCTTTTTGGGAAATAAATGGCATTTTTGAGCCATCTTATATAAGTTTATAATTTACATCAATCCACTTAAAATCGCTTATGTTGAAAGCTAAAGGTGTTCAGAAGTATTACGGGGAATTGCAAGTGCTTAAGGGAGTGGATGTTGAAATCGCTGAAAATGAAGTGGTTTCCATAGTTGGTGCCTCAGGTGCAGGCAAGAGTACCTTGCTCCACATCATGGGGACTTTGGACAAGGCTGATTTGGGAGAAGTTTGGATAGGTGATACACTTGTGTCCAAATTGAAAGGAGACAAACTTGCTGATTTCAGAAACAGCCAGATCGGATTTATTTTTCAGTTTCATAACCTTCTTCCTGAATTTACAGCTGAAGAAAATATCCTTATACCGGGCCTGATAGCCGGAAGGTCTGACAATGATTTGAGAAAAAGAGCCTCCGAGCTCTCAAAGATGCTTGGTTTTCATTCCAGGTTAGGCCATAAACCTTCTGAGCTTTCTGGAGGAGAACAGCAGCGGGTAGCAGTGGCCAGGGCTTTGATCAACAATCCTAAAATAGTTTTTGCAGATGAGCCCAGTGGAAATCTGGATTCACAAAATGCCCAGGCGCTTCATGAACTGTTTTTTACTTTAAGAGAAAATTTCGGTCAGTCTTTTGTCATTGTCACTCACAATCAGGAGCTAGCACAAATGGCAGATAGAACCCTTACCATGCAAGACGGCAGGATCCTATCTGATATCAAAAAGGGTTGATTTAAAAATTACCTTTTTACATTCACATCGGTAAATTTTCCATCTGTGATTGTTACGTTTGATCCTGTACCTAGAGCTGGACGGGCTGTAAAACTGAAAGTACCGGACACCTTGTTATTTTCAAATTTGGTGATGGTAATGGAGCCTGAAGATGCCATGTAAACCGTTTGACTGGCATCCGTATACGAGGCTACATTGGCCAAATCATAGGTGCCCGTCTTGTCATCCATGATGGTAAAAGATATCGCCGACCTATCACTGGACCCGGCTCCAATTGTGGTTGTGGTGAATCCTGACACCGCCAAAACCTGTGAATTTCCAGAACCTTTCCAGTCTTTACCATCAATTTTCGCTTCAACATTCATCGCACCGTTAGGTGTATCGTCGTTGTCACAGGAGTAAAGAAGGCATGTCCCCATTAAAAGGGCTACGGATAATAGATAATAGAGCTTTTGCATATTGTTTTTTATGTAAAGCTCTTCCAAAAAAACAGGTCTTGAAATACCTCAATTCCGGTAATTTGATATC
Organism: Arthrospiribacter ruber; assembly: GCF_019343195.1. Taxonomy (GTDB): domain Bacteria; phylum Bacteroidota; class Bacteroidia; order Cytophagales; family Cyclobacteriaceae; genus Arthrospiribacter; species Arthrospiribacter ruber. The sequence continues at coordinate 68,409 of NZ_RPHB01000004.1, forward strand.
CGTGCTGGTGGGTATAATATTATTTAATAAGCTTTAGCATGGAGCTTACATGGGATGAGGATTCGAACATCTCGGAATGGACCCCCTTTATGATGTGGTCCTGATCCAGAAAATAAGTGATTCTTTTTGGCATTTTGATCAAAGGAACTAATGCATCATAAGACTTGCATACCCGACCATCCAGATCACTAAGTAAGTCAAAAGGCAATTGGTATTCATCTTTAAATCTGAGATGGGTTTTCATATCGTCTCGGCTGATTCCGAAGATAGGAATGTCCAAATTTCTAAATGCTGCAAATTGGTCTCTAAAATCACAAGCTTCTTTGCTGCAAACACGGGTAAAGTCTTTTGGATAAAAATAAACGATACAAGCTTTCCCCTTGCAGTCAACGCTCAAGGTGATTTTTTCTCCAGAAGTAGAAGGTAAAGTGAAATCAGGAGCTTTTGTCCCTATTTTTAATGCCATATTTTGTTTTGTTTACTTTGACTTTTTCTAAATCCCTTTATAAATCAAATCTAAATCTAAGGTTCACACTTTTTTTGATCCAGCTATGGAATGTTGCATGATACTTCGGTAAAATATCCAGATCACGTCAAATTTATAAACTGGAATGATTGAGGGTTTTAATTACTTCAATTAATAAAAATACTGATAGAGATGAATTTGTTTGAAATTTCAATCAAATATATAATTAAGTGAACCCTAAGCAGACAAAAAGCATTTTACTTTCATATTTAAAACACAATCATCTTGATCAACAAAAGTATCCAACACATGCTGCTTGCAGGCTTTTTGTTTGCATTGATGAATGTAGCAGTGAAGTTGGTCTCTCATATCCCGGCAATAGAAATTATCCTTTTCAGATCAGCATTTAGCCTTGCTTTTACTTATGCATTATTAAAACAAAAGAAGGTCGCTGTACTTGGCACCAACAAAAAGCTGCTGATCTTAAGGGGTGTAGTAGGCTCAATCGGATTGATTGCATTTTTTTATACCCTTCAGCGGATTCCATTGGCAAGTGCAGTGACGCTCAATTACCTTGCTCCTGTTTTCACTGCCATTTTGGGAATCTTTATCGTTAAAGAAAAGGTTAGGGCCAAGAAATTCCTCTATTTTGGGATTTCCTTCATAGGTGTATTGATCATTGAAGGCTTTGATCCAAGGATATCCATTTTAGATCTCTCAATTGCCCTAATCGCTTCTTTGGCCATGGGGCTTGCTTACAATATAATCCGAAAGCTCAATACAACCGAGCACCCATTGGTCATCATGATTTATTTCCCAATGATTACGCTTCCAATAGCGGCAGGTGTCAGCGCATTGGTATGGGTGCAACCACAGGGATGGGATTGGCTGATTTTGTTGGCAGTAGGGATTTTGACACAGTTTGCACAGTATTTTCTGACCTTGGCCTATCAAAATGCACAGGTGGCCAAAATTTCAAGTTTAAGCTACCTGAGCATCATATATGCGCTGGTTTTTGGTTTCTTTATATTCGGAGAAACCTACAATCTGATGACCTATCTGGGAATGGCATTTGTATTATTAGGAGTTGTTTTCAATATCCGAAAGTAATTTCAGAAAGAAGACTTTATGCTATCGGTGTATTAACCTTACCAAAAATCCATATTATTTGATTCTAAAGCTTATTTTTGAATTTTAGACATTCTCTATGAAAATCACCAAAGATTTATACCAAAGCTCTCTGGCGCTTTTGACTGACTTTTATCAATTGACCATGGCTTATGCTTATTGGAAATCGGGCAAATCGGAACAAGAAGCTGTTTTTAATCTGTTCTTCAGAAAAAACCCTTTTCAGGGAGGATATACCATAGCCGCTGGACTGGATTATATCATAGATTATTGTAGAAACTTCAGTTTTGACAAGGCCGATCTTGACTATCTGGCTGAAATGAAAAATGCCGATGGGAGCTCTACATTTGAAAAAGGCTTTATTGACTACCTTCAAAACCTTAAGTTTTCCTGTGATATAGATGCAGTGGAAGAAGGTACCGTAGTATTTCCCAATATTCCAATTATCCGGGTCAAGGGCCCCCTGATCCAATGTCAGCTTCTGGAAACCCCACTTTTGAATATTGTCAATTTCCAAACACTCATAGCCACCAAAGCTTCCAGAATCACAGAAGCTGCAAAGGGTGATCCAGTTCTGGAGTTTGGACTGAGAAGGGCTCAGGGAATTGATGGAGCATTGGCAGCAAGCCGGGCATCATATATCGGAGGTTGTTCGGCTACCAGCAATGTCATGGCGGGGAAGCTGTTTGGAATACCTGTTTCAGGAACACATGCACACAGCTGGATCATGTCTTTTGATACCGAATTGCAGGCTTTTCATGCTTATGCAGAGGCTTTTCCGGATAAGTGTATTTTTCTGGTCGACACTTATGATACCGTCAATGGGATCAAAAATGCCATTGAAGTAGGGAAAGTACTCCGTGAAAAAGGCAAGGAAATGCTCGGTATTCGTATAGATTCGGGTGATTTGGCCTATTACAGTTCCATCGCTAGGGAAATGCTTGATGAGGCCGGCTTTCCTGATGCTAAGGTGGTAGCTTCCAATGACCTCGACGAACAAATCATTACATCACTTAAGATACAAGAAGCACAGATCAATACTTGGGGGGTAGGCACCAAACTAGTCACTGCCTATGACCAGCCAGCTTTAGGGGCTGTTTATAAACTTGCTGCGGTAAAGCATGAGGATGGGAGATGGGAGCCCAAAGTTAAAGTTTCCCAACAGTCCATTAAAATCAACATTCCCGGATTACATGATGTCGTACGTTTTTCCAAAAATGGGAAAGCTCTAGCTGACATGATATTTTTAATTGACCTGGATTTGAATAAAAGGTCTTATACCATTATTGACCCCAATGATCCTACTAGAAGAAAGAAAATCGACACCAATAGTTTGGAAAAGGAAAACCTTTTGAAGCCGATATTTGAAAACGGTTCAAAAATTTATAACAGACCTGATATCCATCAGATTAAAGAGAATACCAAAAGAAATCTCCAGCTGTTTGACAAGGCCCATAAGAGGCTGGTCAATCCTCATATTTATCCCGTAGGACTGGAGGAAAGCCTTTATAAAATGAGAACAGATTTGGTATTGAAAATGAAAGATTATGACACCCAGTAGAAAGATAATATTCAGTACGCCCGATTACCATTACCTCTTGGATGAAGTCGTCGAAAATGGAGATTTCGAAAAAGGAAAAATTGAGGTAAAGCTATTTCCGGATGGAGAAAGGTACCAAAGAATCCTAAGTCAGGTAAATGGTAGAGATGTAGTTTTGATTGGTGGGACAATTTCTGATAGCGACACGCTGGAAATATACGATTTGGCTTATGCGCTTATTAAGTATGGGGCCAGATCCATTCAGTTATTTTTCCCATATTTTGGATATTCTACGATGGAAAGAGCTATCAAAGCAGGGGAGGTGGTTACAGCAAAATCTAGAGCAGTTATGTTTTCTTCTCTGCCAAGAACTAGCCTTGGAAATCATTTTATATTTTTTGACCTGCATTCAGAAGGAATTCCCCATTACTTTGAAGGTCAGGCACTGATTCAGCATATCTACTGCAAATCGATCATTGTAGAAGCTGCCAAAGAGCTGGCTGATGTTGGATTTGTCATGGCCTGCACAGATGCCGGAAGGGCCAAATGGGTGGAATCCCTAGCCAATGAAATGGGAGTTAATGCTGCTTTTGTCTTTAAGAGAAGAGTGTCTGGAGAAAAAACCGAAGTGACCAGCATATCTGCTGATGTAGAAGGGAGGGATGTCGTCATTTATGATGATATGGTCAGGACGGGAGGTTCTCTCATCAATGCTGCCAAAGCTTACAAAAATGCAGGGGCTAAAGAAATTTATACCATTACCACCCATGGACTGTTTACTAATGATGCCCTGAGCATAATCCAAAATTCCGGGGTAATAAAGAAAGTGGTCACTACAAATTCCCACCCCAACAGTAAAAAACTGGAGACTGATTTTCTACAGGTCAAAAGTATTGCTTCCCTCATCATTGAGGAAATTGATAAAGAACAAATTTAAATTTTATGAAGGCACTGATAATTGTAGATGTTCAGAATGATTTCCTGCCCGGCGGGGCCTTGGCAGTTAAAAATGGGGATCAGATCATACCCATAATCAATAGGTTACAAAGAAAATTCTCATTGATCGTGGCTACTCAGGATTGGCATCCGGAAAACCATGGCAGTTTTGCAGCCAACCATTCAGGTAAGGAAATAGGTGAGTCTGTCTCACTGAATGGTGTGAAGCAAATCCTTTGGCCAGTCCATTGTGTGCAGGATAGCAAGGGAGCAGAGTTTCATTTGGACCTGAATAGAAACAATTGGAGCAAAATCATCCAAAAAGGCACCAATCCTCTTGTGGATTCTTACAGTGGTTTTTTTGACAACAACAGAAATGGAGATACCGGACTCAGTGATTACCTCAAATCTGAAGGAGTGAGGGAAATTTACATCTGTGGTTTGGCTGCAGATTATTGTGTAAAATTCACAGTATTAGATGGGGTAGATGAGGGTTTTACAACATATCTGATTCAGGATGCAACCAAAGCCGTTAACCTCCAAGAAGGTGATTTTGAAAAAGCCTTAGAAGAGATGGAAGATCATGGTGCCATTTTGACGGATTCCTCAAAAATTTAATCAAGATTGTAATACAGGTTACAAAAAATCATCCCAATTCTGCTTTACATTTGTCTTGCTTTAAATAGCGTATTCTAAGACATTATGGGCAGAGTCTGTAAAATTTTAGCTTTGGTGCTTTATTTGCCGCCATTGCTCTTGGTAGGTCAGCAAAATTGAATTTCCGACTATAACACCATCCATTGGAACTCATTTGTCGGGACATGGGACCTTCATGATAAGTGGGGGATTCACGGGGAGTTTCAATGGAGAAGGTCAGACTTTATTTCTGATCCACAACAAAATCTCTACAGAATAGGATTGATTATTTCGTCTTACCTGAGGCTTTAGAAATTTAAATTCGTACTTTTTAATCATGAAACTTTTCAAATGCCAAAATTGCGATCATCCGGTATATTTTGACAATACGTATTGTGGGCATTGCCAGTGTAAACTCGGGTTTGATCCTGTCTCAATGGAAATGTTGTCATTAAAGCCTGAAATTGAAGACAATTGGGTGAACATAAAGTCAGGGAAAGCTTTTCGGTATTGTAAGAACCATTCCCATGACGTTTGCAATTGGTTGATAGCAGCAGAAGACAAAAATGAGTTTTGTAGGGCTTGCCAACACAACAGAGTAATCCCAAATTTGGCCGAAAAAGAGTTTTTGGAAAGGTGGAACAAAGTAGAGCAAGCCAAACGCAGACTTATTTATTCCTTAATAAAATGGAAACTACCACTGATAAGTAAACTTGAATCTGAAGATGGAGGTTTAGTTTTCGATTTCAAATCAGATGAATATGGTCCTGAAGGTAAGCAGGTGTTGACTGGCCACGCAATGGGAGTCATCACGATTAATATAGCTGAAGCAGATGATGTAGAACGGGAAATGGCTAAAAAGCAAATGGATGAGGTTTATAGAACTCTTTTAGGCCATTTTAGACATGAAGTTGGCCATTATTATTGGGAGAGATTGATAGCCCAAAGCCAATGGCTTGAAGGCTTTAGAAATATTTTTGGAAATGAAGAGTTGGATTATGGCAAAGCCATGGACAATTATTATCAAAATGGCCCTAAACCAAATTGGCAAATTGAGTACATCAGTGCGTATGCCACCATGCATCCTTGGGAAGATTGGGCTGAGACATGGGCCCATTACATGCATATCGTCGATACTTTGGAGACAGCTTTTTACTTTGGCATAGGGGTAGACCCAAGGCAACAGCAGACGGGAGACTGGCTAAAAAGCAAGGTAGACGAGAATGCCTATGATTGCAGCGATTTTCAAAGGATATTGGACATGTGGATGCCACTTTCTATTGCTTTGAACAGTGTAAGCCGAAGTATGGGGGCTCAGGACCCTTACCCATTTGTGATCAATTCAAAAGTTATAGAAAAACTCAGTTTTATTCACAAGGTGATAAAAAGCGTCTAAACCTTTAAAGAATTGCTTAGAGTAACTTTTCAATTTTCAAACTCTTGTCTCTGAAAGTACCGGATTGCCCTTCCTTTAAACCCCATAAAGCTTGCACCAATGGAGAATCAGGAGAGACCAATTGATAGGAAATTCCCTCAAGTTCCAGTTTACCGAATGGTACGGAAACCCATACATAACCTACTGGGACTTTAAGCAAACTTCCTTCTTCTACTGTGGACGATTGCTTTACAGGTACACCATTAAGTTGATTGAGCATGACTTTGGAGCTTGATAGCCTTTTCTCCAAAATAGTTCGGTGCTGATTGAGCATTTCCTGATGGGTTTCAAACTTATCTCCGGCAGAGCTCTTTTCTTCGGCTTCAGCGGATTGCTGCAACTCTTTCAGTTCTTTGTCCAGGTTGGCTATTTGCTCCTTAAGAAAAGTTTTGGCTGTAAATAGGAGCTGTTCTTTGAGATCGACTATCTTTTCCATTTTGCAAATAAAATGCTATTTGACCGATATTTTAGTTTTTCTGAATCCTATTTTTAAGCATTTTTTTATGTCCTTCAAAATCAATGGATAATACTATTTGCTCTTTCAAACCTTTCATCTCAGACAAGTCTATTCCCCACATCTCCTTATTGCTCAATACTTCATTCAAGAACCCTTCAAGTTTGTCATTCTTCCATGCCTCTTTAAAAGCTAAAACATAATCAGGATTGTCCTGCAAAGGTATCTGGCTTCCTTCCAGATCCATACCGCTGTAAAAGACCAACAGCTTGGCAAAAGAAAGGCAAATCAGGTCAGGCCATTTACCCGACTTTTCCCTATACTCCAAAAGGGTAGGAAGTAACCTTACTTTGAACTTTGAAATTGAATTCAGCGCAATGGACAGAAGTTCATGGTGTACAAATGGATTTTTGAACCTCTCCAATACGTCTTCGGCAAAAGATTCAAGTTCATTTTTGTTCATGTCAAGAGTAGGAATGATTTCCTCACTTATCATGTCTTTCAAAAACTTTTCTATTTCCTCATTTTCAACACTTTCTCTAACGGAACGAAATCCTTGCAAATAGGCCAAGGGAACCAAGGCGGTGTGGGCACCATTCAGAATTTTCACTTTTCTTTTTCTGTAGGGTTCTAATTCAGAGGTAAAAACCACGTTCATACCTGCCTGATCGGCCGGAAATTCTTCACGAACCTTTTCACCTCCTTCAATGGCCCAAAAATGAAAAGGTTCTGTTTTTACCAGCAACTTATCATCAAACCCAATACTTTCTCTGATTTCATCATAATCTTCTTTTGGCATACCAGGGACAATCCTGTCTACCAATGTATTGCAATAGTGATTACTGCTTTTTATCCAATCCAAAAATCCCAATGGCATTTCCCAATTTTCAGCATGCTTCAGCATATATTCTTTAAGCTTGGCTGCATTATTTTCTATCAATTCACAGGGTAAAAATATCAGACCTTTGTCAGGATTTCCTTCAAACTGATTGAATCTGTAAAACATAAAAGCCGTCATTTTCGCAGGAAATGAATTTGGAATTTCACCTATTTTCGGTCTTTCTTCCTTTTCGAAAACAATACCTGCTTCAGTCGTATTGGATATAACAAATTTCAAATTGGGGTTTTCTGCAAGGCTATAAAATGCTTCAGGTTCCTGATTTGCATTAATAGCTTCTTTTACACAATCAATCAAAGTAACTCTGGAAACAGGGGTTCCGTTTTCGAGCCCCTGTTCAAGCACATGAAATTTATTTCCTTGATCAGCAAATGCCTGAGGCAGCATTTTTCCATGAGTTTGTACCATGTGAACTTTGCTGTCAATCAAACTCCTATCTATCATTTTCTGAACCATCCAACAGCTAAAACCTCTTAAAAAATTTCCGGTTCCGATCTGTAGTATGTCTTTCCTTTGCATGTCAATTATGTTTAATAGGTGAGATGTATTTATTTTTTAATTGGATATTAGCTAACTTTAATTTTTCATCATCCAAAATTATTGATTTATGCCTGCATTGGTTTTAGTAGAAGTAAGTATTCATAACCCTGAGCTATACGAGGAATACAAAAAGCACACCCTTCAGACTATCCAACAATATGGAGGAAAGTTTGTAGTAAGGGGAGCTGCTACTGAATCCCTAGAAGGCAACTGGAATCCTGAACGCTTGGTGATTTTACAATTTCCGGATGTAGCTACTGCCAAAAATTGGTGGGCTTCTCCGGAGTATTCTGCTATCAAAACCATTCGGTACGAAGCAGCAAATTCCAAAATGCTGGTAGTGGAAAGTGTATAAGGTGTTTAGTCATTCATATTAAGAATCTGCCTTCTACAAAGAAACACCTCTTTTCCATGGGATAAAATCATCTTGTCCCAGTTTTACCGCCTTAGGTAGTATCTTGCCTGATGCTACATCAATTATCATTTCCATTAATTCTTCTCCACATTCCTCAATGGATTTTTCCCCACTGATAATTTCTCCTGTGTTGAAATCTATGATATCGGGCATTTTCCGGTAAAGCGTCGTATTGGAGGAAATTTTGATCACAGGTGCTATCGGGTTTCCGGTAGGAGTTCCCAGTCCGGTGGTAAAAAGAATGATGTTAGCCCCAGAGCCTGCCATAGCGGTAGTACTTTCAACATCATTTCCAGGGGTACAAAGCAGGTTGAGTCCTTTTTTCTTAAGATATTCACCATAATCCAATACATCTGCAACAGGTGAACTGCCACCTTTTTTGGCCGCACCAGCGGATTTGATGGCATCGGTGATCAGACCGTCCTTAATATTTCCCGGTGATGGATTCATGTCAAAACCGGATCCTACAGCAGCAGCGGAGGCAGCATAAGCTTTCATCAATTGAGAAAACTTTTCAGCAACTTGCAGGCTTTCACAGCGGTTAATAAGTTCTTGTTCAACGCCACACAGTTCGGGAAATTCCGATAAAACAGAAGTACCTCCAAGGCTAACCAATAGGTCCGAAACATGTCCGACCACTGGATTGGCAGAAATCCCTGAAAATCCATCTGAGCCTCCGCATTCCAGCCCAATGTTGAGTTTGGACAAGGGAGCTGGTTTTCTATTGTTTTGATTGACTTCTGCTAGTGCCAAAAATGTTCTTTTGATGGCTTTGGTCAGGAGTTCGGCTTCAGTTCCTTCTTTTTGCTGCTCCATCATGATCAGGGGCTTATCAAAATCTTTATTTATGGCTCTGATTTTGGACTCCAAGAGTTCTGCCTGTGCATTTTGACAGCCTAGACTTAACACAGTCCCACCGGCCACATTCGGGTTATTGAGGTATCCAGCCAGCAAGGCACAAAGCATTTCAGCATCCTGTCTTGTGCCCCCACAACCACCTTGATGAGTCAGAAACTTGATCCCGTCGAGGTTTTCAAAGAACCTGTTTTCGGAAGGATCTTTCACACTATCTAAAGTGATATCATCGATTTCCTGAAGGTTACCATATACAAGTGCCTTTTTCATTTTGCTTACAAGGCTTTTGTATGGGTTGGGTTTTCCAAAGCCCAATTCATCCAAAAAGGCATGCTTGATCACTTCCACATTTCGGTTTTCACAGAAAACCAAAGGGATCACTAACCAATAATTGGAAGTGCCCACTTGCCCATCACTTCGATGATATCCTTCAAAGGTTCTTCCAATAAATTTATCTATATCAGGCTGGACCCATTGATATTGCTCACTTTTCCTTCCGAATTGTGTGACTGCATGACGGACATTTCCTGTATGGATCAAGGAACCTTTTGGGAGGTCTTCAAGAGCTTCTCCCACTTTTATCCCATACATGATAAGGGATCCACCGGTTGGAATATCTACTTCTGTCAACTTATGTTTGGCAGGAATTTCACTGATCAAAGTAATAGTACTATCTTCATGCTGTAGTATCTCACCGGGCTTTAGGTCAGTCAATGCAACAATTACATTGTCATTAGGATTGATTTTGATTGTCTTTTTCAAAATTGTAATATCAGCTTGCATTTTGTGGAAAACGTTTGCGTAAAGCTTGTCAGAAAACAAGTATTTGAAAATTTAAGGTTTTATTTTAAGGTTTTATTAGAAAAATCACGATGAGCAAAAAAATTACCACCATAGGAGAAATAATGATGAGGCTCACCACTCCAGGACATGAGAGGATCTTTCAAGCGGACAGTTACATGGTAAATTTCGGTGGCGCGGAAGCCAATGTAGCCATTTCTCTTGCCCAGTTGGGAATGCAGGCAGCACATGTTACAGCTTTTCCTGACAATGACCTTGGTGAAAAAGCAATTTCATACCTTAGGAAAATGAATATCTCCACTACACATATATACAAAACAAGTGGAAGAATGGGGCTCTATTTTTTGGAAAATGGCACCATGCAAAGGGCTTCAAAAATCATTTATGACAGATTTGATTCTGCTTTTGCACATTTTAAAGGAGATGACATTGATTGGGAAAAAGTATTTGAAAATGTGGATTGGTTTCATTGGACAGGCATCACTCCGGCAATTTCCCAACATGCAGCTGATCTTTTGTTGAAGGCACTCAAAAAAGCTCAGGAAAAAGGTATTAAAATCAGCGGAGACATCAATTACAGACGCAACCTTTGGCAATATGGCAAAGGACCATTGGATATCATGCCCGAGTTGATCCGATACTGTGATCTGATTGTAGCAGATAAATCAGACTTTGAAAACTGTATGGATATTCAAGTCTCAGATTGGGCAGATGCTTGCTTTCAGGCTAAAAAAGATTTTCCGAAAATCAAATGGATCACCAAAACCAAAAGAGAGTCCATATCTGCTTCCCACAACAAATTAAAAGGCGTATTGTGGAATGGAAATGAAATCCTTCAATCCAAAACTTATGAAATCACGCATATCGTCGATAGAATAGGGGGTGGAGATGCCTTTATGGCAGGTCTTATTTATGGATTACTTCATTTCGATGAAGAAAAAGCTTTGGAATTCGCTACAGCAGCTTCTGTACTAAAGCATGGAATTCCAGGAGATGCCAACCTTGTTTCAGAGAATGAGATCCTGGACTTGGTTCATGAAAAAAATGTGGGCAAATTGCTCAGATAACCTATTAAACACAACCAAAATGACTGAACAACACATTCTTGACCAAGTTGGTCAAGCAGGCTTGGTGCCACTTTTTACACACAAAGACCTTGAAGTAGCCAAAAAAACCATTGATGCAGCCTATGAAGCAGGTATCCGGGTGTTTGAGTATACCAATAGATTACCCAACTCCTTTGAAATCTTCAAATCCTTAAAAGTATATGCGGAAAAATACGATGACCTGATATTTGGTATCGGAACCATATTTACCGTAAAGGAAGCAGAAAAATATCTACTCGCTGGAGCTGACTTTATCATTTCTCCGGCCATGATTCAGGATGTGGCCCAGTATTGTTTTCAAAAAGGGGTTACTTACATTCCTGGCTGTGCTACGGTGACTGAAGTGTACCAAGCAGTAAGGTCAGGGTCTTCTCTGGTGAAAGTTTTTCCTGGCAATGTACTAGGGCCCGGATTTGTAAAAGCAGTACTTTCCGTACTTCCCGAAGTCAAATTGATGGCAACAGGTGGGGTGAGCCCAACAGAGGAGAACCTTAGGAGCTGGTTTGATGCAGGCGTATTTTGTGTAGGTATGGGCTCACAATTATTTGATACAAAGGAATTGGAATCCGGCAATTTTGATGGATTGAAGACAAGGATAACAAACTCATTGAACATTATTCAAAATATTAGAAAAGGGGCATGAGAAGAGTTGTAAAGCAGTTTTCTCATACAAAAATAATCTTTTTAGCTGCGCTAATAGTGCCATTTCTTTTTCAGACCTGCAAAGGTCCCGGGGGTGTGAGGGTGATCAAATTGGGGCATGGACTGGGAGTGACGCATCCGGTACACGAAGCCATGGAATATATGGCTAAACTGGTGCATGAAAAATCCGGAGGAGAAATGGAAATTCGGATATACCCCAATCAACAACTTGGCACAGAAAGGGAATTGGTAGAACTGCTTCAAATAGGCAGTTTGGGTATGACTAAAGTGTCTACAGCCGCCATGGAAAATTTTGCACCTAAGATTCAGGTTCTTTCTCTACCTTATTTGTTCAGTGATGATGAGCACCGCGACGCTGTACTCAAAGGAGAAATAGGCCAGCAACTTTTGTTGGAAGGTGAAAATTACTGGCTTAGAGGGTTATGCTACTATGATGCAGGAAAAAGAAGTTTTTACACCAAAAATAAACCTATAGAAAGTCCCGAAGAATTGAAAGGACTTAAAATGCGGGTAATGGAAAGCAATACGGCCATTAATATGGTAAAAGCTTTTGGAGGATCACCCACCCCGGTGTCGTATGGTGAATTGTATACAGCGCTTCAGCAAGGTATTGTAGATGGGGCAGAAAATAATCCACCGAGCCTTTTTACCTCCAAGCACTATGAAGTCTGTAAATATTACAGCATCAATGAACATAGTGCAGTACCTGACATGGTAATCATAAGCACTAAAGTATGGAATCTGTTGGGCGATCAGGAAAAAACATGGCTTCAGGAAGCAGCTGATGAATCCGCTACCTATCAATATGAATTATGGGCTAGGTCAGTGGAAAATTCCTTAGCGGAAATGGAAAAGGCCGGAGTGGAGATTACCTATCCGGAGTTGGAACCCTTCAGAAAGGCTGTGGAACCTATGTACGAAATGTTAAAAAACAATCAGCCGGAACTATATTCTATAGTGGAGAAAATTAGAGCAATACAGTAAAACCCAAGTAATGACCTTAGCAAAAAGCAAATTTATCATTGACAAATCTGTCAGCATGGCTTTGATACTCTTAATGGGAGCCATGGTACTGAATGTTACTTGGCAGGTTTTGTCCAGGTATGTAGTACAAACCCCATCCTCCTTTACGGATGAGCTTTCTAGATACATGCTGATATGGTTAGGAATGCTTGGAGCCGCATATGTAGCAGGCAAGGATCAGCATTTGGCTATAGATATCCTGCCCCAAAAGCTGGAGGGAAAATCCAAGGTCAGGCTTATCGTTTTTATTAACTTGATAGTTATGGCATTCGCTTTTATTGCTATGGTTTTGGGAGGTAGCAATCTAGTGTATATTACTTATATACTTGAACAGAAGTCAGCAACATTACAAGTTCCCTTAGCATACATTTATATCATCATTCCTGTAAGCGGCATTTTGGTCATGTACTACAATTTTTATCAGATTTTCATTACTCTCAAGACCCAAAAGAACTAAATTATGGATATCACCGGCATTTTGATTTTGGTATTGACATTCGTGACTTTGATGGCTATAGGAGTTCCTGTGGCATGGAGTTTAGGGATTTCAAGTTTTTTTACCCTATTGGTTTCTGTTGCTGCTGTGCCTGCAGCTACTACCATTGCGCAACGCATGGGTACAGGGCTTGATAGTTTTGCCCTTTTGGCGATTCCCTTTTTTATCCTTGCAGGTGAAATAATGAACAGGGGAGGTATTGCCAACCGGTTGATCGAATTGGCAAAGGCTATCACAGGGCGACTGCCAGGAGGCTTGCTGTATGTTAATGTCATTGCAGCAATGCTCTTTGGGGCCATTGCAGGTTCTGCAGCTGCTGCAGTATCTGCTATCGGGAGTATTCTGGGCAAAAGAATGGACGAAGAGGGTTACCCAAAGGGGCTGGGAGCTGCGGTAAATATCACTTCTTCCACAACTGGATTGATTATTCCCCCTTCCAATATCCTGATCGTTTATTCCCTTGCTTCCGGTGGAGTATCTATTGCAGCACTGTTTGTGGCAGGATATCTTCCTGGTCTCTTTATAGGTCTGGTTTTGATGCTTACAGCAGCCATATTTATAAAAAAACATAAACTCCCTGCCGGTGAACGCACCAGTAGTAAAGAGTTAATTCTGAAATCAGGTAGGGCTTTTCCCGCTTTGATGCTTTTGGTGATCGTCATAGGAGGTATTGTTGGCGGTCTGTTTACTGCAACTGAAGCTTCTGCCATAGCGGTAATATACACTTTGGCTTTGTCATTTTTTTACAAAGAACTCAATTGGAAAGAAATGCCAGCTATATTATTAAAATCAAGCGAAACTACGGCCATTGTTATGCTGTTGATAGCCACCTCAATGAGTATGTCCTGGGTAATGTCAGCTGAGGACATTCCACAGGGGATTTCCGAGACACTACTATCCTTAAGTGACAATATTGTAGTGATTTTGATCATTATTAATTTATTGCTTCTTTTTGTGGGGATATTCATGGACATGACTCCAGCTGTTTTGATATTCACGCCCATCTTTTTGCCTGTTGTAACTGAGTTAGGGGTTGATCCTGTACATTTTGGGATTATTATGATTCTCAACCTTTGTATAGGATTATGTACACCACCAGTGGGGTCAGTATTGTTTCTTGGTGTGCAGGTGGCAGGTCTTAATATTCAAAAAGCAGTTAAACCACTTTTGCCATTCTTTATAGCCATGATCATTGGGTTGGTGGTGGTTACACTTTGGCCTGGATTGACATTATGGCTGCCCAAGGTTTTGGGGCTTTGATCTTAATCAATTCTTATGGGTCTTTCCCAACCCTCTATAAGGAGCATAATTGGGAATTGGAATTCTTCGCCTATGACCTGCAGGTCGATTTCAATATTCGAGGTAAAATACGCCAAACAAACTGTTATAGGTTGGTAAACCAATTTAGATCTCACGGTAGGCGGTAAGGTATAAATTCCCGTTTGACTTACCAGAAGCGTGAAATCATTAATAGGTTCACATCCGCTGTACCCTACTTTCATTCTCAATTTTCTGTTTATAACTGTTAATCCTAAAATATGTATAACTCCCTCAAATTCTGCATTAAAAGCAGCTTCATTTATACTAATTTCTTGAATTTGATAATTCTCCGAAGAGGTATCATCCTGGCAGGCAAAAAACAATAAGGCAGAAACCGTGAGCCATTGCATACAGGTAGCCAAAAAATATAGTTTTCTTCTGATGTCCATAATTGTCAGTTGAATTTATGGCCTATACGTATCAATCCTTAATTTTGTCTTGCATTTGTCTTCTTTTCTTAAAGCCTTATGAAAATAAAAAAGCTTATTATCTGTTTTTTGCTCCTCATATCTTTTAAGAGTAAGGCACAGAGGGAATTGATTACAGATACCGAGATGTGGTGGGGACTCATGACATCAGGTCAATTTGCACCAAATTGGTCAATTTGGTTAGACACCCATCATGTTCCTGATCTTTTTTTGATCCTTAGGAGTGGTATTACTTTTCATCCGCAAGACCAAAAATGGTCTATTACAGCTGGATACGCAAGACTGGGTCTGACGACTCCTTTCTCTGAAGGAGCCTTGATCAGGCCTGAAAATCGACCTTGGGGACAGGTAGTCTACCGGATGCCGAGCACAGGTAAACTTTCTTTGAATCTAAGATACAGACACGATATGCGTTACAGGGCAAGGTTTAGCAATACCGAAATCATAGAAGGTTTCAACCTAAACCACAGGCTTAGATTTAATGGGAGCTTAAGATACAACTGGGGGAATGCCCTGAGTCAGAATTTCAATTTTTCTACTACACTTTTTAACGAGTCACTATTTACTGTGGGCCCATCTACGGTGGACAATCCTTTCGAACACAGGGTGTTCTTTCTTTTCAATTTCCAGAAAAGTACATTGACCTTTTCACCAGGATATCATTTTAGGATGGCCACACCTAATCCGGAAATTGTCCGGATTTTACATGGGCCTTTCTTATGGGTGACTTTAAATTACAATTTAAAGGACTTCAGAAGACATTTCCTGAGGGAATTTCCTGGCGATCACATTTAGGTAAAAAGACTATTCTTCAACGGTGATCCTTAATCCATTTTCTTCCTAAGAGCATAATTGTCTGCCAAGTCGCCGGTAATCCTATTACCTTCCATATCAAGGTGAAAAAGTACATTTTCACCGACAAAGTATTGATTTGGAGCATCTACGCCTTCCAAAATAATCGTATTTCCGGCATCATTCCATTTGTAAGTACCAGAATACTCGTTTTTGGTGTCATTGTCTTTACCTAGGTAAACCGTCTTTTTGACAAAAGAGTAGGAAGGACCAATTTCAACAGTAGTCTCAATTCCTTCACAGTCTGCACAGGGAAGCACACCTTCATAAATTCCTTCATAATCCAACGAAATTCTGGCGTTGTGTTCGTCAGGCGCAAAATATTCTTCTTCAACTATGATTTCATCCTGTTCTGTATCAGTTTCTTTAGTAGAAGGTTGGCAGGAAAAAACGAATATACCCACAAAGAAAGCAAGTAGATGAGAGCTAAGTCTTTTCATATTTTTGAAATTATATATGGAAATATCGAACAATATACATTTTCAAGCTAAAATGCACAAGTGGCAACTTTCATTTTCAAAATAATATAATGCTAAAAGCAAGAAAAAATGTTAGGCTATGTTTTCCTGATTTTTTAAAAGCTATGTATTTGGTTAACTTTCCCACCTGAATTATTCAAAATCAAAGACGATGAAGAAAAACAATCCGATATCTGAAGTGAAATCCAAGCTCAAAGAAAAGGGGCTGGACAAACAAGAGATACAAAATATATTAATTGAAGATGCTAGGACGGGACTGAGTGTAGAAGCCCTAAAAAGAGCCATTCAAAATAACCTTTTTTATGTTCAGGGTAAATTTCCCGAGATAGCTACCAGAAATGACTATTACATGGCAGTTTCCTATGCTGTAAGGGATAGAATTCTGAACAGGTGGGTGGCCTCTGTAAAACAATACCTGGATGGCAAGCATAGGGTAGTATCTTACTTATCAGCCGAATACCTTCTTGGACCACATTTGGCCAACAACCTGATCAATTTGGGAATTTATAAAGAAACTGAACAAGCGGTCAAAGAACTGGGAAAAGACCTTGAGTGGCTGATAGAAAAGGAAATAGAACCGGGATTAGGAAATGGAGGATTAGGTAGGCTGGCTGCCTGCTACATGGATTCATTAGCGACCTTGGAAGTACCTGCAATAGGTTATGGGATCCGTTACCAGTTTGGGATCTTTGAACAGGATATCCGTGATGGATGGCAGGTGGAAGATACCGACAACTGGCTCAGAAGAGGTAATCCATGGGAAATAGAAAGGAGGGAACTGAATTACGAAGTCAAATTCGGAGGTCATGTGCAGCACTATACAGACAACAATGGGAAGTTTTGTAGCAACTGGATACCGGATCTGGTAGTCAAAGGGGTAGCCTACGATACGCCCATTTTGGGATATAAAGTCAACACCACGAATACTTTGAGGCTCTGGAAATCTGAAGCACCAAAATCCTTTGATTTTCAGTTGTTCAATGCAGGTGGCTACAATGATGCGGTAAGACAAAAGATTGTTTGTGAAAACATTTCCAAGGTACTTTATCCCAATGACGAACAGGAGGAAGGAAAAATCCTTAGGTTGAGACAACAGTACTTTTTTGTTTCCTGCTCTCTTCAGGACATGCTTGGAATCCATTTAAGGCAAGGAGATAAAATTCAGGACTTTCACAAAAAATTTGTGGTCCAACTCAATGATACCCATCCAGCAGTTGGGGTAGCTGAATTGATGCGCTTGCTACTGGATAAATATGGCCTGGAATGGGATGAAGCTTGGGACATCACTACCAAAACATTTGCCTATACCAACCACACCCTTCTTCCTGAAGCTTTGGAAAAGTGGGATCTGGAATTGTTCGGTAAAGTCTTGCCAAGACATCTCGAATTGGTCTATGAGATCAACAGACGGTTTTTGGATCAGGTTACGGTTAAATTTTATGGAGATCACCAGAAAATTTCAAGTCTTTCCTTGATCGGAGAAGGTCCTAGAAAGTTTATTAAAATGGCAAACTTGGCATCTTTGGGAAGCTATGCTATAAATGGTGTGGCAGCGCTTCATACAGATTTGCTCAAGAAGACGGTCTTGAAAGATTGGTACGAGCTGTCACCGGAAAAATTCAGCAACAAAACCAATGGCGTGACTCCAAGAAGATGGATGGTACTCAGCAATCCAGAGCTCACCCAACTTATCAGCGACAAGATTGGGGATGGTTGGATCAAAAATCTGGACGAACTTAGAGGATTGGAGCAATTTGCTAAAGATAAGAACTTTCAAAAAGCCTGGATGGAGGTAAAATACAATCAAAAAGTAGCACTGAGCAAAAGAATACTTCAAAGAGTCAAAATTAAGACTGATTCCAATTCCATATTTGATGTCCATGTCAAAAGAATGCATGAATACAAGAGGCAGATGCTGAATGCCCTGCATGTGATCACCTTATACAACAGAATCAAGCACAACCCGGAAATTGACATGGTACCCCGAACTGTAATTTTTGCGGGTAAGGCAGCTCCGGGATATAGAATGGCCAAGTTGATCATTAAGCTCATTACCTCAATAGGAGAGGTGGTCAACAATGATCCGGATGTCAAGGATAGACTAAAAGTGGTCTTTTATCCGAATTACAATGTGACCAATGCACAGAAGATTTATCCAGCAGCTGACCTGAGCGAGCAGATATCTACCGCGGGCAAGGAAGCGTCAGGGACTGGGAACATGAAGCTTTCACTCAATGGAGCCCTAACTATTGGAACTTTGGATGGTGCCAATGTGGAAATCAGAGAATGTGTTGGAGCAGAGAATTTCTTCCTTTTTGGTCTTGATGCAGATCAAGTAGAAGAGGTCAAAGCAAACGGATATGATCCATACAGTCATTATCAAAACAACCCAGATTTGAAGTTGGCCATAGACCAGATCAATGATGGATATTTCTCGCATTTGAATAAGGATACATTTAAGGCTCTGGTGAGGTCATTACTATATGATGATCAGTATTTGGTGTTGGCAGATTATCAATCCTATATTGATGCACAGGATAAAGTGGCTGAAACTTTCAGAGACAAGGAAAAATGGGCTGAAATGTCCATTATTAATGTTGCCAGAATGGGCAAGTTTTCAAGTGACAGAAGTATAAGGGATTATTGTCAGGAAATATGGAAGGTTGAACCTATCCCGGTATCACTGGAAAAATAAATAATTATAACTTATAGGAAGCCTGCCTGAGTGCTAATTTAGGCAGGCTTTTACCTGATTTTGACACTAGGACACCCAGATCCAAACTTCATAAAAAGAAATACAATTAAGTGATTGTAATTAATAAAAGTATGTATACCCGCAATTATACAACTAACCAATTTAAATAAGGACCCAGATCAATCCGATACTGATAGATATTGGATCCGCCTCGGCGGACAAGTTATTCATGGATAACTTGTCCCGGTTTATGGGGATTGGCTTGAAATCATAGGTTTATTTCAATATTTAGGTTCTACTGGTAAGAAAGCGGATAATCATGAATAAAAGTATGGGCTTACAATTTTCAAAATAAGGAAGTAAATAATAATCCACAAAAGGAAATAAAAGTCACAAAAGCTGACTGATAAGAATACAGACAATCAAGACATACTATTCCAAATTAAGGGCTATAAAGATCCCTAAATGGAAAATCATTCTATCACTTATGGAAGTCCAACCTCTTTTACTATCGCTGAAAAACATGTTGAACCCAGGATTATTGAACGGTTCGCCCATATATTCTCTTGTCTGAAAACTGGATCTTTCATACCTGAGTAGATTGACCATTAGCTGTACGCCAACAGCATCATTGATCAGGTAGCCCATTCCAAAATCTCCACTGTAAGTAAGGTAAACATCTTTAAAGGAAGAAAACCCTAAACTCTGAGGGTAATTTGCGGGAATAGTTCCTTCCGTTTCGCAAGTTGGACAATTGAAGTCCAGCATATTGAATTCCAAGGTTCCAACCCCCTTTTCCAATCCTATAAAGCCAGAGGCAATCAAGTAAAAAGTTGGACTCAACTCCAAATAATAATTTACAAATGGACCAAAGCCGATCATGGTATTTCCAAGTCTTGACTCTATTCGTTCACTGAAATGGGAGCTGGAATTTTCCAATACAGTGGACTCACTATACCTTCTAATGGATCCTTGGACACCTACAAACATATTTCCAAAAGTCCTGACACCTATTCTATTTCTCCATTCCAAACTGGAATAGCGATCTGCATTTTCCATTATCCTGTCTTTAGGGCTTGGAAATGAGGGCGAAAACTCAGAAGTGAACAACCAGCGGGAAGCATATTCCTGACCAGAAACAGGCAGGTAAAATAAAATGCAAACGAAAAAGCTGAATAAAAATTTTTTCATATAAATCCCATATACGATTAATGGCTCAAATGTATGCGAATGTCTTGCCATTATTTTAGTTTTAAAGAAAAAATTATTCCAAATCTCTCACACATCTAAAGCCAATATTACTTGTACCACTTTCAAAATCCTGTCCCTGCCTTGCTGAGGGGCGATAGTTGATACAGTAATCATCGGCACACAAAAATGATCCCCCTTTGATGACTTTTTCCAAAGCATAGGGATTGTGGGGATTGTAGCATTTGGATATTGCGGAGTCCAATGCCGGTGCATTGCCCGCTATCCTCTGCATTTTGATGGCATCATACCAATCAGAGGTCATTTCCCAAACATTACCGATCATGTCGTACAATCCGAAGTCATTGGGTTCGAAACTTTTGACAGGAGCAGTACCTTCAAAACCATCTTCTGCTAAATTTTCATGCGGAAAATCTCCCTGAAAAGTATTTGCCATAAAATTGTCAGAAGGCCTGAATTCATTGCCCCAGGAATACCTTTGTCGCTCTCTTCCTGCCTTTGCAGCATATTCCCATTCTGTCTCTGTGGGAAGTCTTTTGCCTGCCCAATCGGCATAAGCTTCAGCATCTTCATAGGCAATATGCACTACAGGATGATTTTCCTTGCCCTCTATTCCCGACCCCGGGCCTTCTGGGTGTTTCCAGTTGGCACCAATTATCCATTTCCACCATTGGCTGATGTCATGAAGGGGGACCGCTTTGCTGGGAGGGCTAAAGACCATGGATCCTGGTTGCATATCCTCGTCTGATGGCTTTGGGGTATCGGGCGGCAATTGCTTTTTCATTTCCTCCCAGTCCGGAACTCTTTCGGCTACTGTAACATAACCTGTTTCTTCTACAAATTTTGAAAACTGGGCATTGGTGACTTCAGTTTCATCCATCCAAAATGATCTCACTTCTCTTTTTACAGCCGGTCTTTCTACCGGGTAAGATTCCATGTCGTCAGTTCCCATAAAGAAGGTTCCTGCTGGAATCAAAACCATACCATTATTGCGTTCGAACAATTTTGAAGAGTCCCTATCTTGGGTTGAATGTGTGTTCTGAGATTCCCGATTTGGGGAGCAGGACAATGCCAATATTCCTATTAGGGTGAATAGATGGATGAGACGCATTTTATCATTATTTTGAGGTATAAACTTAACACCTATTCCCCAAAAACCTAAATTGTGCCCATAGCTTCCATTCTCGAAAGGACTTTTTTTCTTAATTTATTAAAAAATTGGTTTCTCTCTTTTTCTCCTATGCTACTGATCATTGTTGATTTTTTGATAAGCTTACAAAAAATCAGGCTTTTGGAAAAGGCTGTGTGATTTTATCCCTGACCAATTCCTTAAGTGATTCTCCTGTCAAAACAATTGAAGCCACAAAAAGCAGAATGTCTTTGACTATGTGAAGGTAAACAAATTTCCAAGGGGCTTCAACCTGCATATCAGTAGTAAAAATGATGAAGGCTGAAACAAGAAAGAAAATACCGGCACTGATTCCTCCGACAACCCCAATTTTAGGGCTTTTGAAATGAAGCAACAATAAAACAGGTATCAATACTAACACTACCAACACCGCAGCCATCCATAATTTGTCTTTGTCCCACTGAAAAGACAGAATGGCAATAGACCAAATGTAAATTACTATACCCATTCTAAGAATAACTTTTCCAATCTGCTCGACTTTAAGAATGTTGTTGACCATTAGGTTTGTTTTATATGTGGAACTATAAATATAAAAAAATTACGATAGTCGCTTATCGTAATTTTTTCTGGTAGCTTATGCCTTGTGTTCATGCACTACCTTCAGCCGTTTTGGCATGAAGTTTACCCAATTCCTGATCTATAGTCCACAAGCCTACACCTTCTTCCCCTATGATTTCAAAGAGTTCCAAAGCCCTGCGCGCGAGTGTTTCTTCTTCTCTTTGTTCGGTCACGTACCATTGCATAAAGCTAAACGTGGCAAAGTCCTTAACACCAAAGGCATGGTCTACTATGGAATTGATGGATTTAGTAACCTTGATTTCATGTTCAAGTATCAGTTCAAATACCTCTCTTAAGGAATTGAAATTGTGTGGGATACCTGTAATTTCAGGTTGTATGGCATGCCCTCCGGCTTCATTTACGTAAATAAAAAGCTTCATCATGTGCATCCTCTCTTCGTCAGCATGAGTGTAAAGGTACTTTGAGGCATTTTCATAGCCCATCATCTGACACCATGAAGCCATAGAAAGGTAATATGCCGATGACTTCCCTTCCATTTCTATCTGTTGATTAAGTAGTTTTTCTGTATCGTGCAGCAATGAGCGCTGAAGGGTAACTATCTCTTTTGGTTTCATATAATTGGTTTTAATTAAACATACCTAAGTTAGATATTTTGTTTTCCAAAATCTACCAGAACCGAGAAATTTGGAATTAGTATAAGTTAAAAGAGGCAATTAATTTAATTTCTGACCTTTTTACTTTCCTTTAAAACCTCTATTTTGAGCCTTACAATTATCAATAACCTAATTAAACCATTATGAATTCCAGAAGAAAATTTTTACAGACCAGTTTATTGGCCGGAGCAGGCCTTAGTATTCCCTCTTTTGTTGAGGCAGAAACCTTAAAGAAACTTGCAGACAAAATAGCTCCATCTGATAAAATCAACTTTGCTGTTATAGGATGTAAAGGCATGGGTTGGTCGGATATGGCCGCACACCTAAAGATTCCTAATGTCAATTGTATAGCGCTTGCAGATATTGATGAGGGAGTATTGGATCAAAGATCCGCAGATGTAGAAAATCTCAGAGGGAACAAGCCTGAGGTATATAATGACTACCGGAAGATGCTTGAAAATAAAGACATCGATGCAGTAATCATTGGAACCCCGGATCATTGGCACTGCCTCAATCTGGTCGATAGCCTGTCGGCTGGAAAACATGCATATGTAGAAAAACCCATTGCCAATACCATAGAAGAATGCAACATCATGGTTGCGGCCCAAAGGAAGTATGGAAAAATGGTGCAAGTAGGCCAATGGCAAAGAAGTGGATCTCAATATGACCAAGCCATAGCATACGTAAAATCAGGAAAGCTCGGTCAGATCCGGCTTGTGAAAACCTGGGCTTATCAAGGATGGATGAAACCCGTCCCTGTAGTGCCGGACGGTACTCCTCCTCAAGGCGTGGATTATGATATGTGGTTGGGGCCTGCACCGAAAAGACCCTTCAATAACAACCGTTTTCATTTTAACTTCAGGTGGTTTTGGGATTATGCAGGTGGACTGATGACAGACTGGGGAGTGCATGAGATAGATATTGCCTTGCATGCCATGGGTGTCAAAGCTCCTAAATCGGTAATGGCTTCAGGTGGTAAATTTGCCTATCCTGATGATGCATCAGAAACTCCGGATACCCTTCAAACTGTATATGAATACGATGGCTTTAATATGTTATGGGAACATGCTACTGGAATTGATGGTGGAAATTATGGGGCTTCGGAAGGGATTGCATTTATCGGAAACAATGCCACTTTGGTGGTCAACAGGGGAGGGTGGAAGGTAATCCCTGAAACAGAAAATGTGGAAGGAGAAAGAAGAAACAAAGTTGAAGAGGTGCCCCATACGAGGCCGGAAGGAAATGCCCTCGAATTGCATGCGAAAGGATTTGTTGATGCCATTATGTCCAATGATGCTTCTAAGTTAACCTGTGAAATTGGAACAGGAAGTATTGCTGCTATCAATGCCCAAATGGGAAATATAGCTTACAAGACTGGAAAAAAAATATACTGGGAAGAAGATAAAGGTAAGTTTACTGACAGCGAAGCCAATAAACTCATCAAAGCCGATTACCACAATGGGTGGAAGTTGCCAAAAATCTGATTAAGGCCTGAAAGTCCCATAGTTTAGGGGGAGGGCAACGGTACCATTTACATGTTGTCCTTCTGCTGAACGCCAAGAATTGCTCACCTGAACCAAGCCAGCCTGAATATCAAATTGAACCTGTACGGTGCCACTTTCACCGGAAAAAGAAATTGCCCAAGTGCCATCAATATTGGAAGAAAGGAATACTTCAGCTGGAAATACAAAGTTTTCTCCTTGCAGAACGGAATTGTTTACTTCAAAATCAGTTTCATTAATGACAGTATATCTTCCACTTTCCATGGGAAAAGCAGGTAAAGAAATTTCATTGTTTACAGAATAAAGCGGATAACGAATTATACTGCCACCACTATTAGGTGGAGAAGAAAAATCTTCATCAGTGGAAAGCTCAAGTACACCGAATACATGAGAATTTTCCTCATTTACCTCAATAGCGCCAGTCAGACTGAACCTTGCCGATTGGAAAACCAATCTTTGTCCATCTACTGTGAGGTCATTGGCCAACTGAAATGGTGGTAAATCATCTATTTGAGGAGTACAGGCTATGATGTTGAGTATCAAAAAACAATACAGCAGATTTTTTATTTTTTCCTGGGGCAGAAAAAGCATTTCAATACACCTAAGCCAATCTTCTTTTTCACCAATCATTCTCTCTCTTTACGTAAGGCCACTCTTGTTTTAGGATACTGAAATAAATGGTGTCTCTTCTTCTTCCATTGGTCATTAAAGTATGACTTCTCAGTACTCCTTCTTCTATTGCATTGATATTTGAAAGTGCCCGTCTTGCCTGAAGGTTCAAGACATCTGTTTTAAATTCTACTCTTTCCAAATCCAAAGTTTCGAAGCAATAGTTAAGCAGTAGCGATTTCACTTTTCCATTTATGCCATTTCCCTGATAAGCTTTGCCCAGCCAGGTCCAACCTATCTCAAGTCTTTGGTCTCTTGATGAGATATTCCCAAAAGCAGTAGAACCTAAAATATTTTGGGTCTTTTTTTCTATTACTGTGAATTGAAGCCTTTCTTTTTCAAAGGCTGGTTTGGCCCATACCCTTAAACCTTCTATGGTAGATAGGTCATGAGTAAAAAAACGCCACATATCCGGCTCTGAAGTCAGTTGAAAATACTTTTCTAAGTCTTCTTCTCGAAGAGGTCTAAGAAGTATTTCTTCATTTTCCAATTTCAAATCAAAATCTACCATAATTACTTATGCCATTAATTCTCTGAAGGCTTGGTTGAAGAAAGCCACTTCTTCCACAGTTCCTGTGCTTACTCTACACCATTCATTCATTGGTGGAAAAGGTCTTCCGATAATTACACCTTTTGCCAGCATTTTTTGGGCAAGTTCCGACACATCTTCCTTGGCATTAAAAAAAACAAAATTGGCCTGGGAAGGAATGTATTCAAAACCTAAATCATCCAAAGTGGCCTCAATCATTTTTCTGCATTCCAGGTTTTTGGCCAATGAAAACTTATAAAATTCTTCATCTTTCAAAGCCGCTTTACCTGCCTCTATGGCCATTATATTGGTATTGGCCACAACTCTTTCCCTGAGTTTTTTTGCCAGTTCAGGTTTTGCAACGAGATAGCCCATGCGAATACCTGCAAGTCCATAGACCTTGGAAAGGGTTTTGGACACGATGACGTTTTCTCCCTTTTTGACCAATTCTATCATGGAAGGATAATCAGGGTCTTCTATGTAATCATAATAGGCTTCATCACTGAAAATTACGGTTTTTTTGCAAGCACTTTGGCAGAAGTCCATGACTTTATTTTTATCCAGTAGCTTGCCGGTGGGATTGTTTGGATTGCAAAGAAATACCAGCTTTGTTTTGGGAGATATTCTCTTTTCTATTTCATCCAGATCGTAGTCCATATCCTGATTGAGTGGTACCCAATTGATATCTGCACCCCAAACAGTGGCATAATCCATCAAAGAAAGAAATGTCGGCAATCCCGAAATGATCTCTTCCCCACGTCCCGCGAAGGTAATCCCGGTAATCTTTAGCCCTTCTGTAGACCCTGCGACCAATACGACGTGATCAGAAGGTACTCCCTCTTTTTGGGCTATCATTTCCTGAAGGGCTGAATTGTATGACCAAGGGTAACGGCAGCCATTGTCAAAAGCAGCGGTCATGGCCTCTCTCATAGAGGAAGAGGGGCCGTATGGATTTTCGTTTGATCCCAACCTAATGGGTGTAGCAAAAGGTCTGGGATTAAACTTTTTGACCTCCTCAGCAGAAAGTTTTGAAATACCTGTACCTCCTGTGAGCATGGCTACTCCGCCTAATAAAGAGGCACTTTTAAGCCAATTTCTTCTGGACACATTCATAATCAGAGTAATTTTTTCAAAATCTAGCAACTATATGATTTTAATCCTAATCCTTTATGATGGCCGAAAGGATTTTGTTGAAAATAGCCTTTAAAGGGTAATAATTGCCAAAATGGAAATAATATAAAAAAAACACCTGCTTTAATTATTAAAAACAAAATTTAATTCCTAAATTTTATGGAGTCAGAAAATTGATTCGTAAACAATAAAAACCAAAAATAACTGATATGAAAAAGATAGTCATCACATGCGTCCTCTTCTTTGGGTTGCTATTGGCAGTTCAAGCCCAACAGCAACGGTTTATGGTCTTTGAGTTTATCAAGGTAGAATCCAATCAGGCATATGATTTTATGGAGTTTAAGGAATTTATGGAAAAAGTCTATCAGGCTGCCATCAATGATAAAAGAATAACCGGTTGGGACCTGTGGTCATTGCAATCCGGTGCTGAATCAGGCGAATTTCAATACATTACCATCACTTACTATAAAGACCCTGTCAGCATGATGAATGGCCTTGAAGAAGAAGACTTGGTCAAGTATGCCATGATACATCCACATCTGAATGATGGTCAGGCCAGGAAAAAATTCAGCGATGCCTTGAACAGCAGAGATTTGGCCCAAAGGGTTTACATGAAAGAAATTGCTACTACAAGCGATTCATTCCAGTTTAAAAAAGGCACTTTAGCCTCTTTTGACCTGATGAAAGCAGTGGAAGGAAAGTTTGAAGAATATGAAAAAGCGGAAAGAGAAGTCTTTCAGCCCATTCATCAAAACAGGATTGAAAAAGGCCTAATGGGTTCTTGGAGTTTGCTCAGGACGGCACTGCCTTTTGGCAGTGAAGCCAAAAGCACGCATTTGACCATGAATATTTACAAAGACTACGTGCAGTTTTTCAATGCACAGGAATATGAAGACATGGAATCAACCAAAGAACAGCAAATGGCCATTGAGAAAGGCCTGAAATCAAGGGACCAAAAATGGGTTTACCTTGCTACATTAGAAAACTCTATTCGCTGACTTATTCTGAGATTGATAAATAATAAAAAAAAGAGGCCCGGAAATTTCCGGGCCTTAATTTTTACCAAGCTATGCCATAATCCTCTCCATGATTGCTGGAGCCTCCCCAGAAACTGTCATGATCCCAATCAAACCAAATGGCGTTGAGTGGTCCTGAGGTTCTCTCCAGAAAATTCATCTTGTACCCTTTTTTGGCGAGTTCTCTTCTGATCCAAGTAGGAATCTCTTGATTCAAGGTAATTGAGCCTGGCTTTGACTCATGTGCGCCAAAAGATGACTGCATGTGATAGTTGTGGATATTGGCTGCCTCAGCAGCTTCCTGTACCGTCATGTCAAATTCCACAATATTCAAAAACATCTGTAAAAGATCCTGATCTTGAGTATCTCCACCTTGCACCGCAAAGGATAAAAACGGTTTTCCATCTTTCAGTGCCATACTAGGCGTCAGGGTCACTCTAGGCCTTTTACCAGGCTCTACAAGGTTAAAAGGATTCAGCTTCTCATCCAATACAAAACTTTGCATCCTTTGACTCAGACCTATGCCTGTATTGCCTGCTATTACCGCAGGAACCCAGCCTCCGGATGGGGTGATAGATACCACCCAGCCATCTTTGTCTGCTGCCTGAATAGAGGTGGTACCTGATTGAAAGCTCAGCAAAAATGGATCCTCTGGCCCTTGAATAGGCAATTCTGGCTGGTTGTAAGCCAAGGCGTCTTTTCTCTTCTTGAGCAATTCCATAAAAGGATTTGTTTCACCCTGAAAAGGGTAGGGGTCACCAGGTCCGATTTCAGGATCATTGCTGTCTTTAATGAGCTTTGCACGTTCTTTTGCATACTCTTTTGAAAGCAATCCTTTCATAGGGCTCTTTGGCTCAAAGGCAGGATCTCCATAGTAAAAGTCCCTATCAGTAAATGCCAAACTCATCGTTTGATACAAAGTATGGATGTATCTTGAAGAATTATACCCCATTGACTTCAGGTCAAAATTTTCAAGAATATTCAAAGATTGCAGTAAAGCAGGACCCTGCGTCCATTCCTGAAGTTTATATACCTCAATACCCTTATAATTGACACTCAATGGTTTTTCGATTTTTACTTTCCAGTTGGCAAGGTCTTCTTTGGTGAAAAGGCCTCCTTGTTCCCTGGTACCCCGTACTATTTCCTCAGCAATGTCTCCTTTATAAAAACGCTCATATGCCGCATAAATGGCTTCTTTTCTGGACTTTCCTTCAGACAGTGCCTTTTCTTCCTCTATTACAAGTTTTTCCAAAGTATTGTAAAGATCTTCTTGCACAAAGATTTCCCCGGCTTTGGGAGCCTCTCTTTCTTCTCCAAGATGAGGGAGAAACACTTTCTTGCTGTAAGGCCATTCTTTGATGAGGTCCTTTCTGTTTTCAATCATATTGGCTGTCTGGGCTTCTATTGGATACCCTTTGGCCATTTCCATAGCTGGTTTGAGAACTTCTTTCAG
The DNA here is from genome assembly GCF_019343195.1 of Arthrospiribacter ruber. GTDB lineage: Bacteria > Bacteroidota > Bacteroidia > Cytophagales > Cyclobacteriaceae > Arthrospiribacter > Arthrospiribacter ruber. The sequence continues at coordinate 97,445 of NZ_RPHB01000004.1, forward strand.
ACTCATGGTCCCATATTCGGCCAACATGGTCATCAGACCACCCGGAGTACCAGGTGTGGTTGCAGCAAGAGGACCAAACTCGGGAGGATATTTCATGTCTTTTTCTCTAAAAAAATCCTGCGTAGCGCCAGTTGGTGCTATTCCCATAGCGTTGATAGCTATAACCTCTTTGGTATTGGGATTGTAGATCATAGCTTGGGTTTCTCCTCCCCAACTCAATACATCCCACATCGTACAGACCGCAGCCAGCATGGCACAGGAGGCATCTACTGCATTTCCTCCTTGGGAAAAGATCATGGCACCTGCTGTAGCCCCTAGCGGTTTTCCGGTAATGGCCATCCAATGTTTACCATGGAGAGGGGGTTTCTGGGTGTTTTGGGCTATAACTGAAAATGCCAGCAATAGCGCGATGCTTAGGGTGATTACTTTTTTCATCATTTTGGATTAATCTTCAAGTAATTTGGGAATTAAGGGCTCGTACCCATCAAACCTACTGTTGTAGTGGGTGAATATTGTAAATAAGCCTGATGGTGATTTGAGATTTAGTGAATTGTCCTTGATAAAAGATTCCATTTCCTCAGACTGCTCTCCAAAAATGGCAACTAGCTTTTTTCTTGAGGTAGGAACTTTATGTATGTTTTTGTCCTGAATGTAATAGTAAGAGTTTCTCTTTTTCACCTGATCATTTCTTTCCCCGACCATGAGGGCTTCATTATAATTTGAAGAACGGATGGAAGCAATAGTCCTTCGTACCAAAGGCAATTGACCTTCTACCAAAACCTCAAAGAAGCCGGAAATAGGAACTCCATCTTCTTTAAAATCCATTCCATTGACAAAATACCGCGGTACGTTGGCGCTTTCATCTACCCAAACAATATTCTGCACCCTTAGTCCTGGAAGGGTAGTGATCATATCTTCTTCATCTACCCGCAATTCAAAAGTATTGGTGCTGATGTTGTACCTTGCGAAATATCCTTCCAAAACTTCATAATCCCTGTAAAGCAAAATGGAAGCCTTATTCCATTTTGGATCCAGGTAGAAATTACCTTCCAGCCTCTTTGGTTCAGGCGGAATGCCAAATACTTGGTTACCGCCAATGAAATTGGGTCTTTTTGTAAACAGCTCAGAGATATTTGTCGCCCTTATGGTTTTTTGTAGGGCGTTTTCTTCAGGATTTTCATAACCCAAGGGAAATAAAGTAATCATTCCCAAATCCACATTTCCCCTGACATTCACCACAGATTGGTACGATTGGTAACCTTCCGCGTTGATGTTAAGAATAAAGCGGTTAGAATAAACATTTTCCAACTGAAAGTTACCTCCGTTTTTGGAATTGGCAGCAAAGGCAGTTTCTCTCAGGGTGACGCTGGCACCATTGATTCTACCTTCTGTGAGTCCATCCTTTAGTTGACCTTTAATTGTAAATTTTTCATCACCGGCCTGTCCTGAAACATTATTGTAAGAACCTACTATCATAATTAGGCCAAGGGCTGCAAAAAGTTTATAAATAGAATTGATCATAAGTGAAGATATTCACAGTTAGGAATTGATTTTGACTTATTATGTTACCAGAAATAACAGTACTTTAGTCGTAATATAATTATTGATTTCTAAAAAACTGAAAAAATCTGTATGTACTTGATATTTCTTTACTTGATGAGTGGGTTTTATATTTTTGCGGGAGTGATGCATTTCATCAAACCAAGGATGTATATTAAAATAATTCCCCCATATTTGCCTAACCCAGCTTTATTGAATGCATTGGCCGGATTATTTGAAATTATTTTGGGTTTTGGTTTGTTGTTTGAATCTACCCGGTCTATTGCTGCTTACGGCATCATTTTATTGCTTGTAGCGGTTTTTCCTGCCAATGTATACATGTATCAAAAAGGCAGTAAAGGGATCCCTAAATGGATTTTATTGCTTAGATTACCCATGCAACTGCTGTTGATAGGTTGGGCTTATGTTTACACTTAAATGAATGATTTTGAATTTTAGTCAATTTAATTTTGAATCCAGTCTTCAAGAAGGACTGGACGCAATGGGCTTTGAAAAGCCAACCCCAATACAAGAACAGGCTATACCTGCAATATTAGAAGGAAAAGACCTTATTGCATGTGCGCAAACCGGCACGGGTAAGACAGCTGCCTTCATTCTCCCGGTTCTGAACAAAATAGCAGCCTCCGGCCAATCAGGGCTGGATACTTTGATTCTTGCACCAACAAGGGAATTGGCCATACAGATTGACCAACAGATTCAAGGCTTTGCCTATTTTGTAGGTATCAGTTCTATCCCGGTATATGGAGGTGGTGACGGAGTGGTATGGGAGCAACAAAAAAGAGCTCTTGAAACAGGGGCCGAAATCATTGTGGCAACTCCAGGAAGGTTGATCGCCCTGCTGGCCGGAGGTAAAATCAAATTGGATAAACTGAAGCACTTGATTTTGGACGAAGCAGACAGGATGTTGGATATGGGATTTTCGGATGATATCCTTACCATTGTTAATTACTTGCCAAAACAAAGACAGACGGTACTCTTTTCGGCTACCATGCCTCCAAAAATCCGTCAGTTCTCGAAGCAACTGCTCAATCAACCTGAAGAAATCAGCTTAGCGCTTGGTAAAACTGCTGAAGGTGTTACCCAGTCTGCATACCTGGTATATGATTCGCAGAAAGAAGCACTTGTACGAAGTATTCTGAAGCAAAAGGATTATGAAGCAGTGATCATTTTTGCCAGCACAAAAGAAAAGGTAAAGAGCCTTTATAAAGTATTAAAAAAGGATTTTGAAGTGGAAGCTTTTCACTCTGATTTAGAACAGGTTGAAAGGGAGAAGATAATGTCCAACTTCAAGAATAGGAGCCTGAAAATCCTGATCGGTACGGATATCATATCCAGAGGGATTGATGTAGTGGGAATTGAGCTGGTGGTCAATTTTGATACCCCAAATGATCCGGAAGATTATGTGCACAGAGTAGGAAGGACAGCAAGAGCAGACAGTAAAGGAGAGGCCATCACTTTTGTCAATGACAAGGATCAGTATAAGTTCAGGAGAATTGAATCTCTGATTGGTCTTGAGGTGGACAAACATCCACTTCCTGAAGGATTCGAAAAAGGTCCTGAATACAAAGAGTCCAAAGGAGCTTATTCCAAGGATAAGGCTAAGAAGAAACCCAAATTTGATCCAAAAAAAAATACCAAGAAAGGTTCTTCAAGAAAGGAAAGCCAGGCTTCAGGCTCAGGGCAGAAAAGCAACTTACCTAAAAGAGAGATCAGTCATGCAAGCAAGAGCGAGCCCAAAAGAACACTCCCTACAAGAGAAAACCTTCCTGTTCAAACAGAAGAAGCAAATACCCCTAAAAAGAAATCAAGATTTGGAAGCAGGAGCAATGTGGTAGACAATCAGGGAGAAAATTGATTTATACTTCATCATAAATATGAAAAGGGATGGCTGATCCAACAGCTATCCCTTTTTTAGTAAAAGATAAGGACCAATTATTTTTTGGCATTTGGAATACTTTCCAAAATCAATTTTACCAATTCGGCTTTGTCTTCATTTTTGATCCATCTGGTGACAATCAACAGGTCATTTTCAGGGTCCACATATACCATGTTGGTGCCTGCACCTAAGTGAAAGAAAGCGGATTCAGGTGCGGCAGGGATTTCTTTTTTGTCCGTGTTTAGAAAATAATTCATAAAGCCATAATTGGTCTGCACCGGTGTTGGTGTTTTGGATTTTGATATCCATTCTTCTGAGATGATTCTTTCGCCGTTCCATAATCCATTTTTCAAAGTCAGATAGCCAAAACGGGCCTGGTCATAAGCCGAAATAAACAATCCACCACCCCAATGCGAACCTCCACTCACGGATTGGACTATTTGCCCATCCAAAATCACAAATGAATTCTCATAACCGGTCCACCTCCATGTGTGGCTCGCACCGATTTTGTCCATGACATGATCTTTCAGTACTTGGGGAAGTGGTTTCCTCCAAACATTCAATGCCGCCAAAGCCAGTACATTTACCCTGGTATCATTGTACTTGTACACGGAACCGGGTTCATTCCTTTCTCTGTTGATCCACTCTTCTGGTTTACCCTGAGGACGGTCTGCCCAATCAGGTTTTCCCCAGAGACTGCCTTCCCAATCCGATGTTTGCCTCAGGAGGTGTTCCCATGTGATTTTTTTGTTGTTCGGAGTGTCAAAAAGCTCAAAAACATCCTCTTCAAAAAGATGATCCGCTTTATTGATGGCAGATTTGCCTGGTTCATAAGGGATAATAGGAGCCATGTATGGATATACCAGGTCTTTTTCACTTTTGATGAGACCCTTATCCACTGCTAGTCCCACAGTAGTGGACAATATACTTTTGGCAACACTAAAAGTCAGATCTACCCTATGGGGGTCTCCCCATTTTCCGATAACATATCCTTTGTAAATGATTAATCCAGTGGCTTCGCCACGGTCTTTCATAGGGCCTACGGGATATCCAAAGGGTTCTCTTCCAAAGGCACTTTGGTAATGGGCAAGTTTGAGGTTTTTGTCAGCAGTACTTTCGGATTTGAGCGCAAAATCAATTGCTTCTTTGAGTTTATCAGCCTTTACCTGAAGTTCTGTTGGATTTTTTTCTTCCCAATCTCCTTCTGTTGGGAAATAGGCTGACTGTGCATGCACAGATGGAAGGATTGCTACAAGTATTAAGAGAACAAAATAGACCTGAATAAATGCTTTCATATTTAAAGGTGATTTTTCATTGGAAGATACCCTTTCCATTCTGTAAATTGAAAATGAAATACAAAGTTTGTGTATAAGTGATTTGATTGGTTGGATGCTTGTATAAAATTTTGTTCAAAACAATTTTATTTCTATTTGGTCATATCTGTATACCTATTTGTTATGAAGAAAGAATCAAACGTTTACATTATCGGTGCCGGCATTTCAGGACTGATCGCTGCCATTGAACTTGAAAAAGCCGGATTTTCACCTGTCATTTTGGAATCCTCCGACGCAGTAGGTGGTAGGGTCAGAACCGACCAAAAAGATGGTTTCTTACTAGACCGTGGCTTTCAGGTATTATTGACGGCCTATCCAGAAGCACTAAGGTACTTAGATTACCAACTGTTAAATCTCAAATACTTTGACCCTGGAGCTATCATATTCAAACCTGGAAATACATTTAAGGTACACGATCCTTTAAGAGATCCTTCTAAAGCATTAAGCATGGCTTTTTCTGAGGTAGGTACTTTCATGGACAAAATAAAAATGTACCAACTGACCAAGGAAGTAAAGAGCAAGAGCGATGCGGAAATTTTCACAGAACCTTCCGTATCCACCTTACAGTTTTTGACTGAATATGGGTTTTCGTCTAAAATCATCGATAACTTTTTCAAACCTTTCTTCAAGGGAATCTTTCTGGAAAATGATTTAAGGACTTCCTCTAGGATGTTCCAATTTGTATTTAAAATGTTTGCTGAAGGGCATGCTGCTGTCCCTGAATTGGGCATGCAGGTCATTCCCGAGCAGCTAAAAAGCAAACTTATGCATACAGAAATCAGATTTGGGCAAAAGGTAAAACGACTTCAGGGAACCACCATTGAATTGGAATCAGGAGAAAATCTTGCTGCCGACGCAATCATTGTTGCATGTAGGCCTGATTTATTAATACCCCAACTATCAGGACAGATAAAACCTTACCGAAAAGTAATCAATCTGTATTTTTCTCTGGAGAAATCATTCATTGCACAACCTATGATAGGACTTTTACCGGATGAACAGTTTTTATCCAACAACATTGTTTTTATGACTGATGTCAGCAAAGCTTATTCTACCAATGGACGGGCATTGCTATCTGTATCGATTACCAAGCCTGTGCCATTGGATGACAAGCTTGCGAAGTTGATCAGCATAGAACTTTCCGCCCTGACCAATATCAATGCAGAGTTTTTTGAACATGTCAAAACTTATGAGATTGAGGAAGCATTGCCTGAGGTAGATGACCTCAGTATTACGCTTCCTGCGACTGAAAGTAAGGCATATGATCATGTGTTTTTGGCAGGGGATCATTTGTTATACGGATCCTTGAATGCAGCCATGACTTCAGGACGAAAAGCTGCAGAAGCCATGATTTTATCATTACAACCTACTTTTTGATTTGAAAAAAACTGTCGCTATAGCTGGAGCAAGTGGGTATGTAGGCCGTTGGTTTATCCATAAGTTTAAGGACAAATACAATATTGTAGCCTTAAGCAGAAATGAAGCTGAGGAAAATCCACACTTAGGAGTGGAATGGAGGAAAGTGGAGTTATTTTCCATTACCTCTACCACTGAGGCCCTAAAGGAAGTAGATGTCGCGATCTATCTGATTCATTCCATGAGTGCCTCCACGAGGCTTAACCAAGGAAGTTTTGAGGACACGGATTTACTCTTAGCAGACAACTTTGCTAGGGCAGCTGCCGCAAATGGCATACAACAAATTGTGTATATGGGTGGCATTCTTCCAAAGGAAGTAGATGTAAAAAAAATGTCGAAGCACCTCAGAAGCAGACTTGAGGTGGAAAAAACGCTAGGTTCAAAAGGCGTGGCTGTCACAGCACTGAGGGCAGGGATCATTGTAGGCCCGGGAGGAAGTTCATTTGACATGATTTACAACCTTGTGCGCAAACTGCCTGCGCTGATGTGTCCCAAATGGACACTATCGCATACCCAAGCCATTTCTCTTAAAAACACACTGGAGATCATGGATGTCTGTATAGGAAATGAGGAAACTTATGATAGGGCTTATGAGATAGGTTCACCTGAAGTCCTGACCTATAAGGAAATGCTGGAAATAACAGCCAAGGTAATGGGCAAAAGAAGGTGGATATTTTCAGTTCCTGTGTTCTCTGTGGGGCTTTCCAAGCTTTGGGTAAGTTTTTTTGGAGAAACACCTTATTCTTTGGTTTCTCCTCTTGTACACAGCCTTAAGCATACGCTTACAGTAGCCGAAGATTTGATATTTGATCAGGCAGATATTCAATACCAGACATATAAAGAGGCTGTGATAGACGCTTTGGATCCAGATGCTGAAAAACCAAAATTACCTGAATTTAAGTCAAGTGATGGGAAAATGAATACCGTCAGAAGTATACAAAGACTTCCAGGTACAAGACATCAAAGCGCAATGTGGGTCGCCAATAGGTATAAGCTTTGGTTGCCAACTTTTTTTTCATTTTTGATCAATGCGGAGGAAACAGCAGATGGCGAAGTACGGTTTTATTTTTTCTTAAGGACAAACAATCCCATGCTGCGCCTTAAATGGGTACCGGATCGAAGCGATGTGAAAAGACAGCTGTTTTATATCTCTGGCGGCTGGTTGGTCAAAAGATTTGATTACGGCTGGCTGGAATTCAGAGAAGTAATGGATGGAAGGCACATCATCTCAGCCATTCATGAATTTGTGCCCCGCCTTCCTTGGTATGTATACATCAATACCCAGGCAAAGCTTCACCTTTGGGTAATGAACAGATTTAAAAATTATCTCAAAAAATTCAATGAAGAAGATTAACCATAATTTAACCAGATGCGTGATTAATGTGTAGCTTTAAGAAAGCTTAAAACAAACCAACGAAATATGAAATACATAACTTTTAAAAATGGAGACCAAATGCCTATAATAGGTTTAGGCACATGGAAATCAAAGCCCGGTGAAGTATATGATGCCGTTTTGTGGGCTTTGGAAGCTGGGTATAGACATATTGACTGTGCGGCTGTTTACAATAATGAGAAAGAAGTAGGAAACGCTTTTGAAAAAGCTTTTACAAGCGGGTTGGTTAAAAGAGAAGAGATTTTTATCACCTCAAAGCTATGGAACAGTTCACATCGGTTTGAAGATGTAGTACCAGCACTGAACAAAACCTTAAAAGATCTCAAATTAGACTATTTGGATCTGTACCTGATTCACTGGCCCATAGCTTTCAAAGCCGGGGTGGGCTTTGCCCAGACAAGGGAGGAGTTTTATACCTACAAGGATGTTCCCTTGGCACAGACATGGGCAGGAATGGAAGAAGCCCATGCCCAAGGACTTACCAGACACATCGGCATGTCTAATTTTAATAGGGCCAAGCTTGAAGAAATCTTCCAGACTGCAGAAATAAAGCCGGAAATGAATCAAATAGAACTACATCCTTATTTGCCACAAAAGAAGCTTGTGGAGTTCTGTAAATCCCATGGCATGTTGGTGACAGCATATTCACCTTTGGGTTCGGGAGACCGTGCTACTTCCATCAAAAAGGATGATGAACCCAGCCTTTTGGAAAATGATACTATCAAAGCAATCGCTGAAAAGCATGGATGTAGCCCTGCACAGGTTTTGATATCCTTTGCAGTTCACCGCGATATCGCTGTCATCCCAAAATCAACAAACAAAGACAGAATTAAAGAAAACCTGAAAGCAGAGGATATAGAATTGGATACAGATGACTTGAAAAAGCTCCTGGATATTGGTACTTCCTACCGTTTTATAGACGGGTCTTTTTTCACTGGTTCCAAAAGCCCGTATAACCTAAGTGATCTTTGGGAAAAATAAACCATGATGATCAAAAAGCTAAAGAATTTAACAGTTTTTCAAATTCTGATTGACAGTGTAAAGGATTTTACTTCTGGAGAATCTACTGGTTTAGCAGCGGGTACCGCATTTTACACGATTTTCAGTCTTCCTGCCTTGCTGATTATAATCCTAAATATAGGTATGACTTTTTTTTCGGAAGCCGATTTTCAATATGAAGTACTGATACAAGTAGAAGCGCTAGCAGGGGTAGAAAGTAGAGAAACATTGGAAGAAATTCTGGATAACTTCGACGGAACTGAGCAGTCAGGTATACCCAATGTGGTGGCATTTCTGATTTTGGCTTTCAGTGCTACCACAGTTTTTGTCAGCTTACAGAATGCCATCAATCACATCTGGCACATCAAACCAAAACCACAAAAGGGTTTGATCAAATTTGCCATTAACAGGCTTTTGAGCTTTTCTTTGGTCGCATCAATTGGTTTCATATTGTTGATCTCTCTGATATTGGATGCGGTATTGGTAATCGCCAACAATTACCTTACAGAATACCTGATAGACCTTCCGATAAATCTTGCCGCTATTGCGCATTTTATAGTAGCACAGGTTATTCTCGTTGTGGTATTTGCATTGATGTACAAAATTCTACCGGATGCCCACGTAAGGTGGAAGGATACTTGGCTTGGCGCCTTTGTGACGATGGTGCTATTTGGAATCGGAAAGTACCTGATCGGAATATATTTGGGCAACAGTGACCTGGGTTCTACCTATGGAGCAGCTGGTTCTTTAGTGATCCTATTGATCTGGGTGTACTATTCGGTGGTGATTTTCTTGTTTGGAGCGCAAGTAACTTATTATATAGCCGAAAAAATAGGAGGGAGTGTCACTCCAAAAGCCCAAGCCGTCAAAGTAGAGCTTAGAGAAATAGAAGTGGAAAGTTCATCTGAGGAAAAATGATTTTCAATTGATTAGGGCCCAAAAATTTACAAACGGAATAAAAAAAATTTGGTCATTTTATGCTAATACAATAACTCCTCAACTTCCAGACTATTTGATTATTTGTATTTATAACAATCTGATTCAAGTTATACAGATGGATGCTAAGGTTAAAAAAATATTAAAGACTTCTTTTAAAAGACCCAAACCGTAAAAGTGGTTTGGGTCTTTTTATGACCAATTCTTACTCTATTTTTATTGAGTAAAAGATAGAAGTTGCTTGGCAATTAATGACCATTCTTCATCGAGCGGTATATCAGGTCTTGATTTGTCTGCTTTTTTGTACCAGTAATCAGCATTTGACATATCACCCTCTTTTCTGTGAAGATAGGCATGTATCCAATGCGAAACAGGGTCGGTAGGTCCGTCTACATAGCTGTGGGCCTTATCCCAATCTCCATTGGCGTCATACCACAGCGCAAGCAATTGTGTGGACAATTCCTTTGGGGGTGAACTTTCTTTCAATGAATCTAGAAACTCTTCGTACGTTTTCATAAATAATAGTTAAAATGGATATCCTATTCCTATATTGAATACAGTCTGACCTCTTTCTCCCAAAAATCTGTTGAAGAAATTGCCAAGAATAAATCTTTGACCTATTGGTCTTGCAGGATCCAGAGCTTTGACACCCATATCCAGTCTCAGGACCAAAAATTCAAAATCCATCCTTAAGCCGAGGCCAGTACCGACCGCAATTTCATTAAAAAATCTGTTGAATTCAAAATTTGCCCCAGGTCTTGTCGGGTCTTCTGCAAATGTCCAGCTATTTCCCAGATCCACAAAGAATGCCCCATCAAAGTACCCATAGAGCTTTGACCTTAGTTCAAACATTCCTTCAAAAAGGATTTCTCCGGGTTGCTCAAACCTATAATCAAAACTTCCATCTTCCAGTAAATCAGGAGTAAAAGAACCTGGTCCAAGACGCCTTGGCTGCCAGGCACGGATACCGGTACTACCTCCGGCAAAGAAATATTTTTCATAAGGAAGTACGCCATTGGATACCCCATACGGGCGGGCCATACCCAAATTGAGCCGGTAGGCAAAAGTCTGTTGTCTATTAAGAGGAATATATCTTCTGAAATCAGCCTGAAATTTTAAAAACTGAAAATAAGCCAAGTTCCTGTCTTCGATAAATTCCCTGTTTACGAAATTGAGACTTGTTCCCCCACTTTCAGCAAATAGCCTCAATAGAGAAGCTCTGTTCCTTCCGAATGCTCCATATTGGTTGAAATTTATAATTACCTGTCCCGAAATACTGCTGACGTAGGAGGGAAGGAAGGAGTTGATGAGGTTATTGCCTTGATTTTGTAAATCTTCAAGGAGCTCCCGGAAGTCGTTGCTTAGATTGGAACGGATAAAATTCGCATCTACGGCATTGAAGGTGTACTGTTGCCTTAGGTCTCTGGTATTCCAACTGTATGCGATGATCCCATTGACACTTTCTCTGATGTATTCAGGACGGTTCACATAATTGTAACCCAATAGCGTCCTCGTACGGGGATTGTACCGGCCAAATTTATCAAGGGTATTACTCGCAAAAGGGATAAGGAACTGAGGAAAGATAACAGATCCTGAAGTATTCAATTCTCTGCTTCGGAATACACCTCCCTCACCGGTAGCGGACACCACACCTTCAAGACCGGCCCTGAAAAAGAACTCAAATATCTCTGCACCTCTGAAGAGGTTTCTGTTTCTTAGTGAATGGCTAAAAAACGGACCAGGAACCTGTTCGGTAATACTTGCTCCCAATTGATTGGTTACTTGATATTTCTGATTAGGCTGAGTGTATATTCTAGGCCTGAGCGTGTTACCTACAGTGTCGAAAGCGATATTGACAAATCGAAACAGATCCAGATTTGCCAGCTGCCTTTGAGACTCTATGACATTGTTTCTGCTGTAGAGCTCACCTTTTCTCATAAAAATCCTTGAGGCAATTATCTTTTCTGAATATTTGTCCTCATACAATTCAAAATTGATATCTCTATACCTGGTTTTTAAACCATGATCTACAAACTCATTGGAAGGTGGATCGATACTGAAATATACAGAGTCTAAGGTGTAGACCTGATGATAGTCAGCATACACAGGTTTCCTTATGATCTGCTCGATCTGTACACTTTTCTCCAAAGTGTCCTTATAGACATTATATTCTATGTAAGACCTGGTAAATGTGTAATAACCATTTTCTTTGAGAAGGTCTTCGATGCGTTGCCTTTCTCGTGTCAAAGCTCCCTGTTCATAAATATTTCCCTGTTTGATCAGGCTACGGTTTTCCCTGGTTTGGAGTAACTCATAGATATTGGGATCATCTGATCTTGTGAAAACACTGTCAATATTATATGGGCTGTTTTCCGTAATGAGATATTGAACCCGGGCTTTTTTCCCGGTTGTACTTACCACAAAATCTGTTTCTGCATCAAAGAAACCATTATTAAAAAGATAAAACTCCATCTGCCGTGCATTCTCAACCACCTGAATGCTGTCAAGTAAAACCCTAGGGTTGCCAGTCCGCATAAAGAAGTTGCCATACTCAAGCTTTTTTTCAATACTATTGAGATTATCCGTGACTTTTACAAGCCGGCGCCCCTGCCTACCGCTCAAAGAGGATGTATCCTGAATGGCAATCAGGCTGTCCTGCTCCAATTTCAGTCTTTGCTGCCTTTGAATATGTTTGGTACTGTCAAAAGTCCATTCTCCAAAGCGATAAATCGCCACTCCTAAGGAGGAATTGAGCAATGGTATTCTGGTATTGGGCGTCTGCCGGATCAGGTTTTGGATTTCAGATTTATTGCTCTGTTTTACTCCTTTTGTTTCTACTTCATAAAGAAGGTATTGCCCCTCTTGCAGTCCTTTGGTTAAAGAACATGCAGAAAATAAAAAAAGCAGAAAAAGAAAGTTTATATATTTGGCTTTATTCACTAGCTGGCAATTACCGAATGTTAGGCAAAAATACGCTTAAGTTTATTAAATCCTTACAACAGAAAAAATTCCGGAAGCTGGAGCGATCTTTTTTTGTGGAAGGGAGCAAAAATGTAACGGAACTCCTCCATTCAGATTATCTTTCCACCCATTTAATTTATACCGATAAATATTATTTGGAAAATAGGGCATTGGTGGACAATTTTAGGGGAGAGACCTATTTGGTAACACAAAAAGTGCTGGAGTCCATGGGGGCATTTAAAACCAATGACAGTGCCCTAGCTGTGGCAAAAATCAAGGAAGAAGTACCTTTTTCTTTAGAGCAGGATGAATGGATCATAGCCTTGGATGATGTGCGGGACCCTGGTAACTTAGGGACTATCATTAGAATAGCAGATTGGTACGGTATTAAGAAGCTCATGCTATCCCTGGAAACCGCTGATTTCTACAACCCTAAAGTTTTACAGGCCAGTATGGGAAGTTTTACAAGAGTGGAAATTTGGTACACTGATCTTTTGGAATATTTCAATGATACGCCACTCGACATTTTTGGGGCTTTTCTCAATGGGAAAAACATCTATCAAACAGTTTTCCCAAAATCCGGGATTCTTGTCATGGGAAATGAATCTTCCGGGATATCTAAAGAACTGGAGGCACATGTCCATCAAAAAATAACCATACCACGCTTTGGAAATGCGGAGTCGTTAAATGTTGGAGTGGCTACAGCCATTTTTTGTGACAACATCAAAAGAAGCACCTATTGAAGCCATACTATTGATATTAAAATGAACCAACTTAATAAGACGCTTGCCAAAGTAGGCCTTAATTCTTTTTTTCTGCTTTTGATTGGTATGATATTTCTGGCAAAGTTTTTTCCGGAGTGGGGAACGTCTAGCAGCCCTTTGCCTTTAAAATCAATCACAGGAGTAGGTATATCGATTATCTTCTTTTTCTACGGTGTCAAACTCAGTCCAAGAAAACTATTGGAAGACCTGAAAAACTGGAAACTTCATTTACTGATTCAGGCAACTACCTTTTTGATCTTTCCTATAGTGGTGCTTTTGCTATATATGATTTGGGGAGAAGAGGGCAATTATTTGTGGTTAGGCACTTTCTATCTTGCTGCACTCCCTTCCACCGTATCTTCCTCTGTGGTGATGGTTTCTATAGCAAGAGGCAACCTTTCCGCGGCTATCTTCAATGCCAGCATTTCAAGTATGGTTGGGATTTTTATTACTCCGGTCTGGATGGAGCTGTTACTTCCTGAAAGTGCGGTAGGGTTTGACCTGAGCGATACATTCCTAAAGCTAAGCTTACAAGTACTTTTCCCGGTACTTATTGGGCTTTATTTTCATAAGTATCTGGTTTCCTTTATAGTAAAGCACCAAAGAAGTCTCAAGAATTTTGACCAGACCATAATCCTTTTGATCGTTTTTACAGCTTTTGCGGAGTCCTTTGCAGAAGAAATGTTCAAAGGCTATACCGCTTGGGAATTGGGTTCATTGAGTGGATTGATGCTACTTTTCTTTTTTGTAATGATGGGTATGATGTATGGCCTGTCTACTCTGATGAAGTTTAACCGGGAAGATACCATTGCCGTGATCTTTTGTGGCAGCAAAAAATCACTGGTGCAAGGAGCAGTGATGGGCAGGGTTATGTTTCCAGATCCAACCGTGTTCGGTATTATCTTATTGCCCTTGATGATCTATCATGCCTTGCAATTACTGGTTGGCTCAATGATTGCCGAAAAGTTGGGTAAAGTTTGAAATTGTTTATTGGGAACTTAAAAAAAGTTAATCCCAAATTCTACTTTTTCAAGACCTTGATACTTTGATGAATTCCTTCGCCTTTGATCTGCACAATAATGACGCCTTTAGGGAAAGACCTGACATAAGTTCCCAAATCAATATGAGGACCTTGAACTGTGAACTCCTTTTGTATAAATAAATTGGAAGAAAAAAGGCTCAGGGTCAATTCCTTATTTGCCAGAGCCCTGTGATTTGGAATGTTAAGGGTGAGTTTATCTCCTGTAAATGGGTTAGGAAAAGTAGAGAAATGTTGATTTTCTGCTTTTTGGGGAAGATCTATAGCCACCACTTCGGAAATAATGTCAACTTCATTATTTACCTCATATCTGATTCTATAGTAAGTCCGTCCACCTGAGTAAGGAAGATCATCATCAATAAACTGATAATAAAGGGGATCATCAGAAAAACCTTTGCTAGCTACACTCCCTATGCTGTAGAAGTCAAGTGTGATGTCTTCAGCTCTTTCCAAATAAAATAACCCAGGATCACCTTCTGAGTCTGTATTCCAATCCAGTACAACAGCTTCCTGATTCTGACTGATACTTACGGTCAGTCCGCCCCAGCGATTCATGAGTATGGTGGCAATATCAATAAATGTCTCTACATAGCCTGGACAACCCTGTGAATCAGTTACAAAAACCTCATAATTTCCAAAAGGAAGATTGTCAATAAGATAAGTGGTGCTGATTCCTGAGACGGATCCTGTTATTCCTTCGGGATCAGTACTCCTCCATTCTACTGTATAAGGAGCCGTACCGCCGTTTGGCTGAACGAGGATAGAACCTGTGCTTTCATTATATCGGGTAGGGGTAACTTCTATCTGGATATCAATGGCAGGTATGGTAATGGGTTTGGTAAGGGTATTTGTAACACCATCCACATCTGTAGCAGATAAAGACACGTTATAGGTATCTATTCCCGGAAAAGTAAATGTGGGATTTATTTCTGTACTTGTCCCTAGTAAAGTTGCCCCATCAAAAAACTGCCACAGATAAGTATATGGTGGTTTACCTCCAAAAGTCTGATTGATAAAATTCACGGTCGGGTTACAGGTTTCGGCATCAAAGTCTAAGTTAGGTTGAACCGGTAGCTCAGCCACAAAGCCAACAGGGTCAGAAAAACACTGGGCTGAAGAACCGGCTTCAGTAATGTCTGCACAGTCTCGGTTATTTCCTGTGTTTGTAAACCATCTTGCCAGTACATTGCTTAGACGGATTTCTTCACCCCAATTCCAAGTGACATCCATGGCGTAAACCAGGGTACCAAAAGGAGGGTTGGTTTGTTCTGAAATACACACACGGTTTCTGTCTCCTACTTTCACGCCTCCAATCAGTAGGTCAAAAAACGCAACAGTAGAATAAGCATTTCCTGAATTGCTTCCTCCTAAAATGATATAAATTCTACCATTCACTTGTTCTCCAAGCTCATATGCATCAGCTGAGGTAAATGGATTTCCATTCATGTCCCTTACTTCCACACCTGTAATGGTTACATTATTCTGGTTACAATTTTGACCAAAGACTGATTTACTGCTTAAGAAAAATACTAAAGCAAAAAGAGCAAAAAGATATTTGCATGACCAGGTTTTCATCACGCTACTAGGGCTAAATCAGATCGGGAATTTGGGTGATCTTTTTTATGGTTGAACGTAAAAATAATATAACAGACAAAATAAATAATACAATTATAAATATTTATTTTCCCTGATATTTTTATCATTTAACAATTATATTATAAAACACCTTTTTGAATAATGTTAGTGCAAAAAAATGGATGTGAAACGTAATAAGTGTCAAAAAACAATTAGTAAAAAAAATGGACTTTAATCAAAAAAACTTAGTAAACAGGTATTTTATCCCAAATACAATTTACATAAGTCATTGAATCCCTTGATATTTTATAAACTAATCTCTAATTTTATCTCAAGGTTCTTAAACTTTAGTTGACATGAAGTATTTTATTTTAGTAGCCCTTTTGTTTGTCAAATTTCAAACGGTTTCGGCTCAAAGTCCAATAGAGGAGTTTTTACAAAAAATAGAACCTTTAATTATTAAGGAAGGATTCTATCATCCTGACTGGGAAATTTCAAAATACTATAAGTTCCCCAATAAGACTTCCTACACCATGCAATACACCAAAGGTCATGTTGCAATTCATCCTGTTTCAGGCCTAATGACAGATTACTCAGCCGGGAAAATCTTCGACCCTGAACTGAACGTAGGAATTAATGCCAAAACCGCAGTCCTGGTGGATTTGACCAATGGAAAGGAATATCAGCTTAAAGATTTTATAAAAAAGGGAGATGGATTTGGCCCTAAGTTCATTTTGCAATAAGAGGTGCTTCAATATTTTGAAATAGTCAGCAAAGTGATAAAAGAGCATACTAGCTAATGAATATGAAGGCTTAGTATTAAATTCTTACATCAATTTTATTTCTTACATGGTTCAAAAAATTGATTAAATCAGTACAAAAACATCATTCGCTCCAATCCCAAAGTACAATACTCCATTCTTCTGGAATTTCATCTACAAACTGATGAATGATCTTAAAACCAATTCTCTCATGGGCTTTTATTGACCTTTGGTTTCTACTTGCTATTTCAGTGATGGCAAATTCAAAATCAGGGCAGTGGACCTTTTTGTAAAAAGCATATGCTTTGTCCAACAAACCCATACCTCTGTAATCCTTGTCTACACAAACCTGACCAATTACAATATATTGATAATTAGATACTTTCAATCCATTATATAGAATTTGATTGAACTCTTCAAACATGGGTTTCAAAACAGGAATGTCATCCTTACTTTTGGCCGTCATTGCCAGAATATATGCGATTACCCTCGAACCATCTTTGACAATTACATGTGGCGCGATGCCGTTCATTTTTTCCAGATCATCCAAACGATGGCTTACAGTGACAAAGCCATCATTTATAGAACTAAGTGATTTTTCATGGTTGGCTTTTTGAAGTTGTAATATGCCCTGCAACTCCTCTGTCGTTTCAGCAATTTTGATTTGATAATGAGCTTCCATTTGTTAAAAATTTCATCCAAATCTAAGCGTAAAAACTGTTTTTTCATTGGGAATAGAAGAAACTTCCAGAGTACCTTTATGCAGGTGCATGATTTGTCTGGAAATTGCCAATCCTATGCCTGATCCCGATTTTTTTGTAGTGAAAAAGGGTACAAAAATCCTTTCCAGAGCTTCGGAAACAATACCTTCCCCAGAATCCTCAACTTGGATAAATGGGATAGATTGTGTGTCTTTTGATGCCACAATACTTATCGACTTTTTCTCTGATCGCTCCAATGCTTCCTTTGCATTTTTGACCAGGTTGATAAGGATCATCTGAATTAGGTCCTGATCTGCCAATATCTCCAGATCTTCTGGCTGCACTGTAGACTTGATCTCAATCTGATGGGACACTAGTTCCTTTTTCATCAGGACACACACATTGTCTATCAGACTGGAAACCTTAAAAGTCTTTAAATTAGGCTGTGGAATGTTGGTATAATCCCTATAGGCATTGACAAAGTCTACAAGTCCCGAACTTCTCTTTGAAATGGTCTCCAAGCCCTCTGAAAGATCTACGAAACTATCTTTTTCCAATAAAAGGTTACCTTCTTCACTTTCAAGTGTATCTTCCTCAAGGATCACTCCAAGAGAATTTGCCAAACTGGCAATTGGCGTCATTGAATTCATGATTTCATGGCGAAGTACTTTTGTAAGATTCTGCCAGGCCTCAAGCTCATTTCGCTGCAGTTCAGATTTGATATTCTGAAAAGAAAGTAAGGTCCAGCTGTTACCTTCCATTTTAAAAGCAGCGGACTGTACATTGAGATGTAGGTCAGAGTTGATTTTGTAGGCAAAAGAGCCTCCAGGCTTCAAAGTCAGAACCTTTTGCAACAATTCTACCGACATCTTTCCTAAGTCATGAATGTCTTTGAATTGGGGAATCTGAAGCAATTGCTTGGCTGCTCCATTGATCACGCCAATTTTTCCCTGACTGTCAAATGATATGATTCCGGTATTGATATGCTGAATCATGATCTGAAGAAACAACATCTGTTCCTCCTTTTCTGCCCTTGTTTTCTTAAAAGCCTCAATAACTTCATTAAATGACATGTTCATCTCCCTGAAAGAATTGCCTAGCTTGCTGTCTTTGGTAAAAGAAGAAGAAAAATCAGAATAACGGATCGATTCCAAAAACCTGGTAATCTTTCTATTAGTCGTGGTCGCGTAGGAGATCAGGTTGGCTGTAAACAACAAAATGACCCATACAACCAACAGAATCTGAAAAATCGGAAAATCACTGAAATAGAAATATGCACCCAAACAGGTGAAAAACAGAATAAGAGACACCCTGATGATGACTCCTAGAGTAAATGATTTAAAGCCCATACCTTTCTAACCTTCTGTAAAGTGAAGACCTGGTCAATCCCAACTCTTCTGCTGCCCGGGTGATATGCCCATTATGTTTCTGAAGTGCTTTACGGATCAGGATTTTCTCCACATCTTCAATATTGAGGTGATCCAGGCTTACCATCTCTTCCTGTTTTTCCGGGTTGACCTGCTTTTGCATAAACAAGTCCTCGGGCTGCAATACAGAATGGGAAGTCATGATCACAGCCCGCTCTATGCTGTGCTGCAATTCCCTGATATTTCCAGGCCAATGATATTTTTGCATCCTTTTGATCAGAGCTTCCCCTGCTTTACGGATTTCTTTATTGTATTTTTTTGAATATAATTCAATAAAATGATTGGCCAAAAGCGGTATGTCTTCAAGCCGGTCCCTTAATGATGGCAAAGTAATTTCAATGGTATTGATCCTATAAAGTAAATCCTGTCTAAAAGTATTTTCATAAACCATATTATGTATCGGCATATTGGTCGCAGATATAAGACGAATATTGACCGGAATAGCCTTATTGGCACCTACCCGCGTTACTTCCCGGTTTTGGAGTGCTGCCAGCATTTTTGCTTGAAGGGGTAGGGGAAGATTGCCAATTTCATCCAAAAACAAGGTACCCTTGTTAGCTTGCTCAAAACGTCCAGCCCGGTCCTCTTTGGCATCTGTAAATGCTCCCCGCTTATGTCCAAAGAGTTCAGATTCAAAAAGTGTCTGCGTAATTGCTCCAAGATCCACACCGACGAAGGCTTCTCTATGCCTGCGGGAGTTTCTGTGTATGGCCCTTGCAATCAGTTCTTTTCCAGTCCCGTTTTCTCCCAATATCAGGACATTGGCATCAGTAGCCGCTACCCTTTCTATGGTTTCGAATACCTTCACCATTGCAGGGCTTTGGCCGATAATATCTTTGAACTTACTGTCTATGTCAGAGTATAGTTGCTGCTGTTGGCTTTTGAGCTGTGAAATCTCCAGCTTTGATTGCCTTAGCTGAACGGCAGCATTGAGCGTGGCCAAGAGCTTTTCATTCTCCCAAGGTTTCAGGACGAAGTCTGTGGCTCCTTCTTTAATTGCTTTCACAGCGGTATTGACATCTCCATAAGCTGTAATCAGGACCACGACTGCGGAGGAGTCCAATTCCAGAATCCTATCTAACCAATAAAAGCCCTCATGCCCACTGCTTACATCTTTGGTAAAGTTCATGTCCAAAAGGATCACATCATACTGCTCATTGACTATTAATACAGGTAGAAGTCCTGGATTTGTTTCCGTATCTACTTGACCAAAGTGTCTTTTCAAAAATATCTTGGCGGCTTTTAGGAGATCCTCATTGTCATCTACGATCAGGATTTTTCCGGTTTTTTGTTCTTTCATTTGTATAAGTTAAGGGACAGTAGAAACGAGAGAAAAGAGATAAGAATTAAGAGGCAAGAAACTAGACTTTCGACTGTTGAATATTATTTTTCCTAATTAACTAATAACTATTAACTAATTAACTTCTCTCCAAATCCAATCCCTCTTCTTTTTCCAAACCTTGTACCGAAATGATACAAACGGGCAATCTTTTTCCAAAAACGGCCAATGAATGAAATATAAGCCTTTTTGAGCGAAGTGAATTTTTAAAACAAAATTGCCAGACTGTCTACTTTGATTGATTTTTGGTCGCTGGCGGACAATTTTGTTCGGAAAATATATGAAAATTTTAGGCATATGCCCCCAATGCCTCCAAAAATGATGTTTTGGCAGTGGCATATTAATTGGAAATTGAGTCAGCATAAAAACGCGTACTATAAAAATGGATAGAAAAATCAAAAAGAAAACCTGGACACCTAAATTGATAGCTATTGTTTCTTTCGGGGCCTTGTTATTGGGTTTTATTGTTTATCAATTGGGATTTTCCGATTCCCGATCAAGTATGAATGTCAATATGGAAAGAATCACCATAGCGACGGTCAGGGAAGGTGAGTTTACAGATTACATTCCGGTCAGCGGTAATATTGAACCGGGAGAAACATTCTTTCTTGATGCCCTGGAAGGAGGAAATATCCAAAAAATTGTACGAGAATCAGGTTCATTTGTAGAGGCAGGTGATACCATCTTATTACTTTCCAATTCCAAACTACAATTGGAAGTAATGGAGAGAGAATCAGGTTTGTATTTTCAGATCAATAACCTGAGACAGGTAAGGCTTCAATTGGATCAAAATGACCTAAGTCAGCAGGCGCAACTTGCGGAAATCGACTATCAGATAAGCTTACTAAAGCCGCAGTATGAAAGATTCAAAGAATTGCATGAAAAAAAACTGGTCTCAGACAGGGAGTTTGAAGAAGTCAAAGAACAATATGATTACAACGTGAAGAGAAGAAAGCTGACATATGAGGCGTATAGAAATGACTCCATGTCCAGAACTGCTCAAAAAAGACAGCTATCAGATTCTGAGAAAAGAATGAACCAGTCTTTGGACGGTGTAGGCCACATCTTGGATAATCTAGCTCTAAGAGCTCCGATAAGTGGGCAACTGGCTACAGAACAGATTGAAATTGGCCAGTCTATTTCCCAAGGTCAGCGTTTTGGACAGATAGATATTTTGGACAAATTCAAAGTAAGGGTGCAAATTGATGAGCTTTATCTTCCACGAGTCAATACAGGGCTGAAAGGAACCTTCAATTTTTCCGGATCTTCCTATGAAGTGGAAATAGGAAAAATATATCCTAATGTCACAGCAGGAAGGTTTGAAGTGGATATGTTCTTTACCGATCAGGTACCATCGGGAATCCGAAGAGGCCAGACCGTCAGGATAAGACTGGAACTGGGAGAAAGTGAGCAGGCAGTCCTCCTTCCAACAGGAGGTTTTTACAAAGATACCGGTGGCAATTGGGTTTTTGTGGTAAACCAATCTGATGGAAAGGCAGAAAGAAGGAATATCCGCCTTGGCCGAAAAAATCCTGAATACTACGAAGTCATAGAAGGCTTGCAGCCAGGGGACAAAGTTATCGTCAGCGGTTATGAGAATTTCGGCAAAAATGAAGTGCTAAACTTGAAATGAGACGTGAGACCTTAGATATGAGACATAAGAAGCGAGTGCACAATTTAAATGGGCAATCTGCGACTAAAGCTTCTCTTCTCCATGGACAACAAAAAGATAAAAAACCTAAACCTATAATCTTAAATCATAAATTTAAATTCTACAATCTAAAATATACAATCCTAATACAACCATGCAAAACATTATTAAAACCGTAAACCTCAAGAAGCTTTACACCACAGAAGAAGTCGAGACGACTGCTTTGGACAATATCAATGTTGAAATTAAAAAAGGGGAATTTGTGGCCATAATGGGCCCATCAGGCTGTGGAAAATCCACATTACTCAATATTATTGGATTGTTGGACAACCCGGAAGATGGTCAGTATTTCTTTCTGGATGAGGAAGTTGCCAAATACTCGGAAAGACAAAGGTCCCAACTCAGAAAAGGAAATATCGGATTTGTTTTCCAAAGTTTCAATTTGATCGATGAGTTGACATGTTATGAGAATGTAGAACTTCCTCTTCTTTATCTGAAAACTCCTGCAGACGAAAGAAAAAAAAGAGTAGAAGAAGTGCTGACCAGAATGAACATCATGCACAGAAAGGATCACTTTCCTCAGCAACTTTCAGGTGGTCAGCAACAGAGAGTTGCCATTGCCAGAGCTATAGTAGCCAAGCCCGCTGTTATCCTTGCTGATGAACCTACGGGTAATTTGGATTCTGCAAACGGAGAAGAGGTAATGCGGCTATTGGAAGAGTTGAACAATGAAGGGACTACTATCGTGATGGTAACCCACTCTCCTCATGACGCTAATTATGCCCATAGAATCATCAACCTCTTTGATGGAAAAGTGGTGACTGAAAACATCAGAGAGCAGTTTCATATTTAGAAGGCTGGAGGCTAGGAAGTTTAGTTGATTGGAAGTTAATTAGTTATTTAATTTTAAATTTCTTGCAATGAAAGACTTCAAATTTGAAAAACTAAGAATTTGGCAAAATTCAATGAATTTTGGAGAAGATATTTTCAAACTATCAAAAGGGTTTCCAAAAGAAGAACAGTTTAACTTAACATCGCAAATAAGAAGAGCATCGGATTCAATTGCTTTAAATATTGCTGAAGGCTCAACAGGTCAAACCAACATAGAGTTCAGCAGGTTTATTAGGTTATTCTTTAAGGTCTTTAGCCGAGGTTGTAACATGCCTTTATAAAGCATCAAATAGAGGATATTTATCAGATGAAGAGTTTAATCGATTCTATCAACAAGCATTTGAACTTATGAACAGCATTGCGGCCTTTCGAAATTTCCTGAAATCCAATAGTCCAAAATAAAACTTTAAGATCACATAATTTCTTAACCTCCTAACTTCCCAACATCCAAACCTTTTTCATCCGATGTTCACTAACTACTTCAAAATCGCGCTCAGAGGCTTTGCCAAGCATAAGCTGACCTTCTTTATCAACCTCTTCGGCTTGACTTTAGGATTATGGGCTACTATTTCTATTGGTCTTTGGGTCAAAAGTGAGCTGAATACCAATCAGCATTTTCCTGAAATAGATCAGGTCTACAGGGTTATGGAACATCAGAGGTATGGTTCCGATATTTTCACTACCACATCCACTCCAGGAATACTTGCCCAGGCCCTTAAGAATGAATATCCTGAAGTAGAGTTAGCTGCCTGCTATTCTTGGAACCAACAGGAGCTATTTCTTGTGGATGATCAAAAAGCCAACCTTTCTGGATTCTTTGCCGAACCCGATTACCTCCACATCATGCAGTACGATTTTCTCCACGGAGATAGAAGCACTGCCTTAACAGAAATCAGCCACATCGTTTTATCAAAAGAGTCAGCAATCAAACTATTTGGCAAAACAGATGTGATTGGAGAAACTGTGACCCTAAAAGAGACAGATGGTGAAAGTAATTTCAAAGTCATGGGAGTATTGGACTTTGACAAATTGGAAAGCAGTGGCTCTTTTGACTACATACTTCCCTTTCAATTTATGTTTGACAAGCCTTACAATGGTTGGTTAAACTCTTGGGGCAACAATGGTCCAAGTACCATTGTCAAGCTGAATAAAAATTCAGACTGGAAAAACTTTTCTACCGGCATTGAAGACTTCATAGCGGAAAGAAACGAAGGAAGTAATGTAAAGCTTTTTGTTTATCCCCAAAAAGACCTTTACCTCAAGGGCCGTTTTGAGGATGGCAAACAAGCGGGTGGAAGAATTGAATATGTGAGGTTATTTGCTATCATTGGACTTTTTGTCTTGTTGATCGCCTGTATCAATTTCATGAATTTGTCAACAGCCAAGTCCCAAAAAAGAGCTAAGGAAGTCGGGGTGAGAAAAGTGGTTGGTGCTGATAAAGGCATGCTTGTATCTCAATTCCTTACAGAATCACTGGTCATCACCTTCTTTGCCGGCGTTTTCTCTATACTTTTGGTTGAATTAACGCTACCGATTTTCAACAATTTGACTGGAAAGGCTATGTCCGTTCCTTATGGGGAATTGATTTCATGGTTGCAATTTGCCCTCATTTTGCTGGTGACAGGAGTCATAGCAGGCAGTTATCCAGCTTTCTATCTATCCGCTACTAAAGTGGTACAGGTTTTCAGAAGCTATACCAAATCCGGTAAAGGTGTTGCCATAGCAAGAAAAGGTTTGGTTTTGTTTCAGTTCATTTTGGCTACCATGCTCATTGTGGCCACTATGGTGGTGTACAAACAAATCAATTTTGCCCTGAACAAAGACCTGGGCTACAATAAAGATCAATTGATCAACCTTACTCTTGAGGGAAAGATGATGGAAAATTTTGAAGCTTTCAAAAATGACCTTGAAACTGTGCCGGGAGTTTTGGCCATCAGCAGATCTACACATTCTCTTTTGGGAAGAAACTCCAATTCCGGAGGAATTTCTTGGGAAGGAAAAGATCCGGAATTTTCTGCTCTCTTCGAAATTATGCGGGTAGATTATGACTTTATAGAGACTATGGGATTTAAAATAATCCATGGAGAGGATTTTTCAGAAGAAAGGGTGTCTGACTCACTCAATAAAGCCATTCTCAACAGGAGAGCATATGAACTGATCACAGAAAGTAACCCTGAGGCCAGCTCTTTTACTTGGGATACTGAAATTGAGATATTGGGTGTTGTAGAAGATTTCCATTTTCAGAGTTTTCACCAAGGTATGGAGCCTGTAATTATATTATTGGATCCTTCATTTGCCAATAGGGGATACATCAAAGTGCAACCTGAGAATATGCAGGAAACTTTGACTTCCATCCAACAGGTAGCAAATACTTTTGAGCCTTCGTTTCCATTTCAGTACAGCTTTATGGATGAAAACTACGCCCGCATGTATCAAGAGGATGTGAGGGTAAGGGAATTGGCGAAATATTTCAGTATTCTGACCATTCTGATATCCTGCCTGGGGCTATTGGGATTGTCGTCTCATATTGCAGAGCAAAAAACCAAGGAGATCGGCATAAGGAAAGTATTGGGTGCTTCCACGCTGTCAATTCTCCATGTCATTAACAAAGAATTTATAGCTGTTGTAGCACTCTCCATACTCATAGGATCCGGAATTGCATATTGGTTGATGCAGGATTGGTTAAACGATTATGCTTATAGTATAGACTTTGAGTGGTGGTTCATTCCATTGGCTGCCAGCGTTATACTGACCATAGCTTACCTTACTGTCAGTTTACAGGCTCTTAAAGCTGCCCAAATCAATCCGGTAAGCACGTTGAAAAGTGAGTAATGTTGATTTTCTTTCCAAAGGTTTGGAAGGTTAAAAAGTAGAAGTGATTTTTGCTATAGCAACCAAAATTGACAGTCATGGAACTCAAAATTTATCAAGTAGATGCATTTGCTGAGAAGGTGTTTTCAGGAAACCCTGCTGCCGTGGTACCCCTAAAGGCATGGTTGAGTGAGGGAGAAATGCAGGATATCGCAGCTGAAAATAACCTTTCAGAAACAGCATTTTATATCATTGAAAATGAAAGGGTTTTGATCCGTTGGTTTACACCGGGAGTTGAAGTAGATCTATGCGGACATGCCACCTTGGCTACAGCACATGTTTTACTAGAGCATGAGGGATATCAGGGGAATGAAATCTCTTTTTTCTCACCAAGATCCGGCGACCTTGCAGTAAAAAGATTAGAGGACGGGTTCTTGGAGCTGGATTTCCCTAGCGATACTTTGGAAAAAGCTGAGCTTAATCCTTGGTTGACGGCCCCTTTTCAACCTATTCCTGTTGAAGCATACAAAGGGAAAACGGATTATATTCTTGTTTTTGATAATGAAACCCAGATCAAAAACCTACATTATGACCTTCATAAAATATCACACATTCGGGCAAGAGGTGTCATTGTGACGGCGCAAGGGGAGGAGGTAGATTTTGTTTCCAGATTTTTTGGGCCTATGGTAGGTGTACCTGAAGACCCTGTCACAGGCTCTGCGCACACTAGCCTGACACCTTTATGGGCAGAAAAACTCGGAAAGCATGAACTTACAGCCCGACAACTATCCAAAAGGGGAGGAAACTTATTTTGTGAGCTTGATGGAGAAAGGGTGAAAATAAGGGGCGAGGCAAAAACTTATCTCATCGGGAAAATTTACATATAAATTTTTTAACAAAAAGTTAAAGAATATAGGTAACATACTGAAAGGCCAATGGATTTGGGTTTGATATTATTTTCAACCAAATCTTTACCTTTTATGAAAAATCCAAACAAATCCGGATTGAAGCAGATTTTAAGTTCATTTGAACTTCAAAGAAAGCCTTTCATTGTAAATGAATCAAACCTTGCTTCACTTTTTGCACGCCTTGGTAACAAGGCATTATTTATTTTTCTGTTGAGTTCAGTATTGTATCTAAGCTCATGTGATAAAGAAGATTCTGCACCTCCGATTAATAATGATCCTGAACCTACAGGCTCCATTTTAATCAAAATCAAGACTACAGGTAAGGACAGTGATCCTGAAGGATATACCGTGCACATTGAAGGGTCTGATGCCAGACAAGTAGATGCCAATGGGGAAATTAATATTTCTAATAAAAGACCAGGAAATTACTCTATAGAATTAAGAGGAATAGCGAATCATTGCTCTGGAAATGGGAGCATGGTTAAGGAAGCAACTGTTTCCGCAGATGGAATCACCACAGTCGAATTTGAAGTAGATTGCAAAGCCATACTAAGAGATAGATTAGTATATTCCAAAGGTTTAAACAATTTCACAGAATTTAAAATACACTCATCTAATTTAGATGGTTCGGATGAAAAGTTGATTTATGATAAAGTAATAGCCTTCCCATCGACTGTCAGAATTTCTCCAGATGGCACCAAAATCTCTTTCAATGATAGATTGGATGGCAATAATACTATTCAAATTTTTGTAATGGATGCTGATGGAGAAAATGTAACTGCTATTCCTCACGAAGGTGCAGATAATACTGCTATGGCTAACCAGTTCAATTCAGTCTGGCACCCTGATAGCAAAAAAATAACCTTCCGAAACGGATTTAGAAATGTGACTTACGAGCTTGAGTCAGGGCAGAGGACACTGATAGAATTTGAAGAAGGAGAAATGTTCAGTGTACAAGAGGTAATAGATAATGGAACAAAGTTTTTAGGAATATATATTAAAAACACTCCAGGCAGTCCTGTTGTCCATCAATTGGCTATTTCTAATGCTGATGGAACAGGTATGACAATATTAAAGGAAGAACCAAATTTAGTGTTCATTTCTGCTAAAATGCTGGATGAAAACACCTTGGTATATATTCAAAGAATAAATGCCTCCGGATTTTTCAATGAAGTAAGAAAGATAAACATCGACGGTTCCAACGACCAAAACATCCAAAATCAATTGGGTTTTGCGGAGAGCGATAGATTACAATCTTTTACGATATCTCCCAATAAAACCGACCTTTTGTTTTACTTTGGAAGAAATGTCAATTTTTTCTTTGGTAAAACAAAGTTAAATGGATCTGTAGAATTGCTCACCTACACTGGAAACAATGTAAGAGTAAGCCCAGACTGGTCCCAAGTCACAAGAAAATAAAAACATAAAAACATAAAAAGACCTTGGACAATCAGTCCAAGGTCTTTTTTATAATCATGGAACCAGATAAACAAAAGCATTCACGTTCATCCCGGCACCTACAGAAGCAAAAACAATATGATCACCACTCTTGATCTCATGTCCTTCCAATTCATGCCTGATGATCATATCATACAATATTGGGACAGTAGCGACTGAATTGTTTCCGAGTTTGGAAATAGTCATAGGCATGATCTGCTCAGAATTGATGTCCTGGACTCCAGCAAGTTTAAATACTCTCTGAATGATGGCCTCATCCATTTTAGCATTAGCCTGATGGATAAGCACTTTTTTGATGTCCTTAAAAGGCACACCTGATTTTTCAATGGTTTCTACTACCAATCTTGGCACTGTATTCAAAGCATACTCGTACAGTTTTCTACCGTTCATTTTCATAAAGAGCGTATTATCCTCAAATTCAGTATGGTATGAAATATCCATTTTAAGAAAATGGGCTTCGGAATAGGTATCTGAACGGGTTTTATGTGCTAATACACCTATGGGAGTGCTAGACTCTTTAGCTTCAACTACCACTGCACCTGCGCCGTCTGAGTAAATCATGGAATCTATATCATGGGGATCAGCGATCCTTGACAGGTTTTCTGCACCAATGACCAACACCTTTTTGGCATCCCCTGATTTGATGTAATAATCTGCCTGTATGACTCCCTGAACCCAACCTGGACAACCAAAAGGCAAATCATAGGCTACACAATCCGGGTTCTTAATTTTCAACAAGTGCTTTACCCTAGAAGCTAGGGTTGGCACCATGTCAGACTTCTTATTATTGTACAGGACATCACCAAAATTGTGGGCAACGATAATGTAGTCCAGACTTTCAGGGTCAATTTCAGCAGACTCTATGGCAGCTTTGGCAGCAAAATAGCCCATGTCAGAGGTGTTGTATTCTTTGCTTAAATACCT
The DNA here is from genome assembly GCF_019343195.1 of Arthrospiribacter ruber. Classification (GTDB taxonomy): domain Bacteria; phylum Bacteroidota; class Bacteroidia; order Cytophagales; family Cyclobacteriaceae; genus Arthrospiribacter; species Arthrospiribacter ruber. Next base: position 126,169 of record NZ_RPHB01000004.1, read on the forward strand.
TCTTTCCTGTATATCAGTTATTTCCTGTAGCTTACTGATTATTTCCTCATTGGCTTTGGTAAGTTTCTCTCCTTTTTCATTGACAAACGACTTTGTTAGGAAATCCTCATTTTTGACAATAATCTCTGGTATATACTTCCCAGATCCTGTAATGACAGAAAATATGCTCATATAACTTTACTTGGTGATTAGACTTTAATAATGAAAAGTAATGAATAAAACTCAACCAAGTAAGGCAAGAATTGAAAAAATAACAATGATTTATTGATTTTTTACCGCCTAAATAAATAATACGCCTGCTGGCATTAAGAAAGCCGGTCCATTGGGACCGGCTTTTATATCTTTAATTTTTTCTCTCAGGTCTAAAATACCGAATGGGTGCCTCTGGTTCTTTTTTTAGTTCCACCCCCTGAGTTTCCAATAATTTCAAAGCTTCTTTAACAGCCCTTTCCAACTGAGGATCAAGACCATCAATGACCAGTTTAGGCTCTTGCTCGACTTCAATGTCTGGTGCCACTCCTACACCTTCTACTGCCCATTTTCCCTCTACATCAAAGAAACCTCCTCTTGGTGCCACCATTCTACCCCCATCAATAAATGGGGGAGTGTCCCATGTTCCGACCAAGCCACCCCAAGTCTGGGTTCCAATCAAGGGGCCAATTTCCATTTTGCTGAATAAATAGGGGAGAAGATCACCTCCCGAACCTGCTCTTTCATTGATCAACATCACCTTGGGCCCCCAGATACCTGACATAGGTGTAGTAAATGGTCTGCGGTCACTTGCTCTTGAATTGAAATAACCATGAAGTTCTCTGGCCATGATGTCTACCATATAATCTGCAGCAGAACCACCGCCATTGTTTCTTTCGTCGATTACAGCACCTTTTTTGTCCTGTTGGGCAAAATAATACCTGTTGAAAGAAGTATAACCCGGCTGTCCAGTATTCGGAATATAGACATAGGCCAGTTTTCCCTCGGAAAGTTCATCTACTTTTCTTCTGTTTGATTCCACCCAATCAATCATTCTCAGGCTGTTTTCATTGGCTATTGGCTCTACAGTCACCAATCTTGACCCTTGGATATCTGCGCTGCTATTGACCCTGATTTTCAATTGCTTGCCAGCTGTATTTTCAAAATACCTGTAAAAATTCTCTCCTGCTTCCAACATCTGCCCGTTTACCTCAATTATGTAATCGCCTTCCTTGATATCCAACCCAGGTACAGCCAAAGGGGCATTAATAGAAGGGTTGTAGCTTTCTCCATTATAAATTTTGCTGATCCTATACCTGCCATTTTCTATTGTATAATCAGCTCCAAGCAGTCCAATATTGACTGTTTTGATATCCGGAAAATCACCTCCAGAAGTATAGCTGTGGCCAACTGCTACTTCCCCACCCAAAATATCTATCACGTAATTCATGTCCGTCCTATGCTTGACATGATCCACCCAAGGCCTATACCATTCATAAATTTCGTCCCAGGGCGCACCATGAACATTGTCCACGTATAAAAAGTCCCGCTGATATCTCCAGCCTTCTCTGTAAATCTGCTCCCATTCTTCTCTTGGGGTTACTTTCACTTTAAATCCATTTAAGGCTTTCAGTACTCCATCACCTGCATTTTTACTGCTACCGGATGTTTCTACAATTCCCCAATTTCCATTTGACTGGTACAAAAGGGATTTGCGATCTTCGGATATTGCAAGTTGGGATATTGTCTTCATGAAAGTCTCTGCCTTCCTTTCTTTAAAGTTGTATTTATGCAATGTCAAACCTTGTTCATTGGGTACATTTTCAGTATAAAAAATAAATCCTTCTGGGCCGGGATTTAGCCCTGTGTAATCCCTCGCAGGAATGTTTAAGGCAACTATCCTTTCAAAGAGTCCCTCTGCATCAACCTTAACAGTGACTTTGTCATTTTCCTTTTTATCCTCTTTTTTATCAGGATTTTCCGGTTCTTCATCACTTTCTGGCATAAGCGGTGATTTTCCATCTTTTTTCAAAACCACTGCATAAAGGCTTCTGGTGACAGGACGATCGTAAGAACTCATGTCAAGCCACCCGGTATTAAGTCCAAAATCTGTACTCGCCAAAAAATAAAGATACTCTCCTTTGGCATCCCAGACCGGAGTAATGGCATCAGCCATTCCGTCCGTCACCTGTATTTTTTGTTTGCTGTCTACATTGTAAAGGAAAATGGCTTTGAACTGATTGTCCAAAAGTCTGGAATAAGCGATCCACTTTCCGTCAGGAGACCACTCAGGATTGAGGGAACGATTGGGGTGGGCAAACCTGTCCGTGTCTACGATAGAAGCAGTTCCTGAGCTCACATTGACCAACCAAAGGTTGTAATCGGTATCGGTAAATGAAATATGGCTTCCATCAGATGACCAAGCTGGCTTAAAGTAAAAAGACTTGTTCGGTAATTTGATCTCTTTTGGGTTTTTGAGTCCTTCCTGCTCTCCTATCATCAACTGATACTCTCCGGAAGCATCAGAAAACCAGGCAATCTGTTGACCATCAGGAGACCAAACAGGTGCCCTTTCAGCCGACTTTGACGTGTTGGTCAGGTTCCTGGCATTTCCTTTCTCTTTTGGAACTGTGATAATTTCACCCCTGAATTCAAACAAAGCCCGCTGACCGGTGGGAGAGAGGGAGGCATTGCTCAGTCCTCTTCCATTTACATCTACCCACCTTTCTCTAGCCCAATGGAAATCTCCATTTACCTCAATTTCCAACTGCTTGGTTTCTCCTGAAATCGGATCCAAAAGGTGTAGGTATCCACCCTGCTCATACACGATTTCCTTTCCATTAGAAGCAAGATTTTTGACATCAAAATCAGCGTAGAAGGTTTCCTGCTTCAACTCTTCCATGTCCGGTTGGTAGGACCAGATGTTGCTGGCAAAGTCAAGTTCTGATAGGAAAAAAACCTTATCTCCATGCCATATAGGCTGGGTATGTCTCTCGTTATCAGACCTTGGAGTCATTTTAAGTGAGAAATCCTCCAAATCTACAATCCAGATGGGTTTGGCCTGTCCACCACGGTAATTTCTCCATTCCGGATCCCAAAATGCAATCTGTTGGTATGCGATTTTCTTGCCATCATCGGAAAGGCTACCGTTCACAGCTCTAGGAATAGGAAGTGCCTCTTCCATTCCGCCTTCAGCAGAGATTTTATAGAATCTTGATTCTTTGGTCGGTACATTTTCCCTTGCTGAGGTGAAAAGAATATGTTTCCCATCCGGTGTCCAACCAGTTACTAAATCTGCACCCGGATGCCAGGTCAATCTTTTAGGCTCACCTCCATCTACAGGCATCACATACACATCTGTATTGCCATCATATTGAGCTGTGAATGCGATCTGTTTGCCATCGGGAGAAAAATGAGGCAATTGCTCCAAGCCTTCATTGGTAGTAAGTCGAATGGCTTTTCCACCGTTTTTATCTACCCGCCATAAATCATTGGCATGGACAAAAACGATGTACTGTTCTGAAATAGTAGGCTCTCTCAAAAGCCGGGTTCCTTGCGCCATTGCCTCTTGGAACAGCAGACAAAAAACCACTAAGAAGGTGAATCTGATCATTTTAATTTTTCAGTAATAGTTGAACATGGGTTTATATCAAATTTAAAACTTTTGCTATGCTGATCACTCCCAGACAAAGGGTTATCAACCATACAAACAGTGCGAGTAAATTTAAAGGTAGTTTGTTTTGATGATTTTTCATTATCTCAGACTTATTGGCCAACCAAATGATATAAGCACTGAGCAATGGAAGCAATATCCCATTGGCTATCTGTGCTACATTGATCAACTGAACAGGTTTGATTCCAAAAGAGGAAAAAAGCAAACCAAGCCCCAAGATCCCACTGATGCTCCATTTCATCCATGAAGAAGAGAGATCGGTAGATTTACCGAACATGCCTGCCACGACCAAGGCCCCGGCCAATGGTGCTGTGATGGCTGAACTTATACCGGCTGCAAACAAACCAAAACCTATAAAATACTTGGACACACTTCCCAACAGAGGTTCCAGTCCCACTGCCAGTTCGACCGCTGAACTTACCTCTTTTACTCCGCTACCTGCAGCTGTAATAAGTATGGCTATAGAAACTGCCCCTCCTAGAATCACGGAAATTGCGGTATCTGCCCGTACATATTTAATGTCTTTTACCGATTGCCATTTTTTGGAAACCAAAGAAGAATGCAGAAAAAGGTTGTATGGGACCACAGTAGTCCCTATCAGGGCCACTATTTGAAGAACATTGACGGAAGAAACGCTTGGGTATAGTCCTGACCAAAGTTCAAAAAAAGCCGGGCGGACTATTGCCGCATTTACCAAAAAGGCAAGGCTCATCAATATGACGAGGAAGGTCAGTGCCTGAGTCAGTCTTTTGTAGGAGCCGGACATTAATAGTAACCAAGACGACAGGCCTATAAGTACATTGATCAGGTTGATCTGTAAGTATCCTAACTCTAGAGGTGGAAGGCTTTTAAATAGCTCTAACCCCATGGCTCCACCACTTATATTTCCTGCTTCATACGCGGCATTTCCAAGGACGATGGCCAGCAAAATCAAAGTCATGGAAAAGTATTTTTTCAATCCGGTTTTAAGTGTGACCGAGATAAGAGAAGCCAATCCTTCACCGGCAACCAATCCTATTCTGGAAGCCATTTCCTGCAAAACCAAAGTAGCCAGGATGGAAAGAATCAATGCCCATATTAGGTCATATCCAAAATTGACCCCGGCCAAGGTACAAACTGTTACTGTGCCCGGTCCAATAAATGCTGCTGCTACAAGTGGCCCTGGACCGATATATTTGGAAATGCTGATTTTCATTGGGCTTTCTGAAGGGCATATATGGCAAAACTGCCCAGCCAATGAGTTCCCTCATAATTGTCATCTACAATGGAAGGCAAGGAGTAAAGTACATGTTCATTCGCTATCCCGGTAAGATGTGCATATTGCTCCGGAAAATCTCCAATCAGGCCATATAACACCCAAGCACGGCTGAAGTTGAGCCCATCCAGATGTACAAGCTTTCCATCTGTCCTGTCACTTACTTCTCCAGGGGCGAGTAAAAAATCCTTTTCCTGTAATCCTGGCATAAAGTCATCCAGCCAAGTCAAAAACTCCGCCTTTGGCATGACTTTTCTCATGATGTCCAGCTCCTGAAAACATGGCGATAGAAAATCAAAACCACTGGGCTCCCATTCCAGAGGGCAGTTTTTATCATCTTCAAACCAATGATATGCCCTTTCTTTGATCAATTGTGCCAATGCTTCTCTTTGTGTTGTCTTGGCATAGTCATAAGCAAAAGAGAGCCCAAAAGCAATGTTCGAATGCTCTCCGACTCTGATGGGATAGATCAGTTTCGGTAAAAATTCCAGGTATTTTTTTACCATCAGATCGCTGAGTGGTCGCAGGTTTTGTTCCAGATTTTTCCCAAAAGGATCATCCCAAGTATGAAGTTCTTCAGCCAGTTTGAGCACCCAGGCCCATCCATAGGTCCTTTCAAAACTGCTATTTTGAGGCATGTGGAAGTACTCCACCTCTTTTTCAATATTTTCTTTGCTGATGTTTTCTTCTAACTTGTCCATGATCTCTTGCCTGTTTTGTAATTCAGGAAACTGCTTCAGCAAGCTAACCAGCATCCAGTGACCATGCACACTAGAATGCCAGTCAAAACAACCGTAGAATGCAGGGTGCAACTCTTTAGGACTTTTCAGGAAGGTTTCATTTTCAAGAGTCTGATTGAGTTTATTTGGGTATTCCACCTGCATGCAATGCAAGGGAAGAAGAGAGAGCCTGTTGGCTTCTTCCAGGGTCAGGGTAATGGGTTCAGGTAAGACCTGCTGGGCACCTGATTTTTTTGAATTAGCGAGGAAAAATAAAAATAAGGTTAAAGGAATTAGGTGTTTCATATGCTCAGAATTAAGTTTTTGAAGTTAAGGGATAAATCCACTTTTTAAAAATAGAAATCCTTACTTTTGAAGAAGCTCCTTGATTCTTTAAAGAAAGTACATTATTGGAAGATTTGAGCAAAAACACCTTGGTCAGACAATTGGGCCGAACCATAATGAGAGAAATCACACGTAACTTTATGGGCTCAATTTCCGGAAGAAAGAAAAAATAACAGCGTGGTTAAATTAAAAATTGGTGTAATCGGTGCCGGGGCAGCAGGGTATTTTTCAGCTATTCATGCCGCAAAAAATGGTGGAGAGGTGGTGATTTTGGAGAAAACCTCCAAAGTACTTTCCAAAGTCAAAATCTCCGGTGGTGGGAGATGCAATGTAACCCATGATGCTAGAGAAGTTTCCAAGCTTGTAAAAAACTTCCCCAGGGGAGAGAAGTTCCTCAAGAAAACATTCAGACATTTTGCTGTCAATGATACCATTGAATGGTTTGAAAAACGCAAGGTAAAGCTCAAAACTGAGCCTGATGGGCGGATGTTTCCGGTTTCCGACTCTTCACAGTCTATCATTGACGTGCTTGAAAAAGAAGCGGAAATGTCAGGGGTAATTGTCAATAGAAATTTCAATGTAGCAAGCATATTGAAGAATGCGGAATTCTTTGAAGTTAGTGACGGAAAAAGAAAACTAACTTTTGACCGCATCATTATTTGTAGCGGAGGTAGTCCCAAAGCCGAAGGCTTTAGCTTTATAGAAAAGGTCGGACATACTATTGTGCCTCCAATACCATCCCTTTTCACCTTCAATACACCTGAAGAACCCATAAGAAAGCTTATGGGCATTTCTCTTCCTCATGCGCATGTGAGGCTTGAAGGAACCAAATTGTCCTATGATGGACCATTATTGATTACCCATTGGGGGGTAAGTGGACCGGCTGTACTGAAGCTTTCGGCCTTCGGAGCCAAGTGGCTGCACGAAAAAGACTACATAGCCAATGCCCATATAAGGTGGGTGGCTTCCTTGAGTGAACAGGACATTGTGCAATACTTACAAGCTTTCAAAAATCAACATCCCAAAAAGAAAGTTGCGTCCAATCCGCTTTTGGAATTACCGGGAAGATTGTGGGAACACCTCGTTCAGGTGGCGGAAATCAATGAAAACCTACTTTGGCAAGACATTTCAAAAAAACATTTTAATAGATTTGTTCAAAATCTTTTTTGCTATATTGTCAACGTCAAAGGAAAGACTACTTTCAAAGAAGAGTTTGTAACGGCAGGTGGAGTGGAGCTTTCGGAGGTAGACCCGGAGACATTGGAGAGCAAAATTGTAAAAGGTTTGTTTTTTGCCGGAGAGGTTTTAAATATTGATGGAATTACAGGCGGTTTTAACTTTCAGGCAGCTTGGAGTACCGGATACCTCGCAGGTAGAAATGTAAACCGCCCTTATTAAGATGCAACAAATACCACCCGTAAGTTTCGAGAAAATAGAAGAAATGACTGAAGGCGATGCTGAATTTAAAGCAGAACTGATTTCGGCCATTTATTTTTCCCTTCAGGAATTGCGGGAAAAATACATAGAAGGAGCAGAAAACCAAGATCCTGTCGTCATCCAGGAAATTAGGCACAAAGTAAAGCCCTCTTTAGCGCTTTTTGATATGGTTGTCCTAAGTGAAGTAATTCACGACGGAAAGGAGATTATTGAACACCAAGGTTTTAACAAGGCCTTTTTAGAGCATTTTGATAAGTTTTTGGATGCGGTTCAAGATGCGATTGATTTTGTCCGCCCACATGTAGCAGACCTGGAAGACCAGGCCTGACTCGATTAAATCAGCCCGATCAAGTCTACCAATCTATTGGCATAACCTGCCTCATTGTCGTACCAACCTACTATTTTCACAAGATTTCCTTTAACTGAAGTAAGTCCGGAGTCAAAAATACAGGAATGCGGATTTCCGATGATGTCTATGGATACTATTGGTGATTCCTCATATTGCAAAATCCCATTCAACGCTCCCTCCGAAGCTTTTTTGAACACCTCATTAACTTCCTGCGCACTTGTTTCTCTTTCCAATTCTACAATCAAATCAGTCAATGAACCATCAGGAACTGGTACCCTCATGGCTGAAGCTTCTATTTTTCCTTGGAGATGGGGCAAAACGATTTCCATGGCCTTTGCGGCATGGGTAGTTGTTGGAATGATGGAATAAGCCGCCGCTCTAGCTCTCCTCAGGTCTCTGTGCGGAGCATCATGGAGGTTTTGGTCGTTGGTGTAGGAATGTACAGTGGATACAAAACCCTTAACTATACCAAAACTATCATCCAATAGCTTGACCATAGGTGCAAGACAATTGGTGGTACAAGATGCATTTGAAATGATATCAGCATCCTTATCGAGGATTTCATCATTGACACCCAGGACCACTGTCGGCACATCCGAATCTTTGGAAGGTGCGGTGATGATGACCTTTTTGGCTCCGGCTTCAAGGTGTCCCTTTGCCAGATTTTTTTCGGTAAACCTTCCTGTAGACTCCAGCACTATATCAATATCAAGCTCTTTCCAGGGAATTTTAACAGGATCTTTTTCCGCAAAGATTTTTATCTTTTTCCCTTTGACCTTCAGATCACCATCAACCACACTTACTTTGTGGGGATAGCGGCCATGTATGGAATCATAATTAAGCAAATGGGCCAAAGTCGCCGGATCGGTGAGGTCATTAACTGCTACCAACTCAAACCCCTCTTTTTCTAAAATCAGTTTGATGGCCAATCTGCCTATTCTACCACAGCCGTTGACAGCTACTCTTTTTTGCTTCATTTGTTTCTCCTGTTTTGGTGCTGTGAAAATAATAAAGTTGGTACGTAATGAAAAAAATATTTTTTTGTCCTAATTTTCAGAGTTTTGGAAATGTAAACCAAATATTTTTTGGTCAGGTTTTGCATTGTGAATTTAAGCCTCTATATTTGCATCACCTTACGAAAAAGGAGGTCCCCAATACCATAACATGGTCCGTTCGTCTAGGGGTTAGGACGCATCCCTTTCACGGATGAAACACGGGTTCGATTCCCGTACGGACTACTAGAAACACTGAAAAAGCTTCAGTGTTTTCTTTTTGAATGGTCGATTCGTCTAGGGGTTAGGACGCATCCCTTTCACGGATGAAACACGGGTTCGATTCCCGTATCGACTACGACAAATTGATGTTTTTCATCGTTCTGATTGCTTTTTAAGCCTCTAGGCCAATTGCATGAAGAATTTGTTTTATGGTTGTTAGTGGTTAAAGTGAGTGAAAACCCGGTCTTCTAGGCCGGGTTTTTCATTTTATACCAATACCAATCCTTCTTGTTTCAAGATTGCCCAGGTTTCGCTTTCCACAAACTCATCAAAAGCTCCCAATCCGGATTTTTCAAAAGAATCTCCAAAATGCTCCAAAGTCATTTCCTTCTTTCCGGCAACAGGCATACATGATGAAATGAGGTCCATCAAAGCTTCCGCAGCTTCTTTATCGGTAAAAATCACCCTTTCGGATTTCTTTCCTGTCAGCACGAGTTTCCAGTGTTCTTTTCGCTTCCCTTTTCTATGGGTAAAATAATTTTCCACCTCAGGCATGGCACCCAACCATACAGTCTTTGCATTTGGCTTTAACCCAGACAAGCTTTCATGCTGAATAGCTTTAAAAATGAAGTTTTTGGGGACAGTGGTTTTGGGAATTCTAAACTTAAACCATTCCTGCAAGGGAAAATCAAAACCCAATCCGTGCATATAATTGAAAAGTGCCTTTTTAAGACCGTCACTGAAAAGCTCATGTTCTGCACCTTCAGGGTCTTCATGGGCGAGGTCATTATCTGCAAACAAACCCTTTCCAGGCCCTGTTTTCACCACCCCGAAAGCTTCAGGACTAATTCCTATAGGCGCATGGGAGGTCATGGCAAAAAGATGCCAAAATCCGGACTGCAGGACATTGTTCATAAACAATTGTCTAACCATTTCAAGACTATCAACCGTTTCTTGAGCTGTCTGGGTAGGAAAACCATACATCAGATAGGCATGCACCATGATTCCCGAACTGGTAAAATTATCAGCCACACGGGCCACCTGCGCAACAGTAACTCCCTTTTGCATTTTAGCCAAAAGCCTGTCTGAAGCTACCTCCAATCCTCCTGATACCGCAATACAGCCAGAGGCTTTAAGCAATCTGCATAAATCCAGCGTGAAGCGTTCTTCGAATCGGATATTCGTCCACCAACTGATTTTCAGTTTTCTCTTGATGATTTCCAGTGCCAATTCCCGCATCAGGGCAGGCGGTGCGGCTTCATCTACAAAGTGAAATCCGGTTTCCCCCGTTTCCCGGATCAGCGTTTCTATACGGTCGCAGATCAAAGCTGCATTGAGCGGCTCATATTGACTGATGTAGGCCAGAGAAATATCGCAAAAAGAGCATTTTTTCCAATAGCAGCCATGCGCCATAGTAAGTTTGTTCCACCTGCCATCAGACCAAAGCCTGTGCATTGGGTTGGCCATTTCCAACACAGACAAGTAGTCTTTCAGTGGCAAACCTGCATAATCCGGAGTGCCTGTTTGGCTAAATGGAATGTCTGGCTCTTTGGCACCATTCATATAGGTCACTTTACCGTCTGAAAGGGTAAATGTCCTTTTCAGCTGATCCAATGGCCTGCTTCCATTCAGGTATTCAATAAGGCACTTTAGTGGGCGCTCCCCATCATCCAACGTGATGAAATCTATGTAGTTGAAAACCCTGGTATCTCCCAATGAGCGCAGTTCTGTATTCGGGTATCCACCTCCCATGACAATTTTGAGATGGGGATACTTTGTTTTAAGGTACTTTCCTGCCCTGAATCCCGCATAAAGATTGCCTGGAAAGGGTACGGAAAGGCAGACCATATTTAGCCCTGGATTATCTTTGATAAGTGTATCCAAAGCCTCCAGCATAAATTCATCTGTAAAACTGGGGGCTGACTGCAGGGCTTCTTCCAAAGGATCGAAATGTACTGCTGATCTTCCGAGACGCTCTGCATACCTGCTAAAGCCAAAATTCGGGTCCAGACACTCCTGAATCAAATCCCCCAAATCCTCCAAAAACAATGTAGCCAAATGCCTGGCTTTGTCTTGCAGTCCCATGGTACCAAAGGCCCATTCCATGTCTTCCAATTGACCAAAACGGGAAGCTTCAGGCAAAAAACCTTCATCACAGATGTTGTACGCCAAGGTGGGATTCTTGAATTGTAAAAAGGAGATAACAGGATCTATGGCAGACAAATAGTCTTCCTGAAGCTTAATCATTCTTTTCGCATTCTTGGAAAAAGCTTTAGAATCTTTCTCACTTATAGCTTGGAATACACGCTGTAACCCAGTCTTGGAAAAAATTTTTAGTATTACTGATATTCCCAAATCTGCTTGAGCTGCATCTATTTGAATTGTATTCAAAAACCCTTTGATGTACGCTGTGGCAGGGTAGGGGGTATTGAGTTGGGTAAATGGTGGGGTAAGAAGTAAAACAGTATTTGGCACAGTATGTAATTTTGTCTCAAAGTTCTGGAATTTTGGGGACTATACCATATAAAATGAAAAAGTGCTGCTCATGGAGACAAGCAGCACTTTTTTGTTCGTAGGTTGAAAATCTGAAATTCTCTTCACGATTATACGCTTCTTTACCAGTAGCATCAATTTCTGATAAAAATGGGAGTTCCAAAACAATATCTACAAGTATCTAATATCTATAAATATCGATTTGAACTGAAAATCAAAGCTAAATATCATTACTGGCAAAGTTCCGTATATACATAAAATTCTTTATCTACCTACATTTTATCTCCAAAGAAAATGGCATTCAAAAACAGCTTGTTGGTGCCAAACCAAGTTCCACGGAAATTAGGATTATCAATAAAGTGGATGACCCTTCCTGATCCTACAGGACTGACCAACACACTGGCACTTTGCTTGATTTTCTCCAAATTAGGTTTGGAAATATAACCACCCAATAGTGGGTCTTCAGCATACCTTACAGGAGTCTGATATTTATCCTTGGAAGGCTTGAAGAAAATGGTGGAGTTTCTGTAAACAGGTATTTCACCATTTCTATATCCAAATCCCAAAGGATGGGTAATGTCCAGTTTCGCTTGATAGATACTTCCACCGATTGCCTGCGCTCCTTCGAAATCCCGTCTTTCGCCAAATGGTACAAAAGAAGGACCCTCGCTTTCTTCTGTTTTCAAATATTCTTCACGGGTAATCTCGGCAGCTTGGAGCCATTGGCTGGCCATGCGAAGTGATATGATGGTACCGCCACGGTTCAACCAGTCTTTGATATGGGCGATCTGAGCGGAAGAAAGCGCAGAATAATTACCAGAAGGTAAAATCAGGGTATTGTAATCATATAGATTTATCCTTCCAAATAAGCTGATATCCACTTTGCTGATCGGCATACCTACTTTGGTATCCAACAGGTGCCATATTTCTCCAGCCTCATACTGAGAAGTACCCTGACCAATCAGCATGATCACTTTTGGGTTTCTTACCGCACCCACATTATTGCTGCCAAGATCAATCCCGCTGACAGAAAACCCGGTGCCTGTTCCAAATACATGAACCCCTGCTTCTTCGGCAGCATTTTGGATCTTTTCACGCAACTCTTCTGGAGACATTGTCTGAAATCCTGTTGGAATGATCATAGTTCCTGCGGTAAATTCCCTTTCACCTGATTCAGTCTTGGAAGTAAACGTCTTTGCGGGAGTCTCCACATGTACTCCGGATTGTTGAAGCAGATGCAGAAACTTAGGGGCAAAATAATCAGACCAATCACTGAGATAAGCCACATATTTCCCTGATACCGGAAAATGAAGGGATTGCTCTGGAAGCTCAGTCAGTTCCTTGCCAAGGTTGGCAGAACTTTGTCCTTCATAGGGAATGCCATAAGCCAAAGCCATGGTCCAAGCTGATGCATCATAAAAAACAGAATCCGCAAATTCAGTGACTTTTTCAAACATGCTTCTCACCATCCGGTATTGAGGTTGAGATGTTGGCACAATGTAGGACTTCCCTTTTTCAAATCGTTTCCCATTAACATTTATATCCCTTTCATTTTCAAATACTTTAATCCTATGATCAAGAAGTAGCTTTAAAAATAATCTATTTTTCGATTCATCATGGGTATCTCCAAAAACATAGGACTTGATACTGCTACTGTTGGCTTCAGAAATGGCGGTCTGAAAAAATTCGCGTAGGTATCTGTGCATGTATTCTCTTTCCCTGATGCCTGCTTCCATCGTCGCTATGGATGTTTTCAGCTGATTTCGGATGGTAAATTCAAAAGTGATGTCACCTCTTTGAGAAGCCTGAATATGGCCTCGGGAAGAACCTTGCTCGAATACCAGCCCCAATCCACCCTGGATGTCAGGATAGGTAGATCCATAGCCTGGATAACTGTTGTCAAAAACTTCTTTGGTCCAATACAAAGACCCTATATCATCCAAAGCTTTGGCAAAGTACGCAGCAAACTTGCTATTGATTTCCTCATAATTTTTTCGGGGAACAACCGGGTTTTCTGAACTGAAAGCTTTGGTAGGCTCAAAGAAATAAGTGCTGTTGGTCCCCATTTCATGAAAATCACCAACTACATTGGGATACCAACTGTGGTACCAATCAATCTTGGTCTGAAGCTCTACATGGGCAAGTGGCAACCAGTCTCTGTTCAGGTCAAACCAATAATGATTTACCCTTCCTGATGGCCAGATTTCATTGTGCTCACGGTCAAGTGGGTCCGAAACCGGAGGAAAACCACGGTGCATATTGGCCCAATTGCTGTGACGGTCTCTTCCGTCCGGGTTGATGGCAGGATCTATCATGACCACTGCATTTTCCCTGATTTCTGCTGCCAGCTCAGACTTTGAAGCCAGCAACCAATATGCCGTAAGAATAGAAGCCTCTCCACCCGATGGTTCATTTCCATGGACACTATAGGCCAAATTGACTATAGCAGGCATGAGAGAAACATCCGGCATATCCACTTTCGGATCAGTGAGCTTTAGGTGATTGACTCGGATGCTTTCAAGGTTTTGTATATGCTCAGCTTTGCTGATCACCAAAACCACCAATGGCCTCATTTGGTAAGTGTATCCAATGGTCTTTAACTCTGCATTGGGAGAGACTTCCGCCAGTTTTTCAAAATATGCCACCAATCGGTCATAGCGGGTATGCCACTCACCGATTTCATAACCCAAAAAATCCTTAGGACTGGGAATAATAGCATCAAAGGTCTCATCCTGGAAATAATACTCATTTTGGGCATAGGAAAAACCAAGCATCCAAAATGCTGCTAATAGACTGAGTAATTGTTTTTTCATAAGCATGTAATTTTCTTAAATCTAAGAGGAAAAGGAGTAGAGGAAAATCAAAAATCCATTAACGGCTTTTGAAAACCTTGGAATTGACTTAATTTGGAAGCAAAATAACCAATTAGACCTATGTTGAAAACATTTAAACACGTATTGCCAGGTATGGCCATGCTCTTTGCATTTCCTGCCTTTTCCCAACAAAAAGACATCAAACTTCCACCTGAAGCCACTGAGTTTTGGGAACCTGTAGTAAGGCAAATTACTCCGGGGGAAGAAAACCACAAGGCACCATCTGATGCCATAGTCATTTTTGACGGAACAAGCCTCGACGGATTCGTCTCTGCTAGTGACGGCAGCAGCCCGGCAGGATGGAAACTTGAGAATGGCGTCATGACTGTGACACCGAGGACCGGAGATATACAGACTAAAGAGAAATTCGGAGACATGCAACTCCATATTGAATGGTCTGCACCTACTGAGATCAAAGGAGAAGGTCAGGGTAGGGGTAATTCTGGAATTTTTCTGATGTCACATTACGAAGTACAGGTATTGGATTCTTATGAAAGCAGGACTTACAGCAATGGACAGGCTGCCAGTATCTACAAGCAAACTCCTCCTTTGGTCAATGCCATGAAAAAACCAGGAGAATGGAATACCTATGACATTTATTTTACTGCACCAAGATTCAATGCTGACGGCATGGTAGTCGCGCCTGCAAGAGTTACCGTGGTTCACAATGGGGTTTTGGTTCAAAACAACGTAGAAATAAAAGGGCCAACTGAATACATTGGAATACCTAACTACAAAGCGCATGAGGATGAATTACCCATCAAACTCCAGGATCACGGAGATTTGGTGAAGTTCAGAAACATCTGGGTAAGAAAGCTGTAGGGAAATTGAGAGAGATTTACGAAAGACCATTTACGAGGTCTTTTTGTGATTAGTTCAGAAAAGAGATTCTTGAGTAGTCATTTAGAAAAACACCAGCTTTGCCCAAAAACAAAGCTGGTGTTTTTTTATCGGAAAGGGTAAATACTTAAATCTATTCCCCAAACCAAAGGAAGAAGCCAGTATGTGAAAATGGTGATGATGAAAATAGAGAAAATATTCATCCAAAATCCTGCTTTAAACATATCCGGAATGCTTAAAAAACCTGAACCAAAGACCACGGCATTGGGAGGTGTGGCCACAGGAAGCATAAAAGCACAGGAAGCTGCCATGGTAGCACCAACCATCAATCCAAATGGGTGGACTCCCATAGAAAAAGATACTGCTGCCAAAATGGGCAATATCATAGAAGCAGTAGCGACATTGGAAGTGATTTCGGTAAGGAAATTGACTGCTGCAATGATAATAAGCAAAAACAAAATAAATGCGATAAAATCCAGGAAAACAAATTGATTGCCGATCCACACCGCCAGTCCTGTAACCTTAAATCCTTCGGCCAAAGCCAGCCCACCACCAAATAATATAAGAATGCCCCATGGAATCTTTTCGGCAGTTTTCCAGTCTAATAACTTAGTTGATTTTTGGGAGGAGGGAAGTACAAAAAGTAACAATACTCCAGCTATTGCAATAATCGTATCATCCAAGGCAGGAATATACTTTTGCAAGAGAAAGGAACGGACAATCCAACAAAAACTGACAAAGCCGAAAACAATGGAAACACGGATTTCTTCCACAGTCATTGGCCCCAATTCTCGTAATTGGCGTAAGATTTCTTTTTTACCGCTATCCAGGGCAGGGGGGAGATTAAATTTAAAGGCGAATTTCACCAGATATATCCAGCAAATTGCCAAGAGTATCAGGGAAATAGGTAAGCCAAAAGACATCCACTGAGCAAAACTTATGTCATATCCATACATTTCTTTGATCACCCCAGCAAGAATGATATTGGTAGGGGTACCGATGAGAGTAGCCACACCACCAATGGAAGCGGAATAGGCAATGCCGAGCATTAGGGCTTTGCCCAAAGTATTGTTTTTCTCCGGTGATTTGTCCAATTGAGCTACAACAGCTATGGCTATCGGAAGCATCATCAATGAAGTGGCTGTATTGGAAATCCACATAGATAACAGCGCTGTGGCCAGCATAAAGCCTAAAATGATCTTGTGAATATCTGTTCCTATCCATAGGATAATGTTCAAAGCAATCCTTTTGTGCAGGTTCCATTTTTCTACAGCCATGGCAATCATAAATCCACCCATATAGAGTAAAACCATGGGATGCGAATAGGAAGAAGCCGTATTGCTGATAGGAAGTGCACCTAAAACAGGTAACAAGACCAAAGGAAGCAAAGAAGTAGCAGCAATGGGAATGGCTTCCGTGATCCACCATACTGCAATCCAAGCAGTGACCGCCAACATGGACAAGGCTTCATCTGACATTCCTTCAGGACGCAAAAAAAAGAGAATAAGGATAAAAAGGATTGGGCCTAGAAATAGTCCGACCTTAGCTGAAGTAGATTGGGACATAAATTGTATTTACAACTCTAAGCTTGTCAAAAAAAAATTAAAATTCAAGAGATAACTGGTAGAGGGTAGATGTTATTAGAAGGTGAGTTTTAGATTATTTGAATGGAAGTGTTCTATTCTATTTAACATAATGTAAATTATATAACATTTATTTAATTGATGTTGAACACTTGATATACCTATAGCGACTTTATCAGAACCTGATTTACTTTAGGTATTATCAATTTCTATACTACGAAGTATGACTAGCACCTTATATGTATCTAAGCTGGAATCACAGTAGTAATCAAAACAAACCTTCCCACCAAAACATACGTTCATAAATGAATCCATTCATAAACCTACACCGCTATGTTAAAGTCCAGTCTATTGATTTTCGTAATTCTCTTATTTTGCAGCTGTTCTGCAACAAATACCATCACCAAGCTGGAGCATCAAGATGAAAGCATGGAAATTTTTATGGCAAAGGTTCCCGACAAAAATTTTGAGGAAATTGGCTTTATTGAAGTCCGAGGTGGCTTACCTATGGGAACCAACACGCTTATGAATACTTTGGTAAAAAGAGCCAAAAATGACGGTGCCAACGGCCTGATCAATGTCCGAATGGATTCCAGAGGAAATATGCTTCATGTTTCAGGTATTGCTGTAAAGTTTGAACAGGCAGGTTTGTCTGAAAAAATTGACTTATCAGGTAATTAAAATTTGCCCTCAATCATAAACTTTCCCCTTTCAAAACCATCTCTAATTCCGACCAGTCTCCTTTCAGAGCACTGTCTAGCATCCGATTCCACTTTTCCTGTATATCCGGCTTCAATCCATGATTGGTCTGACCATCATACAGTTCCTGAAGCTTATTCATTTCTCTGTAAGCATCAAAATACGCATCATTGACCAGGGCTTCATAATTTTCAGGATTAACGTCTAAAGAATTTAGGGAATGTTTTAACCTGTCCGCCACCACCCTTACCACATCAAAATGCCTCTGCTCGTGGTTGAGTGAGTAGTCGTTTTTATTCTTCACCCAAGACTGTCCTGGAAGCATATATACCTTGATAAACAGCGGCATGACAATAGAACCATCTTCCACAAAAGGCTTTCCTTCCATGGCCAAACTGGTAAAAATCACTGCATTATACCGGCTTCCTGTCCTAGGTCTGTCCGTGAAATCCTTCCAAGTAAGCGCCCTATCAAAATCATAAAACACCGTATCTCTCCCACTCCTGTTTTTTCCGTCTTCAACTATAAGTTTAACTGATTTTGCCAATGATCTGTTGGAAAAGGCCTGCGAATCTATCCATTCGTTAAAATACTCCAAAGCTTTGCCCAGTGCCTGTTGGGTGACTTGTTGGACCAGGTCAGTACGGTGGATAGACCTTCTGTAAGACATTCCCCCTTCAAAATCCAAGAGATGCACAGGTTCGAAACTTCCCTTTACATAAAAACTAAACTTCAGCTTAAGCTCTCCAGCAGCGGTGTTTTGTGCATTTTTATTTTCCGATAGTTCAAATGTCTCAATGCTTATCAGAATCTGCTGATTCTTTCCTGACTGGGGCCGGATTGAATTTGTAAAATACTTTTTGAGTTCCGCGTTGATATCATTACCCAATAAAACATTGGATTTTTGAGCAGCAGTGGTATAAATCTGCCCCAGGGCCTCCCCTTTTTTCCTATTATCCCTAACTTCTACTATTTCAAAAATGGCATCATGGATAGGATCTTCTGTTGCTGAAAGCTGGAAAACCACCTGTTGGGAAATGGCATCCCCAATGAGTAATAGCTGAATAACAATAAACGAACAAAGGATTTTGTACATGATATTCAAACAGCATCAAAAGTGCCAAGGTTTCTGGAAACCAGAATAATATCTTAAAGTTTCTTAACCTAATTCTTCCAACATGATGCTGTAATCATACTGAAGGTCTTCATGCAATCCCGCAATTAGCTTTTCAGCTTTTCCCAACTGTACATTGTAAAGGTTTTCGATCACCGGATGATGGTATGAGAGAACTCCATAGGCTTTCATCTGTTTACAAAAATGCAGAATCAGCTCAATATGGGCTGTTTTGTCTTTACTCAACTTGAGGTTTTTATTCAGCATTCTTCTAATGGCCTGCACCCCTTTCTTTGCTACATAGTAATTGGACAAATTGGCTTTCATAAATGCCAAGTCCAGTTCTTCTTTGGCCTGATCTATAAAAATACGCGGGTTATCTTTTTCAAACAGCTTGAAGTAAAGATATGCTTTGTTGTCTCTACTGAATTTGGCCAGATCCAGAACCAGATTTGTCAGTTCTTTTTCATTTAAAAGATTGAGTTCTCTTTTCAACGCTGCAAGACTGGGTATTTCCATCTTTCTAATTAAGGTTATGCTTATTGGCTAAAAATAATGGGTAAAAAACAAAAAACCTTTGAATCGCTTCAAAAGAAGCAATACAAAGGCTTACAGATCATGCTGCTGGAATAAATTAAGGAGCAAGCTTTACTTCAGTAGCACTTAGGCCTTTAGGAGTTTTTTCCGTTTCATAATTGACGACATCACCTTCTTTAATTTCATCCAGGCATTTGTTGATGTGTACAAAAATACTTTCACCACTCTGACTGTCTTTAATAAAGCCGTAACCTTTAGATTCGTTGAAAAAAGTGACTCTACCCTTTTTCTTTTCATCCGGAGCATCACTCATTTCAGAATCTTTTGGCACAGTAATCTGAATGCTGTCAGGATCTACTTCTGTTTTTTTCTTTGCAGGATCAGGTGGTGTTGAGGTGATGTTTCCAAACTCATCCACATAAGCGATCATGTCTTCAAAATCAGTTGACTTATCGTTGCCGGACTTTCTGGCTTCTTTCTTGTCTAACTTCTCCTGTTTTTTCTTTTGTCTCTGTTTTTCCTTTTCTTTTTTATTAAAGGTCTCTCTTGATTTTGCCATATCTACAAAATACCGAGAAATTTTGTGAAAATCCTATTTTTAGGCACTAAGTATTGCCATTTCGCATTATTCATTTTTAATCTAAAAAAGAAGTTTTCACAACAATCAGATTTTCAACAGCATTCATATTATTACATTTCTCTATAGGTTTCCGACAGTTTCAGGGATTTGAACACATCAAACCGCTTTCACCTGCAAAATCATGCAAAAATACCTCCATTTATCAAATCAATTGCTTTCAATTCATGTTTTTAACTTAGTTTGGAATATTCAAAATCACCGCATTGATGAAAGAAATTTCTCAGATAATAGCTACTTATCAAAGATATAAAGAGCAGCAAAAAAAGATTGCTTTGGCCACTGTAGTAAAAGTAGATGGCTCCGCCTATAGGAGGCCAGGAGCCAGAATGTTAGTATCGGAAGATGGTGAGCTTACCGGTGCAATCTCCGGGGGCTGCCTGGAAGGTGATGCCCTAAGAAAGGCACAATCTGTCATTTTTCAGCAAAAATCGATGATAGTTACCTACGACACTACCGATGAAGATGACCAGAAATTTGGAATCGGACTGGGTTGCAATGGCATCATTCAGGTCTTGATAGAACCGATTGATTATTTGGATGAATACAATCCCGTGGAATTATTGAAAACAGCCTCCAAGGACAGGAAGCATAAAATCCTGGTTACGGTCTTTTCATTGCTTCAAAGCAGGGCCGAACAAATAGGGACCAAGCTGCTTTTTAGTGGTGGAAATTACATTGGCAACAAAAACAATATACCTCAAAATATATTAAATCAAATTTTAAAAAATTCATCTTATATTTCTGATATTCAATACAATAAAATCTTTGAATATGAGGAACACTTTTTATTTTTAGAATCCATAAAGCCCCCTTTAAGGTTGCTATTATTCGGGGCTGGAAACGATACGGTTCCTTTGGCCAAGATGGCATCTCTGTTGGGTTGGGAACTGAACCTCTATGATGGTAGAAGTAGCCATGCGACCAAGGAAAGATTCCCTTCAGCCAATAAAATATCAGTGGGATCAGCAGCTGAAATCTGCCATGAAATCCCCTATGATGAAAACACGGTAGCCTTACTAATGACCCACAATTTCGAATATGAAATAGAAGTATTAAAGCATATTAAAGGTCTAAATCTGCCCTATATTGGTATTCTAGGTCCAAAAAAGAAAAAGCTCAAAATGATTGAAAGGCTGGAGTCGGAAGGAATCAAGATACAGGACGACAATATTTACGGACCTTCAGGGCTGGATTTAGGAGCAGAAGGTTCGGAAGAAATAGCTCTTTCTATCTTGTCTGAGGTAAAAGCTGTATTAAGTAGGAAAAACGCCGGGTTTTTAAGAGATAAACAAGGTCCAATTCATGATGCTTAGCCTCTTAAAACCGACAGGAATCATCATCATGGCCGCAGGAGCATCCAGTCGATTGGGAAGGGCCAAACAACTGGAAATAGTCAAAGGAAAGATGCTGCTTCAGCATATTCTTGACGAAGTCAACAAGTTGGAAAATGTATCAGCTGTCTTGATCTTGGGTGCAAACGGGGAAACTATCAAAAACAATGTAGATGCAGCTGGAATTCCTTATTTGATTCATCAAGCCTGGAAAGAAGGCATGTCATCCTCTATGCAGGCAGGATTGAGGTATTTATTATCCAATGAGCCAAATTTAAATCAGGTTATCCTTTTGGTTTGTGACCAGCCTTTTGTAAATGCCGATCTTCTCACACAGCTCATTGAGCAAAAGGCAGCAAGTGAAAAGGGTATCATTTGCTGTGCCTATGCCGATACCATAGGTGTTCCTGTTTTATTTGATCAGCAATACTTTGATGCTTTACTGGCTCTAAAGTCCAAGGAAGGTGCCAAAAAGCTTATCTTCCAGAACATGGGGGACGTTTTCACTGTAGCATTTCCCAAAGGTGAAATCGATATAGACACAGAAGCAGATCTTGAAGGCCTTTCCTGATTTAAGCTCTCAATGAAGCTATTGTTTCTTTGACATAAGCTATCGCAAAATCGACATCACTTTCAGTAGTAGTTATTCCCAAAGAAAATCTGACGGAAGCTTTTCCCAAGTCCGGGCTAATTCCCATAGCCTGTAACACATGGGAAGGTTTCGGTGAAATACTTGTACAGGCTGACCCTGAACTCACAGCCAATTCCTTATTCAGTTTTCTTAACAACTCCTCACCTTCCACACCTTCAAAGGAAATGTTGCTCACATGAGGAAGCCTATTGTTTTGACTGCTGTTCAATTTTGTTCCTTCAAGTTCTAAAATACCGCTTTCCAGTTTGTTTCGAAGAGATTCCAATCTTTTACTTTCATCCTTCATATTTTTCAAAGCCAAGCTTGCAGCGCTTCCAAGCCCAACAATGGCCGGAACCTGAAGTGTACCACTTCTGAAGCCTTTTTCATGACCACCTCCTTCTATCAAGGCTTTTGGTTTGGGAAGAGGATGATTGTGCCTGATGTACAGAGCTCCCACTCCTTTGGGTCCATAAAACTTGTGTGCGGATAGAGCCATCATGTGAATGTTCTTCGTAGAAACCGGGATTTTACCTACCGCCTGCACTGCATCTGTAAAAAAAATAATATCTCTTTCCTCAGCCAACATAGCTATTTCTTCCACAGGATGTATCACTCCCGTTTCATTGTTGGCCCACATGAGAGAGATCATTTTGGTATCAGGCTGTATGGCTTCTGCCAGCCCCTTTAGATCTACCATTCCCTCATTGTCTACAGGTAGATAGGTAACTTTTGCCCCTTTAGCCTCTATGCTCTTAAATGTATCCAAGACGGCTTTGTGTTCAGTCTTGCAGGTGATGTAATGCTGGTTTTGATTTGAATATTGTTCAAAAACTCCTTTTATGGCCAAATTGATGGATTCTGTGGCTCCGGAAGTGAATATGATCTCTTTGGGATTGGCACCTATCAATCGGGCTAGTTCTTCTCTGGCGGTTTCGACGGCATCCTCAGCCATCCAACCATAGGGATGACTCTTGCTGGAAGCATTTCCAAAATGGGTGGAAAAGTAGGGCAACATGTGTTCTACTACCTGAGGATGGCAAGGTGTAGTCGCATTGTAGTCAAAATAAATGGGGTATTTCATACTGGTTCTACAATTTAGCAAAGGAAATGTTTGGACATCATCAAGGAACAAAAATTTTTGTACCAGACAAAACGATTATATTTGGACATGCAGGAAAAATGGACATTTGAACTGAAAAGGACAGACTTGTATAATAATGTAGCCCAACTTCTGGATGATCTATTTACCCAACAAGGTCGTGATATGGGTATTTTTCTTTCCTACTATTTCAAAAAGGAAGGAGCTGTAGTGGAAAATGTAAGTTTACAGGATCTGGACCAACATGATAAATTATCAGGAAAAGTCACTGTTATTTTTGATGTGATACACTTCAATGCTTGTCTGAATATCCATGACAAGGGAAAAGACAAGATGGAGTTGGCTTACACTATAGATCCATCCAATCAAAGTCTTGTACTGACCGGTCCCTATTGGCCCGAAAGAGAAATGGATGAGTTATAAAAAAAGCCTTCCGGATTGTTTCGGAAGGCTTTTCTATTTTTAAACCCTTTTTATTTCCAGGTTGAATTCCGAAAATTCCTTTTGTTCTATAAAAGGTTGGGCCCTCAATCTTTTTCCTGTCGCCTTATAAATAGCGTTTGCAATGGCACCTCCAGTAGGTGGCAAAGCAGGCTCTCCAAGACCTGTTGGATCAATACCGTTATCAATATAATGTACATCGATTTCAGGTACTTCCTTCATTCTGATCAGTCTGTAGGTATCAAAGTTGGTCTGCTTGGGCAATCCATTGACAAAGGTCATGTTGGTAAACATGGCATGTCCCATTCCATCCACTATACCACCTCTCACCTGCTGATTGGCCCCAGTTGGATTGACAACAATACCGCAGTCCGTTACCGCAACAATCTTTTTGAGCACAGGTTGGTTGTTTTCCATTTCTATATTGGCTACCTGGGCCACATAAGACCTGTGGGAGAAGTAAACGCTGAATCCTTGCATGACATTGCTGTCTTTTCCCCAATTGGATTTTTCGGCAGCAGTTTCCACTACGGTTTTCATTCTGTCTACATCATAATGGATCTCTCCAACCGGATCTTTTTTGGCCCTATCCAACAATTCCAAGCGCAATTCAACAGGGTCTTTTCCTGCTTCCTGTGCGACTTCATCCAAGAATGACTGCTCTGCATATGCCAGGAAATTGGTGATAGGTGCTCTCCAGGCATTGGTTGTGATCGGGGATTTATGATCAATGGATTCGATTAATAAATTATCCACCGAACCTGAAGGGAAATTATTTTCCCTTGTGGTATTGCCAGCATTGATCCCGACACCTCTGAGTTTGTAGCCTGTCATCTTACCGTTTTCATCCAAGGCTGCCTGGAACTTATACCTTACAGCTGGGCGGTAAGCCCCTCCGGTCTGATCATCTTCCCTGCTCCAGGTTACTTTTACAGGCTTATCCAGGATTTTTGAAAGTTCTGCAGCTTCTACTACAAAATCCGCACGCAATCTCCTTCCAAATCCTCCTCCAAGCCTGGTAATCTCTACTGTTATGTTTTCTGTTGGTATATCAAGCAACTGGGCAGTTTCCATTCTGGCTCTATCCGGTGTTTGGGTTGGTCCCACAAGTTCTACCCTATCTCCTTTGACATGGGCAAAGAAATTCATAGGTTCCATCGGCGAATGAGAAAGGAAAGGACACTGGTACTCAGCAGTTACTACTTTGGCGGCTTTGCTGAATGCCTGGTCTACATTTCCGTCTTTTCGCATCACTTGGGCTTTTCCTTTTTCCATCAGTTCCCCAAATAGGCGCTCATGGTCTTCTGAGCTTTCCACGGTACCATCTGGTTCATATTCAATTTTCAGAAGTTTCTTGGCCTTCATCAATGGCCATGTAGACTCCCCTACTACTGCCACATTGTTTTTGAAAACAACCACATCGGTTACTCCCTGCACATTTTTGGCCGCACTGTCGTCTACAGATTTAATTTTCATGCCGAAGGGAGGTCTTTGAATCATGGCATTGACCATTCCTTCCCTGTACACATCCAATCCATAAAGAGGCTTTCCTGTAAACATCTCCTTATTTCGGACATTTTTTACAGGTGTACCTATGATTTTAAAATCCTTATAGTTTTTTAAGGGTACTTCCTCGGGAGCTGTAAGCTGGGCAGCATCATTGACCAAATCACCGTAAGCAATTTTCTTTCCGCTTCCCTTATGGATGACTTGGCCTTTTTCTGTGCTACATTCAGAAGCATCTACTTCCCATTTAGCTGCTGCAGCTGCCACTAATACGTGTCTGGCAGTGGCTCCAGCTTTTCTCAATCTTTCCCATGAATGAGGCATAGCTCCGGAGCCTCCGGTTACCTGTCTGTCATATTTGTCATTGTCCAGGTTTGCCTGAAAGACCCTGACTTTTTCCCAGTCTGCGTCCAGCTCTTCGGCTACCACCATAGGAAAAGAAGTCATGATGTTCTGTCCCAGTTCAGGATTTGGAGAATACATCACCACATCACCTGAAGGAGATATGGACAAAAAAGCATTGAAGTTATGGGCTTCCGAAAGGACCTCCTCGTCAGAGAGGACTTTCATTTTAGGTGAATCGCAGCCAGACCAATAAAACCCGATAAATAATCCCCCTGCAGCCGTACCGGCAACTTTGAGGAAATCCCGTCTGTTTGTTTTCATTAGTTCTGCCATAATTATTTGTTTTTAGCGGCATAAGCCACAGCTTCTCTGATTTTATGATATGTTCCACACCTGCACAAGTTCCTGTTCATGGCATCTTCGATTTCTGCCATGCTTGGTGAGGGATTTTTCTTAAGTAATGCCGACGCGGCCATGATTTGACCTGCTTGACAATAGCCACATTGTGCCACATCTATTTCATTCCAGGCTTTTTGAACAGGATGATCCCCGTCCTTAGACAGCCCTTCAATAGTCACCACTTCATCCGAACCTAAGCTGGATACCGGGAGCGTACAGGAAGGAACCGCATCTCCATTAACATGCACCATACAAGCGCCGCACTGGGCTATCCCACAGGAGTACTTGGTACCAACAAGACCCAAATGGTCTCTGAGTACCCATAATAAGGGAGTATCGTCTTCAACATCGACATTGAATGTCTCTCCGTTGATTTTTAGACTGTAGTTTGCCATTTTTATCTATTTGATGTTTTTGCAGAATTAATTTAAACAATATTTCAGGAGATGGTAAAGTTTTTAAGGGCTTTTTCAGGGATTCTTGATAAACTGTAAATATTGGTTTTAAATGGATTACCTTCTGTCTACTCCTTTTGTTTTCGGATTTATTAGATAATATCATTGGCTATATTTATTTTCACCATTCAAATCAAACCAGATAACCTAACATGAAAAAAATCAAAGCAGCAATTGTAGGCACAGGATTTATAGGACCTGCACACTTAGAAGCACTTAGAAGAATCCCATATGTAGAAGTCACTGCACTATGTGAAGTCAATATGGAACTGGCCCGCGCAAAGGCTGATATTTTAGGCATTCCAAATGCATATACTTTTGAGGAGATGCTTCAGCAAAAGGATATCGATGTAGTGCATATCTGTACCCCGAATTTTTTACATTACTCCCAATCCAAAGCGGCTTTAGAAGCCGGCAAACATGTAGTCTGCGAAAAGCCTTTGGCTACCAAAATTGAAGAAGCTGAAGAACTAGTGGCTTTAGCCAAAGAAACAGGTTTGGTCAATGCAGTACATTTCAACCTGCGCTATTACCCTATGGTCAGACAGATGAAGACCATGCGTGAAAATGGTGATCTGGGAGAAGTATACAGCATCATGGGTTCCTATCTTCAGGATTGGCTATTCCTAAAAACAGATTACAATTGGAGGTTGGAACCGGATAAGTCCGGAGATTCCAGGGCTATCGCAGATATCGGTTCCCACTTACTGGATCTTACCGAATATGTGACAGGCCTTAAGGTAACTGAAGTCATGGCTGATTTTTCTACAGTTCATAAAACCAGACTAAAACCTCTGAAAGCAATAGAAACCTATTCAGGAAAAATGTTGCAGGAATCAGATTATGAAGAAGTGCCTATCAATACCGAAGATCATGCTACTGTCATGCTTCGCTTTGACAATGGAAACAAAGGTTCTGTCACCGTTTCTCAGGTAAATGCAGGAAGAAAAAACAGGTTGAATATTGAGATTGCAGGTTCAAAGTCCAACTATGAGTGGTGCAGCGAGAAGCCTAATGAGCTATGGATCGGAAAAAGAGAGTCTGCCAATCAGCACCTGATGAAAGATCCTTCCCTTTTCACTCCTGAGGCCGCTGGACTGATCAGCTTCCCTGGAGGACATAATGAAGGATTCCCGGACACTTCCAAGCAAATGTTCAAAGAGGTCTATGCGGCCATAAGAGAAGGAAAGCAACCAGATGAGCCTAGTTTCCCGACCTTCGAAGATGGACATAGGGAACTTTTGATTTGTGAAAGGATTATTGAAAGCCACAGGAAACAATCCTGGGTAAAAATTTGATTTTGATGAGAAATGATTATTTTAGGAGTCAAATCAAATTCAAAATAACCATGAAAAATAGAACCAATTTTATTGCTGCCGGCATTTTATCTTTTTTGCTGGTATTTTCAGGAGTTGCTATTGCTCAAAATCAAGAAAGAGTAAGTCCTCCCAGGACAGCTTCTGGTACAGTAGCTGGATCGGAGATCACCATCAACTACTCAAGCCCAGCAGTTAATGGCAGACAAGTTTGGGGAGTATTGGTGCCTTTGGGTGAAATTTGGAGAGCAGGGGCCAATGAGGCCACTACTTTTGAAACCAGCAAAGATATCAAAGTGCAGGGCAAAGAGCTTCCAGCTGGAAAGTACAGCCTATTCCTTATTCCGAATGAAGGTGAATCGACTTTGATTTTCAACAAAGACACTGGTCTTTGGGGAACCAATAACTATGACAGCAGCAAAGATGCCCTGAGGGTGAATATCCCTGCAAGCCAGACTGCTACTTTGGA
Organism: Arthrospiribacter ruber; assembly: GCF_019343195.1. GTDB lineage: Bacteria > Bacteroidota > Bacteroidia > Cytophagales > Cyclobacteriaceae > Arthrospiribacter > Arthrospiribacter ruber. Next base: position 153,905 of record NZ_RPHB01000004.1, read on the forward strand.
AGAAAGACTTGTCTATGAAGTGAAACCTGACGGAGTAGAAATGAGATGGGAATACGGTAGAGGCTTCTTTAAAATTGATTAATATTTATTGAATAAATGCTTTAGACCGCTGTGAATTAAGTTTTCACAGCGGTTTTTTATTTACTTTTGGAAAAAAATTCTTTTGAAAATTAATTATTCGCAATTCAACTTACCGGTATCCGATATATTGGATAAAGTCAAGCTGACCTGCCAAAACCAAAATACACTGATTGTCACAGCTCCTCCAGGTGCCGGAAAAAGTACGCTTTTACCACTTGCTTTGTTAGAGGAGGATTTTTTGCAAGGAAAAAAAATCCTAATGCTCGAGCCAAGAAGGTTGGCTGCTAAAAGCATTGCATTGAGAATGTCTGAAATGCTGGGCGAAAAAGTGGGAGAAACTGTAGGATACAGGATCAGATTTGAACATAAAGTCTCTTCTAATACAAGGCTAGAAGTACTGACCGAAGGTATTCTGACAAGAATGCTACATCAGGACAATGCTTTGGAAGGTGTAGGCCTGGTGATCTTCGATGAGTTTCATGAACGAAATATCCATGCAGATCTGGCCATGGCTCTGTGCCGAGAATCACAGCTAATATTAAGGCCTGATCTGAGGATTTTGGTTATGTCTGCTACATTGGACATGCCATCACTTGCCGAATTGCTCCAAGCTCCTGTACTGGTAAGTGAAGGGCGTATTTATCCTGTTGAAATCAAATACACTGGTGATTTCGATATATATTCCCTTCCTGAATCTGTAAGTCAGGTCATTTTAAAAGCGGCATCAGAAAATGAAGGAGATATCCTGGTCTTTTTACCCGGTCAGGGTGAGATCAAGAAAACAGAAGCCCTGCTTAAAAATAAACTGAGAAATTTTGCCATCCATCCACTTTTTGGACAACTCTCTCCTACCGCCCAGTTTCAGGCCATCATGCCCAGAAAAGACGGAAAAAGAAAGGTTGTACTGGCAACATCAATTGCTGAAACCAGTCTTACCATTGAGGGTATCAAAGTGGTGGTAGATTGCGGGTTTGGAAAAAGATCCAAATTCAATCCGAGGTCAGGCTTGAGCAGACTGGAAACTGTGGCAATTTCCAAAGATTCTGCCGACCAAAGAGCCGGAAGAGCAGGACGTTTGGGACCTGGGCTGTGCTACAGAATGTGGTCTAGAGCTACTCATGACAGACTTGAGGAGTTCAGGGTTCCGGAAATCCAAGAAGCCGATTTGGCCCCTTTAGTATTGGATCTGGCGCATTGGGGAGTGGATAAAATAGAAAATCTGACCTGGCTATCACCCCCGCCAAGTGGATCACTGGCTCAGGCCTATGAACTATTGGAACAATTGGATGCTACCCAAAACGGCAAACTTACAGCACATGGGAAAAGTATCCATAAAATCCCTGCCCATCCCAGAATTGCCCACATGCTCTTTAAGGCCAAAGAACTCGGATTGGTTTCATTGGCTTCTGACATTGCGGCATTATTGGAAGAAAGAGATCCTCTCAACCCGGAGATGGGCGTAGATATCAATCTCCGAATAGAAGCACTCCGCAGGGCAAGGAAAGAAGGATTATCTATCAAAGGGATCAGAAAACTGGAGAAAATAGCTTCCCAGTATAGAAAAATACTGGTCAATGAACCCGAATATAATGGACCTGTGGACCCTTTTGAAAGTGGACTATTGATTGCCTATGCGTATCCGGAAAGGATTGCTTCAGCGAGACCGGGAAACAATGCGCAGTTCCAGTTGGCCAATGGCAAACTGGCCATGATGGGCCATAGGGATGACCTGGCACACGAATCTTGGCTGGCCATCTCACACATTGACGAAAGGGATGGAATGGGCAAGATTTTTATGGCCTCCCCTATTAATCCAAGTGATCTCAAACCCTTATTGAAAGAAAAGAAAGTGGTCAGGTGGGACAAACAAAAGGAGGAATTTTTGGCCCATAAGGTATTAGGAATCGGTTCAATTGTTTTGAGATCCTCTCCTATCTCTGATATAAATCAAAGTGAAAAAGTAAATGCAATCATTCCTATCATCCGAAATGATTTGCAAAGGTACCTCGCTTGGAACGAAAACGTAACCCAACTTATCAACCGGATTGAACTCATCAATAAAACCCATGACAATTTGCTTCCTAAAGTAAATGAAGACTGGATAAAAATTCATCTGGAAAATTGGCTTGGTCCTTACCTGAGCAATGTGAAAAGCAAGGATGATTTAAAAAAGCTGGAAATTGACTCAATTTTAAAGAACAGCTTGAGCTTTGAACAACAGAAATTACTGGAAGAGTATACACCGTTAAAAATCATGGTTCCCAGTGGTAGTCAAATTAAGATCGACTACAGGGAAGATGCTCAGCCTCCCATTCTTTCGGTAAGACTACAAGAGGTATTTGGATGGATGGAAACTCCTAGTATCAATCAAGGGAAAACCCGCCTTTTACTACATCTTCTTTCTCCGGGATTCAAACCTGTTCAGGTTACTTCAGACTTGAGAAGTTTCTGGAGCAATACCTATTTTGAGGTGAAGAAAGACTTAAAAAGACGTTATCCAAAACATTCTTGGCCTGAAGATCCATTTCAGGCAGAAGCTGTCCGGGGTGTAAGAAAAAGGAATTGAATCAAACGTGTTCCAAATAATCGATCAAATTGATAAAGCAGGCAAGATTGAACGGAGTTACTTGTTTTTCATTGAGCATGGCCAAGTAGGTATTCTTCATTTCATCGAAGGCATCCGGATTATAGAATTTGGCTAGAGTGATTCCCCTTGCCGACCTGTAAGTAAAGTTTTGGGTTACAATCGGGGTACCTGTGTCTTCATTGAAATAATATTCAAGGTTTTTCCCATTTGAAAACTTGTCCAAGAAATGAAATCCTTTTTTGACTAAAAAATCTTCAGCAGTCTCTATAACACTGCCCAGTTCATTGTCATTTTCAACCAAAAATCTTCTGGGTAATTCATCAGAAATTCTATCCATAGTCTCGACCAAGGTGATACTTCTCTCTTTATAATCTCCAAGTGAAGGAAGAAACTTATGAACTATATTTTCAATTTTATCATAGCGGATTCCCAAATGATACTCAAGGTAAGAGACATCTTCGTGTTGGGTATAGTGAAAAAACACCATTTGCCTACCCTCTTCAAATGTTTTGGTATAATGCAGGGACCTATTATCTAATCTGAACCCAAAATCGGCCAGAAAATCCTCGTGAAGCAATATTACATCCCTGAATTTCATATACTTACCTAACTTACCCTGTTTATTAAATGTTATTCGTTTTCGGAAAAAATTTGTTTGATTTCTTCCATCATTTCTTCCACTTCTGATCTTTTGATTTCAAATTCCTCTGAATTCTGATCTATGTTGTTTTTGAAATGATTCCAATGTTTTTCCAACTTCTTCAAAACCCGTGGAGTCAGTTCAAATTCTACTGTATCCAATAGTTCTTTGGCAAGCGCTGATGTCTTGAAATTCCCGAATAGATAAAGTCTGAAAAGATCTACAAACTTTTCTGAAAGATCATATCCCTCCAAGGTCTGCACAAAGCTCCCATTTCTCAATTGATTCTCTCTCCTGTGTATTACTTCGAAGAGATGGTCGAGTGCCGGTTGATTATCTTGAATTTTACCCAAAGCTCGTGCTGCAAGCTGGGCATTTTCATAATTTTCCGACTTAAGGATTTCAATCAGTTTATCAATAACTTCCTGATTTCCTATCTTTGAAAGCTTATCTGCATACAAGTAGGCCTCTTTCTCTTGGGGGTCACACATGCGTGTAAGAAGTTGGTCTATTGTGGTCTGCATAGTCAGGTCTGCTAATATCAAAAATAAGACCACAATGATTCATGAAAGAAAAAATATGTGATGGAAAGAGTATTTCTTAGCGATGAAAATGCCATTGATCTTTTTAAAGAACTGTGTTCCAAAGATTTCAGGTTTGAATATATTGAATCAAAAAGGAAAATATTTTTTAAAACAGGGGAAAATGAGAACGGCTTGAGTATCCGCTTACCATTAGGGCTGGAGTACCAAAATAATAGTCAAAGTCTGGCCAAAAAAGACTTTCTCAATTATATTCTCTTAATGATACGGTCTGGTCAGGCTTCAATGGGTTTTTTCGAAAATGGAGAGTTGATGGATCATAAGGTTTTCAGGGCCTATATGGTCCGTCAAAAACAGGGGAAAAGTCAGATCAAACACCTGAAAACAAAAGGAAAATCAAGAGCGGGTTCGAGAGTTAGACTGGCCGAAACTTTGGAGTTTTTTGAGGCGATCAATACCCGTTTACAATCTTACTTTTCTGAGTATCGAATCGATCTGATCGGTCTCAGCTGTGCCACCACATTAATTCCTTACCTGTTTCGAAGCAAAGTTGAAACTCCCTTTCCTAAAGATGACCAAAGATTGATAAAGATTCCTAAACATATAGACACACCTTCTTACGAAGCACTGTTGGTCACACATGATTTTTTAAATAAAACAGAAGTAGAAGTCTTTTCGGATGAATTTGAAACAATTTTTAAATTATTGATAAATAATAATTTACAACATCCCAGTGAAAATAAGGATGAAGACTGGTGATGATTTCCAGAATTGGAACGATTTATGATCAATTGGCCTGAAAACCTGTAGATTAACATGAAGCATTGCTTATTCCTCTTTCCGATTTTCTTACTTTTCATACTTTTTACCCCTGAGGCTAATGCCCAAAGGTATGGAACAGCTGCCGGAATCAGGATGGGCAGCAATGATTACAGCAGGACTTTTGGGCTTACTGCCCAGCAGAGAGTTCTTAAACATGTAACTTTAGAGGGAATCGTACAAAGTGATTTTTCCAGAAATACCACTTTCCACCTTTTAGTAGAAAGGCACCGTCCCATAATATCCAAAAGGTTCAATTATTATTATGGAGCTGGAATGTCTTCAGGATGGGAAGAAAGCAGGTACAATGATCCTGAAACCAGGCAGGTAGTACATACCTACGGTAATCCGACTACGGGCATTGACCTGATTGCAGGCATAGAAATGACCGTACTGAATACAGTAATCTCTCTAGATTACAAACCAAATGTTAACCTTGCCGGCAGAAATGAGTTTTATAGAGGACAGGTGGGGATTTCCGCCAGAACTGTTTTGGTCAAAAGTAAGGAACAGAATAAACGTAAAAGACAAAGGGCCAGAGCCAAGAGGAAAAAGAACAATGATACTTTTGGGGACAAATTGAAAAATACTTTCAATTTCAAAAACCACTGACAATAATTCACTGAGTTTTCAAATTAGCCGTCTATCAAAAAATCACCCAAATGCCTTCAGGGAATTTGGGTGATTTTTTATTCTTCAGATAGATTGTTTATTTTTCTAGTTCATATAAAAAACCCTGAAATATGACCCAAAAAAGACTTACACTTCTCCTTGTTTTCACCTGCTTTTTTCATAGCTGGACTTTTGGACAGGAAAAGAGTGTATTAGATCAGCTCCATGAAGTAGCTGTAGTAGACCAAAAAGTCATGATGCCTATGCGGGATGGGGTGAGACTTTCTACGGACATTTATCGCCCAAAAACAGACGATCCTGTACCTATTGTATTTTCCAGAACACCCTACCAATTCAATTCCTACAGCAATGGGGAACTGGTCACAAGACACATGGAAACTGCGCTTGAGTATGTTAAGAGAGGCTATGCCTATGTCATCCAAAATGAAAGAGGCCGCTTTTTTTCGGAAGGCGACTGGGACATTTTGGGGGTACCCCTCACAGATGGGTATGATGCCTTTGAATGGATGTCTTCACAGCCTTGGAGCAATGGAAAAATAGGAACCATAGGATGTTCTTCCACCGCGGAGTGGCAGATGGCTGTGGCTTCCTTAGAGCATCCAGCTCATACCGCTTTGGTGCCTCAGGGTTTCGGAGCCGGGGTAGGAAGAATTGGCAATTACTATGAGCAGGGCAATTGGTATCGAGGTGGTGCTGGTCAAATGCTGTTTACTTCTTGGCTATATGGAACTCAGCACGATCCTATGGCACCAAAACTACCTAAGGGAATTGCTCAAGAAGATTTATTGCGCTTGCAGAAATTTTATGACATGGCTCCCCGATACCCAAGAGTAGATTGGGCTGAGGCCTTAAGTCACCTTCCTGTTAAAGACATTATCCAAAATGTAAACGGTCCAAAGGGAATTTATGAGGAAATGATTACCAGAAAGCCCAATGATCCGAAATGGTATGAGGGAGGTCTCTTTCATGATGATATGGATTTCGAAAAACCAGCCTTTTGGTTTGTGTCATGGTATGACGTAGCCAGTAGCCCCAATCTTGCCATGTTCAATCACATTAGAGAAAATGCCCAAACGGAAACCGGAAAAAACAACCAATACCTTATCATCGCCCCTACCCTTCATTGTGCCTTTCTAAGAGCGACGGAAAACACTATTGTTGGAGAAAGAAGCATGGGAGATGCAAGGCTTCCCGATCCGCAGATTACTTTTAAGTGGTTTGACTATTGGCTCAAAGGTGAGCAGAACAATATTCTGGAAGATATGCCTAAGGTCTCCTATTTCACTATGGGCACCAATGAGTGGCAAACTTCTGATACTTGGCCCCCAAAGGAAGCTAAAATGGAAACCTACTATTTAAATTCCAAAGGAAATGCCAATACACGAAACGGGGATGGAATATTGGCCAGCAAAAAGCCCGGAAGGGACAATCCTGATTCTTTCCAGTATGACCCTATGGATCCGGTACCTTCTTATGGTGGAAATGTGTGCTGTACAGGCAATGCTGTACAGGGTGGTGCATTTGACCAACAGGAAATGGAGCTCAGGGATGACATTCTCGTCTACACTTCAGAACCACTTCAGGAGGGCATAGAAGTCAGTGGATTTATTGAAGCTACACTTTACCTGTCTTCGGATGTGAAAGATACTGACCTGACCATAAAATTGATCGACGTGTATCCTGATGGAAAAGCCTATAACCTGGACGAAACTATCCAAAGAGTCCGTTATCGTGAAGGATACGAAGAAGAGGTCTTTATGGAAGAAGGTAAAGTGTATGAAGTAAACATGACTCCGATGTCCACTTCTAATTACTTCCAAAAAGGCCATCGCATCAGAATTGAAGTTTCAAGTTCCAATTTCCCGAGGTTTGACCGTAACATGAACACGGGCGGAAACAATTATGATGAAACTGAAGGTGTAGTCGCCACCAATAAAATCCACCATTCCAGCAGGTATCCAAGTCAAATAAAATTACCTGTTGTAAGGAAATAATATGTTTTTGCTCCTGGGCTAATCACTGCCCGGGAGCATTTTGCAAAATCTCATATACATAATGAACAGGTACCTTCTAATTGCCGGAATTCTCACATTTATTGTTGCCCTCACTCATGTGGGGATAGTAATAGGTGGGCCTGATTGGTACCGGTTTTTTGGAGCCGGTGAGATGATGGCACAACAGGCCGAGCAAGGATTATTAGAGCCTATAGTTGTAACCCTGTCCATAGCCTTCATTTTGGGGATTTGGACAATATATGCTTTTGCCGGAGCAGGATTACTACCTTATCTACCATACCAAATGGGAATATTGAAAGCTATTTGCGGTATTTTTTTGTTCAGAGGAATAGTGGGAATTCCTTTAGTAATACTCGTTGATCACCCTTACCTAAACGAACTTCATGAAAAAATGACTTTTATGATTATAAGTTCACTGATTTGTTTGCTGTTTGCCTTGCTATACTTTTTAGGCATTAGAAATATGAAAAACCACAAAGTCGGCACGAGTTTGGAAAACAATTGAAATACATTCAAACTTTAAATGTTGGTTCAATTACTTTTTCCAAAAGATGGCATGCAAACAAATCAATGATGATTCACTATGTATCCTGCGCAAAAAACGGGGGCGTGGCTTCGCATATTTAGATGATAAAGGTCAAAAAATCCAAAGTAAGAAGATTTTGGAAAGGATAAAAGCCTTGGTCATTCCGCCAAACTGGAGAGAAGTCAAAATCTGTGATCTGGACAATGGACATATTCAGGCAGTAGGCAGAGATGAAAAAGGTCGGAAACAATACATCTATCATCCTGATTGGTCGGCCGAACGACAAAAAGAAAAATACTCCAGACTACATGATTTTGGCAAGTCCCTACCCAAGCTGAGGAAAAAAGCTTACGAAGACCTCGAAGCTAAAACCTGGACTAAAGAAAAAGTACTTGGCTTGATCATAGCAGTTTTGGATGAAACCGGAATCAGAATAGGAAGTCGGCAATATGAAAAAAGTAACAAAACTTACGGCCTGACCACCCTAAGGAGAAAGCATCTTGATATTAAGGGTGAGTCTTTGAGGTTTATATTTAAAGGAAAAAGTAACATTGAAAGAACCGTAAGCATAGAGGATAAAGAGTTGATCAGCTATATCAAAGAATCAGCAGAATTGCCCGGTTATGAACTATTCAGGTTTGAGGATGATGAAGGAAAGTATTCCAACATTGACAGCTCAGATGTCAATGAGTACATTTCTGAGGCTATCGGTGAGGGGTTTTCAAGTAAAGACTTCCGAACTTGGGTGGGAAGCCGTCTATGCATCGAGCTTTTTCCCGAAGCAGTCAGAGAATTTGAATCATCCGGAAAAAAGAAATTGGAGAACTTTCTTTTGGAAATGGTTTCCTGTGAATTGGGAAACACGCCCTCTATCTGTAGAGACTATTATATACATCCGCTTCTAATGCGAAAAATAGAGGCGGATGAATTTCCCAATTCTAATAGATTTAAAGACAGCAAGGAAAAATATGAGTTAAGTGCCTCGGAAAAATTACTGCTGAAACTGTTAGGTACCTGAGATCACTGATCTTCCAGTTTTTTTAAAAATTCCTTTTCATGAATCTTCACCTGCTTGACCAATCCTCTGTACCATTTTGATCTTATAGGAGTTTTCCTTTTCTATCACATAGATATCCTGAAGTCCAAAGCAATCAGCTGTTCTAAGAACGGCTGATGCATTGTGTGGCTTGTATATATTTTCCAAAACTACCATAAAATACCTCGTCCTGAGAGATAGTACTTCTTCCATTCGCTGAATTTTATGGGGAGTAATAAACCCCTTCAGGTATTCTAAAAAAGCAACTTCAGTTTTACTTGACATGTAAAATATATTCAAGAGCCAACCATTTTCATGGATACGCTTGAGAACCTAAGGATTAACCGGAATCAGAAAAGTCCAAGTTGGTCTTTATCTTCTTCTTCTTTTTTAACTTTGAACTCAACAGTGGTACCCACCTCTATGCTCTCATCATTGGCGTCTAAAGCATTTGAATCATCAGTGGATTGTTGAACGGATGATTCTGGAGTCTCAGGTTCGCTATCCAATAAGGCCAAAGAAATTACTTCATGTGATGAAAGTTTATTTCCTATTGCTTTCCAGCCTTTGACATCGATCAGCATATCCAAATCATATTCCTGCTCTTCGTCGACATTTCCTTTTTTAAGGACAGCTTTGACCTGAGGTTGCTTTTCTGTGGAGACCACCTTCAGTTCAGAGTTTTTATGGTCAGAAATGACATTAAACTTCTTGTTCATCGTAGTCGTCTCTATCAGGAATCGCTTGACAAAGTGCGTCTTGCTTCCACCATCATAATAAATACAGGATACAACTTTTTGAGGGTCAAACTTTTGTATCAAAAGGACATTAGAGGCTTCATACCTATTGGTAAGCTCAAACGATGTCAGTTCGTAATCCCCATTTTTGTAAAAAACAATGATTTTATCATCTCCCAAGAAGTTGCCTATCAGCTTACCCCTCTCATCAGTATTCAATCTTCCAATTACAGGATCATAATACACATCAAGGCCACCCAAAGTTGAGACGCCTTCCATTTTGAGCTGGATTTTTCTTACAGGATATTTGGTAAGGATGTTACCTCCTGCATTTCTTCCTTTGATTTCAATGGTAGCAAAATCAAAATCAAACACCTTTATCCTCGCTTTCGCTCCTTGCGTAAGGTACACGGTAATGATTTCAGCCTCTCCGTTAGGATTTGCTGTAAGGTACATCACCTTCGAGCCTTTGGTTCCCTTGGTAAGGTCGTATTCACGGTCTCGTGTCACGGCCAATACCTGAAAACGCTTGACCATAGCTCTGCCCGATCCTCCATCCAGATAAATCAGGTTGTACACCATGCGCTCATCGCCTTTTCTGAAAACAGCCACATGCAGAATGTCCTTGCCTACAAATCCTTTTTCCTGGATTCTGGTCACCACACATTTTCCGTCTCTCCGAATGACGATGATATCATCCAGATCCGAACAATCGCATACAAACTCATCTTTCTTGAGGCCATAACCTACAAATCCATCTGCCCTGTTTACATACAGTTTGGCATTGTTGGCAGCTACTACCGTTGCTTCTATGGTATCAAAAGCCCTGATTTCAGTCTTTCTCTCTCTTCCTTTTCCATATTTGGAAAGTAGGTTTTCATAATACTTAATGGCAAATTCATTCAGGTGTTTGAGGTTGTAATTGACCTCTTTGAGTTCCTCTTGAAGCTTGCGCATCAGTTCATCCGCTTTGAAAGCATCAAATTTGGAAATTCTTTTGATCCTTATTTCTGTAAGCCGGATAATATCATCTGTGGTAATTTCCCTATAAAAATCAGGTTTGAAAGGATCAAGGCCTCTGTCTATTGTTTCTATCACAGACTCCCATGTGGTACACTCTTCTATATCCCTGTAAATCCTGTTTTCAATGAATATTTTTTCCAGAGAGGAGAAAAGCAGTTTTTCCATCAATTCCGCTTTTCTGATTTCCAGCTCTCTTTTGAGCAATGCCTTGGTCTGCTTGGTATTGTACTGCAAAATATCATTGACTGTAAGGAAAACAGGTTTGTCGTCAATGATCACACAAGCGTTAGGAGAAATACTCACCTCACAGTCAGTAAAGGCATACAGGGCATCAATGGTCATATCCGGAGATTGGCCAGGCGCCAGCTGAATCTGTATCTCTACATCCTTAGCGGTGTTGTCCACCACTTTTTTGATCTTTATTTTACCCTTATCGTTGGCTTTGATAATGGAATCTATGAGGGAATTGGTAGTGGTCCCAAAAGGAATATCCTTGATCAGGAGTGTTTTGCTGTCCTCTTCCTCTATTCTGGCCCTTACTTTGACCCGGCCACCTCTAAGGCCTTCATTGTATTCCGAAAAATCTGCCAGTCCACCAGTTGGGAAATCAGGAAGCACATTGGTCTTTTCACCTTTCAGAATAGCAATAGATCCCTCGATCAACTCGCAGAAATTGTGCGGAAGAATCTTAGTCGATAGCCCCACGGCGATACCTTCTACGCCCTGAGCCAGGAGCAATGGGAATTTTACAGGTAGAGTAATGGGTTCTCTTTTACGGCCATCATATGATAGTTGCCATTCTGTCGTCTGTGGATTGAAGACCACCTCCAAAGCAAACTTAGACAACCTTGCCTCAATGTATCTTGCTGCCGCGGCAGAGTCTCCTGTACGAATGTCTCCCCAGTTACCCTGGGTCTCTATCAAAATATCCTTCTGTCCTAGATTTACAATGGCATCTCCAATTGAAGCATCACCATGGGGATGGTACTGCATAGACTGTCCGATGATATTGGCGACCTTATTAAAGCGGCCATCATCCATTTCTTTCATGGCATGTAAAATCCTGCGTTGAACAGGTTTCAATCCATCCTCAATAGCCGGAACAGCCCTTTCCAAGATCACATAGGAAGCATAGTCCAAAAACCAATCCTTGTACATCCCAGTCACTGGAATGGAATCATGCAAACTTTCGTCCTGTTCTTCAGGGTTGATATTATTGTTATTATCGCTCATGCTTGATTAATATTGATCGAGACTATTTGTTTTATAATTAACTGCCTGTAAAGCCATATTTGAAACAAATTCTCTATCGGGAAGATATTCAATTGATACTTGACTGATATTAGGATATTTACCGATCTGATTCCGGAAATTAAGCTGATTTCCACTCATTACAAACATCATTGGAGAACTGTACATTCTTTTCGAGTTAAACCAGATTCAATAGTCTTTTAAGATTAAAATAGTTTTCCATTTCCAAAGTTTTAAATCTTCTCCACATTAAAGACCTGTCTTTTGATAAATTCTCTGCTACTTCAAACCTAAGCTGCTTCACTTTCTTCTTCCTCACCGGATTTTTTTGCAGGGTCATCAAAAACAATGTCCTTTTCAATCTTGAGATTATCAATGATAAAGTTCTGACGGTCAGGAGTATTTTTACCCATATAGAATCCCAGTAGATCCGCAATTTTGGTCTCTTTGCTCAGGATAATAGGATCTAATCGAATGTCTTCACCGATAAACTTTCCGAACTCTTCCGGAGAGATCTCACCAAGCCCTTTGAAACGGGTAATCTCAGCAGACTTGCCCAATTTATGAATGGCCCTCTGCCTTTCTTCATCGGTATAGCAATAGATGGTTTCCTTTTTATTTCTCACCCTAAACAAAGGGGTATCCAAGATGAAAAGGTGACCGTTTTTCACCAGATCAGGAAAGAATTGCAGAAAATAGGTCATGATGAGCAAGCGAATGTGCATGCCATCCACGTCAGCATCCGTTGCAATTACTATTTTTCTGAAACGTAGTCCTTCTATCCCATCTTCAATGTTCAGGGCATGCTGAAGCAAGTTAAATTCTTCATTTTCATAGACCACCTTTTTGGTCATTCCATAGCAATTCAGTGGTTTTCCTCTCAACGAAAATACAGCCTGCGTCTGCACATCTCTTGATTTGGTAATAGAACCGGATGCAGAATCCCCCTCCGTAATAAACAGCATGGTCCTGCCTTTGATGTCCTCATCTGCTTTGGGATCATCATAGTGAACCCTGCAGTCTCTCAGCTTTTTGTTATGTAGATTGGCCTTTTTGGCCCTTTCATTGGCCAGTTTCTTTATACCTGAAATCTCTTTTCTCTCTCTTTCGGACTGCAAAATTCTTTTGAGGAGTGCATCTGCCACAGAAGGATTCTTATGCAGGTAATTGTCAAGTTCCGTTTTGACAAAATCATTCACAAAAGTCCTCAAGGTCGGGCCATCTGGTCCCACACTTTGCGAACCCAGCTTTGTTTTGGTCTGGGATTCAAAAACAGGTTCCTGAACCCTCACAGCAATGGCACCTACAATACTTTGCCTGATATCTGAAGCATCATAATCCTTTTTGAAAAATTCTCTGACCGTCTTTACTATTGCTTCCCTGAATGCAGCCAAGTGAGTACCACCTTGGGTGGTGTACTGTCCGTTTACAAAAGAATAGTACTCTTCCCCATATTGATTGCTATGGGTAAGGGCCATTTCTATATCGTTTCCTTTGAGATGAATAATTGGATAACGAATGGTATCTTCATCGACTTTTCTCCACAAAAGATCATAAAGTCCTCTTTCAGAGAAATATTTTTTGCCGTTAAAATTGATCGTCAGTCCGGAATTGAGGAAGGCATAATTCCAGATTTGGTTTTCCAGATACTCCGGGATAAAATGGTAATTTTTAAATACAGATGCATCAGGCACAAAGATGATCTTGGTTCCGTTTCTGTCAGAAGACTTTTCGATTTTACGGTCTTCTTTGAGAATACCCTTTTCGAACTCCGCTACTTTGGTTTCCCCGTCCCTATAGGATTGTACCTTAAAGTAATCAGATAGCGCATTTACCGCTTTGGTACCGACGCCATTTAGACCAACTGATTTCTGGAAAGCTCCGGAATCATACTTGCCACCGGTATTGATTTTGGATACGCAGTCTATGACCTTTCCCAGTGGAATGCCACGTCCATAATCCCTAACTTCAACTTTGTGCTCAGAGATTTTGATGTCTATGGTCCTGCCATAGCCCATCATGTGCTCATCTATACTGTTGTCAAGAACTTCCTTAACCAAGACATAAATCCCATCATCCTGGGCACTTCCATCACCCAATTTTCCTATATACATACCCGGCCTCAACCTGATATGTTCCCTCCAGTCGAGAGATTTGATACTGTCTTCGGTATATTGTACGTTATCTGCCATTTTATAAATTAGGTCACTGGTAAGTAATTTTCCAATGGGCTTATGCCCCGCGCTGTAATGTTTTGAATTTTTGGAATAAAATCCAAAACAATGCGACAATCCAAGTCACAAAAAAAACAGGAACTAAATAAAAGAAGCCACTATATGAACTGCTGCTGATTTCATTCTGATTATTGATACTGTGCACAAATAGGGCAAGTATACAAAGAGAGACGTTGATGATGCCAATAAAACTGTAAATCCATGTCAGCATATAGTCCCTAAATTCATCTCCGATAGGAAAGAGTCTTTTAAGATTGGCAGTGCTTTGTTTTTCAATCATTTTGGCCGGTACAGCCAAAATAATGTTCAACAAAGCAAAAATGACAATACCCGCATAAAAGAAAGTACTTCTGCTGAAGCCTTTGACAATTAGACCTTCCTCATCGATCTGATAGGCCACTGTCTCAGGTACTGAGGAATAGATGTACATAAATACCACTACAAAGAAGAGGATGGATAAGAAATGGAATGTTTTTCCGAAACGATAATACATATATCAAAGGTAATTTAGCGTGCTAATATAAAGATTTTATACGGAGTGAAAACCTAAACTTCTCCTCTCTTGTTGGGTTTTGAAATTGCTTTGAGCCTTATAGTCAATTCAACCTACTGACACTTAGTAAAAAAATAATGATGAAGAAATTTTATTTTCATGGATTGTACGAAAAAATAATTGAATTGTCTTTTACCCTAGGTATGCCGGCAATACTTTTACAGCAAAATGCATTTCAATCAATCAGAAATCCAATGTCAAAACTCAAAGGTTTTATATATTTTATTTGTGTCCTTATTCCATGTCTATTTTCCTGTTCAGGCAAAGTTGATTTGCAGAGCATAGATTTAGATGCATGGAAAAAGGACAGAAATGGCTGTCTTGGCTTAAGAGAAAACCAGGTAGAAGCATTCAGGGAAGTAAAAAATGAATTTTTAGGTAAAGACAATCAGGCCTTGATAAAAACATTTGGAAGACCGGACAGGGTGGAATTGGCCGACAGAAGTCAGAATTTCTTCATTTACTACATTGACCCCAGCCCTTCTTGTGAAGAGGCCAACATAAAGGAAGAACCATTGAAAGTTATTTTTAGATTGAATGCTGTCAGCAGAGTGAGTGAAGTCACCGTAAGTACTTTAGATCCATAAAAAAAGGCAGGTTTTTAGCCTGCCAATACTCATCTTATTTCCACTTTTAATATTATTCTTCTATAAAACACAGAGCAGCCGCGCCTAATGTGCCTGCATCATTTTTTAATGTAGCCTTGGTCAGTTTAAGGTCTTTTACATAATAAGGGGTCAAATACTGTCGGACTGTTTTGTCCATAGAAGGCATCATAAATTCCAATCCAGCTGAGATACCGCCACCAAAATAGACGTGGGTCACATCCAATACTCTGATTACTGATACAATCGCTTCCCCAAGGATCCTTCCCACCTCTTCAAATACCATCAATGAAACTTCATTTCCTTCCTTGGCTGTGTCTACCAATAGATGTGTGCCCAACTCCTTGTTCTCGAGTTCGCCTGCAAGCCTAGGATATGCCTGAATAAATCTCTCCATGATTTTGAGTATGCCATTTCGACCGATCAAAGTCTCAAGGCCCTCATTCCCTCTGGAAAGCATGTGGCCCATTTCCATTGCATTTCCCCTGGATCCCTTGAAAACTGCTCCATCAAGTACAAATGCGCTGCCTATTCCTGTTCCCATGGTTATGAAAAGGAAATTATTAGGAGGATTGTCTTTCCCAAACCTGTACTCTCCTATCGCAGCCGCTGCGGCGTCATTTTCAAGGAAGAAAGAAACTCCTGGGTACTTATTTTCCAACTCTCCTTTAAGATTAAATCCGTTCAGCGCAGGAATAGCCGGTATTTCTAATGTGGTAGTTCTATCTTTTGAAATAAGCCCTGGAAGGCCTATTCCTACTTTTTTAACATGGGGATACTTGGCCAAAATATCGGCCATTCCATCCAAGAAGCAGGTGTTAAAACCTTTAGGATCATCACGGTATGGAGCAGTGTCGATTTTTTCAAACGAAACAATCTCACCGTCTTTGCTTACCAAACCGATTTTTAAATGTGTTCCTCCTACATCTACCCCTAAAAAATGCTGATCTTCTATGTTCATGGTTATCTTCAATAGGTTTAAGGCCCTAAAATAGTAAAGAGATTTGCTTACTTCCTAAAATCTTTGGCAAAGTCTTGAAATATTTCAAAAACTGCTGGACAGACCAAGGTATTTCTCAAGGTCAAATTAAGTATCCCGTGCATATTTTTTCTATTGGTATGAGGATATTCACGACAGGCTTTGGGTCTTTCTTCATACACCAGACAGGTATTGTCCTGATTGAGAAAGGGACAAGGGGAAGACTGAAGCACATAATCCCCCTCTTCATCAAGTTTGAGGTAGGTATCTATAAACACTGATGTTTTCATGTTAAATACCTTTGATAACCTTTCAATATCCGTTTGTAGGAAAATCGGACTTGTTGTTTTACAGCAATTGGCACAAGTCAGACAGTCAATATTTCGGAATTTCGCATCATGAGCTTCCTCAAAGGCATTATCCAGTGCTTTTGCCTTCATCTTTTTTAATTTGGGCAGTAACTTCTTGTTTTTGGAAAACTCACTACTGCTCTGTAATCTAAAATTTTCTAAATCCATTTTTTACAAATACACGCAGTAATAATCGCATGATACATAATTTACAGGGGTTTATTTTGTTTTGTGTAATTTTTAATCTAAATTATATGTCCCTAAACCAATGAACTATGAAAGCACATCCAAATGAACTGTTCTTTTACTACAATCCATCTCACAGTGTGGATAAGCAAATGCGGGCTTATGCCAAGGCCATTGCCAATCATGTCAATGAAATCAACATCGAGAAAGAACCGATTACTACAACAGGTTGGAGGTCCATTTTGGACAAACTAAACCTCAGACCCAAGGATCTGCTCAACAGGGCCCATCCGGATTACCAAAGCAAAATTGCAGGTAAAACTTGGGACGATGAAAGCTGGCTTACCATTTTGGCCAAATTCCCTCATCTCATCAAAGCACCCATAGCCATTAAGCGGAATAGGGCTGTTCTCTGCACTACTCCCAATACCATATTGGAACTGGATTAGTTGAGGTGAATACCATCATTTCTAATGTCGATTTTTTTTGCTTTGTATAATTGACCTATGGATTGTTTAAAGTGCTTTTTACTCATCCCCAATAACTCTTTGATAGACTCAGGGGATGATTTATCGTGAAGGGGCAAAAATTTCCGGACTTTTAAGACTTCCAGGATTTTTTCAGCCCCTTCTTCATATTTTTCCCGGCCCATAGGAAGCAACTGCAAGTCCAGCTTACCATCCTCTCTCCTCTTTTTGATGAAAGCCATAATCTTATCCCCTACATTCAAAGGCTTGAACACTTCATTTTTATAAACAAGGCCTTCAAAATTATTTTCTATCAGTCCTTTATATCCTAGCTCAGTACTATCAAAAATAAGTACTTCTACCTGCTGACCAGGTTCAAAACCCTGAGTATCCCTGATCAAAAAATCTTCATATTTATTGACTCCAATCAACCTGTTCGTCTTGAAGTCTATACAAACCCTTACAAAGTAGGATTCTCCTTCAATCATCTTACCGGCGATTTCACTGTTGGGAACAAAAAGGTCCTTGGGCAATCCCCAATCCATAAAAGCACCTATTTTAGTAACTTGCTTGGCTTCCATGACGGCAAACTCATCCAAAATGGCTTTGGGTCTAGTGGTGACAGCTACAGGGCGGTCCTCTGAATCGGTATATACAAAAACTTCAATTTCCTTACCTATTTCTTCATTTCCTGAAAGATAAGATTTGGGAAGAAGCACTTCTCCCCCATCATGAAGGGCCAGATAAGCTCCATTTTCAGTAAAGCGGTTGATTAATAAGCTATTGATTTTTCCGAGTTCTTTCATGCAATAAAGGTAGGGATTTTATGTCAAGTGAAATTGGATTTGCTTCTTATTCCCTTTAGATTTGAAGCGGAGAAAATTATTTTTGGTCCGGACAGACAATTTTGTTCCTGCCAAGTTTCTTTTACAAATATAAAACCCAAATAATAATGAAAAATATTTCAGTGATAGGTTCCGGTACCATGGGCAACGGAATCGCACATGTTTTTGCCCAATACGGTTATGAGGTTTCATTGATAGATATTTCTGCTCATGCTTTGGAAAAAGCAATTGCCACCATCACCAAAAATATGGACCGGCAAGTCTCTAAAGGCATTCTTGTAGAAACTGAAAAATCAGACGCACTGAACAGGATCCAATCTTTCACCTCTATGGAAGAAGGTGTCAAAAATGCGGATTTGGTCGTAGAAGCAGCCACCGAAAACCTCAGCATCAAGCTGGATCTTTTCAAAAAACTGGACGAGCTTACTCCTGAGTCTTGTATTCTGGCCAGCAATACATCTTCCATCAGCATTACGAAAATTGGAGCAGTCACAAAAAGACCCGAAAAAGTAATTGGAATGCACTTTATGAATCCTGTTCCAGTGATGAAATTAGTCGAGGTCATTAGAGGTTATGCTACTTCAGATGAAGTCACAGACAGCATTATGGAGCTTTCCAAAGGATTAGAAAAAGTACCAGTAGAAGTCAATGACTATCCGGGTTTTGTGGCCAACAGGATTCTGATGCCAATGATCAATGAGGCCATTTATACCCTTTATGAAGGAGTAGCAGGTATAGAAGAGATCGATACCGTGATGAAATTGGGAATGGCACACCCTATGGGACCACTTCAATTGGCTGATTTTATAGGCCTGGACGTTTGCCTTTCTATTCTGAGAGTACTTCATGATGGATTTGGAAATCCTAAATACGCCCCATGTCCTTTACTGGTGAATATGGTAGAAGCCGGATTTAAAGGAGCAAAAACCGGAGAGGGATTTTACAAATACACCTCTGGCAGTAAAGATTTGGTTGTTTCTCCAAGGTTCAGGTAACCATAAAAACTCCTAGAAGACACCAAAGCCTGACAAAAAATGAAACTTGTCAGGCTTTCTTTTCATTATATAAAGCAGCAAAGAAAATAAAATATGCACATCGCAGTTTCTGGAAACATAGGCAGTGGAAAGACCACGCTAACTACAAAATTGGCCAAACATTACGGTTGGAATGCAGAATTGGAAGCTGTAGACAACAACCCTTATCTTGCTGATTTTTATGAAGATATGAAAAGGTGGTCTTTCCACCTGCAGGTCTATTTTCTCAATAGCAGATTCAACCAGATCAAAAGGATCCGTGAAAGTGGATTGTCTGTCATCCAAGACAGAACCATATATGAGGATGCCTATATTTTTGCTGCCAACCTTCACAAATCAAATTTGATTTCAGACAGGGATTATGCCAATTATCTGGCGCTTTTTGATTCAATGATCAATTTTGTAAAGGCTCCCGATCTGCTCATTTATTTGAAAGCGGATATTCCCAAGCTGGTTGGTCAGATAGAGAAGCGGGGAAGAGATTATGAAAATGCCATCAGGATAGATTACTTAAAAAACCTCAATAGCCATTACGAAGAGTGGATTGGTGCTTACAATAAGGGGAAACTTTTGATTGTGGATGTCAATGACCTGGATTTTGTTGCCAATCCTGAAGATTTCTCGGGTATTGTGGAAAAAGTAGACCGTGAAATGTACGGTCTGTTTGCCTGATAGATGCACTTGTGCAGCTTGATATAATAATGAACCGTTATTCCTTTCCGTAATGACGGTTCATTTTAATTTAATTCCGGTCAATTTATTTTTCTTAGGAGCCAATTGACTATACCTTTTTGGTACTCTTCTTTTGGATTTCTGAGCAAGTCATCCAGCTTTTTGAGTCCTCCACCTATCATCAATGTTTCGTACTGTGGAATTCTGATCAGTTTGTAGCCATGCAAACGGCTAATAAGGTCATACTGGGCATCATTATAAGCATTGAGTTTCCATCCTGCGGAACCATTCCCGCTTAGGTCACCATTCTCTTCACTTTTCCCGAAAACAATTCCGGCCAAAGGTGGGCCATTCCATATCCTTTCCTGGACCCCTGCCTTTAGACAGTCTTTTTCGTAAGTCCTGCAAAGCCTTTTGTAAGCATCTAACCAAGGGTAAGAAAAAGCATCATAAATACCTGTTTTTAAGGTATTAAGTCTATATCTATTAAAATGGATTTCATCGTCATAAATAAAGACAAAACGGTTGATTTTGAAATCAAATTTAAGCGCTTCTAGTACTGGTAATTTTCCCGTTCCATTGAGGGATTCAAAAACCTCTTTGAGCAACAATTCGCCCTTTCCCTCCAAGTAGCTAGGGTTTACACCCAACCTGAATTCGGATTCAATATCATCCACTTCAGCTGAGATTACCTGAAGCAAATGTTGTACTTTAAGATGGTGCATGCTTTTATTCTCCTTGCCTGATGATTTCCCAAGTGTGGTCTGCCAGTAATTTTACTTCAGCAACAAACTTACGAAACCTTTTCTTTCTTCCCCATTCTTCAGGAGCTACCATACTCAGGAAATCAGAATCGTCCTCCTTTTGGTACAAAAAATAATGGTGATTGATCAATGGTTCAAAATTCATTGGGGTCTCATAAATTCTTTCAGAAATCTCCACCCGGGACTTGATGGCTTTGGCCTGTTCAGCCAACAACTGCATTTGCTGGTAAATTTGGGACATTTGCATGTCTGTCTGAGAATGCATGGCAGCTACTGCCCTGCCAGTGATTTTACCTTTGTCTTCAGGCTTTATCAAAGCACTGCCGGATTGATGCGCGTAAGGTAGAAGACCAGGATTATCCGTGGTCATCTCCTTCATCTTTTCCAAATCGATATTATTGACGTCTATTTTTTTCTTCTTACTCATTGGTGTTGAGGCTGTCCGATGGAGCTATCCTTTCTTTTAAGTTACCTTTAGAACCTGGAAACGTAGTCCTACTGGAAATATCATATCCTATATATAACATGACCAGAAAAAAAATCACTGCAATAATCAGGAATACAAGCTTATTTTTATTCATATTATGGTAAGTTTAACAACGTGAAAGGTCAAACAGTTTTGAAAAGCGAAATTAAGGTGAAGGTATCTTTAATAAAAATCATGAGAAATTAATTTTGTCAGATAGGTATTCTGCGCCATATTAAGAATTATTTATTGCTGTAATATTAAATTTGGAAAATTTCTGCTACCTTTCGAGATAATAGATAAAATGCAATTAATTGCACAGGAGATACATTATTCTTTATAAAAAAGATTTTTATGTACCAATTGATAAGCCCACAAACTATCATCCAATATTTTGGGGATGACGACGAGGAAATGTTAAGGGAGATGATTCAGATAATCATTGACACAAACCTTAATGACCTTAAAAAACTACAACCCCTATATGATAAGGGTGAATTTCTTTTAATCAAAAAAAAATGCCACAAAGCTAAACCTAGCATGAGCTATGTTGGAGCTATGAAAACAAGAAAATTACTTGAAGAGATTGAATCTGACCTTGAGAATTCCCATGATACTTACAAAGAATTATTGAGACAGATCGACATCATTGAAAATGAACTTAAAGTTTTTTTAAAAGGAATTTAATCTCACCCAGTTATTTTTCCATACATACATTTTTTCTTATTTATTAATACCGATTAGATCATATTTGGTAAAATTCAATCTTATGAAAAAGTACAGTTTACTGATAGCATTGGCTTTCTGTATGGTAGGCGGGCTATTTGCCCAAAGTCTTTCTGTGGAAAAAATCATGCAGGATCCAAAGTGGATGGGACATTTCCCTTCCAATGTGTCTTGGGACCAAAAAGGAGAAATTATTTATTTCAACTACAACCCTGACAACCACCCTGAGGATTCTTTATACAAAATCCATTTAAATTCACCTGAAAAAATTCAGTTGGTCAGTTTGGAAGAAAAAAGGAGGCTTATCCCTTCTAATGCCGATATCAATTCGGCCCGAACCAAGAAGGTCTTCACTCAGCAGGGCAACCTTATCATTTATGACATTCAAAAAGGTGAAAGAAATGTATTGATATCCATGGGTGAGGACATATCCAATGCTAAGTTTCTCAACGATGAATCAAAGATTTCCTTCAACATGAATAACAATATTTATGTCTTTGATACAGAGAAAGGCAATCTGGAAAAGATCACATCCATCAAATCCGGTGATAAACCAAAGGAGTCAGAGCCAAAACTATCCCAAAAAGATGAATGGCTCAAGAAAGATAACCTTGATCTACTTGGAGTGGTAAGGGAAAGAGAAGAGAAAAAAGAAAAAACTAAGGCTTACACCGAGGCTACTAAAGAAGCTGAGCCATTCATTTATTATACTGGCAAAAAACAGTTGACCAACTTACAGCTGTCTCCAGACGGAAAATTCGCCACCTTTTCGCTCATTACCAGAGTGGACAATAATAGAACTATCGTTCCTGATTACACCCATGTATCCGGGTACACCACAGATATCAATACCCGAAGCAAAGTAGGTGACGAGCAGATGAAAGTGGAAATGGCCATTTACAACCTTGAAAAAGACACCGTATACTTGGTAAATTCATCCAACCTGCCAGGTATCAAAGATTTGCCTGATTATGTCAAAGACTATCCAGAAAAGACCTGGGAAGAAAAAGAACGTGATTTGGTACTGTCAGGGCCTAATTTCTCAAAAGACGGAAAATATGCGGTAATCAATGCCTACTCCAATGACAATAAAGACAGATGGATTGCACTTCTTAATCTTGAAAACGGGGAATTGAAAAACCTTGACCGACAAAGGGATGAAGCTTGGATTGGAGGTCCCGGTATTGGAAGGTCTTGGGGCGGTGCTACTTTTGGCTGGCTTCCCGACAATAAGAGCATTTATTTCCAATCTGAAGCCACGGGCTATTCACATTTGTACACTTTGGATGTAAGTTCAGGAAAAAAGACCCAGCTTACTAAAGGAGATTTTGAGGTTTTTGATCCTAAGATTTCAAGGGATGGAAAATATTGGTACCTGACTACTTCTGAAATTCACCCTGGCGAAAGACACCTTTACATGATGCCATTAGCAGGTGGACGGATGGAAAAACTGACCAATATGACGGGAAATAATGATAGTAGCTTATCTCCTGATGAAAAAAACATAGCCATTCTTTACTCCTACAGCAACAAACCATGGGAACTGTACATCCAGGCCAATGAGCCAGGCGCTGTACCTGTACAGCTAACTGACGGACAAAGTGAGGCCTTCAAGGCTTACAATTGGAGAGATCCTGAATTGATTTCATTCGACGCCCAAGATGGAGCCAAAGTGCCGGCCAGATTATATAAGCCAGATCCTGACAAGAACAATGGTGCAGCTGTGATATTTGTTCATGGTGCAGGATACCTTCAAAATGTCCATAAATGGTGGTCAAGCTACTTCAGAGAATACATGTTCCACAATCTATTAACGGATTTGGGCTACACAGTATTGGACATCGATTACAGGGCATCAGCAGGATACGGAAGGGATTGGAGAACGGCAATTTACAGACACATGGGAGGAAAAGACCTTTCTGATCAAGTGGATGGTGCCAAGTTCCTCATTGAAAAACATAGTGTAACTCCCGGCAAAATCGGTATTTATGGAGGCAGTTATGGCGGGTTTATTACTCTTATGGCCATGTTCAATGAGTCTGATACATTTACTTCCGGTGCTGCACTGAGATCTGTAACCGATTGGGCACATTACAACCATGGATACACTTCCAATATCCTCAATGAGCCTTTCAATGATCCCATTGCCTACAGAAGGTCCTCTCCTATTTATTTTGCGGATGGATTAAAAGGAAATCTCCTCATAGCACATGGTATGCTGGATGTCAATGTGCATTTTCAGGATGTGGTAAGGCTAGCGCAGATTCTGATAGAATTGGGCAAAGACAATTGGGAGATGGCCGTTTACCCGGTGGAAGACCATGGTTTTGTCGAGCCAAGCAGTTGGACAGACGAATACAAAAGAATTTTGAAATTATTCAACGACACCTTGGTGGATTGATATGAAAACAAAAGGGTTGAAAAGAAGAAGTTTAGGCTTCTTCTTTTTATTTATCTTGATTTTTGCCTGTAGCACTGAGCAGAACAACCATGATTCTGAGAAAGGACTCATAGCAGATAAGGCCATGGTAGTCTCGGCAAAGGAAGAGGCTTCGAGAATTGGTCTCATGATGATGGAAAAAGGAGGAAATGCTTTTGATGCCATGGTAGCCACAGAGCTTTCCTTGGCAGTAGCCTTTCCCTTTGCCGGTAATCTCGGAGGTGGGGGATTTATGGTATTCAGATTATCAGATGGTACTTCCGGAAGCTTGGATTATAGGGAAAAGGCTCCTATAGCTGCTACTCCTGACATGTATTTGGATGAAAAAGGAGATGTCATCCCCGGTATGAGTACTACAGGTGCCATGGCAGTTGGCGTACCTGGTACTGTGGCAGGGATTTTCGCTGTTCATGAAAAATTTGGAACTCTTCCGATAAGCGACATTCTTACTCCGGTGATTGAGCTGGCCGAAAAAGGAGTGGTGGTCACTTCCAATCAAGCCAAAAGTTTTGAGAGCAACAGAAAGGCTTTTATTGAAGTCAATGGGAAAAACACATTTTTTGCCAAAGAATACAAGGAAGGTGATACAGTCAAATACCTTGCTTTGGCCAATACACTGCGAAGAATTTCAGAAAATGGCAGAGATGAATTCTATAAGGGTGAAACTGCCAAAATTATTGCTTCTTTCATCCAATCCGAAGGTGGTATCATTACAGAGGAGGATTTGGCTTCTTATGAAGCAGTGTGGAGGGATCCGCTGAGTTTCTCTTACAAAGACCATAAAATCATTTCAATGGCCCCTCCCAGTAGCGGTGGAGTTACTTTGGCCCAGATATTTGGTATGATAGAGGATTTTGACCTTCGTTCAAAAAAACATAACAGTGTTGAATACATTCAGGTATTGACAGAAGCTGAAAGACGGGCCTATGCGGATAGAAATTACTTTCTCGGAGACCCTGACTTTGTGGATGTACCTGTAGATCAATTGATCGAACAGGATTACCTCAAGAGTCGAATTTCAGATTTTGACCCTGACAAAGCCACACCTTCCACGGATATCAGAGAAGGGAACATCCATATATTGGAAAGTGACCAAACCACGCATTATTCCATTGTAGATCAGTTTGGCAATGCAGTGTCTGTTACGACAACCCTAAACGGGGCCTATGGCTCTAAGCTTTATTCTGAAGAATTGGGATTCTTTTTCAACAATGAGATGGATGACTTCAGTGCCAAGGCTGGAGTTCCCAATATGTTTGGATTGATCGGTGCTGAAGCCAATGCCATTGCTCCCGGAAAAAGGATGTTGAGCTCCATGACGCCAACTATTGTGGAGAAAGACGGAAAGCTAAAAATGGTAGTGGGAACCCCAGGCGGTTCTACCATCATTACATCTGTCCTACAGACCATTCTTAATGTTTTGGAATTTGAAATGGGTATGCAGAAAGCCGTCAATGCCCCAAGATTTCATCATCAATGGTTGCCCGATCTGGTCAATTTTGAACCGGATGGTTTCTCAAAGGAAACTCTCGAAGCGCTCAAACAAAAAGGTTATAACATTAATGAGGGTTACAGCCCAATTTTGGGCAAAGTAGATGCCATCCTGGTTTTGCCTGATGGAAGGCTGGAAGGTGGTGCCGATAAAAGAGGAGACGATAAGGCCTTAGGTTTTTAAAACTTCCTTAGCTCATTTAACTTTCTATTTGCTTATCTCAAGGATAAAGTCCAGTATATCACGGAGTACTTGCTCATTAAACGTTTCTTCAATTTCTATGTATTCAGATATTGATCCTGTTTCTGCTTTTTGGAAAAGGTGGTTAAGGTCATCATAGACCTTTAGACGAAGTAGTTCTTCCTTACCTTCAAAAAGAGAGATCAGTTTATTTGCATTCTGTGCAGCATTGACCTGGATATCCTTACCCCCAAAAGCAGCCATAGTCGGAATCTGAATCTTATTTATATCACTTTCGGGCTCGTATTGAATAAAATAAACCAGCCATGGGTTGAGACTGCTTGTGAGTGTAGACGTCAGTGATGCCGCTTGCTGGGCTTTGATCTCTTCAGGTAGCTCGTGGGTATCCAAAACCTCCTTTACCAACTCAGGGACCATCTCTTTGATTTTTTCTACTTCCCCATATTTCTTTATCAGTTCATAGAATTTGGTATTCAATGCTACCTGACTTGCTACAAGTTCCTCGGAATTCCCGGTACTTCTTGAAATATCTTCCGTTTGCTTCGCCATCAATTGAGGAATGGACACTACTGGTCCTGCCAAAGAAATAACAAAATCCACAGAGGAATTTTCTTTTTCAGCAGCAACCATCCATGCGATCATCCCTCCTTCACTGTGCCCTAGCATGCCAATTTCGCTTATATCAACTTCCTGTAGGTCTTGGAGATACTTCATACCCGATTGGGCGTCAAGTTTAAAATCCCGGGAAGTAGCACTACCAAAATCGCCCTCAGAACCTCCTACTCCCCTCTCGTCAAAACGCAAAACCACAATTCCGTTACGGCTCAAGTAATCCGCGATGACCCAGAAAGGCTCATGCTCAAAAATGGTGGAATTTCTGTCCTGAGGTCCTGAACCTGTGACCAAAATGACCCCAGGAAAAGGACCGTTTCCTTCAGGAATAGTCAAAGTTCCTTTAAGTTTTACATTATCTGTCTCACTTGCGAATTCAATTTCCCTTTCAGCGTATGGAAAAGGAGCCTCAGGGGTCTGCGAGCGTATTCTTGATTCTGAAGCTTTTTCCATCTCTTGCATTTTATTTAGGTTCAAAGGGAAACTCATACCTGATTGTTTAAAAGTACCATTGACCATGTCCCCCATCAATATTCCTTCGTACAAAATTCCTCCCGCCAGATGTTCAAAAGTCAGCATATTCCCTACAACCAATACTTTGGTTAAGGCTATATTTCTAGCTCCTTGACTAGGACTGTCCATAAATCCTTTCCATTGCTCATCTGATTGCTCAAAACGGAAAATCAAAGGAAGTTTATTGCCCATGACATCCAAAGTTCCCTCCCAACTGCCTTCCAGTTCTTGGGATTTCAAGGGTTGGACACAAAAAAGGAATGTAATAGATAAGAAGAAAAGGTATTTCATGATGAAAGATTTAAAATCAGCCCAATTTATACTTTATTTGGCAAATGGATAAAGAAATATTAATGGATTTGGTGACCAAAACCATGCCTTTTGGTAAGTATAAGGGGAGATTGCTCTGTGATATTCCAGAGCATTATTTGGTATGGATGCACCGTCAGGGATTCCCTGAAGGGAAATTGGGAATGTGGCTGAATACTTTATATGAGATCCGCTTGAATGGACTTGAAGGTATTTTGCAGGACCTGAAAAGATTGAAATAAAAAAATTTATATTTTGCAATCACGTTTCAAAAAGAATGAGCTTTAAGGGGAACTTTTGAGAGGAATTGGTACTTTTGCATCTGAAACAATATTGCATCTAATTGACGCGTTACCTTTTATTTCTTCTTTTTTTTCTAACTTCATTTTCTTCCATCCTTCGAGGGCAACAAACGGGGTATTCCCTCAATGGTATTATAAGAGATGACAATGGAGATGGCTTAATGGCTATTGTGTCCATCCATGAGTTGGGTAAAGCAACCATAGCCGATGAGGAAGGTTTTTTTCAATTTGAAAATTTAAGACCTGGCAGCTATCATTTACACATCACACATGTAGGATTTAGAGCTGAGAATAAAAATATCAGCATTTTGGATGCAGATCGATTCGTAGAGCTAAGTTTAAAAGAATCAGCAATCCAACTGGAAAGTCTTACCATAGAAGCCAACCCTTTCAAAAACGGGCCATTAGAGCAGTCCCAGACCATCATGGTATTGGACAGGGACTTTTTGGAAAGAAACAATGGAGGTACTTTTGCCAATGCTCTGGAAAAGCTCCCCGGAATATCTACTATCAATACAGGAGTTGGTATCAGCAAGCCTGTTATCAGAGGGATGAGTTTCAATAGAATCATGATCAATGACCGGGGAATCAAACAGGAGGGGCAACAATGGGGCGCAGACCATGGATTGGAAATCGATCCTTTTGATGTGGACCGTGTAGAGGTGGTCAAAGGGCCTTCTTCCCTACTCTATGGGTCAGATGGAATGGCAGGAGTTATCAATATAGCTCCTCCTGCATTTAAACAGGACAATGAAATCGAAGGTTCTTTTACATCCATGTATAGGAGCAACAATGACATGTTTTCCAACTCAATAGCCGTTGAAGGCAATCAGGGTGATTTGGTATTTGGAGGAAGGTTTACCATGCAGGATTTTGCTGATTACCGGGTTCCTGCAGATCAGTTCAATTATGCCGGTTTTATTCTCCCAATCTTCGAAAACAGATTGAAGAACACTGCTGGCAGAGAAAGACATTTCAGTACTATGGCGGGAGCCAAAAAGGACTGGGGATATTCTACGCTGACTATAAGCCGATTTGACCAGGAAGCCGGTATTTTTGCCGGTGCTGTGGGGGTTCCCAATTCCTTTAACCTCCGACATGATGGTAATTTTAGGAACATCGATATTCCGCGACAAAGCAATCAGCATTTGAAAGTACTTTGGAACAACAGCATACTCATCAATGATTATTGGTTGGAGTTGGATATGGGGTATCAAAAAAATGAAAGAAGGGAGTTTTCCAGGCCTCATGCACAGGAAGTCGCCCCTGACAATCCATTTGGAAACCTGGCCCTTTCACTTGTCCTAGATGTGTGGACTGCCAATGCACGCATCAGTAAAACCCATGGCGAAAAAGGGCAATCCATTTTCGGCTTTAATTCACAATATAGCATCAATAGGCAAAGCGGTTTTGAATTTCTTCTGCCAAACTTTGAGTCTTTACAAGGTGGTCTTTTCTATTTTCGTGAGCATAAGTTCACCCAAGATTTTGTAGTCAATGCCGGTCTTAGACTCGATGGTGCTTATCATGATATAGAGGAACACCTACAACCTATATATGAAAGAATGAGGCCTACTGGGGAAATGGACCAAAGAAATCCTGATATTCAGCGGGAGTTTTTCAATGGAAGTGGATCTGCCGGATTTTCCTGGGTATTTTTGGAGAAATTCAACCTCAAGTTCAATGTAGGTTCTGCCTACAGGATTCCAACACCTATTGAACTTTCCTCCAATGGAGTGCATCATGGCAACTTCCGACACGAAGTAGGTAATGCTACCCTTGAAAGAGAAAGAAGCTATCAAACAGACCTTAATTTGGCTTATTCAAGCAAAAAGTTTTTGGTCACTTTCAGTCCATTCTTTGGTTACTATGATGGATATATTTATTTGGCTCCTGCACCAAGGTTTTCTCCTTTGCCAGGATCAAGCATCATTTGGGAATACAGGCAGAACAACGCCATTTTCACAGGAGGTGAACTGATGACAAATATTTCTCCACTGAAAAACCTCACCTTCAACTTAGGTGCAGAATACGTGTACAATCAAAATCTTGATACGGGCCTACCCCTACCGTTAACTCCACCTTTCAGTGTACTTTCAGGTGTAGAATATAAACTTCCAAATATCCGAAATGTATTCGATAACCTTTATGTTTTTGCTGAAGTCAGGCAGGCAGCGGACCAAAATCGAGTAGATCGGAATGAAAGGACTACTGAAGGTTATACCTTATTGGAAGCAGGGTTGGGCGGAGATGTGCTATTTGGTAAGCAAGAAGTCAAATTTCAGCTGTCGGGACAAAACCTTACCAATGCGGTATATTTCAATCACTTAAGCCGATACCGCTTGTTAAACCTTCCTGAACAGGGAAGAAACATCAGTTTTTCAATCAAAGTACCACTTACAATTAGATAGAAAAACGATTTTTTCTTTGGGTCTTTATTTTTTGACCATATATTTGCAATACAATTGCATTTACAACAAAGTAACATAAACGTCTAAACCAATGAAAAGAATACCTTTATTATTTAGTGCCCTTGTCATGACAGTACTTTTTTCCTGCAATGATGAAAACGATAATCCTCCGGTAAGTGACTTGGAAGCTCCTGTTATCGGCTTTGCAGAAGGTCGAGACAGTTTTCGGCCCATGGAAGGTGAAGTAAGATCAGCTTCTACAGACCATATGCACATTAGATTCAGTGTAAGTGATGAGTCAGGTATTGGGCAAGTCCTTCTTGATATCCATAATTCTTTTGACGGACATACTCATGGCAGAATGAGCAATGTTTTTTCCGCTTTAAATGTGAAAGATATTTATAGTCCGGATGCAAGTTCTCCATTCTTGAGGTTTCCTGAAGGATCTACTTTCCTAAATGTGGACGGTTCATCTACAGATATTTACTGGGAGGGACCTACATCCCGTGTTGAAAACAATGTATTGGCTGGGCCTTACGACATTATCATTTCTGCGGTAGATATCCATGGCAACCAGACTTCTTTTGCCGACGGAAGTAACTATTTGGCTACTTTCTACATTGAGAGACCATATGCTCCGGTAATTGCAGTAACGAATTTGCATGATGGTGAAATTGAAGGTGAAGCCGGTGAAGCTTTGGAAGTGGAAGGAACTGTAGGCAGCGGAAGCCATGAATTAAGTTCTGAGATTACTTTCTTATGGGTAAGATTGGTAGAAGAAGATCATGACCATGACCACAACCATAGAGTTGCCGGAGAAGAATATTACGAAAGAATTTGGGGAAATTCTGCTTGGAGAGACCTTTCAGGTCCTGAACTTCCAAATGGTTCTGAACTCAAATTTGAGGATATTTTCACAGGTGACAATGCTATCGTATTACCAGAAGGTGAAGACCATTTGGACTTGATCATCTGGGCTGAAGATGCAAATGGCAATATCACAAGAAAAGTATATGAAGTTCATATTGATTAATCACTAATCTATTACTATAATTGGAGGAAAGATCTTTAGAGGTTTTTCCTCTTTTTAGTTTAAACCAACCAAATGAATTATGAAAAAAACTTTGTTTTCACTTGTATTGACCGCAATGATCTTCTCTTTAGTTTCTTGTTCAGAAAAAAAAGACCAGGAAGGTGATCCAGCTCTTTATGCCGAAGCCAACGAAATCCACCAATCTTCCTTGGATATCAGAGAAGAAATCATGGAGTTGGAAAAAGCCCTTAAAGAAAATGATATTTCAAATGAAGAAATCAAAGATCTTCTGAAGGCATGGGATAAGGACATCATTGAAGTACCGGGATATGAACATTCACATGATGACGAAGAGCAGAGAAAGTATCATGTTCACAATCCTATGAAGCCTTTTTCTGATGAAGAGCATTTGGAATACCAGAAGCTTATGCATAAGGAAATCGTAGAAATTAGAGAAAAAATCCACGAAATAATGTCCGATAAAGCCAATATAGAAGATGGTGAAGAAGACAGAGAGGTATTGGATGAGGTAACCCCTCCTGTGGAATCTTAATTCAAGAACAATTATCATCAAAAAGCCATCACCAAAGATGGCTTTTTTTATATTGGCTATTGTAATTCAGTGTGTATTCGCGCTTTACTATTCAGCCATTTAAACAATTGGCTCAGCCGTATTCTGTTGACGATAGTCAGTGTACATTTTTAACAAAAGATTCAATGATCAATTTATCCTGCATGAGAAATTGCTAATAATCAATTTTCCTTTTAAAAGTAAGGTGAACATAAGGTCATATTCTCACTATCAAAACTTCCTGGATTATTGTCATTTGCACCGATATTGCCAGCTACTAAAATCACCTGATATTCGGGTCCTGAGTCTGCAAGGTGTACCTTAATATGACCATCTAAATTTTTGAAGCCATCAAAATCTAAACTCTCTTGATTAGAAAGCCTTCCCAATATGGTAGTGCTTCTCAATGTTCTAATGTCTACAGGATCAAGCATGTGTGCCATGGGTGCATCTACAGCATCATAGGTGCCAAAATGCAGGTGTGCAGGAAAAAAGTAGGGCTCTTCACCCCTTTGACCTTCCAGTTGGATTTCCAACTCCAACTCCCCTCCCATCATTTCACGGACTTTAAGCACTCCTGTGTAATCAAAATCAGAAGCTTTAAACAAGGTATATTCCACTTCATTATCTGTATATAGGGGATCACTTTGATCTTCATTACAAGAAATGAGTACCAAAAAAGCGAGAGTGTATATCAACTTTTTCATAAGTGGAGAGTTTTCAAATTACAAACGTTTATCTAGGCCATTCAGTTTGTAAAGGACATCAGAAATTTAAACAATTTTACAGAAATAAAAACTAATTTCACTTCTCTCTCCATCTTTTGCTCCCATGAATCATTTTGCAGCACTTTTTTTAAAATTAGATCAAAGCAATAAAACTTCGGATAAACTCGCTGCTCTTCAAGAGTATTTTCTCCTTGTTGATGACAAAGATAAGCTCTGGACATTAGCCATTTTCACTCACAAAAGACCTAAAAGACAGGTGAATACCAAACTTCTGAGAGCCTGGTGCATAGAGCAATCAGGGATACCTGAGTGGTTGTTTGAAGAATCATACCAAACTGTAGGAGATCTTGCTGAAACATTGTCCTTGCTTCTGCCCGTCAATAAGGACTCACAGGACAAAACCTTGGCTTTTTGGATAGAATACCTCCGACAAATGGAGGGAATTGAAGAACATGAAAAAAAAGAAAAAATCCTATGGGCTTGGTCTGTATTGAACCGGGATGAAAAATTTATTTTCAATAAAATCATC
The DNA here is from genome assembly GCF_019343195.1 of Arthrospiribacter ruber. Lineage (GTDB taxonomy): Bacteria > Bacteroidota > Bacteroidia > Cytophagales > Cyclobacteriaceae > Arthrospiribacter > Arthrospiribacter ruber. The sequence goes on from NZ_RPHB01000004.1 coordinate 186,817, forward strand.
ACCGGAGGATTTCGTGTAGGAGTTAGTCAAAACCTGGTCACTCAAGCTGTTGCCAATGCATTTGATATGGAAAAAACCGAGGTGGCACACAGGCTGATGGGAGATTGGCACCCTGATCATGTAACTTTCGAAGACCTCATTCTTTCCAAAAATCCCAGTGATGACCTTTCCAGACCGTATCCATTTTATCTTGCACACCCACTCGAAAAGGACCTGAGTGACCTTGGAGAGCTCGAAGACTGGCAAATTGAATGGAAGTGGGACGGGATAAGAGGACAGGTTATCCACAGAAACAAAGAGGTTTTTATTTGGTCACGGGGAGAAGAGTTGGTAACGGAAAAATTCCCTGAATTGGAAGAAATGTCAAGGCAACTGCCCGAGAATTGTGTGCTTGATGGGGAGATCATTGCCTACGAAAATGGAGCCCCTCTCCCATTCTCCTTATTGCAGACGAGAGTAGGAAGAAAAAATCTGAGTAAAAAAATATTGGCAGAGGCTCCCGTAAGCTTTATTGCTTATGATGTTCTCGAATATGATGGAAAAGATTTGAGGGAAAGGCCTTTGAGAGAAAGAAGGAAAATACTTGAGAAATTGAGCTTGGAGGTAAAACATTCAAGTTTGGTATTATCTCCTACCTTGCAAGAATACAGCATTGAAAAATTAAAAAAACTGCATCTTGAATCCAGACTGCGAATGGCTGAGGGATTTATGTTGAAACGCAAAAGCTCGCCATATGAGGTTGGCAGGAAAAGAGGAAATTGGTGGAAATGGAAAGTAGATCCACTTACCATAGACGGAGTCATGATCTATGCCCAGAAAGGTCATGGTCGACGAGCAGACCTCTACACAGATTATACTTTAGCTGTTTGGGAAGGGGAAAATTTGGTTCCCTTTGCCAAAGCTTATTCTGGACTCACAGATGCGGAGATCAAAGAAGTGGACAAGTATGTCAAGCAAAATACCATGGAAAAATTCGGACCAGTGAGAACAGTGAAAGCAGGTTTGATTTTTGAACTGGCTTTTGAAGGAATCCAGGAAAGTAAGAGACACAAATCAGGCATTGCCCTGAGATTCCCTCGAATTCAGCGATGGAGAAAAGACAAACCTATAGAGGAGGCCAATACATTGGAAGACCTTAAAGCCTTACTTGAAAAATATGGTTGAAAGTAATTTAGAACCAGCATTAAACTATTTCAAATCTAAAGATTGGAAACCCTTTGACTTTCAAGTTCAAGCTTGGAAAGATTATCTGAATGGAAAATCAGGAATATTGAATGCTCCTACCGGAAGTGGAAAAACCTTTGCCCTTTGGTTTCCTGTGTTGCTTTCTTACATACAAAACAATCCGGACACTTGGCATACCTCCAAAAACAATGGGCTAAGGCTCATTTGGGTCACTCCATTGCGGGCTTTGGCCATGGACATTCAAAAAGCCATGCAGGAGGTATGTGACAGCATGGGATTACCTTGGCAAGTTGCTGTAAGGAATGGAGATACCAGCAATAAGGACCGGGAGTCACAAAAGAAAAATCCTCCTGAATGCTTGGTCACAACCCCTGAGACATTGCACATCTTGCTGGCTCAGAAAAATAACAGTCGCTTGTTCAAAAATCTGGAGGCCATTGTAATTGACGAATGGCACGAACTTATGGGCAACAAGCGGGGTGTGCAGGTACAGCTGGCCATGGCCTATATCCGGTCCAAGCTACAATATCCTATCAAGGTATGGGGAATATCAGCCACCATAGGCAATTTGGAAGAAGCATTCAGAGCTCTTTTGGGAGACAAGCTCTCAGTACATATCATCAAATCCGAAGTTGAAAAGAAAATTAACATTAGGACAGTTTTTCCAGATGAGCTGGAAAAATACCCTTGGGCAGGACACTTGGGGATCAAGCTGATAGACAAAGTCCTACCAATAATAGACCGGCATCAATCTGTACTTCTTTTCACCAATACCAGGGCCCAAACAGAAATCTGGTACCAGAAAATCATGGAAACAAGACCTGATTTGGCTGGACTGGCAGCTGTCCATCATGGTTCACTCGATCAAAAAGTAAGGACTTGGGTGGAAGAAGCACTGCATCTTGGCAAACTTAAAGTGGTGGTTTGTACTTCCTCATTGGATCTTGGAGTGGATTTCAGACCTGTGGATGCGGTAATTCAGGTTGGAAGCCCAAAAGGTGTGGCACGGTTTCTCCAAAGAGCCGGGCGCTCAGGACATCAGCCGGGATTGCCCAGTGAAATATATTTTGTGCCTACCCACTCTTTGGAACTTATAGAAGCTGCCGCCCTGCGCAAAGCCACCGAACAGGGAGATATGGAATCCATTCATTGTCCCGATCTTCCCTATGATGTTTTAATCCAGTTTTTGGTCACTTTGGCTGTTGGCGATGGTTTCTATCCTGAAGAGCTTTTTCCAATTGTCAAAAGCACCTATTCGTTCAAAAATTTAGATGAGGAAGAATACCGTTGGATTTTGTCTTTTATCACCAAAGGCGGGGACTCATTGAGTGGCTATGAGGAATTTGCCAAAGTGGAAATTGATGAAAACGGTCTTTTTATAGTGCGCAACAGAAAAACAGCCATGAGACATCGTCTAAGTATGGGTACCATTGTAAGTGATCCCATGCTCAAAGTCAGGTTTCAAAATGGTGCTTTTCTTGGTATGGTGGAAGAATATTTCTTTTCTAAAATGAAGCCGGGTGACAGGTTCTTTTTTTCCGGTAGGAATCTCGAGTTTGTCAAAATCAGAGAACTGAGTGCTATAGTAAAGCTTTCGAAAAGAAAGAGCAGCAACACACCATCTTATATGGGAGGGAGAATTTCTCTTACATCCAAACTTTCCGGAAAAATCAGGGAAATATTGGAAGAAAGCAACAAGGCAGTCCACGAATCAGAGGAAATCCAATACCTAATTCCTCTTTTGGAATTACAGAGAAGCCTCTCTTTGATACCTGATAAGAATACTTTTTTGATCGAAAAAAACATATCAAAAGATGGACATCATGTCTTTTTCTATCCCTTTGAAGGCAGGATGGTACACGAAATCCTAGGGGCCCTGACTGCTTACAGGCTGTCTGTCAGTTACCCTATCTCCTTCAGCATTGCTATGAATGATTATGGGTTTGAACTTCATTCAGATCAGCACATACCAATTGAAGAAGCACTTGAGGAGGACCTTTTTACCTGCAAAAATCTGGATGAGGATATTTTGGCTTGCATAAATGAAAGTGAAATGGCCAAAAGGAAGTTCAGGGATGTAGCCACCATTTCAGGTTTGATTTTTCAGGGCTATCCCGGCAAACCAGTAAAACTCAAACATCTCCAATCCAATTCAGGAATACTTTTTGGAGTATTTGAAGATTATGATCCGGAAAATTTACTACTGAAACAAGCCCATAGGGAAGTATTGGAAATGCAGATGGAGAAGAATAAAATTCTTCAAGCCGTTCAAAAAATCAATACCCAACAAATTGTGCTTCAAAAACCTAGTCAGTTTACTCCGTTTTCCTTCCCTATTATGGTAGACAGGCTTAGAGCCTCTTTAAGCTCAGAGTCTCTTGAAGATAGAATTGTAAAAATGAAAGCACAATTGATTTCCTAAAAAATAATTTCATTTTGTAATGGAATAATAAAACCATAATTTCAAACCGAAATTCAAAAAAATAGAGATTGAAAGCAAATTCCTGCATTTATTTTGTGCTGCCATTAATTTTATTTTTCTTCTTTCAAGAAGTAGCCTCAGGGCAGCAGGTCACCACTACCCATCAGCTAAAGGCTGACAGTTTATATCAATTGCTATCCAAAACCCAAAATCAGGAATCAAGACTTGAGATCTTATCAGAATTGGTATGGGAGATCCACTATTCTGATACAGCGCAGAAATTTTATATGGAGGCAATAGAATTGGCAAAAAGCCTGGGGAATGCCAATCTTGCTGCCCAAAATATAAATAGATTGGGAGTGTATTATCGGAATAAAAACCTTCAGGAAGAAGCATTATTACTTTATGAACAGGCATTGGACTTAAGCAGAAAAGCAGGACTTGGAATACAGACAGGTCACTCTCTTAATAACATTGGCCAGATTTACAATTATAGAGACCTCTTTGAGGAGGCCCTTTCACACTACGAAGAAGCTGAAGAATATTTTCTCAATGCAAATGACCAGGATGGCTTAGGATACAACTATACAGGGAAAGCTTTGGTTTTGGGTGAACTTGGCAGGTATTTGGAGGCCATACAGACAATAGACAGGGCCATTGAAATACGTGAAAGGCTTGGTAATGAAAGACAATTGGCAGTTTCTAAATTTAATCGAGCTAATCTTCTCATGGAAATGGGTGATCTGGATAATGCAGAAATAGATATGGTCAATTTGCTGGAATTTGGTTTGACCTATGATTTAGTAAGGGCTTTGAATGCACTGGAAAAACTCGTTGAACTGAAGATCCGACAGGGGGAACTTGAAAAGGCCATTAAGTATGCGGAGCAAGCAATTCCCATTCATGAAGAAAGACCACAATCTGAATCCATGATCCCAATTTTCCAGCAAATGGCCCAATTGTATTTCCAGAGAGGTGACCAAAGTAATTTCCAGAAATATTCTGAATTACTTCAGAAAGAAAGAGCAATCCTAAATGCCGAAAAAACAAAAAATCACTTGTCAGCCCTGACAATTAGACGGCAAAGGGAAGAGATCGAAGCTTTAAACAGGGAAAAAGAACTCATTGAAAAGAATAAGCAAATCCAACTATATCTGGCTATTGCCATGCTTGTAATCATCTTGGGTCTGGCTTATTTCCTCTATGTGTATTACAGATTTTTGAAAAAGGAAAAAGAAAAAAATGAAATCTTAAGACAACAAAAGGAACAAATTGCCCAACAGGCAAAAGAATTGGAAGAATCAAATCGGGTTAAGGATAAAATCTTTTCTATCCTATCCCATGACCTTAGAGGCCCGCTTCATTCTTTGATCAGTATGATGCAGTTACTAAATGATGACAATTTGAGTCAGGAGGAATTCCAAAAGTACCTCCCCCAGGTATCCCAAAGTCTTGGAGAAAACGAACAATTATTGGAAAACCTTCTCTTTTGGTCCAGAAACCAGATGAAAGGAATGACCATGCAAAAGTCATATGTGAATGTTCACCGATTGGCTGAAAAAAACATCCGCTTATTGACACAAACAAATTTGTATAAAGGGCAGCTGGTCATCAATAAAATTCCTGAATCCTTATCGGTCAATCTGGACAAGGACATGCTGGACATTGTTTACAGGAACTTACTAGCCAACGCACTCAAATATACCCATAGTGGGGATGGGATAGCTCTAGCAGTGCAAGAAGAAAAAGAAAAGTATGTGTTCAGCATCAAAGATGACGGAATAGGAATCAGGGAAGATGTAAAAGAAAATCTTTTCAGCAACAAGTTCATGACTTCTCCCGGAACACATCAGGAAAAAGGTACTGGTCTGGGCTTATTGCTTTCAAAAGAGCTAATTGCTATGCACCAAGGTGAAATCTGGGCCGAGAGTGCACAGGGTCAAGGTTCTGAGTTTTTATTTTCTATACCCAAGAGTTAATTGGCCCTCCAAAAATACGGAGTGAACAGCACAAGAATAGTAAACAATTCCAGTCTTCCTAATAACATCAGAAATGACAAAAAAACCTTGGCAGTGGGATCGAAAAATGCAAAATTGTCCATAGGTCCAACCCTACCTATTGCTGGACCTACATTTCCCAGGCTAGTCGCTACAGCACCAAACGAGGTCAGAATATCGTACCCTAACAAAGATATTATAATAGACCCCAAAACAAATATCATCAAATAGATCAAAAGAAAGTTCATGATATGGGTTACAATTTTGCCCGTTACCCTATCGCCGTTGATTTTTAAAGGTACTACTGCCCTCGGGTGAACGATTCTTTTAAACTCCAGCCAGGAGTTCTTGAAAAATGTCAAATGCCGAATAAATTTTATTCCTCCAGATGTCGATCCGGCTGAAGCTCCGAGAAACAAGAACATAAAGAAGACCAAAGTCAATCCACTGTGATATGCTGTATAGTCTGCGGTGACATACCCTGTGGTCGTTATCAAGGCTATAATTTGAAATAAGGAATCCCGAAATGCTTTTTCAAATCCTTCCCCAGAGTAATACCAAACAGGCCAAACCAATAGAAAAACCAGTGCAATCACGGATATGAGATATGCCTTGAATTCATCAGAAGCCCAAACTCTATTGAATTTCCCCTTCAAACCAAAATAGATAATGGTGAAATTTGTGCCGGCAAGGAACATAAATATTATGGAAGTGTATTGAATGAAAGGTGAAAAATATGCCATGCTGTCCGACCTTGTGGAAAAACCACCAGTAGCCATAGTAGTCAAACAATGGTTAACGGCATCAAACAAACTCATACCTTGCAAGAAATAAATGATACCGAGCAAAAAGGTAAGTCCTATGTATACCATCCAAAGTCTTTTAGCAGTTTCGGATATCCTTGGGTGAAGCTTGTCAGATGTAGGTCCCGGAGCTTCAGCAACGAACAGTTCAATTCCCCCAATCCCCAACAAAGGAAAAATGGCCACAGTCAAGACGATGATTCCCAGTCCACCTATCCATTGGGTCATCGACCGCCAAAAAAGGATTCCAGGTGCAGTACCTTCTATATCTGTCAAAATAGTAGCTCCTGTAGTGGTCAAACCGGAAACCGTTTCGAATATGGCATCCGGGATACTTTCTACTGCGCCACTTAGGATATAAGGCAACATTCCAAAAATACTCATCAAAAACCAGCTGAGAGATACTATCAGGTAACCTTCCCGTTTTCGGATATTTTGATCTTGCTTGGAAAAAGTGGAAAACAACCCAAATCCGGTCAAAAAGGATACCCCTACCGAAATGGATAAAGCCATTAAATCATCGCTTCCATGATACAAAGCAAAACCGACCCCGGGAAACATCAAGAGGGAAAAAAGCATCAACAATGCCCCCATTATTTTGCCAATAGCTTTAAAGTGGATCATAATCAGTGAAAGAGTTTTTCCAATGCTGGCTTGGCAGATGGGAGTGCCAACACTATAGCTTTATCATGAAGTTGCAAGGTGAATTCACCGTCAGGTATAAATACCTCATCATTGCCTCGAATAACCCCAGCAACTATTGCCGTATCAGGAAAATGTAGGTTCTTCAAGGGATTTTTGGTTACCCTGTTGTTTTTGTTGACCACATACTGGATGATTTCTGCATCCACTCCATAGATCTCCGATACTGCTTCCACTTGCCCTTTTCTCAGGTATCTGGTAATCTGATTGGCAGCCACAAGTTTCTTGTTGATAAGAGAATCCACACCGATACTGTGGGAAATATGAATATATTCACGCGTATCTACGTGAGCTATGGTCTTATACACCCCGTGATTTTTGGCACTCAGAGAGGTGATGATATTGGTTTCGGAAGAATCAGTCAAAGAAATAAAAGCATCCATTTCTTCCAAGCCTTCTTCTATGAGCAATTCAATGTTTTTATAATCCCCATGAATGACCAAAGTATTATTCAGCCTTTCAGATAGCCACTTGCACCTCTCTTTGTCTCTATGTATCAAAGTCACCCTATATTCTTCCTCTAGGGTTTTGGAAGTGGTATAAGCCATGTCATCCCCACCTATGATCATGACATTTTTAATACTGACTTTTTTCTGTTCCAGTAAATCTATGATCGAGGTAACTGCCTTTTTGTTAGAGATAAAAAAAACATGATCCTGATTCCTTACCACTGTATTGCCTCTGGGAATAATGGTCATTTGACCCCTAACAATGGCAATGATCTTGACATCTTCAAAAATGGGATTGTTTCTGGTATCCGCTATTTTTCTGTCTACCAAAGAACTGTATTGATCCAAAGTAACCCCGACTACATTTAGTTTACCACCTTCAAATTCAAATACGTCCGAAAAAGTTGAATTTCTCATCATTTTTGATATTTCCCCACTACAAAGCATGGTGGGAGAAATGATATTGTCTATGCCGATATTCTTGAAATACCTATCATGCTCCGGATCAAGATAATCATGGGTTCTTACCCTTGCTATTACCCTTTTAGCTCCCAGTTGTTTGGCAAGAATAGCTGCTACAATATTTGTTTTTTCGGAAGTGGTAACAGCCATAAACATACTGGCAGAGGAAACATTGGCACTTTTGAGCACTTCAAAGGAAGTCGCATCACCCACCACAGTCATCACATCCAAGTGTGCTGCTGCATAATCCAAGGCATCTTTGTCCAGATCTATCAGGGTAATGTTTTTATTCTCATAACTCAGACGCTCCGCCAAATGGTAGCCCATGTCTCCCGAGCCTGCTATGACTATATTCATAGAATAAAATTATTTTTGGGAAATGGGTGAAGTCATACCCTATTCCATCAAGTTCCGAAAGGTATATTCTTTTCCAACTTTCCCCAAAAAAATCCTGTTAAATCAACGGCAATAACTGTCAAGATACTTTTGGGTGACTTTACTGCCCAATTGTCTGGCATTTTTCCAGTCTTCACATGCGGCTTCGCTATTATCTGTTTTGTAGAATGCATACCCCCTATTGGTGAGCACATCATAATTACCTGGACTGAGGGTCAAGGCATAATCATAATCTGGAAGTGACTTTTTATACTGATTGGTTTTGAGATAACAATTGGCCCGGTTGAAATAATAAGCCCATACCAATGGGAAATCCTCCCCATTCACCTTGCTGTAGTTGATAGCTTCTGTGTAAGCTGCTATGGCTTCCTCATACCTGTTTTCCTTTTGAAACAAATTGCCCAGGTAATAAGCCATCTCATCATCTTCTTCAAATATTTTCAAGCCTGTTTTCAATACCTCGACCACCCTATCAGTCTTTTCACTGAGATTCTTCCCTGCCCTGTAATAATTGAGGTAGGCAGGATGAAAAGAGGGATCGTCTTTTAGCACAGATTCAAGAATCCTGACTGCGGTCTCATGTTTTTCTTCTTCTATCAGCTCCAGGGCAGTGTTGTTGATCACAACAGAATTTTCCCTAACATCCAATTCTACATCATATACTTTTTGGGAAAAAGCAGAGGTGTGGCCCATAAAAAATATAAGAAATGTCAAGAGAAATATTGGTGTACGCATATCAAAAGCTTATTTGGAAAATACAGTTTGATTGAATTATACGGAACAAACGCCGGAATGTGAAAAATAATTTAAAAAACCATGTAGCATTCACCACATGGCCCTTCGTCATTCAAAAAAATTAAACCAATAAGCACCATGACAAAATACTTATTAAGCAAGACCGCAAAAATCATCAGCGGTATTTTGATTCTTCTTTTTTCAGCCGGATGTGAAAAGGAGCATTCTCCTGTAAAAGTAATTGATGAAAATTTCTCCATTGAATTTTTAGGCTTGGAGGGGCCTAGAGTGAATAAACTGGTATTGAGCAACAACAAGCTTTATGCCTGCACCCAAGATGGCTTTTATGTCAAAAATCTAGGTTCACCTGCCAAATTCAAAAATATAGCACTGAAGGGTAAAAATGTGGAAGATGCGGTGATTTTTTCAGACTCTGAAATGTTGATTTCTTATAGAAATGTCAATCCCGAGATCGAGGCCTTTCCACAGCTTTGGGAAACTAAAGACGCAGGGACAACATGGAAGGCGATAGAACATAATTTTGGAGGAGATGAGCCGGAAGAGTTGGTGGATTTTGAAAGGCACCCAACTCAGCAAAACACTATATTTGGTTTTGGAAGGATGGTACTGGCGTCCTCCACGGACAAAGGTAAAACATGGAATCCAATATGGGGTGACTGGCACATGTTTTCAAATTATGGCAGGGCCTTTGTCAACCCTGTTCAGCCCGATGAAATCTGGCTTGGCGGACAAGGTGGTATAGAAAACGGTTACTTGGTTCATCTTAAAAATGAATCAGTAGTAAATGAATGGAATGACCTTGTCCCTAATCCAACTGTGGTGAAAAAAGTCGCTTTTGACAAACTATCCCCTCAGACCATTTATGTAGGCTGGGAAGGCGAACTTTCAAAAACTTCCGACAATGGTCAGACTTGGGAAACATTGATAGAAAAACATGAAGAAGCGCACTTTTTTATGGGAATAGGAATCAGTGATCAGGACCAAAAACTCATATATACAGGTAAGTGGGCCAAAACTCCGGAGCCACAACCTCTTGAATTGTCCTATTCAAAAGACCAAGGCAAGACATGGACTACCAAAACTTTTCCGGGAATCAATTATGGAGGTGTATTTGATATGATCTTGGTCACTGAAGGAAATACTGATAGGATATTTGTCGGACTGGATAAAGGAGGAGTTTACGAAATAAAAGCCAAAGGTATTTTATAAAAAACACTTATAGTACCACCAAAAAACCGGAAAATAAATTTTCAATGTTTGAAAATCTTTATTTTCCGGTTTTCCATTTTTTTTCAACAATTGGTACTTCATTTGACATATATAACCAAATTGAAAATTGTGAAAATCAATCACTCAGCATATCAAAAATTCCTAAGCTTGAGCCTACTCGGGATGCTTACAGGAATTTTTATTGTTTTGTGTGTATGCAGTTTAAATTCATCAGACTATTCTGATCATCAAAAGATTCAGCCATCTGATTTCAAGTGGGAAAATCAAGAGGTAAAATACTTTCAGATTCTTGTTGAAACATCCAGTATAGTTTTTGAAAAATTTCAGGGCGACAATGACATTCATCCTGACAGTAAAATAGTTTCATTCTGGACAAATCGTCTGATTTCACTTTGTCATAGGGTACAATTGGCAGTCAGTCCAAACCTCAATAATTATAAAAAGCTTTTTCCTTTCCATTTTTTCTGGTAATAAGTTGATTTTTTATGGATCCCAAACCACTTCTATTGGTTTGATTTAATTCACCATTATTCATCCCAAGCCAACTCCATTTGTTGGCTTTAAAAAACAACCATACATCCTTATGATACTGGATATTGAGCCCATTTCATTGGGCATTTCGCTGCTATTGATAGCAGCATTTATTGCTCCTTTGTATGTCTACACCAAAAGAGTAAAAGAAAAAAATAGATTCCTAATCCAAAACCAACTTGCCCAGGCCAAGAACTTGGGATTTGAACTCCTTGAATATGAAATGTGGAGAGGCCGGTACTTCTTGGGTATAGATCAAAGTAGGCAATACCTCCTATTTAATCCTGAAATGGGAACTTCAGAGCTAGAAGTCATTGCACTTTCAAAAATCAATTCTACCGGAGTTAGTCAAGAAGTAAGGACACTTATAAGTGGCAAAGAAAAAGTCATCATAATTGATAAAATAGGAATTGAATTGAAAGGATCGGATAAATCTACCTATGTGGAAGTTTTTGACAGAACTTACTATTCGGATTTAAATGGAGAAAAGGTTATTGCCCAGAAATGGCTTGGAATAATCAAAAATGCTATTTCTTCGCAACTCCAAAGAAATTAATCGACTCGAAAATGGTTCCTGAATTTGATCGGGAACCTTTTTTTGTTTATTCGAGGCTGAGAAATCATTTGTAAAATAATTTTAGATTTTAATAAATGAATTTCTATTTTTGCAACAATATTGCATTAAAGATAAATACCATGAATTCAAATAAACTTCCTGTTACCGTACTGAGCGGATTTTTAGGTGCCGGAAAAACCACCTTACTCAATCATATTCTACATCATAAGCACGGACTAAAAGTAGCCGTGATTGTCAACGATATGAGTGAAGTAAACGTGGATGCCAGATTGGTAGAAAGTGAAAATACTTTGTCAAGAACAGAAGAAAAATTAGTGGAGATGAGCAATGGCTGTATTTGCTGTACACTGAGAGAAGATTTGATGGTAGAGGTGGAAAAACTTGCCAAAGAAGGGCGTTTTGATTACCTACTGATAGAAAGTACCGGTATCAGCGAGCCTGTACCTGTAGCCCAGACATTCAGCTTTGTCGATGAAGATAATGGAATTGACCTATCCAGATTCAGTTACGTGGACACGATGGTCACAGTGGTGGATTGTTTCAATTTTTTCAAAGATTTCAACACTGATGAATTGTTGATGGATAGGGAGTTGACAGATATGGAAAATGATTTCCGCACCATAGTCAACCTGCTCACTGACCAGATCGAGTTTGCCAATGTGATCATATTGAACAAAACAGATTTGGTAGATAAAGAAACTATAGGACTTTTGAAAGCAGCAATTGGAAAGCTGAATCCGGGAGCAAAAATCTTAGAGTCTGAATTTGGAAAAATTGAACCTTCAGAAATTCTCAATACGGGGATGTTTGATTTTGAAGAGGCACAGAATTCAGCAGGATGGCAAAAGGAACTTCAGTCTGAGGGACATACACCCGAAACAGAGGAATACGGCATCAGTTCTTTTGTTTTTCGGAATAGGAAACCTTTTCATCCCCAGCGTTTATTTGATTTCCTTAGCAATAACTATCCCGGTGGAGTCATCCGTGCAAAAGGACTCTTTTGGCTGGCTTCCAGACCAGACGATGCACTCAATTATTCTCAGGCAGGAGGGTCTTTCCGTATGGAAAAAGCTGGTGTATGGTGGTGCAGTATGCCCTACTCCAAAAGGATCCGGTTTGAATCTTTTGTCTATAATCAGGAATATATAGAGTCCAAATGGAACAAGCAATGGGGAGATAGGATGAATGAACTCGTTTTTATTGGCCAGGATCTTGACAAGGAAGAAATAGCAGAAACTTTGGAATCGTGTTTAATCAGTGATGACGAAATTGAAGCATTTAACAGTAAAAAGGAATTTTATGACCCTTTCCCGGCCGAAATGTAAATATCCGGGACCTTTAAGGCCCACCCATACTATTCCAGGTATTTGCTTCCTTCTTCCTCCGGCAGTTGTTCTACCTCTTTGAGTTTTCTCTGAATTACCCTTGTTCGGGTGCCTACCAATTGATCCAAATCCGTAGAAGCTTCACTGATCTTCTTTTGGGCTTTGGATATCAGGTCCCCGAACTTGGAAAACTCAGTTTTGACCGCCCCAAGCACTTTCCAAACTTCTGAGCTCCGCTGCTGTATGGCTAGCGTTTTGAATCCCATCTGAAGACTGTTCAACATGGCTGCAAGAGTAGTAGGTCCCGTTATAACAATTTTGTATTCTCTTTGTAGCAATTGTGCCAAGTGGCCATCCCTTACCACTTCTGCGTAGAGGCTCTCCATTGGGAGAAATAAAAGAGCAAAATCTGTCGTGTGAGGAGGATGCACATACTTATTTGAAATGTCTTGAGCTGCTTTTTTAATGGCTTTGAAAAGTTCGTTTCTGGCCACATCAATGACAGTCTTTTCTCCGGTATCGTAAGCGTCCAATAACCTGTAATAGGTTTCTTGTGGAAATTTGGCATCGATGGGAAGATAAACCGGTTCCTCATCGGTATTTCCTGGCATTTTGACAGCATATTCTACCCTTTCACTGCTACCCTTTCTGACCTGTACATTGTATGCATACTGATCCGGTGAAAGGATATTTTCGAGGATGCTTTGAAGTTGGTATTCTCCAAGAACACCCCTACTTTTTACATTGCTTAGCACCCTTTTAAGGTCTCCCACTCCTGTTGCCAGGCTTTGCATTTCTCCAAGTCCCTTCTGTACTGCCAAGAGTTGCTTGCTTACCAATTCAAAAGATTGCCCCAACCTCGCTTCAAGTGTTTTTTGAAGCTTCTCATCTACGGTTTCCCGCATTTTTTCCAATCGCTCTTCAGTGGATAAGAGCATGCGCTCTTGCTTTTGGACCAATTCCTGAAATTTTTCTCTCTGAAGGGAATTGAAAGCCTGAACATTGTCACGAAAGACAGTTCCAAAGTCTTTCAACGCTTCCTGCTGCTCTCTGGAACTGCTGCGTAAATTGTCAAATACAAGCTGAAACTGAGTGATCAGACCCTGTTGGATTTCCCCTCGATTGGATTGCATCTGCCGATTGAGCTCTGCTCTTAGTTCCGAAAGTTGCTTTTCCGTATCTCCTTCTGCGGATTTCTTCTTTTGAATCTGGTTCAGTAAAAATAAAATCAGGACAGTCTGGACCAATAGAAAGCTAAGGATGATGTACTCTATGAACATGGCTTAAGAATTTTGGACTCGAAAAGTAGTCCAAATCTACCTGAATACCCAAGAATGCCAAGTATTCCGTGACAGTCTCTGTCGGCCTTTCTTCCATGGGAACATGGCCTGTTTTCTCAAAAATTTTAACTTTTGCCTCTGGAATGACTTCTTTGAACTTTTGGGCATTGGCTACGGAAATCCATTGGTCGTTTTCCCCCCACATGATCAAAACAGGCATATTCAGACGGGCAAAGTCCACTTCATAAGGTTTGTAGGTAGTCAACCTATCAAGTGTTGCCTTTCTGTTACCTTCCCTCCTTAGTAACTCGTAATAGCGGTTGACCATAGCTTTATCTACTTTGGAAGGATCATAAAAAACCTCTTCTAATGTTTTTTCAAAGATTTTTTTGGGGGTAAACTTCAGCAGGAAATTATTGAAGAAAGGATTACGGGCTATTTTGAAAATGGTAGCTCCTGAATCATAGGTTTTTTTCTTTTCTATTTCCTCACTTAACCTTTGTTCTCTTGGTGCTCCCGAAGCATCTATCAGGTTAAGAGATAGAATTCTTTCAGGCTGGTCCGTTGCCATTTTAAGTGCCACAGCCCCACCCATACTGTTACCTGCCACATGAAATTCCTTAAGGTTTAGCTGATCGGCAATTTCAAAAACCAAAGCAGCATAATCCTCGATTCCATAAGCTTTGCTTTTGGAAGGGCCAGTAAGTCCATGACCTGGGAGGTCCATAGAAATGGTGTTAAAAAAATTGCTCAGTTCTTTTTCCCATGGCTCCCAAGTGTGGAGAGAGGAAAAACTACCATGGATCAAAAATATTGGTTCTCCCCTACCTTTTACCCGTACGTGGACGTTTTCCTCCCCAACTTTCAGGAAGTAGGAATTTTCATCTGTATACTTTGATATCAGCCTGTCCAGAGAAATGTCCGGTCTGTATGAGACGATAACAATTAGAAGCAAGATCGCGAAAATTACGCCGATCACCTTCAAAAATGTAAGTAAGGGTTTTCGCATGTTTCTACAAACTATAGCTAAAATTAAACAAAGCATTTACAAATCCTTTGATTTCCTGAAATTTTAAGAAAAGTCTCCGAATTGGTATTTTTGAACCATTCTGATTACTTTCGACAAACAATACCCAACAGTACCTTATACCGATGAAGATTACCTCTTTAAATACATTTCTTTTCAAATCCTTTCTTTGCAGTTTAGGCCTTTTGTTGGCAGTGTGTTCTGTAAATGATGCTTACGCACAGGCAAGGCCAAACTTAGGAAGTTCGGCAAGACTCTTCAGTTACGCCTTGGAGGAAATGGAAAAAGGCGATTATGAAAAGGCCAATACTTATTTTAGACAGATCATTGAAAACAACCTCCCTCTTTCACCGGAAATGCCTTATCACTTCGCAGTTACTCTTTATGAGCTAAAGCAATATGACAACAGCAGGAATTTCCTCACCAGGTACCTGCAGATCAATGGCAGAAATGCCGAAAAGTTTGAAGAGGCCAAAGAACTGGAAGCCAAACTTCAAGAACCGTTAGACGCCATTAAAGCCTGTAGTTTTTGCAACAGGCAGGGCTATAGAATTTTGGCATGCAACACCTGCGAAGGTGAAAAAGAACTAGAACAAAGCTGTAGTCTCTGTAAGGAAAGAGGCGTGGTAGGCTGCAACAGATGTTTTGGCAAAGGACTTCTGACCAAAAGAAATGTTTTTAACCTTATCGAATACCATGAATGCGACCAATGCAATGGAGAGGGCAAACATACCTGTCCACGCTGTGATGGTGATCTCAAGGAGTTTACTACATGCCGCACCTGTCAGGGTGAAGGTACAATTGCTTCTGAGGAAATCTGCGACCATAAGGAAAAACCCAGACATTTATCTTCACTTTTCAGACAGATGCAGAATTCCCATGACTAATCTTTGTTTCTCATCATGATTATCCGCTTACTTACAAGTAGAACCTAAATAGTGGAACAAAACCTGTGATTTATAGCCAATATCAATGAATATCCAATATCTATTAGTATCGGATTTAAATAGGCCCTTATTTAAATTGGTTAGTTGTATAATTGCGGATATACATGTTTCTCATTATTGAATTGTCCAAAAACCATTTAGGAAAAGAAATACAGTCTTTTGCAAATCATAGAAGATTTAATATTTGATCTGTATCCAAGCATCTTTTTCTTTGGAATGATTTACAAAAAAGTAGACCAGAATTATTTCCTACTGCATGAAAAGACTTTCCTTCCCTCATCCTATGATCATCATGTTGGCATTTGTGGCTTTGGCCACCCTGTTGACCTATATCATACCTTCGGGCATTTACGAAAGGACCATGGATCCAAATACCGGGCGTGAAGTGGTGGTACAGGGAAGTTATTCTCAGATTCCAAACAATCCTGTAGGAATAGGAAAAATGGTTTTAAGTGTTCCTGAGGGGATTATTGAAGGAGCGGAAGTTGTAGTGCTTATTCTTATCATCGGAGGGGCTTTTTATGTAGTGGAAAAAACCGGGGCGTTCCAAGCCGGTCTGGAATCCTTGATATTTCGGTTTTCAAATGCCAAGAGCCTTTTACTGGCACTGGTCGGCATTCTTTTCGCTGCCGCCGGTGCTCTCAATGGACTACAGGAGGAGATCATTGCCATGGTGCCGCTTTTACTGATTTTGAGTAAGAAAATTGGGTACAGCAAAACGAGCATTGTTGGACTTTGTCTCGGCTCTGCCCTGATTGGTGGAGCCTTTGGACCTTCCAATCCTTTTTCAGTGATTTTGGCCCAAAAAGTTGCTGAGGTACCTGTATTTTCGGCAGGTTTGTACCGCATGGTATTTTTATTGATTGCCCTTTTGTTTTGGGTCATGTACATGATCAGAAATGGAAGAGAGGAAAATCAACTTAAAGCGGAAAAAGATCCTGTCAAACCAGAGAAACTTTCTTCAGCACATCAGTTGATCCTAACCATAGTTGCGATCACTTTCGCAGTGATGATATACGGGTTGAGCAATTGGGATTGGGATTACAATGAGATGTCTGCAATATTTTTTGTGATGGGCTTGTCTGCAGGAATAATCGGGAAGCTAGGAATCAACGGTACTGCCAAAACCTATTCAGAGGGCTTTGCTGAATTGATTTTTGCAGGCATCATAGTGGGTTTGGCAAGAAGTATTTATTTGGTATTAGAAGAAGGGCAGGTAATTGATACGATCATTTATGGGTTGTTTACTCCATTGGAAAACCTTCCATTGGCATTATCTGCGTTGGGAATGATGTTTTCACAGGCCTTGTTGCATGTACCGGTACCCAGTACCTCCGGTCAGGCAGTACTTACCATGCCTTTATTGACGCCTATAGCCGACCTGATTGGTCTGAGCCGACAAGTGGTCATTCTGGCCTATCAATATGGTGCAGGAATAATGGATTTGGTCACGCCAAGTAATGGTGGCCTGATGGCGATTTTGGCTGCGGCAGGTGTTTCTTACAAGGACTGGATTTCATTTGCCTGGAAACCCATTTTGGTCATTTTTTGTATTGCTGCCTTTTCTGTGATTTTGGGAGTTTGGATACTTTAATAGATCCAAACTGACAATAAATTTTTCAAAAGCATTCTGTACACTATGCGCTAAAATTTAAAAATTTCGTTTTTCATAGATAATAGATTGCTTAAACATAATCTCCTTTTATTCGGGTTTTTGTATCTGATTTTCTTACATTTAAATGAGTTTTAAATAAGTATTTTTCACCACATTACTTTTGAAAATCATGAAAAAAGTAGCTATTATTTCCATTGACGGAGGAGGTATCCGAGGGATAATACCCGGCACCATCCTTCAACTGATTGAAGAAAAAATACAGGAAAAAGAAAGCAATCCACAAGCCCGCTTGGTGGACTATGTGGATTTTGTAGCGGGTACAAGCACTGGGGGAATTTTAGGTTGTGGAATGCTGGTGCCGGATCCAGTAGTGCCCGAAAGACCCAAATTTTCTATGGAGGAAGTAGTCAACCTTTATCATGAAAATGGAGGGGATATTTTCAGAAAGCCATTTGGACACAAATTGAGGACGGTATTTGGCATACGGGAAGAAAAATATCCCAATGCCAACCTCAGAAAAGCACTTCGGGAATACTTTGGTGACACTTATCTAAGCGAAATGCTCAAGCCTTGCCTTTTTACAGCTTATGACATTGAAAGCAGGAAATCTACATTTTTTAAATGGGGAAAGGCCTGTGATGATATTTCCCATGATTTCTTTATCCGAGATGTAGCGCAGGCTACTGCTGCAGCACCCACTTATTTTGAAGCAGCATTGATCAAGTCCCGTTTTGGCGCAGAATATCCATTGATTGATGGAGGTGTATTTGCCAACAATCCCGCCATGTGTGCCTATGCAGAGGTCAGAAAATGTGATTTTGGGGAAATCAAAAAACCTACTTCCAAAAACATGCTGATGATCTCATTGGGAACAGGCTCAGTAAAGGAATCATTTCCTTTTGAAAAAGCCAGAAGGTTCGGTCTCGTGCAATGGATTCGTCCGTTGATAGACATTATGATGTCCGGTAATTCTGAAACTGTCTCCCACCAACTCGAGTGGCTGTTTGATGCCGGTGAAAATCAGGAGGGATTTATACGATTGGAACCAGATCTTCACAATGCCAAACCGGATATGGATGATGCCAGCAAAGCGAATATGGATGCGCTTAGAGATGCAGCTATCAAATTTGTGAAGGATAATCCCGAAAAAATCAATAATGTTGTCGATAAACTGATCGCTAACAAAAAAGAAATATGAACATTAATGACCACAATCCCCTGACTCCATATCAGCCGAATGCTAAAAGGTACGACAGCATGCCATTTAGACGCTGCGGAAATAGCGGGATCATGCTTCCTGAGATTTCACTGGGACTATGGCACAATTTCGGCCATGATGCAGATTTCAAAAATTCCAGACAGATCCTTAGAACTGCTTTTGATTTTGGCATCACCCATTTTGATCTGGCCAATAATTATGGTCCCCCTTACGGATCGGCTGAGGAAAATTTTGGCAGGATCATGCAAAAAGATTTTGCATCACTCAGGGACGAGCTGATCATTTCCACCAAAGCCGGATGGGACATGTGGCCAGGTCCTTATGGAAATCTCGGCTCCAAAAAATACCTGATTGCTTCTTTGGACCAAAGTCTGAAAAGAATGGGACTGGATTATGTAGATATCTTTTATCACCACAGACCTGACCCAGACACACCTCTTGAAGAAACCATGTCTGCCCTAGATCAAATTGTCAGACAAGGCAAAGCCTTGTATGTGGGCATTTCCCAGTACAGCGCAAAAGACACCGCTAAAGCCGTCCGGATACTCAATGGTTTGGGCACTCCCCTGCTGATTCATCAGCCACGATACAGTATGATGGACCGATGGGTAGAAGATGGATTGTTGGATGTGTTGGAACAGGAAGGGGTCGGTGCCATTGCTTTTTCACCTCTTGAACAAGGTATACTTACCGATAAATACCTCAAGGGTATTCCTTCCGATAGCCGTGCAGCTAAAGACGGTCGGTACCTCAAAGAAGAACAGGTCACAGAGAAGGTGATTTCCAAAGTAAAAGCACTGAATAAAATTGCCCAAAAGCGAGGGCAGACGATGGCACAATTGGCCATTTCATGGCTGCTGAAAGATGAAAGGATCACTACCGTATTGGTCGGTGTAAGTAAAGCTTCTCAATTGGCCGATAATGTAAAAGCCACCGATAACACCAAGTTTTCACCTGATGAACTTAAAGACATTGAAGAAATTTTGAAAGGATAAGCCTCATCTGTCTAAAGTTAAACCTGCCAAGTGTATCTTAAGCTAATCTGGAAAAGAAAATCTTGGCAGGCCACTTTTGGAATTTTTGTAAAGAATTCCCCTTGTAATCAGGCTTAGGTTTCTTACTCTTTTCTAAAAACCTATATTTGCAGCTTGAAAAAACTGAACTAGCGATAATGAATAATTTTATAGAAGAACTGCGGTGGAGAGGAATGCTTCAGGACATGACTCCGGAATTGGACAATCACCTTGAAAAAGGAATGGCGTCCGCCTATTTAGGTTTCGACCCCACAGCAGATTCTTTGCATATAGGTCACCTTGTAGGGGTGATGACTTTGCTGCATTTTCAACGTGCTGGTCACAAGCCATTCGCTTTGGTTGGGGGTGCTACAGGAATGATCGGAGACCCTTCTTTCAAATCAGCAGAACGAAACCTGCTTGATAGCAATACTTTAGAACACAATGTCACTTCCTTGCAAAAGCAATTGGCCAAATTCCTGGACTTTCAGGAGGGCACTGTAAATAAAGCAGAACTGGTCAACAATTTCGATTGGATGTCCAAGTTTTCCTTTTTGGACTTCATCAGAGATGTAGGTAAATACATCACTGTCAATTACATGATGGCCAAAGATTCAGTCAAAAGAAGATTGGAAGATGGAAACGGGCTTTCCTTCACAGAATTTTCTTATCAACTGATCCAAGGATATGATTTTTACCATTTATGGAAAAATGAAAATGTAAGCGTACAGCTCGGAGGATCCGATCAGTGGGGAAATATTGTGACAGGAACTGAGCTCATCCGCAAAATGGAAGGAGGCTCTGCCTATGCACTGACAGTTCCTCTAATTACCAAAGCCGATGGCTCCAAATTTGGGAAGACAGAAGGTGGTTCTGTGTGGCTTGATCCTGAAAAGACCTCTCCTTATGCGTTTTATCAGTTCTGGCTCAATGTATCCGATGAAGATGCTGCCAAATACATTAGAATCTTTACCACTTTGGAAAGGGAAGTTATCGAAAGCCTTGAAAAAGAACATTTGGAAGCACCTCATCTAAGAATATTGCAAAAGGAAATTGCCAAGCAGGTAACCATTATGGTTCATGGAGAAAATGAATTTGAAATGGCGGTCAAAGCCTCTTCAATCCTATTTGGAAAAAGCTCCAACGAAGACCTTGCTGCATTAGATGAAAGGACATTCCTTCAGGTTTTTGATGGTGTTCCACAGACCACAATCGACAAGAATGAATATCAATCCACTTCGAATGTGGTGGAGTTGCTTTCAGAAAAGACTTCAGGTATCATATTTTCGTCCAAAGGAGAAGCCAGAAAAATGATTCAGGGCGGGGGAGTTTCCGTAAATAAGGAAAAGCTCACTGACCCAAATTCAGCAGTTGATTTCACTTTGCTTCAGGACAAATACTTATTAGTCCAAAAAGGAAAGAAGAATTACTATATTGTAGAAATTGCCTAAGAAAAGTACCCTTCAAATAAGGGTGCTTTTTATTTGAAAAATTCAACCTTTTTGATTTTGAAGAGAATTTAATTTTTATATTTGATTCGATTAAACAGATTTTGTCATGAAAAAGGCATTTTTACCTCTATTTCTCTCGACCTTAATTTTTTCATGCCAATTTGACCAAAAGGAAGATCCAATCGACGGAGTCCGGGCTGATTCCGAATTAGATGATGTCACTGATGCTTTACATAACACTTTCTTTGAATTTGAAGTAGAAGGAGGCGACCAAGACAGGTCCTTCGAAGACAGGTCTGAAGGATTACACGGTATTTATGGAGTTTCCCGTACTGATGCCAACAATCTTGAAGGAAACAACAGAAACTTGTATAACTGTTTTCAATCCATAGGATTGAGTCTTCCACAAATGAATCAGATAAGGGCTGCTACTAATAGCTTTAGTGCATGTAGAAACAATGTTTCAAGAAATTACCGAAGTGAATTTTCCAGTCTTCTCAAAAGAGTGGAAGATGAAAGAAAAAGAATTGTAAACAACCAACAAGCTAATCCCATTGCGATCCAAAATCAGCTTACAGCTTTAAGAAACCGTTTTAGAAAAGACCTTATGGACCTGAAGCTAGAGTACAGTGAAGAGCTAAGAACATGCTTAAGGTCATATATTGCAGAGATAAATAGAAGACTGAATGAAGGTCAGTGGAACGAATTTAAGGAATGTGTTTTGGACTGAAAATTTTCTCTCCTGTATTTCAATACCTTATTTTTTTATTTGAAATACAGGCGCATGAATTGAACGGGGTTTAATATATTTGAACTCAGTTCATATTTTAATTGTATCATGCCCACAGCAGCAAAAGAGAAAAAAGGAAAACTTATTCTGGATGTAGCCATCAAACTTTTTACAAGTAAAGGTTATGCAGCCACTAAGATGGAGGATGTGGCCAAAGAGGCCAACATATCAAAAGGACTCACCTATTTTTACTTCAAAAATAAAGAAGACCTATATATGGCTTTGACCAAAAAGGCTTTCGATGAACTCAAATCGATCTTCAAGGAAATTTATAAAGTCAAAGGAAAAGCCGGTCTTCAAATGATCACGGAGCTTGCCTATTCTTATTTGGATTTTACCCAAAACCATAGAATTTACAATGAAGCCATTCTAAACTTTATGGGATTGGTCAAGCAATACAATGATGAAGAATTGAAAAAGGAAATAGATCCACAGATTTTGAAAAGTGATCATTTTCAGAAATTGCTGGAAATCCATCATGATTGTGGAAAAATCGGAATTCAGATGGTCACAATTGGACTTAGAGACGGAAGCATCCGTCCTGAACTACAGGCAGAAGTAACTTTTTATACCGTTTGGAGTATGTTGATCGGTTACGAGCGCTTGATGGGCCCTGTTGGATATGAGGGAAAAGAAGTCAAAATCCATTTGGAGAACTGGAAGCCGGGATTTATCAAACTTTTGCAGGACATGCTCAAAGGAACCATACAAGCATCCAAGCCACAGGCAGTTCAGGCATCTTTATTTTAAAGTTTAGCTTTCAATACCTATACGATTATCTATATTCTCCAACAAGCAAAAAAAGGGCTATCCGAAAATCGGATAGCCCTTTTTGATATTGTTTGGTCACAGTGTACAGATCAGTATCCTGGGTTCTGCTCCTGTGCCAAAGTTGGATTGTTAACTACTTCCTGAAGCGGTATTGGCCAAAGGAATATGCTTTCATCATATGCTATAGAGTGGGTTGGGCTTAATCCATCCTCTCCAAAAAGGACTTCGGGGTCATAGAATTCAATACTGGTAACTGCTCTTGAAGGTGTCTTGGCAGGTACTCCATCCAGCTCACCCATACCAGCAAGCCGATGTATATCATACCACCTTATAGCTTCTGCCAGGAATTCAATCCTTTTTTCATTTAAAATAGCCTCAATTAGACCCTCAGCATTTCCTCCTACATCAGCCAAAGTATAGGAAGACGCATCATCTGGGATAGCTCTGTCTCTAACGCTGTTGAGCAATGCTAAAGCCTCTTGGAGATTCCCAAGTCTTGCATTGGCTTCAGCAGCACTGAGCACGGCTTCAGCATACCTTAGCAAAGGAGTCGGATCATCTCTATCGATATATCCTGTATACTTGGCAGTATATATACCGTCTTCATTGGAAGATGTTAACTCTGTCCTTCTCAAATCACCTTCCAACCAAAAATCTTCATTCCAGAAAAATGGACTGATTTTTATCAAGCCTCTTCCACCAAAACTCGGATTTCCATACATTGCCGCTAACGCTCCATTTACTCCAGGGTTTGACTCAGGAGTATTGTTCAGAGAGAAAATACTTTCAGGATTACCGGCAGGACTGGTAAACGGTACTTCTGGTGAAGCTGCAAGTGAAAAATCCAGCTTTTCGAATTCCTCCAAAACAGCATTATAATCCTGTTGATGTAACTTGATCCGAAGTTTAAGTGCAACAGCGGCACTTGTCGAAGCCCTGAATGGAGCACCTGAAGATGATCCGATTTCTTCTGCTTCATTAAGATCCTGAAGTATTCTTTCGTAAGTACCGGCTACAGTTCCTCTGCCAATTTCAATGGCTTCGTCTACTCTCTCTGTATTGTTGACAGCAAAGTCCCTGTACGGAATCCCCATATTGCTTTCAGGATTGTCCGCATAAGGTCTTGACACATGCATCAACAATTCAAAATGGGTATATGCCCTAAAAAACAGCATCTCAGCCCTATATGCATTGTACTCATCTTGGGTGATGATTTCATTTTCGAGTGCTGTTTCAATTCCATCCAAAACTACGTTTGCTCTGTTGATCAGACGATAAGATGAAATCCAAAATTCAGCATTATTGGCTGTGCTTGGAGAGTATGCACCGATATAGGTCACTTCATAAAACAACTGATCGTTGTACATATCCCCAGCTCTCATATCTGCCTGCTGTATAGAAGCAGCCCCAAAAGGATAGCCTCGTTGAATGGCTCCTAAGAAGAAACCTCTTTGTGCCGCATCATATACACCAAGAATATTACCCAATACTTTTTGCGCATCCGAAAATGCCTCTTCCTCCGGCACCAAAGTAACCGGGGTTTGGTCTGTAACATCACATGATGCGAAAACCAGACCTGCGCCTACCAAAAGAGAGGCCGCTATATTATTTATTTTATTCAATTTCATAATTCTAATCTTTTAGGTGGGATGGATTAAAAACCAACATTTAGACCTACGGAATATGTCCTGATGATAGGAGCTGAATTGAAATCAACACCGAACTGCAATTGATTGCCAGGGAAGGTATTCAACTCAGGATCCAATCCTGAATATCCAGTAAGGAGAAATGGATTCTGTACTTGAGCGAAGAACCTTGCCGTGCGGACATTTCCTGCAAAAGCACTTTCCAATACGGATTGTGGAACCCTATATCCTATAACAATATTTTGAACCCTGAGAAAATCGCCTCTTTCTACAAATCTGCTGTTGGCAGCACCCGAGGCCCAGATATTGGCATCCTGACCGGCAAAGAGTCTTGGTACATTGGTCTCCTGTCCGCTCTCGGTCCATCTGTCCATGATTACGGCATTATTATTAGAGAATCCCATTCCCAATTGACCTCTTAGCGTCTCGTTCATGATATAATTTCCTCCAGAATAGCGGAAGAAAATCTCAGCGTCCCAATTGCCATAGGTGAAATTATTGGACCATCCACCTTGCCACCTTGGCAATGTATTTCCAAGTAGGGTCAGGTCATTTGAACCCAAACTGGTTGTACCCTCACTTACATCAGATGGGTTTTCAGGATCAAATACCCTCCAGCCATTGTCTCCTTCTTGTAAATTGAACTGGGCCAGAGAGCCATCACCTTTTACATAAATAGGGTTTCCGTTTGCGTTATTTACACCATACCATTCATAGCCATAGAGCTGAGCAATGGGACCACCAAGCTCGGTCCGGTTGTAAGTACTGGTAATCGGGTTGATCAGGTTAGTCACTTCATTATGTAGCCAGGTAAAATTAAAGTCTGTATTCCAAGTAAATAAGCCATTATCTATCAAAGTAGTCATGACCCTTAATTCAATACCTTGGTTAACCATGGCTCCCACATTTTCGAAAATTGCATTTCCTGGAACTCCAAGGGAGCTTGGTGTGATCCTCTGAAGTACCAAATCCTGAATGTCATTGCGGAAGTAATCCACCATGATATTGAACCTGCCCACTTCCATGTCCAGACCTGCATTGAATTTTCTGGACGTTTCCCATTGAAGGTCATTGTTGGCAATCTGACTGTAGCCTATTCCTGCTCCAAGGCCAGAAAGCGCAGCACTAAAACCTCCGACATATGGGAAAAACCCGATTTCAGTATTCCCTACTTCTGCATAAGATACCCTGAATTTCATATCCCTAATGGCTGCCACATTGAAGAAGTCCTCATCCGAAATTCTCCATCCTACTGAACCACCCAGGAAAGTACCTCTCCTATTTGCCAGTGGAAGAGCGGATATACCATCATTTCTTACCGATGCGGAAAGAAGGTATTTACCGGCGTAATTGTAATTTACCCTTGCAAAATAAGAATCAAAACCTTGCTCCTGCATAGATCCACCTATCTGCTGGACCCCTGCCGAACCTGTCACAATATTATTTTCCAAAAAGAACCTATCTGCTAATTGTGTACCGGTAGCAGAAAAATTGTAAAAGTTGGTGTACTGATACTCTGTACCTATTGTCACATTGATATTGTGGTCATCTCCCAAAATCGTTTGGTAATTCAAGGTGTTTTGTTGGTTCCACCTGTATGCAGGCAAAAATCCTTGTGTGATCAAACCATCATTACCTCTTCCATCACCGTGTCTGGGGTCCCAGGAAACAAACTCATCTGAAAAAGTCAAATCAGCACCAAACTGCGTTCTGAAAGTCAGTTCAGGCAAAATATCCCATTCACCATATACATTTCCCAATGCTCTGGAAACACGCCCTCTAAACCTGTTATTGGCCAAAACAAAACCTATGTTGGGGAAATTGTTATCAATTACCCCAAGGTTATTTCCCGAGCCTAAAGAAGCTCCGTTTGAAGACACATTGAAACCATCAAAAAACGTGTTATCAGCATCAAAAATCGGTACGTTTGGAAATAGCCTTGTTGCATTAAGCGTAACACCTGAAAGAGAGTTTTCACCATTGTTCAAAGAATTGATCTCTGTCTGGGAAAAGCTCATGTTCACACCTATTCTCAACCTATCGCTGATACTATGATCCACATTGGCCCTGAAAGAGTATCTGGACAAATCATTTGCCCTCAGGTAACCTTCCTGATCAGTAAATCCTACTGAGAAGAAATACTTTGTAGCTTCACTACCTCCCCTGATGGACAGATTGTGCTGCTGAACCATACCTCTTCTGAAAATGTAATCCTGCCAATCCGTATTCACTCCTGGTCTGGCCAGTTCGGAAAGACCTGCGTTGGTTCTTTTTTCATTGGCAATATCCACAAACTGATCTCCATTGAGCAAACTAAACCTATTGATTTCCTCATTGAAACCTACAGATACATTGTAATCCACTTGGGCTTTTCCTGTAATACCTTTTTTGGTAGTGATCAAAATCACACCATTGGCAGCCCTAGAACCAAAAATTGCTGTAGCAGAGCCATCCTTCAACACCTCAAAAGACTCAATGTCCGCTGGGTTAATCTGTGCCAAGGGATTACTTGGAAAATTGGCAGCCCTGTCTGAATTGACCACTGGAACTCCATCAATTACAATCAGAGGATCTGCATTTGAAGTAATCGAATTGACACCTCTGATCCGGATGACAGGAGCTTGGCCCAAGACACCTCCAGGGGTAGTCACTTGAACACCTGGTGCTCTACCTGCCAATTGTTGGTCAAATGACGGAGTAACAAGGTTTTCGATTGCCCTGTTATCAATTGAAGAAACAGATCCCGTAAGTTCCCTTCTCTCCTGAGTACCGTAACCTACTACAACTACCTCTCCCAATGCTTTTACATCAGGCTGAAGCTCAACCTCTATATTATCGGCATTGGTCAAGGCCACCTCTCTTGTCTGATACCCCACAAAACTAAAAACCAAAGCATTCGCTCCTTGGGGTACATTGATGGAGAAGCGCCCATCAATATCTGTTATTGTCCCGGTAGAACTTCCTTTGACTACCACATTCACACCCGGAATTCCTTCCGGTTCTTCTGGGGAAGTAACCGTCCCGGTCACTGTCCTACTTTGCGCCATCGCTGATTGTATACTCATCAGCATAAGGGCAAAGCCAAGTAAAACTTTTCTCATGTAGTTATATATTGGTTAAACAAAACTTTTTATACAATATTTAACTTTTTTTAAGTAAAAATCAAGTTTTAAATAATATTAAATCATTTATAACATTTTTAAATAATTCTAAACCTCTTTTATTCTAGATTTTATTTTAAATGTTTCTGATTATTTTATAAAATTGGAAAAGTATTAAAAAAAAATGTTTATGAATATTTTTCTTATAAAATTATCTAAGCTAAAAACCTTCAAAAAAAGAATATATTTTACTTACTGAGGAGGTTTTGGCAATAGGGATTTAGAAAAGCAATGTTCATTTTTAAATGAATTCTCCTAATAATGTTCTGTTTCAGCATAGATTATATTTTAAACAAACAGTAAATTATTGTTAACAAATTGTTAATCTATTTTTTACTTAAGCATTTTATTTAAGCTTTGTAAGGTTGATATCGACAACTTTTAAAAAATAAAAAAAGCCCAAAAACGGGCTTTTAGATATTTTTATAGATCCACTTGAAGTGAATTTCAAACATTGTTCTTCGGAGTTTTCCAAATTGGTAACTGCCCTTTCAATAGGCTTTCAGATCAATATGATTTTTCCGTTCCTCCCCGGCTTTTGATAGGCTTCCAATGCAGCTTTGAATTCTTCCAATGGGTATTTTCCTGCTACATCTACTTTAACTTCTTGCTTCATTAGAAATCCGAGCACAGTCTTAAATGCTTTCTGCCTTTCCTCATTAGACAATGCTTCTATCCAAGTAGTCAACCAGAAACCTTCAATTTTCAAATTTTTGAAAATCATCAATCCTGAATTGACCGGCATATTTTCCAAACTTAATGCACCGAAAGCCATCAACCTACCACCATTTTTGAGACTGGCCAGTGCTTTTGCGCCAAGTATACCCCCGACTGCATCAAATACCACCGAAACGCCTTCGCCGGTTTTTTCCATAATGACTTTCTGCAATTTCTCCTTTTCAGTATTGATCACCAGATCAGCTCCAAGTGTAGTCAGGCTTTCTTTCTGATCATCATGGCGGACCGTACAGGCTATTCGGATACCTTTTGATTTTGCCATCTGAATCACCAGCTTCCCATATGCAGATGCTCCGGCAGTCACCAAAACCCAATCTCCTTCTTTAAGCCCTGAGGCAGCAATCATCCCATAAGCTGTCATGGGATTGATAAAGGCCTGACAGGCTATTTCATCGGGCATGGCATCCGGTACTGGAATCACCGTTTGGGCAGGAATGCATAGGTATTCCTTCCATGTACCTATTGCTGTAAAAATCACTTTAGTACCTTTTTTAATTGTTGCCTTTTCATCTTCCATATCCACTGTGCCCACAGCTTCAAACCCAGCGCTCGAAGGCAACTTAGGAGTAATACCATACATCCCTCTTACAAACATAATGTCAGAGGGGTTGATGTTTCTGGCACTGACTTTTATCCTGATTTCATGTGGTTTTGGTTGTGGCAATTCAGCCTCCTCAAGTTTTAAGACTTCTTCAGGATGGCCGGTTTCATTAAAAATTACTTGCTTCATGACAATTGCTTTTTTGGATTTAGAAATTGGAAGTTAGAAAAAAATACTCGGTATGCATAATATTTTTACTGCATAAAGAGGTATGAGAAGTCAGAATTTTTTATCTTGAAGGCTGACTTTAACCAACTCAAAAATGGACTTATCAGGATTATTTTCACTTATGGGCAAAGTAGCCCTTATCACAGGAGCAAGTAAAGGCATTGGATTTAGCATAGCAGAGATTTTTGCAGCTGCGGGGGCTAAAGTGGTCATCAGCAGCAGAAAGCAAGAAACTCTTGACGAAATGGCTATCAAACTTCAGCAAAAAGGATATGAGGTCACAGGAATAGCCTGCAATGTGGGTAAAAGCGGAGATTTGGAAAATCTGGTACAAAAAACAATTGAAGCATACGGTCAGATCGATGTGCTGGTCAACAATGCTGCTTCCAATCCTGTCTTTGGGCCGGTGCATGAAACAAGCCTAGATGCATATGATAAAATAATGGATGTCAATCTTAAGGCTCCATTTCACCTCATGAAATTATGTTTTCCATACCTCAGAGCCTCCTCACAGGCATCTGTCATCAACATCTCCTCCATCGGAGGCATCTCTCCAGAGCCTGGGCTAGGAATTTATTCGGTGAGTAAAGCAGGTCTGATTTCTATGACCAAAGTATTTGCCAAAGAATGGGGGGACCATAAAATCCGGGTAAATGCCATTTGCCCAGGCTTGATTCAGACTAAGTTTTCTGAGGCTCTGTGGAGCAATGAAAAAATCATGAACCACATGATGAAGGCTCTTTCTATAAAAAGGGTCGGTGAACCGGAAGAAATCGGAGCAGCTGCTCTTTACCTTGCATCTAAAGCATCTTCATACACAACCGGGACAGTTTTGACCGCAGATGGCGGATTTACAATTTAAATTAGCAAAATGGACTTTTCTTCCTTGATGATGTCAGACGAACTGGCACATCTTTCAAATAGGTACGATCAATTTGTCAAAACCCATATTATTCCTCTGGAGCAAGAGGCAGTTTATGGGTCCTTCAAAGCTGCTTTGCCCAAACTTCAGGAATTAAGGCAGCTTGCCAAAAAAGAAGGTTTGTTTGCCCCTCACTTGTCCAAAAGTGACGGAGGCTTAGGTCTGGGGCTCACGGAATTTGGCAGGGTCTCAGAAATATTAGGCAAAAGCCCTCTGGGACACTATATATTCAACTGTCAGGCGCCGGATATTGGGAACATGGAGTTGATGCATCAATTTGCCTCTCCTCAACTCCAATCAAAATACCTGGTACCTCTTCAAAAGGGAGAAATAAGGTCTTGCTTTGCCATGACAGAACCACAGCACGCAGGAAGCAATCCCAAACACCTTTCCACTACGGCTGTCAAAGTGGGTAATGAATACATCATCAATGGACACAAATGGTTCACGTCTTCGGCTGACGGAGCTGCATTTACCATAGTGATGGCAGTAACAGATCCCGAACACCCTAACCCATACCAAAGGGCAAGCATGATATTGGTTCCTCTGGATAACTTGGGCTTCAAACTGGTTAGGAATATTCCTATCATGGGTGATGTAGGTGAGGATTACATGTCCCATGCAGAAGTAAGATTTGAAGATTGCAAGGTTCCCGTTTCCAATCTGATCGGTAAGGAAGGATCAGGGTTTTCATTGGCACAGGAAAGATTGGGACCGGGAAGAATTCATCACTGCATGCGCTGGATTGGAATCTGTGAAAGGGCAATAGACCTGATGTGTCAGAGGGCATTGTCCAGGGAGTTGGATCCAGGGAAGCCGCTTTCCGGTCAACAAACTGTTCAAAACTGGATCGCTGAGGCAGTAGCTGAAGTTAAAGCAGCCAGAATGCTGGTATTGGCCACCGCTTTCCGAATTGAAAAGGAAGGTGCTAAAGCAGCCAAAATGGACATTTCAACCATCAAATTTTTTGTATCTGATGTATTGATGAAAACTTTGGATAAAGCCATCCAAACTCATGGTGCTTTGGGTATCACCGATGATACGATTCTTTCTTTTTGGTACAGACATGAGCGGGGCGCAAGAATATATGACGGTCCGGATGAAGTACACAAAAGTGTTTTGGCAAGAGAAACCCTCAAGAAATATGCAGGCTGAACAGAATGATCCCAAAGGGCTGGAAAATGTCCGACCTTATCTGTCCGAGGTTTTGCAGGTGGACCAAGAGACTATAGGCATCCGGCAGTTCAAAGGCGGCTATTCCAACCTGACCTACCTGATCACTACCCCTTCCAAAGAGTTTGTACTCCGAAGACCACCTTTGGGACTTAAAATCAGCAAAGCCCATGATATGGTCAGGGAATTCCGGATTTTGGAAGCCTTACAAAAAGCGGGTTACAGCAAAGTTCCGCTTCCAGTGGATTGCTGCGAAAGAGAGGAAATTATCGGCGCACCGTTTTTCATCATGGAAAAAGTAGAGGGCCTGATCCTGCGAAACCGGATTCCAGAGGGATTGACCTTGGACAAAGATTTTTTTGGTCAACTTTCCAAAAATACACTTGATGGTTTATTGGAGCTGCATCAGCTTGAGTTGCAAAAGTCAGGCTTAGGTCAGTTGGGAAAACCGGATGGTTATACCGTAAGGCAGGTAAAAGGTTGGTCAGAGCGTTATACTAAATCAAAGACCGATGATTTGAAAGCCATGGAAAAAGTAAGTGAATGGCTGAATCTTAATATTCCCAAAGAAGAAGCGGTAGGGTTTATCCATAACGATTACAAGTATGACAATTTGGTACTCGGTGGGGAAAACAATCCTGAGATTCTGGCTGTTTTGGATTGGGAAATGGCAACAGTAGGCCATCCTCTGATGGACTTGGGTAGCAGCTTGGCGTATTGGTGCGAAGAGGATGACAATGACTTGTTGAAAATGTTCAACCTGAGCCATGCCCCGGGCAATATGAGCAGGTCAGAAGTGATTCATTATTACGACAAAAACAGTCCTCTCAATTTGAATGATATGGTATATTATTACGCCTTTGGACTTTTTAAAGTAGGTGTAATTGCGCAGCAGATATATAAGAGGTACTGTATGGGGTTTGCGGATGACCCAAGATTCGCAGGATTGATCCATGTGGTCGAAGCTTGTGGAAAAAAAGCATTGGAAAGCATAAAAACCCAAAACATTTAAGCCATGAAAATCAAAAACGTATGCATTTTAGGAGCAGGTACATTAGGTACTAGAGTGGCATTGCAGTCCGCTCTTTCTGGCTACCAAGTAAGAATCTATGACATCTTTCCCACGGCTCTCGAAAAGTCCAAAAAAACCATGGAAAAGATCATTGGGCAATTGGCAAAAAACACTGGATTGGAAGAGGCTGCAGGATTCAATGCCATTAATAGCATTATTTTCACAGATAGTCCTGCCAATGCAGTAAAAGATGCTGATATCATCAATGAAAGTGTTTTGGAAGATATCAAGGTGAAAAATGAGGTTTGGAGCCTTTTTGGCCAAATCGCGCCGGAGAAAACGATCTTCACCACCAATACATCTTTTTTGTTACCTTCTATGTTTGCGGAGATTTCCGGGAGACCTGAGAAATTCTGTGCCCTACATTTCCATGATGTATTTTTTGCAAAGGGCGTGGATATCATGCCTCATGCGGGAACGGATCCTGGACTTATTCCTATTTTGGAAGATTTTGGCCGGTCACTTGAACAGGTACCCGTGATCATCAAAAAAGAAAATCACGGATATCTTTTTAATTCCATACTTGGTGCTATCCTATCTTCAGCGGGTAGACTGTTGGCCAATGATGTAGCTGAAGTAGAAGCTATAGACAAATCCTACATGGTCAATTTCAGGGTGGACATAGGGCCTTTTGGTATGATGGATACCATAGGTCTTGATACCGTTTGGCATGTCACCAAAAACCAAAATGATCCAATTTCCCAGAACTTTGCCAAGCTGCTAAAAAATTATGTGGATGCAGGAAAATTGGGAGAAAAAACCGGTGAAGGCTTTTACTCCTATCCAAAGCCAAGATATAAGGCCCCGGATTTTCTCGGCTGAATTTATATAGGGATTTAAAATCAATTGGCGGACATTCCCCTGGCTACCATTATGGCTGATTGGGACTTAAAACCCGCCAAGTAATCATGTAAGGGCTTTTCGGAAATTTCCACTTTCATGGATCCTGTACTGGCATGCATCAGGTGAATCCTGCCGTTTTTTTCTACCGCAAAACCAACATGTACAATATCCAGATTTTTCATGGTGGTAGTAATGGCAATCATGTCACCGGGCTTAATGTTATGCTCCAGATTTTTAAGTTCTTCCTTTGGGACGAAATAGTAGTTCCTTTGGCCAATTCTTTGTTCTGCCTTTTTGAGTTCTTCTACGTAGGCATCATTGGCCAACTGTGCATATAAGTTAGGGTTACTGCTCATAAATGTAGGGCGGTTTTCATAAGGCTTCCCTCCTATTTCCTTTGAAATATCTCTGATCAATCCCTTCTCTTGATTTTGGAAAATCCAATCCGAAAAATAATGAAGACGGGATGGGTATCCATCGCGCTTTCCCTTTTGGTACCGGATCTTCTCAAGTTCTTTTTCAAAATCCTCCATGGTCAATCTGCCACTTTGAGCCAATCTTGACAAGGAAAACACCGTCTCCAGATATGTGGTGCAATCCAGTCCGGTCAGGTTGATAACAAGTTTTTCCTCACCGGGAAGCTCTAGTGTTTTTTCCACATAAGGTGTACCCAGAAACATCTGTCCAATGATTACATTCAAATCATTGATGGACTTGTCCTGCATGTCCAATACGGAAAGATCCTCCAAAATGCCTTCTAAGCGCTCTCGGCTTTCTAAGGTACATACTGTCTGTGCTTGAAGAAAACAGGGAAGTAGAGAAAAGAAAAGGAAAAATAATCGCATAGCCATAGAATTGAATACTGAAAATTGCATGAAAATTTCTATATATAAAAATCTAAATATTAAATCGATAAGAACCATTTTATCAGCATACCTGTAAGCAAGGCTATTCCAAAACTCAGTAAGGTCCCGATCAATATGTACTCTGTCAGTTTTCTGTCTTTTGATTCCTTCAAATCTCCAAACCTAAAAATAGACTTGGCAGCCAAAAGAAATCCTATGGCTTCCCAATGGTCTGTCAGTACAAAAATGAAAACCATCAGCCTTTCCAAAATCCCAATATACCTGCCTGCATTGACCAGTGATTCACCTTCACTTTCTTCAAGTGCTTTGGCCCAGTTTGCCAGAAGCACATTGATCACCACACCTACCACCCAGGTAACAAACAAGAATGAACTAAGAAGGGTCCAGAAGGATATGTTGTCAAAGTATTGAAAGAAGTAGATTTGTGGCTGAAACCATATGTACCATAATGCCAAAATGCTCAAAAGATGAAGTGCCTGATCGGCAACAAACCATTGAGGTTTATTGACCTCTTTTTGGCCATAGAGCTTCAACACATCAATAAGAGCATGTATCCCTCCTATTGTCAGTGCCAATAGCCAATAGGACAGATCCCAAAGCACCAACAGTACTAAGCCTGTATGGATAATGATATGCAGATAGAATTGATAGGCTTTTAGCCTGGAGGTTTCCTTAGCTTTGACCCACGAATTTGGCTGAAGTATAAAATCACCTATAAGGTGGGCCAATAAGATTTTGACAAAAAAGATCACAGCAGTAAATTATTGATTTTGTTTTGGAAAACCCTATTAATTTCAATCATTTCATCAATCTTAGCTCTGGACCACCTGCCACTGACCGAGTTCTGTTTGATCCCCAGTTTTATGCCGATTTCCTCTTGGGTGGCTTCGGGGTTTTGTAAGTATAACAAAACCAATTCTGCTGAAGAAATAGTCCAGGTGTCCATAAATATACCGGCAAGCTTCAGGTAGAGGTTGATCTCCTTGTCCAATTCTTCCCATGGACTTTGAATAGCCATGTTGACCCTGTCTTTTTTTAACCTGTCAAAACGCTCTCCCGAATTGACAAATGCGGGACCGTTACTTTCAGATACTTTGCTTCCGTCATAGGTCTTGGCTCCTATGCCTATGGCCAACCTCACATCCATTGGACTGTTTTTTTTATCTTTCCGCACCCGGGATACTTGCTTGATGGTAGATTTTATAGCCCAAGCTTTTGTCAGGGCTTCTTGGGGAGATTTGATTTCCAATTGGAAAAAATCCCCCCACACCAGTTCCCAATCTTTTGGGCTGGTCCCCCATTGCGATAAGAGGCTTTTCAAAGGATTCATCCAGCTCTCGGGATTTGAAATGGTTCTTGAGGCAATTATATCACCTTTAATCACTGCTATCATATATACAAATATCGTATAATTTAACGATAATTAAAAATATCATCTATTAAGACGATATTATACTTTATCGTGTTCTCAGGTTTGTTTTATTTTTGATTGTCTGCATGGATGCTCATATAGCCCGGATGGATAAGAAAAACAGGGTATTTACTTGAACAGGACTAATATTCATTAAAGCCCTTACCTGCCAAAATTTTGGGAACACATTTTTCTGCCCTTGATCTCCTTGTAGCAGCTTGTTTGGCCCCTGAAATGTGAATATAAAACGATCTTTTCCTTCCCGGAGTCAATGAATCAAAAGCTTCTTTCAAAAAGGGGTCTTGTTCCAGTTTTTCCTGCAATTCTTCAGGAATTTCTTCCAATGAATTGTCAAGCACCACCTTCTCCCCTCTTTTTTCAACTTCAATTGCATCATTGATCAATTCCAATAGGCTTTGGCGACTACTTTGAATGGCTTTCAGGTTTTCAAACTTTGCGACCCTACCTACACGGCTGTTCTCACCCGGCTTTTGTAGAATATTATGGGGATCTTTGAGCAATACTCCTTTCAGAAAACTCATGGCACAATACCCTTTAAAAGCTCCGATCAGCATGACATTATTACCTTCAAAAGTATAACAGGGTACTCCCCATTTGATTTCCTCATCCAATCCTGACATTAGTGCAATCTCCCTTAATG
This sequence comes from Arthrospiribacter ruber, assembly GCF_019343195.1. Lineage (GTDB taxonomy): Bacteria > Bacteroidota > Bacteroidia > Cytophagales > Cyclobacteriaceae > Arthrospiribacter > Arthrospiribacter ruber. The sequence goes on from NZ_RPHB01000004.1 coordinate 223,027, forward strand.
CCATCAGTTCCTCCGTCCAGAGGTGAACCTTACATTTTGGAGTCTGAAAATATTCACACCTCCCACAACCCTGATCAAGGTAAGCTTCCACTTTTGGATTAGGCATATTTTTCATATTTTAAAAATTATTGTATTTCATTATCCATCTTGGCTGTGAAGGATAAAAGAAAATTGATTCACTTTTTATTCTTAAAATTCTATCAAAGAATATGTTTTATCACTTTTTCTGTATCAATTCCTGATGAAGTTTTCTCATAGCTTCCGCCGGGAATTTGATCACTTTTCTATCATAAGTCATCAGACCATTGACTTCCACTTCTACATCTGTAGTTTGGGTATATACAGCCGCTGCAAGTCCTTTTGACAAAAGAGGTTTCAAGTCAGAAATCAATCGCTTATACCTTTCCCAAAGTTCATCTTCATTTTTAAAACTTTGGTATCCCCAATTGTCTTTTTCCTGCCAGGTATGTCCATCCACGGGCAAACCTAACCCACCAAATTCCCCTAAGGTCAGCACATTTACTTTACCAAACAGATCAGGTGAAGGCATCGCTGGGTCAGGGTAATTGTGAATATCAAAAATATCTCCTACCAATTTTCTTTCGTCAAACACAAAATTCCCACCTGAGGCGGAATTGACCAACCTGGAAGGGTCGTGTTTTTGGGTCCATTCTGTGATCTCTTTGGTTTTGAACTGACCCCAAGCCTCATTAAAAGGAACCCAGACCACAATGGAAGGAAAATGATGAAAAGCATTCATAATGGCTTCCCACTCATTTCTATAAATCGCTTCTGACTCCTCCGTTCTATCTCTCTCCATTCCCTTCCGGTAGACTCCGGGCTTTGACTCCCATACATTACCCATATCTCCACTGGGCATGTCCTGCCATACCAGCATTCCCAGTCTATCACAATGAAAATACCATCGGGCGGGTTCTACCTTTACATGCTTTCTGATCATATTGAAGCCCAGTTCCTTAGTTTTTTCTATGTCAAAAAGCAATGCTTTATCTGTAGGCGCAGTATAAAGGCCATCAGGCCACCATCCCTGATCCAGTGGACCATATTGGAACAAAGCTTTTCCATTCAGCTCCATTACCTGCATGCCATTTTCATCATATCCTATTTCAATCTTTCTCAAGGCTCCATATGAATTGACCTGATCTACCACACCGGATTTTTGCTTAAGGCTGATTTCAAAATCATACAAAAATGGATGATCCGGTGACCATTCTTTTGGATTAGGGATTTGCAAGCTGATAATATCATTTTCACTTTCATGACTTTGGGTAACCATTTTCCCTGCATCAAACGCTTTGATTTCAACTGCATATTCCGATGAAGCTACCACATCTGTTTTTATCAAAAACTGACCATTGTCCCAATCAGGAGTTATTTTTACATCTCTAATGTAGGCCACTGGAACCTTCTCCAGCCAAACCGTCTGCCAAATCCCTGTGACAGGAGTATACCAAATCCCTCTGGGTTTGTTGACCTGCTTACCTCTAGGTTGTGGTCCTTCGTCAGTCGGATCCCAGACCCTCACCACAAGCTCCTGATTTTTGCCTCGTATGAGGAAATCTGTGATATCAAAAGAGAATGGATCAAATCCTCCACGATGAATCCCAACGGACTTTCCATTGATAAATACTTCCGCTTCCCAATCAACAGCCCCAAAATGTAAAAGCGTTCTTTCATTACCTTTCGATGATGAAACAGAAAAGGTCCTTTGGTACCACAATTCCTGTGATGCTCCTTTAGGTTTCATCACTCCACTGAGGTAAGATTCTGCCGGAAAAGGCACAAGTATATTTCCATCAAATTCCGTGGGCATGGATTTCCCTTTTTCCTGTATACTATACTGCCAGGTACCGTTTAGGTTCATCCAAGATTTCCGAACCATTTGCGGTCTTGGATACTCTGCAAGAGGTGTATCAGTACTGACGTCTCCTGCCCATTGGGTCAATAAGGGATTCTGGTTGATTTCCTGTCCATGAATAGTTTGGACTGTAAACAATAGAAGAAAGATGCAAAACAGCAATGGTCTGAGGTTCATAGGTTATGGGTTTTGATGATAATGTTAAGCATTAAAAATAAAAACAGCCATACCGCTCAGAGATTTTTCCCGAAGAAATCAATGGGAATTGAAATGACAAAGAAGGTTTGGACTTTACCCAAAAAAGGCATTCAATGAATTTAGTTCATGCCAAGATTCCAAGTTTTAAGTGAAAAAATACCTTTAAAATGAAATCGTTTCCGTAAATTAACTTTTTGCTGAGCTTGAATTTCTCCTTTGTTTTAGGGAATTTGAATCAGTTTCAACGAGCAAAAAACTATGAAAAACCCTAAAAAAACCGAAATCAGAACCAATCACAACTTGTTTTCACTGATGCTTTCTTCTTTAATATTGCTCTTTTCCTGTGAGCAATCAGGCAGTGAAGAGAAAGATGGTTGGAAACCTCTTTTTAATGAAAAGGACCTTACAGGCTGGAAAACCGTCATGGGAGCGGCAGAATTTGAAATTGAAGATGGGATGATCGTTGGATATGCCAAGGCCAATACTCCCAATACATTTTTGGTAACAGAAAAAGAGTACTCAGATTTTATCCTTGAGCTGGATTTGAAAATAGAAGACTTGAGCTCCAATTCGGGGGTGATGGTAAGAGGCCAGTATGACGCTGATGCCAGAGATGGCAGTGGATTGGTTTTTGGCTATCAGATAGAAGCGGACCCTACGGAAAGAGCTTGGTCGGGAGGCTTATATGATGAAGCCCGACGTGGTTGGCTGTATCCCTTAGACCTCAATCCAGAGGCAAAATCAGCTTTCAAAATGAACGAATGGAATACCTACAGAATTGAAGCCATCGGTAATGAAATCAAAACCTGGATCAATGGGAAAGAGGTTTCTTATGTATTGGACGATATGGACAGCAAAGGGCATATTGGACTTCAGGTTCACAGTATTAATAATGCTGCCGATGAAGGAAATAAAACTTATTTCAGAAACATTAGGGTAAAAACCGAAAACCTCGACCCAAAACCTTTCAAAGGAGATGTATTTGTTGTGAGCACACTTAAAAATAAATTGGCTGATCTGGAAAAAGAAAAAGGTTGGAGGCTTCTGTTCAACGGTGAAAACTCTGATGGCTGGAAAGCAGCATATAAAGAAGAGTTTCCTTCCGATGGATGGGTTGTGAATGACGGTATTTTGACTATCAAAGCTTCTGACGGAAGCGAGTCAATGACTTACGGTGACATTGTGACTGAGGAAAAATTCAGTGCATTTGATCTGGCATTCGACTTCAAATTTACAGAAGGCGCCAATTCAGGAGTGAAATACTTCGTCACTTTAGGTGAAAACAATGTGGGCTCTGCAATTGGCCTGGAATATCAGATTCTGGACGACAAAAATCATCCGGATGCCAAAATGGGAAGAGATGGAAACCGGACTTTGGCTTCCCTTTACGACCTGATTACGGCCGATAAAAATCCAAGATTTGTAAAAGGGCCTGGAGAATGGAACAAAGGTAGATTGGTAGTAAAACCGGATAACACTGTCACACATTACCTGAATGGTGTCAAGGTTCTGGAATACAAAAGAGGTTCGGAAGAATTTAGGGAAAAAGTAGCCCAGAGTAAATATAAAATCTGGGAAAATTTTGGAGAAGCTGAAGAAGGACATTTACTCCTACAGGATCATGGAGATGAAGTCCATTTCAAAAACATCAAAATCAAAACCCTTAATTAATCAATAGACCCATGAAAGATCCAATCAACTACAGAAGGGAATTCCTCAAAAAATCAGTATTGGCTACTGCCGGCATTAGTTCTCTGGGAGCTTTAGGCTTCTCTGCAAAAAGCTACGGAAACATCCTCGGTGCCAATGATAGAATGCAGGTAGCAATAGCCGGCTTAGGTAGAAGGTTGGGAGCCTTTTATGATCCTATTGCCAGAAAGGAAAGTAACGTGATGCTACATACCCTTTGTGATGTGATGCAGTCCCAAAGGGAAAAAGCTGCCCAAAGCTTCTCCAAATACATTGATTACCAACCAAAATTAGAGAACTCCATTCTCAAAGTAATTGAGAACAAAGAGATTGATGTGCTCATCAATGCTACTCCAGACCATTGGCACGCACCAGGCACTTGGATGGCCGTAGAAAATGGCAAGCATGTCTATGTCGAAAAACCCTGCTCCCATAGTCCTGAAGAAGGAGAATTGCTCATCAAGTACCGTGACAAATACAACAAAGTAATCCAGATGGGCAATCAGCAGAGATCCTCCTTCCATACTATTGAGATTATCAAGGAGATCCACAATGGAGTCATAGGAAACCCTTACAGAGCAGTAGCCTTCTACAACAATGCCCGAGGTCCGGTGCCCCATCAGGTAGAGCAGGCACCCCCGTCAGGTTTGGACTGGGAACTTTTCCAAGGTCCGGCACCAAGAAGGGCATATACCCATGATACATGGGATTACAACTGGCATTGGTATGGTTGGGATTACGGAACAGCTGAAACAGGCAATAATGCCACCCATGAACTTGATGTAGCAAGGTGGGCGCTTCAGGTTGAATTTCCCAAACATGTCAACGTAGACGCAGGCAAATATCATTTCGTGGATGATGGCTGGACCATGTATGATACCATGTATGCCACGTTTGCATTTGAAGGTGACAAGACTATCGTTTGGGATGGAAAAAGCCGCAATAACCTCAACACTTACGGAGAAGATCGAGGCACTATCATTTATGGAACTGAGGGATCCGTATTTGTCAATAGAGGAATATACAAACTCTATGACAGGTCCGGGAAATTGGTAAAAGAAGAAAAATCAAAGGGAGAAGAAGGAAGCACCAACCTAGGTGGCGGTGGAGACAACACTACAGATCATGTGGTCAATTTTTTTGAAGCCATCAGGGGTAAGCAAAAGCAAAACTCCACTATAGATGAAGGAGCCGTTTCAACGCTTCTCTGCCACTTGGCCAATATTTCTTACCGAATTGGAGAAAACTTTGACTGCGATCCCAGCAATGGACATATCAAAAACGCTAAAGGTATGGCCCTTTGGTCCAGGGAATACGAACCAGGATGGGAACCAAGGATTTAAAATGAAGATTAAAACAATAAGAAGAAAGGCCCCAATTGGAGGCCTTTTTCTTTTAAGGTTTGAGGAAAGAAGAAGTTCTGACCTGAATGGTGGAAGGAATGGTAATCAGCGTATTGGGAAGATCAGGCTGATTTTTTTTGATAAGCTTTTTCATTAGCAACTGTCCGCATTGAACTCCGATTTCATGAGCAGGTTGGGAAATGGTTGTCAGTGGAGGCTGAAGAAGATCAGCAATTTTCATATTGGAAAAACTCACCAGCCTGATATCTTCAGGAATTCTAAGTTTGGTCTGCCGGATCGCATGATAGGCTGTAATGGCAAGTTTTTCTACCGAGGAAATGATGCCATCCGGCCTATGAATAGGATAAATCAGAGATTTGAAAAGCTCAAGATTTTGGTTTTCATCTTGATGACACTGTATGATCCAATCTTCTGAGAAGTCCAAGTCTGACTCTTCAATTGCTTTTTGGTACCCTTTCATCCTTTCTCTGCCTATGGTGATTTCTTTGGAAAGCAATAGAAAAAATACTTTTCTGCATCCTTGTTCCAAAAGGTGCTTGGTCCCCAAATATCCGCTTTCAAAATCATTCGTCGTAAACTTGGTCGTGGGGATATCTTGAGCGATCCTGTCAAAAAAAATGATAGGTATCCCCTGACTTTGAACCTGGGCTAAATGCTGGGTATCACTTGTCTGGCTGGAAACAGACATCACAATGGCATCTACCCTACCGCCTAGCAGATACGAAATGATCTTTTTTTCCTGCTCTACATCCTCATGGGAATTATAAACTAAAAGGTGATAACCATATTCCTGTGTAATTGACTCCAGTCCATCAATTACCTGCGAAAAAAAATTATTTATCCTTTCGGGGATGATTACCCCTATCGTTTTGCTGCTGTGTGCCCTAAGACTCCTCGCATACGGATTAGGCTGATAGTTGAGCTTTTTGGCCAAGGCCAATACTTTTGCTTTTGTGGCATGGCTGATCTCATAACTGTCATTCAAGGCCCTGGAGACTGTTGATGGGGCCATATTTAATTGTGCTGCGAGATATTTGATGTTTACTTTTGTCATAAGGTTTTGCTAAGAGGTTGTGGTAACTTTGCAGACTTACAACCAATCTTGTAATAGTAAATCCAATTCCCGAAAATACAAGACACGGAAACGTTTCCACAATTAAAAAAAGTAAAAAGGTTTAATAAACGGATGAAATGTATTAAACTTATTTTTAAAACCTATAAAACCTATGTCCACCCAGAATACCGCTGCTTTGAAACAGACATTTATTAAGGAGGATTTTTTATTGGAAAATGAGTTCTCCAAGCGGTTGTATCATGAGTATGCTTCCGATTGCCCTATCATAGATTATCACAACCACCTGCCTCCCCAAGAAGTTGCAGAAAACAAAGTTTTTGAAAACATCTCCCAGATTTGGTTGGCAGGAGATCATTACAAGTGGAGAGCTTTGCGAACCCTAGGGGTTCAGGAAAAGTACATTACCGGACAAGCATCTGACGAGGAGAAGTTTCTCAAGTGGGCCGAAGCTGTTCCGTTTACCCTACGCAACCCCTTATACCACTGGACACATTTGGAACTGCTCAGGTATTTTGACATTACTGAATTGCTCGGTCCGGGAAATGCCCTGGAAATCTATGATGAAACCAGTTCAAAAGTCAGTACCCGGGATTTTTCCACTACAAGGTTGCTCCAAAAAATGAATGTTGAAGTCATCTGTACCACAGATGATCCGGCAGACAATTTATTGCACCACCATAACTTCAAAAATCAAGGGCATTCCTTAAAGATGTTTCCGGCATTTAGGCCGGACAAATCATTTGCTGTCGAAAATCCTGTAACATATAAAGAATATCTTCTCAAATTGGGAGAAACTGCAAAAACTGATATTTCCTCCTATCAGGTACTTTTGGAAGTACTCAGAAAAAGGGTTGATTTTTTTCATGTCAATGGATGCAGGCTTTCTGATCATGGATTGGAAAAAATGTACTTTGATGATAAATCTAACTTTGATTTGGAAGATCTTTTCCAAAAAGTTATGTCTGGAAAAGTATTGCTGCCTGATGAAATAACCTTCTTCAAATTTAAAGTCCTGAATGAGTTGTGTAGAATGTATCATGAAAAAGGTTGGACACAACAATTTCATTTAGGTGCAATGCGAAACAACAGCAGTAGGATGCACACCGGGATTGGAGTGGATTCGGGATTTGACTCTATTGGTGATTACAGTCAGGGAATTTCATTATCCAGGTTTTTAAATCACTTGGACAAAGACAATAAACTCTGCAAAACAGTACTCTACAATCTAAATCCCTCAGACAATGAATTGTTTGCTACCATGTGCGGTAATTTTAACGATGGATCTGAAAGGGGTAAAATTCAATTTGGGTCTGGCTGGTGGTTTCTGGATCAAAAAGACGGGATGGAAAGACAGATGAATACCCTTTCGCAAATGGGATTGATTTCTACCTTTGTAGGAATGCTTACAGATTCCAGAAGCTTCCTTTCCTTTCCCCGACATGAGTACTTCAGAAGAATTCTTTGCAATCTTTTTGGGAAAGACATGAAAAACGGGGAATTGCCTCAGGATGAAAAATGGGTAGGTAAAATAATTCAGGACATCTGTTATTATAACGCAAAGAATTACTTCAATTTTGATTGAAAAAACATGTCATTATTCCAACTAGACCATAAAAAAATCGTCATTACCGGAGCCACCGGAGTTTTGGGTGAGACCATTGCGCTGCATTTAGCCAAAGAAGGTGCTCAAGTAATTATCATTGGCCGTACGGCATCCAAAGTAGAAAAGCTGGTTGACCAAATCAGAAGTAAAGGTGGGAATGCCGACGGATACCTGGCTGATGTAACTTCAGAGGAGCAGGTTAAAAATACTGCCAAACAGATCAAAAACCACTTTGGGACTGTAGATATTCTCATTAATATGGCAGGAGGAAATATGTCTGATGCGGTAGTGCAGCCCCATCAGACCTTAGCCGACCTATCTACTGAGGCCATGAGAAAAGTAATGGAACTCAATTATCAAGGTACCTTGATTCCTTCTAAGGTATTCTTGGAACTCATGCTGCCAAAAGGACAAGGCAACATCATCAATATTTCCTCCATGGCAGCATCCAGACCTATGACACGAGTAGCGGGATATGCTTCTGCCAAAGCAGCCATCGATAACCTCACCAAGTGGCTGGCTGTGGAATTATGTCAAAAGCACGGAGAATTTTTCAGAGTAAATGCCCTTGCTCCTGGTTTTTTTCTCACCGAACAAAACCGATCACTACTTACCGAAAATGATGGAAGTCTTACGCAAAGAGGCAACCAAATCATTACACATACTCCAATGAGGAGATTTGGGGAACCGGAAGATTTGTTGGGAGCCGTTCAGTGGCTTTGTTCTGATGCTTCCAAATTTGTAAGCGGTACCATCATACCGGTTGATGGTGGATTTTCTGCCTATTCAGGGGTGTAGTTGTTAGTTAAAAGTTACTTAGTTAATGGTTAATAGTCTAAGGTTTTACTTAGGAAAATAGATTTAAAATTTTCTAAATAATTGGAAAACAATGTTTCAAGAACCCACAAAATATAAGGAAAATGACCAAAATGGAACAAATAAAAAATCGAATTGGCAAATATCCACAATCTTGACTCTTGTTTCTGATCTCCCTACTCCCATTTCTCTCATCTCATTTCTCGCACCTAAAATCTAACCTATGAAATACAAAATGCTACAAACCATGCGCTGGTATGGGCCAAAAGATCCTGTGAGTCTTGCCGATATCCGTCAGTCTGGTGCCACCGGGATCGTCTCCGCATTACACCACATTCCCAATGGGGAAGTTTGGACAAAAGAAGAAATCAGAAAAAGAAAAACGATCATTGAGGAATCTGGGTTAATCTGGGAGGTGGTGGAATCAGTTCCCGTACATGAAAACATCAAAACCAGAACAGGTGATTTTTTGAAACTAATAGAAAACTACAAAGAAACCATCAGGAATTTAGCCTCTGAAGGTGTGTTCAGAATATGCTACAACTTCATGCCTATTTTGGACTGGACCAGAACCAAGTTGGCACATCCACTGCCTAATGGTGCTAGGGCTTTGTTTTTTGTCAAAAAAGAAGTCGTAGCATTTGACCTGTTCATTTTAAAAAGAGAAGGTGCTGAGAAGGAATACAGCCAAGAAGAAATCCAAAAAGCAAAAGATTTTTTTGACAATGCATCGGACTCTGATCTTAAAAGGGTTCAGGATAATATCCTCAAAGGACTTCCTGGTTCTGAAGAGGGATACACAATGGAGCAGTTTAGGGCAGCCTTAAATACCTATAAGGAAATTAACAGGAAAGTTTTGGCTGAAAATCTTCGTTTGTTTTTAGATGAAATTTTACCGGTGGCTCAGGAAAATGGTGTCTTTATGGCCATCCACCCTGATGATCCTCCATTCGATATTTTCGGTTTGCCCAGAGTAGTTTCTACTGCTTCCGATATGAAAAGAATCATTGAGGACAATCCAAGCAAACATAACGGTTTTACTTTCTGCACAGGATCATATGGGGTCAGAAAAGACAATGATCTCGTAGCTATGGTAAGGGAATTCGGCGACTTTATTCACTTTATCCACCTCAGATCTACCAGATGTGATGAAGAAGGCAATTTCTTTGAAGACAATCACCTTGACGGAGATGTTCCGATGGAGGCAGTCATAGCAGAGGTCCTGAAAGTTCAAAAGAGACGCAAAATCAGCATTCCAATGAGGCCTGACCATGGACATCAAATGCTTGATGACCTCAATAAACCAATTGTCAATCCAGGCTATACCGCCATAGGAAGATTGAAAGGCCTTGCAGAAATACGCGGTGTAGAATCGGCCCTATTGTGGGCAGATCTGGTATAAATCCAAGGTTTAGAAAATCCTGTCTGTTGGCAGGATTTTTTTTTATTTTTTGGCGGAAAAAAATCTGAATATTCCCTTTTTAACTGATTATTGTCTTGGATTCCAAAAACACTTTATAGCAAAGGAATCATTGGATTACACCCTATTTTTTACTTTATCAATCTCACTTCCCATTAATTTGTAAAAACCAGAACCATCTCTACCCTATTTCATTGATGAAAATTAATTTTGAAACCGATTTCAATTTTTCTATTTTAACATTTTCAAAAGATAATTAACAAACCTTAAACCTATGTACTTTAAATCCATCTACCGGGGTGCATTGCTCGCCATGACCCCTATTTACCTGCTATCGTGCAATCCTTCTACAGAAAAGCAAACGGAGGAAATCACTGAAAATGAAGAAAGTAAATACCTCTCCAAGCCTTTAGTTTCGCATGTATTTACTGCTGATCCATCTGCTCATGTATTCAATGGGAAAATCTACATCTACCCTTCCCATGATGTGGAATCAGAAATTGACCAAGATGATTCCGGTGCTCATTTCAACATGAGAGATTATCATGTGTTTTCTATGGAGTCCATTGACGCAGAACCTGTAGACCACGGTGTTATTCTTGATGTAGACGATGTTCCTTGGGCAAAAAGACAAATGTGGGCTCCTGACGCTGCTGAAAAAGACGGCAAATACTATTTTTATTTCCCAGCAAAAGACTATGATGATATTTTCAGAATTGGAGTAGCAGTAGCTGATAGCCCCACAGGTCCATTCAAAGCAGAGGATGAGCCTATCAAAGGTAGCTTCAGCATGGATCCTGCCGTATTTCAAGACGGCGAAGAGTATTATATGTATTGGGGAGGTATCTGGGGAGGACAGCTTCAAAAATGGAGAACAGGAGAATATGTGTCTACAGGAGACAGACCTTATGACGATGAGCCTGAGGATGATGAACCAGCTATTGCTCCTATGATAGCCAAAATGAGTGATGATATGCTTCAGTTTGCCGAAACTCCACGTCAGGTTTTGATTTTGGATAAAGATGGTGAACCGATTAAAGCTGGAGATCATGAAAGACGCTTTTTCGAGGCAGCTTGGGTACATAAGCACGATGGAAAATATTATTTCTCCTATTCTACAGGAGACACCCACAATATTGCCTATGCCATCGGTGACAATCCTTATGGTCCATTCACTTACCAAGGAGTGATTCTTCAGCCAGTGGAAGGATGGACCAACCACCATTCTATTGTTAAGGTCGACGACAAGTGGTATATCTTCTATCACGACACCGAAATCTCTGGAGAGACTCACCTAAGAAATATCAAAATGGCTGAAATGACACACAACCCTGACGGAACCATTCAGACCATCAACCCAATGAAATAGAAAATCTTTGTGGAAAAGGAAATCACGATCTACGACATTGCCAAAGACTTGGGTGTGTCTCCTGCTACTGTAAGCAGAGCACTGAATAACCATCCCGCAGTAAATGAAAAAACCAAAAAGAAAATTTACAATGCGGCAATGGAAATGGGATACCAATCAAATGTTTTTGCTTCCAACCTGAGAAGTAAAAGAACCAATAACATCGGAGTAATAGTACCTAGGCTCAATAGTTCCTTTCAGTCATCCGTTTTAGCCGGAATGGAAAAAGTAGCGAATGAGGCAGGCTTCAACCTGATCATTTCCCAGTCTTTGGAATCTAAAGACAAAGAAATAGCTAATACACACTCCATGTTCAACAGCCGTGTCGATGGATTGTTGGTTTCTTTAGCCAGCAATACTGAAAGTCTGGAGCATTTTGCTCCATTTATTAAAAAGAAAATACCTGTAATCTTTTATGATCGGGTGGGAAATTTTGAGGAGATGTTTGGTGTGACTATAGACAATATGAAAGCAGCACACCAAGCTACCTCCCACCTGATTGAGCAAGGATGCCAGAGAATTGTCCATGTCTTGGGCAATATCAAAGTAAATGTCTATCATGAAAGGCTAAAAGGGTATAAATATGCCCTTTTAGATCACTCAATACCTTTTGATGAAAACCTCATCATCTATTCCGATTTGAATGAAGAAGCTGGATACGATATTGTACAGAAAATCAAAAGCATTGAGCCTAGAATTGATGGGCTTTTTGTATCCAATGATGCCTGTGCTGCCAGCTGCCTTAAGCAGCTCAAACTCGAAGGTTACCGAATTCCTGAAGACATTGCCGTGGTTGGTTTCAATAATGATGTCATTTCACGTCTCGTTGAACCCAATATCACTACAATCAATTATCCAGGATATGAAATGGGAGAATTAGCCATGCGAAACCTCATCAATCACCTCGATGTGAATACAGAGAATCTCCTCAAAAACACCAATCGGATCACTTTAAGATCAGAATTAATCATCAGGGAGTCTTCCAAAAGAAAGTAAGTATCCCAACAATAAACCTAACCTAATGTACAGATTAATAAATCTCCTTTTGGCTTTGGCTTTGTTGCCATTGACATTGCAGGCCAATGATGGATATAAGCTTTGGCTGCAATATTACCCTATTGAAAATGCTGAAGATTGGATGACAGATGTCTTTACCGATGCCAAAGTAAATGGCTCAGGGGAAACTATATCCATTATCAAGAACGAACTGGAACTGGCTTCAGAAGGCTTTTTCAACAAAAAAACAAGCTTTACTGAATCAGGTTCAAAGCTTTGGATTGCTTTAAAAAGTGAGCTTCCGGCAAATTTAGCAAGCCGTTCTACTGAAGACCTTGGAGAGGAAGGCTATCATATTTTCAATGCCAACGGGCAAGTCATTGTAACTGCCAATACCCAGTTTGGACTGCTATATGGAACATTCAGACTACTCCAGCAAATACAGCTTTTGGAACCTATTAGTGAACATGGCATTGTAGAAATACCTAAAATACAAAAACGAGTACTCAACCATTGGGATAATCTAAACAGAACCGTGGAAAGAGGTTATTCAGGTTTTAGTATCTGGAACTGGCATAGACTGCCCCGTCACATTGACCAACAGTATCTGGACTATGCCAGGGCCAATGCCTCCGTAGGCATCAATGGAACAGCCATAACCAATGTCAATGCCAATGCGCTCGTGCTTACTCCCTACTATCTGGAAAAAGCGCAAGCACTCGCAAATGCATTCCGTCCTTACGGTATCAAAGTGTATCTTACTGCACGCTTTTCTTCACCAATGGAAATCGGTGGGCTGAAAACAGCAGACCCACTTGATCCAGAAGTGCAGCAATGGTGGAAGGACAAGGCAAAGGAAATTTATGATTACATTCCCGATTTTGGCGGTTTTTTGGTAAAAGCAGATTCTGAAGGACAACCAGGACCACACAATTATGGGAGAACCCAAGCTGAAGGTGCCAATGTATTGGCTGACGCAGTAAAGCCATTTGGAGGAATAGTGATGTGGAGAGCATTTGTGTATAGCGAGCATACACCTGATGACAGACACAAACAAGCCTATAACGAGTTTGTACCTATCGATGGCAAATTCAGAGACAATGTTATAGTGCAGGTCAAAAACGGTGCAATTGATTTTCAGCCAAGGGAACCTTTTCACCCTTTGTTCGGTGCCATGCCAGAAACACCCCTCATGATGGAATTTCAGATCACCCAAGAATATTTGGGCCATGATACCCATTTGGCATTTTTGGCTCCTATGTATGAAGAGGTGCTCAAGGAAGATACTTACGTGAACGGAGAAGGCTCAGAAGTGGCCAAAGTAATTGATGGGAGTCTGCATGACTATTCCATGACTGCAATGGCCGGCGTAGCCAATATCGGTACGGACAGAAACTGGACAGGGCATCATTTTCATCAGGCCAATTGGTATGCCTATGGTAAGTTGGCGTGGAATCCTTATGAAAGATCTGAAAGAATTGCGCTTGACTGGATTAAACTGACTTTCACTTCAGATCCTGATTTTGTAAATCCTGTCAAAGAAATGATGCTCAGATCCCATGAAATGGTAGTCAATTACATGACGCCTTTGGGAATCCACCATATCATGGCAAGAAGTCATCATTATGGTCCCGGACCATGGGTGACCGGAGGAGAAAGGGCCGATTGGACCTCTACTTATTACCACAATGCCAGTGAAAAAGGTATGGGCTTCGACCGCACAAGGGCAAGAAGTAATGCCTTGGAACAATATGCGCCGGAATTGCAGGAAAAATGGGGTAATCTTGAAACCGTCCCTGAAAAATTCCTTTTGTGGTTCCACCACCTTCCTTGGGATCATCAAATGAAATCCGGAAATATCCTTTGGGATGAAATGGCTTTACATTATCAAAAAGGTGTAGATGAAGCCCGGCAAAACGTCAAAACCTGGAAAAAACTGGAAAACCATGTTGACAGGTACAGGTATGAGCACGTTTTGTCTTTTTTGAAAATCCAGGCCGAAGAAGCCCAATGGTGGAGAGATGCAGTATTACTCTATTTTGGACAATTTTCAAACAGACCACTTCCTGAAGGTGTGGAAAGTCCAGAACATGACCTTGAGTATTACATGAATATCAATCATAAGTTTGTTCCAGGAATATAATTAAGACGGAAGGCCAAAAATGCCTTCCGTTTTTTATTGACCACCGGTCAGCAGTTCAATGATTTCACTTCTTCTACTTCTGGAAAAAGGAACTTTCATTTTGCCCATATCCAACTCATTTCCTATGATTCCCTGCACTTTATCCTTGGAGATAATATAAGTCTTGTGGACCCTCAAAAATGTGGAAGGCAATGATTCTTCAAGGCTTTTCATGGTCATTAACGTGATAAAGCGGTCTTTTTCAGTATGTATGGCCAGGTAGTTTTCCATTCCTTCGATATAGACAATGTCTTCGAGATTGATGCGTCTGAGCATGGCATCCACCTTTACGAATATATGGTCTTTAGGTGATATGGGTTCAGGTGGCTTTTGGTCTCTAAATTTCAATTTGTATACGTCTGAAGCTTTATTGACCGCTTTTAGAAACCTCTCAAAAGAATAAGGTTTGACAAGATAATCTACCACATCCAGTTCAAATCCTTGTAATGCATAATTAGGATAGGCAGTAGTAATAATTACCATGGGAGGTTTGTGAAGGGATTTTAAAAAATCCAGCCCAGTGATTTTTGGCATTTGAATATCCAAAAACATCAAGTGAACTTCATTTTCCAGCAGCGTCTTATTGGCTTCCAATGCATTTTCGCAAGTAATCAATAGCTCAAGCTGCGAGATTTCCCTGACATAATTTTTCAAACCTTCCCGTGCTAAAGGTTCATCTTCTACTATAATGGTCTTGATCTTCATCTTAGTCAATGTTCACGGTTAGCCATACTTCAAATGTATCCTTTTCTTCTTTAACTGTAAGGTTGTAATTCTTAGGGTAAAGAAGTTCCAGCCTTCTCTTGATATTTTTCAGCCCCAATCCTCCTGGTCTTCCTACTACCCCGCTTTCATCTTTGGTATTGAAAAAATAAGCCATAAGCTGATTATCTCTTTTTGTCAAATGGAGCTTAACTATATTTTTTCGGTCGATGTGGGAGGAAAGGTGCTTGAAACAGTTTTCCAGAAATGGAATCAAAACCAATGGAGCGATTTTAAACCCTTCTAAATCCCCTTCCAGTTGATAATCAATGTCCATCCTTTCTCCCTTTCGGATCTTTTCCAGATCTATGTAATTTTCCAAATATTCGAGTTCTTTTTGAATGTCAATCTTGTCTACTGAAAATTCATAAAGCTGTGAGCGCAAAAGGTTGCTCAACTTGATCAAAGTATCAGAAGCTTTGTCGGGATCCATCCGGATCAAAACATAAACCGAATTAATGGCATTAAACAAAAAATGCGGATTGACCTGGGATTTGAGGAATTCCAATTCTGAAGCGACCCTTTCTTTTTCCTTTAGCTCGTTGATCCTTTGCATTTTACGGTTATCAACAAAACCTTTAAAGCCCAATAAAATAGCTCCTGTAAAGATATTACTGGAAAAATATATCATAAGAATCTGGACAAAACTTGCTTGAAAAAGCTCTTTGAGATCTGTTATCAATATCCACTGTATTCCAAAATACATGAGCAAAGCCAACAAAACACCTAGCATCAAAAAAGATAAAATAAATAGAAAAATTCCTTTGGGCTTGAATATCTTGGGAATGAGAATGTAATACGAAATATAATATATGGAGGCATTGGCAACTGTATAGAAACCTGTAACCCATAGCAAATCCGAAAGCTGGCTGTACATGGGCCGGTATATCCAAACCCAAAAAACAAAATAAAAAGACCAGAAAAGGAGATGGTGCAACTTCATGTCTAGAAGTTTTCTTAATACACCGGTTGTTTTCAAATGGCTTGCAGTACTGATTGTCATCCCTCTATTTTTTTGAATCTTTGAAAGCACCCGCCATATACAAGGTGAAAAAAACAATTGCTACCAGAAATAATGTCCACCAAATCATCATTTGAATATTTTTTGAACATGAATGTAAAAATAAAAAGCGCCAACCCTCTAGTTTTCTTGACCAAAAGTCTTGGACCCTTGATCAAATGTAAAATTCCTCTAATCTTCCTAATAAAATTATTTCGCCACATAACCCTGAGTCTTATTCCTCATTAAATCCCCTTTGGTCAGATGCAGCGGTTCAATGGTCAAAGATATTTTTCAAATAGAAGTGACTGTTTCAATTTTGGGTATCACAAAACGTAAAAACTTATGAAAACTTCAAAATTAATTATGGTCAGATTGTTACTGATTTTATCCTTTTTAATTCCTAGTAACAAAATATTCGCCAATCAGCTAATTTCTACAGAAGTGATAGGTAAAGGCCAGCCGATGATATTAATTCATGGAATGTCTTCCAGCACGGGAGTTTGGGACGAGTTTGTGGAAAGGTATCAAGATCAATATGAATTGCACCTGGTAAGTATCAAAGGGTTTGGTAATAAGGAAATTGCAAGCTCTGAGCATTTTCTCGCTCAAATCAAAAATGAAGTAGTCCAATACGTGAAGGACAATACCTTGTCCAAGCCCATTCTTATAGGACACAGCATGGGGGGCTTTTTAGGTCTTTGGGCTGCGGCAGAAGAGCCGGATCTATTTGGAAAAATAGTCTCTGTGGACGGAGTACCTTATTTTCCTGTCTTGCAAATGCCAGGCATCACACCTGAAACCGCCCAGCCCATGGTAGATGGAATGAAAGCCCAGTTTGCTAACAGTGATGAAAACAGTGCTAGGGCAACGCAGGAAATGATCGTATCTACGATGATCGCTACTGAATCAAAAAGAGAAAAAGTAGTGCAAATGGGAATAGATTCCAACCCTGAAGTGATTGGACAAGCCTACGGGGAAATGTTTCTGACAGATATCCGGGAAAAAGTATCTGAAATTAAAATACCTGTTTTGGTATTTGGAGCATGGGCAGCCTACAAGAATTATGGTGCTACCAAAGAATCCGTTGCTGCTGGATATAAATCCCAGCTGGCAAATATTGAAAATGTAACTTTTCTTTTAGCTGACGAGGCTTATCATTTTGTGTTCTACGACGAGCCCGAATGGTTTTATGATAATCTGGATGCATTTATTGCCACCAAATAGGCGAAAAAACCGCTGATCAGTAAAATCATGATTTTTTGTAAAATAACAGAACCTAAATATTTCTTTATCGTTAGGAAATTTAGTTAGCATGCAATGGCAGGAGGTTTGCCTTACTGCTCACAAGGAGAGTGAGGCTTTTCTCTTATTTATAGTTTAGTTTAGTTGATGATTGTCATTGTATCACATAGATGGGTCTCTTTACGGGACCCATTTCTGTTTTAGGTGGTTTTATAAAGGCTTTTTCAAAACCAAGGCTGTTCTATTGGGAAGGTATATTTTCAATTTATTCTCCGCATCTGTGGGATAATCCAGGCTATCCTCCACTCTATCAAATCCACCAAAAGCTTTATTATCTGAACTTAGTACAATCTGGTAATTTCCTGCATCAGGAACCGTAATTTCATATCCAAAAAATGATTCTGATATATTGAAACTGAACACAAACACCAAACCTGCCCTTTCGAATACAAGAATCTTTTTTTCCGCATCCAAGTATAACTGCCGGGCATGAGGAGCAGCACAAACTTTGTTTTCATTTACCAAGCCAATCATTGCTTTGTCCCATTCGTTGAGGTCATGATAACGTAAATGATCTGTATCCACCAATGACCATTGTCTCCTGGCATATTGATAACTCCAATCGTTACCTTCTCTTGGGAAATCTACCCATTCAGGATGCCCAAATTCATTGCCGATAAAGTTGAGATACCCCTCACCTCCAAGAGAAATGGTGATCAATCGGATCATTTTGTGTAATGCCACACCTCTGTCCACCACAAGGGAAGATTGAAGCTTGGACATGCTGCTATACATTTCTTTATCCATCAGCCAAAATGCAATGGATTTATCCCCTACCAAAGCTTGATCATGGGATTCAGCATAGGCAATTGTCTTTTCCTTTTTAGGCCTGTTGGTCAGTTCATGCCACATCTCAAACATGTCCCAATGTTCATCAGGTTTGTGTTTGAGTGTTTTGATCCAAAAGTCCGGTATTCCCATCCCCAACCGGAAATCAAAACCAATCCCACCCTCACTGTGCTTTCGGCAGAGTCCAGGCATACCACTGACTTCTTCTGCAATGGAAAGGGCATTCTGTGAAAAATCATGGATAAGCTTATTGGCCAATTGAAGGTAAATGACAGCATCCCAATCCACACCTTCTGAGAAATATTTGGCAGGATCGTCAAAGGACACATGACCATGGTGAAGGTATATAATGGAGGTGACCCCATCCCATCTAAAGCCATCAAAATGAAATTCTTCTAACCAATATCTGATATTGGAAAGAAGAAAATACTTGACTTCTTTTTTGCCATAATCAAAAAGCTTGGAATCCCAACCTTCATGATAGCCTCTACCACCAGGATGAAAATACTGATGCTCCGAACCATCAAACTCGTTTAAGCCTTCATTGATGTTTTTGACAGCATGACTATGAACGAGGTCCATGATTACCGATATCCCAAGTGTATGCGCTTTATTCACAAGGTATTTCAACTCCTCTGGAGTACCAAACCTAGATGTTGGGGCAAAGAAGTTGGAAACATGATACCCAAATGACCCATAGTAAGGATGTTCCATAATGGCCATCAGCTGTATGGTATTGTATCCACCCTCTTTAATTCTTGGCAGGATTTCATCTGCAAACTCCAAATAGGTACCTACTCCCTCCTTTTCTAATGCCATACCAATATGACACTCATAAATAAGTGGCTGCTCCATGTTTGCAGCAGGATCAAACTGATGATCGGACCATACAAACGGTTTCTCAGGAAACCAAAGCTGTCCGGCAAAATCATGGGTATTTTCATCTTGTACGACTCTACGGATATAGGCTGGAATCCTATCCAGGGCTCCTTTTTTGGCTTCTACATGTACCTTTATTTTGGAGTTGTGCCTGAAGTTGTCCTTATAATCTTCCAGTGGAAGAAAAATTTCCCAATCGCCCCTGTGGTTCTTTTTCAATGGATGGCTGTACCTGTCCCAGCCATTAAAATCACCCATCAAAAATAAATTATACGCCTCAGGTGCCCATTCCCGGTAAACCCATCCATTTCTAAAGCTATCAAAATTTATCCCGTAGTATTCATGTCCACGGGCAAATTCAAGGAGACTTCCGTACTCAAACTCAATATGCTTTAAAGTAGCCAAGAAGCGCTGATGCCTATCATAAATGTCTTCAGCAAAATCACTTAACCATTCTTCTTCCTGGACTAAGGCGAGTTTTCTGTTCTTTTCCACAAAAAATAATCTTTGATTCATCCTAAATATAGAAAGAATTAATGATTAGGCCAGAGCTCTACATGGGATAAAAACTTAAATTTTTGGATAGGAATTGAAAAGTACCTGTTAGGCAACAATAAAATATAACATCGCCGATGCTAAAGTATATCCCAATAAAAATGAGAAAAAGATGGGAGTAGAAAGGGAAAATTTTAGGTACTCAGGCACATTCTTGTGATGATTAAAATGCGAGAGTTTTCTTAAGTATTTCTCCGGGAATATGGAAAGAAAAACAAGGCCATAAACAGTCGTGAGAAGTAATAAAGAAAAGAGTGTTTCCATGGTTAACTTTAATCTGATGCAAAGATAAAAACTCCCCTCTGATTAAATAGAAAAGATTATAAAATCTTTATCTAAATTTTACCGAATTGTTACTTACTTTATTAAGACTTTAAGCTTGATCCTCTTATAATAAGCTTTGTTTTTATCTCTATAACCTCCTCATTTTCAATATTATGATCTTTTATAAGCTGAATTAACTTCACAATAGACCTCTCCCCCATTTCGTATCCATGTTGATCCACTGAGCTTAACCCTGGGTTAACAATTTCAGCCAATTTCCAATTGGAAAATCCTACAACCCCTACTTCCTGTGGCACGGCAATTTGCTTTTCTTTCAGGTATTTCAAAACACCTAATGCCACTAGGTCAGTAATACAAAAAATCGCATCAGGTGGATTTTGGCTTTTCAACAATTCTTCACAGAAATCATACCCTTCTTGCTCGTTGATATGAACGCAATCCTTTATCCAATCAGAGGATTGTTCCATTTGATGATCTTCCAAGGCTTTTTGATAGCCCAAAGCCCTTTCATTGGCATTTTTGACTTCACGCCTTCCCCTTATATGAGCAATCTTTTTATAACCCTGATCTATAAGATGCTTAACCGCCTGATAAGCACCTTCAAAGTCGTCTACAATTACTTTTGGGGTATTGAGGTGATCGGTGATTTTATCAAATTGGACAACAGGCTTTCCTTCTTCCAAAAACTCCTTAAGGTGGTCTGCTTCCAAAGTTTCATTGGATATGGAGATCAGTAATCCGTCTACACTGCTGGCCAACATGGTCCTGCATGCTGTCGTCTCATCTGCAAGAAGGTCATTGGACTGACTTACTAGTACATTATAACCCAGTTTCTTAGCCCCATCAATGGCACCGCTAATGACAGTAGAAAAAAAATGATGAACCAGTTCTGGAACAATAAGACCTATATTGTAGGTACGGTTTTTCCTAAAATTAACCGCCAGTATATTGGGAACATAATGGTGTTTCTCTGCAAAGTCCTTGACCATCTTGATGGTATCATCAGCAATGTCCGGATGCTCCTTGAGTGCTCTGGAGGCGGTAGAAATGGAAATGCCCAATTCTTTGGCAATATCCTTCAGGGTGAGTTTTTTTCTTTCGGTCATTTAGGGCGAATATATTATGCTAATATTAAATGATTAAAGGCGCTTTTCCAATTTCCGGTGCAGTAATAATAACTGTCTTCCAAGGGTAAATTTGTAATTGTGAAAATGAAAATTTACAGTTGATATTGGAAAATCAGTAAAGTCAGTCTGTCAAATTTCAGATTACTTCCAGCCTAATTAATCACAGTGTTCTGATCAAAAAAAGATCCTTCACTATTTAGAACACATATAAATAATCATTCTGCAATGGATTGTGCAAACGTTTGAAATTTTTTCACAGTTGGAAGAAGCGGGATAAATAATTTAATTCAATAGGCTTTAAGGATTGATACCCCATCATATTCAGTAAAGCCCGGCATACAATTTACCCAAAACGCAAATTTATGAACCTGGAACTGATCGGTTACCTGGATTTGGTCATTATTATCATTTACCTGATAGGAATGATTTTTTATGGCCTGTATCATGCTAAAAGGGAAAACTCAGAAGATTATTTCCTTGCGGGGAGAAGCATGACATGGCCGGTGGTGGGTATATCCCTTTTCGCGGCCAACATTTCCAGTACTACTTTAATAGGATTGGCTGGGGATGCCTACAGTACCGGAATTTCGGTATACAACTATGAGTGGATGGCTGCGGTGATTTTGGTGTTTTTCAGTATCTTTTTTCTTCCTTTTTATCTGAGATCAGGAGTATATACCATGCCGGAATTTTTGGAAAGAAGGTATGACAGAAGAAGCCGGTATTATTTTTCTTTTATTACGCTGATCGGCAATGTACTTATAGAGACTGCAGCTGGTTTATACGCTGGTAGCTTGATCCTGAAATTGGTTTTTCCGGAAATCAGCATGACACTTATCATCCTGATTTTGGCGGCAGCTGCAGCGGCATACACCATTCCAGGTGGCTTGTCTTCCGTAGTACATACTGAAGTCATTCAAGCAGTTTTACTATTTACGGGCTCATTGATTTTGACCTATGTCACCTTCCAAAAAGTCGGAGGCTGGGAGAATGTAATGGCAGTAACTCCTCCTGATATGGTAAGTCTGATTCGTCCTGTAGACGATCCCTCTGTACCTTGGACCGGTTTGATTTTTGGAGTTCCTCTTTTGGGCTTTTATTTCTGGGCAAATAATCAATTTATGGTGCAGCGGGTACTTTCAGCCAAGGACCTCAATCATGGAAAATGGGGCGCATTGTTTGCAGGACTACTTAAGTTACCGGTACTTTTCTTCATGGTGTTACCGGGGACCATGGCACGGGTGATTTTCCCTGACCTGGATAATCCAGACACCGTATTCCCTCAATTGGTCTTCAATCTGCTACCTGTAGGGCTTATTGGACTGCTAATGGCCGGACTTCTGGCAGCCATGTCTTCAAGTATCAGTGCCACACTCAATTCAGCCAGTACATTGATTACCATGGATTTTGTCAAAAACCTAAGGCCTGGCCTAAGTAGCAAGCAACTGGTAAGGGTTGGGCAATTTGCCACTGTAATTCTTGTCCTATTGGCAGCTGCATGGACTCCACAGATAGAAAAATTTGATTCTCTTTTCAAATACCTCCAAATGGTAGTGGGACTTATTGCGCCTCCTGTAGTAGTGGTATTTATTTGGGGAATGTTCTGGAAAAGAGGCAATGCAAATGGGGCATTTTACAGTTTGATTTCCGGCTTTGTCCTGGCAGCTCTTTTGATTGTAATCAATGTAACTCTGCCGGAAGCAGGAATATCACAATGGCACTTCCTACATACCGCTCCTCTATTGTTTTTGGTATGTTCGTTTATTTATGTATGTGTTAGCCTGGCTGGCTCTGAGCCTTCAAAAGAAAAAATCGATGAGTACACATGGAAAAACACCATTTACACCGACGAAACCGCTTCTTTGAGAGCTTTGCCATGGTACAAAAATTTTAGAATTCTGTCCATTTTCCTCCTTATTTTGACCTTCTTAATTGTATGGATATTCAGATAAACCAAGAAAAAGCCCTGAGTCTGATCAGAAAAGCCTCCCACAAAATGGGCTTTTTGGCTTCTCCATTGCAAAAAGACAATTACCAAAGGATCTGGGCCAGAGACGGTGTTATCACAGGTATAGCTGCATTGGCCAGTCGTGAGGAAAGTTTGATTTATACTTTTCGGCAGACCCTTATCACGCTGGGAAATCATGCAAGTCCCCAAGGGCATATTCCTTCAAACGTTTCTGTAAATGGACAATCAGTAAGCTATGGTGGATTGGCCGGAAGGGCAGATACCGGTAGCTGGTGGCTGATCGGACTTTGCCTGTATGCCAAGTACACCGAAGAAAAAGACCTTTTAGAGCGGTTTGAGCAGGAGATAGAACAGGCCTTTCAACTTTATCAGGCTTGGGAATACAACAACAGAGAATTGGTTTATGTGCCTTTGGCAGGTGATTGGGCAGATGAGTATGTCCTCCACGGTTATGTGTTTTATGATCAGGTATTGAGGTATGCTGCCTTAAAACTCTGTGGGCAACAGATGAACAGGCAAGATTGGGTCGATAAATCAGAAGCCATCAAAATAGCCATTTACCAAAACTATTATTTACATCCAGATTGGGTAAATACTGGGATACACCCTTCAGCAAAAAAAAGGGCCATTGAGGAAAAAGGCTTTAGCTCTTGCCTCATGGCTTCATTTCATCCGGCAGGATACCAGTTGTATGCTGATTTTCTGGGAAACGCCTTGGCTATGATTTTCAGGATACATCCTGAGCCTGAAGCATGTATCAATTGGGCATATCAAAAGATCGGAGTATTTGTTCCTTCCTTCTATCCTACTATTCTGGAAGAGGATCCTGATTTTCACTTGTTGAAAAACAATTACAGGTATGAATTCAGAAATCGACCATTTGAATTCCATAATGGGGGAATATGGCCTATGGTCAATGGTTTCTGGGGATTGGCCACATACCTGTACAAAGGGAAAGCTGAAGCTGAATTCATCTGTAATAACATAGCTGAATTGAATAAACTTAACAAATGGGAATTCAATGAATGCTTCAATGGGAAAACTTACCAACCCTGCGGGGTGCCACAATGTACCTGGAGTGCAGCGGGGCAGGTATTATTAAGTAATACAATACAAAAAGGATTTTATTTAATGGATTGACATGCTTAAAGAAAGAGACATCGTTGTGGTGGGAGAATTATTGGTAGACCTTATTGGTCATGAAATCCGGGATGAAATATTCAGGACCCACTCTTTCAGGAGGTTTCAGGGAGGTAGCCCGGCCAATTTAGGCGCCAATATGAGGAGACTGGGAAAAAATGTACATATCATCGCCTCAGTAGGAAAAGACGGTATGGGAAGGTACCTGATCCAAGAGCTGGAAAACCTAGGATTGGATACGAGTGGGATCAAAGAAAGGGAAGAATTTCCCACGTCAATCGTGCTGTTGTCCCGAACTCACGGCACCCCGGACTTTATTGCCTACAGAGAAGCAGATCACTATATATTCTCCAAAGATATTGATGATGAAGTACTCAGAAAATCCAAGCTTTACCATACCACTTGCTTTGCACTTAGCAGACATCCTGCCCAAAGGGCCATTCTGGATGGGGCCGGAAGAGCTGTGGAACTGGGAGTACAACTGAGCATTGACCTCAATTATGCACCTGCTATTTGGCCAGATCATATAGAAGCCATGCATGTCATTCAGACTTATTGTAATTTATCTCCTTTTGTAAAAGTAAGTAAGGACGATTGTGAAAGAATTTTTAAAAAGAAAATAGAATCCGAAGAAGTTTGTGAAAAATTTCTGAAATGGGGAGCCAAAATTGTCTGTCTTACACTGGGAAGTCAGGGAAGCCTACTGTGGACAAGTGAAGGGCAAAAATTCAGGGTTCCCGCAGCTGATGTGAAAGTAATTGGGGATGCTACAGGTGCCGGAGATGCATTTTGGGCAGGATTCCTGAGTGCCTGGCTGGACAACAAAGGCTGGAAAAGCTGTCTGGAGTCTGCTTCCAAAATGGCAGCCATAAAACTATCAATTGATGGAACACTTCCAGAAAAGGTTTTTCTTTGAAATAGAAGGCTGAATGATCAGCCTTCTATCAACAATTCAACCCTTCTATTGAGATCTCTCCCTTCTTCCGTATTGTTATCCGCTACAGGCCTGGTACCACCCCAACCTGAAATCCTTATTCTCTCGAATTGAATTCCGTTCAAAGTCAGGTAACCCCTAATTTTTGAAGCTCTTTTCAGAGATAGATCTTTGTTCAAAACAGGATCTCCAGCATTATCTGTATGCCCTTCCAATCTAATTTTCAAGGTTTCATTTTCTTTTAAGAAAGTAACAAGCTGGTCCAAAACCTGAATGGATTTGGCATCTGCAAAATCTGAGGTGCCTCTATTGAACTGAATGTTTTCCAGGACAATTGCTGTCCCTGCTACAGCTGGTTGCAGCAAAACTTCACCTTCAGGAAGATTTCTCCATTGATCAAGGCTCAGGTCTCTGGGTAAATGTCCGGAAGCTGTGATAAAAACAGCCTCAAATTGCCCCATGTCCATGGCTTCATTCAATTTGGATTGATTTTCGAATTCCAGCTTTTCTCCTCTATTGTTGGAAAGATATATCCTATATTCTAATTGACTTTTATCCCTGGAACTCAATACTTTTATTTCTTCGGATTGGTTTATTACAGGTGTTTTTTCATCTTCTATTATGATATCTATCTGGTCATCTGCTTGCACAGAATCCGACTCAATTACCTGGAGCAGATCTTCCTGCTGGTCAATGGATTCTGACAATACTTCATCCACCTGGCTCAGTTCAGATAATGGTATCTCTTCTTCCGAAACCAAATCCTCTACGTTATTTTCTGCCAGTTCAAATGCCGGAACAACAGCATCAAACTGTACCATCATCAGATCACCGAAGCCTTCCGAATTTTGCGTGCTGGTAAAAATGGCTATACCATCATCTTTTGAAAGTAATGTATAACCCATTTCAGTTCCAGAGGTATTGGCGTATTTGATAGCTTTTGGAGCTGTCCAAGAGGTCCAAGAATCATCCAATCTCTCGGAGAAAAAAATATCCTTTCCCCTTCCTTTTTCTTCGGAATTAGTGGAAAAATAAAGGATTCTTTGATCTGAAGAAATAAAAGGCGTCTGCTCTTGCCGGTAAGAATTAATGGTCTCCCCTAAATTTAAGGGGCTTGTCCAAACGTTTTCTGCTTCTTTGAAGCTTACATAAAGGTCTTCATTGCCAAATGACCCAAATGAATTAATAGACATTACAATCACTCCCCCATCCTCACTGAGTCTTCCGCTAAAATGTTTGGAGGTATTCCTGAAATTGGAAATATCCAGCTTCCTGAGGTAGTTCCAATCCCTGCCGAATTTGGAATATTGGTGAACTCCCTGTCCTCTCTCATTTCCCTCATGATAGACCAAGACACTAAGTGCGTCGGGAAAACCAACCACTACATCATTTCCTGTAGTGGAAAGACCGGGTATCCGCTGTGGTTTGCTCCAATTTCCATTTTTATCTCTTGTGCTTTTCCATATATCCCCATAGTCAGTGGCACCACCTTTATTGTCTGGATGGAATCCCACTGAAAAATAAAGATCTCCTTCCGGGGAAATTACTGGATGATGCTCATCATAAGGAGAATTTATGCCCTGGACAGGGCTCACCATTTGAGCATATAGGCTTGAGTAAAAACAAAAAGCAAGCAGGAATACCCCACTTGCTTTCAATACTTTACTTGATTTTAATTCAATCATTTTTTATTGATCCAATACTATTGCAAATACCAAAGGTGCAACAATGGTAGCGTCTGATTCAATGATATATTTTGGCGTATCCAACCCCAGCTTCCCCCAGGTGATCTTTTCATTGGGAACAGCACCGGAATAAGACCCATAAGATGTCGTGGAATCGGAAATCTGACAGAAATAACCCCAAAGCGGAACATTATCCCGCTGAAGATCCTGATGAAGCATAGGCACTACACAGATAGGGAAATCACCTGCAATTCCACCGCCAATTTGGAAGAATCCAACTGTACTGTCCTCCGTGGCATTGGTAGTGTACCATTCCGCTAGAAACATCATGTATTCAATCCCACTTCTCACAGTGTGGACATTTTTGATGTCACCCGAAATCACATGTCCTGCATACATGTTACCCAACGTAGAATCTTCCCAACCAGGTACGATTATCGGAAGATTTTTCTTAGCTGCCTCTAGAAGCCATGAATTTTTGGGGTCTATTTGGAAAGAATCATCTAGTTTGCCGGAAAGGAGAATTTTATAGAAAAACTCATGAGGGAAAAAAGCTTCTCCTGCTTGGTCAGCTTTGGTCCATTCGGCAAGAATCACATCTTCGATCCTTCTCATGGCTTCCATTTCAGGGATACAAGTATCAGTGACACGGTTCATATGCCTGTCCAAAAGGTCTTGCTCCTGTTCTGGAGAAAGATCTCTGTAGTTAGGGATTCTTTCGTAGTAATCATGGGCTACAAGATTGAATACATCTTCTTCCAGATTGGCTCCTGTACAGGTAATGATCTGCACTTTATCTTGTCGGATCATTTCTGCTAATGAAATACCCAATTCTGCAGTGGACATAGCTCCCGCCAGGGTAATCATCATTTTACCGTTGTTGTCCAGGTGAGCTTTGTATCCTTCTGCTGCATCTATTAATGCAGCAGCATTAAAATGTCTGTAATTATGCTTTAAAAATTCAGTGATTTTCATGGATTTGAATTTATTATTGATCCTTCAAAAGTACCAAAATTATCTTACATGAAAAAAGCCCCGCTAATACAGGGCTTTAGTCTATAGTTATCAAGGCTTTATGACGTAATTATTTGTCGCTTTTCTTTTCAGCATGTTTTTTATTGATACCAGCTATGACATCGTCAGTGATATCAAGGGATTTTTTGCTATACCATACGGCACCACCTCTGGTGTAAGAAAGTATCATCTCAAGATCATTTTCAGCAGCATATTCTTTCAGATAATCAGATATCTTGTCATAGACTTCACCATATAACCTGGATTCGTCTGCTGAAAGCTCCTGCATCAGGTTGTCCCTGTAAGTCATCAGGTTTCTTTCTTTTTTCATCAGATCTTCCTGCTTGGCTCTAGCTTGGTTAGGCGTCATCGAATTGGCTGTCTGCTCAAAGTTGGCTACTTCTTGCTCAAAACCTCTGGCCCTACTTCCTAACTCGCTTTCAAATTTTCTGCCCTTTTCTGTAATTTCCTCTGACTTTTCTTTGAAAAAATCATATTTAGCAATAACTGAATCAGTCATTACATAAGCAATTTTTAAGTCTGTAATACTTAATTCCAATGACTCGTCAGAAGATGAAGAATTGGAATCAACAGAAGTTCCGGAAGGATTACAAGAAGATAAGGCAAAGGCTGCAATGCCAAAAACGCCTAAAACTTTAACTAATTTTTTCACAATGTTTGTCTTAAATTTCAACTTGGCGCAAATATAAACAAAGTATTCTATCTTCAAATTCACTCCCTAAGGCCAAATGTTAAAAACAGTTAAGAGCGCCTTCTCTTCTGTTTCTTTCTGTCAATTAAGGTCTTGAAAACCACCGCCTGACCAAATATAGAAAGTCCTGCAAAAAATGTAACTAAAGCAACGCTCCCATAAGCAAACCACTCCCATAACTCATTTGAGGTCATTTTCAACACTATAGCATCACCTAAAAAACTCAGACCCAGACCCATTACCAAAAAACCAACAACTGCATAGGCAAGCCATTTCACTTTCAGGTTCCTGTTTTCCATCATTTTATCTTTGTTTAAAAATATATTTCCTGCGCAAGCCTGTATGTATTGGCATGTGCTTCAATAATATAACTGATGCGTTCTGAATACCCTCCTCCCATACAGCACATCATAGGAATTTCATTATGTCGGGCAAGTTCCAGCACCACCCTGTCCCTTTCTTTACATCCCTGTAGACTGAGTCCCAACCTGCCAAGTTTATCAGAGGCTAGCACATCTACACCACTCTGATATATGATGAAGTCAGGGGCTACTAATTCCAAAAGCGGGTCGATATTATTCCTGAGTATCTTCAGGTACTCTTCATCTCCGATTTTGTCAGGCAAACCTATATCCAGGTCACTTTGCTCTTTGTGCATAGGGTAATTGGCTGCCCCGTGCATACTAAAGGTGAACACCCTGTCATCTTTGCTGAATATTTCAGCTGTACCATTGCCCTGATGTACATCAAGATCCACCACTAAGATTTTTTTAGCCAGATTATTTGCCAAAAGGTAGTTGGCGGTGATGGCTATATCATTGAGCAAACAAAAACCCTCTCCTCGGTCCGAAAAAGCATGGTGGGTTCCACCCGCAATATTCATCGCTATGCCATATTCAAGTGCAAATATGGCGGCCTGAACAGAACCGTGCATGATGTGAACTTCTCTTTCTACCAAAGCATGACTCAAGGGAAAACCTGTTTTCCTGATTTCAGATTTGCTGAGCTGAAGCTGTCTTAATTTAAGATAATAACCATCGTCATGTGTATTTAGTATCCACTTTTCATCAAGAGACACAGGGCTGAAAAAATTATCTTCAGTTACTGTACCTTCATACAGCAGTTGTTCTGGAAGAAGGTTGTACTTCTCCATAGGAAACCTGTGGCCTTCAGGCAGAGGATGACAATATTTGGGGGACCAGGCGATTTTTAACATCTACAAAAAAAACACTTGTTTTATTAACAAGTGTTTTTGTGTTTTGTTGCATTTTGTAAATAAAGAACTATTCATCTACATCTTCTTCCTCTTCTTCTGATTGAAAGGTATATAAGGTATCATCCAATTTTAAAGTATCGTCATTGAATTCTCTGACAAACTTGGAAATTACTTTTTCATTGATCACTTCTACATTGAGTGCTGCATCCAGTCCAATTCCAAAGTCGTGGTTGGTATCCAGGTCCACAAACTCCTGAACTTTCACACTTTCCTCTTCTTCCATTTCCATGATGATCTCTGTCATGAACCAGCCTATCTCCTCTTCTTCACTACTGAGAGGCTTCAGGTTACCATTTTCATCCTCTTCATAATGAATACTTTTGAAATTAGGGAATTTTTTAGCCGCTTCATGTTCAGCCAGTTCATATAACTCTGAAGCATGATGAAGCCTTAACGTGTACAAAGCAGCATCATAAATGACTTCCTTTCCTTCGTACATGCCAATAAAATAGAAATTGACATACTCGTCAGAATTTTCGTCACTCGGGACAATTTTATAAGCTTTTTGAGTTGAAGCCAGTTCTTTCTTCAAAGATTCAATTTTTTCTGGTTCAAATCCTTCATTTTTATAGTTCATAAGAAAAATTTACGGTTTTCAAAAGACAACATACAACACAATCGTTTAAATTAAAAACTGTTTGTTCAACAATTATTATGTAAGCTTACAGGTAATTAATTTACAAGTATCTAGCAAAAAAAAAAATGATATCCCCAAAAAAAGATGAACCTTACATCAGCTCACTGCTTCTCCGCGGTGAAGGTGAAAGTCTTGATTTTAAGCAAAGTATAAACAGTGCTGAAAAAATTGCAAAAACTCTGGCTGCCTTTGCCAATACATCAGGGGGAAAATTGCTAGTGGGCGTATCGGATCAAAAAAAGATTACTGGGATAGATGAACATGAAGAAATGTATATCATTGATAAGGCTGCCAAAGAATTTTGCCATCCAGCAATTCAAGTGGAATACGGGCTTTACATTCATGAAGAGTTTAAAGGAAAGGACGAAGAGCCAATAGAAAAAATTATCCTAGAGGCTATCATCCATAAATCAGATCAAAGGCACTTTGTGAAAAACAAGGAAGGTCAACCTGTATATTACATAAGAGTAATGGACAGATCCCTTCCCAAAATTTTAGACTAAACCTTAGTATTTCCTCCCAAAGATACTCCCAAAAGTGAATTGATCAATCCGAGAATAAGTCCGAAAAGAAGTGCCCACCAAAAGCCATTCACTGCAAAACCCGGAACAATCTCTGCCGCCAATAAAATCATGAGGGCATTGATCACCAATAGAAAAAGACCTAGGGTGAAAACTGTTATGGGGATGGTAAGTAAAATAAGGAGTGGCTTTATGGTAATGTTGAGAATTGCAATAAGGGCGGCCACAACTATCGCCGTAACAAAGGATTCTACTACCACACCCGGCAATAGATACTGAGTGATCAAAACTGCAATCCCACCCAATACCAATTGGATGAGAATATTGACTGCGTCTTTGGAATTGCTCATAAAATTTTAATATTCAAATGATGAAACAGAATAGTAAAGACAATATAAGAAACACTTCGGAACTCTTAGTCAGCTCTTTCTACAAAAATGTTATTTTCAATTAAAAAGGAACTACCTGTGGCAAAAATGACTTCCATTTATATCAACTATACTGATATTGGTCATAATTTGATATCAAAAACCTATTTGTTTTCAGGATTTCCAAATTATGGATTTATCTTTGTGAATAATCAAAAAAATTAAAATTAAGTGATTCTCATTATCTTCTTCTTGCTGCATTGGTATTTCTCCTTGTTTTGCCAAAGTTTCTTCTTGCATAGATATGCAGCCCACCAAATGTTTTCGATGACAAAATTCTGGGAAAGGTTCTTTTATGTTTTCACTTGGATCTGTCAGGGAAGTTCTTATTTATCTCCAAGGGCCTATGCCGTATTGCACAGGATGCACCACGCCTACTCTGACACTCCAAAAGACCCACATAGTCCCCATCATACAGAAAATCTCTTCACCATGATGTGGAAAACCAAAAATATTTACAACGACTACTTCTCCTTCAAGCTCAAGCCTGAAGAAAGGTTCAGTAAAGACGTACCGGATTGGAACAAGTTTGATCTCTTTGCAGATTCTATGGTCGCAAGAGTGGGATGGGGTGTTTTTTATGTTGCCGTTTATGTATTGAGTATATCAGTTTTTGAGCTTGCAGGTACACATTGGTGGATGTATTTCCTACTTCCAATACACTTTATGATGGGCCCTGTACATGGTGCTATTGTCAATTGGAGTGGTCACAAATACGGATATGCCAACTTTGACAACAACGATAAATCCAAAAACAGTCTTCTATTGGATGTGTTGATGCTAGGAGAACTTTTCCAAAACAATCACCATAAACTTCCAAACAGGCCAAATTTTGCCGTTAAATGGTATGAATTTGACCCTACATACCCTATCGTTAAAATGCTTCATGCCACGGGAATTATCAAGTTGCGTACAGCTTAAAAATCAAGTCTTTAAAAGTTTTCAAAGCCCGGAAATACCGGGCTTTTTTTTGTCCGAAATCTTATGGAACCAATACTTTTTAAGCTACATGTTATTAATTTTTGCGTTCTGGTTAGAAACTTTTAATACTTTACTTGTTTTTATAAAACTAAATACATAAGTTCGAGAACATTTAAAAACTTAAACACCATATGAGAGAACTAACAAGAGCAGAAGAGCAGATCATGCAGATCTTGTGGGATATCGAGAAAGGTTTCGTCAAAGATATCCTAGAAAAAATGTCTGAGCCAAAGCCGGCTTACAACACCGTATCCACCATTGTGAGGATATTAGAGCGCAAGGGATTTGTCAGCCACAAGGCATATGGCAAATCACATGAGTACTTCCCTATTGTCTCCAAAGACGAATACAGAAGTTTCTCTATCAAAAATCTACTTTCCGGTTATTTCAGCGGTTCCTTCACTAAACTGGCTTCTTTCTTTGCGAAGGACAAAAACCTTGATATCAAAGAAGTAGAGAAGATCCTGAATGAAGTCAAAGAAGACGTAAAAAAATAGCCTATGGCTGTTTTACTAGACTATATCTGGCAAAGCACATTCTGCCTGTTGTTTTTCTATGGGATTTATTTCTTTTTCCTGAGAAATGAAAAAGCTTTTAACCTTGCTAGGATTTACATTTTGGTAACTCCACTCTTGGCCTTAAGCTTTCCCCTGATCAACATACCGGTAAGTTTTGAAAAACCGGATATTTCTCTAGAACAAACGCAATTCTTTCGGGCGTTTTCTGCACAGGAAACGTCCGAAGAAATTGCCGCTACATTTGGACTCCCTGAGGTCACAGTCCAAAGCACCAAACTTCCCTTTCTTTGGGAAATCAAAGATTATCTTATTCTGGCTTATTTTGCCATAATATTTTTACTCTCTCTCAGGTTTTTCTGGAATTTCATCCAACTGAGAATGATTGTTGAAAGAGGCTGGTACAATGCCCGCTATGATCTGAAAAACAAGCTATTCTTTATCCCTACATTTGGGCTCACACCTTTCTTTTCTTTTTTCGACAAATTGTTCTGGGACGATACACAGGAATTACTCCCTCAGGAAAAAGAACATATCCTCAAACATGAAATAGAGCACATCAGACAAGGCCATTCTTATGATGTATTGTATTATCAAGTCCTGTCCATCATATTTTGGTTTAATCCTGCCATCCACCTGATGAAAGCCGCTCTTGTGGATGTACACGAATACCTTGCCGACGATAGGGTTATCAGACAGTCTTCCAGCAGAGAATCTTATTCCAGACTTATTGTTAAAATCGCATTTAAAGATATTGGCCTTCCCATTGGCAATTACTTTGTCCAATCCACCACATTAAAAAGAATCCTGATGATCAAAAGTCCTAACAAAACCAATTGGGCCAAACTTATTTTGATTCTTCCTTTATCAATAATGTTGATGGCTTTGATATCCATGAAAACTGTGAAGGTTCATACGGATTCTGAAAAAGATAACAAGTTGGAGATGCTGTCTTCTTCCTCCGAGATTCTTAATCTCGATCTGGATTATATTACCCTCCAAGCAGATGGTATTGTTCAAGATACGGATTTGACAGACCTTCCGAACATGGATGCCGAAACTTCAGCAGAACCTGGAAAAGACTTTTCCACCTTTTTGTTAAAGAATTTAAAGTATCCATTGGAAGCGAGACAGGAAAACAAGACCGGCTTGGTCATAGTGGAACTACAACTTGACCAAAATGGTAAAATTACCGATCATCAGTTCACAAGAGCCAGCTATGGCTTTTTCAAAGAAGAAGCGGAAAGGGTCTTAAAAGCAAATCAGAATAAATGGAAAGTAGACGGTGACAAGCTTTCATACTCCGTAAGTTTGGGAATAGTGTTCAGGTTGGACGGAAAACCTTCTCCAAATACACAGGCCCTCGAGTTGGACCATTTGGTCACCGTCACAGCATATCAGGGAAGTGAAAATTACGACAAACGAGTACCTCCAGCTCCTAGGATCGAAAAACCAGAATTGCGCATAAAAGATGAATAAAAAAAGTCACCTTGAACTCAGTTCAAGGTGACTTTTTTGTTGATTTAAATCAGAAAATGTAAATCCAGAAATCTGACCAGGTTAACTTTTGAAATCATCTGGACAAATATCCTATCATCAATCTAGAATCTATCAAATATCAATTTATAAAATTGATTACATTAAATATGCAATATTTCGGAACGCTTCAATAAAATTGAATTGATTCAATACTGGATAACTTCTCCTGAAAGCTTATTTCAAATTGAGCTTTCCTTGAGAAGCCCCAAACAAATTACACATTCGGTACAATACCCGTGCACCTACATTTCCATCCCACTCGTCACCATCAGGACCGGGTGCCACTTCTACTAAATCAAACCCAATAATTTTTCTTCCTGATTTTACAACCTGTTTAATAAGATACATCACCTGCTCCATTTCGAAACCACCTGCTACGGGAGTTCCTGTATGAGGGCATAATTTTGGATCAAACCCATCAATATCGATGGTCACATACACATCTGAAGGAAGTGTGTCCACAATATTGTCGCAGATTACTTTCCAAGCCTTTCCTTCATAAAGCTCTTCTTTGACGGCAGCATCATAAAAGGTAGTAATCCTGTTGTTTTCTTTGGCCATCATAGCTTCCGCCTGACAATAATCCCTGATCCCTACCTGAACGAGCTTGCTGATCTGTGGTAGCTTGAGAGCATTGTAGGAAATTGAGGCATGAGAATACTCAAAATTCTCATAAGCTTTTCTGAGGTCTGCATGTGCATCTATCTGCAAAATGCCAAAGCTATTGTGTTCCTCTGCTAAGGCTTTGATAAGTCCCAGTGGGGTACTGTGATCTCCTCCCAACAGCGCTACCATTTTTCCTTGGTCTCTGTATTTTTTTGCCTGTTGATAGACCCATTCATTCATTTCTTTACTGGCATTGTTGATGATTTCAGGAACAGCAGCAAAACGCTCTAATCCTTCAACAGGCGAACCTGATTCCAACCAATGGATATAATTGCGGGCCAAGATCCTGAAACTGGAACTTTTATCTGCAAGTTCTACAGGAATTGGTAGCATGTAAATGCCCATTTTCCAGGCATCATGTATATCAGATTCAAAAAGGTCTACTTGGCCGGAAGCATTAAGAATTGCTTCAGGCCCCCCAGCTGTACCAGAAGAATAGGAAACAGTCACTTCCCAAGGTACCGGTATAATAATCAAGTCGGCTGTCTCTTCGTCAAAAGGCAATCCAAAAAGAGAATGGTGTGCACTCACACCATTGGGGTCAAACTGTTCGATCAAATTATGTTTCAATGACATTTTATAAAGTAATTTTCGGGTTTAGTAAATAATTTTTAAGCTAAAAAAAGCATAACAATTTTAGGTCATTCAGATATTATAACCAATACAGCAAGAAATTAAATCCCTCACAATCCAAAAATCTTATTGAAGTATTTCTATTAAGACCCCTGTCTGGCGTCCTACCATGGACCAGCAATCAACTTCAATGGATATTTTTGCCATCATTCCAGGGAGCATACTTAAAAATTGCCCTTGTGTAATATAAGAGGCTATAGAACTTATTCCCGGATTGTGGCCAACCAAAAGCAGGCTATCTACATTTTTATCTACCTTATTGATATGATTCAGGATTTGCTCAGTGTAGGCTTCATATAGCCCCTCTTCAAAAATAATTTTTGAGGAAGGTACAAATTCATTGATAAGGTCTGTAGTCATCATGGTTCTTCTGGCACTGCTTGAAAGGACTTGGTCAAAAGATGTTGCATTAAGTGCCAAGATTTTTCCCAATCTTTTGAGCTGTGCTATTCCATTGGATGTCAGTTGTCTATTGAAATCTTCATGTTGGCCAAAAGCCATTTCAGCCTCCCCGTGCCTCAGAAGATATAACATCTTGTTTGTTGCCATAGTTGCAAAGGTGTTTATTGCTTGAAAATAGTTGAAATAATCATGCCAAGCGCTTGTAGAAGGTAAGGCAAATTTGGAAAGGATTAGAATGCCATCTATTTTTAGGCTTTTATTTCGAATGCATGAAGCATTCCGATCTTTTAAATGAGAGCTTATGTCAAAGAATTTAGTCATCGTAGAGTCGCCTGCC
Organism: Arthrospiribacter ruber; assembly: GCF_019343195.1. GTDB lineage: Bacteria > Bacteroidota > Bacteroidia > Cytophagales > Cyclobacteriaceae > Arthrospiribacter > Arthrospiribacter ruber. The sequence continues at coordinate 259,748 of NZ_RPHB01000004.1, forward strand.
AAAGCCAAAACCATAGAAGGCTACCTAGGTAAGGATTTTAAAGTTGCGTCGAGTTACGGCCATGTAAGGGATTTGCCCAAAGGCGATAAAGCGATTGATATCAAAAATAATTTCAAACCTACCTATGAAGTCACCCCTGATAAAAAAGAGGTTATCAAAGAGTTGAAAAAACTGGTCAAGGATTCTGAAACCATCTACCTTGCCAGTGATGATGACCGAGAAGGAGAAGCTATTTCATGGCACTTGAAAGAGGTTTTAAAACTGAAGGAGGACAATACAAAAAGGATCGTCTTCAGGGAAATCACCAAAAACGCCATTACCAAGGCAATAGAAAATCCCAGGACGATAGATTTGGATCTCGTCAATGCCCAACAGGCTCGAAGGATCCTTGACCGTTTGGTGGGTTTTGAACTATCCCCTATCCTCTGGAAAAAAATCAAATCCGGCCTGTCTGCAGGAAGGGTACAATCCGTAGCTGTCCGGTTGATAGTAGAAAGAGAAAGAGAAATTGAAAAATTCAAGTCCAAATCTTCTTACAGAATTACCGCACTATTCGATGTAAAAGGGAAACAGCTTTCTGCTGAACTTCCCAAAAAATTCGAAACCAGGGAGCTTGCAGAAGAATTTTTGAAAAAATGTATCGCTGCGGAATTTATCATTGAAAACCTGGAAACCAAGCCGGGAAAAAAATCCCCAGCAGCGCCATTTACCACCTCAACCTTACAACAAGAGGCAAGTAGAAAACTGTATTTTTCTGTAGCTCAAACCATGTCTGTAGCTCAGAAACTATACGAAGCAGGTAAAATCACCTATATGAGAACAGATAGCGTCAACCTTTCTGAAGATGCCATGTCTGCTGCAAAAAATGAAATCCAAAGTGCTTATGGGAAGGAATATCATCAGGCAAGAAAATTCACTACCAAATCAGAAGGTGCTCAGGAAGCTCACGAAGCCATTAGGCCTACGGACTTTGCAAAGCAGGAAGTTAGCGGAGACAGGAATGAACAGAGACTGTATGAGTTGATATGGAAAAGAGCTATAGCATCTCAGATGGCCGATGCCCAATTGGAAAAAACAAATGTGACAATTGGGATTTCTACCACTCCGGAAAAACTCTCAGCTAGTGGTGAAGTAATCAAATTTGAAGGTTTTCTTAAAGTCTATCTGGAAAGTACTGATGATGAACAGGAAGATGAAGAAAACCAAAATAAAGGCCTTCTACCTCCCTTGGAAATAGGTCAGGCTCTACACCTTATTGAAATAAAAGGAAGGGAAAGCTTTACCCGACCTGCTCCAAGGTACACTGAAGCTTCCTTGGTCAAGAAGCTGGAAGAAATGGGCATTGGTAGGCCATCCACTTACGCTCCTACCATTTCCACCATTCAAAAGAGGAACTACGTCATCAAAGAATCCCGAGATGGAACTGAGAGAAAATACCTCGAAATGAAGGTAAAGGACAATCAGTTTTCTCAACAGGAAAAAACCGAAATCACTGGAGCAGATAAGAACAAACTCTTCCCTACCAATATTGCAATGGTAGTCAATGATTTTCTTGTAGAGCACTTCCCTACCGTGATTGATTTTTCTTTTACAGCCAATGTGGAGAAGGAATTCGATGACATTGCACATGGCGGACAAAACTGGGAAGACATGATTGCCAATTTTTACGGCAAGTTCCATACAAGAGTAGAAGAAACGGCCAATGTGGCCAGAGCGGATATCAACAGCTCAAGGGAACTTGGAAATGACCCTAAAACCGGAAAACCTGTAATAGCTAGACTGGGTAAATTTGGCCCTTTGGTGCAGATCGGTGATCAAGAGGACGAAGAAAAACAGTTTGCCAGTCTTAAAAAAGGTCAGTTTATAGAAAATATCAGCTTGGAAGATGCCCTTGAGCTCTTCAAACTTCCAAGGGATGTAGGCTTCTTTGAAGATAAAAAAATTGTGGCCGCAGTAGGAAGATTTGGCCCTTATATCAGGCACGATGGCAAATTTGTATCCTTGGGCAAAGAACACGATCCATTAAGCATAAACGAAGAAGAAGCCATTCAGCTTATTAAAGAAAAGAGAGAGGCAGATGAGAAAAAACATATCAAAACCTTTGATGAAAATCCGGAAATCCAGATCCTGAACGGAAGATGGGGACCATATATCAAGTTCGGTAAGAATAATTTCAAAATCCCGAAAGACAAAGAAGCTGAAAGTCTTACTTATAGTGAGACAATAGAAATAATTGAAAATCAACCTGTAAAGAAGAAAGGAAGATCCTTCGCCAAGAAAAAATAACCCAAGGCTGTCACCCAAAAGTGACAGCTTTTTTTTTGCCTTTCTGTTTTTCCAAAATCCAAAGACCTTTTGATATCCTCCGTTCTGGTATAGTTCTGGTAAACAATCCGGGGTATTTCTAACCATTTTGAAACCAAACAGGTCAAAGACTACGCTTTTTTGACTTATTTGGTTAAATTAAAGAACCAACAAACTTCAGTTTTATGAGCATACAAATCATCAGTGTTTTTCTGCTGTCTATTCTAGGGCTTTTATTAGGAGCTTATCAATTTAAGAATCGGGAAAGAACAGAAGTACGGGAAGATGATGCCCTGGACCATATCAAAGGGATGTATATACTCAAAGTCCCTTATGAAAAGCTGGTAATTGCCTATTTTGGTTTAATGGCATTGGCATCTTTAGTGGATTGGATATTAGGAGGTAATCCTGAGAAACTCAACCTGACATTCTTCTTGGTTTCTGCCTGCGCATTTTTGATTTTCCTTTACAAGCTTGGTATGTCATTTATCAAATCAGTGGATTTTAAATGGCCAACCTTGGTGTATATTTTCCTCAATGTGGGCATCGCTACCATAGTATATTATTTTATGGCCAATCCGGTTTTGAAAATGGAAGCAGCCTTGGAATACTTACTCACCTTCCACTTACTCGGTATGATCCTCGGACTTGGAGGCACATTGATCCTTGATATTTTAATATTTCATTTTTTGAGAAATTTCAGGATCAATTCATCGGAAGCTGTGATCATGCACCTCATTTCCCAGATGATCATTCTGGGTTTGGTTTTGCTTATGGTGACCGGGGTGGCAATTTATCTGACAGACATTTCCGGCTACAACAGTAACCCACGTTTCTTAATGAAGATGACCGCTGTCCTGGTATTGAGCATCAATGGCATTTTCTTAAACTTCTACATGATGCCCAAAATTGAAAAGCTTTCTCTGATTAAGGAAAACCTGGAGGAAGACCAAAACCTCAAAAGGGTAGCTTTTGCAGTAGGTGGTGTTTCCATGGTTTCATGGCTTGCAGCCTTTTCCTTTGCCATGGTCAAAGACCTCACACAGTTCAGTTATATTTCCATGCTGATTCCTTACCTTGCTTTGGTACTGGGAGCAATAGGCGGCGGGCAATTCATAAAAAAGAAAATGGAAAAAGAAGTCATTGAGGAGAGTAAAAAATGAAAAAACTTGTTGTACTGACAGGAGCAGGAATATCTGCTGAAAGCGGCATAAGTACTTTCAGAGACAGTGGTGGACTTTGGGAAGGACACGACGTAATGGAAGTTGCCTCTCCAGAGGGATGGAGAAAAAATAAGGAATTGGTTTTGGATTTTTACAATAAAAGAAGAAAGCAGGCACTCACTGTAATGCCCAATGAAGGGCACAAGGAACTCTTCCGCCTGGAAAAATTCTTTGATGTGACTATCATTACCCAAAACGTAGACAACCTGCACGAAAGAGCCGGCTCCAGCAATGTCCTTCATTTGCATGGGGAACTCTTCAAATCCCAAAGTACTGTAGACCCTAGATTGGTTTATGAAATGGAGGGATGGGAAATCAAACTTGGAGATAAATGTGAAAAAGGAAGTCAACTGAGACCATTTATTGTCTGGTTTGGAGAATTAGTTCCCATGATCGAGCCTGCAATGGATATTTCTGCTAAAGCTGATATTTTTGCGGTCATCGGTACATCGCTAAATGTCTATCCTGCAGCAGGTCTGATCCGATATGCTTCTGAAACCTGTCCAAAATACATTGTAGATGTAAAAGTGCCCGAGACAGGAGTTATTCCCAATTTGAAGAAAATTGAAGCTCCTGCCTCAATCGGTACCAAGCAAATGGCTGATGAACTCATAGAAAAATATGCCTAATACACCCAAAATCGCTGTAATCGGCGCTGGTCCTTCGGGAATTACCGCCCTGAAAAACTTACTGGATAAAGGGCTACATGCCATTGCCTTTGATCGGAATATAGATGTAGGGGGCAATTGGATTTTTACGGAGAATGAATCCCATTCAAGTGTATTTGAAACCACCCATATCATCAGTTCCAAAACCCTTTCCCAATACGAAGATTTTACCTTTGATGATTTTGATCCCAATACCGCAGACTATCCTTCACATGATGAATTGAGGAATTATTTTCAGGCCTATGCATCTCAATTTAATCTATATGATCATATCAGATTTGGGATATTGGTCAAAAAATGTGAAATAACAGAAGATGGAAGCTGGCAGATCCATCTTGAAAAAGAAGGGGCGGAATCAATTGAAAACTTTACACACCTGGTAGTCTGCAATGGACATCACTGGAACCCAAGATGGCCCTCCTACCCCGGAACCTTCGAAGGGGAATTTCTTCATTCCCATTCTTACAAAAAAGCTGCACCGTTCAAAGACAAAAGGGTTTTGGTGATTGGAGGTGGTAACTCAGCCTGCGATGTGGCGGTGGAAACAAGTCGGGTAAGTGCCTTTACAGCCATTTCATGGAGAAGGGGATACAGGATCATTCCAAAGTTCTTTTTCGGACAGCCTTCGGATAAAATTGGAGAAAAAGGAAGTTGGATCCCCTTGAAAGTTCGAAGCTTCTTTTTTGACACCTTGCTTAAAATTTTGGTGGGCGACAATAAGCTTTACGGGTTACGAAAAGTAGAGACGAAGTTTGGGGAAGTTCATCCGACCATTAATGACGAATTGCTTTATAAAGTCAGGCATGGAAAAGTGCAGCCAAGGCTGGATATTCAGAAATTTGAAGGCAAAAAAGTGATTTTTGAAGATGGATTGGAGGAAGAATATGACGCTGTCATTGCCTGCACGGGATATTACCTTTCCCATCCGTTCTTTGATAAAAAATTTATTGACTACAGTTCAGGTCCAGTTCCTTTGTATCTTAAAATGTTCCATCCGAAAATAGAAAATCTGTTTTTCATCGGCATGTTTCAGCCACTTGGATGCATCTGGCCAGGTGCTGAGCTTCAGTCTAAAGTGATGGCTAGAGAAATCGCCGGAGAATGGAAAAGACCGGAAAACATCAGTGAACTATGTCAAAAAGAAGCCAGAAATCCACATTACAGACAAATTGATACACCACGTCATACCATTACGGTAGATTATCATAAGTTTAGAAAAGCCCTTTTGAAACTGCTTCCATCTGACTACGTCTCCAAACAACCTAAAACACAAGAAATGCATCAATAAAAAAGGGAGCAAATTGCCCCCTTTTTTATTGATCTAGAAAAGCTAGATAAATATATGTTAAGCCTTTATTGGCAATATCTGTCCATGGCCTCACGGGCATCCTCAAAATTCAATTTGATGGCCGCTCTCATGTCTTCACAACCCGATTGAACTCTATCCGTGGCAAATTTTAACAAACCTCTATAATAATATGCCTGTCCGAAGTTCTTATCCATTTTGATGGCAGAACTGTATTCTTTGTTGGCCTCTTCAGTATTTCCCAATTGATGCAAAGCCCTTCCTTTCATGAAATAAGCCATAGCAGGAGCACCTGGTACTTCTACCGCATATTCCGCGTAAAGTAATGCCTGACTATGCTTTTTCTGTCTTTGATACAAGTTGGATAAGCTGAGCAAAACCTGGACATTCTTGGAATCATGCGATAAAGCCGCTAAGAAATCCCTTTCTGCTTTTTCAAAGTCACCTAATTCCTCATGTGACCTGCCTCTGTTGTATAGGGCCTGTACGTTTTTGGGTCTGTTGACCAAATAAGTGTCATAAGCATCAATGGCTTCCTCATATTTGCCGGCCGAATACAATTGATCCCCTTTATTGGATTCTCCTGCTGAGCAAGAGGCTAAAATTATGCTGATAAGGGCAACATATACCCATTTACTGAACTTCATTATATACTCCTTAATTTAAACTGCTACATTGTTTTCTCTCAATGCATCGTTAAGGGAAGTTTTAAGATCTGTGGAAGCTTTTCTTTGACCAATGATTAAGGCACATGGGACCTGAAATTCCCCAGCTGGAAAATTTTTGGTTATTGAACCCGGAATCACTACTGATCTTGGTGGTACGTAACCTTTATATTCTTTTGGCTCTCTCCCTGTGACATCAATGATCTTAGAGCTGGCTGTAAGGGTAACACCAGCACCTACCACAGCTTCCTTACCAATTCTTACTCCTTCAACGATGATAGCTCTCGACCCAATAAAGGCACCGTCTTCCACGATTACCGGAGCGGCCTGTACGGGTTCTAAAACCCCACCAATACCTACTCCACCACTTAAATGGACATTTTTACCTATCTGAGCACAAGATCCTACTGTAGCCCAAGTATCAACCATCGTGCCACTGTCCACATATGCGCCAATATTGACATAGGAAGGCATCATTACTACTCCACTTGCCAAAAAGGCACCATAACGTGCCACAGCATGTGGAACAACCCGCACCCCTTGCTTGGCATAATTGGTTTTTAAAGCCATCTTATCGTGAAACTCAAACGGTCCCACTTCTATGGTATGCATTTTCTGAATTGGAAAATATAAGATCACGGCCTTTTTTACCCAATCATTGACCTTCCAGCCTCCTTCTCCATCTGGCTCTGCTACCCTCAATTGACCACTGTCCAAATCAGAAATAACAGTTTTGATGGCAATTTCAACATCTTTTTCTTTAAGCAAGTCCCTGTTTTCCCAGGCTTTTTCAATTATCGTTTGTAAATCCATATTTTTGGTTGGTTCTATACACTTAAAATACATCATGCATCCGGTCAAAATTGCTATTGCTTCTGTACTCAAACCCTTAAAAGATCCAAGGAGCTATTACAAATTTGCCCTTTCGCTGCGTGAAACAAATAAATACCAGATTAACATCATAGGATTTTATTCAAAAAAAGAAACAGATGAAGAATTGATAAAATTCCATCCCCTTTTTTACAAAAAAAGAAATTCCTTTGCCCGACTGAACGTAAGCATCAGACTCTTAAAACTATTGAGAAAAATCAGACCAAAAAGCCTTATTGTAACTACTTATGAGCTTCTTCCAGCTGCTTTATTGGGCAAATGTATTTTCAGATACAAGCTCGTCTATGACATTCAGGAAAACTATGCACTGAACTTCAGACTCAACAATTCTAAACATATACTAACAAAGCAGCTGGGGTCATTATTAATAAAATTTATTGAATTCAGTTCAAGACCGTTTACAGATCACTTTATTTTTGCGGAAAAATGTTATGTGACCGAATTTCCAAAGATCAAAAATCACACTGTATTAGAAAACAAATATCAAGGTCCAAAAATCAATTCAAGCCGACCATTCAAATTAGGCCCAAGCAAGCTCAATTTTTTACTGTGCGGCACGCTTGCGGAGATTTATGGGAGTATGGATGCACTTCTCTGGTTTGATCACTTCCACAGACATTTTCCTGATTCCACATTAAAAATTTTGGGACATGCACCGCTTGAAAGTTTTAGAACAAAACTGCTTCAGCACGTGCAAAATAAACCCTACTTGGAATTTACCATATCTTCTGACCCCATCTCCTACGAAGAAATATTAGAAGCTTACCAATCAGCGGATATGGTCTTACTGCCGTACCGTCAGACCAAAAACATAAGTCCGAAAATCCCCAGCAAACTTTACGAATGTCTTGCTTTGAAAAAAGCTTTTCTTTTTAGTCCTAATGCCAAGTGGCAATCATTAGCTGAAAAGTACAATGCCGGAATAGCTGTAGACTTTAAAAGCAATAAAAACTATGACTTGATTGCCAAATCGATTTTTTCAAAGGTATTTTATGACAATTCATCAGTATCAGAAGCACATTGGTTGCAAGAGAAACAAAGCTTTTTACAAGTAATAGAACACCTCTTTACTAAAGATCAAAAACTGTACTGAAGTCCGATCCCATGATCAGTCACCCCAAACCTAATTTCTTTTTTATATGCTCCACTCCCCCTATAGCTGTTATAACTGCCTACAGTCATTCCCGCATTTTTTCTATACGCCCTTTCAAAGAAAATAGAAGGGATAAATAGTCCGACACCAGCCCCAAAGATCATCCAATTCATCTCATTGCCCAATATGGCATTGGTGGTGGGATTAACTATCAGAAACAGCCCAGGAAAAAGACTTAAATCTGATAAAGTCCGGAATGTTCGGGCTTTGGAAAGGTACCCGTATGCCTCTGTGTCCGAACCAAGCCGGTTCGCCAATTCAGCACGTTTGATCCTTTCTCCATTCAGGTAGAAAGTTTTTCCGGTTAAGGTAAGGTTTCCTATATCTCGTTCAGAAGTCTGAGAGAAAGCATTTTCAATTTGCAAAAAGATGGTGCAGACAAATAAAACAACGGATAAGGCTTTCATATCCACTAATTTTTCTGGTAAAGATAACAAAAAACGAAAGGATTAGTATCACTTGAACAATTTTTTCTCCCCTACCTTATCCACAGCACTTAAAAAAGTTATCCACCTCAGCCCCGTTTTGGAAACCATTTTTAGACTATTGGAAACTCTTACTTTTTGTGATTTTATCAGCTTCATGATCTAAAATTGAATTTATAATCTCCTGTAAAACTGGTATTTAAACATTTTTTAAGCCGACTCTTAATTATTTTATAGCCATACCTAATCACTTGATCACATATATTTTTGAGTTATCCACAGCTGATTTAGCCTGGGTTAAATTATTTTTTAGTATAGACTAAATTAGTATCTTTGAAAAGAATTTTAGATTTATGACAACACTCACCTACTCTGAAGAGAATTACCTCAAAGCGATTTTCCATCTTTCTGAAGAGGGCAAAAAAAGCGTATCAACCAACGATATTTCTGCGGAAATGAAAAACCGTCCTGCATCGGTTTCAGATATGTTGAGGAAATTAGGAGAAAAAAAAGTGATAGAATACCGTAAATATTATGGCGTACATATCACTGAAGAAGGGAAGAAACTGGCCTTGCAAACAATCAGAAAACACAGGCTTTGGGAGGTTTTTTTGGTTGAAAAATTGAATTTCTCTTGGGATGAAGTTCACGAAGTAGCCGATGAACTGGAGCATATCAAATCCCGTCTTCTTATCCAAAGACTCGACGAATACTTAGGTTTCCCAAAATTTGATCCACATGGAGATCCAATACCGGATGAATATGGAGACATCAGATCCCGACCACGTTTACCCTTATCAGAAATCGAAATCAACGGAACAGGTCAGATCGTAGCAGTGAAAGACAGTAGTGCTGCTTTTCTCCGCTACCTGGACAAAATCGGTGCATATATTGGTGCAAGGATTAAAGTATTGGACAAAGTAGAATTTGACGGATCTGTAGAAATTCTGGTGGATAACAAAAAATCAGTCTTTATGTCCAAAGATGTGGTTGGTAATATTCTGGTTATGCAATAGCCCTAAATACAAATCCACCTATAATGTTTTTTTCAATGTAGCTTTTCCAGCATTTTAATGCTGTGCTTTAAGGAGCGGACCTGGTGATAATTCCCCTTCCAAGCATGCCCCTTATCTGCCTTTACAATGGAAGGTTGCTTATCTTTTCCTCCTGAATACCAGTCGCCATTTTCATGATCCACCAAGTAAGCATCTATATAAGCCCATTGCTTTTGAAACTTGTTCAAATAGTCATTGGGACCATCTGAAAAGTAGAGCCCCATCATCAAAATTGCATTCATACCCTCTGCTTGTGCCCACCAATTTTTACTGTCTTTAATTATCCTTGGAACAGCTTCTTCTCCGAAGTAATAACCTTCGTCATAAAAGCCGCCCAATTCCCTATCCCAGCCAAATTCCAGCGCATGATCAAGCATTTTTTTAGACTTAGCCAAAGTTACGGGATCATCTCCTAAGCCGAGCGTCTGGGCTGCTTCCATAAGGAGAAATGCTGTTTCAACATCATGTCCAAAAGAAATATGATCCAATTTACGATGTTGCAGTATGACTTCTTCTTCTTGGTCAGCAAAGGAAACAGGTGTCCAATCCGCTTCAAAAAACAAAATCAAATGTCCTCTATCGTGGGTAATCTGATCTCTTACCAAGAAAAACATTTCTTCCAAACGCATTTTAAGCAAAGGATCTTTCCAAACTTCATAAAGGGCAGTAAATGCTTCTAACAAATGAATGGAAGAGTTCTGGTCTTTATATCCAATATCTGAAGTAGTAGGTTCATCGATTGGTCTTTTTATCGGTTTCCCTTCTCTATCCAAATGTTGAAAGTATCCCTTATGGTTTTTATCATGACTGTGCTTTTCCAGCCAATTAAAAGTTCTGATAGCCAAATCCAAACCGGCCGAATCTTGGGAACTGGCAAAATATGTAGCCAATGCATAGATGGCAAAGCTATTTCCGTAAGCTGTCTTGGTGCTGCTTGCTTCCGCAATTGGCTGCCCACTCCTATTTACCAATTGATAAAAACCTCCGTATTCTTTATCCCACATTTTATCCCTAAGAAATTGAAATCCCAATTTCATTCCGATTGAATAATGTTCAGTTTCAGGATAAAGCTGATGGCCAATTGAGTTGGACCATAGGTGCCTGGACTGGGTGACTATAAATTTCTTCTGAGGACTTGACTTTAATTCGAAAACATAGTCAAAGTCACTGAAAAACCCTCCTGAATCAAAGTCAAATGCCTTCGGGTACCAAGACTCCAATAGATTGCCTCTTAAATTTTGTTCCAATGCTATTGAATAAGATTCAGCCCAATCTCTTTGGTTCTTCTTTGATTTTTCCTGCCCCTCAGCAATATTTACAATCCCCAAAAAACAAATTAAGATTAAACTTGAACTGAATTTAAGCATGTTTTGACCTTTGTTTAAATTTCTATTTGACTTGAATTTAATCAGACTTAACAATGACCCATAATCAAATCAGAAGCCTTTTCGCCTATCATGATGCATGCGGCATTGGTATTACCTGAAATAATTTTAGGCATTATGGAAGCATCCGCTACCCTGAGATTTTGGATACCATGAACTTTCAATTGATCATCTACAACTGCCTCCGGATCATGCCCCATCTTGCATGTTCCCACGGGGTGATACAATGTTTCCAGGGATTTGTAGATGTGGAAAAGCAGGTTTTCTTTCTCAAAACTCTTGGGAAAGACCATTTCACCTTTTTGAAATCTCTTGAGCGAAGGCTGTTCCATCACCTCTTTTGCTTTAATCATTCCTTTGATCAAAGTTTGCAGATCATCTTCCACAGACAATAGTCTGGGTTGAATAAGTGGAGGAGAAAAAGGGCTTTTGTCCCGAAGGCCAATATATCCCCTACTTTTTGGTTGTAGCAGAATAACCATCAGGCTATAGCCGCTGGTGGTCGGGAATGTATTGAGGTCATAAATATCAGTGCTGTAATCATCCTTGACTGCTGATGCCACAAAATGAAACTGAATGTCCGGCTGCATCGCATCAGATTGGTTTACATTTAAAAATGCATTTGCTGTCAATGGACCATTTCCCAAAGGTCCTTTTTTGAAAAGCAGGTATTGTATCAATGCCTTTCCCATACGGAATGGTTTTAGCTCATTATTATCAGTTGGCACATTGGAAGCAGCACTTAAGCCTGACCAAATATGGTCTTGCAGATTTTTCCCGACCCCTGGTAAATGACATTTCTTCTCAATCCCAAATTCCTTGAGGTAGTCGAAATCTCCTATCCCTGAAAGCATCAAAATCTGTGGAGACTGTATGGCTCCAGCAGAAAGAATCACTTCTTTTTCTGCATAAAATTCTTGTTTATTTTTATTTAAATCATAACATTCAACACCTACTGCTATATTATTGTCAATCAATATTTTATTAACCAATATTCCGGTCATTACTTTAAGGTTAATTCTCTTCAGTATGGGTTTCAAAAACGCAGCTGCTGTACTTTGCCGTTGGTTATTTTTAATGGTGTATTGCAGCATGGAGGCTCCCATTTGAGAAGCACCGTTGTACTCCGGGTTTTCTTTAATTCCTGCTTCTTCGCAAGCTTTGACAAAATGATACCCAAGTGGATGTGGCTGGGCGGAAAATGCCACATGGAGCGCACCGGAATCCCCATAATAATCCCCTTTGAAATCCTGATTGTTTTCAGATTTCTTGAAGTAAGGAAGAAGTTCTTTGTATGACCAACCCTTATTTCCGAGCGAAGCCCAATGATCGAAATCATTGGGGTTGCCCCTGACATAAGCCATAGCGTTAGTGCTACTGCATCCTCCCAGCACTTTTCCTCTGGGGATAAAAATTCTTCTGTTTTCTACTTTAGTTTGGGGTTCTGTCCAAAATGCCCAATCCACATCGGACCTATGAAGCTTCCCATATCCCCCAGGGATGTGTATCTCGGTTTTGGAATCCTTAGGTCCTGCTTCCAACAACAGTACCCGATTATTGGGATTTTCAGAAAGTCTGTTGGCAAGAACACATCCTGATGATCCTGCACCTATGATGATAAAGTCAAAATATTTCAAGGTCTTTGGGCTATTAACACCAAAAAATTACCTGAAATTTTGGTAAATAAAAAATGGATGCCTCAATAAAGACATCCATTCAAACTTTTATTTTGCATTGTGATGCTGATTTTTATTATTATCCATTCTTACTTTCATGCATTTCCTTGATTTTTCTTCTCAGTATCTTACCCACGTTAGATTTTGGAAGCTCTTCTGTAAAATACACCTCTCGAGGCACCTTATAATTCGTCAACTCTTCTTTACAATGGGCAATGATTTCTTCTTCTGTGACAGATTTATCTTTGGCAACTACGTATGCCACGACTTTTTCTGTAGATTTTTCGTCAGGCATACCAATGACTCCTGTTTCCAGCACTTTTGGATGTGAGGCTATTGCATTTTCCACTTCATTGGGATAGACATTGAATCCGGAAACGAGAATCATCTCCTTTTTTCTGTCCACAATTTTGACAAAACCATCTTCATCAATGACCGCAATATCGCCGGTTTTGAACCACTCTCCATCCATTACTTTTTCCGTTTCATCAGGACGCATCCAATATCCTTTCATCACCTGAGGACCTTTGATGCACAGCTCACCTTTTTCCCCAGTTCCCAAAGTATTTCCTTCATCGTCAATGACCTTGATGTCTGTATTGGGCAAAGGAATTCCAATGGTGCCAATTCTTTCTGTTCCGTCAATCGGATTACAAACTGCCACTGGGGATGTTTCAGTAAGTCCATATCCTTCGGCCAAGGCCACTCCTGTTATCTTTTCCCACTTCTCAGCAGTAGCTTTTTGGACTGCCATTCCACCTCCAACAGCTACCTTTAATTTACTGAAATCCAATTCACTAAACCCATCTGCATTCATCAATCCATTAAACAAAGTATTGACTCCTGTGATAACAGTAAACTTGTGTTTGCCCAACTCTTTGATAAAACCAGGCATATCCCGTGGATTGGTAATCAGAATATTCCTGGCCCCGATTTTAAACATGGCAAGACAGTTGACCGTGAGGGCAAAAATATGGTAAAGTGGTAATGCAGTAATCACTACTTCTTCATTATCCTTAAGCTTAGGTTTCATCCACGCTGAAATCTGCTGCATATTGGCCACAATATTGGCATGGGTAAGTTCAGCTCCTTTAGATACCCCTGTAGTACCTCCAGTATATTGCAAAAAGGCAGCATCTTCCAAAGTCATCCACTCCCTATTGAATCCTGTCTTGGAACCTTTGGAAATGGCATTTTTCCAAGAATATGCACCTGGAAGACTGAATGAAGGCACCATCTTTTTAACATACTTTACCACCAAGTTGACGATAGTTCCCTTAAGACCGCCAAGCATATCGCCCAATCCAGTGGTGATGATATGCTTGGTGGCAGGAATCTGATTTCGGATCTTTTCAAGATTGAAGGCAAAGTTTTCCACTATGACAATAGCCCTTGCTCCCGAATCTTCCAATTGATGCTTCATTTCTTTGGCGGTGTAGAGTGGATTCACATTGACTACCACCATTCCAGCTCTTAAGGTGCCAAACAAAGCCACAGGGTATTGAAGGCAATTGGGCATTTGGATTGCCACTTTATCCCCTTTGCTCAACTTTAATTCGTTTTGTAAAAATGAAGCAAAATGCTGGGTATAGGTATCCAGTTCATTGAATGTCATGGATTTTCCCATACACTCATAAGCTACTGCATCGCCAAACTTACCCACACTTTCTTCAAAAAGATTGACTACAGAACTGTATGAAGTAACATCGACTTCTGCATCCACAGACTTGGGGTAATGTTTCAACCAAGGAAAATTTTGCATAAACGTTTTCTATTTTGGGTTCAGACTAAATATTCTTTTTTACTATGAATAAATATAAAGTAATATACTTTGTTTAAAAAAAGAATGGCACTTTCCCCTAAAGAAAAAGTGCCATTTTGTGAAAATCCTGCAAATTTCTAGTCCAAAAGCAGTTTTCTTGTAATCAGTTCTTTCATGATTTCATTGGTACCGGCATAAATCCGCTGCACCCTGGCGTCAGCAAATGCTCTTGCTACCGGATATTCCCACATATAACCATAACCGCCATGAAGCTGTACACATTCATCAGAAACATCACATTGAAGCTCGGTCAAAAGGTACTTGGCAGAAGATGCCATGGCTGAGTCTACCTTTTTTTGGTTGTGAAGCACTACAAGCTGATCAGCATAAATTCTGCCCTGCTCCAGTTTTGCTCCCATTTCCGCCAGTTTGAACCTGGTATTTTGAAAATCTGAAATGCTCTTTCCAAATGCTTTTCTCTGCTTGACATACTCGATTGTCGATAAAAAAGCCGACTCTGCCAGTGCCAATGCAGCCAGCCCTACAATCAGTCTTTCCTGGGCGAGTTCGGTCATGAGATATTTGAATCCTTCCCCAACTTTTCCCAACAGGTTTTCTTTAGGTACTCTGACATCTTCAAAAAACAATTCGCAGGTATCTTGGGCATGTAGGCCTACTTTTTCAAAAGGAACTCCTTTGGAAAATCCTTCCATATCCTTGTCCACGATAAACAAACTGATTCCTTTAGCCCCTTTACTAGGATCCGTCTTAGCAGCTACGACCACCACATCGCAGAGGTAGCCATTGGTGATGAAAGTTTTTGACCCATTGATTACATAATGATCTCCTTTGTCCTCGGCCGTGGATCTGATGGCCTGAAGGTCAGAACCAGCACCAGGTTCAGTCATGGCTACCGCTGAAATAAGCTCTCCCGAAACCATGCCTGGAATGTATTTCTTTTTTGCTTCTTCTGTACCGTAATGAAGCAAATAGGGAAATACAATATCACTGTGCAAAGGATATCCGATGGCTGGTCCTGAACATCCTGAAAGGCCCAACTCTTCGACAAAAATGGCATTGTATCTAAAATCTTCCAGACCCATACCTCCAAATTCCTCTGGGGCCTGAAGGCATAGAAAACCGTTTTCTCCTAATTTCTTCCAGGATTCTCGGGATACCATCTTATTTTTTTCCCATTCGGCATTATAAGGTGTAATTTCCTGGGCAATAAAATCTCTTATGGATTGCCTGAACATCTCATGTTCTTCGTTGAAAATTGTCCTGACTACAGCGTACATATTTATTTGGGTTTATAATTTTTCAAAATTTAAATTAAGTAAAACTTATATTTTTATAAAATATGATTCGAAATATACAAAACACATGAGCTCATTCCAATATATATTTTGTATAACAAAAAGAGAGGCCATATTAGTTGGCCTCTCTTTTCATTTAATATTTAATATGTAAATCCGAAATTAGACCACTAACCAATTTAAATAAGGGCCTAGATCAATCCGATACTAATCAATATCGGATTTATGCAAAATCGGTTTTTTCAATTGCTAGTGGCAAAGTTCCGAATATCCCTGTTTTTTCAGCCCCTATTTCCAAGCTTTCCGTGGCAGCTTTTCTGCCCGCTCTGCTGTATGGTACACCATTGAAGCAATGATCACCGCCGCCTGGGTCATATCAGGAAACTGCATCCTTTCATAAACGTCCATGTTGGTATGATAGCCTCTTCCATAATCTATTGGATCTTGGATAAACTGAAATCCAGGAACCCCTACAGCATCAAAAGCCACATGGTCCGTAGATCCGGTGTTTCTTGTGGTGATGGTCTTTGCGCCCATTGTGTGAAAAGGCTCAAACCATTTTTCAAAAATAGGAACCAACATGTCATTTCCTTCGAGGTAGATCCCCCTAATTTTTCCGGAACCATTGTCCAAATTGTAATAAGCTGAGATTTTATCCCACTCAGCCTTTTTCTCTTTGGAATTTCTATCAGCTACATATTTTTGAACATATCCTCTGGAACCAAATAGGCCCTGCTCCTCCTCACCCCACAAGGCGATGCGGATAGTACGCTTTGGTTGGTAATCCAGTGCTTTCAGAATTCTGATCGCTTCCATCATCACCACTACACCTGCAGCATTGTCATTGCCACCTGTTCCGGCATGCCAACTGTCCAAGTGACCACCAAGCAATACCAGCTCAGGTTTCAGATTTTTGTCAGTACCTGGAATTTCGGCAAGCACGTTGTATCCCTTGTAATCATCATCCAACCATTCTACTTGGATTTCCGCTTCAATTTTGACCGGGTAGCCATTTTTGAGCAGGCGGTAGATCCTGCCGTGATGCTCTGAAGCAATTTCCATTTCCGGGACAGTGGGAAGTTTATCCGTGCTAAAAGAGCCAGCTCTAGTGTGGAATACTGTCCCAAAATTTCCTCTGGTGCCTGTGAGTCTTAAAGCTACTCCTTCTTCCAACAAAAATTGGGTAAGCTTCTGGTCCAAAGCCCTCTGAGCCCTTAGTTGCGCGAGCATCTCAGGGGTGTAACGTCCGCCTCCACCACCAATGCTAACGGTTTTTCTGGCTTCCAATTGCTCATCGGTCAATCTGCTAGCCTCGGCCTCGAAAGCAGGATCTGAATTCAGATTGGCCGGCGTGATGACCACTTTCCCTTTTAGTTTTCCACGGTATTTGTCAAAATCTTCTTCTGAAGTGATTTCCAATAAAGTGACCTCAGACTCCACCAATCCGTCTGTGCCATCGGTCCAAGCTTTTGGATAGCCTATCACTTGTGCATAGTAAGGATCTTTCATGGCGATGTAGGATTTTTTCACATCCCATCCCCGGCCAAAATCCCCATAAGAATCTATTCTGACATTGGACAATCCCCATTCTTTGAATTTTTCCGCAGTCCATTCACGCGCATTTTTCAGATTGCTGGAACCTGATAGCCTCGGGCCAAGGTAATCCGTAAGATGGAAAGAAAGGTCTTGGATCTGGGAGTTTCCTATCCCTTCATTTTTGATCTTGTGGACCATTTCCAAATCAACCTTATCCTGGGCAAATGCCGCCTCAGAGAAAGTGAAAAACAAGGCCACAAGCAAGTACATGCATGTTTTACTGTAATGAATCATATTTTTAAAAAGGGTTTTGAATTATTCTGAATTCCAAAAATGTGAAAAAAATTATAGTTATACATTCCACTTATATAAATAGCTTACAAAAAAAGCCCCTGCCAGATCAATGGCAGAGGCTTTACTTGGCTTTTGGAAGCTTTCAGAAATATAGACTTTTTGTTCTTCCTTTTTGGTCTTTTAATTGAATATTTACATCTTCAGCATTTATTTTTTCCAGTCTATAGACCTTTTCAAATGCCTTAGGTTCATCGATATACTCTTTGAAAAGAAGTTTTCCTTTTTGAGTCATGATCCTGACTTCTACTCCCGGTTCTTCCAAACCAATTACAGTTAACTGTACTGAAGAGTTGTCCAAAGTTTTCCCATAAGCCATCAAAGGATAAACTGCTGGCGCTTCTTCTTTTTCCACAGTGTATACCGTGTAGTCAGCATTGTTCTCCTTGATATTGCTCTGAACAAGCACATGGTATTCTCCTGCTGGGAGCTGAGAAAGATCATAAGGGACTTTAAGATCGGTTTTGACATTGACTTTTTGACTGTGCAAGGTTTTCCCATCTTGGTCCAAAATGGCAAGTTTTACCTTTCCCATTCCTTCCTTGAGGTAAACATTTACTTTGTTGTCCTTTGTTTTGATGGAAGACAAAGCAGATGCATTTTCATTTGAAGCGTTTGCAAAGCTGGCTAATCCTATTGTAGCGGCTAATGCGAGTGTGATGAATGTTTTCATAATTGTGTGAGTTTTGAGTTGGTACTGGTGGATATTCAGCTTTTATACCAAAAAAATCACAGGACCTCTTTTCCCCAACAGATTGAAGATCCTGATTTAAAAAATTCTTAAAACTCTATAAACCAATATTTTGAATATAATACCTAAAAGTCATTCAATTGTATCAGTTTCAGATCACTCGTACAAAAATACGTCTGGAAAACGGACAGTTTTTACCTCTTTTGTTAAAAATCCACTTTAAAAAAGGTTGCATTGTTCTTGAATATTTTTGAAAAATTAATTTTCTACTTTTTTGATAAATTTTTCCTTAAATGAATTGCTCAAAAAAAACCTGTACAATTCCGTACAGGTACTGTTCTCAAGTGAGCAGATTTGTCAATTTTTCAACTCGAAAGCTTGGCCTTAAGGTCTTTTACTCTTTGGGAAATCGAAAGACTGTTGATATCCAGGTTTTCAGATGTCGCTTTCAAAAAATCTAAAATGGCACCCTGATGCTCTGTTGATTTTCCTTCTTTGATCGTAACATATCGCATGGTTGTCCAGAGGACGGTCTTCAATTCTTTTCCGGTATCATCAGTCATGTAATACTCTAAAACTACTGTATTGTGATTGTACCACAAAATCCTGCTTTTAATCCTTACCCACTCACCTACTCTAGCTGGTCTGACATAGGAAATATTGTGATTGTACACTACCCAGGCGGCTTTGTATTTCTGTATCATCTCATACATTTCTACCCCGTAGAGCTTTGGTACCTGATCTTCTCTTGCATTAAAAAAGTAGTCAAAATATTTAGCATTATTAAGGTGCTGCAAAGGATCACAGTCCTGAAACCGGATCACCACCCTGCTTTCGGTTTCTTTTGGATAATGCTTTTGTGGATTGAATTCAAACATAGGTTTTCAACATTTTAATTCAAATTTAGTCAATTCAAGGCGAATGAAGGCCATTTATGAAAATTTGAACGGAATCTTTCTTAAAAATCCAGTTTCAAATATTTTTTTGTATAATTTAATCCATTGAAAAGAAAAGCTGATGGACATCAATTGTGATCTCGGGGAAGGATTGACCAACGATCCTGAACTCATGCCTTATCTGAATAGCTGCAATATAGCCTGCGGAGGTCATGCCGGAGATAAATCCACCGTTCAAATGACCATCAAGCTCGCCAAAAGCCATGGGGTAAAAATCGGAGCTCATCCATCTTTTGCTGACAAGGTAAACTTTGGCAGGAAAATCCTCAATTTGACTTCAGTTCAACTTGAAAATACTCTAATCGATCAACTTGACCTGTTTTTTGAATCAGCTCATCATCTTGGCACAACCGTGCACCATATTAAATTACACGGAGCACTGTACAACCTAGCTGCCAAAGATGAAAAAACCGCAGATACTTTTTTGACTCTTATAAAAGAAAGATATCACAGTACCAAGGTCTATTGTCCTCCCAATTCCGTGGTGGAAAATCTGGCCAAGACTTATCAAATCCCCTACGACAGGGAAGTTTTTGCGGACAGAACCTATCAGGACGATGGAAGCCTTACAGACAGAAAGCTGGCCAAAGCATTGCTGACCGATCCCACAGAAGTGATTGATCACCTGAAATGGATTGTAGATAAAAAATGCATATTGACCTTATCCAAAAAGCAACTTCCTGTAGAGGCTGAAACGGTCTGCATACATGGCGACAACCCTTCCGCCCTCCCCATACTTCAAGCAATCAGAAACCATTTTTTTATATGAACATCCACATTAAACACATTCACCAAAAGCTGGTCGAAATATTCTGGCAAAAGGAAATTTCTCCTAAGATTCTCCATGAAATGATCGTCACCAAATCTTTTCTGGAAAATCAATATGCTGATGGAATCAAGGAAATCCGGATGGGATATCACAGTCTGTCGCTCAAACTTTCCTTGGACATGAGTAAACAGGATGCGGAGGAACTTCTGGAAGAAATCCAAAACATCAAGCTCGATCAGACCGCCTTTTCCTCAAAGACATGGACACTTCCTGTCTGCTATTCCAAAGAAATGGGCAAAGACCTGGAATCTTTGTCCAAACTACATCAAATGGAAATAGAAGAAATCATTTCTCGGCATTCCACACCGGAATACCTTCTATACTTTTATGGATTCATTCCGGGATTTATGTATTTAGGGGGCTTGGATGATACATTATTTACCCCCAGAAAATCAAATCCTGACCGGGCTATAGCAGCAGGAAGTGTTGCCATCGGTGGATATCAAACGGGAATTTATCCAAATGAAAGTCCGGGTGGCTGGCATGTGATAGGTAACTGTCCACTCCCCCTATTTGATATTCATCAACACCCTCCCGTGATGCCTCAAGTTGGTGACAAGGTCCGATTTAGATCTGTCGAAATAATAGAGTATGAGGAAATAAAAGCTATGGTCAACAAGGGAGAATTCAACTGGTCACATGATTAAACTACCTGCTTACATACAATTTACCCAACCAGGTTTAATGACCAGTGTTCAGGACCTTGGAAGATTTGGACAGGCCCAGTATGGAATTCCTTATTCAGGTGCTATGGATCGATATGCTGTTGCGCAGGTAAATTTTATATTGAGAAATCCTAAAGATGCTGCAGTTCTGGAAATGTCCGGAACTGGTCCTGAAATGGTTTTTGAAAGTGAAACAAGGATCGTATTTGCAGGAGCTGAAACGGAGGTATTACTCAATCAAAAGCCTGTAAAATATGGTGAGGTCATAGAAATACAGCCAGAAGACCATGTAGTGGTAAAAAGAATAAAAAAGGGACAGTGGGCGTATATGGGTATTCAAGGAGGATTTGAATCTGAGTCAGTAGCCGGAAGCAAAAGTTGGTATCCTGGAATCACCTCAAGAGATAGAATTATAAAGGGAGATAGCCTTTGTTACCTTTCTGAACCTGACCGGTATTATCCACCTGTAGAAACCAAAGCCAAAATAAGGTCTGATTGGTTTAGGGTATCCACCCTCAAGGTATACCCTGGTCCGGAATGGGACCAATTACCTGATTTGTTGCACAACAGAATCCTTCACAAAGCTTTCCGAATTTCAGACATGGTCAACAGGATGGCCTATCAGCTAGAGGAAGTCATTGCCCATGAACTGGAGCCTATTCTAACCTCTCCTGTTTATCCTGGAACAATTCAGCTCACACCTGCCGGAAAATTGATCATTCTGATGAGAGATGCTCAGGTAACCGGTGGCTATCCAAGAATCCTGCAGGTAGAGAACACCTCCCTGAATGTACTTTCACAAAAGAAACCTAAGGAAAAGATTAATTTTAAACTATTGACATGAAGTCCATTTTTAAGGAGGAAGTTCTATATATCAAGGAACTTCCAAAAACTGATTTTTTGAAAAGATCAAAACACAAACCTACCCACAGGGTCATTTTGGTCTTGCTGATTTGGGCTCCTTTGGATATCCTTTTAGGGTTCAGTTCTTGGGAATTGATAGCTTGGGCTTTCCCCATTATTGAAGAGGCTGACACGGACATTATGGAAAATGGGCTGATGGAAGCCATAATCACAGCGGTTATCATGGCTCCTTTATTGGAAGAACCGATTTTCCGTCTAATTCTGAAATTTTCCAGAGGAAGATGGAACGTCTCCATTTTTTTATTGTCACTAACCATGTTTTTTTTCAGCAAATACCTGGCAATTGCTTTTTTGATTGCATGGGCGACCATAGGCATAAAGCTAAATGATAGGTATTTTTACAGCAGGTTTCTGTTTGGTTTTTTGAAGTACAAAAAGCACTTGTTTTGGATCATTGTACTCCTATTTGGATTTGTCCACCTCAGCAATTTTGATCTTGACATGATCTCCTATTACCATTATCCATTGGCAGTTTTACCGCAGCTTATCGCAGGGGTGATTTTTGGAATTGTCAGGATACGTTTTGGGTTTTGGTATGCTGTATTGATACATGCTACCAACAATGCTCTAGCTGTATTTGCGATTGATTATTTGGGTTTATAAAGCTTGTTGATGAACTAAGTATTTTCCCCTTTTGGCATTTTATCAATCATTTCAAAAAATATCAGCCCATTCCACTTGAATTGGCCTCTTTTTTAAAGATTGGCTTTATAAAAAGCCGATCAATTTCTATATTGAAGTTTTTAAACCTTAATTGACCAAACCATGAATGCATCGCTTGAGAAGCAAATAATAGATCAGGGAATGTCCCCTGAGAAAGCACAAGAACAATTGAATCATTTTAAAAACGGGTTTCCCTATTTGCCCATCGTGGAAGCAGCTACTCCGGGCAACGGGGTCTTGGCTTTGGATCAAAGTAAAATAGAAAAACTACAGGAAAGCTATCCTGATAAAGCTGCAAATAAAAAAGTAGTGAAGTTTGTCCCTGCCAGCGGTGCAGCATCGCGTATGTTCAAAGACCTTTTCGCATTTTTAGAAGGTGATGGAGATATCACCAAAAGCGCTTTTGTACAGAAATTCATTGAGCACATAGAAAAGTTTGCCTTTTACAGAGATCTGGATCAAAGTCTGAAAAATTCAGGATCTAGTATCTCTGAAGCAATCAAAAATAAGGAATATCAAAAGATCGTGTCCCACCTGCTCAATGATGAAGGTCTCGGGTATGGACACTTGCCCAAAGGTTTGTTAAAGTTCCATCATTATGATGACCACGACAGAACACCCACATACGAGCATTTTATAGAAGGAATTATGTATGGATTGGGAGAGGGAAATACCGTAAGGTTACATTTCACAGTGTCTCCCGAACATGAGTCAAAATTTAAAGAGGAAGTTGCCTCGATACAGCCCAAGTTGGAAAAAGAATTCGGGGTAAAGTTTGAAGTGTCCTATTCCCAGCAAAAAAAATCCACCGACACCATAGCGGTCACTATGGACAACGAGCCTTTTGTGGAAGAAGATGGAAGTATTCTTTTCCGTCCGGCAGGTCATGGTGCATTGTTAGAAAATCTGGATGAGATAGATGCAGACCTGATTTACATTAAAAATATTGATAATGTAGTTCCTGATAGGCTCAAACCGACCACCAAGTCTTATAAAATTGCCATTGGAGGACTTTTATTGGAAATTCAAGAGGCGGTTTTTGAAGCCCTGAAAGGCCTTACAGCATTTCCTGATGAAGAAAGTTTGAAAAAAGCAGCAGCAACTTTTACAGATAAACTAGGCGGAAAAATGCCTTCAAAATACTCTGAACTTCCCTATGAAGAAAAGGTAAAATACCTAAAGCAGAGATTGAACCGACCATTACGCGTCTGTGGAATGGTGAAAAATACGGGAGAACCTGGCGGTGGTCCATTCTGGGTAAGCGAAGATGATGGTTCTGTGAGTTTGCAGATTGCTGAGACGGCACAGATAGATTTGAGTGATGCCAGCCAAAAGACAATCATGCAGGAATCTACTCACTTTAATCCAGTAGACTTGGCATGTGCTACCAAGGATTTCGAAGGCAATAAGTTTGATCTATTGAAATTCAGGGACATGAGAACAGGATTTATCACTGAAAAATCGAAAAGTGGCAGAGAACTAAAAGCACTGGAACTGCCAGGGCTTTGGAATGGTGCCATGGCCGGTTGGAATACAGTTTTTGTGGAAGTACCTTTGATTACTTTCAACCCTGTGAAAACCGTCAATGACCTCCTTCGGGATGAACATCAATGATTGAATGAAAAATAGAAAAATTCTTTTGCTGAAAGTGTAAGAACCACTAATCAACTTTTGAAGTATCTATCATTCCTATATCAGATTTGGGTAGTGAATTTAGCTTTTCTCATTACCGTGTATCACAAATTTCCCTCAATCATTCCCCGCCTGAATCATTTTTGGCGGGGATTTTTGAATGGTGCCCTTATTCATGGCTTATTTGCCTAAGAGCTTGCTCAATCTCTTCTCCTGATATGTTTTTTACTTTTTATCTACATCAAAACTCATTTTAAAAATGTTGAAAATCACTCCAAACCAAAAAATATCCTTTAATCAAAATGCTGTTTTTGAACTTGTTCTTTAAGGTATTCTTTCAACTCCTCGCCCTCTAATACCTCTACTTCACCCGGAAGTCCTAAAATAAATCTTGCCAGTCCGGGCAATTGGGGCACCTCTCCTTCGAAAAAATACAGTTTCCGGTTTTTCACATAAGTATGTGGCTTGGCATCCGGAAATTCCTCGATCATCAATTGGTAAGCTTTTTTGCTCAACTTAAGTTTGACGGCAAACTGGCTTTTGCCCGAAAAACCAAATAATCCCGGCTCCAGCTTTTGATGCAGTGACTGATGCTTCATAGGTTTGGAAGTAAGTTGCACCTCTCCTATTCTCTCGATTTTGAAAATTTTCATCTCCTTGGATTCTACCTCCAGCGCGTAAATGGCATCATAATTTTTGTTGAACTGAACCGGTTCAATGAGACGGTCGGACACTGAATCCGAACTGAGAGAATAATAATCCTTAAGATAGACTTGATTATTGTCCTTGATGGCCCTGGAAAGCATGTCCACAAACCTGCCCAAGCGCGCATTGAAAAGCTGATTGACGCTCTGATTGAAATCTGAGCGGATGTTGATCTTTTTAAGAATGGAATCTTTAAGCAGGTTTTTGTCAGAAGATTTCCCCAATTTTTCATTGATCAGTAGGATTTCTTCCTCACTGAAGGTGCCATAGGCATATTCATCTGGACTGCCTACCTTATCTACCAGCCTGAATTTGCCATGCTTTTTCTCTATATCAAACCCAAGCGCCTCCAGCAATTTAAAATACCGGTAAATGGTCCTCGTATCTGTCTCCAGAGTCTCAGCCAGTTTATGTACATTCTTACCTATATTGGACTTAAGAAGGTTAATCAGCTTGAAAACCCTTAAAATTTTTTGTTGCTCGATGGTATTTGCCTTTGCCATAATGAAGATTTAAAGCCAAAAGATAGTACATTTAAGCATCAACTTAATTGCAATTGACACATAATGTCCCAAAATCATTCTGGCATGAACCCTCATTTTTGAGTGGCCTCTTCTTCCTTTTCCTCTATTGGTGGTTGGGATATGACGGGATTACTTTTACGGACGATGTTACCTACCTGAAATTTGGCAAAAGCTTTTGGAGCGAAGAGCCTTTTCCCGATAACAGCTTATTTGGTCATAGGTGGGGCGCATATTTGGTTTCTGGATGGCTTACATACCTATTTGGATTTTCTGATCGTATAGGTTCATTGGCTTCACTACTTTTTGTGTATGCCACCTTTATCCTGCTTTATAGAGAAGTGGCAGGGCAAAAAGAGCGAATTTGGTTTACCCTTTTTTTCTGCTCCCATGTGTTTATGCTGCACTTCATCAATAAAGTTTATCCTGATACTTTACTGGCATTTTGGATATGCCTATTGGTGGTCTCACTTTCCAAAAGACATCAATATCCGCTAGTTATGGCCATCTTAGCGGCTATATGTTTCATTGTGGGTTTTTCCACCAAAGAATTGATGGTGTATATGATCCCCATGCCAATACTACTTTTCATATTTGATTGGAAGGTAAAAAATAAGTTGACTTATCATGCCTATTTTACTTTAAGTTCTTTTGCAGTATTGATGATCTATTTTATTTCCTATCAGTTAATTATGGGAGATTTTCTTGCAAGGTTTAGAACATTGGATGAGGGGTACTACATTTCAGAATACACCTTTGCAGACAAAGGAACGGAAGTCATGCTCGCCCGTCTGACGTATCTTCCTTTGATTACTTTTGTGGAGCGATCGTATTGGATTTGGCTTGTTTTGGCTGTCCCGGGGATCATTAAAGCACTTCAAACAAAAGCCAGTTTCTTCCTTGAAATGGGTCTTGCATTACTGAGCTTATTGCTATGCTTTTGGTTTATGAGCACCAGCCTCGGCTTTTACAATCCTATTCACCTCAACCCAAGGCACCTTATTATTCTGATACCACCTGCAAGTGTTTTGATCGCCTATGGTTCGGACAGATGGAAGAAATACAAAACCCCTTTACTCTTTCTATTTATTTTGGGCTTGACGATCAGCTTACTTATAAATGATTGGAAAATGGGAGCATATCTTGCGGCATTTACGCTTGTTTTTTTTATGGTACTCAATAAAAAAAAATCGGTATGGGCAATCTTAGTTTTTCTGATCATACCTGTGAATTACAGCATCTATTACCAGTACCAAAACAAGAATTACACTCATTTCAAATCAACTTTAAATAAAGAAATACAAAAAAATGATAATCAGAATATAATATATATCAATTCATTTGTTTTTTTTGGAAAAAACTGGATCATATCTTCTTCAAAAAGTGAAGGAGACGCACTGAAAAACATTGAGACAGTTCAAGAGGAAGAAATGAAAAACAGCAGTTCATTTCGCTTGCTTGTATACAAATACTACCTTCACGCTTACCCGGAGGAAGCTGAATTTTTAAAGGAATTTCAACACCTGGCCAAAGAGCTGGGTTTTGAGGAAGAGCTGGTACAGGAGGACTGTTGGATCAAAATCAGTAAATTTCAAAAAAGACCCTGAATTACCTTCTTTTACCTGTAGCAAAAACCCTGTTCACATTGAAGCCCAAGCGAAATTCTTCTCCCGGAACACCATTTCCGGCAGCCAACAGATATTGATCATTTAGTGCCTGTGAAGTCACAAAATACATCTGAAACACATGTCCCCCTGCCTCTAAATCAATCCCCACTCCAAGATTGCTTCTAAGATCAGAGTTCAAGTTAGGGATATATTGCAAGGTGATGGAAGATTTTCCTGTAATCTTAAACTTTCCACTAAAACCCAGAGCTAGGTATAAGTTTTGATCTCCTTCGATCAGGAATATTGGATTGGGATCGGTAAAGTAAGCCATCATGGGACTTACCTGCAGACTGATTTTGTCCGAAAATCTCCGTGCCGCCATCAGCTGAAAGGCATAGCTAGTTCTCTCCATGAAGTTTGGATTGGCTTCATTCAAAAACTGATAATTTGACGAATTTACACCGGCGGCACCCATCAGAGAAACAGAGAGGGGCATTTTATCATTTTGTGTTTGCTTCAAGAGATGGTACCTTCCGTATAAGTTGTACATTTTGTCCCTGCTCTGACGGGACATACCAAGGGAAAACCTGTCATTGAATCCATACTCAAAACTGAATTGGATATTGGCACCATTATCCAGACCAAAAAGGTTCTGTATACCTCCATCCAAAGTCCCAAAGGTATGCATAATGGCAAAATGCAAGGTTTTCTCATCTACAGGTTCCACCGTGAAAAGATTGATACTTCTAGGGGCATGAAAAATCAGGTCTACTTCCTGACTTTCATTCGCAGGTTTTCTTTCTAATTGGGCAATTGAGCCTGAAACAAAGGCAAAAGTCAACAATAGGGTGATCAGCAACTTTCTCATCATTTCTTCTTCAGTTTGGCCTTGATAGTGACAGTCTGTTCTTCAGACAGTTCATAAAACATTACTTTAGGTATATCTATTTTGTAATCGCCAAGCAATACCTTGAATTCTGCTTCTAGTTCCAAGAAACTATCATTTAATTTTCTGATTTTCCCAGGAACTTCGATTTCCCTCTCAACTCCATGAATCTTGAATTTCCCTTTTGCAGTTACATTTCTTGATTCACCTTGCTTCAACTCAGGGCCTTCGGCTATTTTCCCTGTAAATTCGGCATAAGGAAACTTGTTAGTTTCGAGATAATTCTCCCTCATGTGCCTATCTCTCAAACCTATTCCTGTTTTAAGGGTATTAAGGTCAATGTAAAAGTCCAAAAGATTTTTGTTAAGATCCACAAGACCCTGAAGCTTATTGGATTTTCCTTCAAACTCATTCATTGGAGCTTTGGAAAGAAAAACTACTGATCCATCTTCAGTAAGAAACTCTTGACCGAAAACATTTGTAGAACAAAATATTAATACAAAAAGAAGATTAATGAAATGTCTCATGAGACATTTACGGTTAAAGTCCTTCCTTCTACATTTGCTGGAAATGTCCTGAGAGGTGTCAGGGCCGGTCCCTGTAAAACTGCTCCATCATTGGAAAACCTGGAACCGTGACAGCTGCATATAAAGACATCATTGTTGTAGGACCAATTTCTATCACATCCCGAATGGGTACAGACGGAGGTAAGGGCATTGAAGCGGCCACCACCAACATTCACGATCAACGCACGCGCTTCAATTACAAGTGCCCAACCTCCTGCCCTGTCCAGAGCTTCCGCTCTATCAAGATCTACTGTTATAATGTTATTTGCAAAAGTGATGGCGTTTCCACCATTCTCGGGTGGATTGTCATTCATCATTGGCTCTTCATCTTCTGAGCAAGAGGTGAAAAATCCTATGCCGAACATTGACATTATGGCGACGGAGCCTGATTTTTTCAGAAAGTCTCTTCTTTGAGAAGAGAGCTGTCCACTTTTGATTGTTGGGATTCCTTTCATGGTTACATGTACGAGTGAGGTGTGATCTCCAGATTATCTGAATTCTCAAAAAAAGAAACATGTAATACAAATCATTGTTTTTGCCTGTAAATGAACTGAAAAATTTTGAGTTCAAATATGGAAAAAACGAGAATCAAAAATGCTTTCTATTCAAAATTTCACTCATCACCACAGCATCTTTCACAGTTTCAGGGTTTTTCAAAAGAGACTTATACCTGTTGACCTGTACTTTATCCTCCAACTCCTCTACTTCAATGGAAGCTTTCAACCCTTCCAATTCTGCATCTAAGGAAACCTGCTCATCAAGTGTTTTTAGCTTTGGTTTGTCCTGTGCCTTTACTTCACCCTGAAACTTTTGAAACGCTTTGGGCTGATTAGCCACCGGTCTTTCATAGTTTCTTTCTTCATACACAGGTTCCGGAGTTCTTCGCTCAATTTTTCTTTCTTGTCTTTGGGCTTGATCTTCTAGCGTCTCGCCCTGACCTGATTGTTCCAGATCACGTTCCCGCTCTTTTTGTCCTTCCCTGATTTCTTTAAGGAGATCTTCGAAAGAAGTCTGTCTGCGGGGTCTTTCGTCCTGTGGAGCACTTGGTTCATCTATATCTTCCGGACCTTTTCCTTTTTTGAGGGCAGTGTAGATAAAGTAGATAATTATGGCAATGATATAAATGATATTCCCTGCGTCCATAGTAAAATTTTGATGTTAAATATACACAATAATCTTTTGTACGAAAATTTTAAAATATTGCTTATTTAAATTCAAGGACTGATTAATTGTTTCAAAAAGCAAGCAAATTTCAAATAAAATCAATCTGGTATTCAGAATAAACCATTGATATTCAAAGCCCTTTTTACATTCACTTGGTTAATTTACCAATTGGATTAATTTTGTTCGATAATCCATTTCAATTTGCTGTAGGATGCTGCTGAGTAAGCTAGAGATAAAAGGTTTTAAAAGTTTTGGAGACCGTATGGTGATCCATTTTGACAAAGGAATTACTGGAGTCGTAGGGCCAAATGGCTGTGGTAAATCAAATGTGGTCGATGCCATACGCTGGGTCTTGGGAGAACAAAAGACCAGGATGCTGCGCTCAGATAAAATGGAGAATGTGATTTTCAACGGTACCAAAAACCGTAAGCCTACCAATTTGGCCGAAGTATCCCTAACTTTTGAAAACACCAAAAACCTACTGCCCACAGAGTTCACCCATGTCACCATCACACGGAGGTATTACAGAAGTGGTGAAAGTGAATACCTTCTTAATGGCATAGCATGCCGATTGAAGGACATCACTAACCTTTTTATGGACACGGGAATCAACTCCAATTCCTACGCCATCATCGAACTGAAGATGATTGATGAGCTTCTCAATGACAAAAACAACTCAAGAAGAGACCTTTTCGAGGAGGCGGCAGGAATTTCCAAATTTAAGACCAGAAAAAAGGAAACATTGCGGAAGCTCGAGGATACCGATGCTGATCTCGAAAGGGTCGAAGATGTGCTCTATGAAATTGAAAAAAACCTCAAAAGCCTGGAAAAACAAGCCAGGCAAACCGCCAAGTATTTTGAAATCAAAAAAGAGTACAAAGAAGCATCCATCAATCTTGCCAAAAAATCGGTCAGCAGACAAAGTGAGTCACTGATTTCCATCCATAAAAAAATAGAACTGGAAAATGACAAGAAACTGGAAATCAATACAAAAATCGCAGAAAAAGAAGCTTTGCTTGAAAATGCAAAAGCCGATCTGATCCAAAAGGAAAAACTGCTCTCCTCAAGGCAAAGAACCCTGAATGAGCATGTGAATAAAATCCGGCAATTTGAAAGTGACAAAAAAATCAAAAACGAAAGGTTGCGGTTTTTGGAAGACAGAGCCCAGAAACTCCGTGAACAAATAGAAATTGACCGAAAGTCAAATGACAGGGCAGGATTCAGCATCAGGTCATTGGAGCAGGAAGTAGAAAGTGCCAAAAAGCAACTTGCCGAAAAAGAGTTTATAGTAGAGGAATTGAGAAGGGACTACGAGTCCAAGAAATTCCAACTGAATGACCTTCAGGAAAAACAAAAAAATGCCAACCGCTCTTACGCTGAGAAGAAAGACAAGGTATATCAACTCTCCAAAGATCAGGAAATAAAACAGATTCAGCTTAGCACACTCAAGCAGGAACTTGAAAAAACCGCTTCAGATGACAATTCCCAAGAGGCCAGTCTGGCTGATTTTGAGGAAAAAATCGTAATCCTCAAAGATGAACTGGACATTCATACAGAAAAGCTGAATTCACTCAAATCCAAAGAAGAGGATCAGTCCCAAAAAATCGAAGAAACCAACCGCATCATTGAAATGATCCGGGAAGAGGTGACGCAGCTTTCCAGAAAATTGGATGCCAAGCAAAATGAATTCAACCTCACCAAATCATTGGTGGAAAACCTTGAAGGCTTTCCTGAAGCCATCAAATTTCTTAAGAAAAATTCCTCTTGGGGAAAAGATACTCCCCTTCTCTCCGACATTCTGACCACAGAGGACAAATTCAGGGTAACGATAGAAAACTACCTGGAAGGCTATATGAACTACTATGTGGTAGAGACAGAGGAACAGGCCATTTCTGCGGTCAACCTTTTGAGCGATGCAGCGAAAGGAAAAGCCAACTTTTTCGTATTGGAGCATTTCAAGAAGTTTCAACCCACGCAAACCAAGCTTTTCCCAAATGCCATTCCAGCCACGGAAATAATCGAATATGATGAAAAATACGGGAAATTGATCAGCTTCATTCTGGACAATACCTACATCGTCAAGGGAGAATACAAGGATTTTCCAGAGGACAGCAGCGCAATTTTCATCACTGAAAGTGGAAAATTCACTAAGAGGAAATTCAGCATTTCAGGAGGTTCTGTCGGTCTTTTTGAAGGTAAAAGGATAGGTCGGGCCAAAAACCTGGAAAAACTTGAAAAAGAAATCAAGGATCTCAACAAAAAAGTATCCGGGACAAGATCCAATCTGGATACCAAGATAACTGATCTTCTCAAACTCAAGGAAGTGAGTTACAAAAAGGAAATCGAACAACTTCAACAAGAGATCAATGAAGTCAATCAGCAATATGTATCCATCAGAACCAAGAAGGAACAGCTTGCCGAATTGCTGGATTCCAATGCCAATAAAAAAGAGGATATTCTGGAAAAAATCGAAAACCTACAATCCAGTTTGGAAGAAATAGGACCATCGCTAGAAGAAGAGAGATCAGCTTTTGAAGCTGTAGAACAAGAACAGGAACAGCTTAACAGCATACTGGAAGAAGAAAGTGAAGAGTTGAGTAAGAGATCTCAGGCATTCAACCAGGAAAATATACTTTACCATCAGCAGGTCAACCGGGTCAATAGCCTTACCCAGGAAATAGAATTCAAGAAATCGGCATTCGAAAGCAGTAAGGAAAGAATAGAAAAGTCCCAAAATGAACTTTCGGTCACAGATCAGGAAGTCCGCTCTCTGATCGACAACAATGAAATCAAAGACGATGAACTGATAGAGTTATACTCAGAAAAAGAAGGCATAGAAAAAGGTGTCAATGAAGCTGAAAAAGACTATTATGCTCTTCGTGGAGAAATAGATACCGCCGACAAGCAAATCAGAGAGCTACAAAAAAGCAAAGAATCCCTTGACACCCTGATTCAGGAGATGCAGCAGACCATGAATGAGGTAAAACTCAAGCTGGCAAGTCTAAAGGAACGCCTGAGTGTGGAATTTGAAATTGACCTCGATCATCTCATGGAGGAAAATCCGGAAGTGGATGCCGAATATCTGGAATTGAATGAGGAAGATATCAGAAGT
The DNA here is from genome assembly GCF_019343195.1 of Arthrospiribacter ruber. GTDB lineage: Bacteria > Bacteroidota > Bacteroidia > Cytophagales > Cyclobacteriaceae > Arthrospiribacter > Arthrospiribacter ruber. The sequence goes on from NZ_RPHB01000004.1 coordinate 292,385, forward strand.
ATTGTCCAGAAAGCCAAAGACAGATTGGAAAAAATAGGTCCCATCAACCCTATGGCTATGGAAGCTTATGATGAGATCAAGGAAAGACATACCTTTATCTTAGCTCAAAAAGAAGATCTGGAGAAAGCCAAAAACTCCTTAGTGGAGACCATCAAAGAAATTGATCAGGTGGCAAAGGAAACCTTTTTGGATGCCTTCGGCAAAATCAAGGAAAATTTCATCAAGGTCTTCCGGTCTCTGTTTACCGAAGAAGATCAATGTGATTTAACACTTTTGGATCCGGATAATCCTCTGGAAAGTGCCATAGAAATCATGGCCAAGCCAAAAGGAAAGAGGCCTTTGACTATCAATCAACTGTCAGGAGGAGAAAAAACCTTGACCGCTACTTCCCTACTCTTTGCTATCTACCTGCTAAAGCCAGCACCTTTCTGTATTTTCGACGAAGTGGATGCACCCTTGGATGATGCCAATATTGATAAGTTCAACAACATCATCCAGACCTTTTCCAAAGAATCCCAGTTTATCATTGTGACCCACAATAAACGTACAATGGCCAGCACGGACATCATTTACGGGATTACTATGATTGAGGCAGGTGTATCCAGGGTGGTGCCTGTTGATCTAAGGGAGTTAGCATAAACATGTTCACTTTGTTAAAAACACCTTAAAAGGACATTCTTACCATTTAAGTTAAGTGTTAAACACAAAATTCCGTTTGAAATTTACATAAAATATATGTACCTGATTTTTGCATAATTTTTGGACAATTTTATATATCATAAACCAAAAAATAACAAAAATTATGGGAGTACCTATTATTTCTAATGTTGTAAATGGCATTAAAGGTGGCGTTAAAGCTACTTTAAAAGGCACTGCGGACACTGGAAGTGTTTTGGCAAACTCAGTTAAAGATATTGCTGTCACTACTCTGCGAGGAACTGGCGAGCTTGTAGTAAAAGGACTACAGGTACCTGCTTCGATCGTAGCAGGAGCATTTCAGGGTGTAGCAGATGTTGGTGTTTCGGTTGTAAAATCAGTGCGAGGCATCGTTAATGGCACCATTCAAGGGGCTATGGATTCAGGTGTGAGTCAGAAAGATGCTGTCCAAGGAAGTGTTAGAAAAGCAATTGAATCTGCCAAAGACTTGGGTGAAGACGTTGCAGAGGTCGCTGTTGAAGCGGTGAAAGGAGCTGTCAATGGCGTCAAGCAAGTTGGAGGAGATTCAGTAGCTGCTGCCAAAGATGCCATTATTGCTGCGCTTGAAGCGGCTAAAGAGATTGGTGGAGAAACAGTGGAAACCGTTAAAACAGCATTAAATTCCAGTGTTGATGGCGCCAAAGATGTCTTGAATGAAATAAAAAAGTAAACCTGAATTTACTTTTTTTTCACAAAAGGGGGCAAAAACGCCCCCATTTGTGTATATGGATATATTTAAATCAAATTATAATTTACTCTTTATTTCACCGAAATATTTTTTGTTAAAAACGAATAAAAACTAGGCTTTTAAAATTTGATTGACTAACTTTTACGCTGATAATTTTCTTCAATTAAACTCAATAGGTATGAAACCACAGTTCTATTATTGTTTGGCCTTTGTCCTTTTGCTTTTTGCCTGTAAGCAGGAAGAGGCCATTGACACCAAAATCATCATTGCAGGACAATTCGAAAACCCTGGAGAAGATACCAAAGTCATCTTGTATTTGGATGAAGAAATGGCCAATGAAACTGTAGATCAGGATGGGAAATTCAGGCTTGATTTAGATTCCGATGAAAGCAATACTTACATGTTTATCGCCGGGAGAAATAGGATTCAATTGTTCTTAAGCCCTGGTGATAGTATTTATATTTCCGGCGATTTGGACAAATTTAAAGAAAGCATCAGCTTGGACGGTGACCGAAAAGCCGAAAATGATTACCTCAGGGCAAAAACGGATTGGGAAATGGAAAGTGGAATTGACAACACCATGGAATTTATGAAACTGACCAGAGAGGAATATTTCGAAAAGAAAGATGCGTATTTTTCAAAGCAGAAAGCAAATTATGAAAGTATAAAAACATCAGTAGACTTTCATCCTGAATTTGTAAGTTTGGAAGAGGCATATTTTGAATACAAACCGCTTGCTTATGATTTGGAATATCCAATGTATCATGCCTATCTCAATAAAATCAGCCAAGATTCAGTGGATTTCCCAAAGGAGGAAAGCAAGGAAGCATTAAAAAAACTGGACTTGAAAAGAACCGATTTGCTCAATTCCGAACCCTACACTTCGCTTATTTTACGTTTGATTCAGGAGGAAACATCGGCTATAATGAAAGCAGATACTGCTACCTTCCAAGGTCAGGAAGGCTATACCAAAGCTCGTCTATTGGCCATGGACAAGGTTGTGGAAGAACAAAAAGTTAAGGATAAAATATTTTTCATTGGGCTAAGCCAGGAAATGAGTTACAGAGGCCCTGTTCATTTGAAAGAATCCTATGAAAAATTCATGGCTGAAAACGAAAGCCCAAAACTAGCCTCAAAACTTCAGGAAATACATGACAAATGGGAACCTATCATGCCAGGTAAAGAGGTTCCTGATTTTTCATTTGTCAATATAGAAAACGAACCCGTACAATTAAGTGACCTGAAAGGCACTCTTGTCTATGTTGATATATGGGCTACATGGTGTGGGCCGTGCATAGCCGAGCATCCTCATTGGGACAAAATGAAGGAAGAATACAAAGACAAGCCTGTTTCTTTTCTGACCATCTCCATTGATGACAACAAAGAGCCTTGGGAAAAGATGGTAAAAGCCAAAAATATGCAGGGTTTGCAGTGGTTTACTGAAAATGCCTGGAAATCGGATATTGCCCAGCATTTCCATGTCAATGGCATACCTCGCTTCCTGCTTCTTGATAAGGAAGGTAAAATAATCGACCCTTCAGCGGACAGACCATCTGGAGCAATTAGAGAAACTTTGGATAAATACCTATAAATAAAAGCGGGGATTCCCCGCTTTTTCTAAATCCTCGCCTGATAGGTATAAAGTTGGAAGTATCTCCCCTCCTTTGCAATAAGTTCATCATGCTTTCCTTTCTCAGCAATTTGGCCATTTTCTATGACCAGAATCTGATCAGCTTGCCTGATCGTACTCAATCTGTGAGCGATCACAAAAGTGGTTCTCCCTCTCATCAATTCCTTTAGGGATGCCTGAATAAGTGACTCACTTTCTGTATCTAGATTTGAAGTAGCCTCATCCAGTACAAGAATTTTCGGATCAGCCAAAATTGCCCTGGCAATGGCTATCCTTTGCCTCTGGCCTCCGGAAAGCTTGACACCTCGTTCCCCGATAAGCGTGTCCAATCCATCTTCAAACCTATCCGTGAACTCCTGTACATGAGCCGCCTTAACAGCTTGCATCAGTAATTCGTCCGATGAATCCGGTCTGGGAAAAAGGATGTTTTCCCTAATGCTTCCTTCAAATAAAAAGTCATCCTGAAGTACCACACCCAGTTGGGAGCGGTAAGAATCCAGAGTTATTTTTTGCAGGTCATGTCCATCCACTGTAATCAAACCCGATTCGGGATTTAAGAATGAAGCTGCCAAACCTGCTATGGTTGTTTTTCCTGAACCTGAAGTTCCGACCAAAGCAGTGACAGAACCCGCAGGCGCATGAAAACTCACTTGCTTGATCACATCTTTGCCTTCCTCATAGGAGAATGACACATCCTGAAAGGTAATGTCCCCCACTATATTGGGCAAGGAAACCGTACGTTGTCCACCAGCATTTTCAAGCGGGTAATTCATGATTTCCTCTGTTCTGTCAAGCCCTGCAAATGCCTCCGTAAACTGACTGCCAATATTACTCATCTGCACTATTGGAGCGATCATAAAACCAAGGTAAAGGGTAAAAGCCAAAAAATCCCCAAAAGTCATTTGACCATCCATGATCATGTAACCGCCAATGCCCATAATGCCGGCAGATGCCAATCCCAGCAAAAATGTAGCTGAAGAAGTGACAAAGCTGGTAGCCGTGAGGCTGGCTTTGACATTTTGAAAAAGTTTATCTACTCCTTTTTCGAAAGTGGCGATTTCCTGTTGTTCGGCATTGAAGCCTTTGATTACCCGGATGCCACCCAAGGTCTCTGTAAGTCTTCCTGTTACTTCTGCATTGATTTTTCCCCTTTCCCTAAAAATGGGTCTGATTTTCCCAAATGCCTTCAGAGATATCAACCCAAAAACTACCACTGGAACCAATACATAAAGCGTCATCAAAGGACTGATATAAATAAGCAAACCAAGAGAAATAACAGCAGTAAGCACTCCTCCTACCATTTGGGCAAAACCAGTCCCCACCAGATTCCGAACACCTTCCACATCGGTCATGATTCTCGACACCAACTCACCTGTCTTAGTATTGTCAAAAAACCGGATGGGAAGCTGAATGATATGCTGCTGCACCTGCGACCTTAGCTTGGCGATCAAATGCTGCGCTTCCACGCTCAATATCTGGGTAAGGGCATAAGAAGTGACTGCCTGAACAGTGATCGCTGCCACCACTCCCAACACCAGCCATTTCAACAGCTGCAAGTCATTGGAAGGGATGACATCATCTATCAGTATTTTACTCGCTCCGGGCAATACCAACCCTGAGAGCCGGGATAAAACAATCAAAAATAAGCCTAAAAACAAGTGTATTCTTCTGGGCCAGATTATGGTTTTGAAAACATGGGCCATGGTCACCCTATTTTCTTTATTTGCTTTCTTAGTCATATTTCTTTTAAAGATCGTTTCAAAACACCTCTCCTCCTAAAATAAGTTCTGTTTTGCGATAGCTATTTTTAGGATTATCTTAAGCGCTCTTTAACAATTCCATTCAATGAACTCATATAAAGCATCTTTCCTTACAGTATTTTCAATCTTGCTTGGTAGTCTATTCATTTTCTCTTGTTCTAAAACAACTGAAAAAGAGACCACTGGACTCAGTCTTTATGTAGGAGTTTCCAAAGCCCAAATCAATCCTGAAATGGGAAGTTATATTGCCGGAGATGCGCAAAATAGAGTCTTCACAGGAATTTTGGACAGCCTTTATGCGAAAGCCGTAGTGATGTTTGATGGGGAATCTTCATTGGCACTCGTAACTGTAGATTGCATAGGCCTGATGTATCCAGATCTGATCAAAGTTAGGAGTGAACTTTCCAAAATGGACTTTCCTATTCCATTTACCCCTGAAAGCCTCGTAATCAGTTCTACCCATACCCACTCAGGCCCAGATGTGGTAGGGCTTTGGGGGAAAGATTATAGCCAATCCGGTGTAAGTCCTCAATATCAGGAGTTTTTGATCAAAACAATCTCAGATCAAATCTATCTGGCTGCACAGCAACTGACTCCGGTTCAAGCCTCGTATGCCGAAACCAATCATCATTTACCTTGGGTAGAAAATATTGCAGATAAAGAGATTGACCACACTGTAACTTCTATTCAGTTCAAAGATCATGAAGACAGAAATATTGTCACCTTGACCAACTTTGCCTGTCATCCTACTTATTTGGATGCAGTAGTCTCTGAAGTTTCAGCAGATTACCCAGCTGGTTTTTATAAAAAAATGGAAGAAACCCTGCATGGTGAACATCTCTTTCTTCAAGGTGCCATAGGAGGATGGATTCAACCCAATAACAAGGACGGACAACATAGCACCGCATTGGCGAGTGGAGAAAGTCTGGCAGAAACAGTAATCAAAGCTTTTTCTGAAAAATCCAGATCTCTGAAAGGTTCAAAAATTCAATTCAGGAAAAATTATGTGGATTTTGAGGTAGAAAATGAGACTTGGAAATTGTTGGCTGCTTCAGGCCTTATAGACAGAGAGGTTGACAAAACAGTAAATTCCGAGATTGCCTGGTTCTCTATTGGTGAAGCGCACTTTGCCACGCATCCAGGTGAGACGGCGCCTTTCTATAGCTTGGAAACCAAAAAGCTAATGCCTGACGGCCCAAAGTTTGTCTTAGGACTGTCCCAAGACGCTTTAGGGTACATCAATAAACCCGAAATGTTTGAGAATCCAGACCTTCCCCACGCAGACTATCTAACCAGAATGTCCCTTGGAAAAAATACAGCTCCCAAGATGATGGAAAACCTCAGAATTCTCTCCAATTCTCAATAATGATGAATTTCAAGAGAGGATTTGCCTGCCTTTAATTCTATATTGGTAAATTTCAGGCAAATTCGAAGAAAACATCAATGAAGCATTTAGAAGAGCTTTCAAAGATCAGCGAGGAGGTAATAGATACTTTTGGTAATTTGTCCGGAGAAGTCTTAAATCAAAGACCTTCTCCAGAAAAGTGGTCAATTGCTGAGAATCTATCCCATCTGATTCAGGTCAATGAAAGCTATTTTCCCCTATTCAAAAAAGTAAAAGAAGGTACTTTCCAAGCTCCTTTTATTGCCCGCTTTGGATTTTTCTCCAAGCTATTCGGTAATATGATCTACAATTCTGTATCTGATGGAGGAAAAAAGAAAGTGAAAACTTTTCCAGCTTGGAAACCAAAAGAAGGAAACAAACCTGAAATAATTCAGGAATTTTTGGGTCATCAAAAAGAGCTATCTGAAGAGATTGTTTCTATTCAGCCATTTTTGGAAAAACAGACCATTATCCATTCACCGGTGAATAAATTGATTGTGTATTCCTTAGATCAAGCATTGGACATTATTTTGGCCCACGAATGGCGACATTTAGATCAGGCTAAGGAAGCTTTGAAGCAATTGAAATGATTCCTTTCAAAAATATCTAAAACATAAAAACGCTTTTTTGAGACATTCCTTTAGGTAAATATTCATAATTTGCGTGAATTCATAAACCGAGTAAAACCGACAAGATGCATTTTGACTTAAAAAAAGATATACTGCCACATGTACTGGGCATTCTTGTTTTTTATCTGATTGTACTGTTTTATTTTTCCCCGGCCGTATTCGATGGAAAAATCATTTTCCAGTACGATATCCTTCAATGGGAAGGTGCTGCTAAGGAAATCCTGGACCACAGGGCAGAGACAGGTGAGGAAGCTTTATGGACCAATAGGCTTTTTGGTGGAATGCCGGCATACTTGGTGAGTTTTGAAGTCCCCGGCGACATCACCAATTTTATCACAAAAATCCTTACCCCTGGACTTCCACATCCTATCAATTCCCTCTTTTTCGGAATGATAGCCATGTACATACTATTATTGTCCTTCAAAGTCCGACCAGCCTTTTCAGTAGCTGCGGCTATTGCCTTTGCTTTCAATACTTTTCACATCATAAGCTTGGATGCAGGACACAATGCCAAAATATGGGCCATTTGCCTTATCCCGTTGATTCTCGCTGGCATTCATTTGGCTTTTGATGGAAAAAAAATACTGGGATTGGCTTTGTTTGCTTTTGGGCTTCTTTTACAGTTGAAATTCAATCACCTTCAGATCACATACTACACTGTCATCATTGTATTGATATACGGTTTGGGAAGAATGCTTCAAAGCATCAGAGAGAATGGATTGCCTGATTTTGGAAAAACCATGGCCATTCTTTTAATAGGATTATTGATAGCAGTTGGTGGAAATCTGAGCCGTTTCCTGACTGTATTGGAATATGGGAAATATTCTACGCGGGGCACAACCAACCTCAGTAGCCAAGAAGCATCTCAGGATGGATTGGACAAGGATTATGCTTTTAATTGGTCTCAGGGAAAGCTGGAAACCTTGACACTTCTGGTTCCTAACCTTTATGGACCAGGAAGTACCAAGCCTTTCCCCAAAGACCCGGAAACCGAAAGGGTTCTCCGATCCAACAATATTGATGTCGCCCAGGTAAAAGACAATATCGATTATGCCAGAAAATACTGGGGAGACCAACCTGGAACTGGTGGACCTATTTATGGAAGTGCCATCATGCTGTTTCTTTTTGTGCTGGGTATTCTTTATGCTCCCAAACCATACAAAGGTGTTTTTATTGCCATAGCTCTGACAGGGATAATCTTAGCTTGGGGCAAGAATCTGCAGGGCCTTAATTACTTTCTGTTTGATTACCTGCCTGGCTATAACAAGTTCCGTGCAGTTACTATGGCTTTGAGCATGTCGCTTTTTGCCATTCCTTTATTGGGCGCATTGGGCCTGGAATATCTTTTTAGAGGTCAGGAGGAAAAACAAGCCATCAAATCCCTTGGGATAGCCTTTGGCCTGACAGGAGGATTGGCTTTGTTGTTTTGGTTATTTGCCGGCGCATTCAGTTTACGGGCACCATTTGATGACAATTTCCCTGAGTGGCTTGTGGAAGCATTGAAAGAGGACCGTAAAGCCATATTAAAGGCAAGTGCAATAAAGAGCTTTTTGTTGATTTTGGCAGCTGCGGCATTGATTTGGGCTGCTGTGACACAAAAAATCCAAACCTCCATTCTTGGTATCGGACTTGCTATACTGGTTACATTTGACCTATGGTTTATCAACAAGCTGTTTTTGCAGGAAGATGATTTTCAAAACAATCCATCGGAGCAGTTTTTTGCCAAAACTCCTGCTGATGAAAGTATACTTAGGGATCAGGATTATTTCAGGGTATTGAATATCAATAACCCTTTCAATGATGCCAGGACAAGTTATTATTTCAATTCAGTGGGTGGATACCATGGAGCAAAAATAAAACGCTATCAAGAGCTAATCGAAAATGCACTGAATCCTGAAATTCAGGATTTTATTGCAAAGGCACAAGAAGGTGATTTCAATTGGCTGGGCTTGAATATCCTGAATATGCTCAACACCAAATATATCATGGCAGGAAGAGCAGAAAATGCTGTCTTTGTAAATCCGGAAGCCAACGGACCTGCATGGTTTCCTCAGGAGATCATTCCTGTCCAATCTAATGACGAGGAAATGGAGACCCTCCGAAATACAGATACCAAAACAAAAGCCACTGTCAATGACAACGAATTCAGCAGGGTAAATTCAGGAAGCGGAATGGTCACCCTCTCCAATTACAGCCCTTCCAAACTCGAGTATGAGGTTCAGGCAGAAAAAGGCGGATTGCTTGTATTCTCAGAAATTTACTACCCTAAAGGTTGGGTAGCCACCGTTAATGATCAGGAAGTAGCTATCATCAGAGTCAATTACCTGCTTAGGGGAATTGAAGTCCCTGATGGAAATTCAACCGTGAAAATGAGCTTTGAGCCGGGTTCTTATTACAATACTAAGGCATTGGTGGTCATTTTCCAATACCTATCAGTTTTGCTTCTTTTGGGGAGTATTGTGCTGACTCTGCGAAAATCAAAAGGTAATGGTGAAGCCTAAAGCACTGATTGTGGCGCCTTCCTTTCAGTCCTTTATTTTACAGGACCTAAAGGCCTTGTCGGAAAAATACGACCTTACCATCAACCATTACAATTGGAAAAAGAAAGAACTTGCCCCTATTTACCTGATCCGGCAATTTTTTCATCTGTTGGTAAATGTACCTCAATCAAGATTCATAATAATACACTTTGGGGGGTACTGGTCTTTTTTCCCGACCTTGTTAGGAAAGGTATTCGGTAAACCCTCCTATATCATTCTACATGGGACGGACTGTGCTTCTATTCCTGAGCTGAATTATGGAAGCCTGAGGATTCCATTGTTAAAATTCTTTTGTAAATTTTCTTACGATTGGGCCACCTTATTACTCCCGGTAAGCAGTTCTCTTGTCAGGCACAGTAATGAATTTTATAGGCAAACTCCTCCTTTGAGCTCAGGGTTTGCCCATCATTTTCCAGAACTAAAAACGCCTTATCAAATTATCCCTAATGGATTTGAGGTAGAGTTTTGGAAAACACCATCTGGAAATCAAAGAAAAGAAGGTTCCTTCCTTGCTGTTCTTTCGGCCGAACAGTACATTTTGAAAGGGGTTGACCTAATTGTTGAGTTGGCCAAAAGATTTCCTGAAAACACTTTTAAAATTGCCGGTTTTGATAAACCAATCCGACAGCAAAACCCAAGTCCAAATTTGGAATTTCTGGGAAAATTATCTCCTTCAGCTATGCGTTCTGCCTATCAGCAGAGCAGCTTTTATTTCCAACTTTCTGTTTTTGAAGGTTTTGGATGTGCTTTGTGCGAAGCAATGTTAAGCGGCTGTATTCCCATTGTTTCGTCAGTTAATGAACTTCCGCACATTGTAGGAAATTTTGGTTATATACTTGGAAAAAGAGACAGTAACCAACTTGAAAAAATCATTAGAAAGGCATTGTCCTCTCCTCCAAGTGCTGAAGACAGAATTGCTGTCCGTCAGAGAATAGAAAGTTTGTTCCCTTTTGAATACAGAAAAAAAAGGCTTTTGGAAGTCTTGCCGAAATAGAACTGCATGGAGAGATTGGCATCAAAAATATCACGGCACCTCTACCTGATTCCTGGTGGTTATTTTATCGTTCAGCTGATGAAGGCTTGCTTTTCCCGAAAAAATGGAAGCAACACTGTGCGGACTTTTTCATTTCGTGGGATCACAATGAAAGTAGATACGGCCAAATCCATGGGCTCGGCGATTTATTGGCGGGGTGCCCACGATTGGGCTCCTATTTTTGTCCTGGAAAAGCACATACAATCCGATGACTGCATCATTGACATAGGTGCCAATCAAGGAGAGTATACGCTATGGGCAGCACGAAAAGCAGGCAAGAAAGGCAAAGTGGTCTCCTTTGAGCCTATGGATCAGCTTTTTGATACTCTATTGGAAAACATAAGTTTGAATCCTTCTTTTTCCGACCATATCATACCAATTAAAAAGGGGCTTTCGGATAAAGAAGGCCAGTTGAGCCTTTATGGTAAACCCGGAGACAATGAAGGCGTTAACACCATGTTTCCCACTCCTTCCCATACTGAATTGATACAGGAGATCGCTTTGGATACCTTGGACCGTGAATTGGACAAATTACATTTGTCAAAAGTATCCCTGATCAAACTGGACGTGGAGGGTGCAGAACTACAGGTTTTGAAAGGATCCAAAAAGACGATTTTGGCCTTTAAACCAAAATGGATCATTGAAATCAATGAGGAAGCCTGTCAGGCAGGTGGCTATACTTCTCAGGATATATTGGAATTTTTAAAAGGGTTTGGGTATATATTTTATAAAATCGGACTTAGAGGCAAATTGTCGAAAATTGAAAAAGTAGAGGATGCTTTTGTAAATATCCTTGCCTTACCTTTAGAAAAGCAAATATAAGAGCCTGTCAAGATAGATGAAAACGGTAGCCAAACAAAGTATTCTAACCACCATTTCTTCTTACATAGGAGTATTAATAGGTTACTTCAATGTACTTTGGCTCCTACCCTATGCACTCAGCCCGGATCAGATCGGTATTTTCAGAACCATTCAGGACATGGCTTTGCTGTTTGTTCCTTTTGCCCAGTTGGGAATCGGAAATGGCATCACCCGTTTTTATCCCAAAGTAAAATCCCATCAATTCGCATTCTTCACTATGAGCCTACTTATAGGCGGGGTGGGATTTATTATTTTAGCATCTTTATTTTTCATCTTTCGGGAAAGTTTAGTAGCTGCTTTTGCTTCCAATTCACCAGAAGTGATAGACTTCTTTGGCGTGGTTTTATTCATCACTTTTTTTTCTGTTTTGAACTCCATTTTGGATGCATTCTGCAGATCCTTTCTCAAAATTGCCGTTCCTACATTTTTCAGAGAAGTAATTTTAAGGCTGTTGGTAGCTATTTTGATTCTACTGTATCTGGCTGGATGGATGGAGTTTGGTATGTTGATGTATGGATTGGCAGGCGTTTATCTGATTACCCTAACCGGTATGGTAGCATATATGAAAGCCAATGGGATTTTCGCTTTAAGATTTAGCTTTGGAAGTTTTCCTGAGGGTTTTGTAAAAGAATTTCTCCAGTATAGCCTGATCACTTTGCTTGGTACCACTGGGGCACTATTGATCATGAAAATTGACAGTCTGATGGTAACGTCCATGATAGGACTTGAGGCAAATGCGATCTATACCATCGCTTTTTCCATTGCCATAGTGATAGAAATGCCGAGAAGAGCAGTATCACAAGTAGTCATGCCGGTAATAGCAGAACATTTTGCCAAAGGGAGATACCCGGAAATCAACAAACTATACAAAGATGTAGCTGTTCATCAGACCTTGATCTGTCTCCTCCTCTTTCTTGGCGTGTGGGCCAACATCCATAACCTATATCATTTTGTCCCCAACAATGAAATTTATGAAGCCGGAAAATGGGTTGTTTTTTGGATTGGAATGGGCAAAATCACCGACATCTTTTTTTCAGTCAATGGTGAAATCATCGTTTATTCCAAATATTATCTCTTCAACATTACCGCGACCCTTTTGATGAGCATTGCTGTCATTCTGCTTAATATATTTTTGATACCGGTTTATGGTATTGAAGGTGCTGCTGTAGCTTCATTTATGGCCATGCTGCTGTACAATGTTATCAAATACATTTATGTCAAAATCAGGTTGGGTTTTGATCCTTTTTCAGTAGACGTTATTAAAATTTTGATTTTGGGTGTTGTGATTTTTTTTACCCAACATGTACTATTACAAAATATGGAGTCAGGTATTACGGATCTTCTGCTTAGGTCTGTGATCATTTCTGTACTTTATTTGTTGGGCGTATATTTTGGAAAAATCGCTTTGAAAAGCCAAAAGGAAGTCATTAAAAAAATAAAAGGGCTCAGGCCTTAGAGTGTTACCAAACCTCTTTATAGACAAGATTTGAGCTGCCTGAAGTCCGCAAACGTCCACTGTTATCCTGCATCTGAGATACGAGGTCCTGTCACGATGGTAATCGGAACAGGATGAGGCCTGTTTTTGGAAAGGGCTTCACTCGGTATTGTAATTTAATTGTGAAGTTGGAACATGTCAGCGACCTGAGCCTTGGACAAATATACGGAATATTGTTGCAATCGTTCGAAGGCAGTTTGTATTACCTTATTATCAAAATAAAAGACTTTTGGAGAATGTTCATTATTTAACCTCTACCTGTAACAACTGCCAAAAAACATTTTGTAGGATGACTTTAAACACTAATTTTATTGCGTAAAAAAATAATTGAAATTATTGAAAAACATTTAGATCAGTTAAATCAACTATTGGAGCGTGAATATTTCCATTTCACCGAAATATTTTACTGTTTTAAAAAAAATAAATCTTGACTATCAAAATATTATTTCAAAAACATATACTTTTCCTTGCGTTAAACAGTTAATTTTGCATCGAGAAACGGCACTATCCCCATGTATCAAATCAAAAAACTAATCGTTTGTCTGGACAGAAGTGAAATGGACGAGACCCTTGTCAGATTTGCTTCATTTATTTCCAAAGTCAACCAAACCAAAAAAATCTACTTCACCAATGTCATCCGCAACCTGAATATACCTAAGGATGTGTTGGAAGAATTTCCCAACCTGATTGACAATATGGTTGAGGAAAGAAAGGCCCAGATGAAGGCTGTGGTAGAAAAATCCTACGGAGAGATCGACTCTGCAGAATTTTCTTTTGTGGTCAAAGAAGGTCAGCTTTCTAAGAAAGTACTTAAGCTTGCACATGAAAAGTCAGCCGATATGATCATTGTAGGTAGAAAAGTAAACCTTCCGGGAACGGGTGTGGTATCACAAAGGCTGGCGAGAAGAGCGTCTTGTTCTCTTTTGATCATTCCAGAAAACTCAGTCCCTAAAATTGATAGACTTCTGGTTCCCTCTGATTTCTCGGACTACTCAAAAGATGCGCTGGAAGAAGCCATCCTAATCGTAGAAAAATATCGTAAACAGGCAGAAATTGTTTGTCAGAACGTTTTTACCGTACCTTCAGGCTATCATTTTACAGGAAAAAGTTATAAAGAGTTTACCAGTATTATGAGAATGCATGCGGAAATCAATTTCAAAAAATTTATCCGCAAAATAGACACCAAAAACATCAATATTACTCCTGTATATACCCAAGACGAGGATGACGATCCTGTTGAGGATATTCTGGCTAAGGCTAAGGAAATCCAAGCTGACGGAATCATCATAGGGGCGAAAGGAAGAACTGCAGCAACGGCTCTTTTTATAGGAAGTATGGCCGAGCGACTTATACAGCTCAACGACCAATTCCCTTTATTGGTGACTAGGCCAAAAGGCAAAAATGCAGGAATTCTGGATTATATTCTCGAAATCTAAAATCTAATGACAGGACTTCAGGTCCTGTTTTTTTTTATATATTACCAAAACTCCCAAAAGGAGATTAAACCTAATAGCCCTATACTTGTCAAAGAGAAGATGATTTCATTGAGTGACTTGGAACTTTTGAAAATGATAAAGGCACCCGAAAGCCGGGAAAAGGGCTATAGGATGCTGGTTGAACTGTATCAAAGGAGGGTCTATAGCATCGCCAGAAAAATGGTCATCATTCATGAAGATGCGGATGACATTACCCAAACCACCTTTATCAAAGCATTCAAAAATATCCAAAACTTCAATGGAAATTCTTCCTTATTTACGTGGCTATACAGAATAGCTACCAATGAAAGTCTGAATTTTCTGCAAAAGAAAAAAAGAAGGTTCTTTTCAAGTATTGACGACCATGAAGAGGCCATGAAGCATTACGTCGACCATTCACCTTTGGTAGATGGTGATGAAATTGAGAAAAAACTGCAAAAAGCACTATTGACCTTACCTGAAAAACAGAGACTGGTATTCAACCTGAGGTTTTTTGACGACCTGAGTTATGATGAAATCAGTCAGATTACCGATACTACCGTTGGTGGGCTAAAGGCAAGTTATCATCATGCAGTCAAAAAACTTGAAATTGAATTGAAGTCAGAATAAACCAAATCAGTCCAGCACTGTCTAAAAGATACGGATATGGAAAAATTCACAAAAAAAGACATTTACAGAGTACCCGATGGGTATTTTGAAAGCTTGCCTGAAAAAATCCTCGAAAGGAAAAGCAAGCAGGCCAAGATAGTATATTTTGACATTGTAAAATACCTGGCAGCGGCTACAGTTGTGATTGGTTTAATTTATTTTTTCACACCTCTTCAACAGTCCAACGATTCTTGGCAAAGTCATTTGGTCAATGAGGAAATAGAGCTCTACATTGATGCCGATTACTGGCAGGCAGAAGACATATTGGCATTTATGGATGATCCTGATGGGTTGCTGGATGAAATCATTGCAACTGAATGGAGCAGTATGGATTTATATGGAGAGGATTACTACGAAGACGACTTATGGTATTAAAAGAAATTATGAAAAAGCTAAGCTGTATATTCCTTCTGGTTATGTTAGCCGGAACTGTCTGGGCACAAAAGCCAGAAAGAAATTATGATAAAGAAAAGCTGGAATCTGCAAGGGTTGCATTTATGACCAACAGACTTGACCTCAAGCCTGAACAATCTGAAAAATTCTGGCCTGTTTTCAACCAATATCAGGAAAAAAGGTCAGCTCTAATGGATGAAATTTCAGTACTTAACCATAAATCAAACCAATCTCTGAGTGATTCAGAAGCTAAAGAGCTGATCTCTCAAAGGCTTATGAAACAACAGCAAATGCTGGACTTGGAAAAGGTATTTATGGACGAGGTACAAAAAACAATTAGCCCTTCACAAGCCGCCAAACTTCATGGAATCAACAGGCAGTTTACCAGGCAACTATACCGGATGAATCAGGGAAGAGGAAGACAAGGAGGTAAGACTCCATAAAAAAAGCAGCCTTAATTGGCTGCTTTTTTTATGGAGATTATTGCTGCTTTTTCAACAGATCTCTGATTTCCTCAAGAAGAACTTCAGATTTTGGCGGTGCTGGAGGTGGGGCAGGAGCTTCTTCTTTTTTCTTCTTCATCCTATTGATACCTTGGATTGCCAAAAATATCACAAAGGCAATGATCACAAAATCAATCACATTTTGGATAAAGTTGCCATAACTCAGCAAGACCGGAGGCATTTCTTCTCCGCCTTCACTGATGTATGCTTCTCTAAGAACCACTGCTAAGTCTTTGAAATCAACACCCCCTAAAAGAACTCCAATAGGTGGCATGATGATGTCATTTACAAATGAGGTGACAATTCTCCCGAAAGCGCCACCAATAACGACCGCAACAGCAAGGTCAACTACATTGCCCCTGACCGCAAATTCTTTAAACTCTTTAATTAAGCCCATAAGTAAAGTTATTAAGGTTAAGTGATAAACAATATAAAGCAAAATAATAAAAATAAAATGCGAATAATACTTTTTGAAAAATTTTATAAAGGCAAAAGAATTAATTCATACAATTTTCTTTTATAACTTGATCTTCACCCCCTGTACACCAGAATTCATAAAGAATTAAACAGATAGCCAACGAAGGAAGTTGAAAATTTTATAACTTACGCGCTCAAACCTATTAATCACTCGTATGAAAATTGCCCTGATTGCCCACGACGGAAAAAAAGCCGACATGGTCCATTTTTTAAGCGGATACAAAAGCCAACTTAATCACGCCGATATCGAACTAGTGGCCACTGGAACTACAGGCAGCCATATAGAAAAATCCGGTTTTAAAGTAAATAAATTACTTTCAGGACCTTTAGGTGGTGATGCACAGATTGCTGCAATGGCAGCACAGAAAGAATTGGATCTCGTGATTTTTTTCAGAGATCCGCTCGATAAGCATCCGCATGAGCCAGATGTACAGATGTTGATGAGGATTTGTGATGTACACAATATTCCTTTAGCAACGAATCCAGCTGCAGCAAATCTTATCTTTGAACAAATTACAAAAGACTTTGATGGAAAATAAAGCCATAACAAAAATAGGTGTATTGACCTCTGGAGGAGATGCTCCTGGAATGAATGCTGCCATTAGGGCTGTAGTCCGGGCAGGTTTTTATTACAACCTCGAAATGTACGGCATCTACCGCGGCTATGAGGGAATGATCCAAAATGAAATCAAAAAACTTGAATCCAAGAATATTGCCCACATTTTGGAAAGAGGCGGAACTTTCTTAAAGTCCGCAAGAAGTGCAGAATTCAGAACTGAAGAAGGCCGTCAGAAAGCATATGACAATCTTAAAAAGCATGGCATTGATGCCTTGGTTGTTATAGGTGGAGATGGTTCTCTTACTGGGGCTCATTTGTTTTTCAAAGAATTTGGAATTCCTGCTATTGGGATACCCGGAACAATCGACAATGATCTGGCAGGTACAGACCACACCATTGGTTTTGATACGGCATGCAATACAGCGATCGAAGCAATTGACAAAATCAGAGATACAGCCACTTCCCATGATAGGCTCTTTTTTGTAGAAGTAATGGGAAGGGATGCTGGTTTTATTGCTATCAATGCTGGAATAGGCAGCGCTGCAGCTGCTACATTGATTCCAGAAAAGAAAATGCCAATAGAAAGGCTAGTGGAAAGGTTGAAAGCCAGAACCAAAGCCATGAAAACTTCCAATATCGTCATTGTGGCGGAAGGGGGAAAAAGTGGAGGTGCCGCCGAAATCGCTGAAAAAATCAAAAAACAACTGCCCTATTATGACATCAAAGTCACTATCCTTGGTCACCTTCAAAGAGGAGGAGCTCCTTCCTCTTATGATCGGGTTTTGGCGAGCAAATTAGGAGTATCAGCCGTGGAAGGTTTATTGCATGGAAAACATGATGTGATGGCAGGAATCATAAACAATAAGATCGTCTTTACCCCAATTTCGAAAGCCATTTTGGGAGACAAAGAGGTAGATGAAGATGATTTCAGGATTGCGAAAATACTTTCAACATAAAAAAACATGGATTGAAAACAGTATTTTCATTCCAAGATTAATGTTCATAAAAAAAAGGAGACAGATTTGCCTCCTTTTTTTGTCTTATTCTTTTTCCAAGATAATGCTGGAATATGCCGGTAAATGCAGTTCCCCTTCATCTTTACTGGCACCACCGTAATGGAAGATCATTTTCCCAAAATCTTCAGGCATAATTATCTTTTTGTCCTCATCTCCAAGATTGTGTACCACAAAAACCTGCTGGTCTTTATGATTTCTATAATAAGCCATCATGGATTGAGGCAGGTCATTTTCATAAAGGTCCAAATCTCCCAAAGCCAGCGCTCTATTGGTATTTCTCAATTTGATGATTTCTTTATAATGATTGAAGTAACTGGTACTCATAGACTTTTGAATGGCTAACGGAGTCACCGTCTCATCTATAGAGTATTTGGGCTCAATCCATGAAGTACGGCCTTTGTCATTGGCTTCGATATCCCACAAGAAGGGTTCGCGGATATGTTCGTCCGGCTTTTTCCCTAACATCCCGATTTCTTCGCCATAATAAAGATATGGTGCCCCTGGCATGGTCATCAGGATATTGATGGCCTGTTTTAGTTTTCTCGGATTTTCATTAAGAGAATTCAATAACCTAGGCTGGTCATGATTGGATGAAAATGTCGCATCAATAAATTCATCAGTGATATCCTGATAAAAATCAAGAATTTCTTTCTGTCTTTTGGCGAGGAGCATCCCATCTTCCTTTTCATAACTTTCCAGTAAAGTATAATGAAAATCAAAATTGAACAAAGCCGGCAGCCCAGGAAGATAAGGGGCTACAATTTCCTTCATGTCATATACCTCACCTACCAGATAAACGTCCGGCTTGATAGCTTCCATCTTTTCTCTGAATTCTTTCCAAAAAGCATGATTATCCTCAGGCCTGTCGTCAGGGAAAATATGTTTGGCGGCATCCAATCTGAACCCATCTACACCCACTTCTTCCAGCCAAAATCTGCCAATATCATAAATTTCTTCTCTCACTTTGGGATTGTCAAAATTAAGGTCAGGCATACCCCCATAGAAAAACCCATAATAATAGTCCTCTCCTATTCCCGGATCATGCCACTGTTGTATGTTATCAGAGTCCAATGTTATAGTCTTCTTATTGATGAAGTCAGCTATGGTATCCTTTTGTGCCCACACATAATAATCCCTATAGGGATTGTCCCTGCTCTTTTTGGATTCCAAAAACCACGGGTGCTCGCTGCTGGTGTGATTGATAATCATATCGATGACTATTTTGATATCCTTTTTATGGGCTTCTTCAATAAGCTTCTTGAAATCTTCCAGCGTGCCATAATCCGGGTGAATATCCTTGTAGTCTGTCACATCATATTTGTGATAACTGGGCGAAGGCATTACCGGCATAAACCAAATGGCATTGGCACCCAATTCCTTTACGTGCTCAAGCTTTTTGATCACACCATTGATATCCCCTATTCCGTCACCATCTGTATCATAAAAAGATTGGATAAAAATCTCGTAGGTGATTCCGGCATGCGGCCAGTGATTTTCTATTTTATTGCCTTTCTGATTGGAACAGGCTGCTGCAATCAACACCACTAAAAGGATTAAAGGGTTTTTAATTTTTTTCATGCTTCAATAGTAAGATGGTAATTATTATCCCATTTATTGATGAAATGTAAACTATCAGGTTACGGAATGATCCCATTTGGAATTCATGCAAATTAGTCGGGGTGTGGCATAAGTTTGCACACTTATTCTATTCGATACAATAAAAGCAAAAAGTCACCTTAAAGTGACTTTTTGCCTAAAAATCAAATTTTTGTTAATTCCGACCTATGGCATTTAGCATATCAAAAGCCAATTCCAGTCTCTTGTTGAAACTTTCCTCACCTTTTCTAAGCCAAACTCTTGGGTCGTAATATTTCTTATTTGGACTATCATCCCCCTCAGGATTACCCAACTGGGTCTGAAGGTATGCTTCTTTGGATTGGTAGTAATTTTTGATACCTTCCCAGAAAGCCCACTGCTGATCCGTATCAATGTTCATTTTAATAGAACCGTAGCCATTTGCTTCTCTGATTTCTTCTACAGAAGAACCGGAACCGCCATGGAATACAAAATATACAGGCTTCTCACCTGTACCGTATTTTTTCGAAATATACTCTTGAGAATCTCTCAGAATAGTCGGCTTCAAGCTGACATTCCCTGGCTTATAGACCCCATGCACGTTTCCAAATGAAGCCGCAACAGTAAACAAGTCACCAACTTGGCGCAGGTTTTCATAAGCATAAGCTACCTCTTCAGGCTGGGTGTAAAGTTTCGAGCTGTCCACATCAGTATTATCCACTCCGTCTTCCTCACCACCTGTGATTCCAAGTTCGATTTCAATGGCCATACCCAACTCATTGAATTTCTTGAAGTAATCCACGCAGATTTCTATATTTTCCTTTACAGGCTCTTCTGAAAGGTCTAGCATATGCGAACTGAAGAGAGGTTTTTTATTAGCTTCAAAATAAGCTTTGCCTTCTTCAAAAACCCCATCTATCCATGGAAGGAGCTTTTTGGCACAGTGGTCAGTATGAAGAATGACTGGTACTCCGTAGGCTTCTGCCATTTTGTGAACGTGGATAGCACCTGAAACAGATCCTGCTATGGCTGCTTTTTGGTTATCATTGCTCAGGCCCTTTCCGGCGTAAAATTGAGCTCCACCATTTGAAAATTGAATAATTACAGGGGAATTTACTTTTTTGGCCGTCTCAAGCACTCCATTGATTGTGCTGGTATTGATGACATTGACGGCAGGCATAGCAAACTCGCTTTCTTTAGCGTAGTCCAATAGGTCCTTGAGTTCCTCACCGTACTTTACTCCTGGTTTGAATTTCATGATTGTGTTGTAAAGGTTGATTATTGTTTGATAAATCTTTTCCTGAGAACCTGACGGCTATCAAAGACCTCAAAGATATAAAGACCTGCTTTAAAATCCCTTATATCAACCTGTAAATTGTCCCCACTAGAAAGATGAGTGCCTTCGCCGATCACGGATCCCTTTACATCTATGATCCTGTAATTGAACTGATTGAGGTCTTTGGGGAAGCCCACATTAATCGTACTGGAAGATGGTACTGGAAATATCCTGAATCCAGATGAGTCCGGTTCTTCATTTTCAATGGAAGTAATCAGGTCTTCCATGAGGATCTGACCTTCAGGAGTTTCGAGTGGTTCACTGGTAAAAAGCATAAACTCATTGGCCCTCAACCTGAAAGTCTTGGAGTTGCCGGTAACTTCAATTTCTTCTCCTGTAAAGTAATTGTACCATTTTCCAGGTCTCGGAAAATCCAAAGCGACATTATTAGCAGTGTTAAGTCCAAAATTACCATGAAGCACTACTTGGAAATCCCCGTCTATCAAACGGATTGATTTTACTGCCTGACTTAAATTCAAAATTGCATTTTCTGGTTTATTAAAGGCATTGTGTTCGCTTTTAAGTTTGATCATGGCTTTGTAAAGCCTATACAATCTCATCCGCTCCGGATCATCGAGATAATTCCATCGCGTAGGTTTGATACCTAACCTATCATTATTAAGTTCAAGATCATAACCAAACTCTTCAAACTGCCACAACATTTTCGGTCCTGGAATGCTGAAGAAAAATGCCGCCATCAACTGATTTCTATTGACCGCATTTTTGAGCTGCCGGAGGTTCACAGGGGAAGATTGTCCATTGGTCAGAGATTCCCACATGGTTCTCTCTTCATCATGGCTTTCCATGTAGCTTACAAGGTGGTTTTTGGCCCATCCTCTTGACTGATAATATCCCCAGTCAAAGTTTCTGTTCCCTCCTTTTGCTATTTCTCTCATGTCAAAGTTCAAATTCCCCCAAAACATCATTCCATAATCCGCTAACTCCCTTTCTTCGGAATTTTCAGAAAAATGCTCAAGTATGATGTAGGTATCCGGGTGCTTCTCTTTTAGGTTGTCATAGATATCCTTCCAGATAGCAATCCTTGACTCATCCCTTTGGCTCCAAAGTCCAACATCATTACCTGAATTGAACTGTGTAAACCCTTTACTCAGGTCAAACCTATAACCATCAAACTTATATTCTTCTATCCAATAGTTATTTACAGTATCTACGAAAGCTTTGGTATACGGACTTTCATGGTTAAAGTCATATCCCACATTAAAGGGATGTTTTGCTACTCTGTTAAGCCAAGGATTGTCTTCTGTAGGCGCTCCATAATCTCCATCATTATATAGCCTTACAAAAGGGTTTTGGCCAAAGGCATGATTGAGAACCATATCTGCAATGACGACCATATCTCTTTTATGGGCCTCATCAATAAGTTCTTTAAGATGATTCTTGGGTCCATAAAATTTATCCACTGCAAAAAAGAAGGATGGATTATAACCCCATGAAATATTCCCTTCAAATTCTTTGATAGGCAGCAATTCTATGGCATTGATACCAAGATCTTTTAAATAATCCAACCTTTCTATTACAGCTTTAAAGGTCCTTCTGTCATCAAAATCCCTTACCAGAAGTTCATACACCACCAACTCTTCCGGTGAGGGCTTATTGTAATCCAAATGTTGCCATTCGTAGGGCTGCTGGGCAGTCTGCAAAAATGTAGCCTGGAATTCCGTTTTACCATCTGGATAAGGTTTAAGTCCCGGATACCTATTTTGTTGGATGATTTCATTGTCATGAAAGGGGTCAGAGACTTTGTCCGCATATGGATCTCCAATTCTGATGGCACCGTCTACCAAATATTGGAATATATATTCTTCACCAGGTGTCAGACCTTCGAGTCTATACCAGAACATTTCTCCGTCCGGCGTCTGATTCATTTGGTAATCACCAAGAATCTGCCAATCATTAAAATCCCCAATGACAAATGCATTTCTTTTTCCCGGGGCTTCCAAAACCAAAATCACTTCGGTATCAGACACATAATTGATTCCTTTAATAGCCCCATCCGGTATGGACAGCTGGGGACTTGCTCCTACTACTGATATGGTACGTGTGGCTGTATTTTCTTCTCCGTCTTTGACTGCTTTTGCTTCTACTGAAAAGGTCCCCTCTTCAGTAGCAGTGAAAGTATATGAAAGTGCTTCAGCATTAATGGCTGAGGCAACTTCTGTTCCGTTGATAGAAATACTCAAAGAGGCCGCCTCTGAAGAAACTATGCTTAGCTCCTGTGATTCTCCTATTCCCAAAATTACTGAGGAAGCAGATGGGGATGTGAAAATAACCTGAAACCCCTGGCTTAGATCAATAAAAAAGTCCTGATTGGTTTCTGTTTTCCCTTCACGAGTACCATCGGCATTCCTGAACACTAAACCCAATCGGTAAACAACCTGCCCCTCTTCAAGATCAAAAAAATCGTTTGGTGTAACTTCCCATTCCCAAAGGGTGTCTTCCCCTTGTACTTTTGTCATAAGTGCATCAGGATTGTCAGTACCCCATTGAAAGGGAACAATGGACCAAGTAGTAGAATTGGGCCCTGCCACTACAGCGCCTATGTGGACGTAAACTGCTGAGGCATCCGCAAGACCGGTAGTTCCCTGACTTGCATCATAAATGATTTTTATATTTTGATCCGCTCTTGGAAAAGAAGGGATTGTTGTGACTTGTGCAGTAGTTGTAAAAGATTGACACAGGATCAACAGAATAGCACAACAGAGGGGGTAGAAATACTTCATGTTAATTTAAAAGAAAGGCAATAACTCATAAATTGGAACACCCTTTTGATTTAAATAGTCTTCCAAAAACAAAAAGTACCGGTGAATTTCCGGTACTTTTTGTCCTATAAAGTGGAAACTATTCCATCTCTATGGTATACAATACCCTACCTGGAGTTTTAAAGTCCAAAGTAATGTTGTAGGTTCCTGAAGCAGGGATTGCAATGTTTGGCCCATCAAATGAAGCCACACCTTCTTCGTCACTTCCACCATAGTTTTGATCCCAGGACGAAGTTCTGAATTTCAATTCCCCTTCTGTAAGGTCAGCAGTGATTTTTAAAATATTCTCTCCCGCATCAAAGGACATAGGAGTTTCAGTATCCCAACCTCCTGGAGTTGCATCACCTATAATCCCCCATCTTCCGATTCTTTCCAACTCATAAGTCATGTTGTTCAAATCAGCTTTCACCCTGTAAGTTCCGAATTCACCAGGAATTTTCAGGTTACCTCCACCTTCTTCCAATTCACCTGCTGCACCCATTCCAAAGTCCGGGAATTCGTCCCAAGCTGGTCCAGTAATAAATTTAAACTCTCCTGATCCACTCAAGATATGGAGATATCCCTCATAAACATCATCAGAATTTGCAGAGAAGATGACTGTATTGTCATTTGCCGGATTCCATCCTTGGTAATCACCAGGAACTCTTAAAAGTGGTAAATCTACCGCATCAGAATAAGGTGTCACATTGATAGTCACTGGACTTCCAACAATGTCTCTAAGGTTTCTGTCAATCACTGACCTTACTCGGAATTCAATTTCTCCTGCTGTACCAGCTTCTACTCCTTCGGCTAAAACCCTCCTGTTCAACTCTCCAACTTTTACTTCAACAGTGGTTGAAGTTCCTGATCCAACTATCACCGGACTGGAAAAATTATTACCTGCCCTGTCAATCTCAATATTATAAGTTACTTGACCATCCATGCCGAAATTAGCCTGTGATACCTCAAAAACTAACATTTCTTCAGCCTCTGACTGATCTAATACAATTGAAGAACCTGCAGCAGGGCTACTAATGGTGGATGGTGTTTGCTGTACGATTGGTGGCATGTCCATTTCGCCACATGACCACAGCAAAGGAAGCACGAATGCCAATCCCAGAAATTTTGAAAGTACTCTCATAGGTAAATTGTTTTGGTATTTATTGTTTCAGATTGTATAATTTTTGTTAAATTATATATTAAAATATCACAAATGAACCAGTTCTGCTATGAATCAATTACAGATAATCGGTACGTTTTGTATTGAAATATTAGAGAATTACCCATGGATTAGCAAATATTCATTAAGGAAAAAATAACTTTTTAAGTATGCAAACGTCACCGCAAACGTTTGCATATCAGAAATATTTTGCTGAAATTTTTGAACAGATTATTTTAATTATCATTGTCAAAATAAATTTTCTTCTATCCTTCCCTGAGATATGAAGGATAATCATTTATCTTTAAAATATTAGAATAAGATAATTTTCATGAAATTAGGACAAGCAACCATTAAAGACATTGCAAGGGAATTGAACGTGTCTTCCTCAACAGTATCCAGAGCACTGAAAGATTATCCAGGTATCAGTGATGAAACTAAAAGAAGAGTAAAAGAGCTAGCTGACAAACTCAATTACAGACCCAATGCTGTAGCACTTAGCCTGAGAAAAAGCAAGTCTTTCACTATAGGAGTAATTATTCCCGAGGTTGTCCACTTTTTTTTCTCCACAGTGATCAGCGGAATTGAAGAGGTAGCCTTCTCCAATGGCTACAATGTCATATTGTGTCAGACCAATGAGCGTTTGGATCGTGAAAAAAGCAGTATTGACACCATGCTCTCCAATCAGATAGATGGGTTATTGGTCAGCTTTTCGAAAGAAACCACAGAGTTTGACCATTTCAGTAAACTGATGGACTTGGATTTCCCCATTGTATTTTTCGATAGGCTTCCAGAAATTCCCAATGCAGTCAATGTCACTGTAAATGATTTTGAGGGTGCTTATCAAGCAGTCAAACATTTGCTAGAGCAGGGTTATAAAAGGATTGTCCATCTAGCAGGCCCCAGTAACTTAGCAATTAGCAAAAAAAGGAAAGAGGGATACCTAAAAGCTTTGGCAGAAGCAGGCATAGAAGCAGATGAAAGTCTTATTATAGAATGCCCGGGTGGAAACGAAAAAGAAAGCTTTGATGTGACCAAGCAACTTTTCGAAAATGAAAAAAACAGACCAGATGCCATTTTTGCACACCACGATATCGTAGCTGCGGGAGCCATGATGGCACTTAAATCACTTGACCTTCGCATTCCGGAAGATGTAGGTTTGGTTGGCTATTCCAATTGGCAATTTTCTTCCATGATTGATCCACCACTGTCCACTGTCTCCCAACCAGGTTTTAAAATCGGGGAAACAGCCATCACCATGTTGCTTGAGATGATTGATAAAAAAAGAGATTATAAAAGTGAGCCTGTACAAGTGGTTTTGGATACAGAATTACTGGTAAGAAAGTCTTCAGTAAGGATCTGATGTTAATTTTTTTCAAAAAATTCTTATTTTTTTGTGCAAACGATTGAATAGCTGTCAGTTTTTGGATTTCCATAAAAAGGACACCTACAAGAAACAGAAATAAGGCCTATCTGTCTCTATCCGCATTTTTTACTACTGATTAACTTTCTAAATTAGCTCAATGACAAGTAAACAATAGCCCATTTCTTCAAGCCAATCAATAATTGAGATGACCACATTAATGCAAAAAAAGAAGAACAATAGAAATGTTTGTATTGGCGACGTCCAATATTGGAAAAAGGAAACAAATGGCATAAGCGGACACACTGCACATGCCCAATTTTTGATTACTGTCTTTCGGGAGGATATCATCCGTGTGCAGGTAAGCAAGGAAGAGCTTTTCAGTACCAACCCATATTCTGTCGTATTGAAGCCTGTTGATACGGATTTCAAATTTGAAGAAACAGAAGAAAAACTTATCCTCAAAACCAAAAAAATCACCGTAGAAATTCTCCTAAACCCATTTGCGATCACCTACTTAACACCAACAGGAGAAGTAATCAATAAGGATGATGCAGCTTTTGCAGTATCATGGTTGGGCACTGAAGTCACCAATTACAAGTCTGTTCAACCCAATGAAAGATTTATTGGATTAGGAGAAAAGACTGGTGGGCTTAACCGCGCCGGGAGTGCTTATACCAACTGGAATACGGACTATTTTGCATACGGGGTCGGTGATGATCCGCTATATATGTCCATTCCGTTTTATATTGGAATACATAGTACTCTAGCTTATGGAATTTACTTTGATAATACTCATAAAAGTGTCTTCAATTTCGGGGCATCTACCAAAAGATTTGTGTATTTCTCAGCAGATGACGGTGATCTGGATTATTATTTTTTCCATGATGAAAGTGTTTCCAAAATCATAAGTGCCTATACCGATCTGACCGGAAAAATGGAAATGCCTCCTATGTGGTCACTGGGATTTCAACAATGCCGCTATTCGTACTATCCGGAGTCAGAGGTACAAACCTTGGCCCAGACCTTTAGGGACAAGCAGATGCCTGCAGATGTAATCTACTTGGATATACATCATATGGAAAAATACAAGGTCTTTACATTTGATGGAGAAAAGTTTCCCGATCCAAAAGCCATGATCAAAAGGCTGAAAGAAAAAGGCTTTAAAGTAGTGGTGATCATGGATCCGGGGATAAAAACGGAAAAAAGTTACCTTCCTTTTGATGAAGGAAAAGAAAAGGACCTGTTTGTAAAATATCCTGACGGTGAGATCTATGAAGCACAGGTATGGCCTGGCTGGTGTGCCTTTCCGGACTTCACCAAGGAAGAAACGAGGACTTGGTGGGCAGAAAAGATGGCTTTTTATGAAGAAGCAGGTGTGGATGGATATTGGACAGACATGAATGAACCCGCTTCTTGGGGTCAGCATACTCCTAATTTAATTGACTTTTATTACGAAGGCGAAAAAGTAAGCCATAGAAAAGCCCGAAACATTTATGGATTTCAAATGGCAAGGAGTGCCAATGAAGGCAGCAAAGCCCACCGATCAGGAGAAAGACCTTTTATCCTGACAAGATCTGGATTTTCAGGAATCCAAAGATATGCAGCTGCTTGGACGGGTGACAATGTGGCCTCAGAAGAACATATGCTTGCAGGTGTCCGCTTGGTCAACAGCCTTGGAATCAGCGGAGTGTCATTTGCAGGGTATGATGTGGGAGGCTTTGCAGGTGAGGCCAGCAAAAGCCTGTTTGCCAGATGGATGAGCATTGCTACCTTTTCCCCTTTCTACAGGGCCCACTCCATGATCAATTCCAATGATGCCGAGCCTTGGAGTTTTGGTGAGGAAGTCGAAGAGATTTCCAGAAACTATATGAAGCTGAGATACAGGTTACTGCCATTGATATACTCCAGCTTTTATCAAAGTTCAATAAATGGATTGCCTGTGTCCAAAAGTCTTGCCATTGATTTCCCTCATGACAATATCGTCTACGAATCCACTTTTCAAAATCAATACCTTTTTTGCGATAGCCTTTTGATCGCTCCAGTGGAGAGTACTAAGGAAATTACAAAGGTGTACCTGCCCAAAGGGGATTGGTATTACTTCTTTGATTCAAAGTACCATCAGGGGAGTCAGGTCATTTTTCAGGAATGCCCTACCTCCTACTTGCCTGTTTTTGTCAAAGCAGGTGCTGTTTTGACATTGCAGTCGGAAATTCCCCATACTGATGCTGAACATGACGGCACTTTAAGGCTTCACATTTATAAGGGTGAAGGAAGGACAAATTTCCTTCATTATGAAGATGACGGAAAAAGTTTTGACTACAAAAATGACATTTATTTCAAAAGAAATATTGAATGGAACAGTGATGCCAATACATTGATTTTCAAAGAATCTGAGGGAAAATATATTTCTTCTTTTTCAAAAATCAGAGTTTTTTGTCACGGGTTCAATCCGGCCAAAGCTTCGGGCTTCTTTGGTGAGTTATTGGCCAGGGAGGAGAATGTAGCATTCTTGGGAAGATTGACAGAATTTGATCCACTTCCTGAGCACCTCCATGAGTTCCATGAATCAAAAAATATTGCAGCCTTCACTTTCGATCACCGCAGCGAAGGATTTGAAATAAAATTCTCATAAACTACTTATCGATACCCCAAAATAATGCTATCAAAAGAAGATAAACCAAAACTCAGTTTTTGGCAGATTTGGAATATGAGTTTTGGATTTTTAGGGATTCAATTTGGATTTGCCTTACAAGGTGGATTTATGTCCCGGATTTTTCAAACTCTTGGAGCGGATAAAGATGCCATTCCTTTGCTGTGGATTGCAGCACCGCTGACAGGCTTGCTTGTTCAGCCTATTGTAGGATATCTAAGTGATCGGACTTGGCATGTCAAGTTTGGAAGAAGGAGGCCATATTTTCTCATTGGGGCCGTGATGAGTACCATTGCTTTATTTTTTGCACCATATTCAAGCGCACTTTGGATGGCTGCCGGAGCATTATGGATTTTGGATGCTTCCATCAATATTTCCATGGAACCTTTCCGTGCCCTTGTAGCGGACAAACTTCCTGATAGCCAAAGGTCTTATGGGTTTGTCGTACAAACACTTATCATAGGAATAGGTACTTGGATAGCAAGTAATTTACCTTGGTTTATGACCCAAATAGGCATACCAAATACTGCAGAGGCGGGCGTTGTTCCCGAATCTGTGAAATTTGCTTTTGCCATAGGCGCAGTTGTGCTTTTGGGTTCTATTCTTTATACGGTTTTGACCACGGATGAATATCCTCCGGAAAACCTGGAGGAATTCAAAAAGAAAAATGAAGAAAGCAAGGGCTTTTTTAATGGATTCAAAGAGATTTTCAGCAACATTGCGGGCATGCCTTTGGTGATGAAACAGCTCGGGGTGGTGCAGTTTTTTTCCTGGTTTGCCTTCTTTACCATGTGGAGTTTTGCCACTCCTGCCATCACGGAACATGTTTTCCGTGCTACAGACACTTCCTCTGCTGCTTACAATGATGCTGCGGATAGCGTCGGAAACTATCTGGGAACCTATGGACTAGTTTCCATGATCTTTGCCCTAATCTTGGCTTTTGTTACCAGCAAGGTAAAAATCAACAGAAAAATGGTTCATATGCTGAGCTTGTTTGCAGGTGGGCTGGGCTTTATTATGATTTTCTATATCTCAGAAACTTGGATGCTGCATCTTTGCTTTGCATTGGTCGGTATTGCCTGGGCCAGTATTTTGTCCATGCCTTATGCCATGCTCTCCAGTGCTGTCAACCCCAAACAGATGGGGGTTTACATGGGTATATTCAATATGTTCATTGTTATTCCCCAAATAGTAGCTGCTTTGGGAGGAATCAACTTCATGTATAAGCTGCTGTTTGGAGAAGAAGTCATTTACACCATGGTATTGGCGGGTTCATCGCTTATTGTTGCCGGACTGAGCAATCTATTGATAACCAACCGTAGTGCTACCCATGATGGATAAAGGGTGTAAAGAAACTAAAATTCGAATACCGTGTATGAAAATATGCGGTATTTTTGTTTGAAATTAACTGAAGAGAAAGTGAAGAAAATAACCATAACCGGAGTACCTGAACATTTTAATTTCCCTTGGTTGGAGACTATAAAATCACAACCCTTCCAAAAAGAGGGTATAGTCCTGGAATGGATAAATGAACCAAGAGGTTCTGGAGCCATGAATAAAGCCCTGAGAGAAGGAAGTACCGATATTGCCATAGTGCTTACTGAAAGCTTTGTCAAAGACAGAATTGAAGGAAATGGCGCAAAAATAATAGGTATACATGTAGCAACTCCGCTGATATGGGGTATTCATACTTCAGCTTTATCTCCTGTCAACTCCCTTAATGAGCTTTCTGATTCCCCATTTTTGATCAGTCGATTAGGTTCAGGCTCACACCTGATGGCTTACGTCCTGGCGGATCGGGAAGTTTGGCAAATGGACGAATCAAAATTTGAAATAATTGAAAACCTTGAAGGCGCCAAGAAGGCATTTCAAAGCCCTGAGAAGAAAGCTTTTTTATGGGAAAAATATACTACAAAGCCATTGGTGGACAAAGGACTTTTTATAAGGGTTGGAGAGGTCCCCACCCCGTGGCCATGTTTTGTGATTGCCGCCACAGAAAGAATCAGAAAGGAAGCACCGAAAATTATACAAAAACTTACAAGATTGGTCTACCAAAAATCCAAATCGCTAATGTTGAACCATGAGGAAACTCAATCTGTCCTGAGCAAAACCTATGGTATCAAGGAAGAGGACATAAATGAATGGCTGACCCAGACCAAATGGCAGGTAGACTGCTCTGTCATAAAGAATGACCTTACCAAAACCATGGAAATACTCAAAGGTCTTAGATTGATTAAAAAAACAGTTGCGGAAGAATATCTGGTAGATGAAACTTTTGTGGATCTTATTTAAGGCTTGATATGGCCCATACCCTCAAAGCCTTTGCTTCTAAAAGCCACAAGATCTAGATAGGGCGTGCTGAAAAACGCCAACTGGAGAATAAATGCTTTAAATTTTGATGAATACCCCGTTTGTCAAGTATTTTCTTTTTAAGCAGGTGCACGCTTATTCAATGATATAGCTTGATTTCCGTGCTCCTTAAAATTTCAAAATTCGAAATTTTAAGGCTAGTCTCAGGCATACCATCTTCTTCATTGGGCTCACTCGAAGTATAAGCATACATCTTCATTCGCCCGCTTTGAATCTGGCATACCTGAGACTTTTTCAGCAAGCCCTAGATTATCTATAGGGTAATTCAGAGTTTCGACATAACCGAAAACCCTCAAACCTTCTACATTCAGGTCCGGATGATTCAGGTCAATTCCGGTATCAATGACCCAAACTTCCTTGTCCCTTTGTACTCAAAAGGACCACCCACTCTTGTTACTCCCCAGGGAATTACTTGCGTATTTTTTATAGGCTCAGCAGGGCTATTGCCCCTATCAGGCCTTTTTCCCTACAAAGTTCCAAGCACCCTTATCCTATCTGGCTCAATTGACTTAACCCTAGCGTCTTTCTGAAGCTGATTTTTCTTTTCCTCGGTAAGCTCCACTGAAAAGCCCTGAAATGCCATAGCATATAAATTTTCAGGTTGGGCCCCATCCGCTTCATAGGTGGTTAAAAGCGCCCGCGCTTCTTCACATAAATATCCAATGGCTGCCTCATAATCTTCAGAGAATTCTTCCAATTGAAACTGATCGTCTTTAAAAACCACAATGTATTATCCTTGAACTTGAGAAGTCTCAGTGAATTCACTTTCCATATTTTCTTGAAATAAGCTTTGCTCTTGTAAGCTTTCTTGGCAGGCAATGAAAAAAGTTGTAGCTATCAGTAAAACCAAGAAGTTTGAGATTTTAAAATGAATAAAAGTTTTTGTCATAGTATTATCCATTGTCAGATGCTATTAGAAACCATAACATTTTTAGTACTTGAAACTACCTGAACCACTTTAAGCTTTATTATAGCAGTGGTGCCTTTGCCCTTATCACTTTCAAATTGTAGAGAGCCGTCCATCATGGAAATAAATTCTCGGGATATACTCAGGCCCAAACCAGTTCCTTTTTCCTTTTCTGTACCAGGGCTCGATTGCAATATGGAAAATTGCTCTTTTTCAAAGGACTTGAGAATATTGGTAGGCATTCCCAAACCATAATCCTGAACTTGAAGAACGACTTCTTTTGACTCTGTAAATGACCGGATATCTATTACTGACCCCTTTTTAGAAAACTTAATTGCATTGCTAAGGATATTCCGAATTATAACCTGCAAAAGATCAGGATCAGCCCATACCTTATCCTTGGTATTCATTTCCACTTTGATAGTCAACTCCTTAGCTTGGGCTTGATTATGCAACAGTTCAAGACTTGGTCTGGTCACAGTTTCAAGGTTAATTGGGCTCAATTGCACCCTAAATCCTTCCATTTGGGATCTAGACCAAGAGAGAATATTGTCCAGCACCACATACAAGCTATCGACATTTCTTTTTAAAATATGGGAAATCGTAGAAAATTCTTCTCTTGACAATTCTTGGGTATTGACCAAGCCAAGCACTGACTGCAATTGGGAAACCGGGGATTTCAGGTCGTGACCTAAGATGGAAAAAAGTTTGTTTTTCAACCTATTTGATTTTTCAAGTTCCTGCGACTGCAATTCTAAAGCCTTTTTCTGTTGGTTTACTTTCTCCTGTTTTGAAACTAAATCTTTATTAATTTTCTTGGTTCTCTTATTGAGCATGTAGAGCCTGGCCAAGACTACCCCAAGTAAAATAATGGCTACTGAAATTATCAAAATGACCAGTCTGAAGTTTTTTATCCTCAGGTCTTGAATCAGATTTTCTGACCTGAGATACCGGACATCCGCATCAGATTTTTCCACCTCAAACATCCCCTGAATCAAAGCCAATCTATCCCGATCTGCTTTTTCATCCAAGACTTCACTCAAATCTGTAAACTGCTTGAGGTAATCGAAAGCTTTCTCATTGTTTCCAAGCTTTTCATGAAGCTTGGAAAGGTGCTTTAAAGTCTGGACATACTCATCCTGAAAATTATTCTCCCCTGAAATTTTCTCCCCTCTTTCAAGGATTTCCAAAGACTTGGCATAGTTTCCAGTTTCTAAATACGCTTTTCCCAACCTATGAAGAATGGAGGATTCAAAAGAAGAAAGCCTTTGATGTGAAGCAGCATTAAGCGCATTTTCGTAAGTTGCTATGGCCTTTGCAATGTCTCCCTGTGCCATCTGAACATCTCCGATCACCCTATTGGTAAAGCTGGTAAAATAAATAGACCCGGCTTCATCGTTTTGTTTAATGGCTTCTTTTGCAAAAAATATGGCCGAGTCCAATTTATCGGTTTTACTATAGTTTAAGGCAATATTATTTAAACTCCTGATAATGATGTAAGAATCGTTGATTTCCTTACCTATCTCAAGAGCTTCTTTAAATTTGCGGATTGCTTCATCATAATTTCTTTGTTGATAGTAAATCGCCCCTAGATTATTGAGCGTCATTGCAATTTCACCTTTGTCATTTTGACTAAATCCAATAAGATATGCATCCCTGGAGTATCTAAAAGCTTTGTCCCAGATTCCCAATCTGTAATGAATCCAACCGAGATTTCCTTTGGCCCTTGCCAATTGTAGACTGTCGTTGTTTTCCAAAGCTAAAGTTTCGGCCTGAACGCTAAACTCCAAGGCTTCACCTAAGTCTCTTTCCCTAAGTAGAAAAGAAAGTCTGTTTAAAATCTCTACCTTGTTTTGGTCATGGGAGCCGGAATTCAAAATGGTCTTCAAACTATCGACCTCCCTATTTTGAGAGTACCCTATAGTGGAAGATAAAAAGGCAATACAGAAGTATAATAATCGCTTCATATTACTAGAAATTTTATGACAGTAACATTACCGTCATACTGGCATTTACACATCTGGAAGTTTATTTTGAATTCACGGAACATCACCTTTTCTTCAAAAGCATTTAACCCCATTTAATCAACACAAAAATGCCTTTAAGAAAAATCTTTACTAACTCCCATTAATTATCAGGTGAATTAATCCAAAAATCCTAAATAAAACTAACAACAACTGTAAAAAATTGAGGATATTAAAGATTGGAAAGCATTAGGATAAAATGTAGATATACAGTACTTTGACAGTAATGAAAGGACAACCTGATTTAATTCGAACCCCATATTGATTGATCATGGATCAAACGAGGAAGTCAAGTTATTTATAAAAATTAACCTGTATTGACCCATAATCCTAGAAATTGAAGCTACCGGCAAAAAATCCTAAAAAGTCAGTAAAAATTTAAAGCTCAGTCCAATCCCAATCTTCATTGAGCTGTTTGATTGCATGATGTGCGGTAAGGTCGTATTGACAGGGAACAATCGAAACGTAATTGTTAGCAATAGCCCATTCGTCATTGTCTTCTCCTTTATCAAAATTCACAAAATTACCTGCCATCCAAAAGTATTTCCTGCCATTGGGGTCAAATCTCTCAGAAAATTCTTCCTGCCATTTGGCATGTGCCTGCCTACAGACTTTTACACCTTTAATGGATTCGTTCCTTTTGGGAGGAAAATTCACATTTAATGCTACACCTTTTGACATACCATGGTCCAAAACCTGTTTGGCTATTTTGTAGACATACTCCTCCACGTGACTGAAATCCGCTTTGGAAGAATAGTCACAAAGACTGAATCCAATAGAAGGCAAACCTTCTAAAGCACCTTCTATTGCTGCAGACATGGTTCCAGAATATAGAACAGAAATAGAAGTGTTACTGCCATGGTTGATGCCGGACACCACTAGGTCAGGGGTTTTGTCCTTAAGAACATAATGCTTGGCCAGCTTGACACAATCTGCGGGAGTTCCGCTGGATTTATAGGCTTCTACACCTTCAAAAATATCTTCTTCGTATAGCCTGAGCGTTTCTCCTATAGTAATGGCATGGCCCATTCCGGACTGGGGACTATCAGGTGCCACCACAATGACTTCCCCTAATTTTTTCATGACACTAACTAAAACACGTATTCCTTTCGAAGTGATGCCATCATCATTCGATACTAAAATCAATGGTTTTTTTGACATAAAAATTATTTGATTTGATTGTAATAAGCTGTAATTCTAAGCAGATCACCTCTTTTGTCGTGAGAAAGCCTGTTTTTTCTCATAAATAAATCTACTTCATCGGCCCTATCGCCGAAAATATCAAGTAGCTCTTTCTTTTTCTGGGAATAACGCTGGATTTTGCCGTCTTTGATAAAGTAGTAATTGAAAGCAAGTCTGTAAGCTCCTCCGATCTGCGGTCCCCACAAAGGATTCATGGCCATTGGACCATATCCCATATTCCTGTTATCCACTACTATCTGTTCTCTGCAAAGGAGTATTGCATCCTCACCTTCCGTTAAAATTTCAAAAAACACGGGTGTTTCATAATCTCCTGTCAAAGGAAAAGGTAAGGTATAAAATGTTCTGATTCCTCCATATTGCTCATCAAATATCTCAAACTGGGTCACATTGGAAGAAGTAAAAGTTTCTATTCCCTGATGTTGTAGTTGCACGAGATTATTTTCAAGATCATATTTCACCATGCCTTGATAAACTGTTCCGCTATTCATCTGTATCTGTCCCTTGTGCCAGACCTGTGAAGGGAACTGACCTTGTGCTTCAGCATTAAACTGGAAAATAAAGAAACCTATAACAAAGAATGCGATACTTCTCATGTTGACCTAAAGTTGATTAGTACTCAAGTTAACGAATCCAAGCCTAATTAAGTTGATGCAGGCTACGCTTTCTTTAATAAAAAGAGGTGATTTTAAACAAAAATCTTACTTTTTAAGGATAGTATGGCCCATTTTATCCCTTTTTGTAATCAGGTATTTTTCATTATGTGGATTAGGTAGTATCTCTATGGGTATCTGTTCTACTATCTCAAGACCATAGCCCAATAAACCGACCCTTTTGGTAGGATTGTTGGAAATCAGTCTGATTTTGCTTATTCCCAGATCTCTTAATATTTGTGCTCCGACCCCATAATCTCTTTTGTCCATGGGAAGTCCTAGAGCTAAATTTGCCTGTACCGTATCCATACCTTGTTCCTGGAGTTTGTAAGCTTTGAGCTTATTGATCAGACCAATGCCTCGTCCCTCTTGATTCATGTATAAAACAACTCCCTTTCCTTCTCTTTCCACCATTTCCATCGCGCTGTGAAGTTGAGGACCGCAATCACACCTGCATGACCCAAAAATATCACCTGTGATACAGGAAGAGTGTACCCTGACCATGACAGGCTCATTTTCTTCCCACTGACCTTTGATCAGGGCCATATGAATATCATTGGTATTGGTCTGTCTAAATGCAATAAGGTCAAAATCTCCAAACGTCGTGGGCATAGCTACGCCTATTTCCCGCTTGATCAACGACTCATTTTTAAGTCTGTAGGCGATAAGGTCCTTGATGGAGACAAGCTTCAGGTTAAATTTCTCTGCCACAGGTACCAGATCAGGAAGTCTTGCCATGGAGCCGTCCTCATTCATGATTTCGACCAACACACCTGCAGGAGCCAATCCCGCCAACCTTGCAAAATCAATGGCAGCTTCTGTATGGCCTGCCCTCCTCAATACACCACCTCTTTTGGCCTTTAGTGGGAAAATATGGCCCGGTTTACCCAATTCATCAGGATGAATGCTATCATCTACCAAGGCTCGGATTGTTTTGGATCTATCACTGGCGGATATTCCTGTGGTACAGCCATGGCCTATCAAATCCACCGATACAGTAAATGGTGTCTCATAAGCTGCAGTATTATTACCTACCATCAACTCCAGCCCTAGCTTTTCACACCTGTCTTCGATCAGCGGTGCACATATCAGACCCCTGCCATGTGTGGCCATAAAGTTGATGATTTCGGGAGTCACTTTCTCAGCGGCACAGACAAAATCTCCTTCATTCTCTCTGTCTTCATCATCGACTACTATAATTACTTCACCATTTTTGATGGCTTCGATTGCGTCTTCTATCGGGTCTAACTTGATATCCTTGGACATATATTTGTTTAAATTCTATTTGGGTCTATAAAGGCCCAAAATTACATGCTTCTTTTGGTTTAACAGTAGGAAAACAGGTAAAGTTTGGATCAGAAGCTGATCACTATTCCCAACTGTTTGTCTATTTCTACCTGATATTGTTTCAGTTCCATGTAGATGGCTATCCTTTCCGTAAGTATATTTTCTTCCAGCTTCTCCATTTCAGCCTCTTTGATTTTTTGTCTGGCTTCTTCCATCATTTTCTTAATCACCTTCTTTTTAAGATGTAAAATACTGTCATAGACCGTCTTGGCTAAGTCGTCGGCTTCATTATTAGTGAATATCTGATACCTGGATTCCCAGAGAGTAGACAGTTCGTATTTTCTGGTAATGAGGTTAATAACCTCACGCTTGACTTCAGAATCTTCATGCTTGAGGAAATACTCCGGCTGTGGCAGGATGTTATTTGCTAAGGCATCTTTATAGAGGTTGAGGATTTTTTGATAAACCGGTGTTTCGAATTTTAGATCATCGGTCTCCTGCAATAAGTACTGGCAGACATGAAGGTCATCCGACACCATCTCAAAACCATAATTGACCAATAACCTGAGCATTTCCCTTTCCTGAAGCTGGAGGATACCTGAAATCCCCAACTCTTCTTTTACAGGAAGAAAGGCCTCGAAAGGAGTCTCCTGTTCCTCTCTTTTTTCTTTAAAGAATCCATCCTTTTTTTCTTTAAGGTGAATCTTGTTCAATTCTGCCTGAATGATTTCCTCGTCCAGGCCCAAAAGCGAAGCAGATTTTTTAATATATACCGTTCTGACGATAGGATCCGGTATTTTGGCAAGACTGGAAACCACCTCTTTGATCAGGTTGGCCTGCTTGATCGGGTCTTTGGCAACTTCTTCAGCATAAAGCCCTATTTTAAAAGAAATGAAGTCTTGGGCATTTTTTTCAAGGTACTCCCCAAACTCTTGTGATCCTACTTTTCTTGCATAGCTGTCCGGGTCTTCTCCGCGGGGGAAAACCACCGCCTTCACGTTCAGCCCACCTTCCAGAATCATGTCAATACCTCTCAGGGAAGCTTTGATCCCCGCTGCATCTCCATCATAAAGCACAGTAATATTGTCCGAAAATCTCTTGATCAGTTTGATCTGATTTTCTGTCAGCGAAGTTCCGGAGGAAGCCACGACATTTTCTATTCCCGCCAGGTGCATGGAAATCACATCCGTGTACCCTTCTACAAGATAGCAATTGTCCTTTTCCCTAATAGATTTCTTTGCCTGAAAGATCCCGTACAGAATATCAGACTTATGGTATACATCCGTTTCCGGCGAATTAATGTATTTGGGTTGCTTCTTGTCCTGGGTAAGAATTCTGGCACCAAAGCCAATTGGTTTACCTCCCAAGTTGTGAATGGTAAAAGTCACCCTCCCTCTAAACCTGTCATACAGCCGGGAAGGGTCACCTTCTTTTTGAAGAATGAGGCCAGCTTTCAGCAAAAGTTCATTACTATGCCCGTCTGATTTGGCCGCATCATGGAGATGACTCCAGCCATCCAGTGCATAGCCCAGGTCAAATTTTTCAATGATAGATTGAGAAAAACCTCTTTCTTTGAAGTAGCTTAAGCCAATCGCTTTACCCTCCTCTGTCTGCAGATTTTTCACAAAAAAGTCTCTGGCATAGCCCAAAACAATGTAGAGGCTCTCTCGCTCATTATAGGCCTGTACAGCCTCAGGGGTTTGCTCCTTATCCTCTTCTACCTCTATGCCGTATTTTTGTGCCAGATGCCGTATGGCTTCATTGAAGCCCACCCCTTCTATGTCCATCACAAACTGTATAGGGTCTCCAGCCTTGCCACATCCGAAACATTTATAAATCTGCTTGGCTGGAGAAACAGAAAAAGAAGGTGATTTTTCATTGTGGAAAGGACAGCATGCCCAGAGATTTTGGCCCTTCTTTTTTAAAGGAACGTAATCATTGACTACCTCTTCAATGTCTGCTCTTTCTTTGACTTTATCCGTTGTTGCGCGGCTGATTCCCATTACTCCCTATTTCAACTTTCAAAGATAAAAAGTATTGAATCAAAACATAGGCAGAATATTGCCTGAAACTATTTATCAGACCGGCAAGTTCTAGCTAAGAGAAGATATAATGTAATAGCTTCTTTTAAATTAGAACAATTATAAACTAAATTGCGAAGCATTAAGCGTTAAAATAATGTCAATAAGTAAAGAAAATGTACTCAAGGCCCTGTCCAGAGTAGAAGATCCGGATTTGAAGAAGGACCTTGTGACCCTAGGGATGATACAGGGAATCGAAATAGAAGGAAATCTGATCAAATTTAAAGTTGTTCTTACCACACCTGCCTGTCCATTAAAGGAAGTAATCAAAAACAATTGTGTAGAGGCTTTACATGAAGATTTTGGTACTGATGTTGAACTTGACATTTACATGACGTCCAATGTCACTACAGCGAGAAATGAGGCTCCTCTTCTTCCGAAGGTAAAAAATATCATTGCAATAGCTTCCGGAAAAGGAGGCGTTGGAAAATCTACCACCTCCAGCAATCTTGCTGTGGCTTTGGCCAATACAGGTGCCAAAGTAGGGCTGATAGATGCGGATATTTCCGGGCCCAGTATCCCTACAATGTTCAATGTGGAATCTGAGCAGCCTATGGTCAAGCAGGTCGATGGCAAAAATGTCATCATGCCCATTGAGCAGTATGGTGTCAAATTGATGTCTATTGGATTTCTTACGCCGGCAGAATCTGCTGTAGTATGGAGAGGGCCAATGGCAAGTTCCGCTTTAAAACAGTTTATTGGTGATGTGGAATGGGGAGAACTCGATTACCTCTTAATAGATCTTCCTCCTGGGACATCTGACATTCACCTAACTATGGTGCAGACTGTACCTGTGACAGGAGCTGTAATTGTCACCACACCTCAAAAAGTAGCTTTGGCAGACGCCACCAAGGGACTGACCATGTTCAGACAGGCACAAATTAATGTCCCTGTCTTAGGTGTTGTGGAAAATATGGCTTATTTTTCACCGGAAGAATTGCCGGAAAACAAATATTACTTATTCGGCAAAGAAGGTGGGAAAAAGTTGGCTGAAAAATACCAAGTACCTTTTTTGGGAGAAATTCCAATTGTCCAAAGTATCAGGGAAAGTGGAGATACGGGTTATCCGGCCGTATTGAAAGAAGGTATCACAGAAAAAGCTTTCAATCAACTGGCAGAAAATGTAGCGCAACAAGTGGCTATTAGGAATGCAGAAAAAAACAAAACTGAAGTAGTACAGGTCAAGATATAAGTAATAATGGAAGTGGAATTGATTGAGAGAGTAGAAAAAGCACTTGATACCATCAGGCCTTATCTGGAGGCAGATGGAGGAAATGTCAAAGTAATAGAAATAACAGAAGACAATGTTTTGAAGTTAGAGTTAACTGGAACATGTAGTTCCTGCCCTATGTCCACCATGACATTGAAAGCCGGAGTAGAAGAGGCCATAAAAAGGGATATCCCAGAAATCACTAAAGTTGTGGCGGTAAATGTTGCAGTTGCTTAATTTATACTCTAAAGTTGATATGAAAGTAGGAATAAGGATAGGTTTAGTTTTATCCTTGTTCCTTTTTTTATGCCTTTCCTCTGTACAGGGACAACAATTTTTTGGCCAGGTCTATCAGCACGTTCATGATGAGAAGTGTGCCGCAGTACCAATGGAAAAGCACATCGAAGAACAAGTCGGTGTTTACGGATCCAGAGATTATTTTGAGGCGTGGATGGGCGATCAGATCACTGAAAGGCGAAAATCTCCCTCCATCATGCGAAGTCAGGAGCAGGAAACAAGGGTAATTCCTGTTGTGGTACATGTAGTTCACAATGGAGAAGATATTGGTGTTGGAAACAACATTCCAGAGATCCAGATTCTCAACCAAATCCGTATCATCAATGAAGATTTCAGGAGGCAAAATCCTGATGCCAGCAATACTCCTGCGGAGTTTAGGGATATTGCTGCAGATTCCAATATAGAGTTTGTTTTGGCCAAACAGGATCCGGAAGGCCTTCCAACAAGTGGCATTATCAGGGTACAGGGGACAAAAAACACTTATACTGCCATAACTGACGCAGCACTTCTCAGTCAGTTTTCTTATTGGCCGGCAGAAGATTACCTTAATATTTGGGTAGCTCCCATTGCCGGGAATGTACTTGGCTGGGCAAGTCCGCCTCTTGCCAACCTTCCCGGTCTTGGAGCGATAGTCTTCCCAAGGGAAATAGACGGAGTATTCGTTACTTCCAATTGGTTTGGAGAAGGTGGAAATGCCAATTCTTCAGCCAGAGGTAGAACCCTTACACATGAAATCGGACATTTTTTTGGACTGAGACATATTTGGGGTGATGGCAATTGCGATGTAGATGACTTTGTAGATGATACACCCAATCAAAACGGACCCAACTTTGTATGTCGCATAGATGCGCCGAGGTTTACCTGTGAAAGTAGGGACATGACCGAAAACTACATGGATTACACTACTGATGCCTGCATGAATATTTTTACGCAAGGGCAGGTAGAGCGCTTTAATGTGGTGTTGGCCAATAGCCCCAGAAGGGCAAGTCTAGTAAACGGAAGGGCTACGAGAGAGCCTCCTTTGTTGCCAAACAACCTGTCTATTGATAGGCTAATTAACCCATCTGACTTGATCTGTGACCTTAATGTAATACCAGAAGTACTTTTGAGGAACAGAGGAGAAAACACCATCACTTCTGCGACTTTGGAAGTGAGATTAAATGGAAACTTATTGGAAGAAAGATCTCTCACTTTAAATCTTGAATTAGGGGATACGACAAGGGTGTTGTTCTCACCCATTCAGCTGGCTGGTGAAGGAGACGAGTTTGAAGTAAATATTCTTGAAGTAAATGGGGAGCTTAACCCGGAAACTGTAAGCAGAAGCATTATTTCCAACCCAGTCATTCAGCCCACCATTTCGCTTCCATATAGGTTTGCTTTTGAAGAGTTTGACAACCTTTGGAAAGTAAGAAACCCAGATGACAGCCTAACTTGGGAGCTTGGTGAAGTTACATTGGACGGTAATCTACAGCAAGTCATACAAATCAGGAATTACGAATATGAAGCTTTCAATCAACTTGATTTTCTAATTTCACCACAGATCAATTTGAGCGAATTCCCTAATGCACAGCTTACGTTCAGAATGGCTTATGGTCCTTACAACGCTCAAGGTTTTGGTGATGACTTGATTGTGGCCATTTCTGATGATTGTGGCAATACTTTCCAACTTACTTCTCCTCCTTATGAAAAGGACGTACAATTCTTGCAAACTTCCTCTCCTACGCTAGATCCCTTTGTACCAAGCAGAGAAAATCAGTTTAGAAGGGAAATAGTGAACCTGGCTCCTTTTGCGGATATGGGAAATATCAGGATAGCCATCATCAACAGAAATGGATATGGCAATAACCTTTACATCAAAGATATTGAAATCCTTCCTGAGGAAGTTCATCGCTACAGAGTTGATTTGGTAGAATTGGTTTCCCCTACCCCAATATCTGTAGGAGATCATGAGCAGGAAACTATTCGGGCTGTGAATACAGGCAATCTTCCTGTCGATGGTTTTATATTCAGGAGAAGACTGGGTAACGCAACACCTGTTTCTTATATAGGAAGAGGCATTGGTCTACAGCCAGGAGACAGTCTGAATATCAATTTGCCAAGAGGAACAATCGGCTCAGATCTCAGCAGGCTCACATACACGGTTGATTTTCCGAATTTCGACCAAAACCCGGGTAATTCTGATGAAATTTCCAGATTTATACTGACAAACTCCAACACAGAAAGAATTCCTTTCCGACAAAATTTCAATAATACCGTGACCTTGGCACCTTGGGTGGTGGTCAATCCTCAAGGAAACAACAACAACTGGGAGCTGACCCCGCTTCAAACCGGAGGATCTGGCGCCAATCTCGTAAGGTTGGATGACAGTCAAGATGACAATTCCTATTGGCTGGGATCGCCTTTGTTTGATCTTTCAGCTGCAAGGCAAGCTGCATTGTTCTTTGATTTCGCTTCTGGTCAAGTTGTAGAAAATACCATCCTAAAAGTATTGGCCAGTAGAAACGGAGGTAGAACCTACCAGGAGGTCTTCAGAAAAACCGGAGCGGAATTAAACACCTCCAATTCTTCAGAGGCAAATCCAAATCAAAGAGGTGATTTTGAAAGGCAATTTGTAAACCTAACCGATTACGCTGGCAACGAAAGGGCAATCAGGGTAGCCATTGTATTGGAGAATACGGATGAAGCAAACAGCACGGCTTACATTGACAATATTGAGCTGTTTTTATCTGCCAACCCCGAACCGGTGGATCCGGGATTAGGCAATACCATCATTTATCCAAATCCGGCAAGAGATGTATTCAACATCGTTTTCAATTTGCAGACATTTGAATCTGTAAACATCCAAATCACCTCTCCTACCGGTCAGATTGTCCATGATGTGGATTATCCTAACACACTAAACCAGACCTATACTTTCAGCTCCCAGTTGTTTAGTAAAGGATTGTTTATTGTAAAAATCACCAGCAATACGATCACTGAAACAAGAAAGCTGATCATTCATTAAGTAAGTTTTATTGGAAAAAAGCCTGAAAGTGATCATTTCCTTTCAGGCTTTTTCATTTTAAGAAAGTTTTGGCTGATTTCTTGCGACCTATATCATAGATTTGCATGACAAAATATAAATTAATTTTACCTTTATCCGTTACTACTTTAGATTCCGCTTTACATGAGCAATACCAAACAATCAGTGAAAAAAATAGCCATACATTTAGTCCTCGTCATTTTAGCCATTATTGTCTTTGCTTTTATTTTTCTGAATGTGTTCCTTCCATCCTATACCAATCATGGGCAAACGGTAACCGTACCTGATTTGGAAGGTTATGAATACCATGAACTCCAAGATTATTTAAAAGAAAGGGATTTGAGGTATGAAGTCACACTTGACAGTGGTTTCAACAATGAATTGAAACCGCTTTCAGTAATGAAACAAAATCCAAAAGCAGGAAGCAAGGTAAAGAAAGGCAGAAAAGTCTATGTCACACTCAATGCCAAAAATGCACCTTTGATCAAAATGCCAAACCTGGTCAACAGTCTTCTTAAAAATGCTCAGGAAATCATAGGGAATATGGGCTTGGTAAGGGGTGAAATTGTTTATGTCCCGGATATCGGAATCAATGTAGTCCTTGAACAAAAATACAGAGGCAGAAATATAGCTGAAGGCTTTGAGATCCCAAAAGGCTCCCAAATAGACCTTGTAGTGGGAGATGGATTGGGAAAACAGATTTTAGATGTCCCTTCTCTGATAGGTATGGATGAAGTGGATGCAGAGTTTCTTATCATTGGCTCGGGTCTAAGGATGGGCAATATCAATTATGTAAGAACAGACACCGTACCTCAGGGAACCATTGTACAGCAAATGCCTCCACCAGGATCTGAAATCAGG
The DNA here is from genome assembly GCF_019343195.1 of Arthrospiribacter ruber. Lineage (GTDB taxonomy): Bacteria > Bacteroidota > Bacteroidia > Cytophagales > Cyclobacteriaceae > Arthrospiribacter > Arthrospiribacter ruber. Next base: position 336,929 of record NZ_RPHB01000004.1, read on the forward strand.
ACTGGAGAACCTATAGAAGTCTGGATTTCCGACCTTAGAGAAAATTGAAATTTCTTCACAGATGAATAAAAAGCTGAATACTGTCTTTTTTGCTTTCATGATACTCTTATGGGGTATAAGTTGGCAAGGAATGGCTCAGTTTCAGCAATTGCCTACTCCCAGAAAACCTTCCCCTTCTGCACAGAATTTTCAGCGTGTAATGGAAGAAAAACTGTCCCTACCCTTTTGGGATGATTTTTCTTCAGCTGGAATAGATAGTAGTAAATGGATCAATGAAGGAGCTACTCAATCTTTCACAGTTGCCAATGCTGCCCCTTCCTTGGGAGTACTGCTTTTGGACGGTGTGGATGAAAGTGGTAAACCCTACTCCAATGTCCCGATCGAGCAGGGTATAACAGACATCATCAGCTCCCGCCCAATTGACCTTTCCAGTATCAGCAGCAATGAAAGCAGCACGCTTTTTCTGAGTTTTTTTTGGCAGGCTGGTGGAAAAGCCGAAATGCCAGATGCCAACGATAACCTCACCCTCCTTTTCAGGGACACTCTGGGCAACTGGATCAATGTTTGGCAGATTGCTGGCGAACTACCGGCAGAGCAGTTTTTCTTCACACAAGAGATCATTCAGGTGGAAGAGGCATTCCAACATGCAGACTTTCAGTTCAGGTTTCAGATCAACGGACGTGCCTCAGGACCTTTTGACAGTTGGTTGATAGATTATGTATACCTCAATACCAACAGAAGTACTGGTGACATTTTTTATCCTGACAGAACCCTGACTACCCAAAACCTCAGACCCAGCCAAAAATACACAGGTATACCTGTTTTCGAAGCCAGTAATCTCTCTGGAGATTTTTGGAGAAATACAGGGAATGAGTTTAAAAACTTAGAAAACAGGTTTAGGGCCATGGAGTACAGTGTAGAAATCCGTGACAAATCAGACAATTCCCTGATCTCAAGAGTGAACAACAACACTCCGTTCAACCCGGTACCTCTGGGTTCGGAAAGAAGGATATTTGAGAGCAATCCCATTTCAGGAGTTTCATTGCCGGAGGAAGAAACAGACTATGAAATCACCACTTATATCAGTTCTGGGGATCTTAACCTATTCCAGATGATCAATGGTGATTCTGTCTTTTTTGATGACATCAACCTCAGGGTAAATGACACTGTCCGTTCCGTAATTTCATTCAGGGATTATTTTGCTTACGATGATGGCAACATTGATTACTCTGCAGGAATCAACCAAAGATCAGGAAGCTTGGTCAATAGGTTTGAAACTTCCACCAACCCCTACGTCAAAGGCATCAGTATCAATTTCACGAATCAAAACCAGGCCAACCAGATCATAGACCTTTCGATCTGGCAGGACCTTCAAAGTGATCCCATTTATGTACGGGAGATTTTTATTCCGGAAAAAGAAAACCTTGAAGAGTTTTCTTATTTCGAACTTGATGAAAATATCAGGGTAAGTGAGATTTTCTTTGTTGGATTTACACAATTTACCAATGATTTTATCCATGTCGGACTGGACAAAACGTTTGACAATGGCCGGGAAATATTTTATAATGTTGCAGGTCCTTGGCAGCAAAATGAACTTGTGGAAGGCTCCTTGATGATCAGAGTTCACCTAAGTGAAACACCGGTAGTGGAAGAAAGTACTGAGGAAGAAGAATCAAGCTTAAGGGTATATCCAAATCCTGTGGAAAACAGGCTTTTTGTAGAAGGAAAGGTAGAAACGTTTTCCGTGTTTGATCCCTATGGAAGACAACTGGATCTGACTTCGGAAGAAAGTGATAACGGAAAAATAATTAACTTTGCGGGACTTCAAAAAGGCATCTACGTGCTTAAGATAGTACAAGGAGAAAAAAATATTTCAAAAAGAATTTTAGTCAAATAAATAATTATGGAAGACATTACTGTTTCAGAATTGAGAGAAAAACTGGGTAAAGGCGAAGAATTTCTATTTATAGATGTTAGGGAAGAATGGGAGTACGAAGAAGATAATCTGGGTGCGAAAAACATCCCCTTAGGACAATTACCTTACGAGCTTGACGAACTTGAATCATATAAAGATCAAGAAGTAGTGGTTCAATGCAGGTCAGGAGCCAGAAGTGGCAACGCAAAGAAATTTATGGAAACCAGAGGTTTTACTAAAGTCAGAAACCTCCTTGGGGGAATTATGGCCTATAGGGCTATGGAAGATGAAGAAGGGTAAACAAACCCATATTCCGTAAAAAAACACCTCTGTGAACAGAGGTGTTTTTTTATTCTATGACAAAAGGCTGTGGCATAAAACAGATACAAAAGATAAGAATGGCAATCCAGCCCAAAACCTGTCTCTGTCTGTTCAATGGCTTAAATCCGCTGACCTCGGGATGCTCTATACCCATCAATCTACCTAACAACAGCCCAAATAAAAGCCAACCGGAATATCCCTCCACTTGAGGAAATACATTTACAGTTGCATATTGTACGGCTACTATGCATAGAATTATGGTCCATTTGGTCTGATTGGGCAAACTCACTTTTCGGTAGCACACATACAGAAACCCAATATACAGTGGTATTCTGATTAAAAGCTCATTGACGGATTGAAAGGGATTGATCAACCCAAGGCCTGCATAAAACATGAAAGCCGTGTAAGCTATCAGAGAGATCATTTTATGATTTTTGGGAAAAAGTCCGAATATGATATGTCCCCCGTCCAATTGTCCAATGGGAAGTAAATTGAGCGCTGTAAAGAACAAGGCCAGGTATCCGGCAAAAAGGTAGGGAAAATGAATTATTTCTGACATCACAGGCATTTTATCCGGATCTGCCAGCATTTTTTCCATTCCCCAAAACAGAATGTTGTAACCTATTTCCAGATTGATATAACCTTCCTCAGCAGAATGTCCCTCAAAATCAGGGTCCAGGTATTCCGGATGGATCTGATAAATATAGTCCGCATCCGGCAAGTGAGTAAACCCATACCACAATACGCCCACTGCAAGTACAAAACCTGCCAGCGGCCCTGCAATGCCAATATCAAAGTATTTTCTACGGCTATTGATAAAGCTTTTGACCTGAATGACAGCACCAAATGTTCCTATGGACGGAGCTCCCAAAAAGCCTAACCAACCTGGAATAAAATAAGGTAGTGATGACCGTACTTTGTGGTAAATTGAAGTAAAGAGATGACCAAGTTCATGTATTAGCAAGATCCCTATAAAAGGAACTGAAAAATGAAGGGATTTGATAAAGTACTCCCAATTAAGAAAATGCTCCTCCTTGCCCAAAATAGATCTTCCGAACAGCCACTCTCCTCCTGCCAAGGTAGCCGTGAACAGGGTCAGAATAAACAGAAGTAAGTGCTTGAGGTACTCTTTTTTACTGTACATTATCAAAAAAATCAATCAGGGCTTTTGGATGGGTAATTTGAACAGCATTAATACCAACTTCCTCTGCGCCTTTGACATTTGCCAGAAGGTCATCAAAGAAAATCGTTTTTTTGCCATGTACATTCAATTGCTCCAAAACCTCCTGATAAATGGCTTTATCCGGTTTAGCCAGGCCCATTTCATGGCTCAGGAAAACCACATCGCATAAATCGTGGATATTGGAAAAATCAGAAACCCCTTCGAGCATCTGATTGAATTTCTGGATATGTATGTCGTTGGTATTACTGAGGATGGCTGTACGAAAAGATTTTCTGAGATTTTTCAGCAGTGCCAACCTTTCCACAGGAATATGGACCAAAAGACTGTTCCAAACATGGTCTATTTGCTCATCGGTCCAGTTTTCACCAAATAGATTCCTTACCTCATCTCTAAAATCCGAATTGCTTATCCTCCCCTTTTCGTACTCTTTATGAAAGGTGGATACAAAGAAATTTTCAGTGAGTGAATGTTTTTCTGCTGGAAGTATTTTTTTCAACTCATTGATACTTAAATCATAATCAATATCTATGATCACGTTTCCAAGATCGAAGATCAAAAAATCAATATTATCTAGTGTTTTCATTTGAAATCAGGTTGTAAAATTAAAACCAAATATGTAACATTGCAGTCCCAAAAGCAAGGTCAAATGCTTAAAAAGACTGGCTCCCGATAGCTATCGGGACAGGAAGTCTAAAAAATCAAATATTGGGGCCTATAGCTCAGTTGGTTAGAGCTTCTGACTCATAATCAGGAGGTCCCTGGTTCGAGCCCAGGTGGGCCCACTTACGCCCTTCGTATTTTATGCGGAGGGCTTTTTTATTTTAGATTAAATGAAACTCAATTAGAGCGACTGATTGGGAATATTTGATTCAGCTTATCTGAGATAAAATATTGAGGTACTTTTGTAAGCCCCCCCTTTTTTAGGACAGCACAGCGCTAAATGTTTTGTGCTAATTTGTCAAACAACCACTCAAAAGCATCCTCCTGATCATATTTCAAATTAGGATTTAAAAGCCCTTCCATATCTCCTGAAAATTGTTTTGATCTCCTCTTTTCCTCCATATTAAGCAGGAACTCTTTTTGAGTTGGAGGCTTACCCACTGTGAACTTCATGTACTCATTGTAGCAATAGATGATTTTGTCATAATCCAATTTTGCGTGTTGACTGGCATAGTATAGATCAAACAAATCCCTGCCCTTCTTACGTTGGTAAAGTGCCTGGAGCTTGGTTCCCAGAAGTTCATCTAATTGATATGTGGTAATGTTACACCCCATTGTAAACCATTCACTTGATACAGAAAATGGAAATGAATCCCATCCAAGCAGATTGAAATGCTCCCGGCAATTGATCTCTATCTTTAGTCTCAACCGAACTTCTGGTGAATATTCAGAGTTGAAGCGATAAAGCAGCGTGTTATTGTTGGCTTTGGGTTTAACCACTCTATCTTCTTCAAAAAAGGTAATGACTTTATCTATTCTTTGTAGGATAGGCTTGATCGGACCTTCTTTGATTTGGACTAAGTCAATGTCCTCTGAATATCTTGGAGCCGGATTCAGATAGAGTTTGTGTAGTGTGGTACCCCCACGGAATGCCAGATTTTCGCTTAGGAATTCATCAGAGAAAAGTGCTACCAATGCTCTGGATATAATCAAATCTTGCTCTACCTGCTCATTGGTAGTCCAGGGAGCTTGATCCCTCCATTTTGCTATATGGGGTCTGGGAATCATAAATCACTTTCCAGTTTAATGTTCCTAACTACTTTCCACATATTATCGACTCTTCCAGGTTTTTTATCTTTATCAGGACACAGCAACACTGGGAAGTAATTTTTACCAATAAAATACTTTTCTAATGGATCCAATAGAACCCGATCAGATTGCAACTCTTGAAATAAGTACCCTAGCCGTTGAATAGAGCTGGTATGGGGATACCACTGGAGTAACTCCTGGATATCTTCTGGAGTCATGGACTCAGCTAATTCTTCTAGAATGGCCAAAATTCTGTTTAACCCTCCCATTTTAGATTGATAATGGATGAGGTCAATAGCTGTAAGTGCCGGTGAAGAAATATTAAAAATGCCTGCATCGGATTTTCTTAGTTGAATGTTTTTGTTTGGCCATTTACTTGTGGCTGAAATGCTCAGATAGATATTCCCTTTTTTAATGTCCCGAAGGTTAGGGATTTTTGTCATCAGATAGCTCTGTTGAACTTGTTGATGACTTGCGCCATGAAAAGCTGCTGCTGAAAAAAAAGCGATATAATAAGGCTTATCTAAGAATTTGAACAACTCTTCAACATAAAACTCCAATGGTAGTTTGCCGAATCCTTTGTATCGAGGAGGAAGGATCAGATAAAACCCCTGACGAAGTGCAAGAATCTCTTTCTTTTTGGAAAGACGTCCCAATTCGTGTCGTAATGCGACATCAGTTTTGGGTATTTTGACTTTTACTTCATCCCAGGAAAAAGCATATTGTTCATATGCCAAGCAATTTTCCACAAAATCAGCAACACGCATCATGCTTTAGTAAATTTATGCGAAAGATAGTAAAAAGAAGCAATACATGCATAATTATACTATGAACTTGTTGCTGCAAAACTCAATTTTAACTACCACAAATATATGAAAAAGGTAGTTAGACAAAGCTGATCTAACTGATGCAAGACATTAAATCAAAAACTGGGCAATATTGTCGACTCAAATTAGATCAAATGTTACCATTTCGTTTAGGCCATATGTCAACCCAAATGCAATCAATTGCTACTGTTTCGCTGAACATTTTTTCTTTATTTGCCGATTGACGTTTCCGGTATATTTTGATTCATCAGCATATTTTGTGTGCGTATTAACCATATGACTACCCATTATATCCAGCTTATTCTCCTTCTTAAATACTGTTTGGATATGCTCGTGGAGGGCAAATAATTTATTAAAATCTTCTGTAAAGCGGTTCGAAATTTGTACAGTTTGGCCCACAGAGGCTGGAAACAAGTTTTCCGGCCTTTTTTATGGATTAAACTTTTTACAAATGAAAGCATTTGTTTACATCCTGTTCTACGAAAAACTCAATCGCTACTACAGAGGAATTACCACCTTGGTAGTTGAAGAAAAACTAAAAAGTTGTTATTTTTACCAATTCAATGATTTAAATTTTTAAAAATCAGGACAAAATACAGTCATTTTCCGTTGACATTTTAGGTGAGAAATAATCCATCTTCCTATTTCAAACTTTCTTTAAGAACAATAACCCAAATGAAAGTTAATTTACAAACCTATTCATTAATAGTTGATTGAATCTTACAACCTAGTAGATGTTTAACACCTTATTAATCAATACTAAAGGAGTTTTATTATTCCGCATTATACTGTTCATTATTTTTTTGACTCTCTCTCCAGCTATGGTCAGAGCTCAGGTAGTGATCAATGAAATCATGTCCTCAAACAGTATGACCATTAGTGATGAAGACGGTGATTTTGAAGATTGGATAGAGCTTTATAATACAGGTGATCAAGAAGTCAATCTTTTAGGATATGGACTTTCAGACAATGAAAATAACCCGTTCAAATGGATTTTTCCCAATGTCAATATTGCAGGGAAAGGATTTTTACTGATATGGGCATCGGGAAAGGATAGGACTGATATAAACAAACCTTTGCATACAAACTATGCTATCAGTTCCGCAGGTGAAGAGATAGTCCTGACTCATCCTCAAAATTTTGTAGTTGATGAATTTCCCCCTATACCAATTCCTACAAACTATTCTTATGGCAGGCAACCTGACGGTTCCGAAAATCTGGTATTTTTTGAAAGTCCGACGCCAAACAGTTCAAATGTACATGAAGGGTTTACTGAATTCCTGAAAAAGCCGTCCATTTTATTCAAAGAAACCGATGAAAACACACTTCTTTTAGAAATTCATAATCCAAATGAAAGTGGCAAATTGCTGTACACTTTAGATGGGTCAGAACCTAGTATGGAGTCTTTGGACATCGGTAGGACATTTAAGGTTGATTACTATTTTCCGGGAGAATCTGAAACCAACATGCTGAAGGATTTCAGCCAAATCACCAAAAGCTACGTAGCTCCTTTAAACATCAACCTTTTATTGGATTCTATCGGGATTGTCAGTGATATCATTACCACCTATCATAGGGAATTTGATATGTTCTGGCAAAAGCCTAGCATCAGTTTGAAAGATGGAATTATTGTTCGTGCCAGGGTATTTTCCGAAGGAAGGTACAGTCCTACCAGTTCAAAGACATACCTTCCGGGAAAAGTTCTTAACAATCATCACTTGCCAGTTCTATCGTTAATTGCTGACAATGAAGACTTATTTGGCTATGATGAAGGACTGTATGTTCCAGGAAGGATGTTTTTTGAAAATGGCGGAACTCCTGATCATTTTGTAATTCAGGCAAACTATCAGCAACGTGGAAGAATTTCTGAAAAAGCTGTTAACCTGGAGCTTTTTAAAGACAAAAACCTGGTCTTTTCGCAGGGACTTGGCATGAGAATCCACGGTAGCGGTTCCAGAAACAGGCCGATTAAAGGCTTCAGGCTCTATGCAAGAAATGAATATGATGAAAAAGATATTATTGATTATCCTTTTATACCCGATGCAAGGGATGCTAATGGCCAGGAATTAAACACTTTTAAGCGATTGCTTTTCCGTCAAGGAGGAGACAGACTGGATTATCTGACTGATGCAGTTATTCATCAGATTTTGGCACCATTACAGCTAGGATTGCAGAGGTCTGAGCCTATGGTCCACTACATCAATGGAGAATATTGGGGTTTGATCAATGTCAGGGACAGGATAGATAGGTATTATGTTGCGGATAATTACCAAATAGATCCTGATGATGTGGTATTGATAGATTCACCATGGGGTGAAGGTTCACCGGCAATGGTAGATGAAGGAGCTCCAGAATCAATCGGCTATTACAGGGAAATGAGAGATCTTATCCTGAATACCGACATGACCGAACCTGAGGCTTTGGAATTAATAGAAGGAAAGCTGGACATTATTAGCTATATCGATCATGTTGTTGCCTTTGTATATTGGAATAATGTAGACTGGTATGGTGACAAGCATTTCAGGATATGGAAAAGTACACAAGAAGGAAACGGTTTCAACGACGGAAAATTCAGATACATTGTATGGGACTTCGACGCAGCTTTGACCAATGGTGCCGGCTTCAATACCTTGATCAATTGGATAGACCCTTATGGTGGTAATGAATATGGTACCAATGATCCGGAGAAGACACGGATCTTTAGGAAGCTTCTGGAGAATGATTCTTTTAAAACACTTTTTTTGAACAGATTCAATGATCATATAAATACCGCATTCAATAAGGATAGAGTGGCTGACTTGGCTGAAAAACATTATAACAAAATAGAACCTGAATTCGACCGGCATTTTGAAAGATGGAATTTTTACCCCAGCAGTATTACAAGCCTATACCATTACAAAAACCATTTAACGAGATTTCGAGAATATGCTGAAGACAGACCGGCTATTCAGCGGGAACATCTTAGAGAGGCTTTTGGCCTTGATAAGAATCTAACTATAAAAATAAATGTAAGAGAGCGTGGAAGCGGCACAGTTTTCCTTAATACCATTCACTTAGATTCGGATTTGCCAGGATCAAAAGACCATGTATACCCTTGGGAAGGCACTTATTTCAAACACATTCCTGTCACTTTGAAAGCAATCCCATCTGAAGGCTATGCCTTTGATTACTGGATCATAAATGGTCAACAATACAGAGAGGAGAACTTGATCATCGACCCTACAGCAGATCTTGAAATTTTAGTCAATTTCAGTAAAGACAACCGTCCTGAACCTGAATTGATTTACTATTGGTTTTTTGATGACAATATCCCGAACAATATCCCCCTTAAGAATTTAGCCCCTGTCTTCAATACGACCGAAAATCAGATTGCTAACATAAAATTCCAGCCAGCCATTGATCCATATCCACTAAATGAAGGAAACACTGTGGGAATTATGGACAGGGTTAATGACCCTACGACGATCAATTTTATTGAATATCCTAAGGAAGATATCTCATTTGACCTTGAAAACATGAGGGGAATTAGAACAAGAAATCCTCTATCTCTTCAAGATGGTGGGACAGAAAAAAAAGGACACCTGATTTTCAGCCTTCCTACAACAAATTTTAAAGATTTAGTGTTCCGAGCAGCTGTTTCCAGAACCAATAATGGCCCTAATCAGCTCAAGTTTGAATACAGTACTGCTGAAGAACTAGAATGGAGAAAACTTCCGGAAGGCTATCAGTATTTTGACTTGAATACGAGTTTTCAACTTCTAGAATTGGATCTGACCGAACTGGATGAAATTAATGGTAAAGAAAATTTTAAACTAAGGATTGGTTTTGAGGGGAATACAACCAATACTAGCGGAAATGTAAGATTCAACAACGTGTCATTTTTAGGAGTTAGATCAGATCCTGAAAGAGTCCGTGAAAATTTGCCCGAAGGAGAAAAAATTATCCTCTTGACTTTTCCCAATCCCGCAAAAAACGAACTAAAGATCTTGTTGAATTCAAACAGAATTGGTGACTTGGTTGGACTCCAGGTCGTCAGCTTACAAGGAAGTACCCTGCTCAATCACTCTGCTGGTTTTGAAGATTACTTAAGGATAGATACCAGTACTTGGCCTCCCGGAACTTACATTCTCAGAGCTATTTCAACAAAAAATACCGAAGTCCACCGAATCATCAAAAATTAGGTTTCTTAAGAAAGTTTCAGCTAAAAAAACGATCAATATTTTTTACTTCTATTTCGCTTTTTTACAATTTTATTATTTAATAACACACTATTTTACATTGTTTTTATCATGTTCCTTTTTTGAAATACAAATTATTTTGAAATGAACGGTTTCATTCTCTTGGCTGATGACTTTAGAATTTTTGCTGTGGAAATCATAAGATAGTGTTGGGTGACTTTGAAACTGGGGAATACAAAAAGCACTGAAAATACAGCATGGGAGCTGAAGGCAGGCCCAGGAATTTCTTGGATGGGTTTTGATACCAGCCTATTGGAGACATTTTGGAGAAAACCATTTGGTATTGACAATACTGCGTCATCTTTTATTAGCAAAACCCAATTTAAGCAACTTGATCCTAAAGAGGAAAGGGAGAATCAACTTTTCAATTATTCAAATAATATCCATTCAAAACAATTCAATTATGAAAACTAAAATCATTTCTTTGGCTATGCTATTGTTAATTTTTACGGTAGCCATTACTGGTTGTTCAAAAGATGACCTGGATCCTATTATCGATGTGGTAGATGATCCAGAGCCTACTGATGATCCAAATGTTGATCCAGACCCAACAGATGATCCAGACGAGGATCCGGATCCTATTAACAGCCCTTGGCTAAACCCTAACTTAAACTATGGCACCTTAGTCGACCAAGAAGGAAATACCTACGCAACCATTGTCATTGGAAATCAAGAATGGATGGCTGAAAACCTCAGAACGATTATCTACGCCAATGGTGACACTCTACTAAATGAACAATTGGACATTAACTGGAATACTGTAGCTTCAGGTGCTTGGGTACATTACGAAAACGACAGCACATATGACATCCCTTTTGGGAAGCTGTACAATTGGTACGCCGTAAACGACAATCGTAATCTTTGCCCCTCAGGATGGCATGTGCCTTCAGCAGAGGAATGGGGAATTTTAATTAACTTTTTGGATCCAAATGCAAATGGAGGCAATACCGTCCCCAATACAGCTGGAGGCAAAATGAAAACCACAGGTACACAATTTTGGCTGGAACCCAATGGTGGTGCCACTAATGAAAGTGGTTTCTCGGCGCTTCCGGGCGGTGGTCGTGCTCTTTTTGGTTTTTTCGCTGGTTCTGGAAGCGATGGACAATGGTGGAGTAGTTCTCTGGGCGAACTTGCAGGAGATGCACAGTACACCTCTGTAGGTTCCTTCGAAGGTTCTATTGGTATTGCATCAATTTTACATGGAACAGGTTTATGTGTCCGTTGTTTAAAAGACTAGCTTATAGGACTCCTTGGCCATTTGATATTTGGGAACTGGATATAAACCAGATTTAGGAGTAGTTTGCAACTACTCCTCCCTTTCAAATGCTTCCCCAGAAATTCGGTATTTACCACTGATTTGTATTTAAAACTACACTCTTAACTGATTTGGCTATTTCAATGTCCTTCGCTACCTGATCTCTGATAAGGGCCCAATGAAAAAGGTTATCATCATTTCTATCATGGCTGCTGCCATTGTAATGGGTAAGCGGCATGTCTTTGTAAATCGGCCTGGAAATGGCAATGATTTCATCCCAATAGTGAAGGGCTTTTGTAAAGGAGGCAATAGCTTCCTCTTTGTGCTTTTCTCCCAGACCTTCTCTGTAAGACTGAAGGGCAATGGAACCTCTTATTTTTTCGGCTAAATGCAGACCTAAATTGGCCCAGATTTGAATGTCCGCCACTTCATATTGCAAGGATAGGTTATTTTCAAAAGCAATCCCTCCTACCAAGTCCAAGGCCTTTTGGCAGTCCTCTTCCAATAACCCTATCAGAATTGGAGGGGTGATTTTACCCAGACCAAAACTTTCACCTGCTTTGATGCCGTCAACATAATCTTTGACTGAAACATAGTTCGGATCCAAGGTCGGCTGATTGATCAAATTATTGGCGGAAATGTACTGGGTTTCATCCCCTATCAAAGCCATTAGGCCTTCCCCATACAATGTAAAATCCCACCTGGAATCATAAAGAGAACCGATTTTCAATTGGGTGGAGGATGCCAGTGACATGGCCTCCAACAAATTCTCACCTTCAGCACCATACTTCCTTTTATAGAAGGCTTTGAAAACTTCATCTGGTGTCTCTGGGTTGTACAGCAATCTTCCCCAAAGTTTGTAAAACAGCCACTGTCTTTCGAATGCAAAATCCCAATCTACTGATCCTTCGATCGCGGTGAAATAGTCTTTGGCAGGGATATAGGTTTCAGAACCTATAAAATAACCTCCAACATAGGGCTGGCTATTTTCGGCTATATGATCTCTAATAAAATCGGGGACTCCCCACCTTAGGGCAAAGAAGTCTTCATTTCTAGCCGTATAGGTGATTTTGTACCCTTCCGGCAAGGGGTTGTAAAAAGTGTCAAACATCTCACCTCCATGTACCTTGACCAACTTTGGTGTAGAATGGGCATGCGACCAGTTGTACTTCAGGTCCGCATATATGGGACCATCTATAAAATCCATTTTTGCTTCCCTTTCTATGGCCTGTCTAGTCAGCCTCTCCAATTCCACACTGGTGGCACCAAGGGACTCGGTGGTACTGGAAAAAGGAATTCTATGTACCAGTTTGGAAGGTCTGCCAGCCAATCTCATCCCCTCAATATAAGTATCAAAGATCCAATCCTCTCTTTGTTGCGGGGTCATGCCTGCCATGCCTTCTCCAAGTGTCAACCCAAACCCTGTCAATTCCGGATATTCCTGTAGGACTTGTGTAATACTTTCTCTAGTGTACCTTTTGACTATTTCAGAGGTGTCACCTGGCACATAATAATGAGGGTAGACATTTTCCTTCGCTACCTGATGTGCATCGGCAAACTCATGACTGACAAAGATATTGAAGGGAATAAGGTAGGTGTCAATCGCCCTTTCTTTTGCCATTTTGAAAATGGATCGATGTAGCTTTTTCCATTCTTCCATTTCCTTATCATTGAAAGGACTTGCTTCCGGAAAGTTCTTGGGCTTGATCATAAAGACAAAAGGGTGCAGGTTCCAAATGGAAAGGGAATTGAACCTGTTTTCCACCATCATATCCAAAAATGCTTCCCAGTATTTAACCTCCTTCAAAGTTTCCTCATGAAGGTCAAGCGCTGAACTTGGCCGGTAGGAATACCAAGAGGTATTATGTTTAATGGCTCTCAAAGGATAATGCGGACTTTCAGTTTTGTAGGAGACATCCTCCAAAGAGACTCCATTTTTCAATGACTCCACCAAGGTCATGGCTCCATAGATAAGCCCTCTTTCGTCTCCTCCCAAAATAGAAATTTTGTTGCCCTCCTTTTGAATCATGTAGGATTCCGCTCCTACCTGCGAAGATGTTATATCCAAATTAATTTGGTATTGATAATCTTTCCCACTGGTATTCAGGGTATAACCCTTCGATATTAAAGCAGGTTTTAATTTGCCCACGGCATAATTGGTCTCTTTGGACGCTTGATCAAATAAAAGATAGACCGACTGACAATAAGTTTCTGAGACTAGAAGTATGGAAAACAGAAAGGCAATCAATGACATTCTCATAGAAATCAGGTAATAGGTTTAGGTCAATCATAATCATGAAAGAAATACAAACTAAACTATTTGCATGAAAAAGGCCAAGGTAATTTGAGGAACGGACAATATTTTGACTAGGCTTCTTTAAGAAAATTCACTGCATTGATAAAATAGGCGAATGCAGCATTCCAATTAATGGCAATTTCATTGGAGGCATAGGAACAGGCTTCGTCTACAAAAGACTCATCGGGCAGATTGCTGATATAATTACAGGCATCCTGTTGACTGGGATTAGGACCTCCTACCATAAATCCAGGAAGAGGAGCCTTTTCAGGTTCCGCTTCTGCTAACCTGTGATGAGGCCTCATGGGCGTTTGAAACCCAAAACCTGTTACGTAGCTATAACCTGTAGCATTTTTACCGAGAATGTAATTGATATTGCCAATGGCCGTTTCAAGGTATTTCTCTTCTCCGGTCAGCTTGTAAGCCTGCACCAAGGCAATTCCCTGATTGGATGCCACGGAGTTGCTTCCCCAAACATAGTCTTTTTCCGATGAGCCCATACTTGTGAGGTAGGCGTTGTTCGCTGCAAAATCCACATATTGATCAGCTTGATTGATCAAAGTTCTTTTTATGGCATCGAGCAGACTTTTTTGCAAATTTGGCAGCTCATCTTGTTTTCGGATTAGAGAATAATATCCCAGCCAGCTTACTTTACTCCAACTGGGCAATTCAAATTCTTTTGGGATTTCTATTTTCTTCAAGTAGTCAGGGTTTTGAGTACTTATGTACAATTCAGCGGCAGCCCAAATCCACTCATCCTTCAGTTGATTGTCTCCATAAGCACCTGTATTGATAGCAGGAGAAAATTGATTGTTCATTTCATTCTGTTTGTAATAGACTTCCGGATTTTCTAAGGCCCAATTCCAGGCCAGTTCCGCTGCATTCAGGTACTCCTTTTCCAGGTTTGGATAGAAATCTTTAAATACCCTTGCGGATTGGGCCATAACCGCTGCAAAATCCAGTGCAGCAGCAGTACTTTTGGCTACCACATACCTCTTATTTACCGCATATTCCGGCAAAACCATGCCTTCAAAGTCTGCAGTGGTCAGTTTATGATAGACACCTCCGTCATCTGGATCTTGCATGGCAGACATCCATTTGAGGTTCCATAAGAGCTCATCCAAAATGTCCGGAATTTCGTTACCAGACTCCGGAATTTCCAGATCCAGATTCTTAGAAAATTCGGGAAAATCCTCAAAAAGAGACAGTAATGTCCCCATAGTGATCCCGCTGTTTACAATGTATTTGTTGTAATCACCTGCATCATACCAACCAAATGGCGCACTGATTATTTCATTTTCCTGTCTTTCGCTATTGGCAGCAGAGGCATGCACAAAAATTCTATCATCCGGATGACCAGCGTTTCTGGCCCAAATACCCGCATACTGTTCAGGCAAATCTGTGGAAGCCCTTTGAAAATAGAATGCTTTTAAGCTGGCCTTTCCCAACTCTTTAATAATCCCATTGCTTATCCCGAAAGGAGGAGAACAACCCAGGCCTTTCACAAAAACACAAAATTCTCCCTCATTACGGAATGTTGAAAAATCAGCATGTCGAACCGTCTTATCAGAGAAAGTGGTCTTGATCTCCGCTGACAGTTCACCTTGAAATACCTTTTGATTACTTTTTATTTCTACAATCGAAAAATCATTTGCATCTGATAAGCCGGTGATTACCGCCTTTTTGGTTTCATCAGGAAAATACCCCAGTTGATTGACCCGAATTTCGGGAGAGACTTTTGTCTCTAAGGTACCCTGATTTTTATTACATGAATAAAAAATGGCAGATAAAAGAACTAGTTGGAAATATATTGCTTTCATAATTGTATGGACATGTGATGAAGTCTGGTTTTTTAACAAATTCAGTTGGACTAAGGTAATAAAACTTTCTCATTGTGCTGAAATACGGGCTAGATGCTTAGTGAAAGGCAAAGGGGGACCGGTCATTTCACCCATGAGACAAACCGAGGTGACGGGTCAATCTAAGAAAAATGATTGTCTGCTATGTAAGATTTCTACCTGCAAATGGCCACGCTTAGAGAGTTAGATGATTGAAGTTTGTATTTCACAAAAAAACCAGAAACTTCATTGTAAAAGTTTCTGGCTTAAATATTGATTATTAGTTTGTTACGTATTTATTTTTAGTAAACACTTTAAGTCGTTTCTATCTAATAGTTATTTCAGTTCAACATCAAGATAGACAGAATGCCTGCCATAAGTGTCATAAAACGGTTTAAATTCAACTCCATCAATTGTAAAGGTCAACTCAGCGGGATTTCCCTTAATTGATTTTCCTATATCCTTTTTGTCAAAAGAAATTTTTCTCCATTCTTTCCTTGCATCTGACTCCTGTGCTGCCAATAATATTGGCCCATAAAATAGGCTTGCGATGTTAGGTTGATCCATCACCGGATCCAAGTAAAAATCAAAGGGCATCCTTAAGTCCACTTTATCACCATCTTTCCAAAATCTACTGATAGCAATGTAACTTCCCGGCTTTACATCTAATTGAATCTCTTTGCCATTAATACTCACATGGTAACCCTTTTTGGCCCAAGAAGGGACTCTTAGGTGCAGTACAAACTCACCTTCACCCTCCACCAAAAGCTGTGTTTTATCTTCTTTGGGAAAACTCGTTGCTTGTTTGATTTTGATATTTCTCTCTTCCCAATCCAATGTTGAAGGAATAAAGAGGTTGACGTAAACAGCGTTTTCTTCAATACTTTTATAATAAATAGATTGCTGGAGTTTTGTATTGCTTTCAATTGAAGTACCATTGCAACAAGTAAACCCGGTCATTTTTGCATTACCAAAATGTTTGATGGATCCAGGTCTTAAAGGCACATGATACGTATTGGCAGGACTATCTTCAGCCACTGAAGCAAGAATATGGTTGTACAATCCCCTTTCGAAATAGTCCATTAACTCTCCCCGCTGTTCAAATAAAAACAGGTTACCTGTCAACTTCAACATATTGTAAGTAGCACAGGTCTCATTTTGTCCACCAGATGAAAAACCATTTTCATAAAGCGTAGCTGGTTCGGCAATAAAGCATTCTGCATTTGCCGGATTTCTAGCTCCGGCGACTCCTCCAATGCTATACATGTAATCATTCACTGCCTTAAACCAATAATTATCAGCTACTCTAAAGTACTCGTCCTTAGCTGAAACCCTGTACATTTCCAAACTGCCTACTACTTGAGGAATATGCTGATTGGCATGAAGGCCCCTGAATGTATCTACATTTTTGGCCAGGCCATGGGAATACTCTGCATCTCCAAAAAACATCTGAATATTGTCAAAAAGCTGTGCTCCTTTTAGAAACCGGGGATCTTGAGTAATTTCATACAAAGTAGCCATTGTTTCATTCATCCCTCCAAACTCCCCTGCTATGTAGGTATTCCACATTTTGATTAAGGTTTCTTGGGGAAGCGCATCCAACCTTGTATATACCCACTCTCCCATTCCTTTGGCGATTTCCAATGCTTTTTCATTCCCACTCACTTTATAGATATCTATCAAACCCGCCAAAATCTTATGGAGTGTGTAATAAGGGGCCCAAATTTGGTTTTTCTGTCCCCCATAAGTAGCTCCCTTTTCCAGCATTATAAACTGATCTGGAGGATAGGCACTGATATATCCTTTTCCCCAATTCCAATAATCGCTTCTAATGCCTTCATCACTTAGATCAGAGTCAAAATCTGATTTTCCCGGACCTTTTGGAACAAGTACTGGATCCTCATTACCTTTTCCATTGACTTTATTTCCAGAAAGTTTGGATAAATCATACAACACATTGACCATATAATCCATTTTATCCAAGAAATTCTGTTGGAGAGCCTCATCATAGCCAGTGCTTGCGTATGCTTGGGCAATAGCTGTAAGGTAATGACCGGTAGCATGCCCTCTGAGCTTTGTTTCCTGACTGTCCCAAACTCCTAATGGAACTGCATTTTCAGGTTGGGGTTGATCGAAAGCATGTCTAAACATGTAAAGAAAGGAGTTTGGCTCTGTCTCTGCCAGAGTCAATAAAAATTTATCCCTATTTTCTATAAATTTGGTCTTTTGGCCAGTTTGATCTTCCTCCAAATTGATTTGATGAAGTTTAAATAACTCCAACTTTTGCTTTGGTGGAGAACTATTTGTTTTTGCTTTGACAGACACTGTGGCAACCGGTTCAAAATCCGTACCCGGGACTTTTCCTTTGACCGTATAAAGACCTTCTTTCGAAACCAATTCATTGTCTTTGGGTGCTGGCCAAATCACCCTTACCAAAGGACCATTGAGGTCATCTACATAAGATCCCTTTACATGGCTTGGAAGTCTTGGCAAGCTTCCAACTTCTGTTTCAACCTTAATATCCTCTACATTTGACAAAAACACATTGTACAGCTTTGCCTCATCTTCAGGATAATCAGGTAAGTCATCCTCTACTTTTTTGCTGTGAGCAATGTTTTGATTTACATCTCTAAATGCATTAAAATAAATACTTGCTACCTGCCTATTGGCCAGTGGTACTCTATAAAATCTTACATCATGAAGGAGGGCATCCAAGCTTTCGGCTTCAGGTGTAGCAGATCCCCCTAAAGAAATGGTAGGATTTTTAAGATTTTCACTATTAAATATCCTTAGAAGTTCATTTTCGAGCTCAGGTGTTTCCTTTATTTGTTTACTGTCCACATAGGTTTTGAAGGCTTTAGATGGTATATCATAGACAAAAACCAGGTGTACCCATTTATTCAGAGGGACGCTATCTCCTGATATGGATTTGCTTTTCCCTTTATGGTCTTCAATATTTATTTTGAAATTTGAATCACCCCCAACCCCTGTAGGAAAGGCAGCAAAATAACTTTTTCCATTTGTACTAAAATCCAAAAGGTACTGACCTGATTTATCAGACCTGAGGTAAACCCAAGCTGAAATACTCAAGGATTCTACATTGCTTAAAATTTCACTTGGAAGTATAAGGTTTTCCCCTTTTTTCCTGGTCATGGAAAGTACTTTACCAAACCGTTCATCTGCTTCAAATTCCACATTTTCAGAGTAGGTAGATGCATGAAGATTATTACGTGACCAATCTTTAAGGTCACCATCAAAAACATACCTGGCTATCAGGTCCGTTTCGCCTATTCCATCCAAAATCTGATCCCCTTCCTGAGCAAAAGATGACTCATAACCTTGCAGGAAAATACAGATGACTAAAACGTATTTGGTAAATGAATTTTTCAATATCATGTTTTTACTAATTGTATCTATTACATTTTTAAGTTTGACAATACTGCTTTGAATAGGATTCAATGAAATTATCCAATTCTAATAAAGATTGCTATTTTATTCTTTTAATTCCATGCCGGTGGTTCGGAACCCAGCAAGTTTCTCACAAAAAAATCCCTTCTTTTACGTTCCCCATAACTTCCACCGGAACTATGTCCCATTCCTGGTACCATGATAAACTCAAAATCCTTCATTTCTTCTATAAGCGCATCCGCAAACTGGTACGTTGAGGCCGGGTCTACATTATCATCCAATTCCCCGACAATGAGTAGCAATTTGCCTTCAAGAAGGTCTGCATTGACTGTATTGGAACATGCTTCGTAATGCGGACCAATTTTCCCCATCCATTGTTCATTCCACCAAATTTTATCCATTCGGTTATCATGACAACCGCATGAAGCAACAGCTACTTTATAGAAATCATTGTGAAAAACCAAAGCACCGGCAGCATTTTGACCACCGGCAGAAGTTCCAAATATTCCTACCCTATCTATATCCATGTAAGGCCTGGATTTAGCAGCTTCGGTAATCCAAATTTTCCTATCTGGAAATCCTGCATCCTTTAAATCTTGGTAACAGACATCATGAAAAGCCTTGGATCGGTTGGAGGTCCCCATTCCGTCGATCTGCACCACTATGAAACCCAATTCAGCTAGTTCATTTAATCCATAATAATTGGGTCTAAAAAACTTAGGCACATGCGAACTGTGTGGACCCGCATAGATGTATTCTATAACAGGGTACTTTTTTAAAGGATCGAAATTGCTGGGCTTTATGATCAATCCCCAAATATCAGTTGAGCCATCCCTTCCCGTAGTATGGAATATTTCCGGCGCAGTCCATCCTGCCTCTTCTATGGCTGAAATATCAGCGGTTTCAACCGTATGAAGCTCATTAACTTTCTTTCCCAACGAATACACTTTTGACACAGGCGGTCTATCCTGTCTGCTATATGTTGCGATAAAATGACTGCGATCAGGGGAAAGACTAATTGAATAATTGGCATCCTCCTTTGTAAGAACTTCAAAACCTGAACCATCCAAATTAATCCTACAAAAATGGGTGTGGTATGGATCTTCTTGAGAATTCATTCCACTTGCTAAAAACAATACACTTCGGGTTTCCTCATTGACCTCCAGCACTTCCCTGACTACCCATTCACCCTTTGTGATCTGATTGATAACACGGCCTTCTTTGCCTTCATACAGATATAGATGTCTAAATCCATCTCTTTCCGAAGACCAAATGATTTCACTTCCATTATTGAGGTCCTTCCTATAATACTTTCCACTGTAATCTATAAAAGTTGGACTCTCTTCCTTTATAAGGTTTTTGATACTGCCGTCACTGTACATACTGTAAACTGCATACTCCTGATGCCCACGCTGATTGTACTCAAAGGTGATAGATTGGCTATTTTCCCTCCATTCAAGTCTGTGAACAGAATATTGATCCGGAATAAGCTCCAGAGGAAAAAAATGGACCTTATCCATTTCCAAATTGACTATAACAGGTATTTTGATCGGCAATGCATCTCCTGGCTTTCTGTAATCTCTTTCATGCAATTTTGGTTGTAATTGCTCTTTGGGTGTAGATTCCAGAAGGTAAAGCTTTCTGACTTCAGCAGGCCTTATTTTTGTGAGCGCAATCTTTTTACCATCCGGAGACCATTTGATATCAACAGCATAGTACTCTCCAGGCGATCCATCAAATGTCAATTGCTTTTCCTCTTCCCCATCCTTTAGGTATAGGTTATGGTCTTTTATATATGCTGATAAACTTTTGTCCGGGCTCAAGACCGGATCCCCATCTTTGTCATCAGTGCTCTGTCCCCAATACCTTCTTGTTGCATTATTTATTTTCTCTTTTTTCAACAGTTCACCAGTATCGGTTATAAAATCCCATTCATAACCTTCAAACCTGAATTTCACTAGATTTTCATCAATGTCATACTCAACGATTGAAATACCAAGATTATCTTCCTTTACTTCAATTCCTTCGAAGGAATTTAGAGCGGAAACAAGGACTTTATTTTCAAATAACCTGGATTTATTACCTGTATTTACTTCAAATTTCCAAAACTCATTTCCCAATGGAGTTGCTTTTGAATACCAAAAAAATCCCCCTTCTTTTGTCCAGGAAAACGAACTTGGGGAGTTATATACCTTCGAGAAGCTTTCCTTTACTTGCTCAGCTCTAAGGTAGTCTTCTTTAAGCCCTTGGGAAAAAGCATTCCAAACAAATCCTCCAACTAAGCATAAAATCATTGAGGATTTGACTAAATTTCTACAGAATAAACTCATTTGACTGGGATTCAATTCATGTTTTTTTATATAAGAATACCCTGCAACAGCAATCACAGGGTATTCTTTAAATAACAACCAAATCAATTATAACCTGGGTTTTGATTTAGGTTTGGGTTGGCGTCGATTGCAGGTTGCGGTATAGGAAAGATAGTCCTATGGTTACCATTAGGTCTATGAGTCAACCATGATTTGCTGGTAAACACACCAAACCTTATTAGGTCTTGCCTTCTATGGAACTCAGCTGCAAATTCGTAACCCAACTCATCCAGAAATCTTCCATACTGAACATCGTCACCACCTTCCAGGCTTACGATACTACCTGACTCATAATTTCCATATTGATACCTACTACCCTGCATTAATTCAGCACCAGTTACAACTGCGTCATCGGGATTTTCAAATGAACGCATCCTAACTTCAGTGACAATTTGAGCCGCTGCATCAGCATTTCCTGTTCTTAGCAAACTTTCAGCTTTGATCATTAATGCATCTGCATATCTGAAAAATGGAACATCATTGCTTAGAGGACCGACCGAACCAATTTCAATTTCATATTTTCCGACTCTGTACCCTTCATACTCTCTGGTTGCATCTACACTACCCATTGTATTTTGGTAGTCTAACTGCACTTCTCTCAAGGAAGGATCCATAGAGTTGAAAATTGGCTGACCGCTGAGTGAAAACTGAGGCCCTCTAATCCATATATCAAATCTGCTATCCCCTTCTTCATAAGTATCGATGAACTGAGGAATAGCTGCACTACCTCCCCATGGAGCAGTCCCAAGATTGTATGTAGCTGCACTTGCAGGGTGAAGTGTTTTCCAATGGTAGTGGAACCATCCTGCTCTGGTCTCATCAAAAATTACAGAGAAAATCTGCTCCCTGGAGGATTGGTTATTGGTGACAAAATTTGTATGATAATTAGGTTCAAGAATATACAGTCCCGAGTTGATGATGTCGTCTACCTGAGCTATTGCTTGCTGATATTTAGCTTCTCCAATATATACTTCCGCATTTAGGTAAATTTTTGCTAAAATCATCTTAGCAGCCCACTTGTTCATTTTTCCATAGACCTTCTCTTCAGGAATAATATCCATAATATCCAGTAGTTCTGCCTCAATGAAATCAAACACCTCTCTGCGGCTAGACTGTGACGGAAGCTCATCCGGAGTGAGCAGGTTTTCTTCCGTCACTATCGGTACATTTCCAAATGCATCCACCAATAAGTAATAGTAAAATGCTCTCAGCGCTCTAAGCTCACTGACCAATACGGGAATATTTTCACCTTCAATCGTTTGGTAATTCAGCAAAGCATTGTTCAGAATATTTAGAGAACCATAAGCCCTGTTCCATAATCCGGACGGATGGGATTGAAAAGCATTCCAGGTATGCATATGCATATTCCGATAAACACCTCCATCTATCCAACCATTTGGTCTAGCTGGTGTCACTATAGCATCTGAGCACTCTTCTACCAAGTCAAAATAACCATGCCATCCATAAAGCAAATCTGTAAGCCTTGTATATACAGGGGCGGTCAATGCTGCCAGAACCTCAGGGGAAGAACCTAAATCTTCCTCCACTAACACATTATATGGCCTTTCACTCAAATCCGTACATGCCATCGTTGACAAAAGAATTAAAGCGAGAATTTTATATGATTTTTTAATTATCTTTTTCATAGTTCTATATTTTTAGAATCGTATGTCCGTTCCTATTGTAAAAGTCCTAAGTGTAGGATACTTGTCACGTCCGTCATTACCGGGATCCAAGCCAGAACGGGGAACCTCTGGATCCAAACCTTGGTAATTGGTGATAACTGCCAGGTTGGAAGCTGCTATATATACTCTTGCACTTTGAAATGCCCTGCTATTGACCGTTGGAAAGGAATAGCCAATAGAAACGTTGTCAATTTTCCAGAAATCACCGTTTTCGATATAATGACTTACATAAGATTGAGGACTTCTAAGTATCTGACCATCAATAGGGTCAAATGCTGTGTTAAGTCTGTTGTAGACAATAGTAGGATTTTCATAAAACATCCTTTGAAAATTGAGAATCTGGTAATCGAAAGCCCCTCTCATCGTCAGGTTAAAGTCAAAGTTTCTATACCTCACATAATGGTTCCATGCAGCAAAAAATCTAGGTATTCCATTTCCCAAGATCTGTCTGTCATCAGGTGTGGCATCCAATATTGACTTCACTTCTCCATCTGGTGATTCTATCAACCAAGTACCATTGTTAGCAGGATTTGGGGCATCACTGAGCAAGCCTACACTTTTGTAGCCAAAGAAAGACCCTATTGGCTGTCCCTCCTCTATTTTGTGGGTACTCATTTGGATAGGATCACCAGTACCTCCTGCAAAGAAAAAGTCATTCTGTAACTGGAACTCTTCACTCGAAAGCCTGGTCAGCTCATTGGTATTGGTGCTAAAATTGATATTTGTCTTCCATTCGAAATCTTTCTTTGTGACCAAATCAAAGTTCAATGCGAGTTCAATGCCTGTATTTCTCATAGCTGCGGCATTGGCAAGAGTAGTACCGACAAGGTTTGGTGGAACTGGAACAGGATAATTGTAAACCAAATCTACAAGTGTCCTATCATAGTAATCTATGGTACCACTCATGAAATTTTTCCACAAACTGAATTCAAGGCCAAAATTATACTCAATATTGGTTTCCCAACCTAAATTTGGATTGGGGTTGGCTACAGGGTTCAATACACTCTGCCAGTTTTGCCCATCGAAATAAAACTGTGTCGGACTGTAAGAGTACCTGGTCAATGAAGCATATGGATTACTGGAAACAGAACCTGTTTCTCCATAGCCTGCCCTTAATTTTAAGAATGTAATTGTTGGATTATCCTTCAAAAACCCCTCATTACTGATCGTCCAACCAGCAGAAATTGCAGGAAACAATCCCCACTTTTGATTGGCTCCAAATACTGAAGATCCTTCATACCTTAAACTACCTAGGATATTGTATTTATCTTTAAATCCGTAACCAGCTCTTCCAAAAAATCCAATCAGTTTCGAGTCATTCAAAAAAGAGTTTGCCGAAGTTCCTGGCAGGCCCTCCCTAAGCGCACGGCCCTGCTGTATATTTCTGAAGCTGAATACATCCGATGGGAAATCAAAATTGCTGATGGACATGCCTGTATTGGTCCAATCAATGTAACTGTACCCAATCATCCCCATAATCCTATGGGCACCGAAAATCTTTTGGTAATCAGCAGTCAGGTCAAGAAAATTTTCAACTGTAAGAGAGTTACTTACATTTGCCACCCCATTTCTGTTGTCTCTTATGGTCGAAATATGGTTTCTATTCTGATAGTTACCAAAATCATTGATGGTCCTGTGTTGTGATCCTACTACTTTCAGTTCCAGCTCCTCTACAGGAAAATATGAAACCGATCCGGTCAACCACGTCCAATCATTCACATTTCTATAATCCTGCTCCTTGATCAGTGCCAAGGGATTCTCATATTGAAATTGCTCTGGTCTTTCCTGAAATCTCCCTTCATCATTAAATATCCTGTCGGTCGGATTTCTGATCAAAGCTTGTCTATAGGCCCAGCCTCCAAATCTTCCATCAATATTCTGAATGCCTTTTAATACATTTAAATTGACACGGACACGGTTGTCTGCAAAGAACTGTGTCAAATCTGTCCGGAATTTAAACTCCTCATTTCCAGAGCCTATGAAAGCACCTTGCTCATTTTGATAACTCATGTTGGCCACATACTTGGTCTGTTCGGTTCCGCCACGCACAGAAATATTATGAAAATGGTTCAATGGAGTATTCCTGCTGATCTCTCCAAACCAATCGGTCTCATAGCCAAGGTCATTGGAAGGATCTATCAGGCCTTGATCGATGTTGTTTCGAAGGTCACTGGCAGACATGAAATCCGCCGTCCTGACAAAGGTGGAGGTCGCCATAAAGCTGGAATATTCGACGGAAGGCCTGCCTACTTTTCCTTGCTTGGTGGTAATGAGAATAACACCATTTTTTCCCCTTGCTCCATAAATAGCAGAAGCAGACGCATCTTTTAAGACCTCAACAGACTCAATATCCATAGGAGAAATAACATTCAAACTCCCGGGATACCCATCGATCAAAACCAAAGGTGCAGATGACCCAAAAATTGAAGTAATCCCCCTAAGTGATATTTCAACACCTGCTGCCGGATCTCCGGAGGAAGAGCTTATGGCCAAACCTGCCACTTTTCCTCTTAAGAGTTCACCTGCATTTCTGACAGCACCTGTAATAAATTCCTCAGGTTTGACCTGGGCCACAGAGGAAGTAATATCACCCTTTCTCATGGTACCATAGCCAACTACTAAGACCTCATCCATCGATGTTAGGTCCGGCTCTAGCGTTACATTTATTGTACTGGAAGCTCCCACCACTACTTCCTGATTTTGATAACCGATGTAACTGAATACCAAGACTGCTCCTTGGTCCGGGACATCGAGTACATATTGCCCATCCAGATCTGTTGCCGTTCCTCTTGTGGAGCCCTTGATCAAAATACTCACACCAGGCATGGGAAGGTTGTCTTCAGATGATATCACAGTACCTCTGATAGTCCTTTCATAAGGAGTTTCAGCATCCATTTTGTCTCCAGACCTAATATTAAAGTCTGCTTCTGTGTCCGCCTTGAGCGGCAGGGTAAACCCAAGCCAAATCAAGGAAAGTATCACTATTTTGTGATACAGTTTAGTAAAGTTCTTCATAAGTAATTTAGTAAAGGTTAAGGTTATTTAATTTGGTTTATATCTCTGCTTCAGCTTTTTAACTCATCCAAAGCATCTATTAAATGTACCTAAAACACTTATTCACAAAAAGAACCTTATTGATGTAAAATAATACAATCTTGATTTATTTTAACATTTTTAAACATTTAAATAATTATTTAGTTTTTTAATTAAAAAAAATAAGGAACATGCACTGCATGTTCCTTATCCAAACAATTATTACCCTATAAAATTTTAATTAATATTTATCTCCAGATTTCTTGCACCTAAGTCAAGGTAATATCTAGAGTCACTTCCAGCAGTTATCCCAACAACACTGTATTCTTTCTGACCGAAATTTTTGATGCGCAATACAGCTCTAGGCGTAAACTTACTTTTAGGGCCAAGTGAAACTTTGACTTCACCGTTTTTCTGATTAAAAGACACTTTCTGAATCTCACCTGCATCAGTTTCTATCAACAAATCAGCTTGATTTATGAAAACAGCATTCTTCCCGGCTGTTGTAACTTCCAACTCCACCCAATCACCTTTTGAAGAAACGTTTCCACCAAAGCCCAACCATCCAAAAATTTTATCTTTCACTAAATATGCCCTGCTATTTATGGCGTACCCGAAGAAACCCGATCCATAGTCGCCTGAGATGCCATCGATATCCAAAGTTTGCGGATATGAATGGAAGGCTGCAGGAGCAAAGCCATCTTCTGTAATGTTGGAAATTCCGCCCAAAAGACCTCCGTAACCCACTCTCAGCTTATATAAATCCTCTGAAGCTTTATGATATCCTTCCAGCACAGGAATGGCATTCATAGCTGACCCATAATGATGAAGCTGTCTTTCAATTCTTTGAAGTTTGCCTCCGTAAAGAAAGTCCCAATATCTTCTTGCACTTCCATTGTAACCCCAATGAGGTACAGTAGGCATGTATGCCAACACAGCATTTAAGGTCACTTGAGCTTTTTGATCATATCCAAAGTAATCAGTCCAAATGTAAACTTCTTCCTGACCTGTAGAATCCCATGGCATTTCACTGCCAAATGGATATGCCAACTCCGCCCATACATCGGCTCTTTTCTTCATCACACTTTCCAGCTCATCGGCTAGCTCATCCATACCCTCTCTTTTCAAATCTTCCAAAATCCTAAGGAAAACTGTTCCTTCCATCTGTCCAAACTGCGCGTAATGAGGTGCTTGCTCTACCATGGCTATAGTGGTATGGAATGCATTTTCCAAATACCATGACCAAGGGTGGCTTTCTACAAGATTTTCGTGAAACCTGGCCAATCTATACATAACCCAATGAGCTGCCGCAACGTGTGGATAATTGAAAGACCTTACGGTAGATTCTGCTTCCTTTTTAGACCAAGCTGACCAAGTACTATAATTGACATCATCACTGTAAGTTCCTTCTGGCATTGAGTCCGGTTCATAATAGAACATACTCTTTCTCACACCATATTTCTTCTCACCTTCTGAATACTGAATACCACCCCAAAGCGTCTGATAGTAAAACTGTTTGATTTTAACCATTTCTTCTGGATCGGGATCAAGGTACTGCTTCATGACGGCTGAAAGCCAGGAACCTGCTCCTGCCTCGTCACTCAAACCTGCCACCCAGGCACGGCTGTCTTCCAATATTTTTTCTTTTTTCTCGTAATCATAAGATATCACGGACAAATGTCTTCCAAAAAGATCCTCTGGATTATCATACCATTGCTCAGTAGTAAGAAACTTGCCAAAATCAGCAATCACATCCTTTTCACCTTTTATTACCTTATAATTTATCGTTTGCTTTTCTCCATTTTCATATTCCAATGTCACCCTGGACCTTCCCCATTCTTTTCCAACTACCTCATATTCTACCCAATCTTTCAACGCTGTATTTTCAACCGCTTTTAAACTTAGGGAACCTTGAGGGTAGACTTCCGAAGACACCACATTTCTGTGTTTGCTGACAAACAACTTTGCATTGACGTCCTTTGGCACTACATAGCCTGGTATGCCTACAGCAACTGGTCTATTTTCTTCAATTAAAGTCTTTTCTATATCCCTTACCCCTTCTGACAAGACAAAAGCCAATGAAAACTCCTTTCTTTCTCCTGGCATTAGAACGGAAGAACTTGGCTCATTCCACTGTGAAACACCAGACCATTCTCCTTCGGCTTTAGCTTTGCTATGAATGACCCAATCGTGAAAACCTTCGAAAGTAATGTTTCTTGGTGTTTTATCATCCAATAATGGGCTATACGCTTCAAAACCGGCATTCTGATGGGGAAGAACAAGCAGAACCGGTGCGGCTCCACTGAGTCTGACCACCTGAAGGTATCCTGCATCCCTTCCGATGTATGGGTCATAAAAAACTTTTTCCAGATGGGCTTCTTCCAAATTCTTATGGTGCAGTATATTGTCAAAAATCATTGGAATACCTAAATAACCAACTTCTATCGGCTCTTTACCTAGGTTAATCAATTCAAAAGTCAGTACTAACTTTCCATCTACCGATTCCCACCTTCTTATTACATCAAGTGGAATATCTTTGTCCAGAGATGGATTGAGTTTTGAAGAAGCAAACACTTTCCCACTGGCAGGAAGCTTTTCCACTTCAGCCCTGTTTCTAGCCGAGGAATATTGTTTCCAACCTTCAGAATCCGATCTCCTAAGCATAAGATTAATGTCTCCAAGATGGTATAGACTATCTCTACTTCTTATCTCCATTACTTCAGAAGGCAAAAAATCAAAATCAGTTTCGTTCTTAGGTCTGAGTGAAGCTGCAAGCTGTGTAGATTCAACAATTTCAAAGTGAAAATTATCTGAAGAAAATTTATGTTTTTTTGATACGTCCATTTTCACTGGACTTTTCTCTATGTTTTCATATATACTTCTTCTTTGGCCATAACTATTTACACTAAGCAAAATGGTAAAACATAACAGCCAAAAAATTACATGCGGTTTCAAAGCAATTTTCATCATTATTATTTCATTTAAAGTATGAAGGTCGTCATTGGATTTTGAATTCATTCAACAATAACAAATGTATAAAAAACACTTATTGGAATTATTATAGCCTTTTGACGGACCTTAATACCATATTGACGAATAGTCAAAAAATTAACTCATTATTGATCAATTAATAATAAATTTTCAAAATAGGCCTATATTATTGATAATTCAGTGTTTGTCTGCATCCAGAGTAGCGGTTGTAAGTGCATTGAAAAACTCATCAAATATGAAAAATTCAAATCAAATCAGAATTTTATTAGCTGTAGAATGTATCCTTTTTGGATTCGACGGTAATGACTACAAGCTTCTTCTAATACAAAGAGATTTTGCCCCAGAAAGAGAAAAATGGAGCTTGATGGGAGGGTTTGTTCAGGACAATAAGTCTGCTGATGAAGCTGCAAATAGAATACTTCATCAATTAACCGGTCTACATGATGTATATCTTGAACAACTTAGGGCATATAGCAATCCTGGTAGAGATCCCATTGAACGAGTACTTGCCTTGGCATTTGTAGCTTTAATAGATAAAAATAAATATCAAAAACAAATCAACGATGACTTTCATGCACGTTGGTTTCCAATGAAAGAACTCCCCAAAATGATTTTTGATCATAAAAACAACTTGGATAAATTCTTAAACCTGGTATCAAAAACTGAACTCCAATTGGTTTAAGGCATACCAATTTTTGAATATACGTTTTTTTGCCAATTCCCCCGGAAAATTTGATATCTTGTCTACCGACCAATTTATTCCCTCATGGCATTTTATTCCAAACGTGATTTATATTTTCAGCTATTTGAAAACTTACAGGCTACATCTCTGATCAATAACCCCCTTTTTCAAGATCATAGCAAAGAAACTTTTGAATTGGTTTTAGATGCTGCGGATCAAATCGCCCATTCCAGCCTTTATCCCCTGCTCACAGAAATGGATAGAAATGAGCCCCAACTGGAGAATGGATCCATCAAAGTACATCCGGGTATGAAAAAGATCATTTCGCAATTTGGGAATGATGGCTGGATCAATGCTACTTTCCCTTTTGAAGAAGGAGGACAGCAACTTCCCAATATTATTCATCAGGCCGCAGGATTTATTTTCCAGGCAGCCAATTATTCTGCATCGGTGTTTCCATTTTTGACTACAGGTGCCGCTAAGCTCATCAGAAATTTCGGTGATGAGGAAATGAAAAAAACTTACCTCCCAAATATGCTAAATGGCACTTGGCAGGGCACTATGGCATTGACTGAACCTGATGCTGGAAGCTCACTTTCAGATTTAAATACAACAGCCTATCCTACTGATGATGAACAGGTTTTTTCTATCAAAGGACAAAAAATTTATATTTCTTGCGGTGATCATGATGCCTGTGAAAATATCATTCACCTGATGTTGGCGCGGATCCAAGGCGCACCTAAAGGAACCAAGGGAATTTCACTCTTTGTAGTACCTAGGCAAAGAACAGACACAGGGGAATCCAATGACGTACTCACTCAGGGAATCTACCACAAAATGGGGTATAAAGGTGCACCTATCGCCCATCTGATGATAGGCTCTAATGACGGGTGCTTAGGCTACTTGGTCGGAGAGGAAAATAAGGGGCTGCAGTACATGTTTCAAATGATGAATGAAGCCAGAGTCGGGGTGGGTATAAATGCCTGCGCCATTGGCACAGCTGCATATCATGCAGCTTTGGAATATGCTAAAGAGAGACCACAGGGCAGAAAAATCACGGACAAAAATCCTGAATTGCCCCAAGTTCCTATTATCGAACATGCAGACGTGAAGCGGATGCTCCTCTTCCAAAAATCAGTTTTGGAGGGATCCCTCTCACTGTTGTTATACTGCTGCTATCTTACAGATCTTATCCATTCAGGTCCAGAAGAGCAAAGAGAGGATCTTGAACTTTTGCTTGACCTACTTACGCCCATCGCCAAATCCTACCCTTCGGAAATAGCCTGCCTGACTACCTCTTCAGCCATACAAGTATTAGGAGGAGCGGGATATACTACTGATTTTCCTGTAGAACAATATTACAGGGAAGCACGAATCCACCCCATACATGAGGGCACAACAGGAATACATGGGATGGATCTTCTCGGAAGAAAGGTTCTGATAAAAGAAGGTAAGGCATTAAAAATTTTACTTTCTGAAATAAAAAAAGACTTGGATGCTGCCAAGCAAATGAAAGCGATGCAAGGCTTTGCCGGGCAACTGGAATCTTACCTGAAAACAGCTCAAAACACCTTTACACATTTACATAGGGAAGCCGGTAAAAACCCGGAATATTACCTTGCAGATGCTACTTTGTTTCTGGAATTGATGGGATTGATAGTGGTGGCTTGGCAGTGGTTAAAGCAAGCCAGTAATGCTCAGAAAGCCTTGGAGAATAAAGTTGGGAATGAAGAGTTCTACACTGGGAAAATTATGTGCATACGATTCTTTTACGAATATGAGCTTGTCAAAGTGAACTCATTATCAAAGAGGCTTATATCTACAGATAAAGTAACGGTGGAAATGAAAAATGAATGGTTTTAGAGAGAAGCTGATAAAGGTAAGCCCTTCACCACCTCTTTCAGGTTTTGGGCGGCGATGGTTTTATATCTTTCATTGCTGAAATCCAAATCAGGCAGCACCCCTACATGGTCAAAGCCAGCTCTGATAGCTTCATTTCCTGAGGTGATGAGAAAGCATTTTTTTCCTGATTTTTTCGCTAATTGAAGCAATTCATAACTTCCTTTTCCTCCTGCTGATTGAGAATCATATTTGCCCTCACCGGTGATAATGCAATCTGCCCAAGCTACTTTTTCTTCCATGCCTATATTTTCAAAAAACCATTTCGCTCCCATCTGTATTTCAAGTGGATAAAAATAGGACAAGCCAAATGCGATTCCTCCTGCCGCTCCAAATCCACTGCTGTCTTCTATTACTTTCCCTGATTTGGAAGCATAAAACTCCAGCAATCTGCCACAATCCTTTTCAAACTGGGCCGAATTTTTAGAATCAAGTCCTTTTTGAGGTCCAAAAACCGGAATGGCTCCATTGTCCCCAAAAAAGAAATTGTCTACATCACATAAACAGGTGAATTGCAGTTCCTGCTTTTGGATAGGTCTTTGGATATGCCTGACTTTATGAATGAAATCAGGCGAAAAAAAGGGGATTTGTCTTCCCTTTTGATCCAAAAAAACAAATCCAAGTGCACCCAGAATTCCGGTAGCCAAGTCTATAGATGCAGATCCCCCCAGCCCCAATACAATATGCTTGGCTCCCTTTTGAACAGCATTCAAGACCATCTCTCCTGTGCCGTATGTCTGCGCCAGATCAGCTTGTTTTTCAACTTCATGCAGGTCCTTGATTCCAGAAACCGTGGACACATCAAGGTAGGCAGTAGTATGGTTCTTGGTCAAAAAGTAATAGCCCTGCACAGGTTTTCCTATGGCATTGAGGGCATACATAAATTGAGGCTCCAAGCCTAAAGCACGCCCCAGAAGATAACAAGTCCCATCGCCTCCATCGGCAATGGGACATTGCATAATATTCAGATCAGGATACTTTTCCTCCAGTGCTCCGGCAATCAAAGCTGCCGCGTCTTCTGCTTCTATAGTTCCCTTGAAGGCATTTGGAGCAACAAGAATATTCATATTACTTGTTTTTCATTCTTTCGAAATAGTCTTTTGAGGCAGCTTTGACCTTAGGTGCCAGATAAATGGTAGAAATCATGGTCGGTATTGCCATTACCGCATACATGCCATCAATAAAGCTTACGACCACTTCCAGCGAAGCCACAGCACCGGCCACAATAGTTACTAAATAGAAATAATTGTAATAATCGGCTTTTTTGGATCCAAAAAGATAATTGAAGCATTTGTGACCATAATAGGAGTAGGTAAACATGGTCGACAATGCAAACACCAAAACTGCTACCATCAACAAATACTTACCAAGTCCAGGCAGTGCCATCTCAAAAGCAGACAAAGTCAATCTCACCCCATCATTTTCAGTGGATTCCCAAACTCCGGTAAGTAAGATCACCAAAGCAGTAAGCGTACATACCACTACTGTATCGATAAATGGACCCAACATGGCAATAAGCCCTTCTCTGACAGGCTCATTGTTTTTAGATGCTCCGTGCACCATAGGCGCCGTGCCTATTCCTGCCTCATTAGAAAACGCAGCTCTTCTTGCACCTATCACTATCACCGCACCAACAGCTCCACCCATGGCTGCCTCTCCTGTAAAGGCATCGCTAATGATCAACCATAGCATGTCTGGAACATTTTCTATATACTGGATCATGATAATAATCACGGTGATAAAATAAAGGGCCACCATAAATGGGACAAGTCTGGAAGCCACTAATGCAATTCTTTTGATTCCTCCCAAAATCACAACCGCTACAATCAACATCATGGAGATGCCAAGAATCCACTTGGTGAGATCACCTTGATCCAGTCCATTTGGCATGAGAAGAACTGATCTGAGCACTGCTGTTAGCTGATTGGCCTGAAATATCGCCAAAAGCCCCAACACACCTGCAACAGAAAACAAAACTGCCAAAGGCTTCCATTTTTTGCCCATGCCTTCTTCTATCACATACATAGGACCGCCCTGCACTTCTCCTGAATCATCCTTTCCTCTAAACATGATTGAAAGACTGCATGAAAAATACTTGGTAGCCATCCCTACAAAAGCAGACATCCACATCCAGAAAATCGCCCCGGGACCGCCCATATTGATGGCAATGGCCACTCCACTGATATTTCCCAGACCAACTGTGGCTGCGATGGCAGCGGATAAAGCCTGTCGTGAACTGATCTGTCCGGGAAGGTTCTGATCATCATATTTGCCGCGAACCAAGGAAATGGCATGTCCAAGCTTCATAAATGGAATAAATCCGGAATACACTAAAAGTATGAAACCTCCCCCCATCAATAAGACCAACATAGGGGTATCCCAAATCCAATTGCTAAAATTGACTATAAACTCTCCCATTCATTTTGTTTGATTAAACAACCATATTAAAGGCATTTTTCCGAAAAGACAAGCATGGATCATAAATATGCATCCATAAAGATCCTAGAGGTTTAATTTTTTATTGTAGTATAAAAAAATGGCCAAGCTCAAACGAGGCCGTTTTGATGAGAAACAAGAAAATAGAAGCGAGAGACGAGAAGTTATTTTATTGTACTAAGTCAAAGTACGTAGCATGGTATATGGCACAGTATTTAACCGGGAGCCACGAAAGGCTACGGAATGTCAAACTAAATCCGCCGTCCCTCTTGTAACTATTAACCCAATAACCATTAACTTAAAACAAATAACCAAATATCTCCCGACAGAGGCCTTCACTACCAATCCACTTTAGGAGACTTGTAGAAGTTAACGTTATCTCTGGTCCAGCGCTGACCATGGAACTTCAAACGGGATTTGAAGCTATCCCAGTCCCTTCTGTCCTGAGGTGACCATGCTACTTCTGCAATGGCTGCCAATCGTGGAAAAGTCAGGTATTCTATTTCAGAGCGATTGGTAACTGTTTCTGTCCATAAAGGTGCCTCTACCCCAATGATGTGCTCACGCTTGATCTGCTCGTCCAGCGTAGTGGGGTCCCAATTGTAGGCATCGTCCAGTTCAATATAAGCCGCCCAATTTAAACCTATATGAGTAGTAGAATCATACTTCATGTCAAGG
Organism: Arthrospiribacter ruber; assembly: GCF_019343195.1. Taxonomy (GTDB): domain Bacteria; phylum Bacteroidota; class Bacteroidia; order Cytophagales; family Cyclobacteriaceae; genus Arthrospiribacter; species Arthrospiribacter ruber. Next base: position 371,732 of record NZ_RPHB01000004.1, read on the forward strand.
TAAGCTTTTGTAGCTGGGGAAATGAGCACTTTTGCTCCCTGTTCTATGGCCATTACCGCATTTTCGGCTTTGGCCCAGTACTGGGCAACAGAAGTAGGTAAAAGTTTTGCGTGCGCCACTTCATCCCAACCTAAGGTTTTTTTACCATATTTGGTCACGATATCCTGTGCCTTTTCGATGAAAGGAATATAATCTTCCATCTCCGTCACATGCGACTCATCACCGCCAATATGAAAATAAGGCCCAGGAGTAATTTCTGAAATTTCCCTTATGACATCTTCAATAAATTGATAAGTCACGGGCTTATTGGTATCCAAAGTACTGAAGCCTACCTCTCTTCCAGTATATAAAGGAGTAGGCTGTCCTGCTACCCCCATTTGGGTTCTTTCTGTAGGCACAGCCCCTTCTTCAGGTACTTTTATTCCCGGATTCAGTTCTCCATAGGATGCCAAAGCTGAATTGGTATGGCCTGGCATGTCGATTTCAGGAACTATGGTCATGTGTCTTTCAGAAGCATATCGAACGATTTCTTTGTAATCTTCTTGGGTGTAAAACCCTCCCTTGCCCCCACCCACTTCAGTGCTTCCACCGATTTCAGTAAGCAATGGCCAGGATTTTATCTCTATCCTCCAACCCTGATCATCTGACAGGTGAAGATGAAGGTGATTGATTTTATAAGTACTGATAAGATCAATAAGGTGCTTGACCTCATTGACCGAAAAGAAATGTCTGGCCACATCAAGCATCATTCCTCTATATGCATATTCTGGATAATCTTCAATTTCTCCTGCTGAAATAAAAAATTGAGGATTTGGCCCTGAAACATTATCTGATGGAACAGGTACAAGCTGGCAAAAAGTCTGTATTCCCCAAAAAACAGCAGCCTCAGAATTTCCGGTAATTTTAACCTTCCCCTTATCAATTTTGATCAAATAGCCTTCTTCATTTGCAGAAGCATTAGGGTCTATTGAAAGTTGAATAACATTTTCAGACGCACCATCCTCAATATTCACTTCCAAACCCGTCAAGGATTTCAGTCTCTGCTTTAAAGCTTGGGCCTCATTTTGCAATCCTGACTCATAGGAAATCTTCGAATCCGATTTCAATGCAAAACCACCTTCAGCAGAGGTAATGGAAACTGGAATAGGAATAACTGAGGACTGGCTCAATTTGGCAGGCCTTTCAGTATCACAGGCAATAAACATAAAACATAAAGCAGCCCAAATAAAGGACTGAAAGGTCATTTTGAAGCTCATAATGATTGGGATTTTGGAGAAATAACTGGATCAAACTTAAATAATTTTTTCATTAAAGTATTTACCTTTTATCTAAAACTTATAAAAACTATCGTATATTTCCACTCATCATGTCAATGATCCATTTTTACCAAAGAAATGGATTTGGCACAAATAGGAAAGTTTTTTTGATAAATTAGAAAGTTGAAAGATATCCAAAATAGCAAATAATTTAAATTAAAGAATGAAAAAAGAAGCGTTGCCAAAAAGCTCAGGTTCAAGGAGAAACTTTATCAAGGCATCTGCCACAGCATTGGCGGGATTTTATTTTGTACCAAGGCATGTATTGGGTGGGCCTGGATTTGTAGCCCCTTCGGATAGACTGAGGGTAGCTGGTATCGGTGTAGGTGGCATGGGAGGAAATGATGTCAGGGGTGTTTATGCCAGTGGCAAGGCTGATTTTGTCGCCTTATGTGACGTCGACGATACCAGAGCCAAGCAAAGTGTGGAAGCCCATCCACGTGCCAAATATTACAGGGACTACAGGGAGATGTTAGACAAGGAAGGTAACAATATTGACGCCGTAACCGTGTCTTCCCCTGATCACATGCACGCTGTTCAGGCCATGATGGCCATGAAAATGGGAAAGCATGTTTACGTTCAAAAACCGCTTTCTCATGACATTTACGAAGCCAGAGTCCTAACAGAAGCAGCTGACCAATACAAAGTGGTCACCCAAATGGGCAATCAGGGATCTTCCGGTGAAGGAGTGAGGAAAATGGTGGAATGGTACAATGCTGGTCTTATTGGAGAAGCTACCAGAGTATATTGCTGGACGGACAGGCCGGTTTGGCCACAGGGCATTCCTTGGCCTGAGGCCACAGCTACTCCACCTTCCGACTTGGATTGGGATCTATGGCTAGGTACAGCTCCTTACAAAGATTATGTCCCTAACCTTATCCCTTTCAATTGGAGAGGTTGGTGGGATTATGGCACAGGGGCTTTAGGTGATATGGCCTGCCATATCATGGAGCCACCTTTTAGAGTTTTGGGACTTGGGTATCCCGAATCGGCAGAATGCAGTGTAGGCTCAGTATACGTAGGTGAGTTTCAAAGGGGCTATTTCCCTGAAAGTTGTCCTCCTTCTTCTCATATTACACTGAGGTTCAAAAGAGATGGAAAAGAAGACCTTCAGTTCCATTGGATGGATGGTGGAATACAGCCGGCACGGCCCGAAGAGCTTGGACCTAATGAAGTAATGGGAGATGGTGGAAATGGAGTCATCATAGAAGGTACAAAAGGAAAAATGATGTGCGGTACTTATGGCCGTGATCCAAAATTACTACCAACTGCCTTGACCAATGACATCAATGTACCTGAAACAGAGTATAGAGTTCCAGGCGGAGACCGCGGTCATTACAATAATTGGGTGGAAGCGTGTATCGCAGGCTATGGAAGTGATGAATACAATAAATTGAGCTCTCCTTTCTCTGTGGCAGGACCACTTACCGAATCCGTACTAATGGGTAATCTGGCTATCAGAAGCTATGATTATCGTATACCCCAAGACGGTAACCCCAACAGATTCGATTACCCGGGAAGGGGAATCAAACTGGTTTGGGATGGCCCAAATATGAAAATAACGAATTTCGAACCTGCCAATCAATTTGTAAAAAGGGAATACAGGGAAGGTTACAGCCTTTGATAAGAGCGAAATTGAAAAATAAATGAAAAAACCAATACTTTGAAAATTCAATAATCCTGACTTTCAAAGCTGACAAAAACAAAAAATCCCGCTAAACTTAGTTTGAGCGGGATTTTTTTACTGTGGATCAAAACCAAGACCAGCGGCATTCAGCATTTTGGCATAGGCCGTTTTTCTTTTGGCAGCAAGGTCATTGAGTGTCTGCTGAGCTTGAAAAAGACTAACCTCGCGTGCGTTGACCAGGAAGAGGGAACTTTCGCCTATTTCAAACCTCATCATTTCGCCATCCAACAACCTTTGTAAGCCGGTGACATTGTTGGTGAAAGTCACCAGCTGCTGTTCTACAGTTTCAAAATTGAAAATTTCATTTTCCAGTTTGTTCCTTAACTGTACAAATTTTAAGTCTCTTTGGTAATTTTTGTAATCCAATCGTGCTTTGGTGAAACCCAAATTCCCTCTTTCTCTTCTCAGAAATAAGGGAGTCGCAATGGTCAATCCCCATTTATAGTCATTGACAAAAAATGATGATGTCTCAGGAAGTTCATTGATAGATGTGGTCAAAAAGTTATAATCAACTTTTAAGACCGGCTTGAGCATTTCCGCTCTGAACCTCCTCTCTACCTCTAAAGTTGCAATGTCAAAATCCGTGAGTTGCAACTCCGGGTGACTTGCGACATATTCCCTGAGCGATGAGACGTTGTAATCAAAGACAACAGGGTCCAGAACATTTTCGGGAAACACTCCAGCTGCCAGCTCAGCCGGATCTTCATTGGCATCCCAAAGAAAAGTGTTTACCATCTGAGTGGATTGGAAAAAATTGATCTCCGCTTGTTGAAACCTATATTGCCTGTCCATTACCTGGGTATATGCTTCAACGGTATCAATGGCAGGGAAGTCTCCCTGGATAAAGCTCTCACGTACCATTTCAAAGCGCATTTCAGCAAGACGTAAGCCTTCCCTTAACACTTCTAGGTTATTGTAATCCGCTGCCCATTGCCAATAAATATCCGTTGCATCCAAATACAGGTCGTTGAGGATCAGTTCTCTTTCTGCACGGGTAGCATCACGATAAATCTGTGCTTGCCTAAGTGCCGCTCTTCTTCTGTCTATGAAAAGTCCCTGACCTATGTTAACGGATGCTCCCAATGCCAACAAGCCACTTTCAGGCGTTCTATACTCAGGGTTTAGAAAAACACCTCTATTTTGTTCCCCTATCGCCTTAAGTTCTACGCCTCCCCAGGTAGGAACCGTAACGCCTGCTGTCCGCCTATCATAATAATCCGTATCCCTAAATCTTTTGGCATTGATGTCCATGAAAGCAACTGGGTCAAATCCTCCACGGGCAGCAAGCAACTCTTGGTCACCAAACCTTAAGGTGACATCTGCCTGCCTGGCCACAGGGTGGTATTCCCTTACCCAGATCATGTATTCCTGATAGGTCAACATTTCTTGGGCTTGGGCAGTAAAAATCAGTCCGAATGCTACAATTAATAATTTCAGCCGCATGTTTAAAGTTTATGCATTACTTTTTTCGATTTTCTGTCTTTTGTCTGGCAGTATAATAATCAGGTGGGAACCCGTTGAGCTGTCGCCAGATTTCATACCAAAGCGGCACATCATTGAGTAAAGCTATCCCATCAGCTCCCGAACCTATTCTAAGGGCTTCAGGCCAAGGTTTATCTTCCGGATCTTCCACTACCAGCATCCTATACCTCCCATCAGGTCCGGCAAAATTATCTATGGCATGAACCACTCCACCAAAGGTACCATTGGTAATCTGGGGCCAACCTGAGAAGACGATGGCAGGCCAACCATCAAAAATAAATCTTACTCTATTTCCCACTCTCATCAAAGGAAAGTCTACTGGAGATATAAACATCTCAACTGCCAACTGGGCATTTGCGGGCAAAATACTGATGATCTCTGCTCCTTCTTTGATCGTTTCCCCTATACCCACCTGTATGGCTCTTGTAATATACCCTTCCTGAGGTGCTAAAATATATCGGAATCCTGTTCTGACTTCATAATTGGAAAACTGATTCTCCAGTTTAGTAGCTGTAGCTTCTGCATCATACCGTGAAGAAAGTGCCTCATACATATCAGCAGATGATTTGGCCATTCTGTCCCTGAAGTCATTGTCTATGGCATTCAACTCGATTGTGGCAGCAATTCTTGCATTCTGACTCTTTAGAAGGTCATTTTCAGCGGCAATCAGACTGGCCTGAACCTCCTGAAACCTCAATTCCCTTTGTTCGAAGTCAGTCAATGACCTCAACCCTTCTTCGTACAACCTTCTCGCCCGACGCAGCTGATCCTCTCCGATTTTGAAATTTACTTTTGATTGTTCGAAACGGATACTATCTGAAGTAACCTGAAGTTCGGCCATCCTCAATCTGTTTTCCGCTTGTTCTCTTCTTAGGACATTGTTTTCCTTCAGGGCATTGATCTGAATTTCCAGAGATTTGACTTTTTCGGAGTAGGAAAGTGCTGACAGATTTTTGGCATCCACCTGCAACCTTGTCCTTTCCAATAGTTGTGGATCAAAGTAATCATCTTTGATCTCCGAAATCCTCAGTACTGTATCCCCTTTTTGTACGTAGTCACCTTCTGCTACATACCAGTTTTCAATTCTACCCGCAATGATGGAATGTACTGTCTGAGGCCTTTGGTCAGGTCTCAAAGCTGTAACAAAACCTCCTGAGCGCACATTTTGTGTCCATGGAAGAAACAAAAACAAAAATGCTCCCACGAGTAACCAAACCAGAATCCTGATTCTTTTTTTAGCCTCATCTTGGGGAAAGGACATGTTTATACTTTTGTACTTACTGAAAGTAACCTTCTCCCCAATCTTATTTTGTGAAATATCAATCATACGCTATTGGGTTATTTCTTTTTGCCTTCTAAATAAACTTTAGCATCACCGTCAAACTTGAGTTTTCCCCTTTCCAGTTCAATTACTCTAGGGAACCTTTGGATGATCTCCTCATCCTCACTGACCAAAACTACTGTCCAGTCCTTTTCTAGAATATAATCCATGATCCTGGCTCTGTCCTCATCCTCAAATGGAGAAATAATATCCTCCAACAACAAGGCTTTTGGATGGTTCACCAAACATCTGGAAAGAATTATTTTACTGATAATCAACCTACTGAGATTTTTACCTTCAGGCAATAGTTGGGTATTCCAGTCATCTTCAAGTCTATAGATGTACTCTTTTAAACCTACCAATTCTATAATTTCCCTCACATGTTTATCATCTACATCCTTTTGGAGTGTGATATTTTCATAAATGGTTCCATAGAATATGGATTGATATGAAAGACTATCACCGATGAAACTTCTTAGTTTGTCAAGATTCATGGTATCGATAGGTAATCCATTTACAATGATCCGGCCTTTATAATCACTGTAAAGCCCGGCCATGAGGTTCATTAAAGTACTCTTACCACTTCCACTGTTTCCAGTCAAAATGATCTTATCTCCAGCATTTAATGTGACGGACAAATCATTGATGATCTCATATTGAGACCTCTTATTCTCATATGTAAGGTTTCTAATATCAAAGTTGATTCCTTTGGTTTCAGCAGTAAGGGATTTTTCTGTTCCGGATAATCTTTCCATAGGAAGATCCATGATCTGACCTATCTTCTCTGTAGCTACCAAAGTATCATAAACTGTCTCAAGAGAAAGTATGACTTTTTCTACCGAGCTTACTATAAGGATAATGATAACTTCTGCTGCTATAAATTGACCAATACTGATCTGATCGTCTATCAACAACAAACTACCCACTACCAAAAGTGTGGTTACAATTAAGGCCTTGAACACGATCATGACCTTGTATTGAAGGATCAACACTGCAAAGTGTTTATTTCTAAAATCCACATAAGATTCCAGAAGCTTGTCAATGGTTTTAAAAGGCAAGTTTGAATTTCCTGCCAATTTAAAAGTAGCCATGGTACGTCCTATTTCCTCCAGCCAATATGCCGTTTTGTATTTCTGAGTAGATACCTTGAGGTTGGTTTCCATTCCGCGTGGGCTAGTATATCGGAATATGACTGCCACAAGTGCCAAAAGGATCACACTGAAAATAACAAAGAACACATTGTATAAAGCCAGCAAAATCATACCGAAGAATATCTGCACGGTAGCAAAAGAAAAATCAATCAGTATCTTGGCCATACCTTTTTGAAGGTTCACCGCATCAAAAAACCTGTTGACCAATTCAGGTGGGTGCTTTTCTTGTAGTTCATCCAATTTCAACCTGGGAAGCCTATATGCAAAGCTAAAACCTGTCTTGGTAAAAATCCTTTGCTCAAGTTTCTCTGTGAGATAAAGCTGGGAAATCTGAAGAAATCCACCAAAGGTGATTCCTACAGCTACTACCAAAACCATTATCAACCAAGCTGTACTGACCCTTCCTCCCAATACAAAATTGACAATGGCTTGAATACCTAATGGTAGGATCAAAGATACCCCACCATTGAGCAATGAATAGAAGTAAATGGCATATACTTCCTTTTTTTCCTCTTTAAGAAGTTTGAAAAACCTCCTTAAAGGTGTCATGGTATAATCAATTTTCATTTTCTATGGTTTTGAAAACTAGGTTATTGAAAAAATCAATTCTTCTTTCGTCACCAGGCTGGTGCTCTGTAAGTGCAGGCAAATGCCTTGCATAGTAAGACTGCATCAGACTGGATTCCATTACTGTAGACACCAATGTCTTTGGGAATTCAAATTTCGGGTTTACTTCGAGAACTATTTTGGCTATTCTTTCACCCAGCTTATGATAGTGGTTAAAAAACCCTTTTCTGTATTCTTCGTCTACCTCTTTGGTCATAATGGCTTTGGTAGCTTCATCTGTCAATAACCTCCGCAGCTGCATGGGGTCTATAAAATCGTTTTGGGTGAAGATAGGACCTTTCACAAGAATCCTAACAGCTATTTTCAACTTTTTTTTCGAATCGGTAAGATTTGCCGTTGCATACACCAGGTTTTGTTCCAAATATCCCCAGTACCAAGAAGTAAGGTAAAGAAGGAGTTTGTGCTTGTTCTCAAAATACCTGTAAATAGCAGATTCTGTACATCCCACGTGGGATGCCAGTTTTTTAAAGGTGAAGTTCTCAAACCCTAAGTCAATTAATAAGTTGACACTTTGGGAAATCAACTCCTTACCCAAATCTGAACTGAATGGGTCTTTGAGATAAATATCCGTATTGACATCAACCCGGATTTTTTGAAGAATGCTTTCCATCAATTTCGATAAAACAAGACGATAACGGTAATGACTTACCAAAAGTTTATACAAATATTCAAAAAGTTTGTTTTACTCACTAAATCAAAGAAAAAAAATCCCAGCAACTTACATCGCTGGGATTATACTTTCTTCAGTGGTTTTATTTTTTCATGTAAGCTTCACTTATGCTTTTAAATTCTGAGCTTGCCTTCCATTGAGGCCAATATTGGCTGTTGGCAAGTCTAAGCCCAACATTTCAAAATAACTGTATATCATTTATTGCGCCTTCTAAATTCAATCTTTCCGGATCATATTCATCTCCGTGTTTATGATAATATTCAGCAGTGTATTCGTCCTGAATAATGAACACAACTTCACTTTTTGCATGGTAGAGGAGATTGACATGAATAATTTCAAAGCAACAATATGTACCCAAAATTTCCTGAAAATTACGAATAGGTTAAGAATTCTCATTTGTCGCCATACGACAATCGAAGGCCCATCATCCAAGGTAGTTTTATGTCTGAATCAATAAAAAACTACCAAAATGAAAAAATCTTTACTATTCATGGCCTGGCTCATTAGCGTTATATCGTTATCAGTCACTCAGAGTTTTGGCCAGTCGGCATCTGCTTCACTCTTTGGTGTAGTTAGGTCCGCAGAAGGTGAAACATTGCCGGGAGCTAATGTGGTCATCAAAAATGAATCTACAGGTTTTACAACCGGTGCTGTCACCAACCTTGAAGGTAGGTTTCAGATCAATCAGATTCCACTAGGAGGACCTTACAGCATCAAGGCTTCCTTTGTTGGAGAAGGAAGCTTGGAAAAAAAAGGGTATGAACTTAATTTAGGAGACCAGATCAGGGTAGACTTTGACCTAAGAGACGGTGAAGGAACTTTGGAAACCATAGTCATCAGTGCAGATGATTACGCACCAAACAGGGTATCTCCTCTTGGAGCTGGTACAAGGTTGGGCATGACGGAAATCAAATTCATGCCAACCAACGGAAGGAGTTTTCAGGATTTGGCAAATCTTGCTCCTACCACATCCCCCGGTGGTTCTTTGGCTATTGGAGGTACAAGAGTGAGCTCTACAGCCATTACCCTTGATGGGGGAAATCAAAGGTTCATGATGAATGGTGGCTTGATTTCCCAGTATACGGTATCCATGGAGGCCATCAGAGAATACGAAATAACCACCAACGAATACAATGTAATGGAAGGCAGACAAGGTGGAGGAGCCATTAACGTGGTGACAAAATCAGGTACCAACGAATTTTCAGGTTCGGCATTTTTCTTTAACCGTAACCAAGCCTTGACAGCAGATGAAGACTATATTGGAAGACCCATCAATAATTTCAATGTAAATCAATACGGTTTTTCATTAGGTGGACCTATTATCAAAGACAAACTTCACTTCTTTGCAGCTTTGGATTTTGAAGACAGGAGTGAGCCATTTGCCATAATTGATGTTAGGGATAACCAAACCGAAAGGCTAGAACAGATCACCCAACAAAATCTCGACAGGTTCATCAATATTCTTGAAGAAAGATATGGACTTGATCCAAACAGACAGCAGACTGGTCTTTTTAATATAAGACCCACAAACAGGACTGCTTTTGCAAGATTGGACTGGCAGATCAATCCTACTCACAAGCTGACCTTTAGAAACAATTTTTTCTGGGGTGAAAATGAATTTGTAGTGGGTGGCGATAACACCGCTTTAGCCGATTCCAGAGGAGATTTAAGGATTTTTGGAGTCAATAGTCAGTTGGCCTTGAGATCAAACTTTTCTTCCAAACTTACCAATGAGTTTAAACTCCAATACCTCCGTGCACAAAGAGATTTTGTAGCAAGGTCTTTTGCACCCAGAGGATTTGTAGGAATAGAGTCTTTTCAGGAAGATGGTACCAGGCTTTTCAGACAATTTCAATTTGGTGGAAATAGGATAGCACCTGAAGAGCAGGGAGAACAACAGTTCCAGTTGATAAACACCACCTACCTTCAAACAGGGAAAATTTTCTGGACCTTTGGTACGGATAACATGGTGACTTTCACCAACACCCTGAATACCAACGAACAAGGTGGTTTATTCCAGTTTGCCAGCTTGGATGCTTTGGAAGAAGGCACACCATTTCAGTACTCAAGGCTGGTACCCAACAATCCTGATGGCAGGTATGCGCCTAAGTTGAGGCAAACAGCTTTAGACCTGTCTGCTTTTGTACAAGCTGAAACCAATATCACCAATAAACTGAGTGCCATGTTTGGTATGAGATGGGATGCTACTGTCTTCTTGACTGCACCTGAATTCAACCCTCTAGTATTGAGTGAACTCGGGAGAAGAACAGATGTGGTGGCAAGGGATTATAACAACTTCCAGCCTAGATTGCAATTCACCTATGACTTCAACGAAGACCAGCGAAATGTTCTGAAATTCGGAATCGGTGGGTACTCTGCAAATATTGTCCACTGGGCCCAGTTGTCAAATATACTTCAGTCCGGTACCATTTTGACGGATTTGTTGCTGACGGGAGCCGACGTTCCTACACCGGATTTCCCAAGATTCATAGCAGACCCATCTTCTGTTCCCGGAGTACCTGCAGGAGGCGTAGGAAGATCACCATATATCAATTTGATCGGAGAGGATTTTGAAGCTCCTTACACCTGGAAAGGTAACTTGGCCTACAGAAGATTTATCACTAATGAATTCTACCTTGGCGCGAATGCTTACTTTGCCAGAACTATTAACAACTATAGGTATCAAGATCTGAACCTGACTCAGGATTTTGCCTTTAGACTTGCCAATGAAAACAACAGAGGGGTTTTTGCAAGACCGGATCAGATCACTCCAGTCAATGTCAACAACCCAGGCGTGGTGGTCTATCCTATCAACCCTTCAGTAGTCAATGCCAATGCAAATCTAGGTAGGGTATTAGAGCTTAACGGAGATTCGGATATTTGGCAGAGAGGTATCATTTTCGAATCAGGCTATATATTCCGTAAAGGAGGTAGCATCACCGGTACTTTCACTGTCAACAGAACAGAGGACAACAACTCCTACAACTGCTGTATTGCCAGAACATCTGTTTTAACAGCCATAGTAGATGATCCAAGAGATTTGGTAGCCAACAGGGGTGGTGCCAATACAGACTTTAGACATAAGATTGTCCTTTTCGGAACTTCACCTGCTTTCAAAAACATGAGAATCTCGGCCAGGTATGTAGGTCAGTCAGGGCTTCCATGGACACCACTGGTATTTGGTGATATCGTAGGTGATGGTGCAGGCCTTTTGATCAATGCTAATAAAAGAGCATTTGTCTTCAATCCTGAAACCATAAGGGCTAATCCAAATGCCACACCTTTTGAAAACATCATTGCAGATGGGATGGATGTAGTATTGGCGAATTCTGATAACATTGCCAGAGGACTGCTAGTCGACAACTTAGATGAAATAGCTCCAAGAAATGAAATCTACAACCCATTTTGGCACAATGTAGATGTGAGGTTCACATTCAATATCGACAATTCCATCATCAAAGGAATGGGCAAAGGAAATCTTGAGCTAATAGCTGAAGTATTTAACTTCACCAACCTTCTTAATAGCGAATGGGGTGGTGCTCCAACAGTTCCGGGTGGAAATCAGGTATTGCTTCAGACTCTAGGACTAGATCCAATTGCCACGGCTCAGGGAAGGCCTCAATATGCATATAGGGTTAACCCAACTTTTGGTGAAACTGTCAGAGCTAATCCTCCTTTCCAAGTCCAGATAGGAGCGAGATATACATTTTAATCACTAACCTTTATATACTCAACATAAAGGCCGCTTTTTAAGTGGCCTTTATTTTTTCATTGTTAACTCAAGCTCGTCTAACCTTAATAATTCCTTTACTTCCAAAAGGCAATTTTAGAGTAATTTGGTCACCAGATTTAGCTCATAAAAAAAATGGATGATTTAAAAGAATTGATGATCTCAGCAGGTGAAAAAATCAACATTTTGCAACTCAACCCATTAAAGGAAAATAATGTCAAATTGATCTGGATCAAAAAGGGAATTTCAAAAATATTCGCCATCAATGACAGTGGAGTCAAAGTAAATACAGATTTGATTTTTGAAAATGAATACTTTTTGGTTTCCCATGATAATTACAAAAGCAGTGATCTGTTTTTTATCGAGTCCTTAAAATACTCTGAAATGTATTGCCTGCCATTGGGCTTTCTGAATTCATCTCAGATGGAACAATTGAACTTACTTCTCATTGATTTTTACAATGCACGGTTACAAAGAATCCATCAGCAAAAAGTCAAAAACCATGACTTGGAGCTTGAGGAAAGGGTGTTTTTTCTTTTGGCTGATTTTTGCAGAATATTTGGAGAAAAGAAAGGCCAAAGCTATGTCATGCCCAATTTTTTTACCCATGAGGATTTGGCCAGTATGCTTAAAACCTGTCGACAGAATATCACCTCAGTATTAAGCGGACTGAAAAAGAGACGACTACTTTATTACAACAGAAAAGAAATTAGGTTCGAAAAAGCTATATTTGAAAGCAGTAAGGTACTCAATCAGCCTCACATTCAAAAAAACAAAACCATTTCCCTATGTTGAAAAAGCTTCTCATATTCCTGCTATCTCTGGCCATTGTGCTGGCTTTGGTATATACATTTGGACCTAGGGAAAGGGTTCAGGATTTGCTTGGAGAATATCCTACGGTACCCACCAGAATGGGGGAATTGGAGGAACTTATCCGGTCCAAAGAAGACACCGTTCAGGGTCTAAAACCTGGTAATGAAGCTAAAATTATCTGGGCAGATGAGCAAAATAAAAGCAAAACCCCCTACTCTATTGTATACATCCATGGATTTGGTGCCAGTGAGAGAGAAGGCAGCCCTGTAAACAGAAGGCTGGGGGAATACTTCGCAGCCAATGTCTATCTTGTACGTTTACCTGAACACGGTATCAACCGACCGGATGCTTTCAGGCACCTAAGCGCGCAAATGTTGGTAGATGAAGTCAGAGAAGCCTATATGATAGGCAAAAGCCTGGGAGATTCGGTAATTGTGGTAGGCACATCGATGGGAGGTGCTTTGTCCCTGGTCTTGGCTTCAGAAAGACCTGACATGAAGGCTTTAGTACTCTATTCACCTGCGATCCGTGAGGGTGGTGATGCATTGGAGCAGTTTTTCAAGCCTTGGTCTAAATATCTAGCAGAAAATTTTCTGTATGACAACGGAGTGAGACTTACTCCGAGGGAGGGAGATAAAGCAAGATTTTGGTCAGAACAATACCATGTCAATTCTTTCAGCAGTTTGGCGGTATTGCTTAGGAGTAAAATGACAGAAGATACCTTTAAAAATGTTTCTCAGCCCACTTTTTTAGGCTATTACTACAAAAACGATGAGGAACAGGATTTTGTGGTATCTGTCCCCAAAATGCAGGAAATGTACAACAGTATTTCCACTCCTGAAAGACTCAAAAGAAAAGTAGCTTTTCCGGAGACAGGCGACCATGTAATTGCTTCTGATATAACCTCAAAAGATTGGGAAAGTGTACTACAGGAAACAATTGACTTTTTGGAAAATGTCGCAAGAGTAAAGAAAAATTCCAAATCAGAATCCCAAAATGAGTTAAGGGAAGCAGCTTAATGTTTACCGAAATTTTTATGTCCCGCATTAACTTCAAGATCTAAAACATTCTGCTTAGGCGGCAAGGGACAGGTGGCATAGGCTGTATATACGCAGGGGGGATTGTATGCTTTATTGAAATCAAGGATAATCTCTTCCGAAGTAAAATCCCTGTCTACATACATGTATCTACCTCCTCCGTATGAAAGGTCTCCACTTGTTTTGTCTGCAAACATTAAAAAAAGTTCGTCATCATCTGGATTGGCTAGCGCGTCTAAGCGATACAGTTTGTTTTCAAACTCAAACTCCACATATCCTGATGAAATATTCGGCATGACTTGGCCCACGACATTAGAAATCATGATTTCTTTGACCGGTTCGTAAGGAACAAATCTGGCTTTTATCCTCCATTTTAAGTCTACTGGAAAACGATCTACCCCTTCAAAATCAATAACTTCTTTAGCTTCAAGGTCACGCAGTCTCACCCCAAACTTATCCCCTCTTTTGATGATGTTCCAATGAAGACTTCCATAGTCCATGTGCAAATCCAAACCATCTCTCAGATCAAAAATCAAAACCTTTTCGTTGACTTCCTTCGATTCCAATTGAATTCCGCTCACCTGCGGCTCAAAAAACACCTTGTCCTCCTCCAAAATAAAATATCCCAATACATCAGGCAAATCACTATGTATGACCTTCAAGTCTACCGATTTGGTACCAAAACTATTTTTTCCATCTTCAAGCCAATGAAGTCCAATCAGATTCAGATAGCCTTCATCTGAGCGCAAGAAATCCATCTGCGCTTCATGCCATTCATCTATTTTTTCCCTGTAGGATTCAGGATCAAGCTTCAATTCAGATCTTCCGGTACAGGATATCATTACCAGAATCAGGAGAACAAACCTTATTTTCAATTCCATTTTTTTAAGTTTCGGCCTCAATATAAACAGATTTTACGCCCCTGAAATGATGATAAGCGTATTTTGTCCTATTATGTGATTTTTACACAAAAATTTCTAGGAATTGACTAAATTCCATTCTAGAACTAAATAAGAAAATGAGAAAATTGACCCTTTTATTGCCTCTGTGTTTTGTTATAACATTCCCTTTATTTGCCCAAATAGGTGTGGGCTCTGAAAAACCTACCGACGCTGAAATGCTTTTTGATGGGAGCAGGGAGATGCTTGACGAAAAATGGACTTATTGGGATGGCCCAAGGCTTGCGGCTACATTACCTATCAAATGGAAGATTGTGGAAGATCCTATCGACAGCGGAACCGTCATGAGCAGTAATGATAAGGATGGTGCCGGAGGAAAATACGGTGCGGCTGATATTGTCACCAAAAAGGAATTTACAGACTTTAGGTTGCATGTTGAATTTCTAGTGGAGGAAGAAGGAGGCAACTCAGGAGTTTACCTTCAAAACAGATATGAGATACAGATTTTGGATGGAGACTATGGCCTACATGGCATGGCTGCTATCATCAATGAACACCTCCCAAAAGAAAAGGCTTATTTGGGCCTAGGCAAGTGGAACGCCTATGATATACAATTCCGTGCGGCAAGGTTTGAAGATGGAAAACGTACCGAGAAAGCCCGAGTAACCATTTACTTTAATGGAAAAAAGATCCATGAAGACCGGGAAATAGAGCAAGTCTGGGGAGGTGCCAATTCCGGGTTGGATGGTGGAAATGATGGAGGAAAAGGCATAACTGACAGACCGGGAGGAATCAAACTACAGGCCGAAGGGCATTCGGTGCTATTTAGGAATATCTGGATACAGGAAAAAGAAATCATAGACAGGAATACTGATTTTTAGCAATCTGCCGATTCAAAACAAATTAAAATGCTGTTTTCTTCAGAATTCAGCGTTTTTATTTTGACCCAAAACTGCTCAAATTGTCCTGAAATTGAATCATTCTTTAAGATTTGCCTATCTTTGCAACTTTAAAAATTAGCGCAATCAAATGATATCAGTAGATAATTTATCCCTCAAATTCGGAAAGAGAACCTTATTCGAAGACGTAAACCTCAAATTCACCCCAGGCAACTGTTATGGTGTCATCGGTGCCAATGGTGCCGGAAAGTCCACATTTTTGAAAATTCTTGCGGGGGACCAAGACAGTACTTCAGGCAGCATCAATATCACTCCTGGACAAAGAATGGCGGTTTTGAAACAAAACCACTTCGAGTTTGATGAAGTAGAGGTGCTAAAGACGGTGATCATGGGCCACAAAAAACTCTATGCCATCATGGCGGAGAAAGATGCCATTTACATGAAAGCTGACTTTTCTGAAGAAGATGGAATCAAGGCATCCGAACTGGAAGCTGAATTCGCAGAAATGGACGGGTGGAATGCTGAGTCTGATGCTGCTGCCCTTCTTTCCGGACTTGGAATTTCAGAAGATTTGCACTACATGCAAATGAAGGACTTGGCCGGTAATCAAAAAGTAAGGGTACTTCTTGCCCAGGCACTCTTTGGAAATCCCGACATCCTTATCCTGGATGAACCTACCAATGACTTGGATTCAGAAACCATCAACTGGCTGGAAGACTTTTTGGTGAATTTCAAAAACCTGGTCATCGTAGTGTCTCACGACAGGCATTTTCTGGATGCGGTTTCTACTCATATCGTAGATATCGACTTCGGAAAGATAAAAATCTATAGTGGTAACTACACTTTCTGGTACGAATCTTCCCAGCTTGCCTCTAAGCAAAGATCTGATCAAAACAAGAAAGTAGAAGAAAAGAGAAAAGAACTGCAGGAGTTTATTGCGCGATTCTCAGCCAACGTTGCCAAATCCAAGCAGGCCACTGCCAGAAAGAAAATGCTTGAAAAACTCAATGTTGATGACATCGAGCCTTCCACAAGAAAGTATCCGGGTATCATCTTCAAGCCTGAAAGAGAAGCAGGAGATCAGATTTTTATGACTGAGGGTTTGGAGCTGAAAGATGACAATGTGACTTATTTTACCGATGTCAACTTAATGGTGGACAAAGGGGATAAGATTGCTTTTATTTCAAAGACCAAACAAGCGGTGACGAAATTTTTCCAGACCATTATGGAAGAAATCCCCGTGCAAAAAGGAAGCTTTAAGTGGGGTGTTACTATCAACAAAGCCTATTTGCCGAACGATAACTCAAAACATTTCCGTTCTGACCTGAATCTTATTGATTGGTTGAGGCAATACTCCGCCAATCAGGAAGAAGCTTATGTAAGGACTTTCTTAGGAAGAATGCTATTTACCGGCGAAGAGACACTCAAAAAATCCTCTGTTCTCTCAGGAGGGGAAAAAGTAAGGTGTATGATTTCCAAAATGATGCTTCAAAACCCCAATTTATTGGTCATGGACGAACCTACCAACCACTTGGATCTGGAGTCCATCACTGCTTTCAATAATGCTATTGTTGAATATTCAGGTACTGTTTTGATGAGTTCATATGATCATGCATTTGTGCAATCCTCTGCCAACCGTATCATCGAATTCACACCAAAAGGCACCATTGACAGAAGAATGTCTTATGATGACTACTTGGAATCAGCTGAAATCAAGGAGCTGAGAGCTAAGATGTATTCTTAAAATGATATATGCTTCGCGATATTTAAACGATATATGCTTCGCGATATAAATAGATATATGCCTTCGGCGATATATAATCCTAGTATCAGCACAGCTTTCTAAGATTCTGTACTGATCTGGGGATCTATTTCAACCTTATTTCTATCATATTTCAACTGTATTTCCCTTATCTTTCTTGCTTGCATCCGTAATAAATCAAAAGTAAATCAACTTGCTTCTAACAGCAATCATCATCTATATTCTGATTACCGTAGCTATAGGAGCTTGGTCATCCAAATTGGTCAAAAACTCCAATGATTTTGTATTGGCAGGCAGGCAATTGCCTCTTTTTCTGTCTGCTTCTGCCCTGTTTGCTACATGGTTTGGGTCGGAGACTATTTTTGGCGCCTCTTCTGAGTATTTGGATCATGGTCTGCTTGGGGTAATTGAAGATCCTTTTGGTGGGGCTTTGTGCCTGATTCTTTTCGGGATGTTTTATCTGAGGCCTATGTACCGCATGAATGTTCTGACAATAGGTGATGTCTACAAAAAGATTTTTGGAAAAAGGGTGGAGTTCTTCGCCTCTATATTTATGATACCCCCATATTTTGGCTACGTAGCAGCACAACTGGTTGCACTTTCTTTGATCTTCACCTCCATATCTGATATAAGTATTTCTTCCGGGAT
Source organism: Arthrospiribacter ruber (assembly GCF_019343195.1). Lineage (GTDB taxonomy): Bacteria > Bacteroidota > Bacteroidia > Cytophagales > Cyclobacteriaceae > Arthrospiribacter > Arthrospiribacter ruber. Next base: position 389,774 of record NZ_RPHB01000004.1, read on the forward strand.
AGTCCTCAGTGCAGGTATAGTGGTTTTCTACACTTTTTTAGGAGGTATGTGGGCCATTTCCATTACTGACTTTATTCAGACCACTTTGATAGTGGTTGGTTTGATTTGGGTGGCCGTACTGGTAACCCAAAAAGCCGGTGGAATCATGCCTATCTTAGAATCAGCTCCTGAGGGAAGTTTTACTTTTTTCCCTGAGCCTAAGCCTACGGCCTGGATCAATTATTTTGGGGCTTGGGCCATTCTGGGGCTTGGAAGTATTCCCAGTCAGGACATCTACCAAAGGGTGATGTCCGCTAAATCGGAAAAAGTGGCCATTCGCTCCACTTATCTTGCGGGAACCTTTTATGTCACTATTGGACTTTTGCCTCTTTTCATCGCACTGGCAGCCAAATACCTTTATCCGGAAATTTACCTGGAAAACAAACAGCTACTACTTCCCGAAATGGTTCTCCGGCATTCAGGAATCCATGTTCAGATACTATTCTTTGGAGCATTGATATCCGCCATCATGAGCACTACGAGCTCTGGGCTGCTTGCTCCTTCAGCAATTATTTCCGAAAACCTCATACGCCCCTATTTTGGCAAAAAACTTAAAGACAGGCATTTTCTTTGGATATTAAGGATCAACATCATCTCAGTAGCCATTATTGCCACCTGGATGGCACAATGGAAAACCAACATATATGAACTGGTGGCAGGAGCTTCTATTTTGATGTTGGTATCTCTATTTGTTCCACTGACAGCCGGGCTATATTGGAAAAAAGCTTCCGAAATGGGTGCGCTTATGTCCATAGTCTTTGGCATGATTTCATTTCTTGCTCTATCAGCTTACGAACTACCATTTTACCCGCATATACCTGCATTACTAATAAGTGCTATCTTTATGGTACTTGGCTCTTATGTATTTCCCAATAAAAAAATTACACATGTTAGCGTATCCCAAACTCATATTACACCGAAGTAAAGAAATTTCAATTTTAAGAAAACACCATTGGATTTTTTCAGGTGCTATATCCCAAAAAAGTGATGAGCTAAAAAATGGGGACTTGGTACAAATATTCAGTGCGAAAGACAGCTTTTTGGGTGTAGGTCATTTTCAATATGGATCAATTATGGTTAGACTGATATCCTTCGAGGAAGTACCTATTGATCATGAATTTTGGACTCAGAAAATACAAAAGGCATTGAAAGTCAGAAAAAACCTGGGACTATGGCAAAATGATGATACCAATGTCTTTAGGCTCATTCACGGGGAAGGAGATGGCCTGCCTGGTTTGATCGTTGATTATTACAATGGGACAGCGGTAATTCAGACGCATCATATAGGAATGTACAAACATGTGAAGGAGATTTCTGCCGCGCTTCAGGATGTTTTGGGCGAGGAGTTAAAAGCTGTATACGAAAAAAGTGCTGAAACCTTACCAAAAGACATTGGTGCAGAAAACAGATGGCTCTTTGGCAAACCCGACTCCAATCAAATACGGGAAAATGGAAGCTATTATGAAATAGACTGGGAAAAAGGTCAAAAAACCGGTTTTTTCATTGATCAAAGGGAAAACCGTGATTTACTGGCAAGGTACAGCAAAGGGAAAAAGGTTCTAAACACCTTTTGTTACTCGGGTGGATTTTCCATAGCAGCCTTGAAAGCTGGTGCTGAAGAGGTGCATTCGGTAGACATTTCTTCAAAAGCAATAGAACTTACGGAAACCAATCTCCAAATCAACTCGGGAATTAAAGGTAAGCATGTATCAGTGGTCGCCGACGTGGTCAGGTATATCAAAGAAATTGAAAATGATTTTGACCTTGTAGTCTTGGACCCACCTGCTTTTGCCAAAAATATTAAATCCCGGCACAATGCTGTTCAGGCCTACAAAAGACTCAATTCTGAGGCACTGAAAAGAATCAAACCGGGTGGCATCTTATTTACCTTTTCCTGTTCACAGGTGGTGGACAAGCAGTTATTTGCCAATACTATCACAGCTGCTGCTCATGACGCAGGCAGAAATGTAAGGATCTTGCATTTCCTCTCCCAGCCTGGGGACCATCCCATAAATATTTTCCATCCGGAGACAGAGTATTTAAAAGGATTAGTTTTGTTTGTAGAATAATTTAGGAAAAGAATTTCCTGCTATCTTTAAAGCATCAGAAAACAAAATAAATATGTATACAGGATTACAACATCTTCATTCAGGTCTCGCATACCTGGTTTTGGCCATTTTGGCAATTGTTTTTATTCTAGCATTAGTAGGGTCTTTAAGCAATAGGGCTTTTACAGAAAAAGACCGGAAACTTGCTCTAGTAGGTTTCATATTGGCACACGTTCAGCTTTTGGTCGGATTGATCTTGTATTTTGTGAGTCCGGTGGGCTTCTCTTTACTCAAAGGCGGAGGAGCTATGTCGGACAGTGCTGCCAGACTCACTGCCCTGGAACACCCCTTGATCAATATTGTGGCTATTGTACTGATTACTATTGGTTATTCAAGAGCTAAAAAATTGACTGAAAGCCGGGCCAAATTCAGGTCCATTTATATGATGTATGCTATCGGACTTTTATTGATCCTAAGCAGAATTCCGTGGGGATCTTGGTTGGGGTAACTATTCCTAAATTCAATTTCCAGGTTTAAAAACATCATAAGATTTATAAATAAGGCCAGTGCTCAAAGTTCTGGCCTTATTTAGGGCGTGCTGAAAAACGCCAACTGAAGAATAAATTCTTTAAATTTTGATGAATACCCCATTTGTCAGGTATTTTCTTTTTAAGCATGTGCACGTTTATTCAATGTTATAGCTTGATTTCAGTGCTCCTTAAAATTTCAAAATTCGAAATTTTAAGGCTAGTCTCAGGCATACCATCTTCTTCATTGGGCTCACTCGAAGTTTAAGCATACATCTTCATTCGCCCGCTTTGAATCTGGCATACCTGAGACTTTTTCAGCAAGCCCTATTTATTTTTATCTCTTCCCAAGCCTATTTTGTAATTATCAGGAGTACCGCTCATCGAAATATTCAGGAATCTCACTCTTGAATTTGGATCTCTCCTAATGATCTCATCCTCCTGTTCAGGATCGATTTCCTCACGGGATTTACCGCCAAAGAGTGACCTAAAGCCCACTTGAGTCACCAATCCTAACGGAACCCTGATAAAATAATCCATGTTCAGATCAAGGCTTTGCTTCCCGGAAATCTCAATAAAACCCAAACTGGAATTGATGTTCATCCTTGGAATATTCAAAATACCCTCTTTGAGTTCAAAGGTATTTTTCAAAGTATCAAACCTCACATTATTCAGGTTCCGGTCCTTAAAATAATCCCCCATGGCCTGTAGTGGTGCGAATTTGACCAACCTTCCTTGGTAGACAATTAGGTCCATTTGCGCTTCAGACTTTTCAATAATCGGCGTAAGATCTGGATATACCAGAAAATTACTTTTGATAGTTCCCGAGACCAAACCATGAAGATTTTCGTTGATCATCTGATCTTGTCCAAAGTTGTCAAACTTAATCATCAGCTTGTCCAGATCAAGCTTTTCAGCTTTCATCGTACTGTTGAAATAGATTTTATCAGGATCTGATCCGTTAAAATAACCTTTTACTCCAAGTCTGCCATCCGCTGCCCTAAGCCCCAGTGTGTCTACATAGAGGTAATGGTTTGGGGTTGTTCTTCCTTCAAAGACCACATCATCCAACCAAAATGTATGGTAATTCATCTTATCGATCCGGGCCGAAAAATCCATATCAGAAAAAGGCAACTCAAAAATATTAAAAGCTTCCTCATGCTTCACTTCCTTATCGATGGATTCAAATCCCAATAAAGCATCCAAATCCAATCTCTCAGAGATTATCGAGAAATAATTTTTCTTGGAAACCAGGCTATCTGAAAGGTTGTATCCAAGATTTACCTTAAAATCAGAAATACCCATTTTCCCTTTAAAATCATCCACTTGGACAAAATTTTCTTCAAAATGAACCCTTCCTTGAAAATCCTCCAACTTAAGGGGATGGATTTTCATTCTGCCCTGCAATTGTTCCAAAACCAAATCAGCAGACTGAAAATCTCCATCATACAGAAGGTTTACTTTTCCTTTGGCTTTTACCTGTTGAAGTTGTTCCTCACGGTAATCTTCAGGAAGGTAATTTACCCCTTGATATGTCAAGAGGTCATTGACTACCAAATTCTCGGATTCAAAATCAAAGTAAATATTGCTGCTTCCTACTGTGACCTGCTCAAACCACTTGGGATAATTGTCGATTTTTCCAGTAAACCTGAAATCTGACGTATCTATCATTCCAGTAAACTCTTTGATTTCGAGCTTCTTTTCACCGATCAAAATATCCACGTCAAAATCATGGAGCTCATGTGGGAAATGCTTCAATTTAGCGTAAAAATCTTCCACAAAAAACTCTCCTTTTGGAAGATATTCGAAATTCTGTAGCTGATTTCCTCTGGATTCAAAAGCCAACTTTACCCTGAAATCCGTGATCACTTCTGTCATGCTGCTGTCTTCAGGAAGCAGTTGGCCCAGATCAATTTTAGTCGCTTTGGCACTCATGTTGGCCTTAACAGGTAAATCCTCTCCGTGAATCAACGCGGGAAAATCATCAAACGATCCCTTCATTGAAAAATCGGAATCAAGTATTTTGAAATCCAGCCTGTCCAACCTAAGATTTCCCTCTTTCATAAAAGCATAGGCATTCATTTGTCTGACCGGATAAGGTAATTCAGGAAGTGAAAAATTCAGATTCTTAACGATCAATTCACTCTGCAGGGTGTTTTGCATGTCCCCTACTGTTCCTATTCCTGATTCGATATCAATCAATTCATCAAAATCCATATTGAGCATCACCTGACCGCTGATCCCCTGAAGTCCCTCAATTTCAAAAAACTGGCCTAAAAAACCTAAATCCAGATCGGCATTCAGGTTGATCTTGACATAAGGATTTTCAAAATCCCTTATCACCAACCTTCCCTGAAATATACCTTCCTCAGGACGAGCATTGAAATTGAGCAATTGAAATTCAGATGTTTTGAGATTACGATCCTTTCCATTGGTAAAATAGCCTGTAAACCGGAGGTCATCTACTTTTTTGTCACTGTTGGGATTGAGAAAATAGGCGTTTTCACAACCAAACTCTACTGCTATTTCGGGAACCTGTCCATTCCCTGCTTTGCCTCTTACCCTACCGTTAAAAAAAACCTCGCCTTGATTTTTATACCTTTTCAGACCTTCGGCTGTTTCATTGGGTAAAAAAGCAGCTATCAAAGAAAAGTCCGGTTTTTCACCACCTAGTTTTAGGTCCAGATCAATATCATCCTTGATAATGGCGCTGCCAGATAGAGAAAACCTCGCTTCCTCCAGTTGAAGCTGGGACTTTTTCAAATTGACTGTACCAGTAGCCTGATTGTAGTCTAAGGCCAAACCTAAGCCTATGTTTTTTTCATTGAAAAAAGATGGCTCTCCATCCTGATAAAGGTCCAGCACCAATGCACCGTCCAAATCTACAAACACATGATCTTGCTGTAATTTAATAGCAGCCTGACTTTTGGCGATCTTCATGCTGAGCGAAGAAGAGGAAGTTGGCTCTTGATGGGTGACTAAGACATCCTCAAGAGAAATAGATGATAGCGACAAGTCTAACCCAACTTCATCTTTCTCCACTTCCTTTTCCATTTCTATGGCTTTCATCAAGTTCAGTTTGCCTTCGCTGTCCGTCAGCAGGTGAATTTTTCCTGAACTCAGTTTGACGGACTTGACGGTATAATTTCCTGAAATGATCTCCATAACATCAAAACCAACATATAGATCCTTTACTGACAATATGGTGTCCTGGTAATTTCCTTTTTCTCCGAAAAGCTTAGCCTGATGTAGGTCAATGGAGATGTAAGGAAAATTTTTGAAAGGAGAAATGTACGAATCCTTGATAATCAGTTCGCCCGGAATTTTTTCATTTAAAGCTGCCAAACCTTTTTGCGTAAGCTGTTTTTGATTTTTGTACAATAAAAAAACAGCTGCTCCTGGCAGCACTATCAAAAAGAAAAACAGGGGGATTAAAATCCAGAGGAAATATTTACGCTTCATTATTTATCAATTCTCCGAGGTCAATAAGCAAAACGCAAATAAATGAGGTATGATTCTTAAATATTCTAAAAACTTCATTTTTTAATCTATAGTACCCGGTTTACGGAGATTTACACCCTCCTTCTCGGTTAAGGCATCGCCCAAATCCTTTCTTGCATGTTCCGCCAAATCCAGCATCTTTTGATAGATATCAGGATAATCTTCGATTACATTAGTGGATTCTGATTGATCTTTGGCAATATGATAAAGCTCCGGCTTTGAAAGCTCTCTCATTTCATATTTAAGTGGCATTCCGTCTTCACGAGGAGATTGGCCTTCCTTGAGAGACCTGTAGCTGTGTGGTAAGACCAGTTTCCACTCATCCATCAATACTGCCTGGAGGTCATTTCTGTTGTAATATATAAAATAAGCTTCCTGAGGCGATTTTGAGGCTGTATTCTTCCACATCGAAGTTATTTCCATTCCATCAATATGATTTTCAGGTAATCCGGCTCCCGTGACAGCAGCGATAGTAGGCAGTATATCAATGTTCATAGCAGGATGCTTTTGAACACTTTGTGCAGGAATTTTACCTGGCCATTTGAAGATGGCCGGTACTTTTACTCCACCATCCCAAGAAGTTCCTTTACCTTCTTTAAGCGGGTATGCTGATCCGGCATGTAAAGAGTATGACAACCAAGGACCATTGTCAGAGAGGAAAATAATCAAAGTATTTTCTTCTAATCCTTTCTCTCTGATCGATTTTACGATTTCTCCCACAGACCAATCCAACTCCATAATGACGTCTCCATATAAGCCCCTTTCTGATTTCCCTTCAAACTTTTCCGAGACAAAAAGTGGCACATGCGGCATTGGGTGAGGCAGATAAAGGAAGAAAGGCTTTTCCCTATTTTTTTCAATAAAACTGATGGCTCTTTCTGTAAGCCAAGTGGTGAGCATGCTCTGATCAGTATGAAGGGTATCCACTACCTTTTCATTTTCATACAAAGGCAGTGGAGGATAATAATCCTTAGTTTCGGGATGATAAGGCCACATATCATTGGAATAGGGGATTCCGAAAAATTCATCAAACCCGTGGTTTGTAGGAAGAAACTCCGGGTAATGTCCCAAATGCCACTTGCCGAAAATAGCTGTTTGGTACCCTTTCGGCTTCAGCATTTTGGCGATTGTCACTTCCTCAGGGTTGAGACCATGCCTGCTGCTGTGATCTAAAGCACCATGAATTCCTATTCTGTTAGGGTAAGTACCCGTAAGTAAAGCAGCCCTTGATGCCGAACATACTGCCTGAGCCACATAGAAATTGGTAAATCTCATTCCTTCTTGTGCCAGTTGATCCAGATTGGGAGTGAGAATGTCCGGAGAACCGTACACACCTAGGTCATTGTAGCCCTGATCATCCGTGTAGATCAAAACTATATTGGGCAAAGTTTCAAGCTCAGAACTTTCTTCTTTAACATTACAAGTGATTAAAATTGAAAAATAAATCAAAAGTATAGTTTGCTTGTATTTCATAGCATTTTTCATCTTTCCTAGGATTGGATAAAATCTTTCCCTAAATATCTCAAAATTCCCCTGATTAGGGTAATTTTTTGGGGAACTTGTTCCACACTATTCAACTGATGGCTCATAAATACCATCAATTAAGCTTTTTTGGCAGTTGGTCTTGGAATTGTATGTATTAAAATACCCTTGGCACTATGAATGTAAAAATTCAAACCGGTACGGATTAGTACTTCAGTTTGGAGCAATTGATGTAGATTTTTCACAAACCAAAAACCTTTAATTGTCATGGAACAATATTTTCTAAAACTCTTTTCTCTAACGATAATTTTCATGGGCGTAATACCTGACTCCCATGCCCAAAAAGTGATCAACAAAACTGTTGAGGAAGAAATCAGCAGTGAAAAGGCAACTTTTAAGGTTGTACAGGTAGTAGAAGGACTGGAACACCCTTGGGCAGTCACATGGCTCGAAGATGGTAGCATGCTCGTGACAGAAAGGCCGGGAAGGCTGCTGCATATTGTTGGAGATAACATTACTTCTCTTGAAAACCTACCTAAAATCGATACGGATGAAGATCAAAAAACTGCTCCTGATGGTGGCAATCAAGGTGGATTATTGGATGTAGTAGCCCATCCCAATTATGCTGAAAATGGCTGGATTTATTTTACTTATTCAAGCCCTGGTGACGATGATTCCAACTTTGGAAAGGGAGATTATGGTACCGGTACAGCCATTGCTAGAGCCAAAATCTCTTCTGATAAGAAAAAACTGGAAGATGTAGAAGTTCTATATACGCAAGCACCTAAAACTGAACCTGGGAGACACTATGGTAGCAGGATAATTTTTCCGGGCGATGGTACTGTCATTTTTTCAATTGGAGACAGAGGAATCAGATATCCTTCCCAAGATCTTACAGATCCGGCAGGATCTATGATCAGGATTAAAGAAGCAGGAGGAGTACCTGAAGACAACCCATTGATAAACAAAGAACCGGGTAATTTGAGACCTGAAATATATTCCTTCGGACATAGAAATAATCAGGGTCTAGCGATTGATCCAAATACAGGGAACATTTGGACAACTGAGCATGGACCTAGCGGTGGTGATAAGGTACACTTGATAAAAAAAGGTAAAAATTATGGCTGGCCCCAAGTTAGTCAAGGTGTAGAATATTCGACTGGATCCAAAATCGGATTGGGAAAAGAAGCTCCTGGAGTAGAAAAACCTAAACACGTTTGGGAAGAATCCATGGCTCCTTCCGGACTTGCTTTCCACAATGGCGGAAAAATTACTACTTGGAATGGAAATTTATTTGCCGGTTCATTATACAAAAAACAGTTGCATAGATTGGAAATCAACGGGGAAGAAGTAACACACGATGAAGTACTTCTTACCGAAAAAATAGGGAGAATAAGAGATGTAAGAATGGGCCCAGATGGATATTTATACTTGCTGACAGACCATGGGGATGGGGGATTGTACAGAATCGAATCCAAATAAAAAAAAGTGGCAAATGCCACCTTTTTTTATTTATCCAAAATTCTCCTATGGTAATTTATTTGCCCCAAATGATAATTGAAATGGGAAATCAAATGGACAAGAAAGAATTCATTGCTCATTTCATAGCCAAAGACATCTTCTGGATAATTCCTGCTTAACCAGTCTTCAGGAAATTGTAGTAAAGCTTGATTGATTTCCAACATGGTATCATCTACCATTTTCAAAAGCTCTGTCAAGGACCTTTTATGTCCGGAAAACTCTTCCTCTCTATTCCTTACAAAGTTGCTTTTTCCCAGATGAAAACCGATATAATGGTTCAAATTGCCTACCAAATGTAGCGTAAGATGACCAGCCGAATTGTTTATCCCTATGCTGGTTTCCCAGATGACTTCCTCATTTTGATAAGATTGAAGTTCACTTTTCAATCTTTTAAGGTCCCTATCAAACAAGGTCATTAAGGTATCTTTCATGCAATTTTTACAGTTAATTTCAAATCATGCCAGCTGTTTTAAAGCCTTTCTTTTGGTCTTATTGGCCTCGGAGATAAATCTTTTACAAAATTACCCATTGATAGTCCGAAATAAAGGTTTCAATCCCCAAACACTATTCCCAGGCCTTTGGCACCATCTACCAAAAAGCTGTTTTTGTCCACCACATTATATTCTTTGGTGGCATCTTCCAAAGGAACAGCTACAAAGGAGTTGTTGACAAAAGAAGCCATTTTCCCGAACTCACCCGCCATTACCATATCAAAGGCTTTCACGCCAAATAAAGATGCAAGCACCCTATCGAAAGCAACCGGTGTACCACCACGCTGCACATGTCCTAACACTGTTTCCCGGATTTCCGCTTTAACACCTGCATCCTTGAGCTGTTCGGACAGCTGGTAGGCTACACCGCCGAGTCTGACATGTCTAGAGCCTTTCTCACCTTCTCTTGATACGATTGATCCTTCCTTCGCTTTTGCACCTTCTGCAATGACGATATTGACAAATCCTCTACCCTTTTTGTAGCGGGACTGTATCCTTTTGACAATTTTCTCAAGGTCATAAGGGATCTCAGGAATCAGGCAGATTTCTGCACCTCCAGATATGGCCGTGTGCAATGCGATCCATCCGGCATCTCTGCCCATTACTTCCATGATCATTACGCGGTGATGGCTTTCCGCTGTAGTCACCAATTTATCAAAGCTGTCAGAAGCAATCTGTACCGCTGTCTGAAATCCAAATGTCATATCAGTCGCAGAAAGGTCATTGTCAATAGTTTTGGGCACACCCACGATAGGGAGGCCTCTGTCAAACAAAGCTTTGGAAATTTTTTGAGACCCATCTCCCCCAATATTGATGACCGCATCAAAACCCAAAGATTTAATCCGGTCTGCCAGTTCTTGTGTCCTGTCTTCAAACCGCACATTGCCATCTTCATCCTTTACCGGATAATGCAAAGGGTCGGCCTTGTTGGTGGTCTTGAGAATAGTACCTCCTCTGACATGTATGCCTGCTGTCTTTTTCGAACTCAATTTGACTATTCGAGGAGGATCTTCGCTCACTCCATTAAAAGCTTCCATGCTTCCGTACACTTCCCATTGTTTGGATTTCTTTGCCCTTTTGCAAATCCCTCTGATCACGGCATTGAGACCGGGGCAATCGCCTCCTCCGGTAGCTACCAAAAGTTTTTTCATCATTTCTAAAATTTATTCCTAAATGCAACTTACAAAAAATGGTAGTAATATGTTGCCAAATGTAAAAGGAAGGTGGAATTACCTTTAATGAAACAGAATTGATTAACTTGGGACTTTTAAAAACAAAAGACTTTTTTATGCAAAACGATAAAAGAATAGCCGTCCTGATAGATGCGGATAATGTGTCTGCCAGTCCTATCAAAGAAATGATGGAAGAAATTGCCAAATACGGTAATCCTACTATCAAGAGAATCTATGGGGACTGGACAAAACCCCAGTTGGCAAAATGGAAGAATGTCCTGTTGGAAAATGCCATTAATCCCATTCAACAGTACAGCTACACCACTGGAAAAAATGCCACTGATTCAGCTATGATCATCGATGCGATGGATATCCTCTACTCGGAAAAAGTAAACGGATTCTGTATTGTCTCCAGTGACAGTGATTTCACCAGACTGGCTATGAGGCTAAGGGAGGCGGGAATGCTTGTGCTGGGTATGGGGGAAAAGAAGACGCCGGAACCTTTCATTTCAGCATGTGATAAATTCATTTATGTGGAAATTCTCCAACAGGAAGAACCTGATCAGGAAACACAGAAAGGTCCTGCCAAAAGTAGACCTCAAGTAGATAAAATCAATCCGAAACTCGTAAGGTTGATTTATAATACCATCGCAGACCTTGCCGACGATGATGGATGGGCATTTATGGGAGATGTAGGAAATCTGATTCAGAAAAAGCAGCCCAATTTTGACTCCAGAAATTATGGATTCCAAAAACTCACTCCGCTGGTAAGCTCAATCAATGCTTTTGAAATCGAACAGCGCGAGGCTCAAAAGGGAAAGCATAAATTGATTTTTGTGAGAAATAAAGACTGAAAAGTTACCTTTGCGAACCAATCATCAGTACATGATTGTTGATAAGCTGTGAAACCTCATGGACCTTGAACCCATGAAAATTTCAAAATTATGGAAAACAAAAAAAGGGTAGTCGTAGGACTATCCGGGGGTGTGGACTCCTCTGTTGCTGCTTATTTGCTCAAAGAGCAAGGCTATGAAGTCATCGGGATGTTTATGAAGAATTGGCACGATGAAAGTGTCACCATTTCAAATGAATGCCCTTGGATGGAAGATAGTACAGACGCCATGTTGGTGGCAGAAAAACTCGGAATACCATTTCAGGCCATTGACCTGAGCGAAGACTACAGAGAAAGAATTGTGGATTACATGTTTTCGGAGTATGAAGCCGGTAGGACTCCAAATCCTGATATTCTGTGTAATAGAGAAATCAAGTTTGATATTTTTTTGAAAGCAGCGCAGAAGCTCAAAGCTGATTTTGTGGCTACCGGGCACTATTGTCAAAAGGACATATTGGAAGAAAATGGTCAAAAGATCTACAGACTCTTTGCAGGTGCCGACCCCAACAAGGATCAAAGTTACTTTCTGTGTCAGCTCAGCCAAGACCAACTTTCCCGAGCGCTCTTTCCAATCGGACACCTTCAAAAATCCGAAGTACGAAAAATCGCCAAGGAGCAGGATTTAATTACTGCAGACAAAAAGGACAGCCAAGGTCTCTGCTTCATTGGTAAAGTAAGGCTACCGGACTTTTTGCAGCAACAGCTCAAACCTAAAAAAGGAGAAATCTTAATGGTAGATCCTGAGCTGCCCTACTTCCAAAAACATCAGGTTCCGGCTGGCATGCAACTGGAGGATTTAGACAAGGAAACCTTGGAAAACATCTGTCTTCCACTGCAATACCACCCTAATGAAGGAAAGAAAGTCGGGGACCATAATGGAGCCCACTACTTTACGGTTGGTCAGCGAAAAGGACTTCAAGTGGGCGGAACAGGCAAACCTCTTTTTGTAATCAGTACAGATACCAGGGAAAATATTATCTATACCGGTTTAGGGGAAGACCACCCTGGACTTAATAGGTTTGGATTGTTTGTGCCGAAGAATGATGTACACTGGATCAGAGCGGATTTGAAATTGACTTCCGGTCAATCAGCACGGTACCAAACCCGAATCAGGTACAGGCAGCCATTGACGGAGGCTACTCTATTGATGAAAGAAGAAGGTCTTTATGTGATTTTTGATCAGGCTCAGAGAGGAATTGCATCAGGTCAGTTTGTCGCTTGGTACAAGGACAACGAAGCCATAGGTTCGGGAGTTATTTTCTAAGAAGAAGTAAAATTTCATTTATAATTCCTTAGGCCAATTGACACTAAATTTAAAAATCCTATTCGAGGACGATCAATACGTAGCTATATACAAACCCTCTGGCTTGTTGGTACATAAAACCAATATCGCAAAGGAAGAAGGAATGGCTGCTGTTCAGATCCTCAGAGATCAATTAGGGATTTGGGTTTATCCATTGCACCGAATCGACCGACCTACATCAGGCATTTTGTTGTTCGCCAAGTCATCAGAGGCAGCCTCTTTACTCCAACCGTTATTTCCGACTGATGCAGTCCAAAAAGAATACCTAGCATTGGTAAGGGGCTATCCCAAGGAGCAGGCAGGTGAAATCAATCAGCCCTTAAAGAAAAAACTGGTGGGAGAGCTACAAGATGCCAAAACCATATATGTAACTGTAGCAAATATTGAAATTCCGTTTTCTTCATCAGCCAAGTATGCCACAAGCCGGTATTCATTGATAAAAGCATATCCCAAAACAGGTCGCATGCATCAAATCAGGAGACATTTGGCTCATGTGCGCCATTATATCATAGGGGACACTACCCATGGCAATAATAAGGAAAATAAGTTTTTCAGGGATCATTACGGCCTGAAAAACACGCTGCTGCACGCCTCTAAACTTACTTTTGAACATCCAATAGACAAAAGAATCATTGAAATATCGGCCCCACTTCCTGACTATTTTCTGGAAATATTAAGTAAACTTGGATTTGTATTTAATGAGTAGAGTACCAATACCCATAAAAACCATTATTAAACTCAATTCAAAATTGAAAAAATGATAAGAATAAAATTCACAATAGCGATGTTGGCCCTTACTTTTTGTGCAAAAGCACAGAATGAAAAAGAGCTTATCGAGAAAAACTTCAATGAAAGAGAAGCCATCTCAAGCTTTCGGTTTCTTGCCTCAGATGAATTAATGGGACGGGATCCAATAAGGCCTGAAATGGACGCTGCCTCCAGATTTATTGCTGAGCAATTTTGGAAATATGGTGCCCAAGAACTGGAAGGAGCATCCGGTTATTACCAGAAGATTCCATTTAGATTATCCGGCCCTCCTCAGAGTGGGGTTTTGCAATTAGGTGAAAAAACGTTCAGACAGGGTGAAGAAATACTAGTATTGGACGGGTCTGATTTTGAGGGTTCCCACGAAGTGGTTGTTTTGGGTTATGGTCTGGAATCTGATTACGAAGGAAAAGATGTCAAAGGTAAAATTGTGGTAACTAATGTGGGGGAGCCAGGAAAACTTAGTCCTTCCGATCTTTTTTCCGGAGGAAGAAAAAAGCTTGCATTAGCCAAAGAAAAAGGGGCTGTTGCATTGATTGAAATATTCAATGTCCCTACCCTACCCTGGCAAATGGCCAGTAATTTTCTGAACCGAGCGCAGTTGACCATTGATCAGGACAATTCCGGAGAAGGGATTCCCTACCTCTGGCTGAAAGATCTTGACAACGCTTACATCAATGCCATGGGAAAAGGTGAATTGGCAAATGCAAAAATCAGCATTCAGGGCAAAGTAAATAGGGACATTGTGGGCAAAAATGTGGTAGCTTTTGTGGAAGGTACAGACCCCGAACTCAAGAATGAATTCGTCATGCTCTCGGCCCACTATGACCATATTGGTGTAGGCAGACCAAATGCCGAAGGAGATTCGATTAACAATGGCGCTAGAGACAATGCTGTGGGAACTGTAGCAGTAATGAAAGCAGCAAAATATTTTGCCGAAAACCCACCAAAACGTTCAATACTTTTTTGTGCATGGACTGCTGAAGAAAAAGGTTTATTGGGAAGCGCTTATTTTGCTGACAATCCATTGGTCCCTTTAGATCAGATCATCTACAACCTCAATATTGACAATGGTGGGTATAATGACACATCGATTATCACCGTAATAGGTTATGGAAGGACATCTGTAGATCCATTGATTGCCGAAGCCACTGAAGTATTTGGGTTAAAAACCATTGGTGACCCATCACCGGAACAGGGCCTATATGACCGTTCAGATAATGTGAATTTTGCACGAAAAGGTATTCCTTCTCCAACTTTCAGTTTGGGTTTTACGGCTTTTGACGATGAGATAATGAAACATTATCATCAGCCTTCAGATGAAGTGGACAATTTTGACTTAGACTATGCCGTCAAATACTGGAAATCCTATATTTTGACAGCCCAGAAAATAGCAAACCACTCAGAAAGGCCAAAATGGAAAGAGGGTGACAAATATGAAGAAGCTGCAAAGAGCCTTTATGGCCAAGCCAAGTAAACAAAAAAGCCTGCTATTAGCGGGCTTTTATATTGGCAAAGAAAATTATAATTGCAGAAGTCATAAACATGATAAGGCTATAGATTGCAATGGGAATGGTCATTTCAGAGTTTTTCAATAATGTAGCTGCGATCATGATTCCTAATGTACCATTCTGAATCCCTGATTCTATGGAAATGGTCATTCTTTGTTTTTTTGGAAGTAAAAAAACTGTAGCCAAAAAAAAGCCTAACACCAATGTCAGTACATTGAGAAGTAAAGTCACAGGCCCTGAAAGAATGAAATACTCTATTACAGATTCTCTTTCTTTGAAAATGGCGGCAAACAAGATCAATGCAAAAAATACGGCTGAGGCAATCCTTACAGGCTTATCGGCTTTTATTGCCAAAACGGGAAATTTCTTTTTAAGAAACATGCCAATAGAAACCGGTACCAGCGTCACACCCATGATCTGAATAATAGTTTCCATCACTGGAAGTTTGACGCTTCCCTCCTCTCCAAAATACCCGATAGCAAAATTGACAATCAACGGTATGGTCACTATCGTCACAAATGAACTTACTGCTGTAAGGCTAATGGACAGCGCAATATCCCCCCTTGAAAGGTGTGTGATTAAATTAGAAGTGGCTCCACCTGGGCAGGCTGCCAAAATCATGATCCCTACCGCCATTGCGCCTGTCAAACCAAAGAGCTGGACCAAGGCAAACCCAAAAACAGGAAGCAGGATCAACTGATTGGTAAGTCCTAGAATAATGGCCTTTGGAAAAATCAATATGTTCTTAAAATCTTTAAGAGTAAGGCTAAGGCCCATTCCGAGCATGATGAATGCCAGGGCAAGAGGCAAAAACACCGCTGTCAATACACTTTCCTGCATAGTTATCTTGGCTTATATTCGTTTTCAAATTCTTCCTAATTTAAAATTTAAATGGAGAATTTGTACTATTTGAAAATTTTATGTCTGATTATCTTCAATTGATTTATCAAAAAAAATGATTAGCCACATTCACACCAACCTGATCATTTGTCTTTTATAATCTTTCAAAAAAACTATCCTTTGATCATATCCGCATTAAATAAGTTTTAGATTTATTTATACAAATGCCGAAAATAGCATTTTGTAAATTTCAAAAATTCCTTTCAAACCAAATCCCTTTAGATCAAATTGAAAAATTATTCAGAAACGGTATAAATTGTCCAAAGCTTTTTTAAAACTTTGGTATTAAGAAGCCGTTTTTTACTGCTAATTAAGCTTGTATCTGAATTTAAGAGTATGAAAAGAGCATTTGCAATAGTGGCAGTTTTACTATTTATTACAGGATGTATGGACAATGAGGAGAATTTAAAGATAGGTACCCAGCTTCTTATCAATTCTGATTTTTCCAGATCCTCCTCTTCTATTTCTCCATGGAGTTCGTTTACACCATCCGGATTTATCACTGGAGTCAGCAAGCAGACTTTTAGGTCAGGAAATCAATCAGTATTTATTGAAAGCAAAGATTTAGAAAATACAGAAGCAGCAGTGTGGTCTCAATCCTACACTGGTCAGATGCCATCAATGGGGGCCAGGCTTAGACTACGGGCTTTTCTGAAAGGTGTGGACATAACATCAAATGGACTTCGAAGCAATGTATTTGTGTCAGTAAGGGCTTTCCCGGTAGAAGACTCTGAGGGTATATCAAGTGGTAGATTTTTTACCACCCAAAACAATGTGAGGGTAAATGGTACTTTTGATTGGGAGCCCATTGAACTGGTCATTCCATTTTTCCCAAGAGAAGTGGATAGGCTCGAAGTTTATTTAGTTATGAGTTCACAGACTTCCGGCAAGGTTTACTTTGACGACGTTACGCTCACGGTTGAGTAGTTATCTGATGCCCTGATCCGGATATTTTCCGGTTACGGTTCTCCCAAAGGACATCATCTCTTCCACTTGACCTTCCCTGTCACCATTTGGGAAAATTACGGGCCCGATACCTGCCTCTTTCTTTTTGTAATCCAAATACCCTATCACTATAGGAACTTCTGCTCCCAAAGCTATATGATAAAATCCTGTCTTCCATTTGGGTGCGTGGCTCCTTGTACCCTCTGGTGTCACCATGATGACAAGTTCATCTGCATCTTTAAGCATGTTGGTCATCGCTTCAGTATAGGTCTGCTTACGTCCACCCGGTATTCTCTTGCGGTCAATAGCGATACCTCCCAGACTTTTGATCAGCCACCCCAATGGTCCTACCATTGCTTCTTTTTTGATGGTGAATTTGACCGGAATATCCATAAGATAAAAAGCAGCTCTTGCGTACAACAAATCCCAATTACTGGTGTGAGGTATTGCAATCAATACCGCTTTTTTAAGGCCTTTTGGCCATCCTACATTCAATTTCCAACCTGCTACAAAAAAAACTATTCTCGAAAGAAATTTCATCATTGGGATTTAGCTTTAGACTTTAGACTGGCAAGTTCCATAATATTCGGATTTTCTTCAATAAAAATCAAAGCGGATTCATAACCGGCCTGAAAAATCTGTTTGGACTTCTTGATATCAAACACACCGTACCTTGCAAGTCCCTTAGGCTCTATGAAATAATCACATTTATCTTTCCTACTGTATACATTATAATTCATGGACATGATTACAGTCCTCTCAATTAATTTTTTTATGTTATTGATGGTGTGTTCTACGGGCAGGTGGTTGCAGTTGACACCTATGATATAGTCGCAGGTGCCATCCAAAGGTTCCACAGGCAGATTGTTCAATACTCCCCCATCCACGTAAAATTTATTGTTGATCTCAATAGGATCAAACATCCCAGGTATGCATGATGAAGCCATCAATGGTCTAATAAGGGCCCCTTCTGAAAAATAAACCACTCTTCCCCTTTTAATGTCTGTAGCCGCCACTGTCAGAGGTATCTGTAAACTTTCAAAACTGTTATCTGGAATGTACTTAAGAAACAATTCTTCTACGACATCCATTTTAAGTATTCCTGTCCAAGAAATGGCAGGTCTAAGGAATTTAAAATAATTGGTCTGAATGATAATCTCAAGGATATCCGAAGGGTCATGTCCGGAGCAATACAGGGCACCGGCGATGGCACCTGCACTGCTCCCACTCAATCTATTTGGGAAAATTTGCTGGTCATTTAACGCTTTAAGTACTCCCAAATGAGCAATACCCCGAACTCCTCCTCCGGAAAGTGCTATACCTATTTTTTTTTCAGATTTCATCCAATGAGAAAGTTTGATCTAACCTAACACCCTTGTCGGTCATTTTCAGGGTGCAACACTCATGAACAGGATCATGTTCCAAAAAGAGGATATAATTGTTTGAAACTGCCTCTTCAAGAAACAGCTTCTTTTCTTCCAATGTCAATAATGGTCTAGTATCATATCCCATTACATATGGAAGTGGTATATGTCCTACAGAAGGAAGTAAATCAGCCGCAAATACCAAAGTATGCCCCTTGTAATTTAACTTGGGAAGCATCTGTTTTTCTGTATGCCCATCTACAGTGATAAAATCAAAGCCATTACAAAAAGAGCCGCTTTCTAAATCAAGGTATTCCAACTGACCACTCTGATGCATAGGGAGAATATTTTCTTTCAGAAATGAAGCTTTCTCTCTGTCATTTGGTTGAGTCGCCCACTTCCAGTGTGCTTCATTGGTCCAATAGTTTGCATTTTGGAAAACCGTTTCCGGTGTATCGGGATTTCCATTTTTCAAAGCTACTCCTCCCCCACAATGATCAAAATGTAAATGAGTAAGAAAATTATCTGAAATGTCGCCAAAATCTACTCCTGCTTTATTTAGTGAGTTCTTAAGGCTATGATCTCCATGAAGGTAATAGTGAGCAAAGAATTTCTCACTCTGTTTGTCACCTATTCCGTTGTCTACTAATATTATCCTTCCTTCTGTCTCGACCAGCAGGCACCTCATGGCCCAAGTGCAGAGATTGTTACTGTCAGCTGGGTTAGTTTTTGACCATAATACTTTTGGTACAACGCCAAACATGGCACCACCATCAAGCTTAAAGAATCCTGTATTGATAACTTTTAAATTCATGCTATAAACAAAAAAACACAATACCCTTCAGATTGAAACCTTGAGATATTGTGCTTAGATTAAACTGAAAGATTCTATTCAACAAAAACTCCCATGGAGCAAAACTTATCGATTCTCTGATCAGTTCTTTTTTCAGGTTTGATTTTATCCAATTCTTTCAATGCTTCCAAAATCGTTGATTTTATGGTTTTGGCCATGTTTTTCATATCCTTGTGTGCACCACCGAGAGGTTCCTCGATTATGCCATCTATCAAACCATTATTTTTCATATCTGTAGCAGTCAATTTGAGCGCTTCGGCCGCTTGCTCTTTGTAATCCCAACTTCTCCAAAGGATCGAAGAACATGATTCAGGAGAAATTACTGAATACCAGGTATTCTCCAGCATGTATACCTTATCTCCAATGGCAATACCCAAGGCACCTCCTGAAGCACCTTCACCTATGATGATACATATTACAGGGACCTTGAGCATAAACATTTCCTTCAAATTTCTGGCTATAGCTTCACCTTGACCTCTCTCTTCTGCCTCCAAACCTGGAAATGCACCTGGGGTATCAATCAGTGTCACTATAGGCTTTCCGAATTTCTCAGCCATTTTCATAAGCCTCAAAGCCTTTCTGTAACCTTCTGGATTAGCCATACCAAAGTTCCTTTCCTGCCTTTGCTTGGTATTGCGTCCCTTTTGCTGACCAATAAACATCACCGATCTGCCATCCAGATCTCCTAACCCCCCGATCATTGCTTTGTCATCCTTTACCGTACGGTCTCCATGAAGTTCTACAAAATCATTGGTCATTTCATAGATGTAATCAAGTGCATAAGGCCTATCGGCATGCCTCGAAAGCTGAACCCTTTGCCATCTGGTAAGGTTTTGGAATGTTTCTTTTTTCAAAATCTGAATTTTTTCTTCCAATGACTGAATATCAGCAGACAAATCGATTTTCCTGCCCTTTGCTAATTCCTTCATTTCCTGAAGTTTCAGCTCTAAATCAGCGATCGGTTTTTCGAATTCTAATAGCATACTTAGGTTTTTTGACTATGACAAAGATAAAAATAATCTCAGGAAGTAAAATTTAATTTACATGACTTGAAAAAATCTCTTTTAGAGAACACTGGTTGGACTTTAGGTAAATAAATACCTCCAGCTAATTTTTCATGGTTGATTGTTGCTTCAAATAAACTTCTGAAATTACCAATTGATAATTGTAATGTGTCGCCATTTCTCTGCTTTCAAACTGTTTATAAGCGAATTCCCCTATACAGTTCCTTCATTCCTGAAGTAAAAAAGGGCCAAAATGGGACTGAGTTCCTGATTTTAAACTCTTCCCAAAAACCGCTTTCATTCGCCAAAAATGCCAAGATACGTTCAGGATCATTCCCCTTGAACAAAAGACTGAAGAGCTCCTCCCCTTCTATCTTTTTGTCCAACAACACATCAAGCAAAGTCATATCATACCATTGGAACATTTTGTCACGCCAAGATAAAGTTACCAAGGGAGACTCTCCTTTCTTTAATGCACCTACAATTCTACTTACCTGATCTTGTACAAACTGGAAAGTATAACCCGAACTGGCCTTTGTATGTCCTCCTGCTGTCCCAATGTTGATGATGCGCTTTTTCTCTCCCACATACCTGGGAAACTTTGCCTTTGACATTGGAATTACACCAAACTCACGGTGCAAAATTTTATAATCATCAAGTTGTAAATTATTCTTAATGTACTCTCTCAAAGCAATCTCATAAGATGATTTTCCCAGTACATTTCTCGAAAAAAGGGTGTATTCCACCAGAGCCTCATTTTCTGTAATAGGAAGCATATACATGAAAGTAGTGCCATGAAACTGAGAAACTGTAAAATCCATCAAGGTCCCTACTTCAGCATCAAACACTGGTTGCTCACATTGAATAAACCAACCCATAAAGTGCTGTAATAAAGTATTTTCTTCACCCATAATTGGGTAAAACAAAGAAGTTGAGTTAAACACAAAATCCGCCGTGTAGGTATTATTTTCCGTTTTGACAAAAGCTCCATTTTCGGAATCTCCAATTTCTTCAATCTTCTCTTTTAGAAACTCTACATTTGGAAATCCAGCAACAAAATCCAATACATGCCTGTAAAAATCTCCTGATTGTATCATTTTGTAACGATATTCCCTCAAGGCAAATTCCCGGGTCACTGATGGAGAAAAAAAACGAAGGCTACTCCATTGCTTGCTGATCAACTGTTCAAAAGGACCATTATCACGTTCCCAAAAACACCAAGTTCTGTCATTTTGATTTTTTTGGGACTGATCTATCACTAAAACCCTTTTTTTACAGAACTCTTCTTCTGTCAATAACCTGTACAACAGGCTCAAACCTGCCAAACCAGAACCTGCAAAGATGTAATCATAATTCTTAGACATGAATATGGATTTATTTAACATTCAATATTACTATAAATTAAGGATAGTGTTTGCCCCATTGTACAAAACAAGTAGTAAGCCTGAATATTTTCGATCAATCTTGCCCAAGAGTTTAAGTCCAAAGTATACTTTCTCAGTTTTTTAAAAATATCATAGGCCCCCACTACCTTTCTAAGCTATAAATCAAGTTAAAGTAATAATGGAAATAGCAAAGCTCAAAAAACGTAAAAGTCCTTCCCTTCTAACAAACATATTAGAAATCCTTCAAAATCAGGAGGAAACAATGCCAAGAAGGTAAATTATTTTCACAATTGAGGATTGGACCGGTTTTTATGTTGGTTTTCTACCTGTATACCCTTTGTGATGGCGGTTATGTTTCTCTAAGCGTTCCTCTGGATTGTGAGATACACCTACGTAAAAGCTTTTATCCTTCAGCGATTGCAGTATGTAGACAAAAAAGACCATAAATGAAAAAAGTCTCAGATATGACTGAGACTTTGCGGAATAGCCTGTCCCGTGAAACGGGAGACGGGACTCGAACCCGCGACCTTCCCGAGGACTCGGGACAGGCATTCTAACCAGCTGAACTACCTTTGATTAAATTTTCAATGAATACCCTGCTTTTCTGGGCCTTGATAAAGTTTTCTCTTTTAAGCGCTTCAGTTTTTGTTGGAAAGGTCTCAGTATAAGCCAAAACCCAAGGTTGTTTTCTACCTGTATACCCTTTGTGATGGCGGTTATGTTTCTCTAAGCGTTCCTCTGGATTGTGAGATACACCTACGTAAAAGCTTTTATCCTTCAGCGATTGCAGTATGTAGACAAAAAAGACCATAAATGAAAAAAGTCTCAGATATGACTGAGACTTTGCGGAATAGCCTGTCCCGTGAAACGGGAGACGGGACTCGAACCCGCGACCTTCCCGAGGACTCGGGACAGGCATTCTAACCAGCTGAACTACCTTTGATTAAATTTTCAATGAATACCCTGCTTTTCTGGGCCTTGATAAAGTTTTCTCTTTTAAGCGCTTCAGTTTTTGTTGGAAAGGTCTCAGTATAAGCCAAAACCCAAGGTTGTTTTCTACCTGTATACCCTTTGTGATGGCGGTTATGTTTCTCTAAGCGTTCCTCTGGATTGTGAGATACACCTACGTAAAAGCTTTTATCCTTCAGCGATTGCAGTATGTAGACAAAAAAGACCATAAATGAAAAAAGTCTCAGATATGACTGAGACTTTGCGGAATGGACGGGACTCGAACCCGCGACCTCCTGCGTGACAGGCAGGCATTCTAACCAGCTGAACTACCACTCCTTTTGTTTTTAATAACTCAACTGTTGCGACCTTCCCGAAGACTCGGGACAGGCATTCTAACCAGCTGAACTACCACTCCTTTTGTATTTAATAACTCAACTGTTACGACCTTCCCGAAGACTCGGGACAGGCATTCTAACCAGCTGAACTACCACTCCTAATTATCTTTTTTTAATTTGATGATAAACAAATTTGCGGAATGGACGGGACTCGAACCCGCGACCTCCTGCGTGACAGGCAGGCATTCTAACCAGCTGAACTACCACTCCGTAAAATTGAACTTTTTAAAATAAAACCAATTCACTTGAAGTTCAATACAAGCAAATTTTAGCGGAATGGATGGGACTCGACCTGGCGACCTTCCCGAGGCCTCGGGACAGGCATTCTAACCAGCTGAACTACCACTCCTTTTGTTTTTAATAACTCAACTGTTGCGACCTTCCCGAGGACTCGGGACAGGCATTCCAACCAGCTGAACTACCACTCCTAATAACTTCAATGAACAGAATTCTAACCAGCGACCTTCCCCAGTACTTGGGACAGGATTCTAATCAGCTGAACTACCATTCCTAAAGCTTAAAATGAGCCCCCTGCCGGGATCGAACCAGCGACCTACTGATTACAAGTCAGTTGCTCTACCAGCTGAGCTAAGGAGGCCTTTTTTACTATTCTTTCAACTCTTTCGCTGAAAACGTGGTGCAAATATATGGGGATTGATTAACGGTGCAAAGGTATTTTAAAAAAAAATAAGGAGTCAATACGCATCCCCTTATTTATGAGCCATTTAAAATTCCCTAATAATTGAAAGTTTTTTCTTCAACTTCTCGATTTCGTTTTCTGCCTTGATAATTTTTTCATCAAACTGATCTTTCAATTTATCTGCAGTTTTCGAAGAAGCAAAAAACTCTAAATTATTTTTCCAAAGAGTGATGTTGTTTTCAAGATCAGAAATCTGCTTTCTTATCCCATGTTCCTTTTTGTTCAATACCCTGTTTGCATTAGGATCTGCCTGAAGCTTATTTAAATTAAGCCTGAACAAGAATTCATCTTTGTCAGTACCTTCTATACCAAGTTTCTTTACATAGGTGTCGACGGCCTCATTAAACTTGGAAAGCACTTCTTTCATGTTTTTACGGGGAACAAAGCCAATTGAATTAAATTTTTCAATAAAACCTTCTAAGCTTTCTTCAGATAAACCCTCCCCCTCTGCGGAAGACTGTATCTCAGAAATAAGATCTTCTTTCAATTTAAGGTTGTTCTCAAACTCTTTATTTACCTGTTTATTGGCATTTCTTCTATTTTCAAAAAAAGTATCACAGGCAACTTTAAATTTCTTATACAGATCATCCCTGTATTTTTCCGGAGTAGGACCGATTTTTTTCCATTCCTGCTGAAGATTAATAAGCTTGGAAGATGTTTCCTGCCAATCAGTATTATCCATCAAGGCTTCTGCCTGTTGTATCAGTTCTTCCGCCCTTTTTTTATTCTGAAGCCTTATCTCATCAAGTTCTTTAAAAAACTGATTCTTGTTGTGGAAAAACTGCTTAAAGAAACCCCAAAACTTCTTATTGATTTCCTTTCCTGCTTCCCTTGGAACAGGACCGGTACTTTCCCATTCTTTTTGAATAGCAAGCACTTCTTTTGTCTTTACATTCCATTCTTTTATTTTACTGGCAGTGAAATCTTTATATTCAGAAAGCTTTTCAATTAATTTCTCTTTCTGAATCAGGTTTTCTTTAAAAACTTCCTTTTGACTATCATAGTACTCTTTCCTTCGATCATAAACTGCATCCGAGGCAGTCTTAAACTTTTGCCACAAAGCTTCTTGTTCATCCCTTGGGACCGGTCCTATGTGCTTAAATTCCTCATGTAGGTCATTTAGAGACTTAATAGCTTCCTTTAAATCATCCAATCCAATTAGGGCTTCTGCTTTTTCACAGATTTCCAGTTTATGCTCCAGATTCTTTTTTCTATCTAGCTCCTTTAACTCAAAATATATACTTCGGTTGTCATAAAACCTATCCATAAGGGCATTATAGGAGGCCCAAAGGCTACGATTTTGGGAACTTGGAACAGGGCCGATTTTTTTCCACTCTTCTTGGATATTCTTTATAGTACTTATGCTATGAGTAGTTTCTTCTCCATCGACAAGCTCTCTAAGCTTATCTAAAATTTCATTTTTAGCCTGAAGATTTTGTTCCTTTTTCTTTTCCTGTTCTTTGAGAAAATTTGACTTTTTTTCTCTGAAATCATGATATGCTGCAAAAAACAATTTATCCTCATCCTCAGACCTATATTGGAAATCATCGGGATCCCCTCCATTCTCTATAAATTCCTTATGGGCATTTTCCTTCTCCTTATTATAAATCAGATCAAAATGGCTTTTGATATCATGGATTACAGGATCAATTTTCAGGTATTTTTCAGTAGCTATCAATGATTTTAAAGCATTTAACAGCTCTGTTTTTGAGTATTCTGAATAATCAACTTCTTCAATCTCGTCCTCATGATCGGAATCGTCTGCGTTTTCTTCCCCATCATCTTCGGTCTTTTCCGAAATTTGAGCTTGAGTATTCTCAACAACTTGGCTATCAGATTCTACCTTTTCAGAAACTGTTTCTAATGATTCATCTTCAGCCTTCTCATCATCAGTAGAACTTTCAGCCTTAGCAGCATTTTCTTCGTTTACCTGGTTTATTTCACTACCACCATCTACCTTTTGATCTATGTTGGTCACCTTGTCCTGTTCAGACATTTCCTTATCCTTGTCCATAATGTAATCCGTACTTTATTGAAATCCGTAAGAAGCAAAAGTAATAAAATGATTTAATTTAATCTTGGGTCTATAGGATAATTTGCCAATATCTGATATTCTCCTCCCATATTTTTCAAAATAATTTTCCATAATTCATCTGGTGAAGAACTGAAAATATTTTTTGAATTCACCTCATCACAAATAATCCAAGTATTCTCCTGAATTTCATTGTTTAACTGGTCAGCTGCCCAACCAGAATAACCAATAAAAAATCTCACAGACTCTTTTTCCAATACTCCTAGACTGATATTCTCAACGATATCCTCAAAATTACCTCCCCACCAAAGACCATTTGCCAATTCGATACTGGTCTCAGAAAGCTTTTTACCATAATATATAAAATGAAGGGTATTTTGCTCGACTGGACCGCCTACGTAAACTTCAAAATCAGGTATTAAAATATTATCTATCAATTCATCTAGTTTCAAAATAGATAGCTTGTTCAGCACCAGCCCAAAAGATCCATTTTCATTATGTTCGCAAACCAAAACTACTGATCTTACAAAATTTTCATCCTGCAAAAATGGCTCTGATATCAATAGGGATCCAGCTTTGGGTTCTATTTTCATTTTTTCACTCATAAGCTTTACAAAAGTTATTGGGGTAATTTATAGCTAAATTTTTTAAATGCAATAAGTATTATAATTTTATAACCAAAACTTCATTTCTATGAAAATCGCCGATTTGCGCAAAGAATATACCCTCAAGTCACTCGAAATTTCTGATGTACTTAATAACCCCATTTTACAGTTCAAATCTTGGTTTGATGAAGCTTTTAAAGCTAAGGTTTTAGAGGTAAATGCCATGAATTTATCCACCATCAGAAAAGACGGAAAACCCAACTCAAGAATCGTTCTATTGAAAGGAGTGGACAATGGTTTTGTTTTTTACACCAATTATATGAGTACTAAAGGTATAGAATTGGGAAATAACCCATGGGTTTCTCTGACTTTTCATTGGGCTGAACTTGAGAGACAGGTACGGGTAATGGGCAAAGCAGAAAAAGTCAGTGCAGAAGAATCAGATGAGTATTTCTTCTCAAGACCCTATGGGAGTCAGATCGGTGCCTGGGTATCTCCCCAAAGTACTGTGATAGAAAATAGACAGGTTTTGGAAAAAAAGGAAAATGACCTGAAAAATTCACTCAACCCCGATACCATCACCAGACCGGAACACTGGGGAGGTTATCGCGTGATTCCAAAGGAGATAGAGTTTTGGCAAGGAAGACCTAGCAGGCTTCATGACAGGATTTTATTCACTTTAAATGAAGCAAATGGTTGGGATATCAAGCGCTTAGCTCCTTAACAGGAGCTCTTTTTATTTAAGGTCAAAAATATCAGAAACCCCAATCATCCTCTCAACTGTGAATCCTTCCCCATACTTGACATTTATACTGTGTCCAAACTCCTTTCCACGGGCTTCGATAAAATCCAAAAATTCAGCTGATGAGATAAAACTCTCAGGTTCCTGACTTTCAGGATCATAAAACTGGGATTTGAACGCCTTGATACTGTTCATTTTTTTATCCCAATAGTCTGTAACATCTACTACAAAATCCGGTTTGATATAATTGTTTTGAATGTAGTGATAAACAAACCTAGGTCTCCATGGCTCTTGAATTTCTCCATTCCAATCTGTCTGGATTTTGATCAATCCGCTCATGAAGCATGACTTCGTAGCCAATGCACCACCTTTACCATGATCAGGGTGCCGATCTGAAACTGCATTTGCCAAAACTATTTCAGGCTTATATTTTCTCAGGTACTTTACAAGTTGGATCTGATGGTCATAATCATCTTTAAAAAACACATCCTTAAAACCCAAGTTTTCCCTTATAGACAGACCTAGAACTTCCGCAGCATTGCGCGCTTCAAGTATTCTGCCCTCCGGAGTCCCTCTGGTTCCCATTTCCCCTTTGGTAAGATCTAGTACGCCAACCTTATAGCCTTGGTCAATATGAGAGGCTATGGTACCGGAGCATGCTAATTCTGAATCATCTGGATGTGCGGCAATTACGAGAATATCAAGTTTCATATCATTAAGGTCTATCGGACTCTGAGCCTCTGCCCAACTCTTAAAATGCTATTGGTAGAAATATTGTTTAATCTGGTGAGAGTAGAAACCCTAACACCGTACCTTCTGGCAATTGTACTCAGGTTTTCTCCACTTCTTACCCTATGATAAACTGCTTCTTGTGTTTGGATCACATGATCAAAACTTGATGCTGTTATTCTGTAAACATCAGACTTTAATCTTCCTACATTAAAATCGAACATCTCTGTGGGATTGATAGAAAGCCCTTGATATCTTACTTCAAAATGAAGATGAGGCCCTGTACTTCTGCCAGTACTGCCTCCCAAACCAATAATATCTCCAGCTTTAACCTCTTGACCTACTTCTGCAATGAGTTTGGACATGTGGCCATAAAGTGTCTCTAGACCATTTTTATGTCTTACTACTATATAATAACCATAGCCATTCCTATCAAAGGATCTTACCCTAACAATCCCGTCAAAAACAGAATAAATCGGATCACCGGTTCTAAGTCTCAGGTCAGTTCCATGATGCCATCTAAATCTTCTGAATCCAAACTCAGAAGTGATATGTGTTTGATCAAGTGGCATTTTATATTCTGTTCCAAAAAATGGATCATAAAGCTTCACGTAAACTGTATCTTTGAATTCTTTTGGGTTGAAATCATAAATATTAATTTTACGGCTATCCCATGAAGAATAATACTCAAAAGCTGTGACCCAAATACTGTCAATGAGTATTTTTTCGGAAACTTGCACCAATTGATTGGTTGGTGCCCAAATTAGAGATAAAGTATCTTCTGAAACAATACTTAGCCTTCTTTTTAAGTTGATAAAATCTTTAAAAAGCAATGAATCCGTTTCTTTGGTGAGATTTTGTAAGTAGGTTTTTGAATCAAAAAGCCTCAAATCCCTTTGAACAGGATTTAAAGGCTGTGATTGACTATCTGTCTTAGGCTTTTTGATTATTTTCGGAAAAGTCTGTGCATGAATTCCGGACGAACCCATGCACATAATGATAATCAGTACTAATAAATTTCTGTAAAACGTCATCAGGTAAGATTCATACTATTCTTGAGCTGCCAGATATCTTTCGGCATCCAGTGCTGCCATGCACCCTGTTCCCGCGGCTGTTACAGCTTGTCTATAGATATGGTCTTGGGCATCTCCACAAGCAAAAACTCCTTTTATATTAGTCTGGGTACTTCCAGGCTTAGTTAGGATATATCCACTTTCATCCATCTCAATGAAATCCTTGAATATTGCGGTATTGGGTTCATGCCCTATAGCAACAAAAAAGCCAGAAATTTTCAATTCTCTTTTTTCCCCAGATTTATTGTTAAAAATTCTTGCTCCGACTACTTCTTCGCTACCCAATATCTCTTCTGTTTCCGTATTCCAGAGTACCTCGATTTTCGGATTTTTAAATACTCTATTCTGCATAATTTGAGACGCCCTCATTTCATCCCTTCTTACGAGCATGTAAACTTTGTTACAAATATTGGCCAAATAGGAAGCTTCTTCACATGCTGTATCCCCTGCACCAACAATTGCTACATCCTGTCCCCTGAAAAAGAACCCATCACAAACAGCACAAGCTGACACTCCTTTTCCATTCAATCTTTCTTCGCTTTCTATTCCTAGCCACTTTGCAGAGGCCCCAGTTGAAATAATTACAGTATCAGCATGGATTTCTTTTTGGTCATCCACAATTACTTTATGTGGTGTTCCGGTAAAATCCACCTTAGTAACCATTCCATATCTTACTTGAGAACCAAATCTTTCGGCCTGTTTTCTAAAATCCTCCATCATTTCAGGCCCCATAATCCCTTCTGGGTATCCTGGATAATTTTCCACATCAGTGGTGATGGTAAGCTGACCTCCCGGTTGCCCCCCTGTATATAAAACCGGATTCAAACCTGCTCTTGAAGCATATATAGCAGCAGTATAACCTGCCGGTCCTGATCCGATAATAAGGACCTTTACATTTTCTATTTCAGAAGACATTAGATTTTGATTTTTGGGTTAGCAAATTTTGATAAAATACCCTACACAACAAAGTTAATACCTGTTAAAATTCCAATAAAATCCAATACTGGATGATCATCAGAATATTAATTTTTTTAAGTACCCGAATTGTTTGCGGTGGTATAAATACATAAAAAAAGGGGATACCCCCCTTTTAATTTATTTACTCAGATAATTTTTTAACCTAGGTAAGGCTTTAAAGTCTTACTTCTAGAAGTATGCCTTAACCTCCTGATAGCCTTTTCTTTAATTTGCCTTACTCTTTCTCTGGTTAGGTTGAATTTTTCACCAATCTCTTCCAATGTCATGGCATGTTCGCCATTCAGACCAAAGTAAAGTGTAATCACATCAGCTTCTCTGGATGTAAGGGTAGAAAGAGCTCTTTGAACTTCCTTCCTAAGAGAATCGGTCATCAATCCATCATCGGGTTTTTCATCACCATCATTTTCCAATACATCGAGGAGGCTATTTTCCTCCCCCTGTACGAAAGGAGCGTCCATGGATACATGACGTCCGGAGATTTTCATGGTATCTACCACTTCTCCTGCTGTCACCTCAAGGACTTCTGCCAGTTCTTCTGGAGATGGTTCTCTTTCAAACTTTTGTTCGAGTTCAGAAAAGGTCTTACTGATTTTATTCAGTGAACCTACCCTGTTCAAAGGTAACCTCACGATCCTGGATTGCTCAGCCAAAGCTTGCAAAATGGACTGTCTGATCCACCATACAGCATAAGA
The DNA here is from genome assembly GCF_019343195.1 of Arthrospiribacter ruber. Lineage (GTDB taxonomy): Bacteria > Bacteroidota > Bacteroidia > Cytophagales > Cyclobacteriaceae > Arthrospiribacter > Arthrospiribacter ruber. The sequence continues at coordinate 420,374 of NZ_RPHB01000004.1, forward strand.
GATAAATTTGAAACCCCTGGTTTCATCAAATCTCTGAGCTGCTTTAATCAAACCCAAGTTTCCTTCATTGATAAGATCTCCCAAGGAAAGACCTTGGTTTTGATATTGTTTGGCAACAGATACCACGAACCTAAGATTTGCTTTGGTCAGTTTTTCCAAAGCCAGCTGATCTCCTTCTCTGATCCTTTTTGCCAGGACCACTTCCTCATCTGCCGTAAGAAGATCCACTTTGCCTATCTCCTGTAGGTATTTATCCAGAGATTGACTCTCTCTGTTGGTAATCTGTTTGCTAATTTTTAGCTGCCTCATTCAAGAATAATTTTGCGGTTAAGAACGAATAGTATAACAGAAATGCTTCCAAATAAAGTTCAATGTAATCAAATTACGTATTTGAACTTAATCTTTTTTGTCAGTTTTTTCCGGTTTAGGCAACAATACTTTTCTGGAAAGCTTGAACTTACCTGTTTTTTTGTCAACATCTATAAGCTTTACTACTATTTCCTCACCTGGTTCAAGGACACCTTCCATGTTTTCCAACCTTTCCCACTTGATTTCTGAAATGTGTAGCAGTCCATCCTTACCTGGCATGAATTCTACAAAAGCACCAAATGGCATGATGTTCTTAACCTTTCCTGTATAAGTTTCACCTATTTCCGGTTGAGCTACAATGGCTTTGATCCTAGAAACAGCAGCATCCATAGAGTCCTGATTGTTGGAGAAAATGTTGATCTTGCCAACATTATCCTTTTCCTCAATTACTATGGTAGCTCCGGTATCTTTTTGGATTTCCTGTATGACTTTGCCACCAGGCCCAATCACAGCACCGATCAATTCCTTTGGAATGGTCATCATGTAAGATCTTGGAGTATGTGGCTTGAGATCAGGTTTAGGTGCAGCTAAGGTTTTCTTGATTTCTTCAAGAATATGAAGCCTCCCATCTTTAGCTTGATATAGTGCCTCTTTCAACACATTGTAATCCAGACCTTCTACTTTCAAGTCCATCTGACAAGCCGTGATACCATTTTCAGTACCAGTTACTTTGAAGTCCATGTCTCCTAAGTGATCCTCATCTCCTAGAATATCTGAAAGAATAGAGTAGTTTCCCGTATTGGAATCAGAAATCATTCCCATAGCGATACCTGTTACAGGAGCTTTGATCTGAATACCGGCATCCATCAATGCCAAAGAACCCGCACAAACGGTCGCCATGGAGGACGAGCCATTGGATTCCAATATATCCGAAACAATTCTAATGGTGTATGGATTTTCATCCTCCGCGGGCAATACCTTTTTCAATGCTCTCATGGCCAGGTTTCCATGCCCCACTTCTCTTCTACCCGGACCTCTATTCGGTTTTACCTCACCTGTGGAGAATCCTGGGAAATTGTAGTGAAGGAAAAACTTATTGTAGCCGGATATCATGGCTCCATCTATCATCTGCTCATCCATTTTTGTACCCAAAGTACAAGTAGTGACAGATTGGGTTTCTCCTCTTGTAAAGACAGCAGAACCATGGGCAGAAGGCAAATAGTCTACTACCGACCAAATCGGTCTGATTTCATTCAATTGTCTGCCATCCAATCTTTTCTTTTCATTTAAGGTAAGATTTCTTGCAGCTTCTTTATGGATTTTGCTGAAATATGGTCCTATCAAAGATGCTTCAAACTCATGCTCTTCACCAAGGCTTTCAACAAATGCCTCTTTGACAGCTTTAATCAATTCTGATCTTTCAGATTTATTGGCTAGTTGTCTTCCAACAATCTCATAGCACTTATCATAAAGCTCAGCATGCATCTTTTCGTAAAGCGCTGCATCGGATTTCTCATGACTGTACTCTCTTTTGATCTCTTTACCTACAGCAACAGTAAGTTCTTTTTGCACTTTACAGTGTTTGATGATCTCTGTATGGGCAAACTGCAAAGCTTCCACCATTTCATCCTCAGAAATCTCATTGGCTTCACCTTCTACCATCAGAATATATTCTTCTGAACCGGCAACAATAAACTCAAGAGAAGCCTGTTCCAATTGGGATGGTGTTGGGTTGATCAAAAGCTTCCCGTCAACTTTGGCTACTCTAACTTCAGAAATAGGTCCGTTGAATGGGATGTCGGACACCGCCAATGCTGCAGAGGCTGCCAATCCTGCGAGACAATCAGGCAACACTTCTGAATCGGCTGACATTAATGTGATAGCAACCTGCGTGTCCGCGTGATAATCGTCCGGAAAAATAGGTCTGATAGCACGGTCAACAATTCTACTGATAAGAATTTCATAGTCGGACAACCGCCCCTCTCTTTTCAAAAATCCTCCCGGTATCTTTCCGGAAGCAGCAAATTTTTCTTGATAATCTACAGAAAGTGGAAGAAAGTCAACCCCTTCCAAAGCTTCTTTTTTGGAAACGACAGTTGCAAGCAACATCGCTTTCCCCATTTTTACTACTACAGATCCATCAGCTTGTTTGGCCAATGCACCGGTTTCAATAATGATTTCTCTACCATCCTCAAGGGTGATAGACTTAGAAATTACGTTAGGTAACATACAGTTTTGTTAAAATAATTAAGCATAGTTTTAAAAGTAAGGTTTAAATATCGTGGGGAGGCAAAAAAGTAAGGTTCCCATGGTGAGAACCTTACAGTCAATGTGGCATTATTTTCTAATTCCAAGCTCAGCAATGATTGATCTATATCTTTCGATATCATTTTTGATAAGGTAATTAAGTAAACTTCTTCTTTTACCTACCAATTTCAATAGGCTCAATCTCGATGAGTGATCTTTTTTGTTTTGCTTCAAATGTTCTGTCAGGTGCTGAATTCTGTAAGTAAACAACGCAATCTGTGATTCCGGTGATCCTGTATCAGTTTCAGACTTTAACCTGCCATGATTTTTGAAAAGATCTGCTTTTTTCTCTGCGGATAAATACATGTCTAGTTAAATTTAAGATTTTAAACAGCCACAAAGGTAAAACGATTATTCCGATTTTAAAAACAACCTATTCATTTGGCAAAGAATCTTTTGATTTTTTGAATGATTTTTTTGAAAAAGTCCACATATATGTCCGCTTCAAATAACCTCGCATCTTTTCTGGCTTGTTTTAAGAAAAAGAGCCCGAAGGGAAGTAGTACCAAATTTGAAAACCATGTACCGAAAATAGGATCCGTAATGGCCTCTTTGGCCCATTTTTCGCCAGTGATGGTCAACATGTAGTAGATAATAAAGAAAATAATGGAAAGCAGAACAGGCATGCCAAGCCCTCCTTTTTTGATAATGGCGCCCAAAGGAGCTCCGATCATGAACATGACAATACAAGCAAATGCTGTGGTATACTTTTGGTACCAGGCTATCTGGAACCTTCTATACTCTCTTTCAAGATTATCAATCTGAGTAATCTTTGTATTGAAATTATTTTTGATTGTCCTGGCATTGTTAAGGGCCACGGTAGCTGCTCTATTCTGATAATTCCCTGCTTCAACGATTGAATCATACTTGGCTTTTTGTTCGGCTGTAAACTCTAGACCTCGTGTTTTTTCAGCAATTTTTGAAGTATCAGATAATTTAACATCTTGCCTGTCCTCTTTTACTTCTGGCTGCATACGCTCAACCTTTTTGAGCCTATTTCTGAAATTTGAAGCAGAATCCTCGGTTTCATTCATTTGGTCTATCGGTACAGAGATATTTTCGTTACTGGAAAGGTCGGTAACTCCCAATGAATCCTGCATCAATTGTAAATCCATTTGCTCCACGGAATTAAGAGCTGTGAGGCTTGAATCAATTTTGGTTGCAGATACTCCAACCCTTCTCAGGCTATCTTCTTGTCTTTCTTTCCTTAGTGCCAGGCGTGCTTCACGCAAAGAATCATATCGTGCTTTTCCTTGGACAATATCGGCAGGAGGATTGATCTTTCTGTTTCTGGAAAAATAAGAATAAGAAGATTCCGTTGTGAGATAATTGTAATAAATGATCTGATTGATTTCACTGGCCATAGAGTCAAGCCCGTCCTTTAACTGAGCAATATTTTTGATAGATCTGTTTGTAGACCAAAGATCTTCGGGAGTCCTGTTCATTTGAAAGGATTCCAGATTGAAAACCATCTGGTTTTCTGAGAAGTTTGTTCTGCTAAAGTCAACGGGCTTTTCTGTAATCCCCCTCTGTGCCCTTGATTCTTTGTATGAAATCCCATTGTACAAAGTCAATCTCATATATCTGTCATTGAAAAAAGACTCCATACGTCCGGAATCAGCCAAAATAACATTGGTATTGCCCTGACCTTGAGAATGGTCGTATATGATGATTTCTCGTAACCGTACATCATCTATCTTTTTGTTGACTTTGATACTGTAATTGGGAATTCCTGCATAAAACACACCTTCTTTGATATCAAGTGCAGGTGATTTCATCCTGATATCGTACAGAAGGCTGAATGTCTTAAGGTTAACCTTGGGAACCAGATAATTATTGGATAAATAAGCAAAAAAAGTCAATACAACTACAAAAACACCAATGGGCCTCAAGGCACGAAGCAATGATATGCCGCTGCTTTTGATAGCTGTCAGTTCAAAGTGCTCACCAAGATTCCCGAAAGTCATAAGTGAGGATAATAGCACAGCCAAAGGGAGTGCCATGGGAGAAATACTTATTACAAAGTATGAGATCAACTCTACATAAATAATGAAATCGAGTCCTTTGCCAAAAATCTCATCAAAATACTTGAGCATATTTACTGTGAGCAGAATAAAATCCACCACAATAAATGTCAAAAAGAATGGGCCAATAAATGACCCCAGTATTAGTTTATCAAGTTTTTTCATTCAGGAATTATCGCCACTCGCTTTCATTCAACGGCAAAGTTGACAATAATATTCAAAATTCAAGAAAAATTGAAGCTATCCTCCAATGATCTCTTTCAGATTGGCTACAAGATTTTCCCAGATTGACTCCAATTCTTCATCATCATAGGAATCACTGTAATCTATCACTTTTAGAAAAAGCGTCTGTGTGAGTTCATTCTCTTCAATTTTAAACTCGATATAGGAGTGATCCGTCTCATCAGGATTATTGGGATCAAAAAAATCAAATTTCACATGATAATTGGTTCGCATTGCAACTATTCTTGCAAAATGATCTTCCCCATCATAATTGATTTTATAGGTTTTATCTTCATTGATAGACACATCATCAGCATACCACTCTGACAAGCCACTCGCAGTACTTAAGTACGGGAAAAGTATTTTCCTTGAAGTATTGATTTGATAATCAGCAACAAACTTATTCTTTACCATTTTTTCGATCATTTAGTTTTCAAAAAAACACTTTTTTTGCATCAATATGTTTGCAATTCAAAGGCCAAGACCTCATATTTGCATTCCCAATTGGCGAGGTAGCTCAGATGGTTAGAGCGCAGGATTCATAACCCTGAGGTCGGCAGTTCGATTCTGCTCCTCGCTACTCAAAGCTTCTCTTTACTGAGAGGCTTTTTTATTTTAAACCAGCAGCAGGATTCTTATCCGCCTCGGCGGACGGCAGTTCGATTCTGCTCCTCGCTACTCAAAGCTTCTCTTTACTGAGAGGCTTTTTTATTTTAAACCAGCAGCAGGATTCTTATCCGCCTCGGCGGACGGCAGTTCGATTCTGCTCCTCGCTACTCAAAGCTTCTCTTTACTGAGAGGCTTTTTTATTTTAAGCCTACTCAGGTCAAAGGCCTTGAGGATTTAACCTTGTATTCTCAATCAGATACTAAAAAACCAATCCCTACATTGTGCCTAAGCAAAACAGGTATTGGCTTTAGTTTTTCTGTTCTTTTGTAATATAGCAAAAAATCTCAAATTGAAATCCTGTTTTAGTAAAATGAACATAAAAAAAGCCCCATGATCTGGGGCTTTGGTATTAAGTAATTGAGTGCGCTCTTACTTAACTTTTTCAACAACAGCTTTGAATGCCTCTGGATGGTTCATAGCAAGATCTGCAAGAACTTTTCTGTTCAACTCGATACCTGCTTTTTTGAGCAATCCCATGAATTGTGAATAAGAAATGCCATATTCTCTGGCACCGGCATTGATACGCTGGATCCATAGAGCCCTGAATTCTCTTTTCTTGGCTTTTCTGTCCCTGTAAGCGTACTGCAAACCTTTTTCATACTTGTTTTTGGCTACTGTCCAAACGTTTTTACCTCTTCCGAAGTAGCCTTTTGTTGCTTTAAGGACTTTTTTTCTTCTTGCTCTTGAAGCAACTGCGTTTACTGATCTAGGCATTTTTTTAAATTTTTTGACTCTAGGTGCCTTTCGGACTTTTTTACCTTAGCGTCTGGTGAATAATATAACCTTAATTGTTTTGAAGACTTGAAAATCAACCGATTCTCAACATTGCTTTTACTCTTCCCTCATCTGACTCATGAACTTGTCCCATTTGAGTTAGATTTCTCTTTCTCTTGGTAGACTTCTTGGTCAAGATGTGGCTTTTGTAAGCATGCTTCCTTTTGATTTTTCCGGTAGCTGTTAGCTTAAACCGTTTTTTTGCACCTGATTTGGTTTTTACTTTAGGCATAACTGTATTTATTTGTTGAATTTATTTTTTACTTGGTTTTGGGGCAAGGAATAAAAACATCCTTTTCCCTTCAAGCTTTGGAAGCTGCTCCACTTGGGCATATTCCTCCAGCTCTTGTGCAAATCTCAACAACAACATCTCGCCCCTTTCCTTGAAAACAATAGACCTACCTACAAAGTGTACGTAAGCTTTGACTTTGGCACCTTCCTTTAGAAAACCTATGGCGTGCTTCAGCTTAAAATTGAAATCATGGTCATCTGTATTGGGACCGAACCTAATTTCCTTCAAAACAGTCTTTGCAGCATTGGCTTTGATTTCCTTTTGCTTCTTTTTCTGCTCGTATTTAAATTTGGCGTAGTCAATCACCTTACAGACGGGTGGACTTGCATTTGGAGAAATTTCTACGAGATCAAGGTCATTTTCCTGAGCAATTTTTATGGCCTGTGAAGTAGGAAGTACGGCATTTCCTCCTTCTACAAAGTCACCTACTACCCTTACCTCCCGGGCTCTAATCTTCTCATTTACCTTGTAAGGTTCTTCTTGTCTCTGTCTAAACGGTGTTTTTCCTCTCAAAATTTTTTGGTTGTTTTAATGAAATTGCCTGCAAATATCTTAATAATTTCGAGATTTAAAAAATCTCATTCTTTTTTACTTCTATTATTTCTGTTTCAAAGATGATTCAATAATGCTTTTGAAATAACTTACGAACTCTTCTACAGAAAGACTTCCTTTGTCGCCTTCCCCGTGCTTTCTCACTGATACTTTTGCTTCAGCCTGTTCTTTTTCGCCTACAATTAGCATGAAAGGAATCTTTTTGACTTCCGCATCCCGGATTTTTCTCCCTATTTTCTCATCTCTGTTGTCAATGGCGCCTACAATGTCATGCTCTTCAAGGCTAATTCGGATTTGCTCTGCATATTCGATGAATTTTTCCGAAATAGGCAAAATTGTGATCTGCTCCGGAGACAACCACAGAGGAAAATTACCTGCACAATGCTCAATAAGGACTGCAACGAAGCGCTCCAATGAACCAAATGGCGCCCTATGGATCATCACAGGCCTGTGCTTTTGGTTGTCAGAACCTATATATTCCAACTGAAATCTCTCCGGAAGGTTATAATCTACCTGAATAGTTCCTAATTGCCATTTTCTACCAAGGGCATCTTTTACCATAAAGTCCAACTTTGGCCCATAAAATGCTGCCTCTCCAAGTTCGGTTACAGTTTTCAGCCCTTTTTCAGCGGCTGCTTCAATTATAGCCGACTCTGCTTTTTCCCAAGCTTCATCAGAACCTATGTATTTATCTTTGTTGTCAGGGTCTCTCAAAGAAACCTGTGCTGTAAAATTCTCAAAACCTAAGGCCTGGAAAACATATAGAACCAAATCTATTACTTTGATAAACTCTTCTTTGACTTGGTCTGGACGGCAAAATATATGTGCATCATCCTGGGTAAAACCTCTTACTCGTGTTAAGCCGTGTAATTCTCCACTTTGTTCGTACCTATATACGGTCCCAAATTCTGCATACCGAATCGGAAGATCTTTGTATGATCGTGGTTTGTGTTTGTATATTTCGCAATGATGAGGGCAATTCATCGGTTTGAGCAAAAACTCTTCCCCTTCATTAGGCGTGGCTATTGGCTGGAAAGAATCTTTCCCATACTTCTCGTAATGTCCTGATGTTTCATAAAGAGCTTTGTGGCCAATATGCGGTGTAACTACCTGCTGATATCCGGATTTGTCCTGTGCCCTTTTCATAAAGTTCACCAGTCTTTCCCTTAACAAAGTACCTTTGGGCAACCATAGAGGTAAGCCCATCCCTACTTTCTCTGAAAATGTAAAAAGCTCCAACTCCCGGCCAAGTTTTCTATGGTCACGTTTTTTGGCTTCTTCCAGCATGTGTAGGTACTCCTGCAGCTCTTTAGCTTTCGGGAAAGTAATGCCATAAATCCTGGTGAGCATTTTGTTTTTTTCGTCCCCTCTCCAGTAAGCCCCTGCTATATTCAACAACTTAGCTGCTTTGATAAATCCCGTATTGGGAATGTGAGGTCCACGGCAGAGGTCCACAAAATTACCCTGCTCATAAAAAGTAATCGAACCATCTTCCAGACCCTCCAAAAGGTCCAACTTGTATTCGTCCCCTTTTTCACTGAAATAGGCAACCGCATCTTTCTTTGAAATATCTTTTCGGATATATTCGTTTTTTTGTCTGGCCAGCTCAAGCATTTTGGCTTCTATCTTTTCAAGCTCAGCACCATCCAATGACTTGTCACCAAAGTCCACATCATAGTAAAACCCGTTTTCTATAGGTGGTCCTATTCCAAGCTTGACTCCAGGGTAAAGCGCCTCTAAGGCTTCTGCCATCAAGTGCGCAGAGGAATGCCAAAAGGTGTTTTTCCCCTCGTTATCATTCCAGGTCAACAATTGTACAGATGAATCCTGATTGATGGGACGGGTGGCGTCCCAAACTTCTCCGTTTACTTTTGCTGCAAGTACGTTTCTGGCCAAACCCTCGCTGATACTAAGTGCAATCTGTAGCCCGGAAACTCCTTTTTCGTACTCCCTGACCGATCCATCCGGCAGGGTAATTTTGATTTGTTGGTTAGACATTTAAAGAATTGTGTAAATGAAACATGGCATCTTTACAAACAGATGCATTTATTTTAGCTGCAAATATGCAAATTGATTGTGGCTTTATAAAAGGATATAGAAATAAGCTTAGTTTATTTTTTCATGTGCTTGTACATATATTTGCTGTTGTAATCATTCAAAAAAGGTATTAATGGATTTTCAGGTAATCATCATTGGTGGGGGAATAGTTGGGCTGGCTACGGGTTTAAAGATCAAACAACGAAACCCGAATATCAAAGTAGCCATTCTGGAAAAAGAAGCGGAAGTAGCCAAACATCAGACAGGTAACAATAGTGGTGTAATCCATTCCGGTTTGTATTATAAGCCTGGTTCCCTAAAAGCTAAAAACTGTATAGAAGGCTACCATGAACTGGTTAGGTTTTGTGAAGAAGAAAATATCCCGTTTGAACTCACCGGAAAAGTTGTCGTCGCTACCAGAAAAGAACAGATTCCACTTCTCAATTCATTGCTTGAAAGAGGCTTACAAAATGGATTAAAGGGCACCCGCTCCATCACCTTGGATGAGTTGAAGCATTTCGAACCTTATTGCGCCGGAGTAGCGGCCATCCATGTCCCGCAGACCGGAATAGTTGACTACAAACTAGTGACTGAAAAATACGCTGAGAAATTTCAAATGCTCGGCGGACAGGTTTTTCTCGGTCATGAGGTCATTAAAGTCGAAACCCAAAACACAGCATCAATCATTCATACCGGCAAGGGAAGTTTTTCAACAAACCTTCTAATCAATTGTGCTGGGCTTTATTCTGATAAAGTGGCGAAAATGTCCTCCAAAGAAGCTCTTGATGTAAAAATTATTCCTTTCAGAGGTGAATATTATAAGATCAAAAAGGAAAGAGAATATCTGGTCAAAAACCTAATCTATCCGGTTCCTGATCCCAACTTCCCATTTTTAGGTGTACATTTTACCAGAATGATGAAAGGGGGCATTGAGGCTGGTCCTAATGCTGTATTGGCATTTAAAAGAGAGGGATATAAAAAGTCCCAGGTCAACTTTTCAGAGTTGGCCGAAACCCTGAGCTGGCCAGGATTTCAAAAAGTAGCCTCCAAGTACTGGAAAACCGGAATGGGTGAACTTTTCAGGTCTTTCTCCAAGAAAGCATTTACCGATGCACTAAAAGAACTTATCCCTGACATTCAGGAAAGTGATCTTATAGAAGGTGGAGCAGGTGTACGGGCTCAGGCTTGTGACAGGACCGGTGGCCTACTGGATGATTTCTGCATCCGTGAAGATCAAAATGCCATTCATGTCCTTAATGCCCCCTCTCCTGCCGCAACAAGTTCCCTGTCAATAGGTGGAACCGTATGTGAGTGGGCGCTGAAGAGGTTTTGAGGGAGAGATTTAGAGGCGAGAAATTAGAAACAAAGCAGTTCTGGAGTTAGATCAAAACCTGGTAATTCGTAAACGATACGAAGACATAAGACGCTAGACAAAAGATGGGTATGAGCGTGGACAAAGCACCGTAAATCGTCCCTCGTAAATCATAAATATTGAAGAAGAGAGGTTTATTTATCATATTCTTGACCTGATTCTCAAATTTAGCCTCAATTGTTTGATTTAGGCAAAAATTGATTTGATTGAGATTATAATCTATCTTTCAATTCTTCTAGTTTTGCACATAGGTAATTGAATACCTTCTGCTTCTAATCCACCCTTTACCCATGCTTTCATCATTACCTGTAGAATATAAGTTTGCTAAAATTGCTTTTCCAAACATGAGATTTTGTTTGAAAATGACAGTTCTGGCGATGATTTTAATATTGACATCCCTTAATTCTGGACATTGTCAAGATGAAGTGTCTGGCAATTTGACCCATTTCAGAGGTAACATCAGTATCACTAACAATGGTCTATCTCTGATACCTGCATTTTCACTCAATAGGCCTGCAGCCATTTTTGAGCTATCAGTCGGTGGTGAGAGACTAAGCTTTGATCCAGAAATGAGATTTGCATTGGATGGACAGCCCTGGTCTTTTATACTATGGTGGAGATACAAACTCATCAAATCGGATAAATTCAAACTTCACGTCGGTGCCCATCCTGCCTATATTTTTGAAAATATTATGGTGGAAGATGATAATGGCAATATGGTGGAGACCATGAAAACTAACCGCTTTTTCGCCGGAGAAATCTCTCCTAGCTATAATTTCACCGAAAACAATAAAGTAACCTTCCTTTACCTACAGGGTAGAAGCTTGGGAAGTGGCCCGCTTGCCATCAATCAGTTTGTTGCTCTCGGTACTTCCCATACGAATCTTAGCATCACAAAAAAGTTTTTTCTAAATGCCAAGCCACAGTTGTTTTACCTCAAGATGAATGAAAAAGACGGGTATTTTGCCAGTGGTTCTTTTTTGATCGGAAAAAAAGATTTCCCCATATCGCTAGGTTCAATTATCAGCAAAAAAATCATTTCGGAAATAGAAGTTGATAATTGGATCTGGAATATCAGCTTAGTGTATTCATTTAACAATGAGTTTGTCAAAAGGTCAAATCCAATCCTTTAAATATATTCTTGTGATTTAAGTGGGTTTTGAAATAAGCTAGAAATACAGTTGAACCTCCCATATACCAGGTCACTTACCCTGTCGCTTTGGACAAGGACAATAACCTGTCCGGTTTCCATGTGAATGCAGGTGGATTGGTAGAGCCTCCTTTGTATGCGGACCGCTTCCCTGCGGGTGCCATAGAAAACTATCTGGCAGAAGAATGGATTGTCGCTTCTAATATCACCGTAGGATCATTCAGGGCACCCAGGTCCAATTTTATCGCAGTCGCGGAGGAATCCTTTTTGGATGAAATTGCTGAGGCTATTGGAAAAGACCTCATTGATTTCAGATTGGAAATGCTTAAAAGGGCTAAAGAGAACCCTGTTGGCAAAAACAATGATTATGATCCTGAACGATATGCAGGAGTATTGAAGTTAGTAAGAGAAAAAGCCATTTGGAAAGGAATTGGAATCAGAAATTACCTGGATGTAATTTTAGAGGTCTAGTCAGGCCTCTTTTTTGATTATTACAAGTCTGATAAAATATATTTTCCTCAGAAAACATATCTTCATTTTGATTTTTGTATAAAACATTTTTCATATTTTTTTTATAGAAAAGAAAATGGAAAGATTAATTAGGGCTTGCTGAAAAAGTCTCAGGTATGCCAGATTCAAAGCGGGCGAATGAAGATGTATGCTTATACTTCAAGTGAGCCCAATGAAGAAGATGGTATGCCTGAGACTAGCCTTAAAATTTCGAATTTTGAAATTTTAAGGAGCATGGAAATCAAGCTATATCATTGAATAAGCGTGCACCTGCTTAAAAAGAAAATACTTGACAAACGGGGTATTCATCAAAATTTAAAGCATTTATTCTCCAGTTGGCGTTTTTCAGCACGCCCTAATTAGGACTTTTGAAAAAACAATTAAAAGCTTTAATCGAAGTTTCAAACGCTACTTAATTGATCAGGTAGATTGGAGTCTGAGGTTGCAACAAAGCAGCTAATTATATTCGACCTCAACAGGATCGAACCCTGTCCTAGACGCATTTTTATGCTATAAACATTTGATCCCGTTGGGATCACCAAGAATCCAGAATCAGCTTTGTTGAAAAAATTAACGGTTAAAAATAAAAAGCCCCGACTGCTAAGAGGTCATAAATATATAACATGCTTTCTCATACGATAGAGCGTTCAATTCCACCAATGTCATACCATCAAAAAAATCCAACTCTATGGTTATTTTACTTTTAAACCTGCATTTATCCCTAAAAATGAAACACTTGACTCAAAAATAGGGTTATTTATTTTGTTTAAAGGCATTCGTTTAAAGTTCCGGCATTTTCCAAAAGACATTTAAAAATATCATCACTTCAAATGTGATAAAGACATCAATTTTTAAACAAAAATTGATTGGGTAATAATTATCAAAAAGCGATAGTCTTGTGGGCTATCGTTTTTTTATTCATCTCATTGTACTTTTCATAAGCGCATTTCCACATCAAACCTTCTTGCCTTTCCAATCCTTGGAATAGGCTTTGAACCTTCAATTTTATATCTTTTCTCTTGTTTCTAGTCTCTTGTTTCTTGTCTCTTGTTTCTTGTCTCTTGTTTCTTGTCTCTTGTTTCTCGATTCTCGCATCTTAACCTCTCATTTCTCATATCTAACGTCTTACATCTCTCTAAAAAACTCCAAAAACCTTAATTCTGCCCAAGAGTACTCCTGGCCTTTTAAAAGAAACCCTGTATGCCCTCCCCTTTTGGGCATTTCCAAGTAAAGATTAGATTTTCTTTTGGCAAGATCTACAGGGAAACACCTGCCTTTCAGAAGTGGGTCATTCAGTGCATTGATGATCAAAGTGGGAACTTCAATCTTTTCCATCCAATTGTCGGCACTTACAGACCGGTAAAAATCATCCGCATCCTTAAATCCATGCACCTTGGCGGTAAAGTAGGTGTCGAAAGTGTCGAAGTCTTTGACCTTGCTGAGTAATTCCAAATCTACCAAACCGGGATATTGACTTCCTTTCAATAACATTTTTGCCTTCAGCTTTCCCAAAAACCTCTTTTTGTAAAATGAATTCCGCTTTTCTCTCAGTGTGGCTGCCGAATCGGGAAGGTTACATGGAGTGGAATAAACCGCCGCCTTTTTGATCTTGGAATGAATGGAGGATCCATTTTCACCTAAATACTTGAGGGTCTGTGCACCACCCATAGAAATACCCGTAAGGTAAAATTCCGAATACGCTGTTCCCTTATCCGCATGCTCTATGACAGTTTTGAGGTCATACGAAGCGCCATGATGGTACAGGAGTTTCCCTTTGTTCATTTCTCCACTACAAGACCTGTTGTTCCAGGCCAAGGCATCAAAACCATTTTCATTGAAGAGCTTGACCAAGCCTTTGGCGTAATGTCTGTCAGAACTGCCTTCCAATCCGTGGGAGATAATAAGCAGCTTGTCAGCACCCACCTTGGACCAGTCTAGATCCAAAAAATCTCCATCCGGAGTATCAATCCTCTCCCTTTGGTATTGTACTCCCTCGATTTTCCTGAAAATACTGGGAATGATGGTTTCCACATGTCCGTTGAACAGGTAAAATGGAGGATGAATGTAAGTTGATTCCTGAATTATAGGCATAAAAATGGCTTTTGATACAATTGAATTATTATCTCTAACCCAAAAGAGGGAATAATTTGTTTTATTTGAAAAAGATAACCCGATTCAGTTTATGAAAAAATCAAAATACACTTTCCTCATCCTACTGTTTTCAATTGCATTTTCAGGTTTTGTCCAAGCCCAGCAATTGGATGCTTCCATTGACAAGATGTACCCGGAATTGGATGCGCTTTATAAGGAGCTCCACCAAAACCCTGAGCTTTCTTTGCAGGAAAAAGAAACATCAGCCAGGATTGCTGAGGAATTGAGAAAGCTGGGCTATGAAGTCACAGAAGGAATCGGCGGATACGGAGTTGTGGGAGTAATGAAAAATGGTCCCGGTCCGGTCCTATTGATACGCGCTGATATGGATGCGCTGCCCATGGAGGAAAAAACAGGCTTGCCCTATGCTTCGACCAAAAAAGGAGTGACCAATGATGGAAAGGAAACTTTCATTGCCCATTCATGCGGTCATGATATCCACATGACTGTTTTTATTGGGACTGCTAAGTTGATGAAAGAATTCAAAGACTCATGGAGAGGAACCCTCTTGATGGTGGGCCAACCTTCTGAGGAAAATGGAATGGGTGCCTGGAACATGCTCAATGATGGTTTGTATGAAAAATTCCCGCATCCTGATTATGCCATAGCCTTACATGATGATCCATTTTTACCAGCAGGAACGGTGGGTTACAAGAGTGGTGCATTAATGGCTGGAGTAGATATGATGAATGTGACAGTCTATGGAGAAGGTGCTCATGGAGCTGCGCCGCATAAGGGAATTGATCCAATTGTATTAAGTGCCCAAATGATCCAAGCCTATCAGAGCATTGTAAGCAGAAGAATAGCCCCTACAGATCCTGCTGTAGTGACTGTGGGTTCAATCCGTGGTGGATCTGTGCATAACATCATTCCTGATGAAGTCACCATGCAACTGACATTGAGGTCATATTCACCTGAAGTAAGGGAAGAAATGATCAGCAGTATCAAAAGGATAAGTGAAAACTATGCAAAAGCGGCTGGCTTATCGGAATCCAAAATGCCCGAATATTGGATCAGGGAGCCACATACCCCTGCTTTGGTTAATGACGAGGCACTAACCGAAAGGATGGTGGAAGTTTTCAGAGCCAATCTAGGAGAAGAAAATGTAAAAGAAGTAGAGGCACAGATGATAGGAGAAGATTTCAGTAGATTTGGATTACAGGCAAGGAATATCCCCATTAGTATGTTTTACCTAGGTGCCACTGATCCTGATTTTCTTGAAAAGGCCCAAGCGGAAGGTCTGGAAATCCCGGGACTGCATTCCCCTCAATTTGCACCACTTCCCGAACCTACCATCAAAACTGGGGTGAAAGCCATGGGGGTTTTTGCCATGGAAATTTTGAGGAATTTGGAGATCATGAAGAAATGATATATGGTGGAAATATGGGAGAAATATTGTAGAAATATGTATATCCGCAATTCTACCTGCAACCAATTTATTATGGGTCTAGAATCAACCCGATACTAATTGATATTGGATCCGCCTCGGCGGACAAGTTATTAATTGATATTGGCTTCAAATCAAAAGTTTATTCTATTATGAAGATCTACTAGTAGTAAAAAGGACAATCATATCTTGACATAAAGTAGAAAAAAGCTCTGAGATCAAAGCTTAATTTTAAAAAGATGAGTTGATACTAGGAACCTATATCGCCGAAGGCATATTTCAATATATTTCGCAAAGCATATTTCAATTTATATCGCCAAAGGCATATTTCAACTGTATATCCTTCAATTTAAAGATTACTTCACAATGTGGTAACACCCTTCTGAAAGATACAGCATACCTTTGAACCAGTAATTTTCTTCATAGGTATTGATGATATTTAAAAAGGTCGGTTTTGCCGGCCTTTTTACTTTACTCAATCCTTTCTTGTAATCACGTAATTCTTGACGGGGAACTGCATGACGGCCTTTTCCAGTTCACCGTTTTTATAATAAAAGCGGTTACGGTTACCATTGACATCTACCTCGTAATATTCCCCCTTTTTCACAATCGGTGATACCAAACCATAAGCCTCCGCCATAAATTCTTTGACCTGCTTAGGTTCCTGAAAGTAAAAAACTGCCGCGCTGAAGTAAAGAGGTTTGTGAATGGTAGTGTCCAGTTCGTATTTGTAATTAGTCGTTTGAACTTTGTAATGATCTCCTTTCCAATCGATATCCGATTTGAAATTACCCCTATTCGTATTGGAAGTTAACCTTACTGTTCTGAGCAATCCATCCTTGTATGTGGTTTTGGTAAAGTAATCCAAATTGATCCTTCCAAAAAACCAGAAGCTCACATTGCTGCTCAATTCATAGACCACCTCTTCACCCCTATCAAACTTTTTGGCAGTCATCTCTCCTATTGATATGCCAGCGATAGACACATCATATTTCTGAACCTGTTGGGCATTGGAAAAGTCTGTAGCGCCTAAGAACACCCCCAATACCGCTATGATCAATAATCTCATTTTCATGCCCGAAATTGAAAAGAAATGTTTGTAAGCTCAAAAGAATAGGGTAAAAATATCTAAAATCAGATACATCAGATTCTTTATTAACTCCCATTTTGAAGCGGATTTTTCAAGAAAGTAAATTTCAATCTATATTTTATATGAAATTTATTAAATTGAGCAAAACGAAACATTTTGAATATGAAAAAATCTCTTCTTCTTTTCACACTTATATTTGCAGTCTTGTCTTCTTTTGAAGTTATGGCTCAAAGACTTAACCTCCCTGCTGGAGGTAATGCCGATCTTCCAACTCAGGTATTGAATATCTTGAACAAGACGGACGGCCTTGGACTCAATGCAGACCAGGAAAGCAAACTGAAATCAAACAATAAAAGCTTTACGGATGATGTGTTCAAGGTTCTTAACAGTTCTTTGGGTGAGGATGCCAAAAAATCACAATTTTTGGATTTAAAGAAAACAAGGCAAAACTTTCTTTTGAGTTTGCTGGGCAAACAACTTCTTGGCAATTACAACAAAGGGGTTGGGAATATGCTCAAACCATTGCAGAAGCAGCTTGGACCAGCAGCTTTGGCATTCCTCTAAAGAACTTAAATCCCTGTTTAAAAGCCATGGATTTTTTGTTAAATTCATGGCTTCTGTATTAAAAAGCCCATGCGAAAAGTGTCGACAGTATATATATTTTAAACATCCAACCTTAGCCTACGGTGCAGTACATTTATAGCCGCTATAAATCATTTAATAACCAGATGAAACATTTATTCTTACTCCTCATCTTAATTTCAGGAAGCTTTTACTCCTGCACCAATTCAATAGATCAAGAAGCAGAAATTTGGCTAACGGTCCCCAGCAAAGACATTCTTTTCCAACAACAAGAAAATATTGTATTAAGTCAGAATCCGAATTTAGAGCCAACTATTTTGATTGATGATCAAATGCGGTTTCAGGAAATTGAGGGCTTTGGTTTCACTTTAAGTCAGGGTTCTGCTATGCACCTCTTGGGCATGGATAAGGATAAAAGAAAGGAGTTGTTACTGGAATTGTTTGGAGATGGAAAGAGTGATATAGGCATTTCTTACTTAAGATTAAGTATTGCCGCTTCAGACTTGAACGGAACGGTGTTTTCTTATCATGATTTGGAAGAAGACGAGTCTGATCCTGAATTGACAAACTTTGATTTAGGTCCTGATAGGGAGGATGTAATTCCTATTTTGAAAGAAATCCTTGAAATCAATCCGAATATCACTTTGATGGCTTCTCCTTGGTCTCCCCCGGCTTGGATGAAGGACAACAATGACACAAGAGGAGGATCATTGCTTCCAGAAAACTACGGTACCTATGCGCTTTATTTTGTTAAATATATCCAGCAAATGAAAGAAGAAGGCATACACATAGATGCCATTACAGTACAGAATGAACCTTTACATCCAGGCAATAATCCCAGCTTGCTGATGTTGGCTGAGGAACAAAGGGACTTTGTGAAAAATCATTTGGGGCCAAAATTTGAAGAATATGAGTTGGGCACCAAAATCATCCTTTACGATCACAATGCGGATAGACCAGACTATCCCATTACGATTTTGGATGATCCCGAGGCAAAAAAATACATTCATGGATCAGCTTTCCACCTTTATGGAGGAGAGATTGAGGCACTTTCAGAAGTCCATCAAGCTCATCCTGACAAACATATCTATTTTACAGAACAGTGGATTGGAGCTCCAGGAAATTTAGCTGGTGACCTTGTATGGCATACAAAAAATCTCACCATCGGAGCAACAAGAAATTGGGCGAGAACCGTATTGGAATGGAACCTGACCTCCAATCCAGAACTTACGCCATTTACAGACAGAGGAGGCTGCAGCAGGTGCTTGGGTGCCGTCACAATTGATGGAAATGAGGTAACCAGAAATCCGGCCTATTACATCATTGCACATGCTAGCAAATTTGTGCTTCCCGGATCCATTCGTATTGACAGCAATATCCCAGACAATATTCCGAATGTGGCTTTTCTCAGACCAGATGGAAAAATTGTCGTCTTGATTTTGAATGAGTCCAAAGAGGAAAAGGATTTTAGCATTCAAACCCGTGAATATGTCACTCAATTGACCTTGGCTGGAGGTGCAGTGGCCACGGTGATAGTGGATTAAATTATATGAGTATCCGCTTGATTACATGTAGCCAATTATCGTTTTGAACCAGTTCTTTCTGCTAAATTCTGATCAAAAGTTGATTATGAAGCTACTTTTTCTCCCGATTTTCGGGACAGGCTTTGATGAAAAAGTAGCCAAAAAATCAAGAATTTCGAATCCTATCCACGCTCAAGGCCTGCGCTGGCCCGGTCGAAATTCGTCCCACCCTCCAAGGTCTCATTTTACAGTTAATGGTAAACTTGAAGCTTTGGTTCTTAAGGTTCAACGTGCAAATATCTGGATACTCATATTAAATTAATCAAAAATCAAAAAATGAGTATTTGCAAAAAATAATGTATGCGATTATTGTCCTGATTTGTTCTTAATAGTTAAAGATGACTTTGCCTATTATGGCAATCTAAACATAATCATTGTTAAAATACCTGTATTTGGGAAGGGTTTACTTTGGTGACAAATGACCTCAAAATATAACGGGTTTCGGGTTGGTGTTTTACTTTCTGTAAAGCCCCAATAATATACTCAGCTTGTTGAGCTTCCATATTTTCATCGAAAAACCCATAGCCTGAAAATACCCCTTTCTCAAAATACAAAGCAGAGTGCTCATTTGGATGAATACCTTTTTCCCTAATCAATATAGACTTATAGTTTGACTCTATTGAATCTATAAATTGATTTATTTTTTTATTATAAACCTCGGAAGATTCTTTACCGCAACAAGCCCCCTTGCATTTGTTGATTTTGTAATCATAACATTGATTTGGAGTCTTTTGGATTCCAGCAAGTTTGGGACAAAGGTCAAATTCTTCGACTTTGTCCAGCAAAAATTTCCATGCTTCTGAATGTGAGTCAAATTCAAAAACAGCTTGTTGAGGTCTGGAATTTTTAGCTACCTGTAGCCTGATAAATCCCGCTCCATCTTCATATTGGTACAATGCCCAATTGCTGGATTTGTACTTCAAGGCCTTGTTGTATTTTGGCCATAAATTTTTGATTTCCAAAAGTTCAATCAAATATGCCAAAAATTCACTTCCGGTCAATTGCCAGCTGATATCATGAATTTCAGATTTGAGGTTGAGCTTTTCTTTGGAGTTTCCTGAAAAGTGGCCCTTAAACCTTTCCCTGATATTAAGGGCTTTGCCGACATAGATGACTTTGCCATTTTTGTCATGAAAATAATATATACCCGTGCCTTCAGGTATTTTCAGGAATTTCTCCTTTGAAATATTAGGAGGCAAAAAGCTTTCCCCTGAGTTGCGCTTCAGACTGGACAGAATAGTTTCAGGTGATTTTTTTTCAATCAATCCAAAGAGGATAGCAGTAGCTTCAGCATCTCCAAAAGCCCTATGCCGATTGGAAATTTTGATATGCAATTGTTCACAGATCCGACCCAAACTGTAGGAATGAAATCCAGGAAAGGCCTTTCTGCTCAACCTCACTGTACAAAGTTTGGGAGCATCATATTGAAATCCTGACTTTTTAAAAGCTTCGCGGATAAAGCTGTAATCAAAATTGACATTGTGGGCTACGAATACGTTTCCTTTCAGAAAATCAAAGAGTTCCTCAGCGATTTCAGAAAATGTAGGGGAATCCCTGACCATTTCCTGATCAATTCCGGTCAGCCCTGTGATAAAGCCTGGGATGAATCGCTCCGGATTGATTAAGGAATGGAACCTATCTACTTCCATACCATTTTCATAAAGCAATGCGGCTATTTCCGTAATTCCACCCTGTGTTGGATTCCCTCCGGTCGTTTCAATATCTACGATTACATATTTCATTTACTCCTCCATTCAATTTTCAATTTTGCTGATAATTCCGCAGAATTAAAACTCTACGTCAAGCATTGTCATACAATAATAATTTACCAATTGAACAAGCACTTTTGCCATCTGTTTATTAGCAAACGCCAAGTTTTAAAATCTTTTATATATTGGCACGGTTAAACCCAAGAAAACTAGAAAATTGGATAGAAGAGAATTTGTAAGGCTGAGTTCCCTACTGATGGCCGGTTCGGCCATACCTTTGGCAGGCAGCTCAAGCTTATTTGAAGATAAAAACCCAAAAAAGGTATACAAAGTAGGGATCATCGGATACGGAGACCGGGGATCGGGAATGCATGCAGTCATGAAATCCATGCCGGACAGATTTGAGGTCATTGGCATTTGTGATACCTTACCCTTCAGGATAGAAAATGCCAAAAGTAAGTACCCCACTGGGATTGCCTATTATGAGGATTACAGCCAGCTTTTAAGTAATAAGGAAATCGAAGTGGTATTGGTAGCGACTCCGCTTTTTCTTCATTTCGACCATGCCAAAGCTGTACTAGAATCAGGCAAACACCTGTTTTTGGAGAAAACAATGGTATTTAATATTGAGCAGGCTCAGCAACTTCACCAACTTAGCAAATCTTACCCAAACCAAGTTTTACAGGTAGGACATCAATACAGGTATTCACCGCTTTACTACAAGGTAAAGGAAATGATACAAAGCGGATGGCTGGGAAAGGTCACCCAAATAGATGCTCGCTGGGACAGGAATCACAATTGGAGAAGACCCGTACCGAACGAATCATTGGAACGTCAGATCAATTGGAGAATGTACAGGGAATATTCAGGAGGTTTGGTAGCGGAGCTCCTCTCCCATCAGATTGATTTTATCAATTGGGCTTTTGAAACCGTTCCCAGCCAGATACATGGAATGGGTGGTATCGATCATTTTGATGATGGAAGGGAAACTTTTGACAATGTACAGGTCATGCTGCGCTATGACAATGAGGGGATGATCGGAAATTTTGGGGCTACCTGTAGCAATGAATATGAAGGCTATGCCTTTAGGATCAAAGGCTCAAAAGGAATGGTTTCCTTATTGATGAATGAAGGGGTTTTCTATCCGGAGCCGGAAATCAGGGCAGAACTGGAACAAGTAGACGGCGTGTCCGGTGCTACGCAACTGGTTTGGTCCAGTGACAAAAAAGGGGTCAAAATCCTGGATCAACCAACAAGAGACGGTTCATTTTATGCTTTGGAAGACTTCCATAGATGCCTGACAGAAAATAAGTTACCAGAATCCAATGTAAGCAATGCAGGAAAGACAGCTATTGTAGTGGCTTTGGCCAATAAATCACTTTATGACGGGCAAACTCAATCTTGGGAACCTGGATATAACTTATCTTAATAAATTAACGCTTTACATATTCAGCGATAAGCCTCTCTGCGCATCTTTCTCCATCCATAGCGGCGGAAACAATTCCTCCTGCATATCCTGCCCCTTCCCCACATGGAAAGAGTCCCTTTATGACAGTGTGTTCAAAAGTCTCTTTATCTCTAGGGATTCTCACAGGGGAAGAAGTCCTGCTTTCTACACCGATCAGTTGGGCTTCGTTGGTCAGGTATCCTTTCATTTTTTTCCCGAATGCCAACAATCCCTGCCTCAGCCTCTCGGAAATAAATTCCGGCAAAACCTCATGCATATCCACTGCATTTAATCCTGGTTGGTAAGAGGTTTCCAATAGTGAAGAACTGACTTTCCTCTGAGTAAAATCGACCATGCGTTGGGCAGGTGCGACTTGGGTTTTTCCACCAAAATCCCAGGCTTTTTGTTCCACCTCTGCCTGAAAGACCATCGCAGCAAGTGCTCCATGCTTTTGGTATTGGGGCAGGTCTTCCAGTTCTACGGCCACAACCATCCCTGAATTGGCATATTTACTGTCTCTTCGGCTTGGACTCATGCCATTGACCACCAACTCACCGGGTGAGGTCGCCGCGGGAACAATGAATCCTCCAGGACACATGCAAAATGAAAATACTCCTCGCTGTTTACCATGAAACATAGACTGGCTGACCAAGGAATATGCAGCAGCAGGCAAATTAGGCCCTCTATCCACCGCACAATTGTATTGTATTCTGTCAATCAGGTTTTGACTATGCTCTATTCTAACTCCCAAAGCGAATGGTTTTGCTTCAATCAGGATTTTTCTATCATGCAAAAGATGAAAAATATCCCTGGCAGAATGGCCAGTTGCCAGAATGACTCCTTTTCCCAGGATCCTTTCTCCATCTGCCAGTACCACTCCTTTCATCTCATTGTCCTCGAGGATAAAATCTACCACCTTCGAATCAAACAATACTTCTCCCCCTGCCTGTAAGATGGATTCCCTTAAATCTGCAACCAGTTTGGGTAATTTATTGGTACCGATATGCGGATGCGCTTCTACGAGAATTTCCTCCGTGGCGCCATGTGCCACAAGGATCTCCATTATCCTTCGGATATCTCCCCTCTTTTTGGATCGGGTGTACAGCTTCCCGTCAGAATAAGTTCCGGCACCGCCCTCTCCAAAACAATAATTGGATTCAGGGTTTACAATATGTTCCTTATTAATGGCAGCCAGGTCCCGTCTTCGCGCTCTTACATCTTTACCCCTTTCAATGACAATGGGCTTGACTCCCAATTCTATGGTTCTCAGCGCTGCAAAAAGTCCGGCAGGCCCCGCACCTACAATGATGATTTGATCTGCATTGCTGACATTGGGATAGTCATGGTGAAATTCCAACATGGATTTTGGTGCTTCATTGACAAAAACTTCAGCGGAAACATTGATTTTCACATTTCTGCCCCTGGCATCGATAGAACGTCTCGTCTGTCTTACGTAAACATTCGAATCCGCCGGAGAAATCCCCATTTTTCTCAATGCTGCCTTTTCAAACAGTTCCGCAG
This sequence comes from Arthrospiribacter ruber, assembly GCF_019343195.1. Lineage (GTDB taxonomy): Bacteria > Bacteroidota > Bacteroidia > Cytophagales > Cyclobacteriaceae > Arthrospiribacter > Arthrospiribacter ruber. The sequence goes on from NZ_RPHB01000004.1 coordinate 444,062, forward strand.
TATAAGCCTCTTCGGGACTTAACTGCAATTGAATTTCTTTTTTCATGGTGTAAGGTTTTTATCCTTAAAACGGTAATTGTGGAATTGTTGAATTGTTTAACTGTGTAACTGGTGAACTGTGTAGTTGATTAATCGATTAAGAGTTAGATTGTTAAAGGGTTAAGGGTTAAAGGTTAAAGGTTAATTGTTAACTTCTTGATTCATTATTCATCATTCATTATTCGAAATTTTGAAATAATGAACATCAAATGTTAAATCGATGAACCGATAAACTGATTATAGTCAAAAGCCTCGTAAATCGTACTTCGTAAATCGTAACTCATCAATCTTCTTCTTTCCCAAATATCTCCTTCACTACCCAGCCCTTGCCCCATTCATCCATTTCTTTTTCAGTCCATAGTTCGGGATAGAAGATGACTTTTTGGAATCTTGGAGGCAGGTATTTTTGCCAGTTGGTTCCTCCCGTAGCAGCAATGTCCACAGGGTCTTTTTGTAAATACCTGACAGCAGACTTGTAATGGGCCAAAGGCCAGAAAACATTCGCTTTAAGGTCAAGTGTTTTCATCAACTCCTTCAGTTTCTCGTCTTTGTTTTTGCAGGAAATATATTTTTCCCAGATATTGGAGGATCTGTAATTTTCGATCAATTCCTTCAGATCCTTGGCATACTTTTTCTCAAAAGATTTAAGAGTCAGCGTCTTTTCCCCTGTAGCCAACTCTACAGCACCTTGCTGCCAATAAAGGTTATCAAAAATCAAATCTGTATCCTTTGTCTCGCCTATAGTAGACCGCTTTTCTATGTGGATAAGATTTTTGGCATCAGTAGATAAAATTTCGATTACCCTGTATTGGGCACTTTGAAAACCGCTGGAAGGAAGCAAAGACATTCTGAATTTCAGAAACTGCTCTTTTTCCATACCCTTCCACATCACTGCAAAAGAGGAAATAAGGTGGTCAAAATACATGATTACCCTTTCCAATCTTTGCTTGAAAAACTCAGCATCAATCTCATGTTTTTCAGCTATTTGTTCCAGCTCCCAAATAATCAACTTAAAGTATAATTCCGTAATCTGATGATAAATGATGAAGATTTTTTCGTCTTTGAAGGATGTTCTTGGCTGTTGTAAGCTAAGCAGCATGTCCAGATTGATATAGTCCCAATAGGTCATGTAATCCGCATATAGCAGGCCTTCGAGATAGGAAGAAAGGTCCTGTCCTGAAGCTTTGAATTTATCCTGAAGGAGTTCGATTTTTTCTAAAACGTCTTTTGGGTAATTTGCTGGGCTCATGAGTTAAAATTTCGCTGGATTAAATAGTTTTTTCAGTGCCTTCTTATTTATTTCAGGCATGGAAAAGGCTTTTCGGCTGTAAAAATCCATTTAAATTAGCAATTAACCAAAATAACTTATGGAGCAAACATCCACGCAAAACAAGTCATCCAAGCAGGATTTATTTGAAGGAGTCGATTTTTACCAGGTAGATGACCTTTTGACTGAAGAGCACAAGCTTATCCGCTCTTCTATCAGGGATTTTGTCAAAAAAGAAATAAGCCCATATATAGAAGAATGGGCCCAGGATGCGCACTTCCCTTATGAGATTGTCAAAAAATTCGGAGATGTAGGGGCTTTTGGCCCTCAAATCCCAAGTGAATATGGCGGTGGTGGTCTGGACTACATCTCCTATGGACTGATCATGCAGGAAGTAGAGAGAGGAGATTCGGGAATGCGATCCACGGCCTCTGTGCAGGGATCGCTGGTCATGTATCCGATTTATAAATTTGGCTCAGAGGAGCAAAGAAAGAGATTCCTGCCTAAGCTTGCCTCGGGTGAAATGTTGGGTTGCTTCGGACTGACAGAACCTGACCACGGTTCAAATCCAAGTGGGATGAAAACCAATTTTAAGGATATGGGAGACCACTATCTCCTGAATGGTGCCAAAATGTGGATTTCCAATTCTCCCAAGGCAGACATTGCGGTAGTTTGGGCCAAGAATGAAGAAGGCCGGATCCATGGATTGATCGTAGAGAGAGGTATGGAGGGTTTTTCAACGCCTGAAACCCACAACAAATGGTCCCTTCGGGCTTCCTGCACAGGTGAGTTGGTCTTTGACAATGTCAAAGTCCCAAAAGAAAATTTACTGCCGGGAAAAAGCGGTTTGGGTGCTCCCCTGATGTGCCTGGACTCAGCCCGATATGGTATCGCTTGGGGAGCTGTGGGTGCAGCTATGGACTGCTATGATTCTGCGAGAAGGTATGCGATGGAAAGGATACAGTTTGACAAACCCATAGCCTCATTTCAATTGGTGCAGAAAAAACTGGCCGAGATGCTAACAGAAATTACCAAAGCCCAATTACTCAACTGGAGGCTAGGAAAGATGATGGACGAAGGCAAAGCCAGTACTGCCCATATTTCCCTGGCCAAAAGAAATAACGTTGCCATGGCCCTGGAAATAGCCAGAGAAGCAAGGCAGATCCACGGAGGCATGGGCATCACGGGGGATTATCCTATTATGAGACACATGATGAATTTGGAGTCAGTAATCACTTACGAAGGCACCCATGATATTCATTTGTTGATTTTAGGCAATGAAATTACGGGGATAGCGGCGTTTAAGTAGAAGCAAGAGACGAGAGATATAGAGTAGGAATATTTGAGAATGAGATGTTAAGCATCATTCATCGTGTTTTGAATTAGAAAAGCCGCTATGAAAAATGCGGCTTTTTTTAATAATACCTTATTTTATTTTTCTTTTAAACTGGATAATGCTATCTGTTTTTCTAACCTATTGATAAAGAAATAACTCAAATTAGATTCGAAGATTTACTTCTTCAATGCAAAAATATAAATTAATCAATGTAAACTTTCCTCATTGCAACAACTGATGAAACCGAACCAGATTTATTTGCAATAAATTCTGCTGGAACTGTTGGTGTACCAAATAAGAATACTGCATGATCCTTGTCTACTTGTTTAGATGTCCAAAAAGTCAAACCAAGTAAAAAATTCGAGCTAAATGTAAATTCTTCTAAAGTTGGGAGTTCCCAATCATCAAAACCATCATTTTCATATTCATCAACTAATCGGGCTGCTGTAATTAATTCTTGACATTGATTTAATATATTTTGAGTTGGCGAAATGGTATTATTGGAAAAATCAATTAATTTACCTGCGCACCCCCATGGGATAAAACTGTTACGCCTCACAACATTATATACAACATAGTAATTTCTTTCTTCACTCGGAATTGAACCAACAGTTCCACCTAAAAGTGGGCTACCTCTTCTAATTCGTGACAAATCCAATGGTTCACATTTTTTCACCAATTTATAGTTTTCATTAATTTTAATTGGTTGACCATAACCTGTCTGCAAGATTTCTACATTCATTTCCTCGCATTCTTCAAAATCATTTCCAAGTGGAATAGATATTTTCCCAATTTCCCCAACTTTTATATTGGATAATACAAATGATTGACCATTTACTTCAATTACGTAACGCAAAATTTCCTTTAAAATTAAAATCTGATGTAGAAGTATTAACCTCAATCACAAACTGGTCAAAGGTATTGTAAAGTATAAAATTCACCTTCTTCATATGTTGCCCAAAAGACAAATGTGACTCACCTCGTTTTTTAAATGCTTGAGTGGTATTTGGTGTGACGCATTTATCATCACAGGACCAATCCATTGACATAATAGTGAGATTTGGATTCTCAATCGGTTCTAAAAAAAGCATTTCACTGGATTCAACACTTGAATCTTCCTTTATAGACTGATCAAATTCTGCCAACTCTTGGCAAGAAATTAAAATTGTTAAGAATACAAAAATTGATAAACAATTTTTTATAATTAATTTTTTCATAATGATAAAATTTAAGTTTGTAAAAATTAAATTTAAATAACAGATATTTTTAGTTTCGAAAAAATACTACCAAAGTACTATTTTTGGCCCCAATTGGTCATCAAGTTCACTTTTCTATTTCGCGGAACTCCAGATTTCCTATAAAATGTACCAATCCTGTCAGGTTTCTGATTCCCAGTTTTTTGAAAAGATTCCTTCTATGGGTTTTTATTGTAAAAGCACTGCAGCCCAGTTTTTCAGCAATTTCAGGTGTAACATATTCATTTAAAATCAACTGCAACACCTCTATTTCCCTTTGTGTTAGACCGTATTCAGCTTCCAAATGTTGGTAAATATTCTTGCTACCCACTCCAACTTTTCCCGGATCCACTTCAAAAAAATAGGTACTACCTTCCATTATTTCAGTCATCGCATCGATAAGCTGTGACCGGTAACAATCTTTGGTTACATACCCATCAGCCCCTAGATTTTTACATAATTGCACTGTATTCAAGTCAGCATCGGCACTTAAAATAAGTACCTTTGTATCAGCAAATTCCCTTTTAATAATGGAAAGTAATTTGATCCCGTCCAGATCAGGCAGATCAATATCAGCAATTAAAAAGTCAATCACCATACCATTCCTCAGGTATTTCAACACCTCCCTAGCTTCTGAAAATTTTAAAAAATTATTTCTGCCGAGATTTTTTTCCAAAATGTAGGATATCCCATAAAGGAAAAGCTCATGATCATCGACTATGGCAATTTTTAGATTTTTCATGGTGGTCAGGGTAAAAATCAACAATTTTCTATAGCATATCCGTAATCCGCATAATTGTTACCTTCTTTAAAAAACAATCTGAAATTAAAATAGGTGATTTTTACCATAAATAAAAATTTTATTTCAATTTTTTATTTAAATTAAATTTTAATTTTGTAAAAATGATTTTATCGATATATTTAACAAAAAAATTAAGTTTAAAAAAAATGAATTTTTAAGCATATCCAGTTATTTTTGATTTTATCCAACAATTAACTGCATTAATTGAAAATAAAAAAAATCCGGTACCATGGCACCGGATTTTTAAATGAAAAGTGGTTGATAATGTATCCCCAAAAATAATACCTGTTTATCACCCCGATTATCAAGTATTGGATTTATGTTATAAAAATATCATCTATTATCTTATAATAATTGTAAAAATGCGAAATGCATTTAATTTATTTTGAAATACTTTTATTTAAGACATAATCATCCCAGCTGGGATCTTTGAAATACTTCATTGGAGACATTCCAGTAAAATCTTTAAAGTCTTTGATAAAATGGGATTGATCGGAATAACCATATTTTTCAATCCACTCATAAGAATCCAGTTGAGGAGTTTCTGACAATTGTTGGATCAATGAATTGAACCTGACGATTCTGCAATAGGTTTTTGGACTTAATCCTATAAATTTTTTAAAATGAAGTTCCAAAGTTCTGGTACTCACTCCAGCCATTTCAGCCAATTTATATACCGAGATGGTACCATGTGTTTTCAGTAATGCCTGAACCAATGGAATCAGTATTGAATGATTCCCAGTGTTTGAATTCAAGTCAAAAGACCTAAGTAAAACTTGATCCAGTAAAGATATATTCGTTTGAATAGAAGCTTGTCTTTTAAATTGAAAGTTTCTTAACTCATCAACATGAACCCCTTCAATATTTTTCATGAAGATGATCTTATCTGTATAAGAATGAGCATCCATTCTCAAAAACGCATGCAATCCTAATGGGGTGAAAATTACAAATATCAACTGAACATGACCTTCCACCCTTACTTTCCCAAAACTGGTCATTTGCCCATAGATAACAGGTTTCACAGACTCTTTGTGGGCTAGGCAATTTTCTTTAAGGTTTTTTCCTGAAACAATGCAGGTAAAATCATCGTGCAAAGGAATGCTTAAACTTGCTGTACCTTTTACTGTAAACAATATCTCCCTGGATTCAGCCACATTATCATCCCAATATACATAACCATTGATAAATGGGCTTAAGCGATGATTCGGAGGAAAAAACTTAGATTTCATTGGCTTAACTTTTTACAGTTCCTTTAGGCTTGGGGGGATTTAACCCAAACCCAAAAAAGGATCCTGCAACTTATACTCACTATCATCAGGTATTTCTTTCAGTTTTAAGAAATACCTGCAAAGTTCCTGCTCTATTACTTTAATTCCTTCCATGGTTTCCTGACAAAACCGAAGTTTCCGTTTTATAATAAGGTTGAAAACGGGAATACCTAATCTACTTAATGGAAAAAATTCGCCTGGAAAATTGACCCTAGCCCCATTGCCCAAATATTGCAGCCCAATGGGCGTGAGCACTATGAAAACCAAAACAACTTTTCCTTTTACAATTAAGGTATTCTCTTTTCCAATGTTGTTAAAAACAAAAATTTTGTCGTAGAGACCCATTTCTTCGGATTCTTCGGCAATTTTTTGAAAAGCAAACTCGAAAGGTCTGCCGACGACAATTCCTAAGGAAGTACCACTTTCAAAAATTTTAACTTCGCTTTTGTTTTCAAAGTCATTTTCTACCAAAAAGTAACCTGAAATATATTCAGTTAAAGCTTCAGTCGGTAATAGTACCTCAAAACCCATATTCCAGTAATTTTAAGTTTAAATTTCCTAAATTTTTAAATTTCAATTTACTTGACCAATACTCCCAAAGTAGTATTTTTCACTTTCGAAGTATTTTTTTGTTTTTAATATACAATTTTTTCTTTTTAAAACGCTTCTGTAATTAGATCCTTTTTCACTTAATCTTGTTACCTATAAAAAGTAACATCAAAAAACAGAAGGCCGAAATTGGCCTTCTGTTTTTTGATGTTTTATAATTAATCTTTCACCAGCCTACCGGATATCACCTGATTGCCGACTTTGACAATCACATGATACAATCCAGAACTGATATCTTCCAGCTCAACCCTTCTTTCAAAGATGGATTCTTCATAGGCATCCTCAGAGTGAATGATCCTTCCTGCCGCATCGTAGATGACAAGGTTGACCTTACCAGGCTCGTTCATATTGACTAGGATGTTACTGAACTTAGTTGCCGGGTTAGGATAAATCACCATGCTATTAGGCTGAATTTCCCTGTGCAGATGGAACTCTCTCTTAATGGTCTGATCCAATCTGTCTGTGCTGCTGACCGTAATGGTCATTTTTAGTTCAGGCATCCCCTCTCCTACCCAGATCAACAAGTTGTCTCTGAGCTCGAAATCCGGATTTCCAGACAATTGATAAGTATGGATCCTATCACTAGGGTCAAGCGTGCTGAGTTCAGCGACCACAGTACCTCTTTGGATATCGGTCTGTAGGATATTGTTGCTGAGCAAAATATCCTGTGCCAGTGGTTTATCCATTACCATCACATTAACATTCAGAGCAGATTTCAGGAACTGGAATCTTTCATCTTCGAATTGACCGCTCACTTGATAAATGCCTGGCTGCACTGGATCAAATCCATCCATTGACCATGTAATTACAGGTCTATGCTTGGCAAATACTTCATGGCTGATTTGCTGAAGTGCTTTGGATACATTGGCCGGAGCCTCATTCCATTTCACTTCGATCAGCTTGGAGTTCATTTCCTGCACCAGTTCTTCCATTTCCATTTCGAGTCTGTAATCCACATTACAGCTTCCGATAAATGACCCTGGACTGTTGGTAAGGAGCGCGTCTACTGCGTTTTCGTTGACACAGATAGTTTTCCTGTTATTTGGATTTCCTGGAGGTACATGGCATACCTGAACCTTCTTGACTTTACTATTTCCTGCGTTACAAGAAGCTTCAACAGAAATCACCGAAATCATGTCTTCAGCTACACAGCCAGCGTCACTATTGACAACTAATTTGTAGGTTCGAACAAAATCCCCAGAAGCACTGACTACAAGTGTACTGCTATTAGCACCTACTGGCACAAAATTCCCAGGATTACTAGAGCTAATATCATCCAGTCTTATGTCAGCAACAAACCATTGATAAGTCAAGCCAGTGTAAGAATTTGGAATACCTGCAGCGGACAGTGTTGTACTTGAAGGTAAGCCCAATGAACTGGCGGCGTTATCAAAGATTACCACATTTCCATTGGAATTTTTAATCACAGTAGATGCAATCGTTACCTCTATTGGTGTAATAGGTGCAAGAACTGTCACAATAGCCTGAGCAGAATTGCTGTTACCCGCTGCATCAGTTACGGTTAAGGTTACTGTGTTTTCACCTTGGTCAGCACAATTGAATGAGGTTTTGGATAATTGTCTATTTACGATTGCGCAATTATCAAAACTGTCATTGTCAACATCGTCAGGTGTTAAAATACCATTTCCTGAACTATCCAGCTGTAGCGCAAATGGCTTTGTAATAACCGTAGGATTGATATCGTCTACAACAGTCACTACCGCATTGGCAGTACTGCTATTTCCGTTCACGTCCGTTACGGTCAGAACAACGTCATTGTCTCCCACATTGGAACAGTCGAAGTCGGTGATGTCAAGTGCAAGGGTCGCAACTCCGCAGTTGTCTGTGGAACCGTTGTCTACCTGCGAAGCAGTTACTGAGGCATTACCGTCCCCATCCAGATAGATCGTCACGTTCTGGGCTACCGCTGTAGGATTGATATCGTCTACAACAGTCACTACCGCATTGGCAGTACTGCTATTTCCGTTCACGTCCGTTACGGTCAGAACAACGTCATTGTCTCCCACATTGGAACAGTCGAAGTCGGTGATGTCAAGTGCAAGGGTCGCAACTCCGCAGTTGTCTGTGGAACCGTTGTCTACCTGCGAAGCAGTTACTGAGGCATTACCGTCCCCATCCAGATAGATCGTCACGTTCTGGGCTACCGCTGTAGGATTGATATCGTCTACAACAGTCACTACCGCATTGGCAGTACTGCTATTTCCGTTCACGTCCGTTACGGTCAGAACAACGTCATTGTCTCCCACATTGGAACAGTCGAAGTCGGTGATGTCAAGTGCAAGGGTCGCAACTCCGCAGTTGTCTGTGGAACCGTTGTCTACCATTGCCGGAGTGATGCTGGCATTTCCCGTAGCGTCAAGCTGAACCGTGATGTCCTGGGTCAGGGCCACGGGGGCCTCTTCATCTTTAACTGTAATTGTGAAAATTTCGGTATCACTTCCCCAACTATTTGTAGCGGTAACCTCAACAGTAGTAACCCCTAAATTAAATGTTTCTCCACTACCCGTTCCATTTCCGCTTCCGATAGTGGCCCCAGAGAATAGGTAGGTCAAAGCAGGAGCAGGTGAACCTGTAGCCGATACCGTATATTGTACTTCAGCACTGCAAACACCCATATCTGTATTTACATTCAAGTCACTGAGTGCCGCAATCTCAGGGGCCTCGTTAATAGTCATTGAAATGGTATTGCTTGTCACCGTTGCAGTAGTGACGCAGGTTTCACTGGAAGTCATTTCAACGGTAACTTCATCACCATCCACCAGGAAAGCGGTAGAAAAAACAGAGTTGTTGGTGCCTACATTATTTCCGTTGATTTTCCATTGATAAATGGGAGTGGTTCCGCCATTAATTGGAATAGCTGTAAACGTAACTGACTCTCCTTCACAAATCGAATTTCCTAAATCTGATGAAATACTGACGCTTGGAGTAAGTTTTTGATCTATTATTAGTTCTCCACTACCTTCTGCCCAATCTCCTACAGTACTTGAGCAAGTAGCTCCTTGCCCTGTATAAGCACGAATGTTGAAATTAGAAACTCCTGCTAACGCTGAAGTAGAGCCAGTTAATGTCAAAGTAGTGGATTGAGTATTCGTCGATGGCGGAAAATTTAAAGTAGTAGAACCAAAAACTGCCGAAACCCCCGTAGGCAGAGCTGAATTAATACACAAGGTTGCATTAAAATTACCCGAAGATCCACCACCTGTACCTCTATTTACCGAAATAGAGTAGGTTACACTTTCATTTTCACCTTCGCACATTTCTCCCACCTGCTGCCCAACTACTACTGAGCCTACTCTTGGTGAATCTGTAAAAATTGTCTCTGCGACATAACCTGAATTATATCCTGTCACAAACATATGAAACTCGACTCCCAAATGCCTTTCGTCAATTGGAAATTCCATGCTCCAAGTTCCATCCGGATTAACGGCCACTTCAAAATATTCATCATGACCTTGATAAGGTGTCTCCTCTAAAACGATAGATACCTTAGTATCTAAGGTCCAGCCAATACCAGTGAAAATAGCTATGTCACCAGGATAATAATCTTCCTGATCCGTACTTACAGTAGGCTCTTCCCCCTCAGGATACTGAGGACCAATCCATCCTGGTTCACTGCTATCAAAAGCAGCAAAAACCAAGACGCCTACAAACATGAAAATGAGTAGAAGCTTTGCTTTCATAAAAGGGCAATTAAAAGTTTATAACTAGTGTGAAAATCCGAATCCTAAAAAACCTGATTACCCTACTTAACTCCCTATCTCTTACAGGCTTGACACTGACGAATATGAGAAATAAAAAATATTAAAAAAAACATTTATATGTATTTTTTATACTGTTTTTTGTATTTCAAATACATTTTGAAGCGTTTCGTGTATTTTTATTAGAAGTAAAAAAATTAATAAATCATGGTTTTATTCAAATTCAAAATCATAGAAAAAAAATTCATAATTAAAACTTCATAAAACTATATAACAAAAAAGGAGGCTTTCGCCTCCTCTTTTTGTTGTTTTTAATTGGATTACTTGGTGAGTTTTTCCGTCTCAGATTTGGCTTTTTTAGCCAACTTATCAACTTCATCACTTACATCCGATACTTTTTTGGACAAGCCATCAAAGAAGCTGTTCAACTTTCCGGAAAGATCATCTATGTATTCATTTCCTTTTTTACCCAACTTCTTTCTTGTATTTTCTCCTTTGTCCGGAGCCACCAATATACCTATTTGTACACCTACCGCAGCACCTACCAATGCGCCTAAAAGAAATTTTGTAGAACTCATAAAGATTGTATTTTAGTTAGAAATAAAATTTGGTGTTATTAAGCATGATTGCACTTAATATTAAACAATAAAAGCAACAACCATACCACTATAACGGCCCTGACGACCTGTCAGTTCTACTTTATGCTACTTTTTATCACAATGGTTCTTACTGGATTTATGGGATCATTGCTGAAAACGGTTATATGCTTATGGTCTATTCCTCTCCTTCCTTTAGGGTCAAATGTAAAACTCAATTCTGTTCTTTGTCCAGCATCTAATTCATTACTAACCAACTTTATATCCACACATTCACAGTTGGTTGACACTTTTCTGATCTTAAGGGTTTCTTCGCCCATATTGGAAATAATTACATTACGGGACACTTTCTTTCCGGTAGAAACTTCCTTTAAATCGATATCGATTTCTGATAAGCCTAGCTTTGGAACTACCTTTTCCAAACTCTTGGGTACAGGTTGAAAATATTCATGCACCACACTCATCACTTTTAGATCAATTTGACTTTCATCAGTGAATGAAAGGGTAATATTTTCCTCAAAATACCCCAAATCATTCTTCATTTCCCCATCATAATTTATCAAAAGCAGCCCACGCTGACCCGGTGACAAGGTCGCAGGCTCCATACTTACCGCTATGTATTCTGGGATTCCTGAATGTTCCTCCATCAAACCCAAAGTATCTTTACCAAAATTGTGCAATTCTACATGTTTCAATTTGGGTTCATTTGTAAAAACATTTCCCATATTGACTGCAGGAAGCCTAAATCCAAGATTCCCTTTTCTATAGGGGTATGATTTTTCCAGATTATCCAGAACCGGAATATTGGTACCTTCCAATACTAATGTATCACCATATATATCCATATTGGTTCTTACAATAATTTGCTTTGCAAAATCCCCTCCTCTATGGTCCGGATTAAACTTTACTTTTAGAGAAGCTATTTTATCCTGCGATAACGTGTCCTTTGTAAAACCTACTGTAGTACAGCCACATTCTGCAAAAACATCCGTGATCCAAATGCTGTCCTGATTCAAATTGACACCAAAAAACTCCGCCTCTACCTCTCCCCGTTCTTCCAAAACCGCACCTATATTGACACTCCGCTGTTCCCAAGTCAATAGTTTCCTCTCAATGGATTGTGCCTCAAGGTGTAATGGACTCAGGCTTATCAAAACCGCGATTACTGCGCACAAGATTCTCTTTTTCATACAGGCAAATAACGTGAAAAATCAAGCGATTTGTACCCTGATTTATTTATTTTGCGCCAAAATTGATAAAAATGGCAAGAGTACTTACAGGCATTCAAAGTTCAGGCAGACCGCATCTCGGAAATATTCTAGGAGCGATAGCCCCTGCTATAGCGCTTACTAAAAAAGACAACAATGAGTCTTTTATTTTTATCGCTGACATGCATTCCCTGACCACCATCAAAAACGGGCCTCTGAGAAGGGAAAATACCCAAGCGGTAGCAGCAGCTTGGCTAGCCTTTGGCCTGGATATAGAAAAGACCGTGTTTTACAGGCAATCTATGATTCCCGAAGTAACCGAACTGACCTGGTACCTGAGTTGCTTTACACCTTTTCCTATGTTGGCCAATGCGCACAGCTTCAAGGACAAATCAGATAGGCTTTCTGATGTAAACGCAGGATTGTTTACCTATCCGGTACTGATGGCATCAGACATCCTTCTTTATTCTGCGGATATCGTCCCTGTAGGAAAAGACCAATTGCAGCACCTGGAGATGACCCGTGACATCGCCAGTTCCTTCAATCACAGAGTGGGTGAAGAAATTCTCACCATTCCTGAGGCCAGGATTTCGGAAGAAGTGATGGTAATTCCTGGTACAGATGGTCAAAAAATGAGCAAGTCATACGGTAATTTTATCGATATATTCCTGCCTGAAAAAGCGCTCAAAAAGAACATCAACTCCATCATTACTGACAGTACTCCTCTTGAAGAGCCGAAAGACCCTGACACATGTAATGTATTTAAACTTTATTCCCTGATTGCTTCAAAAGAGCAAACAGCAGATCTTAGAGGAAAATATATAGGAGGAAACTTTGGCTACGGTCATGCCAAAAAAGAATTTTTGGGATTAATTCTTGAAAAATATGAGGAAGAGAGAAAACTCTTTGATCACTTTATGAACCATTCCGAAGAATTAGAACAAAGGCTTCAAGATGGAGAAGCTAAAGCTAGAGAAGTTGCTAAAGACATTCTTTCGAAAGTACGGAATAAACTGGGGTTCTGATAAGCTATATTCTAATGCCGAATTCAAGGGTTGAGACTTGAATTCGGCTTCAAAGAGTAAGAAAGGGCAGTTTTTAAAGCACTAATCCTTTTGATAATATTTTTATCTGGCCACCCAAAGGTCTTTCATGGACTTGCCGTTGATCCTGAGTACAAACCTTGTCGGATTTGGAACCAATACCAGTCTGACATCCATTTTATCAAATTGCTCAGACTCCAAAGGTACCCCTTCATTGCCTTTCACTTCATAAGTAACTTTTCCTGAGGCATCCGGCATCATAGGATGGTATTCATTTGCCAAATATGCAGAAGGCAATAAAACCTCATTGTCAGACTTTAATTGACCATAGATTTTTTCGAGAGCCGATTCCAGTTCGTCACCATAGTCTTCATTGAAATCATCCTCCAAATCATGAAGTTCTTCTTCAATATCGTCATACGCTTCATCTGCATAAGACATTTTGCTCAATGCTATTCTTTTTTCTACAATCAGTGATAAATCTTCGTCAAGTTTTTTGAAATCCATATTTGCTTATTGGTTAAAACACCAAAGGTATTGAATATGCAAAGGGATTCCAAAATTACTCTTTGATCAATTTGAAGCTAGATGTGCCTGCAGGAATGTTGTAAACTACCAGATTATGCTTCCCCGAATTCCTGATTTCAAGACTTTGCTTTTTCCCTTCCATCACCAAAGAGACATTTTTCCAATTTTTTGGGACAACAGTTTCCAATGTCAATGGCACGGTATACCAAAAAGGATCCAGTTTGCTGTCTATTTCAAAATGGATCCCATCATTTTGATTTTGCCAGGAAACATCTGTATTCATCCGCTGACGCATATATTTAGTAACTTCTGCAAATGTCCCCACCCAGACATCCTCCTTTGAAGCAATATATTTGAAATACTCCTTGATGATGCTCTCGGGAATTGCTTCCCATCCTATTCCTTCTATTCCATGAAAAACCAAAACCAGCCATGTGTCATCCCTCGTCAGGATGTCGTCCACCCAAGATCTCATCAGCTCAGATGAAGTCCTCGATAAGGGCCCACGCTGCCATTGAATATAAGACTTTCCATAATCTGATTTGGGGTCAAAGCTTCCCGATCTGTTGATTTCGTGTAAAAAAAGCTCCGGCATTCTGTTGCGGGTGGCGGGAAACATTTCCAACGCATACCCCATCACCCTTTCATCTTCAGTACCAAAAGGACATTCGGCTGAAAAAAGAAATTCCTTTCCCAATTGGAATTCTATCTCTTCCTTACATTTTTCCAGTTCATATAGCAGATTTTCATGATCCAAAACCGCCAACCTCGGATGCGAAATCGTGTGTACTCCAAATTCATGGCCTCTTTGAGCATAGTCACGGATTTCATCCCAATCTATCATCGGACCATCAATAATTTGCGGTTCTTTCATTTCAATGATATTATGGGAATTGGCGTATGCCAGGCCCTCATCGATCAAACTGAAAGCTTGTTCGTATCTTCCCTGCTCAAATGCGGCTCCGGCACGGTCATGATATGAGACTGCATCAGGCATATCCAAAAACCTAATTAAAGATGCCCTTTCAAATAAATTTTCTGAGTTTGTGGGTATTCGGCTAGCTTCCTCCAGTATTTCCTGAACCTCTCTTCCAATGAATTTTGCACGATATTTTGAAGAAGGTATTTCGCCTGTATTGATATAGAATGTCCCCCGCATTCCCAATGACTCCATGATAGGCAGGGCTTTGTGAAATTGGTTTAAGGTTCCGTCATCATAAGTTATGGAAATAGCTGCCTTTTTATTTTCAGGCCATTTTTGAATGGAAGTATGCCCGATTTCTTGGGCTAAACCTGAACTTGCCCCTAAAAGGAATAGAAATGTAATGAACTGTCTCATACTACCAATAAACATCAAAATTGACTTTTAATCATTTACTTTTTGATGATTGGCAAGAAGCCATTAATTTTCCGGCGAAATAATCACCCAAATGCAAAATTTTAAAAATCACACGAGGTACTACCCTCTGCACCATTTTATTTTGACTCCATTGACAATTGTATATTTCATTTGGTCTTTGGTAAAATTGGTAAAAGCTTGGGACGGAAGCATCCCATCGGAAGAGATCTATCAGTTGATAGGCGCTGTTATTCTTGTTATTTTGCCCATATTGGCAAGAATCTATGCCCTGAAAAATCAGGACAGGACCATCAGACTCGAAATGAGGCAAAGGTACTTTGAACTCACCGGAGAGTCATTTTCGTCAAAAGAAAGGAAGTTGAGGCTTTCTCAGATTGTAGCCCTCAGGTTTGCTTCAGATGCAGAATTGGTCGTTTTGATAGATAAAGCGATAGCAGGAGGCATGAGGTCCAAAGAAATCAAAAAGGAAATTCAACACTGGCAGGAGGACAGAAGACGTGTATAAATCAGCATTAATTATCCCAATATTACTTGCAATTAGTTTCTTTACTATGGCTCAAAATGACATTGAAGCTATAGCCGAGCAACTGGCACAAAAACAGCTCGATGCTTACAACAGTCGCGATGTTGAAGCTTTTCTGGTTCCCTACGCAGATGATGTGAAAGTCTTCAATTTTCCTGATGAGTTTCAGTACCAAGGAAAGGAAGCCATGAGGTCACGATATGCAAATATGTTTGAAAACACTCCCGACCTTCACTGCAAATTGCTCAATAGAATGGTGATGGGCAATACAGTAATCGACCATGAAGAAGTAATCCTTAAAAAGGGAGACGCTCCATTTTATGCGATTGCCATATATAAAATCAGGAATAATAAAATTGCAGAGGTACATTTTATCCGAAAAGAAAACTGATTTTAGCCTGTTTTTCCGATTGATTAATGTCCAAAAAAATGCTTTTCCAAAAGCCTAAAACTATTTGTATCACAGGCGCTTCATTAAAGTGCTTCAAATATTTTTAAACTCCTTTATTCGACTTATTTTGTTCCCGTTTGCAAAGCAAATCTCAAGAAAACTTATAAATAGAGACCATCAACTATAAGAATTTAATTTATCATGATTTTCCGCTTTCTTACAAAGAGAACCTAAATAATGAAACAAACCTATGATTTCTAGCCAGTATCAATGAATAACTTGTCCGCCGAGGCGGATCCAATCTCTATTAGTATCGGATTGATGTAGGTCCTTATTTAAATTGGTTAGTAGTACAATTGAGGGTATATATAAAATTTATTGATGTTTTTTGATCAAAACATTTAAAAGCAATCTGTCATCAAAAGTAAAAAAGGTTAAAAGTGTATGGGAAGAGTTTTACTATTTTTTGCAATCATGGCCTGGAGCACTGTCGGAATGGCGCAGGAAACCAAATTTTCATTGGGAGGTGGTTATGCATTTGCCAAAGGCCAACAGTCCAAAGAAAGAGGTACAGGATACCGGGTCAACGCCATGTATGAAGTGCACCCCTACCGATCTATGGTTTCCCATGGATTTGCCTTGTCTTATGCCAGTACTTCTGCTGATTTTGTGCGGAACAACAATGATTTCGTTCAGGAAATCACCCACATTCCATTTACATACACCCCCAAACTGATGTTTAGCGAGGAAGACTCCAAAGCTTACCTCAAAGGTGCCCTTGGCTTACAGTATTCCATGTCAAATGTGACAGGCACATCATCGGTAAGAAAAGAAAACGGCTTTGGTTTTTATGGAGGCATGGCAGGAGGAATTGAGCTGGCCATTTCCTATTTCGCTTTTATCACCATGGAATACGAGCTGGGATACCTTTCCAATAGCTTTTTGGATAATGGACTACTGCATACCGCTCAGATCGGACTTGGCGTAAAGTTCTGACCGAAAATCAAAACATGAGCAAAATTGAACTGTATTCCGGCTTCAGTCGTTAAATTTGCTGAACAACGAGAATAAGATTTCCATGAAAAAATTCTTTTTACTGGTCGCTGTACTGACGCTCAATTACCAATTCACCTTTGCTCAGGATAAAATCAACTGGCTGACATTTGATCAGGCAGCCAATATGACCCAGGATAACCCAAAAATGATTTTGGTAGACGTGTACACAGATTGGTGTGGCTGGTGCAAGAAAATGGATAAAGAAACTTTCACTGATCCTAAGGTGGTGGCTTATATCAATGAGAATTTTTATCCTGTAAAAATGAATGCAGAGAATACGAAGAAAACTTTTGAATTCAGAGGAAAGGAGTACACAGAAGCTACTATGGCCAAAGCCATGAGGGTAAGTTCC
Source organism: Arthrospiribacter ruber (assembly GCF_019343195.1). Taxonomy (GTDB): domain Bacteria; phylum Bacteroidota; class Bacteroidia; order Cytophagales; family Cyclobacteriaceae; genus Arthrospiribacter; species Arthrospiribacter ruber. The sequence continues at coordinate 461,394 of NZ_RPHB01000004.1, forward strand.
TACCCTAATTTTGTGATCATGGATGCAGCCATGGAAAACATCACCCAAATGCCCGGTTACCGTCAACCTGACCCTTTTCTAGAAGGATTGAGTAGCCTGATGGATAAATTCGGTAAAAAATAAGATGGCCTTTTCCCTTCATGAGAAAAACGACACCATTGTTGCCTTGGCTACCCCTCAAGGGGTGGGTGCCATTGGTGTAATCAGGTTGTCCGGTATAGATGCCATCCGTATCTGCAATAAAATATTCAAGGGAAAAGACCTGGAAAAACAGGAATCCCATACCATTCATTTCGGCACGATCCGTGATGGAGAAAAGGTGATTGATGAGGTTTTGGTATCTCTTTTTATTGCTCCAAAATCCTTTACAAAAGAAAATGCGGTGGAAATTTCCACCCATGGCTCTTCATACATTGTCAATCAAGTAATTAAATTACTGATACGACAAGGTGCCCGTCCTGCCAAGCCCGGTGAATTTACCCAAAGGGCATTTCTCAACGGTCAGTTTGATCTGGCGCAGGCAGAAGCTGTGGCAGATTTGATACATGCTGATTCGGAGGCTTCCCATCAAGCTGCCCTAAGTCAAATGAGAGGTGGATTTAGTGGGGAAATCCAAAAGTTGCGGAACGAGCTGATCCACTTTGCTTCTATGATTGAGCTGGAGCTGGACTTTACGGAAGAAGATGTGGAGTTTGCCAGCAGAGATGATCTGAAAGTCTTGGTAGAAAAACTCCTTAGGGTAATTGAGCAGCTAATTGGAAGTTTTGACTTGGGCAATGTAATAAAAAATGGTGTTCCCACCGTGATCGCTGGTAAGCCCAATGCAGGTAAGTCTACCTTACTCAATGCATTGCTGAATGAAGAAAAGGCCATCGTTTCCGATATCGCCGGTACTACACGGGACTTTATTGAGGATGAAATCAATATTGGTGGAGTGATATTCAGATTTATTGATACTGCTGGACTTAGAGAGACTACCGATACCATTGAAGCCATTGGCGTCAGCCGTACCCAGGAAAAAATGAAGACGGCTTCTCTGATCCTTTACCTTTTTGACCTAGGTGATACCGATATGGTGGAAATCAGCCGGGACATCAACAAGCTGGAAAATCTTGGCGTGCCATTTTTGAAGGTTGCCAATAAGATTGACAAAGCGGATTTGGAATTTGTCGGTGAACTGAAATCCAAGCATCCGGATACTATTTTTATATCAGCCGGAAACAAGGAGAACCTTGACGATCTGAAGAGTCGTATCTTGGAACTGGTGAATCTTGATAAATTTAAAACAGGCAATACCATAGTGACCAATATCAGGCATTATGATTCTTTGGTCAAAACTAGGGAATCCTTATTGGATGTCTTGGGCGGGATAGATCAAGAGATCACCAATGACTTTTTGGCCATGGATATACGCAGGTCATTGCATTACCTTGGCGAAATCACCGGTGAGATTACAACTGATGACTTATTGGCGAATATTTTTAGTAAGTTTTGCATCGGGAAGTAGCATTCAAACTGAATTCCACTAAAGATCTCCCCTACTCGATTTTAAAGCAAACCATCATAAGATCATTGGTTAAGTATTTATTGGTGACAGGTCCAGCTTTTTAAAGTTGAAGGTGATTATTGAAAATCCCGTGGTTTTCAGTTTCTCAAGAGGTATTGGATAGACGTTTTATATGGAACAAATTAAAACTTATTCTTCAGACGAATGTCAGCCCCTCACCCCCTCACTTCCCCAAAATACCTTTCTGCAATTAATCCCTTTTCTTTTTGGAGGTATTCGAGATAGGCAGTTGGAAGAGGAAGGTGTTTTTTACCTTTTAGCCAGACCAACCTCCATTTGGTAGTAATAGGAAGTCCTGGCACTGAAATTATCCTGAGCTGTTTGGAGGCCAATTCATTCTTTATCCCGATCAAAGGCATAATTGAAAAGCCCAAGCCTGCCAACACAGCTTGTTTGACCGCTTCATTGGAGGTGAGCTCCATCTTTTTCTGAATGGATATTTTACTTCCTTCTATGAATTTCTCCATGATTTGTCTGGTACCGGATCCCTTTTCCCTGAAAATCAATGGCATCTCCATAAAGATCTCATCAGGACTGATGTTTTTATGATCACCCGCATCGCTATTCCCGACCAGATAGAGGTTATTATCCAAAATATCTAAATAGTCTAAGTTAATGCCATTGGGCAAAATAGATAAAAGGGCAAAATCAATTTCATTTTTCTCCAGGGATGTTATCACCTTGCTCTTATTGGTCACATCCATCTGCAATTCAACACCCGGATGTTTTTTCATAAATTCTCCGAGGAAATATGGCATTACATACTTTCCTGTAGACACTACCGCAATTTTCAGCCTACCGGAAAGTTGTCCTTTGTATGCCATAGTCCTACTGTCTATGGCCTGCACCTGACTTATGATGTTTTCAGCCAAAGTTGCAATCTCCTTTCCAAAGTCAGTAATATGGATCTTTCTCCCTAATACTTCAGTCAATGGAATATCAAATTGATCCTGAAAATTCCTTAATTGTATAGAAACAGCCGGCTGCGTGAGGTGTAAAACTTCGGCAGCTTTTGTTATAGATCCAGTCTCCACAACTTTTTGAAAAACCTGTAACTGATGCAAGGTATAATTCATAAATAATTTTAATGTTTTCTATAATTAAATTAAATAATAACTTATTAATTATTCACTATTTCTTTGTGCCAAAATTTCGACCATACAATTGAATCCTGATGGAAACCCTACTTAAGATTAAGCTAATAGACGGAATATTTGGCCAGAAAGATGCCAAGGAGGTAATTACCCAGTTGTTAAATGAAAACCTTAACTTTCATATCAGAAAAAACTTTGACTCAACAATCAAAAGTGGGATCCCAAATGTAGTGTCTGTGGAAAGGATTGAAGAACTCAAAAATGAAATAACCAGAATTATGACATACTTCAACCAAGACAGTGTTCTGGATCGCAAATTTTCAATAGAAGCTGTAATCCATCTTCAACCTTTGGAAAAAGAATAACAAGGCACGATATTGTAAGTTGAAACCAAGCTCCCTTTTTTAAATGAATTTGAACCTGCTTATCGAAAACCTTACCAATCCGGCACTTCTATTCTTTGTCCTAGGCATGGTAGCCGTTTTCTGTAAAAGTGATCTTGAAATCCCTCAGAATTCATCCAAATTCATATCCCTATACCTTCTTTTCTCTATTGGCTTCAAAGGAGGTCAAGAGCTTGCCCATGAAACATTCACCATGGAGGTAGCCTGGACCATTCTGTTCGGACTGGCCATAGCAGTAGCTATTCCATTTTATACCTTCTTTATTCTCAAAAGAAAACTGAGTGTATATGATGCCGGTGCCGTGGCCGCGGCATACGGATCAATCAGTGCTGTAACATTTGTAACTGCTGTTACTTACTTGGAAATGCAGGAAATGGTTCTTCACGGACATATGGTAGCTATCATGGCCCTTATGGAAGCACCTGCGATTGTTGTCGGATTGCTTTTGATTTCCACTTTTGATAAAGTTGGGCAACAAAATGGATTGATTAAGAAAAGGACCGTAGTCAAACATTCCTTTACCAACGGAAGTGTAATGTTGATATTGGGAAGCTTGGTGATTGGTTTTATGGCCTCTGATGCACAGGCAGAAGGGATCAAGCCATTTACCAACGATATTTTCAAGGGATTTTTGGCTATTTTTCTTCTGGACATGGGCATAGTCAGTGGCAGGAAGTTAGGATCCTTCTTTTCCTATGGCTGGTTTCCAATGGTATTTGCCATACTTATCCCTTTGATCAATGGTTCCGTAGTAGCCATCCTGAGTGCAGCAGTGACGGATGATGTTTCCAATAGGTTTATGCTGGCCATCTTATCAGCGAGTGCATCTTACATTGCCGTTCCCGCTGCCATGAAAATGACCGTACCACAAGCCAATCCTGGATTATTTTTACCTATGGCTCTTGCCATAACATTTCCTGTAAATATCACCTTAGGGATGCCATTGTATTACTTGTTGGCATCTTCTTTCTGATGTTATTATCTTTTTTGAGATGAGTTGTTCAAAAATCAGCATTCATTGACAGTTTTTTAGAAGTTTAAATTTTTTATTAAATCAATATTTTTTTTAGTTTAATGAATGGAAAAGATGAATGATAAGAACAGAACGAGGAGAAAAGGGATGAGAAAATTTGCTTTTTTCTCTTTTGCACTGATTTTTCTTTTGGCATGTAAGCCTATTTCTGACTTGGTAAATCCTACTCAAAACCGAAGTGAAAGGCAAGAAAGACAGTCGCAAGCACCAGTTAATCCCTTCAGTACAGGCAATCATGAATACCTGAAAGAGGTAGTAGGAATGATCAACCAAGAAAGAGTTACAGGGAGAAACTGTGGCAATGAAATCTTTGAATTGACTGGAGAATTGGAATGGGACAATGATTTGGCAAAGGCTGCCCTGGACCATGCTGCAGATCTTACCTTTCACCCTGGCATGCGTGGTCATGTAGGATCGGACAGCAGTAGGGTCAGAGACAGAATTCTTCGGCATACCGATAAATTCGGTTTAGCCGCCGAAAATGTCATTTTAGGAAGGTTAAAGCCTGAAAATACAGTGAATATATTTTTCAACAGTCCAGGTCATTGTCGAAACATGATGAATCATAGGTACACACATATTGGAGCTGCCCAGCATTATAACCCCGAAACAGGCAGGACGGCCACTGTTTACAAAATAGCCCATTTAAGAGGAAAAGATGTAGGCCCTCCTCGAGAAAGAAAGTTTGTTGAAATGAAAGATGATGGTATTTGAAACCTAAAACTATCCGAATACAGTAAATTTTGTAGCAGGGAAAGAACAAAAGTTTATCTTTGTCAACCTAAAATTTAAAGATTAAATTAATTTAAAACTTAAACCCGGAAATTTTGAAAATTTTGACCATAGATATAGGAGGTACTAATATAAAAGCTAAACTGGAAGGCCCTATAGAAAGGAGAAAATTCCCCTCGGGACAAGAAATGACACCGGATAAGATGGTAGAAGGTGTGAAAGAAATGACTGCTGATTGGGAATATGATGTTATTTCAATAGGTTTTCCGGGTATTATCAAAGAAGGAAAAATTATCACAGAACCTATGAATTTGGGAAATGGATGGATAGGTTTTGATTTCCAAAAAGCTTTTGACAGACCTATCAAATTGCTTAATGATGCTGCCATGCAGGCACTTGGCTCCTATCAAGATGGCGTATTGCTTTTCTTAGGACTTGGTACAGGGCTGGGCTCAGCTATAGTCAATGATGGTAAGGTTTTACCCATGGAATTGGCTCATTTATCCTACCGCAAAGGTACATTTGAAGATTATGTAGGTTACAGGGGTTACGAACAGAGGGGCCAGGAAAAATGGCAAGAACATGTCTTTACAGTGGTTGAAAGATTTAAAGCCGCCTTTTTACCGGATGACATTGTTTTAGGTGGGGGAAAATCCAAATTACTAACTGAGGTTCCGGCTGGTTGCAGACTTGGCAACAATCAGCTTGCATATGAAGGAGGGTTTAGGTTGTGGAAATAAAAAAGCCAAGTGGCAAACTTGGCTTTTTTTTAAACTTACACACGTTAAAAAAATCAATAAGCATTGTCATTCTCAAATAATATTGAATAAATAGTGAGAAAGATAATTTTAAAGTCAAAAGCCAGACTCCAGTTTTTGATATAAAACAAATCATACCTCAACCTGGCATTCATATCAAACTTGTCATTAATTTCTCCTCTAAAACCTTTTGCTTGGGCAAGGCCTGTAATCCCAGGTTTCACCATGTGACGGTACATGAAGTTTTCAATTTTTTCAGAAAATTCCTTATTCATCACCACTGCATGAGGTCTTGGTCCCACTATAGTCATTTCTCCCAACACCACATTTATTAACTGAGGAAGTTCGTCCAAGCTGGTTTTTCGAAGAAACTTGCCAACTTTTGTAATTCTGGGATCCCCTTTGCATGCCTGCTTAAAATGTCCGGCAGGGTTATATTTCATACTCCTGAATTTCAAACAATAAAAGGGGATATTGTTCTGCCCATGCCTAAGCTGCTTGTAAAATATAGGCCCCTTGGATTCCAACCTAATCATAATGGCAATGATGGGAAACAACCAACTTGCTATTAGTAATAGAAACAAGCTTGCCGAAATAACATCAAAGACTCTTTTTGTAAGAGTCATGGATGAATCTAAAAGATTGACTGAATACCTATTGAGTATAAAATCCGAATCAATTGCAAATGAACTGATATTGTGGAGTTTGGATATTGTACTAGCCATAACTTTATGTTATTTATTAAAATTTTGATAAACCAAGCGAGTCATTAATTATATATAACCCTGTTTCTTTCACGTCTTAAATTTAGAAATTAAAATTTAAAACAAATAATAAATTACATTTTTTTTTATTTGAAATGCTTTTTCATAGGGTTATTTTGGTTTATCAGCGATAATAAAAAGTAAATATTAGACAGATTTGCCAAATAAAAGATTTCACACATTAAATGTAGCAATACTTTTTTATGTATTTAAATTACATTATAATATATTTATTTAATTATTAATAATTCACATTATCCGTATAGACTTCTTTTAGTCGATTCCAGTTAGGAAAACTATTAAAACAAAGAAAACTTTATTATGAAGCAGTATACTCAATTTAAAACCATATTTATTGGTTTTTTTTAAAGCTGTTTACTTCCAATATTTTGAATGGTTAGAAAAATTAATTTTATTTTCACATACAATTTGTTGCTTTTTAAATAAAAAATAAAGTACTTTGACACATAATCATAATAGAGTAATAAATACTCTAAATCTTTAATTTCTAAAATCTATATGGTAAGAATTGCATTAATAGGAGCTGGAAAAATGGGCATTTCCCATCTTTCAATTTTAGGAGCTCATCCAGAGGTGGAAATTGTTGGGGTTTGCGACACTTCCAAAATGGTAGTGGATGTTCTAAAAAATTACAGCGGATATAACTGTTATTCAGATTATGAGAAAATGGTAGACGAAACCCAACCTGATGCCGTAATAGTAGCCGTACCAACAAAGTATCATTTTAAAATGGTAAAAGACCTGCTATTAAAAAACATCCATGTCTTTGCTGAAAAACCATTCTGTTTAAACCCAATAGAAAGTCAGGAATTAACTGAAATGGCAAAACAAAAAGGACTTGTCAATCAGGTCGGCTACCATAATAAGTTCGTAGGGACTTTTAAAGAAGTTAAAAAACTTGTTAAAGGTGGTCATATAGGAGAAGTAACACATTTTTTGGGTGAAGCATACGGTCCTGTTGTAATAAAAAAGAAAAGCGACACATGGAGATCAGATCCTAGTGAAGGGGGTGGCTGCCTAATGGACTATGCCTCCCATGTGATAGACTTGATTAATGACATAGTCTCACCTATTGACAAATGTAAGGGCTCCATACTCAAATCTATTTATTCAAAAAGTGTAGATGACTCAGTTTACGCTTTGGTAAGTATTGAATCTGGGGTTTCGGGAGTTATTTCGGTAAACTGGAGTGATGAGACATATAGAAAAATGTCAACCTCAGTCACAATTATTGGGACAGAAGGAAAAATAGTTTCTGATGCCAATGAGCTAAAAGTTTACTTTAAATCCAAAACTCCTCCTCAGGGATATTCCAGAGGTTGGAATGTAAAATATGTAACTGAATTAGCAGATGAGGTCAACTTCTACCTAAGAGGAGAAGAATATTCCAGCCAACTTGATCATTTCATAAAATCCGTACAGGGCAAAGCCGAGAATTCCATAAATACATTTGAAAGCGCTTGGAAAACGGATCACTCTATACACTTAATTAAAAAACAATCACTAGCATAATACAACCATGGAAAGAATTATTTTCGGAGATAACCAGTTTTTTGCAGTAAATCATATTTCTGACGAAAAATCAAGAGCACAGTCTATAAAATTTAAAGACGATGCTGCTATCATCAAAACCCTTGATATAGCCCGAGAGGCGGGTGTAAACACCTTTATGTGTACTACCCACGACAGAATAGCCAACATATGCAATATCATCAGGAGCAATCCTGAAAAATATCAGGATTTCAAAATCTATCCTTGCATGCCATATGCGCATAAATATGCCAATGCGGTGACTGATCTTGGCATAGCAGGAACATTGAAGCAGTATGTACCAGGAAACTTTTTCGGCTCAATGTTTAAAGGAGGAATGGCTTATTTGTCCAAAGATTATCTTTCAATAATGGAGCTATTGATAGATGCTGAGATGAAAATGTTTACAGGTATTAATACCCCGGTAATATTTCTTCAGAATGTAATTACAGATTTATTACTTGGCCTAGGGATGACAGATTTTCTGGTCGGATATGCGAAATATATTGAAAAGAAATACAATGCAGAAGCTGGTTTCATAACAATGAATCTTCCTAAACTTTTAGATGTTTTAGAAAAAGGAGGAATAAAAAATCCAATTATTTGTGCTTCCATAAACAAAGCTAATTTCAGAATGTCAGGAGGAAAGGAACTTTATGAAAAAACCATCAGTGAAGGCAGGTGCAGATTGATAGCCATGCAAGTTTTGGGTGGCGGAGCAATCCCCGCTTCAGAAGCTTTGGAATATGTCAGCAACTTACCAAATGTGGAATCAATATTATTTGGAGCCTCTTCAAGACAGAATATTGAGAATACGGTTCAGACTATTAATTTTCATGATGAAAAGAAAGTTCAGCAGCTTGCTATTGCTTAAGTTAACTCTGTTCTCCGTAATAAAAAGTTACGGAGAACAGATTTTATTTTTTTCAACTGACTTTGATCTTAGATTTTTTTTTGTGTAAAGTTGGTTTATTGAAAAAGCCAGTTACTTTTAAGTTATTATACTACTTCCGAATCAAAAATAGGTTTCTCAAACATTATGAATAAATCGAACAAAATAAAAATTATATTTCTAATTCTCATGACATCTGTTGGATGCTCTAGAAGAAATTTAACCTATTTTTCAGATTTGGACTCTCAAAAGGGAGCCACTTTTGAAATAGCAAATAAGTCTGAACCTCGAATTCAAGCGGATGATCTTCTGAGTATTACCGTCACAAGTTTAAATCCAGAATCAAACATGTTATTTAATGCAGGAGTAATAATTCCTTCTGAAGGCAATAACACCACTATATCAGCTCCCATTAACGAAAATTACCTAGTAGACAAAGATGGATACATAAATTACCCCGTTATCGGCCAAATCAAACTTGAAGGATATACAAAACAGGGAGCCGTTCAAAGAATGTCAGAATTACTGGATGCATACGTAAAGGATCCTATAATAAATATCAGATTTATGAACTTTAAGGTTACTGTTATCGGAGAGGTTCAGCAACCTAATTCTTTTGTAATCCCAACAGAAAAAATAACTGTATTAGAAGCTTTAGGCTTGGCTGGGGATATGACAGCTTATGGAAAAAGGGAAAATGTTTTAATCATTCGGGAAAAGGACGGAATAAGAACTGCCAATAGGTTAAATTTGAATAACAAAGAAGTTCTTTCTTCTGAATTTTATTATTTACAGCAAAACGATATAATATATGTCGAACCATACAAAACAAAAGCTATACAGGCAGATAACAACCCTAGAACTTTCGCTCTGATCAGTAGTGGTTTGACACTAGCTGTAATTTTAATATTGAATTTCCGTGATATGTTCACAAATTAAAAGGAGAGAAGAAATGAAAATTAGTGATATTCTAAAAGAAATAGAAGAAGAAGAAAAAGAGCAGCAGAAAGATGCCGTCAGTATTCGATTGATGTTCAATAAATATTTAAACAATTGGAAATTATTTTTTTTAAGTGTTTTCATATTTGCATCTTCTGCTGTCATTTATGCTTATTTTTCTACTTCCCTATACAGAATAAATAGCACCTTACTTCTTAGGGATGAAAATAAGGGTACCGATTTCAATTCAAATGCTTTACTTCCCGAAATGCTTGGGTTCAGTAGCACTTCTTCAGTAGAAAATGAAGCCGAGGTATTCAGGTCAGAATTTTTGATCTCTAGAGCCCTGGAAGATCTTAATTTTTTTATTTCTTATTACGAGCCAAAAGGTTTGTGGAGATGGAAGGAAATTTATGAGAATGAACGGCCAATAAATGTCTCAATTAAAGAGAAAAATGGTGGGTTTAACCAAAGGGAAATCTCGATTGAGATAATTCCATTAAACAACAATACTTTTAAATTATTGCAAGAAAAAAAGGAAGGAAGAATCTTAAAATTTGGCGAGGAAATTAAAAATCCATTTGGAACTTACGTTATCGAAAAAAATCCAGACTTCTTCTACGACTTTGCAGAAAAGTTAAATGAACCTGTAAAGATTGTTTTTCATGGGAAGCAACTTAGCAGGGATATTGCCGATAATTTTGAAGTCGATATCGTAAACAAACTTGCCAGTGTAATAACGCTTACTACCTATACCGAACATCCCAAAAAGGGAGAGGACTTAATCCAGAAAATAATTGATATCTACAATAGTGATGCGGAAAATGAAAAAAATGTAATTGCAAAAAATACTATTTCTTTTATAGATGAGCAGTTAGTCAGTTTAACTGAAGAGCTATTGGCCATAGAAAACGAAGCAGAGAAATATAAGTTAAGAAATTCTATCACCGATATAAGCGCAGAAGCCCAACTATTTCTAAATTCCACAACCACTAATAGGCAACAATTGGCTGAGATTGCTGTACAGATTGATGTATTGGAATCAATCGAATCTCACATGACATCTTCCAATAGCGAGTTTGAATCAATTCCAGGTTCCTTGACAGTTACGGAAGTAACGCTAAATGATCTGATCATAAACTACAACAAACTTCAGCAGGATAGGGAAAGGATGCTCAGAACAACTCAGCCATCTAATCCAATTGTGCTGAATTTAAGCGAACAATTGACAAGTTTAAGAAGAAATATCCTTGAAAATATCCGTCAGTTGAAGAATAATCTAATTATATCCAGAAGAAGCCTAGAGTCAAGTTCAAGTCAATTTCAAAGTAGAGCTTCCAGAGTGCCAACTATCGAAAAGGAATTATTGGATATAAATAGAAAACAAGGTATTAAACAGGAGCATTACTTACTTTTAGTCCAAAAAAGAGAAGAAGCTGCTTTAACTTTAGCTGCAGCATCAACAGGTAACTCAAGGGTTATTAATCCTCCATCATCTTCTGAATATCCTGTTAAGCCAAATAAAAAAATCATCTTTGGATTAAGCGTTATATTTGGCTTTGGTCTCCCTTTTGGTCTGTTATATTTTAAGGATAGATGGGATCAAAAAATCCAGTTTAAGTCTCAAGTTCTAGAAAACACCAAAGTACCGGTACTCGGTGAATTATCCAAGTTAAAAAAAGAAGGCCCAATTGCCATTAGCAAAAATAAAAGAACAATGATAGCCGAACAGATACGGTTTATCAGAACCAGTCTCTCTTTTGCTACCAGCAATAAAGAAAAGCAAACTATTTTGGTCACTTCAGGTATGAGCGGTGAGGGTAAAACATTTTTTAGTGTCAATCTTGCTATAAGTCTAGGTCTGGCTGGAAAAAAAGTCGTTTTATTGGAATTTGACCTTAGAAAACCGGCTCTTCTTAAATCATTAAAAATAAACCAAAAGATGGGGTTATCAGAGTATTTAAATCCTACAAAGAAAGTTTCTATTGATGACATTATATACCATTGGTCAGAACAGGAAAACGTATGCATAATTGGATGTGGAGAAATTCCTGAAAATCCAGCAGAACTAATGATAAATGAAAAGTTGCAAAAATTATTAAGCAACTTACAAGACAGGTATGATCATATAATAATTGATTCTGCACCTATAGGATTAGTTTCAGATTCTTTCAATTTAGCCAATTTTGCTGACGTAACCGTCTACATGGTTCGTTATAACTTTTCAACTAAGGCCCAGTTAAAAACTATTGAAGACATTAGAAAAACGAAAAGATTCAAAAATCCAATGATTGTATTGAACGATGCCAAGCTAGAAATGACCTATGGTTATGGAGAAGCTTATGGAAAAAGTTATTATCAAAAGAGTTGATTTATGGTAATTTGGATAGACTTTATAAATACACCTCAAGTCAATTTTTTTGAACCTTTTATTAAAGACTTAGAAAAAAGAGGCCATCATTTTGTATTGACATGCAGAGATTCATCCAACACTGTACCGCTTTTAAAAACCAAAGGATGGCCTTTCACTATAATTGGAGAAAAAGTCCACAAAAGCTTTTTTACTAAAGTTTTTGGATTTCCTACTCGGATAATAAACCTGCGAAAGTTTTTAAAAGACAAAAACGTAGATGTCGCAATTGGTCAAAGTTCTTTTTATTTGCCGATTACCGCCAGATCACTTGGCATTAAATCTATTTACACAAATGACAATGAACACGCAATGGGGAATATTCCCAGCTTTCTATTTGCAAATAAGATACTTTTACCAGAAAACTTTTCTTTAAAGACTGCATATGCACAAGGTGCTAGTAAAAAGAAAATCAGTCAATACCCCGGTGTAAAAGAAGGAATTTATTTATGGGAAAAGGGATTAAAAATACAAGAGTTAAGAATAAATTCCATCCAGGATCATATCTACTTAAGGCCAGAACCAAACACTGCGCAGTATTATTCAGGAGAAAAAAACTTTTTAGATGAGGTTATTAACAGTCTTAAAAAAGATTACAAAGTCTTCGTACTGGTGAGGGATGCAGATCAAAGAAAACACTATCAAAGTGAAAAGTTCCAAGGAGTCACTGTCCCTGAAAAAGCCTTAAATTTTGAAAAAATAGCTCAAAATTGCTTACTTTTTATCGGCGCAGGTGGATCGATGACAAGAGAAATGGCTATTATGGGCGTACCGACTATTTCTGTTTATCAAGGAGAGCTCCTCAATGTTGACAAAACTCTAATCCAAAATGGGTTAATGCGACACCAAGAAAAGATTAGCTTTGAAGAAGTTAAGGATCTCATAAATAATATTGAAAACAGTCAAAAAAATCCTTCTATTTATTTGGAAAAGGGTCGAGCAGCATTTAATTTAATAAAAAATACAATATTTAATATAAATTAATTCTTTAAACTTAAATTTTAATGTAATAAGTATGAAGGCTGTTATTTTAGCTGGTGGATATGGAACCAGAATCAGTGAAGAAAGTGGAATACGTCCCAAGCCTATGGTTGAAATTGGAGGGAAGCCAATTTTGTGGCATATCATGAAAATATATTCTAAGTATGGCATAAATGAGTTCATAATTTGTTGTGGATATAAAGGCTACATGATTAAAGAATATTTTTCAAACTATTTTCTTTACATGTCAGATATGACATTTGACCTGGAAAAAAATGAAATTCAAGTACACTGTAAAAAATCTGAACCTTGGAAAGTAACTCTGGTAGATACAGGAGAAAATGTAATGACAGGAGGCAGAATAAAAAGAGTATCTCAGTTTATCAATAATGAAACTTTTTGTCTGACATACGGAGACGGTGTATCTGACGTAAATATCAAAAAACTAATAGATTTTCATTTTCAAAAAAAATCAACTGTTACCTTAACAGCGGTTCGGCAACCAGGTAGATTTGGAGCTTTTTCATTAAAAAGTGATCAACACAAAATTGCTCAGTTTAGAGAAAAACCATTTGGTGACGGTAATGATAATGCATGGATAAACGGTGGTTTTTTTGTAGTTGAACCCGAAGCACTAAACCTTATTAATGGTGATGAAACAGTATGGGAAAAAGAACCATTGGAAGAAGTTGCAAGACAAGGAAAACTAAATGCATTCAAACATACTGGATTCTGGCAACCAATGGATACATTAAGAGATAAAAACTACCTCGAAGATTTATGGCAAAGTGGGGATACACCATGGAAAATATGGTAAAAATCAAATTTTTAGACTTTTTACCTTTTTATAAACCTTCCAGTTAATAAGATTTATATCATTTTTGTAGATACTTTTATAAACTTCTAGAGATGTAAAATATTTAAAGTCATCGGCTCTCCATTTGGTACCCCAATAAGGTTGTGTACCAGTAATGGACCACATCTCATCATCTTCGTAAGAAGTATGAATTAAAAGAACATTAAATCCCTTTCCTATGCCATTCAATAATTCTTCATAGTGCCTAGCCATACCTAATTTATCAAATTTTGATTCTGAAGCAATAAAAAGATTATCAATCAACCCTATTTTATCAATATCGAGATATTTTAGATATTTTTCATTACTGATTTTTTTGAAATTTTCTTTCGTAAGCATTGGCAGAATATTATACTCCTGAGCCAACTTTACATATAAAAAAATGAGGTCGGATGAACCCCTAAATAAGCAACTCATATGTGCATCCAAGTGTGAAGGTCTAAGTCCACTATTTAATACATACTCAATTTGAGCCCTAATCTCTATTTCAATCTCCGAAATATCTGCATTTTCTAAAAATGATGCACAGTCAGGATACATTTTCCCATTTTTATCTAAAATACTGGAAATCAAATGACTCTCTGCCACCCCACCCCATTTATAATTTTCCCATTCGCTGGTAAACGTCAGATGAATTCCAATATCAAGGTCTCTATTTTCTTTCCATAAGTCAATGGCTTCATCTCTTTTAGGACATGGCACCATCAGGCTAGCTGATGTTACCAAGCCCTCTCTCATGGCCTCAATAGTTGCTCTATTGTGGGAATCAGATAATCCAAAGTCATCTGTGTGAATAATCAGAAATTTTTCTGGCAAAAAAACATTGATCAGGTTAAAGGCAATTAGGATCAATATTGTAAGAGAAAGTCCAATTATCAGTTTATTATTATTCATTTATTAATTATTAAAGTGAGAGCTTTAATTGTTCAATCATCAATTTATCAATGAGTCTTCCTTTAGGAACAACCACATCATCATAAGTCAAAACACTATCTTTCTTAACCGGCTTAGTCACAACACAGCCTTCTGCAAGTCCCATATTAAGAAGGTTTGAAGATCGGACTTCATTGTGATTATCACAAAGCCCATAGGTTTTAAATCCTCCTATCCCATCGATTGTATCTCCTGGGTTAAGGTCTGTTTTTGCTGTAGCGACAACGTCGACATATGGTTTGTCTAGAGGAATGATCACAGGATCATCAAAATCTATTAATCTGGATATGGAGCTTGCAATATCAAAAAACAGCAAATGATATGGCACATAAAAGCTATATAATGGTCCTTTTCCCAACTTTCCATAATCAAGGTACTTAATGGAATATGGATCCTCTGTGGTAGCATATACAAAAACTCCTGGTGAGGGTTTTGCCCCAATAATAAATTCTACGATTCCACCCCATGCTTTAAGTTGATCAAAATCATAAAGGTGTGTGAGGTTGTCAATATGGTCGTTAGACTCATATGCCAACATTCCTCTTTTAGCGACGCACATTCCAGTTGCATTTGCAATGCAGGATTGTTCAAAAGCGACTTTTGTTCCATCAGCGAAATTGGTAGCCATTTCAGGGGCCATCCCCCAAGATTCTGCAAAACCCTTTTGTGTGGCGGGTGTCCGGTAATAATCCAACATACCCTTCACATTTCCACATATTAGCGGATCAAAGCCCATTCCTTTTACATAACGGTAAAGGTTCATAGTAACACCTGGCTGATCTCCATCTCCTAGGGCATATTTGACATTTGAATCCTTTGCCTTCTTCAAGAGGATTGGACCTAAGGTAGAATCCAATTCTGCATTGAAAGACAATACATGTTTTCCATGTGCAAATGCCTCTAAAATTATTTTGGCACCAAAATCAATTGCACCGGTAGACTCCACAACAACCTCTACTTTGTCGAGATTCAAAAATGTATGCACATGCCCTGTTATCACACTTTTCCCATCTGCAATTGCCTGATTGGCTTTTATAATGTTATCTGTAATAAGATAATTTGTGAGGCCTAGTGCATCATAAACTTTTTTAGCCCTTTCGGGAGTCCTGTTATATGTAGCTGAAACAACCATCCCTGGGGTATATTTTTCTATCTGATTGATCATACCTTTGGCCATTTCTCCAGCTCCTATCATTCCTACCCTAATGGGATTATTCAGGCTTTGTCTTTTCTTTAGTGCTGTATCTATTATTATCATAGTTTTTTGATGTCTTTTTTTAAAGTTGATTAATTAGCAAAAAAGCTATCTATGCATCCTAATGCTATTTTAGTATTTAGCCTAAAATGGAGAGTCATAATTCTTAAAACTAGGCATTAAGCTGTCTTTATCCGAAATTATCAGATCCATATCAGGCCATTGAATACCACAAGAATCCCACCTTATGCCAGCATCACATTCAGGAGAATAAACAGTGGTAGATCTATTGAGGAAGACAGAATTATCTTCGAGTGCAACAAAGCCATGAGCAAAGCCCTCAGGGACAAGCAGCATCTTAGGCTCCTTTGAATCCAAAATCAAACTGAAATGATCAGCATAAGTGGGAGATTTCTTTCTGAGATCAACTACCACATCATAAATACTACCCGCGACACAAGTAACACATTTGGAATGCTGCATAGGTGGAGTTTGAAAATGTAGTCCGCGAAGAACACCCTTAGTTGAAACAGAAAAATATTCTTCCTTAAAACTCAGATCTAACCCAAGACCTTTAAATATATCTTGATGATAGATTTTTGTAAGGCTTCCTCTTTTATCTCTAAAAGTCTTTGGATGTAGAATAAAGCATCCCTCCAAATTAGTTTCTTGCAGTTCCATTATAGAAAATATCTAAAATCGTAAAGGGTCTTGTTTGAAAATAATTGTTCGTTTTCTTTAAATTCTTTCCAACCAGTAAGCAAAAGCAATACTTCTGATGATTCCACTAAGCTTTTTAAAGTCTCCTCATATTGGATTTTAAGATCACCATTGTACTTTTTGAATTCCTTAACAGCTACAGGATCGTAGGCAAGTATATTTTTGTAACCTCTGGTCACCAGATCTTCAATTATCTCTTTAGGTGGGGCTAATCTTACATCATCAGAGTCAGGTTTAAATGACAATCCCAGTATTCCTATTTTTACATCAGATTTATGTTCCTTGACTACCTTATCTACTAAATAGCTTTTAATGGATCTATTTATTTCCAAATTAGATTTCAAAATTGGAGGCGAAAATCCATTTTTTTCAGATATTTTTATCAACGCAGCAGTGTCTTTTGGTAAGCAATAGCCTCCATATCCACATCCTGGATATACATAATTTTTCATCCCAGCAGGATTTCCATACCATCTTTTATCTTCATGCAATACTCTAAAGGCCTTCTTTATATCTATTTCCCCAATACTTCCTGCAACCATTGACATTTCATTGGCATAACTGATCATTGTGGATAATAGCGTATTAGAAAGATATTTGATAAATTCAGAGGTGTTGTAATTCACATAGTGGATTGGGGCATTAAATGGATTATACAATGTTTCCAAGATATTTTTCGAAGCCTCGCTCTCTACTCCAATTACAATCCTGTCAGGATTAATAAAATCTTCCCAGCAATATCCCTCTCTAAGGAACTCAGGATTAGAAGCAAAACCAATATTTCTTTCCCCATTCTTTTGTTCCAATATCTTTTTGACAAATGGAATTACCTCCTCAGATACAGTAGAAGGGGGCACTGTGGATTTTGTTATTAGGACCTGGAACTTTTTGGTAGGCACTGCCAATATCTGTTCTATCGCTTTAAAAATATAAGTCAAATCAGCGCTTCCATCTTCTTTTTCAGGTGTGCCTACACAAAGAAATATAGCATCACTTTGCATTATGGCCTCATTAAAGTCAGAATCCAGAAAAAAAGTCTTTTGGTCTGTTTCTTCCAATATTTCCTTCAAATGCGGTTCATGAAAGGGAATGACATGTTTCTTCAGGCTTTGAAGCCTCTCGGCATTGACATCAAAACCATATGTAGTGAAACCCTTTTTCGCGAAGCCAAGACCTGTGGTAAGGCCAACAAATCCCAATCCCAAAACTGAAACTTTCATAATCTACCCTCATTTAAATTCAAAAATGTTAAAAATCTTTTCACTCCTTCATTGACCAAAATATCAGGGGAATAACCTAATAATTCCTTGGCTTTACTGATATCTGGACACCTTCTATTTGGATTATCTGTCAAATATTCAGAATCATCAGAAGTTTGAAAAATTGCCTTTCCTTTGTAATTGTAAACCTCTTTTGCTGATTCAATAAATAGGTTGGCAAATTCCTTCACTGATATTTCCGGATTATCTATACCTATATTAAAGACATCAAGCTTCCCATGACATAACACTTTAAGGTATCCCGTGATTGCATCACTTATATAACAAAAAGTCCTAGTGGGTTTTCCATCTGAATACATGATGAGATCCCTTCCTTCATGTACACATTTAGCAAAGTCGGCAGGAAGTCTTTTATCATTAATATTCATACCAGGCCCATAATTATTGAAGGGCCTTGCAATGGAAATTGGCATGTTGTATTTTTCATGGAACACATAACACAGAGTTTCCCCGAACCTTTTTGCCTCATCGTAACAAGCCCGTGGCCCCATCGTGGATACATTTCCCCTGTAAGTTTCAGCCGTTGGTATATATTCTGGAAAAGGATCTCCATAAATCTCACTACTGGAAAAAAACAAGAAACCCTTAATTGGTTTATTGCAATAAAAATCCAGAAGCCTCCTTAACCCTGTGATATTGGCATCTATAGTTTCAAGTGGATATATCCTATAAAATGTCGGAGAAGCTATTGATGCTCCATGAATGATCAGATCAGCATTTTCAATTCCCTTAATCTGGTTTGGATCATCCTTGATCACATCAAAGGTATGTAAAGAAATTTTCGGGTTTTCTTTAGCTAATTTTTCAAGCCAGTCCTTTGTCCCAGTAAGAAAGTTATCCAACCCGATTATTTGCTTAATATGCAGCTCTTCTGAATACCTATTCAGAAAATGCATAAAATAGTAGCCAAGAAAGCCTCCACAGCCTGTCAACAAGACCGTAGCATTATTGAATTTTGATTTCTCCTCTTTATCCAGTTTTTCAAAAATATAATTTAAATCCTCTTTTAGAATTTGGTTCATGTCATCTAATTTTTTCATCTACTTTTAAGTTTATGAGGTTTGGTTTGATGTATTTCTAAAAAGAAATAAATTCCCAATAATAGGAATATTTGTTTTTCTTTGGGAAATTTATTTTGATGTTGATCGATTAGTTTATTTACTTCATTTAAATTAAAAAAATCAGAGAAAATAGCATTTGGATTTAGTAAAATACTTTTAATCAGTTCAGGGTTTTCCCTGAACCAAAGGCTAGTAGGTGATCTGAAATCTCTTTTCTTTCTATTGATAATCTTGTTTGGTAAAATTCTATCAGCATAGGCTTTATGGATGATTTTTGTTTTACCCAAACCAAGTCTTTTGGAATAATCCAAGGATTCAATAAAATTCACAAGTTCTAAATCCAAAATAGGGACTCTACACTCCAAGGCAAAGTTCATCGTGATCTTATCAGTGTAATTTAAAAGGTCATCTGACAGATTCATCCTTGTATCCAAAGCCATCATCCTTTCTACTGGATGTTGTTTAGACTTACAGCCAAGAACTTTGTAATAATACTCGAAAGAGTCTGAATAATTGATCCCTTTAACACCAATAAGCTTCTCTATTTCAGATTCATTGAAAACTTGATAATTGGTTAGAAACCTCTGAATTTCATTTTCTATTCCGATTGTGGCTATTCCCCTACTGATTCTATCATTTTTAAAATTGAAAGAGCCGAAAATATTTTTAGTCAACTTCTGAATTGGCATAGGTATCCTATCTAAAATTAATTCAGACTGATATCGTGGATAGCCTCCTAATGGTTCATCTGCACCTTGTCCTGTTAAGACTACTTTCACATGTTCTGATGCCAATTCAGAAAGGAAATACATTGGAATCATGGAGCTTGTAGCTAAAGGTTCTTCAACAATTTCAATGCATTTTTTGAAAATCTGTAAAAAATCGGAAAATGAAATTTTTCTGAATTGATGTTCTAATCCTAAAATTCTTGCTGTTTCGGCGGCATCTTCTATTTCGTCCTCGCTATGCTCACCCTCAAAACCAATTGTAAAAGCTTTCAAGGGTTCATTTGAATACTTCTGAGCTACAGCTGCAACCAAAGCTGAGTCTATTCCCCCACTAAGTAAAATCCCAATAGGGACATCTGAAAGCAATTGTCTTTCTACCCCTTTTTCGAATTTAAAACCATATTCTGAAACACTATCTTCAAAAGAAATCTTCTTAGTTGAGGGCAACTGTTTTGCGAAAAAAAATTCTTTGAAGGATATATTCTTTTCATTTAGATCAAACTCCATCAAATGACCTGGTTTCAGCTTTCTAACACCTTTGAACAAAGTATCCGGTGAAGGATTATATCTCAATTTAAGCAATTTTGCTAAAGAAGTAGAATCGACCTGTACTTCTGGAATATTAGATTTGATTGGCCTAATTTCAGACGAGAAGATAACAGAATTCTCTTTTTGGTTTAAACTATAGTATAGCGGTTTGATCCCAAGGGGATCCCTAAAAAGGCTTAAGATGTTTTTTGTTAAGTCTAAAAAAGCAACTGCAAAAATCCCGTTAAGATCTCTTATCCCTGAAATTCCATTTTCAATTAAATAATATAAAATCGTTTCAGTATCAGAATGACCTTTAAAAGAATATTTGGTAAGTCTTTTCTTCAGCTCCAAATGGTTATATATTTCTCCATTAAAGATGATAATATAATTTCCGCATTCTGACTTCATTGGCTGATGACCAGCTGGTGAAAGGTCCTGTATTGAAAGTCTCCTTTGGGCCAAAATCACCTGATGCTGGTGTAATTGAAAATTTTCAATTCCAAAGTCATCAGGTCCTCGATGCTTGATGAGATCTAGCTCTTCAATATCAAAATCAATATTAATTGCCCCTAATATTCCACACATATAAATTCATATTCATTGATTGAAAATAGTTTAATAAAGCAAAATTTTAACCTATCCTAAAATAAAATTTTATAAGTATTCCAACTGTTTTGCAAAGCGATTAAATATCATAAACATGATTCGGAGAACTATCACAATTTATAGCATCAATAATACATCGCAATTATAAGTGATTGGATAAGAGCAATATTTAAATATTATGTTTATCAAGTTGACAATGAATATAAAAAAGGCATGACGGCCCATCTCAATGTATTTTTATTTATTGGGTTGCCTAAAATATTAATAGCCGAGAAAATTTCCTTGTCGCTCTTCACAAATACTTCAAAAATTCTATCCTGGAGACTTTCAGCTACATCATTATCTACTAATAATTTTGAAAGCGCTAAAACCTCTGCATTATCATATAGATCAAACTTGATTAAAGATAATTTATTCGTTTTTGAAAATCGTTTAAACAAACCAATTTTTTCTTCGAAAAAGTGATTTTTCAAATATTCATAACCACTTTGTATTATTAGATCTGAATCTTGTAAACAACCTAAATTTCTTTGGGCTTTAAATACATTTTTCAAAATTATACATGAATGAAAACAATCGATAAAAGAATTGGATTCCAAAGGAGCATAAAACCAAGCCCCATTATCAAGTTGTTTTTTCTTAATAAAATTATAGAATTTTTGAATTTTAGCGTTCAAATATTCTCCCTTTTCTGGAAAATATTTTAAAAATATACTATATGCATACAAAGTGTAGGATACCGCATTGCTAATTGGCCTATCTTTGAAAGGACCATATGAAATAGCCATACTATCTTTATCTTCACAAAGAATTTTTAAATCGTTTTCATAAAATTCAAAACAACTTATAATGACGTGATCATACCTACTTTCATTTGTAATTTCTTTATACATATCAAAGGCCTCTAATGCATAAGGAGTATGGGTTGAATGAGGCGTGTTAGAATCATATATTACTCCTTTATAAACAGCCCATTTGAACCCTAAACCCCAGCAATACCCAGAGTATCCTTTACTGCTATTTTCAACAAGCCAATCAAGATGTTCTCTTGCTGAGATTAGGTACTTATCATTTTTTGAAGAATTATAAGTATTTAACAATACTTGAGCGGCCAAGGCTCTAACAATAGGGTACTCTTGTTTACTGTAGCCTAATCTTAGTCCATTATTTAATAAATGATCATATAATGTCATAGCTAAAGCAGGTCCACCTGCTAAAAGCTTACTTCGATTAAACCAGTCTTTCACATATACGCCTAATCCAGTTTTCCAAATGTCATAAGGGTCGAAGGTGCTTAAATCCTGTTTAGTACAATAAAATTCTACTAATTCATGATATTTGAAACCATTACCTAAATCGCTAATTACTTTATTTCTCATAGACTTTATTACAAAAATCGATTAATTTCTTTCTGCCAACATCAGGAGTTAAATTGTTAAATGCATAAGCAAAATTATTTGTAGAAATAGCTTCATACAATTCACTGTTATTAATAATATTTATAATATTATCAATGTATCCATCAATATCATCCGAATCAACTAAAAACCCGTTGACTCCTTCTTGAATTATATCTGGAATTCCTCCTTTAGGAGAACTTATTATAGGAAGACCATATGCCATACCTTCTATAATAACTAATGGCATTCCTTCTCCATAAGATGAGGGGAAAACAAATAAATGGCTTCTTTCAAATAAAATATGTTTATCTAAGCCTTCCACATGCCCTGGAAAAATCACATTCTGAATTTTATTCTCTTTAATATACTCTTTAATTTCTGACAAAATTTCACCATCTCCCGCAACAGTTAATTGAACATTAATCCCATTATTTTTTTCCTTTAAACCTTGGAATATTTTAACAACCTCTAAAGCACCTTTATTTTCTTCAATTCTAGACATAAACAATATGCGAACTTCATTTTGGATCTTTTTCGGAGAAAAGCTTTTTTCATAATCAATGAATCCACTATTTGCCACATTTTGAAAAAGCAAAAATTCAGAATTCATCTTCAATCCCAAATCGCGGATTTTATTTTTAAAAACTGTACCTAGAATTATAGTTCCATCAGCTCTACCAAATGAAATCTTAAAAAGAAATCTCATAAATGTGGAATTCTTGATTACATATTCAGTTTCCTCTTCCCATCCATGCCAAAAAACAATTAATTTCTTCTTTCTTAATTTCGCTATTATTGCAAATATTGAATCCCTTAAAAATGAATTAAAAGTCAAAGACGGGTTTATTAATATAGTATCCGCCATATCAATTACTTTAAAGAACTTAGTATACTTAAAAATCAATCTTTTCACCTTTCCTAACCTTGTAAAGTTGGCTTCATCAAAGTAAATTGGAAAATATTGAGCTAAGCCTTGATTTTGAAAATCTAAACTCGAATAGAGTACAGCAACACCGCCTGGAAGATAAAGATTTGGTACAGTTATTAAGATCCTATTGTTCATTTACTTTAAATCGTTAAAAATTATTTTAACAAAAAACTATTTGTGATGAATTTTTTCCAAGTAAGGCTTAAGTATGTTTTGTGAAATATTTTCCCATAAATGGTCTTCAAATTCTTTACTAATCATTTTTGGATTAAATTTTTCCCTTTCGGCATACAACCTTACTAGTCCAGATCTGACAGATTCTGGTGTATCTTTAATCAAAACTCCATTACTTTCGTTAATTAGTTTGGCATTTTCTTTCGTACTTGTAGCTAACACTACTAAACCAGAAAGTAAATATTCATAAGTTTTTGTAGGAGGTTGATTTTCAAAATAAGGAGTAATTGGGATAAAGCTAACTCCGATATTAGCTTTATTAAAATACATGCCAAGTTCATCATTTTGAACATATCCAGTTGTTGTTATATGTTCGGCTAAACCATTCGTATAAATATATTTTTTTATGCTTTCTAATTCATTCCCGTAACCACTTCCCACTATAACAAAACTGACATCTTTTCTATTATTTAAAGGAAGAGACATTAAAAATGAATGAAATCCTTTGACAAAATCTAAAATATTCCGATTACTCAATGTCCCGACATACAATAAATTGAATCCAGTAATTTGCTTAGATTTACTTGAAAAGCGTTCTCCTCCTAAGGGGAGCAATTGATATTTTCTTAAACCAATCTTCTTGGCTATATTCTCTCCTACTAAAGTGATATTTTCAAAAAATAAAGTTTCCAACTTCAATATTTTATCTAAGAATCGATTGATAAAATTAGATTTTTCAACAGACAATGTTCTTATGTCCAGAATAATATTACTTTTTCTATCAAGAATTTTCAATATTGAACAACCTACAAAGTATAAAATAAAAATAAAATCAAATTTATTTTTCTTATTTTCTAAAATTACTGTCCTTAAAAGAGTAAAAAGTGTAAAGGGCTTAAAAATATTTTTAGATACATAAATAACTTCAACATTTTCAATATTTTTTTTTTTTAATCCCTGATCTAAACAGATGTATGTAATCTCCAATTCTTCTTTTAAATAAAACGCATATTTAAAAGTATCAATGTGATAGCCAAATTGCTCTTTTGAAATAATTAATAATTTTTTCATTTTTGGCTCAGTAAAAGAGAATAATATTTGATTGACCTATTGAAGCACTTATCTAAAATCATATTTTTCAAAATTTATCATATTTAACAATACACCTTGTTAGTAATTTGAGCAATAAAATTGATTCAATATTTTTTAATGAACTTACATTTTTCATGAAAAAAGCAAATACTGTAAAACCGATTTTCGATGATTTTTTACTTACGAAATAAAACATATTATCAATCATAATGCTAAAACTATCATGATTGTAAATATTCATTTCCATATTCTTCTTCTTTAAAAAAACCAACCATTCATAGACTTCTTGATATTCAGAGTAATCGTCAATCAAATGGTTTGAAGCAATTTTATAATGAACATTAAAATTTCTATCGTCATTAATAATACCAAGTTTATCGAAAACTTTAGTATAAATGATTTTATAGAAAGATTTCTTTTTACTTTCTTGACTCTCGTATTCCTTCATAATGCTTGTTTCCGAAGCTCTATAGTAATACAATGGTTCTGGTATATTATGAATTGGAAAATGAAAACTGGCATCTAAATAAAAATTGTAATCTTCGGCAATTGCCAAACGCGTATCATAATTCAAATTTGCCTTTCTAATAAAACTCAATCTAAACATTGCTGTTGCATTCCAAACAGATGGAGAAAATATGAGGGTTGTTTTAACTACTTCTGGATCATTTGGTGATTTCGCAATTGCCTGCTTTCCATCTCCAAATCGCCATAACCAAGTTCCGCAAATTCCTACTTCAGAATTGCTTTCCAAATAATCAATTTGCTTTTGAAATTTATCCTTATGAATTATGTCATCACAGTCCATCCAAACAAGGTATTTCCCCTTTGCTTGATTTAATCCTAGGTTTCTAACGAAAGCTATCCCCTTATTTTCATTATTTCTAATTATTCTAATCCTAGAGTCATTTATTCCTTCAATTATTTTTAAGGATTGATCAGATGACCCATCATCAATAATTAGCAATTCAAAATTTTTAAAACTTTGAATTAATACACTAGATATAGCGTCTTTTAAATATCTTTCCCCATTATAAACTGGCATTACAACAGTTAAATCTTTACTCATATCTATATATATTCAGTAATTTTCAATTTCATCTTAGTTGAAATTTTTTTCAATAACTTCTTTTTTTCTTCATGCTCTATTCCTTTTTGAAATAAGTAAAGCGCCAAAATTGTAGAAATAATATAATGATAATAGTATACTGAATACCAAGTAACACTGGTGAAAAGAATATACCATAAATAGTACTTGGCATAGCTAAAGGATTCAGAAAGCTTGATTGTAAAACTTTTTACCCAAATAATCACAAAGCCCAATACTGCAAATACCCCAAACATAGCATAGACTGCAATTATTCCAACATCAGAAAGGAAATAACCTTTTTCATCAGCTAATCTCTCATTAAATTTTCCTACTGATGAAATACCCCAATAAGGTGCTCCACTACCAAATATTTTACTGGCATCATTTGGTGCATAATCTTCTAAAAAATACTTAGCAGCTAATACCCTAATATAATTCTTTCCAAGTTTGGCATCATTTTTACCAGCTTCCAAAACACCTTTTATCGAATCTATTTCCAAATTCACAAGGATTGACCCCACTAAAAAAACCACGAAAATTAATGCGTATTTAATAATCGGTTTTCCATTGGCCATAAAATGATATAAATAAACCAGTAGCATTCCTGCAATAAATTGCCTTGTCACCTGCATAATTGGAATAACAATTCCTAAAATTAAAATCAACACCCAAAACCAAACATAGGTTTTTGTTGTAGTAACTTTTGTCAATGCAATAAAAACCGCTAATATAAAAATTCCAGCCCCTGGGAAAATTATTCTTATAACTCCCCTATCCTCAGACCACTCATCACCATATAAAGGTTTTCCGAACAAAACCATTCCTTGATTTGCATATTGGAAGAAAAAAAGAACAACATACAATAAGCCATAGATGATTATAATCCTTTCAACCGTTTTTACCTTAAAATTATTCCCAACTAGGTAAAAGTAGAAGGGCCATGCTAAATATTGACTAGTTTCTAACAGACTGTGAATAATACTTTGTCCCCATGATAAATAAGCCATTACCATAGAGAAAGAAATTGAAAAAAAAACGAGATATATAGGTGTGTCAAAAGTAGTTTTACGAGTCTTAAACCAAAACATAAAAGAAAGAAATACAGAAATCCAAATGAATAATATAAAGATATAATTCGATGCAGACGGCGGTATGAAAGTAGCGTCAAAAAATTTTAAACTAATCAGAATAAAAATGAATAAATAAATTAAATACAATTTGCCTTTCATTTTATAACTTTTAAAACCACTTCCTTTCCTAAAGTAATAGATGAAACAATTAAAATTAATGGTATCGAAATTGCAATCTTTAAAATAAGGCTAAAATCTGAAGCAATAAAATAAGAAAACAAGAATAAAAATATTAAAATAATCCACATAACTAGAACTTTGCGAACTACTATATTAACCGCTTTTTTAAACACATACCAGATATAAAATTGATATATCGCAAAAGTAACCAAGTAAGCCAAAGACATCCCAAAAGCACCATAATAACTACCGTAGAAAATTATTGGCGTAGAAATTATTGAATTTATAAGCCCTAACTGAAAAATTTTCTTTTCATTATTTGTTGCTCCTAATACAGTTCCAATCAAACTGTCAATTGAACTTAGAAGTAAAAACCAAATCTGAATCTGACAAACAATTACAGCTGGCAGGTATTCAGATGAAAACAAAAGAGTTAAAATCTCTTGAGCAAACATCGTAAATAAAAAAGCAAGAACACCGCCTAAAAGCATATAGTATTTAAATCCTTCTTTAATAATTTTCTTAAACTTAATATTATTTGATACCCACATCGCAGAAAGATTTGGGAAGATAGCAATCAGAGCTATATCCAAGACCATAGAAATTGGACCCGTGAATTTTTCTGATAAATTGAAAAATCCCACCTCTTCTATATTAGAATTAATATCTAGAAAATTATTTGAAAATTTTCTATAGGGTAGCATTACACATGTCAAAGCGAAATATGGCCAACTCTCTTTAAGCAAAGTGACAGAAGAATCAAAAAAGTTATCAACCTTCCCTATGAGCATCCCAAACTTCTTTAAAACTACATAATATGTTATGTTCTTTCCGAGATTTGTGATTAGGTAAAAAATCATCAAACTTGGAACACTTAAATAAGCTGGTGGCATTATAAAAACTATTGCGAACCAAACTACACTAAAAACTAAATTGATTATTGATGTAGGTAACATTCTCTGATACCCGATAAATACAATTTCGTAGAGTTTTCCTATACAGGTAATAACAGAAAATCCAAAAAGATAAAAAAGCTCTTCATTGGATAACTCACCTAATACAATATTATATATTATATAAATCCCACTGACTATAATTAAAGCAAAGAGACGGATATATATTCCATTAACTACAAGATCATTTGTACTCTCCTTGTCTCGAGATATTGTTCTAACAACAATTGTTTGTATACCTAAATCTGCAATAGTGACCAATAGTGCTCCTTGAGCGATAATGAAAGTATACAAACCATAATCATCAGGTTGTAGTATTTTGGTAATCTTTAAAACAGTAATCAAACTTAAAAGTTGAGAAACAATGGTTCCCAGAGTGAGATATGAAAAATTTTTAAAAACTTTATTCGATAAAATACCTTTCAACATACTTAAGGCTTTATTTCAAGGAAGTTTAATATATCTAATCGAACCTGATCAGAAACTCCTGGAACTATCTTTCTTGCTGTCAATTTCTCCGAGTTTAGTAATTTAGGTAAGTCTGACGAATCAAGATTTGCAGGACTATTCCCATTTCTAAACTCCCAATCAATATAGTTTAAATGATCATTTACCACAAAGTCTCTGAATTCAGAATTTATAATAATGGTTTGAAAAAAAGCCTCTTCCGGACAATGGGAATATTGAAAAGCCTTAATAAATTTAGGATTCTGATTTATGTAATTTAAGCAAAATTCTAAACATTTGGATGTCAAAGAAAACCAACAAGAACCCCCATATAGATTTGGGATTTTTTTTAAAATATTCCGATTAACACCAATAAAATCCTGAAAATTCAATAACTTATTAATCATGACTTTTCCAATTTTAGTTTTGGCGTTAAAAAAATCATATAAATTATATAAATTAAACCTATATAACCCCCCTCTAAACCATTTATCAGATTCCAAGGGGAAATGCTCAATAAACTCCCTTCCATTATTTTGATTAAAAAAATCAATAAAAAAACTATTGGATTTAATAGGTAAATTAGACTCACTTGTAGTATGTATGTAACTAAACCCTCCATAGTTCAGCGCTTTTTCAACTAGAAAAATTATTGTCTTTAAGAAGTTAAAACCGCCCCAATTCACTGTATATTCCGAACCAATATAAACTACATTCTCATTTTTGGATTTAATTTTCCGGATCCTATCAGGTTCAATGTTACATTTTTTATCAATATGAACAAAGTAATAGAAACGATGGTCATATATTTTAAAAAAATCTTCAATACGTTCTAAATTATTGTGAACAATAAATAAAATAGCATGCTTTTCCATCAAATAATTGATTTTATGTGGATAATGTTAAATAATGCAGTTGAACAAAATAAGGACTGTTAGAAAGTGGTTCGCTTTTTATTTGACAATAAGTTTCACTGATTCTGAAAATTTTTCATCTCCATTAGAAAAATATGCCTTAACTCTTAAATAAACCAGCCCCTTATTAACTGGAGTCCAATTAAATGTAAAAGGTGCTTGATCATTAGTCCCAATTAATTTATCTCCCTCATACAACTCAAATTTATTTACAGAAGCTATAGGATGAAAAAAATCTGGGGAAATTTTTGTTGAATTACCTATCTGAACTTCAGAATTAATTGCCGGAGACATGATGAAAACTGAAACGTCACTTTTTTGTATAGTCACTCTGACCAATCCTGATTCTTTAGAATTTGCCTCATAGGTGATTCTATTTTTACTTTGTTCTCCATCATTTGGTAAATTAATACTCACATCATCAATGTAAAATGAAGTACTATTTGGAAATGTCTTGTCCGCATAAGCATTTATACTAAAGTGATTTGTATCAACCTCTGGTCTTAATGTGTTTATCAATCCTGTATCAATAATAAGTAGATCATCTTGCCAAAGAAGAATCCTTCCTGTCTGGTCACGTTTTTGAATGATTCTAAACTGAATTTTAACCCACTTTTGGGTAGGGATATTAACTCCAGCTGGTGCTTCCCATACCTTGTTAGATGTACCTCCCCAAAATCTTTGTAAGTCACCAAATGTCAAATAGTTTGCTCCTTTTGAGCCTGCTCCCCCTCTAACTCCCAATCCTACTACAAAATGAGGGTCATTCCTTTGATCAGGGCCTGTACCTGGTCCACCGGCAGCATATTTTACACCTTTAATTTGCATCATGTTAAACCAATCATTATTTGGATCAAGATCGATTCTATGGGGAAAATAAACAAAGAATGTATAAATAAGATCTTCATGTATCCCTATTTCTTTCCACCTGTAATTTCTAGTTCCATGTGTATTTCCTGACGTGGTATTAATGGATAGTTTTAATGACCTACTTCCGGATTTAGCTTGCTCTGTAGACACCGCACTATTTCCAGTTCCGCTGTTAAATTCGCCTCCTCCTCCATCAGATGTCCATTCACTTTGATTTCCAGTTTCATGTCCGGCAAACCATAATTGAGTACCCAAATTATTGGAATAAACCTCTTGGGCAATTAAGCTAGTACTGGATAAAATAAGGCTAATCAATAAAGCAAGAAACGTAATGCAAATTGAATATTTGCTCATTTTGAATAAATATAAGATTTTTAAATACAGATTTTGGGTGAATTAGGTGTTAATTCCTAAAAGCATTCAAAAATAACATATTTAATAAGTAATTCATAATCAATATATTGACTTACATAGAGTTATTTTTATTTAAGTATTTCAAACAAATTTAATTGGACAACAATACCATAAATAAGAATTATGTCCCAAAAAAAAGAATTGAATTTATAGCTTCGCCCTTTCAGTCCCAGTACAAGCCGTTACTTAAATATTAAATAAACTCTATAAAAGATACATTTGAGCATACAAACATAGTTTAAATTTATTGAAAATCATTTTAATATATTTAAAATTCTTTTTTTTGTATTTAAAAAAAATCTCATAGTGCCAAGTTATTTAAATTTATCTTTTATTTTTGAAATTTTAGATTTAAACCGAAGAATTTAAACATTAGTTAATTCTTTAAAATTTCTTATAAAACTCAAAATGAACTAATAATTTTGATGTAGATTATTAATTAATTAATATTTTTATTTCATAATATTTTTTTCAAATTATTTTTATTGTATTTCAAATAATCTTTTTTGTATTTTGATATAATATTTTCATATTTACTACATATATTTGTCATACCCCAAAACCCACTATACGAAGATGAAGTCAAATATCACTTCCATTTTAATTTCACTTTTTCTTGTTCTTTCACTATTAAATAGTTGTATCGAAAACAATGAAAATGAAGTTGCAGAACCCAAACTAGAACAAGTCAATCCTTGGCAAAATTTTAGTAACTTGAAATTAGAGGTTTACAATGCAAAACAAACTCCTTCGGGTTGGATAATCGTTGGAAGAAACGGTTTTTTTAGAGGAAATGATTTAGAAAATCTTAAAGACCTTATTCCCTTTCAAGATTTCCAAACAAGATTGGGAAGATACAGGGTTCCCATATCGTCTCACTTTTTAGCTACCAGAACTGAATCTGAAGTATTCTTACACGGATTTCACCAACCGAATCAATCAGATCCAATCAAGCTTTCTAATTTTGATCCTAACTTTATCGGTTTTGAAGATATTCCATTTTGGCAGGGAGAAATGATGGGATTAACTGAAGAAGGTGTATTACTTTTTTCTTACAGGACTGCAGAAAATAATATCGCGAATGACAGCCCTTCCTTCTTTTTAGTAAATACAGAAAATAATAATGGTAAAATCGAGATAAAATCTACTAAAATAATTGATTATCCTTTTATTACATGGTTTGACAACAATTACAGCATAGAAAGTTTCAATGAGTTTTTTCTAGTACAGGTAAGTGGTACTACTTTTAAAATTAAGTTAAATGGAGAAGTCAACAAGCATGTTGATTTACCTTCTAGATCAATTATTAATGGAAATCAGTTAATAACAATTGCAACAGATATGAGGAAAGGTGAACTTTCTGTGTTTACCTCAGGTATAGGGTCTGATAATGTAAATAAAATTTCTTCCAAAGAAGTATCTGTCCGTTATTTAGGAGCAAATTATGAGTTGATTGGAGATAGATTAATTGGTTTTAAAAATGACGAAATATTTGAATTGAATTTTGAATCTGGATTAAACATAAAACCTCTCAACAATTCCAATTTGAAAGGAAATACAATTACTTCAATCAAGCTTTTTGATAACGATAAAATTTTGATCACTTCTATGTGTGATAAGTCTCCTTCTTCATGTGGAGTATTTATTACGGACTTAGACAATTTAAAATAGGCAAAAAAAGAGGCTAAATCGAATTTAGCCTCTTTTTTATATTTTTTTATTCACCAAAAGTAAATTATCTCCTCTTTATAAACCTCTTACTTTCAATCTGCCTGTTTTTGTAAAATAGGTTCATCATATAAACACCATTTTTCAGATTACTTATATCAAGAGTACTGACTTTACCTTCTTGTGTGAAAGAATAAATGTCATGCACAACTCCGTTCATAGATACAATTTGAACGGTGAAGTCATATTGTTCATCTTGACCAAGATTTTCGAAAATAAGGTTCAAATACTCACTTGCAGGGTTTGGTCCAATTTTGATTTCAAGCAAAATATCAGGCATATCAATTCCTTCAAGCCTTTTTGGTATTACCCTTACTGTCACTTCTTCTGAATAGTAAACTTGACCTTTTGAATTCTTTGATTTACCTCTTGCGACAAATTTATATTCCCCTACCGGAAGCTCCTCAATTTTTACTGAATAAGGTTGCTCATCTAGTTGCTCAAGAAGTTCATCATTCATATAAACATCAATCAAGTCAATCATTTGGCTTAAATCATTGGTCTCAACCTGCAATTCAAAAGAATCACCCTCCACAACTTCTTTTTTAGAGGCCTTAATCCTAATGTTTCCGCTATTTCTCGGAGATACAGAAATTCTTATTGGAAGGGATAATTCACTACTGCCATCTTTATACACCAATCGTGCTACCAAATTGTATTGACCTTGGCTTACATTTTCCCAAACAAAAGAGTATGGTTCAGTAGTAGACTCCCCGATTTTCTGGTTTCCTCTAAAGAATTCAACTTTATTAATTTCTTTTACTTCAATTGGTAATTCTACTCGGATTAAAATATCAGAACCTGCCACAAATACAGCATCTCTTATCGGGTCAATAATCCTGAAAGTCCTTTGAGCTTCTATAATTTGGATAAAGCGCGGTTCTGAAATACTAATTTCCTTATTATCAATGTCATAAGCTACTGCAATTAACTCTACTTTTCCTGTCATTCCAGCCAGCCAGTCAAAATTGTATGGGTCTTCATTAGAAACTCCAATCAATGTGCCATTGGCATAGAATTCCACTTTATTCACTAGAGACAGGTCTCCCTCAAACATTATTATCAAAGGAACCAAAGTGCCATGTGTAAATTCTTGATTATCCCCCGGAGACACAAACATTACATTTACTTTAGTAGAATCAGAACCTTCCTCATCTTGCTCCTTTGGCTCTCCTTCTTTAACTACTATTGAAATTGGTACAGAAACAGTACTTGCTCCTTTGTCGTCAAATGCTTTGGCTGTAAGAATGTAAGTGCCTGGAATTGTATTTGTCCACGAAATAAAGAAAGGATCTTCATAAGAAACTCCAATCAAATTACCATTCGCATAGAACTCAACATAATCTATATACCCATCTGAATCAAATGCTTCAGCAAGAATCTGTATTGGTGTATCAACAATAAACTCTTCATTATCAAAAGGTGAAAGCAACCTAACTTCAGGAGCAAAATTATTTTCAACTCTTATTCTTAAGATTTCACTCGTAGCTGTTTGGCCTTCGATATCTGTGACAGTTGCCCTGATATTCTGATTGCCCAAGTTCATAGCTCTCCAAAGAAGACTATGGGTTTCAGTTTCTCCGGTACCAATTAATATATTGTTTCTGAAATATTCTACTTTTTCAATTTGTGATTGCCCTTCTATTTCTACTTCAAATTGAATGTTTGTATTCCTTGCAAAAACTTCATTTTGAGCAGGTGATACAATTTTAATCGCCAAAGGCTTTACTGATTCAAAAACAGTTACGGTAACGGTTTGAGAGTTGGAAGATGCACCGTCATTGTCCGTGGCAAGCGCTCTGATCTCAAAGGTTCCTGCCTCATCAGCAGTCCAGTTGATGCTGTATGGTGCTTGGGTTGTGGTTCCAATTGAGCTTCCGTTTACAAAGAACTCCACTTTTACCACTTCCCCGTCTTCGTCAAAAGCATCGGCAGTGATGGTAACGGTGCTACCAGCTTCGATTTCAGTTCCTGTTGAAGGAGCTGTGATGGATACTTTAGGAAGGATGTTTTCAGGAGTTTCAAAAACAGTAACAGTAACAATTTCAGAGTTGGCAGATGCACCCTCATTGTCCGTGGCAACTGCTCTGATGTCAAAGGTTCCTGCTTCGTCTGCTGTCCAGTTGATGCTGTAAGGTGCTTGGGCTGTGGTTCCAATTGAGCTTCCGTTTACAAAGAACTCCACTTTTACCACTTCCCCGTCTTCGTCAGAAGCATCGGCAGTGATGCTGATGGTCTCTCCAGCTTCGATCTCAGTTCCCTGAGCCGGAGCTGTGATGGATACTGTCGGAAGGATGTTTTCAGGAGTTTCAAAAACGGTTACAGATACCGTTTCAGAATTTGCAGAAGCGCCTTCATTGTCCGTGGCAACTGCTCTGATCTCAAATGTTCCTGCTTCGTCTGCTGTCCAGTTGATGCTGTAAGGTGCTTGGGCTGTGGTTCCAATTGAGCTTCCGTTTACAAAGAACTCCACTTTTACCACTTCCCCGTCTTCGTCAGAAGCATCGGCAGTGATGCTGATGGTCTCTCCGGCTTCGATCTCAGTTCCCTGAGCCGGAGCTGTGATGGATACTGTCGGAAGGATGTTTTCAGGAGTTTCAAAAACGGTTACAGATACCGTTTCAGAATTTGCAGAAGCTCCATCATTGTCTGTTGCTGTTGCTCTGATCTCAAATGTTCCTGCTTCGTCTGCTGTCCAGTTGATGCTGTAAGGTGCTTGGGTTGCAGAACCTATTGAAGTTCCGTTAACAAAGAACTCGACTTTTACCACTTCCCCATCTTCATCAGAAGCATCGGCAGTGATGCTGATGGTCTGACCGGCTTCAATTTCAGTACCGGCTGCCGGAGCAGTGATGCTTACCAATGGAAGTATATTTTCAGGAGTTTCAAAAACGGTTACAGATACCGTTTCAGAATTTGCAGATGCACCCTCATTGTCAGTGGCAACCGCTCTGATCTCAAAGGTTCCTGTCTCATCAGCAGTCCAGTTGATGCTGTACGGAGCTTCGTTTGAAATACCTATGGAGCTGCCGTTAACAAAGAACTCTACTTTTACCACTTCCCCGTCTTCGTCAGAAGCATCGGCAGTGATGCTGATGGTCTCTCCGGCTTCGATTTCAGTTCCTGTTGAAGGAGCTGTGATGGATACTGTAGGAAGTATATTTTCAGGAGTTTCAAAAACGGTTACAGATACCGTTTCAGAATTTGCAGAAGCGCCTTCATTGTCCGTGGCAACTGCTCTGATGTAAAAGGTTCCTGCTTCGTCTGCTGTCCAGCTGATGCTGTAAGGTGCTTGGGTTACAGAACCTATTGAAGTTCCGTTAACAAAGAACTCCACTTTTACCACTTCTCCGTCCTCATCAGAAGCATCGGCAGTGATGCTGATGGTCTGACCGGCTTCAATTTCAGTACCGGCTGCCGGAGCAGTGATGCTTACCAATGGAAGTATATTTTCAGGAGTTTCAAAAACGGTTACAGATACCGTTTCAGAATTTGCAGA
>NZ_RPHB01000005.1 GCF_019343195.1 Arthrospiribacter ruber
TTCCATTACGGTATAATTCAACAACCATTAACTTGAAGGATTTATCGAATGACCTTCTTTTTTTCTTTTCCATATCTACTAAGTTAATCGAGCTTAACTTAATGTCCAATCAAATGTAGCAGATCCAAAAAAGGGTGTCTCGACTTTTCGGACACCCCCATTGAGCTCAAATGACAAGGCATTCTTAACCAAAAAATCAAACTTTTCTAGAAAATCAAACTTTGACTGTACTTTAAAGAAATCTAGTGACCTGAAAACAGTCTCTATAGACAGTAAAAGAGTAATAAGAAGGCAATGGTGGAAAGTCCATTTAAGTTAAGAGTAGGGATAATTGAAAATGGTCTTTTATTCCCCGCTCCTCAGGCTGTTTACGGGATTCATCAAAGCTGCTTTTGTCGCTTGATATCCAACACTTACCAAAGCAATAATTATGGCTGAAAATCCTGAAATCAGGTAAATGTCCATTCCAATATCTGCTTTGTACACAAATGACTCCATCCATTTGCTGATAAAGAAAAAGGAAAGTGGAACCGATAGTAAAATTGAAATCAGTACCAATTTAAGGAACTCAAAAGAAAACATCTGTGCAATGTTGGTTTCAGTAGCCCCCAGTACTTTTCTCACTCCTATTTCTTTCACCCGCTTTTTGATAATCATAGTAGCCAGACTAAAGAGTCCCAAGCAGGCAATGACCAAAGCAAAGAAGGAGGAATAGTCTATGATGTTTCCGATTCGAATTTCAGCTTCATATTGGTTTGCCAATGTCTGGTCAATGAAGAAAAAATTGAATTCCTGGCCTTGGGCTACTTCTTTCCAAGCATTCTCTAGATCTGCCATAAAACTTGTCAAATCTTCTGATTTGGCTCTAACTGTGATTTTTCTTGCAGGTGAGGTAGAATACATTATATCTCCAAAACCATTTAAAATTGACGGGGACATGGGTAAAATTAATGGTTCAATGACCTCTCTAAGCGGGGCATAGTGAAAATCTTTGACTACCCCGACAATTTGATGCTGTGGAAAGTTATTACCCGGTAGACTTTTACCTATGGCATCATCCCAACCGAATTCTCTTACCAAGGCTTCATTTACGATTACTCCTTCATTTTTATCCCCATCATTATCTTCATAAAAGTCTCTGCCCGAGGAAATTTCAACTCCCATTGTTCTTAAAAACCCTGCATCCACCACATTAAAGGCCAAGGATCTATAAACACCATCCGCATCAGTAAAAGAACCCTCACCCCATGACTGCCCAATTGCAAAAAAAGAGGTTCCCACATTTTCTACATCCTCTCTACTGATGATTTTGTTTTTGAGCCTCTCCGCCAGGGCCTGACTGTTGGCTTCATTTAAACCTGTCGGTATGGCTATTACCTGTTCCTTATAAAAACCCAAGTTCTTGGTCTGAATATATTTCATTTGCTTGTTCATGGCCAAGGCACATACAATCAGGGACACAGAAATTACAAACTGGAAGATTACAAGTGATTTTCTCATCAGCCCGGCATCTGCAACTTTCATTTTGCCTTTAAGAACCTCGACCGGATTGAATCTGGACAGGAATACAGAAGGGTAAAACCCAGCCAAAAAGCCTACCAGCAAAGCAAGCAATAGGCATATCCAGATGACCTCAAATGACAAGACCTGAGGTATTGATTTTCCTGAAAGTTCATTGAATTTAACCAGTGCTACCTCAGAAAGTACCAATCCTATACAAACAGATATCAAACTGATTATTATGGCTTCACCCCAAAACTGTCCGATCAATTGCTTCCTTACAGCACCCATTACCTTACGGACGCCGACTTCCTTAGCCCTATCTACAGACTTACCTACAGACAGTGTGACAAAATTGATAATTGCTATAAGTATCACGAGTAAGGCCAGGCCACCCAATATATAAGAATATAAAGGGTCACTGGCCGCACCAGGGTAATCGGTATCAAGCCTTACAGAAGCCAATGGCTGTAGTTTCACTGTGATATCGCCTGAGAAATCCGGAAATAACTTTTTAAATAATCCACTAAAACCCGCTTCTACCTGCTCTGATTTCAAGGACTCCTCCAAAAATGCATAAGTAGTTACATTTACATAAAAGAAATTGGTTCTTGCATTTTCAGCAGTACTCCTTATGGTATTTTCAAAAGGAATTACCATATCAAACTGAATACTGGAATTGGTTGGCGGATTTTTGGCAACCCCTGAAATCACATAATCTTCCTCAACTTCCCCCATTCTTATGGTCAGAGATTGGCCTATGGGATCCTGGCCTGCAAAATATTTTGATACATAATTTTCTGTAATGACCAGGTTATTAATTTTATCCAGTGCTTGGGAAGGTTCCCCTGAAACCAAAGGGAAATTGAACTTATTGAAAAAATCAGGGTCTGCTGTTAGCATACTTTCCTGAAAATTCTCCCCGTTTTCCACAACCATACCACTCAAAAAACCTGTTCTGATAGTCCTTTCAATCTGAGGAAAATTTTCCTCCAGAGTGGGTCCCAAGACCTGTGAAGTGGCGGTGTTGAAATATTCCCTTCCGTCAGGGTAATTTTCCAACATAGAAACACGGAAAATCTTCTCGTGCTCGGGATGGAACTTATCATAACTGTGTTCATCCTTTATAAACAAGGTGATGAGCAAGCAAAACGCAATCCCTATTGAAAGACCGAAGATATTGATCAGGGCATAGATTTTCTCCCTTTTCATATTGCGGATGGCAACCAAGAAGTAGTTTTTAAACATGGAGTGAAAGGTTCAGGTGTGGCGTGTAAAATTCCAAATTGGTGCCACAGATAAATCGTTCTGAATCTACCATTTAAAGGGTATTTAAAGTTTTTGTATGTACCAAACCGAGCAATTTTGTTCGGTGGAGAACAATTGCCAAAGGCAAATACGCCTCTTGAGATACCGTTTTTTCCTCAACAAAACAGTACTTCATGAACATGTACCTTTTTTTTCAATCTTGCCAAGACTCCTTCAGGTCAAAATATGAACTTTGTGTCCTGTCTAAGGTCAGCGAAATCAATTCGAAACTGTCCCCTCCGGCAGTGAGGTCTATAAATTTTTCAATAATGTCCCTGTGACGGTAAATAATAAATGTGTTTTCAACATGAGGGTTGATCCTATAAAGATTCACTTCAGAAGTTGTATCTGAAAAAGAAGGCACAAAAGTCAATGCAATATTTTTTATATCTAGTTCTCTGCCGAGCTTTTCCAGCTCCATCTTAGCTTCAGAGGGATTCTTTTCTTTTTCACTACTGTATACAAAAAAAGCTTTCAAGTACTGATTACGTATAATACTTTGCATTTCCAGAAACCCCAGCCAATTTTTGATATCCTCCCAATCTGTATGCTTTCCGACAAAATATATTATTCCATGATAGCGTCCATATTTGCAGATTGGACATGTTTTAGTGCCTTTATCAGGCCCCCATGCATGATAGGGCATAAAAGAAGGGCTTGTCTCTCCTACTGGAAGTCCTGATTCTGTTTCCGCCTTTAAGTATTTCGGATAATCAGGTATATTGAGTCCTAATATGATGTTGTGTTCTGCAACCTGAAAATCACTAGCCAATAACGGCCTTAAAATTCCGCTCCCTCCACGGTTTTCAAAAGGCCTTTTCTTTTTTTGAGCAAACACCAGTGGATCATCATCAAAGACAAAATCGTCAATAAAATATTCATTTTCAATATTGGGTTCTTTGATCAACACATGAATATGGGCCGGAGAAGAACGATCAGGATAAGGAGCTGGCCGAATGGTATAGATGGCATACCTGCCCTGCTCATCAGTTTTTATCCAACCCCGGATTGAACCATGGTTTTTGACCCTTTTATCCAGACCTTCCTTTTTAGGATAATAGCCTGTTTCATCTGTTTGATAATAATAAAGAATCACCCCCGGTGCAGGTGTCCGACCATCCAGTTTAAAAACTGTTCCTGTTACCAACAACTTCTGTCCTTTGTCGTACCAGCCCAAACTGGTGTCTGCAGCGGTCATTTCTTCCGGCATTCCATAATACATTTCTTCACAGCCGTCGCATCCCCCTCCAACTTTTGTTGAGGCTCTCGAATCAAGTGACTTTTCACCTTTTTGTTGTCCAAAACATCCTGATGCAATTTGGATTCCAATTGCCAAAAGGATCAATTTCATTGATTTTTTCATCATTGTATGGGTTTGGTTTTATTTTTTTGATCAACTCTTCCTCTGAAAGTAAAAAGTAATGTTTCCAATAGAAACCAGAACAGATAGACGACAGCCAATGGAAGACATATATTATGAAAATGAGATTCCAATGACATTTGGCTTTATGCTTCTGTCTTTCGGCATGAATTGGCCTTCATTGGTCTGACACATGACATAATGAGAAATATTTATCTTAACTTGAGGTTAATGAAGCCTCTGAACCCCATAAATTCCACATTCCTTCCCCGATTCAAAAGGATAGTGATGCATATGGCCTTTTGGCTATCTTATCTGCTTTACCATACTTTTCTCTTTGGGTATATGAGGCAGGAATTTCTTCACCCTTTCAAATGGGAACTGTATGATTTACCTTTGAAAATTCTAGCTTCCTATTTCGTCGTCTATGTCCTCATTCCGAAATATCTTATCCATAAAAAAATCTGGCAGTTTGTAATCAGTCTTATCCTTACACTTCTTATTGCCAGTTTTTTGCAAAGAGTGTTTCACAGTCAGTTTATTGGTAGGTTTATTGAGCCCGAACAGGAATATTTCACTTTGTATCCCACTACCGCCCTTGTTTTCAAAACAGTAATTAGCATTTACCCAATTGTAGTGGTTGTAGCATTGATCAAGATCTTGAAGTATTGGTATGAAGCAGACCGGAAACACCAGCAGATGCAGAAAGACAAGATAGAGGCTGAACTTAACTTCCTGAAAACCCAGATCAATCCGCATTTCCTTTTTAATACTTTAAACAGTTTATATGCTTTGACACTAAAACAATCAGATCAAGCCAGTAAGGTGGTGTTGAAATTGTCACAGCTTTTGAACTACCTGATTTATGAAAGCAATAAAAAAACAGTACCACTTCCCAAGGAATTGGAACAGATCAAAACTTATATTTCCCTCGAAAAAGTCAGGTTTGGTGACAGGCTCGTTCTTGACTATACTGAAAAAGGTGAATCCAAAGGAGTTGAAATACCTCCATTGCTCATTTTGCCCCTTGTTGAAAATTGTTTCAAACATGGCGCCGGAAAGCAACTGGATGATGTTTGGGTAAATATTCAGGTGATCATCGGTGAAAAAGATCTGGAATTTAGCATTCACAACAGCAAAGAATCCCAGAATGCAACTTCAAACCATGAACATGATGGAATCGGTCTTCAAAATGTACAAAAGAGGCTTAAATTGATCTATGGGAAAGGCAATTACAAAATTGACTTTAAAGATCAGGGGGACAGCTATTTGGTTAAATTGAAACTGAAAACAGAAAGGGCATTTACGGATAATCAGCATGAAATTGACCTGTTATATTATTGATGATGAACCTCTGGCGACAGAGGTGATAGCCTCGTATATTGTTGCTACAGAGTTAATCGAACTAAAAGGCATCTTTTTGAATCCATTAAAGGCGTTTCAGGCCATTCATGATGATCCTGTGGATCTTATTTTTCTGGATATTCAAATGCCTAAAATCTCAGGTTTGGACTTTATCAAATCATTAAAAAACCCACCTGCAGTCATCCTGACAACTGCTTATAGGGAATTTGCCCTACAAGGTTTTGAACTCGATGTTGTAGATTATCTCCTAAAGCCTATACCTTTCGAACGGTTTTTGAAAGCCGTTGACAAGGTGCAAAGATTAACAAAGGACTACCCACTCCTAGCTCAAGACAGATTTCAGGATGAATTTCTTTATTTTCAAAAAGACAAAGTCAACTATAAATTCGTATTAAAAGACATAATTTTTATAGAAAGTCAGAGAGATTATTCCAGGATAATTTCAAAAGACGGTGAAATTAAAATCCTTCAAAAGATCAGCGAGTTGGAAGGCAAACTGAAAAATAAAGGTTTCTTGAGAGTTCACCGGTCATATATAGTCAATTTGGACCTGGTGGATAGGTGGTGTTCGTTTGAGTTGGGAATAAATGGAAGAAATATCCCCATAGGGCGCTCTTATTATAAAATGGTGGCTGAAAAGTTGAATCGATAATAATTTACAGATTCGCCTAACAAGCGAGTTTTGGAAAAATTCAGATACTAGAATTTTAATTGACAAACTGAATTTAAATTCTTGTCCCACAAACGCAACAATATTTAAATTTTGATGACAACAAGGAGCATAGGTATAGTAATATGCATATAAAAAATATAGCTATATTAGAAGGTTCTCCATCGCTGGTAAAAATAATTTTGCATATGAGTAAGTTCAACTTTTTGATAACTGTCATTAAAACATACATTGGACTTTATGTACTGATTTACATATTCCCTTTTCCTCTCCACCACCTTCCATATGGAAGTATGTATATTACCCAGCCAATAGACAAGTTCAAAGGCAGTCTAAATTTGTTTGTGGGTAAGTATATTCTAGGTTTTGAGCATCTCGAATATGTACCAATGAATGGCAGTGGTGATACTACTTTGGATTATATTTCTATCCTGAGCTATGCCCTACTGGCCATTTTGATATTGATTCCAATATTGGTCCTTGTTCGAAACCGGTTTAATCTCAACCTATTTTACAAGTTTATCCTTGTTTACATGAGATATTTTGTAGGCTTGACCCTGATTTCCTACGGGGTAATCAAATTTCTTCATGGACAGTTTCCAGGCCCTAGCTACCTTGCTCTGGAAAGTTCCTATGGAGACTTTTCACCAATGGGGCTGGCTTGGAGATTTTTCGGCTACTCAGACCTTTACAAGGCATTTATGGGTGTTTCTGAAATTCTCGCAGGTGCTTTGTTGCTTTTTAGGAGAACCCAATTGCTGGGAGCCTTAATAGCTATCGCTGTTACAACAAATATTTTTATAGT
Organism: Arthrospiribacter ruber; assembly: GCF_019343195.1. Taxonomy (GTDB): domain Bacteria; phylum Bacteroidota; class Bacteroidia; order Cytophagales; family Cyclobacteriaceae; genus Arthrospiribacter; species Arthrospiribacter ruber. The sequence continues at coordinate 7,009 of NZ_RPHB01000005.1, forward strand.
CAATTTATCCTTTGATGTGCCTGTCAAGCTTTTTTCGGGACACCTTTTGTTTTTTTCCATCTTGACAGCCCTTCCTTATCTCAGGGCTTTGATAGATTTTTTCCTTCTGCACAAAGCTTCAATGGTCAGTACAATTAAATATCCACTTTATAACAAAAGGAGAAAAGTCGGCTATTGGGTTTCCAAAGTATATTTTGTAGGAATTGTACCGTTAGGAATGTTGATAGGACACATCCAAAGTCAGGAGTTCCGAACCTATCCAAACGAGTGGGAAGGTGTCTATGAAATAACAGAATACCAACTTGCAGGAAATGAGGTCAGTGGAAGATTTTCAAAATGGGAGAAAATCATTATACAAGGAAAATCCATTATCTGTATTACAACTAACAAGGAAAGAGAAATTTACAGTATTGACAATATTTGGAATGAGGGAGAGATTAATTTTCTTTCCCAGCATGACCAAGAACAACCTTATACCCTCAAAGTAAATGAATTCGATAGCGCAACATATTCGTTGAAATTTGAAATAGGCGAAAGAAACGCTACATTTTTGACCAGAAGAAAACTCAAAGAAGATTATTTATTGATGAACAGAGGCTTCCATTGGGTCAATGAATTGCCTTTCAACAGATAAGATTCAAGAAATTTGATTTAGGCATGAAAATTAAATTCGCATCAAGGATAAATTTTAAAGTATTTAAAAGAGACATTCAACTTTGCCTTTTTTTACTTTTGATTCCCTGCATTTTCTCCTGCCACGACTTTGAAGAAGAGGCTACTGAAAGCCTTTTGGGAAACTGGTATGTAAATGAAGCATGGGTTACTTTTGGGCCAGCTCCAAATGCGCAGGACAGTGTTTGGAGGTTTGAAGGTGCGGTAGGTAATTTCTTATTTGATTCTAAATCAGTCACCTATCAATACCTACAAGATGATCTGAAACAAACAGGACAAAGTCCTTATGTGCTTACAAAAGAAAGGGTTCGTCAGGGTTTTGTCAGAGAAACCAAGTTGCAACTTCAACTTTCAGATTCTGAATACGAAATAACTTTTGGGGACAATTCTAGAAATTCACACAGAAAGGCCAGCGAAATGACAATGATTAATCTTAAAGTAGACTTGTTTCCTGATATTCATTCTACAATAATATTATATCTCAATAAAAATTGATTGCTCAATACCACTCATTTTTCATCTATATTTACTGGAAATCAGATATTTACATTGAGGCCAAAAATCTCAATTCAACAGGTATGCGGAAAAAGGTTAAAAAAAGGTGAAATTTTGGATTTCACCCTTTTTCCCTCTTCAATTGGCTAAAAGATAATCAATAAAGCCAGTGATGATCAAAAATAAAATTGTTCTTTAAGTACCATCACATCAATATTTAAAGAAAAACACTTCCCTACTTTGGAAACTATTACTTTAAAAAACGAACACAGGCCCATCCATTGTTCCTTAACCTGCATGAATTAATTTTCAACCATACTCCAAACTTAAAAATACCATTTCAGAAACTTCATTCTTTACCTATATAATTGTTTCAATATCCTGTTTAAATGGATCCAGTTTTTTAGAATCAGGGTCTAGTTCGGTAATAAGGATATCTACTGAGGCAAGATCACAGGTTTTGTATCTTTGTGTACTAAAGAGTTTATTGGAAACACAAAGAAGAGCCACTTTTTTAGATGCTGTAATCATAGCTCTTTTCACTTGCACTACTTCCCAGTCAATCTCAGTCAGACCGAACTCAGGATCCAGATAACCTGTTCCCAGAAAGCAGATATCAGCCTTTATTTGGGATAGCGTATGGATTACGGTTCCTCCAATTGCAAATTTTGATTCATGATCAAGTCTTCCTCCCAAAAAAATAACTTCAATGTTTTGGTAATTAAGCAATTCTGTTGCAACCTGCAAACTTGGTGTGAGCACAGTTAAAGGTGTTTTTCTAGGGAAAAACCTAACTACTTCAAGGTTGGTCGTGCCACCACTCATTAAAATAACCTGGCCTTCTTTTAAAAGCGAAACAGCCTTTTCTGCAATTTTCTGCTTCTCATTTTGTAAAAAAACAGCCTGCTGACCATTTGAAGCAAGAAAACCTGTTGCAATGGCACCTCCATGGACTTTTTTAAGTTTCCTATCAGCATCCAATTCTTTTACGTCTCTTCTTACTGTATCTATAGAAACATTCAGGTTTTCCCCAAGATCAGAAAGCAATACACGGTTGTGAAGATTTACTTCTCCCAGAATTAATTTATGTCTTTCTTCTTTGAGCATGGGTTGGATTAAGTGGGTTTTCACACAAAAATTAAAGAAAGTTTATATAAATCAAACTTCTTTTACCTCAATTTTAATATAACTGCAAGAAAATGCATTAAAATTAATTATTTCATAATATTAATTTGATTACATCAATTAAATTGATACTTTATACATTTTTTTCTTGCATAAATTGGCATATATTATTTTCTTGCTAGAAGAAGCAGTTAAATAATGCAAAAAACAGCAGTATATAATATATGTAAAGTTAAAATGAACTGAATAATTTACCTTAACCAAATATAACATGAACAAAGCTTTACTAATCCTTTTGTTATTGTTTGCGGGCCATTGGCAATCATTACAGGCTCAAACAACAATATCAGGAAAGGTACTTTCATCGGAAAACGATGAAGAGTTACCGGGTGTAAACGTAGTACTGAAAGGTACCACAAGGGCCGCCGTCACGGACATTGACGGGAATTTCTCCATATCAGTTCCGAGTGAAGAAAGTATCCTCCAGTTTTCATTTATTGGCTTCAGATCGAAAGAAATACGAGTTGGAAACCAAAGTAACATTGAGGTAATTATGGAACCTTCCACCGAAGCATTGGGAGAAGTGGTGATTACTGCATTTGGAATAGAACGTGACAGAAAATCTCTTGGCTATGCAGTGCAGGAAGTGGACAACAAACTGATTACAGAGACCAATCAACCTAATGCCCTAAATGCATTAAGGGGCAGGATTGCCGGTGTAAACATCACCAGCAGTTCGGGAGCACCGGGAGCGGGAACAAACATTGTGATCAGGGGAATAAACTCCCTTAACCCAAATGCTGATAACCAGCCATTGTTTGTAATAGATGGCATACCTGTTTCGAATGAGACAAATATCACTGGAGGACGAGGTGGGGCAAATTTTTCCAATACTAACAGAGCAGCGGATATCAACCCTGATGATATTGAATCCATCAGTATTTTAAAAGGGCCTGCCGCATCAGTACTGTATGGTCTTAGGGCAGCCAATGGAGCAGTGATTATCACGACAAAGTCAGGAAAAAGCGGGAAAACAGTTTTTAATTACAGAACTACAGCAAGTTTTGATGAAGTAGGACGCACTCCACCTATGCAGCAAAGGTATCTGAGAGGATTCAACGGGCTTTATAACCCCACAGACTATAGAGCTGATGGGCCTCCGGTCCCTGAGGGCACACCTATTTATAACCAATGGGATGAGACCTTCAGAACTGGCAATACGTTCCAAAACAATTTCTCCTTTTCCGGAGGGAATGATAATGCCACATTCTATGGATCTTTAGGAAGATTGGACCAGTCCGGGATTCTGCCTAATTCCAATTTTGAGAGAACAAATATAAAAATAGCAGGCTCTCTAAAGGCTAATGATAAGCTTACCCTAGATGGAGCAGCCACCTATATAAATTCTGCGGGTGTAAATCCGAGAATGGGAATCGGTGGAGCAGGCGTGATTTCTTATGCCTCAAGATACGCCCCGGATGTCAATATAAGTGACTTTATCAATCCAGATGGTTCACAAATAAGATATTCTACCCAGTTGGACAATCCTTTATATTTTGCCAACAATGCGTTTCAGGAAGAGAATGTGAACAGATTCTTAGGCAATATAGGGGCTACTTACCTGATTAATGATTGGTTGACGGCAAGTTATAGAGCAGGTATAGACCAATATGTAGACAATAGATTTATTCTTACTTCTCCTACCACACTTATAGGAGCAGGTTCAAATGGAAGTATTAATGAGCAATCTATCGGTTATCAGGAGATAAATTCGAATTTCCTCCTAACCGCCAGTAGAAGCCTTTCAGAAAACATCAATATGGATGTGACCATAGGTAATCAGGTAACCACCATTAATACTACAAATCTTACAGCTTCGGGTTCCAATTTCGTGATCCCAGATTTTTGGTCAGTGAATAACCTGAGCCAGTACCAGGCAAGATCTTTTCCGACAAGCAGGTCAATCATAGGTGTTTTTGCGGATGCCAAGTTTGATTATAAACAGACTTTGTTTCTCAATATCACAGGGAGAAACGACTGGTCATCTACTTTACCAAGGCAAAACCGCTCCTTTTTCTACCCTTCTGTAAGTATGGCCTATCTTTTCACTGAAACCTTGAATCTTTCTAGTTCAAATACTATCAGCTACGGAAAACTAAGGGCATCATTTGCTGAAGTCGGAAAAGATGCAGCACCATATCTGGTAGGGAACTACTACAGTACCTTAGTTCCCTTTCGCGGAGTAGCAGGAGTAGAAAGAAATAGTACTATAGGTTCAGAAGAGCTTAGGCCAGAAAGAACAAGAGGGGTTGAATTTGGAATAGACCTTGGTTTATTCAACAATCGGTTGAGACTTGATGCTAACTATGCGATTCAGACTTCAATTGACCAAATTGTCCCGATACCAGTTTCAAGAGCAACTGGGTTTACAAATTTTGTCATCAATGCAGGTGAGATTAGAAACAATATCTGGGAACTGACCGCAGATATTACAGTAGTACAAAATCAAAACTTTGTTTGGAATTCAATTTTTAATTGGTCCAGACTGAGGGGCAGGGTTTTATCCTTACCGGAAGGTTTGGATCAGATAGTTTTCCAGCCTGAAAGTCCATGGGTCAAACAGAGGGTTCAGGTAGGTGGTAGACCTGGAGACTGGTACGGGTGGCCAATGAGCCGTGTAGAGGATCCTAACTCTCCGTTTTTTGGCGAATTGGTCATTGTAGACGGATATCCGGACGTGAATAACAACTGGAGAGGTGTACCATTGGCTGAAGACAGTTATATAGGAAATGCCTTTCCGGACTGGGAAGGAGGCTGGAACAATTCTTTGAGATATAAAAATCTGGAGCTGTCATTCCTTTTCACGTTTAGGAAAGGTGGGTATGTATTTGATATCAACAGAAGAATGAGATATGGTCAAGCCGGAGGGGAAGCACCTTCAGGTGCTGAGACCGAACTGAGAAACAGGTTGGTGGTTTTCCAGGGTGTAACCAACACCGGCTCAATTGAAAATCCAAATTGGGTACCAAATGAAGAAGCTGTGCCCATTGGGGTAAGTACTTTATACGGACAGGCATTCAGGTACAGACTTGCCTCTGAATTTAACGGATTCCAGGAAGCCAGCTGGCTAAGATTGCAAAATGTGGCATTAAACTACACCTTGCCTGAAAGATGGATTGGTAGAACACCGTTCAATAGTATTACAGCTTCAGTCACAGGCAATAATTTATGGATGACCACTCCATTTATTGGGTTCGATCCTGAGCAGAGTGCTTATGGACCTGGGAGTAACGTTTTCGGCTATGTCGGAACAAATGTCCCTGCTACTAGAAGTGTATTTTTTGGGTTAAACTTTAATTTCTGATCTATCATGAAACGATTTATTCAAACAATATTATCGACGGTCCTTCTACTATTTGGTACCACTGCATGTGACAACCTTTTGGATATTAATGTAGATCCGGGAAGAATTTCAGAAGACCAGGTCACCATTCCGAACCTATTGCCCTCAGCCATAAGATTTACTGCCAATGTTCAATTTGGCGCATCTCAGTACGGAGTTCAATATCCCCAATACTTAGGTGGGCAAGCGATCAGCCAATACACACCCTATGGTTTTGACCAATTATGGAGACCTCTCTATACAAATGCATTTCCCAGCTTACAGGAAATCATTGTCCGAGCAGAAGAAGTGGAAGCATTTAATTACAGTGGAATAGCAAAAGTTTTATTGGCTATGAATATGCTAACAGGATCAAGTATTTTCGGCGATTTACCTTATACAGAGGCCAACCAGGGAACCAGCAATTTATACCCCTGTTACGACACGATGGAAAGTCTCTATGAGGTTCACATTCCGGAACTAATAAATTCAGCGATAGAGGATCTGCAGAGACCTCTTCCCGAACTGCCAACTTTAACTGTGGTAAGAAATGACTATATCTATAACGGGGATTTGAACAAATGGCTTAAAGCCGCTTATGCCCTAAGAGCTAGATATCACCTTCATATGTCATCCAGAAATCCCTCCCTCATCAATGAGGCAGCAAATGATGTGGATATGGCATTCACAAGTATTGAAGATGACCTTCAATTAATGTACGAAGAAAACATTCAGAATCCTTGGTGGTCATTTCTTGGCAATCCTGTAAATAAAATAATGCAGCCGGGATCCTACATAACCAATATGATGAATGGAACTGCTCAATATCCCGGTGTGGAAGATCCAAGACTGCCGTTTTACATGGCTTCCTCAGATCCGGACAATTTCACAGGAGTAGAAGCAGGAAGGTTAGTCGGAGACAATCCTGATGTGAACGTAAACCTTACCGCAGATACTTGGTACAGTAGAGACATCGCTCCTTTGTTGATGATCACTTACTCAGAACTGCAGTTTATCAAAGCCGAAGCATATTTCAGTTCAAACAGGGAGCTGTCCTATCAGTCGTACCTCAATGGAATTGAAGCCAGTCTGGTGAAAATAGGTGTTCCAAATGAAGAGGTAAATCAATATTTAAGCAATGAACTGATCGCTGTAGGAGCATTAAATTTGCAACTTAGCGATATCATGCTTCAAAAGTATATTTCTTTGTTTTTACAGATTGAGACTTGGACGGATATGAGAAGATATCAATACGCTCAAGAGGTATATCCCGGATTATCCCAGCCTGTAATAAACCAGATTCCAGGTAACCCTTGGATCCAAAGATCAAACATAGCTGATGATGAACCAGGTACCAACACCTGTCTCCCGGAGATTCCAAATCAAGGAGTTCCATTGTGGTTGTTTAACAATTAAATCAAAAGATCATGAATACTCTTAAATATTTTATCATAGGTTTTGTTTTAACTCTATCCACCTTTATTTCATCTTGTGACATTGGCCCAACTGATGCACTACAGGATATTATACAGGAAGATTTAGGATATATTCCGGTAATTTCAAATTTCACATTACGATCTCCCACTGCCTCTGAAACAAGTCCCACCGCAGGTACAGACTGTACTTTTGACTTAAGGTATTGGTCAGAAGGTGAAATCGACCGGATTCAGTTCTGGGTGAAGGTAGGTGGTGCAAATCCTGAAAGGCTTGATGACAGGCCCTATGAACCTGCATTTTCCAATATCACAAAAACCGATTCTCTATTATTTAATTATACCATCCCTAATGGTATTGAAGCAGGGACAGTAATATCCATGGAAGCTAGGATTACCAATACCAATCTGCCTGACTTTCCGGTTTCCCGAGAAGTAAATGTAACAGTACGCTAAATGACAAATAGAAGAGGTTTTATAAAACAATTGGCCATTTCCGGTGTAGGGCTTAGCCTAAGTAATACTGGAATGGCCTTTTCCCCTAGGGATAGTTCATTTTCTTTCCTTCACTTAACAGATTCCCATGTCAGAAGAAAACGCATGGGCCACAAAGGATTTGAAACCTGTGTTGAAAAAGTAAATGGGCTTGAACCAAGACCTGATTTTATTCTTTATGGAGGAGACCAGGTTTTTGATGGAATGTATACTGAAAAGGAGGAGTACAAAGACCAGTTGTATGTTTTTTCAGAAGTATCTAAAAAATTGGAAATCCCCGCATATCATTGCATTGGCAATCACGATGTATTTGGGAGAAGTGCAAGAAGAAAGACAAGCCCTGATGACCCTGACATTGGTAAAAAAATGTACATGGATGCATTCGGCATGAAGAAACCTTATTATAGCTTTAATCATAAAGGCTGGCACTTTGTTATACTGGATTCTTTGCTTGAGGTAGATGCAGAACATGGGCCTAGTCAGACACATGCATTTGGAGAAGAGCAACTTGAATGGTTGCGCTATGATTTAGGAAAACACCATCAAATACCAACGGTAATCGTAACCCATATTGCTGCCTTTAATAATATTGGTCAGATTAATGCAAGTCCTGAACTTTTGGCCATGAATCACATGGTTGTTGCGGATACTCTTAAATTTAGACAGATCATTGAACGTCACAATGTCAAAGCAGTTCTCCAAGGGCACAGTCATATCCCTGAAGACTATAGATTCAACGGTATATGGTACATCACCAGCCAGTCAGTAAGTGCTGCATGGTGGGGAGGTAACTGGAAAGGTTATAAGCCTGGTTTCACTTTAATCAACATTAAAGGAAATGATTTAAGTTGGGAAAGAGTTGATTTTAACTGGGAAGCCCAGTTGGAGCCTGAGGACGACCTAGAAAGAGAAAGAATTGAAGAGTATAAAAATTTTATTGAGGATCAGAGGCTGTTAAAAATAGAAGAAGTGGGAGAAAACCGTCAATAGATTTCTTATGAAAAAAAAGATAACAAACGCTCACCAATATAAAACATAAGACCTATTCTGAAAAACCAGACACCGCTTGCAGCCATAAATAGCCTGAGCCCCCATCTTCTGTGGGAAGGGACCATGCTGCTTTTGGCCCGGGTGTAAACAGAGTAGGTGAATACAACGATCAGAACACCATTGAATGCCGTAAGATTGGCATTTAACTGAGACCCCAAGGGTTTATTGAGCAGGTTTATCAATATTCCAGTGATACTGGTCAGAAGCGCTACACCTAAATATATTCTTCTATTTATCCTATGAAAGGCTGGAAAATTCTTCCGCAATGCGGAGATGAACTGTAAAGACCCTCCTATTGTAATTACCCTTGCCATAAAAATATGCAAGAAAGCTATGATATTGCTCCACAGTATCGAATAATGCCTGTTGCATAAATATTATTGGTTTGAAAATCCAAACTAAGCTAAAGCACAAAATCAGAATACACAAAAAAACGTGGGCCTTTATTGGTTCTAATTTTAATCTTAAAAATAATTGTATGAGTATCCGGATCCGTGCACGTTAAACCTTAAGAGCCAAACCGTCAACTTTACTTTTAACAGTAAATTTGGGTATTGGAGGGTGGGATGAATTTCGACCGGGCCAGCGCAGGCCTTGAGCGTGGATAGGATTCAAAATTCTTGATTTTTTGGCTACTTTTTCATCAAAGCCTGTCCCGAAAATCGGGAGAAAAAGTAGTTTCATAATCAAATTTTGATTAAAATTTAGCAGAAAGAACTGGTACAAAACAATCTATGGCTACGTGCAATGAAGCGTATACTCATAATCAATTGAAAAAGAACCTTGATTTCCAAAAGTTCTTTCATTTTTTACCTATATAAATTCATTGGTGTAAAATGAAAAGCCATTGGCATTGCCGATGGCTTTTCTTATCACCTATTTGTTCAACCTTTTATTTTACTTGAAAGCCTACCCTCATGATGTTGGATACTTTGCCGGAAAGCTCCATAACTTCTACAGTAGATAGGTCTTTAAGATTTCTTACATGAATTTTTGTCCTGCTAGGCTCTAACACATAGAGAAAATTTTCAGATGCGGTGATAACTGGGTTTTCTTCACTCATCTGCCGGTAATGTTCAAATTCGCCAAAAGACTGCCTTTGATTCCCCGCTACCTCATCAGCTACAGTCACCGTTTTACTGGCCAGCTCATTGCCTGTCGCTGTATCAAATACCTTTACCAGATTATCATTTGTCTGAATGATCAGATGTCCTCCGTCGGCACTGAGCATATATGACCTGATATTGTTTGACAAAAAAACAGGTTCAATAGCTCCCGCTTCGGGATCTATGGCAAAAACACCTTGGTTTCTTGCATATCCATAAAACTTATGGATATGATCATTGGCCCTGATAGTTCCCATCCAATTGCCTGATGTCGGCTCCAAAGGATCGGGATTGGGTATCAGCTTGATGTCATCATTTGCAGCTGCCACTATCACTCCTTCAGTAGCTCCAAAAACAGCATAGTTTCCATTGGAAGCATCGCCATGAATACCGGTTACAGAAACTTCTGGATTTTCGGCAATCACTTCTCCGGAAGTATTGATCAATTTCACCCATTGGGGCAATGCCCCCGGTACTGTTTCGTCTTTGAATGTTACAGCTATTTTATTCCCCATCAGCCAGGCAGCAGCACCATGATGTACACCATTACCAAAGTCAGCAATTATGGAAGGACTGAATCCCGGTGCAATCATATTGGATTCTCTTGCCAGTGTGACACTACCATCTCCGTCATTAAATATCACAATATTTCCTTGAGTGGCTGAAAAATGTGTAGGAAGAGGTGCTTCAGCTGTTGCATTAAGCCACTTTACAGAATATTCATGCCCATGATCTTGGTGATTTTCAATTCCTGTATCCAAAAACCTCACTATACCTTCGTTTCTCTCTATTGAAACGATATACCTGCCCGAGGAAGAAAGATAGTTGCCACTTTGAGCATGAAACGGTCTAATATCAGGTGTGCTCACAGATTGGTTTAATGGACTCAAAAGTGAAAAATTGGAATTTACATCCCATTTCGCAAGCCTTATCCATTCACTTTCTGTTTCTTCAAAAGTGGGCGGCTGCTCGATCGGACTCTCCCTTTCCTGACAGGAATTGGAGGTTACGAGGAATAAAAAGGCTACCGGTAAAATTAATTTTTTCATAGAATTATTATATTTTTATTTATTGCCAAAAGTAGATACAAGTTATCTTTATTGCAACATTGTTGCATTTAAATTTTTTGAAATATATCTTGCATAAAAAAAAATGAACATGTCCAAAAGAATCAAGACTTATCTTCTCACGGGATTTTTGGGAGCAGGAAAGACAACACTTTTAAACCACCTTTTGTCCAAAAGTAAATCAGAACTCAATTTTGTTATAGAAAATGAATTTGGTAAAAATTCTGTAGACGCTGAATTGGTTGTGAAAAATTACAACAAATTGTTTGAACTGAACAACGGATGCATTTGCTGTTCCCTTGACAATGAGCTGATTGAAGTACTGGTCCAAATGATACAGGCAGATACCTTACCGGACAACCTATTCATAGAAGCCTCAGGTGTGGCAGATGCAGGACAGTTGGCCTCTATTTTCAAACGTGATGATGTCATGCAGTATTTTGATTTTCAACAGGTAGTCTGCATGGTGGACGCCGAAAATTTTGAGGACAGGGTACAGGAAGTGCCTGAGATGTACCGTCAAATTGTAGCTTCGGACCTTATTCTGATCAATAAAACTGACCTGGTTCAGGAAAAATATGCCGAATCCGTTAAGGCTGGGGTTGAAAGTATCAATCCTCTTGCAAAGATTACGCTCACCTCTTTTGGGGAATTTGACTTTGATTTGTTGGATAAAAGCACGGAAAGTATTCTTGTAAAGGTAAACCAGTCAAAATTGGATGCTATTACACCAGCTCACCGCATGAAAAGTATAGCTGTGGAAGTACCTTTTGAGTTTGACAGGGACCAATTGTATGCAGTCCTGTCAACTTCTATTTTTTTGTATTATCATCAACTGTACAGGATCAAAGGATTTGTAAGGTTGAAAGGGGAAGAACAAGCTGTTTTGGTTCAATCAACTGGAAACAAGCTCACAATTTCCAATCAGTATAAAAAAGATGAATCCCAAAAATTGGTTTTGATCTTCATAGGTAGGGACATTGAGAGAAAAGGTATCGAAAGACTCATTCAGAATGCTATTGCTTCTAAATCAAAAGCTTATACCCTATGATCTTAAGTGGAATTGAAATTAAAAACCGTCTGGACAAAGACATATTTATCTATCCATTTAGTGAAGAAAGGATCAACCCAAACAGTTACAACCTCCGTCTGGACAACAAGCTTTTGGTTTACAATGATGATTTTTTAGACATGAAAAAACAACATGTCACTGAAGAAATGATCATACCAGAAGAGGGGATAATTCTTGAACCTAACAGGTTGTATTTGGGCAGGACGGTCGAATATACCCGAACAGAGAACTTGGTACCCATGCTGGAAGGGAGGTCATCAATTGGCCGACTTGGCCTTTTCGTACACATTACTGCCGGTTTTGGGGATGTGGGATTCAGTGGTTACTGGACTTTGGAAATCTTCTGTGTACAGCCCATAAAGATATATCCGGGAATTGAAATCTGTCAGATATATTATCATGATATATCAAAGCCATTTGAAACTTATAGCACTGGAAAGTATCAAAACAACGACGGGATTCAGGCAAGTATGCTCTATAAAGATTTTGAACCATGATCAGGTGGCTTTTCATATTTCCTGTAAAGCTCTATCAATGGTTCATCAGTCCAATGTTCCCCTCTTCTTGTCGGCATCAGCCAAGTTGTTCCAACTACATGATTCAGTCCATACAAACCCATGGTGCCTTTAGGGGGCTCTGGCTTGGCATTAAAAGATTGTCCAAATGCCATCCTTGGGGCACTTATGGCTATGATCCAGTTCCTAAAAAAAACAAATCCAATGGAAAAGTTTAAAAACATACTTCAAATCCATGGGATTAGGCCCAATGAAAACAGGGTAATGGTACTTCAACACTTGACAGAAAGCAACAAGGCCTTTTCATTATGCAACCTTCATCAATTGTTCAGGGAGAAAATGGATAGAACTACAGTTTACCGCATTTTGATCCTTTTTACAGAAAAGGACATTCTTCAAAAAATCCCCTGTACAGATGGAAACCTTCTTTTTACACTCAAAACTTCAGATAAGGAAATCAGCAAAAGTCCAAAATTCAGGTGTAAATGCTGCCAGAAAGTTGAAGTCCTTCCAGATTTACCCGTGGAATACCTTAATACTTTAACTGGAAAAAACATCAATCCTGAAACTATTGCTATAGAAGGCTATTGCAAAGACTGTCATTCCTGAAACAGTTTAACACTGCTAGCTTTTTGGCCTAAAGACCTTAATCTTTGATTCATCGCATTCCAAATAAGGGCTACCGACCAAATCAAGGCATTAAGGAATAGCAGGAAAAACAGACTCCTAACATTGTCGGATCGCAGATGGCTTACCTGGCAAACTGACAATCAGACATTGTTTGTAAACCCCAGCTGTCTGTCGTGATAAAATCGGCGTCGGTACATATTGCAAGCTCACCTGACGCATCAATTCCCCAAATCCGGACAATATTTTGTCACAGACTTCCTCCTTAGCCTCCGGGGTTACATTTCTTGGCGATGGGCCTGTACCTCCTGTAGTCACGATCAAGGCGCAGTTCTGGTCCGACATCATCCTAAGTGTAGCCATGATTTTCCCTTTTTCATCAGGAACTACCGGGTAAACAGGTTCAAATGAATTGTTTAATACTTCCTTCAAAAATTCTTATATTTCCTTACCTGAAACATCCTCAAAAGCATCCCTGGTCAATCCTGTAAAATTATTAAAGTATGAATAATTAAGGCTTGGTAAATTAAATATTGTTGCAACTACCAAAATTGGAGAATCTTAAATTATCATCACTTCCTCTTATCTCAAGGGTGGCAAAAACATCCTGACAGAATATGAAAGTGGTGATATCTTCTTGGAAAAGTGGATGGAACAATAAATATTTAAACGGCTTATAAGCATATTAAGGCAGATGGAGCAATTCGCGCGAATTATTACCGATTAAGCCCACGTTCATTATCGAGGATGGCAGATTAAGCTTATTAAAAGTCTGCTTATAGAATATGGGAAATGATCCACAACAAAAACCCTGACTCTCTTCTTATAGCGGATTTGAATTGAAAAAGGGAATTACTCCCGACTACTGGAAGGGTTCTAAAAATAAGGAGATGGTGGCCAAGCGTAAGAAAAAGCCTCATTGATATCGATAGTAATCGGAATTAGCGAGTAGCTTGAATGCAAGGTGGGCATTCTTCACCTAGAACTTAGCCAATTTCCACCCAGAAGAGCTACTTAATCTAATTAAACAATCCGAAAAAATTTCTTTAAAAGAAATTGAGGAACTTATCTTTAATTAGTCCTATTTTATAGTTTTAAAGAAAAAAAGCTATGAAATTAATTTTTACATTTTTAATTCTATCAATTACAGTTACAAATACATTTGCCCAATCTAGGAAAACAGCAGGACTTCTTAACGAGATCAATGGTCTATATGAAGTTGATGATAGCGGCAATATTACTTATGTTAGAGTTTTCGATAATCTTAACCTAACAGAAAATGAAATTTTTGATAGGGCGAATTCATATTTTGTTTATAAATACAATGATGGAAATTCAGTAATACAAGAAAAAAATGAAGAAGCTGGAAGGCTTATCGGAAAAGGTATTTTTCCAAATGTTCATATTGGCTCTGGCTTAGTTACTAGAGCATTTAGTGTTTTTCATATTCTACGTGTCGACATAAAAGAAAATAGATGTAGAGTACTTCTTTCTTTAACAAATTATAAAATTACTAGTACAGATATGAATGGATTTGTATCTACTGCTGATCAACCAATTTCAGGAACTTTTCCTTTCAACCCTTCAGCAGGTGAAAAGAATTTTTACGGACAAGCTTTCTATAATTCCCATTTTGCAGCCATAAACACATTTATAGAATTCGAAAGGGTTTTAAGAGAGGGAGCAACATTTTCAGGTTTAGATGATGATTGGTAATATTATAAGCATTCAGTTAATTAACCATGATTGGATTTATCTTTTCATTTACTAAACATCTTGTAAGATCCTTTTTAGTAATTGGTTTAGTCAACCTTTTCTCAAAGCAGTAAAAACAAAGCTTTTCTTACCATTGTAAGAACTGTTTTCAAATTGAACCATGGAATAGCCTTTTGGAAAGACCCTGAGTTGAAAAATGAAAATTCACTAATACTTTAGGCTTAAATTTTTTAAAAAAGCTACTAGATTAAAGAACCATGTTAATAAATATTATTTAGTTGTAATCTGAAAAAGTTCCCCAAACCCCATTTTTTAATTCAATAGCATGTATAATTTGAGTTCGTATTTCATGGTTGAGCTGAGGTATTCCCAAAGCATATTTAAAGAAAACATTAATAGGGTCTTTTAAATGGTCATTTTCAAACCTCTTTGAAATTGAATCAAAATTATTGAGGTATTCTCTTATCATATCTTCAATTATTATAATGAAATCTGTATTATTTAGTAGACTATCATCATCTCCCTCAATTTTATGAAGAGCAATTGTTGCAGTTTCTTTTGACATTGCCACTTTGTAAGTTTTAGAAAACCAATTGAAAAAAAAGCTTTCCCTATTTTCACTATCAATAATTACTTTAATAGGATCTATTAATTCAGGGCTTTTAAAAGTTAATATAAATCCAGTATAGTTTCTTCTTGCTCTAATTGTGGCTTCAAATGTTTCGGCTTGGATCTTTGTTCCCTTTCTCTTGTGAATTCCTGTTATATTGAGGTCAGAAAATATTTTAGTATTGAAAAGGTTGATTATATTTTTTAAAATCTCGGTGTAAAACAAGCTATATTCAATCCAATAAATATTTCTCTTGTATGATTTATAATATTGATTATCAGGCTCTCTTTCAAGCATTATATTCATTGTTTCCACATGATTTTCCCAAACTTTTTTCAAAGATTCTTTTTTTGGATAATCATTTTCGGAATAAAAGCTTCTTCTTCTAAATAATTCAAGTGTTAATTTTAAATCATTAGGGAAAATCCATAATAACCATAGAAAAAAATAAATTTCACCACTTGGAGATTTTACCACTTCTTTATTTAAGAAATCATCAAAAGAAGTTCCAAGAGTTGGTTGATCTTTCAATTCCATAGCTTTGTTTAAAATTTTTTCTTCGGTTAAAAAATCATAAAGATCTTCCATACCGTACGCTCCAAAAGTTCCATATTTCTTTGGCTTTTCCTTTTTTCTGAAAAAATTAAACATAACCATTTCAAAGTTTAAGTTTTACTAGTCCAGGATTCATTAAACATTGGCTTTAATGTCTTGAAACTGTTCATATTTTTAAATATTATCCATAATTCAATTTCAAAGAATTTTTCTGCGTGATATGTAATATTCTTTATTTAGGTATTGTTTCACCTGGCAAGCTTTGAAATCCAATTGGCTTGGCAGAAGTTTGTGACCCTAGACCTTACCCAAGACTAGAATAATCCAAAGAGGCAATTCTATAATACTTGTCCTACCCTTTCGTCCTATCCAAATTAAAATTGAAAAACAATGCAAAACCTCAAATTCCTCTACTAAGAACAAGTGTCCTTTATGAATGTACTTCCCCCTTTACCTACTAAACCTCTGGGAAGAACCGGAATAAGATGAAGGTTACATTCTGATAAGGTTTCTATGTAATATTTATAGGTAGCCATAACTTCTAAATCATTTATGATTAAAGTATCCTTATCAATATACCAGAGACCTATTTTGTTAATAATTTTTTCGTTTTTCAAGTCTTTAAAATATACAGTATCACCTGTGAAATTTAAATCAACTCCCTCCAAATATAAGTTGTACATTTCTAAACCCCTTATTTGTTGTTCAGCGTCTAAATTTTGAAAGTTTTTTGAATTGATGACAATTTCAAAGGTTATAAACCTTTCAATTACCCACCTTCCCTCCAAGATTGGATTTATTATTACAGTGAAAAATAGTATATAGTTTAATAAAATATTCATTTCTAAGTTTTTGATGATATTGTTTGCAAAAACAACTACTGAAACTAAGAAAATAAAAATTACAATCCTAAATCACCCTAAGAAATTTGCTTGCGCATCATAAACGATAAATACCTCAGCCCTCCAAAAACTCCTCCGGTACTTGACTCAGTCCGCCAATCAGACTATACACGTCTTGTGAAAAATATCTGCTCAGGAGGCTTGCGGCTGATTGACTTCTGATACCACTTTGGCAACATACAAGCAAAGGCTTGTCTTTAGGAACCTCATCCATTCTGTTCGCCAATTCTTGGAGTGGAATATTGATTCCTCCCATATTGTAACGCTGAAATTCGGCTTCTTCCCTTACATCCACTACTGCTATGCCTTCGTGATCTGCTTCCAGCATGGCCAGGTAACTGCTGTGGCTGATTTCCTGGTATTTCAAGGTTGCTTGATGGATTATGGGAGTCCCCTTCTTTTTCTTCTTCGGG
The DNA here is from genome assembly GCF_019343195.1 of Arthrospiribacter ruber. Taxonomy (GTDB): domain Bacteria; phylum Bacteroidota; class Bacteroidia; order Cytophagales; family Cyclobacteriaceae; genus Arthrospiribacter; species Arthrospiribacter ruber. Next base: position 24,244 of record NZ_RPHB01000005.1, read on the forward strand.
ATATCAAATACCAAATTTGAATTGCTCAAAGTATCCAAGACCAGCAATTTGCCGGACAAGGTCTGCCCTATTCCGCAAATCACTTTGATGGCTTCATTGGCCATGTACATGCCTATCAGACCCGGCAAGATTCCGATCACCCCGATTTCGGAGCAGTTGGGCACTTCATCGGCTGGCGGTGCTTCGGGGAATAAATCCCTGTATTCAGGGCCATCCTGATAATTGAATACGGAAACCTGACCCTCAAACTTCAGAATAGATCCAAAAATCAAGGGAATTCCTAATGCCACACAGGTATCATTGACCAGGTACCTTGTGCTAAAATTATCAGAACCATCAATGACAAGATCATAACCTTCAAACAGTGCTTTGGCATTCGACTCCCCTAGTCTGACACAGTGGGGAACTGTCTTCACATAAGGATTGATGACAGCAATCCTTTCCGCAGCTGTACTGGCCTTATTTTTTCCGATATCTCCGGAATGGTAAAGAATCTGCCTGTGGAGATTGCTCAGGGATACCTGATCATCATCGATGATACCCAAATGCCCTACCCCGACAGCTGCTAAATATTGTAAAATGGGACAGCCCAAGCCTCCTGCACCTATGACCAAAACTTTGGCCTGCTTCAGCTTCTCCTGACCTGCGGGGCCGAATTCAGGCAGCATAACCTGGCGGCTATATCTCTTGCTCTCTTCCTGATTTTCCATAGATTTTCAATTATTGACTGAGGGCTACATCCCAATCTTTCCATACAGGTTCATAGCCTTGGGCTTTGATCATTTGGGCGATTTGTGCTGGACTGCGTTCATCATCAATTTCAAATTGCTCCAAGGCTTGAGGTTCCACAGCATAACCGCCTGGGTTGGTCTTAGAGCCTGCGCTCATGGAAGTGATCCCAAGTTTGAGGACATTGTTCCTGAATACCTCAGATTCTCTGGTAGAAAGCGAAAGCTCGACTTCTTCATTGAAAATCCGGTAAGCGCAGATCAATTGCACCAACTCACGGTCATCCATGTTCACTTTGGGTTCCAATCCACCGGAGAATGGCCTCAACCTTGGAAAGGAAATGCTGTACTTGCTTTTCCAATATTGTTTTTCCAAATAAGACAAATGCAAGGCGGTGAAAAAAGAATCTGTCCTCCAGTCCTCCAAGCCGATCAAGACCCCAAGACCCATTTTATGGATCCCTGCTCTCCCCAACCTATCCGGTGTACCCAATCTGTAGTCAAAATTTGATTTTTTCCCTTTGGGATGGTGAATCTTATAATCTTCCCGATGGTAGGTTTCCTGATAGACCAAGACAGCATGCAGCCCCTTGGGAATCAAAGCTTCATATTCATCCTGATCCAAAGGCTGCACCTCCATGGACACATTGGAAAAATGCGGCATGACCAAATCCAAAGCCTTTTTGAAGTAATCCACATGCACGGTATGGTTGGCCTCTCCAGTCACCAAAAGCACATGGTCATAACCCATCTTTTTGATCGCAGCCACCTCCTGGAGGATTTCCTTTTCGGACAAAGTTTTTCTCCTGACTTTGTTGTCAAAGCTAAATCCACAGTAAGTACAGATATTATTGCACTCATTGGACAAGTACAAGGGGACATACAGTTGTATGACTTTACCAAATCGCTTTTGACTGATCGCATGGCTCATCTGTGCCATCTGCTCCAGATAGGGTTCAGCTGCTGGAGAGATCAGTGCCTTGAAATCCTCCAAACTCCTCTTGCCCGAAGCCAAAGCCCGCTCCACATTAGCAGCTGTTTTGGCATATATGCTCTGCTTCACCTCTTCCCAAGAATAAGTATCAAATAGCGCTTTGAATTCAGTCATACAAAAAGGAGGTTAGGGGACTACTGGCTTTTGCGCTAGAATACTGGGGGGCAAGCTTGGCTTCATGGGCCATCCTACCGGCGATTACTGCCATTTTAAAAGCTTCTCCCATGGCAATCGGATCTGGTGAAACGGCAATGGCTGTATTGACCAAAACAGCATCGGCTCCCATTTCCATGGCTTTAGCAGCATCGGAAGGTGCGCCGATTCCTGCATCTACGATGACAGGAACATTGCTTTGCTCAATGATGATCTCTAGAAAATCAATGGTTTTCAGGCCTTTGTTGCTCCCTATCGGAGAGCCCAATGGCATGACAGCTGCAGTGCCTGCATCTTCCAGTCTTTTGCATAATACCGGATCGGCATGGATATAGGGCATCACTACGAAGCCCAATTTTGCCAAAGCTTCTGTAGCCTGCAGCGTCTCTATAGGATCTGGCATCAGGTACTTTGGGTCTGGATGAATCTCCAATTTGATCAAGTTGGTATCCAAAGCTTCCCTGGCCAATTGTGCGGCAAATATGGCTTCCTTGGCATTTCTGACTCCAGAGGTGTTGGGGAGCAGCTTGATGTGTGGATGCCGAAGCTTGTCCAGCAGGTCATCCTGCTCGTGATTTCTCACATCAACACGCTTTAATGCCACCGTGACCAACTCCGATCCTGATGCCAGAATAGATTGTTCCATCATTTCTGTAGAGCTGAATTTACCTGTACCCGTGAAGAGCCTTGAATTGAATTCAACCCCTCCTATTTTTAGTTTCTTGATGTCTTTTTGCATACTTGTTCTATTTATTTTGCTACCTGAAGCATTTGATAGATCTCTTCTACTTTCCTTTCCATTTCGGTGGCATGGTTGATGTCACCTGAGATGGCCACTCCATGTACACCTTGGGCCAGCAAAGCGGGCACATCCGAACTTATGATACCTCCGACAGCAATTACCGGGATATTGATTTTCAGGCTGTTCATGGCATTCAGGATACTGGCATAGCCTTCCAAACCCAGTATGGGACTGAGTTTTTCCTTCGTACGGGTAAACCTAAAAGGGCCTATTCCTATGTAATCCGGATGGGCTTTGGCATGCATGATCACCTGATCTATGGTATTGGCTGTGGCTCCGATGATTTTATCCGGCCCAAGAATTTGCCTGGCTGCTGCGACAGACATGTCATTCAATCCGACATGAACCCCATCTGCATTAACTTCTTTAGCTACAGTGACATAGTCGTTGATGATCAATTGCGCCTGATGCTCTGTACAGAGTTGCCTTGCTACCTTGGCAATGTCCAAAACCTCCTGCTCCTGCAGATTTTTCACTCTCAGTTGCACCCATTTACAACCCGCCTCCAGCGCATGCAGGATGGACTCTAGGTGTGAATTGAAGGGCGGCTCTTGAGAGATATAGTGGAGTTTGTTTATTTCCTTTTTCATAAGCGCTTGAAGGATTTTTGGCCTTTCTTTTTCGGTCTGATTCCAAATCGCCCCCAAAACGGCTGCTCCGTCAAATCCCATGGCTTTGACCTGAGAGAGATTTTTCAATTCCACACCTCCAAGAGCCATTACCTTGGGAGAACCAACAGGCTTCACAAGCTTAAACCCACTTTCCAAACTACTGCTGTATCCCTTCTTGGAAAGGCTGTCGAACACAGGGCTGAAAAAGACATAATCGAAATGGGATAGACTGGTAAGCAAACCTAAATCATGAATTGAAGTGCTGATTTTCAACCCTTTTTCTTTCAATCCAAGGAGTTCATCTTTTGCAGTATTTTTCCTTTTCCACTCAGTAAAGTGAAGCCTTTTGATCCCGAAATCATCCGCCAGATCATGGTGCTGATGAATGGCCATCCTGTTGCAATACTTGCTGTCCATCTGAGCAAGCAGCTTGAGAAAAGCATCTTGGTCCATGTCAGGCTTTCTCAAATGGAAAAGCTCCATACCTGCCTCAAACAGCTGTTGGATGCCATCAGCTTCATTTGGAACAGGTACAGGAGATGAAATGACGATCAGCTCCAGATCAGAGGTAGATTTCACTGCCTTTCTCTTTAAACTCCCTGGCCTTTTCCTCAAGGCCTTTATCGAGGGCTTCTTTTTCCTCCAGATCGTTCTCAGTAGCATATTTTCTCACGTCCTGCGTGATTTTCATAGAGCAGAAATTTGGCCCGCACATGGAGCAAAAGTGAGCGATTTTGGCCCCTTCGGCAGGCAAGGTTTCATCATGGAAGGACTTTGCGGTATCCGGATCAAGGGAAAGATTGAACTGGTCTTCCCATCTGAACTCAAATCGTGCCTTGCTCAGAGCATTGTCTCTGTATTGAGCTCCCGGATGCCCCTTGGCCAAGTCTGCGGCATGTGCTGCGATTTTGTAAGTAATGACCCCGTCTTTCACATCTTTTTTGTTGGGCAGGCCCAGGTGTTCCTTTGGAGTGACATAGCAGAGCATCGCCGTACCATACCAGCCGATCATCGCTGCGCCGATGGCAGAAGTGATGTGGTCATAGCCAGGAGCTATATCTGTAGTCAAAGGGCCCAAGGTATAGAATGGTGCTTCCCCACAATGCGCTAGCTGCTTGTCCATATTTTCCTTAATAAGGTGCATAGGCACATGCCCAGGCCCTTCAATGATCGTCTGTACATCATGCTTCCAGGCGATTTTGGTCAGCTCTCCCAAGGTCTCCAACTCTCCAAACTGGGCGGTATCATTGGCATCTGCTATACTGCCCGGTCTCAATCCATCTCCCAGAGAAAAGGTCACATTGTAAGCTTTCATGATTTCACAGATCTCTTCAAAATGGGTATAAAGGAAGTTTTCCTTATGATGCGCCAGGCACCACTTGGCCATAATAGAACCCCCACGTGAAACTATTCCCGTCACCCTTTTGGCAGTGAGGGGAATATACCTGAGCAAAACACCTGCATGGATGGTAAAATAATCCACCCCCTGCTCTGCTTGCTCAATCAAAGTATCTCTGAACAACTCCCAAGTCAGGTCCTCGGCTTTTCCGTTTACCTTTTCCAAAGCCTGATAGATCGGAACAGTACCTATCGGAACCGGGGAATTTCTAATCACCCACTCCCTGGTTTCGTGGATGTTCTTCCCTGTAGATAGGTCCATGATCGTATCCGCCCCCCATCTACAGGCCCATACTGCCTTTTCTACTTCTTCCTCAATATTGGAGCTGACTGCCGAATTGCCTATGTTGGCATTGATTTTTACCAGAAAACTTCTCCCAATGATCATCGGTTCCACCTCGGGATGGTTGATATTGGCGGGAATGACTGCCCTTCCCATAGCAACTTCCTGACGGACAAATTCCGGTGTGATCAAGCCTTTTGGTGTATTGGCTCCGAAGCTATGGCCTTCGTGTTGGTGTAATAGGGCCTGATTGGCGGGGTCTTTTTTGCCCAGTGATGCTATGCGCTGATTCTCTCTGATGGCGACAAATTCCATTTCTGGAGTGATGATGCCCTGCTTGGCATAGTGCATCTGTGAGACATTTTTGCCAGGAAGCGCGCGCAATGGCTTATTGATGTTAGGAAAGCGAATGGAATCGAGCGAACTGTCCTGCTTCCTTTGCTGACCGTATTCGGAGCTGATGTCATCGAGATAGGCCACATCCTTCCGGTCCAGAATCCATTTTTCGAAATTTCTGGGCAGTCCTTTTTCAAGATCTACCTGATAAGAAGGGTCGGTATATGGGCCACTGGTGTCATACACCGTCACTGCTGGGTTTTGACTGACAGCTGCGCCTTTGTAATGAATTTTGGTATCCTGAAGGGCAATTTCCCGCATAGGGACTTTGATGGCATGGATCTCTCCATCCAAGTAGACTTTTTGCGAAGCAGGAAATGGACTAGTGGTGATGCTTTGGTTCTTTGGTGTTTTTTCTTTTTTCATGCTGCTGTGGTTTTATCCTCCTTGAGTTGCTTTGATCAGGATGATATGATCCCCGGAACTGATGAAAGTCTCGTCCCAATTTTCCTTGGGAACCACAGTTTGATTCACTGCCACGGCAATTCCGGCGGCATTGATCTGAATATGGTTTTGAAATAACTGGGAAATTGAGCAGGAGCCCGAAATCTGAAGAGGTTCATTGTTTACGGTAATATCCATCCTTGAATAAGTTTTGGTAAAATAAATCACTTCAGGAATGGCCCGCAGAAACGGATCAAAAAACGAAAACACAGCCATGGTAATCGGCATGCATTATTTCACTTTTCCCTTCGGCAGTACTAACTGCATCAGGTTCGTAGGGTATGATCTCAGTCCGTAAAGGACACCCCTAAAGTTTCCTCAAACCTATATAAAACAATTTGGAAATGCAATTTGAACAGAAATCTAATATGAAATCTAGTGTTTCTTTTCTTAAAAAAATTTAGGTTAGTATTAATTAAAATCCAAAAAGGGTAAAAATATTCTAATTTAATGGGGTAATATTTATATCAAATTATTACTTTAGTGATCTGGACTAAATTTTATATTAATGAAAAGAATTTTAAGTAACTTTTGTCTTCCTTTAGTATTATGTTTAATTCTGACTTTTCTACAGTCGTGTACTGACGATGACGTCCTTCCTGAAGTAGAAGAAAGTCCTGCAAAATTTGAACGGTATTGGAACCTTCAGCACTCAAGAGGAGATTTTGGGAATTTGAAAAAAATCAATGACAGGCTTTATTTTTCAAATGTTATCAATCCAGGATTTTTTGATATGGAGGACAATCAGCATGTATTGGCCGCACAGGAATATGACATGAAGTTTGGTCACTCGTTTTCGGAATTGTTTTCTGCGGGAGTAGTCCAAAGCCGGAAAACTTTATTGGTCATGCCGAACACCAATTTTATGGACAATTATACAGCCCGACTCACACCACTAAATATCCCGGAACTTCCATTGGAAGCACAGGTGAAACCGGGCTGGTTTGAGGTTCCTAATTATGCGATCAATGATAATTTTATTATTTCAACTTGGGACCGAAATATTTTTGAATCTGGTATGGATCTCTTCGATAATACCTTTATCCTTGAATTGAATCAGGCCACATCTTCTTTTGGGCCATATATCAATCCAACAGATCCAATTGTCAGGAAAATCAAAATTGATCTTGAAATTCAGGGAGCTACCCGACTGGATCTGATTTCGGCATTTACTCACAAAGATGGATGGCTGGTTTCTGGATGTATAGGAGGTATTTGTAGTTCTTTTTTCATTACAAAAGAAGGAAATGCCACACCTATCCGTTCTCTTGACGAAAGGTTTGTAGTATTTTCCTTTATTGAAGGCCCCAATGGTGACTCCTTTTTAAGTACAGAAGGAATGATCTTTTATTCCAACAATGGTGATATCTACAATTTTGAGCAAGTAGCATACTCCAACCAATGGCATAGATTGAAATTCATAGATGATCGCTTGATTACATGGGTGGGAACAGACAAAATTTATGAATTAAAAAACTACACGGACCCGGAAAATATTGAGGCTGTAGAATTGATCAATGAAGGTTTGGAAGGTCTTTGGGTAAAAGATATTGAATTGTTTAATAACCGGATTTTTGTATCCACTAATGCAGGCTTATTTCTCAAAGATTTGGAAGATTTATGGGTCTACAAAGAAGATGTCAACGGTGAGCTTTCCAAAAGTTCAGAAATAAGTCCGGTAAGCGATGGGCAATAGCACCATTGTCAAAATTCAGGAAGTAAGCAATGGTAGTGGATTAATCCTGCTGATCCATCCCATCTAAGAAATAGATTAACCAGTTGATTTGGTGAAATATTCTTTATGCATTTCTTTAGGTTGGAATTTTACAGAAAGAAAATAATTAAGGTGTTAATCTTTCCTCACAATCAGTCGTAACCCCTTTTCATCTTCTACCTTTTTGAGCAATTCCACCACACTGCTGACATTCAGCTTTTTCATTATATTAAAGCGGTGTGTCTCAATGGTTCTGATGCTTTTTTTGAGCTGATCAGCAATCTCCTTATTGTTCACACCACTGTAAATAAGTTGAAGGATTTCCTTTTCACGCTTGGTAAGGTCATAATCATACTCTGAGTCCTTTTGGACCGGCTCACCTGGATTTTTAACGGTCAGGTAGGAATTGATCAGCACATTGCTGATATCCCCACTAAAATATTTTCCTCCTTTGTGTATGGAGCGGATAGCTTTGAGAAATTCATCTTTGCTCGTATCTTTCAGCAGGTATCCTGATGCCCCCACTTCTACTGATTGTAGGATATACTCTTCATCATTGTGCATGGAGAGGATCAATGCCCTGGTCTTTTCAGAATAATCTTTGAGTTTTCGGGTTGCCTCCAAGCCATTCATGTTGGGCATCCGGATATCAATCACAAGTACATCCGGTTGCAGCTGCTTTACGGCTTCGAGGGCTTCCAATCCATCATTGGCCTCTCCGATGACTTTGATTTCACCTTCTGTTTCGAGCAATAGTTTAATACCGTTTCGTACTACGGTATGGTCATCTGCCAATACTACATTTATCTGATCTGTCGTCATTTGGGTTATTATTTATATTCCAATGGTAAATCAATTTGGATCTTGGTTCCTTTTCCAGGAGCTGTTTCCAACAAAAACTGGCCATTGATAAAGTTTACTCTTTCCTTAATGTTAAAGATTCCATGACCTGAGGCTTTAAAATGGCCTTCTTGGGTCAGTTTGCCATAATCAAAGCCCTTCCCGTCATCTATAATTTCCAAATTTAGAAATTTTGTGTTGTGCGCAAGCCTGATTTTGATCTGGCTTGCTTCCGAGTACTTGATCGCATTGTTTACAGCTTCCTGTACGATGCGGTAAATATTGTTCTCCGTCTTGACTTCTAACCTGGAAAGGAAGCCAGTCCTGTTTTCAAAAACCACAGGGATTTTGGAAATTTTGGACATTTCATCGGCAAACTTGTTGAGCACGGCTGCCAGTCCATAATCCGACAAGGCTACAGGTGTCAAGTGAAAGGATATTCTTCGGACTTCTTTTATTACATCAGCAATCAGCTTTTTGGACACTTCAAGTCTTTTTTCCTCTTGAAAAGTTTTCACCTCATTGATGCCGTCTAGACTGAATTTGAGTGCAGAAAGGTACTGACCAATGCCATCATGAAGGTCCCTTGAAATCCTTCTCCGCTCTTCTTCCTGTCCCTCCAGAATCAATGCTGACCTGTACTGCTGTTCCTTAAGTCGTTTGTCCAGTTTTTCCTTGTGAATTTCCTGAGATCGTGCCTGTGCCTCCTTCACTTCAGTCTCATCCACTGAAATCAGCATCAGGCTTTCTATCTGGGATTCCTTATCGAGAACCGGAACCAAATGCAGTTGAAGCCAGACAAAGTCTCCTTCTTCATTGACCAACTTTAGGTCTCCTTCCCAGCTTTCACCTTCATGGAGCAGGTCTTTGATTTTTTGGACAAATTTGGAATTGTACCCTTGATTCTCCAACCAGATAAAGAGATTCAAAGGTTTCACATCCCCAAAAGTCATAATCTCGGAAAATTTTTCAGAAAAATAAGTGAAGTCACCGGTTGGACTGCATTGGGCATAGAGTGTCAGGTCCTCTACTTCAACTTCTGCCTCTGCTAATTCTAGGTAGGATTTTTCCAAAGATTCATATAGTGCCGATATTTCCAAGGTCATTTTCCTGGACTTGGACTCCTTTTCAGCCAATTCTTTAAAATTGCTTTTTATCAGTTGGGCTGAAGGCCAAAAAATAAACCTCAGCTCGAGAAATATCAGAAAGAGAGCAAGCCCGAGTAAAACGAGTTCTGCCTTACGCAACCGGGATACTTTAGCCTGGGCCAATCGGTCTATTTGATCTACAATCCGGTCCATGACTTCCAAAAAAGCCCCTTCATTTGCAAGAATTGAATCCAAAGCATCATCTTCCAAGGATTGCTCTAAGTTATCTGCCAACAAGCTGGAAACCCCTGACACTATAGCTTCGAAATTGGGCCGAATTTGATTGAAAAGAAGCAGGACTTCCCTATCAGTAACACCTTTGACACCCAATTTATGATTGCCGGATAATAGGGCTTCATGGGCTATGGTCCATTCCTGAAGACTTTTGGCCAAATCCTTTCGGTATTGATCCCTTTCGGGACCCTGAGCATTGGAAAAAAGTAAAGCTGTTTTGGTGATTTTTTGACTTAGCATACGCTGTCTGCCGGAAAGGTTCACCTCTCTGGAATCACTTTCCTGCTGGGAAATATAGTACTGGAGAATTCCCTGACTGATCAAAATAGTCAAGGCTATTGCAGACAATGCAAACAGGTACCTCCATCGGAGGTTTGAAAACCTTTTTATACCCTGTTCACCAGAATCCATATACTTAATTTTTAAATTCAAATTTAAGTATTTAAACCAATATTAAGTGTAAATACGCAATTTGAACAATACAAATGAAATTAATTCTCAGTAATTTTGATCAAATCCTATAAAAACGAAGCCATCCTCCACTTTCACAGGATAGGTGATGATGGAGCATTCATCTCCATCGAGGTTATTTCCGTTTTTAAGAGAAAAAGTCATTTTATGATATGGACAAGCAACCTTGGGTTCTTCTCCGCAAGAGCCGATCATCCCTCGTGAAAGGGCCATCTGCATCTTATGTGGGCATAAGTTCTGGCAGGCATACCATTCATTCCTTCTTGTAAAATTGAAGACAGCAATCTGCAAATCCTTGTACTTGACACAGGCTCCGCCATTTTCAGGAAAAGCCGATACAGAAGCCGCCTTAAACCATGTAATCTCTTCAGATTGCTCAGCTTTTTTGTATTTTTCTAATTCTGTAAACATGTTAAAATAGGTTTGGTAAATGAATCTGGAATACAACAATTATTTAAACCGTTAATTTTTCAAGACCAATCAACAGGTCGCTTTTGTCCTCTCATTGGTTGAAATCCTACTGTCGGATCTTTTTCTTCTGAATTGACAAAATGTTTGAATTTGGCCCTAAGGCTAGGATTATTGACTACTTCTTTCCATTCACAGGAATAGGTCTCTATCATAAATGCCATTTCCTTCTCTAACTCCTCACCTAGGCCTAGACAATCGTTCACCACTACATCTTTCAGGTAGGCAATCCCTCCTTCCATTTTATTCAGCCATGTGGCTGTCCTATTGAGTGGTTCGGCCGTCTTGATATAAAACATCAGAAAACGGTCAATATATTTCAAGCAGGTTTCATCGTCCAGATCATTGGCCAAGAGTACTGCATGTTGAGGTTTAGACCCACCATTACCACATACATAAAGGTTCCAGCCTTTTTCGGTGGCAATGATACCGAAATCCTTACTCTGGGCTTCCGCACATTCCCGCGTGCAGCCCGAAACTGCACCTTTGAGTTTATGTGGAGACCTAAGACCCCGGTATCTTTCTTCAACCCGAATGGCAAAAGAAACAGCATCTTGCACGCCGTACCTGCACCATGTTGTTCCCACACAGCTTTTAACAGTTCGCAGTGACTTTCCATAAGCATGACCGCTTTCAAAACCCGCATCTATGAGTTCTTCCCAAATATCAGGCAGCTCATCCACTCTGGCCCCGAACATGTCTATCCTTTGTCCTCCGGTGATTTTGGTGTATAATCCATATTTTTTAGCAACTTCACCGATTACAATGAGCTTATCAGGAGTGATCTCACCTCCGGGAATTCTAGGTACCACAGAATAAGTACCTCCCTTTTGGATATTGGCTAAAAAACGGTCGTTTGTATCTTGTATGGTATCCTGCAAAACAACCAGTTCATTCCAGGTACTGGCCAATAAAGATGCTACCAAAGGCTTGCATACCTCGCAACCGTCACCTTCACCAAATTCATCAAGAAGGGCATCATAAGTTTTTATCCCTCTGACCTTTATCAAATCCAATAGCTCCTGACGGGAGTAATCAAAGTGCTCACAGACTACATTTTTCACATTTTTCCCCATGGCTTTCAACTCTGCATGTAGCAGGTCTTTGATCAAAGGCATACACCCGCCACAGCCCGTCCCTGCTTTGGTACATTTCTTTAAAGCGTCTACATCATGTACCCCTTCGGAAATGACTTCACACAGGTCTGATTTACTGATGTTTTCGCAGGAACAAACCTGAGCTGTAGCCGGAAGTGCATCTACACCTGATCCCATTTCTTTCTCCCCACCTCTTGCACCAAGAATAAGGTCTTCCGGCTCAGGAGGCAGTGGCATATTGTTTTGCACCATTTGAAGAAGCATGCCGTATACAGACGTATCCCCTACCAGGATTCCTCCAAGCAGTCGCTTACCATCTTCAGAAATGTTAATTCTCTTATATATACCCTTACTTTTATTTTCATAAACAATGGGCTTACTCGGTTCTGATTCACCGAAGGCATCCCCAAAACTTCCTACCTCAACACCTATAAGTTTCAGCTTGGTTGACATATCATAACCTGTAAAAGGTCTGACTTCATTTTGCATAAGTTGGTTGACTACCTGTGTTGCCATCTCATAACCCGGTGCCACCAATCCAAAAACCATATTATTGTAAGAAGCTGCTTCACCAATGGCAAAAATATCAGGGTCATTGGTTTGCAAAAACTCATTGACCACAAAACCTCCTCGGGCTGCTTTTTCCAGACCTGCCTTTTCCGCAAGCTCATCCCTTGGTTTGATGCCAGCAGAAACCACCAGCATGTCCACCTCCAAAAAAGATCCGTCTGCAAACTCCAACCCTGTCAATTTACCGTTTCCTTTGATCTCTCTGGTATTTTTGTTCAGATGAATGCTGATTCCTAGTTCCTCAAGCTTGCTTTGAAGCAGTCCTGAACCAGCTTCATCCAGCTGTCTGGGCATGAGCCTAGGTGCAAATTCTATAACGTGGGTTTTCAGGCCCATGTCCAAGACAGCTTTGGCAGCCTCCAGCCCAAGCAGCCCTCCCCCGATCACAGCGGCAGATTTGGCTTTTTGTCCATATTGCATCATAGATTCCAGGTCCTCCAAAGTTCTGTACATAAACACTCCACGCTTTTCCACTCCCTGAATCGGCGGAACAAAAGCAGATGCTCCTGTAGCCAGGATCAGATAATCATAATGGATTTTGTGACCCAAATGACTCAGTACATACTTGTTTTCCCTGTCAATCAGAACAATAAGTTCCTTAGTTCTAAGGTCGATCTGATTTTCCCTATACCAAGATCGGGAAGCCAATAAAAGGTCATTTGCCTTTTTGCCCGAAAAATAAGCACTAAGATGAACCCTGTCATAAGCAGGCCAAGGCTCCTCCCCAAACACCGTAATTTCAAATTGTTTTCCGGGATCCTTGGTTCTTAGCTTCTCACAAAACTTGTAACCCACCATCCCATTTCCGATCACAACTACCTTTTTCATATGATAATATTTTTTTGGACTTTGGTTTCTATAAAATATCTACAATCAGCAAGCTCATCAACGAATCTCAAATAGTATTAATACTTAGATTACACTGCTAAATTAAAAGATAATTTTTATAATTGTAAGTAATTTTACGTATTTTTACTTAATTTTAATTTCTCAAACTACTTAGAAATCTAAAAATGAAGCACAAACCATTTCTTACTTTGGTAGGAGCAGGCCCTGGAGATCCTGACCTGATCACTTTGAAGGGGATAAAAGCGATTTCAAGCGCTGATGTTATCCTTTATGACGCGTTGGCAAATCCGGTTCTTTTGGAGCATGCTCCTGAAACTACTTTGAAGATATTTGTAGGGAAAAGAGCAGGGTTGCATCAAAAACAGCAACTCGAAATAAACAAAATGATCGTAGGGTATGCCCGAAGCATGGGCCATGTGGTAAGGCTAAAAGGCGGAGATCCTTATGTATTTGGCAGAGGCCATGAGGAGCTGGAATACGCATTGTCACATGACATTCCTGGAAGCTATGTTCCGGGCATTAGTAGCTCCATATCAGTACCGGGCCTTTGCGGAATTCCACTGACAAAAAGAAACATCAATGAAAGCTTTATGGTGGTCACTGGCACCCTGAAAGACGGTAGTATTTCCAATGACCTTTTTATGGCCGCTCAGAGCAGTGCCACAATAGTCATTTTGATGGGAATCAATAAACTAAAGTCCATCATAGAAATTTTCAAAACTTTCAGGGGCGAAGAGGAACCTATTGCCCTGATTCAAAACGGCTCTTTGGCAAATCAAAAAATGCTGACAGGAAGATTGCGGGATATTTTAAAAAAGCAGGATACTGAGCCTATTGGCTCCCCTGCCCTTATTGTAATAGGGAAAGTGATCCTTGAACAATTAAAACTTAAAGAAAGCATGCATCAGCTTATGGAGACAAGTTCCATGGATTCCCTTTAAAATATCTATTTTTACCCCACTCACCAGCGCATGCAGCCATGAAGACAGAAAAATTAAGCCAGACTATAGCCGAAATAGACAGGTTAAATGCAGAGGATCCATTTTATGATAATAATGATGGAAAGATGATCCCCAAAGAATTGTTGTATAGCCAAAGAATGTCCAAAATGTTAATGGATTATGAGCCAATGGCTTCTGAACCATTGCAGATTGCTACCAGGGCACAACACATTCAACGCTGGAAAATTCCAAGAGAATCCTATCCTATGGATCGAAAAGGCTACCTCATGTGGCGTACTGAACTCAAAAATTTTCACGGAAAAGTCACCTCTGACCTAATGGAAAAAATGGGATATCATGAGGCTGAAATAGGTCATGTCGATGATCTGATCAACAAAAGAAGGTTGAAAACCGATCATGAGGCACAATGTCTTGAGGATGTAGTATGCTTGGTATTTTTAAAGTATTATTTTGATGATTTTATTGAAAAACATGCAAATGAGGAAGATAAAATCATTTCCATTGTCCGTAAGACATGGAAAAAAATGTCTGAAAAAGGACATCAAGCAGCTTTAAACATGTCTCATTCACCCAAGTCGCTGAATTTGATAAAGGCAGCGCTTGAGCAGGATTAACCTCCTAAAGTAGCCGATAGGCAGATTTTGGACTTTCACAGACCGGACAACAATAATCTGAAGGAAGCTTGGAAAATTCAAAGCCAGGGGCTATTCCGTTGATCCGGTCCCCAAGCTTTTCATCATAAATTGTCAGGCAGGAAGAGCATTGATATTTGTTGGAAGAATCAGTGTTTTTTTTGTTGTCAGGCTTCTTTTGAGTATTTAAAGATTTGACATTCAACTGATCATAATATTTATAACTTAACTGAAGCAATAGGGCTGGAATGGTTTCCAAAGAAACACCTTTGACAAAATAATAATACTCAGACAGGTTTGGATTAAAGTCTTTTGAATATAGGATATTGAAAGAGTCAGGTGCTTTTTCAGACCGACCTGCAATTCTCTCTATCACTACAGAAGTGAAAGCGATCATATGACCGGTTTTGATAGAAAATGAAAGACCATAGGTACTGATATCCATTTTATCCAATTTTCTAACCAGAAAATCTTTGATCTCCTGTGCATCTTTATCCAGTACCGGAACATGCCAGTTCAACTCCAGAGAACTGTGCCTGATGTTGATTCCGAATTTCCCAAGAAGCTTCTCCCAACTCAGTCTGTCTTTTTCTTCTACCCCCCTAACGATCAATGATTTCCAAGGAGTAAGACTGAGCTTTCCAATATTGGTTTCTAGGCACAACTCACACATTGCCCTAAGGAAATTGATGGAAAATCTATTGTCTCTCCAATAGAGCCCCAGCCAGTATTTTCCTCCAGCCACCCTGTTCATTCCTTCATAATAAATAGAAGTAGGTTCCCCAAACACAAGCTTTTGCTCCAAGTTTAGAAGTTTTTTATCTATCCCTTCAATGGCCTTTTCGAAGATTTCTTCATAGCCTAAACCTGATGCTTGAGGATTCAATACCTCAATTTTTTTTGCTATTTCTGATAAATCGTAACTATAAACCAGTTTCGGAGCACACCAAGGTTTAGGGTCTATTTCTGAAAACCTGAGATAGAGGTACCAATAATTTTCTTTGGGAGATGCCACAAAGTTGATATTACCTGTGAAAATCGGTACCAGGCTCTGAACAGGGTCTGTGATATTGATTTTCAACTTGGGCTTAAAATCAAATGTGTCCAGGATGTAATGGTAAATGTGTGAAGCCAGCCAATGTGTGGTGGGCATGACATCCAGTGCTGTATAAGAGCTGACTATATTCTGGAATGATTCCCCATCAGTATCAAAATCAATCTGTATGGACTTAAAAGTTTCCTCCAGTAATTCGCGGTTTTTATCTTTTAGAGAAAAAAGTATATCCTGTCTGGAGCCCAGGTGTATACAGGGTGCTCCAAGCTTTTGCGCCGTGAGCACAATTTTTTGAAAGTCACCGGGAGAAAGGATACCGCCCTTGACCAATACCCTGACCAGTTCAGATTTTTTGGACTCAATATTATCAATATACTTTATTTCTTCCATTATTTTCTATTGATTATAAGCATTATAGGCAATACAACTTCAATCTATAGATTAATCTATGTCTTTGGAAACCAGGTCAAGAATGGCTTTTACTTCTGGCTTGCAACTTCCACACCCCTGTCCTGCCCCTGTCTGTTTACATACTTCCCTGAAATCTGTCAGACCGGAAGCAATACATTTTTCAATATTCCCTTTTCCCACATTTCCACAGGAACAGACCAATTTGCCTATCAGTCCCTCTTTCGAAGATTTTCCTCTCAGAAGCTCCTTCCTTTTATCAGAAAGTTCTGTCTGATTTTCTATCAGCTCCTTGAATTCAGCAAATTCGGATTTATCCCCCAATAAGATGGTACCAACCAGTCTGTCCTGAAAGACTATGCATTTTTTATAATAGGTCTGAGCTGAATCCATCAAAATTATTTCTTCATATCCTTCCGTATTCGCCGGAATTTCAGGAATTCCGATAGAACAAAGTTCAAGATCAGAAATTTTCAGGATATTCATAGGCACTGTTCCAGAATAAAAGCTGAGTCTGTCTCCGTTGATAAACCTGGCAGCGATGTCTGCATGTTGCTCGGCAGCTGCAGTAATCCCGTTTAGCTTTTGGTTGAATTCCGCAATTTCCCCCAAGGCAAATATATCCGGATCTGAACTTTGCATGTAGGCATTTACTTTAATTCCCAATCCGCAATCCAAGCCAACTGACTTAGCCAATTCTGAATTGGGTCGGGTACCGATAGCATATACAGCTGCATTGCATTGGATGACTGCACCGCTTTTCAGGCTGATTTCCATGTTTTTCTCATCAAGTTGAGCAACCCTGTCCACCTGATTGTTGAGAAATAGCCTTACCCCCATTTCTTGAATCTGATTTCTCAAAAGGGCACTGGCAACTGGGTCTAATTGCCGCTCCATCAGCCTTGAGGCCAACTGAATGATGGTCACATCTATATTAACTTCCCGTAAGGAAGCCGCCAGCTCCAATCCTAATAATCCTCCGCCAACTATCATGACATGACCTTTACCTTCTAGGTAATTGACAAGCTCATCCGCATTCCCCCTGCTTCTCATCGTGAAAATTCCAGGCAGGTGGGCCGGAGCATCTGAAGGAACAAAAGCCCTACTTCCTGTTGCCAAAATAAGAATATCGTAATGATGGATCTTTCCCCGCTCGTCAGTGACAGTCTTTTTATCCCTGTCTATAGCAGAAATGCCATTTGAAACGTATAGATGGACATTTAGCCCTTCAAGTTCTCCGGATTTGAATTTCTGAAGATCCTCCCAAGTCTTGTGTCTGCTCACATACTCAGGTAATAACACCCTGTTGTAAAAAGGAAACTCCTCCTTTGAAAAACAGTGGATTTCATCCTCGCCATTCAATTCCCTGTAAGTCTGTATAAACCTGTAGGCCGCTGCACCTGCTCCCACAATGACCACTTTTTGCCTGGGTTTGGAAAATTTGGCTACCTGCACAGCAGAAAATTTAAAATCCGGTTGTTTGGAAATCGGATCTATTGAATTGCCTGTGAGGTTATTGGTCTTTGCAAAATCTTCTTCCAAAATCTTACCCCAGTGCATGGGAAGAAACACAACTCCCTGTCTGATACTTTTGGTTAGTCGCGCATGAACTTTCACCTGTCCTCTCCTTCCAGAAACGATAACTGTCTGTCCTTCTATGATTCCCCTTTCCAAAGCGTCGTATGGATGGATTTCAAGGAAAGGAAGTGGAATATGTCTGCCCAGTTTTTTGACCTTACCGGTTCTGGTCATGGTATGCCACTGATCTCTGATTCTTCCAGTGGTCAGAATCAGTGGGAAATCCGGATCGATAGCCTCATTTTGAGAAGTATACTGAGAAGGTAAAATACGCGCTTTTCCATCCGGGTTATAGAATACCTTATCTTCAAAAAGCCTTTTTGACGGTTTATCCGATGGATGGATAAATGGCCATTGAGCAGTTCCTGTTTTTTTTAGATAGGAATAATCCAGCCCGGAAATATCAATATTGGTTCCTTTGGTAAGTGCCGCATGTTCACAAAATACCTCTTCAGCTCCATTGAAGTCAAAACCCGAAAAACCCATTTGCCTGGCAAACCTGATCAGTATCTCTCCATCCGGCAAAGCCTCTCCTGGTGCCTCAACAGCTTTATTAAGGTAAGAAATCCTCCTTTCTGAATTCGTCATGGTCCCTTCCTTTTCGGCCCATCCGGCTGCTGGAAGAACCAAATCTGCATAAGGAATGGCTTCATTGTTGACAGAAATGTCCTGAACCACGACAAACCTTGCCTTTTTCAGCGCTTCTTTTACCCTGACAGAATCAGGAAGGCTGACTATGGGATTGGTGCAGATTATCCAGATGGCCTTAAGTTTATCCTCTTCTATGGCCTCTATCATCTGTGTGGCTGTAAGGCCCGGCTTGTCGGGCAAGCTTTCTACACCCCAAAAATCTGCAACTTCCTTTAGATGTTTCGGATCAGATAGTTTTCTATGGGCTGAAAGCAAGGTCGACATTCCGCCCACTTCTCTTCCTCCCATGGCATTTGGCTGACCTGTGAGGGAAAAAGGACCTGATCCGGGTTTGCCTATATGGCCTGTAATCAAGTTCAGGGCGATTAGCGCAAGGTTTTTATTCACGCCATCACTGCTTTGGTTCAATCCCATTGCCCAGAGGCTTAGAAATCCTTTTGACTCCCCAATATAAGCTGCTGCCCGTTTGATATCCCTTTTATTTACCCCACAGATTTCTGAGGCCTCTTCCAGGCTTTTCTCCAAAACCTGATTCTTGTAAGCTTCAAATCCCTGTGTGTGCTCAGTGATAAACGTCCAGTCAATGTCCCCTGACTCTATAAGACATCTACCAATTGCCTGCAAAAGGACTACATCTGTGCCGGGGAATATCTGTAAGTGAAGATCTGCCAATTCACAGGACTGGGTCTTCCGTGGATCGATCACAATAATTTTTGTAGCAGGATTTTTCTCCTTATGCGCTTCAATTCTTCTCCAAATGATCGGGTGACACCATGCTGGGTTTGCTCCTGCAACCAGAAAACAATCTGCCAATTCAATGTCCTCATAGCTTACCGGAACACTGTCCTCCCCTAGTGTGAGGTTATAGCCTGCTACCGCAGAACTCATGCATAACCTGGAATTGGTATCCAGGTTATTGGTTCCCAAATATCCTTTCACCAGTTTATTGACCAAATAATATTCCTCAGTAAGGCATTGTCCGGAAACATAAAAACCAACTGAATCCGGACCATATTTTTTGATAAAAGTCCTGAATACTGCCGCTGCTCTTTGTAATGCCGTATCGAAATCAACCCTTTCCAAAGGATGGTCCTTTCCCCATCTCATCTGTGGAAAAAAAAGCCTGTCCGACTTATCTTCCACTACATAGTGAAGGTTCATGCCTTTAGAACACAGCATACCTTTATTGACAGGATGATCCTGATCGCCTTCCACTTTTATTTTGCCTTTGGCATCTTTGTGTATGACTATACCACAACCGACACCGCAATAAGAGCAGGTACTTTTAAATTTTTCAGGTTTCATGACTCCATCAATTTAGATCTTATTTTTCCATCAGATAGGCAGGGGCAACCTCCATATTTTTTTCGGCAATGGAATTGATGAGTTCTTCGGATGCTTCTTGCTCATCTTCTTTGCTGAATCTGATCAGAAATGAAAAAACAGAAACTAAGGTTACCGTAATGCCCAAAATGGCAAGTGCATCTGAATAGCTAAGGGATTCAGACTTGAAGAGAAATCCTGCCAAGACCGCACCTGTATTGCCACCTGCTCCTACTATTCCTGAGACAGTACCAATGGCTTTTCTGTTCACAAAAGGAACCACAGCGTAAGTCGCCCCTTCAGCCATCTGTACAAAAAGGCTAAATACAATCATGGAACCGATCGCAAATGGTAGGATATTTATTTGGGAAAAAAGTACCAGTGACAATCCTTCGGCAAGAAGTACTGCGCCAAGTAGCCATACCCGGCCTTTTAGCCCCCAGTTCATTCCGGCTTTATCCCCAAAAAAACCTCCCATAGACCTGGCGAATAGGTTCATCAGTCCAAACAAACCTGCAATTAATCCTGCTGTCTTGAGGTCAAGCTCAAAAAAATCATGGAAATAAATTGCTCCTATATTATTGATGGTCAATTCTACACCAAAGCATGCTCCGTAAATCAGAAAAAGCAACCACACCCTGTAGTCTTTTGAAACAGTGGCAAAGCTTACTTTGGAAGCTTTCTTTTCCACTTTATCCGCAAAATCTTCCTTCTTGAGGTCTTTTAAATTTCCTTCAGGCAGATCCGTAGTATGACGGTAATACAGAAATCCGCAAATTACCATTAATATTCCAGGCACTACCATGGCCAACCTCCAAGCTTCCTGATCCAGAAACCCTATGGACACAAAACCTGCAAAAATAAGTGGCATCAGCATTTGGGTTACCCCACCTCCAAGATTTCCCCAGCCTGCGGTGGTGGCATTGGCAGTGCCTACCACATTTGGAGCAAACATCATAGAAGTATGGTATTGGGTAACCACAAAGCCTGCTCCTATTACTCCTATCATCAGCCTGAAAACAAGAAAGCTCTCATAGCTGTTGCTAAAGCCGATCAACATGACCGGAATAGCTCCCAATATCAACAGGTAGGTATAGGTAATTCTAGGCCCAATTCTATCAAGAAGCCATCCAATAGCAAGACGTGCAAAAATGGTAATGGCAACCGATGAAATGATGATGTTTCCGATCTGGAATTTGGAAAGATCTAGCTCTTCTCTGACTACCGCCATCAAAGGCGCAATACCAAACCAGCCGAAAAAACACAGAAAGAAAGCTATCCATGATAAATGGAAAGCTTTCATCTGTGGTGTACGGAAGTTTAACAGGTTAATTGATGTTGCTTTTTTACTAGAGGTTTTCATAGTTGTTGTGGTTTATGGTTAGAGATCTGGAAAACCTTGGGTTATTGTTTATTGGCTAAAGCATTGGCAATGTAATCAATATTTTTAAGTAATCTAAGTATTATTACTTATTTTAATAAAATTCATGTCAGTATTTTTAAGTCATATTACTTATTTGTACTTTAAAAACTTGAATTAATTAAAGAAAATGGAGACATTTACTTATATTCATCAGATATCCTAAAATCATGGAATTATCATTTTATATCTTATCAGGGGGAAAAAGTAGCCGGATGGGTGAAGACAAAGGGCTTGTAGAGGTAAATGGAGAAAAAATGGTAAAGCAAGTTCTGGAAAAGCTTAAGTCTATAGGACCTCAGATCAAAATCATCACTTCGAATAAGGCATATAAAAATCATGGCTTCCCCCTATTGCCTGATGTAGTTCCAAATAAAGGTCCCATGGGCGGTTTATTAACGGCATTAAAAGATTCTCCCACCTCAAATGCATTTATAATAGGTTGTGACATGCCCTTGATTCCTAAAGAAGCTTATCTTCATTTGATCCGGTCTCATCAGGAGGATAGAATTACAGTTGCAAGTATTGGAGGCATACCCAACCCATTATTCAGCATCTATCCCAAATCCCTTGAATCAAATGTTGCAAGTCATGTTGCAGGTGAAAAATTAAAAATGATAGATTTCATCAGGGACAACAAACATGAGGTAATTCCTATGGAAAATTCCCTAGATTTTGACGAGTCCCTTTTTAAAAATTTCAATACAAGGGAGGATTTGGAATCATAAGTATCAAATTCCCCATCCTCCTTTTATTATATTCTAAATTTTGAAAATTATCAAAACGTCCTTACCAATTATAGAAATATGGGTCAATCCATGTTCTTTTTGTCCCATTTCCAACCTTTATATTTTGAAAGTCCAGGTGTTTTCCCTGTAAATAGCTTACCTGCTTCCTCGTCCCCTTTTAGCTGCCACTTGTACCAATGTGTGGCCACCCTGGCATAGTCTCCTCCGTGGGGCTGGGCATAAGTACCTCCATGGCCTACGTCCAGATTTCCTACAAAAACAGGGACATGGTTAATGCGATCAAAATCGTCCATTCCATTGCGATAGGCAATATCTGATTCCCCACCCAAAAGATACAGTGTGGGTACTTTGATTTTATCAAGCTGATCTTTGTTCACTTGCGGCATGCCTGGCATGCCTGCACCTGGATTAGGCAATATTCCACTGTTGAACACTCCTACCGTGGAAATCCGGGGATCGTCTGCCACTTCAAGTGTTTGAAGACCCCCGCAGGACATTCCGCTCACTGCAATTTTTTCGGTATCCAGCTTTTGATAATAAGGGCTTTCCGGGTCACTGTTTTGAGCAATCGCCCAGTCAATCGCTTCCAAAAGCTTGAGTGACTGGGAGCGAACATCTGTTTGTTTGGGCATATTCCCTATTGCTACTACCAAAAATCCATGAGAAGCCACTTCATTGAGAAAGTTAACGTGCTCGAAGGGTGAATCGAAACAAGCACCATTTCCCCAGGCAATGATAGGGAGCTTATTTTTTTTACCAAACTTACCCATATCCTGTGGCTTAAAAACAGTATGGGTTGGCAATGAAACTTCTGTCAACATGATAGCAGGGAAGTCACCTGTTCCTCCTTCCTCTATGATTTCAGAAAGTGTACTTTGGAACTCCAGGTTTTTGGTAAAAAAAGGAAGTGCCTTGGTCTGAATTCTTTCTGCAATACGGTTGAGGTGATCCCCTTCATAGCTTTCGTAAACATGGGGAATTTCATAAGCCTCCAAGATGCCATGAAGTGTTTTTGTAGCTTCACTGATCCCTCTGTCCTGTAGACCTGCATCAATCGCAATGGCTTTTAGTCTTTTAAGATGAAAGACATATTGGTCAACAAAATTCAGCGTTCGGTTAGCAATGATTTTATTGATCACTTCCTGTCTTGCTTCTCCATTTTTGGCAGGAAGATCCAGGTAAAATGGTGGGTTTTTAGGATTGGGTGCAAATGCTGCAGAAGTGGCCAAAGTAGCGATCTCAAAGAAATTGGCACCATCCAGGTCCTCAACGGTAAAGTTTTCCAACTTGGCCATAAGCGCTTCTTCAGTGCTGGCTCCGCCATCCATGCAACAAGGGCTCATGGCATAAATGGAGGAAAATACATCAGGGTATTTCATTCCCAGTCGCAAAGTACCATATCCTCCCATGGAATGTCCGGCAAGTCCCCTACTTTCTTTCTTGGCAATCGTCCGATAATTGTCATCTATGTGACTGACCAATTCTTTGGTGACAAATGTTTCCCAATCGCCTATGGTCACTGAACTGGCATACATACTTCCCTTAAACCGGTTATATGCATTGGGCATCACTACAATCATTTCTTTGGAAAGTCCCTCGGCAAGGGATTCCTCAATTACAGTTTGGAGGTTGATCCAATGATCCTCCCATCCAAACCATTGGGCATCAGTATCTGTAAATCCATGAAGCATATACAGGACAGGATACCGGCTTTCCGGATTGGAATTGTAAGAAGGTGGTAAGTATACCGTTACATCACGCTCGGCAGGGTCTCCAATTAAATTCCCCTCAAGTGCTGTACTGTGGATTTGAATACGTTCTTTGTGCCCTTTTTGGGCAAATACGGAGTAATAAGCCAGACAAATCAATAGGCTTGATAAAAAAAACTTTTTCATAGGTTATAGCGCTTAGGTTTGTGTAGAGATTATATTGTCTCAATATGTGAAAATAGGAAACAGAAACACAAAGTCCTAAAAAATCGATTATTAAACTAAACCCAAAAGTCATTTTTAAGAAATCAAATATCTAAGTACCTTAAATCTCCGTTAATAAAATCAATAGGTATTCAGATTTATTTTACTTCAATCTCATTTAAATTTATCATACTAATTTCCAATGATTTATAATGTTTGATATTTCATCCAATGAGTTGGTGATTGACAGCAGACCTCTTGATGGTTCTGCTTATTTCTTTGAAATTGCCAAAGATTAAAAAAAAACTCCCCAAAAAAGGGGAGCTCTATTCGGTAAAAAGGTTGCTTATTTTTTAGAAGCTTCCAATGACTCTTTTCTGAATTCTTTCATTAGTTTGGTCAATTCCAATGTAGCTTTACGCGCTCTGGTTCCGGCAGCTTTGTTTCCTTTTTCTGCCTGTAATTCTGCATCAGATTTAAATGATTCAAACTCAGCGTTGATTTTTTCAATTAGACTTTTCATATATAGTGTGTTTTATGTTAAAAGATAAAATTAATAATTAATACCAATACAACTAATAAATTTTAAGCAAACTACATACCGTAAAGCCTTTTTTTACGGTATTCTTCAAAAAAATTCATTTTTCATAAGTCTTCGATTCTTTGCATTACTAGATAAATATACCTTTAAAATTAAAAACCTCTAAAACAAATTCACACAACTCGCTGATCAATAATTTCTTATAGATTAAATACTGGCTTTAACCTTACCAAGACACAACAAGAAGCTCAAAAGGAGCTTCACTTTTTAAAATTCCCAATCCACCCTTGATATTGGTAAATACCTGAACAGGTTGTGCAAAGGGGTCACCATCCGTGTAATTTTGAAGATTAAATGTACTTTCATAAAGAAAATAGCTTTCTGAAACTGATTTGAGGATAACATAAACCTCTACACTAAACCCTTCAGGTAATTCCCATTCTTGTCTTGAGAAAAAACTTCCGGAGGTGATGATTTCCATATCAAAAGTCCTACCTTCAAATAGCCTGTCATTAAATAAAATAGTATTCCAGCTATATTCCTGTTGATATACAGGGTCTTTTGGTCTTAAGCCAATGGGATGGATCTGTGATTCAACCCGTTCATTGCCACTTTGATCGGTATAAGTATAAGTTCTTTTTTGATAAGCAGTAATTTCATAAAAGTTCTCACCCACAGGATCATCAAAAATAATACTGATTTCATCTTGCATAACCCCTTCACCTGAGAAAGCATTCCGGACTATAAATTCCCTTATAGGCACTAATTGAGGGACAGTTTCAATCAACTCAATGACTTCATATTCGGGCACATTTACCATAATGGTATAAGTTTCAGACTCCTCCAGAGTAATATCTTTATTGCCATAAGTTTCAGAGGTCACACTATAAGTTAAAGGAAAGGTAGAAGTAGCAGTTTTCAGGCTTACTTCAGCATTTGGAATAATATTAAATCCGGAGTTATTATCTAAAATATGTCTGCTAAAAGTCAATCTCACTTCTGGAGACTGACCGGCAGTCAGCTTGGAAACTACCGTGACATTCGGTCTTCCAAAGGGAATGTCCACATCGACTACTGTTTCACAGGATATAAGAGCCAAAAGAGCAAAAAGAAGATGTACGTATTTTTTCATTTCAGCTTAGAATTTAAATGAATAAGAAAAAGAAGGAATCATCGGAAACAGACTGTACTGAACGATTTTTCTGTTTCCTGACCTGTCAAAGCCTACATCCATAAAAAATGGATTTAACCTATTGTAGGCATTGTATATACCCAAAGTCCATTTTCTCTGCCCCCAACTGGTATCTTTCCACCAGCTAAAACTTAAATCCAGTCTATGATAAGCCCTGTATCGAAAGTTATTCCGGCTTTCATAAAACTCAATCTGGGTTCTCATTGGAGTACCCCAGCGATTTGAAAATGCACCTTCATAGCGCTGAGTGGGAAGGGAAACGGCATTACCGGTCCCGTAAACCCATACCAAAGAAAAATCTCTGTTTTTCTTCCAATCATGGGTAAGGGCTATGCTGATATCGTGCCTCCTGTCATATTTGAATGGGAACCATTCTCCAAAATTTATCTCATCAAACCTTCTTTCGGTATTGGACCAGGTATATCCTACCCATCCTGAAACCCTACCCACTTTCTTTTGAGCCAGCAATTCTATACCATAACTCCTCCCCTCGCCTACAGCCACTTTTTCCTGCCAATCCTGATCAATATTGAGGTAGGTAGCCCCATCTCTGTATTCAATCAATCCGTCCATGGTTTTGTAGTAGGCTTCGGCACTCAACTCAAATCCTTTGAAAGTCTTGAATGCCCCCAAAGCAAGCTGCATGGACTGCTGAGGCCCTATCTGTGGAGTAGCCGGTACCCAGAGATCTGTTGGCAGGCCCAAACCTGCATTGGTCAGCAGGTGTATGAATTGTGCCATGGTCACAAAAGAAGCTTTGATTGAAGTACTTTCATCAAGAAGATACCTGGCAGCCAACCGTGGTTGTAAAGACCTGTAATGCTCCCCATCGGTCAAAAATCCTGAATAATGGAGTCCCACATTGGCCTTAAGTCTGCTTGTGATATTGATATCGTCTTCTACATAAAAGGCATACTCTGTTGAATTCAGTTCTTCGGAGCCCAAGACCATATCCTCATCTCTCTGCGTGCTTTCGCTGGCATAGACTCCAGGCGAAAAGCGGTGCAAAATGGCATTCCCTCCAAACCTGACGTAGTGGTCAGGGTTTGGAACATATTCAAAATCTGCTTTTGCAGCCCAATCGCGGATCCCGGAAAAATACCTCTCCGCATAAAACCGCTTTTCTGAAGCTCCTGCTCCGGAAACTTCTTGTTCGTATTCACTAAAAAGATCAAAATTATAGCGACTATAGGTGAAAGTATAATTGGCAAAAAGCCTGCTATTGATAATATTGTTCCAGCGCAAAGCAGAAATGAAATTCCCCCATTTTAGTCCAAACTCATCACGATAATCTGTCCTTTGGTTATTGTCTACATAAAAATTTCTACTTCTGGCGTATGCTTTATCATCTCCGGAATAAACGCTCAAATAAAGCCTGTTCTTATCATTGACAATATGGTTGACCTTGCCATTGAGGTCATAAAAGTAATATCCTACAGATTCATTTCCTGATGTAGCTGCCTGAATGATCGGTCTTGCAAGAATATCCAAATAGGTCCTTCTTGCTGAAAGTATAAATGAGGTTTTATCTTTTTTGATAGGACCTTCCAGCGTCAATTTAGAAGCAATTATCCCAATAGAGCCTTCTCCTTTGAACTCCTGCATATTGCCTTCCTTCATGGTGACATCAATAACTGAGGAAAGCCTGCCTCCATACCTGGAAGGAAAGCCTCCTTTGATCAACTCCACATTGTTGATGGCATCTGCATTAAAGACAGAAAAGAAACCAAATAAATGCGAGGCATTGTACACAGGTACTCCGTCCAAAAGGATAAGGTTCTGATCCGGCCCACCTCCCCTTACATACAAACCACTCGCTCCCTCAGTACCGGACTGCACTCCGGGAAGTAATTGTAATACCTTAAAAACATCCACCTCTCCCAAAAGAGCGGGAAGCTCTTTGATCTGTTTGATGGGAACATTGATCGTTCCCATTCTGGTGATTTCCTGAATGGGGTCTACTGCGTCAGAAGTAACGACGAATTCATCCAACACTCCATCTGCCGCCAACTGCACATTGATGACTGTATCTTTGGTGACGGACATGTAAATTCTCTGAGTTTGAAAACCTACAAAACTGAAGAAAAGGTCTACGCTGTCAGCCGTGGTCGTATAAGAATAAAAACCAAACTGGTTGGCCACAGCTCCTTTTTTTGAAATTTTATCGTAGATGTTAGCACCTATTAAAACTTCACCTGAAGCAGCATCCTTTACATTTCCACTGATGGTAATTTTCTGAGCATTGGCCAGGCTTATAGCAAAAAACACAAAGCCCAACAAACAGTAAAATTTCTTCATATAATAAAATAAAAAACAGAAATAAGAATACTTCCCAATTTTAACTAAAAAAAATGGTAGTAATAAAATTTATCAGAAAATTTTAACGATAATTTGGAGTTCCTTCATCATAAATTATGAGTATACGCTTCATTGTACGTAGCAATAGATTGTTTTGAACCAGTTCTATCTGCTAAATTCTAATCAAAATTTGATTATGAAGCTACTTTTTCTCCCGATTTTCGGGACAGGCTTTGATGAAAAAGTAGCCAAAAAATCAAGAATTTCGAATTCCCGAGAAAATCGGGACAGGCTCTATCCACGCTCAAGGCCTGCGCTGGCCCGGTCGAAATTCATCCCACCCTCCAATACCCAAATTTACTGTTAAAAGTAAAGTTGGCGGTTTGGATCTTAAGGTTTAATGTGCAAGGATCCGGATATTCATATCATAAATAAAAGCAAACTGACATTTAAAAGGCCCGAAATTATTTTCAGGAGAAAAAGTTTGTCCTGTATCGGAATCAATATGTGCAGTATCGGACAAGCACATTTAAAGAATACCTGCGACACGCGTTCTGAGCAGCCTTATTATTATTGGCATAGTTGATGGTATTATATGTACTACCAACTATTATAGTCTTACAGTAAGAAAGTAGGATAATGGCCACCTAAGGAATACTTGATATGTGAGTTTAGGCACACTCTACCATCAAAATTTATCCTTTAAGCCCTTCAGGAAAAGTCATGCCTCTCTTTTCCGAAAAGTTCTTTTCTAGAGGTATTTAGTTTAGTTGATAAAAAAGACAGAGGGAACTTCCTTCTGTCTTTTTATTTTTAATAACAGTGGAATTCACGGTCAATCTATATAAAAATTATTATCCAATTAATTTATGAAACCTCAATAAAAAACTAACTTTTTCATCAAAACTGTTTTTTAAATTTAATTTTTATTCTATGTTTGTAGAACAGGATCTATAATACTAGAATATGAATCTTTCAAATGCTGAAGAGCAACTAATGAATCTGATTTGGGAAAAAGGAAAAGCCTTTATGAAGGATATTTTGGAATCCTATCCTGAACCTAAGCCTGCAAGTACCACAGTTGCCACCCTACTCAAAAGGCTACAGGAAAAAGGGGCAATTTCTTTTGAAGTATATGGCAATTCAAGAGAGTATTTCCCTTTGGTGGAAAAGAGTGACTACTTCTCCAAAAAAGTGAATGTCATGATCAAGGATTTTTTCAATGATTCACCGGCTCAGTTTGCCTCCTTTTTTGCAAAAGAAACTGCATTGAACACTCATGAACTGGAAGCCTTAAAAAACATCATAGAAGAACAATTAAAATCCCAAAAGCCATGATCATATTTATCTTAAAGGCCACGATTTCATTGGCCATTTGCTATGCTTTTTACCGCCTTCTGCTGGTCAAAGAAAGCATGTATACCTTCAACAGGTTTTACCTGATTTTTGCCATCTGCTTTTCCCTGATTGTCCCATTTCTTCCAACACCATTTGATATATCCATCAAGGATAGCTTCTTCCCTGAAAAAGCCCTGTTGGCCTCTGAACAATATTTGGAAAACAACGCTGAGTCAGTTTCTTCCCAGACTTTGTTGGTCCAAGCCCAAATTAAAGCTGAACAAGTGACTTTGCAGGAGGAAAGACAATTTAACTGGGCTAATCTATTCGTAGGCATTTACCTAGTTGGTTTTACCTTCTTTTTGCTCAGGTTTATAGTTCAATTAAAACAGCTGATCAGTTTGGCTGGAAAAAATCCAAACATCAAGAAAAAAGAATGCACCTATGTTTTGTTGGAGCAAAATATACTTCCTTTTACCTTTTTGAACTTTCTATTTCTCAATAAAGAAGCCTATCAAAACAAAATGATCGAGGATGAAATCATCTATCATGAACTAGTTCACATCAGGCAAAAACACACATGGGATATTTTGTTGGTCGAGTTGATGAAAATAATCTTTTGGTTTAACCCATTGCTTTTCATTTACAAAAACGCCATACAGCTCAACCATGAATTCCTCGCTGATGAAGCCGTCAATCGTAAATTCAAAAACAAAACTGCTTACCAATGGCTACTTTTCCACAAAGTGGCCGGACAAGAATCCCCTCTCTCCATAAGCAGTGCTTTTAACTTCTCATCTACAAAAAGTAGATTGGTAATGATGGGGAAGTCGAGTTCGGCATTGAAGATAAAAGCACTTCAATCTTTTAGTATTGTGCTCTTGGGATTTTTGATGATTTCTTTATCTTCAAGTAAGCCCTTTGGTGTAATGAAAATTAGTTCAATAAAGGATTACGAAGACTTGCTTTCCCAAGGCTTCCGAGAGGATAATCCTTACCATTTGGACCTGGAAAAACTGGACCTGCCATCACTCAGAAAAGCCTATTTGGCCTTGGATGAAAAGGAAAAATACAAGGTCACTGAGTTTCCGTTTTTTGATGAGATTACTTTTGAAAAATTGACAGTTTTACAAAAAGCCCATCCGGAGATTAAAACTAGAATTTTGTATTTAACTCCCCCAGATAAAAAGTCTATCAAACCTGAAGTTTACGAGCAATGGAAAAAAACCAAAAACATCACTTTAACCATCAACGAAAAAGAAAGCTCTATCAAATCATTGGAGAATTACCAAGCGGATGACTTTGCGATGTTTATAGTCAGGGAAACAGATAAAAAAGGTTTTTTAAGAAAAGCATCCTATAGCATTGACTTAATGACTCATGAATATTACCACGGTAAGCACCACAAAGCCACCAAGAAAATCGGTATAATCCAGGCTGAATACCCTAATTCCGATATCGTTCAGGTCAATTATCATATCAAACATTTGATTGAAAATGAAGGAAAAGTTTCCAAAGTCTTTCCGGACAACTATGAAGCTTCTATTCTTCATCATCTTAAAACTTTAGATCCTGCGACAGTAGATATCCAAAAACAGATCAAAATAAATTATGAGCCCGCTAAAAGCTTTTCAATCATCCTAAGAACAGCCGAGAATAAGGCCATCACCATAATGAATTTGCCCAGCATTTGATGCTGGGCAATTCACTGGATCAGGTATTTATTATCATTTACAATCCCTCACTTTCGAACTTGGAGCCATCTCTGGCTTCCAATTTCTCTGTTCCTTCTTCAGTTTCGAACAGTAAGGAAGAACCTGTACCCATTCCAATTATAGTCCGCATTGCTTTTTCAGGTTCTATGTCCAAAAATTTCAATTGTGATACGGGAAAATGATAAATATTTCCATTCATAGGGTTGGGGGCAGTAGGTACAAAAACAGTGTAAATATTTTCAGAAACAACTTCAGTCACAAATCCTGTCATCAGTACACCTGTATTGTAAGGATCCAGCAAAACTACCTGACTGAAGGGCATTTTTTTGGCTCCGGAAAATTGAATTACGATTTCCTGTAGTGTAGAATAAAGCGGTATTTGGAGCAGATATTTTCTTTCAAAGGTCTTAAAATACCTCCTGCTTCTAGTATCCCTGGTAATCAGTCCAATAAGGAAAATAAATGCGACCAGAATCAGCAATGACAGTACTTTGATAAAAAAGGCATGCGATCCTGAATTTTGATCCAGCAATGCACTTATTGGCTCTACCAAATTAAAAACAAACTTAAATATCAAGGAAAGTAAAAAAAGAATAATGATAGTTGGCAAAACCAATAGCAGACCCCCTATCAAAGTCTGAATGAAAAAACTTTTGGTCCATCTTTTCTGTGCTGAACTTTCTTCTGATTGAGTTGGCGCTGTATTTTCCATTTGGGTTCATGTTTTAAAAGGTATAAAATCTAAAATTCCATCAAGGCATTATTCTAAACTACTGATAACATCCTTGTTAGCTTTTTTTATGCTTCTAAGATAGTTGAATTTAGAAGATAAGAGGACGGGCAAATGGATTTTAGGAAACAATCTGTCTCGGAAGTAATGGTGCAAATAGAACTCTTAGAATTTTCCCATTCAAATCTTTGACTATCTACTCTTTTCCGAAATGCCCGATTTGTACCAAATTCATAGCTTATTTTTTTTGATTCAGAAAACCCTAAACTTAAACTTAAATCGTCCTTAACCGAACAATTTTGTCCAAAAACGGACTTTGAATCATAGAAATCCAGCATTTTGGCCCAAATAAAGATGAATTCAATTTGGCACATAAATCGCAATACTACGAAAATATTCGTAAATATTTTGATCTAATCATCCATGCAGTTTAGGAATAACTTTAAAATCGCTTATAGGAATCTCGTCAAACAAAGACTTTACTCTATGGTCAATATCTTTGGGTTGAGTATAGGAGTGGCTGCCAGCTTGCTGATCGGGTTGTACATTATTCATGAGCTCTCTTATGACAAATTTTTCAGTGGGCATCAGCAGATATTTAAAGTTTCCCTAGAAAGAATTTACCCTAATCATTCCACATATTATGCAGTTATTCCTCATTCTTTTGCACAGGTAGCTGCTGAAGACATCAATGATATAGATATGGCCACCTTAGCCATGAATATCACCAATGTCACATTTACATATATTCCAGAAGACGGAGAAGTCAGGAAGTTTGATGAGCCTCAATTGTTAGCTGCCGACAGCCTGTTTTTAAGTGTTTTTGATTTTGAAATTAAAAAAGGAGTCAGGGAAAAGGCACTTACAAGCGGAAACCAGATTGTCATTACTGAAGATTTTGCGGAAAGATATTTTGGAGATATTGATCCCATAGGAAAAATTCTCAGCACACAAGGCCAGGATTTTTTGGTCTCAGCAGTTATGCAGGATGTTCCTGAAAATTCACATTTTAGGTTCAGTGCGCTTATTTCACCCTATAATATTCCGAACTTCAACAGGGAAAATTTCACAGGATTTTCATCCTATGTTTATATCAAACTCAAAGATGGGGCAGATCCGGAAAATGTGGAGCATCAATGGAAATCATTGGTAGACAGGTATGCGGCTGCTCAGATAGAAAGGGAACTTGGAAAATCCTGGTCAGAATATCAACAGGCTGGAAATGGGTACCGTTATTTCCTACAGCAATTAAAGGACATTCATCTTTTTCCTCAATACCTCGAAGTTCAATTAAAACCTTCTGGAAACATCAATTCCATTCTTGCTTTGTTAGCCATAGCGGTATTGATAATTGTCATTGCCTGTATCAATTTCATGAATTTATCAACAGCAAAATCATTTGAGAGGGCCAAGGAAGTTGGTATTAGAAAAGTTTTGGGATCTCTACGCAAACAACTGATTGGACAGTTTCTCACTGAAGCCCTTATTCTCAGCAGTATTGGGGTCTTAATTGCGGTATTGATATCAGCAATTTGCTTTGGTTACTTTAATTCACTGATCGGGCGAAACCTTTCTTTTCCACTTGATCCTAACTGGCTTTTGGCACTTTTGGCTTTAATCATTACTGTCGGATTACTGGCAGGACTTTACCCTTCATTTATCCTTTCATCACACAAGCCTGTAGAAGTTTTAAAAGGAAAATATTCAGGGTCTACAAAAGGTAATTGGGTCAGAAATGGGCTTGTTGTTTTCCAGTTTTGGATATCAATTGTCCTCATTATCGGGACTTTGGTGATCCAAGATCAAATGAAATTCATGCAGGAATTTTCCTTAGGTTTTGACAAAGAACAGGTTTTGGTCATTGACCGGGGCTTTGACATAGGCCAAGCAAACCTTAACACACTTTTGAGTGAAATCAAGAGCATACCCGGTGTGGTCAATGCTGCTGGAACATTTGCACTGCCTGGTAGAGAAGGCAGCTTCTTTGGTGCACAGTTCAGACCAATTGGATCTGATGAAATTCTGACCACCAAGTCAATGGTTGTTTTCGATGATTTGCCAGAAACTTTAGGGTTACGCTTGTTGGAAGGCAGGAAATTTTCAGAATCCACTAATGATTCGTTGCATGTAATGTTGAATGAAACCGCAGTTCAGGCAATGGGAATTGCAGACCCCATTGGATCCAGGTTAGTACATTTTATAGAAATAGCTGGAGAATCGGTGGAAGTTGTTTACACTGTGATTGGCATAGTGCAGGACTTTAATTTCATCTCATTAAGAGATAACATCACTCCCTTGGTAATCCAGAGTAACGAAGCCTTTGGTGGAGGATTAGGTCAATACGCAGTAGCCAGGATAGACCAAAGCAATTCCAATGAAGTGATTCAATCCATTTCTGAAAAATGGAATGCCATTGTTCCTGAAGAACCTTTCCAATATTCCTTTTTGGATGAACAACTGGATGAACAATATCGCTCTGAACAGCAGACAGCTACTTTGTTCAGTACCTTTGCAGTCCTCGCTATCTTTATCAGTTGTGTTGGCTTATTTTCCCTTTCCGCCTATGTGACCCAACTGAGAACAAAAGAAATAGGTGTTAGGAAAGTTCTTGGTGCTTCTGTACTTTCCATCATCCTTATGCTCAACAAAGAGTTCTCCAAGATGGTCATTACCGCTTTTGTATTTGCTGTACCGATCGCTTGGTATATGGTGGAAAAGTGGTGGTTGCAAAACTTTGCATTCAGTGTAGGGGTAAAGATTTTCAGCTTTCTTTGGGCAGGAATATTGGTCATGTTGATTGCCTGGTTTACCATCAGTTTTCAATCTTTCAAAGCAGCGGTCTCCAATCCTATCAAAGCCATCAAAGCGGATTAAAAATATCAATTGAAAAATTGGGGCTCAGGTCCTGTATTTTCGTCTTTTTATCTTTGATACCCACACAAAAACTGGTTTCGTCCCAAAATCTACGGGTTTCGACACATTTTTTTGCCAAAGGATAAAGCCACCCCTATTCTTGTCCTAAGCAGCAGGGAATAATATGAAAAATCAAAAATACAGATACAGATTTCTGATCATCATAGGCTTGATTTACAACTTTCTGCTTTGGATACAGGCTATCTGAATAAACTTTGCTATTGCTGTGACACAGGAAACAAAACATTAATTTTCAAAAATCATGAAACAGGCTTTACCTTTTAGACAAATTGAATGGTGGGTGTTGACCTTCCTATTTGTAGCTATCATTTTATCCAATATCATCAATACTCCAAATTTCAGCATGAGCAATCAGCAGGGAGTTATCTATTTTGCCAAAATTTTTATTCCGCTGATTTTTATGGGAAGCTTTTACCTTTTCCACATCAGGGTACTACCGAATTACTTTAAAGACAATAGTAAAGCAAAACTGATCATCTATACCTTATTGATCTTTTTCGGATCTTTTATTTCAATCGGAGCATTTTCAGTTTCAGCAGGTTTTACAACAGACTTTCTGATGCCTTTTTACTTTAATAGTCTCGCTATTTATGCAGCCTATTGTGTAATCATTTATACATTGAACCAGATTCTTTTAACAGATCAAGATCCTGATTACCGCATGTACAATGGAATTAGAATCACGCTGATCTATATCTTTCTTGTGATATTTCTCTTGCAGTTTCAAAGAATTGCAGAAGAAGCCATTGCATTTTTGTTTGTCGTGGTATTCCCTGCAATTATCGTTTTGATGATCTACAATTTCTTTTTGATATACAACTATAAAAAGCTGGGAAGAAATAGCGAAGCCCTGGCCTTCAATATATTGCTTCAGTTTGTAATAGCAGCAATTTTTTTCACTATTTATGTGCAAAGCGACGCTCCAGAAGCATTGTTAATAGGCCTGATTGTCATATTCTGCATCCTGGTATTCATCTTTCCAGTATCCAATTTCCTCTTCAGAAAATATGACAACTACTTGAGCCAATTGAATACGCTTTCGGTAAAAGTGGATCAGGGCAGTGCCGACTTGGCATTTTTAAGATCTCAGATCAATCCACATTTTCTGTTCAATGTGCTCAATACACTTTACGGAACTGCCTTGCAGGAAAATGCCGATAAGACTTCAGAGGGAATCCAAAAACTGGGAGATATGATGCGCTTTATGCTTCATGAAAACAATCAGGAAAAAATCCCCGTCATCCGTGAAAAAGAGTATCTCGTAAACTATGTAGATCTTCAAAATCTTAGAGTTAAAGATCAGGAAAATATAGAAATCTCTTTTCATAGAAGCGAAGACAGCTGCGCAGGCGAAATAGCCCCAATGCTTCTGATCCCTTTTGTGGAAAATGCCTTCAAACACGGTATCAGCCTACAGAAAAAATCCTGGGTCAAAATCAGCCTGCGTTGCATGGACGGTTCTGTACACTTGGATGTCAATAACAGCATTCACCGAACAAATGAAGAAGACCCGGAGAAAAAA
Source organism: Arthrospiribacter ruber (assembly GCF_019343195.1). GTDB lineage: Bacteria > Bacteroidota > Bacteroidia > Cytophagales > Cyclobacteriaceae > Arthrospiribacter > Arthrospiribacter ruber. Next base: position 60,404 of record NZ_RPHB01000005.1, read on the forward strand.
GCATCAGGCATAGGTCTGGAAAATGTGAAACAAAGGCTTGAGCTAATGTACCCTGAAAAACATGAACTGATCATCCGGGAAAATGATGCAGAATATTTTGTCCATTTGAGTATTAAACTGTGATGATATTTAGTTTAATTACGGGTGAACAATGTAATAGAAGAAATATAGTTGAAATAAGCTTTGCGAAATAAAGTTGATATAGACTAAGTTTAATGTAAAAACTCCTTTCACAGCATCATCATATTTCTATGTTATTTCAACAATATTTCCACCTTATTTCTACTTTATTTCAACCATATTTCCACCATATCTCAATTAAAAATGTTAACCGCTATTGCCATAGATGATGAACCGATGGCCTTGGAAGTGATAAAATCACATGCTTCTAAAGTTCCATTTTTGAGCATGGAAAACACTTTTACCAATGCAATCAAGGCACTTGAGTTTTTAAAAGACAAGCCAGTAAACCTGATATTTTTGGACATCAAAATGCCTGATATTTCCGGGATGGAATTGGCGACTTTGCTACCTAAAGAAACCATGGTCATTTTCACTACGGCGTACTCAGAGCATGCAGTCAAAAGTTTTGAATTGGACGCCATAGATTACCTTCTCAAACCATTTAATCTCAGCAGGTTTCTAAAATCCTGTCAGAAAGCTCAGGAACTGTATGAGCTCAAAAATGGCTCAAAAACCAGTCAAAGTTCGGTTTTTATCAAAACCGGTTTTGAGCAGATTAAAATCAATTTTGAAGATTTGATTTTCTGTGAGGCCAATGGCAATTATGTCAATTTTCATTTGGAAGAAAAAAAAATTCTCAGCCGCATGACCTTGGCAGAAACGGAAAAATTACTTCCCTCCTATTTTGTCAAAACCCATAGGTCTTTTCTGGTCAACCTGCATAAAATAGATAAAGTGGAAAAGCATCAAGTCATTGTACTCGGAAAATCGGTTCCTGTAAGCACAAGCTACTATGATGACTTATTGGAAAAACTGAAACCTTGAAAAACAAACTCCATCTCAAATTGAAATAATTATAAGGTCTATTCCAAGAAAGCTGATTCCAAGGGGATTTTCCAATCTGCCTTTCCATATTTCAAACAATTGAACTTGATTCAATTGACTTTTTCACATCGATCTCCAATTGTAAAAAAGCATAACTCAAAGATTTGCCATGGGTATCCATAGACAGGGAAGTTGTCACACCTGAGCCCAATGCTTCCTGACAAACAAACTGTAAAGCTTTGAGGCCCGGTAATACATACCGGACGACTTCCCCTTTGACCTGACCTGCAAAATGCTTCTTAAACTTCTCTACAGTGACCTGATCTACAAGAAGGCCGAAATCCTCTTCCTGAAAAGGGATCAGGGATAGAATTAATATATTGCCCTTATCTCCCGCTCTGGAATGGGCCAATTCATATAATTTTTTCATTTCAATTTATTTGTAACCTACATTTTTTCCCAACCTCAAAAGCTTGCTTTTAATCCAAATTCAGGCGAATCCGCTAAACAGTCAATTTCACGACAGAAATCCGCACCTCAATGGATTTCAATTTTCAAATAAGTGGACCTGAGATTTGATTTTTTCCCGATCAAGCAATATTGAAACAATCCCTACCAACTGGGTGATATACTTTCTTGCTCCCCCACCCCCTGCAGGACCATTGGTATATAAGGCTTCCACTTCATGTCCTAACCTCTCTGCTAAATGTTTCTCCTTGGATTTACCAGCTATTCTAAGCCTTACTTCGTAGGGGAGAGAATCTTCATCTGATATTTGGCTATGAAGGGAATTGATCCCTATCAAATCCACTTTCAATTCATCAAATAGTTCTCCTATCCTTTTATTTATTATTTCTCCTGCTAACTTTCCTCTTTCTTTCGCATAAACCCCTGCATACGAAATCTCTCCTTCACCCAGCCAACCTGCCTCATAGCCAACACTCACTTTCAGCTTTTCCGGCTTAATTTTACCACCTCCACCTTTTACAGAAACCTTATTTTTACCTAATTGGCTAAAGGATACCGAACTGAAATCAGCCTCTACATCAGGTGTCAGGTAGGCAAAAGGATTGATGACTTCATATAAAAGTTGTTCTTTTGCAATCGCAACGCTGATTTCACCCCCCGTCCCTTCTACTTTGCTGATGATGCATTCGCCGTTTTCAAAAATATCCGCATAGGGATGCCCTAAATTTTCCATTCCCGGTATAGGTTTCATAACAGGTTCCGCAAAATATCCGCCTGTAAGCTGTCCAGCACATTCCAAAAGGTGGCCAACTACCGTTCCTTTTCCCAACTTACTGTAATCACCCAAATCCCAGCCAAATTCATGGACCATCGGTGCTAAAAACAAAGAAGGGTCTGCGACTCTACCAGTGATAATGATGTCCGGACGATGTTGAAAAGCAGGTAAAACAGCCTCTACACCCAAATAGGCATTTCCGGAAATAATTTTTCCCAAACTCGATAGCTCCTTACCATTTTCCAAAACGACCATTTCAGGACTCAATTTATCTACTACATCATCACCGGATACTACTGCAACTTTTACTTTCAGGCCCATATTGGCTGCGATCTCAAGAATCTTCTTTCCAGCCGCAACCGGATTGGCTGCTCCCATGTTGGAAATCAAAACAGTCCTTTTTTCCAATAACAAGGGAAGTAGACTTTCTATCCTTGCTTCCAATAAAGGATCGTATCCTAATTCGGGGTTAGCCATTTTTCTCTTTTGGGCCAGAGCTATGGTCCTTTCAGCAAGACACTCTAAAACCAAATAGTCCAGTTCGCCATCTTTTACCAACTTTACTGCAGGATCAAGCCTGTCTCCTGAAAACCCCGCACCACAGCCTATTCTTATTTTGTTCTTTTTCATATCAAACTGAAATCACGCCTATTACTACCGAAAGGAATAATATGGTCAATGTTACCAAAAATGCCCAAGGTATGGTCTTAAGCTGATGCTCTGCCAAATCTACCCCACACAGACCTATCAGTAGAAAAGTAGATCCTGTAAGGGGACTTACTGCAAACCCTGTGGTCATCTGTCCCATGATGGATGCTTGACCTACTTCAATTCCTGAAGCTCCAAATGCAGCGGCAGTTTCAGAAAGTAAAGGAAGAATACCAAAATAATAAGAATCCGGATCGAAGATCAAACTTGCCGGCATACTTAGAATTCCGGTCAAAAGAGGCAACTGCTGCCCTACTTGGGGATGAATAAGATCTTGAACCGCTTCAGCCATTGCCTCCATCATTCCCGTCCCTTTAAGAATTCCTGTAAAACAACCTGCAGCAAAAAGAATTGAAGCCATCAACATGGCTTCTTTGGCATGCATGTCTATCCTGACTTTCTGATCTGATAATTTGGGATAATTGATAGTCAGGGCCAATGCAAATGCTATCATAAATATGACAAAAGGAGGTGCAATCCCTGAAATCAGACTGCCAATGGCTACAACTATCAATATCAAATTGATCCAAAAAAGCCCAGGCCTTTCTTCTGGTGAAATGGATTCCTTTTCATCCAGCTTTGTAAGATTTAGACACCCTCCTCTTTCCAACAAGAGCTTTTTTTCTTTTTTACCCATCAGGAAGGCAATACCTATCACTAAGACTAAGCCACCAAGGACTGGAATTAAAATGGGGTTGAACAAGGTGGTTACATTTACCTGAAGTGCAGTGGCTGCCCTGATGGTCGGTCCTCCCCAGGGCAATATATTCATAGTGCCGGCCGAAAGGGCCACTATACTTGCCAATGTTAACCTGTTCATCCCCAACTGATCATAGATGGGTTTCAAAGCAGGAATCACCACCAGAAAAGTAACCGCACCAGACCCATCCAAATGGATAAGCATGGCTAGGATAGCAGTAGCTATACAGATTTTCAGTGGATCATTCCCTGCAAAATTCAAAAGCCTGCGGATAATTGGTTTAAATGTGCCTGCATCAAGAAGTATCCCAAAAAACAGGATGGCAAAAACAAACATCACACCTGTAGGCGCTATGCTAACCAAGCCTTCCGCAATAAATTCTGGAAGCCTTTCTAATGAACCTGCCAGAAGTGCCGTGAATACAGGCACCAAAATCAAAGCAGAAACAGGTGACATCCATTTGGAAATCACAACAACCAAAAGCAGTACTATGGTCAACAAACCTAAAATTGCCAACATAAGGATTTTTTCTATTCGGGTAGATCAATTTACCTTGAACTGAATCAAGTTAAATAAGCGGTTTACACTAATGTCTCGTAAATGAGACATTAGCGTAAACATAGAGAAAAATCAGAAAGGAATTATAAAATCAAATAATTTTTATCCGGTTCACTTTTACTTTTTGAGAAGACTGTCTCACCAACACGGAAATATTGTTGAAAAAAACTGAGATAACCCTGAGTTCTCACAAGCCATTTCCTTACTTATGGGATAAGGAAGGGTAATTTATTTTTAGTGAAGATTCTCTAGGTATCAATTTAGCTTGCAAAACTGTCTGTCGGACTGAATTTTCCTTTTTCTCATCCATATCTTCCAATAACAGAGAAAAAGCCTCTCTCCCCATTTCGAAGGTAGGGTGAGTCACAGCTGTAAGATTCGGCTCTACAACGGTGGCATGAAATTCATCCGTAAAACCCACTAAGGCTACATCCTCAGGCACCCTCAGCTTTCTTTTTTTGATTTCTTTCATCGCGGAAAAAATAACCGTATCATTTACACCAAATATGGCATCCGGTACAGGATTGCTGTCCAAAAGTTCATTGGTCACTTTTGCAGCATCTGCTATACTCAGATTGCAGTGCACCATTAATTCAGGCCTGTAAGGTAGGCGACATTCATTTAGGCCCATTTTATAGCCTTCAATTCTTTCTTTGGAAATATTCAGATGTTGGGGCCCTGCAATATGGGCAATATTTTTACAACCGTTTTGGATAAGGTGTATGGTCAATTCTTTTGCCGCAGATACATTGTCAATGATCACTGATGAAACCTCCTGCTGCCTACAGATCCTGTCAAAAAAAACCAATGGAATTTCTTCTTCAATTATTTCATCAAAATGTTCAAATGTATCTGTATCCTGCGACAGACAAACAATAAGCCCATCAACCCTTAGGTCGAGCAGATTCCTGAGATTTTCTTTTTCTTTTTTGATTGACTCCTGTGAAGATGCAATCACAATGTAATACCCATGTTCAGTAGCCATACTTTCAATACCACTAATGATAGAGGCATAAAAGTAAGTTACAATATCCGGGACAATGACACCAATGGTGTTGGTTTTCTGCTTTAATAAGCCCATTGCCAATGGGTTTGGAGTATAATTCCATTTCTCAGCCAGATCTTTGATTTTTTTCTTTAGTTCAGGACTTATATCATAGTGGTCCTTGAGTCCTCTCGAAACCGTGGAAATAGAAACCCCCAACTCATTCGCTATATCCTTAAGAGAAACTCTTTTTCTTCCCATAATTTGAATGATTGAGGTTGAACATGTAGGTGATTGGGTTTTTATAAAATTGAAGTTAAGAAAAAAAACCTGCAGCCATCCGACTTATTATATCAATACACCCCAGAGGGGTATTTACGGAATCAAAAAGCATATAAACTGAACTAATTTATCCCACCTGAAAGATTTCGAGTGGATGAGCGATCCGGTTTTTATGAATAAAACTATTTTTTTAAATATAAAATGGAATTTACACAAACCTTTGCGCAAAGGTTTGTGTAAATAAACTTTTCCAATCGTTTGCAAGCCATTTTCTAAATTATAAAATTCAAAATATCATACCGGTACAAAACAACTTATTGCAATTATCTATTGACAGCAGATCAATTAGGAAATTATATACCGATAACTATTTATAACCTTCCTAATATGTTGATTGCAGTCAAAACAAAAATGTCTGAAAATCAGAACCCGAAAGGGTAAAATTATCAGCCTCAAACCCAAAATAATCAACCAATGAAAACATCTTTATCTCATGCAAAATGTTGCATTTTGCAGTTGTGGAAAGTTGTTGCCAAAAAACAGATGTACCTCTGGGTATTTGTTTTTTGCAGCTTCCAACAGGCAATGGCGCAACAAAACGTTTCAGGCTTGGTCACCGATAGTGAAGGTGATCCAATTCCAGGAGTCAATGTCATCGAAAAAGGCACCACCAACGGTACTGTAACAGACATTGACGGCAAATACACCATCTCCGTAGGCTCAGATGCCATTTTACAATTTAGTTTTATTGGATTCAGGACCATTGAATCTCAAGTCAACAACAATTCTGTCATAGATATAGAGCTGGAATCTGACTTGGCCCAGCTCAGTGAGGTCGTGGTAGTAGGATATGGTGAGCAGCGTAAGGAAACCATGACAGGATCTGTGGTGGCCATCCAGGGCGACGAAATCAGGCGAAGTCCTTCTGCCAATGTCTCTGCTAACCTTGCAGGACGACTTCCCGGCTTGACCGTAAACCAAAGAACAGGTGAGCCCGGAAGGGATGATCCCAATCTGCTTATTCGTGGAGTAGCTACTTTTGGCAACAATGCACCCCTTATTATTATCGATGGCGTACCTAGGGCAGAAATGGCCCGGCTAAACCCGGAAGATATAGAGAGTGTTTCCGTACTTAAAGACGCCTCAGCTGCAATTTATGGTGCCAGAGCAGCAAATGGAGTCATCTTGATTACGACCAAAACAGGTGCAAAAGGAAAACCAGAATTTAATCTCTCTTACAACCATGCTTTTCAGCAACCTACCATGGTACCTGAAATGCTGGATGCTCCGACATTTGCAGAAGTGTACAATGAAGGTGCCTGGTACAGGGCCGGACGTCCTGATCTGGACACTTGGTCAGCTCCTTTTTCCCAATCTGCCATCGATAGATTCAGAGATGGATCTGATCCGGTAAGGTACCCGAATACCAATTGGGCACAAGAAGCCATCAAACCCTATTCTATACAAAGAAGGGTGAACCTTTCCGCAAGAGGTGGCACAGAAAATATTGACTACTTCCTTTCTTATGGAACGGTTTACCAAGATGGAAGCCTTGTAAATGACCCCACAGAATTTCAACAACACAACATGCGGGTTAACGTCAATGTGAAGTTGACGGAAAATCTGAAAGTTGGGGCCAATGTATCTGCATTGCTCAACAACAGGACTTTTGGTTCAGTAGCCACCAATGATGAGGTTTGGGTAAACTTCCACAATATCTTTCAGGCAAACCCTACTTTGCCGGCGGTGTATCCCAATGGATTGATTGCCCCGGGAAGATTGGGAGAAAACCCACTACTTATGAACCAAAGAGGGTACCTCAATAGAGATGATTCACCAATTTTCTCCACATTTACGGCCACTTACGATGTGCCATTTATCGATGGTCTTAAGCTTGAAGCAAGTTACAACTATGACGTAAACCACCAAATCGAAAGAAGGTGGAGAACTCCTTATTCATTTCATGAATTCAATACCCAAACCGGTGAATATGATGAAATCATGGGAACGGGAGTTTCGGCACCTGAACTGGGTCAGACAAACCGAAAACTCACCACCCAACTTTATAATTTCAGGCTAAACTACAGCAAAGTCATTGACAAGCATTACTTGGGAGTTTTGCTGGGAACGGAGCAACAGCAAGATTTTCACAATTGGGTTTATGCCTTCAGAAGAAATTTTGTGAGTTCTGCCATTGATCAGATCAATGCCGGAAGCAGTGACACTGATGACATGAACACAGGTGGCTCTACTATTCTTGGTGGCTACAATAATTACTTTGGTAGATTCAACTATGACTATGATGGCAAGTACCTTTTGGAGTTCCTTTTCAGGTATGATGGTTCACAACGTTTTCCAGAAGGCAGCAGATATGGTTTCTTCCCTGGAGTATCTGCAGGATGGAGGATTTCGGAAGAGTCTTTTATGGACAATGTTGACTTTGTGAATCAACTGAAAATTAGAGGTTCTTATGGACAGATTGGAAATGACTTGGTGGCACCTTTTCAGCATCTTCAGGCATTTACTTTTGGTGGAAACTTCCCTTTTGGAGGTAATGTAAATCCTGGAGTTAACCCAGGAGTACTTCCTAATCCCTTTATTACTTGGGAGGTAAGTGAAAAAGTAGATTTTGGATTGGAATCCATACTTTGGAGAGGAGCTTTAGGAGTTGAATTCACTGTGTTTCAGGAGAAAAGATCCAACATCCTTGCCACCAGAAATGTATCCGTCAGCAATGTATTCGGGTTTCCAGGTCTTCCTGATGAAAACATAGGGGAAATCAATAACCGCGGTTATGAGCTGACCTTGACCAGCCAGAAAAACTTCGGCGAGCTGAGTGCTGTAGTACGCGGGAATGTTGCCTTTGCCAGAAGCGAGGTAATCTTTATGGATGAAGTTCCCAATCAGGAGGAAAGAATGAATCAAACAGGTCGACCTGTAGGTGCAGGGCTTTTTTATCAAGCCGATGGGATTTTCAGTAGCCAAGAAGAGCTGGAAAGCTATCCACACTTGCCCAATGCACAGGTAGGAGATTTGAGGTTTGTGGATTTGAACGGTGATGGGGTGATCGATGGAAATGACAGGTTCAGACATCATTTCACCAATATTCCAGAGTATGTTTTCGGACTTAACTTTGATCTTCAATACAGGAATTTTGACCTGACAGTCTTTTTCCAAGGACAGACCAATGTGATCAATTATGACGACAGGTTTGCTGTACTGGGAAATGCCGCCTTTGATAACTCTACAGTAGCCAGGGCAACTGACAGGTGGACGGTAGACAATCCGGGAGGAAGCATGCCAAGAGCAGATGCTTTAGAGCCGGGAGCCAATACCATGTGGCTATTTGATGCCACTTTTGTGAGGCTCAAAAATGTCGAGCTTGGCTATTCTCTTCCAAAAGGTTGGATTTCCAGAATCGGCTTGACTGACGCCCGGGTATTTGCCAGTGGCTTCAACCTACTTACATGGTCCAGAGAGATCAAATGGGCCGACCCTGAAGCAAGTGGAGGATTTCTGTTTTATCCTCAACTGAGACTGATGAATCTTGGTGTCAATGTTAAATTTTAATCCTTACTGAAATGAAAAAACAACTTATATACCTTTTCATTACATTGTTTTTATTTTCAGCATGTAATGATGATATACTCGACGTACTTCCTCAAGACAGGGTATCGGAAGAGGCTGTTTGGAATGATCCAAACCTGATAAATGCATACCATACGGCATTATACAACAGTATTTTGCATGGCTTCCAAATCCACATGCTTTCAAAGGCCACCGATGAGGCATTTTGCGCCATCAATTGGGATATCGGAATCATTCCAACGGGACAGCTTAGACCTGACAATGTAGGTGCTGTTGCTAACGATCATTGGACCGGTGGCGGGGGCTTATATTATTGGAACACTGCTTTCCAATACCTCCGAAGGATCAATATCTTTTTGGAGCAGATGGAAACATTAGAAATTTCCCTCAACAACAAAGAGCAATTGGTCGCAGAGGCAAAGTTCCTTAGGGCTTACATTTACTTTCTTTTGGTAGAAAGATTCGGTGGTGTTCCCATTGTCGACAGAAGTTATGAACTGGGAGCAGAAATGACCTTTGCCAGATCCAGTTTTGAAGAATGTGTTGAATTTATAGAAAATGATTTGAATGAAGCCATGCCCGACTTGGCCCAAAGGTATCAGACCACCGATGGGAATTTTGGAAGAGCTACCAGAGATGCAGCCCTTGCCTTAAAGTCACGCTTGTTTCTCTATGCGGCTTCTCCCCTTTTCAATGAGGCCAATGACAGATCAAGATGGCAAAAAGCTGCAGATGCTGCTGAGGAACTGATCAATTCCAGCTATTCCTTACATCCTGATTACAGCACCCTGTTCAATCAACCAACAGGAAGTGCCAACAATGAGATCATATTCGCCAGACCTTTTGCTACCTCTCCGGGAGCCTATCATCAGGCACCTATGCACAATCTGAACCGAAGATATGGCGCCTATGGAGGCTGGTGGGCCAGCAATGGTCCTTCTCAAAACCTGGTGGATGATTATGACATGATCAATGGAGAACCTCCATTCATTTTCAACAATGGGCAAAAGACCATCAATCCTGCCTCAGGATATGACCCTCAAAACCCTTATGCAAATAGGGACCCTAGATTTGCAGCGACCATCATCCATGATGAGGCAGTATACCACGGAGATACTTTCGAAATGTGGGTAGCTGAAGATGGAGAATCTTGGGGATTTGATTCCTACAGACAAAGTGGAGATAACCCAAGGACCAATTATGTACTTAGAAAATTCATGCCTGAAGATGGGGTGCCGCTCAATTGGCAAGAACCATACACTAACCCCTGGATCATATTTAGATTGGGTGAAATTTACCTCAACTATGCTGAAGCCAAATTCGAGTTGGGTGATGAGGCAACTGCCCGCACTTATCTTTCCATGGTAAGGGAAAGGGTCAACATGCCCCCTATTCCTGACAATGTCTCAGGAGATGAATTGAGACAAAGAATCTACAATGAAAGAAGAATAGAGTTGGCATTTGAAGAACATAGGTATTGGGATGTCAGAAGGTGGAAGATTGCTCCGGATTTTGAAAACAGACCGATAAGAGGAATGGACATTATCAAAAACCTGAATACAGGTGAAAAAACCTACGTAGAAATCCAGTTACTGGAAAGAGTCTTTGAAGAAAAGATGTATTTCCTTCCTATAGAATTGAATGAAATATTAAGAAATCCTGAAATCACACAAAGTCCAGGATATTAACTTCTTTTTAGGATGGGCCGGACGATATTCCGGCCCATCCGTCTTATATTTATAGTGAAATTGAAACTTTCAAACCTATACAGTTCCGTCTTGTTTTTACCTGAATAATAAGCTCAGGAAAAGGTAAATTCGGACAAAAACTGATTTTCCTTAAACCTATGTTGAAAAAAGAATTTGTTGCCCTGATATTTTTTTTCTGTGTACTCCAGAGTTTGGCCCAGAATGATCCCGGTCTTAAACTTTGGTACAATCAATCTTCCGGAGATACTTGGGAAAACGCACTACCCATCGGTAATGGCAGATTAGGTGCCATGATATATGGAAATTATCCGGAAGAAATCATACAGCTCAATGAAGAGACGGTATGGTCGGGTAGCCCTAACCGCAACGATAACCCCGATGCATTAGCCGCCCTTCCAGAAATCAGAAAACTGATTTTTGATGGGGAGTACAAAAAGGCAGAACAGCTCGCCAAAGAAAACATACAATCAAAAAAATCCAATGGTCAGATGTATCAGCCTGTTGGAAATCTACATTTACAATTTAGCGGACATGACAGTCCGGAAAACTATTACAGGGAACTTGATATTGAAAATGCCACACAGCTGACCCGCTACAAAATAGGAAGTGATACCTATTACAGAGAAACTTTTGCCTCTCTTGCAGATGATATCATCATCGTCAAGCTTAGCACTGACAAAAAAGGTGGATTGAACTTTAAATCAAAGTTTACAAGTCCTCATCAAACGGCTAATCTTAAGCATGAAACTTCTTCAACTTTAGGAATGTCCGGTACTACTTCCAGCCATGAAGGTGTAGAGGGTTTGGTAAGGTTCAAAGCTTTGGCGGAGATCAAACCATTTGGAGGAACACTTACAGAAAATGGTGAAGGCATAGAAGTAAACGGTGCCGACTCTGTTTACCTCTATATTTCCATGGCCAGCAATTTTCAACGCTACGATGACATTTCAGGAGATGAAGTTCTGAAAGCACAAGAAGCTTTGAAAAATGCAGCCAAACAAGATTTTCACAGCTTAAAAAAACGTCATATTGAGGCTTATCGGAAATACTTTGATCGGGTAAGTCTGGATCTTGGGACAACTGAAGCAGCAAGCCTTCCCACAGACGAAAGATTAAAGGCTTTCAAAACCGGAAATGACCCTCATTTGGTGTCCCTCTATTTTCAGTACGGCAGATACCTGTTGATTTCTTCTTCACAGCCAGGCGGGCAACCTGCCAACCTACAGGGAATTTGGAACCACAGACTCAACCCACCTTGGGACAGCAAATACACCATCAACATCAATGCTCAGATGAACTATTGGCCTGCTGAAAGAACCAATTTATCCGAACTTCATGAACCATTTCTCAGAATGGTGGAAGAACTAGCAGAAACCGGTGAACAAACTGCCAAGGAAATGTATGGCACCAGAGGCTGGATGGCTCACCACAATACAGATATCTGGAGAATTACCGGCCCTGTAGATGATATTTTCTGGGGAATTTGGAATGGAGGCGGAGGCTGGATCAGCCAACATCTATGGGAACACTATCTTTACACAGGTGATAGTGATTTTCTGAAAAGAATTTATCCTGTGCTGAAAGGAACTGCTCTTTTCTACATGGACTTCCTGGTACCACATCCTGAAAATGACTGGTTGGTGGTTAACCCTGGCACATCTCCTGAAAACGCCCCCAAGGCACACGAGGGCACCTCTTTGGATGCAGGCACCACTATGGACAACCAAATAGCTTTTGATGTATTCACCACAGTCTTGCAGGCAGGAGAATTGGTAGGTGAAGACAATGCGTTTTTGGATTCCCTTCAACATTACAGAGATAGGCTCCCTCCTATGCACATTGGCCAATATGGTCAACTTCAGGAATGGCTGGATGACATAGATGATCCGGAGGATAATCACCGCCATATTTCCCACCTCTATGGCCTATTTCCTTCCAACCAGATCTCACCCTTCAGAACCCCAGAATTGGCTTCAGCTTCCAAAACCACACTGATCCACCGAGGAGATATCTCTACAGGCTGGAGTATGGGCTGGAAGGTCAATTGGTGGGCGAGGTTATTGGATGGCAACCATGCCTACAAGCTGATTCAAAACCAACTTTCTCCTGTGACAGGTGCATTTGAGGGAGGAGGTTCCTATAACAACCTTTTTGATGCCCACCCTCCATTTCAGATTGATGGTAACTTTGGCTGCACCTCAGGAATTGCAGAGATGTTGCTTCAGAGTGCCAATGGAGAAATCCACTTACTTCCTGCATTGCCGGATGCCTGGCCAAAGGGTCAGGTCAAGGGCCTAATGGCAAGAGGAGGTTTCGAAATTGTAGACATGATTTGGAACAACGGGATCCTGGAATCAGTCAGTATCAAATCCAAACTCGGTGGAAACTTGAGAATCAGGTCTTCTGAATCCCTGGTTTTCTCAGATGGCAAAACCCTGTCTTCAGCTGATGGGGAAAATCAGAATACATTTTATTCGGTAGCAGTTACACCAGAACCTATTCTAGCCCCAAATCTTTCATTGGAATTACTTGAAATAGAGGAAGGTCATGTTTATGATATACCCACTGAAAAAGGGAAGGTATATCAATTCAAGAACATCGAAAATTGAAAAAACCGAATCAGATCCCCACAAAAACCCGAATTGCCAAAATTCACTAAGGTAAATTTTGAAGAAAAGAAAAATAGGAAAAAATGAATGTAAACCTGAATGATAAAATAGTCCTGATTTCCGGAGGGGCAGGCAAAAAAGGTAGCATAGGCGAAACATTGGTATGGAAAGTGGCTAAAGAAGGCGGTATTCCAGTGATTGTGGACAGAAATCCAAGGGGTTATTCCTACGAATCCGAACTATTGGAAAAAGGACATGACTGCCTTTTTATTCAGACTGATCTCACTGACCCAACCGCTTGTAGAGAAGCAGTTGAGGCTGTGGAAGAAAAATATGGAAGACTGGATGTGCTGGTCAATAATGTAGGGGTCAACGACGGAGTGGGCCTGGAGGCTTCTTACGAAGATTTTATAGAATCCTTGCATTTGAACCTTGTCAACTATTTCCTTTTGGCAAAGCATTCATTAAAGCTCTTGAAGGCTTCCAAAGGAAACATCCTCAATATTTCCTCAAAAGTAGCTTTGACAGGTCAGGGAGGGACTTCCGGCTATGCCGCATCAAAAGGCGCTGTGTTGGCTCTTACCCGTGAATGGGCTGTAGACCTTTCCAAGTTCGGTATCAGGGTCAATTCCTTGGTCATATCAGAAAGTTGGACTCCTGCTTACAAAGATTGGTTGAGTACTTTCCCTGATCCCTCTGGCGAAAAGGAAAAAATAGATGCCCTTGTTCCTTTAGGGAATAGAATGACAACCCCAGAAGAAATTGCCAATACGGTTCTGTTCTTGATTTCCGAATTATCCTCCCATACTACCGGACAGCAGATAGTTGTAGATGGAGGATACATCCATTTGGACCGCAGGATGTCTGTCACCGAGCCAACTAAAAGCACAAGAAGTATTTTTAGTGAGTCTTAAAAAAAACAGGATCACACTGCATTTTCTCAAGAACCAAAAAATCTTTTCAGATGAAGACAATTATTCTAAACACCCCAGGAAAGCTGGAATTGATTGAAACCGAATATCCACAAGATCCAAAACCCGACGAAGTTTTGGTCAAGGTGCATGCCATCGGCATTTGTGGCACAGACATCCATGCTTTCAAAGGCAAACAACCATTTTTTTCTTATCCAAGAATCCTTGGCCATGAACTGGGTGTAGAGGTGCTGAAGCTTGGAGAAAATGTAAAAAATCTAAAAGTTGGAGATCGCTGTTCCTTGGAACCCTATTTCAACAGGTCTCAAGATCAAGCCGTGAAGCGGGGTAAAACAAATTGCGGAGAGGCCATCTCCGTTTTTGGGGTACATGAAGATGGGGGAATGCGGGAGCAGTTTCTTATAGATGCAAAGTATCTCCACCCTTCTGCAAAATTGTCCTTTGATCAACTCGCTCTTATTGAGCCTTTAGCTATCGGCTTTCACGCTGTGCAAAGGGCCAAAATCCAGAAGGAAGACAAAGTATTGGTCATTGGAGCAGGTCCTATTGGGATAGGCACAGCCCAATTTGCTGCCTTACATAGTACTGAGGTAGCTGTCATGGACATCAACCAAGATAGGTTGAAAATCTGCAAGGAGAATTTACCGATAAAAGATACCGTATGCATTGAAGGATCGGATTTTGACGCGATAGAAGCACTCAGAAAACTTTTTGAGGGAGATTTACCTACCGTCATTCTCGATGCCACAGGCAATCCTGATTCCATGAAAAAAACGCTTGAAATGGCAGCCCATGGGGCAATTATTGTATTTATAGGACTGTTTCAGGGCAATTTTGAATTCCATGATCCTTTATTTCACAAAAAGGAACTTACACTGATGGCGAGTAGAAATGCCTTATCAAATGATTTTCGAAATATCATCTCATTGATAGAAAGAGGAGAAATCAATACTGATTTCTGGATAAGCCATACCATTGAATTCGATGAACTTCCATCAAAGTTTGAGCCTTTGTTTTTTGGTAAGGAAAGCGTTGTAAAAGCTGTTGTAAGGTTGTGAAAAATCAAGCTTATTCCAACACCTTTCCGGTTTCTCCCGCGGATGATATCAAGCCTCTTATTTCAAGCACTTAACCAAAAGTAAGTTGTCTTTAGAGCCATACTTTATAATTCCCAATTATCCTTTAATAAACTACCCCTACTTTGTCAAATTAACACATTAGGTCAAGCCTGCCAGGTTTATAAGCCAAAACAGATTTATTTTATATCAACTCAAATAGAATCATGTCAGGTTTTTTATTGCCATTTTCTAACCTGACAAAGTAGGACTAATTACTCCATAATCCCCGTACTTCTTTGACCCAGAAATATATTATTTAAGCTTAAGGTTATGTTTACTTTCAGGTGGCCCTAGATAGGATGGCTGAAGATTTCCGAGATCAATCAACAAGCGCTGAATCACTATCCCTGGATTGACCAAATAAATTCTCAACTCGTTTTTCCCTTTTTTGAAATTCAGTTTTTCTCCGGAAACGTTGATACTATTGGCCACCCAATTGTCCCACTGTCTTGGTTTTTCTTCACCATGCATACTGATGAGAATAGGTTCATCCTCACCCAGCCCGATTCCATACTGTATGCCCTGCGGTGTGTTGAGGTAATTTAAAGTTGGGCTGGCCAATACCTTCACTTCAAAATCACCTGCTTCTTCTACCCAAACATCATAACTGATATAGCTCCCTTGGGGACTTTCTGCAAGAGTAAAAGATGTTTCCGGTGTTGCCATCACAGCATTGCCGGTCTTACCCATATCCCCAATGACTTTCCAGCGGACAGGACTCACCTCATATTTGGAGTTAAAATGCTCAGCGTCTATGGCCAATACACCGCGTGAAGCAACAAAACCCTTAAAATCTCCATCTACTTCAAAATTATTGATCACCAACTCAACCATCACTGTTTCTCTACCGCTTTTCAACTCAAAACTTACATCGTTTTTGCCTTTGGGCGCATTTGCCCAGTCTACTTTTATTGGAATCTCATTTGCTGAAGTTATTTCAAGTTTTTCGGCATCAAAGAGCAACCAGTTGTTGGTGTTTTTGATGGTAACCTCTATTGGTTTTTGTCCTCTATTGAAAATTTCCATATAAACCGGATGCGTATCAAAAGGAGATAGCTCCACTGTTTTTAATGTTTTGCTTTCCGGGAAAAACATCTGGCTTTCGGTCAGAGAAACACCCAGCGCACCTTTTTTGGGAACCTTGATGGATTTGGTTTCAGGGATCACATTTTCATCAGGTTGCTGCCAGTAAGTGTATCCGATATGTGTCTGATCCATCATGTGGGGCCACTTCCCCCCTGCCAATTCCTGATTGTAGAAATCAGAAATTTCCTGATCCCTTTCAAAGTATTTCTTTACTTCTTGCGCTTTCTTAGAAGTATTGTTTCTTTCTTGATTGGCATAAAGATGGTTGAGCGCTGTGCTTTCATAAAGTCTATGAAGGTTGGCTGAAGCTATGATTGGGTGCTCGACCAATTGAAAATAGGCATCATGATACTTTGGATCCAGTTCGCTTTTGATTTTATCAGATAAATCTTCCAAAGCTTTCCATTCTGCGGAGACCCTTTTCATCTCACCATAATAATGCACACTGTAAGTGTTATGATCCAAAAGCTCGGGCTTTCTTCTTCCGCTCAATTTCCCAAATCCTGAAATAAGTTCTCCTATTTGTTTGGCATATTCAGGGCCAAACTGTTTTTCGGACCAAGATTGGGTATAGGCTTGAAGCATTTCAGCTGGAATTTTATCCGGATTCCATGCAAAATCCAGAAAGAACGAAATCGGGAATTCCATGGGTTTGATATCACCTACGTTGACCACCCACAACTCATCCACTCCATGTCGGTAAGTCCGGTTCATTTGCTCCCAGATTTTGGGAATGGGATTGGTATTGATCCACTTGTAATTCCTTGGTCCTCCTACATAGTCAAAATGATAATACATGCCATAGCCCCCTTTTCTGGGTTCTGCCCCGATTGCCGGTAGTTTTCTGACATTGCCCCAGTTGTCATCACAAAGCAAAAGCATCACGTCATCGGGCACACGCATTCCTTTATCATAATACTCTTGCACCTCTTTGTACAGAGCCCAAAACTGTGGCGTCTCTGAGGCAGGTTTTCCTGTTACTTCTTCAATTATTCTTCTTTGATCTTCTATGATCTCCTCAAGCAAGGCTATATTATTTTCTTCACTCATAGGCTCATCACCATCACCTCTCATGCCCAATGAAACGGTGGCTTCCATATTTCCCTGCCTTTGCATTCCTTCCCTCCAAAACTCCTGAAGGATTTCCTTATTTGTCTGGTAATTCCAATCGCCATCTCCATATCTAGACCATTCCACATGAGCACGCATCAGCGGCTCATGGTGAGAAGTACCGATTACGATTCCGTATTTATCAGCCAATGGGCCATTCTTGGGATCATCATCGTAAAAAGCCCTACCCCACATAGCCGGCCAAAGGTAATTGCCCTTAAGTCGAAGGATCAATTCAAAAACATGCTCATAAAACTGATGGTTAAATCCACCGAACTTTTTTGTCGCCCATCCTGCCAATGCAGGAGCCTCATCATTGATAAAAATACCTCTATATTTCACAGCTGGGCTACCTTTGCTATGTTCACCAGAGACAACATAAAGTGAAGTCCGCTCTTTCACAGGCACGTCAGCCCACCAGTACCATGGAGAGACCCCTATTTGCTCAGACAATTCATAAACCCCAAATATTGTTCCCCGTTTATCACTACCAACTATTATCAGAGCTTCATCAACATCAGGAAATGGATCCTTTATGGTCTGTATCTTGTACTTTTCCCACTTTCCGGAAAGATCTGAGGTTTTAATTTTTCCTTCTCCGACCAACTGGTCTATCAAAGGGCTTTTACCTAGCTGCCCAATAATCACCAATGGTTTTCCCTTACTGATTTTTGATTGGATATAAGACTGTTTGCCTGTAACAGCCAATATGTCTTTTGACAAATTGGCTACCGCAATTTTAATTCCTTCATCTTTTCCATCAAATACAAGGTCTGCAGCTGCTTGATCTACCAAAGGAAAGCTTCCCGGAAGCGCATAATCTGAAACCATGTGATGGTCGAAAACCTGAGCAATCGAAGCTGATCGAATTAAAAAAACAAAGAAAATCAGAAAACAAAGAATCTTGGATTTATAAGACATGTATTAGAGCAGGTTTTATGATCAGTGTTTGATCAAAATATGCAATTATAGGTTTGAGCTTTAAACCTAATCATGAAAATGTAAAAATGCAATCGGTTTCATTCAAATATCCAGTACATGACACATTTTATTCTTCTTGTAATATTTATTGGAACATAAAGCACTCAGATTCTTATATCAAATACTAAATAATCCGATTTATCAAATTCATTTTAAACGCTTTAACATTATACATCACTTACACTCTTATACTTCTTGCAGATTAATAACCGATTTCAATCATTAAAATCTTTTATCTGTATTTCCTGTGATTTTTAACATTCCTGTTTTAAATTATACTAAATAACAAATTCATGACAGAACTACCTGTTGTAGGCACTTACTGGAAGTTTACCCTTTGGAATTAAAATAACTAGGATTTGATGTCTAATCGAAGTAATACATCAGTTTTAAGGACTTGTCATGTAAATATCCTATTGATCTAAAATAAAGTTTGCTTTAATTGAAACCTGAATTTTATTAAAAGTTTCCATACACCACTTATGAATTACCTTTTACAGAAAATCCAACTAAGGATATATGTTGCCATTTTATTTACTTTCATCTTAGGTCTTCCTACCTTACTTCAAGCTCAGGAAGACAAAGTGGAATTGATCGATGGTATCACAAAGGTGCCGATAATCAAAAGAATGGACTTTTTACTGGATACAGCGGCAATTTTTTCCATTCAAGAGATTGCGTCGGAGGATTTACAAAGCAGATTTAGGAAAGTCACGGATAACCATGTAGTTTACGGCTATCTGGATTCCCCCCTCTGGCTGAGGTTACAGGTTAGTAATCAGATGACCCAAGAGGACATTTCATGGTATTTTGAATCCTGGGGCTTCGACATAAAAGATATTACCTTCTACTTTCCAAATTCCGATGGGACTTTTTCTGCCTTACAAGCCGGATTTGGAATTCCATTTCCCGAAAGACGAATCAAACATAAAAATTTCAATTATTATCTAGACCTTAGACCTGGCGAGGAAAAAACATACTACCTCAGAATTACCAGACACTATAACCATGAATTTACCTTTTTCCTTAGAACCAATGAGGCTTTTCTGAATCATTCTTTCAACGAATACTTCCTCTTGGGCATTTATTATGGGGTACTGATACTCATTGTGATTTCCAATATGTACCTGTTTTTCAAGATGAGGGACACGCTTTATATTTACTTTATATGTCTGATTCTGGCCTGCATTTGGTTTTGTTTGGGAAGGGATGGATTGGGTTTTCAATACCTTTGGCCCAATTATCCATGGCTCAATCGGCTCAACAACGAATATTTTATTGAGCTGATCATTATCTTGACTACTCTCCTGTTTTCCAACAGGTTTATCCAAAAATATACCAAAAGCAGTAGAACGCACAAACTGACCTCACTCGCCGTCCTGCTTAAGCTCGGCTTTTTTATCAATCAGGTCTATTTTGTAGAACTTTATTACGTTACTTACATCGTAATTACCATCATTATTCTCCTGATTCCGTTCAGTCACGGACTATATATTCTAGCCAAATCCGGAATTTATTCATGGCCTTATATTTTTGCTTACCTCTGCCTTTTTCTGGTCATTATTTATTCTTATGGAAAAAGCATTGAATTGTTCAACAACCCTGTAATCAATTGGTACTTGGTTTACCCTGTTATTTTTCTTGAGACTGTTTTCTTTTCTTTTTCCATTTTCAATCAGATAAAATTCCTACAGCAAGAATCCATACAAGCTAATAAAGAAAAAACCCTTGCCTTGGAAAAAAACAACCAACTCACTTTGGAACTCAATAGCCAACTGAAAGAAAAAGTGAGAGAAAGAACAGAAGAAATAGAAAAAATGGCCGAGAGTTTGGCCCAAAAGAATGTAGAGTTACAGACCACTAACCTTAAACTTCAGGAACTCAATACGAAAGTAACCCAGCTTAATTCAATACTTCAAATAAACAATGAAGAACTGAAGACATCCGTAGAAGAAATTACGAAGAACCTTGCCTTGATGAAAGGCTTGGATTTTGAGGGTTTCAAACAGGTATTCCCGGACAAAGAGTCTTGTCTCAAATTCCTTTCTGAGCTAAAGTGGAAAAATAGGTACAGCTGTAAAAAATGCCAATACAATAAATACAACGAAGACGCCAATTATGGGAGAAGGTGTAAAAACTGTAATTATTACGAATCACCTACTGTGGATACGCTTTTTCATAAAATCAAATTCCCAATAGAGAAAGCTTTTTATATCCTTTACCTTTCCAATAGAAAAGATGTGGATATGACGCTAAATGAACTTTCTGATATCCTGGAACTCCGAAGAGAAACCTGCTGGGCCTTCAAAAACAAGATTGCTCTGGCCATGGAAAAAGTGCAGCACAATAAGGAGCTCAGTGGATGGGAAACTTTGGCATTGGTTCACCTGGAATGAGAATAAAGCCATATTACCTAAGACCCTCCAATTGTGAGATTTTCCTCAACCATTTGGATCAAAATAAGAAAACTTCGGAGAAAATGACTTTCAGCCAACTCTCCGAAGTTTAATCAGAATATACTAACCTTATCAATCAATAATACCATCAGCCACACCAGCATAGGCAGGCTTTCTGGTCAATGCATTGTTCCACAACCCTGCTCTTTGGCCATTTCCATCGATTGGGTTGGAGATCGTTATTCCCATTTGTTGCTCTACTGGTACAAGATTTAAATACTTACTGATCACGGCTTTGTACATATCGGCCTGCTCTGTTAATATTTCAAATCCTTGCTCCCCATCTGGTATGCTCACTTCTAAAGCAGTAACCTTTACCATTTTGCCTGTACCAGCCAATATCCTGAACATTTCACTGACAGTTTCAGGATCTGAGGAAAGGTCAAGATGTATTCTTGTACCTATTGCATCCACAGAACCACCATTTTCTTCTATGTAAGTGACATAATCTACTAATGCCTGGGCCTTGGTAAGATTAGTGGCCATTCCACTCTCATTGATCAGCAAGATATCACCTGGATTACCATACTCTCTAGCCAACTGAAAGGCTTTGACTCCATAGTCTTTGCCGATATAGTCCTGCCAATAAAACTCCCCATCTCCCGGAGCTGTGTCCCCAGCGCTCCTGAGTTGATTGGGATTAGCATCACTCAAAGGCTCAGAGACTACCTCCCTCACTGAGAATATTTCCTTGGTTTCGGTGACAAATTCACTTATCCAATTGTCCAGTTGATTCTCAATGATATTTGTTTTTTCAATTTCCGTTTTTTCTACAATAGTAGTAGATCCACCTGATTGGCTCTCACTTGCCAATACTACTTCATCTATGTAAACAGTACCTGCAAATTCTCCATAACTGATAATAAACCTGTTTCTATCAGCTGCAGTCACAGTAGTTGATACCGTAATCAACCTCCAGTCCGTTGTAACAAATACTTGCCCAAATCCATTGGAAGAAAAATCAGGACTTTGGAGCTCTGGACGGATGACACCTTCTGCATCTCCTTTCACCCAAAAGCTAAGCCTATAAGTCTCTCCTTCCTGTGCAGGAGCAGCTAGCTCATATATGGTCTGAACCTCCCAAAAACCACCCGTAAGAGATGGATTGGTTACATAAAAAGCCCTGCCCGTATTTCCTGCTCCCATTCCTTCTTCAGTCACACCACGGGTAGAATTGTTGCCCCAACCGCCCCAAGCGATTCCGGATTCAAAATCCCCGTCTGATATGAGATTGTTCACGACTGGGTCACCGTCAGTATCATAAACATAAAGGTTGTTGATATCCAGATAATAAGTAACTCCCGGATGATAACCCAGCTCCAACTTGAACTGAAAATAATCATCTTCAAAATTACTAACCTGAAACCTTACTTCTTTCCAGGAAATACTCGTAGTGAAAGACTCATCTAGCATACCGTCATTGTTGTAGTCTATCATTGGGTCATTGTCCTCTAGTCCGGCAAAAGTAAACCTACCCTCACCATCCTGATCAGATTTGATGTAAGCAATTACTTCATAGGTTTTCCCAGGTATTACCGGTATCACAGGAGATACCAACTGAAGATCATCCGGAGAGGAGGCGCTTTGACCTGCAATCAATTCTACCGCAGGAGTACCGCTTCCCATACCTTCATCTTCTTTTACACTGGCAGTTCCTGAGTAAGTCCATCCTTCCAAGTTACCGCCTGACAGTTCCATTAATTCCAGTTCATTTCTGAAAGCAGGGGAATTTACTATCAAAGGAGAAAGAAGTCCATTGAGGTAACTAGCATTCTGGTTTCTATGCCAAACCAATGGTCTGCCATATATAGAAATCCCCTTTTCACTGGCTTGTTCTGCAAGACTGAAAACCGGGGTCAAGTCCAGAGATCCATTGTTTTGTACAATGTTTCTATGATCTATACCGCTAGTGGGTACAAACTCATTGAAATTTCTATTGATCAACCTGTATCTCAATCCTTCCGAAGTGTAATCGGATAGCGGTAATGCTACCCCCAATCTTAACCCGGGATTTCCGAGACTATCCAAGTAGGCCAAGAGATCACCATAATTGTTAATGGCTTCCTGTCGCTCCACACTGAGTGGCTTTTCCACCTCATATTCCAGGGATTCGAAATCTGCACAGGAGTACAATCCCAACATACAGCCAATCCCTAAGCCTAATATTTTATTTTTCATCAGTTTATTTTTCTTTTTAGTTTTTGAATTTGTCCTGTCAGTCATCGGACAAAACTTCCATAAAAACTTCATACAAAAGGAGTCATCAATTTGATTATCAGCATTTAATCTTTTACAACCCCTTTGTAAGCAGGCTATTTCAGCACAGGGTTGAATGTTTCAAACCCAACATTTCTATTGCGCATCACCAAGGTATCCACAGTACTTACCCTCATTTTAGGCATATCAATTTCATACTGAAGGTACAATGCGTCCCTGTCCTGATTTCCCCAGCTTTTCTTCTCCCCTTTCTTGACAAATGAACCGCTTCCAGAGGCTGTCACCCCATCGGTGGAAGAACTGATTGTACAATTTCCTTGGTTATCAAAAGTCAATAAAAGATGTACCTCTATATCCATCCCTTCAGGATCCTGGAAAGTCAGAGGAAATTCAACTGCGTTCAAGGCATGTGTATGGATATCATTGAGCTCATCTTGCTCTACAAACTCTGCTCTTCTTACCTGCTCTTCGCTTAATTCCTCGTAACCATCCTTGCCAGTGATCACGTCCACCCCTCTTCTGAGGTAGATTCCATGCCACTCGTTGATATATTTGATAGCATATAGCACGAAATCCTTGGGAGTTACATCCCAATCGCCTATTACGTGAGGATTAGGATTCGGAAGAGGTGAGCGACCTACCAAAATTGAATCGGCGTTTTCTACACTTTTAATTCTCAATGGAACCACATAAGTATTTTTGATTGCCCTAGGATCATTGAAAAACGCTCCGGTAAGCTCAAACTCAACCCCTCCGATGATCTCACCTCTTGGGATGGTGATGCTATTGGAATGCATCTGAAAATACTCAGTAGGCAAAGCCACTACTTCGTCTCCGCCTTCGGAAAAGAGTAAGCCTTCTGCTAGAGAGGCATCGTATTCTATTTCCAATTGAATATCCTGCTGATTGGTGTAAACCCCTCCGGTGGTGGCCATGACCTGAAACTTCCACTCATTGTCCAAAGTCGTATCCACAATGTCATCTCCTAGTGTGATGGTTCTGACAGGGTATTGATGGGCAAAGTAGACTGTTTGATAGTCGAAATTGGGAAACTGCCATTCATCGTTTACACAGGAAACCAATCCTGCTGTAAACAATACTGCTGCTATGATTATTGATTTTTTCATTTCTAAATCGTTAAATATTATTAGTTGTCACAAACGACATGTATCGATTACCAGCCTGTATTCTGACGGAGTGCATTGTATTTCAACAATTCACCCAAAGGAACAGGTCCATATTTCATGTGCTCACCAAAAACCCTATTCTGTACATTGACCACTTCGAAAGCATTTGCCTCGATCCTTATACCTCTGGCAGGTTCAGTGAGGTTTTTCTCCCACCTTCTCAAGTCCCAGAACCTGAAACCTTCAAAGCACAATTCGAGTCTCCTCTCATTTCTGATCAATTCTCTCATGGCATCCTGATCACCTTTTACAGACTCCAGGTAAGCATCTCCATTGTCCAATCCAATACCTGCTCTTTGTCTGATCGCTCGGATGATGTCATATGCGGAAAATCCATGTGTACCCGTACCCATAGGGCCGTAAGCTTCATTTGCGGCCTCTGCATAAATAAGGTAGATTTCTGTATACCTGATCCTAGGATGTACATGGAGCTGGCCATTTACAGAAACAGGGTTGAGATTGACATCCTGTCTCAGCAATTTCCGCATATAATATCCAGTTCTGGTAGAGACCTCCACCCTATTGAAACCATCATTTGTACCTCCATCAACAGAGGTATTGATCACAGCATTGTTTGGTCCGGCAGTACTGCCATTGTAAATGATAAAATGCTGTAGTCTAGGGTCCCTATTTGAATATGGATTGCTTGGATCATACTCACTCTGAGGGTGATTTATAGGATATCCATTGATAGTAGGAAAAGCATCTACCAGATTTTGAGTTGGGTTGAGCAAGCCATTACCAAACTGTGTAGGCGGAAAGTGTGATTCTTCCAAGCCACTTGACGGTCCTCCCAATGAATTTCTCCATAAAATCTCAGGAGGATTTACTCCACCACCTAAGTTGTTGATTTCATTAACATTAGTATACCAAGTCAGTCCGTTGGGAGCAAGACCCGAAACACCACCATTCAATGAAATCAATTCTCCGGCAAAATCCGCCGCATCCTGATAGGTAGTGGTACTTCCTTGGCTAAATGCTGGACTTGCTGCCAATAATGCTGCCTGGGCCCTGATGGCCATGGCGATTCTTCCACTGAGCAATTGCCTTGCATCTTCACCAAAAACACGGTTGTAGTCATTTCTACTGGCTCCCAAAGCTTTATACCTGTCTGGCATCATATCTTCGGTAGGAATATTTTCATAATCCAAAGGAAGTAGCTCAAGAGCCATTTCCACATCCGTGTATAGTTGTTGCATACATTCCTCGAAGGTATTTCTCGGAACGTTGAATTCAGATTGCAGATCCTTTGGCTCATCCAATATCTGGACTCCAAGCAATTGTCCTTCAGACATGCCTCCATGAGCCTGAAGCAAATGGAACATAAACAATGCCCTTAAACCATAAGCTTCACCCTTGATCCTATCAGCAAAAAGCCTGTCTACCAAGGGGTTTTCTACCGTAAAGGATACTGAATCGGCAGTCTGAATCATGATATTGAGGTATTGGATGGCTGCTTTTGAATTGGTCCATTGGTTCAATGGATCATTATCCGCAGCCCACTGACCACTGGCCACATTGAAATAGGCATTGTTTTCATTATTGCTCACAGCATCGTCTGTTGCCATGTCATTGAAACTCCATCCATTTCTGGGGATACGAGCATATCCATTGATGATAAGCCCCTGGGCAAATCTCGGTTCGTTGTAACTGCTTTCAAGATCCCTGACATTCTGTATGGCAGGATCAAAGAGGTCATCACAGCCTGAAAACAGGACTGATAACACTAGCAGTAAACCATATATATTTTTTTGAATCTTCATAATCTTCGGGATTTAAAACTGTGCTGCTACACCTAAATTGAAAAAGCGGGTCTGAGGAGCAGTGCCTATGTTCATTTCAAGGATCTTTCTGTTTGGAGCAATCGTCAACAGGTTAGCTCCGCTCATGTATACATCCATTCCTTTGATAAAATCACCGCCAAATAATCTCTGTGCCGGGATATTGTAAGTGATCTGCACCCTGGCCAAATCAAACCTGTCAGTACTGTATAGCCAGAAATCAGAATTCCGGAAATTATTGGCACCATTTAGGGTAGTCAATCTCGGGAAAGTCGCTTCATCAGCCGTTTCGGGAGTCCAACGGTCTCTTACCACTTCAGAATATTTGGCTTCACCGGCGATCCAGAAGTATGAGCTGTTTCGCATGGCAAATGCCCCTCTCCTTGCTACACCCAATGCGAAGAAGGTAAAATTCTTCCACTGTGCACTAACGTTTAGACCCAAGGTAAGTGGTGCTCCAAACCAACCTCCCCTACCAAGAAATACTTCATCCTGTGGGCTGATCACACCATCTCCATTTTGATCCATGTACCTGATATCTCCTGGCACCACTTCGCCAAAAATCTGATTAGGAGCACTGTTAATTTCTTCTTCACTTTGGAAAAAGCCCATGTTTCTCAAGCCCCAAATGGCATCTATAGGTCTTCCTGTTCTGTTCTGATAAGAATCCAACCAGTTTTCACCTCTCTCAATAGCTCTGGTAGCATAGTAAGTTCCCACCAATCCTACATTCAGATTCACCTGACCGACCTTTTCGCGCACATTGATATTAAAATCAAATCCGGTACGCTGATCGCTATTAAAGTTTTCCCAAGGAATAAATGAAGAAGCTGGCCAACCAGTGGTGAAATAGCTAGGGTAGATATCTCCTCTCTGAACCAACAGTCCGTTCATCCTACTGATGAAAAAGGAGCCATTGAAAAACAACCTGCTTTTGAATAAGGAAGCATCCACTCCAAAATTGATTTCTTCCCTTCTTGGGAAGGTCATATCCGGGTTGGCACCTCTTCTGGAAATGGTAGAAATATTGTTCAGTCCATCTTTCCAGGTATAAAAAACAGTTCCGTCTCCCTGTTGGGTATAAATCTGCTCATATAGGTAGTAATCATGGATATCCAAATCTGTATGGATAATACCTCCAGAAACAGAAAGCAATAGGTTATCAAAAATTGAATTACCTTTCATAAAGCCTTCCTCACTTATCCTCCATCCCAAAGACATGGTCGGTGAAAAAGCCCTTCTGTTGTTTTCAGGAAGTCTGGCTGAGTGTATCATGGCATTGTTCATCTCTACCAGATATTTGTTCTTGTAGTTGTATCCCAAATGTAGCCCTAGGTTAGCATTGCTGATTCTATGGTACAAAGCAGATGTGCCCGTTTGGAATCCTCCTCCAATCAACATGGCTGAGATCTGATGATCTTCTTTGATCACAGTGTTGTAATTGAACTGCGCCGACATGGCTAAGGTCTGCTGGAAAACACTATTGCTGATATTCTGTGTCCTGGTACTGGCATCCTGTCCAAATCTGGTCAGATTACTGATCAGGTCCTGACCTGCATAATTATTCCAAGCCGGTTCAAATACTGCATAATTGTTATTAAAGGATAAGTTATAGGAAGTGGCATAATCCAATCCAAAACGGTAATTGAATGTCAGGCCCGGCAATATGCTTTTCAGGTCTGCATTGACACCTGTGTTGAATTGGTATTGCCTACTTGTAAACTGACTGGATCCACCCGCATAGATGCCTGCAATTGGGTTGGTCTGTTCTAATTGGGTACCTCCCAGTAAGTAGCGACCATCAATCAGATGACTACTGTTATTGACATAATTTTGTGAAGTCACATCATCTGCCTCTAACATGCTCACTGGTACCAAAGGAGTAAACCTATGAGGTCTGATGTTGGCTGCACCTTCCCAGAAATTTGCATTTACTCCTCGGCCATTGTAAAATATCACCGCTGCATCAGCAAAACCTGTGATATTTTTGGTCAGGTTCATATCCACATTTCCACGGATATTAAAGCGTTCATTCCTGTTGTGGACAGCTTGTCCAAAATCCAGCAGAGATCCTTCAGACATAAAGCCCAGGTTGGTATAATACCTTGCCCGGTCATTTCCACCTGAGATTTCGAAAGTACCATCATGTCTGCCATAAGCTTCCTGTAGGTATTCAGGGGAATAAAAATCTATACTAGGATAGCGGTACGGATTTGTTCCGGCTCCGTGATGATAGATTTCCTCCTGAGAGAAAAGAGGCTGAAGACCATCATTTTGACGGGCTTCATTAAATAAGGTCATGTATTCAGCAGACCCTAAATACTGAGGCATTTCTCTGGGTGTATGGATTCCTGTATTGGCCCGGAAGCTTATCTGTTGCTTTCCGGCAACTCCTCTTTTGGTAGTAATCATTATGACACCTTTTGCGGCCCTACTGCCATAAAGTGCAACAGCAGATACTCCTTTCAAAAAGGTAATCTGCTCTACCTCCAGAGCGGTAATGCTGCCTGCATCTCTCGGTACACCGTCCACCAGAAGGAGGTATTCGTTATTTCCCCAAATGTTTCCATGAAATCCCGGCGCAAAAGCATCCATGTTGTCCAATGGAAAAGAAAAGTAATTCTTTTCGATAAGCTCAGGTACATTTACATAGTTGATACCGCCTAATAGGTTATTGGCATCCTGCCGCTGATAAGCAGTATTCACTTGTCTTGATTCCCATTCAGAAAACATGATGATCTCCGAAGACTGAGCACCTGCACGAAGTACTTTGGTTTCGTATCCTTCCCTTTCTATGATCAGAAGGGAATTGGGGAGTATTTCAATCGAAAATTCTCCATTTTCGTCGGTAGTAGCCAAGACTACTTCTTCGTCATTCATGATAGTGGCACCGGGAAGCGGAAGGCCACTTTGTGTGTTGACTACTCCGCTGATCCTGAGCAGCTGCTCATTTTGGGCGAATGCCTTATCAGGCAAAATCACCGCTAAAACCAGCCAAAATATTATGATATATCTTTGTTTCATTATTGTATCCTTTTTGATGATTTGAAAGGTTTTTACCATCCTGGATTCTGTCGGAATTCAGGATAAAGTGTCACATCTGAAACTTTCAGAGGAAGCCAATAATGACGTTCCGCCAATGGTCTTTCCAGCAAAACTTCTTCGCGAAGATTTACCACCCTCATCTCAGCCGGATCACCTCCAAGTTCTGAATCCGGAGCTCTGTTAAATTCCAAAGAGGTTTTCAACGTATATGGTCTTTCAATCAGTAAAAGCCATCTT
Source organism: Arthrospiribacter ruber (assembly GCF_019343195.1). Lineage (GTDB taxonomy): Bacteria > Bacteroidota > Bacteroidia > Cytophagales > Cyclobacteriaceae > Arthrospiribacter > Arthrospiribacter ruber. Next base: position 89,944 of record NZ_RPHB01000005.1, read on the forward strand.
CTAAGGTCATTGAACCGGTGGCCTTCAAAGGCCAATTCTACAGCCCGCTCTCTTCTCACCTCATGCAAAAAGTCATCTACAGAAGCTGAGTACCTAGAAAGCACATTAGGCATTCCAGCCCTACTTCTGATCACATTGACAGCATCTAAGGCAGTTTTATCAAAGTTGGTTGATTTTCCTGTCACAGCATTATGTCCCATTAGAGCTGCTTCTGCATACATCAGGTATACATCAGCCAATCTCAGGTAAGGCACATTTAAGTGCAGTGCAGCCCCAAAAGCAAATGCATTGTCATAAGTATTGGCTGTAAGAGGTACCAATTTTTTATTCAGAAAACCTGTAGGACTTCCTGACACTTCTCCCCTATAGCTACCTCCAGTATGAAGGTTGGCATGTCTGTTGTCCTCTTGGTTGGGAGGCATAGAACCCTGTACTACCTGCATGCCGTCAAAGACAATACTTTTGTAGAACCTTGGGTCCCTACCTCTAAAAGGATATTGAGGATCGTATCCCGACTCGGCATCTGCCTGGTCGATCTGACTTGGAAGCGGATGCCCATTGGCCATACCAAAATTCTGGTTTACATAATTGGCGGTTGGTACAAATTTGGTAGCATCTCCATCTACAATTACAGAAGGAAAAAACTGCTTGGTAATACCCCAGTTAGACTGATCACCAGACCAATAAAGCGACCTGAAAATACCTTCAGTACCTCCTGAAAGAGCCCAGTTTTGACCCATGGTGTAAAAATTATTATGCCATCTGTCAAAAGGCATCAAAGCATACTGGGTCTGACCGCTCTCTACCAAATCCAAAAGCTCTCCAAAAGCCTCAGCAGATCTTCTACAGAAATCAGCATTGTAGGTTCTGCTTCCAGTAGATTCGAAGTTCATCAAAGGACTTCCGGCATAAAGCAGATTTTTACCCAAATAAGCCAGCGCCATGATTTTATTGGCTCTAAGTTCATTTCTACCAAGAGTCCTTCTTCCGGCCACAGTATTATCCCAATCAATAGGCAATAGATCAGCAGCTCTTCTAAGATCCTCCGCTACTCTTTCAGCACTTTCGTGATAATTGAGTCTTGCCTCCCTCAAAGGCTCATCCCCAGGAAGAACACGATCAATGTAAGGAAGTCCTCCTACATATTGTATCATCATAAAATGAAACCATCCTCTGAAGAATAGCAATTGACCCTCAATCAACTCTCTTTCCTCCTGGGTCGCATCTGTCATTCTATGAAGGTTTTCCAAACCTAGGTTAGCCTTTCTGATTCCATACCAAGCCAGTGGCCAAAGACCCTTGTCATGTGGATTATCACCTGTATGGGTCATCCATTTGTCCAACCAGCTGGCGCGGCCACCATGACCACTATGCTCTGCCTGCCATGCCCAGAAATTACCTCTGTCAAACATGAAGGTAACATGGAAATTACCGGCAGCAGAAACCATTTCATCTTCGCCCCAATTCCAGGAACTGGTCCAATAAGTGGTCGTAAAATTGGGTATACACTGATATAGTTCTTCTGTAAAGCCCTGGAAATTTTCAAAATTCAGAAAGGCAATCTCCTCGGAAATGACCGATTCAGGAGTCCTTTCTAGGTAATCCTCACACGAGGCACTCAATAGCATCACTGCCAAAAGAGCCCATGCGCCAGATTTTCTAATGATTGATTTATAAATAGTATTCATTGTTTTCCGATTTAAAATGTCATTGTCACACCCAAATTCACCCTTCTTACCATGGGGTAAGCTCCTTCCCAAGCGGCACCTGTTCCGAAGTTGGATTCTCTATCATCAGGCATTTTACTCCAGACAAAAAGGTTATTTCCGTTCACAAAAACCCTTAGCCCATTTAAACCTAACTTACTGGCCCTCAATGGATTTAAGGAATACGCCAATTCAGCATTTTTGATCCTCAAATAGGAACCATCATATAGGTACCTGGCACCATAATAGTAAGAGACCGGCGTCAACCATACAGGCAGAGGCGTCTCTGCATTGGGATTGTCTGCTGACCAATATGTTCCCTCATCATATACCAGGTTTCTCTGACCATCCAAATTGGTAAATGGCACATTTCTGGTGACATTGTTGACCCCATAAAGCTGTACAAAGAAGGAAAGGCCTTTGTACTCTATGCCTATGTTCGTATTGAAGGTGTTTTGAGGAACATTGGAAAAACCAAATGGAGCTGCATCAAATGCGTCTATGATACCATCACCATTGAAGTCAAGGATATGGTATCCCCCCGGAAGCTTACCGGCGTTGTTCGTGTTATGAGCTGTGCTACCATATACCTCATCCCAAGTATTGTAAAAGCCGTGGTCGATATGAGAGCGGTGCTGTCCCAACTGAAAACCTGCCTGCTTTTGGTAATCCACCAAAAATTCAGGATCGTCTCTGTTGATAACAATATCAATGGCCCTCGTGATGGCAACATCAGCCCAAACCCTTACTCCACTGGCAAAAGCCCTATTGAAACCAAGCTCAATTTCATAACCCGTAGTGGTTACCCTACCGAGGTTGGCAGCAGGAGCATTGGCACCGTAATAGCTAGGAATCGACCTATCTCCGGCCATTAGAATGTCCACTCTATCATCTCTGAAAAGATCAAAGCTACCATCAATCAGACCATTGAATAGACTAAATTCTGTTTTGAAATTGTATTTGTAAACAGTCTCCCATCGCACATTTGGGTTACCGATTACTTGCTCTCTGTACCAGGTATAAGGGCTTAGATCATCTCTCCAACCAATCGTTGCCATTCTGGATCTCCCGTCAAATGCCCACTGGTTCATATACAAAAATCGGCTACCGATATTATCATCCCCAACTTGACCATAAGAGGCTGTAACCTTCAGGAAATCGATTACGGAATTGTTTTTCAAAAAACCTTCCTCAGAAATAACCCATCCTATTCCTCCAGAGGAAAAGAATGCAAACCTGTAGTCGATACCAAATTTCTCTGATCCATTGTAAGCACCATTGTATTCTGCCAGGTATTTGTTCTTGTAGTTGTAGGTAGTTCTGAAAACCCAGTCCTCACGGTAACTTGGGATAATGCTACCAATGGCATCTTCCTGTCTGGAGAAAAGTCCCATCAGGTTGACATTGTGGTTATCTGCAAAGGTAGTAAGGTAGTTGAGCTGAGCCTGATAGAACATCCTTCTCTGTGGTCCATTAAATTGATCAGAGGCAATATTTCCACCTTGCGTAGTCCATGCAATTGGTTGGAAGAAATCAAAGTTACTGTTGTCAAAGTTGTTTTTGTAATTGATCCTGCCAGTCACTGGGTCTATCCACATCTGCTCTGTGTCATTGTACAGGTCATTGACCCCTCTTCCAACTTCGATGAAAGTATTGTCCACAGCCAAGGTACCCCGGAAAGACAATCCTTTGGCGATCATTTTCAAATCCTGTTCTAATACAAGGTTGGTAGAAAGGCTGGTAGTGGTAATATTTTCTACACCACCAATGGCAAGTACCCTTGCAGAGTTAATGGCTCCGTAATCGTCCAAAGGATAGTACCCCCAAAGACCGTTGGAGTATCTTGGCACGAAAGCATCAGGTGGGTTTCGGTAAGCAGCTCTCCAGAAGTTGGCATCATCGCCACCTCCCCATGGAATCTGTCTTACGCCATAAATACCACCTAAATTTACTTTTAACTGTGTAGTAGGAGTCAATTGAAAATCAAGGTTATTTCTGAAGTTTAACCTGTTGAAATTATAACCTGGCTGGTACCCTCTGTCATTTGAAATTTCCTTAAAAAGGTCACCTTCATGTTGAAAATCAAAGGCCGCAAAATATTTGGTAAACTTGGTACCACCACTGATTGCGACATTGGCGTTGTAGGCCATTGCATAGTCTTTAAACAAGTAATCCTGCCAGTCTATATTTGGATAGCGTTCTGCTTCTTCCAAATTAGCCGGATTACGGTATTTTTCCCTAATCGCCTGTGGAATCATCTGAGACCAAGCCTGAGGACTGCTCGTCAGCTCACGTTCAATAGCCCTGTTTCTTATGCCTATTGCATCATAAGCATCCATTTTTCCAGGGAGCTTTGAAGGGGCTTTTACAGTAGCATTTACCCTTGCGACAATTTCTGCACGACCTTCTTTACCTCTTTTGGTAGTGACTATGATCACACCATTGGCACCTCTGGATCCAAATACAGCTGTGGCGGAGGCGTCTTTCAATACCGAAATGGATTCTACAGATCCAATGTCCATTTGATTAAAAAACTCAGGACGCTCTACCCCATCCACCAATATGAGAGGTGAGTTGCCATTCCAACTATTCTGACCTCGAATAAAAATCTGGGGAGTTTCATCTCCAGGCATGCCTGAACTCTGAGTAGTAATCAAACCAGGCAAGTTTCCTGTCAATGCCGCACCTAGGTTAGATACACCACCCGTTCTTTGCAATACTGCACTATTGGTCTGGCTCACTGCACCGATTAAAGTTTCCCTGCGTTGCTCCCCATAACCGATGACCACCACTTCTTCCAAGGATTGGTCAGCATTGACCAGACTTACATTATAGGTAGTCCGTCCGGCTTCAACAGCAATTTCCTGGGTTTTGTATCCGATAAAACTGATGATCAAAATTTCTCCGGGTTGAGCATCCAGAGAAAACTCACCATCCACACCGGTTGCAACACCTCTGGTAGTCCCTTTGATCAAAACTGTGACTCCAGGGATAGGCTGACCGTCTGTATCATCAATTATTACACCTCTGATTTCCTGAAAATCCCTTGTTGCTTTTTCGCTTTTATCAGAAGTCTTATTCGCTTTGGAAGTATTACTTACTTTTTTGGGCTTTTTGCCCGAACTCAATTCTCTTGGACCATCCTCTAAAGACATATCCATACTCAAGGTTCCCTCCGGGCTGAAAGAAGTTTCTTCAACGTCATCCTTTTGAAAAAGAAAACCGTTGTTTTCCACTTCCTCACCTTTCTGGGCGTATGATTTGTTTCCATCTAATATCAGGAAACCTGCAAAAAACCATATCGCCATACCAAGCCGCAAAAGGAATGGTTTTGGTAATTTTCGTTTCATAAATTTTTATTAGGTTAATGTTAGGTTTGGATTGCTAATTAGTTTTCACTGCCTGCATCAGGGACAGTCTAACTTGTGTTAAAATGTACAGTCATAGAGTTGGGGTTTAAGGTTTGGGTAGTACCGGAATAATCAGAAAAGATTGAATTCACCCAAGGAGATAAATGCTTGCAACATTCACAAGAGATATAAAGCTGCCTCTCCTTACTTAATCTGCTTTCTGAATTTTGTGATTGAAGCCTGATAAAAAGAATATCAGATTGACTTTTGGAAAAATCATTCTGAATAACAAGCTCTGTTTCAGAAGCAAGGAACAGTGTATTAAAGGTACTCATCTTACTTTGGGTAATAATCGTTACTGACTTGACCAAATATATATAGAGACCATTAAAAAAATTAATTTTATAAAAAGTTATAAAATATTGAAAATCAGTATTTTAAATAAATACATTGCGTTTATCCAAAGGTAAAATTTTCGAAAAATCATCCTTCAAAAATGATTTGGAAAGATTTTATTAAATGTCAATATTACACTAATTTCGCTTAAGTGAAATGGCTGATTTTCAATCATTTAAGTATTTTATTTTTTGAATTGATAATTTCAGAAAATTTCATTCAAACAGTAAAAACAGTATATTTTATTTTATGAAAGGAACTTTAATAAAATTTTATATAAACAGCTTGAACCCCGAACAATATATAGTAAGGTTATTGAGCAAAAAATTACTATTTCAAAGCTACAACCTGGAAAAACTTTAAAACTCAGAATAAACAAAAAAACCCTCTTGTATTTAACAAGAAGGCTTTAAAATTCATCTTTAATCTAATTTCTGCCAGAGATTTGGTAGGAACCTATAGTATAACAAATGTCTCCAAGTAGACCAATCGTGTCCCCCGTGACCTCCATCATAATATTCATGTTCAATTTCATGTGCTTCAAGAGCATTAACCAAAGCCTCTACCCTAGCACCAAAAAAACCATTGGCTTCCGCTGTTCCTTGACCAATAAAGAGATAATCAACTTTTTGATTGATTTCAGGATCATTTAAAAAGTAGGAAAGAGAGGTTTCCGGTTCGGTATCTCCCGCACTTAAAATTCCGAAGTTAGCAAACTGATCCAAAGACCTAAAACCCACAAACATACTGTGCCGGCCTCCCATAGATAAACCTGACAATGCCCTGCCTTTTGGTGTTTGAATTGTGCTGTAGTTTTGATCTACAAGTGGAATTACATGGTTTTTCAGTTCCTTTTCAAAAATATCAAAAGTCAATTCTGTGTGCTCAGGGTGATTTCTATGGAGCACTTGATTATTGGGAACGGCAATAATCATGGGTTTAGCTTTACCTTCAGCTAGAAGGTTGTCCATGATAAAATTGGCTCTGCCATCAAAAATCCAATTGGACGGCAACTCACCACTTCCTCCCAGCAGATACAAAACAGGATATTTCTTATTAGCACTGTATCCCGGAGGTGTATACACATACATTTCCCTCTCACCATCAGTCACTTCCGAATGATACACATGCCTTGTTACATTTCCATGGGGAACTTGCTTGGCATCGTAAAATGCGGGACCATCTCCATGAACTACCAATTGGCTGTAAGGTGGCATGGCCGTAAAGGCCGCATAGGTATTACTGGGATCTGTGACCTGTACCCCGTCAATATGAAAATGATATGCGTAAATATCCGCAGGAAGGGGGCCGACAGTCAATGTCCACACTCCCTCTTGATTTTTAGAAAAAGGGATGGGCTCATTACCCTTTCCCAAACCGGTCAACAGTGCTATTCCGGCAAGTTTAACTTCCTTAGCTTCTGGAGCAATCAGTCTAAACGTTACGGTCCTATCATCATGTACTTCCGGTGAATTGATCCTGGCACTGAATGGAATCAGTCCTTCTTTGTCTCTTTGTGGGTCAAACTCAAGGTTGACATTTGCCTGTTGAGCAATACCATTAGAGATACTTAATCCCAGGGCAAGCCCTAAGATCATAAGGGATTTGCTTTTTTGTTTCATCTTTTTTCGGTTATTAGGTTTAAGGTTTTCTATTTATAAATAATTGAATATCTGATTGTTACAATTCATTAATTCAAATAAAATTCATTTATAACTTTACATGATTATCAGCTTTCTTACCAGTAGAACCTATTTAGTGGAATAAACCTATGATTTCTAGCTAATCCCGATAAACCGGGACAAGTTATCAATGAATAACTTGTCCGCCGAGGCGGATCCAACTTGCCTGCGGCAGGCAGGTATCTATTATTATCGGATTGATCTAGACCCTTATTTAAATTGGTTAGTGGCATAATTGTGGAAATACATAAAACCTTACATACTCCTTGACTTACTTTGGTTTTTACATTGGAAATCTTGACAATATAAACAATACTGTATTTTTTACACAATGACTCCATTATTTAAATATTCCCAGAAAAAGAAAAACCCCGATTCAGATTAGGTTTCTGATCGGGGTTTTAAAAATGATTTGATCTTGTAGATCAAAACATTCTATTACAAGAAACCCTAAAATTCATTTTTTTAAATACATTATTTTTGGTTTTTTACTGCAGTGCTTTCACCTGAGTAGGTGAATTGATGAAAATCAGCACTATTATCACTTGACTCCCCAGAAGAAGTAGCGTATGGCCCCATGGTAACACCTACAAAGCCTCCGGCCATTCTGGTACTTAGGTATTCCCCTTCAGCAAATTCCAGTACCTCTTTCCAGTCCTTATCTCCTCTTTCCTTAATGGAAAAAGTATATTTAGCATTTTCGAATTCCACTTTTAGGGAAAGGGTAGACTTAGGGGATTTACCTAACTTGGTATTGGAAAGCTCTTCATAAGTGCCTTCCTTGGTAGCTTTGAGTACCTTAGCGAAATGGTTTCCTTCTTCATCTATTCCTTTTGCGAAGAAAATATGATGCTCCTCATTTTGAAGCAACATCATGCCTGCCATTTCATTGGATGATTTTGGTTCAAATGTCAGGTCGGTGGTTGCATATCCCAAATTATGTTGTTGTCTTCTACCGATGAAGCTTGGGTTTTTCCTTTCGAACATGGTCTCTGGCCTAAGCTGTATGGTAAGCTTTTTCGCTTTGGTATTGATAGAATGCCATTTTTCTTTTGGAACTCTTACAAACACCCAATAATCTTTAAGTTTTTCGCTGTCAAAGTTGTCTTTGATGGTAAAACTTCCTGATACAGGGAATGGTATATTTTCCTTATTTTCAGGAAGATCCGGAGCATCATAAAAATATTGCACTTCTGTAAAATCTGCGCTGATTACAGGCCAGTCATCCTCTGTCCAAGTGACAGGTGCCAAAAACACCTCTCTACCGATGTTGTAATAATCCTTTTTGTCGTAAGGTCTGGTCGCAAGAAAAACTGCCCACCACTCTCCGTTTTTTGTTTCCACCATATCAGCATGACCTGCGGCAGAAATCGGATTGGGTCTCGCTGGATCCAAATGCCTCTGAGTCAATATGGGGTTGTTTTTATAAGGAATAAACATTTCTTTCAGGTCTTTGGTCCTAAATACAACCTGTGAGTGATTGACACTTGTCCCGCCTTCAGCAGCCCAGAGGTAGTAATAACCTCTTGTTTTGTAAATATGAGGTGCTTCTATCCAAACAGGCTTGGAATGGATGTCGACCCCACCATTGACCAAAATAACATTATCCCCTACTGTCTTGAGGGTTTCTGTGTCAAACTCAATCATTCTGATCGTTCGGTGACCTCTGTAAAGTGATTTGTTTTCCGGTGGATCACCATTGTAAATGATGTAATTTTTGCCATCATCGTCAAAGAAAATCGAAGGGTCAATTCCCTGAACAGCCGGTAAGAAAACCGGATCACTCCATGGTCCCGCTGGATCTGTTGCAGTAACTACAAAATTTCCCCCTTTACCGACAATAGTGGTAATCATATAAAAAACACCTTCATGGTGCTGTATGGTAGGCGCAAAGATACCTTCTGAAAGCTGTAGACCCTCTACATCCATTTGGGAAGGACGATCCAAAACATGCCCCAATTGTCTCCAATTGACTAAGTCTGTACTATGGAAAATGGGTACTCCAGGAAAGAAGGTAAATGTGGAAGTAACCAGATAAAAATCGTCTCCAACCCTGAACATGCCTGGGTCCGGATAAAATCCAGCTAAAATGGGGTTTTCGAATTTTCTTTCAGATTGGGATTGGGCAATGAGTGCTGATTCAAAACTCAGCAAACACACCAGGAAAAAAACCAGCGTCTTTTTCCCGGTGCTGTTTACCATTCCCCTGATACAATCAACTGTACTGTTCATGGAAAATTTTTAGGTATAATAGGTTTAAGAAATTGAAATGTACGAAAAGCAAAAGTGATACTTTTTTAATATAAATCATTTGTTGTTTTCCATACGCAATCCAATATCGGAATAATAAGTGTGATTTCAACATTTAACTGAAAAAAATTAACGAACTACCTTAAAATCATGATAAAAGGTTCATTTTTGAAAAAACCTAAACTCTTAACTCTGTAAACTTATCTCTCATAAATTCCTATTACAGAATATATCAAACCAATACTTGGTTGACTTTCATTATTTTCGAAAACCTAAACCAAGTGACAAACCAATTATCGTCCTGGTCTTTAAATCATTCCCAGAATTTCAATTCTCAGGAATAGAAATTTCAAAAGAATCAAAATCAGCATAGCCTCTGGTTGATTTGGTAGAATAATAAAAAAGTCCAAACCGGTATCCCATAAAGTGGGGTAATGTATAATTCATCTTAAGTTCTGCCCCAAAATCTTTCCATTCCTTTCCATCTTTGCTGTATTGAAAGAATGCTGAATCCTTTTGGTTCTCAAAATCACAAATAGCTTTAAGGTAAACATTGCCTTCATTCCATGACAATTCTTCCATAACCTGCTCATTATCTTCATTTCCAATGGACATGACAAGTGCCTTTTTTTGATCCCCTGCTTTTATTCCGATAAAACCATATTCTTTTTGCAATAGTCCCAAGCCTACCACATCTCCATCTTCAAGACCTTGCAGGTCAACCCTTGTAACTGCCTGACTTTTTGGACCAAATGTCCTTTGGGTTAAAGTATTTCTGGTTTCCACAAAGTTATTATCTAATCTATCCGACTTTAACCTTAAGAACCCGGGCCTTTCTGTAAGAGACCAATTTTCTTCTACAGGATTGTGATTCCACTGCCACACCAACGGCAGAAAAGTAGAATCTCTTTCCTCTCTTGAAAAGTCATCGGAAGCCACTATTCCAGAAATCAATCCTGTATTTACCGGAAGGTCCAAATAATCAGGGACTTTTCCGTTCTCTCCCAAAACCGGCCAATCATTTTCCCAAGTGACAGGAATCAAATATGGAATTCTTCCCACTGCTCCATAATCTCTAAAAAGATAAGCGTACCAGTTTCCATCAGGTGTATCGATCAGCCCACCCTGCGCAATTCCTCTGTCTTTGAGCACTACTTTTCCCTCGAAGGGACCATGTAGACTTTTGGATCTATGTACCAATACAGTCCTCATGTCTTCTCTGGGCCAGACTATGTTGAACAAATAAAAGTACTCTCCAACTTTGAAGATCTGAGAGCCTTCTGCATTCAACATGATGTTTTCACCTGCAGGTTTACTGGCATTTTCGATCAGTACTCTTTCAGTTCCAGGGACAATCCCGCTCAGGTCTTTTTCTAATTCTACTATGCTGATCTCTCCTGCACCCCAGATCATGTAGATTTTTCCATCTTCATCAAAATAAATGCTGTGGTCATGGTAGGATGGTTCAAAATTCACCTCTTTCCATTCCCCTTTTTCAATATCATCTGTAATGTAAATATGGGTTTTCCCACTTGTTGCAGAAAAAGTACTCAAAAAGAACCTTCCCTCATGGTACCGAAGACAACTGGCCCATGAACCACGTCCATATGCACTTTCTTCTTTACTTAGGTTCATCGCAGCATTATCCACCAGCTGATCGTAGGCATAGCCGATCAATTCCCAATTGGACAAATCAGTCGATTTCATGATGGGAACACCAGGTGACATGTGCATGGTTGTGCTGCTCATGTAATAGGTATCTCCTACCCTGACCATCGATAGATCCGGCACGTCGGCAAATATGATTGGATTTTGTGCTTTTGCTTGCTGTGAAAAAGACAATCTAGGTAAAATTGCCAAGGTAAAAAGAATCACAAAAATCAGCAGTTGCTTAGGAAAAGGGTTTGATAGCATGAATAAATTGATTCTGATTTCGAATTTTTATAATTATGTAATGAAACTTCAGCTGCCTTATCTATTTTAGGTAACATTTCCTTAAATAGACAAGACAGCTGGAAAAATTAAATTCTTAATTGTTTACATACTCCTTTGGCAGAAGCTTTAATTATTAGGATTATAGATTATTTCGGGTCAATATCTAAATATCAATCTAGTATCAATTAAATATCTTCTCAAAATATCATTTAAGCCAAATCCGTGGATCAAGACGGATCCAAAATTACACTTATTGTGCCTGATGCTCGCCCAAAAGCTCTATGATATCACTTACCACAGCTTTTGCCTGATAATCTCTATCAAATAAAAGCGGGTAATCAGTTCTTCCTCTTACAGGGAAATTGTTTTTCCAAGAGTACCTGTCCGTCACACCCCAAAAAGTCACCCTGCTGATGTTGTCTTTGTATTTCAAAAACAAATTGAAGAAATCGAGGTAGCGTTCATTGAACCTTTGCTGAACCGAATCAGGCAAGCCTTCTGTATAGGGATTAAGCATCTGCTGATACTCAATAGAGTCAGAAATCTCCGCCCCTTGATGATTGCTTGGGTTTGGCAATGCAGACACATCCATTTCCGTAATCATGACTTCCACTCCCAAATCAGCAAAAGCTTTGATGCTATTCTCAAACTCTTCCAATGAAGGATAATCCAAGCCAACATGTCCCTGCATACCAATACCGTCAATTTTCACACCTTGTTTCTGTAGGTTCTTTACCATATTTACCACACCTTCTCTTTTTCCCGGCATGGCCATAGAATAGTCGTTGTAAAACAATCGAGCCTCAGGATCCGCTTTATGGGCAAGTTCAAAAGCTATTTTGACAAAATCTTCACCAAGAATCTGATAAAATTTACTGTTTCTCCAAGAACCGTCATCCAAGATGGTTTCATTGACCACATCCCAAGTATGGACCCGGCCTTTGTACCTTCCAACCAAAGTGTTGATATGCGTTTCCATTCTTTCTATAAGAACTTCCTTGGAAACATCATTGCCCTGCTCGTCTACAAAAAACCATCTCGGAGCCTGTGAATGCCAGATCAAAGTGTGTCCATTAATTTCCATTCCGTGCTTCTCGCCAAATTCTACGAACCTGTCCGCGTGCTCCCACACAAACTCCCCTTCTACAGGCTGAATTCTGCCACTTTTCATACAGTTTTCAGCTACAATTGCATTAAAGTGTTGTTTGGTCAGGGCCAAGGATTGGTTTTCTCCACTGTTAAGTTGTCTTTCATTCAGTGCAGTACCGATTTTGAAGAGACCTTCTGCTGCTTTGGCGAGCGATTCATGATTGTCATCTGGATTGGTTTTTGGTTTGGTTTCGTTGATTTCTGAGATCACTGAATATCCAAAAATCATTGCCAAAAATGAATAAATTAGAAATTTCATGGTTAATTAGGTTTGATATAGGTTTGAGAAATGAGTCAAACAATTCTTATTTGACTTTGAAATGATAGGCTATTTTATGTGTGTATTTTTCTCCAGGGTTCAACCTGGCAGTAGGAAATGAGGGTTCATTTGGTGCATTGGGAAAAGTCTGGGGCTCTAGGCAAAGTCCCATGTACTGATTGTAGGTAACATTATCCACCGTTACTTTTCCATCCAGGAAATTACCTGAGTAAAATTGTACTGCTGGAGAATCCGCGTACAATTCCATCAATCTTCCTGAGGCCTCGTGGTAAAGTTCCGCCATTTTTACCAGCTCATCGGAATGGGATTCCTTCACTACAAAGTTATGGTCATAACCTCCTGGTACCTCGGCAATTCTTTCCCCTACTTTATGACTGCTGGTAAAATCAAAAGCTGTTCCTTCCACAGGTTCCAGCTCACCTGTTGGGATCAGTTCATCATCCACAGGTGTATATTTGGAAGCATTCAGGGTAAGTTGATGGCCCAAAATATCCTCCTTCATCCCACTCAGGTTGAAATATCCATGGTGAGTCAGGTTTACAATTGTAGCTTGGTCTGTTTCTGATTCAAATTCCAGTAGCAGCTTATTGTCAGCTGTCAGTTCAAAAGTAAGGGTGGTTTTCAGGTTACCGGGATAACCTTCTTCACCATCTGGACTGGAATAAGACATAATCACCTTTACAGATTTTTCTCCTTCCTGGACATCAGCATCCCAAACCACCCTGTTGAAGCCCAAAAGCCCACCATGCAGATGATTGTTGCCATCATTGGTAGCCAATTGGTAGGTCTGTCCGTCTAATTCAAACTGTCCTTTGGCAATTCTATTTCCAAAACGGCCTATGGCAGCACCAAAATAGTAATCGTTATTGTCATAGTCAGCAATGTTTTCATAACCAAGTACAATGTTTTCACTATTGCCTTCCTTATCCGGCACGATCAATTTAGAGATGATGCCTCCAAAGCTGGAAATTTCAACCTCCATACCATTTCCATTATCCAAGTGAAACACTTTGGCATTTTTATCACCAACTTTCACTTCATTGACTTTTACTTTAAAATTGACTGTTTCTTTGTCCATTTCTTTTTCATCTTTTTGGGGAGTATTGCAGCTGGAAAAAAGAATTCCAGTCAGCGCAATACCCATAAGGCATTTTGTTAGCGGTTTATACATATCAGTAAAATTTAGCATCCCTGCCCATAGTAGGCATCTTTTCCGTGTTTCCTTTCATAGTGTTTTTTGACCAAAGCATCTTTTAGTCTCGCTGCATTGGGGTTGATCTGTAGGGTGAGGTAAGCCATTTTGGCCACTTCTTCCAGAACTTTGCTGTTGTAAACAGCTTTGGATGCATCCTTCCCCCAAGCAAAAGGTCCATGACTGCCTACCAAAATCATTTCTACTTCCTGCGGACTGAGTTTCTTTTCTGCAAAGCAATCCAAAATCTGCTGCCCCGTGTTATGCTCATAATCCCCTTCAATCAGCTTGTCGGCCATAGGTGGAGCACAAGGGATATCGGCAGTCAAGTGATCCGCATGCGTGGTCCCAAAATTGGGAATGTCCATGATGGCCTGCGCCCAGGCCACCGCATAAGTGGAATGCGTATGACATATTCCACCGATAGTTTCCCAATGCTTATACAAAAAAGCATGTGTTTTGGTATCGGATGAAGGTCTCATTTTTCCTTCGACTACCTTACTGTCAAAGTCGACAATGACGATATCATCCACCTTCAGTTCTTCGTAAGGCACACCGCTTGGTTTGATGGCAAAAACACCATTTGCCCTATCCACTGCACTGACATTCCCAAAAGTGTAAACCACCAGGTCCAGTTTTGGCAGTTGCATATTTGCTTCGTAGCATTCACGTTTAAGTTCTTGGTACATTTGGTCTTAGAGTTAAGATTGTAGATTGAAGATTTAAGATTGAAGATTTAAGATTGAAGAGTTAAGATTGGGGGAACTTGGGAGTAGACGGTTATTTGCTTGTTTTTGAGTTGTTGATTCTGCTTTTGACAGTTTTTAAACTGCTTACAAATATTGCTATCAATTCGTCTGCTTCTTTCAATAGGTTGTTAACATCAACCCATCTTTTCTCATGAAGCAACTCCAACCAATAAGCACTTTCATCTATTTCTTCTAATACAATATGCATTTTTGAAATAAACTCCTTATCACTCCTTGACCTACAGACAGCTCTATAATTTGCACCGACTGATGTACTTGACTTTACAAGCTGGAAGGATATTATTTTGGTCCCAACCGAATTCGGCAATACTTCAACAAGGTTCAAAATATCAAGAGCAAATTTTTTTGTCCTTTGTTTGATCAGATTTTGCATTTCGATAAAAATTTAGAATTAAAAAAACATGATTGATAATCATAAATTTAAGTGTTTGATCTTCAAATTCTGCTTTCCAAATCTAAAATCTACCTTCTAAAATCTAATATCAGTTGCCTTCAATATCTTTCCCAAACTCCATATACTCCGCATATAGCTTCTCGTAAATGGTGACATTTTCTGCTATAGGATGGTAGGTTTTGTCAAAGCCACTGCCCATTGCCTGAATGGCTTTTTGGGTATCTTCGTGGATCCCGGCCGCCACAGCCGCATACATCGCTGCACCTAATGCAGGAGCCTGGTCGGATGTAGCTACTTTGATAGGCATATCCAATACATCTGCCATGGTCTGCATAACCAAAGTCGATTTTTTGGCCACCCCACCCAATCCGATTACGGCATCAAGTTGCACTCCTTCTTCCCTGAAGCGGTCAACAATCCTTTTCGAACCAAAACAGATGGCTTCTACCAAAGACTTGAAAATCCTTGCTGCATCTGAACCCATATTCAGGTTTCTGATAGCTCCCTTAAGGGATTGATTGGCGTCAGGGGTTCTTCTTCCATTTATCCAATCCAAAGCAACAAGCTTGGACTCAGCAACAGGTATGGCCAAAGCCTCATCTGAAAGCCTGGTCAGCAGCTGTTCTTCCAACTCAGCTATCAATTGGCTTTTCTGTGTTGCATCCAATGTTTTGCTCTCTTTTATCATTGCGATAGAAGGCTTTAGAATAAGGTTCTTAAACCAAGCCAATACATCTCCGAAACCGGATTGGCCTGCTTCCAAGCCTATGGTACCCGGAATCACCGAGCCATCCACCTGTCCGCATATTCCTTTGACCAGTTTGGCCCCTATAGTTTCTTTGGAGGCAACCATGACATCACAGGTGGAAGTCCCCATTACTTTGACAAGTGTATTTTCAGTGATTTCCCCTCCTACGGCACCTGCATGGGCATCAAAAGTGCCTACTGCTACAACAACAGCGGTAGAAAGTCCTAATTTATCTGCCCATTCTTCACTGAGTTTGCCTGCTACTTCGTCTGAAGTGTAGGTTTCACTATAAAGCCTGTCTTTCAAATCTGCCAGGTATGGATCAAATTTTCCGAGAAACTCTTTGGGTGGTAAACCTCCCCATGACTCATGCCAAAGTGCTTTATGTCCAGCTGCACATCTACTCCTTTTCAAAGCCAAAGGATCTGTGCAGCCAATCAGCTGGGCTGTTATGAAGTCACAATGCTCCATCCATGAAAAGGCAGATTTTTTTATCTTGTCATCCTGTCTGATGATGTGCAGGATTTTTGCCCAAAACCACTCGGATGAGTAGATTCCTCCCTCGTACTTGGTGAAGTCCTCCCCTCCCCAAGTACGGGCAACATGGTTGATTTCATCAGCTTCCGCAATGGAGGTATGGTCTTTCCACAATACCATCATGGCATTGGGGTTATCCTTAAAATCCGGATGAAAAGCCAAAGACTGGGCTTTGTTATCAACAGCCATTGGAGAAGACCCAGTAGTATCCACACAGATGGCCTTGACTTGGCTTGGTTCAATTTCAGATTGGGCAATTACTCCTTTGATGGTCATTTCCAGACCTTCGAGATGATCAGATGGATGTTGCCTGAAGCGATTGATAACAGGATCACAGTACTTTCCGGCTTTCCATCTGGGATACCAATAGACTTCACTAGCCAAGGTGCTGCCATCAGCACTGTCTACCAATACCGCCCGGACAGAATCCGTCCCATAATCCAATCCAATTACATACTCTTTGCTCATATTTCTACTTATTTTACCCTGACCATTAATACTGAATTGGCAGGTACTGCAATTTTCAGGTTGTCTTTGTTCAATTTAAAATCCTTAAAATCAGCTTTTTTGACCACGTCTTTTTTGTCAAAAGAATTGTATGAGTCGATTGAAGCTGCAGTTACAATCTGGGCAGTAACATTTTTGGCTTCGATCCCTCTCAAGGCCACATCCAAGTCGATTTTTTTGTCCGGATGGATGTTTGCGATACTGATATTCACTGTACCATCACCAGATTTGGAAGAAGAAACACTAAGTGCTTCCAGCTTTTCTTTTCCAAAGCTAACTTCCTCTGAGATCAAATGGTGTGACAAAAGTGTAGCATCTTTATGAGGCTTGTACAGGTCAAATACATGATATGTAGGTGTCAAAATCATGTCATTTTCATTGGTCAAAATGATTGCCTGAAGCACATTGACCGTCTGTGCCAGATTGGCCATGTGAACCCTTTCTGCATGCTTGTTGAAGATGTTGAGTGAAATTGCCGCAACATGGGCATCCCTCATGGTATTTTGCTGATACAGAAAACCTGGGTTGGTTCCAGGCTCGACTTGAAACCAAGTACCCCACTCATCCAGAATAATCCCCACTTTCTTTTCTGGGTCATACTTGTCCATGATGGTGCTGTGCTTGGTGATCAACTCATCTACCCTTGAAGCTTTTCTTAAAGTTTCAAGATATTCTTCTTTGGTAAATTCTGTTGCCTTTCCTTTATTCTCCCAAGTACCGGTTACCGTATAATAATGAAGGGACAAACCATCCATCATGTTTAGGGGAATATTTTTCATCAAAACATCAGTCCAGTTCAGGTCCCAATCATTGGCACCACCTGCAATCTTGTAAAGTTTATTTCCTCCATAATCCCTGGCAAAGGTGGCATACCTTCTGTACTCATTGGCATAGTATTCCGGAGTCATATTACCGCCACATCCCCAGCTTTCGTTACCTACTCCCCAGTATTTGATGTTCCATGGTTCTTCCTGACCGTTCTTTTTTCTCAATTCAGCCATTGGGCTCACGCCATCAAAATTGATGTACTCTATCCACTTGGACATTTCTTCTACCGAACCGGAACCAACATTTCCTGTAATGTATGGCTCTGTTCCTATCTTCTTGGCGAAATTCAAAAATTCATGTGTTCCAAAGGAGTTGTCTTCTGTCACACCTCCCCAGTGGGTATTTACCATTTTGGGCCTATCCGCAGGATCTCCGATCCCATCAGTCCAATGGTATTCGTCAGCAAAGCAGCCTCCAGGCCACCTCAGATTAGGGATTTCCAGATCAATCAAGGCCTGCATCACATCTTTCCTGTACCCGTCTTCATTGGGCACATCCGAATCCGGGCCTACCCAAATCCCTCCATAGATATTCCTACCCAAATGCTCAGCAAAATGTCCGTAAATATGCCTGTTGATGGTGACCGTCCCCTGATCTGCATTAACAATCAGGCGGTTTTGGGCTGTAGTCACAAATGTAAGCAACAATGCTGCTGCCAGTAACATCAGTCCTTTTAAGCGTCCGGTTTTCATAAATTTTATTGGTTGAGTGTTTATTGTTAAATCTATTTTAATGGATTACTTGATAAGTTCAAACCTGTTATAGGCTCCTTTTCATAAGCCTGATATGGTGAATTTTAGGGCTCAGTCTACCATTGCTTTCAATCTTGAATTCAAGTATCTCAGCATTTTTGTTTTCCAAATTGTAATCAACCATATATAATTGATCATTTACCCCTGCCAATGATTCTTTTTTCAGCAAATCCCCATTGATATAAATATTGAATTCCTCATCAGAAGAAGGCAAAAGGTAAATAACCCTGATCACTTTCCCCTCTTTTTCTTGGTTCTTCAAGATATACTGAAAAAAGTCAGAAGTCTGTCTCCAAAATCTCCCGTTTTCCTGCCCGATTTCAGTATTCCTCCCTTTGAATGAATGTTCAGTTTCGGGTTGTTGCTCACCGGCAGCCACCTGATCTACGGTAACCTCCTCCAAACGTCGCATCAGCTCATCTCTTTCATAAAGCTGGTTTTTGAATTCTCCTAGCTCATCTTTATCAGCAATCGGCCAGTACAATTGATACCTGCTATCATGAATTTCAAAAAAGGGTAGTAATTCAATTTGTTCATCCGATTGGTGAAATTCATTTGAAGCAATTAGAAACCTAAACCCTTCCTGTTGCACGGGAAGAGGATTGTTCTCTTTTTTCAAAACCTGATTGAGTTCGAGAGGGACCATTTTGCCGGCAGCCACATGGCCCATCCTACTTTCGTCTGCAAACAATCCCTTGAGATCATCTGCACCCGTTTTTGCACCTAGCACAATCGGCCCATGACTGAAAGACACCCAATTGGATCCATCAGGAAGTCTCTCTGCCTTTGTTTCCATAGGTAGTTTGAGGTTGATTTTATCTTTAGATGTCCATTCTCTATTTAATGTGATATACCCATGCCTGTCCACGCTAACTTCTACCTGTTCTCCATTTATTGTGACTTCCAACATCCCTTCTTTAACCCAATTCGGATATCTTATTTTAAGGTTAAATGACTTTTTCCCTTTATGGGAAAAGGTAATTTCACTCTCATCTTTGTAAGGAAAATCGGTTTTTTGAATGAGTTTTATTCCCTTTTCCTGCCAGTCCAGTTCAGAAGCGATAAATAAATTCAGATACAAATCATCTTTTCTGTATGCGTAAATGGCCTGACCATATTTGGCATGATTTTCCAAACCGGAACCCACACAGCACCAAAAATTCTCATGTGGCTGGGAATACACCCGATAATGTTGAGGGCGCATGGAAGTGAAATACACAAAGCCACCTTTTTCTGGATGTTGGGTGGACAGAATATGGTTGAAAACAGCTCGTTCGTAATAATCAATATACTTCCTGTCAGGAGCCAGCTGAAAAAGCATTTCAGAAAGCCTCATCATATTATAGGTGTTGCAGGTCTCGGGTCCCTGTTCGGAGGAAAGCATGGATGAAAAATCACTTGTAGGATGAAAATGCTCCCTCACGCTGTTTCCACCAATTGAAACGGAGCGTTGGTGCACTACATTCTTCCAGAAAAAGTCAGAAGCCTGATGTAAATTCTGATCTTTGGACACTTGTGCAATTCTCTGAAAACCGATCACTTTGGGAATTTGGGTATTGGCATGAAGGCCATTCAGTTCGTCTTTCTCTTCTTTTAAAGGTTGGAGGATGGCATTGTGGGACATTTTCTTGGCCAATGACAAATATTTTGAATCTCCGGTCATCACTGCAACATCAGCAAAAACTTCATTTAAGCCGCCATGCTCACTGATGAGCATTTCCTGAAACTGATCTTCCGTGAACCCATCCGTGAGGTCTAAAAACCAATCAGAAAGCGATACAAGCATAGGTTTCGCTATTTCCTTCCCTCCTATCCAATAGGCATCCCTCAATCCTGCAAAAATTTTATGAATGTTGTATAAGGGAACCCACCTGTCATTGAGTGAAAAGTTGCCTGCATTGATCTTACCGGATTTAAGTTCATTCCAAATTTTTCTGCCATCAGGAACCCCGCCAAGATAACCATCCCCACTTTGGTCCTGTGCAAGCTTCAATTGCTCCAGCATGTAGTCCAACCTTTTATTGATTTCAGGGTCTCCTGTAGACGCAAACATCAAGGAAAGGGCAGAAAGATAATGCCCTCCAATATGACCATCCAGACCTGTGTTTTCCCAATTTCCGTAGTTATCAGCGGACCAAGTAAGCCCCGCTTCTTTCATGTAAGGAGCGAGAAGTCTGTCCACATCCATTTCAAGAATGTATTTTTTATCAACCTCCTGAGCTCTTTTGAAAGGACTATCTTTGAGTTTTACTTGCCTGAGATCGAAAAATTGCACCTGATCATCCTGAGCTTTTGCCTGCTGAGAGAGGGTACATTGAAAAATAAATAATAACAATATGATAATTAATGGTCTCATGGGTCTAGGTTATCTTCCGGTTATCTGAATACTCTGAGTACACTTTGATGTATATCCTTCAGATCAATATGAAAGGACAATATAAAAACATTAATTGTATTTTTAACACTAAATATTAAAAATGAATTTTTGCTTTACTTAATTTGCTAAAACACTTCTTATGTTTACGATAAAATGAAAATCATTTAAAAATCTCAAAATAAATCCCTTATATTTAAAGTGTTTATACTACACTTTAATAAACTCAAGCCAAATGACCAGAAAAACATTGCTCCCAATTTTTGTTTTATGTTTGTTTACAATCTTGTGTAATGCACAAAAAGATACTTTACAGGCTCCGATCGGATTTGACCAACAAAGGGCCAATATTGAAAGAGGAAGAATAGATACGATCTCCTATCCGTCCAGTACAGTTGGGGTAGATAGAAAGGCTTTGGTTTACACTCCACCTTCTTTTAATGAAAATAAGGAATACCCTGTTCTGTATCTTCTTCATGGAATAGGTGGTGACGAAAAAGAATGGCTAGACCAAGGATCTCCTCAGGTCATATTTGACAACCTTTATGCTGATAAAAAGCTAGCCGATATGATCGTAGTGCTGCCTAATGGAAGGGCAATGAAAGACGATCGGGCAACAGGAAACATCTTTGACAGCCTGAAGGTACAGGCCTTTTCTACTTTTGAAAAAGACCTTCTGAAAGACCTAATCCCATTTATCGAAAAGAAATACCCCATAAAAACGGATAGAGAAAACCGTGCATTGGCTGGACTGTCCATGGGAGGCGGGCAATCTCTGAATTTCGGTCTTGGCAATCTGGATACATTTGCTTGGGTCGGAGGTTTTTCTTCTGCCCCGAACACAAGGTTACCGGAAACACTTCTACCAGATCCAGATGCTGCTAAAGACAAACTTAAACTGCTTTGGATCTCATGTGGATCAGATGATAACCTCTTTCATATCAGCGAAAGAACCCATGAATACATGAAAAAACATGGGGTGCCACATATCTATTATGTAGAGCCCGGAGGACATGATTTTAAAGTTTGGAGAAATGATCTATACCTTTTCTCGCAGCTTCTTTTTCAAGAAAGCGATAATAGCGAATATCCGTATTTTCCAGAAACAGGCACTCTATAAAAAATTGTATACAAAAACATGAATTTGTAACCGTCAAATCTTACTTTAGCTATTTAGTCGCCTATTAAATCAAATAAATAGATGCAATATTCAAATCAAAAAAGACTTTTGGTCGCTGTAGACTGTATTATTTTCGGTTTTGACGGAAGTGAATACAAGTTGCTTCTTATACAAAGGGGATTCGCTCCTGAAAAGGAAAAATGGAGTCTCATGGGAGGTTTTGTTCAGGAAACTGAATCTCTAGATGAAGCCGCTAACAGAATCCTGAATCAATTGACCGGATTGCATGATATCTATATGGAGCAGATTCAGGCATTCAGCAGGCCAGACAGGGACCCCATAGAAAGAGTGTTGGCTATACCCTATGTCGCTTTGATTGATATAGAAAAATACCAACGTCAAATCAATGACAACTTTCATGCACATTGGTTTCCACTCAAATCTTTGCCTAAATTGATTTTTGATCATCAGGAAATGGTAGACCTTGCATTAAATAAACTGAGGTATAAGGCAGCTTTTCATCCCATCCTATTCGAACTTTTACCTGATAAATTCACCTTACCGCAGTTGCAGGCCATGTACGAAGGTCTTTATGAAACTAAGATTGACAAAAGGAATTTTACCCGCAAACTACTTTCTACCAACCTGCTGAAAAAGGAAAAAGAAAAAGATAAATCAAGCTCCAAGAAAGGAGCATATTATTACAGTTTGGATGAAGGGCACTATAAAGACAATTTTTTGAGTATTCACAACTTTATGCCAAAGAGTGAAATCTTCTTCGAAAGCAATTAATTTTTTGCCAAAATTTTTTTATCACAATTTTTATGTGTAATTAAGACACTTAATTACTTAAACCTATTTAATAACATCTCGATAAACCCCCAATAAACCTAATGGAATCAGGCTTTTCCACATTAGATTATATAGTTTTTGCTGTATATGCCACCATCATAGTAGCAGTAGGACTCTATGTCTCCAGGACTAAAAAAGGTATCCAGAAAACCGCTCAGGAATATTTTTTGGCTGATAAATCTCTAACATGGTGGGCTGTAGGAGCTTCCCTCATTGCGGCTAATATTTCTGCAGAACACTTTATAGGTACATCAGGATCAGGTTTTGCCATAGGACTGGGAATAGCTGCATACGAATGGATAGCTGCTGTGACCTTGATCATTGTTGCCAAGTATTTCCTACCGGTGTTTCTTAAAAATGGCATATACACCATGCCACAATTCCTGAAGTCGAGATTTGATGGAAGGGTTAGTACAGCCTTTGCAGTATTTTGGCTTTTGGTGTATGTTTTTGTCAACTTAACATCAGTAAGTTATTTGGGAGCTTTGGCTTTAGAAAAAATCATGGGGGTTCCCCTTCAATATGGCATCATAGGTTTATTGATCTTCTCAGGAATTTACTCCATATATGGAGGCCTGGAAGCTGTAGCATGGACAGACGTTGTGCAGGTAGTAGTTTTGATAGCGGGTGGGCTTATCACTACATATTTGGCGCTTGATGCTGTTGGTGATGGTTCGGGTATTTTTGTGGGCATGTCCAACCTTTATGAAGGTGCTAAAGAGCACTTTGTAATGATCATACCTCAAGGAGAAATCATGATTCCTGATGGTGAAGGTGGCTTAAAAGATGCCTACCAAGACCTGCCTGGTATTGCAGTAATTCTAGGGGCTATGTGGTTGACCAATATAGGTTATTGGGGATTCAATCAATACATCATTCAGAAAGGATTGGCAGCAAAAAGTATAGATGAAGCCAAAAAAGGATTGATCTTTGCGGGTTATCTTAAAATTTTAATTCCGGTTTTGGTTGTCATACCGGGAATAGCTGCTTGGGTGTTGATCAACAAATCCAGCCCCGAAGAATTGTCAGCCATGCTCAATCTGCCGATAGAACAGATTGGAACGATTGATAAATCAGACGAAGCTTATCCTTGGCTTTTGAAAAACTTCGTGCCTGCAGGGATCAGAGGTTTGGCCTTTGCAGCGCTCGCTGCGGCTATTGTCTCTTCACTTGCTTCAATGATCAACAGTACTTCCACAATTTTCACAATGGATATTTACCGGGAATTTTTCAATCCCAAAGCCAACAACAGGCAGTTGGTAAACTCAGGGAGACTGGTAGCCGTGGTTGCTTTATTGATTGCCATGTTTGTTGCCCCGCAACTTGCTACTTTGGATCAAGTTTTCCAATATATTCAAGAATACACCGGCTATATCTATCCTGGAGTAGTTGCCGTTTTCTGTATGGGATTATTCTGGAGACAGATTACGGCAAACGGGGCCTTGTGGACAGCAATAGCCACCTTACCTGCCGGCATCTTATGCAAGGTGATTTATCCTGACATGCCTTTTATCCTACGGATGGGATATGTTTTTATCTTCTTGCTTCTAGTTGCTTCAGTAATAAGCTTTACTGAAAAAAAGTCTTTTCTCAACCCAGATTACCGCGAAAAAAGCAAAGCAGGAAACACAGTGACAATCTCTTCTTTCTTTATGATATTGGGTATAGCAATTGCTGCTCTTGCCTTTATTCAATTCGATGTCTGGGGAAAATTTGGAATTGAATCCGCCTTTATGATGGCCTCCCTTCTTTTGATGCTGGGTGTCATTTTTTATACCAATGTAAGGTTAAAAACAGCAGACCCTAAATCACTTTCAACTGATCCTGCGCTTTTCAACACGGCCACGCCGTTTAACCTTTCAGCAGCAGGAATCATATTGATCGTGGGATTACTATATTATTTCTTTTGGATGTAAAATATAAAAATAACAAACCTAATGATGAACGACCTAAAACTTAATCAGGTATGGCTGATCACAGGAAGCCAACACCTTTATGGTGAAGAGACTTTAAAGCAAGTAGCAGAACATTCTCAAACCATTGCCAAGTCACTTAATGAGCAAAAAGGAATAAGTGTAGAAATTGTCTATAAACCAATAGTAAAAACTTCTGAAGAGATTTATGCAGTTTGTCAAGAAGCCAATCAAGATAAGTCATGCATAGGACTTATCACATGGATGCATACCTTCTCTCCGGCTAAGATGTGGATTTCAGGACTGAAAGTTCTACAGAAGCCCCTACTCCATCTTCATACCCAGTTCAATAGGGACATACCTTGGAATGATATTGACATGGATTTTATGAACCTGAATCAAAGTGCGCATGGGGACAGGGAATTCGGGTTTATTGTATCCAGAATGAATATTGAGCGAAAAGTGGTCACAGGTCATTGGCAGGATCCTGCAGCCATAAGACAGATTGATGCTTGGGCAAGGGCTGCTTCAGCATGGGCAGATTGGCAGGGTGCCAAGTTTGCGAGGTTTGGAGACAATATGAGAAATGTGGCGGTGACTGAGGGGGATAAAGTGGAAGCTGAGCTGAAATTTGGATTCGCAGTAAATACTTTCCCTGTCGGTGACTTGGTAGCCTATGTCAATGCTGCTACTGAAAATGAGGTCAAAGCGCTGATCGATGAGTATGAAGCAAGCTATATTATGGCTGACAATCTTAAGAAAGGTGCTAATCGGAGGTCTTCTTTGATAGACGCTGCTCAGATTGAAGTCGGAATGCGCAACTTCCTGAAAGAAGGTGGTTTTAAAGGTTTCAGCAACACATTTGAGGATTTGCACGGGATGAAGCAACTTCCCGGAATTGCTACACAAAGGCTGATGGCTGAGGGTTATGGTTATGCCGGAGAAGGAGATTGGAAAACTGCTGCACTTGTCAGAGCAATGAAAGTAATGGGAACAGGTTTGGAAGGCGGAAATGCCTTTATGGAAGATTATACTTATCATTTTGATCCTGAAAACAGCATGGTATTGGGTGCTCATATGCTAGAGGTAGATCCGGTATTGGCGGCAGAAAAACCAAAATGCGAAGTCCATCCTTTGGGAATAGGAGGAAAAGAAGATCCTGTAAGATTGGTATTCAATGGCAAAGGCGGTGCGGCTCTGAATGCCTCTCTTGTGGACATGGGCAATAGGTTTAGATTGGTCGTAAATGCCGTAGAAGCAGTGGAAATCCCACAGGATCTTCCAAAGCTACCGGTAGCAAGGGTGATGTGGAAACCTTTGCCTGACATGCAAACAGGCTGTTCAGCTTGGATTTATGCCGGGGGTGCACACCATACCTGCTTTAGTCAGAACCTGAGCACTGAACACCTAGAAGATTTTGCAAAAATTGCCGGTATCGAAAATGTGACCATCGATCAAAACACGCAGTTGAAGCAACTTCAAAATGAATTGCGCTGGAGCTCTAAGTATTATTCATAAAAAGTAAAGAGGCTGACATTTTGAAAAACCAGCCTCTTTTTTTTTCTATCCCCAACTCTGTTTGGTCGATAAATAAATTTTTTAATAGTTTAAGAGTAAAAAATAATATTTATAATATAAAAACTAAATTTTTCATATATTTTTGAACTACATATTTGTTTCTTTTTAAACGTATGAAGTTTATCATTAAAAAATCCAACAACATCAATTATCATGAGAAAAATTCTGCACTTAATTTTACTTTCTTTTTTTTGGATAATTACTTCCAATGTACATGCACAAAGCCAAACTGAAAATGACCAAACATTCAAAGGGCCCATACAAAAAGGCAAATACACTTTGGGTGGAAACTTCTTTATTGGTGAGGGCATTACATCTGTGCAGGCAGGTGTAGGTTATTTCTTTTCAGATAAAATAGGACTCGGCATTGACGGAACTTATGTGAATGAATTGTTTTTAGTTCAGTTACTACCAAGGTATTATTTCCATGTTCTTGACAATACCTATATCTTTTTGGAGCTTGGCGTTACCGCAGGAGATATTTTTGGCGTTTCGGGTGGAGCTGGAGTGACTTATTTCATCAATGAACGGATTGGACTTCAGGGAAGACTCAACAATTTTAGCGGAGGTGGTGTAGGAATGGTGGTATTGTTTGGCGGGAAAAACAGATGATATTAGGAATATTCAAACATCTCCTAGAAGTTGAATTAGTTTTTAAAGAAGATACTAATTGATATTAAGTTGATACTGGGATATTTATTTACCTGACATCAAGAATTGACTTTACTACCTTGGTTAGTGCTTTCTTCCGGATATTTCAACAAAAATAACAAAAGGATCAGGCTGCGCCTGATCCTTTTGTTTAGGTAAAATCCAAATTGGAATTTTCATCACTATTTCACCCTGATTTTCTTCTCAGAGCGATTTTAGCTTTTTTCACAATATTCTCGGCATTCAGTCCATATTTTTCCAGGAGCTGTGTCGGCGTACCTGATTCTCCAAAGGAATCGTTGACCCCCACATACTCCAGCGGAGCAGGATGGTTTCTGATCAGTGTCTGGGCGATACTGTCCCCCAAACCTCCGTTGAGCTGATGCTCTTCGGCAGATACCGCGCAGCCTGTCTTGGCTACAGAGTCCAATATAGCTTCGGTATCCAATGGTTTGATGGTGTGGATGTTGATTACCTCGGCGGAAATGCCTTCCTCTCTCAACATGGCTTCCGCTACCACTGCTTCCCATACCAGGTGGCCTGTGGCAAAGATGGTCACGTCCTTGCCATCGATCATTTTCCAGGCCTTGCCGATCTCAAACTTCTGGTCTGCAGGGGTGAATATAGGCCAGCTTGGTCTGCCGAACCTGAGGTAGGCAGGACCTACATGGTCCACCAATGCCAGTGTCGCGGCCTTGGTCTGATTGTAGTCACAGGGATTGATCACTGTCATGTGCGGCAGCATTCTCATCATGCCCAGGTCTTCCAGTATCTGGTGCGTGGCACCGTCCTCGCCCAGCGTAAGGCCGGCATGGGAGGCGCAGATTTTCACATTCTTGTCCGAATAGGCCACAGACTGTCTGATCTGGTCGTAGACACGTCCTGTGGAGAAATTGGCAAAGGTGCCCGTGAAAGGGATTTTGCCCCCTATGGTCATACCGGCGGCAAGTCCTATCATGTTGGCTTCCGCGATACCTACCTGGAAAAACCTCTCGGGAAATTCCTTCTGGAAGGCCCCCATTTTCAGTGAACCTATCAGGTCGGCACAGAGGCCTACCACATTGGGGTTGTTTCTTCCTGCTTCCAGCAGTCCGTCACCGAAGCCGGAGCGTGTGTCCTTCTTTTCGGTATAGGTGTATTTTAAGTCAAGTGTCTTTTCCATTTCAGTAGTCTCCTAATGTTTCTTCCAATTGTCCCAGGGCATTTTCAAGCTGTTCGTCATTCGGTGCCACGCCGTGCCATTTGTGCGTGCCGACCATAAAGTCCACCCCGTAGCCCATTTCTGTGTGGAGCAGGATCATCACGGGCTTGCCCTGTCCGGTCAGGGACTTCGCCTTGGCCAAGCCTTCCAGTACGGAAGCCATGTCGTTTCCTTTTTCGATATTGACGATCTGCCAGCCAAAAGCTTCCCACTTGGCTCCGAGGTCTATCAGGTCCATGACCTTTTCGGTAGGGCCGTCGATCTGCTGTCTGTTCAGGTCAATGGCAGCGATCAGGTTGTCCACCTTGTGGTGGGCCGCATACATGGCAGCTTCCCATACCTGTCCTTCCTGCTGCTCACCGTCACCCATCATCACATAGACAAGCTTGTCATCCTGGTTGAGTTTTTTGGTCTGTGCCGCACCGATTCCCACAGAAAGTCCCTGTCCAAGAGAACCCGAGGCAATCCTGATTCCGGGAAGTCCTTCTTCTGTAGCCGGATGGCCCTGAAGCCTGGAATTGATTTTACGGAAGGTGCCCAGTTCGGGAACACCGAAGTAACCTGATCTGGCCAACACACTGTACCAGAGTGCAGACACGTGTCCGTTGGAAAGGAAGAAAAGGTCTTCTCCTTTTCCGTCCATTTTGAAGTCGGAGTCATGCTCCATTTCATTGAAAAAGAGTGCGACAACATATTCGCACATGCCAAGGGCAGCTCCCGGGTGGCCTGACTGCACGGCATGCACCATGCGAAGACAGTCCCTTCGGACCTGGGAACAGATTCCTTCGAGATGATCGATTGAGTGTTTTTCCATTGTATTGGAATTAATAGGTTCTATTGTTTCGGTTTGAGATAAATTACAAACCTTTAAATTAAGTGTTATTATTACATTTAAAAAGCTTTTGGATTAAAAGTGTACCTGAAATCATAAATATCATATTATTGTCAAAACTTACTTTCCATTTACAACCGTTTTACATACCAATTTGGAAAAAATTATTGCTATCAATAATGAAAAAGTAAATTCACTTTTAAAAGAAAAATCATTGAACCTATGAGAACTACATATTTATCATATCTCCTTATTTTCATAATTGCATGTAATCCATCTGAGACAAAAGAAAAAAAAGAGGTATTTTCAGGAAATCCTGTTTTTGACGGCTGGTATGCAGATCCAGAAGCGATCATTTATGTTTATCCGAGACGGAAAATACTACTTCATGTGGTCTGAGGGTGGATGGACAGGACCTGATTACAGGGTTGCCTATGCCATTTCAGACAGTCCTTTTGGGCCTTTTGAAAGAGAAGGAGTGATATTAGAGCAGGATGACAATATAGGGCGTGGTGCTGGACATCATTCTGTATTGAAAATCCCTGAGACGGATGACTTCTACATTGTCTATCATAGAAGGCCTTTGGAAGAAAGCGACCGAAATCATCGGGTCACCTGTATAGATAAAATGGAATTTGATGAAAACGGGAAAATTCTTCCTGTAACAATGACTTTTGAAGGCGTACCTGCAAGACCTCTAAAATAAGACATCCTGAAAGTCAGTTTTATCCTACCTATATTGAAATTGCAAGCCTGACTTCCAGAAAATCCATTTCCAAAAAAATGGATTTTTTTTGTTTCAAATTTTTATTTGAAATTCCAAATATCTATTTTCACAAAATGAGACAATAGAAATTTTATGAACAAAAACCTAATTTACCTAATCGCGCTATTTGTGTCTTTCACATTCACAACACAGGCACAAGAAGCCTTATTTGGCGCTCAGCAAATCACATCACCTGAAATAAAAGATGATCAGACGGTCATTTTCAGGGTTTTGGCTCCCAATGCAAAAGAAGTAGAAATTACAGGAGATTTTCTTCCAACCCAAAAAATCGACTCTCCTATGGGCCAAGTAGATGGGCCTGGAAAAGTAGCAATGAAAAAAGGAGAGAGTGGTATCTGGGAATTTACCTCAGAAAAACTAAGTCCTGAACTGTACAATTACTCTTTTATCATTGACGGATTTAAGACAACAGATCCTAACAATCCTTTTTTGATCAGAGATGTCGCCTCTGTAACCAATATTTTCATCATTGGGGGTGCACATGCCGATTTGTATAAAGTAAATGATGTACCTCATGGTACCGTAGCCAGAAGGTGGTATGACTCTCCTGGACTGGGAATCAAAAGAAGGCTGACTGTCTACACTCCTCCCGGCTATGAGAATTCACAGGATAAATTACCTGTCTTGTACCTCCTTCATGGTGCTGGTGGAGATGAAGAGGCATGGATTTCTCTAGGTAGAACAGCTCAGATAATGGATAATCTTATAGCAAAAGGAAAGGCTAAACCCATGATAGTAGTGATGCCAAATGGAAATGTAGCTCAGGACGCAGCACCAGGAGAAGGGCATAAGGGATTCTACAAGCCACAATTTATGCAACCAAGAACCATGGATGGTGACTATGAAGCCAATTTCAAAGATATCATCAACTTCGTCGAAAATAACTATAGGGTCAAAGCCGAGAAATCTGGTAGGGCAATAGCAGGTCTTTCCATGGGGGGATTCCATACCATTCACATTTCCCGCTACCATCCAAACACTTTTGACTACATAGGCCCATTCTCTGCTGCTATCATGCCCAGAGAAGATGCTTCTGGCAAAGATGTGTACAAAAACATGGATGAGGGACTCAAAACCCAAAAAGAAAATGGATATAAGCTTTATTGGATCGCTATTGGAAAAACGGACTTCCTCTACGATGCCAACACTGAATACAGAAAAAAACTGGATGACTTAGGAATGCCTTATGAGTATGTGGAAAGCGAAGGAGGACACACCTGGAGAAACTGGAGGGTTTATTTGAGCGAATTTGCACCTCAATTATTCCAATAAACACAAATGCAATCTTAGAAACTATAAAAAAATTTAGCTCTTATTTACAAGGTAAATTTCAAACAAACCACAGCCTATCAAACCTAAGTTAAAAAGCCCGGTTAGTCCGGGCTATTTTTATGCCTTTTTTGAAATTCGGCTCAATAATTTAACACTTTTCCCAGACTTTGACTCTAAGACACCCACACCAACAATGTCTCAAATTACCCTTCCTTTTGCTCATCTAATTCAACTAAAGCCAGTATTTCCCAACCATTAAACTCTCCATCAAAATCGATCTTAGCTTTGGCAAGCTCTATCTTGTGCTTGAACGCCCAACAGGTTTCTCTCCTTAATTCAATAACCTCAGAAAGTTCATTAAGGGTAAGGTGTACATCCTTTCTGTTAGATAGGTATAACATGTAAAAAGCCTTTTCAATTGGAAATTTAATTTTGTGAAAAAGGGTATTGCTGGTTGCTGATTCATTGTAGTTACAGTTACGACACCTTCTTCCATAGCTAGTAGAAATACTGGCTTTGTTATAACCACATTTTCTGCAATGGTAACCATCTGCCCATTTCAATTCTGACAGGAATTTACAGCAAGCATCTTTATCCGGAAAAATCTGTTTGAACTCATTAAAATCAAAGCCCTTCATCAGAACCATGGACTGAATGGTTTTTTCCAAACCTTCTTTAAGTTCTTTGTTGGTAAGGCTGAGGCTTATATTTTCATCTACTACTTCTTGGTTCAGCTTCTGGAGTTGCGAGTTGGCCAACAACAGTTGCTCATTCTTCTTTGAAAGCTCTTCGGCCAATGCATTGATCTCTTCAGTCCTCTTTTTGACTTTCTTTTTAAGCTTGGAATTGAGTTTACTTTGTAGCTTGTTTTTTTCTAAAAGTACTTGGTTCAATTCTTTATCGGCCAACATGCTCTTCTTTCTCAATTGGCCCAGCTGATTGAAAATGGAAATTGAAAACAACACCACCTCCGCAAAAATGACAGGGTTAGCAAAGTACCAGTTGATGACGGGGTTTTCGAATAGGGTAACATTTGCTTCACTGGCATAAGATTGTAATAAAGCTATCAACATGCAAAGCATGGCAAAAGCATGTGGCCAAGACATTTGCCTACTCGTGATCAATACCCTAATCATCAATAGAATAGGAACCAAAAGTATAAGACTGAAAGTCAGCAACATCAGCAAATCCTCAATTTTGTATCCATACTCCTGATTGAGGGTGAGCATGATGATCAGGACAATTGCGCCCCAAGTAGCTTGGTTTACCAAACGGGAATACTTCAATTTCTGTACAAAATGATTGGCAAATAGCAGAGTTGAAAATACCAGCAACAGTTGAGTAAAAAGTCTTTTGGTCAAAACATTGAGTTCAGGAAAATTTGGCCATATGTACTGAAAACCCAATCCATCTCTAGCTAAAGAATACCAAATACAAGTCAAGAGAAAGAAAGCAAAATATGCATAAATGGCTTGTTTTTGATTAGCAAGAAGGTATAAGGTAAAAAACAATACGATCAATAAAACACCATAATAAATTCCCAATAGGAAATACTCATTGGTTGTATGTCCTATAAATGTCTGATGGGATCTTAGGTGAAAGCTGAATCCCATGAAGTAGCTGCGCTCTATTTTCACAAAAAAGGTTTGTGTCTCTCCGGGTCTTATGTTGAGGATTTGATTGAAGTTTTTGTGCTGAATTTCCCTTTTTGGAAAAGGCAATTTATAACCGGCTTCATCTGCGCTAAATCCTCCCTCAGCTTCAGGCATAAAAAAGGTGATTTTCCCGATATCAAAACCCCAGGATTCGAAAAACCAGGCTTCATGGCTTCTATTTCTTTGATTCTCTACTGTCACCCTGATCCAAAGTACTCCTTCTTCACCTGAATCTACCAAATAAGGATTGGTTGGTTTTTGAAACCGTGATTGGAAACCTTGCGCACTGACATCTTGAATTTTAAGAATGCCTTGAGGGTCCAAAAAATAATCTACCTTTTCTGTTATTTCATAATGCGTTTTGTCCGAAAGTTTTATGACTGAAACACTCAATGGGTCCAGAATCCCTTTAGTTTGGGCTGAGGAAGAAATGTTTGTTTGGAACAAAGCCCAAGTCAGAAAACTAAGTATATATAAAACTCTCACAAATGTGGTAGATTATCGTTTGAAATGCACCTTCAAGGTTGTTTTCGGCATCAATGGAAGATAATAAATTTGGTCTACACATTACCCCATATGAAGTAATATTACTGGATTTGTATAAAAACCATTCATTTTTAACGCCTAATATTAGTTATTTAACTTGTTCAAATACAAATACTTATGTTTAAGCGCAATGAAATAAATTAGCTAAATAAATTCTGTAACCATTTCTACCTTGCTAAAACATTTTTCTGATTCAATTATCCATTTTGAAGCTTTTAAACCACTTCTTTTTTTATTTCACTAAGCGAAATTTTAGGGTGAATTGGGCTTTTGACAACGAATTCATAAGTGTAAATTTAACATTTTATTATTAAGTTTATTCATATAAAACAAGCCAAAATTCATATTTGACTTCCATATTAATGCTTTTAAAAAAGTTTAGGAAGGAAAGCATTTAGGTTTGAATCAATTTCAATAAAACCCAAAAACTGATGACCTGCACTTTTTTTAGTGTCAAAAGATCAAATAGAACACCTTTCTACATTTGCAAAGGGAGACCTACTTTTCCCTCCCTCCAATTACAATTTATTCTTGGTTTTGATCAGTTTTTTCTAACATTGAAATTTCCCCTTGTAAACCAATTTAATTCTCAAACAAATAAACCCTATGTTGAAAACAATTTACTCAAAACAAAAAAGCAAGTGGAGTAAAAGCAGAAGTCTGCTGTGCCTCCTTGCACTTTGGTTGACGCTTCTCCCACAGGAAACTTGGGCACAGGCCGCCAACCAGCCCATTGGAGTTTCAGGAACCATCACTGCTTCCGACACAGGAGAGACTTTACCTGGAGTCAACATCCTAATAAAAGGTACCACTACGGGAACTGCCACAGATATGGACGGTAGGTTTACTTTAAGAGTACCTTCACCAGATGCCATATTGGTTATTTCTTTTATCGGTTACGGTCAAGTAGAAAGAAGAGTGGGAAATACAACCACATTCAATGTTGTTTTGGATCCTGATCAAGATTCTCTCTCTGAAGTAATCGTAGTAGGATATGGTACCCAGGAAAGAGCTACGGTGACAAGTGCCATTTCTTCTATCTCTTCCGAAACAATCAGAGAATTGCCTGTACCTAACCTTGCTTCGGCTATTCAGGGACGTGCTCCAGGTGTGAACGTTACCAATGCAGGAGCTCCAGGAACAAATCCTGTAGTTAGGATTAGGGGTATCGGTACAGTTGGTAACAATGATCCTCTTTATGTTATCGACGGAGTACCTGCAGGTGGCCTTAATCAGATCAACACTGCCGACATTGAATCCATTGAGGTATTAAAAGATGCTTCGGCTGCTGCAATCTATGGATCAAGAGCAGCAAACGGGGTAATTTTGGTAACGACAAAAAAAGGTCAAATAGGACGACCTGTGGTTACTGTTGACTCTTATGTAGGTACTCAAAGTGCTTGGAGACAACTCGATCTTCTGAACACTTCCCAATACCTTGACTTCGGAAGAGACCTTCTAACAAATGGAGGTGAGCCTGTACCACAGCGATTTGACAATCTTGGTGATTTGGCAAATGTCAACACTGACTGGCAAGGTGAAATGTTCAGACCAGCTACCATTCAAGATCATAATGTAGGTATTTCCGGAGGTAACGAGTCTGTTATATATAATGTATCTGTTGGATATTTTGGACAGGAAGGTATCATGAGAGGGACTGACTTCGAGAGATTTTCATTTCGAAGCAATACAGAATTCAAAATAAACAAAAGAGTAAGAGTAGGCCAGACTTTGACAATAGCCTATTCCAGCAGAAATGTGGAGCCATTCACCGGTGGCAGAACACAACTGGAGCACATGGTGAAATCCGTACCTTATATACCTGTAAGAGATGAAAGTAGACTAGGAGGATTCCGCTCTCCAGATAGAGTTGATGGGTCAGATCCTGAAAACCCTGTTCTGAATGCTGAATTGAGAACCAACAGACAGCAGGAATATAAAATCCTCGGAACTGCTTACTTGGACGTGGACATCATTGATGGACTGAAGTATAAGTTTTTGGTAGGAACTGACCTTGCGCTTGGTACCAACAATGAGTACACTCCAAGATTCAGGTCTGGGGATTTCCATGAGCAACCATTTGCGGTAATCGGACAAAACAGGTTCAGCTTCTTTTCCCCTTTGATTTCAAATCAATTGAACTACAGGAAAAAGATTGACAAGCATACCTTTGACATTTTGGGTGTAGTAGAGCAGCAGACTTTCCTCAGTACCTCTTTGGGAGGAACAGGTCAAAACTTCCTTACCAATGAAATCCGCGAGCTACAAGGTGTGCAGAACATGACGTCTACAAGTGAAAGAATTGACTATGCCTTGATTTCCTACCTGGCCAGAGTCAACTATGATTATGATCAAAAATACTTGTTCAGTGCATCTATCAGGAGAGATGGTGGTTCTAGATTCGGGCCAGGTACAAAATGGGGTACTTTCCCTTCCATTTCAGCAGGATGGAGAGTAAGTGAAGAAGGATTCATGCAGGGTTTGACTCAGGTCAGTGACCTGAAATTGAGAGCCAGTTATGGTGAAACAGGAAATGATCAGATTGGTAACTATGTGTATCAGGCCACGATCAACAGTAACTTCTTTTATCCATTTGGTGGATCTACAGCTCCAGGAAGTACAATTTCAGCCTTAGCGAATGTGGACCTTAGATGGGAAACTACCATCATGAGAAATATAGGATTTGATTTGGGTCTATTCAATGATGCATTTAACCTATCATTTGAGTGGTTTGACAATACTACAGAAGGAATGATCCTAGGAGTACCGATTCCACCGTCTTTGGGTTATGATGGAGCACCTGTAGCCAACGTGGGAACTGTGTCTAACAGAGGTATTGAGCTTGCTTTAGGTTATAGAAAATATACCGGTGACTTCCAGTTTGCAGTAGATGGAAATATTGGATTTGTAAGAAATGAGTTGGTTTCACTAGGTACCGGTAATACCATATTCGGCCCTGACTTCCAAGGTGATCCATTGACTTTCACTGAAGAAGGAAGACCTATTGGCTACTTCTATGGCTGGCAGGTAGATGGAATCTTCCAAAGTAATGAAGAAGCTCAATCTGCACCAAGACAAAACCTTCCAGATGCCGGCGAATCATATAACCCTAGCATCCATACAGCAGCAGGTGACCTTCGATTTGCTGACTTGAATGGTGACGGTGAAATCAATGCCAATGACAGGACATTCCTAGGCCATTACATGCCAGACTTTACTTATGGAGCGAATTTTTCTGCTAACTATAAGAATTTTGACTTCTCTATGTTCTGGCAAGGAGTTCATGGAAATGAAATCTTCAACCTACTTAGATTCCATACAGAAGGTATGACCAGGCTTTTCAATGCCAGTACAGTAGTAATGGATAGATGGACTCCCGAAAATACCGATACTAATGTGCCCAGAGCGGTCAATGGTGATCCAAACAGAAACGCCAGAGCCAGCTCAAGATGGATAGAGGATGGTTCTTATCTAAGATTGAAAAACCTCAGCATAGGATATAGCATTCCTCCGGCTTTGCTAGAACAAATCAGCAATGGATCAATTTCAAGAGTAAGGGTATACCTTTCAGGACAAAATCTGTTGACGTTTACCAATTATTCAGGCTTTGATCCAGAAATAGCAGCCCGTACAGGTATCAACACCACATTAGGTCAAGGTATTGATTTTGGACAATTCCCAGCAGCAAGAACAATCATGGGCGGAGTACAGCTTTCATTTTAACCCAAAAATTAAAAGAACATAAAAATGAAAATCAGATTATTTATTACAGCATGTTTGCTTTTGATTGGGGTTGTTTCCTGTGATGAGGAGAAACTAAACCCGGTCAACCCAAACCAGTTATCGGTAGAAACATTCTTTGTTTCGGGACCCCAGCTTGAGGCTGGTATCAACGCAGCATATTCAGCCCTTCAGGGACTTGACTTATATATCAGGGAGTATTTCTTTCTTCATGACATGCTTTCAGACGATACTGAGTCAGGCGGGGGGCAGTTGGAAGCACATAGAAATCAGATACTTCAAGGTGCCATTGACCCGTCTAACCCATTGATCATTTCTAATTGGAGAGGTTGGTACAGGGTCATTCACCGTGCCAACATCGTTCTGGACAATGCAGAAAATGCCACAGAGGAAATCACAGAGGATTTAAGAAACCGGATTATCGGTGAAGCCTACTTCCTTCGTGGATGGGGATACTATGAACTGGGATCCCTTTGGGGAGGAGTTCCATTGATGACTACTATGGCTACTTCCACTGAAAGTGCAACTCCAAGGTCTACAGAAGAAGAAACTTTTCAGCAGGCGATCAGCGATTTGACTATGGCTGCCGAAATGTTGCCTCCAAAGAGTGCCTACGGAAGCTCCGACTTAGGTAGGGCTACCAATGCAGCGGCACAGGCCATGTTGGCTAAAGTACATCTTTTCAGAGGAGATTTTGCAGCAGCAAGACCGCTTTTGCAAGCTATCATCGGTTCAGGTGAGTATGACCTTACAGCTAGGTATTTGGATAATTTTGAAGAGGAAAATGAGCATAACATCGAATCCATCCATGAAGTGATCATGACAAGGGACTTTGGTGATGCCAATGTCTGGGACGGTGACGGATCCGGTATATCATTCTCCACTTTCCGTGGACAGGAATATAGCCCAACAGCATGGAGAAACCTTGTTCCTAGTATGTCTTTGGTAAATGCTTTTGAAAAAGAAGAAAATGGAGCGGAAAAAGACGATCCAAGATTTTCCTATAACTTCTACCAAGTTGGAGATACTTACAACAATGGCAATAGCGTATTGACTCCTGATGGGGTTCAAGGTGACAACACCAGACCAAGTTGGAGAAAATACACCATGATATATAAGCAAAGTGCTGAAAACATGGCTTCAGGTATCAATTTCAGAGTAATCAGATATGCAGATGTATTATTGATGATGGCTGAAGTAGAA
Source organism: Arthrospiribacter ruber (assembly GCF_019343195.1). Lineage (GTDB taxonomy): Bacteria > Bacteroidota > Bacteroidia > Cytophagales > Cyclobacteriaceae > Arthrospiribacter > Arthrospiribacter ruber. Next base: position 128,145 of record NZ_RPHB01000005.1, read on the forward strand.
AATGAACTGGGCAATACTGCCGGTGCTTTGGAATATCTCAATGCTACGAGGCAAAGAGCTGATGTCAACATGCCCCTCTACCCTACTGCCCAGTACCCTACAGGTACCCAAGAGCAGATGAGAAGAGCTATTCAGCATGAAAGACAAGTAGAGTTTCCCGGTGAGCAGATCAGAAACAGGGATATCAGAAGATGGAGAAGGCTTAACCTATTGGATGGTGAGCCTGTTCCTAACTTCAGGTCTCATCATGACTTGCTTCCTTTGCCTTTTGCAGAAATCGATAACAATCCTTCCCTGGGTAACGAAGATCAAAACCCAGGTTATTAAACCTATTACAACTCATACCTATTAAACCTAAGGTTCAGTGAATTATAAGGACGCTACATGGCCTTTGCATTCACTGAACCTTTCTTTTACAACTAGATCCTCATACTATTCCTGAATTTTTTTAATTTAAGAACTCAATAAAATTGATATTTGGATAAAAGCCCTGTCCAATTCAACATTATGAAGAACAGCTCTCAATTACTTCGACCGAAAATTTTCCATTTAGGAAATGGTTTCTTTTATACTCCCTATCTAACCTTGATCTTGGCTTTTTCATTCTTTGTTGCTTGTTCCAATAAAGAAAACCCGGATCAACTCTTTCAACTGCTTTCGCCCAATCAGACAGGATTGAACTTTAAAAATGAAATTCAAATAGATGAAGATTTCAATATCCTTGATTTTGATTACATATACAATGGTGGCGGAGTGGCTGTTGGTGACTTCAACAACGATGGCTTACCAGATATTTTTTTTGCAGGCAATCAGGTTTCTTCCAAGCTTTATCTGAATGATGGCAACATGAAATTCAGAGATATCAGTAAGGCCTCTAATATCAGCACCAAAAGCTGGGCTGAAGGTGCCACTTTGATTGATATCAACAATGATGGCTTATTGGACATTTATGTCAGTGTGTCCAATAGAGATGAAAGCAACCCAGACCCGAATCTACTCTTTGTCAACCAAGGGATCAATGAAGACGGCATACCGGTTTTTGAAGAAATGGCAGCAGCGTATGGGATTGATGACAGAGGATACAATACCCAAGCCGCTTTTTTTGATTATGACAAAGACGGTTTTCTAGACCTATACATACTTTCCAATGCTTTGGAAGCATTCCAAAGAAATACTTCAAGGCCAAGAGAGATGACCGGAAGAGGTAAAAGCAATGACAAACTGTATAAAAACAATGGTGATGGCACATTTACAGAAGTTACCAAAGAAGCTGGGATATTGATAGAGGGTTATGGATTGGGTTTGGCTATCAGTGACATCAATCAAGACGGTTATCCTGACATTTATGTGGCCAATGATTTTATTACCAATGATATCCTTTACATCAATAATGGGGATGGAACTTTTACAAATAAAATTGATGAAATGCTCAAACATCAGAGCTTTAATGCCATGGGTGTGGACATTGCAGATTACAACAATGATGGCTTGGTCGATATTATGGTTTTGGACATGCTTCCTCCTGACAACTACAGGCAAAAAACCATGTTTGCTCCTACTGAAAATTATGACCTTTACATGAGTAACCTTTCCAAAGGTTATGAACCTCAATACGTCAAAAATACCCTACAACTTAACAGAGGAAATGGCAAGTTCAGTGAAATTGCTCACCTCGCTGGTGTGGCCCAGACAGACTGGAGTTGGGCTCCCCTATTTTTCGATATGGACAATGATGGTCAAAAAGACCTATTTATTAGCAATGGATATGGAAAGGATATTACCGATCTGGATCACATCAATTTTACCCAAAGTTTTGGACCATTTACCAGTCCAGAGGAAAGAAGGGCCATGCTATTGGATGCGCTTTCAAATCTAGATGAAGTGAGCCTGCCAAACTATGTTTTCAGAAACAAAGGAAACTTACTTTTTGAGGATAAAAGCAAGGAATGGGGCATGCTCCATGCTTCTATATCTAATGGGGCAGCATTTGCTGATTTTGACAATGACGGAGATCTGGATCTGGTCATTAATAACTTCAATGATGAAGCTTACCTCTACCATAATAAAACCAGAGAAAAACAGCCAGGTGAGGCTGCCTATTTAAAAATCCGTTTGGAAGGTCAGGAAAATAATAGGATGGGATTAGGAACTTTTCTCGAATTAAGTTATGAAAGCAAGGGTAAAGAAATCAGGCAGTTTTATGAACATTATCCCACCAGAGGCTACAAGTCATTTGTAGAACCAATGGCGTTTTTTGGCCTTGGAAAAGATCCGGTCAACACCAAACTAAAGGTGACATGGCCAGACGGAAAAGTCCAACAATTGGACAAGCTTCCCCAAGATACTGTTTTGACAATTGCTTATTCCGAGTCCTATGAAAATCCTCGTGAAGAAAATGAAAAGATGGAACCGGAATTTTTAGAGGTTAGTGAAGAAATAGGCTTGATCCACAGCCATCAACATAGGACCTTCAATGATTTTAACAGGCAGGTACTTCTTCCTCACAAACATTCAGAAAACGGTCCTGGCATGGCTGTAGGAGATGTCACCGGCAACGGTTTAGATGACCTTTTTGTAGGAGGTTCTGCAGGTTTTCCTAGGGTCTTGTTTCTGCAAAATGCAGGCGGTAACTTTCAGAAAAAGGAATTATTTGAGGAAGAACAAGCGGATGACATGGGCTGTCTGCTTATAGACCTGGATGGTGATGGCGATTTAGACCTGTATGTAGTAAGCGGAGGCAGCAGATACGTCTTAGGACATGAAGCCTATCAGGATAGGGTATATTGGAATGATGGAAAGGGTAACTTCAAAAAAGCTGAAGGTGTCCTTCCGGAAATGAGAAACAGCGGATCTGTTGTTACTGCTGCTGATATTGATGGAGATGGGCAGATGGAGTTGTTCGTTGGAGGAAGAATCAGTCCAGGGAGATATCCGGAAACACCTGAATCCTATCTGCTTAAATTCAATGGAGAAAAGTTTGAAGATATCAGTGGAGATTTTTTGCCAGACCAAGGTAAGTTAGGTATGGTGACTTCTGCCTTATGGACGGATTTTGATAATGACGGGCTTGTGGACCTGATCGTCTTGGGAGAATGGATGCCTGTCACTTTCTTAAAACAAATGAGGTCAAATAATAAAATCAAATTTTCAAAAGTCAATAAGGAACTTGGACCTAAGTTTTCAAACGGTTGGTGGAACAGCATAGTGCAAGTGGGGCAACAAGAATATATTCTTGGCAATCTTGGAAGAAACAACAGGTGGAATGTAAATAAAAACACCCCAATGAAAATGTTTGCGGCCGATTTTGATGGAAATGGAAGCATTGATCCCATCATTTTCTCCCATCAGTTGGACGGGCACTACCCCATCGCCAGCAGAAATATGCTGGTGGCACAGGTCCCGAGATGGAAAAACAGGTTTTTGAAATTTTCCGGCTATGCCAATACCCAGTTAGATGATTTTTTTAATACAGATCTTCCTGAAGATACCACACAGGACACTGCTTATATTCATGACAATGTCTATATGTATCTGGGTACGGAAGGGAAATTCGAGTTAGAGCCACTTCCAGTAGTAGCACAATTTGCTCCTATTTATGGAGTCCATTTTGACAATTTCACAGGCAAGGCAATGGGCATAGGAAACTTTTATGGAAATGAAACTGTGACAGGTCGCTATGATGCTTCGTATGGTACTCTTTTGGAGAAAAATGGTAAAGGAAGTTGGACCACCAATCATTTGGCCGGTTCTGGCTTCCTAGTGGAAGGTGAAGGCAGAAGCCTAGTGGAGTTGCAGAGAGCTGAGGGAGCAGCATTATTCGTGGCTGCTCAACATAGAGGGAAACTAAAATCATTCCTACGATCAAAACCTCTTGAAACCTTAGGATATGTTGTTTTGGAACAAGATGATTTTATTATTTGCTTTGGCCAAGGGCAAGAACAACCTACCTGTTTTGAAATGCCATATGGGAGTGGATATTTATCACAGTCTACAAGAAAAGTACAAATCCCTTCAAACTGCACTTCAGTTACTATCAAAAAGTATTCTGGAGAAGAAAGGCAAATAGCATTTGAATGATAATAAAGCTATTCTCCTCTTGACTTCGAGAGTCGTAAGTCCCATTTCATAATAGGTATATGACAATTAAGCAGATACTCATAAAAGAAAATAAAAGACTCCTTCCAGTCAACTTTTGTTTCCTTTTGCAGTTCATTCTTTACTTCCTGATTGTTAAAATTGTCATTCCAAATTTATAATGATTACGGTCATTTAATTGCTTTACTTTTTATGAAGTTTGAATCTAGGTGTTCCAGTGTCAAAGTCAGGAGGGTTTTAGTCCCCCAACTCTTCTACCCTTTCCATAATAACATACTGCATTCCAGACTTCTCAAAAGTCTGGTCAGTGGGTTTGAAACCGAAATTTTCATAAAACTCTACCCTTTTCATACGGGCATTGCACCAAACCTTTTTGATATTCAATTGCTGCAAAAAGCCGATCATATACACCAGTAGCTTGCTGCCATAGCCTTTTCTGCGGAATTCTGGCAATGTTCCGAATTTTCTAAATTGGGCACTATCCTTATTTGGAAAAACGGACACGACTGAAATAAGCTTTCTTTCTACAAAAAGTCCTAAATGATGGGCATTTTGGTCATCTGGAACCCGGACAAAATCCAATGGTCGATCTGGCCACATGGCCTGTTGTCTTATTGGTAAGGCTTCTTCTAAGGATATTTCTTTGATTATCATGGGAATGCTGTTGGCAGGAATTATGATCGTATCTATGAAAGCAATCTAAGAACCCGTTCTATTGCGCAATTGAATTTGATACACTATCATATTTATCAACAGGTTCTTAACCGAAAAAGATTCAATAAATTAAAAAATTGACTTTAAAAAAGTCCTGATATTGAAAAAAAGGGTGAAGAAATCTCCACCCTTTTTTAGCTTTTATTAATATCCAGGATTCTGATATGCTGTTCTGTCACCTGTCATTGCATCGATTTGACTTTGAGGAATTGGTCTTAGGTAATGAAAGGGTTGTATGCTCCTAGTGATCGTTTGAGGTGTACGATCGCTATAACTCATCCCTCCTATTTGATAAGTTCCAGCCAGTTCTTCCCACTTTTGAGTTCTGATCAGGTCATACCACCTATAACCTTCTCCAAAGTATTCTCTGGATCTCTCAGCGAGAATGTAATCAATATCAATTACAGCTGGAGTAGCGGCTATCATTTCAGCGCTATTATCTTCTATTTTCTCTTGATTTCCATTGTTATCCCATCGCCATACACCAGCTCTTGCTCTGATCACATTGATCAGCTCACGAGCACTCATAGGACCAGTAGCACCCTTTACAGCAGCTTCTGCGGCAATGAAATAAAGTTCCGATAGCTTGGCAATGTTGTATGGTCTGGTACTACCTGCATTAGGTTCACCAAGTCCTGTTCCACTATCTGTCCTGTAAGGACCAAGCTTCCAAAGTCCAGGGTGAACGATCCTGCTTATACCATTTGGAGAAATCACAAAATCAGATCTTCCTGGAAGAATTCCTGCACCAATATTCCCACCTAGACTAGAAGGTGAAGGATAATCAATCTCCTCATCAGGTTCATCATCCAGAAATGTCAAAATAGCATCACCAGCTTGTACTTCCATCAAATTTGCATTATACATTGGTCCGCTGATCACAGGAGTCCTATCAGTGTTAGCCCTATACACCGTGGTAAATGTACCATCATATCTGGAGTCATTGGTTTTGTCTGCAAAGGTATTAGTAAAAACACCGATTGGTGGTGCCATCCTTGTCCAAGGTCTACCTGTAGCTTGTATCGCTTCCCTTCTGACAGATTCGATATTCCCAACCCATTCGTTTGCTGAAGAACTACTTCTAAGCACGGTGTAGTTCCAAGTCATCATCCACCCTGCAAAGTTTTCAGGAGCATTTCCATTACCCCATACAAGGCTAGCTCCATTATAAAACTCACTATCTTCTGTATGATCAGCATACAGCAATAATTCGCTATTTCTATCGTTTTGAGCTAAATTCACATCATAAAATGTCTCTTGAAGATAAAATGGCCCCGGGTCATTTATGGCTTCCAAGGCAATATTATAGGCTTCTTGGTAGTACCATTGAGCTGTATTCCCATCAGGATCCTCTCTTGGCGTCTCTGGATAAGTCGGAATATTGTTTGGATTCTCCAGCCACCATGCATAAGTCAAATAAGCTTTAGCCAAATACAACCTTGCTAAGGTTTTAGTCGCTGTACCTGTCAGCCGTGGGTTCACGGGCAAATCCTCAATAGCCTGCAACATATCAGGAAATATACCTCTTGTATAGACTTCAGGAACTGTATTTCTGACAGAGGTTCTTGAAGGTTCGATATTGAAAGCCAATTCACCAGAACCCAAATCTAAAGGAACACCACCAAAGGTCTGCACCAATAAGAAGTAATCAAAAGCCCTAAAGAACCTTGCTTCTGCTACAAGAGCATCAGAAACCCCAGCTTCTGGTGCAAACTCTATTACGCCATTTGCAGTATTGATATTCGAGAATGCCGCTCCCCATAAGGCATCCGCCCTACTATTGTTAGCATCAATATCTCCTTGTCCACTCAAGTCCATTACAAGAAAATTTTGATCAGCACTTTGTGCATAGGTAGCTTCATCAGTGCCTGTCAAAGTAGTATTATAATAATATGCTTGTCCATAGATATACCTCAAATGTGCATACATTGATGTAATCCCACCCAGAATTCCTTCTTGTGTTTGAAAAAATCCTGGTTCAAAAATACTTCTTGGCTGCTCTTCTAAGATCTCTGTACATGAAACCAGAAGCAAACCAGTCAATAGAAATACTTTTGTTGATTTTAAGTAAAATTGTATCTTTTTCATGGCTTTTAGAATGTCAAGTTAAGACCTACGATAAAATTGCGGGTAGCTGGTGCATTTGTACCAATAGTAAGCAACCTACTAGGAATGGCATTTGTAATAGCTGCATTTTGGTCACCAAAAGAGTTGGTCTCCGGATCTAAACCTGTCTCTCTATTGAATGGAGAGAATAGTACAAAAGGATTCTGCACAGCTCCATAGATTCTCAATCTACTCATGCCTGCCCTGGTCATCCAATTACTTGCATTATCAAAATTATACCCCAAAGTCATGGTACGGACCTTTAAAAATGAAGCATCAAAGTAACCTAGGGTACTTCCGTATTTTGGGTTGTCACTACTAGCCAGTCCACCTGGAGCAGGATATCTAGCTTCGGTGTTCTCTGGCGTCCAATAGTCTACCGAGACATTGTTTCTCCTTCCACTCAAAAGGTTCAAATACCCTGTTGATGAATGTAATGTACTGATCAATATGCCACCACTTCTAAAAGTACCTACAATACTGAGATCAAAGTTTTTGTAAGCTATTCTTGTGTCAAAACCTCCCATAAAGTTTGGCTGAAGATCTAGTATCTGCCGGTCATCTGGCCCTATGGCTCTTGTAGGTATACCTTCTGAATCATAATCACCTGTATATTCCACTTTAATCATACCAACATTTCCTCCTGGCTCCAGGATATCTCTATGTGGGTCACCTTCTTGCCATAATCCAATATATCTATGGTCAAAAATCACATCGATTGGATGTCCGACAAACCACCAGTTCCCTTCATCTCTGTCCTGGCCTGAAGCCAATGAAACCAATTGATTTCTATTTGCATAAATATTGAATCCAACTTCCCAACTCCAGTCATTGTTTTCGAAAATCAATCCGTTTAAACCTAATTCCACTCCTTTGTTTTGAGTTTCTCCTATGTTTGCAGTATAGCTACCTACACCCGAAGTTGCCGGAAGGTTTACACCCAATAGAATATCTTTAGTGTTAGTAATATAATACTCCAAACTACCTGTCAAACGATTGTTGAAAAAACCAAAATCAACTCCCACATTGTATGTCTCCGAGTACTCCCATCCTAAATTTGGATTGGGCAATGAATTCACAAAATAACCTGTCAAGAAAGCTTCGTTTCCAAAATTGTAAGGCCTGATACCTAACCCTCCCAAGGTCGCATAGGGTGCGATGGCTTGATTGGAAGTCTGTCCATATCCTAATCTTAGTTTCAGCATATCTACTTGAGACACACTATTCATGAATGATTCTTTACCAATGTTCCAACCTACCGAAACAGCTGGATAAGTATGCCATTTGAAGCCAGGAGCTAGTCTGGAAGATCCATCAGACCGAAGCGTTGCCGAAATCATGTATTTGTCATCATATGAATACATCACACGGCCCATCAAGGAGCTTAGTCCCCATAGCTGATAATTTTGATCATTTGGGTTAATTTGGATTTCACCATCAGAATGTCCTAGATTATAAAATTGAAATTGGCTTGCGGCAATATCTCTTGCCCACATCCTGGAGCTATAAAACTTATTCTGCTCGTTAGCATAAAGCGCCGTTACATTTATAATATGCTTATCTGCAAAAATTTTGTCATACGTGATCAGGTTTTCCATGATCCAGTGAAAATTATGAGAATTCCCAACTGCTGCGAAGGATTCAGTGTCCGGATTGGGACTGGTTACACCGCGGCCGGTAAATTCACCATTGTTCGTTTGACGATAATTTAAACCTAAGTTGGCTCTGTATTTCAAGCCTTCCACACCGGGAATTTTAAGCTCAGCATATAGTGCATTATAGGTAGCATATGTTCGGGTTTCGTTCAACCACTGCCCTTCCAGATCCTCTATTACGTCCCGAGTACCTACCCATGAATCATCCATAGGCATACCAATGGTTCTTCTACGTGTACCATCTGGATTAAAAGGACTCGCTAGTGGAGACATACTTAATATACCATATAATCCTACCTGAGATCCTTGCTGTGTATTGAAGTTACTATTACTGTTGAATCCTATTCTTAAGTGATTTCCAATGTCTTGATCAATAGCAGCTCGCATAGAGATCCTATCAAACTGTTGCGTAGGGATCACACCTACATCGTGATAATATCCCAGACCGAAACTGTATGTACTTTTCTCACCTCCGCCTGATACATTTACGTCATGACTGGACATGGTACCCGTCTGATACATCAAGCCCTGCCAATCTGTATTTACATCATTTGATTCGCTTGGACCAGGGTTTTCAAATAATCCTGCCGCTTCTCTCATGGCCAGAAACTCTGGTCCATCCATCATTGGATATGGAGAAAAAACCGTTCTTGGGCCATGAAAGCCGTTGTACCTAACTTGTGCTTCCTGCCCTTTAAATCCTTTTTTGGTAGTCACCAAGATTACACCATTGGCACCTCTAGAACCATAGATAGCTGTGGCTGACGCATCCTTGAGGATATCAATACTGTCAATATCTTCTGGGTTGATATCAGCAATGGACCCACCAAAAGGAATACCATTTAGAACTATAAGTGGATCATTACTGGCTGTAAGGGACCTGTTTCCCCTGATCCTAATCTGCATGGTAGCTCCTGGCTGAGAGGATGTCTGGGATATGTCTACACCTGGTAATCTCCCTTGAAGCGCTTGTGAGAAATTAGCAGAAGGAACTTCCCGCATGATGTCTCCAGCTATAGATGCAACCGACCCAGTTACTGCTTCTTGCCGCATGGTTCCATATCCTACTACGACCACTTCCTCAAGAGCACTCACGTCAGCCACGAGGTTGACTGTTATCTGGGATTGGTTATTGATAGGGATTTCTTGGGTTTCAAACCCAATAAACGAAACGATAAGAATGGAGCCACTCTGAACACTGATTTCAAAATCACCATCAATTCCGGTGACTACTCCTACATTGGTACCTTTTTCCCGCACTGATGCCCCGGGTAGTCCCAAACCTTCATCATCGAGCACTACACCCGATATATTCACTGTCTGCGCAAAGGCCAAATGGCCTGCCAAAATCATGATCAGTATCCCGCCAATCCGGCGAAACCACCAATCACATCTGCTACTAAGAAAGTAGCAGCGTAATTTTTCGGTAGATTTAAAATCCATGGTTTTTGGTTTTATTGAGAAATGATATAGTAAAAAACGACCACCATCTTTTGTACCTAAGACAATTCAAGTACATCTGACAACAATCATCAATTAAACGTCTGAATTTTTTTTAAAAAATGCAACCGATTTCATTTTTAAAGAAACATAATTTTATGAATTTGATGAAATTAGGGATAAAAAGTATGGTAAATGGATTGGTTCATAACAGGTATTAACAGTCGCTCAATAATTATGAATATATCTTTTATGCTTATATCATTATTTCATTATATTTTTAAATCATTTTTTATATTATTATATGCTTTAAAATTGAAAGGAATAATTAACCAAAAATTGGTTTTATTGAATAATAATAGGTCAAAATAATGATACCGATTTCATAAAAAAAAATCCAAGAAACAAATGAAATGCTCATTGCACATGCAAGGGAACTGGAATTCACCAACCAACACTTGGAACAGTTCGCCTACATTGCCTCCCATGATCTACAAGAACCTCTCTGGATGATTACCAGCTTTCTCAAACAACTGGAGAAAAAATACGGGGGTAAACTAGACGAAAAAGGACATCAGTACATCTATTTTGCAACTGATGGAGCGAACAGGGTGAGACAGATCATTTTGGATCTTTTAGAATATTCAAGAGTAGGTAAAAATCTAGAAGCCCCCGAAAATGTAGACAAAGACATCATTGAAGACTACTTAATATTACGAAAGAAAATTATCGAAGAAAAAAATGTCATTATTATCTTTGAAAATCTCCCCACAGTTAGATTATCCAAACCTCCATTTACCCAAGCCATACACTCCTTATTGGACAATTCGATCAAATATGGCAAGGAGAGTATCCCACCTAAAATACTGATTTCTGCAAGCGAAACTGTAAACTCATGGCAGATTCAAATCAAAGACAATAGAATTGGTATAGAACCTGAGTACTTTGAAAAGATTTTCGTTTTGTTCCAAAGGTTGCACAATAGAAATGAATACGAAGGAACAGGTATAGGTCTTGCCATCGCAAAAAAGAACGTAGAATCCTGGAACGGAAAAATTTGGCTGGAATCAAAAGTGGATGAAGGAAGTACATTTTATTTCACCATACCAAAAACCTGAACTTATGGTTTTGTGAAAGAAGCAATTATCGGATAATTGGCATGAAATTGGCCTTAAATTTTTGAAAGAAGTAAGCCCCGAGTGACCATACTTTTCAAAAAGTTTTTCTGGTGTTTGGGACAGGTAAACAGCTTATTTCGTCTTATGAATACTTAGCCAACTTTACTACTATGAAGACCATATCCCACATTGTAAATTTTATTCTGGCATGCCTGATCTTTGCATCTTGCGCTGAAGCCGAAAATGTAACCCTTATGATCGAAAAAGCAGAGCTGGAAGGTACTTTCCAAAGGATATCAGGAGACAATTCCGGACCGGAAGCTGAAGTGACCATTCTGGTCAATGAAGGAAGATGGGAAGGAAACAGCTCCAAGTCCAGGTACCCTGCACTTTGCAAAGGTTCTTACACGAATAATGGCAATACAATAACCTTTGAGAACGAATGCATGTGGACAGCAGATTTTGACTGGACATTGATTCTGAGCGGAACATTCGAGGTGATTTTGACAGACCAGCACATGATATGGGAAAAAAGAAGCGGATCTGGCTCCGAACAGGTTATCGATAGATACACTTTTCCAAAATCTGATCAGGAAAAAGTGATATTATAAAAAATCCCCCGAAGAATTCTTCAGGGGATTTTTTTAAAACTTAATAGTGGATTTTGAATAAATTCTGAATCACTTCACAAGAGAGTATTCCAATGAAGGTCTGCCCCTCTCACCGCCTGAAGTAAGTGAAAGAAACCTCAGTTTGTAAACGTTCTCATTTTTGTCTCTGACCACATAATATCTGTCTTCTCTGATTGCAGGACCAGAATTAGGTCCTCCACCTGATCTCCAGCTGGATCCGATTATCAGCCTGTCATCACTGTTAAAGGTCAATCCATTAACGTTCGCATCAGAGAATTCATCGTATGAGATTTCAGATTCCATTACCACAGCAGCTTGCACACCTCCATAAATATTGTGGTATACAAGGTCTTGGAAGAAGTAGCCCAATGTACCATTTACAGCTTGTGGAAAAGGCGTAGATGAGGTACCGGCAGTCCAAACAAAGTCCCATTCATGTTTCTTTGGCTCCACTTCCACTTTACCGGATTCAAAAGAAAAATATACAAAATTGAAATCCGTGTCCTTAGTAATCTCAACTGTAGTGTAATCTTCCGAATCTATATCTGCATGCTGGACAATATATAGGTCACCGGATCTAAAAACTTTTATCTTTTTCCAAGGCTTTTCTTCCGCTCCGCTGTTCCCTCTTTCATATATAAATACTTTTGCCTCACTTTCAGAGCTTAGGACCGTTCCAAGAGCTGTACCGTTTGCTACAGGATTTTTTGGATCATCTACATATAGAATACTGTTCATGTTATTGAAATCCAACACCAAGGTACCTTCTGCTTTAAGTTTTTCAACATATTCAATTTCAAGATCCTGAAAATCCTCTACTTCTGTCCCATAAGCCATGGCACCGGTAGTACCATTGATCAATACTTTGAACTCACTTCCCGTATAAAACGCCAAATCCCAGGTATCTCTTCTCACTGAATTTTGTATTTCACTGCTGAGGTTGACAAACACCGAATTTGGAAAGGAAGCCCCGCCTCCCTGAATTTCCATAAATGCATCTTCTACTGGTGGCACCTCTACAGTTGGAGCATCATTTTCTGTACATGACGCTATAAGTCCCGCTACAATCAGGGCCATAGCACCCTGTCTGAATGTGTTGTTCTTTTTCATTTTTTTATTTGATTAAATTTATTTTGATAGTTGGTATGTAATTCCTGCGAAATATGACCTGCCATAGCCCATTGGGCGCTGGGGTCCGCCTCCGTGAGCGGATCCTGTATTGGCAGTGCTTTGAATAGATGTCAGGTCAAAAAGGTTTCTGACTCCAAGCTGAACTTGTAGGTGATTTCCGATATCCCTTCTCAATGAAAGATCTGCCCAGTGAAAACCTTCCAGTTCAATTTGCCGCGGAATAGCTTCCCCCTGTTCATTGGCTCCCATTTCAAACCCAGGGAGTCTCCCTGTGTATTTATAGAAAAAGCTTAAATAGGTATCAATGTAGGGAACCTTATAATCCAGGTTAGCATTTATTTCCGTCGTGAAAAGCATCTCCGGCAAATTAAAATCATCTGCAGAGAGCCTGTTGTATCTACCTATTCTTGACAGTCCTAATCCTGCTGAAAAGTCTCTGTACCTGACCTGATGGTTCAACATCCCCCCAGCAGTCCTAAATTCCTCTAAATTGAAAAGGGTGGTAATCCTAGGGTCAACAGGATCTATACCATAGCTGATCTGATTGCTGACTTGATTATAAAAACCTGTAAGAACAGCTGAATAGATTACTTCACTTTTCTTTTTTCGGGAAAAATTGAGAGATCCATTGAAGCTATGGGAAGTTTCCGCCTGGAGGTCAGGGTTTCCTCTGATACTGTGACTGGCATCAAAGAAATCAAAGTACAGTTCTCTAATAGAAGGAGCCCTGAATCCTTGTGCATAAGCAACACGCAAATCAAGACTTTCTGAAAGCTTCCATTTCATATTTAAAGAAGGTATGACAGGAGGTGCCTCATAAGCAGAATTATAGGTTCGTCGAAGTCCAGGACGGATTTTGACTTTGTCCGATAAACTGAGTTCTCCACTTAGGAAAACGGCATAATCCTGAATACCCTCATTGCTTGAAATCCTGTCTCCCACTCCGCTTTCTGTATTGATGTCTAATCCAGGTTGAAGGTTGAAAGTTTCCGAAATAGACCAAAGTCCTGTGGCTCTTAAGGTAAAGCCTTGGTACTGAAGTGAGGCCTGTGCATTTGGGGCGTTCGAAAGGCTCTTTTCCGAAGTCCTTTGGTTAGTAATCCATGTTACCGTTTCTCTACTATAGTCAGTAAAAGAAGTCTGCACAGCAGCTTTAAATCTGTCTGATGCATCAACCCTTGCATTTAGCCTATGCATCCACCGTGTGGTGTGAAACTCCGTATCGATATGCTCTATCCTATTTTCCGGGCCAAAAGAAAATATCCTTTCGTCCAGCAGGTCCAAAGCATAATCCAATTCAAGAATACCCTTATGAAAGCCTAGAGAGGCATTTGCCAAATCCTGATGACGGGGAAGCCATTCAAACTGCCTTCCCGTAAACCTGCCTTTCCAACCACCAAATCTATTTTGGGTAAATGCGCCTCCAAAACTCCATCCCCCTCCAGTTCTGTATTGACCTTGAAGGTTTCTGATGTGATTGCCCGCACCTGACACAGGGGAATACTCATTGCCAACAGTTTCTTCCTGAATCCTGGCAGATAAGCCATAACCTTTAGTTCCCCCAGGTTTTTTTGTAATGATATTGATCACCCCGGCCAGTGCATCAGCACCGTACATTACGGACATGGGCCCTTCAATTATTTCGATTTTTTCAATTTGATTGATGTCTATCTGATTGATGTTGATCTCATTGGAAACCCCTTGTCTACCTACCATAGGAACACCATCTATCAATACCTTTACATTTTGACCAGCCATCCCAAGCATTTCCAGGTTACTGGAACCCAAGGCATTATCCTGGGAAAAACGTATACCAAGTTCTGTGTTGAGTACTTCCTGCATATTTCCGGCAGCTCTTTTTTGTATAAGTTCCTTATCAATAATCCGAACCTGATAGACAGATTGCCTGGCAGACTGAGCTTCAAAATTTCCAGTAACCACCACCTCATCCAATTGTGAAATATCCTCTTGAAGGATAATATGGATGAATTCAGCTTTGTCGGAAACCCTTATACTGACAGGCAAATAACCAAGAGCTTTTACTTTCAATTGAACAGGGTATTCAAAATCTCCCAAAACAAATTGCCCCTGAATATCAGCTACCGTTCCTGTGCCGCCTTCTTCCTGAATGATGGCAAATGGGACTGGGTTTCCCTCCTGATCTTCTACTTTCCCATGGATTTTTCCAGCAAAAACATCTACTGTTAAATACAGTAAAAGAAAGTAAGTCAGACTAATTTTATTTGGATTAATTCTAAACATAATATTAAAATTTTTGGGAGCATCATGCTCCCAAAAGGATTAAAGACTGTCTATAAGGTTTTTCCAAGCAGGCAACTGAGGCAAGCCTGGTTTTCTAAGCCCAAAAAACTGAGCTACCATTTCACCTTGTTTGTCAAATAGTTCAAGAGAAGAAACCAAACCATCTTCTGTATTTTTATGAACTACAAATGCCTGCTCAACAGCATCTTCATTCAAATGCATATTAAAATCCGGATCGAGTACATTGAGCCAATCCCCCATTAGCCTGATGGTTCTTACTTTTCCTTGATGGATTTGGATATTCCCCTTGTTTCCGGCAAAAATCATAATAGGCAATTTGTCCCCAGACGCTACTTCCAAAATTTTTCTGGCTGCAAGTCGGTCTACTTCATAGGCCCATTTGTCATCAATCCACTTGACAGCATCAAGTCTGGAAACTTTGTGCTTCCTGAGCATTCCAAAAAAATCATGGGTATCTTTCATATTTTCCCAGTCACTCCTAAATGCGTCAAGATCTATTTGTTTGGCATAATCCGGAGCTGAAAATGCTTCCAGTTGTAGGTCTCCGGATTGCACTTCAGCTGAGTATTGTTTCACAATTTCTTCATAGGCCTCGATATTTGACTTCTCTTGAAGGTATACCTTAAGTATTGCTTCCCCTGATTTATCAAAAAACTGTAAACTTCTCATCAAACCTCTAGGACTTTCCTGCTGAACGGCAAAACCAAATTTCCAGGCTGAAAAGAATACCCGTTGCTCTATTGGTCCGATGACTGTTGCCACCTGATGGGGCGCATTACCATGTATTTCGATTTTTTGGAAATTTCCTTTGTGCTCAAGAACACAACCATCATTTCTGGTCAGAGACATTACTTTACCCAGCTTTTTTAAATCAGTTAGCAGAACGGCCCAATCCCCTTCCAAACGGGACACACCTTCTCCCAGCTGTGTGGCCAATAATTCTGCTTCACTGACTTCAAGTAAAGTGGCCGCATCTCTGATCCTTAGCCCCTGCTTTTCAGCCTTCAGCTTCTGCCATTCAATTTTTAAGCGTTCATTCTTATCGATAATTGTTGTTTCCATGATATTATGCATGTTTGATTTGTTGATCTATTTGTGAAAAAGGCACAGTGTGTATGACTGTTGGCCTATGACTATCCCCCTCAAAAACAGAAATCGGATGATCAAATACTTCCATCAGTTTGGAAGCAGTCATGGTCTTCCGAGCCGGACCCTGAAACATCACATTACCATTTTTCATAAGTACTACCTGATCTGCATAATTGGCAGCAAGATTCAGGTCATGTAAAATGGCCAGTACAGCTATGTTTCTTGATTTGATTTTTTGAATAATTGCCAGCACATGATGCTGAAGAGCAATATCCATACTGCTGGTCGGCTCATCAAGCAGTAAAAACCTAGGGTATGGTTTCTTTTCCCAAATCTGTACGAGTACACGGGACAATTGTACCCTTTGCTTCTCTCCACCCGACAAGACTGAATAATCACAATCTCTCAGGTGCCATGTTTGGGTTTCCTCCATGACCTCGCGGACGGTTTCCTGTTTAAAGTCATTCTTCAAGGGAAGTAATCCTAGCTCCACCACCTCCTGAACAGTAAAAGGAAATGAGAGTGTGCTATGCTGTGGCATCACCGCCCTTATCTGAGCAAGTTGACTGGTTTTATATGCAGACAAGGTCTTCCCGTTATATAGGACATTACCATGTCTACATTGAATATCTCCTGATAGAACCTTAAACAAACTGGATTTCCCTGCCCCATTAGGACCTAAAATCACAGTCAACTCTCCTGGGAGCAACTTGATAGACGCCTTGTTTACTATCGGGCGGTTTTGAATACAAAAATGAATGTCAGTAGCTTGTAGCATTTCAGTTTCTAAGTTTTTTGAAATTGATAATAAGCCATATAAAGAAAGGAGCACCAATAATGGCCGTAATTATTCCAATCGGCAGCTCAGCCGGAACAACCAGCGTCCTTGCCAAAACATCCGCCACACTTAGTAATATCGCACCCAGAAGAAAAGATGCGGGCAAGACCAGTCTATGGTCAGCTCCAAAACCCAAACGGATGAGATGTGGCACAATCAAACCTACAAAACCAATGGTTCCGGTAAGTGAAACAGCTGTACCCACCATCATGGCTGAAGAGATAAGTAAGATGTACTTTACTTTTTGGACATTTACACCCATATGAAATGCTTCACTTTCTCCAAGTGCCAATGCATTCAACTGCCTGAATTGGGTGAAAACCAACACAGCAGGCCCAATGATCAATAAAAAAGCAGTATACACCTTTTGCCAGTTGGCACCACCTACATCCCCTAAACTCCAAAATGTGAAGTTTCTCATAGCTGCATCATCTGCATAGAATATGGCAAGCCCGATCAAAGCTCCAGATAATGCATTAAGGGCAACACCTGCCAAAATCAAAAGTGAAATATCCGTTTTGCCTGAACTACTTGCCAGACGGTATACCAAAAAAGTATTCAGTAACCCTCCCATGAATGCGAAGAGTGGAAGCCCTATTCCTGATAAACCTTGAAGCAATGGTATGCTGGCACCGAAAACTATGTAAACAACCGCAAATAAAGCCCCGCCACTGCTCACTCCTATCAGTCCTGGTTCTACCAGTGGATTCCTAAACAATCCCTGCAATGCAGCCCCGGAGAGCCCAAGTCCACCACCAACTAACATGGCCAATATTACCCTAGGAAGTCGGATATTGACTAAAACACTTCTTTGTTGTGTAGTGAAGTCACCTAACTCTATCCCAATATTGCTCATTATTACTGAAAGGACCTGATACACCGGTATGGGAAAAGCACCTACTGAAAGAGACAGGAGCAAGACCAAAAAGAGCAGAGCGCCTAAAGCCAAAAGCGTAGCCGCTTGGGTTTTGGATTTGCGATATATGCCTGACTTTACCAGCATCAATAACCCAAAGCTTCTGCCAATTCCAATGCGGCTTTTCCAACCCTAGGACCGAATCCAGATAAATAATGACCATCAAAAGCAATGATGTTTCCGTCCGCAAATGCCGGCGTCTGTTCTATTCCACGGATTTTTTTCAGACCTTGCTGACCACCCAATGATTGGATTCCGGATTCAAAAAACAGCAGGTAATCAGGACTAATTCTTACGAGACTTTCAGGTGTTAAGGGAATAAAATCTTTGAACCCCTCTCCTGCATGCTGACCTCCTGCCAAGTCGATTATAGATGATGCGAAGGTCTCCTCACCTGCCAGAAAAACCATTTCCTCACCCCTTGCCATTAAAAATGCTACTTTCGGCTTACTGTTCTTTTCAGAAGATGTCTTTTCCTCCAACAATTGCAAATCGTCTTGTAAATCATTAACCAGTTCATTTCCTTTTTCAGACACTTCAAGGTAATCTGCAAGATCATGGATCAGGTCAATGGTTTCTTCCACCTTTACAGGCTTTTTAAAGAATTTTATTGCTATTCCTGATTCTTTGAGCTGATTGACTACATCATTGCTTAAATATCCTTCTTCAGCCAAAATAATATCCGGACCTAATGCCAAAATTCCCTCTGCTTTGATCTGATTCCGATAGCCAATAGAGGGTAACTGCTGCATAGAGGATGGATAGGTAGAAGTGATATCCGTAGCGATGATCTTTTCCCCAAACCCCAATTCAAATACAACTTCAGTAATCGTACCTCCTGCGGTTATGATTTTCATATCCTCCAACTTTTCTTCCCCAGCATCTCTATTCTGACATGCCATGCAAATGACGAAAACAACAAGTAATATTCTTTTCATTTATTTAGATTGAATTTAAATTGAATGACAAATATCAGCTTATTTAGATTTAATCCAAATATATTTTAATTGAAAATTTCTATGTGTTTATGAAAACTATTGAATAGTTATGGTACTAAGGGACAGATAGTTTTTGTCTATACAAATAAAATTGAAGGATGATAAAAAAAATTACATGATTATCCGCTTACTTACTAGTAGAAGCTAAAAAATGCAACAAACCTATGATTTCTAGCCAATATCAATGAATAATTTGGCTGTGACGGATCCAATATCTATTAGTATCGGATTTATCTAGGCCCTTATTTAAATTGGTTAGTGGTATAATTGCGGAAATGGATAAAAAATTAATACGTAGATACGAAAGCTTTTCAAGGGATAAATAAAGATCAGGCATTTTTAGGCCATTCAGTTTCTATTCCTTGACTCCTCACCATTCTTTGGAATTCCCTCAATAGATTTTTATCCTTATAAACTTGTGCTGGAGGTACATTCTTAGTAAGTGAAAAAGGAATCAACATTCCAACAGCTTCTCCAATGCTCCATTCTACCGGGTGCAATCTATAGCAGCCATTGGTGATATGTGTGGTACCAATATTCTTGTTGGCTGGAATGAGGTTTTCCATTTTTTCGGGTATTAGAGCTCCAAGAGGAATCTGAAAAGGTAAGGAAGGAAAATCAATGTAATTATCTCCTCTGGAACTGGGATGAAGATCTATATGGTAATAGCCAATTCCTACGCTATCTTCAAATTCTGCTGCTCTCAATTCTTCTACTGAAAGGCCACTTATTATGCTTCTTTGTTCTTTTCCAACGTGTTCTTCCAAAATGGTAAATTTGGCTTTGATCCTTCTCGATTCTCGTACATAAGGATACTTCGCCATTCCATCAGCTGTACCTACTATATCAGGCCTTAATCTCAAACCTTTCCAGCCCTTTCCACCATCCGGTCTCGGCGCCTCCGTTTGCAACCAATATAATAAAGACAAACTGAGTTGCTTCCCTCCTTCTATATGTTTATTGAATTCCTTTTCAGTCACACCGATAAGATTGCCGGGAATGTAATCGTTTTGAGGCCAATTGACCAAGGAAATGTCTCCTTCATAAAATCCTTGCTGAAAATTGTTACGGTGAAGTAACCTTCTATATAGCCAAAGATTGAGCATATCACCGGTAGGAATACCTTCGGGGTGAAATCCCAATTCTTTGGGCTCCAGTGTCTGCGGATTAGAATAATGTAGTCCCAGCATGGTCCCGGGCCATGGGGAGGATAGTTCTGGTATGTAATTGTTCCAAAAATCATATTGCTCCGGTTTTGGGATTACCCAATCTTCCCCAGGAACATAATCCATGGCAAAACACATGGTAAAAGCCTGGTTATTTTCAGGGTCACCTTTCTCAGGAGCATGCAATTCACCTGTCTCGGATTTTGATTCAGTTCCCGTCACAAAAGCTGTATCGCTCAATGGTAAAAGATCCCCCAATTCGGTAGCGTCTACAAAATATGGAGCTTTCAGCAAAACTGACTTTCCTGTAAAGAGACATTTGGACTCTAGGTTACTCACCCTTATTCCATCACTTTCAGCGGAGGATATTTTATGATTCAACAAGATCTTTATTTTCCCGGAAGATTCATAAGGTGCGAAAAGTTGCTTCAAAACCTGAAGGGCTACTTTTGGCTCATGGCAAAGCCTTGATACAGCCCCATCACCGGGATTCAAAAATTCCCTGTTTCTTGCCTCTTCTGTCAAAGGATAGTAGGATTTATAGTAAATCCTGATTTGTTCCCTAAATTCTCTATACAAAGCAGTGGCTCCATGTGTTTCTATCCATTGATGTTCATCAGGCGGTACGGCCTGTTGTGTGAGTTGTCCTCCTATCCAATCTGTTTCTTCAGTCATTACTACTGACATTCCATTTCGCAATGCTGCAAGAGCGGCTGCACATCCCCCTAATCCTCCACCTGCTACCACTAAATCTGCTTCAAATACCTTATAATTTTCAGAAACAAGCACTTTCTTTTTAGAAGCATCTTCTTTGCCAATCAAACTTATAGGATTCACGGTGAAAGCCCCAGCGCCGAATGCGATACCCGAAATAAATGTTCTTCTTTTCATACTTCAAAAATTGTAAAAAATACAAATTAAAAAAAATAGTTTATTTTATCTAAGTTTATAAAAATTTTTAAAAAATGATCTAATACATATCTACCCAAAAAAAACGATCTTACATACATTAAATTTAATTTTAAATTAAACATGTAATTTTTTCCCTATAACATGTACATAAAAGAAAAAATAATAAATTATTAATCTATTTTTGCAATATATAACTACCATCCATTACCTTATTTGAATAGGAAACACTAAATGAACGGGGATTTATACATTGTTGACTACCTAAAAAACGCTACTTCCATCTATGTTGCAGTCATCGGACAAGATGGTAAAATTTTTTATTTGAATCCCAGTTTATCAAAGCTTTTTGGTATAGAGAAGGATGAACCTTTTGAAAATTTTTCAATAGAATCCATCTTCCCAAAATTCAAATTAGAAAACCTTCAAAATGCATTTTTGAGTAATGATTTTCCATTTTTTCTTAAAAATATTGAGTTGGGGAAAAGAACAAAAATTCAAAACACGGTTTACTTAAACTGGGATGTTGCCTTTTTTCCTAGTGAAGAACCTACAGAAAAGCTATCTATCTGGATAGGAAGCATTTCAGAACCCAGTCAGGAAAGCCTACTCCATTTACAGACCATACTCGACAGTACCTCAGAAAGCTGTGTATTAATGGATGCTAATTTTCGGGTTCTTGCGTTCAATAAAGTGGCAAACCTGACGGCCTTGCAATTCCATAACATGGAAATAAAAGAAGGAGAGGATTTCAGAGAGAAGATCTTAGCTCAAAACCGACAATCATTCGAAAATGATTTCCGAGCAGCTTTACGAGGAGAAACTGTGATCAGCGAAAACGAACTTCCATTCAATAAAAATAAAATCTGGTTCGAGTGTGCTTTTTATCCTGCTAAGGACAGTGAGGGGAACATTATTGGAGTGACTTTCACAACCAGCAACATTGACCAAAGAAAAAGAGCTGAAGAAAAAATAATCGCAAATGAGAGGTTTTTCGAGTCGGTATTACAATCTCAGCATGAAATGATCTGCAGGTTTCTTCCCGATACCACCATAACATTTGTAAACAATGCATACTGCAAAGAATTAGGCTATCCTAAAGATAAGATTGTTGGCCAGAAATTTTTGAATTTTGTCCCTAAGGAACAAAGAAAATCTATATTGGAAGGAATCAAGGGGTTAAGTAAAAAAAAACCAACACAGACCATCCGTCATAAAGTCATCACTGCCCAAAAGCAAGAAAAATGGCATGAATGGACGGACATGGTATTGTTGGATGAAGATGGAGAAATCCGGGAATTTCAGTCAGTGGGACGAGATATTTCAGACCTTATACATTCTCAAGCCAATCAAGAGCGTTTCAGAACAATTTTTGAAAATGCTTTGCATGAAATCTACCTCATTAATCCTGATTCTTACCAGATATATCATGCCAACAATGCTGCGGTACAAAACCTGGAGCTCAGTGTAGAAGCAATGAGACAAATGGCTTATTGGGAAGTCCTGAGGCTTGATTATAGAAAATCCATGATTTCCAAAATCAAAGGTCTACTTTCGGGTGTGGAAGACAAAATCATCTGTGAAGCAGAACACGTAAAAAGCAATGGAAAAGCATACCCAGTAGAAACCCACCTACAAAAAATGTGTATTGAGGATGAAGTGTTTTTGGTAGCCATTTGCGTGGACCTTTCAGAAAGAAAAAGGCATGTAGCCTCTATTACCAAGCAGAACAAAATCCTTAGGGATATTGCATGGATTCAATCTCACATGGTAAGGGCTCCTCTTGCTAATATTCTGGGATTGATTCAGATTCTAAAAGAAGAAATAAAAGGCGAAGAACATCAAAATCTTATATTCATGATGGAACAATCTGCCTTTGAACTTGACAAAGTGATCAGAAATGTGGTCTCCAAAACCCACATTGTAGAACAATTGGAAAAGGAAATAAAAAATTGATACTCATTTTCAACAGGTTTTTTATCAGGCCAATGGTAAAGTAAAATGAAAAACAGCCCCTTTATCCAAAAAGCCCTCTGCCCAAATTTTCCCTCCATGTGCCTCTACAATCCTTTTGCATGAATAAAGGCCTATTCCGGATCCAGGATAAATTTCATGGGAATGTAACCTTTTCATATACTCAAAAATTCTCTCTTTGAATTCGGGATCAAAACCAATCCCATTATCCTTTACTTTCACTTCTGCCCAAGTATCCAACCTTTCGAAACTCACTTCTATTTCCAAGGGTCTTTCGCTTCTGTATTTGATTGAATTGCTGAAAAGGTTGCTAAACAGCCTTACAAGTTGACTGACATTTCCTTTTACTATCGGAAGTGGATTGATTGAGAATTTGACATTGTCCTTCTTAATTTCATCTCCCAACATTTCCATGGCAGAATGGCATATTTGGTTCAGGTCAATTAGTTTCCCGTACTCTGTCTCATTTTCAGAAATAGCCTGATCCACAAGGTCGTCTATAAAAACCTTCATTCTCCTAAGGTTATCCAAAACCATTTTTTGTAGCCTTTTGGCTTCTTTTTCTTCGCTCAAATAACCCTTTTTTGACATTATCTCAAACAAGCCTTCTATGGTTCTTACGGGTGATTTTAAATCATGGGTTACTATGTGGGTAAAGCGCTCCAATTCCCTGTTTTTTTCCTCTAGCCTTTTGGCATTGGACTCAGCTTCTTTTTTGGCTTTTATCAATTCTCTTTCAAAAGAAATCCTTTGGGAAATGTCAAATAAAGTAATGTTAAACTCTTTTTGACCATCATCTGTAAATACCGTAACTGCATTGACTAAAAATGGCAATCTTTTTTCTCTGATGCTTAAAAGTTCAAAGTTGACTTCAGATACCTCACCTCTAAGCTGCAAAAGCGGTAAGAAGTGAGTTTCATAAAACATTTTCCCCCCTATGGACAAGAGATCCTGAAAACTTTTGGTGAAAAGTAAGTCCTTTTTATTAAAACCAAGCCAGTTGCAGAATGTATCATTGACTGTAATGATTTTACCAAAAGCATCTAGCTTAAGATAACCGCAAGGGGCCTTGTGAAATAGCTCATTATAATCCGTGCTGTCAAACTTAACCACCATAATTCAAAAATTTTTTGATTTCCTCTATGGTGAGCTCCGGTGCTGTAAGGTGTGGACAATGTCCTGCTGTTTGAATTTTGGTAAAAACGCTTCCGCTGATTTGATGGTAGACATACTCTCCTACCTTTTCAGGAGCAATGACATCAGGTTCTGTTTGGATGATTAAAGTAGGCACTTTGATTTTGGAAAGATCATTCCTGTTGTCACTAGTGAAAGTTACTTTGGCAAAATGCTTTGCAATATCCGGCCTGATACTGCAAAAACTATTGTTCAATTCCTCAGAAAACTCAGGCTTATCCGGTCTCCCAATGATTACGGGAGTAATGTAACTGGACCAACCTAAATAATTATCTTCCAAGGTAGATATCATTTCTTCAATGTCTTTTTCTTCAAAACCGCCATAATAATCCTCCTTATTGATGTAACAGGGAGAAGGTCCGATCATTACCAGTTTCTTAATCAATTCTGGTCTTTTTATGGCTACCAATGCTCCTATCATGGCACTTACAGAATGGCCTATAAAAATGACCTGATCCAATCCATTTTCTTCTAAGATTTCAATTACGTCTCCTGCATAGCCATCCAAAGAATCATATTTTTCAAAGTCATAAGCGCTTTGATCGGAATTACCCGAACCAACATGATCAAAGGTAATCACTTGAAATCCATCAGTAAAGGAAGGTACAACAAACCTCCACATACTTTGATCGCATCCGTATCCATGTGCAAACATTATGGTGGGATGCTCAGGCTTGCCTGTTATTTTTACATTGTTTTTTGTTTTAGTGGTCATTTCTCTCAATTATGCTGGGTGTTTGAATATAAGGAAAAGAAGTGGTGAGATACAAGTCAAATCAGATTATAAGATCACAGATTTCTAAATTTGTATAGAAATATTCCGAATATGCTTATTCTAATCACACATCAGTTTAAACAGAAAAACTATGAAACAAGCTGTAAAATATCAAAACATAGGTCTTTGGGTCATTCAGATAGGAATTGGACTTCTGTTTGCATTTTCAGGAGCTGTCAAACTTTTTGGCTCCATCCAGAAATTGGCTGAGCAGATTATTTGGCCTGGAGATGTACCCTTCTGGCTTACGAGATTTATTGGGATTTCCGAAGTTTTAGGCGGCATAGGATTGATCCTGCCAATGGCACTTGGAATCCAAAAAAAACTCACTTCATGGGCTGCTTTGGGTTTATTGATCATCATACTGCTTGCGGCAGTCTTTCATTTGATAAGAAGTGAAATGGCTGTAATTCCCATGAACCTGATTTTGGCTGCGCTTTGTGCCGTAATTATCTGGAAAAGAGGATTCAAAAATTAATGAATACTCTTTTGAACAAATTATTCATCATCTTGTTTAATGTATATACATTTATTGCACAGACAAATAATATGAATACTACATTAGAAAGCCTTAACTGGAGATACGCTACCAAAAGAATGAATGGTCAAAAGCTTGATGAGAAACAGCTGGATGGTATTTTGAATGCTATTCAACTCACAGCTACGTCTAATGGTCTGCAGCCGTTTTCTGTCATAGTGGTAGAAGATGAGCAGTTAAAGAGAAAAATAGCTCCTGCCGCTTTTAATCAGCCGCAGGTATTGGAAAGTTCCCACTTATTGATCTTTGCTGCGTGGACAGAAGTATCTAAAGAGAGAATCGACTCTTATTTCAAGCAGGTAACTGAAGAGAGGAACCTCACACCAAATGCTTTAAGTGCTTATGCTGACAGACTCAAAACAAATTTCTCAAAAATGAGTCAAGAAGAGCAATTTCAATGGTCCAGTAAGCAAGCTTATATCGCCTTAGGAACGGCTATGGTGGCTGCTGCCGAAGCAAAGATTGATACTACTCCTATGGAAGGTTTTGAGCGGAGTAAAATTGATGAGCTGTTCGGATTTCATTCACAAAGTTTGGGGGCATCAGCTTTACTTGCACTTGGTTTTAGAGACATTGAAAAAGATCCTATGGTAGATGCCAAAAAAGTTAGAAGGTCAAAAGAAAAACTATTTATAAGAATCTAAATTTCCCCGATTATTTTTATGCTGCCCTGTCATTTGACAGGGCGCTTTTTTTGGGAATAGTAAAGTAAAATGTGCTTCCTTTTTCTTCCTGTGATTCTACAAATACCGATCCTCCGTAATAATCTACGATTTTTTTGACCAAAGCCAGCCCTATACCGGTACCTCCTCCGAATTTATCCGTAGTATGAAGCCTCTGAAAGATCACGAAAATTCTTTCTGCATATTCAGGGTTGATGCCTATGCCATTGTCTTTGATCCAAAACTCCCAGACTTTATCCCCATCTCTCACTCCTAATTCTATTTCAGGAAGCCTAAGATCAGACCTGTATTTCAGCGCATTACCTATAAGATGTTGGAAAAGCTGCAATATGGGTTGTCTATGAGCCCTGATGACCGGCATTTCTTTGGTCAAAAGTTTTGCTTGAGTTTCCTCTATTAGTCGATGATTGGATCTGAAAACCTCCTCCATCACTTCATTGACATCTACTTCTTCCAACGGTTCGCTATACCTACCCACTCTGGAAAACTCCAAAAGGTCAAGAATAATCTGTTTCATACGGGAGGCTCCATCTACTGCAAAAAATATATATTGGTGGGCTTTTTCATCCAAGTGGCCCTGATACTTTTTCTTCAGCTGGGCCAAAAAAGAGGTTATCATCCTGAGTGGTTCCTGGAGATCGTGTGAAATTACAAAAGCAAACTGCTCCAGATCTTTATTTGAAGCTTCCAATTCCCTGCTTTTTTCTTTAAGCACCGCATTCAATTCCTCTAGTTCTTTTACTTTATTGTCAAGCTTTTCGTAATACTTTTTGACCAAAAGGTACAATAAGGTAGCTGTAAATAATACATAAAAAACCCCTTTCATGGTCTGGAGATAAGCAATCTGTTCCAATTCATTTTCCTGGAATAGAAACAACAACACCTGGTCACTCAACCAAATCCAAAGAACACCAACCAAAACATAAATCAGTACAATCTTAAGTTCTGCTTTCATTAGGTACAATTAAGGTTTTTGGAATTGTAAAACTAAACACACTACCATTACCAGGCGTGGATTCCACCCAAATATCTCCACCCATCCCATCAACAATTTTCTTCACTATGGCCAAGCCCATTCCTGTTCCTGAATATTTTTCTTTGGTATGTAATCGCTGAAAGATAACAAATACCTTATCAAAATACTCTTTTTCCAAACCAATCCCATTATCTTCCACGGAGATCTTCCATTCATTACCTTGATCATATCCCGCAACCTTAACTACAGGAAAATCACCATCCCGGCTGTATTTTATGGCATTTTCAATCAGGTTTTTGAAGACTTGATAAAATGGCGTTTTAAAATAGTTGATTTTAGGTAGATTGGAAAAGGTGATCTTGGCATCTTTCTCTTCAATACTTTTTCTAAGGAGGTGAACTACTTCTTTCCCTACCTCTTCAAGTGAAAACACCGACATTTCATCAGAATATTTGCCTACTCTAGAAAATTCCAAAAGGTCCAAAATTATTTGTCTCATGCGCTCAGCACCATCTACTGCAAAATGAATGTATTTTTTTCCTCTTTCATCAATGAGTTCTCCATATTTTTTTTCGAGCTGGTGGAGAAAACTCGTCACCATTCTGAGTGGCTCCTGAAGGTCATGGGAGGCGATGTAGGCAAACTGTTCCAATTCAGCATTAGAAAGTGCCAATTCCTTAGCTCTTTGATCAAGGCTTTTATTAAGGCTTTCCAGCGATTTCTCGTATTCTTTGAGATGCGTGATGTCTGTCATGGCACCAATCACTCTGAGCACTTGTCCATCAGGATCCCGGATGAATTTTGCCCTATCTATTACATAAGCATAGCGATTATTTCCTGTTTTAAATTGATACTCCTCAAACCAATTGCTACTTGTTCCATCGGACATGAAAGCTCGGATTTTGCTAAGGACCCTTTCCCTGTCTTTTTCGTGAATTCTGGAAATCAAAAAGTCCAGACTTGGGTTAATTTTTTTCAGGTCAAATTTGAAAAGGGTTTCAAATCCTTTGGCCCAAAAAAGAACATTGTTGGCCACATCAAAATCCCAAATGGCATCATTGGTTGCCTCAGTGACATTTTCAAAGCGTTCATTGCTCGATTTGATTTTCTCTATAAAGTCAAATTTTTCCATGATAAGGGAAACCAATCTTTGCGCCCTGTCCATGGCTTGAATTTCCTTTTCAGAAGGTTCCTTTAAATCTTCGTAATAATTGGCAAAAGTAGCCACTACCTCTCCTTCAGAATTAAAAATTGGCTGTGACCAACAGGCGCGGAAGTTGTATTTTTCTGCCAAGTGCTTGAAATCATTCCACCTAGGATCGGTAAAAATATCACTGACGATTACTTTTTCCTTCAAATAAGCTGCGGTTCCGCAAGAGCCTACATTTTCTCCTATTTCTGCACCGTGAATTTCATCCATATATGCATTTGGCATGGAAGGAGCAATCAAATGGAGCAATTTACCGTTTTTGACCCTCATTACAGAGCTTTTCATTTCCGGGAAGATTTCCTCCAGTTTACCCAACTGCAACTTTATCACATCAAGAAGTTCTGCATCAACCTGCATGGCATAAGCCATCACCTCTTTCTCCATCATTTCCAATTGGCTATAAAAAACCTCATGACTTACATCCCTCATCGCTCCAACAGCCCTGATCGGCTTACCCTTTTCATCTCTGAGAATGACTGCTCTGTCCTCTACCTGCATGTTATGGCCTTCACCATTTTGAAGCCTAAATTTTGATACCCATTGACGTTTTTCAGGATTTTTCAATGTTTCCCTGAAATATTTTATGACCCAATCCTTATCCTCTGGATGAAATTTTTCATTTATATAAGCATTATTTTCTTCCGGTGATTTTATTTCCAAACCAAAATTTCTTCTAAAACCATCACCTAGGAACATGTTTTCAGTATTAGGATCAAAATCCCAAATACATTCCGAACCAGCCTGCATGACCAGTTCGAAGCGTTCATTGCTATTCCTGAGCTCTTGCTCAAATTTGACCCTGTCGGTTATGTCTGATCCCATACATTGGATTTCTATTGGATTACCATTCTCATCAGTCACTGACATAAAATCCCAGAGCGTATGTATTACCCCACCGTCCTTTTCCGGCTTTTCCAGCTGTACCTTGAAAACCTTACCCGGCTGGGATAATGCCAATCCACCTGTTTCCTGGACTTTCACTATATCATGTTCCAAAACCGTAGACCAAGTAGATTTACCTATAAGTGTCTCTCCAGGATATAGCCAGCCAAAAGCATCCTCATATTTTTTATTAACATAGGTATACTCCCCTTTGAGGTTGGTCCGAATAATAAAGTAAGTAGAGGATTCGTACAAACCCCTAAACCTTGCCTCACTCTTTTGAATCTCCTTAAACCTTCTCTCCATCTCCGTCACATCCTTGGCAGTAATAAACGCCCCAATGATTTCATCTTTGTCATTTTTAGCTGGCTTGAATTCTACCGAGAAAACTACTCTCCCTTTTTGTTCATCCTCAAAAAAATATTCTGTTTTCTTTTCCTTTCCCTCGAAAATTTTATCGTAAAAGATCTTTGTAGAAGCCCTTTCATCTTCTTCCACGTAAGATAAAACTGACTTTCCTTTCTTTATTTTTTTTCCAAAATACTTAAGGAAAAGCTGATCAAATCGGTCATTAAAAATCCTGCAGCTGAGGTCTAAGTTCACTAAAATAAAAGCTTCATCCGTATTGTTGACCATCAACTTGATATCTTCATTGAGCGTCTTTTCTTTGGAAATATCCAGCGTCACCCCTTTAATTTTGAGAGGAATCCCATCTTCGCTGATTACGGTTGCCCTATCCTGAAGCCATATATAAGTGCCCCATTTGGACAGCATTCTATATTCAAAAATATGATCTCTACAAGCCGCCGTTTCCTTTTGACACAATCCTATTGCACTCTGCTTATCGTCAGGATGGATGTGATCTTCCCAAAAATTGGGCGTTTGAAGCCACTCTTCTGGAGTATACCCCAGAATTTTGAGGGACTGGGGACTGACATAGGTAAACGTGAAAGTTTTCGGATCTGCTTCCCATATTATTCCATCAATAGAATTAACCAACATCTGAAGGTTGTCACTGAATTCTTTGAGCTTTGATTCTTCCTCTACCTTTTCAGTAATATCCTGGAATACCCCTATGAGTTTAATAGGTTGTTTGCTATGGTCAAAAATAGTAGAACCACTGGAAAGGATATTTTTAACTTTTCCATTTGGTAGCAAAAATCTCTTGTTGATCTTATAAGGCGCCCCTTTTGAAATAGCATTCTGCATCATCTCCAAAGCTTTTGCCCTATCCTCCGGATGGATGATATTGGTACCGGTCTCTTGGTTGAGAACTATACTTCCCTTATCTATTTCCACTATCTTATATACTCCATCTGACCAATAGAGACTTCCATCTTTGAGGTCAAGTTCCCAAAATCCAAAATTAGAAAAGTCTTCTGCATGCCTGAAAAGCTTTACTTCCTTTCCCTTTCTTTTGGCTTCACTTGACTTTGGTTCACAGGTATGGGAAATATAGACTACACCTTCCTTTTCCATAAGAAATGTAAAAACAAGGCTAAGTCCTCCTACAACTTTTTCCCCTCTTTCAATTCTGTCCAGTTTGAAGCTTTTTGAAGATTTGTCTCTAAGTACGTCTTTAAGAGTCAAATAAATTTGGGATTGGATCATTTCTTCCGTAAGGCCCAATTGCAGGTACATCGTTGAAAGCCTGAGTGTAGATTCGGAAGTCTGATTTAGCCTGAAAAGTTTTTTGAAAGGCCCATTATAATAATCCAGATAAAAATCTTCTTTCTCAAATCTTATGATCGTAGACGATATGGAACTGGAGTCAAAAAAGACTTTTATTCCGAGAAGTTCATTTATCATTATCCGGACAGGGTAAGATTGGGTTTAATATGCAAGAAAAAAACTACTTGCATCAGGTTTAAATTAAGCAGAATTTGGAGAAAGTACAACTGAATTTAACTCACCATATCCATAGGTGTTGACAAATCACCTATTGCCTTGAAGCATTAAAGCTGACTGAACGCAGAAATTTGGTAATTTTCTGACCATATCCTGCAAAAAGAATGTGATCAAAGAATGGATTTGATCACAGAAAATTCAACCAATCTTTTTTTCAAGGCAGATTTATAATTTTCCCTTGCCGTATCGGATAAAAACAAAAAGAGGTATGGTTCGATCAATTCTAACTCCATCAGGTAAAATACTCCTTCTGTCCAAACTCCATCTACCCTTGCATATAGACAGTCTTTTGCAAAAGCTTGAAGTAATTTATCAAAATACTCCAACTCCTCAGGGTTTGGTTTCACCTCTTCTATACTTCCCCCGAAAAAATGCTGTACCCTGAAGTCCCCTTTTTTGGCTTTTTTTAAAATTGCATGTGAGAATTTTCCATCGAAATAAAGGTAAGAGTACTCTCCGATCTCAGCTACCTCTTTTAGAAAAGGCTGTAGCAAATAGGCCTCCTCTGCAAGTAAACCGGTAAGTGAGGCCTTCTTATTTTTCCAGTCATCCCTTGATATTTTGATCGTGTTTTTTGCCCCGCCACTTACAGATGGTTTAAAAATCAGTTGATCTGCATCAAATTCCTCAAAAGCCTTCAATAAATCCAATTTGCTGCCTTTTTCCAAAAACCGGGTAGGCACAATTGGAAATCCCTTTTCCTGAATTTCATGTAAGTACCTTTTATCAGAGTTCCACTTTATCACTTCAATGGGATTCCAAACAGGTATTCCTAATTGGGAAATTACATCGCACCACAGCAAAAACTCGGCATACCTATCAAAATAATCCCAAGGGGATTTCACCAGAATAAGCTCGTATTTACTCCAGTTAACCGAAGTATCAGACCAAATTTCAAATTCAAAACTGACATTCAGTTCATTTAGAATCTCTGACAATATCAGGTCTTCATCAGGAACCGTTTCCGCAGCATAAGAACCGCGGGCCTCGTATGTAACAACAGCCAATTTCATGTTAAAATACTTTAAACTTCACGACAATAATAGTCGATTTTTGTCATTTTGTGCCCCTGTCGCAGTGAAAACCGCTTTTATATTCTATTTTTGATTTTTGGATTCTATGAAAAAAGAAAAATTAGTCATCATTCCCACCTACAATGAAAAGGAAAATATCCAAGACATAATCCTTTCTGTCATGGACTTGAAGGGTGACTTTGAACTTCTAGTAATTGATGACGGCTCCCCGGATGGTACCGCCGACATTGTCAAGACACTTCAAAAAAATTATGCTGACAAGATCCATCTCATTGAAAGAGTGGGAAAGCAAGGACTGGGCACGGCTTATATAGAAGGCTTTAAATATGCCCTGGAAAATGGCTATGAGTACATTTTTGAGATGGATGCTGATTTTTCACATAATCCTGAAGATCTCATTAAACTTTATGAAACCTGCAGACAACCTGAGATAGACATGGTCATAGGCTCAAGATACATCACCGGTGTCAATGTGGTCAACTGGCCAATGGGTAGGGTTTTGATGTCTTTTTTTGCCAGTAAGTATGTACAATTTATAACTGGAATGCCCATCAAAGATGCCACAGCAGGATTTAAGTGCTATACAAGAAAAGTGTTACAAGCGATCAATCTGGATAAAATCAGATTTATCGGCTACGCCTTTCAGATAGAGATGAAATTTACTGCCTGGATGTTGGGTTTCAAAATCGTGGAAGTTCCCATCATCTTCACAGACAGGACAAGAGGCACTTCTAAAATGAGCACCCATATATTCAGGGAGGCTGTGTTTGGGGTGATTTACATGAAATTCAAAAGCCTTTTCAGAAAATACAAACCTAATCAAAGCGGATCGCTTTGATCGGCTGTATATTACTGATCAACATCGCCGGAATAAACAACACCAAAGTAGTCACCACCAAGACCGCAATATTGATGGCAACAAACACCGGCCAATTCCAGAAAATCGGCACAAAACTCATGTAGTAATTTTCAGGATTGAGCGGAATCAATTGGAACCTGTCCTGCAAAAAACCAATCACAAATGCCAAAGAATTCCCTATCAGCAAGCCCCTTCCGATAATTCTTACTCCATTCCAGACGAATACCCTCCTGATCTGTCTATTTCTCGCGCCAAGGGCTTTCAGGATACCTATCATTTGTGTCCTTTCCATGATCAGGATAAATAGTATAGATACCATATTGAAGGCCGCCACAAAAAGTATCAAAGTCAAAAACACATAAACATTGTTATTGAGCAGCTGCAGCCAATCAAAGATTTCCAGGTATTTGTCCTGAATGGAAATCAGACGAAGGTCATAATCAAGATCAGCGTAAAGGGGCTTTTGAATGGATGCGATGTTATCAGGATTATGAACAAATACTTCAAATCCGCCCACCTGATCCTCCGTCCACGAGCTGAGGTTACGGATGGTCTGGATATCACCCAAGATAATCCTATCGTCAAAATTTTCCAGAAAGGTTTCATAAAGCCCCACTATCTCCAATCGCCTGAACCGTGGAGGATCCTGTACAAAATACATGATCACCCTATCCCCCACATCCAGCATAAGTTTATTGGCGATTTTTGTGCTCAATACCACCTCATTGACCGCTCCCGAATCACTGAACTGTATGAATCTGCCCTTGACAAGGGAATTACCAAAGGATAGGCTGTCAAAATCAGGTCCAATACCTTTCATCAAAACACCTTCTACCTCATCATCCCCTTTGAGCAAGCCAGGCTTGTGTGCAAAAACCTGCACATGCTTAATGGCATCATTTTGGGTATAGTTTTGAT
The DNA here is from genome assembly GCF_019343195.1 of Arthrospiribacter ruber. Classification (GTDB taxonomy): domain Bacteria; phylum Bacteroidota; class Bacteroidia; order Cytophagales; family Cyclobacteriaceae; genus Arthrospiribacter; species Arthrospiribacter ruber. The sequence goes on from NZ_RPHB01000005.1 coordinate 162,186, forward strand.
AAAAATTAGAATTGGTACTGGTAGGACTTTCTTCGAAGGCATTGCTTGACATGAACTTCATTACCTGAAAATGCCCCGTAAAGGAGTACACCTTGTCGGAAATCTCCCTTTGAAATCCTCCAAGGATCATAAAAGAAATCAGCGACACTGCTATACCAATGGCTACAGAGGCCACAGCAATTCTGTGAATTGTACCGGTAAAACCGCCTGTACGTCTAAAACTGATTCTTTTGGCAATGAAGTACGAAAGGTTCAAGTAATTTAGTATTTTGGTCAAAATCTAGCGCAAATTAACTATGAAGGTTTTCAAATTGATGTTTCTTTTAAGTTTTTTACTCACCACACTGGCATTTTGTAAAAATAATCCTGAAAAGGAAACAGTGTCGGACCTTACAAAGGACCAACACGCCCTCCCAGCAGCGGATCAGCCTGAAAAATACCTCCCGCTATTGGAAGGAAAAAAAGTAGGCTTGGTCGTCAATCAAACTTCAATTCTTACATCCCAAAACAACATGCACCTAGTGGATTTCCTGATGATGGAGGGAATAAATGTAGTAAAGGTATTTGTGCCGGAACATGGATTCAGAGGTGATGCCGATGCTGGAGAAGTAGTAAATTCTGAAATAGACAAAAGAACCGGGCTTCCCATTGTCTCTCTTTATGGTGATCAGAAAAAGCCTTCTGCCAAAACTTTGAGCGATATTGATATACTTATCTATGACCTACAGGACGTTGGAATACGGTTTTATACTTACATCAGTACCATGCATTATGTAATGGAAAGCTGTGCAGAAAACAAAATGCCCCTATTGATCCTTGACCGGCCCAACCCCAACGGGGACTACGTGGATGGCCCTGTACTAAAGAAAGGATTCGAAAGCTTTGTAGGCATGCATCCCATCCCTGTAGTTCACGGCCTGACTGTAGGCGAGCTAGCCAAGATGATCAATGGGGAAGGATTGCTTAAAAACAAAGTAAAGGCAGAAATGGAAATCATTCCCATTCAAAATTGGACGCATAAAGATCCTTATAGTCTTCAAGTAAAGCCTTCACCTAACTTACCCAATGACCTTTCCATCAGACTTTACCCATCTTTATGTTATTTCGAAGGAACCGATGTGTCACTAGGGCGGGGAACACAATTTCCATTTCAGGTTTACGGGTATCCTGACCCAAAATTCGGTGATTTCACTTTCACGCCTGTAAGCATACCGGGCATGTCCAAAAATCCTCCCCAGCAAAATAAAAAATGCTACGGCGTGGATCTCAGGAATGAAAGCCTTGACCACAGGTTTACTTTGGAATACCTGTTGCACGCTTATCAAGTGTCAGGCAAAAAAGAAAAGTTTTTCAATAACTTCTTCGACAAACTGGCCGGCACAGATCAATTGAGAAAAGACATTCTTGCAGGGAAAACTGAACAGCAGATAAGAGACAGCTGGACGTCAGACCTTGAAGCCTACAAGGAAATGCGTGCAAAATACCTGATGTACTGATTGAAAACCCTGAATCTATAGAAGGTTATAGGTTTATCTTTTCCAAAGTCTAAAACTTTGGGAAAGATATTACCCTATAAACTGCCTTTTACCCATATTTATTCCTGTAACATTGGTCACCGAGTATCTTCTTAGAAGTTTGGACATTTGTATTGAAAACAGAAAAAGACTGCCTTTATCTGATTTTTCGTAATTTCAAATCAGGAAATCTCTTATGCAAAATACATTCGCCTCAGGTATCAAGCGCTTTTTACCAATACTGGACTGGCTCCCCAATTACAAAAAAACCGATTTACAGGGAGACTTGTCAGCAGGTCTTACCGTAGGCATCATGTTGATTCCGCAGGGAATGGCTTATGCCATGCTTGCCGGACTGGAACCAATTCATGGACTTTATGCCGTCACTGTGCCACTTTTGTTATATGCCATTTTTGGTACTTCCAGACAATTGGCAGTAGGGCCTGTAGCAATGGTTTCTTTGCTCACGGCAGCAGGCATTGCAAGTTTGGATGCTTCTTCACCTGAACAATACCTACTTTATGCCCTCACCCTAGCCTTTCTAGTTGGGTTGATACAGTTTGGAATGGGGGCCTTGAGATTAGGATTTGTAGTCAATTTCCTTTCCCACCCTGTCATCAACGGATTTACTTCGGCCGCAGCCATCATCATAGGGCTCAGTCAGGTCAAGCACCTTCTAAGGATCAACCTTCCTAATTCGGAGCATGTTCAGGAAATGCTGATCGCATTATGGAACAATGTAGGTGACATCCATTGGATCACATTTGGAATCGGAATCCTGGGAATCATCATTATCAAATTCGGAAAAAAATTCCATAAGAACTTCCCATCAGCTTTGGTAGCGGTAATCATCGGTATTGCTTTGGTAGCTGGATTTAACCTCACTGAACAGGGAGTGAAAATCGTAGGAGATGTACCAAGTGGACTGCCTAGTCCCTCTTCCCCATCTTTTGATATGGGTACTTGGCTGACTTTACTGCCCATAGCCCTGACCATTTCTTTGGTGGGTTTTGCGGAAAGCTTTGCAGTAGCCAAAACCATTCAGGCCAAACACAAAAATTACAAGCTTGACTCCAACCAAGAATTGATAGCACTGGGAATTGCCAATTTTGGCGCTGCCTTCTTCAGAGGCTATCCTGTCACAGGTGGATTTTCCAGAACTGCCGTCAACAATGAATCAGGTGCCAAAACGACTATGGCATCCATCATTTCGGCCCTATTGATAGTATTGACCTTGCTGTTTTTCACAGGCTTATTTTACCATCTGCCCAGCGCCATTTTAGCTGCTGTGGTGTTGGTAGCTGTGTCCGGTCTGATCGATTTCAAAGAGCCTATCCACTTATGGAAAAAAGACAAAGCAGACTTTTCCATGCTGATTGCCACATTTTTGATAACTTTGACACTTGGAATAGAAACAGGCATCATCGCCGGGATGCTTCTATCACTTTTGGTAGTGATTTACAGGGCTTCAAGACCTCATATGGCCCAATTAGGACGTGTACCGGGCACGAATATTTTCAGAAACCTTGCCCGATTTTCCGATTTGGAAAGCAGAAAAGACCTTCTAATGGTCAGAATAGACGGACCTATTTATTTTGCCAATGTAGAATACATCAAAAATAAGCTGGACAAATGGATTGAAGAAAAAGAAGACAAAGTCAAAATGATCGTATTCAACATGGAAAGTGTCACCAACATAGATAGTACAGGAGCACATGAATTGAACGAATGGATTTTGTCTTGGAGAAAATCAGGTATTGATGTGTGCATGAGCAGCATCAAAGGACCTGTTAGAGATGTATTGAATAGATGGGAAATACTGACTTGTATAGGAGCTGACCATATTTTTATTGACGACAACCTTGCATTGTCCGCTTTTGATCAAAGCATTGATCAATCAGAACTGGAAAAATACAGCCCTTACGCCACCCAAACCAACAAATAAAACATGTGCCAGATTAACTTAAATAAATACCTCGATCATAATAAGGATTGGGCCAAGAAGCTGTTTGACAGTAATAACAATTATTTTTCGGATTTGACCGAGGGTCAAAGCCCGATAGCTATGCTCCTTGGATGCTCGGATTCCAGGGTGTCACCATCTAAAGTATTGGGCATAGACCTTGGAGAGCTGTTTATTCACCGCAACATTGCCAATGTAGTATCTCACTCTGACCTCAACTTTCTTTCGGTAATGCAATATGCAGTCGAAAATCTAGGCATTAGGAATATCATAGTTTACGGGCACTATGGCTGTGGCGGAATCAAGGCTGCCTACGAGAACAAAAGTAATGGATTATTGGACAATTGGCTGGCCAATATCAAAGATGTCATACGTCATCATAAGGATGAATTGAACAGCATTCAAGATGAGGCTGAGAAATTAAATAAACTGGTGGAGCTGAATGTCTTGGAACAGATAGAAAATATCAAACAGACTTCTATTTATAAAGAAGCCCTTGAGATGGGTATAGAAATCAAGCTTCATGCCTGGGTTTTTGACTTTTCTTCAGGACTGGTTCATGACCTGAAAGCAAGAAGGGAATTGTCCATGCAAGAATGAGATGATTTATTGCTTGGGATAATTACAATGGAGCGTTGTAAGTAAACTTACTTGTCGATCACTTTCATTCTGTCCATTTTATAGTGAATGGCAGCACTGCTTAAATTGTCCAGACTGGAAATCACCTGCTTGAGTACATTGGTCATGGTGGAAATGGGAAACTCCTGATTGTGACTTTTGTATTCGTGGTAAATGTCAGCAATCCAATCATTATATTTTTGGGCATTTTTCCCTATCCAATCAGGTTCATTTACTTCTTGACCTGCTTCTAGGAATCTTTTGATCTGTTGTATCTGTTCGAAGGTATATTGCTTGATCAATTGATGATACTTTCGGGTCAAAGGGTCTTCCATTTCTTCCATCTCTTTGATATTGTGCATAACATCTTTGAGGTCTTTGGCTGCATATACCAAAGTTCTCAGGGTCAGCATAAGAGAAGTCAGTTTCTCTGCGTCCTGTAGGCTAAGATTTCCCTCTTGTAAATCAATATGGTAATTGGTCAATTCATCTTCTAAAAGCTTGATCTGTCGGTATTGCTCCATTAGGTTGACAGGTTGTTGAAGAATCTTTCTCCAGATGGATACCTGATTTTTCTTTTCTTCACTTTCCTTCCATACACTTCCTAAAAATGATATGGTACGGTCAAAAGCAAATTGAATGTCTTTTTCCAATGCAGAAATGGCAATTTCAGGTACTTCCGGACTTACATTTTTGATAAATCTCGAAACTCCCGCAGGCTCTGAAGATATAAATCTATTTTGAAGCCACTTTTCCAATCTGGGTATAAAAGGGAAAAACAGCAATATACCTAAGAGGTTGATCAAAGTATTCAAAAGCACCAATTCCATCAATGGATCCGTAATTTTGAAAACCGACATGGTGATATCTACCAATTGCCTGATAAATACAAAGACCAAAACTCCTGTAATGACATTAAACAAAAGATGGGCAAGTGCCAGCCTTTTCTTATCTGCGGAGCCACCAAGGGATCCAATGGCTACCGTAATAGTCGTTCCAATATTGGCTCCTATGATCAAAACCGCCCCTTCAACAAGACCGATCACCCCGGCATTGATGGAAGACAGGATGATGACTACCATCGCAGAACTGGACTGAATCAAGGCAGTCACCACGATTCCCAACAAAAGGAAAACCCATAATCCATAAGCCTGAAAAGTACTTAAATCTACCTGATCTGCTACGGCTTCAATGGCAGTTTTCATAAAGTCCAATCCCAAAAAGAGAAACCCAAAGCCCATTCCAAAAGCACCGATGTTTTTCAATATAGGTCTTCCCGAACCAAAGATAAATAGCAAACTTCCCAAACCTAGGAAAGGCATGGCAAAACCTGCGACACTCAATTTGAAACCCAATGTTGCTACAATCCAAGCAGTTATCGTTGTTCCTAGATTGGCACCGAGAATCACACCAATGGAGTTTCTAAGGGTAATCACTCCAGCACCTAAAAATGCCAAGACCATCAAAGTAACCAGTGAACTGCTTTGAAGCACGGCCGTGATCAATGCTCCTATCAAAATACCCTTAAGTGAGGTATTGGTAGATTTTTGAAGTAAATCCCTGAAAGACTTCCCTCCTAATTCTTTGATGGCATTTTCCAATTGATGCATGCCCCAAAGGAAGATTCCTATTCCTGCCAAAAACTTCCAGAAATCAAAAATGTCGTTTTCCATAGTTTGGGTGAATGCTTAAACACAATTAAATCAGGTTGGATTATCTGGAATTAAAAATGGTCAGCTTTAGGTTAAGAGAATACTACATTAGCCAGCTTCATGGCTTCTGTCAATTGCTCTTTATCCAGCTCAAGCTTTTCCCCAACTTCTTCCAGAATCTGAATCAGGTTTTCTGTGGCTACATTTCCTATCAACTCATCTTTTGCCATTGGACAACCTCCAAAGCCCTTTAGCGCCCCATCAAATCTGCGACATCCGGCTTCATAGGCAGATACTACTTTGTCTTTCAACTGGTCCGGGTGGGTATGCAGGTGTAGCCCAAACTCGATTTCAGGATAAGCAGATGCATTAATACTGTAAAGTGAACTTATCAGGTCAGAAGTGGCACTGCCAATGGTATCCGCAAAAGAAATAACTTTGATATCCAAATCAGATAGTTTCCCTACAAATTCCGCAACCAAATCAGGAGAATAAGGATCTCCATAAGGGTTACCAAAACCCATACTGAGATAAGTCACCAATGTCCTTCCATTTACCTCACATTTGTTCTGGATTTCTTCTACCGTTTTCAATGCTTCTGCTATGGATTTGTTGGTATTTCTTTGCTGAAAAGTCTCCGAAACAGACAAAGGGAATCCTAAGTAATCAATTTCCTCAAACTGTAAAGCATCTTCAGCCCCTCTTGTGTTGGCCACTATGGCTAGTAACTTGGACCTTGACTTGAACATATCCAATAAGGAAAGAACCTCTGCCGTATCCCTCATCTGAGGAATCGCTTTTGGGCTTACAAAGCTTCCGAAGTCTATGGTATCAAAACCAACCCGCATAAGTTGGTCAATATAAGCTGCCTTAATAGCTGTATCAATAAATTCTGCCCTGCCCTGCATGGCATCTCTGGGACACTCAATAAGTTTGATCATAAAGTGAAGGTAATCTGCCTAGATGTTTTTTCCAATCTGAATCAACTTCAAATGTCCCAAGTGATGCCTGCAATGCCAAGAATAAAGGGCAATGGTCCTTTCCAAAGATATTTCAGATTTCATTTCGGGATGATAAAATGTTCTTTTCAGATCACCTGACTCTAAATTCTCCAAAAGTGCAACCCATCGCTGATGAAGGCCTTCTAAAATCATAAGAGAGGACTCTACGGGAAGGGAATAGTCAATTTGCTCAGCCCACAAATTCTCGTGGTAAGGCTTGATGGTGGGGGTATCCTCAGTTAGCGCCAACTTAAACCTCATGAAGCTGTTGAAATGGCTGTCTGCACAATGGTGTATGACCTGCCGTGCAGTCCAACCTCCATCTCGGTAAGGAGTTTCGAGGCCTTCCTCTCCAAGCCTAAACAACTCACTTTTGACCTGAGCAGGAAAAGCTTTGATGTCCTGAATAAACTGCTTTAGCTGTACAAGAGTATAATTTTCCTCCGGTTCAAACTTGCCTATCGGAAACTTTGGGTCTTGGTTCATGGTCTATAATTTTCCCCAAAAGGTCGTGCTTTTTTTGCCAAACTCAGATGATTTGAAAAAGATTTTTGATTTTGGTCTATTCAAAATTTCTCAGCCACTGACCAATTCTTCAAAATCATCCCTGATATATATCACATTTCTTCCCAGCTCAATCCATTTCTTTTTCTCCAATTGCTTTAACAATCTGGAAATCACCTCTCTGGAGGTTCCCAATTCATTGGCTACTTCCTGATGTGTGGTGTGCAGCTCATTGGTTTTTTGTTGTTTCATTTTCATGATAATGTACCGCATTAGTCGTTCATCCATCCGCTTAAAAGCAACAGCATCCAAGGCGACAAGCATTTCCTGAAACCTCTTCTGATATGTCATGGCAACGAAATCTTTCCACTGCTTAAACTGATCCATCCACTCCTCATGTTTGTGAATAGGAACTCCGAGCAATACGGTTTTCTCTTCGGTGACGGCTTTGATTTCACTTGGCCTACTGGCAGAACAACAGGTAAGAGACAGAGCGCACGTTTCTCCAGGTTCAAGGTAATAGAGAAAAAGTTCTTTACCGTCCTCATCTACGCGAAGAATTTTAATGGATCCTTCCAAGACAATGGGCACCATCTTTATGAACTTACCGGGTTCTGTAATTATTTTTCCGGGCTGAAACTCATGAAGATTCCCTTCTTCCATCAAGGCTTTCAAAAGTGAGGGATCTGTAATCTCAGGCAATGTATTTTTAAGTACTTCTAGGTTCATTCTTTATGAAATTTTTATAAAAATAATGGGGCATTTGACTCAATATAGTAACATAAGTCACAAAGAAAAAGGGACAGTCACACAACTGCCCCTTTTTTACACACCAAACCTACTAAATTAAACACAAAAACCTCCGTCAATCACATGCACTGCGCCTGTGATAAACCTGCTTCTATCTGATGCAAGAAACAAGGCCAAATCTGCTATTTCTTCATTTTGGGCATATCGCCCCAAGGGAATCATCTTTTCAAATCCTGACTTTACTTCACTTCCTGCTCCTGGTGCAAAACCCTCCTCCAAAGAACGCATCATCCTGTTATCTACCGGAGATGGATGAATGGAATTGACACGGATTTTGGATGGGGCTCCTTCAAGTGCTGCCACTTTCATAACACCTATGGTCGCGTGCTTGCTGGCTGTATAAGCCATCACTTGTGCAGTTCCTTTTAACCCTGCCACTGAAGAGGTGATGATTACAGCACCTCCACCACTCTGCTGCATGTGAGGAAAGCCGTATTTCAAACCAAGCCATACACCTTTTACATTGATATCCATTACTTTGTCAAACATCTCCTCAGGGTATTCTGTGAGCGGTTTTACAATCCCTTCATAGCCTGCATTGAGAAATAGTATGTCTATCCTTCCAAATTTGTCTATTGCAAAATCTGTATATGCTTTTACTTCTTCTGCCTTACTGACATCTGCAGCGTAAGTTTGTATTTTTTCATCGGAAAGATCCTGATTGACTCTTCTTAGGTGTTCCTGATTGAGATCCACCAACAATATTCCGGCTGCACCTTCCTCCAAAAACCTCTTTGCTGTAGCCTCTCCTATTCCACCGGCACCACCGGTTATGACTGCATATTTTCCTTTGATTTCCATTCCAATTTGACTTTGATTGAAAACAAATCTAGAAAGTAACGAGGAGATTTAAGGGGATAATAATCAAGTTATTAACTGATTTTTATCAGGGTTTGCTTTAGAAAATATGTGGAGCTTTGTAATTCAAGAAAAACAAACAACCCTAGCCATGAAAAGAATAATTGTTCCCGTAGATTTCTCAGAATATGCTAAAAATGCATTTTTGACTGCCCTTAAAATCGCAGATAAAACCAACAGCAGCATTACCTGTGTAAATGTGGTAGGTTCTGATCTGGATTGGAAAAATCTGACTGAGAAAAAGAAAAATGAGCATCAAAATATCCTTGACGCTGAGTCAGAAGCCAAAGACAAACTAAAAGCCTTTGTTCTGGAATTTAAATCTGGAAATGTACCCGTGGAGACCCTTGTAGAAATAGGGTTTCCAGCCAATGTGATTTTGGATGTTGCATCCCAACAAAAAGCTGATTTAATAGTGATTGGCGCCTATGGAAAAGGTCATACCCAGGAAAAGTTCCTAGGCTCCAATCTTCAAAAAGTAATGAGAGATGCAGAATGCCCGGTATTGGCAGTGAAAAGCCCAATGGATGGTAATTCTTTGAGAAAAATGGCCTTTGCCTCCATGTTTGATGAAGATTCCAGGCCGGCATTTACTAAGATGAAAACTGTACTTAAAGACTTCAAAACCTCTATTCACTTTCTTTATGTCAATACCCCATCTGATTTCATAAACTCAGCTGATGCAAAAAAACAGATGGACAAATATGCCAAAGGATTTGAAGACATGGTCATACACAAGCATATCTACAACCATAAGGAGTCTGAAAATGGTATTGTGGAGTTTGCTGAATCCAATAAAATGGGCTTCATAGGAATTGCTTCTACCAATAGGAAAGGAAAAAATGCTTACCTGGTAGGAGTGACAGACACAATTCTGTACAAGTCCAGTTTACCCGTATTGAGCGTAAAAGTCAATTAATGATCAAATAGAAAAAATTGTTAATCACCCTTCAAAAAACTTAAACTACCCTGATTGTTTCAGGGTAGTTTTTTTTGGTGGAACAACCATTATTTACAACATGATTATCCGCTTACTTACCAGTAGAACCTAAATAATGGAACAAACCTGTAATTTATAGCCAATATCTATTAGTATCGGATTTATATAGGCCCTGATTTAAATTGGTAGTGGTATAATTGCGGATATCCATGTTTTACAATACCCTCATTCATTTCCCACATCTTTCCAACCACATTTTGGCATACCAACTGCCCTTGTTGGCGGCATCTTGTAAATCTTGGCAGCCACTTGGATCATTGGCGTTAATCTTGGCATTTCCCCTCCTTGCAAGGGCTTCCACATGGTCAGGCTTGGCTTTTAAGACTTCATCGAAGTCCTCCACTGCCCAAGTAGAGTGTCCGACAAGCATCCTGACTATCCCGCGATTGTAAAGTGCAGATAGGTTATCGGGATCATATTTCAAACTCATATTAAATGAACCTGCCGCACCAAGCAGGTCACCCTTTTGAGTTCTTGCCATTCCCTGATAGTAATATACCCGTGCGTCTTCAGGCTCCAATCTCTTGGCAATATCAAAAAACTCGTCTGCCTGACGAAATCGCCTGTTTTTGATCAGTGACCTCCCTAACAGAAAAATAATTTCGAAGTCCTCAGGATCTTTTTGTGCTGCCCTCAAAAAATAAATTTCTGCATTGACATAATCCTCCATCTTCCAATACAGTTTTCCGATACCCCCATAAGCCTGGGCATAGTGAGGATCCAACCTTAAAATAGCCTCGTAATCCTGCTTGGCACTCACAAAATCTTCCAACTCCTCAAAGGACCGCGCCCTCATATGTAGGGCTTTGATATCTGTAACATTGATGAAAAGCGCTTTGGAAAACTGTGAGACGGCTTTTTCATAATCCTGCTTCTGAAAATAGTATTCCCCCTCAGTATAGGATCCAAAACAGGAGGAAAGAAAAATCAACGATACGAACACATATAGGTACTTCATTCTTTTTCAAGACTTTATTCAAAACTAATAAAATAAAACTAAAAAACTTACATGATTTCAGATTTTTTGATCTGTAGCCAAATCCAATCTGAAAAATGGGATCGTATATCTTTTTGAACCAAAACAAATATTGTCATGATTAAAAGAATTCTACTCGGAGCGATCTTCCTGATGTTGTTTTTGATAGGAACACTGGCCGTGCACATTTATATGGTAACGAAACCTAAAAGCGGAGCTATACCATCTCTTACAATGAGCAGATTTGATTTCCCCAGCTCTTTAGAGGAAACTACCGGTGAATCAATCAAGGAATTTTTGAAAAACCAAGAAGGAATAAAGGATGTTAGGGTCAATTTTTCTAACGGACACGTCATATGTCTTTATGACCGCCAAAAGCACTCACCTCATGACCTTGTCCTGGCTATCAATAATGAACTGATGCAGGAAGCAAGTCTTTATCAACCTTCAGATGAAATGTTAGCCCAAAGCTGCCCAGCAATAGATAAAAATTCACTGACTTATAAGCTGGGAGCATTTTTCCAGAAGTCCTTTCACAATTAAATTTAATTTAAACTACACAATCATGAAAAAGACCAATCTATGGCTGATGGCAGCCTTACTCATGTTCACCTTTGGCGTAATGTCCTGTGATCGGGACGATACTCCTGAACCTCCGATGACTGATGATCCGGATGATTCCTTTTATGCTACTGCTCTTGGAGGAGAAACTATGGTCCAAGATCCCCTGAATTCAGGAAATATGATAGAACAGGGAATTCTGAATCTAAGAACTGTAGTAATCAATACAGTGACAACTATTGCAACCAACGAAGGAGGAACATACGATGATTTGCAACCCTACTTCTCCGTACTTCTTGCAGAAGTGGGAAGAGATGAAACTTCCGGACTAAATATGCTGGTAATGGATTTTACTGAATTTTTGGCAGAAGCTACAGGTGCCAGAAATTTTGAATATACAGGCCTAAACATGGAAGCGGCCCATGACCCTGCCAGAAATTCCAGGATGAATGGTCTGATCAACAACGCAGATTATGATTTGTTTGTCCAAGCTGTAGTGGAAGGTGCGGCTCAAGCTGGCATCACGTCCAATGAAGTATTAGGACCTGTAGGCGATCTTTTGGAATCTGTAAGAGAACCAATCGTCCAAAGAGCTGATGGAGAAATGCTCGACCTTTATACCAGACTGGGCGGTTCGGGTCTTGTTGCGGACCCTGATAATGAAGGTCAATTGATAGAAGCCGGTTATATCCCATTGAGAGCTGTTGTGACAGAAACAGTTTTGGTAATTGCTACCAATGAGGGTGGAACATATGATAATCTCCTTCCCTACTTTTCAGTTCTTTTGGCAGAAGTGGGTGCCAATGACTTTACAGGGTTCAATGCTCTTGTAGGTGATTTTAGTGATTTTCTTGCCGCCAACATCGGTTCACAAAATATAGAATATACAGGTCTCAATATGGTGGACGCGCACAATCCAGCTGTAAATTCCAGAATGACTGGATTGGTGACAGAAGCGGATTATGACTTATTTGTACAGGCAGTAGTAGAAGCTGCTGTAAACCTGAGTGTACCAGAATCCGTGATCAACGAATTTGGGGGATTGTTGCTCAGTGATGGATTGAGAAGTGCAGTAGTGCAAGGTTAAACAAGTGCTCTATATATCAAAAAAGGAGAATCCAGTTTGGACTCTCCTTTTTTTTTCACAAAACACCCTTTGTACTAGGGAGTTGGTTCAATGCATTTAAATCTCTTTTTACAGCCATTTTGATAGCCCTTGCCAAGCCTTTAAATATGGCTTCGATTTTATGATGTTCGTTATTGCCCTCAGCTTTGATGTTTAGGTTGCATTTCGCCGTATCACTGAATGACTTAAAGAAATGAAAGAACATCTCTGTAGGCATGTCCCCTATTTTTTCCCTTTTGAATTCCGCCTCCCACATCATCCAAGGCCTTCCTCCAAAATCAATCGCTACCTGAGCCAGCACATCATCCATGGGTAAAAGGAATCCATATCGCGAAATCCCCTTTTTATCTCCAAGTGCTTTGAGGTAGGCTTCTCCCAAAGCCAAGGCAGTATCTTCAATGGTATGGTGCTCATCGATGTGCAGGTCTCCCTTTACTTCGATAACCAAATCCACTCCCCCATGCTTGCCCAGCTGTTCCAGCATATGGTCAAAGAAAGGCAGTCCAGTATAAATCTCACATTTTCCGGTTCCATCAAGATTGACGATAATATGAATGTCCGTCTCTGAGGTTTTTCTACGCACCTCTCCTATTCTTTCGGGCATTTTCAGCCTCTGATAAATTTCATCCCAGTCTGTAGTACACAAATCCGCTTCCAAAATACCTTCCCCGATAAAGATGGACTTGCAGCGCAGGTTTTTGGCCAATTGCACATCGGTTTTTCTATCTCCGATCACATAGGAATTGGCCATATCATACTCCCCATTCAAGTAACCTTGAAGCATGTCAATTCCAGGCTTTCTGGTAGGGAGATTTTCATGTTCAAATGACTTGTCGATATGGATGGCAGAGAAGATGATCCCTTCATTCTCTAAGGTTTTGAGCATTTTATACTGTGCCGGCCAAAAGTCTGCCTCAGGAAAAGAGTCTGTGCCTAGGCCATCTTGATTGGTGACCATTACCAACTCATAGTCAGTTTCTTCTGCTATCTTTCTTAAATTGGAAATTGCTTTGGGTACAAACTCCAATTTCTCCAGACTGTCCACTTGAAAGTCCGTAGGAGGCTCTTTGATAATGGTACCATCTCTGTCGATAAACAATACTTTCTTCATAAAAATGAGGTTATAAACGGTTTGATTGATATGTGTTCAAAGCTTCAAGCAAGGCATTATTCTCTACTCTCGTTCCCAGAGAAATGCGTAAGCAGTCCTCACAAAGTTCTACCTTAGAACGGTCCCTTAAAATGATCATTTGATTGATCAAAAACTCATAGACATCTCTGGCCTTCTTCATCTTCACCAAAAGAAAATTGGCATGGGAAGGATAGATTTTTTTCACAAAAACAAATTGAGATAACTTATTTTCCAGAAATACCTTCTCTTCAAATACTTGGTGAACAAGGTCATGGATTTTTTCAGCCTTTTGAAGTGAATCCAATACTTTCTGCTGGGTAAGTCCCGATATGTTGTAAGGAGGCTTTATCAGATTGAGGATGCGGATAATTTCTTCCGAAGCATAAGCCATTCCTATACGGAGATTGGCAAGTCCCCATGCTTTGGAAAATGTCTGCATGACAAGCAGGTTGGGAAATTTATCCAACTCTGTAGTAAAACTCGGCTCATCCGAAAAATCGATGTATGCTTCATCAACCACTACCAATCCGTTAAATTCAGAAAGGATCTGTCTGATTTGATTGCGGTCCATTTTATTCCCACTTGGATTGTTTGGCGAGCAGATGAATATGACTTTACTGTTGGCATCTACTGCATTCAGTATTTCATCAGGCTTAAGTTGAAAGTCCTCGGTCAAAGGGACTTTTTTGATCTCTACATCATTGATGCTTGCGGATACTTCATACATTCCATAAGTCGGGGGCAAAAGGATAATATTGTCTTTTCCCGGTGTACAAAATGCCCTCATCAAAAGGTCAATAGCCTCATCACTTCCATTTCCCAAAAAGATCTGGGATGGTTTTACCCCCTTGATATCAGCTAGTCTTTCTTTAATATCGGCCTGATAGGGATCCGGATACCTATTAAAGCTCTCCCCTGTAAGCGCACCATAAGGATTCTCATTGGCATCCAAAAACACCCCGATCTTTCCCGAATATTCATCACGGGCTGAAGAATAGGGTTTAATGCCCAAAATATGGGGTCTTAATAGTTTTTTCAGGTCAAAGTCCATTTTCAGTTATCTTCTAAATATTTCAACCTGAGGCTAACAGCATTTTTGTGTGCTTCCAGTAATTCATTAGCCGCCATGATTTCTATGGTCGGTCCTAGACTTTTGATACCTTCTTCTGTAATCTTTTGGTAGGTGATCTTTTTTACAAAACTATCTAATGAAACCCCAGAATAGCTTTTGGCATAGCCATAAGTAGGCAAGGTGTGGTTGGTACCGGAGGCATAGTCTCCAGCAGATTCAGGGGTATAATTCCCTATAAATACAGACCCCGCATTGACGATACGGGAAACCACCTCTTCTTCATTACTTACACAAATAATCAAATGCTCTGGAGCATAATCGTTGATCAGCTGTATGGCTTTTTCCTCATTTCCAATGATTACAGTAACAGAATTTTCCAAAGCCCTTTTTGCAATCTCCTTTCGTGGAAGTTCAGCCAATTGCTTTTCCAATTCCTTTTCTACTTTTTCGGCCACCTTTTCAGTACTTGCCACCAATATAACCTGTGAATCCACTCCATGTTCGGCCTGAGAAAGTAGGTCCGCTGCTACAAATGCAGGCACTGCCGAGCTGTCCGCGTAGACCAAAACTTCTGATGGTCCGGCCGGCATGTCGATGGATACTCCCTTTTTTACTGCAAGCTGTTTGGCAGCTGTTACATATTGGTTGCCCGGTCCGAAAATCTTGTCCACCTTGGGAACTGACTCTGTCCCATAAGTCAATGCTGCTATTGCCTGGGCCCCTCCGGCTTTGACAATTTTATCTATTCCAATAAGATCAGCCGTATAAAGGATAGCAGGGTGGATATTGCCTTCTTTGTCCGGTGGGGTACAAAGCACAATCTCTTCGCATCCTGCTATATTGGCCGGAATGCCCAGCATCAGGACGGTGGAAAATAAAGGGGCAGTGCCACCTGGAATATAAAGACCTACCTTTTGAATGGCAATAGATTTTCTCATACAGGTCACCCCAGGCATCACTTCCAGGCTTAGCTCTTCCTGAACCTGAGCTTCATGAAACTTTTTGATGTTCTCTTTGGCCAGAAGAATAGCCTCCTTTAGTTCGTTGGAGACCAATTCTTTGGCTTTGCGCACCTCTTCGACACTGACCATGAGCTTGTCTATCTGTACATGGTCGTATTCCAGCGCAAATTTAATCAGGGCTTTGTCTCCTAGCCTCTTGACTTTGCGCATGATAGGTTTTACTATCTTCTCTATATCCTTGGTTTTCTGAACAGGTCTTTTCAGTGCCTTTTTCCATTCAGATTTGGTCGGATTCAAAATTGTTTTCATAATGATTCATTAAATGATTAATGACAATGGTCCATAGCTACTGCCAATGTGGCAATCAGACAACCATTTTCTCAATAGGAACTACAAGGATTCCTTCAGCGCCTGCAGCCCTCAATTCTTCTATATTCTCCCAAAACTGATCCTCAGCAATCACAGAATGTACAGAAGACCATCCTTCCTGGGCCAGAGGCAATATAGTTGGGCTTCTCATCCCAGGTATCAGGCTGATGATTTTATCTAGTGAATCATTCGGCGCATTGAGTAGCACATATTTATTGGATTTACCTTTTTGAACTGCATTTATCCTGAACAAAAGCTTATCTACAATTTCCAGTTTTTCAGCATCCAGCTTTTTGTTACTGATCAAAACAGCCTCAGATTTGAAAATTGTCTCTACTTCTTTGAGCCCGTTCATCATGAGTGTAGAACCTGAACTTACAATGTCACAGATCCCCTCGGCAAGGCCTATACTTGGTGCAATTTCCACTGAACCGGAAATTTCATGGATTTCAGCATGTACATTTTGCGTCTCTAGATAATCTCCCAAGATTTTCGGGTAAGAAGTCGCAATGTTTTTGCCCTGGAAATAATGAATATTGGTGTAAGATTCACTTTTTGGAATTGCTAGGGAAAGTCTGCACTTGGAAAAACCTAATTTCTTGAGTACGTTGACATCTTTGTCTTTTTCGACAAGCTCATTTTCACCTACTATCCCAAGGTCTGCTACACCATCTGCTACATAGCCGGGGATATCATCATCTCTTAGAAATAGAAATTCTATGGGGAAATTGGTAGAAGTAGACTTAAGCTTACCCGTACCGTTATAAAATTTTATGCCACATTCCTTGATGAGGCTTAAAGAGTCGTCACTTAATCTGCCGCTTTTCTGAACGGCAATCCTAATGATTGAATTCATGAATGCAATATACGTTTAGTATCAAAATGAAATAAATGATTTTGGATAATAGGACTGTATCAAATACCAACAGCCTTCCTTGGGCGATATATAAACAATTTTCCTCCTTAAGAGGAATGATGGAAATGATGAACTGCAGCCTGAGTAGCTGTTGCATAAAAGTATACTTGATATATTAAAATTTTGTTCATCTGTTGGCAAAGATATATGCTATCTTTTAACATCCAAACTTCAATGATTGTTTATTCAAGATCTCACTATAAGAAATTTGAACTTTAATACGGATCAACATCTACTATAAATCTTACAGACCTAAATTCCTTTTGCGCCAGAAGCTCCGTGAGAAGGTGTTGCAACTCCATTTTGAACTGCGCCTGTGCATTGCCTCCTTTGTCCAGCTTGATGATGCTTTCAAAGATGTACTGATTTTTGATTTTCCCGATAAGTCCCTTTTCAGGTCCTAAAAGGATTTTTTTGACCTGAATGTCTCCCATCAGGTTATGAAGGGAATTGGAAGCCTTTTCAGCGGTTTTATAGTCTTTGTGCCTGGTGCTTACTTTAATGATTTTGACAAAAGGAGGATAAAAGAATCGCTGACGGTCTGCCATCTCCTGAAGGTAAAAGTTTTTGAAATCCCCTTGGAAAATCTGGTTAAAGATCTGTTGTTCGGGCTTTCGGGTCTGAATGATCACTTTTCCTTTTTTGTCTCTCCTTCCAGCCCTGCCGGCCACTTGGGTAATCTGTTGGAAAGCCCTTTCACCTGCCCTGAAATCAGGGAAAAACAAGATCCGGTCTGCATCCATTACACCCACTACGGTCACCTTATCAAAATCCAGCCCTTTAGTAATCATCTGGGTACCCACAAGAATATCTACGTTACCACTTCCAAAATCTTCAAGTAACCTCTGATAGCCGTATTTACTTCTGGTAGTATCCAAATCCATGCGAGCTACCCTGGCCTCAGGAAAAAGAAGTGAAATGCTTTCCTCAATCCGCTCAGTCCCTAAGCCTACGGCACTCAGTTTACTGCTGCCACAGGCCGGACAAGAGCTGGGCACTTTTTCTTTGAATCCACAGTAATGGCAGCGCATTTCTTCTGAGAACTGATGGTAGGTAAGGCTGACGTCACAGTGCTCACATTCAGGGATCCATCCACAATCCTCACAGGAGATGTATGGGGCATATCCCCTTCTATTCTGAAAAATCAATACCTGCTCTTGCTTACTCAAGGCTTCCTGAATACTCTCACGCAACAAGCGGCTAAAGTCCAGTTTGAGCAGGTTCTTCTTTTTATCAATCAGTACATCTGCCAATTGAAATTCAGGAAGCTGAGCTTCTCCATAGCGCTGGGTAAGACCTACATAGCCATACTTTCCGGTACGGGCATTAAAAAACGACTCAAATGAAGGCGTAGCAGATCCCAAAACAGTTTTGGCCTGATGCAGCCATGCCAACATAATAGCAGAATCCCTTGCCTGAAATCTTGGGGCCGGATCATACTGCTTAAAAGATGATTCGTGCTCTTCATCCACAATGACCAAACCCAAACAATCAAATGGTAAAAAAATAGAAGACCTTGCTCCTACTACAAAAGTGATTTTGCCACTCAGCACCCCATTCCAAACTTCTACCCGCTCATTATCCGAGTATTTGGAATGAAACACACCCATGCTGCTTCCGAATACCTTGCGCAGCCTTCCGACTATATGTGTGGTCAAGGCAATCTCAGGCAATAAAAGGAGCACCTGACTTCCTCCTGCTATGGCCTCTTGGATGAGAGTGATGTAAATTTCAGTTTTGCCGCTTCCTGTAATTCCATGGAGCAAAAGGGTGTTTTTTTCCTTTAGTTGTTCTTTGATACTTTTGAGAGCCTGGTATTGAGGTTCGGACAATTGGATTTCAACATCTTCCGGCTCCTCTTCCTCAAACCTGCTTATGATGATTTTGTATTCCTCAAGAATACCGTTTTTGATCAATGTCTTGAGAGAAGATGCGGATAAGTTTGCTTCAGAAAAGACAGATTTTTCAAGCCCCTTAGTATTGAGCTCTGGCTTTTTGTATACAGGCACTTCCTGGAGGTACTTCAAGAGCACTTCTTCCTGCTTAGGCTTGGACGAAAGCTCTTGAAAGACTCCTTCCAAGGCGTTTTTATCTTCTGCATATCGCTTGGTCAGCCTTACCCTGGACTCCACCTTAGGGTTGTATTTCTCTTTTACCTGTTCAAATACAAGAATGGCTTCCTTGACCACCATGCTCTTCAGTATGCCATGGACAGACTTAATTCCCAATACCACCTGACAATCTTCAAATGTCATCTCACCTTTGTTGGCCAAAGCCTGCAAAATCAGCTCTTCCCTTTCATCCAAAGGGTAAGTAGAAGTATCTGAATCAAAAGTTGGATTGATCTGGATCTTACTTTCACTGCTCAGCTTTAAGCCCGAAGGAAGTGCTGCATTCATCACTTCCCCGATATTGCAGCAATAATATTCCGCCATCCAGGACCAAAATCTGATCTGCAGGGGATTGACAGTGGCGTGATGATCGAGCACATCCAAAATAGGTTTGGCTTCGTAAGCTGCCGGCGGTTTTTGATGGACTTTGGCTATAATTCCTGTGAGGATCTTTTTTTGGCCAAACTGTACTATTATCCTGTATCCAATACCTATGTCATCTTTAAGGTTTTTTGGAATCTTGTAAGTGAAAAGCTTTGGAATAGGAACAGGAATAATCACATCTGCAAAAAGTCCGGTTGCAGTTGATTCATGATCTAAACTTTCTCCAAATAAATTTTCCAAAACAGTGTATTATAAATGTGGCATCTGGCTAATAGCTTCCGAAATATCTGAAACAGGCTTTTGACAGGCCTTATTATAGCAGACATATATCAAGGCATTGCCATTGGCATCAGCCTTTTTACCTACCAGCAATGGCAATTGATCATTCATTTCTTCTGAAGCTGCAATGACACAATTGGCTAAAACTGCTGACTGCAATTCTCGGGCCTTTGCTATTGCTCCTTTACCAACTATTGCCACTTCTGCTTTTGGCACAAGACTATTTAGATAATGAGAAGCCCAGTTACTCAAAAATCCAGGATCCTTAAGAATCAAAGGTTTGATGGAAGAAAGCATTTTCTTGGACAATTCCGCATAAATATCATCATAATACATAAGTGACAAATCCTGTAGATTTTTGGCCATGATCGAATTACTGGAAGGAATCACATTATCAAAGAGCTCCTTTTTGTTGGCAATGAGCTTTTCGGAACTTGGATTATTGAAAAAGAAAAACCCGTCTTTTTCATCGTAAAATCCTTTCAATGCATCTTCGGTGAGCTTTTTGGCGAATTGAACCCAACTGAGGTCATAGGTGATCTGGTACAAATCAATAAAAGCCCGAATCACTGCAGCATAATCTTCCAAAAAAGCAGGGGTATATGCTTCTCCGTTTTTATATGACCTAAAAAGCTTTCCATCAAGGTACATTTTATTCCGGATAAACTCCCCACAGGACACCGCCATTGTCATAGCACTTTCATTTCCGGTAAATAGGTGAGCTTTGACCAGACCGGATATCATCAATCCGTTCCATCCACTTAGCACCTTATCATCCAATCCCGGGAACACACGCATATTCCTTATTGCCAAGAGGTTTGATTTGACTTTTTGTAACCTCTTCACATAAGCACTTCTTGTCAATCCCTCCTCTTCTGCCAGATTTTCGTAACTATCTGTCTGAAAAAGTATATTCACTCCCTCTTCCCAATTACCGGCAAACTTTACATTATATAATTTGGCAAACCAACTCAGATCATCTCCCACAATGCTTTCAAGCTCATCATAAGTCCAGGTATAAAACTTACCTTCCACTCCTTCAGAATCTGCATCCTGAGCGGCATAAAAGCCCCCCTTTTCCTCAGACATTTCATGCTGAAGCCAGGAAATGGTTTCATCAGATTTTTCCTTGAAAAAATCATTGCGGGTAAGGGCATAGGCTTTGGCATAAAGCTCCATCAGCTGCCCATTGTCATAGAGCATCTTTTCAAAATGGGGAGCAAACCACTCCCCATCTACCGAATACCTTGCAAAACCTCCCCTCAAATGATCATATATCCCTCCCATACCTATCTTTTCTAAAGTGAAAAACACCTTATTTGATAGGATTTGGTCATTTTGGAGCAAAGCTACTTCCATGACAAAAGCCCAGATAGACGGCATGGGAAACTTCGGCTTTCTGTTCATGCCTCCCCATTCTTCATCAAACTGGGATACAAGCTGACCTACTATTTGAGACAGTTCACTTTTCGATAGGTTCAAGACATCATGCGAAAGACCGTATTTTTCAAATTCCGAAGCCTGAAGGCTCAAGGCAAAACTCTCTGCGCTTTCAGCAAGCTGGTCAAAATTCTTGGTGTAGGCATCAGCAATATTCTGCAGTAAGGATTTCCATTGTGGATTGGGAAAATAAGTACCCCCATAAAATGGCTTTTGATCAGGCATCAAAAAAACATTCAAAGGCCATCCACCCTGAAGCCCCATAGCCTGCACTGCATCCATGTAAATATTATCCAAATCAGGCCTTTCTTCCCTGTCGATTTTGATACAGACAAAGTTATTATTCATCAAGTCTGCTGTCTCTTTATCCTCAAAGGACTCTTTCTCCATGACATGACACCAATGGCAGGCCGAATATCCAATGCTTACCAGAATAGGCTTGTTTTCGGATTTTGCTTTTAGGAGCGCTTCCTCGCTCCATGGGAACCAATCCACGGGATTGTAAGCATGTTGGAGTAAATAAGGCGACTTGGAATTGATCAGACGGTTCATGGTAAAGCATTTATTCCTTTACAAAATAATTTTACTCAAAAGAGTTTCAAAAAAGACGGGTATCAGGTTAACAAGTCTTTTGCTATTTTCCTCTGTACTGAAGCTGCTTTCTCAATGCATCCAGCTCTTTCGAAAAATCATAATCCCGACTGTACTTTTCCAGTTTCTTCTGAAGGTTGTCCAAAAACTTCATATGTGCAGGACTATCAGGGTTGAAAGCCTTATGGGCCAAATCTCTTTTGATCCCTTCAAACTCCTTAATCAAAGGAAAAGCTGCAGGGTCCACCCAGCTATTTTTGAATTTTTCCCAAATATACTCCTCAGCTTGGGCATTGGGATGTATCAAGTCTTCTTTATAAAAGCGATAATCTCTTAATTCATCCACCATTATTTCGTAAGATGGAAAATAATCTATGAAATCGTAAGTTTCTGTCAGGTCATGTGCAGCCAGTCTGAGAATTGATTTGCTCAGTTGATTTTCAGCAATACCATCCTTAATGTGCCTTACCGGACTGACCGTAAGCAATACCTGCACTTCAGGATTAACCTGCTGGAGAATATTGAAAAATCCGCTGAAGGCTTTTTGTATCTCTTCAGGATGAAGCAATCTTTTCTCAAACAATTTACCGGGCTGTTTGTGGCAGTTGGCAACAACAAGACCCAGATCCAAGTGTTCATAAACCCAAGCAGTTCCAAAAGTAAGTACGATATGCGAAGCGGATTCCAGCACCTGTTTACTGTGTTGTTGCTTTTTGTGAATCAACCTTTCCAAAGAATCCTGACTGTAAGCTACCACGTCAGAATGCATGCCATAATGCAAATGCAATCCCTCTCTCACCAACATGGCGTCCGTGCTGATGGGCATTTCAAGGATAGAGTCCTCCATCAGTTGCGCTAGTGAAAGTGGATTAAAAATGGTACCAAAAGGATTGTTCAATACCTGGAACTTGCGTTCAGTAAGCTTTTCCGAGATCATAGTGGAAAAGCAGGAACCTATTGAAAAGATAGAAGATTGGTGATTTATTTTTAATTGTCCCTCGGGGACATCAAACGAAGTAGTCCATTGCATGGCTTAAAAATAGAAATAAAGGAATTGAAGTCCCGAATAAAAAGGCACAAAATTTTTTTTCATAGTTTTGCGTCCGAATTAAATCCATGATCATGAAAAATTCTGAAATAAAATTTAACGTAAAACTAGACGATAAAAATCTCCCTAAGTCCATTCAGTGGGACGCCTCAGATAAAGAAGGCAGCGGGGCGGAAAGCACCAAGAGCATCAGCTTAAATGTATGGGACAACCTCAATCACAGCACATTGAGAATTGACCTATGGACTGAAGACATGTCTGTAGCTGAAATGAAGCGTTTTTATATAGACATCATAGGAGGAATGGCACAGACCATTCTCAACAGTACAGGCGATGAATACATGTCAGAAGAAATGAAAGATTTGTGTGACAGGTTGGTAAAGCATGTCAATGAAGAAAATAAGAAAACTGGAGCCTAATTATTCGACTTCAACCTTTTTAAATCCAATTTAGCAAAAAACCTACCTATAATACGGGTAGGTTTTTTGTTTTTACTCATTAACTAGGGCTTGCTGAAAAAGTCTCAGGTATGCCAGATTCAAAGCGGGCGAATGAAGATGTATGCTTATACTTCGAGTGAGCCCAATGAAGAAGATGGTATGCCTGAGGCTAGCCTTAAAATTTCGAATTTTAAAATTTTAAGGAGCACGGAAATCAAGCTATAACATTGAATAAGCGTGCACCTGCTTAAAAAGAAAATACCTGACAAACGGGGTATTCATCAAAATTTAAAGCATTTATTCTTCAGTTGGCGTTTTTCAGCACGCCCTAACTAAAACATCAGTAAAATCAACAAACCCTTTCTATCTCAGAAATAGGCCTATTTTCCCTAGGGATATATTTGTTTTCCATTGAAAATGAACAGGTTTCCAAAAATTTATTCCTTATCTGGCAAAAATCACAAAATAAATTCAAGGCAAACCTATTGATAATTGGGAAATTAATCTAAATTTCACACTAATTAACAAGTTATAATTGCTTTTCGGCAAAGTTTAACAATTAACCCATTATAGCTTATGCAAAAATTTACAAAAAGTAATTGGCGGGCAGTTTTGTTGCTGTTTGCTTTAGTTTCCTTGTGGGTAGGTCCGGCCCTGGCTCAGACTACGACCATTTCAGGAACAGTCACAGAGGAAGGTACAGGTGAAACACTGATAGGTGTAAATATCCTGGTTAAAGGTAAGGTGATAGGAACCGTTACCGACCTTAGAGGGAATTTTTCCTTAAGGGTCAACCAAGCTCCACCACTCACTCTTGTGTTTTCCATGATCGGATTTGGTTCTAAAGAAGTGGAGATCACAGAAGCCAATGTAAGCAACCTAAGGGTTCAGCTTGCCGAACAATCTATGCTTGGGCAGGAAGTGGTAGTATCCGCATCCAGAGTGGAAGAAAGTATACTGCAATCTCCTGTTTCTATTGAAAAAATGGACATTTTGGCCATTCGAGATACTCCAGCAGACAATTACTATAAAGGCATAGCCAATCTCAAAGGGGTAGATGTCACAACTTCCTCCATCAATTTTCAGATCATCAACGCCAGAGGATTCAACTCCACAGGTAATACCAGATTCGTGCAGTTGACCGATGGTATGGATACACAAGCGCCTGCTTTGAATTTTCCTATTGGTAACCTTAACGGACCTTCTGAACTGGATGTGGAATCTGTGGAATTTATCCCAGGTGCAGCCTCTGCCCTTTACGGTCCAAACGCATTCAATGGAATTCTTTTGGTCAATAGCAAAAGCCCGTTTGAATATCAGGGTCTAAGTGCTTTCTACAAACAAGGTGTAAACCACATCAATGGAAGACCGGGAGAGCCACAAAACGCACAGCCTATGTATGAAGGTTCTATTCGATACGCAAAGGCATTCAACAACAAAGTAGCATTTAAACTTAATGCCTCATATATGCAGGCCCTTGATTGGCACGGAACTGATCAGACTGATCTTGCCAGAGAAAATCAAGGAGCTTTAGACTTCAACCCAGGCGCCGATAGAGTTCACGTTTTTGGAGACGAAGTAGCTAACAATTTGGGACTTCTTCGAAATGTAGCAGCTCTCCAACAAGCCTTCGGACCAGCCGTAAATAGCTTGCCAGACCAGATTGTATCCAGGACAGGGTATGATGAAAGACATTTGGTAGATTACAATGCAAAGAACCTAAAACTTAGCGGAGCCCTACATTATAGGGTCACAGATAGAGCTGAGCTATCTTATGTGGTTAATTATGGTGCTGGTACCTCAGTTTATACAGGTGCCCAGCGTTATTCTTTAGCCAACTTCTCCATTATTCAGCACAAACTTGAGTTGAAAGCAGACAATTACTTTCTTAGAGCTTACACCACTATAGAAAATTCCGGCGATTCATTTATTGCTGACCTTACCGGTGTAGCCATTAACGACAGGTGGAAGTCTAATTCGGCGTGGTTTGGAGATTACGCCGGTGCTTATCTTACAAATCTGATACAGGGGCAAGGCGTTGCTCCAGGCCAATTAGGAACACCACAACAACAGGCTGCAGCGCATAGATTTGCAAGAGACATTGCAGATACGGGGAGAATCTTGCCTGGAACTCCTGAATTTGACGCTGCTAAAAGTGCCGTCAGAGGAGAAGTAATCCCACAAGGTTCACTTTTTGACGACAGATCCAGAATGAACATGCTAGAAGGAATGTATGATTTCAAAAATGAAATTGATTTCATGGACCTTCAAGTAGGTGGTTCTTATAGAGTTTATGATTTAAGGTCCAATGGAACCATCTTCGCTGATGTAGAAGGTAATGACATTACGATTCAGGAAATCGGAGCATTCGCGCAAGGTGCAAAAAGATTCATTGACGATAAACTGAAAATCACAGCTTCAGTCCGCTATGACAAAAATGAAAACTTCAAGGGGCAGTTCAACCCGAGAATTTCAGGTGTATTTACCCAAGGAAACAATAATATCAGGTTATCCTACCAGACCGGTTTCAGAAACCCTACAACCCAAGCACAGCATATTGACCTTAATGTGGTATCTGCAAGACTAATCGGTGGTCTTCCTTTTTACAGGGATAAGTACAATATCTTTGAAAACGCCTTTTCACTTGCTTCTGTCAACAACTACGTAGCCGCTGTAGGCTCAGGACTTTCTCCTGTAGATCCAAGAGCGACCGGGCTTCTTGAAAGAGTAGAGTCTTTACCGGATCTAAGACCGGAAAGAGTTCAGTCATTCGAAATTGGATACAAAAGTCTAATTGCTAACAACAGGCTTTTGATAGATGCTGCGTACTACTATAACATTTACAATGACTTCATTACCCAGACGGCTGTAAGAAGGGCACCAGGACCGGTTTTCCCAGGTGCAATGCCTAACACTGACCAAGCTGCTATCAATGCGATAAATGCTCCTACTTTACTTACCCCAATCACAGTACCCGGTATGGAAAACACCTTCCAAACCTATACTAATATTGTAGACGAGGAAGTCAGGGCTCACGGGGCAGCAATAGGACTGACTTACAACCTACCAAGCAATTTCACTTTGGGTGGTAACTACAACTTCAACAGGCTGATCTCCAATATCGGGGAAGATTTCTTAAATGACTTCAATACTCCTGAGCACAAAACCAACATCACATTCGCAAACAGAAAAGTCACTGATAAATTAGGATTTGGAGTGACATATAGGTACCAATCAGCTTTTAGATGGGAAGCTACATTTGCTCAGGGTGATGTTCCGGAAGTGCATACATTTGACGCACAGGTAAGCTACAGGCTTAAAGATCTGAAATCAATTGTCAAGATCGGAGGATCCAACCTTTTCAATCAAAGGTACATCCTCAACTTTGGAGGCCCTACAATTGGTGCGATCTACTACATCTCCATCACTTTCGATGAATTGTTGAACTGATAACCTGAATAACATGAAGTTACTATATAAACTTAGATACCTATTACTCGCGGCCCTCGTAGTCTCTTGTACTTACGAATTCCCTGAGCCGCAGATAGAACAGCCTACTTCGGGGTCAGCTGATTTCACAAGAATCATTTCTGTGGGAAATTCTCTTACTGCCGGTTTTATGGATGGAGCGCTTTATAACAGAGGCCAACAAAGTTCTTTTGCTGTGATTTTGGCTGAGCAGGCCAGAGCTGTGGGCGGAGGCGACTTCAATGTCCCTTCTATCAATTCTGAAAATGGATTTTTCCAAATGGGTCCCCAAGGTCCTTTGGGAAGATTAATCCTTACCGTCAATCCAAATACAGGCGCAGCAGCACCCGCTCCTATTGGTGCAGGTGACATACCTGGAGATTATGCCGGCAATAAAGCTGAACTCAACAACTTTGGTGTTCCTGGCATTACCTTGTTGACTGCATTGATTCCTCAGACTGGTGGTCCCGCAGTACCTGAAAATCCTGCTTATAACAGACTGTATGAAAGGTTTGCTTCCAATCCTGGAACTTCCACTGTAATCGGAGATGCCGCAGCAGCTTTGGCAAACGGTGGCACTTTCTTTACATTCTGGCTGGGTAGCAATGACGTTTTGGGTTATGCAATAGGTGGTGCTTCCAATCCTGCCATTCTTACTTCTGACACAGATTTTCAACAGCGCTTAAATGCTGCTTTAGGAACAATGCTTCAAGCCAATGCTGATGCAAAAGGTGCGGTAGCTAATATTCCAAGCTTGTCTGTTTTGCCTTACTTCACTTTGGTCCCTTGGAATGCCCTGCCTCTTTCCCAAGAGCAGGCTACTCAAGCAAATGCCGGATATGCAGCATACAATGCTGGTCTGGCACAGGTTAGGGCTGCTGGACTGATCACCGCACAGGAAGAGGAATACAGAAGAATCCAATTCCAAGCAGGACAAAATGCTTTTGTCATGGATGATGAAAACCTTACAAACTTGACGGCTTTGGGTCTGCCTTCTATCAGACAAAGTAAATCTGCTGACAGGGCTACCCTACCTCTTTCCTCAGCATTAGGTCAAGTGGTGGGAGGTAATCAGGCATTGATCAGAGGTATTAGCTTTCCTGTTGAAGATCAGTTTGTCCTTACACCTGAAGAGCAAGAAGAGATCAGCAATAAAATCACAGCTTTCAACGGCTTTATCAATGCCGCTGTACAGGCCAATAATGATCGCCTTGTCTTAGTAGATGTGAATAATCTCTTGGATAGGGTTTTAGCAGGACAGGTCTCCTCAGGTGGTGTTGGCTTGACTGCCTCTATTGTTCCTCCAAACGGTGGCTTCTCATTGGATGGCGTACATCCAAACGCAAGAGCTCATGCCTTTGTTGCGAACTTGTTTATAGACAGGATTAATGAAAAATGGGGCTCAAATATCCCAAGAGCTAATCCGAATGAATTCATGGGTAATGACCTTCCAAGGTAAGGCTTGCTGAAAAAGTCTCAGGTATGCCAGATTCAAAGCGGGCGAATGAAGATGTATGCTTATACTTCGAGTGAGCCCAATGAAGAAGATGGTATGCCTGAGACTAGCCTTAAAATTTCGAATTTTGAAATTTTAAGGAGCACGGAAATCAAGCTATATCTTTGAATAAGCGTGCACCTGCTTAAAAAGAAAATACTTGACAAACGGGGTATTCATCAAAATTTAAAGCATTTATTCTCCAGTTGGCGTTTTTCAGCACGCCCTAGGTAATTCCTTACCAACCCAAAAAAAGCCACTCAAACGGGTGGCTTTTTTTATTGTGCAATAAGAGAAAATTAGGGCTAAAATTTACTTTATCATATTATGAAAACAGATTATCCGCTTACTTGCCAGTAGAACCTAAATAATGGGACAAACCTATGATTTCTAGCCAATATCAATGTATATCCAATATCTATTAGTATCTGATTGATTGGGCACTTATTTAAATTGGCTAGTGGTATAATTGCGGATATACATATTATGAAAACGGATTATCCTTAATCCCTCAAAGTAGAAAGATAAGCAACCAGATCCCTTATCTCCCTTCTGCTCAGTACAGCTTTCATGTCTGGCATACTTGAAGGTGCATCTCTTCTCTCTGCGATGTCTTTTTTCATAATCAAGGTATCTGCCTGACTACCTTGCTTCATTAGAATACTTTCTTTGTTTTCCTCAGCCAAAACTCCGGAAATCCTATTCCCATTTTCAAGGTTTAAGCTTACTATACCATAGCCCGGAGCAATACGCTTACTGGGGTCAACCAAGGATTCCAGTAATTCCTGCCTACTCAATACCGAAGCTATGCCGTTCATTGGTGGCCCCACATTTCCTCCCATATCATCATAAGCGTGACAACGCATGCACTGACCGGTTTGCGACTGGAAAAATAGTGTTCTTCCTCTCACCACATCCCCACCATTGAGACTACTTTGGTAAGAAGCAATTACATCTCCATCCCATAGCTTAGCAGCAGAAGCCGCATATTGAGAAGTAAGTTCCGGATCATCCGCTGCCTCAACAGCTTCCGAAAGCTCTAGCAAAATATCTGTAGGAAGTCTGTCATTGGACATTTTATCCAGCAAAGTCTCAAAAGTAGCTCTGGTGTACTGCACAGGTACTCTGCCAAGTGAAATCAATGCTGCCTGCTTTTCCTCAGTAGTTCTCTTCTCAATGACCTCCGCCAATAGGTTAACTTTAAGTTCCCTGTCCAATTCCAATTGCTCCAGCAAGGTAAGTCCTGCAACCCTGACGGACTTGTCTCTATCATCCAATGCTTTTTCAATGGCATTAGGGGTTTGTTCTGATTCCATTCTGGCCAAGGCCTGAATGGCTGCAATCTTAACATCAGGATCTGAATCGCTGCTTATCATGGCCAACAATGCCGAAGAGGCCTCTTGGATTTCCAGTCTTCCAATTGCCTTTGCAGCGCTCAAACGCAATGGAGCATTTCTTTCAGAAAGTATCTTCTTCAGCGCCTCAGCAGACTTTTCCCTCACCAAGTTTCCTTCACGGGTTACTTCTCCCCTGTACCGCCCATCTACCCTGTCGAGTCGTGATGGCTTGGTCCAAGTTCCCAAGGCCTCGATAGCTTCTTGTCTCAGCGCTGTCGGGGCCTCGGACTTCTGCATGTAATCAATCAGGTTTTGCATGGCCTTTTCCGTACCCACCCTAAGATTGGCATTGATGGCTCTCCTAATCAGAGGCTCATTCTGAAAAGATGTGCTCACCAATAAATCTCCTAATGCTGGAAGGGCTTCTTCAATGGAAAAATCATCGTTGATGGCCCTGGCCAATTCTGTAATAAGGTATTCATCTTTGTCATGGATAAAGTTGGCAATTCCAGGATGCTCCATCCTTCTTAAAGCCAAAACTGCCCCTAATCTTACGGCCCTACTTGGATGGTTCCACAGCCCTGCTACTTGTTCAGGCTCATTGATTCTTGCCAAGGCCAATGAAGCTGCATGTCGGATGTAAGCATCCTCATCAGCATTCCTTTCCAACAGACCGACCAATGCCTTGAAAGCAGACCCATATTCCATACGGCCCAGAGCCTCTGCTGCAAAAAATCTGTTTCTTGGGTAATCATCAGTCAAAAGACCTAAAAGTTGTGTTGCTGCTGGTTGGTACTTGATGTCTCCTAGCCACTTAGCCGCCTGAGCCCGGATCTCAGGGTCTTCATCTTTTAGCAAAGGAATGAGTTTTTTGGCATGATCAGCATTTTCCATTCTAGCCAATTGGCTCAAGCCTACAATCGCATTGACCCTTGCCAATTGGTTCTCCTTTTGGTCAAGGGCTTTTTGGAAAACTTCTGCTCCCTTAGCACCTCTTTTAGCCAATTCAAACTGTGCTTTCCGCCTGATTCGAAGATCTTCATACATCAAATGATCCAACAACTCATTCTCCGACATCTTCTTAAAGTCCAAAGAAATCCTACGCTGGGTTTCTTTTCTGGCTTCCCAGTTTTTTCCTTCCTCATCATCAAGCTTCCAGATTCTGCCGTAATTTTTATTCCCCCAGCCATTGATCCAATCGGCTGCGTAAATGGCTCCATCAGGTCCAAAATCCAATCCGGTCGGCAACATGTGGCTTTGGATCATTTCTGTTTCGGCCAATTCAAATGTAGCTCCCTGAGGTTTTAGCTTGAAAGCATGGATACCAGACCGGGCAGGGTTACCCACAAACTCCACGACAAAAAATGTGTTTTTCCACCTTGGTGCCATTGCTGTACCTGGATTATAAATCATTCCCGTGGGGCCATTGACGTAATTGATTATGGGAGGAGTGATGTAAGCAGCCTGTCCTTCATGTCTTGGGATATATAGCTTCTCATCCATCCATACCTTATAAGTATTATTGTCCGGATCACGGTATTTTCCAAACTGCCAATTGATCCTCCAGCCTGTATCCGATCCATTGACCAAGTACACCAATCGCTCACTTTCACCACGGTGATCACCATCATTGTCCACGGATATCAGGTTATTGTACTCATCGAATACAAACTCATGGGTATTTCTTACCCCCATGGCAAATACTTCAAAGTCAGATCCGTCAGGATTAGAACGCACCACAACTCCCCTGTTCGGATATTTCCATTGCCTGCCATCTTTGTCCACACCATTGAATCCAATATCCCCTATCGCCCAATAAATCCGGCCATCAGGCCCAACCGTAGCTCCTGACATTCCATGAGCCCCAAAACCAATATGGATGCCATAACCATGGGAAATAGATGTTTTTTCATCCATCAATCCATCCCCATTTTTGTCCTCTAACCTCCACATATCCGGTCCAACTCCCACGAAAAGATTGCCTTCATGCTTGAGCACCGCAGCAGCTATATCCGTAACTTCTTCATGAAAATCATGGACCACCCTTTGAGACCAATCGGCCAGTCCATCTCCATTGCTATCCTTAATACGGTAGACGGATTCCTTGATTTCCAACATGTCTCTCCAGTCATGGGAACCGTCATTGTTGTAATCTTTGAGCCACTTATTTTTTTCTGAATTTTCAGGGGAAAGCTCTTTTCTCAAAAATGCCCGCTTCTCTTCTATTGACTGAAGAGAAATAGACTCAATCTCCCAATCCTGATGGCCACGGATATCGAACTCTACTTTTCCTAACCTACCTGAACTGGTATAGTATAAGGAACCATCCTCGTCCATGCTGATGGAAATGGGGTCTACGATAAGGGAATCTACCGCCCAAATACTCATGGTCAGACCATCTGCAAGCTGAGGACTAAGACTGGATTCAATTTCATCAGCCATTTTTCTGACTTCATCATGATCCATTTGGGTAATGTGCAGCTCTTCGGTTGATTTTGCTTTTTCCTGACAGGAAAAGGCAGCTACAAAAATTGCAGGAAATGCTATCCTGCAAAGCAGTTGTTGAGGTTTCATAGGTTTATTGATCAATCGATTGAAACAGCTTTCAATATAGGGAAAATCCAAAAACCTAAACGGACAAAATCAATAATGGCTAAATGTATTGTTTGAATGGTTAACTTTTACCATTTCTCTTCCGACTTGGGATCTTTTGAAGAAGTCTCAAAATAAAGATGATAGTGATTGCTGCAACCAGGATTGAAACTTGCCTGACACTTGGGGCAAGTATTGTCTGCATCCATATATTCCTGAATTGTCATTTCATGACTACAAACCCCACAGAGAATAGCCTTGGAATCAAACTCCTCTGTAGGCCAAACTTCATGGGGATGGTCTGCTTCCTCTTCATGACATGAAAAACAGGGATAGTATTTGCCACAGCATTTGAACTTGATAGCAATCACGTCAAGCTGAGAATGCCAGTGAACACAGCGTGTTTGATGGTCGACAGATTTTCCAAACACCCTTACATTTCCCACATCTATAATATGGAAGGGAGAGTCTGATTTCTCCTGAGCGATGGCAGGAAATGCAAGAACTATGATGAAGAA
The DNA here is from genome assembly GCF_019343195.1 of Arthrospiribacter ruber. GTDB lineage: Bacteria > Bacteroidota > Bacteroidia > Cytophagales > Cyclobacteriaceae > Arthrospiribacter > Arthrospiribacter ruber. Next base: position 194,923 of record NZ_RPHB01000005.1, read on the forward strand.
AAAAGACAAGTAAATACTCCGTTGCATATTTTATTTACTTCAGGTGACAACTCCCTACAAAGTTGTCGAAATATCTGTGGGATAAAAAGTATATGAGCTAAAAGTGGGAACCAATTTAATTGCTAAAATCCAAACTGCTTTAGATTGAAAAAGATGTAAAAAGAAAAAGGCCCCTTTCGGAGCCTTTCTTCCATGTTATCTTGTGGTACTTGTGGTTTAAATTGAACTAAAATCAGTTCACAATTCTGATGGAACCGCTTCCAACTTTTCCTTTGATAGTGTGTTCGGCGTTGTTATTTACTTTTAGGTTTTTTCTGCCACTGCTTTCCCCAACCCTAACTGCACCACTTCCCGCACTGAGGTCATAATTGAAATCTTCCAGATTGCTTAAGGTAACCACCCGCACATTACCTGAATTGGCATGGAAAGAGGAATTTGGCCCTAAGAAAGATTGCTCCACCCGGATATTTCCACTGCTGGCACTCAATTCACCGATTTCCTTGACTCCTGAGAGCCTGATACTTCCGGAATTGACTTTGGCATCAGCCCTGCCTTGTACATCTTCCATTTTGATGCTGCCCGAACTGGCTTTGGCATCCACATCTCCCAAAACATCCTTCAAGCGGATACTTCCTGAGTTTACCTGGCATTGCAGCTTACCTGCCACAGCCTCGGCACGTATAGAACCCGAACTGGCAGTAAAATTACCTGTTCCCACTTCTACTCCCATGAGTCTAATGCTTCCGGAATTGGCTTTAACGTTCATACTTTCATGATGGACATTCATGACGTCCACAGACCCTGAACTGACATTCAGATCTAACTTGATTTCCTCCGGACCAATCAACATGATGGTTCCTTTGGAATTAATCCCAAAGTTCCACACAGAAAAATCCCCATTCCCTTCAAGGTCAATTTTCAGCTTGGAACCTGATTTTCTATATTTCAATTCATAGCCTCTATCTTCCGGCAATTCCAATAAAGCACTCAAAAATACTTCCTGTTCTCCACTTCGTCCTTCGTAGGACACTTCAAGAAACCTTCCATTAAGTTCAATTTCTTTGATCCCACTGAAAGTTTCTTCAATATCTACAGTTTCTGTATTTTCCGGGAAATAACAGGAAGTGACAAGCAAAAGCATTGCCCATCCCACTCCCTGCATCCAAAAGGTTTTAGAAATTTTCATTGGTAGATTGACTTGGTTTCATTCCATTAGTGGACATCATTGACAAAGTTTCATGAGCAACTTTTACATTGTATTCATAAGCCAGGCTTTTATAGTTGACCAAATCCACAATAGTTCCTATAAAACAAAGTCCCAGCGTCAAAATATAAAGTATACCTAGTCCAATCTGTCCAAGAATAAACCTGTGAAGACCGGCAAACCCAAAAAAGCCCAACAAGCAAAGGATAAGAATCATTTGATTGTCTTTTCTTCTTGCCCTGTAAACTTGGGCAAAAAGGCTCGCCTGATCATCATCCATATTCTTGAGAATTCCCTGGATATAACCTAATTCCATTCCCTCCAGCTCTGGAAGGTGTCTTAATACATTAGCCATAGTTTTTAGTTGTTTTGAAGTTTCTGATTAATTCAATGATGCGATAGATAATCACAGCAAAGGCAAACATCGCCAAAGGGTGCATTGACCATGATGCTTTAAGGTCCCCTTTGGACAGAAGGCTCATAGCCCTGCCCAATCCACAACCTGGACACCAATGGAAACCTAGGTTTTCCAAAGGACACAAGGTGAAATGATGCGATCCATAAGGATCAATAAGAAAGATGCCGATCAAAGCCCCGATCCAAAAGATCAGTTCTAAAGGAACCCTCTTCGCTATGCCAGTGATTGTTTTCATCTGTCCGGTAAAGTACGAAAAGGATGCCATATGCCAAAAACAGCATTTTAGCCACATTTTGCCCAATATGATCCCTTTTTGAAGCTATTAACGGACAAAAAAGTGTACGATTATGAACGATTTACCAATGGTACTGACAGGGATAAACCCTCTGGAAACTTCTCTTTTTGCCTACAGAGAAATTGACTTCGGATTTTAGAATAAGACATTTTGGAATTGCCATCTTTCCAAAAATTAAACTCCAATAGCAACCTCACAGGTTCAGATCTTAAAGGAAGGATTTGCTGAATATCCAAGGCTTCAGATACCTGATTCCCAACAAAAAAACTAACCAAAGACTCCGCAGCCTTTGCCATTTGGGGATTGGGAATATCTTCCTCATAAAAAGACAATAAAGACCTGATCAGAATTTTCCCGGCCTCCGAGGGCCTAAGGTGTCTTTTTCGAATCATTTTCTCAAGCTCAAATGCTTCTTTGGGATTTTCAGGCCAGAATCTAGTATCCAAACCAAGGTAAGCGCCTATAACTTTCCAATAATGAAAAACTGCAAGGTACACGTTCTGACCTGTAGATTTTTTGAGTTTTTCCATCCCTCTGATGACCAGCAATGAAAAGGAAAGATTGGTCCCGATCATGTCCTCCTGATTGATGGGAAGCCCCCATGCTTCTTGCCAGTCAGTGGCATATTTTCCAACAAAATACCTGCTAAAAGCATGGATCAACCTGACCTTGGCAATACTCAAAAGTGCATGCTTATCATCACCTAAAAAACCTCCGGGCTTGAAGCAATCCAAAAGAAACAAAGCCGTCTCCGCAAGCCTTTTACCGGATTCTTCGGTGATTCTTTTGGAACGAACCAAGACCTGGGCTCCATCCGCAAAGGCATAACAATAAGGCAGGGAATAAAAGCCCAGCATGGACAAATAAAAATGACCATTTTGGCTAAAATACTCCTGAGCCAATACAATTTTCTTTTCATCTAGAAATTCTACTTGTCTGCTAAAGCTTTGGAAGTATTTTTGCACTGATAGCGGAAAACCTGACCAATCTGATTCAGAAGGAAAATTCTGATAGGAATTGATAAGGCTTACAATATCAGGATGAGTTATCAGATCCAACACTGCTTGATCTGCCAAAGGATCGCCCAGTTTTCTGAGTTTATCCAAATTCTCCTGAGTGTATAGCTTTAATTTCTCCATTAACCTCTAAACCACAGTGCCTTCAATAGGTTTTAAAAAATAAGAGTCACCCCCATGTTAAAAACTTTAATACCATCATTTTGCCTGTTTTTTCTGATTACCATATCCTTGGCCCAGACCGCTACGGACATTATTGTTTTGGATGCAAAAGCAAGTGGCAGTAAATTGAGTATGGACAAAAATACCCTGAAAAATATTACTGACAGAAACCTTTATGACAATCAGCCGAATTTTATCAATGAAAAGCAACTGGCTTTTTCTGCTGCTGACGATAAAGGGAATCATGATATCATCATTTATAATTTCGAGTCTGAGAAATTTACAAACCTCACCAAAACCCCAAACCTGAATGAATTTTCCCCTGCCATCACAGATTGTGGACTGTACGTGTCAGCAGTCACTGTAGAAGAAGACGGCAAGCAAAGGTTGTGGCTTTATCCGACCAATTTTGGTGAACCGGAACTCCTTTATGATGATATAGAGCCGGTAGGATATTACGATTGGTATGACAATAGGGCCGCCATGTTTGTACTTGGTCAACCAAACACTTTACTCTACCCGTTTTCCAAAGAAGACATCCTTTCCATAAGCCAAAACGTAGGTAGAGCGGTCCGAAAACGTCCAAAAACACCAATTATCACCTACATTGACAAAAATGACAGCAAGGAAGTTAATGGAGAAAAAGTCTTTGCAATAAAAGGATATAATATTGAGAAAAAAACTCAACACAATTATGGTTATACCCTTCCTGGTGTCGAGGATTTCATTTGGCTCAATAAAAACCTTTTGTTGATGGGAAAAGGAGAAGAACTGTTATTTAGAAAAGCCAACAAAACAGAATGGATATCAGCTGGCAATATTGAAGTCAATGGCTATCACTCCATCAGTCGAATGGCTTATTCTCCAAAGCTAAAGAAACTTGTTTTGGTAATGGAAAGATCTCAATAATACCAAGAGTATTGACTTCTTTTAGCTCGTACCAAATATGAATTTTCGCTATTCTTTATCTGACCGGCATCAAATATTCATAAGTTGCCTGAAGTCCCAAAGGAATCCCCAAAGTCCAATATAACAGCAAAAACAAGGTCCAAACTACGAGCAATACCAAAGAGTATGGCAGCATAATAGAGACCAAAGTACCGATACCCGTGGACTTAACGTAACGTTGGCAGAAGACCACTATCAATGGAAAATACGGCAACAATGGGGTAATGATATTGGACACCGAATCCCCTACCCTGTAGGCAGCCTGTGTCAGGTCAGGAGAAATCCCCAGTTGCATCAGCATGGGAACAAAGATCGGACTGATCAGTGCCCACTTGGCGGAAGCAGAGCCAACCAAAAGATTGACAAAAGCGGTTAGCAATACAATTCCCACTATAGTCACTTGAGCCGGCAACTGTAAGGATTGCAGGATGTCTGCACCTTTCAGCGCTGTCAATGCCCCAATATTGGATTTACCGAAAGCATCAATAAACAAAGCACAGAAAAAGGCCATTACAATGTAATATGCCATGCTTCCCATGGCTTTACTCATGGATTGCACCATGTCTTGGGCACTTTTGTAGGTCCCGCTCAGAAAACCATAGGCCACTCCGGGAATCCAAAAAAGAACGAAAATCAACGGGACAATAGACTTCATCAAAGGTGCGCCGATAGAGGTCAGTTCACCTTCGGTATCCCTGAGAGCAGAATCATTGGGAATAGCCCATAGCACCAACATCACCATGCAGACTACCATGACTAAAAAAGCCAACCAAAAAGCTTTTTTCTCTTTGGTATTGAGTCTTTCCATTTTTGGAATATCTTCTAGGTTCTCATCTACGGCCACGTTCTTTTTAAGTCTCGGCTCGATGACCCTGTCGGTTAGGTACCAGACCACAGCAACCACCACCATGCTGGATAGCCCGGTAAAATAAATATTGTTGAGCGGATTGAGTGTGATATCAGAATCAAGGATCTGAGCGGCAGATTGGGTAAAGCTTTGAATCAATGGATCTATACTCGATGGGATAAAGTTGGCACTAAATCCTCCGGAAACACCCGCAAAAGCCGCTGCAATTCCGGCAAGAGGATGACGACCGGCGGCATAAAAAATCACCCCTCCCAATGGAATTACCAGTACATATCCCGCATCTGCGGCCGTATGACTGACTATGGCCACCAAAACCAAAATCGGAGTCAGCAACATCCGGGGAGTGATTCCAAGAAGAAACTTAAGTCCCGCATTGATAAAACCGGAATGCTCTGCTACTCCCACACCAAGCATAGCCAGCAAAACCACACCCAATGGCGGAAAATTGATAAAAACTCCCGTCATGTTGGACAGGAAGTTGGCAAACTGATTACCGGTAAGCAGATTTTGTACCCTTAGATCTGCACCGGACCTTGGATCTATTGCCCCAAAATCAATAGGAGAAAGAATGGCGGACATTACCCAGGTAAGCAACATCAACATCAAAAACAACATAGCAGGATCTGGCAATTTATTCCCTGCCTTTTCAATAAAATCCAAAAATCTATCCAAAAAGGTCCGGTTCTCTGAAGTAGTTTTGCTCATTATGGGTTATATTCGGTTGCCTCAAAAATAAGCAGGCTTTCTAAAAATCAAACTATTCTACCATGCTAAACTTTAGAAGCCATGTCCATCAACCTACAAGCCCCCCCTCAGGAAATTCTGGATGAACTGATTTTCCTGAAAAAAGCACTTGATCTGGAAATCCCACCTAAAAAGCTGGATAGAAACGTACTGATATGTACATGGAACATCCGGGTATTCGGCAATCTTACTATGGCTTGGGAAGCTGGAGCCAACCATTCCCCTAAAAGGGACGGACATTCACTGTTGTGCATTGTAGAGATATTAAGACGCTTTGACATTATAGCGGTTCAGGAAATCAGGGGAAATTTCAAAGCATTGAGGGAGACTATGAGACTTTTAGGTCCTGACTGGAGTTTTTTGATGACTGATGTGACAGCAGGCTCACGGGGAAATGATGAAAGGTTGGGATTTATTTTTGATAATAGGAAAGTAAAACTTTCAGGATTGGCCTGCGAGATAGTGATCCCAGACGATGTTTTGGAAAGAAACAGAGAAATACAAGCAGATGCACTTCAAAGGCAGTTTGCCAGAACCCCTTATGGAGTAAGTTTCCAAGTTGCAAAAAATACCTTTGTTTTGTTGACCTTACATGTTTTATTTGGGAGTAAACCAGCAGATCGGGTGGCTGAGATCAAAGCAATAGCAGATTGGATATACAAATGGTCCAAGGATCTAAGTTCCTGGAAACATAGTCTGCTAACCTTAGGAGATTTCAATATAGTTAGAAAAGGAGACCCTACGTACGATGCATTTGTATCCACAGGTCTTCATGTACCGAATGATTTGCAGGATATTGATAGGACGGTTTTCAAAAAAACCTACTCCTTTTATGATCAGATTGCTTGGTTTGACGACAACATCTGCATGGAATATGCACAGGGTGGAGTATTTGACTTTAGAGATTTGGTCTTGACTAAAAGGGATTACACCATAAGTCAACTATCTTTCAGAATCTCTGACCATTTCCCGCTTTGGGCTGAATTTATTACTAAGTAAAATAACCTGTTTATATAAAATATGCTGAAAAATAACCTATACCTATTGACCCTAGCGGCGTTTTTAGCCTGCACCCCTCTTTTTGCACAAAAAAACAATATCAGTAAACTGACGGCAAAAAATGCCAAACTGGAAAAAATCGGAGATGGTTTTTCTTTTACAGAAGGGCCTGCTGTTCACCGAAATGGAGATGTATATTTTACAGATCAACCCAACAACCGGATCATGCGTTGGTCTGCTACCAGAAATGAAATCAGTGTTTTTATGGAAGATGCTGGCAGATCCAACGGCATGTACTTCGACAGAGATAGCAACCTGATCACCTGTGCGGATGAAAAAAACCAACTTTGGTCCATCAATGATAAGGGAGAAGTAAAAGTACTGATAGAAAATTATAAAGGAAACCTTCTCAACGGACCTAATGACCTTTGGATATCCCCTTACGGAGGCATGTACATAACAGACCCACTTTACAAAAGAGATTATTGGGAAAGAGATCCTGAAATGCAACAAGACGGAGAGCACCTTTACTTTCTAAGTCCTGACAAAATGCAGTTTATCAGAGTTGATGAAAATCTGGTAAAACCCAATGGTGTAGTAGGCACACCTGACGGCAAAAAATTGTATGTCGCGGATATCGGGGACAACAAAACCTACGTCTACGAAATCACTGAAGATGGTTACCTGACGAACCGAAAGCTTTTTGCAGAAATGGGTTCAGATGGTATGGCTATCGACAACAGAGGCAATGTATACCTTACCGGAAAAGGTGTTACTGTATTCAATAGCCGTGGCAATCAAATTGCTCATATCCCTATTGAAGAAAACTGGACTGCAAATGTGGTGTTTGGTGGTACAGACAGAAAAACCCTTTTCATCACGGCAATGGGTTCTGTATACACCCTTCAGATGAAAACAAGAGGTGTTTGGTAATAAATAACTCGCTGAAAAAATCAAAGGCACCAAAGCTATATTTCAACAAGCTTTTGGTGCCTTTTTTTATGCCTTTGCTTTTAAAGGATTCAGTCACAATTTCCATCCACATCACAAGATGGAGATCCTTCTCCAGCATTTTCCATCTGGAGTACAGGATTTTCTTTTACATAATCAGCCCAAGCCTTTTCCAAAGTCTGAACAAATACTTCCTTAGGCTGTGCACCGGAAATGCCATATTTTCTGTCCAGAACAAAGAAAGGAACACCCCTTACTCCCAATTGTCTTGATTCATAGATGTCTTCATCTACTTTATCCTCAAATTCATTGGAATCAAGACATGCTACGACCCTTTTTTCATCAAGGCCAACTTCCTTGGCCATTGAAATCAAGCTAGTCTTATCGTCTATATTGCTGCCTTCTGTGAAATAGGCCTTAAGCAACCTCTCCTTCATTTCGCCTCCCTTTTCCAAGCTTTTGGCCAATTGAAGTAGCCTGTGCACATTTCTTGCATTTGCAACCACTGTTTTGTCCATTTGATACTCCAAACCTTCTTCTTTGGCCATATTGACCACTTGTTGGGTAATTTCTTTAGTCTGCTCCATAGTCCAGCCTTTCGTTTCAGAAAGGTACTCCAAAGTACTTTTGGAAGGATCGGTTTTCATCTCGGGGTTCAAAAGAAAACTTTTCCAGACTATCTGGATTTTATCCCCAAATTGAAAGTCAGCCAATGCAGATTCCAACCTCCTTTTACCGATGTAACAAAAAGGACACATGATGTCCGACCATATTTCTATTTTCATAAGTTTAATTTTTACCTTTAGAAAGAGAATGAAAAATCACCCTACTTGGTTCACTCTATGTCTACAAAAGAATGTCCTTCCTGTGCAATGGAAATTGATAGTAAAGCTCCTTCCTGCCCTATATGCAAATATGAATTCCCAAAGCAAAACCCTATATATCAATGGGTAGCCATTCTATTGGCAGTGATGATGTTGATGTTTTTTTTATTATAAAAACAGCCTCCGACCTACTGGCCAAAGGCTGTTTGAGGAAATTTAGGTAAGCTCCAAATGACTGACAAGAGACTCCATGACAGCATCTGCTACCAAATGGTAAAAAGGCTCAGGGTTATTATCTATCTGTACAGACTCCAAAGCCTGGTAATATTTCAGCCTTGAAGTCGCATCTCCTTTCAAATTGGCAACAGTGTAGCCATGCTTCAGCAAGATCATATTCATAACCAGCCTACTGCTTCGGCCATTTCCATCAATAAACGGATGTATACTTACAAGTCTTTCGTGCATCTCAGCTGCCAAAATCACTGGATGAAGTATTCTCTTTTGATTGTCATAATGTACAAAATAAGATTCCATCATTTTACCCAGCAAATAGGGCTGTGACGGCACATGCTGACTTCCTGAAATGGCAACAGGAACAGACCTGTACTTACCTGCATTTTCCCTATCAATTCCTTTCAGGATCAAGTAATGCAATTCTGACAATACCCTAGGGCTAAAATCCAGTTCATCCTGGACCAAAGACTCTACGTATGCAATGGCCTCAGCATGATTGATAGCTTCAAGGTGTTCTCGCATGGACTTTCCTCCTATGGTCAGCCCTTCATTGACTACCAAATGTGTCTCCTGCAAGGTAAGGGTATTTCCTTCGATTCTATTGCTCTCAAAAGTGTAGGCAAGATGAAAGTACTCTTTCATTTTCCGCAATTGAATAGCATTTAAAGGCTTTTTGGAAATCCATGTATCTCTGAGCAAATCAATCTCCTTTAACTTGGATTTGATTTCATGGCTAATCCCCTGCATCACCAAAACCTGTTTGCTATTTAGATATGCAACTCTTGACTCTGCCAGGCTCAGTACTTCCAAAGCCAAATCTTCATACTCAAGGATTTTGTAGACTTTTTCTGCCAACCAAGCCTTGCGCAAATCTTCGAATGAGACGTGCAGTCCCTCAGAAATAGACTTAAGATTATCCTCAGTCGGTAAGCGCTGGCCTTTTTCAAATTTTGTGATAAGTGCAGCATCCACACCAGCCAATTGAGCCAAAGCCCTTACAGACATTTCCTTTTGAATTCTGGCTTCCAGCAAAATTGTAGCAAGCGTCTTCATTTGTTGACTTTTTTATTGTTGACAAATTTATTCAACATTTATGTATTTTTTTCATTTTTAAAGATTTTTTTACAAATTGAAAGAAATTCGGTTTCCAATGAACAAGCGATCTTTCCTTAAAAATTTTGCCTTAACTGGTATAGCTGCATCAGCATCTTTCAAAGCTTTATCAAAAACCATTGAATCCTACAGCCATATTCCATCAGCTGATTTGGCTGAAGATGAAGGCTTCTGGATGAAAATTAGGGAAGGGTACAGGCTTAAGCCGGATTACATCAATTTAGAAAATGGGTATTATTGCTTTATACCCCAACAAACACTTGAAAATTATATCAACCACATTAAGAAAATAAACTATCAAGGATCTTGGTATTTCAGGACTGTACAATGGGAAAATAAGGATAAAGTCATCGCCAAGTTGTCAAACCATTTTGGAGGTTCTCCGGAAGAAGTGGCCATTACAAGAAATGCAACGGAGTCATTGGACATCATAATCTCTGGTTACCCATGGCAACAGGGAGAAGAAGCCATTTTTGCAGCTCAGGATTATGGAAGTATCAAAAACATGTTTGAACTGGTCTCAAGAAGACATGGCACTAAAAACGTCATTGTAAACATCCCTAATCACCCAGAGTCTGATGAGCAAATAGTAAAAATTTATGAAGATGCCATTACACCGAGCACAAAGCTGATCATGGTTTCGCATATGATCAACATCACCGGACAAATCCTCCCCGTAAAAAAAATAATAGAAATGGCCCATTCACACGGAGTGGAAGTCATGCTGGATGGGGCGCATTGTATCGGGCATTTTGATTTTAAAATTGACGAAACAGGTTGCGATTACTACGCCTGCAGCCTTCACAAATGGTTAAGTGTCCCTCTAGGTGCAGGATTACTATATGTCAAAAAAGAAAAAATAAATAAAATCTGGCCGCTATTGGCTCCCTATGAACTGGATCAGCTTACTGTGAAAAACATCAGTCACATTGGAACTGAGCCAGTGGCAACTACGCTTGCCATCAATGATGCTTTAGATTATTACGGAATGATCGGCCCCAAAAGAAAAGAAGATCGGCTACGGTATTTACAGAACTATTGGACAGATCAGGTTCGGGATGTTCCAGGAATCAGGGTCAATACTCCAAAAGATCCTCAAAGGTCCTGTGGCATAGCCAATGTAGGTTCGGAAAACATGAGTCCCCACGAATTGGCAAAGCAACTTTTAGAAAAACACAACATTTACACAGTGGCTATAGATGAACATGGAGTACACGGTTGCAGAATTACCCCAAACATCTATACTACCACAAAAGAACTGGACAAGTTTGTCTTTGCCTTGAAATCACTTTCTTGAACAAGAGCATGATAGATCAACAAATAAACCTTTCACTGTATTGTGACTGTATAATTCAGTAATTTACTAAATGATCATACACTTCCTTTCCAATAGACTTTAAATAGTGGAATAAACCTATGATTTCAAGCCGATCAAAAGGATAAACCAAGACAGGTTATTTATGGATAACTTGTCAGCCAAGGGGGATCCAATATCTACTAGTATCGGGTTGATCTAGGCTCTTATTTAAATTGGTTAATGGTCTAATTGCTGATTTGCATAAATTACCATAAGACCTTTCAAAAAAAATCGCAAAAATCTGTTAAATCTTTACCGTTTAGACCAAAAAACAATAATTAATGAAATGAAAGTTTGCATTTTATATCATTCCTTACAAGTTTTGTAAACGTTTAGCAACGTAATGATGAATAACCTTTCTAACATAGCGCCAAATACTTTTAAAGCATCCCCTGCTTGTGCTATGTCTTTTTTGACTCCACTGAGGAGGTTTAGGAACAGCTTCAGGGCATAGTCCCTGTATATTTTAATGGCACCCTACGTGGGAGGCCTACAATAGCATGTCACTTTAATAATTTATTTAACAAGCCACATGGCAGCAATGCCATCATCAAACCTTCTGATTGGAAAAAATGGAAAATTATTCCTTTATCATTAAACCTGCCACAGCAGCACATATCCAATATGCTGAAACCATTACCGATGAAATGGCTGAATCCGCCAAAGCCAGAGGTACAGGTATAGCCAAAAGATCTCCTGAATACATCAAAACCAAAATGCAGGAAGGAAAAGCTGTAATCGCCTTGACCAAAGAAGGTGAATGGGCAGGCTTTTGCTACATTGAAGCATGGGGACATGGCAAATTCGTGGCCAATTCCGGGCTGATCGTAGCCCCAAAATTCAGAAAATATGGTTTAGCTACTCAGATTAAAAATGAAATTTTCAAACTCAGCAGAACAAAATTTCCTGAGTCCAAAATATTTGGCCTTACTACAGGCCCGGCAGTCATGAAAATCAATTCTGAGCTGGGATATATTCCTGTATCTTATGGTGACCTTACGGACGACGAAGACTTCTGGAAAGGATGCAACAGTTGTGTCAATGTAGAAATTCTAAAGAGTAAAAACAGACAAAACTGCCTCTGTACTGCCATGCTTTATGACCCCGCCAAAAAAGCAAAAAAAGAAAATCCTGCACTCAGAAAAGACTTCAAAAAGAATATCAAGCTTTTTGAAAGATGGACCAGACTGAAAAAGTATGTTTTGCTCAATATCAAAAAAACCAAAAATAAAACCTTAAACTTATTTTAATCCGGATCTTTTCCGAAAACAAATCATAAAAATGAAAAAAACAGTTTTAGCATACAGCGGAGGATTGGACACCACATTTTGCGCACTCCACTTATCCAAAGATTTAGGCTATGAAGTCCATGCCGTTTTGATCAATACCGGAGGATTTTCCGATGAGGAACTCCAAGAGGTGGAATCAAGGGCAAATACGCTGGGTATCGCTTCTTTTACCATATTAGATGTTACTGACACTTACTACAAAGAAGTATTAAAGTACCTCGTTTTTGGAAATGTTTTAAAAAATCAGACTTATCCCCTTTCCGTTAGTGCTGAAAGGATTCTTCAGGCAAAATCCCTTGCCGAATACGCCAAAAAAATCGGCGCCAAATCTGTTGCCCACGGAAGTACGGGTGCGGGCAATGACCAAGTTCGTTTTGATATGATTTTCCAGACCATCGTTCCGGACATTGAAATCATCACTCCTATCAGAGACCTTAAATTGAGCCGTGAAGAGGAAATCGAATACCTAAAAAAACATGGTGTATCGATGAATTTTGAAAAAGCCAAGTATTCAATCAACAAAGGCATTTGGGGTACATCTGTAGGGGGAAAAGAAACCCTTACCTCTGACCAAACTTTGCCCGAAGATGCTTGGCCTATTCAAGTAAGCAAATCCGGGCAGGAAGAAGTATCCATTGGCTTCGAATCAGGAGAAGTCAAAAGTGTAAACGGTGAAACTTTTGCCAATCCTGTAGATGCGATATTAAAGATCCAAGAGCTCGCAGCTCCTTATGGCATTGGTAGAGACATACATGTGGGAGACACCATCATTGGAATCAAAGGAAGAGTTGGTTTTGAAGCAGCCTCTCCTCTCATAATTATCAAGTCACATCAGCTACTTGAAAAACACACCCTTACCAAATGGCAAACTTTCTGGAAGAACCAATTGGCGGAATTTTATGGCAACCACCTTCATGAAGGCCATTACCTTGATCCGGTAATGAGAAATCTAGAGGCATTTTTGCAAAGCACGCAAACCTATGTTTCCGGCACTGTAAAAGTCCTCCTACAACCTTATCGCTTCCAGCTCATCGGTATCAGTTCCGAACATGACCTGATGGCTTCCAAGTTTGGCAGCTACGGAGAAATGAACAAAGGATATACAGCAGAAGATGTCAAAGGTTTTACCAGGATACTAGGAAATCAAACTGCCATTTTTCATCAAGTCAATAAAAATGAAGAAGATTAAAACAGCAATTATTGGTGCTGCAGGGTATACAGGTGGAGAATTGTTACGACTTCTGGTCCATCACCCGCACTGTGAATTGGTTTATGCCCACAGCAATAGTCAAAAAGGCAAAAAAGTAAGTGATTCCCATCCTGACCTACTTGGTGATATAGATTTAGTATTTACGGATGAAGTCATTACTGAAGGAATTGATGCCGTGTTCTTAGGGTTGCCCCATGGACAGACAAAAGGTTTTTTGGAAAAGTACAGTTTTTCACCCGAAACAGTAATAATAGACTTGAGCACTGACTTCAGGGATGAAAGCAACGGATTCACTTATGGGCTCCCGGAAGTAAACAAGGTGAAAATCCAAAAAGCAAAAAGAATAGCCAACCCAGGTTGCTTTGCCACCGGAATCCAACTGGCACTCGCACCCGCAGTGGCAAAAGGATGGATTACTGACAGCATCCATATCAGTGGCATCACGGGGAGTACTGGAGCAGGAAAAGGCCTTTCAGAAACCAGCCATTTCAGCTACAGGCTTTCCAATATTTCTGTATACAAACTATTTACACATCAGCACCTAAAAGAAATAAAGCAGACCTTCAGCCAGCTTCATACCGGATTTGATGCTGATCTTATGTTTGTTCCCTATAGAGGAAATTTCTCAAGGGGGATATGGATTACGGCTTACTTCCCTTTTACCGGCAATTCTGATAAAGCCATTGCTGCCTACAAGGAATTCTACAGCGACTCCCCTTTTACCATAGTGTCCGACAGAGACATTGACCTCAAGCAAGTAGTCAACACCAATAAATGCTTGGTCAATGTTCAGGTTTCACAAGGGCAATTGGTTGTTTACTCAGCAATAGACAACCTTCTCAAAGGAGCATCAGGTCAGGCAGTTCAAAACTTCAATCTTGCGTTTGGCCTGGAGGAGACCGCGGGCCTGAAATTAAAAAGTATAGCATTCTAATCTAAGAGGCATGAAATTATTTGATGTATATCCATTGATGGATGTCACCCCGGTAAAAGCTCTTGGAGCCAAAATATGGGACGACCAAGGTCAAGAGTACCTAGATCTTTATGGAGGCCATGCTGTCATTTCAATTGGGCACAGCCATCCACATTTCAACAAAAGCATAAATGAGCAGCTTGCCAACCTGGCATTTTATTCCAATTCGGTTCAAATTCCGATACAAAAGCAATTGGCAGAAAAATTAGGCCAGCTTTCCTGCTTGCATGATTACAGCCTTTTTCTCTGTAACTCTGGTGCAGAAGCCAACGAAAATGCGCTTAAACTTGCTTCCTTTGCTACAGGAAAACCTGGTTTTATCAGCTTTTCAGGAGCATTTCATGGCAGGACTTCGGGTGCAGTAGCTTTGACGGACAATCCTAAAATAGTTGCTCCAAGTAACCAGAGAACAGATGTTTTTATTCTGCCTTTCAATGACCTCAATGCCGTCAGAAATCAGCTAAAGAAAGGAAACATTGCAGGAATTATTGTAGAGGGAATCCAAGGTGTAGGAGGAATCCAAGTGCCTGACCCTGAATTTCTGGCCGGTCTTTCCACTCTTTGTAAAGAATATGGGGCAAAGTTGATTTTGGACGAAGTTCAGTCCGGATATGGGAGAACTGGTAGGTTTTTTGCGCACCAATGGGTAGACGGACTGATTCCGGATTTGATTACTGTAGCCAAAGGAATGGGCAATGGATTCCCAATTGGCGGTGTTTTGATACATCCCAACTTTGAGGCATCCCATGGATTGCTGGGTACTACTTTTGGTGGTAATCACTTGGCCTGTGCTGCTGGACTTGCAGTCTTGGAAGTCATCGATCAGGAAAATCTTATGGAGCATGCCCTCCAAATGGGAGAATTTCTTTTTGAAGAATTGAAAAACATAAAAGGAATTACTGATATCAGGGGAAAAGGACTGATGATCGGCGTCGATTTAGACCGGGAAGCCGGGCCTGTCCGTTCTGAATTAGTAAAAAAATACAGAATATTTACTGGAAGTTCTGCCGGAAAACACACCATTCGTTTGCTTCCTCCTTTAAATATTGAAATGAATGAACTATCTTCGTTTTTGGATAGTTTAAAGAAAATATTGAATTGAGCTTTCTGTACAAAGCCTAAATCATCCAAACTTAATGAAGCATTTTACACAGTTTGAAAATAAATCCCTAGCCGATTCACTTATAGAAAAAGCCCTTTTTTACAAATCCAACCCAAGTATTGACAATGCCTTGGGTGAAGGTAAAAGAATAGGATGTATCTTCCTCAACCCTTCTCTGAGAACCAGAGCCAGCACACAAATTGCTGCGATCAACCTAGGTCTCGAACCCATTGTGATGAATATGGACAAAGAAGGCTGGGCCTTGGAGATGAAAGAAGGAGCTATCATGAACAAGGGAACTGTTGAACACATCAAAGATGCTGCTGCAGTGTTAGGTTCATATTTTGATATCCTTGCCATCAGAGCTTTTCCTTCCTTGACCAACAAAATTGAGGATTTGGCTGACTTCACATTCAACCAGTTTGTGAAATATTCCGGAGTACCCGTAATCAGTTTGGAAAGTGCCATTAGGCATCCTTTGCAAAGTCTTGCTGACATGATCACCATTGAGGAAAATTGGGCTAAAAAGGAAAGTCCAAAGGTAGTGCTGACCTGGGCACCCCATATCAAAGCCATTCCCCATGCGGTAGCCAACTCATTTGCTGAATGGGCAATAGGTTGCGGACATGACCTTACCATTACCCATCCTCAGGGCTATGAATTAGATGAAAGCTTTACCCATGGGGCCAAAATAGAATTGAACCAGTCAAAAGCCCTTGAGGGAGCTGATTTTGTATACGTCAAAAACTGGTCAGCTTTTAACGATTATGGGAAAATAGTATCCACAGACCCTTCGTGGATGCTTACCGAAAAGCATTTTGAACAGGCTAAAGAAGCGAAGGTCATGCACTGCCTTCCAGTAAGAAGGAATGTGGAACTTTCCGATGAAATCCTCGATGGAAAAAGAAGCTTAGTGCAGGAACAGGCCAAAAACAGAATTTATGCAGCTCAGTCCGTGATTTCCAAAATCTTAGGCTGAAATAATACCCTTACCACTAAAACTCAAACCACTAAAACCTAACAAACCATGAATGTAAGCATCATTAAAATCGGAGGGAATGTAATTGACTTTCCGGAAAAACTCGACGAATTCCTTTACCTATTTTCCAAATTTCCGGGTAAAAAAATTCTGGTACACGGTGGCGGCGTGATGGCCTCCAAATTTGGTGAAAGCATGGGGGTAATGCCTCAGATGATTGATGGAAGACGGATAACAGACAAAGACACCTTGGAAATTGTGACCATGGTCTATGCTGGACTGATCAACAAGCAGATCGTAGCCAAATTGCAAGGCTTGGATCAAAACGCACTAGGGATGACCGGGGCAGACGGAAATCTCATTCAGTCTAATAAAAGACCGGTCAAATCCATCGATTATGGTTATGTGGGAGATATCGAAGCAGTCAACATAAATTTGCTTCAAGACCTCTTGGAAAACGATATCATTCCGGTGATC
The DNA here is from genome assembly GCF_019343195.1 of Arthrospiribacter ruber. Taxonomy (GTDB): domain Bacteria; phylum Bacteroidota; class Bacteroidia; order Cytophagales; family Cyclobacteriaceae; genus Arthrospiribacter; species Arthrospiribacter ruber. Next base: position 212,086 of record NZ_RPHB01000005.1, read on the forward strand.
TGTGCCATTACACATGACAAAAAAGGACAACTGCTCAATACCAATGCCGACAGCATAGCTTCTGAAATTGCTACATCCCTTTCCAGAAGAATGGGGGTAAACCTTTATTTCTGCTTTAATAAGTCGGGGGTTCTCATCGATGAAAAAAATGATGCTTCAATTATTCCTCTGATCAATGAAGACATTTATACAGAACTGCGCAAAGAAAATGTCATTCATTCCGGCATGATTCCAAAGCTTGACAATGCATTTGCCGCACTTAACAAAGGGGTCAACAATGTGTGGATCGGGAAAGCTGAAAACCTCCTATTGGCTGCCAAAGGCAAAGTATCAGGCACCAATATTGAAACTCATAAATACGACCTCTACTGATTTTCCAAAAAAAAACAGGCAAATGACGATTGAATCCTCTGAATTGGAAAAGCTCTTTTTTCAAGCCAAAGACTTATTGGCACAACTGATCTCCACCCCCTCTTTCAGTAAAGGAGAGGAAGAAACCGCAGACCTGATAGAGCAATTTTTTTCAAGAAAAGGTATCTCTACAGAAAGATCCGGAAATAATGTCTGGGCATACAACAAACATTTTGATCCGGATAAGCCATGCCTCTTACTCAACTCACACCATGATACAGTCAAACCAAATGAGGGATATACCAATGAGCCATTTGATCCTATTGAAAAGGACGGAAAGCTATTTGGGCTTGGCAGCAATGATGCAGGTGGCTGCCTGGTCAGCCTCATCAGCACATTTTGTTATTTCTATAATAAAGACCTTTCCTACAACCTTATCTTAGTAGCTTCTGCTGAGGAAGAGATTTCCGGTAAAAATGGAATCGAAAGCATATTGGATGAATTACCGGATTTTGAACTGGCCATTGTTGGGGAGCCTACCTTGATGGATTTGGCTGTAGCTGAAAAGGGACTTATGGTCATAGATGCCAAAGTCAAAGGAAAAGCAGGTCATGCAGCCAGAGAAGAGGGAGAAAATGCGCTTTATAAAGCTTTAGATGACCTTTTGGTGATTAGGGATTTCCAATTTGAAAGGGAATCTGTTTTTTTAGGAAAAACAAAAGTATCCGCCACAGTCATTCAGGCAGGTTCCCAACACAATGTGATACCGGATACATGTACATTTACGCTAGATGTAAGGGTGACGGACAGCTATACTTTAGAAGAAGCTTTGGAAGAATTGAGAAGTCATCTTAAAGCCGAACTTGTCCCCAGGTCTTTGAGACTTAATTCCTCCAAAGTTCCGGATGGACATAAAATCCTGAAAGTAGCCGAAAAACTCAACCTACGCCAATACGGCAGCCCTACCCTTTCAGATCAGGCATTGATCCCTTACCCATCAGTGAAAATCGGCCCTGGGGATTCAGCCCGCTCACATACCGCAGATGAATTTATCTTCATTAATGAAATCAGACAGGGAATAGAAGGATACATTTCAATCATCAATACTTATTTATCAATATAAATACAGAACATGAAACTTTGGCAAAAAGATAAAGGCTCCCTCAAAGAAGTGGAAAAATTCACCATAGGAAGAGATCCTGAATTCGATATAGTGTTGGCCCCATTTGATGTATTAGGTAGCATGGCCCATGCCAGTATGCTAAAAGAAATAGGGCTTTTAACTTCCGAGGAGCTGGACACACTGCTGAAAGGACTTAGAGAAATATACTTTGAGATTGAAAAGGGACAGTTTAAAATCGAAGAAGGTGTAGAAGATGTGCATTCACAAGTAGAGTTTCTCCTGACTCAGAGGTATGGAGATGTTGGCAAAAAGCTTCATAGTGGAAGGTCAAGAAATGACCAGGTTTTGGTAGACCTTAAGCTTTTTTACCGCTCCGCAATCCGGGATTTGGTAGAAGCAAGCGAAGAACTTTTCGGGCTCTTATTGGAGCTTTCCGAAAAGCACAAAGGAGAATTGATGCCTGGATATACGCATACTCAGCTTGCCATGCCCTCTTCATTTGGACTTTGGTTTGGATCTTTTGCAGAAAGCTTAAGTGAAGACATGGAGTTGATTTTTGCCGCTTATAAACTGTCCAACAAAAACCCACTCGGTTCAGCGGCAGGATATGGGTCATCTTTTCCTTTGAATAGAACCATGACTACGACTCTGTTGGGTTTTGAAGACCTTCACCACAATGTCATCAATGCACAGAACAGCAGGGGGAAAACAGAAAAGACACTTGCCTTTGCCCTTTCTGGACTTGCAGGTACCCTCAACAGGCTTGCAGCTGATGTTTGTATCTTCATGAACCAGCACTTTGGCTTTATCACTTTCCCTGATGAACTCACTACAGGGAGCAGCATCATGCCACATAAGAAAAATCCGGATGTCTTTGAACTGATCCGTGCCAAAACCAATCAGATTCAAGCCATTCCTCAGGAAGTTTCATTGTTACTGGCCAACCTTACAACAGGCTATCACAGAGACTTACAGCTACTTAAGGAATCTATATTCCCTGGGATTGAATCACTTCTGGACTGTATAGACATGACTATACTGATGCTCAAAGAAGTGAGGATCAAAAAAGACATTTTAAAGGATCCTTTTTACAAACATGTGTTCAGCGTAGAAGTGGTAAATGACCTCGTTCTCACCGGCATGCCCTTTAGAGACGCCTACAAAAAAGTAGGATTAGATATTGAAAAAGGGGATTTTCAGCCAGATCAGGAAAAGGTAAACCACAGCCACGAAGGCAGCATTGGCAATTTATGCAACAAAGAAATCAAATCTAAAATGGAGAAATCCATCGCGCAGTTTGAATTTCAAAAAACAGCTGACAGTCTGATAAAGTTGATTCAGGGGTAAATCCCAAAGCAGCTTGTCTTTCACTCGCTAGATGGACAAGCTGTTTTTTTAGTATCCAAGCTGGAATTCAAGGTGAAGTTCTTCTTGGACAGTAATCAGTCCACCAAACTTCTTTGGAGCACTCAGTTCCAGTTCATTAAAACTCAATACCAATTCAGCTGTCAATCCATTTGGGACTGTTTTTAATGGTAATGACTTAAAATTCAAGTTTTTACCCACAATTTTCACCCTAAGGTCACAGGTATAATCCCCATGTCTTGATTTGAGGTTCTGTACCCTTACTTCAGCCTTGGGGAACTCATCTGCTTTGATGGTTTTTTTGAAGTCTTTGTTGAGCAAAAAATTACCACAGGAAAAATCATGTACCGGTATCTCAAACAAAAGCTCTTTTTTGACATTATTGTAATCAAAATAAAGCGTGTCCTTCAGCCCATTTTTACTGTAGTCACAACTAAAGCTTCCCAATGAAGTCTGACCGCTTACGGTGATCATCTTCTTTGTGATTACCACCTCTCTTTCTTCCAGAAGTGGGTTTAGCATGAACAGTATCAGGACCAAAAGGACACGCATGATCAATTTGGGTTTTGTGTTAGAAACCTATTACACCTTCAATCATCAGACCATTGAACCTGCCACCATTTCTGATATCTGTCTGGGCAAATCCATTATAGTTTTGATTGACGTATTCCAATTTGGCTAGGATATTTTTGGTAACAAACCATCCTCCACCTACTTGTACCCTGTCTATGTCTACCTCCATTCCTGAACCAAACATAGTACCACTTACTTTATTATATCTTCCTGCAAGATAGAACTTCTCGTATGTTCCAAACCGGTAGACCAAGTCAGTTCCAATCTGTCTCCATGTTCTATCAGAATCTTCATTTCTTGCTGCTCCGGTAGACTGTTCGAAGTTACCAAAAAACTCCAATCCTCTGAATTTGATGAAAGGGTTGATCACCATGGAGGTAATGTTATCTGTCTGATTTGGATTGAACCTGCCTGAAGTAAAGTTTCCTGCAGTGGTAGCTAGGGTATTTTCCATTACCAAGTAGTATCTGGAACCTGCCCTATCACCACCCCAAAGGGTGTTTCTTTGGGAGCCAGAAGTAGTGTACACACTACCAGTCAATCTTACTCTGAGGTCATCACTAAGGTATTTGTCGTATCCAAATTTACCTATAAAGCTTGCTTTACGGTTGTCAGGGTTAGTCACTCCACCCTGGATCTCACCGCCTGTAATTGCAGCCATTGCCAGCCATCCGTTATTTTGGAAAAACAATTCACCACCGACTTCTGTAGTAAATGCATCCATGATATAGTTACCTATGAAGGGGTTGTACATTGCATTTCCATTATCAGATCTTCTAAAGTGGGCGTCTCCATAATTGATCTCCATATGACCTACTCTCAAAGTCAGGTAGTTATTGAACCAGTCAATGTCTCCAAGGCCTAAGAAATTCAATTTATCTACTTGGATAAAACCTCCCTTAACCCATGCCTCTGGGTGGTGTCTTGAAGAAAGGTAAGTCACCAAATTCAATCTTACACCGTCTGCCAAAGCAACGTCAATATTAAGGTTGGCTGTAGCCAAATTACTTCCAAAACCAATGTCTACCAGCTGATTAAGGTTGACATTATTGTCATTCATCACAGGTGATGCTGTATTGGAATGGCGAAGATTCTGAAATTGCTGAGCGAAGTGCCCTCCTACTCTTACCGTCATTCCTTCATAGGCTACAGTATCTGCTTTGCCGGTTTCGAAAATATTCAGACCTCTTTGGTCATAGGGTCTCCAAAACTGCATGTCTCTTTGAACGCCTTGCCCGATAGCGGAAAATCCAAATCCTATAAGGGCGATTAGGGTAAATAAATATTTTTTCATGATTTCTATAGATTGATGTTATTGTTTTTGAAATGTTGTTTTGAATAAAATACTGATCTCATCATCGGTCTTTACAGTACCCAAAAGGGCCGTAGGAGGATCGATGGAGAAATAACTAAGCTTTGTATCAAATTTCCCTTCAAATGTAAAAGCATTGCCGGATGAGTTGACTTTGACCGGAAATGAGGCTGGCTTGGTTACTCCTGCAATGGTGAAATCTCCCTTCGCAGTATAGCTACTTCCACTTCCACTAATCTCCTTTAGAGCAAACTTGATCTCTGGATTTTTCTTGGTATCCAAAGCTTTGTATGCATTGTTGTCCAATCCTCTGGTTCCGCTTTTCAGAGTTTCTGCTTTCATGGACACCGAAAGGCTTTTGATATCTTTCAGTTGATTGCCTTCTGTGACAAACATGCCCTCTCCTTTTGCTTCACTTGAAGTCATTTCCCAATCATGTAAGGTAGATCCACCTTTAATGCTCAAGCTTGGAGAAGAAGTCAGTATGTATTTGCTTTGTGCGATTGTGGAGTGGGATGCCATTAAGGCAAGGGCCACTGCCAGTTGAAATATTATTGTAAGTTTTGATTTGATCATGGCCTTGTTTGTTTGGTTTGATGATTCAAAATTGCAGACAAAGGCTTAGTAAAATCATGATCAAAATCATATTTACTCATGACACTTCGCACTGATCAAATTTTAGGGAGAAACTCAATCTAAATCACAAAAAAAAATCCTCAACAACAGTTGAGGATTCCGAAATTTATCTAAATAACAAAATATTCTACTTCAAAATCTTTTCAAGTATCTTATAAGTAATCAAATATGTTGGACGGACACCATCCATACCCAATGCTCCTGAGGCTAATGTACTACCTGTTTCCAATGGATTGTCAGAAGCATAATATGCATAAAGCACTTTAACACTCTTTCTGATACTCTGTCGTATAAGACTTTCAGATTGAATGGCCTTTTGGTAATGAGCTCCTTCCATTTCTAACCCTATCGCTTTCCATGAAGACTCCATGAGATAACTCAATACATCTTTATTTTGAAGACTGGTACCCAAAACGGTAAACATCGTTCCCTGACAAACACCCAGACCAAAACCTTCAAAGTCTTTTTTGCTCAATTCATTTTTGAATGGATAATTATCTGCAGTACCTTCAAACACATGACTATCCGGAATCATAATATCTCCCTTTTTTCCTGTTAGAATCCCTGCCTTACCCATGATCGAGCAGGAAATAACATCTAAAGGATAGCTTTTGCCATCCTCTGCTTCGTAGGGTTTTAGCAATTCGTCAAAACATTCATAGGCCTGTTCTCCAAAAGCATAATCCATTACCAGAATTACCGGCTTTTTCTTAGGATCTTCAGGGATTTTAATTCCTTCAATAATAGTACTTTCAGACATCTGTGCTGTATCAAAAAGCTGCACATGAATATTGGTTCCTGAATCGTCATTTACTTCAATAAATCCATTCTCATGGGCATAAGCCAAAATCTCTTTTGCTTTGCTCCCTTTGGCCTGAATACTGATATCCATCGCCACTTTCTCCACTTCCTCAAAGGACTTCAAGCCCAATGCCTGATGACCATAGATGGTATTCATGAAGCTATGCAAATTGGCTGAAACAATGTGCAATGGCCTTTCGATAAGCTTATGTTCGAATAAGACTGCCTTGATCTTGTTTGCCCAAAGCTCTCCGTACACATGATGTCCTACCCTAAGCCTAAGTGTGGCAGAAAAGGATATTTCTCTATCTCTTTCTTCATGGGCTTCTTTCATAGATAGGCTACCAAGATGGTAAACTATCCTAAACAAACTGTTGGCATGAGGGGATGATTCAAATTTCATCACCGCTTCATGCGTCTCGTCAAAAGTCCTTCCAATCACATGACTCAGATAAGAACAGGCTACTTCTCTATCAAACTCCTCCCCATTTTCCTCCTTTTCTACAATCTTACCCAGCATCTCCCAATTGAGCCCTATTCTACCTTTGGAATCAGCACTGTTATTTCGGATTTTTTCGGACTCTATATATAGAAAAGTCAGGTGCGTAAGGATATCGTAAATGTCAGACCTTCCTCTGGTCATCTCTACATACATCTGATCCTGATCTACCCGATAACAGTTCCTTCGTCTTTTGGCAGGAATGATCACCTGAAAATTGGAGTTTTCATAACCTTCCCTACTGATCAACCTGATATACCGGCATTCTTCTATTCCTTTTGGAAGCCTCTCCATGACATAAAGAAGACCGTCCAATTCAATTTTTTCATCTTGCGCCAGCAATCCGTAGATTTCTGGACTTAACACCAAAAGTGAATCCACAAGCGACTCTCCCGAAACACCCATTGGCTTGTAAGATCCTCTCATAAAAAGGTGCCTCATGGTGATATAAAGTTTCTCGATTGCTGCTCTGGATTCTTGTGCTCTAGTTCTTTTCATATATTAAATTTTAGTTTTTTAAACATCCAAAAAGGAAACCTGAATCGCTTTTATCTTCAAAAATTTTATAAATTCTCACAAAGCAAAACTTGGGTTCCCATGATATTTTCCATTGGATAAATTCTACAAAACTACAGAATTTTTATTAAAGTAAAGAAACAAAATTTTAATCGCAACAATAAACAATTGATTATCAGATGTATCTATCTTTAAGAATAGATAAATGATGCAGCGTATGACCGGCAATAATGTAGATTAATCCTCTTACAGAAACAGGAGTATTGTTAGCATTTCCCATTTTACCATAAACAGATTCAGGCAGGTTATTCAACATAGCTACGATAGCATATCGCGTCATTTCAAATTCTTCCAAAAGCTTGACAAGAGAAACTTCATTGAAACCTCCATGCTTCACGTAAATATCCTGGTCAAAACCGGGAAGAGATTGCTTTTCCCCTCTGGCTATGCACATGGCTCTGAATGCCATGACCCTGTCAGTGTCGGTCATGTGACCTAATACTTCCTTAGCCGTCCACTTTCCTTCTGCATATGCACGGCAGCTTCCTTCCTCTCCCAGTTTTTCAAAAACAGACCTTACTTCTTCGAGTTGTTCCATAAGAACTTTAAAAATATCTTTATCAGCTACCTGAGCAATATATTTTGCATAATAAGCAGCGTATTCACCCTCTTTTGGAATTAATGCCTCATTCATGTAATTGTCGTTTTTATAATGTGTATCTACAGGTAAATTTATAAGATTCACCTAAGTATAGATTCAAAAATGAAAAGAATTTTATCCCTTATCGCCTTTTTCAGTATGCACTTGCTTATGGCACAAACCATTGTTCATAGAGATGCTGAAATAGAAAAAATGGTTTCCGAAGTTTCGGCAGAAAATCTACAGAACTATGTGGAACAGTTGGCAGCCTTTAAAACAAGGCATACTTTAAGCGCAGATGCCGAAGAGAGGTATTCTAGCTTCACAAAAATATGTACTCAGCCTCTTTAAATCCTTTGAGTCAAACGCCGGAGGAAGGTTAAGTTCTGAAATCGACAGGTTTACAGTAGAAGCTGATGGAAGGAGAATACCTGAAAACACCGAGATCGGAAATATCATGGCTACCCTCAAAGGTACTGATCCGGACGATGATAGAATTTTCATCATTTCAGCGCACATTGATTCCAGGGCACTTGATGTAATGGATACTGAAATCGATGCTCCTGGAGCTAATGATGATGGGTCTGGCGTGGCTGCTGTAATAGAGCTTGCCCGAATCATGTCCCAAAGGTCCTTTCCAGCCACCATTATATTTGTCATAGTATCAGGAGAAGAGCAGGGACTTAAAGGTGCTGCCTACTTAGCAGAGAAAGCCAAAAAAGAAAACTGGAATCTTATTGCCATGCTCAATAATGACATGCTGGGAAACAGCCTTTCCTCACAGACCAATATCAAAGACAATACACGTGTGAGGATTTTCTCAGAAGGAGTGCCTATGGCAGAAAACGAACAAATGGCAGCCATCAGAAGGTACACCAATGCCGAAAACGACTCTAAATCCAGACAGCTTGCCCGCTACATGAAAGAACTTGGAGAACGATATGTCGACCAATTGGAAGTAAAACTGATATACAGAAATGACCGCTTCCTAAGAGGTGGGGATCACACACCATTTGCCAGAGAAGGCTTCACAGCAATCAGAGTAACTGAAATGAATGAAAATTACTTCTGGCAGCATGAGAATGTACGCTTGGAAGATGGTCAACAATATGGGGATCTCCCAGAATTTGTAGATTATGAGTATATAAGAAAAAATGCAGCTATGAATTTGGCATCTTTGGCGTCCTTGGCTTCTGCACCTTCAGAACCTCAAATGGTCGGTATAGACGTGAGAAGACTTAGCAACACAAGTACATTACGTTGGGATGCTCCTGCTATTGGCAAAGCAAAAGGTTACTATGTATTGATTAGGGAAACCGATGCTTCCATGTGGGAGAAAAAATTCTACACCGAGCAGAATGAACTTACCATTCCTTACTCAAAAGACAATTATTTCTTTGCCGTGCAGGCAGTAGGCGAAGGCGGTCATGAGAGCATGGCAGTATTTCCTCAACCGATTACCAGATAAGCAAATTTCAACTTCTAAGCAAACTGCTTTAGCTCCTCAATTCCTTCAAACAAAAAGTGCTTCAGGTATACCAGAAAAAAACAGTGGATATTCACTAGGACAGAAAGAAAAGTTATAAAGAAATCCTCAAAATTGAACCTGCTCAGACTTACTGGGCAGGTTCTTTTCTTTTAGGTGATTTTCCTGGCAAAATAGGTTGGATCAGGGCAGCAAAAAACATCACCAAAATACATCCTATCGCATTGTACCAGAGGAAACCAATATTGATCGGAATACCAAACAGCTCTCCCCCATTATTAAAATGGACCAGCAAAATGATCGCCTCAGCAATAAAGGCAGCTATAAAAACAGCATGTCCCCTTACCCATTTCATATAAAAGCCTACAACAAAAATCCCCAAGATGGTGCCATAAAACAAAGACCCAAGAAGATTAACTGCTTGAATGAGGTTTTCAAAAAGCGTGGCATAAGTAGCAAAGAGGATGGCAAATACCCCCCAAAAGGCAGTTAACATCTTGGAGGATATCAAGTAATGATGTTGACTTTTTTCCTTGACCAAAGAGCGCTTGTAGATATCAATAGTAGAAGTAGAACCCAGTGCATTAAGCTCCGAAGCAGTTGAGGACATGGCTGCGCTGAAAATTACCGCAAACAACAAACCTACAATTCCGGTTGGCAAATAATCCATTACAAAGCGCATAAATACATAATCAGTATCCCTGGTTTCGGCTTCAGGATTATTTTTCACAATCAGTTCTTTCACTTCATTTCTTACCTGTTCCTGTTTCTGGAAACTTTGCGCGATACTTTCCTTATACTCTTCCACTGCTTGATTATCCTTAGCTTCTATAGCTGCGAGCATGGCCATGATCTGATCGTTTTTTTCATTGAATGACTGACCAAACTCCTCTTGCAGCTGCAAATATTCCTGACTATAAGAACTGTTTTCCAGCATTTCTGTCTGCACCTTATTGAACACTACAGGAGGTTGGAAAAACTGATAAAAGACAAAAACCATTACTCCGATAAAAAGAATAACAAACTGCATGGGCACTTTCAGAAGTCCATTCATCATAAGGCCCATTCTGCTTTGCTTTAGGGAACTTCCGGTGAGATACCGCTGCACCTGTGACTGATCGGTACCAAAATAAGAAAGAAAAAGGAAGAGAGCCGCGGTCATGCCAGACCAGAAATTATACCTGTCTGAAAGGTCGAGCTCAAAATTGACAATATTCAACTTATCCATTTTACCTGCGACGTGAAGCGCTTCTGTGAATTTGACAGGAAGCATTTGTATCACAAGAATACCTGCCAAAATCATCCCACCCATCATTACAGCCATCTGTTGCTTTTGGGTGATAGATACGGCTTTGGTACCACCGGAAACAGTGTATATAATCACCAAAACGCCGATAAGAATATTCGTAAAGGTCAGGTTCCAGCCCAAAAGCGTGGAAAGGATAATTGCCGGAGCATAAATAGTAATACCAGCTGCTAATCCTCTTTGGGTCAAAAATAACAAGGCAGCTAAAGTTCTGGTTTTCAAGTCAAACCTGTTTTCCAAAAACTCATATGCAGTATAAACCTTCAATTTGTAATAAATAGGTAAAAAAGTGACGGAAAGAATAATCATGGCCAAAGGAAGCCCAAAATAGAATTGGATAAAGCGCATCCCATCCTCATACGCCTGTCCAGGTGTGCTCAAAAATGTAATAGCTGATGCCTGGGTAGCCATAATGGATAGTCCTATAGTCCACCAATTCATATTTCCTTTACCCCGGATATAGCTATCCATATCCTGTGAACCGTAGGTTTTGTACACTCCGTATCCAACAATAGCTATAAGGGTCCCAAATAGGACAATCCAATCTAATGAACTCATGAAAAGGTGCTTTGTAGCCAATAAAACAAGATGACCAAGACTCCCAAGGTAATCATGAGGGCCCAATACCATTTACTCCAGTTGATCTTATTCTCCACCACCCTGCTCTATTAGGTTGACAAATATCTTAACAGCCCCAGGAACACCTGCCGGCAATTGCCTGAACCAAGAAATTCCGGTATAGGTATAAGTTCCCTTTCCGAATTTGGTATGTATGAGCGAGCCTTTGGTAGCATTTTCCCCAGGATCTTTCATTTCCAATGGTGCAGTATAATTTTCATCCCATCCAGAAACAAAGTAAAGCCCCCTCTCTTGGACCCACCCATCGAAGTCCACCTCTGTTACTTGGTTGGGGTAACTCAATACAGGATGCGAAAAATCTGCTTTTACAGGAGACCCTTCTACTGTTACCCTATCTCTTGAAATGCTAAAAGGATAAGGTCCAAGCTCTCTGGTCAAAAGTGGTGATGCGGTATTGTATTGCACGATTACATTTCCGCCCTCTTCTACATATTGCATCAACTTATCTACATTGTTGGCTAATGTTTGATTGACGTTGAATGCCCTGATTCCTACAATCACTGTAGAGAACTCCTTTAGCTTTGAAAGTGTGAAATCGCCATTTTCCACCATATTTACATTATACCCCAAGCTTTTTAGAATATCGGGAACATCATCCCCAGCACCAGGAATGTATGCGATTTTTTGCCCCGATATTTTCAGATCCATTTTAACAAGATTGATATCTGTATCCACGAAATACGTCAGGTTGGGTATGTGGGAATAGATAATCCTTTTGGTATCCTGGGTGAAAGACCTGCCATCCTCACTTTTAAACCTTACCCGAACAGTCTTCTTTTGCTGGTCTGAATCCAAAAACTTAATGGTGTAATCAAGCTTCTTTCTCCTTTCATCCACTTCAGGTTCGGACACTTTATATTGGGAAGCTTCTAAACCTTCTACTTCCAATTTGCCTTTAAGAATGTCTCCACGAAATGATACCTCCACTGTCAATTTATCTTCAGCACCTGGAATCAGGAAAAGGTTACTTTTATCCAAGCTGACATTTACTTCCGGAACTAGCGTAAAAGGTTGCTTGACTTCACCATCTACTTGATCATTGTATTTGAATTCCAGCGGTACATCCAATTCAATATCATATCCACCCTCAAGTGTCAGTTTAAGCTTTCCGGAGACATTAGGGCCATTGACAGGTGGACCGATTTTTTTCTGATCTTCGATTCCAAAAAGACTGTTTTCAATTGGGTTTTCTAACCAAAATGGTTGGGAAACAGGATATTCCATGGGAATAATCAATTCCAATGAACTCCTGATAGGTTCATTGGACTGTGCTAGCCTATTGATGCCTTCAGTGAAAAAATCATTGTTCAAAGTACTTACTTGTATAGGAAAACTAGAAGGGTTGTTGAATACAAACTCAGCATTCACCTTATCTCCGGGGAAACCAATTTCCTTTTTGACAATAAATTCTGTTTTGACGCCGAGGATATCCAAGATAAGCCGGTTCAGTTGTGCCTTTTTTTCCAAAAACCACTTTTCCTCACTGCTCTCAGAATCGAGCAACATTCTCACTTCCAGCAAATTTTCAATGTTTCTTTCAGGAACCAGAAAGTTAAACTCTTCTTTGACTTTTTGAATAGCCTCTTGTATAGCTGCTCCTTTATTTAACCTCAGCCACCTACTTTCTACCCCTTCAAATGGATGTGTATCAAAAGATTCCCCATCCACCAATTGAATAAAATCACTGGCGGCACCGACTTGTGCGGTGGATCCAAATCCTTGAGACTTGTGCATGGTCCTGCTATCAGCGGCAATCTGCGAGTAGGTAGTACCTATAAAGGGATTGACCTGACCTACTTCAAACTCGTGATAAAGCTTACCCTCCTCAGGTTCGTACTGTCCGCCCCATTGATAGGCATTCCAGAAAATTCTTTTCGCCTGCCATGGCTGGGTATATTTGAGTTGTTCAGAAAACTTAGCAGGGTCTGCAGCAATTTCAAAAGCCTCAGACGAAAGAATTGCAGAGGAAGTATGATGTCCATGAGTGGTGCCGGGAATGGTATTGAATCTGTTAATAATGATATCTGGCTGATAATTTCTTATTATCCAGACCACGTCCGAAAGCAATTTTTCCCTGTCCCAATTGTTAAAGGTTTCATCGGGATTTTTGCTAAACCCAAAATCAAGTGCTCTGGAAAAAAGCTGTCTTCCTCCATCTGTTTCTCTAGCTTTTAAAAGTTCATGCGTACGGATGAGACCAAGCTCAATTCCTAGCTCCTTTCCAATGAGATTTTGTCCCCCATCACCTCGTGTCAGGGAGAGATAGGCAACCTCAGCATTTTCGGCATTGGCGAGGTAAGAAATCAACCTTGTATTTTCATCATCGGGATGTGCTGCAACATAAAGTACCCTTTTGGTCTCCTCAAATCGCAGCAAATCATGATACAGGACTGATGAAGGAAGATACTGTGAAAAAGCCTGGGTGATCAACAGAGAAAATATGCCTAGCAACAAGCATTTTGGGTTTTTCATAATCTGACAATTTGTTGAAAATCTAAAAGAAGGAATGAATAAAAAAAACTTATTTTTTATTAAAGGGTTTCGGGTCGTTTAAACATAAAAAAAGCTACCCGGAAAATCGGATAGCTTTTGCCTTATTCGATGATGGAAAATTATCTTTCCATCCAGTCAGGTCCGTAGATGCTGATCAGTCTCTGATTGTATTTTTCAGCTTCTTCAGTATTCTTCAATCTCGTATGGATCTGGAATAATAATTCAAGCGCTTCTGCAGATGCTTCACCTTCTCTCAATTCAGATGCTCTGGTAAAGTAAGGAATGGCATCAGAATAAAGGCCATCTGCTTTCTCACTCATTTCAGGAGCCTTTTCTTCCCACTCATCATCTGACAATTCATTGATTTCAGCAATGATTTTTCTAGCCTGCTCAAGAAGGATAGCGCCAGCATAGAAATTACCTTCGAAGAACTCTTCGTCAGCTTCTACTGATTTCTTGTATTGAGCATAAGCACCATCCAGGTCACCTGATTGCTCAAGAAGGTATCCATATCTTAAAAGCAAGCCTGGATTATCAGGATCTGATTTCAAAGCTTCTTGTACTGAAGCCAATGCTTCATCCATTTTATTCATTTGAAGCAAAAGCTGGATTTCAAATTCAGCAAGAGTCTTGTCTTCAGGATAGTCTTCTCTTGCTTTCATAACATATTCATAAGCCAACTCAGGGTCTTGCTCCTCACCACTGGCAATCTGAACCAAGAAGTAGTAGGTATTCAGTTTATTATAATCCTCGATTTCCAAAAGTCTGTTGAAATGCTTTTTAGCTTCATCAAACTTTCCTAAGTCATTGGCAAGAAAACCTGCATTGAAATTGGCTGTAGTATCCGTCGGGTCGATGTCTGATACCAATGAAAACATTTCATAAGACATTTCGAAGTCATCCTCTTCATACGCAATTATCGCTTTGTTAAAAGCTGACATCTTAAGCGTATTCTTATTCCAAGGTCTTAGGTTTTCAGGAAGTTCAGGAACATCATCCTTATATACATCCTTTCCAACCTTGCTTGACTTATCGCCACCTTCCATTTCCATCACTTTTTCGAAGTTTTGGAATGCATCTCGACCTAAAGACACGGTAGAAGCGGTAATGTCCTCTTCCATATCAAACATTCTTGTCTGGGCTTTAGCTTTAGTAAGCAAAACCGATGACTCACCTTGAGTATCTGGGTGTTGCAATGCCTCTTCAGCTTCTTGTATGGCTTCTTCAAGATTTCCTTTTTTGAAGTTCCTTTCAGCTGACCTAGCTACTTTTTTTTGAGCAAAAGCAACAGTGGTAAATGCTGCAAGTGCTAGAGTAAAGATTAACTTTTTCATTTGACTGTTTTTGCTAATTGAATGGTTCTAAATATATTCTGATTATTCTTCTCCTTTTTCTTCAGGAGCATCCGGTGATTCTTCATTATCCTGAGGAGCTATTCCCCCCTCAATATTTTCAAGGTTTTCAATTTCCACAATTTCTTCTTCATCCTTTTCGATTTTTTCAACAGAAGAAATTTGGTCATTTTCACTTAATTTGATCAAGCGCACTCCCTGAGTAGCACGTCCCATTACTCTTAGATCGGCAACCGGAGTCCTAATGGTGATTCCTGATTTGTTGATAATCATCAGATCATCAGAATCTACCACTTCTTTGATAGCCACTAGATTTCCGGTTTTTTCGGTCACGTTCATGGCTTTAACACCTTTTCCGCCTCTGTTGGTGATACGGTATTCATCTAAGGGTGATCTTTTACCGTATCCTTTTTCTGAGACTACCAGAAGATTGGCATCTTCTCTGGCTGCACATACCATGCCAACGACCTCGTCGTTAACATCACTTAACTTAATTGCCTTTACACCTGTAGCAGTCCTTCCCATTGGCCTTACAGTAGATTCATGGAAGTGGATTGCCCTTCCTGATCTGGCAGCAATGATGATATGTGAATCACCATTGGTCATATCTACCCTCAGCAATTGATCATCTTCCCTGATATTCAAAGCAATAATACCATTGGATCTAGGTCTGGAATATTGTTCAAGGGTTGTTTTCTTGATAATTCCTAGTTTTGTCACCATTACAAGGAAATGGTTGTTGATGTAATCCTCGTCATTGAGGTCACCGACTTGTATAATTGACCTGATTTTATCTTCAGAATCGATATTGATCAGATTTTGGATAGGTCTTCCTTTTGAAGTTTTGGATCCTTCTGGAATGGCGTAAGTTTTCAGCCAGAATAATTTTCCATGGTCGGTAAATATCAAAAGGTAATTGTGTGTAGAAGCTGTAAAAAGGTATTCTGTCCAATCATCCTCTTTGGTCGAAACCCCTTTAGATCCCACGCCACCCCTACTCTGAGTTCTGTACTCAGTAAGAGGAGTTCTCTTGACATATCCCTGATGGGAAACTGTAATGACCACTTCTTCATTTGGAATCATATCCTCATAGCTGAAGTCTTCCGCGTTGTGCTCGATTACAGTCCTTCTTGCATCTGCATACCTGTCTTTTATTTCTGTCAGTTCATCCTTGATGATCTGCATCCTTCTTTCTTCACTTCCCAAAATATCCTTAAGATCCTCGATCAAGGCCATGATTTCCTTGTATTCTTCTTGGATCTTATCTCTTTCCATTCCGGTAAGACGCTGAAGTCGCATATCAAGGATTGCCCTGGCTTGGATTTCCGAAAGGCTAAACCTTTCAATAAGTCCATTCCTTGCAGTTTCAGGATCTCTTGAGCTTCTGATAAGGGAAATGACTTCGTCAAGATTATCCAATGCAATCAAATAACCCTCCAGGATATGAGCTCTTTTTTCAGCTTCTTTTAATTCGTACTCAGTTCTCCTGACCACTACCTCATGCCTGTGGTTGACATAATGAAAAATCATGTCCTTAAGGTTTAAGGTTTGTGGCCGGCCTTTTACCAGTGCCACATTATTGACT
The DNA here is from genome assembly GCF_019343195.1 of Arthrospiribacter ruber. Classification (GTDB taxonomy): domain Bacteria; phylum Bacteroidota; class Bacteroidia; order Cytophagales; family Cyclobacteriaceae; genus Arthrospiribacter; species Arthrospiribacter ruber. The sequence goes on from NZ_RPHB01000005.1 coordinate 228,763, forward strand.
GAGAATGAGGTCTGTAACTGAGTTTGCTTGTAAAGGTTGTTGAGTACCACGTTGGGAATGGCATCTCTTTTCAATTCATATACTACACGCATACCTTGTCTATCTGACTCGTCACGTATAGCGGTAATACCATCAATTTTCTTTTCATTGATCAACTGGGCAGTTTTTTCAATCATACTTGCCTTATTGACCAAATAAGGAATCTCGGAAATTATGATGGCCTCTTTTCCGGAATCCTTGGTTTCTACTTCTGCTTTTCCTCTTATGACTACCCTACCTCTACCTGTTTCAAATGCTGCTTTCACACCATTGTAACCATAGATAATTCCGCCGGTAGGGAAATCAGGAGCAACTATATATTCCATCAATTCAGAGACCGTAATCTCTTTATTATCGATATAGGCGATAATGCCGTCTACTACCTCTCCAAGATTGTGGGGAGCCATGTTCGTTGCCATACCTACCGCAATTCCCGAAGCTCCGTTCAGTAGTAAAGCAGGGATTTTGGCAGGAAGCACTACCGGCTCTTTCAAAGAATCATCGAAGTTGAGCTGAAAATCAACCGTTTCTTTGTTGATATCAATCAATAATTCCTCTGCGATTCTCTTTAGACGTGCTTCTGTATAACGCATCGCTGCCGGATTGTCACCATCTACTGACCCAAAGTTACCTTGACCGTCAACCAAAGGATACCTCAGGGACCAGGGCTGAGCCATACGGACCATTGTTTCGTAGACCGCAGAGTCACCATGAGGGTGATACTTACCCAAAACTTCCCCAACGATTCTAGCTGATTTCTTATAAGGTTTGTTGTGAAGGACTCCGAGTTCCTGCATTCCAAAAAGTATCCTTCTATGGACGGGTTTCAGTCCGTCTCTTACATCGGGAAGTGCTCTGGAAACAATGACAGACATCGAATAATCGATGTAGGCTCCACGCATTTCATCCTCGATATTAATAGGTATAATGTTCTCGTTTTCTCCTTGCGCCATAGTTTAATTCGTGCTCAATAAGCGGGCAAGTTAATAAAAAGAATACGGTTTTGAAATAGATTATTTGGTCAACGGCTGGTGTAAAAACATCAATTGCCGTACCACTGACCAACTCTTCTGTTTTGAAGCCTAAAGATGGAACTACCTCTGTATTCCACTCCGTCATGTAAGTGCTTCATAACCACTCCACAACCCGGGACTTTACATCTTTTAGTTCCTGGAAGACTGATGGAAAGTCCTACTTGGGCTACATAAAGGGTTTGATTTAAGTTCTGAAATTCATTTAAACTTTCGGCCTGAAACACAAAGTTTCTGAATTCAGCACCCCCTTTTATAAATAATCTTGCATATTCACTGAAGTCCCGCTCTATCCTCAAAGCTATACCATAAAATGGTTGATCACCCGGAACTAACCTACTATCAATGTTTTTTCTTAAAATTAAGTTGCCAAACTCACCTTCTGCAATAAACCTCCAAGGATAGTTCTGCCGGATCCTTTGGTTTTTTTCACCCTGCATGTAAATATTTTGTGAGGCATATTTTCTGTAACGCCAGTTGAGAAATTTGGCCCTCTTTCTGGCATCATAGAGTACTAACCCTACTGTCCCGTAATATTTATCAAAGGTGTAACTTTCATTTTCATAAAGCAATCTGTAATTGTCCCCTATAGGAAAGGAAACCCGTCCAAATTCCCGTCCATATCCTGCGCCAATTGTAATGGTATTGAAGACATTGACCCGAACGCCCAGATTGATCGGATAAGCATAATTACCTGAACTGAGTCTAATGGTGTCTTCTCCAGTTAGTTCCCTAGGAGCATCAATGTTTCGATACTGACCTATAGGATACTGGGAAGGCGTGTCTGAATTAAAATCCATCACCTTATTGAAATAAGCTCCTCCTCCCGAAAATTCAAAGCTGAACATACTGACTACATTCCTAGCTACATTACCGAGTTCATTATTGGATTTCCTACTCATTCTTGGTTTTGAATCAATTCCAAAAATATCCTCCTGTGCTTGGGAAAACATTATCTGACCAAAAATCAAAACAAGAATTAGAGATAACTTTTTCATACAATACAATTAACGCTCGCTAAAGTAAAAATTATAATGCCATAAAAACAAAATGGCTGCCAAAATTGACAGCCATCTTTAATATGTTAGTAAAATTAACCTCAATCGGTAACATCACCATCTTCTTCTCCTTCTTGCTCTCTCAATTCTGAGATCATTCCGTCGATCTGCTCTTTAACCGATGGATCAGCACTCATGGCTCTCCTCACTTTGTTATAAGTAGCAGCTCCAAGTACCTCTGCATCCATAATCAATCCGGTCATGTATTCTTTTACCTCATCACCAATCGAATCAATGTATGCCTGAATTTCCGCATATGCTTCTTTCTCCTCTTCGGTAGCGTTGATTTCAGCTAGTTTTTCCTCATCTCCCCATGCCGCTTTCAATTCATTGTATCTTGCACCTCCACCAAGGGTTTCGTTTTCCTTGATCATGGTTTCCATGGTAGTCTGCTTTTCCTGGATGTAATTTTGAACCTTTACTTCCATAGACGCATACTTCATCATTTCTTCTTCAGTCAACTCATCTTCTGCTTCTTCCTGAGCAAAAGTCTGCACACTGAAAACACCGAACATCAGAAGTGCCAAAAGGAATATTCTTTTCATTGTAATAATTGGTTTTAATTGATAATGTGAATCTTGATTAATTTACAATAAAGCATTAAAAGTACAATTTCACAAGAATGACTGCATTAAAAAGGCCTTAATTTTTGTTAAATGGCAAATATTTACGCTTAAAGGCCTGTCGTACATCATCTTGATAATTAGATAGTTTTGAGGTTTTTTATAGTAGAAATAGGATCTTCTGCACTAAAAACAAAGCTGCCTGCCACCAGAATATCAGCACCCGCTTCTTTAAGCAGAGGGGCATTTTCTTTGTTGACGCCTCCATCAATTTCAATTTTTGTGCTGGCACCTTTTCTTTCTATCAGGGCCTTAAGTTTCCTGACTTTATCATAGGTATTGTCAATAAATTTTTGTCCTCCAAAACCAGGGTTTACTGACATGATACAAACCAAATCTATCTGTTGGATCACATCTTCCAGCAGATCTACAGACGTATGAGGATTGAGTGCTACTCCTGCTTGAGCACCAATCTGCTTAATGGCTTGAAGCGTCCTATGGAGGTGTGTGCATGCCTCATAATGTACTGTGATTATTTCTGCGCCTGCTTTCCTGAATATCTCCAAATACTGATCTGGATTGACAATCATCAAATGCACATCAAGGGGCTTTTTCGCATGCTTGTTGATGGCTTCAGTTACAGGCACCCCAAATGAAATATTGGGAACAAACACTCCATCCATGATATCCACATGAATATAATCTGATTCGGAGGCGTTAAGCATTTCGATTTCTCTCTGAATATTGGCAAAGTCTGAAGCCAATACCGAAGGTGCAATAAGGATAGACATAGCTGGGTCGGTTGAAAATTTTTGACTTGCAAAAAAAGAAAATTAACTCTTGCTAGCCTACTTTTTTATGAGTTTTGTCCTTTTGATCTTGTTGCCGGCTTGCAACTCTACTATATATAGCCCGTTGGAAAGCATAGGCAACTCTACCTGAAATGGCTCCTTAATAGATGATCTTTGAACTGAATGCCTGGCAATCAATTTGCCCTGCAAGTCCATCAATGAAAATTCACCCTGATGTAGATTTCCAAAATTGACAAAAAGGGATGTTCCGGTGATGGGGTTAGGAAAAACTTTCCAGTCTTCTTCATTTTCTACCGTAATAATGTTCAGCACTTCTCCCATATAAGCCTTTGTAAAATTGGGAATACCGTAACCAAAGTCATTGTCCGGATCTTCAAAGTTATCTGCACTCTCCAGCAAAGCCTGGTAAATTTTATCCTTGTTCCATTCGGGCCTTGCCTGCCATAAGCCCGCGGCCAATGCTGCTATCTGTGGAGCAGAAAAAGAAGTCCCGTTGGACCTTCCTAGATTACCGTTTGATCTCATAAGGTAGACCTGCTCCCCGTTGGTGGTAAGTTCTGGCTTCACTCTTCCGTCAGCCGTAGGCCCTTGAGAACTGAAACCGGATCTTTCAAGGTTGTTGTTCACAGATCCAATAGATAAAATTCCCTTCGCGTCTGCGGGAGCTGTAAGAGAAGAGGCTCCTCTCGCACCATAATTTCCAACTGATGTGATTACCAAAATCCCCTTTTGGGAGGCAATATTGGCCCCTTTAGTAATCAGGGCCGTTTCCCCATCAAGATCATCTACAGTATAATCCATGGATGGATCATCAAAATCCAGATAACCCAGAGAACTGTTGATGATATCTACTCCCAGGCTGTCCGCAAACTCTGCTGCTTTGACCCAGTTGTACTCTTCGATCCTATATTCCGTCGGGACTTCTTCTGTGATGCATAAAATATAATTGGCCTCTGGAGCACCTGCCAAGAGCGTCTGAGGGTCATTGGAAGCAATGAGAGAAAGTACATTTGATCCATGTTGATTATATTTAAATATATCAGAATCCCATGGATGGACAAAATTCTTCCCCCCGATCAGCCTGCCATTTTCAAGAATATGGGAAAGTGCAGGAAGGGTATTTACTCCAGGAAATCCAGCGTCAAAAACAGCCACAGTAACGCCCTCACCTTTAAACCCTTCTCCGTGCATCTCAGGTATCCCCAGAAGTTGGTTTTGAAACTCAAATGGTGCAGCATCTGATTTATTTTTCATCCCCTTTAGATTCAAATTGAAGCTTTTTTCCCCACTTTTATTAGAAACCCTTCCTTGAGGAACAAATCCAGGAGCCACCAAAATCACATCTTCTACTATGTCCAGATCCAGTATTTCTTCTATTTCTTCGGGATTGGCAATGACAACTGAGGCATTTAGCCAATTGGAATGATAAAGGATTTCCAAGACCATTGGCTGCACCTTTTCTATATTAGCAGGAGATACCGGTAGATCAAGACTATCCAAGGGAATATTGAAACGGCTTTTTCTTTCCACGGCCATAGGACTTAAGTAATCTGAGGGATTATCCAAGGCAAAAACATCATGTGGCTTGTATTTATAATGCACGGCATACCTGTTTTGCCCAGAGGCCAATCCGGCGTACAGAATTGCAAACAATAGCATTGGAACCAACTTTTTAACCACCATATACTGATATTTTCAAATGTGTTTTTCTACCGGAATTGACAATCATTTCTCCCAGACAATCATTTCTGGAACAATAAGTAAATACTTCATAGTACTGCTCTACCATTCCTATGCCGCGGGTGAAAACTTCATACCTATTGTCCCGAAATGTAATCTCATCATCATCTTCTTCCTGCAATATCTTTACTGAGCGCTGAAAGGTCTGTTCACCGACTGTGACATTTCCCATAAACGACACCCTATATTCATCTGGATTAGAGGAATTGTATACCATAGCGTCCCAAGATTTCCCCGTTTCTACAGGAAAAACCAAAGGAACCGTCTTTTGGTTTTCAAATTGCCTGATCAATGCATTTCTACGTATTTGTAGGGAATAGTTGCCTTGCCCTACCCAAAAATCCAAATCTTCGGATTTTTCTCTTTTGACCACAAAGACCTCTTCTCCCGCAGCATTCTGAAAACTGTACTCAATCTGATCTCTCAAAAAATAAGTGCTATGCTCCTCATCTCCTTCCCCGAAAACTATGGTTTCGTCTACTTCATATATCCAAAATAGGCCAACCCTCAATGGCTGAAAATCCTGACCAAAATCTGTTCTGGGATTTTCAGTTTCCACACAAGCTGAAAGTATCACCAGAAAAACTACCCAAATCCACTTATTCATAATCCACTGTTGAAGGATGGGCTAAAAATACATTTTTCATACGAAAACTTTTACCTTAGCGTCAAAAATCAGATAATCTATAGAATGGCGCTTAAAACTTTTGTAAAAATATCCGCAGTAAACAACCTTTCTGATGCACGCTATTGTGCTGGCATGCAAGTCAACCTAATGGGATTCAGCTTGGAAGAAAATACCAAGAACTTTACATCTCCGGAAAAATTCAAAGAAATAACAGATTGGCTTTCAGGTCTGGAGTACATTGCGGAATTTTCTCATACCCATCCGGAAAGAATTCTCACTATTTTACAGCAATATGATGGCTTTCACCACATTCAGATCGAGGAAGAAATACATTTGAAAATGTTGGTCAATACGCCTTATGGCATTGTACTGAAACAATCCATCAATTCAAAAGAAGACCTTGAGGAACTGATAAAGAAAGTGGACTCATATCAGCAACACAACATTACCCTTTTATTGGAATCTGAAAAACTCGAACTTTCCGCAGAGATCACGGATAAAATCAAGCAATTGGCTTCATCTTGTCAGGTATTAATCGGATTCGGACTATCAGCAGATAATGTATTGAATGTTGTAGAACAAACTGAGGCAAAAGGTATTTCTATGGAAGGAGGCGATGAAATCAAACCTGGATTAAAGGATTTTGATGAACTGGCCGAAATCTTGGAAACCCTGGAAATAGAAGATTAATAAACCTCTGTATATCAACAATTAAATTAATCCTATATCAATGGATAAATCAATCATTACCGAGGATTTCAAAAAGATCCAAGACTACATCTGTGCTGAACTGGAGTCGGAAGACGGTCAGGGAAGATTCAGGGAAGATTTGTGGAAAAGACCAGAGGGCGGAGGTGGCAGAACCAGGATTTTTGAAAATGGAAAAATCATTGAAAAAGGCGGGGTGGCCTTTTCAGCTGTGGAAGGCCCTACACCGGAAAAGATACTTAAAAAGCTCCAATTGGAGCAGGCAGATTTTTATGCCACAGGAGTTTCTATCGTGCTTCATCCACACAATCCTATGGTTCCCATCATCCATATGAACATCAGGTATTTTGAGATGAGCAATGGAGTTCGATGGTTTGGTGGAGGCATAGACCTTACACCACACTATGTAGACCAAGCTGATGCGGTGTATTTTCACAAACTGGTAAAAGAAACCTGCGACCAGTTTGATGAAGGATATTATCCTAAATTTAAAAAATGGGCAGATGATTACTTTTTCATCAAACACAGAAATGAAACCAGGGGAATCGGGGGAATTTTCTTTGACCGTCTCAACGATCAGGATGAGGGTAAGATGCTGGACATTTTCAACTTCGTAAAATCTATAGGTTATCTTTTCCCAAAGATTTACAGACATTTCATGGAAAAAAACCACATGCTGCCATTTGGTGAAAGACAGAAAAAATGGCAGGCCCTCAGACGAGGTAGGTATGTGGAATTTAATCTGGTCTGGGATGCAGGTACCAAATTTGGGCTGGACACCAACGGTCGTACTGAAAGTATCCTCATGAGTATGCCTCCTGAGGCCAATTGGGAATACATGCATCAGCCGGATGAAGGATCACCAGAATGGGATACCCTCAACTGTTTGAAAAAAGATGTAGACTGGGTCAATATTAAATTATGATAGAGCAGCTTATTGAGTGGGATCATGCCCTTTTTTTATTTCTCAATGGGATACATTCCGATTTTTTGGATCCCATCATGTTTTTTTTGACGCAGACCAAACCTTGGATCCCTCTTTATGCACTCTTACTCTTCCTGATATGGAAGGCTTATGGCAAGCAAGCGTGGTGGGCAGTGATTTCAATTGGACTGGCGATCTTATTCGCGGACCAATTTACTTCCACTTTCATGAAACCATTTTTTGCAAGGATGAGGCCATGTTATGACCCTGATTTTGTAGACATTATACACCATTACGGCAACTGTAGCAGCAAGTATGGCTTCGCATCTTCCCATGCGGCAAACAGCTTTGCCATTGCCACTTTGATGTACTTCATTTTAGGTAAAAAATTTCCAGCAGTTATATGGCTATTTGCTTGGGCTGGTCTTTTTTCCTACACCAGAATTTATCTTGGAGTACATTTTCCCGGTGATGTATTCGTAGGCGGAATGGTGGGAATTGCAAGTGGATTTTTGGCTTACAAAATAGGTATCACGATCTGGCATTTGACAAGGACCAGTAAAACGACCTAACAAACATTTTAAAAAAACTTAAGTGGTACCATAAGGTTTGTACATGAAAAGTTCGATATATTGTTCATTACAATATTGTAATTCATGATTATCCGCTTACTTACCAGTAGAACCTAAATAATGGAACAAACCTATGATTTCAAGCCAATCCCGATAAACCGGGTCAAGTTATCCATGAATAACTTGTCCGCCGAGGCGAATCCAACTTGCCTGCGGCAGGCAGGTATCTATTAGTATCGGATTGATCTAGGCACTTATTTAAATTGGCTAGTGGTATAATTGCGGATATGCAAATTGTAATTTATCACAATCCAACAATAAGTATTACGTCGTATATCTCATTTTAAAATCATAAAAAAAACCTTTACACATGAAAACTTACTACAACCCCGAAGACCTTAAAAAATTTGGTAAAATAGGTGAATTCCAAAAATCAATGGCCGACAAATTTTTTGATTATTACGGTGAAGTATTCAAAGAAGGGGCACTTACCGCTAGAGAAAAATCCCTGATTGCCCTGGCTGTAGCACATGCTGTACAATGTCCTTATTGTATTGATGCATACACCGTTGATACTATGGAAAAAGGTTGTGACGAAGAGCAAATGATGGAAGCAGTACACGTAGCTGCTGCTATCAGAGGAGGAGCATCTCTTGTACACTCCACACAAATGATGAATAAAGCCAAAGAAATCTCAATGTAATGAAGTCATTAAAAGCACAGAATCATCCCCTAGCCAATACTGAATACGAAATTGAATTACTTGAATCATCAGATTTTAAAGGAAGGTTCGAAAATAAACTGGAAGCGTCAAGGCTTTTTCCACTTAAGCCTACCCAGATTGAAATCCTCCAGATCAATATGGGAAAAATGTGCAATCAGATATGCAAACATTGCCATGTGGATGCAGGTCCTGACCGAAAAGAAATTATGGAAAGGGACATCATGAGTCATTGCTTGAATGTCATCCGTGAAAACAAGATCAAAACGGTGGACCTGACCGGTGGAGCTCCTGAAATGAACCCTCATTTTCGCTGGTTTGTCACTGAGATCCGGACCATTGATCCTGATATCAATATCATCGTCAGATGTAACCTGACCATCATTCTTGCCAATCCAAAATATCATGACCTACCAGAATTTTATCAGCAAAATAATGTAGAAGTAGTGTCTTCACTACCTTACTTTAATCCTGTCAAAACTGATGCACAGAGAGGTGATGGGGTTTTTGAAAAATCTATCAAAGCGCTGCGCATGCTCAACGGGATTGGATATGGAATGGCCGGTACAGGTTTGGTCCTTAATCTGGTCTATAATCCCTCAGGCGCATTTTTGCCAGGTTCCCAGCAAGGCTTGGAAGCTGAATTCAAAAGAAAATTAAGTACTCAATACCAAATTGAATTCAATTCACTTTTCACGATCACCAATATTCCGATCAGCAGGTTTTTGGAGTATTTGCAGAGAAGTGGAAATTATGAAGCTTACATGGAAAAACTGATTGAATCCTATAACCCTTCTGCTGCTGCCAATGTCATGTGCAGAAGCACCATTTCAGTTGGTTGGGATGGATACTTATATGATTGTGATTTCAACCAAATGCTTGAACTCAAAGTAAAAAGCCCTGAGTCCCAGCACATCAAAGACTGGAAACAAAGTGCTTTACATAATAGAAATATTGTGGTAAATCAACATTGTTTTGGCTGTACTGCCGGAGCAGGATCCAGTTGTGGAGGGACTACAGCATAATATGGCCAGAAGTTCAAAAAATGCAATTATAGTTTTTCAAAAAAACCTCATTTCAGGAAAAGTCAAAACCCGCCTTGCCAAAACTTTGGGAGATGAAGTTGCAATGGAAATATACCGTTCTCTTATCAAATCTACCTATGATGAAATCAGTAAGCTCAAAGAGGTAGATATTTTCATTTACCTGTCAGACTATGTGGAGGAGCTGCCCTTTGACATCAAAGGAAAAATCTATAAAATTCATGCCCAAAAAGGAAAAGATTTGGGTGAGAGAATGAATGAGGCTTTTAAAGACTGTTTCGATCATGGCTATGAGAAATGCCTCATCATAGGTACAGACTGTCCGGAAATTACAGCACAAGACTTGCAATTGGCACTGGATAAGCTTTACTTCAAGGACCTCGTCATAGGCCCTGCTGAGGATGGGGGGTACTATTTATTGGGAATAAAGAAACATACACCTAGCCTATTTGAATCTATTAATTGGTCTACTGACCAAGTGATGACGAGCACGATTCAGAAAGCTGAAGAACAAGGTTTAAGCTACGATAAACTGAAAACTTTAAATGATATAGACACTGAAGAAGACTGGAAACTTTATAAACTCAAAAAAACGAATGAGCAACTACCTTGATACCACTGTAAATGTATACAAAGAAGCAGCTTTAAAACCGGATGTCGGCCTTTGCTGCACCACCACTCCCGTTTGGCAATTGCCAGGACTGAGTATCCCAAAGATCATGCAGGAGATGAACTATGGCTGCGGAAGCACTGTACACCCTAGAGACTTGGTCAACAATCCAAAAATCCTGTACGTCGGTGTTGGTGGGGGGATGGAAGTCTTGCAGTTTGCCTATTTTTCCCGCCAAAAAGAGGGGGTTGTTGGAATTGACATAGTAGATGAAATGCTCGCAGCTTGCATGGAAAACCTGAATGTGGCAGAAGAGCAAAACCCCTGGTTCAGCAAAGATTTTGTTTCACTGAGAAAAGGAACAGCCCTAAGTCTTCCTGTAGAGGACGCTTCTATAGATGTAGCTGCCCAAAACTGTCTTTTCAATATTTTTACAAAAGAAGACCTAAAATTGGCATTGACTGAAATGTACAGGGTGCTAAAACCTCATGGCAGATTGGTACTTAGTGACCCCGTGACAGAACAAACCATGCCTGATTCATTGAAAAATGACGAAAGACTGAGAGCCCTATGCCTAAGTGGTTCACTTCCCCTTCAGGAGTATCTGGATATGATCACTGAAGCTGGATTTGGCACTGTTGAAGTAAGAGCCAAAAGACCTTATAGAATACTTGCTCCAGGACAATATGACACCAAAGAATTGATCATGCTCGAAAGCGTGGAAGTATGTGCTATCAAAGATCCAATGCCTGAGGATGGTCCTTGCATATTCACCGGTAAAGCTGCGATATATTTTGGGAACGAAGAGTATTTTGATGATAAAAAAGGTCATGTTCTTATGCCAAATCAACCACTCTCCGTATGTGACAAAACAGCCAAGGTGCTGGCTAAGCTTCAAAGAAATGATATCTTTATTTCGGAATCAACCTATTTCTATGATGGAGGGGGTTGCTGTTAAGACTGAAAAGACATGCGAAAAAAACCATTTTTGATTTTGCTATTGGGGTTTTGCTGGGTCAAAGGTGTATCCGCTCAGGAAACCGTCCTCTGTGATATTACTGTAGCTGGAATCAAAATTGGAGAAATGGAGGCGATAAAAAAGATAGATGCATCATTTGAAAGCTATGAAATACAAAGTCAGGTAAGGTTCTGGTTTTTCTCATGGATTGATGTGTCTTTCGATGCAGAAGCGCAATATGAAAACGGAATTTTGCAGGAAGCAAAATCAAACACCTCTTCCAACAGAGGGGATTTTTCCAGTCATATTTTGCTCGATAATGGCCGGTATCAGGTCAATGCTAAGATGTACAAATTCGAAAACGAAGATCCCGTTTTAGAAACTGTCCATCTGAGTACTTCTAAACTGTATTTCGAAGAGCCGATTGATAATGCTATTTTTCTTGCCGAAAACTTTGGGCTATTAAGTAGAATCAAAAAGAAGGGGAATTATTATGAGGTAGAAGTCAATGGAAACAAAAATAGGTTTTACTACGAAAATGGGGATTTCGTAAAAGCTGTAATGCAGAGTCCGATAAAAAATTACGTAGTCAGCAGAAAATAGAGGCCAATGATCAGTATAATAATTCCCGTGCTGAATGAAGAGCAAAATCTAAAGGAACTTTTGCCATTTTTTTCCAATCATCCTGAATTGGATGATTTTGAAGTGATAATAGTGGATGGTGGCAGCATTGATGAAAGTGAAAAAACCGTAAATAATTTTCCGTATATATTCCTGCGTTCCCCAAAAAAAGGACGTGCTTCCCAAATGAATTTTGGTGCTACTCATGCACAGGGAGATATCTTGTATTTTATCCACGCAGACACCAGGATTCCTTCTTCATTTCCGGATGATATCAGAGAAGCATTGAAATCAGGAATCCAAGCAGGCTGTTTTGCTTATTCATTTGACTCGGATTCAAGATTATTGAAAATCAACTCTTGGTTTACAAAGTTTGACGGTGTTCTTTCAGGCGGGGGTGATCAGACTTTATTCATTGATAGAGATGTTTTTTGGGAATTGGGGGGATTCGATGAATATTATTGTATTATGGAAGATTTTGAGTTAGTCAGAAGAATCAGAAAAAAATACAGGTTTAAAGTTTTATCCAAGCAAATAACAGTTTCAGCTAGAAAGTATGAAAGCAATTCCTGGCTAAGGGTGCAGTTGGTAAACCTACTGGTATTCGGCCTTTTCTTTTTCAAATGTTCTCCTAATAAGTTAAAGAGAATGTACAAATCATTGCTTGACTACAGATAATTAAGGTGTATTATGAATACAAATTCAATCGATCTTCCTTTGATAAGTGGAATACAGCAAGTTGGTATTGGAGTGTCTGATGCGCACAATGCATGGGGGTGGTACCGAAAGTATTTCGGTATGGATGTACCTGTCTTCGAAGATGTTGCCACTGCCAGTTTGATGACTAGGTATACTGGTGATGAGGAACATTGCCGACACGCAATTTTGGCAATGAATTTACAAGGTGGAGGGGGATTTGAAATCTGGCAATACACCAGCAGGGAACCTGTCCCTCCCGGAAAAATGCCCTGTTTGGGTGATTTGGGAATATTTGCCATCAAAATCAGAGCACGGGATGTAGAAAAAGCCTTTCGCTTTTTTGAAGATGAAAAACTGGATTTATCGGGAAAAATAGAAAAATCACCGGATGGTAGAAAGCATTTTTTTATAAGAGATCCATTTAAAAATCTCTTTCAGGTAATCGAAAGTGATTCATGGTTTTCAAAAAATAAAGATCTTACAGGAGGGGTAGCAGGGTTTATAGCAGGAGTGAGCAATCTCCAGAAATCCATGAAGTTTTATCAGGAACTTCTGGGCTTTAGCGACATATTGTATCACCTAAACAATTGTCTGGGAGAAGATCTTCCAAACCTTGATCAATCTAAACAAATATACTCTAGAGTTTTGTTGACTTCCAATGCTGAATTGATTGGAGCATTCGGCCAGCTATTGTGCAAAAGTGAGATTGAATTGATACAGACAAAGAACAGGAAGACCACTCATATTTTCGAAAAAAGATACTGGGGTGACCTTGGTTTCATTCATGTTTGCTTTGACATCAGAGGAATGGAAAAGCTGGAGTTAAAAGCCCAAAAATTAGGATATAACTTTACGGTAAACAGTACCGGTAGTTTTGATATGGGAAAAGCAGCGGGCCATTTCAGTTATGTAGAAGATCCAGACGGCACATTGATTGAATTTGTGGAAACCCACAAAGTCCCAATAGGGAAAAAACTTGGGATTTATCTTAATTTGAAAAAAAGAAATCCCTCCAGACCACTTCCAAAATGGATGATCAAATTGCTGGCTATCAACCGGGTGAAAAAATAAAAAAGCCCACCGAAACCACACGGCGGGCAATTCAAAAAATTAGCCTGAGAATTTTACATTTATTCAGTTCGGTTCTTTTTCGAGGGCTACAATCTGTCGTCACCTGAGATCATCCTTCCAGAAAACACGCCCGCCAATTCCGAGAAAATGCAAGAGGAAATAATGTTCATGACATACTTATCTTCCAGATCAAAGACCTTGGTTGCATCCATCTGAAGCAAAATTACAAAAAGCAAATGATCCGCTTTTCTGCCTGTAATGGCCATGATACTTTTTCCAAATCCTGAGACAGAATTCTCCAACAAACCAACATTCGCCAAGGCATTTGAGCGCATGGTATAGGGTTCATTTCTAGTTGGTCTATGATCTTCATCAAAAAGGAAAAGTAAGTTAAGCCTATGGGTAGGCCAGTTGATATCCAGAAGGTATTCGCTCTGATGCCCCAATTTTTCATCAATAGATAAATCCTTGACCCAGATGAGGCCTTTATGTGCATCTGCATGGGTAAACATAAATGAAAGGCTGGTTTTCAGTACATCCCTAATGTCCATAAGGTCAAAGTCCTGTTTTTGAAATTTTAGACAATCTTCCATTAACATAGACTTTTTCACCAGGTCTTTCCTCATCTTTTTGATTTCAGTGACATCATGAAAGGTGGTTAAAAGATGTGTATCATCTTTTAATGAAATGAACTCGGCCTTAAAGTATTTTAATGTGTCTTCCTTATCCAATTTAAGATCTATTCTGCTCTTTTCACCATTTTTGGCCTGTGTCAAAATATCGGAGACACTGATTTCAGAAAAAATTTCAAAAACCTCATTAATCATTTTGTTCTTTTTGTAAAGAGGGAAAACTCTCTGCAAAAATGCCTCATTCACCGATTTGATTTTTCCCTCCAAAGTCAAAATTGCCATAGGGTTAGGATTTTTCTCATATAGCAAAGAAATACTGTCGTTGTTTTTTAAAACCTGAGCGGCATAATTGCCCTCTTCAGGTAGTTTTTGAGAATTTGAGTCTTCAAACTCCAGCTGATGCAAAATATGCCCCACATTACCATCTTGGTCAAGTAGAGGCACATTTGAAAAAACAAGCTTGCTTTCATTCACATCAATAAAACCGGATGTCTCCACTACTTTTACCTCCTCTTTCACCACTACACTTAAAGAAGCTTTGAGATCATAACCTTTTAAGTAAGGCAGTTTTCTGAATTTCATAATTTGGTTTAGAGACAGACCGATAAGGTCTTGCTCTTTAATCCCAAAATTCTTCTCTGCCCAATCCAAAAAATCTTTGGAAGCAAATAAAACTTTGTAACCATTTTGCTTGACTTTGAACAATAGTGAAACTCCCGTGAGTTCACTGCACATTTGCAATAAAAGATTCTTTGTAAGCATGACTATTATAGGGCTTAATCTGGGCACATTTTTCAACAATAACCGTTACAAATAATAAAATTTTAAATGAAAAAATCATCTTATTTATGTAATATTTTTAACTGAAATATTACAATACAAAAATCAACTATAAAAGAGCTTTTTTTAGTATTTGAAAAAACATTTAAAACTTATTTAATTTTTTAAAGATTCAGTATTCTATCAAAAAGGACTAAAAATCATCAAATGACAAAAAATACCAATGAAATTAAAAATTTTACACATAAAAAAAGGTGACATAAAATCACCTTTTGATCAATAATTATTAATTAAATATGAAGATAAAATAAAATACCTTAAATTATATTTTTTCACCTTTTTATTGTATATCAATTTATTATTGTAACAGGTAAACTGGAAAATAAAGTCATAGTATAAAGACTACCAAACCAAGGAAAAACTGCCAGTTTACTGGCAATTTTTTCATTTAAGAAGCATTTCTCACCAAGACTACTACCTTATCGTAATTTTCACCATTGCCATTGCTCAGGGAAACCTGTACCCTTGGGAAGTTAAATTCTTCCGTAGGAAGAAAATAAAACAAACCATATTCAGATTCTTCGTTGTAGCCTTTACCTGGCAGTTTGTAATAAACAGGTTCTCCAGAGATTATTCTGACCAGATTCACCTCCAAAACGTCACCGCTTTCTTGGGAATACTCTTCCATGTTGAAGATTTTGGAATTGCCTTCGGAGAAATCGTGACCTTCCATCTCCATGGCTAAGCGCACCGGGAGGATGACTTCCTCTTCCTCTTCCTCCTCCTCTTCTTGTTCATCGATTCCAATGATTTGTTGTTCTACAGGATCTTCCTGAACAGGCAACACATCTTCTTCAGATGTACATGATACATTCATGACCAAAAGCATGATAAACAATAGAATGAGTTTTTCGGAAATTTTTGTTAATGTTTTCATTTTGCTAAAAGTTAATTTGTTAAAAGTTTAATTTTTTTTCCTGACTAACTGTCATTAGGATAATTCACCTTTATATCCTGAGTGATATTCATGTGTTACCCTTTAATCAAAAAAATAAATAGGCTCAACGGTAATTTTAAAATTGGGGAAACCGATTGATCCTTTTCAAATTGGAAACCAGGGGTTTAATAAAAAAATTAGCCAGACCATAAAAAAATTATGGCTTTGAAAAAATCTCCTGAAAAATTAAAATTCAATTACTTTAATTTATCAAGCCATTCCTTGGCTTGCCTACTGCCTTCTGCATTATTGGCTATGACATTGCCCAAAAGACCTTTTGCACGCTCTAAATCCCCGGTTTCATTGCGCAACATGAGGGTCAATGCCTGATAAAACATTCCCGGGTTAATGTAAAGATTAGGGATTGAGGCCAAGTTTTCGAAATTAAGCAAGGCTTCATCATACTCCTTTAGGGCAAGGTGCGTCAAACCCAAATATTTAATTGCCTCACTGTCATTGGGAGAAGATTCCAATGCTTCATAAAAATACACTTTGGCTCCTTGGTAATTTTTTTGATTGTATGCCGCTATGCCATTTTGAATTTTATCCTCTGTGGCTCCCATGGTTTGGGAAAGTTCGGCAAAGTTGGCTGAAAAGTAGTCCTTTGCCATATCCTGATGGTCTGAGGTGGATTGGAAAAGCAAAAAATAAGCAGCCATGATCATAATGAACATGGCGGCCAAAGCCAAAAATAGCCTTACATAGTTGGGTTTTTCAAGATGTCTGACAACTCCTTCTTTGGGAGTTTGCTCTCCTTGGAGTGGCACTTCCTTGATATACTTTTTTCTCAGATGCCCAAGTGTATCCTCCAGTTCCTTTGTTTCCCTAGAAAAAAGATGCGTCATGGATTTATCTATTTCCCTATATAGCTCGAAACTTTCCTTCAGTTCAGGGTTTGACTCCAACTCTGCTTCAAAAACGACCCTTTCCTTTTCGGTCATTTCACCGTTTACATAAGCATCTATTTTATCTATCATGCTTTGATCCATCTTATCACCATTTTAAAGCTTTAAAAATAGGAGCAGATTGTACCAATTTAGTCAGTTTGGCAAGACATTCAGACTTCTTTTTCCTTGCATAACCATAGCTGAAGTCCAGCATTTTCGCTACTTCTTCCATGGAATTGCCCTCCCAACTCAGTTTTAAAAGTTCCTGGCAGGATTCTCCAAGTTCTGCCAGTTTGGATTGTAACAAGGTAAGCCGCTCATCCTGCAGGTGACAAGCTTCTGCCAACCCAAAGCTATCTTCTCCAAGACTATATTCCTGATCCTCTATATTTGTTACCCCATGGTTTTTCCTTTTCGCCAGAATATTGAACCACTTTTTTTTACAGACCAGGTACAAAAATGCATCCAAAGGACAGGTCAGTTCAAATGAATCCAGCTTGGCCTTGTGATAAATACCCATTAAGGCATCCTGAAAAAGATCTGCTGCATCTTCTTCGGAACCGTTGTTTTTTAGAACCATCCATTTGATTTTTCCAAAATACTTTTTGTAAAGCTCATCAAGCAATTCTTTGTCATTAGAGACAAGCGCTTGTATATATTTTTGGTCGGGATGTGCCATTGATCTCTAAAATAATTTTTCCCAACGGGATAAACAATAATCAAAATGATTTTTAACCAAATTTTATTTTTACAATTCTTTAATGAAAAAAATATCATTCTGAACCCTATTTAGAAACTTTTAATCTTAATAATTAATCCAAGAAAAAATAAAGAATTCCGGTTACGAGACTGAAATTTATATCCGATTTGGCTTTAAAATTAACCCTTGATAATTAATTTATATGATTATCCGCTTTCTTACCAGTAGGACCTAAATAATGGAACAAACCTATGATTTCTAGCCAATATCAATGAATATCCAATATCTATTAGTATCTGATTGATCTAGGCACTTATTTAAATTGGCTAGTGGTATAATTGCGGATATACATATTAATGTATTAAAAAAGAGTGCTTTTTCCTCGTTATAAATTCCAAACAAGATGGTTTATTGTTAATTTAAAGTTTGAACCAACTATTACATAATGCGTCAATTACTGATTTTCATTTTCTTATTTATTACTTGTTCCATTTCAGCCCAACAGAATTATTACGGTATCCAAGGCAGTCCAAGAAAAGGTATGCTCTCTGCGTTGATGAACCCAGCAGATCTCAACAATCTATCTAAAACAGTAGAAACACATTTTCTCTCCACACAGGTATCTTTTAGCAACAATACCTTAAGAATCAGGGATTTTTTCAATTCTGAAGATGCCTTCTTTTTGGAAGCTTTCAGAGATAGCGAGCAGGCATTTAATGGCCGTACAGTAGCATCCATGGTAGGCCCTTCTGTAGGTATCAATTTGGGCAGGTTTGCATTTGGATTGACCACCGAATTCAAGGGATCCGCACATTTTATCAATGTGGATCCTACCTTAGGTCAATACCTCACCGATGGAAGTTTTGAACCCAGCATTTCCTCCATCAATCTCAATACGCAAAACAACCAAAGGGCCAACCAAAACAATTGGATGGAAATTGGCCTGATGGGGGCATTTACCGTATTTGAATCCAAAAATCAAAAACTATCTCTGGGGGCCAATCTGAAATTTATACGACCTGGAACATACACCAACATCGCTGTTGATCAATTTGTAGGAAATATAGTGGTGGAAGGTTCCGAAATTTTGCTCACCGGGGCAAGTTCTGAGATAGAGCTTTCCTACAATGAAAACCTGGAAAGTGCGGATATCTTTAGCCCCAATATTTTTGAGGATCTTTTTGGAAATCCTACCAGCATTGGGTTTGACTTGGGTATCAGTCATCAATTAAAAAACCGGCAACAACAAACTCTTTTAAATACAGGTCTGACAGTCAGGAATTTAGGAAACATCAGTTACAGCAAAGATCAGATCACCCGGAGTTATGGCATGAATATACCGGAAAACACCAGCTTCAACCTCAGAGAGTTAACCTCTGACCTTCAGCAGGTAGAGGCCCTTTTTCTTCAGAGCGCATTGTTTACCAATACTTCGGAAAGCACGGTGAACACCCTAAGCCTACCGACAGTATTGGCTTTAAATACTGACCTGGTACTAACTGATTTCCTTCAGTTTTCATTTTATGGGCAAAAAGCCTTTGGAGATTCCGAAAACAACAGTCAGATTCCTGTTCAGGAGTTTTATTCTTTTATTCCAAGACTGACTTTGGGAAAATTTGAGGTGTATTCACCTTGGACCTTTTTTGACTTTTCCGGTTTTAATGGCGGGTTGGGTCTAAGGTTCGGAGGGCTTTTTTTGGGAAGTTATTCGGCATTGACGGGTCTTACTTTAGACTCAAAGCAAGCGGACATTCATTTGGGTTTCAGTTGGGGATTTGGTTCAGGCTTATTATAATTTTGGCAGTCAATATTGCTCATGAATAGTGGTCATGATCCTGACCATCTCATTCCTTATTTCCGGGGTAGGTTTTACAAAATTATTGTTCATAAATACAAACCTATAAGTCCTGCCTTTTCTGGTGTCTATCCAGCCACTTTGTAGGTGCATATTTCTCAAAGTTCCTGTTTTGGCCCAAACAAAAGCTTTTCCTCCGTCAAGCTCATAGGTGTTTTTCAAGGTGCCGGAAAGCCCGCCAGCAGGAAACATTTCTCTTAACCTTTCTTGGTCACCGATCAGAACTTCTACCCGGTTAAGGATTTCCAAAACCGTCCTTGGTGTAATCAGGTTGTACCTGGACAGACCGGAACCATCTTCCCAAACCGGCTTATGTTTTATTCCCTCAAAAAGGTTTTCTTCAACATATTGAATGGCCTTTTTAGGATCTAAGGTATCACTTAAAACAGCGGAACAAAGGATCAGGACCTGCTCTGCAAGGAAATTATCAGAAGGCAGCATCATATGTTGATACAGGCTATCAGCCAGAATTGAATAGAAGGTTTTGATGTCACCTTTTTTAAGCCTATTGATCAGTTTTACTTCCTTTTTCAATGTGTCTTCCAACAAAAACCTACTTTTTTCTAAGTCCATGGGAAACGGAACCTTATCATCATAGTCCGCTGGGATTGAAAGAAATGAAGGATAAATCAATGAATGGTCACTTACCGACCGGAAAATATCAAATTTTTCTGTAACCATGCTGCTATCCGCTTTCAGGAATGAGCCCATGATTTTTGGGGAAATCTCCAAATTACCTTGCAGATCCGCTTTTGCTTGCATGGTATTGGCATAAATAGGAAAATGGCCGGGATCAGAGCGCCAATAGCTAGGTTCAAACTTTAAATCAGGCTGTTGGGCTAAATACAAATTGTGGGCAGCACGTTTTAAGAAGTCATATGCTTTGCCATTATTTAGTTTTGGGTGTAAAAATGAAGGGTCACCCGTACCCCATATAATCAAAGAATCACCGGAAAATTCATATTGAAAAGCAGGAATGGAATCCCTTATAATATGTAAGGCCGCATATAGGGTAAGTATCTTGGTATTGGAAGCTGGAACAAAATGTACGTCTGCATTTTGTGAATAAATGATTTTACCACTTTCCTCTTGGAGTATAAAACCTACAAAATGCTCCTTCATCAACTCAGAGGCAGCAAATAGCCGGGCCACTTTTTTCTCTGTCAACTTCTGCGCAAATCCATCATGGATCAGCATAAAGAGGATAACCAGAAAAAAACAAAATAGACGATTCATCAGGGTTTTAAGTGTTTTTCCAAAAATTCCACCGTCGCCTTATTGACTTTTACCAAATTCTCAAACTTCATCCAATGGTGGGAATCATCCGGAACAATAATGGCCTCATAAGGCATGCCCCTTTCTTCAAACCTACGGATAAGGTCCACAGTCTGGGCCACCTGTACATTGCGGTCATCATCTCCGTGAATAAATAGCACTGGTGAAGTCCAAGTGTCAAGGTAGGCCAATGGAGAAGAAAGCCAAGCAGTTCTTTGGGCCTTTTCAAAATCCGGTGCTTTTTCATATCCCTCCGGCATTTCCAGTCTGGAGGACAGTTCATGTACCCCATGTATGTCCACCCCTACTGCGAACAGATCAGAATCTTTGGCCAAAGCCAAGGCCGTTAGATAACCTCCGTATGATCCACCATAAATCCCGATTCTCTTATTATCTACCTGTGCCAAAGTCGCCAGGTATTCTCCGGCCTTTTTGACATCTATATACTCTTCCGCACCTTGCCAGTAGGTCCTTGGCGGTTTGTGGAATTCATATCCATAGCCAATACCCAGACGAAAGTTCACCGATAAGACCACAAATCCCATCTCTGCCAGCTTCTGATTGATGGCATAGGTATTGGAATAATAATCACCGTAATGCCAACCTAAAAGCATTTGGCGCTGAGGGCCCCCATGCACAAATACTACTGCCGGTTTTTTGGATTTACCGTCTTCCTTTTCGAATAGCTGGGCATGAACTTTCACCCCATCCGGGGACATAAAAGTGACCTGCTTTGGTTTGATCAAGTCGCTTTCATCGGGAAAACCTTCCGGAATAAGGTCTTCGGCCAAAAGCCTGATCTCCGGGTCGGAAATCCTGGAAACTGCCGGCAGCAGTGGTCTGGCATACGTGGAAGAGACAAAGGCCACATGATCATTGTCCGACAATACCACTGGTATGGCCTCTATGCCCTCTCCTTGGGTCAAGAGCTCCATTTCTCCACCTGAAAGACTTACCATGCCGATATGTCTCCTGTCAATATCTTCTTCCATTTTACCTGCATTGGCAGAAAAGACCAAAAATTTCTTATCCTGACTTAGCTCTATATGCTCTACCATATACTCTCCTTGGGTCAGTTGACGGGAAGGTCCACTTTCGGCATCCATGGCATACAAATGTGGCCAGCCATCTTCATAAGAAAGATAAATAAGGGTATTGTCAGCGCCCCAGTGAAGGTTGGCTCCCCCATGTGTAGAAGATATGGAACCCCTAAGGGTTTCAGGTGCCTTCCACCTCATATTCCCTTCACCTGTCCGGGCATCTGCTACCCAGATTTCCCAAGGAAGGTGCCGCTGTTCCAAAATTGCCTTTGGCTCTCCCTGCCCTCCAGGTCTTCTTACAAATGCGATTTTAGCTCCGTCAGGAGACCATCTTACCATTCCGTCTCTATGAAATGAAGGAGATATGTATCTGATGGTTTTATTTTCCAAATGAAAAATCCCAACCAAGGAATGTGTCCCTCTATTGACAGAAAAAAGTATTTCCCCACCGTCCGGTGACCAATTAAACTCATTGACATTCCCTCTTATTTCAAAGAGTTGCTTTGCCTCAGTTCCATCCAGTTCAACAGTCCACACCTGCCCATTTTTCAAAAAACCAAGCACCTTGCCATCCGGCGCCATCAAAGGATCATCTCCTTCGGTCAGCTTTCTTGCCTCAATCCCATTAAAGTCCGCCATCCAGATTTCTACTTTTGGAATAAAAGCAGCATGTGCGGGGTTCATGCCAAGGTTTCTTTGCCAGTTGCTCCCATGCTCTCCACCTCTCACAAATACCAGCCCCTGTCCATCAGGGGTAAATTGTAAAGAAGTGATTTCCTGCCCATCATCTTGCTTGAAGTCCGTAACTTTTCTGTATTGAAAATCAGGAGCTTGAGAAACATATACATTTCTCAGTCCCTCTTCATTCATGGCCCAGGCAAACTTGTTGTCCACTGGGGATGCTGTCATTTCTGAGGGAAAGGAATAAAGAGAAATTTCCTCAATACTGAAAGATTGAGCAATTGCCTGATGCCAAAAAAGCAAGCAGATCAAGAATTGAAGGAGGTATTTTTTCATACATCTTTATTTAACCGAAAATAAGATACGGTAAAAATAGCTCCCAAGCAATCTCATTTCTTTTTGGATCAAAGGTTTCCTTTTTTCAATTCCTCTACAGCATAATTGGCTGCCCTGGCGGTGATGGCCATATAGGTAAGTGAAGGGTTTTGTGTAGCAGTAGAAGTCATGCATGCCCCATCTGTCACAAATACATTTTTGCAATGGTGAAGCTGATTCCATTTGTTCAAGAGGGAATCTTTTGGATCATGCCCCATTCTTACGCCTCCCATTTCATGTATATCCGAACCTGGAGGCGCTCCCGAATCCCTTGCATTGATATTGACAAAACCTGCTTTATCAAACATTTCGGACATTTGCTCCATATAATCCAGCACCATTTTGTCGTCATTTTCTGTCCAATCGCAGGACAATACCAGCTGTGGAATCCCATACTTGTCGGTGAGGCTTTCATGCAGCCTGACATGATTGCTTTCTATGGGAATCACTTCCCCCTGCATCCATCCGGCCACCCACCAAGGTCCGAGTGTCCGCTTGATCAGGTTTTGTTTCAACACTTCCCCTATTCCTTCTCTTGAAAATTGAACCCCACGGGAGGAGGATCCGATTCCCACGGCATAGCCTCTCAGAAAGTCGGTTTCCTGTTTGAATACATTCCTAAACCTTGGAATATAGGAATGGGATGGGTTTTTACCTGTACTCGTCACATCCTGAAAATCCTCGCATTGCGCAGAGATCTGGCCTCTGTAATTGTGCCAGGAAATGTATTTACCCAAAAGCCCATTGTCATTGCCCAGACCATTTGGAAACCTGTCCGAGATGGAATTCAACAAGATCAGGTTGGAGTTCAGCGCAGAGGCATTGACAAAAATGATATCGGCATAATACTCGTAAAACTGCATGTCATTGCCATCAATGATCCTGACACCGCTGGCTTTCCCCCTTTCTTTATCATAAATGATAGAGTGAACCACCGAATGGGGTCTCAAGGTCATATTTCCTGTCCTTTCTGCCCAGGGCAATGTAGAGGCATTGGAGGAAAAATACCCACCAAAGGGACAACCTCTATTACAGAGGTTTCTATGTTGACACCTGGCCCTGCCCTGCTCTATGTGTATTTCCTGCGGATCAGTCACATGGGCACACCGGCCATGAATCAAATGCCGGTTTTGGTAATTTTCTGAAATGACTTTCTGAAAATGCCGCTCTACACAGCTAAGGTCAAAAGGTTTCAAAAACTCACCATCGGGTAAATGAGGTAATCCGTCTTTATTGCCAGCTATTCCCGAGAATTTTTCCACATGACTGTACCAAGGGGCAAGATCCTTGTATCGGATCGGCCAATCTACAGCATATCCATCCCTTGCAGGCCCTTCGAAATCATAATCGGACCATCTCTGTGTCTGTCTGGCCCATAAGAGAGACTTACCTCCTACCTGATAGCCACGTGTCCATTGAAAAGGTTTTTCCTGTACAGTCTCCTGCTCCCCTTCTTTCATCCAGAAATGCGCCGTAGACTCATGTATTCTGGCCCCTCTTCTGCCAAACTCTTTTTGATTTTCAAGGGTCAGCTTTCCTCCAAATTCAAATTCCCAAGGGTGCTTGGTGGCTGTGGGGTAATCTTTGATGTGTTTGACGTCCCTTCCTCGCTCCAGTACCAATGTTTTCAGACCGCTTTCACACAACTCCTTGGCAGCCCAACCTCCACTGATTCCCGAACCTATAACGATAGCGTCGTAGGTCGCTTGTTCTTTAGCTTTTATATTCAGATTGGGCATAATTTAGATTTTATAAGGTTCTTGAGGTAAAGGGGCACAGCCGTCATATCCACCAGGGATCATTTCATAATTCGTGAAATTGGTTAAAAAATACTCTGAGCTTGTATAACCCAAAATGATCAATTCTTTGATCAGGTCATAAAAAGCTTTGTCTTCAATTTTTTCCTCCTTATCCAGGGCTTCCAATACCTCTATCCTTTGCTGATCTGCTGCTTTGAAAAATGAAGTATCATTCATTTCATTGGAGAGAAATTCCAACCGGTCAAGCCCTCCAAGAAAAGCATTTTGGGTGGATTCATCGTAGCAGTTTGCCAATAACTTATCCAAAAAATGATGAATCCCCAGTTCCACACCACCTTTGGTATCGTTCTCAGGAAGAAAAGTATCTACCATCGATTTTAGGTTATTTTTCTGATTTTCGCTCAAAGGCAGGTTTTTATACAGGTAGCTTCCTTGTTCTGCCTCTTCATTACCACAGCCCGGTAAGAAAATCATTCCCCAGACCGTAATTGCAAGGGACTTTAATGCTGTTCTTCTATCCATGACAAAATCAAAACATTAATACGGAAAAAACCGATTGCAAATTGGATAATCGGCAATTAAGCGTGCTAAATGAATATTTAATTGACAAAAAAAGCTTTTACGGGCACTGCATTACCTTAAAAATAGGATTTAAACCCTTTTGTTTTTTTTCAGATCCTTAGAATATTTAATCGAAATACACTTGACATACTTACTGATTTTTCTTTATTTTTTAAGAAAACAAATTATTGAACTAAAAAATAAAACTTTTTTAAACACATGATTTTAATCATAGTTTGTCTTATTTTTAAACTATAGTATTGTTTCATCAAAGCCCCCAGCACAATGAGCCGATATTTGAAATTCAAAAAACGTCTTTTTAAACTCAGTCTTATACCACCGAGGAAATGGCGCCCTGCGGCCACTGTTTTAGTCGCTGCGATTGTGGGTCTGGGTTTTTACATGATCCGTCTAAGCAATGCCACCTCCTATCTTTCTGATGATCCTCAGGCCTGTGTCAACTGTCATATCATGACACCTCAGTACATCACTTGGAACAAAAGCTCCCACCGTGAAGTGGCACATTGTAATGACTGCCATGTACCGCATGACAACATTGCCAGTAAGTATTTTTTCAAGGCCAAGGATGGGCTTTACCATTCTACCATTTTCACCCTAAGAGCAGAACCTCAGGTCATCAGGGCCTTGGAACCCTCCATCAATGTCATACAGAACAATTGTATACGCTGCCATGAAAATCAGGTGACGGATGCCAAACTGATGGATGCAGTGGCCAACCATCATCCGCATAGGACAGACCGGATCTGCTGGGAATGCCACAGGGAAGTTCCCCATGGCAAAATCAGGTCTTTGGCATCGGTGGGTCACCAAATAGAACCGATACGCGCCCATGCACCACCGGATTTGGAAATTATCCCAAAATGGCTCAAAGAGTCGATGAAATCAGATAATAAAATCAGCAAATAAAACCACAGCGATATGAAAAATTGGATTCTTTTTGGAATGACGGCAGTGATCGTTTTCCTTTTGGCCATGTTGGCATACACCATAATGGACCGGAAAACTGAAGCCAGGTTTGCTTACCAACCTAAGGTCATCATAGAAGGCATAGAGCCTAGGGATTCGGTATGGGGACTCAACTACCCCCGACAATACCAATCATACCTGAAGACCAAAGACACTACTTTCCAAAGTATGTACAATACAAGCGGGTTTAAGGATGTCCTCGATGACCAGCCGGAATTGGTCATCTTATGGGCAGGATACGCTTTCAGTAAGGATTATAATCATCCCCGTGGACATGCTTGGGCAGTGACAGATGTACACAATACCCTTAGAATCGGTTCTCCCCAAGAGCCGGGCGGCGGCCCCCAACCTTCTACTTGCTGGACTTGTAAAAGTACGGATGTCCCTAGACTGATGAGTGAAATGGGGGTGACTGAGTACTACAGCCACAAGCTTTCCCATCTTGCTACTGAGGTAATCAATCCAATTGGTTGTGCGGACTGCCACAACCCCCATACAATGAACCTTACCATTACCCGGCCGGCATTGATAGAAGCTTTTGAGTCTATGGGAAAAGACATCAATCAGGCTTCCCATCAACAGATGCGCTCATTGGTCTGCGCCCAATGCCATGTGGAGTATTACTTTGACAAAACCAAGCCGGGCAAAGAAGATGCAGCCTACCTCACTTTTCCCTGGAAAGATGGGATGAGTGTAGAGGCCATTGAAGGTTATTTTGACAACATTGACTTTGCGGACTGGACACACCCAATCAGTAAGGCAAAAATGATCAAAGCCCAGCACCCGGATTACGAACTTTATGAAATGAGTGTGCATGCCAAAAGAGGAGTTTCCTGCGCCGACTGCCATATGCCTTATAAAAACGAAGGTGGGCAGAAATTCACCGACCATCACATCGGGTCTCCCTTGGCCAATGTAGAAAACTCCTGCTTTGTGTGCCATAGAGAAAAACAGGAGGACCTGATCTCAGATGTATATGAGAGACAAAGGAAAGTCAAGGAGGGTTCTTCGAAATTGCAAAAACTAATCGCCATGGCCCATATAGAAGCGGGTAAAGCCTGGGAGCTCGGAGCTTCAGAAGCTCAGATGAAGGAAATTATGGAAGGATTGCGACATGCACAATGGAGATGGGACTTTGTGGTCGCTTCCCATGGTGGTGCTTTTCATGCCCCCTTGGAATCCAGCCGGATCATCACATCTGCCACAGGAATCATACAGGAAACCAGAATCAAGCTAACCCGGGTTTTGGCTGACCTTGGTCACAACAAGCCAGTAGAAATGCCTGATCTCAATGATAAAGACAAATTGCAGGCATATATAGGATTGGACATCCCTGCAGAAAAGGCTGCCAAGGAAAAATTTCTGGAGCAGGTAGTACCTCAGTGGCTCAAAGAGGGAAAGGCCCGGGAAGCCAAAAAAGAAGTTAAAACTGTAAGCAGCAGGTAAGCCAATGAACCGCCTCAAATTTTCTTTTGGGCTGCTTTTGTTAAGCTTGCTCTGTTCCGATCTGCATGCACAGTTTAGCATTGATGGTCAGTATGTCCAGCGTTCGGAGTTCAGAAACGGATTCGGAAGGTTGCTGAGTGAATCTGAGGAACCTTTTGCCTTCTTGGCACATAGAGCCAGACTTCAGGCCAGGTACGATATGGATTATTTCAGCTTCTATATGTCAATACAGGATATCCGGGTATTTGGAAGTACCCCACAGGTAAAAGCCTCTGACAATTTCCTTTCGGTTCATGAAGCCTGGGCTATGGCCAAAATTAAGGAAAACTGGAAAGTGAAAATAGGCCGGCAGGAGCTGAATTATGATAACTTCAGGTTTCTAGGCAATCTGGACTGGGCCTTGCAAGCGCGAGCACATGATTTCCTCCTATTTCTTCACGAAAAAGAAGACATGAAATTCGATTTTGGTGGGGGATACAATCAGACTAATATGGCATTGACAGATCAGCCTTTTTTTACCCCAAACCAATATCGCGTCGCACAGATGGCTCGTTATGAAAACAAATGGGGTAAAGTCTCCTTTTCGGCCTTGTTCTGGAATGACGGAAGGGAATGGCAGACTACAGATCCTCAAACTGGTGCCATCACGGACAAAGGAGTAAGGTACAGAAGTACCTTAGGTGTACCGACCTTGCGCTACAATTCTGGTAACTCTCAGGTCTCTGCATTTTATTACCATCAATTTGGAGAAACCCTTTCAGGAAGAAGCCTCAATGCCTATAACTTCAGTCTTGCCTATAACCATACTATTCCAATAAACAGGGAGGAAGGAAAAATCTGGACGCTATCAGCAGGCCTTGAGCACATCAGCGGAGATGATCCTACCACTGCGTCAAACAATGCCTACAACCCCTTATATGGCACGAACCATATATTCAATGGATACATGGACTTATTTTATGTAGGTGGGGCACACGAAAACACTGTCGGCTTACAGGATTATTTTATCAAGTCGCGATATGCATTCAATAAGAATTTCTTCTTACAAGCTGATTATCATTTGTTTTATTCAGGCGTTGACATCTTTTATTTAGGAAATGATTTTCCCTCTACCCTACCGGAAGGCCGATATTTTGGTTCAGAGTTGGACCTGACACTTGGCTGGATTGTGAATGATGCGTTTTCTGTCCAGGGTGGATACAGTCAGTTCTTTGCTACGGATGTATTCCAAAGGTTTCAGGGTGTAGCAAATCCAAAAGGCACACAAAATTGGGCCTACCTCATGCTGATCTTTAGGCCTACCATGAAAAATAGATTTATCGGAATACTCCTTTGATTATGAATATTTTCAAGCACCTTTTCTCTACCAAAATCACATTAGTTCTCTTACTGGCTTTCGCCACGGCTATGGGAGTGGCTACATTTATTGAAAATGATCACGGGACTACAGTGGCCAGGGGATTGGTTTATGAGGCTTGGTGGTTTGAAATAATAATGGTATGGATGGCTGTCAACTTTATTGCCCACATTGGTCAGTACAAGCTCTTTCATAAAAATAGATGGCCAGTCGGGCTTTTTCACATTGCATTTGTCATCATCATATTCGGTGCGGGAGTGACCAGATATCTAAGCGAGGAAGGGATCATGCACATCCGTCAAGGTCAGGAAGCTGATGTTTTTTATACAACGGCTCATTACTTTCAGCTAAAAGAAACAGATCAAGGCTCCAACAGATCTATAGAAAAGAACCTTCAGCTTTTGCC
Source organism: Arthrospiribacter ruber (assembly GCF_019343195.1). Classification (GTDB taxonomy): domain Bacteria; phylum Bacteroidota; class Bacteroidia; order Cytophagales; family Cyclobacteriaceae; genus Arthrospiribacter; species Arthrospiribacter ruber. Next base: position 258,301 of record NZ_RPHB01000005.1, read on the forward strand.
CAAAGATTTCCAGCCCAAAAAGATAAACACAAAACTGGGCGACAGGCGCTTTGAAGTGAGGTTTGAAGATTATATCCAAGGTGCTACTGAAGATTTTATCCCAGGAAATCAAACTTACCTTAGGATCTCTACTGCCCTGTCCGGTGGAAGAGAAGATTATGTGGTGGACAAGGGGAAGTTCATCAAGATGGGAAGCCTTTCATTGAGCACCGTCAACGATGCTGAACATCCCATCCGGGTTTTCAAAGAAGATGGCTTTTGGAAAATTGGCTCCTCGGTACCTTTACAGGTAATGGAAATGAATACCCAGCAAATGAGCAGCGTTCAGGAGGGGGAAGTACAGCCCTTGAAACTTATGACACTATATCAATGGGAAGAAGGGGCTTTTCTGATAAGGGATATACATGAAAACAGCAAAATCAATTACATCCCGGAGCCGGATGAAAATCAGGCCAAAAACCTGCTTGATGTCATAAAATACAGCATCTGGACTGAAGAAGGAAGCAAAGTTCAGGAAGCATTCGTAAAGATGGTAAGTTTCCGGCCTGCTTGGACCACTTTTGATTTTGAAGGCAGGCAATATGCCATGACCTTTGGTTCTAAACCCATCAAAATTCCATTCAAGCTTTACCTCAATGCATTCGAACTGGAAAGGTATCCGGGCAGCCAAAGCCCTTCCAGCTATGCAAGTGAAGTAATGGTCATGGACGGAGAAGAAGAGTTTCCTTACCGCATCTACATGAACAATGTTCTGGACCATGCAGGTTTCCGTTTTTATCAGTCCTCTTATGACAATGACGAGCGGGGAACCATTTTTTCTGTGAATCAGGACCGTCCCGGTACCTACATCACCTACCTGGGCTACACCTTGTTGACTTTGGGCATGTTGCTGACTTTATTTGCCAAAGGATCAAGATTCAGGATTCTCAATTTCAAGCTCAACAAAATTCAAAAAGAAAAAACCATTGCTGCCACCAACAGCCTGAAACTGGAAAAAGCCAGCTTTATCATTGCTTCGGTATTACTGATAATCATCAGCTGGGGTATGGTGAGACCAAATGTGCCTGCACAATCATCTGGTAGCCAAATTGTACCTGATTTTCATGCCAGTCAATATGGAAAACTCATTGTGCAGGACCTGGATGGAAGAATGAAACCTTTGAATACCCTTGCCAATGAGATTGTCAGAAAAATCAATGGGAAAAGTTTTGTAGAAATCATCGAAAACGGAGAAACCCTAAGATTGAATCCTGAACAATTTCTCTTGGCCGTGCAAATGGACCCAAGGGCATACAGTGAAAAGCCCGTGATCAAAATCGATAAGGAAAAATCATACGAGGTGTTCCAAAAACTTGGGAAAAAACCCACCGACAGGCTTTCTTTTAGTGATTTTTTGGGTAAGGAAGGTAAATACCTGATTCAGGAAATGGTGGAGCATGCCAATAAACTTAAACCCTCAGAACGAAATGAAGGGCACAATGAATTGCTCAAAACTGACGAGCGCTTCAACATATTCTATGGACTTCTTACCGGAGATTTTTTAAGGCTATTTCCCAATAAGTTGGATTATAACAACACCTGGTTTACCAGTCAGGAGTACAGGCAGGGCTTCGAGGAGGAAGATGGAATTTTTGTCAAAAACATAACCCCTCTTTACTTTCAGACCATTTCAGAAGCATTCGAAAGTGGGGATTGGGAAGAAGCGGAAGAAACGCTCAGTTACATCTCCCTTTACCAGCAAAAAGCAGGCAGCGAAGTATATCCTTCGGAAATGGACATTAAAGCTGAACTGCTCTACAACAAGCTGAACTTAGGAACCCGCCTATTTGGTCCTTTTTGGCTTCTGGGCTTGATCATGTTATTTTCAGCCATTTGGATGATGTTCAAAAAAACAGCACTGATCAGGCACATTTGGACTGCTGGCATACTGCTTTCCTGGATCGGAATGGCTGCTTTTACCTTTCATCTTTCCTTGAGGTGGTTTATTGCCAAACATCCTCCTTGGAGTGATGGCTTCGAAATGCTGGTTTTTGTGGCATGGGGAGTCCTGTTGATGGGTTTGATTTTTGGAAACAAATCCAAGTTTACAGTTCCCTTGGGATTGCTATTTTCAGGTACACTGCTTTTTGTCAGCTTCCTGGATTGGCTCAATCCTGAGATAACTAACCTGATGCCAGTACTTCACTCCTATTGGTTGAAAATCCATGTGGCAGTAATCGTAAGTGGATATGCACCTTTGGCGCTGGCTGCCATTATTGCTTTGCTCTGCCTATTGTTGGTCATTTTCAAGCCCAAAAACCCAAAAAGTTCATGGTGGTCAAGTCTAAGGGAAATGCAAATGGTCAACGAGATGTCCATCACTATTGGCCTGTTTCTTCTTACCATAGGCACCTTCCTCGGAGGGGTATGGGCCAATGAAAGCTGGGGCAGGTATTGGGCCTGGGATCCCAAAGAAACATGGGCACTGATTTCTGTGATTGTATATGCCATCGTCTTGCACCTGAGGTTGATCCCATCATTCAAAAATGGCATGGTCTACAACCTTGCCAGCTTGTGGGCCTTTGGTGCGATCATCATGACTTCATTTGGTGTCAACTATTACCTTTCGGGGCTACATTCCTACGCAAAAGGAGATCCGGTTCCGGTACCTCTTTGGGTTTACTATTTGGTAGCAGGACTTATCATTATTTCAGCGGTAGCCATCTGGAAATACCGAAAAATCAGTCCAGAGGATGTTGAAAAATTGAGTGTTTAACACCTGGTTTTTCATTGATCAGAATACTGCTTTATTATTAAATGTCCCTCTGCTTTCCCGATCAAATCTTTTGATTACATTTGATTCAACCCCACAACGGAACTCTAAAAGATTCCGTCATGGGTTGGTGGCATTTATGCAGAAAAAATGGTTTTAAGAATCACGAATTTTCTGACATGAAAATCACCATGTAATTTCAGTATTCACGGATTATTTTAACCCTACTCCTATGAAAAGCAAGGCCATCCTATTTTTATTACTTTTCAGCATATTCTTTCTTAATGGAGCGGAAAGTTTTGCCCAAGGTATTTATTCAGCCAGAGGATATTGGGAGGAAAGTAACAAGCCTATTTATAAGGAAATCAAAACCAAACAGGAAATGGGCGAAGTGCTGTCCGAGGATGAACTGGAATACATGAACAATTATGAAGTGTATCTCAACACTTACTTTGACAGGCTTTCAGAAACAGAAAAAGACCGCTACTATGAAATGAGGGTTAGCTGGGATAGGGAAAGCAGCAACATCAAGCTTCCCGCTTCAGCAGCAGATCCAGGGGAGTTTGAGTGGAGAGGTAGAGACCGCTTCGTTAGCATTGCTTATGGATTTTCGTATGGCCTTGCTACAGTAGCGGTTTTTGAAATCGACAATGTACCAGCCGTAGGCATTCCTTTGATCATGGGTGGTCTCTGGGCCTTGGGTCCCGTGATCAATCCTAAAAAGTTTGAAGACATCAGCAGACCTGTTTTGAGAGCGGGAAATACAGGAAGGCTATTAGGTTGGGTTTATGGAGGTTCCTTGGGTTTGGCTTTGGCAGGAGAGTCTGATTCCGGAGGTAGGATCATGGCCGGGCTAGGTGCTTTGGGAAGTATAGGACTCGGTGAGTGGGCATTCCAGAAACAAAAAATGGAAAACTATTCTGAGGGACATATCGAAACATTGAGACATTATGGGATTTTAGGATCCTGGTTGGCAGTTTCCGGATTGGCGACTTTCGAAGTATCCAATCTTAATGCCTATGGAGCTGGCATCTTAGGTGGGGGGATTCTCGGATTAGCTATCGGAAACCAACAGTCCAAAAATTATCCCTACACCTTGGGCGATGCTGAAAACACCACCATCCTAAGCTTGATTGGAACAGGCTTGGGATTTGCCATTGCAGTTGAGTTATTGGAAGAAAGCAGTTCTTCGGCTGCATTTCTGATTCCTGCTGCTGGGTCTATATTGGGAACAGCATTTGGACACAAGGCTGCGAAAGGTGTCTACTTGACCAAAAAACAAGGAAGTACCATAGGCTATTCTACAGCAGGTGCCGCATTATTAGGACTTGGAGTGGTAGCCTTGGCGGAATCCGGTTCTGGACTCGCCGTCATAGGAGTACCATCAGCTTTGGCACTGATTACCCAGCAGGTACTTTTCAATAAGTTTAAGAATGAAAACCTTAACAAAAATCTCAGCCAATCTTTGTCTTCCAAATCCGGTTTGGATTTTTCATTGGATATCAAACCTGAGAATTATTTCATCAATCAAAGAATGTCCGTGGGGCCAAGCAGTATGGGCTTCAACCTCAATCCAAGCAGACCTTTGATCAGCTTAAACCTGAAGTTTTAACAAGGCTATTCCATAAGTCTATTTTTGTATGAATTTTGATCTTAAGTAACCCTTATCACCTATTCTGTATTAAGGCTTATTTATCTTTAGGCTTTACTTGAATTTAAACTTAATTAATAGACTATGTTTTTTGAATTGGTATATGATAAAAGTCTGGCACAAGCCAGCTATGTAATAGGTTGTCAGGCAGGTGGGATCGCGGCGGTCATTGACCCAAAAAGGGATGTGGACACCTACTTTAAAATTGCGGAAGAAAACAACTTGAAAATCACCCATGTCCTAGAAACCCATATTCATGCGGATTTCCTCTGTGGATCAAGAGAGTTGGCAGCCATCACAGGCGCCTCATTATATCTTTCTGATGAAGGAGATAAGGATTGGAAATATGAATTCCCACACAACAAACTCAAACATGGGGACATCATAGAGCTTGGAAATGTGACTTTCGAAGCCCTTTTTACTCCTGGCCATACACCCGAACACCTGAGCTTTCTCCTTACAGACCATCCGGCTACAAACAAACCTTCCATGTTGTTTACTGGAGATTTTGTATTCGTGGGAGACGTAGGAAGACCGGACCTGTTGGAACAGGCAGCCGGGATAAAAGACTCCCAGGAAAAAGGAGCACACCTGCTTTTTGATTCACTTCAGGATTTCAACAAAATGCAGGATTTTATACAGGTTTGGCCCGGTCATGGCGCAGGATCTGCCTGTGGCAAAGCTCTCGGAGCCGTTCCCATGTCTACCGTAGGATATGAAAAAATCCGTAACTGGGCGCTTCAATTGCTACACGACAAAAGCGCTTTTACCAAAGAGTTGCTCAGCGATCAACCTGAGCCACCTAAATACTTTGCTATGATGAAAAAACTGAATAAAGTGGAAAGGAAGCTGCTCACAGAGGTTCCTGAAATTGTTCAGTTGGATAAAACCAGCTATCAGAAAGCCAAAACGGACAAGCTCAGGTTCATCGACACGAGACCTTGGAAAGTATATTCTGATGGCTTTTTGAAAGGAACTTTCAATATCCCCCACAACAATTCCTTTTCCACTTGGATGGGTTGGTTTATGGACTATGAGGAAGATTTTGTATTGATAGCAGAGGAAGGTGAAACAGAAGAACTGACCCGAAAACTTATGCGAATAGGCCTGGACAACGTCAACGGATACATCACACCTGCCCAATTGCTTGAATTTGAACAAGGAAAGCTATCCTCCTACCGGGCAATTGACAAGCAGGAAGTAAAAGAGAAAATGGAGGAAAAAGACGTTCATGTGCTGGATGTAAGAGGAAAGTCTGAGTTCAATTCGGGTCATATTGAAGGGGCAGAAAATCTTTTCATAGGGAAGATTACTGAAAACCTTGAAAAAGTATCCAAAGAAAAAGAGGTGATCATTCACTGTCAGTCAGGTGCAAGGTCTGCCATTGCTTATTCCATTTTGAGAGCTAACGGATTTGACAATATTCTTAACTACTCCGGTGGATGGGCCGACTGGTCCAAAAAATAATCAGATACTAAAAAAGGCTTGAAATTGATCAAGCCTTTTTTTATAGCATTTTTCTAAACATTTCTTCAAGTTTTACTTCATCCAAAGGGGCCGGATTGGGATAATTCATTTCCAATAGAAATTTTACCGCTTTAGGGATATCTGCTTCTTTGAATCCCAGTTTAGAAAGTGAAAATCCTACATTTAAACCTTCCTGAATTCTCCTGATTTTTTTATAAGGTGTATTGCCAAAAACCTCTTCAAAATCCTCACGCTCTTCCGGCTTTAAATGCTCCCATTGGTACTCAAGGACAAAAGGCAAAAGCAAGGTATGTATATCGGAATGTTCTAATCCGAAATTTCCACCCAAAACATGTGCTGCTTTATGATGCAAGCCCATGTTCACTTCACAAAGCACTTTACCTCCCAAATAAGCCCCAAACAACAACTTTTCATTGATTTCGCTGCTCAGAGTGCCTACACGAAGCAGATCCTCAAAAGCAGTAACAAAGGAATTGAGTCCTGATTTGGCCAACAATCTGGTAACCGGATTTCCTTCAGAAGCATACAACGCTTCCACCAAATGCGCCATGGCGTTGAAGGCAGAGGGGATAGCCAATTCCAAAGGCATCCTCAGAGAAAGATGTGGATCAAATATGACCAACTTGGGGTGCACCCGATCATCTCTTTTGACTGTCTTGACACCTTTATCGCTGACCCCATAGATATTGGTCATCTCTGAACCCGAATATGTACTCGGAGCAGCCCATAGTTCGGCATCTATTTCCAGTACCAAAGCCTTTCCTAATCCAATAGCAGATCCACCTCCCAAGCAAAATAGGATATCAGGTTTTTTATCCACAAAAAAAACTTTTGCCTCCTCGACCAGGGTTCTCGGTACATGCTGAGTGATCCTATCAAAGTGAAATACAGCCTCTGCTCCATGCAGTTTGGCTATTTCACTCACCAAATCAACATTTCGCTTGCTGGCAATTATACCAACCTTTATAGACTTATCCTTAGGAAGGTTATCTTGAAGGGCTTCTAGGGTGCGCTTTCCAAATACGACTTTGACTGCATGAGTTTTATAGCTAAAAGGATTCATAGGCTTTGGTCTTTGTGATGGGGAATCTTATTTTTCTTTCTTCAGTACAAAATCGTAATTCGCTTTGTAAAAGGGAACTTCGAAACCTAAAGAGGCTGCTTCATTTTCGTCATTTGAAGCAGAAAAAGGAACAATAAGAGAGTCTTTCACTGCAAATACGGTGTCTGATTCCAAGTATTCATCACCTTCCAAAAACAGATGTGTCACAAGTGTCCTAAATCCCTTTGCTTTGATCATAAAATGCAAATGCGCCGGACGCATCGGATGTCTTCCCATGTCCCTGAGGAATTTTCCAACCGGCCCATCATCTGGAATAGGATAAGCACAAGGCTTAATGGTCTTATACCAAAAGCTTCCATCATCGGCAGTTTTGAACACAGCGCGCAGATTTTTATCAACATCTTCATGTTGCAAATCATAAAAACCATCCGCATCAGATTGCCATGTCTCTACGATTGCACCTGCTATCGGTTTTCCATCAGGATCCAGTACTTTACCGCTCACCACAGTCGGCTCACCTTTATCAAAAGCATCTCCTTGTGCAATATTTGCACCCAACTCCATGACATCAGCATCATCTCTCCAAAAAGGCCCTTGAACGGTCGATTCAGTCACCTCTTCCTGTGCCCTGTGATTGATGGCATCTACCAAAATAGATACTCCCAAGATATCTGAAAGTAATATAAACTCCTTTCTTTTGTCATCACTGATCTGACCTGTTGCCGTCAAAAATGAAATTGCCTGCGCCCACTCCTCTTGGGTAGGTTCTACATCTCTGACAAAATCATGCAGGTGTTTGATGAATGATTTAAAGATTTTTTCTTTGCGGGGATCAGAAGTCTTGATCTGTGACAAAACAGACTCGGTCAAATTCATTTCAGAAAGTTTTTCCATGGGTTTATCGTATTTGTGATTTCAAGTAAAACAAAAGTGAAATCAAATTGTTTGTATATACATATAATATTTATACATGAATTATTGAATAAATGTTTCATCAATTAACAACCCAAAATTTATCTTAAAAATGAAAGACATCCGATATCATACCGATGTGCTGATAGTCGGTAGTGGTCCGGCTGGTTCTACCACATCTGCCCTACTCAGTTCTTATGGGATCCCAAACATCGTTGTAACCAAATACAATTGGTTGGCCAACACTCCACGTGCCCATATTACCAATCAACGCGCCATGGAAGTTTTTAGAGATCTTGGAATAGAGGAAGAGGTTATCGAAAAAGCAGTTCCTCAGGAATTAATGGGTAACAATGTTTTTTGCGAAAGTTTGGCAGGTGAGGAATTAGGGAGGTTGTATTCCTGGGGAAATCACCCACAAAGAATGGCAGATTACACCATGGCCAGCCCTACCAAAATCTGTGATATTCCTCAAGACCTTTTGGAGCCGATTATCATGGCATCTGCTGCTAGAAATGGAGCACATTACAAATTCGATACAGAATACATCAGTTTAGAGCAGGATGAAGATGGTGTAACTGCTACAGTACAAGATAGACTTTCGAGCGAAACCTATCAAATACGAGCCAAATATCTTATCGGTGCTGATGGCGGCAGAAGTAAGGTCGCAGAAGACATAGGCTTACCTTATGATGGTGAAATGGGCGTAGCAGGTAGTATGAATATTGTCTTCAAAATGGATCTCACCAAATATGTGGCGCACAGGCCATCGGTTCTTTATTGGGTATTACAACCAGGGTCCAATGTAGGAGGAATAGGCATGGGGTTGGTCAGAATGGTACGGCCTTGGAACAGATGGCTTATTGTATGGGGGTATGATATTTCCGAAGGAAAAAGAGAAGTAAGTGATCAAGAGGCCAAAGAAATTGTCCAAAAACTGGTGGGTGACGACAGCATACCTATAGAAATAGAATCCACATCCACTTGGACAGTCAACAATTGCTGGGCAACGGAGATTTCCAAAGGTAGGGTTTTCTGCATGGGTGATGCCATACACAGACATCCGCCTTCCAATGGATTAGGTTCCAACACTTCAGTACAAGATGCATTTAATATCGCATGGAAATTGGCTATGGTACTAAAAGGCCAAGCTGGAGCAAAGTTACTGGAAAGCTATAGTGAAGAGCGTACACCAATTGCTAAACAAATTGTACAAAGAGCCAACAAGAGTATTGCTGAATTTGGGCCAATATTCGAGTCCTTGGGATTGACCGACACCAATGACCCCATAGAAATGCTCAACAATATGGCTAAAAGGAAAGAAAATAACTTGACCGCCATCGAGCAAAGGGAAAAACTAAGAAAGGCAATTCAATTCAAATCTTATGAATTCAACTGTCATGGTGTGGAGTTGAACCAGCGCTACCAATCTAAAGCTATCAGTAATGATGGAACACCCGAACCTGATTATAGCCGCTGTAAGGAACTATATTATCAGGCTACCACTTGGCCTGGAGCAAGGATTCCACATGTATGGTTGGGAGAAGATGGACACAGAATATCAACTTTGGATATTTGTGGCAAGGGTAAATTTACCTTACTCACAGGAATAGGTGGAGAAAAATGGATCGACGTAATCAATCGAATCAATGAAAATCATGGGCTAAATATTGAAATCAAAACGATAGGGACAGGATTGGACTTTGAAGACCTCTATGGAGAATGGGCTGATCAAAGGGAAATTTCAGAATCCGGCTGTCTCTTAATCAGGCCTGATCTGCATGTGGCATTCCGTGCCAATGATGCCCAACCAGATCAATTGGAAAAATTACCAGCTGCGATCAAATCAATATTGAGTTTATAACAAATGACCATTAAAAAAACCACCTCTATAAAAGGTGGTTTTTTTATAGTTCAATCGTAATTTCTGTTAATTGCTATCGCAATTTTAATTTCAAACCCTCAAATACTTAGGAAGCACAATCTCTTCCAATGGCTTTACAATCTCCTCTCTTCTGTGTTCAAATACAGGAGGTAGTAGCAATTGGTGTCCAAGTAAATTCTCTTCTTCATCTATCGCAAATCCAATATCCGAAGTAGCAAATTCAAACAAAGCTCCGGAAGGAGTCCTATTGTAAATTGAGTGGAAATAGTTTCTGTCCTTAAGCTCAGTCACATCTGTGTAGCCAAATCCCTCAATGTAAGCTTTCAACTCAAGGTTGTGCTCATCTTTGGCAGTAGCAAAAGCAATGTGATGTGGAATCCCAACAGCAAAAGTCCAAGAGCCCTGCTCCATATCAGGCACATGGTGTAGTTCTATGGTTTTCTGAGCGCCTCCATCTTTGATGTGGTACCTATGGAAGTCTCCGTCCTGCCCTACTTTGCTGAAGTTGAGTACTTTGGTTAGGTAAAAATCCATTTCTATGATATCTCGAGAGCGGATGGTCGCACCAAATAACCCTCTAATGCCATTTTCTTTGGAAATCTCCTCAGTTTCCCAAGCATTTCTGTTATCATTATCACAACCTACCACAGCCAAACCAATACCGGATCTGTCTTCGAAAGTGATCATTTTATCTCCGAATCTTTCGATGATACCAGAGTGAGGGACATTGTGTTTGTTGAGGTGCTTTACCCAAAATTCTAGTGAAGCAGTAGGTACGGAGAAGGAAGATGTCTCGATTTGTCCAGAGCCTTTTCTGCCGTAGACACCGGCTTTTTTGAATGGAAAAGTAGTCCATACAGAGCCTACTTCAGCGTCTGCATTGGCATAGTACAAGTGATAGATACTGGCTGCTCCGTCAAACAGTACCGTTTGCTTGATCATGCGCATACCCAGTACTTGGGTCACAAAGTCAATATCTTCTTGGGCAGAGCCTACACTGACAGTCAAGTGATGTAGCCCTGTAATGTAATCAGCAGGATTATTCATGGTTTTTTGGGTTTTGATTATTGTTAAGTTCAATTTTCAAACCCAAATTACTAAGCTAGGTTTAACTTCATTCTGCAAAAAACAGCATTTGCACGGATTTATTAAACTACCTTAAGAAATCACTTCCTTTTGGCCAGCTTCCTTCTGAGCATGCTCAAAAACTCAGGAGTAATACCCAAATACGAAGCAATGTACTTCTGGGGGATCAATAATTCCAGCTTTGGATGGTTTTTCGCAAAGGTCAGATACTTCTCTTCCGCTGAAAAGGAAATGTTCCTGATGATTCTTTTTTGGTGGCTGACGAGAGAGTTTTGAAACAAAACCCTAAAATATCTCTCAAAAGCATGATGATCCTGACACAGTTGCTCAAAGGATTTTTTTTCCAAAATGAGCACCTCAGTATCTGCCATAGCTTTAATGGTGTAGATCGAAGGTTCCCCATTCATAAAACTATTCAAATCTCCTGTCCACCATTTGTCCAATCCAAACTGGATCACATGCTTGAACTCTTTTTCATCCGTAAAGAACGTCATTAGGCAGCCCTTCCTGATAAATATAAAAGGACTGTTTTCCTGACCTTTATGAACAAGAATTTCATTCTTTTTGAACCTTTTGACAGTAACCAAATCAAAAAAAACCCTCAACTCCTCTTTGCTTAGGTTTACATATTGTCTAAGGTTGTCAGCTATATCTTCTAAAATCATTACTGAAATATAAACCCTTTCACAGGCTTATTCCAAAATAATATGATCAATGGCAATACTATTTACCATTCAAGCATCAGACCTGTACCAATTTCCATTTACCCCTGTTAAACACCCAAGTACTGACCACAGCGTGTAAGGAATGGCTCACTGCAATGGCAATAAATACTCCTGTAGCTCCTAAACCTAGGTACTTGGCCATCAGGTAAGCAAATGGAATCTGAAATCCCCACAAAACGGCAAGATTGATAATGGTAGGAGTACGGGTATCACCTGCGCCGTTGAGGGACTGACTCATGACCATACCATAACCAAAAAATACATAGCCAAGACAAATGATGATCAGGCCGTTTCTCCCCACATCAATCACATCCGAATCCTGATTGAAAATGCCGATGAAGAATCCTGCACCAGCTATAAAAATTATGGCGCAGAAGCCCAGGAAGATGGCAGTCAGATGCGCACTGAACCAGGCCGACTTTTCTGCTCTTGCCGGCGCTAGGGCCCCGAGATTTTGCCCCACCAAGGTCGCTGAGGCATTGGCAAGGCCGAATGCCGGAAGAATCGCGAAAATAATTAACCTGATGGCTATCGTATACCCTGCCAAAGCAGAAGATCCTGATTCTGATACAATACGCATCAAGAAAATCCAAGAAGCAGATTCAATCAAAAACTGCCCCATCCCCCCGGAGGCAACTTTGAGAATTGTCAAAACCGTTTTCCATTTCAGCTTCAAACTTTCCCAGTAAAACTTGATCACGGAAGAGCCATTAAACAGCACATAGAGCTGAAATAAAACACCGATACCTCTCCCTGTCGTAGTGGCCCAAGCAGCTCCTTCCAGTCCCATGGCAGGAATCGGGCCCAGTCCAAAAATCAGCAAAGGATCCAAAACAATATTGAATCCATTGGCGATCCACAACGCTTTCATGGCTATGGCAGCATTGCCGGCACCCCGGAAAATGCCATTGATCAAAAACAGGAGCATGACACAGACATTACCTCCAAAGATGATCTGGGTGTAGCGGTAGCCTGAAGCTATGACTTCCTCTTCCCCTCCCATCAGCGCCAACATGGTCTTTGCCTGCCATACTCCCAATACCGCTACAGCAACAGCAAATACAGAACAGACCATAATTGCCTGAAATGCTGCCTTAGAGGCCTCTTTAGGCTTCTTCTCCCCTATCCTTCTGGCTACAATTGCTGTCGCTGCCATACTTAAACCTATGGCTATGGAATAAATAATGGTTAAAACTGATTCGGTCAGACCTACTGTAGCTACTGCATAAATCCCCAATTTGCCCACAAAGAAAATATCTACAACAGCAAATAGGGACTCCATGACCATCTCCAAAATCATAGGAATGGAAAGATAAAACACGGCTTTCTTGATGCTGATCTGGGTAAAGTCTTCCTCTAAGCCTTTTACCGCCTTTTTAAAATGGTATATAAATGTTCGGAATGTCATAAATGAAGGGTTGAAATGCGACTAAAAAGCTTACATCCTGCTGATGCAAACCGTCTCGTACAAATGCCGAAAAAAAGATTATGCCTTCATAATGGCACAAAGTTGAAATAATTTTCCCGAAGTAAAAAAGGATAATTGAAAAAATTGGATATACGGACCTTTGCCAATAAGGAATTAATGCCTTGATACACTTTGATTTAGATATATGTATAACCTTTCCCGCTTTGTCGGGATTGATCAAATGCAAATCTTATTATCAGAATTTGAAATTTCTGGCAATGCAACAGATAATCACATGACTAATTCTAATTCTCATATCCCCTGATTATTCTTTGAATATATTTACCTACTATATCAAACTCAAGATTGACTTCATCCCCTTCCTTCAGTTCATGAAAATTGGAGTACTCATAGGTATAAGGAATGATAGCCACTGTAAATCTTCCGTTCTTGGAATTGAAACAGGTCAGGCTGGTTCCATTTATCGTTATGGATCCCTTTTCTACTGTTACATTGCCCAAGCCTGAATCATAGGAAAAGTCAAAAAGCCATGACCCGTCTTGATTACTGATCTTCTCTACCTTTCCTGTCTGGTCCACATGCCCTTGTACAATATGCCCGTCAAATCTCCCATTAGCAGGCATGCACCTTTCAAGGTTCACTTTTTTCCCTACTTCCCAAGTCTTTAGATTGGTTTTCTTCAAAGTTTCATCGATTGCAGTAACCCGGTACACTTCCCCTTCTATGGCCACCACCGTAAGGCAAACACCATTATGGGATACCGACTGGTCAATTTTAAGCTCAGATGTTATGGAAGCCCTGATATCGAAATGTACATTTGTTCCATCATGGGTGATATTTTCTACCTTTCCTAAGGATTCGATTATTCCTGTAAACATTTTTTTCTCTTCTAATTTCCAATAATTCAGACTTTAAACACCAAGCGCTGAATCCAGGCTCAAAATAAGCCAATTTATCCCTTAACTTAGCATTTCGAATGAAAGTTTCTAAAGTACCTCACCCAGTATGTTGAAGTTAGAAGATAGTTACCGTCACAAAGGCCAAAGACGGGAATTGGTCAAAATCATCCGCAAAAAAGGGATCAAGGACGAAGCAGTTTTAGATGCCATCAATACGCTTCCCCGACATTTCTTTTTTGATACTGCGCTTGGATCTCATGCCTATGAAGATAAGGCTTTTCCCATTGGCGAAGGTCAGACCATTTCGCAACCATATACCGTTGCTTTTCAGACCGAGTTGTTGCAGATCAAGCCGGGAGACAAGGTTTTGGAAATCGGGACTGGGTCTGGATATCAAGGTTCAATTTTGCATATTTTGGGAGCTGAAGTCCATACCATTGAGTACCAAAAAAAGCTTTTTGACAGGACCAAAAAATTCCTGAACAAACTTGGGATTCACCTGCACTTTTACTTTGGTGATGGATCACAGGGACTTCCGTCGCAGGCTCCTTTTGACAAAATACTGGTTACTGCTGGTGCTCCAGTAGTTCCCAATTCACTCTTAAAGCAATTGAAAGTCGGGGGTATTTTGGTCATTCCTGTAGGTGACAGAAATACCCAAAAAATGCTTCGGCTGACCAAGAAATCTGCTACCAAAATCACCCAGGAAGAATTCAGCAATTTTGCATTTGTACCCCTTCTTGGCTCAGAAGGCTGGAAATAACAGAATTTTATACTGATTTTTGAAGATGAAAATTAACTGAATTAATTTTTATTCTGTATTTTTACGAAAAATAGCTTTTTTATGACAAAGAAAAAACAAGCCAGCCAATCTCAGGTAGTCATGACCGAAATGGTCCTACCTAACGACACCAATACCCTTCACAATCTCATGGGAGGCAAATTGATGCATTGGATGGATATTGTGGCCGCAATTGCCGCTCAAAAGCACTCCAACAGGATAGTGGTCACCGCAGCTGCCGACAGTATTTCATTCAAGCACCCTATTGCTTTGGGAAATGTTGTCACCCTTAAAGCTCAGGTTACCAGAGCATTCAACTCTTCCATGGAAGTTTTTATAGAAGTCTGGGCAGAGGATATTCCTGCCAATAAGAAAATACAGACCCACAGAGCCTTTTTCACTTTTGTGGCTGTGGATCAGAACGGAAGGCCTATAGAAGTTCCTGAGGTAATTCCAAATACCCCTGAGGAGGTGGAACTGTACGAAGGTGCTTTGAGAAGAAGGCAGCTTAGACTTGTCCTTGCAAAAAGAATGGATCCGAAAGATGCCGTAGAACTGAAATCCATATTCAATCTCGACGAAAAAGTAGAAAAGAAATAACCCTAATCCCGGTACAAACTCTTTACCGGGATTCTTTTCAACTTAACCATTTGAAATTTCCTTTCCTAAAAGCATTAAGTATTGATTTCACTTTTGGGTCTATGATTAATATTAACAGAAGCCTTGCCGATATCCCTATTTTTAAAATTTTGGATTAAGCTCTTGCATAACTTTGCAAAGCCCGTTTTTTTACGGAATTTAGGCACATGGAAGATCAAAACTTACATCATTTGGGTATGTTTCTGGAACAGGACATTTATTTATTGCCTGAGGATAAGAAGTTTATTATTGAAAACTCCCATTCCATCCATGCTTCTGCTGAAGCATCTTCCCCTGAACTCAATACGCAAGAGGAAGAGTCGCTGACACTTGAGTACGAAGGTGGTTTTGAGAAGGGCATACTTGTAGTATATGAAGGCAAATCACTGGCACCTCAGCTTCAGGAATTGCTGATGAAAATACTAAATGCAGTAAACTGTTCACTTAAGGATATCGCCCTGTGCAGCGACATGAGTCTTCATTTGGTAGATGCAGATTATCTTCAGCAGCTCAGCCCCAATAAAATCATAATTTTTGGAGACATTCACCATGACCTGATGTCCCTGAAAAAGAAAAATTATACCATCTTACACGAAAATGACACCGAATACCTTTTTGCAGATGACCTTAAACTTATCGCAGATGATGTGTCTTTGAAAAAAGCACTTTGGTCAGAACTTCAAGTGCTTTTCAATATTACAACCCGCAAATAATAATGACTAATCCAAGCGAGAAAGCCAAGTGGCTCAAAAGATTCAAAATCACCAGTATTATAGAAGGAATTTCATTTTTGGTTTTGCTCTTCATTGCAATGCCTTTAAAATACCAACTGGACATGCCTTTGGCTGTCACCTACGTAGGCTGGGTACATGGTATATTGTTTGTGATTTACATCTATGTTGTCTTTCCCACTGCGAGAAAAGTAGGCTGGGATTTCACCAAAACGTTTTTTGCCCTAGTCGCTTCAGTACTTCCTTTTGGTCCATTCATTTTTGACAGATACCTGACAAGAAAAGAAAAAGAACTTGCCTCTTAATCCGTCTTGTTATGGCTCTGATCAGCAAGAAAAAAATCATCTTCCCTATAAGTGCAGGACTTAGAGAATACCTGCGGAAATATGGAAGGGAGGTGGGATTTCCCATACATTATAATGATTTGCTCAGATACAGTAGCTCTATTCCTTTATATGATTATAAGGGCAATGATACATTATGGGAAACGGTTTTTTATTCGGAATCTGACAGGGAAGAAATCCACCACAATGTCAAAAATATTTACGCCCTACTCAAAGCTGAAGGTGACATGTCTGTCATGCAGCACCTGTATGTAGACCGTATCGACCTCTGTATTTACGGCAATACACAGCCTTTCAGGGTCAGGATTGTAAATAGGATCAATGATAACTTTGATTATTTCTATGTAAAAAATGCCGATGCCTCAAGGGTATATGGATTGGAACTGGAACACCTGCTTTCCCCCAACCGGATTAGCTACTTGGTCCATGAAAACACACTGATTGAAGAGCATATAGCAGGGATTCCCGGAGAGCAGTTTATGCGCAAGCAAATCCACGACCCGCTCATCAATCCTATTAGGCTTGCCAAGGAATTTGTCAAATTCAACGAAAGGTGTTTTGTCAGGCTTTTAGGGGACATGCATTCATCCAATTTTGTCATTGATGTCACACCTGACTTCGAAGAGACACATTACAGGATACGTGCCATAGACTTTGATCAACAGTCCTACGAAGGTAAAAAATCCATTTACTTGCCCCAATATTTCAAACAGAACAATGCCTTGATCCAGTTGGGTATCAAACACATCACCCCAGAGTCTATGCTTCAATACCAGAGAGAAGAAAGGGCATTGATCGCCACCCGACTCAAAAGCTCTCCAAAAGAAATTCAGGACATTTTGACCAGTATGGAAAACGACACCATTTCCATTTCTGAAAACATAAATAGTTTAAAACAAGATCTGGCACGTCATTACAAAAACAAACAGTTCCTTGAGTGCAAAAATATGGGACAGATTCTGAAATTGAGTTTAGAACAGGTCCTTAAAAGGTAAAAAAAATATCAGTACTACTACGAAAAAAAACAGCACCTCTGATTGAGATGCTGTCACCATTATTTTTAAAGTTAAATTATTCCCGTAATCGAGAAGTCCGAAAAAAGCTTTAATAGTATAAAACTTCGCAATCCGGATTCTGCCTTCTGAAAAGATCAATGATCCTCTTATTGATTCTTGTATTAAAACACACCAATTTTTCTAAGCTTCCCAGACCCTGTACCTGCTTCAGGTTCCTTACATTGGTATTTGAAATATCGAGCTGTTTCAAATTATTAAAGCCCTCCAACCCTCTCAAAACCTTTATGTTGGTTCCTGCCAATTTTAATTCTTCAATACTTTTCAGATTGGATATAGGCCTTAGGTCATCAATTCCTGTACTACTCAGATCCAAAACTCTAAGTTCCTCTAATGGTCGCAAGACCGACAGGTCTGTAAATGGAGACTGGACAATGGACAACTCCCTTAGTAGAGTCATTTGAGATAAGACAGAAAAATCTGTCACCGGCACATTGAAAACATTCAATTCCCTAAGATTGACGAAAATAAGTAAAGGCCTCAGCGTAGAGATTGAAGATCTTTCTATAGAAAGCCTAGGACTGGAAGTCCACACGTGCAAGGTTTCCATATCTGGATCATCATTACTGTTGAAATAAGATTTCAATACGTCCTTCCACCTTTCTTCAAGGTTGTCATACCAATTCTCCAGAATAGAAGATCTGTATATCAAATGGAGATCAGGGTTTATTTCCATAAACACCGGCACTTCGTCCTCTTCAATGGCTGTAGCATCTACATTCAGGTATTCGAGTTTTTCAAGTCCATGCAAGACTTCAATAGAGTTTACTTCTGTTTTGGAAAAGTCAATGTGCGTAAGTTCATTCAAGTTACTCAAAGCCTGTAGTGATTTCACTTGGGTATTTCTTCCTGAAATATGGTTCAGGGTTTTCATATCGGCAAGTGGGTTCAAATCCTGTATTTCAGTGTCATCAAACTTGAGGTAATTGATTTTTCTAAATTTCAATACAGGTCCAAGCGTTTTGATTTCGGATCCGGAGAGATCCAAAGAGTCCATACCCACCGTGTAAGCCAAAATTTCCACTGTAGGTATTTCTCTATTCAGATCAGGATTGATTTCTCTTAAAACAGTCCGCCATCCTTCAGGTAGACCATCCCACCAAGTTTGTAGATTTTCCACGTGATGCATAAGCAACACTCTTCTGTTTCTTCTGCTGAACACATCAGCACTGTTTTCTGAGATACCCGTTCTATCAGCATAAACTCGCTGTAAGGATGGTTTATCATTTAAAGGTGAAATGTCAGTTACTTCAGTTTGGTTGATATTGATCACCCTTAGCTTCTGTAAATTAGTCAAAGGGCTCAAATCCGCAATATTGGTTTCCTGAAGGTTAATTTCTTCCAGATTTTCCAATAGGCTGAGCATTTCAAAGTTGATCAGATAATTATTGCTGATATCCAAATACTTAAGCTCAGTCAATTCACTTATATTCTCGACATTATTAAAGCCACTCTCACTTAAATTGAGATTTCTCAAAGATTCAAATGAGTTCAAAACGCCAAAACTCATGATTGGTGTCTTAACTGCCCTTAGAGTATGTAGTTGCTTTAAGTTACCCAATTCGTCCAAATCCTGTATCTGAGTATTTGAAATATCAAGACTGGTAAGTTTATCAGAATATTTGATAAACTGTATGTCTTTGGTTGCGGTATTTGAAATATTCAGATAAGTAAGGAATGTTACATTACTGATAGGATTCAGCTCAGTAATTCTGGTATTGCTGATATCTATGTACTTTAGGTCACGTAGCGCTTCAATAGGCTCAAGATCAACCACAAATTGATTTCCAGCCAAATTGATACTGTCAATCGAGCTTATTTTGTATAAGTGATCCAAAGTGACTGAATCTTCTTCACTAAGGCCAACCTTAGACCTGAAATAAGATTCCCATGTAAAGGAAAGTGTCCTCCACCATTCGAGCAACTCCTCATCTCTGCTCAGTTTGGTGGTATACATACTGGCAATTTTCAGCTCATTGGACTTTTTGTCCACGTTGACTTCAATAAACCTTTCTCTGGTATTGGTAATTTTTTCCTTATTCAGCCCAATGGCCTCTAAAGTTCTGTCCATGGAAACCAAAAAAGAAAGTTCTCCATTGTCCCTTTCAAAAGGCTTGACTTCCCTTATTCTAAATTTAAAATTAGCATCTCTGAAAAAAAACTCAATATCTTTCAGATAAGCAGTAATGTCTTTGTTGGTAATCACTTTTCTATCCAAAAGAAGGTCATCTTCTACTTGAACTTTGCCATCACGGAAAATCTTCATGTAACTTTCCCTGATAATGACATCCTTGTCCCTAGCAGGTGTATCTTTACTTCCCACAGTATTAAGAAAATACTCCAGGAATTTGACCTGATCTTCCACTTTCTGGCTTAGATCTTTGATTTCGGATTTGTTGTAGCCGGCTATGTCCTGACCTACTACAAGAGTAGAAGAGCCAAGAAAAATAATAAAAAGCAGGAATAGAGGACTATTTCTGGTCATAGATGTATCTGAGTATAGATTCTTTGTCTCCAGGTTGCAACCTAACCAGATTCCCGATTAGCCAACCTGTATTATTTCCCGGTCTATTGAACTGATTCAGCTCAAAGTACCAGTTATTGATCTGGAAGAAATGAAACTTCACATCATTGATTGTTTCAAATTTGATGCTACCTTTTTTCATCTCGTACAAAAAAAGTGTCAAATAATCGGGATTATACTCTTTGGGGGTATAAGCCTCCGGTGTATCAGAGTCCTGAAATGCTTTACGGAGATTCATGAAACCAAGCTCATGACTCAATGGATGCAGAAAACCTTTGGCATCACCTTCCGGCTTTTTGAAAATATCTTTGAAAGGCTGAAAAACTACCTTATCAATCACCCACTCATATCCCAAACCTTCCGGTTGGATTTTAAGGAAAAGGGTTACATTTTCACGCTTGCCTTTATGGGTGAAAATGGCACTTACTTCTGCAAACCATCCATCTCTATGGAAATGAATAAATTGAGGATAATTTTCGGATAAAACTTCTTCTAAAAACTGTCTTTTTGTGTCAGAATTAATAGAAGACGTTTCGTTATCAAAAAGAATACTTATAAATTTTCCCCTCAATTCTCTGTCCCTGTATAAGGGATCACCTTCGTAATAGCGTTTATCTCCTTCTACAGATTCTTCAGCATTGAAGCGTCTAAAAAATTGATTTACTTGCTTGGTGGAAGCGGCGAATCTTCCATCATCCTTTGGTTGGCCGGGGCTGTATAAACCTTGCCCCGGTGCCAACTCATAGGATAATATTGTTACTAATACTAATAGGATTAATTTTCTCATGCGGAGGTTTCAGTCACTCTGATATCACCTAGCATTACGTCCCAAAACTCGATGGTTCTACCGGTAATTTGAGTTTGTTTTTTCTCTACGTAAATGGTGATATCCTTTTTGGTTGTGTCTCTATAATTGAGACCACTCTCTAGGGAAGTACCTTCAAATCTCTGATAAACAGTAACGACACCTACATATCTACCGTCAGGTTGTCTTTCCAGGTCAGAAATATAGTGGATGTCATACCAAGTGATGTTTACCCTGTCATAGTTGAGTGCCATCAATCTTTCAAAGTATCTTCTTACTTTGTAGTAAGCGATTTCTCTTCTGCTCAAAGAAGAAACGCCCATCTCAGCACCTGGAGCAAAAAGCTCTTCGGCTCTGTCCATCACTCTATTGGCTTCAGAGAATTGCGTTTCTTTGCTTCCTATGATAGAAATGTATTTTGACAAATCTTTTACTTTTTCCAAAGCAAGTGAGTCAATTGCCTGTTTTCTTGCAGGGCTGATGTTATCAGACTGTGCTAAGGATACAGCTGTGGTTGCAAAAAACAACAACAGGAATAAAGGGATATATTTTTTCATGGTGATAAATGATTTCAGAATTATTTTTTTCTACGAAGTTCAAGCTCAGAGACCCTACCGTTATTGTCAAGTCTAATGTCAGAGATGAAGTTTAGGTTCTTTTTGGTGTCTTTAAGATAATTAAGGTATTTGTTGATGGTAGTAGGCTCATCATAATCCTTAATTCCGCCTTCTTCATAAATAACAATCAAAACAGGGGTGTCTTGGTTTGAAAACATTCCCAAAGCTTCTGAAATTGTTCTGTTTGCAGCGTCTACATTGGATGAATTGGAAATGCTGTTGAAATAATTTTCCAATTTGCCAACTGCTACTTCCTCAGCGGAAGGTTGCGGCTCGGCTGGTGCTGGGGCTGGGGCAGGTTCCTCAACAGGTGCAGGAGGAGGAGTAGCAGCTACTTTCTTTTTGCTCTTACAAGCTCCCATTGCTAACAAGCAAAACAAAGCTAAGGTCAACAACCTGCTAAGGGGTGATTGGATGGTTCTTTTTTTCATTTTTGATCTTTATTGTGTTTTGGTTTTTTGCTGATCGATTCCACAAAAAGCAAAAAGCATTCCATAGAATCAGTTTTTTTGATCAATTAAGGAATTTTAATATCTGGGCCTGAAAGTCAGTTATTTTGCTCACCTACTCGATCAATGGCGCAAATGTAAATGAAAATTCCAATTATTTGCATCATTGAAATTTGAGGAAATTAAAATTATTTTTTCACATAAAAAAACCACTCAAAAAGCCGGCTTTTAAGACTATGTGAAAATCCTCAAATATCAATTGAAAATCTCTTTTAATTTGTTTTCCAAGGATTGGCCTCTTAAATCTTTTGCGATTATTTTCCCCTCAGGATCAAGCATATATGTAGCTGGTATGGCATTGATCTGGTACAGGGAAGCTGCCTCGGAATTGAAATATTTTAAATCAGAAACATGTGTCCAAGTCAGATTGTCATCGGCGATGGCTTTTACCCAAGCATCCTTGGTTCTGTCCAATGAAACGCCAAAAACTTCAAACCCTTGGTCTTTGTATTCATTGTATAGCCTGACTACATTAGGATTTTCTTCTCTACAAGGCCTGCACCATGCAGCCCAAAAATCGATCAGGACATATTTACCTCTCAAGTCTGACAAGTTTACAATATCTCCATCTGGATCAGGAAGCGAGATTTCAGGTGCCGGCTGACCTACTGCCAATGCCCTCATTTCTTCCAATTGGGCCATAAGCTGCTGTACTTCTTTGTATTCAGGATACCTTTCGGACATTTTAGTCACTGTCTCATCCAAAAATTCAAAATCCGATTTTGGATTGATCATAGAAAATGACTGCAAGGCGGCGAAACTTCCATCCATACTGCGGACCAGGTCTTTTACCTTTGCAGCATGATTTTGTTCAAGTTCCAGGGCATCCTGCTGTACTTTTTTTATTTTTTCCTGATCACGTTCTTTCATGGCTTCCATGTAGACATTGTTCAGGTAATTGATAGTTCCTTGGTATTCCTGCATCAGGGCATTGATTTCCTGTACATATTGGGAATCATCAGAGCCTTCAATTTTTAGACTGGTATCATCAGCAAAATTGTAGAAAACATCCACATCCTGATCATATAGCGCCAATTTCACCTCTTTGCTGCCCATCAGATTGAGTAGGTAAAAACCAGGTCCATCTAAGATCAAGTTGTACTCGAATTTACCGGATCCGGATACGGGTATTTCAGCAATCTGTTGGGGCGCATCATCACTGATGTAAGCTAGAACAACAGATCCATTTGGGACATTTTCTAATTTCCCCGTGATCATTACCGATCCGTCAAATTCTCTTTTACTGCTTTGTTCACAGGCCAGCATGGCTATACCTATGGATAAAAGCAGTATATTTTTAACAATTCCCATCATATTTAATTGTCTAATATTTCTGATAATAACTTAGTCGCTACCTTAGGGTCAGCTTTGCCTTGAGACTTTTTCATTACTTGCCCCATAAACATCCCCATAAGTCCTTTCTTGCCGGATTTATATTCAGCTACTTTCGCTTCATTCTCAGCTAGAACACTTTCTACAATAGGTTTCAAGCTTCCTTCATCACTTTCCTGGATAAGATTGAGTTCTTGGGCTATCTGTAAAGGTGACTTGTTGGCATTTTTCAGCAATTCAGGATAGATTTTCTGTGAGGCTACTGAGAAATTAACTTTTCCTTCATCTATTAATGCAATCAATGCTGCTAATTGTTCCGGAGTAACCGGAAAATCCTCAATATGCAAGGTCAATTCATTAAGATAGGATTTGACCGGTCCCATCATCCAGTTGGATGCTGCTTTATAATTTTTAGTCTTCTTACACAATTTTTCGAAATAACGTGCTATCTCTTTGCTATCTGTCAATACTCCGGCGTCATATTCAGGAAGGCCGAATTCATTAACGAACTTATGATGAAGCTCTCTCGGCAGAGAAGGCATCGCTACTTTGATGCTTTCCAGCCATTCTTCAGAAACCACCACTGGGCTAAGATCAGGTTCTGGAAAATACCGGTAATCATTCAGGTCCTCTTTGGTCCTCATGCTCGCAGTCAAGCCAGTAGCAGCGTCAAAAGTCCTGGTTTCGGAAATGATCTCTACCCCCTCTTCAACCATGGCCACCTGCCTTTCAAATTCATGTTCAATGGCGCGGGCTACATTCCGGAATGAGTTCATGTTTTTGACCTCTACCTTTTTCCCGTACTCTTTGGCACCCTTCAGCATCACAGAAATATTGGCATCGCACCTAAGCGAGCCTTCCTCCATGTTGCCATCGCAGATATCCAGGTACTTGACCAGTTTTTTGATTTCTACCAAATAGGCATAGGCCTCCTCTGAAGACCTGATATCAGGTTCGGACACGATTTCTATAAGAGGAACTCCTGCCCTATTAAAATCTACCAATGTATCGACTTCTCCAGCCAAGTGCATGGATTTCCCGGCATCTTCCTCCATGTGGATTCTTGTCAGTGCGATGGATCTTTTGGAACCGTCAGATAAAGTAACGGGTACCTCACCTCCTACGCAGATAGGCCCTTTGTCCTGAGTAATCTGATACCCTTTGGGCAGATCTGGGTAGAAATAATTTTTTCTTGCAAAAATATTCTTCCTTGTAATGGTGGAGTTGCAGGCCAATCCCATCTTGATGGCAAACTCTACTGCTCTTCTATTTACTTTTGGCAATGTACCTGGATGCCCAAGAGTCAGAACAGACACCTGTGTATTGGGCATATTTCCAAATTCGGTGGAATCTGTAGCGTACATTTTACTTTTGGTAAGTAGCTGGGCGTGAACTTCAAGCCCTACTACCAACTCATATTTATCTTTTATTTTTGCTGAAAGCATAGTCACTTGTTTCTTTCTTAATATTTTTCAGTTATCAGCTTCTAAGCACTTTAACTTTTGAATCAAATTAACAACTCATTTTAGATCTTGGTCAACATTATCAAGTCTGCCCCAAAACGGATGTTTTCAAAATATTCAGTTGCTTGTCATTTAACTTCACATTTTAATTCTCAAAAATGCGCCCTAAATCCACTAAAACCAAATGGATTTATCCAAATGGCATCAGGAGGCGAATATCACATTGGCTTTTTCCACCACTTTATCCAATCCTGACAGGTTTTTCCCTCCAGCAGTAGCAAAGAATGGCTGACCTCCTCCACCACCCTGGATTTCTTTTGCCAATTCCCTGACTGCATTTCCAGCGTTGAATCCTTTTTCCTGCACCATTGCTTCATCAATCACTACAGCAATCTGTGGCTTACCCTCTATATCCGCTGCAAGTACAGCTACAATATTCTGCACTTCATTTTTAAGTTCAAAGGCCAGTTTCTTCAATGAATCCGCCGATGGAAGTGTTACTTTGGCTGAAATAAAATTGAATCCATTTACCTCTTTGGCAGTCTTCAACAACTCAGATTTCAATGCTCCGGCTTTTTGCGCGTGAAGCTGCTCTATTTCTTTCTTAAGTTCATTTCGTTCAGATAGAAGAGATTCTATGGATTTCTTCAGGTCTCTTGGATTTTTCAGCATTTCTTGCACTTCTTTCAGAAGCGTGGACTGGACATTGACAAATTCTTCTGCCTTGAGCGCGGTGATGGCTTCTATTCTTCTAACCCCTGCGGAAATAGAACCTTCCGAAACGATTTTGAAAAGGCCTATTTCTCCCGTGGCCTTTACGTGAGTACCTCCGCAGAGTTCCACAGAGAAATCCCTGTCAAAAGTGACTACCCTTACAAAGTCTCCGTATTTCTCACCAAACAGTGCCGTTGCCCCTTGATTTTTGGCTTCTTCTATAGGCACATTCCTTTGTTCGTTCAGGGTTATATTCTCTCTGATTTTTGCATTGACAATAGTTTCCACTTCCGCGATTTCCAAATCTGTCATTTTCGCAAAATGAGAAAAATCAAACCTCAAAAACTGATCGTTGACCAAAGAACCTTTTTGCTGTACATGATCCCCCAACACCTTTTTGAGAGCCGCATGTAGCAAATGAGTGGCGGTATGGTTTTTCATCGATTTGCTTCGAAGTCCGGCATCCACTTCGGCCCAGAATTCTAATGCAGGGTCCTCGGGCAATTTGTCCACAAAATGTACAATAAGGTCATTTTCCTTTTTGGTGTCCAGCACTTTGACGTGCTCCCCACCATAATGAAGCCAACCTTGATCTCCTACTTGTCCACCACTTTCGGCATAGAAAGGTGTTTTGTCCAATACCACTTGATAACGGTCACCCTTTTTGTCCTTTACTGTCCGGTACTTGACAATGGCACTGGTGCAGGTGAGTTGGTCATAGCCTACAAAGGTCACACCTTCTTCTTCTCTTACCAGTACCCAGTCACCGGTTTCTTGCTCGGCAGCAGCTCGGGACCTGTTTTTCTGGACTTCCATTTCAGCAGCAAAACCCTTTTCATCTACCGATTTGCCATTTTCCCTGGCAATAAGAGAAGTGAGATCCAGAGGAAAACCATAGGTATCATATAATTCAAATGCTGTTTTTCCTTGAATTACATCCTCTCCAGAATTATTAAGTTCCAAAACGATCTGATCCAGTTTTTTGAGCCCATTGTCCAAAGTCCTGAGGAAGGAAGACTCTTCCTCCATAATCACTTTGGCAATAAAATCCTGCTGGGCAGCTACTTCCGGGAATATTTCCCCAAAATTCTCTGCCAGTAGAGGCAATAACTCGAACAAGAAGGGCTGATTGAACCCCAAGAATGTATAGCCATATCTTACTGCTCTTCTTAGAATTCTTCTGATGACATATCCTGCTTTATTGTTAGAAGGAAGCTGACCATCAGCAATAGTAAATGAAATGGCTCTAATATGGTCCACCACCACTCTCATGGCAATATCAGTCTTTTCATCCAGACCATATTTTTTACCGGACCTTTCTTCAAGATGCGCGATAAACGGCATAAAAATATCGGTATCGTAATTGGAGGATTTCTGTTGGATCGCCCTTACCAGCCTTTCAAAGCCCATACCTGTATCCACATGCTTGGCAGGCAGTTCCTTCAATGAACCATCTGAAAGTCTATTGAACTGCATAAACACTAGGTTCCAGATTTCTATCACCTGTGGATGGTCATTGTTGACCAGGTCATAGCCGCTCTGGGATTCCCTCTCCTGATCTGTGCGCAGGTCAATGTGTATTTCTGAACAAGGTCCACAGGGACCTGTGTCGCCCATTTCCCAAAAATTATCCTTTTTGTTGCCAAAAAGAATCCTGTCTTCAGGTACAATGGCTTTCCAAATATCAAAGGCCTCCATATCTTTTTGGAGCCCGTCCCCTTCATCACCTCCAAAAACAGATACATATAAACGTTCTTTGGGCAGACCATAAACCTCCGTAAGCAACTCCCAGGCCCATTCGATGGCTTCCTTCTTAAAATAATCCCCAAATGACCAGTTCCCTAACATTTCAAACATGGTATGATGGTAAGTATCCACCCCTACTTCTTCCAGGTCATTATGTTTACCTGAAACTCTTAGGCATTTTTGGCTGTTAGCTACTCTCGTGACCTTCGCCTGTTCATTGCCTAAGAAGAAATCCTTGAACTGATTCATACCTGCATTGGTAAACATCAGGGTAGGATCATTTTTGACAACGATCGGAGATGAAGGAACGAATTGGTGCTGCTTGGATTTAAAAAACTCAATAAAAGTACTTCTGATCTGTTTGGCTTCCATGTAAGCTTTTGAGTATGTTCGGATTGTATTGATTATTGTATATCTTTGCGGACTTCAATGCTTAACCACTCAAGCCCTTAAGGGCTACAAAATTAGAATAATTAGCCTGCAAATTGTAATGAGTAGAATAAAATATTACTACGATACAAAAACCTGTAAATACGAAAGATACAAAAGAAGCAAATGGGATATCCTGCTGAATGGCCTTGGATTTCTCTCTTTGGCCTCTGTTTTGGCAATTGTATTTATCATTGGATTTCACATGTATTTTGACAGTCCCAAGGAGCTTTTGCTCAAGAGGGAAAATAAAGAACTTAAGCTCTACTATAAGCTTTTGGAAGAAGAAGTAGGCAAAATGAATGAAATGCTTGCCGATCTTCAGCAAAGGGACGACAACCTTTACCGCATTATTTTTGAATCCGAACCTATCGCCCCTGAAATACGGCAAGCTGGTGTGGGAGGTGCTGACAGGTACCGCGAAATCAGGGAGAAAGCGCTCAATCAGGAGAAAATGATCATTTCCCTAAATTCCAAAATTGACGCTCTTAAAAGGCAAATGTACGTACAGCATGTATCCTATGACGAGGTCACTGACCTGGCATTAAGGAAAGAAGAATATTGGGCATCAGTTCCTGCTATCCAGCCTATACTTAATGAAGACCTCAATCTTCTTGCTTCAGGATACGGCATGAGGGTTCACCCTATATTAAAAGTGAGAAAAATGCATACAGGAGTGGACTTTACCGCTCCAAAAGGCACCCCGATTTATGCCACTGGTGATGGTATTGTCAAGGCAGTCAAAACCGTATTTGGGGGCTATGGGAAATATGTGGAAATAGACCATGGCTTTGGCTTTATTACCCGTTATGCACACATGAATGATTTTTCTGTAAGACCCGGTCAGAAAGTCAAAAGAGGGGATCAGATCGGTACCGTGGGAAATACAGGTTCTTCTACGGCTCCCCATGTACACTATGAAGTCATCAAAGACGATAAATTTGTAAACCCGGTTCAATACTTCTTCAAAGACCTGACTCCGGAAGAATACGACAAAATTCTGGAACTGGCATCTCGGGAAAATCAATCTTTGTCTTAAAATAATTGATTTGAGGAGACCTTCCAAGTTTCGAAAGCGTATTGGGGAATAGCAATAATTTTGCACATGCGCTTTTGAACAAAAAAATTTATAAATAAACGGAACTTTGCAAGTGATGAATTAAGCTTGAATTTTCAGCTCAAATCGATCCCGAATCTTCAGAATCAGATACTTGTAGATATTGTTTTGGAACACCCATTTGTATCAGAAATTGAGGCTACTGGTAAAGAGGCGTATAATTATTAAAACTTTCTCCATTTTTATATAAAAAAGACCGTGGAAAAAATCTACGGTCTTTTTTATTCATTATACTGGACAACAGCCTTTTAGTCTAAAACAAAGAAAAATAGATTAATTCGAATGAATATCTAAAATCAGTAATATTTATATCAAGATACGTCAGGCTATTATGCTTTTATATCAAGTTAGGCAATATTGTGGAGCTTGATTTTATTGAAGAGTGTTTTTCTATCTATCCCCAATTGCTTAGCTGCCTTGGTTTTGTTGTACTGATTTTCTAGCAATGCCTTCTTGATTGCCTCTGCCTCAGCCTGCGCTGCAATCAGCTTAAGATCTACCGGATCGTCTGCTGCTACTGTTTCATTTGAAGAATTTTCAGTCACATACAGAGAGTTTGTATCCTCTCTAAAGTCGAATTTGTGGGCATGAACAATTTCATGAGGTATGGCAGTAATCTGAATCTCTTCCCCATCAGACAAAAGCAAGGATCTTCTGATGATATTCCTCATTTCCCTGAGGTTACCTGGCCATTCATATTTTACAAAAAGCTCGGCTACTTCATGCGAAAAGCCCTTCACTTCTTTTTTCAATTCAATATTGGCAAGTTGGAGAAAGTGTTCTGCAAAAAGCATGATATCTTTTCCTCTTTTTCTCAATGGAGGCACATTGATAGTAAATTCATTGAATCGGTAAAAAAGATCCTCACGGAATTTACCTTTTGCCACTGCTTCTTTAAGGTTTTCATTGGAGGCAACTATAATCCTGACATCAATACTTTTATCCTTCACTCCTCCAATTCTTCTCAGTTTTTTCTCCTGGACCAATCTGAGCAGGCCCACTTGAATATCATAAGAAAGATTGCCGATTTCATCCAAAAAAATTGTTCCTCCATCGGCCAATTCAAATTGTCCTTCTTTGGAACTGAGTGCACCTGTAAATGCACCTTTTTCATGTCCCCACAATTCACTTCCGGCCAAATCCCGTGTCAAAGCACCACAATCAATGGCGACAAATGGCATGTCCTTTCTCTCACTGAGGTTATGGATGGTTCTGGCAATATTTTCCTTACCCGCTCCACTTTCACCATAAATGATTACTGAAAAATTGGTGGGGGCAACTAAAGAAATTTCTTTAAGTAGATTTTTGGAAGCAGTACCTTTGCCCCAGATATACTCTCCTGAACTTTTTACATTTGGGCTTATTGCCTTTTTTTGATTCTTTTCATCTGAAACTTTCTCTGCCTGATCATACACAGGTTGGCTGGGAGTTTCCATCGCCCTATCTATGAGACTAAGGATTTCATCTGGTATGAGCGGCTTTACTACGTAATCGAATGCCCCCTTTTTCATCACTTCCACAGCTACCCTTACATCAGAATAACCTGTAATGATAGCCAATTTGGTTTCGGGGGAGATTTTTTTTACTTCTTGGAGGATATCAGGACCTTCAATGTCCCTCAGTTTAAAATCACAAAGAATGAGATCAAATTTATTTTTTCTGACAAGATCCAATCCGCTTTCCCCACTCATTGTCGTTTCGACATCGTGGCCTTTTTTACTTAAAAACCTTTTGAGCAGATTGCAGATATCAAGATTATCGTCTATCACTAATATTTTTGCCATAAGTACTGGGTTTGATTCAATGGACTATACTGTCAACTTCTTTAAGTGAAAATGGTTTGCTAAGAAATGCCAAAGCTCCTTTAGAACGTGCCTGCATCCTCATATCCTCATGGTCAAAAGCACTCATCATGATGATGCTTAAAGAAGGAAAATCGCCTTTCACTTTCGGCAACATATCCAGCCCGTTTCCATCGGGTAAATTTACATCTAAAAATAAATAATCTGGTTTAACATTGCGCAAATGGTCATCTCCTTCAGATAGGTTCATAGCTGTATGGACTTCAAATCCCTTTCTTTTAAGAAATCTTGCCAACAAATTTAATATCCCTATCTCATCATCTATAATCACTACTACTCTATTTCCCATTTGGTTATTAAATTTAAGCCTTCTTTTGTCATCGCCCTCCAATTAAAGAATCCTTTTGTTGGTAAACAAAGGATTCCACCTATTTAAAAATAAACCAAAAGACAAACTAAATGTCTTTTGGTTTATTTATCAACTGCTCCTGATGATCTAAATAGCAAATCTAAATTAAGATTGCTATACCCGGCTTCCAGAAATCACTCTGAATAAAATAGAAATGATTGCCAATACCAATAATATGTGGATCAATCCACCTACGCTATACACAAATGCTCCGAATATCCATCCGATAACAAGTATCACTGCGATCAAATACAATAAATTTCCCATCGTTTTAAAATTTTAAGTTTAAATAATTTTTACAATGAAAATTCCAATATTTGTGCCTGAAAGGAAAAATGCCAATTAAGGCTAAATGAGGCCTTTTTTGGATTTCAACCTCTTTTTAGAATCATATCTCTGGGGAATGTCAGCCCCATTTTGCGTACAGGAAGTTTTATTATATTGACATCGACTATGGACAAAATCAAAGCATTTTCTATTCTCACCCTGATATTGATTGTGCTGACCGGCATCATTTCTATCTATACCCTTAATCGGATCAATTACCTCAATAAAATCAATGAGGATACAGATTCCATGATAACCTTGACCAATGATATTCACAGCCTTGTTCTCGAAAACGAAATCGCTATCCTGAGCTTTGCCACTACTTATGATTCTGTATTTTTAGATAGTATACAAAATATTCAGACCAACATTTATAAAAAAATCGATAGCTTAAAGCTAGTAGCGGTCAACATAAATGAAAGTCAGGAAGATATTGATGCACTTACCTATTTGATTGATGAGAGAATTGCAACTTATAAAAATTCACTATCAAGCAACCCTGATCCTGAGGAATATTTTGAATATGTAAAAGCGCATAGAAAAGAGAATTTTCTGAAGTTTGGGCAAAAAATCAAAGATAAAAACAATTTAATTCTTCACCATCAGAGAACATCTCTGGACGAGAAAAGCCAAAAACTGGTCAACAATTTAAATGTTCTGGCAATAATAATTTTTGCTGTGGTTGCCATATCCATATGCGCTGTTATCATCAGTTTCAATTCTTTTTCCAAATACAAAAAAGAACAAGAAGCTGCCAATAAACAATTGGCCTCTTATAAAGAGCAGCTTGAGGAGCAAGTCTATCAGCTCAATATTTCCAACAAAGAGCTGGAACAGTTTGCTTACGTAGCTTCACACGACCTTCAAGAGCCTTTAAGGAAGATCACTTCATTCAATGATCTCCTTCAGGAACAATATAAGGATGAACTGGAAGGCGATGGAAAACTCTATTTGGAAAGGATTGCCTTTGCCGCCAACAGAATGAGGAAACTGATCACAGATCTTTTGGAGTACAGCCGTGCAGGTAGACAAAAGGAAGATGATGAAATCCTTCTACTTGAAAATGTAGTCAATGAAGTTTTAGATGATCTTTTTGTTGTAGTCAATGAAAAAAATGCAGTAATCAATATAGAGAATCTCCCTGAAATAAAGGGTTCATACACAGATTGGAGAACGGTATTTCAAAACCTGATTAGTAATGCCATCAAGTTTTCAAAACCTGATCAGAACCCCAAAATCATTATCAAATCAGATATCCCTTCGGAAGACTTTATAAAACTACACCTGGAAGATTTTGATGCAGAAGTGACCTACTACCATATAACTGTAGAGGATAATGGTATTGGGTTTAATCAGGAATATGCAGACAAAATTTTTATCATATTCCAAAGACTTTATGGAAAAGATGCGTATGATGGAACAGGTATAGGACTGGCTGTTTGTAAAAAAATATTCGAAAAAATGGAAGGAATTATTTTCGCTGAATCCGAAGAAGGTAAAGGTTCAAAATTTCACATGATTTTCCCAGATTATAGGTCGTAGGTGAGAATTAGCCAAAATAGCAGTGAATTTTCAAAAATCTGAAGATCAACAGAAACTTACTGCTCTTTAATTTTATAAAAAAATCCACATATATTATTGAAAAATTATAACACGTAAAATAAATACTTCTTGAAATTTAAAAAGTAAATAAGGTTATACCAAAAAAAAATGTTTAACTTCGTAACGTTCATCTTTAAACATAACCCAATCCACAACATGAAAACTGAAAAAGTAATGAACATCCTGGTAGCCGAAGATGATATCGATGATAGACTTTTGATAACAAAAGCATTCAAAGAGTCATTTGACAAAGCCAAACTTATCTGTGTAGAAAATGGAGAAATCCTTTTACAGTATCTGAAAAGAGAGGGTAAGTTTAAGGATGAAGAAAAATATCCTCTTCCAAACCTTATTTTATTGGACCTCAACATGCCTAAAAAAGATGGCAGAGAAGCTTTGGTCGAAATCAAGTCTGATAATACCTTGAAGAAAATACCTGTAATCATCTTCACCACTTCTCAATTGGAAGACGATATCAAAGCTACCTATTACTCAGGTAGCAACAGTTATATTACCAAGCCAGGTACATTTGACGGTTTACTTTCGGTAGGAAAGGAACTTGAGACCTATTGGGGTAAAACTGTTTTGTTGCCAGATTGAGATTGAAACCTGATATTGAAGCTTATGGCGGAAAATAATAAACGGGTTTTATACGTAGATGACGATGCAGATGACTTTCTGTTAGTGAAGACTATGTTGCGTGGTTATACGGCTATGCAGTTAGAATTGACTCATGCAAGAAGTTTTGAGGACGCCAAATCCAAATTGGATAAAATGTATGATGCCTACCTTGTAGATTACAGGTTAGGTTCACAATCTGGTCTTGAAGTCCTTGAAATGATCAAGTCGAGGCAGAAGCATGCCCCTGTAATCATACTCACTGGGATGGAAAATGGTACTGTGGACAATCAGGCCATGGAATCCGGTGCTTCAGATTATTTAGTAAAGGGTGCTTTTGATGCCCAGATGCTTGGCAGGACAATACGCTATGCGATCAGGGATGCAGAACTCCACGAAAGCTTGGATCTGGCAGGAAAAAAATTCAAAAGCATATTTGAAAGGGCAGCTGACCCTATAATTTTGGTAGACCAGGATTCATTGATCATTGATTTCAACCCCTCCTTTCTGCAAAAATTCGAATATAATCCCAAAAAATCCAATGGTCAATCTCTGTATTTCATAGACCTCTTGGTTGAAAAGGAAGACAAACTGTTTTTGAAAAACATACTTAGCAGCAATGCTGATGTATTGGATTTTGAAGCTAAAATCAAAATCAATCCTGAGCAGAATATTGTAGCCCTGATCAGCGTAGTAATGAACGAGACCAATGATGACCTTTTTCAGATCATGGTCAAAGACCTGACAGAACTGAAAATCAAAGATGAAGAATTATACAACCTAAGAAGATTTAGCTCTACAGGAAGGATAGCCAGAATCCTTGCCCATGAAGTCAAAAACCCTCTGACTACCATCCTCTTATCTGCAGAACAATTATGTTATGAATTGCCTTCGGAAATAAAAGATGAAAGTGGAGACCTGATTGAATCCATTAAAAAAAATTGTACAAGGATCAATCAGCTTATTACAGAATTATTGGAATCAACAAGGTTTACAGAATTACAATCAGAAATTTACCCACTTAATAAGATCCTTGATGAAGCCGTGCAATTGGTTAAGGAAAGGATTGAACTGAAAAAAATCAAGTTAGTCACACAGCTTTCGGATGAAGTAGGTGATGTAAGCGTAGATGTTGAGAAGGTCAAAATAGCTTTTGTCAATATTCTTGTAAATGCCGTTGAGGCAATAGACCATGACTTTGGTATGCTCAGAGTCAAGTCCACTGTAAAAAACAATAAGTGTCAGGTAGAAATTTCCGACAATGGATCAGGAATCTCTCAGGAAAAATTAGATAGGCTTTTTGAGCCATTTTACACTAGTAAGCCAACAGGTTCAGGACTCGGACTTACCAATACGCAAAACATAATATTTAGCCATGGTGGAACTGTTCGCGTTCAAAGCAAAGAAGGTATGGGTACTACTTTTTATATCGCATTGGACTGTATATAAAAAAAAGGAGGTTATTCACTTTTGAATAACCCCTTTTTTTCAGCTGAAAAAATCTTAATCACTCTTTAAAAAATCACCCAATCCTATTCTTCAAAATCTTATCCTTCGAGATCAGATTTTATTTTTTCGTATCTGGCACGGATATCATCACCAAGTTTATCGGTATTTTTCTCTAGCCATTCCCAACTATCTTTAGCACCTTCTTCGATATCATCCATTGTATTTCTGGTACCTTGCTGAGCTCTAGCCGTATTTCTTTCCCACCAAGATTCTACATTGGACATATGTCTCTCAGCATCCTCCTGCATTTTGGCGGTTTTGTTTCTGGCTTCTACTTTAGCCTCTTCATACCTTTCCTCCAAGTCTTCGTATTTTTCTCTTGCTTTTTCTTTTGAATCATCGTAGGAAGCCTCAACATTGGAAACCAGCTTATTGTACCTATTGTCCAACACTGTCCAGTTGTGATTTGCTTCTCTGTTAACTGCTGTTTCCACACTGTCCACGAAGTTTTCAAGCCTGTCTACACTCTTCTCTTGTTGTTCAGTTTTTCCTTTTTGCTCACAAGAGATGATACATAAGCCCATCCCTATTCCTAATATAATTCCGTTTGTTCGTTGCATGGTCATTAAAGTTTGGTTTAACAAAAGTTGATTTACTTGTACTTTTGCAAAGGAGGTTCCAACCCAAAAATTAAAGGGTTTTAAAGTTTAAAAAAATTATTAATAGTTTGATTTTCAGATATTTATATTCATAATGGAAACATTTACAATTGAAGAGGCCCGAAAAAATCAGTGCGAAACAATTCCACAATCATAGGAATTTCATTCCCAATTCAGGGGAAAAAATAGATAAACAATAGTTATTTGACAATAACATTAACCATGATGTAGATAAAGGGGATCAATGTCATGAGAGCATTTA
Source organism: Arthrospiribacter ruber (assembly GCF_019343195.1). Classification (GTDB taxonomy): domain Bacteria; phylum Bacteroidota; class Bacteroidia; order Cytophagales; family Cyclobacteriaceae; genus Arthrospiribacter; species Arthrospiribacter ruber. Next base: position 294,143 of record NZ_RPHB01000005.1, read on the forward strand.
TAGGCTAGTGCTTTAACCAAAGAATTTTGAGAGAAGAGTTCCACATAGAAAAAGGCTGTCCATACAAATTGGACAGCCCCTAAACCGTTTCAATAATTCAGACTCTATTCTTTAACCTTCTTTTCTTCACCGTTATGCTCCCAGGCACCTGACTCTTTGATTTCTTCTTTGAACGTAACACCCCCTTTGATGCCAAAGTCCAAAGTTCTGATTGGGAATGGAATCATGATATCATTATCATCAAAAGCTTTTTTCAAAGCTTTGAATGCATAGTTTTTTGCTCCTACAAAAGCCTTATTCTCTCTTGTATAATCTAACCATATATTGGCAGTAAAATCAATAGAACTGTCTCCAAACTCTGTCCAGTGAATAGTGATATCTTCGTTTTGAATTCTACCCGGAGTATTTTCCAATGCTTCCAAAACAATTTTTTCGACCTTTTCCAAGTCATCTCCATAGCTTACTCCACATGCCACTCTCAATCTTCTTTGACCACTTTCGGTAAAATTCGTAAAATCATCCTCAAACAAAAATCTATTCGGAACATATACAATGGGTCCGTCAAAAGTCTTCACTTTTGTTACTCTTAGGTTGATGTCCATGACATTTCCCATGGTTCCGTTTTTGGTCTCAATTACATCTCCTATAGCAAATGGCTGCTTAAAGGTGATATATATACCTGACATAAAATTGGCTGCGGTATCCTGAAAGGCAAAACCTAAAGCCAAACCTAAAATTCCAAGTCCAGCCAAGATTGATGCTACAGTACCGGACAAATTCAATATGGACAGTGCTACCACCAAGCCCACTACAATAACAGCTATAAAGAGTATCCTACTTAGAAAACCTGTTATGGTCTTATCCACATGGAACTTGGTCAGTTGCCTTTTGGAAAACTTTCTGACAATTTTGGCTGCCAATAAGCCCAAGAAGATCACCAAAATAGCAAGTGCGAGATTTGGAAGTAAACGGACAATGGCTATTGCCCAGCCTTCCAACTTATCAATCAATGCGTTTAATAATTCTCCTGTACTCATATCTATTTTGTATTTAGTTGAACATTTAATAAATAACAAGTGTCTTAAAACACCCTATGATCTGACTGGATAGGACTACACTTCTCTATCGAACTCAGATCCTTTTTTTAATATCAATTCCTTTTCCTCAACAATAATGGCATGTTTGGCTGGGACCAATTCATAATGATAATGATCTGCAAAGGCTCTGGTAATCGCTGTACCAAAAAATAATATCAGACAGGAATAGGATACCCAAAGCAGAACCAGCACTACCGATCCAGCTGCCCCATATGTGGATGCTGGGTCGGAAGCACTGAAATAAATACTGAGCAAAAATTTACCTACATTGAATAAAAGCCCAGTAAAAATACCTCCTAACCACACAGTAGCAAATGGAAGCTTGATATCCGGCATATATTTAAATATCAGGACAAACAATCCGCCCAGCAAAGCTGTACTGAATGTAAATTCTATTATTTGGGCAATAATAACCCAACCAGGTTCCCAAATATTGGACAAGTAGCTGCTCATCATAGATATTGCAGTAGATGCTACAAAACTTATGATCAACAAAAACACTATGACCATCACAAAAGCGAGACTGACTGCCCTATCCTTAAGAATTTTCCAAAAACCTGCATCCGGATCTACCTTCACATTCCAGATTTCATTGATGCTGATCTGTAACTGATAAAACACACCCGTAGCACCGAAAATCAGAACTCCCACTCCAATTATACTGGCAAAAATAGTTCTATCATCGGCTTGGGAATTCTCAACAATTGCAGCTATTCCCTGAGCAGCACTGCTCCCCAAAGCTTCCTCAATCTGTTCATGGATCTCGCCCTGCACCAATTCATTGCCCCAAATCGCACCAACACTATTGATGACTACTACCAGAAGACCTGGAAGTGAAAGCACTGCATAGTATGCTACTACTGCACCTAGGCGCCAAGGGTTATTTGCATTCCAAATTTTAAAAGCTTGGATAAAAATCTGGGGAATATCAGCCAGCTTTGGCCAAACCCTTCTTCTTGGATGATTTTGCATGGTCTCATAACGCTTATGATTTTGAAATTCAATTATTAAAACCTAGCTGATAAGCCTATCTGAAATTAGTTTTTAACAATTAGGGTTTTGTGCTGGTATACTTGGAATCAAACAGTAATTAAGCCAAAAGACCTAAATCTTTCACGAAGAAGCAATAAATTAATATTTTCAATTATTTATTATACTATTCTTATCCAAACAATGGAATTCTTAATACTGAATGGAGAAAAAATCTCTTTATCCGACCTATTTGACATCAAAATTTCCCCACTTTATGGTCATGCATCCCCAAATTTCAATAATAGTCTTTTTGGTATTGAAAATAGAAATGAGGTTAAAAAGCAGTATTAGAGGCCTTTCAGGGTTTTTGACAAAATAAAACTCAGAAGGCATAGTTTATGGATATAAGTAAATCAAATAATGAATTATTAATCTAAACCAAATTATTATTATGGGAGCTTTTGAAGATAAAATGAAAGGAAACTGGAATGAGATAAAAGGTAAGTTGAAGCAAAAATACGGTGAATTGACCGAGGATGAGCTTACTTATGCGGAAGGTCAGGAAGACGAACTTCTAGGCAAGATCCAGAAGAAAACCGGCAAGTCTAAAGAGGAAGTTAAAAACTTTATAGACAGTCTGTAACCAATTTTTTTCAGATTCCACCCGGTTTTTTTGAACCGGGTTTTTTTATGCCATCAAAATTAGTATTACGAGTATCCGCTTTCTTACCAGTAGAATAATCGGGAAAAAAATTAACCTTTGTTTACCAACCTAATTCTATTTAAATCAGATTGACCTAGACCCCTTATAAAATTGCTTACTGGTCTAATTGCGGATATCCTCAGTATTGAAAATTAGAATGGATATCCTATAGCAAAATTCAAAACCATATTTTCCCGTCTCCAGTCTCCGCTACCAAAATCAAATCGTTGTTGCCACCTTTCATCAGCATCCAGCCAAGGCCTTCTCACAGGAACGGCAAGGTCAAACCTTAATACAAAAAACTGAACATCCACCCTGAGACCAAATCCAGCACCGACCCCAAGTTCTTCTACCCAAGCACTGCTGAATTTCCCCCCTGGAAGTGCGTCATTTTCATTGAATAACCACACGTTGCCAGCATCCACGAAAAAGGCACCTTTCAAGAACCTATTAAATGGAAACCTGTATTCCAAATTACCCTCAAGACGTATGTCTCCTGCTTGATCAAAGAAACCTCCAGCGCCTATGCTTTGTGGTACAAAAGTACCCGGTCCCAAGGCCCTAATTCTAAAGGAACGAACACTCCTGGGCCCACCTGAGAAAAACTGCTTTACGAAAGGCAAAGAGACCGAATTACCCAAAGGAACTCCTAGTCCTCCAAACACCCTTCCAACCAAGTTATGCTCTTTGGTAAATCTATGATAATACACCAGATCAACTTCCCCCTTTAAAAATTGTGCATAGTCAAGCCCAAATATAAAATCCGGATTTTCAGAACCAACAAGCTGATTCAGTCCTTTTAATAAGTTACCTGCAAGATCAATCGTGGATGACACTAAAATGGCATTTTTCCTTTCTGAATCTACCAGCTGATTGTAGTTCCAAGTGTAATTCATCCCTGCGATAAACTGCTGCTCAAAACTCCTTCTTAAAAAGGGATTGGAATTCAAGATTTCTTCAAAAGCTGGAGTGGTGTTGGCAAGGTCAACTATGCTTAAGCTGATAGGATTGAATTCGTGGTATTGATAGCGGTTGACATTCCAAAAGTACCCAAATGAAGCTTTATAGGAATTAAGCTGATAAAGATCTGTTCTGTTTTGGTATTCATAGCCAAGTGAAATTCTGGTTTTGGGTATTGAATAATTGAACCTGTTCATAATAGGTACAGGAAAAATTACACGTGGAAAAACCAAAGAACCTGTTAAACCCAATTCAATTGATCTCAAAGCCTCCCTCTGTCCAGCTGCAATCTGCTGTTCATATCCTATTTTACCGGTCAGGTTAAAGGTCTCACCTCCTTTGAAAAGGTTTCGGTTTTGGTAATTTAAAATCAAAGCCGGGCCTACAAAAGCATTTGATTTAGTTACTCCCTGAATTTCGGCCCTCACTCCTCTTTTATCCAATGGAGACAAGAGAATTCTAGCATCCAAAGGATATGTACCATCCTCCTCTCTTTCATCTCCCTCCTGAAAAGAAATATTCACATACCTGAAATTCCCTATACTTGACAACCTGTTGGAGGTAAGCCTGGAAGTCTGTGGGTTAAATTTCTGTCCTGGTGCAAATAGAATATAGTTTTCCAGCAAATCAGGCCTAAAAACCATCTCATCTTGCAATACTTTTATTCCACCCACCCTGACTGTGTCCATATTGTCCCTATCAGCTGTCACGGAATAGTTAGGGTATACGCGGATTTGTTGAATGGTGTATGGATGAAGGGATTTTTCAGGAGCTTCATTCTTAATCCTCAAATAAAGGTCAAATCTCCTGTCATCATACTGATTGGTATCAGATTCAAAAATGACCAGATCAGCATTGAAATTATAATAGCCCTTCGCTTTTAGTGCCCTGTCAATCCGTTCTCTTTCTTCCTTCAGCTTATCTAAGTCAAAACGGGTACCCTTTTTCAATTCCGTTTCTTCAATATCATTTTGAATGTCTTTGATCACTCCCAAAGTATCACCCAATAGAGTATAACTCTCAAGTTTATAGGCTTCTGTAAACTCAATATCGTATTTAAGAGAAGCGAACTTTTCTTTTTCCTTTATTTCATAATCAGTATCATAGAAAAAATAACCTTTATTCTCCATCCTATTCCCCAAAATATCCAATGTCCTTTCGGGTTGCACATCAGATAGGTAAACAGGACTTTCACCAAACCTGTTCTTTAAAAACCTGTTGATAAAACCTGGGTTTTCCTTGCTCCCCTTGTAATAAGCCCACAGTCCAAACCTTACACCAAGCACCCTGCTGTTAGGCCGAGGTCTCAGCAAGCGCTCCAGCTCATTTTCCAGCTCATTGACTTCTCTTCTCGGTAAATCTGCCGATAGATCCAAGTCTGCTCCCGTATACAATTTCTCTCCTTCAGGAATAAATCTTTTTACCCCACATGAGGCTGTCAGGAAAACGATAGAAATCAGTATAAAAATTTTACAGCTCATGGATTTTCTGTTTCTTCAAAATCATCTATCAATTCCAGCTCATTTTCTTCTATGGCTTCATCGATCTCCCTTTTTCGCCATAGCTCTTTAAATGCATTAAATTCCCTATTGAAAATAAAGGACAATCCGGTAACTATGAGCTGTCCATCAATAACCGACTCAAATTGGTTTCTTCTGTACGCTTTGGCCCTCCATTGTCCCCTGGTATCAAGCAGATATTCCAAACTGACATCACCGAAGAGTGCATCACCTTGATTGACACTTTCTCTGGAACCGCCCTCTACATCCATTTGACCTCCTACAGAAATTACCAATCTATCATCAAACAACCTCTGTCTGGCTGCGACATTCAATTGTGTCCTATCTTCCGGTCCTCCATTCTGATAATCTGTAAATGAATCCAGATCCATATCCAGGCTGAATCCGGATTCACCAAATAAACGATCAGACAAGGCATTGAGCTGCGATGACAACACTTGAGAGACACTGGAACGGGCAAGGTTTACTGAACCTCCAGTAGAGCCATCATTGCCCATAGTCGGGAAAAACTGGTTGAGCACCAATAATGCAAACACTTGCTTGGTCACTTCATCTTCGTTTTCATTAAGCTGCTGTACAGTAGAATATACAGCCCCTCCAAAGGCCCCTCTATCCTGCTCCTGCATGTCCAATTCAAAACTGATCTGAGGCTGCATCAAATCACCGTCTACCTTAAGAAAAACCTGAAAACGGAGTACCTGCCTAAATTGGCTTCTGGTATCCGGCCCGGAGCCACTCAGCTGGGCCTGCATAAGTTCTGCCGCTGATGTCCTGACATTGTAAATCGCCCTAAGATTGAGACTGGCATCCAATGGATCTCCATTCCAGAGAATTGAACTGCCTTCGGCAAGCTCAAACCTTCTACTTACCAGATTGTAAAGGTTAAGTTCATAATGCCCGCTTCGTACCTCATACCTTCCTGATAAAGAAATATTCCCATTGGGATTCATCAACATATTCAGGTCTGCTTCCCCTTGAAGACGGAGATTGTCACCGGTTCTTTCATCTACTACCACATTGAAAACTGCTTCAGGATCTATCTGAAGATTAGCCTTCACATCAAAGCCCTGAATTCCCTGGGTACTTATCTCATTTTCCCTTTGGTTCATTACATCATAAGGGTCTGCATGGTTGACAAAAATGACTACACCGGTTCTTTCTACCAATTCGAGTTGGCTCTCAGGAACGATAAAAGTGAAATTGGTACCCCTATTGATCCTCAATCTGACATCTAATTCAGGTAGCTCTGTGGTTCCCTTTACATCCATATCCAGATTGATATTTGCCCTACCAAAAAAGAGGTCATTGTCTTCACGGGTAGAGTTAAGCACCTGAAAGTTCTCAGACCGGATCTTAAGATCTAAGCCAATCTGCGAAAAATCTTCAGTATCAATCTTTCCGTCGATGTTGAACTCCTGACCTGACTCATCCCTGATATCAAAATCCTCAAAGTATAGACCACTATTGTCAACGCGTAACTGATCCTCACTGACTGAAAATTTATTATTCAGCTGACTCACTACCAATGATACCTCATTGAAATCAAGTGTTCCTTCGTAAACAGGTTCCTGAAAACTACCTGTCACCCGTACATTACCACTGATGTAACCTTCTGTATTACGGATTTCATCTCCGGCAAACTTATCTATCATGGCCATTTTTAGCTCATTGAGCTTGAGCTCCAAATCCAAAAGTGAACTTTCTTGATTGGCTTCAATCACACCGTCCAGATCCAAGTCTATCATTCCTTCTTTCAGAGCAAGACTAAAATCATATTCCTGAAGCGTCCTGGCTTCGGCATCAATAGTCAAAGTACCCAAAGGAATTTCCATAACTTCCAGGTCATTTACCCTGAAATCCGCCAGTACACCAATCGCATCCCAAGGATTTACTGCCACAAACTCACCATTAGCAATTCCTTTTACCAATGGATCATCGGGATTGAGGAAGCTGGTAAAAGTACTGAGGTTAAAATCCTTAAAAAGAACACCAATTTGCTCATCCTCGGTATCCAATACTTCATTGCTCAGACGGAGTTCCTGATTATTTCTTGTAAAAGCAAAATCCTCAAAACTCAGGTAATTTTCAGCGTAGTAGACAGCGTTGTTTTCAGGCATTTGCCAAGACCGGGAATTGAAAATCAAGCCTTCCGGATTGATGTGATAAATAAGAGTATCCCCTTCAAACTTCAATACTGACTTGAGGTCAATGATCGGCTCTTCATTGTAAAGCGATAAAAAGTCCAACCTTACGTCATTTTCCTGAAAAGTTCCCGTGAGACTTGTTTCCCCCATATCAATAGGACCAAAAATTAATTCCCTAAATCCTGCAGATAAGGAAAGACTGTTGGCATCTCCATCCAAGTCCAGTTCAAAAGACCTGACTTTGACATCTGTATATTCCAAAAGGGGAAGGTAAACCTGAGCATTTAATATTGCCCTTTCCGCATCAAAATCGAAGGTAATACTTACTGTATCCAACTCCTCAATACCTGACACCAACAATTGATCTATAAAAGGTGTAGGGCTAAATTGAAATTCACCCTTTGCTTTTATGCTTCGGTCTGCCAATGTATCCACTTCCCCGGATACCAGTTCAGATAAATAGGTCTGCATAGATTCGGTCAATGCCTCAGCCGAACCATTCACTTCTGCCTGGCCCTTCAAAAAATCAGACTTTATGCTCATAGTAGTAATAGCGTCAGAAAGCCTGGCTTCTAAAGCAATCTCCCCAATTGGATAGGCTTGCCTCTCATAATACATAAATGCTTCCTCGAGACGCAATTTTGCTTTGATGTCATCCAAGCTTCCTGATACTTCACCTTCCAGTTTCATTCTGGTAGTGATGTCCTGAGCAGTCAGTCTCATGGCTTGGGTTTCCAAATGCTTCAAATCTAAAGAAAAAATCAGCTCCGGATTGACAGTATCCAATCTGGCCAAAGCCTCTAGCTTGATATCCAGGATATCCTTTTCTATGGCAAATACAAGATCTGCCATGGTATCTTTGGCTTCAACAGTAAAGATCAAGGAAGACAGGTCATAATCCCCCCATTGCAACTGATCAACGTCTGTTTTTAACTTCCCTCTAAGGTCATATAATCCATTACCTTCTCCCTCTGCTGTCATTTTGAGCGAGATGGGTTTAAGGTCTGGCATTTTTAGAATTTTACCCAAATCCAATTCATCTAGCTCAAGGCTTGAATGAAGCTTATAAGGTTGCTGATCCAAAAACTCAGCCTGAAGCATTACATTTCCGTCTGAGGTTTTTAATTCGATATCAGTCTCAAGTTCTTCTAGACTACCACGAGCATTCCCTCTGAGCACTAGAGTTTTCGGTATATCATAATCCAACTCGAGATCCTCCAAAAATGGATTCAAGGACTTTTCATCAGACTCAAAAACCAGTTGACCCAAATCAAATCTTAATTTCTCTGTGTCCAAATAATTACGTAAGCTCAATCCATCGATCTGAAGTGATGTGGTGGGTCCATATGCCATTCTTAATCGTGGAATATCCAGACTACTTAAGTCTCCCGATAGACTTCCATTGGCGACTATGCCATTTTTCATCAACTCCCTAAAGTATCCTTCCTTTTCCAGTTCAGGTGCAAAAAACAATGCCTCAGATGCGTCGGTATTTAAGGTGATGAGCTCAAATCGGAATTTACTTCGGTCCGGATGCTCTATCAAACGTTCCAATGAACTGTACTCCAGAGCGAGTGAAGCTTCTATTGAAGATGAATTGCTTTTTACTTTAAAATCTTCAATATTTAATTGTTTATCATTGATTTTGAAATCAAAAGCAAAGGTCTCTAGACCAAAGCCACTTTGCTCTTCGAAAGTAAACTCATCCAAGACCAATCCAGCCTTTTCATCCCTTAAATGAAGGCTATGGGCCTGAAAATTGAAATTGTTTAGAAGAATATTGTCCGGATTGAAAAGCCCTACAGTAGGTTCAGCGTCACCGAGTTGATATCCGAGTGAGTTATTCTCTATATCAATGTTGCCTACTTCCACAATCCACTCAGGCCATTCAAACCCCTCATTGCCTTCCAAATCTTCTATCGCCTCAGCTTCACTCCTTTCTATCTCGGTCATTTTCAACCTGATGTCGGATTCATGTAATCCTAAGGACTTTACCATGATTTTTTGACTTTCCAGATCTGCTTCTGGGAGTTCTATCCAAAAGTCTCCCAAAATCAACTCCGCATCTATTCCATCAGGAACTGACTCATACTTCCAATCAGCATTTTTAATACTAAACTTACCTAATGACAACAATGGAGGCGGAAGCTCAGATGATTCGCTGGGCTCCGAGGGAGGAAAGGATCTGAACTGAAGGTAATTTATCCTGGAATTCAATATAGCAGCCTCAGAAATACCAAAGTTCATTTTATTCAGATCCACCTCATCCAGTCTGATTTTGATTTCCTCCCAGTAAGCATTCAGGTCTATACCGAGCTCTCCATCAAAATAACTGATCCTAAAATCCTTAAGGTCCACAGGACCGACGGTCAATTTCGGAAAATCTGAGGGCTCCTCTGACGACACAGAAGCTGCATCTCCCATACTTTCTTCGGATTCCTCAACAAAAGCTTCTATAAAGAAATCAAAATTGTATTGTCCTGAAACTGAATCCCTGTTGACATTAGCCCTCAAACCTTCCCAGTAAAGTTTTGAAACCTTTATTTCACCTGTTCTTATCAAAGGCAAAATTGAAACACCAGTTTCTAGGTTTTTGGAATACAATAGTGTGTCACCCTTTTGGTCTTCAAGAAACAATCCCTCCAGATATAGATTACCGCTGAAAGTAATAAAAAGCCTTTCGATATCTACCCTAGTTTTGGTCTGATCGCTTACATAAGTGGTCGCTTTTTGAACGATTATATCCTGACCCCATGGGCTTCTTATAAAAAGTATCAAAGCAACCACCAAAAACAGAATAACTGCCAAAGTGATGCCCAGTATTTTGAAAAATTTGATGATGTATTTTTTAATAATCAAGATGTTTAAAACCCGAAATAAACCTCAAATATAAACTATAACTTCTCTAGGCCAATAAAATGTCTTGACGAAGTAGACATAACAAGTTCATGATATTTCACAAACACACGGAAATTCAGCTATAATACGCGCAGATCCTACATTCATCTAAGTAACAACTATTATTACCTTGATTTGGTTGAAGAATCTGTGGGGTTTTTTGAGATTGTTTTGATGATCGGCAAAGGTTTAATAGAACATGGTTTAATTCCAAAAACCTAAGGCCTTGAATGTTAAGATAAACCAAACCCAGTATTATGCCGGAGTTAAATTTTCTGTTTGGCTTTTTTAATTGAAGCATAAGGCTACTTTTGTAGAGTAACGAATAAAACATGCAGATTTTTACAAGCCTCCTTATTCTTTTGACGATTTATTTCCTGGCTGTACTCGGATTGGTACAAGGTTTTATTCCAGGAGCGAAGAAAGAAATTGCAGAAAGAAATGGGGCTAGTAAGGAAATTCTAAGTATCAAAAGAGTCATGTTGATCAGCTTTTTATTTGCTTTGGTGGTCACAAGTATTATGGTTTATTTTTTTATTTTCCCTAATTATAGGTTTGTAGAAAATATATAAGCCTTAAATTTAGCGTACTGAACTATCGGTTCATTGCCATTAACAAACAAAACACTTTAACAAAAACCATGAATTATACCATTAGACCTTGTGAGGAAAAAGACCTACCGGAATTGATTGAACTTTGTGCAGCACATGCAGCCTATGAAAAAAGTGATTATGATCCTGAAGGAAAAATGGAGAGGTTAAGGGAAGCCATTTTCGGGGATATCAAAAGACTAAATTGCTGGATTGTGGACATTGATGGAAAAGCCCAAGGATTTACCACCTTTACCTTTGACTTTTCTACCTGGGATGCAGCTCCTTTTCTGTACATGGATTGCCTGTACCTTGACGAATCCTGCAGGGGATTGGGAATTGGCGCGGCCATTATGGACAAAATCAGAGAGGTAGCCCGTGAAAACAATTGTAAAAACATACAGTGGCAAACTCCTGAATTCAATGCACGGGCCATAAAGTTCTATGTTGGCCTAGGTAGCACCGGAAAACAAAAGATGCGGTTTTTTCTTAATCCCTGACCATCTATTTTAAAACGACTCTAGAATCAAAAAGCCCGACTGAGATACACAGTCGGGCTTTTACTTTACTTTATCTAAACTGTGGCAACTAGCCAATCTTATAACTTGATTTCAGATTTTACTGATTTCAAAGCTTGTTCACTTCAGCCTTTGTTTCATTGGCCAATTCAAAATCAGGCTGTAGTTCCAATGCCTGATTGATAGCTTCAAGCGCTTCTGTCTTGTTTTTTAGAGCCAAGTGAACCATCGCCTTCAAGTTCAGACCGGCAGCTTTGAGGTTGACCTCTTGTGTTTCATTGTCCGCTTTAGGAAATCCCACTTTCTCTTCAGTTGACTTATTGTTTTTGATCAGCATGTTGACGGAATTTAGTGCTTCTTCATGCTTTTCAAGTGAATATTGCATATATGCGGTTTTGTACAGACTAAAGAGATTTCCTGTCAATAGATAATGTCTTTCAAACTGGGGCAAAGCCCTGTCCATTGCTCCCAATTGTTCCAATGAGTAGGCTGCTATTTCCACTCCTGCAACACTTTTGTCATTAACTTCTAAAAGATCAAGTGCAGATACAGCCGCAGAGGTATACTGACCTGCATCAAAGTAAAGAGTAGCCAACAATTCCGGATATCGGGTATTGGTAGGGTTTCTTTCCATCAATTCAAAAAGCTTGACCCTTGCTACGGCGAAATCATTGTATCTAAGGGCAGCTTGGTAAATTCTCTGGTCTACTTCATTTCTTTTTCTCAATGTTTCACTTTCCTGGGTATTGGCCGGTGCAGGATTTTCCTGGGCAATTGCGGTAAAAGCCATCAACATGGTCAGGCCTAGAATCAAGGTAATCTTATTTTTCATGGTTAAGGTTATTTCTTTTGTAATCCTTTTCGGGCGGCTAATTTATACAATAAGTCCAAAGCTTCATCTTTATTGTTCTTAATTTGTCCTTCCAAGATGGCTTCTTTTATTTCTTCTTTGAGTTCTCCCACAATTTTAGAGGGTTGGAGCTCAAATATTGACATGATCTCCTCACCTGATACAGGTGGTTGGAAATTCCGCACCTGATCTTTTTCTTCTACTTCTACGATCTTCTGTTCGACTTTGTCAAAATTGGCCAGGTACCGCTGTACTTTGTTGTTGTTTTTGGAGGTAATGTCGGCCCTACACAAAGTCATCAGGTCATCAATATCATCTCCCGCATCGAATAGCAAGCGCCTCACAGCAGAATCCGTCACTTTATCGGACACCAAAGCTATAGGACGCAGGTGCAATCGCACGAGCTTTTGAACATATTTCATCCTTTCATCCATAGGAAGCTTCAGCCTTCTGAAAATACCGGGTACCATCCTGGCGCCTTTGTCTTCATGTCCATGAAAGGTCCACCCTACTTTAGGGTGAAAACGCTTGGTGGCTGGCTTGGCTATGTCGTGCATGATAGCTGACCACCTGAGCCATAGATCATCTGTATGCTGGCAGATATTGTCCAATACTTGCAAGGTATGATAGAAATTATCCTTGTGTGACTTATCTCCAACAGAATCTACTCCCTGCAATTCAACCATTTCAGGAAAAAACTGGTGAAGCAGCTTGCTCACAAACAGGAGCTTAAATCCATAGGACGGCTTTTCTACTGCAATGATTTTGTTTAATTCATCGATGATACGTTCCCCGGATACGATCTGCAGCCTATGAGCATCATGTATGATCGCATCAAAAGTATCCGGGTCAATGTCAAAATTGAGCTGACTGGCAAACCTGATGGCGCGCATCATCCTTAAAGGATCATCCGAAAAGGTCAGAACAGGATCTGTTGGTGTTTTTATGAGCTTTCTCTTGATATCCTTAAGCCCATCAAAAGGATCTATCAGTTCGCCGTAATTGGAAGAATTCACAGAAATGGCCATGGCATTGATGGTAAAATCCCTCCTTTCCTGATCTTCCTGCAATGTCCCATCTTCTACAATGGGCTTTCTTGAATCATGTCGGTAAGATTCTTTTCGGGCGCCTACAAATTCGATTTCCCAATCATCCAGTCGGATATTTGCTGTTCCAAAATTTTTGAAAACATTAAGTGGGACATGATGATCAAAACTCTCAGCAACTTTTTTTGCAAGCACAATACCACTTCCAACACAGACAAAATCAATATCCTTTGACGGACGCTTCAGGATAAGATCCCGGACATACCCTCCTACAACATAGGTTTCCAACCCCAGTTCATCGGCAACCTTTCCAACCCTTTCGAAAATATCAAGCTTGTCCAGTTCTTCTTTAAAATTCATCCTTTCAATATTTTGATTTCACCCTCAGGACTTAGAAACATTTCCTTGGTTCCCGCACTCAATAGAGGGAAAAAGTCCTTGGTCTCGAAATCAAATTCCCCATCCTCACATTCATTCAGGATAAGCACTTGTCCATAAGCAAACAACAACTTGTTCCAGAAATCCTTTTTGATCAAAGAAAACCTGATCTTACCATCTTGACTGGGGCCCTTCTGCAAAAAGCGGCCTTTGATAGAATGATAAATGGTTGGCTTAGTGGCAAACTCAACAACATCTAATGAAACCTCGGAAAACTGTTCGGAAATACTCCTCAATTGGAATACATCAAAAATCAAAAAGATGCCTTCTGATCCATATCGGGAAGATGACCATGCTTCCATACTACTCAGCTCCAATACTTTACCGTGCCCTTCTTTGACTTTTACGCTCCCTTTTTGCTTGATGATTCGGGTGATTTCTTTGATTTCCACGATATAATTTTTCGTCAAAAATACTTGGTATTATTGACAGGGAGGTAATTTTTATCAAAAAATCTGCCTGATAATTTCTTTTGAACTACATAATCCAACTTGCCAGAAAGGCAAATCTAACTGATTTTAAACTCTATTGCTGACCACATTAACTCACAGTTTCAAAATTTCAATACAGTTTTGGGCCCTCAAGTCAAATATTTCACCTACCTTTGGATCCCATAAGAATCCAAATAAACTATAAAAAGCCCGCACCATTCTTATGGCCTCATCCACCAAATACATCTTTATTACCGGAGGCGTGACCTCCTCACTTGGAAAAGGAATCATTGCTGCCTCACTGGCAAAACTGCTTCAATCCAGGGGATTTAGTGTCACCATCCAAAAGTTTGACCCTTATCTCAATATAGATCCAGGAACTCTCAATCCTTACGAGCACGGGGAATGCTATGTCACTGAAGACGGAGCAGAAACCGACCTTGATCTGGGACATTATGAAAGATTTCTCAATACTCCTACTTCCCAAAACAATAATGTCACTACGGGAAGGATATACAACAATGTCATTACCAAAGAAAGAAAGGGAGAGTATCTTGGGAAAACCGTTCAGGTGATTCCGCACATTACAGATGAGATCAAAAGAAATTTTTTCAAATTGGGTGAAGATGGGAAATTTGACGTAGTCATTACCGAAATCGGCGGTTGCGTAGGAGACATAGAGTCCCTACCCTTTATAGAAGCCGTAAGACAAGCCAAATGGGACATTGGTTCCAATAACTTCCTCGTCATTCACCTTACGCTGATACCTTACTTAGCTGCTGCTAAGGAACTGAAAACGAAGCCTACACAGCACTCTGTCAAGCAATTGCTTGAAGCAGGTATTCAGCCTGATATTTTGGTATGCCGGACCGAACGCCATCTTCCGACAGAGGTTAAAAAGAAATTGGCACTTTTCTGCAACGTACAGCTCAACTGTGTAATAGAAGCCATGGATGCAGAGACCATCTATGATGTGCCTTTGTTGATGAAAAAAGAAAAACTGGACGAGAGGGTCATGAGCAAATTGAAGCTTTCTTCCAAAACAAATACAGATCTGGAACAATGGAAGGACTTCCTGGGAAGGTTCAAAAACCCAACACAAGAAGTAATGATCGGCTTGATCGGGAAATATGTGTCCCTGCCTGATTCATACAAATCAATCATTGAAGCTTTTGTCCATGCTGGTGCAGCCTGTGAATGCAAAGTTAACCTTAGACTGATATCTTCTGAAGAACTATTGCCAGATTCTGTCACCAAAAAGCTTGAAGGCTTAGATGGAATTGTAGTAGCACCAGGTTTTGGTGAAAGAGGGCTTGAAGGAAAAATAGAAACCGTTAAATTTGCACGCGAAAACAACATTCCCTTCTTTGGAATATGCTTGGGTATGCAGGTTGCGGTGATTGAGTTTGCCAGAAATGTACTTGGCCATCCAAGAGCAAACAGCACAGAAATGGATCCAGATACTCCTTTTCCTATCATTGCATTGATGGAAGAACAGAAAAATCTGGAACAAATGGGGGGTACTATGAGGTTGGGTTCATATCCTTGCGATCTCAAAAAAGGTAGTAAATCAGCCCAAGCTTATGGGAAATTGAAAATACAGGAAAGACACAGACACAGGTATGAGTTCAATAATAAATACCTGAAAGAAATGCAGGATGCCGGAATGGTAGCCGCAGGGGTCAATCCTGAAACCAAATTGGTTGAAATTGTGGAAATCAAAAACCATCCATGGTTTGTAGGTACCCAATTCCATCCCGAATACAAAAGTACCGTACTGAATCCTCACCCTTTATTCGTGAAATTCATTACGGCAACCATTGATAATAAGAAAATTAAATAACTATAAAAGACTCAGAGTGACAGATAAAGTAACCCAAATTTGGACAGATTCATGGAAGCTGTCAAATTTGGGTTACTTTTGCATTTCCAAAATGAGTATAAAGTAAATTTTATGGATAGAAATCAAGCGACAGGGCTGATATTATTTGCAGCAGTCCTGCTGATATATTCGCTTTTCTTTGCGAGTGCTCCACAACCCCAACCTGAAGAGACTACCGAAGCTGCCCAAACAGCCATTGCCAATCAGGACAGGGAAGACATTGAAGAGCTGGGTACGGAAACTTCCGAACCTGACAGCCTGCAGGATGCTATGGCCTTAAGGCAATTTGGCGTTTTCGCCGCAATGACTAAAGGTCAGCAGGAAGACGTCGTTCTGGAAAACGACAAAATGATTGTCACGTTCTCTTCGAAAGGGGCTGAAATCAAACAAGTGGAATTAAAAGAGTTCAAAACTTGGGACCAAAGACCATTGGTACTTTTGGACCAGGAAAGCTCCGACCTGGATTTCATGATACAGACAGATAAAGGTGAATTTAGCCTGAATCAGTTTTATTTCAATCCAACCGTATCTACAATGGACGTGGACGGGGTCAAAGCCAATGTAATTACTTTTATCGCCCAAAGTGGAAGCGGACAGATCGTAAGGACTTACTCGCTGCCTGAAGGAAGTTATATTTTGGGAAAATCCCTGGAATTTTCCGGACTCAACAATAACCTCAGCAGCAACGAAGTACAGATTGTATGGGACGACAGGTTGCTGAGACAGGAGCAGGACCTGGAAGAATCCAGAAGAAAAACCAACATCAATTGGTATAAAACCTCAGGAAAACACAATGACCTTAGCCTGACCTCAGATGCTGATGATGATCAGATCAATGATCCATTGAAATGGTTTAGTTTCAGTCAGAGGTTTTTCACTTCAGGTATTATTGCAGAAAGACAGTTCAATTCAGGAAAATTTGAGCAGCAAACACCAGGTGATACACTATCAGTAAAAAATGTAAGGGCTGAGGTCGTACTTCCACTTGAAAATGGAAGAGCAGATCTGAGCTACTATTTTGGCCCGAACAATTATAATGTATTAAAGAAAGTAACCCCCGGTTTTGAAGAAAATGTCTACATGGGCTATTTCTTTGTCAGCTGGGTCAATAAATACATCATCGTCAACCTTTTCCAGTTTTTGGAGAGGTATTTCACCAATTATGGTATCATTATTATTCTGATTGTATTGATCATCAAGGCCGCCTTATTCCCACTGACTTATAAGTCTTACATTGGAATGGCCAAAATGAGGGTGATCAAACCTGAAATCGATGAGCTAAAAGCCAAATATCCTGACGATCCTACAAAAATGCAGCAGGAACAGATGAAGCTGTTCGGCAAATTGGGCGTCAGTCCGATTTCAGGGTGCCTTCCCATGTTACTCCAGATGCCATTCTTGTTTGCGATGTTTTTCTTTTTCCCGAATTCCATCGAACTGAGACAGGAATCTTTCCTGTGGGCTCATGACCTATCTACTTATGATGCTATATTTTATCTGCCCTTTACCATACCTTTCTATGGTGCACACGTCAGTCTCTTTACCTTGCTGATGACCGTTTCGCAGATTGCTTATACACACTTCAACAATCAGCTGACAGCACAAACAGGCCCGATGAAAAATATAGGCTATATCATGCCGGTCATCTTCATGTTTGTATTGAATTCCTTCCCGGCTGCTTTGAGCTTCTACTACTTTGTCTCCAACATGGTAACATTTGGTCAGCAGGCTTTGATCAAGCTTTTTGTGGATGATGCCAAAATCCGCGAAAAAGTAGAAGAAAGTAAAAGGAAAAACGCCAACAAGAAGAAGTCGAAATTCCAGCAAAAGCTGGAAGAGGCGATGAAAGCTGCTGAAGCCAACAAAAAGAAATAATTTAAAAAGACCCGCAAGGGTCTTTTTTGTTTGCCTTGCTCATTCTCAAAGGATTAGAGCTTTCCACAATGGCATGTGGAAAACAATTCATGTGCAGGTTCAATAATAATGATATATTTGTAAGCCTTACTAACCAATAAACTGACATACCATGATTGAAATAACTTACTATGGGCATTCAACCTTTTTGGTAAAAGTGGGAGACAAAACCATCATTTTTGACCCCTTTATCAGCCCAAATGAAAAAGCCTCTAAAATTGATGTTTCTTCCCTTCGTGCAGATTATGTATTGATCAGCCATGGTCACGAAGATCATGTGGCAGATGCGGAGGCCATCACTAAGGCATCTGACGCCATGCTGGTCTCCAATTATGAGGTGGCGGTCTGGTTTGCGGAAAAAGGTATTGAAAAATATCACCCTATGAACCATGGAGGCAGCAAAAAATTTGATTTTGGAAAAGTAAAATACGTCAATGCCATTCATAGCAGTACCCTCCCTGACGGAGCATCAGGTGGCAATCCTGGTGGATTTGTCATTAAGCATGAAAAAGGCTGTTTTTACTATGCAGGGGATACCGCCCTCACCTATGACATGAAGCTTATCGGGGAAGAATTTAAAGTGGATTTTGCATTTATGCCCATAGGCGACAATTTCACCATGGGGATAGAAGATGCCATCAAAGCAGCAGATTTTGTAGGCACTGACAAAATAATCGGAATGCATTACGATACTTTCCCGTACATTGAAATCGATCTTGAACATGCAAAAAAAGCAGCTGCAAAAGCAGGAAAAGAATTGATTTTACTTAATATTGGAGATTCTATAAAGATATAAACAAACCTGATGGGAAAAGTAATTGCCATAGCAAATCAAAAGGGAGGCGTCGGCAAGACCACTACAGCTATGAACCTGGCAGCCAGCTTGGCTGTACTGGAGTTCAAAACATTGGTCATTGATGCAGACCCGCAAGCCAATACGACTTCAGGGCTTGGGCATGACCCTAAAGGCATAGAAAACAGTATTTATGAATGCATGGTAGATGGCGTTGACATCAGCAGCATTATCCTGAATACTGAAATCGAACACCTTCAATTGGTACCTTCACATATTGACCTCGTAGGTGCCGAGGTAGAAATGATCAACCTGGACAACAGGGAGGAAAAAATGAAAAATGTGATTGCCAAAGTAAAGGACAATTATGATTTCATTATCATTGACTGCTCACCATCTCTAGGCCTCATTACCATCAATGCCCTGACAGCAGCCAATTCGGTAATCATCCCCGTTCAATGCGAGTATTTTGCCTTGGAAGGTTTGGGCAAATTGCTCAATACAATTAAAATCATTCAGACCAGGCTCAACCCTGACCTCGAAATTGAAGGCATCCTACTTACAATGTATGACGTCAGGTTGCGTTTAAGCAATCAGGTAGTGGATGAAGTAAGGATGCATTTTAAAAACCTGGTTTTTGAAACCATCATTCCTAGAAATGTAAGACTTAGTGAGTCTCCAAGTTACGGACTACCTGTTATTGCCTTTGATGCAGACGGAAAAGGGGCAGTAGCCTACCTCAATCTGGCGCATGAAATTGCCATCAAAAACGGAATGAAGAATACAACTGACGCATAAAGAAACATGTCCGATAAGAAACCCATAAAGAAAAAACCTGCCATGGGCAGAGGTCTTGGAGCTTTGCTGGAGGATTCCCCGCAAAAAGCCAAAAACCAGGAACTGGTTCCCTCCCACCCATCTGCCGGAATATTCGAAATCTCACTGGAAGAAATACAGGTCAACCCTTTTCAGCCAAGGACCCACTTTGATAAAGAAGCCTTACAGGAATTGGCAGACTCTATTAGGGTACAGGGCATCATTCAGCCGATTACGGTAAGAAGATTATCTGATGGAGAATACCAGTTGATTTCAGGAGAAAGAAGGTTTCAGGCATCCAAAATTGCCGGACTGGAAAGAATTCCCGCCTATGTGCGTACAGCCAATGACCAGCAGATGTTGGAGATGGCCCTTATCGAAAACATTCAAAGGGAAAACCTCAATGCCCTTGAAATCGCACATTCCTATCAGAGATTATTGGCCGAGTGCGACCTCAAGCAGGAGCAACTGGGTGAAAGAGTTGGAAAAAACAGAACCACTGTCAATAATTACCTGAGACTGCTGAAGCTACCGCCTGATATTCAGGCCGGACTCAGGGACAGTAAAATTTCCATGGGACATGCCCGAGCCATCATCAACGTAGAAGATGTAGACAAGCAGCTGGCTATCTACAAAAGAACCATTGAAGAAGAACTCAGCGTAAGAAAAGTGGAAGCTTTAGTAAAAGCCCTCAACGAAGGTCCTACCGAAAAATCAACTGATAAAATGCAGGGGCTCGACCCGGTCAAAAAATATGAAATGGGCAAGATCCAGCAACGTTTGGCATCACACTTTGGCAGTAAAGTACAGCTGAAATCTGATGGCAAGGACAAAGGAGAAATTAAAATCCCTTTCCGGTCTACAGAAGACCTGAACAGGATATTGGAAATATTGGAGATCATCTAAGCCTTGAAAACGGCCATTCCCAAAAGTACTGAATACTCAAATTCACAGGCAATGATTCTTATCAGGATCATTGCTGTTTTTGTTATATCCTTTGTGACGCTTGAAAGAACGCATGCACAAAGGATAGACACATTAAACAACATCCGCGATGAAATCCCTGTGATTGATCTAAGGGACAAAAATGTCAAAGATCCGAAGAAAGCGACAATTCTCTCAGCAGTCATTCCAGGAGCCGGACAGGTGTACAATGAAAAAGCCTGGAAAGTACCCTTGATTTATGGAGGATTTGCCACCAATATCTTCTTCATTGACTTCAACAACAGGAGGTATCAATTCCTGCTGGATGCCTTGAGAGCATTTGATGATCCCGACAGGGAAAATCCTTTGCCTAATCTCAACAGGGATGGACTGGTAAGACAGGTGAATTTCTGGCGTAGAAACAGGGATCTGAATTATTTCATCTTTATTGGAATCTATGCCTTAAATATCGTCGATGCTCATGTAGATGCGCATTTGTCTTCCTTTGATGTCAGTGATGACTTAACTTTCAGGCTTGAGCCGGTTTACGAAAATCTTTGGGCAGGCAACAATATGTTTGGCTTATCATTAAAAATCAATTTCTAACATGAATATACTCTTACTAGGATATGGTAAAATGGGCAAAATAATCGGTGAAATAGCCGAAAGTCGTGGCCACCATATTTCCGGAAAAATCAATATCGACAACAGAGGAGATCTAGATACCCTCGACTCTTCAAAAATAGACGTTGCCATAGAATTCAGTCAGCCTGACGCTGCATTTGAAAATATCAGCTGGGCAATCTCAAAAGGCATTCCTGTAGTAAGCGGTACCACAGGTTGGCTGGACAAAAAGCAGGACATCGATGACTTGACTGTAAAAAATGCTACTGCATTTTTCTATGCTTCCAATTTCAGTGTTGGCGTAAATATTTTCTTCAAAGTGAATAAATTTCTGGCCGGATTGATGAAGGACCAGGAAGATTATAAAATCAGCTTGGAGGAAGTGCACCATACTGAAAAGAAAGACGCTCCAAGCGGAACAGCCATCACCCTAGCAGAAGGCATCATCGGACAGATTGACCGCGTGCAGGACTGGAAACTGTCCGATAATGGAGAAGTTCCTTCCGGTAGCTTACCGATTACTGCCAAAAGAATTGACCCTGCACCGGGCACACATATTATCCGTTATCAATCTGAGATTGACGATATTGAGATCACCCATACCGCTCATAGCAGAAAAGGATTTGCCCTTGGAGCTGTATTGGTATCAGAATGGATAAAAGAAAAAAAAGGTGTTTTATCTATGGATGATTTCCTATCTTTCTAAAATTTTCAACTACAATGACAGGAGAAAAAAAGAAAAAGTCAGCTACCCGTGAATGGGTAGACGCACTAGTATTTGCAGTAATTGCAGCATCATTGATCAGATGGCTTTTGCTGGAACCGTTTACCATTCCTACAGCATCAATGGAAAAATCCCTTTTGGTAGGTGACTTCCTATTTGTGAGTAAAATGCATTATGGTACCAGGGTCCCTAAAACACCCCTACAGATTCCTCTTACCCACCAGAAAATATGGGGGACAGATGCCAATTCTTATGTAGATTGGATACAGCTACCCTACATGAGATTACCTGGTTTTTCTTCGGTAAAAAGAAATGACGTAGTGGTATTCAATTATCCTGCTGAGTTTGAGCATCCCGCTGATCTCAAAACCAACTACATCAAAAGGGCCGTGGCTATTCCAGGCGATGAATTGGAAATACGTGGCACCCAACTTTTTGTAAATGGAGAATTGGGAGAGAATCCAGCAGAAATGCAGTTTTCTTATGATGTCATGACCAATAGAAATCTCAGTGCTGACTTTTTTGCAGATTATGGGATCAATCCGGAGAGCTACATGCCATTCTCTAATGGTTCAGGTTATTTGGTAATGGCAACCGAAGAGACCATAGACCAACTGCAGAAGTCCCCAGCAGTGGGAAGTATCAACCGAAGAACAGACAAAGATGGACTTGGTGACCCAAGAGTCTTCCCTGATGGTGCTTATTTTGGATGGAACAAAGACAATATGGGACCACTTGAAGTACCCGGAAAAGATTGGACAATCACCTTGGATGAGGAAAATATTGCCAAATATGCCTTTACTATCGAAAAGTTTGAAGGATTGGACAATGTAGAAGTCAGGGACAATCAGCTGTTTATAGATGGACAAAAAGTAGACACTTATACCTTTAAGCAAAATTACTACTTTATGATGGGAGACAACCGTCATGATTCTTTGGACTCTAGGTACTGGGGCTTTGTCCCTGAAGATCACATTGTAGGAAAAGCTTGGTTCTTGTGGCTATCCCTCGACAAACACAAATCCATGTTCAACAAGATCAGATGGAACAGGTTCTTTAAAGGTATCAACTGATACTGAGCAAGCATATACAAAGGACATTGTATCAAGTCCTTTCTAGTAAAATAAACAGTATCAAAACTCCCTGAAGCCAATTGAAAAAAGCTTCAGGGAGTTTTTTTGTTTTAAGAGTGAATAATCTTCCATCAGATTTACTTATAACCACTAGCTAACCCAAATTCGGCAAAAGTCACAAATAAACAAAAACATCCTCTCACCTTACTTTTGTGACTTTTGTTCCTTTTTGTGGATTATTTTTAACCTCCAGATCTCTTCAGTGGGTAGTACTATTTATCTATAAGTCACAGTTAATTCACCAAACGATCTCTTCCAATCCCATTTTCCTTAGATATTCATTGGTAAGGGAAAAATGAGAGCAGCCAAGAAAACCTCTGTGAGCCGATAAAGGGCTAGGGTGTGGGGCATGAAGTTTCAGGTGTTTCTGATCAGAAATAAAAGCCGCTTTCTTCTGAGCATAGGCACCCCAAAGCATAAATACCACATTTTCCTTTTCCTCTGCGATGCATTTGATCACAGCATCCGTAAACTCCTCCCAGCCTTTTTTTTGATGGGATCCGGCCTGATGGGCCCTTACAGTCAAGGTAGCGTTCAAAAGTAATACCCCTTGCTTTGCCCACCGCTCTAAGTTTCCATTTGAGGGGATGGACTGATCCAAATCCCTGTTGATTTCTTTGAAAATATTTAGAAGACTTGGAGGGAAAGGCACTCCCTCTCTAACAGAAAATGAAAGACCATGGGCTTGATTAGGTCCATGATAAGGATCCTGACCGAGGATTACTACCTTCAGATTTTCGAAAGTACAATGTGTAAAAGCATTGAAAATTTCCGGACCCTTGGGGAAAATCACCTGATTGCGGTATTCATCACGTACAAAATCAGTCAATTGCACGAAATAAGGCTTGGAAAACTCTCTATTCAGTCTTTTTTTCCAACTTTCTTCAATTTTCACATCCATTTTGATACTATTGCGTTGTAGTTAAGGATTTTAATTATATTTTTAAAGTTTGTAAAGGCATCATCCAAAGCAAAATCATGGTAACAGCCATCACTGAAGGTATTAAGGTCACCGTAGAAACCACCTACCAAGCTGAATTTTCAAGTCCCCACCAACATCACTATGTATTTACCTACAAGGTAAAGATAGAAAACAACGGTCCCCACACCATACAATTGTTGAGAAGAAAATGGGAAATCCATGATGCTGGTGATGCTACTAAAACAGTAGAAGGTGACGGCGTGGTAGGACAGCAACCTATTTTGGAGCCAGGCGGAAGACATGAATATGTTTCCGGCTGTAACCTAAAGTCCGGTTTGGGGAAGATGAGAGGTTCTTATAAGATGGAAAAACTATTTGACGGAAAAGTAATAGAAGTACAGATCCCCGAATTCCAATTGATCGCAGATATTTTTGACAATTGATTTGGAAGTATACCCCTATTTAGCATTCCTCAACTATTGGCTCAATAAGGAAGACAAGTATTCCCTTCAAGGTCCGTTTATTTCCGGATTTTACACTGAACTAAAGAGTTATCTAAAGAAGGAATTGCAGCAACAAGACCCCTTTGTCAGAGAAAGGGCAATACTATCTACAGAAAGGGGACAGATTCAGGTTGTGGATTATGGTGCAGGATCCAAAAAACTGAAAGAAAAAAAACGAATCACTGCCCAAATTTACAAGTACAGTACTACTAAAAGAAAGTTTTCAACCATTTACTCCTTTTTGATAGCTCAAACGCCTGCTGAGCACGTCATCGAACTGGGTACTTGTTTGGGAATAAACACCCTTTACTTAAGTCAGGAAACCAAAGGCAAACTTTACTCCTTCGAAGGAAGTCCTTCTTTGGTGGAGAAAGCCAGGTCATTGCACCAAAGCCCTCAAATAGAATATATGGAGGGAGAAATAAGTGACACCCTCCCATTCCACCTTCAGGCAAAAGGCAAAGTGGATTTTGTGCTGATCGATGCTACCCATACCAAAGAGGCCACTTTACGCTATTTTCAGATCATCTTACCTTACTTGCATGAAAAAAGCATAGTGGCTATTGCAGACATCTACTGGTCCAGAGAAATGACCACCGCATGGAAGGAAATCCTCCGGACAACAGAAGTGAGTTTAAGTCTGGATTTTTATGAATGCGGAGTATTGTTTTTTAGAAAAGGTATTACCAAATCACATCATGTACTTTCGGTTTAAACTCAACTAATCGTTAGGGGCCATGATAAACAGTTCTGAGCCCTGTCTGGGAACTATTGAATTGTGACAAGGCTCTATACTCACCTTTGGAAAGTGTTTTCTGAACAAGTTCAGGTATACTTCTTTCAGTCCTCCAAATGGCGGTCCTTCATGAGAAAATTCTATACCAAACAGCACACCTACCAACTTTCCGCCCGGCTTGAGCAGACTTTTCATTTTAGACACATACTTTTCCCGGAGCGCAGGATCCAAAGCACAGAAGAAGGTTTGTTCCAAAATCAGGTCATATTCCCCCTGATGTTCAAAAAAATCTCCGAGTATCAGTTGCCCGTCCGGAAATCCCGGATTGTTCTTTTTGAACCGCTGTAAAGGAACAGGAGACAAATCCAACACAAAAACATTTTGAAAACCGTTTTCAAAGGCATATTTTGCTTCATAAGCATTGCCAGCGCCTGGAATAAGTATCTTTACTTCTTTTTGGTAAAATTGGTCTAAATATTGCTTAATTGGGGTCGTTACATAACCAACATCCCATCCGGTTTGGTTCTGTTCATAGCGAGCGCTCCAGTATTGGGCATCCAATTGTGTCTTCATAGAATGAAATAGAAATTATTATCGGTTAAACTTATGGAATACAACTACAATCCACAACCAAAGAAGAGTGATAATGGTAAAAATATCCTCATTATTGTTTTGGTTATTTTGGTAATCATCAGCGGCATCAAGTTATATACCGATTACCTGGATCGTACCCGCAAATCAGAAGAAATCCTAATCTTATCTGAAGAAAACAACGAACTCAACAAAAGGCTGGATTCTATGACCTATCAACTGGACCTTCGGATCCAGGAAATAGAAAAACTTGGTGGGGACATTGAAGCATTGGAAGAAATGCGTGCCCAGCTTATCGCTGAAAGAAATTCAGATAGGAAACGATCTTCTGAGGAAATCGCAGCCCTTAACAGAAGGATCAATAGCTTCTCCGCGACCCTTCAGGAAAAAGATCAGGAAATCCTAAGGTTAAGGGAGGTAAACCAGCAACTTTTTGCCGAAAACCAAGACCTGAAAACCTCACAGGCCACTATTGAAAAAGAAGTAGCCGAACTGAACATAAAACAGCAGGAGCTACAGGAAAAGGTAGATATCGCTGCTATGCTCAAGGCAGAAAATATTGTCGTGGCTGCCGTCAATTCAAGAGGAAGGGAAAGGGAAGATGGCTTTAGAAACCGACAAATAGAAAAGCTCAAAGTATCGTTCAACATCGCAGACAATAAAGTAGCACCTGAGGGACATAGGGACATTTACATTCAGGTCATGGCGCCTAATAACCAACCTATTTTTGATGTGGCTAAGGGATCAGGTACTTTTTCACTGGATGGAAGAGAGGAGTTTTATACCGCTCATCAGGACCTGATGTTCAATAATAGCAAACATCAACTTACCTACTATTACGAAAAAGGTAGCAAATATAATTCGGGTATCTACGAGGTACGCATCTATGCAGATGGATACCAGATAGGGTCAAAAACATTCGAAGTAAAGTAAACGGGGGGACAAACCCCGTTTTTTTTGCTTTTGACAAAGTCTTTTGAGGTATATTTTCCTAACTCGGTTTGCAATACACGGAATATTCTTCTACTTTTGCGGTCTGTTTAAATCAAATACAGATAAACAATTAAATTATGTTCCAGAAAAATTATGAAACGGTATTCATACTTACTCCCGTTTTGTCTGAGGTTCAGATGAAGGATACCGTAGACAAGTTTGTAGACTTGTTAAAAAAAGAGGGAGCAGATGTCATCAATGTTGAAAATTGGGGTCTTAAGAAAATGGCTTACCCGATTCAGAAAAAAAGCACTGGTTTCTATGTTTTGGTAGAATTCAAAGCTGAGCCTACTTTGATCAAAAAGCTTGAAGTAGAACTTAGAAGAGACGAAAAAGTAATGCGATTCCTGACAACAGTTCTTGATAAGCATGCAATCGTTTATGCCGAAAGAAGAAGAAAAGGTGAATTTAACAAAAAAGCTGAAGCTAAGGAGGAGCAAGCCTAATGACACTAAGAAACGAACCCATCAACAGAGTCGAAAACAGAAAGAAATACTGTAGATTCAAAAAGCACGGTATCAAGTATATCGATTATAAAGATCCTAACTTCCTTTTGAAGTTTGTCAATGAGCAAGGTAAAATCCTTCCAAGAAGACTGACTGGAAACTCTGCGAAATACCAGAGAAAAGTAGCCAATGCCATCAAAAAAGCAAGACACTTGGCACTCCTTCCTTTCGTAACTGACGGTTTGAAATAAACCATCATCTTTCGGATCATTCAAATTTTAAATTGTACAACAATGCAAGTTATTCTTAAAACAGATATAAAAGGACTAGGGTATAAAAATGACCTGGTGGAGGTAAAGCCAGGTTATGGAAGAAACTACCTGATTCCACAGGGTTTTGCCATGTTGGCAACACCTTCCAACAAGAGGATCCTTGAAGAAAACATCAAGCAAGCCGCACACAAAGCAGAAAAAATCAAAACTGAAGCTGAAGATTTGGCTGCCAAGCTAGAAAGCATCACACTTGAGATCAAAGCTAAAATCGGTGAGTCCGGAAAAATCTTCGGTAAAGTCACTACGCTTCAGATTTCTGATGCACTTTCTGAAAAAGGTATCGAAATCGACAGAAAGAAAATCGCCATCAATATGCCTGTATCTGGCGAAGGCGAATTCGAAGCTGAAGTTGACCTACACAGAGAAGTAACCAGTTCTGTAAAATTTGTAGTAGTAGCTGAATAAGCAATTATTATATATCAGAATCAAAAAAGGCTTTCGAAATCGAAAGCCTTTTTGTTTTTACTCTTAGTTTTGAGTGATTTTCTCCAGATCATCTACCAATTTCTTGGCAACAGCTCTGCTGTTTTCCTGTCTTTTGGCCTTGAAAAGCTCCAAAGCCACTTTACTCTTTTCGATCACCCCAACTGGGTTGCTGTCATACTGATAGCTGTTCCAGCACCAAGACAACTCCGCATGAAGTTTTTCGTCAAGCTTTAATTTTTCAAGTTTCTCCAGAGTTGAAACAATCGTTTTTTCAGAAATTTTTACTGACATGATATGATAAGTTTGGTTTGAATTCTTTTTACACCTTTATTTTTTGAATTCTGAAACAAAACAATGCAAAACTTTCCATAAATACAAAATAATCAATGGATTACTGAAACTGAATCAACGAACAATCGATTTCATTGATATTATTACAAGGTATTTTCTTTACCTCCACTGCTATTATTTTTGCAATACCATAGGAAAAAGTAGATTTACAAAGAAATTCAAGACATGGAAAGAAAACAAAGCCTGAAAGAAGAATTCGCCAACAGCATCACCCATGGTTTTGGAATATTGTTCAGTATCGTGGCCATTTCCCTTTTGGTTACTTTTTCTATGCTTAATGGCGGCACAAAAGAAATTGTCAGCTCCAGTGTATTCGGGGCTTCCATATTGTTTTTGTACACATTTTCTACCCTTTACCATGCCATGCAGCAGGAGGAAATAAAGTCCTGGTTAAGGACATTTGACCATATTGGCATTTACCTTTTGATAGCAGGCACCTACACTCCATTCCTCTTACTGACCATTGGAGGGACTTTGGGCTGGATATTTTTTGGGATAATCTGGGGATTGGCAGCTTTTGGCCTGATATTCAAAATATTTTATACCCACAGGTTCAAAAAAGCCTCTTTAATCCTATATCTGGGAATGGGATGGATGGCCATCTTTCTGGTAAAGCCTCTTTATACCACACTTGATGTTTCCACATTGATATTGATAGCGGCAGGAGGACTTAGCTATACTTTAGGCACTATCTTCTACACCAAGCCTGCAATGCGCTTCGCCCATACCATCTGGCACCTTTTTGTGCTCCTGGGTACCGTGCTACATTTCGCTGCAATATTATCAATTTTGAAACCAACTTGATTTTTTCAGGTTGAAATTTAGAACTTTAGATGCCTTGCTATAAATTCTTTTAAGGCAAATTTGCATAAAAAAGAAAGTCCTCCTACATTTGTGACACCTTTCGAGGGAGGGGAATTTAAAAATTAAAAATTGACCGATGGTGTAACTGGCAACACGTCTGATTTTGGTTCAGAAGAGTCTAGGTTCGAGCCCTAGTCGGTCAACAAAAAAGCCGCTTAGAAATAAGCGGCTTTTTCATTTTTTTACATTTACAAGCTTTCTTACAAGCAATACCACAAATCCCTATGACTGTAAACTGTTGGTAATTTATCCGCAGTCTTTCGCATAGCAAGCAGAAACCATTTTAATTCGTAAAGTTATGTGAACAAATATCATGATATGCTTATCCGCTTACTTACAAGTAGAATCTAAATAATGGAACAAACCTATGATTTCTAGCCAATCCCGATAAATCAGGACAAGTTATCAATGAATAACTTGTCCGCTGAGGCGGATCCAACTTGCCTGCGGCAGGCAGGTATCTATTAGTATCGGAGTGATCCAGGCCCTTATTTAAATTGGTTAGTGGTATTATTGCGGATATATATATATCCTGATATCAACTTAATATCCACCTAATATCTTCTCAATATAGAATTACTGCGAAACAAATGAAATAAGACAAGGCTACAGATTATGTATCACTCCACCACTTTAAAAGTCCTACTGGCATGATGTACGTTTCCATACATATCCTCTGCCTGTATCTCTACGGTATGCTCTCCTGCTTCTAAATTCGCAGGAATACCTGCCCTCCAAAGATGATCTGTACGAACTGGATTGGATGGCCTCCTGTGACCAATAGGCTCATCGGCAGTATCCCATCTGAACATATTGACCAGGTAAGCAGGATCATAATCTTCCATGTTACTCATTTGTCTCCATTCAGTACCATTGATCCGGTACATGACTTTGTCATCTTTGGTCCCTGTAAAAAAGTTGGCAAAAATCCCCGAAGAGGTCCTCACACCCTTTTTCAACACCTTGGGAGCAAACACTTCTATCTGATAATCCCCGCTCCTTCTGGCTGGCTTGTACCTGGCCACATAATCCACCCCGTCAAAATCAAGAAATACATAACCATTCGGAGACCCATCTCTCATAGTGGCCATAGGTATTCCATCTTCATCAGGCTCACCGGAATACCAGTCCCCCGAAGGTGTTCCTATATTAAAGTGATGGTGTGCTTTTTCTTGATTGTATCCATCCTCTTTACCAAAGAAAGTCTGTTTCATATAATGCGTATGTGCTGATAAGGAAAATGTGTTGGGAAAATCCGATAGCAGTTCAAATAACTTTTCCCTATCAGCATCTCTGAAACTGTCCCCTTCTTCAAAAAGCGGAATATGCATAAACAATACGATCAGTTTGTTCTTGGGAACTGTCTTAAGGTTATTTTCAATAAAACTGAGCTGATCTTCCCTGAATCCTCCCCAATACTGTGTCTGCTTTCTTGGGTCAGGATAAAGGATGTTTTCCAAAACGATAAAATGAACATTACCATGGTTGAAAGCATAAGTAGCTGGGCCAAAATGTGCTGTAAAACTTTCATCCGAAAGCGCATCACTTTGGGCGTCAAAATTCATGTCATGATTGCCCATGACAGAAAACCATGGAACGCCCACCTTACTTATTACCTTAGAATACGGTGTAAAAAGGTCTGGATTGTCACCTACTATATCACCAAGCGAAATACCGAAATCTATCCCGTCTATTCCTTCGACCTCTTTTACCACTCCCCTGTCAAAAAAATCTAGCTGCTCTAAGGAGTAAGGCTGGGGATCCCCAAACACCAATGCCGTAAATTTTTCTTTTTTCTCACCAGGCAAAAGACCAAAGTCAACAGATTTGGGCAATTCTCCGGTGGGCTCCACTCCTTTAAACTTATATGTGGTAGGTGAGCCTTTCGGTTTGTGAATGTAGAAAAACTGAGGTAGGTTATTCTCATCTACTGGAAGCCCATAATCGGCTGGCTTAATTACAAAAATCACCTGATCATCTGAAACAGGCAATTCATAGCGTCCATTTGCATCAGTCAGCACTACCTCATTTCCGTTGGACACTGCAACATCCGCAATACCCTTTTCTCTTCTTTCCCTTTTTCCGTTTTTGTTACTGTCTTCATACACCACACCAGTGACGGTTTGTGCCTGTAAAGTGAACAAAAGGAAAAACGAAAGCATAAAAGCTGATAATTTTCTCATGTCTGAAAGTTTTTTCTTTAAAAATAGATGACCCATTTTTCAAACAGGTTACGACAAAGTTAAACTTGCATTAAGAATCTCCTTTACAGCCATATATTAATTATTATTCAAGAGTTTAACCTATTTCAGGCAAGATTTAGTAAGATTTTTTAAAAATATCACCTTACCCATTCTTCAAATTGGTATTTATGTATATCTTGAATTAGTTATTTTAAATTTTAACCCAAAACTTATTATTTATGAGCAAATTCGATGAAGTGATGGCACAGGTCAATGCACTTGAGGCAGATTTTAAAAAATTCTATGATCAGGGAAATAAAGCCGCCGGAACAAGAGTAAGAAACGGCATGAACAACCTCAAAAAAATGGCTCAGGACATAAGAAATGAGGTAACGGAAATCAAAAATTCAAAAAAGTAAACTTTTCACAACAGGTATCGAGAAAAAGACCATGCTATTTTTGAATGCGTGGTCTTTTTTATTATTCCATGTATGCATCAGTTTGAAACAACTTTAGAAAACTTCAATTCCGCACTCTGGCATTACCATGTACCAGTCCCTGATGACATTGCCTCACAATTGATAGAAGGTACCAATAGAAGGATACTCTTCAGCATTGCTGGGTCTGAGTACCAACATGCTGCATTGATGAAAACAAAAGAATATTGGTTTTTTCTTTTGAACAAAAAGCAATGTGAAAAATTAAGCATCTCCGAAAGGGACAAAATTAGAGTCACCCTGGAAAAAGACAGGTCTGAATTTGGGCATGAAGTACCGGAGGAGTTTCAAACAATGTTGGATCAGGATCAGGAAGGCGCAGAATACTTTAATTCCCTTACAAAAGGTAAACAAAGAAGCCTGATTTACCTAGTAGGCAAAGTAAAAAACCCTGATTCGAGAATCAATAAATCTTTGGCCATCCTGGCCCACTTAAAAGAAAGCCGCGGAAATCTGGATTTCAAAAAGCTCAACGAAAAAATAAAGTATTTCAATAACCTCGGCAAGTAGATATCAATTTCGTTTGGTTTAAGATAAATTACCAAAATTCAGGTTTTTAATGGTTTTGTTTTCACAATTAATCCAACTGTAAAAAAATCTACTTGTCGTCTTTACTAAAGGAATCCAAAATTTTTCTACGAATACAAACCACTTTTCTTTTAATTTCTCCAAACTCTTGTACCTATACAAAAACATGAAAAAGGTATAAACGTACTAAAAACCAGTAATTTTTGTGTATTAAAGGTAAATGAAAATCACAATTTTAGTTCATTTTTTTGATAAAATTCCCAACAAAATTTCAAATGGGAGATTTTTTAACAATTCAGTAACAAGAATATTCTGAATTTATTGTGTCGTATATACTATTTTTAGAAGCATTTTATGAAAATTAAAAATAGTTGTTCACACCATTCATTTTAAACTTACATGAAACACAATTTACGCAAATCAATTTTGCTTGCACTATTCATGATTTTGAGCAGTATCTCTATACATGCTCAAACAGAAGTAGTTGCAGGCTGGACATTCGGTACAGTGACAGGAGCAGAATCTCCTTTCGCAGACCAAGGTAATTTCCTTAATGTTGGGATTCAGGAAATCACCTTGACCAATGCCAACATCACAGGTTATGTCGCTGGATCTCCAGGTAGGGCGATTACATCTAGTGGCTGGATTAACGAAGGAGAAAGATTCTGGGTTGTACCTGTGAATTCGACTGGTTTTTCAAACTTGACCCTTTCTTCCAAACAACAAAGTTCTGGTACAGGTCCTAGAGACTTTAAAGCACAGTATAGCTTGGATGGTTTAGTTTGGACAGATATACCTGGTGCTTCAATCACCGTTGCTAACAACTTAACTACTGGGGTTTTGAATAAAATAGCCCTTCCATCTGAGGCGAGCAACAAACCTTTACTTTTAATCCGATGGCTGAATACTTCAGATATATCTGTAAATGATGCGGCCATAGGTAGTGGTGGAACTAATAGAATTGATGAAATTTTTATCGAAGGTGAGCCTATAGGGGAAATTCTTGATCCGACCGCAACTCCGATTATCGATCCTAATGGTGGTACTTTCGATGAAGCTGTCACAGTAACACTTTCCTCTTCTTCAGATAATGCCTCTATTTATTATACACTTGATAGTTCCGAGCCTAATTTAGGAAGCTTAACTTATACAGGTCCAATAGTCATAGAAGAAAGTGCTACACTTTCGGCCATCGCTTTGGCGGATGGTTTGGGAATCAGTGCTGTGGCTACTGCTGACTTTATCATTAATGTTCCTGCAACTCCTGCTACCGGCATTCCTTATGTACAAAACTTTGAAAACTTTGTAAGCTTAAGCAGTCCTGTAACTACATTTGGTTCAGAGGGTGAATGGACTTTCTCAGCTGGCGCACTGAATTACAATGGACTTTTTGGTTCCGGTACTGCTGGAGGTTTTAGAGGAGGAGATGTGCTAGGATACCAACATACTGGAACTTCCGGGCTGCTTACCGCTACTTTGACATTAGAAAACACAACTGGATTCCCTATTTCTGATTTGGAGATTTCTTACTTAGGAAGAGTCAGTAGGGTTGATCAAACAAGATTCCCAGAATGGACGGTAACGGTAAACGGAACTACTGTTTCAGAACTGAGCTACAGCACTTCTTCAGGAGAAGATGAAAATAAATCTGCACTACTTTCTGGACTGAATATCCTCCCAGGAGAATTGGTCACTATTGAATGGTCTTCTGATAGGGGATTCAATGCTGGGGGTGGAAGTAGACAAATCGGTATCGCTAATTTGAACATTACTATTCCTGAGGTATTAGAGCCTATTGAATTTGTTAATTGGGACTTCACAGGCGCTCCTGGGGATCAAGTATCAACAACTGGAAATGCCTTAGTGCAAGGCGTAGTTGCAAGAGATTTTACTAGAGGAGCTGGAATAAATGCTACAGGGGGCAACAACTCTATCAACTCAAATGGATGGAATGCAGGAGATGACCGCTATTTTACTTTTGGCTTCAATGTGTCAGCTGATAAGCTGGTTGATATGACAGCATTACAGATAGGAAGCACCTCATCAAATACTGGTCCTAGAGATTTAGCTTTGGTATATTCGGGTGATGGTTTTACTACTAGATTGGCAGAATGGCAACATACAGGTTCTTTTGTGAATCAAATCATCGATCTATCAACATTACAAAACCTTTCAGGAGATGTTGAATTCAGGATCATTGCTACAAGTGATGTGTCTGCCAATGGCGGGACAATTTCTTCAGGAGGAACATCTAGAGTTACGAATTTCTTCCCTGGAGCAATTCCTGTGACGTTCACAGGAATCGTCAAAGATGCCGATGGTGTAATTATCCCAAGAATTGAAGTTAGCCCAAGCGAATTGAACTTTGGTGCGGTCAGTTTGGCAGGTACTACTTCTGTTATTTCCTATGAAATTTCTGCTGAAAACCTTGAAGGAGATGTCACGGTATCTGCACCAGCTCCTTATCAGGTCTCTAAGGACGGGAATATCTTCTCGGAGTCTATTGTATTCACAGAAGAGGAACTTAGTGTTGCTCAGACAGTATTTGTTCAATTGAATAACTCCAATGTAGGAACTTTCAATGCTAGTATCACAAATACAACTTCCGGAACGCTCCCGGTATCGGTAAGCGTAAGCGGATCAGTATTCGATCCTTTCAATATCTTTGAAGACTTCAACAATATTTGTCAGGCCAACCTTGGCCCCATTGGAGGTTCTTGGTCCACTGTCAGTGTATTAGGCGATCAGGATTGGTTGTGTACCAACTTCGGAAGAGCAGGCACCACTCCTACTGCCTCTGCGCCTTTTGGAATGCAGATCAATGGCTTTGCCGCAGGAAGTGCCAGGCTGAATGAAGATTGGTTGATCACACCTGAATTTGATCTTACAGGCTTCAACATTCCTTTACTTTCTTTCTACAGCAGGGTGGCATTTACCGGCCCAAGGTTGAAGTTGATGATCTCCACGGATTATGTAGAAGGTGATCCTAATTTGGCCAACTGGACAGAATTGGAAGACAGGTTTGCCAACGGCGATGTATGGACCTTCTCCGGTGAGTTGGATTTGACTGAATACCTGGATCAAAAAATAAGATTGGCATTTGTCTATAATTCTTCACCCGAAGAAGGTGCGGCCAGGTGGACATTGGATGATTTTGAATTAAGAAGTTCAGATGTACCGGCAGCTCCATTCTTCTCCAACAACATCGGTAATGTGGACTACTTCCACTTTGGAATCATCCCTGCAGGAACCGTTTCTTCTGAAACAAGGTCATTCAATTTCAACCTAAGCAATCCAATTGCACCCTTGACAATTAACAATGGTCCGGTTGGCGGTTTTGAGTTTTCTAAAAACGGGGTAGATTTCAGCCCAAGCCTCAATTACTCTGTCGAAGAATTGACAGGAACCAAAACGGTTACAGTTCGCTTTGCCCCTACTTCTGAAGGTGCATTTAGCGGTCCTATCACATTTGAATCCGGAGATATAAATGTAAAAAGAGGTTATCTGACCGGAGCGACTGTTTCCAAAGATAAAACTTTTGATGTGGTCAACTGGAATATAGAGTGGTTTGGCTCTCCAAGCAATGGGCCAAGCAATCTGGATCTTCAGCTTCAGAATGTAAAAACCATCATTGAAGACCTAGATGCAGATGTTTATGCATTCCAGGAGATTACAGGTATTGAAAAACTTGATGAGTTGATCGAAGCCTTGGAAGATTACGAAGGTATCGTCTCTCCTGCTGTATCACTTGGCCCGGACAATTTTGAAACAGCTCAAAAACTTGTCTTCCTTTACAAAAAATCTACTGTAGAACCTATTAACACTAGAGTGTTATTGGAAGGGGTTCAGCCATCTGATCTGGTAGGTTATCCATCACCTCCTGACAGGTTCTGGGCAAGCGGAAGACTTCCTTTCCTTTTGGAAGTGAACGCCAATATAGATGGCAAAAAGCAGAAATTCAATCTGATCAATGTGCATGCAAGATCCAATGGTGGGGGCGAAAGTGCCGGAAATCCTAGATATGCTATGCGAAGGTATGACGTGGATGTATTGAAAGACTCTTTGGACATGTATTATCCAAATGTGCCGTTGATCATTCTTGGGGATTACAATGACGATCTGGATGAAACTGTAGCCGACCAAACCGCTCCTACAGTAAATACCTCTGAGACATCATTTATCTCTTACATCAATGATCCTGAAAACTACATTCCTGTGACCTTGTCTCTGAGCAATGCTGGTCTAAGGTCCTTCCCTTCATTTGAAAATGTAATCGACCATGTCATCATTTCTGATGAACTTAGGGACAATTGGATAGTCAATTCTGAAAGACTGGTAGCTCCTTTTGACTTAGTACAAAACTACCTCAACACCACATCCGACCACATCCCTGTCAAAACCAGGTTTACTTTAAGGTGTGACATTGACATACCTATGATTATTGGGGAAAATGAGCTTTGCTTAGGTTCTGGCAGCACTGAACTTCAGCTGCTTGGTGGCAACTTTACCCAAGTGGTGTTCTGGGAATCATCTTTGGATGGTCAGACTTGGGAAATGGTAGAGGGCAGCGAAGGATTGTCCGTACTTGAGGTGAGCGGGTTAACTGCAACTACACAGTTCAGGGCTTTGGCTGAAAGTGATATTTGCTTCAACTTGACAGATGTCTTTACAGTAACCAATAGAGAGCTTCCTGAGCCATTTATCCTATTTGAAAGGGGAATGCTGACTACGATTGAAGGTCCATATACGTTCACTTGGTTCAAAGATGAGAACATTATCCAAACGGGCTCTTCAAATGCCGTCAGAACAGCCGGATCTGGCAATTACAGGGTAGTCATCCAAGATGAATCAGGATGTGAAAGGTCATCTGAAACCATCAGGTTCCCGATCAGACCTACAAATGTCAACGTGAGGGTATTCCCTAACCCTGCTGACAGACAGGTGACCATCAGCTTGAGAAATGCAGAAGGCTTGCACAACGTAGAGCTTAGAACTTCAGCTGGTGCCTTGATCGCATCAGATCTGACTTCAAATGGTTTTGCTGAATTTGATGTATCCAACCTATCCAAGGGAACTTACCTGATCGTAATTACCAATCAATTGGGACAAAGACAGGTGGAAAGACTGATAATCAGATAATACAGTTATAATAAATCTTAAAAGCTGCTCCTTAGGGGCAGCTTTTTTTGTTTTTCCCAAAACATCTAAAGTTTATTATTGCCATATATTGACAGGTGCTTTACTTAAAATTTACTTTCTTTGTATTTCATCAATCACATGGGAATGTCTCCATTCGAAGAAATCAGACCATATTACGACATTGAAGTAAATCAAGCCATCAGGGAAATCATAGATCATCCTATGTTGAAGGCAATGATGAACTTTACCTTTCCTGAGCAGGAAGACAGCCATTGGAAAGACCTCATGTTGCGTTGTCATTCCATAAGAGATTTTCAGATCAATTTCATATATCCCGGGGTAAGAAAAGTACTGGAAAAAAGCTCGGCAGGTCTGTCTACCTCCGGTTTTGAAAAACTCGATAAAAGCACTTCCTACCTCTTTATCTCCAACCACAGGGACATTATTCTGGATACTTCTTTGCTCAATGCTTGTCTGTATGAGCATGGCTACTTTATGACTACTTCTGCCATTGGTGACAATTTGGTCAAAAAACCTTTTCTGAAACACCTTTCAAGACTAACAAGAAACTTCACCATCAAACGTGGACTTCCCGCCAGAGAACTATTGGAAAGCTCCAGGACTGTTTCTGCTTTTATCCGGCATTCGCTGCTGCGAGAAAACCGGTCGGTTTGGATAGCCCAAAGAGAAGGCAGGACCAAAGATGGCAATGATATGACCCACAAAGGAGTCCTCAAAATGATCAGTATGGCTTCAGATCAGGGAGAACATTTTTTGGATTATTTTAAAAGACTGAACGTAGTGCCAATCAGCATTTCATACGAATACGACCCTACCGACGTGCTCAAAATGCCAGAGCTTCTGGCCAAGGCCAACCAAGAAGTATATGTCAAAGGTGAAAATGAAGATTTCAGAACCCTACTGAGCGGGATCATGGGTCAGAAAAAAAGGATCCACATCCACGTAGGTGACTGTCTCAATGATAAAATTGACGGCATAAAAGAGAATACCCAGGGACAGGTAAAACAGTTGCAGGCTTTGACTGACCTGATAGATGATCAGATCATCTTGGGCTATAAGCTTTGGCCTACCAAATACATTGCCCATGACATGCTTACCGGGACGGAACAATATGCTTCAGAATATACAGAAGAAGAAAGAAAGCTGTTTGAAGCAAGGTTTAGAAGAGGGGTAGACCAAAACAACCCCCTTGCTGTCAAAAGCTTCCTTGCCATGTATGCAAACCCTGTAAGCAACCAGAAAAGGCTTCTGGAAGAAATACAAAGCTAGATCATACAGGTAACTTGATCGTAAAAAGACTATACTCTCCTGGTACAGACTTGATTTCCATTGTACCGGACATACCGATTACCAGATGCCTGACGAGAGCCAAGCCAAACCCATAACCGGTTTCTCCACCTGTACCTTTGAGGGATTTGGCACCACCTTGGAGGATTTCATCAATCTTTTCAGGACTAAGTCCTACTCCATTGTCTTTGACCTGTACTTCTAAGGTGTTTTGCTCATTCTCTTTATTTAGCAATTGCATTTTAAGTTCAACTTTTCCGGATGATGAGGTGAATTTGATAGCATTTGAAATAAGATTTCCTATGACCTGAACCAACTTGTTTTTGTTAAATGGCAATTCCAAATCTTTGCCTTCTATGTCTATGGTAAGTCCTACCCCTTTTTGTTTTGCTTGTACTCCATACATATCCAAAAGCTTCTCTTTGAGCAATTCCAGGTTCAACTCGGTATGCGGATTTATTTGGGGCTTTTGTGTTTCCTGAAAATTTTCCGAAAGAATATCATCTGCCAGTTCAAGTAATGACTTACCGCTTTTTTGAATCAATTGTATAAATTCCAATACTTCATCCAGGCTATTGTCCTTTCCTTGCTCTTTAATCACCTGCGCCAGACCTATAATCCCACCCAGTGGTCCACGAATATCATGGGCCACCCGCTTGTTGTTTTGTTTCATGTCGGACATCTTGGATTTTAGTTGTTGGATTGACAAAAGAATCTTCAGCCTATTGACAATCTCATCAGCTATTATCTTGAGCAGATCAGTTTTTTCCGGACTCAATTCTTTGAAATTTTTGTCCATCACACAAAGTGCACCGAGGTTAAATCCTCTTTCATCCTTTAAGGGGATGCCCCAATAATAGGTAAGGTTTGGATCATCCTTGACATAAAATTTATTGTTGAACCTTTCGTCTTTTGTCAGGTCTTTGACTTCAAAAGCCTCCTCCCCCATGATGGTGTAGCTGCAAACAGCATCTTCCCGTGGCATTTGCATGGTGGGCAACCCGTGGGTGGAAACTGACCATTGAGAAAAACTGTCAATCAGGTTGACCAGCGAAATTTCCGTTCCGGCTACTTTGGCGGCTAATTTAGCCAAATCCTTAAATTGGGATTCCAAGTCAGTATAGTCCAGGTCATACTCACTCAGGCGTATGACCCTGTCAAATTCATTGGAGGGAATAGGAATACTCATATATATATATATGTCGGGGTTATAGTCAAAAATAAGATTTAGTGGAGGGGAAAACAAATTTAGCCTTAATAGAAAATGAAATACTGTTTAGAATCCATCCTTACTTAGATTCACTTTTCAAAAGTTTAGATTTGCACGGCATAATTGTTTTAACTTTTGCTCCAAGTATAAAGAAATTTAGATTCAGATGGAGTACCAATCAAAAAGAACCTGATATAGGACGGACAAATTATTTCCTAAAGTTGGTTTAAAGGGAGGTGAACGAAACCATTTGAAATCATTGGGCCTCGAGAATCAATTGATATCTTCTAATTATAATCACTGCTGTCAGAATTTTTTTATAAATTCAGCCAAATTCTTTCCTCATGAAAAAACTTTTGATCATACTCACTTTATTGCAGATTTTTTATCCGGTCTCGCAAGCAAGAGAAAAAATACCCGTCGCCCTTATCAGCACTAATCTTGGCGATATTTACATCTCCTTTCATGAAGAAACCCCAAAACACAAAGCCAGTTTTATACAACTCGCCGAAAGCGGATATTGGGACTCTCTCACCTTTAATAGGGTCATCCCAAACTTCGTCGCACAAGGAGGATGCCCTGACACTCCTGAAGGATTCAATGACCCGGAATACCTCCTCGAACCTGAATTTCATCCAAGACTTAGGCATATATACGGTGCCGTCGGTGCGGGAAGAGATGGCAACCCTGATAAGAATTCTGCAAGATGTCAGTTTTATATTGTCCAAAACAAAGAAGGTCTTCATCGGCTAGATGGGGATTATACGGTATTTGGACAGGTAATAAGTGGAATGGAAGTAGTCGATAAGATAGTAAATGTAGGCCGTGATCAAAACGATCAACCCAATCAGGACATAACACTCCTTATCAGCATCATTTACCTCAATCAAAAGGAAATTATCCAGTTGAAGAACAAAGAATAGGATTTAGGTCTTAAGTAATTGGTCAGAATTGGTTAAATTCAAATTCTCAGTACCACAAATGAATAAACCCATTATACCACAAGAGGAAGAATTAAGGCTGTCAGAACTTTACGCCTACCGTATTTTGGATACGGAAGAGGAAGAAGATTTTGATTTCATTACGGAAATGGCGGCCAAAATCTGTGAAACCAAATATGCCACCATCACTTTGGTTGATAAAAACAGACAATGGTTCAAGTCCAAAGTTGGCTTTGAAGTACGGGAAACTCCTTTGGAAGAATCCTTTTGCGCTGTAGCGATTCATTCCGGAAATGACTTTTTTGAGGTTCCCAATTCCCATCTTGATGCAAGATTCTGCGACTATCCCAATGTCCAAGGTGACCCAAACATCACATTTTACGCCTCATACCCCCTAGTGTCGGACACCGGGAGGATTCTAGGGACCCTTTGTGTGGCCGATGATGAGGAAAAAACACTCCGCTCAGAACAAAAAAAGGCCCTCAAATCCCTCAGTAACCAAGTAATGAGACTGATTGAATTGAGAAAAAGAAATTTCGAACTAAGGCAAAACCAGACATATTACCAATCTTTGATAGAAAACACCCATGGAAGCCCCTACAGGGCCAAAAATGATGGCAACCAAACTTTGGTATTTCTGACAAAAGGCTTTGAAAAAATAACCGGATACGAAATCGGGGATTTCCTCCATAATCCGGAAAAGTCCTTCAAAGACATCATACACCCTGATGATCAGAAAAAAGTCCGGGAAGCAAAAGAAAAAGCCATACAGGAAAATGGACAATGGGAAATCCAGTATAGGATCTTACACAGTTCCGGTTTTGTAAAATGGATTGATGAAAGAGGGAAAGCTTATAAAAGTGAGCTGACCAGAGAATCTTACATCGACGGAATTTTGCTGGATATCAGCTTCCGAAAGAATGAAGAAGTACTGTTCAAAAATATTTTTGACAACAGCCAAGGACTGATCTGTATACATGATTTCAGCGGAAAAATCATCAAAATCAATGGTGCTGCCTCGGAATCTTTGGGGTATGGATTGGATGAAGTCATAGGAAAAAATATAAGGGAATTTCTGAATGAGTATGATTATCCCATGATCGAACAGTACATGGAGGAAATCAAAAAACGCGGAAGGCATAAAGGTATCCTGCGGCTCAGATCCAAGAATGGAATCAATAAGTATTGGGCTTATGACAACTCGGTAGCAGACTTTGGCGGTACCAAGGACATTGTCGTCACCAATTCGGTGGACATTTCGGACAAAATCCGAATGGAAAAGGCATTGAGTGCCACAGAAGAAAGGCTTCAGCTTATTGCTCAAAGCATAGACGATGCCTATTATGTCTACAACGTCTCCAAAGAGAATTACGAATACTTTAGCCCTAATTCCGAAAAAGTAATAGGCGTCAATCTGGACTTCTTTTTTGAGGGGCTCAATTTCAACGAAACATACGTACACGAGGAAGATAGAGCAAAATGCCAAGAAGCTGCAAAAAAACTGCATGAAGGAGAAGCCTATAACATTGAGTTCCGCACTGTAATCAATGGAAAAACCAGATGGCTAAACGAAAAGGCATTTCCAGTAACGTCAGGCTTAAACTCCGAAATCAGGGTAGCGGGAAGAGTCACAGATGTCACACAAAGAAAAAATATTCAGCTGGAGCTGGAAAATACCAAGGAAATTCTCGAACAAGCAAGCAAAACTGCACGGGTAGGTGCTTGGGAAGTAGATCTCATAGAAAAAAAGATCCATTGGTCCAAGGTAATGAAAGAGATTCACGAGGTGGATGAAAACTTTGAACTTAAGGTAGAAAACAGCCTGAGTTTTTTCAAAAAAGGCTTCAACAGAAACAAAGCTTCCGAAGGTTTTGATTTACTGATCAAAAAAGATAAACCTCTTGACCTGGACTTGCTTATCACAGATGCAAAAGGTAAAGAGAAATGGGTGAGACTTATCGGCAAAGCACAATTCAAAATGGGCAGCTGCATCAGACTGTACGGAACCCTTCAGGATGTCAATGACATCAGAAAAAAAACAGCCGAATTGGTCAGAACCAAGCAACAATTGGAAAGTATTCTTTCAGAGATGGAAGACGTGGTATGGGCAATCAAGCTTCCCCTGCACAAAATGCTTTTTATCACCCCTTCTGTAGAACATTTTTTTGAAATTAAACTCAAAGCCAGCATGCAGGATCCGGATTTCTGGAAATCTTTCGTACATCCTGAAGACGCACATATCATTGAAGAAATTACAGAAGAATTGGAAGATGGGGATTTTTATGAAAAAGAACATAGAATCATCACTTCAAAAGGAACTACCAGATGGGTGTATCATACAGGCAAAATCATCTATGATGCACAAGCCACACCCATCCGACTGGACGTCAAAATGATGGACATCACCAAAGACAAAGATTTTGAAAAACAGCTGATCGCAGAAACCAACCGCGCAAATGCAGCCAGTAAATCCAAATCAGAATTTTTGGCCAATATGAGTCATGAAATCAGAACTCCTCTCAATGGAGTAATAGGTTTTACGGACCTGTTGCTCAAAACAGACCTATCAGGTGTGCAGCAGCAATATGCCGACAATGCCCATACAGCCGGAAAGTCATTGCTCAACCTTATCAACGACATCCTCGATTTTTCCAAGATAGAAGCAGGGAAATTGGACCTTGACCCTATTGAAACCAACTTGGAGGAAATACTCTATGAAACTTTGGATATCATCAAATTTCCGGCAGGACAAAAAAATCTGGAGATCATACTGGACCTGCCCCCTACTCTTCCTGAGTCGGTCTTAATCGACCCCCACAGACTCAAGCAGATCCTGATCAACTTACTCAACAATGCCATCAAATTCACCGAAAAAGGCCATGTCATACTTCAGGTAAGGGAAGTGGTTGAAGTAGACGGACCCTATAAACTTGAATTTACTGTAATCGATACTGGAATTGGAATTCCAGAGGAAGTGCAGAAAAAGCTTTTTCAGGCTTTCTCACAGGCTGACAGCTCGACTACCAGAAAATTTGGAGGCACCGGACTGGGCCTCACCATCTCTAATCTTTTGGCTGAAAAGATGGGCGGAAACATAGGTGTAGATA
Organism: Arthrospiribacter ruber; assembly: GCF_019343195.1. GTDB lineage: Bacteria > Bacteroidota > Bacteroidia > Cytophagales > Cyclobacteriaceae > Arthrospiribacter > Arthrospiribacter ruber. Next base: position 338,197 of record NZ_RPHB01000005.1, read on the forward strand.
GTAAACCAGGTCATGGTTCAGCCTTTTATTTTACTATAGATGCAGAGGTAAAAAAGCCTTTTACGGCATTTACCGAACTAAGGGATAAAGACATAAAAATACTTTTGGTAGATGACCATGAATCTGTCAGAACCATTGCCAAAAAATATTTTGGACATTTTGGCTTCACTTGTGATACCGCAGCAAATGGACTGGAAGCATATCACTTTTTATCCCAAAACAAAGATTATGATCTTGCACTGGTCGATTACCATATGCCATATGTCGATGGCGTACAAGTTATAGAGAAAATAAGACAGGAACTCAGCCTTACACCTGATACACTCCCAATAATGATCATGGGATATTTTTCAGATAGTGAACATCTCAGAAAGTCCATAGACAGGCTGCAAATCAACAAGTTCATCCAGAAGCCCATCCACTATAAGAACTTGATAAACCTTTTATCCAAATCAAACATCAGGGAAGTAATCAAGTCTGAAATTGAGGCGGATGCATCCGGTAAGCTGGAGGGGCAATTCACCATATTGGTGGCTGAAGACATCAGTATGAACATGCTTTTGCTTAAGACACTTCTCAACAACCTTCTCAAAAATGTGAAGGTCTTAGAATGTGCCAACGGAAAAATAGCAGTAGAGAATTACCGGCTTCATGAAGTGGATCTCATATTTATGGATGTTCAGATGCCCGAAATGGATGGACTTACAGCCACTAAAGCCATTCGGGTATTGGAATCCCAATCTGTCAAAAAAGTACCCATCGTGGCATTGACCGCAGGAGCACTTAAGGAAGAGCAAATGAAATGCTACGAAGCAGGAATGGATGATTTTCTCACAAAGCCCATCCAGCCGGAATCCTTGAAAAATACTTTGGAAAAACACCTATTGCAAAAGCAAACTTCCACTCTTATATCATCGGAAAGCTCCGTACTAGTAAGTTTCAATAAACCCAAACTGATGCAGTTGATTGACAATCATCTTCCTCTATTGAAGGAATTGCTGATCACATCCAGGGACCTTTCTGAAAAAATACAGGAGATAAAAAGCATGCTGGATCAGGAAGACAGGGAAGGCATCAAAGCCAATGCCCACTATATTAGAGGAGCGTCCCAATCCATGGGTTTTGACCTTTTGGCTGCTATCACAGAAACCATTGAATTGACCTCCTCGAAAGCAGAAATCCAAGAGCTAACAAAGCTCTGGGAAAACCTTGATAAGGAATGGACTGAGTTGGTTCTGATTATTGATAAAGAAATTGATAATTTATCTGAACAGGTATGAGTAAGAAAAATTTTCCCATCAGAATACTGGTAGTAGGTTGTGGCAATATGGGAGCATCCCATGCCCAAGCTTATCACCAAATGTCTGAATTTGAAATTGTGGGTTTGGTATCACGGGGAGACAGCAAGACAAAGCTCAACAGAAAGCTTTCGGACTCCTATACTCTTTTTGATGATTATGAGCAGGCACTTCAGGTATCCAAACCAGATGCAGTCTGTATTTCCACCTATCCTGATACCCATGAAAAATATGCATTGATGGCATTGGAGGCAGGCTGTCATGTTTTTATAGAAAAACCTTTGGCAGATACCGTATCAGGTTCAGAGAAAATTGTGGAAGCAGCCAAAAAGGCCGATAAGAAAGTAGTCGTAGGTTATATACTTCGGCATCATCCATCTTGGGAGCGCTTTATAGAAGAAGCCCAAAAACTCGGCAAACCACTGGTCATGCGCATGAACCTCAATCAGCAAAGCAAGGGATATATGTGGGATGTCCATAAAAACATGATGCAAAGCCTCAGCCCCATTGTAGACTGCGGCGTGCACTACATCGATGTCATGTGCCAGATGACCAGATCTAAGCCCCTCACTGTGTCGGCCATTGGCGCCAGGTTGAGTGACGAAATTTCAGAAAACAACTACAACTATGGGCAACTTCAGATCCGATTTGAAGATGGATCAGTAGGATGGTATGAAGCGGGTTGGGGACCAATGATCAGCGACAATGCATTCTTTATAAAAGATGTATTTGGGCCAAAAGGAGCTGTATCTATTGTAGCCAAAAATGCCGGAGGAACCGGGAAGTCTGATGATGTAGATTCTCATACCAAAACAGAAAGCATCAAAATCCATCATGCTGCCATTGACAGCGGCAATATGTTTATCAAAGAAGACGAATGGATAGACATGAAGGATGAGCCAGATCACCAAGAGCTGTGCAACAGAGAGCAGGGCTATTTCCTGAAAGCGATACAAGAAAACATTGACCTTACAGACCATCTTTCCGACGCTGTCAACAGCCTGAAAATAGCTTTTGCCTGTGATGAGTCCGTAAAAAGCGGGAAAATTGTCCCACTTTGAAAATCCTCTTATTTTCGGACAGTTCAGAATTAGTATTATTTACGCTTTATAGTTACTTTGAAGCATCTGTTTGCTGATAATATTAATTCAATAGCCCAATTGTCTTAGGTATGCTTTCTGAAGATTCGAAATATAAGGCCATTTTTGAAGTCACTCCAATCCCTATTTGGGAAGAGGATTTTTCAGAGGTAAAGCAATACCTTAAGGAAATCAAGCTTTATGGAAAGTCCGAAAAAACCATTCTCAACAAGCTCAATACCCATCCGGAAATTATTGATGAATGTAGCAAAAGGATCAAGATTATTGATTTTAATGAAGCCTGCCTGAAACTACATGCTGCAAACAGCAAAGAAGAACTGAAGTCTAAATTCCTAGACCTCTTTTTGCCTGAGACCAAGTCCGCACTGATCAAAGAAATCCTATGTGTTGCCCAGGGCATCACACTTTTGGAAACGGAATCCAAGATGAAAACAGTGGATGGGAAAGAAAGGCATATCTCTTTGAGATGGAAGGTAGTGCCAGGTTTTGAGGAAAGTCTAAAGGAAGTTCTTGTAACGACAGAAGACATCACCAACACAAAAAACTATTTCCAAAGACAATTGGAAATAGAAAGTAAATTGACAGAGGCACAACGGATTGCCAGAGTGGGTTATTTTGAGTTTTTTCCTGAGACCAAAGAGATTTTCTGGTCGGATGAAGTCTACAGGATTTGGGATATTGACCGGGAACAATTTGAAATGACTCCTGAAAATCTGCAGCATACTATTTTTCCTGAAGACAAAGAATACTTCAATAAAATAATAGGTAAAGCGATAGAAGGTAAAATTCAGGCAGACTTTAAATACCGCATCATCAGCGGCAATGATGAAATCAAATGGATCCATGAAAGGGCATCATTACAATTTGATCCGGAATGCAAACAGAATAAATATCAAGGGACAATACAGGACATCACCGAAGAAGAAATTCTCAAACAAGGGATGAAAGAATTACTGAAGCGTTACCACCTGGTCAGTAAAGCCACTTCGGAAATTATTTACGATTGGGACCTGGAGCAAAACTCCATTTTTTGGGGAGAAGGGCTTAAAACACAGTTTGGGTATTCCTATTCCAGCAATTCTGCAGGGTTAGGAGATTTTGGAGGATTTATCCATCCGGAGGATAGCCCAAGGATTGAATCAAGCTTAGCAGAATTTTTCAAAAGCAAAAATGAGTTTTGGGAGGGAGAATACAGGTTTCTGAAAGCCGATGGCACCTATGCCCATGTCATAGATAAAGGCTTTGGTATTAGAAATGAAAAAGGTAAAATCCTCCGAATGGTGGGAGCATTGCAAAATGTAACCCATATCAAGGCAGCAAACGAAAAATTTCGGAGCAGAAACCATTTTATCCAGACCACGGTAGAAAACCTGCCAATTGGAATTGCAGTCAATGACATTGTAACAGGTAAGGTCACTTTAATGAACAGGAAATTTGCGGAGATCTATGGTTGGCCAAAAGAAGAACTCACCGATATCCCATCATTTTTTGAAAAAGTCTACCCTGATCCTGAATATAGAAGAGAAGTACAGAAAATGATTACAGGAGATATTGCCAGTGGTATACCTGAAAAAATGAATTGGAAAGGAATACAGGTAACCACCAAGGATGGAAAAATCAGAATTATATCTGCAAAAAATATTCCTGTATATGACCAAGGGCTTATGATATCCACAGTAATTGATGAGACGGAGCGTTTTTTGGCCGAAAAGGCACTTGAAAAAAGCAACGAACGTTTTTTGTATGCCACAGAAGCTGTATCCGATGCTATTTGGGATTGGAACATGGAGTCCGAAACGATCTTTTGGGGAGATGGCTACCGAACCCTTTTTGGCTATCCCTTAGAAACAAATTATGTGACCCAAGACACTTGGGAAATGGCCATCCATCCTGATGACAGAGAAGAAATAGTCAACAGTATTCTCAAAGCCCGCGAAGATAAAAACACAGGAAAGTGGGAAGCAGAATATAGGTTTAAAAAGTACTGTGGACAATATGCCTTTGTCAAAGAAAAAACCATAATACTCAGAGATGAAAAGGGCAACCCTACAAGAATGGTAGGAGCCCTGCAGGACATCACCGAACAGAAAAAAAATGAAGAGAGAATCGCCCAGGAAAGAAACCTGCTAAGGACCTTGATTGACAATATTCCTGATTACATTTATGTAAAAGACACTAACTATAGACACATTATCAACAATAAGGCCAATGTGAGACTATTGGGCAAAGATTCCGAAGAAGAAACTATTGGCAAGTCAGGCTTTGACTTATTTCCTAAAGAATTGGCTGAACTTTATCATGAAGATGATAAGAAAGTAATGGAACACCTTGTACCGGTACTCAATCGGGAAGAGCCTATTCTCGATTATCTGGGACAGCCTAAAGTCTTAAATACCTCAAAGCTTCCCTTAATGGATTCAGAAGGAAAGGTACTGGGACTGGTAGGCATTTCCAGGGATATTACCGAAAATAAGGACTACGAAAAATCCCTGATTTACAAAACTAAGCTGTTGGAAACCATTGCCGCCGTGGTTAAATTGTTGCTCTTCAATCCTGATTGGGAAAAAGCACTAGAAGATTGCCTGGAGTTGATAGGGCACTCGGTAAATGTAGATCGGGTATATTTCTTTAAAAATTATAAAGAACTGGACACTGACCGCTTATTGACAAGGCAAGTAATGGAGTGGAACGACCCAACTGTAAGTTCTGAAATCTCCAATCCAGAGTATCAAAAAATCCCCTTGGACGAGTATCCGGAATTTTTGGAAAGAGCCTACAAAAAAGAAGCTTTTACTGCCATCACTTCAAAATGTCAGGGAGCACTCAAAAAAATATTGTCCGAACAAAGAATCAAATCCATCATCCAACTTCCGATTTATATCAAAAATGAATTTTATGGTTATATCGGTTTGGATGAATGCAAGAAGGAAAGGGTCTGGACTGAAGAAGAGGTTTCTTTTTTAAAAACTCTGGTTTCCAATTTTGAAGTGGCCATAGAAAGAAAAGAAAACCTGGATTCTCTACAATCCCTCAACTATGAGCTAAAAAGAAGCAATCAGGAACTGGCCATGTCCAATAAAGAACTGGAGCAGTTTGCTTATGTTGCTTCTCATGACCTTCAAGAGCCATTGAGGATGATCACCAGCTTCCTAACATTGATTGAAAAAAAATACACCCCACAGCTAGACGAAAAGGGAAGACAGTATATCCATTTTGCTGTGGACGGTGCATTGAGGCTCAAAACCATCATCCTTGACTTACTGGAGTATTCAAGGGTGGGAAGGATACAGATTCCGAGCGAAGAAGTTGATGTCAATTTAATACTTGAAGAATTACAATCGCTTTTACAGACCAATATAGAAGAAAACAACGCCAGGTTGACCTGGAATAATTTACCCAAAATAAAAATCCAAAAAGCATATTTAAGGCAAATTTTGCAAAATATCATTTCCAATGCCCTCAAATACAGAAGAGAAGACGTAGACCCCGAAATAGAGGTAAGCGTCATGGAGGAATTAAAGTATTGGCATTTTATCATAAAAGACAATGGATTGGGAATCCCGGAAGAATATCACAATAAAATTTTCATTATCTTTCAGAGGTTACATGGCAAAGAAAAATATTCAGGTACAGGTATAGGCCTAGCCATTTGCAAAAAAATAGTGGACAATCTGGGAGGTGAAATTTGGGTTAAATCACAGGTTGGTAAAGGAAGTTCCTTTCATTTCTCTCTCCCTAAAAAGAATTAAAGACCTTATATGGATAAGTCTTACTTCAGGATTTTTTACCAAAACCCCAAAATCACCGGAGTTTTAGCTTTTTTGACTTCTTTGTTCATTACTCAGTTTTTAACTTTTAAAGAAGTCCAACTGATCCGGTACAGTGAAGAGCAAGTTACTTCCGAACAGACCAATCTTATCTCAAAAAGAATCGTCAATAGCCTCACCTCAGCCATTTCTGCTGCTCAGACTTTGTCTTACATTGAAAGCCGCTATGGAACCGAAGATTTTGATGAAGTAGCAAAGGAAATTCTTGAAAACAACCCCAATCTGGATGTGATTCAGCTACTCCGTGGTGGTGAAATAATCAAAGTCTACCCCTTGGAAGGCAACGAGATTGTATTGGGATATGATATTTTAAACGACCCTTCAAGAAGCCGTGAGGCAATTCGGGCAAGAGACCAGAAAGAGGTATTTTTTGCAGGACCTTTTGAACTTAGGCAAGGTGGTGTAGGTATAGTCGGTCGGTTACCCATATTCAAGAATGAAGATTTTTGGGGGTTTTCAGCGGTGATCATATATCTGGAGACTTTCCAATTACTCATAGGCCTTGAGGATGAAATCAAAGAGAAATTTTATGTGCAGTTGTCAAAATTAAATCCTGAAACCGGCGAAGAGGAGAATTTTCTTCCAGAAGAGGACCGTGCAAATTTAAGCAGGATTATAGAGACTGAGTTTATAGACTGGGGAGACTGGAAACTGACCGTGCAGCTCAGAAAATCTTCTGCTTGGAGCACAAAATCACTCGCCATTGTTTTGCGCGTTCTCCTATCGATGGGTTTGGGAATTGTGGCCTGGTACTTAGCCAATATCCCCGCAATATTGGAGAAAAAAGTCAACAAACAGTCCAGAAAGCTAAGTTTAAGCAATGAGCGTTTTAAGTATGCCACAAGAGCTACTTCAGATGCCATTTGGGATTGGAACCTCAAAGAAGACAAAGTCTATAGGTCCAAGAATTTTGAAAAACTATTTGGATATAAAAGGTCAGAACTGAACAGTAACAATAATTTCTGGGATGCACATATACATCCAGAGGATTTAAAAGCTGTCAATGCTAATCTGAAGAGGATTTTTGAATCTGAATCCGACTATTGGGAGCAGGAATTCAGATTTCTTAAAAGTGATGGAACATACGCATATGTCATAGACAAAGGCATCATCATCAGGGACAAAGATGACCAACCTGTTAGGGTAATAGGAGCCACACAGGATCTTACAAAAATCAAAGCTTCTGAAAGTGAACTGATCAAACTCAGTGAGGAACTACAATCCCGAGCCAGGGAACTGGAATTATCCAACGAAGAGCTGGAGAAATTTGCCTATACGGTCTCGCACGACCTTCAGGAGCCTCTGAGAATGATCAGCAGCTTTTTGAAATTATTGGAAAAAAAATACGGAAATCTCCTGGATGAAAAAGGGCAGCAATACATTCACTTTGCCAGTGAAGGCGCGGTACGGATGAGACAGATCATTCTGGACCTCTTGGAATACAGCATGGCAGGAAATGTAGGCCAGAAGGAAAAAGTGTGTCTAATGGAAGTGTTGGCTGACATCAAAATGCTCCACCGCAATGTGATATTGGAAAAAAATGCAAAATTGATCTATGGCCAACTTCCCGAAATCATTGCTTCAAAGGCACCCATGAGACAATTATTTCTCAACATTATAGACAATTCCCTTAAATACAGCAAAGCAGACCAATCTCCGGAAATAAATATTGAAGTCAAAGAAGATGAAAACTACTGGCAGTTTGGCATAAGTGACAACGGGATAGGGATTGATCCAATTTATCATCATCAGGTATTCAACATATTCCAAAGGCTACACACTAAAGAAGAATTTACAGGAACTGGAATAGGTCTTGCCATCTGCAAAAAAATAGTAGAAACCCATCAGGGAAAAATCTGGATAGAATCTACTGTTGATATAGGCACCAGCATATTTTTTACTATTAGAAAAACTGAGGAAGAAAAAAATTGACATACTTATTTTAATTTGTATATTTTACATTGACATAGCCGATCACCCATTGTTTGTGAACTTTTAAGAGCCTGAACCATGAAAAAAGACAAGATTAAAATTCTTTTGGTAGAAGACAATGAAGGTGATATTGTCCTTACACAGGAAGCCTTTGAAATGGCCAACATTCAAAGTGATATGGAAGTAGTAAGAGATGGGGAGCAAGCTATCTCTTATCTTACCAAGACAGCACCTTTTCAGGATGTCCCTGCTCCGGACTTAGTGCTTTTGGATATCAATATTCCCCGAAAAAACGGACATGAAGTTTTGAAATTTATCAAAGAAAATGAAAGCCTCAGGCAGGTCCCCGTAATAATGCTTACTACATCTTCCTCACAAAAAGACATCAACGAAGCCTATGAAAACCACGCAAGCTGTTATATCATCAAGCCTGTGGAAGTAGATGCTTTTCTGAAAGTAATAGTAGAAATCGAAAACTTCTGGAGCAATATCGTAGAATTACCCAGAAACAAATTTGTATTATGATCAAAGACCAGCAGACTTATACCATTCTTATCATTGAAGATAATCCAGGGGACAGACTTCTGGTAGAAACCTATTTGGAAGAATCGGTATTGGTACCTCGTATTACGGGAGCTAACAGTTACAAAGAAGCCAAAATCATACTATCAGAATCACAGACATTTGACATAGTCCTCTTGGACCTATCACTTCCCGATATGGGCGGGGAGGAATTGATAAAAGCTGTGATGGATATAGCAGGCAATATCCCAATAATAGTACTTACAGGATATTCAGATGTGGAATTTAGCCGCAAGTCAGTCAAACTTGGGGTTGCAGATTACCTGCTTAAAGATGAATTGACTTCCAGCGTCCTTTACAAAAGCATCATTTACAGTATTGAGCGAAGAAAAGTTTTCAACCAGCTTGAGGAATCCGAAAAAAGATATAGAAACCTCTTCCAATTAAGTCCAATTCCCAATTGGGTTTATGACCTGAAAACATGGCAGTTTTTGGATGTAAACATGGCTGCCGTAACTGCTTATGGCTATACCCAGGAAGAGTTTTTACAAATGCGGATGTTGGATATTATTCCGGAGGAAGATCAGGTAAGATTAAAGAAAACTATGGAAATGGTCCAAAACCAAGAAGGTGAACTCCCCAAGTTTTCAGGAGAATATAGACACATCAAAAAGAATGGAGACGTGATTTTTGTGGAGACAAGCTCCAACTTCTTGTTGTTTGACGGCAAACCCGCAAGGATGCTATTGGCAAATGACGTCACTTTCAAAAAGAAGTACATAGAAGCAATAGAGCTCCAGAATGCAAAACTGAAAGACATAGCCTGGATCCAATCGCATGTGGTCAGAGCTCCTTTGGCAAGACTGATGGGACTGGTCAACCTCATCGATGACGATGATTTGGATCAAGATGAATTAAAAACTTACAACAAACTCATAATGGATTCTGCCGAGGAATTGGATAAAATCGTCAGGGACATTACGCATAAAACAGAACAAATAAATATCACTGAAATCAAATGAAATTTGAATTACTCATAATAGACGACGAGGAAATCGTCCTTATGCTGATCAAAAGGCTAGTACTTAAAGTAAAGCTACATGATAATCCGAGTACTTTTTCCAATGGAGTGGAAGCCATAAATTACCTCCATGCCAGTAGTAAACCTGAAAAGGCATTTCTGATTTTTTTGGACATCAACATGCCTGCCTTTGATGGATGGGAGTTTTTAGAAATGCTTAGTTCTATGCCATTGGAAGGTTCTATTAATGTGGTGATCATTACTTCTTCTGTCAACCAATCAGACAAAAACAAATCCAAAAACTACAAAGAAGTGATAGGCTACATCGAAAAGCCTGTTACTGAAGCCATGATGAAAGAAGTCAGTCAAATTGAAAAAATAGCTTCTTACCTTAATCCATAAAAACTTCATTTGGCATCCACGAAGACAGGACCTATAGCACTTGCTGGAGGTGTTATATCAAATGGTTCTGAAGAGGTCTGGGGTACAGGAGGATTACTGAAAAGTACTTTTTTCCAACCCAAGACCTCATCACTGTCCAATATCCTGATCGACACAATGGGGAGGGAAGAAGAACTCCCGTTGTCCCTTTTCCTTACTTCCAAAACCTCAAATGCTACCAATCCAAGATTATCGCCTTTTAAGCTCCCTTTTAGTGGCGAATAATTGATACTTATATCACTGTCAAACACCACAGCCAGGACTTTTTTTCCTTCCAGCATTTTTAAACCAGTAGCCCTCAGCGGAGTCACCCCGGAGATTTCATCAAGTAATACTTCCCTGTCCTCATCTATATTGGGAGCTCCGAGTCCAGGTCCAGGTGCAAGAAAATTTTCTGTGCCATTTTCTGTAGGGCCTGCATTGATCCAAGTATTGGGAATGGCTGTCAAGGCAAACCAGCCTTCATCTCCTACCTGACCTGTGTACAAGTCAATAGTTTTGCCTTTATTGTTTTTAAAAAAACTCAATTGCTCTCTAAGTCCCACCCTAGCTATTTGATCATTGACATCTATGTCCGAAAAACCATTGGGCTCATCTCCGTTGTCTATGCTATCTTCATCGATCAACAACAGGACCAGTTCATCATCTTCTCCTTTGTCCAGCTCATCCTCATTAAGCTCAGACATACAGCTACCTATTATGGTAAAAATCAGCAAGATGTATACACTTAATCTTTTACTTTTCATGGCTCTATATTATCAATTGAAAAACAGGGAGTTGTCCCTTTTCAATTTACATGCCAAAAAAGCATAGGTCCCCAACTATTTTTTCACATGATGCTTCGCCAAAAACTGGCTCGGAGAGATGGACATCAGATTTTTGAACTGCCGGTTGAAGTTGGAGAGGTTATTAAAGCCTGATTCATAGCCTACTTCCGAGATGTTAAGTCTTTCCTCTAAAAGAAGTTTGCAGGCATATCCTATCCTTATCTCATTGAGAAATTTAGAATAATTCTTTTTAGTGTGCTTCTTAAAAAAACGGCAAAATGCCGTTGGATTCAGATTGGCCACATCGGCTACTTCATCCAAAGTGATGTTTTTCCGGAAATTGTTGAAAGTAAAAGCATATACCTTGTCAATCCTTCTGTCACCGCTTTTCTCTGCCGGGTTGGAGAATCCCTTTGTACTCAAAAACTGATAATCACCCTGCGTAGCCAGCATTTGCAACAGCTCAAGAAGTCTGATCAGCCGGTCAAAACCATTCAAGCCGTGGATTTCATGCATCCTCTCTTTGGCCTGATCTGCAGTCTCTTTCCCAAACACTATCCCCTGAGCTGCCAACTCAAAAAGTTGATGGATCTGATGCATTTCGGGCATTTCCAAAAGTCCATTTCCAGCAAAATCCTTCTTAAAATGGAGTGTGATGGCTTCTGCCTTTAATCCTGAATCTTTTTCAAAATACTCCGGATCATTTTGCCACATATGCGGAAGCCCCTCCCCTATCAATACCAGCTCTCCTGCTTCGAAAGGTTGAATGCTGTCCCCAATAAAACGGGTTCCTGTAGAACTCAGAATGTACACCAATTCAAGCTCAGCATGGTAATGCCAAATATCCAAAAAGTGAGGATAAACATGAATGGCTGAATTGAACGATTTGTCAAATGGGTTTCTTCTCTCGAGTAATTTCGCTTTCATGCCCTAAATTTTACCCAAATTTTTCACAAAATGAATCCTACAGCTAAAATAATATGCATAAATTAAAATTAAGCAGTAGTCATCCGAGACAAATTTGAGCAACTTGCATCATTTCTATTTCCCTCTGACAGAAAAATAACTTGAAAATCTGACAATTCAATTTATATTGAATCCAAGCTAACTTTAAAAAATGAAAAAAGTAGTAATTACAGGTGGGGCAAGCGGAATCGGGCTGGCCATTACCGAAAGATTTGCCCAGGAAAATTACCAGGTTTTCTTTTTGGACTATAACCAACAGAACGGTGCTGAAGTAGAAAAGAGGCTTCTCAGCAAAAATTTCAATGTATGTTTCTTTCATGTTGATGTCTCCGATGTCAAGAAAGTACAGGAAATTTTTGATCTCTTGCCAGACAAATTGGATGTGCTGGTCAACAATGCAGGCATATCTCATATAGGAAATCTAGAGACTACCCAAGAAAGCGACTTTGATTCGCTCTACCAGGTCAATATCAAAGGTGTTTTTTCCTGTGCTCAAGCAGCCCTTCCAAAGCTCAAAGCCAATGGAGGAGGAAGTATCATCAACATGTGTTCAGTGGCTGCCACCATGGGATTACCTGACCGCTTTGCTTACTCTATGACAAAAGGTGCAGTCTTGTCTATGACCTTTTCCATTGCCAGGGATTATGTACAGGACAATATCAGATGCAACTGCATTTCACCTGGCAGAGTCCACACTCCTTTTGTGGATGGCTTTTTGAAAAAAAATTATCCCGGTAAGGAAAAGGAAATGTTTGATAAATTGGCTGCAACCCAGCCCATAGGCCGAATGGGAAAACCGGATGAAATTGCTGGAATGGCTTATTACCTTGCCTCAGATGAAGCCTCTTTTATCACAGGCAGCAACTTCCCCATAGACGGGGGATTTCTTGGGCTAAAAGCTTGAGGCAAGATGAACGGTTGTAGAATGAACAAAGAACCAAGTCTTACTCAAGACTTCGTTTAATACACTCTTAACTAAGCATAAACCTCAAATCTCAAATCTTAAATCTTAAATCTTAAATCTTAAATAACCACTATGAAACTTATCCGATTTGGAAACCAAGGACAAGAAAAACCAGGAATTGCAATAGAAGATAAATGGCTGGATTGCTCCTCATTCGGAGAAGACTGGACAGAAGATTTCCTTGAAAATGACGGACTGAACAGGCTTCAGGGATGGCTGGAGAAAAACAAAGACATTCTCGAAGAAGTGGATCCTTCCACGCGCTTGGGGTCACCTATCAATAGACCCTCAAAAATCATCTGTGTAGGACTCAACTATACCATGCATGCCAAAGAAAGCGGTATGGCGGTACCCGAGACCCCGATTTTGTTTATGAAAGCCACTTCATCTATTTGCGGACCAAATGATCCAATTATTATTCCCCGAAATTCTGAAAAGACAGATTGGGAAGTAGAGCTAGCTGTCATTATTGGCAAGAAAGCCACTTATGTAAGTCAAGAAGAAGCCATGGATTATGTGGCGGGGTATTGCCTTCACAATGATGTGAGTGAAAGAGATTTTCAGCTTCATCATGGTGGACAGTGGGTAAAGGGCAAAAGTGCGGATCATTTTGCTCCATTAGGTCCATATTTGGTGACAAAAGATGAAATCCCAGATCCCCATAGCCTGCGCCTTTGGCTGAGTGTTAACGGTGAAATGCTACAGGATAGCGTCACTTCGGATCTGGTTTTTGACATTCCTACATTGATTTCCTATATCAGCCAATACATGACATTACTTCCTGGAGATGTAATTTCTACAGGTACACCTTCAGGTGTAGGCTTGGGACTGAAACCGCCCAGGTACCTCAAAGAAGGTGATGTCGTAGAATTGGGAATTGATGGCTTGGGCAAGGCCCGCCAGCAGGCAATCCATGCAAAATAAGGCCGACATGAAAATCGATTCCCATCAACACTTCTGGAAATATGATCCGGTTCGTTATGACTGGATAGATGAAAGCATGTCAAAAATACGAAGGAATTTTCTTCCCCAGGACTTACTACCTGAATTACAGACCAATGACATATCGGGATCCATTGCTGTTCAAGCTCAGGAGACCATTCAGGAAACAGAATTTCTTCTTGAAATGTCTCACCAGAACCCTTGGATCAAGGGTGTGGTAGGTTGGGTGGATCTTGAATCCAAAGAGATTGAAAAGGATCTTGAGAAATGGCAGGAAAAAAAAGCACTGGTGGGTTTTAGAAAAGTATTGCAAGGACTTCCACCTGAAGCAATGGAAAATCCGCCATTTGTCAAAGGAATATCTTTGCTGGAAAAATTCGGTTTCACATACGATATTCTGATTTATCCTCAGCACCTTGATCATGCACTGAAATTGGCCAAAAAATTTCCCAATCAGAAATTTGTGATCGATCACTTGGCCAAGCCAAATATCAAAAAAGCTGATTTCGGACCCTGGGCAGGAAAAATGATTGCATTGGGAATGTTGGAAAATGTATATTGTAAAGTTTCCGGAATGGTTACAGAGGCAGACTGGCAATTTTGGAAACCAAGCGATTTCCATCCCTATCTGGAAAAGATAACGGAGGCCTTTGGTACAGACCGGTTAATGTATGGGTCAGACTGGCCTGTATGTCTTGTGGCTGCCTCCTACACAGAAGTCCATGATATTGCACAGGTTTTTTTCAGCTCCTTTTCAGAAAGTGAAAAAAGCAAAGTCTTTGGCAAGAATGCAGCTATATTTTATGATATTTAAAATTACAATATGGATTTAAAAATTAAAGGAAAAGTCTTTTTAATCTCAGGTGGTGCCAAAGGAATCGGAGCTGCCATCAGTAATGTACTATCTGAAGAAGGTGCCATACCTGTCATGATAGACCCATCCATTGCTGAGGGAAAGGAAATGTTACAAAAATGGAAATCTGAAGGAACCCAGGGAGCGCAGTTTGAAAAAAGATTAAGCAATACAGAAGATGCAAAAGACGCAGTGATGTTTGCTTTGGAAAAATTTGGGCAGATTGATGGGATTGTCAATAATGCCGGTGCAAATGACAGTATAGGACTTGAAAATGGAGATCCCCACAAATTCAGGGCATCCGTAGAAAAAAACTTAGGACACTATTACGATTTGGTTCATTTTGCCCTTCCCCAACTCAAAAAATCAAAAGGATCAATTGTCAACATCAGCAGCAAAACAGCCCTTACCGGCCAAGGGAATACCAGTGGATATACGGCTGCAAAAGGTGCCCAGCTTTCATTGACCAGGGAATGGGCGGTAGAGCTACTTCCATATGGCATCCGTGTCAACGCGGTCATACCTGCAGAGGTAATGACACCTTTGTATTCCAATTGGATCAAAACTTTCGAGGATCCTGAAAAAAAGTTGGCTGAAATAGAAAATAGAATTCCATTGGAAAAAAGAATGACCACTGCCCGCGAAATAGCCGATACAGTTGTCTTCCTCCTCTCTGCCAGGTCATCTCACACAACAGGTCAATTGCTTTTTGTAGATGGAGGATATACCCATCTTGACAGAGCAATAGGCACTTGACTTTAAGACAATCAATGAAAACCCAAGAACCCATTGTATCCAGGCAACTGTTGTTGCCATTTATTTTGATCACTACTTTATTTGCCCTATGGGGATTTGCCAACGATATTACCAACCCCATGGTGGCAGCATTCAAGCGGGTATTGGAACTGAATAACGTCCAGGCATCCTGGGTGCAAATGGCCTTCTATGGTGGATATTTTACCATGGCCTTGCCTGCGGCAATATTTATCAAAAAGTACTCTTACAAAACCGGTGTCCTTATAGGTTTGGGATTGTATGCTTTCGGGGCGGTACTGTTTTATCCAGCCGCCGCTTGGGAAAGTTATGGATTCTTCCTCACTGCTTTGTATATCCTGACCTTTGGGCTGGCATTTTTGGAAACTACAGCCAACCCCTATATCCTATCGATGGGTGCCACTGACACGGCCACACAAAGGCTCAATTTGGCCCAAGCTTTCAATCCCATGGGTGCATTGGCAGGACTTTTTGTCGCCAAAGAGTTTATCCTCAACTCCCTGCAATCCAACAATACCGATGCTGATGGCAATTTGATTTTTGCCCATTTGGATGAAAGTACCAAGGCCATCATCCGTACCAATGACCTCATGGTAATCAGGGATCCATATGTAATGTTGGGAATCGTGGTATTAGGCCTGGCAGTCGTCATCGCTTTGGTAAAAATGCCGGAAAACAAATCCAATGATGAGCAACTGGATTTTGTCCCCTCCATGAAAAGGTTGGCTTCAAATGCCAAGTTCCGGGAAGGTGTCATTGCCCAGATGTTTTATGTAGGTGCACAGATCATGGTATGGACTTACATTTACCAGTATGCCGAAACCTTGGGAATCGACAATGCTTCAGCTGTCAATTTTGCCTACACAGCCCTTATCCTGTTTTTGATAGGCCGTTGGGTGTGTACTTACCTGATGCGCTTTGTCAACCCTTCCCGTTTGCTTTTTGGATTTTCCAGCCTTGCCGTTCTGTTTACATTAGGTACTATTTTCATTACTGGAATATTAGGTCTGTATTGTTTGGTTGGGATTTCCTTTGCCATGTCCCTCATGTTTCCGACCATCTATGGCATAGCCTTGGAAGGGTTAGGAGATGATGCCAAGTATGGAGCGGCATTTTTGGTCATGGCCATTGTAGGAGGGGCTATCATGCCTACATTACAGGGAGCTATACTGGATCTTGGAGGACCTGACTATGACGATTTAAGAATATTGGGTGTTCCAGAGGTGAATTTCTCCTTTGCATTACCACTTATATGCTTTTTTGTTGTAGCTATATTTGCCAAAAGAAGACAAAATGGGCATTGAGAATCTGTGAATACAAAGTCATCATTCGCAATCCTTTCAATATCAAATTATTAAAATCAATCAATAAAAAAATAATCCTTATATCATAAACCCTATCATTTAAACAAAGCTCTTAAATTTCTTACACATTTTTTTTACACTTAAAATCAAAAAAAAGGATCCTATCATGGACTCAAAAAAAGGTTTGAAAAAAAAATTGAATTGGATTTTTTTTGATTAATATAGATGCTTGATTGGGTCATATTAACCTTCAATTTAAGGTAGAAAAATAGACTTGTTCAAAACAAAATCCATTAAGTACAAAACATAACTCGCCCAATACTTTGAACTTTAGGATTAAGCATATAAGAGATATCAGCCTTCTACTTTTATTTAGTCTTTGGACTTCAATACTTCAGCCTGTTTATGCTGATGCTGAAGACCCTCCTCTAAAAAAACTAAAAAGCCAGGCAGACTATGTAGTGCAGCTTTGGGACAATACCAAGGGTCTCCCTCAAAACGCCATATATGCTATGGAGATGGACAATACTGGCTTTCTTTGGATGGCTACTGAGGAGGGTTTGGCAAGGTTTGATGGTTCTTTGATAAAGGTTTTTGACAAGGATACCTATCCAGTGATGTTGGACCAGACCTACTATGCCTTTTTCAAAGGTAAAAGTGGCATTTGGGCCTCATCGGACAGGAGTATTGCGTTGCTCGAAAAAAACATCCACAAAGTAATTGATTGTAATCACATAGCCGAGGATTCCTGGATCATGACCCTCTCTGAAGACAGCAATGGCTATTTGTGGATCGGTACTCAGGATGGAAATATCCACTTGTGGAAAAATGACCAGTTCAGCCAACTTCCTAATTGGAAAACTGAACCAGGTTTGGAAGTGGTCAGCCTTTTTCACAAAGGGGACGGCAGTATGCTAATAGGTACCAATAAAGGACTTTTTCACTACAATTATAGCAACAAAACCTACCAACTCCTTACCGAAAGAGACACCAATGTAAGAAGGGTAATGATGGATAATGGTATGACCTACATCGGAATTCCGGAGAAAGGAATTTTCAGAGTAGAAGATAACAAGGTCCTGACCCAATTGGTATCCTTTGATCGAATAAGAGATTTCAATTTTCCAAGCATTACCAAAGATCAGTTCAATAATGTGTGGAGCGGATCTACCGAAGATGGCATCATAAGAATCAGTGCAGAAGGAATAGAAAGGTATTATTTCAAGGAAGTCAAAAATTACCTCGTCAGAAAAATCCTTTTTGATGGAGAAAACCTTTATCTCGGAACTCATGGACGTGGGTTGGTCGTAGTCAAACCTGCTAAAGTAAGGACAGTACCATTCCCTCAGCTTATAGATAAAAACATCAAGGCCATTTTTCAAGATTCTGATCAAAACCAGTGGATAGGTACCAAATCTGAAGGCTTGTACAAAATAAAAAAAGGTAATATTACCAACATTTCCGCTAAAGATGGCCTTCTACTCAATTGGATTAATAGTATTGGTGAAGATAAAAACCATATTTATGCAGGTACTACCGCCGGTGTCTCTATCATAGACAAAAGTTCAAACAAGATTATAGGTCAAATCACCGAATCAGATGGATTAAGAAGCAATTATGTGTACGCCATTTTTTGGGATGCAGATGAGACACTTTGGATACTGACCCGCTATGGAGGGATTCATTACAGGGAGCAAGGAGGAAAAATTGTCACACTCGAGCTTCCTGCTTCTTTTAGAAATGCCAACTTTACAAGCATTCATCAATTAAAAAATGGAGAACTGATAGCAGGTACGAGAAATGCAGGTTTCTTCAGGATCAAAGACCGAAAGATAAGGGAACAGGTAAGACTTCCTCTTAAACCGGGTGAGGATGTCATTTATGCGGTTTATGAAGATAATGACGGAGACTTATGGTTTGGTACTCATGGGGGAATAGTAGTCTATACAAAAGGAAACTTCAAAAGAATTACAAAGGAAAAAGGGTTGAATGCTGTTTCGGTATTCAGCATTACCCATGATGGCTATACCGGAGTATGGATCAGCAATAACTTTGGGGTACAATATTTCCCGGATGCCGAGCTCAGAAGATTTAAGCAATCAGATGACCCTGATTTTTTTATCAATTCTGTGACCTACAACAACAGCCACGGAATGCCCAATTCTGAAACCAATGGCTTGATTTTCCCATCTGCATTCAAAGATGGGGAAAATAAAATCTGGATACCCACAGTCGAAGGTGTTGGAATCATTGATCCCCTAAACATCGATTGGGAGGAAAATTCGGCCAATTTCCAATGGGACGAACTACTGGTAGCAGATCAGAAAAATCCGATCATAGGTTCGGAATTGATTATCCCAGCTGGCAACAACAATTTTCAGGTATCATTTTCCAATATTGATTTCTCAAATCCCGCTCAATTTTCCCTTACTTACAGAATATCTCCGGCATCAGGCAACTGGCTTCAAGTCAAAGATAATAGATATCTGACATTCAACGGTTTGAACCCAGGAAAACACTTACTTGAATTTAGGATTTACAGAAATGGAAAACTGGACAGTACCCATAAGTTGGATATTCTTGTAAAAGGATTCTTTTTCGAATCTCTTTGGTTTAAAATTTTAGTCTTAATTTTGGTATGCATATTGATCATATTTATTGTCAACTACACTGCCAAAGTAAAAGTCAACAGCAAACTGGAGCAATTGGTAACATTGAGAACCACTGAACTGAGCACTACCAACGAAAGACTGACCAAAGCTCTTGAAGAAATTGAGTCACAAAATTCCGCACTGAAGGATATAACCTGGCAGCAGTCACACTTAGTTAGGGCACCTCTTACCAAAGCCCTCGGCCTTATCCAACTTTTGATCAACTATCCCAAATACCAGGATGTAGGTAAAAGCAAGGAAGAGTTGGAGAAAGAGGTATTGAAAACCCTCGAAGATCTTGACGCACTAGTGAGACAAACGCACAAAAAGTCAGAGCATTTTGCAAAAAAATAAATGAACAGCAATACAGAAGTTCTGGTAATCGATGATGATCCAGGAGTAATATTCTTACATAAAATCATTATCCGGGAATCTGGACTGAGCAAACAACCACTAAGTTTTGATGAAGCTATGGATGCTTTGGACTACATCGGACCAAAAATCAATTCCAAAGATCACAAATTCCTGATTTTTCTGGACATCAACATGCCCTACATGAATGGTTGGGAATTCTTGAACAAATTAAGCCCACTTACCAATTCCGATCAGGTAAAGGTAATTATGGTAACCTCTTCCCTATCCCAATCTGACAGGGACAAAGCGAATACATATGATTTGGTAGTGGATTTTATGGAAAAGCCTCTGGTAGACTTTCAGTGTAAATCTATTAAACAGAAGCTGAACAGTTGGATGACAAATCCATAAAAAAACCCGGTAAATGCACATTTACCGGGTTTTTTTAAATTCTTTGAGACCCCTCCGATTACTCAACTTCCTTTAGCAATTCTTCCACTGCCTTTTCAAGCTGTTGGTCAATGCCTTTATCAATTTTTCCTGGCATGTTCTTCACCTGAAACTGCGGCTTCTTCTCATTGTTTTCCATCCAGTTGCCGGATTTATCTTTGGCCGAAATAGGAGCTATACCCCATCTCCCTCCATTGGACAACATCTCCCAACCTGCAAAAGAACAAGTACCCGGAGTAGGCATACCCACAGTTTTCCCTATTTTCAGATCTGTATATCCACAGGCAAAGCAATGCCCATCTGAATAATTGCCCTCATTGAACATGGCCAAAGTAGGCTTGGTCCACCTAAACGTCGGCTCATAACCTACATCTCTGTCCTCAGTGGCGTAAGTGATAAATTTCTCCCCTGTAAAGAACATCGCCAGGTCTGCAACAAGATCGCCTCCACCATTGAACCTGGTATCCACGATCACGCCTTCCCTGTCATGGTATTTGCCCATCATTTCTTCATAAGTGGTCCTGTAAGGCCCGTCTGACATACCTGGGATATGTACATAGCCCAACTTACCATCGCTCAGGCTGTCAACCTCAGCCTGATTTCTTTTGACCCACCTTCTGTAAAGTAGTCTGTTTTCTTCTGCCAAGGTGATTGGTTTTACAGTGACCTGCTTTTTATTGCCTGACTTGACATCCACCAGTTCCAATAAGGTGAATTTATCAGCTTTCCTATTGAGGTAGCGTGCCACATCAAGGTCTTTGGATATCAATTCTCCATCAATTTTTTCAATAACCATTCCAGGCATGATGTCTAATCCAGCTTTGTCCAAAGGTCCGTTTTTGATGATTTCTTTGATTTTGATACCGTCTTCCTGATGTGCATAATCCATAAATATACCCAAGGATGCCGTAGCATCCGCTTCAGGAATAGAGCGGTTGTAGGAAGCACCGGCGTGAGAAACATTGAGTTCTCCAATCATTTCGGAAGCCATTTCAGCAAACTCGTATCCATTTCCGATGTATGGCAGATACTTTTCATATTGCGCTGTCAATACATCCCAATCTACTCCATGCATGTCAGGAGTGTAGAAAGCACCCTTTGTCCTGATTTTGATATGCTCAAACATCTCTTTAAACTCGGCCTCTTTATCCATGGTCATTTCTCCGGAGATTTTAATCTGCTCCCTTTTGCTTCCATTATCCGTGATCTTGGAAATATTTCCACCGGAAAGTAGATAGAGGTTTTTCATTTCCTTGTCCCAGGCCAGGCTTCCATAAGATGCATCCAACTTCAATTCCATTTTTGTTTCCTTGGTCCTCAGGTTTGTGCTCCACAGGTTCATCCCCTTTTCAAACTTTGCCAAATAAAGCAATTTTTCACCCTCTTTGTCCAATACAGCATCTCCCAACTCTGTCGAATGAATGGTAAGTTTGGCCTTTCTGTCCCTAAGATCTTCCCAGTCTATCTGAAGCGGCTCGGTTTTTTTACCTTCATCCTTTTTGTCATCTTTCTTCTCCTCATCCTTTTTACCGGCTTTTTCCACTTCCTTCATCAAGTCAAAATCTTCTTTGCTAAGATTGAACTGATCGTAGCCTTCTTTGGTGAAAAACAACGTAAAGACATCATTTTGAGAGCCTCCACTTGTAGCAAAACTCTTCATTCCATCTCTATTACTGAACCAGATCATCTGCTTGCCATCCTTTACCCATTTCGGTCTTCCATCTCCATATCCACTCTGGGTAAGGTTGTACATTTCCCGCTTACCTTCTGCATCTAGCAGGACCACCTCTCCATTGGCCATTGTTGGCCTATATGCTGCCAAAAGCCATTTGCTGTCCGGGCTCCACTCAAAGTACTGGTCTCCATCTCTCATGTGGAAAAGGTGCTCCGGTGTCATCAAAGTGATTTCTTTCTTACTATCTAAGTCCATCACCTTCAATGTTCTTCTTCCTTCCACAAAAGCCAATTTCTTACCGTCTGGGGATAACTTAGGCAGATAGCAATCGACCTCTTTGCTCACTACCGCTTCTTCCTTGAGCAAAGTGCTTGCAAAAAAGAATGGTTCATCACTTTCCCTTTCTCTGCTTACCTTAAAAATCTGCCACCTACCGTCTCTTTCAGAAGCATAAATAAGGGATTTCCCATCCGGAGCAAATTCTACAAAACTCTCCTGATTCGGTGTATTGGTAATTCTCTTAGTTATCGCTCCATCTACTGAAGTAACGAAAACCTCTCCCCTCGCCACAAAGGCGATTTCCTTTCCATTTGGAGAAATAGACATTTCCCTTACTCCCCCATTGATGCTGATAAAGCTGTCAGGATTGCTTACAGCTTGGGTCCTGATGGTCACTTTTACCTTCTTTGGGTCTTCACCATCCTTGAGGGTGTAAAGTTCACCATCATAAGAAAAAGCCATAAGGTCATTTTCGGCAATACTAAGGAACCTAACAGGGAAATCTTTCAATTTGGTAATTCCCTCTTTTTTATCGGCATTATCCAGGGAAAATTTGAAAACATTGAAGCTTCCATTTGCTTCGCTGAGGTAGTAAACAGTCTTGCCATCAGCCGAAAAAACAGGATTTCGGTCTTCCCCCTCAAATTCCGTCAGCATCTTGTGCTCCCCCGAAGCTGAATCAAAAATCCAAATATCTCTGGTAATCGCTGAGGTGTGTTTTTTTCTCCAAGGATTTTCTCCACCCTTTTTATCGTGATAGATCAATTTGCTTCCATCGGCATTTACCTGCACCGCCTCTGCAGGAAGTGTCCAGATCTGGTCTACCCTACCTCCTTTTACAGGTACTTTGTATAGCTCCGGTTGGGAAGCGGTAGGATACTGCCTGTGTTCGGCTATATCCTGCCGGACTCCACCAAAAATCACATGTCCTCCATCTGGGGAAAAAGTGTAAGGCATTTCATCATTGGAGTGAAAAGTCAATCTTGTGGCCGCGCCACCTTGAGCTTCCATCACGAAGACGTCAAAATTACCATAGCGATCTGAAGCAAAAGCCAGTTTACTTCCATCTTTGCTCCATACCGGCATAAAATCATGGGCATCATGAAAGGTAAGTTGGACCGCATTTCCACCAGAACTGGGAACTGTATAAATATCTCCTTTGTAAGTAAAAGCTATGGTTTTCCCATCTGGGGATATAGCCGGATACCTGAGCCATTGGGGATTTTCCTGCGCACCTAATGAACCCATGAGCAGGACCATCGCCAAGGCCCACACAAACTTTAATCTCTGCATAAATTTATATATAAGGTTAGCCCATAAAATTAGGAAAAGCATTGGATGTAGGTTTCATTTTTTACATAAATGTGTAATTCTTCAATTCCACTTAAAATTATTTAAAATGTGCCTGTTTAAGCATTCCGATACTTTTTTCCAAAATCGAAGAATACTCCTCGTCTTTTTCCTAAATTTAAATTGAAAAAAAACCGGATACTGTTGCAGTGCCAGAAATAGTTTCCCATTAATGATCAAAATCATCATTTATCAATAGAACCTTTTTTACATTCATACCTGAAACCCAAAGAACAATAAACATGAAAATCCTTGTCCCAACAGACTTCTCCGACAATGCTTCCAACGCATTGGATATGGCTACTGAAATAGCCAAAATCTTCAAAGCAGAAATCACTTTGCTGTACGCCTTCTATGCCGTGTATGATTTTGCTGCTCAGGCCACCGAAATCATAAGCAATATAGAAAGGGATGCAAAAAATCAGATGAAAGACATTTCTTCCCGGCTCAGGCAACAGGGTGTTCAGATTGATTACAAAATTATTCAGGGCAGTGTAGCCACTGCGGTTACCTCCCATGCCTACCGTGAAGAGTACGACCTGATCGTCATGGGAACCCAAGGAGCCAGTGGAATCAAAAAAGCTCTGATTGGATCCAATACTGCTCATGTTATAAAAGATGCCATGACTCCAGTCTTGGCTGTACCCAATGGTGCTGACCTGCCATCTAAGAAGCAAATTTGTGTAGGATTGGAATTGATCAATGAAAAGGAAATACACTTCAAGCGGCTTTTTGAACTGACCGAAAAAACAGGGCTCCCTTACGAATTTTTTCATGTATGTAAACAATTGTCATTTGACAGAAAAATTGAAATGAAAGGCTTAGAATCCTACCTGAAAGAAAACTATCCCACCGTATCTGCAAGTTTCCATGTGGTACATGCAGAAACGGTAGAAGATGGTATCAAGGATTTTCTAAAAAACAGACCTAATTCTATCTTAGCAACCATTTCCAAAAACAAAACCTTCTTTGAGTACCTTTTCAACAAAAGTAAAAGTGTAGAAATGGCCTACCACACCCATGTCCCCTTACTGGTGATCAAATAAGTACATTTTCCATATTTTATAATTTTTGGAAAGCC
This sequence comes from Arthrospiribacter ruber, assembly GCF_019343195.1. Lineage (GTDB taxonomy): Bacteria > Bacteroidota > Bacteroidia > Cytophagales > Cyclobacteriaceae > Arthrospiribacter > Arthrospiribacter ruber. The sequence continues at coordinate 362,748 of NZ_RPHB01000005.1, forward strand.
GTATTATTTCTGGATAAAAATGATTTTATTAAACGGAAATTTATTTGTCCAGTGTATCGGGTAATCAACATTGAACCAAGCCTGTACTAGCTTGGGTCCTTATATATCCTATGAGGGCAAAGGACTGTCAAATGTGGATAAGTATCCCGACAATTGCAGTCTGATCAAATCTATGGCACAAGATTTCTGATAAGCAGGTTTACTTAAACTACACCACTATGAAAAACAGGTTTTTAAGGAGTTTACTTTTACTCCAGGTTATTTTTTTTCAATCATTTGCACAAAGCGAATCCTCTCTTCTTTGGAAAATCAGTGGAAATGGGCTTGAAAATAGTTCTTATGTCTTTGGTACGATCCACATTATCTGCGAAGATGATTTCATGATGAATGAAACCATTATGGAGGCTTTGGCCGGTACAGAAAAGTTGTTTTTGGAAATTGATATGGCCGATCCTGATATGATGGCCAAAATGTCCAAAATAACATTCAATGAAGGGATGAAAAACATCAGCGAATACATGGATAAAGAGCAGCAAGAACATTTTGACCGCTTTTTCAAAGAAAATTTTGGCGCAGGACTGGACAGGTTTGGCAGCATGAAGCCTTTTATGCTCAGCTCTTTAGTACTTACAAGATTGATCCCTTGTGAGCAGCAGAGCTCTTATGAACAGTTTTTTGTAAGCCAGGCGCAGCAAAACAAATTAAAGATTGAAGGCCTGGAAACATTGGAGTTTCAGGCTGGACTTTTTGATCAGATACCGATAAAAGATCAAATCAAAGATCTCAGTGAGTCCCTTATGGACATGGAAAAGGGTAAAAAAGAATTTGAAGAATTGATCCAAGTGTATTTGACCAATGACATAGAACACATTCATGACCATATTTTAGATTCTCCCCTTCTAGGAAATTATGGAGACCTATTGGTCTATGAGCGCAACCGGAACTGGATTCCGCAGATTGAAGAAGCCATGGCAAATAGTCCCATATTTGTAGCAGTAGGTGCAGGGCATTTGGGTTCCGAAAATGGAGTTATTCATTTGCTCAAGCAACAAGGTTATACCGTAGAAGCGGTTAAATACTGATCAATAAGTGTCCGGTATGTGTATAGTTATAAGTTAATAAGGATTGGATTTTCTCTTTTTTAGAATTTATGAGGAAGAGGTTCTTAAGGGTTAGATATAATTGAAATATGGTAGAAATATGCTTCGCGAAATCGAAGTGCAACGGAGATCCCGAGAGTGAAACGATTCGGGATATTTTGAAATATTGGTTGGATTAAGTTGAAGGGTTGGATTTCTAAAGCAAGTAATTGGGTATAGGGTTTATTGATAGGCAAGAGAGTTCTGTTAGTGACGACAATAACAGAGGCCATGGTACTGTTCCGGTCTGTGAGGACACAGACCGAGGCGTGGAGATCAGCAAAATCTGCATGAGGAAAAAAACCCTCGAGGATTGAAATACCTCAAGGGTTAGGTTAAGCCTCAATCTAAAATCTCGTATCTCAAATCTCACTTCTCACATCTCCCAAAAGCAAATCATCAGAAATTAAACCTTCCCGAAAAGCCATACGTCGCTGGCTCCCCAAGATGAGCAGCTCCGAAATTGTAGGCATAAGCAACATACCTTGTATTACCTATATTTCTGGCCCAAAGTCCCAACTCAATGTTTCTCACATTTACCCCTATTCTGGCATTGAACAGCTGATAGGGATCCTGACTCAAGGTATTAGGCAGGTCAAAGAAGGTCTCCCCCATGTACTGCCACTCCCCTCTCAACATCAGGGATATCTCTTTCTCGGGATTCAACACCTTCTGGTACTGACCCAATACCAAGGAAGTAAAACCGGGTGTAAACAATGCCCTATTGCCACTAAAATCGGTATTATCTCCTTCTCCAGCCAGGTTCAACTGAGAAAATCTGGCATCTGTAATTCCTGCATTCCAGCCAAATGTGAGGTTCCGCCCGATCAAAGCTGTCAACTCTGACTCAAGCCCTTTGCTGGTCAGCTGCCCTTCATTGCGGGTGATCACCTGGGCATCAGGAAGTATCAACTGTGGAACCTGAATATTCTGTACAGTGGTATAAAAAGCACTGAAATTCCACCTTAGTGTATTGTCCAGAAAGTCATTTTTGATGCCGACTTCAAAATTATTGCTGAACTCAGGATCAAATGGTTGCAAGGGTGTTTCTGAAGGGTCTGAGCTGATTGGAGTCAAACCTCCCGCCCTAAATCCTCTGGCAAATGAAGTGAACAACATCTGCTCTGAATTCACTTTGTAGGACACGATGGCCTTTGGTGAAAAGGCACTGAAATTGGCAGAAGCACTGATTTCCGGTTGTACTACAATTGGTTCTGGCATTCCCTGGGCCTGGAACTCACCAAATCCCCTCAGCTCTCTCCTTTCAATGTCATATCTCATGCCCAAATTCACATCAAACTTGTCCGTCAGTTGGTAGGTAGCACTTCCAAACCAGGCAAAACCTCTATTATGCCCTATGTTGGTAAGAATGCTTGAAGCATTGGCCGGGGCACCGAAAATTGGTCCATCCGCACCGAAATTAGTAGCCTGCTTGACAGGTTCATCCTGAATAAAACCAAAGACTCCTGTCAACCAAGACCATTTGGACTCAGAAGATTTAACAGAAGAAAGTTTCATTTCTTGGGTCCATACCGATACCCTGTTCCAATCCCTGCCGTAATCATTGAAAATATTGACAATATCCAATGGGGAAAAATCCCCGTCAAGCTCCCCTTCATAAATCCTATAATTTTCCTGAAAAGCCGTCTGTGAACTGAAATTGATTTTTTCACCTGTATAATCCACACTCAAAGAAGCATTGAAGACATCATCTCTCATCCTGGCCGGGCTGTTTTGATTGAGCACAAATGGATTGTCCATGGCCTGGGAAATAGATCCGGCCAGAGGAAAGGCCCCTTCGTTTCGGTTGTGATTGTTTTTTACATTCAAAGTCATGGACCACTTGTTGCTGGCAAGGTATCTCAGATAATAGTTGCCCAAAAAAGTGTTCCTTTTATCAAAGTTACTCCCATCAAAAGCATTGGTAAAAAAACCACCGTGGGATTCATACAGTCCTGACACACCAAAAAAGAGTTTGTCCTTTATCAAAGGAGTCTGAACTCCGAGGGAATACCTTTGTAGTCCATAATTACCAAAATCCACACCCACAAAACCTTTGGTGACATTGCTCGGTTTTTTGGTGATGATATTGATTACTCCCCCCATGGCGTTTCTTCCATATAAGGTTCCCTGAGGACCACGGAGTACTTCTATCCTTTCTACTTCCAGAAGCGGGTTGATGTAGGTATCCAGGTCAAACTGTATCACCCCATCCACATAAGTGGCTACAGCCGGGTCATAGGAAGTAGTGGCGATGCCCCGGATTCCATTTACGGTCCTGCCATCTCCGGAATGGGCAGCATAAAAATTGGGAAATACTCCGCTCAGGTCTCTGTTGTTCCAAAGCCTAAACTGACGGATATCTTTTTCTGTGAGTGATGACAGGGATACAGGAACTTCCTGTTGGTTTTCTTCTTGCTTTTGAGCTGTCACGGTGACTTCGTCAAGCTGTCTCTCCTGTGTCTGGGCTGTGACATGTCCTGCTGCCGCACAAATTACAGCTGCCAAAAGACTGATCTTAAACTTCATGTAATCTTTGTTTAATAGGTAGGGGTTATTTTGCGTATTCTGAGCTCGAAATTATACAAAAAAACCATTTCCTCATTCAGGAAATGGTTTATCAGGTCAGAACTTTGATGATTGGTTATTTTTGGGCAAAATACACTGTGTTCAAAAGAAATGAATTCCAAATATCAACTCCTGTTTCGGTTCTGAAAATCAGGTAAAGGTCATCAGGATTTTCTGTTTGAGGCAATGCAATTTCCACATCAAACCATTTTCCCTTATGGTTTATTGGACGGAGATCATTACTCAGGACCTCACTTTTGCCTAAAAGCTCGCCTGACTCTCCCCCACTCCTGACCTCTATCCATCCACTTTTTCTGTTGGGGTCTATGGATAAAACCAATTTATTGATATCCTTCAGGTCAATATTTTCAAACATGATGAATGAATTGTCTTCTGTGAATTTTACCAACCTTGAATTTTGATGGTTTGCCTTCGCCGCACCTTGGAATTCATCTGCATTCGCTGCAAGTATCAGTGGATTCCTCAAAACCAGTTGCTGCCTTCTAAAAATTGGTTCAATTTCATTGGCGCCTTTATCCCTATAACTGGCAGTGAATATGTAAGTACCATTGGCCTCCTGCTTACTGTGCGCATCAAAATCTAATTTTCCTTTTAAAGGCATGCTTTTTCCCTTCTTCCCTTGCGCATTAGGAGATAGAGAAAGAACATAATCAACCATTTGAACTATAACTCCTTCCTCCAAATGTGCATGGGCAGGCATCAAACGCTCTCCCCAAACTCCAGACCCACCATTGGTTATTTTTTCCTTCAGGTAAACGGATGCATCTGCTCTATCCTCATACATTTTCGCCACCTCCTTATAACTCGGCCCTACTGAGGCTTCACTTACAGCATGACAGGCATTGCAGCCGCTTTTTGCAGTAAGATTCATCCCAATGACCTGTACTGGGTCTTCTTGCTGATGTCCCATAGAAGCTTCTACCCTATCAAAGCCTTCTGGAAGATACAAAAAGTTCACCTGGACATTTTCCTCTTCTATCCCTTCACCCAAAATACCATCCTCCTTATCCTGAACGGACACTTCATAGGATACTTGAGCATTGTCCCAATAAAAACTTCTGTTTTCTGGCCAATCCACTGCTATCCGTGGTGGCTCATTTCCTACCCTTATTTCAATGCTTGCGCTAGCCTCCAACCCTTCAAGGTCTCTAACTTTCAGTGAGGCATGATATATCCCTGGCTTTTCGTAAGTAAATACAGGGTTTTCTTCAGCACTGTTCATTGAACCATCTCCATAAAAATCCCATTCAAAACTCAACTGATCGTTTTCATCAAAATCAAAGCTTTCGCTTGCTGAAAACTGCACATTCATGGGTGCCGCTCCCTGCGTTTTATCCGCATTTGCTTTGGCTATTGGTTTTCGGTTACCTGCACTGAACTCTATTTTATAAATGCCTGAATCATCATTTTGGGCACTCCAATACGTCCCATACTCCAAAATATAAAGCGAACCGTCAGGACCAAACTGCATGTCCATGGGTTTGTCAAAAACCGTGGACGGCATAAATTCCTCCATGGAAACAAGGTCATGGTTTTCATCCATAGTCACTGTAAAAATCCAATTCCTCATCCAGTCATAGATAAAAAGCTTTCCTTCATAGTACCGGGGAAACTTTACCTCTGTTTTTGGAAAAAGGTCAGGGTAATAAACCGGTCCTGCCATGGCATTTCTACCCCCTTCCCTAAGCTGGGGAAAGGCATCAGAAGCAGCATAGGGATACCAAATAAACGCTGGCTGTGCAGGCGGCAATTCATTCAGTCCGGTATTGTTGGGAGAATAGTTGACAGGCTTTTTTGCATCATATTCATAATTGCTCTCCTTCTTTTCAAAATCATAGTGCCAATAAGGCCTGTTATCTGCAATCAGATAAGGCCATCCAAAAAATCCCGGTCCTTTGGCCTGGTTGATTTCATCGTAGCCTCTAGGCCCTCTCCCCAAGCTGTCCTGGTGGGCATCTGGCCCCACCTCTCCCCAATACAGGTTTCCGTTCATCGGGTCAATGGAAATCCGGAACGGGTTTCTATTTCCCATCACATAAATCTCCGGTCTGGTTTTGGGAGTGCCTTCAGGAAATAAATTCCCTTTAGGAATGGTATAAGTCCCATCAGCCTGTGGGGTAATTCTCAAAATTGCTCCCCTGAGATCATTGGAATTTGCAGAACTTCTTTGTGCATCAACATTTTCTGGCCTACCAGTCCTTTCGTCAATAGGGTTGTAATTGTCAGATTCAAACGGTGTACTGTCATCACCCAATGACAGATAAAGGTTGCCTTCACTGTCAAATTCAATTGAGCCTCCACTATGGCAGCAACCTCTGAATTGTGGAATTTCCAACATGATCTTTTCAGATTCCATATCCACCTGATCATTGATCAAAGTAAATCTTGAAAGCCTGTTGATGTGATAGTCTCCCACAGGTGAGTAGTAAAGGTAGATCCACTGATTTTTTTCAAAGTCAGGATCTTTTGCCAATCCCAGTAAACCATCCTCACTTTCGTAAAAAACATCTATAAAACCAATATCTTTAGCTGTGCCCGTCTCGGGTTCATACATCCTGATTTTCCCTTTTCGCTCGATAAACATTACCCTTCCGTCAGCAAGGACTTCGATTTCCATGGGTTCGTCAAGCTTTTCGATCAGGGTGATTTTGGTAAATCGGGTTTCTTCAGGTTTTTCCGTTACAAACCTTTCGGGCTCTTGACAGGCCCAGAAAAGCAGGGCAATAAAAATACCTGAAAAGGCATTTGATTTAGAGATATTCATACAATAGGTTATTTTGGCTGGATCAAGGTAAAAAATAAAGTGGCATCTAAACAAAAAAATCCCCTGCTGGACAGGGGATTTGATTAACGGAAAAATAATTTCTTTAAAACTTAAAGGACAAACCGAGCAAGACTTGCTGAAACCTGAAATCGTTATTGCCGGTAAAAACATCATCAATCACCACCGTCTGTCCATTGAGCACTCTTTCATATCTCAGGTCCAGTCCCAAGTTCCCAAAATTCACCCCTATACCAAACTGGTAGCCCGCATTGTACTTTTCATAATCAAAATCCCTCAAACCATCCTCAAGGTAATAATGAAACGAGGGGCCAGCAAAAACTGAGACGAGGGGCCCAAAAACATTTAAACCTACCAAGATGGGGGCATCTAGTCTTTGCGTAGTGACCTGAATATTGTTGACCTCAGACTTAAGGTTGGTATAACCCAGTTCAGGTCTAAGGTAAAAAGGTCCCAGGTTGGCCTTGCCAAAAACACCCAAATTGTAGCCCATATTGCTCCAGGGATTTCCCCATACGGCTCCGGCATCTTGGAAATACTTTCCGTTTGAATTGTAATTGAGTCCTCCTTTAATACCAAATCCTCCGCCGGTCTGCGCTTCAACACCGAAACTCCAAAAGGTCAATCCAAAAATGACCAAAATTGCTTTTAAGGTAGTTTTCATAGTTATTTAGTTATATAATTAATAGTTGGTAAAAATGTCCATATGGATCAATTTAGAAGACTTAACAAGTCAATTCAAAACAGCTTCATCTTTTTGGAGTTTTACTATCGTAAGTGTTAAAAGGTTCGACAGTCTTCCCAAAAAACGGTCTGTTCGTTGACTTTATTACTTCATCTATTATTAAACGCAATATCTAAAACCATGCCTCAAAAAATCATAAATTCTGATTCTGGTATTACTTATATGAAAACAGCAAAAAAAATCTTCTTACTGGCTATAATTCAGGTATTATGGTTAAGCATTGTATCCTGTTCCCAAGCTGAAAATGGTGATTCACAAAGCGAATCCATTGATATAGAGAATTATAAGGGAAAGAAAGCTATGGCAACTTTTGCAGGAGGATGCTTCTGGTGCATAGAAGCACCATTTGAAGGGATTGATGGGATTTTGTCTGTAATATCCGGTTATTCGGGCGGTAAAGAAAAAAATCCTACTTACGGAGAGGTAGCCTCTGGAAAAACAAGCCACAGAGAATCTGTTCAGATCACTTTTGATCCCGACATCATCAGCTATTCAGAGCTCTTGGATATCTTTTGGCAGCAATTTGACCCCACGGATGAGGGGGGCTCCTTTTATGATAGGGGGTTCCAGTACAGTTCAGCGGTCTTTTACCACGATAAAAACCAAAAAGAAGTCGCCGAAAACTCAATCAAGAGATTGGAAGCAGCAGGGATTTTTGACAAACCCATAGTGACCCCTGTCATCAAATACAGCAATTTCTATCCTGCGGAGGATTATCATCAGGATTATTATAAGAAGAATCCGGAGGAATACTATGCTTATCGGGAAGGATCCGGTAGAGACGCATTTATAGCCAAGCATTGGCCAAGTAACCTGTCTGAAAAATATAAGAAACCTTCAGATGCTGAATTAAAAAAAAGGCTGACTACCCTGCAGTACAATGTGACCATGCATGAAGAAACAGAACGGGCATTTGATAATGCATACAACAGTAATAAGGAAGAGGGAATTTATGTCTGCATAGTTTCAGGAGCTCCCTTGTTCAGCTCTAAAGACAAATATGAATCTTACTCAGGCTGGCCAAGCTTCACCAAGCCCATTGATGCCCGTCTCTTGGACAAACCTACTGACACTTCCTACGGGATGGTCAGAGTGGAAGTCAGAAGTAAATTAGGGGATTCCCATGTAGGCCATGTCTTTAACGACGGCCCCAATCCTACCAATCTACGGTATTGTATGAATTCTGCGGCCATGAAATTTATCAATAAAAAAGACATGGAAGCCGAAGGTTATGGGGATTGGCTTTGGGTGTTGGAAGATTGAAGAAGATATATATGAATAATGTATATCCGTAATTAGACCAGTAAGCAATTTAATCAGGCACCTGGATCAATCCGATACTAATAGATATTAGATACTCATTGATATAAGCCTAAATTCATAGGTTTTTTCTATTTTAAAGATTCTACTGGTAAGATAGCGGAATAAATATTATGGATTCCAAACCCTCCTCGGCGGACTGCTTATTCTTAGATATTGGATTTGCTATCTTTACCAAGCTAAAAAAAACAGTATAAGTATCCGGATCTTTGCACGTTAAACCTTAAGAGCCAAACCGTCAACTTTACTTTAAACAGTAAATTGTGATTTTGGAGGGTGGGATGAATTTCGACCGGGCCAGCGCAGGCCTTGAGCGTGGATAGGATTCGAAATTCTTGATTTTTTGGCTACTTTTTCATCAAGGAAAAAGTAGCTTCATAATCAAATTTTGATTAGAATTTAGCAGAAAGAACTGGTTTTAAACAACCAATAACTACGTGTAATGAAGTGGATACTCATAAACCTGTCAGGTTTTAGCCTATGTATTAGGTCTAATGGGGACTCTTTAGGTTATTAAACCTATCAGGTTTCTTATTCACTTTTAAAACTAACAAATTTTATTTCCCCCAATAATGCGGCGGAAAGTCAGGTTGATTCTTCCGCTGCTTATTTTTTTTCTCTTGGGAAGCTGATGCTCCCAGTGATGCTGACTACTTCCCTGCATCAGGAGAAGAGAACCGTCTTTCAGGTGCACATTGACCTTTATATTTTTCTGCTTATAATGCCTCATCTGAAATTCCCTTTCAGCCCCAAAACTTACTGAAGCAATCACGGGATTGATTCCAAGCTCCTTTTCGTTGTCCCGGTGCCAACCCATACTGTCATCGCCATTGCGATAATAATTCAGCAGAACATGGGTAAAGTGAGCTCCTGCCTGAACTTCCACCCTTTCTTTGATCTCTTGGAGTTTTTCCGTCCAAGGGTTGGCTTCCATCTGAATCCCTGAGTATCCATAAGGTATCTCCGGATCCCCATACAAAGCTGTCAGTCTTGGCTGCATCACCTTTTTTCCAAAAATCCATATTGGTTCCTGCTTCCATTGGATCTCTTTTTTAAGCAATTCAAAAAATTTCATCCCTAGACTTTCTCCAAAAAAGTCTGGATAATAGAACACTTCTCCATCGAAAGGAAGTAGATTTTGATCGGGGGAAATAGGGAAAAGATCCATAATGGCAAAACCAGATTCAAGCAGGCAAAGTTTACAAATAAACAAGCAAGCTATTGGAATATTCACCACATTATGTCAAATTCAAGCTGTTTAATTTTTAAAATGCACTTATGAACAAATATGTAAAAATCGGATTGGCTATTGTGGTCTTATTCTTGGCAGGATTCGTTTACTGGAATTACTTTTTTGTATTCAGTGAAGGAGTCAAAGGAGGCAGCCTAAATTATTTCGAAAAGAAGGGATTTGTATTTAAGACCTATGAAGGAAGATTGGTACAGGATGGCTTTCAAAGCCCGCAAGCAGGAGCACTTCAAAGCAATGAATTTCGTTTCAGCGCTGTGGGATCCGATGTGGCCCAGCAACTTGAAAGAGCTAGCGGCAAGTTCGTGGAGTTGAGGTACAGAGAATACCTTGGAAAGTTGCCTTGGAGAGGCGCCAGTAAATATGTGGTGTATGAGGTAGTAGAAATAGACGATTCCTCACCTGCCCGAAACAATGAGATTCCAGCTGGGACGAATTAAATATTAAAGAGGTTGTCTCATAAGTTAATCCTTCAAAACGTTGCCCAAATTTTATTTGGAGTTTGTTTAGTGAAACTTTGTGCCTTAGAGTCTTCGTGGCATTTCTAGCCACAAAGCCACTAAGCCACAAAGGGATTGACTCTTAAACAGATTTTGCTTGGTCAATAAATCTGAAGATCAATTTATGAGACAGCCTTTTTTAATTATCAAAATAATTTGCTTTCTCAATAATAGCCTCTTAAAAGGGGAATTAACCTATGATTTCTAACCAATCCCGATAAACCGGGACAAGTTATCAATAAATAATTTGTCCGCCGAGGCGGATCAAATATCTATTAATATCATGGTTATTCAAGCCCCACTTTAAATTGGTTACTGGCCTGATTGCGGATATACATATTAATTATTAACGTTTTGCCCAATAGTCCACTACCAATACTTTGTCGAGGTGTGGCCTAAGAATAGACCCGAATTCTTTGTGGTCAGGATGGGGCAGATAAGCATCCCTATCCTCCTCAGAGGCAAATGTCAAAAAGAAACAATGCGTAAAGCCTTGATCCAAGCCCTCTGGACTATTATTGGTTCCCCACTCTATGGCTTTAATTTCATCAATTTTGTCCGGAAGTGCCATAAAAGCATCCACTACTTTTTGCACATCTTCTTCAGAAGCTTCATCTTTAAATTTAAAAAGCACCACATGTCTTAAGGCATTGTCCATTTTTACGATTTCCTTTTCAATGATTTTTTCTTCCTTCTTTTCAGCAGGTTGGCATCCCAATAACAGGGCTACCATACCCGCAAGCCAAAATGTTTTCTTCATATCTGTTTTAATAGGTTGAAAGTGCAAATTGCTAAAATATCATAAGAGCATTTGACCGCTCGTACAATTTTCACTTAGCAAATGCCAAAAATTAACAAATTTCTATTTTAAACCCAGATGTAATGCGCTGCTTATGAAAAACTTCAAATGCCAAACCGGTCACGTATTTCTCTATCTTTACCTATTTTCCGCATTACTTTTCCTCAGCTCCTGCAGTGACAAAAATGAAAAAATCAAGGGTTTACTGGAGGATGTGGAAGTTATCCGAGATGTAAATGGCATCAACCATATTTACGCCAAGAACGAACAGGACTTGTTTTTTACCCAAGGCTACTTGGCAGCGAAAGACAGGCTCTTTCAGTTTGAGGTTTGGAGACGAAGGGCTACAGGCACTGCCGCTGAGATCCTCGGGCCTAGGGAAATTGAAAGGGATAAAGGAGCCCGCCTATTTAAATTTAGAGGAGATAAAAAAGAGGAACTGAGCCATTATCATCCCAATGGGGAAGCTATTGTAGATGCTTTTGTCCTAGGTGTCAATGCCTATATCAAAGAGGTCCGGGACAATCCTGATTTATTGCCTTTTGAATTTAAAGTCTTGGATATCCTACCGGAATTTTGGACTTGGGAAGTGGTGATTTCAAGGCATCAGGGACTCTTGGAAAATGTAGAGGACGAACTCAAATATGCCAGAGTGGTGGCGGAACTTGGAGCAGAACGGGCAAAGGAACTTTACTATTTCCATCCCAATGAGCCTGACCTATCCATACCGGAGGGCATACCCACTGCCTTGTTGAAAAAAGACATTTTGGCTCCTTATAAATCCTTCCGTAAAGCTTTGACCTTTGAGCCTGAAGATGTACAGGTAGCGCACAGGATTGAAAAAGCCAATTCTGAGGCATTTTTGGCCTTCGTTCATGAAGAAGAACAAAGACATGAAATGTATGAGAAATTTGATATGGGAAGCAACAATTGGGTGCTGTCCGGTGAAAAAACCCAAAGCGGATATCCTCTTATGGCCAATGATCCCCATAGGCTGCATGCTGTACCTTCCCTTCGCTATTGGGTTCATCTACATGCACCCGGTTGGAATGTCATAGGAGCAGGAGAACCGGTAATTCCCGGGGTTTCTATCGGGCACAATGGCCAAGGTGCTTGGGGATTGACCATTTTTGAAACAGACAATGAGGACATGCGGGTGTATGAGCTGCATCCGGAAAACCCACATAAGTACAAATACAAAGGAGAATGGCTCGAAATGGAGAAAATCTTTGACACCATCTCCGTCAAAGGCCAGGATGATGTCATCACCACGCACTATTACACGGTTCATGGGCCAGTGACATTTATTGATGAAGAACTGAATAAAGCCGTTGCAGTAGAATGTGCATGGCTCAATCCAGGTGGTGCCCCATACTTGGCAAGTCTTAGAATGAATCAAAGCCAAACCTGGGAAGAGTTTAGAGAGGCCTGTGCTTACAACCATATCCCGGCAGAGAATATGGTTTGGGCGGACAAAGACGGAAACATCGGTTGGCAGGCAACAGGGATTACTCCTTTAAGAAAAACACATTCAGGTCTTTTGCCTGCTTTGGGTGATGGAAGTATGGATTGGGAGGGCTTTTTACCTATAAAAGAAAGGCCCCATCTGCATAATCCTGAAAATGGACGGATCGCTACTGCCAATGAAAATGTGACCCCTCCGGAGTATCCCCATCAGCATGCTATAGGATTTGATTGGGCGGATGCATTCCGTGGAGACAGAGTAAGAGAAGTTTTGGATAAGGCAGGTAAGTTCACTATGGAGGGAATGGGTGCTTTACAAAATGACTATCAAGCTTTGCCTGCAAGGGCCTTGGTGCCTCACTTGCTGAACTTGTCTTTTGAAGACAGTGCTGCATTGGAAGCCAAAGATAGACTTTCTGAATGGGATCATAATCTTGACCCAAACAGTATTTCTGCGGGCATTTATGTCATGTGGGAAAGAAAACTAAGAGACAGGTTAAGAAATGAATTGGTTCCTAAGCATTTACACAATGATTTTGGAGTGGTCAAAATGACAAGGGTACTACAGTGGGTAGAGAGACCAGAAAAAATTTTCCCTTCTGATTCCAAAAAAATGATGCAAGAAATCCTAAAGGAGAGCTTTTTGGAAGCTTTAGAAGAGCTGAAAAGTAGATTTGGAGAAAAGCAGGAGAACTGGCAATATGGCCAAGAGAATTACAAACATGCTTGGCACAGGCATCCTCTGAGCGATTTATTGGCTGAAGATTGGCAAAAAAAGCTGGATATGGGCCCCGTACCTAGGGGAGGTTACAGTTTTACACCTGCCGCCAATGCTTATGGAGACAACAACAGTTCCGGTGCTTCCTTTAGAATCATAGTAGATACCGGTGATTGGGATAAAACTTTGGGAATCAACACTCCTGGACAATCCGGGGATCCCGACAGTCCATTTTATGGCAACCTTTTTCCTGTCTGGTCTAAAGACAATTTCTTTAGAGTGCCTTATTCCAAAGAAAAAGTTAAAGAAAATGCCTTTGAAAAAACTATGCTTAAACCTAAATCCTAAAAAAAACCAGCTTGTTATTCAAGCTGGTCATATTTCTTCGCAAAATCATGCTAGATCAAAAGGCCATCTCATGACTCCTCCCTGCAAGTTATAAGTTTGGTCAAAACCCATATCTGACATTAAATCACATGCTTGACCGCTTCGATTGCCGCTTCTGCAATAGACATAATATTTTTTATTTTTAGGTAAATTCATAAGTTGAGCTTGAAAGCCTCTACTCATTAGGTCTATATTTCTGGCACCTTTAATCTTTTCAGATTGGAATTCGCCTGGTGACCTCACATCTATGATTACTGCATCCTTGTCAGTCATACCTTTTTTAAACTCTTCAGCTTTAAGGTCTGTATATTTTTTTGGTTTTGTTCTAAAGAAATCAAACATGGTTGTTATATTTTATTTAAAACAAAAGTAAGCTCAAGGACTGGCATTAAAAGTAACCAAAATCACATAGTAACTTGAAGGTAAAAAGTATTTCTGCTGTCACTGATTTTGTCGTTTAAAAAGAGTATTTAAAAAAACTATATGAGTATCCGCTTCATTGCACGTAGCCATTGATCGTTTTGAACCAGTTCTTTCTGCTAAATTCAAATCAAATTTTGATTATGAAGCTACTTTTTCCTTGATGAAAAAGTAGCCAAAAAATCAAGAATTTCGAATCCTATCCACGCTCAAGGCCTGCGCTGGCCCGGACGAAATTCATCCCACCCTCCAAAGTTTCAATTTACTGTTAAAAGTAATGTTTACGGCTTGGCTCTTAAGGTTTAACTTGCAAGGATCTGGATACTCATAAAACTATTATTCCACCTCTACAAAGAGGTTGGCTGCACTACTGGCTTGCAGTAGTTTTTTGAAATTTGTCCAAAATTTTCAAAATGAGTATTCTTAGAAATAAAACAGCCGGAACACCATGGAAAAAAAAGTCAAACCAGTCCAAAAGTTCCATACCATGAGCACCTCCCAAGATCCAACGAACTTTACCAAATAAATGTGGCTCAGGAAAGAATGGAGCCAAAGCCAAAAGCAACCATAGAAAATGAATAAATTTCCAATTAGAGCGTATCTGTTTCATTGATTTTCATTTGTTGTTCAAAAGGGGCTTTAGGAAAACCCTCTTTCCCATTTTCGTTCTTTTTAACTTTCAGGAATGGATAACTGACCTGTTGCCAAAAGGTCTTGGGAAAATCTTCTACCCCATCAAAACCCAAAGGCTCGTCCCTTCCTTCATGTGGGATATAATCAGTACCAAAGAGGTAATCCCAGACACTCAAGGTGATTCCGTAATTGACCCCATATTTTCTATCCTCAGGAAGTGCCTTTACATGATGCCAAAGGTGCATGATAGGATTATTCAAAATATATTTCAATGGGCCATAAGTTATTCTAAGGTTAGCGTGGTTGAGATGGCCAATAGTAGTCGCAAATATGTGTACAATGAAGAAGTCCTCCAGCCCAAAGCCTATCATCGCCAATGGAATATATTGCACTGATTTGTAGATAATTGTTTCCATCCAGTGAAAACGCAAGTGAGCCGCAAAACCCATCTGTTCTACAGAATGATGAACTTTGTGAAATTCCCACAAAGCTGGCACCCTATGAAGCATGACATGGACATTCCATTGAATAAAGTCTGCCAAGAGGAAAAGAAGCAGAAACTGTCCCCACCTCGGCCATGCCTCTATGTGAATTGCCACCATATTCTCTATTCCAAAAAGCGCCAGAAAATCATTGAAAGCCTCTACGGCCACATTGGATATGGCATTGTAGGCTATCAGGGAAAAAAGGAAATAGTTGAAAAACATGTAGAATCCATCAAGCCAGAAGTCTTTTCTAAAAATGGCCTGATCCTTTCTCCAAGGAAGGAAAATTTCCAATAACCAAACTGCAATGGACATTCCCAAAAGCCACCAGAAATAATTGGTCCAACTTGGGTAAAACATCTCATTGACCAGATAATGGAAATATCCGAAATAAGAGTCCCCGATTATCTTTAAATATTTTTCTAAATCCATATTTCACCAACCTTAAAAAGAAAAGGGACAATCCACTTAATTGCCCCATTTCGGTACTCCCATAAACCACAACTAAATGCACACTGTTGCCAGAGCACATTATTCTTATCAAGAACCCTAAAAGGTATCTTATCCCAACCTAATTTTTAATGACAGTTTCATCAAGGAAAATGCTGATGTTGGTCTGAATTCTTGACCAATGGCACCAAAATCTTCCAAACCAAAAGTAGTGCAAAAATTAAATTTTTTTTGTGACCTAAGTTACAGTAGCAGAAAGAACGCTACACTTGTAGATAAAAGTTTATTCAAAGTCAATCAAAAGCTGCTTGCCAAAATGAACGCGTTCCTCTTCTACATTGAGGTTGGAAAGGCCGATACCGAAAAGCCTCACGGCTGAGTTTAATTCTTCCTGCCTCAACAGTTCCAAAACAGTCTCCCATATTTTAGCAGTGTCAGGATATTGCTCAAATGTCCTGCTTCTGGTCTGCTGGGTAAAATCATGGTATTTTATTTTTAATGTCACTGTCCTGCCTTTGATCCCTGACCTACGGATTCTCTCCTGCAATTCTTCAAACACCCCTTCCAATGCCATCACCCACTCCTGATAGGAACCCAGATCTTTGGAAAAGGTATTTTCAGCACTCAAGGATTTTCTAATCCTGTTGGGCTGAACCTCCGAAAGGTGAATTCCCCTGACAATATTGTAAAAATGCAGGCCTGATTTCCCGAACCTTTTGGTGAGAAACTGAAGGGAAAATTGCTTGAGGTCTTTTCCATTGTGAATCCCCAAAGCCTTCATTTTTTCAGCAGTTACTTTCCCTATCCCAAAAAACCTTTCTATCGGTAAATTTTCAAGAAATATTTCCGCATCCTTGGGAAGGATAACTGCCTGACCATTGGGCTTGTTGATGTCTGAAGCTGTTTTGGCCAAAAATTTATTATAAGAAATGCCGGCAGAGGCATTCAGCCCAATTTCTTCCTTGATCCTCTTTCTGATTTCCTGAGCGATCAAAGTTGCGGAGGGGTTATTGACTTTGTTTTGTGTGACATCCAAAAAAGCCTCATCCAAGGACAAAGGCTCCACCAGATCAGTGAAGTCATAAAAAATATTTCGGATTTGATGTGACAGTTCCTTGTACCTTTCAAACCTTGGTTTTACAAAAATAAGCTGAGGGCATTTCAATGCAGCCATTTTACCCGACATGGCAGACCTGACCCCATACCTCCTTGCCTCGTAAGAGGCTGCGGCCACCACTCCCCTTTCCCTGTTTCCACCCACTGCCAAAGGCTTGCCCCTCAGTGCCGGATTGTCCATCTGCTCTACTGATGCATAGAAAGCGTCCATATCCACATGGATAATTTTCCTGACTTTTTCCATTTATCCTCCTTTCAGGATTTCCATAATAGCTGAGGCTTTGAGCATGCACTCCTGGTATTCGTATTCAGGATCTGCATCATAAGTAATTGCAGAACCTACTGCAAAGTAACCCTCTCCTGCCCTTTTGTCAAATATGATACTTCTGATGACTACATTGAGGTCAAAGTCTCCATTGGCCTCGAAATACCCAAAACTCCCGGAAAACCACCCCCGCTTGAAATCCTCATACTTTTCTATCAGCTCCATACAGCGGATTTTCGGTGCTCCCGTCATACTTCCCATAGGGAAAGTCGCATGTAAGATCTCCTTAAAGTCCAGTGCTTTTTGAGCCTTAGACGAGACTGTAGAGATCATCTGATGTACTTTGGGAAATGCATACACACCAAATAGCTCATCTACCTGGACACTGCCAGTATGTGAAATTTTGGACAGGTCGTTTCTCATCAGGTCTACGATCATCAGGTTTTCCGCCCTTTCCTTTTCTGATTGAAAAAGCAGAGATTTCAATGCCTCATCTTCTTCTTCCGTCATTCCCCTTTTTATGGTTCCTTTTATGGGTTGAGCAATAAGTTTCTCTCCGGATTTTTTCAAGAAGCGTTCCGGAGAGGCTGACAAAAGGTACTTTTCATCCGCCTTGAATATTCCAGAAAATGGCATGGGAGATTTTCCGGTCAGATCCAAAAAACCTTTGATAGGTGACCAATCAGGGTTTCCGAAAATAAAACTCATACAATAATTTAACTCATAGACATCTCCTTCTTCGATATGTTTTTGTATGGCTTTTACATTTTTGGTGTAGGCTTCTTCATAACTCAGAGGAGTCACTTTAACGCTGGGATTGGAATCAATTTGCCCTTTAAAATTCTCAAAAGACTTTAGAGCTTCTTCCGCATTTTCACCTGCAAAAACCAAAACTTCCCTTTCAAAATATATGGTAATCTCCGGTATAAAAAAAACCATATCCTCCAGCTCCAAAAGTGTCCTGTTTTCGCTTTTGAGCTTTTCAACCTGATTTTTGAAATCATAGCCTACAAGTCCGGCCATGCTAATTTTTCCATATGTAGCAAAAGCCTCCTCTTGGGTGATTTTACTTCTGGCAGCACAGGCCTGTTCCGGAAAAGTACCCTCAGGGTAATCATATTGATGCCCCGTCTGAAAACAGAAGTACGGATAATGTAAATCCAGCCAAGCCAAAAGTTTTTCTTTCCATAAAGGATCCTTGGTAAGGGTGGCTTTAGTAACTGATTGCATAGGACAAAAATAAAGGAAAGGCACAAAAAAAGAGGAAACCCTTCGATTTCCTCTTTTTAATCTATAAAATTATTGAATTAATTGGCTTTGATATCAAACTCTACACTGACGGTGTTGTAGATGAACTGATCTTTTGCTCTATCAGTCACACCACTCTCGTCACCGTACATCAAACCCCAGTCAGTTCTATCGATGTTGAAACCAGCTTTTGCAGTAACTGCACCGTTGTTCACATCCACTACAGCAGGGAATTTAATGTTTTTAGTAGTACCTCTCATGGTAAGGTTTCCTGAAATCCAATGGGTAGGGTTTCCTTTCACCAACTCAGAATCTTTTTTAGGCGTGTTGTCGGTTTCGAACTCTTCGTTGTCCTCAATTTCTCCGGCAGAGAAAGGCTCTACTTTGGTAAGTTCAAAAACAGCCTCAGGGTGATTTGCAGCATCAAAGAAATCATCAGACTGCAAGTGTCCCCAAAGTTTTCCGTAGTTTTCATCCTCTTCTTTCAAATCCTCAATTTTCAAGGAAGTGATGTCAAAAACAAATTTGGCGCCGGTAAGGGCGTCACCATCAACCATTACCTCACCGTTTTTCATTGGGATGTAGCCGTAATGCTGACCAGAAGGCTTGTAACCTCTCCAGTTGATTTTGCTGGTGGATTCATCTACGGCAAGCGTTGTACCAGAACCTTCTGCTACATCTTCTGCTTCTCTTGTTTCTACAGTGTTACCTCCTGGTCCACAAGCGACCATCATAAAGGCAGAAGCTAAGACCAATCCTGTTTTTTGCAATAGTTTCATAATTGTAAATTGTTTTGTTTCGGTATTAAATGTATGTACACGAAAACCAAGAAGTTTGTAAAAAGTTCATGGTTTCACAAAAAAAAATATCTTTGGATGAAAATTATTTCATCAAAAAGTAAATAATCAAGTATATGGCATTGATAAAGAGCGTTCGGGGATTTGACCCTGAATTTGGAAAAAATTGCTGGTTGGCGGACAATGCGACCGTTGTGGGAGATGTGAAAATGGGAGACAACTGTACCGTATGGTTCAATGCCGTTGTAAGAGGTGATGTCCATGAAATCAGGATAGGAAATGACACCAACATTCAAGATGGTGTGGTAATTCACGGAACCTATCAGAAATCAGGAACATATATAGGCAGCAGGGTATCTATTGCCCACAATGCGGTAGTACATGGCTGCACGATTCATGACAATGTACTTATCGGAATGGGTGCCATTGTGATGGACAATGCTATAATCCATTCCGGAGCAGTGATCGCAGCCGGTGCGGTGGTTTTGGCCGGAACAGTGGTTGAGGCCAACAGCATTTATGCAGGGATGCCCGCCAAAAAAGTAAAGGATACAGGTGATGAGATGATCGAGGTCATCAGAAGAACTGCTGACAACTATCCTAAATATGCGCAATGGTTTGAATGATTTTTCTTCCAAAACGAATCTTAGGTCTATTTTGTCAAATTAGCAGATTAGGTCAAACCTGGCAGGTTTTTTCTTGTCATTTTCTAACGTTACAAAGTAGGATTAGTGACCTAAGCACATTTAAATACAATCTTAACAATTAGGTAATTTCCGAATCTATTTTTTCAATTAGGTTTACATGATTTTGCATTACAAAAACTTATTCTCTAAATTAAGCAAAAGCCAGATCCAACGATTTTGCCGTTTTCCCAGCCATGTAACAGGCAATAAACTCTTTGATCGAGCGAGTCGAATTTAAAAAGCTAAGAGGTAAAACATTAAATTAAAAAAAACAGTATCTTTTGCTTCAGGGCTGAAAGACTAAATTTTTAACAAATTAGAGAAATATGAAAGAGGAATATTTCAAATGGCACTCACAGTACCTTCATAGAGAAGTACAAATGCTGGTTTTTGGACATCAGGGTTATCCTGTGATCCTTTACCCTACATCCATGGGCTCATTTCATGAAAACAGAGACATGGGACTGATCCAGTCTGCCAAATGGTACCTAGATGAGGGCCTCATACAGATTTTCTGTCCTGAGAGCAATGACCGGGACAGTTTTTACAACAAGCATATACATCCCCATCAAAGGATACAAAACCATGTGGCCTACGACAAAATGATCTGCCACGAAGTCGTGGAAAGAGTCAGGCTGAATACAGGTGTAGGAAAAGTAGTGATGGCAGGCTGTAGCTTCGGAGGTTACCATGCTGCCAATTTTGCATTCAGGCATCCGGGCTATGTCAGTCATATGTTTTCCATGTCCGGGGCTTTTGAGATCAGGAATTTTATGGATGGATACTACCATCAGGATGTGTATTACAACTCTCCATTGGAATACTTGCCCGGTCTCCACGACCAGGAGCTTTGGAAAATGGACATCGTGCTCGGCACTTCCAATTGGGACATTTGTTTCGATGCCAATATCCGGCTTTCTGATGTCCTGGAGGGCAAAGGGGTGAGACATTGGCTGGATGTCAGAAAAGACCGTCAGCATGACTGGCCGGTTTGGAAGGAAATGTTCCCTCATTATTTATCAAGAATCAAATTCAATTAACCAATATCAATCATTTATGAAAAAGATAGGAATCCTATTTGGCATGGAAGACACTTTTCCCCATGCATTTGTCGAAAGAGTCAATGAGAAAAAAGAAAAAGGCATCATAGCTGAACCCGTTTCTATAGATAAAGTCGTGCAAAATCAGCTTACTGAGTATGCTGTCATTATTGACAGGATTTCACAGGATGTACCTTTTTATCGGGCTTATCTGAAAAACGCGGCACTTACAGGAACTGCCGTCATCAATAATCCTTTTTGGTGGTCAGCAGATGACAAGTTTTTCAACAATGCCCTAGCTGACCAACTTGGTGTACCTCTTCCAAACACGGTAATCCTTCCATCGGCAGAACATCCGACTGACACTACTGCAAAATCATTCAGAAACCTCAAAATGCCATTGGATTGGGAAAGCATTTTTGACTATGTGGGATTCCCGGCATATATGAAGCCCTATGCAGGAGGCGGATGGAAAAATGTCTACAGGTTGGAAAACAAGGAAGATTTCTTTGCCAAGCATAGAGAAACCGGACAGCTGGTCATGTTGCTACAGGAAGAAATTGTCTTTGAGGAATATTTCAGGGTGTATTGTCTAGGAGGGAAAGCAGTGAGGATCATGCAATATGAACCGCGCAATCCGCACCACTTGCGCTATGTGGTAGATGGACCACCTTCTTCCAAAAAACTTTTGAAAACGGTAAAAGATTATACCATCAAGCTTTGTCAGGGCTTGGGATATGATTTCAATACAGTAGAA
This sequence comes from Arthrospiribacter ruber, assembly GCF_019343195.1. Lineage (GTDB taxonomy): Bacteria > Bacteroidota > Bacteroidia > Cytophagales > Cyclobacteriaceae > Arthrospiribacter > Arthrospiribacter ruber. The sequence goes on from NZ_RPHB01000005.1 coordinate 384,337, forward strand.
TTTGCTGTAAAGGACGGCGTGCCTTATGCCATTGATTTTGGCAACCCCGCCCCTGATGCGGATATTAACTCTGTAGGACAGGCCAACTTTGATTGGGTGGTAGAGGAAGCCGCCAAAATGGCCATTGCCTATGCCAAGTCTCAAAAACCGGGAAAAATCAACTTGACCTGGGGCACCTTCATGAAGGATGCAGTCAGCATGGCCAAAAGATTTTAATGCGAATCCGGGTATTGCGGGGATAATGAATGAATCAGCATTTCACCTTCGTCCCCGCAATCATCTTGTATCAAAAACCATAATTTAGTATGAAGAAATTACCCGTATTCACCTTAGGTGTGGAGGAAGAATATCAGATCATAGATCCTGAGACAAGAGACCTACGCTCGCACATGTCCAAAATCGTAGATGGAGCTAAAATCATCCTCAAAGAACAGGTGAAAGCAGAAATGCATCAATCTGTAGTAGAGGTAGGCACCAATATTTGTCAAAATGTAGCAGATGCCAGAAAGGAAGTATCTTTTCTGAGACGGAAAATCGTGGATCTTGCCGGTGAACAAAACCTCATTGTCGGAGCAGCAGGAACCCACCCTTTTTCCAAATGGCAGGAGCAGCCCATTACAGATGATCCACGATATGACAAGATCATCAAAGAACTGCAGGACACGGCCCGTTCCAACCTTATTTTTGGCCTTCATGTCCATGTGGGGATTGAAAACAGGGAAGTAGCCTTGCACATCATGAATCAGGCCTGTTATTTTCTGCCACATATTTATGCATTATCGACCAACTCCCCTTTCTGGGAAGGCAGGGATACTGGTTTTAAGGCGTATAGGGCACATATTTTCGCCAAATTCCCAAGAACCGGTTTGCCTGAATACTTTGATTCTGTGCAGTCTTATGACAATTTTCTGGAGACACTGGTCAAAACCAACTGTATCGACAACCCTAAGAAAATATGGTGGGATTTGAGGATGCATCCTTTCTTTTCTACCATTGAGTTCCGCATTTGCGACATGTGCCTGACAGTCGACGAGACCATGTGCCTGGTGGCATTGATTCAGGCGGTAGTGGCCAAGCTCTATAAAATGCACATGATGAACACCAGCTTCAATGTCTACAGGATCGCTCTGATCAGAGAAAATAAATTCAGGGCAGCCCGTTACGGGACTGAAGGGATGATGATAGATTTTGGGCAGAAAAAAGAGGTGGAATACAAAGCCCTGATGCTTGAACTCCTGGATTTTGTGGATGATGTAGTCGATGAACTCGGCAGCAGGGAAGAAATCAATTACATCCATAAGATTTTAGCAGAAGGTACCGGAGCAGATAAGCAGCTAAAGGTTTTTAACGAAAATCACGATCTGGTAGAAGTAGTAGATTTCATAACCGGAGAATTTACCAAAGGCATTTGACATCCCTTCGGAGCTGAGCTCTGTCCTGATGGAAAAAATTCCTTTCCTATAATCGGCTGGTAGATTTACTGATATACACTATCTTGCGCCCTTATTTATCGAAAAATATCATGCAGGAAAAAATTAAAGTGGCCATTTTGGACATGTATGACGGGGAGCCAAATCAGGGCATGAGGTGTATCCATGATATTATCAACAGGTTTTCTGAAGAGCTTTCTTTCAAAGTATATGATGTCCGTGGAAAGGCAGAATTGCCAAATCCGGAAGAGTACCACCTATATGTTGCCACTGGCGGACCGGGCAATCCTTTGGAAGGAGATGGCAATTGGGAAGTCAAATTCTCTTCTTTTCTGGATCAAATCTGGAACTGGAACCTCAACCAAGAAAGGAAAAAATACATCCTATTTATTTGTCATTCTTTCCAGATGGCTGTGAAGCACTTTGGACTGGCCGAAATCACCAAAAGGAAATCCACTTCTTTTGGAGTAATGACCATACACAAAACGGAACAGGGCATGAATGACCCTCTTTTTGAAAATCTGGATAATCCTTTTTGGGCGGTAGACTCCCGGGACTATCAGGTAGTGAAGCCTCATCAGAAAGTATTCAAAAAACTAGGGGCCAAAATAATCGCTTTGGAAAAGATCAGAAGCCATGTAGAATACGAAAGGGCAATTATGGGTGTAAGGTTTTCTGATGAATTGGTAGGGACACAGTTCCATCCTGAGGCGGATCCGGTGAGTTTTCTCAATCACCTGAAAAAACAAGAGGTGAGAGAAAAGTTGATCCAGCAAAAAGGTAAGGCAAAATACCGCACCATGCTGGAAAGGTTGGTGGATGAAAATACCATATACAAAACCAACGAAACCCTGATTCCTAATTTTCTTAGGCAATCCATCGATAAGATAAAAAAAGAACAGCAGCTACAATTGACTTAAAGCCATGATCGAGACACAGAGAAAAAGGTTCAATGAAGCATTTAGCAAAGAGAAATACCAAGCCTTCCTTAATGATATCACCGCAGACTTTGACTACCTCCCTACCTTTAGGATAGCAGAGACGCCCTTTTTCTTACCCGATGCGCTCAAGTCTCAATTGTTGGAAGGAAGCCAACAGGTCATAGACTTTATTCAGAGAGATGATTTTCGGTCGATCACCCAAAAATCCCTCTTGGTCAATTCCAATGTCCCTAATGAGGATGCTCACACCCAGTTCTTGGCGATTGATTTTGGGATTTGTGAAGAAGAGGGCAATCTGATTCCAAAGTTAATAGAAGTACAGGGATTTCCTTCAGTCTTTAATTTCCAGTACCATTTGTTCCAAAAACTCCGCAAACAATATCCCTTTTTGGAAGGGCTTACTCCTTACTTAGGTGGCTTGGATGAAGAGGCTTACATGCAAAAGCTAAAGGAAACCATCCTCAACGGCCATCGACCTGAGGAAGTGGTTTTGTTGGAAATCGAACCAGAAAAGCAAAATACCAAAATCGATTTTTACTATTGTCAAAAGGACCTGAATATTCCCATTTGCTGTGTCACCGAAATCCTCAAATCGGGGAATAAACTCTATTATCAAAATGAGAATGGTGAAAAAATCCATATCAAAAGGATTTATAACAGAGTCATTTTTGATGAGCTTGAACTGAGAAAAGACCTGAAGCTGAACTTCAGCTTTATGGATGACCTGGATGTAGAATGGGCAGGGCATCCAAATTGGTTCTTTAGAATATCAAAGTTTATACTGCCATATCTTCAAGGCCCTTATTTCATAGAAACCAAGCTGCTCAGCGAATTGGAAATTATTCCTGAGGATCTTGAAAACTACGTGCTCAAACCTTTATTTTCCTTTTCGGGAAGCGGTGTAATCTTTCATGTCAAAAAAGAAGATATAGAGGCAGTAAAAGAAAAAGACCTGTATATCCTACAAAAAAAAGTACACTATTCCCCGGTGCTTCAAGCTCCGGACGGCAAAGTAAAAGCAGAAGTAAGGATACTGGCTGTATGGCCGGAAAAAGACAAGTCCCCTACCCTTATGGGCAACTTGGTAAGGCTAAGCCGCGGAGAAATGATAGGTGTAAAGTTCAATAAAGACAAAGACTGGGTGGGTGGTACCCTGGGCCTTTTCGAAAAAACATAAAAAAGACCGCCAAATTGATGGCGATCTTTTTTATAAATAAACTTACCTGTTTCTTTTTTCAGGATCTTCTTGCGGAGTCATCCAATTTGGTCTTGATTCTCTTTCCTCTAATTTGACAAGCTTCCCATCTTCAAAGGTGGCCAAAACAAAAAACCTCTCTCCTCTGTCCACTCGGTAGGTCGTTTTTCCATTATCCAAGTTGCTTATTTTGGCATCTCTGTTTTGCCTCAAAAATCTTCTCTCCGTCATGCCTTTTTCAAATTCAGGACGTGGGAGAAAAATCCCACAAGACCCTAACATCATTAAAGTTGCAATAAAAACTATACCTCTTTTCATAATTATATTTTTAATTCTATAGAAAAAGGTACAAAAATTTTGCCATAATATTTACAATTGATGCTTAGGCAATTAGATGTTTACCCCTCTGAATATTGTCTTAGGCATTTGGAAGATGAAGATTTTGCTTTACCTTTGTGGACTAGCGGCACGACCAGCTCCTGCTGAATCCCCCAGGTCCGGAAGGAAGCAAGGGTAGGCGGTTGTAGCGGTGCGATGCCGCTTCTTTTTTTGCCTTTCAGTTTCGGGACTCTTCCAATTCCCCATTATTCAGTTAACTTTGTCCTTCATCAAACAAAACCTTTTAACCATGAAATTCTTTATAGACACAGCGAACCTGGAAGAGATCAAAGAGGCATATGACCTAGGAGTGCTGGACGGAGTGACTACCAACCCTTCACTAATGGCCAAAGAAGGCATCAGTGGAGACGAAAAAGTCAAAGCCCACTACAAAGCCATCTGTGATATTGTGGATGACAATGTAAGTGCGGAAGTGATTGCTACTGATTTTGAAGGCATGATCAAAGAAGGCCTAGAGCTGGCCAAAATTGACAGCAAGATCGTAGTTAAAGTCCCAATGACCAAAGATGGTGTTAAGGCCATCAAATACTTTTCCAATGAAGGCATCAGAACTAACTGTACCTTGGTATTTTCAGCTGGTCAGGCACTTTTGGCTGCCAAAGCAGGCGCTACATTTGTATCCCCCTTCCTTGGTAGGCTGGATGACATTTCTTTTGACGGTCTCGAGCTAATCGAACAGATTGTTCACATTTACAGCACTTATGGATACGCTACACAGGTATTGGCAGCTTCTGTAAGACATACCATGCACCTGATCAAGTGTGCAGAACTTGGTGCAGATGTGGCTACCTGCCCGCTTAAGGTTATCACAGGCCTATTGAAGCATCCTTTGACAGATTCCGGTTTGGCCCAGTTCTTGGCTGACCATGCCAAAGCCGCAGGAAAATAAAAATGATGTAATTGAACTAAGCCGGAGGTCCTATCCCTCCGGTTTTTGAATTTGTTTCCATTTAGCCAAAACATTTCAGCAATTCCAAGGTAATAACACCACATCATCACCGTTAAGATTTTTTACCATGTACATCATCAAAGTAAAAGGTAAAGCTAAAATTCCCGATTACATTCAGATCCGTGATCTTAATTTTGTCCTTGTGGCCTATTTCAGAGCTGACAGACCCATGAAAAACCTGGAAAAGTTTGGACTGGAAGGGAAAGAAAAAGAACTCGAGGAACTGATCAACCAACTGCCATTCGGCAAACTCCAAAAATTAGAACTGTAAAATGGACTTTGGAAACCAGGCAATCATAAAAGTAAGCAATGCACACATTTTTCAGGGAATGGATGCCATTCTTCAAAATGTAGAATTTACCATTGACCAGGATGAGTTTGTATTCCTGATCGGTCGTACCGGAAGTGGAAAAAGTTCCTTATTGAAAACCCTCTATGCTGACCTACCTTTAAAAATGGGAGAGGCTGAAATAGTCGGTTTCAACCTTCAAAAGATCAAAACAAAAGAGATCCCATTCTTGAGAAGGAAATTGGGAATCGTCTTTCAGGACTTCCAGCTTTTCCCGGACAGATCTGTTGCGGAAAACTTATTCTTTGTCATGAAAGCCACCGGCTGGAAAGATAAATCCAAAATGAACAACAGGATGATCGAAGTACTCCTAAGGGTAGGATTGGCAGACGCTTCCACCAAGATGCCACACCAGCTTTCCGGAGGGGAGCAGCAGCGTGTGGTAATCGCCAGAGCACTGATCAACCAACCTTCCATCTTATTGGCGGATGAGCCTACAGGAAACCTTGATCCTGACGTTGCAGATGGTATTTTCAGATTGTTTCAGGAAATCAACAAAGAGGGAACTGCCATCCTTATGGCCACACACAACCACGACCTCCTAAGGAAATATCCCTACAGGGTACTCAAATGCGAAAAAGGTAAGTTATTGGATAGTAAAACAGCGGATATCTCCATCAATACCTCATTTTAATTGAGGTATTTTTTTTTGACTTTTCCCTTATATTTTTGTACCATTAGAAGCTAAAAAAAACACTGGTACATCTACAAGTGTTTATAAATGGACCAACGGATACTATCATGATAAAAATCTTAAAACTCTTTCTGTCTCTATCTGTAATGACATTGGTGTTTTTTTCCTGTCAGGAAAGAGAAGATCCTGTGGAAACTGAAAAAAGAAATTCCAGAAACGGAAAAATCAATATATGGATTCAAAACCTTATGGATCAGGGCTATTATTGGCTTGAACAGATGAATGATCCTATTGCCATTGATTCTGACCCGGAGGAGTATTTTAATGCCTTGCTATTCAAGCCTACTGACAGGTATTCTGCCATCTTCCCAAATTACCAAGAAATAGCCAACAGCCTGCAAGGAATCCGTAGAGAAGCAGGATATGAAATCCTGCTTGCCAGAGAAAGTCAGAACAATGAAAATGTACTGGCATTTGTGGCTTATATCAAAAAAGGAAGTCCAGCTGAAGAAAAAGGGCTGAAGCGTGGAGATGTGATCACTCAGATAAATGGAACTACAATCACCCTTTCCAATCGTCAAAGTCTGCTAAGTTCCCGTTCAGAAAACCATTCTGTCAGCTTTCTCAGGTACAACCAAGAGGAAGATCATTATGAGCCTCAGCCAGAGGTAAGCCTATCCACCGTTCAGCTCTCCGAAAACCCTAACTTCCTTGATACAGTTTACACAGTTGGAAATCAAAAAATAGGTTATGTAGTCTACCACTTCTTTGCAAGGGGTATACCGGGCCAGGAAGATAGATATGACAGGCAAATGGATGATATTTTTGCGAAGTTCAAATCAGAAGGAATCAATAACCTGATTTTGGATTTTCGCTATAATGGAGGAGGTTCCTTAGCCAGCACACTCAACTTGGCCTCTTTAGTAGCTCCAAATGTCACTACTGAGGATGTATTCCTGGAACAAAGATACAACAGCTTCTTGAGCCAATTTGAGGAGTTTCAGGATGACAACCTTGAATTCCTGTCCAAAAGCCAAAACTTGGGACCTATTCTGGAAAATAACAGGGTATACATTCTTACCACCGGAAGGACAGCTTCAGCCAGTGAAATGATCATCAATGGACTAAAACCATACATGGATGTCAAATTGATCGGAACTACCACTGAAGGTAAAAATGTGGGTTCCGCCTTACTTCAGGATAGTGACAACCCTGAAAACGATTTTGGCATGATGCCTATTATCACCATGCTTTTCAACAGTGCCGGACAGTCCGACTTTATCAATGGTTTTGCCCCGGATATCGAAGCGGAAGAATTGAGCCAAAGATTTTTGGCTCCTCTAGGAGATACTGAAGAGTATTACCTGAGATTAGCCATAGACGATATTACAGGCAGTTCATCTGCTACAGAAAGAAGAGCACAGGTAGATAGGATTCAATTGGGGGATTCTTTTGCCAACAAAGCCTACACTGGGAGGACCATTATCGAAGATTTCAAATTTCCTCAAAAGCCCTAACAGTAAAGCTGTCAAAAAAAAACTGACAGCTTTTTTAATACTTTATGATTTCCTCTTTAGAAACTTTTGTTTTATATCAATGGAAAGGGGAATTGACAGGACTTTGTTTTCTTTGTAAAAACCCAAATAGTCATGATAAAATCCAGTAATAATCCATCAGAGCATCCTGCATTATTAGAGATTTGGGAGGCCTCAGTACGTGCCACCCATGATTTTTTGACAGAAGAAAAAATCCAGGAAATCAAACAGATCATAATTGAAGGCAAAGCCTTTTCACATGTGGATTTGTATTCTTTCTTCGATCTGGAAGGCAATAGACTGGGTTTCTTAGGATTGTCCTCAGACAAAATCGAAATGCTTTTTATCCATCCTATATATCGTGGACAGGGTGTCGGACAAGCACTGACTAGATTTGCCATTTATGAGAAGAACATTAGCCGTGTCGATGTCAATGAGCAAAACCAGCAAGCTGTCGGTTTTTACAGGAAGATGGGTTTCGAAACTTTCAAGAAAAATCCGCTTGATGCGCAGGGAAATCCTTTTCCAATCTTAGAAATGAGCCTCAACAAATAGATATTAAATTGAAATATAAAGCCCGTTTTAAAGAAATAATTTTTGACTATTTACTTCCTAAAAATTTATGTGCAGTCTGACTTTCCTGAGCATTGATGTCTGACCTTTTAAATACTTTTATCAATGTCATCCACAAAATCCTTAAGTCCAACCAAAAATTCCTGTGATCCACATACCAAACATCCAGTTCGAACTTCTTTTCCCATGAAATCGCATTTCTTCCATTCACCTGAGCCCATCCGGTAATACCGGGAAGCACTTCCATTCTTCTTTTTTGAAAATTATTGTATAAAGGAAGATATTCCATCAATAAAGGCCGGGGACCGACCAATGACATATCCCCTTTCAACACATTGAGCAGACCGGGTAATTCATCCAGACTTGTGGACCTAAGCTTGGTTCCAAAAGGTGACAGCCTCAACTCGTCAGGCAAAAGTTCTCCATTAGCGTCTCTCTTGTCAGTCATTGACCTGAATTTCATCATCTTAAATGGTCTACCGTTTTTCCCTGGTCTGACTTGCAAAAATATAACAGGTCTCCCAAGTTTGACTGCTATCAATACAGCCGTAATCAACATAATAGGCGACAATAAAAGCAAGGCAATAAAAGAAACACTAAAATCAAAAATCCTTTTAATCATGAATAATTATTTGATCAAAAATAGAGGTGATTTATATCAAAACAAATTTCAAGATAAACTTGAAGCAATCTCTTTGATCTTTTCCCATATTTTGCTTTCCACAGGCACCCCATTTTCCATGTTGGACTTTCTGGTCTTTAGAAGATGCTCCCCTGGATACCTTACTGCTTGACCTTCAAATACTGCCGATCTTTTTAAATCTTCCAAAACCTCGACAACCTGTTCTTCCATTTTGTCTTGATCAAGTCCTAATTTGACTGGAGAAATGCTGATAAAAACCTGGGACAAACATGTTTCAGTTCCTTTCCCTGCCACTTGATGTACCGAGTTTCCTCCTGATAAAACTGCACATAGGATATCCAACATCAAGGACAAACCTGCCCCCTTCCAAAGTCCTATAGGCAAAGCCAATTCGTTGTTTAAAACTTTTTCCGGATCCTTGGTCAGACCACCCTTATCATCAAATCCAGCCTCAAAGTGAGCCTGTTGGCCAGCACTTTTGAAGAGTTGTAGCCTGCCATAAGCAAACTGGGACATGGCCATGTCCAGCAGTAAAGGTCCATCCTTTTTCGGAATTGCTATGACCAGGGGATTATTGCCAAGTTTAGGTTCACTTCCTCCCCAAGCGGGCATGTTGGGCTTGGTATTCGTAAAGCAAATCCCAATGCAGCCTTTTTCAGTTGCCTGTAGCCCATAATTCCCTGCACGCATCCAGTGATTGGTATTTTGTAGGGCAACCATCCCAATGCCATTCTGCATTGAAAGCTGAATCGCCCTATACATGGCAAATTGGGCATTGAGTGGCCCTGCTCCTGATCTGCCGTCCCAACGTTCGAACATCCCCATTTGGAGGATTAGTTCAGGACTTGCTTTAGGGTCCACGATTCCCCTGTCCACAAATTCACAAAAAAGCGGAAACCTGTTCAGTCCATGGGATGGCACGCCATCCAAACTAGCTTGGGCAAAAAGCCAGGCACAGTTTTCTGCCTCAGACTGAGAAAATCCTTTACTATTGAGAATTTCTGTCAGTTGCTTGAATATTTCCGCAAAAGGAATTTTGATGCATTCTACCATTACCTAAATATAAATTAAAGATACTTACAGCCACAGTAAACTTGGAAATATTCCTGAAACAGTAAATTTCAAAGGATGTGTTCTAGGAATGTTGCAAAAAAGTTTTCAAAGATTTCACAGGAATTTTTGATTGTTTCAACTTTACCTCTACTTTTGCCAACCTGTTAGAGGAAGTATGGTAAAAAACCTGCAACCTTGAATGGAACTCGGGGTGTAGCGTAGCCCGGTATCGCGCCACATTTGGGATGTGGAGGTCGTAGGTTCGAATCCTGCCACCCCGACTAAAAAAGCTTCTTCTTTATTGAAGAGGCTTTTTTTGTTTATTGAGGAAGTCTTTTTGCTTAAGTTAAACTCCAATTGACTCTCTTCGCTGGAGGCATTCAATATCATACTTTTTAATTGGTTTGAGATTTTTTAAGAAAAGAGAACACAAAAAAAGAAAATCCACCCTGCTATCAGAATCAGGTAGACAAAAATCCTACCCAAGCTTCTTTTGGGACTAGGATAAAGATGATATAAAAAAAGCCACCTTGATAACAAGGCGGCCTTTAAGAGAATCGGGGTTGTAAGCGGATTATTTTTTTAAAACCTCCTCATAAAATCCCCTGACATCTTTTGTCATTTGATCTAAGGAAGGCTTGTGAATATAGACCATGTGTCCTGATTCATAATACTTCATGCTGATATTATCCCTCAATTCAGGAGCTACCATCATGTGATCTACGGTATATTCTGTAGCAAAGAAAGGTGTAGCCAAATCATAATAACCGTTGATGAACATCACTTTGAGGTAAGGGTTTTTGTGAATGGCATTTCGCAAGGTTTCAGAATTGTTCAGGTATTCATTTTGAACATTGCTATAGTTCCAAGGCCTCACTCTTCCTGTGAGAATTTCATATGCCAGGTTACTTTCAAAGCCCAGTTCCCTACTCACATAATCATTGATCGCCATGCTGTAAGGTCCATAAATGGCTTTGTTGTAACTTGGATCAAATTCAAAGCCTTCGCCGGCATGATCCAAATCAAGACCAAGAATTCGCCCGTCAAGCCTACCCACAGTTTGCTTTCTGTCTCTCAAAAGCTCTTTTACAAACCTTCTGATATGAATTCTGTAATGGGTATTCTCCAGGTATTCCTTAGACAGACCTGTGTATTGGTGAAGTTTGTCAGCAAGTCTTAGCTTATCATCTTCTGTAAGCTGGTCTCCCTTCATAAGCATGGTAGCGTACTCCCCTTTTGCATATTGTCTGACTTCTTCGATAAAAGCATCTAAGTCAGACACCTCGTTAGGCAAAGCCTTATGGTATTCAGCAATGGCTGCATAAGTAGGAAGATACATGATGTAAGGAAGGTCATGCCCAGGTGCGAAATTAAGCGTGGCAAAATTAGTGACCGCACTGATCATGATGATGCCATTGAGAAACATGCCATACCTGTCCTGTAGGTAACCTGAGAGCCCTGCTGCCCTGGTCGTTCCATAACTTTCTCCAGATAGGAATTTGGGAGAATTCCATCTCTTAAACTCCGATACATAAGCCCGGATAAAATCCCCAACTGAAGCAATATCCTCCACGTAACCTAGAAACTGCTTCTTATCTTCACCTTCTGCAGGTCGGCTATACCCTGTTTCTATTGGATCTATAAATACGAGATCTGTTTTGTCCAACCATGTGTTGGGATTATCAATGACATTGTAAGGAGGAGGCAATGCTTCTCCATCTTCGGTCATTTCAATCATTCTTGGACCCAGACCGCCCATGTGCAGCCATACTGAAGAAGAGCCAGGCCCACCGTTAAAAACGAATGTTATTGGCCTATCTTTTGGATTGCTGACATTTTTGAGGGTATATGCAGTGAAGTAAAACTTTGCTTTGGGTTTGCCGCCCTCATTGGACATATGCATGAACCCGGCAGTGGTTTTATAACTTAGGGATTTTCCTGCAGCCTGTATGCTGTGGTCCTTTTCGCTCACTTCCAACTCCTGCATGATAAGCTGATTCGGGTTGGCGGCTGCAGAAATTCCCTGTGCCATAAGCGAAGAGCCTGCACTCCCCATCCAGAGGAGGCAGGCTAGGCATGAAATGTATATAAACTTAGCTTTCATTAACGGTAGGCTGGATTTTGAACCATATTGGAATTGGTGAAGATTTCCGAATTTGGAATCGGGAACACATACCTTCCTCTGTCCCCTATGGAGTAGGTGGTAGATCCCGTAGTTCTTGGCAAATCAGTAAACACCTCAATTGCTCTATCCGTCCTTGTCATGTCAAAAAACCTGTGGCCTTCAATGGCAAATTCAAATTTTCTTTCTTCAAGTATCAAATCTATCAGTTCTTCACCACCAGAGGAACTCACATCAGCTAATCCTGCCCTGTTTCTGACAGCATTGAGATCAGAAATAGCCCCTGAAACATTTCCTTGTCTCGCTCTGGCTTCTGATCTGATCAGGTACATTTCAGCAATCCGAAGTACAGGAACGTTGGATGCATTTTGCAATTCATCGAACTTGGTGGAATAATATACCCCACCAAAAGCAGGATTTAAGGCAATAAGATCACTTCTATCATCTTCTCCCTGCCTGTCAAGCAATTGTTGGGCAAAAGGCTGATGGAAGCTCAGTCCACCCCTACCATTGAGCGATGCAGGAAAATACCACTGTCTGAATCCACTGAAATCCACTACATTATAATGCATTTCAAAGATAGATTCTGCAGAGAAATCTGTTCTGAAGATATCAGAGAAGGGTTGTACCAGCTCGAATGAACCTTGGTTGATTACCTGTGTAGCTTTGGATTCAGCTTCCGTCCAGTTATCCAGATAAAGACTATGCCTGGCCAACATGGCTGCAGCTGCTGCTTTAGTTAATCTAGAACGAGAAAGAAAGTTGCTTGCTCTGGATTCAGGCAAAAGGCTTTCACCTTGCTCGAGATCCATCCTTGCCTGATTCCAGGTTTCTTCAAGGCTAGCTCTTTCTTTGAAAGCATCTTCACTGACTCCTATTGAAGGCTCAGTTTCTATAATTACTCCCAGTTCCCCATATTTTCCAGGTATACCTCCAAAATAAGTAGCCAGGTGAAAATACATCATTCCTCTGAAAGCGTAGGCCTGACCCAGCATATCGTTGATTCTTTCCTGTGAAAGGTCAGGGACGTTCGGTGCAAAAGCAATGATGTTATTGGCCAAATCTATAGTCCTATAAATCTGCGTGTAAAGATCATCTATTTCGGTATTATCAGGTGTCTGTCTGAATTCATCTATTACATTAAAGTTGTCCCAGGTATCTACTGACTGCACAAGGTCAGAAGCCAGTTCGCCCAAAGTCTGTACCCTCCAGTTGTATACCAATTGTGCTTCATTGTAAAGCCCATTAAGGGCCGCCTCTGCATTGACTGCATTGGCAAATGCTTCTTCAGTAGCAATCTGAAACTGAGGATCCTGATCCAGTACATTACAACTTATTCCTAGACCGGACAGGATAAGCCATCCTGCCGCTATTCCTTTATATATATGCTTTTTCATTTTCGTGGTGGGTTAGAAGGTTAAGTTTATTCCCAAAGTATAGGTTCTAGGCTGTGGCATTACAGCGATATCTACCCCCGCTACCAAATTAGACGGGCTGGTACTTACTTCGGGATCCAAACCTGTGTAGTTTGTCCAAGTGATCAGGTTCTGAGCTGCTGCATAAAGTCTTGCTCTTCCCACTCCCACTCTAGAAGTGATTGGAGACGGAATGGTATAACCTATGCTGGTATTTTTCAATCTTAAGAAAGAACCATCCTCCACATGACGTGAAGGTCTCAGATCGGCGCTATAGTTTCTTGAAGACATTCTGGGAATATCCGTGATATCTCCTGGCTGCTGCCATCTGTCCAATTGTTGGGCGGAATACCCTGTGGTCCTATCTCCCCCATGTTCGAAGAAGTAACGGCCATAGTTCAAAATGTTACCCCCTTCTGAAAACTGGAAGAAAACCATGAAATCCCAGTTTTTATAGTTGACCATATTGGTCCAACCTCCTACATACCTAGGGATGGCAGTTCCAAAAATCTGTCTGTGAATATTTGGATTAAACTCCTCGTCACCCATGGTGTCCCAGATAATATCACCAGTCTGTGGATCTACTCCTTCCTGTACATGGACCCAGAATGAATTCATTGGGTATCCTTCTTCTACCCTCACATAATCCCTAGTGAAGGTAGTAAATGGAAATGCCAGTCTTTTCACCAAGTTGTTGTTTCTTGATACATTAAAGCTAGAAGTCCAAGTGAAATTTTCTTTTTCAATAATAGATGCGTTTATCCCCAATTCAAAACCTCTGTTTTCCATTTCCCCGAAATTTTGTGTCAGCACACTGAATCCTAGAGATTTTGGAACAGGTACATTCAAAAGAAGGTCTTTTGTCTGCTTGTCGTAGTAATCAAATGTTAGGGTAAGCCTATCATTCCAAAGACCTACATCAAAACCAATATTAAACTGAGCGGTAGTTTCCCACCTTAAGTCTGGATTGGCAAGTTGATTGGGAGCAATTCCAGGGGCATCCACATAGGAAGCCGGACCTGTAGGCTGGCCTACACCACCGAGGTTCAACCCTCCTCGCATTCCTCCCCAAAGCCCTAAAGCCTGGAAGTCACCGATTCCACCTTGGTTACCTGTGATACCATAAGAAGCCCTGATTTTCATATCTGAAACTGTACCTCTAATGCTTTCCATAAATCCTTCATCGATCATTCTCCAAGCACCTGCCACGGAAGGGAAATAGCCCCATCTGTTATCTGCACCAAATCGGGAGGAAGCATCCGCCCTCATATTGGCAGTAAAGAGGTATTTACCTTTATATCCGTAATTTACCCTTGTAAAAAATGAGGCTATACCCCAAGAAGTACCCGTAGAACTGGAGTTCTTGACGGCGGCAGACTCAATTCTTTTGAAGGAATTGGATGGAAAACCCTGACCCATAGCCTGGGTTCTTAAGAACTGGTTTTCCTGCAAAGTATTTCCCAAAAGAAGGTTTATGTTGTGCTCACCGAAGTTTTTCTGATAGGTAAGCACATTCTCATTGATCCAGTTGTTGCTTCTGGTCACATATGACTGGGCGGAACCATTGATGGCCTCACCTGCTGCAAGGAAAGTATTGAAATACCTGTCTTCCTCTACTAGGTTGTTGTCTATACTCCAAGTACTCCTAAAGACCAAACCATCTGTGATTTCCCAATCGGCAAAAACACTACCAATGATCCTGGTAGTCTTCATCAGGTAGTCTGTTTCGTTGGCTACAGCAACCGGGTTTTCCCAAAAAGGTCTATGGTAGGAACCATCCTCATTATAAATAGGATAATTACTTGGATAAAAGAAGGCCGTGGAAAGAGCTCCTTCAATGGCATTCCCATTCAGTGCCCTGTCTCTGGTATTCACGGAATAAGTGGCGCTTGTACCTATTTTCAGGCTTGGAGTCACCATAAAATCAAGGTTCATTCTGGCACTGCTTCTTTCGAACTCAGATGGCCTTACCAGACCCTCCTGATAGAAGTTGTTTGCTGAAACAAAGTACTTGATTCTTTCATCACCTCCAGCAACAGAGGCATCCAAGCTTCGGATGGACCCAGTTTGGAAAATTTCATCAAACCAATTGGTATCGATTGCACCATCCGGGTTAGGGAATGGTGCAGCGTAAGGCTGTCCTGAAGAATTTGGAGCGTCCAGAGACCCATAGCGATCTATCCAGTTGTTACGACTGGCTTCGTTTTGAAGTCTTTCAAACGTAGGACCATCCACCCTTAGGTCATTTGGATTTCTCCAAGGCTCAGAAATACCACCATACATTGTAATATTTACGACAGGTTTTCCTGCTTTACCTCTTTTGGTCGTAATCAAGACTACCCCATTGGCAGCTCTGGCACCGTAAATCGCTGTAGCGGAAGCATCTTTCAAGATTTCCATTGACTCGATGTCGGCTGGATTGAGATCAGCAAGTGGGTTTACCGGCTGACCAAAAGTAGTGGCAGCGATATTGTCCGAAATAATCGGTACTCCATCAATTACGTAAAGAGGGTCTGAATTACCAGTAATAGAGGTAGTCCCCCGAATCCTGATGTTCATGCCACCGCCAGGTTCACCAGATTCTGTGTTGACCACCACCCCTGGTGCACGGCCCTGAAGCAATTGATCCGGCGAAGTAATCGGAAGGTTTTCTACATCTTTTCCTTTAATAGAAGAAATAGAACTCGTCAGGGTCCTTCTGTCCTGCTCTCCATAACCCACTACAATTACTTCAGAGAGGTTTTCTGTATCTGGAACCATGTTCACATTGATACTTGACTGGTTGGCCACCCTTATTTCTTGCCTATTGTATCCGACAAAGGAAAAAACCAACACATCATCAGCCGAATTGACTGAGATGGAAAACTGACCATCAAGGTCAGTAGTGGTGCCAATTCCGGTCCCCTTGACCAGAATATTTACACCAGGAATCCCCTCGGGTTCTTCTTCCGAGGTCACTCTACCCGTAACTGTCCGGGATTGGGCATATACGCTGATGACTGCAAGCAACAGCATACATGACGTAAGTAAAGCTTTTCTCATGGTATGATAATTTAGTTAGTACGAATCTAAATTCTTGATTTATACCTTATTATCAAAACCATTTACATAAGAATAGTGCTATAAAAATAATTTTACATACTAATAGTTTAATTATAAATGATTAAAGGTAAATAAATATTATTAATGGCATTGTTTTCATTAAATAATTATTGAAAAAGTATCATTTATAGTTTAGTATTCAAGGAAATGGAAGTGGAGAGCATGTCCCCACTTAGATTTATGCAAAAGGCTGGTCAATAGCAGGGCTGGGCTGGGAAAAGTAAACAGGACCATCGTCTCCTATGTACATACAATCCTCTACCCTAACTCCAAATTCTCCTACTATATAAATTCCCGGCTCATTGCTGAAGCACATTCCTTTAGCCAAAGGTGTATCATTCCCTCTTACCAAGTTGGTCCATTCGTGTCCATCCATACCTATTCCATGACCCAAGCGGTGAGAGAAATATTTATAATCAGGTCCAAAACCTCCTTCTTCGATTACTTTTCTGGCAGCCGCATCTAGGTCTTCACATGTTACATTTTGGTTTTTGGCCAATTCAAATGCCGCTGTCTGCGCTTCTTTTGCAAGGTTCCAGACTTCTTTATGCCGATCTGTCGCCTGACCGAACACAATGGTTCTGCTGATATCAGACTTATATCCTTCTATGGTACATCCACCGTCAGCAAGCACCACATCCCCTTCCTTTAAATACTGCACAGTACTGGATCCATGGGGAAAAGCAGTCCATTCTCCAAAATTGGCCCCAATAGATCCCGTAGCTCCTAGGGCTTTATGTGCCTGCGAGGCTATTTCCCTGAAATCATCCTGACTCATTCCTTCATATAAGGAATCAAACAAAACTTTGTAGGCTTCTATGGTAATGTCATTGGCTTTTTGCAACAATGCAATTTCAGCAGGCGATTTATATATCCTGCAACCTGCCGTAACGGGATCTGCCAATACATAATCGAAAGAAGACGCCTCCTTTTTGATCCCGTCAAAAAGGAAAAATCTACACCTTTCTTCAATACCCATGGTGCCTGACCTTCCAGCTTTGTCAGAAAGAATTCCTTTAACAAGAGCATAAGGGCTTTCATGCTCTTCCCATGTCCTGATTTCGGAGCCGAACTTTACCAACTCCCCTACTTTATCCTCCTCAAATTTGGGGCAGACATAAATAGGCTCTCCATTGGCCGGAATGACAGCAGCTACCATTCTTTCAGACAGAAAAAAATCAAAATCCAAAAAATACTTCATGCTGGTACCAGGCTCCAGAAACAAGGCATCTACGCCATTTTTCTTCATCAGCTCCTGCGCTTTTCCGATTCTCGATTGCCTCTCTTCCCTGCTGATCGGCTTCACGTCGGCAGTCATATTTTTTAGTTTACTAAAATCAGGCTTATTTCCTGATGCGGGGTCTTTCTGGTTTTCGGCAGCACCTGAACAGCCCACAAATGGTAAAGTTATTGCCGGGGCAATTGCCGCCGCTTTGATAAATGCTCGTCGGTTAAAGTTCATCATATTTGGTTGGTTAGTGAATTTTATGGTTTAGGGAAACAGCCCCCTTAAAGACACCTTTGAACTGAGACTTAAATTTCATTGTACCAAGAAGGATGTACAAAGTACTAAGTACGAAGTGCCAAGTACAAAGAACCACTTAGCAATTGTCAAATATACTGTGTTGGACTGTCGCCTCTGTACGCCAATGAAATTGCAGGTTATTTTTCGGGTCTGTTGATTAGGAATAGAATGTATATAATTACTATTTGGGTTTGCCCTCTGTCATGATCTTACTCTGTTCAAGTGCTTATCTCCTCAACCTCAACTCAAGATTCCTGGAAATAAGGTATTGGTTGAATGCCGGGATTTCTTCTTCTATCAGCTTCTGATACTGCACCTGTATATCGTCCAATTGCTTTCTAAAGACATCATATACCTCTACCTGTTGATTGGTCGGCCTGAAATCAGCACCAAATCCTCCGATATCACTGGCCAAAGCGGAAATTCTGCCATAGAGTTTCATTGGGCTCCTGAAGGCATCTTCCCTCGCACCGGTAAGATTGACATCAAACAACTCCCCTTCGATCTTGAGGATTTTATCTTCGAGATCTTTAACTTTTACAGCTACTTCTTCATCATTCTGTAGGACGATCAGCTCTTCTAATTCCTTTCTTATTTCTTCTATTTCATTGATAGCCGTGACCACTTCATTCATGGCCTCATTGAGTTTGAGAGAGAATTCCACTTGCTTCTCTATGTCTTCCAGGGTCCCCGCCGTGTTAGGATCTTTGATAACCTCCACAGATTGCTTCACTTTTTTTCCATCCACAATAAGATGGACTTCATATTCCCCGGGAACCACCCTTGGACCCAACTGCCCTCTATATAGGTCGAGATCCCATGTTACCAAAGGCCTAAATTCCCTGCCTTCCAGTTTGACCCAAGGTTTGTCCGGCGGAGCCACCAAAAGTCTCGGCTCGAGGGTTCTTTCGTAGCGCAAATCCCACCAAACTCTATTGACGCCCTCATCCTTTTTACCATCAAGTGTCCGGACAAGCGTCCCGTCCTTTTTCCTGATTTCTATACTTACCTTTCGGGCAGGATCACTGAGATAATAGTTTAAATCCATTCCATAGGGAGGATTAAAGCCCGTTGTCATAGACCTTCCTTCAGTTTTTATCCCTTGAAGTTCATGAAACCTATATGCCGGTCGCTGGTTAAAAAGGTGGACTTCTTTGGTCAAGACATCTTCATCCAATTCCCTGATTGGGGTAATATTGTCCAAGATATAAAAGCCCCTCCCATATGTCCCTATCACAAGGTCCCTGAAATTTTCCTGAATGGTCATCCAATAAATCGGTACAGGAGGAAGGTTATTTCTCAACCTGAACCAAGACGCTCCGTCATTCTTGGATATATAAAGCCCTTTGTCAGTCCCTGCGTAAAGCAAACCTTCTACAAGCGGATCCTCTCTGGTCACATGCACAAAGCTGGATTCCGACTTTTCTATTCCATCAGAAATCAAAGTCCAGGTCTTTCCATAATCGCTCGTTTTGTACACATAAGGATCAAAATCACCTAGCTGATGGGCATCCACGGCGATGTAAGCAGTACCGGGTTGATGCCTTGAAGGCTCTATACTGGTGATGGTACCCAACTCAGGTTTACCTGGAATATTATCCGTAACATTTTCCCAGTTTTCCCCTCCATTTTTGGTGAGATGAACGAGACCATCATTGGAGCCAACCCATATTAACCCATCTTCCAAGTGGGATTCGGCTATGGCAAAAAGAACGGAAGCATCAAATGTCATCAGGTTATCTATAGCTATTCCCCCAGAAGCTTGCTGGTGGGATTTGTCATTTCGGGTAAGGTCAGGGCTGATGATTTTCCAGCTCTGCCCGTAGTCCTCCGTCTGATGAACAAATTGACTTCCCACATATACCCTCTTGTGGTTATGCGGACTGATAAATATAGGAAAAGACCAATGCCATCTATATTTGAGGTCCGCTGGAGCCCAACCATAACCTGCTTCAGGCCAAACCCTCACATCTCTTGCGTGTCCGGTTCTAAGGTCGTATACCTGTAGCCCACCGTCATAGCAACCTGACCAAATGATATTATTGTCTTCGGGATCAGGTATCGCCCAGCCACTTTCACACCCTCCCACTGCATGCCAAAGGCCAAGAGAAATACTTCCCTGTCGTGAATTGCTGGGACCTCTGTAAGAATAGCCATCCTGCCTGTTGCCATAGACATTGTATGGAACCTGATTGTCTGTCCAAACATGGTACATCTGGGCATTAGGAAAAACATATTGCCTGTAGGTTTTTTGCTTATTTAGTGTAACACCCATCCCTCCATCATGAGCAACCATAATCCTATTAGGATTTAATGGATCTACCCAAATGTCATGGTTGTCGCCACCTGCCCTATAACCGGCATCTGCCAAGGTCTTACCACCGTCTTTGGAAGTACTGAAGCGTACGGATGCAAAATACACCTCATCCGGATCATCTGTAGAGACCCTTAATCTGGTATAATACGGAGCCCTTTCATTGATGGTGTGATTTATCATGGTCAGTTCCCATGAATCACCCCCATCTATAGACTTCCACAATTGTGGGCTGTCCATTTCAAAAAGGGCATACACTACATCTGGGTTACTGTAAGCAATCGCCACCGAGGACTTGCCTACAGGATTATCTTTTCCGCCGGGAAGCCCATTATTTTTCATTGGCTCCCAGGTTTCCCCTCCATCTTTACTTCTGTAGATCCCTCCTCCTGGACCACCACTGGTCAGGCCATACGTTTTAATATCTATAGACCAAAATGCTGCAAACAAAATATCCGGGTTTTTAGGGTTCATGGCAAGGTCACTTGCACCAGTTCCCTCATCCACAAAAAGCACGTGGTCCCATGTATCTCCGCCATCGGAAGTTTTGAAGATTCCTCTTTCTTTTTGTGGCGCATAGGTATGTCCCAAAGCCGCAGCATATACCACATCAGGATTTCTGGGATCTACTTCAATCTGACTGATTCTTGCGGTTTCCTTTAATCCTTTATGTTGAAAGGACTTTCCTGCATCCGTCGACCTGTAGATTCCATTCCCCATGGCATGTGCAGGTCGTATCAAAAATGTCTCTCCGGTACCCGCCCAAACATGGTCAGGATTGCTCGGAGCCAAAGCCAAAGCAGATACAGATGATATATCCTGATCATCAAAAATAGACGCCCAGGTACCCCCTCCGTCTTCTGATTTGAATAGTCCTCCGGAAGCCATTCCCACATACATGGTAAGCATGTCTCCCGGAACTCCACGAACAGCTATGGTCCTGTTGCCATCAGGACCTATAAATCTGAAATCCAATTGATTAAAATATCGGGAATCTACCTGCGCAAATGATTCAGATACAGCATATAGGAAAATAGAAATTACAAGTAAAGTTTTTCTCATAGCGGATATATTTGGGGAAAATTCTGGGTTTATGCTGAGGGGTTCCTCCTTATTAGGATGACAGATTGAAGGTACAAAAGATAATTTCCCAGCCTGAACAATAATATTTCAGCGGTTAAATACTACTGTATTGCCATTGATTTTTCCTCTAAGTTGTCACTTGTACACAAAGGCTCATTTTCAAAAAATGTACATAATTGAACAGAATGAAAGGTGAAAATGGGAAACGAAGAGAGCAGGAATGGTAATTGGTGAAAAGGGAGTAAGTTTGAATTGTGTATTCGGTTAATTGATCAACTGATAAGGTGGGGGTTGTTAAGGTTAATTGATTGGGGAAGTTTAAATTGCTGAATGAATTAACTGTTGAACCTTGGATTTTAAAAGGCTTTTGTTTGTCAAAGTTTTGGGGAGCTCACTAATTTTTACTGCATTTCAGGCGGGGGATTTCTGAATATTGATGGATACTGATGGACATCAATTTTATATCAGGATATAATCTAAAAAATCTGCGGCATCAGCGTCATCTAATGGCGAATAAAAAAACCCTCGAGGGTTGAAATACCTCAAGGGTTGGCATAAAGAAGATATAAAACCTTTTTGATATAATATCAACCAACAGAAATTCTAAAGTCCTGATAAAAGGTTTAGAAAATGCTTTTCACCATACCTCCATCTACTCTTAGAGTAGCGCCATTTATTCCGGATGCCCGGGGACTACAGACAAAAGCAATTAAATCCGCCACCTCCTTTGGTCTAAGAAGTCTCCAGATAATCGAAGTTGGCCTGTTTTCCTCTATAAATTTTTTCATTCCTTCTTCAATAGATTCATCAGGATATTGTTTCTTTATCAGTTCTCTCACACTTTCGGTGTCTGTTGAACCCGGCAAAACTGCATTAACAGTCACATTGGTTCCCCGGGTCAATTCTGCCAAATTTCTGGAAACGGACAGCATCATGGTTTTGGTAGCTCCATAATGCGCCATATTGGGGTCAGGATTGACTGCGGTTTCTGAAGAAACAAATATCACCCTTCCCTCTCCTTTATCTATCATTTTTTTGGCGTAATGCTGACTCATCAATACTGATCCCATGATGTTTACATCAAAAATATTTTTCCAATCTTCCACTGAAGATTCAAAAAATGAAGATGCCTCATAATATCCTGCATTGTTAACCAGAATATCCACCTCCGGATGCTTTTTAATGATGGCCTCACAATCTTCTTTTTTACCAAGATCCCCGACTGCCACTTTAAATTTTTTGTTGCCCGTACTTTCTTCCAGAGAAGAAATGGCCTTTTTCACTGATTCTTCAGAACGCCCATTGATGATTACACTAGCTCCTTCCTGGGCCAAAATCTCTGCTATATAGTACCCAATCCCTCCTGACGAAGCTGTTACCAATGCTATTTTCTCTTTTAATTGTAAATCCATAACAATAAATTTTTAGGTTGAAAATAAGTTTAATGAAGTAAAATGTAACCGGGCTGTGTGCCAAAATACTATCATTCCGTATTCAAAATGACATCATCGAAATCGATGACTCTATAAAAACAATGGCTTCAAAGTATTGAAAAACCCGGAAATTAAACTATACCCTCCTTTTTACGGAGATCAAAATTGTATGTTTGGAAATCGGCATGAGAATCCTGTTTTATTCCACTCTACAAACTTCCATTTCCATCCAATACCCAATTAAATCTCTTATGCCCACAATTTCTCTAATGGACACAAAGACAGAAATAACGGAAATCATACAAATTCATCCGTATAAAAGCTTTTTTATGGATTAGGCTAAGCTGGACAGAATACTTTGATTAATTTAAGCTTTCGAAAACCAATTGAATGACCAAAAATACCAACGTAACCGCAGAAATATTAGCCATAGGAGATGAATTGCTCTATGGTCAGATTATCGACACCAATAGTCATTGGATCAGTCAAGAGCTCGATAAGATCGGGGTAAAAGTAGTACAGCGTAGCACTGTGGGGGATAATAGAGAATCTATTTTATCTGCCTTCAAAGCCGCAGAAAAACGGGCAGATATCATTTTGATGACAGGTGGACTTGGCCCCACAAGTGATGACCTCACCAAGCCTCTTTTGGCAGAGTATTTTGATTGTGATATTGCTTTGGTTCCCGATGCTTTGGAAGCTGTGAGAACATTTTTCGAGAAAAGAGGCCGCGAGCTTACCGAACTCAACAGACTTCAGGCACACCTTCCGACCAAATGTACTTATGTACCCAATGAAATTGGAACGGCTCCTGGGATGTGGTTTGAGGAAAATGGATGTGTTTGGATGTCCATGCCTGGGGTACCTCACGAAATGAAAAAACTTATGCAGGACTTTGTCCTGCCAAAAATCAAGGAAATGTATCTCCTTCCTGTCATATATCACAAAATCATCAAAACGGTAGGCATAGGAGAAAGCTGGTTGGCAGATTTGATTAAAGACTGGGAAAAACAACTTCCTGCACATATCAGGCTTGCCTATTTGCCTTCATTGGGACAGGTGAGATTAAGACTAACAGCATTTGGAGCGAGCATAGAAACCCTTCAAGATGAGGTAGAATTACAGATCAGTCGCTTGATGCCTCTTATAGAAAAATATGTCTACGCCTTCGGCAATGAAACATTGGAAGAAGTCATCGGAAGGCTCTTGAAGCAATCCGGAAAAAAGGTAGCATTTGCAGAAAGCTGTTCTGGTGGCTATATTTCCCACCTTGTTACGAGTGTCCCGGGTAGTTCATCCTATTTTCAGGGGGGAATTATCCCTTATCACAATCATTTCAAGAATAAACTCCTGAAGGTGGACAATGAAACTTTGAGCCAAAAAGGAGCAGTAAGCGAGGAAACAGTGATTCAAATGTCTGAAAATGTCAGGGAACTGTTTGAGGCAGATTTCGGCCTGGCGAGTTCAGGAATAGCTGGACCTGGAGGAGGTTGGGCAGAAAAGCCGGTCGGTACAGTTTGGATAGCCTGTGCTTCTGCCAATAGGACCATTACCAAAAAACTACAATTGACCCAAGACAGAATCTTGAATATTCAGTTGACAGCAGTAGCCGTCCTGAATATGCTCCGAATAGAGATTTACGGAAAAACAGAATAAAAATTTTCTAAGGCTATTTTGTATTAGAAAAAATAAAATTTAATTTTAAAACTCAGAAATAAACCCAATTAAATAGTAAACTTATGGCAACCGTAGAAATGCTGATGCCCAAAATGGGAGAAAGTATCATAGAAGGAACAATACTCACTTGGCTTAAAAATGAAGGCGACATCATAGAACAGGACGAATCAGTCCTGGAAGTTGCTACAGATAAGGTAGATACGGAAGTCCCGGCTACTCATGGGGGTGTATTGAAAAAGATTTTGGCCAAAGAGGGCGATGTAATAGCTGTAGGAGCACCCATTGCAATTATAGAGACTGAAGGTGAAGAAAGCACCGAAAGCCCTCAAGCAAAAAAGGAAGAACCCGGAAAATCTGAAAAAGAGGAATTGATAGCAGCCGCACCTGCTCAGACAGCAACTTTAGTATCACCGGAAACTTCTGATTCGGAAGAGGGAGATGATAGGTTTTATTCTCCATTGGTGCTCAGTATAGCCAAAGAAGAAAGTATCAGCAAAGCTGAACTATCCCAAATTCCTGGTACAGGAAAAGAAGGGAGGGTAACCAAAAATGACATGTTTTCTTACCTCAAAAACAGAAAGCAGGCTTCCCAAGCCTCTACGGCTGCAAGTACCTCAAGTCCGTCTTCTGCTCCAAGGGTGGAGATTTCCATCTCAGGTCAGGATGAAATCATAGAAATGGACAGGATGCGGAAGATGATTTCGCAAAGAATGGTCGACTCCAGAAGGATTTCGGCACACGTCACTTCTTTTGTAGAGGCAGATGTTACCAATATAGTTCTTTGGAGAAACAAAGTAAAAGATGCTTACAAAAAGAAAGAAGGCGAGCCATTGACCTTTACTCCGTTTTTTATTGAGGCTGTAGCCAAAGCGATCAAAGACTTTCCGATGATCAATATTTCTGTAGATGGAGACAAAATCATCAAAAGAAAAGATATCAATATAGGTATGGCAGTAGCTTTACCTTCAGGAAACCTTATCGTTCCGGTCATCAGAAATGCAGACCAGCTTAACCTTTCGGGACTTTCCAAAAAAATCAATGACCTTGCGAACCGTGCCAGGGTCAACAAACTCAGTCCTGATGAACTAAGTGGTGGAACATATACTGTTTCCAATGTAGGTTCATTTGGCAATGTAATGGGAACTCCTATAATCATGCAGCCTCAGGTGGCCATTTTGGCTGTAGGAGCCATTCAGAAAAAACCTGCTGTGGTAGAAACGCCAACTGGTGACGTGATCGCAATAAGACACAAAATGTTCCTTTCCCACTCTTATGACCACAGAGTAGTTGATGGCTCATTGGGAGGAATGTTTGTCAAAAGAGTAGCGGATTACCTGGAGGCTTTTGACCTAAACAAAGATCTTTAAATGGATTACAGGCATCTGCTGTAAAAGAACAAAGGTTTTAAAGCAGTATGCAAGGGATGATAGATGTATTAAAAAAGAGGAGGCTAAAGCTTCCTTTTTTTATGCTTTCCAAAAGTATCTTTAATCACTCTGGCTATGTCTTCTATACTGATTGGTTTGGTCAGATAACCGTCCATACCAGCGTCGATCGCGGTATCCACATCTTCCTTAAAAGCATTAGCAGAAAGACCTATTATAACCGGATTTCCTGCCTCATCAAACTTGCGTATTGCTTTGGTAGCCTCCAAACCATTCATTTTAGGCATCTGAATGTCCATAAAAATCAGATCATAATGCTTCTTACCGGCCATCATGACCCCATCCAACCCGTTTTTCGCTATTTCAATGTGGTAACCCAACTGCTCCATCGTCATACGCATAAAGGTCAGATTGATCTCATTGTCCTCAACCAAAAGGATGCTTATAGGAATTTTTTCTGCCATATTTTGATAAGAAAACCCAGCGCCTTCTCCCTGATGCATGTCAGGAATTTCTCCAGTACTTTCCGACTGACTGATAGAACCGAAAATACTAAACGTAAATGTAGACCCTTTGCCCAATTCACTTTCTATACTTAACTCTCCCCCCATCAGTTCAACCAATTTTTTGGATATGGCTAATCCTAATCCGGTTCCGGCATACTCCCTAGTAGTACTGCTGTCCAATTGAACAAAAGGTTGGGTAAGATGTGTGATCTTCTCTGGAGGAATTCCCATGCCTGTATCACTCACTGAAACTTCCAGCATGAAATTTTCATCCATAAATGATTCAATATCGACACGAACCGAAACCACACCATTATTAGGAGTGAATTTCATTGCATTGCCCACAATATTGTATAGGACCTGATTGATTTTTTCTTTGTCCAAGCTTACTTTGTCTGGCAAGCTCTCGGAAAAATGAACTTCAAATTTGATTTGCTTCTCTTTGATAATTCCTTCAAAAAGTTTTAGCGTATTGGAGAATTCTTTTTTCAGCTCAAATATTGATGGAAAAAGCTCTATCATACCCGATTCGATTTTAGAATAATCCAAAATATCATTGATAATAGCTGTCAGAGATTTACCCGAATCTTTAATAACTCGGATATATTCCGATTGCTTTTGGTCAAGTTTGGTATTTTCCAAAAGTCCGATTATCCCCAGAAGACCGTTCATTGGCGTCCTGATTTCGTGGCTCATATTGGCCAAAAATTCGGATTTTGCCCTATTTGCCTGCTCTGCAGCTTCTTTTGCTTCACGAAGCCCCTTTTCCCAAAGCTTCTGGGCAGTGACATCTCTTGCCATGGAAATAATTCTCTTGTCGTCAAGTTTAAATAATCTGGTTTCAAAAATCCGCTTTCCTATGGGAAGCATTACTTCAAATTCAAGGATCTGACTTTTTCCGGTGCGGATAATTTTCTCGAAAATAACCTCCAACTGTCCTTTGATAGGTTCAGGCATTATCTCTCTGAAATTTTTTCCCTGAGTGTACTCCGGAGGAAAAAGTAGGAGACTTCTGTCCTGAACATAATAATCAAGAAAAATCCCATTATTATCATAAATAAATATCAAATCCGGCAGGCTGTCCAATACAGCCCTTAACCTATTTTCACTCACAATTAGCTCTTGTTGGGCTTCATACTTTTTTTGGATATCTGTACAAATCCCCACATTGCCAAGAAAGTCTCCATTTTCATCATAGATGAATTTTTCAAAAATTTTGACCCTTATCCAGTTGCCATTCTTCTTAATGAAATTAAAGTCAGTTTCGAAAACATCCAATTTCCGCTCTACAGCATTCTGGATTTGAATCTGAAGACTTTGTATATCCATGGGGTCTATATACGATTTGAAATTTCTCAAAAAATCTCCCTTCTCATAACCGAGTACCTCAGTCACCTCTTCACCTACTGAAGTCATTTTTCCATTTTCATCCTGAAAATATATAAAACCGTTGGATTCCTGAAGTAGCAAAGACTGCCTTCTGAAAAGTTCCTGTATTTCAATTGAATATTCCTTAAGCTGCCTGTTGGTACCTTGAACTTTTTTGATAAACTGATAAAGAAGTAGAATTACAGCAGCTAGGAGCAAGGTCAGGCCCAGCAAAAAATAGAAATAAGTATTATAAACATCGAACCCGATATTACTGATGTCCTGGATAAAGACCACAGCAAATCTTTCAGAAATGGCCTGTAGAGAAAATGGATAATAGTGAATAGTAGCTTTAAACTTTGACCCTAGATCACCTGGTGAATACACTTCTCCTACCATGTATCCTTTAAGTCCATCATTAATTTCGTTTTGGATGGCTAAGGCAATTTCAGGCTCCAGTTCAATTTGGGAAATGTCAAAGTTGTCCGAAAACAATTGAAACTCCCCAGCACACCATACTACTTTCTCTCCAGAAGAGCCCAAATAATAATTTCCAAGCTCACCCCTGAAGAACCTGTTTAGGTTTAAGATGACATGAATCCCTACCCCCTTGTTGGCATTTTGAAGAACGATGCTGTTCTTCCCGATTTTGGGAAGATCTTCCCTTGACCCAAAGGTACTTTTGACAAATACGTTTTGTCTGTCAAAATGAAAAGACACAAAATCCTCAGGAAAGGTTACAATCACAGAATCTAACAACTCCCGATGGTTATTGAATATTCTTCTTGCTCTTTTTTCAAAAGCGAGCTGCTCATTTCCATCTCTTTGATATGTCCATGGCTCCAAGTTATTTACGAAAAACACCATGTCTTCATACATGGCATCAAAGCTTTTCTGTAGGTCTTTGCCGGCAATTTCAACTTGTTTGTTGAGTGATAACTGTCTGGAACTGATTTGACTTTCTCTTAATGCTATAAAAAAACTTACCCCCAGCATTAGAATCAAAAATACCAGCAATATTCCGATACCTACAATCCACCTTAAGCCGCCTTTTTTTGGCCTGGATAATATTTCGTTTTTTAATTTCATTCAAAAACTAAATCTAGCACGTACCAGTCAATATTTTCCATTCTTTCTACGATCACATTGAAACTTTCATCTTCATCCTTTAGACTAAGGTATTTCTCTTCAGACAAAATTATACGGGATGCTAGATTTCTGACTTCCTTACTCTTACTCCTAAATAGGTTGAAATCCTCTGCCCTAAAACTATCAGAGGTAATGGTCTGAGAATATGTATGGTTTTTCAATGGTGGCAAAGACAATCCCTCTATGGCCTTGGCTTTACCTGCTACGACAGTCCCCCGCCCATCCACTATCACAATATTGCGGCTGGTATTATTGAGGTAAATCCCAATCAGGTCGTTGACAGTGATATCAAAACCTACTACCATCAGCAACTCGTTATCAATATATACTGGACGGATAAGTGAGGCCACCCACCCTCTTCCTGCAGGATCAATGTAGATTTCACTCAACCAGACATTCCCTCTCTCAGGGTTATTCACTGCATCTGCTTCATAAAAGAAATTAAATGAGGTAATATCCAAATCAGGCTCCAACACAGAAAGGGCTTCGTATGGAGGATAGAGCCTGCTGAGTTGCGGAATACTATTAAAATATACCTGTGAGATGACTTCATACTTTTCAAATAGGGCCTTGAACAAGGGATCGATGGGGTTGGTAACATACACCAAATCCATTGCCTCATTCTTGTCTTTGGCCAATTCAGAAATGTATAGGGTACTCAGATTCAAATCCGCATTTGGCAGGGGATTAGCTATCCCATTCTCAAAACGAAAAAGAGATTTATCAGCATTGGAGACAAGACTTTCTTTTTTGGAGTAAAAATACTTAATGGTATCCGTGAGCGCAGTAATCTCATTTTCCAGGTTACGGAGATCGTATTCCAGTAACTTCACAAATGAAGTCAATTCAAGCGAGACCTTTTGTGACTGTTCTTTATTCGGATTGGAACATGCAAAAAAGAACTGCAAAAGTATCAGACAAAAAAGCGCATACCGATTCATCTTAGCTATAGGGTTTTTCCTAAAGCTATAAATTTTCCATCTGTTTACGCAAAGTTTCCCCCATTTCTTTGAACCTAAGCTGCACACTTTTAAAAAAATCCCCCTCACAAAAGGTATCCAACTCCATTTCATTCAAGACATCCATTTCTGACACTTTGAAAGTCTGTTCTAAAGGTCCATGCTCAAACTTGATCAGATATTTATTGTTCCAAGAAAAGATGGATACCCTGATTTCATCTTTGATAAATTCGCGGACTACTCTCATATTGGTCTCTTTACTTCGGAAGTATAGCTGATAGCAGAGTTGAGGGATGAAGCCACAGAACAATACTTGTCTACTGAAAGTGCAACCACTTTGGCAAACTCCTCCTCTTTGGCATCTGGGGAAACTAACACGAAATGCAGGTGAATAGTCTTATAAAAAGCAGGAATCCCATCATTTCTTTCCCCCTCAACTTCAATAAAAAATTCTGTAACTGTTCTTCTTTTCTTTTTCATCATTTGTACTGCATCCACTGCTGAACATCCCCCTAAAGCAGAGAGTAGGAGTTCCATAGGAGATTGGGCTTTTTTGTCCGCAGGATCATACATATCTATTTGTACCACATTTCCCTGAGGATTGCTCGCTTCATACTCATGATCCGCTTTCATGCGGACTGTCACGTTTCTTTTGCTCATTTCATCTCATTTTTTTATGCCTACTGATCAGAACTTCCATCACCTCATCCAGTTCAATCTCTTTTGCTTCCAACAAAATCAAATAGTGAAAAAGAAGGTCAGCAGCTTCCCCCAAAAATAGATCTTTGTTTTCATCCTTTGCCTCTATCACTATTTCCACAGCTTCTTCTCCCACCTTTTGGGCAATTTTATTTATGCCTTTGGCAAAAAGCGAGGCAGTGTAGGACTTCTCTGAAGGGTTGTTTTTTCTGTCTTTTATTATGGACTTCAACTCATCAATAAAATGAGTCTTACTCCTGTTATTTTCAAAAAAACAGGTATCAGACCCTGTATGACACACTGGACCCACAGGGTTGGCTTTTACCAAAAGAGTGTCACGGTCACAATCTAACTTGATGGATACCAATTCCATAAAATTCCCGGAGCTCTCACCTTTTGTCCAAAGTCTGTTCTTGGTCCGGCTAAAAAAAGTGACTTTTTTAGAAGAAATGGTCTTGTCCACTGCTTCCTGATTCATGTAACCCAACATCAATACTTTGTTGGTCAATTCATCCTGAACGATGGCAGGAACAAGCCCATTTACCTTTTCAAAATCTATATTTAAAACATCCATGCTTATTGATTTGTATAAGTAAACCCTTAAAGTCTTATTGAAATTCCATCTGTGGACAAATATTGTTTCAATTCAGGAATGGGAATTTCTTTAAAGTGGAAAATAGAGGCTGCAAGTGCTGCGTCTGCCTTACCAAAGGTAAACACATCTTTGAAATGTACCATTTTTCCTGCACCCCCAGAAGCTATCACAGGAATGCTCAACATGGAAGAAATTTCGGCTGTAATTTCATTGGCAAAACCTGACTTGGTACCATCATGGTCCATGGAGGTAAGTAGAATTTCCCCAGCGCCTCTTTCATTGACCTCTTTAGCCCATTCCTGAGTCTTGAGCAAAGTTGCTTTTCTGCCCCCATGTGTATGGACAAAATCAATTCCATCCACATTTCTGGTATCTATAGCCACAACTATACACTGACTGCCAAATTCTGCCGCCATTTTGTTGATTACCTCCGGATTTTTGACTGCGGCAGAGTTGATTGAAATTTTATCTGCTCCCGCATTCAAAAGTACCTTGACATCTTCCACAGAAGATATTCCTCCTCCTACCGTAAAGGGAATATTGATGGCTTTGGCAACTTTGGTCACGAGTTCTGCCAAGGTTTTTCTCTTATCAACAGTGGCTGTAATGTCCAAAAACACCAATTCATCTGCTCCTTCGTCGGAATAAATTTTGGCCAACTCTACCGGATCGCCTGCATCCCTTAATTGCACAAAATTCACTCCTTTGACAGTCCTGCCTTCTTTGATATCAAGGCAGGGTATAATTCTTTTGGTCAGCATGCTGATGATTTTAATTTACGATTTACGAAGTGAGATTTAAGATTTTAGATTTTAGATTTACGAAGCGTGAAACTCACTCTCCCAAATCTTTTGTATATAGTCTTTTGTCTCATATCTCACGTCTCTTTTTCAATTTATGAAGTACGAGTTACGGTTTACGAGGCCCTGTACATACTTTAACCTTCTCTTGTCTCATATCTCAGGTCTCACAACTCACTTCAAAACTTCGCCAAGTCCTCCAAGCTGATTTTTCCTTCATAATAAGCTTTTCCGACTATGGCTCCATATACCCCTGTCTTTTGTAATTCCTCAAGGTCTTGGAGCTTGGACACCCCACCACTTGCTATAAGTTTGATCTCGGGTATTTCCTGTAAAATTTCCTTATAAAGATCTACTGAAGGGCCTTGAAGGAGTCCGTCTTTGGCCACATCAGTGCAAATCACATAAGAAACCCCCTTGGCATAGTAGTCTTTAATAAACTCAATCAAATCCATAGAAGTAGTCTCCTCCCATCCGGATATGGCGATTTTTCTGTCTTTGGCATCAGCGCCCAGAATAATCCGTTCTCCCCCGAACCGAGTAATCCAGGATTCAAACATTTCGGGATTTTTCACCGCAATACTGCCTCCAGTCAATTGGTGGGCTCCCAGTTCAAATGCCAAAGTGATATCTTCGTCCGATTGTACCCCACCTCCAAAGTCCACCTGAAGCGATGTGCCTTGCACAATATCCTTTAAAACCTCTTTATTTACAATCTTTTTGGCTTTGGCCCCATCCAGATCCACTAGGTGTAATCTTTTGATTCCTGCATCCTCAAACCTCTTGGCCATTTCCAGAGGACTATTGTGGTATTCTTTCTTTTTCGAATAATCTCCCTGTGTGAGGCGTACACATTTGCCACCTATGATATCTATTGCGGGTATGATATACATTCTTTTTTTATTTATGATTTAAGATTTTAGATTTAAGATTTACTAGACCTTGTAATCACTCCAACCCATCTAATGTCTCATATCTGAAGTCTCTTTTTCAATTTACGAACTACGAGTTGCGATTTACGAGGCACGGTACTCACTCCAACCCTCTCATATCTCACGTCTCTCTTCTAACATCTATCCTCTTAAAGTTTCAAGAAATTCTCAAGTATTCTCTCCCCCACCAGTCCACTTTTCTCAGGATGGGCCTGCATGGCAAAGAAGTTATCTTTGTGCATAAGGGCTGAAAAAGGCAAAACATAATCTGTAGTAGCAATGCTGTATGTACTGAGTTCGCAGTAATAGCTGTGCACATAGTAGACAAAAGCAGAATCATCCAGCCCTTGCAATAAAGGCGACTTCAGATCCTGAAGGTTGTTCCAGCCAATGTGAGGGACCTTAAAGTCCAGCGCATTTTCAGGACGGAACTTTTTAACTTCAACAGGGAAGACATTCAAGCATGTGGTATTGCCCTCTTCGGAATGGGCACATAGCAGTTGTTGACCTAGACAAACACCAAAGAAATCCTGTTTGAGCTGTGGAATAAGCTGATCAAGTTTTTTATCCTTGAGATACTTCATCGCAGAGCTTGCTTCTCCCTGGCCGGGAAAAATAACCTTGTCCGCTTTAGAGATTGTTTCAAGGTCATCAGTGAGAATGGCTTCTGCTCCCAATCTCTCCAAAGCATAAAGTACAGACTGGACGTTGCCTGCATTGTATTTAATTATGGCTACTTGCATGGATAAATTTCGAAACTCAGGCTTCAGGTAAAATAAAATCCAAAACCTACGTTTATCGGCTTAACAATAGTAAGGCTGCAAATTTATAAATAAATCCCGGCCAGTAGCCTTTATTTTGAAGATCTTGCGGCAAAATCATTTTGATTGGCAATTGTCTGGGATAAAATATAACCAAGCTCAGCCCGCATCCACATATTTTCTCCAGGGATGCTCTTCCTTAAAACCCAGTACTTCTTTGATTTTTTTATTCGAAAAAAGGGCTTCATGCTCACCCATTTCCCTGCTGAGGGGAACACCAGGAAAGAATTCCTCGACCAATTGTTTTGTTGGGATTATAGCACCATTATCATCATTTCCTGCATTAAAAACCTGATATCCCAGACCATCTTTTTGAAGGCATAGGTCTACAATCTGTCCTAGGTCACGCGCATCAATATAGCAAAAGGCGTTCCTTCTCCTTACTTCCGGATTTTTAAAATAACCCGGAAAGAGCTCTTGGTATTCATGAGGTTCGATAACATTACCAATCCTGAGGGCATAAATATCAAAACCTGAGCGTAGCTGAAAACTTCTTGCTGTTTTTTCATTAAGTACCTTGGAAAGTCCGTAACTATCCATTGGGTCCACATCATAGTCTTCTTCAAGGGGTAACACTTTGGGGTTGACCCTGCCATCTGCAAAGCAGATTCCATAAGTTGTTTCAGAGGATGCAATAATGATTTTTCTGATCCCTAACTTGACGGCAGCTTCTAATACATTGTAGGTTCCTACTGTATTGACCCTAAAAGTTTCATTGTCCGCTTGGAGTAAAATTCTTGGAACTGCTGCAAAGTGTACTACGGCATCAAATATAGGAACACCTGTGCCTGCTTCAAGTTCATCAAAGCCAGCATAGGAAGTCATGGCGTTGAACATCTGACCTGAGTCTGTGATGTCAGCGGTGAGGTTGTCCACCCCCGGATGCTGCAAAGGTTTTAAGTCTATATTCAATACCCTATGCCCCTGCTCCAAAAGATACGGAATGACATGTTTCCCGGCTTTTCCAGATCCGCCTGTAAAAAGAATGCGCATGATTATTTTTTTTATGAATGATAAAATCTTGAGACAAAACCCAAATAAAGGTTAATTGTTGGAATTGGCAAAAGGAATGGTGCTAAGAGGGTGAAAGGGTTTGATTGATTAATCAATTCTACAATTCATCAATTACTCAATTCCACAAATAGCCAAATCACCCTTCTATACCTCTCAAGGCACTGTCCAAAAATAAAGCAAATGTTCTTTCCCATCATCTAAAACAATTTTTCTGATCTCATCAGGAGTCCAGTCACCCATATCAAATCTATGTGAAATCACTCGGGTTCCTTTTGGCATTTCCCATATTTTTGGCCTTAATTTAAGGTTGATGTCAGGAAAAAGGTAAAGCACCAAAACCGTTGCATCTGAAAAGTCCAACTCAAATAAATCCCCTTGGATAATGGTAACCAAGTCTTCCACTCCGTGTTCCTTTGCTGCCTTATTGGCCTTCGCTACCAATTCAGCATCTATTTCCACACCTACCGATCGAATACCATACCTCAGGGAAGCCTGAATAGGAATTCTCCCATCTCCAGAACCCAAGTCATATAGGACATCCCCTTTTTTGATCTGGGCTAGGTCCATCATTTCATCCACCACTTTCATCGGAGTGGTGACAAAAGGCACCAAGTCTGCAAAACCAGGTGAGTCTTCCTGTGCACTGGTCTCAAAAACAAAGAATATGGCCAGAAATAGAAGAATCCCTGATCTCATTTTGAATATTTTCATCGTCAATCAATTTTCTTTAAAGAAAACAATATTTGCCAACTTCATCTCATTTTCTCCCTTTAGAAAAACTTCTAAATTGTGCCTCCCTGATTCCAAATGTTCTGTATCCAAAAAGGTTACAAATCCCTTTCTTTTTGAATCTGAAAAAAAATAAAACATCCATTCTGCTTTTTCGGCCTGCTCATTATTGATCAAAATCTTAAATGCATCATTGATACATGTCAATTTAGTTTCAACATCCGCTTTAGCAGGGTCAATTCCGCAATACCCTGCAAGAACTTTCTCAAAACTCATTCTATTTTTCACCCTTACTTCCAAAAATCTTCCTTTTAATATCGCAGAGGGGATTTCCAATATCTGAGATTCCCAAGCCTCATTTCTGTCTGCATAATATCCTGAAAAGAAAAGTCTTTCAGACTCATAAGAGTAAAATGACAATTGACTCAAAAAGCTACCATCCGGTCTTTTGTTGAGAATTTGCTGTCCCACAAGTGTAGACAAAATAAAAGCAGCCAGAAAAAGGATCAAGAATATCTTCCTGACATTTGAAGCAAATAAATAATAAATAGGCCTGTAGACTCTGGAAAGAGTAAGCCAACCTACCAACCTATGTACTGGATAGAAAAGCTTTGCTGTAATTCTATGTTTCCTGTAAATACCCAATGTAATAAAATCAATTGCCACGAAAATCAGCAACCATGATAATATAAGGTCAAAATACGGTTCTATAAAATAAAGAAAATTCCATCTGAAAACGGATTCAAACAACCAGTCCAAACCATATAAGACAAAAATAAAAGCCAAAGAAGAAACTACTACCCCAATGATCACCATCATTATAAAAAAGCAGACAGCAAAGATACTGCTACATATTTTCTCTAATCTGATGATCTGACTTTCCAATGTAGGAAGGTTTTGTACCCTTTTGTCAAATGGTGAGGAATAACCAAGTTTCTCTACTTTGATACCTTTGGGAAAAGTATATGTCAGGCCTATCAACCCTACCCACACACTTCTCAAAAAAAGGTGAAGGGCCAATCCAAAAATCAAAAAATAAACTGCAAGTTGAATCGCTTGAAAAAGACCTGCCCATGAATTGTACGAAACTTCTGTAGCAAAGTAAAGAGAGAAACTCATTATCTTAGAGGGCAACTGTATCAACCCGATCAACACCAGCCCCGATAGCAAAATTTCAGGCTCCCATGAGTTGCGCTGTACATTTTTCAGCCACTTGGGGACTTTAGGCTTGGGAGTTTCAGCATGATTTTTCGACATATCAGGAATATTACAATTGAAAATATAAAATTCAAGTCGAAATCACTAACTTGATATCAGATGTATCTTTTTTTGCGGCTCTTAATTATGGAAATCGAAGGGGAGTACTACTTAGAAAAATTTCAGTATAAAGGTGGCTGGACTTACATTCTATTGCATGATTTTGAAAAACCCAAAACCTACTTTGGCATGCTTAAAGCCGAAATAAAGCTTGATGGACATGATCTTGGCACTATCACTTTGATGCCTTTTGGAAATGGGAAGCTTTTTTTTCCAGTAAATGCAAAAATCCGTAAACTTATCCTTAAAGAGGCTGGGGATAAGGTACAACTGGAACTGCAAATCCCATCAATAGAAGGTAAAGAAACAGCATTCACACATGCACAAGTGATATCCTGCATCAAAGAAGAACCGGTTGCCTGGAAAAACTTCCAAAACTTACCTAAATCCATCCAAGAAAATGACCTGAACACCATCATTTCCTATGAAAGTGATGAAAAACGTGTAGAAAAAATCGTGACATACATGGAAAAATTAAAATATCTGTAATTTCTTTGATGAATAAACCCTAATTTTCAAACTGAACCTATTTTAACCGAATAACATGAAAATCTACAAATCCGGAAAAGACATCATCATCGAAGCTGATGGCAAATTCCACATGGCACAGACCAAAGACTGGGATAGCCTGGTCAATCAACCTAACCTTTACCAAAAACTTCAAGAGGAAATCCAACCTTGGACAGAAGTGAACTGGACACCAAAAAATCTAAGTGCTCCCATAGGCACACAGGAAATTTGGGCTGCTGGGGTCACTTACTACAGAAGTAGAGAAGCACGTATGGAGGAGTCCAAAGAAAGCGGTGCCGATGTCTTTTATTCAAAAGTTTATGAAGCCGAGCGTCCAGAGCTTTTTTTCAAATCCACCTATTATAGGGTAGCCCATCCAGATGGAGAAGTGAAAATCAGAAAAGACTCCAAATGGAATGTACCCGAACCTGAACTCACCCTCTTTATAAATTCTTCCAATCAAATCGTAGGATATACCGTCGGAAATGACATGAGTTCAAGAGACATTGAAGGGGAAAACCCCCTATATCTTCCCCAAGCTAAATGCTATGACATGTCGGCAGCCATCGGTCCATGTCTTTGGGTTCCGGGCAAACCTATCGATGCGGAAAGTAAAATTCAGATGGAAATACTAAGAGAAGATAAGCAGGTTTTCGCTGGGGAAATCTCCATCTCTCAAATGAAGCGTGGTCATGAAGAGCTTAGCTCATTCCTTTGCAGAGAAATGAGTTTTCCTAAAGGAGTATATCTTATGACAGGTACATGCCTTGTCCCAGATGATTCCTTTACCTTGCTATCCGGAGATCTCATCAAAATAACTATTGATGGGATTGGAACACTGAGTAATGTAGTGGCATGAGAAAAAGGAGAAGCGTGAAACGAGATATAAGACGAAAGATTTAAGAAGGGTTGGAGTAGTTACTGGGGATCGGAATTCGTATTTAAGCCTAGAGAGTAGGTCGAAGTACGGAGTACCAAGTACAAAGAAGTGATGTATCGAACAATTGTAATGGTTAGCCTATGTGCTCTGCGGCCACTAAAAGTCACTTCGTTTTCTTATGGGATTCCAAGAATGAATCGGGCGTGATCTGTCGCAGTTTTTGAAATATTAAAAGCCGGTTGAAGCCGGCTTTTAATATTCTTAGAATTCGTGATTTTTCTAAAATCCGCTGACAAGACCAATTACCAATGTGATCAAAAAGATCACTAAAAAAATATAGAACACAAATTTGGCAATCGCTGCAATGCCTTTGGCAATACCGGTAAAACCTAGGATCGCAGCCAATAAGGCGATAACAAGAGCTGTAATTACAAATGATAACATGATGTTTTTGGTTAAGTAGTTAAAGATTTTTTTTAAAAATTAATTCAAGAACATTGTCTTGATATTTGTGCAGAATTGTAGATCTGTCCAGATTTTCTTTTTCACATTTTCAAATCAATTGCGTATGATTCCTGTTAAAAGAATGGTGATCTTTCAACTGCACATTAGAAATAAGCCAATAAACAGGCCAAAAATATAAGTAGGCATTCCATCAATTCCCCAAAACCTGTAGTTTTCAGCAATTTCGGAAGGTGGTACAGGGTTTGGTTCTTGTAGATTCCCAGCCATTCAGATTTAACTTTAAACATATAATATGAAAGCATCCGATCTTTTTGTCAAAGCCCTGGAAAATGAAGGGGTAGAATATATTTTTGGAGTACCAGGGGAAGAAAACCTTGACCTCTTACAGTCACTCAAAAAATCCTCCATCAAGCTCATCATCACCCGACATGAGCAAGGAGCTGGCTTCATGGCTGCTACCTATGGCAGGCTTACCGGGAAACCAGGAGTCTGCCTCTCTACATTAGGCCCTGGAGCTACCAATTTGGTCACTCCTGCTGCCTATGCACAACTTGGCGGAATGCCTATGATGATGATCACAGGGCAGAAACCCATCAAAAAAAGTAAGCAGGCAAGGTTTCAAATCATAGATGTCGTGGACATGATGAAGCCTGTCACAAAGTACACCAAACAGATCGTTAATTCCAACAACATAGCTTCTCAGGTCAGGGAAGCATTTCGTTTGGCCATAGAAGAAAAACCCGGAGCCGTTCACTTGGAATTTCCTGAAGATATAGCTCAGGAAGAATGTGAAGATTCCGTTTTTGATGTGGTCGGGCATGTCATTCCCAAGCCTGATAACAAGGCCATTGAAAAGGCAGTGGAAATGATCAGTCAGGCAAAATTTCCACTTTTGCTTATTGGGGCAGGTGCCAATCGGAAAGTTACATGCGATGCATTGGGGAAGTTCGTGGACAAAACGGGCATATTCTTCTTCACCACTCAAATGGGTAAAGGGGTCATCGACGAGAGGCATCCTCAATATTTGGGAACTGCAGCACTTTCTTCAAATGATTTTGTACATGCGGGAATTGATGCAGCAGACCTGATCATCAATGTAGGTCATGATGTCATCGAAAAACCTCCATTCTTCATGAAAAAGGGAGAAAAAAAGGTGATCCATATCAATTTTTCCCCTGCCGAAGTTGATCCGGTATATTTTCCGCAGCTGAATGTTGTCGGAGACATCACCAGCAGTGTACTCAAACTTGGAGAACAAGTAAAAAAACAAGATTCTTGGGATTTTTCATTCT
Source organism: Arthrospiribacter ruber (assembly GCF_019343195.1). Taxonomy (GTDB): domain Bacteria; phylum Bacteroidota; class Bacteroidia; order Cytophagales; family Cyclobacteriaceae; genus Arthrospiribacter; species Arthrospiribacter ruber. Next base: position 424,130 of record NZ_RPHB01000005.1, read on the forward strand.
TCCAAAAAGTAAAGGAGGAAGTTGCCGGACACCTATCCAAGTACTTTCATGATGAAAGGTTTCCCATGTTGCCTCAGAGGTTGGTCAATTTACTAAGAAACAGCCTTGCCTCAGAAGACATCATTACTTTGGACAATGGCATATATAAACTTTGGTTTGCCCGAAACTACACCTGTCATCAACCCAATACCCTCCTTTTGGACAATGCACTCGCTTCCATGGGAGCAGGACTTCCTTCTGCCATGATGGCCAAAGTGCTCCATCCTAACAAAAACGTGGTATCGGTATGTGGGGACGGGGGATTTATGATGAATTCCCAAGAAGTAGAAACTGCAGTACGCTTAGGGCTTCATCTTACCGTAATTATCCTCAATGATGAAGCCTATGGCATGATCAAATGGAAACAGGAAGATATGGGATTTGATGATTTCGGTTTGGATTACAAAAACCCGGATTTTGTAAAATATGCCGAAAGCTATGGTGCAAAAGGGCACAGGCCTTCGAGTGATGCTGATTTTCAGAAAATACTGGATCATTGTCTGAATACCCCGGCAGTACACCTGATAGATCTGCCTGTAGATTACTCCTTAAACCACCCCATTTTAAACGTAATGTTAAAAGAAAAAGCAGAGAAATTATGAGCAATAACAAAACACTGAAAGTTTACTCACCATATGACAACAGCCTGATCAAAGAACTTCCGCTCATGGATAAAAATGAGCTTGAAGAGGCATTGAAAACTGCCTATGATTTGTTCCTGGATCAATCAAACTGGATCCTTGCCCATGAAAGGATATCTCTGCTGGAGAAAGTGAGGAAAATCATGGAAGGAAAAGTGGAAGAACTCACAAAAATAGCAGCCGAAGAAGGGGGTAAGCCTTATCAGGATTCCAAAGTTGAGGTACTCAGAGCCATCAACGGAGTCAAGATCGCTACTGAAGAAATTGCTAGACTTACAGGTGAGCAGATTCCTATGGGTTTGACTGCTTCTACAACCAACAGACTTGCATTTACTACAAGAGAACCCATTGGAGTGGTAGCCTCCCTTTCGGCATTCAATCACCCCCTCAACCTGATCGTACATCAAACAGTGACTGCATTTGCAGCCGGATGTCCGGTAATTGTCAAGCCTGCGTCAGCCACTCCCCTTTCCTGTAAAGCCTTTATAGAAATACTTAAAGAAGCAGGTGTACCTAAAGGTTGGGTGCAAATGGTCTTGATAGAAAATGACCTTGCTGAAAAGCTGGCCACTGATAAGCGTGTAAATTACCTGTCGTTTATAGGATCCGAAAAAGTAGGGTGGTCTTTGAAATCCAAATTAGCTCCCGGCACCCGATGTGCATTGGAACATGGGGGAACAGCACCGGTAATCGTCGAAGCTGATGCAGACCTAGAAGATATGATTCCCGGATTGGTCAAAGGGGGATTTTACCATGCTGGCCAGGTTTGTGTGTCGGTTCAAAAGATTTTTGTGCATGAGTCAATAGCCAGAAAAGTAGCAGATGAAATGGCCAAACAAGCCAAAGACCTAAAAGTAGGAGATCCTCTTGATGAAGAAACCGAAGTAGGTCCTTTGATCAGGACAGAAGAAGTGGACAGGGTTGAAAAATGGGTGAAAGAAGCCGAAAAAGAAGGTGCAGATATCCTATGTGGTGGAAAAAGAATTTCCCAATCCTGCTATGAGCCTACTATACTTTGGAACCCAGACCAAAATAGCAAAGTATCCAAAGAAGAAATATTCGGCCCTGTAGTATGTATCTATAGCTATAAAGAAAGGCAAGAAGCTGTGCGCTTGGCCAATAGCCTCGAATACCATTTTCAAGCGGCGGTTTTCACCAAAAACGTAGACACCGCACTGGATACTGTTCAAAAGTTGAACGCTACTGCCATCATGGTGAATGACCACACTGCTTTTAGGGCAGATTGGATGCCATTTGGCGGGAGAGATGCTTCTGGCGAGGGACTTGGCGGTATCCCCTATTCTATGCATGAAATGACCCGTGTGAAGTTAATGGTGTTTAAAAGTAAATTTTTGTAAATTGGAGACAGGTCTTGCCCAAAAGGCAGGACCTGTTTCTATTAAATATATAACCACATGAAAAAGAAAGAATATAGCAACGGTGAAGTAACGGTGATATGGCAGCCTGAGAAATGCATTCATTCAGGTATTTGTGTTAAAGGACTTCCTAAAGTCTTTAAACCTGAAGAAAAACCATGGATCAACATTCAAGGAGCTAGTACCGAAGACCTTGTACATCAGGTGAAGCAATGTCCATCAGGAGCATTAGGGTTATATATGGAGGAGGGTGAGGAAAAACCTGCAACCCGGCAAGAACCATCGTCCCAAACCTGTGAGGTCATGCCTAATGGTCCATTGATGGTGTATGGCAATATAGAGGTCAAGCTCTCCAATGGAGAAGTAGAGAAGAAATTTAAGACCACTGCTTTTTGTAGATGTGGAAGCTCCAAAACAAAGCCTTATTGTGATGGAACACATAAAAATATTGAGTTCAAAGATTAGTATAGCCCCCTCATCTTAACCTTTGATACCAAAAAACTGCCCTAGTAGATTTTTTAAAGGCAGGTTTTCATTCTTTTTCTTTATTTTTCTCCATGAGAAAATTTGGATGGGTGCTGCTATTGGCAGGTTTTTGTTTGGGCTTTTTGGTAGCCCAATCTGGAAACACTTTTAAAAGAGCGGATGTGCGGGCAGCACTTCGTTTGATTCAGGTCGAATTTAATAGAGATGAGATTGACACCATGATGGATTACCTCCGTGGCAACCTGAAAGGCTATGAGAAAATGAGGGAATTTCCATTGGAAAATCACATAGACCCTGCAATGGCATTTGATCCCTTCCCAGTGGATTATATTTTTCCAACACAAACATCGGTTTTGGATTGGAAGTTGCCCGTGCAGGTAAATTTGCCCGAAAACCAGGAGGACATTGCTTATTTATCGATTCCTGAACTGGCTTATTTGATCAAAAATAAAAAAATCAGTTCCAGGCAACTGACAGAAATCTATCTGGATAGGATTAAGAAGTACGATCCCCAACTTTTATCTTTTATCACCTTGACAGAAGAATTGGCACTTGCCCAGGCTGATCAGGCTGATGAGGATATTGCATCTGGAAAATATAGAGGAATTCTTCATGGCATCCCATATGGAGTCAAAGATCTCGCTTCAGTTCCCGGATATCCCACTACTTGGGGAGCCGCTCCATACAAAAATCAGGTAATTGACCAAAAAGCCAGCATTATCCAAAAACTGGAGGACCAAGGCGCAATACTTTTGGGAAAGCTGGTTACGGGAAGTTTGGCAAGAGGCGATGTATGGTTTGGTGGGCAAACCAAAAACCCTTGGGACCTAAGTCAAGGTGCAACAGGTTCTTCTGCTGGTTCTGGAAGCGCTGTTTCAGCTGGATTGGCAGCATTTGCAATTGGAACAGAAACCTTAGGTTCTATTATTTCACCATCTACAAGGACGGGCGTTACAGGTCTTAGACCGACCTATGGAACCGTAAGTAGACATGGCTTTATGGTCCTCTCCTGGAGTATGGATAAGGTAGGGCCCATCTGTAGAAGCGTTGAAGATTGCGCAATTGTCTATGACCACATCAGAGGACAGGACCGAAAAGACAGAAGCTCCAAACCAAGTTCATTTGAATACAACTTACATCCTGATATTCAGAAACTTAAAATAGCTCAATTAAAATTCAATTCATCATCACTAAACCCTACTCAAGAAGCTGCCTATTTGAAGACCCTAGATGAATTCAAAGCCCTTAACCTGGAAATCCAACCCATAGAGCTCCCTACTGATTACCCTTTCGAAGCTTTTGACATTATCCTTAGGGCAGAGTCAGGAGCCTTTTTTGATGCTCTTGTCCGTGAAGGTGGCCATAGGGACCTCGTGGAACAAGACGAGAGCTCTAGGGCAAATTCACTCAGACAATCCAGATTGATTCCTGCGGTAGAGTACCTGCAGGCAAACCGGTACAGAAGAAAGCTGATTGATGAAATCCATGCCTTGTTTAAGGAATACGATGTGATTCTCTCATCCACTTATGGGGGCAGACAAATGCTCATCACCAACCTTACAGGCCATCCGGCCTTGAGCATTCCAAATGGATTTGATGATCAGGGCCGGCCTACCAGCATCACCTTGATTGGCAATTATTTTGAAGAAGCAAAAATATTGCACCTTGCAAATGCCTACCAAAAGCAGTTTGACTATCATAAAAAGAGACCAAGTGCCTACAAAGAGTCTTCAGCGAAATGATTCCGATACACTTTGTATCTTTAACCTGTAAATTTGAAAAAAAGGAACTATGAAAAAAGAAGCATCAGCATGGAATGAAGAAATAGCATATTTGAACAGAATTATGCAAAATTCCGGACTTGAACACAGTATCAAATGGGGCATAGATGTGTATACTCATGAAGGCAGCAATGTGGTCGGGATCTGTGGGTTCAAAAATTACGTCGGGATCTGGTTTTACAACGGAGTCTTTATGTCAGACCCGGCCGGCAAATTTATCAATGCCCAAGAAAACAAAACCAAAGCGTTGAGGCAGTGGAGATTTGCCAACATGCAAGAGATTGATGAAAGCCTGATTCTAGCCTACATCAAAGAGGCCATCCAAAACGAAAAAGAAGGGAAAAAATGGATCCCCGAAAAAATCACTGACCTGGAAATTAACGGACTATTGGCAGAAGAAATCGAAAAAGATAAAAATTTCAAGGACTCTTTTGAAAAACTCAGTCTTTCCAAACAAAAAGAATACCTCGAACATGTCAATGGTGCTAAAAAGGAAGTCACCCAAAAAGCACGACTGGAAAAAGTAAAACCTTTGATTCTTGAAGGAAAGGGGCTCAATGACAAGTATCTCAAGAAATAAAGTTGAAGTAAACGACAATAAATCAAAAATGAATGTTCATTTTCTATAAATAACCATTTGATTTGATAATTTAGCCATCTACTAAGCTGTACCCAAAATACCTTCGAGATGGCAAGATGGAGTCAAGACACTTCCTTTATTACGTTCATTCACTATTCTAAGGGAAGGCTTTCGGATTTGATTGATTTGGTTGTTTCCCTCAAAAAGTGTAAAAACCAATACTTTTTTTTAAATCAGCCTATATCCTCAAGCGAACAAACTAACCTTTCCAAAAATCTAGGAGATGCAGGTGAATTGGATTTTCAGCCCTTCAATCATGATTCTATTCCAAAAAAAGGCACGGTCTATTACAGTTTAAAATCAACTTCAGACTCTCCACATTTAACACTTCCTTCAGAGAAATTTATCCATGAAGTAGAAAAAAACCAAATATTAAAAAATATCAAAATTCTGGCTGTAGTACTCAGGGGCCATACCAAAAAGTTAATTCCCAAACTTTCATTTCTTAAAACCAAAAACGCATATATTTTAGCTGAAGAGGCAGGGGAAGAGGCTTTTGAAGACAACCTATCGATCCAAACAGATCTTGCAGATGCTATTCTGGAAAGGAGTGAAATCAGCAACCACCTTAAAAAGATCTTTCAAGGGAAATTCAAAACCCCCATTTTCAGTAAACTTGACTCCAATTTTACCCAAGAATTGATTGACAATTTACAAGGCGTGTTTTTTGTCTTTGACCAAAATGGCAAAATGCTTCTTTGGAACAAAAAAGTCAACGAAGTCACCGGGAATTCTGATGAGGAAATAGCCGTAATGGATGCCACTTCCTGCTTTCCGGAGAATGAAAGAAAGAAAGTCACTTCTGAAATACAGATAGCCTTATTACATGGACAATCCAGCCTTGAGGCCAATATTCTTCATAAAAACGGCACACTCAAACCTCATTTTTTCAAGGCTTCATTTATACATTTTCAAAACCAACCCTGCCTGTATGGGGTAGGTGTGGACCTTACAGAGCAAAAGCAAAATCTTTTTGAGATCAGCATGATGCTCAACAATACGGATGAGGCATTCTTATTGATAGACAGATCTTTAAAAATCATTTCTTCTAATAAAAGATTCCAGGAACAGTACCGTGAGTTTTTTGGTAAAAATGTGGTGAAGTTTGATTCTATCCTCAATTACACCAATCCTGCAAAAAGAACCCAACTGGCAGAGATGTACCATCAAGTCCTTGAGGGGGAAACCTTTGTTACAGAAACACAGGTCACCAATAAACAAGGTAAATCCTTGATTTATGAATTCACACACAAACCCGCCAAAAATGAAATTGGAGATATTTTAGGGATTTTTCTTTCTGCAAAGGATGTAACCTTCGAAAGAAAAGCCAAAAGACAGATCCAAGAAAGTGAAAAAAAATTTAAGACCTTGGTTCAGGAGGGGTCTGACCTGATTGCTGTAGTGGACTTTGAAGGCAAATACAAGTTTATCAGTCCCAACCATGAGACTTATTTGGGTTTTACAACTGAGGAGATGGTTGAACTCACGGCCTTTGATCTGATTCACCCTGATGATATCACTAGGGTAAAGTCAAAATTTCAAATTCTCAGCCAAACAAAAAGAGTAACCTCTCATCCTTATAGGGTCAAACATAAGGCATTCGGATACAGATGGATTCAAAGTACTGCCACCAATTTGTTTGAAGATCCTAATATAGGAGGGATTTTGGTCAACAGCACAGACATCACAGATCTGGTGTTTACCCAAAAAGAACTTGAAAAAAGCAATGAGCTATTTCATTTTATACAGAAAGCCACGAAAGAAGCCATATTTGACTGGGATATCATCAACGATGATTTTACTTGGGGCGAGGGATTTGAGAAATTATTCGGTCATGATTATAAAAACCGTGTCTTTAGGATTGCTGATTGGTTGGCACTGATTCACCCTGCTGATGCCAATAAAGAAGAGGCCAGGTGGAATGCATTCATGGAACGATCAGACCAAGTGCAATGGACCAATGAGTTTAGATTTTTGGATAGCAAAGGCACCTATCAATTTGTAGAGGAAGTAGCCTATCTTGTCCGGGATAAAGAGGGCAATCCAATTAGGATGATTGGATCTCTGAGAGAGCAATCCCATAAAAAAGTGGCATTGATCAAGAATAATTTTTTAGCAGAAATAGGGCAGTTTTTCAAAGATGGGTATAAAACCAAGTCAATTCTCGAAAAAGTATTGAATTACATAGTTGAAATGAGCGAGTCTACTCTGGGTGAAATCTGGTTGGTAAACCATTCCAGAGAGAGCATCAAGCTCTTTACATTCTATGACGGCAATGATTCCCTGAAGAGTTTTTATCATCAGACAGGAACCAAACTTGAATTTTCTTCCGGTGAGGGGTTACCTGGACTAGTATGGCAAAATAAATGTAATTACAAGTGGCAAGTTAAGTCTGGCACTACCGAATTCAAAAGAATTGATGCGCTGAAAGTGCTGAAAGTGACCCAGATTACCAGTATTCCTTTGTTCAATAATAATGAAATAATAGGCGTCATATTACTGGGAAATAAAAATAAGGCCAGCCAGGAATTTTACTATCAGGTATATTTCAGTCATCTTGAATATTACTTGGGTGCAGAGATAATAAGAAAACAACAACAGGAGGAATTGACGGAATTTTTCATCAATTCTCCTGATATACTGGCTATAGCAGATTCCAGTGGGTATTTCAGAAAGGTTAACCCTTCGTTTTGTAAGCTTTTGGGTTTTTCAGATAAAGAACTTACAGAAAAACCATTTGTCGATTTTTTGCATCCGGATGACCTGAATACTACCAATAAGGAATACAGGGAAACCATTTCTGGACTGAGACAAGCAGACAATTTTGTCAACAGGTACCGGACCTTCAAAGGTGACTACAAATGGATTTCCTGGAAATCTTCAAAATTGTTTGGAGATGATGGTGTAGCCTATGCTTTTGGGAGAGATGTCACTGATAGGGTTAAGTTGAACTTACTACTTGAAGACAGCAACCGATTGGCCAAGCTTGGTAGTTGGGAAGTAGACCTCCTAACGGGCCGCAATTTTTGGTCAGTGATCACCTGTGAAATCATTGAGGTACCGGCAAATTTTATTCCCACATTAGAAGCCGGCATTAACTTATATAAAGAAGGCCCCTCCAGAGAACAACTCCATAAGGCTGTTACAGATTGTATCGATAAGGGAATTCCATTCGATCTTGAAGTGACATTGATCACATTTACAGGCAAAGAAAAATGGGTAAGGGTAATAGGAAAAGCAGAAAGAGAGGCCGGACAAATTGTTAAAATCTCGGGAAGTATTCAGGATATTTCTGAAAGGAAAGTTGCGGAATTAGAATTGGTCAAATCCAATGAGCGCTTTGAAAAAGCCTCCATGGCTACCAATGATGCCATTTGGGATTATGATGTCAAAACTGATTCACTTTACTGGACTGAGGGATATAGGGTTCTTTTTGGATATGATCCCCAAGTGGAAAATTCGATGCTAAGTGGTTGGATTGAAAAAATCCATCCAAGAGACATACTAAGAGTGTCCAACAGTTGGGAAGAAATCCTTAAGGACACTTCATCAGAGTTTTGGAAAGAAGAATACCGATACCTAAAGGCCGATGGTACATACGCAAATGTAGAGGATAGAGGCTTGATAGTAAGGGATGAAAAAGGCGAAGCAGTCCGTATTGTAGGTGCCATGTCAGACATCACCCATAGAAAGGAATACGAGGCATCCCTTCAGCGTCTCAACAGAGACCTGAAGAAGCAAGCAAAGGCATTGGAAATATCAAATGCTGAACTGGAGCAGTTTGCTTATGTGGCTTCCCACGATTTACAGGAACCTCTCCGAATGGTCAGTTCATTTTTATTGCAATTGGAAAAAAAATACGGCAACAAACTCGATGAAAAAGCCAAACAATACATACATTTTGCTGTGGATGGGGCAAAAAGAATGAGGCAGATCATTCTGGATCTATTGGATTTTTCCAGAGTAGGAAAAAACGAAGGAGATCAGGTCATGATAGATCTCAATGAAGTGGTGGAAGAAGCACTGCTCATGCACCGAAAAAGCATAGAAGAGAAAAAAGCCCAAATCCATATAGACCATCTTCCTAAACTAAAAGGCTACAAAACTCCCTTCTTTCAGTTGTTTTATAACTTGATCAATAATGCTTTCAAATATTCAAATGATAACATTCCTCTCCAACTGTCCATAAAAGTAAAAGAACTCGATGATTGCTGGGAGTTTTCTGTTCAGGACAATGGAATTGGGATCGAAAAAGAATATTTTGACCGAATTTTCATTATTTTCCAGAGACTACATGGCAAGGACCAATACGGAGGCACCGGAATGGGCCTTAGTATAGTCAAGAAGCTGGTGGAGAATTTCAATGGTGAAGTCCGTGTAGAGTCCGAATATGGCAAGGGCAGTACCTTCTATTTCTCCCATCCAAAAAACAATACATGAACATTTGGAAAAGATATACCGGACTGATCAAAAGAAACCTGGGCGTTCAATCAGAGGGATGGGATACTACTTTACAATGGAGATCGGTTCTGACCTATTATTCATTGGTTTTTATTATTCCGCTTTCATTGATTGCCTATATTCCGGGGGTGTTTTTCGCCATACAGGAGAATTATCCCAGTGTCGTTCTCATTGACAGCATAGCTTTAAGCTTGGTCTTACTTTCAGGTTTTTCACCTCGGATTTCACTTGCTGCCAGAAATTTCATGTTTATAGCTGCGCTCTACACTGTAGGGGTTGGACTACTCTTTATCATTGGGCTTTCAGGGCCGGGATTTTTGTATATGTTGGCGGCATCGGTTTTTTGCACCATTATTTTCCCCGTAAAGTATGCATATTACCCTGCCTTTATCAACTTGCTGATTTCTGTAATTTTCGCCTTTCTCATCACTTTAGAGATAATGATTTGGAAAGATGAGCCCATCCACAATATTCCACAGTTTATCACTGTAGCTTCAAACCTTGTATTTCTTGGCTTTTTTATATCTGCATTATTCCCAAAGGTTTTTGACCTTTTAGAAAAATCCATCAATAATGAAAGAAAATTAAAAACGACTTTAGATCAAAAAAACGCCGACTTGGAGAAAGCACTTAAAGTGGTGGAAAATAAACATGCCGAATTGGAAACATTTGCGTATTCTGCCTCACATGATCTGCAGGAACCTTTGAGGATGATTACAGGATTTTTGAGGCAGCTCGAAAAGCACAATTATGAGCAATTGGATGAAAAAGGGAAGCAATACATCTATTTTGCTAGTGACGGAGCCGCAAGGATGAAAGAAATGATTACCGGTCTTTTGGAATACTCAAGAGTAGGAAGATTTGATGGAAAGAAATCCATAATAGATGTAGGTATGCTGGTAAAAGAATCTGTGAAAATATTCAATGAATCTATCCATGAAAAAAATGCTGAAGTCATCATACATCCACTTCCGGTAGTTGAAAGTTATGCGGTTCCGCTTTCTCAGATTTTCCACAATCTTATAGGCAATGCGCTCAAGTACAGGCATCCCGAAAGAACTCCAAGGATTGAAGTTTCCTGCGCAGAATCCGAAGACTCCTGGATCTTTTCTGTGAAAGATAATGGAATAGGAATCAGACCAGAGGACCAATCCAGAATTTTCAATCTTTTCCAAAAACTACATCACAAAAAAGATTTTGAAGGACAAGGAATAGGTCTGGCTATTGTAAAAAAATGTGTGGAAAACCTGGGCGGCAAAATAATTTTGGAGTCAGATGTCCGAAATGGGACTAATTTTTCTTTTTCTTTAACTAAAAATCTGTGATATTGTAAAAAAACGTCTCCGAATGAAAGACATGATTGTCCACATTTTATTGGCCGAAGACAATGATGGTGATATTCTGCTGACTTCGGAATTGATAGAGGAAAGTCCTTATCAATGTCCCCTCACAGTAGTCAAAGATGGTGCGGCTGCAGTTGATTACTTGTTTAAAAAAGGTCCTTATAAAAATGCCCAAGTTCCCGACGTGATTTTTCTGGATATCAATATGCCCAAAAGAAGCGGATTGGAGGTGCTCAAGGCCGTAAAAAATGATCCGAAGTTGATGCATATTCCAACAGCCATTCTCACCACATCATCCTCCACCAAAGATAAAATGGATGCACAAAAGTTGTCGGCAGATTTTTACTTTACCAAACCTCTCGAAGTCATAGACCTTGAAAAGGTAATCAAAAGCATCCGGAAGTAAGCTGTCGTCTATCGGTAAAGCAATGCAATCCCAAAAAAGTACGCCTCCATATATCCTCTTCACTATCGTCATTTCCCAGTTCCTGTGTACTTCTCTTTGGTTTGCCGGAAACGCCATTTTACCTGAATTGGTGGCCAATTTCGGTCTAGCCCCAAGCTATCTGGGACACCTTACATCCGCTGTTCAGCTTGGTTTCATAAGCGGTACATTGCTCTTTGCCATCCTGACGCTGGCAGACCGATTTCCTCCTTCTTCTTTGTTCTTTTTATGCTCTGTTCTGGCCTCTGTCTGTAATTTCATTCTAAGTCTTGATACCCTTAATGCTATCACAGCTTTGACATCAAGGTTTGGTACTGGGTTTTTCCTAGCAGGAATCTATCCGGTAGGAATGAAAATCGCATCAGACTACTACCAAAAAGGCTTGGGAAAATCACTTGGATTATTGGTAGGGGCATTGGTAATGGGCACAGCTTTCCCACATTTCATCCGGTCATTTACTGCGGGACTAGAGTGGCATTACGTCGTCTACCTTACCAGTTTGGGTTCACTTATCGGGGGAACCTGTATGCTATTGTTTGTTCCCAATGGCCCCTATCGGAGCCCTTCCAAAGAATTCGATTTCAGTTTATTTATGACAGTATTCAAGGAATACAATTTCAGAAAAGCTGCTTTCGGCTATTTTGGACATATGTGGGAATTATATGCTTTTTGGGCATTCCTTCCAGTTTTTCTTACAGCTTATAGTGATATACACGGCAGAGGGTTTGACCTTTCCTTTTGGTCTTTTGTGATCATCGCGGTTGGGGGGATTTCCTGCGCACTGGGGGGAATCCTTTCTGAAAGATCCAGTCCAAAGGCAATCGCCCAAACAGCATTGTTTCTTTCCGGCACATGCTGTTTCCTTTCTCCATTGATGTTTTGGCAACAATCACCTATTCTACTTTTAGTTTTTTTGGTTTTTTGGGGTACAGTAGTGACAGCTGATTCCCCTATGTTTTCCACTTTAGTCGCCCAAAGTGCCCCAGCCCAAAACAAAGGTACAGGCTTGACCATTGTCAATTGTATTGGCTTTGGGATTACCATCTTCAGCATACAGCTTTTGAATTGGGTTCAAACCGCAGTACATCCTATGTTTTTGTTGGTTACTTTGAGCATTGGCCCCATATTGGGTTTGGTTCATTTTATTAAATTCGGTAAGAGCATCAATAAAGGTAAGTGACTTTAATAAATAAGACTGAAGAAACCGGATTGATGAGATATGGCAAAATTTTCTACTAAAAGTATTTTAATATTCCATACAAAAATTGACATATTCTTTTATATTTACCACAATGAATAAAGAAATACATATCCTGCTTGTCGAGGACAATGAGGGGGATATCCTACTCACTAAGGAGGCCTTAGACGAACGAAATATCAAAAACCAACTCAGTGTTGCCAGAGATGGTGAAGAGGCCCTGGATTTTATATATCAAAGGGGGAAATTTGAACATGTAAAAGAGCCTGATTTGGTTCTTTTGGACATCAACCTTCCCAAACTCAACGGCCATGAAGTGCTACAAACCATCAAATCTGACAAAAAATATAGGCACATCCCTGTCCTGATGCTTACCACGTCCTCATCATCAAAGGATATATTTGCATCTTATGACAAGCATGCCAATAGCTTTATCACCAAACCTTTAGAAGTCGACAGTTTTCAGGAGGCTATTGCCTCTATTGAAGAATTTTGGCTGAATACTGCCAAGTTACCTAAAGTCTAGTACCAATGAAGAAAGATTCATCAGATTATCATATTCTGGTGATCGAGGACAATCTGGGTGATTTTATGTTAGTTCAGGATTACCTGGAAGAGTTGATAGCCCGCCCTCAGGTCGACCATTGCCAAAGCTTCAAGGAAGCCAAATCCTTATTGGCATCAACTTCCAAACAATATGACGTGGTATTGCTTGATCTTAGTCTTCCCGATAAAAGCGGTGAAGACCTTATCACAGAAACAGTCAAATTGGCCAGAAAAAATCCACTCATCGTACTGACAGGTTATACGGATGCATCTTTTGCCTTAAAAAGTCTATCTCTTGGTGTTTCAGACTATTTACTCAAAGACGAGCTGAATGCCACAACTCTTTTTAAATCCATCACCTACAATATAGAACGACATAAAAACCTGAAACGAATCCAGCTTACTGAACAAAGGTACACTGAGCTTTTTCAGCTCAGTCCGCAGCCTATGTATATTTTTGATGAGGATTCTTTGAAATTTTTACAAGTAAATGAGGCTACTATCAGGACATACGGTTATAGTCGGGAGGAATTTCTGAAAATGGATATCTTACATATCAGAAACCCTGAAGAAAAAGGTAGAATTCTGGATACCTTAAAAAAATCTTCAAGCAACGGACATAAGGGTGAATTTATGGGAATTTATGAACATCTGAAAAAGGATGGAACTCCTATTACTGTAGAAATTCACTCAAACCTAATTGAATTTGAAGGAAAGAAAGCACGGCTTATAATTGCCAACGATATCACATTGAAAATCAGATATCTAAATGCCATTGAGCAACAAAATGCCAAACTACGGGAGATTGCATGGATACAATCCCACGTAGTCAGGGCACCTTTGGCCCGAATGATGGGGCTCATAGACCTGATCAAAAGCAATAAAGACAATGCTTCAGAAAATGGAGAGTTTTTGGACTATGTAATTGCTTCTGCTCAGGAAGTAGATAAGATTATCCGGGAAATTTCAGAAAAATCCAGTGAAATCGATGCGGGTCTTTAGCATACCGATCATATCATTATACCAAGTCCAACTTTACTTTATTTCCGGAAGACACCGCCAGCATAATGGCATCAATGATTTTCATGTCCTTTAATCCTTCCTGTCCATCTACCGGGATCTCAGGTTCCATGTCATCATGAATGATGGCGGCCATTTGATCCATCTGAGTAGTTTGATGCGTCACATGGGGCTTGGTAATGTCACCTTCATGGGATTTAGCTTTTATGGGCCCATATCCAGTAGACGGTTGCATTTCTACAAAACCCTTTTCTCCATTGAGAAAAAATTTATCCAAATAATTCATATTGTAGGTTGATAGACAAGAAGCAATGGCACCACTTGGAAATCCCATTTGGAAAGTAATTGTTTCGTCTACCCCCTCTTTAAATTTTACCGGATCTGTTTTCACCTCTTGGGCAGTGACCCAAATAGGCTCCTCCCCTACCATGTACCGGGCACCGTTGATGGCATAAATTCCTATATCCATCATGGCTCCTCCACCTGCAAGGTCTTTATCCAGTCTCCATTGATTTGGATCTCCTATTCTAAATCCGCTAAGCCCCTGAAAGAAACGTATATCTCCCAACTCACCTTCTTTTCGCATTCGGACAGCATTGAGTGTATTCGCCTCAAAGTGCATTCTGTATCCTATCAGCAACTTTACTCCTGCCTTTTCGCAAGCTTCAACCATTTCACGCCCCTCTTTTGCATTAATGGACATTGGCTTTTCACATATGACATGTTTTCCGGCTGCGGCTACCCTTAAGCATTGCCCATGATGCTGGGCATTGGGGGTGATGATGTAGACGGCATCTATTTCCGGGTTGTCCTTGATCGCATCAAAATTCTCATAGTTGTACCTGCTGTTTTCTGGCACATTGTATTCAGCTCCCCAAGACTCCAGCTTTGAAGGAGTGCCTGAGATCAGTCCAGTGATTTTGGCTCTTTTGCAGTCTTGCATGGCTTTGGCGACTCTGTCGGCATAACTTCCAAGCCCCATTAGAGCGACTTTTAAAACTGGACCATCTGGCACTTGGGAAATGTAAGGTTTCGGCATGGCTTGAAGAATACCCGTTTGACTTAAAGCTAATGGCAAAATCCCCGCACTCATTGTCAGATGCTGCAAAAATGTTCTTCTTGATTTCATGGTTGAATAAGGTTTATTGGTTTAGAGAAAACTTTTTAAAGGCATTAATATACTTATTAAATATAAAATTCGGCATTGTTGATTTCAGTATATCTGAATAAAATCAAATATGCCTGAATCAAAAATTCATAGAAAAAACTTAATTTTCTCAGCATATTATACATATATTGAGAATTAAAGCCCATTATTTAAATCTAATCCATCTCAAAGTTGTATGAGGGAATCAGTCTCGATCTCCACAAAAAATTGCAACCCGAAAACAGCCGGATTGGCATGCTCAGCAATTTTTATCATACTTTTTTTATTACAACCTCTTAAAGCTACGGCCAAGCAAAGTCTGGATAGCTTGGACACCTATATTTATCAGGAAAAGTCCTCTGAAAAAAGACTGGAACTGATTTTCAAGCTTCTGGACAAAAATTACAATACTGCAATAATTCTTCAGCTCAGTGAAAAAGCCATACAGCTTTCAGATTCACTTCGCAACAGAGAGAAAAAAGCGCTCGCACTTGAAAGATCAGGGATGGCTTATAATGCATACGGAGATCATTTTAAAGCCTCCGAAAGACTAAACGAATCTCTTGAAATGTATCAGTCCTTGGGCAACCTTGATGGAGTAAACGCCGCGAAGAGGTCTCTGGGTGAAACCTATAGAGCGGCAAGAAACTATCCTTTAGCCATGAAATCTCTACAGGAATCGCTTGATTATTTTTTAGAAAAAAAAGATAGTGTGATGTTGGCCCGAATTTATAATAGAATGGCTGCAACTCTATTTGAAATAATTTTTTTGGAAACAGAAGGTGTGGAAGTGAAAAAGGAATTTAGAGAACCCGACTCAAAAACTTCTCTGATGTTTGACAAAGATCCGGCCTGGAAACAGTATAAGGATTCTTTGATGAATTATATCCATCTGGCCAATGAGCTTGCCATAAGCAAACAAAGGTATGATCTGGTAATTTCTACTGAAATCATACATGCAGCTTATTTTACCTATACCGCTCAATATGAAGAAGCAGTAAGAAGGTTTCAGGGAATTATTGAAATCATCGAAGATAGCGGCTTATATGAAGACCTGCCTTTGGTTTTTTATAATCTTGCCATGCTTCACCTCCCCAATTACCTAAACCAACCTGAAACTTCAATGGAATTTGCAAAAATGGCTATAGAAGAATCCAGAAATTTAGACATAAAGGCCTATGAATATATGGGATTCAATGTACTTCACCAAGCTTACGCAGCCCAGGGAGAATACCAGAATGCGTACGAAAGTGTCCTTGAGGTCCTTGAAAATCTGAAAATTTTCACTGCTGATGAATTGGAAATAAAACTCAAAACCCAGGAAATAGAGTACAAATTGGCTCAAAATGAAATAGAATTGAGAAGTAGGAGAAACCAGCTTTGGATAGTCTGGATAGCTACCTTTCTTATTGTATTAAGTTTCAGTGGCTTTACATATATCCTCAACAGAAGAAACAAAAAAAAGCAGGCTCTAATGGAAGAACTGAACAGGAAAAACCTTATGATTTCAGAGCAAAATCAAGAGCTGGAAAAAATCAATGCAGAAAAAGATAAGTTTTTCGGTATCATAGCGCATGACTTAAGAGGGCCGTTTGCCACCATAATCGGATTCAGTAAGATACTTGAGGATGAAGTGCAAAACCAAAATTATGCTGAAATTGGAAAAACCTCTAAGTTGATTTCAGAATCGGCAGAAAAAGCCATGAACCTACTCACTAACCTGATGCATTGGACCCTATCCAAAACCAAAAGGTTGGACTATTATCCTGAAACCATCAATCTCAACCAATTGGTAAGAGAAAACATTTCTTTACTATCCGAAACCGCCAAGCAAAAAAGAATAGACCTCCAACAGGATATATTGGAAAATATTCAGGTTTTTACGGACCGAAATATGCTGAATACCGTTTTCAGAAATCTGATTTCCAATGCGCTGAAATTTACCCGACCAGGAGGTGCAGTGTCAGTCATGGCGGTGGAAAGGACAAATGATGTGTTGATTCTAGTCAAAGACAATGGAATCGGCATGGACAGTAAGGAGGCTGCTACTATATTCAATCTGGACAGAAAAACAGGAAGGAAAGGAACCGGTGGAGAACCCAGTACTGGTTTAGGTCTGATTCTTTGTAAAGAATTTATAGAATTAATGGGAGGGAAAATTTGGATTGAATCACAGGAAGAAAAAGGAACTATTGTTTATTTCTCACTTCCTTTGGAAAAGATTAATTTTTCTTAATTAAAGAACTCCAGGAAGATAAAATTCAGAAAATCAAAAGTCCCTCTGATGCCATCAGCTATATTTTGAGCGCTTCCTAAAACTATGGATTGAATTTGGGGGTTATAATTCAAATGAAAAGAATCTTAGGCCTTTCTTTCGCAATTGCATTACCTGTTTTTATCTGGACTATGGCCATCAATAACAATAATGAAAAAATGACTTTTGTCTCCAATAATGACTTGGAAACCATAGCCCCTTCGGACGAATGGCCGGGCACTCCAAAGAACCCTAATGGAAAGTTCGAAAACCTTTATCATCCCTTTGAATCCAGTTTTGGTGATTTGTTAAAGTGGCAAACCAGTAAAAACCCCTACAAAGAAGCCAAAGAAAGGGAAAACAGAAAGCTTGTAGTTGATTTTGATCCGGCTACCCTGAGCGGAAAGGGTGATTACCTGATTTGGCTTGGCCATGCGAGTTATTTGATCAGACTGTCCGGTATAACCACTCTGATTGACCCTATCTTGATGGACAATATGTTTTTGAAAAGAGACAGCGAACTTCCATTTCCTTTGGAAGACTTTCCTCCAGTAGATTACATATTGATTTCCCACAATCACAGGGATCATTGTGACAAGCAGAGTATTGAGTTTCTTTCAGGAAAGTATCCCAGGGCAGTGTTTCTAACTGGCTTAGGTGTAGGAAAGGTAATCCGCTCTTGGACAGATGGGCAGGAAATTCAAGAGGCAGGTTGGTTTCAAAGGTTTCAAACAGGAAATGACAGTCCCAACATCACCTTTGTTCCAAGTAGACATTGGTCCAGAAGATGGCTTTGGGACGACAACAAAAGCCTATGGGGTGGTTTTTTTATTGAGGAAAGGGGAAGGAAAATTTATTTCATGGGTGATTCGGGTAAAGGTCCCCATTTCGAAGATATCAAGAATGCACTGGGCACCCCTGACTTTTGTCTGATGGGAGTGGGAGCCTTCCGGCCCGAGTGGTTCATGCATCAATCTCATATCAGCCCCACAGATGCCATTGATGCTTTTAATCTTTTGGGAGGAAAGTATTTTATTCCAATGCACTTTGGTACTTTTGACCTTTCGGATGAGCCCAGGATGGAACCTTGGGACATCCTGATAGATAACAGGGAAAAAATCGAGGGTCTTTTGATAGAACCGGTTATCGGACAAAATCTTCTTTTAGCAGAGGAGTTAAACTAATCCCTTTCTTTATTCACTCCGTACATTAAAAACAACGAATAAATCCAATCTTAAATGAAGCATATTAGAGTAATTGCCTTTGATGCAGATGACACCTTATGGATAAATGAACCCTACTTCCGGGAGGCAGAAGAGAAATTCTGCGAAATGATAAAGGAATACCTACCGAAGGAAGAAGCCTACAGGGAATTGTTTAAAACTGAAGTCAATAACCTCCCCCTTTATGGATATGGTGTCAAAGGGTTTACCCTCAGTATGATAGAGGCCATCATGAACATCACCGAGATGAAAGGAGACTTGCATCTCGTAGAACAGGCCATGGCTATAGGCAGGGAAATACTCGGCAAACCTGTCACCCTTCTGGATGGGGTAGAACATACCCTGAAGTTGCTCAATGGTGACTACAGGATAGTCATGGCTACCAAGGGAGACTTGTTGGATCAGGAGAGAAAACTTTTGAAATCAGGTCTGGCGAAGCATTTTCACCATATAGAAATCATGAGCAATAAGCACAAAGAAGACTACCAGAAACTGATAAGACACTTAGACTGTCAGCCTTCAGAGTTTTTAATGGTTGGCAATTCTTTGAAGTCCGATATAGTACCTGTTTTGCAAGCGGGCGGTTCTGCTGTGCATGTCCCTTACCACACTACCTGGGAACATGAGACCATTGACTATCAGATAGAGCATGAGAATTACTTTCAAGTTGAAAACTTAGGAGAACTTATCCCAATGCTCAAAGGGGAAAACTGTCTGACAGACGGCGAAGCATGATCCTGGCAAAAATGACCCATTAGTAAACTTTCCTTTGGGTCATTTTATTTTTTGGGCTATTTTTCAATTATGAAAAAAATCCTGCTGCTCTTTTGCCTATGTTTACTTTCCTGCACCATTCAAAGCCAGCAGGTATTGATTTATACCCACAATGGAGAAGGATATGTACATGACAATTTAACAGCCAGTACAAAAGCGCTTTTGAAAATCGGAAAAGAAAATGGCCTCCAAATGTCTGTAAGTGATGATCCTGAATTTTTTACTGAAAGTAAGCTCAAAAATCTGGATCTGATCATCTTCAACAACACCAATAACGAAGCTTTCTATTCCGATGCACAAAGAGAAGCCTTTCGAAGCTTCATAGAAAATGGAGGTGCTTTTGTCGGCATACATATCAGTACAGGATCCGAGAGGAACTGGCCATGGTTTTGGAAAATGCAGGGAGGGAAATTCAGGAGTCATCCGGAATTTCAGGCTTTTGACATTCACGTAATTGATGACAGCCACCCATCCACTGCCTTTTTGGACAAGGTCTGGAAGTGGGAAGACGAATGTTATTATTTTGACCACTTCAATCCTGCTATCAATATTCTTTTGGCTGCTGACCTACAAACCATTGAAGACGATAAAAAAGAAGACTATCCTGGAACGGTATTCGGTGAATTTACCCCTTTGGCATGGTATCATCACTTTGGAAAGGCCAGAATATTTTATACTGCATTAGGGCATGATATCAAACATTATCAAAACTCTGAATTTCTAAAACACTTGGAAGAGGGAATCAAATGGACATTGAAAAATGAATAAGTATTGGATTTACTTCATTGTATTCTTTTGTCTTTCCTGTAAGCAAGGTGAAAGAAAGGAGAATGTCATTGCCTACCTCAAACTTGAAAATGACATTCTTGAAATCAGCACTTTAGTAGACAGTCTCAACGTACCTTGGGATATAGAAACAGCAGAGTCAGGGGCAATCTGGTTTACTGAACTGGAAGGAAAAGTGTACCGCTATGACCTCAAGAAACAGGAAAAACAACTCATGTTGGACATTCCGGATGTATTGGCAAAAAAATCCTATGGGCTTTTGGGCATGTGTGTGGATCCTGAAAGCAAACAGCTGTTTGTTCATTACACCTTTTCTATTCCCAGAGAAGGAAGAGAGGAATTGATCAGTTCCAGATTGGTCAAATATGATATAACTTCAGATGGGACAGGAAATCCTCAGATACTTCTGGACAGTCTTCCCGGAGCTACTTTTCACAATGGATCGCGCTTGATCATAGGTCCTGACCGAAAACTCTATTTCTCACTTGGGGATGTTGGAAGAACTGACCTGGCTCAGGATCCGGATTTTTTGGGAGGAAAAATCCTCAGACTAAATCTCGATGGCAGCATTCCCCACGACAACCTCATTGAAAACAACCCCGTTTGGGCTATGGGACTGAGAAATCCGCAAGGAATGGTTTTTGGCAAAGGAGATAAATTATATGCTTCTGACCATGGTCCGCTCAATGACGATGAGGTAAACCTTATCGTCAAAGGGGGTAATTATGGATGGCCTGAGATACAGGGATTTGCAGATAGTGATAAAGAGAATGCCTATGCACAGCAACATAACACACTCGATCCTTTAATTGCCTGGACCCCTACCATTGCTACTGCAGGGACTGCCTATATCGGTGAAGGCAAGATCCCGGATTGGGAAAACAGTCTGCTGCAGGCCAGCATGAAGGGCCGTTCCCTCCGTGTGCTTCAACTTGATGAAGAAGGAACCAAGGTTACAAAAGAAGGCATTTACCTTCAGAAGGTATTCGGAAGGATAAGAGACATAGAAGTGGATTCCAATGGGATGATCTATTTCAGCACCAGCAACCATGACTGGCACCCAAGATTCCAGCCTTGGCTTTACGATAGCCTTCCTGAGGTTCCGGACAGAATCATCATCATGAGACTTTTGCCCAGAGGCAGTAAGCTCATTGACAAGCTCCCTGTTTACGAAAGGGAAACAAAATCTATTGAGCTTTTGGATGAAAACTGGAGTTATGATGTACCGGATGATCTGGCCGAAGGGGCCCGGCTTTATACACAATACTGCCTCACTTGTCATGGACCTGAAGGAAAAGGTGCAGATGGTCTGATTCCACCGCTTGCCGGAACTTCTTGGGTGACGGGTGACAAAGGCCGCCTGATACGGGTAACTTTATTTGGAATATCTGATGAAATTGAGGTAGAAGGTGTTAAATATCAGCAGGAGATGCCAGCATTTGAACATCTGGGAGATGAAGAGGTGGCTGAAATCCTGACATTTATCAGAAATAGTTTTGGGAATAAGACATCTGCTGTGATCGCAGGAGAGGTGTTGGAAGAACGAAAATCGGCTAATTGATTGGGGAGGTTTGCCGCTAAAAAATAACAGCGGCAGAAGTCCAGGTTTTCCCAAAAGTTGTGTTCACCCCCAAATGAAGGACGGAAGCTTTACTCTTTATTAACCGTCTTTCATAAGGATATCCGACAAATCATGATTTGTTACCTCAGCTTTCTGTTATTTTTCTTCTTTTTATGAAAAGTAAAATGAATACAACCATCACCCCCAAAACAAGAGCTAGATAAAGGATTTTTGACCCAAAGCCTGAAGCTGGTTGCAAAACATCCGATCTGCCTACAAGAACCTGCCCTGCCCAGAAATAGGGTAAACTTTGGCCTTCTGAATTTTCCAAAAATTCCAATTTAGCTTGTTGTAAGGCCACATCGCTAGGAAGGCCATCACTCAAAAATCTGTAAAACAACTCTGTGAGTTCATAAGTTGCCTGGTTTTCCACCTCCCATAGCGTAGTGATGCTACTTGGAATACCGGCTGCGGCGAAGCCCCTTGCCAGGGAAAACACCCCTTCTCCCCTCACCAATTTACCTACACCGGTATTGCATGCTGCCAATACAATCAAGTGTGCGGGTAATCCTCCCAAAAGCTGCAATTCCGAAAGTGGCAAAGATGTATCAAAGAAGTAAAGACGAGGCTCCTGTCCTTCTGTATCAGCTACTGCATGTGAATAAAGCTGAATGATGGAATGATCAGACAGGTGATCAAGAAAGTTCTGTTTGGTGGCACGCTCATGGGTGAGAAGGTTATTTTTTGGGAAAAAGCCTTTGATTTTTTTTAGTGAAAGATCTGCGCCGGGAAGACTTGCCTGCTGAATGTCAATACTGTAATTTACTGGGGCTAGTCCAAATAGGGAATGCTTTTTATTACCCTTTTGGTTTTTGGCTAGAAAACCTGCTGAATAAGTATAACTCAAAGCCTGACTTTTCAACATAAAGGAATTGTCATCAGACGAGTCTGTGATCAAAAACTCGAAAGGAAGGAAAAAAACATCTGGAGAAACCACTACCCTAGGGTATCCCTTGATTTCTTCAGGGATCAATTCCCTGTACAGACCATGAGAGGTATTTTTAAATGTTCCATAATCACTGTTGAGTTTGGATTTGTTGGACATCAGTTCCAGAAGCTGATTTGAACTTTCCTCCAGGTCTTTTGCTTTAATCTTTTTGAGTCCCGCTTTATCTTTTGCCGCAAATAAAACATAGCTGGCTTCTTCTCCCACAAAATAGGACAGGTAAGCCTGGTCTCTGGCCAACACTTCTTCCTGAAGCTGTTGCAATGAAAGGACGGAAGTATCGTATTTGTATTGATAATAGCTGGGGTATCTCTGTTCCAGTTCTTTGATGAAGGTTTCGTATTTTGATTGGGCCTCAAACCAGTCCACCTTTGCTTTCTGAAAATCCTCACTTTCAGATTCCTTCTCCAAAAGCACATTTTTTAAGGCTAAGGCATCGGTTTTTAATTCTTTCTCTTTATAAAGGTCATTTTCATTGATAAACCTTAAAGCTCCCATTTCGCTAAGTTGATCATTGAGCATCACAGCCCTGCTTTTTTCCATGAAGTAAAAAGCCCCTTCAAAGTCTTTCTTTATCATGGAAGCCTGAATTGCATTCTCATAAATGGGTTTTGTGTAGCCCCTCCAAAAAGCCTTAGTGCCTTCGGATTGTTGGTTCCACCTCATCAAATCAATTACCTGGTCATTAAGCCTATATAAGGCAAGAGCATGATCCAGAACTTGGGGTTGAAACAATTCCATTTGAAACAGCTTTGACATTGTTTCCCCTTTATTTTTTAGGATCATGGCGACTTCATAATAGTTATCCGTCTCTCTAATTTGGGCAAGGGTGGGGCTTTGGTATTGATCATCAGGTTCAAACCCTTTCACGGCAATTTGCAGGGCCCTTTGAAAATACTCCATTGCCTCTTCATAGCGCCCCATTCGTGTGAAAGTAGCACCAATGTTATTGAGTGCTGACATATTTTGCCTTGAATCAGGATATGGCTCTAGATATTCTTTTGATTTGTAAAGATAAGTGAGGGCTTTCTGGTCATCTTTTTTTGCCCAAGTGTAATAAAGCTCATCCAGTGAAGTAAGCACACTTCCCAGATATCCCATTTTCAGGTACAAGTTTATAGCTTTGGAAAAATAAGTTTCAGCTTCTTCGGGTCTGTTAACAGCTGCCAGATAAATGCCGTAAGTGTTGTAGGCAAAACCCAACAATTCTCCCGAAGCTAGTTCATTTTCAAAAATCCCGATGCTCTTTTGGAAAATTTCTTCTGCCTTTTCGATTTCTCCAAGCTCGAGCAGTGCTCTGCCTTTTTTTATTTTTAACAAAGTTTCCTGAATAGTGCCTTCCAGACCGTAAATTGCCCCAAGTGCATAATCCAATAAGTCCACCGTGCGCTGATATTCACCCTTATTAAAGCTGTAGACGGTTCTTCTGTCGAATGAAATGTAGGCTGGGGAAAAAGTTTCTTCAGGGTATTTTTTGTGCAGGTTAAACGCACTGTCATAGTACGCTTCTGCTTTTTCTTGTAGTCCCAGTTCCTGATAGGCTATCCCAATATTACAGAAAGTGAAGGAGAGGTAATGCTCCTCGGCATGGGGAGCACCGGATTTATTGATGGCGATAGCTTCCTGCATCAGGCTGATGGCTTCTGAGAAATCACCCAAGATTCTTTTGTAATCAGCTATACGGTGAATGATTTTAGCATAAACCCCATCTTTTTGGTTATCCTTCAAAAACCGTTGACGGATTACCTCTACTTTTTCCAGCTTTTCAGACCAGGAAAGTGTAGGATCATTATTGACTTTGTTAACTTTATCCAACCAAAAAGCAGGTTCCTGCCCGGCCTGAGCCAGTGAGAAACCTGCTTTAAATTGAAAAATAAAAACAATAAATAATACGCTTCTTAGAAAGTCCACATTATTGCCGGTTGTTCAACCTAATATAAGAAATTCCTCTGTTAACTTGATTGCTAAGTTGAGGATTCACAGGACCTTCTGGAGGGAGAACTTCATTTATCCAATCGGTTTTCGGGCTTCTTTGAAAATTAATATTTCGGAAAGAATCATCCCATCGCACAGCGATTTTACCAGTCATGATTGCCGTGGCGAAGGAAGACCCTGCAATCAGTTCCTCATGATTTTGGGTATTTACAAATGGCAACCTATAGCCATAACCCTCATCAGATCGGATAGCGACATCCACATATTTACTGGAATAATTTTGGTTGGGGCTAACATTTTGACGATCAATTCCAGTAGTGGTTACCGTGATAACATTGGAAGTATCTTTTTCCCCCATATTACTTAGTACACCTGGATAGAAACGATTCCTTTCCAAATTTCTCTCCTGACCTTCTTCAATAACATTTCCAGCAGCAGCCACCATCAACATTTGATGACCATCCAAAAAACCTCGTGTTAAATGCCCCATAATTGGATGTTTGCTGCCAGGAAAATCCTGATACTCCATGTTGTCATAAAATCCTAAACTCATATTGATCAAATCGGCCTTTTGGCTTTTGGCAAAGTGTAATCCACACAATAATGAGAATAGAGAACCCTTATTATCTTTGTCCAGTACCTTGATGGGCAAAAACTCCGGAATTTCTGACTTACCAGCAATTAATTCTTCCAGCATATATAGGTTCACTACTGTTCCATGCTTGGATTCGGTTTCATCGTGAAAATCATCATTGAACTCAGAGCCGGTAAAATTCCAGCCCAAGGAATTTTCAGAATAACAATTGCCCAGTGTTTCCACCTTTTTCAAATAATCTTTAGGGAAAAAGTCAGTATCTAAACCTGAATCTAAAGTTGCTATTACAAGGTTTTTCCTAGAGGTAAAGTATGAAGGGTTTAAAACATTTCTACCCGTATTATTTTCTTTTTGCTCAACTTCAAATAAATAATTTAAAGATACTGCTAAGCTTCCATCTCCTGTGGTTCCTGCAACATTTATGGGTCGGGCTGTTTTTATTTCTCCGTGCCCATCTGTAAAGATTCCCAGAATCTCTTCAATGTAATGTTCAAGATTTTCAGCTCTGTATAGCTCTACCAAATTGATACAATCATTACAGACCACTTTAACTGCATCAGTAAATTTACTGTAAATGTAACTTTCTACAGAGTCTCTAAGGAAATGGGCATTTTTTTCATTTTGATAAGAAAACACGAGCTCATTTTTTTGATAAGGGATTTCAACACCCTTTAATTTATCTTTCGGTTCCTCTTTTTTGGGGGGCTCACAGGCTATTACCAGGCACAGAAGGGCACTCCCAAAGTAAAGCAATGAGACATTGATCGGATTTTTCATGATTGTTTAATTTTGGTGGTTTTAGATAAAAATGAAATTAAAATAATAATAATCCCTTTCATTCGGAATTTAATTAAAATTATAAATCAATATATAAATTTTAATTTTTTAACTCAAGGAAATCCCTTGAGCAGTTTCTTGTCCTCCAAAATTTATTTAACTCTGTTATCCAACTGTCTTGAATTCCCCCATGATTCCCCTTCCCATTGATGCTAGTGAGTACTCTATTCAAAGGACAAAAATATATCCGACAAGTTCCGCTTTGTTACCATGTCTTCAGTTTCCTTCTGCTTTGCAGTTAAAAAAAATACTGATTTTCAACTTGAGATTAGGTAATTGATTTGACTCCACGAAAACGCTATATTTCAATCAAATTGTTATTGGGACCTAAGTGTATCCACGGGATTGGTCAAGGCAGCTTTTATAGCCTGAAAACTCACTGTAGCATATGCTACACAGACTGCTATGATTCCGGAGAGCAGGAAAATATTCCAACCAAGATCTATTTTGTAGGCAAAATTTTCTAACCATTTGCCTGAGGCAAAAAATGCTATTGGAGCAGCGATCAATACAGAAATAGTAACAAGCACCACAAACTCTCTGGAAACCAAGGCTGTAATATTATAGGTGCTTGCTCCAAGCACTTTTCTGATTCCAATTTCTTTGGTTTTTTGCTCTGCTGTAAAGGCCGCCAGCCCAAACAGTCCTATACAGGAAATCAAAATGGCTACACCTGTAAAATAAAATATCACCGTGGCTGTTTTCTGCTCTTTCTCATAGTTTCTTTTAAAATCCTGGTCCAAGAAAGTGTAGGAAAATGGGGTTGAAGGATTGATGTTTCTCCAAATTCTTTCTATGGAAGCAAGCAACGTGGCGGTTTGATTTGTTTCAAATTTGGCAACCAAATAATTCGGCTTTTGGGTAGGAATCCACGCAAAAGGTTTGATGGTTTGATGGAGACTTTGAAAATGGAAATCCTTTACCAGTCCCACTATTTCAAATTCATTTTTTTGCCCCTGCCATTCCATGATCAAAATTTTCCCAATAGCATCTTCTTCTTCCAAATCAAATGCCTTCGCAGCAGACTGATTGATAATGAGGTAATTTCCCATTTCGGGATACGCAGCAGTAAAAGATCTCCCTTGGATCAATTCCATCCCCAATGTTTCAAGGTAATCCTCTGAAGCCCTTCCAATGATTACATCCACTACATCGTCCTCGGTTTTTCCTTCTTCATAAAGCAACCAGTCCTGCAAAACCTCAATTCCTGGATACACTGACCCTCCGCTTACCATAGAAACTCCTTGTTGGTTTTGAAGTTGATTTTTCAATACAGAAAAGTTCTCCATGGCTTCATTGCTCTGAAGTGGCAGTACAAGTTGCTGATCTTTATCAAAACCCAAACTGGAATGCTGCATGAAGCTCATTTGTTTTTGTACTACCAATACCAAACCTATCAAAGTTACTGATATTACAAACTGAAATACAACCAAACCTTTTCTTATGGAAACAGTGGATTGACTGCTGAGCGTAACTCCCTTAAGGATCTGTAGCGGCTTAAATCCAGACAAGTAAAACGCCGGATAAAGACCGGCAATTATTCCTGTCACAATGGTCAGTCCCAATGCAAAAATCATCACGTTCCAGTTGTCAGCATACTGAAGTGCTTTGTCTGTAATCTGATTGAAAACCGGTAAAAGTATCAAAACCAGAATCAAAGCTATAAGAAGAGAGAAAAGGCTGATTACCAATGACTCCATCAAAAACTGAAAAACGAGTTGCTTCTTATCAGCTCCTACTACTTTTCTAACTCCTACTTCTTTCGCCCTTAATCCGGACTTGGCTGTAGAAAGGTTCATGAAGTTGATGCAGGCAATCAAAAGAATAAAAATGCCAATAGAGCCAAAAACATACAACAAGGTGCGGCTACCTGTAGGCCCAACTTCAAAGCCCAAATCAGAAGTTAGATAGATATTTTCCAATGGCTGCAAGAACAGATTGCTGGAAAAACCCAATGCCTGAATATCCTCACCCATCTTTTGTTGGTAAAAACCGTTCAGCTTAGACTCAACAGTATGGGACTCTACACCCGGGCTGACCCTGATATAGGTGTGAAACATATTGTTATTTTTCCAGGAATTCTCCTGCTCCACATAGCTTCCGATGTCCGTATTCTGCATGGACAACAGGAAGTTGGCATTGATGTGGGATTTAAGCCCTTTGTCATCAAAAACGCCCACAACCCTATAATCGAACTCCCCTTCCGGCAATCCTAATGTGATTGTTTGATCCAAAGTAAATTCTCCAACAAATAGCTTATCAGCAAGCGTCTTTGAAAGTACGATGGTATTAGGCTCCTGTAGTGCTTTTTCTGGATCACCTACGATAAAGGAATAAGAAAATACATCGAAAAAAGTGGAATCCACATAATATCCAAAAGGCTCTTGGAAAATCTTCAACTCTCCATCAATCTCACTTTTAAGTACCATAGACTCCAACATGGGGTATTTGAAAAGTCGGGTCGATTGAAGAACTTCAGGAAAGTTTGACTTAAAGCCTTCTGCCATTGGTGCAGGTGAGGATGCAGCAGTGAAGTCCCCAAAATTGATCCCAATCCTATAAACCTCCTTTCCGTGCTTATGGTGTCTGTCAAAACTTCCTTCATCCCATATATACAGCAACAAAAGAATACAGGTAGCAAGGCCTACTCCAAGTCCGGTTACATTGATTAAGGATACAGTCTTATTTTTCAGAAAACTTCTAATTGCGGTAAGGAAAGTATTTTTCAGCATAACGGGATGATTTGGGCATTTTTACCATATCGATCATTGTGCCATTCAAAAACAACCTGATAAAGCCCGAAAACCACTTTTACCACAAAGCTTCCCAGGAAAAAACGAACAAAATTGTCCGCAGTCGGTCAGATTTGTCTCGGTCCAATTTGAAAATCGGATGGATCTAGGGATTCATTAAGAAAATAGCCTCTCCTAAATTATCCATTTTACTTTTCCATAATACTCCATATTGTTTGAGCCTTACATTTACTATTTCAATATCCACTTTGCAGAAACCATAGAAGCTAATAGCCAACCCACAATTAGGTTAAATCCTGCACCTATTCCATAGGTAAATGGAAGTGCCCACCAATTGATCATCTGACCATAAATCCCTACAAACAAATAAAATGAAAGTCATTAGGACTATGGAAATAAGGTTATTTTTCATGTGTTTATAAATGGATTAAAATGGGCAGGTAAAATCTCGCACAATTGACAGTTAACTCCCTCATTGTCATATAGGTTATGCTTGATTTTCTATTGTTGGAATCTTGAATATCTTATGGATACAAATATGAAAAATAACAAATTGGTTACATTATTAAATTTTATTATTTTCTTTTAATTAGGTAAAATTGTTAGGAGAAAAATGATTTAAACGGTCTTTATTCAGATTATCAGAATGAATTCAAATGTAAAATACATATGTTGAGGTGGGTTTACAAATAAAACTCCATGAACAATAATCCTCCCTTATTCGAAAAGCTAAACAGCGTTTCAAGACTTTCAAAAGTAAGTTTTGACACTTTGAGTACTTTTTTTGTACACAAAAATTTCTCAAAAGGAAGTAACCTTCTTGTTACAGGAAACATTCAAAATGAGCTTTATTTTATAAAAAAAGGAGTACAGATGGCATTTTTTGAGAACAGTCAAAAATTGCATGTCATGGCTTTTACTTATCCATCTGACTTTTGTGCAATTCCCGATTCTTTTCTTTTGCAAAAACCTTCCAAATACAGCCTTTTGTGTCTGAGTGACACGGAGGTCTTAGCACTTAGCTACAAAGACCTTCAGACACTTTTTTTGAATCATAGGGATATCGAAACACTTTTTAGAAAAATGACGGAATTGATTTTAGCAGGTGTTTTGGACAGGCAATTGGCAATGCAATCTGAGAATATGGAACAACGTTTCCGATCTTTTTGCACCCGGAGCCCTCATCTTTTACAACTGGTCCCTCAAAAATACCTGGCTTCTTATTTAGGCATAGACCCCACCAATTTCAGCAAACTCATCAATTCGATCAAAATTTAATCTTGGTATAAACCAAGAATTTTTCCCTATTCTGATAAGACCTTGCATGTAAATACCAAAACATGAAATACAGTCTATTGGTCCTTTTTATCACGTTAATTATAAACCCTATGGCAGTTGCACAGCATCCCTGGCTGGATAAAACCGAATACCCGTTTACTCCCCGTAAATTTCAGATCAATGAACATCACATGAACTACATTGATGAAGGGGAAGGAGAAGTCATGCTATTTGTACACGGCACCCCTTCTTGGAGTTTTGATTTCAGGAAGGTCATCAAAGAACTCCAACGAGATGCAAGGTGTATTGCAATAGACCATATCGGATTTGGGCTATCCGACAAGCCAAAGGATTACGATTACAGCACACAAAATCATGCCTTGACTCTGGAACAATTTATTGTTGAGAAAGACTTACAAAATATCACATTGGTACTCCATGATTTTGGTGGTCCGATTGGAATCGCAGTTGCATTAAAATATCCTGAGAGGGTGAAGGGGATTATAATCCTGAATTCTTGGCTATGGAGTTCTAAAGGAGACCCTGAATATGAAAAATTTGTCAAGATTCTCAGGAGTCCACTACTTCCTTTCTTATACCGTAAACTTAATTTTTCACCAAGGTATATCCTCCCCAAATCTTTTGGTCCCAACAACAAGCCTGAGAAAAGAATACTAAAGCACTACTCAAAACCTTTTTCCAAATCTTCGGAAAGAAATGGAACACTGGCGTTTGCGATGTCATTGTTAAATGACCAGGACTGGTTCGAAACCTTGTGGGAGCAAAAAGAAAAACTACTAGACAAACCAATGCTCTTTATTTGGGGTTTGGCAGATCCAATCATCACACCCAAAAATCTGGAAAAATTCAAATTAGGATTCCCTAAAGCAAATGTTTATCAACTTGAAGGTTCAGGTCACTTCCCACAAGAAGAGCGGCCGGAAGATGTAGTGGCAGCGATTCGAAGATTTAAATGTAACTGAACCTAAAGGTCCGAAAAAAATTCCTTTCTACGCTTTCGAGTAATTCTTATCCAAAATTCTACTTCTTTTTTAGGTCATTAAAAACACTAATTTTTACTAGATTTAAATTCATATTTAAATGTCGTTTAGATAGGGCTTGCTGAAAAAGTCTCAGGTATGCCAGATTCAAAGCGGGCGAATGAAGATGTATGCTTATACTTCGAGTGAGCCCAATGAAGAAGATGGTATGCCTGAGACTAGCCTTAAAATTTCGAATTTTGAAATTTTAAGGAGCACGGAAATCAAGTTATATCATTGAATAAGCGTGCACCTACTTAAAAAGAAAATACTTGACAAACGGGATATTCATCAAAATTTAAAGCATTTATTCTCCAGTTGGCGTTTTTCAGCACGCCCTAGATAGGGTAACTTTTCCAAAGTTCAGTTTTGTAAATTGTGTTTACTTTCAATAAAACTTTGGAAAAATTTAAATTCAACTGATAGTATTATCAAAAGGACATTGATTCATATTCATTTGTACAATTAGTGGTCAAAAAACATGGCAAAGAAATCCTGGATTGAAAAATTTAAGGTTGATAAGAAACCGGAAGTAAAAAGGATCGAAAAAGCTTTCGCCGATATTCCGGAAAATGCCTTAATGCTAATCGCCTCTCCTAAAATAATTGCAGACTATCTGAAGCAGATTCCTGAAGGAACTTCTGTCGATATCAAAACTATACGGAAAGATTTGGCTTTGGAATATCATGCAGAATACACTTGTCCTGTTACCACTGGAATATTCTTAAGAATCGTAGCTGAGGCGGCTTTTGAAGAACTTCAATTAGGTAAGAGCATTGATGAAATCACTCCTTTTTGGAAAGCCATCCCTCCAAACTCCTCCACAGCAAAAAAACTCACTTTTGGACAGGAATTGTTGATTGAGATGAGGGAAAAAGATCTTATAAATTAACAACATATCAATTTTTGTATCTGAGTTAGATCCGAAGTAGATCAATATATTCACCAAATTATGTATAGTCCATTTTCAAGCTACCTAATACAAAAAGTCAAAATCAAACCCGAACACATGGATTTGATAGAAGCTCAAATAAGCAGAAAATCGATCAAAAAAGGTGATGTACTTTTGGGTGAAGGAGAGATTTGCCAAAATATTTTTTTTGTGGAGTCGGGATTGCTGAGACTTTTCTCCATAGATGCCAGTGGCAAAGAGCATATCATCCAATTTGCACCTGAAAATTGGTTGATAAGTGAAAGAAGCAGTCTTTATTTCGGTCTGCCATCGAGCTATTACATCGATGCCTTGGAAGACAGTGAATTGGTAATTTTCGATCTAAATTTTATCCAAACAGTCTCCTCCATCAGCCCTGAATTCAGGGTTCACAATGAATATATTCTTCAAAACCATATCCGCCAACTGCAAAACAGAATCAACCTTTTGATCGGGGCAAATGCTGAGGAAAGGTATCTGGACTTCATCAAACTTTACCCTGACCTGACTTTAAGAATTCCCCAATGGATGATTGCCTCTTATCTGGGTATCACCCCTGAAAGTCTGAGCAGGGTAAGAAAACAACTTGCCCATAAAAATTTTCGGTAACCTTCCGATCTTACCATACATCAATGTAATCGGCTATTACTTGATGTAATTTTGAAGTGTAATAAAAATGGAGGTTATCATGAAAAAAGTAGAAATTGTAGCAGCACCTAAGGACCCACATTTTGTTGGAGATGGTTTTAGGGTACATAATTTCATACCTTCCGGATATCGGATGGATATGAAGAGAATGGATCCATTCATCATGTTGGATTACAATTCCAAACATTACTTTTCGCCTACCAAAACCCCGAGAGGAGTCGGTGTTCATCCACACAGAGGATTTGAAACAGTCACTGTGGCCTATCAGGGAAAAGTGGCACATCACGACAGTTCCGGTGGCGGTGGAGTCATTGGGGAAGGAGATGTACAGTGGATGACAGCAGCGTCCGGTGTACTTCACAAAGAATACCATGAGGAAAAATTCAGCCAGGAAGGCGGCTTTTTTCAAATGGTGCAATTGTGGGTAAACCTGCCTGCTCAATACAAAATGTCCAAACCAAAATACCAAGGGATTTCCAATGATAAAATCAACAAATATCAATTACCGGATGGAAGTGGCTTCATTGAGGTGATCGCAGGAGAATATAAAGAGGTAAATGGATCCGCGGAAACCTTCTCCCCTGTCCACATGATGAATGCCAAATTGGAATTTGGAGGAAAAGCTGAATTTGATTTCCCCGCGCATTTCAATACCGGACTTCTGGTCATTGAAGGCAGTATTAAAGTCAATGGGCAAGAAACTGTACCCACGGACCATTTTGTCCTGTTTGAAAATGAAGGTACAGACTTCACAGTAGAGGCTTTGGAAAAGTCAATGGTCTTAATCCTCAGCGGTGAACCATTGAATGAACCTATAGCAGCCCACGGGCCATTTGTAATGAACACCTATGACGAAATCAGACAGGCAATCGATGATTTCAATATGGGCAAATTCGGATATCTGGAAGAGTAACAGGAGAACTGTCTCATTCAAAAAGACCTCTTGGAAAACAGTTAATATCTTTGAAAGGATAAAAATCAGCCAAGGTTTAGGGTCAGGTAATTTTCAATCCCTGACCCTATTTTTTCCCCAATCAGTTGGGCTATTTCTATTTTTGAAGACTGTGTTTACTTGAATGATTTTTTGTATTTGTATAAACTCAGGTTTTTTCAAGCTCTTCCCCGAATTGAGGATTGGACAGCATGTCAAAATTGTAATTACCATTCCAAAACCTGCCATTATAGCAAAAGTATGAAGATCTTCATTCTGAAATAGTTATATTTTAAGACTGAATTAAATCATTTAAAGGAATTTGCCCCAAACCCAATATTTGCAACTTTATTTCCCCTCCATGGAATAGTATTTGTTAAAAGATATTAAACAAATGTATATAACGATTTTTCAAAATTTTATTCTGATAAAAAGAATGAAATATTCAATCAAAAGCTAAATAAAACCTAAAAAATTATGAAAGCCTCAAAGCTTCTCATCAAGTATGGTGGGAACGCAATGATCAATGCTTCTTTACAAAAGCAAATTGCAAACGTCATCTACCAATTGACACAAAAAGGCCACAAAGTATGCGTCGTTCATGGAGGTGGTCCATTTATCAACCAAGCACTCCACCAAGCAGATATCGAATCTGAATTTGTCTTAGGTCAAAGAAAAACAAGACCTGATGCTATGGAGGTGATCCAAAAAACACTTATTGGGGAAGTAAATGCCAATCTGGTCAATACTTTCAGTCATGCAGGAATAAATGCAGTCGGCCTCTCCGGACTTGACTCAGGAATGGTCAGGTCCAAAGCAAAAACGCTTCAAGTTGAAACCACTGAAGGTATTTTGGAAAAAGTGGATTTGGGCAGGGTCGGTGAAATTACCGAAATCAATCCCAAACTAGTGGACAACCTGCTTGGAACTGGATTTACCCCCATCATTGCTTGTGTTGCTTCCAACTACGAAGGTGAATCCATGAATGTAAATGCCGATGACTTCGCTGGAGAAATGGCAGCTGCGCTAAAAGCAGATTATTACATTTCATTGACAGATGTGGATGGGCTATACGCCTCCTATCCGGATCCTGATTCCATTATCGCATCCCTTTGTCTCAAAGATATTCCTTCTTTATACGGATCCACAGTACAGGGAGGTATGATTCCTAAGGTACAGTCCTGCGAAAGGGCTTTAAGAAAAGGAGTACACAATGTCCTTATTCTGAATGGAACCAAACCGGAAAAATTAGCAGACTTCTTTACAAAAGGAGAAATCACCGGAACCACACTAACTCACTAAGCTATGCATAACCAAGATTTACATACCAAAGATCAACAGTTTTACCTTCCTACCTTCAAAAGGATTCCTATCACCTTCATCAAAGGAAAAGGATCAAATCTCTGGGATATTGAAAACAAAAAATACATAGACCTGCTGGCAGGAATTGCCGTCAACAATGTAGGGCATTGTCATCCAAAGGTGGTCAAAGCCATTCAGGAACAGGCAGCTGATCTGATGCATATTTCAAATTTCTTTGTGAGTCCACCTCAAGTGGCCCTCGCAGAGTTATTGGTCAATCTTTCTGGTCTTGATAGGGTATTTTTCACCAACAGTGGAGCTGAATCAGTAGAAGGGGCAATCAAAATCGCCAGAAGATATGCGCACAGCATAGGTCGGGGCGGTAAAATTATTTCCATGCACAACTCCTTCCATGGAAGAACCTTGGCAACCATCGCTACAGGGCAACCCAAATATCAGGAAGGATTCGGACCAATGCCTCAAGGGTTTGTCCAAGTTCCATTCAATGATCTGGAAGCCCTTAAAAACGAGATCTCCAAAGATCTGGCAGCAGTAATCATAGAACCGATCCAAGGGGAAGGTGGTATCAGGCCGGCTGATGTTTCTTACCTTAAATCGGTAAAGGAGCTCTGTGAAAAAGAAGATGTTGTCCTGATTTTTGATGAAATCCAGTCGGGTATTGCACGTACTGGAAAATGGTTTGCAAAAGACATATATGAAATCCAACCTGACATCATGACTTTGGCCAAAGGACTTGGTGGAGGTACACCCATAGGGGCATTTTTATGCAATGAGAAAATTGCAAAAGCCATACAGTTTGGGGACCATGGGACTACTTTTGGTGGTAATCCATTGGCGACTTCAGCCGCCTTGGCTACTTTAAAAGTAATAGTGGAAGAAAACCTCCTCCAGAGTGCTCATGACAAAGGACTCTGGCTCAAAGCAAAGCTGGAGGAATTGAAGCTGACAAACCCAGTGATCAAAGAAGTTCGGGGAGAAGGCCTGATGCTGGGCGTAGAGCTTGCAATTCCTGCTACCGAACTGGTGCAAAACCTTCTCAAGGCTGGCATTATTGCCAATGCTACTGCTATAAATGTCCTTCGACTGGTCCCCCCCTTGAATATCCCTATGGAGGATCTCGAGCAATTCATAGAGATCTTAAGTGTGGAAATCAAAAAATTTCAAATCCCCAAATCATGAAAAGAAATAAACATAAGATAGCCATAGTTGGCGCTTCCGGTTTTACAGGATCTGAACTCACCCGATTACTTGCTTCCCACCCGGAAGTAGAGATCAAACATATTACTTCAGAAAGTCATGCCGGAAAAGCATTTTCGGAACTTCATCCCCAATTTTTGAATATTGTGGACCTTACTTTGGAAAAAGCTGATATTATAGACACTGCTGATCTGGATATCATTTTTCTTGCCCTGCCACATGGGGTATCTATGGAATTTGTAGGCAGATGGAAAGATAAAAATGCAAAAATCATTGATCTTTCCGGTGATTTCAGATTAAGAAGCCCTGCAGTTTATGAAGCTTGGTATCAAAAAAAACACAGCTTTCAGGAAGGTTTTTCAAATGCAGTATATGGTTTACCGGAGTTGACCGGAGAGAAAGTAAAGAGCAGCCAATTGATTGCCAATCCGGGATGCTACCCAACTGCCTCTATCCTAAGTGTTGCTCCACTTTTTGCCAATAAGCTTGTAGAAAATGATACGCTGATCATCGATGCAAAATCAGGGCTTACAGGTGCGGGCATCAAGGCCAGTGATACCACTCATTTTTCCAATGTCAATGAAAATTTCAAGCCCTATGGTATAGGCAGCCATAGGCATACTATAGAAATAGAAGAACAACTTTCAACCCTCTGCGAAGAAGGAGTGACGGTACAGTTTACCCCCCACCTACTTCCGGTAGACAGGGGCATTCTAGTAACATCGTATGCCAAGCCTAAAAATGAAATCGATTCAGAGCAATTGAGAAAAGTGTACGATGACTTCTATCAAGAGCATCCTTTCATCAGGATCCGGGACAAGGCCCCCTCTCTTAAAGATGTCAGGGGAAGCCATTATTGTGACATTTATCCATTTTGGGACAGCCGAACAAAAAGGATAATTTCCATAGCGGTCATTGACAACCTTCTAAAAGGTGCTGCCTCAGAAGCCGTGCACAATATGAACCTGATGCTGGGTATAGACCAGCAGACAGGACTAAAACAGATACCTCTCAAGCCTTAAAATCCATGAGTATGATTAAAAATATTACAAATGTAAGAGGCATTACCTGTTGGGGTGCCCATGCCGGAATCAAGTCTATGAGACGGGATTTGGCTATCATCTATTCAAAGGTTCCCGCGGCAGCTGCGGCAGTTTTTACACAAAATAAAGTAAGAGCAGAACCTGTAGAAATCAGCGAAAGGAATGTAAAAATCAACAACAGGGCACAAGTCATAGTCTGCAATGCCGGCAATGCAAATGCCTGTACCGGTGAACAGGGAAGACTGGGTGCCGAAGCCATGGTCAAAACCACCGCCAAACACTTAAATATTCCAGAAGAGGATGTGATCATCGCCTCCACAGGATTGATTGGCGAACCATTTCCCACAGAAGAAGTGGTCAAAGGCATTGAAGAAAACATTCCCAAGCTTTCTGACAATACCAAAGCAGGCTCTTTTGTGGCCAATGCCATACTCACCACTGACACCTTTGCCAAAGAGGGATTTGTGGAGTTCAGCCATAAAGGTGTAGACATCAATATGGCCGGGGTTGCTAAAGGATCTGGAATGATCCACCCCAATATGGCTACGATGTTGAGTTTTATAGTGACGGACATTTCCATTGACGAAAAACTGTTAGACAAAGCCCTACGCTATTGTGTGGACAGAACCTTCAATATGATCACCGTAGACGGGGACACTTCCACCAATGACATGGTAGCCATTATGGCAAATGGTCTGGCTGAAAATGAAAAAATCACCAGCGAAACAGATCCTGGATATGTACTCTTCAGAGAAAAGCTGTTGGAAATTCTTACCCACTTGGCCAAGCTTATTGTATCTGATGGTGAAGGGGCCTCCAAATTTATCGAATACAAGGTTTCCAAAGCAAGGTCTGAAGAGGTTGCCAGAAAACTGGTAAGGGCCATTTCGGACTCCACTTTGGTCAAAACTGCCATGTTTGGCCGGGATCCTAACTGGGGCCGGATCATTGCAGCCTGCGGAAATGCGGGAATCAACTTCAATTACACCAAAGTCAATTTATATGTAGGTGACAAAGAAAAGTTGGTCAATGTACTTGAAAAGGGAAAACCTGTAGCGTTTGACAAAAACTTTGTAAAAAAACTCCTCCGTGATTCCCACATTCGGATCCACTTGGAGCTGAATACGGGGCATGAAAGCGGAATTGGCTGGGGGACTGACCTGACCACAGATTATGTGATGTTCAACTCCGTATATACTACCTGATAGAAAGCCTAGCTTATTTTCAATTTGAAAGATTTAAAAAAAACACCTTCGGAAATGATTTCCGAAGGTGTTTGAATTTCTAAAAATTTCTAATGGCCAGAAAACTTTTCATTTACTACTTCTGACTCCTTACTGTCTTGGTGAAATCCAGATATTTTCTTTCACCTATGACAGATTGCGTTACATTCAGCTCATATACTCCCCCGCTTTGTTCAAGGGTTTTTACGGATATGATAGTTTCAAAATCATCATTTTCCGAAGAAGAACTACTCCTAAGTATCTCATGTAATACCCTGCCGTCTGGATTATAACTTTTATCATCCAGACCATGGATATACAATACAGTTGGAACTAAATCCACCATACCTGAAGGAAGTTTGTTTTCAATTCCAGATTTGAAAGAAGGGCCGAAAGCCAGGAATGGAGTCTTCATCTCGTAAGGACTGGATGATCCATGACCAGCAATACCTCTATTGTAGCTATACCCTTTGTATCCGAATTCATTGATTTCATCATTCCAGTTGACGTCTACATAAATATCCCCCTGCCTTTCCGGATGACCCCAGTGTATAGGGTCAAAAGAGAAAATGTTTTCTTTTAAATCAGAGTCAAAATCCAGGTTAGGGTTTACAAATATTGCACCGACCCAATCTTCTAAAAGAAAGGATTCTATAATTTCACCAGAACGGTTTTTCGTTTCATTGTCAAGATATATGGCATTCCCTACCACCGTTACATCTTCAGAATCTTTGTTTTTTTTCAATCCATTTTTAATAAGAAAATCTGCAATTCCTGGATTTCCAAGGTGTGTGGCAAATCCGTGGTCAGCTGAAACGATAATGTTGAGCCTGTCTTCCATTCCCAAATCGCGTGATGCCTGAAGAATCCTGCCGATTTGCTCATCTACATTTTTTATGGATTCCATTGTCATTGGAGAACCTATTCCTTCAGCATGCGCTGTGCCATCTGGGTCGGAGTACCATATCGTAGCAATATCAATTTTATCTTCCTCTAGCGCATATTTTATAAAAGCATCAGTTATCCATTTATGCCTTTCTTTATTAGGTTTAGCCCTTGGAGGTACCTGACCAATTTGTTCTGTCAATTCAGCAGCAAAAGATTCCGGTAAAATCATATCGGGATTGATGATCCCTAATCCTGTGACCCTGTGATTGAGCAAGTAGGACTGACCTGTCGAACCAGTGCTGAAAACAGCATACGTTCCCAATCCGTTGATGCTGATCAGTTCTCCGATAGAAGGACTTGTAATAAGCTTCCCTCCCATAACACTGTCTGCCAGCATCATGGTCCTGGCATCTCCCGTATTAAGTCCTTTACTTTTATCAACTTCTGGTAAGTAAATACTATTCCCGAGTATACCGTGAGTTTTGGGATAAGCCCCTGTAGCATAAGTAGTAGTATTCACTCTTGTAACTGTTGGAAAAGTACTATGATGATGAATTCCAGATACCCCATTTTCTTTTAAGCTGAAGATATTTGGTGTATTTTCTTGATTTACATAATCAAATCGAAGCGCATCAACAATGATCACTACAGTCTTTGTAGGATTTTCCTCTTGGGATTTTTGACATGCCATAGACAAAATACCTATTGTCCACAACATGATAATATGAATTGTATTTTTCATCTCTTCATCAGTTATTTTTCCCACCATACTTTTGTATCCTGAGTATCTCCGCCCATTCTCGCAACCGCTACCTCAAGGTTATCCGGATTTAGGGCCTGCAAATAATTCGGATAGGTAATCCTAACCGGAAAATTGTTTTCAGCAGGTATTCCTTCTCCCCTTGGCAGGACCGGAAAACCAGTTCTCCTCTTTTCAAACCATGCCTGATAGTCAGTGAAAAAAAGCGCAAAATACTTGTGTTGAATGATCTGCTCCAACTTACTTTCAAAATCCCCTGACTCATCAAATCTCACCATGGGATTACTAAAATGATTTTCAGGAACTGATTTGCCCCATTGTCTGATAGAGGCGGTGATACCACCCTCATAATGCTCCTTAACAGTTTTAGGTGTATTGAAACCTCTTAAGGCTAATTCTGCATGTATAAACTCAAGTTCTGCATAAGTCATGATGATACCTAAATCGGCAAACTCCCTTAGAATACCAGGAAAACTGGAGTGAGAACCTACTGTATATTCTACTTCGCTTGGATAACCGCTCATTATTCCTTTGTATACCTGGTTACCGTTTTCTTCTACTGTGGTTGCCCATACTTCTCTACGTGGGTCCTCCATGCCATTCATCCAGTCCATAAAATAAATGGTATAATACACCCCTTCATTCCAACTCAGGTTTCTTAGGTTAAAATAAGGATTGTAGAATGGAAAAGTACCTGGATATCTGAGGATAGCATCATCTTGTATATTTTCAAAAACAGGATACATTTCCCTGTTACCCAAAATCAAGTTTAACTGTTCGCTTACATTAATTTCTCCATCTTTATTCAATATTCTAAGAAGAAGCCTTAATCTTAATGTGTTAGCGAATTTTCTCCATTTTAATATTCCCGGTGCCCCGGTTGTTTCATAGATCAAATCACCTCCATATATGAAACTTGACGTTCCGGAAAGTATCTGGTTGGCATTTTCCAGATCCTGTAACAATTGAAGGT
Organism: Arthrospiribacter ruber; assembly: GCF_019343195.1. Lineage (GTDB taxonomy): Bacteria > Bacteroidota > Bacteroidia > Cytophagales > Cyclobacteriaceae > Arthrospiribacter > Arthrospiribacter ruber. The sequence goes on from NZ_RPHB01000005.1 coordinate 465,212, forward strand.
AAATTTCCTTTTGGGTATCAAAAACGGGCTGAATCAGACCTTCTTCCACTCTATTGGCTTCTGAAAACGGAATATCTCCAAAAGCATCAGTCATTAAAGAATAATTCCAAGCTCTGAGGATCAAGCTTACTGCTACATAAGCATCGGCTCCCAGCGTTTCTGAAACTTGTTTCATATCCATTAGGTCTGTCATCAACCTATAATGATTATTCCAGAACCCTTCTGATTCATTAGGTTCAATGACATATCTGTGGAGGCCATTATTGACACTGGCTCTAGGTGCCATCATCTGCATCAGTTCATGAGTGAATCCTCTTGATCTACCAATGGCAGAATTGACCAGTCGGTACTGAAGTTGATCCAGGATTACTCCCGGAAATACCTCGCTGGGTCTGTTTGGGTCTGCATTGATTTCGTCAAAGTCCTGTGTACAGGATTGACAAAAAGCCAGTGCGACAAGCAGTATAGATAAGTATTTTATTGAAAATTTCATTGGTTCCTTTTTTAAAATTTGAGTGAAATATTCATTCCCATGGTGCGCGTAGAAGGAAATTGGGTCATTTCTACACCTGGCATAAGCGTGCCGCTATTCAGCATAGCAATCTCCGGGTCAAATGCAGGGAAACTGGTAAATAACAGCAAGTCCCTTCCATATAAAGCCACTGTGGCCTGAACAAGCCCAATTCTAGATAAAAGCTCAGGTGAGAATGTATATTCTATCCTTGCTTCCCGGAGTTTGATAAAGGAGGTATCAAAAATGTTAGTTTCTACATTGGAATGTTTGTAATATTCATCATAATACCTCTGAGCAGTGGTCCTAACTGTATTTGGAGAAAAAGTACCATCTCCATTTGCTACAACACCTTCTCCGATTATACCTTCTTCTCTTCCAGGTAAAGTAACCTTGGTTTTACCTAGGGTATTAAGTTTATGGTGAGTCATAGAATATGCCATACCACCCAATTGACCATCCCATAGCATACTTGCTCTGAATTTTCCAAAATTGAACTGATTGAGAATTCCACCTTTCCAATCGGGAAATGCATTTCCCCAATTCTTTCTTTCCGGATCCAACTGTGCAGGAATCCCTGAATTATTGTAAATGATCTGACCATCCGGAGATCTTTGAAAACCTAAGCCATACAAATCTCCCATTCTACCTCCAACCCTGGCTTCAAGGCTTATTACTGAATGCTGGCCTATAATCTGATTGGTCAATCCATCAGCCAGCTCTATCACATAACTTCTGTTATAGGCCCAATTGAAAGTTGTTGTCCATGAAAAATTTCTTCTGGTCAATGTTTTGGTGTTGAGTACTATTTCCAAACCTTTGCTTTGGATCAGTCCTGCATTGGTTAGAATTCTGTCATAGCCTGAGGTGATGTCAAGTGGTATGGCAAGAATCTGATTGCGGCTTTCGCTATAGTAACCGGTGACGTCGATACCAAACCTGTTATCAAACAATCTTAAGTCAATTCCGGCTTCATAAGCAGTAGTAATCTCAGGCTTAAGATCTGCATTGAAAAGGGTATTTGGGTTGGTGAAGCTTGTGGCATAAATCTGATCATAGTAACGGGCAGTTTGATAGGGTCTGGTATCATTACCTACCTGGGCATAAGAAAGCCTTAGTTTTGAAAAACTAACGGCTGAAGGAAGTGGCATCAGTTCATCCAAAATAAAGCTTGTACTGACCGAAGGATAGAAAAAGGAATTGTTGGCTGATGGAAGCGTACTCGACCAGTCATTTCTTCCAGTTAAATCCAGGTAAATTTTCCCTTTGTAATCAAACTGGGAAGTGGCATACAAAGAGTTGATTGATCTTCTCAATAATCTTGGGTCCGCAACAGGTTGATCTAGGGAGTTGGAAACCATGTACAATCCTGGCATGGCAAGCTGATCTGCATATACTCCATTAAAATGATTATAGTTAAACATCCTGTTACCTCCTGCTGAGATCATTACTCCAAGGTCCCCATTGATTTTGTCTGCATAGGTCAGGAGAAAATCAGAATTGATTTCATAATTGAAAACTGATTGTTGTCTGTACATTCCTCGTGGAAATTTAGACATGCTGTATGGTCTCCTTTGAGATCGATCTTCATTTGCAAGATCTATTCCTGACCTAAGCATCAGATTGAGTTTCTCCGAAAATTCATAATTGGCCGAAACACTCCCTATCACTCCGTGCTTATCGATGGTATTGATCATCTCATAAGCTTGGAGATAAACATTATCCGGTCCTGGGTTAAATGGATTTTTCTGTTCAATCTGCTCCATTCCGGGCATCCAATAATCTCTAAACCAATTGATATCAGTGCTTGGGGTAGTGCCTATGATCATAAAATACATGATTGTCTGGTTGTTGTAACCAGCCATTGGAAGGTTGTCACTTTTTTTGTTGACATAATTTACCCTTGATGTAATTTTAAGTTTGTCAGAAACCTGATGATCGAGGGCAGTAGACACGGAGAGCCTTTCAAACCCGGTGTTGGGTACTATCCATGAATTGTTTAAATGGGTGACAGATACCCTGCCAGAGCTTTTATCGGTAGCTCCTTCAATGGATAAATTATTGGTAATCGTATATCCTGGATTGAAAAATCCCTTTATGTAATCATCGTAAGGTCTCCAAGGTGTTCTTTCGGTTGGCATTCCATCAGGAGCATCAGGATTGTATTGGTAATACATTTGTCCTTCAAACCTCGGACCCCAAGCACGTCCTGCAGCGACATTGGTACTTGTATTGGGTCCATCTTCCGAATCTCCGTAAGAATAATATTCATTTGTTCTGCCCTCTCCATATTCATACTGATAATCTGGCCACCTTAGTCCAGTCCTTTCTGTACTGATATTTGTATTGAAAGACACTCCTATTCCCTTTTGTTGTTTTCTGCCTCCTTTGGTAGTAATGATCAATGCACCATTGGCAGCCCTAGAACCATACAATGCCGCAGCTGCAGGTCCCTTCAGAACCGTAACACTTTCTATATCATCCTGATTAAGATCTGATACTGCTGATCCATAATCCACCGGACTATCTTGGCTCAAGTGTCCTCCAAACCCTGTACCCTCAATCTGCCCATTAATTGGAACTCCATCCACTACTACCAAAGCTTCATTATTGCTAAGGTTCAAGGATGTCTCTCCCCGGAGAGTGATTCTTTGGGATCCCATTGGTCCGGCTCCCCCTCCTACTAGATTCAAACCTGCCACTTTCCCTGAAAGGGCACTGGTCCAGTTATTACTTCTTGCGTCAGTTAAGTTTTCGGTAGAAATTGTCTGGGTAGCATATCCCAAGGAGGCTTCTTCTCTTTTGATCCCGAGTGCTGTGACTATAAACTCTTCAATTTCCCGGCTTTTATAAACCAAGTTGATATCAAATCTACTTTGGTTACCGACGGGCAATTCCATGGTCTCATAGCCTATATAAGAAATCACCAATATATCTCCTGGCTCAGCATCAAGAGTAAAATTTCCATCAATATCAGTAGCTGTACCTTGTGCTGTACCTTTTACAAGTATATTTACCCCGGGAAGCGTCTCCCCTGTTTGAGCATCTGTTATTCTTCCCTTTATTACTTCTAAAGGAATATCCAATTTTGAGGTCATTGCAAGGGCAATGGTTCTTCCCGAAACCCTATATTCCATACCTAGCTGGCTTTCAATAAGCTGAAGAAGTTCTGTCAAGAGTACTTTTTCTTTGGATACATTTAACTTTTTATCTTTGATCAAGGTGAGTGCAAACGAAAAATTATAGTCTGTCTGCTTTTCTACACTTTTTACTACATCTAGAAGGCTGTAAGTTCCTTTACTAAAAGATAACTCTGTGTTATCTACATTTGCATCATTGTCTTTAGCAATTCCTGAGAAAACTATTGTCAGGAAAAGTGTAAAGGCTAGTAAATTCCGGATTTTCATACAATTTAAAATCCGGGGTAACGTTTTTTTCATAATTTTAGGCGGTTTTTAAGTGTTTGTGCTTGAATTCTAAATGAGAAGGGCGCCGTTGCCGCGGTGTCCTTCAATTTTTACATGTCAGTTCGTAAATGGTCAGTTTCTTATCATCTAGTTTATATTTAAGGGTTACCGAATAATTTATTGTTTCCAACACCTCTTCTAAGCTCATTTTATGATAAGCACCGGAGATCAGACAGCTGTTGTCCGGTACCTTGTTAATAACTTCTATTCCATACCAATCCGAAATTTCTTTTGCTATCCTGAAGGCATTTGCCTCCTCAATGACCAAAGTCCCTTCTGTCCAGGCAAAGTACTTTTCCTCATTTACATCCCTAAAAAGCTCCAGATTCCCGCTTTTATTTAATTTGGCTTTTTGCCCTTTTTCGAGAATTGATTTTTCAAGGGAAGAATTAATTTTAGCTACCGAAACCTTTCCGGACTTCACCAATACCATTTCGCTTTTTCCTTTTTTATCAGACACTAAAAACTGTGTCCCCAAAACCGTGGTCTCAAGACTAGTAGCTTGTACAATGAATGGTTTTCGGCCATTTCTTTTCACCTCAAAAAATGCTTCTCCCTCCAGTTTGACTGTTCTGTTGTCCAAAAAATTTTCTGGATAAGTTATCTTACTGTTTTCCTTTAATATAACCGTAGAACCATCAGGAAGTAGCCCTTTTTTCCTTTCTCCAGCATGAGTAATTACTTCCTTATAGGCTAATTTTGACTGGTTCAAGGTATAGTCCGAAAAAAACAAAAAATACAGAGCTCCCAATGTGAAAAACAATAGTATGCTGGCAGCAATGGAAGTCACGGAAATTAAATTGAAAGACCTAGAAGTATTTTTAATAGATGCATTCTTTTTTATTTTAGAAAGCATATCAGAAGGTTTCACCTCCTTTAAAAATGCATTGATATCTTCTTTAGAGGCTGATTGCTGATAATACCAAGCATCAATTTCTTCTGGATCACTGGGGAGTTCTGCTTTACCTCTCAATATGCGGTAAACCTGACCTCTGGGGAATTTGTCTTTTTTGTCCTTCATCAACAGTAAGTGACAAATACATGTCGGGCTTACTCTTGTTTTTGATGAATAAAAAATTAAGTTTAGAAAATATTGTTAACCTTGGGTTAACCTAGATCCGGCAGTTCATAAATACCAAAAAAATCAATGGACTGTATTCTTTTAATTCTGACTTCAAGAAATTCACGGTTTTTTGGATGGAATTGTGAACAGACTGGGGTGCCATACCTGTCAGTTTTGAAATCTCTGAAGCCGTCAGTCCGTCATATTTATAAAGTCTGAAGATTTTGGAATTGGTTTCTGGCAGTAAATCAAGTTTGGATTCTATTAAATCATACAACTCCTCCAGCTCCAGAATTTTGTCAGAAGAATGAAAATTTATTTTTCCATGACCTTCTAAAGTTTCCAGTTTGGCTGCAGCATCCAAAGATTTGAGTACTCCATACTTGACGGCTGTAAACAAATATACCTCCACACTGCTCTTGATCTCCAAGGAAGCTTTTCTTTTCCATATATCGATAAAAACTTCCTGAACCACATCTTCTGACAAATCTTTGGATTTCAACCTAGTGAACGCCGCCGCCATTAAAGGCTTCCAGTATTTAAAAAACAAAGCGTCAAAAGCTTTGACCTCACCATCTTTGATCCTTTTAAGTAAAATCTGGTCTTTGTTATTTTCCATCTCAATCCAAATTTACTTTTGGATTGCAGATCAATATCAAAAAAGGTTTTTATGAAATTATTAAGAAATTGAATGTGATTGTTAAAACTAAACACCCTGTATTAAAAAAGCATCTTAAAAGATTCAATTTTGATCGGCATATTCCAAATTCCTTCACTTACTTAACTCAAGATTAGTAGGCAATTCTACAGTTTTCCTGATCGCTTTTTTCAAAACCATGTAACCCATCACACCGGAAAATAAAGAGGCAATCAAAATTCCCATTTTAGCCTGCTAGGCATAAATCGGATTATCAAATGCAAGCGCATTGATAAACAAGGACATGGTAAATCCGATGGCAGCCAGACAGGAGACTCCCAATAACATGGTGGAATTAAAGCCTGCGGGCATGATAAACCAACGCATCCTAAGGCCCAAATTACATAATCCATATATTCCAAGTATTTTACCGAATACCAAGCCTGCAGCCACACCAATTGAAACAGAGCTGCTGGCCATATGCAACCAATTGCTGTCCAATACCACTCCTGCATTGGCCAGGGCAAATACCGGCATGACAAAAAACACTACCAGTCCATGCATATTTCTCTCCAAGCGCTGCAAGGGTGATATGCTTGCCTTGGAAACTCTTTTGATCTCTCCTATTATATTTTCCTCCTCACTGGACAAAAGATAAACTTCCTTCTCTGCCCTATTGGCAATCTTAAATTTGGCAGCTAAATCCTTGATGGTAGCCAAGTAATTGGCTTTGTCTATCCGCCTGTCTGCAGGTATGGCAAAAGCAGCCAATACTGCCGCTACAGTAGCGTGAACACCAGAGAGCAATGTTGCCAGCCAAACGCCGCCAATTCCCAGAACAGCAAAAACCAATACCCTTCTTACACCGATTTTATTCAATGCAAACATGGTCAGCAATATTACAGCCCCTATTGACAGGTTGGTCAAAGAGATTTCAGAAGTGTAAAAAACCGCTACGATAAGCACTGCCCCCAAATCATCGATGATAGCAAGAGCTGTCAAAAACACCTTCAACTGCACAGGTACAGCAGGTCCAAGAAGGTACAGTACTCCTAATGCGAAAGCAATGTCTGTGGCCATGGGTATCCCCCAACCTCTCATCGCCTCAGGAGACCCTCCTGCATTGATGGCGATGTAGATTAAAGCAGGAACCAACATCCCTCCAATGGCACCAACGATAGGCATCATGATGTTTTTCGGCTTGGAGAGTTCACCTGCAAGAATTTCCCTCTTCAATTCCAGACCGATCACAAAGAAAAATATGGACATCAAGCCGTCATTGATCCAAAGAAGCAGGGACTTTTCCACCTCAAATCCTCCAATCGTAAAACCTATTTGCTGATTCAAAAGCCATTGGATATAAACATTAGCAGGCGAATTGGCCAGAATCAAGGCAAAGCCAGCAGAAAAGAACAAAAGGAAAGAACTGAAAGTACTTTTCTTGATAAACCTCATCATCGGGTCCAGCATGATTGTTGTCAGTTTGCCTGCATTCATATCTTTTTGACTTTTTTTATCTATCTCTTCCTGAGCAAAATAATACGGGCAATTTTTCCTAAAAGGTTTTTACAATTCAGTTCTTAATCTGAAAGTAACAAGAAGAATATTCAGAAGAGTCTCGATCTATCATCCAGCTAACAAAAAGTGAAAACTTATTTGAATTGATAAAATATGTAATCGAACGACATAATTATATAAATGAATATTCTTTAGTATTAAGGCAAGGGAAAGTTTTTGAGTAATAGTTAAAACATTATTTAACTGAATAAATTTATATATTAAACTTTTTTATGATTTTTATAAATGGATGGTTATTTAAAAATTTAGATCTTTTTTAAACTATTTTCAATTAAAAGTCAAGTATTAAACATATTACAACTTCATAAATCCATCTCTGAAATCACAGTGAAGGTAGTACCAATCAGGATATTTTTCTTCCACCAGAAAATTCCTGGAACCCTTCCAAAATGGAGCTAACTGAAGCCAACTGAAAGAAATGTACGGCTAGAGAATCATCTTTTGGACTATGTGGGGCAATAGTGAATCCATTTCTTTTAGACAGTCTCATTATGTAAAAAACTCTAGTGTGTCCTCCATTACTATGTAGGTCTGGCTGAAGATCATGGTAAACTTTTTCAGAAATCTACGTAAAACTTATTAGTTGTCATCTTAAAAGACTATGAAACGTATATTTTTAATCCCTCTCCTGTTTCTGCTTACAGCAGCGGCCTTTTCCGGTTGTTCAACCCATTATATAGCTACATGGCATTCACAAGACGAAGACAGTGTCTTTGAGGACAACAGAATGTATGTTCTCAAAAAAGATACCCTAGGGATTTCACATGCATTTAATTCACAATCCGGTAACGTCAAACTCAGGATGGAAAATTATACAGACAAGCCCATGCTTATCAACCTCTCTCAGTCTGCTATGACTGTCAATGGCAAAGCTATGGGCTTCTTGGATGGTCAATCCACCTTTAGTGGGTATTTAGATACATTTGGTGCAGGAAGGAACCTGAGAAGAACAACTGGATATTTTGGAGGCGAAATTCAGGGAAAAACCAATACGCTAATTATCCCACCTTATTCGTTTGCTGAAGGGGAATATACCAACATCAGGATGGAAAAGCAGCTACTTGTGGGTTCAGAGCCTAATGGTAGCTGGGTGAACTACCAACTATTTGATGATGAACCAAGGCGTATGAACGTGACATTTTATGAGGAAACGGATAGTCCTATACAGCTTACGAGCTATATCAATTATTCGATATTGGATCAAAACAACCAGCCTATTTTCACCGATATTTTGACACAGAGTTTTCACTTATCCAGTTATATCAAACTAAGGGAAATGACCATGCAGGAATTAAGACAGAAGATGCATACCCGAGAATATATGTCAAGCTACACAGAGGTAAAAGGAGGAGAAGTTGGGCTTTTACTATTTTTGGGAGGATTGATAGGTGTTGCAGCGATTGTTTCACCACCCGAATAGCCGGTGAAGACACTAAATGTGAATATTTAGTTTTTTGTGATCATTAAATTTTAGTAGTTTTCTATTAGTTGCCGTTAATAAGCTTAAGGGAATAATCTTAAAAAAGAAAAGTATAAAAATTGGCAACTTGAATTATTACCAGATCATTCATAACCATTCACATCAAAAACAAGCTGGTATGGACAGAAACAGATAATTGTAGAGATTTTAATGCTGTAAACCTCAAAGGTCTGGCAACTTCTTGGTACAAGTTTCCTGAAGAGTGGAAAGCTGATGATTAAGTGGATTTAAAAGGCATAGCATGTATTCAGATAGCAAAACATTCACCGCTACTGTGATAAGTTTTTCTGGCCTTTTGGAATAGCAGGAGCTACTTGGGATGAATTCCCCCAGAGTATCCAGATTGGAGGATGGGTATTGAGTGCAAAAGCTGAGGATATGGTAAAAAAGGACGATTTTACCTGCAATGGAAAAGTGGAAGGGAGTTCAGCTACTTCAGGAAAGCTGGATAAATGACGCTAGTTCGGCAATAGTACATAAAAAGGAAGACCTCAAGGTCAAGGCGAAAGACTCTGACAGATTGCAGGGTCATGGATATCAGCTTTGGCGGAGCCGGCACAAATCCAATAGAACAGAAGGCAGCAATGCTCATTTCATTCTGGTGCTTTCAGAGAAAAGTGCCGTAATCGTTACCAGTTTAATATTCCTGATGCGGATACTCATAAAACATTTATATAAGGAATTGCGCAAAAGAACACATTTCATTAAGTAAAATCCGAACTTTGACTAATTGAAATACAGTTGTTAAAATGTATCAAGCATCTTTATACGTGAAATCCTTCAACCTTTTTCTTTCTAAATTTAATAAGAGCCTTTTTGTCTATGCAAGCTTTTCTTTTACGATTGCCCTCACTTTTTTATATACCCAAGAAATAAAAGGTGTTCAGATAGAATTAGATAACATCCAAACAGAAAGAATTATATCAATTGCAGACCTTGAATTCCTTGAGGATCAGACTAAGGAATTGAATTTTGAACAAGTTAGCCAGGATGAAGGACTTAAATTGTTTACTACCAACCCTGAATTTACAAAAGGGAATTTTAATCCAGATTACACTTACTGGATAAAAATATCTATTGTACCCTATATTGACTTAGAGAAAACCTGGCTTTTGGAGTTTTATGATCAAAGTATTGATCGTATAGAAGGTTATATCCCTAGGGTTGATGGTTCAATTGAAAAAATTGTGATGGGCAGTTCCGTGCCTTTTTCCCAGCGCACATTTAAGCATAAAAACTACCATGTAATTGTTCCCAAAGAAATTAAAGAAGAAAGTACATTCTTCTTTAAAATAACCTCTAGTCAAAAAGCAGATGTTAGGATTGCAATTAGATCTTACGATAGGTTTATCTATTATGCGCTAAATGAATATCTTTTTTACGGACTATTTTATGGAATGATTAGCATTATAGCATTTTACAACCTGATAGTATTTTTAGCTGTACGAGAGCTTAAATACGTTTATTATATTTTCTATGTAATAAGTGTCAGCTTATTTACCATGAGTCTAGATGGAATAGGTTATCAGTTTTTGTGGCCAAATACACCGGAATTTAACAAGATTTCAAATGGTGTTTTCAGCTTTTCTCTAATATTCTGGGCAATTCTTTTTACTATACGCTTTCTTAACACTTTAAAAAGGGCCAAAACTCTGCATTATGCCTTATTGGGTTCCCTTATTCTTAAATCTTTTTATTTTGTTTCAGGCATAGTGTTCAATCTGAAGTATTTTGATATTGGATATTACGATGTTCTGCCATTTCTACTGATTTTTATCACGGGTATTTACATTTGGAGCAAGGGGCACCAAGTAGCAAGATTATTTGTTGTAGCATATGGGGTTTTGTTCTTGGGAGCTCTGATAAAACTTTTTGCCAATCTTGCAATTATCGAACATAATACAGCTGTCTATTATAGTTTACATTTTGCATTCCTTTTGGAAATGATACTGTTGTCATTTGCTCTAGGAGATAGGATCAGAATTATGAAAGATATAAGAGACAGAGCATTAAAAAGGAGCTTAAACCAATATAAAGAAAATATAGCCCTTAAAGAGAAGGTCAACAAAGAACTCGAGCTGAAAGTAAAAGAAAGGACTTTGGAGCTAGAAAGGAAAAACAGTCTGTTGGAGACTTATAATAAACAATTGACCGAAATGGATGAACAGATAAAAAAAATGAATTCTAATCTGGACAAGGACAATTGGAAACTTAAAAGTTCAATCAAAGCTTCATTAAAAGCGCGATTGACCAATAAATCACTAACATTTGAAGAGTTTAAAAATGTTTTTCCAGACGCTTCCTCCTGTTACCGATATTTGGAAAATTTAAAATGGGGTGCGGGTTTTACTTGTAGAAAATGTAATGGAAACAATTATAGCAAAGGTCCCAAAACATTCACCAGAAGATGCTCAAAATGTGGCTTTATTGATTCTGTAACGGCAGGAACAGTTTTTCATAGGATAAGATTTCCAATTGATAAAGCATTCTATATTGCTTACACCGTTATTTCAGACTCTGAAACCAAGACTTTAGATCAACTTTCTGAACTTTTAGATTTAAGAAAGAATACAGTCTGGAGTTTCAAAAAGAAAGTTAAGCAAAACATCGATCCAGACCATTATGAAAAGGAGCTTACATGGGATGAATTGATCTCTGATATTGGTGAAAAGATATCCAAAACATAATAAAATTTTAACAGGATAACTTTTGTTTTTTTTATAAAAATTACGTTAAAATTGATTCAAATTAGATTGAAAAAAATAAACTATTCAATTATTTTTTACCATGTTTTTTAAGCGTTATTTTTTACAAATCGAAACCCATAATAAAACCATCTCATCAGGATTTTATTAGTATTTAAACGATAAAATCTTATCCTAAAATCATCTCCAATCAGATGAAATTTTCGAAGAATTCACAAGATTAGAAGAGAAGGGATTTTTTTAAATTCTAATTTTTGGAGTGAAAGTTAAATCAACCAATTGCTTTCAATTTCAATTAAACAATAAACAATTATGCCCAAAAAATTACTTAAGAAAAGTACTTGGCCAGTGGTACTCAAAAAGAGTGTTTTCTTAGTAAAAATCCTTTTTGTTAATCTGGTAATAATTCAGCAAGTATATGCACAGCAATCAACCGTAAAGGGGAATGTTGTTGATCAAAGTGGTGAACCATTCCCAGGTGTTACTGTTCAGGTCAAAGGTACCTCACGTGGTTCTGTAACTGATATTGATGGAAATTACAGTATTCAAGCAAGTCAGGAAGAAATCTTGGTGTTTTCATTTGTTGGCTTTATTAAAGTAGAAAGAGCAGTAGGCAACAGCAGTATTATAGACATCATACTCGAAGAGGATACCCAATCCTTGGACGAAGTTTTAGTGGTAGGCTATGGTACACAGAGAGAGAGGGATCTTACCTCAGCTATAACAACTGTCAGGACTGAAGATATTATTAAAACCCCAAATGCCCAGGCTATGCAAGCTTTGCAAGGACGGGTAGCAGGAGTTCAGATAGTAAGTAATGGAGCTCCGGGAGCCGGACCTACTGTAAGGGTGAGGGGAATTGGATCATTTGAAGGTGGAGCTGCCCCTTTATATGTAGTTGATGGAATGTTTTTCGATAATATTGATTTTTTAAGTCCCAATGATATAGAAACCATTTCTGTTTTGAAAGATGCTTCTGCGGCAGCGATTTATGGAGTAAGGGCCGCAAATGGAGTGGTTTTGATTGAGACTAAAACAGGTTCTTACAATCAAAAAGGCGAAATTGTGTATGATGGATATTATGGTTTTCAAAATCCACAAAATGTCCTCCAGATGGCCAATGCACAGCAATTTGTTAATTATGTAAATGAAACCGGTGCCCCAGCTGATATACAATTTGTCCAAAATGCCATACAGCGCTATGGAAGAAGCAGGATAGACCCAAATCTTCCTGATGTAAATACCGACTGGTTTGCAGAAATCATGAGTCCGGCTGCCATTCAAAATCACTCTCTTTCATTTAACGGAGGCAATGAAACCACAAGGTATTCGATTGGAGGAAGTTATTTCGATCAACAAGGTTTGCTAAATGAAACTAGAAATTCTTATAAAAGATTGAATTTCAGGGTGAAGTTGGACTCTGATGTCAAAGAATGGTTAAATGTTGGAGGAAACCTAAATATCAGTACGGCCCAACAGTTTAATGCTGATAATGGCGCTTGGTTTACCGCATATTTTGCTGTTCCTATTCATCCTGTTTTTGATGAACAAAATGAAGCAGCTAATCCAATCCGATATTCAAACGCACAGCAGTTGGGTTACAGAAGTCCACAAAACCCATTTAATACCTTGGCATTTCGGGATGATAGAAATGAGGTTGCAAAAATATTAGGCAACTTTTTTGCGGAATCAAATATACTTGATAACAAACTGACTTTCAGGACACAGTACAATTACAGTATTACAAGTTTCAGAAATAGGCTGGTAAATTTCCCTTATAACAACGGTGTTACAGAAAACATATCTGCCCTACGAAGAGAAACCCAATTTGGCTTTGATCAGATTTGGGACAATTTCCTTACCTATCAAAACAACTTTGGAAAGCATTATCTTACCGCAGTGCTGGGTCAGTCCTTTAGAAGTGAATCATTTGAGCGTTTGATAGCTAGGGGAGAGAACCTCAATCCGGCACCAAACCGTGACAATGAGCAGTTTTGGTATTTGTCCAACGCAACTGATTTTGACCTTAATAATATCTCAGATGTAGGAGACAATATTTACAAACTATTCTTTCTATCTTATTTTTCCAGAATTGCCTACAACTATGACGATAAGTATTTGCTATATGGTACATTTAGAAGAGATGGTAACAATAAATTTCAAGAGAAGTGGGGTAACTTTGCCACTTTTGGGGCCGGATGGGTTATTTCGGAAGAATCCTTTTTCAATGTTTCAGTCGTAGATTTCCTAAAATTAAGGGGATCTTGGGGGCAGCTTGGCAATGATGGTATAAGACAAGCTGTAGGTGCACCTACCCTTACGGAAACTTCGGCTGCGATTGACAATTCACTGAGAATTGGTAGAAGACTCAATCCAACTTTTGATTTAATTGACAGATGGGAAACTACCGTTGAAACAAACGTTGGTATAAATGCCAGGATGTTTAGAAACCGACTAAGTCTAGATGCAGATTATTTTGTCAGAGACACAAGAAATTTATCTGTGGTAATTATCCCACCTGTAATCAGAGCAAGTGAAAGAAGAAGTGTGGGCTCCATAAGAAATGAGGGAGTAGAAGTTACGCTCAATTGGAGTGATAACCTGACACAAGACTTTTCCTATTACTTAGGTGGAAATATTGCTACTCTTAACAACAGTGTACTTGGTTTAGGTGGACCCGAAGCATTGGATGCAGGATCTGCTGAATTTCGACAAAGATCTATTGTTGGAATGCCTTTCCAGGCATTTTATGGTTACGAGGTCGTAGGTGTTTTCCAAAACCAAGCTGACATAGACAATTCAGGCTACTCATCTGAGTTTATCCAAAACAATAATCTACAACCGGGAGATTTGATATTCAAAGATCAGAATGGTGATGGTGTGATCAATGACGAAGATAGAGTAGTTTTGGGCTCATATCTTCCGAAACTTACTTTTGGGGCCAATTTTGGTTTCACCTATAAAAACTGGGATTTTTCGGCCTTGTTTCAGGGGCAATCAGGATTTAGCATCCTGAATCGTAAGAGAGGTGAAATAATTTTCACCAATGACACTAACATTGATGCGGAACTGGCAAACAACCTTTGGAGAGGTGAAGGAACTTCCAATAGGTATCCTTCAGCTTCCGGTCTTAGAAGAGGTTGGAACCAAAACATGAGTGACTTTTTTGTAGAAGATGGTTCTTACTGGAGAATCCAGAATGTAAGATTAACCTATTCTATAATAGATAAATCTCTTATGGGGGTCAAAATGCCCCAAACAGCAATCACTTTTACTGCAGAAAGGCCACTGACTGTTTTTGATTATAACGGTTTTAATCCTGAGGTTGCTAATGGGATTGACCGTCAAGTATATCCTATTCCGGCCATCTATACTTTAGGTTTGAATGTTAAATTATAAGACAATGAATACCAATAAACGATATAAAATCCTTTCTCTCCTAATTATGTTGAACATGATCTTTTCATGTACAAGTATTTTGGATGAACCCTTGGAGAATGAATTTCTTGTAGAAGGCACAGACTACTCACAGTCTTCAAACATGATTTTGATGTTATATGGAGCATACGCACAATTTTATAGCATGCAATGGGAAACTCACCCTATTATCGGTGTTAGAGGTGATGACGTCAATTCTGCCGGAGATCAGTTTCCCCTTCAGGAAACTGATGTATTTAGGTATGACAGAAATTTCTGGATGTATAATTCAGTTTGGTTAAACCTATATTCGGACCTATTGTATTGGCATGGTGCCATTGAAGAAATCGAAAAATATGAAGAAGCCGGTGCCAACTCTGCCAATGCGCAACAATATATAGCTGAGATTAAGGTTTTACAGGGTTTTGAATTACTTCAACTTGCAAGGCTCTGGGGAGAAATACTTATTCCCACTCAATCACAGCCCAGTCATCTTTTTGACGTTCCGGTATCCACATTTGAGGAGGTGATGGAATACATTTCCAGTTCAATGGATGAAGCAATACCTTTTTTGCCTACAGTGAGGCCAAACCAAAGATCTGATGTAAGGGGAGGTGTCACCCAGGCAACTGCTCTTGCGGTTAGGGCTATGGCTAACCTGGAACTTGGAAACTACCAAGAGGTAATTGAAGTCACGGATATTATTATTTCCAGTAACCTATTTTCACTCAGCAATGATTTTTACCAACTCTTTAAGATTCCTGGCAAATTGGATGATGAATACTTATTGGAAGCCCAATATTCTGATTTCGGACAAGCCAGCGGTACAAACATCAGCTTTAATTTCAGTCCTTATGGTCCTGCAAGCTGGACTCCTGCTGTATCTGGAGCAGGGCAAGGGTGGGGGTTTTGGGAGCCCACCCAAAAATTCATCAAATTCATGTTAAGAAGAAATGAGCAGGTAAGGCTGGAGACTTCAGTGCTGTTTACTCCTGATGGCATTGCAACTTTAAGGGAAGATCCAGAGTTTTCTGAGCTGCCAAATTGGATCTCTAATACAACCCGAGACGGAGACACTTTCAACAACCATCCCAGATACCTTTTCCTAAGTGGTAAATATTATCTTCCATCCGTTCAATTGACACCGGGAAGGTTTGGGTATGGTACGAATAACAATTTTCAGGTCATCCGATATGCTGAGATTTTACTTATGCATGCTGAAGCTTTGGTCAATGGGGCCTCAAGCTCGGTCATGTCTGCCACTGAAGCTGTGAATACCGTTCGACAAAGAGCCGGGCTTAGCTCTTTGTCTACTGTCGATTTAGATGCGGTTCTTGATGAAAAATATGCTGAATTTGCTACTGAATGGGGAATTAGATTTGCTGACCTGGTCAGACATGGAAGGTTTCAGGAACTGAATTTTGAAGGAAGGACATTTGATCCTGAAAGACATAGGTATTTACTCTATCCACTTGAGCAGCAGGATATAATTCCTCAAATAAGAGAAGCCGCAAATCGAAGAGGTCAATAAACTAATTTCAATTATGAAAAAAATTAACTTAATATTAACTATACTGTTTCTGGCGCTTTCGTCCTGCGAACAATCCTATATTGATGATATACAAGAAGTAGACCCAGGAGAAGATATGGAGGCTCCCTCCATTAACGTGAATTTCCCTTTGGAAGGTACCCAGATTCGGGTGGTAGAAGATGTTACAAACATAACAATTGATGCAGAAGTAACCGACGACATTGAAATAGAATGGGTCATTTTTATTCTGAATGGCGAGGAAATAACAAGGTTTGATGATTTCAGGGACTTCAGAAGGGCATTGCTTCAGTATGAATTTGAAGGTCTTGAGAATGGAGACCACCTGCTTGAAATAGTAGCCAGGGATATCGTAGGAAATGAAACTTCCGAATCTGTATCATTTACAAAACTAGAGCCATACAGACCAGTATATGATAATGAGATATTTTATCTGCCTTTTGATGGGGATTTCACAGAATTAGTCAGGATTAGCAATCCAACTGTCAGCGGTACTGGTTTAGGATTTGCTGAAGGGAAAGTTGGTCGAGCTTACAGGGGTTCATCAGATGGTTATTTAACATATCCTGCTGATAATCTGACCAATCAGGAGTTCTCGGCGGTGTTTTGGTATAAGCTTAATGGAAGCCCCGATAGAGCTGGACTACTGGTAATGAGTGCACCTGACGAGACCAATTCAACCAATCAAAATTTCAGAGATAAAGGATTCAGGTTATTTCGAGAGGCAGCCGGTCCAAATCAGAGATTTAAATTGAATGTAGGAAACGGAAGCGGAGAGAACTGGTTTGATGGCGGGCCTGCAGCCGATGTGGATCCTGGACAAGATGATTGGACTCACATTGCCATTACTATAAATCAGCAAAGTTGCACTGTATACCTTAACGGTGAGGTTGTAAGTCAGGGGACTTATCCGGGAATTGATTGGGAGAACTGTGACATTATCTCTATCGGATCAGGTGCTCCAAGGTTTGTAGGATGGGGACATTTGTCAACACAAAGCCTTATTGATGAATTGAGGATTTTTGATGCCGTATTAAGCCAGGAACAGATTCAGACGATAATGGAAAATGACATGAACTAAAAAAATAAACACTTCAACTTTTTGATCCCTGTAATCAAGCTACATGAAAAATCACCTTTTTATTTTGCTCTTTCTAATACTCTCCTTCCCATCCTGCCAGGAATCGGAAGGAGAGTTTCAATCATTTGCTTTATCCAGAGCTATAATAGGAGATCATGAGCTACCAATGAACGGAAGTGTGATTGAAAATATACCACTAGACCGATCTATTCAGCTGGAATTTTCCAGTCCTGTATCTATCGAGACTATTGAAGAAAATATCTTGCTTAAAGTGGAAGAAGAAATAATCTCCTATAATTTTAATTTGTTTTCCAACAACACTTTATTAACTATCCTGCCATCAGGAGCACTGGAAGCAGGGAAAAACTATCAGATAAAGATTTTGGATGGCTTACAAAGTAATTCAGGAAGTAACATACAACCAGTTGATTTATTCTTTAAAACTGTTATAAGTCCTCTTACCTTGGTAGCAATAGAGTTTTTGGATGCAGATATATTGAGTACGGGGAGGATTACGGAAATAGCGTTGAGCCCTGAAATTAAATTGCGCTTTTCAGAACCAGTTTCGCTAGATGAATTAGAAAAATCATTGGAAATTGAAGGCATGTCCTCATCCAACTGGCAGGTCACCGAGGAACCAGAAAATGTTTACAAAGTTGTCTTTTCAGATCACCTTCAACATTACAGGAGGTATACCTTTATCATCAATGAATTTGTCAATAACTCCGGTAATGGAAGTACATTTTCTAAGACCGAATTTACATTTTACACTGGAGCTTCACCTCAACCAGTAATGCCGCAACTAGAGGATGATCAGCTTTTAGAACTCATACAGAGACAGACTTTCAAATATTTTTGGGATTTTGGTCATGAGAATTCAGGTATGGCACGGGAAAGAAGTACTTCTGGCAACTTGGTTACTACCGGAGGGTCTGGATTTGGAGTAATGGCCATGATTGTAGGGGTGGAAAGAGGTTTTATTTCAAGAGAGGAGGCTTTGGACAGATGGGAGAACATTATTGATTTTCTTGAAAATGCTGATAGATTTCATGGTGCTTGGCCACATTGGCTTAATGGCAATACTGGTCAGACCATCCCTTTCAGTGCTCAAGATGATGGAGGCGACTTGGTAGAAACTGCATTATTGCTTCAGGGCCTGCTCACACTTAAAACATATCTCAACGAAGGTGAAAACCGAGAAAAATCACTCATTGAAAAAATCCAGTCTATGTACGAAGAAGTAGAATGGTCTTTTTATACCAGAGAAGAAAATGTTCTTTACTGGCATTGGTCTCCGAATTTCAGTTGGGCCATGGATTTAAAAATTCAAGGGTACAATGAATGCTTAATTGCCTATATACTTGCTGCCGCCTCCCCTACTTTCCCCATTGACAAATCTGTTTATGATTCCGGCTGGGCAAGGAATGGCGCCATGCGGAATGGATCTAATTATTTTGGAATTACTCTTCCCTTGGGCAAAGAAATGGGAGGGCCTTTGTTTTTTGCCCATTATTCCTATTTAGGAATTGACCCCAGAAACCTTAGTGATCAATATGCAGATTACTGGGTTCAAAACGTAAACCACAGCAAGATCAACAGAACCTATGTGAATGAAAATCCAAGAGGATTTGTGGGATATAGTGATAACAATTGGGGCCTTACTGCAAGTGACAATGAAAGTGGTTATTCTGCACACTCCCCACTAAATGACAGAGGAGTCATAACTCCCACTGCAGCAATTTCTTCCATTCCATATACACCAGAGGCTTCTATGGCAGCTCTAAATTTCTTCTATTATCAACTTGGAGACCGACTTTGGGGTGAATATGGCTTCTATGATGCCTTCAATCTCACAGAAGATTGGTATGCAGACACTTATCTTGCCATTGATCAGGGCCCTATAATAATCATGATTGAAAACTATCGATCAGGACTTCTTTGGGACCTAATGAAAAATAATAAAACATTTACAAAAGGTTTAAATAACCTAAACTTTAATTATTAAAATATGAAAAATTCAGTTTTATGGGTCGTATGTTTATCTTTTTTTTGGGCAAGTTGCCAACAAAGGCCTTCAGGTCAAGAAACGGAAGAAATAAATCATATCAGCGATGACTCACTCTTCAATTTGGTACAATACCGCACTTTTCAATATTTCTGGGATGGAGCTGAACCCAATTCAGGACTTGCAAGAGAGAGGTATCATGTAGATGGAGAATATCCTCAGGATGATAAAAACATAGTTACTTCCGGTGGGGGTGGATTTGGTGTCATGGCCATTTTGGTGGGAATAGAAAGAGAATTCATAAGCCGCCAAGAAGGGTTTGACAGACTTGAAAAAATAGTGTCTTTTTTAGAAAATGCGGACAGTTTCCATGGTGCTTGGCCACATTGGTGGAATGGTGAAACCGGAAAAGTAAAACCTTTCAGTAAAAATGATGATGGAGGCGACCTTGTAGAGACCTCTTTTATGTTGACTGGTCTTTTGACAGTTCGACAATATTTCCAAGACGGCAATGAATCCGAAAAAAAACTCGCTGAGCGAATTGACAAACTCTGGAGGGCTGTAGAATTTGATTGGTATACCAAAGGAGGAGAAGATGTTCTTTATTGGCATTGGAGTCCTAATAATGCATGGAGCATGAATTTTCCAGTGCAGGGTTATAATGAATGCCAGATCATGTATGTATTGGCAGCCTCATCCCCTACTCATAGTGTTCCTGCATCAGTCTATCATGTAGGTTGGAGTAGAAGCGGAGACATTATCAACGATCCTGATCATGAAGCTTTTGGTCATCATTTGGCTTTAAGGCACAACGGGACAGAAGAATATGGGGGACCCTTGTTTTGGGCACATTATTCTTATCTAGGGCTTGATCCAAGAGGTCTAAAGGATAAGTATGCGGACTATTGGGAGCATAATACCAACCACACTTTGATAAATAGAGCTTGGTGTATAGACAATCCATTAGACTTTGTAGGCTACGGAGAGAACAGTTGGGGCTTAACAGCAAGCTATTCTGTCAATGGATATTCAGGTCATGCTCCTGGAGAAAACAGGGACAAAGGTGTAATTTCACCGACAGCTGCCCTGTCTTCATTTCCATATACTCCCGAATACTCCATGCAGGCGATGCGACATTGGTACGATTCGCTTGGTGGGAAGGTGTTTGGAGAATATGGTTTCTATGATGCTTTCAGCGAGACAGAGGACTGGTTTCCCAAAAGATATCTTGCCATAGATCAGGGACCTATTGTCGTTATGATGGAAAATCATCGAAGTGGGTTATTATGGGATTTATTTATGAGTGCTCCTGAAATAAAAGAAGGTCTAAAAAAATTGGAAATTGAAAGTCCGCACTACAAATAATTACTTTTTTTACAATATGAAAAATCCGACTGTTTACATTATCCTTTTATTTTCATTATTTACTTCTCCTTTACCTGGATTCGCCCAAAAATTCAACCTCGCCACGTATAACATTAGGTTTGATAATCCCGGAGATGAAGGAAACCTTTGGCAGGACCGTAAACCCAAAATAAGTTCACTGATAAATTTTCATGAAATCGTTCTCTTTGGAACTCAAGAAGGTTTGAAAAACCAACTGGAAGATTTAAAAAAAGACCTTGGTTTTGACTATGTAGGAAGTGGTAGGGATGATGGAAATTCAATGGGCGAGCATAGTGCTATTTTCTATGATCCCTCCAGATTTAAACTGTTGCAATCGGGTGATTTTTGGTTGTCAGAAACTCCTGAAAAGCCTAGCATAGGTTGGGATGCAGCCATGAACCGAATATGCACTTATGCCAGATTTGAAACATCAGATGAAAACCGGTTTTGGGTATTTAATGTGCACTATGACCATGTTGGTCAAGAAGCAAGAAAACAAAGCAGCAAACTTGTGCTTGATAAAATAAGTGCAAACACTGATCCAGGAGACGCTGTGATTTTTATGGGAGATATGAATGTCACCCCAGATAATGAAGCATATCTTACAGTGGTGGAATCCAAAGAATTCAAAGATAGCTATCATGAAAGCCAACTTAGTCCACATGGACCTGAGGGAACGTTCAATGCTTTTAACTGGGAATTGCTTCCCGACAGAAGAATTGATTACATATTTATCAACAATAACATTAAGGTCAATAAATACGGAGTGTTATCTGACAATTATGGGAAAAAATATCCTTCGGATCATTTCCCAGTGATGATTCAGATTCAATTGTGAAAATTGAATCTGTCATCACCTAAAAAATATTTTTAGATAAATACTCCTTTGAAAATTGATCTTGAAAACTCTCCTGAATGAACAGTTAAATGAAAATCACTGCTGTTTTTTAAAACTTTCATATCAAGAAATTAAAATTTCCACATGAGTAAAGACTAAATCAAATTAGAAAAATCAAATATGACCTTTTACATTTTAGTGAATCCAAAATGCGGAAATATTTAATTGAGTAATTGAATCCATTGGATTTACTTCAACAGAAAAAAGGTAGAGTTGATAAAAGAATCAGGTTGAGTTGATGAGGAAAATATTTTGGGATGCACTTATTAATGAATTCAAATGTCTTGAAAAAATGCTTGTCAATTTTTCGGTGGATACCCAAAGATAGAAAATGTGGAATTTCTTTTTTCAAGTAAGGACTGTTTGCTGAAGGGATACCGCTCCTGCAAAGTCTGTAAACCCTAAGAATAGCTTCAGTGAAGCCATTTAGCGAGTAGCCAGAACGTAGAGTGGGCAATCTACACCTATATCCGCAAATCTTCACCCAGCTGGGGAAGGTCTGCACAAGCTTTTTATTGAAATTCAAATATACCTGAATTTGATTTTTTACCAATAAACGCAATCATAGTCACTGAAAACCTCCCTTTGGATTCAATATGCACATGATCATCACTATTGAAACTTTGGCTGATGGGGAGTTGGTAGTTGGCATGGAGCATCATTTTGCTGAACTGAAGCTGAATTCCGGCTTGTCCAAAAGT
>NZ_RPHB01000006.1 GCF_019343195.1 Arthrospiribacter ruber
CAATGCCTACGCTATCGGTGTTCCTTATGGTATCTATGCATTTCACCGCTACACCATAAATTCCATGTACCCAGAACGCACTCAAGCCAAACAGTATCAACGGCAATTTTAGGGTTGAGCCCCAAACTTTCACCGCTGACTTATATGGCCGCCTACGCACCCTTTAAACCCAATAAATCCGGACAACGCTCGCACCCTCCGTATTACCGCGGCTGCTGGCACGGAGTTAGCCGGTGCTTATTCATCAGGTACCGGCAATCTGCCACGCATGGCCTTTTTCTTCCCTGATAAAAGCAGTTTACAACCCGTAAGGCCGTCTTCCTGCACGCGGCATGGCTGGGTCAGGCTTCCGCCCATTGCCCAATATTCCCTACTGCTGCCTCCCGTAGGAGTCTGGCCCGTATCTCAGTGCCAGTGTGGGGGACCTTCCTCTCAGAACCCCTAAGGATCACAGCCTTGGTAGGCCGTTACCCTACCAACCAGCTAATCCTACGCATGCCCATCTGTTACCGATAAATCTTTAATTGGACAACGATGCCATCGTCCAATACCATGGGGTATTAATCCGGGTTTCCCCGGGCTATCCCCCTGTAACAGGCAGGTTGCATACGCGTTACGCACCCGTGCGCCACTCTCAAGATCCCCGAAAGAATCTCTACCGTACGACTTGCATGTATTAGGCCTGCCGCTAGCGTTCATCCTGAGCCAGGATCAAACTCTCCGTTGTAAAGTTTGTTTTGCCCCATGTACCATCCTTATCAGTGGACACAGAGCCAGTCTCTATCAACCCAAAAGCTGTTCCCGGCCTATCTGTATTCTTTATT
Organism: Arthrospiribacter ruber; assembly: GCF_019343195.1. GTDB lineage: Bacteria > Bacteroidota > Bacteroidia > Cytophagales > Cyclobacteriaceae > Arthrospiribacter > Arthrospiribacter ruber. The sequence goes on from NZ_RPHB01000006.1 coordinate 825, forward strand.
ATTCTCTGTCACAACATTTCAATGAACTTAACGCATTACTTTCTCAAATGCATCCGCGGTCTTTCTATTGAAAACCCTTTCTTCTTATTTCCCTCAACTCTTTAGCTGATTGGGTTTGCAAAGGTAATTCAAAATTTTATTTTTCCAAAGAAGAAAAAAGAAAATATTTTTTCTTCTTTGGCAACTACTTTCGCTTTATTTCAAAATTTTCTAGCAGTTGTTTTGCTAGCGTTCCATCGTTTTGGGAATGCAAAGGTGCAACTCTTTTTTTCATCTGCAAAACCTATTTTGAAAATAATCCTCAAAAATTGTTAAGTACATTGATAATCAACAGAAAAAATATCAATACCTAAAAGCAGGCGTCCTTCTTTTGCTTTTTTGATAAAGCTGATCTATAAAAGAGTACCTCATTGAAACTTCATGGGCCCCGCCTGAATTTCTCCACCCAAGCCTCGACAGCGTGAAATCGTAGCTATATCCTATATCCAGTCCGCTCTGAAATGAAAAACCTACCAATCCTATAATGGCATCGTTATTTGGAAGGGCATTAAAAGAAGGTAAGCCCCTATACCAAATCCCTAATACGATCGGCTCAAAATAAAGCTCTGAACCAATATCCAACTGATCAAATAAACCTTGCTTTTTATAATTAAAAGCAAAGGAAACTGTTCTTTCCTGCTGGGTATTGTTAAAATAGTCATTGATAAAGCCTGGCTTCAAGTTAAACCTCACCCCTCCATGTGCAGAATATTTTCTTGGCAAACCATCATAACCATCCATTAAATAGGATAAATCAGGCTCTGTCAAGTGATGACTGGAAATACCCACCCAGAATTTATCATTGTAAAACAACAGGCCGGAATGTAAATCAAAAAAACTGTTTTGCCTGTCGTCTATTATTCCGGAACCGGGAGAAGGCAAAATCACCCCTCTATCAATATCAAGCTGAGTCCCTAAAACCACCTCATCAAAAGCAGCTGCCCTTAATCCATAGCTGCCCTGCACACCGAAGTTTAGAAAGCTTTTCTCCCCAATCCGAAGCCTATACGTATACATAAGCCCGATTTCGTTATTCTGAAGATTGGAGAAAGACTCCCTGCTTCCATTTACAATCACACCTACCCCCGAATTGTAGTCTTCAAAAAAATGGTCAACATAAGCACTGTAAGCAATAAAACTTTGATCAATAGAAGGCCATTGATTTCTGAAATTCAAACCCAGCCTGGTAATCTCCGCACTACCTGCAAATGCAGGATTCAAATACATAGACGCCGCATAAAACTGAGAAAACTGTATATCCTGCGCTTTCAGCAGTGGCACGTACAATAGCATGATCAGCATCCAGAATATTTTCCTCATCTTATCAATTGAAATTTACCTGTTTGCTCAAATACTTCCCCATCCACTGACAGCATCTTTACTTTGTATACATAACTGCCTCCAGGTGCCAATTCCCCTTTAAAACTTCCATCCCAACCTTCAGTTTTTAAATCATTACTTTGGAAAACCATATTTCCCCAGAGATTGAAAACCAATAATTCCATTTCCACGATCCCTCTTACCTTTGGTCTAAAATACCTGTTTTCAAATTGGGTCGGTGTAAACCCTGTCGGAATCATCACCCTGTAGGAAAGGTCCAAAACCAAAGTAATCTCATCTGTAGTTGAACAGCCAAATTCATCTATCGCGGTAACCTGAATCAAATACTCTCCCCTTTCACCAAAAACATGACCGGGAGTTAAACCTGAGGCAGTTGACCCATCCCCAAAATCCCATTCTGATTCGACAATAGTCCGATTGGATTCAAAAGAAAAGCTTATCTCATCATCTATAAAAATATCCGCATCAGACGGCCTTGAAGGATCCATCAGTTGATAAGAAATCGCTAACATCAATGGCTCCGTCACATAATTGACTACAAAATTTGAGGGAGGACCAAAACACTCAAGCCCTTTTCTCTTGGCCTCAAGGGTAAACTCCCCGGGTGGCAAATCAACAGAATCAATCGCCTCCTCAATCCGAGTTTCCCCGTTAGGGCCAATTAATCTATAATCAAAAGAATCAGGATCAAAATCTTCCAAATAATCCAAAAGGTTAGGTGCTTCTTCCGGAAGGCAAGCTATTATTTCTTCCTGAATGGTAACTTCTGGAAGCTCAGGTATAGAGATCAAAATCTCCTCTGATACTACAAAACATTCATTTCTATTGGTATACCCTTCCACCTTGTAGGCTCCCGGCAATCCTGACTCATAAAAAGGCTCTTGAGTTTCTCTAACAAAAACGTCATTCAAATACCATTTGAAACTCGAATAAAGGTCATCCCCGAACGCTTCCATTCTGACTGACTCCCCCTCACATATGGAGACTTCATTGGTCTCTGTATCAAAATCCTCAAACTTTATATTCACCGGATTAGGGGATTCCTGGATAAAAAGATTGAGAGCACTCCCATTGGACTGCCTACCATAAGTGTCTATTATGGTATAATAAACTGTCAGGGTCTGGTCTATAAAATCTGCACTTGGAGTAAAAGTATAGCCAACCGCATTTCCATTTGCTCTCAATACTCCTTGCTCCAGCTCGAGTACATCAGACCGGCACCTACCTTGCAAACAAATGTCATCCAAGACAGCGTCAATCTCCTCCAATGATCTGTAAAATTGAAGGCACCTCACAGTAGAGTTTTCATTAGGCAGGTCAATGGCATCAGCTGGAATCTCAAAAAAATTGTCCTGTCCTGCGCATGTGGCCAAATCTTCAAATTCACGGGTTACAGGATTTTCCAAGCCTTCCTGATCCGCTACCTCTACGGTCAACTCCCCTATTTCGTGGATATTGACAATTGAGCCAGTTGAGGCCGCAAATCCTATTTTTAAATTTTCTGGAGCAGATTGGGTATAGGGCTGGTTTGAAAATATCACTACTCTTCTGAGTCCCGCCCCATTGTTGATATCCATTTCAAGATTTAGTAAATAACCATTCCCATTTGGATTGGGAAGTAATTCCAAATAAACCTTTCTATATCCCAGCTGATCAGGATTTGTGACACGTGGGGTGCCCTGTATCCCTGAGTTAAGGGCAAACATTTCATTCAATGGTAAAGAAATGGGAGTCTCCTCTACCGCAAGGGTTGTTTTGGCTACCAGAAAATTGTAGCCTGAAAACCCACTCCCACCAGTCCTAACCGCAATCGTGTTTGGGTAAGTAAGGTCTGTCGATAAGCCACCGTTTTTATTTTCCGAAGAATTTGAAAAATTGCCGAAAACATCAAAGCCTAAGCCGAAATAGGCTCCCGTAAGACCGGGAATTTCATTTCTTGGAGCATACCCCAAGGACCCTCCAAATCCTCCGGGAGCAAAATTTTGGGTTGCTGCATCAAATAAAAAAACCGTCATCCCATCACCTCCAGTACCACCATAGATATACATTTCAAAAGTGGCCTTGATACCAAAATTAGAAGGGAATGGAATATCAATGTATGCATACCCACTTTGATCTTGGTCTGCATCCGTCAATCGTAAGACCCCATCATCTATCCTAGCTGATCCCCCTGTGATAAATAATGGATTGGAATCGTCAGAAAAGTCCCCGCAAAAAGGAAAACCTGTTTGGGCAAATGAAAAAGATGCCATAAATAATAGGGTATAAAAAACAGCAAAAACAAAAGAGACCAGCTTTATACTTTTACTTTCAGCACTAAAATAAAATATATCCTTCAAAACCTAATTAAACTTTATGTATGCAAATTAGATCTTTTAGGTCAAAAAAAAAGCCTCCCGATTACAAGAGGCTTTTTTCCTTATCTTAAAATTGTCTGTTTCCTATCAGGACCTACCGAAACCATCCTGATTGGGACTTCCAGTGCTTTTTCCAACATGTCTACATAGTCCTTCAGCTCCTTTGGAAATCCATCATAGCTACTTATATCAGCCAAGGATTGGTTCCAGCCGGGTACGGTTTGATAAACAGGCTTCACTTCTACTGAATCCAACTCATAGGTCAACCTGTCCACCATTGTTCCATCAGGCAATTCATAGTGCGTGCAGACTTTTATTTGTTCGAAAATATTGAGTACATCAGCTTTCATCATAAACAACTGGGTCACTCCATTGATCATGATAGAGTACTTCAAAGCAGGCAGATCTATCCAACCACACCTTCTTGGTCTTCCAGTGGTGGAGCCAAATTCATTTCCTTCTTTTCTCATTGCTTCCCCATCTTCATCGAAAAGCTCCGTAGGGAAAGGACCACTACCTACTCTAGTACAGTACGCTTTAAAAATTCCGTAAACCTCTCCAATCCTGGATGGGGCCACTCCCAACCCTGTACATGCTCCTGGAGCCATTGTAGTGGAAGAGGTCACAAAAGGATAACTGCCAAAATCAATATCCAAAAGAGAACCCTGCGCGCCCTCAGCCAATACCCGCTGACCTTCTTTGAGGTACCTATTCACTTCGTACTCACTGTCCACAAGATTGAGTGTCTTGAAGAATTCTACCGCATCAAAAAACGTAGCCTCCAGCTCTGCCAATTGGCTTAGGTCAAAATCGTAAAATGACAGTATGGTTTTGTGCTTATCTACAAGACCTAGATATTTTTCCTTAAAATCAGGAGAGAGAATATCTCCTACCCTCAAAGCGACTCTTCCTATCTTATCCTGATAAGTCGGCCCTATACCTTTTAGTGTAGATCCGATTTTTTTATCCCCTTTGGATTTTTCATAAGATGCGTCCAACAACTTATGGGTTGGAATGATAATGGTGGCCTTTTTTGAAATAAAAAGGTTCTTTTTGAATGCTATATTGAACTTGTGAAGCCCTTCAATTTCCTTTTTGAGGATTACAGGGTCAAGCACTACCCCATTTCCAATAATATTGGTGATGTTTTCTCTAAAAATCCCGGATGGAATCTGATGAAGCACATGCTTGATCCCGTCAAATTCCAAAGTATGACCGGCATTGGGCCCTCCCTGAAACCTGGCGACTACATCGTATTGCGGCGCTAGCACATCCACAACCTTACCTTTTCCTTCGTCGCCCCATTGCAGGCCCAAAAGCACATCCATTTTCATTGATTTATATTTAAAATGTCTTATTGATTTCTTTTAAGCCGTGAAATTTGGAATAAGGTTAAATAATTGCAAGGAAAACAGCTTATTTATTATAGAACCTATACAGAGAAGTATGAAAGGCTAATGCTATCCTTTCAAAAATCAACTTCCACAAAATAGTAATCCATATAATTTTCATTGTCCTGTTCTTTAGCTTTGAAAAATAGCCGGTCTCCTATGGCAAAAAATAATGTACTTAAATTAGGTTCCAATTCTGATAAACTAACTTCACCAATTTTATCCCATTCATTATTAAATACTTCTAAAAATAACTGTGGATCAGTCTTGTCTTCACCCAAAGTAGCACCTCTCACCAGCCTGCAAAAGCCTTTACCATTCGGCAGTTTTTCAAAGTTTCCAAATGCAACATCTTTGTCCCATTCATCAATTAAATCCATAACGCGTTTAAAATCTTCAGGATCAATTAATTCAGTGTCCAAGTCAATTTTCTGAAAAGTCCTTTTCCTTAAAGGAAATAGTTCTGAAGCAAATTTTTTATTTCTTTCAGATTCCGTATTTAAATCAACAATTACAAACTCGTTACTGTAATTGTATGATAGAACTAAAATATCACCCTGAATAAAAATAAAAGGCATGTGGTTTTTTGAAACATTTTGAATTTCAACCTCATAGTTGTTAATCAATTCAAAGTTTGCCCACATTGGCATTTCCTTAAAACTTTTTCCCTCCAAATCAAACTTGATCAGTTTAAAATCTTTTGACTTAAAATCCCGTGCAAAGAAAAATAAATTCTCACGGTTTTGGTCATAGCCTTTATAAAACCAATCTAAATAGTAAGAAACACCACCACTTGCTATGCTATAAAAAACATTATCTCTAAATAAGTCCGACTCTATCAACCTAAAGTTTTCAATATAGGAAGGACCATCTTTATCGATCATAACATTTTTGGCATTAAATAAAACAAGCCCCAAGGATGTATATACCAAGTTATTAATTCCTTCTGTACGTCTTGGACCATCCTTTTCTAAATAAAAACCCTCTTTTACTTTTAAAGTATCTCCCTCAAAATAAATAGTGTCCAAAGAATTTCTCAACATATTATAGGATATCATTAAGCTTGAATCCAAGAAACTAGAATGTGGAAATGGATACTGGGAGCTCAGGTCTGTGTCAGCAAAATACACTGTTATTTTCGGGCTGATATCAACAAAAATTTCCTGCCCTGAAAATCGTTTTTCTTCGGAGCAGGAAATAAGGTGTGCTGCTAAAATTAAAAGAAGTGAATTTCTAAACCACTTATTTTTCAACTCAGCCTATTTTTTCTTTTGCCTCTGCTACTGTATCAAACACCGTAAAAATATTATTGAGCTTGGTGATGATCAAAAGCTTTTTTACATGGTCTGAAGGTGAAGTAAGGTACACTTCCCCTTCTACATTTCTCATTTTGGTCAGCATGGTGATCAAAAGACCGATTCCACTGGAACTGATGTACCTTACCTCACTCAGGTCCACTACAAAATTCCTGACACCGTCATTGACTGCATCTGAAACCATTTCTACCAACTTAGGCCCTACTTCATCTCCAATAAGGTCCCCTTGGATATGTAAAAAATAAGCTTTTTCTTCTTTGTCTAATTGATAGGTCAGTTTCATACAGTAGGTCTATTTTCACATTGTTCTTTTTTACAATTGCCATACAAAATCAGTGAATGGTGCAAGACTTGAAAGTTCAGAACTTCCCCCACCGTATTTTGTATGTTCTGCACTCTAGGATCGCAAAACTCCAAAACTTTATTACAATCAGTGCAGATAAGATGGTCATGCTGCTTGTAGCCATATGATTTCTCGAATTGTGCCAAGTTTTGGCCAAACTGATGCTTGGTCACCAAATCACATTCAACTAATAAATCTAAGGTATTGTAAACCGTAGCCCTACTGACCCGATAGTTTTTGTTTTTCATGCTGATATACAGCGACTCCACATCAAAATGTCCGGTTCTTCCATAGATTTCCTCCAGGATGGCGTATCGTTCAGGGGTTTTGCGTAGCTTTTTGTTTTCCAGATAGGCAGTGAATATTTTTTTTACCTCCTCAAAAACACTTTCATTTAAGGCCATGTAATGCTTTTTTTTTCAAATATAACTGATCTTATTTAGAAAAGATTCAAATAAAACCCAAAGCATGAATTAATCAAACCTCGTGACTTTTATTATACCTTCGACTTTGGAAAGATTGTCCACGAGCTTCTCCAGGTGCTGGGTACTGTGCACATACAATTTGATCGTACCCTCAAATATCCCACTGTCGGAGTCTACAGTGATGGAGCGCATATTTACTTTCAGCTCATTGGAGATGACTTTGGTGACATCATTGATCAAACCTACACGGTCTGTACCCACTATCCTCAATCCGGCAAGAAATGCTATTTCCTGTTGGCTGGTCCATCGTGCTTTTATTACCCTGTTGCCATGGTTGGAAAGTAATTCCAGCGCATTTGGGCAAGAAGTTCTGTGAATCTTGATACCCTCATTGACCGTCACAAATCCAAACACATCATCACCGGGAATAGGATTACAGCACTTGGCAAGAATATAATCCACCACGTCCATATCTTCCCCGATCAACAACTGATCATGATCCGGTCCTTTGAGGTTTTTAATTTCTTTGGTAAAAGACGACTCATCTTTTACCTTGTCCAATGAAGGTTTGCTCTTTTGTTTTTTCTGTTCTTTAAACTCCTTAAAGCTTTTGATGGAAGTCGCATCTATTACCCCCTTCCCCACTTTGTAATAAAACTCATTGGGTGTCTTTGTCTCAAAATATGCCCTCAACTGCTCCACAACCTCAGAATTGAAATCCATTTTCATCTGACGGAGTTTCCGCTGTACGATTTCTTTGCCGTCAAGCATGGTGGACTTTTTCTCCTCCTTAAGGGCATCTTTGATTTTTGCCTTCGCCCTCGAAGTTACCACAGAATTCAGCCAGTCTTCAGTAGGTTTTTGTTTATTTGAAGTCAGGATTTCTACCTGATCACCGTTTTTCAGCTTATGATTAATAGGTACCAGTCTTTGGTTGACTTTGGCACCTATACACTTAGCCCCTACTTCTGTATGGATTTCAAATGCAAAATCCAAAGCTGTCGCCCCAAAGGGCAACACCTTGAGTTCACCTTTTGGGGTAAACACAAACACCTCATCGTGGAATAGGTTGCCACGGAAATCATCCATAAACTCTATCGCTGACCCGTCATTGGACTCTAAAAGTGACCTGACCTGCATGATCCATTCATCCAGACCTGAGCTTCCTTTCGCTTGGGCAGCTTCTATTTCTTTGTATTTCCAATGTGCCGCATACCCTCTCTCCGCAATGTCATCCATCCTTGAAGTCCGGATCTGTACTTCCACCCATTGTCCGGTGTTACTCATTACTGTGGTGTGAAGGGATTCATACCCATTCGCTCTTGGGGTACTGATCCAATCTCTAAGCCGGTCAGGATTGGGCCTATAAAAATCCGTCACTATGGAATAAACCTGCCAACAATCTGCCTTTTCGTCCTCGAGCTCACTGTCAATGATGATCCTGACTGCAAAAAGGTCAAACACCTCTTCGAAGGGGATATTCTGTTTTTTCATTTTGTTATAAATAGAATAAACAGACTTAGGTCTTCCTTTTACAGTGAATTCAAAACCTTGTGCATGGAGCTCTTCCTCAATAGGAGTTATAAAGGCTTTTATAAATTTATTTCTAGATAACCGGGTTTCGTTGATTTTTTCTACAATATAGCTGTAGGTATCAGCATCCGTGTATTTGAGATAAAGATCCTCCAGCTCAGACTTGATGGCATATAGTCCGAGCCTGTGCGCAAGTGGCGCATAGAGGTACATGGTTTCCGATGCAATTTTAAGCTGCTTGTGCCGCGGCATGCTTTCCAGCGTCCTCATATTATTGAGCCTGTCCGCCAATTTGATCAGAATCACGCGCACATCATCAGAGAGGGTGAGAAGCATTTTGCGGAAATTCTCCGCCTGCTGGGAGGAGCCATAATCAAAAACTCCTGAAATCTTGGTGAGTCCATCTATGATCTGGGCAACTTTGGCACCAAAATCTCTTTCTATATCCTCCAGCTCCCAATCAGTATCTTCCACTACATCATGAAGCAGGGCAGATACAATACTGGTAGTGCCGAGCCCGATCTCCTCCACACAGACCAATGCCACTTCAAGAGGATGGTAAATGTAAGGCTCTCCGGATTTTCTCCTCATTTCCTTATGGGCCTCACTCGCTACATTAAAAGCCTTTTTGATCAGCTTGGCATCGCCTTCCTTGAGCATTGGCTTGGCCATTCGCAGTAGCCTTCTGTACCTTTTGAGTATTTCTTTTCTCTCTTCTTCTAAATCTACCTGAATCATATAGTGGTATTGAATCCATAAGCACCAATCAAAATTAGGCGCTTATTTTAATTTTTTTTTCAACTTCTTGAGGAATTTTTTCAGATGCTATTGCAAGTTAAAATTTCCTTATTACCTTTGCCCCACGTTAATGCGGATGTGGCGAAATTGGTAGACGCACTAGACTTAGGATCTAGCGCCGCGAGGCATGGGGGTTCGAGTCCCTCCATCCGCACACATCTTAACCCTCAATCACAATTCCGATTAGAATCCGGCACCGTCGGAAGCAAAATGGAAAAGAGATTGAGGGTTTTTAATTAAAATCTAACCAAAATCAATTTACCTTGGAAATCTCTTTAGACAAACATTCAGCAAATCAAGCTTCAGTTAAAATTAAATTAAATGAAGCAGATTATCAACCGAAGGTTGAGGCGAAACTTAAAGATTATGCCAAAAAGGCCAATATCAAAGGTTTTCGTCCGGGAAAGGCTCCTGTCTCCATGATCAAGAAAATGTACGGTACTTCTGTTTTGGTAGATGAAATCAATGACATTCTTTCATCTTCACTCAACACCTATTTGAAAGAGCAGACTTTTAGGATTCTTGGTGATCCACTTCCTGTATTTGAAGACGCTGACAAGATCGACTGGAAAAACCAAAAAGAATTCGAATTCGAGTATAAAATCGGATTTGTAGAAAATATAGATTTCAAATTGGATGATTCTCTTAACGCCACTGCTTACAAAGTAGAAATGTCTGACTCAGAGCTTGAAGAAGCAATCGCCAATCTTAGAAGCCAATACGGAAAGATGACCAACCCTGAGGTAAGTGAAGAAAACGACTTCATTTACGGAGACCTAAAATCTGAAGATGGTTCATTTGAAAAGACTTTCAGTCTTCCGCTTTCCAAGGTGGAGAAAAAGTCCCTGAAGAAATTTGTGGGCGTAAAGAAAGGTGATGTAATCGAAATGGATCCTTCAAAAGCTATCACTGAAGATCTAGCTCAGACTGTAGGAGTGGAAGAGGATGAGGTATCCAAACTTTCCGGAAAATTCACTTTTACGGTACAAAATATCAACAGAACTGAACTGGCAGAATTCAATCAGGAATTCTTCGACAAGCTTTTCGGTCCTGATCAGGTGAGCAGCGAAGAAGAAATGAGGTCTAAAGTACAAGAAATCATCTCTGACAACTACAACAAAGAAGCCGCTGTCTACAGCGATGAGCAATTGAAAGACAAAATCATTGCTTCAGCTAAGATTGAACTTCCTGAAGAATTTTTGAAAGAATGGTTATTCAAAGCCAACGAAGGCAAAGTAACTACTGAGCAGGTAGAAAAAGAATATCCCATCTATGCCAAGCAGCTAACCTGGACCTTGATTTCAAATCAGGTGGCAAAAGACAATGACATCAAAGCTGAACACGAAGATGTCATTGAAAAGACCAAAGAGATGATCAGAGAGCAATTTGCTTCATCAGGCATGGGCGCTCAGATGGAAGACAGCATGGACATGTTTGTAGACAATTACCTAAAAGGTAACGAAGGACAGAACTACATGCAGATGCTCACGTCTGTTCAAAATGATAAAGTATTGGCATTTGCTAAAGAAAAAGCTGGAGTGAAAGAAGAAACTATCAGCACTGATAAATTCAAGGAGATGTTGGAAAACTAATCCTGATTCAAAATCGTTATTGAAAAGTCCTTCTTTTAGTAAGGGCTTTTTTTATTTTTGTACAAGACTAAAAACGCGATTATGATCAACAGAGACGAATTCAGAAAATTCGCTGTCCACAATAGAGGAATCAGCGGAAATGCATTTGACCAATACAGTACATTTGTAGAAAATATGACCAGATCGGTCATTGAGGAAAGACCTACCAATTTCAGGGAAATCGACGTGTTTTCCAGGCTCATCATGGACAGGATTATTTTCCTCGGAACACAAGTTGACGACTTTATCGCCAATATCATCACCGCACAGCTTCTCTTCTTGGAATCCACCGATCCCAAAAAAGACGTGCTTCTTTATATCAATAGCCCTGGGGGTTCGGTGACTGCCGGACTGGGGATTTATGATACCATGCAATACATTCAGCCCGAAGTTGCCACCATTTGTACCGGCATTGCCGCTTCTATGGGAGCTGTACTTTTGGCAGGAGGAGCTAAAGATAAAAGATCTGCATTGAAGCACAGCAGGGTAATGATTCACCAACCTTCAGGAGGAATGCAGGGACAATCCAAGGACATGGAAATTTCCCTTAAACTGATTTTATCCATGAAAGAAGAACTTTACCAGATATTGGCTGACCATTCAGGAAAAACCTTTGAAGAGATCGAAAGAGATTCTGACAGAGATTACTGGATGAAAGCACCCGAAGCCAAGGAATATGGCTTAATTGATGAAGTATTGATAAGAAAATAATAAAAATGGCACAAATTACCTGTTCCTTTTGTGGGAGAAATAAGAAAGATGTGGATCTGATGGTATCAGGTATTTCAGCACATATCTGTAATTACTGTATCGATCAGGCCTATCAGATTCTGGGGGAAGAAGAAAAAAACAAAAAGCCTTCTGCCAAAAACCTGAAGCTTAAGCTTAGAAAACCAAAGGAACTCACCGGATTCTTAAATGAATATGTCATAGGACAATATGACGCCAAAAAAGTTCTGACTGTAGCGGTGTACAATCACTATAAAAGATTGGTGCAAAAAACTACCGAAGAGGACGAAATCAAGATTGAAAAATCCAACATAATCATGGTAGGTGATACAGGTACGGGAAAGACTTATCTGGCAAAAACACTCGCCAAAATTCTTGAGGTACCTTTCTGTATCGCAGATGCTACTGTCCTTACAGAGGCCGGATACGTTGGAGAAGATGTGGAAAGCATACTCACCAGACTACTTCAAGCTGCCGACTACAATGTGGAAGCGGCAGAAAGAGGGATTGTCTACATTGACGAAATAGATAAAATCGCCAGAAAGTCAGACAATCCATCCATTACGAGGGATGTCAGTGGAGAGGGTGTGCAGCAAGCTTTGTTAAAACTCTTGGAAGGTACTGTAGTCAACGTACCACCACAGGGCGGCAGAAAGCATCCTGATCAGAAAATGATTGCTGTAAATACTGAAAATATCCTGTTCATTTGCGGTGGGGCTTTTGATGGTATCGGCAGACATATTGCCAACAGGCTCAACACGCAGCCGCTTGGTTTCAGCAAAAAATCAGAAAGCAAGCAGGTGGACAGAAGCAATCTCCTTCAATATGTCACAGCACAGGATCTGAAGTCTTTTGGACTTATCCCGGAACTGATAGGAAGGCTCCCTGTAGTGACCCATTTGGATCCTCTTGACAAAGCTGCGCTAAAAAGCATCCTTACGGAACCCAAAAATGCACTTACTAAGCAGTATACCAAATTACTCGCTATGGAAGATGTCACGCTCAAGTTCGATGAGAGCGGGATTGACTACATAGTAGAAAAGGCAATGGAGTACAATCTTGGTGCCAGGGGATTGAGGTCTATTTGTGAAGCAATCATTACAGATGCCATGTATGAACTGCCATCAGACGAATCCGTAAAGGAATTGGTCATTGACAAAAAATACGCAGAGGAGCAATTTGAAAAATCCAAATTCAAAAAGCTTCAAGTAGCATAAAAAAGAGGCTGTATCATAAGTCAATGCTTTAAAAAATTGCTAAAATTTTATTTGGTTTGCAATAAGTGAAACTTTGTGTCTTAGAGTCTTCGTGGCATTATTAGCCACAAAGCCACTAAGTCACAAAGAAATTGACTCTTAAAACAGAATTTTGTTTGGTAAATAAATCTGAAGATCAATTTATGATACAGCCTCTTTTTTTATTTATCTGCATTTAGCAGCATAATCAATCTCCTGATATCCGCCTTTTCTTTTAGGTCCAAATTATACTTATTGCTAAGCTCATTAATGGTCTTGTAAACCTCATCCCCAAAATATTCAACCATTATTTTTTTCCTCGTTTTCCAAAGAAATGCTTCCCCATCTTTAAACACATAAAGATCTTCAGCATTAGAAAATGCTTTTGCCCGCTGTGAGCCATAAGTAGCTCCCGGATCATCAATCATTTTCTTGTATTTATGGTTTACCAGGGTATAATCCCCATCTACCAACACTTCAACAAACCTGTTTTTCCCAGTCCCCGGAATATCATATCCTGAACGGTACAGTTGAGGATTGGAGCTAGGGTTAAGGATAAACCCGTTGATCTTACCTGGTGAATAGGCCATCAATTCTCTGCCCTGTCTGTATTCCAAGGTGTGGTTAAAAGCGTTAAATGCGATCACCACATCACTGAGTGTATCTTTGTCCGAAAATATAATGGTTCCCGAATCAAATTCGGTCCAATATTGGGAACCTTTTACTTCAGGGTAAGGATTGGCCATCACTGGATTGCCTGTTGCCTGATCTCTGAGCATTTGCAGCTGTGCCATGGACTTTCCACAGCAAATAGTCACTGATAACAGAAGAATTAAACTAAACTTTTTCATATCCAAATATAAAAAAAGACCAGAGATTATCTGGCCTTTTTTACTATTAAATATTGGAATAATGATTAATCTTCAGAAGGATCAGGACGGGTAATCCTCAACTGCACTCTCTTGTAGTTTTCGCTTGGCTGGATTTCAGAATTTCCTTCCAATTCCAACAACAAGTCTACAGATCCACCAATAGCTCCGGTGTCAATCACATCTACAGTCAAGGAAGCTGTAGAAGAATTGGCAGGAATCACCAAGGAACCAGAAACATTGTAATCAGTACCTTCCACTGCTGTAGTACCTTCAGAAACCACTCTATAGGCTATGGTTTCATCATTAGCTCTTTGTCTAGCGACCAGGTTTACCTGGAAAGAGTGTGAGCCTACAGTATTGGCTACTGTTACCCTTGGATAATTTTGGCCAGCTACAGGAGCAGTAACAACTGCTGTCTGAAACTCTACCTCAGCACCTTCCCAGATAGGATAGTTTTGGTCGATACAAGAACCGAACGCAAAAACCATCATTACAGAAAATATAGATAATATCTTTTTCATGTTGTTATTCAATTTTAGTATCCTCTGTTTTGATTAAGGTTAGTATTACCATCAACTTCACGCTGAGGAATCAAAGGAAGGATTCTGAAATCGTCGAAAGGCACAAAGTTGTTAGCTCCCAAATATCTCTTATCCAAATCTCTTCCATATCTCTTTAGGTCAAAGAACCTGTGTCCTTCAAAAGCAAACTCTTTGAATCTTTCCAAAAGGATTTCTTCCAGGATATCTTCACCGCTTACGCTTACAGCTTCCAATCCTCTCAAAGACTTGAAGGCGTTCAATTCCGTCAATGCTTCACCGGTATTTCCCAACTGATAGTTGGCTTCCGCTCTGATCAGATGCATTTCTGACTTTCTGATTACAGGTACGTTGTCACCGTAAGCAAAACCAGCTTTTGAGATAAATTTGACACATTCGATATTTCTTGCACCTCTTACAGTACTTCCTGTAGTGTATAAATGAGCCCTTACATCATCATTTCTGGTTACATCCCAGTTGTTGTTATCTGAAGCTGGCTCTCCGATTTGCAAAGGAGCCAATCCAAAGAAATCCAACACCCTTTGGTTAGGGATAAAGTCACCCCATCCACCTTGAGCATTTTTATTATCCAAGTTAAGCAATACAGTATAAGTAGACTGAAGAGATTCATTTACACCGATAGCTTCACCGGCAATCTGGAACCTTACTTCAAACATAGCCTCAGGATGGTTTTGTGCTCTCCAACCCGCTACATAATCCATTCCACCAAGTACAGTACCTACTTCTGATTCCAAAGCCGCAGCAGCAGCATCACGGGCAGCGGCCCAGTTGCCTCTGTACAATTGAACCCTAGCCAAAAGACCTTGAGCGGCACCAACAGATGCAAACTGAGTACCTGCACGGCTGGAAGTAGACAATGCTGCAATGGATTCATTGATATCCTGTACAATCTGATTGTAATTTTCATCAATGGTCGATCTTGGAGAATTTCTCACAAAAGCTATATCCGAAGTAATGGAACCTTCCAAAGGCATTGGAATACCACCTTCATCAACCAAACCTGGCTGATAGATAGCTGTCGGAATGTAAGTATAAACTTTTACTAAATCGAAGTAATACAAAGCTCTTAAAAACTTCAATTCACCTTCCCACCTGGCTAATTGCCCTGCTGAAGCACCTTCAACACCTGAAGCAATCGCATCTAGGATCAAATTAGCTTCATTAATAGCAAAGTAAGAATTTTGCCAAAAACTTAGTCCTGAACCAGGAATAGAATTGAAGTGCGCATTAGGCTGATTATTGTTTTCCTGAATCAATCGACCAGAATTGGATGTAGTTCTTCCCACGTCTGCCAAAGCATCAGATAATCCCAAAAGATTTCTACCGTAATTAGTTGATTGCCTAAGCCTTGCATAAACTGAATTCACCGCGGCCTCTACACCGTCGGGCGTATTTAAGGCCTGATCTGCATCAATCGACTGTCTTGGATCTACATTAAGGTCACAGGAAGAAACTGCAACACCTAGACCTAAGAGCAGTGCAAATGCATACTTATATATATATTTTGTCATTTTCATTGCTGTCTGTTATTAAAATCCTAACTGTACACCGATCTGATAACTTTTTACGATTGGAATCTGACCGAGACCTCCGCCTGCAAACTCCGGATCGTAACCAGGGTAGTCAGAATATGTCCACAAATTCATACCCTGTGCGTATACTCTCGCTCTGGACAAACCTAAGTTTCTGATGGTATTTGGATTGAAAGAGTATCCAACTTGCAATTGGGCAAGACGGATAAAGTCTGCTCTCAACAAAGCTGCAGAACCGAAGTTTCTTCCTTGGCTTCTCACCTCATTACCACCGTTGGCATTACCCACGTGTCTTGGAATATCGGTCATATCACCAGGAGCTGTCCATTGTCGGTCCACTACATCTCTAAGTGCATTCAGCGCCAATCGGGTACCTGACTCTCTCAGGAAGTTGTACTGACCATCTGATACTATAGCTCCATATTCGTAAGTGAAGAAAGCAGTCAATTCAAAACCTTTATATCTGAAGGTATTGTTGAAACCACCATAATAAGGTGCCAAGTTGGATCCAAAATAAACCCTGTCAGCAGCTACCGGGAGATATGTTCTGTTTCCATTTGCATCTAACCACATTGGACGACCAGTAGCAGGGTTGACTCCAACATATTCAGCCACAAAATGTGATCCTGGAGCTTGAACTCCTGGGAACGGAGGGTTACCGACAGGCTGTCCTACTGCAATACCTGGGTTAGCTGGAAGGAAGTCCAAATCATCATACAAGGAAACTACTTCGTTTCTGATGTATGTGAAATTGAATGAAGTTCTCCAAGAGAATCCATTTCTGTCAAAATTGACCGTGTTCACTTCAAATTCCACACCTCTGTTCATCAATTCTCCAACGTTGTTAGCAATATCACTAAAACCATTGGTCCATAGGATAGGCTGATTCAACAAAAGATCTTTAGTTCTTTGGTCGAACAATTCGATGGAACCCGTTACCCTGTTATTGAAGAAACCGTAATCAATACCCAAATTGATGGTTTGGTTTGTTTCCCAACCAAGGTCAAGGTTGGCCAAAGAAGTAGGTCTGATACCTGCGTTTCCGGCATAGTTACCTGCAGTAGGAGCGCCGTAAAGGCCTCTTGCTGCGAAGTTACCGATCTGATCATTACCTGCTCTACCCCAAGATGCTCTAAGCTTCAGGTCAGTGATGATTTCTGAATCTTTCAAGAAGTCTTCCATGGCAATATTCCAACCAGCTCTTACTGAAGGGAAGATACCGTATTGTGTATTGGCACCGAATCTGGAAGATCCATCATAACGTGCAGTGGCTGTAAATAGGTATTTTTCTTTGTAGTTATAGTTCGCATTGGCAAATACACCTTGTCTTCTATAACCGGTCCAGAAACCACCCACAAATTCAGGAGTAGCACCTGAATCGATGTATCTGAATTGGAAAGTTGGGAAACCAATCGCTTCACCGTTCAATCCTTCTCTTGTTTCGGACACATATTCAAACCCACCAAGCACCGCAAGGTTATGTACATTGTTGAAGGTCTTGTTCCAGTTTACAGTATGAGTGGTGATAAATCTTGTTCTCCAGTCATTGGCAGCAGTTGCTCTACCTCTTACACCGGCTCCGTCAGGAGTCCTTGGGTCTCTGAACCTGTTTTCAGTGATCAGTCTGTAGTCGATACCTACTAAACCTCTGTAGGTAATGTTGTCCGCGATTTTATAAGTAGCTACCCCGTTACCCACTACTGCATTTGTAGTAACAGTACCAGAGTTGAAGTCATTTACCAATACAATATTTTGGTTCAATACACCTCTGATAGTGGTATTGTAGCTTCCGTCTTCGTTGAAGATGGCATTGTGTGGCAATACTGTTGAAGCAGAGAAAGCCGGGTTACCCAAGAAAGAACCATCGATAGAGAATGGTGCATTTTGGGTGATAGTTGACATGTTGATATTGGTTTCCAATGTCAATCTGTCATTCGCTTTGTGCTGTAAAGAAGTCCTAAATGTACCTCTTTCGAAGTCAACAGGACGGAAAGAAGACTCTTGATAATTATAAGAACCAGATACAAAGAAGGTAGTCCTGTCATCACCACCGGATACGTTCAGTTCATAAGTCTGAAGTCGACCTCTGCCCATCACTTCTCTTTGCCAATCGTATGTAGGCAAACCTAAGCCGATAGCGTCAAGTTCTGCCGCACTAAGAGACTCCCAGTTACTTGGACGAACTCCCATAGCATTCAAGGCATTGGCTTGAGGATTGGCTATTCCTGCATTGGTCAGACCATCTCTTCTCATTGCATACCACTCATCACCACCTAGCACATCCAAAAATTTCATTGGCTGCGTTTCACCGGCAAAAGCATTGAATTCAAATCTTGCTTTACCTTGCTTACCTTTTTTAGTAGTAATGATCACAACACCGTTAGCCGCCTGTGAACCATAAATTGCCGCAGAAGCAGCATCTTTAAGGATCTCCATAGACTCAATGTCGTTGGGATTCAAGAAAGCCAATGGGTTATCTTGTGTAAAGCTTGCGTTACCTTGGTTATTCAACTGTACACCATCTACGATAAACAAAGGCTCGTTACCGGCAGTAATTGAACCTACACCACGGATACGGATGTTTACCGCACCACCTGGAAGACCGTTGGCAGATCTTACCTGTACACCTGATGCCCTACCTTGTAATGCACGGTCAAATGACTGCATAGGAAGGTTTTCGATCAATTCTCCTTTTACGGAAGATACCGCACCGGTCACTTCTCTTTTAGGCTGCGTACCATAACCGGTCACGATCACCTCTTCCAAACTTCTCGTGTCAGGCTGCAACACCACATTCAATTGTGACCTGTTGCCTACATTGAGCTCCTGCATTTCCATACCCACAAATGAAAACACCAAGGTGTTGCTTCCTTGGGGCACATTCAGTGAAAATTGACCGTCTAAGTCTGTAGCCGTACCGATGGTGGTACCTTTTACTACGACTGACGCACCTGGAATCGGCAATCCATCCTCAGCAGAGGTTACCGTTCCAGTCACTACACGTTCTTGGGCAAATGCCGTACTGGCTGCCATCAAGAACGCTAGTCCTAGAAGTAAAATTTTCCTCATAATTATGTTATTTGATTTAATGAACTTTCAATTCTATCTATAATCTCCAAATAATGCAAAACCTTTAAAAGAAATTACACTTATATGTTTTGGTATTTAATTTAATTTTATTCTGAAAAACGGAAATATGTAGAACAGATATGTATTATTTGGATGTTATTCTCTTCAGGTAAAGAATATTATTCAAATAATCTATATTTAATAAAATATTATTCTTTTTTAACTTTCCTTAACATTGGGATAACGAAAAGTAACTAATTGATAAAATTAAATAGTACCAATTTTAATTTTTTGAGTATGAAACATTAATTATCAAACCAAAAACTATCCATTTATACTTTTTTTGAAAAATTTAATTTTATTTTCTTCCGAAAAATAGAACAATTACAAAAGCATTGATTGAAATAAATCATATTGCTATAAAATTAAACTGTTAAAGCTAAAAATTATATTTTTTTAATGGATAAAAAGAGGAAAATTAGAAATAAAATTCTGAAATAAGGCAACTAACTAAATAAACGATCACCAAATAGTATTGTTTCAATCATTTCTACCTAATTCTTTAAAAATTTTCTTGGCGACGCATGAAGATGCCGGTAAATCCCCCAAATTTTCTTTTACCAAATCATAGCCCTGCAAGACTTTCGCTTTCTGAGAAATGTCACTCAGGAGGAGATTGAGTTCACGTGCTACAGAATTACTTCTAAAATCACTTTGAATAAGTTCTTTAACCACCTCTTTTCCCGCTATAAGGTTAACCAATGAAATAAACGGAACCCTGATAAGTCTTTTGGCTATGGCATAACTTATCGAACTGGTCTTATACACGACGACTTGTGGTACCCTGAAAATCGCTGTTTCCAGTGTAGCCGTACCAGAAGTCACGATCGCAGCGGTGGCATGATGTAATAGGTCGTAAGTTTGGTCAAAAACAATCCTGATTCCGGCTTTGATGGCTGGAGTATATGCATCAGGCTTGAGATTGGAAACCCCCGCAATTACAAACTGTGCATTGGGGAACTTTCTAACCACTTCCAACATAACAGACAGCATGTTGTCCAGCTCCTGCTGACGGCTGCCCGGGAGCAATGCTATGATAGGCTGATAATTAAGCTCGTTCTTCTGATGAAAAAATGGATGAGGTTCAAACTTGGCTATTTCATCCAAAAGGGGATTGCCTACATAATAGGCTTCGACTTCGTATTTTTGAAAAAATTCCGGCTCGAATGGAAGGATGCAATACACATGATCGGTAAACCTTTTGATTTTAAGCGCGCGGCTCTGGTTCCAGGCCCAAACCTTTGGTGGAATATAATAATGCACCGGAATACCTTTGGATTTGGCAAATGCCGCTATTTTCATGTTGAATCCTCCGAAGTCTACCAAAATCAAAGCATCCGGCCGGAAACTCATTAAGTCTGACTTGACCAAAGACAGGTATTTGAGAACCTTCCTGAACCCGAGTACCACTTCCACAAAACCCATCATGGACACCTCTTTGTAATGAACCAACAGGTCCATACCGGCATTTTCACAATAGCCACCACCCATACCTCTAAAAACTGCTGCGCTGTCCAGTTTCTGGAGTTCGGTCACAAGATTGGACGCATGTAAGTCTCCGGATCTTTCGCCGCAGATGAGGTAGTATTTCATTGGAAATTTTTATAAAAAAGAATCGGCCAAAAGCCTATTCACCATAGTACTCCACAAAATTTCTGGGCGTCTCATACAAGGTCAGCTTGTACAGACTTCCTTCAGACACGATATTATTGATAGCTGGCTCAAGGATTTTCCAAAACTCCACTACCAGATTTTCGCAGCTTGCCATTTTACCTTTCATAAAATCCACATCCATATTGAGGTTTTTATGATCTACTTTGTCAATGACCAGTTCCTTAATCAAAGTACTCAATGCCTTAAGATCAACCACAAATCCTGTCTCAGGATCAGGCTTTCCCTTCACAGTAACGATAAGCTCAAAATTATGCCCATGCCAATTCACATTGGAACAAGGCCCAAACACTTCTTTATTTTTCTCTTCTGACCAGTTGGGATTCCAAAGCTTGTGGGCAGCATTGAAATGCTCTTTTCTGCAAACGTGTATCATTACTCTATTCAATTGAGTCGCAAAAATAAGGAAAAAGATGGGGAAATGATACTGTTAACGCAAATGAGAATGAAAACCAGACAGGTCTGTCCATAGGTAAATTCAAAAAACCAAAGCAAACTCAAAAGATCCGTCATGTTCGACACCCACTTAATTCATTATTAAAACCCAAAATATCAGTTGGTATCAGAAGCCTCTGCAAACCTTATCACAATCAATAATTCTCCTGAATAGAAATTGTGATCCTCCTGTTCATTGCCCTGTTTTCAGCAGAGTCATTAGGACGGATGGGCTCTCTATCTCCCTTCCCAAGTGGAATTGCCCTGCCTTCTTTGATCCCATTTTCCAACAAATACCGTTTTACACTTTCTGCCCTTCTGAGGCTAAGGTTCTCATTGTATGATGCACTGCCCACATTGTCGGTATGTCCTACTATATATATATTGACATTATAATTGGTCATCAAAAAATCCCTCAGACGCTTCAGAGAGCTCATAGACTCCGGTTTCAATTCATCTTTGTCAAAATCAAAGAAAATATTTTCAAACACAAATTCTTCACCCGGACCTATTGGGGTAAGGGAAATTTCCAGATCCTCCTGATCCTTAAGATTATCCCGGTCCACATTGTAAATTTTGGGCAGGTATCCTTCTTTTTCTACATAAAGCCCCGAAAATGATTTATCGGGATACAACATCATAAAATCTCCCGTTTTGCCATCAGATCTGAATTGGTACATTGTGCTGTCATTGGCAAGGCTCACCAAAGATAGCTTCGCGGCTACTGGCTCGCCTGTTTTGGAATTGAGCACTTTTCCTTGGGTGACAATCAACTTTTCTCCCAAAGCGATTTCTTCTGGGAATTTAAACCTGTACAGAAATGAACGTTCTACTTTTCCTTCATTGTAAGAGGTCTCAGTATAGTAGGCATAATCCCTCTGCGCAGTAATAAACAAAGAAAACTGATCCTGATGGTCATTGATGGGATAACCCAGGTTTTCCGGTTCGGTAAACTCTCCATCTACCACCCTCGATACAAAAAGATCCATCCCACCAAAACCCTGATGGCCATTTGAAGCAAAAAATAAAATCTCATTATTGAAATAGATAAAAGGGGATACCTCGTCCCTGGGTGTATTGACTGTAGGGCCCAGATTTTTGGCTTCTGCCCATGAACCATCCTCATTTCTAACGCTGTACCAGATATCATTTCCTCCATAGCCTCCCCTTCTGTTGGAAGAGAAAAACAAAATCCTGCCATCGGCCGACAAAGATGGCTGAGATTCCCATGAACGGGAATTCACATTTTTGCCCATATTGGTAGAACGCTGCCACTGCCCATTGACCCTATATGCTACATAGAGGTCGCAGCTGCCAAATGAATCCGGTGCATCACAGGAAGTATAAATCAGGATATTCCCATCTGCGGAAATGGTACAGGTCCCTTCATTATAATAAGTGTTTATATTTTCCGAAATACCTGCCGGGAGCGTCCAAGTTTCCCCGTCGTCCCCTAGGTAAGATACATAAATATCTTCTTTCTGATTGTCCATCACCCCATCCCTTTTAGTGAAAAGAATCTTTCGGCTGTCCGCAGTAAGGACAGGAAAATATTGAAGCGTAAACTGATTGATGGGGTCCGGAAGTTTTTCTTTTTTGATAACCAGTTCCTTTTGGAGGTGTTCATTCAAGAAATCCATCTGATCCTTGGAGTCTCTGTAGTTTTTTGATCTCTTGAAGTCATCCGAAAGAATAGGGTCAATATCCTGAAATTCCCTCAAAGCTTCCTGAAACTGACCTAATGAAAGGTAAATATGAGTTTTGAGCCATCCAAAATCCCCTTTTACCTGATCTGAGGCTTTGGCTGCACGCCTTTCCCCCCTTTCGACCACTTCCAATGCCTCTTTGGATCTGCCGGTGGTCAGCAATAATCTGCCCCACTTGATATAAGATTCCAAAAAATTTGCCTCTCTGTTGATTGACGCCTTATATTTTTCTATGGCTTCATTGTACTGCCTGCGAAGAACCAGTTCATCACCTTCTTCATGCATCTTTATCGCCCTATTGTCTATAATAGAGTATTTCTGTCCAAAACTTGCCTGGGACAGAAACATGAAGAGAAGAAATGCCAGCGTTAATCTCATGTTTATGGAATATCCATAAACTTATGCGTCTGAAGTGAAATTTTCCAATCCGGATGGCTTTTCACGTATTCTATGATGCGATCAAGGTGCACACTGGATTTGCTCCATTCAGGCTGCAGGAGTTTATGGCAACTTTTATTTACCAAATCTGCATGTTTTTCTGCAAAATCAAAGTCAGATGGATGAAAAATAACCACTTTTAACTCATTTGCATGTTCATAAATGCTTGGATGCGGCTTTTTGAATTTTTTAGGAGAAAAACAGACCCAATCAAAAGTACCCGAAAATGGATGTGCTCCAGATGTCTCTATATTGATGGTAAAACCATTTTTCTTCAATAATCCGGTCAATGGCCCCAGCTCATACATTAAAGGTTCACCACCTGTTATCACAACCAATCTCCCAGGATATTCAAGGGCTTGGTTGACAATATCCTCAACAGATAATATAGGCCACTTCTCTGCCTCCCAGGATTCTTTCACATCACACCACACGCATCCTACATCACATCCACCCAATCTTATAAAATAAGCAGGGGTGCCAGTATGCACCCCTTCTCCTTGAATGGTATAAAAAGCTTCCATTACCGGAAGCATAATTCCTTGATCTACTGCCTGCTTCTTGTCCATTTCAATTTTTGATAAAGCGGGTAATTGAACCGCTTGGTCTATGATTTATTAAAAGGACTGCAAAGCTACTGCAATTAATTCCAGATACAAAACCTCACCCTAAAATCGGTCATTTGGCCTGGCTCTTAACCTTATTGATATAGGCAACACTTTGCGGAATCTGCTCTACAGATCTAGAGGACTCATCTTCTATCACCAAATAGTCTATTTTATGCTTGACCGCCAATTCTATCAGTGTTTTGATATCGACATCTCCTTCTCCAAGAACCACATTAGTCTCCACATCCCCTCTACCGTCTTTGGATCCTGGAGTTCCTTTTTCCCGGTCTTTCAGGTGAAGTAATGGATACAGTTTTGGATTTGCTTTGAAATAGGCCACAGGATCTCCTCCGCCCATTTGCACCCAATATACATCCATGTTAAACTTGTAGTTTTTGGCATTTTTGACCATTTCGTCAAACAATACACCTGAGCCATGTGAAGTAAATTCATAACCGTGAGGATGATACAATAGGGTGATACCTGCTTTTTTCAACTCTGCCCCTGCTTTATTGAAAATCTCTATCGCTTCTTTGGTTTCCTTTATCGAAAAGCTTCCATCTCCATCATGTGGTATCCAAAAGCAAGTCGCATATTTTGCTCCATAAGCTTTTGCCTGGTCAATGATCTTCTGGATATTATTGTTTTTCAGGTCATTGTAATCAGCCCCGACTCCTATGACAGAAAGACCCATTTCGGAGATCATTTTCTTGTATTCTTCTTGGGTCATTCCGTATGTACCTCCTCCTTCAAGATATTTGATTCCCCAGTCAGCTACAAGCTGGTGCGAACCTTTGACATCATCTTTGGTCTGGTTGCGGAGACTGTACATTTGCAGGGCTATTTCCTGCGCCTGCACTTGGGCTGTCAAAAGAATGGCAAGCCCGAGCATTAGTGTTGTTATTTTGTTCATGGTCCAATTGGGTTTGATCTGGAATATTGTCAAAAAGCAACAGATTCCACCTTATTTTTTTACGAGTGGAATATTTACTTTTTCAATTCTGATTAGATCAATGAAAATACATAAATTGTGTATCAAAGAGCAGGTTTGATATACATTCAAAATAAGGAATCCCAAAACACTAACTTAGAAAAAATGAAACATGTAGTAGTCAGCTGGTTTGAAATACCTGTCTCAGATATGGAAAGAGCTATGTCCTTTTACGGAAAAGTTTTTGATTGTCAATTGGAAAGAAACCAAATGGGCCCTTTTGATATGGCATGGTTCCCTTGGGACCATGAGCAAAAGGGCGCTGGCGGTAGCCTGGTCAGACACAAGGAGGACTACCAGCCCAGTGACAAAGGTGTTTTGGTTTACTTTTCTTCTGAAGACATTGATACTGAACTTTCAAAAGTCAAAGTAGCCGGAGGCAAAGTCCTTCAGGAAAAAACACTGATTGCAAAGGATGTAGGCTATATGGCACTTTTCACAGATTCTGAAGGAAATAGGATTGCCCTGCATTCGCAACAATGATCTTCAGTTAAAATATAGACCTGTCAGGTTTTTGAACCCTGACAGGTCTATTTTGTTACTTCGAATCGATACCTCCCTGATCCAAGTAGAATCTTTACAATACCTTCTTCCTGATCCAGTACTTTAATACCCAATGCTTCTTTAAGCAGCTTCCCACTTAAAATTACTTGAGCAATGTCCGAAGCTTGCAGCTTTAGTATTGCCTCGGTATTGGTAGGTACGGAAAATTCATAAATGATAGAATCCTCCTCGATCTTCCAGCTGCTTTCAATTCTTCCGTACATGGAATCGTAATGACCCTTTGCCCAATTCATGACTTCATCTGGGTCAGGTTTGGGCTGCAATACAAATTTTTGAAATCCCGGAGAGCTTAGATCTCGCTGTATTCCCAAGGAATAATTTATCATCCAAGCTCCAATAGCACCAAACGAATAATGATTGAAAGAATTCATGCTATTATTGCCGCCAAAGCCATCTTCTACTGTAAAAGAATTCAGCCTTTCCCAGATGGTAGTAGCACCATTGACTACAGAATATAGCCAAGAGGGATAAGAGGTCTGTTGCAATAAACGATAAACTGTTTCATGTTTGCCAGCCTCTGAAAGTGCTGTCGCGATAGAAGCCGTTCCGATAAAACCTGTCATCAAAGAATACTCGGGCCTACTCTGGCCCAGGTCATCTACATTTTTACGCTGTATGGTTTCCAAAAAATTTGACAATGTCCTCTCTTTATATTTTTCCTCCACTGCCCTCATATCAAGAGCAATTGCATAGGAACCTTGTGTGTCCACCAATTGCCCTTTAGCCGATTGATGAACTGCGGCTGATTCTCCTGGAGGAAGTATTACTCCAGTTTGCATTCCGGATTTAATGGTCTTGCCGTCACTATTCAAATACGTCTTGTTAAAAAAGGCTCTTCTTTCAGCCCATTTTAAGTGGTATATTCCCCTCTCTGACTCATTGCCTAAAATCTCTGAAACCTTCTCCATGATTTCCAAACAGTAAATCTGATATGCAGTCCAAAGCAAAGTATTGTCATTTTTATTGTTTTCGGGACTAAGCCAGTCTCCTAATGGGCCTTCATTTAAAATCCCTTCGCCAGAGGTTTTATTCTCCAAAAAATCCACATACCGCTGCATAGCACTGTAATGATCTGAAAGCACTTTTTCATCTCCATATTGGAGATAAGTTTCCCAAGGAACGATAATCCCAGCAGCTCCCCATAATGTCCCTCCAAAACCACCACCCACTGGAGCCACATCTGGAAAGCGACCATCAGGTTTTTGAATATCCCTCATAGCCAACAGATGCCTTTTAAGAAAAAGGTTGACATCAGCCATATAAGTAGCTGTTCGGGCAAAAACATTGATATCACCCGACCAGCCCATACGTTCATTTCTTGCGGGAGTATCAGTAGGAATAGAAAGGAAGTTCCCTCGCATAGACCAAGTAATATTTTCCCAAAGTTTATTCACCAGTGGATTTGAAGTTTCATAATGTGCTGTCAGCTCATCAATGGAACTGACCACCAACCCTTGTACATCTTCTATTGGAATAGCATTATCAATTCCGGAAATTTCCAAATACCTATACCCATGAAAAGTGAAGCGGGGTTGGATGACTTCATTTCCTCCTTTAGCAATAAAAATGTCCTGAGCCAAAGCAGCACGGATATTTTCCAACATAATCATTCCTTCCAATCCCTCATGTTCAGGCAAATTAGGATACTTTACCTCAGCAAAACGCATAGTAACCTTTTGACCCGGTCTTGCATCCTTCAATTGGATTTTTGGAAAACCAACCAAATTCTGCCCCATATCATACACAAAAACCCCAGGTCTTACCTCCTCCACACTTTTTGCCTGAAGTGTTTTTACAATTTTAGGGCTAGGATCCTGATGATAGATGAATTTCATTTGATCATAGCCGCGGATAAGCTCAGCACTTTGGGGATTTCCATTGGGATCCATAAAAGCTGTTCCTTCTAAGGGCACTTCCTGAGAAAATTTCCAGTCACTATCATCAAACCCTTTTTCAGTCCAACCATTTAATTCCTTTCCAGCATCATATACCTCTCCCTGAAAAAAACTTCCATACCTAATCGGGCCATCGTGATAAATTTTCCAAGTCTCAGGATCTGAAATCACAATCTGATCAGAACCATCTTCATAACTAATAACCAATTTCGCCAAGAGCGATTGCCTGTCTCCAAAATAATTCCAATTCTCACCACTGTAAGTAATATTGCCAGACCACCAGCCTTCACTCAACCATGCCGCAATTACATTTTCAGAATCCTGTTCCAGATCAATGGAGTAAACCTGATAGGGATGATGTTTGTCATATTGGGTCAGGCCAGGATTGAAATAATCATTCCCTACACGGTATCCGTTTGCATATACTTCATAAATTCCCCTTGCTGTGATATACAATCTAGCATTTTCAATTTTCTTATTTTCAGTTCTAAAGACCGTTCTTAACATTGGACTTGCATTTCTACTGGGATCTGCCAGTATCAATGTACCGTTTTGACCTCCACTCAGCTGATATTTATTTCCGCTGATGCTTAAGCCTGGACCATAAAAAATACTTTTAGAATCATTTAATTTTTCAAAAAAAAGCAAATTGGAAGGCTGTCTGAAATTGCGAATCTGTACTTCGAAGAAATTCGCATTCTGTCCAGCCTTTAACCAAAAACCGATATCACCAAGCATAGGGAAGCTGATAAAATTATTCCCTGCTCCAATCGGATTAAGATTAAGTCCCTGTTGTTGGAAACGAGGTGCATTTGGATCAAAAGGGGAGATTCTGTTTTCAGGATTTTCTCCATTGATGTAAATGGTAAAAACTCCAAAATTGGATTCTGCAAAAATGTCATGTCGCTCATGCATATTCCCTAAATTGATAATTGACTTAGGAATCTCTAGACTTTTGAAGATCTCATCTCTCTTGTCCGAAAGGTCATAACCCACACGATATACATGCAACTTAGCCAATCCTTCTGCTTCCTTCAAGCCGGAAATATCCAATTCAAAAGCAATGAAACTATCATTCTTTCCACTTTCTACTCCTTGGATATTCAAATTTGAATCCATCAACCTTGCATCATTTGCACCAAAAACAAAAGCTGCTTGATCAGAGTTTTCCGCTATCTGAATACCATAGTGGAATTTATAGACAGAGAAATAGTGAGAATAAAATACCAGGTCATTATCTCCCCCTCCTATCCACTTTGCTCCTGACCAAGCATCATAGGAATCATCAAAAAGCCCCGTGAAAAAATTACCCTCATGGACTGCTGCATAGCCTTCATTATCCCATACCCGAAGACGATATGTGTAATTACTATTGGGCTTCAATAAATTGCTGCCATTCAAGTTGATACCAATAGCGGAAGAACTTGCAATCTTTCCTGAGTTCCAGACTTCGAAGCCTTTTTTATCATTTACTTGAATCGAATAAGCCTCTTGTACAACTCCATTTCTTTCTTCTCCAGCCAACAATTGCCAGGAGAAACGCGGGTTGGGAGTATTTATAGTAATGCCATCTTTTGGCACGCCGTATTCTACTCTGACATTTTGAATCTTTAGCTGTGCAAAAACTTGCCCGTAACTCAGCATCAATGCCAAGAATAAAAGGTATATTTTTTTCATAGAAAGTGACAGATCTTTTTTACCGAGTGAAAGTATATGTCCCAGATCCTATTTCAACTTTGACATAACCATTTTCCTCACCTAGGATTTCTAGTGATTGATTGGATGAAATGGATTTGTTGTTTTCTTTGACGGCTGAGCTGCTCGATGATGGGATATATACTGTTGCCCGTGTATTGACAGGCACTTGAACCTCTAGGCTGAATTGCCCATTGTCAAGCTTCCACTCTGAAACAATCTTTCCATAATAGGTATCAAGAGCTCCCTTTGCATGGGTAAAACCTCCCCCAAGTAATGGCTTTACTACAAATCTTTTGTACCCGGGATGTTCAGGATCAGTATCGATCCCAGCAAGATTTCTATACATCCAATCGCCGATAGCACCATAAGCATAATGGTTGTAGGAGTTCATGCTTGGCACCTGCACATCACCGTTGGGTTTGATCCCATCCCATCTTTCCCAAATGGTGGTGGCTCCCATGGTGACCGGGTACAGCCAAGAAGGATATTTTTCTCTTAGCAAAAGTTCAAAGGCTAGGTCATCATACCCAAACCTGCTTAGCACATGATTGAGGTAGGGGGTACCCAAAAATCCAGTAGTCAAGTGCACCCCATAGGATCTGATGTTCTCCACCAACCTTTTTGCTGCATCTTCCCGCATACTTTCAGGCAACATATCAAAGTGTAAAGCCAATACATAGGCTGTCTGTGTGCTGGACACCAAGCGCCCATTAGGAGTGACATACTCTTTCAAAAAGGCATCTTTTACATTTTTCAATAATGCTTCGTAATTCTTTTGGTCAGCTTCTTTCCCCAATACCTTTGCCGTATGGATCATGATCTGTACGGAATGGGCGAAAAAACATTGAGCAATCAGGTACTTATCCGTAACCGCAGCCCTTCCGTCATTGTCGTCGTCCGGTCTATAAAACAACCAGTCTCCAAAGTGAAAACCGGTATTCCAAAGGTGATCTTTTGAATTACTTTCCATAAATCCCACCCAATTCACCATACTCTCATATTGTTCTTCCAGTATTCTTCTGTCGCCATATACCATATACATGTCCCATGGAATGATTGTAGCAGCATCTGCCCAACCAGCAGAACCGGCCGCATCTTTCCCAAGCACATTCGGAATGACAAAAGGCACCGCACCATCCTCTCTCTGATCCAGTTCAAGATCTTTAAGCCACTTGGTAAAAAAGGAGTGGACATTGAAATTATAGGCCGCAGTTCTGGAAAATGCCTGAGCATCTCCCGTCCAGCCCAATCTTTCATCCCTTTGAGGGCAGTCAGTGGGTACATCCAGGAAATTACCCCTCTGCCCCCATTGGATATTGTGCTGTAATTGGTTGATCAATTCGTGAGAACTGGCAAACTCGCCGGTCTTTTCCATATCGGAGTACAATGCCACAGCGGTAAAATCTTCAGGAATGATATCTCCTTCAAAATCATCGATCCTGATATACCTAAAGCCAAAAAATGTAAAATGTGGCTCGTAAGTCTGCTCTCCTTCTTTGAGCGTATAAATCAACTCCGCTTTTGCCGCCCTTAGATTTTCGGTGTAGAAATTCCCGTCCTTATCCAGGATTTCGGCATGCGTCATCCTGAATTTATCACCGGATTTTCCCTTCACTTTGAATTGCACCCACCCTACCAGATTCTGCCCAAAGTCAAGCACTTTTTCTCCTTTGGGTGTTGTGATCATCTCTATCGGCTTGAAAGTCTCCTGCTTCCTTATAGGTTCATTGTAGGTAGCCACTAAGCTTTCATATCCGTAATCTTTGATTTGTACCGCTTTCCAATTTGTCTGGTTAAAACCTTCCTTGTTCCAACCTTCCATTTCCATACGGGCATCGTAAATTTCTCCATTGTAAATATCTGCACTAAGGATCGGTCCATAATTACACCTCCAGGAATCATCTGACAGGATCTTTTCCTTTGTCCCGTCGGTATACTCCAAAACCAGCTCCATCAAGAAGGAGATTTCATCTCCATAAAAGTCTTTCTGCCCTGAAAAACCTATGTAGCCCCTATACCAGCCAGATCCTAAAACGACTCCAAGCGCATTTTTGCTTTTGACTTTTTCAGTCACGTCATAAACCTGATACTGTATCCGGTCTTGGTAGGCTGTCCAGCCCGGAGTGAGATAGTCATCTCCGATTTTCTCACCATTAAGATACGCTTGATACAAACCTCTAGCTGTGATGTAAGCTGTTGCGGACTTGATTTTTTTAGTACTGGAAAATTCTTTCCTGAAATAGGGACTGGACCTATTTTCATCTTCCTCAAACCCCAAGCCTACCCAATCAGCCGACCAGTCTGCCGGATGAAAATAACCAGTCCTAAAGCTTCCTGTTTTGCTCCAACCAGATGACTGCCCATGATTATCCCAAGTCCTTACCTGCCAGAAATAAGTTGTATTGGACTCAAGTGGAGAGCCTTCGTATTCAACTAAGACAGATTGATCGGACTCTACTTTGCCGGAGGCCCATACCATTTGTCTAAAATTTTCACTTTTGGAAACCCTAATTTCGTAAGCTGTCTGAAGCGTGTTTCTTTTTTCAGATTCCAGATACCAGGTAAACCGGGGCACTTTGATATCCATTCCAATTGGATTTACCTGGTTTTCTACCCTCAATTGTGTGATTTCAAGCTTGGCGTGTAACCAATGGGTAGAGATCAGCAATACCGCAATTATCAAAAATGTTTTCTTCATGGCATTTTGGGTTGTCTGTAGATTTTAATCCAATATAGTCAATATGTACAATTTACAGCATCCTGAACTGTCCTGCTATTTGAATGAAAAAGCCGATTTTTATGAATTTAATGAGGTAATTGCGCTTCCATTTTGGAGCGGAGGCATCATGACTTACTTTTGGAGAAACATTTATGACTCTCGATGCACAGAATTCTACTGCTGTTCTTTCCGTTGATTTTTGCTGTTACCTCAATTTTGCCTGCTCAATCAAATGAGCCATATGTGATATTGATTTCTCTCGATGGCTATAGGTATGACTACTCAGAAAGGTTTCAGCCTGAAAATATCAGCAAACTGATATCATCAGGAACTGCAGCACAGGCACTCATTCCCTCATTTCCCACCAAGACATTCCCCAACCATTACACAATAGCGACGGGAATGAAGCCTGAAAACCACGGATTGGTCAACAATTCCTTTTTTGAACCTGAAAAAGACCAAACCTATTCAATCCGAGACAGAAGTATTGTAGAAGATGGATATTGGTATGGTGGCACACCTCTGTGGGTCTTGGCTGAGCAAAATGGCATTAAAGCAGCGAGCTACTACTTTGTGGGCAGTGAAGCTCCTGTCAGTGGCGTCCATCCCAGTTATTACTACACTTATGACGCCAGTATACCAAACCTGACCAGAATCAGCAAAGTATTCGAATGGTTAATGCTGCCAGAAGATGAAAGACCAAGACTCATTTCCATGTATTTTTCTGACATGGACGACATCGGCCATAGGTATGGACCTGATAATGACGAAGAATTGGGAAAAAGACTCTTGAAGTTGGACAGAGAGTTAGGTGCCCTTTTTGAAGGGTTAAAAAGCCTGGAATTGGATGTAAATATCTTCATCGTGTCTGACCATGGCATGACCAATGTACCAAGGGAAAACCTTTTGGACCTTGATCAGCTTACAGATGGCATCAATGCAAAAGTGGTAAACAACGGAGCACTGGCTCACCTTTATGTTGACAACCCGTTAGAAATAGAAGAAATTTATCTGAAGCTCAATACACGTGAGGGTCCATTTAAAATAAGTAAGGTGCAGGATCAGGAGTACTATAAAAATACCACTACCTACAAAAACAGGCTGGGAGATATTCTGATATTACCTGATCTGGGCTTTTACCTGGCCACCGCACAGGATATGGTCAAATACCAAAACCGGTCTGCCATGTTCAAAACGAATATTTTTGGGGAGCATGGATACAGCCCCCGATATAAGGAGATGCATGGTATCTTTTATGCAAATGGTCCAAAAATCAAAAAAGGAAAAGAAATTCCCGCATTCGAGAACTTTCATGTATATCCATTGATTTGTAAAATATTAGATCTACCTATTCCAAATGATATTGATGGTGATTTAGATGTTCTGGAAAGTATTTTAGAAAATGTACAAGATTAGAAAAGACATAGTACATAGGGATGATGTAAGTCTTCTCGTGAGGAGTTTTTATGCCAAAGTAAGGAGGCATGAAACTTTGGGACCTATTTTCAACGGAAAAATTGAGGACTGGGACTCTCACCTGGAGCGCCTGACTGATTTTTGGGAAATGGTCATCCTTAATTCAGGTCCAGGCGCTGGAAAATTCAATCCTGTCCCCGTACATAAAGAAGTAGACAGGTTTACGCAAAACAGCATCACTCAGGCCCATTTCGGAAATTGGCTTGAGCTATGGTTCAGCACACTGGACACTTATTTTTATGGAACAAACACGGATTTTGCCAAAGAACACGCAAGAAGGATGGCCCATATCCTATTTTTTAGGATAATGGAAGGTAGAGGGGCAAAAGTTTGATAAAATTATAACATGATTATCAGGTTTCTTGCCAGTAGAACCTAAATAGTGGAATAAACCTATGATTTCAAACCAGTCCCGATAAACCGGGACAAGTTATCAATGAATATCCATTAGTATCGGATTGATCAAGGCTCTCATTTAAACTAGTTTGTGGTCTAATTGCAGATACACATAAAAGACAAGTTAAACCCCTATCAACTTGAAGTGGTAATCTTGATTTTCCTTTTTCTGAAGGCTGATTTCTTTTCTTAAATGATAGACCGATTCCAAAAGCCTGGCATTTTCCAGCCCACCTGCGTCCACTCCTTTGAAACCTATGGCAGCAATTAGCCTGGCTACAGTCTTTTTTTCAGGAATGTCAGGTCCACAAAAATAAGTTTCTTTAACCAACCCCATAGGATCTGAGTTGGGATAATCCAATCCCAGGTTATTGAATGCCTTAAAAAGGCTGGCAGCTCCTGCGACATCATTTAAACGACAAGTGTTGCATTCCTGCGCTTTGGTATACTCTGCATTGGTGCAGTCAATGAGTATTTTGCCCTTCAAATCCTGCTTTCCAAGTTCTTCGGAAACTTGTGAAAGATAAGAGTTTTCGCAGCAAATCATCAATAGATCAGTTTCTGAAATAACTGTTTGAAAATTGTTTATTTTTCCAGGCGTCATGTGGAGGATTTTCCATTCAATTCCTCTTGCCTCAAAATTTTTTCTGACTCCGTATCGGACAACATTAGCTCTTGAAGATAAAGTCTCTCCAAGATATAAGGCCAATCTAGTGCCTCCTATTATTCCTATTTCCATAAAATTGAAAATTTGGGTAATGGAAAAACTGCCAGTTTTGTAATGAAAGTTTGAAGGGGTGAGTGGCAGATTTACCAAAATTATTCTTGGAAGTTAAAGTATAATAATCAACTATGCAAAATTTTCTTCGTTAAGTTTCTGTAAACCAATTTTTTAGATCTAGTATCAAAAGTTAACATTTTAAATCCATCTATTTTCAAATTGAATAATCCTACCTGAAAATAGGATTTATTACCAGTTTCAGAAACTTAAAAATCAGTTTTTCTACAGAAAAATTACCTCTTACAACACTGGAAAATTAAAGCTTTGAAGCAAAGTCTTTAGACACTTACCCTATCCTTTCCTCAGTAATATCATCAAAGGATTGGTCTTTCTATTGATAAAAGCATGATAAGATGCCGAAATAGCCAAAATTCCCGCAAATGCAAAAGCCACATAAGCTACTGAATTTTCATTATCAAGTTGTTTTGAAGCAATAGCGACAAAAGCCCACACTCCTACCCCAGCCGCTTCCCGCATATTTCTTGAAAAAGTCAAAAACAGATAGATCCCAGTTGCTATACCTAAAATCAAAACGGTCCAGAATACCTCATTTTCGAAAAATCCCAACTGATAAAGAAAAACCGAACTGTTGACTACTGAGGCGACAACGATCCATCCAGTATAAATGCAGATTGGCCACCATACAAAGGCAATGATATCCAATGGCGCATCCCAGATTTCAAGCTTAAGCCTAAAGACCAATACCATCAGACAGCCCAGCAAGGCAAAAATAACAAGTACAGAAGTACCTATCATTTCAGAAGTCCACACAATGATCCAGAGTCCATTAAAAATATTTGACAGGCCAAACCATACAGAGGAAGGCAACAATGACCTTTCTCCCTGACCTTTAAAATAAGTAATCCATTGGTAAACCAAAAACCCAAAAAGTAAGAAGTAAATCAAAGCCCAAATGGAAAAGGCATATCCGGCTGGAGTTATAAGCGTGTCATATTGCCTACTGATCTCACCTACCGATTGTCTATCTCCCACACCGGCACCATACAGGTAATTTAAATAAAGGGTTAAAGCAAATGTAAGGGTATTGAAAATCAACAGGGAAATATTCTTCATAAGTGTAATGCTTTAAGGTATAAATGAAAAATGCTTTGAATTGTTTGAACAAAATAGTTTGGTTAAAGGGATTTAGATTTAGTGAACCGTTTCGTAAAGACCTAATGCTTTTTTAAAAAACCAGGACCATAAAAAAGATTTTTGATCCAAACTCTGCTTTTTTTTAATAAATTATAAAAAAATTAAAGCATGAAAAATACCATTTATTTGTCATTGTTTTTCACCTTCATTTTCACCGCCAATAGTCCGGAGTCATGGGGCCAATCCAATAAAGTGATTTTTCAAAATGTAAGGATTGTGGATGTCCAAAGTGGAAAGCTAGGCGAACCAACAAGCGTAAGCGTAGAAGGAAACAAAATACAATCCATAAACACCGGCATCACCAACACATCAGATGCACTTGTCATAGATGGTTCGGGAAAAACACTTATGCCAGGCCTGATAGATGTACATGTCCATATGGCATTTGGAGCACTGACCATGCGGGAAATGATGTCACCAATGCTTTCTGAAGGAGTGATCATGGAGAAGGTTGGCGGCAATGCAGAAAGGATGCTGATGCGAGGCTTTACCTCTGTAAGAGATGCGGGCGGCCCTATCTTTCCTTTGAAAATGGGAATAGATGCGGGTAAACTGACAGGTCCAAGAATTTGGCCCTCGGGAGCTACGATTTCGCAGACAGCCGGACATGGAGACTTCAGAACGCCCGACGAAAAGTCGAGAAGGTTCTTCGGTGAGCCTTCAAGGGCTGAACGTTTCAATGCTACTTTTATTGCAGATGGGCGTGATGAAGTTTTGACAGCAACAAGAGAAAACCTGCGCTTTGGTGCCAGTCAGATCAAGCTGATGGCAGGTGGGGGGACTTCTTCTGCTTACGATCCTGTAGATGTGACCCAATATACCTTTGATGAAATGCGGGCTGCTGTCGAGGCAGCGGAGGATTGGGGGACCTACGTGATGGTACATGCCTACACACCTAGAGCCGTGCAGAGGGCTATCAAAGCTGGTGTCAAATGCGTGGAACATGGACAGATGCTGGATCAGAAGACTTTAAGATTGATGAAAAGAAAAGGGGTGTGGTTGAGTACACAAAACCTTGTGGAGAGTACGCCTGACATGGATCCACAAAGAGTAGAAAAACGTAAGCCTGTGATTGAAGGACAGGCGCAACTTTGGCCTATGGCCAAAAAGATGAAATTGAAGATCGCTTGGGGGACAGATTTTTTGTTCGAACCAGAGCTGAACGAACAGCAGAACTCCTATATTCTACGCCTTCAGCAGTGGTTCAGTAATGCCGAGATTCTCAAGATGGTCACAGCTGACAATGCTGAGTTGCTACAGCTTTCGGGGCTAAGAAGTCCCTATCCCGGCAAATTGGGTGTGGTGGAAGAAGGTGCATTGGCAGATTTGATTTTAGTGGATGGTGACCCTTTGGCTGACCTTTCATTGATTGCCAATCCTGCCGAAAAGTTTGTGGTGATTATGAAGGATGGGAAGATTTATAAAAATTTGGTGGAGTAAGCGGCTGGTATATTTCCTTCACTGCTAATGTTGTAAATTCTCGAATACTTCGGTAAGATCAAGTTCAAAACCAGCTACAGCATTGGACTTTACTATGTCACCTATGGTAAATAGTCGTGAAGCTATATACTTTTCATTGACCAAGGTGTAGATCAACAAAGTACATTCATTGGGATGAATTACCCAGTATTCTTTCACGCCTGATTCTTCGTACACTTCATATTTATTTTGAAGTTCTTTTTTGTTGTTTCCCGGAGATAGGATCTCTACGACTAGGTCGGGTGCGCCGATACATCCTAGTTCATCTAATTTATCAGGATCACATACCACGCAGATATCTGGCTGAACAACCGTATCAATGTCTTCGTGTTTTTTTGACTTCACAGGGAGCCTTACATCGAAAGGAGCAGCAAAAACTTCACATTTATTCCCCTTTAAAAAATTAAAAAGCTCATTCGATATTTTTAAAGATAACCTCTGATGGTTGACTCTAGGAGCTGCTGCCTGTTTGAACACCTTACCTTTGATCAACTCGACCATTTCTTCCATCTGCCAAGTCAGGTAATCCGCATAGGTATAGTGGCCATACGCCGAGGCTGGCTCTTCTACTCTGTTTTTTAAATCATCCTTTTCCATAAAATAAATTTACTCGTTTTGAAACAGAAATGAAAGACTCTAATTCCCAGTCCCTATTTCTCTCAATGTTTCAAGACTTTGTCTTGGACCTGTTACTACGACAGTCTTCAGACTGTGGTTTCTAATAATCCATTCGCCGCGGCGAATTGAATCACTCCACCTTAGTGCTTACTCCACCAAAATCACATCTATTAATCTATCAGGAAGCACTGCATAATTTGCAGCACTGCTGTACAGATATTCTTCAGGCGAAAGTACGATTCCCGCTTCTACTGGGTTATAGTGGATATAGTTTAGACACCTTAGTAGCTTGTTATTAGTGTTCAGTTCTATAGGATGACTGTGTTGCTGCCATACTTGAAAGCTTTTATTGTTGGGGTTGAATTTACCTGCTTTACTAAAATGCCAGAGCAAAAAATCTTTTCTGCTTTCCTAGGAATTCATTTGGATTTCTTCGATGATTTTTACTGAAGTGAATTTCTTGATATCTCTTATGATTCCTTCCAGAGGTTGTTCGCCACTTCTACCGGTAATAAAGTGTGCATGGGAAGACATAATGCAATAAGCACATAGATCTAAACCTTTGTTCTGCTGACAGTAACGCAATGAATCTATTAAAATGTCTCTGTAAACCCGTCATGTGAATAAATCTATCCATTCAACGATAGTAAAAGTCACAAAGTAAAGTTTTTCCTGATCTCTGATTTTGTATTTTCTGCTCATGGATAAAAGTTTTGATTGAAAAATGTAAATTAATTTCGTTCTTTCTACTTAGATAATCAATGGTGTTAGTTGATTTTTTTAGGGATTGGTTCAAGACTTAGTCTTGGACCAACTTTACGACAGTCTTCAGACTGTCCCTGTGCAGTCTGAAGACTGCAATAGTCATGGTTCAAGCCTTCAGACTTGAACCAAGCACGGCTTGAACCAATTATCCACATTTCAATCACCCGCATTCCAATACGCCATCCTTTCGCAACGCTCCACCTCAATGCTATAAAAATCAAATTCCTGTGTCACCTTACCTCGGATCAGGTAGATACCACGGCCTTTGAAGGGGTGTTTTTTGACCACAGGAGGAAAATGTACGGTGTCTATCCAGTCTCCCTCCCGGTCGACAAAGGTGCCGAAGTTCATCACATCGCCCTTCACCGTACGGGTGTATTTGATCGTAACGAGATAACCGATAATCTGTACTTGTTTGCCCAAGTACTGCTTCAAATCCCTTGCCTTGATGCTAGGTACCGTCTGATCCTTGACCAGATGAAAAGGAGAGTCTAAAGGAAACTCCAGGATATCGATCTGATCTACGATCTCTTGCCTCAGATCAGCCTCCTCAAGCTCAGGAACCTCCAATTCCCGAAATCCGGCCTGTCGGAAGAGCTCGTTGCCTGTAGCTACCGACTTGCGCTTGTTCAGGATAAAGTGCGCCTCCCAAAGCAATTCCTGCTTGCTCTTGCCCGTAAAGCGAAAACAACCAATGCGGATCAGAATCAGGGCTTGCTCCAAGCTGATGTCTACCCTAGCGATAAAGTCTGACAAGCCCGCAAACAAACCATTGGTTCTCCTCTCGCTGAGAATTTTTTCAATGCTGGCTTTTTCCAAATATTTCAGATGAACAAAACCAAGGTATACAGTTTTCCCTTTGATATTCGTCAGATGATCGCTCTCGTTGATATGCGGAGCCTGGATATCTGCCCCGTTCATGCGAAGTTCGTGGATGTAGAATTCCGTATGGTAAAATCCCCCGAAGTTATTGATCACCCCCACCATAAACTCCAGCGGGAAGTAGGCTTTCAGGTACAGACTCTGATAACTCTCCACTGCAAAGGATGCAGAATGTCCCTTGGCAAAAGAATAGCCCGCAAAACTCTCAATCTGATACCAGACTTCTTTGGTGATTTTCGGGTCTCTTCCCAATTTTTCACAATTCAGAAAAAACTGATCTTTTACCCGCTGGAATTCATCTTTGGAGCGGGACTTCCCGCTCATGCCCCGTCGCAGAATATCTGCTTCCGATAGGCTGAGTTGGGCAAAGTAATGCGCCACCTTGATCACGTCCTCCTGATAGACCATGATGCCATAGGTCTCGGGCATGATGTCCATCATCACGGGATGGGCTTGCTTGCGCCGCTCTTCATTCACATGTCTCAGGATGTATTCCCGCATCATTCCTGAGCGGGCCACTCCAGGACGGATGATAGAGCTAGCGGCAACAAGCTCAAGATACTCTTCCGCTTTCATCTTGGCCAGCAGCATGCGCATGGCCGGAGACTCTACGTAAAAGGCCCCAATGGTGTGTCCTGTTCGGAGCAGTTCCTTGATTTTGGGGTCTTTCTTGAATTGCTCTACCTGTCGGATATCAACTTGTATCCCTTGATTCTGATAGATGATCTCTAAGCTGCTTTTGATGTGGCCAAGTCCACGTTGGGATAAAATATCAAACTTATGCAGCCCGATATCCTCCGCTGTATGCATATCAATATGTGCTAGTGGAAATCCCTTCGGGGGCATTTCAGTGGCAGTATAGTAATGAATGGGTTTGTGGGAAATCAATATCCCGCAGGCATGGATGGTCAGGTGTGAAGGCATCCCGTGCAATACCTGACTGTA
The DNA here is from genome assembly GCF_019343195.1 of Arthrospiribacter ruber. Classification (GTDB taxonomy): domain Bacteria; phylum Bacteroidota; class Bacteroidia; order Cytophagales; family Cyclobacteriaceae; genus Arthrospiribacter; species Arthrospiribacter ruber. Next base: position 41,278 of record NZ_RPHB01000006.1, read on the forward strand.
CTTGAGAATCAGCTTCCCGTATTGATCGGGAATATGATTAGGCTTGTCGGCATGGTAGATCAGCGATTCGATCTCAGTTTTGGGCAATCCAAATACTTTCCCCAATTCCCGCAACATGGAATTGGCCTGAAAGGTGCTGTAAGAGCCTAGCAATGCCACATGCTCTTGCCCTTCCTTGTTGTATTTTTCAAAAATGTACTTCGTTACTTCATCCCGGTCTGTCCAGCTGAAGTCGATATCGAAGTCTGGCGGATTTTCCCGATACAAGTTGATAAAGCGCTCAAAATACAAGTCCAGCTCAATGGGGTCCACGTCTGTGATACCCAGGCAGTAAGCCACGATGCTATTGGCACCACTGCCACGGCCTACATGGTAGTAGTTACGTTGCTGGGCAAAGCTGACGATATCATAATTGATCAGAAAGTAGGAGACAAAGCCCTTCTGTTGGATAAGCTCCAGTTCTTTTTCCAGCCGCTTGCTGATTTCCTGCGTGAGATCTGGATAGCGATTGATTGCACCTTTGAAAGTTTCCTGTCTCAGGTAATCAAAATCCTCCCAGTCTGAGCCCAAGATGTCCCGCTTGTTTTTGACTGCTTGGAAATAGAAGGAAAATTGGCAGGCTTCCAGCAAGCGCTGAGAATTGTACAAGAGATAGCTATGACCTTCGCAGCGCGCCACCATATCCGCATAGGAATAGAGTTGATCGCTGATGTCTCCCTGTTCCTCAAGTTCGAGCTTGCTGAGCAGGGTGTTTTTGTCCACTGCCCGCAGGAGGCGATGGGCATTGAAGCCAATCTTGGAAGAGAAGCTGACAGGTTGTAGCAGTACCAGTTTATCCTTGTACCGGTACCAAGGGGACTTGAGCAGGCGATTGAGCTGGTAGGGATGGATGCCGATGAATTCATTTTCCCGTAGGGAGAATACTTTTTCCCTAAATGGATACACGACAAAGCTATGTTGAAAAGCAGGAGCTTGAGTGTCAAACTCTAGCCCTTTGGTCCGTCTATGGGAAAGGTGGCGATTGAGTTCGTAGAAGCCTTCCTGATTTTTGGCCAGTCCTATATACTGCTGCTTGACCCCATTGCGGAAGTCAATCCCAATTACAGGATGTATGCCATTCTTCTGTGCTTCACGGATAAACGGGAACACCCCAGCCACAGAGTTGATATCTGTCAAGGCCAGCGCATCCAGTTTTTTGCTTTTGGCCTCGAAGACCAGTTCTTCGATCGAGAGCGTGCCGTATTTGAAGCTGTAGTAAGAGTGGCAATTGATAAACATATACTTGGTGAAATATGCCTCCCCTTGGTCAGGGAAATAATTGGATATATACTGCGTGACATAAGCGAAGCGATATATCTTGGTATTTTCTACAAATGTTAATAAAATTAACATTTATATGTTTATAATTTAAACAAAAAGGATTTCAAAAGTCAAAGGGAACCGGGAAAATCTTTTTGAGGTCAACAAAACCGAAAAAATAAATGTTTTTTTTCGATTACAATCGAATAATTACATAATTATTTTCGATTACAATCGAAAAAATGCATATTTTTGTAAGTAATTAGATTGGAAATGATCAAGAGAATCTTAGAAGGAGAACTTAAAAGCCGGCTAAATCAAGGGAAAGTTTTGCTGGTGACTGGGCCTAGGCAGGTTGGGAAGACTACATTACTTAGGCAGTTGATAGAACGAGAGAAATTGAATGCATTATGGCTCAATTGCGATAACCCAGATGATAGGTCAGATTTGCAGGAGGTCACAATCACTCAACTCAAAGCTCTGGTAGGAAATCATGCTTTGGTCATCATTGATGAAGCTCAGCGGGTAAAGAACATAGGACTGACGCTTAAGCTTATTGCGGATGGAATGCCCCATGTGCAAGTGATAGCTTCTGGTTCATCTGCCTTGGATCTGGCAAATGAGATCAAAGAGCCACTTACAGGACGGAAAAGAGAGTTGAGCTTATATCCTATTTCTAGCGAGGAAATGATTACTTACAGTTCAGAGAGGGAAGAGAAAAGGATGTTGCATACTAGGCTGGTCTATGGATTTTATCCTGAAGTAGTCAAGAACCCAGCGGAAGCAGAAGAGATTCTCGAAGAACTCACTAATAGCTATTTATATAAAGATATTCTGACCTTGGATCAGGTGCGTAAGCCAGTCATTTTGCAGAAATTATTGCTTGCTTTAGCTTTGCAATTAGGGTCTGAGGTAACATTTAATGAATTGGGGAATACTGTTGGTATTGATAAGGAAACTGCCGAAAAATACATAGACCTGCTTGAGAAGAGTTATGTTATTTTCAAGTTGAACTCCTTTAGTCGTAATATGCGAAGGGAAATCAAAAAAGGGAAGAAAATTTATTTCTGGGACAATGGAATCCGAAATGCGATCATCAATAATTTCAATTCATTGTCCTTGAGGAATGATGTTGGAGCACTCTGGGAAAATTTCATTATTTCTGAACGTATGAAGTTTTTGCATTACAATAAGATCAAATCGAATATTTACTTTTGGAGAACCACCACAGGAATGGAGATGGATTGGCTGGAAGAGAGGGGAGGTATCATCCATGCTTTTGAGGCCAAATGGAATCCCAAAAGGAGGGCTTCACTTCCGAAGAGTTTCATAGAAGCATATCCCGGTACAGTGCACCAAGTCGTCAGCCCGGAAAACTACATGAACTTTCTTTTGTGATTCACCAAAAGTACGTTTAGCTTTACTTTTTGGCCATGGAAAACTGGATAGAATACCTAAACGACATAGTAGCATACGAAATCAGATGGAATATCTTCAAAACCATCCTGATAATCCTTGTTTTGTGGTTGATCAAAAAAGGAGCTTACCAGCTTATAGGCATAGGAAAAGACACCGATATGAAAAAGGTGTACCATTGGCGGAAAACCGTACAGTACACTCTGGTATTCATAGGGCTTTTGCTTGTAGGCAACATCTGGATCAGCAACTTCCAATCAATTACTACCTTCCTCGGGCTTCTTTCAGCGGGCATAGCCATCGCTTTGAAAGATATTTTTGTCAACATTGCCGGGTGGATTTTTATTTATTGGCGAAAACCCTTTGACGTGGGTGACAGAATTCAGATAGGTGAGCATAAAGGAGACGTGGTAGACCTTAGGTTATTTCAGTTTTCTCTTTTGGAAGTAGGCAATTGGGTTGATGCGGAGCAAAGCACAGGCAGAATTATTCATGTCCCTAACGGAAAAGTTTTTTCTGACCCTCAGGCCAATTACTCCCAAGGATTTGATTATATCTGGAATGAACAGCATCTGTACATAAGCCTTGACTCGAATCATAAAAAAGCCCAATCCCTGCTCAAAAGTATCATGACCGGATTATGCCAGGCAGATTTCAAAAACATTGAAAGGGCCATTATGAAAGCTCATAAAGAACATTTTATTTCCTTCAGCCAATACACCCCTACAGTATATCTCAAAATCCAGGAACGGGGCATCCAACTTTCGCTCCGCTATCTTTGTCATCCCAGAAAAAGGCGCGTCCTGGAGCATCAAATAGCTGAGGCAGTTTTGGAAAAATTCAGAATGGAAAAAGACATCAAAATCGTATATCCTATCACTTCTGTATACCTGGAAAAAGGTCTGGAATAAGCAAGCCCCCGAAACCGAAGTTCCTGGGGGCCCCGTCGAGGGAAGTATTTTCCCTCAATCAATGATGGTCATGTTGTGCATATTGGCAACTCACATTAGGATTGAAAGGGAAGTACATACCGGAAGGATTGGCTTTCCATATCCAAACATGTAGCTGGTAATGTGGTAATGGAGGCCCGCCCATATCAGGCTGAAACCTTAACACAGGCTCATTATTTTCATCCAAAACCTCATTACCGTGTTCATCAAGTACAGGAACCATCTGTCCTCTGCGGTGATTGTCAAATGGCACATCTCCGAGCATAGGTGGATCCAAAGTATCTACTTCATCCCCAAATAACGGTGTAGAAGGAATAATATATTCCACACCCACAAGTTTTAGCTTGCCATTTGGCATTGGTTCGTATAGCAAGACTTCTGGCGTGAGCGGATCAAATTCAGACATGATCAGTCCCATATTTGCTGCATGATGCCCCATCCCTCCCAACAGAGGGTGTTCTACGCAATGATCCAGCATATATCCATCATTTACCGCTGTTTCAAACTTTTGATACTTGACTGTAGCCTGCCGGATCTGGGCAAGCAATCGGTTTTGGTTCGAAGGATTTTGCCTAAGAAATTGTCCTATTTCATCGTTTTCCCATAGAAAAACACCCTCCTGAATTTCAGTGAGATCTTCTTCAATATTGTCAAAGGAGTCCTCAATGAAACTTTCCGAACATGCTGTCCATATGAACAGGCCAGTCAACATAATTGACACCTGATAAATCTTATTTTTAAATTTTCTCATGACTAGGTATTTGTTGTTTTGATAATCAGTAAAAAACTACTTCAATAACATCCTGTACATGGATGTACCTTAATCAAAAACCCATTTTCTCTCAACGGGTACAATTCTTAACATGAGGCCTGCATGTGTAGCTAAAGAAGAAAATCGACTTCATCATTTAAGCTGTATAAAGCTCAGTATTCAAAAAAAAAATTGCTTCACCCGATCGGGTGATTTTATCCTAAACCAGAAAAATCAATATAGTTTATGCATTCTTAAGATAGGAGAAAGAGACATTCCTCCTGGATTAAGGCCTGGCTTGCCTTCAGGCACCTCTATTCCCAAAGTCCCAAAGTACTCTTCCCAAATACTGAATAGCATCCCTGTCTCAGGGTCAACATAGGTCATCGGTTGCGGCTCAAAGACATCCACGCCATCATTGGCCTTTTTGAATGCAAAGTGAATCAACTCCGAACAATAATAGGCATCGTTTTCAAAATCAAATTCATGATCATACGGTTTCCCGATCTTGGTCTTTGCTTCAAGGATTGCATCAGGTATCAAATACCGGTAATCATCCTTTAATCTTCCTAACATGACCTTCGGACTGCCTTTTTCATCCACATACCTTTCCAAAAACTCACTTAGCAGTGTTTGACTCACTCCTTGACCAATAGCCTCAAGTACATACCACTGGTCATTTTCCATCATGAGCAATCCATTATGTGTGAAATTTTCTCCCTCGTACCCATTGGTCACTTTCCGGATAGCTTCGCAAAAATCACCACAATTCCCATCCTGAAAGAGAATATCCCCCTCCTGCCATTCAAAATCAACCTGGGCAGTAGAATTAAAATAAATTAGAAATAAAAGTAATATAAGCCTGCACATCTCTAAAAACTAAACAACCATAAAGAAGAAAATCAAAGCCACTCCAAGTACCAATATCATTTTTTTGGCTTTCTCCTTGGTCTTATCACTAATCTTTCTTTTTCTTAATACCAACACCGCTATGCTCAATCCAAAAAATTGCAGGGCTATCCCAACTCCATTCAAAGGCCCCATTGGAGCGTCCAATAAACCCAAATTGATATTGACCAATGCCAAAAGACACAATACTATTCCTGTAATCCCGAAAATAAAAGAACGCTGCAAAAGCAGGCCTTCATCCTTATCCATCCAATTCATCTTCTCTATTTTTTGCTTTTTCTTTCTTTGAAATATGCCGAGACAGCCTCCCTACCCAAAGCATTAAATGTCATATCCCTGGTGAGTCCCCCTTTTCTTCCGACTATCACTCCATACTTCATGTCCGCATATCCTTCCATTTCATGGGCATCAGGATTGAGGGAGAGCATTACATTTTTTTCAAGGGCATATTGTATCCATCTCCAATCCAGATCCAACCTCCACGGATTGGAATTGATTTCTATCACGACCTTGTTGGCAGCACAGGCGTCAATGATTGCTTTATGGTCTATCGGGTAGCCCTCTCGCCTCAACAAGAGCCTGCCTGTGGGATGTCCAAGAATGGTAGTATAGGGGTTTTCTATCGCTTTGAGCAGACGGGCAGTAGCCTTCTTCCTGTCCATACTCAGCCCTGAATGAATGGATGCAACCACAAAATCAAAACCTGACAACACTTCATCAGGATAATCCAGGCTTCCATCGGTAAGGATATCACTTTCTATACCTTTAAAAATTTTAAATGGAGACAACTCTTCATTCAGTTGATCTATTTCTTCCCATTGTTTCCGGACTTTTTCGATTTCAAGTCCACCAGCATAAGAAGCGGTCCTACTATGATCAGATATTCCAAGATATTCATATCCCTCAGCCTTGCAAAACTCCGCCATTTGTCTGAGGGTATGCTTACCGTCACTGTAAGTGGAATGGTTGTGCAAAATTCCTTTCAAATCTTTATCTGTCACTAGATCCTGAAGCTTCTCTTCTTTAGCTAAATCAAATTCTATAAATCCTTCTCTTAATTCCTCCGGAATCCAGGGCAACCCCATACTGGCATATACTTCTTGCTCTGTTTTGAATACTTCTGAACTCTTCAACCTCTCCGCAAGTGTCTGATTATCCTTGACAGGGTAAAGCAGGTGCGCCTTACTACCTGTTCTGATCATTTTCTCCATTAGAAATTTATCCTCTGAAGCAAAATGAATCAACAGATTCACCTCAGGATCAGATGCCTTCCCCCTCCACTTAAATGGGCTTGATGTTTTTTGATCCTTTTCCAATCCCTCCAGTTCTGAAAGTGCTCCTATTACATTCCCATGGTGATCCGTCTGGATGAGCCACTCCACTGTTTCAATGATTTCAATCTTTCGGGCAAATTCACCTACCGGAACGACATCTTTTACCCCTTCAATGTCCTTAATTTTTCCGGTAAGCTCCATCATGAACATTTCAATATCTGCATACAGCCATTTGCCCATATTTGCTGCCCGGAATTCCAAAGCCTGAATGATGCTTTCCTGAGTCTTTTCTCCAAACCCTTTGACTTTTGCTACCTGACCTGCCCGACAAGCTTCCATCAACTCGTGGGTGGATGTGATCCCCATTTCCTCCCATAATACTTTCACTTTTTTTGGACCAAGACCTTTGATTTCGAGAATTTCCAAAATCCCCGCAGGAGTTTTGGACATCAATTCCTCCAAATATTCACTTCCACCTGTAGTCCCAAGAGAATAAATCACCTCTGCAATACTTTTTCCTACACCATTGATTTTTTGCAGTTCTTCCAAACTCTTGTTTTCTATGGTAATGTCATCACCACGGTCTATCGCATTGACTGCGGATTGGTAGCTTCTGATTTTAAAAGTGTTTTCATCATGTAACTCCATGAGTTTTATGATGAGCTTGAGATGACGGAGTATGCTTTTTTGATCCAAAACTTTCTATCGATTGATGTACTTACAGGACAAATGTCATCAATAATTGTTTTAAATTAAAATCTTAAAAACTATCTTATGCCAGACTTCTAATCTAAGTACTATGAATTACTGGCTAGTCAAATCAGAACCTGAAGAATACAGCTACAAAGACCTCGAAGCGGCCCAAGATACCATTTGGGACGGTATCAGAAATTACCAGGCAAGAAATTACCTCAAAGAAATGAAAATCGGAGATCAGGTATTATATTATCATTCCGGTAAAGAAAAATCCATTGTCGGCCTGGCCGAAGTCAGTGAAGAAGCGTTTCCTGACAAGAAAGACACCGACGGCAAAGGCTGGGTCGCTGTAAGGATAAAGGCAAAAGCAGTACTGAAAAACCCACTAAGTCTCGAAAAAATCAAAGAAGACCCTATGTTAAGCGAACTACCTCTCTTGAAACAACCTAGGCTGTCCGTAATGCCAGTTGCGAAGGATGCTTTCGACCTTATCATCAAAACCTGCTCATGAAAACCCTTTTCCTTTCCCTCGCTTTTGCCTTCACTCTAACGCTTTTAGAAGCGCAGGTAATGTTTGTGGAAAGGTTTGAGTTTGAGTCCAAATATCAGGAAAAAGACTTCATGGTCATGAATAAGCCTGGTGGTATTATTGCTTTCAGGGCCCAGCCAGATAAAGGCTTCAACCTGCGCTCCAAGCTTCAGATTATCCTTACCGATTACCTTTTGGAGTCGGAGCGATTATCTGAAGTACGGATCAAAGACAATTTTGACCTGGTAGGTTATGACCTTGAAGGAGATTTTTTTATACCCTTTTCCAAAAAGGCTCCACAGCTACATCAGAAAGGTATCTGGTAGAAATCAACCTGAATACGGAAGAAGCCAAAGAAATTTCACTGGAGTATGTACATGCCATGGATCTTCAGGAGTTTTTTGTTCTCAATAGAAAAGCGGTTTTTTTGGGGATTTCTGAAATGCGCCCTTTGGTACAGGTTTTTGACACGGAGAGCAAGGACCTTATAACGGTGCAAGGAGTGTATTCCAAAGACACCAAAGTACTTCAGATCAGAAAAGACAGCGAGTTGGGCCTGATAGATATTCTGGTAAGCAAAAGAGACAGATTTAAAGAAAAACAGCTGACAGTATTCAGCTTTGATGAAGAAGGGAATAAAATCCGGGAAATAAACATTTCAAACCCCAGTCCTCGTGAAAAAGAATTCACCGAAGGTCTGCTCACCCCCTATTTCGAATATCAGCAAAGCATTATCGGTACTTTTGGTCGGAGAAGGAGAGAAGCATATATAGGATTTTACCTTACGGACATCAATGAATTCGGGGAGTACAACACCAAACTGTACACCATGGAAGATTTTCCGAATTTCTATAATTACCTAAAAGATAGGCCTAGGGAAAGAAAGCTTAGAGAAATTGAAAAAAAACTCCATCAGGGCAAAACTCCCTACATTAATGATGTACTGACCACCCGAGAAGTGATCCCTATGGAAAATGGTTTTCTTTTGCACAATGACCACTTCAATGCTACCAATCCCAGGTATATCCCTAGAGACGGAGTATATGCAAATGATGCCTACCGCTTCTTTCCAAACAGAACCCTTCTCCACGGCCCTCTTAACGGCTTCCATTACAACCCCATGATGTATGGCAACAGGTATCCTTATTCTACCTGGCAGCAGAATGGTTCCTATAGATTCCTTTCTTCTTATTTTATTTTCATCGACCGGGAAGGCCAAGTGATATGGGACAATGCTTTCAACCTGGACAACAAAACTGTAGATTATCCAGGCAAATTTGGTGAAGTAGCCTACGATGGACAAAGACTGCACTACCTTTTTCTCGATGAAGGCAAAATCAAAATGAGCTATATGAAAAATGGTGAGGTGATTTTTGAAAATATCCCTTTCGAACTGGAACTTATCAATGAAAGCGAAAGGATCAGAGATACGCAGGACAATAGCCTAAGTCTCAACTGGTGGTATGATGACTATTTTTTACTTTCAGGTAAACAAAGAATCAGATTTTTGAACGAGCAGGGCAGAGAAGAAAACAGGGAAGTATTTTTTATGACCAAAATCAAAGTAGACGGGGATCAGTATGTCCCGGAGGAGGGAGACTAAAATAAAAAACAAATCCCTGAAGTATTTTTTGGAATTTAAGGATACCAATACCTCCTCCCCTTCCTACTTCTTCAATAATGTTTATATTTGCATCCAAAGCAAAGCCATGCAAAAACGACTTGTACTGGATCAACAGCAAATAGACATTATCCTTAAGCGCTTTTGCCATCAGTTGATCGAAAATCACGACAATTTCGAAAATACTGTATTTTTAGGATTACAGCCTAGAGGACCTATCGTTTTAGACAAAATCACTAGCCTTCTGGAAGAAATTTCCGGAAAAAAAGTCCCTTTTGGTTACTTGGATGCTACTTTTCACCGGGATGATTTCAGACGTAGGGATCTCCCGCTCAAAGCCAATGAAACCAGGATAGAATTTCTCATAGAAGGCAAAAAAGTCATTCTTATTGATGATGTATTGTATAAAGGACGCTCAGTAAGGGCAGCCTTGGATGCCATGATAGCATTTGGCAGACCGCAAAAGGTAGAACTCATGGTGCTGGTAGACCGGAAATACACCAGAGATTACCCTATCATGCCGGATTATTACGGGATCAAAGTCAATACACTCGAAAGCCAATATGTATCTGTAGAATGGGCCCAAAACGGGTTCAGCCAAGACGCCATCTGGATCACTGAAAAAGCATAAAGACACACATGTCACAACTCAGCAGCAGACACCTCTTAGGAATCAAAGACATCAGCCCGGAAGACATTCAGCTGATTTTCGAAACAGCCGATAATTTCAAAGATGTCCTAAATAGACCCATCAAAAAAGTCCCCTCTCTCAGAGACATCACTATAGCCAATATTTTTTTCGAAAACTCCACCCGTACTAAGCTTTCCTTCGAACTGGCAGAAAAAAGGCTCTCTGCAGATGTGGTCAACTTCTCTTCCAGCAACAGCTCAGTAAAGAAAGGGGAAACCCTGATTGATACCGTCAATAACATCCTTTCCATGAAAGTGGATATGGTGGTCATGAGACACAGCAGCCCTGGTGCACCGCATTTTTTATCCAGAAACATCAAAGCCAATATCGTCAATGCAGGAGACGGTACCCACGAACACCCCACTCAGGCACTCTTGGATGCTTTTTCGATCAGAGAAAAACTGGGAGATGTGGCCGGGAAAAAAGTAGCCATCATCGGTGACATTTTACATTCTAGAGTAGCCCTATCCAATATCTTCTGTCTCCAGAAACTCGGCGCTGAAGTGATGGTATGCGGACCGGTTACTTTATTACCCAAGTACATAGACACTTTAGGAGTGAAAGTAGAGCATGATGTACAAAAAGCACTCGAATGGTGTGATGTGGCCAATATTCTAAGAATTCAATTGGAAAGACAGCAGATCAAGTATTTTCCTTCTTTGAGGGAATACTCCCTTTACTATGGAGTCAACAGAAAAATGTTGGATAGACTGAACAAGGAAATTGTCATCATGCACCCTGGACCTATCAATAGAGGAGTGGAACTAAACTCTGACGTCGCTGACTCCGAACATTCCATCATTCTCCATCAAGTAGAAAACGGCGTGGCTGTAAGAATGGCTGTATTGTACCTTCTGGCGGGGGTAAAATAAGCACAATAAAAAGGGCTACCGATTTGGAAGCCCTTTTTTTAGGGCTTCTTGGAAAATTCCTCCGGAATTAGAAAGTAGGATTGAAACTAAATTCTACTTTCTTTTTTTATGTATTTGGCCCTTGACCCAGGAGTCAATTTCAGGTTGAAAAAGTACAATTAACGGTCTGGTACTGTATGAAAATGACCTGGATTTTCCGTATGGGCACACCTATCCCATAAAGTTGCTTTTTGGATGCTTTTCTAGGCTGCTTTTTGCTTCGGTGGACTTTCTTTGGCTTTCCTTCTTTTAGCGATCAGAACAGCGTTGGCCGTCATAATACCAAAAAATATCATCAGCTTCTCCCTCTTTTCCCCTTTGACTTTGATTTTACCCAGACCGTAAAAGTTTTTGTTTGTTCCAAAAACACCTTCCATAACAGTGGCCCTCTGTTTGGATATTTCCGAGCTCAGGGTTTTTTCAGCTTTGCTTAGTTTTTTAGGGCCTTTTTTGGGGAAGCAGGTAAAGATCTTTTTCCCAGTGCAGAATACACGGTTTTTGTTGGTAGCATAGATCCTGTCAGCTCCAAGCTGTTTTGCAGGACCGAAAAACCTTTTATGTTTGGCTACCGACAGCTTAAGCCTGGTACACTCGTTGAAGGCATTGAAATCCAGTTTGTCAATAAAAGTTAGGCCATCAACCTGAAGAATGTGGGCTTTGGCGCCGAACTCCACAGGCTTTTTTTCTTTCCCTCTTACTATTGGCCGTAGATATGGTTTATGGAGTGATACAATTCTATCCTTCAGTTTTGAAGGAGGATTATCCAGTAAAAACTCCTGTTGCTGACATACTTTCTTTATCACACCGAATCTTGCAAAATCTTTCAGGTCAAGTCCTGCCCCTTTGTTTTTATCCAGAATATCCTGCAGCTGACCGATCCCTTTATTAAGAAGATAGACAAGTGCTTTTCTTCTTCTCAGCGTTTCCTTAAAGCTGTTCTTCCTTTTTCTGGAATATGACATCTGGGCCAGTTTCTGCTCCCTGAACTTGGATCTTGGTCTTTTGATACCATATTCTGAACAAATACTGAATAACTGACTCTCAAAAACCCATTCACAGCACTCCCAAAGAAGTTTTACATCGGTTGGGAAACGAATATAAGATTCATAGCAGGTGGCATCCATCAGCAGAACATGGCTGTTGCTGACATCATATTTCCAGTGGTTGATCAGGATCTCCTGAAGCTTTTCCCATTCACAGTGGCTTTCTATATATGCCCTTATACGGGTCATTATAGTCATGTCTTTTATCTGCTGGTCTTCGGCCAGTACTTTACCGCAGAAATACTGAAGTGACCAATCCGTATTGAAACGTTCCAGCAATTGCCTGTCACTGATATTAAAGTAGGCCTTCAAAAACATGAGTGCAAACATACCCTTGGAACCGAACCAGCTTGGGGCACCCCTGCCCACCCGTTCGTCCGGAAGACAGTCGATAAGTTCGTCCCAGGGAATGCTGTCATGGATTCTGCCTAACAAAGAATTCTTGAAAAAGTTATATTTTGGAGAATATCCTTCGAAATTTTTGAAAAGAGAAAGTTGCGCCATATCTTCAGATGTATTTTATTCTGCAACCTTAAAATACAAAAAAGAAAACCCCGAAAAAAGCTTAAAACAGCCGATTTCGGGGTTTTTGTGTTATGTTTTTATTAATTATTTAATTGAATATCAGTTGGTTGTGCTTTTAACAAGAAGCCCTTTTTATTCCTGCTCTTAATATAATATGTCTTAGCTGTGCAGCCTCAAAGAAACATTGCCCCTACTACAATCAGCAGTTTTCTGCACTTTTTTCTTTATAAAATATACTGGGACAAATCCCTGTTTTGAACAAGAGTGCTCAACCTTTCCTGTACCATTTCTTTGGTAATCATGATCTTGGAATTTGGCTCTATGGTATCCGGTACATCAAAGAGGAAGTCATTTAGCAAATGGCTCATGACCGTATGCAACCTTCTCGCCCCGATATTTTCTACTTCTTCATTGATCTTGAATGCCAGTTTGGCGATTTCTCTAATTGACTCGTCATTAAATTCCAGATAAACCTCTTCAGCCTCAAAAAGCGCCTGATACTGCTTGGTCAGGGCATTTTTAGGTTCTTTCAGAATTCTGTAAAAATCCTCTTCGGTCAAGCTGCTCAACTCCACCCTGATCGGGAACCTGCCCTGAAGCTCCGGAATTAGGTCTGAAGGCTTGCTGACGTGAAAAGCTCCAGCAGCTATAAATAGCACATGGTCGGTATTGATGATACCATACTTGGTATTGACCGCACTTCCTTCAACAATCGGGAGTAGATCTCGCTGCACACCTTCCCTACTTACGTCCGGGCCACCACTGCCCTTACCACTTTTGGAAGCAATCTTATCTATTTCATCGATGAATATGATACCGTTGTTTTCAGCAAGCTTTATGGCTTCTTCCTTAACCTCATCAAAGTCTATCAGCTTGGAAGCTTCTTCCTCCATCAGTACTTTCCTTGCTTCGGCAATGGTAAGTTTTCTTTTCTTGGTTCTCTTGGGCATCATACCGGAAATCATGTCCTGAATACCTGCCATGGAGGCATCGTCCATCATCCCATTACCGATCATGCCTATTCCTACCGGAGGACTTTGCTTGACATTGATTTCGATTTTGCGGTCTTCAAGTTCACCGTTTTTCAGTTTCTCCCTAAACCTATCCCGGGTTCTTTCATTAAGCTCATCTTCGGAAGCACTTTCAGGATTGAAATCCTGAACTCCCTGTGCGGCAGTAGGCTTCATAAACCCAGGAGATTTTACAGGTGGGATGAGAATATCCAATATGGCTTCTTCTACTGCTTCTGCTGCTTTTTCTTTAACCTGCTCGTTTTTCTGCTCTCTGACAAGATGTACTGATTGCTCTACCAGATCTCTCACCATACTTTCCACATCGCGTCCTACATACCCGACTTCTGTGAATTTCGATGCTTCTACTTTAGTAAATGGTGCATTGGCCACTTTGGCGAGTCTTCTTGCAATTTCAGTTTTACCGACACCTGTAGAACCTATCATAAGAATGTTATTGGGAACGATATCCTTCTGGATATCGGAATTCACATTCATTCTTCTGATCCTGTTTCTTAAGGCAATAGCCACATTCCTTTTGGCATCATGCTGCCCAATGATATATTTATCCAGTTCGCCTACTATCTGACGAGGCGTTAGGTGATTGATATCGTTTCTCATTTTCTATTCATGGTTAAAATGTTCTCCATTCATTGATTGCAGTGGAAATCCCAAATACATTGGAACCTCCTGGTATATTGTAAAACATCCTTGCGTAGGATAGTTCGAATCTTTTCACTTTAAATGCAAAGCCACCTGAAAACCCTCCTGCTCCGGCACCTGCTGCAGTTTCAAACTCTTTTCTGATAAGATGGTTGTAACCCAATCTCAAACTTAGGTGATCACTTGGCAAAATTTCCACACCGAAAACTGCCCTTCTGAAAACCTTATCCGCTGTACTTATTTGTGTTTGCCCGCTTATTGAGCTCGGAATATAAAAATCCACTTCTCTCGATTGCAGATTTCTCAAAGTCAAGTGAAACCTAAATGGGGCGTGCTCAGGCTTAAAGCTTCCTCCTACCCTGAGGTCTGAAGGCAACTGCAACTGGTGTCCTTCCAGGTAGGAACTGAGGCCAAAACCAACATTTCTTGCATTGATTCCCAAAACCAGATCCATCTCTGGATGATGGTAATTGATTCCAAAATCAAAAACCAAAGCATAGGCTTGATAACTCTCCAAAGCCGAACCCAAAAGCTTGAGGTTGGCTCCATACCTGAACACAGGTGTGCCTTGACTGTAGCCCAAAGAAAAGGCAAACTCATTTGCCCCAAACTCTCCCAAAGGCATCCCTATGGCATCATATCCCTGAAAACTTCCATAATCCATATATTGAAGTCCCAGTCCCCACACCCCGCCGGAAGCTCCGCTGAAAGTATATCCAATTGTCGCACTCTGAATTCCACCGGGAAAATTGAGGTAGTGAAACGAAGGTATGTTTGCTACAGAACTGTCCAATAGTGCAGGAGAAGCCAAAAACATCAATGGGTCACTGCCCGCAGTGATATTCACTCCTCCCAGTGCTGCCAATTTTGCCTGGCTTGGATTGTCTATGAAATTGAAAGCTGACTTGGAAGTCTGCCCATAAAGTGACCCAATCAAAAAGTACAGCCCTCCCAGACATAGTATCTGGAAGAGGCTGCCTGATTTCATAGTCTTTTTATGATTAGACCTCAACTTCTTGTTTTTAGTCGGCTGACACCGCAATTTTGGAATCCTTTGGAAAATAGAACTCCATAGGATTATCCACTTTGGATTTGAGCAAGGCCAAATCAAGAACTTCTTCCACCTTGTCCACAAAATGGAAGTTGATCCCTTTCAGGTATTCTTCGTCGATTTCTTCAATGTCCCTCTTATTCCTTTCACAAAGAATGATTTCTTTGATACCTGATCTTTTTGCAGCCAATATTTTTTCTTTGATACCACCGACGGGCATTACTTTCCCCCTCAAAGTGATTTCACCTGTCATGGCTATCTTGGATTTTACTTTCCTCTGGGTAAAAAGAGAAGCCATAGCAGTCAGCATCGTGATGCCTGCGGATGGTCCGTCTTTTGGCACTGCTCCGGCAGGCACGTGGACATGCAGGTCATAATGGTCAAAGATCCTATAATCGATACCAAGCTGATCAGATTTTGACTTGAGGTATGACAGTGCTGTCACTGCCGACTCTTTCATCACTTCACCCAATTGGCCTGAAAGGGTAAGCTTACCTTTGCCCCTGCTTAGCGAAGTCTCGATAAATAGAATTTCTCCACCTACCGAAGTCCAGGCCAGCCCTGTCACTACTCCTGCTATACTATTGTCTTGGTATATTTCTTTATCAAACATTTCACTACCTAGAATCCTTCGGACAGCTTCAGCAGTGATTTTTTTACTGTACTCTTCCTCCATTGCAATGGATTTGGCTACATTCCTAATCACCTTACCAATGGCTCTTTCCAAGCTCCTGACACCTGATTCCCGGGTATAGTGCTCGATAATCTTGACCAATGCCGCTTTGTCAAAAGCCACGTCCTTTGCTTTGAGCCCATGCTCTTTTCTTTGCTTGGGCACTAGGTGCTTTTTGGCTATTTCCAGTTTTTCTTCCATGGTGTAGCCTGTCACCTCAATGATTTCCATCCTATCCCTTAATGCAGGCTGAATGGAATCCAGTGAATTGGCTGTGGCGATAAACAAGACTTTGGAAAGGTCATATTCCACCTCAAGGTAATTGTCCACGAAGGTGCTGTTTTGTTCGGGGTCCAGCACTTCCAAAAATGCAGATGAAGGATCACCTCTAAAATCAGAACTCAGCTTATCAATTTCGTCCAACACATATACGGGATTGGAAGTCTTGATTTTTTTCATGTTCTGAATGATCTTACCCGGCATTGCCCCAACATAGGTTTTCCTATGCCCACGGATTTCGGCTTCATCATGTACGCCCCCCAGAGACATCCTGACATACTTTCTTCCCAAAGCTTTTGCAATTGACTTGCCTAACGAGGTTTTACCAACTCCCGGAGGGCCATAAAGGCATAAAATAGGCCCCTTGAGGTCATTTTTCAACTTCAGTACAGCCAAATATTCTATGATTCTTTCTTTGACTTTTTCAAGTCCATGATGATCTTTGTCGAGGATTACCTTGGCTCTTTTCAGGTCAAAATTATCTTTGGTAAACTCGTTCCAAGGAAGTTCTACCAATGTTTCTGCGTAATTGAGCGCTATGGGATATTCAGCCGCCGATGGGTTGATTCTGAGAATTTTATCCAGCTCTTTACTGAAATGTTTGGCTACTTCAGCGGGCCAGTTTTTCTTCATCCCCTTGGCGCGCAGTTCTTCAACTTCCTTTTCGGGACCCTCTTCTCCAAGTTCCGTTTGCAGGACTTTCATCTGCTGCCTGAGGAAGTAGTCTCTTTGCTGCTGATCAATATCGGTATGCACCTTTTTTTGGATTTCAGACTTCAGCTCAAGCATCTGAATGTCTTTCATCATAAATTCAAGCAGCAATGTAGCCCTTTCTACGCCATCATTGATTTCGAGAAGCTTTTGTTTGGCTTCTACGGGAGCGTTGATATTAGAAGAAAGGAAATGTGTCAAAAACGAGGTACTGTCAATGTTATCCAAAGCCACCTGTGCTTCTCTTGGAATTTCAGGATTGAGGTGGAGTATCTTGGCTGCTGCATCTTTGAGGGACTCTTCGAGCGCCTTTATTTTTCTGCTGTTTTTGGGGAAATTTTCCTCTAGATATTCCACATTGGCGGTGAAGTATGGATCTTCACTGATGGGGTTGGTTATCTGAAACCTTTTTTTCCCTTGGATGATAATAGTGGTATTGCCATCAGGCAGTACGATCATCTTTATGATCTTGGCTACTGTACCTACGTGGTAAATATCATCCCAGGATGGGTCATCGTTTTGAGGATTGATCTGTGCGCAAACACCGATCATTTTATCCCCTTTCTGGGCTTTTTTGACCAAACGAATGGAACGCTGACGCCCAACAGTAATAGGAATCACCACACCAGGAAACAATACTGTATTACGGACTGATAAAATCGGTATCTCATCGGAAAAAACTTCCTTTTGACCTGAATTTTCCTCCTCATCATCTGTAATGAGCTGGATCAGATCTCCCTCTCCTGCAAACTCCCCTACCATAAGCGATTGATATAAGTTATTTTCAAATTTGTTCATAAAGGACAATATGACAGTATAACTGTCACAATTTGTGTAAAATAAAGAAGAACCCTCAAAATACGAAGGTTCTCCCATTAAATTCAATGTATATGCCAATGTTTAATATTGTACAAATTGACAGATTTAAAATAACCTGTCCATTTTTTGAATTTTAATTCCCCCGCCAGATCAATTCAAATTAAAGTGTAAGAAACCAAGTTAGTAATCTAAAAACCCAAGAACATAAGTATTCATCTTCCTTTCCGAAATTACCGATCGATGAAAATTTATCCGTCGACCATCCACAGGCACTTGCACAACCCTCTTATTCCCAAAAAAACAAGCTAATAGCAACAAAAAAATATGGATGAACCTCCAAAAGCCCATCCATACTTAACTAACTGATCACAAGGAGATAAATTTTAAATCAACCCGTAAAAATCTTCAAAATATCATTACCAATGGCAAATACCATCAATGCCAGCAACAGTACCATACCGACTTTTTGGGCATTTTCCAGAAAACGGTCCGAAGGTGCCTGGCCGGATATCATTTCATAAAGCAGGAACATTACATGTCCTCCATCCAGCGCCGGAATCGGCAGTAGGTTCATAAATGCCAAAATCATGGAAATCAGACCCGTGATACTCCAAAATTTTACCCAATCCCACCGGCTGCCGTAAATTTTAGCCATACCAATTGGGCCACTGACGTTTTTCGCAGAAACTTCCCCGGTAAACATTTTACCCAGTGCTCTGGCGTTGACAATTACAACCCCGAAAGCCCTCTCCGTACCTTTGACTATGGACTCGCCAACAGTATACCTTTGGGTAACCAAATCAAGATTTTGGTTCAAGAATCCTATAGTTCCCTCTTCGGTCACCAAAATTTTCTTTTCAAGCTCCTGCTCATCACGTTTGATCAAAAAGCTGGCTTCTTGGTTACTGAATTCAGGCAATGCTTTTTGCAACTCATCAATATAAGTCACAGGCTGGCCATTTACTGCCAAAATCTTGTCTCCCTGCTGGAGTCCGGCTTTGGCGGCAGGACTGTCGGGAGAAATGTCATACACTTTGATAGGATGCCGGATATCAATAAACTGAGACATACTCTCCTCATCTGAAAATGAATTGATAAAACCTCTAGGGATTTCAATCTGAAGCGTCTCAGCTCCTCTCTGAACTGTATAAAAGCCTCCACTACTCAGCAAAGCTTCTCCACCCGATAACTCTCCCAAGGACCTATATGGCTGGCCATTGATATCCAATATTCGATCTCCATCCTGAAAACCTATCATCTTGCCTATATCATACGCTACGATTCCATGCTCTACTACCTGGTCTCTTGAATAATAAGTCTCACCTTTTTGATACACCAACACCACAAAAATCACAATTCCCGTAACCACATTGACAATAATCCCGCCAAGCATCACAATCAGCCTCTGCCATGCCGGCTTAGCCCTGAATTCCCATGGTTGTGGCTCGGAGGACAATTGTTCAGTATCCATGGACTCATCGACCATTCCGGAGATTTTGACAAAACCTCCCAAGGGGATGGCCCCGATAGAATATTCAGTTTCCCCCCATTTGAATCCTGCGATCTTGGGTGGGAATCCTATTGAAAATTTTTCTACCCGCATACCAAACATCTTGGCTGTGAGTAAGTGGCCAAGCTCATGCAAGCCGACCAGTATTGATAATCCCAGCAGAAGCTGGCCCACCATAATCAGTGTATCCATTATACTTTACTCTTAATTAGTTCTTGTGTAATTCTTCTAGACTCTTTGTCCGTATTTTTGTAATCCTCCAAAGAAGGATTGGCTATAAATGTTGCTTTATCGAGTGTTTCCTCAATTAAGTCTGACATTTCCAGAAATCCAACTTCATCCTTCAAAAATGCTGCCACGGCTATTTCGTTGGCAGCATTAAGAATGCAGGGTGCATTTCCTCCTTTATCCAATGAAGTGTAGGCCAACTGCAGGTTTTTGAATGTCTTCAAATCCGGCTGTTCAAATGTCAGGTTAGGATATTGGGTAAAATCAAACCTTGGGAAGTCTGCCTTCAAGCGCTCGGGATAGGTAAGAGCAAACTGAATAGGGATACGCATATCCGGCAGTCCAAGTTGTGCTTTGATCGATCCATCTTCAAACTGTACCAGAGAATGTACGATAGATTGGGGATGTACCACCACTTCGATCTGATCTTTTTCTACTGCAAAAAGCCACTTGGCTTCTATCACTTCCAGCCCTTTGTTCATCAAGGAAGCAGAGTCGATGGTGATTTTGGCTCCCATATCCCAATTGGGATGCTTGAGGGCCTGTTCTTTGGTAACAGCCTCCAAAAAACTTTTGTCTTTCCCCCTGAATGGTCCACCAGAGGCGGTCAGGATGAGCTTTTCGATTGGATTATGAAACTCCCCTACCAGGCACTGGAAAATCGCAGAATGCTCGGAATCCACAGGGTAAATGTTGACACCTTTATCCCTTGCCAGGGAGGTCACCAACTCTCCGGCCACCACCAAGGTCTCCTTATTGGCCAGTGCGATTTGCTTTCCTGACTGAATGGCATTGATCGTAGGAACCATACCTGAGTAACCCACCAAAGCAGTAAGAACCACATCTATGGTATCCATTTCTACCACCTGAGCCAAAGCCTTTTCACCGGCATAAACTTTTATATCCATCTGCGAAAGTGCCTCTTTAACCTTTTGGTAAAGACTCTCATTCGCAATGACGACACAATTGGGAAGAAATTCAATGGCCTGCTGGATAAGCAGGTCTGCATTATTCTGGGCAGTAAGTACCTCCACTTCAAAATTGTCCCTGTGCGACCTGATCACTTCAAGGGTTTGTGTCCCGATACTTCCTGTGGAGCCTAAAATGGCTACGTGTTTTTTTTCTGACATGCATTAGTGGTTGAATCAAAGACCAGAATCAGTCCCTTTTTTTCAATCTGACAAAATTACAAGGTTCAGGGAGTTTTCCTGCTTATTTTTCCGTCTTTTTGAAAAGGCTTAGATTTGGTATATTAATAGTTGTTAAATGCTTTAAGAATTTTAGGCTTTGCTTTTAACTTGTATTTGGCACTTATCGTTATGCAAAACATGAAGAATAACCTGAAAATTATACTACTGGCATTTTGTGGGGGCATTCTCGGCGCTTGGGCTTTTCAAGCTTTGAATTCTGCTGAGGAAATCCAGCATCAAGCCGCCATGGTAACTGAGACAAAAACTCCTTACAATGTCAATCATTATTCATCTGAGGACGATGGTCCAAGCTCCTACAATGCTCCCTTTTCTTTTGTAGAAGCATCGGAAAAAAGTACCCCTTCTGTAGTTTTTATAAAAAACTTCTCCGGAACGGACCAGAGAAGATACAGTATTTTCGACTATTTCTTCGGTTCAGGCCCCACCCAACGCGTGAGCACCGGATCAGGTGTCATCATCAGCAAGGATGGATACATCATCACCAACAACCATGTCATTGATCGGGCAGAAACGATTGAAGTCGTACACCAAAGGAGAACTTATCCCGCCAAGTTGATAGGGACTGATAAAAACACAGACATCGCCGTGCTAAAAATAGAGGCAGACGACCTGCCTGCCATTAAGCAAGGAAGTAGCAGGGACTTAAGAATCGGAGAATGGGTCATTGCGGTCGGAAATCCGTTCAACCTTACCTCCACGGTGACCGCAGGAATTGTCTCCGCCAAAGAAAGGCAGATCAATATCCTGGGAGGAGAATTTCCTTTGGAATCCTTCATTCAAACCGATGCGCCTATTAATCCCGGAAACTCCGGAGGAGCTCTGGTCAATGTCAAAGGGGAATTGGTAGGTATCAATACAGCCATCTTATCCAGAACTGGGTCTTACACTGGCTATGGTTTTGCCGTGCCGGTGGATATTGCTGTCAAAATCGCAAATGACCTCATTGAGTTTGGAGAAGTCCAAAAAGCAATACCTGGACTTGACGTGGTAGAAATCACGCCTGAGCTGGCCGAAGAAATGCGCTTGAGAGATTTGGATGGCGTGATAGTGACGCATGTGATCAGAAATGGTGGAGCAGAAAAAGCAGGACTTCAGAGAAATGATGTCATTACCTCCATTCAAGGCAACAATATTACAGGCAAAGGAAGCTTTGAAGAGGCCCTTTCTTATCACTATCCCGGCGACCGTATCAGGATCAATTACATCCGTAATGGAGAAAGAAGATCCGCTGACCTCACCCTTCAAAATCTTGAAGGCGGAACCGGAGTTCTTAAACGGGAGTTTTACTCTTCCAACCTTCTCGGTGCAAGATTGGAAGCTGTCAATGCCATAGAAAGAGATAGGCTGGGCATAGAATATGGAATAAAAATCACAGGAATGACAAGAGGATACCTGAGAGATCTGGGGTTAAACAATGGTTTTGTTCTCACTCAGATCAATGGAGAACCAGCCAAAAACCCAGAGAGAATCGGCAAATATCTGGAAGAGTTTAGCGGCAGACTAAGGTTAGAAGGAGTGACACCAACCGGGCAGACTTTCATGCAATCATATAATATCAGATAGACTAGTCAGGAATCACACGGAATTTTGGTAAATTGGAAAAACAGAATGCCCGGGCATTCAAAAATGAAAGAGCCGATTAGTGATACTGACTCCGATAAAAACCCAATAGAAAGATGAAAACTCCCGAATTGACCTGCGAAAAGTGTTTCGAAGACTTCAAAGAATCCATGGAAGAGCTTGGGTCGCTGGTAAAAGATGCCGAAAACCATCAGATAGATTCCAGACGCCAAAAAAGACTGATACGATCATTTGAAGTCACCCATGAACTGGCCATGAATACCATAGGTGAATATTTCCGGAAAAATCGGAACACCACTTTCAGCGGGTCAAGGGATGCCACGATTGAGGCTTTTAATGAAAACCTCATCGATGATGGTAAAGGATGGCTGGATATGATAATTGACAGGATCAAGTACAACCCCTTGTATCCAGAGGATTTTGACACTGAATTGATTTCCAATATCCGGAAGAAATACTATAGACTTCTGCTCAATTTTGAGCGCATCATGCAAGAAAAGCTGGACTGAAAAATCCGGCTTTTTTCTTTTTACAAAATTTTTTTGCACTGGTTGACACATTTCACAAGTTGGCTCCGTCTATGGAAAACAGGTCTCATCCTGAATCAACTAAACAGAAGCCCTATGAAAACCTCTTCACCACTGCAAGTCAAATGGCCTCTTTTTTATGCTTTGGCAGCTATCCTATTTCTTACACTGCCTTCCTGCCACGATGAAGTCAAAAGCTCCCATACTTTCAGGGCTATGGTCCCTGTCTATCTCAACATGGAATCCGTCAGAAGTGCTGACATCCTGATAGAATCTCCAAAGCCTCTGGACAATCCGGGAAAAATCTACATCTACGAAGAATACCTGCTAGTGAATGAGCCTCAAAAAGGAATTCATATTTTGGACAATACTGACCCCTCTTCTCCCCAGCCGGTCAATTTCATCAATATTCCGGGCAATGTAGACCTCGCTATCAACAGCGGGTATCTCTATGCAGACAGCTACGTGGACCTGCTTGTGTTTGATCTGCACGATGTGCGCAATATCACCTTGTCAGAAAGGGTCAAAGACGTTTTTGAACACATGTATATGGATATGGCACGCTCTACTATTCTCACCTTCAAAGATACTGTTATGACCTCAGAAACCGACATGATGTGGGGGTGGCAAGGAAGGCCGGGAACCTGGATGACTATTGACAGGGCCATGACCGCTTCAGCCAACTCCTCGGCATCCCAAAGCTATGGACAAGGTGGATCCATGGCGAGGTTTACCCTGCAAAGCGGACACCTCTATGCCGTCGATGATTACAGCTTGAGGGTTTTTGACGTCATACAGGCCCAAGAGCCAAAACACCTTAAAAACATCAATCTAGGTTGGGGAATAGAAACCATCTTCCCGTTTCAGGAAAAGCTGTTTATAGGCTCACAGACAGGGATGCACATTTATGACGCCAGCGACCCTTCCAACCCCCAGAAAATGTCTGTGTACGAACACATCACTGCCTGCGACCCAGTAGTGGTCAATGAGCAGCATGCATTTGTTACACTCAGAACAGGTCCAATGTGCAGATTTGGAGTGGACGAACTCCATGTCCTGGACATTCAAAACCTTTATGCGCCAAAACTGGTCAAGGCCTATCCTATGCTCAATCCCCATGGACTCTCTCTTTTTGAAAATTACCTATACCTGGCGGAGGGGAAACATGGACTGAAAAGCTTCAATGTATCTGATGTCAGGGCCATTGATGCCAACCAAATTGAATTTTTGAAATCCATGAAATCTGTAGATATCATTGCGGGACCAAAGTCCCTGATTGTAATCGGAGCAGATGGAGTATGCCAGTTTGACTACAGCAATCCCGCTCAGCTCAGAAAACTTAGCTGTATTCAGGTAAAACAACCGGCAATTGTATAACTCATGAAGACTGGCCTCCTTGTCTCTGTTCTGATACTCTGTGTACTGTTTCCTTTCATGAGCTCAGCGCAGCAGGATCGTCCATATTTCAACCTAACAGAGACCGGTCTGTCATTCGGTCAGGTCAAAACCTGGAATGACCAGTCCGATACCCGAGTGAATTTTTCTTTTCAGACCATCAATGGCGTACACATCAATTCAAAAAATGCAATAGGGCTTTTGCTGGGTATCGACAGCTATCCCGGACTGATATTGGCACCTATAGGGTTTGGCTGGAGAGGCAGCTACGGAAAGCCTTCCAGAAACAGACTGCTCTTGGGACTGGATATGGGTTATGGCTCCGCTTTTTTGGAAAAAAGGGTTGAGGATCAGTTTTTTGAAAACTGGTATGAGGGAGGTTTTATGATAAGTCCATCAATAGGATGGAGATTAAAAGGAAAATCCGGAAAAAGAGACTATGCCCTTTCTGTGGCATTTAGAAGGCAACACGCATACTACTATGAAGGCGTAAAAGGAGAGGGAGGGAATCAGCCCGGACTTCCTCCGGGATTTACTTCTATCCGTGAAGAATCCTATATTTTCAACAGTCTTATAAGTAAATTTGGAATATTTTTCTAGGAAAAGAATCCATATTCTTAGTGTATTTAGGTTATACTAGAGCAGGATCAATAGGTAAGAACAGTAAAATGTCCAATGAAATCTTCGAATTAGATTATCAAGGAAATCCCTTAGCTTACTATCAGCTGGATAGGCAAATTTACAGTATTGCAGTGGATGAAGAGGAAAGAAAAATTTATGCGGTGACCTATGATGAAGATCCGGGAATTGCGGTTTTTGAATATTAAATAACATGATTATACGCTTCTTTACCGGAAGCCTCAATTTCTGATACAAATGGGTGTTCCAAACCAATATCTATTAGTATCTAATTTCAATAAATATCGATTTAACCTGAAAATCCAAGCTTAATTTCATTACTGGTAATGTTCCGTATATTACATATAAATAACCTTTTTCTCCCATCATCAAATCGGATTATCCATCAGGAAATATTTTCTTTTACCAAGAAAAAATAATTTTTCACCTATTCCGAACTATCTTTACTTTTTATGCGTGTATCTGCGGATACAGAAAAACTCCGAATAAATATGCTTGAAGTAAACGGATTGATAAAAAAGTACGGAAAACAGAATGCCGTCAATAATATCAGCTTTATGCTGGAAGGAGGAGAGGTAGTAGGCCTATTAGGACCAAATGGTGCCGGTAAAAGTACCACGATGAAATGTATAGTAGGACTTTTGCGTAAGACAGCAGGTGAGATTCTAATTGGAGGACATGATCATCTTTCCATTCCTGCAAAAAAGCTTTTTTCTTATATCCCCGAGACACCCCATGTGTATGACCTGCTCACAGTGAAGGAACATATGCAATTTATCGCCCAAGCATACAAAGTAGACAACTGGAAAGAAAAAGCCGATCAATGGATGGAACTCTATGACCTGACTGACAAAAAAGATAAACTCGGAAGAGATCTTTCCAAAGGAATGCGGCAAAAAGTATCCATCTGCTGTGCCTTGTTGCCAGATCCGCAGGTATTGTTTTTTGATGAACCCATGATAGGATTAGATCCCAAGGCCATCAAAAACACCAAGAAGATCTTTAAAGAACTGAAAGAAAGAGGCAAGACCATCTTGGTCAGTACGCACTTGATCGATAGCGTAGAGACCATTGCTGACCGCATCATGATCATGAAAGATGGCAATATTATCGGCAATGACACCCTTAGCAACCTCAAGTCGGAATTTAGCAAAACAGACGATTCGAGTTTGGAAGATCTATTTTTAGAATTGACAAAAGATGAATGAATTCAGACTGTTGCTCAGGAAAGATCTTTTCATTCTGATCAACAACATAAAGCTGATTCTAAGAAACCCTCTAAGACTACTCCCCTACGGACTACTGGTGGGATATTTCAGCTTTTTTTATTTCAGAAGAAGCAGCAACCGCTCAGAAATAAACAGGGACCAACTGGATGAGCTTCAAGGTGTAACGGATGAACTTGTACAGCCTGACTTCGAGTTGCTGGCCATCAAAGGAGGCCTGACCTTTCTGGCATTGCTTTTTTTGATGTTTCAGCTCTACAGGGCCACGAAAAAGAATATCAGCTTTTTCAGTATGGCAGATGTTAACCTGCTTTTCACAGGACCTGTATCCGCATCCAATATCCTGATTTATTATATGATAAGGGCCATATTTCCGGCTTTAGGTGGGTCTTTACTTTTCGTGATTTACAGTACAGCGCAGCTCAATGAAGTATTTGAACTCACCACTGGCAACATATTGATAATGGCTTCAGGCTTTGCACTTTTCCTGTTTATCCTTTCCCCGATCAGGTTTTTGATCTACACATTACACACCAAGTATGATATACTTGAACATGTGAAGAGAGGAGTGTTTGGTCTTGGAATTATTCTGGGAGCAATGATTCTGATTCCCGGACTTCAAGCTGAAAAATTCTGGCAGGGAATGTTTGCCTGGATTGGGTCTCCTTGGTTTGACTTTTTCCCTCTGGTAGGCTGGAGCAGAGCAATCATCACCTATTTGGGCCATGAGAGCATCTGGACAGTTCTGGGATTTATCAGCGTGTATTTCCTTTCTTTTTTGCTCATCGTTCAGCAGGTAATTTCCCATTCGGGCCACTACTATGAAGATGTGCTTGAATCCACTAAGTCCAACGAAGAACTGAAAGAAAAAGCCAGAAAGTCCCAGGCTTCGGAATCAGCTGGAAGCCTCAATCTTAACAAAAAGTTAGACCTAAAGAATTTTGGGAACGGGGCCACAGCATTGTACTGGAGAAATTATGTGCACAGTAGCCGTCAGGACTTCCATCCTTTGTTTGGACTTTACGGGTTAATAATGGCAGGGATTGCCATTGTATTTGCCGTGCTTTCCAATTTTGACTGGTTTTCTCACAAAGTGATCTATGGCTACTTGGGTGTCTTGATAGTCCTGTACTTTTTTGCAGGAATGGGCAGGACAAACATTGGAGATATCAAGAAGCCTTTTTTTATACTTATTCCGGATACCTGGACCAGAAAATTCTGGAACATGATAAAGTTGGATATATACCAGACTTTTATCACAACAGTCATTTTGATCGTTCCTACGGTACTCATAGGAGGTTTGAGCTGGGGACTGATAATTCTTTTCCCCTTGCTATTGCAGTTGTTTTACCTTACTGGTTTCGGAATCGCCTTGGTGACGCATGTAGGCTTTGAAGAAGGCTGGGACAGGAAGCTGATGCGACCTTTGATTATAGGTGGAGTTTCCATTTTTGGGATACTGCCTTCATTGGCTACAGGCGTGTTTGTGTTTGTCATTTCTGGCCAGTTTGTGTATGCCATGCTGGGAATGGCAATAGGTATGGGTATGGTAGCAGCGATAGTAATGCACCTGACCATGGACATCATCAGCAAGGTGGAATTCAAAGAGGCTTGATCAGAGCAGTTTTTCCATCACTATCCTATAATCTTTGACCTGACCTTTTTTGATCAGATCTGTGATCATAAACCCTCTGTTCAGCCCAAAATGGATCATCTTGCCAAAGCTATTTCGCGTCTTGAACCGCACCTTTTGGTAGCCGTGATTTCTTGCCCATTCTTCCTGAAAATCGGCGAGACGACTTGCTATTCCCATTCTGCGACAAGTGGCCAGGACTCCCCCCATCCAGGAGTAAAACACACCAGGTGTGGCGGATTCATATCCAACTTTAAAACCTACTGCCTCCCCCTCTATTTCTGCCACAAGGATAAGATGTATCCTGTCAGTCAGTCTTTCATGATAGGTGATTTCAGAATAAGGCTGGAAAAACTCAGGGACTTTTTGACTGAGGGCTACGACTTCCCCAATACTTCCGTTCCTGATTTTGATAGTTTTGTTTTTCATAGGTCTATTTCCATCTTGATATCACAACGACCGTATTTCCCACATTCTTTGGGCACTTCTCTAAAGCCTAGCTTTTTGTACAGAGACAGTGCCGGCACCAACTTTGAGCTGGAGTAGAGAATTACTTTCCTTCCGCCCATTGCTTTTGCTTTTTTCAAAATACCAAGGCCAAGAAATTCTCCTATTTTCTTCCCCCTCTCCTCGGGGGATACGCCCATTTTGATCATTTCATAGACATCATTGCTGACCTTGGAAAGGGCCACAGTACCCACCACCTTTCCGGCATCGGAAGCAAAAATCACCGCCCCGCCAGGTGCAATGATTGTCTCTTCGGGATGCTCCAATTGTTTCCTGTCAAACTCTTCAAGCTCAAAAAAGGCTGTCACCCACTGTTTGTTGATCTGCTCGAAATAGGGCTGGAGTTCAGGGCTGTATTCCAGAATCTGAATATGTTGCATACTTGAGTAAATTCATCCTACCAAAATACTTATAAAAAGCAGAAAGAACAGCTCTTGAAAAGAAAAAGGCGGTGATCCACCGCCTTTAATTATTTCCGAATTCCATGGCCACCTGTTTGCCGACTTTTTCTTCCTGCTCCATTTCGAGCAATTTGGATTTTCTCCAAATTCCGCCTGCATAACCGGTAAGCTGACCATCCTTGCCCACAATTCTGTGACAAGGCATCATAATCAAAATAGGATTGGCACCTATTGCAGTGCCTACCGCCCTTACTGCATTGGGGTTACCCAGATTTTTGGCTACCTGCTCATAGGTACTTGTTTTTCCGAAAGGAATTTTATTCACTTCCATCCATACCTTGTGCTGGAAGTCAGTCCCCCCAAGTGCCACCGGCACATCGAATGTCTGTTGTTTTCCCTGAAAGTACAAACCTAGCTGTATCCTCACGTCCATCAACACATCATCCAAAAAATCCTCCGTTACGGGTGCATCGGTAAACTCCAATTTCACCACGTAACCATCCCATACCTCGACCTTAACATTGCCAAGAGGGGTTTCCATCACCGCATATTCTTTCTTCATATTTACTGACATTTTAAGGTTAAACTCACTATTTCAATAAACAATCCCACGCGCTTCCTTTACAGCGAATACTATTACAACGGACCTCATGTCCTTTTGTCTTTGAAAAAAGACTTTATTTTGTTAATTAATCTGAAAAATCAAATTTACTCCGGGTGAAGAGTTGGTAAGGTAGAAAGTATTAACCGGATTATATGTTAAAATCCATAATAAAATATGTGTCATGACAGAAAAGTTCAAAACTACGACTTACAAGGCTCCTTTGGATACCGGATATATCTTCAATTTTTCCCGCGCTCATCCCCGCCTGGATGACCAGCCGGACAGGCTTCTTCTTTCATCCCTCCTTTCCCTTCCCTGTTTTTGGCGAAAAGCTATCTACTCTCTTGATCAGTCCCCGGGCAAAAAACCATTGACGCGGCAATCCTTAGAGCCAAGGGTTAAAACCCTAGGCTATTACATTTTTCGTCCCTATGGGACTTGGCTATAGCTGATTTAATCATAGTGATGCATTGCAAAATGGCTCTATCTCACTTCTTGCGCCTAGAATTGCGATTTACCAGGCTATTGATTCTCGATTCTCAAATCTCATGTCTCATTTCTCCTTCACACCATCATCAATCTATACTTCCATACTTCCCTCACATCTGAGATGTTGACATAGAATGGCTTGTAAATAGGATTACCGGAGCAGAGCAAAAGACGCTCCTTTTCCTTGATCTGATTATAAGCAATTTTAAACGTCACTCCATCCTGTTCGGTGACTATCACATATTTTTCCCCATCCTTGATCCTTGTCCAGTCATCCACATACTCACATACTATCCACGCACTATCAGGGATAGGCAACATGGAATCCCCATCTACCTGAAAGACCCTATGCTTCTTGTCTGTAGGCAAAAAGGGCAAGGAAAACCTTGGCAAGTCCTCAATAAAGTCAGGGTCGGAAAATCCTGCCAGATAGGAAGCCTTAGCCCGCTGAGACACCACCTCTATCAGTTCCCTTCCTTCTGAATCCACGGTAGTAGTCAGGATACGGAGATTCCTGCCATGCAGGTATTGATCCGCTTCCAAAAGCTGCCTGAGCTTGTATTCGGACATGCCTTCCATATCCTTCCTGAGCAATACGTCTATAGACACTCCAAAATAATCCGAAATCGACAATATCGTCTCCAAAGGAGGATTGATATTAAGCTCATAGCCTGCCAGCTTGGACCTGCTGATACCCAAGGCATTCGCCAGCATCTCTTGGGTCAATTCTTTTTTCTTTCTTAGAAACTTAAGGTTAGAATGGAGAAACATACTTATGATTTTTAAATCTAGATCTGCCAAAAGTCAGGCAACTGTCACAGGATGATCATCCCTCTATATCAGGGATTGAAATACAAACTGACACCAATCGTCCCAGTAAGCTTACCAACCTGATTCAAATATAAAAAATTATGTTTAAATTATAAACATTATTATGTTAAAATTATTAACAAATGGAAAGGAATATCGTGCACATGGATCTGGATTCATTCTTTGTGTCAGTAGAGCGGCTCTATGACAACAGGCTCAACGGCAAGCCCATCCTCATAGGAGGCTCCAGCGACAGAGGGGTAGTAGCTTCATGCAGTTATGAAGCAAGGAAGTTTGGAGTGCACTCGGCCATGCCCATGCGCACTGCCAAGCAGCTGTGCCCTGAGGCACTGATTATCCGCGGGGATTTTGAAAAATACAGCAAAAAATCGCACGAGGTTACCGAAATCATACGGGAAGGTGTGCCTCTATTCGAAAAATCCTCCATAGATGAGTTTTACATAGATTACACCGGTATGGAGCGCTTTTTTGGCTGTTTCAAAATGGCCAAAGAGCTGCGTGAGAGGGTCATCAAAGAAACGGGCCTGCCCATTTCTCTGGGATTATCAGAAAACAAAACCGTATCCAAAGTAGCTACCGGAGAGGCCAAACCAAATAATGCCCGACAGGTCCCACATGGAAATGAGAAGCCTTTTTTGGCTCCCCTTCCTGTCAGAAAAATCCCTATGATAGGCGAAAAAACCTCCCACACCCTGTACAACATGGGGGTAAAAACAGTCAAAACCCTACAGGTAATGCCTTCAGAACTATTGGAGGCCACATTTGGAAAAAACGGAAGGGTCATTTGGGAAAAAGCCAATGGCATAGACCGCTCTCTGGTGACACCTTACTCTGAAGCCAAATCTATTTCTTCTGAAAACACCTTTGAAGAAGACACCATAGATGTCAAAAAGCTGGAATCCCACCTGATAGCCATGACCGAGCAGCTCGGAACCAAGCTCCGGCAAAAACAACAGCTCACCTCCTGTATCACTGTCAAGATCAGATATTCTGACTTTGACACCCATAATCTCCAGAAAAAAATCCCCTACACATCTGCTGACCATACTCTTATCTCACTGGTGAAGGAACTTTTCAAAAAGCTGTATAGCCGCAGACTTCTGATACGCCTGATAGGGGTCAGGTTCAGCGGGCTGGTATATGGCAATTATCAGATCAACTTATTTGAAGACACTCAGGAGCAGATCAACCTGTATCAGGCGCTTGACCGTCTCAATACCAAATTCGGAGAAAAAACAGTATGCCGCGCTGTCGGCATGCAGGTTGGGAGAAGGCGGTTCAATCCATTCAATGGAATGGCGCTATAAGACGGCACAGACAAGCTGATTGCTCTTTCCCCCA
The DNA here is from genome assembly GCF_019343195.1 of Arthrospiribacter ruber. Taxonomy (GTDB): domain Bacteria; phylum Bacteroidota; class Bacteroidia; order Cytophagales; family Cyclobacteriaceae; genus Arthrospiribacter; species Arthrospiribacter ruber. Next base: position 73,222 of record NZ_RPHB01000006.1, read on the forward strand.
TGAAGATAAGACACTGATTGTGGCGCAATTCCATTTTAAAAGAGAAGCACATGCAAAATAAAATCAGGCAGATTCCGGAACTTATTCCCCCCTAATCCACTTTAGTAGTATATTTGAAAATCAAGCAATAACAAAAACTATATACAATGGCAAAAGCAATAGAAATTACTGACGCAAACTTTGAAGAAATCATGAATTCTGAACAACCGATTTTGGTTGATTTTTGGGCAGAGTGGTGCGGACCATGCAAAATGATCGGACCAATTGTGGAAGAACTTGCGGGAGATTATGAAGGAAAGGCAATCGTAGGAAAAGTGGATGTTGATGCTAATCCAGCGGTAGCATCTCAGTTTGGCATCAGAAGTATCCCAACCTTACTCTTTTTCAAAGGCGGACAGATTGTGGACAAGCAGGTAGGTGCAGTACCCAAGGCTGTATTGGCACAGAAGCTTGACTCCCAACTTTAATAGGTGTATCCATATTCATCAAAAAAGGCCATGAAACTCGGTTTCATGGCCTTTTTTTTTATTTTTTTCGCAAAGGGCTAAGGGATCCCAAACTTAGGGCAAGACTTTTACCATGATATTTTTATAATAAATCACGCTTTCGGGATCATGGGCCTGTAGTGCAAATGTACCTCTATCTATCTTCTTCGGTCCTGCATTTTCCGGCCTATCTTTATCCTCTGATTCCACATACTCCATCACCGTCTCCCCATTGACCTTTACGGTAACATGATCCCCTTTGACAATGATATGCTGGGTATACCATTCCTTGTCCTCTACGTAAATTTCCCTCACATCATTGAAAGAATAAAGGCTACCGGTCTTTCTCCAGTCACTATGTGTTTGGTTTACCTGTACTTCATATCCTTTGTCGGGCCACCCTTTTTCCTGATAAGCAGTATGGAAAAATATTCCGGAATTGGCTTTAGGCATGGTCATGATATCTGCTTTGAGTTCAAAATTCTTAAAATCGGCATTGTTCACTTCACCAACATAGAAGGCATGTGCCCTAGGCCCATCTACCTTGATCACGCCATCTACTACCTGAAAAGAGTCAGGGTTCTCGGCAATTTTCCATCCATCCAGGCTCTTGCCATCAAACAAGGGAATCCATCCCCCCTCCTGTGCCCAAGTATACACGGACACAAATAGAAACGCTAAAAGCAATATTGATTTTTTCATAGTATATGGTAATAAGGTTAATAATTTTTCTGGCAAATCAAGCATTACAGGTGATCCGAGATCTCTACATTCCCACTCATTTTGGAAACCCCTCCTGACACGATAAACTTCATCACATCGGCACTTCTCACATTTTCCAGAATCCGTACATTTTCTCTGGGAACCAAATATAAGTTGCCGGAAAAATTGTAGCTATGAGGAAAATATATGGCAACCAGATCTTCCTCCCCCAAGACAGAAAGGTCTTCCTGAGTAATAAAACCAAGCCTGAACATATTATTGGAAAGCTTGACGATCACAGGAGTGTTGAATTTTTTCTTATCTCCTACAAAAGCAGACATAAGGTCTTTGATACTGGTATAAAGGATATTGACCAAAGGCACCTTAAACATCCATTTTTCAAAGATGTCAAACAGAGGCCTTGTCACAAAAATACTTGCCAAAAACCCCATAAATGTAATGAAACTGAACATGATCAAAATCCCTAACCCCGGCACCGGAATAGGTATAATTCCATCCAGGAACTTAAGAATAAGAATGATCACGTAGACCGTTAGTGCCAATGGCACCACAAAAAGCAGCCCTCTTAAAAAATACGTAATGAATCTTTTGGTTGTAAAAGACATCGTTTTTCCTTTATTTGAATTGTTTTTATCTATTAAATATAAGCACAAGTAATGGCTAAATTGTCAAGAATCTTTTTGTTATTGTTTTTTACATCACAAATCCTCTCTTCTTGTAAGACTGTTCGTACCGTAGAATCGCCTATCAAGGAAATGGAAAGGTCCTGTTATCAGTATATTTTGGATTTCGACCCTATTTCAGATCCTGAAAGTCTTCACTTGGATGATTTTTCAGATAAAACTAAAGAACAGTTTTCTGAAAACTCACTTTTCTTCATACGCATATTGGGACTTACTGACGAAATAGAGAGTGTGTTGAATGATGACTTTGATGATCAGCTCAGCAAATTCAAAAGCATCCAAAAGGCCGTCAATGAAATCACTTTAGCAGAACTAGAAGTCCAGGCATTTACCTCAGCCCTAAGGTGTGAAGAAGACCAATATGAACAAATGGCCTGGAACCTGGAAACGATGTCCAATGATAAACAAAGCAATAAAACTGTGTCGGGTATTATTCTGGATGCATCTGCAAATATTGCGGGTGCGGCCATCATATTATTTTGGGCACAGGGAAATACTACCCGTCAGCTTATAGGGATAGGTGCATCATTGACGCAAATCTATCTTAATGTGCGGGGAAGATCTATCACCTACAATACCGAGATTTCCCACAAAATAAATGTACTGGAGGAATTTTCGAAAGATCAGGAGTGGTGCGAATCAATCCCGGACAAAATCTGGGCTTACGTAAACTATGTAAAAAGAGAAGTCCCTAATAAGAACATCAGAGATCAGCTTTTGGATGCTTGGACAGATACTGTTATAGAGCAAAACAAGGATCTGTTCTTTTCAGAAGGAGGAACATACAACTCTACTCAACTGAGGGCAAGGGCTGCTATGCTTGAACAGCTTGCTTCACTTACAGAAGGAATGCTTCAAGATCTATTAGTACTTAGAAAAGAGCTTCAAACTATATTATAGTATAGAAAACTACCGAGGTTTTTCCACATCGCAAGAAGTAACAAACCGGCCATCGTCCTCAAACAATGCCGCCCTGTACTTCAAATAGTATTCAAAGGCCATAGAAAAATTCTCTTCTCTCATTTTTGATCAGGTGTTACATGTAACAGCAAAAACAACATCTCATCGAAAAAGGACGTCAAATCACTCTATTTGTAGCAAAAAAAGAGGCTGTCCTATTCTCATAAGACAGCCTCTTAATAATAATTTTTGTTATTTCTTACAGGTCAATCCCCATGAAGGACATAAAGGCTATACCCATCAATCCAGTGATCAACATGGTAATTCCCAATCCTTTAAGACCATTTGGAACATTGGAATATTTCAGCTTTTCTCTGATAGCCGCAAGTGCTACTATTGCCAAGAAGAAACCAATTCCTGACCCAAAACCATACACTGCAGCTTCTGCCAAAGTATAATCTCTGGTAGCCATAAAAAGTGAACCACCAAGGATGGCACAGTTTACCGCAATCAAAGGAAGAAATATACCCAATGCACCGTAAAGCGCTGGAGCGAATTTTTCTACAATCATCTCTACCAGCTGCACCATAGCAGCAATGATAGCAATGAACATGATGAATCTTAAGAAAGAAAGGTCGATTGTAGCAAATGATTCACCCAACCAGGCCAAAGCACCTTCTTTAAGTACATATTCATTCAACATCCAGTTAGCGGGCGCTGTAACAGTCAATACGAAAATTACCGCTGCACCCAATCCAAGGGCTGTACTTACTTTTTTGGATACCGCCAGGAATGAACACATTCCAAGGAAGTAGGCAAAAACCATGTTGTCAATGAAAATTGACCGTATTGCGAGATTAAATAATTCCATAGCTCTCAGTTTTATTAATGTTCAACATAACCTGTTTTGGTACGCTGTACCCAGATAATAAGACCTAATATGATGAAGGCACCTACTGGAGACACCATCAATCCGTTGGTAGCAAGGCTGAAATCTTCCCCGAACAAACCGGAGACAGCATCGTACACTGGCACACCAAATACTGAGCCTGAACCCAACAACTCACGGAAGAAAGCTACAGCCAAGATAATCCATGAATATCCCAAAGCTGAACCAAAACCATCAAGTACAGAGTCATAAGGTTTGTTTCCTAAAGCAAAGGCCTCCAATCTACCCATTACTATACAGTTGGTAATGATCAGACCGATGAAAACGGATAATTCCTTATACATATCAAAAGCAAAGGCTTTCAATACCTCATTTACAAGGGTTACAAGAGTAGCGATAACTGCCAATTGTACAATAATCCTAACCCTGGATGGGATTGTATTTCTTAAAAGAGATATGGTAAGGTTGGCCATAACCATTACAAAGATTACCGAGATAGCCATTACCATGGTAGGTTGCATCTGGGTAGTCACCGCCAAAGCAGAACATATTCCCAATACCTGTATGGTAATCGGATTGTCATCCACTAATGGATCGGAGATTAATTTTTTTCTTCTTTTCGACAATAGAGGCTCAGCTGCCTTCTTAACCTCTGCCGCTTGTGCTGTTTCAGTGCTCATTATATCAAGTTTTATGAAACGTTCTAGATTAATTTATTGAAGCTACTTCCTCTGAGCTGCTCCCGGACTTTTTGGTCTTGAGGTACTCTTTGTAGTGACTCAGGTAGTTTTTCAACATATCATTGACTCCATTGGCTGTAATGGTAGCTCCTGAAAGACCGTCCACTTTATGTGGATCATCTGAGTAGTCCTTTCCTTCGCCTTTTTGCATCCTAACAGATACCAGCTCACCTGAATCATCAAATATTTGTTTTCCATCGTACCTGGCCTGCACATTGCTGGCGGTGATTCTTGCACCCAAACCAGGTGTTTCGGCCGCGTGTCCAAAAGTCACACCTTCGATGGTAGTAACGTCTGTCTGAAGTGCCAGGTATCCCCAGATACTGTCCCAAAGACCTGAACCATATACTGGAAGGATTATAGATTCCACTGAGTCCTCATCTCCTTCAGCATGGAAAATAAATACAGGGTATTGTCTTTCCTCTGGTGATTTTTTGAAATTCTTTCCGATATCCACATTTTCTGCAACTATCGGATTTCCATCGCTATCTTTTTCTATTTCCTTACCATTGATATCCACTACTTTGGAAGAGATTCTTTTTTCGTAGAATTCCAATACTTCCTCCGGTGACATGGCGGAAATTTTTTCTCCCTCCAAAACAGCTCCTAGGATTTGTTTTTTGGTATCCAATTCTACTGCCTTTTTCTGAATGGGGGCAAGTACTTGTGAAGTTCCCGACAACAGTAGCCCTAGGACTACTGTCATAATTACCGAGAATGTGATGATATATGCATTAGACTGTTGCACGTTGTAACCTCCTTTTCTTGTTTGCTTTTACTACATAATGATCGATCAATGGAGCAAAGACGTTCATAAACAGAACGGCCAGCATGATACCTTCAGGATAAGCAGGATTGGTTACCCTGATAATCACAGTTAGAATACCAATCATAAATCCGTAGATCCATTTCCCTATCTCAGTCTGTGCTGCTGATACCGGATCAGTAGCCATAAACACTACACCAAATGCTAAACCACCGATTACCCAGTGATACTCAGGTGGCATTGCCATATACTCATTTACGGCAAATAGGTTCATCACAGCTGCCATAATATATGCACCTGCAAATCCACTCACGATAATTTTCCAGCTTGCTACTCCTGTACCGATCAAAATAGCAGCTCCTATAAGCGCCATCAACGTAGACGTTTCACCAATTGATCCCGGTATCCATCCGATGAAAAGGTTCCAAAACTCAAACATCCCTGACTGTATCTCTGAATTATGACTTGCCAAAGCGGATTTGACGCTCTCTCCTTCCAAGCCTGCATTGTATGCTACTGCCAAGGCAGTGGCCCCTGAAAAACCGTCAACTGGAGTTTTATCGCCTATATAAGTCCAAACCTGATCACCTGAAATCTGCATTGGGTAAGCAAAGTACAAAAAGGCCCTTGCAGTCATCGCGACATTCAGGATATTCATACCTGTACCTCCAAATACTTCTTTGGCAATTACTACCGCAAAAATGGTGGCCAAAGCGACCTGCCATAATGGTATAGTAGCCGGAATTACCAGTGGAATTAGCATCCCAGTCACCAAAAACCCTTCATTAATAGGGTGCTTCCTGATTACCGCAAATGCCGCTTCGACAAGCCCTCCTGCTGCGTAAGCCACTATTACAACTGGCAAAACCAGCTCAAGGCCTATCAACATTTTAGGACCGAAATCCTCCCACAATCCTGCTGTCTGACCTGTAGCTAAAAAGTGCTGATGACCGGTATTGTAAATACCGAACAACAAACATGGGATCATGGCTACCACTACGGTAATCATCATCCTCTTAAGATCAATAGCGTCTTTTACTTGAGCACCTTTTATTCCATTGGTATGATTGGGAGAAAACAAGAATGTCTCCCCTGCTTCATACGCATAATAAAATTGCTCTAATTTTCCACCTTTTTGAAAAAGCGGCTTCTGTTTGTCCAACAGATCTCTCAGAAACTTCATATTAATTAACTGTATTGAATTAAATCTATACCTTTTCTAACAATTTCCTGCACAGGGTGTTTGGACACATCTACAAATTCACAAAGTGCCAAATCCTCTTCTATAATTTCATATATACCAAGTTCCTCCATTTCATCGAAATCTTCAGCCATGATGGCCTTAAGCAAATATACTGGAAGAATATCCATAGGAGTCACGCTCTCAAATACACCTGTCTGTACAAATGCCCTTTCCTCACCTCTTGCATTGGTATCCAATACATACTCCTTGTTGGGGTTCAAGAATGAAAGCAATCCAAGAGCTCTGTGATAGCTCAATTTGTCTGTAGTCGGCTTCATCCATCCCAAAAACTCATAGTAGTCACCTTCAGGAAGCACAGTGATATGGCTGGAGTAATAACCTAAGTAGCCATCTCTGTTAATTTTCTCCCCTGTAAGTACATTGCCGGAAACCACTCTGACGTGATCTTGCTTAAGATTACCATCTATCATAGTATCCACGCAAGCACCCACAATAGTTTTGGTATAAACTGCCTTTTTCACTTCCGATCCGGTCACAGCAATTACTCTTGAAGCATCATATTTACCTTCCAAGAAAAGTTTTCCAATTTGGGCAACTCCAAAGGGGCTGATTGTCCATGCAACCTCACCTTTGTTGATTGGATCTAAGTGATGGATTTGGACGCCTACGTTTCCTGCAGGATGTGGTCCTGAGAATTTATTGATTTCAACTCCCTGTACATTTGAGAAAACCGCAGGAATCTCAGCCTGCCCATTGAGGTTAAGGTGGATTTTTCCACTTGTAAGCTTTGAAAGTACATTGATACCAGCTTGGAAATTTTTCTCCTCTCCCTGAAGTGCGAAGCCTAAATCAGGAGCTAATGGATGTGTGTCAAAACCGGAAATGAAAATAGCTTTGGGGCTGTCTTCAGGGTTAGCAACAATTCCGTATGGTCTTTGGATAAGCTGAGGCCAAACACCCCCTTGCGTCATTTGCTTGACGGCGTCTTCTCTGGAGATAGACTGCAGGGAGGATTCAGTATACTTGGGAAATTCCTCGTAGCTGATCTGCTTGTCTGCTAGGATTTTGATCTCAAGAAGCTTTCTTTTTTCACCTCTTTTGACTTCAACAATTTCCCCTGAAACCGGCGCAACATATTGCACCTGATCCATGGCTTTGTCAAATAAAACAGGAGTACCTGCTTTTACAATATCCCCTTCATTCACAGTCACTTTAGGCCTTTGCATACCGATGAAGTCGGTAGGTTTGATTGCAAAAGTCTTGGCTGGACCGAAGTTTTCAAGCTGCTTTTCAGCTTTTCCTACGAGCTTAATGTCGAATCCCTTCTTAAGCTTTACAGTTTTTGACATATGATTTTTGAACTATATGGTCTTTTGAAAAACGCCTCAAATCTAATAAAATAGATCAGTTATTAGAAGATAATTTTGGTAATATTTACATTTAAACAGGGTGAACGGAATCATTATTCACTTCTCCGAAGATCAACTGTCGCTCAGGACCATACCTTCTTCCATGGAATAAATATGACGCATCACTCGCTCCATCAACCACATAGGCGTGGAAGTAGCTCCGCAAATACCAACCTTTTCAGCATTTTGAAACCAGCTTGGATCGAGTTCTGTTTCGTTTTCTACAAAATAACTTTTATCGTTGATAGATTTGCAAACCTGATAAAGGGCTTTGCCATTTGAACTTTTCTTCCCGGAAACAAACACAATGACATCATTTTCAGCTGAAAATTTAGCCAATTGCGGCTCCCTGTTGGACACTTGCCTACAGATTGAGTCATTGGCATTGAAATCAAGCTCGTTCAGCTCTCCTTTCGCTTCACGTATCCTGTTTTCTATTTTCTCCTTGAGTTCATAAAAACCCTTGGTGCTTTTTGTAGTCTGGCTAAAGAGCGTCACCGGACGTGAAAAATCAATTTTATCCAAATCCTTGTCTTCCATCACGACGATTGCTTTTTCCAAGGTCTGCCCCGTAAGCCCTATGACCTCAGCATGTCCTTTTTTGCCATAAATGACAATCTGTCCATTTTCTTTCTCCATTTTGTCAAAAGCAGTTTTGACCCTGTGCTGTAGTTTCAGCACCACTGGACATGAAGCATCTATGAGCTCAATGTTATTTTGAATGGCAGTCTTGTAGGTTTCAGGTGGTTCCCCATGAGCCCTGATCAATACCTTGCAATCACTGAGGCCCTGGAGCTGATCCCTGTCAATGACCACCAAGCCCTTGTCACTCAGCCTTCTGACCTCCATGTCATTGTGCACGATATCACCCAAGCAATATAACTTATCAGAGCCTTCCATCTCATCTTCTGCCATTTTGATGGCAAATTCGACCCCAAAACAGTAGCCGGAATTTTTATCAATAATTACTTCCATGTTACATCTATTTTTTCGGAAATCTTTTCCTGGGCCAGTACGACTATACGATTGACCTGATCTTCAAACTCCAAATGGCTTGTATCTATTTCCACAGCGTCATTAGCTTTCAATAGTGGGCTTTCTTTGCGGCTTGAATCAATTTCATCCCTTTCGGACAGATTTTGGATGATTTTCTCAATAGCAACCTCTACCCCTTTTGCTTCAAGTTCACGCTGCCTTCTGGCTGCCCGAATTTGAAGATCGGCTGTCATAAAGATTTTAAGCTCCGCTTGGGGAAATACCACTGTACCAATATCTCTGCCATCCATGACAACCCCTTTATCTTTACCCATTTTCTGCTGCTGCGAAACCAGTTCTTGCCTGACTTCCTTTAGTTTACTCACCTCACTAACGTATTCAGAGACCCTCATGGTTCGGATTTCCTGTTCTACATTATTCCCATTGAGATAAGTTTCCTGTTCTTGTGTATGAGGGTTAAGTTTGAAGGTAATATCCAAAACATCCAAATGCTTTAAAACATCAGCCTTGACCTCAATATCCACCTTATTGTCCAAAAAATACAGAGTTGCAGCTCTGTACATTGCCCCGGAATCTATATATGTATATCCCAGCCTTTTGGCCACTGATTTGGCAGTGGAGCTTTTCCCGCAACCTGAGTAACCGTCTATTGCAATCACAATTTTTTGCATCTAAATAAAAGTATCCTCGCTTTAAATTCAGGCGCAAATATAGGCATTAATGAGGAGAGATGTAGAATATTAAAAAATTATCTAAGTGCTTGTAAATTTGGGGCTGAGAGGATGATCACCAATAGAAAGGGGCTGTATCAATTTTTCACTTCTTCAAATTTTGCCTTAAACTTCCCCTCTGTAATCTCAACATATCTGGCAAGTTCAGAACTATATAACTTAGCAGTAAACACTCCTTCATAATACTTACTGCTCTTTGAAGTAACTGTCAGATCAAACGTTGTCTGAGTCTGATAAGCTAGGTCAGTAAGACTCCCTGCCGAGTACTTGTTTTCCTGTCCGTCTTCATACATTGCCAAAATCGATTCTGCATTTACGTTTCCAGGGTGCCTGAAAGTAGAACCTTCAGGTTCTATCTGGGAAAAAATCACTGAAAAACCATCCCTAACTTGTAGGTCTCCGGTTGACCCGGTAACCAAAACCGCAGTTATATCTTTTGATGAATCGATCGCTTTCATGTAAAGCACTAAACCTTCGCCTTTGTAAACTTTCAAGACTCCATCGGCTTTGAAACTCATGAACTCTATATTATCTTTAAGCGGATCATCAAATTCCTCATCGAGTCCACATTGGAAAAATAACAAAGCAGCAAAAACAATCAATAAATATCTTTTAATAGCTTTCATACCTGAGCTCATTTAACGAATAATAAAATTCCAATCCACAAACACTGTCAATTTGGAGGAAAAATGAACCATATTGAATTCGCTTCCCTATCTATTTGCTTTGTTATTTTGGATTTATAAATTGAAAATAGGAATCCTTTCCAAGTAGTGAAATAAAAAACGAGTATCCGTGAACCGGAAAGCATTATAAGCTGAAAGGCATTTATTATCCGCTTTCTGAAGTTATTTAATTTGTTGTTCAACAACTTAAGATTAAAACAAACCAACATGAAAAACATATCAATTTTTGGCCAATTTGTGGATATCCAAAACAGAAAGATCTTTTCGGCTGAAGTAACTGTTGGAAATGGGAAAATCCTTTTCATAAAGCCTATTGTTGAAAATAAAAGCCTGCCTTTTATACTTCCCGGATTTATTGACGCCCACGTTCATGTGGAGTCCTCCATGCTGGTCCCCTCGGAATTTGCAAGATTGGCAGTGTGCCACGGAACTGTAGCGACCATCTCTGATCCTCATGAAATCGCCAATGTCTGTGGCATGGAAGGCGTAAATTACATGATAGAAAATGGCAACAAGGTCCCTTTTAAGTTCTATTTCGGAGCTCCCTCATGTGTTCCTGCTACACCATTTGAAACAGCAGGAGCTGAAATTTCTGCTTCTGACATCGATCAGCTTTTGAAAAGGGAGGAAATTGTCTACCTGGCAGAAATGATGAATTGGCCGGGCACAGTGAACAGAGACCCTGAAGTCATGGAAAAAATTTCTCTGGCCAATAAATACGGCAAGCCAGTCGATGGCCATGCGCCGGGACTTAAAGGAGAACTGGCAAAAAAATATGCATCAGCAGGAATTAGTACCGATCATGAATGCTTTACACTGGAAGAAGCTTTGGATAAGGTAAAACTCGGGATGAAAATTGCCATCCGTGAAGGAAGCGCAGCCAAAAATTTCGAAGCTTTGATCGATCTGATTGACGAATTCCCTGAAATGGTGATGTTTTGTTCTGATGACAAGCATCCTGACAACCTAGTCGAAGGACATATTAACACATTGGTAGCCCGAGCAGTGAAAAAAGAAAAGGACCTTTTTGATGTACTCAGAGCAGCTTGTCTTACTCCTATTGAGCACTACAAGCTAAAAGTAGGCAGTTTAAAATCGGGCGATCCAGCTGATTTTATTTTGGTAAAAGACCTCAAGGATTTTGAAGTGCTATCTACTTACATAGATGGGCAAAAGGTATCCGAAAGTGGAAAATCCCTTATTTCACAAACCCCAAATGCTATTATTAACAATTTCAACACTTCACTTAAACAAAAACAGGATTTTCGATTATCTGCCGTCAATCAAAAAGTAAGGGTCATCGAAGCATTAGACGGTCAATTGATCACGCCGTCCGTAGAAGGTTCAGTTATTGTAAAAGACGGATGGGCTATGGCCAATCCTGATGAGGACATCCTAAAGATATCCGTTGTAAACCGCTACGAAGAAGCTACTCCTGCAATTGCTTTTATCAAAAATTTCGGTCTGAAAAGTGGAGCCATCGCATCCTCAGTTGGGCATGATTCACATAATATCCTGGCAGTGGGCGTGGACGACGAATCTATCTGCAAAGCTGTCAATCTTTTGATCCAGGAAAAAGGAGGGGTTTCCGCAGTGGATGGTGAACAGGAAATAGTGTTACCGCTTCCCGTAGGAGGAATCATGTCAGACAAAGACGGTTATCAGGTAGCAAAGGCCTACACGGCTATCGACAAAATGGCAAAAGAAATGGGCTCAACTTTACAATCTCCATTTATGACACTTAGCTTTATGGCATTACTTGTCATTCCTGATCTTAAGCTGAGTGATAAAGGCCTCTTTGATGGACAAAAGTTTGAATTTACAGATATCTTTCTTCCCTAATTTTCTTTGGAAAACATTTTTAAAAATTTTGTATAAAGAATTTTATGCTTTATAAAAACCAATAAATAATACAACGTATTGTTTATTGTTATTTTATCAAGTATTCATTTCCGAAAACTACCCATCTACTGAATTAGTGAGGATTAGTGGGAAATCACTAAACCCTGAGGTTCAGTTGGAAGTTTGTATATTTAGGAAAGTATAAACCCAAATTAACTAAAATAATATCAATATGATGAATTTTGAGCTCAATGAAAATCAGCAAATGATCGCTCAAATGATCAGGGATTTTGGAGCAAAAGAGATTACTCCTTTCAGAAAAGAATGGGATGACAACCAACATTTCCCGGTGGAACTTTTTAAAAAACTTGGTAAATTAGGACTAATGGGCGTTTTGGTCCCTAATGAATATGGAGGTTCTGGCTTTGGTTATTTCGAATACGTAACTGCCATTGCAGAACTTTCCAAACTGGATCCATCAGTGGGGCTTTCCATGGCAGCACACAACTCCCTTTGCACGGGACATATCATGATGTTTGGCAATGAGGAGCAGAAAAAAAAGTATCTCCCTAAGCTTGCAACTTGTGAATTTTTGGGAGCTTGGGGACTTACCGAGCCCAATACCGGTTCGGATGCCGGCAATATGAGAACAGTAGCTGTCAAGGATGGTGATCACTATGTAATCAACGGAGCCAAAAATTTTATCACTCATGGCGTATCAGGTGATGTGGCGGTGGTGATTGCCAGAACCGGAGAAGTAGGTGATTCCCATGGCATGACAGCATTTGTAGTAGAAAGAGGTACTCCCGGATTTAAAGGAGGGAGAAAAGAAGACAAACTGGGCATGCGTGCCTCAGAGACAGCCGAAATGATTTTTGAAGATTGCAGGGTACACGAAAGCCAAGTATTAGGTGAGGTTGGAGAAGGATTTATCCAATCGATGAAAATCCTGGATGGTGGAAGAATTTCCATCGCCGCATTATCATTGGGAATTGCAGAAGGAGCATTGGAAGAGTCTATCATTTACTCCAAAGAAAGAGAGCAGTTCAATCAACCTATCAGTAAATTTCAGGCTATCTCATTCAAATTGGCAGATATGGCTACACAGGTTGAGGCAGCGAGGTTGCTTACTTTCAAAGCTGCCGATCTGAAAAACAGAGGGGAAAAAGTAACTTTAGCAGGTGCTAAAGCCAAGTATTTTGCCTCAGAAGTTTCGGTAAGTGTTTCCAATGAGGCGGTACAGATTTTCGGTGGATATGGTTTTACCAAAGACTATCCGGTGGAAAAATATTATAGGGACGCCAAGCTTTGCACTATCGGAGAAGGAACCTCAGAGATACAAAAACTGGTGATTTCCAGGGAGATTTTGAGAGGTTGATATAAAATTGATACTTATTGATATTTGGATATTGATATTGGTTTGAACCCAGTAGGGAGATTTGAATATCATTGAGCTTTTCCAAAGTTTTAAACTTTGGAAAAGCTTTTTAAAATTTTTCTCATATCACAGAATATGTATATCCGCAATTCTACCACTAACCAATTTAAATAAGTACCAAGATCAATCCGATACTAATAGATATTGGATACTTATTGATATTAGCTAGAAATCATAGGTTTGTCCAATTATTTAGGTTCTACTGGTAAGAAAGCGGATAATCATATCACAGAAAAAGGATTTTTTTGAAGCAAACTGAAAGCTTTGTTTTTAATATGGCTTTCTAGAAAATTTATTTCTGAAATCCAGGTCATTTTTTTAGCAAAACCAGCTAACTTAACTAATGAACACCCTCAATCTTCCTTCTATAAACTACATAGTTTTCATCTTCTGTGGCAGGGTTTGCAGGCAATGGCGATTAATAAGCAAATGATGATTAAATCTTTAATAATTTTTCGCATATATTTTACCATTTTGAAAAAATCAAAGCTAAACAATCATTTAAGGTTTCCTTGATTCTCAATTGAAAAAAATCTCTTTAATCCAAGTCAGTAATTCTCGAATTTATTCCCCTCTAGTGGAGTCTTTACACAAAATATTGCACTCCTTTTTCCCCAATATTCACCTCAAGCTTTGACTCCTGGAAAAGGTCTCGTATCCTATTTCTTATGTCTTAAGTCTTAAGTCTTAAGTCTTACACCTTACGTCTTTTTCCCTCAAACCATCCCCCCAGCTCCCAAGAGCAAATAAATACCGGCAGCCAAAGCAGCTCCCAAAATCGGCCCCAGTATCGGCACCCAACTGTAAGCCCAGTCACTGCGGCCTTTTCCTTTGATAGGTAAAATCTGATGCATGATCCTTGGCCCAAGGTCACGGGCAGGATTGATGGCGTACCCAGTAGTACCTCCCAAACCCAAGCCAATAACCCATACCAAAAAAGCCACTGGTAAGGCACCCAAAGACCCTAAACCGATTGGAGTCCCCGTTCCATCTTCAATCACGGGATCGGTAGAATATAGAATCACTAAGATCAATACAGAAGTGCCTATTATTTCCGAAAATAGGTTTGACGGAAGATTTCGGATAGCAGGAGCTGTCCCAAAAGGAGCAAACTTCAATCCCGGATCATCTGTAGCGTCAAAATGGTCTTTGTACACCAACCAGGCGATCCCTGAGCCAAACATGGCTCCTAGAACCTGCGCAAAGACATATTTGGGCACCAAACCCCAAGCAAAATCACCCGTGATGGCCAAACCAATACTTACGGCAGGATTAAGATGAGCTCCACTATAAGGACCGGCAACCACCACACCGATAAAAACACCGAGCGCCCAGGCAGTGGTAATCACCATCCAGCCTGATCCATTTCCTTTGGTTTTGTCTAACACCACATTGGCTACGACACCAGACCCCATGGCTATGAGCAGGGAGGTACCTACAAATTCAGCTACAAATACATCCATTATTCTACCCAGCTTTTAGATCGTTCAACTGCTTTCTTCCAAAAATGAAGGTTTTTGTCCACAATCTCCTTTTCCATCTTAGGTTCAAATTTTTTATCCGATTTCCAAAGGTCCTGAAGCTCATCCATATTTTTCCAAAAACCTACTGCAAGTCCGGCTAAAAATGCTGCCCCCAACGCAGTAGTTTCGATGATTTTTGGTCTTGAAATGACACAATCAAGGATATCTGCCTGAAACTGCATCAGGAAATCATTGGCAGTTGCTCCACCATCCACACGCATCTCCTTGGCTGATTCCCCTCCATCTTTTTCCATAGCTTTGAGCACATCATACACCTGATAAGCGATAGCCTCAAGCGCGGCCCTTGTCATGTGAGCTATAGTTGTACCTCTGGTAATTCCAAAATATGCTCCCCTGGCATTTTGATCCCAATGAGGTGCCCCCAACCCAGAAAGTGCAGGCACAAAATAAACGCCGTCATTGTCATCCAGGCTTTCTGCCAACTTTTGGCTTTCTTTCGCATCTTTAAAAAAGTCCAAGCCATCTCTCAGCCACTGTATGGCAGCTCCTCCTATAAAAACAGAGCCTTCAAGTGCATAACTCACTTTCCCGTTCACTTCCCACGCAATTGTGGTCAAAAGTCTGTTTCCGGAAGTAACCGGCCTTTCGCCGGTATTCATGACCATAAAGCATCCCGTTCCATAGGTGGTTTTGGCCATGCCCGGCTCCACACATTGCTGCCCAAAAAGCGCAGCCTGCTGATCACCAGCTATACCTGCAATTGGTATTTGATGCGAAAGGATATCTCCTGAGGTTTTCCCATACTCCTCGGAAGAGGAGCGCACTTCAGGTAATATGGATTTGGGGATATCAAACAACTCGAGAAGTTCTTTGTCCCATTTTCTTTCATGTATATTAAAAATCATGGTCCTGCTGGCATTGGACACATCGGTAACGTGGCACTTGCCTCCTGTAAGTTTCCAGACCAACCATGAATCCACCGTTCCAAAGGCAAGTTCGCCTTTTTCAGCCTTTACTCTTGCCCCCTCCACATTGTCTAAAATCCACTTGATTTTAGTGGCAGAAAAGTACGCATCCAGTATCAGTCCTGTTTTTTTGTTAATCAGGTCAGCTTTTCCTTGTTCCTTGAGCTCATCACAATAAGCAGATGTCCTACGGTCTTGCCAGACAATTGCATTATGAATTGCCTTACCTGTCTTTCGGTCCCAAATAATGGTAGTTTCTCTCTGATTGGTGATGCCAATGCCTGCAATTTCAGAAGCCTTAATACCTTCATTGGCCAGTGCCTCAATCATTACAGAAGATTGACTGGACCAAATCTCATGCGGATCATGCTCCACCCATCCTGACTTTGGAAAGTGCTGTTTGAAATCTTTTTGAGCTACAGAAATGATTTTTCCTTTTTTGTCAAAAACTATTGCTCTTGAAGAAGTAGTACCTTGGTCAAGAGAAAGGATATACTGGGACATCAAAATTGGGGTTTATGGTTAAATCTTTACAAAGAAATAAAGTAGAAATACATAGAAATATAGTTGAAATAAGGTAGAAATATGGGTGATATATTGAAGTCAAATTATTGTACTTGGAATATTTCGCTCAATACAACTTTTACAATATATCGCTACTGGAGTATTTCCAATATATTATAGCCAAAACCTAATTCTGCGAAGCATATTTCTATCATATTTCACGAAGTATATTTCAACTTTATATCGCGAAACATATTTCTATTTTATTTCACTTCCAATATATACTTATTTGCAGTTTTATTGAAATCCTGCAATTCGGCTTCTATCCACTCCTTATCAAAGCCCATCGCATCGGCCATGATTTCAGCTACTTTTGGTGCTATCTCCAAGGAAGCCCTAGCATCCAAAAACAATATCCTCAACCTTCTCGCCAGTACATCCTCAACTTTTGCAGGCATTTCCTGTTCTACGATCCACTTGATCTCGGCTACTGTGAATGGATAGTCAGGATGGAGTTTTCGTCCTGATTTCTTATCCTTCTCCATCATCTGCCTGATCAATATTGCGTCTGCTCCAAAACCTGCTAAGTGGTCATCTGAGGATTCTTTTGTATAGCCATGAACTTTGATTCCGGCAGAAGTACTTTCTTTGATTGACTCTCCAGTGATTTCAGGATACTTTGACACTGTATCTTCCCCCATTTTCCTGAAAGTGGTCCATTTGCCCCCTGTGATAGACACCAATCCACTTTCAGAAATAATCACCTTATGGCTACGGGATATTTCCTTTGTTTTAGCACCTTCCTCCTTTGGGGCAGCCAAAGGCCTTAGGCCGGCAAAAACTGACAACACATCTTTTCTCTCCGGCTTTGTGGAGAGATAAGCCTGAGCTGTCTCCAGCACAAATCCTATTTCTTTTTCCAAAGCCTCAGGCTCCAATTTGGCTTTATCCCTTAGGGTATCAGTGGTACCCACGACCAATTTCCCCAACCACGGCACGGCAAAAAGCACCCTCCCATCGGAAGTTTTGGGAATCATCAAAGCATCCTTCCCGCCAAGAAAAGACTGGTCAAAAACCAAATGGATTCCTTGACTTGGCCGTATACTTTTAGGTGCATCAGGCTTATCCATTCTAAGAATTTTATCCGCAAAAACACCAGTTGCGTTTACTACCATTTTGGCCCTAATGTCATGTTTTTCTCCGTTGATTTCATCCTTAAACCTTAGGCCATTTATCTTTCCCTGATCATCTTTATGCAGCGAAGTGACCTTGGCATAATTTAGTACGCAGCCCCCCATCTCATCACAGGTCTGGGCGAGCGCTACGATCATTCTGGCATCATCAAATTGACCATCGTGGTAGACTACTCCTCCTTTCAGCCCTTTTTGCTCGATCTGAGGCAGTCTTTTTACGGTCTCTGATTTTGAAATAAACCGGGATTTACCCAGCCTTAGACGGCCTGCCATCCAATCATAAATTTTGAGACCGGCACTGTACTGAACCCTGTCAAACCAAGTGTAAACCGGAATAATAAAAGGCTGATTGTAAGTCAGGTGCGGGGCATTCGCGATCAATCTGCCACGCTCTTTGAGGGCTTCAAAGACCAAACCCACATCACCTTGGGCCAGATACCGAACACCTCCGTGCAGGAGTTTGGTGCTTCTGCTAGAAGTACCTTTGGCATAATCGGCCTTTTCTAAAAGAATCACATTCAATCCTCTTGACAGTGCATCTAACGCTACCCCAAACCCTGATGACCCACCACCAATCACCGCAATGTCCCAGACATTATTTTTGTTTTTCTTGACCTTTTCCAGACTTACTGACCGCTTCATATCTCAATTTTTTTCAATCAAATATAAACAAAAAGAAACAAAAGAAAACAAAACGAAAGTAATTTTTGATACTAATTGAAAAAATGAATACATTTATAAATAAAACGAAATCACTTTAGGTATAAATATGACCATTGCAGAAAGACACAAGTATATTTTGGACAAGCTGGAAAAGCATGGCTTTGTCAACGTAGCTGACCTGAGTAAGGAAATGGATGTCACGCCGGTCACTATTAGGAAAGATTTGAAAATCCTAGAGGATAAAGGACTACTTTACCGATCTCATGGCTCTGCTACTCCAAAATCCCCTTATGTCAATGACCGACCTGTACAGGAGAAAAAACTTGTCAGAACAGAAGAAAAGTATAAAATCGCTCAGGAGGCAATCAGGTTTGTCGAAGATGAAGACGCGATTATAATAGGGTCTGGGACTACGGTAGTTTCCTTTGCCCAAGCTATACCGAACCAAATGAAGCTCACCGTCCTGACAGCAGCAATGAACGTAACTTTAGCTTTGATTGACTCTCCAAATGTGGAAATTGTACAACTCGGAGGAGTGGTAAGAAAAAGCAGCAGTTCAGTAGTCGGGCATTATGCAGAAGAAATGCTTGAGCAATTTGCCTGCTCCAAATTATTTCTGAGTGCAGATGGAATCAGTCTGGACCATGGACTTACCACTTCACACATGATGGAAGCCCACCTGAATGCGCAAATGATCAAAGGAGTCCAAAAAACCATAGTTTTGGCAGATTCCAGCAAATTTGGAAAAAAAGGATTTGGAAAAATCTGCAATTTGGAAGATATAGATATCATCATTACAGATCCCGGAATACCCGTACATTACAGACAAAAATTGGAAGAGCTGGGCATAGAAGTAAGAGTTGCTGATTAAGCTACAATCTGAGTCAAAAGTCTCTCTGCAAAAGAAAGCTTCACCAATAATATTGAATTAAGCTATCAAATTTCAAAATTCACCGAATGTCTTTCTTTTTACTTTAGAACTTCCATCACTGGCCATTTCTACCATAAAAATGAAGTTGTACTCAATATCTTCCAGTTCCTCATACTTGTCTTCATTTCCTACAAAATAATTAACCAAATGGTGGACAGTGTTGCTATGCCCTACCACCAGTGCATTCCCTTTCCTTTTCCTCAACTCTTTAACCAAAGCATCATGGTCTTTGGGATCATAATCTTCGATGGAGATACCTGAATTGGCAGCGACATGACGCACTGTAGCATAAGTCCTTTTGGTAGGCGTACTAAAAACATGCTCAATTTCCTTATCTTCCATTAATTGGCCCAACTTCACGGATCTGGCATTGCCTGCTACACTTAGTTCGGGGTCATCACCTACCAACTGCTTTTCAGCATGCCGAACCACATAAATGGTTTTTGCCTCCTGCTTAGGCGCACAGGAAAAAAAGAATAGAAAGGCTACAAAAACTAAAATAATTTTTCTCATTTTATTGTATTTTTCGATTTCCATTTCCTCAATTTAAAGACAGACTTACATATCTTGGTTCTCATTTTTCGTCTCTCGCCTCTCTTCCCAACCCCTCATCCACTAAACGTATTATCCAAATGCTGGTCTTTGGCTTTTACAGGTTCAAATTCCAGGTATTGCTCCCAAAAAGACTCCTCTGGAAGCGCTGCCCGCAGGTAAACTTTCTCTTTTTTGATAGGATGTACAAACACCAAATGGAAAGCATGCAGATTGATACTCGCATCTGCATTGGGCTTATGGAAGCCATACTTCAAATCCCCGCGTATCGGACAGCCCATTGACGCCAACTGCACCCTGATCTGATGCGGCCTTCCGGATATTGGCCTTACTTCCAACAACCAATGGTCATTGAGTTTACCCAAAGTTTTGTAGTTCAGTTCAGCCTTTTGGGAACCCTCCACTTCTTTATCATGAGCAGTGACAGTATTTCTTTTTTCGTCCTTTACCAACCAGTGAGTGAGTTTCCCTGATTCTTCCTTTGGCTTTCTTTTGACAATGGCCCAGTAAACTTTATGGATATCCCTTTTCCTGAACAGCTCCATCATCCTTTCCAGACCTTTGGATGTCCTGGCAAATACCACCAAGCCACTTACAGGCCTATCCAACCTGTGTACCGGATGTAAAAAGACCGCTCCCGGCTTGTCGTATTTTTCAGCGATATACTTTTTGCAATAATCGGTCAGCGTCTTATCACCTGTTTTGTCTCCCTGCACAAGGACCCCTGCTTTCTTATTTACCACCAGCAAATGATTGTCCTCATAGACTACTGAAAAATGTTTATTGTTCATTATTACGGTTTTAATTTGACACAAAGATATTTATAAAATTCAAAAGGGCTTGAAAGCTGTATAAATGTTAATTTCGTAGTTGTTCGGAACATTTTCTTTTTGAATTCATTAATATTATAAAACTTGACCTATTGAACTTTTATGGATGTAAAGAAAACATTAAGCGACACGAAAGACATTTTGAAAAAAACTGCAAAATACATTGGCCAAGATCAACCAATTGTGTACAGTGCAGCGATTGCCTTCTTCACTTTGTTTTCATTACCTGCTATTCTGGTCGTCATTGTCTACATAGGAATGTTATTTTTTGAAAAGGAAGAAATCAAAGGTGAAATTGTCAGCCAAGTTGAAAGAAATGTAGACAGTGAAGCTGGTGAGCAGGTAAGTCAATTACTTAGCAATGTCTTAGACATGCCAGAAACTTGGTTAACAGTCATCATCGCCATTCTGGTGATTTTCAAAAGTGCTACAATGATTTTTGGAATTCTCCAAAAAGCACTCAATTCTATTTGGAAAGTCAAACTTAAGAAAGGCACTAACTTTTGGAGAGTTGCCAAATACCGATCAATCCCATTGCTTTTCGTCTTGGGACTGGGGCTCTTATTGGTCCTTACTCTTTTTGTAGATATACTTCAATCCTATGTTTCCAATCTTGCCTCTGGGATTTTACCCAAAGAACTTGAATCCGTCCTTTTCTATATTGGGAAGCTGGTATTTAACTTCTCAATCGTGATGCTCTTTTTCACTATTGTACACAAAACACTCCCTGACGCAATCATTCAATGGCAAGATGCTATTGCAGGAGGACTTATCACCACAATTCTTTTCCTGATTGGCACCAGGGTGATCAATATTATCATTTCCAATCTTAGCCTTGATAATTATTATGCTGCTGCCGGATCACTTGTGATCATCCTCTTATGGATTTTTTACAGTTCGGTAATTCTTTTCCTTGGCGGAGAAATCACAAAAGCTTACGCAGACCAAAGAGGCCATCAAGTTCAGGCCAAGCCTATAGCTATCAAATACACTTTGTCTGAAGACAGCGAAGAGGACTGAAACTCACTAAATTCAGAACTCAGAAGTAAAATGGAAATTGATTTCAGGATAATTTTCCTGTACCATTTGCAACCAAGCCCTTGATTCTGCCATAAACACTAGCTTTCCATCTTTATCCTTGGCAATATGTCTGCTCTTACTTCTGACAAACTCTTCCAATTGCTTTTTGTCCCCGCAGCTGATCCAACAAGCTTTATATAAGTTCATCGGTGCAAACTCCACTGATGCATTGTATTCATTTTTGAGCCTAAACTGGATCACTTCAAACTGAAGCTGTCCCACAGTACCCACTACTTTCCTAGCACCCATTTCATAGGTAAAATATTGAGCTACACCTTCTTCCATCAATTGCTTAAGTCCCTTCTCAAGCTGCTTGGTTTTCATGGCGTCTTTATTGATGACTTCCTTGAAGATTTCTGGAGAAAAAGAAGGTATTCCTTTGAATGTCATGTCCTCTCCCTCAGTGAGCGTATCTCCGATTTTAAGATTTCCAGTATCAAATAGCCCTACGATATCTCCAGGGAATGCCTCATCTACCATTTCTCTATCCTGAGCCATAAATTGGGTCACATTGGAAAAACGAAGAGGCTTAGGACCTCTTACATGATTATAAGGCTTGTTTCTTTGAAACTTACCGCTACATATTCTCAAAAAAGCAATTCTATTTCGGTGGTTAGGATCCATATTTGCGTGGATCTTAAAAATAAAACCTGAAAACTTGGACTCATCCGGCAAGACTTCCCTATCTTCCGTATGCCTGCTTTTAGGGGTCGGAGCTATCTTGATAAAAGTGTCCAGCATCTCATTAACTCCAAAATTATTCACAGCAGAGCCGAAAAATACCGGAGCTACTTTACCTTCTAGGTATTCTTTGGTATCAAAATCCGGATACACTCCCTCGATTAGTTCTACGTCTTCACGAAGCTGATCGGCATGGCTTTTCCCGATCATGTCATCCAGCTTATTGTCACCCAAATCTTCAAACACTTCTCTTGCATCGCTGAGCTTTCTTTGGCTTGGTGAAAAAAGATTGAGTTTTCTATCGTAAAGGTTGTACACCCCTTTAAAGCTTTTACCCATTCCTATAGGCCAGGAAAGTGGCCTTACCTGGATATTGAGTTTTTCCTCCACCTCGTCCAACAGTTCGTAAGGATCCCTGCCCTCTCTATCCAGTTTATTGATAAAACAGATCACAGGTGTATTTCTCATCCGGCAGACTTCCATGAGCTTTTCGGTCTGAATTTCCACCCCTTTGACACAATCGATAACCATAATCACAGAATCCACTGCTGTCAGCGTCCTGTATGTATCTTCGGCAAAATCCTGGTGACCAGGAGTGTCGAGAAGATTGATTTTTACCCCTTGATATTCAAATCCCATTACTGAGGTAGCCACGGAAATGCCCCTTTGCTTTTCTATTTCCATCCAATCCGACTTGGTAGCAGTATCAATTTTATTGGACTTGACAGCACCCGCAGTCTGGATGGCACCACCGAAAAGCAATAATTTTTCGGTCAAAGTGGTTTTCCCCGCATCCGGGTGAGCTATAATGGCAAATGTCCTTCTTTTTTGTATCTCTTTGGTCAAACTCATCTAATCTCCTGATTTGGTTTTTATTCCAGCCCGCAAAGGTAGGATTAAATCCCTTCTCATGGAAATACGAAAAAATTATTGTTGCCCTATAAAAATTTTAAGCCATCCCAGGGTTGACAAAATCTTCTCTTTTAAAACCTGATATACCCTCACTACTTCCCTGAAGAATGATCCTGAATGTAGTACCTACCCCTGGCTCAGAGCTCTTCACAAATATTTTCCCATTGTGGTATCCCTCAATGATTCTTTTGGCAAGGGTCAGGCCAAGACCCCAACCTCTCTGGCGCGTGGTAAATCCCGGATTGAATACTTTTCTGTAATATCCCTTCTCCATCCCCTTACCAGTATCAGTGATGTCTACGATGACATATTTTTCACTTTCCTTGATGATATCTATAGATATAACCCCCTGTCCTTTCATGGCATCTACTGCATTCTTGCAGATGTTTTCGATAACCCATTCGAACAAAGGCTTATTGAGCATTGCTTCAATATCTTTGGAATAGCCATTGACTTTCATTTCTACTTTGGAAGAAATTCTTGGCCTCAAGTATCCGATCGCCTCATCTATTACCAAAAAAACATTTTCCGCCTGAATAGAAGGAGTACTTCCTATTGAGCTAAACCTCTCCGTGACCATCCTTAGCTTGACCACATCTTTGTCCATCTCCTGGATTACTTCTTTATTTTCTTCCCAAACTGGGGAATTTCTGAGATAATCAATCCAGGCCATCAGGGATGCAATTGGTGTCCCCAATTGATGGGCGGTTTCTTTGGTCAGACCGGCCCACACCCTGTTTTGCTCAGCTACTTTTGATTGATTGAATACGGCATAGGCCAGAATCCCGAACACCAAAATCACCGAAAGCTGCACATAAGGGTAATACTTAAGTGAGGTCAAAAGCTCTGAGTTTCTATAATAAACCATCGCATCCTCTGTGGAAATCGGTTCGTACTCTGCTTTCATCGCCTCCAACTCCCTCCGCAGGACTCTCTCCCGTCCCTCTTCAGAGGCATTTTTCTTGAACTTAATATTTCTGTAATCAATGATATTCTCCGCCTCATCGACCACAATTACAGGAATAGAGGTATTCTGCTGGATGATTTCCTGATTGATAAAAGTGAGGTTATCAGCATTGATTGAAGCATACTCGAGTGCCTTCGCAAGTAATTCTATCTGTCTTTTTTCACGTTCTTTCAACTCTTCTACCAAAAGATTGGTATAATATATAGAACCGAAACTGATGATTACCGAGCAGGCGATTATGAGCCATTTAATTTTACTCTTATTGGTATAAAGGTCTAGGGTAGCAATATCCTGAAGTCTGTTCTTCATCAATGGGTATGGAGGGAAATAATATTATAGATAACTCATTTTATCGATAGATATTATCAATCTGACAAAATAACCTATTGGGCACTATCGGTCTTAAATTTGCGTATCATATAAAGAAACCAAAAATATAAATATTATGAGCACAAACGACATAGGATTAAAAATAAAAGACAGTAAGTTTTTGGTAGAAAAACTAAACAGCCTATTGGCTAATTACGAAATCTACTACCAAAACCTTAGAAACTTCCACTGGAATGTCACAGGACCAAATTTCTTTGAGCTTCATGCAAAGTTTGAGGAGCTGTACAATGAGGCCAATGTAGGTATTGACGAAACAGCCGAGAGGATTCTCACTTTGGGAGCAAGACCCTTCTCTTCATTTGAAGAATACATCCAAAATGCCGAAATCAAAGAAGCTAAGGATGTAAATGATGGGAAAAAGATGGTGGAAATCGTCAGAGATAACCTTAATACTCTTTTGGAATTGGAAAGATCTGCTTTGGAAACTGCAGCAGAGCACGGTGATGAAGGTACCGTATCACTTATGAGTGAATACATTACCGCCAAAGAAAAGACTGTGTGGATGCTTTCTGCTTACCTCAAGTAAGCTATGCCCAGAACGGTAATTTTAGAAATTACAGAATAAAAAAGGCTGGATCGTGGATCCGGCCTTTTTGCTCTTATACGTTTACATGTCTTTCAGCATGATAGGAAGACCTTACCAAAGGTCCTGATTCCACATACTTCAAACCTCTTTTCAATCCTTCTTCTCTGTAATGAGCAAAGAGGTCTGGATGTATAAATTCAGCCACTTCAATGTGCATTTTAGTAGGCTGCAGATATTGTCCCAAAGTGAGGATATCACAGCCATGTGCCACTAGGTCATCCATAGCTTTATAAACCTCTTCCTTCTTTTCCCCTAGACCTAGCATAATACCGGTTTTGGTTCTTTTGCCATACTCTTTGGTCAATTTGATCTGCTCAAGGGACCTGGCATATTTGGCTTGAGGCCTGACTCGTCGGTAAAGAGATTCCACTGTTTCCATATTGTGTGAGACCACTTCCTGACCTCCACTTATCATCCTGTACAATGCATCCCAGTTGGATTTTACATCAGGAATCAAAGTTTCTATGGTAGTCTCAGGAGAAAGCCTTTTGGTCTCAACCACCGTTTGATACCAGATTTCAGCACCTCTGTCTTTCAGCTCGTCTCTATTTACGGATGTAAGTACGGCATGCTTTACGCCCATTAGTTTGATTGCTTCAGCAACCCTTCTCGGCTCATCTGTATCATATTCTGGAGGTCTCCCCGTAGCTACTGCACAGAAGGAACACGAACGGGTACATACATTTCCTAAAATCATAAAAGTAGCAGTACCAGCACCCCAGCACTCCCCCATATTGGGACAATTGCCACTTTCACATATGGTATGCAGCTTATGTTGGTCAACTAACTTTCTTACTTTGGCATATTCTTTTCCTACAGGCAATTTCACCCTCAGCCAATCAGGTTTTTTCCTTTTGGTTGCCTCTTCGGATATTACTGGTAGTTCGATCATTCTGATTTTGATTTTACTTTGGCGAAATTACTTCCAAAGATTCATTTTACCCAATTGAAGTCTTATTTCCTGAAGCCGTAGAAAAATGTAAAGTAAACTGATTGGAATATCTGCCTGTTTTCTACAGTTGGCATCAGGGGTATTTCTCTTGTAAAACCCTCTAATTGATAGCCTAGTTCCAATCCTGTTACATTTGATTTGAATACGCCAAATTCAAAATTTACCGCAGCTTTTGCATTGGCTCCGACTGCTACATCTGACCTCCCTATACCTTCAAAGATCCTTCCTGGTCCAAGTATATTGAAAGGGCTCTGATGCACAGCAGGGTCAAACTGCTCTCTTACGGTTT
Organism: Arthrospiribacter ruber; assembly: GCF_019343195.1. Classification (GTDB taxonomy): domain Bacteria; phylum Bacteroidota; class Bacteroidia; order Cytophagales; family Cyclobacteriaceae; genus Arthrospiribacter; species Arthrospiribacter ruber. Next base: position 99,693 of record NZ_RPHB01000006.1, read on the forward strand.
CGACCCTACTCACAGAATATTCAATAAAATATGGAGCAATTAATCCTAAAGTAGGCCCAACAGCACCCAATAAAGAAACTTGCACCCCTTGCTGAGGAGCTTTTTTAAACAAAATCAACTCTCTCCCATAGTATGGTCTTATCGAATAAAGATAGTTGGATTTGCCAAAAATATACGAATTGCCCAATACTGTGGTGTACCTGACTTCTTTGGGGTTTTTGACATTCGCCAGGTCCATCCCAAAAAACTGAAAGTTGGTATCATCTATGCGCATCCCATACTTAAATGAAAAACCTCCTATAAGACCCCCATTGGTATTTTTATTGATCCCTACTAATATCTCGGTATCATACTCGTAGTCCCCTGCATCTGATCTCTGACCGTACACCATTCCGGTGCATAGTAAAAAAAATAAAGCTGCCGTATATTTAATACCTCTCATAATGTGTCGCTTGGGAAATTAACGCTAATTTCGTTTGTAAGTTATAGAACTAAAAATAAAAATAAGAGTTTATGCCTACTATAAAAAGTTCATATTCCGGAAATCTCAGAACCGAAATGACCCATATCCAGTCCGGGAACAAGATCATCACTGATGCACCGATTGACAATAATGGAAAAGGCGAGGCGTTTTCTCCTACAGATTTGGTAGCAGCTGCTTTGGGAAGCTGCATGGTGACCATCATGGGTATAGTAGCAATGAGAGAAAATTTAATTCTTGAAGGCCTAAGCTGGGAAATCACCAAAGTGATGCAATCCAACCCTAGAAAAATCAGCGAAATAATCGTAGCGTTTCATTGGCAGTCTCCTCCCTTAGATCAAAAAATTTTACAAAAACTAAAAAATGCAGCTTTGACCTGTCCTGTTGCATTGAGCTTGGATCCTTCCATCAAGCAGACGGTAAGTTTTAATTTTTAGACTCAAAAAAATATTATTAGCTATTGTAGCACTCTCGATGTTGCCTGCGTCTAGTATTCGATTAATTGGTAGATAGAAAGTCCCCATCATTGGAACAGCACCTGATAAAGGAAGCAAGAAAAGGAGATCCTAAGTCTCTGGAAATGCTTTATAAGCATTTTTATGGCTATGCCATGAGCATTGCGTTGCGTTATTCCAATGGAAGGGATGAGGCTTGCGAAATTGTCAATGACAGTTTCATGAAAGTATTTGACAAACTGCCTCAATATAGTGAAACCAACTCTTTTAAAGGATGGTTTAGGAGAATCCTGGTGAATACTTCTATTGACTATTACAGGAAAAATGTCAAACATTTTTCTGCTATGGACATAGAAAAGGTAGACACCCAGAGTTATGAACCTGAAATTATCAGCCAGCTAACAAAAGAAGATATACTCACCTTATTGCGATCACTCCCGGAAATGCTGAGAATTGTCTTCAACATGTACGAAATAGAAGGTTATTCCCATAATGAAATTGCGGAAAAATGTGGCATACCTGCCAGCACTTCCAGGACCTATTTGGCGCGTGCCAAGCAGAAGTTAAGAGATAAGGTGACTGAGTTAAATAAAATAAGAAATGAAGGAGCAGTTCGATAAAAAACTGACAGATAAGATCAAAGCCTCCTTTGAAAGCCATCAGGAGGAATACGATCCCAAAGAATGGGAGAAGTTGTCTGTTGCCTATTTTGGAAAACCCAAAGGAGCGGCCTTCCCTTCTTGGGCATATTGGGCTGCGTCTTTGGCCGCATTGCTCTTGGTCACATCCGTCCTGGTGTTCAATTCATTGGATACTTCCCAGGACAGTCATGTTACTACAGAACAGATAAAAACCGAAGAAGAAACTCTTGAAGACAACATTGTAAACCAACAGAAATCAATATCTGATTCTTTATTAGAAGAAAAGAGTATTGCATCTTCAGAAAAACCAACAAGAGAACTTCCTCGCGCCAGATCTATCCAGAAAACTACTTCCGAAAAAACCCGAGATCAATCTCCAGAAAAGAATAGCCAAGAGACTGCCCTTAGTGACCAAACTACTATTTCAAAGTCAGAGATACAGCCTGAAAAGGAAAAAATAGCTGAAGCTGAAAGCAAAGACTCAATCTCTCCCTCTTACTCAAATCAAAGCTCCAAAGCTGAGGAAGAGGTAAAGGCTCAAGAGAAAATAAATAAATGGCTGGCAGATGCGGAAGAAAAAGCACCAAAGAAAGATGAAGCCAAATCCGAGCCTTTAAAATTAGGTGTATTTGTAACTCCCCAATCTACTAGCAGCTCAACTCAGGCAGTGAACTTAGGAGCTGGAGTTATTACCGAGCTGCCCGTCTCGAACAAATTTAAAATCGATTTGGGAATTGCTTATGCACGTCAAAACCTGTCTCCAGGTGTAGCAGAATACTCCAACGTAATGGTTGCGCAATCACTTTCATACTCAGACAGGTCCGCCATGATGTCCAGCAACTTTATTACTACCTCTAATGAATTGAGTTTTGGACAATTGGAAATCCCCTTCAACTTGAAGTACAAGGTATTGGAAAACAAAAAATCAGATTTATACCTTATTTCTGGCGTATCCAACATGCTTTACCTCAATCAAAGAAATACTGTAACCTATAATGCTGTCAATTTCGCTAATTCAGGATTGGTTGGTGCACAGACTGAACTGAGAACCATCTCACAGACATTCACTCCAGATTCCCAAAGCCTTTCCAACAATACCAGCATTGGGCAATTACTGAATCTTAGCGTAGGATATGAACAATCTCTTAGCAACGGAACGTTTATTTCTGTGGAGCCCTTTTACAAGCTCTCAATTGGAAATCAGACATTCATTAACCAACAATTCTCAATCGGGGGTATTAATCTTAGAATGAATTTCCAACTAAAGGATAAAAAATAAAGTAATGAAGAAGTTTAGTCTATGGGTATTAATAGGATTTCTGTTGGCATGTTCTCCCGACTCGGATGAACTTCCTAATGAAAATATCGAAAGAGATGACAGAAAGTTACAGGAGTATTTTTCCCTAAATAGTGTAAGTCCAAATCAGACCAGTTTAGGAATCTTTTATGAAAAACTGGAATCCAATGATCTTGGCAACCAAATCAGTAACGGTGACATACTGGGGATATATTATGAAATCAGGACATTGGAAGGCAGGGTAATCGACAGTTATCTGGACGAAAACAGACCTCCCAGACTCTACATTCACGAAGACGGAGGAACTATTCCCCGCGCGATCAATTTTGCATCACCTTTTGCAAAAGAAGGTGAAACATTACTAGTCTACGCTCCTTCATATTTAGGATATAAAGATTACAGCTTCCAGCAATTGATACGACCGGATGAAAACCTAAGAATACAAATCAAGTTCAGCAAAATATTCAATGAACTGGAAATCATTGAAATGGAAGAAAATAGCATCAATGATCACATACAGTCCAACAACCTCCAAGGATATGAACAATCCGATTCAGGACTTTTTATAAGGAAAATCAATGAAGGAGATGAAACAAGTCCTAAAGGAGAAGAAGGCAGAATGATATTGATTACTTATAGCATCACACACCTTAACGAGACCCAGCCTGTTGCGCAGGTCACCTCTCAGGCAAATGCTTTTCAGGTGACTTTGGGAAGTGAACAAAACGTTCCTTTCCTGGAAGAGGCTTTTGCTGGACTATCAAAAGGTGCTGAAATCAGTATCATTGCACCCTCCCACTTAGCTTTTGGAGCGACCACACAGGTTTTTCCATTTTCCATTAGGAGAAACCTGGTAGAAAAAGGAAGGCTAAACCAGTCTGTACGCCCATTTGAACCAATTATTTTCAATGCAAAAGTTGTCGAAGTGCGTTGATGGAATAATTATACAATTTTGGTTTCTACTTTACTTTTGGCCAATTTTGGGAAATATAAACCCAAATAAATTATGAGTTACCTTTTTGAGAGTTTCATAGGCTGGAAATCCTATTGTGAGGAGAAAAATATGGCTCTGTACGAGTCAGTGATTGAATATGAAGTAACACAAAAAGGAAAATCCGAATCCGACATTTGGAAAAATCTGGATAAAGCCTACCAAGTAATGAAAGAGGCAGTCGAAACAGGTCTTAAAGATGACATGTCCTCTAGAAGCGGTATGATCAATAATGGAGCTAAAAAAGTATATAATCATTCCCAGGCAGTTCTTTCTCCGGAATTTCAAAAACTGATCTCAAGGGCTTTGGCAGCTAAAGAAGTAAACTCATGCATGGGCAGGGTGGTAGCTGCCCCTACTGCCGGCGCCTCGGGGATACTGCCAGGAACATTATACACTCTTCAGGAAATTCATCAACTTTCTGACCAAAAGATTTTTGAAGGCCTACTGGTTGGTGCAGGAATAGCTCTGATCATTGAGCAAAAGGCAAGTTTGGCAGGAGCAGTGGGAGGGTGTCAGGCAGAGACAGGTTCAGCCGCTGCTATGGCCTCAGGAGCGATTGTTTTTTGCTTAGGAGGTTCTGTTGACCAGATTTTCAATGCTGTTGCTATCACTATACAATGTATGCTAGGATTAGTTTGTGACCCTGTTGCTGGCTTGGTTGAAGTGCCCTGTGTAGTGCGAAATGCAAGTGCCGCAGCAATTGCCTACAGCTCCGCTCAGATTTCTCTTGCTGGAGTTGGTGCTGTCATACCTGTGGATGAATGCGTCGAGGCCATGGGTGAGATCGGCGCCAACATGGAAACAAAATATAAAGAAACCGCGCTAGGGGGTTTGGCTGCAACTTTGACAGGCCAGGAAATTTCAAAAAGAGTCCTGATACAGGATATCGAAATCCTACCGGACGAAGAGCTACCCGAGTAGCTTTTGGAAAACGGTAAATGACAAAATCCAGTCAATAGAAAGTCCCATCAAAAATGCCCAGACCAATCCGCTTATTAACATTGAAAACAGAATTTTCTCCTTTTTAACGTTGAAAGCCACCATAATAATGGTCCCGCCTATAGGGGTCAGAAAAAGAGGTGTGCAAACTGCAATTCCAATTATTCCAAACTTTTGCCAAAGCTGTACAATTCTTCTCTTCCTCTTGGTAAATCTCTTTTTCTTTACGGTCAATGTCCAATGAGACTTAAACCAATTTCCCAAATAGGTAACGAATACAACTGAGGTCATCATTCCACCAACTGTCACCAAAACTATCTCAAAGATGCCATATCCTGCAGCAGCACCAAGCACAGGACCTGCAATAAATTTGAATAGACATGCGAAAAAAATCGCTGAAAACTTCAAAAAATATTCAATCATAATAAGAAGAAAATATATGCCACATAAAGAATCACCAATACGCCACCTTCTACCCTACTGATAATATTACGCGTTCTCAGAATAGGGAACAGTAATAAAGTAAATCCAATCATCCAGAGAAAATCAAACTTTAAAAATGAATCACTGACTCCAATAGGACTGATCATAGAAGTTATTCCTATAATTGCCAGCACATTCATGATATTGCTTCCCAAAATATTCCCTATAGCGATATCCGTCTTTTTCTTCCATGCAGCAATGATAGAAGTGACGAGTTCAGGCAAACTCGTTCCAATAGCAATTACCGTAACCCCAATCACTCTTTGACTGATGCCGAATTTCTCTGAAATTTTGACTGCACTATCCACAAACATATCAGAACCAAAATACAAACCGGCAATGCCTAAAATCAACAATCCAATCGCCTTAATTATAAACTTGCGCTTCTTAGACTCTTCTTTAGTCCCTTCAGCTTCAATTCTTTCTATTTTCTTGAAAAAATAAAAATTAAGACCTATCAGAAATACAAAAAGAACCAGGCCTTCTACCCTGGAAAGTATACCATTGAATGCCAAAAAATAAAATACCAATGAGGTCAATAAAGTAAAAAAATAATCCAGTTTTAGGACTGATTTATGAATGACAATCGGATACATGACTGCGCTAATACCAAGAACTAGTGAAATATTGGAAATATTGCTTCCAATCACATTCCCAAGGGCAATATCACTACTTCCTTTTAAAGCTGCATTGATACTCACCAAAAGCTCAGGGGCAGAAGTTCCAAAAGCGACTATGGTCAAACCAATCAAGCCAGGACTAAGACCCATAGAAGACGCAATATCGGAAGCTCCGTCTACCAAAAGTTTTCCCCCCAGCAACAAAATAATTAAGCCCAATACTAGAAGGACATATTCCATTTAACTACAGTTTTGGGCCAAAAGCAAGATCTCCGGCATCTCCCAGACCGGGTACTATGTATGATTTATTATTGAGTTCTCTATCAATAGCGCCAACCCAGATTTTCAGGGGAACTTCAATATGTTTTGAAATATATTCCAATCCTTCGGGGGCTGCGATTACACCTGCAATATGTACCACTTTGGGGGTCCCTATCTTAAGCAAATTAGAGACTGTTTTTACTATTGACTTTCCGGTCGCCAGCATCGGATCAATTAATATAACTTCTCTATCTGTAACATCCGGTGTGGCCTGATAAGAAAAATCAATTTCTATTTTATCCCCATTTTCTTGCCTAAATGCGCCGACAAACCCACAGTCAGCTTTATCAAAAACATTTAAAAAACCTTGAAAAAAAGGCATAGAAGCCCTCAATACACAAATTAATAGTGGCTGTTCATCCAAAAATTTTCCTTTTGTTCTTTCAATAGGAGTCTGAATATCCATTTCGGAAAAAGACAGCTCCTTAGATATTTCATAAGATAGGATTTCCCCGATCCTTTGAAGATTCAACCTAAACTTGGCTCTATCTCCTTGGATTGTGACATCTCTTAATTCGCTCAAATACTGATGCGCTATATTATTATTGTCAGCTAATACAAACATACTCTTCCGTCTTTTGAGAACTACTTTGGTAATTTTCCCATCTTCTTAAATAAAGGTAAAGGTAGGGAAAGGACACAAAAAAAGCCTAACCAAAATGGCTAGGCTTTCATATATTTTAATTTTCTTAATTATTTCACTTCGAAGCTAGTTCTTCTAGCAAGTTGTCTTGCTTCAGCAGATCTCTTATCTACACTGGTATCTTCACCGAAACCTTTGTAAGAAAGTCTTCCACTATCGATCCCAGCTGCGATCAATAGATCGTAAACTGACTTAGCTCTTCTTTCGGACAGCTTCATGTTGTAGTCTTCAGGACCAATTTCGTCAGCATAACCTTTGATTTCAAGATTAACACCTGGATTTCTCTTCAAGAAATTTGCTACATAGTTCACAGAAGAGGAAGAATAACCAAGTGGCTTAGAGCTGTCGAATGCGAAATAAACATTCACATAACCATCATTGATTGCTTGCTTGAAGAAATCAACTTCTTCAACTTCTTCAACTGGACATCCGTCATTAGAAGCAGGTCCAGGTACGAAAGGACACTTATCTAAGTGATCAGGTATACCGTCACCATCAGAATCCAAGGTTCTTCCGTGAGAATCTACTCTTGCACCTGCAGGCGTATTAGGTTCCTTATCAAGATAATCAGGAACTCCGTCACCATCAGAATCCTTTAACATGTCCTTAATTTCACCAACTTGTTGAGCCAGTTCTTCTTTAGTTGCATACTTATCCGCAGCAATGTACCAGTCAGCATGCTGACTCTTGCTTCCAAGATAGATATTCAAGCCGATAGTACCAGTCCACCAAGTACCATTGGCTCCAAAGAAACCATTGTTAGTCGCAGCAGGCACATTAGGATTGGTAGCTGTACCAGGCATTGTGCTAGGTAGGATCCAAGAGTCTCCGTCAAAAGTGACGGTTTGACGACCATTTAATATGGTACTGATATCCCCTACTAAGGCAACTCTTTCAGACAATTTTACTTGGCCAGTTAAACCAGCAATAATATTGTAAACATTATCATTAAAATCGTTGATAGCATTTTCCTGAGGTCTCACTTGTCCTATACCACCGCCAAGGTGTCCAAGTAAGCTGACTCTTCTTGAAAATGTCTCCCAATTCATAATTCTACCCAGATTGGCTACACCTTGAAGGTTGATTCTGTGATAGTTTGTAGAAAAGGACGGACTGTTGCCGCTTGCCTCACTGAATGAGCCGAAACCAAAATCTAGTTTCGCACCAAATTTCTCATTGAACATATATCTCACCCCAAGGTCAGCATGTCCAATATTCAAGGTTGGAGACAAGAAACCTGGAGTTAACGGAGCCATTGGTTTATTGAATCCACCACCAAATTCGACAGACCATCTGTTGTAGTCGTCATCTTGGGCGTTGACTCCGAAAGCCAAAGCACCAGCCATGATTGTTGATAGTAGTAATTTTTTCATAATAAAAAGTTCTTTTTCAAATTTTGAGTGTTTAATTGATTTGACTGCAAATTTATAAACTTTTAACTTATCACAAATGTATATTAATATTTTAAAACTTTAAACTTTCTGAAAAATCTTTTCCATTTTCCAGCTTGAATACTATAAATTTAAACACCGCATAAATTATGCCATTAATCAATGTTTTAAGTGATCTTTTAGAAATCCAGAGCACGTCAGGCGATGAGTCTTCAATGCGGGAATTCCTGCTCAATTACATCAACCAACGAAAGGATAGTTGGAATGTTTGCCCTGAAATCCACTTTGGCACACAACTACATGACTGTCTGCTACTTAAATTTGGAAACCCGCGGGGAGCTGTCTTTGCACACATGGACACTATAGGCTTTATGAGCAGGTACCAAAACCAACTTATTCCAATAGGTGGGCCAGAGGTTGAAAACGGGACATACTTGATAGGAGAAGATAAGTTTGGCCCAATACGTTGTAGGGTCTTTGAGGAAGATGGGAATTTATTCCACGATTTCGGCAGAAAAATCACTCCCGGCACTCGTTTGTCCTTTGAACAAAATGTTAAAATCAGTGAAAATTTTATTCAGGCGGCTTATCTGGATAACCGGTTAGGTATCTATAATGCTTTGAATTTGTGTGAAAACCTGGAAGATGGATGGGTTGTCTTTTCTACTTTTGAAGAGCATGGAGGAGGCAGTGTACCTGCTATTTTAGAATTCATCCAAAAGACCTCCCCCATTCACTTTGCCCTGATTTCTGATATTACATGGATCACAGACGGAGTTCTGCATGATGAAGGTGTGGTTGTTTCAATTAGGGACAAGCATATTCCCCGCAAAAAATTTCTGGATAAAATAATTGACCTGGCAGCCGAGAGCAACATACCTTACCAGCTTGAAATAGAAAGCTCTGGTAGCAGCGATGGTAGGGAGGTACAGTTCTCCCCATACTTTATAGATTGGTGTTTTATTGGGGCACCTGAAGACAATGTGCATAGTCCAAAAGAGAAAGTTTCACTCTCGGATTTGGATGCAATGTTGAAAATGTACGTCTATCTGATGGCCCGTCTATAAGTATTAGCAGATTTTAGGCGGTCACAGAAATCATTTTTTATATATTTGTACTTGCTCCCTTGAGGAGCTTTTTTATTTGGAAATGATAGAGATCAAAAACAAAAAGTTTATTCCGTTTCTCGACTCCGCTAATTTAAAAGACAAAATCGAGGAAATGGGCAGAAAAATCTCACAGGATTTTGAAGGTAAAACTCCGGTACTAGTCGGTGTACTAAATGGAGCTTTCATGTTTCTTTCTGATCTGTGTAAAGAAATTTCTATCCCAATGGAGGTGTGTTTTGTCAAAATATCTTCCTATCAAGGTCAACATTCCACTGGCAAAGTCAGGGAACTTATCGGCCTTGATGTCGATATAGAAGGAAGGGAAATAATTATAGTAGAAGATATTGTGGATACAGGGCTCAGTATGTCACACTTACTTAAAATGCTGAAAGAGAAAAATCCTTCCGGAATAGCTATCGCCACTTTATTACACAAACCAGAAGCCTTGCAAAAAGACATAAAAATGGATTATATTGGATTTAACATCCCCAATAAATTTGTAGTCGGGTACGGTTTGGACTATGATGGAGTCGGAAGGAATATCCGGGAAATTTATCAATTAAATACAGACTAAATCAAAAACGTATAAAATGCTGAACATCGTTTTATTTGGCCCTCCTGGAGCAGGAAAGGGAACTCAAAGTGAAAAGATCATTCAAAAATACAATTTAACCCATTTATCCACCGGAGATCTTTTTAGAAAACATCTTGGAGAAGGGACAGAATTAGGTCTTCTGGCTAGAAAATACATGGATGAGGGAAGGCTGGTTCCTGACGAAGTAGTTATAGGAATGGTGGGAGAAAAGATCCGATCCACTTCAGAGACCAGTGGATTTATTTTTGATGGTTTCCCAAGGACCGTGGCGCAAGCCCAAGCTTTGGACCACCTCATGGAACAACACAGCATGAGTATCTCTGGTATGATTGCGCTTGAAGTCGATGAAGATATCCTCAAAGAAAGGATAAGGGAAAGAGGGAAAACCTCAGGAAGAGTCGATGATCAGGATGAAAACAAAATCAAAACCAGAATTGAAGTTTACCTAAAAGAAACGCTTCCAGTAGCCGAGTACTATAAAGCGCAGGGAAAACTCAAAAAAATCAACGGAGTAGGAACGATTGACGGGATCTTCTCTGATATCTCGGAAGTTATCGACAAGTACTAGTCGAAGAATTTCCCTACCTTTGCAGAAAATTATTTTTGGCTAAGCAGTAAAGCTTAGCCATTTTTATTAGAAAACTTAAAAGTAGTGGCAGATTCCAACTTTATCGATTACGTTAAATTCTGTTCCCGTTCAGGAGCAGGAGGTGCAGGTTCCGTCCATTTCAGGAGAGAAAAGCACGTACCAAAAGGCGGCCCGGATGGAGGAGATGGCGGTCGTGGAGGTCATATTATTTTGAGAGGAAATGCCCAACACTGGACACTATTGCACCTGAAATATAAAAAGCATGTCATCGCCGAAGATGGAAAAGGTGGAGAAGGAGGAAGAAGAAAAGGCAGAGATGGCGCGGACATCATTCTGGAAGTGCCTCTTGGCACTGTAGCAAAAGATGCTGAAACCAAAGAAACCCGCTTCGAGATCACAGAAGACGGCCAAGAAGTCATTCTTACTTCAGGTGGAAGAGGCGGTTTGGGAAATGACCATTTCAAGACATCCACCAATCAGGCTCCCCATTATGCACAGCCCGGAGAGCCCGGCATAGAAGAATGGATCATTTTAGAACTTAAGCTTCTGGCAGACGTGGGGCTGGTCGGTTTCCCAAATGCAGGAAAATCAACATTACTTTCAAGTATCTCTGCCGCAAAGCCCGAGATTGGTGATTACCCTTTTACTACCCTAGTGCCAAATCTAGGAGTGATTCCTTACAGGGATGACAGGTCATTTGTAATGGCTGACATTCCTGGTATTATCGAAGGGGCTTCCGAAGGAAAAGGTCTTGGATTAAGATTTTTGAGACATATAGAACGTAATTCTATACTTCTATTCCTCATACCAGCAGATGCGGATAGCATCTCAGATCAATACAAGATCCTCCTCAAAGAACTTAAAAAATACAACCCTGAGTTATTGGATAAAAAAAGGCTGCTAGCCATTTCTAAAGCCGACATGCTTGACGACGAGCTTATGGAGCAGATGAAGTCGGACATTCCCAAAGAATTGCCCACAATTTTCATCTCTTCAGTATCCCAGTACAACCTGGACAAACTTAAAGATATGCTTTGGCAGGCAATTACTGCCGAGTAAATGTCAGTTTGTCAGTAATATGGGTATGGCAAATAAATTGATAAAATTGGATTGAAGATAAAAATATCGAATAAGATGCAGGAAAAAGAAACGATCAAAGAGGAGCAGTTAACTGCAAATGAGAACGAAACCAAGCAAGAAGAGGGATCAGAAAATTCAGAAAACAACCAATCCGATGTAGATGGGAATCAGAGTGAAATTTCCCTTGAAGAAAAACTACAACAGGAAGTGCAGGAACTGAAAGATAAATACCTCAGGCTATACTCTGAGTTCGACAATTATAGAAGGAGGACTTCAAAGGAGAAACTTGATCTAATCAAAACGGCTTCTGAAGACCTTGTCAAAGAAATCCTGCCGGTAATAGACGATTTTGAAAGAGCTTTCAAAGCCAGTGAGCAGGAAGAAGACACCCAAAAAGTAAGAGAGGGAAATCAGCTCGTTTTCCAAAAACTTCTGAAAGTTCTGGAATCCAAAGGAGTGAAGTCAATGGATGACCTGATTGGAAATACATTTGATCCAGAGACTCAAGAAGCCATTACTCAGATCCCTGCTCCTAGCGAGGACTTGAAGGGTAAGGTAATAGATGTGGTGGAAAAAGGCTATACCCTTGGCGATAAAGTGGTAAGGTATGCCAAAGTAGTAACAGGAGCATAATCAACAGTCATGGCAAAAAGAGATTATTACGAAATATTAGGAATAACCAAAAGTGCAAGTCCTGAGGAAATTAAAAAAGCCTACAGAAAACTTGCCATCAAGTACCACCCTGATAAAAATCCGGACAATCCTGAAGCAGAAGATAAATTCAAAGAAGCTGCTGAAGCATACGAAGTACTGAGCAATCCGGATAAAAAGCAAAGGTACGACCAGTTTGGTCATCAAGGCCTCGGAGGCAATGGTGGATACGGTGGTGGCGGTATGAATATGGACGACATATTCTCGCAGTTTGGTGATATTTTTGGAGGAAGCGGCTTTGAGTCTTTCTTTGGAGGGGGACGTGGAGGCAGAAGAACTAAAAAAGGCACCAACCTCCGTGTCAAGCTTAAGCTGAACTTAAAGGAAATCGCTAACGGTGTAGAGAAAAAAATCAAAGTCAAAAGACAGGTTCTCGCTGATGGCGTAACGTTCAAAACCTGTAGTACCTGTCAGGGTAGCGGACAGGTTAAAAAAGTCGTCAACACCATGTTGGGCCAGATGGTATCTGCCAGCACTTGCCCGAGCTGTGGAGGAAACGGTCAGATTGTAGATAAAAAGCCCGCAGAAGCCGATCCCAGGGGGCTTATCATCAAAGAAGAAGTTATATCCATCAACATCCCCGGCGGCGTTGCTGACGGCATGCAACTGAGTATGTCAGGTAAAGGAAATGAAACCGCTGGAGGTATTCCTGGAGACTTACTGATTGTAATTGAGGAAATTGAGGATGACACCTTGCAAAGAGATGGCAACAATGTGGTTTTCGACCTTTATGTCAGCTTCATCGATGCCGCCCTCGGAGCATCATTGGAGGTCCCTACCATAGATGGTAAAGTCAAAATCAAACTGGAACCCGGAACACAAAGTGGAAAGATCCTTAGGCTGAAGGGCAAAGGAATCAAAGACATCAACGGATACCACAGAGGAGATCAGTTGATACATGTAAACGTATGGACTCCAAAGCAGCTTAATAAAGAAGAAAAAGCCGCACTGGAAAACCTAAGAAACTCTGAGAATTTCAGACCAGACCCTGGCACCTCAGAAAAAAGCTTCTTCGACAAAATGAAAGAATTCTTCTAATTGAACCAAGCCGGATAAAAATCCGGCTTTTTTTTTACCTTTAGGAACCTTTTATGCTAAGCGCCGTAGTTTATCCGTATGTTGAATAAAGTATGCTTAATAATTTGCCTAGTATTTGGAGTTAGGCTTGAAAGCAATTCCCAGATTATTAAGGAGTTTAAAGTCGATGAAAAACACGGGTTTAATCTTATCCAACTCGACTTCAATGTTTATAAAGGAATATCAGAGATCCAAAGAAAACAAGGTGACAACCCTCTTCTTATTCACTGTGACCTTTCTAAGGTAAATATCCTTCCTACATTTTTTCACGAAAATGTCAATGGAGTATTGACAACCGCCCTTACTCATCGCAATGTGGAGTCAGAAAATCTAGGCAAAAGCCTTTCATACAAGCTCTTCTCCAATTCCAATGATGACTTTGACCACAAGTGGAATGTTGGACTCAACTCAAACTATCTATTCAACCTCAATTTCAATTTTGGGATAGGAAAAGCGAATTTTGACTTTTCCCATCTCCCTATTTCCAACTGCAAAGTAAATTCCACAAGTGCAGACATCAATTTGAATTACAGTAAAAAAATGGCCAATTCGGTCAAAATGGACACCTTAATGGTCAAAATCAATATGGGCAATCTTGAGGCAAGACATCTTAATTTTACAAATGCCAAACAAATGTTTTTTGAAGCCAACTATGGAACCCTGAACCTCTCTTTTTCAGATAAGATGCCGGAGGCTTGCCATATTTTTGCTACTGTTGGTGCAGGGAAAGTAGACTTGATACTTCCGGATGAATCCCAGCCTTTTATCCTCAAAATCAAATCCACAGCCATGTGCCGCACCAATGTACCCAAGTCACTTAAAGATATAGGCAACAAAACTTATGTCAGTAAATCATACCGCGAAGACGCCGAAAATCTGATGTCATTTGTGATAGATGTTTCTGTAGGTTCAGTCAACATCAGGTAAAATCCAGCAGTTTTGCTTATTTTTAGAAAAACTCAATCCTTTGGAAATTTTAAAAATTACAGGACTAAACAAAGCCTTCGGACGCAACCATGCGCTTACAGACATTGATCTCTCTGTACCCAAAGGTGCTGTATACGGCCTTTTAGGGCCAAACGGAGCAGGAAAAACCACTCTCATCAGGATAATCAACCAAATCATTGATGCCGACTCTGGCTCGATTTTTTTTAAAAATGAACTTTTGGAACCAAAACACATTTCCAAAATCGGTTATCTTCCCGAAGAACGTGGGCTTTACAAAAAAATGAAGGTCTGGGATCAATTGATATATTTTGCCAGACTTAAAGGATTAAGCGCTTCCGATGCAACAAAAAAAGTTGATTTTTGGCTTGACAAAATGAACATCAATAGCTGGAAAGAGAAAAGGATAGACGACCTCTCAAAAGGAATGGCTCAGAAAGTCCAGTTTATCTCTGCTGTTATACACGAGCCTGAATTTCTAATCTTGGACGAGCCCTTTTCGGGTTTTGACCCTGTAAATGCTGAAATCATCAAAAACGAAATTCTTGAGCTCCAAATGAAAGGAATTACCCTAATGTTGTCCACCCATAGGATGGAATCCGTAGAGCTGCTCTGCGACCATGTCGCCATGATCAATCGCTCCAACAAGATCCTTGATGGAAAACTCTCCGACATCAAGCAGCAATTTAGACCGCACGAATACAAAGTAAAATTAAAACCCTTTTCGGGTGAATTGCCAAGTGAGTGGAACATTGAAGAACATGCCGAATCAGTAAGCTTCAGCATCAAGCTTAACGGGACTCCAGTGAACAAGGTACTGACTGATCTCATGAGTTTCGGTGAAATTGTCAGCTTTACTGAACGGATTCCAAGTATAGAGGAGTTGTTCATCCAACAAGTAAAACACGAGTCCCATGGGTAAAGTATGGCTTGTCATCAAAAGGGAATACCTCTCCAGGGTTCAAAAGAAGTCATTCCTTCTGGCCACTTTATTGACACCACTGATTTTCCCGGCCATTATGGGGATATTCTTATGGATAGCGCTGGACGAATCCCAAGGATCAGCCCTGAGAATTATAGAAGTGGTGGATGAAAACAATATGTTTTTTATCGAAAGTTCGGAACAATACGCTTTCTCTTATTCGGATACTGACTTAGAAGAAGGCAAAAACCTGGTCAGGTCAGGAGAAAGGTTCGGCTTTCTTTATATCCCCAAAATAGAACTGTCAAACCCAAAAGGAATCATTTATTACGGAGACCGGAACCCCAGCATGAGCTTTATTAGCCACCTCGAATCAAACCTTAAAAGAAGGATAGAAGAACAAAGGCTTTTTGAATCGGGAATAGATCCAGAGGTGATTGCTGCTTATCGTACCCGTATCAGCATTCAATCAATCACTTTGGACAACAGCGGTGAGGAAAAGTTTTCTGATGCCACAGTGAATTATGCCATTGGTTTTTTCACAGGCATCCTGATCTACATTTTCATCTTTGTCTATGGCAATCAAATCATGCACGGCGTCATAGAAGAAAAGTCCAGCCGGATAGTCGAAATCCTTGTTTCCTCGATAAAACCATTTCAGTTGATGATGGGTAAAATCATAGGGATAGGTGCTGTCGGACTAACCCAGTTCCTGATCTGGATCGTATTGATTTCTTCGATTTCGATATTGGTAATGGGGTATTTTGGCATGCAGATGCCTCAGCAGCAAGCCATGGAATTAGCAAACCCTGAATTGCTCAACTCCATAAACGAAACCCCTGAATTATTTAACATTTTAAAGGTCATCAAAGAAATTAATTTTGTGAAGATTGCCCTTACATTTATATTCTATTTTATAGGAGGATATTTGCTTTATGGTGCATTTTTCGCTGCTATAGGTGCTGCAGTGGATGCCCCGTCCGAGGCCCAGCAGTTTATGCTTCCGATTACCATTCCTCTCTTGATTGCATATATGGGACTCTTTGTATTTGTACTCAATGACCCAAGCAGCAACGTTTCCTTTTGGTTGTCGGTAGTACCATTTACCTCTCCTATTGCTATGATGGGAAGGGCCAGTTACGGCATACCATTTTGGGACTTGGCATTGTCCATGTCATTATTGATTTTCGGGTTCTTGTTCAGCACTTGGATCGCCGGCAAGATCTACCGCATAGGCATCTTAGTACACGGCACCAAAGTGAATTACAAAACCCTTTGGAAATGGATCAAAACTGAATAAAAAAAACCGCAAATGCGGTTTTTTTTATTCCTCTGAAAAATTGAAGCTATCTACTTGCTCCTTGACCCAGTCTTTATATTTTAGAAGTCTGTATTCTTTCCACTTGTCGTTATATTTCCCAGAGCTATCTATGAGGAATTTAAAGCCTGTCGCCACTTTTGGCTTGCTCAAGGCATTGAACAGTTCATCCTGAAAGCCTCTTTCTTTCACTTCCCTCTCCGTGAAAACCTCCATCATCTGATGCTCCTGATTCAGTTCCATTTTGGTAAACTCCGCATAGTTGTCGGGATTTTCGTCGATTTCATCCAAGACATCTTCCTCTTCAGGAGTTAGGTCATAATTGAAGTAGTCCTCGTCATCAGGCATGTGGTGGATTTTTTTGTTATCAATCTGATAAAAACAAATCATCCCCTTAAGCAGAAGTCCTGCAATATTCTCTACTTCTTTTTCTGTTAGGGTTAGCATTTTTGAAAAGCTATGGTTTTTTAAGAAAATTAATTAACAGTAAATACAATATCAAATTTTTTATATACGGATATAAATGTTTTTGGTCATCCCTCTAAAAGCTCCTTTAATAAAGGCAAATTTAAGTCATGTCCTCCATCATAGTATCGTTTTTCAATATTTAATTTCATAGACTTCAGGATTTTCTCTTGTTTTTGTAAAGACTCTTCTGTAATAAACTCATCTCTGGTGCCCAGTGCTATATATGTCTTTGTTTTATGAAATTTGGTCTTTTTCTCATCTAGAATCAAATCATGAGCAAAACCTCCTCCCCAGAGCACCAAAGTATCTACTTCATAATCCAGATTGGAGACCCACCTTGAAGCAGTGGCCGCTCCCTGACTAAAACCAAGAATTTTTAATTTTGGAGGTTTTGGGTATTTCAATAAGAGAAGACGAAGGAGTTCGTCAAAATAATTTTGATTATTCCTGATTGCAGTTTCTCTTTCGTGCCTGGTCATCCAATTGGCACCAACTCTACCAGAAAACCCTTCTAAATAAGCATGATTGTTTGCTTCAGGCACCACTACCAACCGCTCTTCTTTAAAAATTGGGGCCAATTTTTTAAGAAAAAATTCAGCAAGCTGACCGTAACCGTGAAAGGCCATCAAAATTTCTGTCTCCTCCCGATTGACTAAATGTGAGAGCCAATAATTTGAGGTATATTCGAATTTAACCGTTGCTTTCATTATCCATTAAGATCATTAAACCTAAAAGGGAGTAATTGGTCAATTCCTCGTGCCCTAAGCAGTTCACCTTGAGGATTGAGCATCATTATTTCTATTGGGCTTCCAAACTTCACCTCATATTCGTTGATGGTTTGCCTGCATAGCCCACATGGTGTCACTGTAGCCCAAACTTGGTCATTTCTTCTTTTGGCCACTATTATAATTTTTATCGGCTTAGTATCTGGAAAATTCCCCATTGCATAGCTCAAAACAGCTCTTTCTGCACAAACTCCTACTGGGAATGACACGTTTTCCTGATTATTGGCCTCAAATAACTTTCCATTCTCCAAAAGTAAAGAAGCACCTACCATAAAATTAGAATAAGGTGCATGAGCATGGTCTACCACTCTTTTGGCATTTTCTACCATTTGTATTTCAATATCAGACCACTCTTCACGTGGTACAACTTCAAGTGACACTGTCAGCTTTATTTCTTTCCTCATCTTTAAAAATTAAAAAGGAACACAATTAACAAAATAATATCGGATTTGTTCTTCAGGGTCTTTTTTGGTTTGTAATTTTACTCTTACCATAATACTCCTTAAATATAAACCCAATCAACCTAAATGAAAAAAATATTGATCCTTGGAGCCGGAAAATCCTCCACATTTTTGATTGAACACCTTGCAAAAACAGCAGAATCCAAAAACAGAGAAATTATAGTAGCCGATCTTTCTGAAGAAACAGCCACCAAAAGAATTCAGGGCCTTCCACATACCAAAGCCATCCGGTTTAGCTCAGATGAGCAAATGGAAAGAGAAAACCTTATCCAAAGTGTGGATGTAGTTATATCCATGTTACCTGCTTTTCTTCATCCCATCATCGCCAAAGACTGTCTAAAGTACAACAAGCACCTCTTTACTGCTTCTTATGAATCGGCAGAATTAAAGAAGTGGAAAGAAGAAATAGAAAGTAAAAACCTTCTGTTTCTCAATGAATGTGGGCTTGACCCCGGAATAGACCACATGTCTGCCATGCAGATCATCGACAATCAAAAGGCGCTTGGCAATGAAATCATTTCTTTCAAATCATTTGCAGGAGGGCTGTTAGCACCTGAATCTGAAGACAACCCGTGGAAATACAAATTCACCTGGAACCCTAGAAATGTCGTCTTGGCTGGGCAAGGTGTGTCAAGGTTCATCCGAAACGGAAAATATAAATATGTCCCCTATCACATGCTTTTCAGGAGACTGGAAAAAATCACTTTTGAAGAAATAGGTGAATTTGAAGGATATCCAAACAGAGACAGCCTCAGCTACAGACCCATCTATGGGCTGGAAAACATTCCAACCATACTAAGAGGGACTTTAAGAAGGACAGGTTTTTGCACGAGCTGGGATGTCTTTGTACAATTAGGAATGACAGATGATTCTTTTGAAATGAGTTTACCGGAAGGCTTTACCAAAAGAATGTTTGTCAATTCATTTTTGCCATATCACCCAGATAAAACTGTTGAAACTAAAATTACGGAACTGCTCCCATGGGTGAATGAGGAGATTCTATCAAAAATTAAATGGACAGGCTTATTTGACAACACTGTATTGCCAAAATTAAAAGGCAGTCCTGCGTCTATATTACAACTGATTCTGGAAGAAAAGTGGGCTCTCAAACCTGAAGACAAAGACATGATTGTCATGCAGCATCAATTTGAAGTCAATACCGGAACCAAAACGAAAAAGATAATCTCAAGCCTTGTCTGTATTGGTGAGAATCAAGAACGAACTGCTATGGCTAAAACAGTGGGCCTGCCACTTGCTTTGGCTGTTGATCTGTTTTTAGATGGAAAAATCAAACAAAAAGGTTTGGTTTTGCCGATTTCACCTGAAATTTACATCCCCCTGCTTTCTGAGCTGAAAAAACAGGGGATTACTTTTAAGGAGAAAGAAGAAGATCTGGGCTGAAATCAATCAAAGCTCCAATTGGACGGAGGACTCAATGTAGCTCCGGGAACAGTAAGACAATCATCAGGAATAATTCTTGGGGTGGCACGAAACTCCAAGTCGCTAGGCTGTATATAAATAACTTTGGTCGCTACATCAGCCGCAATGAAATAACCCAAAACTGTTTCATCAGGATCATCTAAACTGATGATGTTACCACGGATATTGGCGGGTGGCTGATCAAAAACACTTCCGGTAATACTGAGCTGCTGATCAACCAATCTTAAGTACCTATGGGCATTTTGGGATATTCCCAGCTGTTTAAGTTCAGCACGGTAAGTATCCTTAAATCGCAATCCATTATCCTCTATAAAAGCAACAGGCCTTCTAGTCTCAAGACCATTAAAGTCTTCGTCTGAAGCCAAAGTGAAGCTTTGAATTCTATTCGACTCTACCAAGTAACATATAGCACAGCATTGTTTTGGAGCAGGTCCCCTAGGATCAGTGGGATGAGTGGGTGGGTTGGTATAAAGTTCTGGATTGGCAACCAGAACGAATGACCCGGGTGCTGTTCTCCAATAATAATAGTTTGTTTGGTCACCTGGATCTTTAAATTCAGCAATAAGCTGCACTCCTACCCTTGTTTCCAATCTGCTTTCAGTCGCTAATTCTACAGATCGTAAGGACACGTTATCAATAGGAGCAACCTGATTGACCCTCTCAGGAAAAGAAGCATATTCTCTTCCATCCTGCAACCTGATCTGTAAAGTATAAGCCAGCCCTAATTTGGCAGTGAAATTCTCAGGTGTTTCATAAATACCAGGTTCAATCTCCGTGAGGAAAGTAACCAAACCCTCACTATCTCTTACATTTACCTGCGCTTGTCTAACCGGCCTGATCAACCCTTCAAATACAGATCCGTAAGTGTCAGTTCTGGTCAGTTTGATCTGATGGGGCCCAGGGTCTGTTGTGATAAACCCTTCAATAGTAAGCAACTGTTCACCTTCTTCGATGTTCACATTATAGGGATCAATACAGGAAAGAGTAAAAAGAAATAATATATAAACTAATTTTCTAAGCATTTTAATCAGAATTTAAGCGAATAACTTAAGGTTGGGAGTGGAACTCCTAAGATAGCCAATCGGAAAGCCTGGGGAGGCGATCCCGGCTGATCTGCAAAAAATATGGAAAATGGATTTTTCCTTCCATAAGCATTCATGACCGCAAATGTCCACTCACCATCGTAAAATTTGCCCTCTCCCTGAAATTGGAAGTTCAATGACAGGT
Source organism: Arthrospiribacter ruber (assembly GCF_019343195.1). Lineage (GTDB taxonomy): Bacteria > Bacteroidota > Bacteroidia > Cytophagales > Cyclobacteriaceae > Arthrospiribacter > Arthrospiribacter ruber. Next base: position 120,685 of record NZ_RPHB01000006.1, read on the forward strand.
CCAAACGATGAAAATCAGGAATCCTTTGCAGGTTTCTATTCCTGAAAAAGGCAAGCGAATTGCCTGCAAAATCAAACTTAGCCTCAGGGAATGTGACAGGCCTTCCTGTACTGTAGGAGAAAGTGGCTGAAAGCGAGGTAAATGAGCTGATCTTGTAATTACCGATCAAAGTCAGGTCGTGAGGCTTATCAAAATTAGCAGGGAACCAGTTCCCATCATTTATAATCTCTTCTTCAAACGGGGTAATCACCCTTCTCAGAGCTCTGGAATAAGTGTAAGATGCCCAACCCGTAGCCCTTCCCAAGTTTTTCTTTACATAAAGCTCTAAACCATATGCCTGCCCTTGACCTGGGATGATTTCAGTTTCCAAATGATTCTGCATCAATAGCCTAGCCCCATCCTTATACTCAACCACATTTTGAATGTCCTTGTAATACACCTCAATGGATGTTTCAAAAATATTTCCTTTAAAGTTTTTATAAATACCTAAAGAGTATTGATCCACGATCTGCGGTCTCAAAAACTGATCACTCAGCTTCCAAACGTCTGTAGGAGCTATCGTTGCGGTATTTGAAATTAAGTGGATGAACTGATACATTTTATTGTACCCGGCCTTTATCGAGGTTTTACTATTGATACTGTACCTAATGGAAGTCCTCGGGCCCCAACCGTCATAAGTCTGTATGGTCTCTCCATCTGCATAGGTACGTTCTCCAATCACATTACCCTGGTTGAGGGGAAGATTTTCCGCATATTCTCTTACTGTTCTAGGACCAAAATATGAATAGGTATCATATCTTATTCCATAAGAGAAACCGAATTTTTCCCCAAACTCCAAATCATGTTGAAAGAAAAACCCGGACTCCATACCATATTCGTTCTGGACTTTTTGGGGAAGAATTCCTGACTCACCATTTCCCGAAGGAGTAAGCTCTCCGGGTTGAATCGTTATTCTTTTGGTATCAGCACCTATGTTAATCCTATTGTTTTCTCCCAATTGATAGGTGAAACTAAGCCTGGCACCTGTATCGATGATCCCTGAAGTCAAATCAAAATTGTTGATTCCGGATTGGTTGAAAATCGAAAAGTCATATAAGGTATGAAATCCGATAATATCTACTGAAGCCCTTTCTCCAAATTGACCTAGGTACCTCAGAGATTGACTTTGATTGGTCCAGGAAATTGTGGTATCTGAAGCCAGGGCAAAGTCATCATAACTCCTATAAAAACTGTAAGTAAGGTTATGATTTTCATTAATTTCTCCATAAAGAATCCCGTTGACATCATTAAAGTTGGCTTGACTTGTTCTCAAGTCAGGGTTATTGAGAGAATTTAAAAGCCAATTGATGTATGAGCCCCTAAAACTTAATTGGGCAGAAACCACATCCTTTACGACAGGTCCGTTGATCGAGGCTTTACCGGAAACTGTTCCTACCATCATGTCTCCTCCCCAATTTGTCAAGCTTCCCGATTTGGGAGCAATATCCAGGATTGAGGATCCCCTTCCCCCAAATCTGGCAGGAATCTGAGCCTTGTAAAGTGTAAAGTCATTGACCACATCCGGGTTGAAAGCTGTAAACAAGCCGAATAAATGGGTAGGATTATATACCGGAGCTCCGGCAAAAGTAATCAGGTTTTGATCTGCACCACCTCCCCTAACATTCAGGCCTGAGGAGGCCTCCCCTACCTGGCTCACACCAGGCAAGGTAGCTACTGATCTTATAATGTCTACTTCTCCCAAAAAAGGCGGAAGTTCTTTGAGGGTATTCATGCTAATGGAAATGGCACCCATTTCAGTACTTCTGATGTTTTTCTCAGGATCCCTACCAAAAATAACCACATCATCCAAAGTGAAATCTTCCTGGATCATCGTAAGATTTATCCTTCCCTCACCTACTGCCACTATCGGATAGATAATTGTCTCATAACCAACATACCTGAACTCCAAAATATATTCAGCTCTATCCAGATTTAATGTAAATGAACCATTATTATTCGTTACTTCAGTTTTATTCAGCTCTCTTACAGTTACCGTCGCTCCGACCAAAGCATCACCCGTGATTTCATCTATCAATCTACCTGTAATGCGGAGATTTTTCATTTCTCCAATATCTCTGCCCACCACGGTTCTTTTTTCTTGCGCCTCTACTATTCCTGATAAAAAGAGCTGAAGTAGTAGAACAATGGGTAAAATTTTTCTCATATTCATTTCATTAAAATGCAAAAGGATCGAATCTCCAGAATTCCACCGAACCACCGACTTGGCTTTCCGGGCTCCTTAAAAAGTAGATTACCTCATCTACCACATAAGCTCCCGCAATTCTCGCAAGGTTAGGTCCAGTAAAATCGTTTTTCCTTAACCAATTAAGTGTGTTCATATCTAATTCCCACATTTGACTGGACCTATTACCTAACCCCAGGAACACTTTGTTTCCCATATTTACTGCAAACCCATTTCCATTATTACCCAACTCACCAGGATATCTTCCAACAATAGTCCAAGAGTAGTCTTCTGGGCTGAACATGATCAAGTCTCTTGTTTCAGGATTGACAAAGTACTGCCTGTTTTGGTAAGAAAATGAGAAATTATTATTTAAAATCCTATATGGAACAGTTCCAACTATTGACCAATCCCCACTAGAAGGGTCATATTCATAAACTTCATTACCTTCGTCTCCACCAGCTAAATACAATTTGCCAGAAAGCTCAAATCCCTTTCCATTGATAAAATTAAAGGGAAGGTCTGGCAAAATTTCAAAGTTTCCATTTTCTAATTTGACAAAATCCCTTACTGGCAAGAATGGGAAAAAAGAGGCCGAACCTCCTCCGAAATAAGTATTGGAGGAAAAAGCCCTCCTTAGCACTCTTGATGGGGGATCAATCTGAATCCATTCAGATTCCCCAACATTATATTTCCAAAATGTATTATTTAATGCCGAACTTTGATCCGTGCCCATCCCGGAATAGAAGGTATTACCCTCTTGAAGGCTGACACCTTCTATATAGCGGACATTGCCCGGAAATTCAAAAAGCTTGGTATAGACTCCCGTACTATATTCATAATTTCCTTGAACCTGTAGCTCTCTTTCTTGAATGATCACTTTGACAGTCACTGAGCTCTCATTCCCAATTGGAGGAACCCTCACCCTCAAGACTGATTCAAAATCTATATCAAGAACTTCCGCCTCATTGTCTCCAAAAAAAACACGGACATCCTGTGTCAAATTCACACCTGTAATGGTCACTATGGTACCTGCCGCTCCATCAGTCGGACTGAAATTGAACACATTTGGGCTTAAGGTTTCTATATTCAATACATTTCCAAAAAGAATTCCATCTGGTAATTCTGCAAAAGCTTTGACAAAATATGGCCTTTCGATCGATAAGCCGCTTGTTTCGCCGATAAACCGCCCTGGATTCTCCCTAGCTCCTAGAGATATTATAATAGGTTGGGAAAAACCTTCATTATCAGAAATATAAAACCCGTGGTCGGAGGCATTGATAGCTTGGGTAGTTATAACCCTTCCTGATAACCTCATTCTTTCACCACTTACCAATAAGGCATCCTCTGTTACAATTGAAGGATTTAAATCTATCGGATCTTCACAAGAAAAAATCAAAATTGCTAAAAACAACCAAATTAAAGTCCTGGATACTACATTAATCATTTAACTCTTCATTTAGAAAGTTTTTAAAATTAAGTGAATATTCAATTTTAAAAAATTTTAAGCCTTATGCTTAATAAAAAAAAATTAAATAGTTTTAAAAAATGATCAAGAACGGACTCAGTATTTTTTTATACCATTCAGAATATACACCTTGATCATCTTTTATATTCACTTCTATTTCAGAATAATCCCCCTTACTTTTAGAAAAAAACGAAATATATCTAAAAACCCTTCCTTTATTTTTATTTTTTATAATTATGCTTTTACAATTGAAAAGTTGGGATTTTTCTGCCATAGCTTTGAAAACTTTCATTTCGTATTCCGGAAGAATCAGCCATAACTCTCCTTGTTCAGACAAAAGAGAACGAACTCCATCAAGCAATTCTTCAAAAGCCAAACTATCATTATGAATTGCTAGATTTCTTTTCGAATCTGGGGATTTGAGATGATTTGAGAAATATGGAGGGTTGCTGACGATCAGGTCAAACTTCTCTTCTCTAATAGGTGCAAAATCTTTAAAATCTGCTAACCTAAAACTGATCCTGTCTGCCCAAGGTGAGCGATTTGCATTTTCTTCTGCCTGCTTCCAAGCTTCCTGGTCAATTTCCACCCCTTCAATCTTCGCCTGCTCAAACCTTTGGGCCAGCATCAATGAAACCACTCCGGTTCCCAATCCAATTTCCAGTATCTTTTTAAAATCGCCCCCTTCTCCTGCCAATGCACCCAGCAATACTCCGTCAGTACCAACTTTCATGGCGCATTTATCCTGATAAATTTCAAACTGTTTGAATCTAAAAGGCTTGCTGCTCATTTTCTAAAAAATCAAATATTCCCTGATTCATATCCTATATCTGCAGGCAAAATTGGCTGTTCGGCTGCTGCTACCGCCAATTGGTCGCAGCGCTCATTTTCTATATTGCCCGCATGGCCTTTCACCCAGACAAATTTGGGCCTGTATTTTAAATGTAAAGGAATATATTTTCTCCAAAGATCAGGGTTTTTCTTATCCTTGAAGCCCTTTTTCTGCCAGCCCCAAAGCCATCCTTTTTCTACAGCATCCACTACATATTTACTATCAGAGTAAATAGTGACAGGAATCCCTTCCACCTTGATTTCTTCCAATGCCTTGATGACTGCGAGAAGCTCCATCCTATTGTTGGTAGTCAACCTGAACCCTTCTGAAAGCTCTTTCCGGTGCTGTCTAAATTTGAGCACTGCACCATAGCCTCCGGGACCAGGATTGCCTTTGGCTGCTCCGTCCGTATAAATTACAATCATTTACATTTATTAAAATAAGCCTGAATCTGAGCTCAGTGCTGTTTTGAAAATTTTAATGGCAATGGATAAAAGGATAATACCAAAAATCCTTCTTAACACATCCAAACCTGTTTTTCCCAACTTCCTTTCCAGCCAATTGGTACTTTTCAACACCACATAGACTATGCTCAAATTGATAATGATCCCGACCCCTATATTGAGTTGGGAATATTCAGACTTGAGGGTAAGAATGGTAGTCAGGGTACCCGCTCCGGCAATAAGCGGAAAAGCTATGGGCACTATGGACGCACTTGTGGTCGAGGCATCCGGATCTGGCTTGAACAGCTCAATTCCCAGTATCATTTCTGCTCCCAGAGCAAAAATGATCAGTGCCCCGGCTATCGCAAAATCCTCCACTCCTATTCCAAAAAGACCGAGGATTGATTTGCCAACAATAAGAAACAAAATCATCAACAAGCCAGCTGCAATCGTGGCTTTACCGGACTGTATATGCCCTACTTTTTTTCGCAGATTGATGATGATGGGTATAGACCCCAGAATGTCAATCACTGAAAACAATATCAGCGTCACAGAAAAGATTTCCCTGATGTCAAACATATCAGAATGCCTTAATAAAGCCTATCAATTTTTCAATTTCACTTTCGGTAATTGCAGGAAAATTGGCTATCCGGAAACTACTGGACTTCAATGGTCCATAACCGCTGCCAAGTTGCATACCTTCTTTTTCAGCCTCTTTTTTGATCCGAACAATCATCTCTTCCTTACCTTCTACCGCCAAGACTGTAGTACTTCGTGTCTCTGGATTCTGAACTAGCATTCGGAATCCAGCCGTATTGGCAACGGCATCTTCCAGCTTCCTCATTCTGCTCCTTAGTCCTGCGTCTACATGCTGGATTTCTTCCAAATCCTGTAAGACACGCTTGAGCAAATAAATCCCAAAGACATTTGGAGTATAGTGTGTCTGGTAAGACTGTGCATTTTCCAACATAAAGCTTAAACTGTTGTATCTGCCCCTTTCTCCCTTTCTATCCACTTTAGCTATGGCATCTGGCGAAACTAAAAGTATCCCCAAACCGGCAGGAAGCCCAAAACATTTCTGTACCGAAGCATACCAAATATCTGCTGCATGGAAATCCAATTTTACACCCCCCATTGAGGATGTGGTATCCACTGCAATTATCTTATTCGGATACTTTTTTCTGACGGCATCTATGACATCCATTCTTACTTGGGTGGCATTGGATGTTTCATTTTGGGTGATGGCTATAAGATCATATTCATTCCCTACTTGGAGTGCATCTACATCTATTACTTCCCCCGGTGCTATTTTATGGGCAAAAGTCTTCGGCTCAATGTGCTTGGCGTAATCCAACCATTTTTTTCCAAATGACCCAGAGAAGATGTGATATCCTGCCTGCTCCACTACGGATTGGCTGATGATTTCCCAGTTTTCGGTAGCAGATGAGGTGAAAAGCAACTTGTAAGAATCCGGAAGATGGAGCTTTTCCCTGAAAAGGGTTTCTGTCTCTTGGTACATATCCATGAATACCGCAGACCGGTGGTTTGCACTCAACACACCCTCTTCATAGGCCTCCTGCATGTACTGAGGCAGTTTATCATAGACCTTGGAAGGACCCGGAGCAAATGTCAGTTTCATAATTGTGGATTTTGAAAATAAGAAATAGCTAGCTCATAGCCTTTAAGTCCAAGGCCAGAAATCATGCCTATACACGCTTTACTGATGATACTTTTGTGCCTGAATTCCTCTCGCTTGTAGATATTGGAGATATGCACTTCCATCACGGGAGACTTTACACCTGCTATGGCATCAGAAATAGCAACCGACGTATGCGTATAACCGCCGGCATTGAGGATGATTCCATCATACTCAAAACCTTTTTCGTGTATTTTATTGATAAGATCTCCTTCTACATTAGATTGGAAGTATTCGAGCACTACTTCAGGAAATTTGTTCTGAAGGGTGCCAAAATAATCCTCAAAGGAAGTGTGACCATAAATATCCGGCTCCCTTTTTCCCAAAAGGTTAAGATTTGGCCCATTGATGATGATGATTTTCAAAGTATGTCTGTTTAGTGGTTTGAGGCCTCAAAAGTATCAGTTATTTGGCAGATTGCCCAAAACAATCACAAGAGCCTTTTTTTATTTGAGAAAAAAATGGAATTTTAATTTCAAGATGAGATCCAATTACTGAAATGAGCCTATATACTCCTGAATTTCCAGCCTTAAAAATTTTTTCATCGTACTAAAATCATATATGAAAAGACCTCCTCAAATGACTTTCAAGTACTTATTGGTTCAAAGCGGAATTGTTGCGATTCTGGTAACACTCATTCAGGTTTTTTGGATGGAAGAAAACCCCGAACTTCTCAAGGCACTGATTTTCTTTGTCATTTTCTATGCAGTTTACCTTTTGATCCTCTGTCTGATGTACAAAATCAATCCTTTCAAAAAGAATTTCAAAAGTCCCTACAAATAACCATCGACACCGTGTCTTCATCCTGGGAAAATCTTATCAGGCAATTCCAACACTATTTGAAGATCGAAAGGTCTTTGAGCAAGAATTCCATCTTGGCTTATTTACAGGACATGGAAAAACTAAGCAAATACATGGAGACAAATTACCCAGAAATAAACCCTGTAAATGCAAAACTGACCCACCTAAGGGATTTCGTCAATACCATCGCTACCTTGGGTGTTTCTGAATATACCCAGGCACGGATAATATCAGGGATCAAAGCATTTTTTCGGTTCTTGATGTACGAGGACATGATTCAGGAAGACCCTTCTCAACTGCTGGAATCTCCGAAGCTTGGCAGGAAACTTCCCGACACATTAAGTTTTGAAGAAATCAATTCTATCCTTGAAAGTATACAGCTAGGGCTGCCGGAAGGACACAGAAATAGGGCTATGCTGGAAATTCTCTACTCTTCAGGACTGAGGGTTTCTGAACTGACCGACCTTAAGATGGCCAATATCTACACAGACATAGGATTTCTCCGAGTAATTGGAAAAGGAAACAAAGATCGATTGGTCCCTGTAGGAAAAGATGCCCTTAAGTACCTCAAATATTATATCGAAGAAATCCGCGCCCACCAATCCCCTGCCAAAGGGCATGAAGAATTTGTTTTTCTTAACCGCCGAGGCAAAAAACTGAGCCGGGTAATGATTTTTTTGATCATCAAAAAACAAGTAGAAGCAATCGGTCTGAAAAAAAATGTCAGTCCCCATACATTCAGACACAGTTTTGCCACACACATGATAGAGGGAGGAGCCGACCTGAGAGCAGTACAGGAAATGCTGGGGCATGAAAGCATCACAACTACGGAGATTTACACACACCTGGACAGAGACTATTTGAGACAGGTTCTGAATGAATTTCATCCAAGAAAGTAAGGTTTGTATATTTTTTTCTGTAAAAAAAGATTAGTTTTAAATTTGTTTTTAGTTTAAAATAAACTAAATTTAACTGACAAAACTTATTCGATATGAAATACTTAAGCGTTTTTTTCTTCGTGTTATTTTTATTGAATTTCCAACCTGCAGAAGCACAAAGTCCGGAACCATCCGGATTATTGATGTACAATCAAAAATCCGGAAAAACAAAATTTATCCCGGAGAACAAAAGAGTGACCCTTACCAATTATAGGGGATTCAGGTCCAGTGGAAAGCTAAAGGTTATTTCAAAAGAAGAAGTTTTGGTACATGGTAGAAGATTCAGAGTGGCGGAATTGTCCAAAGTGCGGAGAAATTATTTGGGTACAAAAATAATAGGAGCTGTATTACTAGTCGGCGGACAAACAGTCATAGAGGTTGAAAAGGCAGTTTCGACAGGCATGTTTGACAGCAGTGTAGAAACATTGCGTGATCCACAGGTTTCTGCGGCAGGCTTTATTATGATGGGCGCATCTCTTCCTTTATTGTTATATGCCCCAAATTACAAATATGACAAATGGACTTATGAGGCTGTCCCAAGCCAAGCTCTTGAAGAATTCCAGTATTGATTAAGTAAAATTATACCGTTAAAAATCAGTTTAATTTATTGTATTCGCGGGCAAGTTCTATTTTTGCATTGTCTAAAAATTATCTGCCCGTGTATAAATCCATCCTAAAGCCGCTACTTTTCACAAAAAACCCTGAAAGCGCTCATCATTTTACTTTTTCCTGGATCAAAAGGACCTTTAACCTCCCTATAGTAAAAAGTGTCATTCAATCCAGTTTTAGATATGAGCACCCACTTTTAGAAAGAGAAATACTTGGGTTGAAATTTAAAAATCCAATCGGATTGGCTGCAGGCTTTGACAAAGACGCCAAACTCATTGACGAAATGGCCATGCTAGGTTTTGGGTTTATAGAAATTGGAACCCTCACTCCAAAACCTCAAGAAGGCAATCCACTACCAAGATTGTTCAGACTTCCTCAAGATCAAGCTCTGATCAACCGGATGGGATTTAACAATGGCGGCGTACAAGAGGCCGTACAAAGGCTCAAATCCAGAAAAACAGGTATTTTGATAGGAGGAAACATCGGGAAAAACAAAGTAACTCCCAATGAAACCGCTCTGGAGGATTATATCATTTGCCTGGATACTTTACATCCTTACGTTGACTATTTTGTCGTAAATGTCAGCTCCCCCAACACACCCAACTTACGGGAATTGCAGGAAAAAGAACCTCTGAAAAAGCTGTTGCTAGGTGTAAAAGAAGCCAATGAAGAACATCAAAACCCAAAACCAATACTTTTGAAAATAGCTCCTGACCTCACCGTAGGTCAGCTGGATGACATAGTAGAAATCATCATGGAGAGCGGTATTGACGGGGTAATAGCCACCAATACAACCATAGACAGAAGTATGCTAACTACTTCGGCAAAAGAGGTGGAATCTATCGGTGCAGGTGGATTGAGCGGAAAAGTGCTGGCAAAAAGAAGTACTGAAGTGATCCGATACCTTTACAAGCAATCCAACGGAGCTTTCCCCATCATAGGTGTAGGTGGTATATTCTCCGCTCAGGACGCCATAGATAAACTTGAAGCTGGGGCAAGTTTGATCCAGGTATACTCGGGCATGATTTATGAAGGCCCTTCTTTGGTAAAGCAGATCAAGAAAGGATTGGTCAAATATTATCAACAAGCGAAAAAATAAATTCAGTATATTTCACCCTATCTTGACGACAAAAAAGAGGAATCAACATCGTAAAATGGCTTCAGAAAAACCCAGAGCAAATACTTTTAGAAAGAAAAACGAATCGAAATCAAACGGAAAAGAAAAAAAGAAAGCAAGCTTTTCCTTAGGTTTCGTCAAGGACAAGAGAATACCACTGACTTTGGGTATTATTCTTTTGTCCATTTCTCTTTTTTTGTTTTTTGCATTTGTCAGTTACATGTTTGAAGGCAAAGCTGATCAAAGCCTTGTCGCTTCCGAATTGGAAGAGGACATTCGCAGCACAGCCTCAGAAGCCAGAAACTGGCTGGGACTCTTTGGAGCAAAGGTATCCTACATCATCATCCATAAGTGGTTTGGATTGGCAGCATTCCTTTTGCCTCCATTTGTCTTCCTTTTAGGTTTTCGGATGGCTTTCAAAAAGTCTTTGTATCCTATTCCTAGATATTTGGTATTTTCCCTGTTTTTCACTTTCTGGATCTGCTTGGTAACCGGATACCTTGGAAAAATATCTACTGGATACAATGAATATGCTGATTGGAGCGGAGGCTTTGGATATGAGCTGGGAACTTTGGCCCATGAATTTTTGGGTTGGGGGACATTTATTTTGATTGGAGGATCACTATTGATCTTTACTGTTTTCTTTTTCAATATCCAACAGATGTCTTTATTTGGTTCTTCAAGAAGTGAGGAGGAAGATGAACTAGAAACGGCAACCAAGCCTCTTGCTAAATCACCTTTCGAAAAAATAGAGGAAGAACCTCTACTTAAGGATTATGAAGAAGAGATTCCTGAACCTGAGGAAGAGGAGGGTCTTGAAGATGATGGGAGTAGCTGGACCATAAAGTCAGATGCAGCATCAAATAAAAATACTTCATCTCAGCAACAAGAGCTTTCTCTGAATATTGAAGTCCCTAAAGAAGAACCTGCACTTGAGCCTCAGCCCGAAGAAAAGCGTTTTTCTGTTACCAAAGCAGAAGGGGAAGAAAAAACCGCTAAGGAAGTCGAAAACCTGGACCCTTATGACCCTACTTTAGACCTCCCGCATTATAAGTACCCGACTTTGGAACTGTTGAATTCCTACGATTTACAAAAAGTCACCGTAACCCGTCAGGAGCTGGAAGACAACAAAAACAAGATTGTAGAAACTCTGGTCAATTTCAAAATAGGAATTCAGGAAATCAAGGCAACTATTGGCCCTACAGTGACGCTGTATGAAATTGTCCCTGATCCGGGAGTGAAGATTTCAAAAATCAAGAACCTTGAAGATGACATTGCCTTGAGTCTTGCAGCTTTAGGAATCCGAATTATCGCACCGATCCCAGGAAAGGGCACGATTGGTATTGAGGTTCCCAATAAAAACAGGGAACTTGTGCCTGCTAGGGCTGTAATTGGCACAGAGAAGTTCATGAAAAGTGACAAGGACTTGCCAATTGCTTTGGGCAAGACCATCTCCAATGAAGTATTTGTTGTGGATTTGGCCAAAATGCCCCATCTTCTGATGGCGGGTGCTACAGGCCAAGGTAAGTCCGTGGGTCTGAATATGATTTTGGCTTCATTGGTCTATAAAAAGCATCCCTCCCAATTAAAGTTTGTATTGGTAGATCCCAAAAAGGTGGAACTTACCCTTTTCAACAAAATTGAAAGACATTTCCTGGCCAAACTTCCCGGATCCGAAGAGGCCATCATAACCGATACCAAAAAAGTAATCTACACCCTCAATTCTCTCTGCATTGAGATGGACAACCGCTACGACCTGCTCAAAGATGCCGGTTGCAGAAACCTTAAAGAATACAACGCCAAGTTTATCGCCAGAAAACTCAATCCTGACAAAGGGCACAGATTTATGCCGTATATCGTACTTGTCATAGATGAGCTGGCGGACTTGATGATGACAGCGGGGAAGGAAATTGAGGGGCCGATTGCGAGGCTGGCCCAGCTTGCCAGGGCTATTGGAATACACTTGGTAGTAGCCACCCAAAGACCTTCCGTGAATGTGATCACAGGTATTATTAAAGCCAATTTTCCTGCAAGATTGTCTTTCAGAGTGACTTCAAAAATAGATAGTAGAACCATTCTAGATGCGGGAGGGGCCGATCAGCTTATCGGGCAGGGAGATATGCTATTGTCGTCAGGTTCGGAGATGACACGTCTTCAATGTGCCTTCTTGGACACTCCTGAGGTAGACGCCATCTGTGATTGGATCGGGGAGCAAAAAGGGTACTCAGATGCCTATCTTCTACCGGAATTTGAGGGCGAAGAAGGAGATGGTGGTCTCTCAGATATTGATCTAGCAGACCGGGATCCATTGTTTGATGATGCTGCAAGGCTAATAGTCCTTCATCAGCAAGGCAGTACCTCTCTGATTCAAAGAAAACTTAAGCTCGGATACAACCGAGCTGGAAGGATAGTAGATCAGCTCGAGGCGGCCGGAATAGTTGGCCCTTTCGAAGGAAGTAAAGCAAGGGAAGTCCTTGTGCAGGATGAAGCAAGTTTGGAACGGTTATTGAACAATTTGTAGATACTTGCCATTTTAAATGACAAGGGAAATTTCAACAAATTCAAAAATGAAAAAAACCACTCTTCTTGCCTTATTTCTTTCTTTGATTTCGATGCTTGCATTCTCCCAAAAAGACGCCGATGCAAAAAAAATATTGGATGGGGTAAGCAGTAAGTACAAATCCCTTAAGGGGCTTCAAGCAAGCTTTGAGTTCACCTATTCGGATGTTGCAGACGGCAGAAGCCAAAGCCAGTCAGGTGAAATCTCCATCAAAGGCGATAAATATCACCTCAAACTTCCAGAGCAGGAGATCTTCAATAATGGGAAAACGGTATGGACATACATTGAGTCCGGAGGATATAAAGAAGTAACCATCAACAATGCATCTGATATTGAAGACGAACTGACTCCTTCCTCAGTCTATACCATTTACCAAAAAGGTTACAATTACCGACTTTTGGGCGAGAGAAAAGAAAATGGAAATACCATTCAGGAAATAGAACTGACAGCAGAAAAATCCAGTGCTCCTTTTCAGAAAGTCAAACTATTTGTGGACAAAGACAAAAAAGACCTGATGGGCTGGGAAATATTTGATGATCAAGGAGGTGTATTCAAATACAGGTTCAAGTCTGTCAACACCAATGTAGACCTGAATGAAAGCTATTTCACTTTCAACCCTCAAAAATACGGAAAAGTAGAAATCATAGACTTGCGCTGATAGATACATTAAAATCAGCGCAGCAATTTTTTTATCCTTACTTTTGGAAAAAACACCCAAAATGGACAGCAAAGAACTTTTCAGCCAAATAAAATCCAAGCAATCCTTTTTATGTGTAGGACTGGATACAGACCCCGCTAAAATACCCCAATATCTTCAGCGGGAAAAAGACCCGATATTTGAATTCAACAAGCAGATCATTGACCATACGGCTGAGTATGCAGTAGCCTATAAGCCCAATATTGCATTCTATGAGGCTTTGGGTCCAAAAGGTTGGGAAAGCCTTCAAAAAACCCTGGAATACATTCCGAAAGAAATTTTTACCATTGCCGATGCCAAGCGGGGCGATATAGGAAATACTTCTAAACTTTACGCAAAGGCATTTTTTGAATCCATGGATTTTGACTCTATCACCGTAGCGCCTTACATGGGTAGGGACAGCGTATTACCCTTCTTGGAATTCAAAGATAAATGGGTTATTCTACTCGCACTGACGTCTAATGAAGGAAGTGAAGACTTTCAGATAATTCCGTCTACTGATGGTGAGCTTTTGTTCGAGTCTGTTTTGAAGAAAAGCAGGCAATGGGGAAATCCAGACAATCTGATGTATGTGGTAGGTGCTACCCGAGGAGAAAACATCGCAAAAGTAAGGGCCCTTGTTCCAGATCACTTCTTTTTGGTACCGGGAGTAGGTGCACAAGGAGGAAGCTTGGAAGATGTGGCCAAATATGGCATGAACAAACAATGTGGACTTTTGGTGAATTCTTCCCGCGGAATTATCTATGCAGGAAATGACATGGATTTTGGAAAAAAAGCAGGAGAAGAAGCTGAAAAATTACAGAAAGAAATGGCAATACTGCTCGAAAAATACCTTTAGAAGAGAAATCGATTCAAACTAGCGGAAACACTTTTTTGAAGGTCTACCTTGAGTTCCAAAAGACTGATATCAAACTTTTTGATCTCAATGGGCTCATCGTAAACCCTTAATCTGATATCCTCAGGTTTATCGTCTTGATAATGTTCCATTAAAGCAAGGACGGTTTCCTGATCAGGAACTTCCATTTTAACTTTGACTATTCCGTCCTGAATCATGTCGAGCTTCTTGGCTGCTCCCCTGGAAAGGTCTATACTTCTTTTCGATGATTGTGGCAGTCGGTCATTGATCCTCACCCACACTTCCTTTCCATTTTTCAGGTTGGTCACTTTTAGCATGGTCCCAAAAGGAAGGTTTTTGTGCGCAGCCGTCAATTCTTCCATATTAAAGATCTCACCATTAGCAGTCTTCCTCTGATGGAATCTCTTGCCGTAGTAACTGGCCACCCCTTCTTGGATGAGCAAGTCTTCATTTCCGTTTTCAGCACCATTCCCTGAAAAACCCAGGAGAGGCAAACTCAAAAGAAATATTAAAAGGCTGATTTTTTTCATATGCGGCTAATTAGCAAATTAAAGACCAATTTTTTTAAATCCAAAAATCACTTGATTTTAAACTTGATTAAAAAAAATCCAGCACCAGAAAAAGATCCTAGTTTACTTTAATTTACCCGCTAATCAAACAGGTCTTAAATCCTTGCTCAAGTCATGAATAGCAATGCCAACACCATCCCATTAACTAAAAGGCGAAGCAATCTTTAAAAAAAGTGAAGACGTTAAGTATATTTAAACCATGAAGATCCTCCACACCGCAGATTGGCATTTGGGAAAAAGACTTCAGGAGTATTCCCGGATCGAAGAACAAAAAGAAGTATTAGATGAAATCATTGCAATCGCCGATCGCGAAGCTATTGACCTGGTGCTATTGGCCGGGGATATCTTTGATAGCTTCAATCCCAGTCACGAAGCCGTAGAACTGCTCTTTAAAACCCTCAGAAGGCTTTCCAATAATGGGAAAAGACCCATCATCGCAATTTCAGGAAATCACGACAGCACACAGTTTGTAGAGGCTCCTGACCCTTTGGCAAGGGAAATGGGAATCTTTTTTTACAGCCGATATGATTCCGTGATCCCTGTGGGGAAATTTGAAAACGGAATAGAAGTCCTGCAGTCGGAATCCGGCTTTATGGAGCTCAGATTATCCGGTCACGATTTCCCAATAAGGATTATCCTAGCTCCCTATGCCAATGAGACACTTCTGAAAACTTACCTCGGAGAAGAAGACAGAGAGCAGCAATTCAGAACTTTGCTGGCAGACAAGTGGCAAGATCTAGCCAATCAATATTGTGATCCCTCTGGTATCAATCTTTTTATCGGTCACTTTTTTTTCACTCAGGAAGGCGAACCTCTACAGCAAGAACCGGAAAGCGAAAGGCCTATCCTCCATATAGGCGGTACACAGGCTCTTTTCACCGCAGATATTCCCAGCCAAATCCAATATGCTGCTTTGGGCCACTTGCACCGGTACCAAGCGGTAAGCAAAGAGCCCTTTCCTGTGGTATACTCTTCTTCACCTTTGGCATATTCATTCAGTGAAGCTGATCAGCAGAAGCAGGTAGTGGTGATTGAGCTGACACCCGGATCCAAACCAAGCTACAGCCCCATTGGACTAAAAAAAGGGAAGCCTTTATTCAGAAAAACATTCTCAAATCTGCAGGACTGTGTAGAATGGCTGGAAAATAATCCGGAATGCTATGTCGAGCTGACTTATGAAACAGAAAGTTCTATAGATGCAGATACGCGAAAAGCTATCATGAAAGTCCATCATGGAATAGTAAGCCTGATTCCAAAAATCAGCAATCCTGGATCAGTCGTGAACCTCGGTATTAAATCAGAAGACCTGGAGAAGGATATGGGAAGTCTTTTTTCACAATATTATGAATCTCAAAAAGGACTACAGCCTAATGAGGAATTATTACAGATTTTTAAAGAAATAATCAGCCATACAGATGATACCCATTAAACTGGAAATAGAAGGACTTTACTCTTACAAAAGCAAACAGGTAATTGACTTCAATCAGTTGACCTCAGCTGGTCTGTTTGGAATATTCGGAGCTGTGGGCAGCGGCAAGTCTTCGATTTTAGAAGGAATTCTATTGGCCCTTTATGGTAGTACCGAAAGGCTTTTGGCTAGAGGGGAAAGGGACAGCATGATGAACCTGCAATCAGACAAGTTGCTGGTCAATTTCTATTTTTTTGCAGGAAAAGGAAACTCCAAGGAATATCTGGCCAGATATGAAGCAAAAAGGAATAAAAAAAATCCTGATAAAGTAGACACCGGTGATCATGGTATCTATTTAAAATCAGGAGAATCATGGGCGAGGACAGAGGAAAGTGCAGAATCCGTGGTCGGGATGAAAAAAGACCATTTCAAGCAGACCATCATCATTCCTCAGGGCAAGTTCCGTGAATTTGTCGAATTGGGACCAAAGGACAGGGCAGAGATGATGAAGGAGCTTTTCGGGCTGGAGCGATTTGACCTCTATGACAAAACGGTAAGGCTAAGAGCTGTCACCAAAGACCGAAAACTTGAACTGTCTACCCGAATAGATACCTTGGGAGAGATTGCTCCGGAATCTATACCAACTTTGAAAGCAGAACTGACTGAAAAATCAGAACTCTTGGATAAGGAAAAGGAGCTTCTGGAAGCTGCACAAAAGGAGGCAGAAAGACAGGAAAGTCTCTTTAAGTCATTCGAAAACTGGAAAAACCTCAAATCCAAGTGGGAATCGATTCAGCAACTGAAGCCCTCAATGGATGAAAAGAAAAAAAAATACAGGGACTATCTCACGGTAAAATCTGAAATAAAACCTGTTTTCGATAAGCTTCAGGAAGAAAAACTGGAGGCGGAAAAATTCTCCAGAAGTGTTGCCGTATGCCTAAAAGCCAAAGCCAATTTTGAAGAAAGTATTCTTAAAAAAGAAGAAGAGCAACGGCAACTCCAGGAAGATGTCAACAGAAATCCTGCCCGAGAAGCAAAAATCAGAGATTTCAAAAGGATAATCATGATTAAAGGGCATTTGGAAGAAAAGGAAAAAGTGAAAAAAATAGTCGAGGACTGTGCTTTGCAATTTGAATCTGCCAAAAAAACCCTGAATACCCTCAAAGCAAATATTCAAAAAACAGAACAAGAATCTGAGGATATCACACTCCCGGACCAACAACAGTTGACCCAGCTCAGCACGGTAAAAAACCTATGTGCTGAAGCTGAAAAAAAATCGCATGAAACAACAATGCGACTGGAGAAAGAAACGAAAGCTCTGGAAGATCAAAAATCAAAAGCCCAAAATCTGAAATTAAACCTTCCAACAGGGTTCGAAAACTTCAAAGACTGGAGCCAAAACACTGAAGACAAGTTGTCCATTCTTGCCAAAAAAAGAGAAAAGCTTATCATCCGTATTGGCCTTCTTTCCCATGCACACACTTTGCAAAATGGTGAGCCTTGTCCCTTGTGCGGAGCTTTGGAACATCCCCTCCCGCTCAATCAAAGTACAGAAGACAGTGAACTGTCAGAATTGGATGAAAAAATCCGAATGGCTAAGCTGGAGATCAAAAGAGCAGGACAACTGGATGGGGAGTTGAACCTGGCAACCCAACAAATCCAAAACCATCAAAAGAATAGTGCGCAATTGGAGGAAGAGGTAAATAAACTGAATCATGATATCAAGTCCTATCGGGAGTCCATAGGTTCGTTTGGATTGTCTGATATGGAAGCTCTTGACCTGTTCCTGGATTCTGCCAAGCAAAATGCCGCAAAGAAAAAGCAACTTGAGACTGATCTGAAACACCTACGTAAGGAAGTAGAAACGGCAATCGATACCAAAGAAAAAGCAGATGCAAAATCGCAGACTGCCACAGCCGAGTTGGAAAAACTCAACAGCCTGATCGCAGACAAAAACTCACAGCTGGAATACCCTGACTTCAGTAAAAAATACCTGGACCAGCAAGTCACTGAACTTCAAGTGCAAATCCAGAACACTGAAGCAGCAATATTAACACTCAAAAACCGACTGGAAAGTAAAAGAAAAGCACTGGAGGATGAAAGACTCAAACAATCCGAAAACCTGACAGAGCTAAGGACTTTCTCGGAAAGTCTGGAAACAAGTAAGAAAAATATCGCGAAGCTAGAACTTGAATTTGAAAGCAGTATTCAACAGAATGGTTTTGTAAAAGATTCCTATTTCTCCCAGTTATTGGAAAACGATATGGATGCTGACAAAGCCGATAAGGAAATCCGTGATTTTGAAAGGCAGCTAACCGAGACCAAAACCAGACTGGAAGATCTGGAAAAGATACCGGGGCTCTTGGACTTTGATCCGGATAAAAAAGAACAGGCCAAAGCAAAACTCAAAGAAGTCGAAACCAAGAGTGAGGCCCTACAAAAAGAAATTACCCTGATCCATAAACAAATTGAGGAAACAGAAGAAAAACTCAAGCTACTTCAATCCCTTGAAGAAGAACTTGAAAAAACAGAGAAGCGCTTGAGTTATCTGGACGAACTGGCCAATCTCTTTAAAGGAAAAGGTTTCGTGCAATATATCAGCAGTATTTTCTTACGCGAACTATGCCATACCGCCAACAAGCGCTTTATGCAGCTTACCAAAAACAACCTGAGCATAGAAATCGACGAACAAAACACTTTTTTGGTCAAAGACTATCTCAATGGAGGCAAAACACGCCTACTGAAAACCCTTTCCGGTGGACAGACCTTTCAGGCCTCATTATGTCTGGCTTTGGCGCTGGCCGAAAAAGTCAAATCCCTGAATCAGGCGGATCAGTCCTTTTTCTTCCTGGATGAGGGTTTTGGTGCTTTGGATAAAGAATCGCTCAGGGTGGTCTTTGAAACCTTAAAATCCCTGCGCCATGAAAACAGGATAGTCGGCATCATATCACATGTAGAGGATTTACAACAGGAAATAAGCGCCTATGCCAGAGTGGAACTTGATCCAGAGAAGGGTAGTCAGGTAGGGTATTCGTTTTGAAATATGAGATATGTGATATGAGATTCGAGACGTGTGGAGTTTATAGGTAATAGTTTTCTTACGTTTTTTGATTATTTTAAAATCATGAAATTATCAAAACTCCCCTTTTGCTCTGTTTTCCCGATATTCACCATATTTCTTTGTTTCGTGTATTGTAGTCCAAAGGAAGAAGAGATTGAAATGGAAGAAATTGAAGGAAAAGCCAGCTATTATGCACGAAGGTTTGAGGGCAAAAAAACAGCGAGTGGGGAGATTTTTGAAAACCAAGAACTTACAGCAGCCCACCGTTCCTTGCCATTCGATACAGAAGTGGAAGTTGTCAATCCAGAAAACGGAAAGTCTGTAATTGTCAGAATAAATGACCGTGGCCCATACCGCAGGGGAAGGATCATTGACTTGACCCGGGCAGCTGCACGTGAATTAGGCATGTTGGATTCAGGAATTATTGATGTGATTATCCGCTATCCCAAATTGGCCGAGGATATTGAAAAGAAACAATAAAAAATATTTACTTTTCTTATTGAGTTATTTTACTCAATACATTGAGTAAATTTTTAAAAACACATATAAAAACTTGATTTACATGTGTTTACAAAAACATTTTTAAGCCATAATATAAAAAAAGACAGTCAACTAACTGCCTTTTTAAAATAAATCCACCACATCCATTTCCAAAAACTCCTGCCAAGGAATCCCTCCTCTTCCGACTAAAAAGGTCCTGTGCGGCTTAAATTTTTCTCCAAATGCCTGAAGTCCGGAGAGCTTTCCTACAGCACCCGACTTTACTTCCAGACCAATCACCCTTTTTTTATACTCTACAACAAAATCCACTTCGTCATTCCCTTCCTTCCAGTAAAGTAAAGATAGTTTTTTATCCTTAAATGTCTGATTGATTAAATGCGCACCCACAGCCGATTCTACCCACCTTCCCCATACCTTGGGTTCTTCAAGCAGAGATTCTAGACTTTCATTGGAAATCCCGGACATAATCGCTGTATTATGCACCTGAAACTTTGGACTGGATGCACGCTTTCTGACCATATTGGGGCTAAATTTTTCCAATCCACCCAGTAATCCTGCATCATTGAGCAAATCAAGGTAATTGGCCAAAGTAGTTGTATTACCTGCTTCCGTAAGTTGCCCCATGATTTTGGTCAAGCTCAAAACCTGCCCAGAATATGCAGACCCCAGCTCAAACAATCTCTTCATCAATGCGGGCTTATCCACTCTTGTCAACATAAGGATATCTTTGGAAATACTGGTCTCCAAAAGTGAGTCTCTTATATAATTCTTCCAGCGATCTTCGTCATCCTTTAGCATTATAGCTCCTGGATAGCCCCCAAACCAAACATATTCTTCAGGACTTAAACCAAAAGCCTCCTTCATCTCCTTCAAAGACCAATGGCCTAGATAAGTCGCTTCAAACCTACCCGCCAGTGATTCAGTAAGCCCTTGCTGAAGCATCAGCCTGGAAGACCCCAACAGGATTAGTCGAATGTCTATTTC
The DNA here is from genome assembly GCF_019343195.1 of Arthrospiribacter ruber. Taxonomy (GTDB): domain Bacteria; phylum Bacteroidota; class Bacteroidia; order Cytophagales; family Cyclobacteriaceae; genus Arthrospiribacter; species Arthrospiribacter ruber. The sequence continues at coordinate 141,446 of NZ_RPHB01000006.1, forward strand.
CTCTTGGCTGTCTTTGTCCCATTCTGCTTTTATCTGTTCACTCCAGTTATGGATTTTTTGTACTTCGTCAATTACCAGAAGGAAAGGTTTATCAGACTGCAGGGCCTGTTGCTGCCTAGCAAGATCCCATTGCTGGGCTATCCACATGTGGTCAGTAGCAGGAACAGCATCGGCAGCAGCCAACTTGGAAGGATAATCAAGGTCTGACATGATCTGTCTCACCAAGGTGGTCTTACCTATTTGTCTTGGACCGTAAAGCACCTGAATAAACCTTCTTGGTTCATCCCGAAGCCGGATTAACAATTTGTTTTTCTCAATCCTTTGAAACGTCATCTATTTGTAAATATGTTACTTACAAATTTACTAAACTTATTTAGTAAATTTACTCATCATATTGAGTAAAATTTTAAATACACATGTAAATAATTGATTAACATGTATTTACAAAAATATTTTTAAGAGAATTTTTCAATGAAACAATAAAAAAGCCAAACCTTTTTAAGGCTTGGCTTTGTACGAAGTAAGGTAACTGCTCCGCTATTTTATAGAATATTTTCATTTACCCAATCTATCTCTTTTTTCCTGATGGTATGCTCATAATCCTCGAAAATCAAGGTTTTAACGACTGCCCCCAATTTAGTCATCAACTTTTCGGAAGCTTCTATCCTGCTTAATGGCACATGAGGGTCCTTAAATCCGGATCCTATAAAAACCTTGGTCTTCTTAAAATCACCTGAGTACTTTTCTTCCCTAATATTTTCCCCTATCAGTCCTCCTGTAAAAGCAATTACTCCTCCGTACTTTCCGGCATTTTGCGTTGCATATTCCAAAGCCAGACACGCTCCTTGGGAAAAACCGATAAAGAATATCTGCTCACTTGTATAGCCATGGTTATAAGCCTTATGGACCAACTCATCGATTGTTTTGATTGATTGGGAAAAAGAAGGCTCATTATTTTTATCAGGGGCCATAAAGCTGTAGGGATACCACGTATTCCCCGGAGCTTGAGGAGCAAGGATAGTGAAACCACTTAAATTCAAGCTTTCTTTGAGACTAACAATACTTTCAGCAGTGCCTCCTCTACCATGAATCATGATGGCTATTTTACCGGACTCACCCAACTTATTCCCTTTTGCCAAAATATCACTCATAATCTGATACGTTTAAAGTTACTTTTGCAAGTTTAGATTCTATTTTATCACGTTGCGACTCTACCCATTCCGGTAACTTTAGCGCTTCTCCGAGATGAGCTTCATCTTCATCTATAGCAAAGCCCGGTTCATCAGTCGCTATTTCAAATAATACTCCGCCAGGCTCTCTAAAATATATGGACTTGAAATAATTCCTGTCCTTAACTTCAGTAACACGGTACCCATTACTCATTAATATATTTTGAATCTCGAGTTGGGATTTATCATTTGCTGTTCTGAAAGCAATATGATGGACAGTACCCGCACTCTGTACACCTTGTCGGCCATTAGGATCCACCAAGATATCTACAATATCACCAGGGAGACCTTTAGTGCCATACCTGTACCTTCCATTTTCTTCACCGATAAACTTATAATCCATGTATTTGGTGAGCAACTCTTCTGTTTGATCCTTTGAATTTAGATTTAGAGTAGCTCCATAAAAACCCATGATTGCAGAATCTGAAGGAATATGACCTTTAGTCCATCCTGGTCTGGAATCTTTATCATTGGCTATGAGCTCTATTCCCATACCATCATGGTCCTCAAACCTTATCAGCTTTTCTCCGAATCTTTCCAGAACACTTGAAACGGTTACATTGAATTTTTTCAACCTTTCCTGCCAGTAGGCTATTGAATTTGCAGGAATGGAAAAGGCAGTATATGTCAACTCCCCGGTTCCTTTGGTACCTTTTCTGGCACCTTCAAATGGAAAAGTAGTAAATACAGTACCAGGTGTACCCAATTCATCTCCGAAATAAAAATGGTACACATCGGGAGCATCAAAATTGATAGTTTTTTTTACCATCCTTAGCCCCAAGATACCAACATAAAAATCAATATTTTTCTGAGGATGGCCTGCTATGGCTGTTATGTGGTGGATACCTGAAATAAGCGCTGACATATCTTAATTTTTTTTATTTTAAATAAGACCGAAGCTTTTCAGCTCCGGTCATTGAATTTTTATTGTTTTACCAATTGCACGCTGAGCAAAAGCTTCACTTGGTCAGAAACTACCACGCTACCAGCTTCTGTTACAGCATCCCATTTTAGCCCGAATTCTTTTCGGCTGATTTTTCCTTCTATTTCAAAACCTGCTTTGGTATTTCCATAAGGATCACCTGCAACTCCTCCAAAATCTACGTCCAATTCAACCTCTTTAGTAAAATCTCTAATAGTAAGATCACCTTTTAGTTTGTCACCATTCAAAATTCCTTCAAACTTTAGGTGCGGGAATTTTTCGGCATTGAAAAAATCATCTGATTTAAGGTGTGCATCTCTATCTTTTTGATTGGTATCTATAGAATCAATTTTGGCACTGAATGACACTTTTGCTCCTTGAAAGTCATCAGAACTTGTCTCAGCAGCTCCATCAAACTCTCGGAAATATCCAGTAACGGTAGAGATTACAAGGTGCTTTACTTTGAATGAAACTTCTGAATGTGTTGGGTCAATCGCCCATTTAGTTAATGTACTCATTGTTTTGCTATTTTATTGTGAAAGTTTAATTGATTTATATATACATTAATTGTCTATACACTGAATTGTTTAATTTTTTTTTATACCCTCAGTTTGTCCAAAAGATTATTGAGAAGTTCAATCTCACTTTGATCAAGGCTGATCAGCTCTCTATTGAGGATGTGAATTTTCTCCTGAAGTTCTTCAAGAACTTTCAGTCCATCTTCTGTTATTTTCACATCCACCTGCCTTCTGTCAGTTGGACATTCTTCCCTTACGACCATTCCTTTTTGTTTCAGTTTTTCAACAAGTCTTGATGCATTGGACATTTTGTTGAGCATACGCTCTTGGATGGAAGAAACAGTGATAGGGTTGCCGTTTTGTCCTTTAAGTATCCTCAATACATTGTATTGCTCAGGTGACAGGCCAAATGGCTTGAAAAGGCTACTTTGCTTGCTGACAATGTAACTATTTGTATAAAGTAAGTTTACCACAGCTTTATTATAAATGTCCTTAAATACTTTTTGCTGGATTGCCTCTTCTATCTTCATCTGTATAAATTGCTGATGTATTTAATGTATATACACTTAAATACATGAAAAGGTTTCGGTTTATGATAAATTTTTTTGTTTTTTTTATCGGATGCCTATTTAGGGCATCTCTAGAAGGCCTCTATCCATTCTTTTATCAAACGGTTGACTTCATCTGGTTTCTCGATACTGCTGCTGTGCCCTGCCCCAGGAACTATATGCAAGTCAGCATTGGGAATGGACATTTGGATAAACTTAGCCTTTTCAGGTTTAGTAGCCACATCTTCGTCACCTACCACCACCATAGTGGGGCACTTGATATTTCTGATCTCATCCTCCACACCTTTACGGTAGATCACAGCCTCTACTGATCTTGTAATGGTTTTTTTATTGGATTGAAGTTCTTTGACCCATCTTTTATAAGCTGCCTTATTACGGGGATTTTCTATCCAACTCTGGGCAAACATAATTTTCATCACTGAATTTGCCACAGTGGGAATCACACCAAACCACTTGACTACCCCATTCAAAAATTTATATTTCGGAAGATTCTCCACAGGTTCTGTATTGGCAGAAGTCTCCAATAGAATCAAAGATTTTATTTTATCAGGATACCTTGCAGCAAGTCTCATCCCCACAAAACCTCCCATAGAAAGTCCTGCAAAGTGCACAGGCTGCCCGATGGCTTTTTCTATAAATTCCAAAGCGTCCATGGTCAACAGATCCATGTCGTAAGGCCCCTCCGTTACTTCGCTTTGCCCCTGCCCTCTGTGATCATAGGCAAACACAGTATAAAACTTACTAAGATATTTTATTTGTGCCTCGAACATTTTGTGACTCCAAAGCAAGCCATGGGAAAATAAAATTACTTCCTTTCCTTCGCCTTCTTTCACGTAGAAAAGTTTGACATTATTTAATTGAATATATGGCATAATAGAGAAATTAGGCGAGCGACAATAATATATCATTCATTTGATTACCAATCCAAACCTGGTTGTTTTAGCTTTCTTGACTCTTCCCGGGCCTTATGTTGGTCTACAATCTTACGGACATCCTCCAACAACTGTTTGGCATCATATACAATTCCGTCTTTTACAGTGTATTTTACTCCGCCTACCCTCACTGGTTCATTGTCATCACCTATCCTGATTGCTCCTGTACCATAAAGCACTTTGAAATTTTGCAAGGGGTTTTCTTCTAAAATCACAAAATCAGCAAGTTTACCCACTTCAACGCTGCCCAATTCCTTGTCCACTCCCAAAGCCTCTGCTCCATGCAGGGTGGCTGACCTAAAAACTTCTAAAGGATGAAAACCTGCTTCTCTGAGCAGCTCCATTTCTCTTATGTAAGCAAAGCCATACAATTGATAAATAAATCCTGAATCAGACCCAGTAGTTACTCTGCCTCCTCTGTTTTTATATTCATTGACAAAGGTCATCCACAATCGGTAATTTTCTTTCCATTGGATTTCATCATCCGTCGTCCAGTCAAACCAGTATGAACCATGCGATTCCCTACTAGGCTTATAAAACCTCCACAAAGAGGGCAAGGTATATTCTTCATGCCACTCTGCCCTTCTGGCACGCATCAGGTCCCTGTTGGCTTCATAAATGTTAAAAGTAGGATCAATTGTAAAATCCAAATCAAGTAATTCTTGCATTACTTTATTCCAGTGCTCAGAATATGGTGCGGCAGCCTGTCTCCAGAGTTTTCCTGCTTCAGCAAACCTGTGCTGCTCATTCTGATAGTTATAATCCAGTCTATAATCCTGAATGGTCCTGTCTGCAAACAAAGCTTCAGGTAATCCGTACCAATGCTCCATACTAGTCAGCCCGGCTCTTGCAGAGTGCAGAACATTCCATCTTGCCACATCCATTTGGGCATGGTGCATGGCTGATCTCAGACCAAGCCTTTTATTTTCTTCCAATGCTGCCTGCATCACTTCAGGTTTGGCTCCAAAAAACTTAATTCCATCAGCCCCCCTGCTTTTATTTTGGTTGACCCAGGCTTTGGCTTCTTCCGCATTTGTAATGGCCTTATCGGCTCCCTGTCCAAATACGGTATAGGCAAAGATTCTCGGAGCAGTTATGGTATTGTCCAGTGCCTTATTCTTATGCTCCAAGACCCAATCGAGGCCGTTCCCAGCGGCAGGCTCTCTTATTGTGGTAATGCCATGTGCCATCCAAAGTTTGAACACATACTCTGCAGGGGTTCCCTGACCGGCTCCTCCAATATGCCCATGCATATCTATAAATCCTGGAAGCAGATAATGTCCTTCAAGATCCAACACTTTATCATTTGGACCAGCTTGAGGCCTCCTTTCTTCTTTGATATCTAATCCAGGATAGCCTACTATTCTCACTTCCTTGATGATATTTTTCTCTACCACGATATCTACAGGACCAATTGGAGGTGCTCCAGTCCCGTCCACCATGGTCACTCCCCTGATAATAAGCTTATCAAAAGGACCTTCTCCTTCGGCTCTGTTAGGAGATGGCATTACTTGGGAAAAAGCGAAATTTGATACAGTATAAAAGCAAAATAGCAGTAGAATTCGGTTCATATCGGATGTTTTTTTGATTTTTATAAATTAACCGAATTCCAAAAGAATAAAAAAACCGCTAATCCCTTAATATCTCCATTGGAGGTCTTTTGATAATCTTGCTTCCATTGAGCCAGCCCAACACCACAGTCAAAGCAGTGATGACAACATATACTATCGCTGCTTCCTTCCATGCAGGACGAAACGGCAACTGAAAAACAAACTGACTCAATAAAAACGCTGCCAAAAATGACAAGATGATCCCACTCAGAGAAGCAAGACTTCCTAAAAAGAAATACTCCATTGTATTGATGCTGCTTACCTTCGCAGAGCTTGCACCAAGTGTCCTCAGAAGAATACTTTCCCTCATCCTTTGATATTTACTGATGATCAATGAGCTGATCAATACCACTATCCCTGTAGCAATACTGAAAAAGGCCATGAACTGAATCACAAAACCAATTTTGGAAAGAATCTCCTCCAATGTTTCTACTATGGCTCCTAAATTCACCACAGATACATTAGGATATGCCCTGACGATTTCCGATTGAACTTCAGCTGCCTGCCTATCATTTTTTGTCTTGGTAATTACCACATGGAATTTTGGAGCATTATCCAGTACATTCTCAGGAAACAAGACAAGAAAATTTGTAGAAACCTGATTGAATTTCACATCTCTAAAACTTCCAACGTATGTTTTGAGTGGTCTCCCCTGCACATTGAAAATGATTTCATCTCCTATATTTACCCCAGTTCTATTGGCATAACCTTCATCAAAAGAAACAAATATTGAATCTCCTGCCTGCTCCACTTTCCTAAGTTCACCTTTGACCAATCTCTCAGAAGCAATTAGACTGTCCCTGTAGGTAACCCTGAATTCCCGGTTATATAAACCTCTTGATCTTCTTTCTTCTTCAGGTAATGTATCATTTGATTTCCTGTTTATACCATTTATCGATTCCAAAGCCATGGTTACTATTGGAACCCTCTGCATGATTGGCAAATCCCTTTTCTCCAATGCTTTCACCACATCATCAACCTGTCTGGTCTGGATGTCAAAAAGCAACATGTTAGGCTGATCTTCCTTATCAGCAAACTTTACTTCATCCAATAATTGACCTTGCACAAAGAATAGAGTACTGATCATTGCAGTTCCCAGTCCAATTGTGGCAATTAGTGAAACAGTCTGGTTATTTGGCCTATATAAATTGGACAAAGACTGTCTTATGGTATACCTAAGGGAAATCGGTAAAAACCTCCTTATTGACCACATTACTAAAAGAGCAACGGACCAAAGGGTCAGGAAAGCAAAAATGATAAATCCTGTAAATCCAGCTGCAAACCAAACTCCTCCTAACAAAAAATAGCTGAATCCGAAAACAAATAAAAGAATTGCCAATATCACCCCCCACCTGAGCGGGTCTTTCTTTATACTAATATTGTTTTCATCAGGCCTAAGGGTAGCCATAGGTGAAACTTTCCTGATTTTCAAAAGGGGCAAAAGACCAAAGAGAACAGAGACGAACAATCCTGTTATCAAACCAAATCCCACACTGGTCCAGGCTACCCCCAGACTAACCTCTACCGGCAAAAAATCCGCAAAAACTGCTGGAAGAAGATATTGAAGCAAAGTCCCTAAAATAGCACCTACTACAGCACCAGCCATGCCCATGAGCAAAATCTGCAAAAGATAAATTTTCATTGCTGTCCATGCAGTAACTCCCAGGCACCTCAAGACCGCAACTGAGGCTACTTTTTCCTTAACAAATACATTGACGGCCGATGCCACCCCTACACAACCCAACAAGAGAGCAACAAAAGCCACAAGACTTAAAAAATTGGCCAGATTTTCAAAAGCGCGACCGGTCTGATTTCTTCTGGACTCTACTGTAGTGTAGTTTACTTTTTGTTCCTCCCAAGCTTCTTCATATTGCTCTATCAAAAGTTCGATCTCTATATCGGGCCCAAGTTGGTAGTATTTCTGATAATTGAGCCTGCTACCATATTGGATCAATCCGGTAGCTTCCGAATATTCCATGGGAATATAAACAGCAGGTGCCACAGTAGCTGTTATTCCTGTCTGCCCGGGTACTTTCTGTAACTCTCCCTCGATTACAAAAGTCAGTTCTCCGACTTTTATACTGTCCCCGACCTCAGCATTGAACTGGGCCATGAGAATCTTTTCCACAAGCGCTTTTCTCCCACCATCCCTAAAGCTTTTATCAGCACCTTCAGGGACTGTTTCAAGTCTGCCATAATAGGGGAAATCCCCTTTGAGCGCCCTTACTTGAGTCAATCTACTTTCTCCTGTTGAAGGAAAAGCCACCATGCTGGCAAAGTTGATTTCTTCCGCAACAGCTGAAGCCAAGTTATCTATTTCTTGATCACCAATAGGCTGATTATTACCCAATACCAAATCAGCTCCTAGTAGCTCTTTTGCCTGGCTGTCTATATCCTTGCTTAAATTATCTCCAAATGAACTTATGGCTACCAAAGCCGCTATTCCTACTACCATGGCAGAAACAAACAACATCAGCTTTGAGAAATTTTTTCTAAAATCTCTCATGGCCATTTTCAAAACCCAAGAATTATTACCCATTCCCAACCTCCTGAACTTTACCTCCTCTGATATTGATAATCCTATTGGTCTTTTTGGCAAGCTCCAGGTCATGGGTTACCAAAATCAGAGTGGTTCCCTGATCTTTATTTAACCTGAATATTAGCTCCTCTATTAGCTCTCCGGTCTCTGTGTCAAGATTTCCTGTAGGTTCATCAGCAAATAGAACCTTGGGTTGATTGGCAAAGGCTCGGGCTATCGACACCCTTTGTTGTTCACCTCCTGAGAGCTGAGTTGGATAATGCCCTAACCTATCTCCAAGTCCAACCTTTTCAAGAAGACTCTTGGCGATCTGCCTGGCATCTTTATTCTTCTTGAGCTCTAAAGGAACCATTACATTTTCTAAAGCGGTAAGCGTTGGCAACAATTGAAAGTTTTGAAAAATAAAACCAATGTGCTGGTTTCGTACCTCAGCTCTTTCATCTTCAGTCAGGCTTTCCAGACTTTTATCCACCAACTTCACTGAACCATTACTTGCGGCATCCAGGCCTGCACAAAGACCTAACAAAGTGGTCTTCCCACTTCCTGAAGGGCCTACTATAGCTATACTATCTCCTTGGTCTACAGAAAAACTAACCTCATCCAAAACTGTAAGAACCCGGTTACCACTTTTATAAGTTTTGCTGACATTTTTTACTTCTAGTATGGCCATATATAGATTAGATGAGTAAGTTAATTGCCTTTAACCTTAATACCCTTAAATTGTTGAATGATTGTAAAGGTTCCTATTAAAGGACAGTATTTTATCTAAATATCAAAAATATTTCACCCAATGAGTTCTCAAATATTCTTCGGACGAAACCCCAAGGCCAAAATTCACACGATCAGCCTTTTATTTATCTACGGCATACTCAACTTCACACTACTTTCATGCGGGCAAAATCAGCCTCAAGAAAAGAAAGAAGAACAAAGTGAAAAGAGCATGACAAGTGACAAACCCATTATTCTATTCTTCGGAAACAGTCTGACTGCCGGATATGGAATAGAAGAAGATGAAGCATATCCTTCTTTGGCGGGACAGAGACTGGACAGTCTAGGCTACGATTACCAGGTAATCAATGGGGGACTGAGTGGTGAAACTACCGCAGGCGGACTAAGCAGACTGGATTGGTTTTTGGAAGAGAAACCTGAAATCTTCGTACTGGAACTTGGAGGCAACGATGGGCTTCGAGGGATCGAAATTGAAGAAACAAAAAAGAACCTCAAAGCTATAATAGCAACAGTCAGAACTAAATATCCTGACACTGGGATTATTCTTGCAGGCATGCAAATTCCCCCAAATATGGGACAAGACTACACCAAAAGATTTGCTGAAATTTATCCTGAAATTGCAAAAGAGGAAAATGTCACACTCATTCCTTTTCTACTTGAAAGAGTCGCAGGCAATCCAGATCTAAATCTAAGAGATGGCATCCATCCTACCGAAGAAGGGCACAAAATTGTCCTGGAAAACATTTGGCCTTACCTATATGCACAAATTAAAGATGCTTAACTGTATTATTAAAATTGAAAGGAAATTTTTTCACAAATTTGATTATTAAAAATTTTTACAGAACTTTCAGAAATAAAATAAAAAAATTAGAAAACATGAGTTTTGAAATCAAATCTTCCGGAGAGTCTTATGATGTGATCATTGTAGGGTCTGGTGCTGGAGGCGGGATGGCCTCCAAGATTCTTTCAGAAGCAGGCCTTTCTGTCGCTGTATTGGAAGCAGGAAAAGACTTTGATCCGGCCAAAGACGAAGACAGGACCCAATTGAGACCGGCATGGGAATCACCAAGAAGAGGGGCTGGAACCAGAGTTAGACCTTTTGGAGACTTTGACCAAGCTATTGGAGGCTGGGATATTGAAGGTGAACCTTACACCCGTGCAAAAGGAACCTCTTTCGATTGGTTCAGGTCCAGAATGGTTGGGGGAAGAACCAATCACTGGGGAAGAATTTCCCTGAGGTTTGGCCCAAATGATTTCAAAAGAAAAAGCATAGATGGAATGGGGGACAACTGGCCTATAGGCTATGACGACCTCAAGCCATATTATGACAGGGTAGACAAGCTCATTGGTGTATTTGGCACCAAAGAAGGAATATATAATGAGCCGGATGGATTTTTTCTTCCTCCTCCGAAGCCCCGACTTCATGAAATGTACATCATGAAAGGGGCAAAAAAAGCAAATATGCCCGTAATTCCTGGAAGGCTTTCTATGTTGACCAGACCTATCAATAACGAAAGGGGAGTATGCTTTTTTTGCAATCAATGTAACAGGGCCTGCCAGGCATATGCGGATTTTTCTTCAGGAACATGTCTTGTCAAGCCTGCTATGGCTAAGGGAAAAGTAGAACTCTACACCCAAGCGATGGTAAGATCTGTTACTACTGACGAAAGCGGAAATGCCACAGGGGTGTCCTTTATCAGCAAAGTGGACATGAAAGAATACAAACTCCGCTCCAGGGTAGTGGTATTAGGTGCCTCTGCCTGCGAATCTGCCAGAATAATGCTTAATTCAAAATCAAAGACCCACCCCAACGGCGTTGGAAACAGCAGTGGCATGGTCGGCAGATACCTGCATGATTCTACCGGAGCGGACAGAATGGGCATTATGCCAGAACTTATTGACAGAGAAAGGTACAACGAAGACGGTGTTGGAGGCATGCATGTATATACACCATGGTGGCTGGACAACAAAAAACTGGATTTTGCCAGAGGCTATCACATCGAATATTGGGGAGGGATGACCATGCCATCTTATGGGATAGGTTTTTCTATGGACACGATGAGAAAATACCTAAAAGATGAGTTTGGAAATCCAAGCCCTAACGGTGGCTATGGGGAAGGCCTCAAAAAAGACATCAGGAGGATTTACGGATCTACCTTGGGTATGTCCGGCAGGGGAGAAAGTATACCCCAATTCACCAATTACTGTGAGATAGATAATAATGTGGTAGATAAATATGGTATTCCTGTACTAAAATTCCATTATCAATGGACAGATCAGGAAGTGAAGCAGGCCAAGCACATGCAGGATACTTTCGAGGAGATCCTTACAGAATCAGGAGCTGTACTTCTAGGAGAAAAACCAGGGCCAGAAACCATGTACGGACTGGCTACTCCAGGACGGATTATCCATGAAGTAGGGACCACAAGAATGGGAGACAACCCATCTACGTCTGTTTTAAACAGCAACTGCCAGGCGCATGACTGTAAAAATCTCTTTGTAGTAGATGCAGGTCCATTTGTGTCGCAAGCTGATAAGAATCCTACTTGGACTATCCTGGCATTGGCTTGGAGAACTTCTGATTATATCGTAAACGAATTGAAAAAGAAAAATATCTAACCAAGGGAATTATGAACAGAAGAGAAAACCTTAAACTCCTTTTCACAGGATCCTTGGCTACAGGCCTCCTTTTGACCAATTGCAGCCCGGAAGACAAGCAAGCAGATCTTTCCCCAAAAATCGCGGGAGGAACTCCAGGTGGAAGAATTGAAGAAGAGATACAGCGAGATCAAAGACTACTTTCAGAAACTTTCCTCACTGAAGAAGAAAGAGAAAAATTGAATGTCTTGGTAGATATCATTATGCCAGCTGATGAAGAATCAGGCAGTGCTTCTGAAGCTGGAGTAGTTGATTTTATTGAATTCATGATGAAAGATGCTCCTTCCTATCAAACACCCATGAGAGGCGGCTTGATGTGGCTGGACAGCTACAGCAATGATCAATATGGTAAATTATTTTTGGACTTGTCCGAAAATGAAAGAATGGAGGTAATCGATAAGATTGCCTGGCCGGAGAAAGCAGCTCCGGAAATGAGAGGTGCTGTTTCATTTTTCAACATTCTTAGAAACTTGACAGCAACAGGGTATTTCACCTCAGAAATGGGATACAAATACTTAGGATACAAAGGAAATACGCCCAATGCTTGGGATGGTGTTCCAAAGGAGGTAATGGAAAAACATGGGGTAGAACTACCTGAAAAGTATCTATCATACTATTTAAAACCAGAAGAAAGAGGAACTGTCGCTGTTTGGGACGATGAAGGAAATTTAATTGGATAACCCTTATGTTGAAAATCCCTCAAAAATTTGAGGGATTTTTTTTATTAAAATAACTAAATTAAATAATTTTCTCACTATTAGTGAGTATGTTATAATTTTTTAAGGATATTTTTCAACAAAAAAACTAATGTTTTTTAAATAATTTCGTGTAAAAAATAACCAATCAATTCAAATATGAAATTTATAAAGACAACATTTCTATTGTTTTTAGCTATCACCTTTTGTAGCGCACTTGCACCTGTATATGGCCAAAAGATTGAAAACTATTCAGGGCTTGAAGGATTTACCACAACATCAAATATTGAGATTCTGGATGATTTCAGCCAAACAGAAGGCCTTATTAAAATCGGAGATGCTTTTTCCAAAGCAAGAGGAGCTACTGCTTTTTCGGCGATAAATAACCTCAATAGAAGAGCTAAAAGAAAATTACTGGAGGAAGCTACTGTACGTGGTGCATCGCATGTTTTTATTACCAAAGGGTTTCCTGATGATGGAATTGGTCTGACTACCATTTTTATTGGCCGCTTATTCACTTATCAGGCAATTTTTTATAAAAGTGAGGACAAAGTCCTGAGCGAAAATCAAGTAAAAAACATTCTATCCGGACACAGGTTTGTCAATACACAAAATATGAGCACAAACAGAAATGCCTTCAACGCAAATCATATAAGGATAGGAAGTGGAAAGCTTTTTACTATTGATGAAAATGCAGAACTATCTACAAGGAAAGGCAAAATTTACCTTACCACAAAATCTCCAAAGCCTATTGGGATAATTAAAGCAGATGAATTTGAGATTATTGGAATCAATGAAAACCACATTTTGCTCTCACAAGAATTGGTACCGGATAAAAAGTACCGGGCATTCCTGATGAAAAAAGACGCCAAATGATAAAAAAAATGAGGGGTGAAATTCACCCCTCATTTTTTATTTTATCTGTTCCATCAATTCTTTTACTGCAGCTTCAATCTGGGCATCTTTCCCGTACAAAATTTCTTCAAAAGGACTGTTTACTTTGATATCTGGCTCAAGCTGTAGGTTTTCCAAAGGTCTGTCCTCTTCAACACCATAGAATGCTATCATTGGAATACCAAATACTATAGTAGGATCAATCTGGGTTTCCCACCAAACTGCCGTGCTGGTACCTGGCACTGGCATGCCTATAAGCTTTCCAATACCTTTGGCACGATAGGCATAAGGAAAGGCATGTGCATCAGAATAATTACTCTCACTCATAAGGACTACACTTGGTCTAGACCATTTGTCTCTAGGCTCCCCTCCTCGTGCAACAAAACCATATGGTCTAAATGTAGCATACGGCTTTCCATCAAGAAAATTGGACAAATCTTCATGTAGCCATCCGCCACCATTGAACCTTGTATCCACAATCAATGCTTCTTTATCCGCATTCTTCCCGAGAACTTCATCATATACTGTTCTGAAACTGTTGTCATTCATACCCTGAACATGGACATACCCTATTCTTCCCTCACTTAGACTATCCACCATGTCGCGCATAGTAGTCACCCATCTTTTGTATAGGAGCTGATTTTCTGTTCCAAGGGCTATTGGCTTCACACTTTCTTCCCATCTTTCACCTGATTTTGGGTCATATAGAGATAACAGGATATTTTTCCCAGCCTTCCTATTGAGGGTTTTATTCCAATCCATATCCAGATCCAAAACTGCACCGTCAATTTTCTCTATCACATGGCCAGCTTTTACCTTGCTGTCAGCTTTATCCAAAGGACCTCCGGTAATGACTTCTGTAATCCTCAAACCACTCTCCTTGGATGATTCATCATAGAACAAGCCCAATGAAGCTGTCTGATCCCCATTTTCTGGCCTGGGAGAATATCTTCCCCCTGTATGAGAACCATTAAGCTCACCTAGAATCTCACTCAGCAGCTCCTGGAAATCATAATTGTTATTGATATGAGGCAAAAACTTAGCATAAGCATCTCTGTACATCTCCCAATCTACCCCATGAAGATCTGGGTCATAAAACTTCTTTTTCACCTGTCTCCATGCATGATTAAAAATATAATCTCTCTCTGCTGAAGCATCCAATACCATTTCTTCATTAATCCCTATATTCGAGACCTTCCCACTGCCAGTATCAATTTTTGACAGCCTACCATTGGCCAATACAAAAAGATTTTTCCCTTCTTTATCCAACTCAATTCTTCCAGGTCCAGAGTTAGTTTTGGCCAGAGATTTCAGTTCTTTGGTTCGGGTATCAAAAGCCCAAACATCATACCTGTTCTCAAAATTGGCCATTAAGTACAACTTATCCCCATCAGGAGACATGTCAAATGAGGATAAGTTCAAGGATCCTGTAGTAAGCCTTAATTTCCTATTTTCTAATCCTTCCAGGTCAAATTTCAGGGGTTCATCGTTCTTTTTCTTCTCGTCTGAACTTTTATCACCCTTATCTTTCTTTTCCTTTCCCTTGATTAGGTCAAAATCATCTTTGCTTAATCTAAATCTGTCATATGCAGCCTGGTCAAAGAAAAGTGCATAGACATCCAGTTCTCTTGCTCCCTGGAGTGCCAATGGCTTCTTCCCGTCTCTATCGTTGGCCCAGACAAGGGCTTTCCCGTTCATCGCAAATCTTCCTTGGCCATCAGAAAATCCACTGTTGGTAAGGTTAACTCCTTCTCCCCCCTCATTGACATCATACAAAACCATGTGACTTGCACCATAAAGTCCAAGTGAATTCTTGGCAACAAGCCATTTGCTGTCCGGACTCCAGGTAAAATCCTGATCCCCATCCCTGTAGGAAAAATTCTCTCCAGCCGGTATAATTGTTTTGGATGATCTACTTTCTAGATCATATACCTTGAGGATATTTCTTTCTTCAAGGTAGGCGATTTTTTTCCCATCTGGTGATACCAAAGGTTGAAACTCATCCTTATCACTTGCAATCACAGCTTCCTCTTTGATAATAGTGGCTGCAAAGAAATAAGGCTCTTCTTCCCTTACAATGCTGGCCTTGTAAATATCCCAGCTTTCTCCTCTTTCAGATGAGTAATAGAGTGTACGGCCATCCTTATCCCAACTTAGCATTCTTTCTTGGGCTGGAGTATTGGTAATCCTTTTGGTCTGACTGTTGTCGGCAGAAGTTACAAACACTTCCCCCCTAAAAACAAAAGCTACTTCTTTCCCATTTGGAGAAAGTGCCATTTCAGTAGCACCGCTGCTTACAGAGACGATTTTCTGGTCATTCCCACTGAAATCCCCAAAAATCTCTACTTCTACTTTACTTGGCTGACCGCCATCTCGAAGTGAATACACCTCTCCATTCCAAGAAAAAGCCAAAATCCCATTCTTTGAAATACTGAGATGCCTTACGGGATGATCTTTAAACGCTGTCAGTTGAACTTCTTCATTGGTACCAAGACTTTTTTTAAACACATTTTGGGCTCCGTTTTTTTCGCTAAGGTAATAAACAGAAGTTCCATCATTTGAAAAAACAGGCTCTCGATCTTCACCTTCGAAATCGCTTATCTGCTGATAGCTATTTTCATTTATGTCATACATCCAAATATCCCTTGTCACTGAGGAGGTATGCCTTTTTCTCCATTCATCCTCGTACCCTTTTCGGTCTTGAAAAACCAACCTGTTTCCTTTAGGATCAAATGAAGCATGTTGCATACCAGCTGAAGAAATCAAAAAGCTTCTACCGCCCTCTGCCGGCACCGAATACAATTTGCCGAATAATCCCTTATTTGGAAACCTCACTGAAGTATTTAAGTCGTTACGTGGAGAGCTAAATACAACCTCCTTTCCATCTGGAGTAAAATCCCATGGGAAATCATTTCCCGAATGGTACGTCAATCTCTTGGCCTCCCCTCCCTCAGAAGGAATTATAAAAACATCGAAATTGCCAAACCTGTCACTAGCAAAGGCAATACTCTTACCGTCAGGACTCCATACTGGCATCATGTCATGTGCATTATGGAGAGTAAGGGGAAGGGCTTTCCCTCCTTCTACGGCCACTTTGAACAAGTCCCCTTTGTAGCCAAACACAATTTCTTTTCCATCTGGAGAAATTGCCGGATATCGCAACCAGAGAGGATTATTCTGTGCAGACACACCTAACTGAATGCTTACAATAAATAGTAATACTAAAACTCTTCTCATTGAAAATTACATTTGGATCAGAGGGAAAATTAGTAAAGCTCCCAAAAAACTCATACTTAAAAATTATAAATGGTCTAAAAAAAAAGCAGCCCTTCTGGACTGCTTTTCAATTTTTCAATCTGATTATTTCAATTATGCTTTTCTTTTCGGAAATACAGCACTTTCTCCCAAGAGCTCTTCTATCCTTAGCAACTGATTGTATTTGGCCATCCTGTCTGAACGGGAAGCTGATCCTGTTTTGATCTGTCCGCAATTCACCGCTACAGCCAAATCAGCAATTGTTGAATCTTCAGTTTCTCCAGACCTGTGAGACATTACGCATGTCCACCCTGCCTTATGCGCCATGGCAATCGTATTCAAGGTTTCTGTTAAAGTTCCTATTTGATTTACTTTGATCAGAATGGAGTTGGCTGATTTCTCATTGATTCCTCTTTCCAAAAACTTCACGTTGGTAACAAGCAGGTCATCTCCTACCAATTGAACTTTACCACCGATTTTGGCAGTCAGCATAGCCCAACCTTCCCAATCGTCTTCAGCACATCCATCTTCTATGGAGTCAATAGGGTATTTCTCAGAAAGTTCAGCCAAATAAGCAACCTGCTCTTCTCTGCTTCTAATTTTACCAGAATCACCTTCGAATTTCTTGTAATCGTATTTTCCATCAACAAAGAATTCTGAAGCAGCGCAATCCAGTGCAATAGTGATTTCTTCACCTGCTTTATAACCTGCCTTTTCAATAGCCTCAAGTATACTTCCCAAAGCTTCTTCAGTACCTCCTGAAAAGTTAGGCGCAAAACCACCCTCATCACCTACAGCAGTCACAAGACCTTTATCATGGAGGATTTTCTTTAAATGATGGAAGATTTCTGCCCCCATTCTAATAGCTTCAGTAAAGCTTGGTGCCCCTACAGGACGGATCATAAACTCCTGGAAAGCAATAGGTGCATCAGAATGCGAACCGCCATTTATGATATTCATCATAGGTACTGGAAGAGTGTTGGCATTAACACCGCCTACATATCTGAAAAGTGGCTGACCTGCCTCCATAGCAGCGGCTTTGGCCACCGCCAAAGAAACGCCCAAAATGGCATTTGCCCCCAATTTACTTTTATTGGCTGTACCATCAAGGTCAATCATGATCTGATCGATGGTATTTTGTTCAAATATATCCATACCCACCAATTCAGGAGCTATCACTTCATTTACGTTTGCGACTGCTTTCAATACACCTTTACCAAGGTACTTACTTTTATCTCCATCACGTAATTCTACTGCTTCATTTGCTCCTGTTGAA
Organism: Arthrospiribacter ruber; assembly: GCF_019343195.1. Classification (GTDB taxonomy): domain Bacteria; phylum Bacteroidota; class Bacteroidia; order Cytophagales; family Cyclobacteriaceae; genus Arthrospiribacter; species Arthrospiribacter ruber. Next base: position 159,272 of record NZ_RPHB01000006.1, read on the forward strand.
GCTCCACTTGGAACCGCTGCTCTACCAAAGGCACCAGTTTCTGTAAAAACATCAACTTCAATGGTTGGATTACCACGAGAATCCAGAATTTGTCTAGCGTGGATTGATTGAATCAAAGTCATAATTTAAAAGGTTTAATAGTTGTTAATTATTTCATCAAAGATACAAAATCATCAAATAAGTATCTGGAGTCATGGGGTCCAGGCGATGATTCGGGGTGATATTGTACCGAAAATGCTGGTTTATTTTTTAGCTTGATCCCAGCTACTGTATTGTCGTTAAGATGCACATGGGTCATTTCTACCGTATCGCTCTTTTCTACATCCTCACGCTTCACCACGAAGCCGTGGTTTTGTGAAGTTATTTCACTTTTCCCTGTCAGGATGTTTTTAATAGGATGATTCAGACCTCTGTGGCCATGATGCATTTTGTATGTAGAAATTCCACATGCCTCAGCTAAAATCTGATGCCCCAAACAGATCCCGAATACCGGCTTACCTGTTTCTAAAATCTCTTTGGTGGTTTCCACAGCGTATTCCATTACAGCTGGATCACCGGGCCCGTTGGAAAGAAAGTAACCATCGGGATTCCAACTTTGCAATTCTTCAAGCTTTGTTTTGGCAGGAAAGACTTTGCAATAAACACCTCTGTCCGCAAGATTTCTAAGGATATTCAGCTTAATCCCAAAATCCAGACATGCCACTTTAATTGAAGCATCTTCACTACCATAGTAAAAAGGTTCCTTTGTACACACTTGAGAAGAAAGCTCCAGGCCATTCATATCAGGCACCAAATTGAGCTGTGCCTTCAATCCAGCCAAATCATCTTCATATTCTGAGCTGATAATAGCATTCATGGCTCCCTTAGCCCTTATGTGACGAACCAGCTTCCTGGTATCAATATCTGCGATTCCTGTAATTTTGTATTTATCAAGATATTCCTGAAGTGATCCACTGGCATCCAGTCTAGAGTATATCTCAGAAAAACTATTGACTACAATGCCTGCTATAGTGGGGTGATCGGATTCCACTTCAGAATCAATCACACCATAATTTCCGATATGAGAGGTTGTAGTTACAATAATTTGGCCCGTATATGAGGGGTCTGTATAGATTTCCTGGTAACCTGTCATTCCGGTATTGAAACATATTTCACCACCGTTTGTACCGGCACTACCGATGAGGGATCCTTTGAACATGGTCCCATCTGCAAGAAGAAGTGTTGCTTTTTGTTTTTTCATTTCAATATTTTGGACTCGCCAAAGTTAATTATTTTAATGTTAGAGGCCTAAAGGAATTAGGATGGATATAAAAAAAGGGATTGAACCGAAGTCCAATCCCTTTGATATGTAAAAGAAAATAACATGAATTAATCTTCAGATTTTTCTTCTTTTTTGTCGTCTGTGCTTTCGCCTTCAGCTTTTGCTGCAGGAGCTTCAGTTTCTGCATCAGATGAATCGGCAGCTTTACCGGATCCTCTTCTGCTTCTTCTTGTTGTTTTCTTGGCAGGCTTGGCGTCTTTCAACATCAACTCGTTGAAATCAACAATTTCGATAATACACATCTCAGCATTATCCCCCAGTCTGAAACCGGTTTTGATAATTCTAGTATACCCACCATTTCTTGCAGCTACTTTCTCAGCTACTTCACCAAAAAGAGCTTTGATCCCCTCTTTGCTTTGCAAGTAAGAGAATGCTATCCTTCTATTGTGAGTAGTATCTTCTTTTGCCCTTGTGATCAAAGGCTCTACATATTTTCTTAGTTCCTTAGCCTTGGCAAGCGTTGTAGAAATACGCTTGTGAAGAATCAGGGAAGTCGCCATATTGGAAAGCATGGCCTTCCTGTGACTGGCTGTCCTGCCAAGGTGATTGAATTTCTTACCGTGTCTCATTTTATTTATTCTTCATCAAGTTTATACTTAGACAAGTCCATTCCGAAAGTTAATCCTTTCTCTTGGATCAACTGCTCTAGTTCTGCCAAGGACTTCTTACCAAAGTTGCGAAATTTCATCATATCAGAAATCTCAAGCCTAGCAAGGTCGCCCAAGGTTTTCACATCAGCAGCTTTTAGACAGTTGAAAGCACGAACGGAAAGATCCAAATCACCAAGTGGTGTTTTAAGAAGTTTTCTCATGTGAAGAAACTCCTCATCTATCGGTTCCGGCTCAGAAACGCCTGTAGAATCAAGAACCATTGTCTGATCTGAAAACAACATAAAATGTTGGATCAGAATTTTAGCCGATTCCTGAAGCGCTTTCTCAGGATGGACAGATCCATCTGTGGTTACTTCAAGTATCAGTTTTTCAAAGTCAGTTTTTTGCTCAACCCTTGTATTTTCCACGCTATACTTCACATTCTTGATCGGAGTGAAAATAGCATCGATGGGAATGACACCGAAAACCTGCTCTTTTGGTTTTGATTCTTCAGCAGGAAGATAACCTCTTCCTTTTTCAACTGTCAACTCAATTTCAAAACTTTTGCTGTCATCCAAGTGGCAGATGACCAACTCAGGATTCAAGACCTCAAAAGAGGTAGTAAACTTTGCGATATCTCCAGCAGTGAAAACAGACTGATTTGAAACCTCAACAGAAATTTTTCCATCAATTGAGTCGTGGACTTTTTTGAATCTTACTTGCTTAAGGTTTAGAATGATATCTGTCACATCTTCCACAACACCCTCGATAGTAGAAAATTCGTGAACTACACCTGGTAGTTTCACAGAAGTAATGGCATAGCCTTCCAAAGAAGACAAAAGAATTCTTCTTAAAGCGTTGCCTATGGTGACCCCATAGCCCTTCTCTAGTGGCTTAAAGGTGAATAAACCGTGGAAGTCATCGGCTTTTTCCATCACCACTTTCTCGGGCATTTGAAATGCTAGTATGGACATATCAATAGTTCTATTTAAGTCTGAAATGTTATTATTTAGAGTAAAGTTCGACGATCAGTTGTTCCTTGATGTTCTCAGGGATATCATCTCTGGAAGGAACTGATACAAACTTACCCGATAAAGATGAATTGTCCCACTCCAACCATGGGAAACGGTTGGATTTTCCTGCTAAGCTGGAAGTGATGGCTTCAAGGGATTTAGAACGCTCCCTTACAGAAACTACATCACCTGGCTTAAGTGAATAAGATGGGATATTCACAACCTCACCGTTTACAAGAATATGCTTGTGGGAAACCAACTGTCTTGCACCTCTTCTGGTAGGGGCAATTCCCAACCTGAATACAGTGTTATCAAGTCTAGATTCCAACAGTACAAGGAGGTTTTCACCAGTTATCCCTTGCTTTCTGGAAGCAATGTCAAACATTTTGGCGAATTGTCTTTCCAACACACCGTAGATGTATTTGGCTTTTTGTTTTTCTGCAAGCTGAATAGCATATTCAGATTGCTTCTTTCTTCTACCTCTTCCGTGTTGTCCAGGAGGGTAATTTTTCTTTTGGAGAGCTTTGCTGTATCCTTCGATAGGCTCACCGAATCTTCTGGCGATTTTTGCCTTTGGACCTGTATATCTTGCCATTCTTTATCTTCTTTTAAGAAATTAAACTCTTCTACGTTTTGGAGGACGACATCCGTTGTGCGGAAGTGGAGTCACATCTATTATCGTAGTAACATCTAGACCTACGTTTTGCAAAGTTCTGATAGCAGATTCTCTACCTGCACCTGGACCTTTTACAAAAACCTCAATTTTTCTCAAACCCAAATCATAGGCTACTTGACCACAGTTTTGTGCGGCCATCTGAGCAGCGTAAGGAGTATTCTTTTTGGAACCTCTGAAACCCATTTTACCGGCAGAAGCCCAAGAAATAACCTGACCTGAATTATTGGTAATAGAGATAATGATGTTGTTGAAAGAAGCTTTAATGTGGGCTTGGCCTACCGCTTCTACCTTCACTACTCTTTTTTTACCTTTAGCTTTATCGTTTCTTTTCTGAGCCATAATCTAATTCAAGATTTATTTAGTTGCTTTCTTCTTGTTAGCAACAGTTTTTCTCTTACCTTTTCTAGTTCTTGCGTTATTTTTGGTTTTTTGACCTCTAACAGGTAGACCCTTTCTATGTCTCAAACCTCTGTAGCAACCAATATCCATCAATCTTTTGATGTTTAGCTGAATTTCAGATTTCAGAGCTCCCTCTGTTCTGAATTCCTCAGCAATGATATTTCTAATAGCGGTAGACTCTTCGTCATTCCACTCACCAGCTTTCTTATCTAAAGAAATTCCTGCTTTAGCCAGGATCGCTTTGGCTGAACTTCTACCTATTCCGAAGATATAGGTCAAGCCAATCTCACCACGCTTGTTGTCTGGTATGTCAACACCTGCAATTCTTGCCATAATGATTAACCTTGTCTTTGTTTAAACTTAGGATTCTTTTTGTTGATGACGTAAAGTTTACCTTTTCTTCTGATCACTTTACAGTCAGCACTTCTCTTCTTAATTGATGCCTTAACTTTCATGTGTCTATAATTTATATTTCGACCACCACATATAATTGTCTATGAAACCCGAAAGTCTTTCATCCGACACTTATACGACAATTTACTTGTATCTGTACACGATTCTTCCTTTGGTCAAGTCGTATGGAGAAAGCTCCAATTTGACTTTATCTCCAGGGAGAATCTTTATGTAATTCATTCTCATTTTACCAGAAATATGGGCGATCAATTGATGACCATTTTCCAGTTCCACTTTAAACATCGCATTTGACAATGCTTCCACTATTGTTCCATCTTGCTCTATAGATGTCTGCTTAGCCATATTTAGAATTTAAAATTTTCTTCTATGTACTTATGTGTAGTAAGTATTTCTGTTCTGTCTTCAAATATCGCAACTGTATGCTCATAGTGAGCAGAAGGTTTACGGTCTGCAGTCCGAATAGTCCAGCCATCTCTTTCCTGAACGATATTTCTGGATCCAAGATTAACCATTGGTTCAATCGCTATTACCAATCCATCTTTGAGAATAGGACCACTGCCTCTCTTGCCGTAGTTGGGTACTTCAGGGGATTCATGTAAATTCTTTCCCAATCCGTGTCCCACTAATTCGCGGACCACAGTATACCCTTTTGATTCTACAAACTTTTGAATGGCATTGCCAACATCTCCGATTCTGTTACCAAATACGGCCTTTTCAATACCTAAATAGAGAGATTCCTTTGTTGCTTTGAGCAAGGACAATACTTTTGGAGAAACTTCACCGACAGGGTAAGTATAAGCGCAATCGCTATGAAAACCTTGGTGAAAGACTCCACAATCTACTGAGATTATATCGCCATCTTTCAAAACATAATCACTTGGAAATCCATGTACTACTACCTCATTTACTGATATGCAGAGAGAAGCAGGAAATCCATTGTAACCTTTAAAGGAAGGCACACCATCATTATCTCTGATGTACTCCTCCGCTATTTTATCCAGAAAAGAGGTCTTTACCCCTTCTTTAACATATTTCGCAACTTCGCCGTGAGCTTTACCTAGAATCTGAGCACTTTGTTTGATTATCTCAACCTCTTCCGAAGTTTTGTAATGGATCATATTGCAGCAGCAAAGTTAGAAGGATTGTTTTTCATGTTGCCACTTTTCATCATTCCTTCATAATGTCTCATTAACAAATAACTCTCAATCTGTCTCAAAGTATCCATGATCACACCCACCATAATCAAAAGCGAGGTACCTCCATAAAACTGGGCGAATGAACCACCAACTCCAGCAATAATTGCAAAGGCTGGCAAAATCGCCACAATTGACAAAAGGATAGATCCTGGAAGCGTAATTCTAGATATAATATTATCTATAAAGTCTGCTGTTGGCGCTCCTGGTTTAATACCTGGAACGAATCCACCATTCCTTTTCAGGTCTTCTGCAATCTGCTCAGGGTTAACTGTGATAGCAGTGTAGAAGAAGGTGAACAGAATAATCATTATAGCAAATACCAAATTGTACTGCCAAGATGTAAAGTCACTAAATGTACTACCAATATAATTGGCGATATCATTATCAGCAGACCATATCTGTGCAATCAAAGCCGGCAAGAACATTAGAGATTGAGCAAAGATAATCGGCATTACCCCAGAGGCGTTAACCTTAATCGGGATATACTGTCTTTGACCTCCATATACTTTTCCACCCACAACTTGCTTTGCATACTGAACAGGCACTCTTCTCGTAGCTTCAGTCAAAGCTACCACACCTACTACTACAAAGAACAATACGGCAGCTTCTATCAGAAGCAAAAGCATACCGGAAGTTCCTTTGGATACTGCTTCTGCGATCATAGCTCCAGGAAGCGCTGAAATAATACCGATCATGATCAACATGGAGATACCGTTCCCGATTCCCTTCTCGGTGATCTTTTCCCCCAACCACATACAAAACATGGTACCGGCAGATAATAACACCAAGGAGCTGAACATAAACAGAGAGGTACTTACCATAACAGCACCTGTAGGCAAAATGGTTGCAGTAATGTAACCGATACCCTGTGCCACTGTGATGGCTATTGTAAGGACTCTAGTGATCTGATTGATTCTTTTTCTACCAGATTCACCTTCCTTTTGTAACTTCTGAAAATAAGGAACCCCAACAGTCAACAACTGCAACACAATGGAAGCAGAAATGTAGGGCATAATACCTAATCCGAAGATAGAAGCATTACTGAAGGCACCACCAAGAAATGTATCTATCAAACCGAAGATACCTTCCGGAGCATCTCCCAATTTAGAGGGATCAACACCTGGTAGTACAATAAAAGAACCTAATCTAAAGACAACCAAAAATCCGATTGTATTGATAATTCTGATTCTCAGATCTTCAATAGAAAAGATATTCTTAACTGTTGAGATAAACTTTTTCATTTAATTAAAGCTTGTTTACTGTTCCGCCAACTTTTTCAATTGCTTCTACAGCGGAAGCAGAGAAAGAATGAGCACTTACATTTATTTTGGCTGTAAGTTCGCCTCTACCCAAGACTTTTACAACATCTTTTTTAGAAACTAGTCCATGAGAGATCAAAGTTTCCAAATTGATGGTATCCAAGTTCTCGGATTTAGCTAGCTCTTCAAGGACATTCAAGTTGATAGGCTTGTACTCAACTCTGTTAAGAGATTTGAACCCAAACTTAGGAACTCTTCTCTGAAGTGGCATCTGACCACCTTCAAATCCTAGCTTTGATTTATATCCTGATCTAGACTTGGCGCCTTTATGACCTCTTGTAGAAGTACCACCTCTACCAGAACCCTGTCCACGGCCAATCCTTTTTCTCGATTTAATGGAACCTTCAGCAGGTTTCAGTGTATGTAATTTCATGATTAAGCTTCCTCCACTTTTATAAGGTGACTTACTTTTCTTATCATTCCTGCCATATGTGGGTTATTTTCCACTTCGACAGTCCTGTTTATCTTACCTAATCCAAGAGCCTTGATTGTATCTTTCTGATCTTTTGGTCTCTTGATAGTGCTTCTAACCTGAGTTACTTTCAATTTAGCCATCTTCTTAACCGTTAAATACTTTAGACATCTTAACACCTCTTTGCTGAGAAACTGTGATAGCATCTCTTAGCTGTACCAAAGCATCAATAGTAGCTTTTACCACATTGTGTGGGTTGGAAGATCCTTTGGACTTAGCCAATACGTCTGTTACGCCGGCACTTTCCAAAACAGCTCTCATCGCACCACCGGCAATTACTCCAGTACCTGCAGAAGCTGGCTTGATCAAAACAAATCCACCACCAAATTTACCAAGTTGCTCATGAGGAATAGTTCCTTTAAGTACTGGAACTCTCACAAGATTTTTCTTGGCATCTTCAATTCCTTTGGTAATGGCATCAGTTACCTCATTGGCTTTTCCAAGACCATAACCAACAACGCCATTTCCATCTCCTACTACAACAATTGCAGAGAATGAGAACCTTCTACCACCTTTCACCACTTTGGCTACTCTATTGATGGCTACTACTCTCTCTTTAAGTTCAGTATCTGTTGCCCTAATGGGTTTTCTTTTAACTTGAGACATAATATCTGATTAAAATTTAAGGCCTCCTTCTCTTGCACCTTCAGCAAGAGCTTTGACATTACCATGATATAAGTATCCACTTCTATCAAAAACGACTTCAGTGATACCATTGGCTACCGCTCTTTCAGCAAGTTTTTTACCTACTTCTTTAGAAACAGCAACTTGAATGTTTTTCCCATTTCCAAGCTCTTTGGATGAGGCATGGGCCAAGGTATGACCTTTAAGGTCATCAACCAATTGTGCATAAATCCCAGTATTGCTTTTAAATACTGATAAACGAGGTCTAGAATCAGTACCGGAAATTTTCCTTCTGATACCTTTTTTGATTCTGAGTCTTCTTAAGTTCTTATTAAAAGCCATCTTAATTATTTTTTACCGGCAGTTTTACCAGCCTTACGTCTTACATTTTCACCTACGAAGCGTACACCTTTACCTTTGTAAGGTTCTACTTTACGCAATGATTTGATTTTAGCAGCAACTTGGCCAACCAATTCCTTATCTATTCCTTCTAGCGTTACTAGAGGGTTTTTACCTTTAGGAGTTTCCGTTTTAAGTGAAACACTCTCCGGCAATGCAAAGAAAATGTTGTGAGAATAACCAAGGGATAGCTCTAATACCTGACCCTGGTTAGACGCCTTATAACCTACACCGACCAACTCAAGTTCTTTCTTGTATCCTTCAGATACCCCAATTACCATGTTGTTGATCAAAGACCTGTAAAGTCCGTGAAGGGATTTATGTCTTTTTGACTCTGTAGGTCTATCAATGACAACTTGGTTGCCTTCGACCTTAACAGTGATGTCGGGATTCACATCCCTACTTAGTGTACCCTTGGGACCTTTAACAGTCACTTCATTATGAGAAGTAACGTCTACAGTAACACCCGCGGGCAGATCTATTGGTTTTTTACCTATTCTTGACATGACGTTATATTAATATACGTAGCAAAGTACTTCTCCACCTACTCCTTCATTTCTTGCTTCTTTGTCGGTCATGATGCCTTTGGAAGTGGAAATGATGGCAATACCTAGACCGTTGATTACTCTAGGCAATTCTTCATGTTTTACATATTTTCTTAGACCTGGCTTACTAATTCTGCTCAGGCTCACGATGGCATTCTGCTTAGTGGAAGGATTGTACTTCAAAGCGATTTTGATGGTACCTTGAGGTCCATTTTCATCAAATTTGTAGTTTTGTATGTATCCTTTATCATGAAGCACCTTCGTGATCTCCTTCTTAATATTAGAAGCAGGTATCTCAACGATTCTATGAGATGCCTTGATGGCATTTCTTAATCTTGTTAGATAATCAGCTATTGGATCAGTCATAATTATATAAGTCTAACTACACGGCCCCTTTTACGGGCGTGCAAAGTTACACAATGATTTTTAGAATAAAAACTCTTGTTTATTTTTTACCAGCTAGACTTAGTGACTCCAGGGATTTTACCAGCTGATGCCATTTCTCTAAATGTCACCCTGTTGATACCAAATTTCCTCATGTATCCTTTAGGACGGCCGGTCAATTTACATCTGTTGTGCAATCTTACCGGGGAGGAGTTTCTTGGTAATTTATCCAAAGCCTCATAGTCTCCTGCAGCTTTAAGTTCAGCTCTCTTCTTAGCGTATTTAGCTACTAAGCGCTCTCTTTTTCTTTCGCGTGCTTTTAGTGACTCTCTTGCCATAATTAGTCTTGGTTATTTTTGTTAACGAAAGGCATTCCGAAAGCTTTCAAAAGTGCATAGCTTTCCTCATCTGTATTGGCTGTAGTCACAAAAGTGATGTCCATACCAGAGATTCTATTCACCTTCTCAATGCTGATTTCAGGAAAAATAATCTGCTCGGTAACACCTAGCGTATAATTTCCTCTTCCATCAAATCCTTTGTCACTGATTCCTTTAAAATCTCTAACCCTAGGAAGTGCTACGGTCATCAATCTGTCAAGAAATTCATACATCTTATCTCCTCTGAGTGTAACTTTGGCTCCAATTGGCATTCCTTCTCTCAACTTAAAGTTGGAAACAGAAGTTTTTGCAATTGTTGCCACAGCTCTTTGACCTGCGATGAGAGATAGTTCTTCTACCCCTTGGTCTACAAGTTTCTTGTCCGCTACTGCAGCTCCTATACCTTTATTGATCACGATTTTGGTCAATTTTGGTACTTGCATTACTGAGGAATATTGGAATTTCTCTTTCAATGCTGCTACAATTTCAGCATTATATCTTTCTTTTACTCTAGGTTTAGCCATTGATCACCTCCCCTGTTTTCTTAGAATACCTAACTAATTTTCCGTTCTCTCCGACTTTTCTACCTGTTTTGGTAGCTTCGCCTGTTTTTGGATCAACCAACATGAGGTTGCTTACATGGAGAGCTGCTTCTCTTTTCTCAATTCCTCCCTGAGGATTGTTGGCTGTAGGCTTCACGTGTTTGGTAACCATATTGATACCTTCCACGATTGCTCTTCTTTTCTGAAGATCTACAGATAGCACTTTACCCGATTTGCCTTTGTCATCCCCTGACAACACCTTTACGGTATCACCAGTTTTGATATGCAATTTTGGTTGCTTATTAAATTTCCTTTCCATGATTACAATACTTCTGGGGCCAAAGATACAATTTTCATAAACTGCTTTTCTCTCAACTCTCTAGCTACAGGGCCGAATATACGTGTACCTCTTGGCTCGTCATTGTTATTTAAAAGCACGGCTGCATTATCTTCAAATCTGATATATGAGCCATCTTTTCTTCTGATTTCTTTCTTCGTTCTCACGATCACCGCTTTGGAAACGGTACCTTTTTTCATGCTGGAGGAAGATAGAGCAGATTTTACGGTTACAACAACCTTATCACCTATGGATGCATACCTTTTTTTGGTACCACCCAATACGCGGATCACAAGTACTTCTTTAGCACCGGAATTGTCCGCTACGCCTAGTCTGGATTCTTGTTGTATCATAATTACTTCGCTCTTTCGATTATTTCAACCAATCTCCAACGCTTACTCTTACTCAGCGGACGAGTTTCACTAATTCTGACGATATCGCCTTCATTAGCATCATTTTTCTCATCATGAGCCATAAATTTAGTAGTCTTAGCAACGAATTTACCGTAGATGGCATGTTTTACCCTTCTTTCCACGGCAACGGTAATGGACTTATCCATTTTGTTGCTGACTACCTTTCCAATTCTTTCTTTTCGAAGATTTCTTTCAGTAGTAGCCATTCTATTATTATTTAGCTAATTTTTTTTCGGTCAAAGCTGTGTTCAATCTTGCAACTGTACGCTTCGCCTCCTTTATTTTATTCGGATTCTCAATTGGAGAAATAGCATGAGCAAATCTCAATTTTGTAAGATTCTCCTTCTCAGCGGCTAATCTCTCTACGATCTCACTTTCGGTAAGTGATCTGATTTCTGAATTTTTCATAGTTATTATTATCCAACGTAATCTCTACGTACTACGAATTTTGTACTTACTGGTAGTTTTTGTTGAGCAAGTCTCAAAGCTTCCTGCGCAACTTCCAAACTAACACCGGTTGCTTCGAAAAGAATGGTTCCTGGCTTAATTACTGCTACCCAATATTCCGGAGCACCTTTACCTTTACCCATACGTACCTCAGCAGGCTTTTTGGTTATTGGCTTGTCTGGAAAAATTCTGATCCAAACCTGACCTTCTCTTTTCATTGCTCTGGTCATCGCGATACGAGCTGCCTCGATCTGACGCGATGTAATCCATCCTGCTTCCAGGGATTTGATGCCAAAGTTGCCGAAAGAAAGCGTGTGCCCTCTTTGAGCAAGTCCTTTGACTCTACCCTTATGCATTTTTCTATATTTAGTTCTCTTTGGCTGTAACATGATTTCTCACTTAAAAGGTGAAATTAGTTATTTCTCTTTCTTCTTTTAGGCCCGCCTTCTCTTCTCTTACCTCTTGCATTGCCAGCACCTTTTGGTTCGTTGGCTGCACCGACATTCGGAGAAAGGTCTCTTTTACCGTAAACTTCACCTTTGAAAATCCACACTTTGATTCCAATGATTCCGTATACTGTATTGGCTTCAGAAATAGCATAATCGATGTCAGCTCTCAGTGTATGCAAAGGAATTCTACCTTCTTTGTACATTTCGGATCTAGCCATTTCAGCACCGCCTAATCTACCGGAAAGTTTGATTTTGATACCTTCTGCACCTACTCTCATGGAAGCTGCAATGGATTGCTTCATAGCTCTTCTGAAAGAGATACGAGCCTGTAGTTGTTGAGCTATTGATTCACCAACAAGTTTGGCATCAAGCTCGGGTCTTTTGATCTCAAAAATATTGATCTGAACGTCTTTGTTGGTCAATTTTTTGAGCTCTTCCTTCAGTTTGTCAACTTCGGCACCACCTTTACCGATAACAACACCTGGACGGGCTGTATGGATAGTAAGGGTTATTCTCTTAAGGGTTCTTTCGATGATTACCTTAGAGATACCTCCTTTAGGGATTCTGGCAAGTACGTACTTTCTGATTTGTTGATCTTCATACAATTTATCAGCGAAGTCTTTACCTCCGTACCAATTGGAGTCCCAACCTTTGATAATTCCGAGCCTAAAACCAATAGGGTTAATTTTTTGTCCCATAGTCTGATTTTAATTAGATTTTTCAGTTGTTTCTACTTCATCAGCGGTAACTTCTGTAGAGTTGAATGAATCAACAATAAGGGTTACATGATTTGATCTTTTACGAATTCTATGAGCTCTACCCTGAGGAGCAGGTCTTAGTCTTTTCAGCATGCGTCCACCGTCTACGAAGATGGTTTTCACATAAAGATCTGCTTCTTCCAATTTTTCGTCAGGGTTTTTAGCCTGCCAGTTGGCCACTGCAGAAAGTAAAAGTTTCTCCAATTTGATTGCTCCGTGATTGGGGGTAAACTTCAATATACTCAATGCATGTCCTACTCTTTTACCTCTTACAAGGTCAGCTACCAATCGCATTTTGCGAGTAGAAGTAGGAACGTTGTTTAATCTTGCTACTGCTTCCATGATTATCTCTTTCCTTTATCTTTTTTGGCGATGTGACCTCTAAAGTTTCTAGTAGGTGCAAACTCTCCTAATTTATGGCCTACCATGTTGTCTGTTACAAATACTGGAATAAACTTATTCCCATTATGCACAGCAAAGGTATGCCCTACGAAATCCGGGGATATCATAGATCTCCTTGACCAGGTTTTGATCACGGATTTCTTTCCGGATTCGTTCATTACATCTACTTTTTTCGCCAAGTGATGTTCTATATAAGGACCTTTTCTTAATGAACGTGCCATAATTATTTGGTTCTTTTACTGATGATGAATTTGTTAGAATACTTTTTACGAGATCTGGTCTTCTTGCCTTTTGCCAACAAGCCTTTTCTTGATCTCGGATGACCTCCTGAAGAGCGGCCTTCACCACCACCCATCGGGTGATCTACTGGGTTCATGGCTACACCTCTTGTTCTTGGTCTTCTTCCTAACCAACGATTTCTACCAGCTTTACCCAAAACGACGTTCATGTGGTCTCCGTTGGATACTGTACCTACAGTGGCCATACAAGTTCCAAGAACTAGTCTCATTTCACCTGAAGGGAGTTTGATTGTTACATACTTCCCATCTCTGGCTACTACCTGAGCATAACCTCCTGCACTTCTTGCTAATACACCACCTTTACCTGGCTTCAACTCGATGTTGTGTACAATTGTACCCAAAGGCACATTTGCAAGATTCATCGCGTTACCAACTTCCGGAGCTACGCTCTCGCCAGCTACGATTTCCTGACCTACTGTCAAGCCTTCAGGTGCAATAATATATGCTTTTGCTCCATCTTTATAATAGAGCAAGGCAATCCTTGCTGTCCTGTTTGGATCGTACTCTATGGCTTTTACTACAGCTGGTACACCGAACTTATCTCTTTTGAAGTCGATGATTCTATATCTCTGCTTATGACCTCCACCAATATATCTGGAAGTCATTTTACCTGAATTATTTCTACCGCCTGATTTGCTCTTAGGAGCCAACAAAGACTTCTCTGGCTTTGACTTGGTAATCTCGTCAAAGGCAGGAGCTACTCTGAATCTGGTTCCCGGGGTTACAGGCTTTAATTTTTTAACTGCCATGATTTTGATTCAATTAAATTTCTCCGTAAAAATCAATAATATCTCCTTCAGCCACCTGAACGATAGCCTTTTTGAAGGCATTGCTGAAACCGGATACAATTTTTGTCTTTGTATATCTTGTCTTTGGCTTGCCTGCATACCTCATAGTACGAACTTCAACAACCTTGACGTCATACATTTTCTCAACGGCTCTTTTGATTTCTGGCTTAGATGCTTTTTTCTCAACAATGAATCCGTAAACTCCTTGTTCGTTCATCGCAGAAATCTTTTCCGTAATCAAAGGTTTTTTTAGTATCTCCATTTTCTTACTGCAATAAAAGGGTTTCCAACTTACTTACTGAACCTTCGCACAAAACCAAGTTATCTGCATGTAGCAAATCATAGGTGTTGATGCTATCAACAGTAATCACCTTTGCTTTAGGAAGATTTCTGCTGGACAAATAAACCTGCTTATTATTTTCTGGAAGAACCAAAAGCGTCTTTTTATCTGATAAAGAAAGTCCGTTCAAAAACGAAATATAGTTTTTGGTCTTGATGCTGTCAAAAGACACATTTTCCAAAACTGTAAGTCCGTTTTCTTTCACTTTATATGTCAAAGCTGACTTTCTTGCCAATTGCTTAAGCTTTTTGTTTAGCTTGAAAGAATAGTTTCTTGGACGTGGTCCAAATACTCTACCTCCTCCTTTAAACAAAGGAGATTTGATAGAACCAGCTCTTGCTCCACCAGTTCCTTTTTGCTTTTTGATCTTTTTGGTAGATCCAGCAATTTCATTTCTTTCTTTGGCTTTATGAGTACCTTGTCTTTGGTTGGCCAAATACTGCTTTACATCCAGATAGATCGCATGATCATTAGGCTCAATGGCGAAAATGTCATCAGAAAGGGTAACCTTCCTACCTGTGTCTTCTCCGTTTTGTTTTAATATTGCTAATTCCATATGCTTACTTCTCTAGAATTACGAAAGAATTTTTTGGACCAGGAACCGAGCCACTCACCAAAAGCAAGTTCTTTTCCGGATAGATTTTGAGGACTCGCAGGTTGATCACTTTCACCCTGTCGCCACCAGTTCTTCCGGCCATTCTCATTCCTTTAAATACTCTTGAAGGCCAAGAACATGCACCGATGGAACCTGGGTGTCTCTGTCTGTTGTGCTGACCGTGAGTCTGACCACCTACACCACCAAAACCATGTCTTTTTACTACACCTTGAAAACCTTTACCTTTTGAAGTACCGATCGCATCGATGAAGTCTCCTTCTACGAATACTTGACCAGCTTCAACAGTTTTTCCAAGATCAACCTGACCTTCGAATTCGACCCTAAAGTCTCTGAATTCCACAACTTTCTGCTTTGGAGTGGTCCCGGCCTTTTTGAAATGACCGATAAGCGGCTTAGGAGTGTTTTTCTCCTTACGCTCACCATATCCCAATTGAACAGCGTTGTACCCGTCTGTTTCCACATTTTTTACTTGCGTCACTACGCAAGGACCAGCTTCTATTAGCGTGCATGCGACATTTCGTCCATCGGCACTGAAAATGCTAGTCATTCCTACTTTTTTTCCTATTATTCCAGACATCTTCTGTTGTATAATAAACTTGAAACCCAAGTGCTTACACACATGGGCCCTTTTTAAGGACTGCAAAGTTAGAAATTAATATTCACCTTACAAACCCCAACTATAATATTTTCAAATATTTACGAAAATTAATTTGGATTTTGAAAGGAGAACCAAACCTACTAGCAGTCTGACTATAGTTATTACTGGGAATACAAAAGAAAAACCCATCCGCCAAGGCGGACAGGTTTCTCTTATTTGAGTCTTTAATTTACTGTCAGACTTTGATTTCAACATCAACTCCACTTGGAAGCTCGATTTTCATCAAAGCATCGACAGTTTTTGAACTGTTGCTGTAAATGTCTACCAATCTTTTGTAAGTACAAAGTTGATATTGATCTCTAGCTTTCTTGTTGACGTGCGGAGACTTCAATACGGTAAATTTTTCCTTTTTAGTTGGCAAAGGAATTGGCCCTACCACAATAGCACCGGTAGATTTCACCGCTTTAACGATCTTTTCTGATGACTTATCCACCAATGTGTGATCGTATGACTTTAATTTTATTCTGATTTTCTGATTCATTTTCTTCTAAGATTTAGGCTTTCTCACCTTTAACTTTAGCAATTACAGTTTCAGCAATATTTGAAGGAACAGCCTCGTAATGGGAGAACGTCAAAGATGCTGTAGCTCTACCTGAGGATATGGTTCTCAGATCTGTCACGTAACCAAACAATTCTGACAATGGTACAGAAGCTTTGATTACAGAAGAAGTACCTTTTGTATCCATACCTTTCATCAAACCTCTTCTTCTGTTGAGGTCACCTGTGATAGGACCTGTATATTCATCTGGGGTAACCACATCAACCGCCATGATTGGCTCAAGCAATTGCGGCTTACATTTTTTGGCTGCCTCTTTGAAACCGATCCTTGCTGCAAGTTCGAATGACAAAGCATCTGAATCGACATCGTGGAAAGATCCGTGGAATAGCCTTACTTTCATCGCCTCGATAGGATATCCAGCAAGAGGACCGTTTTTCATAGCCTCGTTGAATCCTTTTTGGATAGCAGGGATAAATTCCTTAGGAATCACACCACCTACAATACCATTAACGAAATCCAATCCTGGCTTAATCTCTCCGGATTCAGGATCTGGATCTTTTGGTCCAAGCTCGAATACGATGTCGGCAAATTTACCTTTACCACCAGTCTGCTTCTTGTAGACTTCTTTGTGTTCAACAGATCCAAACAATGCTTCTTTGTAAGCAACTTGAGGAGCACCTTGGTTGATTTCAACTTTGAACTCTCTCTTCAACCTGTCGATGATAATGTCCAAGTGAAGTTCACCCATACCTCTTAGGATGGTCTGACCGGTTTCATGATCAGTATTAACCTGAAGTGTAGGATCCTCTTCTACCAATTTGGCAATGGCCATACCCAACTTGTCAACGTCAGCCTGAGTTTTAGGCTCAATAGCATAACCGATAACAGGCTCTGGGAAAATCATGGACTCCAACACCACTTTACGGCTTTCGTCGCATAGGGTATCACCAGTCTTAATATCTTTAAATCCTACTACCGCACCGATATCACCGGCCTGAAGTCTTGGGATTTGATTTTGTTTGTTGGCATGCATCTGGAAAACCCTGGAGATACGCTCCTTATTTCCTGATCGGCTATTGAACACATAAGAACCTGACTCAAGAACTCCTGAGTACGCTCTTACGAAACAAAGACGTCCTACAAATGGGTCCGTTGCGATTTTGAAGGCAAGACCAGTAAATGGCTCACTTTCGCTTGGGGAGATCCTTACGTCTCTTTCCTCGCTATCCAATGCATGAGCAAAAATATCGTCTTTATCCAATGGAGAAGGCAACAATTCCATAACAAGGTCAAGCATTGTCTGCACACCTTTGTTTTTGAATGAAGAACCACATACCATTGGTACGATTTTCATGTCTATTGTAGCAGCTCTAAGAGCCTTCAAAATTTCAGCTTCAGTGATTGAATCCGGATCATCGAAGAATTTCTCCATCAATGACTCATCATAATCAGCTACAGCTTCCAATAGATGCTCTCTGTATTCTGCAACTTCTTCCTGCATATCTTCAGGAATAGGAACTTCTTCGAAAGTCATCCCCATATCTTCTTCGTTCCAAACGATAGCTCTGTTGTTGATCAAATCAACTACACCACGGAATTTATCCTCAGCACCGATTGGAAGCTGCAAAGGAACTGCATAGCTCCCTAGCATTTCTTTCACTTGCTTACACACTTCAAGGAAGTTGGCTCCGGCACGGTCCATCTTATTTACGAAACCGATACGGGCCACTTTATAATTATCTGCCAATCTCCAGTTGGTCTCTGACTGAGGTTCTACTCCGTCAACAGCACTGAAAAGGAAGACTAGACCATCCAATACCCTCAAGGACCTGTTTACTTCTACTGTGAAGTCAACGTGACCTGGAGTATCAATGATATTTATTTGATATTTCTGATCTCTGTAATTCCAGAATACAGTAGTAGCAGCAGAAGTAATGGTAATACCTCTTTCCTGCTCTTGGGCCATCCAGTCCATAGTAGCAGCTCCATCATGAACTTCACCTATTTTGTGGCTGACACCTGAATAAAAAAGTATTCTTTCTGTAGTAGTCGTTTTACCGGCATCAATGTGTGCTGCAATCCCGATATTCCTGGTAAATCTTAAATCTCTTGCCATTATAAATTAAAATCTAAAGTGAGAGAATGCTTTATTTGCTTCTGCCATTCTATGCGTATCATCTTTCTTCTTCACAGCTGCACCTTCTCCTTTGGAAGCGGAGATGATTTCACCTGCAAGTCTGTCCATCATAGTTTTCTCACCTCTTCTTCTGGCATAAGTGATCATCCACTTGATCCCCAGTGACGTTTTTCTTTCAGGTCTAACTTCCATTGGAACCTGGAATGTAGCACCACCAACCCTACGACTCTTCACTTCTACAGCGGGAGTAATATTGTTAAGCGCTTTTTTCCAAACCTCAAGACCGTTCTCACCTACTTTTTCTTCAACCTTCTCGATCGCATCGTAGAAGATTTTGTAAGCAATACTCTTCTTACCATCCACCATTAGGCAGTTAACGAACTTCGTTACCAAAGTGTCGTTGAACTTTGGGTCAGGAAGAATATATCTCTTCTTTGGTTTCGCTTTTCTCATTTCTTTGTAATGTTTTTAATCAATTATTTTTTTGCTGGAGCGGCCTTAGGACGCTTAGCACCGTACTTAGAGCGACCTTGCTTACGGTCTTTAACTCCTGCAGTATCAAGTGCACCTCTGATAATGTGGTAACGCACACCTGGAAGATCCTTCACACGACCACCTCTGATCAAGACGATTGAGTGCTCTTGTAGATTGTGACCTTCTCCTGGAATGTAGGCATTGACCTCCTTACCATTTGTCAACCTTACCCTAGCTACTTTTCTCATAGCGGAGTTAGGCTTCTTTGGAGTGGTAGTGTACACCCTGGTACATACACCTCTTCTTTGAGGACAAGCATCCAAAGCCCTAGACTTTGACTTGGTCTCAAGAGTGGTTCTACCTTTTCTTACTAACTGTTGTATAGTAGGCATTTAATAGATAAAATTAATTTGACTTCCTTAAACTTGTGAATTTTGGACTGCAAAGGTAGGAAAACCGATAAAACAAACAAAATTAAGCTGTTATATTTTAATTAAGCCTCTCCAAAAGTCCCCCCGAAATTCATCGGAAAACTGGGGCCCTCTGATCCGCTTTCGATTTTTCCAAATGCAGCTTCATATTTACTTATGTTATCTTTCAGTGCCGCCAGTAGCCTTTTAGCATGATCCGGGGTCATAATTATCCTGGATTTGACCTTGGCCTTGGGCACTCCTGGCATCAATCTGATAAAGTCCACGACAAATTCTGAATTGGAATGGGCTATCATAGCCAAGTTGGAGTAAACTCCTTCGGCAACTTCCTCTGACAACTCTACATTGATTTGTTGATCCTGTGCAGGTTTATTTCCTTTTCCGTCTTCCATATTGATTGGGATTAGATAAAAAAAGGCCTGCGCGAACAGGCCTTTTTATTAAGTATATCAATTTATTTAACTGACTCCTTAGACTTTTTTGAAGACCTTTCTTTTTCTCCTGAAAGTCTGTCATAATCCTCCTGAGAACCGACGATAATGCTTTGGATCTTACGCTGACCAGTACCGGCAGGGATCAAATGACCCACAATCACGTTTTCTTTCAATCCTAACAATTCGTCACGCTTACCTCTGATCGCAGCTTCACTCAAAACCTTTGTGGTTTCCTGGAAGGATGCAGCAGAAATAAAGCTTTCTGTACCCAATGAAGCGGCAGTAATACCTTGTAAGGTTGGCTTGGAAACTGCTGTCTCCGCATCCCTCACCTGTACAAGCTTCAAATCCTTTCTCTTGAGACTTGAATTTTCATCTCTCAGTCTTCTGGCAGTAACAATCATTCCTGGCTTAAGGGTAGACGAATCTCCCGAATCCATTACAACTTTCTTATCAAGAATATTGTCGTTTTCTTCACGGAAGGCCCATTTGTCTACTACTTGACCTTGAAGGAAGTTGGTATCACCAGCATCAAGAATTTCAACTTTCTGCATCATTTGGCTTACAATTACCTCAATGTGCTTATCATTGATTTTCACACCCTGAAGCCTGTAAACCTCTTGAATCTCATTTACAAGATATTCCTGAACGGCTGTTGGTCCTTTGATAGATAGAATATCATTAGGAGTAATAGCGCCATCAGATAGAGGTTCACCCGCTCTGATAAAGTCATTTTCCTGAACAAGGATGTGCTTACTTAAAGAAACCATGTATCTCTTCTTAACACCATCTTTTGATTCAATGAAAATTTCTCTGTTACCTCTTTTGATACCACCATAAGTAACTACACCGTCGATTTCAGAAACTACAGCCGGGTTGGACGGGTTTCTGGCCTCAAACAATTCTGTTACTCTAGGAAGACCACCGGTAATATCTCTTGTCTTACCAACTGATCTTGGGATTTTCACCAAAATCTGACCGGCACGAACTTTTTCACCTTCTTCTACAGACAAGTGAGCTCCAACCGGAATATTATATGACTTAGCTTCCTCACCATAATTTACAATTACAGCAGGGTTCTTGGTCTTATCCTTAGTGTCTATGATTACTTTTTCTCTGTAACCTGTCTGATCATCAACTACTTCTTTGAAGGTAATTCCCTGAATAATGGAATCGAATTCTACCGCACCGTCATACTCAGAAAGAATTACGGCATTGTATGGATCCCAAGTACAAAGAGAGTCTCCTTTGGCGATCTTTTGACCATCTTTTACATTTAACACTGCTCCATAAGGAACGTGATTGGAAACTAAAGTCTTACCTGATTTAGCGTCGTTTATCTTGATCTCTCCTGACCTACCCATTACGATAGACACAGGTTCGCCATCTTTGTTGGTAGTCTCAATCCACCTTAATTCTTCTTCAAACTCAACCACACCATCAAATTTGGCATTGATTGTGGATTCGGCAGAAATGTTGGATGCTGTACCACCCACATGGAAGGTTCTCAATGTAAGCTGTGTACCAGGCTCACCGATTGACTGTGCTGCAATAACACCTACAGATTCACCTGCCTGTACCATTCCTCCTGTAGACAAGTTACGTCCATAACATTTGCTACATACACCTCTTCTAGTTTCACAGGTAAGTACTGACCTGATTTCCACTTCCTCAATGGCTGATTCATCCACTTTTCTTGCGATTTCCTCAGTGATCTCAATTCCTGCTGGTACCAATAGCTCTTCAGAAATAGGATCATATACATCATGGACGGATACCCTACCCAAAATTCTCTCAGATAATGGCTCTACGATTTCGTCATTGTCTTTCAATGCGGAAACCACTAGACCTCTTAATGTACCGCAATCTTCTTCAGAAACAATCATGTCCTGAGCCACGTCAACAAGTCTTCTTGTCAAATATCCGGCATCAGCAGTTTTCAAGGCTGTATCTGCAAGACCCTTTCTCGCACCGTGGGTGGAGATAAAGTACTCCAATACATCAAGACCTTCTTTAAAGTTGGAAAGAATCGGGTTTTCGATGATCTCGCCTACTGAACCTTGTAGGTTTTTCTGTGGCTTTGCCATCAATCCCCTCATACCTCCAAGCTGCCTGATCTGCTCTCTGGAACCCCTAGCGCCAGAGTGCATCATCATATAAATGGCGTTGAACCCTTGCTTATCTTCCTCCATCTGACGCATCAGGATGTTGGTAAGATTAGAGTTAGTTCTAGTCCAGATATCAATTACCTGGTTATATCTTTCATTGTCCGTAATCAAACCGAACTGGTAGTTATTTACCACTTGATCCACTTCTTCTTTCGCTTTTGCGATCAATGGATCTTTTTCTTCAGGAATAATGACATCATTAAGTCCCATAGAAAGACCACCTGTGTAGGCCATTTGGAATCCTAGGTGTTTGATGTCATCAAGGAATTGTGCAGTTCTTGCAACTCCACAAATTTTGACTACTTCGGAAATGATCTGTTGAAGCTTCTTTTTCGTCAAAAGTTCATTAACAAATCCTACTTCTTCGGGAACAAACTGATTGAAAATCAATCTACCTGCTACTGTTTCTATAGTCTTAGAAGACAATTCACCATTTTCATCTCTTACATTCACTTTACACTTGATGTAAGCATGCTGGGAAACTCTGCCTTCATTCATGGCGATGATCACTTCTTCTTCACCATAGAAAGTCATGCCCTCACCCAAAACCGGCTCCTCAGGAGTAGATCTTTTTCCTTTGGTTACATAGTACAGACCAAGAACCATGTCTTGTGAAGGCACTGTGATTGGGGCGCCGTTGGCAGGGTTAAGAATATTGTGCGAAGAAAGCATCAAGGTAGAAGCTTCCAAAATCGCTTCATGACCTAGCGGCACGTGAACAGCCATCTGGTCACCGTCAAAGTCGGCGTTGAATGCTGTACACACCAATGGATGAAGTTGAATCGCTTTTCCTTCGATCAGTTTTGGCTGGAAAGCCTGTATACCTAGCCTGTGAAGCGTTGGAGCACGGTTAAGCAATACAGGGTGTCCTTTCAATACATTTTCGAGGATATCCCATACTACAGGATCTTTTCTATCAACGATCTTCTTGGCAGATTTCACTGTTTTAACAATACCTCTTTCGATCAGCTTTCTGATAATAAAAGGCTTGAAAAGCTCGGCAGCCATGTTTTTAGGCAATCCGCATTCGTGTAGTTTCAACTCAGGACCTACTACGATTACAGAACGACCGGAATAATCCACCCTTTTACCCAAAAGGTTTTGACGGAATCGACCTTGCTTACCTTTAAGCATATCTGAAAGTGACTTCAACGCTCTGTTTCCGTCGGATCTTACAGCATTTACCTTTCTGGAATTGTCAAACAAAGAGTCAACAGCTTCCTGAAGCATCCTTTTTTCGTTTCTCAAAATCACTTCAGGTGCTTTGATATCAATCAGACGCTTCAAACGGTTGTTACGGATGATCACTCTTCTGTACAAGTCGTTCAAATCAGAGGTAGCAAACCTACCACCGTCCAAAGGCACCAATGGTCTCAATTCCGGTGGAATAACAGGAACCATTCTTACCACCATCCACTCAGGACGGTTTTCGATTCTGGTTCTTGCATCTCTGAATGCCTCTACTACTTTCAGCCTTTTGAGGGCTTCTGCTTTTCTCTGCTGAGAAGTATCAGTAGCAGCTTGGTGTCTCAAGCTATAAGAAAGGTCGTCAAGATCAAGTCTTGCCAACAACATTTCAATAGCTTCAGCACCCATTTTGGCGATGAATTTGTTTGGATCGTCATCATCAAGCATCTGATTTTCTTTCGGAAGCTTGTCCATAATATCCAAATACTCATCCTCAGTCAAAAAGTCTAAATACTGTATTCCATCTTCGGCTTTGATTCCTGGCTGGATGACAGCATATCTTTCGTAGTATACAATCTGATCAAGCTTTTTGGTAGGAAGTCCCAACAAGTAACCAATTTTGTTGGGAAGAGACTTAAAGTACCAGATGTGAGCAACAGGAACCACTAATTCGATGTGCCCCATTCTCTCTCTTCTAACTTTCTTTTCAGTCACTTCAACACCACATCTGTCACAGATGATACCTTTATATCTTATGCGCTTATATTTTCCACAATGACATTCCCAGTCTTTTACAGGACCGAAAATCCTCTCACAAAACAACCCGCCCATTTCAGGCTTGTATGTTCTGTAGTTGATTGTTTCGGGCTGCGTTACTTCACCATGTGAACTATCCAGAATGGATTCTGGAGAGGCCAAACTAATAGTGACTCTTGAGAAGTCGTTGTTTAGTTTTTTGTTTTTTCTGAACGCCATAATTGTTGAAGAGTATGTGAAGGGCCTTGCGGCCCAGTTTTTTTAATTAATCAAGGGTAATTTCAAGGGCTAGACCTCTTAGCTCGTGTACAAGTACATTGAACGATTCCGGAATATTTGGTTTCGGAAGGTTTTCTCCTTTTACAATCGCTTCATAAGCCTTAGCTCTACCCACTACATCATCAGATTTGACAGTAAGGATTTCCTGCAACACGTGTGAAGCACCGAAGGCTTCAAGTGCCCAAACTTCCATCTCTCCAAATCTCTGACCACCAAATTGTGCTTTACCACCAAGTGGCTGCTGCGTAATCAATGAGTATGGTCCGATAGATCTAGCGTGCATCTTATCGTCTACCAAGTGACCGAGTTTAAGCATGTAAGTAATACCTACAGTCACCGGCTGGTCAAATTTCTTACCAGTCAAACCATCATAAAGATAAGTCCTACCGTAAGAAGGCAAGCCTGCAGCATCAAGTTCAGCGGACACCTCTTCCATAGTGGCTCCATCAAAAATCGGTGTTGCATATTTTTTACCCAACTTCATACCGGCCCAAGCCAATACCGTTTCATAAATCTGACCAATGTTCATCCTAGATGGCACACCAAGTGGGTTAAGAACAATATCCATTGGAGTACCGTCCTCAAGGAATGGCATATCTTCGTCTCTCACGATTCGGGCAACTATACCTTTGTTACCGTGACGACCTGCCATTTTATCCCCTACTTTCAGTTTCCTTTTCTTGGCAATATACACCTTGGCCAACTGAACTATACCAGCAGGCAATTCATCACCTACTTCTAGGGTAAACTTGTCTCTCTTAAACCTACCTGAAATTTCATTTCTGGAATTCACGTAGTTTTTGACAAGCTTTTGAATCAGTTCGTTGGTATGGGCATCCTCAGTCCAATCATCAAGAATAATATCAGAAATAAGGTTAGCCTCTTCAGGTACATTGTAGTTAGACTCATCCCTGTATGGGTTCTTAGAAGGGAAGAGGTTCTGCTCGATGTTTTTCGCATTGAACTTCACTCCTTTACTGATGATTTCATCACCGAACTTGTGCTTCACTCCCTGGGAAGTTTTTCCATCCAAAAGTGTCACAAGCTTGTTGATCATCTTCGCCCTAATACCCAAAAGATCCTTAGCATATTGGCCTTTAAGTTTTTCAACTTCCGCCTTCGCTTTAGCTCTTAAGTCCTTGTCCTTTTTAGGCCTAGAGAACAACTTGGTTTCTATCACCACACCATTTAGAGATGGGGAAGCTTTCAAGGAAGCATCCTTAACATCACCTGCTTTGTCGCCAAAGATAGCTCTCAAAAGCTTCTCTTCAGGAGTAGGGTCTGTCTCCCCTTTAGGAGTGATTTTACCGATGATAATATCTCCTTCTTTTACTTCAGCACCTATTCGGATGATACCATTCTCGTCAAGGTTTTTCACAGCCTCTTCAGATACGTTTGGTATCTCAGAAGTAAGCTCTTCTTCACCTCTTTTGGTATCTCTTACTTCCAATTGGAATTCTTCAATGTGTAAAGAAGTAAAGATATCTTCTCTTACTACCCTTTCAGAAATTACAATCGCATCCTCAAAGTTGTATCCTTGCCAAGGCATGTATGCAACTTTCAGGTTTTTACCAAGTGCAAGTTCTCCTTTATTGGTAGAATAACCTTCCACCAACACCTGACCTTTGGATACTTTCTCACCTTTCAACACCAAAGGAGTAAGGTTGATAGTAGTATCCTGGTTGGTTCTTCTGAACTTCACCAAGTCATATGTTTTATATTCATCACTGAAATTGACAAGAAGGTCATCATCAGTAAGGTCATATTTGATTGTGATTTTTTTGGCATCCACATAATCCACCACACCGTCAGCTTCAGCGAGGATCAAAGATCTACTGTCAATCGCTGCCTTACCTTCCAAACCAGTACCAACAATAGGTGCTTCAGCTTTAAGAAGTGGAACTGCCTGACGCTGCATGTTTGATCCCATCAAGGCTCTGTTGGCATCATCATGCTCCAAGAATGGAATCAATGAGGCAGCTACAGATACAATTTGATTAGGAGCAATATCCATGTAGTTGATGTCCTTTGGCTCAAGTACAGGGAAGTCACCTTCAAATCTTGCTTTAACTTTTTCATTGATAAAGTTTCCTTGGTCATCTAAAGGTGCATTGGCCTGAGCGATGTAATTCTCATCTTCTTCTTCAGCAGTAAGGAAAAGGATATCCTCCTCTTTCATACTTACTTTTCCATCTTTTACCTTTCTGTATGGCGTCTCCAAGAAGCCCATAGAATTGACTTTGGAATGCACACAAAGGGATGATATCAATCCAATGTTTGGACCTTCAGGAGTTTCGATGGTACAAAGTCGACCATAGTGGGTGTAGTGAACGTCCCTAACTTCGAAACCTGCTCTTTCTCTGGAAAGACCACCTGGACCCAAAGCTGATAACCTTCTCTTGTGGGTCAACTCAGCCAATGGGTTGGTTTGATCCATAAACTGAGAAAGCTGATTGGTACCAAAGAAGGAATTGATTACAGAAGAAAGGGTTCTCGCATTGATAAGGTCTACAGGCTTGAAGTCCTCGTTATCCCTAACGTTCATTCTTTCCCTGATTGTTCTCGCCATTCTGGCAAGACCAACACCGAACTGGCTATAAAGCTGCTCACCAACAGTTCTTACCCTTCTATTAGAAAGGTGATCAATATCATCAACTACTGCCTTAGAATTGATCAACCCGATAAGGTATTTTACGATATTAATGATATCTTCTGTAGTCAAAACAATTTTTTCGGAATCAATATCAAGTCCTAGCTTTTTATTGATTCTGTATCTGCCCACTTCACCTAGGTCATATCTCTTGTCAGAGAAGAAAAGACCATGTATTACTTCACGAGCAGTTGACTCATCAGGTGCTTCTGTATTTCTAAGCTGCCTGTATATGACTTCAACAGCTTCTTTCTCTGAATTGGAGTTATCCTTTTGAAGGGTATTGTAGATGATTGAGAAATCAGCAACGTTGACATCCTCTCTGTGAAGGATGATAGACTTAGAACCAGAATCCAAGATCAATTCGATATCTTCTTCAGTAAGAATTGAGTCTCTTTCAAGAAGTACTTCATTTCTATCAATTGACACTACTTCACCCGTATCCTCATCTACGAAATCTTCTACCCATGTCTTAAGTACACGTGCAGCAAGTTTTCTACCGACAACTTTTTTTAGATTGCTCTTATTGGCATCTATTTCTTCAGATAAACCGAACAAATCCAAAATCTGCTTATCAGATCCGTAACCTATTGCCCTCAACAAAGTGGTTACAGGGAATTTTTTCTTCCTGTCAATGTAAGCGTACATGACATTATTGATGTCGGTAGCAAATTCTATCCAGCTTCCCTTGAAAGGAATGATTCTAGCTGAGTACAATTTGGTACCGTTGGTATGCTTACTTTGAGCAAAAAACACACCTGGAGACCTATGCAATTGGGATACAATTACACGTTCCGCACCATTGATGACAAATGACCCTTTCTCAGTCATGTAAGGAAGATTACCTAAGAAAACTTCCTGTTCGATGGTCTCGAAATCCTCATTGTCTTCATCATGACACAGCAAACGGAGTTTAGCTTTAAGAGGTACTGAATAAGTCAAACCTCTGTCAATACATTCTCCGACACTATATTTCGGTGGATCTACGGCGTAGTCAATGAATTCAAGGGTGAAATTTTCCCTGGAGTCAGAAATAGGGAAATTTTCAGAGAAAACCTTGAAAAGACCATCTTGCCTTCTTCTTTCAGCAGGAGTATCAAGTTGAAAAAAGTCTTTGAAAGATTGAAGTTGGATATCTAAGAAATCCGGATAGTCTTTGACTACCTTAATAGATGAGAAACTTTTCCTTACGGTTTGATTCTGGATAGCCAAGGCAGTATATGTTTTTAGTGAAAATTATTATTTGAAAGCGACAATTTTCGCTTGAAATAGTGCAATTTTTTACCTGTGCACAAACAGGAAAAGACCTGACTCTTTTTCAGTCAGGTCTCTGTCATAACCTTACCCTAAAAAGGAAAGGCTATTCAAATTATTTGATTTCTACTTCAGCACCAGCTTCTTCGAGAGATTTTTTCAAACCTTCAGCCTCGTCTTTAGCGATACCTTCTTTCACTGCTTTAGGAGCACTGTCAACCAATTCTTTAGCTTCTTTCAAGCCAAGACCTGTCAATTCTTTAACAAGCTTAACTACAGCCAATTTCTGACCACCAGCTGCTTTCAAGACAACATCAAATGAAGTTTTTTCTTCGGCTTCGGCAGCAGCACCACCACCAGCACCTGGAGCAGCAACAGCTACTGCAGCAGCAGCAGGCTCGATTCCGTAGTTATCCTTCAATATATCAGCCAATTCTTTTACTTCTTTTACAGTCAAGTTTACTAACTGTTCAGCAAGTTGATTAAGATCTGCCATTGTATTAATATTTAAATTGTTGATTTTTTACTTAATGATTTGATATAGATTATTCTTTTTCAGAAAGAGTTTGAACAAGTCCGGCCAAAGTATTCTGTCCACTCTGTAGAGCAGAAATAAGGTTTTTGGCAGGAGATTGAAGAAGTCCGATAACGTCTCCAAGAAGTTCTTGCTTAGATTTCAAGCTAGAAAGCATTTCTAACTGATTCTCGCCCACAAACACATCAGAGTCTATGGAAGCACCTTTGAAAACAGGTCTCGTTTCTTTTTTACCTAGTTTCTTTCTAAAGTCCAAAAGAACTTTTGCAGGTAAATTACCCACTTCTTTTGAAAATATAATTCCTGAGAAACCTTTTAGGGCATTAGAAGAAAGCTCTTCATAATTACCGTCTAGGTTTTCCAAGGCCTTTTTGATAAGGGTGTTTTTGTAAACTTTGTACTCTACACCTTTTTCAAAACATGTCCTTCTGAAGGCATTTACCTGAGCTACATTGAAACCCGATGCATCTGTGATGTAGAAGTAAGGGTTTTCTCTGAATTTCTCGGTAAGACCTTCGATTATTTCTAATTTTTCTTCTCTAGTCATGATTAAATTCCTTGAATACTACCTTTATCTACTTTGATACCGGGAGACATTGTACTTGATAAGTGAATGCTCTTAAAATATGTACCTTTTGAAGAAGTTGGCTTCAGTTTAGAAATGGTATTGATGAGTTCTTTAGCATTATCCTGAATTTTTTCAGGACCGAAAGACACTCTACCGATGCTTGCATGAATGATTCCGAATTTATCAACTTTGAAATCAATCTTACCAGCTTTTACTTCTTTTACTGCCTTACCTACTTCTAAGGTAACTGTACCGGATTTTGGATTTGGCATAAGACCTCTTGGACCCAATACCCTACCCAATCTACCTACTTTTGCCATAACGTTAGGCATGGTGATAATGACGTCAACGTCAGTCCAACCGCCTTCGATCTTAGCAATATAGTCGTCTAGACCTACATAATCAGCACCAGCTTCTCTAGCTTCCTCTTCCTTGTCAGGAGTACAAAGTACCAATACGCGTACTTCTCTACCAGTTCCGTGTGGCAATGCTACCACACCTCTTACCATTTGATCAGCTTTTCTTGGATCTACACCCAGACGGATGTCTAGATCTACAGAAGCGTCAAATTTGGTATTGGTGATTTCCTTTACAATGGAAGAAGCATCCTCTAGGGAGTACTGCTGGCTTGGGTCGTACTTAGAAAGAGCTTCTTTTTGCTTTTTTGTTAACTTAGCCATAGTTTTTTAAAATTAATCCTCCCAGGGAGCTTTACCAGAAACAGTGATACCCATACTTCTAGCGGTACCTGCAATCATTTTCATGGCAGATTCCACTTTGAAAGCGTTCAAGTCAGGCATTTTCACTTCAGCAATTTCCTTTACCTGATCCCAGGTAACTGACCCTACTTTTTTCCTGTTAGGTTCTGCTGATCCACCTTTGATTTTTGCCGCCTCGATAAGCATGTTAGCTGCAGGAGGAGTTTTTACGACAAATTCAAAAGATTTATCAGAGAAAACAGTAATCAAAACAGGTAACACCTGACCCATTTTATCTTGGGTTCTAGCATTAAACTGCTTACAGAACTCCATTATGTTCAAACCCTTGGAACCAAGGGCTGGACCTACTGGAGGTGATGGATTTGCCTGGCCACCTTTCACCTGTAATTTCACATAACCAGTGATTTCCTTAGCCATTTCCTAGTCTTGTTTTTCTACTTGTATAAAGTTTAATTCAACAGGTGTGTTTCGACCGAAGATCTTGACCATAACATTCAATTTCTTCTTGTCTTCAAACACCTCTTCTATTGTACCCGAGAACCCACTGAAAGGACCGTCCATTACTTTTACGGTCTCTCCAACTATAAATGGGGTATCCAATTTCTCTGCAAACTCATCAATCTCCTCAACACGTCCTAAGATCCTGTTGACTTCTGATTGACGTAATGGCTCAGGGGTTTTGGAAGCCCCCCCTTGGTTTGACCCTAAGAAACCGATTACTCCCGGTATGCTTGTAATTACGTGATTGGCTTCACCATGTGATAAGTCGGCATTGATCAAAACATATCCAGGAAAGAAATTTCTTTCCCTCACACGTTTTTTACCGTTACGCATTTCGTAAACTTTTTCGGAAGGTATAAGGACTTCAGGAATAAATTCCTCAAGCTTCTGGCGGAGAATTTCATTGTCCAAA
Source organism: Arthrospiribacter ruber (assembly GCF_019343195.1). Lineage (GTDB taxonomy): Bacteria > Bacteroidota > Bacteroidia > Cytophagales > Cyclobacteriaceae > Arthrospiribacter > Arthrospiribacter ruber. Next base: position 190,055 of record NZ_RPHB01000006.1, read on the forward strand.
TAAGATTTGGCTTTTTTCTCCTGACCAGCTACCACCCTAAGTACATACCACTTATGTTCAGCCATCAGTAATTTTTCTATTCAGATTAGAACAAATCGTAGAACCACTTCATTAAATTCTCGAATCCCAAATCAATGAGGCCAATCACCAATGCAAAAATGATAGATGCTACTATCACTAATACAGCACTGTTTTGCAAAAACGAATAAGAAGGCCAAGTCACCTTGTTCCTCATTTCGTCTATGGATTCTACTACAAAATTTTTAATATTCATGGTCTACTGTCATTTTGCACGGGCAGAGAGATTCGAACTCCCATCAACGGTTTTGGAGACCGCTATTCTACCATTGAACTATGCCCGTAGAATAATTGGCTCCCCAAAAGGGAACGCAAAAGTAGTTACAATTGGAATAAGAAACAAATGCGATCCCAAAAAATAATTCAGGATCGCATTTGATTTTATTATATTCTGGTAAATTTAGTCAAGAATTTCAGTCACCTGACCAGCACCTACAGTTCTACCACCTTCTCTGATAGCGAAACGTAGACCCTTCTCAAGAGCAACTGCGTTCAACAAATTCACTTCGATAGTAACGTTATCACCTGGCATAACCATTTCAACGTTCTCAGGAAGCTTGATCTCACCAGTTACGTCTGTAGTTCTCAAGTAGAACTGAGGACGATATTTGTTAAAGAATGGAGTGTGACGTCCACCTTCTTCTTTGGAAAGAACGTAAACTTCTGCTTTAAAGTGAGCGTGAGGAGTTACAGATCCTGGCTTACAGATGATCATACCTCTCTTGATTTGAGATTTTTCAATACCTCTCAACAAAAGACCTACGTTGTCACCAGCTTCACCTCTGTCAAGAATTTTACGGAACATCTCAACACCAGTCACAGTAGACTTAAGGCCTTGAGCTCCCATACCAATAATATCTACAGGATCACCTGAGTTGATTACACCTCTTTCGATTCTACCTGTAGCTACAGTACCTCTACCTGTGATAGAGAATACGTCTTCTACCGGCATCAAGAAGTCTTTGTCAACTAGACGCTCAGGAATTGGAATGTACTCATCAACAGCATTCATCAATTCCATTACAGTTTCAACCCATTTGTCTTCACCGTTCAAAGCACCAAGTGCAGAACCGGAAATAACCGGGATGTTGTCACCGTCGAATTCGTAGAAAGAAAGCAATTCTCTTACTTCCATTTCCACAAGCTCCAGAAGCTCTGGATCATCGACCATGTCGACTTTGTTCAAAAATACTACTAGTGCAGGTACACCTACCTGACGTGCAAGAAGGATGTGCTCTCTAGTTTGAGGCATTGGTCCGTCAGTTGCAGCTACTACAAGGATAGCGCCATCCATCTGGGCAGCACCAGTTACCATGTTCTTTACGTAATCCGCGTGACCAGGACAGTCTACGTGAGCGTAGTGTCTCTTTTCAGTTTGGTATTCTACGTGAGAAGTGTTAATGGTAATACCTCTTTCTTTTTCTTCAGGAGCGTTATCAATTGAAGAAAAATCTCTTAATTCAGAAAGACCTTTTTTCGCCAAAACTGTGGTAATGGCAGCAGTCAAAGTTGTCTTTCCATGGTCTACGTGACCAATCGTACCGATATTAACGTGCGGTTTGGAACGGTCAAAGGTTGCTTTTGCCATGCGTGAAAATCCTCTGTTTTAGTTAAAGATATGAATTAGTTAAATTTTTCAATGTTTCAGAGCCAACGACGGGATTTGAACCCGTGACCCCTTCCTTACCAAGGAAGTACTCTACCCCTGAGCTACGTCGGCTAATAACATTCTTATGCCTATAAAAGCATAGAGCGGGAGACGAGGCTCGAACCCGCGACCTGCAGCTTGGAAGGCTGCCGCTCTACCAACTGAGCTACTCCCGCTTTTGTAAAACCGAATGCAAAAATAATAAAATTTTTGGCATTTCAATTTTGTGGGGGAAACAGGATTCGAACCTGTGAAGACATAAGTCAACGGATTTACAGTCCGTCCCAGTTGGCCGCTTTGGTATTCCCCCAACTGATTATTCCAATAAGATTTCAAAGCTTATCCAGCTTTTCGTTGTCTTAACGGATGGCAAAATTATACCCTTTTCCTAAACATTCAAAATAATGCTAATTTTTTTCCCTGTAATTTTCACTATAACCATTTAACCTGATAAAAATCAAGTGATTAATTTTATTCTAAGTAAGGAGAAAGGAAAAACTCCATGTATTCTTTGGCCATTTGATCTTCTTCTGATTCGAAGATCGCTTTAGCTCGGTCAACCACTCCTTCTTCATCAATGAATCCAAACAAAGCCATAAATGCCGCAATCCGGACGTAGGAAGCTCTATGGGTTCCTGCCAAACTCTCCAGTTTATCAATAGCTGCTATTGAGTCCTCGCCCTGTAGCTTGGAAAAATAATCTCCATAGTAACCAATAAAATAATAGAGGGATTGCCCACTTAACCCTTCAAGCTTTCGGTGAAACCAAGGTGCCTGTTCAGTATTTGGGTCAGCAATAAAATAATCAGCGAGCGCTACCAATATTCTAATATTCCCTGAATCTTTAAATCTTCCCGCAATCTCACTCCTGTTTGGATTGTTCTCATTTTCCAAATACACTTGAAGTGCTGTACCTGCCACATAATAAGATGGGTCATTCATCCATCTTAAAAAAGCAGGCGAATACTTCTCAGAGTCGATCTGCCCTAGTAGTTCTATTGCACCAAGTCTAACCGTATTTTTATTATCACTTTCCGCAATTTCAAAAAGCAATTCCTCCAGACCATTAATATTTCCGATCCACTCCGGATTCTGTGCCATCTTCATTAAGGCCATTTCACGGATTGCCCAGAATTCATCTTTGAGCGCTTTTTCAATTATTCCCAATACTTCCGGTGCGCTGGAATAATCTGAGGTCAGGCTATCCAATGCCTCATACCTTGCCACTCCCTTTTGTGATTTTTCAAACTGCTTCAAAAAGTGCTCAAATCCTCGATAGGATTTCATTTCAGCCAATAACACCTTCTCTTCATCTATAAAAAGTAGATCCAAAGGTGAAGGATTTTCCAAAGCAAACTGCTGCCATTCTTTTTCCAAAACAAACTCTTTCTCCAAACGCTCACCTTCAGCGTACCAACTCACTTTAAATGGCAGTCTATATAAAGGTGTATTTTCAAAGTCCTGCCTTTGTGCGACTGTAATCAGTAAGTTTTCGGGCTGAGAATAGTCCACTTCATATTCCAGCACCGGATGACCTGAATCCAAAAACCACTGATTGAAATACCAGTTGAGATCCATACCGGTAACTTCTTCAAACGCCAGCCTCAGGTCATGCACTTCGACACTTTGAAAAGCATGCTTCTTCAGATAGTGAGTCAACGAACCAAAAAAGGCCTTATCACCTAAGTGATTTCTCAGCATGTGAAGGATGCGCCCTCCTTTGGCATAAGAATGACTATCAAACATGTCCTCAGGATCATCATAATAAAACCTGATCAGATCAACTTGTTTTCGCTGCGCTTCTGACAAATATTGCTCCATCTCGGACACGTGGTGTAAGTCTGCTTCATCCCTTCCAAGTTTGTAATCATACCAAAGGTACTCTGAGTAGTTGGCAAAAGCCTCATTCAAAGTAAGGTTGGACCATGATTCATTGGTCACATAGTTCCCGAACCATTGATGGAAAAGCTCATGTGCAATTATGCCATCCCATTCAGAATCGATCGCCTCTCTTTCGTCAAGATTGAGCTCTTCCATAAACACTGAAATAGTAGTATTCTCCATGGCTCCCGAGACAAAATCCCTTACCACTACCTGATCGTATTTTTGCCAAGGATACCTTACCCCGAGCAAATCAGAAAAGAATCCTATCATTTCAGGAGTGTTCCCAAAGACAATTTTAGCCCCTTCAGCAAATTTCTCTTCCACATAATAGTTGACCTGTATATCCTCCCAGCTGTCTTCAATCTCTGAAAACTCACCCACAACCACCGCTGCCAAATATGGCGCATGTGGCAGATCCATTTCCCAATGATCGGTACGGGTACCATCTTCATTTGTAGTCTGGGAAATCAATTTACCATTGCTGATGGTCCTGTATTTTTCTTCAACCGTCAATTTAATATCCTGAGTAGCCCTTTCGTTGGGGGTATCAAAAGTCGGAAACCACTTTGAATTATGCTCGGTCTCTCCTTGAGTCCAAATTTGTGTAGGCTTGTTTTCAGCTTTATCTGCGTTGATAAAATACAAACCCTTCCTATCCGTAATTGCTGCACTGCCTGTTCCCGAGTTTTCATTAGGCATGGCAGTGTACTTAATTTTTACGCGAAGGGTGTCACTGGAATGAAACTCTTTGGGCAGATAGACCGACACTTTTTTCATGTCATATCTAAAATTCAGATCATCTTGGTTTTCTTCCACCAGCATTGAAATATTATGGATTTCAAAATCCTTGGCATCTAAAGTCAGCACTTTCTGTGGAAAAAAGTAAGGCTTTACCGTCAGCACAGCCTCTCCGTTTACCCATTCATTCTCATAATCAAACCTCAGGTCCAAAGAGGTATGAAGAAGGTCAAAATCCCTTGTCCTTGTACCTCTGTATTCTGCAATCTTTGCCTCAAGCTTTTTGACCCTTTCATTTTTCTTTAGATCAACCAAAGAAGTATCCTGGGTGTATTCCGAATTTGATTCCTGCTGCTGATCTGTACTGACTTTAGCCGTCTGACATGACCATGCCACCAGAAATATAAAAACCAGAGAGGCTTTGTAATTGTACCACTTCATAAAAATGATTTTTGAGATTAATCGTATATTGTCCGCAAAATAACGGAAATGTATTCAGCTAGTATCAATAATTCAGTTTTTACTGTCGAAAAATCAAACGGATCAATCAAGGTAAATGATATCTTCTTTCAATGGGACATTACCAAAACAGGGGATTATCATTACCAAGTGGTTTTTGAAGAAAAATCATTCAATCTGGAATTGGTCTCTATCGATCAAGAAAGCAAAACAGTGATTTTGAAGCTTAACAACAAGCCTTGTGAGATTCAGATCAAGGACAAATTCGATCTTTTACTGGACAAGTTAGGCTTAAATATGGCCACCTCCACCGCAGCAAAAGATATCAAAGCACCTATGCCAGGTTTGATTTTCGACATCAAAGTGAAAGAAGGGGACGAAGTAAAGAAGGGAGACCCCGTGCTTATATTGGAAGCCATGAAGATGGAAAACATTCTGAAATCCCCTGGAGATGGGACAGTACAGGCTATCAAAATCAAAAAAGGGGAAAGTGTAGAGAAAAATCAGGTACTTATCCAATTTTAGTGGATCGCTTTTTAGTTTTCTGCCATAAGGCTTTATATTTGTCAGATTTAAAAAGTCAGAATTTTATACAATTCCCTTCCTTATTACCAAAAAAACAAAATGAAATACAAAAGGATATTATTGAAGCTGAGCGGTGAAGCCCTGATGGGAGAAAAAAATTACGGTATTGATTCCAACAGGCTCGAGCAGTATGCCAATGAAATCAAAAAAGTAAAAGATCTGGGCGTAGAAATCGCCATAGTAATAGGAGGAGGTAATATTTTCAGAGGGGTACAGGCCGAAAAAACCGGTATAGACAGGGTGCAGGGAGACTACATGGGCATGTTAGCCACTTTGATCAATGCGATGGCCCTGCAAAGTGCCTTAGAACAAAGTGGAATGTTTACCAGACTGATGTCAGGTATCAAAGTAGAAAGTGTCTGTGAACCATTTATCAGACGACGTGCCATCAGGCATTTGGAAAAAGGAAGAATTGTGATTTTTGGCGCTGGAATCGGCAATCCATATTTCACAACTGACTCTACAGCCAGCCTAAGGGCAATAGAAATAGAGGCAGATGTGGTACTAAAGGGAACCAGAGTGGATGGAGTTTACACCGCTGATCCTGAAAAAGACAAAAATGCCACCAAGTACAACACCCTTTCTTTCCAGGAAGCTTACGAAAAAAACCTCAACATCATGGACATGACCGCCTTTACGCTATGTCAGGAAAACAACCTGCCAATAGTGGTGTTTGACATGAATAAAACAGGCAATTTGGAAAAGTTAATTACCGGAGAAGAAATAGGAACTTTAATAACTTCAAATTAATCCAGAACTATAAAAGACATGGAAGAGATTCAACTTTACCTGGAAGAAGCAAAAGAACTCATGCAAAAAGCAGTAGATCATACTGCTGGAGAATTGGTCAAAATCAGAGCAGGAAAGGCTATGCCAAACTTGCTTGATGGCATAATGGTATCTTACTACGGAGCCCCTACACCTCTGCAGCAGGTATCTTCTGTAACTACACCTGACGCCAGAACGCTTACGATCAAGCCTTGGGAAAGAAACCTCATCGGTGAAATTGAAAAGGCAATCATCAATTCCGATCTTGGACTCGCGCCTCAAAACAATGGAGAAATCATCATTCTCACCATTCCTCCTTTGACTGAGGAAAGAAGAAAAAATCTTGTAAAGCAGGCCAAACAGGAATGTGAGACAGGAAAAATTTCAGTTAGAACAATCAGAAAAGATACCAATGAGTCTCTCAAAAAACTTCAGAAAGAAGGAGTAGCAGAAGATGAAGTGAAAAGAGCTGAAGAGAAAGTTCAAAAACTAACGGATCAATATATTGCCAAAATCGATGAACTTTTGGAGAAAAAAGAAGCTGAAATTATGACCGTATAAATTCAGAGGAATTTAATAATATGTATATCCGCAATCATACCAATAACCAATTTAAATAAGGGCCTAGATCAATCCGATACTAATAGATATAGGATATTTATTGATATTGGCTAGAAATCATAGGTTTGTTTCTTTATTTAGGTTCTACTGGTAAGAAAGCGGGTAATCATGTTTAATAAAAAAGGCTTTCAGTAATCTGAAGGCCTTCTTTTTGTTTTTTGTCTGGCTGTAAAATGTTAGGTGCTAAGAATTAAGGAAGATTACTTTTCACCAAATCGACAAGCTTTACACCCGCTCTTCCGGCCACTTCCACTACCTCTTCATGGGTGAATTCTTTGGCAGATTTAGGGATACTTTCATTTGTAATTACAGAAATAGCCAAAACCCTTATCCCCATTTGGTGGGCACAGATGATCTCAGGAACAGTACTCATCCCTACTGCATCTCCTCCAATGATCCTTAAATAATTGATTTCTGCTTTGGTCTCAAGATTCGGTCCTGTTACTCCTACATACACACCGGATTTCAAATTATATCCCAATTCCAAAGCTGATTCCTTGACTTGAGCACTCCATTGCTCATCAAGGGGGGCAGACATATCAGGAAACCTCGGACCAAGTCTATTATCATTTTTTCCTCTTAGCGGATTGGCCGGAAGCAGGCTTATGACATCTTCTATCAACATAATATCTCCTGCTTCAAAATCGGCATTTAGACCACCTGCTGCATTGGTAACTACAAGGTTTTCTACTCCTAAAAGCTTCAATACTCTTAATGGGTAAACCACTTGGGACATTCCATATCCTTCATAGTAATGAAATCTCCCGTTCATAATCCAAAGCCTTTTGGAATCTATCTCAGCCATGACGAGCTCACCTGAGTGTCCAACTACAGTAGAAATCGGAAAATGGGGAATTTCACCATAAGCAAACCTTTTGAGTATGGTTAGGTGATCCATCAATAGACCCAGGCCAGAACCCAGTACAATCGCAGTTTTTGCAGTTTCCCCACTATGATTTTTCAAAAAATCACAGGTCTCCTGCAAGTCATCCCAAGAAAACGCTTTCACATCAGTCATATAAATCAATTCACAAAGTTGCTATCAGTGACTTTATGATCGTTCCCATTCCGGGTTCGGCAATGGCCGCCGCAGCAAGAACTTCTTCAATTTTTACTTTCTTGATGTTTCCAGGAGAGCAAAGATCAGTGATGGCCGAAATAGCAAAGACAGGAAGATCCATATGCCTTGCCACAATCACCTCTGGAATCGTACTCATACCAATGGCATCAGCACCTATAGTCCTCAGGTATTTGTATTCTGCTTTGGTTTCCAAATTCGGTCCTTGCACAGCAGCGTACACTCCCTGATGAACTTTCAGACCATTGTCTTCAGCAATATCCATGGCCTTTTTCACCAACGAGAGATCATATGGTTCTGACATATCCGGAAACCTGACACCAAATCCATCTAAATTCTTCCCTCTTAAAGGGTTTTCAGGGAAAAGGTCAATGTGGTCATTGATGACCATTAGCTCTCCTATTTTGTAATCTGGATTCAGTCCTCCGGCTGCATTGGACACAAATAGATGTCCTATACCCAACTTTTTCATGACACGGACAGGAAAAGTAACTTCTTTCATGGAATATCCTTCATAGTAATGAAACCTGCCCTGCATGGCGATCACAGATTTTCCCGAAAGTTTTCCGAAAATCAATTTTCCTTTATGGCTTTCAACAGTGGAAACAGGGAAAAATGGGATTTTGTCATATGGAATTTCATGGAGGATTTCGATCTGACTGATCAGCTGACCCAGTCCGGTACCTAAAATAATCCCCACTTCTGACGGCTGGTCAAACTCTGAGATAATGTATTCTACCGCATGTCCTATTTGTTCCAAATAACTGATTGTTGGTTCTTGTCTCATATTAAATTCATCTAAAATTGGAAGGATTTTGATTCAGCTAAATAATTTTCTACAACTTACGAAACTAAATAACAAACCTGTTTGTAGTGTAGCTGCAATAATTTAAGAATTCTATTTCGATGATAAAGATAATAGTAGGTACCAACCGTAAAAACTCTCTTTCCCACAAACTGGCATTGATCTATCAAAATAGCCTGAAAAATTTAAATACTGATGCCGAAATTCTTGATCTTAAAGATCTCCCTCACGACTTTCTGTTTTCAGCTCTATATGAAAACAATGGGAAAAATCCAGGATTCAATGATTTTCACAATAAGGTAAAAGAAGGAAGTAAGTTTGTCTTTATCGTTCCGGAATATAATGGTTCTTTTCCAGGAATATTAAAAGCATTTATAGACGGGATGACTTACCCTAATGCATTTAGAAATAAAAAATGTGCCTTGGTCGGGCTCTCATCAGGAATAGGCGGGGGTGGCATCGCTTTGAGCCACCTCACCGACATCTTCCATTACCTGGGAATGCATGTACTTGCCTTCAAGCCAAAGTTGGCTAAAATAGAAGACAGTTTGTCAGATAACCTGCTCACCAACAGGCTGTACATGGAATTACTTCAGACCCAAGCTGAAATGCTGATTGATTTTTAGTATCAATCTACATTATCGTGAAGAAACTTATTGTTCTTCAAAAACTCATTTTCATCAGTCAGATTGAATCTGGAGAGGTTTCTCTCAGAGCTGTGCTGCACATCTGAAAGCTTCACCTGCTTTCTGACATATGCCGGAGTCTCTAATTTTTCCTTGAAATCCTCAGTATTCTGTGAATGATTACTTCTCATATTTTTTAGCTTTTCAAATCGCTCATAAGCTTTTTGAATCGCCTTTTGTCTTACCTGCTCATAATAGTCATTGCCAAAGGCAGGCTTTACTTCTTCCTGACTTTCAGCCTTGGGCAACTCTGGTGCCTGCTCCTCCTCTTCATCTAATTTGTAGACTATCTTTTCCTCTGGCTTTTCGACAGATACGATTTCAAAGTTTTCTTCTTCTTCTTCAATTTCCTCTACCTGTACAGGCTTTACTTCAGGGGCTTGCTCTTTTTCTACCGACTTCACCGGTTCAGCTTTTTGGGCATGATCGTTGGCTACAGGGATAGGCCTTTGGAAAGTGAAGGTGTAAGATTGGCCTGGATTGACACTTTCTTCAACATTGGAAGTTTTGCCGGATTCCAGGTCGATTACCTTGATGGTTTTTTCTTCCACAACTTCTTCTGTTTTAGCTTCAGGAGCTGGGGCAGCTTCTTTTCTGGCAGGTGAAGCTGTAGTCAGTTTATCCATTTCGAAACCTGTAGCGATAACAGTAACCCTGATTCCTTTTCCTAGATCCTGATCAATACCCTGACCAAAAATCACTTCTGCTTCTTCTCCTGCTCTCTCCTGGATGTATTCAGTGATTTCACTCAATTCATCCATAGAAAGTTCGTCATCCTCTCCAGACATAATAGAAAGAAGGATTTTCTGGGCACCTCTAATATCTACATTATTGAGTAGTGGGGAAGCAATGGCTTTTTCGGCAGCTCTGATTGCTCTGCCTTCTCCCTCTTCACTTGCTGAACCCATTACAGCAGCTCCTGCATCTTTCATCACGGTTTTAACATCTTCAAAATCCACGTTTACATCCTGATGTACTGTGATGATTTCAGCAATTGACTTGGCCGCAGTAGTCAAAACATTGTCCGCTTTGGCAAAAGCTGATCTGATGGCCAGATTGCCATAAATTTCTCTCAATTTATCATTGAGAATCACAAGAACGGTGTCGCAATTTTCACGCAAAGACTCTATACCGGACTGAGCAGATTGCATCTTCTTCCTACCTTCAAAAACAAAAGGTGCTGTCACTATTCCTACAGTAAGGATATCCATATCCTTTGCGATTTTGGCAATCACCGGTGCAGCACCGGTACCGGTTCCACCACCCATACCAGCAGTAATAAATACCATCTTGGTATTGTCGGATAGTAGTTCCCTTATGTCTTCTTTGCTCTCAAGAGCAGCATTTTTCCCTTTTTCGGGATTAGCACCAGCTCCCAAACCTTCGGTAAGGTTGGCACCTAACTGAAGTCTCAATGGAACCGGGCTGCTTTTCAATGCCTGTGCATCCGTATTCACTACTACGAATTCTACATCCTTAATACCCTGGTTATACATGTGGTTCACAGCATTGGAGCCGCCACCGCCTACGCCTATCACCTTAATGATTGACTTGTGGTTTTTTGGTAAATCAAATTTGTACTCTTTCATGTTATCTGACATTTATTTATGTGTTGGTGAATAAAATTTTCATGGTTTAAATTTTCAGGGAAATGAAAAGCACTGCTTTTCACCTCCCCCAATATGATAAGCCCTAGTAATTATTATCTTCTGCGATATCATCCGAGATCATATCTTTTAGTCTGTTTTTTATATTGGAAAATATCCTAGTACCGAAATCCCCTTTATTGGTTTTTACCTGCACTTTGGTCCCTTCACGTTCATATCTCTGCTTGTAAGTCTCTTCCCTTTCGTCGAAGGATTTAAATCCGGCCAGTACCAACCCTACTGATGTGGCGTACATGGGACTTTTGATCTCATCCACTTTACATTTGCCTAAATGTTCGTTCGGATATCCGATACGGGTATCCAGTCCAGTCATGTATTCAAATAGTTGCGCCACGCCTGACAGAAGTGACCCGCCTCCAGTCAGTACAATACCGCCAGCCAGTTTTTTATAATGACCACTTGCTACGAGTTCATTTTGCACATGCTCAATGATTTCTTCCATTCTCGCCTGAATGATGGAAGCCAGGTTTTTGATTGATATTTCTTTTGGCGGTCTGTTTCTCAAGCCGGGAATAGATACTATTTCATTGGGATTCGCCTCTTCAGAGATTGCTTTTCCAAATTTTGTTTTAAGAAGCTCAGCTTGATGATGAAGCACCATACATCCCTCTTTGATATCTGTAGTGATGATGTTACCCCCTAGAGGAATCACTGCTGTATGCCTGATGATGTTGTCATGGAAAATCGCAATATCCGTAGTACCCCCACCGATGTCTACTAAGCAGACACCTGCTTCCTTGTCCTCTTCACTCAATACAGAAAGAGAGCTGGCAAGTGGTTCCAGAATAAGGTCTTTTGAAATAAGGTCAGCGCGCTTGATACACCTATTGATATTACTGATTGCTGTAGATTGGGCAGTGATGATGTGAAAGTCAGCTTCCAGTTTGCAACCGGACATACCAACAGGATCTTTGATACCATCTTCGTAATCCACAGTGTAATCCTGTGGCATTACATGGATAATGGTATTACCAGGAGGTACTACTATGTTTTCCATGTCATTGGAAAGCCTTCTGACATCTTCGATGGTGATCTCTCCCTGACTGGGATTACACATGATACTACCATGATGAACTGAACTCCTGATGTGCTGCCCTGCAATACCTACTATCACGTTTGCAATATCCACTTCAGCCATATCAGAAGCATCTGATACTGCTTTTTGAATGGCATTAACCGTCTTGTCAATATTGGTCACAATACCACGGATCACTCCGTCTGATACTGCCTTTCCCACGCCCAGCACTTCGAGCTTATTGAATTCGTTTTTGCGTCCAACAATCGCACAGATTTTGGTAGTCCCAATGTCCAGTCCTACAATAAATTTGTCGTTTTCCATAGCATCATCAATTATTCACAAACAATCTGACCTTTATATTTTACATTCACCCTGCTGTATGTATTCCACCCTTTTACCGGCAAAATCTCATCATAAAACAGGTTGATCTTTTTAAACTTCTCTTCAAGATCCGCGGCATCTCCCAACTCTATCACTTGCCTTCCCACCTGCTGATGCAGCCTGATATCTGATTTTTTTTCCATTTCCAACTCTGTGATCTGTGCCCTCCAAAATTCATCCCTGTGGATAAACTGGATCAGTTCTAACAGCTCTTTATGATCGGTATTCAGCTCCTTTTCCTGCAAAAGCTGCTCGGCATATTCCCCATAAAGCAACAATACCCGGGTCGTGTACTGTGGCGAGGTTGGCAAAATCAGGCCCTCTGTAGAAATGTAACCATCAGCCGCTCTTGGCCTGACTATTCTGGCCATCGGCACATGCTGCTCCACCTCGATCTTGATATTTCCTTTTTGGTCTGAATACACTTCTGCATTTTTCACAAAAGGATGTTTCTCTACCTTTCTTTCAATCTGATTGAGGTTCAGTTCTAAGAAAGACACTCCTGATTTCATAAGAGGAAATTCCACATACAACTGCTCCAATAGATCCGCCTCATCCACGAAATAGACATCTGCAACAGACTTGATGGAGATTTCCACTTCTGAAAATTTCCTTTCTGCATGCTTTTTTTCCACGAAGCCTATAAAGCCAACCAAAATCAACAGCAGAAAACTGACCCCCAATATTTTCTTCAGTTTAGTTTTCATAGGTTTTCATCAAGTTTGCAATAGGTCCTACCAATCTGTCAATATCTCCGGCACCAATCGTCACCAGTAACTCAGGCTTACTTTTGGCCAGATAATCCAACAAGTTCTCCTTGGTCTGAAGTGACTTATTAGCTGATCCTATATCCTCCAGCAACATGGCCGAATCAACCCCTTCTATGGGAAGCTCCCGTGCCGGATAGATATCCAAAAGCAGCACTTCATCCGCCAGGGAAAGACTTTCAGAAAATCCCTTCGCAAAATCCCTAGTCCTCGAATACAGGTGCGGCTGAAACACTGCAGTCAATTTATAATGTGGATACATAGCCCTCACCGAGCTCAAAAATGCCCTGATCTCCTCAGGATGATGGGCATAGTCATCTACATATACCTTTCCTTCTTCCTGAACATGGATTTCAAACCTCCTTTTCACTCCCTTGAAGCTGCTCACGGCTTCCTTCACCTCTTGAGGCTTTACTCCCATAGTTAGGGCAATGGAAATCGCCGGAAGGATATTTTCCACATTATGGAATCCAGGCATACCTAATTGGATATCTTCCAAAGCGCAATTTTCGTCTTGATAGTCGAATATGAATGCACCGGCTTTAGGCCTGATGTTAAGCGCTTTTACTTTACCTGAATTGATACCATAAGAAATGACTGCCAGGGATTTGTTAGGCTTTTCAATCTTATGCAATGCATTGGACTGGATATATAGCCTGCCTTTTGGAGCAATCAACGCTATAAATTTTTGGAAGCCTTCTACAAGATGATCGGGATCGCCATAAATATCCAGATGATCGGGATCCACGCTTGTCACTACAGCAGTATCAGGATGAAGATGGAGGAAAGACCTGTCAAATTCATCTGCTTCCACTACTACTGTAGCTTGACCTTTGGCCTCATCATGTAAAATCAGATTGCTTTGGTAATTCTGGGTTACACCTCCAAGAAATGCCGCTACGTTTTTACCCGTATGCTTTAAGATATGTGCGATCATACTGGAAGTGGTCGTTTTTCCATGAGTTCCTGCTACGGCGATGGTCGGCATATCTTTGGTGATCATTCCCAATACCGCAGCTCTCTTTTGCAATTCAAATCCATTATCCCTGAAGTAATTGAGCTGAGGGGAATCTGCCGGCATAGCGGGAGTCCATACGATAAGGCTATTGGCCTTATTTTCTCTCACCCTTGCAGGAATCTGCTCTACCAAATCATCAAATGTTACCTGCATGCCCTCTCTTACCAACTCCTCAATCAAAGGTGAAGGGGTACGGTCATAGCCAGACACTGGTATCCCGACATGGTTAAACCACCTTGCCAAAGCACTCATGCCTATTCCTCCTATTCCTAGAAAGTGGACGCTATGTAAGCCCTTCAGTTTCATCCGATAATTCTTTCCAATGCTTCTATTATTTCCTCGGCCGCATTTTCTTTGGCCATATTTCTAATATTTTTTCCCAGTTCTTCCGCTTTTCCCTTCTTTTCAAAAAGCGCATCGACTGTTGCTTTTACCTGTCCGACAGCCTCATTGTCTCTTAATAAGATGGCTGCATTTTTCTGTACATAAGCCATGGCATTTTTGGTCTGATGGTCCTCTGCCACATTGGGCGAAGGAATAAAAACCACGGGTTTTCCTACCAAGCTCAATTCAGATACAGAAAGCGCTCCAGCTCTGGATACAACCACATCAGCAGCTGCATAAGCCAGATCCATTTCTTTGATAAATTCTTTCACATGAATGTGCTTCAGTCCGGACCCTTGAACCTTCTGCTCCATTTCTCCGAAGTAAAACTTGCCACATTGCCAAAGTACCTGGTATCCAGAATCCTCAAAAGCTTTCATGTCATATAAGATCGCTTGGTTGATGGTCCTAGCCCCCAAACTACCTCCCAACACCAATAGAGTTGTTCTGCTGGAATCTAGTCCAAAATGGCTCAGGGCCTGTTCTCTTTTGCCTTCTAGATTCAGAATATCTTTTCTCACCGGATTGCCGGTATAATTGATTTTTGACTTTGGAAAAAACCTATCCATCTCCGGATAAGCCACGCAAATGGCTTTAGCTTTTTTGGCCAATAGCTTGTTGGTAAGTCCAGCATAGGAGTTCTGCTCTTGGATCAAGGTGGGAATCCCCTTTCCCTGAGCCACATACAAAAGAGGGCCACTGGCATATCCTCCCACTCCTACCACCGCTTCAGGCGCAAAATCTCTAATCAATGCTTTGGACTTATTGAGGCTTTTGAGCAGCTTAAAGGGAAAGCTGAGATTGGATAGGCTCAGACTCCTCTGAAGTCCAGCAACTGGCAAGCCTTCAATTTTATACCCTGCTTCCGGCACTTTTTGCATTTCCATTTTTCCTTCTGCCCCAACAAATAGAACCTCTGCTTCAGGATACCTTTCTTTCCAGGCATTGGCTATAGCAATAGCTGGATAGATGTGGCCTCCTGTGCCTCCTCCGCTGATCATGATTCTATATGTCTTTTCCGTTTTCTTCACTTTATGCTGTTTGAAATACTTTCTTGGAGCGGTTTCCCTCTACTACTGTATCCACCGAATCTTCATGATCTCCCCTGCTTACACTTAGGATAATCCCCAAGGAAAACCCTGTAAACAACAAGGAAGTCCCTCCCATACTCAAAAGTGGCAATGGAAGTCCCGTCACCGGCCCTATCCCAACAGCCACACCCATATTTACCATGGCCTGAAGCACCAAAGCAAAGCTCAGACCTGCAGACAACAGACCTCCAAAAGGTTTGGTCGAAGATGCTACTATTCTCATACCTCTGTAAAGCAAGGCCAGATAAAGAAAGAGCACCGTTCCTCCACCAATGAGCCCATATTCTTCGATGATGATGGCATAGATAAAATCAGAATAAGGGTGAGGAAGTGAATTTCTTTGTTCTGATTTTCCCGGCCCCTTTCCGGTAAT
Source organism: Arthrospiribacter ruber (assembly GCF_019343195.1). Lineage (GTDB taxonomy): Bacteria > Bacteroidota > Bacteroidia > Cytophagales > Cyclobacteriaceae > Arthrospiribacter > Arthrospiribacter ruber. The sequence goes on from NZ_RPHB01000006.1 coordinate 206,104, forward strand.
TCCTCCTGTACTGATGGCTATATAAGATTGCTCTACCTGATACTGCAAAGTGTCATCTTTGGACATGTAGTTTTCTATCCTCGAAAAGAAAGTAGCCCCTCTTTGACCAACCATAGCGGAGACAGATATAAACAAGGCACCGAATAGGACGCACATGATCAAGTACTTACCGGGAACCCTGCCGATAAACATCAATAAGAAGCAAGTGAAAAAGAGCAACAGGGCCGTGGACATATTGGCAAGTCCGATCAACATGCAGATCAAACCTATTACCAAAATGATCGTGAGAAAGGACTTTTTCAATTCTTCCAAGCTCTTTTGCCTCTTGGCAAGGATACTGGCCAAAGTGGCTATCAGACCAAGTTTAGCAATATCTGATGGCTGAAAAGCCTTGTTGATGATCGGGATATTGATCCACCTGCTGGCTTCATTCAGATTGGTACCAAAGAAGTAAGTGAAAATCAACAATGGAATAGAAATAACCAGCAAAAGCCTGCCCACCAAACCGTACCATTTGTAAGGCACCTTATGGGCAACCCACATCACCAAAAGCCCTCCAAAAACCATCATAGAATGGTCAAAAAGGTACTTTTCGGTATTTCCTCCCTTGAACTTATAAGCCAAAGAACCAGTAGCCGAGTAAACCACCAGAATACTGATGATGGACAGCAGTATCACGATACCCCAAATGATGGGATCCCCTTTGAGGTTTCTATCGATCCATGATTTAAGTGCTACTATCATTTTCTTTCTGATTTTAATTCACCCACAGCCGCCGAAAATTGCTGCCCCCTATCTTCATAATTTTTGAACAAATCAAAGCTGGCACAGGCAGGAGACAAAAGGACTACTTCCCCTTTGCTTCCCAATTCCAATCCCCACTTTACTGCTTCTTCAATTTTTGTGGTTTCCCTGATTTCATTGATCCTGCCATCAAAGGCTTCCTTCAATTTTTTATTATCCTTTCCAAGACAAATCAGTGCTTTGATCCTGTTGTCTATCAATGGTAAAATCTCAGTGTAATCGTTGCCTTTATCGACTCCACCTGCAATCCAAATCACAGGCTGTTCAAAACTCTCCAGGGCATATTTGGTCGCATCTACATTGGTCCCCTTACTGTCATTGACAAAGCTTATCCCGTCAATAATACCTACAGGCTCCATTCTGTGGGCAGCATTTTTGAAATCCATCAAGCCTTCCTTAATACTGCTTTCTTTCACTCCGGCCAACGTCGCAGCCAAAGAAGACATCATAGCATTCAGCATGTTGTGCTTGCCTTTTAGCACTATTTCTTTTGGATTGATTTCGATGGTTTTTCCCGGGGTGGCAATCTTGATGTTCAGACCATCAAAATATCCCCCTTTTGGCCCTTCCGACACTGTTGAAACCGGATAAGGGTCAGCAAAAAGCCCCCTTGCCTCTAAGGCTTCCCGGATCAATGTGCTGTCTTGAAGGAATATTGCGGCGTCATCATTTCCCATTCTCTTGAAAAGAGAAAGTTTGGAAGCTACATATTTTGAAAGGTCATAATCATACCTGTCCAAATGGTCAGGGGTGATATTGGTAAGGATGCCGATTTTCGGTTTCAAGGTCTGCAGGCCATCCAACTGAAAGCTACTCATTTCCAGTACCCACCAAGCATGATCTCTATCAACCAACTGTCCTGCCCAACTTTGACCAACGTTGCCGGCCAAACCCACATCAAGACCTCCTTTTTGAAGCAAATGATAAGTCAATAGGCTAGTCGTTGTCTTTCCATTGGTACCGGTGATTCCGATTATCTGTCCTTTCGAATGCCTGCCGGCAAACTCAAGCTCATCAATGATATTGATTCCTTTGGCGATGGCTTTTTGGACTATGGGAGCTGTAAGTGGTATTCCCGGACTTTTGATAATCTCATTGGTACTCAAGACTTCAGCCTCTGAGTGAGCTCCTTCTTCAAATGCGATTCCCTTTTGAATCAACTGTTCTTTTCTGGACATGGAAATCTGACCCATATCGGAAACCCATACGGTATAGCCAAGTTTATGCGCAAGCATTGCTGCTCCAACACCGCTTTCTCCTGCTCCCAATATGACGATCCTCTTCTCCATTTATCTCAATTTCAATGTTGCCAAAGTGATGATTGCCAATAGAATCCCTATAATCCAAAACCTCACGACGATTTTGGATTCATGAATATTTTTCTTCTGATAATGATGATGCAAAGGTGACATGAGGAATATCCTCCTGCCCTCTCCATATTTCTTCTTGGTGTATTTGAAATATCCTACCTGAAGGATCACTGAAACATTCTCGATAACAAAAACCCCACAGAGCACAGGAATCAACAGCTCTTTTCTCAATGTCAGAGAAAGTACTGCGATCACTCCGCCAAGCATCAGACTGCCTGTATCTCCCATAAAAACCTGAGCCGGATAGGCATTGTACCATAAAAACCCAACACATGCGCCTACAAATGCAGCACAGAAAATCACCAACTCTCCTGAGTTAGGGATGAAAAACACATTGAGGTATTGGGAGAAAATGGCATTACCTGAAATGTAGGCAAAGATAGCAATGGCCAGACCTATAATGGCCGAGGTCCCAGCTGCAAGCCCATCTATTCCATCTGTAATATTGGCCCCATTTGAAACAGCTGTGATGATGAAAATTACCAAAATTATATAGAGAAAAGGGGTAACCTTTTCTCCAAAGAAACCCAAAAATGTCTCATAATTGAGCTCATTGTTTTTCATGAAAGGGATGGTGGTCTTTGCAATTTTCACATCCCTGTAAGCGGGAGTTTCAACCACTCCTTCTTCTATAGAAACTGGGTTGGTAAACTGCCTCACCACTACACCCTCATGGAAATACAGGGTAGCCCCTACAATGATACCAATAGTAATCTGACCTACTATTTTGAATCGGCCAGCCAGGCCTTCTTTATTTTTCCTGAATACTTTAATGTAATCATCCAAGAACCCTATCGCTCCAAGCCACACGGTAGTGATGAGCAACAAAATAATATAGATGTTGTAGACATTGGCAAAAAGAAGGGTAGGAATAATGATACCTGCAATGATCATAAGGCCTCCCATGGTTGGGGTTCCCTTCTTCTCCTGCTGTCCGGCAAGGCCAAGGTCTCTTACCGTCTCTCCTATCTGCTTGGCACGGATCCAGTCGATGATGTTTTTCCCAAAAGTCACCGTAATGATCAAGGACAAAAGCGCTGCCATACCTGCCCTGAAGGAGATATAGCGGAACACCCCTGTCCCAGGGATATCCAACACGCCGTCCAAATAATCAAAAATCGGATATAACATATTATTCTTTATTCAAAAGTTGAAGCATTTCATTTACTACTTTTCTATCATCAAAAGGGTATTTTACACCTTTGATTTCCTGATAAGTTTCATGGCCCTTTCCTGCCACTAGGATGATATCCCCTTTTTTTGCCATCACCACAGCGGTCTTGATCGCCTCTCTTCTATCTGAGATGGTAAGGGTCTTTTTGAAATCCACAGGATTGATTCCTGCTTCCATTTCTTTAAGAATTTCATCTGGGTTCTCGTCTCTGGGATTATCAGAAGTAAGGATCACTTTTTCACTAAATTGGGCAGCAATTTTGGCCATGATAGGCCTTTTGGTTTTGTCCCTGTTTCCGCCGCAACCCACTACCGTAATCACCTGCTCACCACCGGTCCTGACACCGGAAATGGTTTTCAGCACATTCTCCAAGGCGTCAGGAGTATGTGCATAATCCACAATGGCAGTAATACCGGATACAGTCACTTTGTCAAATCTTCCCTGAGCTCCTGGTACTTTTGACAGCTGCATGAGAACTTCCTCCTCTTCTTCTCCAAGAAGGACCGCTGTACCAAACACCGCCAAGAGGTTGTATGCATTGAATTCGCCAATCATTCTGAACCATACCTGCTTGTTGTTGATATCCAATTCCAAGCCTTCTATGGTATTGGAAAGTACTTTTCCTTTGAAATCAGCAGGATACTTCAGACCAAAAGTCTGGTGGGTGGCTTTGCAATTTTGAAGCATGACCATGCCTCTTTTATCATCTGCATTTACCAGAGCAAAAGCAGATTTGGGCAAATCGTCGAACAGCTTCTTCTTGGCTTTGATGTACTCATCAAAAGTCCCATGGTAATCCAGATGGTCATGGGAAATGTTAGTGAAAATTGCCCCATCAATACTCAGTCCCGCAGTTCTTCCCTGCACAATGGCATGGGAAGAAGCTTCCATAAAACAATGAGTGCAGCCTTTATCCACCATGTTCCTAAGTAAAGACTGTATAGAAACTGCATCAGGAGTGGTATGCGTGGAAGGGATTACTTCTTCATTGATTTTGTTTTCTACGGTAGAAAGCAAACCAACTTGATAGCCCATTTCCACAAACAACTGAAACAGAAGCGTGGCGGTACTGGTCTTTCCATTTGTACCGGTAACCGCCACAAGCTTCAGCTTTTCAGATGGATTTTCGAAATAATTAGCAGCCATAATGCCCAAAGCCACATTGGACTGTGAAACTTGCACATATGTGACATGGTCATGCAGTTTTTCGGGTAGCGTCTCACACACGATGCTGGTAGCACCATTGCCGATCGCTATCTCAATAAAACTGTGTCCATCCACTAGTGTGCCCTTGACTGCTACAAAAACAGATTGAGGTATTACTTTTCGGCTGTCAAAGGAAAGCCCACTCACCTCCCTGTCCATGTCACCCACGGTAGAGGTAAGAGAAACTTTGTACAATATGTCCTTCAACACCTTCATTTATCCTAATATCAAATTGATCACATGATTTTGCTGTACAGGAGATCCCGGGGAAATGGATTGGTTTTTCACCCTTCCTTTTCCTTGGTAAATCACCCTCAGCCCTTTGTTTTCCAGCACATAAAGAGCATCCCTCAAAGGCAAGCCACTTACATCCGGCACCACTGGGGATTCTGTCTGATTGGCCTGCCACTGTATGGACCTATCCATTGACTTGGACCTGACGTATCCCTCATTCACTCCATTGGCATGATTGGAAATTCCAAACTTGTTGCAGATCAACTGCAATTCATCTACTTTACCAGCTTGGATATATGGGAAATCTGATGTTTGCTGGGCCAGGTAAACATCTGCCGGAGTTTTTTTATTGAGCCTCAAGTCCTGCGCATGGATTTTGTCTGCGATTTCTTTGAAAACAGGAGCAGAAATATCTCCTCCGTAGGCATTGAAACCTTTTGGACTATCTATCACTACAATGGCGGAATACTTTGGATTGTCTGCCGGAAAATATCCCACGAAAGAAGTATAATACCTTCTGGTATACCTTCCTTCTTCAAGTTTTTGGGCAGTACCTGTTTTTCCGGCAATTTTATACTGATCATTATGAACATTTTTGGCAGTTCCATTTTTCACCACGCCCTCTAACAGTTCCTGCAGTTGTTTGATCGTCTTTTCAGATGCGATGCTCTTTCTCAGCACTTCAGTCTGAAAGCTCTTCTGAACATAATTCCCTTTAGCAATAGATTCGACAATCATTGGCTTTACCATCTTACCATTATTGGCCACTGCATTATAAAGTGTCAATGTATGCAATGGCGTCAGCTTGGTCTCATAACCTATAGACATCCAAGGCAAAGTGGTGCCATACCAGTTCTTTTCTCCAGGTTTTTTAAAATAGGGAACACCTTCACCTTTCAGCTGGAAGTCCAAAGGCTTGTCCAAACCGGCCTTTTCAATATAGGACATGAATTTTTTCGGATTGTGCCCAAAGCTCTGATCCACAAGCTTGGAAATGCCTATATTTGAAGATTTTTCAAAGATTTCCCTGACGGAGATTCTGCCATAGCCACCTGTTTTGGCATCTGTCATTTTCCTGTCATAAAACTGGAAAACTCCGTCTCCGGTATCTACTGCATCATTGAGATTGACCTTTCCTTCTTCGAGAAGTGCCAACATGGACATCAACTTAAAAGTAGAGCCTGGCTCAGTCAAGCCTTGGTCTCCTATCGCATAATTGTAACTTTCACTGTAGCCCCTGCCATTCTTGTTTTTTTGAAGATTGGCCAGCGCTTTGATTTTTCCAGTGGCTACTTCCATGACGATGACCGTACCAAATGCAGCGTCCTTTTCCATAAGCTGCCTGTACAAGGCAGACTCTGCGACATCCTGAATGTTAACATCCAAAGTGGTGTGTACATCATATCCATCTTCCGGTTTGATATCTTCCGCATTGAAAACCGGCTTCCAATAGCCACCGGCAATTTTTTGGAACATTGCCTGCCCATTTTTTCCTTCTAGGTAATCATTAAAGCTGTATTCTATCCCTGCACCATATCGGTCTTCATTCAGAAATCCGACTGTTCTGCTTGCCAATGAATTGAAGGGCCTGTACCTTTTTTCCACTTTTTCGAAGATGACTCCTCCACCCATTCTCCCTTTGTTGAAGATAGGCCAGGTGCTCATCATCTGCATGTCCTGATATCCAATCTGCTTTCTATTGAGAATAAGGTATCTTTTACCATTGCTTTTGGCATCGGTGATCATTTTCTTGTAGGAAGCTTTAGACCGGTCTTTGTAGAAATCTGCCAATAATCCTGACAATTGATCAATACCTTCATTGAACACGTTGGTCTTGGCAACAGTAGGATCCAACACTACCCTGTAAAATGGTAAAGAGGTTGCCAGTAGACTTCCATCTGCCGCATAAATATTTCCGCGGGTAGCACTAACTTGTCTGTATTTAAAATTAGCAGATTCTGCCTTTGCTGTCCATTTCTCACCTTCCACAAACTGTAAGCGCACAATCTTAAACAAGATCGCACCGGCTATCAGGGCCACTATCAAAAAAGCAAGCCTTACCCTTAGCACTATGGAACGTTTGATATTCACTTCTTCAATTTGATTTTTACCGGTGGTTCATTGATTTCTTCTATCCCAAGAGGCGCTATTTTTTTAACCACTTCTGACTGCTTGCTACTGAGCATGTACTCAGCTTCCAGAGTAGTCACATCTGCACGGATGTCCTCCACTTCCTTTTGCATGATCTCAATTTTGCGGACCATGTTTTCGGCGCTGTGGTTACTCCATATATATATGAGTGCCAAAAGAGCTACATATAAGAATGGCGGAACAAACTGAACAGGAACACCATCACCCAAAACCCCTGACATATTGAGCTTCTCTTCAATCAGGGTAAAAAGGTTCTTGCCACCTCTATTGGAGGAATTTCCCTTCTTAAGCTTCTTTTTGAAAGTGTTCTGGCGCATTTTATAGTTTTTTTGCTATCCTCAGTTTAGCACTACGTGCTCTGTTGTTCAATTCAATTTCCTCTTTGGAGGCTATCACTGCCTTTCTTGTGATCGGCTCTAGTGGTCTTAGAAGGTTTCCAAAGAAGTCCTTCTCTACTTCTCCCTGAAATTTGCCCTTGTTGATGAAGTTTTTCACCAACCTATCTTCCAAAGAGTGATAACTCATGATCACCAATCTGCCTCCGGGCTTTAGGACTTCTACCGTCTGTAGCAGCATGTCTTCCAAGGCTTTCATTTCATCATTTACTTCAATCCGAAGTGCCTGAAATACCTGAGCGTAATATTTGAAGTCCTTTCCTCTGGGCGCATAGCCCTTCAAAAAAGACTTGAATTCCCCGGTAGTACCAAAAGGCCTGGAAGCCCTTTCAGCGACCACAGCCTGTGCAAGTGTTTTGGCATTTTTGATTTCGCCGTAAATGCCGAATATCTTGTGCAGCTGCGCTTCTTCGTAAGTATTGAGCACCTGCTGCGCAGTAAGCTCAATGTCGCTGCTCATTCTCATATCCAAGTTGCCGTCAAATCTGGTAGAGAACCCTCTTGTTGGTTCGTCGATCTGATGGGAAGAAATCCCCAGATCAGCCAGAATACCGTCGACTTTTGTAACCCCGTATAGTCTGAGGTATTTTTTAAAATCCCTGAAATTGGCAGCCACAAAGGTGAACCTGTCATCTTCCGGTACATTGGCCTCTGCATCAGCATCCTGATCAAAGCCATACAAATGCCCTTTGTCCAAATGCCGGAGAATTTCTTTGGAATGACCACCCCCACCAAATGTCAGATCCACATAGGTACCGTTGGGGTCAATAGCCAAGCCTTCAATGCAGGGGGCTAGCATTACTGGGATATGGTAGGGAGAAGCTGTCATGACTTACGAGAGATATTGATCCATCAATTTTGACAACTCCGCCTGATCGACGACAACATTCTGACGGTATTTCTCCGGACTCCAAATCTCCACAAATCCACCTAACCCTATCAGGATGGCATCCTTTTCTATACCTGACCAGCTAAGAAAAGTCTTGGGAATCAAAAATCTCCCGGCATTGTCCAACTCCACTTCAGTCATACTTTCAAAAAAACTCCTTTTGATAAGCCTTTGCACAGGATCTCTGTCCGATAAAGCAGAAACCTTGTGCAACAATTTTTTAAACTCAATCTGGGTATATAGCGCAAGACAGCCGTCGTCACCTTGACGCAGAATCAGCTCGCCACCATTCGACTCTGGAATTGCCGCCTTCATCTTGGCAGGCAAAGCCAGACGTCCTTTGGCGTCGACCTTACATTCAAACCGACTTTTGAACATTCCCATGGGCTTATCTTGAGTTTGCTATAAATACAAAAGTAAGAAAAGCATCCACACATTCCACCACTTCTTCCCACATTTCTCCACTTTTTTATAAAACTATCTAAAAGTTTGAATTATCACAATGTTTTCAAAAAAAAATCACAATAATTTCACTTGAAGATCAGGCAGTTGAAAACCTTTTCCCAATAGGAAAAATTGGCCTATTTTGGCCATAAAAGCACAAAATTCCATTCATAAATAAGCTACTTCGTCTACTTTCTACCAAACCTATGAAATGATGGAAAAAAGTGGGAGAAAATCCCAAATATTTTAACTTTTCACACCAAAACCGGTATGTCCTTATTCAAGTTAACCTACAATACATCCAATAAAAACCTTTCGTGGAACTTTAATTTGACAAAGTCAATTTAACCTATCATTATTGTAGGCTATTAATTTTGTAGAATCGCCCTAAAACTTATATATAACAAGATTTTTATGAAAAACCATTTGCTATTGGTATTCTGTATGCTTCTATTGGCATGTAGTAAAGAGGAGAAAAAAAAGTCAGTATTACAGGAAAAACACTTGGTCAAACTGGATATTTCTCCTGATGAAATTCCATTTGAGCTCGTTTTTAAAAAAAGTGGGGAAAAGTGGTTTGCCGAAATATACAATGCTGAGGAGGTTTTGGAATATGATGAAGTAACTGTAAGTGATGACTCTGTAAAGATCACCTTGGGAATATTCGATGCAGACCTATTGGCGGCTATTACTGAGGACGGTTACCTTCAGGGAGCTTTTGTCAAAAATCATTTACCTGACTATAGCGTCCCACTTTCCTCCACTAGACCGACAGGAAAGAGGTTCCCCGTCAGTGTAAAACCTGAAGTGGATTTTTCAGGTAGATGGAAAGTGGATTTCAGAAATGGAGATAACTCTTACGAGGCCATAGGAGTCTTTGAACAAATTGAAGATAAAATCAAAGGTACATTTTTGACCAAGCTTGGTGATTATAGGTATTTGGAGGGAAATGTCAGCGGTAGAAAATTTTCCCTAAGCGCATTTGATGGAAGCCATGCCTACCTATTTACCGGGGAACTGGAAGAAAATGGCAAAATGACGGGTGAATTCAGAAGTGGACCAAATTACCGGGAGTCCTTTTCTGCCGAAAGAAATGAAACTTTCGAGCTTCCTGACGCCTATTCGCTTAGCTATCTAAAAGATGGCTATGACAAGCTGGACTTCAGTTTCCCAGACCTGGAAGGTAATCCGGTTTCTCTTTCGGACCCGAAATACAAGGACAAGGTTGTTCTGGTACAGCTATTTGGAACTTGGTGCCCGAATTGTATGGATGAAACCCGGTTTTTAGGCCCTTGGTATGATCGCAACAAAGACCGTGGTGTAGAAATAATAGGACTGGCTTTTGAGTACAAGCCTGATTTTGAGTATGCAAGTAGTAGAGTCAAGAAGAGCAAGCAAAAGCTCAACGCCAACTACACCTTTTTGGTAGCCGGAGAAAGCAATAAAGAGAAAGCTTCTCAAGCATTACCTGCACTCAATCAAGTGGTGGCATTCCCAACCTTGATTTATATAGATAAAAAAGGAAAAGTAAGACACATTCATACTGGTTTCAATGGACCAGGTACAGGGTCGCATTATGAAAAATGGGTAGAAGACCACAACAAACTGGTAAATGAATTGCTTAAAGAATAAAAAACCAAAAAGGCCCTTAATCGGACCTTTTATTTTTTCCTCTCTATGGTATATCGGACCAGACCTTCCAGCGAATCCCTATAATCTGACTCAGGAAATTCCCGAAGAATCTGAAGGGCATCTTCAAAATACTGCTTCATCACTTCAGTAGCATATTGTAGACCTCCGGAAGCCTTGACAAAATCAATGACTTCATTCACAGATTTTTTATCTTCGTTTTTATTGCGAATCAGGTAAATGATCCTCTTTTTATCCAGCCATGATGCATTGTTCAAGGCATAGATAAGCGGCAGGGTCATTTTTTTTTCTTTGATGTCAATCCCAACAGGCTTGCCGATTTCATCTTCACCATAGTCAAAAAGGTCGTCTTTGATCTGAAAAGCCATCCCCACTTTCTCACCGAAATCACGCATTTTTTCTATGAGGTCTTTTTCAGCACCGGAAGTAGCCGCACCCACAGCACAACAGGAAGCAATAAGACTTGCTGTTTTCTGCCTGATGATTTTGTAATACACTTCTTCGGTGATGTCAAGTTTTCTGGCTTTTGCTATCTGCAACAATTCTCCCTCGGACATTTCACGGACCGCCTGAGAGACTATTCTCAATAGCTCAAAATCGCCATTATCCACACTCAGCAAAAGTCCACGGGAAAGGAGATAATCCCCTACCAATACCGCTATCTTATTTTTCCACAGGGCATTGACTGAAAAAAAACCTCTACGGTAATTGGCATCATCCACCACATCATCGTGAACCAATGTGGCAGTATGCAATAGCTCGATCAAAGCAGCTCCACGATAAGAAGATTCAGTAACTCCTCCACTTACACCAGCAGTCAAGAATACAAACATTGGACGCATCTGCTTTCCTTTGCGCTTCACTATGTAATTGGTGATGTGATCAAGCAATTTGACCTTACTTTTCATAAAGTCACGGAATTTTTTTTCAAATTCCGTCATTTCCGTAGCAATAGGTGCTTGTATCTGTTTGAGGTCAGGCTTCATAAAACAATTCGGACACAATAATACGATGGATTCCCCCTAGGTCAAAACCCACGATCAATTATTACATAAACTAACAAGCTGCGGAAAAAAACGTTTGGACCCAGCACTGTTTCTTTTTGAAAATTAGATTCATCCCAAAACCCTCGACTCTTTTGGAAAGCTACATGAACCTTCACCTCACCTTTTTTATTATATTTGTCTTTTATCCAAACTAGAAACACCCTTGGCTGAGACCTACATCAAACATAAATATGAGCCCATTTTGCCCCAAAAGGACGAATGGCCAGTGGTGAAGCTCAGTAAGAGCCGGAAGGAATTTGTCAAAACTGTCGCCGAAGCCAGTAAGCGATCAGTTCTTCAGATCACCAACAACAACATGGACCTGCTCAAAGAAGAGCTGGAAACCACTTTATACCGTGAAAAACTCCGTATCAAACAAAATCCTTGGGCCGTAGATCCTGATGATGATGAAGATTTTTGGAGAAAAGTAAGATCAAGGCTAGTACAGCTCAGTGGAGACACCAGCCTCAACAAAACCCAGAAAAAGAAAAAATATGTAGAAATTCTGGATGACATCACCATGCGATACGCAGAGGAGATTGCCAGTAATTTCATTCATTCGCACTACAAACTGACCAGAAGGATAGTCACCTACGGTTTTTCAAGACTTTTGAATGCAGCAAGGGTCAAAGGATTCAAATCTATCTTCAGCAACCAGTACACCCTTCAGGACAAAATCCAGATTGTAGGTGAAACAGACCAAATAAGGGACTTGGCATGCAAAGGTACCATCGTCATGGTTCCGACCCATTTCTCCAATTTGGATAGCATTTTGATTGGATGGATCATATCCGTCTTAGGACTACCACCTTTTATATATGGAGCGGGGCTCAACCTTTTCAATATTGGCATTTTTGCTTATTTCATGAATGCCCTCGGTGCTTACAAAGTAGACCGGAGGAAAAAAAACCTCCCTTATCTGGAAACACTGAAGACTTATTCTGCAGAAGCAATACAGTTTGGGGTACACAGTTTGTTTTTCCCAGGAGGTACCCGTAGCAGGTCTGGAATGATTGAGAAAAAACTCAAACTAGGACTTTTGAGCACGGCTGTAGAAGCCCAGCGGGCCAATTTTCAAAAAGGAATAAAAGGGATAGAAGGGAAAGTGTTTATCGTTCCTGTCACCATCAATTATCATTTTGTATTGGAGGCTCCAAGCCTGATCAAAGAACACCTCTCATTAACCGGCCAGGAAAGATATTATAAAGAGTCTGATGAATTTTCGACTTCATATAAAATCTCCAAGTTTTTGGTCAAGTTCTTTACCAAGGGCTCGGATATTTCTGTGTCTATAGGCAAGGCCATGGATGTTCTCGGCAATTACATCGATGCTGATGGGAACAGTCTTGACAAACATGGACGGGTCATCAATACCCGTGATTACTTCATGGCCAATGGAAAAGTCAATGTAGATGTACAAAGGGAGGAAGAATACACCCACCATTTGGGCAAAAGAATAGTGGAGGAATTCCACAAAATAAACAGGATTTTCAGTTCACACTTTGTGGCATTTGTTGCTTTTCAAATGATCAAAAGGGAAAATAAAAAACTTGACCTCTATAGCCTTTTGAGATTACCTGAGGAAGATATAGAAATCTCTTACGAGGACTTCAAGTCAACCTGCACTGGCCTTTTGGACAAAATCAAAGATCTTGCCTCCGATGGAAAAGTGCAGATAGCCCCTCATATGAGAGAGAGCATCGATCAGATCATAGATCATGGCTTGGCCAATGTAGGAATGTACCATGCCAAGCGCCCTCTTGTAAAGAACGAATCCGGAAACATCGTCACTCAGGACATGTCTCTTTTGTATTTTTATCACAACAGACTGGTAGGCTATGAGCTCGAAAAGCAATTTAAGTGAAAAATCCATAGGTGTAGTAGGTATGGGTAGCTTTGGAACTGCCATAGCCAATATCCTTGCTAGCAAAAACAAAGTCATTGCCTATGCGCGAAGGATGGAAATAGTAGATGAGATCAATACCAAACACAGTGTGGAGGGTCTGAAAATACATGAAAGCATAGAAGGTACCCATGATCCAGAATACCTTTGTAAATCCTGCGACACCATATTCCTGATGGTTCCTTCTGCGGCATTTATGGAAGTGGTAAGGGCATTTTCACCATTTCTCTACCCCTATCACATGGTCATCCATGGCACAAAAGGACTTTGCCTCAATCTCCCTTCCAACAAATCTCTGGATGAAGTAGGGAAAATAAGCAGAAAAAATATACTTACAATGAGTGAGGTCATCCTACAGGAAACCGTGGTCATCCGAGTGGGCTGCCTTGCCGGCCCCAATTTGGCCAGAGAACTGTATGCCAGTCAGCCTGCCGCAACTGTGGTGGCTAGCCGGTTTAATGAAGTGATTATGGAAGGACAACGTCTCCTCCGCAATGACAAATTTCAGGTATATGGAAACTCTGATATTGTGGGAGTAGAACTTAGTGGAGTATTGAAGAATATCATCGCCATTGCTGCAGGAGCTTTGGCGGGATTGGGTTTGGGAGAAAATGCAAAAGGACTCTTGATATCAAGAGGAATGGTGGAGCTGGTTTACTTAGGCAATGCTCTTGGAGGAAGCCTGAAATCATTTATTGGCCTTGCAGGGATAGGAGACCTGGTCACGACATGTAATTCTACACTCTCCAGGAATTACACTGTCGGCTATCGTTTAGCTCAAGGAGAAAAACTTACTGACATCCTGAATTCCATGGAAGAGGTAGCTGAAGGCATCAATACGGTCAGGTTGATGAAAGCATTTGTGGAAGGCACAGGAATGAGGGCACCGATCACAGAAAACCTCTATAAAGTATTGTTTGAAGACCTGAAAATAGAAGAGGCTTTACAGTATTTGATGAAATATCCATTTAGTGTGGATGTGGACTTTTTATAATTATCATGAAAAAAGCTATTTGACATCGTCGCCAATAATAATAGATTTTGAAAGCTTCAGACAAACTACTTAAAAGGGGAATTAAGCGTTGGGACCTGGTCTTTCTCATCATCAATTCTGTGATCGGTGCGGGGATTTTCGCTTTACCTGCCAAAGTATTTGCCTTATCTGGGGTTTATTCTATATTGGCTTTTTTGGCCTGTGCCTTGGTCATGATGGTGTTAATACTCGTCTTTGCGGAGGTAAGTTCCAGGTTTGAGCAGACAGGAGGACCTTACCTGTATACGCTGAAAGCTTTTGGCCCTGTTCCTGCCTTCGTAATCGGGTGGCTTTTGATGCTCACCCGCCTTTTTAGCTATGCTACCTTGATCAATCTTATGGTACTGTATCTTTCCTTTTTTTCTGAGGCATTCAGTCAGCCTGAGGTAAGGATAGGGATGATATTGCTAATAACGTCACTCATCGCTTTTGTCAATTGGATAGGGGTAAAAAACACCGCTCAGATCAGCAACATCCTTACCGTGGCGAAATTATTTCCATTGGCAGTTTTTATTGGTGTGGGGTTATTTTTCATTGATTTTGACCTGATCGAGCCTGGGCCTTTGCCCAGTATGGAAGATTTTTCGGCTTCTACACTTTTGTTGATTTTCGCCTTTGGAGGATTTGAGGCAGGTTTGGTCAACAGTGGTGAAATAGTCAATCCCCGGAAAAACCTTCCTTTTGGCCTGATCACCGCCGCTGCTATCATTGCAGGTTTTTATATCATGATACAAGTGGTATCGATCGGAACTTTACCTGACCTTGCAAGTTCTGACAAGCCCCTCGCGGATGCAGCGACAGGCTTTATGGGTTGGTATGGAGGCATGTTCATCACCATTGGCGCAGTAATTTCCATCATGGGCACTTTGAATGTACAGATACTGAGTGGATCCAGATTACCTTATGCATTGAGTCTGGAAAATCAACTGCCCAAACTATTTGGAAAAGTACATCCCCGCTTTGCCACACCTTTTATTTCTATTGCCTTTTTTGCAAGCCTTACTGCCTTTGTAGCAATCGTTTGGGGCTTTATGAGTTCACTGGCTGTTTCGGTTATTTCCAGGTTAATTCTATATGGAGTTGTATCAGGAGCTTTGATTAAACTGAGGAAAAGTCAAGCAAAAACCGATTATTTCAAAATTCCTTATGGAAACTTCCTGGCAATTGCAGGGATTTTGGCTACTATTTGGTTATTGTCCGGAAGTCAGTCAGAAGAAATATGGGACACCGTGATTTGGACAGGTCTGGGTTTGGGAATTTTTGCCATCCACAGGATTTTTTCCAAGTACAAAAATAGCAATGAGGAAAATTAGATAGGTTTTATTAGCTTTAGGTACAAGCGTTTGAAAACCTATGATTTACCCAAAAGCCCTTCACCCCTTCCTTTTCATTTTGCCTCTGGCATTATTCTTTTCCCATTTTTTATGCTTCTCAGCCTTCGCCCAAAAACAAAAAGTATGGCTGGACTCTGACACAGGAAATGAAATTGACGACCTGTATGCTATCGTCCGCCTACTTAAAGATCCATCGGTGGAGGTGGTAGGTCTAAGTTCTGCCCATTTCAACAATCCTGACTTATTGGTGTTTGAAAAATGGAATCACTATGATACCAAAGGGCTTAACACATTAGAGGACTCCCAAAGGCTCAATGAACTGATTCTTAACACCATGGGGTTGACCCAAATACCACACCCAAAAGGAGCAGACAGACAAATAGGCCGTGCTTGGGGCGGTAACGAACCTAGGGACTCACCCGCAGCACAGCAAATCATCCAATTGGCAAATTCTCTTCCTGAAGGCGAAAAACTGGACGTACTGACCTTAGGCGCCTTGACCAATATTGCCTCGGCAGTGATATTGGATCCCGAAATCATTCCTAAAATCAGGATTTACTCACTTGGAGCCAAATACAATCAGCAAACCAGAGCCTGGAGCAAGAATGAATTTAATATCAGAAATGATCTTAATGCATTTGATTACCTACTGGATTTGAAAAATCTGGATTTTACTGTCATGCCAGTGGATACCGCACTTCCTCTCAAATTTGATAGAGAGGATACCTTTAAGAAAACAGATGATTCCATCCCGCTAGAAAAAATTCTCTCAGATAGATGGCGTGAACATGCTACCAATGACAAAACAAGAGTAATGTGGGACCTTGCATTGGTTCAGGCTTATCTTCTCCCACATTTATCAGAAACGCTTATGGTCAATAGCCCCAGTGAAAACAAATCATTTACGGTCAAGATTTTTTCCAAAATAGATGAAAAGGCCCTGATAGACGATTTCTGGACTACTTTAAGAAAATGATGATGAAAAGATCGCATATTGCTTTGGTCATGGCTGCAGTATATTTGATGGCCTGCCGTTCTGAAAATACTTTTGAACTCCCTGACTACTCCCAATGGCAGCATGTAGGAGGCACCTGGGATGCTGCCCGCTATTCTTCGCTAAGTCAGATCAGCAAAGAAAATGTCAAAAACCTGGAAGTTGCCTGGACCTATAATACCGGAGATGCGACAGAGCGAAGTCAGATTCAGACCCAACCCATCGTAGTGGGGAATATCCTATATGGTGTAAGTCCCCAGCTGAACGTTTTTGCCCTTCAGGCCCATACCGGAAAACCTATTTGGCGGTTCAATCCATTTCAGGTTTTGGGAGGGGAAAACTCATGGGCAGGTCTCAACAGAGGGCTTACTTATTGGGAAAGTGGAAATGACAGAAGAATATTTACATCAGCCAGCAATTTTCTAATTGCATTAGATGCTGACACAGGTTTACCCATTGAGTCATTCGGAGAAAATGGAATGGTAGATCTCAAAAAAGATCTGGACACAGATCTTGAGGATTTTTTATTGGTAAGCAACAGCCCGGGGGTAATTTATGAAGACAAAATTATCATGGGAATGCGGCTATCTGAAGGGCTAGATGCGGCGCCTGGCCATATCCGAGCCTATAATGTCCGAACAGGAGAAAGGGAGTGGATTTTTCATACCATACCACATCCTGGTGAATATGGCCATGACACATGGGATAAGGAGCACTGGGAGCAAATCGGAGGAGCTAACAACTGGGCAGGCATGACGGTAGACCAGCAAAGAGGAATAGTATACGTCCCAACTGGATCAGCTACTTATGACTTTTGGGGCGGATATCGTCACGGGGAAAATCTCTTCGCCAATACTTTATTGGCCTTGGATGCCAATACCGGAGAAAGAATCTGGCATTTTCAGGGTGTCCACCATGACATTTGGGACAGGGACTTCCCTTCCATGCCCAATCTGATACGTATCAAAAAAGACGGAAATTGGGTTGATGCTGTGGCACAAACCTCCAAACAAGGGTTTGTATTTGTATTTGACAGGGAAAATGGTGAACCGATCTGGCCCATAGAGGAAAGAGTAGTGCCACAATCCACACTTCAAGGTGAAAAAAGCTGGCCAGCCCAACCTCACCCTACCTTACCCGAACCATTTATGCGGTTGTCTTATACAGACGACAAGATCCTCAATTTGACTCCGGAATGGGAAAAAGATATTCGGCTAAAATTGGAAAACGCAAAATACGGAAATATGTGGGAGCCTCCTAGTGACGAACACAGTATTGTACTGTTTCCCGGAATGGACGGAGGCGCAGAATGGGGAGGCTCCTCTTTTGACCCACTTACCCAAACCCTCTATGTAAATGCCAATGAAGTCCCTTGGCTTATCAAAATGAAACTCAATCCAGACTATGATAATATTGGTCAAAAAGTATATGTCAACTATTGTGGCAATTGCCACGGAATAGATGGAAAAGGCAATCCTCCTGCTTTCCCTTCATTGGAAAATTTGCATCAAAAATATAACTGGAAAAGCCTGGACACCATCATCAAAAACGGAAAAGGAGCCATGCCCGCATTTTCTCATATTTCGGATTCAGACAGAAAGTTATTGACTGACTACCTTTTGGGAAATGAAAGAATAGCTGAGCAGGACAAAAAGGAATTGGAAGGCGGTGTTGAGCAGCTTTTTCCACAGTACTACATGGAAGGGTATACCCGTCTTCTGACGGAGGATGGGTATCCCGGCATCAATCCGCCTTGGGGTACCCTGACAGCTATTGACATGAATACCGGGAAGATCAAATGGCAATCCGTTTTGGGAGAGTTTGAGGAATTGACGAAAAAGGGATTAGAACCTACTGGCACAGAAAACTATGGAGGACCGGTCACCACTGCCGGAGGGCTGGTGTTCATTGCAGCTACCAAAGATGAAAAGATCAGGGCATTTGATAAGGATTCGGGCAAAGTCTTATGGGAAGCCAGCCTCCCGGCGGCAGGACATGCCACCCCGGCAGTATTTGAAGTAAATGGCAAACAATATGTGGTCATTGCCTGTGGTGGTGGTAAAGGCACCAAATCCGGTGATGCCTATGTAGCTTTTGCTTTGCCTGATTGAGCTTTAGAAATTTTGAACCACAACCTCCCCTGAAAATTGTTAAAAGAAACAAAAGGGAAAAATTCAATATTTGAACTGATTGCTGTAAACTACCGCAACAAAGCTTTAAATTTTGTCTTAAGTCTTGTGTCTTGAATCTTAAGTCTGATTTTTTCCCAAAATATGTTTCACAATCTGCTCGGCATGCACTATGGAATTCTCAATAAAAAATTCTCTGGTATTTAATCCACCACAGACTACCCCAGCCAAATAAACACCAGGCACATTGGACTCCTGATTGGTCTGATCGTAGCAGGGCTGACGCTTTTCATCCAGACTTAACTCTACACCCAACTGATCCAAAAGGGCAAAATTGGGCACATAACCGGTCATGGCCAGGACAAAGTCATTTTCAATTGTAACATCCCCTTCCGGTGTATTGATCACCACTTCATTTTCCCTGATTTCTTTGACCAAAGAATTGGTAAAAGCCTTGATTGAGCCTTCTTTGATACGGTTTTCTATATCAGGCTTGACCCAGTACTTAACTTTGGGATCCACACCTTCATCCTTCAATACCATGGTTACATCTGCACCCTTTCGCCAAGTTTCCAAAGCTACATCTACTCCTGAATTGGCTCCGCCCACAACCAGTATTTTCTGGCCAATGTAGGGCCAGGGCTCTTTGTAATAATGAGTGACTTTTGGCAGATCTTCCCCTGGTACATTCATCAGGTTGGGAAGGTCATAAAACCCCGTAGATAAGATCACATTCTTGGTCTGATAAGTATTTTTGGAGGTTTTAATTTTAAAAATCCCATTAGACTTCTCCAGGGTTTTCACCTCTTCGTACAGATTTACTTTTAGTTTCCAGGTTTTGGCTACCCTTCTATAATATTCCAGGGCCTCAGTACGGGTTGGCTTGTGGGAAACAGACATAAAAGGTATGCCTCCCATTTCAAGTTTTTCGGAGGTCGAGAAAAAAGTCATATTAAGCGGATAGTTGTAGAGTGAGTTTGTAAGCACACCTTTTTCTACAATGACGTAGTTCAGACCTGCCTTTTCACACTCAATACCGCAGGCTAAGCCAATCGGCCCACCGCCTACTATCAAAACATCTAAATCCTGGTATTTTTCCATGTTTAGCTAACAGGTTCAGCCGGCATTCTGTTCCACCTTGGAACGGATTTCAAAATCCAGCTTGGTATCCTGATGTATGCCTTTCACTTGGTCAAATACACGCTCCACCATCTCTACTTTCCCGCTGTGATCCCAAAGCAATACCGTGCCATTGACGGTTCCATAATAGTTGCCTACATTGATAAATTGTGCGGAAAGCAGGATTTCCTGTTCGGGAGTAGCACCTGTATCCGGTAGCAATTCCGGATCTTCTGTATCCTTGGATTGCTGTCCTTTCATCAAAGAGATCGGTTCGTAGACGTCCTTCTGAATATGAACAGAAAGGTTATTTTTTGCTTTTGTCAGCTTGCCCCAGGGGGTTTCAAGTACTGCATTACTCAATCCGTAAAGACCTGGCTCGAGTTTTTGAACTCCCGTCCCCGATTTATTGGAAAGATAATAAAGGCTTCTTTCGTCCCCTACCAGCAAGTTGAAGCCCTCATATTGATCCATTTCAGCAGCGATATCCTTCAAATAGGCCTCAGGATCCAATTTTCCTTCCAAAAAATTCTTTACCAAGTCTCCTCTTGATTTTTCATATTTCCGGGGATTTTTCAGGTCCCGATAATTGGTAAGTGCTGCAAACCTCCCACTTGGGTGCATGCCCAGCCAGGTTCCTCCAGCGCGAAGGTCTTTGCCCGCATAAATGCCGGATTCCCATTGATGAAGGGACTGCGAAGGCCTTTCAAAAAACTCGTCTCTATTGGCTACAAGGATCAACTTGTATTTCGGATGATTATTCCAGTTAAAAGCTAATAAACACATGTTGCAAAATAGTGAAAAGGCCGAAATATTTCGGCCTTAATCATTTAATTTCAAACTTTCTCTTCTTGATAGGTGGGGTAGTCCGTGTAGCCTTTTTCACCTTGAGTGTAAAAAGTATCCTGATCCCACTCGGCTAGTTCTGCGCCGGCTTCAAACCTCTCCACCAGATCCGGATTGGATATATATGGCTTACCGTATGCGACAGCATCTGCCAGTCCTTCCAAAATATATCTATTGCCTTCTTCCTGATCAAAATTTGCATTGATAATCAGAGTCCCTTTATAGACAGGTCTATATCTTTTGGCAATTTCCGGTTCAACAAAAGGCACTTCCGATACATCATTGAATGGCTCGGACAAATGAAGATAAGCCAGATCATACTCATTGAGCTTTTCAATGATATAATCGAATGTTGGTATGCTTTCCTCGTCCATTGTCATACCAAAAATACCATGAAGAGAGGGGTTCAACCTCAGCCCAATTCTGTTTTCGGGTATTTCCTGCTTGATGGCATCAATGATTTCAAATAATATCTTTGCCCTATTTTCTATGCTGCCTCCGTAGGCATCAGTTCTCACATTGGATGTCCTGCTAAAAAATTGATGCAACAAATAGCCATTGGACGAATGGATCTCTACCCCATCAAAACCTGCTGCCCATGCATTTTTCGCGGCATTTCTGAAATCTAAAATGGTTTGCTGTATGTCTTCCAAAGTCATTTCCTTAGGAGTGACTGTTTCCTTGAATCCCTTGGGAGTATATGACTTTGCATTTGGGTTGATAGCAGATGGCGCATGGGGCAGATCACCACCATGGAAATCCGGATGGGAAATTCTGCCTACATGCCACAGCTGTATAAAAATCTTTCCACCTTCATCGTGTACTGCCTGAGTTACTTTCTTCCAGCCTTCTACTTGGGCTTCTGAGTAGATACCCGGTGTGAAAATATAGCCTACAGCTCTTTTGGATATCTGAGATCCTTCTGTGATGATCAATCCTGCAGAAGCCCTCTGCCTATAATATTCAGCATGTAAGTCAGTCGGAGCATTTTCAGGGTTGTCTGCCCTATTTCGTGTCATTGGTGCCATTACCACCCTGTTTTTCAGTTCTAAATCCCCTAAAGTGAGTGCTTGTAACAATGGTTGTTTATTCATAATAGTTGGTCTATTTAAAATTATATGTATAGTCAACTAATGAAAAAAGAGGATGGTTCAAATAAATTGCTTTAACACCTGATAGTATCAGCATTTGATGAATCAATTAAAAACCATCCCAGTCTTCTGGTGCTTCTGTAGGTAAAAAAGGCATTGGAAAGCCCGAGGCTTGTTGTAAGTAATCCCTACAATCATTTGGCACTGTTGTTTGAGGGCGGAGATAAAACTCTAAATTATCCCTTCTAATATAAACTCTTAAAAGTTGAATGTCAGTAGCGAAAAAATACCCCAAAACCTGCTCTTCCGGCCTATTGAGATTGATGACATTTCCCCTAATATTAGCCGGAGGAGGATCAAATACAGAGCCTGTCAACCTAAGCTGCTGATCTGATAGTTTTAAAAACCTGTGAGCCTCAGCACTGACAGACATATGCTGTATATCTAGTCTGTATGTTTCTTTAAAGCGAAGCCCATTGTCCCTAACATAGGCTATAGCCCTGCTTTGGTAATTTCCATTGAACTCCAAATCATCAATGGTATTGATATTGGCAGGACGGGGAGTGTCTTTATGAAAACACCTTGAGCAACAATCCTTGGGTGCAGGACACCTGGGGCATGTCGGGTGAGTTGGCGGCAGGGTATAAAGTTCTGGTTCGGTAATCAACACAAAATCTGATTCAAGCATTCTCCAATAATAAAAATTCTGTTGGTCTGCTGGGTCTTGAAAATGCCCTAATACCTGAACTCCGATTTCATCATTCATCGGGTCGGTAGATGCCGTCCTCACTGCATTATAGGTAACTGAATCCATCTTTGGGACCGGGTTAACCAATTCAGGTAAGGAAACCAAGCGCTCTCCGTTTGACAATTCGATATCTAAATTGTAGGATCGGCCTACTTTG
Organism: Arthrospiribacter ruber; assembly: GCF_019343195.1. GTDB lineage: Bacteria > Bacteroidota > Bacteroidia > Cytophagales > Cyclobacteriaceae > Arthrospiribacter > Arthrospiribacter ruber. The sequence continues at coordinate 228,821 of NZ_RPHB01000006.1, forward strand.
GTAGAAAATTCTGAAGAGCTCAGATAAGTCCCTGACATCTCACTTTCCAAAAATCTTTCAATGTTACCCAAATCATCTTTTACTAAAACCAAAGCTCCTCTGACCGGTAGGTTTCTACCGACATTGTCCAGACCATAAATTCCTGCCCTGGATAAGCGAATTTGCTGAACATGCGGCTCACTGGTCAGGAAGGCTTCAATATTCAACAAGCCTTCAGGTTCCAAACTGGGAACTCCAAATGGGTCAATGCAACTGATAAAGACAATCAATAATGCTATTGCCGTTTTACTTGCTTTCATACTGAATGAATCAAAAAAGATTTATGATTAAAAAGCCTCCGGATCAAACTCCCAAAACTCTGTTCTTGGATTGATCAAGTATGACCTTAAGAAATACAATAATCCGTCCTTACTGTAAGCACCTGTAATCCTGCCCCTGGCATCTCCTGTAAAGTTCTGTTTTCTGCCCCAATCCAAAATCTCCATATCCAGCTCCCAAATTTCCCGGGCATTGTTGTATAAGCCGATAAATACTTTATCGCCCATCACCAAGGCAAAACCTCCGGAATCAGTCGTATTCTCTATCATAGGAGAAGGATACCTGGATACAGTTTGCGATTGGGCTGTAAAGGGATTGTATTGAATAAGGTTATTGTCTCGATCAATCCAATAAAGATGATCATTATACACAAAATGAACCATTCCCTTATCTACATTAGAAGGCAGATTGGGTCGGATTTCCCAGGCATTCGAAGCGGGGTCGTAGCGGTATACTTGTGAGCCCACTCCTATAGTCCCACCTGCGATGTAAAATTGGCCTTGAATTTCGTAGCCAAAGCCATCTGAGATATTGATAGGTGCCGGTGGCAGTTCCTTGTATTCCAACCCATCAAAATGCCAATAATTATCACTGGGGATTTGAGGTCCAAATATACTGGTCTGAAAAAACCCTCCTCCAAAATACCCTGTATGGGAGTCTGATGCAGCCCTTTGCATTCTTGCCTCAAAGCCGGTTTTAACCCATTCTCCCTGTGCAAAGTTATATTCCCATATAAAATCAGTGGATTGGTTGCCACTATCTCTTCCCATTCCTGCAAAAAACCTTTCTCCTTGCTGGAAATAAATATTTTCCACAATTGACAGCCCCTCTAAAGCATTCGCATCCAACAGGTTGAATCTCCCCACTGCATACCTGAAGGGAGTTTCCACTTCCAATTCAATCCCTCTTGTTACTACTCTGATTTGCTCAGAAATACTCGAAGCGATGGGAGGCACAGTCACACGTACCTGAAACCCGAATATCACCTCTCTTACCTCCGCCTCTCTGTCTCCAAAAAACACCCTTGTATCATCCGCCAGATTGATTCCTGTAATGACAATCTCACCCCCACCAAACTGAACAAGAGGTTCATATCCCAATATGGCAGGATTCAATGTTTCAAAACTCAATGTATTAGCAAAAATCATTTCTCCTGCTCTGACCACAAAAGCTTTAACAAAATAATTTCTCCCTAATTGCAGCCCACTCACTTCTCCGACAAACCTCCCTGGTCTTTCAGTTGCTCCAAGAGAAATGATGATAGGGTCTAAGAAGCTCTCCTCTTCTGCAAAATAAAACCCATGATCCTCTACCGGGATATTTTCAAAAGCAATAATTCTACCTAGGACAACAGCACGCTCTCCACTGACATTGACTATTTCTTCCGTCAAAAGATTCAGCGTACCTACTTCTTCGATTTCACAGGAAAAAGTAAACAAAAGCAATGTCAGAAAAAGAATTTGTGTAAAACGTCCTTTCATAAGCAACAATTTAAGGTTATCTGTTGGGATTCCAATCTGCCGGAGGAATCTGAGGATCATTTGGCCTGGCAATTCCTATTCCCACCACATAGGCCCTGCAGTCGGTCGGGAATAAGGTTTGAGGCCTAAACACAAACTCAAGCCTTTCTGGATGAATGTAGGTTTCCAATGAAATCTCATCAGAAGCAAAGAAATATCCCAATGGTGTATCTTCCGGATCATCCAAATTGATCAGATTCCCTCTGATATTGGCTGGGGGCGGATCAAATACACTACCTGTAAGTCCCACTTGTTGTCCTATCAATGTTAAATGCCTATAAGCATTTTGGGAAACAGAAAGATGCTGAATTTTTACTTTGTAAATTCCTTTGAACCTTAATCCATTGTCCCGGATATAGGCGATTGGTATATTTTGGTAAAGGCCATTGAAATCCGAATCTTCTGCTGTATTGACATTTGGTGGACTCGGTCTTTCGCTGAAATAGCATATCCTACAGCACTCCAGAGGGTTTGGACAGCGGGGACATGTTGGGTGAAAAGGGCTGTTCAAATTCAATTCCGGTTCCGCTACCAATTGAAAATCAGACGGAAGCATATTCCAGAAATAATAATTTTGCTGATCTGGAGGGTCTTGAAAATGGGCAAATATCCTCACCCCAACTTCATCTACAAATGAATTTTCAGAAGCCGTCCTAACCGCTATGTAGCTCAATGAATCCACCAAAGGAGCAGGAGCAACTGTTTCGGGCCGGGAAATAAAGCGACGGCCATCATTACGGATTATTTCAAGATTGTAGGTTTTGCCTACTTCAGCCGCAAAATTTTCTTGGGTCAAGTAGACCCCTGCTGTGGATTCGGTCAACACCTCCACATTACCAAGATTGTCTTTGATAAGAACCTTGGCTAAGGTCTCAGGTCGATTGAGCCCATTAAAATCAGGTGAAAACCTATCCGCTCGCGATAGACGGATGCGATGCACTTTTGGAATGGTTGTGATATACCCTTCTAATGCAAGGATAGGCTCAGGCCTTTCATTTTCGAAAGGAAAAACATCTATACAAGCATAAATCAAGAACAATGAAAACAGAATCAATATGTAGGACGAAAGCTTTTTCATTAGTCTCTTGGAGGATTCCAATCAGAAGGCGGTGTGGTCGGAACCAAAGGGGCCACATAACCTGTCCTAGGGTCTTGGTAAAGAAAATGTATGCAGCATCTGGGCACAATTGTTTGGGGTCTTCTAAAAAACTCCAATTTGCTTTTTTGAATGTAAACTTGAACTTGTTCTATGTCCACTGCAAAAAACTGCCCCAATACCAACTCATCCGGATCATCCAAACTGATCATGTTTCCTCTAATATTCGCTGGTGGAGGGTCAAAAACAGAGCCTGTCAACCTAAGTTGTTGATCTATTAATTGAAGATAACGCTGAGTTTCCTGGGTCACAGACATGTGCTGCAACTCTAATCTATAAGTATCTTTGAACCGTAAACCGTTATCCTCAACAAATGCTATAACCCTGCTTTGGTACAAACCATCAAATTCAGTGTCATCTACAGTAAAAATGTTTCCTGGTTTAGGAAGGTCTTTGTGGTAACAAATTTTTTCACAACATGGAGGACAGGGGGGAAGTCCAGCGGGACCACCACCAATATTTTCTAAATCCGGTTCTGCTATTAACACAAAATCTGATTCCATAGTCCTCCAAAAATAATAATTATCTTGTCCTTTGGGATCTTGAAAATGCCCCAATACCTGAACACCATAATCATCATTTAGCAGGTCAGTACTAGGTATTCTAACAGCCCTATAAGTTACTGAATCAAGCTTTGGTACTTCCCTTACCAACTCGGCTTTTGAAATGTAGCGTTTTTTATTTTGTGTAATAATTTCCAGATTATAGCTTCTCCCTGTTTCTGCGGCAAATATTTCTTCTGTAAGATACAGACCTCTCTGCTCCTGCTCCACCAATCTTGTCACCCTTCCCAGGTCATCTTTGATGAGCACTGTAGCCAAACCTTCAGGCCTATTTATCCCGATATAGTCAGGACCGAAGACTTCTGCCCTCCTCAATCTTATTTCTTGATGGCCGGGAATGGTTGTAATATATCCTTCAACAGCAAGTGCCTGCTCACCTAATTCTGCATTGAAGCCATAAGGGTCAATGCAAGTGCTCAAAAGCACAAGCAATACAAACGGAAAAAAAAATCTTTTCATCTAAACTAAGTCACTTCCGAAAAGCAATATAATTTTTTTACACACAAACTACCTCATCAAATCAAATAAATCACTGATTACCATACAATGTCCTTTGGATAAGACAACAAGTTGAATTTAAACTTTTCCAAAGTTGGATTAAAAGTAAAACAAACATTGTTTACAAATCTGAACTTTGGAAAAGTTAAACTAAACGACATTGGATTACCATATCTCATTAGCTTTTCAAAGTAATAAAAAATAGTTTGAAGGATCTCAAAATGTTAAAAATTACAATACATACGAAAATAATCGTACAAATTCTTGCCTTAAAATATTCCTATGTTAACTTTGTACGAAATAAATCGTATTAAAGATCATGAACGCTAAACCTACTGAATCCGAACTGGAAATTTTGTCCCTCCTCTGGCAGCTAAAAAAAGCCACAGTCAGGGAGATCCACGAAAAGCTTGCAGAATCAAAAGACACGGGCTACACCACCACACTTAAGCTCATGCAAATCATGCATGCTAAGGGCTTGGTCTCACGGGATGACGCAAGCAGGACACATATTTATTACCCATCAGTGGATGAAAAAGCAACGCAAAAGGGCTTAGTCAACAATTTCATGCATGCTGCATTCGGTGGCTCTGCCAAAAACCTGGTCATGCAGGCTTTGGGTCAGGGCAACCCTTCCAAGGAAGAAATAGAAGAAATTCGCGCTTTTCTGGATCAACTTGAAAATGAAAAATAATGGAATGGCTCAATCAATTGCTTTCTGAAAAGTACCTCTTTGCTTTAGGGTGGGTACTGCTTCATGCACTATGGCAAATTGCCGGAGTAGGACTTTTGCTATGGGCAATGCTGAAAATCCAACAAAACAAATCCTCTGCCTACAAATACAGGGCAGGAATGCTTGCGTTACTGATGATCCCTTTATTAGGTATCGCGACGTTCAACTACGAATTGCATCAACAGGGACAGACATCCGCTGCAGCACTAATTCCCATCCATGATTCTGATGAACTACTGTCATTTATTGAGTCCGGTACATCCGTTCCCCTACAAAATGACTTGAAAGCAACATTAAAACCCTACTTACCACAATTGGTCAACTTTTGGTTTGTCGGCGCCATTCTCTTTTTGATCAGGTTGGCAGCAGGGCTATCAGATATCAACCGGCTTAGAAGAAAAACACATGAGCCATTCGATGTAGATTTCGAGGATTTTTTGGTGAAAAAATCAAAGCAACTTAAAATAGATAAAGTTGTAAAACTCTTACACAGTACGCATGTGGACATGCCGGTTACGTTTGGGATCTGGAAACCCATCATCCTTATTCCCACAAGCCTGATCCTTCAGATAAGCCCTCAGCAGCTGGAGGCCATTATAAGCCACGAACTGGCACATATCAAAAGGAACGATTACCTGTTCAACATGATCCAAAGGTACCTTGAGGTCTTCTATTTTTTCCATCCTGTATTTTGGTGGATTAATTCGGAAATCAGAAAATACCGAGAAATGGCCTGCGATGAACTGGCCATCAGCCATGGAACCGAACCAAAAGCTTTAGCTTACGGATTGGCCAATGTGCTCAACCATGCCAAAAACAGCAGTCCTGAATTGGCTTTGGCTGCAGCCAAAAAAGACCCGCCCACACTCATGAGAATTAAAACCATCATGGGAATCAAAACCGACTATTCACAACCAACTTCTTTAACCAGTATTACCATGATAATTACACTATTGATTGGTGCCACACTAATGGTGAGCGCCGAAAGAGAAACCTTCAGCCAAGCTGATGAGCTGGAGCCACAGGTCAGTGCTTCTGACACTACTAAGAATCAGAAAAACATTATTACTGATGAAGGATTGATTTTGCAAATAGACGACCATGGCAACCTCGCGATCATAGATACCACCAAAACCAAAGGCGGCAAAAAACTTTATTTGGACTCATTGTTTGCAGAAAAGCACCAATTGACCCCTGAAGAACTGGAAAGAATTCAAAAAAGCTTCAAATCTGAAGGAGACTGGTTCATTCCTTTCAAGGATCTAGATTTTGAAGCGGAATTTTTTAGCAATATGCCAAGATTGAAACTGGAAGACCTTCCAAAACTTGAGTTGGGAGAGATTCCCCATTTTGACTTTGATGCAGAGGCATTTGAAAAAATGCTTCCAGGTCCGGAGTTTTATGAGAACATGCCAAGATTACTGATACCAGGAGATTCTTCCATGCGAATTTACCGCATGCCTACTTGGCCTTTTGAGGGAGATACCACCAGGCTGGATAGAGAAAAACTCGATCAGATCAGAAAAGAAGCACGTGAAAGGTCCGCCGCATTAAGAATCGCTATTCAAGCCCAAAATGAAGAACGCAAAGCAAAAATAGCAGAGTGGAGAATCGCTCATGAGGAAGAATTGGCCGAATGGAGGGAAAAACAACAGGAGTGGAGGGAAAAGCAGCAAGAGTGGAGGGAACAAAATCTTGCCCAGGTAAGAGAATGGAGGAATCAAAACCAGCCTATGTTGGAGAAGTACAAAATTGAAATCAAAAAATGGGAAGAAGAAAACGGCCCTCAAATGGAGGCTTACAAAAAAGAAATGGAAGAGTGGAAAAAGAACTATGAAGCAGAAATGCTGGAACTCAAAAAACAACTCCAGGAAATGCAGATGAAGCTCAAAGAGCAGTCAGAGAACCAGTAAAAACCACATTGATTTTTAAAACAAAAACGGCCCAATTCTCTGAAAAGCCGTTTTTGCTGGTTTCAGACCTGTCAGATTTTGAAAATCTGACAGGTCTAATCTTATTGTTATGATAATTTCTTCAATAAGTGCTCCTTAAACTGACTATAATCATTACCTAGAGAGCCCGCTTTTTTCTCCCCTTTCATAAACTCCTTCAACCTCTCTGGCAATTCAAGGTCAATTCCTAAAACCCTATCTACGGTGGATTTAAACTTCCCGGGATGGGCTGTCTCCAAAAATACTCCTATATATTCCTCAGGAAACATCCTCATCAGATTCCTAAGTCCCAAATAGCCTACTGCACCATGAGGATCCATGATGTAATTTGTACGGTCCTTAATACTTTGCATCGCTCTGGAAGTATCGGCATCATCGAAATAAAAACCCTTGACCTTTTGCCTAAAAACTGTCTCGTCATTTCCATACAATGCCAGCAACCTATAAAAATTACTTGGATTGCCTACATCCATAGAATTGCTGATCGTAGAAACAGAAGCCTTGGCCTGAAATGCATTTCCATGAAGAAAATCCGGGACAACTTTATTGACATTGGTACTTGCCACAAAAATATCTATAGGCAAACCCATCCTCTCCGCTAAAATGCCGGCGCCCAAATTACCGAAATTTCCACTGGGAACGGAAAAAGCCAGTTTTTTATCACTTTTAGGAAGTCTGGAATAGGCATAAAAATAATACAGACACTGCGGAATCCATCTGGCTATGTTGATGGAGTTGGCAGAAGTGAGTAACATTTCCCTATTAAGTTCTTCATCTAAAAAAGCCTGCTTTACCAAGCTTTGGCAATCGTCAAAGACACCATCCACCTCAAGGCAACTGATGTTTTCACCCAAAGTTGTAAATTGCTTCTCCTGCAGTTCTGACACTTTTCCCTTTGGATACAAAATCACAACCTCCACACCTGGCACTTTATAAAAGCCATTGGCAACCGCAGAACCTGTATCACCTGAAGTAGCTACCAATACCCGCACTTTCCTACTCTCTCCCTCCATCAGCATGGACATCAGCTTGGAGCAAAACCTTGCCCCAAAATCCTTAAATGCCAAAGTAGGTCCATGAAACAATTCAAGACTATAAATATCATCCTCCACCTTTACCAAGGGTGCATCGAAAGCCAAAGTATGATCCACAAGTTGTTTCACTTGCGCCTCGCTCAGGTCATCTCCGAAAATTGCAGAAATGACTTGATAACCAATATCTGCAAAGCTCATCTCTGGAAGACGGCTATAAAAACTTTCCGTCAATACTGGAATAATCTCTGGCATGTAGAGCCCTTGGTCCGGCGCCAAACCTTTGATCACGGCTTCCTTAAGCGGTACTTTATGAGAAGGGTTGTTGGTACTGTAAAAATTCATTTTGATGACGATTAGATTTGATCTTCCAATAAATAAGCTCCTTTGTTGTTGACTTCAGAAATATACACGTCTACTTCCAGACCTATCTTTTCGAACACATCTTCTGCTGCTTTTCCTGCCATAATGGCGATTTCCTTATCTGGGGCAAGCACGAAAATGGTTGGTCCGGAGCCTGAAATACCGGAACCTAAAGCACCTATAGAGCGGATTTCTTCCCTCAGTTCATAAAACCCCGGAATCAACAAAGCACGGGAAGGTTCGGCAATAACATCCCTGAGGGACCTGCTGATCAGCTGAAAATCACCCAAAAACAAGCCTGAAATAAGCCCTGCAATATTTCCCGACTGTACGGTAGAATCTTTGAGCGATATTTCCTTTCTCAGGACTGACCGGGAGTCTGAGGTCTTAAGTTCCAAATGAGGATGCAAAAGTGTGCAGTGTAGGCCAGCCGGTACCGGAAGCTTGACAAGATCCAAGGGATAGTAATCCCTGATCAATACGAAGCCTCCCATCAAACTAGGCGCTACATTGTCTGCATGCCCTGCACCGCAGGCAATCTTTTCTGCTTCCATAGCAAAAGGAACCAATTCTTCTTTAGAGTATGGCGCTCCCAGCAACTCATTGGCTGCCACAAGCGCTGCAGCTGCACTGGCGGCAGAAGAGCCCATCCCTGAGCCTAGGGGAAGTCCTTTTTCCAGCACAATATCAAAACCCTGATCTGATCCGAGATGACTCAGCATGGCCTGAATCGCCACTGAGCAGGTGTTTTTATCGGCTTCCATAGGCAACTTGCCTCCGTCACCTGATATAGACTTCACTTCCAACCTACCGGAGTCATTAGACATAATACTGACCTTGTCTCCCAATTCATCAATGGCAAAACCCAGAATATCAAATCCACAGGACACGTTGGCTACAGTAGCCGGAGCAAATGCAGTTACCTTTTTCATCATCTAGAAAAATTACCCAAACGGATCACATCTGCGAAAACTCCTGCTGCTGTCACATCAGCACCTGCACCTGGCCCGCGAATAATCATCGGGAAGTCATGGTACCTTTCTGTAGTAAACAGAATCATATTGTCACTGCCTTTCAGTTGATAGAAAGGATGGCTTGAATCCAAGGAATTAAGCCCGACTTTGGCTTTCCCATTTTCCAAGGTTGCCATAAACCTCATCTTTTCACCCTTGGATTTGGCTTCCTCCAGGATCGCTTCGAAATCTTTGTCATGAGACTTAAGCTTTTCAAAAAACTCTTCTACATCCTTGGTCTCCACACAGTCCTCAGGAACCATACTCTGAATACTGATGTCCTCAAAATGCAGTTCCTGCTCAGCTTCTCTTCCCAAAATCAGGATCTTCCTACCTACGTCCATTCCGCTCAGGTCATCCCTCGGATCCGGTTCTGTATACCCTTTATCCTTAGCCTGTCTTACTACTTCACTGAAGGGAAGTCCTTTTTCAAACTCAGAAAAAATATAATTCATAGACCCACTGAGGACCGCTTCTATCCTGATCACTTTGTCTCCACTCAACATAAGGTCCTGCAAGGTATTGATTACTGGAAGCCCTGCAGCTACATTCGTTTCATAAAGGAACTTGACACCTCGCTTGTACGCAAGTTTTTTCAATTGTCGGTATTTTTCCAAAGAGCTTGAATTTGCCTTTTTGTTTGGAGTGACAATAGCCACCTTGGCTTCCAAAATCCTCTCATAAGCATCTGCCACATCCTGACTGGCTGTGCAATCCACAAAAACGGTGTTGGAAAAATTCATCAACTCCATCTGATGAAGAAACTTTTCCAAGTCCATGGCCTCTGCTTCCGGAGCATCTTCCGGTGCAGGGCAGTTTTTCAGGTCAAAACCATCTTCATGGAAGGCCATGAACCTACTGTTGGCGATACCATGAATCTGAATATCAAGATCATTTTCACGTTGGAGCTTTTCTCTTTGGTTGGCGATCATTTTGATCAGAGCTTTACCTATCAGACCCACCCCTACCAAAAACAGGTGAAGCACCTTGTTGTCTGAGAGGAAAAAGGCTTCATGGAGTGCATTCAGGGCCTTTTGGAGATCTGCTTGTGATACTACCGCCGAAATATTCAACTCCGAGCTTCCCTGAGCGATGGCAAATACGTTGACGTTGTTGCGTCCAAGGGCCTGAAACATCCTACCGCTGGCACCCGGATTGTGTTTCATGTTTTCTCCAACTGCGGCTACTACTGCCATTTCTGACACAACTGCCACCGGATCCATTTCACCATTTCTGATCTCATAGATAAATTCCCGCTCTATGGCTTCTTTGGCAAGCCCTGCTTCTGTGGTTCTAATGGCCACACATATACTGTGCTCAGAAGAAGCCTGACTGATCAGGATCACATTGACCCCGGCATCTGCCAGTGCACCAAATACCCTTCGGCTGACCCCTACCACTTCAATCAGTCCTGCTCCTTCCACGTTGAGAAGAGAGATTCCTGACATGGAGGAGATTCCTTTAATGATCTTACCATTAGGCGCATCGTTGTTTATGAGCGTTCCTTCATTTTCCGGTTCAAAGGTATTTTTGATGTAAATGGGAATACCTTTTTTCATAGCCGGCTGCATAGTCGCCGGGAAAATGACTTTTGCACCAAAATGTGACAGCTCCATGGCTTCAGCATAACTCAGCTGTGGGATCGTAAAAGCTGTATATACCATTCGGGGATCCGAAGTCATCACTCCTGATACATCTGTCCAGATTTCCAAAGAAGTCGCTTGAAGTGCTGAAGCAAAAATAGCCGCTGTGTAATCAGAACCACTTCGTCCAAGTGTTGTAGTTTCTCCTTTAGCTGTAGAAGCAATAAATCCTGTGATTACTTTCAAACCTGGATTTTGGTGGAAAAAATCCTGTATGAGGTCATTGGTAATGGAAAAATCCACCTTGGCATTCCCGAACCTGTCATTGGTCCGGACCACCTCTCTGGCATCCAAATAAATCGCAGGAAAACCTTCCAGCCTCAACAGCTCAGATAAGATATATGCCGAGAGCCTTTCTCCAAAACTCCCTACATAATCCAAGGTTCTGGCTGAGCATTCTTTGATCAAAAATATCCCATGAAACAGGTCCTCAAGTTCATTGAACCTCAGCTTGATGTATGTCAGTACAGGAGACTGCAGCTTGACAGGGATCATGGACTTTACTACTTCAAAATGCTTATCTTCCAGCAATTTGATATCTTCCACATAAGACTTATCTCCAAGCTTGGCTTTTTCGGCAGATTTCAACAACACTTCCGTAACACCGCCAAAAGCTGAAAATACTACCGCAACTTCTCCTTCTTTACTTCTCTGGTGAAGGATTTCAAAAACCTTTTTGATATTGGTGGGGTTGGCGACGGATGAACCTCCAAACTTGATTATTTTCATGGTTATTTTTGATAAATGAGCGTATGGTTAAAGCATTACAAGGTCCACATGGTGGACTTAAATATACCGGGCTATATGATTGGATAGACGGGATTACCCCGTAATGGTGGTGGTAAAAAAAGACACACCTGTCATCATCATAGCAGAACAACCCGCCATTGAAGCAGGGAGTAGGTAAAGAGAAAATCCAGAGACTGCTAAAGAATTCATTTTCCTGATTTTGACAGGACAATCTTACTCACAAAAAAGGATAAACCAAAAGAGATTTATGGTTTTTTTAAGGTTTGCGAATCTTTATTAATAATAAGGCAAATAAATACCCTAAAAATTAACCGAAAATTAATTCAATGGCTTGAACTTTCAACAAATCATCTGCAGACTTCTGCCCATATTTTAATCGGCCCAAATACATACCTTAAAAATTTAATAATCCTACTTTGTCAAATTAGCAGATTAGGTCAAACCTGCCAGGTTTATAAGCCAAAACAGATTTATTTTTTTCCTTTAGAAAGAAACTTGGCAGGTTTTTTCTTGCCATTTCCTAACCTGACAAAGTAGTACTAATTGTTAACACCAATAAAAGCCCAGTACTTTCTATAAGGTGACAATGCAGTGGTTTTTAGAATTAATTCACTAAATTGATTAAGTCAAAACCTGTACGAGAAGTGATTGACCTGTCACTTACTCTTATGGGGAAAAACAAACACTTTTAATTAAACCCATACAGTCATGAAAAAACTAACAAAAATACTCAGCTTGGTCGCTTTACTGAGCTTCGCTTCCTGTGGAGCAGCGGGGAATTTTAATCCGCTCAGCCTCTTGACAGGTAACAATTGGGTACTATCTACCCTTATGGGAAAAAGTCTTGACGGCAACCTATTTTCATCTGGACTGCCTTTTCTCAATTTCATGGATGAAGGTAGGCTAGCAGGATTTACCGGATGCAATAATTTCAATGGAAGCTTCAATCTTGAAAGTGCAGGAATAAGCTTGGATCCAGGAGCGATGACCAGAAAAGCATGCCCTGGAAATGGTGAGGATCAATTCATAGACGCCTTGAAAAAAGTCAACAATTACAAAGTCTCCAAAAATAAACTAACCCTTTTGGATAAGGGTTCTGAAATAATGAGTCTGGTACCGCAGAGATAAACAATTTACCAAAATTCTATTTGACTTTTAATTATACAAAGTTTTGTATCCTTGTGCCTTCAAGACATTTTCTAATCACGAAAGCACAAGGTACATTTGATTACTCCAGTTAAAGACAATTGTCCTTTCTTCTGGTATCAATCACGTAAGTGATTTTCCAGCCTTCATTTGCACGGATCAATTGAAAAGAATTCACACCGCAATGACTCAGTGACTCATTTACATAAAATTGGTAAGGGGTCCAGGCAGATGCCATATCACCATCAATTTTGATCTGATAATCCAAAATTCTTTCGTCCAAAACCGTGTTGACAGGGGTTGTAGCTATCCTATTGATAAAATCAGCCACGGAGTTCCCTTGCAAGGTTGAAGCTTCTTCACCCTTTACCACAGTGTGCATAATGGCTTTTGGATGGAAAGCATTTTCGAGAAGGGCAGCATCTTTATTTTTCATGCCTTCGAAAAGTGAGGCAATTACTGCTTCGATATCTTTTTCCTCCTGAGCAAAAACATTACTAGCCATAGCCAGAAAAAGAGCAGTCACAAGAATTAGACTTTTCATCTTTTCTGAATACTTCCTCCCGTAGAAGATTTTACCTCCATGCTGCTTGGCGTCCCGCCATAATAAATTTTAGCCGCTGTAGCGGCAGAGCCGGTGATAGATCCAGTAGTATTGAAATGTACCGTAGCAGCTGTATTTGCCAACACATCTACATCAGAAGCCTCCAGTCTTTTTCCATCTATTTCTGCATTGGTGTAAGCCTTGATATTGAGCTCATCCACTTCGCCACTTACCACCACCTTAGAGCTGGTAGCTGCTTCGATATGCAAAACTTCACTGGTAATATCTGCCTCAATGTATCCATTGGTTGCCGCAAAAAGATAAGCTTCAGCTGCTTCAATTGGGTCTTTTGCCACCACACTAGCACTGGTAGTGGCTTCTATTCCCTGAATGTCCCTGTAAGTGATCACCACGTTTACAGTATGGTTTCTAAAGTTACCCCTACCTAGTTTGACTTCTAGTGTCCGGTCTGAAATGTTGGACTCGATTTTATCAAGGTCAATCCCAGTGGCTTTGATTTCGATTTTGTTTTCGCTGCCTTGAACCAATTCTGCCTTGATAGAAGTACTTACTTTTACTGCGTTGAAATTTCCCAACCTTCTTGTTTCATTGCTGGTCTGGGAAAAAACCGTTCCCGCGCTTAAGAAAAACACAAGAAGGGTAAGGTTAAAGAAACTTTTCATATTGTTAAATATTTGGTTTACACTCCTCCATAAAGCTTGAAGGTCATATTCCTTAATGCGGGGTTGTTAACCGCATAATGCATGGCCTCTGCGATTTCTGCCGGTGATACCCATTGGGAGAAATCTTCATTAGGCATGGACTCCCTATTTTCTGGGGTATCTATGACGCTTGGTACAAAGACATGTGACCTCACATTAGTGTCTTTGGCCTCCTCAGCCACATAATCTGCAAGCTCTATGACCATCCTTTTACTCAAAGCGTATGCCACAACACCTTTTCCATCCGAAGGCTGCAGGGCTGGACGGGCACCTACAAAGAGAAAACACCCCGAATCCAGCTTTTTAAGCATGGGAAGGAAGCTTTTAACCATATTATAGGCTGAATAAAAATTGAGGGTAACCATCTTATGGATTTGATCAAGGCTGGTATCTTCAATATTCCCCATTGCAAAACCGCCCACCAATAGTCCGATAGCGTCCACTTCTCCATATTGCAACTGGTATTCCTTGGCAAATTCAGTGACAGATTTTTCATCGGTCACGTCTACTTCATATACATCATCAGCTTCCTCCACCTCTTCATTCGAATCGGGTAAAATAGTAGCGATTACCCTGTATCCTTCTCTCTTGAATTTCTCTACAACTGCCTTTCCCAAGTTACCGGCAGCACCGGTTACAATAATATTTCTTTCCATATTGTTACATTTGTTTAGTTTTAATTCTTCACTATCAAAATTCACATGTCTCAGTCCAAATCTGTTTTTAGAATTGCTGAAAACCGCAAGTTGAGGATATTTATCCTTAAAATCTTCTTATACGGGCTTGTTTTTTATTTGGTCAAGATTTCCCCCACATTCCATCAATGGGGATCCGACTTTAGCGCTATTCCCGATATAATGGGTGCTTTGCTTTTCTTGTTAGGGGGCAATATCATCATCTCCCTCGCCAGAATGATCACTGCCAGACTTTATTTAAGAAAGCAATCGGACGAAAATCTACACGGAAATTTCCTTTTAGGGATCACTTGGATTTCCAATATACTAAATTCAGTGATATTCCTCTCCGCTTTGATCATGGCTTTTGGTTTCAGGCCATTTGAATTTCTCACCAGCCTTACCATAGTCGCGGCTGCCATTGCCATCATTTCCAAAGAGTACATCACCAATACCATCAATGGTCTGATCATCATGTTTACGGACCAGTTTTCTTTAGGGGACACCATCAAAATCAACGAGCAGAAAGGCATTATCAAAGACATCACCTTACTTAATACCGTACTAAAGAGGGATGATGGACTTACTATGATGATCCCCAATAACCTCATGCTGAGCACCCATGTCATCAATTACCGTTTTACAGACAGAAAGGATGTAGAATTTATCTTTGAAATTCCCGTAGAGACACAAATGAGTCTCAAAGAAATAAGAGAGAAAATAGAACCACGGCTTACCCGACGCTTGGCATCCAGAGAAATATCGAAATTCATTGTAGGACTCAGTGGTATTTTCAAAGAAAAGATTGCTTTTAAGATAATTGTAGGAATAGCACCGGAAAAGGAGCCAGAGATCCGGGAAGAGTTTGATGAAATTTTATTGGAAATACTCTATGACAAAAAATAAAGAAAACCACTTTGATCTTGTATATCAAGTGGTAAGGCTTATTCCTGAAGGAAAAGTCACTTCATACGGAGCTATTGCCAACTACCTCGGCTTGAAAAGTGGCGCAAGAATGGTCGGATATGCAATGAACGCTTCCCACACCCAAGAAGACATCCCCGCACACAGGGTAGTCAATAGAAATGGGGTCCTGACCGGAAAGCATCATTTTAGCCATCCCGAAGAAATGCAGAAAAAACTCGAAGCTGAAGGTGTCAAAGTCGAAGGTGACCAAATCCAAAACTTCCAAGCCCACTTTTGGGACCCCAACTCACTGGAATTATGAAATAAACAACCATTTTTTGGTATTTTTTATACAAAATCAATTTTTTATCACTTTTTTTTTGCGCAATGGGGCAAATGTGTATGCTTTTTGCAAAGATTTGTTAAAACAGTAAAAAATATGGATACAGCCCTAAAAAGTAACATCGCAGAAAACCTCAGAAAACACAGAGTATTAAGAGGTTACACGCAGGAATATATTGCGGAGTATTTAGGAAAAAAAGACTATACGGCCTATTCCAGATACGAACAAGGTCGATCCAACCTCAAAATGGAAGATGCTATAAAGTTGTCTGAACTTTATGAAGTGGATGTCCAAGAACTTATTTCTGTAGCTCCTACAGTAAATCATTCTTATGATTTTTCAAAAAAAGCGAATGGGAATCACCAAAACGGGAACGGAAATGGACATGTTTCCGTGTTGGTTGATCTTGATGGTTCGTCTTCGAGCTTGGAGAGCAACATTATCAGATTAAAGAAAATAAACGAGCTGATCGCAAGGCAGGAGCTGTAAGCGATCAGCTTTTTTCTCTCACCAAGTATAGAGCTAAAAACATCAAGAGTCCGTTTAAGATCAATACTTCAAAGCCGAATTTATAGCCCCAAAAAAGCCTTTCGGAGTTTTGACTGATCAAAAATGCCAGCACTGGGGCGCTTATACCTAGGTATGGCACAAACTTATCTTTCACTTTCCATTTGGTAAACAGACCAAAGGAATATAATCCTAGCAGTGGTCCATAGGTATATCCTGCAATGATGAATACCGCATTTATTACAGATTGGTCATTGATCCATCGAAAAAGGAGAATGACCAAAAACATTAGCGCGGTAAACGCCAGGTGAACCTGCTTTCTTACTTTTACCTGATCTTCTTTTTCATACTTTTTTTCTATTTCCAGAAAATCGTAGCAAAATGAAGTAGTGAGTGCAGTCAAGGTGGAGTCAGCACTGGAGTACGCTGCTGCAGTTATCCCTAGTACAAAAACTATCCCTGCAAATGCTGTGAATTCCTGAGTGGCCAAAAGTGGATACAAGTCATCTGTCCTAACAGGAATACTGATACCCTTAGCTTCAGAATAAAGGTAAAGAAGTACACCAAGGCACAGGAAGAGCAGGTTGACAACTACCAGGATTATAGTAAACCAAAACATGTTTTTTTGGGCATCTCCTATGCTTTTGCAAGTAAGGTTTTTTTGCATCATGTCCTGATCCAATCCCGTCATGACTATGGTAATAAATGCTCCTGAAGCAAATTGTTTGAAAAAATTGGTACCTGATTGCCAATCCCAGTTGAAAATCTCAGATCTGGCATCAGAAGATATAGTTTCCACAAAATCTCCAAACCCAAGGATTCCCAAATCTTTGCTGACCAAATAAATGCTTACCCCTACAGCAAGGAGCATAAAAAATGTCTGTAGAGTATCCGTCCAAACCACAGTCTTGATACCTCCTCTGTGGGTATATAACCATATCAGGGAAACAGTAATCAATACCGAAACCCAAAATGGTATCCCCCATTGATCAAATAATATCAACTGAAGTACTCCGGCTACCAAAAAAACCCGCATTGAGGAACCTAATGTCCTGGAGAGAATGAAGAAAAAAGCCCCAGTCTTGTAAGACCAAAATCCAAACCGGTCTTCGAGGTAGGCATAAATAGATACAAGGTTTAGACGGTAATACAAAGGCAAAAGCACCTTTGCGATGGTCAAATATCCCACTGTATATCCCAACACAACTTGGAAATAATGGAAGCTGGTATTGCCCACTTCTCCAGGCACAGAGATAAAAGTAACCCCTGACAATGAGGCGCCTATCATTCCGAAAGCTACCAAAAACCAAGGTGACTGTCGATCTCCAGTAAAAAAAGTATCCTTGGACACATTTCGGGAAGTCAGCCAGGAAATCAAAAACAACAGCCCAAAATATGATGTTATTACGATTAAAACTAAATTTGAATTCATAAGGTATCTGCGGTCAATTTCGCTAAATTGTTGATAATAATTAAATTTGCAAAATGAACAACCAAACACAAGCTTATCCCCATTTGGAAGAAGTTGAGGTATTACTGGAGGAGTTGATAGATACAGATGAGTGTGAACTGGTCGTATACAACGATGATATCAACACCTTTGAACATGTCACCAAAATTCTCATAAAGGTGTGCCAACACACTCCTGAACAGGCAGAACAATGCACTTTGATCATTCATTACAAGGGCAAATGTACCGTCAAAAAAGGAAGCCGAAATAAGTTAAAGCCAATGTGCCAGGCCATTTTGGATGCAGGAATTCAAGCCGCAATTATCTAAATACATCCTGTGAATTTTCCTTCCAAATTGATAGAAAATGCGGTAAATGAAATCAGCCGCTTGCCTGGAATAGGCAAAAAAACAGCGCTAAGGCTTGTTTTGCACCTTCTCAAACAAAATGTGCCCGTAACTGAAGAATTGAGCAATGCACTCCTCAGTCTCAGAAAGGAAATCAAATATTGTAAAAAGTGCCACAATGTCTCCGATACAGACATTTGTAACATCTGTTCAGGTATCCGGCGCGACAAAAGCATAATTTGCGTGGTAGAGGACATTCCTGATGTATTGGCCATAGAAAACACTGCTCAGTACACTGGACTCTACCATGTCTTGGGCGGGGTGATTTCTCCTATTCAAGGAATAGGACCGGACGAACTCAAGATCGAATCACTTATCAAGAGGATAGAAGATTCGAGGACAGAAGATAAAATAGAAGAGGTAATTCTGGCATTACCTGCGACGATGGAGGGAGATACCACTTCATTTTTTATCACCCGAAAACTTAAAGAACTGAATATCAAAGTAAGTACCATCGCAAGAGGCATCCCAATAGGGGGTGAATTGGAATATACGGATGAAGTGACTTTGGGAAGAAGTATTCTTACCCGTGTAAATTATTCGATAGATTGATAAAAAAGATTTGTCCTAAAAAAAACCCTTTCTATATTTGCAGACCTTAAAGGGGGATTAGCTCAGCTGGCTAGAGCGCTACACTGGCAGTGTAGAGGTCATCGGTTCGACTCCGTTATCCTCCACAATAGATACAAGGCTTGCAGAAATGCAGGCCTTTTTTTGACCCCTTGATTAGCTCAGCTGGCTAGAGCGTCCCGACGCAGGTCGGGAAGATCATCGGTTCGACTCCGTTATCCTCCACAATAAACTATAAGACTTGCAGATTTGCAGGTCTTTTTTTTTGGCCTATTTATTAGCTCAGCTGGCCAGAGCGTCCCGACACAGGTCGGGAAGATCATCGGTTCGACTCCGTTATCCTCCACCTAGGTTTACAAAAAATTGCAAACCTTTTTTATTTTTAGGTATGTATACTGTCTATATTTTATATTCCTCCAAAACAAACAAATACTATATTGGATCCACAAATGACATTCAGGCTAGGATAAGACATCACAATTGTGGGGCAACTCCTTCTACTAAATCAGGAGCACCTTTGTGGGTGATAAAATATACTGAAATTCAACCTGATAAAAGTGCAGCAAGAAAAAGAGAATTAGAAATCAAGAATAAAAAATCGCGAAAGTACATTGAATTTCTGATTAGCTCAGCTGGCTAGAGCGTCCCGACGCAGGTCGGCTCTTTTCAAAGCCAAGATTTTTGATTTACCAATTACGAGGATCATTGATTTTCAATCATCTACACCATTTTTCAGCTCTTGTCTCTTGTCTCTTGTTTCTTGTCTCTTGTTTCTTGTCTCTTGTCTCTTGTTTCTTGTCTCTTGTTTCTTGTCTCTTGTTTCAAATCTCTCATCTCCCGTCCCCAATTTTCCAAAAACATGACTTTTATCAGGTTTTGATCAAATTCGCATCATCCTTTTTGAGAAAAAACCACTTCATCTTTGCATTCAAAGAAAATCATATGAATCAGCGCAAAGCTTCTCTGGTAGAAAAGTACAATATACCGGCACCAAGGTATACTTCTTATCCAACTGTTCCATTATGGTCCAATGATCTTAGTGGGGAGTCTTGGAACATCTTGGTAAAAAAAGCTTTTGATGACTTTAATGACTCAGAAGGGGTAACTCTTTACATACACCTGCCTTATTGTGAAAGTCTATGCACCTACTGTGGGTGTAACAAAAGGATCACTAAAAACCATCAGGTAGAAATTCCTTATATAGATGCTGTTATTGAAGAATGGAAACATTACCTGGAAATCTTCGGGAAAAACCCTAATCTATCAGGAATTCATTTAGGTGGAGGCACACCAACTTTTTTTTCGCCAGAATCCTTACAAAAACTTCTGGGGTTTATAAGAGATAGTGCAACTGTGCTACCTCATGCAGAATTCAGCTTTGAAGGCCATCCCAACAATACTACCAGAGAACATTTGCAGACCTTGTACAATTTAGGATTCAGGAGAGTTTCTTATGGAATTCAGGATTTTGACCTTGAGGTACAAAAAACCATTCATAGGATCCAAACCTTCGAAAAGGTGAAAGAGGCCACAGAGTTGGCCAGAGAAATCGGATACACTTCTGTCAATTTTGATTTGATCTACGGTCTACCTCATCAAAATATGGCCACCATTACTGACACTTTCTCTAAAGTTGCCTCCCTCAAACCTGATCGGATTGCCTATTACAGTTATGCCCATCTCCCTTCAGTATTCAAAGCCCAGAAAAGTTTTGAGGCTTTTCTCCCCAATGAAACGGAAAAAAGAAGACTGTATGAAAAAGGAAAGGAAATCCTATCGGATATGGGATATTTTGAAATAGGTATGGATCACTTTGCTGTAGAAAACGAGCCACTTTATGAAGCTAAGCTTGCCAAAAAGCTACATAGAAATTTCATGGGCTATACGACCTCCCCCTCTAGGGTTTTGATAGGCTTGGGCAACAGTTCTATTTCGGATATCTACTATGCTTATGGCCAGAATGACAAAAATATCGATACTTATAAGCAATCCGTTTTGCACAGTCAGTCTCCTATCCAAAAAGGCCATGTGATGTCCGAAACTGACCTCCATACCAAATCCCTGATCTTGGACTTGATTTGCAATCACAGTACAGATTGGTCATACGACTTTTTCACTTCTTTAAACTATCAACAGCTGGAAAAGCTCAATGAATATCAAATGGAAGGCTTGATCAATTACAGTCCGAAAGGCTTGGAAATCCTCAAAGAAGGAATACCTTTTATACGCATTATCTGCATGACATTTGACCAAAGGATGATGGCCAAGAGCGAAAAACAATTTGGATTCAGCAAAGCCATCTAAATCAACGGCACATGGTCATTTCTATTTTTTCATCACCATAATCAAATACCTGAAGCTTGGGGCTTACATAATGGATCCCCAAGCCCAATCCTCTGATGATAAACAATATCCCAATAAACATTGCGAAATAAGGCATTGTCTTGGTGAACTTATTTCTCCAATTGATGGAAACCAACTTCCCGGACAACATGACAACCATTAGCATGGGAATGGTTCCAAGTCCAAAAAAGGACATGTACAGTGCTCCCTGTATCGGACTCTGCAAGGCCATGGAAGCCACTAAAGCAAGGTAAACCATACCGCAAGGCAAAAGCCCGTTTAGCAAGCCTGTCACTACAAATGCAGAACTTCCACCTCTTTTGATGTATTTACCCAAGCTGGACTTCAAGCGGAAGACTGCTCCAAAAAAGCCGGATCCCGCTATTAACTTTTCTGATTTTTTGTAAAAAAAGGCCAGAAGAACTATCAGCGCTCCCATAGTCAATGAGAGCCACTGCTGCACACCTGCCAAAGCCAAAGTAAAACCCAAAAATCCTACTAATCCTCCCAGCAGGGAATAGGTAAATGTCCTTCCCAAGTTATATAGGAGCTTGTTTCTCAAAAAAGCCGAACTGTCTTTGGAAGAAATGGCCATAGCAATAGGACCGCACATTCCCAAACAATGGAATGAACCCAGAAATCCAAGAAGAAATGCTGTCCAAAGCATGGCTTAAATATTTATTTTCTTTTCAAGATAAAATTCCTTACCACCCTCCTTCCAGGTCATTTTCACCCTCCAATAGCCTTCCTTAAGACTTGAAAGATCTACAGAATTGGAGTTGATTTCCAAAATCTCAAAATCTATCTTTCTATCCAGCCGTGCATCTGATGGCCTAAAAAAGTGAAGCGTTCCCACTGAACCTACCTTTAGGTGAAGTGAAAGGGACTTTATCCCTTCATGATATTCAATCGCATTCATATCCAAATGACTTGCATTGATCATTCTGTCAATCTGCTCCTGGTACTTGATCTCCTGTTCGTAGTAATCATGGGTCACCAGGTGTATATCATCCTGCTTGACACAAATGGTTACCATGGTGATCATGATAGCTGCAAATGCTACCAAAGTGAGTGTAATACCTTTTCCCCAATCCATAGCTGTTTCGATTATTGGTTGTTGTGTTGTTTTTGGGGCAATGGCCCCATAAAACTTGTTTTTATTCTATCTATCACTTTTCCGTTTTGCGTGAGCAACAAGACTACCTTATCCTGTACTGACTGAATATCTTCCCCTTGTTTCACCAGAAAAAACCTACCTTCAAATTTACCCTGGGCATCTAAGGTCCAATTTTGGTCTCCTACTATTTCTATTCTATAGGAATCGTTTTCAGGAATGAGATTCACTTCCTGTTTTTCGAAAGTTTTGTTAATAAATGTCACCTCGTACAGGTTGCTGATATCTCCCGTATCCCTAGCTTGATAAGTCATCCCCCTGAAGCGTGTCACAGTAGCAGCCAGATCATCTCTAGTGCTCAGCAAGGCTACAAAGGCCCCAATCAGTACCAAAAGCAAAAATGAATACAGCCTTACTCTAGGAGTCATGAGTTTTTGTGTTTGCTGAAGGACACTATTATCTGAGGCATATCGGATTAATCCTGTAGGCCTGTCGACTTTGAGCATGACTTCATCACAGGCATCAATGCAGGCCGTACAATTGACACATTCCATCTGTACTCCATTTCTGATATCAATACCTGTGGGACACACCTGCACACAGAGTGTACAATCCACGCAATCCCCCTTAGGATCTTCTTCAACCTTGTTTTTTCGGATAGGACCGCGAGGCTCTCCCCTAACATGGTCATAGGTAACATTGATTGAATTGGCATCCAGCAATACTCCCTGAAGCCTACCATAGGGACATACTACAATACAGGCCTGCTCTCTGAACCAAGAGAATACAAAGAGAAATATTCCTGTGAAGGCCATCAATCCGATAAATCCGGCTAAATGCTCTGAAGGCGGTTGACTTACAATTTCCACTACCTGATCTACCCCTATCAGATACGCCATGACTGTATGGGAAATTAATAAGGAGATCAAAACAAAGATGAACATCTTTAGCCCCTTTTTCCTTAATTTTTCTCCATTCCAAGGCATGGCGTTCAACTTTCTTTGCTGATTGGCATCTCCTTCTATCCAATATTCTATTTTCCGGAAAACCATCTCCATAAACAAGGTCTGCGGACATGCCCACCCACAAAATACCCTACCGAATACTGCTGTGAAGAGAATGACAAACACAAAGAAGATCAGCAAAAGAAAAATCAACAGATGCGTATCCTGAGGCCAAAACGCAGCCCCAAAAATGATGAATTTTCTTTCGAATATATTGAACAGCATATAGGGCCTTCCATCGATTTTGATAAAAGGTCCAATAAACAAAATAGCCAGTAATACCCAAGAGAGGTAAGTCCTCCATTGGTAGAACTTGCCACTCACTTTCTTTGGGTAGATCCAGTTTCGTTTACCGTCTGCTTGGACTGTCCCCAAAGAATCCCTGAATGTATCAGGCTGAAGATTTGAGTATTTACTGGCCATTTTTATTTACTTTTCATTCTTTATTATCGACTGAGACTTGTCGTCATTCGGCCTCTTCTACACCTAGCTCTTCTTCACCCAACACATCGATAGGCTCTTCAATAGTAGGCTGATACTTTTCCCCTTGCGGTTCTTTAGGATTGGCAGGTGTAGTATTTGTCAAAGTCATGATGTAGCTGGAAACCTGTTGCATTTCTTCAGGGCTCAGCTGATCTTGCCATGGGATCATCCCCTTTTCAACGACACCATATTTGACCACCGTGAAAATATCCTGAATGCTGCCCCCATGGATCCAATATTCATCGGTAAGGTTAGGACCTACACCACCTCCACCATCCATGGCATGACAGGCAGCACAATTGGCATCATATATTTTCTTCCCTGTAGTCAAAGCTTCGCGCGTTGCATCAAAGACCACCGAGTTTTCATCGATTGAACTGGCAGCCTGTGCTTTATATGCCTCTATTTGAATAGATGCTATGCGAAGTTCTTCTTCATATTCTTCCACTTGTGTCTTTCCCAGACCCAACACGGAGAAATAGGTAAAGTATAACACCCCAAATGCAATGGTAATGTAAAACACATTGGCCAACCAAGGCGGCATGTGGTTGTCCAGCTCTACAATGCCATCATAACTGTGGTCCAACTCCAAATCCCTTTCTTCTTTACTTCCGGCAGGCTTAAGCCTACCGGTAATGTATTTGAGTTTGAATTCATCCCACCAGGATGGTTGATTCGCCAAAGCCGGATTTTGTCTTTTGAAGACTTCTGCCATAAAGCTCATCATGTACACCATCAGCACAAGAAGAATCAGGATAACGAGCAACACCACTCCTACGATAATCAGTAAGGTCAATTGACTGCTGTCCATTTTCCTGAGGTCCTCCACCCATTGCAATTCGCTGCTCTGGGCCATAGCCGGCATGCACATCAACATACCGGCCATCATCATCATTATGGATTTAAACTTTTTCATAGCTGCTGTTTTTTTTGATGTTCTTCGTCAAAAGGCAGATCCTTCATACGACTGATGTAATTTTTATCGGCTCTGATCACCCATATAAACATCCCCACAAAGAAGATCACAAAGATCAAAAGGGAAATGATGGGGTAGATTTCTATATTTTCTATCGAAGTCAAAATATCCTTTTTCATATCAATGAAGGTTATGGGTTAGTAGCTGTCGTTTTTTTGATATCAGTACCCAAGCGCTGCAAATATGCGATCAAGGCCACAATCTCTGAATCGGGCATCACTTCCACTCCCGAAGACTGCAGGTTGGAAACTATCTGTGCAGCTTGTGTATCCAGGTCCGAATTGGCTACCTGATCATATCCATCAGGGTATGGAACACCCAATTTTTGGAGGGTTCTGATTTTGGCCGGCACCTCCGAATGGTCCATGATATTGGTAGCCATCCAAGGATATGGTGGCATCAAGGATCCCGGAGACATACTTCTAGGATCTACCATATGGTGATAATGCCAGCTGTCGGGATATTTACCACCTACCCTATGCAAATCTGGCCCAGTACGCTTGGAGCCCCAAAGAAACGGTCGGTCATAGACAAATTCTCCTGCTTTGGAATATTCCCCATACCTTTCTGTTTCTGACCTGAAAGGTCTGATCATTTGGGAATGACACCCTACACAACCATGGGAAATGTAAAGATCTCTTCCCTGCAATTCTAGGGGAGTATAAGGTTCCACACTACTGATGGTCGGCACGTTGGACTTGACAAGCAATGTTGGGATGATTTCTACCGCACCACCTATCGCAATAGCTATCGTGGCAAGAATGGTGAAGAAAACAGGTTTTCTCTCCCATGCCCTGTGCCAAAACTCACCTTTTTCAGTCACATGGGCCTTGAGCGCAGGAGCTTCATCAGCCTCTTCGGCCATAAACTTACCCTGCTTGGCAGTTTTCACCATGTTATACACCATCAAGAATGCGCCTGAAAGGTATAGTAGGCCACCAAATGCCCTTAACATGTACATGGGTACAATTTGGATCACTGTCTCCAGGAAGTTGGGATATGCCAATCTACCAGCTTCTGTGAATTCTTTCCACATTAATGATTGAGTCAAAGCAGCCACATACATAGGCAATGCGTAGAAAAGGATACCTATTGTGCCCATCCAGAAGTGGGTATTGGCCAGCTTGGTGGAATATAGGTTCGTCTTCCACATTTTTGGCCATAGCCAGTAAAGCATAGCAAAGGTGAAGAAACCATTCCATCCCAAGCCACCGATGTGCACGTGTGCTACTATCCAGTCTGTATAGTGCGCTATGGCATTGACGTTTTTCAAGGAGAGCATTGGGCCTTCAAAAGTCGCCATACCGTATGCGGTCACAGCCACCACCATAAATTTCAGTACAGGATCAACCCTTACCTTATCCCAGGCACCCCTCAAAGTCAAGAGTCCATTCACCATACCTCCCCAAGAAGGGGCTATCAACATGATCGAGAAGACCACGCCAAGTACCTGTGCCCATTCCGGCAAAGCAGTATACAGCAAGTGGTGCGGACCCGCCCAGATATAAAGGAAAATCAAAGACCAAAAGTGGATGATGGATAGCTTGTATGAATATACAGGTCTGTTGGCTGCTTTGGGAAGATAGTAATACATCAATCCCAAAAATGGAGTTGTCAGGAAGAACGCTACCGCATTGTGGCCATACCACCACTGAACCAAAGCATCCTGTACACCAGCATAGGCAGAGTAACTTTTAAAGAAAGAAACTGGCAGTGCGAGGGAATTGAATATGTGTAATACCGCCACCGTGACAAATGATGCCAAGTAAAACCAGATTGCCACATACATGTGCTTTTCTCTCCTTTTGATCAGAGTTCCGATCATATTGGCACCAAAAGCTACCCATACCAATGCGATAAGGATATCGATAGGCCATTCCAGTTCTGCATACTCTTTGGAAGTAGTCAGACCAAGAGGTAAAGTGATGGCTGCCAAAAGTATAATCAGCTGCCAGCCCCAGAAATTGATCCAGCTGAGGGCTTTACTCCACATAGGAGCCTTCAGAAGGCGGGGCATAGAATAATAAATCCCGGCAAAAATCGCATTACCTACGAATGCAAAGATCACAGCATTGGTATGCAATGGCCTGATCCTGCCGAATGTAGTGTAAGGATTGCCCAAGTTGGCTTCAGGGAGAAACAGCTGCGTGGCAGCGATTACCCCGACCAACATTCCGACGAGGCCCCAAGCTATGGTGGCGACCCCGAAGTACTTTACGATCTTATTGTCGTAAGCAAACTTTTCAAGAGTTGTTCCTGACATGTTACTTTGATTTAGGTGTTGGTACTTTTTTGCTATTGTTTGATTGTTTGTTTTCGAAGAGTATCCTGATCGCAGGAGTATGGCTATCTTCAAACTGCCCCCCTTTCATTGCCCTGAAAAACAGAAACAAGAAAGAGCCTGCTAGAATGAGACTGATCGCTATGAGTATGAATATGACTTCCATGTTCAGAATATTTTTTCCTTTAATCCTTTTTTATATGCTATATAATTAGTGCTCAATGTGGTGAAAACCACTACTGAAATACTGCTTATCGGCATCAGAATGGCGCAGAATACCGGACTGACCAAGCCCTGCACAGCGAAGAAAACACCAATGGTATTGTAGGTGAAGCTCAGCCCAAAACTTGCCTTTATAATTTTGCGGCTTGTCTTGGCAAATTCCAGGAAAGCAGGCAGCTTATCCATCACAGAAGCATCCATAATGGCATCAGAGGCAGGTGAAAAATTACTGACCTTGTCTGTAACGGCTATACCTACATGGCTTTCCTGTAATGCTCCGGCATCATTGAGACCATCCCCCACCATGAGGGTGGTGGCGCCTTCATCGTTAAGTGCACTGAGGTAGCAGAGCTTGTCTTTTGGGCTTTGATTGAAATTCAGCTTGACTTCGTCACCAAACAGCCTTTTTAAATGATCTCTTTCATGATCTTGATCACCTGAGAGCAGGTGCACTGTTCTTTCACTTTCCAGATTTTTGACGACCTGATCGATATTTTTTCTGAGGCCGCTCTGTATAAAAAAGTATCCTAACACATTACCTTCTACAGAGAAAAAAACCAGGTTGCCGCCTTCAGGCAAATTTTGACCGGAAGCGCCCACGAATGAAGCCGAACCTAATTTCACTTCCTGATCTTTGTAAACACCTCTAAGACCCTGTCCATGAACTTCTTCCACATTCACCAATTTTTCGGGAATTACATTTTTCATCCAGGCATTGATCCTATTGCTCAAAGCATGGGTAGATTGACTTACCAAACCTTTGATGATAGATTTGGATTCTTGGGACAATTCCTCACCTTGGAAGCTTACCTTCGCCTGAGAAGGAGCTGTCAAGGTTCCTGTTTTATCAAAGACAACCGTGTCTGTTTTTGCAAGTTTTTCGATCACTTGGGCATTTTTGAGGTAGAATTTACCTTGCCCCAAGACCCTAAGTGAGTTTCCCAAAGTAAATGGAGTCGACATGGCAAGAGCACATGGACAGGTAATGATCAATACTGAGGTGAAAGCCAAGATCCCCAAGGAAACTTCTCCTAGATAAAGCCAAAAAGCCAAAGCTGATAATGCAATCAGAATAACTGTAACAGTGAATTTTCCTGAGATTTTGGTGGCTAAAGATTCCAGCCCCTTTTCTTTTGACTTATCAAATGTGTCACTGTTCCACAGGTCAGTGAGATAGCCTTGCGAAGGGGACTTTTGGACTGCCAGCATGATGGCCCCACCTTTTTGTCTGCCGCCAGCATAGATCAGCTCTCCTTTTTTTCTGATCACAGGTACTTCTTCTCCTGTAACAAAACTGTAATCCACTGCTGCTTCCCCATCCAGGAGAATACTGTCAGAGGGGATAAGTTCTTCATTTCTTACCAAAATGATATCTCCAACATTAAGCTTGGAAAGGGGGATTACTTCTTCCCTATCTGCCACTACCCTGCTTACTGCTATTGGGAAATAAGATTTGTAATCCCGGTCAAAAGAAAGCGTGTCATAGGTCTTTTGCTGGTAATATTTTCCTATCAGGAGAAAAAAGAGCAGCCCTCCCAATGTATCCATGTAGCCTTCATTTCCCAAAAGGAAAATGTCATAAAGGCTATAGAAAAACAGGGTCAAAATCCCTATTGCAATGGGCACATCCATATTGATGGCTTTGTTGCGGATAGATATCCAAGCAGACCGATAATAATCTGTCGCGGAGTAAAAAAATACCGGAAGTGCCAGCATGACATTCAGGTAATTGAAGGTCTTTTTGAACCCATTGCCCAATAGCTCAGCTTCCGCAAAGTACTCAGGAAGGCTGAACAGCATCATATTGCCAAAACAAAATCCTGCTACTGCAAGGCGGTATATCAACCTCTTATTGGATGGGGAAACTGTCTTTCTTTCACTGTCCGCAAGGTTGATATGTGGTTCATATCCGATTTTGGAAAGCAATACTACCACTTCCTTAAGGCTGACTTTTTGGTGGGCAAACTTCACTTGCACTTTTTTCTTGATGAAGTCCACTCTGCCTGACACTATTCCCTCATTGAGCTTGTGGAGGTTTTCCAACAGCCAAATGCAGGAAGCGCAATGTATCAAAGGAATATAGAAAGTAATATGGGTTTCGTCTTCATTCCTGAAGTCGACCAGCTTTTTTATGATATCCACATCATCCAGGTAATCAAACCTATTGTCTCGTTTGGCACTGTTCTTTTGATTGATTCCTGGACTATCGGCAATGTCGTAATAGCTACAAAGGTCATTATCACTAAGTACTTCGTATACCAGCTTACAGCCTGTACAACAAAACTCTTTTTGATCAAAATGAAGGATATCTTCCTTGCATGCCTCACCGCAATGGTAGCAAGTATGAGTAGAAATCGGGGTATCAGTTATCTTTCCCATATACTATCCTTCCGATCAAAATGAGAGATAAAAAGAAAGCCTATTGTACCACATTCCACCTTTATAAAAATGGAACAACACCTTAGCCAGATCAGCCTGATAACTTTTGGTAGTGACCAAAAGGGTACACTTATGCTTGACAGCATAGGACCAAAAATCCCCTATCCTGTTGAAATTGAACTTAATAAATGATGTTTCTGCGGTTTTGGAAGCAAGTAGTTGTACGATTTCCTGCTCTTCCCTCTGCTTGGATTTTGGAATAAAACAAGGAGATATGATTGTAGCATTGCTATCATGGATATTTTCTTCAAAAAGCTCCACAAAGTTTCTGATCAATCTGGCTGAAGCCGGAGTACCGTCATAATGAAAAAGCAGTTTGTCGAAGTTCAGCTCATCATCAAACAATAGAACCGGAATATTGCAGGGCTCCTTTTGAAGTGGAAGAGGCTTCTCATGCTGATGCAGCCAATCCAGCACCTTAGGCAAATGGGCGGTATAAAGAGAAGGTCCTTCAAGTGGGCTACAGGAAATTTCTTGACCACCCTGATTGACATGATGCGAAAAGCCGTCCGGCAATCGCTTGCAAAAGTGAGTGGCAATGATTTCCTCCGGAAAAGTAAAGCCTGATTTGTTTTTGATTTCCCCCTGCATGGCATTCTTTGTTTGATGTTACAAATCTAGAGGGGGCAGTATTGGAATAGAGTGACAAATAGAAGGTCTAAACATGATAAAAATCATGTTTAGCATCGGTTGCAAAAAATTCTGGCTTTTTCCCTTCTATTTTTTAATTTAAGGAATGCAAAAACATATTCTTTTACTCTTGGTTCTCGCTTCCTTCAGATTAAAATCTTCTGTAGCCCAAACTCTTTTCAATGGAAAAGAAAGAAGAATCAGAAATCTGACAGAAGGATCAGAGAGGCCTCTCGGGGAATGGAACCAAATGATCATAGACTGCAAAGAAGATCAGATCACTGATTAGGTAAATGGAGACATGGTCAATCATGGATTTAATGCTACTGCTCAAAAGGGCCAGATTGCAATTCAGGCTGAAGGTGCTGAAGTAGAATTCAGAAAAATTGAATTGAATCCATATCCTTAAAATAAAGCTGTCACCTGCATCCTTCCAATATGAACGAGTCTGCCAAGCCCCTCAGAATTTCTGCCCTCATAGACCATGTTCATTTGAAGCCCTTCTCCGATTTTTTGTAACCAGTTCAGGGTCCAAGTGACATTGCTTCCATTGGTAAGGGCCTGAAGCATCTCATAACCGGCAGGCGAGTTAGCTATACCATTGTAATCAATATGAATGTACCTGAAATTGGCATTAATCGTGGTCTTGATGGCCTTTGCATACCTGAAATCCAAACCGGTCTGATGCAACACAGCCCTTTCGTCCAGTTCTGTGTTGGCCAGGTTGATTTTGTCTGTATAGTTGTACGTAAAAGTAGTCCGGAATATACTGCTCGGCTGCCATGCAAATTCCGGACCTATTCCTGATTGCTCAATATTATAATTGCGGTTGTCCAAAAAATCAGAATTTGCAATGCGCTTTCCTGTCTGTCCGATAATCCTGATATTGAGGTTAGGATTTAAGTTGTACCTGGTATTGAGCCTGAGGTCTTTCTGAATCAGGTCATCAAAGCCACCGGCAAGCAACTGCTTATTCTGACTGTCAAATATAGAAAAGTCAAAACCATACTTTGCCGATGCCCTGTTAAAAAAGAAAGAGGAGCGGATGACTTGCCTGACAGAAAGCAGGTCTTCATCGGCAAAGCCTCCGACCAGCGGATTAATCCTGTCCCAAAACTCTGAGGAGGTGATTTTCTTTTCAATACTGACACTGCTATTGTTCGAAAACCGCTGTAAAAACTGACGGATACCGCCTTCCTTGCGCCAAGCATCAGGAAATTTGGCATTGAGCCTGTAGTTGAAAATGGTGGTAAAAGCCTGAACAAAATCTGTGGTGGGCACAAACACTTTGATAAAGTTTTTTTCTTCCGGATTGATCGCTATATAAAACTCGTTTAATTGCTGAATCCCATCTCCATTGTCATCCCTCCATGCATGGGTACCTTCTCCTGTTGGCACGGGCAAAAAGACAAATTCTCTCCTGAATTCCCTCCCATTACCCAAAGCATAGCTAAGCTCATTCCTTACATTTCCATTCCATAGCGTCCCCAGATAGTCAACTTTCCCCAACACAGTGGTTTCCTTTTCTTGGGAAATCCTGACAAACTCCAACTCCCTATAAGTAAATGTAGCACTTAGGTCGTGTCCATTGAACCTTCTTTTCAACCCAAACATGGTCTGGAAAGCCTCTGTATCTGCCCTAAGTTCACCTGCTACAGGAAACTTATCCTCTCTGACCGAAGCATTTATAAAAAATGAGTACGGCAAAGTATCATTGCTGTTGAGGTAGGCTTGATGCTCCAAAAAATTCATGGCCGTACTGACCACAGAATCCCTTTCAGTATCTCTCACCGCATTTCTGTCTAGCATGATCTTATACCCCGGTACCAAAACCTTGGACCTATATTGTATATCACCCGTGTACCTTACCCAAGATGAATTCAAGTCCCTGACATCCGAATCCAGCAGGAAAAAATCATTCCTTACAAAAAAACGTTTGCCCATTTGCTGGTTCCACCTCGCTACATGCTGGGTACCGGAAAGTATGTTTCCCCTGTTCCTAAAGTTAAACCTATAAGAAGCCAAGTTATTGGCATCCTTTTGAAACTCAAACTCAGTATTGAAAAGTCTCTCATGCCCGGCAAGGGCGGCATCTTCAGGAGTGAGACTCCAGTCCCGGTCAAATTCTATATACCTTAATCGGTCAATAAAGCTGAAGTTTGTAGAGTTGTATTCAAATTCAGTCAGAGCATTAAGGGTATATCCTTTGAATTTGTCAAACTTCCTGTTCTGTGAAAGGACTCCGGACTTGATTCCAAAGCCCTGATTGTTTTCGTTATCTATTTCCGAAAAAAGATTATCATCCCTCTGAGATATGGCCAATTCCGTAAATACCTCTTCGTGGCTACTGAGCCTCACCCTTGCCCCAGTGGTAAACATTTGTCGCTTGTTTGGCGCTGGTAATGGCGACATAATAGAATAATTGCCTTGCTGCACTCCATTGATTCTTGGACGAAACAAAAAGACAGGCCCATTGGCGATCTGTCTGTCTCTTACATAATCCCCATTGCCCTGTCCGACTTCACTGAAAGAAACTGCGAAATGCGCCTCTTCGGGATTGGTACTGTATTCAAAAAACTCTATCGGAAGCCCTTGATCGTCCACATCCCTCACTCTTCTGTAAAGCACCCTATTCGGATCAAAAGCAACGCTGTCAACCCTAGGCACAGCAGCAGCATCAATATTATCACCTACAGATGCGAGCAAGGCTTTGTCCGCATCAGAAAACTCAAAAAACAAAGGCCTGTTTCTATTGTCCTGTTCTCGGTAAAAATTCATGTACAAGGTTACCTTATCGGTTTCCTGTATGTGGTTGGCAGAAATGATGGATCTGGAAAAATTCCTCTCCGCATATTCAAAGTCAATTCTCACCCTGGAATATTGGGTAATGAGCACATTGGGTGTGAAAGTAATTTCCCCTTGATTGTAGTCAATCACATAATCATAGTTGAAGCCTCTTTGCAATTGCTTTCCATCCAAAAACACTTTTTCAGAATTTGCCATCACGATCACAAATCTTTCATTTTGAGGTCCTGGAATTCGGTAAGGACCTAATGTTCCTTCACTGATTTCCAGAATAATGGAAGCAAACTTACCTTTGGCCACAGAAGCAGAACCTTGAGTGGATGCCCGCCACTTTTCCCCGATGGTATAATTGCTGGTAAGCTGGGCTCCTTGGACGTTTTTATAATACCTCAAAAACTCCGACTTTCTTTGCTGGAGCACCACATCTCCGGCTGCTAAGTTAAACTTGTCATTGTACAGCTCTACCAGAACATTGTCGAAATCCTGAAGCTGCTGGGTGTTTCCTTCCGGCTGAAAGGGTACATTTTGATCAGTGATACTTGCCCGAATATTCAGGTTGTCGGCCAGTTGCCCATTCATCTGAAGGTTGAGGGATGAATTGACAAAAAGATTTTGTGTATTACCGAAAGAAACGCCTCTAGTAAGGTTCCCTGATTTGTTCAGGTTGGTACTGGGAAAAAACTCCTCACGGAAGTCAAATGCCGGAGCAGCCTGCACCCTGTTGTCTTTGAACATCGCCATGCTGTCATAATCCACCATTAGGGTTCTTTTGGATACTGCCTGATGAAATGCATAAGGAAATGTCCTGTAGCAAAAAAGCAAGGAGTCGGGAATTTCCTGCCACTTTTCCATTAAAAGTTTTCCTGTGCTCAGGGAATACTCAAAGGCATATTCCTTACCCTGAACATCTGTGACTTTGATGGACTCCTTTAGTACACTGAGGGAATCTAGGAAGAATTCTTCATTAATCTCCTGAGCAGGAAGCCACTTACAGTAATCAGACTGAGCGAAAAGAGGTGTCCAACACCCCACACAAAGTATCAACTGAAATAATAGATAACACCCTAACCTGATCATAATCACACGCGAAGACCTTGCTAAGGTAATATTTTCGCTCAAACAATTTCAAACCTAAGACCTGAAACCATCAATTGAGCCTTACCAAGTCAAATTCGAGGAAAAAACGGGTACCTGTACCAACTTGGGTTTCAAACCAGATTCTACCCCCGGCCGTCTCTACACCCCTTTTGGCAATGGCCAGTCCCAATCCTGAGCCTTCGGACTTGGTGCTGAAATTAGGGATGAATATTTTATCTTTCAACTCATCCGGAATGCCCTTACCATTATCCTTTATCATCAACACAACCTTTCCATTATCGACTTTCATGGATACATCGACCACAGGTCTTTTCCTTCCATCCACTGCCTGTATCCCATTGATGATTAGGTTTGAAATTACCCTTCCGAAAAGCTGATCATCTCCCATTACATAAACTGGAATTTCTTCAGTATGGTCAATAAAAGTAACAGTGCCCCTTTCCCTGTTTCTGAACAATTCGATGATCTCCTTCACAACCTTCCTGAAATCCATCAGTTCATTTTTTGGCAGTGGCATTTTAGCAAAAGTAGAAAACGAGGTGGCTATATCACTTAATGTATCTACTTGAGTTATCAAAGTCTCTACTGGCTTTTTCAGCTTTGAAGGATCCTCCAACTTCCCTTCAGCCTGTAGTCTCAAAAGATGCTGTAGTGTAAGCTTCATTGGAGTCAGTGGATTTTTGATTTCATGCGCCACTTGTTTGGCCATTTCCCTCCACGCACTTTCCTTCTCTGTGTTTGCAAGCACATTTTTACTGGCTTCAAGCTTATAGAGCATGTTATTGTATTCATTTACCAAAAGTCCTATTTCGTCATTGGAAGGCCAATACATAGGCTCATTGTTTTCCAGGTCAGTGGCCTTCAGCTTTTGGGTAAGAAGTTTGAATGGAAAAGTCAGGCTTTTTGAAACGAAATAGGAGACAAACAAAAATATGATGAATACCAGCACAAAGATGTTGAGGATATTACTCAGTACATCAGCTATAAGGATATCCAACTCCGTTTCTGATTCAAAGAAAGGAATGGAAATAATAGCCTGTACCTCCTGTCCATCCGAACTCCGAATTGCTGAATAAACGGCTTTATAATTCAATTTGCCTATACTTTCTTCTAAAAGAACAAGATTGTTTTGTCCTTCCAGCAATTCGGCAATTGCTTGGGGATTGACGTATCTGGTGACCACCCTTTTATCAAAAATATTGGGCTGGGAGCTGGTCATCAGGTAACCTGTCCTGTCAAAAACATTTATCTCTATATTGGCAGTCCCTGCAAGGTTATTGACTTCTTCAAAGAAATCCTCCCTATCAGCTACTCCAGCACTTTGCTTTTCCATAATAGCCGATAGATTGTCTTTGACTAAAGTAGCCCTTTGGAAGTATTGCCTGTGAAGCTCGTCCTGGTAAGAATTCGCCAACAACCCTAAGATAATAGCCGAAATAATGAGTATAGGGAAGAAAAATGCAAAATTAAGGTACATCTGTAGCCTTGTGGCATAATTAAAATTAAAGGTTTTGAGCCCTTTCATCAAGGCATAAACCACAACACTCAGCAAGGTCAGCAGAATGTAAAACAGAAAAAACAAGGAAATATCTGCAAGAATATAATAAACCGAATAAATGGGTGAGGAAACAATGACAACCCTGTCCTCATTTCGTACTCCAAGATGGTGGTACTGTTTTTTATATATCCCAGCAGAAAAAAGTGCACCGTTTTCTACGTAATTGTGCAGGTCGGATGCCCTGTAATTAAAAACTCCTACTGCATATTGAAGCTCTCCATCCTGATAAACAGCAAAATCATAGTACCTGTCATTGAAAGAGGCCTGATAATTTTGATCCATAAGAAGCTTCGGAAATACCGAACCAGGAAGAATCCTGATCTGATTGAGTTCTAGGTAGACTGTTCCGATAAACACATCATCCCTGTACAACGGGATAAAAGCGAAGTATTGATTGCTGCCGATCTCTTCCGTGCCTTTGATAAAATACAGGTCACGCACAGAAGTGATGTAATCACTTTTCACATAATTGACCCTAAGATCCTGAAGACTTTCCTCATCTCCCCGCTGAAGCACATTATCTCCTGCAGCATTGAAAACTTTAACTTTCAGGGCATATTGATCAAAGTAATTGGTCATGTGAATCCTCCTGATTTTCCTTTCAATCGGCTCTTTGGCCTGCAGGGGATCTGTGAGTGCATTTTTGATAAAAATATCCTCTGAAATCCTTTTCATGATGTCAGAAAGGAAAAACTCCGCCATTACATCATTTTCAATGAGTTGTTGATTCCCAAAGCGCACTTTGGATTGTTGTTGTCTTTCGAGGTAAACTTGGTGGGCTGCGATTCCAGTGACAATGGCAGAAATCAAACAACCAAAGAAAAAGGTCAGAAAGGTATTGAGGCCTAGCCTGAAGATGTTTTTGTATAACTCAAAGCTGATGATGGAAATCAAAAATAAAAGATGTGTCAGATAAACAAGCAAATAAATCCAATTGATAATCGAAAGCCCTATCACTATTGGGGTAGAAAAAATAAGCAGCACCTGCAATGCGTACACCTTACTATATTGCCTGTACTCAAGCACAAGACTGAGGGCTATGATTGAAAACAGCAAGTATCCTGCACTTCCAAAGAAAACCAATAAAAGACTGATACCCTTAAAATAGTCAAAAGAAGGTATGCTCAAGATATTCAGATCCCATTGAGAATTACTGAGGATATTAATGTATAGAGAATAAAAACCTATCAATAAAACGGTAGAGAAAAAATACGCCAATACGAAAAAATACCATCTTTTGTACTTTTGACTAAACTCCTGAAACCTTTGAATAAAAGCCTGGCCCAGTAGTATGGCCAATATCATTGCAAAAGGAATTATCAGGCATATGACATTAAGAAGTAAATCTCCCAAGCTGGGATTGAGCAGTGAGGAAGCAAAGCGGCTTGAATCAAACAGACTGAAATCGAAATAATCCTGAGGGAAACCGAAAAAAAGCATAAACCCCCGAATAGAAAACAAAATGAGAGATGCATAAAATACAGCAATAAATTTCTGTCCTTTCTTCCAGATGGTTTTTACAAAATCGTATCCTGAAATCAAAATTAAAAAGAGCAGGGAAAAGAAAAATACCATCAGGGGAACATTGTTGGTCTGACCTATTGCCTGGTAACCTGACTCAAAGCTGATTGAAAACAGGTACTCGTTTTTACTCCCCCGAACATCTACAAAACCATTTGCTTCTTCAGCGCTCAACTCTACCCTATCATTCCCAAAAACCGATTTGTTGAATCCCGAAGAAAGAAATTCGTTTTGAATTTCCCGTTTATTGTAAAGAGGATAAACCTGCACCAAAAAGTACCCCTTGTCATTCCTGCTAAACCTCCTGATTTTAGAAAAATAAACCCCTTCTCTATCCTCAAGTAGCCTTTTGTTTTCTTGTACCCTGACGGTTTCGTAATCCGGAATATAGCTGAAATCCGACCAGTAAATCAACTGCCCGTTTTCGTCAAAAAGAAAGTACTCATGGTAGGAATCAATGCTGAGATTTGAAAAAGTCAATGATTCATCAGGCCGGTTGCGCATCAGTATCTCTATGAAGTCAAGGTCAAACTCAGCTTCTACTTGATTGATTTTTTTTGAAATTGGCCTCAAAAACTTGTCATCTCCCTCCCTGTTGCTCAGAATAAAATTCAAAGCCAGGAGCAATCCTATTCCGAGGACGGACAACAAAAGGACAAAGCGCTTTTTCTTCAGCATATATAGCCAAAAGTAAAAAAGCAAAGTCTATAATCAAACTTTGCTTTTTCAGGTCAGAATTTCTCTCCGTGAAAGATATATTTTGATTTCCTTTCCTTGGCCTTTTTATACCAAAGATAGCCGATCACCATTGCGATCAGATATGGCATCACAAAAAGGTATAGAATTCCGGTATTCAACCCAGCTCCGACTGAGGTTTCTCCAGTACTTACATTGTTTTCAACAGTAGCCCTACACATGGCACATTGTGCCCAGGTCTGCACCTGAAAGGATACCATGATAAGTAAGGTAAGCAAAATTTGTTTCAACCGATTCATATCCACACAACGTCTGATTTCAAATATTAGTTTAGAAGTTATAATACGGACTGATCATCAGGTAGACCAACACTCCGGAAATGGTCACATACAACCAGATAGGGTAAGCATACCTGACCACTTTTTTATGTTTTTGTCTCTGATCGGTATAGCCATAATAGTATGCCAGCAATATCGGAAACAAAGCCACTGCAGCCAGGATGATGTGGGTAATCAAAATAAAATAATAAACACTTCGGATAATACCTTCTCCACCAAAAGCAGTACTTTCAGCAGCCGCGTGATAAATCACATAGGAAACCAGAAATATTGCTCCCAAGCCAAAGGCAGTGGTCATAGCTGCCCTGTGAAGTTGTATGTTCTTTTGTTTGATAAAAACCAGACCTGCGATCAAGGCAACTGTCGCTGCTGAATTGATTACAGCATTTAAATGGGGTAGAAAATAAACCCATTCACTTGCTATGTCCAATTTGGATGGCATAAATAAAAGAACCGCAACCACAACTGGAACAGCTATAGCAATCACTGTAATCCACTTGATTATCCCTGAATCCTGGGAAGTCTTCAATGCATTATTTCTTTCCATGTAGCAAAATTTTAGTTTCCAAAATCAACCTGTCCACCTCATCTCTATTGGTTCCGCTGTAATAGCCTCTGATCCTTCCCTGATCATCTACGAGCACAAATTTGTCACTATGAACAAATTCCTCAGGATCACCATAACCATCCAAGGTAGGCAGAATAAACCCACACCTAGCCAAGTTGTAAATATCCTCCTTGTCCCCTGTTAGAAAATGCCATTTATCTTCGTTAGCATTATGCCTTGCTGCATATTCTGCCAGGACTTCTGGAGTATCGTACTCAGGATCTATGGAGATAGAATATATCTGGACATCATCCTGATTCCTGAAAGCATCATCCACTCTTTCCATTTCGGTTGACATAACAGGACAAATACTTGGACAAGACGTGAAAAAGAAATCCACAATAGTGATTTTCCCTTCCATTTCCTTTCTTCCCCTCTTTTCTTCTTTTTGGGTGTAAAGAGAAAATTCAGGGATATAATGCTGCCCCTCTCCTGCAACCTCACATTCCTGAAAAGGGTTTTCTATTCCTTCTTCATAAAGTATGGGGATGTCATAATGATTGGTGCCAAATGATTTCAAAAAAACTATAATCAATACAGGCACCATAAGTACACAAACCAATATCAGCCCCTGTAAAATTCTTAGTCCTTTCATATATTTTTTATCAGTAAACAAAAAAGTAGGTTGAAGTGTCACACCCCAACCTACTTTTTTTTATAAATTATGTGTGATTACCACCTTATCATGAAGATATCACTTCCTTCTCTCATCAAGGCGATTACAAGCCAAACCAAGAAAATCAACGGCACTATTATGGAATAAAACAAAGGCTTTGCTTCTTCGCCAAGGTGCATAAATTCCATCATAATGTATTTTGCTTTCCAAATAGTCAGCCCGATGAATATTGCATAGAGCAACAGGCCTCTAGGAAGGGTGAAAGCAAAAAGAAATTCAATGGAAGTCAAAACCAAAAGAATACCCGCAGTTTTCCAGATTTTCTTGATTTTCTCTTCGTTTCTAGGTATTACTTCAAGAGAAGATTTATTTTCATTAGTTGCCATAATGCTATTTATTAATAAGTTAGATCAAATAGAAGAAGGTAAACACAAATACCCATACTAAGTCTACAAAGTGCCAGTAAAGGCCAATTTTTTCCACCATTTCATAGTGTCCTCTTCTTTCATAAACACCTACTGCTGCCTGATAAAACGCTAAGAACAAGAGGAAAACTCCTATAGTAACGTGAAATCCGTGGAATCCAGTGATAAAAAAGAAAAGTTGGGCAAAAGCTGCAGGTCCGTATTCATTTACAGCAAGATTGGCTCCATATACTGTTTCTGAAACAATCTGACCTAGATTGTTGACGTAAGTCATTAAAGAGCCCCCATCCGTCCCATGTATAAAGTGGGACCATTCCCAAGCCTGACAGCTCAAGAAAGTGATGCCACCAAGAAGAGTCCAAAGCAACCATTTAACCACATCAGGTCTGTCATTTCTGTGACCAGCTTCAACAGCCAAAACCATAGTAACAGAACTCATGATAAGGATAAAGGTCATCAAACCTACAAATGCCAATGGAATATGTACCCCATGAAAAAACGGAATGGCGTCAAATACCATTTCAGGAACAGGCCAGTATTCATTGGAGCCTACAAATACATCCTCAGGCCCGGCATATCCAGGGTAAGATACTCTGATCGCAGCATAAGCTGTCAAAAAGGCGGCAAATGTAAAGATATCTGAAAGAAGGAAAAACCACATCATAAGTTTTCCATAGCTGGCTTTAAGTGGTTCGTTACCACCTCCCCAGATTCCTCTTTTGGAGCTTACTCCAACAGCAGTCGCAGTCGTTGACATATGAGTTAAAATTTACTTTTATTTTTAATGATTCAATAACAAGAACATAAATAGATATAACCAAAGCCCACCAAGAAAGTGCCAATAAGTGACACACATTTCCATGGTATCCATATTTTTGGAATGAACTTTATATCTAAAGGACGAAATTAACACAATAATTAGAAAAATCACACCGCTTATGAGGTGTAATGCATGGAGTCCAGTGAAAACATAAAGAAATGAACCCGCAGGATTACCTACGAAAAACACATCTCTGTCTACCAAAGCCACCCAACTGTACCATTGACCTACTAAGAAGGCTAACCCTAGAACAGAGGTCAATATCATACCCAACCTAACTTTTGATAGCTCATCTTTCTTGGCAGAAACATAAGCAAAATGAAGTGTTATGCTACTCAATATTATAATACCGGAAGTATAATAGAAAATATCAGGCAGCTGAAACTCCAGCCAATTGCCTTCTGCTTGACGGACTATGTAAGCACTCGTCAAAGAAGCAAATATCATCACCACAGTAACTATAAAAAGCCACAGGGCAAATTTTTTGGGATGCATGGAAATAGGTTGTTCCGCTCCCTCTATGTATGCAAATTTCTCTTCCATGTTTTAAATTTTATCCAGCAAGAATGCTATCTGTACAATAGGAAGGTACAAGAATGAACCAAACATAATTTTCAGAGCAGATTTTCTGGAACAATCTCTCATTAAGGAGAAAGTCTGTGCCAAAAACAAAACCCCACAGATGGTAACCACTACGGCAGAATTGATCCCAGTAAGTCCAAAATACATTGGCAATAGACCAAGAGGTATCAGGAAAAGCGTATAAATCATTATCTGAATAGCAGTATTAAGATCTTTTTTGCCGCCACTAGGCAATAGCTTGAATCCAGCCCTTTTGTAATCTTCATCACTCACCCAAGCAATTGCCCAGAAATGAGGAAACTGCCAGATAAATTGTATTCCAAAGATTATCAGCGCTTCAACACTGATTTGTCCGGTAGCAGCTGTCCATCCCAACAGAGGAGGCATTGCTCCTGGAATCGCTCCAACAAATACTGCTATAGGACCAACTCTTTTAAGCGGTGTATAAACGAACACGTATAAAACCATGCTTACTACTCCAAGCAATGTAGTAAGAGGATTGGTAAACAGCCAAAGAATGCTGATCCCAAGAAATGCAGTAATGAAAGTAAACCAATATGCTTCCTGAACAGAGATCTGCTTCATCGGTAAAGGTCGCTTTTCAGTTCTTTTCATCAACTTATCATATTCCTTCTCCAATATTTCATTGGCTGCACCAGAAGCACCGGTTATTAGGAAACCTCCTGTCATCAAGGCGAAGAAAGCTCCCCAGGAAAACAAGGTGCCTGAATCTCCCAGAATAAAACCAAATACAGCAGAGAAAGTGACCAAAGCAGATAGCCTAAGCTTTATCAACTCTAGGTAGGCTTTTGCTCTAAAGGAAATCGCCTCGAATAAGGCCTGTTCTGAAATATTAATTGTTCTCATGAACCTTTTCTAATTGTAATTTTTGTTGGTCTTTCAATTGCAATAATAACACGAATTGAACCCCAATAATCAATGAACCAAACAACAGGTGAACAGGCTGAAGAAAAGCTGGAATTCCAAAGTATGCCATGGCAACACCTGAAACTATTTCCAGACCTATAAAGCCGATTAGAATCAAAGACCAGTTGTAAAGCATTGTATTCCTCATGGAATACTTGTAAACTTTATAAATGAAAAGAAGGTGGATACCCAATAGAAGCAAGGAGAAAGACCTATGGATGTAGAATGTCAACCCTAACTGATCAATCCACTCATTTCTGAGTAGATACCCATATTCAAAGGCAACTTTATCAATTTCTTCTCTGACCTGCGTACCAAAGACAACCTGCACGAGCATTAGAATAAAACCCACCGTAAGAATATAAAACAAGCGCTTAGGCATTTCAGTCGCATATCCGGTACGAACAGCCAATCTATATGATCTGTAGTAGGTATACAGCAACAAGCAGACAATCACCAAGGCCAAAACCATATGAAGAGTAATCATCCAAGGCAACAGATTGGTAGAAACCACTATAGAACCTATCCAAGCTTGGAACAATACCAAAAAGAGGTTGAATACCGAGATAAG
The DNA here is from genome assembly GCF_019343195.1 of Arthrospiribacter ruber. GTDB lineage: Bacteria > Bacteroidota > Bacteroidia > Cytophagales > Cyclobacteriaceae > Arthrospiribacter > Arthrospiribacter ruber. The sequence continues at coordinate 271,686 of NZ_RPHB01000006.1, forward strand.
GGTTATGGTCTTATCCGTTTTCCACAAAGCCAAAGACCTGTACACCGTAAACAGAACCAGCAGACCTATTACAGCTCCTACCAACCTATTTAGGTATTCAATCCAGGTTTTAACCGGATTAAACTCCTCCTCAATCAGAATGGTCTTGTCATTTCGGATCTCATCTGCTTTTTGATGAAATCCAAGAGCATCGAGTTGAGCAACAAACTTTTCATTTTTCTTAACCCTTTTGGCTAAGTATATGTCCTGATAATCGTTTGGGAGCTGGTCCACACTTGTAGGTGGAACCAAACTCCCAAAACATTTTGGCCAGTCGGGACAGCCCATTCCTGAGCCTGTACTTCTAACGATCCCGCCGACTAATATCAGAAAATAAACAGCTATCACAGTAATCAAAGCTATACTGCGAAAGCTGTTAATTGATTTAAGAATTTGTGGATTCATTGGCGACCAATACAGCCTCTTCTTCAGCAATAATCTCTTTTTCCAATTTCACCAACTCCTGCTCATGAGGAAGATTGGATTCTGGAGTAGCTGACAAAGGCACAGTCTGAGGAATGAAATCTTCTGGAGCACCAGGCTTAGAATAATCGTAAGGCCATCTGTAAACAGAAGGTATTTCTCCAGGCCAGTTACCATGTCCTGGATGAAGTGGAGTAGTCCATTCCAGTGTATTAGATCTCCAAGGGTTAAGAGGAGCTACCCTTCCCCTGTACATAGAATAGAAGAAGTTGAATAGGAATATCAACTGTGCACCAAATGTAAGAATGGCTGCAATTGAGACAAACATATTCAAATCTGTATACATGTTGGAAAATTCAAATCCGGTCCACGTATAATATCTTCTTGGGAAACCGGCAATACCGATATAGTGCATTGGGAAAAACACTAAATAAACTCCAATGAAAGTTGCCCAGAAGTGAATGTATCCCAGCTTGGCATCCATCATTCTTCCAAACATCTTAGGGAACCAATGGTATACACCCGCCATCAATCCAAAGAAAGAGGCAGAACCCATTACCAAGTGGAAGTGAGCTACTACAAAGTAGGTATCATGCAATTGAATATCGATAGCCGAGTTTCCTAGGAAAATCCCTGTAAGACCACCCGATATAAAGAAGGACACCAGACCTATAGAGAATAACATTCCCGGAGTGAAAATCAAGTTACCCCTCCAAAGTGTAGTAAGGTAATTGAATACCTTAACCGCAGATGGAATCGCAATGATCAATGTCAAGAACATGAAAATTGAACCAAGGAAAGGATTCATACCTGACACAAACATGTGATGCGCCCATACTACGAATGAAAGAATAGTGATTCCCAACATGGAAATGATCATGGCCTTGTAACCAAAGATAGGCTTTCTGGAATTGGTAGCGATGATCTCTGAAGTAATACCTAATGCTGGCAACAATACAATGTATACTTCAGGGTGTCCCAAGAACCAGAACAAATGTTGATATAAAACAGGACTACCACCTGTGTTTGGCAATGCCTCACCACCAATGTAGATATCTGCTAAGTAAAAGCTTGTTCCAAAGCTCCTGTCAAATACCAAAAGTAATGCTGCTGAGAACAATACAGGAAAGGACAATAAACCAATAACTGCTGTTAAGAAAAAGGCCCATATGGTCAATGGAAGCCTGGAAAATGACATGCCTTTGGTCCTTAGGTTGATAACAGTAGTAATGTAATTGATACCACCCAACAAAGAAGAAGCAATAAAGAAAGTCATTGATATCAACCACAAAGTCATTCCCAATCCTGAACCGGGAATAGCCTGTTCAAGAGCTGAAAGTGGAGGGTATACTACCCATCCTCCTGCTGCAGGTCCGGTTTCAATAAATAAGGAAATAAACATGATCACACCGGAAACAAAAAAGAACCAATATGAAAGCATGTTCATAAATCCGGAAGCCATATCTCTTGCTCCGATTTGAAGTGGAATTAAATAATTGGAGAAGGTACCTGAAAGACCAGCAGTCAAAACAAAGAATACCATAATAGTTCCGTGCATGGTTACCAATGCAAGGTAGAACTCAGGATCCAAGGTACCTGTTTCATCAATCCACCCTCCAAGAATCGGCTTCATGAAAGACATATCCATTTCAGGAAAACCTAATTGTAGTCGGAATATTAGGGAAAGTAAACCACCAATAATTGCCCAAAACATACCGGTAATTAAAAACTGCTTACCGATCATTTTATGGTCAGTACTGAAAATGTACTTGGTGATAAAATTATCGTGGTGCTCATGATCATGATGATCATGTGCAGCACCACTATGAGAAGCTACACTAGCTGTTGCCATAATTATTTAATTTAATTACTTATACTCGCTGATGGTTATTTCAGCCAATTCTTTTAAGTCTGCAGGAAGATTTTCTACCAGAGAAGGATTATTTACAATATAAGGCTTTTGATCGGCCAACCACTTTCTGTATTCCTCTGGTTCCACTACACGAATTTCTTTTCTCATAGAATTGTGACCACGGCCACAAATCTCTGTACATGCAATTTCATAAACGAATTCATCATTGCCTGTTTCTCTCCTCATTTCTTCGGTGGTCTTGGTTGGAGTAAACCAAAATCTTGTAGGCATACCTGGTACTGCATCCATCTTAAGCCTCATGTGTGGAGCAAATACAGAGTGAAGTACATCTCTTGCTCTGATTTTGAAGAGAACAGGTTCACCTTTTGGGATTACCACTACAGGTGAAGAGAAGTCGTCCAAAGCATTTTTATCAGAAAAATCCACGCCAGAAACATTCGTTGCAGATGTCAACCTATAATCATGCTCACCAAGCACATTGTCCATGCCGGGATATCTCACCTCCCATGCAAACTGATACCCAAGAATTTCAACAACATGAGAGTTTTCAGGAGCTGGTGCAGTTATATCAGACCAGGCTCTCCATCCTCCTATCACCAAAACGGTAAGGGCTATAGCAGGAACAATTGTCCAAATCACCTCAAGTTTGTTGTTGTCAGGATAAAATGAAGCTACTCTATCTTCCTTCCACTGATATTTATAAGGGAACCAGAATAACAATACGTGGGTAATAAGAAATACCACACCTGTTACTGCCATAGTGATCCAAAACAATTGATCGGTTACTACACCGTGTTCGGAAGCTACAGGCAATTGATAATTGTCAAACTCCTTAATAGAATACCAAAACATAAGAATGGTAGCTCCAACCAAGAAGAACACAAACATCAAAGCATTAATTTTATTGCTACCTGAAGCGATTTTTTTATCACTTCCTTTAACAACTGATACTAGGGTTTGAATCCTGTACACCATCCAAATAATGGATAGTAACAACAAAGCGCCTACTGCAATTAGAAATCCGTACATAATTTTAAATTTTTCGGATAATTAAATATGATGATGATAACTCTCTTCCAACATCGGATGATTTTTGGCTACCAAAGGTCTTTTGGCCAAATTGCTCAATACTACTAAGGCTACAGCTGAGCCATAAAGTAAGAACATGCCTATTTCCATCAAACCAAATCCACCATTCTGTCCCAATGTTCCAGGCTGTACCATCAAGAAGAAATCAAACCAGTGTCCAAGAATGATCAAAGAACAAACTACCTTCAAGAAAATAGCATGTCTTTTTGCATCTCTAGTCATAAGAACAAGGAAGGGAAGAAAGAAGTTTAGCACTAGATTTACAAAAATGAACGGGCTATACACGTCGCTCTCCAATCTTTCAATAAAGTAAACTGATTCTTCAGGGATATTGGCATAATAGATCAACAAAAACTGTGAGAACCAGATGTATGTCCAGAATATAGAAAAGGCAAATACAAATTTTCCGAGGTCATGAACGTGGTTTTCATTTACCATTTCCAAGTATCCATTTTCTCTAAGGTAAACTACCACTAAAGTAATCGCAGATAGACCTGCTACAAACCAAGAGGCAAACACATACCAACCAAACATGGTAGAGAACCAGTGCGTGTCAATAGACATGACCCAATCCCAAGCTGATATAGAAGAAGAAACAGCAAAGAAAACTAAAAACAGGGCTGACCAAGTTCTGATTTTTCTCCAATAATCTGTTCCTCCATGAATGTCTTCTTCATAAGCCAATGTTCTTAGCTTGTTGAAAAAGAACACCCAGAATCCAAAGAAAACAACCAATCTAATTACAAAGAAGATCGGAAAACTTCCTTTTTCCAGAGGCCAATAGAAGTAACCACCTTTTCCATCAATGATTTTGTCATAATGAGAATCATTTGGATCAAACAGGTCACTGTGCGTCCAGTGGAAAATATCATGATTTACTATAAAAAAGCTCACGATCATCAATACAGCTGCAAATGGCAACCAGTACCCAAATGATAACATTACTCTTAGAATCCCAGCAGACCAACCAGCTTGCGCAGCATATTGGATGGCAAAAAAGAATACTCCAATAACAGCTATTCCTGTAAAATACACATTATTGATCCAGAGGTTGGCGAACAACCTTTGATACCAATGATATCCATGATCTCCTCCTTCGGCATGGTCATGACCGCCACCAAGCATGGCAGTGATAATTCCAATCGCAAGGATTACGGCACCGATCACCAATACCGTCATAATTGACTTCTTCAGCGCAGCTGTGAACTCAAATTTTTGATCCAAATTGTAGTTTGTAGTGCTATGAGCCATGATTATTGTTTCTGAATTTCTTGTTTAACATAGTGAACAATTTTCCAGATTCTTTCCTGTGGAATCTGAGAACCGTGTGCACCCATACGGCCTTTACCTTTCATGATCACGTGGAAAATGTGACCTTCCGGAAGGTCTATGTAAGCGCCACCTTTTAGGTTTGCCACACCACCAACTACTTCACCGGCTTTACCATCTCCTTCACCACCAGCTCCATGGCAAGTAGCACAATATTGGGTATAAAGAACCCTACCTTCAGCAATCACCTCATCTGTAGCTTCAATTGGGCTCTTCAGTTCAGCGGCTTTTTCAAGTTCAAAAGCTTTAAGTCTGTAAGGAAGGTATCCGTCTCTGGTTCTTGGAACGGTATTCTCAACAGGTTCTCTCATGTTCATTCCATGAGGGTTGTTAGGATTACTATTAAAAAACTCTCCTTTACCATCTTCTCTGCTGGAAAGCCAACTTCCTTCATCTTCATTCTTGATCTGAGAAAGAGGCTCATAGGCAACTGAATTATACATTTGTGGTGCATATTCATATCCAGGGTGATCTCCTGACGCACCGCAGGAGGCTACTCCGAAAGCAACACCTGCCATGGCGATTGTATATAGATATCTTTTGATTTTCATGACTTCAATTTACCTATTCAAAACTTTTTTTATTGACTTCAGTAGCTCCCGAAAGTTTCAATACTTCGGCAAGCTTTTCTTCTCCAATACCTGCATTGGTAGCCAAATCAATGGCCATTACATGCTTGTCATCCGTGATTCTTAAGTCAAATATTCTTACTTGCCCCCATGGCTTCAAGTTGGAAGACACCATAAATACACCCACCATCCCGAAAGCAGCCAATAGTACAGTCAGCTCAAAGGTAACCGGAATAAATGCCGGGAATGCAGCATGGTCCTTACCACCTATGATCATTGGCCAGTCAAACTTCATCATGTAAAACTGCATAGTAAGCGCTAGCGTAGTACCCAGCATCCCGAACAAAAAGGCTGCTATTGGCAAGCGGCTTCTTTTATATCCAAGCACTTCATCCAAACCATGAACAGGGAAAGGAGAATATACTTCTTGTATCTTGACCCCACTGTTTCTTACCTGAGTCACTGCATTTAATAATACATCCTCATCGTCAAACACACCGAGGATAAAATTCTTATCTCTTTCCATGATTATTTAGCTTCTTTAGTGGATGAAGATTTAATGATAGATTTGATTTCAAACATGTTGATTACCGGAAAGAACTTCGCGAAAAGGAAGAACAAGGTAAAGAACAGTCCGAATGTGAAAAGGTAAACCCCAACATCAGCCCAAGTCGGATAAAACATCGCCCAAGATGAAGGAAGGAAATCTCTATGCAATGAAGTTACGATAATCACAAACCTCTCAAACCACATCCCGATGTTTACTACCAATGAGAGGATGAAAGTCAACACAATGGAGGTTCTGATTTTCTTGAACCAGAATAGCTGAGGAGAAATTACATTACAGGTCATCATTGCCCAATATGCCCACCAATAAGGTCCAAATGCCCTATTGACAAATGCATACTGCTCTGCTTCTACTCCAGAATACCATGCGATGAAAAATTCAGTGATATAGGCTATACCGACAATCGAACCTGTAATGATGATTACAATGTTCATCAATTCGATGTGGCCAATGGTAATGTAGTCTTCCAACTTGAATACCTTTCTGGTCACAATCATCAGCGTCAATACCATCGCAAATCCAGAGAAAATTGCACCCGCCACAAAGTACGGAGGGAAGATGGTAGTGTGCCATCCCGGAATAACTGAAGTCGCAAAGTCAAAGGATACAATGGTGTGTACTGAAAGTACAAGAGGCGTAGCCAAACCAGCCAAAATCAAGGAAACAGTTTCAAATCTGCTCCAGGTTTTTGCTGCTCCATCCCATCCGAATGCCAATCCACTATAAATTACTTTTCTCAATCCTGTGGCTCTATCTCGGATAGTAGCAAAATCAGGAATCAATGCGATGTACCAGAAAACCAATGATACTGAAAAATAAGTAGAGATCGCAAAAACGTCCCAAAGAAGTGGAGAGTTGAAGTTTACCCAAAGTGATCCAAAGGTGTTTGGCAATGGAAGTGCCCAATAAGCACCCAACCAAGGCCTACCCATGTGGATAATAGGGAACATGGCAGCACAGATTACGGCAAAAATCGTCATCGCTTCCGCAGCTCTGTTGATGGCCATTCTCCATTTTTGTCTGAAAAGCAGCAATACTGCTGAGATCAATGTACCTGCGTGACCGATACCAACCCACCATACGAAGTTGGTAATATCCCAAGCCCAACCAATGGTCTTGTTAAGGCCCCACATTCCGATACCTTCCCAAAGTGTGGCTGCCAAGGCGATAAAGCCAAGCGCCAATGCACCTACAGATACAAGCAATGCCAGAAGCCAAAGCATACTAGGCTTGCCTTCTACTTGCCTTGATATATCATGAGTGACGTCCTTGAGGGTCTTCCCGCCTGTAATCAGCGGTTCACGTACGGATGAAGTAACTTGCATATCTTATAAAATTATTATTACGCTTCTGATTTTTCCTTATTTCTGATTTTGGTAAAATACCATACGTTTGGACTCACATTGATCTCTTCCAATACGTGATATGCTCTCTCTTCATTCACTTCTTTCACTGCGGAAGTAGTGTTTTCTTCGATCTTGAGCATTTTGGTGATTTTACTTTCCGGATCGTTCATGTCACCAAATACAATCGCATCAGTAGGACATGCCGCAGCACATGCAGTGTTGATCTCTCCGTCCTGAACTTTTCTTGCTTCTTTCTTAGCAGTAAGTTTTCCAAGTTGGATTCTCTGCACACACATGGAGCATTTTTCAATCACACCTCTAGCCCTAACGGTAACATCAGGGTTAAGAACCATTTTACCCAAATCATCATTTTGAGCAACGTTAACCGTAGAGAAGTCCTTGTTGTCATGATATTTGAACCAGTTGAACCTTCTTACTTTATATGGACAGTTATTAGCACAATATCTTGTACCTATACATCTGTTGTAAGTCATTTGGTTTAGACCTTCGGAAGAGTGAGTGGTTGCAGCTACAGGACATACTGTCTCACAAGGAGCGTTGTTACAGTGCTGACACATCATAGGCTGGAAGGTAACTTCAGGATTATCTGCAGCTTTTTCCAATTCACTGTTTGAACTTGCACCTTCAGGAGAACTGTAATACCTGTCTATCCTTATCCATGCCATCTCTCTTCTGTTGAGAACCTCCTGCTTGCCTACTACAGCCACGTTGTTTTCAACCTGACAGGCAACCGTACAGGCACCACAACCAATACAAGAGTTCATGTCTATCGCCAATCCCCAGTGGTGTTGGCTGTATTTGTGACCTTTCCACAAGGAAACCTTTGAAGGTTTTACAAATTCACCTTCTTTGTAGATTTTTGGTTGGTATCTGCCTGCTGAAGCATCTTTTTTGTAATCAGCCAATGTAGCTTCCTGGATCACAAAGTCCCTGCCCATGTAAGTTTGGTGTGTCTGAGTCTGTGCGATCTTGTAAGCATCCGAAGTGATTTCAACACTTACTCCTTCTGTGATGTCATAGTTGACAAAACCTTTGGATAGGTCAAGCAACTCATATGCATTTACACCTACTCCGTTAGCAACCCTGCCCGCTTTGGTTCTACCATATCCAAGTGCAAGACCAAAAGTACCATCGGCTTGACCAGGCTGTACCAAAACAGGAACTACCAAAGACTTATCGCCAACAGTAATTTTAGCTTTCTTGGTAGCACCTTCTACCATTTTTACATTATTGTCTTTGGCCCATTTCTGAGATACTGTAAGGTAGTTGTCCCAAGTAGCTTTGGAAATAGGATCTGACATCTCCTGAAGCCAAGGGTTGTTGGCATAGGTTCCGCTTCCAATTCCTACCTTGGTGTATATAGAAAGTTCTGCACCTGCATTGTCCGCCTTATAAGACCTTCCAATAGCAGTAGCAGCAGCGGATACATCTACAGATCCACTTACCTCTTCACTTTCAGAACCATCAGAATACACACCATTATATAATGATCTGTCCCAGAATTCCTGACTGTCAGAAATTTCGGATTGTGTTCCCATCAGGGATTCAGACCAGTTATCTTTCAAGAAATCAAAGTAATTGCTTGATTCACCTGCCCATACCAAGAAAGACTCCTGAGCCTGTCTGGTATCAAAAAGTGGGGAGATAGTAGGCTGGGATAAGCTGTATTCTCCGCTTCTAGGATTAAAATCATTCCAAGATTCCAAGTAATGATGATCCGGAGCTACAAATTTCACCAAAGAAGCTGTTTCATCCATGGTGCTGTTGGTAGATACGGAAACTTTTGCTTTAGAAATGCCTTCTTCCACATCAGCGCCTTTTGCAAAATCATACACAGGGTTACAGTTGTAGAAAACTACTCCGCCAACTCTTCCTGCTTTTAGATCAGTTACAAACTTGTTCATTTTCTCGTCATCACCTTTTCTAAAATAAGAAGGCTTGGAGAAATCTACAGTCTTACCATTATTCCCCAAAAGGTCATTGATTGCGTTGATCACAATCTGAACATTTGGATCATTGGAACCTGAAACCACAATAGAATTTCCTCTATTGGACCAAAGTTCATTAGCAGCCTGATCGATATTGGCTATTTCAACACTGGCACCTGACACTGTAGCAGCACCACCTTTTCTTGCAAGGGCATTGTAAAGCGCAAGAACCGCAAGTCCAGACTGGGACGGCTTGATAGGAGTTCTGTAATCAGCATTGGCGCCGGTCAAAGATAAATTTGACTCAAATTGGAAATGCCTTGACATATTAGGGTTTTCCTTGGTAATCTTTCTTCCCTTTACATATTGCCTTGCAAATTCAGTCGGAGAAATCCATGTACCTAAAAAGTCTGCTCCAAAACTTACAATAACCTTGGCATTGTCAAATTTATAAGTAGGCAACCCACTTACTCCATAGGAGGTCTCAGCTGCTTTAAGTATACCATAGTTGGATACGGGATCGTAAGTAATGATTTCCCCACCTACAGACTCAGCAAATTTATCCAATGCCTTCTGGGTAGAAGGTGAAAGGATAGTGTTGGTTACAATTTTCACAGAACCTGCTGACCCAAGAGCTGATTTCAACTGGCTGTCCAAAGTAGACCAATCAGTCAGTTCCCCATCAATATGAGGACCTTTAAGTCTTTGCTTGTCATAAAGTGACAATACAGAAGCCTCTACAATGGCATTGACACCTTTTCCATTAATAGGAGAAAGTTCGTTACCATCAATTTTAATAGGTCTGCCTTCTCTGGTTTTTACTACAATGGAGGCATAATCACCACCTGAAGCAAAAGTAGAAGCATAGTAGTTCGGAATGGAAGGGTTTACATCAACAGGCTTGTTGACATAAGGGATGGCTTTTCTTACCGGTGCCTCACAGGCTGCAAGAGAAGCCGCGGCCAAGCTGAATCCCATCAATTTGAGGAAATCTCTCCTGGAAGCCCCTTCTTCTCCACCCAAAACAGATGGTGCCTCAGGGAATTCCCTTTCAGCATTCTTTACAAACTCCGGCTGGTTTGTCAATTCCTCTAGCCCTTTCCAATAGGTCTTTTTATTTTCCTTCATTTTATATTCAAGAAAAGTAAGTTCTGAATTTATTTAGATTAATAGTGGCATTTGGCACATTCCAAGCCGCCAATGTCTTTTACTTTCAAAGGCTCTTTGGAATCTTTGTGCAACTGCACCAACTTGTCGTAGTACTCGTTTTTCTCAAAACGGATATTGGTCTGTCTGTGACAGTCTATACACCAACCCATGGTCAATGAACTGTGCTGATAAACCACTTCCATTTCCTCTATCGGACCGTGGCAAGTCTGACATTCCACACCCCCAACCACAACGTGCTGTGCGTGGTTGAAGTAAGAAAGGTCAGGAAGGTTATGGACCCTTACCCATTCTATTGGCTGATCATTGTCTACAGCATTATAGATCTTTTGTATCTCAGGAGAGATTCCGTCTTTTCCACCTACATTTTGGATATGCATGTGGCAGTTCATACAAATATTCGCGGACGGGATATTGGCAGACTTGCCTAGCTCAACACCTGTGTGGCAATACTGACATTGGATTTCATATTGCCCTGCATGAAGTTCATGGGAAAAAGCAATTGGCTGCTTTGGCGCATAGCCTTGCTGTACACCCACGGTGTAAAGCTCATCAATTGCTGTCTTGGCCACCAAAGCAATCACAATGGTTGTTATGATGATAATAAAAGCATCTGACTTCAGGATCTTTCCGAAATCATATTTCTGATTGACAAATTGCTTATCATCTTCTTCCAATTTCTGGGTATCCAGATACTTGTTAAGAATAGAAATGATCAGGCCCAATACTACTAGAATCAGGAAAAGCACCAAAACCAAGACTCCCAAAATTATAGTCAGGTATTCACTTGGTACTCCAGTACCTCCGGCAACTCCTTCTCCACCTTCTCCACCAGCAGCTGCGGCAGAAGCATCAGCTTTGTCGCCATATTCAATGTAGGCAAGCAAATCCAGTAACTCATCATCAGAAAGGAATTCATGTGATGGCATTGCCAGCTGATTGTACTCATTGTAAATAGCCACAGCTTCAGCATCTCCTGAAGCAATAAGAGCCTGGGAATTTCGGATAAATCTTTTTGTCCAATCGATGGAATGACGGTCGGTAACGCCTCTTAATGCCGGTCCGACATTTTTCTGGTCTAACCTGTGACAAGTCCTACAATTGGCGTTGAAAATCGACTTACCTGCTGCAATGGCTTCTTCAGCATCAGAAACATCAGGGTGAGCCGCAAAGACTTGTGTCCCAAAACTCAGGAAGAATAGCATCACCAGGGTGCTAATTTTCATCGGAACACGTGATAACGAGCGATTGATCGACATATTTATACTTGATTAAACAGTTTTTTGCACGGTTTTGAATAAACATTGCAAATGTACTACCCCGATTCTATATTTCAAACTTAACAGAAATACGAGTGCCGTATATGTAAACATGCGTATACTTATTGTAAGCCTTTGTTTGACAGAAGTTTACAAAGATTAAGATTTCAGTCCAAATAATTTAGAAACATTATAAATAAACCAAAAACTGGTACCTTTTATACCAATGGCCACTCCTGGAATTCAGCAGATTAATTTCGGGATGATTTTTCCTCAAGACATTTGGATTAATATCATTAAAATTTTATCACTCACATACTTTTGTAAAAAAGCCGAATATCCATACATTTGCATTCCGATTGGCACAGGGTCGCGTGGCCGAGCGGTTAGGCAGAGGTCTGCAAAACCTTGTACAGCGGTTCGAATCCGCTCGCGACCTCCACATAAAAGCATCTCTGTATAGGGATGCTTTTTATTTTTAGAAAAAATAACCTGCAACCCAAACCATTCTCTGGAATTCATTTTTGACAAATGTTCAGATTTTGAGACTATCGAAAAACCTGCTGGATAAATGAAGTCCCATAAGGCCACCACAAAAATGCAATAGTTCATAGCTCCCAATTAATAATCGAAATTAACTTCTCACTCAATTACAGGGCTTTGTCTCAATCATATTGTCTAAATTCCTTCTTAATAAAATGAATTCACTATGAAAAAACTGGCCTGTACCTTCACCATTCTATTTATTTTTACTTCCTGTGAACTTGTCGAAGAACTACTGAATACATCCTATTCCACGACATTCAAAGAGTCTTTTGATGTTCAGATTCCTGCTGGGGAGTACACAAGCGATTCACCATTTTTGATCCTGAAAGAAGAAGATATTGATCTTACAGATGATGACTTTCCCCAAGATGTCCGAACCGGTGTTTCTGAATTGCTTGACATTCAATTCAAATCTGTAGAATTACTTTTTAAAGGAGAGGTTGCTTCAGAAAGTGGAAAAATATTGGAAAGTGAGGGAGTGATCAGCGGAACAATACTTTTTTCGAACCCCGATGACCCTACCCAAAACGTAGAAGTGGTAGTACCTCCAGTTTCTTCTTTGAGCACAGAGCCTGTAAGCCTTCCTCTCCCTGATAATGTAGCCAATTCCATTACCCAATTGTTTTTTGGAAGCCCTAGGGTACAATTTATAATGAACCTCCAGTATGTAGGACCTGCACCTTTTGAGGGAGAAGTGGTCATGGAGATCCCCATGGAGATTTCTATAGGCTTGATCTAATAATTTTGTTTCTCTTGTAGGCGGTCAAAATATAGGGCCTTCTGTCCTCATACTTTTGGATACTCTTCTGATAATGGCTAATTTATCGGAAGATTAACCGGACCCCTTATGCCTATCAAGCTAAAAGTAAATGGAACTGCCCGTTCTTTGGAAGTGGAGAGTGATGAGCCATTGTTGTATGTATTGAGAGATGAATTTGGACTGAATGGTGCCAAATTCGGTTGTGGATTGCAGCAGTGCGGTACCTGCATGGTGTTGGCCGACGGAGAAGCTGTTCCCACCTGTGTTCAGCCTTGCAAAAACTTTGAGGAAATGGAAATCCAGACCATAGAAGGTCTGGCTAATGGAGACAATCTCCACCCTATTCAAGAGAGTTTTTACAAAGAACAGGCCGCCCAATGTGGATATTGCCTCAATGGCATGCTGATAGCCGGATTGGCCCTGCTCAAAAAAAACAGCAATCCGGATGAAGAAGAAGTGAGAAGTGCTCTGGATAAGGTGATCTGTCGCTGCGGTACACACAATAGGTTTATCCGTGCTATATTGAAAACAGCAGAAACCAACTCCAAATTCTAAGCCATGGCAATACCAAAACCAAGCCGAAGGGATTTCCTAAAAACTTCCGGGCATCTATTAATAGGTTTCAACCTTCTCCCTCTGGCCTATTGCCAACCCAAAGATGAAGAAGGGCTTGGGTATTCCACCTACGAAGGAATTCCCGAAAGGCCTCATTTGGATAAGAATCTTATTGATTCCTGGATCAGACTTGATGCGGATGGCCACGTCACCGTGTTGACTGGGAAACAGGAACTAGGCCAGGGGATCCGCACCGCACTGTTACAAATAGCAGCTGAAGAACTGGATGTGGACATAGATAGGTGCCATATCATCAACGGTGATACAGGGCAAACAGCCAACGAAGGCTATACCGCGGGAAGTAATTCTGTAGAAGGAAGTGGCAAAGCCATACGTGAAGCGGCAGCTACAGCCAGAAATTACATGCTCTCCCTTGCTTCTGTAAATTGGGACATCGATATCGAGAGTTTGGAAGTGAAAAATGGAGAAATTCTAGGCCCCAGTGGTCAAAAGGCAAGCTATTGGGAACTTTTGGATGGCAAATACCTAGAATCTAAAGTAGATAATAAAATAGCTTTCAAAGACGCTAAAAACCATCAGGTAATCGGCAATTCCATTCTCAGAGAGGATATCCTGAATATGGTTTTGGGAAAAACCCACTTCGTCCATGACCTGAGGCTTCCCGGAATGCTACATGCCAGAATCGTCCACCCTCCCAGCTATAGTGCCAGACTGGTGTCAGTAGATGTGGAGTCGGCAATCAGCCTTCAAGGGGTGCTCAAAGTTATCCAAGACGGCTCCTTTTTGGCTGTAGTGGCAAAAAGGGAATACCAGGCCATCAGAGCCTGGGAAAAACTCAAAGAGCTCTCAACTTGGGAAAGCGAAAAAATAACGGTTTTGCCTGATCAGCTTTTTGAAGACCTGAAGCGCAAAAGCCAATCGCCACAGACAATTGAGCAAAACAACAGCATTCTGTCCAAAATCAATCAATCCAATAAAAAACACCGGGCTTCATTTTTCAGACCCTATCACATGCATGGCTCTACGGGACCTTCTTGTGCATTGGCAAAATGGGAAGCCGGGAAGCTGACAGTTTGGTCACCCACCCAAGGAGTGTATCCCCTTAGAAATACCCTTGCGGATCTGTTTGACATAAACGAAGAAAGTATCCGCTGTATTGGACTTCCCGGCTCGGGCTGCTATGGGCACAACGGGGCCGATGATGTATCTGCCGAGGCTGCCTTGATTGCCAAAGCTTTTCCCAATGTACCCATTCGCCTGCAATGGATGAGAGAAAATGAGCATATGTGGGAACCCTATGGTTCAGCGATGCGGATAGAGCTCAGTGCAGGAATGGATGCCCAAGGCCTGATCACGGCTTGGGATACTCAGATATGGTCCGACACCCACAGCACAAGACCCCGAGGCGACGCTGGCAATTATGTTTCTGCCAGACATCTCGAGAATCCCTTCACTTTTGACAAGGGAGGTTTTTCTGGTGGCTCTTATAGAAATGCCACACCTCTATATAATATAAGCGATAAAAGGCTGCTATTGCACAATTACGATGGTCCGCTCAGAACATCAGCCTTGAGAGGCCTTGGGGCCTATGGGAATATTTTTGCTCTGGAATCTTTTATAGATGAACTGTCTCACTTGGCAGATCAGGATCCGCTTAATTTCCGCAAAAACAACCTAGATGATCCAAGAGCAATAGCTGTCTTGGATAAATTGGCCAAAGAAACAGGCTATCATGACAGGATTAAAAAAAGTGATACCGGGTATGGCTTGGCTTTTGCCAAGTACAAAAATTCAGCTGCTTACCTGGCTGTGCTAGCAGAGGTAACGGTATTTAAGGATAAAAAAAGCTTTCACCTCAAGAGACTGACGGCCGTGATAGACGCGGGTCTCTGTATCAATCCTGATGGACTGATCAACCAGACAGAAGGCGGAATGATACAGTCTGCCAGTTGGACACTGTTGGAAGAAGTCCATTATGATGAAAACGGCATTTTGAGCAAAGACTGGAATTCATACCCGATATTGCGCGCAATGAAAACCCCAGAAGTAAAAGTGCATGTGATCAACCGTCCCGAGGAAAAACCTCTAGGTGCTGGAGAAGCTGCGCAAGGTCCAGTGGCAGCAGCCATTGCCAATGCTGTTTTTGACGGAACAGGAACAAGGGTGAGGGACTTGCCAATTAAGGCTGAGAAGATTGATTGGTGAAAAACTGAACCTTTCTCTTTATAGACCATCCAACAAATGAATGGACCTTAATTATTCCACTTTTCAAAAACCCGTTTATTTTCTTTGCAAGTGCAACTTATAAAAAGTGATATAATCCTGCTCCTCTCCAAGAAAATCATCATCACGAATTGCATAAAAGGGTTTATCCAAACCTTCAATGTTTAGAATCGCCCCTATTTTGTAAGGCACTACGATTTCATTCGAAAGTGAAGAGTCAGGAAGAACTATTTTCATAACCTTATTTTGGAAATTTTTGTATTTAGGGAAGTTCATTGGTTCTTTCAGTTCATTTTGCATAAATGTATCTTCATCTATTCCTTCAAGGTAAATCAAGACAACTCCCATTTCAGTTACAAATAGCTGTCGGATATTCCCATCCAGCATTCTGGTTCTGGAGATGTACTGATATTTTTCTGAATGCTCCCCATTATCCAAAAATTTAGATGGCTTAAAATCCACTGAATTTAAATATTTCCCTCCTTTGCTCAAGTCATAAGTATGGATTAGAGTCTCATTGTTTAAAACCAAATGAAGCATATCCCCAGATATCCCAAATTGAATCCAGGCCCTTTCATAGTATTTATCAGAAGAGTATCTGGAAGTATTTGGGATACGGATTATAGGAACCGATGCTCCTGTGTTTGGGTCAATTTTTTCCAAAAGAAAATTATCTCTGATAAAGTGGGGATCATAAGGATTGACACCGCCTCTGCCAGGGTAATAGCTGATCAGAGAATCATTCCAGTGCCCAAGGTTCTGAATAAAGCCTCCCCCGTCTTTTGCCAAAGTTGGAAAAGAAAGCTCAATTTGTTGTTTAAGGCTAAGGTCTGAATTTAACTCATACAACCAACCCATAAAGCTAGCCGCAAAAAGCCCCCCCTCTTCAGTAAATTTCAACTGTGTAGGGTATTCTACACGGCCTGGTCCGTCTTTTGGGTAGGAGGATTCTTGGAGTACCCTTCCACTTGAATCAAACTTGATTAATTTATTTTCCTTAAAATTGAAAAAAACACCTACACCATTTTTAAAATCTCCCCCATCCACATTCCCCAAATAATCCACTTGGATAGAATCCAAGATAACAAGTTCCCAATCGCTTGAGTCAGTTGTGGTTTGAGAATCATTATCTCTTTCACTACAGGCAAAAAATACATTCAAAAGTAAAATCAGGGGGAAGTAATATCTCATTCTGGAAATTACATAATTTCACCCAAAACCGCTATACTTAGTTGTCTTATCCTTTGTTGCCCCCCTCTTTAGAGTGAAATCAATTAAGAAAAAAAAATCCATTGAGGCCTCTAAAACATCGAAGGATACATCAAAGACACAAAAAAAGTGGCCGCCTCTCAGCAGCCACTTTTATCTATATTGAACCGTCTTGGTTCTTGAATCTTGTCTCTTGTTTCTAGAGATTATTTCTTTCCACCTTCCATTTTCTCCTTCAACTCAGCAAGAGCGTCAAGATCTCCAAGGGTAGATTTCTCTTCCGGAGCACTTTCTGCTTTTTTCTTAGGGGCTGATTTCTTAGGAGCTGGAGCCACTTTTGCTTCTTCCTTGAACATTGCTGTATGGGAAAGAACAATTCTCTTGTCTTCTTTTGAGAATTCAGTTACTCTGAAGTCCAAAGATTCGCCTACTTCTACAGAAGATCCGTCTTCTTTCTCTAAGTTTTTGTTGGTTGCGAAACCTTCCAAACCATAAGGAAGCTCAAGAACTGCTCCTTTGTCATTTTTAGAAACTACAGTACACTTATGCACAGATCCTACAGGGAATACAGATTCGAAAGTATCCCAAGGATTTTCTTCCAACTGCTTATGTCCTAGAGCTAGTCTTCTGTTGTCAACATCAAGTTCCAACACAGCTACTTCCAATTCGTCTCCTACTTTGACAAATTCAGACGGGTGTTTGATTTTCTTAGTCCAAGAAAGATCAGATACGTGAACCAAACCGTCGATACCTTCCTCAAGCTCGAGGAACAATCCGAAGTTGGTAAGGTTTCTTACCACACCTTTGTGCTTAGAACCTACCGCATACTTGGTCACCATGTCACCTTTGGTCCATGGATCTTCAGTAAGCTGCTTGATGCCCAAAGACATTTTTCTTTCGTCCTTGTCCAAAGTCAATACTACTGCTTCGATTTCATCACCTACCTGTACAAAGTCAGCAGGATTTCTCAAGTGCTGTGACCAGCTCATTTCAGAAACGTGAATCAATCCCTCTACACCAGGAGCAAGCTCTAGGAATGCACCGTAATCGGCTACATTGACGATCTTACCTTGTACTTTGGAACCGACTTCAAGATCAGCAGACAAAGCATCCCATGGATGGGCAGTCAATTGCTTCATACCCAAAGAAATTCTCTTCTTGTCATCATCAAAGTCAAGAACAACGATCTGAACTTTGTCATCAAGGTTGAGTACTTCTTCAGGATGGTTGATTCTACCCCAAGAGATATCAGTAATGTGTAGCAAACCATCAACACCACCCAAATCGATGAATACACCGAAGTTGGTCATGTTTTTGATCACACCTTCAAGTACCTGTCCTTTTTCAAGGTTGTTCAGGATCTCAGCTTTTTGCTTCTCAAGATCTTTTTCGATCAAGACTTTGTGTGATACGACTACGTTATCATTGGTGTGGTTGATTTTCACCACTTTGACTTCCATTTTCTTACCTACATAGATATCGAAATCTCTGATAGGCTTCACGTCGATCTGAGAACCTGGCAAAAACGCTTCTACACCGTAGATATCTACGATAAGACCACCTTTGGTTCTTCTTTTAACAAGACCTTCGATCACAGAATCATTGGCCAGGGCATCTTCGATATCCTGCCATGCACGTACCATTCTGGCTTTCTTTCTGGAAAGTACCAACTGGCCCAATGCATTCTCCTGCTCTTCGATAAACAATTCCACTTCGTCTCCGATCTTAAGATCAGGAAGGTCACGGAATTCCGAAACAGGAACCAATCCGTCAGATTTGAAGCCGATGTTGATGATCACGTCTTTGTCATTGATACCAACTACAGTACCTTTGATGACTTCTTTTTCGGTGATTTCATTAAGAGTACCTTCGTAAAGGGCCTCCATTTCAGCTCTTTTTTCTTTGGAATAGCCTTCACCAAATCCTTTGGTGTCGAAATCGTCCCAGTTAAAATCTTTTTGATTTGACATAATATTTTGTAACTCTGACTTTCAACAATCCTAGAGTCATCGGATTGAGGTTTTTGTTTTTAGATAAAGCCCCTGATTTTCAACCGCAAGGACCCCGTTCACCCGAACGGACTGCAAAGGTAGAAAATTTTATCAAAACCAGCATTCCATAGCCTGAAAATAGCCAATCGACTTCCAAAGTTTTTTTGGGATATTTGAAACTAAAGCAAAATATTGGAGTCTTTTTCATTAAAACCCCGGACCATGTTCAAAACAACTAGCACTTTATGCCTTTCATTTTTATTGTTTTTCCCTGTTTTCTTAAATGCCCAAAACTGGGGACTGGGATTTGAGGCAGGAGTAGGTTTGCCCACAGGAAACCTAAAAGAGGCCAGTTCAGGAACGGTCTTTCCGGAACTCAGCACTTCTTTGATCTATGAATTCTGGAACCTACCGATCGACCTTGGGCTTAGCGTAGGGTATGGCATGTATGGAACAAAGCTTGAAAAAAGAACAGACCTTTATCGGGGCTTTTCGGACGAGCTACGCCTGAGGAGAAACAACAACTTGCTTAGCATCATGGGAATGTTCCGCTACCTTCCTGAGGTTGACTGGAAACTCAAGCCCTTTATCGAATTGCAGGGAGGAACTAACTACCTCTACACGCGATACAAAATCAGGGAAAGCCGCTTTGAAGAACCCATCGAGGAGGACAGGGATTTAGCCAATTGGATAGGAGCTTTCAGACTGGGAGGTGGCTTGAAAATACCTTTCAAAACACCCGATGATGGCTTTTTCCAACTCAAAATAATGTATCAGGATACCCGAAGAGTGGAATTTCTTCTCAAAGAGGGAACAAAATTCGACCCCGAACCACAAGGAGGCGGTTCTTTTTCCTATCAACCTGTTCGCTCAGTGCTGACCTGGATACAGCCTTCAATAGGTGTAGTGCTCTACATGGATGTATATGAATAACAAACAAGCCCCCTATTGGCACAGTACTTGTTTAATTTCTGTCACGACACTAAACCAACTATTAATTCCAACCAAAATGGCCTTGCAGATTGTAAGGCCATTTTTCATTAAAAAACTTTTGATTTTGCCGGATAAACAGGATTTGATAACTTCAAGTCGCCTGAAAAAACTTTAACATGAAAAAAACTCTACTCGCTTTATTCCTGAGCTTCCAATTTATCCATACAGCTATTTCCCAACAATCCCCGGAGCTGGACAAGCTGGATCAATATTTTGAAAAAATGGTAAAAGACTGGGATGTCCCCAGTGCAAGTATAGGAATTGTAAAAGACGGTGAACTGATCTTCACCGGCAATTACGGAACAAAAGAAACAGGCAAATCTGACAAACCGGATGAAAACACACTCTATGCCATTGCCTCCAACTCCAAAGCTTTCACGGCAAGTCTACTGGGAATACTGGTACAGGAGGACAAATTGAACTGGAACGACCGGGTCAAAGATCACTTGCCGTACTTCTCCCTCTTCGACGATCCTTGGATCAGCAGTCAGGTCACCATCAGAGATCTGCTCAGCCACAGAGTAGGTTTGGGTACATTCAGCGGTGATGTCATCTGGTATAAAAACGAGGGCTCTGCTGAAGATTTCATCAGAAGAGCAGGCAAATTGCCCCAAGCCTATGATTTCAGATCAGGATATGGCTACTCCAACCTCATGTACATCACTGCTGGGGAAATCATTCAAAAAGTCACTGGAAAAAGCTGGGGAGAAAATGTAAAAGAGCGGATTCTCCAGCCATTGGGCATGGACCGCACCCTGACTACTGCTAAAGCTTTGGAAAACACAGACAATGTAGCAACCCCACACGGAAGAGAAGATGAAAAAAATTTCCCCATAGCTTTTGAAGACTGGGAAACCATCGCTGCCACAGGTGGACTGATATCTTCTGTAAAGGATATTTCAAAGTGGATGATTTTTAACATGGACCACGGCATATTAGGTCAAGACACCTTGCTGACCAAGCAAACCAGAAACATGGTCTGGACCTTACACAATGTATTCCCTGTGGATCATACCGTCAAAAATGACCTGGGAAGACACTTCAGTGGATATGGTTTGGGCTGGACTATAGGTGACTTCCACGGAAAAATGATGGTGGGACATACCGGCGGATACGATGGGATGATCACTGCAGTCACCATGATTCCGGACGAGAAACTTGGAGTAGTAGTACTGACCAATGGACACCAAAGCCCCATCATGGCGGCCACTTACTATGCACTTGACAGGTTTTTGGGAACCGGAGATAAAGATTGGTCCTCCGACATGCTGAAGAGAAGGTCTGAGAATGAAAAAGAAGACAAAAGGGTTGCTGACATCAAAAAAACCAGAATCAGCGGGACCAAAGCCAGTGTTGCTAAAGATAAACTTGTAGGAAAATACCAGTCGGACATTTATGGACTTATCGAAGTAAAGTATGAAAATGAAAAGCTAAGACTGTATTTTGAGGATGCTCCTAGACTTTCTGCTTCACTAGAACATTGGCATTTTGACACCTACGAAATAAAGTGGGACGAAAAACACGCCTGGTTTGATTTTGGGACTTTACAGTTTTTGATCAACAACAAATTGGAAGTACATGGAATGGAATTCAACGTTCCCAATGATGATATTTTCTTTGAGGAGCTGAAGCCTAAAAAAATCAAATAATAATATAAACATGATTATACGCTTCTTTACCAGTAGCATCAATTTCCGACATAATTGGAGGGGGGCAAAACAATATCTACCAGTAATTGGTCCACCGTGGCGGATCAAAATCAATAAATATCGATTTAACCTGAAAATAAACGCTTAATTTCATTACTGGCAAAGTTCCGTGTATACATAATGTAAATGATTAAATCCAACATCAGAGTCAGATGAAATTTGAAATGAACCCATGAAGTATGGCCATATCTTCTTCTTATAGAAAAAGACCTTTCACTCACCCATAAAGCGGGTTTGTTCATCCCGCTCGGAGGTTTTGTCCGATTTTGTGTATTTTGGATTTTGTCCAGAACAAAAATCCAAAAATATGACTTTATCCAAAGCACGATTAATTTTATTTTTTTGTATTTGCTTGGTGCTACAGGCACCAATAGTGGGCTTATCTCAGGACACCCAAGTAGAAATGGAAGACATGCTGGAAAAAAACAGCATTGAAGGCATTTCAAAGATTTTTGTCATCGTAAGCCCTTTGACCAGTATACCCGAGATACAAGCTTACCAAAGTTTGAACTTTGCTACCGAAGTCAGGAAAATAGAAGCAGACCGAGTAGAAATTGTCAATACGCTTGCCAGCGAAATGCCCCAACCTATTGATCCCTTTCCTTTAAGCGGAATACCTGCTTCTTTGGATTCCCGATACCTAAAGCCAAGCCCTAAAATAGAAAGCCAAGATCCTAGAATAGCCTCTTTGGCCCAAGAGATCACCTCCAAACTCAATCAGCCCAGCACAAAAGATGTAGTAGTAGAAGTGCTCCGCTGGAACAGAGGACACCTGGCTTGGGGCAATCCAAATGAAGTACCTTCGGCATTAGAATCTTTGGCCAACCAAACTGTCAACTGTATTGGTTTTACCCACCTACCTGCAGCTATATTGAGGCATTTGGGAATTCCTGCCAGAACGGTCAGGACATTTATCGCCAGGCCCGATCAAAACCGGCTTATTCCCCATTACCTCCTAGAGGTATTTTACCCATCTCTAGGTGGATGGATTACCTACGAACCTCAGGGACCGGGCATGCCCTTCGTGGAAAACATCGTCCTCTATACCCATCATGACTGGGATACGGAGGGGCAGAGAACTTTTAGGCCCCTTGCACGGGACATGAACATCACCGTATCCGGTGGATTGGATGCCAGCATCCCCAATCCAGACCTCAGCCCACCTGAATTGATATCTCTTGATTTTTCTCCTTCTCATTTTGACAGGGATCAGGGACATGAAAGTGTAATAGTCACTCTAAAAGCCAGAGATCTGGAATCGGGAGTAGATGAGATCAGGATTGATATGCAAGCACCGGATTTTTCGGGGCCAGGTAAATCACTCTTTTTCCACCTGAAGGATGGAGATGAATTTGAAGGCACCTTTACAGCACAGTTGGGCTGGAACATGCAGACAGCCAATCACGCCAGGGAATACCGGGTTACCAGGATGAGAATGTCCGACAAGCTTGGAAATGTAAGAGAGTACCAAGCCAGACATTTGGAGGAAAAAGGCCTTCCTACAGGAATAAGCATGGAAACATGGAAAGCATTGGACGATGGACCTCCCGAACCGGTGTACATTTCTCCCTTTTTCCCTGAAAGAATCCCTTCAGCTCCAAATGGCATTCATCACACTTTTTTCTATACCGTATCCAAGACTTCTAGCCAAGCTCAGGGAAGAATCAACACAACTTGCGATTTTGTACATAAAGACGGAATGCGTGTGAGGGCCATTTCTACCAGTAATCTTAAATCAGGAGAGTATCATATAGAATTTCATTTCCTCCAATATGTTCCCCCGCATCATCCATTGGGTAGATACCACATGAATGCTTTGTATTTACGTGGACCCAATGACAGACAATTCAATATTTTGCCCCAAAATTTTGACCGGGAAATGATGGATTACAGCTTCGAGCTCGTAAAAGATAAACCCATGTACTCAGGGGAGGTCGGCATAGTATCCATCATCATCTTTTCTCAGCAGGAAGGTCAACTCAATACCAACCAGGACATGATCCTGATAGAATCCTCAGGAGCAATTGAACCTTTGAATGATAAACCTCAGGAAAACAACCCCTCATTCCGGATATTCTACGAAACCTTGGACGGAAAAAAAATAAGCAACAGAAGGTCTGTCTGCTCAAGAAGATTTGGTTCACACCATTTATTTTTCAGATCAAACGGACCTAGGGACACTCCTGTCCAAATCGAACGGATTGAGCTGGATGATAAAGATGGAAGGACGCATACCTTTTTCCGGAAGGACTTCGAAGGAAAAATCCTCAAAACTATTCCTGAATACATGGTCATCAATTGAGCAGCTTTAAATACTAATGATGCACAATTGTTAGCTCTAAAACCCAAATATAAACCCGACAATAGCTAAAAACTGATTATCATTCACTTATTAATTTAAAGTGATCAGCTGTCGAAGTCAGGAAAACAAATTCAGGTCCCCTCACTTTACAGACCTAGATCAGCCATTGTGGCAACCTTAATATCTTTTCTGGAGAAATCTTTCAGAGGCAAGACATCCTGCCTTGGGTAGACAAAGCCTTCATCCGTCAGTGGGTAGAGCAAAGGCGCGAGATTTTGTACAGCTGCCTTACACCCTTGAACGATAGCTCCCATTTTGCCAGTTTGCTTGGACAATTTGGCCTCATTTTCTATTTCAAAAGGGCCAGAGAAACCCTTTTCTTTCAGGATATCCACAAATTTTCTCCAATCCATACTGTCTCCCAATCCAAATCCAGGTAGCGTCGCCTCATAATGATGCCTGTCCCATTCATTGGTGCTGAAAGGAATACCTACTTTCTCTGCCCATTCGGCTTTGACCTTTTGCATGGGATACATATTCCCCCAATAAGGGCAAGGATTATTTCTGGTAGACTTTACGTGGATCCGCTTCAACCGCTTCATATCTGTATGGCTTATCACAGAAATGGGATCGGTCTGCTGCCAGATGTCATGGGATGGGTCGTATATTTCACCATGATTGGAGCTTGGAATAAGTTCATACATGATTTTCCTTGCGGCCAAGACTCCCGGCAGGTTATTGTAGGTGGTCGTATAGCCCGAAGATCTCCATCCTTCCATGGGACAGTTTTCGTAGAGAACAGTTACCCCAAGATCTTCTGCGTAATTTATGATAGGTGTAAAAACCCTCTGGTATTCTTCAAGGTTCTTTTCAAATCCGTTTTCCTGAATACCCAACTCATGGTTGTATCCCACAAAAGTCCCTACTTTCACATCATTGTCATCCCCACCCAATAGGTAAGCCATCCTTATCAATTTGAGCAGGTGGTTTTGATTTTTGATCCTGGCATCCGGATCGCCTCCTATGAGATTGTCAAAAGCCCCAATGGAAATCCTTAGCTGCGCTGAGTTGAATTTTTCCAGAATCATTTTGGCTTGATCAGGCCCAAACCCATCATAGTCCATGTGGGTAGCCACAAAATCATCCCTTGTTCCATCTTTTCTAAAAACACAAACATCCAGTCCCTGCACGCCAATTTCTTTGGCTTTATCTATGGTCTGATCCAGATTAAGCTGATCAAAAGCAGATGTCATGATCCATATTTGATTGGTCATAGGTCTTTTCGGTTAGATTGTATTCATAATGTTACTCGACATGCTAATTTAATGGGATTTTGATCCAAAAAACCACCACTGGTAAAACAGCCAAAACATTTGAGCTATAAATTGATTAACTTTGAAGAAAAACCGACTTAAATTATATGAAAAACCTAAAGAATCTATCTTTTATTCTGACAGGAGCAGCATTGTTAGCTTTCACTTCTTGCGAGGAGGGCAACAGCACCGTGGATGAGCCAAGTTCTGAGCCCTCCCCTTATGCCATTTCTACAGATAAAATGAATATCAAAGTAGATACACTCCACACGGATTTTATCAATCCTTGGGGGATGACCTGGCTTCCAGACGGAAGGATGCTTGTGACCGAAAGGAAAGGTGAAATCCTCATTTTTGAAAATGATGCCTACACCGGGGAAAAAATAAGCAGTATGCCAGCCGTGAAAGAAGTCAATCAGGCAGGCCTATTGGACATTACTCTTCACCCCAATTACGAAAGCAATGGATGGCTTTATCTCTCATATTCCAGAGAAGAAGGTGATGGAGAAGTTTTGGTGATATCCAGAGCCAAATTGAACGGAAATACACTTACCGACTTAGAAGAAATATTTGTAAACGGCCCTACTTGGAAAGGTGGACGTCACTTTGGAAACAGAATGGTATTTGACAATGCCGGCTATCTATACTTTACCAATGGCGACAAGGGTTCAAGGCCTGAAAATGCTCAGGAGCTTGACAACGACCATGGCAAAATCCACAGAATCAAAGACGATGGAAGCATTCCTGAAGACAATCCCTTTGTAGGAAAAGACGGAGCCAATCCTTCTATCTGGACTTATGGCAACCGTAACCCTCAGGGTATGATCTATGACTCAGAAAATGACAGAATCTGGTCTGTAGAGCACGGACCTAAAGGCGGTGATGAGCTTAACCTGATCCAAAAAGGCAAGAACTATGGCTGGCCTAAAGTAACTTATGGAATTGATTATGATGGATCAATCATCTCTGAAGAAACCCAAAAAGAAGGAATAGAAGACCCGGTGACCTATTGGGTTCCTTCTATCGCTACCTGTGGTATGGCTATGGTCACTTCTGACAAGTACCCTGCTTGGAAAGGCAACCTCTTGGTGGCCGCGCTAGCTGGTCAGCACATTGCACGAGTAGAATTAGACGGAACAGAATACGTCACTGAAGAGAAGCTCCTTGATGGAATCGGAAGGGTAAGACAAGTATCCCAAAGCCCAGATGGTTACATTTATGCCGTTACAGAAGCTACAGGCCTTTTGATCAAGCTGATCCCTCAGGAATAAAAAGACCCTATTTAAAAATCAGACCTGCCATGGATTGATAACATGGCAGGTCTTTTTTTATGTGTATCCGGATCTTTGCACGTTTAACTTTAAGAACCAGACCCACAACTTAACTTCTGACTGTAAATTGAAACTTTGGAGGGTGGGATGAATTTCGACCATGCCAGCGCAGGCTACTGAAAATGAAGGTAAAGGGTTATGGATTTCCTTCTCAGGTCGGAAATGACATCCCTGAATGCGGGATCTGTTTCCTCCGGTCGGTACAGGTTGACCAAGCCATGGGAAAACCTTAGCTCTGGTGAAAATTTGAAATACTTGAAATACATGTCAAAACCGATACCCAGGTCAATGGTAAAATCCCTACCTGTGGTCACCAAAGCTTCCAGATCTGCTTCTTCCTGATCTTTTGTCCTCCACATGGCACTTCCTCCACCTGTAAAAAACATCCTGCTGTTATTAAAGCGCTGCGCTTTGTATTTAAAGATCAAAGGCAGCTCGATCATGGTTGATTCTGTCACTACGCTTCGTGTCCCGGTTTGTTGTATGAAATCATTGCCTGTATTAGCTCCATTCGAAGGATCTGGAATAGTGGTGACGAAATCACTCTCATGTCCATAAAAATTGATATCCGTACGGAATTCATAGAAACCAATTTTGGGTGTCAGCATGATATTGAATTGATCATGCACCCTGAATACCGCCAAGAAGCCAAGGGAGAATCCAGGTGTCATAACAGGAACCACACTTCTGACCCTGGAGGTTGTTGCATTGTTGGGGTTCAAAAACTCCTCAGAATACCTCATTTGGTAGTAATTGGTATGCCCTGCCAAGAAAAAGCCATATGAAAGCAGCTTGTCATCCTGACCCGCTCTGCTAATTGCATTGAATCTTGCCTGAGCCATGATACCATGGCTGAAAAAAACAAAACCTAAAGCAAGTAGGCTTATTTTTCTCCAATGTAAATGGAGCTGATTCCAAATGTGAGTGGTTTGCATTTTGTGTTTTTAAAGCCAACTTTCTCCAAAATAGCCAGAAAATCATTTCCATCAGGAAAAACCTGTACAGATTCAGGCAAATAGGTATAGGCAGAATTGTCTTTGGAGACAAGTTTTCCTATTTGAGGCAAAATATATTTGAAATAAAAATTATATCCTTGCTTCATCGGAAATTTATTCGGCTTGGAAAACTCCACAATTACTGTTTTGCCTCCAGGCTTCAACACCCTGTACATATCTGACAGTCCTTTTTCGAGATTTTCGAAGTTTCTGACTCCAAAAGAAACGATGACAGCATCAAACTTATTATCCTCAAAAAGCAACTTCTCCGAATCGCCCAGCTGCATATCTATGATGTGATCCAGCTTTCGCTTTTTCATTTTTTTGCGGCCTTCATTGAGCATACCTTCCGAAATGTCCACACCGATCACCTTTTCAGGATTGAGTTCAAGTGCTTCTATGGCAAAATCACCAGTGCCGGTAGCAATATCCAGAATGATTTTCGGTTGATCCTTTTTAAGCAGCTTGATGGCCTTTTTTCTCCAGATAATATCTATCCCCAGGCTGAGTAAATGATTCAAAAAATCATACTTCTTGCTGATGTTGTTGAACATTTCAGCTACCTGCTCCTTCTTTCCTTCCTGCTTATCTTTATATGGTACTACTGACATCGGTATACATTTAATGGTGCAATATTACTAAGTAAACCTGAGCATATGAAAAATGTTGAGAAGTAATGGCAGGTTGTCGGCCAAAGTTTCTTTCGAAGTGGTTGGCAGCAAGGGCCTGAATTGGAACAAAAAACTTACCTTTGCAAAAAACCGAATGAAATGATCAAGAACGCAAAATTTGTCATCAGCAATACAGATTATAAGAAATGCCCCCCTCCCAACATGCCTGAATTTGCCTTTATCGGCAGATCCAACGTGGGGAAAAGCTCTCTTATCAACATGCTGACCAACAATAAAAACCTGGCAAAAACCTCCGGAAAACCAGGAAAAACCCAATTGATCAATCATTTTGAAATCAATGGAAACTGGTACATGGTCGATCTCCCGGGCTATGGTTTTGCCAAAGTAAGCAAGTCCATCAAATCCACTTGGGAAAAGATGATTTCCGATTACCTCACCAACAGGGAGAACCTCGTCGCGGTCTGTGTTTTGATCGACAGCCGTCTTGATCCACAGCAAATCGACCTTGAATTCATCACTTGGTGTGGACAGCAAGAAATCCCTTTTGTGATCATTTTTACCAAATCTGACAAGCAGGGTAAATCCAAAACTCAGGGAACTGTGAAGAAATTTTTGGATGAATGCATCAAAATTTTCGGTGATGCTCCTGACTACTTTGTCACTTCCGCCCAAAATGCTGAAGGAAAGGAAGATGTAATTTCCTTCATAGATAATGAAGTAAATGAATATTATGATAGCCTGAAGTAAACCTTGGGCATTCGACGGTATATCCTATATTTGTAGCCTCAAAACAGATTAGTTTATGAATTTTAATGAAATAGCAACGGTATCCGGTAAGCCCGGGCTTTACAAAATATTGAAACCTACTAAAGGTGGCGTCATCCTGGAAAGTCTGGATGAAAAAAAATCCAAATTGGTAGTAGGAGCAAATCACAGAGTCAGCATCCTTGCAGAAATCTCCATTTACACCATGAATGAAGACGGTGCTACTCCACTCCAAAATGTGATGGCCAAAATCGAAGAGGAATTTGAAGGAGACTTGGGACTGGAAAGCGGTGCCGATGCAGACGAGCTTAGGGCTTTTCTAAAGCACGTATTGCCCGATTATGATGAGGCAAAAGTTTACCCATCTGACATCAAAAAACTAGTGGCCTGGTATCAGATCATCAGAAACAATGCTCCTGAAGCTTTGCAAGCCTCAGATGATGCTGAGGAAAACACCGCCGAAGAGGACAAAGGAGAATAAAAACACTTTAATACTGCCGGGATCCTCTGGCAGTTTTTCTTTTGACACTTTTCTAATCCCCGACCAGATGGATACACTCCAACAGGCTTACATTTCTCTCACCCGGGACTTTGAGCTGCCTCCTTATTCGCAGCAATCCAAGAAAGAAGAATTGGTACAGCTACTCACCCCTGTATTGAAACATCTTCTCGATCGGGACTTTGAGCGGCTTTTGCAGATTTGCTACAAAATAGATCTCGGGGAAGCCAAACTGAAAAGTATCCTGTACGAGTCCCTACCTGAGCAAATGGCTACAGACTTGGCCCAAGCCTTGGTGGACAGACAAGTCCAGAAAATAGAGATCAGAAAAAGATATAGCTAAAAAGCAAAACGGCTACCGATTTTCGGTAGCCGCTTATTTTTCCGGATGGCTTAGGTTGAGGCCGGAGCCATTGATTTACTTTGGAATTTTTCCACTTCATCCACCATTACCGTAGATCCAATATACAAAGGAGTTCGCTGGTGTAAAGAGCTAGGCATAATTTCCATGATTCTTTGTTGCCCGTCTGTAGCCTTTGCTCCGGCTTGTTCTGCAATGAATGCCAAAGCATTGGCTTCATATAACAGGCGCAACTTGCCATTCGGTGCTTTGGAGGTTGCAGGATAAATGTAAATCCCCCCCTTGAGCAGATTCCTGTGAAAATCTGCCACCAAGCTGCCAATATACCTTGCACTGTATTCCTTCCTCTTACAGTCTTCTATATAAGCCTTTAGCCCATCATCGAAGTGATTGTAGGTACCTTCGTTGATACTGTAAATTTTTCCATCCTGAGGAGCTTTCATATCAGGATGTGAAAGAAAAAATTCGCCTAAGCTGGGCTCATAAGTAAACCCGTTCACCCCGTGACCGGTAGTGTATACCATCATGGTTGAAGAGCCATACAGGACATAGCCTGAAGCAACCTGATTGGCCCCGGGTTGCATCACATCTTCCAATTGGACAGGACTGCCAACAGGCGTCACCCTCCTAAAGATCGAAAAAATCGTCCCAATTGAGATATTGACATCTATATTGGAAGATCCATCCAAAGGATCTATGGCTACTACGTATTTTCCGGATTTGTTTTGAAGGTCTATGACCTCATCATCCTCTTCAGACACTATGGCGCACACTTCTCCTCCTTTGGAAAGCGCCCTCATAAACCTGATATTGGCAATGACATCGAGCTTCTGCTGTTCTTCACCTTGGACATTGGTATGACCAAATGCCCCACCAATATTGGCCAAACCTGCTCTGTTGGTTTCCCGATTTACTATCTTTGCCGCAAGGGCGATATCCCTCAGCAGCTGGGACAGTTCACCTGAAGCAAACGGGAAGTCTTCTTGCTTGATCTTGATAAACCTGTCCAGGGTCACACCTACCGAATAGGCCAATCCAGACTTGTCAGGAGCGTATTTTTTGATTTGCATAAATATTAGAAAAGTTATATTTAGGGTTTATTTCTTTCGAAAATTACAAATAAATTTCAATGGCAAAAACTTTTGTTTTCAAATTTGGAGGTGCTTCCATTAAAGATGCGGATTCAATCAAAAACTTATTCAATATTTTGCACAATCGATTGCGAAATCACACCATTATAGTGGTTTCCGCTATGGGAAAAACCACAAACGCACTTGAGAAAATCTTGAGCAAAAAACTTACAGATGAGGATTATTCTTTGAATATTACAATTTTAAAAGATTTTCACCTTGACATTTGCAAACAACTTTTCCCAAGCTCCCACCCCATTTTCTCCCAGCTTGAAAATGATTTTTTAAGGCTTCAAAGAGCCATTAACAAAACCGTCGATAAGCAAAACTATGATGAAGTGTATGACAGCATCATTTGTTTCGGGGAGTTGATTGCCTCCAGAATTGTCTACCAATTCCTCTGCACACAAGGTCTGATTTGTCTGTGGCAGGATGCCAGAGAAATCATCAAAACAAATGAGGACTTCCGGTTTGCTCTGGTTGATTGGCAAACGACCCGCCAAAACTGCCACAATTATTTGATGCCAAAGCTCCTTCAATTCCCTGTAGTCACACAAGGGTTTATTGCCATGTCAAACTCAGGCAAAACCACCACCTTGGGGCGAGAAGGCTCGGATTTTTCAGCCGCTATTCTGGCTTCCTGTCTTCAATCCCAGTCTGTCACCATCTGGAAAGACGTACCGGGCGTACTTAATGCAGACCCCAAGAGGTTTGCGCAAACTATTAAATTTGACGAGCTGGATTACAGAGAAGCAGCAGAACTGACCTATTACGGTGCTTCAGTAATTCACCCCAAGACGATCAAACCCCTTGCGAATCACCACATCCCTTTATTTGTGAAATCCTTCCTAACACCTGATGACCCAGGCACAAAAATCCATGAGGTGGAACAGTCTCAAAAAATTCCATGCTTCGTTGTCAAGGACGATCAGGTTTTAGTAAGCTTTAAAGTTACCGACTTTACTTTTATCGATGAAGGACACATCCATCAAATCTACGCAGAGCTTCAAAAACTCAAGTTAAGAGTAAACCTGCTTCAGATATCCGCTATCAGCATATCCCTTGTCATTGAGAAGCAGGTGTTTAAGCTAGAACAGTTAATTGAAGGACTTGAAGCCGATTTTGAAATCAGGTACAATGAAGGACTACAATTAGTCACCATCAAAAACCATCATCCGAAGCTGATTCAAGAAGTTACCGAAAAAAGAGAAGTATTGTTGGAACAGGTGACAAGAGCTACATTTCAAGCGGTCATGACGCCACTAGCGCAATAAGCGTTCGACTGTTTTCTGTATTCCTGAGAGATAACTTTTTCCAAAAAGCAAAAGATGGACTAGTAGCGGATAAAGGTTATATACCGGTTCTCTTTCGTCAAAACCGGGCTCTAAGGGGAACAAAGTGTGATACGCGTGATAAAACTCATCATCAAATCCTCCAAAAAGCTTGGAAAATGCAAGGTCCATTTCCCTGCTCCCGTAATACACTGCAGGGTCTACAAGAACGGGACCTCCATTTTGACCCTGCATGATATTGCCCGACCAAAGATCGCCATGCAGCAAAGAAGGTTTCTCATTAGGAAAGAAGTCTTCCAAGATGGGATAAATTTTCTGGAACTTCTTATAAAAATCCAGATCAACAAGACCTTCATAATAGGCTTTGCCCATTAGTGGCTCCAACCTTTTTTCCCTGTAAAACTCTGACCATGAATCGTGATGACCATTTGGCTGTACCAGAGATGCGATATAGTTGTCAGTGTGATAGCCAAATTTGCTTTGGGTAGCCATGTGGAGCTGTGCCAACCCTAGGCCTAACTCTTTCCAATAGCTCATACTTGGTTTCTCGGCCTGAATCCAATCCATCAAAAGATAGTTCTGATCACCTATTCTTCCATAACCATAAACTTCAGGAATTTCTAAAGGGGTGTTTTTCTGAAGTGATTTGAGGCCATCAGCCTCTTTTTCAAAAATATCCTCATTATGCTCAAAGTTAACTTTGAAAAAATATCGGCCCTCCTTTGTTTCCAAGAATACTCCTTGATTAATGTTGCCTGCTGCTATCAGCTTTGCTTGGAGTATAGGAATACTTTGACCAAGACTTAGAAATAATGCTTCTTCAAAAAAAGAGGTATTATCAAACATATTCCTGATGTTCCACCTTAAGGTATTCCAGAAAATGATCTATGGATTCATCTAGAATTTTGTATACATTTTCGAAACCCTCTTCCCCTCCGTAGTATGGATCCGGCACATCAAGATTGTCTGAATTGGGCTGAAATTCCCTGATCAAATAGATATGATCGTGTGAAAGCCTGTATTTTTGCAGATCTATTTCTATGTTCTTTTTGTTAGAGTGATCCATGGCCAAAATGTAATCAAACTCTCTGGCATCTACCCTATTAAGTTGCCTAGCCCTATGATGAATAGGTATCTGATGTCTCTTGGCACAGGCTATGGTTCTTTCATCCGGCAATTCGCCGATATGATAATCAGATGTGCCACAACTGTCACATTTGAAATTCTGGGATAATCCAAATGCCTTGACCTTTTGGTTAAATATGGCTTCTGCTAAAGGTGATCTGCAGATATTGCCAAGGCAAACAAATAACACTTTAATCATGAGGACTTTAATGGGTTTGGGAGATTGACAATAAGGATACAATTTAAATAAATTTTTTGCAGAATACTTTCCCCTCCATAAAACTTATCTTTCTTTTTTTCCGATTTCATACCCTTAAATCATTGACAACCAAATTTTTAACAAAATCAAAATGGCAAAAATATGCATTAAGCAAAATTATTTATCGATTTAATTATTGTTCGCAATCGATTACGAAATAATATTCTTATTTTACTTTGCTTCCCAAAAAAGCAATTATTACTTTTGTGGAGTAATTACCAAGTAAGAATTATTCTTATCAAATAGTAATGAACTCTGAAATAGTCAAAAATAAAATCACAGACAGCGGATTGAAATTTACTCACCAAAGGTGGGTAATTTATGCTGCTTTGGAAGAAGCAGAAAGCCATCCTACTGCCGATCAGGTTTTTGAACAGATCAGAGAAGCCAACCCAAGCATTTCATTGGGGACGGTCTACAAGACTTTGGACAGCTTTGTACAAGCTGGGCTCATTCAGAAGTTTATGGACCAAAATGGCGTGATGAGATTTGATTCTATCGTAGATGCCCATAGTCACTTCTATTGCAAGGAATCTCACGAGATCAAAGATTACAGAAACGAGGAACTGGAAAAAATCATCCGCAACTTCATTGCCGCACAAAACATCAATGATTTTGAGGTAGAAGAAGTTTCCATCGTCTTCAAAGGCAGAAAAAAATAAATAAAATTATAAACCAATAACGATTTAAAATTATGTCACTAGTAGGAAAAAAAGCACCTTTATTTTCAGCACCGGCAGTAATCAACGGTGAGGAGATCGTAGAAGGATTCTCTCTTGAGCAATATATCGGCAACAAAGAAGTGGTATTCTTCTTTTACCCGAAAGATTTCACTTTTGTATGTCCGACTGAAATCCTTGCATTTCAAGAGAAGCTTGCTGAGTTCGAAAAAAGAGGCGTAGCAGTAGTAGGTGCTTCCACCGATACTGAAGAAACACACCTTGCTTGGTTGATGACTCCAAAAGCAAACGGAGGCATCGAGGGCGTTACTTATCCTCTTGTAGCTGATCCGGCCAAAACTATCGCCCACAACTTCGGCGTATTGGCAGGCGAGTGGAACTACGACGAAGAAGGTAACTTGACTTATGAAGGCGCTCCTGTTGCTTTCAGAGGTTCATTCTTGATCGATAAAGCTGGTGTAGTAAGACACGAGACCATCAATGACCTTCCATTGGGAAGAAACATTGACGAAATGATCAGATTGGTAGATGCACTTCAGCATGTTGAAAAATTCGGTGAAGTTTGTCCGGCCAACTGGGAGGAAGGTAAAGAAGCCATGTCTGCTACCAGAGAAGGTGTTGCTGAATATTTGAGCAAAAATTAATTTTAATCAAGTATAAAAAAAGCTCTGGGCCTACAGGTCCAGAGCTTTTTTTTTGACTAGCGGGCTATATCAATTAAGTTTAGAATCATTCCTCATCAATATTATTTTGCAAAGAGTAATGGATAATAAAGCTTCCATATTTTCTATACAGATTGCTTAAACCTTTCCGGTATTTTGATTACTGGTTTTTCTGACAAAGTCCCTGGCTTATTCCAGGCAAAAAACGGTCTGAATAAATTCTGCCGTCTCCTGGCCTCAGGGAAAAATCTATCCCCATCTAGTACCTGAGCCGTTTTGATCAGGTCAAACAATTGATTTCGTCTGTCCAAGTGCCCCTCCCAGCCTTGGGCTAAACGAGAATGGTCCTTGGTTTTGGAACTGGACTTTTCAAAATCCACCATTCCAAAATGAAACAAAAATAGGTTAGGGTCAATATGGAAATTCTTGCCCTTCACCCGATGAAATCCAGATCCCCAGGTCAAGGGACAATGGGCCACCACAGGCTTGGTATATCTTGCCGAAACATGGGCATAGCTTCTTTGACTCAAAAAGGGTTTGGCAATGTCTATCGGTTTCTCTTCATCCAAATGCTGACCTACATCAAGCCCCAAAGCGGAAAGAGAACTTCCTGAAAAACTCTTTTCCAAGTATTTACAAAGTCTCATTCCTAACTTAGGGTCAATGACCAAAAACTCATCTATATCCAGAGCAATAACCTTATCAAACCTGTAAAACAGTGTTTTTGCAAGGCTGGAAATCATTCTTGCCCGATTTTTATCCCCTGCAGCCCTTCCAAGAGGCAAATGAGGAACACGCATCACATTCACTGAAGCATTTATCTCAGGAATAAATTGATCATGGCCGTCCAGTACCAAGAACAGGTTTTCATAACCAAATTCATTGCCGTAATATGACACCCATTTGGGAATAAAAAAGTCATCATTCCTGGCCATGGATATAACTCCTATTTTTTTTTTACCTTTATCGGACATGAAATCCTTTTATTTATCCTGATTTGATTTTGAGGCAAGTTATCAATTTCTCATCAAACATTCTGCGACCTTCTTCCTACCATTTGGGACAGGAACATTTTCACACCTTTAGATCAAAACTTTACCTTACTCAATGAACGATTTTTCCAATGCACAAAAACCTATCGATGTAGTAATTGCATGGGTAGATGGCAATGACCCCGTTCACCAAAAAAAAATTGATGGTCAATTACCCGAAGGCAAAAAGAAAAATATCCCGGGAGCTCAAAAAACCAGATTTGGAAATGTGAATGAACTAAAATACTGCGTGCTGTCAGTCTTCACTTTTGCTCCTTTTGTAAGAAATATATTTATTGTGACCGACAGACAGACTCCTCCGATTTTGGAAGATATAAAGTCTGTTTTCCCTGATAGGGTTGGAAATATCCGATTGGTAGATCATCAAGAAATTTTTGAGGGATTTGAAAATCATTTACCTGTTTTCAACAGTAGATCAATTGAATCTATGATCTGGAGGATCAAAGACTTATCGGAAAATTTCGTTTATTTCAATGACGACTCATTTTTGATCAGACCCGTTCGGCCAGAGGATTGGTTCATAGATGGAAGGCCGGTAATCAGAGGCCAATGGATGCCTTCTGCGGCAATCCGGGTCTTTTGGGACAAAATAAGAAGCAAATTCCAAAGGCATGTGATGGGCAAAAAGGAATTTGAACCCAGGGCTTCCTACCATACAGGTCAATGGAACGCCGCAAAACTTCTCGGGTTCAAATGGAGGTACTTTGTTCTTGACCACACTCCACATGCAGTAAATAAACAAACATGCAAACAGTTTTTTGATCAAAACATAGACAGGATCAAGAAAAACATCTCATTTAAATTTCGACATTTCAGCCAATTCAACTTTTTATCTTTGACTTATCATTTGGAAATTCTGGCCGGAAAAACGCAAATCCGGCCCCCACAATTGGCGTACCTACAACCTTTGGGAAGGAAAGCCGATTATATTGACAAAAAAATCAAACTTTGTGAATCCAATTCAAAAATCATATACATGTGTGTTCAAAGCCTGGATCTTTGTGCAAAAGCTGATGTAGATAAAATTTTTGGGTGGTTGGAAAAAATAATGGACTTGGAAACAAATGATAAAAGGTAGAGTAATAAAATCCACAGGCAGTTGGTATGTTGTCAAAACCGATGAAGGCATAAAAAATGCCCGACTAAGGGGGAAATTTAAACAAAACGACCTAAAGCTCACCAACCCAATCGCAGTCGGAGACTGGGTAACATTGGAAAATGAAGGAGATCAGGAATCCACAGTAATCGCCGACATACTTCCCCGAGAAAACTACATCATCCGAAAATCAACACGAAAAGCGCATCATTCGCATATCATCGCTTCCAATATAGATCAGGCTTTTTTGATCATTACCCTAAGAAACCCCAGGACTTCATTGGGTTTTATTGACAGGTTTTTGGTGAGTACAGAAAGTTTCCGGATACCTGCCAGCATTATTGTGAACAAGATGGATTTGGAGTACAAAGATAAAGACCTTGATTTCCTTCAGGACATCCACGAAATATATGAACCGCTGGGATACCCCGTTATTGAAATTTCAGCATTGGATCAAAACAGTTTTGAAAAACAATTTTCAAAGCTTCTCGAAGGCAAAACAACCCTGCTATCCGGTCATTCTGGAGTTGGAAAATCTACTTTGCTCAATAGACTCGTTCCTTCAGCCCAACAGACCACCAAAGAAATCTCAAAGTTCAGCTCCAAAGGAGTACATACCACCACCTTTGCAGAATTGTTTGAGCTTCCCACTGGCGGCTACTTGATTGATACTCCGGGCATCAAGGAATTTGGGATCTTGGACATTGATGACTTTGAGCTGTCCCATTATTTTGTCGAAATGAGACAATATTTGGGTCAATGCAAATACAATAACTGCAAGCACCTCAATGAACCGGGCTGCATGGTCTTACAAAAGCTCGAGGAAGGATACATCCACCCATACAG
Source organism: Arthrospiribacter ruber (assembly GCF_019343195.1). Taxonomy (GTDB): domain Bacteria; phylum Bacteroidota; class Bacteroidia; order Cytophagales; family Cyclobacteriaceae; genus Arthrospiribacter; species Arthrospiribacter ruber. Next base: position 309,644 of record NZ_RPHB01000006.1, read on the forward strand.
GTATGACAGCTACGTAAATATTCTCCACGAAGAAGACGACCACAGGTGAGTATCAACTTTGGGACCATACACTTTGAATCCACTTGCAATTGACTTAATTTTCCCTTCTCAAAAAATGGCTTTTAATATCAGCACATGAGCAGCACCAAGACTTTGGTCATGGACCAAAAAAAGATCAGGCAGAAAATCACCAGAATGGCCTTCGAGATTTTTGAAAGAAATGCCAGCGAATCCTCAGTGATTTTTGCAGGAATCACCGGCATGGGCCATTATCTGGCAAAATTGCTGGCAGAAAACCTACAGGAAATTTCCCCGATCCAAACCACCGTTTTGGAAATCCATCTTGACAAAAATGATATATACAGAGGAGATGTCAACCTCTCAGAAGACATTAACCTGACGGACCGCTGCGTGATCATTGTCGATGATGTTCTCAATACCGGCAAAACTCTGGTATATGCCCTTAAGCCATTTTTGGACATGCCTATCAAAAAAATGGAAGTAGCTGTTCTGGTCAATAGAAGCCATAAGCTTTTTCCTGTCACTCCGGATTATACGGGGCTGGAATTAGCCACCACGCTCAATGAGCATATTACCGTAGATCTTACGCCCGAAAACCAAACTGTACACCTTCACTGATCACCCATGTCTATCCATCAATCCTCCAATATCAAAAGAATCACGACACACATTCTTCAGGAAATGAAAAACCGTGGGGAAAAGATCTCCATGCTCACCGCTTATGACTTTTCCATGGCAGGCATCGTAGATGCTGCGGGGACTGACATCATCTTGGTAGGTGATTCCGCCTCCAATGTGATGGCCGGACATGAAACTACCCTACCCATTACCTTGGACCAGATGATCTATCATGCCACCTCCGTGGTACGTGCTGTAAAAAGGGCCTTCGTGGTAGTGGATATTCCTTTTGGTTCTTACCAAGGCAACTCCTCAGAAGCACTCCGCTCAGCCATTCGTATCATGAAGGAGTCCGGAGCGCATGCTGTGAAGGTAGAGGGCGGCTCGGAGATCAAAGAATCGGTGGTCAGAATACTCAGTGCAGGTGTCCCGGTGATGGGACATCTAGGACTTACTCCCCAGTCCATATACAAATTCGGGACTTATACGGTGAGGGCAAAAGAAGAGGCCGAAGCCCAAAAATTGCTGGAAGATGCCAAGCTATTGGAAGCCTGCGGTTGCTTTGCCATTATCCTCGAAAAAATCCCAGCCACTCTTGCCAAGAAAGTAGCTGAATCAGTAACTATCCCAGTAATCGGTATCGGAGCCGGAGGGGATGTGGACGGACAGGTTTTGGTAGTCCACGACATGCTGGGCATTAATCAGGAATTCAAGCCGAGATTTTTGAGACAATACGCCAACCTTCAGGAAGTCATGACCGGAGCAGTCCAAAATTATATCTCAGATGTAAAAAGCAGGTCCTTTCCAAATGAAAATGAGAGCTATTGATAGCTTAGGCTCCATTTTTCCAGATCAGCGAAAACCTTCTATTTTTTATTTTAATTTTTTAACCAATAAATATCATATTTAGCTATTTTAATGGCAAATATGGTCAAATGAAAAATTTTCTGTCGTTTTTCATCCTAGTCTTTTTATTTATTCTTGAAGCGAAGCCTCAAAGTTTGGCCTCATTACTGGACTCTGCCCTAAGTTCAGAAAATGAGGCTGAATCAATTTTTGAATTCGTAAAATCAAAGATTTCCAGTGAGGAAGAGCTTAAAGATTTTTGGATTGCCAAACACAAACACTATAGCAGGACAAACGACCGCGAAAAAATGATGCAGGTAGAAAAAGAATTGCTACCCATCTTAACCGAATTAAATGACCATAAAGAGCTTACAGATTTTCACTACAGAATCTCTTATTATTATGAAGTGGCAGGTTTGTATGACCAAGCCATTGCTTTTTCATTCAAAGCACTTGATCATGCCAAAAAAGCAGGGAACCCCGGCCTCATCAGCTCTATGTATAAATCCCTTTCCCAAAACCATAGGCTTTTCCATGACTTTGATAAAGCAATAGAGTACGGAAAACTTACATTTATTAGCGCCGAAGAAGCAGGAGAAAAATATATAAATGAGCAGGTTCTGGGCCTAAATATTACCGGGGCCGCTTTCAGTGAAATTAATGAACCCGACAGCGCTATTTACTACTACGATAAAGTTTTGACCTTATTGCCATTACTGGACTCCATGTCTGTAGCTCCTACCATTGGCAATATAGCCTACGCTTATTTACTTGCTGGAGACATTGAAAAATCAAGAAAATACAACCTGGCAGCTCTTGATCTTTTTCTCAAGACTGATAATTACTACGCCATAGCGGTGGTGTATATCAATGCTGCCATGACCGAAAATCAAGATAAAAAATATGATCAGGCACTCATCTATTTGGATTCCGGAATTGTATACACCCAAAAATCGCAATATGCCGAAATGTATAAATGGATCTATGATGAACAGCATAAAATCCATAAAGCTATGGGGAATTACCCTGAAGCGTTAAACAGTCTGAGCAACTTACTCACCATCAAAGATTCTCTCTTTAATACCGAAAGGGCTGAAATAGCCAAAGACCTGGAAATTCAGTACCAAACCTCACTTAAAGATCAAGAAATTGCAGCGCAAAGGCTTAGTCTCCTGGAAAGGGATAAATCCTTCCAACGCAGCATATTTGCCTTGCTGATCCTAGTATTGGCAATAGCTGCCCTATTGGTCATTTATTTTTTAGCAAAAAGCCGCCAGGCCAAAGAAAAACAACTCTTACTTCAGCAGAAAGCTTTAGAGGTCAAGGAAGCATATATTAATGCTGCTTTGGAATCACAGGAAAACGAAAGGAAGAGATTTGCACAGGATCTTCACGATGGCTTTGGGCAATTGATCTCTGCTCTTAGATTGAACATTTCCCGACTGAATGAAACTGAAAATATCCAGAATAAAATTGGGGTAGTGGAAAAAAGCGAATCCATTCTCAAGGAGATGCATACTGAAATCCGGAATATCGCATTTAATCTCATGCCGGCTACCTTGATCCAATACGGGCTGAAAGAAGCTATCCGCGAATTTGCCCAAAGAATCAACAGCAGTGGTAAAGTCCAAATCGACATTGACATCCATGGCCTGGAAGAGCGCCTGGATGAACTTCAGGAAATTTCGCTTTACAGAGTCATTCAGGAATGGATAAACAATATCCTCAAATATGCAGAAGCTCAAAAAATCCAAATTCAACTTGTAAAACACGAAAATGAAATCAGTGTGATGATAGAAGATGATGGAATGGGCTTCGATCAAAAGCTATTAAAAAATAGCAAAGGAAACGGATGGAGAAATATTCAATCCCGTTTGAACCGCATCAATGCAAGTCTGGATTTGGATACTTCCCCTAATAGAAAGGGAAATAGCTTAATTATAGAAATGCCTCTAAGCTATAAAAATCAAAATGTATAAGCCCATGCGCATAGCTATCAAAACACACAAATCTTACATTTAACCTAAGGTATTAACAATCAGATATAAAAAAAACTTTATGAAAGTCTTCCTAGTCGACGACCATGCTATTCTACTGGATGGGATCAAAAGCCTGCTTTCCAAAGAGGCATCACTTGAAGTTTGCGGTGAAGCCCACTCCGCTGAAGATGCTTTGGATTTTTTGAAAAAAAACGTAGTTGACCTTCTGATTACAGACTTCAACCTCCCAAACATGGATGGACTAAGCCTGGTAAGGCTGGTCAAAAAAATCAGCCCTGACACTAAGATTCTTATGCTCAGTATGCATGATGAAACCCACCTCGTAAAAGAAATCCTCAAAGAAGGTGTCTCCGGATATGTGCTGAAAAATGATTCCCACCGGGAGCTCTTACAAGCCATTGAAACAATCAAGAACGGGAAAATCTACCTCTCCAATGACATCAACAGAATCATCATCAACAGTCTTCAGTTTCCCGATGAAGAACGTCTCCTGACAGATAGGGAAAGAGAAATCCTGAAATTGATCGCCAAGGAATTTTCCAACAAAGACATTGCAGAGCAACTATTCATTTCGGAAAGGACGGTGGAAACCCATAGAAAAAACATTTTCAGGAAAACCAAAACCAACACCTTGGTCGGTCTGATAAAATTTGCCTATGCCAATAATCTGATCTGATTTTTAATGACTTGAATAAAAACTGAATGATATACCACGCAAAACCCAAGAGCTGCGACTGGTATATTAATTAGAGAAAATCATTAACTTATAAAAAAAACCGGAGCTTTCACCCCGGCTTGGTCAAGTAAGTTACCTTACTTTCCCCCGGCCCCAACGACCAATGTGTTGGCAAATGATTGGCTGTACTGGGTAAAAAGATCTCTTGCTGCTGTCATATAGTCCTCCCTAGTTATTTCTACAATTCTCGGATCAAAATCCACACTGGGTTTTGATTTCAATGAAAACCACTGGCTAAAAAGGCTTTCTGCCTTCTTTTTATCAGAATATATCCTGGCATTGTATTCTTTATCAGAAACAAACTCTCCATTCAATGAAGCAGGAGCTGAACTTGGACCACCCTTTGGCCCAATGAAATCAAAAGAATTCGAACTGATCCTCATTTTCGGTAAAACCTTCATCTCCGCTGTGGTGGTTTTCCCCTTTCGTCCTGCATCCAACTGCACATCCAATTCTACAGTAGAAAAATCAACATTCAGATTCTGAAGTATCATTGTTGCATTGGTTTCAGCATGCGTCTTTTTCAACATGGTATAAAAAGCAGGCCCTCCCCCTTTCATTACAGACTTTTCATCAAACATAAAAATCGTGAGATCCGGCATCACCTTCACCGTTCCGGTTCCTATGTCATCAGAAGAGGCTTTACCCTGTTTTTTGTCAGTCTTGTTATCGAATTTTTCCTTGATCTTCCCAAAGCTTTCCATCCCATCTACTTCCGACATCCTGAGAACTTTGAATCCTGATTTTTCAATCTCATTTTCCAGAATGCTTTGGAAGTCATTGGCCAAAGTCTGGAAATCCTCCAAGCTCAAACCTGCATCCAAAATAGTGGTCACTTTGGCAGACCCTTTTTGCCCTCCGGCATATTGCCCACCTTTGCTATGCGCTTCAAATGTATTCTGAAGCTTGCTGAGCTTTCCTTCCTGTACAACCTGTGCCGTTTCCGAATAGGTTTCGAAACCGATCTGAAACTGGGGGATATAAAAAGCATCCTGTCCTTTGAGGACCTTGTTGTAGTAGCCTTTGGCACCTACTCCTGTAAACAACTCCTGTGCTGCCAGATTCCCTGAGATCAGGATAGCAGCGGCTAATGTCAAAATTGGCTTTTTCATCATTGTATTGGTTTTGTTGGGACTTTATTTGATAGGATAAAATTGAATGATCCTTTAGTCAGATAAAATCCCCTCAAAACGGTAATTCCCTATCCGTGCCAGTACGGATAGCTACAAAAATCAAGGACGTACGATCAGTTTTCGGACTATTTTCCTGTTAGACGATGTCCGGAAATCCAAAATATAAATCCCTGGCTGCAAAAATGAAAAGTCATAGGAATTGACTCTATTGGCATCCACAGTCAAATCCTCGGCAATGACCTGCCCTAAGGTATTGACAATCCTTAGGCTCAGGGCGGAGGAGCTCAAAACAGAAAATACACCCTGGGAAGGGTTTGGAAAAACATTCACTTGAACTCCTTCCGCAGGAGGAGCCACTGTACTTTCATTGCGCAGCACTTCAATACCTCCTCCCGATGCACCTAGGATCAAATCCTTTCTGTTTTCAAAAGGCAGGCCCATACTGGAAAGAGGCGTGATTCTACCAAATCTCCCTTGGACGAAATCTCCTTCGGCCCTGACTTGTACTTGCTCTCTTTCTGCCTCATTCATAAAATCAGGAATAAAATTCAAAATCCCCCTTTGGTCAATGGCATAAAGTGAAGGCTGCGAGCCAGCTATTACATGAACCTGCAAGTTTCTGTTGGCAGGATTATCGGCAAAGCCCAAAAACTGCCTTTCCTTTATTTCAAAAGCATCCAGTTCATCATTTGCAGATAACAGGATCAACTCCCCAAGCTGCCTTGATAGCAAGAGGTAATTTTTTCCTTCATAAGCAAAAAACTCTATTTGATCCAAAGGCATCAGTTGAAGGGAAGAGATGCGAACCTCTGTTCTTTGCTCCAAGTCCGCAGAATTACTTTTGAAAACCCTTCTTGACAAAGAAAGGTCTACAGTATCCGTTCCAATCAGCCAATAGCTTCGACTGCCTCCCTGACTCTGATATTCCAGGTATTGCAGATCAAGCAAACCCAATTCCGACAAGCCTTGATAATCAGAATCTTTCAACTGCCAGTTGTCTCCTTCTACCCCGATCAAACTGGCTTTGCCTACCACTTTTCCTTCGACAAAAGCATTGGAGGTGACAATAAGCTCCCCTTCGTTGGCAAAGCCCCGAAAGAAAGGCCTGCTATTTTCTCCCAAATCCAACAACTGATCCTGAATAAAAGGCTTGAAACCAGTGCTTTCTGAAGAAGATTGAAAAATATTGCTGCTATAATCTGCCTGAAAAGCAGCTGATGAACCAGAGGCGAGAGAACTGACTATAAGCCGCTCTTTCCAAAGTGCTGCCACATGGAAGACCGGGAATTCAGGAAGCGTTCCAAAGCCGGGCACACTCAATTGGAATTCATCGAAAATGGGATTGCTGTTGCTTCCCTTATTGGGCAGGTAGTATAAAGTATTGCATTCATCCTGCCCCATCAAAAGGTCCTTGACCCCATCTCCATCAAAGTCGGCATAAAGCAGAGAATGCCCTCCTGCATGAAGTATCCGGCCTACAGGTAGTTCCTCATCCACGGACCCTATGGGCATCCCTGAACAGGTAACCCCAAAACTGAAGCTTCCGCAATCACAAAATTCAAAACCTCCCCACCTGGCTTCGGGAAAAGCAAAGCCATCAATATCCGGGCTGCCTTTTCGCTCCATGCTGGTGTTTCTGTAGAATTCTATATAGTCCCCAATGGCAAAATTGAAGGTCAGAATATCCAAATCTCCATCCCCATCAATGTCCGCGATCAAAGGAGTGTCCAGATTGTTGGCTGTGACATTGGATCCATTGTCCAGGCGGAGAAAATTCTGGGCAACTTCCCATTGGGGAAAAGCGCTGCCAGGAGAACTCACATTCCTGTATGCCTTGATTCCAAAAGGACTTGAGGTAAAAAGATCCTTTTTCCCATCCGCATCAAAATCTGCCAAAACCAAAAACCCATTGACATCAGAAGGAAAGTAAAGGCACATCTCAGGAAGATAATTCCATCCACCGTCTTCGTCCACGGCAAAGACCAATATCCTCCTGGAATTGATATCCCAAATGACCATTTCCTCCACTCCATCACCATTGGTATCCATTTCATTGATCTGTGCAGCATTGATCCCGGGAGAAAAAGGCACATTGACCAAGCCTTCAGGGCCTGAAATGGAAATCGACCGGTCAAAAGTGAAATTTTGTTGTCCCAATGACAAAAAGCTCGAAAACATAAACAAAATTGCGGTGAAATACTTCATCAGGACACTTTACTGTAGAAACCTAAAATTAAACGATTCCAAATGATATAGGATATCAGTATTACGTTAATTTTAAGGATTTAATTACAATTATGGATATTCAGCTACTTTATAAACATTTCAGAAATAGCAGCGGCGTAAGCACCGACACCCGACACGTCTCAAAGGGCAATATCTTTTTTGCCCTCAAAGGCCCCAACTTCAACGCCAATGAATTTGCCCCAAAAGCCTTGGAAGCTGGCGCAAGCCTTGTCGTCATCGATGAGGAAAAGTTTGCCGTTTCCGGAGACGAACGCTATTTTTTGGTGGATGATGCCCTGACAGCTTTGCAGCAATTGGCTAACTATAGAAGAAAGCAGCTCTCCATCCCAATCATAGGATTGACAGGAAGTAACGGAAAAACCACTTCCAAGGAACTGCTACACGCTGCACTGAAAACCAAATTTAAAACTGCTGCCACAGTGGGCAACCTGAATAACCACATCGGAGTACCCCTGACTTTATTGGCCATTCCTGATGATACTGAGATTGCCATAATTGAAATGGGGGCCAACAAACAGGGGGACATCAAAGAGCTTTGCGACATTGCAGATCCCACGCATGGATTTATCACCAATATCGGCAAGGCCCATTTGGAAGGAATGGGCGGACCGGAAGGAGTATTGAAAACAAAGACTGAACTTTTTCAGCATCTTCGGGAAAACAAGGGTACTGTATTCATCAATTCCCAAGACCCTATCCTATCCAATATGGCGAAGCGTTTTGAAAATCCGGTCTTGTATCCCGCCAAGGGCGATTTCTGTGAAGTGGTTTTTGAAAATGCCAATCCCTTTGTGCAATTCAGGGTGGAAGGCGATGCCACGATCCATACCACGCATTTGATCGGGGCATACAATTTTGGCAATATTGCCAATGCCCTGACAATAGGTAAATTTTTCGATGTGCCTATGCAAGAAGCAGTAGAGGCCGTCAAAGCGTACAATCCTGCCAACATGCGCTCCCAATTGGTAGAAAAGCGCAGCAACCTGATCATCCTAGATGCCTACAATGCCAATCCTTCCAGCATGGAAGTGGCCATAGATACTTTCGGGAAAATGACCGGAAAAAAACACAAAATGATCATCTTGGGTGACATGTATGAACTGGGAGACAGCACTGAGGAAGAACATGCCAAGCTGGGAGAACTGGTCTCCAAATATGAATTCGATAAAATCTGTTTTACCGGGATATATGTACAGGCAGCATTATCCAAGGCACCTATGAGGTCTCTCTATTTTCCTGATCCCTTTTCATTTCGCAACTGGCTTCAGGATTCTAAATTCGAAGGTCACCTGATCCTGATCAAAGGAAGCAGGGGCATGAAGCTGGAGGGCCTGGTGGATTTTATCTGATAAATAATACACATACCGATATTTGTTAAAATCATTGACATTTTTAAGCTATACCTCTAATAAATTTTGAAATAATCTGGAATAACCGTATCCTAAAAGAACTAGAATTGTCAATAAAATTAACAATTCAACAGATAATGAATTGGGATAGGGTAAAGGAAAAATTAGAAATATTAGCAGATGCTGCCAAGTATGATGTCTCTTGTTCATCTAGCGGTAGCAAGAGAAAGAATCCGGACAAAATGTTGGGAGACAGCAGTGGAATGGGTATATGTCATACTTACACTGAAGATGGGCGTTGTGTTTCGCTTTTGAAAATACTACTTACCAACCATTGCATTTATGATTGTCTTTATTGCGTATCAAGAAAATCCAATGACATCAAAAGGGCTGCTTTCACGGTAGATGAAGTGATAGACCTCACCATAGGCTTTTATAGGAGAAACTATATTGAGGGACTGTTTTTGTCATCAGGGATTTTCAAAAATGCCGATTATACCATGGAAAGGCTGGTAAGGATAGCCAAAAAACTCAGAGAAGAACATCGGTTTAATGGCTACATCCATCTAAAAACTATCCCAGGGGCAAGTAATGAACTTATGCGTCAAGCAGGAGCCTATGCAGATAGACTTAGTGTCAATATGGAACTTCCCACCGTATCCGGCCTAAAACTTCTAGCTCCGGAAAAAGATCACAAAGAAATGATCAAACCAATGGAGTCCATTAAAAACGATATTATCCAGTTTAGGTCCGAAAGAAAACTGATCAAATCCACCCCCAAGTTTGCTCCAGCAGGACAGTCTAGCCAGCTTATCATAGGCGCAACCAATGAATCAGACCTTGAAGTAATTCAAACGAGCACTTCTCTTTACAAAAACTTTAATCTTAAGCGGGTTTATTACTCTGGATATGTCCCCGTATTGGCTCATCAAAATCTCCCACAGTTGGGGACCCCAGTTCCATTGGTCCGCGAAAACAGACTTTATCAGACCGATTGGCTGATGCGTTTTTATCAATTCGATGCCTCAGAGATCGTCAATGAAAAGCATCCCAATCTTGATTTAGAGATTGATCCAAAACTTTCATGGGCCTTGCGAAACAGGGAATTTTTCCCGGTTGATATACAGACAGCAGACCTTCATGCCATTCTTAGAATTCCGGGAGTCGGAGTCAAATCAGCCAAAAAAATCATAGCAGCAAGGCGCTTTGGCAGACTTGATATGAAAACCCTCAAAAAATTTGGGATAGCCATCAACCGTGCCAAGTATTTTATGGTAGCAGGCAAAAATAAACCTTTGGTAGAATGGGAGAGTGATAACCTGAGGCGATTGATTTTACAGCATAGCAGCAGTAAGTACCGGGGAAACTTCTCCAATCAATTATCCTTGTTCTCATGAATCAGGTAGTATTTGAAAATACATTTGACGGCTTACTGACCTCTGTTTTCGAAATCTATGCTCAGAAACTGGTCGATGTTGACCTTATACCTGAAGGAAATGATTGCGAGCTTTTTTTTAGAAAAAAAGTAAGGGTAGCAACTGATTTAGAAAAAAGCAGGCGCGTCCAGGATCAAATTATCAAGTACTTGGGTAAAAATGGGCTTAAATCACTATGGAAAGCAACATTAACTGAAACGCCCACCATAGGACAGACCATTTTTGAGGTCATCCGGTACATGCTCCAAAGGAAAACAAATGTATTGGCAGATTTTGGAAATCCCTCTGTCCTGACCCTGCATGAGGCCCTGAAAAAATTGAGCAGAGAAAGACATCGAATGACTGCATTTGTCAGATTCCAAAGGGCTTCAGATGGTACCTATTGTGCAATCATTTCTCCTGACTTTGATGTATTGCCAATCATAGCCGATCATTTCAAAAGCCGGTACGCAGATCAAAAATGGATGATTTTTGACACTAAAAGGAAATACGGGATTTATTACGACTTAAAAGAGGTATACCCTGTGGAACTTAATCAACCTTCCGCGGACCTGACTCCAAGTGGAAGCTGTATCACTTTAGATGAATCAGAAGAGGGTTTTCAAAATTTATGGAAGAGTTACTTTAAGGCCACAAATATTGCTTCGAGGAGAAATATCAAACTCCATCTACAGCATGTCCCGAAGCGCTACTGGAAATACCTCACTGAAAAAGCCAAAGACTAAAAATTATTAAAACTATTTTTTTTATTATTTAAACTAATTTGAAAAAATATTACTTATTCAAGCATGAGCAAAAACTACCTGTCATTTTTATCCCAACTCGCCAAAAACAACCACAAAGAATGGATGGACGAAAACAGGGACTGGTACCAGGAGGTAAGGGCCGAATTCCTGCAAGATGTGGCTGAACTCCTATCCGAAATCAGCAAATGGGAACCTGCACTCAGTGCATTCAAACCCAAAGACTGTGTCTTTAGACAAAATAGGGACATCCGTTTTTCTCCAAATAAGGCCCCATACAAAACCAATTTGGCGGCTTACTTTTCTGTCGGTGGCAAAAAATCAAACGGCCCTGGTTACTATCTCCATATACAGCCCGGTGAAAGTTTTATAGCTGGAGGTATTTGGATGCCTCCAAGTGAGGTGCTGAAAAATATCCGACAGGAAATTGACTATTCCGGCAAAGAACTTGAAAATATTTTGACTGAACCAAAGTTCCAGGAAGCCTTTGGAGGAATGGAAGGTGAAAAACTCAAGACCAGTCCCCGGGATTATGATGCAGGACATCCCTACATCGAATTGTTGAGGCACAAAAGCTTCATTGTTTCTACATCATTCAGCGATGAAGAAATCAAATCGGGAAATTATAAAGAAAAGGCCATCCATCATTTTCAATTGATGAAGCCTTTCCATGAATTTTTATCCAGGGCAATAGAGGATGCTGAAGGTGGAGAAGGTTTGCTATAAGAGGTTCAACCCAACAATACTTCTTCAATCATCGCAGCTACGCCATCCTCTTTGTGACTCAAAGTCACACGATCTGCTATGGCCTTGACTTCCTCCCGTGCATTTCCTACCGCCACTCCCAGCCCTACTGCCTTGAGCATTTCGATATCATTATAATTATCACCAAAAGCCATTACTTCATCCATCGATATTTGATATTTCCGTTCTAGAAGCAAGGAAAGTGCCGAGGCTTTTGAGATCTTCTTTGGAGCGATTTCTATATAAGTATCCTTGGATCTATAAAGGTGTAAGTCATCTCCCAGATGTCGTAGGGCATTGTTGAAATATGCATCTATCTCTTCGGCAGGCCCCATGCACATGACCTTATGGGCACCTTTTTCCCGGGATTTCCACAAGGCCAATACCTTATCTAAGGGCCGAACGGTAGGGTCAACACGCGTATTCCTAGCCTCTCTTTCTGCCCAGTAATCAAACTGTGGCTCAAACCAGTCTTCACCTTGGTACAAACTTACATGCACTTGGGTTCCATTGGCAATCCCTAGCAAAGCTTCACATTGTTCCAGGGAAATGGATACATCGTCAATGATTTCCTTTTTTGCGTCATGAATGACAAAACCTCCATTGTAACAAATCAAGGGCTCTCCAAGCCTGTCCATATCCTTTTGCAAATGGCGCATAGCATCCGGCATGCGGGATGAAGCAAGTATGACCGGAAAGTCGTGAGGTAAGTTAGCTATTGCCTGAAGTAATCTTTCGGACAGTACCCTGTCCCCGTTTAGTAGTGTACCGTCTATATCAGTACAAATCGCTTTAATCTGCATTAAATCTTATTTTATCCATTTAGAATCAAATCCTCAAAAATCCCGGAAATAGCTCCAAACCCTACAATCATCAAAATCAATATTACAAGTCCCCATCCGAGCAAATACCAGATCAATTTGGCTTTAGCCCAATTGGATTTGTTGGGGTTGCCTTCAGAATCAAAGGCCCAAACTATCAACATCACCAGCCCTATTAAAGGAATATTGGTAATCAATATGGTGATAAACCAATCTCCTGTATTGACAGGAGGATGCTTAAACTCTTGTTGGTGAATCATGGTTCTGGATTTTGGTTGTTCAACAATTCCGCTATTTCAAAGCTGTACTCATTTATGGCATAATTTTCCGGATTGACAGGGTCGCTGAAAATAAAATACACGATTACCTGATCATAATTTTTTATCTTGGAATAATCTCTTGCATACAACTCAGCACACCTGAAGGCTATGTTCTCCTGCTGATATTGAAGAGCGGGATTCTTGCCATTGTAAAAGCGCAATTCTATAAAACTTTTATCTTCCCCATCAATACGCTGCTGGTTCATATTTACTTCCACCCTTTCAAAATCCCCAAATTCAAGTATTTCGTCCGATGGAAAATATCCTTCCCCCACCATTTTGTTGAAGCCCCACATCATCCCTCTGACCATTCGTTCGGGATCACATGCACAGGAGCTGATGACAGTGCTGAGAAAGCACAGCAGGGCAAATTGTTTCCAGGTCATTTGGCAGCAACGGCTTCTATTTCTATAAGCAAGTCAGGGTTGGCAAGTGCGTACACAGCTATAGTGGATCGGGCTACTTTGTTTGGGTTCGCATCATTGTTGAAGTATTCCCCATAAGCATTGAACCAGGCATTCCAGTCGATATTTCCATCCTTGTCCGGAGCAAGATATACCCGCAGAAAAAATACATCCTCCATAGAGAAGCCTCCCTCGTCAAGGGTTTCTTCAATTCTTTTCAAGATCCCGATGCTCTGTTCGTACATATCCCCATACCGTTCATAAGTACCGGGTTCTGCATCGGGATTTTTGGCGGGAGCTACCAGTCCTGAAGTATAAAAATACTCCTTTCCTTCAGGGATGTACACTCCTTTCAAAATACTGGCATCAGGTCTGTCATACCGGACGATTTCTTTTTCAGTCTGCTTGTCTTCCCCATCCGTCTGCGGCCCACAGGACACCATTATCAATGAGAGCAGACATAATAATGCAAATGAGTGTTTCATGATTATTTTATTTTAAAGAAAAAGGGCCTGCAATAATTCACAAGCCCCTCTTTTCTACGCGTTTGATACAAATTGCAAGATTAAATTCAATAAAAGATCAGCTTGCCTGCAGTTCTTTTACCTTGTTTTCTACCCTTAAGATAAAATCACTTAATACATTCATATAATTGATAAATGCATCGTAAGGTGTTTCGTAGTGGCTGAAATAGGAGTGCACTGCCCCGTCAGAAAAGAACTTGGTACACATGTAGTAAAAATGATCTGAAGTCTGAAGGTAAGTCCAGTCTTTCCATATTTCCGGATCGTCTATTTTCCTGATTTTTTCCTCCATTTCATAAAGCTTCGAAAAGGCTTCGTTCTGTAAGTCATTTCCTAGCCAGGCCGTTAGGTCCCTTTCTTCATCCGCCCATGATATCGGCACAGGCACATTGATCTTGGCTATTGGTTTGCCTCCCTTGACCACCTCAGAAGGGGTGCTAAAGGAAAAGTCTGTTTGATTGAAAACCATATTGGGCAAAGCCTTCATGAACTCAAATATTCCGGTTTCAGCCCATTGATGCTCTCCAAAGGTCTCATAATCCATAAACAGGTTCACCGTTTCCTGTTCTTTTGGAATTGCATTTAGCCATTTGCCAAATTTCTCTGTAGTCAAAGGATAATCAGACCAGGTTTTGTTGCTGAATCTAAAAGCAATATCATCACTGAGCTGGAAGTTTTTAAGCAAAATTTTGAGCTTGGGATTGATATTGTTTTCATAAACAAAATTCGGACTCTTCCAGCCTAATATGTGCTTGGCTCCTTCTGTAAGCATGCCTTCAAATCCCATATCAGCTACCATTTCACCGATTTTGTCAGAATATATCAACTCTGTATTCCTGAAAACCTTGGGTTCATACCCATTGAAAAGCCTTTTGATTTTAGCTTTGTGGGCATCTACCATCCTTTTGAATTCCGTCTTACTGGCAAGTGCGCTAAGGGCGTGAGCATCTGTTTCACTGAGCAATTCTACATGACCCGTAGCTACCAGCTTCTGAAAGCTTTCCAATACATCAGGAGCGTAAGACTCAAATTGATCCAGGCAAACTCCGGAAATGGAAAAACTCACTTTAAACTTCCCATTATATTGCTTGATCATATCCAACAACAGGGCATTCATCGGAAGGTAGCACTTTTGCGCTACTTTTCTGATGATGCTTTTATTGCTATAATCATCCCAATAATAGTGGTCGTCACCTATATCGAAAAAACGGTAAGGTTTGATCCTCAATGGCTGGTGTACCTGAAAGTAAAAACAGATGGTTCTCATGGCTTTTGATTATGTAGTTTTTCGTAAACAGTTACTAGTTTGGCAGCTACATGCTCCCACTTCAGATTTTTTAATTCCTCGCTGCCCAATTCCTTAAACATCTTGGCTATACTTGGGTAATGTAGAAGACCGAAAATGGCATCCGCCATGGCATCCACATCCCAAAAATCAATCTTGATGGCATTTCTCAAGACCTCAGCTACACCCGATTGTTTGGAAATTATCACAGGTGTATTGTGTCTTACTGCCTCCAAAGGTGCAATTCCGAACGGCTCAGACACAGAAGGCATCACGTAGACATCGGAAATGGCATACATGTCATCCACATCTTTGCCTTTGAGGAACCCGGTGAAGTGGAACTTGGTCCCCATTTTCAGTTCTGCTACCCGCTCCACCATTTTGTTGAGAAGATCACCATTTCCTGCCATCACAAATCTTACATTTGGATCTCTCTCTATGACTTTTTTGGCAGCTTCCACAAAATACTCCGGTCCTTTCTGATAGGTAATTCTACCTAAAAAGGTGACGATTTTTTCAGGAACATGTTTTTGGATATCCGACTTGATGATACTGGCATCCAAAACGGCATTGTGCAATACACTCACCTTATCGGGATGTATACCATATTTTTCAACGACAATTTTTTTGGTCAGATGGCTCACTGCCAAAACATGATCTGCTGCCTGTAGGCCTGCTTTTTCTATTTCGTACACAGGACCTGAAGCACCGCCTTGTCCGGCTCTGTCAAATTGGGTAGCATGTATATGGGCTATAAATGGCTTTCCGCTGATTTCCTTTGCTGCTATCCCGGCCGGATACGCCAGCCAATCATGGGCATGGATCAGGTCATGGTCTTTTGATTTGGCAATCTGCGTGGCGACCAGGGCATAACGGGCCACTTCTTCCATCAGGTTTTTTCCGTATTTTCCGGAAAATTGAAATTTATTGGAAAAAACGGTTTCATCTATATCGCTGCTGTGGTGTAAGGTGTAGTCTGTGTACTTCTCAAATTCTTCAGGGCCCAAGTATGGCACCAAATAACTGTTAATTTCTAGATATGTAAGGTTTTCCCACGTTTCCTGGAATTTCTTTTCCCTATAATCCACCTCCACCTCACTGGCGTTGACAAAATCAGCCAAAGGCTCTTCATCTCCGTATAGCTTTGGAACAACAAAAATCACCTCTTGGTTATGGACATTCAGACCCTTGATCAATCCATAACATGCCGTACCCAAACCACCTGATATATGCGGGGGGAATTCCCATCCAAACATTAAAACCTTCATAGATAAAAATTAGTGTTTTATATTTTATTGATTAAATACATCATCCGAAGGAGTTCGCCTACACTCCAGGCCTGGGAAATGGAACCCTTGGGCCTGTGTGGTGCATCACCATCGTAAATTTCTGCTATTGTGCCTATTCCGTATTGGGTCATCACCCCATCAAAACCCTGGATTATTTTATTGACAAAGTGCTTACCCGACTTTCCATGCAATTTGAGATAGCCTTCCACAAAATGTCCCAGGAGCCATGCCCATACCGTTCCATTGTGATAGGCGATATCCCTGAAATATTGATTGCCCTGATAGTAGCCTTTGTAGCCCGGATCATCCGGCGCCAATGACCTCAAACCCCTACTGGTTAGCAATTTTGACTTAACGATTTCCAAAATCGATTCCATTTGATTTTCTTCCAATGGAGAATAGGGCAGTGAGGTGGCGAAGAGCATATTGGGCCTTATGGACCAATCTTTATAAAAGCCATCTACATAATCAGCCAAATATCCTTTTTCCTCATCCCAAAAATACTCGATAAAGGAAGCTTTGACCTTTTCTGCAAGGGAAGGAAGCTCTTTATCTCCTGACAGTTCCGAATAAAAAAGGAGGGCATTGTACCACAGAGCGTTGACCTCTACCGGACAACCTATTCTAGGAGTGACAGGTCCGTCAGAATTGACCGCATCCATCCATGTCAGGGCCAGTCCTTCTTCTCCACCATAAATTAGCCCATTTTCCAGCATGTGGATATTATAATCAGTACCCTTGATAAAGCCATCAATGATACCTTTCATTTTGCCCATATACTTTTTCTTGACCGTATTTTTATCCCCTGTGAATGCTATATATTGCTGTAAAGACCAAAAAAACCAGAGTGGGGCATCCATGGAAGCCAAATTGCGCATTACCCCGCTTCCTACATTTGGGAAAAGCGGTCCGTGCAAATCTGCCACCATGGTATCCATGATTTCCAAAAATGTATCTTTATCGCCCTGAGTAAGGGTAAGTCCTGGAGATGCCACAAAGGTATCTCTGCCCCACCAGCCAAACCAAGGGTATCCCGCAATGACATGTGTCTTGCCATCTCTTCTTTGAATAAACTGACCGGCTGAATTTTTCAGGCAATTTTCAAAATTATTTCTCGGAATCCTCCTGGCTATTTCTTTTTCAAAAGCCCTTTGTCTGGTGCTGGGATCTGCTTCGAGCAGGCCGGCAGAAAATATAACAGATTCTCCTTTTTCTATATCAAACTCGAAATATCCTGGCACAAACAGGTCTTCCTGATATTCATACCCTCTTTCCCGCTCGACGATGTATTCAATATTATGGTACCAATTCGGTGAGGTGACATACTTATTTTTCTTGGACAGCTGAAGATACAGAGGAGAATACTGTGGGTACAGTTGGAATTTTGCTCCATTTGGAATCTTCTCATATTCCTCTTTGATCTGATTATTTGCTTTGGAAAGGTTATGATAGCCTCTGAATGCCAAAAAAGGACTAATGCGGATTTTGGTAGGGGAATGTGCATCAAGCAGCGTGTAGCGGATCATTACTCTGTCTCTATTGGTGTCCAGAATCAATTCTTTCTGTAATAGCACCCCTCCAACCCTGTAAGTCAGTTTGGGTATTGGTTCAGAACTAAAGTCCTCTAAATATTTATGACCCCTAGGTGAATAGTTTCCCGGATATTTATTGATGCCCAGGTTGAAGCTAGCTCCCCTTTGGATCACTGTCTCATGAACAGTACTGAGCATGACATGCAGCTGTTCGTCTATCTGAGGTTGGGGCGCTACCAGCAAACCATGGTATTTTCTGGTATTGCACCCTATAATGGTAGTACTGGTATAGCATCCACCACGGTTGGTACGGATAATTTCCCTATCCAGCGAATAATTCAGGTTAATAAGTTGGGTCTTGTCAAAATGGATATAACTCATAAGGATAAAAGTTATTTAGATTTGCATAAAAATACCCTTTTGAGCCTGAAAGAAAAATATTTATGAACAAAAATAAAGACCATATTGCTATGGCCTTTGGAATTTTGGATTAATGTGAAGCGATTCTTTCTTTCTGTATTTCCTCAAAGTTCCTGATGGATTCTTCGAATTTGGTCAAGTAAAGATGCACAGCTTTAAGATCTACTCTTTTGATTTGAGGAAACCTTGGCGAAGGTTTAAATAAAGTAAACATACCTCTTAGTTTTTATTACAGTTTAGACAAAATTTGTGCCATTTGGGTTCCATTGTCTAAGGTACTAAAATAAGAAAACCCCTTCCTAGGAAGGGGCTATGGGTGAAAGACCGGATTCGAACCGGCGACCTCTGGTGCCACAAACCAGCGCTCTAACCTGCTGAGCTACAATCACCATTTTTGAACTTCATTCGGAACTCTATCCGAATGGAGTGCAAATGTAATATTACGCTTTTGACTTCACAAACATCTACTCAAATTTTCTGGAAAATTTTATCCTTTCCCCTTTCTTTTCTTCATGAAATGTCCCTTTCTCATACACCAAGTGCCCGGAAACGATCGTATGGGTCACCTTGGACTTGAACTCATGTCCTTCAAATGGAGACCACCCACATTTGGCAAGAATATTTTCCTTGGACACTTTCCATGGAGAGTTCAGATCAACTATAGCAAGGTCGGCGTGGTATCCCGGACGGATATAGCCCCTTTTTTCTACTTCAAATAAAATGGCCGGATTATGGCACATTTTATCTGCCACCTGCTCCAGTCTGATTTTACCTTGGTGATACAAATCAAGCACTGCGACTAGACTGTGTTGGATCAAAGGACCTCCAGATGGCGCCTTGGTGTAAGGGTTATCTTTTTCTTCAAGTGTATGCGGAGCGTGGTCTGTCGCAATGATATCAATATTGCCGTCAATCACTCCTTTTAATATAGCATCTCTGTCTGCTGCAGTTTTGACAGCGGGATTCCACTTGATCAGCGTACCTTTTTCCTCATAATCTTCTTCAGAAAACCACAAGTGGTGAACGCACGCTTCAGCTGTAATCCTTTTTTCCTCCAGAGGAATCCTGTCATCAAAAAGCTTAACTTCCTTAGCAGTGCTGATGTGAAGCACATGCAGTTTTGTTCCATATTTCCTGGCCATGTCCACCACTCTTTTGGAAGCATCAAAACAGGCCTCTTCAGACCTGATCTTGGGATGGTATTTCATGGGAATGTCGTCACCGTATTCTTCCTTGTATTTGGCCAGGTTTTCCTTGATGATATCGTCATTCTCACTATGAGTAGCAATCAATAGTTTGCATTCCCGGAAAATCCTCTCCAAACTCTCCTGATTGTCCACCAGCATATTTCCGGTAGAAGAGCCCTGAAAGACCTTGATTCCGCAGACGTTTTCCGGATCTACTTTGAGTATTTCTTCAATATTGTCATTGGTAGCTCCGAAGAAAAAAGAATAATTGGCCAGGGATTTCTCCTTGGCAATGGCAAATTTTTCTTCCAAAAGCTCAATGGTAACCGTCTGTGGATCTGTATTGGGCATTTCCATATAAGTAGTCACACCGCCAGCGACCGCAGCTTTGCTTTCTGAATAAATATCTGCCTTGTGGGTCAGTCCTGGCTCCCGGAAATGCACCTGATCGTCAATTACTCCTGGAAAAATGTGTTTTCCAGAAGCATCAATTGTCATATCCGCCTCAAATTCAGAAAGATCATTTCCCACATTGAAAATAATACCCTCCTTGATAAGAACATCAGAACGGGTTATCTTACCTTCATTCACTATATTTGCACCTGTAATCAATATGCTTTTCATAAAAAAACTGTTTTTGGTTGGTTAAAATTACACTAAAACTACCTCTATGAAAGGTTACTTACAGGAATTTAACCCATTTGTACCCATTTGGGTTTCCTTCATTTTCATTTTCATTTATCCAATAAATCAATACCATGTCCGAGGCTATTCAAACTTTTGAAAATTTCAAACTCAACAAGCAACTTTTGAATGCAGTGGAAGAGGCGGGGTTTTCCAAACCTACTCCTATTCAGGAAAAGGCCATCCCTTTGGCGCTTTCCGGACATGATGTATTAGGTATAGCCCAGACAGGTACAGGAAAAACAGCCGCCTATGTACTTCCCATATTGATGAAAGCCAAATATGCCCAAGGAATGCACCCTAGGGCACTCATACTTGCTCCCACTAGGGAGTTGGTCATGCAGATCGAAGAGGCAGTGATTTTATTCGGTAAGTATACAGATCTTAGGTATGTATGCCTTTATGGAGGACTGGGCCCAAAGACTCAGATCGAAAAATTACAGACAGGGGTCGATATCATCATCTCTACACCTGGAAGGTTTATGGACCTGTACAAAAAAGGTGAAATCTTCACCCGGGAAATCAAAACCATGGTTCTCGATGAAGCAGATAAAATGCTGGACATGGGTTTTATGCCTCAGATCAGATCAATCTTGGAAATCATCCCTACCAAGAGGCAGAACTTGCTCTTTTCAGCAACTTTTGGCCCTAAAGTGGAAAAGTTCTCTCAGGAGTTTTTGGAATTTCCTGAGAGGGTCGAAGTGGCACCCCAAGCCACCACTGCTGAGACCATCCACCAGGTCAAATATGAGGTACCTAATATCAAAGCCAAGATCAACCTCTTGGAACACCTCCTGATAGATGAAACTTTGAATAGGATTATTGTATTTACCAAGTCCCGAAAGAATGCAGAATCTGTCTACAGTTATCTGGAAAGAAAAAAATTAGGTGAAATACGTGTAATCCATGCCAACAAGGGGCAAAATACCCGAATCAATTCCATGGATGACTTCAAAGCTGGCACTGTCCGGATCCTTGTAGCCACAGATGTAGCAGCCAGAGGGCTGGATATCAGTATGGTTTCACATGTGATCAATTTTGACGTCCCCCTGATCTATGAAGATTACGTTCATAGAATAGGAAGAACTGGACGAGCGGAAAAAGAAGGAATAGCCATTACTTTTGTGAATCCTGCTGAAGTATATCACTTTGAAAAAATCGAGGAAATTATCCGCATGCAGGTACCTGTAGTGCAAATCCCGGAAGCTGTCACCATCCCCAATACTCCTTTTGAAGAAAGTCAACTTTACGCAAGGGAGATAGACAATCAAAAGAAAAAAGAGAATCCTGATTTTAAAGGGGGCTTTCACGAGAAGAGGGCAAGACCCAAGCCCAACCCTTTCCAGAAGGAAAAGAAAAGAGGCAATAAGAACTCAAAAGCCAAAAAGAACAGAAATCAAATGAAGACCAAGGGCAAGTGGAAGAATAAGTAATAACTTTTAAATTCCAGGATTTGTATAAGGCTCTCCCTAAAAAAATATTATTGAACCACTACTTGTCCCGTAACCGGGAAATTTTCAAAAGCAAACAAAAATAACATCCCTCCACTTAGCCATTGAACTTCCAGCTACACTATTTGTTTCTCGCATCTATTTTCCCTCTTCACGTCTCTAATCTCTCTTATTCAATACCTTAGAGGCCAAAAAAGACCTCTCTTGTTTCTTTTTTTTCTCACATCTCGTGTCTTACTTCTCGTATCTCATGTCTCTCGCTTCTCAAATCTCAAATCTAATCTCTTGGCGGATTGATCATGATATGCGCCCTATGGGTTCCCGGATCCATGATCCACGGCATCGCTGGTCCTGATGGCCGCAAAGGTAAACCAGTACTTTCGGAGGTGGCCCATGGAATATAGACCACATACCTTAGATAGCTATTATTTACTTCACCGCTTTCTTTATTGTAATCTTCCTCATCAGCAGTAAGAACGAAAAGTGTTGCTCCATCCTTGATTTTGAGTTTACCGCTTTTGACTTCTTCCTCTCTTATATCAAAAATCTCCTTGGAATTTTTCCCTTCTTTCCTAAGCAGCCTGCCCCTTTCCATAAATTCATCCAATTCTTTGTGATAGCAAGAAGCATTAAACCCGGGAGTGTTTGGATCATCCGCAAGGCAGATCAGGTCATTGCTTCCTTTTCTAAGCACTATAAAATCACCTTTATCATTGTAACCATATACCATTGCACCGCTTTTCAACTCTTCAGGTGCGGCCATAAGGGCTGTTTTGATCTGAATTTCTTTAGAAGGTACCTGCTGCGCAAACAGCTGTGTACTTATTAAAATCAGGAATAGAGAAATTTGAAGTTTCATAGTTATTTGACTTTGGGTTGTGATGAATTTAGTATTTTTATCCCAAAGCAAAAAAAGACCTGCCAAGCAATTTGCCTGGCAGGTCTGAATTCTTAAAATATAGCTATTTATAGCTTTTATCTTTCTCCTCTGGTATTGGAACCGTCTACAGGTGTGCGGTGCTCCCTGTTTGCAAGGTCCCAAGTAGTATGAAAGATAAGCTTGGTCCTTTTTGTCATCAATGGAAATTCAATTTTATCCACTGTATCTGTATGCTGGTGGTAATCATCATGCACTCCATTGAAGAAGAAAATTACCGGGATATTGTGCTTGGCAAAATTATAATGATCTGACCTGTAATAAAACCTGTTTGGGTCATCTTCAGCATCATACCTATAATCAAGCTTCAGGTTGGTATAAGTAATATTATTGTATTCATTGATCACTTTCAGGTGGGAAGAAAGCATTTCCGACCCGATCACATAGATATATTCCTGATCTTCGGCATCCTGATATTCATAATCTATCCTACCGATCATATCTATGTTCAGATTATTTACTGTGTTTTCCAGTGGAAATATCGGGTTATCAGAATAATACTCTGAGCCCAAAAGCCCTTTTTCCTCTCCAGTGACATTTAGAAAAAGGATACTTCTTCTAGGTTTGTGACCGTCCTTTGCAGCTTGGGCAAAAGCTTGGGCGATTTCCATCACGGCTACCGTACCAGAACCGTCATCATCTGCTCCGTTATTCACTCTTCCTTGACTGTCTATTCCCGTATGGTCATAGTGCGAAGAAATCACGATTACTTCCTCTTTTTTGTCTGTTCCTTCTAAAAATGCCAATACGTTCTCAGTAGGAACTACTTTGGTGTTTTTCTTAACCTGATAGTTTACCTTTTGGGATTTGATAGACTCCGGGTTGTTCTTGGCGGCTTCCTTCAGAATCTCTACAGGAGTGTCAAACAGCTTTGACATCATATCGCTACTGACCAGAAAAATCGGCTCCTGCTTGGTCGGCTGCTCAAAACCCAATCTTCCCCTGCCACTTAGCGACTTGTACCAATTGGCCATTCTATCAAAATTAGCCTGACCTTCCATAGTAACAATCACAATGCCCGCAGCACCGGCTTCCATTACTTCTGGCACTACTGTCTGGGCCCTTGACCCAATAGCCCAAAGTCCAACGAGCTTACCTTTGATGTCCACCTTTGCAAGATTTTCTTCATTGGCCAAGCCAAGAAATACCAAGTCTGTCTTGGCAGCTTTGGACATATCGGCATCTCCTATAAATATAAAGTCTTCGTTGTTATTTAGCTTTTGCTTCCCTACATTCAAACTCACTTGAGGGTAAGAAACGGAGGAAAGATTAAATTTCTGAAAATAACTGCCATCTACCGGGCCCTTAAGGCCAAGGCCTTCATAGAAATTGGCAAGATATTCAGCAGCCATTTTCTGCCCTTTTTCTCCGGTATCCCTTCCTTCCATTTCATCAGAAGCCAAAAAAGTCAGGTATTCTTCCAGATCTTCTGCCGTAATGGTAGAAGCGTACTTTACAGCAGTGGCATCCTGTGCACTGACCTGCCAGGTCATTGCCAGACCAAATAGCCCCGCTATCCAAGATCTCTTTCTCATAAATTATTTATTAGGTTTTATAAACAGGATTCAAACTTAAAAAATTATTCCAAACCAATTTGAACCGTTTATAAATTTGAATGTTAGAATGGTATATTTCTTTGGGTTATAAAAACGATATCATCCAATAATTTATACATTTGCACAACCGTATAAAAAGGTAAGAATAAAACCCAAATCAGGCTTTTATCCACATCAAGAAATGAAGATTAATCTGACCCCCTCTACCAAATTTGAACAAAGACACAACGGTCCCGATCCTCAGGAAATCAAGGAAATGCTGGACCAGATCAAAGCTTCATCTTTAGAAGAATTAATTGACCAGACTATTCCAAAAGCCATACAACTGGAAAAACCTCTGGACCTTCCAAGCTCCAAAACTGAAGCTTCTTTTTTAAAGGAATTCAAGAAACTGGCTTCGAAAAATAAGATTTTCAAATCTTTTATCGGGCTGGGATATTATGATACAATAGTTCCCGGTGTAATCCTTAGAAACATCCTCGAGAATCCAGGATGGTACACTGCCTACACACCATATCAGGCCGAAATCGCCCAAGGCAGACTTGAAGCGCTGATCAACTTCCAAACCATGGTGATGGACCTGACAGGGATGGAAATGGCGAATGCTTCTCTATTGGATGAGGCTACTGCCGCAGCTGAAGCCATGACCATGCTTTTCGCCTCCAAACCAAGGGAGAAAAAAAATGCGGCCAAGTTCTTTGTGGATGAAAAAATCTTCCCTCAAACCAAAGACTTGCTGATCACAAGAGCTGAACCAATAGGTATTGAACTGGTAATAGCTCCCCTTTCCGAACTTGACCTTACAGATGCTGACCTGTTTGGAATTTTACTTCAGTATCCAAACTTGGACGGAGAGGTCATTGACCATAAGCAACTGGTAGCCTCTGCTAAAGAAAATAATGTATTGACAGCCTTCGCATCAGACCTTCTTAGTTTGACATTACTGACTTCTCCAGGTGAAATGGGAGCGGATGTAGTCGTAGGTACCAGTCAGAGATTTGGAGTGCCAATGGGATATGGTGGTCCGCATGCTGCATTTTTTGCGACCAAAGAAGCGTACAAAAGACAAATCCCAGGAAGAATCATAGGAGTTTCAGTCGATAAGGAAGGCAACAAAGCCTATAGAATGGCCCTTCAGACAAGGGAACAACATATCAAAAGGGAAAAAGCCACTTCCAATATCTGTACTGCACAAGTACTTCTTGCTGTGATGGCAGGTATGTATGCAGTATATCACGGACCTAAAAGCCTCAAGGAAATAGCTGCCAGGACCCATGGCTTGGCTCAGCTGACTGCCAAGGCATTGAAAATGTTGGGTTATGAGCAGGTGAACAAAGTGTTTTTTGATACCATCAAAATCAAAACTGATCCAGTCCAGCAATCCAAAATCAAAGCCTTTGCATTGTCAGCTGAGATGAATTTCAGGTACGAGGAAGATGCAGTTGTCTTGGCATTTGATCAGGCCAAGACTATCAGTGATGTCAAAGCAGTGGCTGAAGTTTTCTCCAAATCTGTTAATCACAGGGTGCAATTTGATTGGAACCAGATGATTGCCGAACTCGAGCTGGAATTTCCGGAAGGTTTGGCGCGTACTTCAGAATTCCTCACCCACCCCGTTTTCAACCAATACCATTCTGAGCATGAGATGCTCAGATACATCAAGCGACTGGAAAACAAAGATCTCTCTTTAGTTCACTCTATGATTTCATTGGGATCCTGCACCATGAAGCTGAATGCCACTACCGAGATGATTCCGGTTACCTGGCCTGAATTTGGCCAACTTCATCCATTTGCACCGCAGGAACAGGCCGCTGGATATTATGAGCTGTTCCAAAATCTTAGAAACTGGCTGAGTGAAATCACTGGTTTTGCAGACACATCTTTACAGCCCAACTCAGGTGCTCAGGGAGAATATGCAGGTTTGATGGTCATCCGTGCCTACCATCAGAGCAGAGGTGATCACCATAGAAACATAGCTCTTATCCCAACTTCAGCTCACGGTACAAATCCGGCATCTGCAGTGATGGCAGGAATGAAAGT
Organism: Arthrospiribacter ruber; assembly: GCF_019343195.1. Lineage (GTDB taxonomy): Bacteria > Bacteroidota > Bacteroidia > Cytophagales > Cyclobacteriaceae > Arthrospiribacter > Arthrospiribacter ruber. The sequence continues at coordinate 335,967 of NZ_RPHB01000006.1, forward strand.
CGTATTGGTAAAATGTGATGAAAGCGGTAACATTGACGTAGAAGACCTCAAAGAAAAAGCAGAAGCTCATAAAGACAACCTGGCTTCATTGATGGTAACTTATCCATCTACCCATGGGGTATTTGAGGAAGCCATTCAGGAAATCTGCCAGATCATCCATGACAATGGAGGTCAGGTATATATGGACGGTGCCAATATGAATGCTCAGGTGGGATTAACAAGCCCTGGAAGAATCGGTGCTGATGTTTGCCACCTCAACTTACACAAAACATTCTGTATCCCTCACGGAGGGGGAGGTCCTGGAATGGGCCCAATCTGCGTAGCTGAACACCTGGTGCCATTTTTACCAGGTAACCCACTTGTGCAAACCGGCGGAACATCTGCCATTACTTCTATTTCTGCTGCTCCTTACGGAAGTGCTAGTATTTTGCCAATTTCCTATGCCTACATCGCCATGATGGGAGGTGAAGGACTAACAAATGCTACCAAGATCGCCATCCTAAATGCCAATTATATCAAATCCAGACTGGAAACGCACTACCCGATCCTCTACACAGGCAAAGGAGGTAGAGCTGCACATGAAATGATTTTGGATTGCAGGGCTTTCAAAGAAATCGGTATCGAGGTAGAAGATATCGCCAAGCGTTTGATGGATTATGGTTTCCATGCTCCAACAGTCTCTTTCCCAGTGGCAGGCACCTTGATGATAGAGCCTACTGAATCAGAGACCAAAGCTGAACTGGATAGGTTCTGTGATGCTATGATCGCCATCAGGGCCGAAATCCAGGAAATCCAGGATGGTGAAGCAGATAAGGAAAATAATGTGCTGAAAAATGCTCCTCATACTGCTCAGCTTGCACTTGCTGACAACTGGGACTTCCCTTACAGCAGAGAAAAAGCAGTTTATCCTTTACCATTTGTAAAAGGAAATAAGTTCTGGCCTTCGGTAAGAAGAGTAGATTCCGCTTATGGGGACAGAAACTTAATGTGTAGCTGTATTCCGGTAGCAGAATACGAGGATGCGGAAGCTGAGGCTTGATCGCAGATTTCAGATTTCAGATCTTAGATTGTAGATTTTAGATTGTAGATTTTAGATTGTAGATTTTAGATTTAGATTGGCCTTTCGGGAAACCGGAAGGCTTTTTTATTTCGTTCATGAGCAGGCGAATTGATCAATATGCATATCCACATACCAAATTAAATGAGGGCCTTGATTAACCCGATACTAATTGATATTGGATATTCATTGATAACTTGTCCCGGTTTATCGGGTTTAGCTTGAAATCATGAATTTATGCCACTCTATAGGTTCTACTGGTAAGAAAGCGGATAATCATGTTGATCCATTTCCCTTTGTCATTATTCCGGATTTTTAGCAAGAATTTAAAAAAATAAATATGTTGAGAAAACTATGTGAAAATTCAATTTTTCTGGTTGTGATGGCTCTTCTCGTTTCCTTGCACCTCAACTGGCTTTTGACTAATTTGGTCAAAACTATTAGTCAGAATTATCAATAACTTCAGGAAATAAATCAGAATGCTCCGACTGAAAAAGGAATTTCCAGACAACAAATAACCTGCTACATTCAAAGCAATGAAAAAAACTACCTTTCTCCTATCATTCCTCCTGATTTCTATCAGCTCTTTTTCCCAGATCCAAAAAAACTGGGCCTGGGGAGGCCCTTTGGACCCATTGCAGGAAAAATATCAGGTCATTCACTATCAGCTCGAGTTAGAAATATTTCCTGAAAGTCAGGAAATCATGGGGAAAAACAAAGTGACTTTTGACAGCAAAGAAAAGTTGGACACCTTGAGGCTAAACCTGATCGAGGAATACACCGTCAGCAAAGTCATCATGGACGGCAAAGAAATAACTTTTCGGCACTTTGGTGATACCTTGGATATTTACCCTATAGACTGCACCTGTGAAGATGTGGAAATCTATTACGGAGGACAGACCCCCATCGCTATCAATCCGCCTTGGACCGGTGGCTTTACTTGGGAAATTGATGAGCTGGACAATCACTGGATGGGACTCTCTTCCCAAAATGAGGGTGCAAAAATCTTTATGCCTTGTTTGGATCATCCCTCCAGCGAACCTTTGAATGGTGTAGATCTTATTTTCACTGCCCCAAAGCCTTAATTCGTCGCATCCAATGGCCGCCTGATCGATACTGTTGAAAAGAATGGTAAAATCACTTACCACTGGACTACCCAATATCCTATCAACAATTATAACATCAATTTCACATTGGGTGTATTTCATGAAGAAAGTACAGAATTTATGAGCATTGACGGGAAAACAATTCCTATGAAAGTCTATGTACTGCAACAAAACAGGAGCAAAGCAAAAGAACTACTTCAGGTTTTGAAAACTTCGGCCCAGACGCATGAAAAGTACTTTGGCCCATATCCATTTCCGGATGATAAAATCGCCGTGGTGGAAACTCCTTATTTGGGAATGGAGCATCAGACCATCAATGCGTATGGCAACAATTTTCAATTTGAAAAAATTGGCGATGCCACTGCGGATTGGCTATTACACCATGAACTGGGTCATGAATGGTTTGGAAACAAAGTTTCTGTAGGAGATTGGGCGGACTTTTGGATTCATGAAGGACTGACTGCGTATGGCGACTGGTTGTTTTACTTGGAGCATGGAGGAGAAGAAGCCTATCACGAAAAAGTCAACTCAGTAAGAAAATCCATCGCACATGCACGCCCAGTGGTCAGCCCGAGAAACTCCACCTCTGACTTTGCCTACCATCCCGAAATCTACACCAAAGGAGCATTTATCATCCATTCATTGAGGTATTTTCTGGGTGATGAGATCTTTTTCCCGATGTTAAAAGCCTTTGCCACGGACGAAAAATACACCTACGAAAACCTGGTAGAGACCGCCGATTTCACACAGTTTGTCCAGAAATACTCCGGTGCGGATCTTCAAGGCTTCTTTGACATGTACCTCAAAACCATCCACGTGCCCAAGGTCAAGGTGAGAAAAAAGGGCAATAAAGGCTATCAGGTCAGCCTTCCGAACATAGACTTCAAAATGCCTGTTGAAATCAAAACCTCCAACGGCTATGAAAGACATATGCTCTCAAATAAGCCCGTTTTGGTGAAAAGTGAGTCCTCTATTGAAGTAGACCCAAAAGGTTGGTATTTATTGAAAAAAGACTGATATGTCCAGGTTACTGCTTGTTTTGATTTTTCTGTCTCTTTTTGGACACATTAAGGCTCAGAGTTTACGGAAGCTACTTGATGAGTCCGAAACTTTGGTATTCAGCCACAGGGCTGCCCTATCTCCAGACATTCCCGAAAACAGTCTTTATTCCATGCAGAAATCATTGTCAGCAGGCATTACTATGCATGAAATTGACTTGGCAGAAAGTAAGGACGGGGAGCTTTTTCTTCTCCATGATCAGACGCTGGACAGGACTACAGAAGAAAGCGGAGCATTGAAAGAAAAAACCAGCGCTCAACTAAAAGAAGTCAAGCTGCTGGGCCTCTCTGAAAATATTCCGACTTTCGAATCAGCCCTCCAATTTGCTAAAGAACATGGAATTTACCTGATGCTTGATGTAAAAGAAGCGCCCCTCCAAAAGGTGATTGATTTGGTGGAAAAATACGAAATGCTGGATCATATATTGGTATTGACCTTTCAAGAAGACAGGGCACAAGAAGCACTGAACCTAAAAAAGCCATTTCTCCTTTCTGTACTGATCAGAGAAGAAGATGATCTGGATTTTTACCTCTGCAAGACAGACAAACCATATCTATTGGCGGCCTACCTGAACAAAGGTGCCACCGTAGATCTATACGCTAAAACCAAAGACTTAGGACTGCCTATCATCACGGATGTGATGGGCGAAATAGACGATTCAGCCAGAGACACAAATCCGCAAGTTTATCTCGATTTTATAGAACCAAGAAAACCAGACATCCTTGTGACAGATTACCCATTGATCCTGCGATCTGTACTTCAAAACTGATTTTTTCAAAAAAGGGTAGCGAATTGAATATTATTTGACCAAATTAGGTAATTGTAGCAAAGTCAGATTTGTCAAGGATACATGAGCCCAAAAGTATTGATCCGGCTATCTCTGATAGTCAATTATATGGTTTTTGCGGTACTCCTCAACTCGGTAGGAGCAGTCATACTGCAGGTACAGCGTACTTTCGATGTCAGTAAAGCTGACGCCTCTGTACTGGAAGGTTTCAAAGACCTGCCTATTGCCATTTTCTCTTTTATTGTTGCCTCCTTTTTACCAAAAGTAGGGCTTAAGAAAGGCATGTTGGCAGCTCTTTTCCTGGTAGCTGCCATTTGTTTTATCATGCCGGTCATGGCAGATGAATTCTGGTATTTCAAAATGCTTTTTGCCGCAGTGGGCATCTCCTTTGCCGTGATCAAAGTGTCTGTATTTGCCATGATAGGACTTGTGACAGACAACACCAAAGAACACTCCAGTCTGATGAGCACCATAGAAGGCTTTTTCATGGTTGGTGTATTGGCAGGGAATCTCTTTTTCAGCCTTTTTGTCAACGATGCAGATCCCAGTTCCCGAAGCTGGCTCAACCTCTATTGGTATTTGGGAGCCATGACCCTTGCAGCAGCTGTACTGCTCTTTTGGGCCAAAATCAATGAGTCGGAGTCCAAGAGAGAGGGCACAAAAGCTTGGGATGAGTTTTTGGAAATGCTGAAACTGGTGATCAAACCTTTGGTATTAGTTTTTGCTGCTTCGGCATTTCTTTTTGTACTAATAGAGCAAAGCTTTATGACATGGACACCTACTTTTTATCAGGAAGTACTTAGAGTACCTGCAAGCATGGGCATTCAGGCTGGAGCAGTATTGGCGGGGGCATTGGCTATAGGCCGATTATTAGCGGGATTTATTTTGAAAAAAATCCACTGGCTGACATTTACCCTTTGCTGCACTATTTTGGTAGGAGTCTGCGTACTCCTTACCCTTCCACTTACTACCAACTTACCGGAGACCACTACGGCCATCACTTGGTTCAATGCGCCATTTGTAGTGTACCTTTTCCCGATCATAGGAATATTTTTAGCTCCCATCTACCCGGCCATCAACTCCGTAGTCCTCAGTGCCCTGCCAAAATACATGCAGAGTTCCATGTCCGGATTAATTGTTGTATTTTCAGCTTTAGGAGGGACCACTGGGTCCATTATTACAGGACATATCTTTGAGGTCTATGGAGGCACCAATGCCTTCTATTTCTCCTTGATACCGATCCTTGCACTTTGTTTGGTTTTGATCATACTTCACAGACATGTAAAAAGAAATGATGAATCTTAAATATTTACCACCGGATGAAATCTACGAAGAGCTCTTTGATGCTGTACAGCTCAATGGCGTATTTCCCGATTCGAAAACCTTTGTAGATTGCATCCCTAAATTTCATCCCGATGAAATCATGCATTTTTTTTATAGAGAAATAGATAAGGAAGGGTTTGATATCAAGGCCTTTGTAGAAAAATATTTCGAAACCCCTGAAACTGATCAGACAAAGACACTTCCTGAAGGAAAAACCTTGGAGGAAAAGTTACACAAACATTGGGACAACCTGACAAGAAAACCTGACGAGCCCAATCCGCATAGCAGTCTTCTGGAGCTGCCACACCCGTATATTGTACCTGGAGGAAGGTTCAGGGAAATATACTATTGGGATTCTTATTTCACCATGTTGGGTCTTAAAGCTTCCGGCAGAAAAGACCTGATACAATCCATAGTTGATAATTTTGCCTATCTTATCAATACAGTGGGTCACATACCTAACGGTAATCGTACATATTTCATCTCTAGGTCACAGCCACCCTTTTTTCCAAAAATGGTAGAATTGCTTGCCGAGATGGAAGGTGACCCGAAAGTATATGAGCAATACCATTCGGAATTATTTATGGAATATATCTTTTGGATGGAGGGGGAAGCAAGAATCAATCTCCCCGGTAAAAGATACAAAAGAGTGGTAATGTTGGATGAAGACTCCTTCCTGTCCCGATACTGGGACGATGAAGATACCCCTAGACAGGAATCTTTTGTAGAGGATGTAGAGCTTTCGGACCAAACCAGGCGCTTTCCGGATAAACTGTTCAGAAACCTTAGGGCAGCTTGCGAATCAGGCTGGGATTTTAGCTCCAGGTGGCTTTATCACCCGGATGATCTTAAGAGTGTTCAGACGATTGCCTTGATACCTGTGGATCTTAACGTACTCCTTTCCGAAATGGAAAGAATACTGATTAAAAGCAGTGAGATAGTGGGGGAAAATAAGCTGGCTTTAAAATTAACGAGGACCAGACAAAACAGGCTAGACGCCATTAACAGATACTGCTGGAATGAAGACCAAGGAATATTTCTGGATTTTCATGTCAAATTCAAAGAGCAGATGGACCGCCCTTCCTTGGCCATGCTTTTTCCACTTTGGGCGAAGCTTGCAAGTGAAGAACAAGCAAAAAAAGTCATCTCTTTTGTTGAAAAAAACCTTTTTAAAGCAGGAGGCTTGGTGACTACTACGATCAACAGTGGTCAGCAATGGGATTCACCCAATGGTTGGGCTCCTCTGCAATGGATCGGCTTTGAAGCCTTTTTGAACTATGGCAGAGAGGATTTGGCACTGGAACTGGCTAAGCGATGGACTTCCCTCAACGAAAAAGTATATGCCGAAACAGGAAAGATGATGGAAAAATACAACGTAGTAGATTTAAGCCTGAAAGCAGGCGGAGGAGAATATCCTGTTCAGGATGGCTTCGACTGGACAAATGGCGTATACTTAGCTATAAAAAACTGGATGAAAAAACAATAAAGCCGAAAATTATGAAGACCATTTTGATAAGACTTACCATTCTACTTGCCGTTTTTGCATTCCATGCAGAATTGTTTGGACAAGACAAACCTTATGCTTTTTATCTCACTTGGACAGAAGATCCCACCACAACGATCGATATCGATTGGCATCTTGATGGGAAAGATCCTGTGCAGCTTAATATAAGAAGAATGGGAAACCAAGATTGGAGGACTTTGGAGAGCAAATCTCTCCCCTACCCTTTTTCTGAAAGATGGGTTCATAGGGTCGCCGTCAGAGGCCTTCAGCCTAATACGACATATGAAATCAGTTTCGATGGGGGAGGAACGGTCTATAACTTCCGTACAATGCCCACCAACTTGAATACCGGAAGCTTGAAAATAGCCATTGGTGGAGATACCATGCACCGTAAGGAGTGGTTTGAAAAAACCAACAAAGTGGTAGCTTCCTACGATCCTGATTTTGTCATCATAGGTGGAGACATGGCTTATGAAAATGGTATCGCAGACAACATTCAGAGGATTTATGATTGGTTTGATGCCTACTCTACTACTTTAGTGACTGAAGAAAACAGGATTTTACCTTGCATAGTTGCGATAGGTAACCATGAAGTGGTGGAGGGATACCACAGCAATCACCCAGGATATGAGCCGACCAATGACTTTAGACGAAGAATTGCCCCCTACTTTTATGGACTGTTTGGATTTCCGGGACAGCCTGGATACAATATCCTTGACTTTGGAAAGTACTTAAGTCTGGTGATTTTGGATACAGAACACAGTAACCCCATTCAAGGCACTCAAACAGAATGGCTGGAAAAAACCCTCAACGAAAGACAGGATTTTCTGCACCGCATTCCTATTTATCATGTGCCTGGATATCCATCAGTACGCAAGTATGATGACAGGGTACAAACACTGGTAAGGGAAGAATGGACTCCAATTTTTGAAAAATATGGCGTTCGCTTGGCGTTTGAAAACCACGACCATGCCTACAAAAGGACCTATCCTATCAAAGAAATTGAGTTAGATCAATCGGGGATCATTTATGTGGGTGATGGATCATGGGGTGTAGGTCCCAGAGAAGTCCACGAGGTAGAAGAAACTTGGTACCTAAAGAAAGCACAATCTGTAAAAGCTTTCACCTTGCTGACACTTGAGGGAAACCATTTTAGCTTTGTGTCTATTGATGATGAAGGCAATATCATCGATAGTTTCCCTGAGGCTCCTTTTGCCCCTTTACAATAAGCCCCAATAAGAACCCAACAAGCAAAATAGCCATGGTACCCAGTACTATGGCTAAATTTTTATGGACAGGAAGACAACCCCAACTGACTAAACCTATAAGCAATACACCTGCTATGACTCCCAGAAGGGCAGAAATCTTAGTTAGGGTAGGTCTGAAAAGACCCAAAAGAAATAATCCCAAAATCCCCCCGCTGAAGATAGAAGCCAATGCCCACCATGTCTCCAATGCGCTCAACACTCCATTGAATGCCAACCCAACCCCAATGCTTATGGAACCCATTAAAAAAGATGAAATATAAAGTATTCGCAAAGAGGTTCTCTCATTAGGATTTTTCAAAATGTATTTTTTAAAATGGTCTTCCAAAATCACCGTTGCCGAACTGTTGACACTGGTGGAAATTGTGCTCATCCCGGCTGCAAAAATAGCTGCTACCATCAGCCCGGTGAGGCCACTTGGCAGAGTTGAGACTATAAAATAAGGGAAGACCTTATCCGCACTTTCAAAGGCTCCTAATTCTGCGGGAAGCAACTCATCATAAACCTGAAAATACACGAACAGAGCTGTCCCAATCATAAAGAACAATAATGATACTGGAATATAGAGGAGGCTCCCAAACCAAATGGATTTACTGGCTTCCTTATCAGATTTGGCCCCAAGATAGCGTTGGATATAACTCTGATCCACACCAAAATTTTGGAGGTTGATAAATAAACCGTAAACCAAGATTACCCAAAATGTGCTTTCGCTCAGACTTAAGCCAAAACTACCCAAAGAAAACTTCCCCTGTTCCAATGCAACGCTTTGCGCTTGTAACCATCCGCCAGGCAACTGGTTAAGGATTGTGATCAAGCAGCCTAGAGCGCCAATTATCAAAATCACACCTTGAATGGCATCGGTCCAGACTACTGCTTTGATTCCTCCCAGCATGGAGTAGCATATTACTGCCAAACCTGTAAAAAGAATTATCCATGGAATACTCCATCCAAAAAAAGCTTCCATAGGCAAAGCCAATAAATACATAATCGCCCCCATTCTCGCCAATTGAGTGAGCAAATAGCAAGTGGAGGCATATATTCTTGCCCAGAGCCCAAACTTTTGTTCCAAAAAAGCATAGGCAGAAGGGCTGTTTATTTTTCTATAAAGCGGCATAAAAAAACGTACTGCAATCCAGGCCGCTATAGGAATGGAGAGACTAAAAACAAAGCCATTCCAATTGGATTGATAAGAAGCTCCGGGTAATGCCAAAAAACTGATACTGCTGACATAGGTCGCAAAAATAGACATCCCTAAAACCCATGAAGGTATTTTTCCAGAGCCTGTGATATAATCAGAAGTACTTTGCTTTCGGAAATAAAAAGACACACCAAAACCAACTGTGCCAATAACATAAATCAAGAACACAATCAGGTCAAGGTTTGAAAAATCCATAAGCCTTATTATCCCAGGGTCTTGATCTTAAATATGATCTTCTCCAGATTATGCCTTATCTGTTCCTTGGTGGCATTATCCACCGAAAGCATAGGGAGACAGATATTGGATTCGCAGATTCCTAAATAGTAAAGGCTTTCTTTGATGCCTGACAGGTAACTGGAACTTTTACCGCTACAGGCATAAATTTTCCGGGAAATTTCCATAATGATCGGCTGGATGCGATTGATCTTTTCCTTATCTCCTGCAATCACTGCTTCATACAGCTTCACATACAAACTGGGGAAAATATTGGCTCCTCCGGCCACAGCCCCATCAGCACCTGAATATACAGACTGTACCAACAGCTCCTCAGGACCCACAAACACCTTAAATTCAGGATTCGCTCTTTTTATCGAAAGTAAGTTTTGAAAATAAACTCCATTTCCTGAGCTGTCTTTGATTCCCACTATATTGTCATGCTTGCTCAGCTCCTCCACAGTATCAGGCTCAATGCTGCATTTGGTCATTGCCGGAAAATTGTACAAAAACAGGGGCAAAGGGCTAAGGTCCGCCAGTCTCTTGTAATAGGCCAATAAATCCTGCTGATCCAAAGGAAAGAAAAAAGGTGGGGCCGCTACTACATAATCCGCCCCGTTTTCCTTTGCTACTTTGGCAAACTTCAAGCTGGAATCCAAGGCAGTATGGGTAATCCCGACAATAACAGGCACAGCCCTATCTACCAAGCGGCAGGTGAGACTTATAAGTTCCTTTTTAATGGAAGGCTTTAAACTGGAAATTTCACCGGTCGTACCTAAGATAAAAAACCCATGCACACCCCCATCAAGCAAATGCTTCGTAAGCCTTTCAGTAGCTTTTTTGTCCAACTCTCCATTTGAAAGCAGAGGAGTGACTGTAGGAGGGATAATTCCTTTCAAATTACCTGACATTTCTACTTTGTTGATTTCGTATTCTCCCATCAAAAATTCTGTTTGAAATTCAATTTAAAAAATTATCTCATGACTTGTGAAAAAGGTAGTATTACTTTTCATGACATAAAAAAACAGTCACTTATTCGATAACTTTAATCAATGTTAGAATAGGGCAGACTAAGTTGCCAAAGGGGCCAAGTCAGAACAAAAATACGTCTTTAGGAAAATTGGATTTTCAAAAACGGCATGTTTTCCATTTCCAAGATTTAAATTTTCAGTAATTTTCTCCCTGAACCCTACAAAAGCTTATGTTTTTCAATGTTGAATCATTTTTAAAACAACCCTATCCTTACTATTTCAAAGGAAAAAATCTTTGGATTGTTGCTGCTGTAATATTCATTATGAGCCTTGGTTTCAACTATGTTTTCGAGCCTTTTGTAGTCTATCGACCCGAGCACAAAGTCAGCTATTTTTGGATTTCTATGATTCATTCATTGAACGCATTTATTTGCGTTTTGCTGGTGATAGGGCTAAATAACCTCAGGGTAAATGAAGATACATGGAGTTTGGTAAATGAAATCATTTTGATTTCAGCAGTTCTCCTGATGATAGGAATCAGCCAATTTTTAGTAAGAGATCTTATATATGCTAATCCTGACAATTGGTCATTCAGATATTTTTGGGAAGAGATTAGAAATACTTTTTTAGTCGGATTGCTCTTCGTCCTAATTTTGGTCCCTTTAAATTTCCTCAGATTGCTAAAAACACATTTGAAAACTGCAAAGTCTTTCAATCTTAACCAAAGTGAGGATTCCTTTAGAAAAAGCGCCACAACCCTTCCCATAGTCACCAAGCAAAAAAGTGATGACTTTGAATTAATCTTGGATAACCTCATCGTTGCAAAGTCAGAAGGAAATTATCTTGAGATTTATGTGGACAACGGTGACCAGGTCAATAAAGAAATCAAAAGGCTGACCTTAAAAGAATTAGACAGTCAATTGGAATCCTTTCCTCAATTTTTTAAGACACATAGATCATTTCTGGTAAATCTTCAAAAAATAATCCATGTCAAAGGAAATGCGCAGGGCTATCAATTGGATGTAAAGGGCTATACAGGTCCAATTCCAGTATCCAGAGGAATGATTGCCGAATTTGAAAGAATCTATAAAAAAAACTGACTTTGTATTTCGTCACAAACCTTTGACATTGATCCCAAAGCTGTTTTTTGCAGCATTTCAGCATGTACTTTTGTGAAAAACAACAAGAAAATGCGAAGATACGATTTGGATTGGCTCAGGGTAACCGTCTTTGGTTTGCTTATATTTTATCATGTTGGGATGTTTTTTGTCCCTTGGGGATTTCATATCAAAAACAACATCATCTATCCTGACATCCGGTGGCCCATGCTTTTCGTCAACCAATGGAGACTGCCGATTTTATTTGTTATTTCAGGGATGGGAACCTACTATGCTTTATCCAAAAGAAACGTTTGGCAGTTTTCCGAAGAAAGGATCAAAAGACTGCTCTTGCCTTTATTGGTGGGAATGGCGCTTATAGTGCCTCCACAAGTTTATTTTGAACGGATAGCAAATGGGCAATTTTCAGGTTCTTATTTCGATTTTTGGCCTGCCTTTGCCTTTGATGGGGTGTATCCCGAAGGCAACATTTCTTGGCATCACCTTTGGTTTTTGCCTTACCTATTGATTTTTTCCTTGGTCCTTTTACCACTTTTCGTTTATCTGCGCAGACATCCAACATCCCCACTGCTAAAAACAATGAACACTTTGGCAAAGAAGCCTTTTGGACTTTTTTGCCTCATAATCCCACTATACTTATGGGAATCACTTTTGGAACCATTTTTCCCTTCCACACACGCACTATGGGGAGATTGGTTCAATGTGGTCAATTACCTTACCTTATTTCTTTTCGGTTTCCTACTTATCTCGGTAAAGGATTCTTTTTGGAAAACTGTATTGGAAAATAGGCGCAAGTACCTTTATGCTGGAGCTGTAGGCTTTACTCTTCTCATAGGCTTAAGGATCCTTTTTGAGGATTCCACCCTCATTCATTTTATTGAAGCAGGATTTAAAGTATTTAATCTTTGGGCCTGGATTTTGACACTATTTGGATATGCCGCTGCCTACCTGAACAAACCTAGCAAGGTACTCTCCTACGCCAATGAGTCAGTTTACCCATTTTACATCTTACATCAGACCATCACCATAGCCATTGGTTTTTATCTTATGGATTTGACTTGGGGGTTTTGGCCTAAATTTATCCTGATGTCTGTGGGAACATTTGCAGGTTCATGGCTTATCTATGAAATGGGCATACGAAGGTGGAGGCTGATCCGCCCCCTTTTTGGGCTGAAACCCAAAGCTGCACGGCAAACTGTACAATCCGGTAACCTCGCACCCTAATAATTGCTGTCTTCTTCTTTCCCTTTCAAAATGACTCCCACATCGGCTTGGAGAATCCAACCCTTCTCCAAGGCCTTTTCGGCAGCTTCAATAGTATCTTTGACCAAAAGCAATTCGACCCCAAGTGTCTCCATTTCCTCGGCTATCTTTTGAACTGATTTTTCCCTTTCAGGTGCTACATGCCTGATAAAAACTTTCTTGACCCGACCAGGAAAATCCTTGATCGCCTGCAGGTATATCTCGGGATCTTCCTGACCAGAATCACCCACCAAGATAAACTGAAGCTGCTTCTCTACTTCGAAGATTTTTTCCACCTGCAATAGCTTATGGGCCGAATGACTGCCAGCGATAAACTGCTCTCTAGATAACCCAATATCCCTCAACATCAGTGGACCTTTGGGAATGCCATGGACATCCAAAAACTCCGTCAAAAAATCATAAATATTCCAAGGTGAACTGGAAACATAAAAGAATGGATTGCTTTCAATTCCATCAGTACCTTTTTCCATTGCTTTATAAAATTCCGCAACACCGGAAAAGGGCAATCTGGTATGGGCATTGCCAAGAAAAGTGGTCTTGAGCATTTCCCATAGCCTGGTAGCTCCGGTTGGGACAATGGTATCATCAATATCCGATATCACACCATATTCTACATTTCCAGAAGGAATAAACACTTTACCTACCACCTTGACCTCCCCCTGATTTTTGACTATCCTATCCAATAGGGTAAGTTCTACCTCCTGCCATGGCTGATTGATTTCAAACGGAGTATTGCTTTTCATATTGATTTCAAAATAACCCTCCTCATCAGTAATCACTTCCTGTTCGAGTCCCTGAAAACTTGCCTTTACTTTGACATTTGGGATTTCCCAGGACATAAACCGCTTATACATCTTTTTGAAATTCCGCCACCTGCTATCTTCCAGATTGGAAATACCTATTCCCCGATCTCTTAATACCCTTCCCAAAAGATAGATCTCCTGGCTATTCCCAAAACCTTTATAGGGTTGTATCATGACCGTTTTTACCAAGCCAGTTTTGATACCTGTCCAAAGTTTTGCTTTGGAAAAGGTCTTTTTGATGGGATAAAGTATTGGCAATACAAACTTTTTTGAAAAACTGTTTTTACCGCTGCTCATTTTTACAAAAGTTTTTTATGAAAGCTTGGAACCACTTCATAACGTATTTTTTCTCTTCCAATAAACCTAATAAATTCAATTAAGAAGGGCAAACGAAGGGGATTTATTCAAAAAATTAAGACCCCTGAATTTTGAAGTTTATTCATTGAAAAACTATTACATTAAAACTTCATGAAATTAAGATGTGAAAGAAGAATTAATTATTTTGGAGCTTTGGTTTGAATAAGCATAAAACAATAGAAAAAGTGTATGTAAGTTCCTTCTTGTTTAAAAACCACACCACCAACTCAGACATCGAATGGATAAAATCCATTTCTGAGATAGACCAGCAGATGTACAAAAAGTACCAATTGAGTGGGGAGGAAGTGGCATTTATAGAAAGTATGATCAAGCCGATGGCATAAAAAGTAACCATGGTCATTTCAAGATTCAATACACAAATAACACTTGAGCTTCTTCAAACGAAGCGAGAAAACCAATACTTTGAGCGAAAAGGTCTGGGAGAGAAAGATATTGCACCCACCAAGATAGCTAATGAATTGATTGGCATGCTCAATGCCGATGGAGGTGTATTGGCTTTTGGCGTTTCTAATGATGGTGAAATTCAGGATGTAAATGTCTTGGGCGAGAAGTTGAGCGATTACAGGAATTTGTATGTTGATTTCATTGAACCCCATGGCAACATCAAATTTGAAGAAGTTGAAATTGAAGATAAGCGAATCTTCTTATACCATGTTGATCAGGACATTGAGCGGATTTTTAAGCGCAAGGATAACGAACAAATTTTCTTAAGGGTTGATGACCGAAACAAGCAACTTGACAGAGATGCGGTCAGAAATTTGGAGTATGACAAACAGATCCGAAAGTTTGAGGACGAGATAGAAGCTGAGTTTGATTTTGATGATCTTGATACAAAACTTCTAAATCGATATAAAGAAAAATTAAACTATGAGGGAGATACTTTAGAGTTACTGGTAAAGAGGCATCTGGCAGTAAGAAAAGATGGCGTTTACAAAATAAAAAAAGCGGGGGTACTACTTTTTGCCAAAGACCCTGAAAAATATATTACTTCAGCATCACTTCGCTACATTCGGTATGAAGGTACCATAGCTCAAGTGGGTACAGAGCATAATGTTGTCAAAGATGAACGATTTGAAAATAACATCCCATGGATTATTGATCATGTAAAAAAATTCCTGAAGGCTACATTAAAAGATTATTTCTTTTTAGATCTAGAAACAGGTCGATTTAATAAAGTACCAGAATACCCTGAAGAAGCGTGGTTGGAGGGAGTAGTAAATGCACTATGCCACCGCTCCTACAATGTACAAGGGAATGCCATTTACATCAAGCATTTCGATGATCGCCTTGAAATCTCAAACAGTGGACCACTTCCGGCACAAGTCAATGTAGAGAATATAAGAACCGAAAGGTTTTCAAGAAATCCCAGAATTGCAAGAGCTTTAGAAGACATGGGTTTTGTAAGACAACTAAATGAAGGCGTTTCCAGAATTTACCAATCTATGGAAAAGTCGATGCTTTCAATACCTGAGTATGTAGAGAAAAATGGAAACGTTTATTTAACTCTTCGAAATAAAATAAGCAATCATACAAAAACCATTTCAGACTCAATATTGAAAAAAATTCAAAGTAATTGGATAAGTTATAACGATACTCAAAAGAAGATCTTACAGCATCTTTTCTATCACAATCATGCCACAATAAGTGAATTAGTAGAAGTAACAGGGATTAACGATAAAACAGTTAGACTTTATTTAAATCAGTTTATAGATAATGAAAAGGTTATTGATCGTCTAAGTGATAAACAACGAGATAAGAATGCAAAATACGCTTTTAAGAAGTTATAGAGTCTAATAAGGAACATCGAAAATAATGCGTAAGACAATGATTATCAATTGTTTTTGATAAATAAGGAACATTTACCAAGAAATAAGGAACATCAAAAATCCATGTTCGAAATTCTCAAAAACTTGGTTACATAATCATCATTCCTATATTGATGCCGTTTGGTTAGGGTAAATTTCCAAAGTCACGTTTTGTAAATTTTGATTGCTTTGATTTCTAATCAAACTTTCAGGCTGATCCAGATCCTTGTTTAAATTGGTTAGTGGTCAAATTACAGATATCCATTAAACCAATAAGGTAAATCTCCACTCAGAGAATAGGCTCATTTTCCCTACCTTTGCAAGATGGAAAGTGCAAAAAGAGACATCAGAAAATTAAGTCTGGAGCAGTTGGAAGAGTTTTTTGTCTCTCAAGGTGATAAAAAATTCAGGGCAAAACAGGTTTATGACTGGCTGTGGAATAAATCCCTGAAAAACTTTGACGACATGAGCAATATCTCCAAAGAAACCAGAGAGATGCTCAAAGCCAACTTTTCCATCAACCATGTCAAAGTGGACCTTATGCAGCAATCCAATGATGGTACCATCAAAAATGCCGTCAAGTTATTTGACAACAAAATTGTAGAATCAGTACTGATCCCCACCACCAAAAGAATCACCGCTTGCGTCTCTTCGCAGGTGGGTTGTAGCCTGGACTGTAATTTCTGTGCAACAGCTCGGCTGAAGCGTATGCGTAACCTGAATCCTGATGAAATTTATGATCAGGTGGTAGCCATAAAAGAAGAAGCTGAAACCTATTTCCAGAGACCTTTGACCAATATCGTCTTTATGGGGATGGGAGAACCTCTTTTGAACTACAACAATGTCATCGACGCCATAGACAAAATTACCTCTCCAGAAGGATTGGGCATGGCTCCCAGAAGGATCACGCTTTCCACAGTAGGCATTCCTAAAATGATCAAAAAAATGGCAGATGATGAAGTCCGCTTCAACTTGGCCGTTTCCCTCCATTCTGCTATCGATGAAACCAGAAGCAGGCTTATGCCCATCAATGATGTCAACCCGCTTGAAGACCTCGCCGAAGCGCTGAAATACTGGTATCAAAAAACCAAAAGAAAAGTCACTTATGAATATGTAATCTGGGACGGAATCAACGATGACGAACGCCACGCAAAAGCCCTGGCCAAATTTTGCAAAATCATCCCTTCCAAAGTCAACATCATCCAATACAATCCCATCGATGAAGGGGAGTTCAGACAGGCATCTCAAGAAGCAGTGGACATGTATGTAAGGATACTTGAAAGCAACGGTATAATTGCCAAAGTCAGAAAATCCAGGGGTCAGGATATTGATGCTGCCTGCGGTCAATTGGCCAATAAAAACGAAGTAGCTCAGATCATATAATTCTTTTATTTACAGTAGATTAATTAGGGTATAATTCATTTGGAATAAAAAAAGTTAAAAAATAAATTATTTTTTGAATGTATTGTATTTTTAGTTAAAATTGCAAAGCATAACTGAAAATCACAAAATGCCGTTAAGCCAGTAATTATTTTTACCTAATCCTATTGCCCAATGAAAAAGTTTCTGTTCATCATTCCTATTGCCTTATTTTCCATTCTTTACTTCTTTTCATCATTTCAAAACAAACCAGGCATAGCTGAACTCAGTGAAAAAATCATTTCCATGATGGAAGTCTATGTGGATGAAATCCCAGAAGAAAAAGTTTTCCTTCATCTGGACAGAAATTACTATGCCTCTGGAGACAATATTTGGTTTTCGGTCTACCTGACTGCAGGAAGTCCGGACATACCCTCACCACTTAGCAAGGTAGTATATGTGGATCTTTTGGATAGTGAAGGCAATCTGGTACAGCAAAAAACTGTACGGATTGAAGAAGGCCATGGGTATGGTGATATTAGACTGGATGCATTCACTAAGGAGGGCAATTATGTCATCAAAGCATATTCTTACTGGCAAAAAGGTTTTGGAGATGAGGCCTTATTCAGGTCAGATATCCAGATTCTGGACACATACAACCTCAAATTTCAACCATCTGTACAATTCGAAAAGACAGAGAACAATGACCGAATCACCTATACAGCATCAATAGTAGGCCTTGATAAAAGACTACAGGCACTTCCCTCCCAAGAAGTCTACTATAAAATAAGCAACACCAATAGCACAGCTGAGGAAGGATCATTTTTTCTGGATGAAGAGGGGAAATATGAGCTCAGTATATTTATGGATGCCAAGGACCTCAATACGCCTACAGCACTTATACTTAGCTTTAAAGAAAATGAAGAATATAGCATTTCAAGACAATTTCTTTTGCCTTTTCCCAATAGTTCCATTGACTTACAGTTCCTGCCGGAAGGAGGAGACCTGATAGCCGGGTTCAACAACAAAGTAGCAGTTAGGGCAATCTATCCGGATGGAAGCCCCGCAACCTTATCAGGAAAAATCAATCAGGAAGGACAGGAGATAACCTTTGAAACCAATGACTCTGGGCTTGCATCATTTTCCATTAATCCGACCAGTACAGAAGATATTCCGGTTACAGTGACTGTAGGGGAAACTTCCTTCGAAACCAACATCACAAATGTGAAAAATGAGGGAATCAATCTTGCCGTTGATTCTTCCAATGAAAAGCTGGTCAATATTCTGATCCAATCCAAAGGGTATGAAAATATCTCCCCTTCCGGAGAGGCGCTTCTGGTAGTTCATGCGAGAGGAAGGATAGGCCACATGCAGGTAATCAACCTTTCCAATGGAGTGGGTGGTGCTAGGATAAACAAAAGTCAGCTGGTACCTGGAGTTAACCAACTTACAATTTTTGAACCTGAAGGTACACCACTTGCTGAAAGAATGGTGTTTGTTCCTTTTGAAAATGAGTTAAAATTAAAGCTAAACGCTTCCACTAAGAGCACTAAAGCAAGAGAAAAAAATACTTGGGAAGTAAATATAGAAGGGGATGGATTTGAAGGTGGAGCTTACTCGGTGGCCATCGTGGATGCCAATGAGATGCCTTTCACTACCAGTTCCAGTATCAATTCCTACCTCAAGCTTGAATCAGAGCTTCGTGGGAAAATCCATGATGCCAAAAGCTTACTTGGACAAGACCGGAATGATGAGGGCATAGAATTGATCATGCTTACCCATGGCTGGAAGAGGTTCAATTGGAAGGACTTGTTGGCCGGGAACTTTGAAAACAAAAACTTCATTGAACAGGGGATCAATATCACAGGAACAGTTAAACCGAAAGGTGACCGTAAAAGAGGAGTGACCGGAGGCAATATGACGGTATATTCCAAAGGTCAGTCAGAGGATTTTATTTCTTTGGAATTTGGAGAAAACGGTAAATTCATCATTGATGACATGGATTTTTCCGACACCACTTTTCTCACCATTTCAGCCAAAGACCGAAGACATAAGGAATTTGTGGACTTGGAGCTCGACCCTCCTTTATCTAAGTATTCTACTTGGGAGAATTTTGAACCCAAACTCCAAAACTTCAATATTTCCGAAGCATTGAGGTCCTATCTCAATACCGCAGAAAAAAGAACCTCTGCAAATAGGGCTTTCGGAGATATAAATGACATTAAGCTGGATGAATTCATTATTCAATCGAAAAGATTTGACTCCTCAGAAGAAGACATTACCAGGATTTTCGGAAAAGGAGACGCCTCTCTAAAACCTGAAGATATAGGAGGTTTTGATGGTTTTATTGATATTTTTCAACTGTTGCAAGGAAGATTTGCAGGCGTGAGGGTAGTATCAGATCTGCAGGGTTCTGCCACTATTACCATTAGAGGTGTTGGATCCATCACAGGAGGCGGAAATCCCATGATATTATTGGATAACACCCCCGTTGATATCAGTTTCGCGAGCACTATTCCTCCAAGCGACTTGGCTGCCATCGAAATCTTCAAATCAGCAGCTTCTCTTGCTATATTTGGAAGCGCAGCGGGAAATGGTGCGATAGCTCTTTACACCAAGAGAGGGGCAGGGATAGGGAATATCGGTGATGGAGTATTCAACCTCCGATTTCCTGGATATTCAACAGTAAGTGAATTCTACATGCCAAAATATGACAGAGAAAATCCCACGGCACCGGATTTTAGATCAACGCTTTACTGGAATCCAAAACTGGAATGGACGGGAAACTCCGCTAAGGTCGAATTCTTCAACAACGACATAGTAGAAAAGTATAAAATCATCATTCAGGGAATGGATAAGTTTGGAAGACTCTCCTATTACGAAGAAGAGCTTTAAATAGACTTTTCAAGAATCAAAAGCCCCACAATTGGGGCTTTTTTTATTTCTTGCTATCTTGAGCAAATGAAAAAACTTCTCTTAATATTTTCTATGTTTTCTGTAATGGGCATTGCAAATGCACAAGAGCAGGGTGATATCAGGCTTCAGCTAGGTGCAGACTATAGACTTCAAATCAATGAAGTTGGTGCCAATGCTGGAATTGAATACCTATTTGTGGACAACTTTTCCATTGCTCCAAATTTCACCTATCTTTTCCCCGCTGAGAGGATTTTGATGATGAATCTCAATGTAGACCTCAGGTATTACCTCACTCAGGGAGTTTCCCAAGTTTATATTCTAGGAGGATATAACAATTATTGGGAAAATTTCCAGCCGGGACTTCCCGGACAATCCAGAACACGCCCAGGAGGTAATTTTGGAGCCGGTGCCTTTTTTGACGTCGGGGAAACATTGGGTTTTATTACTGAATTCAAAATACAAAGTCAGAATACCAGATTACCCGTTCTTAGGCTTGGGGTTGTGCTGAATTTAGGAGGAAGGTACTAATACGAAAAAAGGGGCAGGACTTTCAAATTTCTGCAAAGTAAAATGCCCCTTTATTATTTTTTGGAAAATTCAAAAAGCTTCCTTTTCTCCTCTTTTGAAAGAGCTTCGTATCCCCTTTCAGCAATCTTGTCCAAAATTTTATCGATCTCTTCCTGAGTAGGTTCGCCTGTTTTCACCGAAGGTGTAGGTTTTGGATTGTCAGAAGCCGTGTAGCTCTGTGAGGCAGTAAAGGTCTTTTTCTTTCTATAGGAAACCTTCACTTTAGGCTTTTTGTCAAACAACTTTTCGAAGAAAATCCCAATAGCCTGTATCGGTATTCCCCAATCCTTGCCTTTTTGCAATTGCTTGATATACAAAAATCCCATCGCAGCACCACCTAGGTGGGCCAGCTCCCCACCTGCGTTGCTGCCCGCACTGTTGACAAAGGCAATGATCACATAGAATATGGCAATGTATTTTATTTTTACCGGGCCCAACAAAAGTAGGTGAAAAGAAGTGTTGGGAGCCAAAGTAGCTGCACCGACCACTATGGCATACACTCCGGCACTTGCACCCAACATCCTGCTGTTAGCTAGCACATCAGAAAAATATGGAGAAATGTTGTACATCACCACATACAAGACTGCCCCTGCTATACCTCCCAAAATGTACAGATTGGTCAATTTTCTACTTCCAAGATATTCATGTACCAATAGACCAAACCAATACAGAAAGAGCATATTGAACAAAATATGAAAGATTCCTTCATGAAAAAACATGTAAGTGAGCAGGGACCAAGGTTGGATGATATAAGCATTGAGATCTGCCGGCATCATCAGCAAGGCCCTGAAGCTTTGATAAAGCTCACCTGCACCTGAAAACAGGAAAAGGACTCTGAAAACAGCCATCACAAAAAACACAAGGATATTTATAGCCAGCAGCTTGAAAAGGCTGTTATTGCTGTGCTTAAAAGCATTTCTCAAATTATCCCAAAATCCTCCGTACATATCAATAGAAATTTGCCCTATCCTTTTTCCAAATGTAAATTAACACAAAGCCAACCACTGCTCCAAAAACGTGTGCCATATGCGCAATGTTGTCATATCCGGCACGTATAAATTCTGCATACAAAGAATACAGAATATAAACAGACACAAAATACTTGGCTTTGATCGGTACTGGTAAGAACAATAAAAATAGCTCAGTGTTAGGAAAAAGCATCGCAAATGCCACTAAAATTCCAAATAAAGCTCCAGAGGCCCCTATCATGGACGATCTTTTGATATTGTTCACCAGAGTTGCCCCCAGAGAAGTGACAATCTTAGCAGAGGTATCCTGCAATTGACTGTCTTCCGGATTTTCCCTGTACACATCCCTGAAGTCCAAATGCTTGTCATCAAAGTAAGGCCTGTAATCTTTGATATATTTCGCAAAATCTGAGGGGTTCGGATTCTCAGTATAAGAAGCCACTTTATTGTTGATAATACCTACCTGAATGGCGTTGTATCCGGAATACAAAATACCAGCACCTATACCTGCTACCATCCAGAGTATCAGAAATCTTTTGGATCCTAGGAACTGCTCCAGTAAAGGACCGAATATAAACAGCCCAAACATATTGCCGAAAAGGTGCCAGAAATCTGCATGCATAAACATGTAGGTGAAAATCTGGAAAGGCATAAACTGGGGAGTACCCAGATAATAAAGGGCCGCATAAGCCTTCAGTATCGGGGCAAAGTAGGCAGTGACGAAAAATAGACCGATGTTGGCTATCAGCAAATTTTTGGCTACAGGTGTGAGGTTTCTGAACATATCTTATTTGGTGAAAAAACCATGTATCTTTTGTAAATCAAGCTTAACGAAGGTTTTGTTCCCCGAAAGCCCATAATTTGGATTTTGACAGGCAAAAAGCTGTCCTACAATTGCTTCCATTTCGGATTTCATCAGCTTTGTCCCTTTTCTGATGGCTGATTTTCTAGCCAGTGAGCGGGCAAGGTTCTCCCTTTTATCCAAAGACAGTTCTGATTTAAAATGTTTGAACTGCTCCAGCAAACCTTCGAAAAGGGCTTTTTCATTGTTGACCTGAATATCTGCTGGCACTCCCTGAATCAAAACGGTATCTTTTCCAAACTCCAATATCACAAACCCTAGGCTGTGGAGCTCCTCTTTGATATCCATGACCAAAGCAAAGTCTGCTTGGCTCAATTGTACATGAGGCGGAAATAAACACTGCTGGGAAGCACCTGAAGCCTGTGACAGCTGCTTGATGTACCGTTCATACAGCACCCTTTCATGGGCTGCCTGCTGGTCCAAAATAAGCAATCCTGTGGACATCTGGGCAACTATATAATTGAGTTCGACCTGGAAAGTCGTCCCGGAATCTTCTTCTTTGAAATAGGATAAAGGAGCACTTCGATTTTCATTGGCTTTGCTGGAAAAGGTCAGGATATCCGTCTCTTCATCTTTGGTATCTAGCTGGCTTTTTTGATCAGCAAGAGGCTTATCTTGATCTTCAAAAAGCCTTTCCCAACCAGAAACGGATTGCTTTTTGACCCCGGGACTCTGAAAGGATTTATATGAATTTTCCCTTTGGATCACATCCTGCCCTAGGGTATTTTCTCTTTTCACTTCTGCATCCTGCCTTTGGTCACTGTTGTAATTCTCCTGGAAATTGACATCCAGAGAAAAATCCAGGGTGGGCACTACCACATGGGCACCAAGAGCTTGCTTTACCGCAGATCTCAACACGGCATAGACGGTCCTTTCATCGTCAAACTTGATTTCCGTTTTGGTAGGATGCACATTGATATCGATGTGCGTAGGATCAATTTCCAGAAAAAGGACATAAAAGGGCTGCATCTCTGACTGCATCAGTCCTTCGTAGGCATGTACTACTGCGTGGTGAAGGTAATTGCTTTTTATAAACCTGTTGTTTACAAAAAAATATTGCTCTCCTCTGGTTTTTTTTGCGTTTTCGGGCTTCCCAATGTACCCCTTTACATTGAGATGAGGGGTTTCCTCCTGACAGGCTACCAATTGGCCCTGGTAAGATTTCCCAAAAACCCCGGTAATTCTCTGACTTAATTTCCCTGGAAGAAGCTGAAAAAGCTCCATATCATGTTGGATCATATTAAATCCAATATGGGGATAAGAAAGTGCTACCCTTTGAAATTCTTCCACCAAATGCCGCATCTCCACTGCATTGGACTTAAGGAAGTTCCTTCTTGCGGGAACATTGAAAAACAGATTTTTCACCAATATACATGTACCCTCCGGGCAGGCAGCAGGCTCTTGCTTTTTGACCTCGGACCCCTCTACATGGATAACAGTCCCCAGTTCATCTCCTTTTTGCCGGGTACGCATCTCCACTTGGGCAACAGCGGCTATAGATGCCAATGCTTCACCCCTAAATCCAAAAGTCCGTATAGAAAACAGATCCTCAGAATTTTTGATTTTGGATGTAGCATGTCTTTCAAAACTCATCCGGGCATCAGTCAGACTCATGCCCTTGCCATCATCAATTACTTGAACAAGGGTTTTTCCTCCATCCTTGACCAAAACCTGAACCTTAGTGGCGCCTGCATCTATAGCATTCTCCAACAATTCCTTCAAGGCTGAAGCTGGTCTTTGCACTACTTCTCCGGCCGCTATCTGATTGGCTATGGCATCGGGAAGTAGGTGGATAATGTCACTCATCTTCGCTTCTGATTGGATCTCAACCTAATAAAAAATACCACTAGGGCTATGCCTCCCGCAATATAAAGCATGGCATAGATGGCATCAGGTCCATAATAAACATACCCAAAAAGAGCCGCTATCAACACCACAAAAATCACTAAGCGAATCATTCCGGCACTGTTGATAGGCGAACTTTGCCTTCCTTTGATCTGACTTCCGGCCGTGAATGCTCCCCTGATGGAAGAGCTATAATTTCTTCGGATTTCATCTCCGTCTTCCCCTCCCATAGGCAACACTCCGTCAGCCTGAAGTTCTCTCTTGATCTTTTCAGTTCTCTGATCGATCTCTTCTTTTACTGGGTCATAGTACCTTGGCTTTATGTCAAAGCGCATGGGTTTTGCAGTCCGGAAAATAGAGGGGAATTTCATATTACGATTTACTTTTCTTTTGCCTGTCGATAATTTTCTCTGACTAGTCCATCCAAAATTGAGTTTTTGGCTAAAATGGAATTCATTTGGAATCCAATTTAAATGGATAGTCAATCGTTATTGTAAAAACACAACCTTTTGGAAAATCTTGCCATCAAGGGTTGGTTTTTTTCGTGTATGTTTGTACGAAACGACGTATATTCATACAAAGTTATTTTAAAATTTAAGCAATAAAAATTTAACAGAAGCATGCGGATAAAAGTTTGGGGCATACTGGTAGGACTCTTGGTCATATTTCAGGCAGATGCAGTTTTGGGTTGGGAAAAAGCCAGTGAGGACCGCAGAAGGGAAGAACGGGACCCACTGGTCACTAAAGACCAAAGAAAGCAGCGTGCTTGGGTAGACAGCGTTTTTCAAAGCAGCACCTTTGAAGAAAGGCTGGGGCAGCTTTTTATGGTCGCCGCATACTCGAATAAAGATGAAAGACATAAAAATGAGATTGCAAAACTGATCAGAGAAGAAAATCTAGGTGGTTTGATATTTTTTCAGGGAGGCCCCGTACGACAGGCCCATCTGACAAATTACTACCAATCCATCTCTAAGACTCCTTTGTTTATTGCCATGGATGCAGAGTGGGGCATCAACATGAGGCTAGACTCAGTTATCGCTTTTCCCAAAGCAATGACCCTCGGAGCACTTCCTCAGGAAAACCTCATTTACGATATGGGAAAAGAAATGGCCCGTCAATTTAAGGAACTTGGAATGCACATCAATTTTGCTCCTGTGGTAGATGTCAATTCCAATCCAAACAACCCGGTAATCGGTTATAGGGCATTTGGAGAAGAAAAAAGACTTGTGGCCAAAAAATCCCTTGCCTACATGAAAGGGCTTCAAGACCATGGCGTAATCGCCAATGCCAAGCATTTCCCAGGACATGGTGACACAGAATCAGATTCTCATTACACCTTGCCGGTCATCCGGCATACAGCCAATAGGATTCAGGACATTGATCTGTACCCCTATCGTGAACTGATAGACAATGACCTGATGAGCGTTATGGTCGCCCACCTTCATATCCCCAGTTTGGATTCAGAAAAAAACAAGGCAACCACACTCTCCAAGTATGTAGTAACCGATTTACTCAAAAACCAAATGAATTTCAGTGGACTGGTGTTTACCGACGCACTGAATATGAAAGGGGTGGCAAGCTTTTATAAACCTGGCGAAGTGGATGTCTTGGCCCTTTTGGCCGGAAACGACATTTTACTGTACTCTCAGGATGTCCCTAAAGCCAAATCCATGATCATTCAGGCCATAGCAGATGGGAAAATCTCCCAAGAAGAAGTGGACGAAAGGATCAGAAAAGTCCTGAAAGCTAAATATTGGGCAGGCGCTCACGAAACCAAGCCTATTGATACCAAGAATCTGGTTTCCAGGCTCAACAGCCCACAAACGGAATTATTGGTAGAAAATCTATACGCGCAGTCTATTGCTGTTACCTCCAATAAAAACAACTTTCTTCCTATACGAAATCTTGACCTTCAGGAATCAGCCTCTCTGACCATAGGGGGCGATGGAAAAGCCTTTCAGGAAAAACTTTCCAAATACAACCGGTTTAGCCATTATGAAATCCAAAAAGGTGCCGATGCGGCTACTTTAGCTGCGACCGAAAAAAAGTTAGACCCCTATAATACCATAATCATCGGAATCATGGGAGTCACCAACAGTCCTTCAAGAGGCTTTGGAATCAGTCCATCCGACATTAATTTCATCAAAAAGCTAAGCAGGGAAAAAACCGTGGTCACGGTACTTTTTGGCAACTCCTATGCAGCCAAGTATATCAATGAGCTTCCACACAATATTCTGGCTTTTGAAAACAATGAATATACCCAAAAGCTGGTGCCTGAAATCATTTATGGAGCTAGAGATGCTCAAGGATTACTCCCTGTATCGGTCACTGACGACCTGAGGATAGGGTCTGGAGGTTATATGAAGGGGCTTGGAAGGTTGTCCTATAGCCTTCCTGAAAATCAGGGTTTAGACAGCAAAAAACTGGAAGAGATCGACATGATCATGGAAAAGAGCATTGCCAAAAAAGCTTTTCCAGGTGGAGTAGTATTGGTAGCTAAGAACGGCCAGGTGGTCTTTGAAAAAGCCTACGGCCACTATGACTACAAAAAAAGCCAGAAAGTAAGCACAGAAACAGTATATGACCTGGCTTCCATCACGAAAGTACTGGCCACCACACAGGCAGTGATGTTTTTGGCCAGCAGAAACCTTATTGACATGAACAAGCCCATTGGGCAATACCTTCCCGAACTAAAAGAAACCAACAAGGGTGACCTGATATTGAAAGATATTCTTGCACATGAGGCCGGTTTGGTGGCATTTATCCCTCATTATGCCAAAACTGTGTCCGCTGGATCCTGGAAAAACAACTATTACCGGGAAAGACAGGAACCTGGATTTTCAATACCAGTATCCAATGATATGTATGGCATGGATGCCTTGAGGGACAGCATCTGGCATTGGACAGTCAAGTCGGACCTGAGGAAAAAAGATCCGGGCCGTTCAAAGTATGGATACGTGTACTCTGACCTGACCATGTATCTATTGCAGGAGTTGGTAGAAAGGCTCACCAATCAGCCTTTGGACCAGTTTGTCAGCCAAAACTTCTATGAGCCCTTGGGAATATACACCATGACTTTCAACCCTACCCAGAAACTCGCCATCAATACTATAGCTCCTACTGAGGATGATATTACTTTCAGAAAAAGGATGATTCAAGGTTTTGTACATGACCCTGGCGCTGCTATGTACGGAGGTGTGGCAGGCCATGCAGGGCTTTTCGGAAAAGCGAATGACCTTGCTGTGATGATGCAGATGATGCTCAATGGAGGAAAATATGGAGATGTAGAACTCCTTGATAAAAAAACCATAGACGAGTTTACCAAAAGGCAATCCAACCAAAGCAGAAGGGGCTGGGGCTGGGACAAGCCGGAACCTGAGCGGGGCAAGGGCGGTAGTGCAGGTGTGTTAGCCCCCAAAAGCACCTTCGGACATACAGGCTTTACAGGTACATGCGTCTGGGCAGATCCGGAAAATGACTTGATCTACATTTTCCTGTCCAACAGAGTGCACCCTGACGCTAACAACAACACCTTATTAAAGGATGGTGTAAGAACTGAGATACATGACGTTATCTACAGAGCAATGAAAAAAACCTGAGCAAATTTACTTACAGATCAAAAAATCAAATTGAATTTTGAACAAATAGGCCTTGGATGGATGTTAAGAAGACTATAACTGGTAAACCTAAACTCACCGACATGAAAATAGGCATAGTCTGCTATCCAACTTTTGGCGGAAGCGGGGTGGTCGCAACTGAATTGGGCAAAGCTTTGGCCAAACAAGGGCATCAGGTCCACTTCATCACCTATAGGCAGCCAACTAGGCTGGATTTTTTCAGTGCAAACCTTTTCTACCATGAAGTCGACATCAAAAGCTACCCCCTATTTGAGCATGCGCCATATGAACTGGCACTTGCCAGTAAAATGGTCAATGTAGCCAAGTATGAACAATTGGATTTGCTTCATGTCCATTATGCCATTCCACATGCTTCTGCTGCTTACATGGCCAAACAGATTTTGAAAGAGGAAGGAATTTATATTCCGGTGGTCACCACACTTCACGGAACAGACATCACCTTAGTTGGGAAAGACCCAAGCTATGAACCTGTGGTCACCTTCAGCATCAACCAGTCAGATGGAGTCACTGCCGTTTCCGAGGATTTGAAAAAAGCCACTTTTGATCATTTCGATATCAAAACAGATATTGAAGTCATCCCAAATTTCATTGACTTGGAAAGGTTCAAAAAACAGAAAAAGGAGCATTTCAAACTTGCCATTTGTCCTCATGGAGAAAAACTTCTCGTTCACACTTCCAATTTCAGAAAAGTCAAAAGGGTAGAGGATGTGATCAAGGTGTTTTTTGAAGTGCGAAAAATCATCCCAGCCAAACTTCTATTGGTAGGTGACGGACCAGAAAGGGATAGAATGGAAAGACTCTGCAGAGAGTTGGGAACTTGTGATGACATCAGGTTTCTGGGCAAACTGGAAGCAGTTGAAGAGGTGCTTTCTGTGGCAGATTTGTTTTTGATGCCTTCTGAAAAAGAATCCTTTGGCTTGGCTGCTTTGGAAGCAATGGCATGTGAAGTCCCTGTACTTTCTTCAAATGCCGGAGGAATCCCAGAGCTGAATATTGATGGCGTGACCGGATTCGCCTGTGAAGTAGGCAATATTGAAGAAATGACCAAAAGGGCCCTCGAAATACTGGATGACAGAAATCTCCCAAAGTTCAAAGCCAACGCATTGGCAAGAGCCAAAGAACTGGATGTCACTAACATATTACCTCAATATGAAGCGTTTTACAGAAAAACCATAGAAAAGGCACATGCCACTTTGGTAAATCTGTGATAAAAGTCAGGAAATTTCTTTCCTGAACAATAAAGCGAAATTTAACCAACCAAATTAAATTTGCACCGTTATTGTACCATAATTACTCTTAAGATTCTAATTTAATTCTTACCCGGCCAACGATTGTTTAAAAAAATTAGATTATGAAAGCTACGACGACTACATTAAAGAAAATTGGAAGGCTGGACAGACCGGACAATAACGGGTCTGCACAGATGTTTGAAAATCCTGTATTGGAAAAGCTTTCCAGGACCCACATCAGTATTCCTATTGTGATGTTTCTGGGAATATCTTCAGTCTCTCTTTATTATGCGATTACAACTACCATAATTTCTTACGGCATAGGTGCCCTTGTTTTATTGATCGGTATCTTGGCATTCACCTTTGTGGAATATATGATGCACAAGCATTTTTTTCACATGGAACCGGACAATGAGGTCAAAGACAAACTTCAGTATTCCGTTCATGGGGTTCACCATGACTATCCACGGGATAAGGACAGATTAGCAATGCCTCCCTTTGTAAGTGCATTTTATGCCATGATATTCTATTTCGTATTCACTTTCATTATGGGTGATTACGCCTTGTATTTTCTTCCCGGGTTCTTGTTCGGCTATGCTGCCTATTTGGGTGTGCACTATGCCGTACATGCTTTTCAGCCACCCAAAAATTTCCTGAAAATACTTTGGGTCAATCATGCAGTGCATCATTACAAAGATCCTGATGTGGCCTTTGGAGTAAGTTCTCCACTCTGGGATTATATTTTGCGTACTATGCCCAAAAAAGACAAATAATCAAAAAAGCCAGTTTGAACTGGCTTTTTTGATTTATTCATCTTTAATCCTAGGATTTCTTGTGATAAAAGCTTCCCGGAAACGATAAAACTCTATTGAATCCCTTAGACTACTGAAGTAATCAACTTCATAATGCATTTTAAAAAAATGATGTACTTCCAAAGTGTCTGAAATCACCACAGTTGAATCTGTAAGAGAATCCAGATTCCACACCCTTTCAAAAAATAATGGTGTTGTGGTTACCAACTTGTCACCATCTTTTTCATAAACATATTCTGCAAGGCCTAGCTTTTCATGATTGAGAATGATTACGGTATCACTTATGTATAACTCATAATAGGATGAATCTGCATCAAACCCATACCAATTTCCCAAAAGTCTGTTATCCGTCTTTTCGGGCTTACAAGCCAAAAAAGTCAGAAAAATTGACCACATAAAATACTTAAACTGCTTCATACGCTTTCTTTTGTTTCCAAAATTTGGTAACCTGTAGACATTGAATACCAAAATTATTCCAAATGCACCAAAGCTTTTTCAATTTATTTAAAATTGCTCATATAAAATTCAACTGACATGCAAAGAATCAGCATTATTGGATTGGGCTGGCTGGGAATACCACTGGCAGATACGCTCAAGAATAAAGGCTACTCCGTTAAAGGCAGCACAACCCAGAAGGATAAACAATCTCAATTAAAGGAAAAAGACTATGAAGTCAGCCTTCTTAACTTCAATCCACATCCAGAAGGGGAATCATTCAATGGACTATTTGACACAGACATCCTTTTCGTAAACATTCCTCCCAGAAGTAGGACAATGCCTGAAACTTTCCATCCTGAGCAAATTAAGTTCCTCAGAGCGCTGATAGATAGGCATGACATTAAAAAGGTGATTTATGTTTCGGCTACTTCCGTATATCCTGACCTTAGTCAGACCGCTACAGAAGAAGATTCACTAAGCCTTTCCAATACAGGCAACAAAGCTTTGCTGACAGCAGAAAACATCCTCAAATCGGGGAAAACTTATGATCTTACCATTATCCGGTATGGGGGCCTGTTGGGAGTGGACAGAATTCCTGGAAAATATTTCTCTGCAAAAGAAAATGTTCAGGGCGACACACCTGTCAATTACATCCACAGGGATGATGCGGTAAGCCTAGCTGCTTGGATTATCGAAAAAGGACTCTGGAACGAAACCTTCAACGCTGTAGCTCCCAAGCATCCGCTCCGGAGAGAGGTCTATGAAAAAAATGCAGCTGACTTAGGATTCCCCCCACCAAAAAGCTACAGCCAAAATGAAGCTTCCTTTAAAGTGATCTCTCCTGAAAAAATCATAACAACAGGCTTTACTTTCACTATTCCTGATCCTTTGGACTTCTGGTACGAAAAGCCTGATAAATAATACTTACGCTCTAATTTTACACTTCTTAGAGATAAATCTGACGATAATATTTTCCGGTTGTCCCTTTTGGCTTTATTCCCTTGATATTTCTTTTTAGATTCATGACATGGAAAACAAAACTGCATTGGTCACGGGCGCTACCTCAGGAATAGGCTGGGCAACCGCTGTGGCATTGGCTGATATAGGATATAATATTATTGTTACCGGAAGAAGGGCAGAAAAGCTGGAAGCCTTGGCTAAAATACTGAAAGAAAAAGGTGGTAAGGTTCTTCCTCTTAATTTTGATGTAAGCAAAGAAAGTGAAGTTATCCAGGCGATTAACAGCTTACCTGGTGAATGGAAAGAGGTAGATATCTTGGTCAATAATGCCGGAAATGCGCATGGACTTTCCCCCATTCAGGACGGAGATGTACGGGATTGGGAAGCCATGATAGATATCAATGTCAAAGGGCTTCTTTATGTATCCAAAGCCATTATTCCTTCTATGGTAAATCGAAAAAAAGGTACTATTGTAAATATCGGCTCGATTGCCGGGAAAGAAGTATATCCCAACGGAAATGTGTACTGTGCTTCTAAGCATGCCGTAGATGCCATCACCAACGGCATGAGAATGGATCTCAACCCGCATGGAATACGTGTGATCGGAGTGCATCCCGGATTGGTAGAAACAGAGTTTTCATTGGTCAGATTCAAAGGCGACGAAGAAAGATCAAGGAAGGTCTATGAAGGTTTTCAGCCCCTCACTGCAGAGGACATTGCAGATACCATTGCTTTTGCTGTCAGTAGACCGGCACATGTAGTCCTTGCAGATATTGTAATGCTTCCTACTGCTCAGGCTTCCGCCACAATCGTGAATAAAAAACAAGTTTAAATGACCCTCAAACAGATCTCAATTATTTTCATTTTGGCACTGCTTATATCCTGTGGAGGAAACAATAAGGAGCAGGAAATAGAAATGCCTGAAGATGCCATAGAAATCCCGACCAGAGAAGATTGGGTGGTGGATGATACAGATTTTGAAATTAGTGAAGTAATTGGAGAACTCGAACAGCGCCTAATAGATGCGGGCTTAGTAGATGTAGAAGAAGTGATTCCCGGCATTTTCGTGGACTTAAAGTATTCCACTTCGGATAATTTCTTCGGTAAAGACGTCTATGGAGACCTGACACGCTGCTATGTGCAACCTCAGGTGGCCGAAATGCTCAAAAAAGCCCATAACAAACTTCAGGAAGAATATCCGGATTTGACCTTTTTGGTGTATGATGGGGTAAGACCTCAAAGTGTACAGCAGATCTTATGGGATGAATTGGATAAACCCGATAGCATCAAACCGCTCTACGTCGCAGACCCTAAAGTGGGAGGACTGCACAATTATGGTGTAGCCGTGGACCTGACTTTGGCAAATGCTGAAACAGGAGAAGCTTTAGACATGGGAACTCCTTTCGATTTCTTTGGATATCCTGCTTATCCGGACAGAGAAAAGCAAATGCTGAGAGAAGGAAAAATTAAACCTGAACATGTGAAAAACAGGGAAATCCTACGAAAAGTCATGAAACACGGTGGATTTACAGGAATCGGTTCTGAATGGTGGCACTTCAATGCCTACAGTAGAAAAGAAGCTGCTGAGAAATTCGGGATGGTAAAATGATCTAATAATAAAAAACCTATAACTATGAACTCCAAGACCTATTTAACCGGCTTATCACTGGCCATTATTCTCTTGCTAGTCTCCTTTGTAGACTTACAGGCACAAGCCCAATTCAAAGCTTTGGTATTCAGCAAAACCAAAGGATTCAGACATCAATCCATTCCTGATGGGGTCGTAGCTCTGAAGAAGCTTGCAAGAGATCATCAGTTTTCTGTTTACGCCACGGAAGATGCTGATATATTTACTGATGAAAAACTCAAAGAATACGATGTCATTATCCTGATGAGTACTACTGGAACGATTTTCAATGAAGATCAAAAAGCTGCCTTCCAGAGATTTGTACAAAGTGGCAAGGGAGTAGTGGGCATCCACAGCGCTACAGATACAGAATATGAGTGGCCATGGTACACCAAACTCATCGGGGCACAGTTCATGAATCATCCTTATATCCAATCTGTAAGACTCAATGTGGTGGACAGAAAGCACCCTGCGACTTACCACCTTCCTGAGAAATGGCTATGGACTGACGAGTTGTATGCTTTCAAAAATTTCAATGAAAATGTAAGGGTCCTGATCACTGCTGATGAAACTTCCTACGACACCAATTTCTCCTGGAAGCCTACTGAGGGCATGGGTGACTTTCACCCTATGGCTTGGACCCACGAATATGATGGAGGCAGGATATTTTATACTGCTTTAGGACATACAGATTGGTCATTCTTGAATGAAAATTTCCTACAACATATCTATGGCGGCATTTGGTATGCTGCAAAAGGCTTTCCAATAGAAGAATAAAAAAATGGAATTAAATTTTAAAAAAACGGGCTCAGGAGAGGCACTGATCATACTTCACGGTCTTTTTGGCTCTGCTGACAACTGGTTCAGCATAGCCAAAGAGCTCGAGAATGACTTTACACTTTATTTGGTAGACCAAAGAAATCATGGAGACTCTCCCAAAAGTGAAGAATGGAATTACCAAGTGATGGCGGAAGACTTAAATGCCTTTATGGAATCCGAAGGACTAAAAGATGCAAACCTGCTAGGGCATTCCATGGGAGGCAAAACAGTGATGAAATTTGCGCTTACTTTTCCCGAAAAAGTAAAAAAACTGATTGTCGCGGATATTGCACCTAGGTACTATCCCATTCATCACGAAACTATACTGGAAGGATTGAATGCTGTGCCAATCGATAAGATCAAAAGCAGAAAAGAGGCCGATGATGCCCTTTCAGCGCATATCAATAATCCAGGAATCAAACAGTTTTTGCTCAAGAACCTAGCGAGAACAGAAAGTGGATTTAAATGGAAAATGAATCTCCCGGTCATTACCGAAAAAATTGAAAATGTAGGAGAGGAAATCAACTCTGAAAAACCATTTGAGAAACCCACCCTATTTATGGGAGGTGAAAACTCAGACTATATCCAAGATAAAGACAAGGAAGATATTGAAAGACTTTTCCCTAACCATCATCTAATTTATATCAAAAAGGCAGGTCATTGGCTACATGCCGAACAACCCCAAGCAGTTGTGGATACGGTTAGGGCTTTTTTGAAGAGGTAAGAAAGATTAACATAAATATATGTGTGATTATTTTATGCTTGTTGTATAAAAGGACCGGAAACATAAATAGTAGGTCCGGGAATTTCTCCCTTGTTGATCCTGTCCCTCACATTGATACTGGCCTCTAGTGGTGCTCCTAAGTCCCTGGCACTGGTCACTCCTGCCCTCAAAAGCTGATGGGCAGAAGAAGGCATGATGACAGATTCAAAAAGATCAATGTATGTACTGTCCCAATGGGTGTAATTACTGTGGCCGTTGATCATCAGGTGTACGTGCATATCCCAGAGGCCTGGCATAACTGACATGCCTTCTGTAGAAATCACTTCTGCACCCTCCGGAATTGACAAAAATCCAACCTGTCCGATTTCCTTTATCCGCTCATTCTCTATGATAATCACAGAATTGCGCAAAGG
Organism: Arthrospiribacter ruber; assembly: GCF_019343195.1. Taxonomy (GTDB): domain Bacteria; phylum Bacteroidota; class Bacteroidia; order Cytophagales; family Cyclobacteriaceae; genus Arthrospiribacter; species Arthrospiribacter ruber. The sequence continues at coordinate 370,994 of NZ_RPHB01000006.1, forward strand.
AGGGCCTCCAAAGCCATCTATCATGGTTCCACCGACCAAGGCTTTTATTCCTTGGGCATTTATCATGTTCGGCAATAATACCATTGCACATACTAATTTTAAGAGAATAAGTTTTTTCATAAAAAGGAGGTGAATTGAAACAGGTAAAAGTTAAGGATAATCCAATGGCAAGTAAACAAAACCTACTGAAATAGCTTTATTTTCTTAGCTTTGCCCACCAGATATGATGATCAATTACCAAAAATTCACATTGGACAATGGCCTCGAGGTATTGGTTCATGAAGATGCCAGCAGTCAGATCGCTGTGGTCAACATCCTCTACAAAGTTGGATCAAGAAATGAGCTGCCCGGCAAAACAGGTCTGGCGCACTATTTCGAACACCTGATGTTTGGAGGTTCAAAGAATGTCCCTTTATTTGATGCCGCACTGGAGAGGGTAGGTGGGTCGTGCAATGCCTTTACCAATACTGACATCACCAATTACTATGTCACATTACCCGCCGTCAACCTAGAAACAGCATTTTGGCTGGAATCTGACAGAATGTTTCAATTGAGCTTGAATAAAAAAACGATTGAAACCCAAAGGAAAGTTGTCATCGAAGAATTCAAGCAACGGTACCTTAATCAGCCTTATGGGGATGTATTCCACCACATGAGGGATTTGGCTTTTGATAGGCACCCATACAAATGGCCAACCATAGGCAAAGAGCTGGCAGATATAGAAGGCTACACCAAAGAGGATGTAGAAGAGTTTTATCTGACCCACTACAGCCCCGATAATGCTGTCATGGTGGTAGCTGGAGGGGTAAAAGCAGATCAAGTCATGAAATTGGCTAGAAAATGGTTTGGAGACATACCATCTGGAAAAATCCCTAAGAAAAGTATTGTCCAAGATCTCCCTCAAACTGAAAAAAGAACAAAGGAAGTCATGGCTGAAGTACCAACTGATGCCTTATACAAAGTATATAGGATGCCGGCCAAACTTCAGGATGGTTACCTGGAGGCTGATTTAATCACTGATATTATAGGATTTGGTAAATCATCTATACTAGAGCAGAAGTTGGTCAAAAATGGGCATATTTTTGCTTCAATTGGAGCTTATATTCTGGGAACTGTGGATCCGGGATTGTTGGTGTTTTCGGGAAAAATGGAAAAAGGACAGAAAGCCGAAACAGCAGAAAAAGCCCTGAACGAGGTGATCGGAGAATTACTTCAATCGCAGATTCAGGACGATACTTTGACCAAAATCAAAAACCAGGCAGAAGCCATGAAGACTTACGAATCCGTACAACTTCTGAACAGGGCCATGAGTCTGGCATTCTATGCCCACTTGGGGGATGTGGACCTCTATGAAGCCCTCTATGAGAAAAAAACAAGTATCCCAGCTTCACAGATTATGGACTGGGCCAAAAACATTCTACGGGAAGAAAATTCATCCGTACTATATTACAAGTCCAAGGAAGAGTAAATGAATTGTATTTCAATTGTATTTCAATTGTATTTCAATTGTATTTCTACTTTATTTCTACTTTATTTCAATCTAAATACCCAATTTTAAATCAACCTTATTTCTACATCGATAATGACAAATTTCAGAATAGGATTTGGATATGACGTTCACCAACTAAAGGAAGGCTATGACTTTTGGCTGGGAGGCATCAAACTGGAGCACGAAAAAGGGGCCGTAGGTCATTCGGATGCAGATGTACTTATCCATGTTATCTGTGATGCATTGCTTGGTGCTGCGGACTTAAGAGACATCGGTTTTCATTTTTCGGACAAAGATCCAAAATACAAGGGCATTGACAGCAAGATACTCCTCAGGCAAGTCTTGAAATTGATCAGAGATCACGGTTATGAAATCGGGAATATTGACAGCACCGTTTGCCTGGAAATGCCCAAACTCAACCCTCATATACCGTCAATCAAAGAATGCCTGGCAGAAGTTATGGGAGTAAATTCCGGACAAGTTTCTGTAAAAGCCACGACAACAGAAAAGCTGGGTTTTGTAGGCAGGGAAGAAGGGGTATCTGCCTATTGTGTCGCATTGATTTATAAGAAATAATATGGGGAAAGAAGTCAAAATCATCACTACCGAAGATGGTTCTCATTCGCTTTTTTTACCAGAACTGAATGAAACTTACCATTCTTTTCACGGGGCATACAGGGAGTCCGTTCATGTTTTCATGCTTTATGGATTAGAAGCTTGGTCCAGTAAAAATCCAAATCATTTCCCTATCAGAATTTTTGAGGTTGGATTTGGAACTGGATTAAATGCCTGGCTGACCCTTGTTTGGGCGGAACAATACAAAGTCCCTGTTTTGTACCACAGCATAGAACCTTTTCCTTTGGAAAAGGAGATTTTTTCCCAACTCAATTATACTGAGGTAGATGAGACCATTTACCATTATGCTCCTTATTTCCAACGCCTGCATGAGGCCAAGTGGAATGAAGGCGTGGTGGTCTCCGAATATTTTAACATGAAAAAGGATATCTCTACATTGGAAGAAGCAGTCCTTTATCCTTCTGACGTGGTATTTTTTGATGCTTTTGCACCTAACAAGCAACCGGAGCTTTGGAATTCGGATATGCTGGGGAAAGTGACAGAAACCATGAACCCAGGCGGAGTATTTGCTACTTACTGCGCAAAAGGTCAGGTGAAAAGAGACTTAGCTGCTTTAGGTTTGGAAGTAGAAACACTCCCCGGCCCTCCCGGAAAAAAGGAAATGACAAGAGGCTGGAAAAAGTAATATCAGAATTTGATTTTACGCCTATCTGAATCATTTTGAACACCATTTTTTTTATTTCTACCATTGACAGATTAAAAGAACCGTCATTCTGAACGGAGTGAAGAATCTCCCACTCTTAAAGTAAGGAGATCCTTCATCTCCGCAAGCTCCGATACCATTGACATACATTGGGGGCGGCACGTCACCCTGAGTGAAACGAAGGGTCTCTTTGACTTGAGTGCAGGAGATTCTTCGTTCGTTCCTCACTACCATTGACAGATATGGAGGGATCGTCATTCTGAACGTAGTGAAGAATCTCCTACTTTTAAAGAGAGGAGATCCTTCATCTCCGCAAGCTCCGATTCAGGATGACGTACACCAATTGTCATTGCCTTTCTGTAAATGCCAAATTTTAACATCTCAGCAAGACCTACTCTTTCAACCTGTTTCTCCAGGCAAAAGCCAACATAGGGAGCTGTTGGTAACTATTGACACCTGCCTTTACTCCCTGGGTTTTGAGAAAAAGGTCATTTGACTTGCGGCTTAGCTCCTGATTGATAGGCTTGATGGCCTGCTGTGCCCTCTGAATGGATTGCAAGTCATTTCTGATGCCAGCAGGTAAGGTTTTGTAAAAATGGCTATACAGCTCCTTGGACATTCTGTACAGGTCATTCATCTGATAGCGGAGGAGTCTCAGCTGACCTGAGTATTGTAAAAGCGCATCATCAGAGTTAGAACAGATCACCCAAGCAATGAAATTGGCCTCCCCTTCGTCCGTTACCCCATAGCTATGTGCCATTTCGTGGGCAATGGTAAAAGGCTTCTCTAATGGATGCAAAGTAGGGTCAATGTAACTTTCTCCAGTATAAGGAAAATAGATCCCCAAAATCCCCATTTTGCGCATAAACCCAGCTGGGTAAAACTGCTTGGTCCTTGGCTCTCCCGTGAAGTTCAAACCCAGCAAGTAAAGATTTTCCCTCATATTGGAACGTACCAATTTTTCCAACTCGGGAAAATCCATGATCTCTTCAATCGCCAAGGTATCAACAGTAATATTGTAGCGGAGTTGGTTGCTGATATTTCTGGTCAACTCCAGTTCTTGGATCAGCTGTGTCTCATTCAGGGCCAGTGGTTTGAGATCCAGCTGCTGAAAAATAGGCACTCTTTGGTAATTGTATCCCCACAAGAACAAAAATAAGAAAACAAGTGCTCCAGCACTGTTGAACAGGTTGCGGATCGCATAGCCCAACTTCTGCTTCCATCCTTGGACCTTTGCCAGTCTATAAACAAAATACACCGCCAATGCAAAAACCGAAGCCACAAAAATGTACACAGTAGCGAAAGGCAATTGTGAGATGGTCTTGTCTATGACGTTCCGGATACCTGGAAAAAAAGAACGGGAATAGATTTCTTCTGTCTTTTCAGGGTATTGGACAGCAAAATGCCTGACCAGCAAACTGATCAGGCCTAAAATGGTCCAAGTCCAATTACCCTTCAACACAATATTATACTCCTTCTGCCTGAACTTCCCTTACCTCTTCCGGCAACATTCTCGTAAGCAGGTTCTGTATCCCAGCTTTCAAAGTTACTGTACTGGAGGGACATCCCGAACAGCTTCCCTGTAGCAAAACTTTGACAACCCCATCCTGAAAACTATGGAAGACAATTGCTCCTCCATCTTGTTCTACAGCCGGACGGATGTATTCATCGAGGATACCTTTGATTTTTTTAACAGTTTCAGAATCGTTTTCATCAAACAAAGGATCTTTGTCAAAATCCGCCTGAACGGCAGCTTTCCCTGATTCCAGATAAGACTTGATGTGATTACGGACGAAATCCTGGATCTCAGGCCATTCAACCTCAGGCTTTTTGGTTACTGTCACAAAATTGGAAGCGATAAAAACCCGCTCCACAGCAGCAAAGTTAAAAAGCTCTTTGGCCAAAGGCGAATTACCAGTGCTGGCCGGATCTGGGTAATCAAAACTGATACCCTCATCTGCCAACATAAAGTTCACCACAAATTTCAAAGAATTGGGATTAGGATTGGCCTCCATGTATATATGAACAGGTCTTTTCTGTGCTTGTAGCATGATTGATTTGGTTTTTGGTAATTACTGCTTTTAATACTGATAAATTGCCTGAATAGTTCCTGACAATACGATTATTGCCACTTGGCTTTTTTGATCCTGATCAAATAGGTAAGGGTAATCTCCAATGTGGTGGTATTGAGGTCAAAAATTCTCCCTTGGGATTCGGGATCTCCAAACTCATAAGAAAAACGACCATCAGCTGCCAATGTACTCATTCCAAACAATTTGGAAATACCTGCTCCCAAAGAAAGCCCATACATCACCCTCTTGGGGTCATCTCCCGACTGTCCATACGTCGGTAATTCGATCACATCCCTTTCAAACTCCCTACTTACGTCCCTTGCATTAAGAAGATAGCCAAGGTGTGGGCCAACCTTTATGTGAAACCGGCCAGACCGTCCAAAATAAAAATTTGAAAGCAGGGGCATTTTGAGGTAATCCATCTCAGTCCTGTTGACCATCATGGCGTCATTCTCCTGATTGTAACCTAAAGTAATGTATTGCAGCTCAAACTGAAAACCGGCATTTTTTTGTCCGAAATGTTCGAGAACCAAAGCGTAAGTCTGGGCAGTAATTCCATCCGCAAACTGAACGGGCCTTCCCAATTGGTACCTGTAGCTAAGCGAGGATATGGAAACTCCCCCTCTGAACCCGACACTGGTCTGTGCGGTCGCCAAGTGAGTAAGGGATAAAAGAACAAACAGCGTAAGACTGAGCTTTTTGATTAACATGCCCAAAATTAATGATACTTTATGACTATTCAGCAGAACGGCAGAGCGATGCGCTTATTTTTAATTTGTCCGCTAATTTTTCTCTTTTCACTTCTTTCAGAATAAAGTCAATCTTGTGCCGCGGGAATCAGTAATGTTCCCCTTACCGGATTGCCATTGATATCAAGCCCCTCAACAACCAAATATTTGGGGCTCTGGGTATCATTGGTATAAAACTCAAGTGTAGCCTTTCCACTGCCACTTTCAGTAACCATGTAAGGGTTCCAATATAAAGTCACTCTTTCATCGAGTTCGGGAGACTCCTCTGCCGTATCATAGTCAAAAGGGACAAAGTTGCTTGGCATACCAAACCCTTCAATAATCATATTGCTCATACCCGGTGAGCCCAGAGAAAATGCAGGCATCGGGCTAATCCCTTTCTTCAGGTAAATGGCTATAACTCCATTCCTTCCCAAGTCTCCCATCATCGAACTTGTCCGACTTACAACTTCTATCCTGTCAATGTCATTCGGATTGACCGTTCCTATGTTGCTTGCTGCAAGTACTCCAGGACCGGAGGGCATAACAGATCCGTCAATCATAACCAAAGGCTCCATGGAAAGATTTGCCGAAAGGGCTCCTCCTCTTATTCTTATTTCTTGCATAGTAGTCACCGACATCCCGGGCACCTGTGCCTTTAGGCTCATCAAAAGGTCCGTGACCGTTCCGTTACGGTTGAGATTTTCCCCTTTGATCACATAGTCAGCCCTTCCATAGATAGCACGGGAGCCCGCAGACTCTTTCTCAGTGGCCACTTCTACAGTTTCAAGCTGCACGGTTTCTTCCTCCTCAGGAGTGTAGGAAAATATCGAAGTCGCTGTTTGGGTAATATCCGGCATTTTCAAATGTGCAGGGATTGAAAAAGGAGGATTCATCTTCTCTGTCAATTGGAAGGTTCCAAAGCCTTTCCCTTTTTTATCTAAGGCCATAAAAGAGAAATCCATAGGGCCATAAAACTCCATTTCCTCAAGGGTAAAGTTTCCTTCCTTATCAGATTCCAAATCAAAAGACCCTTCAAAATTATTGAGAAAGACAGTAAAAGGTGTACTAACACCTTTCCCCTTTTCATTGGTAAATCTTCCCTCTACATTCCAAGAAGTCTCTAAGGGATAAGAAAACTTTTCCGGAGTGATATGATCCGGAACATTTACAAAATCCATCCCCGAAATAGCCGTGATACCTGTCGGGAACAATGGGGAAAAGTATGTGTCCTTTACAGAGGCTGAGAGATTTGCAGCCAATGGCCTTCCTTCTGGTCCAGTTAGGGATATTTCGACTTTGACTTTTTCCCTTTTTCCATACTTATCTTTATCCAAAGCAAAAGTAAAACTGGCCTCACCCTTTTCTTCATCAGGCTTATCTGCCGACAAAACCCTATCATAAACACTTACCACGGGTAAGGCCTTAACAAAATAGGAGTCTGGGCCATAATTTCTGTTCCAATTGGTGTAAGCCCTTAGGTAATATTCTTGTTGCTTCAGCGTATCCGGCAAGAAAAACTCCCCTACTGCGAGTCCATTTTCTATCTTAAATTTTTTCTTTAGGACAATATCCCTTTCTGAAGAAATCACTTCAACATGCAGGATTTTACTTAAATCTCTTTTATAATCCGGATTGGCATACCTGAAATAAGCCTTAAAAAAAACAGGATCTCCTTGGTAATAAAAGTCCCTATCAGTATGCAGATAAACTTTTTCCTGAAGACTGCCGGCATCTCTGACCATTTGTCTCTGTAGTCTGTCGGATAGATTAGGCTTGTAATCAAAAGGTAACATGCTGCTGACTTTTCTCTTATCCATATCTCCGGAAAAAGTCACATCCTTTTCATTTACCACCATGCCATTTGCATTGACGTGTACATAGTTTCCATTTACTTCAAGCCACGAGATAGGGTATGGGGCATCTCTATAGGTATTGACATTGGAAAATCCCTTTTCGTAATGGATTTCTATCCTTCCTTTAAGAAAAATCCGGTATTCCCCTTCCTTTTTACCAGCCTGTACGAGATTGTCCGGCTTGTACTCTACAATAGAATTTCCGAGTTCGTTGGCAAAAATATCTGTCCTTAAATTACGGCTTTCCGAACCTCCGGCCTTATCCCCATAGAGAAAAAAACCCTCTTGGTTGTGGGTATTATCCAGCATGGCCCGAAACATATTGGCTGGAGATTTCAGGTAGGTATCCAGACGGTTCTTTTCCCAGTTTGCTTTCGTTTTGGGATCAGGAGCTTCCAATTCCTCGAATCTTGTAGCACCTGCAATAACGTGAAACTGCGAAGTATACTGAAATTGCTTGAGGTCAAAAGTAAGCTTGTACCCCAATGCCCGGTTTTCGATTTCTATCGGCTGAAAAGCTTCCGCCCTAAAATTATTGTTGCTGTTGTCATCCGGGAAGTCTATGACCCAGGGGTTGATGATTTCGGATTGTGCCGCCAGGTCATCCGAACCCAAGAAGTAGTTTTTGAACTTTCGAAGTTCCCGTTCCCAGGATTTGTCCCTTTTGGCTTTTATTTCCACATCGCTCAATTCCTGATCCAATGGGACTAAGCTGATATTGAAGGTCAGCTTAGAGCCGTCCTTTACAGAAGCGGATTTTTGAATGGCTTCATACCCCATAAAGGAAAAACCCAGGTCAAAGTCCCCTACAGGGACGTCAGTAAGTAAGTAATTGCCATCAAAATCCGTAGTAGTAGCAATTGTAGAATTATTGATGAAAACATTACAGAAAGGCAATGGCTCATTGGTCTGGGCATCTATTACTTTCCCGGAGATGGAGCCTCCCTGTGCCAAAGAAAGATTTGCTATAAGCAGCAGGGCAAATAATGAGAGAAGGTGTTTCATGATAAAAAACTAATTAATGCGTCGAAATATAAATAGTGATAAACTAATGTCCTAAACATCAGCTGGTTTTTTCACAAAAAATCACAAAAAAGGCCGGTATGGACCGGCCTGATTTTTACTTTTTTTTCTTTTTCCCATCTTTGATCTCATCGATGTCTTCTCTATCCTTTAACTTTTTATCTTCGACATTTTTGTTGAGAAATTCGTTGAGTTTATCTATGGAAAAAGAGCTGGAAATCTCACCAAATGAATTGATGTTCATCTGAAAGCCATCCAAGTCCTTATGGACTTTGGGGTTTTCTTCCTTTTTCGGATTCTTTTTTGCCATAGCTATTGAAGTTTAAGCTGAAACTTTTAGGTTTTTCAAAGCGAAATCGATTCTGCTGACAAGTTCATCTTTGCCAATGATGCTGAATACCGCCATCAGATCCGGGCCGGCGCCTACACCTGTCACCGCCAATCTGACCGCCTGCATGACCTTACCCAATTTGATACCATTCTCTTCCGCAGCTGATTCCAGGATGGATTTGGCAGTCTCAGGCGTCAGCTCCCCATCAAAACCTGACAGTTTTTCCTTGTAAGTATTCAACACCGTAAAGGCATCATTGTTCCATCTTTTCGATACTACTGCCTCATCAAAGGTCTGCGGAGCTACAAACATGAACTGACCTTCCTTCCAAAGGTCCGAAGAAAAAGTCGCCCTTTCTTTCATAATATGTGCAATCTGGGCTGCTTTCTCAGAACTTACAGAAATGCCTTCTTTTTCCAGATCTGCCATCAAATATGCTCCGAGCTCCTCATCAGACTTGGCTCTTAGGTACTGTTCGTTGTACCATTTGGCTTTATTGATATCAAACTTGGTTCCGGATTTTCCGATTCTTTCAATACTGAATGCCTCCACAAGCTCTTCCAGCGAGAAAATCTCCCTGTGATCTCCTGGGTTCCAGCCCAGAAAAGCCAGAAAATTCAAAAAGGAATCAGGCATATATCCCTGCTCCCGGAATCCCATTGCCTTTTCTCCGGAGTTGGGATCTACCCAATCCATAGGAAAAACAGGAAAACCGTGCTTGTCAGCATCTCTTTTCGACAGCTTACCATTTCCATCAGGCTTAAGCAAGAGTGGAAGGTGCGCAAACTGAGGCATGGTATCCTCCCAGCCAAAATACCTGTAAAGCAGGACGTGAAGAGGTGCCGAAGGCAGCCATTCTTCACCTCTGATCACATGTGTGATTCCCATCAGGTGGTCATCTACAATATTGGCCAAGTGGTAAGTAGGCATTCCATCGGATTTCATCAGTACCTTGTCATCCAAAGTAGAGGAATGGACCATTACCCAGCCTCTAATAAGGTCGTTTAACCTTACCTCTTCCTTTCTCGGGATCTTGATTCGGATCACATAGGGTTCTCCGGATTCCAGCCTCGCCTTCACCTCATCCTCAGGCAATGTGAGGGAGTTTTTCATCTGGGTCCTGGTAATGGAATTATACTGCGGAGAAACCACCCTTGCAGCAGTAAGCCTTTGCCTCATGGCTTCCAGCTCCTCAGCGGTATCAAATGCATAGTAGGCATGGCCTTTTTCAACCAAATCCAGCGCATATTGCATGTACATCGGCTTCCTTTCGGACTGTCGGTACGGACCTACTTCTCCAGGATTCCATGGACTTTCGTCCGGAGATATCCCAAGCCATTCCAAAGCCTCTTTGATATACTCTTCGGCTCCCGGGACAAACCTGGTCTGGTCAGTGTCTTCTATTCTCAATAAAAATTTGCCATTGGTCTTCCTTGCATAAAGGTAGTTGTATAAGGCTGTTCTGACACCTCCAATATGAAGGGCTCCTGTAGGGGATGGAGCAAATCGTACACGTACTTCTCTGTTCATTTTTGATTATTTCTTTCTATTCCTAAAACAGATTCAATCGAAAGCTGTTGGATTTACATTCAAAATCAGGGGGCAAAGATAGGGAAATTTGAGGACTTGGAAACCTGCTTGCCTCAATTATGGGCTTTTACCCTGAGGGAAACCAGAATATTTATAAAAAAGAAAAAGGGAACCCGAAGTGGATTCCCTTTTCATTCCAAAAGCAGGAATTACTTGGTATGTCTGATTTTTTCCTTGATTCTGGCAGCCTTACCTTGACGGCCTCTCAAGTAGAACAACCTTGCTCTTCTTACTTTACCTTCTCTCAACAATTCTATCTTTTCGATAGAAGGAGAAAGGATTGGGAAAATTCTTTCCACTCCCACTCCGTTGGAAATTTTCCTTACAGTGAAGGTCTCTCCGTTAGAGTTAGGGTTTTTTCTTTGGATTACAGTTCCTTGGAACTGCTGGATACGCTCTTTGTTACCCTCAGTGATTCTCACGTGAACATTGATAGTATCTCCAGCCTTGAAAGAAGGGAATTTGGATCTTGCTTCGCTGTATTCCGCTTCTACAAATTTAATTAGATCGCTCATAGCATTATATTTTTTGTGACCTCATTGCTCATGGTCACCTGTTGAATAGATTCAATTTTCAATTGCCTACTTTATCGCCTTTAAAGTTCTTTGCCGCTCAATAAATCGGGCCTTCTCTCTTTGGTTCGGCGAACCGATGCTTCAAACCTCCAGTTCTCGATCTTGGCTTGATGCCCTGACAACAACACTTCCGGTACTTTCATGCCCTGGTATTCTGCCGGTCTGGTATATACCGGCGGGGCCAAAAGACCATCTTGGAAAGAATCAGTCAAAGCAGAGGTTTCGTCATTGAGGACTCCCGGTATCAGGCGGATGATGGCATCAGCCACTACTGCAGCTGCCAATTCTCCTCCCGAAAGCACGTAATCCCCTATGCTGATTTCTCTGGTGATGAATTTTTCCCTGACGCGCTCATCTACACCTTTATAGTGTCCGCACAAGATGATGATGTTCTGTCTTAATGAAAGTTCATTGGCCATAGATTGGCTGAATGTCTTTCCATCAGGACTCATATAAATCACCTCATCGTATTCCCTTTCGCTCTTCAGTGCTTCAATGCACTTGGCTATGGGTTCTATCATCATGACCATTCCGGCACCACCTCCAAAGGCATAGTCATCGACCTGCTTTTGTTTGCCACCGGCGTAATCTCTCAAGTTGTGTACCCTTACTGTAGCGATTCCTTTGTCCTCAGCTCTTTTTAATATAGAGTGGGAAAAAGGTCCTTCCAACAATGCCGGTACTACTGTGATGATGTCTATACGCATCAGTCTTCCAAGTATATGTCAAGTAATCCTTCGGGCAAATGGCAGTAAACTTTTTTTTCTGCCTTGTCCACTTTAGTGACAATCTGGTCCTGAATAGGTATCAGGACTTCCTTGCCCTTGTGGTCCACGCCCAACAAATCTTGAGTTTCCAAGTCATAAATGACTTTTATCTCTCCGATTTGCTGTTGATTCTGATCAAGCACCGAGAACCCTATAAGTTCATGGTAGTAATATTGATCATCGTCAAGCTGCTCCAACTCGGTCAGTGGAAGATAAAGTGCTGAACCTACTAGAGGGGCTACTTTTTCCACTGTATCGTAATCTTCAAATTTCGCCAACACCTTATTGGCATGCTGCAATACGAAGTGTTCGATAAAGAAAGGAACGAGTCTTGATTTTTGTTCTACAAAGATATGCTTAAGGTCTTCGTAGTCTTCCGGATAATCAACATCCAGTATTACACTGAGTTCACCATGAAGTCCATGAACTTTGGCTATATAGCCCAATTGAAAACAATTGTCTTTGTTCATGGTAAGTTTGGATATTAAGCTTTGTTTTCTTCGCTTTCTTCAGCAGACGCCTCAGGAGCATCACCTTCAGCTGCTGCTTCTGGAGCTTCCTGAGCTGCCGCTTCAGCCTCAGCTGCAGCTTTTGCTTCGTCTTCTCTGGCTTTGATCGCATCCAATCTGGCCTGGTTTTTCGCAGCTTCAGCATCCAAAGCTTTCTGACGTGCATCAGCTTTTTCTTTTGCCAATCTGTCTACCTTACCAGTGATAGCTTCTTCTTTACCAGCTTTCCAAGCTTCGAATTTCTCATCAGCCTGATCTTGGGTGATCGCACCTTTAAGAACACCGATCTGAAGGTGTTTTTTCAACAATACACCTCTGTAAGAAAGCATGGCTTTTACAGTGTCGGTTGGCTGTGCACCGTTCAACAACCATTTAAGAGCACGCTCATTGTTGATGTTGATAGACGCAGGGTCAGTGTTGGGATTGTAAGTCCCGATTTTTTCGATAAAGCGTCCATCACGTGGAGCTCTTGCATCAGCTACTACTACGTCATAGATGGCCATTTTTTTCCTGCCTCTACGCGCTAATCTGATTTTTACTGCCATATTAAATTGATATTTAGTGAATTGATGGATCCCGTCCATCGTAAATTTTGGACTGCAAAGATAGGGTTTAATTAATTAAATGCACAAATGCCTTTGAATATATTTGCTTGAATGAGGGATATTGCTTTAAATTGCGGCACAATTGAGAGAAGCGAGAGACGGGAATCAACAAACAAGATTCGAGAAATAATAAAATAAAGTCAAACAGCAAGACTTCAACCCGTCTAACTTCTCGTATCTAAGCTCTAGAAGTCTAAATAATGGCCTCGTAGTTCAATGGATAGAATAGAAGTTTCCTAAACTTTAGATACAGGTTCGATTCCTGTCGAGGCTACAATTTTTCTCAACTTTTTTATGATGAAGGAAGTGTTTTATGCTTACGTATTAGAAAAGTAAGCACCATGATTATTTTTATAGGAGTGGTTCGATAGACAAAATTCTTTACATGATAATAAGTGTATTTTTGGAAAGAATTTTTCTTTCTAATTCGGATGACAACAATCATTAAATAGAGTATTTCAAATTATCTCTTGTAAATTAGTTGGGAATAATACTGCATGGTTTTAAAACGCCTTTCTTTAAATTGATAGTTAACGGCTTGACAAATCATGGTATTAACCATGCTATTGGACTTATTAACTAATCAGAAATCGTACATTTGTTCAGGCAGATTTAGGAGAAAAGAAGAATGAATTTAGCAATTGAAAACATACTATTAGTAGGCTCTCTATTACTTCTTATAAGCATTTTAGCAGGTAAGACGTCATATAAATTTGGCGTCCCAACTTTATTGCTATTTTTGGCAATCGGAATGTTGGCAGGTTCAGACGGTATAGGTCGGATCAATTTTGACAACCCTCAAGCCGCTCAATTCATTGGTATTGTTGCACTTAACTTTATTTTGTTTTCCGGAGGCCTTGACACTAATTGGACTTCGGTGAAGCCAATTTTAAAAGAGGGGCTGGTTTTATCTACTTTAGGTGTTTTGCTGACCGCCCTTTCCCTTGGAACATTTGTCTGGTTCGTTACGGACTTTACAATTTATGAAAGTATGCTTTTGGGATCTATTGTTTCATCAACGGATGCAGCCGCAGTATTTTCAATTTTACGCTCAAAAAGTCTTGCATTAAAGACCAATCTACGACCGACATTAGAGTTGGAAAGCGGAAGTAACGATCCAATGGCGTATGTTTTGACAATTGCATTTTTGACTTTGGTAATCAATCAAGACCAAGAAATTGTTTCAATCATTCCTTTATTTTTTCAACAAATGATATTGGGTGGGATTGCTGGTTTTGCTTTTGGAAAAGTAAGCAAATTCATAATCAATAAAATCAAACTCGATTTTGAAGGACTATACCCTGTTTTGGTAATTGCTCTTATGTTCATTACTTTTTCCGCAACAGATTTTGTGGGTGGCAATGGCTTCCTTGCAATTTACATTTGTTCGGTTTATCTCGGCAATCAAGACCTAATTCACAAGAAAACCATATTGAAAATGTTTGATGGTTTGGCTTGGCTAATGCAAATTGTACTATTTCTTACTTTAGGTTTACTCGTTTTTCCCTATCAAATAGTCCCGTATATAGGCATCGGAATGCTGGTATCATTATTTTTGATAGTTGTTGCCCGACCTGTAAGCGTTTTTCTTAGTTTGATTTTCTTTAAAATGAAACTGAGAAGAAGGTTTTACATTTCTTGGGTTGGTTTGCGTGGTGCGGTTCCAATTGTTTTTGCTACTTATCCACTTTTAGCTGGGATAGAGAAAGCAAACATGATATTCAATATAGTATTTTTCATTTCGGTAACTTCCGTCATAATACAAGGAACTACATTGTCAGTAGTAGCTAAATGGCTCCATGTAGCTTTACCTGACAAGGTTAAACCGATGACCGAAATTGACAAACTCATCGCAGAACTTCCAAAATCTTCCTTGCAAGAATTCGAAATTCTCCCTGATTTCCAATCCGTCAAAAAGAGAATTGTGGATTTGAATTTTCCAAAATCAGCATTTATAGTAATGATAAAAAGAAACGGAAAGTACATTCGTCCAGGTGGTTCCACAGAGTTAGAAGCAAAAGACACCTTAATGGTTCTTGCAGATAGCCAGGAAGACTTTTTAAAAGTAAATGAATGCCTGCAACAAACTAACGTCACTTCAAAAATTTAACCCATGAAAAACCGATTTATTATTCTTATAGACTTTTCGGAGTATTCTGGCAACTTAATTAAGTATGCTTGCAGTTGGAGTAAACAAGTTAATGCTGAATTACTCCTAGTTCATCAGTCAATGGTTTTGGCCCCAGCACTCACAGATAATTATAGTAGACAACAAATTGTCGAGCACACAAATGGTCAAGCATTACAAAAATTAAAGGCTTTGGCTAAGGAATTCATTCCTTCAACTATAAAAGTATCATTCGAAGTTTCGGAAAGCAATTTACAGCTTATCATAGCAAAACTTTTAGAGGAACCCTATGACAATTTAATTTTCACAGGAATTAAAGGAACTGGCTTTCTAAAAAAGATCTTCCTTGGAAGCATAGCTCTTCAGGTTATTGATAACATTAAAAATTGTGTTGTTGCAATGCCCAAAGAAGTTGATACTTTTTCACACGATAATATTTATGTAGCAGTAACAGAAAAGCACCCATTGAATATTTTGGAATTCAACAAGTTCTTAAAATTCATAGGCAAGAACGACACCTCTATTACCTTTTTCTATTTGGCAAAACCTAATGAAAAAATCACAGGGATTGAAAAGCACTTAAAAGAGTTGAAAGAAATGTTTTCAAATCGATACAACACATCATTTGCAATTTATGAAGGTAGCAATCCATTAGACGACATCAAAAAAGTCCTTAATATTAAGTTTGATGACATTTTAGTTGTTCAAAAAGGCTCACGTCTTATAACTGATCAGCTTTTCAGACGGTTCTTAATAAACGAATTGGTTTATGAAGGACAAACGCCATTGATTGTCTTACCCTAAGTGCGTTTACATTTTCTTTTTTTATATTCGACTGACAAATTTGAAATCGTAAAATACAAAGCCAACTTTGAGTAGTGAGAAGCTCTATTAGAACCTTAATCGCAATAAACTTAATTGCTATATATAGCTTCACAATTGGCGTTGGTACAAAATCCATAATGAATTCTGGAATTCATTATGGATTAAAACTTGAAAAAAACAAGTTCACATCTGAAGTTTCTTCACAGATTTTATGTCATCTTGGGCATTCGAAGTATAATGGCAAAAACAAAAGCAATTATTCATTACTAACTTTTAAATTTTCACATTCAGTATTTAGTGAAAAAACCGCACCTCTTAATCGATTAACTGAATTTAAGATTACCCAATACTTTGGGCTTTCGAGAAATTTCCTCGTGAATCGTAGGAAATCCGATATCATTTTTCCGTTCCATTATTTTTGGTAATTCATTATATCATTGTCTACCGGATAATTTGACTGTCTTGATTTCAAGACGGCAATGCTGTATTACATTGCCCAGTTAAAAATTTTTGAATTTTAAAAATATTGTAAAAATGGAAATAGACTTAGTTACCACCTTAATAGGTTTTGTTGGATTAGCCATAATTGCTTTGCCTTTTGTTTATGATTATCGAAAAAGAAAGAAAAAGGAAAGACTTTTGTTTCAATCATTGAATGGCATTGCAGAGGAACATAACTGTAAAATAAGCCAATACGAGTTTTGTAGTGATATAATTATAGGCCTGGATGAGAGTAAAAATTTCGTGTTTTTCTTGAAGAAAAGGGGAGAAAATTTTATTTCGCAACACCTAGACCTATCAAAATTTCAAATGTGCCATACTGCAAAGAAAATAAGAACAATAAAGACTAAAAATGAAACTTTAGTTATTACTGATCGAGTCGAACTTTGCTTTGTACCCAAAAATAATCGGATGAACGAAATACGATTTGAATTTTACTATAAAGAACTAAATTCACAGCTAATTGGACAATTGCAGTTGGCTGATAAATGGGCAAAGCAATTAAACGACAGAATATCAAATGCATTGTAAAGCAATAAGACCCTATGGAAAACCATTGTGTCTTATAACAATTATCCTTTATTCAAAAAGAACTTAAATATCTCACACTTCCAGTAATAAAAAACCGATTATTGGCCTCAATCTGCTCTTGGATGGTGCTTTCGCCATGACATACGATGGTGGCTTGACCGATTTGGTAATGGTGGTTGACAAAGTCCTGAATTTCATAATCAATTCTGTTGCAGGACACCATGCAGATCAGCAGACAGCAATGCACTTGTTCGGTTTTCTTTTTGACAAAACAGCCCTTCAGCTTATTTCGGAGGGTTTGTTGTCCAAAGGAGATGATCCGGGTTGGTTGAAACTTTTCTACCAGGAGTTCCAAAAATGCATTGAAATGCGGTTTTCTATCTATGCCGGTTTTTGTGATTTGGGTATCCATGCCTCTGCCGTTTTCTGTAAGCCAAATTGGTAGAAAGCAATGGGATAAAGTATTCTAAAACAGCATATGCTAGTCGATATTGAGGATAAAATATTCGGTTCCACTTCAACATTCTATACGGCATAAATGAGCAATAAATTATTCAGGTTAAGCCGTTCGAAGAAGGTGAAGGATATGGATTAAGATGGGATGGAAAGTGGTAAGTGTTTATTTTTCTTTGTTTAATTAAGCATTTAAAAATAAATTTGAGAAAGACAATCATCAGAAATCATTAAATTGGCTTTATATAAAATCGCACTATGAAGGAGAGCATTCACCACGGCAGAAATATCAAGCGCTTCAGGGAAATGATGGGCATCAAGCAGGAAGTATTGGCTTTTGAGCTTGGTGAGGATTGGTCACAAAAGAAGGTTAGTCTTCTAGAGCAAAAAGAAGAGATTGAAGAAGATCTGCTTCGTCAGGTGGCAGAGGTGCTTAAGGTTCCTGCTGAGGCGATAAAGAATTTTACAGAAGAGGCTGCCGTAAATATTATTTCGAATACTTTCAACGATCAGTCCAATGGGTATAATTATTATCCAACGATTAATATTAATCCGATGGAAAAATGGGTTGAAACTTTGGAAGAAAACAAAAAACTGTACGAGCGCTTGCTGGAATCCGAAAGGGAGAAGGTGGAACTTTTGAGAAAGATGCTGGAGAAGTAAGGGGAAGGTGCTTCTGGAAGGATCTAGAAATCAAATAAATTATTGACATTTGATTAGAAGAGAATTCTTCACCCTCTAAATCCTTCTACATTTTACTTGCCTATAAAGGCAACGGTTTCTACATACTTTTTGATTAATGGATAAATTCCAGTCAAAGACTGTCAAATTTACCCAAAAACTAAAACATCTATTCCATTTTTATTGCAAATCCTACCGAAAACAGGCAAATTGGTTGTGAGAATTTTTCAATAATAAAGCAGGGAGCATGAACCACCAATTTCTTAAACCAAGGCAGGCATTAAACAAGGCATTTTTAAAAGTTAAGCCTTTCACGCAGGTTTATCAATTGGTATTTGAACTGTATGGGTTGACGGAAGAGGAGATTAGGATTGTGGAAGGGGGGGATGGGTGAATATAACTGTTCGAAAACTAATCAAGATTGGCCAAAAAAAATACATGGATAAACTTCTTAAATCAGGAGAAGTATACTTCAATACTATTGAATTTTTTAGAAAAAATGATGTAGATGATTTTTTGAGGGGTGATTTTGCAGAAGGTCTAAAATATAGCCCACTACCAAATTTTAGAATTCCTTCCTTAGAAGAATATGGTATTAAGTTTAAAAATGCAAAAATCAATGGGGATACCGACATAAGCCACCTCTATTCGATGTATATGGTAACAACTGAATTTTGGGAAGGCAATATTCATTTTGATAAAAGGATTTTAGAATTTGGAGATTACGCTTTAATAATCAAGCCCCGTGAATTTTTAGAAAAGGTTATAAAAGCTTCAAAATATGAAATTAAATATGGGCCAGCCGTCTATTACAGAACCCCAACAATTCCACTTTCACTAAATCCCTTTTCCAAAAGAGAAGAATTTAAATATCAAAACGAATTTCGCTTTGTGATCAATTCAAGTTCAAAAGACCCAATCAAAATAAAAATCGGTGATATCTCAGACATTGCTACAATGATTCCAACTGAAACTTTATTGAAAATTAAATTTTTAAAGAAATGAAAAAAACTAGATCTCAAATTTTCGAAGACCTTAATGTTTTTCCAACAAATTCTAGATGGGCATGGTGTGCTAAAAATGATGCTATTAAAACGGCAGTTTTTACTTTATGGAATGATGAAGAAAAAGACGGGGTTTGGATACTTCATGATGACGATGGGAGCTATAAAAAAAACGGATACTTTGATCAAGAAAGAGTCCTAAATCTTGCAATTGACAATAACTTTGAAGCATTTGGAATTGTAGTTCACGCGGTAGATGTTTCAGAATCTCCTAGAAGTATTCAGTTCGTTGAAGAATCTTTTTTGATACAGCTGAAATTATCAAGAAGGGGGTCAAAGATTTATGGTAAAGAAATAAAAAAGATACCTTACCTAAAGGTTGCCAGAAATAACAAGTCAAAAATTGAATCACATGGGCTACTAGATCTTGAAAGTCCTCCATTAGGGAGAGAATTTGCTGACCGAGCATTTTCAAAAGGGTTTCTTTTCAAAAGAGATCAGAAAGTAAGGAAGTATGTTTTAAATAGAGCAAAAGGTAAGTGTGAATACTGTGGTGAATTAGGTTTTGAATTAAAAAGTGGAGAAAATTATTTAGAGACCCATCATATTATTTCCTTGGCATCCCAAGGATCTGATACTATTACGAATGTAATTGCTCTTTGTCCAAATCATCACAGGCAAGCCCATTTCGGTTCAAATGCCGAGACTTTAGAAAAAGAGTTTATTGCAATTTTAGAAGGTCTTAACGAATGAAAAATTCAACATTTAAACAAAAAAATTTTTATAGAGCGTATATATGGGACCCAGAAAACCCTAAGAAACAAAGTCCATGTACTATTTCTGTGCAAAATGGAGAACCTATTACTATTGAGTGTTGGGAAAACCTTCAAATTTTCAAAAATTTTTTCTTTGAAATAAACTTTCATGATCCAATAAGATACTTAGGGCTTCTTGCTCAATTCTTAACTGACTGATATTCAATTAAATAATTAACAAAAACATAACACAAAAACCCCGAAATCGGCTGTTTTAAGCTTTTTTCGGGGTTTTCTTTTTTGTATTTTAAGGTTGCAGAATAAAATACATCTGAAGATAT
>NZ_RPHB01000007.1 GCF_019343195.1 Arthrospiribacter ruber
CCTGAGCTCGGAAATATCCAAACAGAGGGCCACTGTTATGGAAGGTGTTTTTGGAACAAACAAAAACTTTTACGGTCTGGGTAAAATCAAGGTCAAAGGGGAAAAGAGGGAGAAGCTGATGATTTTTTTTGGTATTATGACGGCCAACGCTGTTCTGATCGCTAAAAGAAGGAAAGCCAAAGAAAGTCCAACTAAGCAAAAAGCAGCCTAGAAAAGCATCCAAAAAGCAACTTTATGGGATAGGTGTGCCCATACGGAAAATCCAGGTCATTTTCATACAATACCTGACCGTTAATTGTACTTTTTCAACCCTAAATTGACTCCTGGATCAAGGGTCTTATACATAAAAAAAGAAAGTAGGATTTAGTTTCAACCCTACTTTCTAATTCCGGAGGAATTTTCCAAGAAGCCCTACTTATTTGGAAAATTAGAAGATGGCAAGTTCTTTACGGTTTATAATGTTAAATTAGAATCATCAAGGACTGGCACAGGTATTTCTAAAATTGGATTAATTGCCGAAGTACTTTTGAAAGGGGATCACATCAGTTGCGATGAAAAAATAATAGAAGGTTTAACTTGTAAAAATCAATATTTAGAGGATTGGGCTGATTTGAGGCCTGTATCTGTTAGAAAAAAGAAAAGCGAAAGTTTTGAATTGGATGTAAGTATTAAAATACCTCAAGAAATTATTTTTTTCGATTCTGAAAATTACAAAATATCATTAGGCCATTCAATTAGTTACCCAATTCAAGA
Organism: Arthrospiribacter ruber; assembly: GCF_019343195.1. Classification (GTDB taxonomy): domain Bacteria; phylum Bacteroidota; class Bacteroidia; order Cytophagales; family Cyclobacteriaceae; genus Arthrospiribacter; species Arthrospiribacter ruber. The sequence continues at coordinate 754 of NZ_RPHB01000007.1, forward strand.
AGTTAATAGCGCATATATTAACCCAATTCCTAAAATATCTATTTTTTTCAAGAATAACGTAGATATAAATAAAGCGCTTGAACTTAGAGAAGCTTTAAAGTTGCTTTTTCAGCTAATTCTAAATGTTGAAGCAGGAATCGAAAATTCCTTTTTAAAAACCAATGATGATCCTTTATCAAATGAAATATTTGTGTTTGAGAATAAAATTAAATGGAACTATTCAACATTAAATAAAAGAAATATCCTTCTTGACATGAATAGCTTCTTAGGCTTTTCAGATGATTTAATTTCAAACTGGCTAGAGGTATTTTATGAAAATAGGGACGCAATCATCGAATATTATAGAATCTCAAAATCTAGGAATTTAGTAAATAAAAGAGAAGTTTTTATGAATTCGATACAAGGGTTAGAAATGTTTTATAAAATATTTTTTAAAGATAAAAAAGATACCAATAATATTAAAAACTGTGAAAAAGAAGATAAGCTAAAAGCAAAAATCAAATCATTCCTATCAAGAATACCTGAAATAGCGAATGATTTAATTCCTGATGAAAAAAAATTTATTAATAAAATAGTTGGGACTCGGAATCATTTCGCTCACTATAATCTTTTTTCCATTGAAAATGATTCAAACATTATTCCTAAAAATTTATTAGGTGCTTATTCAAAAAGAATCGAATTAATAAATGATTTAGTGTTATTAGATCATCTTGGTATACCATCAAATATTATAACAGAAAGGTTACATGGTCATGTTCATTGGCATATTTTCAAAGATCAAAACTATATACTCGAATAAATATGTAATTAAGTAAAGCTATCTAAATGTTTTCATTTTGAAAACTTTTATTTATCTTCCACCGTTTATAAATGTAAACCATTGAAAAACATCATAGCCTTAAGGAATCTTGTAAACTTCTATGAAAATCATCCCGATGCTAAAGCCAGTCTTGAAACATGGATATCCATTACAAAAGGAGCTGATTGGCACAAGTCATTGGATGTAGTCAAAGACTTTCCCGATGCTGATCCAGTAAAAAATAATAGGATAGTATTTAATATCGCAAGAAATAAATACCGGCTAATTGTCCAGATTAGTTATGTAAGGCAGTGGGTATTTATCAAATTTATCGGAACACATGCCGAATATGATAAAGTTGATGCCAATACAGTTGACCAGTTTTAAATCGTAAAATCAAATCGAAGTTATGAAATGGGATAAAATCATCACCACGGAGCAGGAATACGAAAAAGCGCTAAAAAGACTCTCTTCAATATTTGACGCCAATCCAGATAGTCCTGAAGGCATGGAAGCAGAGCTTTTGGTGACGCTGATTGACAAGTATGAAAAAGAGCATTATCCTATCGCATTGCCTGAGCCAATTACTGCCATCAAAGAAGCCATGGAAATGAAAGGGCTAAAAGATAAAGACTTGATTCCAGCGATTGGCAGTAAGACCACTGTAAGCCTTGTACTCAACCTTAAGCGAGCATTGACTATAGATATGATCAGAAACCTACACGATCTCTTAGGATTGCCTGTAGAGGTGTTAATTCAGCCTTATGAATTGAATGATATTAAGGAGTTGACTAAGTAATCTATCGTTTTATTTCGTATTCCAGTTCGAACTTTTAAAGAGAAATTTGATTGGTCTGATTATGTGGAATAGAAAAAATGCATTTTAGTATGAATAGTGTAACCATTATTGACTTCAAAGAATTAAACTCTCTAAAAAATAGGAGTTCAGTAAGAAGTGCGTTTGAAAACATCTCAAAAGCAGACATTATTAGGGTAGATTTTAGAGGAATTGAATTTTTGTCCAGAACTGCAGCCCATGAGCTTTTGAAAATCAAGGAGTTTTTGATTTCCCAGAAAATGGATGTCTCTTTTTTGAACTTGGGTGATCAAGCTAATAAAATGTTAGCGCTTGTCGAGGCTTCATATTCAAAGTCTAAAAATGCTGATTTTAGATTTGTAAAATGGCTTACTTTTCAAAGTGAAGATCAGTATAATGAATACTTATTGAGTATTGAATAAGTATTGAAAATCCTTTACCCATGAATTGGAACAAACCCATCACCACAGACCAAGAATATGAAAAAGCGCTAAAAATCAAATAAAAAAACATCCAATCAAATTTATTGAGGCTTTTCTCAATTTTGATAATTAATTATCTGATTTTTTATAAGACTGCCAAATCAATTGCCAACCATCCCTCAAAATATAGCCGAAAAATTCCCTTCCACATAAAAGAATAATTATCTTAGAAATTGAAGTCGAGGACCTTAGGATAAAGTCCTGCTTTCAAACCTAGCAATAACCCTGTAACCAGCCATGATACTTATTCTGACCATCTTTTTGGCATTGGCAATAATTCTAGTTGCCATAGTAAAATTTGATATCCATCCTTTCCTCGCTTTATTTGGAACAGCCATCATTTATGGGCTTCTGGCCGGAATGCCCGGAGATCTGATCCTACAGTCGATTTCCGAAGGTTTTGGAGGAGTGTTGGGCAGTATTGGCCTGTTGATTTTGCTGGGGGTGATCATGGGTACATTTCTGGAAAAAACAGGAGGTGCCTTGGTTATTGCCGAGAAAATCCTTCGCTGGATAGGTGAAAAATCAGTAACCACCGCCATGTTGATCAGTGGATATATCCTTTCAATTCCTGTATTCGGAGACAGTGTATTCATCATGATGAACCCCATCTCCAAATCGCTTTCTTTGAAAAGTAAGACGCCTTATGCTGCGACGACCATTGCCATCGCATTGGGGGCTACAGCCTCCCACAGCTTGGTCCCGCCCACTCCAGGGCCCATTGCCACCGCCGGAATTATGGAAGCAGATCTTGGGATGGTGATTTTTTGGGGTTTTCTGATCAGTATGGTTACCCTTATTCCGAGTTATTATTTTATCAAAAAATTCGTCACCAAAATACCTTTGGTGCCTCAGGTTGCCAAAGTAGATGCTCAGGAAGCCAGGACGGTTTTCCCCTCGGCCTTCAAATCCTTTTTGCCCATCACAGTTCCTTTGGTGTTGATCATAATCGCATCCATTGCCAAATATCCTTCCAAACCCTTCGGAGAAGGTTCATTCTACACGATTATGCAGTTTATTGGAAGCCCTGTCATAGCACTTTTCTTAGGTGTATTTTTGACTTTTTTGCTCCCCAAGAAATTCGACAAAAGATTGCTCTCTGCTTCAGGATGGTTTGGAGAGGCCATTTTGATAGCTGCACCGGTAATATTGATAACGGGTGCCGGGGGTGTGTTTGGAAAAATGTTGCAGAATTCCGGCATTGGTGAAATGGTAAGCGCCAATATGAGCAATGCCAGCTGGGGAATTTTCCTTCCCTTTATCATTGCCTTTTCACTGAAAACAGCCCAGGGTTCCTCCACCGTAGCCATGATCACCACCGCATCCATTGTTGCTCCGCTGCTCGGGTCACTGGGACTCGACTCTGAAACCATGCGTGTGTTTGCCGTACTGGCCACAGGAGCAGGTGCTATTGCCATTTCCCATGCCAATGACAGTTTCTTCTGGGCGGTTACCCAACTTTCCGGCTTAACCATCAAGCAGGGCAATCAATCCCACAGCTTAGGGACTTTGATCATGTCTCTTACCGCTATCTCGCTGATTTATTTGATTACTTTGTTTGTCTAAAAATCCTGCATAGGATTTTTTTAGAGTTTAAATTCAACTTATCGAGCAGTCCAGCCTCCGTCTACGGTTACCATTGACCCTACCATGTATTTGCCGGCATCAGAGGCCAATAGTAGTGCTGCTCCCTGGATTTCTTTAAGCTCACCCCATCTTCCCAAAGCAGTGGCTCCCACCACAAATTTCTTTCCTTCCTCCGTATCGGCAATAGGCAGGTTCATTTCTGTAAGAAATGGTCCTGGGCAAATAGCATTGACTGTGATATTAAAGGGGGCCAATTCCAGTGCCAATGCACGGGTCATTTGCACCACAGCTCCTTTACTGGAAGTGTAAGGTGTACGGTTTGCCAAACCAACCAGTCCCAATGTACTGGCCAAGTTGATGATACTTCCTTTACCCGCCTGTTTCATGTAAGGAGTCACTGCCTTGCATGCAAGCCACGTTCCTGTAACATTGATATCCATCACTTTTTGGAAATCTTCCAAACTCACCTCGTCAATAGCCCCGCGGATATTGATTCCTGCACTGTTGATCAAAATATCGATCCGGCCAAAAGTCTCCATGGCCTTTTCTGCCATGGCTTCCATATCTTCTTTTTTGCTAACATCTCCCGCAAAAGCGATAGCTTTTACTCCATAGGCTTCTTCAATTTCCTTGGCTGAGGCCGAACCTTCCTCCACATTCCTGCTCACCAACATCAGATCAGCACCAGCTGAAGCAAGTCCTGCAGCCATGGCCAATCCAAGTCCTTTGGATCCTCCTGTTATGATTGCCAGACGGCGTTTCAAATCAAAAATTTTAATTCCGGGTAGATTGGCTATTTCAGTGTTCATGTTCTTTTTATTTGATTAAATTTCGATTTTAATGTAAAGCTTATGCTCCGATTCCCAATGTATTTTTGCTATATGCCAAGCACTTCAAAATATTTTTTTCTTCTAGTTCTAGCTTTTGTTCTCCCGTCAAGTGGCTGACTTTAGGCAAGGCGCCCTCAAACTCTTTCTCCTTTACCAATTGCAGTATTTCCAGCATGACTGAAGCCGGAGCTTCTGGAAATGTAGCCCAATATTCTTTTGTAAGACAGGGTATCTCCAGCGGATCTCTGGTAATCATCTCTAGAGAAAACTTGATATCAGGATTATATTTCTTACAAGTTTCAACAGCTTTTTTAAGATCAACAATCCCCTCTCCTAAAGGCACTTCTGAAAGCAGAAAACCATTTTCATATTCTTTAATTCCCATATCCTTGATGTGTGTGGAAAATGCATAGGGAGCTAGCAACTCTATTACCTCATTTGGATCTTCCATCAATGCCAAATTATTCCCAAAATCAATGGTAACTCCAACGTAGTCATTGTCCAAATTTTTAATCAAATCAACCAATTCCTCAGCTTTCCAGTCTTTATGGTTTTCTACCCCAAGTTTTACCTGATATTTGGCCACAATTTTAGATGCTCTTTCCAATGCGGCTATAGAAGACTTTTTGAAATCCTCAAATTCCTCTATGCTCTTGAAGTCTTCATAACGCCTACCGCTTAGACAAACAGTTCGAAAGACCTCTACTCCAGCACTTTTGGCTATTTTCACCTCATTTTCAAACCTCTCAGAATCCTGATCATTTTGAGGGAGGCTGATACTGCCTTCCAAAAACATACCCCTCTTTTCTTTGAGTGATTTGATTTCATAAGCAAAAGAATCTGACCAAGCTCCAACCCCAACCTGAATTCCACCGGCTCCTATTTCGTAGCAATGGAGCATCAATTGTTTGGCATCTTGAAATGCCGGGAACCTTTCGCTTTGAACATTAGAATTCCATCTGCTCCAGTAAGAATGAACGACAATTCCCATGGCTTCTTTTTCAAAATATTCTGAAAAATCAGGTAAAGGACTACTTAGAGCCAAGACCGCCATACCAGCTTTATGGATAAAGTCTCTCCTACCTGGAGAAAAACCCATGCTTTGAAAATCGGTAGAATCCTCCATCATGTTCGGTCTATCATTGAATTTGAAATTTAGGGGCCTTCCTTTCTTTTTGAATCTATATGTCTGTTCAGCTCTTCTGCTGTCCAAGGAAAAACCCTACCTTGGGTCTGATGCCTTGTAGTCCCGACAGTTCTTGGGCTGACTGCTTCTGCCTGGTTTCCCCATTCATTTCTGATATAGGTAAGTATGGCAGCAATGCTTGCATCATCCATGGTAGAATGGGACGGCATGACGGGTAAAATCTCCGGAGCGTCATAAATTTTGCCCGACACCTCTAGAGGGCCTTCCATTCCGTGCAGAATAATCAAAGCCAACCTGGTCTCATCTCCTGTCACCCATTCTGAGTCAAATAACGGCGGCCCCATCCTATTCACACCCTTGCCATCATTGCCATGACAGCCCGCACAACTGGTCAGATATTTTTGCCTGCCTCTGGCAAATTGAACCAAGGCTTCAGCGGAAAGCAACATTTCTTCCCCCTCTTCCTGTGCGGGGTCAAAACCTGGCCATGAAAAAAGTCTTTTCAACCTATCCAGATTCTGGATTTCTAGCCTATCATTCTCAGCAGTGAAAATTATAGGAGCAGAGTTGAGTTTGACAAAACCCACATCTTGCACACTTCCGGCATGGATTGCCATGCTTGTGAGCAACACCTCTTCCTTCCATGAAGGATCACTTTTTTCAATTATAGCCAGTAAATCACGGATTTCATTCTGGTTTTTATTCTTGATAATCGCCGCTGTTAAGTTCTCCAAAAATACTTCCTTACCCTCAGTCTTTTTTTCCCAAGCTTCATCTTGCAAAAGTTGGATGGTAAAATCAAACTCATTTCCATGTAAACTGCTCAGAATCGCATCCTGAAATAAAGGGTTTTGATTTTGTTTCTTTGCTATGTCCCGGAGTACTTCAAATGCATCCCCAACTTCCAAAATCCCAGCACTTAAAGCCAATTGAATAGCCAATTTTTCTTCAGGATTATTTGAATGTCTTTTAAGTTCTTTGGCCAAAGCTGATTTCTCTTCATGTGAAGATGAAAAACGAATTTCTAATAGTCTTACTGCATGGGATTTTATCAACGGGCTGCTGCCATCACTCAGCAATTGGTAGAGCCAATCTTTATCCAATGCCTGCATTCCCTCCAAAGTCCACATTACATGAAGCTTCCCAATTTCTGATGTGCTTTTTTCAAATTTCTCTAACAAAATTGGCAGAATAGAGGGGTCATTTCTTTCTACCAAAAGACGCTGGGCAATGTCTCTGTGCCATCCTTCTGGGTGAAATAAACTTTCCATTAAGGCTTCTGCGGATAGCTCTGAGTATTTTGGCAACTTTTCGGGCTTCCAGCCTTTTGGCACAATCCGCCAAATCCTCCCCATATGAACTGGCAGATCAAGTCCACGATTGAGGGTTTGTTCACGGAGATACTGGGTCACATAAGAGCCATGCTGGATCAAGCCGCGGTACATGTCAGCAATATATAATGCTCCGTCAGGGCCTACCGTGCTATGCACAGGTCTGAACCGTTCATCGGTAGAAGCAAGAAACTCCTTTCCGGGATTAGGGTCAAATGCTTCCAACACCAGGCCCTTTTCCTCTACAACATTTCTTTTTATCAGGTTACCGGCAGGCTCACAAACAAAAACATTTCCATAGTATTCCGTAGGGAATAATGTACTTCTAAAAACAGTAGGGGAACAAGCTGCAGTGAATTCCAAAAGCTTTCCCTGTTCGTCTAAAGTACCGGGAATATATCCCCTATTGACAGCCGGATTTGGCCGGACTGGATAGACCCTTCTATCCAAGGTCAGCCCATGGTCAATTCCCGTACTGACCTGATGATTGGGGTTTCTGGAAAAATAATTGGGCGGAACCAAATCCCCATGAAGTTGGGACCAGTTGTAATTGTAAATCAACCTGCCTTGATCATCCTGATTGATACCATATTGCCCCCGGGCTTCTGTGAAATCTCTTTCCCATTCGCCATCTCTAAACTTATATCTCAATTTCGATTTCGCACTGTAATACCAATTATCCATTGCCCGCATCAGACCATTATCAGAATGTTCGGGAATGCCATTGGCGGCATAAGTGGAGTCAAGCAATTCCTTGGTATCCGCCTTAAGATCTCCGTCCAGGTCATGTGTTAGCCATAGGGCATTGTTTTCCGCGACCAAAGCCCCTCCTTTGAAAAGCCCTAAAGCCCTCGGCATAAACAGGCTGTCAAGGTAAACGGTACTTTTGTCCATAACACCATCTCCATTGGTATCTTCCAAGACAGAAATCCTTCCCAGTGGCAGCGCTTCACCAATACCGTCAATATCCGGCATAAAACTCCTCATTTCCACCACCCAAAGCCTGTTATTTTCATCAAAAGTCAAAAAAATGGGATCCTGCACCATGGGTTCGTTCGCTACCAATTGAATTTCAAAGCCTTCCTCTATCTGAAAAGTTTTCAGCTCTTCCCATGGGGATTTGGGGGGAGAGCTGGCTTCATCAAACACATCTTGACTTTCTTTGCAAGAAAATAAAATGGCCAAAAAGGGAAAAACTAAAATCAATCGAAATACACGCATTCAGCGTTAGGGATTTTGGTTATTGTAGGTTTTGAGAAGATAATTTTCTGTAATTATCCTTTGCTACAAAATGCATGATATTCTTCATTTTATCAAACAGTAATTACAGAAACGGCTGAAATACTGATTGATGGCAAAAGAAAAAAACTTAAAGGAAGGAGATCCCCCGCAATGCTGCGGGATAGGCTTTTATCTTCGCCAGCTCTGGCACCATTGATAGAAACGTACGTCACTCTGACGAAGGAAGAGTCTCCCAAAAAATAGTGGAGATCTCCCGCAATGCTGCGGGACAGGCTTTCATCTCCGCAAGCTCCGATTCAGGATGAAGTAAACCAACTGTCATTCCCTTTCTGTAAATGTCAATTTTAAAATCTCGGGGTGACAAGGTGTAACCTATTCCCTCCAAGCACTCTTTAAAAACCTCAACCAATTCCCAAACATTACATTCTCTATATCTTTTTGGGTATAGCCTCTTAAGGAAAGCATGGCAGGTATCTTCTGCAAATCTGCTATGGTCTCTACATCGTAGGGACACTGCTCTCTTCCAAAGCCACCGTCAAGATCTGACCCAATACCAATGTGATTGGCATTGCCTGCCAACTGACAAATATGGTCCATGTGATCGATAAGCTTTTCCAGGTTGCATTCCATTCCTTTCGGATCTGAGACTCCCCTTTCCCATCCAGGAACCATCATCCAAGCGTCCATCGCTCCACCGATAACAGCCCCCCTTTCTATCAAAACCTTCAATTGCTCATCAGAAAACTGCCTGTTATGATCTACCAGTGTTCTGCAATTGTTGTGACTGGCCCAGACATGGCCATTGAAAATATCCATGGCTTCCCAAAAACTATCATCGCAGAGATGTGTCGCATCCAGAATAATGTTGAGCCTTTCCATTTCCTTGAGCAATTCCGGACCATCAGGTCCAAGCTCGCCAGTGGCATCTGTTCCATTGGCATACCTTCCTGGACCGTAATGGGATAAGCCCAAGGCCCTCAACCCGCTTTCATAAGCCTTCTCCAAATAGCCAACATTTACCAAGGAATCTGCTCCTTCTAAAGAAAGAATATAGCCAATTGGTTTGGTGCTCCATGGCAATTCATGCAACCAAAGCTGTACGTGCTTTTCCAGATCTTCCAAGTTCCTTATCTGTACCATTTCCCCGGCATCTTCCATAGCCTTGTACCAGGCCAATTGACCTTGTGTCTGCGCCCAAGCCTGTTCTGGAGAGTGCCAACCTGGAAGAGGATTGCCCTCAGCGACATACCTGGCAATTTGGGTAGCCACTACCAGCCCGATATTTCCCTTTCGAAGTTCGGGCAAAGAAACAACTGCACGTCCTCTATCCGGTTTATCGGTCAAGCCTTTTTCACGGGCATTGATCTCGGAGACAGGTTTTTTCAAATCCCTGTTCCATTCCAGAGCATTCATACTGAGATCGAGGTGGGCATCTATGGTAAACATGGGGGATTGGATTGAAGATTGAAGATTGAAGATTGAAGATTGAATATTGAAGATTTTAGATTGGGGTTTGAATAAAGTTAAAAGGGGATTGAGGAAATTAAACAATTATTTGGGTATGCAGGAATTCTAAAGAATGGCAGTAAACCACAAAATAGAAGCCCAAAATTTAAACTTCAAGAAACTTCCTTCTTCCATCTCATAAAACTATTTCAATTCAAACATGGCTTCGATTTCTACAGGGATGTTATCTGGCAAACTGCCCATACCCACTGCGCTTCGCACTCCAACACCATTTTCCAGACCCCAAACCGCAGCAAACAATTCCGAGCAGCCATTGATGACATAAGGATGTCGCTCAAAATCCGGGGTAGCATTCACCATTCCCAATACTTTGATGACCCTTTTGACCCTGTTGAGTGAACCTAGGTTAGCTTTGATGGTGGCCAACATGGCCAATCCCACCTGCCTTGCAGCCAATTTGCCAGCTTCAATATCCATATCCTCTCCAATTCTCCCAATGATCAGGGTGCTGTCTTCTTTTACTGTGCCATGTCCCGAAAGATAAAGGTAATTTCCGTCTACCAAGCAGGGCTTATAGACTCCCAAGGGTTTTGGAGGGGGCGGTAATGTCAATCCCAATTCGGCAAAATTCTCTTCAGCTGATTTCATCTTTTATTCTTGTTTTACTTTATATTATATAAATATATCCAATATCATCACACCCATCAGCCCAACAACAGCCACCAAGGTTTCCATCAGAGACCATGACTTAATGGTATCCTTTACGCTCAAGTTAAAGTATTCTTTGTACAACCAAAACCCTGCGTCATTAAAATGTGAGAACATCAAACTTCCTGCTCCAATAGACAATACAAGCAGATTTGGGTCTACCCCGGCAGTACTCACAATGGGAGCAATAATACCGGCAGTAGTAAGTCCTGCAACCGTAGCGGATCCAACTGCTACCCTGATCAGGGCAGTAATCACCCAAGCCAAGACCAAGGGGTGTACATCCCAGCCTTGCAGAGCAGCTGCGATTTCCAAACTCACTCCTGAGTCCATCAATACCTGCTTCAGCGCACCTGCACCCGCAATGATCAATAAAATCATGGCTACATCCTTCGTGGCAACCACATAGAAATCCATAAGCTTAGGGATACTGAATTTCATCCTGGTCCCCAAGGTATATGTGGCCAATAGCAAAGAAATCAACATGACCATCCCTGGATCCCCCACAAACTGAATATAGGGAAATACCACATTGGATTCGGACATATTCAAAGTCAGGATGGTAGTTCCAATCAGAAAAAAGACAGGGAAAAGAGCAGAGAAAAAACTATTGAAAACACTTGGTAGATCCTCTTCAGGCTTGGCTTTGGCCTGAAAGATTTCAAGTGGTTTGGAATCTATGTTTTTCAGGAATTTGGCAAATATTGGCCCGGCAATGATAATCGTCGGAATGGCTATCAATATCCCATAAGCCAAAGTAAGTCCCATGTTAGCTTCAAACTGGGCTACCAGAGCTGCTGGAGAGGGGTGCGGGGGCAGAAATCCATGTGTAACCGAAAGCGCTGCCAATAGGGGGATCCCCACATACACCGCGGGCAACCTGTACCTGTAGGAAACAGTGAAAACAAGTGGTATCAATAAAACAAACCCGACATTATAAAACAATGGAATACCTACTACCAGGCCGGTAATCATCATGGCCCAAGTGACATTCTTCACTCCGAAAATGGACATTAAGGTATCCGAAATACGCTGTGCTGCCCCACTTTCTGCCACTAGCTTACCCAGCATCGCTCCCATTACAATCACGATGACCAAGTCCCCCAATAAGCCTCCGATGCCTTTTTGGATGGATCCGGCTATTTGCTCAGGAGGTATGCCCAAAAGGAAGCCTGCCAAAATCGAGGAGATCAAAAATGCTATAAAAGGATTGAATTTTAGCCAAGTGATCAGCAGGATCAAAACTGCAATGCTGATCAATACAAAAACAATGGTCATAGGTTATGTAGGGTTGAGTGACCAAATTAAAAAATAAAATCAATATCAATTGGGGGAAAGGTTAATAAATTGATAATCGGTCAATTGCCAGAGTCAAATTTCTGGATGAATTCCTAGATGCCAAGCGGATATTAAACGGACATTAAAAACAGATTAAAAATTATTTTCTAAAAACTCATTGATCTGCCCCACATAATAAGCACCCCAATCTCCATCACCTACATTGAATCCGCCTAGATGTTCGCCTTCAAACAAAACAACCTCACATTTTGCAGGGATTAATTTTTGAATATCCAGTGCGTCAGGATAAGCCAATACCAAAACATGGTTTTTATCCCTTTCCCGATTGGCTTGATACACCCAGGTATTGAGTTCAAATCCATCAGGTGTATTCACCCTCAGCTCCTCATATTCCAAGCCAAGAGAGTCAGGTTTGCGGATATACTCTCTATCTGGTTTAATAGCAAAGGCAAGGTTCATTGTAGAATAGAGGATAAAAAAAAGAATAATGGCTTTGAATGTTTTCAAGTCTTTTTATCTGAATTCCCTGCTTTCCCTAATATCTTTTATGATTTCGTCCGAATCTTTATCATCTTCCCATGCACCAAAAAGCGTCCGAATTTCCACCTTCTCTTCTTTTATATCAAGAGACTCGGTCAATTTAATGATTAGTTTTTTCTTGGAAAGATTATCTAAACCTTTCAATAGACCGAAATACTTTTCTATTGCCTTGTTATTTAATGTGAGGTTTGCCATACTTTTTTTATCCAATTTACGAAATTAACGGTTTGATGGTCAAAAGATTTGGATAATATAAATACCCAACTCTCTTTTCTTTTTCTGAATCAAGTCTCCCATTTCACTTAAATCAGTAGTAAATCCACCTGCATTGACAAAGTGATTTTCAGTGTTAAACCAAAACGTTTTCTCAATTCCTTTTATCTTAATCCTGTAAAGAGGTGGATAAACAAACTATATTAAAGATAAAGATTCTACATCTAGCCAGTTTACATTTTCTTCCCATTCCCCATTCTTAATTACTATTGATTGATTCCCTATGTTTGCCAAAACAAATTTATTCTTGATCAAAAAGAAGATTATAATTAGAAAAACCCCGATTAAAATGAAAACTATAGTTATGGCCAAATCTCTTTCAATTGACTCCCCATTCATTACAATCAATTGAGGCAAAAACCATGAAAACACGGAAATAACCAAAAACAGAATTCCGATTCCTAGTAATCCGAATTTAAAAATTGTATGATATGTTTTATTACTTTGCATGGGTTTTTTCAATTTTTGCCAACGGGATTCAGCTTGGAGACGGCGGGCTTTCGGAGCTCTTTCCTGTCCGCCTGCTACAAAGGTAGCCACGAAGAACTAACCTTGCGGAAACCACTATCCGTCCCATGTTTTCTTAGGTGCTGTTACCAACTGGCATTCCTATCAGTTCGTAATTTGTACTTCTTCCTCCTGCGGCTTCTTTTTGCAATATCCCTTTCTCAATTAGGTCATTAATATCCCTAACTGCAGAATCTTTTGAGCATTTTGCAATTTTCGCCCATTTTGAAGATGTTAATTTCCCTTCAAACCCATCCATTATTTTATTCAACAATTTTCTTTGACGATCATTTATTGCTGTATCTATGTGTTTTTGCCAGAACTCAGCTTTGAATAGTACTCTTGTAAGTATTGAATCTGTTGATATCAAAGAATTTATCAAGCAGTTTAAAAACCATACAATCCAATCGGTTATATCTAAATTTCCTTTTTGAGTTTTTTCCAATATCTCATAATATTGCTTCCGCTCTATTCTAATCTGAGCAGACATGCTATAGAAACGTTGGTTACTTTTGTCAGACTGAGCAAGAAGCATGTCTGTTAACGCTCTTGTTATTCTCCCATTTCCATCTTCAAAAGGATGAATAGTCACAAACCACAAATGTGCAATTGCAGCTTTAATCACTAAGTCAATTTTATTATTATTGAACCAATCTATAAATCGGATCATTTCTTCTTCCAGCAATTCAGAATCAGGCGCCTGAAAATGAACTTTCTTTTTACCCATTGCTCCAGATACAACTTGCATAGGTCCTGTGGTATCTTTTCTCCAGTCTGCAACTGTAATTTTATGCATTCCACTTCTACCTGTTGGAAATAGAGCTGCATGCCAGTCAAAAAGTCTCTCAGCTGTCAATAGGGTAAAGCAGTTTTGCGTTGCATCAAGCATCATTTCAACTACTCCTTCTACATTCCTGTCGGATTCAACTGTTCCTGCTATTTCCATTCCTAATCTACGTGCAATTGAGGAACGAACTTGGTCAGGATTTAGAAATTCTCCTTCAATCTCTGAAGATTTTAATACATCTAGAGTCAACGTATCAAGCAAAGCTTCATTTCTTAAATTGAAACCCAATGTTTCCATTTTTCCAATAAGTCTGCCTTGTAAATTTCTTGCCTCACTCAACAAACTCAAGAAATTGTCACTGTTCCAGGTAAATTCAGGCCAGTTGTCTTTTTGATGTATAAAAGCTTTCATTCAATGCATTATTTGCAACGAAAATAACCCTTATTCGTCGCAAATCAAAATTAATCGTCGCTTGTTTTGCATCAAATATCTTTGTTAATCGTTGCAATATCGTTTCTTTTGCTTGCTGCTAACGGTCAAGGCTAAGAGCAGGCGGGCATTAAAACCCGATTCACTTTCCGCCACGACCAAGGTTTATAAAGGTAATCACTTTCAATTTAGCATTCCCTGCCCGCTTGCTCATAGGTGATGTTAGCGTTTTGTTGTTTATTTCTTCTTACCTGCATCTAAATAGGTTGTCTCTGAAAGTTTTTTTATCGATTTTATAAAATCGTTGTCATCAAGGGTAGCCAATTGTGATTTTGCTATTTTCCTTAGTTGAATGAACCTATCTTCCTTATTCTCTTTTCTCTCAATTAAGATAGCATTCACATTTTCAAGGTTTGATAACACAACCAATTCATTGATACTTGCGAAATCTCTTATGTTTAACCCTTTTTCCGAATGTTCTTTATTCGCTTCCCTCCAATCCTTTGCCGTACAACCAAAAAGGGCTACATTTAATAAGTCTGCTTCTTCTGCATAAGCCAGCCATTCCTTATCTTTCAAATAGTTTTTATCTGGAATAATGTGATTTTTGATTGCTTCAGTATGAATGTGATAATTGGTTTTTGTCAATATTCTTTTCACATTCCATTCCAAGTTATATTGATTTGTCTCAATTTCTTTTAGTCGTTGAAACTCCTTGATAAGTAGTAGTTTGAACATGGGACTTATCCATGAGCCAAATTCAAAAGCTATGTCTTTATGGGCATAAGTCCCGCCATACCTGCCTGATTTTGAAAAAATACCGATAGCATTAGTCGCCTCAATCCATTTTCTAGGTGTTAAGTTAAAACTGTTGAGTCCTGCCTGTTTTCTAAAGGTGTCGAATTCGACAGGTTTAAAATCAGGGTTGTGTAAAGTTTCCCAAAGTCCGATAAACTCAACTGTATTTCTGTTGCGCATCCAGTTTCTAATATAGTCTTCACCTTCCTCACCCCTCACCATATCTGTTAGGCAGATATAATCTTCACTATTCTGTTCAATTATGGAAATGGATTTCTTATCTACTTCTATTTTAGATGTTTTTGCCATACAAAAAGTTTTTTCTAAAAATAGCATAATTTTGGATGTTAGGTAGTTTTTACAATACACGCTAACGGTCGGCAGCTACACGCAGGCAGGGCATTTTACCACTGAACTTCCTACGAAGAACTGAACTTCAAATTTACCACTTTTCTGTCCTACGAGCCACCAACCCCCTGCTTGTGTGTAGGTGCTGTTAGCCAACGCTTTATTTCTTCAGTTTTATCTTTGAAGTCAATTTTAATCGGATTTTTGTATTGATAATCTTCTATTTGGATATTAATACTATTATTGTTTTGTTCCCAATTTTTAATTTGTGCCTTTGGTAAACTTGTCAGCCATGATTTATCAATTAAAATCTCTACAGGATAGGCGTATGCTTCTCCACCAAATTTTTCACTTTTCCCCATTAAAACCATTGATTGTTCTGTCAGAACCAGGTCAGCTTTGTCAAAATCGTAAATAGTCTTTCGGATGTTTGGGGGAAAGGAATTCTTTTGGTCAAATAGGTCAAAACCTTTTATGTAAACGCATACATTTTCTAAAACTTCTGTTTTTTCACCTTTTAATTCTTTGATTGCTTGTCCACCTGCATTATATGGTTTAAATAAATTCGCATAAATGAATAGTTTCATGGTCAAAAAACCAATGGTTAGAATTAAGGGGCCAACTATTGCAAAGCCTAAATCACCTTTACTTCCTTGATAGATTAAAACTGTCACCATTATTAGATATCCAATGTTTAGCGGCCAAGTAAAAAAGAACGGTGGTTTGGACTTCTTTATAAATTGGAAAAATGTCTCTTGTCTCACTTTGTCGTTTCTTTAAGTGTTGGCTAACGAGTCTCTCCAAGCCACTATGGCGTAAAGCATTCCAATTCGGCGTGGTAGACGCCATAATGGCGCTTATACCCGAATTATCTAAAGGTAAAACTAACCTTTTATATTTCCAATATGCCTAATGGGCCTTTACCTTGATCAAATCTTTTTGCGGGGACAATGTATAAGTTTGGAGGAATCCCATTAAGCTACTTCCCTACCAGTAAACCCATAGTACTATTTCTCAAACCTCATCACCTCCTCCAAAATCTCAACTTATCCTGAAACCCTGGTGCTTCCAATTGAATCAGATAAATCCCTTTTGGCAAGCCTGAAAATTTCTCCTCCAAGTCACTTGACCCCAAATGCAATGAGAAATGCCGCTCTCCACTCATTCCAAAAACAGTAATCTCAACCTCTTTTGGATCTAAAAAAGAAGGTAACTGAAATTGGACTTCTCCGGACACATAGGGATTCGGAAATACTTTACTTGAAGTACCTTCCTTCCAAGTTTTTCCCTCCAGCCTAAACACCTCTGAAAAACTGTTTTTTCCATCAAAATCCACTTGCTCTAATTGGAAATAAGCATCCTCTTCTAGCTTCTCAGAATACCTAAATAAGTACTCCTGAATTCCTTCAGAATTCCCTTTGGAAGGGATTTCTGCAATCTTTTCAAACTCAAGCTCCCGGCTCTTTGCCCTATGAAGGACAAATTTTTCATTACCGTTTTCATTGGCAGTAGACCATGCTACCAAAATCCGGTTTCCCTCCCATTCTGCTTCCACGTGCATCCAATTAAGGGGAAGGATAGACATTAGCCTAAAGCTACCAACCGTGAAACTGCTCCCATTAAGCTCTCCAAACTCCAATGACCTTCTGGCCCAGAGTGTATCGGCATCCACGCCCGGCAAGTGAACCCCAGGAGCAGCCATACCATTACTCACCACCCTCAGGTCATCCACATCATCCACAATCAGGTTTTCTGCGGATATCCGAAGCTCTATAGGGTCAGTTGAGGCAGAAAGTCCGGAAAATTCAAAATAACTGTTCAACTGATACAATATAGGACTGCCGTCATTATCATCAAAATCAGGGTCCCAGTTGGCACCGGGAATTTCCATGAACCGCAGGGACAGGTCTCCTCCGGGAGATGAGCCTACCAACCTCACCCTTCTCACACCACCCTGGTAAGCATCTTCAAAGGGAAAAGTCGCATTTCTATCTTGTAAGGAAGTTGGCAAATTGTGGTACACCAAGGTATTCAGATTGAGCCATTTTCCACCATCCCATTCATACACCCCTCCACCATCAATATTGATATGTAAGTCGTGACCATCAAAATCCACCTGTCCATTACGCTGAAAGAAATTTGTCCTGATCCGCATATCAGAGTCCAATACCAACCTCCCCCCACTTTTGTCAATTTCCACTTGAGAGTAATCAAAAACCTGTCCGATCACCTGTTGGATTTGATTTCCCTCAAACTTCAAAAAAGTCGGTGCTTCTACCAGATTCCCTCCGGAAAGCCTCGCCAAATCACCGGTCAAGAAAAGGGAGTCAGTTAATAGCTTTTGGGCATTGTTTTCGAAAATCAGGTTATGGTATCGCTTTGGTTGTCGGGTTCCTGCCAACGTTGTCCTCAACAAGTTTTGATTTCCTGAATTAGACCTGTAGTAAACATTACCCTCCATTTGAAAATTTATAGACTCCGCTACCGGATTGTTCCCCAGAAATACTGCATTCCCTGCTTCCTCCACCTGAAACAGTGAAGCGGGTATTGCATTTGTCCTTTGCAGTATACTTAGTGTGGCTCCGGTTCCGGTGCATTCTGAGATAAATGTGGCTCCTGACTCCACTACCAAATCCCCGAAAGCTCCGCCTCCATTGAAATCTACCTGATCATTAAAAGAAAAAGTACAGCAAATGGTAGTTCCTGCCGTATTCCTCCTTTGCAAAAGCGTCCCTGACCGTACCACAAAACGGGTGGACTTGAAAGGACTGTTTACCACTAGGGTTTGTCCAGGATTGGGATCAAAAATAACGGTAAACTTACTTCTGGTATTCTGAGCACTCCAAGAGGCCCTGTCTACGACAGTTCTCGAATCACCCCGAAAAACAATGGAACCTGTCACGGGATAAATCCAGTCTATCAGCGTGATGGCTGTGGATGAACCAACCAAAGTATAATTGCCTCCTGCCCGCTCCATCAAGTGCAAGGAACCGTATACATCTAAATTGAATATCTGCAAGTTCAGCTTGCGGCCTGTACTTCCTTCAGCGTTGAAATACACACTTCTGACTGCTTCATTGCCCGTGAGCCTGATCTCATGTCCAAAATCAATAAAAACATGGTTGTCCATTCCTGGCTTATCCGTTGCTGCAATCCAAATACTGCCATTCCAGACTTCCCAAATCAGCACATTGTTGAAATCTCCAGAAGCAATGGTCCTAAAGTCCCCCGTAACATGTGTGATTTGGGCATTTAGGGTATAATTGACCAAGAGCGCATAGAAAAAGGTAATAAACCAGTAAATTCGTGGCGAATGACAAAAAACCTTGCAGTATGTGATTTTCCCAAAAGTCATCGTTGATAAAAAGTTGAAATCCTGATAAAATTAGTTTGATGAAATCCCTTTTAAAAAAATTCCTGCTCATCTATCCGTTTATTTATTCGGTTATTTTTTTGGTAAATGCTCAGGATTACAGGATAAGCCTACTTACCTGCGATCCGGGCGACGAACTATATTCAGCATTTGGCCACAGTGCCATACGGGTGGTGGACCCTACCACGGACCAGGACCTGGTATTCAATTACGGCACCTTCGATTTCAATACGCCTTTTTTCTATGTGAAATTCACCCAAAGGACACTAGATTACATGCTCAGTGTATCCACTTTTGAGCGCTTTCAGGTAGAATACAATTACTTCCAGAGAAATATGAGGGAGCAGGTACTGGATCTCAATCCGGATCAGGCCCGAAGACTGGTGTTGTTTCTGGAAGAAAATTACAGGCCGGAAAACCGTTTCTACCGCTACGACTTTTTCTATGACAATTGCGCCACAAGAATCCGGGATGCCATGGAAACCATTCTAGGACCTCAACTGGACTGGAATGAGCCAGTGGATGCAGAGTTAAAAACCTTCAGAAACCTCATAGATGAATATGTCTATCCACTTCCTTGGGCGGATTTTGGAATTGACCTCGCTTTGGGATCGGTGATCGACCGCTATGCCACGGAAAGGGAAAAGCAATTTTTACCCGATTATATGGAAGCGGCATTTGGAAGGGCCATGGTTGTAGGAGATGGGCCTACCAGACCCTTGGTGAAAGAAGCACAGGTCATCCTCGACTTTCCCCCAAGAGAAAGCGAAGTGGACCTTTTCAACCCTTATATCCTTTGGTGGGTTTTTGCTATCGCAGTAATGGGACTGACCTTTGTTGGTTTTAGAAAAAAGCGGCTTTTCAAAGGTTTTGACATTGCATTCTTCTCCGTACTTGGACTATTGGGAATATTGATTGTGATACTTTGGTTTTTCACTTTTCATTCACAGACCAAGTACAATTGGAACATCCTTTGGGCATTTCCTGGACACTTGGCTTTGGCCATAGGGCTTTATTCAGGTAAAGTCCGCCCTTGGCTTAAAAAATACCTTTTGCTTGCTTTGATCATGGCCAATCTCGCTTTGGTTTTTTGGATCACAGGAATCCAATCCTTCCACCCCAGCATCGTACCATTGTTGCTGGTGATCTTACTGAGAACTAACTTCCTCTATTACAATCTGGGGAAGTTTATTCCGGCAAAATCGGGGTAATTGTTTAAGTCCAAAACTATTTACACCCCCAGTCATGTTATACCTGATCTAGACAAAGAAAAATGGACTTCAAAATTCAATCCGATTACAAACCCACAGGTGATCAGCCTGAAGCAATCCGACAATTGACTGATGGCATCCAAAATGGAGACAGGGCTCAGGTTTTGCTTGGTGTTACCGGTTCCGGAAAAACTTTTACCATGGCGAATGTTATCAAGGAAGTCCAGAAACCTACTCTTGTGCTTTGTCACAACAAGACACTTGCAGCGCAGTTGTACGGGGAGTTTAAGCAGTTTTTCCCGGAAAATGCGGTGGAATACTTTATTTCCTATTATGATTACTACCAGCCGGAGGCATTTATTCCTACCAGCGGAACATACATAGAAAAAGACCTGTCCATCAACGATGAAATTGAAAAATTGAGGCTTAGCGCCACTTCAGCCCTGCTCTCAGGAAGAAGGGATGTCATTGTGGTGGCTTCGGTTTCTTGTATTTATGGTATCGGAAATCCGGAAGAGTTCGGAAAAAATGTCATCAGGCTTCAGGAAGGGGACAGAATACCGAGAAACCAGCTGCTTTTCAAACTTGTGGACATCCTCTACAGCCGTACCAACAATGAACTGACGCATGGAACTTTCCGTGTGAAGGGGGATACGGTTGATATTTTTGTGGCTTATGCAGATTTTGGGTACAGGATATTTTTCTGGGGGGATGAAATAGAAGCCATACACCGCATCGATCCCGCAAGTGGCAAAAAGCTTTCAGATGAAAAAATCATCTCCATTTTCCCGGCCAACCTTTTTGTTACCGGAAGAGATGTGATTGATACAGCCATTCATGAGATTCAGGATGACCTTATGGCACAAGTTTCGTTTTTTGAAAAAGACATGAAACTTATAGAAGCCAAAAGGTTAAGGGAAAGAACTGAGTTTGATTTGGAGATGATCAGGGAGTTGGGATACTGTTCGGGCGTGGAAAACTATTCCAGATATTTTGACAGAAGAAATCCAGGAACCAGACCCTTCTGTCTTTTGGATTATTTTCCGGATGATTATCTGATGGTCATCGATGAAAGTCACGTGACTGTACCTCAGGTCAGGGGAATGTGGGGAGGAGACCGATCCAGGAAAATCAATTTGGTCGATTATGGATTCAGGTTGCCTTCGGCTCTTGACAACCGGCCCTTAAATTTTGATGAGTTTGAAAGCCTCATCAATCAGGTCGTCTACGTAAGTGCTACTCCGGCGGATTACGAACTCGCCCAGACTGAAGGCATCGTCGTGGAGCAGATCATCCGGCCTACAGGTTTACTTGACCCCATCATCGATGTACGGCCAAGTGGCAATCAGATTGATGATCTCTTGGAAGAAATAGATGAAAGGGTAAAATCAGGAGACAGGGTACTGGTCACTACACTGACGAAGAGGATGGCTGAAGAATTACAAAAATTTCTGGAAAGAGCTGGAGTCAAAAGCCGCTATATCCATTCGGAGGTCAAGCCTCTGGACAGGGTAGAAATCCTGCGCGAGCTCAGACTGGGTGTCTTTGATGTGTTGGTTGGGGTCAATTTGCTCAGGGAAGGACTGGATTTGCCAGAGGTTTCACTGGTAGCCATACTTGATGCAGACAAGGAAGGATTTTTGAGAAATGAAAGATCACTGGTGCAGACAATTGGGAGGGCGGCCAGAAATGTAAATGGAAAGGTCATCATGTATGCAGATAAAACCACTGAGTCCATGCGCATGGCCATTGATGAAACCAAAAGAAGGAGAAGTATACAAATGGCCTACAATGAAGAACATGGCATTACCCCTACTACTATTCTCAAGTCAAAAGATAAAATTCTTGGACAAACGAAAGTGGCGGACAGCAAGCGGAACGCCAAAGTGTACGAAGACACTACCAATGCAGAAGCCTTGGTGGCAGCAGATCCGGTAGTCCAGTACCTCAGCAAAGACAAGCTCGAAAAACTCATCGCTCAAACTCAAAAGCAAATGGAAAAGGCTGCCAAAGAGTTGAATTTTATGGAAGCAGCCAGACTAAGGGACGAGTGGCAAGGACTCAAAAACAGACTTTCTGAGCTTGAAAGAGGCGTCTAAGGTCTGATTCGCCCTATCTATTACTTAGGATCAACAATACTGACAACGCTTGTAATTGATTCATATTTGGTGTAAATTTACATCAAAAACAAATTATGCCAAGACAAAGTATTTCTTTCTCAAAACCAAACGACGAATGGCTGAAAGCCCAAATCGAAAGTCAGGAATATTCAAGTAAAAGTGAGCTTGTAAACGATCTGATTAGACAGGCTCGTAAACAGCAAGCACAAATTGACTGGTTAAGAGCAAAATTAGAACATGCTGAAAGAAGCGGGTTCACAAGTGATACAAAAGAGGAGATTTTAAAACAGTCAAAGACTCTGCTTAATGGCTGAGTATAAATTAAGTAATGCAGCCAAAGAGGACCTGATTCGTATTCATCACTACGGGATCAAAAATTTTGGTGCAGCCCAAGCTGATAAGTACTTTGATTCTTTTTTTAAATGCTTTGAAATTATTGCCGAGAGACCATTTGCTTTTGAATCTGTCGATTACATAAAAACAGGATATAGAAGATGTCCTTGTGGTTCTGACTCAATATTTTATAGAATCAATGAAAATATGGTTGAGATAATGGCAATTGTTGGAATGCAAGATTTAAATAATACGCTATAACACATTGGAATTTGAATTGTTTTGAAATAACAAAGTACTCTTCGAATTCCAGTAAATGGCTCTATTGAATTTTGTAATACACAACTCACAACATATATAGCCCTGGTCTTACAGGTATGTACATAGCTGTTGGGGAGGTTCTTAAAGCTTAGGATTGCGACTCTTTATTTCGTATTTACTGATACGCCCAATCAGGGACTTATTATCCTTTCGTTTTGACAACCTATTGAAAAATTTAAGCTTTTATTAATCAGAAATCCATCACCTTATGACCTTACAAGACGTTCAGCAAATAGCAAAGCAAGGAGAAGGACTCAAGGTGGAGTTCAAGAAAAAAGCAGCATTTCCGGAGAAGATTGTGAAGGAAGTCATAGCCTTGGCCAATACAGATGGTGGAAATTTACTGATCGGAGTCGACGATGATGGTACCGTAAGCGGTCAGAGGTTTATCGAAGAGGATGTCTTTGTGATGGAAAAAGCCATAAATGAGCTCATCAGGCCAAAACTCTCCTATAGCCTGGAGATCATAAAACTCAACCCCAAAAAAGGAGTGGCCATTTTTACTTTTGAAAGATCTCCCGGAAGACCTCATTTTATGATGGATGAAAAAAAGAAAAAAGCTTTCGTAAGGGCTGCTGACAGAAGCATCCAAGCCAGCAGGGAAATGTGGGAGATTCTCAGAAGGGGCAAAAACCCTAAGGACATGGTATTTACTTATGGGGAGAAAGAAACTTTATTGATGAAAGCACTGGAAGAAAATGAAAGAATTACGGTAAAGGAATATCAGAAACTGGCCAAGCTACCACGATTTGTTGCCTCCAAGACTTTAATCAGGCTGGTATTGGCCAATGTCATCAAAATTGTCCCGCAGGAAAACGAGGATTATTTTATTCTGAAGGAAGTGAGGCATTGAACCGACTGTTGAATCCGGCTATCCCCTGAAGCCCTCCGGTGTGAATTGCAAGAATCCGGCTTCCTTTGGGAAAAAAACCTTGCTTGATCATTTCTATGACACCATACATCATCTTTCCAGTGTAGACAGGATCCAAAGGAATCTGATGCAGGTAATGAAATTTACGGATAAATTCAATCAGCTCAGGCTGGAATTTTCCATATCCCCCAAAATGATAATTATCCACTATCGTCAACTCGCCCTTGGGCTTTATATGAAATTTATCAAGCAGTTCGGATATTTCTCCATGTATGAATTCACCTTTTAGAGAAGAGAACCCCAACAGATGCTGGTTTGGCTGGATACGCTTCGCTAATCCAGCCAAGGTCCCTCCTGTACCGACACTACTGGTAACATGCGTAAAATCCTCATCCTCATTCCCTAGGATTTCGGCGGCTCCTTTTATGGCAAGGGAATTGGTGCCTCCTTCAGGAATAAGGAAAAAGGCGCCGAACTTTTCCCTAAGACTTTCCAAAAATTGATCTTGCTTTTTCTTCCTGTATTCTTCCCTACTGATATAATGAAGCCGCATACCGGCGTCCTCTGCATATTGTAGAGTAGGATTCAAAGGCTTTGTTTCTTCTCCCCTTATGATTCCTATGCATTCAAATCCCCCTTGCTTGGCCGCCGCCGCAGTAGCATAGATATGATTGGAAAAAGCTCCTCCAAAGGTCAACAAAGTGCTCTTACCTTGTCTCCGTGCTTCTTCCAGGTTGTATTTCAATTTAAAAAACTTGTTGCCGGACACCAACTCATTAATCCTGTCCAGTCGCTTTAAATACAGACGTACCCCCATGTCTTCAAAAGCAGGGCGAATGATCTCAGAAGTCGGGACCTTGGCGGGAATCAACATGGTATTTTGGTTAATTGACTCCCAAATATCCGAAACTTTCCCAAATGCCCTTATTTTTGCAGAATGACTACATACCAGGAAGAGGAAAATTTTGAAGAAGAAGAAGAAGTTGAACTCTATGAACACCATCAGATAGATGTGGACAAAGGGCAGACCCTGACCCGGATCGATAAATTTTTGACAGATAAAATTGCCAATGCCACCCGCAACAAGGTCCAAAATGCCATTGAGGCAGGGCATGTTTTGGTTAATGAAAATAAGGTCAAGTCAAATTACAAAATCAAACCATTTGATCAGATCCGGATTTTCCTTGAAAAGCCTGTTGCAGATACAGAAGTCATTCCGGAAAACATACCCCTGAACATCGTCTATGAAGACGATCACCTGCTATTGGTAGACAAACCTGCAGGAATGGTGGTTCATCCCGCCTATGGAAACCGGACCGGTACCTTGGTCAATGCTTTGGTGTACTACTTCAACCACCTGCCTACCATGCCCGGAAACACCGGAAGGCCTGGCTTGGTCCATAGGATAGACAAAGATACCTCTGGGCTCTTGGTAATAGCCAAATCAGAAGAAGCCATGACCAATCTTGCCAATCAATTCTTTCACCACCATATCGAGCGAACCTATTTCGCCTTGGTATGGGGAGAGCCAGCGGAAGATCAGGGTACTATAAATGCCCACATTGGCCGAAGTGCTAAGGACAGAAGGGTGATGGAAGCTTTTCCTGATGGTTCTCAAGGCAAACATGCCATTACCCATTATAAAGTTCTCAAAAGACTTCGCTATGTATCCCTTGTACAGTGCAATCTCGAAACCGGTAGGACGCATCAGATCAGGGCACACATGAAGCATATTGGACATCCTTTGTTCAATGATGCTACCTATGGAGGAGATAAAATCAGAAAAGGCACCCAGTTTTCCAAGTACAAAACTTTTATCAAAAACTGCTTTGAAATTTTACCACGACAAGCCCTACATGCCATGTCTTTGGGTTTCACTCACCCTTTAAGTGGAGAGAAAATGTACTTTGAAAGCCCACTCCCAGAGGAATTTCAAGCCCTCATACAGAAATGGGAAAACTACGTAAATTTTGAATAGAGCATTCAACATCTTCAAAAATTCAGAATTTAAAGAAAGAGTTGTGGAATTTCAGGTTTTGGAAACTCAAATACCGTTATCAAGTTTTCAAAAGTGGCAGTTCCGCAATCGTTGTAGAATTACAAATTATTAATATTTATGTCAAATTTTAAAAATAATGTATTTTTTCAGTTATTTTATTACAACATTATTAAAATATACCCGAACATATTACCTTTGTAGTGTTGGTAGTTTTAAAAAAACCAACGAGAATGTAGGATTGCAATAGAGAGGAATAGTATTCCGAAGGCGCAAATCCTTCTCCTACATCAGGTTATTTTGGGTTTATTGTTAATTGACTAAAGCTGTGAAATACTGTTTCGCAGCTTTTTTGCTTTTATAGGGTCTAAAACCCATTGAAAAATCCATAATTAAAAGTAAGATTCAGAAAGTAATTTTCCATATCAATACCTAAAAAGTGTATTTTTTAAAAATAATGTAATTTTTAACTCATTTATTTGATTTATTTTTAACAAATCAATCACTTTGCTAATTTTGAACCACTCAATAGCGAAAAAGTGATCAAAAATTGTTGTCTTCATCGCTAAAAAGTATTGGGTAACAGGTCAGGATGCGAAAGGTGCCTGCACCGATTATTGACACCTTGTAGGATGATGAAATTGGCAGACATGCCCTCCTGTCTCGGGGGTGAAGACAAAAGGATAAAGCGCATCAAGAGCTCTGATGTAGCCTAACAACTTCGTGGAGGTTCGAATCCTTCTCCTACAGCAATAGTATTTGGGTTATATATGACTGAGGCATCTTGGGTTTTCGACAATCTACAAGATGCCTCTTTTTTTTGTCTATAAAATCAAATCCTTATTTTCTGCTTTTACGCAGCAATTGTATTACTTTTACTTTCATAGTTTTTTACTATGCAGGAGTCAGGAAGCAAAAACAAAGTTCGACGCATTTTCAGGAAAAAGTTTTTCCGGATTGGAGGGTTGGTTTTATTCATCCTGGCCTTGATTCAGGTAGCTGTTTACTTCAGTTCTGATTTTTTATTGAGAAACTACCTCAAGGAAAAAGTAAGCGAAGCATCTGACAGCAAATATGAAATAGATTTTGACAGGTTTTATGTTTCCTTATTCGAAAGAGGCGTGCATTTTGTCGGGCTGAAGATCAACCCTGTGGAGGAGGTTTTTGATGAACTGGATTCTACTGCTTATTACCGAGCCGACATCCCAAGACTATCTATCACCGGCCTGAATTACCTTTTCAGAAAAAGGGAAGTCGTCATTGGCAGACTGGAAGTGAATAGCCCTGAACTCGATTTCAGACTTAAAATCGAAGGGATGTTGGAAGAAGAGCTTGATGAATCCCCATTGGAAATTTTGCAGCAAGAAATCAAAAAGTCCTTCTTAGGCTCCAAGCTCAATGAAATCAGGATACGCAACATGCAGGTCAACGATGCCGATGTACTTTTAAAAAATTTCATAGCACAAAAATCCATCAAAGCAGAAAACTCCAACCTTTACATTCGAGACATACAATTGCTTCAGGAAAGATCTCCTGAAACACCTTTCAATGCTGAGGGCTTTGCATTTGACATGGACAATTTTCAGGTGCTCTTGGCAGATAGCGTACATACTGTTTTTGCAGGAGAAATAGAAGTATCATCCTTAGACCAATATATCAAAGGCAAAAATCTCAGTATAGAACCTGATTTTGAGAAATACTCAGAAACTTATTTCAAAGCGGATCTTGACGACCTGCTCTTATCTGACGCAGATATCAATAAGGTATTCTACACTTCAGAAGTAGTAGTAGGTCAACTAATACTCCAAAAGCCAAGCATAGATCTCTACACACGCAAAGGAGAAAGCCGGAATCAGGACTTGGAGGCTTTTGAGCTTTATGACCTGATAGATGGTATCCTTGCCTCTATATCTATAGAGACACTCAGTATAGATGAAGGGCGATTTACACAAAGCCGTGCGGAAAACAGAGACAACAGGTTCATTCAAGCCGAAAGAATTGATTTCAAAATGGAAGGCTTTTATGTAGGGCCTGAATCTTCCAAAAAGGATAATCAGTTTTTTTATGCTGATGATGCCTCAGTGGAGCTTTTTGATGTTCAGCTGATCCTTGGGGACAGTGTGCATCAGATCAATGGAGCTCATGTACTGCTCAGTTCATTTGAAGATAAAATCCAGATAGATGGTTTTCATTTGTTCCCTTTTGAGGACTACGAGCCTGACCTGAACAAAACTTTACTGGATATCCAAGTTCCTAACCTGAGCATATCAGAAGCAAATCTTAAAAAAATCTACAATCAGGGCATCATTGACCTCCAAAGGGTGATAATCGAAAAACCTGAAATCCTGCTCAGGGACGTACAGGGAAAAGTGGATGAAACAGGCAATTTCAATATCAGTGAAATCTACAGCGAATTTTTGGAGGGAATCTATGTCAAGAGGTTCGAAATAAAAGAAGGATCTCTTATAGTGGACAACCGTGTAAGAGTCCGGCAAGACAGCCTGTCATTTGGGAAGGTCAACTTGATTTTGGAAAACTTCGCTCTTGACGACAGAACGGAAAACTCCGAAGCCAAGAGCTTTTTCTGGGCCGAAAACCTAGAACTTGAGCTTCAGGAATACGCGCTCAAACTTGCGGACAACCTTCATGTCTTCAAAGCAGACCGGGTGTTTTTAGATACCAAAAGGTCCCAGATCAGCATAGACGGTTTCGTTCTGGAGCCTTTTGACCGATCCCAGATCCAGAGTACACTGGACAGATATGGGAAAAAGACCACTTTGGACATATTTGTACCAAAATTTACCGCCACAGGCGTAGACATACGAAAAGCCTATTTTGATGGTATACTCAACATCCGCGACATCAGGGTACCTTCACCGAAGATCAGCATCATCCGGCATAGACCCGGTCAAGAAGAGGAAGACCGGGAGGGAGTGGACCAACAGGAGATTCTGGATCTTTTGACAAATTACTTCTCTGAAATTAAAGTAGAAAGGCTTTCTCTACAACAGGGAACACTGAATTATGAAAATTATGTTAGGGACAGAATCCGTACATTTGCAGAAGAAAACGTATCGATTTCCGTTAGAAATTTTTACCTGAACAAGGACGCATCTCCTGAAGAATTAAGGTCATTATTTTCAGAAGAAGTAGACCTTCAGCTGAACAACTATGTGTTTAACATAGCTGATGGAAAATACAATATTCTCGCAGACAGGATCAACTTTAACACAGCAAAAGAGGAGATAATCGCTTCCAATGTAAGCCTTAATCCCAGACGAAATTTCACCGACAAAACACGTGTTTCAGTAACCATACCTGAGATGGCATTCAGAGGGGTGGACTTAGAAGGTTTTTTATTCGAAAATGAACTCAAGTTGGAAATGGTGAAATTCACCGGTTCTGATGTAAATATTTTGATCAATAATGACCTTGACGAAGAAGACACATCTTCCCCAAGAAGAGGGAGAAGAGACCGATCACTTCCCAAAACCATTGATGTCATCAGCATAGATACCATTCAGGCAGAAGAAGCCCAGTTCAAGCTCGCTTTCCGAGAAGGAGGAAGCCAAAGAGAGCTGATCAATACAGGAATCAATCTGGCATTTTATGACTTCCTATTGGATTCAGCTATCATAGGCAGAGGAGATATATCCGGATTTTTCAGTGGTCTAAGCCTGGACATTGATGAGTTCTGGCTTACTTTACCGGACAGTATGCACCAGGTCACTTTTTCTAAAGTTGAGCTTGATACAAGGTACGAGGGTGTCTTGGTCAATAATTTTAGAATTATTCCCAAAGAGCTTAGTGGAAAGCCAGGAGTTCCCATTTTTTCAGGTCATATCCCTACAGCATTAATAAAGACCAATAAGTTAGCGGACTTACAGGAAAGTGGGGAATTGATCATTTCTGAACTAAGACTCTTCCGACCTGACATCGAAGTGTTTGTGGATCAGGAGAAAAAATCCAGATCTTCCCCGGAAGAAAATGGGGACAATAACGAAGCCAGTTTGGTCGAAAAACTCAAAATCGGAGAGTTTGAGATAGTAGAAGGGGATGTATTCGTATTTCAAAAAAACGGATCGAAAGATCCCCAGGGAATCAAAAACCTGAACTTTGTATTGGCAGACCTGGACCTTGAGCTCTCTGAGCTGGAACAACTTGATCCAAAAGATTTTCTGGACAAAGAATTCCGTCTAAGCTTCCCGGACTATGAGTTTAACTTACCGGACAGTTTGAATAAAGTCAGCGTAGGGTATGTGGCATTAGAAAACAAGGAGATCATCCTTAAAGACATTGTTTTCGAGCCTAGATACGGAAAATATGCCTATACTCGAAAAGTTGGCTATCAGACAGATGTGGCAAAAATACGTATCCCCGAAATCGTCATTTCGGAAGCAGATTTGGAAAAATTCCTGGAAGAGGAAGTAATCATTGCCAAAAAAGTACTGATCAAAGGAGCAGTTACAGATCTATTTAGGGATAAGCGATTCGAAAAGAAAGAAGACAAATACCGGCCAATGCCCCAGCTTTTGATGAAGACAGCAGGCTATTCTGTTCATTTGGATACCTTGGAAGTCTTGGACGGAACTATCATCTACACCGAATTTCCTGAAAACGGAATGGTTCCAGGTGTTTTGGTTTTTGACCAGCTCAATGCTTCCTTGTTTCCTTTCAGGCTGGAAAAAGAAGAAATAGAATACGGTCTGGACGAAGCCAACCTGGTGGGAAGCACAAAGCTTTTTGGAGAAGCTGACCTGTCTGTTAATGTGAAAATGTTCTTCAAAGAACCATACCCAATGGATGTCAGTGCGAACATCGGGGAATTTGACATCAGAATCATAAACCCTATACTGGAAAATAATGCTTTCCTCAGAGCCCTTGATGGAAAAGTAAATGGAGGAGACTGGAATTTCCGTGCAAATGATAAGGATGCCGCAGGTCTTATGACCCTGCTCTATCAGGACCTTAAGCTTGAGCTTTTGGATGAAAGGACATTGCAGAGAGGAAAAGGAAGAAAGGCCATACTCACATTCGTGCTCAATGTGTTTGCTGTAAAGAGCAATAACCCCAGAAAACTTTTCGGCAATACCGTAAGGTCCAGGATCTATCAGGAAAGAGAAACAAACAGGTTCATCTTCAACTACTGGTGGACTTCTACCCTTTCTGGCTTGAAAGGAAGCTTAGGCCTGGGACAACCCCAAATCCCCAAAAGAAGGGCTAAGGAAGAGGATGAGGATAATCCATAAAGCTTGGCAAAAAATTTTCTTTGAATATAGAATATAATGGAAGCAAATTTTCACCTCCGATTCCCTACCCAGACACCGAAAATTACGGCTGCTATACCTATATAATGACCTAATAGTAGCACCTCTCCATCCCAAACACCCCATAATATCGCCACAATGGGAATCAGATAAGTAACAGAACTTGCAAATACCGGGGTAGCCACCTTTACCATCACATTGAAAAGAATCAATGCCAAAGCTGTACCCACCACTCCAAGGATGGTAAGGTATCCTGCTGCCATATAGGCTCCCTCCACATGCAAGAGTTTGAAGGAAAACTGGGTATAAGCAAAAAGATAAATCAATGCCACCGGCAAAACCAAAGTAAGGGATATGGCAGTAATGGCGACAGGCTTCAACTCCACAAATCTGAATTTGATGATATTGAGATTCAAGCCATAGCAGGCACATGCCAGAAGTACAAAAAATGCATACACATTAATATCCGCAAATGTGCCAAATCCCGACCCTTCTTTCACTACCAGCAAAAGTATCACTCCAATAAAGGCAATAAACAGCCCGAGCGAATTTCTACGGGTAATTTTGGAATTGAAAAATAAGGCACCTATGACCACTACAAACAAAGGAGTCATGGCATTGAATACCCCGGTAAGTGAAGAACTGAGCTGGGTCTGTGCTTTTGCAAAAAGAAAAGCGGGAATAAAACTGCCGACCAAACCTACAATAACCAGATTTTTAACCTGTCTTTTATTGAGGTGCTTTAGCCGCGGCAAAGAAAGCGGCAGCAAGAAAATACCGGCAGCAACAATTCTAAATGCACCGACTTCTCCGGGGGAAAACACTTCAAGCCCTCTTTTTATCAGTATAAATGAGCTTCCCCAGATCAAAGCCAATACGATAAGAAATGCCCAGGCTTTCAGGGCACTTTCAGATTGAAGGTCTCTAGACATACACCATGGGCATTTTGATTGGGGTACAATAAAAGCAGGCAAGGACTCATTCCCATACCTGCCTTTTAGATATCCGGATACAAATAAAATCTTTTTTTGTGGATTGAAATCCAAGTTTACTAAATGTAGATCAGGAAAATTGATGATCGGCAAAAACTTCCTTTACCTCTTCCAGAATCGCAGCCACTTCTTCGTAGGATTCTTTAGTTACCATTCTGGTCCTGTATGTTTTAAAATTCGGCATACCGCGGAAATAATTGGTATAGTGCCTTCTCATCTCCAGAATACCCAACTTTTCGCCTTTCCATTTGACAGAAAAATCCAGGTGCTTTTTAGTCACGGCAATCCGTTCGGAAAGATCTGGTGCAGGCAGCTGTTCTCCTGTCTTAAAGAAATGTTTGATTTCATCAAAAATCCAGGGATATCCAATCGAAGCCCTTCCTATCATCATTCCGTCCACATTGTACTTTCTTCTGTATTCAGCAGCTTTTTGTGGACTGTCAATGTCTCCATTACCAAATACTGGAATATGTAGACGGGGATTTTCTTTAACTTTATTTAAGTAAGACCAATCTGCCTCACCCTTGTACATCTGTTGTCTGGTACGGGCATGTATGCTGATGGCCTGAATTCCGACATCCTGAAGCCGCTCTGCCACCTCCACGATACGAATGGTATCATGAGACCAACCCAATCTGGTCTTGACTGTGACGGGAATATTGACTGCCTTGACTATTTCAGCTGTCATGGAAACCATTTTATCAATATCCAGCAAAATCCCCGCTCCGGCTCCTTTACAGGCCACTTTATGAACAGGACAGCCATAGTTGATGTCCAAAATATCCGGACCTGCCGCTGCTGCAATAGCTGCCGCTTCCCGCATGGACTCGATTTCGTTTCCGAAAATCTGTATCCCAATAGGTCGCTCATATTCGAAAATATCGAGCTTCTGAACACTCTTGGCAGCATCCCTGATCAAGCCCTCGGAACTGATAAATTCCGTGTACATAAGGTCTGCTCCATTCTGTTTGCAGACTGCTCTAAAGGGCGGATCACTCACGTCCTCCATGGGAGCCAGCAAAAGCGGAAATTCCCCCAACTCTAAGTTTCCTATTTTTACCACTACTGAATTCTATTTTTCGTGTAAATTTACCGCAATACTTTAAACCCCTCTCAGAAAGCGTATAAAGCATATTTTTGGACTATTTTGTTTATTTTCACCATCATTTTACCTAGTTTTAGATTATAAATAGATTATAGTATAATCCATAACCATGAAATCAATGAATCAAAAACACCACAAAGTTAGGGCTATTTTATTAAATGTTAGTAAAGTCAGTCAAATAGGCACTATTAACATAGTTGTTTACACTTATTCAATTGATGGTAAAAAAGAAATAACTTATTTCCCAACTGCAATTAGAATCCAAAAACCCAAGTTTAATAAAGGTATAGTTAAAGGAATTAAAGGAAGTGATTCAATAAACAACCAAATACAGGAAGAAATTCTAAAAGTAAATGACTTAATCAAAAAGCTGGAAGTCCAGAACATACCAATTACTAAAGAAACCCTAAACCAGTCCAAAGAAAAAAACAGTTACTCTTTCTATACATTGGTTCAATTAATTGAATTCAGTAAACAGTATAAAGAAGATAACAACAAAAATAAAAATACCAATAGCTATAACTCATTGATACTAAATGTTCAGGAATTAGAAAAAGAACAGAATAAAACATTTAAAATAAGTAATATCAATCAAAAGCTGATTAATGACTTACTAACTTATTGGAGAAAAAAAGGATTAAAAAGCAGTACCCAAAATAATTACCTAAGACATTTAAAAGCCTCTTTTTTAGTACTGTATAAAAACAATATAATTGATGACTCTTTTAATAGGCTGGATTATTCTTTGAAAGTTGTTGAAAGTGATTTACCAACTTTATTAGATTCTGAAATTCAGGTTTTATTAAAATCCAAATTAGCTAATACTGAGGAAATGGCTAGGATTAAATTCTTGATTCAAATGATGACAGGGTTAAGATTCTCTGATTTAGACCAAATAATACCTAAAAACATAATAAACAATACAATTAATATCTTTCTGGAAAAGAATGAAGTCCCTGTAAAAATCCCTGTTCACAATAATTTAAAAATACTTTTAAACTCCGTGGATTTTAACGTAAGGGATAATTTAAAAATTAATATCAATCACTTTAACACTGTAATAAAAAAGGTATTTAAAAAACTGGAATTAAACAGACCTATACAGACTATTGAAGAAAGAGATGGTTTAATCATTACCAAAAACAAGCCTTTAAATAGGGTAATTTCCTCTCATGCTGCTAGACGTACCGCAATATCTATTCTATCTGAATTAGGACTTAGTATAGCTGAAATACAAAGTATAACAGGCCACAGGGATATAAATTCAGTTGTCAGATACATTAAAATATCCGATAACCACAAAATCATTAAAATGAATCAATACAGTGAAAAATTCAACATCAGGTAATAAAAAACCTGCCATAATTAATATAGCAGGTTTAAAAAAGGGTTATCTAAAATAAGTCAGTTTACAAATGCAGTTGAAACTCTTAAAGGTAGGTTTGAATATACATCCACTGTAACATTTTCCCTTAAAGCTCTTGCCCTTCCAACAGCTTGCAGAAGTTCTGCTTCAATCATATCCAACTGAATAGCACTTAAAGTATCATTAGTATAAGTATTGAATTTAAACCTGAATCCATTCCATTCTACTGTCCTAAATTTTACAGTTAAATCCCTAGGTTTCAATTTCAATCCAAGTACAGAACCAATTAAAACATATTGGGTAGGGTTTAAATGTGGTGTACCAAGTACATTTATATTTACTCCCTTCAGGCTGTCATAACCTGATACATTTCCAAAATACATTTCTTTTTCTGCATTGGTTATTTCATCAACAAAGTTTTTGAAGGTTATTGTTCTGTTATCTGTATTGATAATTGTATCAATTTTATCAATTGATAATTTTAAACTCTGTCTGCTGAAACTTTTAGCTGTATGTTGTCTTATTATACCTTTATGTTCAACATCACTTAAATCTATTATTTCCACTCTTTCACCATAAATAGCTTTATAAATATTAGTTGAAAGTGTACCACTCATTATTATAACCTTTTTATTTTCAGGTAATTCATTTTTTTGAATGTATGTGAATAAATTAGGGTCTTTAGCATCCCTTAAAAAGTAATCAGAATGTAAGAAGCTGATAATATCACTTAGAATTTTATTGTTTTTTATCCTGTTACTGAGTATCTCCAAATCAACGGTAAAAGTAGGAGTTTCTATAACCATTCCTTTATCTGCCTTTATCAGATACTCAATAATAGCAGTAATATCAGTCCCCAATTCAAACCTTTCTGAAGGTGTATCCAACTTAATCAAATCTTTTATATGGAAGGTTTTGATGGTAAGTATAGAGTTTAAAGGACATTCATCAAATATTACTGTATTTGACTTAAATTCTGAATGTAGTACCCTTGCATGGGTAGTAAGAACAGTTTCTTTTGTAGCATAACACCTTCTAACCTCTTTAAGATATTTTTGAACTGAATCTACATCCTGCCTTTTAAATTTTAATCCTCTATAATCTTTACTGATTTCATTAACAAGCTTAGTAGCATACTCTGTAAGTCCAACCGAATAAAAGTATTCAATCTTTTCCTGTAATTCTTCATCAATAAGGTTAGGAAATTCAGGTGTTTTAATATGGTTAATCTTCATCCTTTTACTTACTTCCTCTTTTAATCTGTTCGTAGGAAAAGCAAGGGTAGCATTTACAGTTTCAAGTAACCTAGTTTTACCTATACCAGTTGGAAGTTTAAACAGGTAAATTTTATTACTTGCTTCCTCTAATACTCTTTCAAATTCAGCTTCCATAAGTTTTTCTGCCTCAATTAAAGGTTGTTTATTTATTTTACCTGTAATTTCTATTAATCCTCTTTTCTCTTTAACTGCTGTAATAGGGTTTAAAAAGTCTGCATCTTCAGGATATGGAGAATAACAAACTAATCTTTGGGGTTGATACTTTTGTTTCTTTACATACCTTAAGATACTAAAGTCACTGTCAGTATATTCTGTTTTACCTTCAGCATTAAATTTAATCATAGTATCCTTCATTCTTGCTATACCACCTTTAACCCAAATCATTGATGTAGCTAACCCAAAAATTTCTTTATTATTCAGAAATTTACCCTTCACGAAAGCTTTCCAAATATTTACCTCTGCTTCCAATTTAATAAAATCAAAGTTGTCAATTACATTGATTATTTCATCTGAGTTATTGACTATAAAAGAGGGTTTTACATTCGTGGAATAAGGAGAAGAATATTTGAATTCATGAAACAAATCAAAATCCTTTACACCTGATAAATATTCAGTAAGTGTAGGATATTTAGGAATGTTATTTTTATCCTTTGAAATGTATGTGGCATTTACAGTATCATACAACTGCTGAAGACTTACAGGATTAACACTGATAATATCACAGGAATTACCCCCAAAGAACAACTTAGAAGAATCCTTGCAGGTCAAATCAACATTCCCAATAGTATCCATTAAACCTAATTGAAGATGTTTACTTAACTTTTCATCAGCAACAGGAATATCAGTAACCAATACTATTTTAAATTTAGGATGTTCAGGAGTATCGGAAAATGAAGGGTAATAAAAGTTTGGGGTTAAACCAACTGATTCAAACTTTTTAAGAATTTCATTATGTGTAACTCCACTATCAAATTCCAAAGTAAAAACCTGTTGTTCTATCCAATTATTACTTTTTCTTTTTCCATCTTTAAAAATCCCTGTACTCCATGTATAACCAGAAGATATTAATTCTTTAAATCCTAAAAAATCTACTTCTTTAACCTGATTAAGATTTCTTGAAATCCACCCTACTTCTTTAGGTTCAGGGTTATCTTTTCTACCTACATTATCAGTAGTAATTTTAAATTTTACCATAATATACTCATATTTTAGTGTGTGCTTTATACTTAAAAATACTGATTTTTCTTTTAAAAAAGTAACTATTAAAAGAAAAATAGCTGTTTTAATGGGTATATATATAGCACTTATTTGTTTTTAAAAATCCTTAATAAATACCCATAAAAGGTATGTAATTTTTGATTTTCTCAATTTAATATACACGTGACCTTCTAAGAAAGGTTCTATTTTGTTAAAAAATAATTTCCATAAATTAAAAAAACGCTACTTCTATTAGAAATAGCGTTTCTGATATTTTAGCACACATTTACAAGTACATTACTTTTTAGTAACTTTTAATTGTAAAGCCTTAAAATACAAATTTTAAAATCAATAAAACAGAATTTCTTTGAAAGTAATAAATTCATCAACAAGAAAAACACTGTAAATATTTGATATTCAAATAAATTTCTTCTAGGAAACCTGTTTACTTTCCACCTTCTTGTTTCTTTATCCAACTTTGAAAAGTTTGATAATTAATTCCTTTTTCTTTGGCAAATTTACTTATACTTACTTCCTTCTTTTCAGCCTCTTTCCATTCTTTAATAAACTTCTCTTTATCTTCAGAAGAATAAACCTTTCTTT
This sequence comes from Arthrospiribacter ruber, assembly GCF_019343195.1. Taxonomy (GTDB): domain Bacteria; phylum Bacteroidota; class Bacteroidia; order Cytophagales; family Cyclobacteriaceae; genus Arthrospiribacter; species Arthrospiribacter ruber. The sequence continues at coordinate 38,177 of NZ_RPHB01000007.1, forward strand.
CTCCTGTTTTCTTAGTATCCTTATCTGGAAAGATTTTGGATAAAATTTTATTCAGTGTATCAGCTTCCTTTTTACTGTTAATACCAATAGATTTTAAATCTTCTTTAGCTAAGTCTATAGATTTTTTAATAGTGACTTCTAAACGACTTGCATAAGCTTTTTCAACTTTATCATATTTATTACCTTTAGAATCAAAATATATAAAAGATGAATCTTTAAAATCTGCTTCTTCATACTCCTTAATAAATTCTTGTATAGTCATAGTCATTTTTTTAGTACAAAGTAAAGCTATTGTTTTTTTAGTAATTAAAATAAAACATGAAAAAGAAATTTAACAATAGTTCATGGACTAATACAGATTCTTCATTTTATCAGAAGAAGGAGTGGAGAAGCTTAAGGAAAAAGTATATAGATGAAAACCCTTTAGATGAATTGAAACTTCAGTTTGGTATCATAGAAGCAGGTGTAATAGTTGACCACATAATACCAAGAAGATTAGCTGAAGAACTGGAATTTGAAGAAGATAACCTTCAAACTCTAAGCTTCCTTTCACATCAACAAAAAACAGCTCAGGGACAAAAGATTGATAATATTGAAGATTACATTCACCACATGAAAAAGGGTAAACTTCAGAATATTTGCACTGAGGAGAAGAAGGAGAAGCTGTTTAAACTGTTAATTGAAAAAGGATTAACAACTATCTCTTGATTGAAATATCCATCTCCACCTTCTTTCTGTTCCAACTGGACAAACACCACCTTCTTCTTCCAAAGCTTCTTCACCTGAATCATTTAAACATCTTTCTTCTTTTCTGATAACATACCTGTTATTCTGATAAATGAAATAAACCAAATCACCTTCATTTCCTGCACTGTTATAACCACCGTTTACTTCACTGCTAACAAGCTGTTCAGAAGTCCAGTTTTCAGGAAAAGATAAAAACTGTACTGTAGTTTCACCACCTGAAACAGTACATGTAGGTTCTGCTGTAAATACTACATTGACTGTAGCCAAACTGGAACTATCCCTGTTAGCATTAATTACCCTTCTTCCATTTGAATCAAAGTCAATTAAATAATAATACATTTCACCATTAACTGATTCAATGGTAATACTTGCAGTACTTCCATAGTCTCCAGGAAAATTAATAATGGTAGATGCTTGTGAAGTACTTCCAGAAGGAATATTTATTTCAGGTTGAACAGCATTCAAAGTATCGCCATTTATATAAATGCTGAACTGTAAAGGAAAATCCAAATCTGAATCTGTGATAGTGTAACCAACTTTATAATTTATCTGAATCCCAAAGTTCAAAGCAATATTTGAATCAGTAAATTCAGCTACAGAAGTAATTACATCTACAGTAGGTTTAGGATACCCCCTGAATGCTACCATATCTTTAGCTAAAGTAGTTCTCTTTGGGTCAAACAGTTCCAGATTAGATAGGTTCCTTAAAGTAACTATATTCTTTGTAGCCATATTAGGGTTATTTAAAGTACCTGCAACAGCTTCTTGAATGCTGTTACTGTCAGGTATTGGATTACCATTTGAATCCAAACAAACCCCTCTAAAAGCTTTACATTCACCATCATATTTTACCCTTCCCATTAATCTTCTGTTTTAGTAATAAATTCTCTACCCATCAACCAATGACCAGCAGGATAATTTACACCATCACTCCATACACTTTGAAGATTAGGGAATTCTGGATAAGGTCTACCATCCCAAGTCCATGCAAAAAGCATATCAGTATCCACCATTCTTTTACCTGTTAAAGTACTTACAGGATTATTCCCATTGACAGGAAGCCAATATTCACAAAAAGCTTCATAATACTTTTCCTGTATTAAATCGTCTCTTTCACCTGTACTAAATCTTGGTGCAGTACTTTCACTTGATTTTGGGTCTAAAAATTTATTGGGTTCATTGGTTCCTTTGTCAATAGCTGAACATCCAAATTCAGTATATACTATTCTTTTTGACATTGGTATCCAAGGTGTAGAAGTAGTTTCCCAACTTCCATTTATTCTATTGAAGTGTTCATTTAACCACCAGTTTTTATTATCCTTTACTTTATAGTTCCAATCAGTAATAGGTGTTCTAATCTGATTGTTTCTATCAGAATCAGAAGCATAGAAGTAATCATATAATTCACCACCTTCTATATTATATTTCAGGTAATCAGTATTATAAATACTTTCCCATACTTCATCTAAATGACTTCCATCCCTCCAATCTGATAGAGGAATATAATTATCTATCCCAACGAAATCACAATCAGGATTCATCCATAATTCATCTAAATGGTGGATTACATCCCCTGTACCATCCTGCACCTGATAAGGACATACTTCAGTCCAATCAGCACAATAAGTAACTTCACATTCACTACCTAATATTGTTTTACATTCACTTATCAACTGTGAAAATTCTTCAACTGCTGGAAAAGAAGTTCTACTGTCTCTTAACCAAGTTAAACCCCTCATTTCCGTTCCTACTGCAAAAGCATCAACACCACCAGCAACCACACAAAGATTTGCGTAATGAAGAATCATTTTCCTGAATGAATCTTCAGGAGTACCACTGTAATTAACAGTTAAATTTGTAGGGTCTTGTGTAAAATCAGAAGGTTGACAACTACCAAAAAACTTTTCTACTTCACCTCTTACAAAGCTTGTATTGTCTTCATTTGGCATAACTGTAATCCTTCCTCTCCAAGGGTGTACAGGTTGTTCAAATAGTCCTGAAGGGTCAGGTTTATTATTGCCTTCTGGAATATCCATCAATAAGAAAGGATAAAATAAAACCTTATAACCTTGTCTTTTTAACTCCTGAATACCTTCTACTACACTTCTATCACTTGGAGTAGCACCATAAGCCAAACCTTCAAAAGCTTCTTCATTATCTTCTGAAATATAAATTGAATCAATATCTACAAGAATATCAGAAACAATAGTACCGCTAAACCAATTATCACCAATTGAAAACTGTAAATCTATTTGGGTATGGATACCAGAATTAAACTTAAATTCTACTTCAGTCCATCTATCCAATCTTGCTAAATAAAATTGTGAATCCAATTCTACATTACCTGTACCACCTTCAACCCTTGCCCAAACATTCTGATTATCTGTATTTAAAGCTTTTACCCTGTACTTTACTATATAATCAGTATCAGGTGTAACAGTGAAATTAGTAGCAAACTTATTGAATCCTGTACTAACATGCTGTACCCTTGCAGAAGTCATTTCACCCCTTACACCTTCAGCATAATCAGGAGTTACAGTAACATTTGAATCTGAATAGTAACTACCATTATAAAAACTTGAATCAAAGAATGAAGGTATTTTAGCATTAGACCTATTGTAATTACACACCTTCCAATCATAAGGAGTAGTAGCACCTTCTTTATGCTCTACCTTTGGTTCAGTCTTACAAAATCCTACCCTTAAATCACTTCCAAACCAAGAAACTATAAAGTTTACCCATTTGGTAGCAGGAACATCCCTTTTTAAATTTTCAACTGCTACAACAAAATCAGTATTATCAGTACCTTCTACATTCCTGTTCTGTACTTTAGAAAAATCAGATAAATCAGTATAGGTAGTAGGAGTAGTAGAATAAACATGTTCTCCTGTACTTGGTAACATACACATTCCTGTAATCAAATCCTTAGTAAGTTTGGTACTTAAAGAAGTCAGTCCCCTGAATACAAAGTTTTCACCATACACTACTTTTTGAAAGTCCTTTGTACCATCTATATCCTGATTACCAAAGGTTCTTACTATTGTATTGTCATCATTGGGATTACCACCACCTGTATTCCCACCTGAACCACTGGAACCACCTGTATTACCACCTAATCTACCTCTGTTACCTTCTCTTTCAAATCTGAATCTAGGATTGATATTTACGTTTATACTCATTGTATTTTATCTATAATTAAAAAATAATCAAACCACTTCAATTAATTCAACATCATACACACCTTCAAAATCATTGTATTCCATTCTGTGAATGTTGTATTTTCTGTTATTGATATTAAAACAGCTTAAGTAATCAAATGAAGGATTATTCTTCACCCACAATTCACCTGTTACTTTTCTTTGCTGTACTCCTAATTGCTGTAATTGTTGGGTTAAAAGGAATGCAGGAATATTAAGATTGAATAACCTGTTAAAAGTGTATTCCTTATTGGATAGATTAAAAGAATTAAAGGGTAATGCTATTTCATTGGTCTGAAGTAAAGCATTCCTGTAACTTACTTCTTCTACATCAATGTATCCATATTCTCTATCCCTGTTAAGGTTGTAGTTAAAAACATTCCTGTCAGTAACTCCTTCATAGTTTAATTCCCTAAGTCCTATTCTGTCATTTCTTCTAAATGTGACATCTTCAATTATCAGTTTTACAGTTTCATATCTATGATTATTTGATGAAGGTAGATTTGCATGCCATACAACAGGTTGATAGAATTCAACAGTAATTTCATTCAGGTTTTCAGGTAAAACAAAATTAGCTTCATATTCTACTCCCTGTTTCAAACCTTCCCAATCATTGTTTAATAGTAAGTAATGTAAATCTACCTGCCCACTTCCTAAATCAGGTACAAGAACACCTGAAGAAACATAAGCATCAGCCCTTCCTTCTCCTGAAGTTTTAAACAACATGGATAGCCTGATAGAAGTATTTGCTATCAGTTCAGCCCTTCTGTTTCTTGCTGTCTGCTGTTCTGCTTCACTCATAAGAAGTATGTCATTATCAGTAATGTTAAATTCCACTTCCATCCTGTATCTAATATTCAACCTGTAATTTCTGAAAGCTAAAAAATATTCAGTTGGATTAGTAACCCTAATAGGTTGTGAATTCTTGATAGATACATTCCTATGTGAAGTATTAGAGGTATCAGGGAAATCAGCATTGAAACTGTTAAAGATAATTTCACCATCTTCTACAACAGGTGCAGGACTTCCAGTAGTAACAGTTAGTTTATCGAAATCTATAAAATCCAATTCTACATCTGTTTTATGTGTCACCTCCATTTTTTTTAAAGAATCCAAGTAGGTTAATTCCTTAGTTTCTTCAACAAATAAATGGTTTGAATCCTCTGAATAGTTATTGTTTAAAGTTACTTCCTGCTGTAATTCATAATCATAGAATTTGGGATTGGAAGTAAATTCAAAATTGGTAATACATAACCTGTCTTTATACATAAGGTATGTGAAATTAAAGGTAGTAGCTATTGATTCCAGTATATCATACAGATTCAAAGCATTACCATCATTATCAAATAAACTGCTTCTTCTAATTCTTACTGAATCAATCAATCTTCCACCCACTGTAGAAGTCAAAAAAGGATTAAACAATAAATCACTATCTGAATTGATTTTGGTATAAAGCAACCCATTTACATTTCTTAGAATTATGGATAAGGGATATGAAGCTACTGTTTCATTCAGGTTAATATCATTGGCTGTAAAAACTCTTAACCTGCTTATACCATCATAGAACTTAAGACTTACAAAAAAATCACTGTCTGCTTCCAAATACTGTTCAGCAAGAATATAACCACTCCAAACTAACTGATTATTCCTATAGTACTTTAATATAAAATCATCTTCATCTTCAATTTCCTGAAAGTCATTTTTAATAGCTTCTGATTCAAGAATGTTAAGAGTACAGTAAGAAGTTTTGAATACTGAAAACTGTCTATCCTCTGAAGGCTGAAGATTTAAAATAAAAGGTGCAGAACTACCTTTCAGTTCAATGATACTTCCCACATAATTCTTTTTCAGGATATTTATTTTTGTCTCAAAACCTCCAAGTCCTGTATAGAAAAGCTGATATTTTATTCCGTACATAGTTTTTACTATAATTAAAAAATCAACAAAAAAAGAGGAGTTATTACCCCTCTTAATTTTTATCATATAACTTTAAATTAAAACCTTTCCTGTAACCTGCTATCCTGTCTTAATATACCTACAAGTTCTTCCCTTCTTATTCTGAAGGTAACATTACCACCTGAAGCAGTTGATGCAGTAGCAAGTAAATGATTAGGTATAATAGTACCTGAAGTAGAAGGAATAAACAATTCTCTACCTCTTTCACCTACTATATAAGGATTGTTCATTTTTACATCACCTCCATTAGCTCTACTTCCAAGTAATCCACCTGAAAACTGTCCTAATAAGTTGGTAAATGTAAAAGCCTCTTTTAATGCGTTTAATCCTGTACCAGCTCCTGCACCTGCAAACAATCCTGCTGTAAGTACATTTAATATGGCTGCTGCTGCAATAGCTCCAAGAAGTTTAGCAACAAAAGCACCTACTGCCTGAATTAATCCCTTAAATGAAAATTGTCCTGTTCTGAATAAGTCCATGAACATCCTTTGGATACCATCGCCAATAGTTAGCAAGCCTTCACCTAATACAAACATACCTTTTTCAAACTGACTGAAGTAGTTCATGTATTGGTCAAAAGTCCATGTAACAGGTGTTAAAGCTTCATACATTTTAGCAGAAGAATCAACAACATTTTTACCTATCTCTTTTATCTTGCTTCCTGCAAAAGCTGAAGTAATATCAAATTCCTTTTTTACAAGTTTGATAGGTTCTAATATCTCCCTCTTTATTCTTTCTCCTACACCTGCTACACCTGCAACAGGAACAACAGTATTAATTATAGGTGAATCAACTGTAGAAGAAGAACCATCTACACTTACAGAAGTATCTGAAGAAGAACCTAAAGAACTATACTTAAATTTGAATTCATCAAGTTTGGTAATTGCTGAATCTATTGAACCTGCTATACTATCAAATCCCAACTTTTCAGCAACTGTAGAAGCAACACCTAAAACAGCCTGAAAGCTACTTAAAACAGCTCCTGTAATAGTTCTGAATACATCTACTACATAATCACTAATGGCACTCCATGCACCTTTAAAATCACCTCTTAAAAGTCTTATGATTGAAGTAAGTATAGCTGTTACACCCCTGATAGCTAAACCTATTATCTGTATCAGGTTATCTAATTGGGTAGTTACAATGTTGGAAATACTTTTAAAAACATCAGTAATATCCTTACCGAATTCTTCCCAAAAAGCTTTTAATTCTGAAACAATACCCTGTGTACTGCTTGTAATTGAAGAAGTTGTTTTATCCCATAGCTCTGTTAAAGAATCTGTAATAGTTGAACCTGTTCCAGAAGTAAAATATTCCTTCAGTTCATCCCAATATTTGATAATCAGATAAACAGCACCACCAACAGCAACAGCAATTCCCAAAATAGGTGCAGAAATTCCGCTCAATAATGGAAGCAGTACTTTAATACTTGCAATAGAAGAAGTTACTATTTTTACTATCTGTCCAAAAGCTACTACCAATGGTGGGACAACAGCAAGTATTACACCTATTACTGTTGCTACTTTCAATAAATTGGGATTCAAATCATTGAAGGCATTACTGAACTTATTTACCCATTCAGAAGCTAATTGAACATAAGGTGTTAACTGTTCTCCTATAGTGATTAATACAGATTCAATACTACTTTTAATTCTCCTAAAAGCACCACCTAAACCACTTTCCATAGTTTCAGCAAATTCCTTTGCAAAACCTTCAGAATTGATTAATTCATCTTGGTATCTAAGCAGTTCTGAAGTACCTGCATTTAATACAGTATTTACACCTCTTATGGATTCTTCTTTAAAAATTGACATCAAAGCAGAATCTTTCTGTGCCTGTGTCATTGAAGAAGTAGCTTTTTCTACATCCTGAAGTATATCAATTATACTTCTCATTTGTCCTTCAGCATCATATAAAGCTATACCCATGCTACCAATACTGACCTTACCATCTTCAGAAGACTTTTTCAAGTCTCTTAACATGGCATTGAAAGCAGTTCCGGCTGAACTTCCCTTTATACCTGCATTGGCAAAAACAGAAAGAACTGAAGTAGAATCTATTAGTGATTGATTTGAAGCACTTGCATTAGAAGAAGCATATTTAAAAGCTTCTCCTAACTGTTCTACTGAAGTATTGGCCTTACCCTGTGCTTTAGCAAAAACATCTACTACCTTATTTGTTTCACCTGCTTCCATTTTAAAAGCAGACATTGTATCAGTTACTATATCAGTAACCTTTGCCAAATTACCACCTGCTGAAGAAGCTAAATGAAGTGTAGCAGGAATAGATTCTAAAATCTTATTGGTATCATACCCTGCTAAAGCCATATACCCCATTGCATCAGCTACTTGTGAAGCACTGAATGCAGTATTTCCACCTAATTCTTTTGCTTTCTTTGTAAGTGAATCAAAAGAATCTCCTGTAGCTCCTGTTAAACCCTGGACTTTTAACATTGAATCTGAAAAATCAGAAGCTACATTGGTAGCTATACCACCTAATAATGTTAAGGGTAAACTTACTTTTGCACTTAAATCTTTTGCTATGTTATCTAACTTCCTGCTGAATCCTTGAAGCTTCTTCTGTACACCGCCTATTGTGGAATAAAAATTTTCAGCATTACCACCTATTAAAATATTGAGTTTCCCCGTGTAGTTACTCATTGAATTTAAACTTTTCTATCATTTCATAATATTCTTCTTTGCTTATAGGTGTGTGTTTAATTTCTTTCTTCTTATCCCAACTGAATGGTATAAGCTGTTCCAATGATTTATCTTGGTGTTGTTTATCCAAGTAAGGTTTAAGGTTAGTGTAACCTATCAATCTTGCTATTTCATATTGCTGTCTTAACCTGTAATTATATCCTTCCTGTACTCTCTTAAATTCAATTGGAGTTAGGTTATAATATTCTTCTATACTTAATCCTACCTCAATTGCAAAAGCCAATCCGTCAACAGGTTCTTCTATATCAGAAGAAGAAGGTGTTATTCCTTCTCCTCCTTCTTGGAAAAAAAACCTGCTATTACATTAGCAGACTTTTCATAAAATTCTTCCAATTCTATTTCATCAAGAATCTTTTCAAAATCTTCAATATCCTTAAAGGGATTCTTTTCTTTAGTAAAAGCATATCCTTCCCTGATACCTGCAAAAAGTATATCTGTTAAGTTTTGTGTAGATAGGTTAGATAAAGAATTTAAACCTTTTCCTGTTTTAGCTTCAAAAGCTACCATAACCCTTCTGTTAATTCTTACAGGGTAATCTTTGTCGTTTAATTGAATGTATTGTACCATAAGTTTTTTCTAATAATTAAAAACCTATCAAATAAAAAAAGAGGAGTAAAAACCCCTCTCTTTAAACACACACACTAAACAAACAACCAAAAAATTATGTACCTGAAACAGTTTCAAAAGTAACTCCGCCATCTATCTGTAATGTAAAAGTACCAGTAGTAACTCCATCCATATCAAAAGACGTGGAAGCACTTGTTAAAAATCCATCACCTTTTACTACTACTGCTCCTACTGCTGTATCACCAACAGCAAATTTTACTTTAGAACCTTTATAACACATTTCCAATATATCAGAAGCTTTCAAAGTACCTGTTGGGTCTTCCAAAGCAGTTATATTTATAGAAGTTGTGCTTCTTGTTGGTAAGTATCTCCTAACTGGAACACCATTAGCATCAACAGTAGTTTTAGAAGTATATTCCAACATTTCTTTCTGCAAATCAAGACTTCCTGAAGTTTGTCCTGCCAATACAACAGGTTCTTCACTACCTGTAGTAGTTTCTACCAACTTGATTAATATTTTATTCCCTTGACTATTATTCATATCCTTAAAATTTTTATTCTTTTACACTTAATTAAAAAAGTATCAATATTTAAATAGCCTGAAATCCATTGTTCTATTAAACAGTTCTGCCTTTTCTTGGTATTCATCTTTGAAGCTGTCAAACCTGATTAAATCCACTATTATTTCATTGTCTTCAACAATTTCTTTACCGTGTAACAGCTCCTTTAAATCAAGTACTGCTTTTGCTACATCAAAGTATTTTTCACTGAATAAATGTAATCTCAATACATATTCATTTTTTAATTCCTTACCTCCTTTATCCTGTTCACTATCTACCTGAAATACCTGATACAGGAGAACAGGTAAAGTATTTTTCTTACCGCTTAAAGGTTGAATATTATCACTGAAGATATTACTGATTTTCACATCTTCACTTAGTATTTTATATATGTGTTCTTCAATCATAACTTCTTCAGTTCAGTATCAATCTTAGTTTTAAATTTCCTTACTACCTGTTCTTTAGTAGCTTCATAAGCTTTTCCCAAAAATGGATTAGCCTGTACACCTTTCACCTTATCTACATAGATTTCACTGCCATTATTTAAGGTAAAATGCAGTTTACTTTTCCTGATAGGTTCCCTGTCCTTTGTACCAAGTTCAATTAAATGGTGTGCTGGACTTGCCACATTTACCACAAAAACAAAATTGCCTGTATGTTTACTAATCCTAGCTTTCTGTACTTTAACCTTTGATTTCATAAGTCCAGTGTCTACAGGTACATTCCTTCTAGCTTCACTTCTAACTACTCCTGCTCCTGCTCTTACACCTGCTCTAATCACCTTATCCTGTATCCTATCAGGAGTTTTTCTAAGCTTCTGTAACAGCTCCTTCATATCAATATCAACACTTACTTTCATTACCTATTGGATTTGGTTTGTGCTGTAATTTCTATGTAGTCATTAAAACCAATTGGCTTAACTCCTTTGATGTTATAAAAAATACCATCTTCATCTTCAAGAATAAAAGTAGAATCAATGTCAAAAAAGTAGGTTCTTATAATCACAATTGAAGATTCAATTAACTGTTTACCTTCATATTGTTCCCTATTCTGCCAAACCAATTTTGAACCGTAAAAAGAACCTTCCAATACAGGAGAATCTATAATCTGTCCTAAACTATCCTTAGTAGTTCCAGTACTGTAATATTTGAATATGTAGTTAAAAAATCCTGCATCCATCATTATAAAAATTTCACGTTTCTGTAAGGCTGTAATAACCTCTGTATTGTTTTGTCTAAATTGAAAACAGATTTTCCTAATACTATTGTACCTCTGAAATTGAATAAATCAGATAGCATTAATTTAGAAGCATGTTTGATAGGTTCAGGAATATCTTCAGCATTACTGAATCCTTTTTTATAAGTAATTACTATTGAATTATAATCTTCAGGAAGTTCAGTAAACTTTATATATTCATCACTGTTTACATAAGATATACCTTCTGTTATTTCAGTACCAGAAGAATCTTTAAACACTACCTGAATCACATTATAAACAGGACTGTTAGGAAAATATATTTCTTCATTTACATTAATCTTTGAATAGATATGCAAAGAATATTCAGTATCTACCAAATCTCTTTCAAGTTCATTTTCTATTGAAGTAGTCACTACATCTAAAAGAGTATGTATATAAAAATCCTGATTGTTATTCAGTATCCTTAAATGCTCTTTAGCAGATTCTAAACTTATAATTGGCTCTGTACTTCTTTTATTTAGTTTTGCTATCATTTGCAGTTTTTCTTTTTACCTGTTTAGGTTCTTTTTTCACTTCAGATATAAGTTCAATCTCATTGTATTTTGAAATATTTTCAATGTTTGATACTTCAACTACATCACCTTCAAAGTACCCTGAACCTTTGTTAGCTTTAATAATCTTTACAGTTTTCATATTTTTTATTAGTAATTAAAAATATATCATAATCAACTAAACATTCTAAATGGAACACTAGGATAAACATCTACTGTATTTTCAAATAAGCTAACATCTAATTCTTGCTTGCTTCTTATATTAACATGCTGTCCATCCTTATAAGTAATTTCACCGATAACATTACCTTCGCTATCTACTTCTACTGGATTAGGAATTAAACCTATCCAATCAATAATTAAATTTTCATCCTGATAATAATTATCAAGTTCTATTTCAATACCTAATTTTTGTAGGTCTTGAATAAATGCTTCTTTGCTAGTTGTTCTTAAATAGTAGTCCATAATTATAATGTTGTTAATTTTATCGCCTCCTCATCAGTTAACGCTCGCTTGAATAGGGTTGCTTTTTTAATTGATGATGTTAAGATTTGATTAATATTGTTAGTTTCTTGTTTACCTAAATACATATTATTACACGAAGGCACATTTCCTGAATCTTGATTAAAAACCAAAAAACCATTAACGTAAAATCTTATATCATTTTGTTTATATGTAATAACTATTTTATTCATGCCTTCTGGAATAGAAGCTCCTGTTCTATCAAATTGACTAACGCCATCTACCGTTACTATTGCTCTTGGGGTATTAGGTGAGTTGATTAAAATAATCACCCTGTTTTGGATAGTTCCGTCTGATATACCCATTACCCTTCTATTAGGTGCGGTAATATTAAAAAACTCCACAAATACACTCCCCTGTTCCTGTCCTATCAAATCAGCTATATTAGTTCTTGTATTAACATCAGCAGGTCTTGTTACTTGTGAACCTGATGTTGGTATGTATGAGGTTGGTGTAGAGCCTGCTTCGAGTTGTAATCCATATACTACAACTTTACCACCTGTAAAACCTGTCCCTACACCAAATCTAAAGCTTCTAGTTCCGTTTTCTCCTATATGATGTGTTGTCAACCATACTCTATATATATCCTCCTCTATATGTTGGTAATTTGAGAAATTGTTAACAGGTAAATCTGTAGTTGATGGTGAAAATGAAGATGCTAATGAAGCAAAAGTAATTCTGATACCTGTGGCATCAATATTTCTAACATAAAATGAAATAGTATAAAATGTGTTTTGAACTGCTGAAAAATTATAATTTAACCATCCATTTTCTGTCTTTAATTGTAATTCTGTTCCTATATTTCCAAATTTACCAAAAGGTGCATCTGTCCTAATTATGTCAGGAGCATCCAAAACATTAGTAAAACTGTCGAAACCCTTACTATTTGTTATTAAATTAACCCCACTCGGCTCAACCAATACACCCTTAAAATCCCCTGTCAAAGGGTCAAAATTAAATCTTGGTTGATTAGGTTGTGCTACCTGTAATATTCCGTTTCTATCGAAATAAGTACCTGTACCATTTCTTGATACATCAAAGTCTCCTGTACCGTCTTGGGGAAGAACTGAGTGTAGTTTGCTGTTTGAAAAAGAAGAAGGTGATAATACTAATGATGCTTCATTGAAAATATCATTATTATCTAAATCATTTTGTATAAATCTTAATTTTCTTACAACTTCGCCCGAATCATTGTTTATCCTGCTATTCAGGGCAATAATAGCAGGGTCAAAAAAATTTACTAAAAGTGATTGTGTATTATTATTTGATTCTATTGCTTCATCTCTTAATTCTTCTGTTTCACTTTTTAAATCATTAATTTGATTTAAACCACTTTGTAATTCAGTACTTAATTCATTTAATGAATCAGTTTTTTCATTCTGAATTTCAGTAATAGAAGTATTTTTTTCACTCTGTATTTGAGAAATAGAATTATTTGTTTCTGTTTCAATATTGTTAAAAATACTTTGAGCCTGATTAACAGAATCTTCAATATTATCTTTTAAATCATTTATCTGATTTATATTATCATTAGAAATTTCTTCAATTGATTGAATACCACTGTTAACAGTATTGTTAATTGAATCTATTTTTTCATTATAGTTATTTTCAAATTGGGTATTTAAATCAGTTACATTTTGTTCAGAAGTTTCAACATTATTTTTAATTAATTCTACTTCATTTTTTAAATTCAAAGTATCGTTCCTTGCTTCTATTGCTTTATTTTTTGCTATGATAGCTATTGAAGATGCTTCTTCTTTTACTGTTAAATTCAATAGTACTTTATTATCAATTACGTTTATTTTCATATTAATATATTTTAGTGGTATTATCGGTAATGCTTATTTCACCTTCAATAAGTACTTTTACATCTTCTCCATTTATTGCTTTAATATCAAAAAAAGTTTTTCTTGGAAAACCTTCAATTACGCTAGAAGGAATAAAGAAATTTAATTGGTTATCTTCTTCTAATGTTACTACAGGTGAGTAAATAACAGTACCTCTAAAACTATTTGTTACTCTTATTTCAGATTTGAAAGAATCATAAAAATTAAAGTCTAATTCCTCTGAATCTAATTCAATAATTATATTGATAGGTTCACTTCTTTTTTGGTTTATAATTAATCTATTGTTAACAACTTCCATTTTATTAGTAATTAAAAAAATATCAACATAAAAAAAGGAGTGATATTTAATACCACTCCTGATTAATCAAAAAATACTTATTAAGAAGCTCTTGCAATATCTTTAGCAACAGCCTTACCATTAAAGTACATATCTTTCAAATCCCAATAAGAACCTACATTCAGTACAGTTTGTCCTGCTCCTGCTTGTGTATATGGGTCTACCAAGATTTCAACAGCTCCCCAACCTGCAACAATTGAAGTACTGAAATCACCAAATGCCATAGCAGAAAGAACACCTGTAGAATCTCCTTTGGATAGATTAGAAGGCATTCTGTTAGTTAATACATAATCATAACCATCTAACTTATCACCATCAATAGCAAACTTATCAGAACCTGAAGCTTTAGCCAAAGTTTTCAAATCAGAATAAGTTCTGAAATTCAACAAGAACTTACATCTTTCAATATCTACTTCACTTTCACCAACCTTTTCAATAAATTCCTGAAGTTTGGCATACCACAAAGCACCACCATTAGCACCTACTACAACAGATTGTGTTTCATTGGAAGCTAACAAGTTTTCAATGTACTTTTCATCCAAAGACTTTTGGATAGATTTTTCTATTTCTCCCCTCAAATAAGCTTCTACAGAAGCACTTGATTGAATCATTAACTGATTAGATACATTCATTCTAGTAGCTAGTCTGTTAGGTCTTAAAGCTACCTGACCTATATCATGAGAAGTAGGAGTAACAGAAGCATTTTCAGCTTCCCAAGTAGAAGTAACAGCAGAACCTTTAGGAAGGTCTAAATTACCCTGCAACCCTATAAACCTTGTAGCCCCAACTTTATCAAGCAAAGAACCTTCAAACAAAGATTCTATAATTCCTCCTTTTTCAGTTGCTACCATGTTCCCACCTTTAGCACCTGAATCACCTGTAACACTGAAGTTTCTGTAATTAGTTGGAATGTAAACAGCTCCTGAATTAGTAGCTACACCTGCATTCCTTAATTCTTTTTCTCCTTCTGCTTGTGCTTCAGCAAATACACCATCTACTTTACCGCTTCTAACTGCATTGATATGGCCTATAATTGAATATTCACCACCTTTATTAGATTTGATAGCAGGAACTTCAGAAGCTTTTCTTGCTTCAAATGTTTCTACTCTTTCAGCTTGTTCAATACTTCTTTTCAATGCTTCTACTTGCTCAAACTTACCATCGAAATCAACTTGTTCAGTATCATTCAAACTTCTATTTTCAACTTTAGCAGTATCTAGGATTGATTGCATTTCTTCTTCAATCCCTGCTAACTTTTTTCTTAATTCAACAGATTTTTTCATATAAAAATATTTATTATTCTTTTTATCATTAATTAAAAAAGTATCAATAAAATTATTTCACTTTTAACAACTTCATTCTATACTCATTTAGATTATTAATTTCTTCTTGTTTCTCCCCTTCCTGTAACCCTTCTACAATACTTCTAATGGAAGAATCAGTATCCAAGTATGCAGGGTTAGTAACTGGACTTACATCATATATACCTTTGAATTTGGTAATACTTCTGTAATACTTACCATCCCTTTTTTCAAACTTATCCCCACCTTCAGCAATCTTAAAAGCAAATGAAGAATGTTGAATATTCTTTTTCTGTATATTCTTGTACAAGTCTGCTACATAAGAAATACTTTCATCAACTTCAAACCTGTATTTTAGTCCTACTTCATCTGCAATAAGTTCCAAGGTATCTACATTGACATTCTTTCTTGCCAATATATATTCTTGCTTGTGATTGAATAAAGCTACTACATCAGATAAATCTGCACCATCTAAACTACCTCTTTCAATGGTTTCATAGAATCCACCTAAATCTCTGGATAGTGTATTATACTTAAAAGCATATCCTTCTATATACTTTTTATCTTCTTCCTGAACAGCTCTAAATTCAGTATTATCAATAAGTCTTATTTCCTTCATTTTATTCTTCTTCTAATTCTTTTTCATTCATTTCAGCTTTACTATATGTTTCTCTAGCTTTACTATCCCAAAATCTATTTATAATATTCTTTGGAATAAGATTAGCTTGTATATAAGTATCACCATTAATTTCTTCTTTCATATCTTCCAACTCTCTAATTTCTTCTGGACTGATAGCACCCAAATAGAATAAAGCTTTATAAAATTCAGCTCTACTTTTAGAATCACCTCTTAAAATGGCATTCACACTAATCTTTATGTAATTGTCTTCCAGTATCTCCTGTTTGGTAAGAAGTTTTGTTTCAAACTCTTTTTCTATTTTGGTAACAATTGGAAGAAGGGTAGTCTGATAAAAAGTAATATTATCTGATTCAATTCCTGTAGCAGTGTTTCTTTCTGCTGTCAACATGAAAACAGGAATATTCAACATGTTAGCAATTTCTTCCCTTTCAAAAGTCCTGCTCTCTAAAAACTTTGTTTGTGTTGGGTCTAATGAAATCTGATTTAGCTTCATTCCATCCTCCAAGAACAGAATTCTTTTACCGCTTCTGTTTGCAAAGTTTGTAGCTAATTCTTCCCTTAACCTTTTTCTTTGAGTATCATTTAAAGCTTTATCATAGGTAATAGTACCTCTAACAGAAGAAGCTTCACCTGTATATACCTGATTAGTATAGTTAGTACTGTTGATATTTATTTCCAAGTTCTTTTTGAAGTTGGTAATAATATCTTCTCCTAAAAATCCTGAACCTACATTCTTAAAATGTATCAGCTCATCATTTCTAAAAACTTTATCTTTATCACCATCAAATTTAAAGTAAAGGACTGAATCAAAAAGAACTGCTTCCACTGTTGAATAATTGATAATATCCAAACTGATAATATTACCTCCTTCATCCCTTTTAATAAAAGCAAAACTATTGCCCTTAGTTAACATTATCAGAATCATAGTATTTATGAATTCATAAATATTCTGGAAACTGTTAGGTTTATGCTTTAGAAGGTAATATAATTCATGTTCCTTATCTACTGATTTATCTTTATACAGTCTTACAGGTAAAGAAGCAACCGTATTAGCTATTATATTAACACCTTTCCAAAAGGAAGCAATACCCAAAGCATTCTTTACAGTAGCAGAACCTTCTTCAAATGAATGTTCAATTGAAATCAATTCAGGTACATGAAGTTCTTTACCTATTCCAAAAAGCCTTTTTATATTCATATTTTCTAATAATTAAAAAGTAATCAATCCAAGTATTCTGTAATTTTCCTTTTCAATCTTTCATAAATCTTACCTCCTACAATTCCTACATCATGTAAATTTTCTGTTATGGAAATAATCTGTTGACCTAAAAAGACTGAATAAAAAATTGAAAATAACGGTAAAAATATAGCTGAATAAACACCTGCTAGTTTTAAAATACCCAACAGAATAACAGTACTAAGCATAGTAATTAAAAACCTAGGAAATTTTTTACTTACTAATTTCTTTTCAATATACTTTTTAGGTATTGGTAAATTATGTTTTGTATTGAAGCTTATTTTATAACTGAAATAAAGGCTTCTACCAACACCTGTAAGAAAGTCAAGTATATAAAGTACAATAAGAAAGTAAATACCTCCTACACTCACAAAAACCCACTCAAAAACAAAATTAATAGCAAGGATAACAGGAATAAAATACTTATGAAGTACTGTAGTTTCTACAAACCTGAACCAAGTTTTAATAAACTGTAAAAATGAATCAAACCCCCACATCTAAAAAAATAATTTAAAAATTTCCACCATCATAATCTTTTATCTGTAATTAAAAAATCATCAAATTTAAAAAGTAATAACAAGAATATTATTCAGTTATTTCTGTTAAAAAAAATGACTATCAAAAAGTTGGGATTTTTGGTGATTCTATTAAGGTTTATAATAGAAACCACGTAAATCCCATAAAAATGACAGTCATATTAAAATTGAATATTTGATAAAAACGTGGGAAGAATAACACCACATTACATTTTCTATCCACGTATTAAACACCAATTAAAATATATAAAAAGAATTGGGGTTTTAGATTAATTATGACAGTAAAATTTATACAAAAAAGAATCCGTTATCTGTATATGGTGAATCTTCTTCTTTATTTTCCAGTTCTTCCTGAACATCTAAGTAATATTGATAAGTAGCCATAATTAAAGCCTGAACTGCATCAATTTTTTCCTTACTTCTTTCTTTACTTGTTTTTACATTCCCTGCATCATCTTTAACAAGTCTTACATTTGATAAACACCATTTAAGTACAGGATTATTATTATGTGTTAAATCACCTTCTATTACTAAACTCTCTACTTTCTTGATTGCAGGAGACATAGATTTATAACCCTGTCCAAATGGGGTAAATTTTAAACCCAATTCACTTTCAATTTTAAAAACCAATTGGTCTGCACCCCATCTATCATAAGCAATATTCCTGATAATAAACTTACCTTTCAGCTCCTCTATTTTGTTATAAATAAAGTCATCATCTCTACTTCTTTTATCAGTCAGGTACAAGTGATTATTTTTATTCATACTCCAACCAATAAAAGCTTTACCTGCACTGATATTATCTTTTCTTTCAGCACTTTCTTTAGGAATAAAAGTATAAGTAAGAGTTCTTAACTTTCCATTAGGTAAAGGAAATACAAGTACAAAAGCATTCAAATCCCTATTATTGGCTAAATCAAGTCCTGCCCAACATTCCATACCTAACAGGTCTTCTTCATCATAATCAACTTTATTACCCATCCAATCAGAATTCTGTATCCAACTTTCTGAATTATCAACCCAAATATTTAAATGTAATTGCTTAAAGGTATTCAGGTAAGAAGGCATTGATTTAGCTTTATGTACCTGCTCTGTTATATAATCTTCTTTGATTGATTTACCGTAACTTGGATTAGCTTTTTTGATATTGTCAATACTGAAAAGCTTATCAAAATCTTCATAATCTTCAGCCTCATAGATTACAGGAAGAAATGTTTCATCTTCTATTACACCTTCTATAATCTTTTTACCATAATCATACAGTTCAAAACATGGTGAAGTCCTGTCATTACCTGCTGTAGTGATTGTAATTAACAATGGCTGTTCCCTTGCTCCCATTGATGTTTTAAATACATCATACAGTTCAGAATTCTTATGTACATGGTATTCATCCACTAAAGCAAATGATAGGTTAGCACCGTGTAAACCTCCTGCTTCACTACTTACCACTTTGAAAAAACTATTGCTTTTTTTATACTCAATACTGTTTCTGAATATTTCCAAATACTTTGACAGGTTTGGATTTTGCCTAATCATAGCAGACATAATATCAAAGCTAATCCTAGCCTGTTCTCTGTTACTTGCACCAAAATATCCTTCACCTCCTTTTTCACCATCTCCAAGAATCATATACAAGCTTATAGCACTTGACAGGGTTGTTTTACTGTTCTTTCTTGGTAGCATTAAAAAAGCTTCCCTGTACTTCCTAAGTTTATTATCCTTTCTTTTCCACCCAAAAAGATTACTTATAAATTCTTTTTCCCAATCCTGAAGTATATATGGTTTACCAGCTAATTTACCTTTTACATGAGTACAGAAAGATTCAATAAATCTAACAGCCCTATCTGCTGTATATTCATCAAAGTAATATTTGGTTTTATCTATCTTATTAAAATCAATAGTATGTTTCATTATTTTAGTTTAAAAAATCTTCAATCTTCACTTCATCCTGTTTAGGTTCTTCATCTTTTATTACACTTACTTTAGCTCTTTCAGAAGGAGACAAACCAAACTTTGCCATTAAAGAGGAGTAGTTTTTAAAAGCATTATTGGCAATATTAACCCAAGGACTTACCATAGAATAGGTACTGCCATTTTTATTGGTTCCTACTGTCATATACCCTTCAGATTTGATTTTATATTGTGCTTCTATGTATTTTCCATATTCAGAAGAAAGTACTTCCAAAGTATCCAAATCCATATCTGTTAATACTTTGTAATCAGTCAACATTTCAAAATACTTGCTATAAAAGGCTTTAGCATACTTATTTAGGTGTGCTGGAATTTTTAATGAGGATTTATTAACCTTATTAGGCTCAGGTTTATCTGTATTTACTCTATGCTTCCTTAGTGTACCTCTATTAGCTTTTATTTCATCAGGTAATGTATTCCTTCCCATAGTTTTTATTAATAATTAAAAAGTTACCAAAACCCACCACCTAGAAATTTTGGTTGTGTATAAGATTGACTCACCAAAGACGGTTAATCTTTTCTACCTCTAAATTTTTCAGACACCCCTATGGGTTGATTATCAATGGGTTATGATAAAAAATAATTTTAATCCCTTGCTATAACCTCTATTAACTACACCTCGCATGCTATAAAATCTTTCAGCTTCACCAATTGAATTAAACTCTTTAAATATATTACCTACTGCTACATAAAAAAATCCTACCACCTTTCAGCAGTAGGACTTTAAATCACTAAACCATTTTATCTCTATGCAATCCTTTCTTTAATCTCTTTCAATGCCTGATAATTATATTCAATAGCTGTTTTGTACCCAATCTTTAATCTATCAGCAATATACCTGTAATCATAACCTTTAAGTACCAAATAAAACACCCTCCATTTAGTTAGCTTCTTATTCTTGGAATAATAGTTCTCAAATACGTACCTTCTTATTTTGGAAGTAAGTTCCTTATAATCTTCTCTTTCATCAGTATAGGTAACTGTTACATTATATTGTGGAATATCTGTAGCTGTTAAAGTAAAAGTATCTTTATTGAACTGATTGTATAGAGTAGTTGAATAATTCCAGATAATTCCTTTAATGTAGTTCTTCAAACCTTCATCTAATTCATTATCTCCCATACCTTTTTCCAAAATAATATAAACTACTTCCTGTGCTACATCTTCTTTATCCTGTCTGTTTTTAAGTTTCTCAGATTCTTTGTAGATATAATTGATAATTTGATTATTCATTTTCACCTCCTTCCAATGCAGGTTGAACATCAATTATACTTTCTTTATAGGTTCTGTTATTAGCTTGCCATTCAATAATTTCCTCTACTGTTACCAAAACCCCATAGCTTCTACCACCATCACCACCACCAATAGCAATACTTGAAAGCTTACCATTCCCTTGTGTATTAACCTTGTGTTTAATCAGTTTCTTTAAATCTGAAGTCTTAATTATGATGAATATATTATTCTTCATCAAAGCATAAAATTCAGCTTGTGTAACACCTAAACCTGAAAATACATATTTAGGACTTCCATCAGGGTTATTACCCTTTCTTTTGAATACTTCTATGAAGAATCTGTTGTTTTTGTACTTGTCAAACTTTACTTCTAAGTGATTACCTTCCAGTAATTGTCCCAATAAGTTTTCAGCTTGCTTTCCTATTTCTAAATCATATTTAAAATTGTTGTTTGTTTTCATGTTTAAAAGTTTTAAAAAATTAATTATTTATTTACTCGTAAATGTGTGCTTATTTAAATCTTCTCTAATGTATCCCAAGGGTGATATATAAGAGGTGTAAATAAAGGTTTGAAATTGCTATCTACATGACAAAAAATATATTGCATATCTTCTCCACGTTTGTTAAAATCAAGTAAGTAACCAAATGAATGGACACCTTTGTAATCAGTAATTCTGATTATATCCCCTTTACAAAAATCTGAATCTACCATTCCCTTATTGTTTTGAAGTTTTTGAATAGTTTGAAAGAGTTGTTGGTAATATTCATTATATATATTCCAATGAATACATAAAGAAGGATAGCAGGTATAAATGTTATATTCTGAAGCAGAAGTAAACATAATGCTATTGAAGTGAAGTTTGAAATAACCTTTTCCTTAAGGCATGTAGTATCAAGTTTTAATAACTCATACTCTAATCTGTCAATTGTACTTTTTGCTTGTAAATTTTTCATGTGTGCTTTTGTTTTAATGTTAATCTCTTATAATAATATAATTAATATATCCAAAAATAAATAGCATAAATAAGAAAAAAAAATAAACTAATATAAAACAACTAAAAACACCTACTATATATAGCACTTATTTATTTACTGTATTTTGAATAAATTACATAAATCTGAAAAATCAATTATATAAAAGTAAATAGTCAATACTATCCTATATGTGTTACCTTAATAAGGAACACTTATATTATTCAATAAAGGTTATACATTACTGTGTTATTTTACTCTGTAGTATTTATTAAAAAATTAAATCTGCTGTCCAATACAACACATTATTTAAACCTTAAATAAGGCTCTCTAACAGCTTAAAATTCAAAAGAAGACTACTAACCCACAAAAGTAATCAGGGACTTAGATAAGGCTTTATTTAAGCTTAATTTCAAGCTTATTATACTTCTCTGATTTAAGAGGTTTTTTTCCTATTCTATTTAGGTATATTTTTGACTCTGTAAAAAAGCAATCTAAAAAAATTATGAAAATTATTCACCTAGATTATGAATAGATTATATTTAAAAATACAATTTGCAACTATCTGTATTTCAAAATGTTACTACTGAATTCTATTTTTCGTGTAAATTTACCGCAATATGCAGATTTATAAAACCCAAGCCCAGATTGCTGCCCCAAAGTATTGGCTTTTGTCCTTTTTAATCATGTTTTTGATCACTTTGGGTGTGATGGCGCTACTTCAGGGAATATCAGTATTTCTGATCCCCCCTCTTTACGACATCTCCCTGGACGAACTCACTGCCCTACTTACCAACCCTCAAGCATATGAAAAAGGCAGGCAGGCCTTCTTCCTTGTTCAGGGCATAGGTACAGGTTTTGCCTTTTTTGTAGCAGCCTTGCTGATAGCCAAGCTGGTAGATAAGGCAGATTTCGGAATGCAACATCAAATCCACCGGTATAAGTTCAATGGTTTACTGATCATGTTTTTTTTAATGTTTGGAGCCCTTCTTTTCAACAGTCTCCTGATAGAATGGAATATGGGAATCAGCCTGCCGGAATCCTTATCCGAAGTGGAACAATGGATGAGGGCCAAGGAAGATCAGATCATGGAAATGACCCGTTTTCTTACCGATTTCGAAACGACTGGGGAGTTTTTAGCGGGGATCGTCGTAATCGGGCTACTGGCAGGTCTAGGAGAGGAAGTGTTTTTCAGAGGAGTGCTTCAACCCAAAATCCAGATTTATACCGGAAATGCACATGTGGCAGTATGGCTTACAGCTTTTATTTTCTCTGCCATTCACCTTCAATTCTACGGATTTTTACCTAGACTTCTGTTGGGTGCGGTATTTGGTTACCTTTATTTATTCTCCGGCAGTTTGATTTATCCGGTTTTGGCACATATTTTAAACAATACGTTTACTGTTGTCTTGATATATTTAAACAAATTGGGAAAAATAGAATTCGACTTGGAAGAATCAGGCCAGATTCCTGTGCTATTTGCACTTGGAGGCCTTATCTTGATGATCCTGGCATTTGCTGTTTTCAAAGAATCACATAAAAACAACCTACCTGATGACGAGATGGCAAAAAGTATATGAGGACGGTTCTCCGGTGAGGGCTGAAATCGTCAAAGGCGTACTGGAAGAAAACGACATCCCGGCAGTAGTACTAAACAAAAAAGAATCGGTCTATCAGATCCATGGACAATACGAGGTCATGGTACCACAATCTGACGTTTTGATAGCCATAAACATTGTAAAGAATGAGATCACCTTTTAGAATGCGTGACCGCTTCAATATCAACAATTACAGCAACCTTGGCCAAAGGATCATCACAGCCATTATCGGAGCCACCGTGATCATAGCAGGCTCGATTTACAGTCCTTGGATTTACTTTGTGATCTTCGGTTTGATCTTGGGTTTTTCCCAAATGGAATTTTATAAGCTGTCAGGTCTTGACGGAATGTTGCCCCTGAAAAGTTTCGGCACCTTCCTTGGCCTTGTCATTTTCAGTTTGTCATTTTTCATTGAAATAGGACACCTGCCTGACAAATATTACTTCCTGATTTTCCCCCTAGCTTCTTTGATTTTCTTTATCAAGCTATACCGAAAGTCCGATAAAAAGCCTTTTACAGGTGTAGCCTTTACCTTTTTGGGGATTTTCTATGTGGCTGTGCCATTTGCCATGCTCAATGTAGCTGCTTTTGCAGTGGATGAAAGCTTTCACTACGAAATCATCATTGGCTCACTTTTCATCCTTTGGGCCTCGGATACCGGTGCCTATTTTGCAGGCACCAAATTTGGTAAAACTAAGCTGTTTGAGAGGGTTTCACCGAAAAAATCCTGGGAGGGGTTTCTCGGCGGAGCTGCATCTGCCTATTTGATTGGATATGTACTTTCGAGATATTTCAACTCTTTAGCAGAATGGCAGTGGCTTTGCATCGCGACAATAATAATTATTGCCGGCACATACGGAGACCTGATTGAGTCGTTGTTCAAGAGAAGTATTGCTATAAAAGACTCCGGAAAAATCCTTCCGGGTCATGGTGGATTTATGGACCGTTTTGACGGATTGCTATTATCAGCCCCATTTATCGCCACCTTTTTGAAAATCTTTTAAAAATGCCTTATCAGAATTAAAAATCTACTTAATATTGTATCACAATTGAACTATTCAACTAAATAAACCCAATATGGCTTACATTGAACCGGCTCCGATCAAAGACAAAGAAAATCCATTGGAGTCAATGATGGAAAGATTTAACCTGGCAGCTGAAAAACTTGGACTCTCTGACGAGGTCTACAATGTGCTGAAAAATCCCGCCAAACAAGTGATAGTATCCATTCCGGTGACCATGGACAGTGGCAAGATCCAAGTGTTTGAAGGTATCCGAGTGGTACATTCCAATATTCTGGGACCTGCTAAAGGCGGAATCCGCTTTGCCCCAGACGTACATTTGGATGAGGTAAAAGCTCTCGCGGCATGGATGACCTGGAAATGTGCTGTGGTGGACATTCCATACGGAGGAGGTAAAGGCGGTGTCCGCTGCAATCCAAGGGAAATGTCAGCAGGTGAGATCGAACGCTTAATGCGTGGATATACCAAAGCCATGTTGGATGTATTTGGACCTGACAAAGACATTCCTGCTCCGGACATGGGAACGGGACCAAGAGAAATGGCCTGGCTGATGGATGAGTATTCCAGGGCGAAAGGCACGACCATCAATGCTGTGGTGACAGGAAAGCCTCTTGTATTGGGAGGATCTCTGGGCAGAACCGAAGCTACCGGAAGGGGTGTAATGGTAACTGCATTGGCTGCCATGCAAAAGTTGAAAATTAATCCTTTCCAGGCAACCTGTGCCGTTCAGGGATTCGGAAATGTAGGATCCTGGGCAGCTCAGCTTTTGGAAGAAAGAGGACTGAAGATTGTAGCCATTTCGGATATCTCCGGTGCCTATCACAATGAAAATGGCATCAATATCCAAGAAGCTATCTCGTACAGAGATGGTAATAAAGGAACTTTGGAAGGGTTTGACGGAGCAGAGAAACTCTCTGACCCTATGGAGCTGTTGGAACTGGATGTAGATGTGCTTGTACCTGCAGCAGTAGAAGACGTGATCACAGTCAAAAATGTAGATAAAATCAAAGCAAAACTTATCGTAGAAGGTGCCAATGGGCCTACCTCTGCCAAAGCCGATGCCATTATCAATGAAAAAGGCATAATGGCCGTGCCGGATATCCTGGCCAATGCTGGTGGCGTGACCGTTTCATACTTCGAGTGGGTTCAAAACCGTCTCGGTTACAAGTGGACTGCCGAAAGGGTCAACAGAAGGTCAGACAGAATCCTAAAAGATGCTTTTGACCATGTCTATGAGGCTTCACAGAAGTACAGCGTCCCCATGAGGATCGCAGCATACATCGTTGCCATTGACAAAGTAGCCAAAACCTACACATTCAGGGGAGGCTTCTAAACCATCGATATTAATTCTTAGTATATTTGGGGTGTGGGAGCAATTGACTTTCACACCCTTTTAAATTTCTATACCATGACTATTCACAGAGAAGGAAGACAATTATTGTTCTGGCTATTGCTGATATTGACAGGCCTCAATTATGCCTTGTACCATTATTTCCCTGGCAAAGACACCATGCTCAACGTAGTGTTGCTGGCTTCAATTATCCTGTACCTGATCATTCTTCAGTTTTTCAGAAATCCCATCATCAAGCTCCCCAACCAAGAGGGTTTGGTTTTTGCACCGGCTGATGGAAAAGTGGTAGTCATAGAAGAGACAGAGGAGACGGAATACCTCAATGAAAAAAGAAAGCAGATTTCCATTTTTATGTCACCCATCAATGTCCATGTCAATAGATCACCTGTCGCAGGTATAGTGGAATACTTCAAGTATCACCCAGGAAAATACTTGGTCGCCTGGCATCCCAAATCAAGTTTTGAAAACGAAAGGACCACGATGGTGATCCAACAGCCCAATGGCACCAAAATACTGGTGAGACAAATAGCAGGTGCTTTGGCAAGAAGAATCAAGTGGTATGTAGATAAAGGTTCCCCATTGGTTCAGGGAGGTGAGTTCGGGTTTATTAAGTTTGGCTCAAGAGTAGACGTTTTTTTACCCCTGGACGCGGAGGTATTGGTCGACATTGACCAAAAGACCAAAGGTGGAAGAACCCCTATTGCTAAGCTAAGATAATACCCTTTAAAAGAATTAAACAGATCCGACCATAAATGCCATCAGGTTCTTACAGTCGGATCTTTTCTAAGCCCTTTTTTTCCAAAAGAGGTAACCTAAAGCCACCGTACTAAGAAAAAATAAAAAAGTGGTCCATTCATAGGTCCTTTTACCTGAAACTTTTTCCTGAATGTCCTGGTCTTTTTCCTGTAAGGCCCTTTTTAAAAGTCCTATTTCTCTTTCCTGCTTCTGGGAGATAAACTTATAATCGTTTTTCTCATAGGTGATTTCTGTTTTTTCGATTTCACTGAGCATCTTCAGCTCATCCATGATCTGATTGTCCTTTTGGATAATGCGCTCCATCCATTCATTGGTTTCAATCATGTCTTTTTTGGTACGGTTACCGAATATCCCGCTCTTTTTGCTTTCAGAAGCCCTCCATTCCCGGTGCATCTTTTCTCTATCTTCCAAAAGTCTCTCGAGCTTGGCTTGCGCAAAGCCGAAAACAGGAAGGGTAAGCAATAGCAATAAAATCAATCTCGCTTTCATTGTCTTGGCTGTTTTACCCTTCTTTTTATCCAAATAATATGCCGAAAAAGTAGAGGCTCACCTGAATTTCCTTTTCGTTTTTCTTTTAAAAGCTCCTTTGCGCCGTTTATTATTGGTATAAAAATTATAAAGGAAATTGATGGCAAATACTGTAATGGTGAGGGAAATGAACATTTCGGGAAGCATGAGTTTTACCCCGAGAAGAATTAGCAGTGCAGCGATCATCCCGCTTTTGAATGTGGAATGGCTTTCAGGATAAACCCCTCCTATCAGGTACAGGCTAAGACCTTCCAAAATCACCATCAGGATAATAAGGTAGGTCAACATGTCCCTGACTGTGGTGTCGTTGGACCATACGACCCAGGCAAGTCCGGCTACCACAATGATCAAGCTGGCAGACTGCACAGAAGTATTGATTTTTTCTCTCATGTTTAGGTTAGTTTGGAGCAAAATGTTGAATAAGATAGAAAAATTGAACGGAACGGCAAAAAAGGTCTCTTTTCAAAATAAAAAACCTCCGGCTCTTGAAACCGGAGGTGATTTTTTTAAAGTTTCCTCTTGATAAAATCTGTCATGAGAGAATAAAGGTGCCAGGTAGTATTTCCACCGCTGATCCCATGATCTCTGTTGGGATAGAACATGGTCTCAAACTGCTTGTCAGCCCTAATGAGGGCATCAGCCAGGTCCACAGCATTTTGGAAATGAACGTTGTCATCTCCTGTACCATGAACAAGTAAAAGCTCACCTTTCAGTTTGTTGACATGGGTGATGGGACTATTGTCATCATATCCCGCTGCATTCAGCTGCGGAGTCTGAAGGTAGCGTTCGGTATAAATGGTATCGTAATACCTCCATGTAGTAACCGGAGCCACTGATATGGCAGCTTTGAACACATCACTGCCAACCATCAGACCCAGAGAAGACATATACCCACCATAAGACCAGCCCCAGATTCCTATTCTTCCGGAATCCACATAAGGTAGGCTTGCGAGATACTTAGCTCCTGCTATCTGATCTTCAATTTCATACTTACCCAGATTGGCATAAGTCAAGTGCTTGAAATCCCTTCCCCGGGCTCCTGTGCCTCTGTTGTCAATTGAGACTACCAGATAGCCCTCCTGCACCAAGTGCTGATGCCAAAAGTCTCTCGCACCGCCCCAGGAATTGTTTACAGTCTGTGAACCGGGTCCGCCATATACATACATGAGTACCGGGTATTGCTTGCCTTCCTCAAAATCAGATGGCTTTAGCATATATCCATTTAGTACGGTGCCATCTACTGTTTCAAATTCAAAGAACTCCCTTTTGGCCAAAGCATAATTCCTCATCCTGTCCTTCAATGCCTGATTGTCCTCCAGAACTTTTATCTCTTTACCAGAAGCCTCATGCAAAGTGACTTTTAAAGGTGTTTCTGCATTGGTAAAATCCGCTATATAGTATTTCTTGTCCTTAGACATATTGATGCGGTAAGTTCCTTTGTTACCTGCCAGCAGCTTTTTGCCTTTGCCATCAAGGCCGATCACATAAAAATTTCTCTCCATGGGAGATTGCTCCGTAGAGATGAAATAGAGCCTTTTAGCTCTTTCATCCACTGCTACCAAATTGCTCACTTCCCAATTTCCCTTGGTGATCTGACGGATCAGGTTACCTTCATTGTCATGGTGATAAATGTGCTTAAACCCATCCTGCTCGGAAGTACGGATGAATCCTTTTCCATCTTCAAGAAACCTCAGGTCATCATTATAGTTGAGATCCACGTATGTTTCGGATTTTTCCTGAAGCACCAAGTTGCTTGCCCCGGTATTGGTATTGGCATAAAAAAGGTCAAGTTGATTTTGCAACCTGTTTAGTCTGATGTAAGCCAGCTTTTCTGAACTCCCTGTCCAATAAATCCTAGGGAGATAAATGTCTTTTTCATCTCCAGCATCCACGGATACTGTCTGACCGCTATCAAAATCATACACATGGATAGAGACTTCCGCATTTTTCTCTCCGGCTTTTGGGTATTTGAACTTATAATCTTCCGGATATAATTTGCCCCAAACCTGCATATTGAATTCTGGCACTTCCGTTTCATCAAAACGGATGAAAGCAATTTTCTTTCCATCAGGTGACCACTCAAAGGCCCTGGACATGCTAAATTCCTCTTCATAAACCCAATCCGCAGCTCCGTTGATGATTTTGTTGAATTCTCCATCTTCGGTAATTCTGGTCACTTGATTATCCGCCAGACTTACCGCATACAGGTCATTGTCTTTGACGAAAGCTACCTTATCATTCCCCGGTGAAAGCGTAGCATACATGATTTTTTCACCATCCATCAACTTTTGAACCTTACCGCTTTCCATATCCAGCACATGGTTTACTGCCTTGCTGGATCTCCTGTAGATTTTTTCTACTTCTGAGGATAATAGCGCCTTGCTTTCATCCTGATTGAAAGCATAGCTGCTGAAATTCAGGCCAAGCTTAGCCCCATCTATAAGCACTTCCTCTTCCTCCCCTGAGGCCACATTCACTTTCACGACCACTGGACCGGTGACACCACGTCGCAAGGAGCTGTAATATTTCCCATCACGCATCCAATTGATGCCATAGACTGCCTTTTGTGAAAAAACATCTGACTTGAAGACATCTTCCAGGGTCACATGCTTTTGTATTTGGGCGTAAGATTCCCCAAAGGTCAAAAGCAGGGCAAGCATGGCCACTGCCAATCTTAATTGTATCATACTATTGAGTTTAATTCTGTTAGGCGAAGATAAAGAAATTGATAAAAAGCCAAAGACCTAGTTTGACAGGTGGAGAAAAGGAAAAGAAAATAAAGCCGAAATTTTCGTTGAAAAAATTACTGCTGAACTCAAAAACCGCTAATTTTCGGATCAGATCCCAAAGATTATGAAGAAAAAAATAGCCCTAATCACCGGTGGTTATACTGGTGAGCACGTAGTATCTCTTAAAAGTGCTGCAGTCGTAGAAAAAACCATAGACACTAACCTATATGATGTCTTCAAAATCCTCATTTACCCCAATGACTGGCACTTCTTAAGTCCTGTAGGGGACAAAATCCCTGTTGACCTGAATGACTTTTCTATCTTGGTAAATGGTCAAAAAATCACTTTTGACGGAGTATTCAACATATTGCACGGATCCCCAGGTGAAGACGGAAAAATGGCCGGTTATTTCGATATGTTGGGGCTTCCTTACACCACCTGTGATGCTTTGACTTCTGCCATCACGATGAACAAGGGCTACACCAAATCCATAGTGAAAGATATCGATGAACTATATGTGGCACGTTCGCTACAACTCTTCAAAAACTCTGAAGAAAACAGGGAAAAAATTCTGAAAGACCTCCGCCTGCCCTTATTTATCAAACCCAACAGTGGTGGCAGTAGCATTGGGATGAGTAAGGTGAAAGATCCAAATGAACTTAAAGATGCCCTGGACAAAGCCTTCGCCGAAGACAAGCAAGTTTTGGTAGAGGAGTTTGTTTCAGGAAGGGAATTCAGCATCGGAGTCTACCATGCCAAAGGAAAGACAACAGTACTTCCTGCCACAGAGATTGTGAGCAGCAAGGAGTTTTTTGATTTTGAAGCCAAATACTCCCCCGGCGTCACTGAAGAAATCACCCCGGGCAGGATGAGCGAAGAAGAAGTGGCTCGGGTAAACCGGATCATTGAACAGGTATATATCCGTCTGAATTGCAAAGGTGCCGTGAGGATAGATTATTTTCTGGAGCATGAAACAGGCAAATTCTATTTTATAGAAATCAACA
Source organism: Arthrospiribacter ruber (assembly GCF_019343195.1). Classification (GTDB taxonomy): domain Bacteria; phylum Bacteroidota; class Bacteroidia; order Cytophagales; family Cyclobacteriaceae; genus Arthrospiribacter; species Arthrospiribacter ruber. Next base: position 69,255 of record NZ_RPHB01000007.1, read on the forward strand.
CAGTCCCCGGCCAAACCGAAACAAGCTTGATTTCACAACAGGTCAGGGCCATTGGTATGGAAGTAAGGGACTTTTACAATGAGTTGATTGAGGAGATGTTTATTTAGAAAAATTCTCCTAATTGGGTACAGGGATACCCAAATTCATTCAATTAATGAGCTTTGAATAATAAAATTTTAGAAAAGGCTAATGCGGAGTGAACAACATAAAATTATCACCTTTATAATATAATTTTAACCCTATTGATGTCAGTTGATAACGGTAAACACGATTCATTCTATCAAAATAATGGGGATCAAAAGTCTCCAGGGCCTCGGTTCCGACTACAAAATTTTCAATTACAATTGCTCCTTGCTCAGAATCAGTCAGTGAATAAATTCCGAAAAAAATATTTGGACAAGTACGTCCCTCAATTTCTCCTTTTTCCAGAATCGACAACCTATAAACACAATTCTCAGTGGTGATAATTGGCAATTGCAAGCGGTTGTTCCCATCGTTACCATAACCTATTAATTCCCATTCTACTTCAGTTAATGATAAAAAGGTATAGGAAGGGTCTGTTTCCAGATCCTTGATCAATATTTCATCATCCGCAATCCCTTGACATGAAATAGCAGCCAAACAAATTAATAAAACCAGTGAAATCAGAAAAGGCTTCATAGAATTACTATAAAAGTAGAATAATTGGGAATTCGATTCAATTTAAAAAAAATCTTAGGTAAAACCAATTGTCACTTCTGAATTGACGCTCCTTCAAGAAAAATTCTACTAAAAAGTAATTCCAAAAAAAGGTCGACTTCTTCGAAATCGACCTCTTTCATCATTTTATTTCCTTGGCTCTTAAAGCCCAAAAGCTTTTTTCACCTTATCCACATAATCCAGTTTTTCCCAGGTAAATAGCTCTACATCAAATGTTAGGGATCTTCCGTCAGGTGTAGTGAAGGTTTTGGTGACTACTTCATTTTCCCTTCCCATGTGCCCATAGGCAGCTGTTTCTTCATAAATCGGATTTCTGAGTTTCAGCCTTTGTTCGATGGCAAATGGACGCATATCAAAAAGCTCTTCGATTTTTTTGGCGATCTCTCCATCATTCATGTTGACTTTGGAAGTACCATAAGTATTGACATAAATACCCATAGGCTTGGCTACGCCAATGGCGTAGGATACCTGCACCAAAACTTCATCTGCCACACCGGCTGCAACCATATTTTTGGCAATATGTCTTGTCGCATAAGCCGCAGATCGGTCTACTTTAGATGGATCTTTTCCGGAAAATGCCCCTCCACCATGTGCTCCTTTTCCTCCGTAAGTGTCCACGATGATTTTTCTGCCTGTCAATCCTGTATCCCCATGAGGTCCGCCGATGACAAACTTCCCGGTAGGATTGATGTGATAGGTAATTTGATCGGTAAACAATTTTTGAATCTCAGGCTTCAGTTGGGCTTTCACCCTAGGGATCAGGATACTGATGATGTCTTCTTTGATCTTGGCCAGCATAGTGGGCTCATCATCAAAGTCATCATGCTGCGTAGACACCACTATGGCATCAATACGCTGAGGTACGTTATCATCCGAATATTCTATGGTCACCTGAGCCTTGGAATCCGGTCTCAAGTATTTGATTTCACTATTTTCTCTCCTTAATGCTGCCAGCTCTTTCAATATCCTATGGGAAAGATCAAGTGCCAAAGGCATGAAGTTTTCCGTTTCTTTGGTAGCATACCCAAACATCATCCCCTGGTCTCCGGCACCTTGCTCCTCAGGATGACTTCTGTCCACTCCTTGGTTGATGTCGGGAGACTGCTCATGAATGGCAGACAATACTCCACAGGAATTACCGTCAAACATGTACTCCCCTTTGGTATATCCTATTCTGTTGATCACATTTCTGGCGATCTGCTGTACGTCCAGATAGGTTTCGGAATTTACTTCACCCGCCAAGATCACCTGCCCGGTAGTCACCAAGGTTTCACAAGCTACTTTGGAACGTGGATCAAATGCCAAAAAGTTATCGATCAGAGCATCTGAAATCTGATCGGCAATTTTATCAGGATGGCCTTCAGAGACAGACTCTGAAGTAAATAAGTATGGCATATATTAATTATTTAATTCGTTTTTTTAACAGGCCGTAAAATTAAGACTTCAAAGGGAAATAAAAAATCCGGCCAGCGTCATTGCCCCAGCTATTTTATGGCCGGAAAATTCCCGGATTCATTTCCTCCGCCAGCAATAATTGCCAGATTATCCTATTGATTTTTTGAATGGAATCCTTCTGCCTTCATGATGGCTTTGAAAAGCCGCCTCAATGATTTCCAAAACGGTAATGGCCTCATCTATGGTCACCCTCAGCGTATGCTTTTGGATGATGGCATCCGCCACATTTTGATAAAAAAGCCTGTAATCTCCTCTTTCGGTTTCAAAAGCCATTGAGGTGTGTTCCAAATGTAATTCTCCCCAGGCTTCGGCATTTTCCAAGCCCCAATTAGGTCCTTCTGGCATTTCCCCTGCTTTAAAAGCCTTTTCCTGAACATCCAGACCAAATTTGATATAGGACCCTTTTTCTCCCAAAAGCAAAAATCTCGGCAAAGGAGCTTTGACCAATACACTGGCTGTCAAACGGGCCTTTACATTGCCAAACATCAGGGAAATATCGAAGAAATCGTCCGCCACCGCGCCGGATCTTTGGCTTAGAATTTCGGCGTACACCCAATCCGGTTTCCCAAAAAGCATTACAGCCTGATCAATGAGGTGCGTTCCCAGGTCATAGGTTATCCCATTGCCAGGCACGTCCTTTTCCCTCCAATTGTCGGCCAAAGCTGGCCTAAACCTGTCAAAGTGGGATTCGAAATGAACTATTCTGCCCAGACTCTCTTCAGCAAGCAACCTTTGTATGGTCCTGATATCACCATCCCATCTCCTGTTTTGAAAAACTGAAAGAACAAGCCCCCTTTCCTCTGCAATTTTTTTCAATTCCCTTGCTTCCCGGGCATGTATGGTAACAGGCTTGTCTACCACTACATGCTTACCTGCTTCCAGTGCCATCTTGGCCTGAGGGAAGTGAAATTCATTGGGCGTCACTATCACAATAAGGTCCGCATCACCTGCCTCCAGCAAATCTTCCAGGCTTCGGTAAATGGTTATGTCTGGATATTTCTCCTTGGATTTCTCTTGATTTCGCTCCACTACCGCCACCAAATCAAGGTTTGGACAGACGGTGATCAATGGTGCATGCATCTTTTCTCCCACTGAGCCATAACCCACCAGGGCAGTTCTTATTTTTTGCATCTTATCAGAATTTTCAATGATGATGTCCTCCAGGACCATGAACATGGCCATGTTCTATTTCTTCGGGATCTGCATCCCGGATAGAAACAATTTCTCCCTTAAAAAGCAGGTCAAACCCGGCTAAAGGCGGATTGAAGTCCATGTGTACACCTTTATAGTCAATTTTCAATATTTCTCCACGGAATTGATTCCCCTGATCGTCCTGCATGGGAATTACATTCCCTACCTTGAGCATCTCTTTTTGTTTTTTGCCATCTTCTTTGAAATTTGACTTGGGAAGAATGACTTTTTTACTTTCATCATAATCTCCGTAGCCATTTTCAAAGTCTATGAAAACTTCAAAGGTATCTCCCACCTCCTTGTCTTCGAGGGCTTTTTCCAGTAGGGGAAAAACACTTCCCGCGCCAAAAAGGAAGAAAAACGGCTCTGACTTTTCGACTTTTTCAAAAAATTCCATTCCGGATTCCCCGTCATCCACATGCAGCTCATAGGCAAGCCCTATAACTTTATTTTTGGTAATCTTCATAGTAATGATTGTTGACTTTCTTTTTCAAAGAAAATAAAAACCTTTGGGAAAATGGATTTTTGACGGTGCAATTGATAAAAATAAAATAGGAATACCCGGATCTTTGCACGTTGAACTTTAAGAACCAAACCCTCTACTTTACTTCTAACTGTAAATTGAAACTTTGGAGGGTGGGAAGAATTTCGACCGGGCCAGCGCAGGCCTTGAGCGTGGATAGAGCCTGTCCCGATTTTTTTCGGGAATTCGAAATTCTTGATTTTTTGGCTACTTTTTCATCAAAGCCTGTCCCGAAAATCGGGAGAAAAAGTAGCTTTATAATCAACTTTTGATTAGAATTTAGCAAAAAGAACTGGTTCAAAACGATAATTGGCTACGTGCAATTAAGCAGATACTCCTAAAATATAGATATACTAAATGATACCACTAACCAATTTAAATAAGGACCTAAATTAACCCGATACTAATAGAAATTGGCTAAATATCAACAATTTACTCTGTTGTGAAGATTTTTTGGTCAGACCAAACCGGTTCCTTCAATCAAGGATGTAAATACTCCAGCACAATGCTACCTTAGCGCAAGTCTTCAGACTTGTGCTTCCTATCTTGATGTCTCTGGACTTCTTGTTCTAGTTTCCTACCAATATTCAATCCGTTTTTTTGAAATGTTAATTAGGTCCAAGTCTGAAGACTTTGAACCAGGGACACAGTAAACTCGAACTAGGGATATTGATAAACTTGTACCATGTCTACGACAGACCTGAACCAAGGAGGTATACGCTAAAACTTCCCAACAAATTATCAAATGAAATGTTGATTGGGTAACTTTGCCATTTATGAGTGAACGCGCAGCCACAATTTCCGAATCCATAGATCAGCTTGATCCCAAGGAATATATCATTATCAAAAATGCCCGGGTCAATAACCTCAAAAACCTCAGTGTAGCCATACCCAGAAACAAACTGGTGGTCATCACAGGGCTATCAGGTTCGGGAAAATCGTCCCTTGCATTCGACACCTTGTTTGCCGAAGGACAACGCATGTACGTGGAAAGCCTCAGTTCCTACGCCAGACAGTTTTTGGGCCGAATGGAAAAGCCGGAAGTGGAATATATCAAAGGAGTCTCCCCTGCTATCGCCATTCAGCAAAAGGTATCCACCAAAAATCCCCGGTCGACGGTAGGAACCACCACAGAAATATATGATTACCTCAAGCTTCTTTTTTCAAGAATAGGAAAAACCATCTCCCCCATCAGTGGAGAGGAAGTGAAGCACCATACCGTCACCGATGTGGTGGACTACATCCATTCTTTTGAGGAGGGAGACAGGGTGATGATTTCCTGTCCGCTTCATTTACAAAATGACCGAAACAGAAAACAAGAGCTTGACCTTTTACTTCAAAAAGGTTTTACGAGGGTGCTGGTAAATGCTGAGGTGTACTTTGTGGAAGATCTGGTAAATGAAAAAACCCTGCCCAAAGGCGAATATGAAATTCTCATTGACCGTGCCACGGTCCAAAAGGAAGATGAAGACAATCAGTTCAGGATATCGGATTCGGTACAGACTGCCTTTTTTGAGGGGCATGGAGAATGTACCGTGCTCATTCCTGACAAAACCAAGAGAACCTTTTCGGACCGTTTTGAGCTTGATGGAATGAGTTTCGAACTTCCATCAGTCAACTTTTTCAGCTTCAACAATCCCTATGGCGCATGTAAAACCTGTGAAGGATTCGGATCGGTTTTGGGCATTGATCCCGACCTCGTAATCCCTGATAAAAGCCTTTCTGTCTACGAAGGCGCCATTGCTCCGTGGAGAGGAGAAACTACCGGAAAATGGCTGGAACCTTTAGTCAAGAAAGGAATTTATTTTGACTTCCCTATTCACAGAGCTTATGAGGACCTATCAGAAAAAGAAAAAGCATTGCTATGGACTGGAAATGAATACTTCAAAGGACTGAATGATTTCTTTGCGGATATAGAATCCAAAACGCACAAGATCCAATACAGGGTCATGCTGTCCAGATTCAGGGGAAGGACAACCTGCCCTGACTGTAAAGGTACTCGGCTTCGAAAAGACGCTTCTTATGTAAAAATAGCAGAGAAATCAATTACCGATATCGTCCTGATGCCCATAGGGAAAGCCTTGGACTTTTTTCAGCAGATCAAACTTTCCGAGGGAGAGCTTAAGGTGGCCAACCGTCTTTTGAAAGAAATCCTTAACCGGCTGGAATACATTGACAAGGTGGGCCTGGGATACCTGACACTCAACAGACTCACCTCCACATTATCAGGCGGGGAGTTTCAAAGGATCAAATTGGCCACATCATTGGGTTCTGCCCTGGTGGGTTCCATGTATATTTTGGACGAACCCAGTATCGGACTTCACCCCCGTGACTCTGAAAGACTGATAGAGGTATTGAAAACCCTAAGAGATCTCGGCAACACCGTAATTGTGGTAGAGCATGAAGAAAAAATCATGAAGGCAGCCGATCAGATCATCGATATTGGACCTGATGCGGGTGTTTTGGGCGGAGAGCTGGTATTTCAGGGAGACTTGAATGAATTGATTATTCATGGAAAAAGCCATACTGCACGGTACCTCAAAGGAGAAGAAAAAATCCAGGTAAAAGAGAGGAACAGAAAATGGAAAGACTACATAATGGTCAAGGGTGCCAGAGAAAACAACCTGAAAAACCTATCTGTGAAATTTCCTCTTCATACGCTTACCGTGGTGACAGGAGTCAGCGGCTCCGGTAAATCCACCTTGATCAAAAAAGTACTTTATCCTGCTTTGGGAAAGACTTTGGGCACGGTGATAGACGAGAGCGGCAAATTTGATAAAATTGAGGGGGACTATAAATCGGTAAGTCAGGTGGAGTTTGTGGACCAAAATCCCATCGGTAAATCTTCCAGGTCCAATCCTGTCACCTATGTCAAAGCTTATGACGCCATAAGGTCGCTGTATTCGGATCAAGGGCTTGCAAAACAAAGGGGGTACAAACCGGCATTTTTCAGCTTCAACGTAGATGGAGGAAGGTGTGAATCCTGTCAGGGAGAGGGCACAGTAACGGTAGAGATGCAGTTTATGGCCGATATTCACCTGACCTGCGAATCCTGTAAAGGGAAGCGCTTCAAAAATGAGATCCTGGATGTAAAGTATAAGGACAAGGACATTTCCGACATTTTGGACATGACCATCGATGAAGCCATGGACTTTTTCGAAGGCAAGACCCAGATCATCAATAAGCTTCAGCCCCTTCAGGAGGTAGGGCTCGGTTACATTGGCATGGGCCAATCTTCCAATACCCTTTCTGGCGGAGAAGCCCAAAGGGTCAAATTGGCTTCCTTTTTAGGAAAAGGAGGAACCAAAGCAAGCGACCATATCCTATTTATATTTGATGAACCTACCACAGGACTTCATTTTCATGATATCCGTAAACTTCTGCACAGCATCAATGCACTTATCGAGCAGGGACATTCTGTGATCATCATAGAGCACAATACAGAAGTCATCAAAGCAGCCGACTGGGTAATTGACCTTGGCCCTGAGGGAGGAGAAAGCGGAGGAAATATTACCTTTGAGGGAACACCGGAAGCATTGATGGAGGTGCAGGACAATCATACTGCCAAATACCTCAAAGAAAGCTTCCAATAAACCTTTATGCTATAATGGATATCCAATACCCACTCGAACTGGTCGGTACTTTTGTTTTCGCAATTTCCGGAGCCTTGGCGGTGAGGGATAGAGAACATGACCTATTTGGAGCTGGGTTTACCGGGTTTATCACAGCAATAGGAGGAGGTAGCTTGAGGGATATTTTACTGGGAGCCTATCCACTGGTATGGATCGGTGATGTCAATTTCCTCTATGCCATATTTGCTGGCATCCTTCTGGCTTTCATTTTCCCTTCCGCTTTATTGAAACTCCGAAAGACCATGTTTCTTTTCGACACTTTGGGAATTGGTTTTTTTACTGTTTTGGGGGTAGAAAAAGCCATGAGTCTCGGAGTAAGGCCTGAGATCGCTGCCATTATGGGAATGTTTTCGGCAGTCATGGGAGGGGTGATCAGGGACACTCTGACCAATGAAATCCCCATTCTTTTCCGTAAGGAAATTTATGCTTCAGCCTGCTTGGCAGGTGCCATTCTATACCTGGTTCTGAACTATTTTGGATTGGCCAGAGACTACAACATGTTGATTTCTATATCCACTGTGATCAGCATACGTCTGATTGCAGTCCGGTACAAGCTCAGTCTGCCCCGCTTGGATTAAGCCAGTTTTTGAATTCTTTGGAATATTTGGATGGAAAATGAGATAAGCATTTTATTCAGTCTTCTTGGTTCAAATTGGTTTTTATAGCTTGTAAATTGAGCCCAACATGATTGAATTTAAAGAGTACCTCCTTTTGCCAATTAATCAATTGGATAATCCATTGTTTAAAACTAATTTTGAGCACCTAATAAAATCCGAAATGAAATCGCGCAAATGGCCAATCTCACTAGCCGTGATAATGATCTGAGATGCGAGATTCCATGTGGCCACTGAAGAACAATAAAAACACATGAAAAGAGACCAAGTCATTTTTGACCTTATAGCCAAAGAAGAAAACCGTCAAAAAACAGGAATTGAGCTGATCGCTTCAGAGAATTTCACCAGCAAGCAGGTAATGGAAGCAGCAGGATCGGTACTGACCAACAAGTATGCTGAAGGATTACCTAATAAGAGGTATTACGGAGGTTGTGAAGTAGTAGATGAAATCGAGCAATTGGCGATAGATAGGGCAAAAGAGCTTTTCGGTGCAAACTGGGCCAATGTGCAGCCACATTCAGGTGCCCAGGCCAATGCAGCAGTATTCCTTGCCTGCCTCAATGCAGGAGACCCTATTCTAGGTTTTGACCTTTCTCATGGAGGACACCTTACACATGGTAGCCCGGTGAATTTTTCCGGAAAACTTTACCAACCGCATTTTTACGGTGTGGAAGAAGAAACAGGTCTCATCGATTATGATAAAGTAGAAGCAAAAGCACTTGAAGTAAAACCTAAGCTATTGATTTGTGGTGCATCGGCATACAGCAGAGATTGGGATTATGAAAGGCTTAGAGATATTGCAGATCAGGTTGGTGCCATTTTATTGGCCGATATCTCCCACCCTTCCGGTCTAATTGCAAAAGGTCTTTTGAACGACCCATTGGAATATTGTCATGTTGTGACCACTACTACTCACAAAACTTTGAGAGGACCTAGAGGTGGCTTGATTTTGATGAGAGAAGATTTTGACAATCCTTTCGGTCTGAAAACTCCAAAAGGAGAACTGAGAAAGATGTCCTCGCTATTGGATTCAGGAGTATTCCCAGGAACTCAGGGAGGTCCTTTGGAACATATCATCGCAGCAAAAGCTGTAGCCTTTCAAGAAGCACTATCCGATGAATACATGGAATATGTGCTCCAAGTGAAAAAGAACGCTTCTGTCATGGCAGAAGAGTTTGTGAGCCTGGGCTATAAACTGATTTCCGGCGGGACAGACAATCACCTCATGCTGATTGACCTTAGAAACAAAGACATTACCGGTAAACTCGCAGAGGAAACACTCGGTAAAGTTGACATTACCATCAACAAAAACATGGTTCCTTTCGACACAAGATCTCCTTTTGTCACCTCAGGTATGAGGGTAGGTACAGCCGCAGTCACCACAAGAGGATTGAATGAAGTAGACATGAAAAAAATTGTCGGCTTTATAGACAAAGCCCTGAGCAACCATGACAATGAATCCACACTTGCCGAAATCAAAAAAGAGGTAAATGACTGGATGGTTCAATTTCCATTGTATTAAAAATATCCCTAAAGCGTGGCCTTAGATCAGTATAGAGAAGAAGAGGAAGAAGAGGGCATGTCCTTTTTGGACCATTTGGAGCAATTGCGTTGGCATCTTCTGCGCTCCGTGGCAGCCGTATTGATATTTACAGTAGCGGCATTCCTAGCCAAAAGCATCGTGTTTGGAAAGGTAATCTTAGGTCCTTCCCGGGTAGACTTTGTCACTTATAGGTTGTTGTGTCAGATTGCTGATGCACTTTCCACACCTGTATTGTGCATAGATACTTTGCCCTTTACCATTCAAAGTAGACAGATGACCGGGCAATTTTCCATGCACCTGACATCCTCTATGGTGGTGGGATTGATTGCTGCTTTCCCCTACCTCTTTTATGAAGTTTGGAAATTCATCAGCCCTGGACTTTATTCCAAAGAACGGCAGGCGGCACGTGGTGCTGTTTTCTTTGTCAGTCTACTGTTTTTCATGGGTGCATCCTTTGGCTATTTTATATTGGCACCCCTTTCTATCAACTTCCTTTCCAATTACCAGCTGGACCCAAGCATTCTGAATGAATTTGATATTACTTCTTATGTGACTACCTTGTCCATGTTGGTTTTGGCATCTGCCATTATGTTCCAGCTTCCTGTGGTCATTTATTTCCTGTCTATGTCAGGTCTGGTGACCGCAGCGATGCTGAAAGCTTACAGGAGGCATGCCATTGTTTCGATCCTTATCCTGGCTGCTGTCATTACCCCGCCGGATGTCATTTCGCAGGTTCTAATTGCTATGCCAATATTGGTACTGTATGAGGCCGGAATACAGATCGCAAAAAGACTGGAACGAAAAAAAGAAAAACAAGAATTGGAGGACAGACTTAAATACCAAGACGATGAGTAAGAAAATTGCTGTAGGTGGCGACCATGCCGGATTTGATTACAAAGTTAAATTGATCCAAAAACTGGAATCCGAAGGTTACGAAGTCACTGACTTTGGACCTTTCACTGATGATTCTGTAGACTATCCCGATCATGTGCATCCACTTTGTGAAGCCATAGAAAAAGGAGAGCAAGAAAAAGGAATTTTGATCTGTGGTTCGGGAAATGGTGTAGCCATCACAGCCAATAAACATCAGGGTATACGTGCAGCACTTTGCTGGAATGAAGAGCTTGCTGCTTTATCCAGACAACACAATGATGCCAATGTGCTTGCACTTCCGGCAAGATTTGTCCCATATCATTTGGCAGAAGATATGTCAATGATCTTCCTCGAAACAGATTTTGAAGGAGGACGCCACATGAACCGGGTAGAAAAAATCGCTTGTAAATAATAAAATCCGGGAGGTACCTCTCCCGGATTTTTTATAGCCACTTTTTAACAAGATGAACTGATCGGGGATAATAAAACCTCAAATACTTCCCATTTCCCAAAGTACTCATATCCCCAACCTTATAAATCTACTTTCTGAAAATCCAGATAATCTTTGCTGAGCCATTTTTCTTCAAAGCCGATCTTGCACCAACCTCCATTTTCTTCCAAAATAAACACCTCTTCCCCTCTAGGCAGATTTCCTTCTACCGCAAACTCGGTTCCTGGACCTGACCTTACTCTTAAAACATTGGCATTGACTGTTGCTCTTTTAACTTCCCGTGTATACCTCTCAGAAACCCAGTGCTCCTGGGAATTGGATATTTTCAACCAGCCATCCGTCTTACCATATACCCTTAGAATGGACCCAAGTTCAGCAGCATCCCTTCCAATCACCAAAGGTGCTCTACCATGGGGCTGTGACCTGATGTTGAGTCTATTGGCGGTGACAATGACATATTTGATAAAAGGGTTTTTGGTTTTCACCACATCAAAATCCCCTAACTGTTGTCTGATTAAAGGCAAGAAATGCTCTTCACAATCTTCCACCTTATTCCCTCCAAAAAAATCCGTCCCAGGACAGGATTTGTTATTCCTGCTTCCGTTATTTCTATGTCCCGTACCCAATTCAAACCAATGGTGATAAATGATTGCATTGTGGTTCACCGGGAGATTAAACCTCCTGCACAGGGCCGCTGTCATCCTGATGATCGCTTCCTTCTGCTCCTCCATCATGGTATCGCCGCCTTTATCAAAATTACCTACATGCTCTAAGCAAACCGAGTTGGCATTGTGTCCAGTGATGCAGGCAGGAACCCGCTCGAGTGGTCTTCCAGAGACAATCATTCCATCGGGAAATACAGAAAAATGTTGCCCAATGTCCGCCCAGCCATTGACCCCAACATGGTGGTTTTTCATGGCCAGTTGCCTTTCGAAATGATTCGATCCATTGAAATGGGAATAATTCGGTATCCAGGTGTGATGCTGCTGCACATTGAGAATAGTCCTGGCTACCCGCTGCTGCCCAAGCCATTGCTCAAATTCATCAATTTTCATTTTGACAAAGCCAAATCTGGTTTCCATGTGATGTTTGTTTTTGAGTTAAAAATCTGACCAAATGTGTTGGCAAGGACAGTTTTTATCTGCTTTTGAAAACATTCATAGTACCGCTGTAAAACCGGAAATAAAAAGGCAGTCCATAACCGGACTTAAATTAAACATATGCACCTCAATTTCAAAGTGATATGCAATTTTCATCATACCCCAAGTCAACAAAAATCAATCTTCCAGAAAATAAAATTTACCCGATTTCCGGTATTTTTCCTGAAGCAGGGGGATTCTCTGTACCAGATTCCTGAAAACCCCATCCTCATCAATCACCACTTCAGGTTTTTCCTCCAGAAAATTTTTGTAGGCATCTGCCATGTCTTTGAAATCTTCAAAATCAGAAAGTACTTCTCTGGATATATAATAATTCAGGTATGGGGTTACCTGAGTCGCATTTTTATAAAACCCTAAATCATTCCCCAATACCAACACCCTTTTATTCTTACTGATTTCATGTTCCTGCTTGTAAATTACTGCATACTCTTGCAGTTCATTTCTTTCACTTTTGACGTACCACCAAGCGTATCCTATCAGCGGAATTCCCAAAACAAACACATAAGCCAAAATCCTGTTCACAAAGCCTCTTTTGGCCACAATAAAAAACATGGAAATAAAATAAGCCATGGAAGGAATAAGGATCAGAAGCTGATAGGGAGTCCTTCTGTTGATCAGAAATACTGAAGAAGCGGCAAATACCAAGTAAATCATCATCAATTGCAGTTGCTTCTGCTGATTGACCGTCAAAGACTTAAAAAGTGAACTGAGAAAAATTCCGATAACCGTAAAAAACAATGGTGTCACATACAGCAGTAGCATATCCCTGAAACCTACATGGACATACACTTCACCCAATCTGCCTGTCAATATGTATTCGATAACGAATTCCGGCAATGCATCTATCCAGAAATAATACAAAGCACAAATCCCAATGGGTATGGTATAGCCTATCAGCGAAAGTAAAAGCTGTCTAAAACTAAACCCGCTCACTACAATACCTGCCAATATGAGATAAGGGAAAAAGATCACCAACGGAAAATGGAAACATAATGCAATTCCAGCGTAAAGACCCACCAATAGAACCGAATCTGAGCCTTCCTTTTGGAGCACTGTCTGGGCAAACAACTGTCCCAATGCAAACACAATGAAAGTACTCCCCAGCAAAGCAGGGGACAGGGTAACCAGGTCAAAAGAACAATAAAACAAGATCATGACCACAAATGCCGGAATGTAGGTATTCTCGTCGTAAGACTTATACCGCATGAAAAGGCCATTTAGATAGGCCATCTGGACAAACACAACCAATCCTGCCAGAATCTTGTACACAATTACAGACCTGCCAAAAACAAGATGAAGCAACCAATAAACCCCTCCTGCCAATGGGCCGGTGTCGTCCAGAATGTCTTTATACATATGCTTACCCTCGGCCATCCTTTCCCCTAGAAGCATCCAGACCATCTCAGGTTGTAACAGAGGCATGTCCAGCAACCAGATATAAATACCACTCATCAAAACCATCAAAGCCAATAGGGCCAAAAGGCGAAAAGGATCGTTTATTCTAAAAAAGCTTATCAAAATCTATTTGTGGATGAGTGGTGGTACAATCAGAACTCCCGAAATTAAAGGTTAGTCATTTAATTCACTAAATTTGTTCCAATTTTAATCTGATATGGAAAGTAAAAGACAACAGAAATACAGCAAGCTGATCCAAAAGGAACTTGGAGAGATTTTTCAGAAAGAAGCCAAGCACCTGATAGGCAGTGCCTTTATCACGGTAGCAAGGGTTTTGGTAAGCCCTGATCTCGGTCTGGCAAAAGTATACCTCAGTTTTCTGATGGAAAAAGACAAACCTGTATTTGAAAAGCTGAACGACAAGAAAAGCGAGCTGCGCAAACATTTGGGAAACAGAATCGGAAAAAGTGTCCGTATAGTTCCGGAAATCGCATTATTTATGGATGACTCTGCCTCCTATGCCCAGCACATGGATGCCGTTATCTCCAAATTAGACATCCCTGAGTCTTCTGAAGAAGACGAAGAGGAAGAAGATTAACCTGCCATCTTTTGAACGTATCCTATTTTATAGCCTCTAGGTATTTCCGTAGCAAAAAGAAACGGAATTTCATCACCATCCTTTCCAGAATTTCTATGATTGGAGTGGCAGTGGGTACTATGGCCCTGGTCGTAGTGCTTTCTGTATTCAATGGTCTGGAAGATCTGGTAAGAGGCCTATATGCCTCCTTTGATGCTGAGCTGAAGGTAGAACCTGCACTGGGCAAGTCATTTGAAGCTGATCCGAAATGGATTGAAGGGATACGAAAGGTAGAAGGTGTGGCATTGTTGACCGAAGTGATAGAAGACAATGCATTGTTCAGGTATCGGGACAACCAACACCTTGCTAAAATAAAAGGCGTATCAGAAGCCTATCTGGAAGATCCTGACAGGTTTGCCGAAGGCTATGTATGGGGCAATCTTGATCTTGGAACAGATGTACAGCCTAAAGCTATCATTGGAAGGGGGGTTGGCTTTTTCCTGTCTGTGGATTTGGACAATGATTTTGAACTGCTTCAGGTATATTATCCCAAAGCCCCAAGGAGTGCCGGGTCTATTGACCCAAACCAACTCTACAACAGGGATATCATCAAACCTGCGGCATTTTTCAGCATTGAAAAGGACTTTGACGACAACTACATCATTGCCCCCATTGCTTTTGTCAGCAAGCTACTCAATTACGGACAGAAAAGAACCTCACTGGAAATCAAAGTGGCGGATGGGTACCGGATTCAAGGAGTGAAAAATAAACTTAGGGAGCATTTAGGTGAGGATTTTTTGGTCAAAGACACCGACGAACAACACGCAGGTATACTCAGGACCATCAAGATTGAAAAACTTTTTGTCTTCATTACCTTAAGTTTTATACTGGCTATTGCTTCATTTAACATTTTCTTTTCATTGAGTATGATGGCGATAGAAAAGAAAAAAGATACTGCCATTCTGTTTGCCATGGGTGCAAGAGAAAAGCTTGTCAAACAGATCTATATCAAACAAGGTGCGATCATCGCCCTGTCCGGGGCATTAATAGGACTGATGGCAGGCTTTGCCATAGTTTGGGTTCAGGACAATTTCGGCCTGGTTTCGCTGGGAATCAGTTCCTCCGTCATTGACAGCTATCCTGTGAAAATTGTCTGGACAGATTTTTTATGGACAAGCTTGGCAGTGATCACCATTACATTTTTGGCATCTTATAGACCTGCGCTTATCGCTTCCAAAGTAAAATCTACGGACCTTTGATGGACTTAAGTTTAAATTCAATCTTAGCAGTATGAATAATTTATAATTGAAATTTTTCTTAAAAAAACCGGTCCGCTGATCACAGTCAATAGACTACAGAAGAAGTGAAAATATTGCTGGCATTACCTTAAGTTCTTGATCATTGAAAACTGGATAATCATAAAAGTAAAAAAGCCGTGAATACACTTCACAGCTTTAGTCAATTAACAATAAACCCAAAATAACCAGCTGTAGGAGAAGGATTCGAACCTCCACGGAGAAGTTAGGCAAAAATACGAGCTCGCTATTCGCTTTATCCTTTGGTCTCCACCCCCGAGACAGGAGGGCTTGTCTGCCAATTTCAACATCCTACAGTATAAATTTTTCAAACTTTGCCAACAGTCGTTTACTGTTAGTAATTTTGGCTGTAGGAGAAGGATTCGAACCTCCAAAGGGCAGTTAGGTAAAATACGAGCTCGCTATTTACTTTATTCCGAAATCCCCACCCCCGAGACAGGAGGGCATGTTTGCCAATTTCATCATCCTACAATTCTGTGTTTCAATAAGACCTTTTGTCTTTGTTGATGATTCAAAGTTAATAAAACATCTTACTATTTAAAATTATTTCAATGAATTAGCCGTTTTTTTACATTATATTTAATTTTCAAATTATTTCATTATCAAATCGTTAAAAGTTAAGCTAAAATCAAAGTGGGTTTTAAGGATTTAAAAATTATTAGGCAGGAATCGGTTTAAGACATGGTATTTTCTACTAAAAAAAGTCGACAGGACAGTTATAAATGATAGATTTAGCCTCTTTTCTTTCTGAAAAAATTCAAATAAACAGATAATACCAAAGCCAGTAGGGAAAATACCAACGTCAATGTATCTACTACATTCTCGGGAAGATGAATTCCAAAAACCCTTTGGAGCAAAAAACTGATGTAAGAATTGGGAAGGTCAGACTCACCCAGCTGTCGCAAAATCTCAAAGTGCCAATCTGTCAATGGACAATACCCCAAACCATACCATATTCCCAGAATACCCCATGAGGCAAATGTAATCCCAATGGTAAACAGGTGCCATCTTAGTAATGGTTTGTATATCCATGCAAATAGGTTGAACAGAATCAACGCAGTATGAAAAGTAAGGAAGAAGTAATCTCCGACTTTCAATAACAATTCATTTCCCTCCATCATCCATTTTTTTTGTCTCACCTGATAATAACAAGATATCCCCGATTTTGCAAAAATTGAAATGAATAGAAACTAAAGACTTATTGGAAAAGTAATATTTTTACCTCATATACCTGAGTCTTTGAACAAAAAATATATTTTTCTCCGGTTATTTTTTGATAATTTACTAATAAACAGGCATATTTATTGCTAACCCTACAAAATCAGGATAAAAACTGAAAAAAAACTTCATTAAATAGTACAAAATACACCAATCTCTAATGAAAAAAGCCACAATTATCGGACTACTCACTTTTTTTGCATTTACTACTTATGTAGTTGGCCAACAGGAAGAGCCCGCTCCCTCTTTGAATTCAGGAACCATCTCAAGCCAGTTTGACTATATCAACTCTGTTTCAAATAATTTTCAGGAATATAAAGTGGTCAAGCGCACCAATTTGGATAAGATCAGAAAAAACGTAACCGATTCCCTTAATGTCTTCAAGGATCAACTGGTCACTGTGAAAAAAGACCTAAAAGAAAGACAGGAACAAATTGCCGGTCTGGAAGCACAAATGTCCGAATTGCAAGATCAACTTACTTTAGCTGTTTCTGAAAGGGACAGCTTTGAATTTTTGGGTATGCCCATCCATAAATCTGCCTATAGCAGCATCATGTGGACAATAGTCCTGATATTGACCGGTGCACTTCTATTTTTCCTGTTCCAGTACAGTCAGAGTCACAAAGTAATCTCCAAAGCAAGGAAAGACCTTGAAGATACAATGGAAGAGTTTGAGCAGCACAGGAAAAACACCTTGGAAAGAGAAAGAAAACTAAAACGAGAATTGGTAGACGCCATGAACAAAAGACCTGTTTAAGACAGGTTTTTTTATGTCTTTCCTGAATCAGTTTTTTATATTTCGGGATGAAAAAACTAACTGTTTACTGCGGATCCAATAAAGGGAAAGATAAAAAATATGCTTCAGCCGCACTCAAGCTGGCTGAAGAGATGGCAAAAAGAGAACTTGACCTGGTATATGGTGCAGGTAATGTTGGACTTATGGGAGTGATAGCAGACCAAATGCTGCAATCAGGAAGGAAGGTTTTTGGCATCATTCCCCAGAAATTAGTAGACATAGAAGTAGCACATACGGGCTGCACAGAACTTACTGTGGTGGAAACCATGAGGGATAGGAAGTGGCTGATGGCAGAAAGGGGAGATGGTTTTATCGCCATGCCCGGAGGGATTGGTACTTTTGAGGAGCTTTTTGAAATCATGACCCTCAATCAGCTAGCCTATATCAGCAAGCCTTTGGCCCTCTACAATGTCAATGGCTATTATGACAAACTGATAGATTTTTTAAATCATTCTGTAAATGAAGGTTTTCTCCATCAGTCCCAGTTGCAGGTATTGATCATTTCTGATGACCCAGTACAGCTTTTGGACAAAATGGAGGCATTTCAGCCCAAAAAGATGGACAAAAAGGAAATTGACAAATGGGAAGTGAAATAGTCCTGATGATCAGGGTGTAAAATCAGGTGCACAGTGCCGGTCAAGCATGTTCATCATTTTTTCAAGGTAAACCTGATCTTCTTGGTCAAAATCGTCAAGCTGATCGCTGTCGACATCCAACACTATCCATACTTCATCCTTAAAAAAACCGGGAACAACAATCTCTGATTTAGAAGCCGAACTACAGGCAATATGACCTGGGAAAGCTTCTACATCGGGGACAAGTTGGGTAAACCCCTTCTCCCAAGCGGTTCCGCATACGCCCTTTCCTTTACGGATTCTTGTACAGGCTAGAGGACCTTGAAAAGGTCCCAATACCAACTCGCTGCCCTTCACCAAGTAAAATCCTACCCAAAAAAAACCAAACCCTTCCTTCAAGACTGCGGCAACATTAGCAAGGTTGGCATAAGTATCTTTCTCACTCGATATCAAAGCTTCAATCTGAGGCAAGATGGCTTCGTACTTTTCTGATTTTGTAGCTGCTTCGGGGATATATATGGATTCTGCCATTTACTTTTCTGTATGATTTTTAAAGATTTTCAAATGGTCTCCCTGCATGCTGATTTGATCAAAAGACCTTCCTTTCATTTGAGGAGCATGGATTCCTGTACCAAAACAAACATTTGAAGTAAAAACCCTCGCTTCGTCCCAAAGGTTCTTTGAAATGAGCTTATTTAATATTTTGGCACCCCCTTCTATGATGATGCTCTGGATTTTTTTTGAATAAAGATCCTGAAGTACATCCTCCAGGTCAAAACCATCTTTCAATTTTATAAATGAAAGGTTTTCTTGATCCGACCGGTCAGATTGATGGTAGCAAAGCGTAGGTATTTTTTGGTCAAATAAATGCAAATCATTGGGCAAACTGAGGTTTCTGTCTATCAGCACTCGGATAGGGTTTTTTCCGGTCCACTCTCTTACATCCAACCTGGGATTGTCATATTTTGCCGTAAGGGTACCCACCATGATGGCATCTTCCTCGCTTCTCCATTTGTGCACCAATTGTCTGCTGTAAGGATTGCTGATCCACTTACTGTCATAATTCTCTCTTGCCACAAAACCATCTTGGGTTTCTGCCCATTTCAGGATGATAAATGGTCGCTTTTTTTGAATGAAAGTAAAAAAGCGCTTATTGAGCTCAATTGCTTCTTTTTCCATAATCCCCTGCACCACCTCCACGCCAGCATCACGGAGTTTCTGAATTCCCCTTCCGCCAACCAATGGATTGGAATCTACAGCAGCTATGATTACCTTTTTTACTTTTCTTTCTATCAAAAGGTCTGCACAAGGAGGTGTCTTCCCCCAGTGTGAACAGGGCTCCAAGGTTACATATACAGTAGATTTGGAAAGAAGCTCTTTGTTTTTGACAGAGGCAATGGCATTGGGTTCTGCATGCGGGCCTCCATACTTCATGTGGTATCCCTCCCCAATTATTCTGTCCTGATGTACCACTACACAGCCTACCATAGGATTAGGACTAACAGAACCTCTGCCCAGTTCAGCCAGGTCCAAAGCCCTCCTCATGTATTGTACATCTTTGTCCATCATGCTTATTCTCCTCTAGGTCTCAAAGTAACATTACCCACCTGAGTGGTCTGCCTGGGCCCTACGTTAACATTATTCAAAGTATCTGAAAAAAAATCCGGATTCAATGGTTGAATGATAAGTCTATAGTTTCCACTTAACCCTCTAAGACGAAAGTCGCCGGAATTGGCAACTACACCGGTGGAAGCGACAGTATCCCTACCTTGAACTGCATAAAGCACAGCTCTTTGATTTTGCGGTCTGATAGACCCTGAAATACTCCCTGTATTAAGAGATGAAAAGGCCCTTAGTCTAGGGACTAATTCAAGATTGTCACCATCCCCTTCAAAAATAGAGCGGTACACTTCAAAATCAATGAACACATCCAAGGACAATCCCGGCTCCATGGAAAGGCTGAAACTGACAGATGGGGAATTGTCAGCAAGATTAAGGTTTGTCCTTTCTTCACCCCTTTTAATAAAATTATCAGCGCCGAGCTTCAAAGTAAGTCCTGTGATATTGCCTGCAGGCAGTTCTCCCCTACCGACCAAATATTGACTCTCACCTACAAGTGCTGCAACATTTACTTTTTTGTCAACCACTTCATTAGGGAAAAATTTTGGATCTGCATTATCCTGCCCCCTTGTCCCTGTTGCCTGTACTTCTACACCCAACACTTCTACCCAGACTTCATCAAAATCTCCTGGAGCATCTATCAAAAATACATTTACCAAAGCTGTGGTTCTTTCTGTCTGATCCGTACAGGAGATAATAAGACAGCAAATCAAAATCAGAGAAATTCCTAGTTTATTCACATGACAAATTTAAAAAAGAATATGAAAAACAAAGCCACCCAAAGTGGATGGCTTTAAAATTTCATTATTCAGTCTCTAAAGTAACCGTGTCCAATGTCAGGGATTCGCCATCCCCTAAATTCACTCCTTCTATAGTCACAGGTAGATAAGGCTCTTTTGGCTCAATTACAATATTGTAAGTTCCGGCAGGAATTCCCCTCAACCTGTAAAATCCATTTTCATCTGTAAAAGTTGAGAAGCTGTCTCCATTTCTCACAGCCGTGACCCTTGGCTCAGCTTCTACAGGAAGAATGGTACCTTGAATGGAGGAAGCTGTTTCTGCCACAACTCTCAGAACCGGCTTCAAAATATAATTACCACTGTTACCAGCCCTAACGATAGACCTGCCGGCATCGAAATCTATGACCAAGTCATATTCCCTACCAGCTTCAAATTCTTTATTTACCTGCAGCTTCAAACCACTTTGCTGTGCGCTCGGCGTCTTGAGGTCTATTCTGTTGCCATCTTTGACCAGATAATTGTCATCTCCCAAGATCAATCTGATTTGAGAAACCCTTCCTGCAGGAACTTCTACACTTCCTAAATGAGCATCATTATTACCCACAAGTGAAAGAAGATTGATTTTTCTGTCATTGGACTCATGGGGAATCGAAATCCAGGCAGACCCTGAATTTTCGTCTCTGTCGCTTGGCAATATCCTCACTTCCAAAACTTCGACCCAGACCTCATCATATTCTGCCGGAGCATCTACCAGCAGTACATTAACTTTAGCGTTTCCTTCTGAAATGGTATTGTAATTTTCCTGCTGATCACAGGAACTAAGCCCTGAAAATGCCAGACATGCCAGCATCATGATAAATAATGTGTTTTTCATCTTTTTAATAATTTGGTGTTTGACAGCTAAAATCTTTTCAAGTAAAGTGCCAAAAATTATTCTCGGTATATTTTCCCCCTATTTCTGGACCTATGACCATTAGCTTTAGTATTTTTGGGCATGATGAATTGGCAAAAACTTTTGACCGGAGGAAGATTTGAGCACAAAGACGGTTCGATCGCAACGGAAACCCAAAATAGGAGTGAGTTTGAAAGGGACTATGATCGGGTAATTTTCTCAGCCCCATTCCGTAACCTTCAGGATAAGACACAGGTTTTTCCCCTACCAGAGCATGATTTTGTACATACCCGACTGACCCACAGTCTAGAAGTATCCAGTGTGGGCAGGTCATTGGGAAAAGCCGCAGGTGATTTTTTATTGTCAAAATACCCTGAACTACACCAATCCGGGATTTCGGCATCTGACTTGGGAGCTATAGTGGCTGCGGCGGCGCTTTCCCATGACATAGGCAATCCACCTTTTGGGCATGCAGGAGAAGAGGCCATTTCGGATTTTTTCAAACACCATCCTTACGGTTACATCTGGCAACCTTTTGTAAGCCATCAGGAATGGGAGGACCTTTGCCAATTCGAAGGAAATGCCCAAGGGTTCAGAATGCTGGTATCCCAACACAATGGACTTAAGCTTACATTTGCTACCCTTGCAGCTTTTACGAAGTATCCAAGGCCCTCATACATTTTTGAGAAAGATTCCAATAGAAGAAGCCACAAAAAATTCGGATTTTTCATTGACCAAAAGAAAGATTTCGAGATGCTGGCTAGCACCTTGGGCTTAGAAAAATCAAGTCCTGAATGCTACTTCAGGCATCCTTTGGCATTTTTGGTAGAAGCAGCTGATGATATTTGCTACAGTATAATTGACTTGGAAGATGGGGCAACACTCGGACTGGTCAGCTTTGAGGAAAGTGTGGATCTGTTGGGGGAAATCCTTGGTCAGAGATACCAGCCGGATAAACTGAAAAAATATGCTACTCCTACGCAAAAACTCGCTGTACTAAGGGCCATGGCTATAGGCCAACTCATAGAAGAAACTGTGGAAGCTTTTTGCCAAAGTGAGGAACAGATGTTGAGCGGAGAATTTGACCAGGCTTTGACAGAGATAATTCCATCAGCCAAAGCCCTAGGAAAAATATCCAGGCTATCGGTACAAAAAATCTATAGGTCCAAGCCCGTTTTGGAAAAAGAAGCCGCAGGATATCAGGTTTTGGAGGGACTCTTGGAGGTATTTTCCAAAGCGCTCAACCATAAGTTTTATCAGACCGAGATGTATGCCGGAAAAGACAAAAGCATTCTCCGTCTACTTCCTGAGGGATTTCCAATGGAGGGTTGGGGCAATTCTCAGAATGCATACCCCATGCTGCGGGCTTTGGTTGATTTCATATCTGGAATGACGGACAAGCATGCACTTTCTCTTTACAGGAAAGTAAAAGGAATAGCTCTTCCGGGAGTTTGACAATTACTAAGGTAATTAAAAAGCTGATTTTTGCTATTTTACTTAGCATTTTTTCTTATTTTTGCTAAATAAAATAGCAGAAATGGAAGCCTTGAATCAAAAATCTAAGTTGATAATTGGCTCTACCAACTTAAAAACAATCAGAAATAAATATGAAGAAATCGATTGGGAAAGTAGGTTGGTCGGGATTTTAGGGGCTAGAGGTACGGGAAAATCAACCTTAGTATTGCAATATCTCCGAAAAACCTATGGTTTGAGTGATCAAGCTGCATATTGGTCTTTGGATGATATTTATTTTGGCAATCATACTTTAATAGAAACAATAGAAAGTTTTTATTTTTCTGGAGGTAGATTTTTGGTGTTGGATGAAGTACACAAATATCCCACTTGGGCCAGAGAGCTGAAAAATGCCTACGACTTTTATAAAAAATTGAAAATAGTCTTTACTGGTTCATCCGTAATTGACATGCTAAGACTGGACGTTGATCTAAGCAGAAGAGCCATCCTTTATAATTTAAGTGGTCTTTCCTTTAGGGAATATTTGAACTTTACAAATAACCTAGAGCTACCTCTGTTTTCCCTTGGGGAAATCCTTTCCGGGCATATAGATTTGGCCAACATGGTCTTGTCTAAGATCAATCCACTGACCGAATTTAATAATTATCTCAAGTTCGGGTATTATCCATTTTTTCTGGAAGGGACAAAAACTTATCACTTGAGAATTGAGCAAATCATCCGTTTGATAATAGAAACAGAGCTTCAATTTATCGAGGGAATGGATATTCATAAGACAAAAAAAATACATCAATTATTGGGCTTAATTGCCCAAAGTGTTCCTTTCAAACCCAATGTGGCTAAGTTGAGTGAAAAGATTGGGATTCACAGAAATACGCTAACTACATACCTTCACTATTTAGAAAAAGCGAAAATCATCAACAGTCTTTTTGCAAAGGGTAAAAGCACGAGTATCCTTCAAAAACCTGATAAGATTTTTTTAGAAAACACCAATATCAGTTATGCCTTGGCAGGTGCGAATCTAGATGTTGGTAATCTTCGAGAGACATTCTTTTATTCTCAAGTAGCCGAAAAACATCAATTAAGTCTTCCGGATAAAGGAGATTTCTTAGTTGATGACAAGTATATTTTCGAAGTGGGAGGGAAAAACAAATCAAATTTTCAAATTAAGGATGAACAAGGCTCTTATTTAGCAATCGCCGATTTACAATTCGGTACTTCCAATAGAATCCCGCTTTGGCTGTTTGGATTTGTAAGGTGATTTGCTGCATCACAATAAAAAACCCATTCATCCCCCCTAAAGCCCAAACTGTCTAAGGTGATGATCGGCATGCCTCCAGACAAATATTCCCCATTCCTTATGATTGAGCGGGCCAAAACGAGGATGAAAACCAGCCAACTTTTGATCCAATTTGGCATATTTCCCTATAATATGTATGTATTTGGATTTTTCTTCTTCAAACAAACTTATGTCCACTTTGTCTTTCATGTCAAATCGCCCGGGGCCTTTTGCTCCTTTTGGAAATTCCTTCATCCAATATATGAAGTACAATTTTGTCAACCATTTTTTAAAACCTCCCCCCTTTTCGGCTTTTGGGGCTTTGAGAATTGACTGATGAGCAAGGTTACAATGCGCCAACATTTCAGTAGCAGTCATCCTTCCCCAGTTGGCCTGATCGCTTGCACTGAGCTTTTCCACTCTGGAAATGACTTCATCTACAGCATTTTGATCAAATATGGATTTGTTCATAGGTATTGATTTACTTAAACTTAATCAATAAAATGCATGCAGTAATGCTTTGGTATCAATTTTCTGTTTCTCTACCTCTATTCCTCCAAAATATCTTAACTTTGCGCCTGCTTACTTTTTAGGCATGGCCAGAAATTCTGAAAATTGAATGACATGGCTTCCTTAGGGTAAGTCAAATATCCAGACAGATCACTACAGGTAAAAAAAACACCAAGGAATACTGTGAAAAAATATCAGGAGTACAAGCAGGTTAATTATCCCCAAATAGGAGAAGATATCCTGCAATTTTGGAAAGAAAAAGACATTTTCAGCAAATCAGTAGATAACAGAACAGGAGCCGAAACCTTCACCTTTTTTGAAGGCCCTCCCTCTGCCAATGGCACACCGGGAATCCACCATGTGATGGCCCGTACGCTCAAGGATATTTTCTGTAGGTACAAAACCCTTAAGGGATTCCAGGTCAAAAGAAAAGGTGGATGGGATACCCATGGCCTTCCGGTAGAGCTTCAGGTTGAAAAAGAGCTTAACATCACCAAAGAGGACATAGGCAAAACCATCTCAGTAGAAGAGTACAATAAAAAATGTAGGGAAACAGTCATGCGTTTCAAAAACGAGTGGGATGACCTTACGGAAAAAATAGGCTACTGGGTGGATTTGGATGATCCTTACATCACTTTTGACGCCAAATACATAGAATCTCTTTGGCACCTTTTGAAAAGGCTTTACGAAAAAGACCTATTGTACAAAGGATACACCATACAGCCATACTCTCCTGCTGCCGGCACGGGCTTGAGTTCTCATGAACTCAATCAGCCTGGTTGTTACAGAGATGTAAAAGACACCTCAATCACGGCGCAGTTTAAGCTGAAAGATCATGAGAATACTTATATCCTTGCATGGACAACCACTCCCTGGACACTTCCGTCCAACTCTGCCTTGGCCATAGGAGAAAATCTGGACTATGTCAAAGTCCGGACCTTTAATCCCTACACATTTGATCCGATGATAGCCATTTTGGCAAAAGCCAGAATGGGCTCTTATTTCAACCCCAAAGCCAAGGATATTTCGCTGGAAGACTTTAAACCAGGAGATAAGTTGATTCCTTTCGAAATCATCGAAGAATTCAAGGGAAAAGACATGTTGGGCTGGGAATACGAGCAGCTTTTTCCGATAGCTGGCATAGCATTGCCACATCCGGCATTTACAGTGGTGTCAGGAGACTATGTGACTACAGAAGACGGTACCGGTATAGTCCACCTTGCCAAAGCATTTGGTGCGGATGACTTTAGGACACTTGTCCAAAACAATGTTCCCGGTGTTTTTGTACAGGATGAGCAAGGCAATGACATCCCAGTAGTAGACAGGCAAGGCAAGTTTTTGCCCGTAGTGGGAGAATATCTTGCTTCAAAAATGGAAGAACATGGCATTCAGGCGCACAAAACCTTTGGTGCGGATGACTTCTATGTAAAAAACTATACCAATGATGATGAAAATGCCGCTGACTACAAGAACACGGATATCATCATTTCCATTATCCTGAAAAATGAAAATAAGGCTTTCAAGGTTGAAAAATACGAGCACAGCTATCCACACTGCTGGAGAACGGACAAGCCTATTCTTTACTATCCCCTTGAAAGCTGGTTTATCAAAACTACCGCCTACAAGGACAGGTTGGTAGAACTGAACAAGACCATCAACTGGAAGCCGGAGGCGACAGGCACCGGCCGCTTTGGCAACTGGCTTGAAAACCTGGTGGACTGGAACCTAAGCCGCTCAAGATTCTGGGGAACCCCACTTCCTATCTGGAGGACTGAGGATGGTACAGAAGAGAAATGTATTGGTTCGGTAGCAGAACTTCAGGAAGAAATCCAAAAATCCATTGCGCATGGTTTCATGGAAAAATCACCTTGGGAAGGCAAGGAAATGGACTTGCACCGACCTTATGTGGATGATGTGGTCTTGGTCTCTTCCAAAGGAGAAAAAATGAAAAGAGAGTCCGACCTGATAGACGTATGGTTTGATTCAGGAGCTATGCCTTATGCGCAATGGCACTATCCATTTGAAAACGAAGACATTTTTAAAGCCAATTATCCTGCAGACTACATCGCAGAAGGAGTAGATCAGACCCGTGGCTGGTTCTTTACCTTGCATGCTATAGCAGGAATGCTGTTTGATTCAGTAGCATTCAAAAATGTGATTGCCAATGGGCTTGTTCTGGACAAAAACGGCAACAAAATGTCCAAACGACTGGGCAATGCCATTGATCCATTCAAGACCTTGAAAGAATACGGTCCTGATGCATTGAGGTGGTACATGCTGAGCAATGCCAACCCTTGGGACAACCTGAAATTCAACCTTGAGGGTGTAGCCGACGTGCAAAGAAGGTTTTTTGGTACATTGCAAAACACCTATAATTTCTTTGCACTTTATGCCAACTTGGATCAATTTGCATACGACAAATCCAATGTGATTCCTGTAGGCCAAAGGGCTGAACTTGATCAGTGGATCATATCCAAGCTACAGTCACTTATTGCAGAAGTAGAATCCTCTATGGACAATTACGATGCCACCAAAGCCACACGTGCCATCATGAACTTTACCGTGGATCAGTTGTCCAATTGGTACGTGAGATTGGCAAGGAAAAGGTTTTGGAGAGGAGATATCAATGCGGATAAGCAGGCTGCTTATGAGACTTTGTACGAATGTCTTTTCAGTCTTACCCAGCTGATGTCCTCATTTGCTCCATTCTATGCAGAGTGGTTATATAAAAACCTGACAGCTTCCAATGCTGATGCGCTTGATTCCATTCACCTTACCGACTGGCAGTCTGCGGACAGCAATCTGATCAATAAGGATTTGGAAGAAAGTATGGATCTGGCACAGAGAACATCTTCTTTGGTGCACTCCTTGAGAAAGAACCCCAAAATCGGCATCAAAGTAAGACAGCCCTTGCAAAGAATCATGATCCCGGTACTTTCGGAGAAGACCAAGTCCCAAATTCAGCATGTAGAGGAATTGATAAAGTCTGAAGTAAATATCAAGGAAGTCGAATACATCGATGATACTTCTGGCATTTTGGTGAAAAGCGTCAAGCCAAATTTGCCTGTGCTTGGCAAAAAACTGGGACCCAAAATGAGATTTGTAGTTGCCTCCATCAAAAACTGGGGACAATCAGAAATAGCCGAAATAGAAAAAGAAGGCAAAATAGCTGTAGAGGCGGATGGGGAATCTATAGAACTTCTATTGGAAGAAGTACTGATCAGCTCAGAAGACATCCCCGGATGGTCAGTAGCGACAGAGGGTGGACTTACGGTCGCTTTGGACATTACACTTACCGAGGAGCTGAAGCAGGAAGGGATTGCGAGGGATTTGGTCAATAGAGTCCAAAACCAAAGGAAAGACATGGGCTTGGAGGTTCAGGACAAAATCAAAATTGAAGTAGCCAAACACTCAGATCTGACCGATGCAGCCATGAAAAACTTTGCGTCCTATATCCAAACCGAAACCCAAGCACTTTCGTTGGAGCTTAAAGATTCTGTTCAGGATGGAACGGTTTTGGACATGGATGAATTTGAATTAACAGTAAGGATCACAAAGGCCTGATGTAAAATAATACAGCCACAGATTGGGGATTAGCTAAAAATTCCTTAAATCTGTGGCTTTGAATTGATATAAATGAAGTATTTCAAATATTTTGGGATTGCTCTTTTGGTTATTCTGATCGATCAGGCAGTCAAGCTAATGGTTCATTATCAGATGGACTTCGGAACTCCCGGTCAGATCAAGGTGATCGGAGACTGGTTTAAGCTACACTATACGACCAACCCTGGCATGGCATTCGGCATGCAGCTTGGTTCTGAATATGGCAAACTCATTCTGACTTCATTCAGATTGGTGGCAATGTTCGGTATTGGTTATTACCTGTACTACATCATCAAAAAGAAGATGCATCCCGCCTACATTGTCTGTATTTCTATGATATTGGGTGGTGCTATAGGTAATCTGATTGACAGTATTTTTTACGGTGTTTGGCTCAACAATGCGCCTTATAACGCCCCTAGCCCTTGGTTTCATGGTCAGGTAATCGACATGTTTTATATTGATATCTGGGAAGGGTATCTTCCGGAATGGATGCCTTTCTTCGGTGGTAGTTATACAGCACTTTGGCCTATTTTCAATATTGCCGATGCCTCTATCTTTGTCGGAGTGGCCATTATCCTGATTTTCCAGAATAAATTTTTTAAGGAAAACGAAGAAAAGAAAACTATAGAGGAAGAAGAAGTAGATGAAATCCAAAAGCAATTTATAGAGGGTGAAGAAAAAACCTCTACCAGTAACCAATGATTTAAAGGCTCTAGTAGCCTTTTTTTATGCTTGTTAGGGCGATTGATAAACCGCTTTAATATTGTTAACTTTAGTCCAAATAGGGACTTGGCTATGAAATCAATTGCTGTTTTTGGGATTTTGCTATTTTTATCCGCTTGCGGGGCGATCGATGAACCTCCCTACAATGAGGAAATAACAGAAGATATTTCTCCAAGAAAAAACAGGGATATCTGTCAATTTGATCTTTCTGATAAAGATGGGGATTTTGATTTGTTTGGAAAATGGGAATTTGTTGCTTTTCAGAATATCCAGGATAAAAAGCTAGATCAACTTACCTGCATGGCAAGATGGGCTGAATTTGCTTTAGCTGGAGAAGATTATGAGAATGTTTATAAGATCACCCTTGACATTTTGGAACCTCATGTAAATACTGAAGATAAATCTAAGTTTGATTTTAATATCAGAACATTTTCTTTTGAATACTCAGGTCAAATTGAGCTTTCAGATGAGACGCTCTTATTTTTGATCGATTCGGCTTCAACAAAATATAGCCCAAGCTCGGCTTCAACTACATTACCTGCTCACGAGTTTGAAGCAAAGTTTTTAAAAAGTTTAAAAGCAGCCAAAGTTTATCATTTGGAGAATAACAAATTATACTTTTATGGGAGTGGTAAGGAAAGGATGACATTCCTTGCTTTGGAAGATTAAAGGCTTTCCCCACAAAATTTGCAAAATGCAGCATCCAGGTCAAGCCCTTTACTCTTACAGTTTCGGCAGGTTTTTCCCTGCTTCTTTTTACTCTTGGAATTCGCTAAAGTAAGTTCCGAAGTGACTATCCCAGTTGGTACAGCGATAATGGCATAACCCAAAAGCATGATGACAGAAGCCAAAAATTTCCCATAAGGAGTAATAGGTGAAATGTCTCCGTATCCCACAGTAGTCAAGGTCACGATGGCCCAGTACATGGACATACCTATGCTGGTAAAGCCATTTTCAGGCCCCTCAACAAGAAACATTAAAGTACCTGCAATCAAGATTAGAATCGCCAAATCAAAATATTTGGAAGCCTTGTCATCATGTTCGAAAACGATATGGGCAAGTCGGGACTTGGAGGGGAAAATAGGCATCGTGGTTAAAAGAAATAGGTAAAGTGTCAATATAACAAAAATGGTTGACCAAACGACTGTAGAAGACTAAGACACCTGTCAGGTTTTCAAAACCTGACAGGTCTGACACTAGATCAATGGGCCAAAAAATTCTAATCAGGCAGCTTTACTAAGATTCCTAGCTTGGCCGTTAGTTAGCTCAATTTCTGATTCACTTCTGTGAATTTCTGCATGTTCAGGTTGGTTAGGTAATGATTTACCAATTGGATATGTATTAAACTCCCTGCATTCAGCTACTGAAATGGAAACTACCGCTCTTACAGAAAACCGATTTCTTAATTCCTTAACAACCACATCGCTTGTTCTCCTTGCATCCCGATCAACTGACACACCTCTTGAATCTTTAAATGCAGCTGAGGAAGGGCGCTTTATCTCCGATTTCCACCAATTGGGAAACGGTTTGATTGCCCTATATAAAATTTCATCATCAAACAGGTATGGTGAAAGCATGAAAATCTTCAATTAGTTTAAAAATTTCTTCCTCCAAAACCTCTCTTTCTTCATCCTTACCATCATACTGAATCAGGGCTACAATCTTTTCTTCAAAAATCTCAAATTCAAGATATTCATTTCCGATTTCATACTCCAGCTGAATGCTATTTCTCCCTGTTGGAAAGATATCAGGCTGATAAGTAAGCTCACGTACAATTATAAAAACTTTTTGAATCAATGATTCAGAAAACGGCATAGACCCTTTACCATTCCAATCTACTGGCAGCTTTCTCAAAGTCCGTAACGTTTGAAGGTTTTTTAACAAAGGGTCTTCATATCTCTTTACCAAATCTTTAGTAAAATGATTTTCAGGAGTGACTGGTCTGCTATCGTCTAAGGCCCAGCCAATGGAACTTGTACCTAGATCAAGACTAAGTGTCCTAGTGCTCGTATTTTCAAATATTTGATTATTCATTCTTCAAAAAGTTTTGTTCGAAAGTTTTAAGATGCTCTCCCAACCATCTATGAATTTTCTTTGGCATGTTGGTAATCCATGATAATACCATTTTCTACGACCCTAACCAGACTTTGTTCATGATCAGAGGGCTTTCTTTCCTCCTAAATCTCCCGTATTCGCTTCCCTTCTTGGATCTCAAAAGTCTGTGAGTTTGGCAAAGCTACTCTTTCCAAATAAAAATTGACCATAAACTCACCTTGTGGCCCAATCCCTCCAAAGGCACCATTAACGTATTTTGGGTTATAGTCTTCTTTGAATATGTATTTGGAAATTATCTTTTTATTTTTTTCCATTTTAAACAAAATTGAATTTCAATTTATGCAAGAAAATTGAATTTTAAAACACTACTCATCCCCCTCTTCATCAATCCAGCCATTCCAAAGTACATCCAGATTGTCATTGATTTCATCTAAATCTACTTTTTCGAAATCAATTTTTTTCTTTCCTTTGATTCCCAGCCACTCTCTGTATTCTTTATATTCGGGATGCTTGGGTTCATTAATTGCTTCTTCCAGATTCGCAAAGCCCCAAGGTCCTCCACAATCCTCCGGAGGACAAAGTCCTTTTGCCTCAGTACAAAAAGGTGTGTCACCAAAAGTATCAGCCAAGTCTTTTTTAGTGACTTTCTGAATAGAAATCTTATGCCACCAGTCATCTCCAAAGTCATACCAGTACCAGAAGGTTTTTCCATCTGTATACGCTAAAAATTCCATAAGTGAGATTTCATCAGCATTAAATTCATCGCCATGAAGACCGCCCCAAAATTCATCTTTTTCTACCTCCCTCTGAACCATAATTTTCGACCTTCCCTTCTTATCACTGAATTGATATAAGTGAGCATTTTCCCAACCCATGGCTACCTGTATCACCAAGTGAAGTTCATCCATCTGTATGTCCGAAGGTACCAGCACTTTCCTGTAGATTGGAAAGGGCATATTTTCCAAGTTGATCTTCAGCTTGAGGGGAATTTGGTGAAGAGGGATTATTTTTGTCATGATTAAACACATTTATTTATGCATATGCGAAATGATGCTAGCAGGTTAATTAATAACTACTTTTTGATTCACTTCGATACTAATTGATATTTAGATATTAGTAGATATTGATCAAATACAAGCATTAATTTGAAATTACTGGCAAACAAGCGTATAATCACATATTTATTTCAATATTCCATAAATATCAAAAAGGATCTTCAGAATACCTTGTCGGGCTGAGCTTTTCTTCCTTTACCCTAAAGCCATAAAATCAACATTCTATCAAAGCAAACTGACACTCTAAATTCATAATTAAATTACAAGACAATCGAATTTTAGGTTTTTAACCTGTTTTTCAAAATGAAAATATAAAAAAGAATGAATAAAATTCTGTTTCATGAGTTAAACAGGTAAACTTGCGACTTGTAAAAAAAATCCCTATCCACACCTGTCCCCTCTATCTGAATCGATTTTTTTGAATCCCTTAATAATCAAAATACAGCCAAAAAAGCTACTTCTTCTATAGTGGACTAATTTAAATACTTATTCTAAAATTATGACTCAGCTATTTTACAGCCTATTTAAACCAACACAGGCAAATTTGAAAGACGAAGTTTTGTCCGGTTTGACTGTTGCTTTGGCCTTGGTACCGGAAGCAGTTGCCTTTTCTTTGATCGCGGGTGTGAGTCCTCTAATAGGCCTTTATACAGCATTTATCATTGGATTGATCACCTCTATCCTAGGAGGTAGGCCTGGAATGATATCTGGCGCAACAGGTGCGATTGCAGTGGTGGTGGTAGCTTTGGTGGTTTCCCATGGAGTGGAATACCTTTTTGCAGCTGTAGTATTGATGGGTTTGATACAAATTGCTGTGGGCCTGCTCAAATTGGGAAAACTGATCCGTTTGGTACCACATCCCGTCATGTTTGGTTTTGTCAATGGATTGGCAATCGTGATAGGAATGGCACAATTTGAGCAGTTTAAGTTCACAACACCAGAAGGCACAAGCCAATGGATGAGCGGTAGTCCGCTATACCTGATGATAGGACTAGTAGCGTTGACTATGGCAATCATCAAGTTTTTCCCAAAACTGACTACAGCTGTCCCCTCCGCATTGGTTGCTATTTTGACCCTATCTGCAATAGTGATATTGGGAGGAATCGACACCAGGACAGTGGGTGATCTGGCATCCATTAGTGGTGGACTTCCCGAATTTCATATTCCGATGGTACCGTTAAACTGGGAAACCTTTATGGTCATTCTTCCTTATTCCGCCATCATGGCAGGGGTAGGATTGATTGAGAGTTTGCTGACATTGACTTTGATTGACGAAATCACCGAAACCAGAGGACATGGCAATAAGGAATGTGTGGCTCAGGGAGTGGCCAACTTGACTACCGGTTTCTTTGGTGGTATGGGAGGCTGTGCTATGATCGGGCAGTCCTTAATTAATGTCAATGCAGGCGGCCGAAACAGGATTTCAGGCATAGTGGCATCGGTAGGTCTGCTGATTTTTATCCTTTTTCTTTCCAGCTATATTGAAATGATTCCAATGGCAGCATTGGTAGGACTTATGTTTATGGTGGCCATCGGCACTTTTGAATGGGCTTCTTTGAAAGTATTTAGAAAAGTACCTTTCCACGATGTTTTGGTGATGGTGACGGTTACTTTAGTGACGGTGTTTCTGCATAATTTGGCTTTGGCCGTATTGATCGGTGTCATTATTTCGGCCCTAGTATTTGCATGGCAAAATGCAAAGATGATCAGAACCAGAAAGCATGTGGATGAAAACGGAGTGAAACATTACGAAGTCTTTGGTCCCTTATTTTTTGCATCAGCAATGACTTTTGGACAAAAATTTGACCCGATCAACGATCCTGACGAAATCATCATTGACTTTGCAGAAAGTAG
This sequence comes from Arthrospiribacter ruber, assembly GCF_019343195.1. GTDB lineage: Bacteria > Bacteroidota > Bacteroidia > Cytophagales > Cyclobacteriaceae > Arthrospiribacter > Arthrospiribacter ruber. The sequence goes on from NZ_RPHB01000007.1 coordinate 103,074, forward strand.
GATTGTGGACCATTCCGGAATTGATGCCATCCATAAAGTCACTGAACGATACCACAAATTAGGCAAAACGGTATATATCCGTCACTTAAACAGCTCTAGCCGTGTATTATTAAACAAAGCAGAAAAAATCATTAATGTGAATTATACAGATGATGATCCAAGTTTTAAGATTGTTTTGGATGAAAAACTCACAAATTAATTTAATTGTCAGCAATGCTAGCAGCTTTAATTTTTGGTTTTATTCTCTAATAATCCGACACCAATCCTTGTTGGAAATTGACTTTGGAGAACAATATTTTTTTTGAAATAATGGATAAACTGGATTTCAGATTTACAATAAAAATTAAAGACACAAAAAGCCCTAAGAAAATCTGGCCAAATACAAAAACCCAAACAGCCACAAAGGAATTGACTTCCCTATAGGGTATTCTATATCATCTTTGACAATCCAGCCTTGGGTTGAATCAGAGATTTGATTACGAGACTTGCTTTTCCCTCCAATTTCAAATAGGTGTTTTCCAATTTATGCACATTTACTTGTGCAAAAGCACTGTGTTTTTGTACTTCTACAAGTGCATATTTTTTAAATTAGAATTTGTTAGATACAGACTCATCACGCCCACTAACCATTACTCAAGTTGCTGGTTTTGAATTCGCTTAAAATTGTCCAATTTGTGATCCAACATGATACCTGCATCCTCCATATCCACCAAAAGCAAGCTTGAATCCCAAGAGCTATTAAAAATCTCCCGCTTCAAGCCTTTGATCAAAAAGACCATACCCCATAAACATGAGGGATATTTTGAGCTTATTTATATCGCCGAAGGAGAAGGGTTTCATTGGATAGAGACTGAAAATTTTCAAATACAAACGCCTGATTTTTACTTTTTGAAACCTGGGCAGTTACACTTCTGGCAGTTTACGGCCATTCCCAAAGGCTATGTGATGATGTTCAAGGAGGAGTTTATCGATGCAGTCAAGGAGGTCAAAATCCTTCAGCAAATGCAGCAAATGGGAGAGCTGACCAGGATCTCCAATTGGCAAGATCCTATGGTAAGGCATATATTTGAAGACATCCTTCAGGTCTACAAATCAGACACAAAAAACACAGAAGATGTGATCAAAGGTTATCTCAGGGTTCTTTTTGCCAAAATTTCGGAACACACTGCTGATAAAACAACCAGCATTGAAAATCCACTTTGTGATCGGTTTTTGAGTTTGCTTTCACAGCAGAGTCCAATCCTCCATAAAGTAGTTGATTATGCAACCATACTACAGACAACTCCCCAAAACCTAAATCAAGCCTGTAAGAAAAAAACAGGGAAAACAGCCTCCGATCACATCAATTCCCAACTGATTCTGGAAGCCAAAAGGAATATCCTCCATACCGACCAAAACATCAACCAAATCGCTGATCTGCTCCAATTCAACGATGCCTCCTACTTCGTCAAGTTTTTTAAAAAGCATACCGGCGAAACCCCTCATCAGTTTAGGGGAAGGTATTTTGGGTAAAAAAGATAGTTTCTCGCAACGACCGCAACGGTAACGCAACGATCGCAGCGATCGCAGCGAAGAAAAACATAAAAGTAAAACCCACGTTGCGATCGCTGCGAATATCTTTGCGCTCGCTGCGTGAAAAATTAAAAACCGAGGTGCTAAATGACCTCAAAGGTTAGCGATCACCCGACCTTTGGGGTTTCCAAAAACCCCGAAGGTCTTTTAGTTTTGAGAAGATTTGAATAAATTACTGTCCATTAAACTTTTATCAATATGACAGATATTTTTGAACCTGAAGGAATTTACCACATCTACAATAGGGCTATTGGAGATGAAAAACTATTCAAATCAGATGATAACTATTTTTATTTCTTGGAGAAATTCAACACCTATTTGGGAAATAAAGTAGTAACTTTAGGTTATTGTTTGATCCCAAACCACTACCATTTCTTAGTAAAAGTCAATTCTGACATCTCTGATGAACAACTTGTAAAAGCATTTTCCGACTTTCAGAATTCTTACTCCAAGAGCTATAATAAAGTCTTTTCAAGAAACGGATCACTCTTTCAAAGAAAGTTCAAGCGAAAAAAAATCAAGTCCGAAGAATACCTTACTCGAATAATCATTTATATCCATCAAAACCCTGTAAAGCACCAGTTGACCAAAAGCCCTTTTGATTGGAGATTTTCATCTTTTGCACAAGTTAAAAAAGGCGATCAATTACTAGGTGTCCAATCAGTTTTTGTCAAAAGCTTCCCTAAGGACAGTTACACCTACGATACCAGGATATATAATATTGATTTTTCTGTCTTTCATATATTCATGGTCAATGATGGTCTCGGTCTAGGGTATTTTAACAATATAAATATATCAGGATCAAACGCAACTAGTAAAGACTCAGGTGTCCGTAGTCAAGTGCACAGCAACATAAACATAATGGGACATCTTGGTCCAATGGTTCGATATGCTATACCTATAAGTCCTACGAGCTACGTTTTTCCTCAGTTTTTAACAGGTTTGGGTCGGAATTGGTCAAATTATAGAGGATCGGGATATTATAATGGCACCAGAAAGTCTGTAAATGGATCTTCTATAACAGAGCTTCAATTTGGAATGGCAAATTTTGTAAATCAAAAGGTGGCATTTGAGACAAAAGTTGGATATGGTTGGGCCAAAACAAAAGAAAACGGTGAAAAAAATTCCCTTAAAGCTCTAGGAGCAAGCTTTGGTGCAGTATTGTACTTCGAAAGAAAATCAAAAATTTAGCTTTTAGCCCAAACAGAACCCAATATTTGAAGTGGTAATTAAAGAATATGTGTATCCGCCTCAAAGCCATATTTTAAATAAATTCTATTTTGGGAAGATATTCAGTCAATACCAGGCCGATACCTGCCGGCCTGACTGGTAGTTTTGCATATTTTTCTTCTTGATTCCAATCTGGTGCGAAGGACAATTTGTTTACTCATTAATTTTCCCCATAAAAAAACAATTATCAAGTTTAAAAAGATTTAATTAGTTTAAAGAATTATTTTTCTGTACCTTCCCAAGGTTAATTTCTTGAAATTTGTAGTTTCAATTCAAACCATTAGGAAAGTGAAAAGTAAATTTACAAAATCATTCATTTTAGGGATACTTGTTTGTATCGTTGCATGCCAGGTCGAGGAAAGTCCTTCAATAGAAGAAACAGACGATCCTGAAATTGTCGTTCAGACTGATCCACTTTATTTTTCAACCAATCCCCAGTCATCCACTGTTGTCAATTTTCTATTCCCCCAGTTACCTGAAAATAATCAGGACCAAAGCCGGATGTATTTACTCAATCAGGCAGGTGATACCCTTGCAACATGTGCTTTGGTAGATTGGCCTCCCCGAGCAAGAGATGAATTTGCTACGATAGAATATTCCTTTGATCCAGAAGAAAATTATCAACTATGGTTAGACCTAGCTGTTGAAGGAAATAAAATACACCGGTACCAAATTCCAGACTACAGTCATACTTTTGAAAATCAATTAAAATCTGAATCTATTGCTAAGTTTGACATTATCCAGAATTTTGACTTTACGCCTGATAGAAACTATTTGTTTTTAAACAACTATAAATCAAACTCCCAAAATCTTGTAAGGATAGACCTCAATACTGGGGAAACTAAAGCAATAGGAGGTATTAATTCAAGTATATTTCGGGCAATTGATGAGGAAAACCTGCTCTATATAGAAAGTGGCTATCCTACATCCGAAATATTCAGATTTGATGTAAGCACGCAAAGTTCAACTTCATTTGGATACACAAGACAAAATGGAGGTGACCTATCTGCAGTGATTAAAAATCACGTAGTGTACTCCAACCCCATCGAAGACGATTTGAGAACTTTAACTATAGTTAATCTGGAAACAGAACAAAAGTCTATTATAGAAGATTTTAGTTTTGGGAACAGGTTGAGACCCTATATTCTAGGTCAAATGGTCTTTGGAAATTCCGTTCTAGAGCCTGAATCAGCCACTTTGAGTGAGGAACTGACTCCTTTTGTAGGCACTTCACTGTTACAATACTTAGCCGATGAAGATTTGGTCTTTTTCAACAAAGGAGAGTTAGTTGAAGGGGATAATGAGGAAGGACTTAGAAGCTTTGGGGTTCAAAAATCCAATGGCCTGCTTGTATATGAGTCTGAACCAAAGAAATTAGGTGAGGTTAACCATATCCTTCCTTCTGAAACCCAACTTTCAAACAATAATTTGCTGATTTACCTCCAACACAGCCATAATCAATTTGAGCACCGAATAAGTGGTTTTTATGAATTAAACCTTACTGATGGTACGATGAGACTAGTTGCCTCAGAACCCAAGTTCTCACCGGCGATAAGTGGAATTATCCAATTGTCAAGCAATAGCTGGTTGACAATTTATGGGGATGAAATTGTCCTAATGAGCTTATAGGGGTATTTATGGCTATTTGGAGGCTACTAAAAAATCAAGGAATTTTGACTCCACAGCCAACAAACGATTTCACTCAACAAAAACGGTCTTTTTCACACTCGAAAAAGGACCATCTAACTCTTTGCCATCCCTTCTCAGCAGATTTAAAGTCAGGAGATATTCCCCTTTCGGCAAATTGGCTACCCTCACAGGAGTCACTTCCTGTATTTCATATTGGTATTCATTAAGACTGATCTGTATTTTCAGCCTATCAAGATCAATGTCTCCACCCATCAATAAAAAGTCAATCGTCAACTCCTCTCCTTCTTTAAATTTATCATTGTTGTGCGGTACATTCAAAGCCAGGTAAGGTTCTGCCTGATATGGAAATGCGCGTGTTTCCCCTACCATGAAATCCCTGTCCACGGAATTCCCAAACTCTTTTAATGCCAAGCCTTCCTCATCTACCAAGTATGCCACTACCCTGTAGGTGCCTTCATTGAGCTCCCGCTGAAAAATCGGAGAATTATAACCCACCGGATCTCCTGAGTTCAGAATCATCTTCAACTGAAAGCCTCCCATACCTGACTCAAAGGGGTAGTTTTTGATATTGAATTCAAATGGAACCCGACCAGGCCTGAATTTTTGATTACCCAGAGGAGAATACATTTCTATCACGGCATCAGGGTAGTCGTTTTTTTCTTCATAGAAATAAAAACTGATTTCCGGTTTTTCGATAGCAAGACTATCTTCTGAAGGTTCGTTTAGGATCACCATTTCTTCCTTTTTCTCACGAGGTGATTCACAGGAGAATGCCAACATGCAGGCAGCTATCAGACCGAGAAGGGTTTGTTTTTTCATGGATTCTAAGGCTAGGGGGCTAAATTATTTAATTTTAGGCGAAAATGGCGTACCTTTCGGGGTAAAATAAACCAAAGTATGACAGAGATTTTATACGATGAGGTCCCTTCACTGGATTTGGCGGACTTCACCTCAGGAGACGCAGCCAAAAAAGCAGCTTTTGTCAAAAAGCTGGGAGATGCTTATCAAAACATTGGCTTTGTAGCTATCAAAAACCACGGCCTTAGTAAGGATTTGCAGGACAGGCTATATGCCGTGATCAAAAAATTCTTTGGTCTCGAAGATGACATCAAGACCAAGTATGAAAAGCCCGAGATCGGCTTTCAGAGAGGCTACACAGGTAAAGGAAAAGAACACGCAAAAGGTAGAAATACCGGAGACCTAAAAGAATTTTACCATGTAGGTCAGGAACTTTCAAATATTCCGGACAATGATCCGATCAAATCTGAGTACCCGGCCAATGTGTGGCCTGAGGAAATACCGGAATTTAAAGAAATCGCCCTCGATATTTACAGGACTTTGGAAAATGCGGGCAAAAACATGCTCAAGGCCATTGCTTTGCACCTGGAACTGGAGGAGGACTATTTTGAAGATAAAGTAGCACATGGGAACTCCATTTTGAGACAAATCCATTATTTCCCAATTGAAAACCCTGATGAAGTACCTGCCGATGCAGTACGCGCAGCAGAACATGGAGATATCAACCTGATCACTTTGCTGATGGGCGCTTCTGCGGATGGTCTTCAAGTATTGAGAAGAGATGGAAAATGGATTCCTATTACCGCACTTCCTGATCAACTGGTTGTCAATGTTGGGGACATGCTTGAAAGGTTGACCAATAAAAAACTGAAGTCAACCATTCACCGGGTAGTCAATCCTCCCCGTGAATTGATGAATACCAGCAGGTATTCAATTCCGTTTTTTATGCATCCTAGATCCGAAATGGACCTTACTTGCCTCGAGAGCTGCGTAGATGCTGACAATCCTAAGCAATTTGAAGATGCTACCGCCGGGGAATTTCTGGAAGAAAGGCTTCGCGAACTTGGGTTGAAAAAGTAAGCCGTGTCGGTAAAAAGCGTACGATATTATATCTATCTCAAAGACGTACTGCTTCTTTCAGTAACTGCATTTGGAGGCCCACAGGCTTTTCTCGCCATGGTATTGGATATCATGGTGAGAAAGCGGGCCTACATCTCCGAAGAAGAACTCTGGGAACTTAATGCCCTTTGTCAGGTATTGCCCGGGCCGACCTCTACGCAGACCATTTCTGCTATAGGATACAGAATCGGAGGCCCCAACCTTGCCTATCTTTCACTTTTTGTATGGATTTTGCCTGCGACTCTATTGATGATATCTGCGGCATTTTTGATAGATTTTTTACAGGAAAACACTCCCGGAGCACTTAATTTCGCAAAGTTTATCCAGCCCATGGCGATAGGTTTTATCATTTATGCCGCACAGAAGACTATTTTCAAAATGGTGAGGACTCCGGAAGCCACCATGCTGATGATGTTTTCTGCCTTTATCTCCTTTTTTTACAATTCCCCCTACGTTTTCCCCTTGCTGTTGGTAGTAGGGGGTGTAACGACCTCCTTGAAATTCCGTTCCCAACCTGTGGAAGAGGGCGATAAAAAACTTGTGATATCCTGGTCCAACTTCTTTCTTTGGGCGGGAGTCTTGGTATTTGCAGCCCTTTTGGGAGCCCTGACCAAAAACCAATCTGTCTTACTTTTCGAGAACTTCTACCGAAACGGATCCTTGATTTTTGGCGGTGGGCAGGTGTTGGTACCATACTTATACACAGAATTTGTAGAGTTCAAAAAATTCCTCAGTTCACAGGAATTCCTGACAGGCTATGGTATCTCCCAAGGTATCCCAGGTCCCACATTCAGCATCAGTTCTTATGTGGGTGCATTATCCATGAGAGAATACGGGATCCCAGGTTTACTTACAGGCGGATTTATTGCCGCGGCAGGAATATTCCTTCCCGGTACATTTTTGATATTCTTTGTGATCAGATTTTGGGATCAGCTCAAAAAATATAGACCTGTTCGGGCTGCCTTGGAAGGAATCAATGCAGTGAGTTGCGGGATGCTGATTGCGGCTGCTTACCTGCTTTTTGAACCTTTGGACAATAACCTTTTCAATGTCATGGCCATTTTTGGCACTTATTTGTTACTTCAATTCAGCAAACTGAGTTCACCTGTCATTATCATTATCGGGGTTCTTGCCGGAATTGGGTATAATTGGGTATTTTGAAAGTATTCCCACTGAGAATATACAAAAATCATTTTATCAAAAAAAAGTCCTTTTAAAATCCGAAAGCATTTGTCATTTTAGCAGCCTGAAAGGGACGTTTTCGAAGCGTTGCAGTATTTCTATTGGAACTTTAGCTCAGTTGGTTTAGAGCGCTGCCTTGACAGGGCAGAGGTCGTGGGTTCGAATCCCTCAAGTTCCACTTTTTTAGTTTCCCCTCTCATAAGTCCATCCCTCCATTGGATTTGATATAAGAGAAAGCGATAGGTACAGGTCATACAAAATATACTAAAAAACCTTAAAGTTTGAATCCTCGAAATTCTATTCAGAGCTGCTTAACTTAAACCACTCCATGGCATAAAATTATGCTTCCAGTATGATTATTGCACAAATGTGAGTAAACTGTTGCCAAGAGGCGAGTAATCTTTCTCAATTTAAGATATTTGGGAGCCCAAAATTGGGCATTATAAATATCCTTATTGGTTGACCAGTATAATACGTCAAATCCGTCTTTTGCTTTACAAAGCACATACGGCGGCATTTTTAAAACCTTTTGAAAAACAATTCATGACCGACATCAAAACCCTCATGCAAAAAACCCTCGCCATTACTTTTGTTGTGGCCCTTTTTGTTTCAGTACTTTATATTCTTACCGCCTCATTCACTATTTTATTACTCGGGTTTGGTGGTATTCTTTTCTCCTTATTTTTTGAATCCATAGCAGGTAAAATCAATCAATGGACCGGTTGGAACAGAGCCATTTCCTTAAGTTTATCAATAATTTTTATCATTTTGTTCTATTCCGGAATATCTTTTCTGATAGGCAATCAGGTAGCCCAGCAATATGATGAACTGGAAGAAAAGCTGCCTGAGATGGTGGAAACCTTCAAATCACAGATTGAGGATACGGCTATAGGAGAAAGGTTAGTGAAAAAACTGGATGACATGGAGTCCTCAGATTTTGACCTTTTTGACAATGCAGAAATGCTGTTCAAATCCACCTTCGGGTTTTTGGGTGATATATATGCCCTCTTATTTTTTGGAATATTCATTTTGGTCAATCCAGCAATGTATGTGAAAGGTTTTGCAGCTTTGACTCCCAAATCTGAAAGAAAGCACACGGTTGAATTTTTGAATGAGACGGGTGAAAACCTTAAGATTTGGCTGAGGGCCATTGTCTTGGAAATGATCTTTGTCTTTATCCTTACGGCCATTGGACTATTGATCTTGGGAATAGACCTATGGTTAATTTTGGCCATCATAGCGGGCTTTCTGACTTTTATTCCAAACATCGGTCCTGCTCTGGCTATTATACCGGCATTTTTGGTAGGACTATTGAGTGGTTTGCAGACAGCATTGATAGTAGTGGCCCTGTATTTGGTAGTGCAAGCAGTGGAAACGGGGATTTTTGGCCCCTTTATCAGGCAAAAATTACTCTCTCTACCACCTGCTTTGGTTTTGCTGTTCCAGTTGATTATGGGAGTTTTTACCGGAGGCTGGGGTGTTTTGCTGGCCACTCCATTGCTGGTCGTAGTGATCAATGTGGTGCAGGAATATTACATCAAAGGGGCTTTGGAAGAAGGGGCTCAATAGCAATCCTATGAAAACCAGGCATAGAATGGCAGGGATTTTGGGACGAGTTAACCATCATTGGTATCATTAATCAGGCTATAACGTAACCCTGACGATCGATATCAGTTCAATAGTATAGCATTGTAGAACTTTTAAACAGAAAATCATCATGGATTTAACTAGAAAAGCTAAAGAAGAAATAGATGCGAGACTCGACAAGATCGAAAATTTTATCGCTAAAAACGGAATTGGGTCGAAGTATCTTCAAAAAGCAAAAAAAACGCATAGAGATGTAAATCTTGCCCTGGCAGCTAGCGGGCTGGTGGCGATTGTAGGGATAGCCCTCTGGTACAAGTTTAAAGGAAAAAAAGAAGAGTAGATTTAGGCTTTTTCTTTAGACATTAACAAATTTTGCCCGGCACTTTGCTGGGCATTTTTTTTACACGCAAGCCAATTTTGTCCCTTCCCTTTACCTTCTGCTGATATTCTCTTGCCACCTTCTTCATTTACTTCTATCTTGGAAGATTATTAAAGAACGTATATGAGAAAAATTTACCTCTTCATGATAGCTGTACTATGCGCAAGTACGGCTATTGCGCAAAAAAGCCCGGAAGAATTCCTTGGCTATAAGCTGGGCGATCGGTTTACACCCCATCACAAAGTGGTGGCATATTTTGAGCATCTTGCAGCAAGCCTTCCCAATGTAAAGTTGGAGCACTATGGTGAGACCTATGAACACAGACCTCTTTTCGTGGCCATCATTTCTTCTGAGGAGAACATGCAAAACCTGGAAAATATACGCATGGACAATCTCAGACGAACCGGGATGGAGCAAGGCAATCCTACTTCCAAGGTCGCCATCAACTGGATGCAATACAATGTGCATGGAAATGAGGCTGTAGCTACTGAAGCAGCAATTATGACATTTTGGGAAATGGCAGACCCTTCCAATGCCCAAGCAAAGGAGTGGTTGAAAAACCAGGTGCTGATCATAGACCCATGCGCCAATCCTGATGGAAAGGACCGCTACACCATATGGTACAACCAAAAGCAAAACAACAGGCTACAGCCTGATCCGCAATCAGCTGAACACATCGAACCTTGGCCCGGGGGAAGACCTAACCATTACATGCTTGACCTCAATAGGGACTGGGCCTGGCAGACCCAAAAGGAATCTGAGCAAAGGATCGACCTGTACCACCAATGGATGCCCCATTTGTTTGTGGACTATCATGAGCAGGGGATCAACGAGCCCTTTTATTTTGCTCCTGCAGCCAAGCCTCTACACGAATTGATTTCTCCTTTCCAGTATGAATTTCAGGAAATTTACGGTAGAAATACCGCGGAAAAATTCGACGAACAGGGTTGGTTTTACTTCACCAAAGAAAGGTTTGACCTACTTTACCCTGCTTATGGAGACACTTGGCCAACTTACAATGGTGCCATAGGAATGACCATAGAAAAAGGCGGTTCAGGAAGAGCAGGGCTCGGTATGTTGGACGCCATGGGTGATACTGTGACACTCAGAGAAAGAATCGAGCATCAGCATGTAGCAGGTATTTCTGCCATCGAAGTCACTTCCCAAAATGCGGAAAAACTCGCAGATGAATTTGCAAAATACTTCAAAAATAACAGCTCCAACCCCACTGCAAAATACAAAAGCTTTGTCATCAAAGGAGACCAACATCCTGAACGGGTAAAAGCATTGCTCAGCTTGCTTGACAAGAATAAAATCCAATATGGTATGGCCGGAAACAGAAGCGGGCTAAGAGGTATGGACTACGAAACAGGAAAGTCTGCCAACTTCAGCACTTCTGACAAGGACATCATTGTCAATGCCTACCAACCCAAAGCTGTATTGACTGAAATTCTTTTTGAGCCGGAAGCCAAGCTACAGGATAGCTTGACTTATGACATTACAAGCTGGGCACTTCCCTATGCCTACGGTGTAAAAGCTTATGCTATGGAGAGTAGACTGGACGCAGCTAAGCCTTTTGAAGCTGCGGTTTTTGAAGAAAACAAAGCACCTGGTAAAGCACTGGCTTACATCGCACCTTGGAATGCAACAGTACATGCCAAGTTTTTGGCTGCACTGCTCAATGAAGGCATAAGACCGAGATTTGCCGAGTTTCCATTCGAAATAGGAGGTAACAAATTTGAAGCAGGTACATTGATCATACACAGAAATGGCAACCAGTATGTGGCAGACTTTGACCAGAAGGTAGCCGATCTTGCCAACAGATTTGAAATCAAGCTCACTGCCTCCAATTCAGCTTATGTGGATGCCGGAAAAGATTTTGGGTCCCCTGATGTAAGGCCTATCAAAGCACCAAAAGTAGCATTGATCGGTGGCTCAGGTGTTTCATCCCTTAATTTTGGGGAAATCTGGTACTTTTTTGAGCAAGAGCTGGACTACCCGGTGTCTATATTGGAAGCCGAATACTTGGGCAGGTTTGACCTGAGCCAGTATGATGTCATGCTGTTGCCATCCAGCTGGGGTTCTTCTTTGAACGGATCTGCCAAAAGCAAAGTAATGGACTGGATCAAAGCCGGAGGTAAGTTGATTGCCTTTGAAAACGCCCTGAATGCATTTGCAGATCAGGAAGGTTTTGATCTACGCAGGTATGATACTGAGGAAGAGAAAAAAGCAGCCGAAAAAGTTAGCCAAGAGATTCAAAGTTCAGAAAGGTTAGAGCCTTATCAGGAAAGAGAGCGTCTTTACATTTCCAACACCGCAGCAGGAGCCATTTATGAAGTAAAAATAGACGGCACCCATCCTCTTGGCTTTGGATTGGGAGGGAAATTCTACACCCTCAAAAACAACGGATCAAGATATGCCTACCTCAATAATGGGGTCAATGTAGGAACCATACCTTCTACAGATGCATATAGATTTGGCTATATTGGTAAAAATATCAAGCCTAAAATGGCCGACACCATGGTGTATGGTATAGAAAACCAAGGACGTGGACAGGTAATTTACATGGTGGATAACCCAATGTTCAGGGCATTCTGGGAAAGTGGAAAACTTCTCGTTGCCAATGCAGTATTTTTGGTAGGCCAATGATCTAAAAAGTAATATAGTTTCTAAAGAGCAAAGAAGCCCGATGAACCTGAGTTCACCGGGCTTTTCTATTTTTATCCGCCGATCAATTCTAATGGTATCAGTCCTGCTGCGCTTCTTCTACTTCCGCTTCCGTATTGGTAAATGGATTGCTCTGACGGATCAAGCCATCCGGCAATTCACCTTCGGTACTTGCCACCACGCAGCAAACCGTAGCATCACCGGTCACATTCACCACAGTCCTGAACATATCCAATATCCTATCCGGTGCAATAATCAACGCCACACCTGCACCTGGTACTCCAATGGCCTCCAATACGATGATCAACATGATCAGTCCCGCACCCGGCACACCTGCCGAACCAATCGCCGCTAATGTAGCTGTCAAAACGATGGTCAATTGCTGAGAGAGTGTCAGGTCCATTCCCAATGCCTGTGCAATAAAAACTGCCGCCACTGCCTGGTAAAGACTGGTTCCGTTCATATTTATCGTAGCACCTAAAGGCAATACAAAACTACTTACCTGCTCAGAAACGCCGATTTCTTCCTCCACCAACTTCATGGTGACAGGAAGAGTAGCTGAACTGGATGAAGTAGAAAATCCCAGTAACATGGCCGGCCTCAAGGCCTTTAAAAAATGGCTGAAAGGTATTTTGGTAAAGGATTTCAACATCAAGGAATAGACGCCTACAATGATCAAAACCAATCCTCCCATTACTACCAAAGTGTACTTCAGAAGAGCCAAAAGCAACTCTACAGCAGAATCGGGATTATCTCCCGCTATTTCCACTATCAATGAAGCCATCAGGGCAAACACGCCATAAGGAGCTATCATCATGATGTACTCGACTATTTTGATGATCACATCGTTCAGCGCATCAAAGAAATCTGTAAATGTTTTCGCTTTGTCCTTAGGAATCTGGAGCAAGGCTATTCCTGCAATGATGGCAAAAAACACCACCTGCAGCATACTTCCGTTATCAGCTGCCGCTGCAAATAGATTTTCCGGCACGATATCCACCAAAGGTTGTAAAGGGCCTTGATCTTTGATGGCAGCGGCTGTATCCGCCTTGGATCCTGCCTGAGAATCAAATTGGGCCATCAGCTTGTCCCTAGTATCCTGTGGCAATTGATTGCCCGGTTTGAAAAAATTAACCAGCAAAAGGCCCAATGTAATGGCAATCACCGTGGTGATCAGATATGCCAAAATGGTCTTCCCTCCAATTCTCGAAAGTTTTGAAATATCGCCAAGGTTGGCCACTCCCACAATCAATGAAGCCAATACCAGAGGTACGGCAATCATTTTAAGGGCATTGATAAATACAGTCCCAATAGGTTTGATATAGAATACTGTGAACTCAGGTGAGAACCCAAACTGGATAATCACCAAACCAACTACGAGACCAAGAACCAGCCCCAAAATGATCTGGGTATGTAATGGTATTTTTTTGAACATATTATTTGGGTTAGCTTATTACAACTTATTTGTTCTGCTGATCAAAAGGTAATCAGCAAGTACCAAGGCGCACATGGCCTCCACTATAGGTACAGCCCTGGGGACTACACATGGATCATGTCTTCCTTTGCCCGAAACCGTAACCGACTCACCTAGCTCATTGACCGATTCTTGGTCCTGCATGATCGTAGCCACTGGCTTAAAAGCAACATTAAAGTATATATCCTGCCCATTGCTGATACCACCTTGAATACCTCCGGAATGATTGGTTTTGGTCTTGACCAGATCACCTTCTCTGTAAAAAGCATCATTGTGATCCGAACCTCTCATTTTGACCCCTTCGAAACCTGATCCATATTCAAAACCTTTGACTGCATTGATGCTGAGCATGGCTTTGCCTATTTCTGCATGCAAGCGGTCAAAGACCGGCTCACCCAAACCTGGGGGTACTCCTTTTGCAACACAGCTCACAATACCACCTACGGTGTCCCTGCTTTTCCTTACTTCATCTATGTACGCGATCATTTGCTCGGCCATTTCCCCATCCGGGCATCTTACAATGTTTTCTTCAGTATGCTCAAGGTTCAGTTCCTGATAGGTCTTGTCCAATCTTAAGTCTCCTACCTGACTTACATAAGCCTGAACAGAAATTCCAAAATGCCTTAGCATCATCTTGGCAATGGCCCCGGCAGCTACTCGGGCAGCCGTCTCTCTGGCGCTACTTCGCCCGCCGCCACGGTAATCCCGTATGCCGTATTTTTCAAAATAGGTGTAATCCGCATGAGAAGGCCTGAATTTATCAGCAATATGGCTGTAATCTTTACTTTTCTGATCGGTATTCATGATCACAATACCTATGGGTGTTCCTGTAGATTTGCCCTCAAATACTCCTGAAAGAATCTGGAACTCATCCTCTTCCTTTCTTTGAGTGGTTATCTTAGATTGACCAGGCTTTCTTCTTTGCATTTCCTGCCAGATGAAATCCTCATCTATTTCCAAACCTGCCGGACAGCCGTCTATCACTACACCCAGACCTTTACCGTGAGATTCGCCAAAGGTGCTGATCCTGAAAATTCTACCGAATGAATTACCCATTACTGTTTTTTCTGATAATCATGATGGCCAACAGTACCACTGATGCCAACAACAACAAATTGATAAAGATGGAAAAATAATACTTATATCTCTGGTATGAAAGTTTATTGCTTTCTACCTCAATTAAATCATACAAACCACCTAGGCGCTGTCTTGAAATGGCTTGATTGACTTTGGATTCCCCTACCACATTGATCACAGCGGATGGACGCAAGGTGTCGTACCTGGCTTCCACTGGATTAAAGTAAATCCATTCAAAATGGTCTCTGAGGTTTACCTCGCCAGGTTCATTGACCGTGAGGTAATAATTGTACTCTTTGATTCCGGTGACCTTTCCACCACCCCTGTTGATCTGCTGCCTTACATTGGGGTCAAAGGTGTTCAATTTATGGATTTGCTTAGTTCGGGGCGGAGAAATGGCACTGATATTTCCCTCTCCGCTGATGCCAAAGTTATAGGTAAACCCTTCCCCGGTCTGGGCTTCGGTTTCCCTGATGTTTTCCCTCAATTGAAACACACCCACACTGACTTCATTTCTGAGAGGATGCTGAGGCAAAGGTTTAACTTTGACAGCTTTTGCAGAGGAGTAGAAAGTCTTAAAATCCTCCATCCTATTACTTCCGAAAAAAGTAGGATTTCTGGCTACACGGTACTTTATCATTTCCCAAGCGATAGAAGGTATGGTAATTTCACCATCAGAAAAAGGAAAGAAAGTCGCCTCGTAAACTTTGTACTTCACCCAGTTTTTACCATTGATGGTAACTCTTTCGGGTTGGATATTGGTAATGTTGAAATTCTCTTCCCAAGCATTGGAAGGTTTCATTTTTTTGAGGATATCATCCAGCTGTCTTCCAGGTTCATAAAATTGAAAAGGAGCCTGATTGGTTTCGGACATGTAAAATGCCAGACTTACATTGAAGCCTTCACCCACAAATACCTCCGACTTATCCACCGAAGAAGCAAAGAAAGCATCATCCTCTATTTCTATAAATTCAGGTTCTTCTTCCCTCCTGTCCCTCCCAAACATATCATCAAAAGCATCAAAAGCCCCTGACCTTCTTTGGCTGGACCTTGGATCACCGACAGTGATGGTTTTGCCAGGGCTTCTTACATCTGACCCATTGACTTTGATAGTAAAAGCATCAAGCGTAAATGTTCCTTTTCGGGCAGGTTTATAGTACTGAATAACACTGTTGGTACTCGTAACCTGCCCATTGATCACATTCATGGACGAGGACTGGGAAAGTCCTTGTTTTTGAAACCCTGTGATCTCCGGAAACTCATCATACGACTTTATTTTGTCGTTAGAAATAGTTACTTTTATACTGAATGTTTCATTGAGTCCGATTTCCTCCGGACCAAGTTCTATGGTCACTTCCTGTGCCTGAATATTATGGAAATTAAATCCCATCAGGCATACAAGAAAAAGGGTGACAGCCGTTCTTATCATAACTAGGTGTTCAACTTAGTGCCGCAAATTAACTTTATATTTTAAACGCAACAAACCATTCATAGTATCGTATCAATGCTTAATGTTGTTTTAACTAACCTTAATAAATTCTTTAACTATGCTAGAGTATGTGAAAACCATTTTAATGAAAGTCAGCTTTGACGGGAGGCTCTTCGAGAAAGAGTTGCGAAAGGCACTGAATCTACTTATCCCTGATGAGATTCAGTTATTCAAAGAATGGTGTTACAGTAAGTTTTCCAGCAAGTATGAGCCGGTCTTGAATAAATACTTTATAGGCTTGGCCGGATAAAATTTCAAAACCCCGCTCGTCGGGGTTTTTTTATTCTTTTTTGAGAAACCTGACATTCCGCATCAATCCCTCATATTTTGTCCTTTTTAATGCTGATTTTTGAAAAACCTTCCCAAAAGTTTCTTTTGTCATTTCTTCCCAGTCCCTTTCCCCAAAATTCTTCAGCTCAGGGTGTGGAAGGAATTCATCTTCCTGATGTGGCTTAGAAAAGCGGTTCCATGGACACACATCCTGACAGATATCGCAGCCGAAAACCCAATTTTCCATTTTTCCCTTAAATTCTTCCGGAATAGCTTCTTTCAGCTCTATGGTCAGGTAAGAAATACACCTGGACCCGTCCACTACTCCGGCCTGCACAATAGCATCTGTAGGGCATGCATCCAGACATTTGGTGCAGGTTCCACAATAATCCTTTGCCATTGGAGGATCGGGGCTGACCTCCAGATCAATGATCATTTCTGCCAAAAAAAAGAAACTTCCCATTTTTCTGTTCAAAAGAAGGCTGTTTTTGCCCAGCCAACCCAAACCTGATTTCTGGGCCCACTGCCTCTCCATCACCGGAGCCGAATCCACAAACACCCTACCTCCAAAGTCACCTATTTCCTCCTGTAGTTTTTTCAGCAGTAATTTCAGCTTGTCTTTAATGACAAAATGATAGTCCTTTCCATAAGCATATTTGGCTAGCTTCAGGTCTTCCTTTCCTTCAGGTAGTTGATCTTGAGGATAATAATTGTACATTAGGCTGACTACAGTTTTGGCACCCTCGACCAGCTTGGTGGGATCCAATCTTTTGTCAAAATGGTTGGCCAGATACGCCATTTGCCCATGATAATGCTGATTCAGCCAGTTTTCCAGCCTAGGAGCCTCATCTTCTAAAAAACCTGCCTCCGAAATCCCACAAAAATCAAAGCCCAGAAGCTTGGCCTGGGATTTTATAATCTGGGCATATTTTTCTTTTTTCATCAATACTATCTTGCGGGATTTACGATGTACGCATTACGATTTACGAGGCCTTCCGATTAACATACCCTTTTCTACCTACTCCAACCGTCTTAAATCTTAAATCTAATGTCTTATATCTCACGTCTCATGTCTGGACAATTTACGATTTGCGATATACGATTTACGAGGCCTTTCGATTATCAAACCCTTTTCTACCTACTCCAACCGTCTTAAATCTTAAATCTAATGTCTTATTTCTTAATAATTTACGATGTACGCATTACGATTTACGAGGCCTTCCGATTATCACACCCTTTTCTACCTACTCCAACCGTCTTAAATCTTAAATCTAATGTCTTATATCTCAAACCTCGCCTCTAAAAAAGACTCCCCGTCTCTCCTCCAAAATTAGGTTTTAACTTCAAATGCTTATAAGCAAGCTCTGTGGCCATCCTTCCTCGAGAAGTCCTCTTCATATAACCTTCCTGAATCAAAAAGGGCTCATAAACTTCCTCAATGGTCTCCGCTTCTTCCCCACAGGCTGTTGCGATGGTGCTCAGGCCTACTGGACCTCCTTTGAACTTTTCTATGATGGTCAGAAGGATCCTGTTGTCCATTTCATCCAAACCATTTTCATCTACATCCAGGGCATCTAGTGCTATTTTAGCAATTTCCAGAGTGATCTTGCCATTTCCTTTGATTTCTGCAAAATCCCTTGTTCTCCGGAGCAGCATGTTGGCGATTCTTGGTGTTCCTCTACTTCTTCTGGCTATTTCATAAGCAGCCACATCATCTATAGGAGTTCCTAAAATCCCTGCTGACCGACCTACAATATCTGTGAGTAATTTGGCATCATAGTATTCCAGACGGGAATTGATCCCAAAACGGGCGCGAAGCGGTGAGGTAAGCAAGCCTGATCTGGTTGTTGCCCCGATCAGCGTAAAAGGATTGAGGGAAATCTGCACAGACCTGGCATTAGGACCTGAGTCCAGCATGATGTCAATCCTAAAATCTTCCATGGCAGAATAGAGGTATTCTTCTACCACCGGGTTTAGCCGGTGAATCTCATCTATAAACAGCACATCTCCATCTTCCAAATTGGTCAATAGCCCAGCCAAATCTGAGGGCTTATCCAGTACCGGCCCAGAAGTAATTTTGATCCCAGCTTCCAGTTCATTGGCAATGATATGGCTGAGGGTCGTTTTCCCCAAACCGGGAGGCCCATGAAGGAGTACGTGATCAAGAGGTTCCTGCCTTCTCTTGGCCGCCAGCACAAAAATCTTCAGGTTTTCCACAATTTTGTACTGACCTGTAAAGTCATCGAAACTCAAAGGACGCAAAGCCCTTTCGATCTCTTTGTCCGAGGAGTTCATCCCCTCTTTGTCTCCGCTCAAATAATCTTCTCTCATGTGTTTTTTCGGCTCTCGTACAAAGATAGGAAAATAGAATAAGGCTAAAAGTCGTGGAGAAAGATCGGTATTTTTGCAATTTTGTTGCAAAAATGAGAAAATGGAACTTTATTTTGAAAATAAGCTTTAACTTTCGGGAAAATTACCGATTCATGCGCAGTACCGCCAATAAAAACATCATATATTCTATAATTCTTCTTTTACTTGTCTCTGTGGTTTACCTGTATAGGCAAA
This sequence comes from Arthrospiribacter ruber, assembly GCF_019343195.1. GTDB lineage: Bacteria > Bacteroidota > Bacteroidia > Cytophagales > Cyclobacteriaceae > Arthrospiribacter > Arthrospiribacter ruber. Next base: position 122,133 of record NZ_RPHB01000007.1, read on the forward strand.
ATCAGCAACAGCCAGATGGAGAAGAAACAGTTGAGGAAACTTCAGGGCGTATCACTTTTTCGGGTAATACCATGGGTACTTCTTACAGGGTAGTTTACTTGGATGGTGGCGAGAGAAATTTCAAAGGAGAAGTTGATTCTTTGTTAAAAGTCTTCAACCAATCCCTGTCTACCTATATTGACAACTCTGAAATAAGCCGATTCAACAGGCAGGATACTTTACAATTTGAATCTCCTTTCTTCCTCAACGTCCTAAAATCCAGCAAAGAGGTCTATGAAAAAACTTCAGGGGCATTTGATCCTACAGTAGGCCCTTTGGTCAACCTTTGGGGATTTGGGCCAGGTGGTCCACAACTAAAAGACAGCGTCAATATCAACCAAATGCTTCCTTTGGTCAATTTCAGAGCGGTGGATTTTGACTCTTCTGAGGTGAGGAAAAAAACCGGAATGTACCTGGACTTTAGCGCTATTGCCAAAGGTTATGGTGTGGATGTGGTAGCGGATTTCCTGACCGATCAGGGCATTGACAATATGCTTATAGAAATCGGCGGAGAACTGGTAGCCAAAGGTACCAATGATAAAGGTGAAATCTGGAAAGTAGGGATCAATAAACCAGAAGAACTTGGACGAGCTGACCAATTGGTCAGTATCATAGCTTTGGACAATAAAGCTTTAGCCACATCGGGCAATTACCGCAATTACTATGAAGCCGATGGTATGAAAATTTCCCATACCATAGATCCATCCACAGGAAGACCCGTGAGACATGGACTCCTGAGCGCTACTGTGATAGCCAAAGACTGCATGACTGCTGATGCCTATGCCACCGCGATGATGGTCATGGGAACTGAGAAGTCCATAGCCCTTCAAAAAAATATGGAAGACCTCGAGATATTTTTGATTTTCAACAATGAAGACGGAGAGTTGGATTTTTATGCCAGCGAAGGCATCAAACCCTACCTTTCCTTTATAGAAGACTAATACAAATGGCATTTAATTTCACACTACTCTTTCTTACCGCTATCATTGCAGGCGGACTTGCGTATTTCATACCCAATTGGGAAGAAAGACTTTTCAAACTCGTTTTGGTTTTTGCAGGTTCGTACCTCTTTGCTATCACCGTATTACACATCCTTCCGGAGCTGTTTGTAGAAACCGAAGCCCCAACCAAGATGGGACTTTATATTTTGATGGGCTTTTTGTTGCAACAAATTCTTGCCCTTCTTTCCACAGGAGTAGAGCATGGACACATTCACCATCCCAGCCATGTGCATCAAGGTGCCAATTTAGGAGTATGGACGATTATGATCGGTCTTTTCATGCATGCATTTCTGGAAGGCACTTTACTGTCCCATGATGGCGCATTGGTTCATCACATGCACGACCACTCTCATGAAGGCCACTCCCATCACCATCACCACCATCATGGTAACAATAACCTTCTTTTTGGCATCCTATTGCACAAAGGTCCCGAAGCTTTTGCTCTTGTTGCAGTATTGATGACTGCCTTGAAAAAAAGGTGGGTTTTTGCGTTACTGATAATATTTGCTTTAGCCTCACCCGCAGGTATGCTACTAAGCCACTACTTGTACGAGAGCAAAATTCTTGGAGGGGAAACCCTAAATGTATTCTATGGAATGGTTGCCGGAGGATTTTTGCATATTTCCACCACCATTTTCTTTGAAAGCAGTCCGGACCACCGGTTTCATTTCAATAAGGTTTTGGTGAGTATTTTAGCCTTTGGCTTAGCCATATCGCTGGAAATGTTACTTTGAAATTTTTGTTGCGTTTTCAATTGATTTCCCCTTATTTTATTTGGATAAGACATACATTAAGGTAGCAGGAAGCATTTATTGCTAATATGATATACTTTCGCTAAATTGGTATATCAATCCAAATAAACCCAAATGGAGAAGCCAATCTGTCCCAAATGTGAAAACGTCAAAGTAGTAAAAAGTGGAATTCTAGGTGGTAGACAACGATTCAAATGCAAAAAATGCGGCTACCACTTCACGGTAAACAAACTTGGCAAATCCATTGATAAATACTACGTAGTCAAGGCACTTCAACTTTATATTGAAGGGATCTCTTACAGAGAAATCGAAAGAATATTGGGTGTGAGCCATGTTTCGGTCATGAACTGGGTGAAACAATACAAAATTAAAGCTCCGGAAAACTACGACTACCGTCCAACTTACAAAGTACTCAATCATACAGAATTGGTAAAATACATGGCCCAGAAAGAAAATCTGACTGATACGGGTATGCTCATCACCGAACTGGGAGATAAATTTATGATCATCAAGTGGGAAAGGTTTAAAAACCGTTAAACCAAATTTTATTTTATTAGCTATAATTTTTTTACGAATATATATGTCCACTTTTTCTTTTGTCAATCATCTTTTCAAATTGGATGCGTCTTATCCGGGATTCGCTCAAGGGTAAGAAATTGACAAAAGACCCAAATACCCATGCTTGCCAAATCTAAATGGATTATCACCCTCTTGACTTCCAGCCTACTGGCATTCAATGCCTTTAGTCAGGATACACTTGCTTTTTTCAGCACGGCCAAAGATGAAATGATGGTAGACCATTCATACAAGCCCTTGACTTTGAACCTATCCGATGATGGATCCAAATATGTCAGGTTTTTGATTTGGAACCAGATGTGGGCAAGGGCCACTCAGAATAATCCCGGAACCCTTGATGTCGCCGGTAATCCTTCTTCATTCAGCACAGATATCGGCATCAGGAGGGCTAGGTTTTTGGCATTTGCACAAGTATCACCCAGATTTTTGGTATTGACCCACTGGGGCATCAACAATCAAACCTTTACCAATGGAGGTGTGCCCGGCGGGGGAATAACCGGAAATCCAGGACAAATCCCTGTCTCGGTCAACCCTGAAACAGGGCAAGGAACTGCCGCAGGCATGTCAGCCAAAAAACCTCAACTGTTTTTCCATGACATCTGGACTGAATTTAAAGTAACAGATGCGATTTACATAGGAACGGGATTGCACTATTGGAACGGGATCTCCAGAATGAGCAGCCATAGTACACTTTCCTTTATGACCATAGACGCACCCATCTTCAACTGGCCGCTTATTGAGCTCACCGATCAGTTTGCCCGACAGTTTGGATTTTATGCCAAAGGCCAGTTTTCAAAATGGGATTACCGGATTTCTTTAAACAAACCCTTTTCAGTGGGCGCAGGCGGAAGATTTGACGAAGGCAGGCAAGTCCCGGTGGCAGCCAATATTGTCAATGACAACTGGGCCACACAAGGATATATTGCCTATCAGTTTCTGGAGACCGAGAACAATAAACTTCCATTTTTTGTAGGCTCTTATCTTGGAACCAAAAAGGTATTCAATATCGGAGCAGGCTGGCACCATCATCCAAAAGCTACATCCTCTCTAAGCGAAAGAGGAGATAGAAAGCTCCATGACATCGCCCTTTTTGGCTTGGATTCCTTTTTGGATCTCCCAATTAATCCTCTAAAAGGAACTGCATTGACAGCCTATGCTGCACTCTATCACTTTGACTTTGGACCCAACTATATCCGAAATATAGGAATTATGAATGTCGGCTTTGGACCGGGATCATCACAGAACGGCGCAGGAAACAGCCAACCTACTATCGGCACTGGGCAGATTTTCTATACCCAAGCAGGTTACCTTCTTCCCAAAAGTATCCTGGAAGAAAAAGGCAGGCTTCAACCTTTCGGCGCTTTTACCTACAAAAACTTTGAATACTTTGACACTGGCAACGCACAGTTTGATATAGGCCTGAACTATTACATTAATGGGCATCAGGCTAAAATCACTGCTCAGTACAGCAACAGACCGATTTTTGAGAATTACCGAAAATCAGGTTCAGCAGGTGAATTCATCCTACAGACCCATCTCTTTCTATAAAAAAACAAAACAACCCAAACAATGACCTCACACAAAACAAAAATGAAAGCCTATTGGAAAAGAAATCTCCAATTGCTACTGATCCTTCTCAGTATATGGTTTACAGTATCCTTTGGATTTGGGATACTACTGGTAGACCAGCTCAATCAAATTAAAATCGGTGGATTCAAACTGGGATTCTGGTTTGCACAGCAAGGATCCATATACGCATTTGTTCTACTCATATTTGTATATGTGTACCAGATGAATCAATTGGACAAGGAATTTGATGTCAACGAAGAATAAAAAAGAGCAATTATGGAAATTCTGACTTGGACATACATATTGGTAGGAGCCTCATTTGCGCTATACATAGGAATAGCTATTTACACAAAAGCTGGTTCTACAAAAGAGTTTTATACGGCAGGAGGTGGTGTATCTCCATTGGCCAATGGAATGGCAACAGCCGCAGATTGGATGTCTGCAGCGTCATTCATTTCTATGGCGGGGATTATTGCGTTTTCGGGATATGACGGATCTGTATATTTGATGGGATGGACTGGAGGCTACGTGTTGCTTGCACTCCTTCTTGCTCCTTATTTGAGAAAATTCGGCAAATTTACCGTTCCTGATTTTGTGGGTGACCGCTATTATTCCAACAAAGCCAGGGTAGTGGCGGTAATTTGTGCCCTGTTTATCTCTTTCACCTACGTGGCCGGACAGATGCGGGGAGTAGGAATTGTTTTCTCAAGATATCTGGAAGTAAGTATAGAATGGGGCGTGATCATAGGGATGTGCATCGTGTTTTTCTATGCAGTGCTTGGCGGTATGAAAGGCATCACCTACACCCAGGTAGCACAATATTGCGTATTGATATTCGCATACATGGTTCCGGCCATTTTCATTTCCATGCAGCTTACAGGAAATCCCATACCTCAACTTGGATTAGGTGATACTGTATCTGACGGAACATACCTTTTGGATAAGCTCGATGGTGTGCTGAGTGAAATGGGCTTCCATGAATACACAAGTGGACGAAAAGGAACCATGGACATCTTTGCCATTACATTGGCCCTAATGGTAGGTACGGCAGGTTTGCCACACGTGATCGTAAGATTCTTTACGGTACCTAGGGTAAAAGATGCCAGGCTTTCAGCAGGATACGCCCTTGTTTTTATTGCCATACTGTACACCACGGCTCCAGCGATAGCTGCTTTTGGTATTTACAATGCCATCGATACAGTAGCCGGACAGCCTGTAGACCAATTGCCCGTATGGGTGCAAAACTGGCAAAAAACCAATCTGATCAGTGTCAATGACATCAATGCAGATGGTATAGTCCAATACACACCTTACGCAGATACCAACGAACTCCATATAGACAAGGATATCATGGTGCTGGCCAATCCTGAAATAGCCCAATTGCCCAACTGGGTCATAGGCCTGGTAGCAGCAGGGGGAATGGCGGCTGCCCTGTCCACTGCTGCCGGATTACTTCTGGTCATTTCTACAGCTGTATCCAGAGATCTTTTCCGCACATTCAAACCTAACATGACCGAAAAAAGAGAGTTGTCCATTGCCAGAATCTCAGCAGCTGGAGCGGTGGTTCTTGCAGGATATTTCGGCATCAATCCTCCGGGTTTCGTGGCTGAAGTTGTAGCCTTCGCCTTTGGATTGGCAGCAGCCTCCTTTTTCCCGGTAATCATCATGGGGATATTTTCCAAGAGAATGAATAAGGAAGGTTCCATAGCAGGAATGGTCTCAGGCTTGTTGTTTACCATGGCCTATATCATCTATTTCAAATTCATTTCTCCCGAATCCAATACTGTGGACAATTGGTGGCTGGGCATTTCCCCAGAAGGAATAGGTAGCATTGGGATGCTGGTCAACTTCATCACCTGTTATGCGGTATCCATGCTCACTCCAGAGCCACCTATAGAAGTGCAGGAAATGGTCGAAGATATCAGGGTTCCGAGAGGCGCAGGTAAAGCGCATGCACATTAATTCCTTATCAACAAAAGCAAACTCCGGCTATGTATTAGTCGGGGTTTCGCTTTTTTACCAGATCCAAATAGAGTAATTTGAATCATGCAAATGACGCCAAAATGAAAGAAGCGCTGAAAAGCCAATATTTGTGGACAGTTTTCTTTTTGGGTATGTTTTTACTCAACTACCCATTAATGGCCATATACAATGTGGACCAAAAACTAGCGGGTATTCCTCTCCTGTATTTCTCTGTTTTTTCTATTTGGGTATCACTCATAGGCCTGACTTATTTGGTGGTAAAAAAAACAAGAACTGATAAAAATGCTTGAAAGTGGCCTGATCATATCGTTCACATTCGGTTATTTGGCATTGCTTTTTGCCATAGCCTGGTTTTCTGAAAAATCAGCCGAAAAAGGACGAAGCCTGGCCTCCAATCCATATGTTTATTCCTTATCTCTTGCAGTGTATTGTACTGCCTGGACCTATTATGGGTCTGTAGGGAGAGCGGCTACCAATGGTCTTGAATTTCTTACCATTTATATAGGCCCAAGTCTGATAGCCCCACTTTGGTGGATAGTGATGAGAAAAATTATCAGGATCAGCAAAGTACAGAGAATTTCCTCTATTGCGGATTTCATCTCAAGCAGGTATGGAAAAAACATCACACTGGGAGGTATAGTCACTGTATTCTGCCTTTTGGGAATCCTTCCCTACACCAGTATTCAGATCAAGGCCATTGCAAGTTCTTTTGATATACTTCAGTCATCAGGTGCATCTGTGCAAATGCTGAACACACCAATTTATCTTGATACAGCTTTTTATTTATCCATGGGCCTGGCTTTGTTTACCATACTTTTTGGCACCAGAAATGTCGAAGCCACGGCCAAGCATGAGGGCATGGTGATGGCAGTGGCTTTCGAATCCATTTTCAAGCTTATTGCATTTCTGGCTGTAGGGATATTCGTCACCTATTTTGTCTATGATGGGTTCAGGGATATTTTTGATCAAGCCGAATTGAGGGGCTTAGGCCAACTCTTTGTACTTTCTGAAGAAAGTAGCGGTTCAGAATGGTTTTGGCTGAGTGTGCTGTCGATGATGGCTATTCTCTTTTTGCCTAGACAGTTTCAAATGGGTGTCATCGAGAACAGCAACGAGCAGCATCTGGATAAGGCCATGTGGCTTTTTCCGCTTTACCTGCTACTGATCAATGTGTTTGTCATTCCTATAGCCCTGGGAGGTCTTGTCCATTTTGACACCAACACTATTGATGCGGACACTTATGTGCTGGCCTTACCCATCACCTATGATCAAGGCTGGCTGGCGCTATTGGTGTACTTGGGAGGATTTTCAGCTGCCACGAGCATGATCATTGTCTCTACCATAGCTTTGAGCAATATGGTGAGTAACAATTTCGTGATGCCCATTATCCTTTCGAACGAAAAATGGAGGAAAAATTACCAACATCAACTCGGAAGTATCCTGGTATGGATAAGAAGAGTCACCATTCTGAGCATTATTCTGGCCGCTTACCTGTATTACAGGGAAGTTTCGGGTTACTTCTCTTTGGTATCCATAGGCTTGATCTCATTTGTTGCCATTGCTCAGTTTACCCCAGCAATTATTGGTGGCATTTATTGGAAAAAAGGGGCCAAATCAGGAGCCCTGGCAGGAATCGTGGGCGGGTTTGTAGTCTGGTTTTTCACTTTGGTAGTACCCACTATGGTTACTGCCGGTTTTTTACCTTCCTCCATCATGGAGCAGGGACTATTTGGTCTTTCTGCCCTGAGACCCTATCACCTCCTTGGCATGGAAGGCATGGGATACGTCAGCCATGCGCTGTTTTTCAGTCTATCACTCAACCTTGCCCTATATGTATTGCTGTCACTTTATTCGGCACAATCCTCTAAAGAACACAATCAGGCGGTGGTGTTTGTAGACATATTTAAGTACAGCACCTCTATGGACAGCTCCATCATCTGGAAAGGGCAGGCATACCTTCCGGATCTGAAATCCCTCTTGGAAAATTTTCTGGGAGAAGAAAGAGCAGAAAAAGCCCTGATAGATTTTTCCCAAAGAACAGGCCGTCAACCTGGAGTGAAGAATTATGCCGATCCTGAACTGGTAAATTATTCTGAACGCTTGCTCTCAGGCATCATTGGCGCAGCTTCAGCCCGGATTCTCGTAGGCTCCGTGGTCAAAGAGGAAGAGATCAGCATGGAGGAGGTCCTGGACATTCTCAAAGAAACACAGGAATTAAAAAGTCTAAACCTTGAACTGAAAAAGAAAAGCAAGGCACTGAAAAAAGCCACTGAGGAACTTCAGGAAATGAATGAAACCCTCAGACTCAATGACATGCTCAAGGATGAGTTTATTTCTACGGTCACCCACGAAATGAAAACCCCTATTACCTCGATCCGTGCCTTTTCAGAAATTCTGATGGACGAAGACCTCCCTGATGAAGACCGGCAGCGGTTTTTGGATATCATCATTCAGGAAACGGATAGAATGACGAGGTTGATCGATCAGGTATTGGACTTGGAACGCTTCGATTCGGGCCGACAAAAACTCAAAATAGAACAGGTGGATGCAAGGATTCTGATCCTTCAGGCTACAGAGAGCATGATTCAGGTTTTCAAAGAAAAAAACCTGAAGTTTGAACTTGACCTTCAAATTGAGGAACTTTATCTGTCCCTGGATGAAGACCGAATCAAGCAGGTCATTCTCAACCTTCTTTCCAATGCTTCCAAGTTTGCTTCTTCCAAGGTGCTGGTAAGAACTTACTGCAAGGATAACAATTGGCTGGTGGAAATATGGGATGATGGCAAAGGAGTGCCGGATGAGGACATTCCTTTCATCTTTGACAAGTTTTTTCAGGCAAAAAACCAAACCAGCAAAAAACCGATTGGCAGTGGCCTTGGATTGGCCATTTCCAAAAAAATCATCGAATACCACCTAGGAAATATTGAAATAATCCGAAAAGAGGAGCAGACCTGTTTCAGGTTCTCTATTCCTCTCGAACCAGAGTTACAAATGAACCAAAACTACCCCAATACCCATGAACAAAATACTGATCGTAGATGACGAACCCAATATTCTGCTTTCTTTGGAATTCCTGTTTAAAAAAGAGGGATATAAAGTGTACATCGCCAGAGATGGAGAAGAAGCGATGGGAATAATAGATGAAAATATTCCCGAATTGGTCATTTTGGACATTATGATGCCTAAAGTGGACGGCTATGAAGTCTGTCAATACCTCAAAAAGATGTATTCCGAGGTGAAAATCGTCTTTATTTCGGCCAAAAGTAAACCGCAGGACATACAAAAAGGCATGGCTTTAGGAGCTGACCTTTATGTGACCAAGCCCTTTTCAACCAAAGAACTGGTAGGAAAAATCAAATCATTACTGAATTAATCAATCAAAAAACCTATAAATAACTAATATAATGAGTGATAGAATCCATACCCTTAGTGGTTATTTTCATGAATATCAAAAATCCGTAACCGAGCCTGAAAAATTCTGGGCAAGAATCGCTGACTCTTTTCATTGGCAGAAAAGGTGGGATCAAGTCCTGGAGTGGGATTTTGAAGGTCCGGATGTCAAATGGTTTGTCAATGGCAAATTGAACATCACTGAAAGCATTTTTGAGAAAAACCTTTTTACACATGGTGACAGGACTGCGATCATTTGGGAACCCAATGATCCAAATGAAGAAAGCCGAAATATCACTTACAAGCAACTGTATAAGGATGTCTGCCAATTTGCAAACGTGCTGCTTTCAAAAGGTATCCAAAAAGGAGACCGCGTAATCATTTACATGCCCATGATTCCTGAAGCAGCTGTAGCCATGCTTGCCTGTGCCAGGATAGGGGCCATTCATTCTGTGGTGTTTGCAGGATTTTCTGCTTCGGCCTTAGCCGACAGGATAGTTGACTGTGAAGCCAAGGCCATACTTACTTCAGACGGAAACTTCCGAGGCAATAAGAAAATTGCGGTAAAGGCAGTGGTCGATGAGGCACTGGAAAAGTCAAGTGTAGATACTGTCATTGTATGTAAGAGAACCGGTCAGGATGTTATAATGAAGGAAGGACGTGACTATTGGTGGAGTGAGTGCCTGGAAGGCATATCCACAGACCACAAAGCAGAAACTGTAGACAGCGAAGATCCATTATTTATCCTGTACACTTCCGGCTCTACCGGGAAGCCAAAAGGAGTAGTCCACACCACAGGAGGATACATGGTCTATACCAAGTATTCCTTTGAAAATGTCTTCCAGTATTCCCCAGGAGATGTGTATTGGTGCACTGCCGATATTGGTTGGATTACCGGGCATTCCTATATCGTATACGGCCCCCTTCTGGCGGGTGCTACCACCCTAATGTTTGAAGGAGTGCCGACTTTCCCGGATGCAGGCCGGTTTTGGGCTGTGATAGACAAATACAAAGTAAACCAATTCTATACCGCACCTACAGCTATCAGGGCACTTCAGGCACATGGTACAGAGCCGATAGAGCCATACAGCTTGGACTCCCTGAAAGTTTTGGGATCTGTGGGAGAGCCTATAAATGAGGAAGCCTGGAGATGGTATTATACCCATATCGGAAAATCAAGATGTCCTATTGTGGATACTTGGTGGCAGACAGAAACAGGTGGGATCATGGTATCTCCCATTGCAGGAATTACCCCAACCAAACCTGCATACGCTACGCTTCCACTTCCCGGGGTCCAACTCTGTATTGTTAATGCCGATGGAAAAGAACTTACAGGAAATTCGGTAGAAGGAAACCTTTGCATCAAATTCCCTTGGCCATCAATGATCAGAACTACTTGGGGTGATCATGACAGGTGTAAGCAGACTTATTTCTCCACCTACAAAGGCATGTATTTCACTGGAGATGGGGTCAAAAGAGACCACGATGGATACTACAGGATTTTGGGAAGGGTAGACGATGTCATCAATGTTTCAGGGCACAGGATGGGAACAGCTGAGGTAGAAAATGCCATCAATGAACATCCGCTGGTTATTGAATCAGCAGTAGTGGGTTATCCACATGAAGTAAAAGGTCAGGGAATTTATGCTTATGTGATCTGTGACATGACCAACAGAACCGAAGAAAATCTGGTCAATGAAATAAAAGATACAGTAAGTAAAATCATCGGACCGATCGCAAAGCCTGATAAAATACAGGTGGTCTCAGGCCTACCCAAGACACGTTCCGGAAAAATCATGAGGAGAATCCTGAGAAAAGTAGCTGAAGGAGTTACAGAAAATCTGGGTGACACCTCCACATTACTGGATCCTGAGGTAGTCAAGGAGATTATTGATGGACGTAAATAATCCATGAATCCAATAATTATGCGGTTTGGAGTAAATCCCAGACCGCATTTCTTATTTTTATCAAATCTTTATTCCAATATTTCCTATCCAAAATATGTCAAACGTCATTATCAGAAGGGTCAAGGAGTTTTTGAAACTCTATCCTCCCTTTTCGTTTCTGGAAGATGCTCCTCTGGAGGAAGTGGCAGAAAGTGTGGAAATAAGGTTTTTTTCCAAAGACGAACTGTTGTTTTCAAAAGGAGATCAAGCACAAAACTGTTTCTTTGTCCTCAGGCAAGGCTCAGTTACACTTTTGGACACCAGAGACGATAAGAAGAGCATCATAGAAGTCTGTGATGAAGGTGACGTATTTGGGGTGCTGGCACTTTTGGGGCAAAGGCCCTATATCCTTTCGGCGCAAGCTACAGAAGATAGCCTTGTGTATGCCGTTCCGGTTTCTGTTTTTGAAAAATTACTCAAAGAAAACAGCAGAGTCAGTCTGTATTTTGCGGCAGGATTTGCCTCAGGGCAGGTGGTCGTCAGAAATGACTTATCCGAGTCACAAAAGGCCCGCTCTGTTCTTCAAAAAAACCAAGAAGACCGTGGCCTTCTGATCTTTACCGGCAGGTCTGATTTCAATTATTCCAAAGATGTACTTTCATGCGGTCCCCAAACCAGCATAAAAGAAGCTGCCTCCTTGATGGAATCCAAAAACGTAGGCTCCATAGTAATCGTCAATGAACTTTTCCACCCACTTGGAATCATCACGGATAAGGATATACGCAACAGACTCGTTTCCAAAGGACTTCCTAATACGACCCCAGTCTCTGACTTGATGAGCTCACCTGTTTTGACCAAAAAGCAGGATTCGGATTTTTCTGACTTATACCTTACCATGGTCAAAAGCAGGCTTCATCACCTGATTTTCACAGAAAATGGAACCCCTGAAAGCCCTGTCACAGGAGTATTGTCAGATCATGATCTGCTCCTCTCTCAGGGAAATAGTCCTGCCGTACTTATCAAGGCCTTGATGAATACCGAGGACATTGCAGAAATGGCTGCCATCCGAAACAGAGCAGAAAGCTTACTGAGATATTATTTGGAAAATGAAGTCACCATGGATTTCGTGGCGAATATCATTTCGGAAATCAACGATATCATCATCGAAAAAGCTATACGCATTTCCCAAAATCAGCTTGAAAAAGAATTTCCGGAACAAAGCCAAGTGAAGTTCTGCTTCGTCTCTTTGGGAAGCGAAGGAAGAGAAGAACAGCTGCTAAGGACAGACCTCGACAACGCCATCATCTTTGAAGATGTACCAGAGAATGCATTCGAAAAAACCCAACAGTACTTCCTTGAGATGGGAGAAAAAATAGTGGAAATTTTGCTGGCATGTGGGTTCCAGCCTTGCCCAGCCAAAATGATGGCCAATAACCCCTTATGGTGCCAACCACTTGCTGTATGGAAAAATTACTTTTCGGACTGGATCCTTAGCCCAAATCAGAATGCATTGATGAAGGCTACCATCTTTTTTGATTTCAGAGCCATCTATGGTACTAAAAGGTTTATTTCCGTTTTAAGAGAGCACATTTATCGCGAAATCTCCTCCAAAAACATTTTCCTTAACTTTCTCGCCAAAAACGCACTTCTCAATCCACCACCGCTCGGTTTCTTCCGAAACTTCATATTGGAAAAATCAGGCGAACAGAAAGACAAATTTGATATCAAACTACGGGCCATGATGCCTCTTGCTGATATTGCCCGCCTCTTGATCCTGAGTCACAATGTGGTGGGGATCAACAATACTTTCAGGAGGTTTGAAAAACTGGCCGAACTCGAACCCAACCACAGCGAACTGATGAGGGAAGCGGGAAAAGCATACGAAATTCTGATGCGGATGAGGGCTATCGAAGGGATTACCCACAACAATTCCGGCAGGTATATCAACCCTGAAAAGCTTGGAAAACTGCAAAGGCAAATGCTCAAAAATACTTTCTACCCCATAGATGAATTACAGAAAATCATCAAAGTGAGGTTTCAACTTGACTATTTTGGAAGCTGATATGAGGTGGTGGAATTTTTTATTTTCAGGTACACAGCCAAAGGCAGACTTTGTCACCGCTTATGAGGAAAAAAACCAGGAGAAAACCCCTGGTAACAGGCCCATTAGTCAGCTGAACTTTGTGGTATTGGACACCGAAACCACAGGCCTTAATTCTGAAAAAGATGATTTGGTATCTTTTGGTGCCGTCTTGATTCGGAATGAAAAAATCCTGGTCAACAGCAGCAGGGAATATTTTTTTACTACCAATATTTTAAATAGGGAATCCATTAAAATCCACGAAATCATTGAGCCCAAAAACCCCGTATCCGATGAATTTTTTGCAGAAGAGTTCCTTAAATATATTGACAAGCATATCATTGTAGGACATCATATAGGCTTTGATCTCAAAGTGATAGAGAGAAAACTCGCACCATTTGGCTTCAAAAATTTCAAAAACCCTATTCTGGATACCCAATACCTTGCAACAAGACTGGAAAAGGGATATCATTATGACCTTAGAACGGGAAAACCCGGGGAATACAGCCTTGACAGCTTATGTGAAAGACATGAGGTACCCATAGATGACAGGCACACAGCGGCAGGCGATGCTTTTCTTACTGCCCAACTTCTACTAAAGCTGCTCAAAAAAGCAGAGAAAATCGGAGTGAAAGACTTCAAAAGCCTCATGAGATAATCAATCAGGAAATATTTTTTAACTTTTCCTTTAGTGAAAAAATATGGAGCTGCTTTTTTGGCTCCCTATATTCCTTACAAAAATCAGTGTGGTAGTGATGCTCGGAAAGGAACCTAATCTGGATTTCAATCCATTCTTTGGGAGAAAAAAAGGGGTTATCGAACCTGATTTCCCTAAATAGCCTATCACTTCCCAGCTCAAAAAGATCCGTCCCAAGATATTCCAGATCCGCATCAGCCACTATCTTTTCCAAAAGGTTGTGTGGGGTTTGAGGAATTCTGGTGGCCATCACCATACCACAGACTGCTTCAATTTCATCCTCATTGAATCCGTATCCCGGAAACTCTTCCCTGATAATTCCACACCCAAGAGCCTCGTGCTCTTCTTTTTTGATCAGAAATCCTGCATCATGATACAAGGCAGCAAACTTGACCAACTCGAGCTGATCTCCATTCACATTTTCCTTTCCGGCGATTTCCACCGCTTTGTTTACTACATATTGTGTGTGCTGTGCATTGTGGTAGGTAAGCTTCCCCGGCAATTCGGAATCCAAACGCCGCAAAAATTGCTCTCTTAAAGTTTCGAATGCTATCATACATCAATGCTGACCGCTTTTCCTTTTGATCAATCCTCCTTTTACTTCCTTGATACTCTGGATGTAAAAAAAGGCCTTGGGGTCTATCTCTGTTACTGCTTCTTTGATCCTGTGGATTTCCAGTCGGGTCACTATGGTCATGATGATATCCACATCTGCTTTGACATCAAAGCTTGTCGGTAAATATCCCCTTTCACCTTTGTAGACCGAAATAGCCTTCCCAAATTCATTGACTATCAACCCTTTGATCTGATCAAAATCCTTTGAAATGATAGTCATGGCAGTGTATTCTTCGAATCCGTCCACTACATAGTCCGAGGTTTTCATGGCCGTGAAGTACACCAAAATCGAATACATCCCTGTCTCAATGCCAAACTTATATGCCGCACCCAATATGATCAGGGTATTCATCACCAGAATGATTTCTCCAGATGTAAACCCTGATTTCTTTTGGGTATAATATCCAATCACTTCCAAGCCGTCTATGACACCGCCTCCACGGATGACAAAGCCAATGCCCAATCCGATAAAAAACCCTCCAAATACGGCAATCAAAACCTTATCTTCTGTTACGGGAGGAATTTCAATAAAATACATCCCAAGAGCCAATAGTATGACTGCAATCAGCGCTTTCAAACTAAAGGTCTGACCTATTTTGCTGTATCCTATAATCAAAAAAGGGAGATTGAAGAAGATCAGCAACCAGCTGATATGGATGTCCGAAAATCCTTTGACCAGAATAGATATACCTGTGACTCCTCCATCCAGAAAGTTGTTGGGTACCATAAATCCTTGGAGTCCGACTACGGCAAGAAATACCCCTAAAACAGTGTAGGTAATGGACTTTAGGGAAAAAACGGATTTCCAATTTATCTTTTTCGACAGGGCCATATACTGGATTTTGGTTTTGAATTTAGGGCATATTTTGGGATATCAAAAAATTAATTCTTATTCCAGAACTTCAAAAGCGAGTAGAGGAAGCTGTTTGTTCTTCAATTTGAGGCTACCAACTTCTTTGCATTTAAAAGATTCACGGACCAGTTCGTAGCATTTTTCCGGTATAAGAATCTGGTTTTTATCTGCCGATGCCTGCAGCCTTGCAGCTACGTTGACTGTATCCCCTATGACTGTGTAGTCAAGCCTTCTGAGGGTTTTTGAACCAATATTTCCCCACACCATGTCCCCTGTATTGATGCCAATAGATACCTCAGGCGAATAGTTTTTGGAATTGCCTTGGATACCACTTTCCTTGATCAGGTTTCTGATGGCAAGGCAGGCATCTATCGCCCTGTCCAAGTGATACTCCCCTTTGAATGTCGCCATGATGGCATCGCCCATAAATTTGTCCACCACACCGTTTTCTTTGATGATTTCTTTCACCATGATATCAAAGTAGGCATTGAGCATTCCTACAACTACATCAGCCGGTTCATTTTCACTTATAGAAGTAAAGCTACAGATGTCTATAAAGCAGACCGTACCATCTTGGATTTCATTTTCTGCCAAAGCCTTTTCGATTTCTTTAGAGCCCATGAAGTTGAGCACGGTTTCATCCACATACATTTTGAGTATGTTGTTCTCCTTAATTGCCCTGAGGGTATCTCTTAGCTGACGGACGTGCTTGATGGTTTTTTCGATGGTGATTTCTAAGTCTGCAAAATTGACCGGCTTGGTCACGAAATCGAAAGCTCCCCGGTTCATCGCTGTACGGATATTGTCCATGTCCCCATAGGCCGAAACAATAACGGACTTCAGGAGTGAATTCTGTTCGCTGATTTTAGTAAGTAGCGTCAGTCCGTCCATCTCAGGCATGTTGATATCACTCAGCACCATGTCGATGTCCTGATGTGCCTGAAGCTGTTCCAAAGCATGCCTCCCATTCATGGCAAATACAAACTCGTACTCGTTTTGTCTGATTTTTTGCCTGAACTTCTGCCGGATCAATACTTCCAGATCTTCCTCATCATCCACCACCAATATCTTTGCCATCGTATTCATTTTATAAGTTGGTCAATTTATTGATTTCTTCTTTCAGTGAATCGAAATCTATGGGTTTTGTAAAAAACTCCTTGGCTCCGGACTGTATGGCTTTTTCGTAATTTTCCTTGTCTCCATAGGCAGAAATCATGCTGACATTGATTTCAGGAAATTTTGCCTTGATTTTATCAAGCAGTTCCAACCCAGTCATACCCGGCATATTGATATCAGAAAATACATATACAAACTTGGGGGGATCCTCCGAAGATAGAATTTGCAGGGCCTCATCACCGGAAAAAGCAAATTCAAGGGAGATATCCCCTTTTCTGATTTCCTTTCTGAATTTTTGTCTGAAAAGTGTTTCTACATCCTTTTCATCATCTACAATTAGAATTTTCATGACTCATTTTTTATTTAGTACTTATACCTGATCAAAATTGACAGTTTTGTACTACAAACATTAATTAAAAACATCAACCTTTTCCTAAAAACACAGCATAATACGTCGGTACTCTTAATATGGGTTTTTTATATTTTTCTGAAAAGGTTTTAAATTAGCGAAACTAAACAATCAGCCCCAAAAAACCTCATTTCCTGATAACCCTCCTAAAAAATCCCTGGTTTGTTCATAGCCTTTTTTCACTACTTTTTCCCACTTGCTATCATCCAAAAGGGATACAGCCCTCAGGTTCATTTCAAAATACAATGACACTTTGGACTTGGTAATTTCCGCTTTTTGCTTGCTATTTAGGGTCATGGAATTGACCAAAACAGAGGTAAGGGCCGGATTGTCATATTTTTTGTCTTTTGCAAAGGCTTCTTTGAGTCGCTCCCACTTTTTGGAAAATTCTTTAGCCGCCACATCTTCCGGTTCAGAACCATTAAGCGAAATGGCAATGATGTGCTTGACCGGGTAGCGGTACATGGGCTCTACAGGCAGATTGTCCGAGACTCCTCCGTCCACATATACCTGATCTTCTATAACCACAGGAGGAAAAATGCCAGGCAAAGCAAAGCTTGCCTGAACCTGCTCCCAAATCTTACCTTTATTGTGTACCCTGATCTGCGAATTGGAAAGATTGGTAGAGACACAGTAAGAAGTGACCCAAAGGTCTTCCAAGCAGGATTCACCGAACAATTTTTTGAAATAAGCTTCAATTCCTGTTTCAGTAGTATTGGAGAACATCTTGAGAAAAAAATCATTGACCCCTTCATCCTGGGCAGTAGATTGCTGGCAAATCTGTTCTATTTTTTTAAATTCAAAATCAGCATAGGTCATGGCAATGCCATAAACCGCCCCTGCACTTGTACCCCCCACAAAATCCACCTCAATCCCAGCATTCAAAAGTGCTTTGACAGCTCCTACATGTGCATATCCTTTGGTACCGCTACCACCCAAAACAAGTCCTACTGCCCTATTGGTAAGCATTCGGCTGAGCCTTCGGAGGTCTTTGGGATTTTCTTTCCTGATATGAAGATGCAAGTTTACCGGCCTTTCCTCAAGCCACTCTTTGGTGTTGACGGGCCTCGGGGTGTCTTTTTCGTGTAGGAGAACGAGAATGGTTTTTTTATTCAACACTCCAGGCTGATACAGGCCATTGGACTCCTCCAGTTCGGAAAGCTTGCTTTCTGCCTCAGAACTACTTAGCACCACAACCAAGTCCGCATAAATCAAGCAATGCTTAGTCCATTCAGGCTCGCTTCCATTACAATACATCAGGTTGGTTCCTTTATGGGATTCCAATGAATCAAAAAGTTGCCCAATAGGGGTTTCCTTTTTTGAGTATACCTTGGCCTCCAGAAAATCATGGGTAAGCTGGGTCCTAAGCGCTTCCACAAATGATGAAATATCTTCATTCTGCTGCAGGTGAAAAATGGCTATATTCTTTGGGGCAGCTTCTACATGTTGTTGCAGGATATTTCTACGCAATCTTTTGATTACAAATCGGGTAAGAGCCGCTGCAAAATCTGGGCTTTTACTCACTATACTTGCGTATTGTTGTTTGTTTATTTCAAGTACGCTGGATCTTCTGACAGCCAAAACAGAGGCCATTCTGGGCTCACTTGTAAATAAAGCTATTTCCCCAACAGGCTCTCCTTCACCAATATCCCCAAGAATCACCATCTTGCCCTCATTGTCCTGCAAAGCCCTCAACCTTCCAGAAAGCACTACATAAAGCTCATTTTGGACATCTCCTTGTTTGAAAAGGTATTCACCTGTATCCACGGTCTTCAGGGTACCGCTTTCAAAAAACTCTTTTAGAACCGCCTCATCCACTTCTCCAAAAAGATTGCCTAAAAGTTTCTGAAAATAAGGGTCAAAATTGGATGCATTTTCCATAGGTCATTTTTTCTTAATTTAAGGTGATTTTTTTGAAATCGGTAATCTAATTTTAAATATGGTTCCTTTCTCATTTTCACTTTCAACCTCTAAAGCCCCTCCATGAGCCTTGACAATATCATAGCTTAAAGACAAGCCAAGACCGGTGCCCTGTCCTGTTGGCTTGGTCGTGAAGAAAGGTTGGAAGATTTTTTCCCTGATCGATTCCGGAATTCCAGACCCATTATCTGAAATGTTAATTTCCAGTTCATTGTCCCCTAGCTGGGTGGAAACAGTGACCTCAGGTTTATAATCTACATTTTTGCCAGAATTTCTCAAAAGCTTGCTTTTTTCGTTACAGGCATAGAAAGCATTGTTGATCAAGTTGAGAAACACCCTACCAATATCCTGCGGGACAATTTCAATTTTAGGCAAACTAGGATCAAGATCAGTTAAAAAATTGGCGTTGAAAGTTTTGTCTTTTGCCCTCAAACCATGATAGGAAAGCCTTAAGAATTCATCTGCCAAGGCATTTATGTCAGTGAGTTCCTTTTGACTCTGACTGTTGCGGCTATGCTGAAGCATGCCTTTGACTATTCCGTCTGCTCTTTTACCGTGATGGTTAATTTTTTCTAAGTTGACCTTCAGGTCTTCAAAAATATACTTAACCTCCTCTAGGTCGCCCTTTTCGAGTTCTTGTTGCATTTCTTCTACCAGCTCAGAACTGACCTCTGCGAAATTATTGACAAAGTTGAGGGGGTTTTGGATTTCATGTGCAATTCCTGCGGTAAGTTCACCAAGGCTTGCCATCTTTTCGGCATGGATCAACTGACTTTGTGTGGCCCTAAGTTCAGCCAAAGTATTTTCAAGTTCTTCCTTTTGCCTGGTAAGGGCTACAGTTCTTTCCTCTACGTCCTTTTCAAGCTGGGCTTTTATTTTCTGGGTGATTTCAAATTCACGCTCCCTTTCGATAGCAACCAGTCTTTCCGCCTCTCTGATTCTTCTCTGCTTTCTATAGGTAAAATACATGACTATAGCCCAGATAAATGCGAAAAATGAAGCTACATCGAAAATCATATCCACTTTTTTGTAAAAAGATTTGTCGATGGCTTCTATCAAGTCACCGACCACAGAGACGGCAATCAATGGGATGACAGCAATAAAAAGTGGTTTGGTATTTTGAAATTCATCATAATTCAGTACCAAATAGGCAACTCCGCCTATTAAGGCTATGCTTAGTGCAGAGGTAAGCAAAGAAGGAATGACACCTGTGCTCCCAAATAGCAACAGGAAGATGGCCAACAAAAAGCCAAACCAGATGTATTTCCTCCATTCCTGTGAGACATTTGCAGCCTTGGCATTTTTATGCAGATAGTAGAGGAGGATAATGGTAACAATATTTTCTAAGCCCATTTGCTATTGAAATTTGTGCTGGAATAAAATCAATAGGTTAAGTAACTAAATTAATGCGAGTTAGTCTAGCATTTTTGGAAGAGTGATTGAAAAACAGGTGAAAGTTTGTTTTTTTTTATTTGAATAAGCCCTGATGTCATTTGAAATTCAATCAACTAAAAAGTAAAACCAAAGTGCTTTTACTATATCAAATCTTAGCCTTACACATAACCCCTTTACCTACTGATCAGATCATTGAGAAAGAATTATTCTTAATTTGTAGAAAGAAAAAAAGCCAATCATCAATTCTCTATAACCTGGGGCAAAGAAGTCTTCCAACCCGTTTTCAAAATTCGTACTTTATCATAAAACTCCTTCTTGTAATTTTCTCCAAATAGGATTGGACTACCGTTGACCCAAACATAGTTCTGGTTGAATTTTTTCAAATGCGTTAAATTGATAATGCAAGACCTATTCACACGTTGTAAGGTCGGAAAGGGGAATTGTTCAGCGAACTGTTTCAGACAAAGGGAAATCGTATATTTTTTCCCATGATTTGTGAAGATATGAATCACCCCTTTGTCCGCTAAAATCTTTTCAATCTCCTCTACACTTATCCTGTGAAAACAGTCCCTCTCTCTTATATAAAAGCAATCTGGAAATTGCTTTTCAGTCAGTTGCCCGGAAATCTGGGTACACAGTATTCTTCTTAAAGTAATTAAAATTTGCTCATCTGAGCTCGGTTTTACCAAAAAAGCCTCAGGGTAAAGCTCCAAAGATGTTTTGATCAAAGCGCTAATAACTTCAAATGAAGAAGGGATATTTTCCAACAAAAAATACAGGGGCCAAAATCCCTCATCAAAAAATTTAACTTTTCCCTTTCACCAGAAACCAAGGATTCAGTAAATCTTCCTTATTGTAGGAAAGTTCTTCTTCGGAGTTCCATTTAAGAACCTTTCCTCCCGCAGCCTTGACTATAGCATGTGCCGCGGCGGTATCCCACTCCATGGTTGGTGCAGGCCTTGGGTATAGTTGGGCTTTCCCTTCGGCCACAAGCAGCAATTTCAATGATGAACCCATGCTGATCAGTTCGGCTTCAGGATAATTTTTGAGAAACTGCCGGGTAGCTTCGTTGAGATGAGAACGGCTGGCCACTATCCGGTTGACGGTTTGGAAGCCGCTTGCCTGTATGGCTTGAACTGCCCCAAATGCATCTCTTTTCCAAGCCCCATTTCCGACTTTTCCCCAATACAAATCCCCAAGAACAGGGGCATATACCACTCCAAAAACGGCTTTTCCATTATCTATCAAGGCAATATTGACCGTAAATTCTCCATTTCTTTTAACAAACTCCTTGGTCCCATCCAATGGGTCCACCATCCAAAAATAATCCCAGTTTTTCCGGTTCTGAAGAGGGATTTTTTCACCCTCCTCTGACAGTATGGGTATTCCGGTATTGGCTAATCCTTCCATGATAACTTTATGGGCGGCCTTATCTGCCAAAGTCAGAGGAGATTGATCCGGCTTCAATTCCAATCCAAGATCGGTCTTTTGATAATACTCTAAAATCACTTTCCCGGCCTGTACGGCAGTTTTCTTTACAGCTTCAAGGTCAAATTCAAAATGAGGCATCAATACTATTTTAAAGGAATATTTTCTAATCCCCAAGCTAATCAGTATTTTGAATAATATTTAATCTTACCTTGTCAAAGTAGCAGATTAGGTCAAGCCTGCCAGGTTTATGAGCCAAATCAGTTTTGAAATTTATCGTGTCAAAAAAACCTGGCAGGTTTTTTCTTGTCATTTTCTAAGATGACAAAGTAGGGTTAGACGCTCAGGTTAGTTTTAAATGATCACTATGAAAAAATTGATTTCCACAATCCTTGCTATCTCACTTATATTTTCGGTTAGGGCTCAAGAAAAAACAGAGACAATCAAACAAATTTTTGAAAAAGCAGGAACAGAGGGTTTTTCCGGTGTATTGCTATTGGCAGAACAGGGAGGAGCTTTTTTTGAAGAAGCAGTAGGGTACAGGAATTTTGAAAATGAGGTAGAACTACTGACCACGGATATTTTTGAAATGGCCTCGGTCTCCAAACAGTTTACCGCCATGATGGTAATGATGTGCCAGGAAAAAGGCCTGTTGCAATTTGATGACCCCATTGACAAATACTTAGAAGTCCCCTACTCGGGTATAAGCATCAGGCATCTTTTTACCCATACCTCGGGATTGCCGGACTATCAGGAAGTAATGGATAAGCATTGGGATAAAAGCAAGGTAGCAGGAAACGAGGATATCTTGGAATACCTTCGGGAATACAATCCTCCCATGTTATTTCAGCCAGGTGAGCGCTACGAATACAGCAATACGGCCTATGTTTTTTTGGCAAGTATAGTAGAAAAAGCCACAGGGGAAGACTTTATTGACCTTTCCAAAAAATGGATTTTTGAACCTTTGGAAATGTCCGATACCGATATCCGGACTTTGGAAGAAAAAGCCAATGTTGAAAACTTCGCTGCAGGTCATCTAAAGGATGAAAACGGAGAATATGTCAATGCCAACAAATTCCATGATTCCGACTATACTGTATGGCTGGGCAACAGAAAAGGTCCGGGCAGAATCAGCAGCACGGCCCAGGATCTGTTGAAATGGGATCAGGCTCTATATACAGAACAATTGGTTTCAAGAGAAACACTTGAGGAAGCTTTTTCACCCATGAAGTTAAACGATGGAAGTGAAAGCAATTACGGTTTTGGTTGGGACATCAGCGATGATGATCAAGTGGGGAAAATTGTCTCTCATGATGGTGATAACCCGGGCTACAGAACCAAAATCATCCGCCTGATCGATCAGCAAAAGACCTTAATATTACTCAACAACAATGCCCATCCTTACAAAGACCAATTGATGGAGGAAGCCTTGGAGGTATTGAAAAAATGGTAAAACTTGTTTCGGCCAGACCTTTTACACCTACCATTGACATAAATCGGAGTAATACGTCACCCTGAGAATTTAACATTTAGGGGAATGTTCAGAAAGGGTAATGACAAAATTACGTGTCATGCTGAGATTTTAAAATTTGGCATTTACAGATAATCAAATGACAAATGGTTTCACGCAGCGTGCGCAGCGAGGTCGCAGCGATCGCCGCGAGAAATAGCTATTTGGCATTGGAAGCGGAGCTTGCAGAGTCGAAAGCCTGTCCCGCAGCATTGCGGAGCATCTCCTAAACTATGGGCGATTTTTCCTTTCTACCAATGACAGATATGGAGGAATCGTCATTCTGAACGTAGTGAAGAATCTCCTACTTTTAAAGAGAGGAGATCCTTCACCTCCGCAAGCTCCGGATCAGGATGACGTACACCAACTGTCATTTCCTTTCTGTAAATGCCAATTTTAATGACTCAGGATGACGTACCCCAACTGTCATTCTCTTTCCGTAAATGTCAATGCTAATAACTTAGCATAAACTAAGAAAAAATTGAACCACGACTTGTCCCGAAAATCGGGAAAAGCATACAAAAATCATATAAGATAAATCCTAGCTTTTAACCATTGCCCCTCCATCAATGGTGTAAACGGCTCCGGTAATCCAACATGCATCTTCAGATGCCAGAAAAAGTGCTAAGTTGGCTACATCTTCCGGACGCCCCAACCTTTGGAGTGGGGTGTTTTTACCAGCATCTTCCACGGCTTTTTCAGGGTCCTGAAATGCTACCGCAGAAGCATGGATAAACGGTGTATCTACAGGGCCCGGACAAATGCAGTTGATCCTTACTTCAGGTGCATAATCTACTGCTACCTGTTTGGCTAAAGCCACAAGGGCCGCTTTGGAAGCACAATAAGCCGGGTGGTTCGGGAAATTTTTAAATGCCGCAATTGACGCATTGATGAGTACATTGGTATTATTGCTTTTTTTCAATTCAGGTAATCCTGCCTTCAAAAGGTAAAATGCTGCATCCACATTGACAGCAAAAGTTCTGTGCCAGCTTTCTGAGGACAATTCTGTCAGCGCACCCAGACCAAGAGTACCTGCATTGATGGATATCCCGTCAATTTTGCCAAATTTTTCTAAAGCGGTTTTAACCAAGTTCTGATTGTAAGATTCCTCGGCCACGTCCCCAGGGAGGAAAAAAGCTTTAGCACCCAATCCTGTGATTTCATTGAGGAGAAACATACCCCTTTCTTCATTTCTACCGCCCAAAATCATTTTGGCCCCTTCTATGGCAAACTTTATGGCTATCGCCCTTCCCATTCCCGAAGTAGCTCCTGTAATGATAAAAACCTGATCTTTAAGTTTCATAAAGTTTTATTCAATAAGGAAAAAGTTCCGGGTTTGACTGTCTCAATTTGTAGCATCTGAATTCGGTTATAGGCTTATCAATTACGGCTGCAGCCAAATACATTCTTGTTTCGGGAAGAAATTTAGCATTTAAAAGCACCACTGAGATTTTTTCATCACCATATACCGTCTGCAGTTTCTGAAATCCGGTACATCTCCCCGCTCAATGACAAACTTGGCCTTGGCATCATAGTCCAGGTTTTCAAAGTCCACATCCCAAAAAATCCTTTTTTCGAATACCGGTTTTTCTTTATGTCCCATTTGATTCAAGTTTTTTTAAAATTACGAAATACGATATACGATTTACGAGGCCTTCCGATAATCTTACCTTCTCACTTGTTTCCAAGCCCATCTTGTTTCCTCAAATGTTCGGAAAAGCCTTTATCTCTTGTTTCTTGTCTCTTGTTTCTTGTTTCTTGTCTCTTGCCTCTTGTCTCTTGTTTCTTGATTCATTATTCATTATTCATTATTCATTATTCGAAATTATGAAATATCGAATATCGAATATCGAATGATGAATTTCGAAAGCACTGGGTCTATAACCGCTCCCTTCTGGTCTTTTTAAAATTACGAAGTACGATTTACGATTTACGAGGTTATTCGATAATCTTACCTTCTCACTTATTTCAAGCCCATCTTGTTTCCTCAAATGTTCGGAAAAGGCTTTATCTCTTGTTTCTTGTCTCTTGTCTCTTGTCTCTTGTCTCTTGTTTCTTGTCTCTTGTTTCTTGTCTCTTGTCTCTCACTTCTCATCCTTCCTCCTTTTAGTTGCACCTTAACAACCCCTACCTCATCAGTTAATCAATTCAACAATTACACAATTAATCACTTCCACTTTTTCAACCTCACATCTACCTCTCCCAAAGCCCTAATATGAACGGTGATGGCTTCCTCATCGGGATAGATGCCTTCGATTTTCAGATCCGGCTGTACAATGCTGAAATCCGCAAAGTCGGTAGTGATATTGCCTTGGCTTTGCAGTTCTTTCTTGGCACTGTCCAAGATTTCTCCTATGGATAACACAGCCATTTTTTTGATCTGTCTCTGTACTTTCCCTTTGCGCAGCCTGATACCCAAGTTAGTTAAAAAATCGCCTGTATCCACATCAAACTTTGGATCGGTAAAAACCAAAGTCTGACTCTCTTCGTCATATTCAGGCTTTCCAACAAAGAACATCCTTCCGCTGATATCATTTTTATTGTCTCTAATGGCTACAAAGTCCATACTGAGCAGGGTATTGTCGCCAAACTGCTGGGTTCTCAGATTGGTAGGCAGCAATACCGTGTTTTTATTGGTTCTTATCTTTTGTCCATCAAAGGTCTCATTCAAGTATGCATCCAAATCGGAATAGGGAATTTTCAAAGGCAAAACCAAATCAAGGTAATTGTCCTTTTCTGCGGCTTTGGAAATTGGAGGAAGGGCTGTTTTGGCCACATCTGGCTTTTGTCCCAGTTTAGAATGCATCTCTCCCTCTATTCCCATGTACAGAACAAGGTTTTGGTCTTGGGTAAACTCTTCCTTAATTGAAATACGCTTGGGGACTGAGTAAAAATGAGCTGTGATCCCTGCTTCTTCAATGGTGTAAGGTTCAGAAAAAGCATCCCAGGTAGATTGGGCTATCTCTTTAAAGTCAAAACTGGTCAGGTTTGCAGCTTTGAGCTGGTTGTCAAGCACGTTTTTCAACTGATTTTTCACCAAAGGCTCAAGATTGATTTCAAATCCTAGCAGGTTGTAGCTGAGGGATCTGCCCCAATTGTCTATATCGATATTGCTTACATTGAGCTGCCAATCTGTTGCGATTTCGGGTTTAAAGCTGATTTCTGGAGCCAGGTTTTCATTGAAAGGAAAATTGGTCGAGAGGTTCTGCCCAAAGACCCGCTTTTCTATTTTGAGGTCTCCTCTGGCATTCATGGGTACTTTGACTTTGATCAGGTTGTTTTCCTCTGCCCTTATACTGAGTAAGCCGGTTCTGTTGATATCCAAGTCCGCTGTCAGACCTGATCCTAGATCCAATCCCCGATCGGCAAACAGTTTGCTCCCCACTTCTTTATTCAGGTTGTCCTGCAAAAAAGAGAGGGGAATAACCACGGGCACATTGATCTTGGAGACAGCCTGAGGAGCAATTTGCAATTCACTGACAGCAGGTGGACGCTCCGGTCTAATGCTTCTACAAGAAAAAATAACAAGTACAATCAATATGGAGCTAAATCGGGTGATGCGCATGTAAGGTGTAAGTATGATGTTTTTTAAAGATGTCAACGGATTTATAAAGGAACTATTTTTAAGCCAAATTTATTTAACCCATATCTGAATTAAGAAATATTAAGAGATGAATTGGGAAAAACTTGAGGATCTGACGCAGTTGACGCAGATAAAAAATTTGAGTAGGGAAAAGCCGGTATTGATTTTCAAGCATTCTACCAGGTGCAGCATCAGTAGCATGGCATTGGACAGGCTAAGAAGAAACTGGCAGGATGCAGATTCAGAAAAAATCAAACCCTATTATCTTGATTTGATCAGCTTCAGGGAAATCTCCAATCAGATTGCAGAGGAATTCGGCATCATGCACCAGTCTCCACAGGTGATTCTGATCAAAGATGGAAAAGCGGTGTACGACAACAGCCACATGGGTATCAGTTATAGGGATATCATGGAGTTGGCTTGAATGCCAGCTTACAAAGCTTTGAAAAAGTATTTTTTTACGGTTAAGTTTTATACAAAATCTACATAAAAAAAACGCCGGCATTCACCGGCGTTTTTTAATTGAGTATGATTTACAAAGATTAGTTGAATGTATATCTTACACCAACCTGCATTCTCCAAACATTGTTAATGCTATTGGAAAGTCTGAAGGTCTCACTAATGATATCATTCGTACCAGGATTTGTGGTAATTCTATAAACTGGCTCACCGTTAGCATTTACTCCTCTGTAAGAAAGCGGGGTTGTTTGCCAATTGAATTGAGGTACACCCCACTCAGAATTCAACATGTTACCAAAGTTCAAGATATCAAATCTCAACTCAAGTCTGTTTTTCTGATCATTGGTAATGTTCAACCTTTGAGCGATACTAAGGTCAAATGTATGAACCCAAGGTCTTACACCTGCATTTCTGTCGATAACACTACCTCTAAAGTTTCTCAATACTGGATCTTGGTCAATATAAGCGTCAAACAAAGCAGCCTGATCAGCAGCAGTATAGGTTACACCACCGACTGAGAACTCTTGCCAGTTCAATTCAGAAGCATTGTTAGGCACATAAATAAGTCTGTTTTGAGCATCTCCAATATTTCCAGGGTTATTTAAGCCTTGAGAGTTT
Organism: Arthrospiribacter ruber; assembly: GCF_019343195.1. Lineage (GTDB taxonomy): Bacteria > Bacteroidota > Bacteroidia > Cytophagales > Cyclobacteriaceae > Arthrospiribacter > Arthrospiribacter ruber. The sequence goes on from NZ_RPHB01000007.1 coordinate 150,012, forward strand.
GCCATTGTGTAAGACCATCTTCCCGCATTACCACCTTCATAGAACAATGAAATAGTAGTGTTGTTGGTGTTGTAGGTCAAAGCAGAGATTAATCTATGAGGCTGGTCAAAATTAGCAAAACTCAATTCAGGATTATTTCTATCAGATACAACAGTTTGTGGCCATAAAGATTGTGCCTGAGACCCACCTGTCGCATCAATATCTCTTGCTCTTGACAAGGTATACGCCGCCATTACATCAAGCCCGTTCTCAAATACTTTTGATAAGGAAACAGTAGCTGATACATAATCAGGAAGCACTTGAGAGTTTGTTAAATAGAATACTTGTCTGAAGAATGGATCACCTGATGGCCCGAACAGCCCAGGCTGTTGTGTCCAGTAAGGTCTTTGATCAGGTCCATTCCAAGTAGCATCTGGTTCCCTTACAACAATATTTTGAGCAACTGGTGCAGATACATCTCTTGAATAGATAAAGTCAAATGCACCGATAATTCCAAATGGCAGTTGCTTGTCAACACCTAAGCTGGTTCTCCAAACTTGAGGTAGCCTAAAGTTTCTGTCAGTAAGATTAAGTTCCTGAGAAAGTGTTTGTCCTGGATTTTCAGGATTGTAAGCAGTCACGTCTGGGTTAAATGTAATACCTGCGTCTATAACTTCCTGTCCTTCAAATCCTTGAAGACCTCTCACCACACCTGATCCGTTAACTTGGTTTGACAACCAAACGAATGGAATTCTACCAGAGAATACCCCTGTACCACCTCTAAGTACTGTAGATCTGTCACCGTTGACATCCCAGTTGAAACCAACTCTCGGAGAGAATAGTGGATTTACTTTAGGGAAAACAGAAACGTCTGGTACTAGAGACTCACCGTTAGGTAGGGTAAAGGTCACATTTCTTGCATCTAGCAATTCGTTTCTTGGGATTTCGATTGGATAGAAAGGAAGATCAACTCTTAGACCACCTGTCACTTTCAATCTTGGATTGATCTGATATTCATCCTGAACATAGAATCCAAGCTGACCAAATCTCGTGGCATCAGTAGGTGGTGTATTAGAACCATCCAGGGCAAAGGATTTTGCAAATGCATCAGGAAATACATTGGAGTTTCTGTTTATAACAGCATCTACAAACCTGTCATAACCAATAAATCTGTAATGGCCATTGAATACCGGGTTAAAGGCATTATCGAAAGTCATGAATTCAAAGTTACCTCCAAAAGTATACGTATGTCTTCCTTTGTACAAAGAGAAGTTATTTGTGACGTTGAAAATGCTATTTTCAAGTAAGTTACCTACAGAGAAAAGTTCATTACCCATTGACATGTAGTACAAAAGGTTACCAGCATCATCTGGCTCAAGAACTTCTATGAAAGGAAAAGCTTGTCCACCTGGGATACCTCTTCTAGGATCAGCAATTGACGTGTAACCAACGTTCAACTGATTAGACATATTTGTACCAATTCTTGAGTTCAATTCAGCAACCCAAGAATTAACCGTTCTATCATTGGTGTAATTAGCATTTCTAAAGTTGATAGCTTCAACACCAATACGGCTAGAGTTACCAATCACACTCATGTTTCTTGTTGATCTTACGTTAGTAGGTACATCAGTAAAGGCAGTGAAAGAGTTATACCTTACAGTAAGTTTATTGTTTTGGTTAATATTATAGTCCAATCTGATGTTCAACCTGGTTTGTTCTGAACCAAATGAATAAGAATCAGGTGCTCCAACATCATAACCATAAATACTTTGTAATTGATCCCTTACAAAATTAGCCTGCTCGATTGGAACTCTGGAAATAAATTGTCCATCAGGAGTTTCACCTGGTCTACGTGCTCTTCTCAACAGTGAAGGACTCAACTCTGTCTCTTCTTCATAATTGATAAAAAAGAACAATTTGTCTTTGATGATCGGACCTCCTAATCTGAATCCCATAATTTCATTTCTTGCATCATTCTGAGGCAGGAACGTATCACCAATTTTGGTGCCTTGCATTTGGTCATTTCTCAAGAAATAGTATGCAGACCCCCTGAAAGTGTTGTCTCCAGATTTGGTGATAGCGTTTACACCAGCACCAGTAAATCCACCTTGTCTTACATCATAAGGAGCAAGGTTGACCTGAATTTCTTCGATAGCATCAAGAGAAACTGGGTTACCACCGGCAAACTGACCAGAGCCTAATCCAAAGTTGTTGTTATAGATGTTACCATCAATCGTAAAGTTATTGAACCTTGAAGAAGTACCTGCAAAAGAATTACCATTTGACTGAGGAGTCAATCTAGTAAAATCATTTACACTTCTGTTAATTGTTGGTAGCGCATTGATTTTATCGCTTCCTAGGTTCAAAGCTGCACCAGTTCTGTCAGCATCAAGGATTCCACCTCTTGTTGTGACAACTTCTACAGCTTCTAGTTCCATTCCATCCGATAAAACAGCATTAATATTATAGTTTTGACCAAGTGAAAGATTGATGTTTTCCAATACCCTGTCTTCAAAACCAACAAAGGTTATGGTAACAGTGTAAGGACCACCAACCCTTACATTCGGTAGAACGAAACGTCCGTCCACGTTGGAAACCGCTCCGTATCTAGTTCCTGACGGCGTGTGTACCGCCACGATGTTTGCTCCAGGAAGTGTCTCACCGGAATCATCCGTCACAATCCCCTGCATACTTGCAGTCGTAACCCCTTGCGAATAGGCTGACCCGGCCGAAAAGACCAGCATCAACACCGCAAAAAGACTCTTTAGTAATGATTGCCTCATAATTTTTGTTTTTTGTGGAAAATTGAAATATAGTTTAGAATTAAGTTTGTTTTCCGAGTACAAATGTAGAGGTCTTATCCAAGTTTTTATTTTAGTAATTGTTAAGTTTTAACATTTATTCACAGCATTACTTAACAATTCCTTAACATTGGTTTACGAATGAAATTCCAAAAACCGCCTCAATTATATATTTCAATCGTTTTAATTGCTGTGAAATTAAAAAAAAATTCAATTTTATTTTTTAACCCTATTTTTGTGTTAAGAAATCTTTAACCCAATGTTAAGCGGTATCTTCGTGTAAAAAAGCAGAATTTTAGGGTATATTCTCCCTATATTGGGCAACAAACCCCAATACTAAAATGAAAAAAAGAAATTTGATTTGGCTATATCTTTTTCTCTTGGTCAGCATACTTGATATTTTATTTACAGCCAACGGACAATCTGAATTTAGATATTTCTCCAAACCCCTGATCATCCTTTCTTTATATGCTTATTTTATTGCGTCCACCATCGCTATCAAAGGTACTTTGCTCCGGAAAACAATAGGTGCTGCTTTGATCTGTTCTTGGATAGGCGATGTGTTCCTTCTTTTCCCAAATTTCTTTCTTTACGGTTTGGGTGCATTTCTGCTTGCCCATCTTTGCTACATTTTTGCTTTCAAAATCGCACAAAAAAATCCATTTTCTATTGGACAGGTCAATTTCATAAGGCTTTTTTTCTACAATCTTCCCATATATATCATTGCAGCCATTGCCTATTTCCTTATACAGCCAGGCTTGGGCACACTCAAAATCCCTGTAATCATCTACCTCATTGTCATCGTACTGATGGTCACTGTTGCCAGAGAGAGGTTTGGAAATACCAATCCTGTTAGTTTTTGGCAGGTATTTATCGGCGGTTTTTTGTTTATGGTATCAGATGGCATCCTTGCTTTGAACAAATTCTTTCAGCCTTTTCCGGAAGCAGGCGTTATGGTGATGGGGACCTATATCCTCGCACAACTTTTGATCGTCAGAGGAATTATGGCTCATGGCCAAGAGTATAAAGTGGTATCTCCGAAAAACAATCCTTAAAAGCAGATAAGTTCTTGTACCAAATCAGTCAAATAGATTGTAATGGACCGGTTTCTGGCTTGTTAAGTAGAAAAACAGGCATTTATAGAAAGGGAATGACAGTTGGTGTACGTCATCCTGAATCGGAGCTTGCGGAGATGAAGGATCTCCTCTATTTAAAAGTAGGAGATTCTTCACTACGTTACCATTGACATAAGTCTATTTATGATTTAGTTCAACCCCTTTAGGGTTGGGCCTCAACTCTATTTCATGTATTCCCTGGGTTGCTACCCAGGGCTATTCATAGTTTAACCCCTTCGGGGTTTTACTCAATAGTCATTTTCTTTCTGTAAATGCAAAATTTTAAAATCTCAGAATGACGATCCCTCCATATCTGTCAATGGTAGGAAACCAGACAAAACCATCATTGAGCAGTTTTACAAAGTCAGGTTGATATTCAGTAGTCCAAAATCAAAAAAGCCTGCTGAAAAATGATTCAGCAGGCCTTCATTTGCTTTAGCAGATTATGCTTTTTTTAGCTCTTAGGCAAAACCACCGTATCTACTACGTGGATTACACCATTTGACTGGAATACATCAGCGATCGTTACTTTGGACTGATTACCATTCTCATCAGAAATGTAAAGGTCTTTGCCTTTCATCCAAGCGGTCAGTTCACCACCACTCACCGTTTTGAATTTGGCTTTTCCATCTCCTTTTTTGATGGCTTCTGCGATTTCTTTAGAACCCATTTTGCCTGACACGACGTGGTAAGTCAAAATATTGGTCAATGTGTTTTTGTTTTCTGGCTTTACCAAAGTCTCAACAGTTCCTGCAGGGAGCTTTTCAAATGCTCCGTTGGTAGGTGCAAATACGGTGAATGGGCCTGCAGACTGTAAGGTCTCCACCAAACCCGCAGCCTGCACGGCTGCTACCAAAGTAGTGTGGTCTTTAGAATTCACTGCATTTTCCACAATGTTTTTGGAAGGATACATAGGTGCGCCACCTACTTCTACTGTTTTTTCTTTTTGGGCGAAAGCTGAAAAAGCATTCAGCACAAACATGGTCAGAATAGCGGCTTGAAATAATCTCATGGTTTTCATAATAAAATTGGTTTAAATGATTTGGAAGGATTTACGCAAGCTGCCATTCATTTGGATTTGGGGAATGAAAAAAATGTATTTACGCCATATTGTTTTAGATTTGTGCCTCTGATTAAAAACAAAAATATGCATCAGGAAAGAATTGAAGCCATCAAGAGAGAAATTGCCAAGGCAGATGCCGGCAATCCGGAAGAGCTTGAGGCTTACAGAATCAATTATATCAGCAAAAAATCTGTAGTAGGAGAACTCTTCGCTGCAATGAGGGACATTCCCAATGAGCAGAAGCGTGCCTACGGACAATTAGTCAATGAGGTCAAACAGCTGGCTGAAGAGAAATTTCAGGAACTGATCGAAAAAGTGAATTCATCTGCTTCCAAAAGCAAATCCACAGATCTGGACCTTACGCTTCCTCCATCCAATATCCATGTTGGGGGGGTGCATCCATTGACTGCCACGAGGCAGAGGATCATTGAGATTTTTGAAAGAATTGGATTCAACCTGTCTGAAGGCCCTGAGATAGAAGATGACTGGCACAATTTTACTGCCCTGAATTTCCCGGAAAACCACCCGGCAAGAGAAATGCAGGACACATTTTTTCTCGAAAAAAATCCTGATATAGCTCTCAGAACACATACTTCATCAGTGCAGGTACGGGTGATGGAAAACCAAAAACCTCCAATCCGAACACTTTCCCCAGGAAGGGTATTTAGAAATGAGGCCATTTCGGCCAGAGCCCATTGTATTTTCCATCAGGTAGAAGGACTTTATGTGGATGAAAATGTAGGCTTTGCCGATTTGAAAAATACACTTTATCATTTCGCCAAAGAGATGTTCGGCAAAGAAACCAAAGTGAGGTTCAGGCCTTCTTTTTTCCCATTTACAGAACCCAGTGCCGAGATAGATATTTCCTGCCAGCTATGTGGCGGCAAAGGCTGTAATGTCTGCAAAGGCACAGGCTGGGTAGAAATCGGCGGTTCAGGAATGGTTGATCCCAATGTATTGGAAAATTGTGGCATAGATTCTAAAAGGTATACCGGATTTGCCTTTGGCATGGGTATAGAACGTATTGCCATGCTCAAATACCAAATCAAGGATTTAAGGCTCTTCACTGAAAACGACGTACGGTTTCTGAAGCAATTTAGATCTATGGTTTGACAACCGAGTAATATTAAAATTGCCACAAAAACACAGAGATACCAAATAGACTTATCCTTGTCATTTTGAACGAAGTGAAAAATCCGTGTTTGCTTGTAATAAAAAGACCCCTCCTACCATTGACAAAAGTCTATTTCTGATTTAGTTCAACCCCTTTAGGGTTGGGTTTCAACTTTATTTCATTAATTCCCCGGGTTGCTACCCGGGGCTATTCATAGTTTAACCCCTGCGGGGTTTAATTCAATAGTCATAAGCTTTCTGTAAATGCAAAATTTTAAATTCTCGGGTTGACAAGGTGAAGTCCTCACCATTTCTGATATTCTAAAAGCATCACCTGCTTCACTGCACCTTGTTGTCCGTGAGCTGTGCCTTCGGACTGCTTATAAAAATGTTTAAAACTCCAACCCCACCTTTATTTTGCCAAAGGGCCTTTACAGCGAAGAGTTGTTAATTGACTCTAACATGTATGGTTTCTAAAAATGAGGAAACTTCCTCTAAAAGCTCCATATTTTGTACTACTGCATTGCCTAATACCACCAGATCAGCCCCTGACTGATAGGCTAGTTTGATTTTTTCCAAAGAGTTCAGCCCTCCTCCCACAATCAAAGGAGCCTTGATTGCATTTTTCACCGCTCTAATGATTTCAGGAGAAACAGGATCAGGTGCACCGCTACCTGCATCAAGATAAAAGTACTTCAATCCCAAAAATTTACCGGCCAGCGCAGTAGCCACAGAAAGCTCAGGATGGTGATTGGGCAAAGGTATGGTTTGGCTGATATAGTGCACGGCAGTTTTTTCTCCTCCATCGATCAGCATGTATCCGGTCGGGAGAATTTCCACACTGCTTTTGGCCAATTCCAGCGCAATACTCACATGCTGTCCGATCAATAGATCGGGGTTACGTCCTGAAATAAGGGAAAGAAACAACATACCATCTGCTTCATCTGAAAACTGCATAGCACTTCCAGGAAAAAGAATGACAGGGATCTCTGCGCATTGCTTTTTGATAAGCTGTATGGTTTCTGAAATATTGTTTCTCTGCAAAAGACTTCCGCCCAAAAAGAAAAAGTCAATTTTCGCCTTTATGGCTTTTTGTATATTTTGGGAAAAAGAGGTGTAGCCATCCACATCATCCGGGTCAACCAGCCAGGCAAGACCTTTTTTACCGCTTAGGTAAAGGCTTTCAAATTTATCCCCAATGGACTTACTCATCCCCTTTTTCGATGTCCTTTTGGGTCATCTGTTTCAAAAACTGCTGCTTGCCATAATTGATCAACACAGGAAGTAAAAGTGCACCAACTCTTCCGAGGAAACCGGATCTTTGTTTTTGCGTAAGCTTTCTTTCCGTTTCTTCATCCAGCAGTCCTTCTCTTTCCAAGACCCTGAGGACTTCCTTAGTCTTTTTATTTTTCTTGCCCGATAGCATCCTGATTATGGAAAAAGCAACTACTCCTCCCACCAATACTCCAGCACCTACTTTGACCCAATCCTCAGATTCCTGTTTGGCAAGGTTGAGTTGCATGCTTAAAGTCTGCTCGAGCTCCTCAGCTTTTTTCTTCAAATCCTTACTCATTGCTTTTTACTTTTTCTGCCAAAAATAAACCCTATTACAAACTGCTTTATGGAAATGAGGAGTCCTTTTGCATCTTTAAGGAAGAGCAGTAGCAAAAACAAAAGGAGGTATATAAATGCCACATATAGAAACCCTTTGTAAGTCGAATAAAGCTGTTCACTCAAGTAAAAAGCCAAGGAAATACTGGCAAATAAGAGCATCAGTAAAGAGGCGATCACCATGGCGACCAAAACCACAATCTTGGTAATAATGGCCGACACCCTGTCACTGACCTCGTCTTTGATCAGCTCTATCCTCACTTCTATGAGTTGTTTAATGGTCTGTACAATTTCAGAAACATTGATCATAAAAAACTTTCGTTGGTTGATTAATTAGCTTCCAATATACAGCAAAAAGCTGGCATCAAAAACTTTCGGAGGTTTCTGGCTCTTGATTTTCGGTGTAGTACGTAAAGGTAAGTACTTTCTCCAAAGCAGCCTTGATGGCTTTATTGATGGGCATATGGTCTTCAGCCATATTGCTGTCAATATTGCTCAGCTTCCTGTAAGTACCTGCACTGGAAGGAACAGGCAAGCCTTCATTTACCGAAGTAGCTGCCTTCCTATACAATTCTTCCTTTTCAGCTTTGATCTTTTTGCATGTAATGATTTCCTTTTTCCCTTCTTTGCTGACCCTGGCAGATGAACCAAACAACCTGCATATAAGTCCCCTGTTTTGATAATCCGAACAAAAACCGAAAGCACCATCTTCAGAAAAGCTTTTATACACAATACAGAAATCTTCCGCGCCGGTGTTCTCCAGGATTTCCAAAGCTACCTCAGCTTTACCTTTTTCATACAGGTCAAATGCCAACGGTAAAAACTCCAATGGAGAGGCACTGATTTTGGGATTGGCGCAGCACTTCCCGCAGCCTGGGATGCAGCCCAGCTGACTTGCCCCGATAAAGGACTTAATTTCACCGTCAAGCTCATCAAACAAGACCCTGACTTCCTGAGACTTCTCCCGTAAATTCATATATTCAGATTAAAAGCCCGCGAAAGTAGCTAGAGTTTCCCATCTACACAATACCTATTGTCAACGGGATGAAAATTTTTTGGTTTATCGCTCATTTATTTAGGGTGCTTTTTTCTATCCTTTGGATTAGTCCTATCTTTAACCGCTTAAAGTAAATTTTTAAGCCTTTGACAATTCAGTAAAAGGAAAAGACATGAGCAGCAGATTTGACAATTTTGACGAAAAAAGAGAAGAAAAAATAAGAAAAGCCTTCAAAGAAAGAGATTGGAACGAAATAAAAAGTACAGACTCCTGGGTGATTTTTAAGGTGATATCCGAATTTGTAGAGGGTTTTGAGAAGCTCTCAAAAATAGGTCCTTGCGTTTCGGTATTCGGTTCCGCCAGGACACCAGCCGACCATCCACACTACAAGGTAGCCGAAGAACTATCGGCAAAACTGGTACGACATGGATACGGCGTCATCACCGGTGGCGGCCCTGGAATCATGGAAGCAGCTAATAAAGGTGCCGCATCAGAAAACGGTCGATCTGTGGGGCTTTGCATTAAATTACCTTTTGAAGCAAAAGGAAATATCTATATAGACCCTGACAAGATGATCATGTTTGATTATTTTTTCGTTAGAAAAGTCATGTTTACCAAATATTCCCAGGGATTTGTGGTATTGCCTGGAGGCTTCGGGACTTTGGATGAGCTATTTGAAGCCATGACGCTTATACAAACTATCAAAATCGGACGTTTCCCTATTGTGCTCGTTGGCAAAGCGTATTGGTCTGGGCTAATAGACTGGATCAAAACCACGCTGCTCGAACAATACAATTACATCAATGCTGAAGATTTAGACTTGTTTATAGTTGTAGATGACGCTACGGAAGCGGTCAAGGTTATCGATGAATTCTACAGCAAATACTTGCTTACCCCTAATTACTAATGCGTCAAAAAATCCACTTATATATCCTTTATACTCTGATCGGGGTTTTGTTTGTCCTTTTGTTTTTCAAGTCTTCAGAAAACCAGGAAAATACCCTTCATGCCGAGGAAATCACAGTAGAGTCCAGCAGTGGAGAGCTTATCACCTTTGCCATTCCCGAACCCAAAGTCCGTACTTTTGATCTTCCTGAGGAAATCACTTTTGCAGGAGAATCTGTTCCTCTGGACATTCCAGATGTTATGGAGCGTTTCGAAAGGGAAATTTATGTAAATGCCTATTGGCAGTCCAACATGATTCTTCTGATGAAAAGGGCAAACCGCTACTTACCTACCATTGAGAAAATTCTTAGGGAGCAAGGAGTACACGATGATTTCAAATACCTGGCAATGGCAGAATCAGGATTAATGAATGTGGTCAGTCCTGCCGGGGCAAGAGGATTTTGGCAGTTTATGCCTGCCACTGCCAAAGAGCACAATCTGGAAGTGAGCGATGAAGTGGATGAACGATATCATCTGGAAAAATCCACCCTAGCTACCTGTAAATACCTGAAATCTTCTTTTGCAAAATTCGGCAATTGGACGGCCGTAGCTGCAAGCTATAACATGGGCATTACCGGATTTGGGAAAAGACTTCAGGAACAGAGACAGGCCAACTATTATGACCTACTCTTGGTAGACGAAACCAGTAGATATGTTTTCAGGATTCTTGCTTTTAAAGAAATCTTTGAAAACCCACTGAAATACGGGTTTGACCTGAAAGAGAGCCAGCTATATCAAACTCCGGTTTACAGGGAGCTGATCGTAGACAGTGACATTCCAAACCTTGCTCAATGGGCCATACAACATAACAGCAACTATAAAGAGCTCAAGCTTCATAATCCTTGGCTCAGGTCGACCAAGCTTCCGGTCAGACGTGGAAAAGAGTATGTCATCAAACTTCCGGCGGTGAATTAATTTATATCCTCTAAAAGTTTCGGCCAATTTCCTTAACTTATAGCCTCTTAATTTAAGTTTATGAAAAAAATTTTGTGGGGCTCGTTGATATTTTTGGCCATTTTGGCTTTTGTCCTCAGGGCCGTGCCTTTTTTAATCACACTTTATCTCAATCAAAATGCCAACCGCATTGTGAGCAACATGATTACCAGAACAGATACATTTGGAAGTCATGAAGTTCATTTTGGAGACATTGTCCTGGATTACAATTACAATGGCACTTTTCTCCGCTTAAAAGACATTGAAGTTACACCACCTAATCTCGAAGATGAGGACCATGTCAAAGTAAACCTCCACATAGATGCGCTCAACATTACCGGATTCAGTTGGATCACGTTCCTGTTTCAGAATACCATTTCTGTAGATTCTGCCTTTGTTGATAACATCAATGTTATTTCTTCCACTCCTCCCATAGATTCTCTGATCAATGGTAACAATGGTGAAGAAAACACCGACTCCGAACCCAACGGACAGTATGACGCCATAAAAGTCGCTCATTTTGAAATCAAGGACATGACCGTCAAACTGATGGACAGCTCTAATGATTCTCTTCGGATGTCCATGGTAGATATGGACCTTCAAGCCAAAAACTTCATACTTACCAAAGAAGACATCCGTGACAAAAAGGCCCTTTTTGATGTAGAGTCAGTTCACGGGACGATTGAGACCGCGGAGTTTCACTTCGACAAATTCAGGCAATATACCAGAGTAGAAGATATAGAATTGGACACACAAACCGGAGAAATGCTTTTTGGCTACATTGGTTTATTGAACAAAGAGGGCCGATATGAATATACTGCTCAGTTTGACTATGACCAATCATGGTTGGAAATAGACAAAACAAGCATGAAACTCCACGGGGTCAATTTCCATGAATATTTCAGAACAAGTATCCTTGAGGTAGATACCATCATCGCCAAGGACATGTACCTGGAAACCTTCAAAGACAAAAGGAAGCCTGAAGACAAAAGCCGAAGGCCTAAAATGATCAATCAAGTACTGGAGGAGTTGGAACAAAAAGTCCACGTCAACCATCTTTTTCTGGACAATGCCTATATCAAAATCGAAGAGAGACCTGACAATGACGCCCCAAAAGCAGGTCACATTTTCTTCTCCGAGGTCAATGCCCATGCTACCAACATCAGCAACATTTCCGAACGGTTGGAAGAAAAAAAAGAAATTCTGATCAATGCAGATGGCAAACTTATGGGAGAAGGCTTGCTGGAGACCAAAATTACCTACTACATGGAAAAGGACTTGCACGACTTCAGGCTTAGTGGCACCCTTCATGACTTTGACATCACCAAAGTCAATACCATGGTAGAACCGGAAGCCAAAATTGGTCTGAAATCGGGCAAAGTCACCAGACTCGATTTCAATATAGCTGCCAACGATTATGAGGGCAGTGGGGAATTGATTTTTAGATATGAAGATCTTGAGATTGAAATTCTGAACAGTGATTTTGAAAGTGACAACAACCTTCTGAGAAAACTAGGCGCATTTATAGCCAATAAACTCGTCATCAAATCCAACAATCCTGACAAAAGAGGGAATCTTAAAAAAGGAGATGTTTACTTTATGCGGGTACAGCACAAGTCAATGTTCCATTATTGGTGGCAGTTATTATTTTCCGGTCTACGGTCTACCCTCACGGGAGAAGAAATCTCCGATATGAGAGAAAAGGCCAAAGCGGAAAGGGCAGGTGAAGAAAAGTCTGGAGGAATCCTCAATATCTCCTTTGGCAACAAGGACAAGGAGGATAAGCCCAGCCGGAAAGAAAGAAGACAAGCCAGGCGAGCAGAAAAAGAATAAAACCAATAATTAAACCCTTGGACCATGAATTAGGTTTTATGTTTGGAATCACTTCGGATTCCCCATCTTTAATCCGTATTTTTGCGAGCTTAAATCCATGCATACATCCTCCATGTCAGACCTGTTAATAGAGAAAAAGGAAGAGTTGATTGAAATCTTCGGAGCAAGGGAACACAACCTCAAAAACATTGACCTAGCCATACCTCGCAACAAGCTCATTGTCCTTACCGGATTGAGTGGGAGTGGTAAAAGTTCACTTGCCTTTGACACTATCTATGCAGAAGGGCAGAGAAGGTATATGGAAAGCTTTTCTGCTTATGCCCGTTCTTTTTTGGGAGGAATGGAAAGACCGGACGTGGATAAGATCAATGGACTTTCACCGGTAATATCCATAGAGCAAAAAACTACCTCGAAAAATCCAAGATCCACAGTAGGTACTGTCACAGAAATCTATGATTTCATGAGGTTGCTTTTTGCTAGAGCCGGTGTCGCCTACTCCTATCTCAGTGGTCATAAAATGGTAAGACAGACCGAAGACCAAATTATTGAGCAGCTTTTTGAAAACTTCCGTGATAAGAAACTGTACATCCTAGCTCCTGTCGTGAAGGGAAGAAAAGGACATTACAGAGAACTTTTTGAACAGATCAGAAAGATGGGCTTTTCCAAGGTCAGGGTGGATGGAGTAGTCATGGAGGTGCAACCCAAAATGCAGGTGGACCGGTACAAAATTCATGATATAGAAATTGTTGTGGACAGGATAGTAGCGGATGAGAGTGACCGCTTTCGTATCAGCCAATCCTTAAAGACCGCGCTTCAACATGGTAAAGGAATCATTATGCTGAGAGATGAGGAAGGGAATATTCATCATTTTTCAAAATACCTCATGGATCCTACCACAGGACTTTCCTATGATGAACCTGCGCCAAATACCTTTTCATTCAATAGCCCCTATGGTGCCTGCCCGACCTGTAATGGACTTGGGGTCACAGATGAGATTACCAAGGAAAGCATCATTCCCGACCCAAGTCTCAGCATCACCAGGGGAGGTATCGCTCCATTGGGAGAATACAGGGATGTGTGGATATTCAAAAAAATAGAAGCTATCCTCAAACATTACAAATGCAGTATTTCCACACCAATAGCCAAATTACCAGATGAAGTGGTCGACATCCTACTCTATGGTGACAAAGTAGAAGTGGCGGTGGATTCTGTCAAATATCCGGGAACCAAATGGCACACCACGTTTGAAGGCATAGTCAATTTTCTACAGAAACAACAAGAAGGAGGAACAGAAAAAATCCAAGACTGGATAAGTGAATTTACCATTACCAAGACATGCCCTGATTGCGATGGGTTCAGGTTGAAAAAAGAAGCCCTGCATTTCAAGATTGATGACAAGCACATCGGTCAGTTGGCTGAAATGGACATCACCTCACTGGGGCAATGGTTCGAAAACCTGGAAGAAAGACTGGATGAGCGTCAGAATACCATAGCCAAAGAAGTCCTTAAGGAAATCAGAAAAAGAATCGGCTTCTTATTGGATATAGGACTAGATTACCTTTCCCTGAACAGGCCTCTGAGAACCCTTTCCGGGGGTGAGGCCCAGCGAATCCGCTTGGCTACGCAGATAGGTACCCAATTGGTAGGGGTGCTGTATATTCTGGATGAACCTAGTATTGGACTGCATCAAAGAGACAATGTCAAGTTGATCAAAGCTTTGCAGGATCTTAGAGACCTGGGGAATACAGTAATCGTCGTAGAGCATGACAAAGACATGATGTTGGCAGCTGATTTTGTCATAGACATTGGTCCGGGAGCGGGTAGACATGGAGGGCAGATAGTGGCTGCGGGAACACCCAAGGAAATTTTGGATAAGGACAGCCTCACCGCAAAATACCTCAAGGGAACTGTCAACATACCTGTACCTGAAAAAAGGAGAAAAGGAAGCGGGGAAAGTCTTATCCTCAAAGGAGCAAGTGGCAATAATCTCAAAAATGTAAATTTAAAACTACCTTTGGGCCAGATGATCTGCGTGACGGGGGTATCGGGATCAGGCAAAAGCTCACTGATCCATGAGACCTTATACCCTTTGCTCAACCAGCATTTTTACAAATCAAAAAAGGAACCTCTTCCCTACAAAGGTATTGATGGACTTCAGCATCTTGACAAGGTCATTGAAGTGGATCAGTCCCCGATAGGCCGAACTCCCCGGTCCAATCCTGCCACCTATACCGGTGTATTTACAGACATCAGGGCATTGTTTACCGAACTCCCAGAAGCCAAGATTAGAGGCTACAAGCCGGGAAGGTTCAGTTTCAATGTGAAAGGTGGAAGATGCGAAGACTGTGAAGGAGCTGGAATGAAGCTTATAGAAATGGATTTCCTTCCTGATGTGCATATTCCATGCGAGACCTGTAAAGGCAAGCGGTACAACAGGGAAACCCTGGAGGTAAGGTTTAAAGGCAAATCCATTTCCGACGTATTGGACATGACAGTGGAGCAGGCGGTTGAATTTTTTGAAAACCAGCCAAAAATCCTCAGAAAAATCAAAACCCTCAATGATGTAGGATTGGGCTATATCACTTTGGGACAACACGCCACCACACTTTCCGGAGGTGAGGCCCAGCGGGTAAAATTGGCTACAGAACTATCCAAAAAAGATACAGGTAAAACTTTCTATATCTTAGATGAACCTACCACGGGACTTCATTTTCAGGATATAGAACATCTACTGCAAGTGCTTAATAAATTGGTAGACAAGGGAAATACTGTATTGATAATTGAGCATAACATGGATATCATCAAAGTATCTGATCATATCATTGACCTTGGGCCTGAAGGTGGAGCATTGGGCGGTCAGATTGTAACTGAAGGTAGTCCTGAGAAGGTGGCGACACATCCCAAAAGCCATACCGCAAGATTCCTCAAAGAAGAATTGAGTTGACCACGGTATATAACCCTCCATTGCGGATAAGACTCCCTGCTGTAAAATTTATAGTGTGCGGATGTTTGGCTTGACTATATTTGATGTCATAAGATGAACAGGATCCGCTTATATTGGAGTTTACAGGTTTTAGGTTGGTCATTTCTGGCCTTGATCAATCTTTTCTTTGTCTCTTTGGACAGGGGAATCACTCCTATACAGGTAGGTGCATTTTTTTCACTCTCTGCATTTTATCTGTTTTCTACCCATATTTTGCGGAATATTATCAAGAAGTATGGTTGGTTCAATCTGACTTTTGGAAGATTATTGTTTTATGCATTCATAGCCGTTTTGGCTTTATCCCTAGCCAATACCATCGCCCAGATTATCCTCAATTGGATTTTTGGCACATTGAATCCAGACGAGGATTTCAGGCCTGTGGTGATTGCGGGCAATATATTTGTGAGCTTCATCTTTTACACTTTGTGGACCATGATGTATTTCCTGTTTCATTTTTTGGACAATTACAATCAGTCTTTGAAGTACCAGGCAAAAATCAATGAAATCCAGCTCAATCACCTTAAGAGCCAATTGAACCCCCACTTTATCTTCAATGCGCTGAACAGCGTAAGGGCATTGGTAGATGAAGATCCTACCAAGGCCAAATCTGCCATTACTCAATTGTCCAATATCCTGAGATTTTCTCTTATGATGGATAAGAAAAGGACAATCGATTTTGAAAATGAATTCAATACCGTAAAAGACTATCTCAATCTGGAATCTATACGTTTTGAAGAGCGGCTGGAAATCCGGTACGAAATTGATCCGACAGCCTACGACTACAAGGTCCCTCCCATGATGTTGCAGACTATTGTAGAAAATGCAATCAAACACGGAATCTCCAACAGGGTAAAAGGAGGATTGATCCAGGTCAAATGTTACGAAGGCTTAGGTGATGGTCTGATCATACAGGTAAAGAACAGCGGACAGCTGAAAACCAATGCATTAATCAAGAAAAAAGAAGGTGAAGGACATGGGATAAGTAATACCATCCAACGCCTCAAATTGATATATGGCAATAGATCTTCCTTCAAAATATTCAATTCCGGGAACGATTTTGTCATAACTGAAATAAAAATTCCAAAACAAAACCTTACATTGGGTTAAAATTTGACTAAAAAATGCGAGCACTTGTAATCGACGATGAAAGATTGGCCAGAAAAGAGCTGATCAACTTACTTTCCCAATTTGACCAGGTAGAAGTGGTCGGCGAAGCAAACAACGTAGATGATGCCAAAGACAAAATAGAATCCCTCAATCCGGATGTGGTATTTTTGGACATTCAGATGCCCGAAAAAACCGGCTTCGATCTCCTGGAAGAGCTGGACAATGTCCCCCATGTCATTTTCACTACAGCTTATGATGAATATGCCCTGAAAGCATTTCAGGTAAATGCCCTGGATTATCTCTTAAAGCCTGTAGAGACCAAAAGACTGGGTGAAGCGATAGAGAGGCTACAAAAGAAGCTATCTGATGCGCAGGAAAGACAGGACAGCGCTCTGGAGTCACAACAAAACAAAAAACTTACCCTAAACGACCAGGTTTTTGTAAAAGACGGTGACAGGTGTTGGTTTGTTAAACTCCAGAATGTAAGATTGTTTGAATCTGATGGCAACTACATCAAAGTGTATTTTGACAACAACAAACCCATGATACACAAATCACTCAATGCCCTGGACGAAAGACTTGACGAAAAGTCCTTTTTCAGAGCAAGTAGAAAGCACATCATCAATCTAAGTTGGGTTGAAGCTATCGAGCCGTGGTTCAACGGTGGACTGGTAGTAACGCTCAAAGGCGGTGACAGGATCGAAGTAAGCCGCAGGCAAGCTGCAAGATTTAAGGATATGATGAGCCTTTAAGCGTATTCATACGTATACCACAGCAATAAAATCGCCTGTTTTATTGATTCTCAAAACCAAATTTTGTAAATAGAGCTATCTATTGGTTTTGTATCTTAAAAAATCTACTTTATAAAAATTTTAACGCTTAATTTCTCAAGTAAGCACTATGAAAGAGGAAAGAATTTTAATCGTCGAAGACGATATCAATATTGCTGAAAATATTGAGGAGATTTTGGAGCTTCTAGGATATGTCAATATTGACACAGCCAATTCAGCCAATCAAGCCATCAAGGTGGTCAAAAAATACCGCCCGGATTTGGTCTTTATGGATATCAAACTCAAAGGAGACAAAGATGGAATTGAATTAGGCGAAATCATCAAGCAAATGGTAGATGCTCCATTGGTTTTTGTCACTTCTTACTCGGATCCTACCATCATTGAAAGAGCCAAAAGAATCAATCCCGCCGGCTTTATAGTAAAGCCATTCAACACCAATGATATCCATGCTATAGTAGAAATAGTCCTGTACAACAAGAGGGCAAAGCCTGCTCCGGTCAGTTCCGCCACTGTAGCGAATAAAGATGAAAGTCCTTTCTTGGTGACTGATGCAGTTTTTATCAAGTCTGACAACGCCTATGAGAGAGTCCCTTACAAGGACATCTACTATGTGGAAGCCAATGGAAATATGGTTACCATTTACTGTAAAGGAAGAAACTTCACCATCAGAAAATCCATGAAGGATATGGAAGAAAAACTCCCTTCCCATTTGTTTTTGAGGGTTCAGAAATCCTTTATCGTGCAGTTGGCACAGATCGAGAGCTTCAATACCAAAGACATTTCACTCATATCAGGACCGGTAATTCAAGTCGGAAGGCAGTATTACAATGGCTTCCTGGCCAAGTTGAATACCATCACAGAAAGTTGAAAAAAAGGCGTGCATAGCACACCTTTTTTTTGTCAAAAAACCAAACAATCAACTAAACTGTCATATCAAATAGAACTCATGTTTTCCTGAGGACATCATGAAAGTTCCGTTTCTCAATAGCTCCTTGAATTTTCCTTCGATTTCAGATTTCTCTCCGTAAAACTCTGCCACCACTTCTCCATATTTATTGATAAAAGTAATGGTAGGAAGTGCCTTGATCTGAATATCTTTCAAATCCACTTCCAAGTTCTTCATCGTTTCGCTGGATTCTCCAAGGGAATCATTTACCACCACTTTGGCAGTCACCGCATCAAAAGTATCCACTTTTGCTTCCGCACTGGCAGACCACAATATGGTTATCGCCATCAACAGGCCTAATAAGGCACATACATTTTTCTGAGTTAAAATAGTTGGTTTCATATTCGTAAGGTTTATATTACAATTTCAGCTATTTCTTTCATACCAAAATCCGCCCCAAATTCTCAACTAATTGATTTACAGCATTTTAACCGCATACAGTTACTGTTAACCTGTTCGGTAATGGACAGAAGATTTCGCTAAATGATACAAAACATATGATCGAAAAAGTTCCCAAAAAGTTGCATGAAAATGATAAAAAAATTAAAAATTTCGATGGAACACAGAATATTCCATCGAAAGTTATGAAATATTACCACATCTACAAAAGATCATTCGCTAAATTGGCCAGCTCGGATCTTTCTCCTTTTTCGAGCTTGATATGGGCATACAAAGGATGGTCTTTGACCCTGTCTATCAGATAAGACAGGCCATTACTCTGCGCATCAAGGTACGGCGTGTCAATCTGGAATATATCTCCGGTAAATATGATTTTGGTATTTTCACCAGCTCGGCTTATGATCGTTTTTATTTCGTGGGGAGTAAGGTTTTGTGCTTCATCCACTATAAAGAAGATATTGGACAAGGAACGTCCACGGATATAGGCAAGCGGCTGTATCACCAACTTTTCCTGATTGACCAATTCTGTGATCTTCTGATATTCTTTATCTGATTCCTTAAATTGGTTTTGGATAAACTTTAGGTTGTCCCAAAGGGGCTCCATATAAGGATTCAATTTGGATTTGATATCTCCGGGAAGGTAACCGATATCCTTATTGCTCAAAGGGACAATCGGTCTGGCAAGAAAAATCTGCTTGTAGTCTCTCCTTTGCTCTAAGGCTCCTGCCAATGCCAACAAGGTCTTGCCCGTTCCGGCAACACCTTGTACGGAAACCAACTTGATTCTAGGATTGAGTATGGCATGCAAGGCAAAAGTCTGTTCGGCATTTTTTGGCTTCACATTATAGGCGAGTTTCTTGTCTACACGCTCCATGGTATTTTCTTCCGAATTGTAGTAGGCCAAGACGGAATTCTTATCACTTTTCAGAATGTAGTAAGCGTTTGCTTTCCTTTTTCTAGTGCCAAGTATCAGTTTTGCTTCTACATGATGCTTTTCGTAGAGTTGATTGATCGCATCCGGATCAACTCCCTCCAGGACGTAGCGACCGGTGTTTTCAAGTTCCGTAATGTTTTTGATTTTACCTGTCTCATAATCCTCAGCAAATATTTCAAGAGATTTTGCCTTTAGCCTAAGATTGATGTCCTTGCTTACAAGGATCACCTTTCTGTTTTTCTCAGTTTCTTTGAGGTGAAGGGCTGCATTTAGAATCTTATGATCATTTTTCTCTTCCCCAAAGACAACATTGGCATTTACCTTATTTTCCGGATTCATCAGCACCCTGAAATTGCCCTTGGTTTTGCCATTGAGCGGCGTCCAGTTGTGGATCATATTGTCCTTGGACAGTTTATCCAGCAAGCGGATAAACTCCCTCGCTTCAAAGTTTTTGGTGTCATTACCCTTTTTAAACTGATCGAGCTCTTCCAATACAGTAATAGGGATGACCACATCATGCTCGGCAAAATTCATGATGGAATTATGTGCATATAAGATTACAGAAGTATCCAGCACAAAAATTTTACGGTCTTTATCGGATTTAGCTCTTGGCATAAATGGTAAAATTTTAGCGGTTAATAGTTAGGAATAAGTTAGAAAAATAAAAGTTAGATTACCATTTATATAAAGAGAAATAAGAAAGTTTAAGAATTAGGCAATGTTATCCATTTGAAAGTCAAGCTAATAAATTTTCAATTGTATGTTATTTTTCTGTTAACTCAAGAAAAATGTAAAATCCGGATTTATATCTCAATTAATATCAAATCTAACTCTTTCATTTTAGGGAAAGCATTATCCGCAGTTAAAGAGGGATGCCGTAAACCGATGAAGTTGAGGCTACGACTGTATCCGATAATTTTTATAGAATAATTCTTTCTTAATTATATCGACTGCTCCTTTATTTTTACATTCCATTCAATTAAAAAGCAATCCTCTAATTATCATTTAGAAAAAAACAGCGTACCCTAGAACAAGCTAGGATACGCCGATAAAATACAAAGCTGAAGTTTACTTTCTTCCTCTAAGCTCAGATTCAAGATCCATCAGGAAAGCATCGATGGTACCTGGCTTGACATGCGGCATGACCACAATTTTAAACCACTCGGGCTCAAACTCATAAGAGTTGGCCACCAGGTAATACTTATGCGCCAAATCTTTAGACATGTATTTGGCTTTAATCGCGATGATGTTGAGATAAGGATTTCGGAAGTATTCTACTCCCATCCTCTCCAGTTTTTTACAGATCCGCTCCGATTTGTCACATAATGTTTCCATTTTGTATTTCCATCCTTCGGAGCCATGCACCTGTAAGATCATCCACATGGAAATTGCATTGGCCCCGGACCTGCTTCCGCTTATTGTAAAATCTTTACCGGGAATGTATTGTGCTTCATCTGTTTTGACAAAATCAAAATATCCTTTTCGGATCAAAAATAACCCCGTCCCATAAGGTGTCTGCAGCATTTTATGCCCATCCGCAGTGATGGAATTCATGTATGGGTTTTGGAAAGTAAACCTGCTCGTAGGATTGGTAAAAGGATATATAAACCCTCCATAAGCCGCATCCACGTGAATTTTGAAATTCACATTGAGGTGGGTAAAGTAATCTCCCAACATGTCAATGTCATCTACAGAACCAAACATGGTGGTAGATAAATTGGCTATGACAATGAAATATTTGATCCCATCCTTCTGGGCAGCTTTAATTTTGGTATCAAGTGATTCTCTGCTTATTTCTCTGGTGTCCGGATCGACCTCTAGAATAATATTGTTGAGGTTGAGCAGATTGGCACCCTTTGGCATAGAATAATGTGAATCCTGACTGTAGACCAGCCCTATTTCCCCAAGCCTGGCACCAAATTCTTTTCTAAAGTAATTGCGGTAAATCCACATGGCCTGGATGTTTGCCTCAGTGCCTCCTGTAGCCACATAGCCATCTTGCTGATCTGTATCTCCATTAAAAATTTCTTCGGCTACTAGCTTGATCAATTCCTTTTCGATCCTTTGTGTCCCTTCAAATACTTCCAAAACAGATTCTTCATTAAGCGTGTGTACGCCGATATGGTTGGGGTTTCGGACCATTGCCGACATGTATGGGGCATCTTTGAGGAATGGAGCATCAGGGTAAAACTCTGTCGTATCCAAGTAAGTCCCCGGTATACCCAAAATTGGCCTGTCACCTCTATAATCGAGGTTTTTTTCCAGTGCCGTAAAAATATATTCTTTTATCTGTTCGTGTGTCTTTTTCTTCCAATACATGGTATTAATGAATTAATAGATGAGAAATCAATTCCAAATCTTCCAGGCTGCTTCTGCCTGAAGTTCCAGCATTTCCAATCCATTTTTCACTAATGCACCTCTTGCCTCTAATGAGCGCATTAAAAAGGTTTTTTCCGGATTATACACCAGGTCATACACCTTATGTTTTCCCGAAATGGCTTCCAGGTCTATTTCCGGCATTTCTTCTGTGTTGGGAAAAGTACCCAAAGGTGTGGTATTGACAATGAGATGATGTTCTTGAAGCAATTCAGGATTATTCCTGAGATCTTGGTAAGTGATGCTATCCTGTGCAGCAGAAGCCCGTCTGGACACCAGCTTATACGCAATACCCAGTCCCGCCAATGCTTGTATCACGGCTTTCGAAGCACCTCCGGTTCCCAAAACCAATGCATTGGGCCTTGTTCCTGAAAGCCATTTTTCCAAAGAATTTTTGAAGCCTATATAATCAGTGTTGTAACCTTTAAGCTTACCATTTTTGATCTGAATACAATTGACAGCACCGATCTCACGACAAGCCGGATCCAGATCATCCAAAAAACTGATCACCTTTTCTTTGTAAGGAATGGTGACACTCAAGCCTTTGAGTTCGGGATTTTCCTGGATAATGGTAGGAAAAAGAGAGATATCCGGGATTTCATACAAATCAAAACGGCAATCCGGTATCCCTTCCTTTTCAAACTTAGCATCGAAATACCTTTTTGAAAAGGAATGACCCAATGGATAACCGATCAACCCAAACTTGTTCATTTTCTTGATATATAATAAGCACCTCTTTCTATTCCCAAAACCAACAGTATGCCAAAGGAGAAAGCCATTATTGCATACAAAATTAAGGATTCTTCACCGGTAATGCTCATATAGTTTTGAGGCATTACATTTTCAGTCACAAATGGCTTTTGGACACCTGAAGAAGAAAGCCTATAAGAAATGACATTTTTCCATGGCCAGATTTTGTTGATGGACCCCAGCATTATCCCGGAAAGGAAGGCAAGTGTCAGGTCATGGTATTTTTTGAGAAACCAGGAAATCAACCTACTGAATGAAAGCAACCCTGTAATGCAGCCAAGTGCAAAAAGCCCTAATACAAGCACATCTCTGTCATTTACCGCTTGAAGCACCCTTTCATACTGCCCTAAAATCAACAATAAAAAACTTCCTGAAATCCCCGGCAAAATCATGGCGCTGATGGCTATCACTCCTGCTACAAAGGTAAACCAAGCCGCCTCTGGGGAGGTGGTAGGAGGTAAACCGGTCACCCAAAAGGCAAAAATCGCACCTACTGCCAAAGATATTGCCACCAAAGCATTCCACCTCTTGATATCCCTGAGAATGATGACTGCTGAAATGATGATCAAACCGCAAAAAAATGACCAAAGAGGAATAGGATGGTTGTCCATGAGGTAGGTAATCAGCTTGGACATACTGAAAATACTAAACAGGATCCCTGCAAATAAGGTCAACAAAAAGCTCCCATTAATATGAGACCAGAAAGAAGCGAACCTTCCTTTGAATAATAAAGAAAGTGCTTCAGTATCTATCGACTTGATACTGTCGAGCAGCTTTTCATAGATTCCGGTGATGAGCGCTATAGACCCTCCGGAAACGCCAGGTACGATATCGGCGGCACCCATACCCATACCTTTCAGAAAAACTAAAATGCTCTTGTTTATTTTTTCCATGAATTAAAATGAAAAAGATGAAATTGTCTCATAAATGGATTATCTGATTTTTTCTCATAACAAAGTTATGTTTAAGTCTCAATAGCTTTGTTCCTTAGTGGCTTTGTGGTCAAAAAATGCCACAAAGTTTTATTGAATCAGAAGATGTATGCTACCGATAAACATAATGCAGAGTTGACCTGATACAATACTCAGCCTTATAAACTCTATTGCGCTCCAAATTAATCAGAGTTTATGGTCTCCAAGAAAATGGTCAAAGGTATCTCCTCTGAGGCCCAATCGGATCGTTTCCAGAGGAATCAGTTCGTTTGGGGCAATATTGCCCAGATTTACGTTGGCACCCAAAAGCTTGACAAACCATACCTGCTGTTCTTTTTGAGGAGCTTCCCAAATGATTTTGTCCTCTGGAATTTTGGTCAGAATTTCCTCCACAAGGCCCTGTCTCACTTCACCTGAATCCCTGAAGAGTCCTACGGTACCGCCTTCCCTGGCTTCTCCGATTACTTTCCATGAGCCGGCATCCAGTTCACTTTGCATCTGCTCAATCCACTTGTAGGGAGGGATGATTTTCGCAGCATCCTTGGAACCCACTTCCGATAGGACGGTCACATCCTCAGCAAGGGTTTTGATAAATTCACATTTTTTGTCATGGGGCAGGCTAATAGAACCATCAGACACTTCGGCAAACTTCAGGTCATACTTTTCAAGCACCCTTCTGTAATCATCAAACTGATCTCTGATCACAAAAGCCTCAAATAGTGTCCCACCCAAATACACGGGAATTCCGGCATCACGGTAAATTTCAATTTTTTCAGCGAGATTTTTGGTCAGGTAAGAAGTGGCCCAGCCCAACTTCACAATATCTACAAAATCACTGTTGGCACTTACAAAGTTTTCCACTTCACGGATACTCAAACCTTTGTCCATGACCATGGTAAAACCGGATGTGCGTGGCTTTTCAGTCCGCACAGGTAGATTCTTAAGAACGTAATTCATTCCAACAAATTTCAGATTTCTATAATAGGTCTCAGGAAGCAGGACCTTCCTTATACTGAGAGATAATTTTGAAAATAGCCTTCTGCTTTTCAATCTCAGGCATCAAATCATACAAAATTATGTGCTTCTCAAAGTTCAAAGTTAATGCATTTTCCAAATATGAAAAGGCTTCTTTGTATTTACCCATTTTCAAAAGATAAACCACTAGTCTGTAATACAGCTCGGACTCTTCAGGAAGTTCCTCTATACCCTCCTTCATGACATCAACTGTTTCCTCAAAGCGGTTTTGATCAAAATAAATGATGGCAAGGTTAATATAGGTTTCCATAATTCCAGGCTCAAGGTTGATGGCTTCTTCATAAGCCTCTGAGCTTGCCTGCAGGTTACCCAATTGATACTCCGCATCTGCCAGCCCTACCCAAAAAGTGGCATTTTCATTAGTGAGGTTAATGGCTTTCCTAAAGTAATGGATGGCTTCAAAAAACTTTTCCTTTTTCAGCATGCACATCCCTAAGCCAAACCATGCATCTTCATATTCGGGATCAATCTTGGCAGACTTCTTAAAATATTTAAAAGCCAGATCAATTTGATCCAGTTTTTCATGAGCTGCCGCCAGGTAACAGCAATTTTCGGCATTTGCACCTTCACAATTGATGGTGTTTTGATAGGCTTCCAATGCAAGGTCAAACTGCTGGGTATTCATATATGCATTGCCTAGGTTGAAGTAGGCTGAAGCAAAGGCATCATCAATAATCAAGGCGTAATCATAAGCCTGAATAGCTTCTTCATACCTGCCCAGCCTGTTGTAGACCACACCCATATTGTACCAGGCTCCAGCACTATAAGGATCCTGATCTATAAATTCCTGATAAAATTGCAAAATTTCATTAAAGGATCCTTCTTCTTCTGTAATCATGGCCAACTGAAACAGGGCATCTTCATGATTGATCCTGAGCTTTACACAATTTTTGTAATGTTCTATCGCCTTTTCAGGTTCGCTTTCTGAGCGAAAAAGGTTCCCCAGCATGTAATGGACCTCTGCCTTGTCATCCGCCAAAGGAAGAAAATCCTCGAGCATTGTAATGGCCTCTTTGCTATTCCCAGCCATCATAAGAGCACTGGCGTACGCAAAGACGATGTCTTCATTGTTCGGGGATAGATTATTGATATTTTCAAGTATATCCAATCCCTCGTCAAGTTCATCATTGAAAATAAGGCAATTCGCTTTCAAAAGCTTGATTTCCACACTAAAAGGGAATTTCTCCAAAGCCAGTTCGGCAGCTTTTAGAGCCTTTATGAATTTTTGCTGATCGAAATAAAACCGGACAATATTTTCTAGCTCTTCTTCCTCAAAATACAAGTCAAGATTGGCTTTTAGTGAATTTTCGAATCTTTCTACTAATTCCCTATCCTCTTCCCATTCGTTTTCAAAGTCTCCGGTCATCGGCGTATTTATTTGTTATTTAAGATACCAAATATTTCGGTGTCCCAAAATCTATACTGAAATTTTTTTTCCCTGCTGCTTATTTTCATGAATCGGATCAAGAATTTAAGTTAGGCATAAAACAGAAAACAGGCTTTGTAGCTTAATCGTTCGATTGGGCCCATCGGAAAGTTTCCTCCAAGGAGTAAAACCCGTGATCGATGTATTTCAGCAATTTGCTGTTGTCCATATGAAAGGACAGCTGGGAAAGCATAGCTGTCTGCCTATTCAAAGGACTTTTACTTAAACCAAGGGCTTTAGCAATCCCGATAAAGAAAAGTCCCACCTTCAGCATTGTCTCTGTAACGGGTTCATGAGGTGCTTTCTTGCCTAAAGCGGCTGCCATTTTTTCAAAAAATAATTTATACGAGATACTATCCGCACTGAGAATGAACCTCTCATTCCACATGCCTCTTTCATACAGTTTGAAAATCAAATCTACCGTATCTCTCAAATCTATATAATTGACTGATCCAGAAGGGTAGTATTTTCTTCCTTCCAAAACATAATTGTAAATCTCCGTACTGGATCTTCCCGTACCTACCTTACCTAAAATGATGCTGGGATTGACAACCAATGCTTCGAGACCTTCCTGTACAGCCCTCCAAACCTCCAGTTCTGCTTGATACTTTGAAATGGCATAAGGGGTATTCAGATCCGATTCTACCCATTTATGGTTTTCGTCGATGATGTCTGTTTCAGGGCTTTTCCCAAGAGCAGCTACAGAAGAAATATGAATGAGCCGTTTTACATTTTTAGCAAGCATGGCATTGACAAGGTTAGTGGTCCCTTCCACGTTGGTCGTCATCAGCTTTTTCTCATCCTTAGGCTGATAAGAAACCAATGCTGCGGCATGGATCACCATATCCATTCCTTCCAAAGCTTCCTCTAAAGACTGGGAATCGTTGATATCACCGGTATGCCATTGAATAGGAAAACCAGCTGTCAGCGCTACATTGCTGGACTCCCTCTTAAGCCCATGAATTTCTGCCAGCTCTGAAAACCTCAAAGCAAGACTGCTTCCAAGAAGGCCTGTAGCTCCTGTAATCAAAATTTTCATTTTCTATATGATTTACTTTCAGCAGTCATTAAATAAGCCGGTGGAATAGGATTTTCTCATATTGAGGTATCTTAATACCACTTTTAAATGGAAAATACCGGGTTAATAAATGTACCGGTAAACGTTCCTTAAAGTTTTTTGTTCAGAATCTCTAATTGCCTGATTTTATCAAAATACTTTGTGGCAGGCAATGACTCCAGCATATCCAAATACCTATGATTGTGACAATCTGTTCCGAAAAACTTCACCCGGTTTTCATCCACCAACATTTCAGCAAATAACTTGACCGGCTTGGAATAAAACCCGGTAAGTGACAAAAGGTTGATCTGAAAATAAATTTCCCTATCGAAGAGGTCTGAAAGTAGCTTTTTATCCTGAATCAAATACTGATAACGCTCGGGATGGGCAAATACCGGCTTGTAGCCGTTCATTTCCATGGCAAAGAAAATCTCGAGCAACATCTGCGGCTTATTGATAAAACCGGTTTCCACCAAAACCAGATTATCATGAATGGTAAGCAGTTTTTCCCCTTGCTGTACTTTTTCCAAAAATATCTCATCCAGATAATACTCGGCAGCGGCCCTGACTTCTATATCCACACCAGCTTTTTCCAAACCCAAATTTAAATCCTGCAATCCCAACTGTATGATCTCAGGAGTATTCTTGTAAAATTCAGACATGATATGTGGAGTAGTGACAAGTTTTTTCAGCCCATACCCCTTCAACCTCTTAATAAGTTCTATAGATTCTTCAAGGCTTTTCGAACCATCATCTATGCCAGGAATAAGATGGGAGTGCATGTCTACTTCCATCCAATCCAAACTCAACTCTTCCGTTACTTCAGTCTTTTTTCTCTTGAAAATATCCAGTATCCCCATTATAATCCACCTCCACTTAATTCTTTAAACTCCTTTAGGGTCGGCCATTGCTTGTCTTTTTCTGACAATATAGGCTTATTGACTCCCCAGTCTATATTCAGTTCAGGGTCATTCCATAGGATCCCCCCTTCACTTTCTCTATGGTAATAATTTGAACACTTATAGCAAAAAACCGCATCTTCCAGCACCGAAAAACCATGCGCAAAGCCCGCAGGTATCAAAAGCATGTTGTGCTTTTTTGCATCCAGTTCACAACTAAAAAGCTGGCCAAATGTAGGTGAACCTTTTCTCAGGTCAACTGCCACGTCCAACACCCTTCCCATAATCACCCTCACCATCTTGGCCTGACCATAGGGTTCCTTCTGAAAATGAAGCCCACGGACAGTTCCAGCCTTGGAATAAGACTGGTTTTCCTGAATCCAATCTATATGGATCCCCGCTCCGCTTAAATTATCTTCTCTGTATGATTCAAAAAAATAGCCTCTCTCATCTTCCCAAACTTTGGGCGTGATCTCAAAGACTCCTTTAATGGGTGACTCAGTTATTTTCATGTGCTCAATTATATGAGGCTCAAATATAACAGGATTTAATACTAGCTTGATAACTTTGTAGCATAATCCTTGATGAACTAATTTAAGATCAGCTGCATTCTACTAATACATGAGCAAATATTCAAGAAAACTTCAAAAACTTTACGATACAGCACCCAAGCAGGATACTGCTGTCTTGGTAGCTTTGGTAAAACAAGGCCAATCAGATCAGCAGGTGGCAGAATACCTGGATGAACTTGCTTTTTTGACCGAAACTTTGGGTGCAAGTACAATATACAGATTTACCCAAAAGCTTGAAAAGCCCGACATTAAGACCTTTGTAGGTTCGGGAAAACTGGAAGAAATCAAAGCTTATATCGAACACTTTGAGGTGGATATGATCATTTTTGATGATGACCTTTCTCCTTCACAAATGAGGAACCTTGAAAATGAGCTCAAAATCAAAGTCTATGACAGGTCTCTTTTGATTTTGGACATATTTCTCAATCGGGCCCAGACCGCACAGGCCAAAACCCAGGTTGAGCTGGCCCGGTTCCAGTATTTGCTTCCCAGACTTACCAGAATGTGGACACACTTGGAGAGGCAAAGAGGTGGTACAAGCACAAGGGGCGGTGCCGGAGAGAAAGAAATAGAAACGGATAAAAGGGACATTCGAACCAAAATCACTTTGCTCAAAAACAAACTCAAAGACATTGAAAAGCAAGGGGTGACTCAAAGAAAAGGAAGAAAAGGAATCGTCAGGGTAGCATTGGTAGGATATACCAACGTGGGGAAAAGTACGCTGATGAACCTGATGACCAAATCTGATATTTTGGCAGAAAACAAACTTTTTGCGACAGTGGATTCTACCGTGCGTAAAGTAGTCCTTGAAAATATTCCATTTCTGCTTTCAGATACTGTTGGTTTTATAAGAAAGCTTCCAACACACTTGATTGAGTCGTTTAAATCTACTCTGGACGAAATCAGGGAAGCAGATTTGCTGGTACATGTCATCGACATTTCGCATCCGGGTTTTGAGGATCACTTTACGGTGGTCAACAACACCTTAAATGAAATCGGAGCTCAAAACAAGCCCATGTTACTTGTTTTTAACAAAATCGACCTCGTTCCTGAAATGCCTTCGGAAGAAGAAAGAGAAAACATGTCAGATATAGAACTTGAGGAAAGCACTTATTTGGATTTTGACAAGCTTTCACAAGCTTATGAAAAGAAAACAGGAATTGCTCCGGTATTTATGGCTGCTGAAAACGGCACCAATGTGGAAGAGTTCAGGAAAGCACTGGTGAGAGAAGTGAAAAAACAGCATCTCAAAATTTATCCTCATTATCTCGAATCTGAAGTATTTGACTTATCTCAATTTGAAGGCCTGGAATAGGCCTTTTATTTTTTCATCCTTATCCTCCACTCTTTTGGATAGTAATTGTTCAACCGGTTTCCAAGATTTTTGATCCAGCCCAATGGTAAATCCTGATAAGTAACCAAGTGCCAGCCTTCTGCCAGATCCGGCACATGCAAATCCTCTTTTCTCAAAAAGTACAAGGCAGCTTCCCTATCAAGCTCCAATAAAGCAAATCCGGACTTTGGCAGAACTGACAATGCCCACTCATGGCTGGGAATCACCTGCCCATTGTTGACCTGACCCAGCTCTACTCCGAAATACCTGATGTTTAAAAACCTCGTGATGTATTCAAAATGTAATTTAAAGTCTGCGTTTACATAAAAGTAACTGTTATTGATACTGTAAAGAGCAGTGTTTTGGGGCAGGGAAAATTTTTCTATTACGCTTTCCAAATCCTGCTTGGGGCAGGATTTGATATAGGGATGTTTGAAATCCTTGGTCCGTTTTGGTTCATGTATGAAAGCATCCTCTGCTCTCTTCATCACAGAGACGAAAAAACCCTCTCCGTCGACCAGGTGAGGATAAAACCTATAGCCAAAAAACTCACCTTCTTCTGTAGAGATTACTGATTCGACGATTTGCCATTCTTTCTTTAGAGGAATTTTGACAGGCTGATAAGAAAACTCCGAAGCGATAAAGCGGACCATTTCTTCATTCTCCTGATTGTTGAAAGTACAGGTACTGTAAATCAGGTATCCACCGGCTTTCACCAATGCCCCGGCT
This sequence comes from Arthrospiribacter ruber, assembly GCF_019343195.1. GTDB lineage: Bacteria > Bacteroidota > Bacteroidia > Cytophagales > Cyclobacteriaceae > Arthrospiribacter > Arthrospiribacter ruber. The sequence continues at coordinate 180,671 of NZ_RPHB01000007.1, forward strand.
TTATCCATTATTCTCTCCTGCCTGGCCGCGCATATGTTCACATGATCCTGAGACCATTCATTCCTTGCCTGAGGATCTTTGCGAAACATCCCCTCTCCCGAACAGGGCGCATCGACCAACACCACATCAAAGAAACCTTCAAGAGGTTCAAAATGATCAGGGTCATTTTGTGTGACAATAGTATTGCCGATTCCCCACTTAATTATATTTTCCTTGAGAGTCGTAGCCCTGGATTTAATGACTTCATTGGCTATAAGCAATCCACTGTCTCCGAGGTAGCTGCTCATCAAAGTGGATTTCCCTCCAGGCGCCGCTGAAAGATCCAAAAAAACACCTTCTTTATCGGCTTCAAGGGTATTCAGTATATGATCCAAAAACATAGAGGATGCCTCCTGAACATAATATGCTCCTGCATGAAATGCGGGGTCCAGAGTAAAGGACGGCCTTTCGTCCAAAAACCAACCTAATGATGACCAATCTACCCGGCTGCCTGAAAATTGCATTTCCAGTTTTTTAAAGGGATTAAGCCGAATAGCAGACTTGGAATCCTGGTCTATTGCCTTCTGAAACTTGAGGAATTCCTGATCGCCTAGTTCTGACTGCATCCTCTGAACAAAGCCTTCAGGTAAATTAATATTGGGCATTGAGTTAGGTTTTGAACAAAATTAAGAAAATATTCTAACCCCTTACTTTTGCTTAAACGAAAACCCTATTCCAGCTTGTAGCCTTAGCGACTTTAAAAACAAATTATTGGATTTCTTTAACGACATATGAACATTACCCAGGCTTTAATACCCTAAACAATGCCTCAAAAATAGTTTTGATAGTTTCAGACTGTTGGTCTTTTGCTGCACCAATACTGAAATCCCACCCATCGGTTTTATTGTACGACACCCTGAAGGTACTCATGATCATGACCGCACTCAGTGCCCCACCAACGGCCAGGATGGTGCCTGCTACCATCTCATTGTCTTTCCAATTATCTAATTTATCCTTAAGGTATGGCTCCAGCCCGGGGTCTTCTGCCATATAAGCCAAGGATACCTTTGCAATCTCCACCGCCTTTTGCTGTTCAATCGGTTCTAGGAATTTGTTTTGATCTACATCTTCAAGGTTCTGTATGGCCTCCATGTGTTTTACATTTTCAGGAAGGTGGTCCATGATTACTCCAAGGTCTTCCTTCACTTTTAGGACCATCTCTCCTTCAATGTGTCTGAAAAGCCTTAAGGCCTTAAAGTCATCCAGTTGCTGTACTCTTTCTAAAGTTGTCATAGCCTTATATTTTTTCATCTAAAATCCCCTATCAAAGACAGTCCTCCCCAGTAATACTCAACTGGCATATTATCCTGAGGTGCCTCATTCATCAATTGTAGTACAGCCTGCCTATGGGCAGTTTTCATGTCGAATTCCTGATGAATCCAATTGGTATAAAATGCCTTAAACAGCTTATTTGCCCAGGTGATGTCCACATTCCAGGCTGCGCTCAACATGCTTTGGGCACCACAGTAAAAAAATGCCCATTCCAATCCAAGTGCGTCACCACCATAACCCTCCATTGCCCTTCCTGATACACAAGCCTGCATACTGATATGGCTCCCATTAAGGTTCACATGAGATTCCTGAAGGATTTTGGGACTCAGAAGATTTTGACCTAAGTAATAGTCAAATTCTGAATCCAATTCTGGTTTTTTACCATCTGACATGAGTAGTAAGCCACTGTTAAAATATGGATTAAGTTTCTTTAAATCAAGACCCTTAACTCCACTTGGAAAAACTCCGTGGGTGGAAAAGTGAAACAGCTTATTCGGCCCTAAGGCCTCCAATACATTCTCTATAGACACTTCTTCTTCCGCCCCTATTCCCTCTTCTTCAGGTAATAGAAAAAGAGGGACTTCTTCAAACTCTTTAACTTTGTCTGCATCATCCTGCACAGCTGAACAGGTAATACCTATTATTTCATCCAGATTTTCCGGGCTTTTGTCCAGCAACTTCACCAATTGAGAACCAGAATGAATTTTAGATACGGAAAATTCTGCTATCAAAGGCTTTCCTGAGTTTAACTGCCCGATCTGTAGGGTAAATAGGTTTAGCAATCCATCCGGAGAATAAACAATATGATCACCTTCGTCCAATAAATTTTCATCAATGGCAAAGTTGATAGGGTCAAGGTATTTTCCTAATTCCTTTGGAATCTCTACAGATTTCCCTCTTCCAAACAATCCTGAAACAGGCATTTTCCAGGATTGCGGATTTGGAAAATCATTCTTGACCCAATCTTTCAGCACCTCTTCTCCCGCTCCTTGTGCCGTAGCAAAAAGCTTCCCCTGCTTGGTAAGCAAGACGGAATAGCTTCTGTCAAAATCTACAATAACGCTTAAATAATGGGCCTGATTAGCACTTAATAGCGGTACAAGCCGGTCAATTAAAGTGTCCGGATCATCCAGCCTTTGGTGTTCACCGGTGGCCTCAAGAACTTTATCGGTAAGGTTACGCCCTTTTGAAGCTTCAATTCTATGGAATAGTCTTCGGGTATTTCTTGACATGTAATTGGTAAGTGCCATGGCGCCAAAAAGGGCAGGATATTGGCCAAATACCCCTGCACGCTCATGGATATTGCTGATAGAGGCTCTTTGTTTTTCGAGATGACCAAATACCACATCTAGCGAGTCAGCTGCTTTTTGGAATTCCTCCAGTCTATTGTAACAGATATATTGGCAATAAGCGATGAACGCCAGGTCGGATTCCAGCTTTCTTTCCTCAAACCATTTATAAAAACCTTTCAATTCCAAAAGGCAATTTCTCAATCTATCCTCTTCATGTCCGAGCTTGTCGTCATGGAAAAAAGCAGTCGATTGAGTCAGTAAGTTTCTTTTGTATTGGGGAGTTTGCGTATTGTCTACTCCCCCCATTACAGATTGAGTTTCCAGAGTTTTGGCAGAGATTTTATGGGTCAATTCCAAAAGCTCCTGTTCAGAAATATCCCCTTCTCCTTCATACATTTCAACCAGTTTTTCAATTGAATCCATATCCATCTGGTCTTCGTATCCTTTCATTACCGTTCTGATGGCAGCCAACATCCTCTTGAGATCGGTCAACTGCTGCATGCGTTTTTGACTTGCAATTTCCTCACTAGACTGAAAAGTTTTGGAATTGATCAGGCCGATTTTACTTTTCAAACGGTCATAAAGTATCAGTGATGCTGGAAGGATTTGATTTTCGTCCAATGATTGCAGAATCAAAACAGCCTCATCAGATCGGTTATTTTCAAAATAATTTTCAGCAGCCTGCAAATGGGTGGAGTAAAAAATCGGTTTTCCCCAACCGGGAAGATTCATGGTCCGCAGTGTTTCATATTGGGATATCCCTTCAGCAAAATTGCCGGTATCCAACAAAGCCTTTTGAATCAGATAGCTGCTATTTGCCAGATAAAACTCAAGGTCTGCCTCGGGCAAGGTGACCTGAGAAGACCAAAGTGTAATCCCCCAAAGCAAAGAAGTAGCGGCGTACTGATATCCTGCCGGGATACTTCCACCGTGAGTTAGGGCGGTGGCCATGCAGTCCAATGCGGCCAGGTCATGGATATGCTCTTTGGCTTCTAAGAATTTAGCTGCACTATCCAAAGATTGGTTTGGATACTCTTTGAAAATCCTAAGAAGATGGTCTCTGTCCTGGGCCTGAAGGGCCTGTAAAAGGAGCTTGTGCAGGTCATTCCCGAAATCCTGAGGTTCCATGTGATACTGATTTGAGTGAAAAATTCATTTTATAAATAAAAAGCGTATACTACTGTTTTTTAGGATGTTACAATTTAAGGATAAAAAAGAGTGGATTTAGCAAAAGGCAACAGTTTTTTCAATTAATACTCAAAATCCTTTAAAAATTTTTCTTGACCATTTTTTGCATTTTACAGAATATTTATTGCAGATAAATTAATTTTTTAACTGATTTTACAAAATGTAGAAGTGGATATCATTCTCAGAAAAAACAGAATTTTTTGTTGTTTAATTTAACTTTTGCTAATATTAATTCTTTTTTATTAGTGATTATGAAATTATGTTCCGATTTGAATGATTTCAAACCAAGTAAAAAGCAGTTTAAATAATTAAAAATGAGTTTAGTTAAAATAAGCTTATATCACCCATGAAGCTCAATTTTATCTTTTTGATTTTATGCCTATTGCAATACACCCTTGCATTTAGTCAATGTGAGGATTGTGATGTCATTATCAATGGAAATGGAAGTCCATCTGGATCTATTTTAGATGGGAGCAAGGTATGCATCAACGGGAATAGAACGAATCAAATCAATTTTAACAACAGAAACAATATTATTATTTGCATAGCCGATGGAGCATCATGGAATGGTCAGGCAGGCAGTTTGTCCGGCTTAAGTCAAATAAACAATTACGGTACTTTATCCATGGGTACAGATTTTAATGGAAATTGGACAGTAAATAATTATGGTACATTTAATTTTTCGGCCAATATTAATTCATCGAAATCCATCAATAATTTTTCAACAATGAATGTTCCGGGCAACATCGATGTAAATGGTACATTAACTAGTCAAGGCCAATTAAATATTGGAGGTTCAGCGACCTTCAATAGCAGTTCTAATGTTACGATTGTAGGTGAAATGAATGTCGGTGGAGCAATGATGAACAACACCACCATAAACTTGGCTGGTTCAATTAATGTAAACGGGTCAATGACAAATAACGGTAATGGTAGAATTGAAGCACTTAATGCCAACCAATGCAACTCCGTCAGTGTAAATGGCACTTTTAGATCAGATGGTATCATAACAGGAAATGATCTTGATTACAACAGTACAGGCACTGCATTAGTAGTAAATAAAATGCCAGGTGGAAATGCAAATCCAAGACTGCGTGGAGGGGCGAGGGTTGGTACTTGTTCTGGAGAAAACTGCTTGGAAGAAATTGAAATAATAGAGTCAGGTAACCTACTCAGATATTATATTTTTCGCTGTGACGGCATTTTGAATGTTGCCGAACCTGTAATTGAAGAAGATTATGAAGAGTTACTCCTTTCAGCGACGGCATTGTTAGTAGCCGGTGGAGGTGGAGGCGGAAGAGGTCTCAGTGCCGGTGGAGGAGGCGCTGGTGGTGTTTTGGAAATTGAAGATATCCCAATTGAGCCAAATACAGAATATGTCGTAACAGTTGGAAAAGGAGGTATAGGATCCGGTAACGAAAACACCCAAGGGAACAATGGTACCAACTCTAGCATATTAAGCTATACATCATTTGGTGGAGGTGGAGGTGGTAGCTCTTCGGAGAATGCAAAAAATGGAAGGCAGGGGGGGTCTGGAGGAGGAGGTGCTTTTGACGATAATGGAATTGGAGGAAGTCGAAATGGTCCAATAGCCCAAATGGCACGAAATGGTGGCAATGCCGGAAGAAGAGGGAGCTCAAACGTACGCGCTGGTGGTGGCGGTGGGGGTGCTGGAAATAATGGAGGAGTTGGGCAGGTTTCAACAGGGTTTGTACCTGGAGATGGCGGAAGTGGTGTTTCAATTAGTTTTATTGAACCAATTGCTCCTGACAATTTAATTAACGCATTTGGTGGAGGTGGCGGTGCAACTTCAAGAAACTCAGGAGGACAATCTCGCTTTTCTGAAGGAGGCGCATTTTCAAATTTGACTTTGGGAGGTGATGGAAATGATGGAGGAACAGGTAAAAATGGGAGGCCAAACACAGGGTCTGGTGGAGGAGCTGGCAGTCAAAGAGGAGGATCAGGAAGCAACGGAATTGTTGTAGTCATGGTGACATATAGAATCCTCCCTGTAGAATACCTCTACTTTGAAGGCGCACTCAGTCAAGATCAAAAAACCGTTGGTCTTTCCTGGGCCACGGCCAAGGAATGGGAAAGCTCCCACTTTGAGATTATGCGAAGCTTTGATAATGTGGATAGCTGGGAAAAAGTAGGGGAAGTTGAAGCCGCTGGCTATTCTGAATCTCCTATGGAATACAGTTTTGAGGACAATGATAATTTCACCCCTTTCAATATGGCCTATTATCAGCTTAGGCAGCTTGATTTTGATGAATCATCACATTTGAGCAAGGTCATCGGCATACAGCTTCCAGTGAATTCAGACCAAACCGTCACTTGGAGAGTTTATCCTAATCCAGTTTCAAACCAGAATGCCCAGCTCACTATCCTTGAACAAGGAGGACATAGTGGCGAAACTGTTTATGCAACACTTTTTTATCCTCTCGGTAGAAGTATACAGTTTACCGGCAATACCATAAGTGAATTATCGGAGCAACTTAATAATGCCTTGAAAAATGGAGGTAGAGGGGTATATATTTTAAACTTGTTATGGGGAAATGAAAATCAGCAATTGAAAGTTTTAAAGAATTAAGCATAGTTAATTGCATAAAAAATCCATTCCACAATTAAGGCTTAAAGTTTCATAAAAAACCCACATATAAAATCATTATAATTATTTTTTCATTGTTTTTTATATAAAATGTATGAATCAGAAAAAAACAAAACTATATTTGTAATGCTTTTTACTGATTTTTAAATTCATTTTTTTGTATTCTAAATTTTTTTATGAGTATATTTAGATTGATAACCAAGTATTTACAAATACTATGGATCCAAAAAATTTTTTTTATGAAGAAATCTTATTTTCTACTGTTTTTTTTACGGTTGCTGCTTTACTGTGTTTCATAAGTTATGAAGCCAAACCCCAATCGAATGATAAACCTGATTTGAGAAATGATTCATGTGTCAACTGTAAGGGGCAGGCCAATAATTTTGTGGTTCTAAACGCTTACTTCAGTGATGTAAATGGAGAACCAAATGAAAATCTCTGTGAAGGCGGTCCCTATTTTATTTCCATCTTATATACTTCATCTCAAAACAACAGCGTAAATAATTTTCGGATAATTGCTGACATTCTAAAAAAAGATCAATCTACCGATGCAATTCTCGAAAGCAATTACATGAACGAATTTAAAGGCACAGTCCCGCCTTGCAACTCTGCCACTTGTGTGATAACAGTCCCAATTCCAAATCTTAATTTCGAGTGCCAGAATGAGTATTACGAGCTTTCAAATCCTATGTCATTTTGGACTCAAGCCGGAAACAAAAATCTGGAAGATAGCTATAAATGCAATGATTACCCGACTGCTCAATGCTCCCACTCTAGCAGTATACCTATAGAAGTCGGTACTTTAGATTATAATTTTGACGTCAACTTTGAATGTTTTCAAGAAAATCTAAATCACACAAACGTCTCCTTTTTTATCACTTCGTTATTTGGAGGAAATCCTACTCAAGAATATAATGTACTATGGAACTTTGAATTTGAAGATGGAACTATTATCAATTCCTCTGATATTAACCCATCATTTCAAAACGTGGAATCCGGGGAAATTGTAACAGCTTCTTTAACGGTTAGTCAGGGAAGTTTGAATGGCAGCGTAATAGAAAACACCTATACGATCCCCATTGCCCTGAATGAAAACGAAGTGATTGAAAGTTCCACCATAACAGAGGGGGACAAAGGAGAAGCCAATGGCTCAATTGAAGTAGAATTTAGGCCAGGGAATTTTTTTTATTTTTGGACTTCTTTGGATGATCCGGACTTTTATTCTGAAGAAAAGAGAATAGAGGACCTTCCTGAAGGCACTTATCGTCTTACAACATTTGATGAAGACACAGGGCTTTGCAGAACAGACATTTTTGAGATCACTTTTAGTATTCTTCCTGTTGAACTTAAATACTTTGAAGCTGAACATTTTTCATCAGAGCAAGCTATAAAATTAACTTGGGCCACTGCCAAAGAATGGGAAAGCTCACATTTCGAAGTGTTTAAAAGTTTTGACAATATTGAGAATTGGCAAAAAATAGCAGAAATAGATGCCGCTGGATATTCAGAAAAACTCCAGTACTATGAGTTTATTGACACAGAAAGTTCCACTAGGTCATCGATGGTATATTATCAACTCAGGCAGGTGGACTTTGATGGCACTTACGAAAAGAGTAAAGTTGTCGGAGTACAAGTCCCCAGTGATGGAATAAATAAAAAGACTTGGAAAATTTATCCAAATCCGGTTGAAAACCAGTCCATCCATCTTATTCTTGCACAGGCAGAAGACTATAAAAATGAAGCAGTTTCAGCAAGTTTAATCAACCCAATAGGCAGTACCTATTACCTGAATGGTCCTACTATCGAAGCACTTACCGAAGAAATAAACCTTGTCCTTTCCCAAAACTCAAAAGGTGTGTATGTACTTCAAATAGCTTGGGATAAAGAGACTCAGCAACTTAAAATTCTGAAAAGATGATTTTTTTTGTTTTCAACAAAAAAATTTATGTTGATGTAAAAGGATTGTAGATAAATGCTTTAGGATAATATTCATTTTAAACCATAATAAACTCATTATTTTTTCAGGTTTAAATCTTATAATTTAACTCAATTATAATTTACAAAACATCACTGAGTGGGTTTGAAATACATTTTTTTGTGTTTTAAATTTTATTTTATCGTACATTTCGCCTGTTAATCAGCCCATTGGATCCTATATGAAAATTTTTACCAAAAGAGGAAGTTCATTTTTTCTCAAATCCATTGTTCCAATGGGTTTTTTGGTGTTGTTTTTTGTGTGGAATGCATTGGGGCAAAACCAAGAAATAAGGACTGCACCTGGCAATTACACCTTCTCTGTACCTACTGGAGTTACAAGCATTACCGTAGAAGCATGGGGAGGTGGTGGAAGAGGGGGGACGAGGACTTCCAATGGAAATTCAGGCGGTGGAGGAGGAGGTGCCTATTCAAGAAGTGTACTTTCGGTAACACCTGGTCAAACATTTTCATATACAGTCGGTGCAGGTTCGACAAATGCGAATGCCGGCGGAGAAAGTTTTTTTGGAAACACTTCAACGGTCATGGCCAAAGGAGGCAATTCTGTTCCAAATAATAATGTAAATGGTGCTACAGGAGGTCAGGCTTCAGAGGGATTTGGTGCTATTCGTTTCTCAGGAGGAAATGGTGCAACTGGGTCAGGCACATTCGGTGGCGGAGGAGGATCTTCAGCTGGGAATGCTCAAATTGGAACAAGTTCAACGAATCAAAATGGCGCGATAGCACCTGCAGGAGGAGGTAATGGTGCTAATGGAAGATCAGGAAGTCAAGGTAACGGAGAATCCGGAATTTCACCAGGCGGAGGTGGAGGTGGAGCATACCGGACTAATGCGGCGGGAGGAGACAGAATTGGAGGAAATGGTGCCAATGGCCAAATCAGAATCTCTTGGTGCAGTATTGCACTTACTTCCGCACCAGGAACTACTAATCAAAGCGGAATATGCCTAGGAAATCCGATCACCCCAATTACCTACAGCATTACAGGAGCATCCACGGCATCATTCTCAGGTTTACCGAATGGGGTGTCAGGAACTATTAATGCCGGTATAATTACAATTTCCGGAACACCTACAGAGGCAGGATTAAACAATTACACGGTTACAATAACCGATGGAAATTGCATCGGAACCGAATTAACAGGCTCCATCCAAGTCACCCCAAACAATGCAGCTGGTACCATTACAGCAAACACATTTTGTAGAAATTCACCTATTCCGGCAAATATATTTCAGCCGACCAATGTCGCCACTGGAATAGGTACGCCCTCAGGTTTACCCGCAGGAGTTTCAGCAAGTTTCAATATTAACCTTAACCAAATAGAATTTACAGGAACACCCACACAAACAGGAGTTTTCAACTATTCTATTCCCTTAACAGGTGGCTGTGGTACAGTAAATGCAACAGGAACAATTACTATTAATGAAGTAGTAGCTATTGTCGATGAAAATCTAGCAGGTCAAAGCTCCTGTCCAGGCACTCCCTTTAACCCAATCTCTGTAGGAGAGGGTTTTGGATTGACTTATCAATGGTACAGCAATACCACCAATACCAATTCCGGTGGCACTCCAATCTCCGGAGCTACTTCTCACACTTATACGCCATCTTCTGCTACAGTGGGGACAACTTATTATTATGTAGCGGTGAGCGGCGCCTGCGGCTCAACAGTAAACAGTCCGGTTTCAGGAGCATTTGTAGTAAATCCCGGAAATTCTGTGACACCTGCCTCAAGTTCACCCACTGTATGTATCAATTCGGCAATTGGCCCGATTACCCATACCACCACATCAGCAACAGGAATAAACAGTACCGGAAACAACACAGGGGTTAACGGACTCCCTCCAGGTGTGAGTGCCACATGGTCCGGAAATCAAATCACCATTTCCGGAACGCCAACAGCTTACGGGGTATTCAATTACAATATTCCATTAACAGGGGGTTGCGGAACAGTTGCTGCCACTGGCACTATCACGGTAAATGCAGCCCCAGAGATCATTACCCCTAATTTACCAGCCCAAAGTTCTTGCCTCAATGAAGCTTTTTCACCAATTTCTGTGGGTCAGGGCACAGGTCTAAGTTACCAATGGTACAGCAACACTTCTGAATCAAATACCGGTGGAACATTAATCTCAGGAGCGACTTCAAACTCATTTACTCCTCCTTCCAATGCTGTAGGACAGCGCTATTACTATGTTGTGGTTACTAGTTCCTGCGGTACTTCAGTAGTCTCATCAGCATCGGGACTTCAGGAAGTGTTTGCCTTGCCAACACCTTCATTTACTTCTCAACCCCCCAATAACATATGTGTTGACGAAGATAGGATTTATACCACGCAAGCAGGCCAAAGCAATTACCAATGGGTATTGCCAGGAACACAGGGAACGGATTATACTATTGTTTCCGGGGGAACTGCCGCCGACAATACAATTACAGTAAGATGGCTCACTCCTGGCAATAAATCCCTTTCGGTCAATTATACAAATCCAAATGGATGTAGGGCAGTCAATCCCACCAATTCCAACACAATCACTGTCAGAAGAAATGGATTCACCCCTCCTGCTTCTATTCCGAGCGTATGTGTCAATACCGAAATGAACCCAGTTTTTATAGGAACTTCATTGGCAACCGGAATTGGCACACCAACGGGACTTCCAGATGGTGTTACAGCAAGCTGGGCTTCCAATTCCATTACTTTAACAGGGACCCCATTGAATCCAGGCACCTACAATTATCAAATCCCTTTAACGGGTGGCTGCGGGACAGTTTCCGCCACAGGTACTTTGGTGGTGACTCCGGTTTATGAACTCACCTCCACTACCTCTGTTTCTCCAAGCGCACCAGGAGGATCCGCTACAGTAACTATTCGTGGAAATACCAGTAGCCTTCCAAATGGAACTTACACCATTACCTATTCTTTGGGTCAAGCTAACTCAGGGACATTTACTACAACTGTAAATGTTCAAAATGGTAGGGGAACTTTTATAACTGTTCCAATTCCAAATCTTGAAACTGAATCCCTGACTTCTATAGAAATCCAAACTATAAGAAGACAAAACGATAGCTGTACCATTGCCTTAACGGAAAAAAACTTATCATTCTTTGGCTTATGTCCTGCCATAGATTATGCTACTGATGGAGACTTCTTCGTACCAGCAGGAATAACGGAAATTACTGTAAGAGTTTGGGGTGGCGGAGGAAAAGGCGGCAACTCCACCAACTCGATCGGTGGCGGTGGCGGGGGTGGTGGAGGATATTCCACCGCTACCATTCCTGTGTCACCTGGTCAAAGGTTAAGGGTCGTAGTTGGGACTGGTGGAAACACAACTAATCCAAATGGAGGTACTTCCCTAATAACAAGAAGTGAATCAAATGACACATCTAATGCGCTAATTTTTGCAACCGGAGGGCAAGCAGGAGATACTGGAGATGGGGGTCAAGGAGGAAATGGAAATTCTGAGACTGGAAACCCTGGAGCTTCAACTAATGTGCAGAATGGAGGTAATGGAGGTCAAGGCGGTGGAAATGGGGGGGCTGGAGGGCTTGGTTCTACCCAAAACAATAATAATAACGGTACAGTAGGAAGTCCTAGAGGAGGCGGTGGTGGCGGTGCTAGAGGAAATGGCAATATTGGGAAAAACGGGGGATCTGGAAGAGTGATTATCTCTTACCCTTGCCCACCTATTGACCCAACAGGGTGTTTTAAAGTTATTGACGATGGTTCTAGAAGTGGCACTACTGTTATTGAATTTACTTGTGAAGATTCTAACTGGATCGCTCCAGAAGGATTGGCAGATTTTACAGTCGTAGCTATCGGTGCAGGTGGTGGTGGAGGTATGGGAAATGCTGCCGGTGGCGGTGGTGCAGGAGGTTTGAACACAGGCTATTTTTCAACTTCAGAACAATTTGGCATGCCTGATGGCACTACCTTTAATATTAAAGTGGGACAAGGAGGCATCGGTGCCACCTCAACTAATGTGAGGGGAGGGATTGGAAATCCTTCTTCAGTGACTGGTCTCGTTGATGGTGTCCCTATCAATGTTATTGCTCCCGGAGGTGGAGGTGGAGGCTCCTACAATTCAGGAGAGGTAGCAAATGGTATACCAGGAGCATCCGGAGGCGGCGGAGCGTACCATCAGCCAACAGGTTATAGTGGTTTTGGAGGAGCTGGTCAGTCAGGTATCGGATGGGCTGGAAACAGTGGTGCAGTCGGACAAGGCAACTCTCCTGCTGTTGCTGGTGGTGGTGGTGGAGGTGCAGGAGGAATAGGCGGAGCAGCAATAATAACCGCTGGATCAGGGAGATTTGAAGCTGGAAATGGAGGGTCAGGCCGCATCTACAACAACCCCGACCACCCAAGTTTCCAAGTATCTTATGGTGCTGGCGGAGGAGGAACAGGGTCTGGAGGTAATGCTCTAAATAGCACAGCAGGAGCTGGAGGAAGCGCTCCAAATGTAGGCACCATCGGAGGAGCAGGCAACTTATCAGGAGTAGGTTCCCAAGGAAGGGATGGGACAGGATCTGGTGGTGGTGCTGGAATTACAGGTGGAGGAAGGGGAGGTTCTGGAGTGGTTTACATAATATATGAAAACCTCCGCATCCTCCCCGTAGAATTTATTTACTTCCAAGCTGACTACAATTCCAATAGGCGTGAAGCAACCCTGAACTGGGCAACAGCTAAAGAATGGGAAAACTCACACTTTGAAGTAGAAAGGTCCATCATTGGAATCAAAGGCTTCGAAAAAGTAGGAGAGGTGGAAGGCATGGGCTGGACGGATCAGGTCACAGAATACCAATTTATCGATCAACAATTGCCTCTGGGGTCACACAATGTTCTATACAGACTCAAGCAGGTTGATTTCAGTGGTGAATTCCAGTATTCAGATGTGGTATCCTTAAGGCTTCCGGGAGTGACATTCACGCATGGAGTTTGGCGGGCATACCCCAACCCAACAAACGGTACTGCACTCCGCATTGCACTGATGGACAGATCACAGTATGATGCCGAGAAACTGACCTTCAGAATCGTGCATCCTATGTATGTGACTGCACCTACCACGGTAGAGTCAGAAGATAAAATGAATGAACTTCTAAGCAATCTGGCCTTAAGAGTTCCTAAAGGAGTCTTTGTGGTAGAAATCCAATGGGGGCAAAAAGTAGAGCATATCAAAATCCTGAAGCAGCATTAAACTTTACCGACACCGAAGGAAAACTGAACTTAACGAAGTTTAATTTCACAAATCATAAAAAAGGCCCGTTCGATGCGGGCCTTTTTTATCTCTTCTCTTCATACCAGGTCTTATGGACAATTTTCCAATCTCCGTCAATTTTGACTAAGGTCAGAAAATCATAATAATAAACCCCAGGCCAAAACAATTCTGTCCTTACCACGGCGGTATATCCTTTGATTTCTATTTCCAGCAACCTGTTGTCAAAATCTTTTGGATCTCTCTTTTGAGTTCCGGAAGCTGTTCCGGACGCCCAATCTTCGTAAGGAGTTACTGTAAATTGATCCCCCCTGTACCCTATCAGCCTGGCTGAGGGATCAAAAGCCTGATCCAATTTATTCCGATCCCGTTCTACCATCCCATCAAAATACAGCCGCACTGTCTCTTCAATAGCTTTTTTTTCTTTCTCCTCCCCTTGCCCAAAAACAGAGGAAACACACAAGAAAAGTACGAATATCAAACATCCGGTATTTTTCATCATTTCAATTTTTTTAACATTCGCCAAAGCTCCAGTTTCTACTTTTTTTCAACCTAAGGAACATCTCAATATCCATAAATATCTACCAGTATCCACGAATATCCCTAACCCCTATTTCTACAGTATTTCTACAATATTTCCACTTTATTTCAAACTAAGGAATATCTCAATACCTATTAATATCCATAAATATCTACCAGTATCCATTAATATCATTAAAACCCAATTCCCATATTATAAAGCCCAAAAGCATAAATATCTGCAATTTCCTGAATCTGCATGGAAGTAGGCTTACCAGCTCCGTGGCCCGCATTGGTTTCTATCCTGATCAAAACAGGGGCATCTCCCTGCTGTGCGTCCTGCAAAGTCTGGGCAAATTTGAAGGAATGCGCGGGAACTACCCGGTCATCGTGATCGGCCGTAGTCACCAAAGTGGCCGGATAGCTTGCCGGCTTGAGGTTATGTAAAGGGGAATAGCCCTTGAGGTATTTGTACATTTCTTCGCTGTCATCGGCTGTACCATAATCATACGCCCAACCTGCCCCTGCTGTGAACTGATGGTACCTTAGCATGTCCAAAACGCCTACAGCTGGAAAAGCAACCTTTGCCAGATCAGGTCTTTGGGTCATCACCGCTCCTACTAAAAGTCCGCCGTTACTCCCTCCTCTCAAGGCAAGGTAATCAGATGAAGTATACCCTTCATTGATCAGGTATTCTCCTGCTGCTATAAAATCATCAAACACATTCTGCTTTCTTAGCTTGGTTCCATCCAAATGCCAGTTTTCTCCATATTCTCCTCCACCCCTTAGGTTTGGAACAGCATAAACTCCTCCATTTTCCAACCAAACGGTATTGGCAATGCTGAAAGCAGGAGTCAAACTCACATTGAAGCCTCCATAACCGTATAGAATGGTTGGATTCTTCCCATCTTTCTTCAATCCTTTTTTGTGGGTGATGATCATAGGAATTTTAGTCCCATCCTTTGAAGTATAGAAAACCTGCTGACTTTCATATTTTTCCGGGTCAAACTGAATGTCCGGCTTATTGTACAGTTCGCTTTCACCACTTTCGATATCGTACTTATATATTGTACCGGGAGTGATGTAAGAAGTAAAGCTATAATACAATTCTGTCTCCTCCCTTTTGGCTCCAAATCCACCTGCGGTACCCACTCCCGGTAAATCAATTATCCTTTCCACATTTCCATCGTAATCCAGCTGTCTTACCTCCGTGATGGCATCTTTGAGATAGGAAGCGAAAAATTTACCACCTCCTTTTGAAATACTCACCACACTTTCTTCTTCAGGAATAACATCTTTCCAGTTTTCAGGATTTGGATCATCAAGAGACGCTATCACCAGTCGGTTATTCGGAGCATTTTTATTGGTAAGGATGAAAATTTTCCCATCCTGATGATCCACCGGGTAATTATTGCTTTCCATATTATCCACCACTTTTACAATGGGTGCATTTGCCTTTTCCAGTTCTTGAATGTACAATTCATTTCCTGAGGTAGAATTGGCAGCAGTAATGGCCAATATTTTGCCATCTTCACTTACAGAGGCACCTACATACCTTCTTGGATTGTCATCATCTCCAAAAACCAGTTTATCCTCAGATTGTGGGGTGCCTAATTTATGAAAATACAATTTATGATTGTTGGTAAGGGCTGAAAGTTTGGATCCATCAGGCTTGTCATAAGTACTGTAGAAAAAGCCTTCTTCTCCTTTCCAAGCTATTCCTGTAAACTTGGCATCTTCAATTTTATCCTCAAGCAATTCTTTACTTTCTGTATCCATTACATAGATGTCTCTCCAATCAGACCCTGCCACAGATACGGCATAAGCAAAGAGCTTCCCATCTTCCGTAAAAGCAGCACCTGCAAGTGAAGTCGTTCCATCTTCAGAAAGCTTGTTGGGATCAAGAAACACTTCTTCATCTCCCCCATCTACCGGCCTTCTGTACATCACAGATTGGTTTTGTAAGCCGTCATTTCTGTAGTAGTATTGATAATCGCCCTGGATTCTTGGAGCTGATAACTTTTCATAGTTCCACACCTCTTCCAACCTCTTTCTGATGTCTTCTCTGAAAGGTATTTGTTCCAAATATCCAAAGGTTACCTCGTTTTGGGCTGTCACCCAAGCTTTGGTTTCCTCTGCATAATCATCTTCCATCCAGCGGTATGGATCCGCTACTTCTTCTCCCCAGTAGGTATCTACCTGGTCACTTTTTCTGGCTTCAGGATAATTCACGTCTATCTTTTCAAATTTTTGTTCTTGCGCACATGCGCCCATCAGGAGCAATCCCGCTGCTGCTGTCAATAATTTATTTGGGTTCATATTATATGGGGTTTTTGGCATAAAAAAAGCCCAATGAAGGGCCGTTTTTTTTTAATTTTATAATAAATCAAATCCTAGGTAAGGTACCAACACCTCAGGCATTCTGATACCATCTTCGGTTTGGTTGTTTTCCAATATGGCGGCTACAATTCTTGGCAGGGCCAATGCAGATCCATTTAAGGTGTGTGCCAGTTGTATTTTTTTGTCATCAGTTCTATATCTCAATTTGAGTCTGTTGGCCTGATAAGTCTCAAAATTACTCACAGAGCTCACTTCCAGCCACCTTTCCTGAGCTGCGGAATACACTTCCATGTCGTAGGTGAGCGCTGAGGTAAAGCCCATGTCGCCTCCACAGAGCCTTAGTACCCGGTAAGGCAGCTCCAGTTTTTTCAATAGACCCTGAACATAAGCGCTCATCTCTTCCAAAGCTTCATAAGAACGATCGGGATGGGAAATGTGCACAATTTCTACTTTATCGAATTGGTGAAGCCTATTAAGTCCCCTTACATGCGCGCCCCAAGAGCCTGCTTCCCTTCTGAAGCATGGGGTAAAACCTACATTTTTCACGGGAAAATCCTTCTCTTCCAGAATGACATCCCTATACATATTGGTAATCGGCACTTCTGCAGTAGGGATCAGGTAAAGTTTATCTGCTGTGGCCTCATACATTTGGCCTTCTTTGTCCGGTAACTGTCCTGTGCCGTATCCTGAATCTTCATTTACCAAGATAGGAGGCTGAACTTCATAGTAACCTGCCTTTTGCGCTTCATCCAAGAAGAAATTGATCAATGCCCGCTGAAGCCTGGCTCCACGGCCCTTGTAAACAGGGAAACCGGCACCTGCGATTTTTACACCAAGATCAAAATCTATGATGTCATATTGCTTGATCAGCTCCCAATGCGGCTGACTTCCTTCTGGCAATACAGGGATTTCTCCGAATTCCAGCACAATCTCATTGTCCTCGGCAGACTTACCGGAAGGCACTGAACTATGCGGCACATTGGGTATGGTATACAGCAATTGCCTGAGGTCTTCCTCATAATTGGTGTAAGCCTCTTCCAGGCCCTTCACCTGTTCTTTGATCTCTGAGGTTCTTGATTTGATTGTCTCTGCCTCTTCCTTTTTTCCTTCCCGCATCAGCATACCGATTTGCTTGGAAATGGAATTGGATTCTGCCTGAAGCGTATCCCTCTGCACCTGAGTTTCTTTTCTGCTTTTATCCAATTCCAGCACTTGGTGCAATGTTGCCTCTGCATGCGGAAAATTACGCTTATTGAGACCTTCTAACACAAGGTCAAACTGTTCGCGAATGGTATTGACAAGTAACATATTTTCAGTTGAAAGTAAATGAATGGCAAAGATAAGGATGTTCGGGAAATAGCCCTTCTGTAAGCTGTAATTTGAGTTAATCCAAATAATAGACCCGCTTAACCCTAGCCGAAATATTGGTCAAAAGCTCATAGGGTATTGTCCCTATGGCCACAGCCAGTTCCTCTAAGGATATACCTGGACCATAGACTACTACTTCATCACCTTCATTGGCATCTATTCCGGTGATATCCACCATGGTCATGTCCATACAGACATTTCCGATGACACTGGCTTTTTGCCCATGGACCAATACATATCCCTTGCCATTGCTGAACCGGCGGTCAAAACCATCTGCATAACCTATTGCAATGGTGGCAATTTTGCCGTCTCTCTTCATGACTCCTTTTCTCCCATAACCTACTGTATCCCCTTTTTTAAGGGTCTTGATCTGGGAAATGGTTGTCTTCAGGGTGCTCACGCTTTTGAGCTGATCTGCAAAAATCCCGGAGACTTCTACCCCGTACAGGCCTATCCCAAGCCTTACCATGTCAAATTGGTATTCCGGAAAACGGGAAATCCCGGCCGAATTAAGGGCATGAAGCAAGGGCCTGTATCCCAAACAATCAATAATTCTGTCAGCCATTTTTGAAAATTGATTCAATTGTGTTTTGGAAAAACCAATATGTGCTTCTTCATCAGCTCCAACAAGATGGGTGTACATGCTGGCTACAATCAGTTCAGGATAAATACCGATCAATGCTTTCAACTCATCGAGCTGATTTTCTTCAAAACCCAGCCTGTTCATCCCTGTATCCAAATCCAGATGAATGCGCAGTTTCTTTTGATTTTTTTGACAAAAGCTTCCTAAATGCCTAAAAAAGGAAGGACTATAAACCACTGGTTCCAAACTGTACTTTACCAAGTGCGAAAAACTTTCCGGTGATGGGTTCAGCACCATAATAGGCAAAGAGATGCCTTCTTCCCTTAAGGAAATCCCCTCATCAGTATAGGCCACAGCCAGGTAGTCTGCTTTCAGCTGCTGCAAATGATTGGCAATCTCCACGGCCCCTCCACCATAGGCGAATGCTTTGACCATAACCATCAGCTTGGTTTTGGGATTCAACTTTGTTTTGTAAATATTATAATTGTGGGTGAGTGAATTCAGGTTGATCTCCAATGAAGTACCATGTACCCGCTGCTGAAGCCTATTGACTATCTCTTCAAATCCGAAACTCCTTGCACCGGTGATCAGGATCAGGTCATTATTGAAAAAATCTGAATCAAGCTTTTTAAGAAGTTCATCTGTCGAGAAATAGAAGATTGACTGACCTGAGAAATGTTGCTCCACTTGAATTATTTCCTTCCCTACTCCAATCAGACAATCAATCTGAAAATGACTGCAAAGTTGACCGATTTCTTCATATACCTTCTGCTTTTCTCCTACTTGCAGCAAATCCGATAGAATAAGTATTTTCCTGCTTTTAGGCCTTTGGGCACTCATAAAATCCAAAGCCAGCTTTAGACCGGCCAGGTCATTGTTGTAAGTATCATCTATCAGAAGACATTGGTTGATTCCAGGCTTCAAAGTCAGTCTCATGTCCACTGCTTTAAGGTGGTCGAGTCCTTTCTGAATATCCTTGGCTTCCATGCCCAAAGTACCGGCTGCGGTGATGACATGGCGGATATTCTCCAAGCTGGCTTCATCGGTAAAGGGCACAGCAAATGTCGCCACACTTAAATCCGATTTCATCATGAGGAGTTTTGAGCTGTCGGTATGCTTTTTCACCGTAAAAACCACATCTCCACCGGCATTTTCGGACCATGAGATCAATTTATCCGCCGGATACATTTCCTGGATTTTGGCATCGACTTCGACCTGATCCTTTCTGTAGATAATGAAATTGCAGTTTTGGAAAAGGGATAATTTTTCCTCCAGCTTCTGGCCTTGGGAATCAAAGCCCTCTTCATGGGCAGTTCCTATATTGGTCAATATGCCCAACTGTGGCTGAAGGATCCGCGTGAGATTTTGCATTTCTCCGGATCTGGAAATACCTGCTTCCATCACAGCCACCTGATGCTGGGAAGTTATCCCAAAAACAGAGAGGGGAACTCCCACCTGGGAATTGTAACTTTTGGGGCTTTTGGCGACAGAAAACCGGGTGCTGAGCACCTGGGCCAGCCATTCTTTGACGATGGTTTTGCCATTGCTTCCGGTAATGGCTACAAAAGGACCCAAAAACCGCTTCCTTTGATCGGCTGCCAAATCCTGAAGCGCTTTGTGCACATCACTTACTTCGATCAGGACAATTTGTTCCAGGGTAGCCAGCCTTTCAGTAGCCCCCTTTTTTATCAAAAACACCCTGACTCCCTGAAGGTAGGCAGACTCAATGAAATCATGACCGTCAAATTTCGCTCCTTTCAATGCTACAAAAAGCGCTTCCTGAGGGTTGAGGATATTCCTTGAATCGATGACTATACCACTTATTTTAAGTTCTCTATTGCCTGTCGTCAACTTGCCGGATGTGACAGCTGCAACCTCCTCTGCGCTTAGCTGCTGTATCATTTTACCAATTTACACAATAAACATTATGCTTCCTTCTTTTTGAAAAAAACCTGTTTGATCCATCTAGGCAAGAATATCGCGCCTAAAAGCAAGTAGGGGTAGTACGAAAGCAACCTCCATAGAATGCTGGTCACGAAAGTATATCCTGCCAAAAACTCTGCGAAAAACTGGGCAAAGAAAAATTCGGCCGTACCACTGCTGCCCGGAGTAGGAGAGATCATCATGACAATCCACATGATCACCTGACGGGCAAAAATAATGATGTGCTCACTGAACGACAGGGATTCATAAGCCCCTATCAAAGCATTGAGCATAAGGTATCGGGAACTCCAGATAAATATCGTTGCCCCTATTATCGGAAGCCAGTAATTCCAGCTTTTGCCGACAAGCTCTTTGGATGCTTCTATGATCTGATTGCCGTATTCATTGGCCGAATGTTTCCATTTTTGTAGCCATTTAATGGAATAAATTTTCAATAGGACCCATTTGAATACCCTAGGCCTGTAGAAAAGCGCCAAAGCCATGATCAAGGAATAAATGGCATAAAGGGCGTAACTTGTCCAAAACAATACTTCAAGGCTTCTCCCCAGCTTCATTTCCATGACCCTGCTGGCGGGAAAAATATTACCCTGCGCAAAGAAGAGGATGATAGGTGCTCCGATTACGAAGAAAAGGTTGTCCAGAATGGCAGTTACCATGACGAATGCTATGGCCTTGCCCAATTTGATGCCTTCTTTGTGAAGGATAAAAACAGCCACTGCCGTCCCGCCCACAATGGAAGGTGTCACCGCCGAGGCAAATTCCCAAAGTATGATCACATACAAGGCCCTCATCCAGGTCAATCTCTTACCCGTAATTTCCCTTATTCTATAAATGTATCCTGCATCCCTACATAGGATCACAAATATCGCCAAGGCAATCCCCCAGGCAGATGCATCAAAAACCCCTCTCAGAGTTTTGGCATTGACATTGGGATCGAGGTAAAACATCAAAAATACGATACCTACACCAATGAGTATAGGCACCCAAACTTTGTTGGGGTTGAGCGTCTCAAAAATCTTCTTGTTATCTAACTTCATACACTACTCTGTAGCCACCTGTTCTGTCTTTTCCACCCAAAAGTTATTAAACCCTTCTCCTATGGTAATGGTAACCTGCGACAATTGAAGAAGTTCCAAGATTGCCAAAAATGTATAGATCACAAAAATTTTGTCAGGCTTGTATTCCACAAACTCAGAAAATGGAATTTTTTCCCTAAATGCCATTTTCTCCAATACAAAATCCTTTTGCTGTTCGATGGTATAGGGATACTGTATCACAGTATGCTTGGTCTCGTCAGTCCTTGAGGCATATTTGTTCATCACTTTCTGAAACACCTTCAAGAGCTTATACAAGTCCAAGTCCTGCATTTCAGCATCCACATCATCTATCTTTTGGAGTGATTTAAGTTCTGCCGCTACATTTCCCCTTTTGGCTTTGGAAAGCCTTTCTTCTTCCAGCGCAGCAAGATCAGCTATGACGGATTTATACTTCTTGTACTCCAGTAAGTGCCTGATCAGCTCTTCTCTTGGGTCTATTTCTTCTCCTTGCTCATCCAGTTCCGGCCTCGGGATCAGCATTTTGGATTTGATCTTCATCAGTGTGGCCGCAAACAGGATAAATTCACTTGCGACTTCTATCTCCATTTTTTCCAACTGATGGATGTAATCCAAAAAATCCTGGGTGATTTTGGAAATGGGAATATCATAGATATCCAGCTCATCACGCTCGATGAAAAAGAGCATTAGGTCAAAAGGACCTTCGAAAAGTGGCAATTTGATTTCGAAACTCACTGGTTACTATTTTATTTCTTTTAATTTTGCACGGTATTTGGAACCAAAGATATCCAAATAATGCTAAATTAAACATTTGATAACCAAAAAGAGACGCTTAGGGAGTCTCTGATCCAATGCATTGCTTTTTCAAACAATTGACACCCCTTTGTGTTAATTAACTTTAAAAATGAAACGTTTCGCTGATGATAATCCAACCAGGTAAACTTCTATCCCAGATCGACACCCCTGACGATCTCAAAAGATTTTCCAAAGACCAGCTTGTTCAGATTTGTGACGAGCTCCGCCAGTTTATCATAGACAACGTTTCTGTCTATGGTGGCCACTTCGGGGCCAGCTTAGGTGTAGTAGAACTCACTGTGGCACTTCACTATGTGCTCAACACACCTGAAGACCAGTTGGTTTGGGATGTAGGTCATCAAGCTTACGGCCACAAAATCCTGACCGGAAGAAAAGGAAAGTTCCACACCAATAGGTTATATGGGGGATTATCAGGTTTTCCAAAGAGAAAAGAAAGTGAATACGATACCTTTGGTGTAGGGCATTCCAGCACTTCCATTTCTGCAGCATTGGGGATGGCTGTGGCTTCCAAATATAAAGGAGACAAGCTCAAACAACATGTGGCAGTAATCGGCGACGGATCAATGACCGGCGGTATGGCTTTTGAAGCCATGAACCATGCAGGTGTATCAGACACCAACATGATCATTATCCTCAATGACAATTGCATGTCCATAGACCCTAATGTTGGAGCCCTTAAGGATTATCTTACAGACATAACTACTTCCCACACCTATAATAAGGTAAAGGATGAAGTTTGGAACCTGCTTGGCAAATTCAGCAAATTTGGCACTTCCGCCCAAGAGGTGATTTCCAAAGTAGAAGGAGCCATTAAATCCGCAGTATTAAAGCAAAGCAATCTGTTCGAATCTCTCAATCTCAGCTATTTTGGACCTGTAGATGGGCACGATGTCAATCATTTGGTAGAGGTCTTATCAGACCTGAGGGATATTCCCGGTCCAAAAATACTTCACTGTGTCACCGTAAAAGGTAAAGGTTATGCTCCAGCTGAAAATGGAAACAAAACTACCTGGCACGCACCTGGACTTTTTGATAAAGTCACAGGGGAAATTTATAAGAAAACACCATCAGCCCCTCAAGCGCCTAAATATCAGGATGTCTTTGGTCATACCCTAGTAGAATTGGCCAAAGAAAACGAGAAAATAATGGGCATTACACCTGCTATGCCTTCAGGTTCATCTCTTAACATCATGATGAAAGAGATGCCCGACAGAGCATTTGATGTGGGCATCGCGGAACAACATGCAGTGACTTTTTCGGCCGGCTTGGCTACACAGGGGATGATTCCTTTCTGTAATATCTACAGCTCATTTATGCAAAGAGCTTACGATCAAGTTATTCACGACGTGGCTTTGCAAAATCTTCAAGTGGTGCTATGTCTTGACAGGGCTGGTTTTGCCGGAGCGGATGGACCTACGCACCACGGCGCCTATGATTTGGCTTATTTCAGGTGCATTCCAAATATGGTTGTTTCTTCTCCAATGAATGAGGAAGAACTAAGAAACCTGATGTACACCGCGACCAAATTTGAAGGACCGTTTTCTATCCGATATCCAAGAGGTCAAGGCGTGATGCCTGAATGGAGAACACCTATGAGAGAAATCCCTATCGGTCAGGGAAGGATTGTCAAGGAAGGAAAAGATGTAGCCATTCTGACCATTGGCCATATCGGCAACTATGCTGTGGAAGCTACTGAGAAGCTTACCTTGGAAGGAATGGATCCAGCGCACTATGACATGAGATTTGTCAAACCATTGGACGGGGACTTGTTGCATGAGATTTTCGGGAAATTCAGGAAGGTAATCACCGTAGAAGATGGCTGTCTGATGGGAGGTTTTGGATCAGCCGTCATCGAATGGATGATGGACCATGGTTATCAGGCACAGGTAAAACGCCTGGGCATTCCAGATAGAGTAGTAGAGCATGGAGAGCAGTTGGAACTTCATAGAGAATGTGGCTTTGATCCGGAAGGAATCATGCAAGCAGTAAAAGAAATGGCGACTGTTGAGTTTAAAGATTAGAGACTAGAAGCGAGAGCCGAGAATTCAGAAATGAGTAGTTGGCTAGTGATTGCGATTTATTGCTAGTAAATTCAATCATGTAATTGCTTAGAGGTGTTCCAAAGCTCCTTTGGAGCGATCGATACAATAACACAGGGTTTAACCCTTGGGGAAATGATGTTTTAGAGAACAAAAGTTCGGTTGGAACGACCGGTTTTCTCAGGTACAATATTTTTCTTAGTTTCAATGCATGATAGCTTTTTCTAAAAACGGTAAGGGGCTTCCAGTCATACTTATTCACGGGTTTTGTGAAAGAAAAGAAATGTGGAAAACTTTTTCTGATCACTTATCCACATCTTTCACGGTGTATTGCCCTGATTTACCGGGATTTGGGGAGAGCACACTTCAGGAAGAAAAGACAAATCTGGAAAGCATAGCAGTAAATCTTTCAGAATGGATGGATGAGGAAGGAATCAGAGAACCCGTTATCATCGGACATTCTTTGGGAGGTTATGTCACTTTAGCATTAGCCGAATTGTTAGGCAATGAAATCAAAGGAATAGGATTGTTTCACTCCACAGCTATGCCTGATGATATGGTTAAGAAAAAGACCAGAAACAAAACCATCACTTTTCTGAAAAAGCACGGTGTGGATAAGTTTATGGATTCATTTGTTCCGCCACTGTTTGCCCAGGCCAATAAAGACATGCATGCCGACACCATTGACAGGCTCATTGAAGCAGGAAAAACCAGCTCGCTGAAAGGTGTAATCGCCTATACAGAAGCCATGCGTGACAGAAAAGACAGAATGGAGGTCTGGAAAAATTTTGGAGGGAAAAAATTGATGATCGCAGGTGAAATGGACATGGCTGTTCCATTGGTAAACAGCAGACTGCATCAATCAACTGCTGACCTGTACCACGAACTCCAAGGGGTGGGCCATATGGGGATGTTTGAAGCAAAAAATACTTCAATTTCGATTCTAGAAAGCTTTCTGGCTGACATTTAAGAAGATCTTAGTCACTTTTCAACAATTTTTCTTCATTGCTGAAGACATATCCGAAAGCTTTCAGCTCAGGAATATTTCTGCAGAAAATAGTGATGATAGCAAATACCGGAATTGAAATCACCATCCCGATCACACCCCAAAGGGCATTTCCGACCAGCACAGAAAATATCACGAAAAAAGGATTGATGTTAAGCTTGTTGCTGAATACAATTGGTTGGAACACATAAGAGTCCAAAATCTGCACAATCAGAAAGGTGATGGTAACGCCTATAACGGTACTTGTATCTCCTCCGGCCCCAACACCTAAGACCAATGCAATCACATAGGCACCCATATTGCCAATAAAAGGTATAAGGGACAAAACTGCTCCAATCAAACTGGCGAGAACAAAGTTTTCCACACCGGAAATCCATAATCCAATCGTATAAAGAATTACCAGAAAAACCATCAAAATCAGTCTCCCTCCCAAATAATGCTGCACCATACCCACTGACTTGACAATGGTTGCTTTATATTTATCCCTACTTCCTTTTGGAAACAGCAGCATGGCAAATTTGAAAAACTTCTTGCGGTAAAAAAGAAAAAGGTAAAGGTAAACGAACATCAATAAAAAATCCGCCAAAAAACTAAAAGTAGCCCCAAGGACTTCTACAGTACCATTTTCTCCTACTTCTTTTTCTTCATCCTCACCTTCATTGTCTTCCCCTATTCCCAGATCTTCTTTGTAAGACTCTAGCTTGCCTTTTTCCAAAGGAGTATGCTCTAAAACAAAGTTTTCCACAGCGACCATAGTAGGGTAAAACTGTTTTTCCAAATCATCACTATCTTCTAAAAAATCCCTTACCTGCAAAGACACCAATATGGCCACACCAACGATGACCATCATATTGACAAGAAGCACCATCAGGCTGGACCAGACCCGGCCAATTTTCCAGGATTCAATTTTTCTGGCCAGAGGAACTGAAAGCATGGCCAAAATCAAAGCTACGATCACCGGTGCCAATACGCCCTTTGCAGCTATGATCCCAGCTACAGCAAAGTACAAGCCTATCACGACTAGAAAGTAGGCACAGACCCGGACGGGATTTTTAAAAATCTTTTTAAATGTCATAGCAGAAATTCAATAATCTTCAGGTAACACAATTTCCGTGCTACCTGAACCAAATCACTCTAAAGGAGTCTTTGTGGAGAAAAATACCCAGCTTATCTAT
This sequence comes from Arthrospiribacter ruber, assembly GCF_019343195.1. Classification (GTDB taxonomy): domain Bacteria; phylum Bacteroidota; class Bacteroidia; order Cytophagales; family Cyclobacteriaceae; genus Arthrospiribacter; species Arthrospiribacter ruber. Next base: position 207,111 of record NZ_RPHB01000007.1, read on the forward strand.
TGTTTTAACAAAGTTTTTCCCCACTATGATATTCCCTCCCACACTTACAAAATTCCACTTTTCCACAATAGGACTGTTTATGCAGTATGAATGTCGTTAAAATAAGACTGCAAATTCAATTTAAACTTTTCCAAAGTTGGATTAAAAGAAAAAAACAAACATTGTCCATAAATCAGAACTTTGGAAAATTTCTCCTACACTTAAACGAAATTGGTTGCCGTGTTAATCCTACTTTGTCATAGTAACAGATTAGGTCAAACCTGTCAGGTTTATCAGCCAAAACAGCTTTAATTTTTATCGTTTCAAAAAGAACCCTGGCAGGTTTTTTCTTGTCATTTTCTAACATGACAAAGCAAGCTAATAAAGTCAAGGTTTTTTCAACAGCCTTTTTTCCACCATTTCCCTGTAATTATTGGCCAAAGGAACCGCATCCCCCTCAATCCAAACCTGATGCTTTTCCAGCTTTTCTATTGCATTGAGATTGACCAACCAAGATTTGTGAATCCTCATGAAGGTATCTGAAGGGAGTATAGCAATCAATTCTTGCATGGTCATCCTGGTGCTAAGATTCCCGGTCTTAGTGTGGATAAACAAGAGATTACCATCGGACTTGACGTACTTAAGCTCACTGAGATTTACCCTGATCCAATCATAACTGTCTTTAAAGAAAACACTGGTTTCTTCCCCTTTTTTCCTCACAATTTCCTGATAAGCCCGGTTGAGTGAAGTCAGGAACCTTTCGAAAGAGAAGGGCTTCAATAGGTAGTCCAAGGCCTGCAATTCATAGCCCTGAAGGGCAAACTCGGAATAGGCCGTCGTAAAAATAAAGCTTTTGCCAAATGGCTGAATGATCTTGGCCAGCTCAGTACCCTTCATTCCCGGCATGTTGATATCCAAAAAGACCAGGTCTGGCTGATGGGAATAAATATACTCCAAGCCTTCCTTTGGATCGGTAAAACTGTCGACCAATCGGATAAAAGGGACTTTATCCACATAACTCTTGATGATTCCTATAGCTGGAAGTTCGTCGTCTATCGCAATAGCATTTATCAACATGTCATTTTTTTAAATTTATTTTCATCAAAACTGTGAATACCTTTCCAGAATCCTTTATTGTCAGACTGTGCTTTCCCGGGTATAGGCTCTTCAGCCTCTTTTTGACCAGGTCAATTCCCTTTCCAGTGCCTTTATTATCCCTAAGCTGTTCTTTAAGGTAAGTATTTTCAATATGGATGGATAACTCCCCTTCTTCCACAGAGATCCTGACAAGGATTTTACCATTCTGATTACCCGAACCAAATTCAGAAAATTTGAAGGCATTTTCCAGAAAAGGCTGTACCAACATAGGACTGATTTCCGCAGGAAAACCATCCCAATTGATCTCTATATCCATTGACTCTTCACCTGAACTTCCAAACCTATTTTTCTGAATCCTCATATACTTATCCACAAAATCAAGTTCTTCCTCTATGCTGATAAAATCCTTCTTGGATTTTTCCAAAGCGAACCTCATTAAGTCCGAAAGCTGAAGAATCTGAGCGGCAGTATGCGGACTTTCTTCCTGAATTGCGGAACTGTATGTCGAATTCAGGGCATTGAAAAGGAAGTGGGGATTGAGCTGTGACTGCAATAGGTTCAGCTCAGCTTTTTCTTTCTGCTGTATCAGTTCAGCCTGTTTCCTTCTGGTATACATCAAATCAAAAAACCAGGTAATCGCAAGAAAATAAAGTGCGACAACTCCTGTGAGGATCAGGTTATCTTTCAAAATCTCTTCCTCATACATGACCGTCCACTGCAGAAATTCAAAAAACACCAATAACAGCAATAGCTCAAGACCCCAAAATAAATACCAAGGTATATTCCCTTCTTTCCACTTCAGGAAGAGAAATTTAAAATTGGCCCAAGCAAGTATGTTGATCAAGATGAAAACGGCTAACCAGCTAAGAAGAAACACCTGTAGGTTTCCGAAATAATTCTCATCCCCGGCGGACATCTCCACTTGGATGAGCTGAAAAATCCGGAGCAGCCAGTAAGCCAGTACTCCAAGAAACAAGAGTATTCCTACCGGCCTCATTATTTTCACAGCCAATCCTTTATCCTCCATTACTAATTGCTCTTTGTGAGATCAATATACTCGGCATTCATTTTTTCTATGGCCAATTCCCCTGTTTGTTGCGGTCTTCTTACCAAGTGAAGCGTACTCATCAATACCTGATATTCCCTGATGGCTTCGAGGTAATAGGTTTTTCCGGCTTCCAAGGTAAGACTATAAGATTTATTTTCAGTCAGGTTTCTCAATGTTGCTCCTTTCGTCTCCAGTTTGACTCTTCCCGGTTTGGTTTTGATGACATAGTATGTGTTTCTCCTGATTTCAGGAAGGACCTCCTGTTCATCCAGCAAAAGCCTGAATGAAGAAAAGTTAAGGCTTGGCTTGACGTATACCACCAAAATAGCCTCCTTTTCTTCCTGAGAAATTTGCGGGCTGCCCATATTAAAGAATAGGGGCATAATAAAAAGGATCCACTTTGTCGACAAAAGCAAGTTCATTTCAGCGCTCTCTTGAGATAACTACAGCTGCCTTCAGATAAATAAGTGAAACCCTGTCTCCAAACGAGTTGACCAATGTAGCATCAGAAGACCTCCACCTTGGCGAGCCGATTCCGGTCTTGTATCCCAGCTGTATGCTCTCCATGGCCGATACAGCTCTCAAAGCCCTTGGCAAGTATTCCAGTCCTAAGTCTAAAGTACCTGAAATGTGTTCTAATCTTGGCCAGGCCTGCCCATTGCCTGCACGGAAATTATTGAAATCAAAGCTGCTGCCATCATATTGGGTGATGCTCAATTCTCTCCCCACGACTCCCAAGCCAGCTCTCAATATGATAAAATGATGGTCATTGGCCACTATAGCTCTGCCTATTGAAAAGTCCCCAAAAAAATCTCTGGATTCTATGATCGTCGAACCACTTGAGGACCTGTCAAAATTTACAGAGGCAAAAGCGGGGAAGTAGAAATTGAAATTATAAAACATCAAATTCCTTCTCCATCCTATTCCTAGGCCTGAGTAGTCCGTGAACCTGTTCATTTTGAGACCAAAGGAATTATCCAGCCTTCTCTGCATGGCCTGATGGCCCAGCTGTAATCCAAATGTTCCCATGGGCGTGATATAGTAATAGGTACTTCTTTCTGAAAGAACGGGAAAATCCATTCCTTCTTCTTCATCCAAATCAATGGTCTGTGCATGGGCTGCTTCTTGAAAGAAAGATAAAGCCAACAAAAAAACCAAGCATTTCAAAAATCCGGTCATAACTATAAAGTTTGATTACAGAACAAAAAAAGAATGCTCTCTCGGGAATAACAAGAAAAGGTGATAAAGCCCCCAAAACTTGAGCTAAAAACCTAAAAAAATGATTTTTGCGGGTTTATGATATGCGTAATTTACTGTTAAATGAATATCGAAATCCAGCAAAGTCAGGTTTTTTATATCGCACTCGCAAAGTGCTGTATATCCAAACTTGTAATTCTACTTGTGAAGCACTTCAAACAGCCGTGCATTGTCATCATGGCCCAGGTAAGTATTGAACTCCAAAAAGTACTTTCCCGGATCAATGCCTACAAAAGCCTTGTACCTATCTTCTGTACCGGTATACATTTCCCTTTCCAAAGCAAATGGAGCATATTGCTGTGTATAAGTATACCAAGCTTCCAAGTCATCCACCACAAAAGCTATACTTGTCCCCTTCTTTTCTGTATAGTTGTGCATTCCCCTTTTTTCGTCCACCAAGCCTATATATCCGGTTTCTGATGCCTGATACACTTTGGCCCAACCTTGATCCACGATTAGGGTCAGGCCTATTTTTTCCTCATAAAAACGCTCTGCCTCCTGTAAGTCCTCGTAGTACATCCAAGTTACTGCTCCGTAAAAGCCTAATCCTGCGGCTATTTCCGCATTTTCGGTCTTCAAGGGGTCAAATTTTTGGAGCTGGGGCATCAGTTTTTCATTTTCAGGATGCTGCTTGAAGGTTTCAAACTCCAAGAGGTACCCCTCCGGATCTACTGCCACAAAACCATCATGGGCATTGTTTTCCTTTGGCTTGTAAGTATACTTGATCTCTACTTCTTTTTCCTGTAAGTAGGCGTACCATTCAGGCAACTGATCCGTCAGAAGCGCAATGGCTACAGTTTTGGGCTCTTCTGCCTTGTGTCTTCCTAAAGCAGCATCTACCAAAGTGATCAAAGCGTCCGGCGCAGCCCTGTATGTTTTTGCAAACTCATAATCAGACAGCAGCTCCATTCCCAAAACATCCCCATAAAATAAGGTGGCCTGCTCAAGGTCTGAATAATAAAGAAAAATATTGGTCGCCTGAATACCAAAATCAGGCAGGGTCCTGAAGGTGGTGTTTTTGGCCAGAAGCTCATTGATATGGGCAGGTGGATAACCCAACAATCTCCCGAACCTTCTCGCAGCCGCCTCTGGGTCAATTTCACCCATATCCAGAGTACGCTTGAGGTCGAAATAGGCCTGAAGCGCATTTTCTTTATGGAAAATCAACACCTCTTTACCGGATGAAATGCTTTTGTCAAACAAATCAGTGTGGATAAGTTCAGGCTCCCTGTAAACAGAAACACTATATTTTTCAGCGATTTTTTCCGCTTCACCGAGTAGCTTATCCATAATTTCAGTATCCATCGCTTCACTCAAAGCGAGGGGCTTCACATCTGCCGCTACCATTTCCGCAAATGCCTCCATCTGCCCAATTTGCTTGGCTTTTTCATTTTTTTTACATGAAATACAGCTAATTATCAGGATAACAAAGAGGTGTTTAAAAACTCGGGAGGGGAAGTGTATCTTGCTCATCTGGGATATCAATTTTCAGAAATATCCTTAAAAATTCTGACTTTTAGGGCTATACTTTTCAGCAAGTTGATCCAACAATAGTTTTATGTATGCATCAGCTACTCGAAATTTATAATTTCGAGTACAGATATCACGAATTTACAATTCGTCCTTTGCAAAGGTAAGCAGAATGAAAAACTCTTTTCACCTGCATTCGGCATTGCAAATGTCGAACAGCTGATAAACTTAGTCTTCGGAACCTGAATCAGTCTGGCTTTCAAGTATAAGCCCTCATCTTCACCAATGGATGTGGATAACTCGAACCCAAATTCACACCCTTAGATTTTAATTCCTTTGTGGATAACTCAAATGGTATATGTATATCAAAACCGGCTATCCCTTGTAGTTCAGGGATCCAGGTCCTCACGTAATCCCCCTTTTTGTCGTATTGCTGCGCTTGCCTTAGGATATTGAAATACCGGTTTTCCCTAGGATCATTCCCCACACCTGCCACATACATCCAATTGCCCCAATTGCTGCAGACATCATAGTCTATCAGCTGACTTTCAAAATAGGCCGCTCCCCATCTCCAATCGATCCCCAGATCATTGACCAAAAAAGAAGCTACATTCTGCCTCCCCCGGTTGGACATGAATCCGGTTGCGTTCAGCTCCCGCATATTGGCATCCACAAAGGGAATTCCTGTCTTACCATTGGCCCATTTCCAAAAAAGATCTTCATTCCTAAGCCACTTATCCACATTGCTCTTAATACCTCCCAACTGAAAAATCCTGTTTCCGTGTTTTTTGGCTATAAACCTAAAATAATCCCTCCATATCAATTCAAAAATCAGCCAATAAGTAGATTGGTTCTTTTTCCTTTCCTTTTCGTACTTTTTGACTTCTTCGTAGATATACCTGGGACTGATGCAGCCCATTGCCAACCAAGGAGAAAACTTGGAACTGTAATCCGCACCCAAGAGTCCATTTCTGGTTTCCTTGTAATTTTTGAGACAATCGTTTTTCCAAAAATAGGTTTGGAGTCGCTTTAGACCATCCCTCTCTCCACCTGCAAACACCAACACTGTACGAGGGTCGGAATTCTGCTTCTCCAAACCGTATGCTTTTAATTCCGGAAGGCTTTCGCCCGCAATTCCATTCGGAATGGCCTGCAGATTTCCCGGAACAGGAAATGTCTTCCTGATAGCTGCGTATTTTTCACACTCTTTTCTGAACTGCGTAAAAACCTCCGGCACTTGGCTGATCGGAAAAGGCAAATCTTCCAAATGGAACAGCGTACTCTGCCAAAAGCTCTCGGTTTTGATTCCTTTCTTCCAAAGTCCCTGCTCTAGGGCTGCTTCCACTTTTTTCTCTTCTGAAGTTACTTCTTCGGAAAAGTACACCGCATCTGACTCCACCTCAATGGCAAAATCCCGCAAGACTTCTTCCGGATTGCCCTTAAGAATGATCAGATCAGAACCCAAATCCTTTAGGCTTTCTTTTAAGTTATCCACAGCTTCTAGAAGGAATTTGACTCTATGAGAACCCATCTTGGGGAAACCCAATTCGGTGTCCTCAAACCATCTAGGGTCAAAACAATACACAGGGATAACCTCTTCAGCCTTTTGGGATGCTGTAAATAAGGGTGCATTGTCGTGCACCCTTAAGTCATTTCTAAACCAAACTACAACTCTTCGGAATTTCATTTGGATTTTTAACAGCCTGTTAAATAAAAGTGTTTGCGCAAATGGAAGGATTACTGCTAATTGAGTACCAAATGAAAAACCTGAACAATGAAAAAAATCTTTACAATTCTATTTGTCCTTATCTCTTATTGTGGCATAGCCCAAGAAAAACCGGGAAATCAACTCTTTTGGGAAAATCTTAAAAAGCATTGTGGAAAAGCATACGAAGGAGAGTTGATGACTCCTTCAGAAAACGATCCTTTTTCAGGCAAAAAACTCATCATGCACGTAGTGGATTGCGGGGATGGTTTTATCCACATTCCCTTTTTTGTAGGAGATGACAAATCCCGGACTTGGGTTTTGACACAGGAAAACGGACTGATAAAACTCAAGCATGATCACCGGCATGAGGACGGTTCAGAGGATGAGGTGACCCAATACGGCGGAATCAGCTCCAATACAGGAATGGAAAAAATCCAGTTCTTCCCTGCTGACCAGGAAACTACAGACCTGATTCCTTATGCGGCCAACAATGTATGGTGGATCACCTTGGATGATGACTCATTTACCTACAACCTCAGAAGAATCGGTAGCGAAAGGTTTTTCTCTGTCAAATTTGACCTGAGCAAAGAAGTCGAAAGCCCTGGGCCGGCATGGGGGTGGGAAAATTAATGGATACTGATGGATATTGGTGGATATTAAGATATTAATTGAAACAAAGTTGAAACTGGAGCTTTGGCGGAAGTCCCGAGAGCGAAGCGATTCGGGATAGGGGTTGTGGATATTGATGGATATTAATAGATATTGAGATATTCCTTAGGTTGAAATAAAGTGGAAATATGGTAGAAATATAGTTGATATATCATTGAAACTGGAGCTTTGGCGAAAGTCCCGAGAGCGAAGCGATTCGGGATAGGGTGAGAAAAGGAGGAAGCCTGTCCGACTGGTCATCCAGGCGGGGATGAGAGATTAAGGATGAGGGAGGAAAGTGCGATCTTTCTTTTGAAGCACCTTCTTCCCACTCTTGGACTTAGTCCTCCACATGAAAATTCCCAAGCCCTGTAAGGGCGTAGATGTTATAGCCCAGGGTTTTAACCCTGGGTTTAGAAATTTGATGTTGATTTTTGTTTTTGGCCGAGGGATGGTCAAAAGTGAATAAGGCTTATCGCCAAAAACAGGGAAGGGAAAGGGTTATTGATTTAGGATTTATCACAATTATTTGTGTCAGCAAAGTATCTGTGTTCATCTGTGTAAATCGGTGGTTGTAAAAGATACTGATGGATATTGGTAGATATTGGATATTTGGATACCTGATTTCAAGAGTCAATTAATTTAGTAGCTATGAATGCAGATAATTATATAGATTTATATTGAAAAAACCCTCCTATGAAAAAAATATCCACATTGATTCTGGCCCTGATCATTTTCCAGGTGAATGCCCAACAAAGGAATTTGGCAGAAAAACTGGGCTATGGCCCAAATGACAAATTACTTATCATTCATGCAGATGATATAGGTCTGGCCCATTCTGAAAATATCGCCACAGTGGCAGCTATGAAAAATGGTGTCGTCAACTCTACCAGCATCATGATGCCAAGCCCTTGGGCGACAGAGGTGGCTGAACTCGTCAAGGACATGCCCGATATTGACTTAGGAGTACATATCACGCTTACCGACGAGTGGTTCAACTACCGTTGGGGTCCAATAAGCAGCAAATCAGAAGTTCCGGGATTGGTCGGGAAAGACGGCCACTTTCATTTTGATTGTGCTTCTGTAGCCAAAAATGCAAGCCCAGAAGAAGTGGAAAAAGAAATCAGGGCACAGATTGAGGCGGCTTTGGCATTGGGCCTGAAACCCACCCATCTGGATGCCCACATGGGCTGCGTATTTTATGGAAGACCGGAATATGTGGCCTCTTATCTGCGGCTGGCACAGGAATTTGACATTCCTGCCATGATGGTCAATGAGCTTTTTGAGGGTGTAGTGCTGCCCAATAAAGGGCTTTTTGAAGGTATAGACCTAGAAAAAGTAAAAATCATTGACAAAGTAATCATAGGCAGCCCTGAAGTCTATGATGGAATTGGACTGGCTTCCTTTTATACCGAATCACTTCAAAATCTTGAACCAGGAGTAAATGTTCTCCTCATTCATGTAGCTTATGATGATGAAGAAATGAGAGCAGTCACTACCCGTTTTGACCACTGGCACTCCAAATGGAGACAGCAGGATTTTGACTTTTTCACCAGCGAAAAAGCCAAAAAGCTACTGGAAGAACAAAATATAAAGCTGGTCACTTGGAGAGAAATTGGAAAATTATGATCCAGCACCCTATATTCGTGCCAAAAGTAATAATCCTATGATGCGTACTAAGCCAACATTCTATGGTCTTCTCCTAATATTGACAGGACTTATTGTATTGACCTCCTGTGAGGACAATTGTTCTCCGACCAAATATGATATCCAGGCTATCACTATCGCGCCAAAAATCCTAAATGTAGAAGACTTGGATGCGCTTAACTGGAACAATGATCTTGAATTACCTGTAAACAACCTTGCTGTACAGATCAATATGAATAAGGTTATTGCTATCAATCCCAATGACAGTGATGACTGTTTTCCTAAATACTTTATCAATAATAGAGTCAGGAATATCAGGCTCATGAGCAATCAGGGTTTCATTTCTTCACATCCAGCAGGGGAAGACCTCTTCACCATTTCAGCATTCACTTTTGATGGACGGAATTTTATAGAAAAAGAAGACTTCCTCTCCAGTTTTGTAAATGAGTCCAATTTTAGCCGCTATTATTTTGTATTCAATAGAAATCCAGAACTTCAGGGAGTCCACAGGCTCGTAATGTACATGGACTTTGAAGATGGCAGTAGCATTGAGTCAAATGCCATTGAGGTGCTGATAACACCCATCGATACATCAAACCCTCAGCCGGATTAAAAAAACGGAGCTCTTTTAAGGGCTCCGTTTTTTATTTTTAAAAAATCGGGAACAAGGCAATTCCGACATTTTTATCAAATTTGGAAAAAGGCCCTAAATTTGCCCAGATTCCCTAAACCATTATAACAATGAAGCTGAATCCCCAATACTTCCTGTTTATTTTTGTCGTTTTCATTTCTTGCCAAACAAAACCCTCAAAAGATCCACTTTCAGGTCTGGTGAATGACCTGGACCAGATAGCCGGAAATGCAGAATACATCAATTCACCTTTTGTCACGGCCGGAGACAGGGTTTACATGGTAGGGCATCAAAACGGCACTTTCCCCGATCTGGGATTTCACGTAGAAGGAGAAATGGGAGGCATTTGGAATCATCCCATCAAGCTGATGGATGGCTTTACAGCAGCCATTATTTCCGGTAATCAGGCTTATTGTCTGGATAAGGCCGATGAATTCATCAACTTTCCCGTGGCCAACAAACATGTATTTACAAGTTCCGTCCCTGATCTGGAAATCCAAAGGTTCCAGTTTGTGCCGGACGGCAAAGAGGGCATGGTAATAGAATTTGAAGTGAAAAACGTAGGTGACTCCAAAAAGTCCATCAATTTTGAATTTACCGGGTACACCGACCTCATGCCTGCCTGGTTGGGCGAGCGTGTGGGAATGGAAGACCATGAGGATATCCTGACCTTCGACGAAAAAAGACAAGCTTGGATGGGAAAAGACGAAGGGAACGACTGGTACGTTCTTTTTGGCTCAGGCCAAACTGAAAGCCACTCCAAAGAGGCTTCTACCACCTGCCATTATTCCCCCCAGGGAAAAGGTAAGTCGGGAAAGCTGACGTATAACCTGAGTCTTTCACCCGGAAAATCGGAGGTTCTTACCTTTTTCATTTCAGGATCCTATCAATCAGAAGATGACGTCAAAAAAACCTATGATCTGCTCAAAGAACACGCTGAAACATACCTAAGAGACAAGATAAAGCACTATCAGCAAATAGCTGAAAAGGCAAAAATCACCATTCCTGACAAGGGCATGCAGAGGGCCTATGAGTGGGTCAAATACAATACAGAATGGTTGGTAAGGGATGTACCCGAAGTCGGTAGAGGCCTTGGTGCCGGCATACCTGATTACCCGTGGTGGTTTGGTGTGGACAACGAGTACACCCTCAAAGGCGCCATTGCCACAGGAAGAAAAGATTTGGTCTACAGCACCATCGAACTTATCCACAAGCTATCGGGAAGTAATGGAAACGGTAGGGTTATCCATGAAGCCAGTACTACAGGTGTGATTTTCAATCCCGGCAACATCAACGAAACACCTCAGTTTGCTTCTTTGATCTGGACGGTTTATCAGTGGACAGGTGACAAGGAGTTTTTGGAAAAATATTACCCTTTTGTTCTCCAGGGAATGATCTGGCTGATGGAGGAAAATGACGAAGATGGCAACCTTTTTCCGGATGGTTATGGTATGATGGAAATACATGGATTGGAATCAGAAATGATAGATGTCGCCGTGTACACCCAAAAAGCTTTTGATGATGTCTCCAAAATGGCCGTAGTAATGGATGATGTGGAAAATGAAAAGAAATACAGAAACCTGGCCACAGAACTGAAGCAAAAAATCAACGAAGAATTCTGGGTTGAAGAATTCAATTCCTACGCGGACTTTATCGGAACTGCTTCCGAGGCATTGACCATGATCGATGCTGCCATCATCAGGGCCGACACATTGGAAAAACCTTGGGCAGTAGAGGAATTGAAAGCAACGAGAAGAAAACTGCTTTCCTATCCCAGAAATAAGAAGGGAGGGTTTGTGATGTTCCACAATTGGGTAGTCAACACACCTATGGAAATGGGTATAGCGGATGAAGAAAAAGCCCTCAAGGCACTGGACAAAGGAAAAAGGTTTGTCAATCCATTTGGCGTCTTTGTCACAGGAATAGACAGGGATGATGCTTCAGAATATGAGGACGGCTCTTTTGCAGGAAGCAAAGTCTTTTCTTACACAGGCGCGGTGATGACCCTTCCCACAGGAGTGCAGGCTGTGGCAGAAAATAATTATGGAAGGCCCGACGAAGCACTGGACTATCTGAAGCGCCTTACCCGTTCTTTTAGCTATGCCTTACCAGGATCTATATATGAGGTCTCCCCGGATTATGGCATGATGACCCAAGCATGGAACCTTTACGCTTATGCCGTTCCGATAGTAACCCAGTTCTTTGGGATTCAACCTGATGCCGGCAACAAAAAAATACACTTGCGCCCTATGCTTCCCACGTCTTGGGAGGAGGCAAAAATTGAAAATGTCACCGTAGGTGACAATGAACTGGATCTTTCTTATCAAAAAAAGAATGGGAAGCTCCACACAGAAATAAATCTCAAATCAGGTGATTGGGAAGTCCATTTTGATACTTCTGAAGATACAGTGATACTTAATGGAAAAGAGTCTGAAACCAATGACGGCATTATCGTGTTGACCGGAAAGAAAAACAAGCTTGAATTACCGCTTAAATAATCTCTTTTACCAAGATGCGCAGCAAAGCATTGAATTTTTAAATTTGCAAATGACATGACAGCACACCATTCGAAAAAAACCGAAGAAGCTTTAAATAAAAGGCCAAAAATGAACATTTGGGACAGGGTGATAGAAATTTTGGGCTTTGCATCTCTTATTTTACTTTGGGCAATGACCTATTATTTTCAGCACGTAGGAGCTGATGCAGTTGCTCCGGATTACAATTTTTTTGAAAACCCAAGCGAATACTGGGCAAGCAACATGACTTATTCCATTCCTATCATTGCAACCATACTTTTTTTCGGTGTCACATTTTACAACCAAAAGCCAAGGATCAATGAATATACTATTCAAAACAATCCGGAGAAAGTAGAAGCACTCGTTCAGATAAATGCCAAACTGTGGAGATGGCTTAAGTTTAACCTGATCTTGATGTTTATACTTATCGAATACTTTTCATTCCATAGCGGCTCCGGTTTTGGAACAGGAGTACCCAAGTTTTTTATAGTAGTTTTCCCGGTACTGCTATTTGCACCGATTGTCTATTTCTTCATGGAATTTGCCAAAACCCAACTGGATTAGTCCTGCATTGTCAAGTTAAGTTTAAGGTTAAACCTGCGAGGTTTTTCTAGTCATTTTACAACCTGACATAGTAGGGTTAAATGTTCAACCAGTAATTGAGCTTCATCACTAGCGCCCTTTGCTTGGGAATAAAAGTGCCTGGGAAATAATTGTCGGTATAGACTACAAAAAGATCTGATACCGGCGCATACCTCCACTGCAGCCTGGTGTTGATGTTGATATTGTCGATCTGATTGTTGTATTGGAAGAAAGTAGTCCAGAACAAACTTCTGGTAAAGGTAAGGTCAATCCTAGGCCCTATCAAAAAGAGATCTGCATCATTCTGAGGTTCAGGCAAGCGGATATTGTTGTAGCTGAAGTTCATGGAAATATTGGCCAGATAACCCATCCTCCAGTTCATTGTTCCCTGCAGCGTACGGATACTTCCATTGAAATATTCTCCAATATCACCTCTGGCAGTTAAGAAAAAGGGATTTCTTGCATTGCCGAAGTACTGCACAGAGTAAAAAGTGTTACGGTAATCTGTTCCTGATTCCAGAGGTGTTCCGCCGGTTCTGGTCGGATCAAATCCGAAAAAAAGGTAAGTGTACCGGTTGTTGGCCAAAAAAGTAAGGGTAGAAAGAGACTGAAACTGTATCCTATAGCTGAAAGTATGCAACTCATCAGTCACACCCAATTCCTCATTCCATAGTGTCTCTGTCTCCAAAATAGGCCCATGCCTGTTAATGATTCTGGATTTGGGAAAAAACTGATGCCCAAATCTTCCGGCAATTCTTTTGTAATCCCTTCTTGGGGTAAAGCCCACCTCCGGATTGAAGTTTTCCTGCACTTCAGAATAAGAAGCACTTAGAAGCCAATTGACATCATTGTAGTTCAACTGTGCATGGAGGGCACCTGAATTGTTTTTGTTTTCATATTCGAATGTCCTGTGATAAAAAAGCTTCCCCGTCCATCTGTTGTCAGCAGATGCCAGATTATAATCCAGTCCGGCAAGCCTGTTATAGCGTGTCCTGTCGACCACAGGAAATCCAGCCTCTGGATTCATGGTTTCCTGATTTACCATGATGACACCTACATTTGATCTGGTAAAAACTTTTTTCTGAAGTGCAGCCACCGAAAAGTTTCTCCCCAAAATGCCCATCTCAGGATCTGATGCGGTCTGCATATTCATAAGTCCGACCCTCCAGTCTTCATTGAGCTTACCGGAGAGCCTACTTCCAAAGAGGATTTGATTTTGCACATTTTGGCCTGTCCTTTCATCTCTGGCCACGCCTATTCTCCTAGAAAAGAAAGGCCTTATACCAGCTGTACCGAAATCTGCGAACAGGTCTGCGTTTTCAAGAAAGAATTGCCTCTGTTCGGGAAAAAAGATTTCAAAGCGGTCCAGGTTGGTCACCTGCTGATCTACTTCCACTTGGGAAAAGTCCGGATTGATGGTCAAGTCCAGATTAAGGGCCGGTCCCATCCCTATTTTCGCATCTCCTCCAAAGGCAGGTCTAGGTGGATTGCCGGTTTCGGCCAAAAAATCCCTATCAGTAGCCATCGCAGCATAAGGGATGATAGAAATATTGGAGGTTTCTTTCCTTAAAGGCTCTTCAAAAAGCAGTTTTCTGGAAAAAGCCAATGAAATCATGGAAAAATTTCTAGGGATCGGACTCCAGGTACTTCTCTCATTGTATTTGGAATCAATCCGGTAAAAATTCACATTCCAGTTGACTGCGCCATCCTGGTACCTCAGCGTAGAAAAGGGAATAGCTGCTTCTACCACCCAATAGTCTTCATAGATCTTGGCCGTAGAATACCACTTGTTGTCCCAGGCAAGGTTGAGGTCAGATGGGATCATGCCACCGTTTGCTATCAAGGACTCTCTCTGTACGCCATAGGGATTGACACCAAACTGAAATGCATTGGTTTTGTCATTGAAGGTATCAAATATAAAAGAAACGCCATCATTTTGCTCTCCCCTGTAGTCTCTTCTCAGTGAGGTAGACACATACTTTTCCCTTGGTCCGAGATTATACATGACAGCCGCGACATAGAGAAACTTATCATCAAAGGCCACCTTGATTTTGGTCTGTGCTTTGGCTGAAGAAGTGTCTGAAGGGAAATATTGAGTAAAATCTTCGGCCCACCCTTCTTCTTCCAGCCAGACTTCTTCATCCAGTTCACCATCCAAAGTAATGGGGTAATCGATCTTTCTGGCCACCACACCATCAAGTGCTTGCTTTCCTACCTGACCAAATGCAGTAAAGGTTAACCCGAAGAAGACCAGAAAAACTAAAACTCTCATTATTTACCTATTGCGGGTAAATTTGGTGAAAGAAGAAGATTTAAAAAGAGGGATTTATATCAGAGGTAAAATTTTGTTACGGTATATAAAATACGCTTTGATTTCGGGAAAAATACTTAGTAAAGAAATATCATTCTCCAAAAGCGGTCAGCACCAAAGATCGGGAACCACCATAATCCCTAAACTCACAGAGATAAACTCCCTGCCAGGTACCCAAGGCCAACTTGCCTGAAATAATGGGAATCTGCACGCTTGATCCAAAGATGCTGCTTTTGATATGGGCAGGCATGTCATCAGGACCTTCATAGGTATGGATAAACTTGGAATAGTCCTCAGGAACCAAGTCATTGATAAAGGATTCGAAATCTTTTCTTACAGTAGGATCTGCATTCTCATTGATGGTCAGTCCGGCAGAAGTATGCTGGATAAACACCTGCAACATGCCCTTGTTGATGGACCTGATCTCGGGAATGGCCTCCACTAGCTGATCGGTAATCAGGTGAAATCCTCTTGGATACGCCCTTAGTTTTACTTTTTCCTGAATGATTTTCATACCTATCCTGATTAAGCAAAAAGACCCTGATACATTTCTTCCAACTTACTGACTGCGATCACTTCAATTTTGAATTTTCTCATATCCAGTCCTCTTATGGCATATTTAGATACTACGATTTTTTTGAATCCAAGCTTCTCCGCTTCTGCAATCCTGTTTTCTATCCTATGAACAGCCCTGATCTCTCCACCCAGTCCAACCTCTCCTGCAAAACATATGTCTTCCGGAACGGCGGTATCTTCGTACGATGACAGCAAAGAGGCACATACCGTCAGGTCCAATGCGGGGTCATCTACTTTCAGGCCGCCTGCTACATTGAGGAAGACATCCTGCTGTCCCAGCCGCATCCCGCCTCTTTTTTCCAGGACAGCCAAAAGCATATTGAGCCTCTTGGCATCAAAACCCGTGCTACTGCGCTGAGGAGTACCATAGGTAGCTGGACTGACCAAAGATTGTATCTCAATCAAAAGTGGCCTGTTTCCTTCCATCATGGCTCCTATAGCTACTCCATTGAGCTGTTCTTCACGCTGGGTCATGAGGATTTCGGAGGGATTGGCCACTTGCCTGAGTCCATCAGCCCTCATTTCATAGATCCCCAGCTCATTGGTACTACCAAACCTGTTTTTGGAAGTCCGAAGAATCCTGTAGCTAAGATGCCTGTCACCTTCAAATTGAAGTACTGTATCCACCATATGTTCCAGTACCTTTGGGCCGGCAATGGAACCGTCTTTGGTGATATGCCCGATCAAGAAAACCGGTGTGCCTGTTTCCTTAGCAAACCGCATCAACTCCGCGGTACACTCCCGTACTTGGGAGACAGATCCGGCAGCAGATTCTATGTGCCTGCTATGAAGTGTCTGTATTGAATCTATGACCAAGACCTCTGGCTTCAAAATTTCAATCTGTTCAAAAATCTGCTGGGTATTGGTCTCAGATAAGACGTAGCAATTCTCTGAGTGGAACTGCATGCGCTCCGCACGCATTTTGATCTGAGATTCGCTTTCCTCTCCCGATACATAAAGCACACGCCTATTGGACAGGGAAAGGGCTATCTGAAGCATCAGGGTAGACTTGCCGATTCCCGGCTCTCCTCCAATCAATACCAGAGATCCAGGAACAATTCCGCCTCCTAGCACCCTGTCAAGTTCCATGTCGTGGGTGATAGTCCTAGGGGCAACTGAGTAATCTATTTCTGAGAGTTTTTTAGGTTTATTGGTCCTTTTTTCCTTTTGGCCTCCTGACTTCCAGCTTCCCAGTCCTGATTCCTCCTTTTGAACCAATTCTTCTACATACGTATTCCATTCCCCACAAGCGGGGCATTTGCCTATCCACTTTAGACTCTGTGCACCACAGTTCTGGCAGAAAAAGCTGGTTTTTATTTTAGGCATTTTTATAGACTTTAGAAGTGAGAAGTGCGATGGGAAGAACCAAGAAACAAGGTTTTTAAGACACGAAAACCAGAATAGAGAAATTACATTTTTAACAGGTACTTGGTACTTGGTACAACATATCCCCAGGGGCAAATCTTTTTATATACTACATACTCAAGTCTCATGTCTAGTGTCTAAGGTCTAAAATCTTTTTTAATGCGCCTCCAACCAGTCGTTTCCGGTGCCGGTTTCTACTACCACAGGCACTTCCAGCTTGACAGCAGAAGACATGAGTCTGGGGATTTCCTTCTTCAGTAAATCCAATTCTTCCTTGACCGCATCAAATACCAATTCATCATGTACCTGAAGGATCATCTTGGATTTCAGCTTTTCTTCCTTCATCCATTTGTGCACATTGATCATCGCAATTTTGATCATATCTGCCGCAGATCCCTGGATAGGAGCATTGATGGCGTTTCTTTCAGCAAAACCACGCATGGTCTGATTCCTACTGTTGATATCCCTTAGGTAGCGTCTTCTCCCTAGAAGGGTTTCCACAAATTCATTTTTCCTTGCTTTTTCTATAGCCCCGTCCATGTAGGCTTTGACTGCCGGAAACTCCTTGAAATAGGCATCAATGATTTCTTTGGCTTCTGTCCTCGAAATGCTCAGGCGCTGTGAGAGACCAAATGCTGAGATGCCGTAGATAATTCCAAAATTGGCTGTTTTTGCTTTTCTCCTCATGTCTGAAGTGACTTCCTCCAAAGGCACCTGAAAAATCTTGGCAGCTGTGGTGGCGTGAATGTCCCTGCCGTTTTTGAAAGCTTCTATCATGGATTCGTCCTTGGAAAAAGCGGCCATGATCCTCAGCTCTATCTGGGAGTAATCCGCTGCCAACAACACATGGTTTTCGTCTCTGGGGACAAAAGCCTTCCTGATTTCCCTTCCCCTCTCCGTACGGATAGGAATATTCTGCAAGTTGGGATTGATAGAAGACAACCTTCCTGTAGCTGCCACAAATTGGTTGTAGGTAGTATGCACCCTGCCTGTCTTCGGGTTGATCATGGTGGGCAAGGCATCTACATAAGTGGACTTGAGTTTGACAATCTGCCTGTATTCCAGGATGACCCTAGCGATCTCATGCTCTGAAGCCATCTTGCTGAGCACTTCCTCCCCTGTGGCAAACTGACCTGTTTTGGTTTTTTTGGCTTTGGGATCCAGGTTAAGCTTGACAAAAAGTATTTCTCCCAGTTGCTTGGGCGAAGAAAGATTAAATTCCTCTCCTGCGAGCTCATAGACCCTTTTTTCTATTTCCTTGCTCTCTTCTTCCAGGGATTTTGACATTTCGGCTAGACTTTCTGTATCTATCCTCACACCTTCAAATTCCATCTCTGTCAATACCTCAATCAGAGGATTCTCCACTTCATGAAGCAATTTTTCCACGCCATTTTCCCTGACCAAAGGATCCAGTTTTTGCTTTAGCTTCAGCGTAATATCTGCATCCTCTGCCGCATAAGCCACGACTTCGTCTACTTCCACATCTCGCATATTGCCCTGGTTTTTGCCCTTTTTCCCAATTAGGGATTCAATGGAAACAGGCTTGTAATTCAAATACTGCTGTGCCAGCCAATCCATGGAATGCTTTCCCTCTGGCTCGATCAGGTAATGGGCCAACATGGTATCATACAATTTGCCCTTCACATCCACCCCATAATTTTTCAACACCAAAAGATCATATTTTACATTTTGGCCGATTTTGGTGATGTTTTCATTTTCAAAAATTTCCCTGAAAAGCTCCAGTTTCCTTTTTGCTTCCTCCTGATTTTCCGGAAAAGGAATGTAAAAAGCTTCTCCGGGCACGTAGGCGAAAGAAAGCCCTACGAGTTCGGCATCGTTAGGATTAAGGGCGGTAGTTTCCGTATCAAAACAAAATTCCTCTTGGATTTCCAGGTATTTGAGCAATTCCTTTATTTCCTCTTCACTTTCTACCTTGTGGTAATCGTGTGCAGTGGTAATGATGCTATCATGCAATACCGGTACAGGAAGAGGATTTTCTTCAGGCACATCTTCTTCCTGAGTATCGGCGTCCCCGGTAAAAAGCCCCAACTGATCGGACACCTTTACCTGAGGCTTTTTCATTTTTTCTCCAAATACCCGTTGGGTGAGTGTCCTGAATTCGAGTTCTGCAAAAAGAGCCTTTAGCTTCTCCTCATCCGGACCATCATACCGAAGTGCCTTTTCGTCGAAATCTACAGGCACATCAATCTTGATGGTAGCAAGCTCCTTTGATAGCAGTCCCTGCTGACCAAAATTCACTACGTTTTCCTTTTGTTTGCCTTTTAGGTCATCAGTATGCTGCAGGAGTTCTTCTATGCTGCCATAAGCTTTCAGGAGTTTGACAGCAGTCTTTTCCCCAATACCTGGTATTCCCGGAATATTGTCTACCGCATCACCCATCAGGCCTAGTATGTCTCTCACCTGATCCACATTCTCAATGTCCCACTTAGCACAGACCTCTTTTGGCCCCATTATGTCCACTGCATTCCCCATAAAGGCCGGCTTGTACAGGTAGATATGTTCATCTACCAATTGCCCATAATCCTTATCCGGGGTCATCATGTAGACCACAAAACTGGTGCGTTCTGCCTTCTTGGCTATAGTCCCTATGATATCGTCGGCTTCGAAGCCATCCAGTTCCAAAACGGGTATATTAAAGGCCTCCACTAGCTGCTTGACCCATGGAATCCCGATTTCTATGTCCTCAGGCTGCTCCTGTCGGTTGGCCTTGTATGCTTCAAACTGAGTATGCCGAAACGTTGGCGCCTTGGTATCAAATGCCACTGCTATATGGGTAGGCTTCTCTTTTTCAATCACTTCCAGGAGTGTATTGGTAAACCCCAGCATGATACCGGTATTGAGTCCTTTGGAATTGATCCTTGGGTTTTTGGAAAAAGCAAAATGCGCCCTGTAGATAAGGGCCATGGCATCAAGCAGAAAGAGTTTTTTATCTCCTTTGGAGGACATAGGTGTATGTTTTTGGTTTTGTTCTGATTTATTGTCTTGTCGAAAAAAATGTTTTCGAAGGTGGGCTAAATTACAAATAATAATGTAAAAGGGGACGGATAAATCCCGTCTTATTCATGATTTTTTGAAAGGTGCAGGTGTTGATAAAGTTAATTTTTGGTCTAATTATTGGTAATTTGATTTCAGACATTTTAATATTTCATTCACCTAAATAAATACCTTATGAAAAAGTTAGTGTATTTTTTGTCGGTAATGTTTTTGATGGCGGCGTTTGTGCCAGCCAGCACGGCAAAAACCCCTAAAAAAGAAAAACCAGAGCTCACTGAAGAGCAGAAAACCAGACTGGTGGAGATCGAAAACAGGGTAGAAGAAATCAAAGCTTCTGACTTCTCTGACATGAGCAAAGAAGAAAGAAAGGAAATGCGCGATGAGCTTCGCGAGCTGAAAAAAGAAACCAAAGAAATCGGCGGTGGTGTTTACCTTTCTGTGGGTGCCATAATCATTATTCTCTTGATTCTGATACTGATCACCTAAACTTATTGAATGAGGTTTGAAAATGACAAAAAAAACCTGCCAGGTCGCCTTTTGATATCATCAAAATAAAAGCTGTTTTGGTTTATAGACCTGGCAGGTTTTATCTGATCTTTTATTCGACAAAGCAGGACTAATTACAGCCATAATTCACTGAAAAAATCCTTCACGCAAGTGAGGGATTTTTTTATTTCTATCCGTTTGGATTACTTTGTATTTATGAAAAAAATATGCTTTGCTACTAATAATCCCAAGAAAATCGAGGAAGTAAAGGCTGCTCTTGGCAGCGATTTTACTGTAGTATCCCTAGCCGAAATTGGATGCCACGAAGAACTTCCGGAGACAGGAGATACATTGGAACACAATGCTTTTCAAAAGGCCCGCTATGTTTTTGAGCATTATGGTGTGGACTGTTTTGCAGATGACACAGGGCTTGAGGTAGATGCGCTTGAAGGAGCTCCAGGAGTATATTCGGGCAGATTTGCGGGTGAGCCCCGCAGTGATGAAAGAAACCTGGAACTGCTTTTGGAAAAATTGAAAGGCATAAAAAACAGGACTGCAAGGTTCAAAACCGTAATTGCACTTATACAGGGAGGCAATGAAAACAGCTTTACCGGTATAGCGGAAGGAGAGATTTTGACAGAAAAAACAGGCCATGGGGGCTTTGGGTATGACCCCGTATTCAGACCCAATGGCTACCGAAAAAGCTTCGCCGAACTCAGTCTTCAGGAAAAAAATCAGATCAGCCACCGGGGCAAGGCAGTAAGGGAATTGGTAAGGTTTCTAAAATAATCCTTATTTTTGTCCCCCATGAAGAAGCCCTTTATTGTAGGTATCACAGGTGGAAGTGCCTCAGGAAAAACTCTTTTTTTAGACAAACTGCTGCATACATTCGAACCTGGTCAGGTCTGTTTGATTTCCCAGGACAATTATTACAAGCCAAGACACCTACAGCCTATTGACGATAAAGGGGTGCACAATTTCGATACACCCAACTCCATTGATTTTGAGCAATATGCCGAAGACATCAGAAAAATCGGCAATGGAGAAACCGTCTACAGGCAGGAATATACCTTCAACAACCCCAACAAAAAACCGAAAATGCTGGAATTTGCCCCCGCACCGGTGGTGGTGGTAGAAGGAATTTTCGTATTGTATTATCCGGAACTGGCTGATTTACTTGACCTCAAGGTCTTTATAGATGCCAAAGAATACATCAAGCTCAAAAGGAGAATCGTAAGGGACAAGGTAGAAAGGGGCTATGACCTGGACGATGTACTTTACAGGTACGAAATGCACGTAATGCCTACTTACGAAAAGTACATTGAGCCATTCAAGCATGACGCGGACATCATTGTGCCCAACAACAGAAACTTTGAGCGGGCTTTGGATGTCATCAAAGTATACCTGAGGGCCAAGACCGCAATTGCGCCTAACCTATAGATTTCCAATTGATTAACTTGTTTTCACAAGAATTCTTTCCATCTACAAACATTTTACTATATATTTGCGACCCATGAACAAAAGTCAGCAACATATCAATGTATGGAAGCAAAGGGTCAGTCTGATCCTCGTGCTTGCATTCTGTATGTTGGTTACCGGTGCTGAGTTCATTCATACCCATTCACTGGACAACCCACAGGATCAAAAAGAATACAATGAAAACCAGGGCAGCCAAGATGAAAATCAAACATTCTTAAATGTTGCAGTAGATGCAGTAGTTCCTTTTGTCACCACTGTAGGACAACAGATTTTTTACCTCATCTATGAACATATCAAGGTTGAAAAAGTAAACCTGGCAGGAACCGTTTCTTACCTTCCTATTCATTTACCCTATTGGGAAATACTCCTCGAAAGGATCATTTCACCCAATGCACCCTGATCTTTTTTAGCTTCTTTACAGCCGCCACTGCTATATAGTGGCCACATTCAATCCATAAAAAACTTATAAATTCCTAAATAACATGCGTAACAAAGGTGTCGTAGTGTTTTTGACTGTAGTGATTACAGCTTTGTGTCTGTATTACCTGTCATTCACATTTGTATCAAACAGTTTCAACCAAAAAGCCGTGGATTATGCCACAGATGAGGTAGGCAATGTAGACTTTGCCATGAAACAAGCTTACTTGGACTCTATTTACAGAGAACCTGTCTACAACTTCCTGGGTGCTAAATTTACCTATAAAGAAATCAAAGAAACAGAATTGGGTCTTGGACTTGACCTTCAGGGAGGTATGCACGTGACATTGGAAGTGTCTCCGGTAGAAATCCTGAAAGGACTTTCCGGCAACTCCAAAGATCAGGCTTTCAATACTGCTCTTGACCGTGCTTCTGAAGCATCCAAGACCAGCAATGAAAAGTTTGTAAACCTGTTCTACTCCCAGTGGCAGCAGGCAGCTTCCAACAGAAAGCTCAGCGAAATTTTCGCTACAGCAGCCAACAGAGGCCGTATTTCTTTGGAATCTTCCGATTCTGAAATCCTCGGAATCATTGATGGAGAAATCGAAAATGCCATCGAGCGTTCCTTCAATATCCTTAGAACCAGGGTAGATAGGTTTGGTACTTCCCAGCCAAATATCCAAAGAATCCAAGGATCCGGTAGAATCCAGATCGAACTTCCTGGAGTGGACAATCCTGAAAGGGTAAGAAACCTCCTTCAAGGTGTGGCCAAGCTACAGTTTTGGGAAGTAGCTGAAATCAATGACTACCTGAGCGAACTGGAAGCGGTGAACAGCCTACTTGTCGCTGAACAAAAAGCCAGCTCCAGCCAAACTGCTCCGGCAGAGGAAGAAGACCAAGATGAGGCTACCGAAGAAGAAGACTTAGCTTCAGAGCTTGAAAGACAATTGTCCGAAGGCGCAGATCTAGATGATTTCTCTTCCGAGATCTCTCCGCTTTTCTCTTTGACAAGATCCAATCAGGGATTGGTTTACGAAGTAAGAGACACTGTGACCATCAACAGAATATTGGCCAGAGAAGACGTAAGGTCTCTTTTGCCTAGAAACGTAAAATTCCTATGGTCAGTAAAACCAATCGTGGAAGGCAACATGGAGTTGTTGGAGCTATTTGGTATCAGATACAATAGGGCAAGTGATCAGGCTCCTTTGGAAGGTGATGTAGTGACTGATGCCAGACAAACTTTGGATCAGACTTCCAGGCCTGCTGTCAGCATGCAAATGAATGCCGAAGGTGCAAGAAAGTGGAGAAAACTAACTTCTGAAAGCATCGGAAAAAGAATAGCAGTAGTGCTTGATGATTATGTGTATACTGCCCCTGTGGTACAAAGTGAAATCCCATCCGGACAATCTGAAATCACCGGTAATTTCTCCATTGAAGAAGCGAAGGATTTGGCCAACATCCTAAAGTCAGGTTCACTTCCTGCTCCGACCAGAATTGTGGAAGAAGCGATCATAGGACCGACATTAGGTAAAGAAGCCCTCAACCAAGGTTTGATTTCCATGGTAGCGGGTCTTGTTTTGGTAGTATTGTTTATTGTAGCCTACTATGCTAAAGGTGGCTTGGTAGCCATCGCAGCATTGGTATTCAACATCTTCTTTATCTTAGGAATTCTTGCCCAGTTGGGAGCGGCACTTACCTTGCCCGGTATTGCGGGTATTGTGTTGACCATTGGTATGTCTATTGATGCCAACGTACTTATTTTCGAAAGGATCAAAGAAGAATTACGAAACGGAGCAGGGCTACTTGTAGCCATCAACCAAGGTTATAATAAAGCATTCTCCGCCATTCTTGACTCCAACGTAACCACTTTCCTTACCGGTGCCATTCTCTATGCTTTGGGACAGGGGCCTGTCAAAGGATTTGCCATCGTATTGATGATCGGTATTGCTTCTTCTTTCTTCTCTGCGGTATTTATCACAAGAGTAATTGTAAGCTGGATGACCACTAAAGGTGAAAAGAGCAAGGTTTCCTTTGAAACTCCGCTTGCAAGAAATATCCTCAGCGAACTTA
This sequence comes from Arthrospiribacter ruber, assembly GCF_019343195.1. Taxonomy (GTDB): domain Bacteria; phylum Bacteroidota; class Bacteroidia; order Cytophagales; family Cyclobacteriaceae; genus Arthrospiribacter; species Arthrospiribacter ruber. The sequence goes on from NZ_RPHB01000007.1 coordinate 231,414, forward strand.
ACATTGACTTCCTGAGCAAAAGAAAAGTGGCCTACCTCATTTCTACCTCTATCATCGTAGTTGGTCTAGCTATCGCTGCGATCAATGGCCTGAAATTCGGCGTGGACTTTACAGGTGGTAGGTCTTACATAGTAGAATTTTCAGAGCCAGTATCTGCTTCAGAATTAAAAGTTGGATTGGACGGAGAGTTCGATGGCTCTGTAGAAGTAAAAACTTATGGTGCAAACAATATCATGAAAGTCACTACTTCTTACCTCATCAATGAGGATGATGATGCTTCCAACCAGGAAGTGGAAACCAAAGTGAGAGAAGGTATAGCCTCGGTATTGGGCTTGACTTATTCCACAGATGCAGAAAATCTGGGCGAAACACAATTCGCGATCACGGGCTCTTCCAAAGTAGGTGCCACCGTAGCAGACGACATCAAAAACTCTTCTGTCAATGCGATGTTCTTTGCTTTGGTAGCCATCTTCCTTTACATCTTGTTGAGGTTCCGTAAGTGGCAGTTCTCATTGGGTTCCATCATAGCTTTGGTACACGATGTGTTCTTTGTGATTGCTGCTTTTGCGATCGCTACGGCTTTGGGAGCTACATTTGAGATTGACCAGGTATTTATCGCCGCTGTACTGACAGTAGTAGGTTACTCCATCAACGATACCGTGATTGTATTTGACCGTATCAGAGAAAACATCAGCAACAGAGGTACATCCAAGCTGGTGAAGATGTTTAATGATGCCATCAATCAGACCATGGCCAGAACATTGATCACTTCTGCCACTACTTTGATAGTGGTATTGGTCTTGTTGATTTTCGGTGGTGAAGTATTGAGAGGCTTCTCTTTTGCTTTGATGATCGGTGTATTGGTAGGTACTTATTCTTCGATTTATATCGCTACACCTATCGTAGTGGATTTGATGAAAAGAGAACTGGAAGCGGACAATTCTCCGCAGACAGCACCTGCCAAAAAGACGGCATAATGTCTAACGGTTTTAGATAAATAAACGTATTGATGCCAGTTTGTTAACTGACTTACAAAATAGTCTGAATAGATACTAATTGATATTCGATATTGGTTGATATTCTATAAAAACGATCTTTGATACTAAGTTTCAAGTTTACTGGCAAAGCAACGTATAATAAGATAATTTTATAAAGTAAAAGGAGTTGGAGTCATCCAGCTCCTTTTTTTGTGTCATTTTGCTTCAAAATTACCCTGTACAGGGGATTTTTTCGCTTTTATATTTACACTACTTTGCAGACTTACCAAACGAAGAAGTCTTGCCTGGTTTTTATCACTTTATAATAGGGTTAAGTTTAATCCTACTCCTCATTTTAAGACCCAAATTCGGGAAGAGGAGCAAAACCCAAATCAACCTTATCTCCATTACTCTTTTTGTGGTGTTGGTTCTCGAGTTGGCCGGGGCATATACTGCTTCCCAAAAAATCAACAATACGCTCTTGTACAATATAGGGTGGATATATTTGGAGTCTTTTCTGCTCATTGCCTATTTTTATTCCCTCGAACAGTCCTTGGTATGGAGAAAAAGGATAGTACAGCTGACTGGTCTATTGGTCATCTGGGCAGTTCTTAACAGTCTTTTGTTTGAGCCCATTTCAGGTGCCTTACAGTATTATTCTTTATTGCCTTTTGGTATTTTACTTATTGTATTATCCTCCCGACTTATCCAGCAGATTCTGACACTGAGGATCGATCCTGAAGAAAAACTCATTTACATTCCGCACTTTTGGATAGGCTTCGTAGTACTGTTTTTTTATTTAGAAGCCCTGTTACTATTTGGAGCATATCAATTTTATCCGGAATTTGTACTCAAAAATGTCAATATCATGTTTAATTTGAATAAGCTAATGGCAAGTTTGATGTACTTGGTCTTTGGGTTTGCATTTGTCCTACCCAATCTCCGGTCACCAATGGCTAAAAGAGGCTCCATACCACTGTATTCCTAAAGTATTTACTTATAAGAAAAATCTAACAATAGCGATCATGAACAGAAAAGAACTTGAAGCATTCAGAAAGGCCTACCAACAAGCAGCCAAAAAAAGTATCAAGGCCAACAACGGCAGAGGAAAGCCCATAGAGGAGCAATCTAACTGGGTTTGGTTTGACAGGGATTCCATCCAAAAACTCTTGGATATGACAGATCCCAAAACCGGCGGAATCAAAATCTACTTCGGACAATATGACAAGGAAAATGTAGAAATGCTCCCTCGCGAAAGACGTGAAAAACACGATTATATTGGAAGACTCTCCCTCGCACTTGTTGCTTCCAACAAGACAAAAACTGAATATGAAGACATATATTCAGAATCACCTCAAGAATCTGATAAAGATACACTAAGCCTTAAAAGCAGTGGTGGTCCCAGCCCATTAAATGCAGGAAGTGTGTGTCCTCCAGATTGTACTCCTTAAACCAAAAATATGGGAGTTTTATTTTGGTATAACATTTTGATCATCGCAGGGATGCTAGTCAGTATCCCTTACTTCTTTTTTGCTCAAAAAGAATACAGGAAAAAACATCTTATCATCTTCTTGGTCTTGTTGGGCACCAGTATTACTGAGGTAATGGCCCGTGACCTTCAGCTTTCTAAAATCAACAATTCCCTGGTTATCAATATTGGTTATATCACCATCAGTATATCTTTATTGTTTATATTTTTTTACTTCATTCTCAACCGAAACAAATCGATCCTTTTATTATCTGGCGTTTATATCACCTGGATAATTATCAACTCTATTTATTTTCAACCCATAGCAAGCACCTTTCATAATTATTCTTGGGCTTTAAGTAGTTTCATCATTATAGGAATGTGTTTTTATTATTTTTATGAGGTTTTGACCAAAGACAAATATTTAAACCAAAGTTTGATTTCAATTCCTGATTTTTGGATAGTCTCTTTTGTACTGTTCTTTTATTCCTGCTCATTTCTCTATTTCGTATCTTTCAACTTTTTCTATGATAAAATTGATATTGCTTATTACACACAATTAAATTTTTTAATGAAAATTCTAGGATCCAGCATGTACCTGGTCATGGGCCTGGCTTTTTATGCCCCTTTGATTTTCAAAAATGAAAGCATAATAAATAAGTCAATATCCTGACCAATAGGTTTTGTACCTACATTTAGTGATTTTTACACCCCAATTTTCATCCTTTGATCAAATTCTTTCTTAGGGAAATCAGAATTTGTAAACATAAATTGCAGATAAAACCATAATTTAAAGGGTTGATTGTCCTTTCAATTTAATCCCCAGTGGTTCCCTTATAGCATTTACCAATGGAAAATAACGGTTCAGATCTGTTTGTAATCATTCTTTTGGGCTTTTTTCTGATGCTCTTGATGGTGTCTTTTATTGTCATCATGGTCATCTATCACAGGCAGCGCCAACTGGAAAACCGCCAAAAGGTAGCCACCATGGAGGCAAAATTTGAAAACACCATTCTCAATGTGGAAAAGGAAATCAGGGAAGAGACTTTATCCTATGTTGGCAGAGAGCTCCACGACAATATTGGTCAGATGCTTTCCCTCGCCAAAATCAACCTTGGTAGTTCCCGGCCCAACGGAATCTCCGAAAGTAAAAGTATCATCAATGAAGTCATCAAAGAGGTTAGGAGCCTTTCCAAGAGCCTCAACCTGGATTGGGTGGAATCCATCAGCTTGGAAGATTATATAAAAAAAGAGCTGGAAAAACTCAGACATGCCGAATTCTGTGAAGTGGAGTGGGTGCAGGAAGGCGCAGAGCTACAGCTGGCCAAAGACAAAAAACTTATCCTGATCCGGGTCTTTCAGGAAATCCTCAACAATGCCATCAAACATGCTGCTCCGGACCTGATCAGTGTAGGAGTATTCAACAAAGATGGCAAAGCAAGGATCGAAATCAAGGATGATGGAGAGGGATTTGATCTAACCGAACAGTCAGAAGGGTCTGGAATGAGTAATCTCAAAAAAAGAATGGAAACCCTCGGAGGTACCATAGAAATACAGTCCATACCAGAAAAAGGGACGTTTATCAAGCTTAATTTGCCTGAACAGAATTAGATTGAGTAAATTAGTTTTTAATCACCCCCAACAACCATGATCAGAATAGTACTGGCAGATGACCATAAGATGTTTGCAAAAGGAATCAAAGGCCTTTTGGAAGAAGAGGATGACCTTTTGGTAACTGCCATGTTCCACAACGGAAAAGACTTGGTGGAACATGTGAAAAAAAACAAGGTGGATATTATTCTGACAGACATGAACATGCCCAAACTCGATGGGATAGGGGTGATCAATGGGATCAGGAAACATGTACCCCATGCCAAAATAATTGTTTTGTCCATGTATGACGATCAGTTGGTCTATGACAAAGCCATCAACAGCGGTGCCAATGCGTATGTGCTCAAAGGATCGGATCCAGATGAGCTGATCTATACCATCAGGGAGGTTTTTGAAGGCAGTTATGTACTGGATTATAAGAGAGTTCTTTTCCAAAGCGAACCAAATGGATACCCAGATCACTTTAAAGAAAAATTCAAACTCTCAAGAAGGGAATTGGAAATTATCAGGATGATCAAAGATGGCAAACTCAATAAAGAGATCGCAGAAATGCTCAGCCTCAGTCAGCATACCGTGGAAGCGCACCGAAAGAGAATTCATGCCAAGCTCGGTGTCAGCACAGCAGTGGAACTGGTGAAAAAGGCCATTGAAATGAATGTGTAATTCTCAGTCTTATCATTGACTGTTAAGAGTAACCGTCATCCTGAGATTTTAACATTTAGGAAATGTATAGAAAAGAGAATGACCTCTGTTGCTGCGTCATTCTGAGTTATTAAAATTGACATTTACAGAAAGAGGATGACAGTTGATTAAAAACCCCAAAGGGGTTAAACCATGAATAGCCCCGGGTAGCAACCCGGGGAATTCATGAAATAGAGTTGAAGCCCAACCCTAAAGGGGTTGAACTAAACCAGAAATAGGCTTATGTCAATGGTAATCGGAGCTTGCGGAGATGAAAGCCTGTCCCGCAGCATTGCGGGAGATCTCGTCTATTTTGGGAGACTCTTCCTTCGTCAGAGTGACGTACGTTTCTGTCAATGGTAGATATTAAAATTTGGCATTTACAGATAATCAAATGACAAAAAGTTTCACGCAGCGATCGCCGCGTGAAATAGCTAATTTTCATTGGTACGAAGGAAGAATCTCCTGCCTTTTTTATCAAGAGACTCTTCGCTTCACTCAGAGTGACGTGTCGCCCCGATCGATGTCAATGGTAGTAAGGAAGGGCCTATTCAAAATATGCTAACACGGATTTTTCACTTCGTTCAAAATGACAAGTTGAAGTCTTCTTTGTGACTTTATGTCTTCATGGCAATTAAGGTTCACGCGGCGGGCGCTACGATTTCACGGAAGACGCAGCGAATTGCCGGTTCAAGGCCTTTAATATTATTATGGTCAATCGGGACAAAAGACGCTAGACATAAGATGGATTGGAGTATGGTCAAGGCCTAGTACTTCGTAAATCATAAATAAAATAACCCTATCATCTTAGCGTCCTTGCGTCTTGGCGAGAAATAAATGGTTCACGCAAAGGACGCTAAGGCAATAAGGATTCAAAAGGAAATAGATGTCTCATTGCATTCCCCATGAAATTACAGAAACAAAGAAACCATTTTTCAAAAATCAGCATTACAACTCATAGCAAATTAATCTAAAACCAATTATGGAAAGACCGGAATTCAATATAGAAGAAGTCAATAAAATCATCCGCGGACGTAGGTCCATGTTTGTCGCACAATTCAAGGAAAATGATCCTGTAGACGATGCCATCATTCTTGAAATGTTGGAAAACGCCAACTGGGCACCTACCCATAAACTGACCGAGCCATGGTCATTTACTGTTTTTTCCGGGGAAGGTCTCAAAAAATTTGCTGATTTCCAGGCCGAACTATATAGAGAAAGGGCAAACAAAAACGGAAATTTCATAGAAGCGACCTACAACAAATTCAAAGAAAATCCGCTAAAAGCCTCCCATATTATTGCCATCAAAATGAAAAGGGACCTAAAGGCAAACCTTCCTGTCATGGAAGAAATTTCCGCGGTCGCCATGGCTGTTCAGAACATGTACCTGACAGCCTCAGCACACGGATTGGCGGCTTATTGGGGTACTGGCGGCCCTACTTTCTGGCCTGAAGCAAAGGCTTGGTTTGGCCTGGAAGATGAGGATATGTTGATGGGATTTTTCTATGTGGCAAAGCCAGCTACTGACAGGTGGCCATTGGGAAGAAGACGTCCTGTGGCCGAAAAAACTGAATGGGTAAGGTAAAAATTTCTAATTGACCCTATTAAAAAAGCCCATTGTTTTCAAATGGTAAAACAATGGGCTTATAGTTTGCTTGATCGGGATTAAAGTCCCCTGAATGCAGGAGGTTCAATGCCGTTGGCTCTGATATAAGAGATCGCAGCACCTCTGTGATGTGTGGTGTGGTCATCTATCAAAGACATCACCTGTCTTTTAGTAGCTGTATTGCCACCAAAGATTTCAATGCTTTCACCCCATTCACTTTCAGGCACAGATTGGAATACCTTCTTTGCATATTCAAAGCAAAGCTTTACATGGGCTTTGATTTCCTCTTTTCCAGAAGGAGTTGCTTCCAAAATGTCCTTGGCATCAGGTCCGCCGAGAAACCTTTGGCTAATTCCGGCAGCAGCACCGGAAAGATGCAAAATCTGCTCCTTAAAACTCATTGCGGACTCATGTGGCTTGTAATCCAATTTGTCCTCAGGCATTTTATCCACCACATCCATAGTAAACTGCATGCTTCCCTCCCACTTTGAAAGAAACTCCTCCATAGTAGTCTGGGCATTGGCACCTAAAGAAGCCACTAGAAATAATCCAATGGCACAGGCGGCTGAAAAGAATTTTTGTCTGATTGTCATAACATCTGTATTTAGAATAAAGTATAAATATCCGTTGATCCCGGTTGATTTCAAACCATTTTGATAACTTTGAATGTATGCGTAGAGTTATTGCCACATTGATACTAATATCTTTACTCTCTGCCTGTCAGGGAGATTACTTTCCAAAACCCAAAGGTTATAACAGAATAGACCTTCCGGAGAGGGAGTTCACCCAGCTGGAAAAAGACAAACCATATACTTTTGAGCATTCTGTACATAGCATTGTAGAACCTGATAGTTTCAATCTGGCAGAAAAATACTGGATCAACCTCAATTACAGGGATCTGGGAGGAAAAGTACACCTTACCTACCTGCAACTGGACACCAAGGACAAGGATGTCAAAGCAGTCCTTAATGATGCCATCAACCTCACTGCCAAACACCAGGTAAAGGCTTATGGCATTGATGAATCAGTAGGACTGACACCAAATGGATATACCGCTGTAGTGGCGGAACTATCGGGCGAAGTCCCTACACAGTTTCAATTTTTTGTGACTGACTCAACCAAGAATTTCCTCAGGGGAGCACTTTACTTTGATACCGCGATGAAAAATGATTCTTTGGCACCCTCCATTGAATATATCAAAACAGATATGGTACACCTGATGAATACTTTGGAGTTTAAAAAATAAGGTTTGCCAAAGCATTAAAGCTTTTCCAAAGTACTCCACTTTGGAAAAGCTCTTCTGCTATCTTTTAACGCATCTTTTTCCAGCTCCTGAATATAATCACTCCTCCTGCAATAGCTACTACAGTGGCTATGATCGCAGAAAGCGTATTTCCATAAATCCAGAACCCTACTGCAAAAAGTACGGCATAGACCATAATAGAGCCGATAAGCATCAAGCCAATTTCCATAGGAAGCTGACCCTGCTCCTGCTTTTCTTCAGGAAATCTGTCCAGTACTTTTTTCCAGCCAAATGAAGCAGGTCTCACTTTTCTATAAAATGACACCAAAACCTCATCTTTTTCAGGTTTGGTCATTAAGGTGGCCAAAATCCAGCCTACAGTAGTAATGCCCACTCCGTATAAAAGCTTTAAATAAGCCATATCTTCCGGTATTGGGATCAATTGAATATTTGGATTGATAACCTCAAAAAAGATAGCCACTGCAAATGAAATCACCATTGCGTAAATCTCTGTGTAAGCATTGATCCTCCACCAAAACCAACGGAGAATAAATATCAATCCTGTTCCCGCACCGATCTGTAAGAGTATGTTGAAGGCTTCCAATGCATTGGAAAGAGCCAACGCAAGAAATGCTGCCAAAACCATCAGCAGGACTGTGGATAACCTACCTACCATAACCAGCTCCTTGTCTGTGGCCTCAGGCTTGAGAAATCTAAGGTAAAAATCATTGACCACATAAGAAGACCCCCAATTCAGGTGTGTGGATAAAGTGGACATCACCGCTGCTATCAGAGAAGCCAGGACAATACCTATCAAACCTGTGGGCAGAAAGGTCAGCATGGCAGAATAGGCCAGGTCATTGCCCAACTTATCCACAGGAATATGCGGAAATGCTTCCTGCATATCAGAGACATTTGGGAAAATGATCAGGGAAGAAAGGGCTATGATGATCCAGGGCCAAGGCCTCATCCCATAGTGGGCAATATTGAAAAACAAGGTGGCACCAATGGCATTTTTTTCATCTTTGGCAGAAAGCATCCTTTGTGCGATATACCCTCCGCCACCAGGTTCCGCACCGGGGTACCAGGTTGCCCACCATTGTATGGCCAATGGCATGATCAAAAGGGGAACGACCAAGTTCCAATTGTTGAAATCCGGGAAAAAATCCAACTTATCAGAAACATTAGGATGGGTCAGGAGATTATCCAAAGATCCTATCTCCGGCATATCCAAAACGTAAATAGCAGCCCCTATCGCACCGGCCATGGCGATAAAAAACTGGAAGAAGTCTGTCAATAGTACGCCTTTCAAACCCCCAAGAGAAGAATAAATTACAGTCACTACAGAGGCTATCAACAAGGTCTCTACCGGACTCAGACCTAACATCACCCCACCTATTTTTATTGCCGCTAAAGATACAGTGGCCATAATGACCACATTGAAAAAAACACCTAAGTAAAGGGCACGAAAGGCCCTAAGAAATGCCGCCGGCTTGCCACCATACCTCAGCTCATAAAACTCCAGGTCCGTGGTCACCTCTGACCTTCTCCAAAGTTTGGCGTACACAAATACGGTCAACATTCCCGTCAAAAGGAATGCCCACCAGACCCAGTTGCCCGAAACCCCGTCCTTTCTGACTATGTCAGTGACCAAATTAGGAGTATCAGCGGAGAATGTGGTAGCAACCATGGACACCCCGAGTAGCCACCAAGGCATATTCCGTCCGGAAAGAAAAAATTCTTTGGCGGACTTTCCCGCCTTCTTGGAGGTAAAGACACCGATCAGCATAGAAATGACAAAGAAGGCTAAAATAATGCCCCAGTCGATCAGAGAAATATTCATAGGCTTTGGGATTCTTAGGTAATATTGGGAAGGGTTTGTTAATTTTTTTAATTTTCCTTATTAAACTTCTTTAATAAATTTTACTAATGTAAATATTTATGCAGTATTTGCAAAGGGTCTGATTCCAAATTAGACAAATTTACCGCAGTTTTGGACTTTGATTTCCCTTATTTATGTCTGAAAAATTAGACCATACAACAAAACCGCCTTTTTGGATTTCCGAATTAGAGAATAAATATGATTTTAGGCTGGAACCTAATAGTCTTGTTCCCTTTGGCGATGGACATATCCACAAAACTTTTCGTGTAGACAGTACAGAAGGCCAATTGATTTTACAACAATTCAACAGCAAGGTCTTTACTGCACCTGAAAAAATCTCACACAATCACCTGATAATGCTCAGGGAGATCAATAGAAAAAACATTCCTTTTGATCTGCCCTTGCCTGTTCCCAATAAAAACGGAGAGGTATTTACCCAATTGACAGATGGTCTTTTCAGGTTTTCTCCTTATGTGGAAGGGATTTGCATGAATGAAATTGAGGATCCCCATCATGCTTTTATGGCGGCTAAAGCATTTTCACAGCTGATCAATGCGGGAAAACATATTCAGGCCAATGACCTACAGGAAGTGATAGGGGGTTTTAATGACCTGGAACTGAGATACAGGCAACTTTTAAAGGCTGTGGAAAACACCAAGAGGGAGCTAAATCATGAATTGAAGGAGCTGATTGACTTTTATCTTGATCAAAAAAAACTAGTAGAAGAATACAGGATTTGGGCTACTAAACTGCCTTTGAGACTTACTCACAATGACACTAAGATCAACAACCTCATTTTTTCTAAAGACTTATCCACAGTACAGGCAGTAATTGATCTTGATACCATTATGGCGGGATTTGCTTTTTACGATTTCGGAGACCTGGTGAGAACGGTAGCCTGTACAGAGCATGAGCATTCCATAAATTGGGAGAATATAAATGTGGATAAATCAAAGTATAAGGCGCTTTACGAGGGTTTTTTAGAAGGAGGTAAGGACTATTTGACGAAGAGTGAAATTGCTTCTTTAAGCTTCGGGGGAAAATTGATGACCTGTATCATGGGCTTTAGGTTCTTGGCAGACTACCTGAACGGTAATATTTACTACCAGATCAAATACGAAGCACAAAACCTCCACCGCGCCAAAAATCACATGTACTTGCTTCATGCTTTGGACCAAATAAATTAATATGTATATCCGCAATTATATCACTAACCAATTTAAATAAGGACCTAGATCAATCCGATACTTATAGATATTTGATATTCATGGATAACTTGTCCCGGTTTATCGGGATTGGCTTGAAATCATAGGTTTATTTCAATATTTAGGTTCTACTAGTAAGTAAGCGGATAATCATGTAAATTAAAATTGGCCACACAGATCGTTCTTCTAACAGAGTAAAATGATGGCCTTATTATCTGTGCGGATCTATGAAAATCTGTGGTTCAAAAACCTACCTCCTTGTAAACTCATCCTTGGCTTCTTCGAGAAACTCAACAAAATTCTGCACATTGGTATCATAGGCTTTGGGTCTTACAAGGAGCTCCTCATTGTGGTCCAAAATCACATAATAAGGTTGTGCATTATTGTTAAACCTGGTGATTTGAAAATCAGCGTTTTGCTTACCGATCGTCTTTTTCACTTTTCCATCATACTCCGAAGTATACCACTCCTCCTCCGGCAGTTCATAGCGCTCGTCAATGTACAAAGCCACCATCACAAAGTCTTCCTTCAATCTTTGCAATACGGGTGCCTCGGACCATACCCTGGCCTCCATCTCCCGGCAATTGACACAACCATGACCGGTGAAGTCTATAAAAAGAGGTTTGCCATTTCTTTTGGAAGCTTCCAAAGCCTGTTCATAATCAAAGTACCCTTGAATTCCATGTGGGAAATGGAGAAATTCCGCATACTTAGGTACATCATCTAACTGATTCTCCTGGCTGCTGGCAATTCCTCTGTTTTCAGTCAGGTTAAAATCATGCGTAGCCATCGGAGGGAGGTACCCAGAAAGTGCCTTAAGAGGAGCACCCCACAAGCCCGGAATCAGATACACCACAAAAACAAAGGTGCTGATAGCCAGCATTAACCTCGGAACACTTATGTAATCCAAAGGAGAATCGTTCTTTGTCCTGATTTTTCCCAAAAGATAAAATCCAAGCAATGCAAAAATCACAATCCAAATGGCGATGTAAATGTCCCTGTCCAGAAGGCCCCAATGGTATACCTGATCAGCTACGGAAAGGAACTTGAAGGCCAGGGCCAATTCCAAAAAGCCCAAAACCACCTTTACCGAATTCAGCCACCCACCTGATTTAGGCAAGGAATTCAACCACTCGGGAAAGATCGCAAACAAGGTAAAAGGGATGGCAAATGCCAATGAAAAAGCAAACATCCCGGCTATGGGAGTAATGAAGTCTCCACCTGCTGCTTTGATCAAAATGGATCCTACAATAGGTCCAGTGCATGAAAAGGAAACCAAAACCAAGGTGAAAGCCATAAAGAAAATCCCGGTAAGGCCACCTTTATCCGCTTTGGCATCAATCTTATTTACAAAACTGCTCGGCAAGGTAAGTTCAAACATGCCCAAAAAGGCAAATGCAAAAAAGATAAATACCAAGAAAAAAAAGACATTGGGCACCCAATGCGTGGACAACCAGTTGGCAAATTCAGGACCTTGGATGGCTGCCACTGCGGTACCTGCAATGGTATATATCGCAATGATGGACAGTCCATATATCGAGGCATTTCTGATTCCCTGTATCCGGGACTTGGACCTGCCCGTAAAGAATGTCACCGTCATTGGGATCATAGGAAACACGCAGGGGGTAAGTAAGGCTGCCAAACCTGCCAAAAAAGCCACAATCATAAACCCAATCAAACCTGCCTGATCTTCTTCTTCCAAATCTATAAAAGAACGGCCCGAATCCTGATTTTCGCCATTACCCTGTTCGACCTGCGGTTCTTCATTTTCAACTTCACTTGATTCTGGGCTATCAGTATTCCCCACATCTGAATTGGCAGACCCCTCTGCTTGGGCAGTCAGTATAAAATCTTCATCAAAGGGAATGCATTGCCCGGTAACATCTGAACACATTTGATACCCAATGGAGCCCTCGATGGAGACATTACTTCCCGTAATTTTGATTTTTTGTTCGAAAGTCCCTGTCCCTTCAAAATAAGTCACATCACCTTCCCAGATTTCGTCAAATTTGGATTTGGGATTGACGGCCTTTAACTCCCCTGTCAATTCCAGCCCAGAAGACTTATCCACATTCAGTTCTGTCAACATTGGCCCCAGATCCGGGTCAAAGTCATTGCTGTAAATGTACCAATCTTTGGGAATTTGGGCTTTGAATACAATTTTAGCCTCCTCTCCGACCTTTAGGTTCTTTTTATCCAACTCAATGGACCAGTTAGGCGGAGCAATAAGCTGCGCAAATGACTGTACGCTGATCAGCAGGGAGAAAAGCAAAACCAAAGTAGACTTGAAATATGCAGACATTTTTGGGGGTTGTTATTCTAAGGATTAATAATGAAGAATTTCAAGGTTTAGTTCATCTTCACTAACTCAAAAAGAAAATCACCGGAAATTTTATTCCGGTGATGATTCAATTATTTAGAAGCTTCTTCTTTAAAGTGTTTGAAGAAAGAAGCTATCGTTTCGATTCCCATCAGGTAATTTTTGACACCATAGTGCTCATTAGGAGAGTGAAGGGCATCGGTATCCAATCCGAAGCCCAAAAGAATAGGATCTAGGCCCAACTCTTTTTGGAACAAAGCACATATCGGAATTGATCCTCCTTCTCTGGTAGGGATCGCTTTTTTCCCAAAAGCTTCCTGAATCGCCAAATCGGCCGCTCTATATCCCGGTGTTTCCGTGGACACTACCGCAGCAGCCCCACCGTGATGTGGTGTAACTTTTACTTTTACTGATTTGGGGGCGATGGACTTGAAGTGTTCTTCAAAAAGCTTCGCAATCTCCTTATGGTCCTGATTGGGCACGAGCCTCATGGAGATTTTAGCATAAGCTTTGGAAGGCAAAACAGTCTTGGCACCTTCTCCGGTATAACCGCCCCAGATACCGTTCACATCTAAGGTCGGCCTGATTCCCACTCTTTCAATGGTAGAAAAACCCGCCTCACCATGTACATCTTCTATGTCCAGTTCCTTTTTGTATGCTTCCAGGTCAAATGGAGCTTTGTTCAGGTTGTCACGGTATTCCTGGGAATACTCTTCCACTTTGTCATAAAAGCCCGGAATTGTAATATGGTTGTTTTCGTCCTGAAGGGAAGCGATCATTTTGCAAAGGATATTGATCGGGTTTCCAACAGCTCCACCGTAAGTACCGGAATGGAGATCCCGGTTTGGCCCGATGACTTCCACCTGCATATAGGCCAAGCCTCGCAGTCCCACTGTTACTGATGGGTTTTCCAATGAAATCATGTGAGTATCGGAGACGAGCACCACATCGGCTTTTAGCTTTTCTTTATTTTCTTTTACGAAAATATCCAAGTGTTCAGAGCCAACTTCCTCTTCTCCTTCAATCATAAATTTCACATTGCAAGGCAAAGCCTCATTGGCCATCATGGCTTCAAAAGCTTTCACATGCATATAAAACTGACCTTTATCATCAGCTGAACCTCTGGCGAAAATAGCACCCTCGGGATGTCTGGGAGTTTTTTTAATAACGGGTTCAAATGGAGGTGAATCCCAAAGCTCGTAGGGATCTGCGGGTTGCACATCGTAATGTCCATAAACCAGCACTGTAGGCAAGCTAGGATCAATTATTTTTTCCCCATAGACTATTGGGTATCCGGCAGTCTGACAGACCTCGACCTGATCAGCACCTGCTTTTTCAAGACTCTCTTTTACAAATTCTGCTGCCTTGAAGACATCATCTTTAAATTTTGGGTCTGCACTTACTGAGGGAATCCTCAATAATTCAAAAAGTTCTTCAATAAACCGTTGTTGATTCTCTGAAATAAATTGTTTAACTGACATTATATTTGAGTTTTTATTCTATTCGCAATTTGTTTTTAAAAGGCTTATTGCCAAGTCCAAAACCAATTTATAAAATTACGCTATATTTAAAGAATTGCCTATTTTACAAAAAACTTTTATCCATGAAAGCCATTCTTTGCACCACATACGGAGGTCCTGAGCTGTTGAAATATACCGAAACCTCTGACCCTCAAATCGGAGAGCAAGAGGTCCTGATTCAAGTGGCAGCATGCGCTGTCAACTACCCCGATGTATTGATCATTCAGAATAAGTATCAGTTTAAACCAGAACTTCCTTTTTCCCCTGGAGGTGAGGTTTCCGGAATTGTCCTAAAAGTAGGAACAGCTGTGAAGCACCTGAAGGAAGGTCAAAAAGTGCTTGCCCTTTGTGGCTGGGGTGGTTTTGCAGAAAAAGTCAAAGTGGAAGCAAACCGGGTATTTCCCGTACCACCACAAATGGACTTTATCACAGCGGCCTCTACATTGTACACTTTTGGTACTTCATATTATGCACTAAAAAATCGTGCACAAATTAAATCAGGGGAAACACTTCTGGTTCTAGGGGCATCGGGAGGCGTTGGATTAGCTGCTGTAGAGTTAGGCAAATTAATGGGCGCTAAAGTGATAGCGGCGGCTTCCAGGGCAGAAAAACTAGCCATTTGTAAAGAAAAAGGAGCAGATGTTTTAATCAATTATGAGGAAGAAGACCTAAAGGAAAAAGTCAAATCACTGACAGATGGCAAAGGGGTAGATGTCGTATTAGACGTGGTCGGAGACAAATATGCGGAGCCTGCCCTTCGCAGTATGGCCTGGAAGGGAAGATACCTTGTGGTTGGCTTTGCAGCTGGAGAAATCCCGAAACTCCCCTTCAACTTGGCCCTGTTGAAAGGCTGTGCCGTGATGGGTGTATTTTGGGGAAGGTTTTCTTCAGAAGAACCTAAAGAGGCGCAGCAAAATCTGATGGAATTGGTAAGCTATATTCAGAAAGGTAAAATCAAGCAGCACATTTTTAAGACTTATTCCCTTAAAGATTCTCCATCGGCATTGGCCGACATGATGGAAAGGAAAGTCATCGGAAAGGCCGTAGTGGTGGTCAATGAAGGCTTATTGGCAAAAGACAAGGAAAAAAGTACCCAAAAAGCCGAAGAAGTTGCCAAAGAAAACGGTCAACAAGACTCAGCCCATCAAGAGACTAAGCCGATAAAAATCAAGAAGGCAAGTGATCTACAAAAACTGATTGGTAAAGCGCTGGGAAAAAGCAGGGCAGTCACCGTGAGTCAGGATTTGATTCAAAAATTTGCAGAAACCACCCAAGACCTACAGTGGATACACACCGATGTGGAAAAAGCAGCCCTCCTGCTTCCTGAAGGAAAAAATCTGGCCCATGGCTACCTCACATTATCTTTGATCCCACATTTACTTTATGAGCTGCTTCCATTGGACGGATTGGAAATGGCTCTGAATTATGGAACTGAAAAAGTCCGCTTCCCGGCACCCGTACATTCAGGTGATCAAATTCATCTGGAGGCATCAGTTTTAAAAATCGAACAGGGTCAGGAGGGTACAGCAAAATTGTTTTTGCAGGCTCAATTATTTTCCAATCGATTCGAAAAGCCGGTTTGTGTAGCTGAGATGATCAGCCTTTTAAGGTTTTGATTTTCCTTCCTGAAATAAAGAATAGTCAAATACCCTGATAAATTTTCACTTAATCGCCAAAAAGTGGAAAAATATACCCTGTAATGGGTATTTCGAGTTAGAGAAATAGCTGTTAATTTTACTTATCATCCATTGGCTGCTCACCCCAGCCCTTATTCAAAAGTGCCACAGCTATGTACACAGTAATCATAATTGACGATGAACCACATGCACAGGAATCTCTTGTCCTTTTGCTGGCGAAGTATTTTGAAGGTAAATTCCTGGTATTAAAAAAGTGCGCATCAGTAGATGAAGCGATACCTTACCTTCAGGAAGAAGAGCCGGATCTTGTATTTTTGGATATTCAGATGCCAAGAAAATCGGGATTTGCACTGTTGGAGCTGTTTCAGGACAGGGGTTTTGATGTGATTTTTACTACCGCCCATAAGGATTATGCCATAGAAGCCTTCAAACACAGGGCATTTGATTACTTATTGAAGCCTATTGACATTGCAGAATTTCAAAAAACCTTGTTCAGATACCTCAGTTTCAAAGAAGAAGACAATTCATTGATTGCAAAAGGAAGAAGACTTGAAATCAGCGCTTTTTCTATGGATGGGAACTTGGAGTTTGTCCACCATGATGAAATTTACTATTGCCAATCAGATAAAAACTACACCAGAGTTTTTATCTCTAATCGCACTGAACCTTTGTTTGTTTCGAAACCCTTGAGTTACTTTGGACGAAAGCTTTCAAAAGAAAAGTTTGTCCGTATCCATCAATCCTTTCTTGTCAATATCAGCAAAATTAAAAGATATGACCGGGGCTCAGGTCAGCTGTATCTGGTCAATGGTGATGAAATACCTGTCTCAATACGCCGGAGGAGTGAAATCCAAAAGTTTGCGTAGTTTTATATTTACCTTTTTATTTAGTACACATTTTATTTGTGCACAACAGTATCCGGTGCGCCAATACAGCACTGTAGAAGGTTTGCCCAACAATGCGGTGAGGGCACTGCATGTAGATTCTAGAGGTCTCCTTTGGATAGGTACGGAAAATGGCCTCTCCAAAATGGAAAATGGTACTTTTCGGAATTTTTTTGAATCAGATGGACTAGCATTCAACAGTGTCTGGGCGATTGGGGAAGACCATTTAAATCAAATGTGGTTTGGGAGCTATGGTGGCGGACTGACCATGTTTGATGGAAGGAGCTTCCACATTTTCAATACCGAAAATGGCCTTATTGACGATCGCATTAGACACCTGTACTCCTATCAGGATAAAATGCTGGTAGGTACGGAAAACGGTATTTCCATTATTCATGTAGAAAACGGAAAAGTAGAGTCACTGCCGGAAACCCAAAGAGACGCAGCAAGAAATTACACCTCAGGATTTTTTGAATCCACTGGGAGACTGTTTTATACCACATACAGGCATGGGGTTTACGAAATCATTTTTCACCCATCTGGAACCACTGTAAAAAAAATACATGATCATGCGCCTATTTATGCCCTAGGGCATTTGAATGATAAAATTTTTACTTCCAACAAGGGACATGTGGATGTATTTGAAGTTGAAAAGTTTATTGCTGCAAACCCAAAACAAGAAGGGGCCTTTGGTCAGTCTGTAGTTTGGTCATACATCCCCGGTCCAGAGCAAACGGTCTTTGGTACCGCTTGGGGCATTTATCAGCAAGATGGAGGCCTTTTTGTAATTTCAGAGAATAACATGAAATCCTTTAAGAGGCATACCAATCTGGAATCAAGAAATTTTATCTCCGGAGTGTATGATCAGGAAACCCAATCCCTTTTCGTCGGTACCACAGACAAAGGACTTTTCAAAATAACGCTCAATGAAAGTGTCCTCTTTTCAGGAGAAAGACCTTCCGAGACCAAAGGTTTTGCAGGATCAGACAAGTTGGAAGCCATACTATATGAAGATGGTTTATCACTTGTGGAGTCCGGTAAGTTTTTGAAAAATTCCAATTTTAAAGAAGCCCAAGAATCATTTTTAAAAAAGCTGAAATATCCCTTGCCAAAGCATGAAGAAGATTTTTTTGAACTGAATTATGATATGGAAGCAGATGACATGGTTTTTTATTCTTTGCTAGAAAATAATTCCTTGCTTTGGGTCAATACCAATATCGGGATATTTGGAATATCAAAAGAGGGTGAATTCATAGAATATGTCCCCATTCACAGCTATGTAATAGGGTTTAACCCAGAAAATGAACTTATCACCAATCACCCTTATGGAGGCTTAAGGATTTTTGATGACTTAAAGCACTTCAGGCACAGGTATTTTGCTCCCGAAGATCCCCTAACTCCAACACAGTTGGCAGGAATTATCCAATCAGATACTGTCAGTTATTTCGCATCCGTCTTTTCAGGACTCTATTCCTATTCCAGACAAACTGGGTTCAGGTCATTTTTGGATGAAGGAACATGGGAGGAAAAGAAATTTAAAACCATTCACCGGGGAGAAAACGGCAAAATATTCCTGGGTGGTGAATTCGGAGACCTTTTCATATATGATCCCAGGCAAGGTTTTGGAAACTTAGAAACTATTGCTAAAGATAAAATTGTAGGCAATGGAATTATTTTCATTGAAACTTTCAAGGATGCCATATTTATAGGAACGGAAACAGGCTTGAATATTTATCAGGAGGGTACAGTGAGATTTTTCAACCATGAACAGGGCCTGGGTTCAGGATTGATTTCTTAGGCAAAAGTCATAGGTGAAACGCTCTATATCGGCTATGATAAAGGCTATTACACGATCAAAATTCCTGAAATCATGGAGCAAAGCATGCATCAACATAACCTCGAAATCAGGGAAATCTTGGTTAACAACAAACCTTATGGAACCGAAAACTCACTTTGGTTTACCTTTGGTTTGGATAAAATCTCCCTCAAAAACTCTGAAAATACCCTTTCCATTGAATTCAAACCAATCGGCCATCCATATCCTCAAAAACTGCTTTTCAGATACCGCCTGCACGATGATGAAAACTGGAGTCCATATGCTTCGGATAACAATATTACCCTGGCATCCCTCTCCCATGGAAGGTATCAACTCGAAATAGAAACCCTAGACCTGCATAGCGGAAAGTCAGTTTCCACAGTAATTCTTGAGCTTTACATCGCAGCACCCTTTTACCTCAGGTGGTGGTTCGTGCTGGGGCTTATCCTGTTTTTGGCTGCTACAATAATAGCTGTGTTCCGATGGAGAATTCAGCAAGAAAGAGAAAGGGCAGAAATCAGGGAAAATATTGTCAAAACCAAATTGGAAGCCCTACGCTCCCACATGAATCCCCACTTCATTTTTAATGCTGTCAACTCTATCCAATACTACATCCTGGGAAATCAGGGAGACGAAGCCCTTGACTTCTTGGGTAAGTTTTCTAAGTTGATGCGCAAAACTCTGGAAAACAGTATCCAACCACACATCCGATTAAAGAGTGAACTTGATTATCTTAACAATTATATAGAATTGGAAAACAAGAGGGTCAATAATAAGGTAACTTACAAAATGGAAGTCCCATCAGAAATAGATCCAGAGCACCTGCATATACCATCCATGTTGATTCAGCCTTTTGTCGAAAATGTATTTGTACATGCTTTTTGCCCTGACCATCCCGACCCCCAGCTGTTAGTAAGCTTTTCTGTTCCTGATGAGGGAATGATCACTTGCGCTGTTTGGGACAATGGGAGGGGAATAAAAGTCAATGAGAAAGAGTCCTTATACAAATCAAGAGGAATGGACTTGGTCAGGGAACGTTTGTCCCTTTTGCCGGGGTACAACGCTGAAAGTATCAAGGTATTTTCCAATGAAGATAAGGGTACAGAAGTGCTAATCAGGATACCCTGTTTTTACAAATAAATGAAAATAACGACAGTTATCTGGCAAAACACGACGAATGTTAAATAAAAATCTATGGATAGGAATAAACCTTAAATTTGTATATACCTGAATAAGCACCAGGGATTTTTTAAGGTAAAAGCCGTGTCTGTATCTGGGTGAGAGCAGGCGCGGTTTTTTTTCTTGTTTTGGGTTGCGGTTCACGCATAGACCTTTTTTGCTACAAAGGCACTAAGTCACAAAGAAGGCTTCAACTTGTCATGTCGAATGAAATGAGACATCTATTTCCTTTGCTTGAACTATTTATTTCTCGCAAGGACGCTAAGATTTTGAATAGATTAATCCCGTGATTCTACCCGATTGACTTCAAAACCCATAAAGAACTGAAATAGACAAGTCGCTGAGTCCGCCGTGTTGTCGCTGCCCTTGCCGCGTGAACCTTAATGGCCACGAAGACACAAAGGCACGAAGAAAACTTCACCTTGTCATGTCGAATGCAATGAGACATCTATTTCCTTTGCTTGAACTATTTATTTCTCGCCAAGACGCAAGGACGCTAAGATGACAGGGTTATTTTATTTGTGATTTACGAAGTACGAATTACGAGGCCTTGACCATACTCCAACCCATCTTATGTCTAGCGTCTTTTGTCTTGAGTTGATTAACCATAAGTCTAAACAAAGGCCTTGAACCGGCAAGTCGCTGCGTCCTCCGCGAAATCGTGGCGCCCTCCGCGTGAACCTTAATGGCCACGAAGACACAAAGGCACAAAGAAAACTTCATCTTGTCATGTCGAATGAAATGAGACATCTATTTCCTTTGCGAGCCTTGTCATCTTTGCTTTCTCTGCGTGAACCATTTATTTCTCCGCAATCCTCAGCCCCTTTGCATCCTTGGCGTGAACCTTTTCCAAAAAAACACCAAATATTAAAATTCCCAATCAACGAATAACCTCAAAAACACAACGAATTTCCTCGGATTCTCTACGAATGTTCATTTTTTCTCTTTTGCATTGATCAAATATCTAACTTACCTCCATACCCCGATTACCTATGGCACTATTTAGAATCACTGTCAAAAACCCGTTATTCCGTAATGGTATCCGCCTGGAAAAAGGCATGTCTGTAGAAGTGGTCATGACCACACCTGCCCACTACCCCCTTCACCACAATGGAGGCCAAGCCGTGGTAGACGCCTTCCTCCGGATCTACGGCATAGACTTACGAAAAGCCAATGCAGTGAATTCGGCGATACTGGAAGTGGTGAAGGTGGGGTGAGGAAACTAAAAATAAAAGGAATTATGGACCATTCAAATGACTCGAATATCCCCATGAGGGTAGATGCTGAAATTATTCACGTAGAAAATGAAAGTGCCTTCACAAAAACTGAAAGCATATTAGTCAAATTAAATCAATCAGGTGAAATATTATTTAGTTCAGTTGAAAGAATAACCAGCACTATAGAAAGAGTAAAGGAATTAAACAATCAAATTAAAGAAATAGAATTAAATTTTAGGTTGAAAGAAAAAGAATTTGATTTAAGAATAGAAAAGATTAAAGCTAATAAAGAAGTTATTCAGGCTATTCTTGAAAAATCCTCTAATGTCGTTGATAAGTTACTCGATAAAATACTTGAAATGAATGAGGTTGATTCTAGCCCTGAATATCTTAAAAGAAGATCCGAATTAATGGATCAGCTTAGATACTCTTCAGATAACTTATCCTTAATGTTTATTTCATTCTTAAAATCTTAAAAAATGGAAAAGTCAATTCAAGAACAACAATTAGAAGGGCTAAATGAGTTATTTTCTGAAATCAGAAAAGATGTTGAAGAAGCAACCCTTATGGCGAGTAAAGTTTCAGAAAAGTTTAAAACTCTTTCCGAAGGTATCCATGATATGTCTGGAGTTTTTGCCAAAGCCTTTAAGAACGACGCTGCTGGAGCAGCAGTTCATGTCGCGGGTTATGCTGTTAATTTAGCGGGTAAAGCTTTTTCATCAATAAAAAAAAGTTATGAATTACAGAAACTTTTACCTAAGAAGAAGGAATTAGCAAGAAATAAAAGGTCAATAATTGAAAGCCATTCTCAAAATCTTGAATCTAGGTTGCCTAAATTAAAAAGATTATTGGAATTAGAGATTGCGCATGAGTTTGAATCAAATGATATTAAACTCTTTGAAGAGGGACATGGTAAAAATTGTTGCTCCGCTTTTGAAGTTTATGTAATGTCTCTACATCTTTACAAAGTGTGTGATTTTTTGGTTTCAGAATTTGATGCTTGGGAGAAAGATTTTCATGATTCAGACAAGGCTTTGCCTTATTTACATAATTCTTTATATCAAATTATAAATGAATGTTTAGCCCCTGAAGGATTGAATAATCTTGTTAATAAAAGCAATGGAGCATTGTTTTTATTTGTCAAGTACGAATCTTTATTAGGTTCAATCTTAATTAACGAGTACAATGAAGCTTTACAGCTTGAGAAAGAAAATGAAAAATATGATAAAAAGGTTGCGTTCTCAGACAAAGAATCATATCTCAAAATTAGAAATAAAGTTGCGTTCTTAAATGATTTATATAGTAATAATGATCCAAAAAAGAATTGGATAAAGAACAACTATTTTTTTCAGGAAGTAAATAAGGTTCAAAATATTCAATCTCTCTTTTTTGATGTGTCAAAGTATATATTTATGGGGTCATTTGCATTAATTGTAGTGATTACTTTCGATGTTATTAGTGCTATATTGGGAGCTGCATTTATAACTCCAATAGTTTATTTGATAGATCAAGCTTTACAATTTAGCAAAAACAGAAGGTTTAGATTTCAGAATACCCCTATATCTGAAAGAATTTTAGGTGGCATAATAAATATTATTTGTTTAGGAGGCTTGTGGTATGGCAAAAAGAGAAGGAAGGAAAAAGAAGAAAACTATGTTACTCTTTTTACAAATTTAAATTCGCTTAATTCATTTTAATTGCTTCCCTCCCGCCCCTACCTCCGCTTCGACATCGACAAAGTCTTTAACCAAGTAAAATCCGCTATGCATCAAGAAGCTTTAAAAAGAGGAAATGGACGTGCGGTTTATCAGGATTGCTATACCGGCAAGACCCTTTTGGGTGGTGATCCATATGACTACGAACATATCTATGGTTCGGAATGGGTGCATTCCAATTACAAGCACCTGCTGAGTGATGAACAGATCGCCTTGGTGGTCAATTGCCCGGAAAATGTCAAAGTCACCCTGCGCACGATCAATCAGTCCAAAGGTAAAACCGACCCGGAAGTCTGGTTGGCCAATCCCCACAATATTGAAAAACATCAAATTGATCTCCGGCTGGCCATGGAAAATGCAAAAAAAGCAAAAGCCGGAATTGAGAAAATGGTGAAGCAGCTGACCCCTTAAATATGGAAATCCTGTATGTACTTGGTTCCATCGCCAAAGTCATTGTATTTTTTGCAATAGGTTATGGTCTTTGGTCCTACGGCAGGAGTTCTTATGGGTTCAATATTTATGGACTTGGCACTGCGGTCCGAGGTTTGTTGAGTTATCTCACCCTTTTTCTTGCTATTGTGGCAAGTTCGCCGGACTACAGGTTGATATTTTTGGTCTTGACCGGCATACTTTGGCTGTGGACCTTTGTTCTTACCGCTTCCAAAACCAATTTGTTACTCGCCCTTTTTGCCTTACCTTATCAGGCCGTAGCTGCCATTATATTCTATTTCCTTCTAAATAGAGCAGCCAAGGTTTTTTATAGTGTGAAGGATAGATTTTAAAGTTTGTAGTATATAGGTTCACGCATAACTTGTCCCGAATCGGGAGAAATAAAGAGGCTAAGGATCACAGAGGAAAGGGTCTGGCCCGCAAGGAAAAAAATTCCGTATAAATCATTTGATCATTAGGTAAAAAAGCTCAAAAAACCATCATCTGTGAAGATCAGTGTCCATCTGTGGTTACCTTATTATCTGCGCACATCTGCGAAATCCGCGGGAGGAAATATTTAAGCAATAAAAGCATGTATTTTTTGGGATTTCACCGGGTGTAATTTTGTTTTTAGTTCAACCCCTTCAGGGTTGTTGCCTTTTACCACCATTCACCTTCACCCCAGGTTTCACCTAGGGCTATTGAAAGGTTCGACGGCTTCACCGTCGTTTCATGTATCAATTTTTGCAAGGAAATTCCTGACCCTGAAAGGGTCAAACCTCTCAATAGCCATGGGTGAAACCCGTGGTCTACAATGGAAGAATACCCCTTCGACCCTTTCAGGGTCGAACTTACTTTGATTTTTTATCTGCGCCTGTCCTCCAAAACTACAGATTAAACCAAGCGTTCAGCCTCGTAAATCGTAAATCGTAATTCCCCCGTACTTCAAAATTTTCCCCACATATTTTGACATTTTATTTCTCACAATTGACCATCCATACAATCTCCTTTTTTCCAAAATCCTTTTTCACTACATTGAGAGGTTGATTGTCACAATTAACCTATTAAACCCTATCTACATGAGTAACCTCAATATCAAAGCAGTGGCAGAAAATACCTATGATGCCATTGTAGTGGGTTCCGGAATAAGTGGTGGCTTTGCTGCCAAGGAACTCTGTGAAAAAGGCCTGAAAACCCTGGTGCTGGAACGCGGGCGCCTCGTCACCCACCTTCAGGATTATCCTACCATGCAAAAAGACCCTTGGGATTTTGATAACCATGGACGTCTTACACATCAGGAACGTGAAGATTACTACGTTCAGACCCGATCGGGTTTTATCAATGAAGACAACAAGCACTTTTACCATAACGACAAGGCTGATCCCTATATAGAAAAACAGCAGTTTGACTGGATCCGTGCCGACAATACCGGTGGCCGTTCCCTGATCTGGGGCAGGCAATGTTACCGTTGGTCTGACCTGGACTTTGAAGCCAATGCCAAAGAGGGCATCGCCATAGACTGGCCCATACGCTACAAGGACCTTGCGCCATGGTACGATTATGTGGAAAAATATGTGGGTGTTTCCGGTCAGGCTATGGGCTTGGACCATGTGCCGGATGGACAGTTTTTGCCTCCAATGGAGCTGAACTGCCTGGAAAAACACATCAAAAAAGAAATTGAAGCCAAATTCCCTTTCCGGTACATGACCATAGGAAGGGTGGCGAACCTTACCCGTGAACATAATGGCAGGGGAGCTTGCCAGTCCCGAAACCGCTGCCACCGTGGATGTCCTTATGGAGCCTATTACAGTTCCGTTTCTGTTTCCTTACCTGACGCTGCCAAAACAGGCAACATGACCCTGCGGCCTAATTCCGTGGTGCATTCTGTCATTTATGACGATGCCTCCGGCAAAGCCAAAGGGGTCAGGGTAGTGGACAGGGAAAGCAAGGAAATGATCGAGTACTATGCACGCATCATTTTCCTCAATGCCTCTGCGCCTGCGACAGCACAGATCATGCTGAATTCTACTTCAGACAGATTCCCGAACGGATTGGGCAACGATTCCGGTGAACTGGGACATAACATCATGGATCACCATTACCGCTTGGGAGCTTCCGGTACTTTTGATGGTTTTGAAGACCAATATTACAAAGGGCGCAGGCCAAACGGCATTTATATTCCAAGATTCCGAAATATCAACGAACAGACCAAAATGAAGGAATTCCTCAGAGGATACGGCTATCAGGGATCCGCTTCCCGGGCCAACTTCGGAAGAGGAGCAAACAGCAAGGAATTCGGGGCTGACTTCAAAGATGGGTTGATGCAGGCAGGACCTTGGACTTTTGGTATTACAGGATTTGGAGAAATTCTTCCCTATCATGAAAACCAGATGTACCTCAGCAAGGACGAAACGGATGAATTTGGAGTTCCCAAAATGGTTTTTGATGCCAGTTACAAAGAAAATGAAATGGCCATGCGGGAATTTATCAAAGCTGACGCAGCAGAAATGCTGGAAGCGGCAGGCCTCAAAAATGTACATACCTACGACAACAGCGGGGCAATAGGCATAGGAGTCCATGAGATGGGAACAGCCAGAATGGGACGGGATCCTAAAACATCCGTTTTGAACGGCAACAATCAACTGCATGCAGTACCGAACGTTTTTGTGACCGATGGTGCATGCATGACTTCCTCAGGAACCCAAAATCCCTCCATCACTTACATGGCCATGACCGCCAGGGCAGTGGATTATGCCATGAAAGAAATGAACCGTAACAACCTTTAAATACAGACACGATGAACAGAAGAGAAGCCCTCAAGGGCACAGCAATGATTTTCGGATATGCATTGACAGGGTCTACGGTGGCCGCTTTGATGCAATCCTGCGAGTCAGGTCCCAAGCTGGACTGGACACCAAAAGTACTGAGCAAGGAACAGGCCCAGATCCTTTCCAGGATAGTAGATAGGGTATTGCCGGAAACTGAAACTCCGGGCGGTTTGGATGTTGGAGTCGACCAGTTTATCGATAAAATGCTGAATAATGTATTTCCTGAAGTGATCCAAAATGGTTTTGCAGGAGGTATAGACAGCTTTAACCAAGAAGCAAAAAACCTGCACGGAAAAGACTTTGTCAAACTGGAAGGTGAACAACAGGATGATGTGATCAGGATTTTTGAAGAAAAATCTGGCCCACTTCCGGGTTCTATGTGGGGGTTTTCTTTTGGTGAACCCAAGGAGTTTCCTTTTTATAGGATGATGAAGGAGTTGGCCTTGATCGGTTATTTCCATTCCGAAAAAATCGGAAAAGAGGTTTTGGCTTATAATCCTATTCCCGGTCCTTATGAAGGTTGTATTCCTTACTCGGATGTGGGAAAGATATGGACGGAGTAAAAAAATGATATATGCTGCGCGATATCGGAGTGAAACGGAGATCCCGAGTATTTAACATTTAGGGGAATGTTCAGAAAGGAAATGACAGTTGGTTTACGTCATCCTGAGTTATTAAAATTGACATTTACAGAAAGGGAATGACATTTGGTGTACGTCATCCTGAATCGGAGCTTGCGGAGATGAAAGCCTGTCCCGCAGCATTGCGGGAGATCTCCTCTATTTTGGGAGACTCTTCCTTCGTCAGAGTGACGTGTCGCCCCGATCGATGTCAATGGTAGCTGAGCTTGCGGAGACGAAGCATCTCCTAAGCAATGGGAGATGCTTCGCTCGTTCCTCGCTACCATTGACATAAGTCTATTTATGATTTAGTTCAACCCCTTTAGGGTTGGGCCTCAACTCTATTTCATGTATTCCCTGGGTTGCTACCCAGGGCTATTCATAGTTTAACCCCTTCGGGGTTTTACTCAATAGTCATTTTCTTTCTGTAAATGCAAAATTTTAAAATCTCAGAATGACGGTTACTCTTATCTGTCAAAGGTAACCGGAGCTTGCGGAGGTGAAGGATCTCCTTCCCTTAATAGTGGGAGATTCTTCACTGCGTTCAGAATGACGATCCCTCCATATCTGTCATTGGTAGAACAAAGTGATTCGGGGAAAGGTTGAAATATGTCTATGACAATCGGAATTGATATTGGATACTGATGGATATTATGGTATTGATATTTGCGGAGCGATACAAGGTTGGTATATGCCTTCGGCGATATAAGTTCTTAATCCAAATGTTTAATGGATTAATATCAGCGTTTCCCTAATATCGATTTAGTATCTATTTTATGAACATCCGCTTCATTGCACGTATCCATTGATTGTTTTGAACCAGTTCTTTCTGCTAAATTCTAATCAAAATTTGACTATGAAGCCACTTTTTCCTTGATGAAAAAGTAGCCAAAAAATCAAGAATTTCGAATCCTATCCGCGCTCAAGGCCTGCGCTGGCCCGGTCGAAATTCATCCCACCCTCCAAAATCCCAATTTACTGTTAAATGTAAAGTTGACGGTTTTGCTCTTAAGGTTTAACTTGTAAGGATCCGGATACTTATAATCTATTAATATCATTTAAACCAATTAGTATCAAAAAAAGGTATGTCCAAAACTTATGACATCGCGGTAATAGGTCTAGGGGCATTGGGTTCCTCGGCTCTTTGGCAATTGTCCAAATCCGGAAAAAGTATTTTGGGACTGGATCAGTTTTCGCCTCCGCATGACATGGGTTCATCCCACGGAGAATCCAGAATCACCCGGCTTGCTGTAGGAGAAGGGCAGGATTTTATTCCAATCGTAAAAAGATCTCACAAGATATGGCAGGAGCTGGAAAAGCTGTCCGGAAAACAGGTTTATTTCCAAACGGGCGGTTTGCTTTTTGACACTTCTTCTAAAGCCTGGTCCAAGCATGGGTCAGAAGGATTTTTTGAAAGAACGCTTGCTTTTGCACAGAGTGCGGACATCAAGCATGAGGTTTTGGATGGAAAAAAGGTAAAAAGCGTTCACCCCGAATTCTGTTTGGACGATCATGCCAAGGCCTATTTTGAGCCAAGTGCCGGGGTGCTCAAGCCTGAATTGGCCATACAAACGCAATTGGACCTGGCGGCATCCAATGGAGCAGTGATCAAAGCCCACTACAAGGTTATAGGGATAAGGTCAAGTCAACACGGGGTCCAAATATTAACGAATCATGGGGATTTTGAAGCGAGAAAAGTTCTTATCAGTGCAGGACCTTGGGTAAAGGATTTCCTTCCAGAAGATGTCAAATATCAATTTAAGATTTGCAGGCAAGTTCTTTACTGGTTGCCTGTCACCCCGGGATTTTATGAATTGGGAAAAACACCGGTTTTTATGTGGGGTTTCGGTCCACGACCCGAAGATTTTATTTATGGCTTCCCATCGCTGGACGGTCAGACAGCCAAGATTGCATCGGAATCATTTTTGGAAAGCCATCATCCGGATACCCTCAACCGAACGGTCTCAGAAAATGAAGGCCAGCTCTTTTTGGAAGAAAAAATCAAAGATAAATTCAAAGGACTAAGGCCGGAAATTATCAAATCCAAAGTCTGTATTTATACAGTGACAGAAGACTCCAACTTTGTAGTGGATGAATTACCTGATTTTCCCGAAGTCTTGGTAGCCTCTGCCTGTAGCGGGCATGGATTCAAACACTCCGCAGGTCTCGGAGAGGCCATCGCGCAAAAGCTTTTGAACCAAAAATCCGATATAGACATCAGTCCTTTTCAGTGGAAATAAGGGAGGCGTAACCTGCCAGGTTTTTAAAAATCTATTCGGGTTATTGATGATTTTTTGATAAATAAACCTGGCAGGTTTAAATTTATCAAAAAACTATTCTTTGAAGCTGTACAGGTAGGGTGCTTTGTGGCTTTTACCAGTAAAGAGCTTTTCATGCCTCTCCAAAATCTCCAAGCCCAGCATTTTTCGTTGAAAACTGGTCCTTCGCAATTTTTCCCCCAAAATAGATTCATACACCTGCTGCAGTTCTTTCATGGTAAACCTTTCGGGCAAGAGCTTTCCCCCAATCAACTTCCTGTCAAGATTTTCTCTTAGCGTCTGAAGGGCCTTTTGGACAATTTTTTGGTGGTCCAGGATCAATTCTGGAAGGTCCTCTATATCATACCAAGCGATAGAATCTGATAGCGTATCAGGCTGAAGGGTGACTTTTTCAAAATCGATGAGCGCATAATAGGCAATGGACAGAAACCTGTCCAAGAGCCAGAAATCATTCTCCACCTCATATCCGTTGGCAGCAAGAATGGTTTTCATCACCTGAGGCTCATGCCGCTTGAGGTTACCGAAAGTCTGGAACTGCTCCAGATAAATGTCTGCCAACCCTGTCCTTTCCTTCAGGCCCCTTTTGACAGCTTCATTAAGGTCCTCATTCCTGCCCACAAACCCGCCCGGCAATGCCAGCCAACCCGTGGACTTGTATTCCATCAATAGGATTTTCAATTGACCTTTGGAAAATCCAAAAATTACTGAATCATAAGCTATGTGGGGTAAAAAGTCAGATGTGGTCGGTAAAGGCATGTGTCTTGTTGAGAATATGAATTTGGATTTTACAGAAAGGAAATGACAAAATTACGCGTCATGCTGAGCGGAGCTTGCGGAGTCGAAGCATCTCTCACATGGTAGGAGATTCTTCACTGCGTTCAGAATGACGATCCCTCAATATCTGTCAATGGTAGTGAGGAACGAACGAAGAATCTCCTGCACTCAAGTCAAAGAGACCCCCCGAAAGAATCGGGGCAGGCTTTCGTTTTACTCAGGGTGACGTGCCGCCCCGATTTATGTCATTAATATTTCGGTCCTAAGTAAATAGGTTTTTTCCAAACAAACAATTATTATTGTCTCAATAGGTAACAATAGACTGCTTTAACCATGAAATTCAAACTTATCATCAACTCATTTCTATTACTGCTGATTGCAGGCAATGTTTTGGCCCAGCAATCCGGCAATTACTACTTACCAGTGCAGACAAAAATCAAAAACGGCCTGATCGAGGGAAATTACGATACGGAGTCCAGAGTGGCAAAATATTTCGGAATTCCTTTTGCCAAGCCGCCGGTTGATGAGCTGCGGTGGAAAGCTCCCCAAGCACCAGAAAATTGGGAGGGAGTAAAAGAAACCAAGAAATTCGGTCCTAGGCCAGTACAGGCCAATGTATTTGGGGACATGAATTCCTGGTCGGATGGCCTGAGTGAAGATTGCCTGTACCTGAATGTCTGGACACCTGCCAAAAGAGGGGAAAAAGGACTCCCAGTCTTATTTTACATTTATGGAGGTGGTTTTGTAGCCGGTGATGCCTCCGAGCCAAGATACAATGGTGAGAGCATGGCCAAAGAAGGTGTTGTGGTAGTTACGGCCAATCACAGATTAAATATTTTTGGCTTTTTGGCACACCCGGAACTCAGTTCCGAAGCAACTTACAAGGCCTCCGGCAATTATGGTTTACTCGATCAGGCCTTAGCTTTACAATGGGTGAAAGATAACATTGAGGCATTCGGGGGTGATCCTGACAAAATCACCATAGCCGGTGAATCAGCAGGCTCCATTTCAGTATCTTATCAAATGGCTTCACCCCTGTCCAGAGGGCTGATTGCGGGTGCTATTGGCGAAAGTGGGGCAGGGATTTTTCCTACTTTGGCTCCAGTAAGCCTGAAAGAAGCTGAACAAACAGGAAAGGAATTTCTGGAAAGCAAGGGAATAAATTCCATAGCAGAGTTGAGAAAGATGTCTACTAAGGACATTTTTGAAATGTATACCGAAACGGGAAGGTTTGGCTTTCCGGTAGTATTGGACAATTACTTTTTGGATAAAACCCTACCTGAAACCTTTGAAGCTGGTCAGCAGGCCCAGGTACCACTCTTGGTAGGTTGGAATTCAGCTGAAATGAACGGAATGGCCTTTATGCAGGGAAAACCATACACCAAAGAGAATTTTGTAGCAAAAGTAAAAGAAACTTATCCTGAGGATTATGAAGAAGTTTTGAAAATGTATCCTCATAGCAATGCAGAAGAAGTAGCCCAATCTGCCACAGATTTGGCCTCTGACAGGTTTATCGTATACAGTACCTGGAAATGGGCTGATTTGCATAGAAAAAACTCAGAGCAACCTGTCTACCGCTACCTATTCAGCAAACTTAGACCGCCATTGGTGGACAAGTCTTTGACATCAGGATTTGCAGGAGGTACGGTTAGGGCAGAGAGCGCTGAACCGGCACCAAAAGCTATTGGTGCACCTCATGCCATGGAAATTGAATATGCCATGGGCAATCTTCATCTGATTAAGGATTATGAATGGACAGCAGAGGACAACAAAGTTTCAAAAACCATGTTTGGCTACTTTACCAATTTTGTGAAAACAGGAGATCCCAATGGTGATGGATTGCCGGATTGGCCAAAAGTAGGTAAAGAAGAAAAGAACCCTTCTATCATCAATATTGATGTCAAAACTGAAAAAGAAAAAGCCGAAAAAGATCATCGCTACCATTTCCATGATCGGTTTTATCAGAAAAACTAATTACATGAAAAGTATGAAAAGGGGCCAAAAGCCTCTTTTTTTGTTAATTGCGCTAGCCATCTAGCCTAATTTATATAAATTGAGCTATTCAGTTAGCGTATTTTATGTACATTCCGCTAATTTGATAAACGAATTTAGGCATGAAAATTTCAAGATATGTATTTGATTGCTTGAAAAGCAGATAGGAAAACAAAAAAACCTGAAAGCATTAAAATTGCTCTCAGGTTTATTTCATTTTACTCTGACCAGAAATATCAAAGCCTGACACTTACAATACATTATGAATTCCCAATTTTAGAATACGGTCGAACTTTCAATTCTTAATATCCCAGTATCCAATCAATCTCGATCAATGTCCGCAGGTTCAGGACCTGTAATACATGAAGCAATTCATTTATCCATTCACCTTCACCCTAGTCTTCTCCTCATATTCTTTCTGAAACTCCATCTTTTTGGCTTCCAGTTCACTTGGCCTGGTAAACACCATGGCATAAGCTTCTTTGAGTGAGCGGGAATTTCTGACATCCTTTACAATGTCAGACCATTCGTGAAAATTTAGGGTAATGGGATTATAAGATTTGATCTGTTTTGTCAGACCGTAGTCCGGTCTTTCTTCCTCTGGTTGGAAAGTACCAAACATCCTGTCCCAAATGATAAATGTGGAGCCGTAGTTTTTGTCCAGATACTTCTCGTTACTGGCATGATGCACCCTATGATGTGATGGAGTGGTGAAGAAAAATTCAATCGGTCTAGGAAGCTTGGTGATGTACTCCGTATGGATCCAAAACTGGTACAAAACAGCCAATTGATGGACTATAAAGAACACCACTGGGTGGAAACCTGCCAATGCCACAGGAATGAAGAAAATGATCTTGATATGCTGGGTCCAGCTTAGACGGAAAGAAACTGACCAATTGTACTTTTCTGAATTATGGTGTGTCACATGTGTAGCCCACCAAAAACGGTTTTCATGTGCTATTCTATGTGCCCAATACCTCCAGAAATCCAACCAGAACAAACACAGTACAAATGACCACCAGGTCATAGGGATGGTCCAAGGAACGAGGTTGTAGAAAAACAGGATGATCCCGAATGTTACCACTTTGATCGCGGCGCTCATGGCCACATTCACCAAGCCAATCACTGTAGCTGCTATCGTATCTTTACTGTCATAATAGTCTTTTTTCTGTCTGTAAGACAGGTACCATTCCAAAGCAACCAGCCCAATCATAATCGGGGCTGCAAACACAATAATGTTAGGGAGGTCCATTTCAGCGATTTGCTGAAAAGTCAATTTTTCTTTATTCATATACTTCTAAAAACTCAAAATACTCTATACTTTCTAATTTCTTAATATACTCAATTCCAACTAATATTCCTTGTAAATATTTACCACTGGGTTCAATTTTACTTGAAAGCTTATTGTAACTCTATCTTTTCATTGAAACACAAATCATTACCATTCAGTGTTTTCCTCTAAAAATCCTAGAAAAAATTTTATCTATTGATCTCATCCAGAAAATCTTTGACAGTCTTAAGGGTAAAATCTTTATTATCATTTAAAGTAGCATGGGCAGCATCCGGAATAACTACAAATCTGGCATCGGGGATCAGGCTGGCATAGTATCCCACCGTACTGGGCCGGGCTTCATCATACTCACCCGTAAAAATCAGAACCGGCACTGCTATTTTTCCCAAATCATTGAGCCTGTCAAAAGTCCTCAAAGTACCTGTGGAAGTAAATTCACTAGGCCCCCACATGTATTCGTAAATTTGCTTCCCAGGGCTAAGGTTCATGTGACTACGGTCTACCTGAGGGCTTTCTTTCCTCCTCACATAAAGGCTGTAATATAATTTGACCGCTTCCTGATAATCTGGATGGTCAAATTCCCCCAACTCCTCGTGGTAGCGGATGACCTGCTGTACAGAATCCGGCAAAGTTGCAATCAAAGTATCTGCATCCGCTATCCACATGTCTGTACTGAACAAAGGACTGCTGAATACTATACCCTTGACCGCGTCAGGATATTCTGAATAATATGAAACCCCCAACATAGTCCCCCATGAAGACCCATAGAGAATAAACTCTTCAAGATCCAAGTGCTTTCTTAACTTTTCTACCTGATCCACATAATGCTCTACTGTCATCAAGCTGGTATCTGATATGGCAGAAGACCTCCCCGAACCCAATTGATCCATAAAAATCAATGGCCCATCATAGGACATTTCTTTGAGTGGTTCGAAACCGAAACTCGCCCCTCCTGGCCCTCCGTGCAGAAGCAATACGGGAAGCTTATTGCCTTCCCCCACGACTTCATACCAGACCTCTCCACCATCCACCTTTACGAAACCTTCTCCGGATTCAAGTTTTTTGACCTCTTTTGTATGACAGGAAATCAAAAGCATCAAAATGCCTGTCATCGTTATGAATAGCTGTCTATAAATTTTCATGTCGTATTTTTTATTTTTCTTCCAATACTTCCAATCCCGCGGCCGCAATTACTCCGTCCTGATCAGATCTGACTCCGGAAATGCCAATAGCGCCTATGCAAAATCCATCCTTAAAAATAGGCAGACCTCCTTCCAAAGCCACTGCATTGGGCAGGGAAAGCATTCGCACATTTCCCTCATTGACCCCATCTTCAAAAACCTTTGTACTCCGCTTAAAGTAAACTGCCGAGCGGGCTTTGGCCTGTGCCACTTCCACACTGCCAATCTGTGTTCCGTCAATTTTCCGAAGTAAAATCAAGTGCCCACCATCATCTACAATGGCGATGACCACAGTCCACTCATTTTCCAAAGCTTTTGCTTCAGCAGCATCAGCTATTTTCTTTGCTTCGGCCAGACTGATATAAGGTTTACTCTGTTGGGAAAAAGACGGAATGCTCATGATCAAGCATAAAAAAAAGGCAAGGTAGTACCTCATGATTCAATGGTTTTAAGATTTTCAGATATTCTAATGTACGGAAAATTTTGCTCCCCTCCCCAAAAACCTTAAATTGAAGGTTTAGCTAAACCTTTTACATTAAACCTATTGAACCATGAAAAATCTGAGTAGAAGAGACACCTTAAAAACCATTTCCTTGGTGTCCGGAATCGGCCTTGTTTCACCTTTTTCCCTTTTTGCTTGTGCTGATCCACCTAAGGACAAAAAGCTCGGGGTAGCACTGGTAGGGCTGGGTTACTACAGCACAGACCTGCTGGCGCCTGCATTGCAGCAGACCAAAAACTGTTACCTGGCCGGAATTGTCACCGGCACCCCATCCAAAGCTGAGGCCTGGAAAGAAAAATACAACATTCCTGAAAAGAACATCTACAACTATAACAACATGGACGGCATCGCCGAAAATGATGATATTGATGTGATCTACATTGTTCTTCCTCCTTCCATGCACATGGAATATACCATCAAGGCAGCAAACACAGGAAAGCATGTTTGGTGCGAAAAACCCATGGCTGTCACAGCGGAAGAATGCCAAGCCATGATCGACGCCTGTAAGAGAAATAATGTTACCCTTTCTATTGGCTATCGCTGTCAACACGAGCCCAACACTTTGGCCTATCAGGATATTGTGAAAAACGAAAAGCTAGGTAAGGTTAAAGCCGTGGACTGTGCAGCGGGATACAGAGAAAACCGGACCGACCACTGGAAACAGAAAAAGGAAATGGGTGGTGGTGTCATCTATGACATGGGCGTATATGCCATTCAAGGTGCCCGTCTGGGCAGTAATATGGAACCCATAGCTGTGAAAAGCGCAAAAATATGGGCCGAAAGGCCGGAAATTTACCAAGATGGGCTTGGAGAAGTGGTGGAAGCCGAACTGGAATTTCCTGGAGGTGTGATCGGTAAAATCAAAACTTCATTCTATGAAAACACAAATTTTCTAACTGTGACCTGTGAAGAGGGCAAGATAGAGATTGAGCCATTTTCATCTTATGCAGGAAACAAGGGGAAAAGCCCACTTGGAGAGATCAATTATCCGTATGAAATTCCTTGGCAACAAGCCAATCAAATGGATATGGACGCTTTGGCAATCATGGAAGGACGACCTATGCCTGTACCGGGAGAAGAGGGATTGCAGGACATTAAGATTGTCGAAGCAATACTTAAATCAGGTGAAACCGGTGAAAGAGTAGCTATTTAAGTCCTATTCATCTGCGCTTACCAGCCATATCTTCAGGAATACAAATACCTCCCGAAGATTTCGGAGATAAGCGCAGATGATTTGAATTGAATTAATCAAACCAATCCCAACCTTCTATCAGCGAAATCTGCGGGAAAAGGAAGCATTAGGAGATCCTACTCCAGTTGATCTGGTGTTTCTTATGGGACCTGATCTGCCGAAGCACCATAGTGTTTTCAGGTTTACTGAGCTCCGGATCATCCTGAATCAACAATGAGGCTGCATCCCTCGCCATGGTAAGAATCGGAGCATCCTTGCTCAGGTCGGCAATCATCAAATCAGCAACGCCACTTTGTTGGGTGCCCATCAGGTCCCCAGGTCCTCTTAGCTTGAGGTCCACATCTGCTATTTCGAAGCCATTATTTGTCCTGACCATGGTGTCCAACCGTACGCGGCTGTCCTTGGACAATTCATATTTACTCATCAAAATACAATAAGACTGATCCGCTCCTCTTCCTACTCTTCCCCTCAATTGATGTAACTGGGAGAGACCAAATCTTTCGGCATTTTCTACAATCATTACCGAAGCATTGGGCACATTCACCCCAACCTCAATAACAGTAGTGGCCACCATGATCTTGGTTTCACCTTTTACAAATCGCTGCATCTCAAAATCCTTCTCGGCTGCTTTCATGTCCCCATGCACGATACTCACCGGAAATTCGGGAAAAGCCCTACAGATACTGTCATAGCCATCCATTAGGCTCTTCAAGTCCATTTTTTCTGACTCCTCGATCAATGGATAAACGATATACACCTGCCGACCTTCCAAAATCTGCTTACGGATAAATCCAAAAACCTTCAACCTGTCTTTGTCATACCTGTGCACGGTCTGAATTGGCTTTCTTCCTGCCGGAAGCTCATCTATGACTGAAATGTCCAGATCACCATACAGGGTCATGGCCAAGGTACGGGGAATAGGAGTAGCTGTCATCACCAGCACATGAGGAAGAAACTCTTTGTTTTTTTCCCAGAGTTTGGCCCTTTGTGCCACTCCAAAGCGGTGCTGTTCGTCTACTATGGCCAATCCCAAATTTCTGAACTGAACAATATCTTCCAAAAGCGCATGCGTACCAATGAGAATATGCAATTCTCCTGAAAGCAACATCTCATGAATGATCTTCCTTGTGGACTTTTTGGTAGACCCTGTCAGCAAAGCAATGCGGAGGCCCATCATGTCAGCATATTCCTTCAGCCCCTCGTGATGCTGATTGGCAAGTATCTCGGTAGGTGCCATAAGACATGCCTGCGCTCCGGAACTGATGGCAATGAGTATGCAGATAAATGCCACCATGGTTTTACCACTGCCCACATCCCCTTGGATAAGCCTGTTCATCTGCTTTCCTGATTTCATATCGGCAAAGGATTCCCTGACTACCCTTTTTTGTGCCTCCGTCAATTCAAAAGGAATGTGTTCTTTGTAAAATTTGGTAAGCAAATCTGTTTGGGAAAGTACCTGACCCCTGGATTTTTCGGTTCTTGTCAGCTTGAGTTTCAACAGCCGGAGTTGTACAAAGAAAAATTCCTCAAACTTGAGCCTAAACCTTGCCTTCTTTAAAATTTCGGGATTATCCGGAAAATGGATTTGACGGATGGCTTCTCTTTTGGAAATTAGATTGAACCTCTGTATGATATCCATGGGCAAAGTTTCCTGAATCTGCGGCAGTGCAGCTTGGACAAGTCCCTCCATAATTTTTGAAATCCCTTTGGAGTCAAGGAACTTTATCCTCAGTTTTTCAGTGGTGGAATATACCGGAAGAAAAGAGCTTCGCTGCTCCAGCCCTTGATTCAGAGGTTCCATCTCAGGGTGGGCAATACTGAATTTTCTACCATACCGGTTTGGCTTTCCGAAAAAAACAAAAGGAACGCCAGTCACCAGTTTTTTGACCACCCATTGGATCCCTTTAAACCAAGTAAGTTCCATTTCCCCAGTATCGTCAAAAATATGGGCTACCAGCCTTTTCTTCCTTCCTTCACCAATGCTTTCTACTTTGCGAATTTTGGCGACGACCTGAACATTTTCCAGTTCTTCGCTTATCTCTCTGATCTTGTAAAACCTTGATCTGTCTTCATAGCGAAAAGGATAATGCTGCAAAAGCTCCCCATAGGTAAAAATATTCAGCTCCTTGTTGATCAAAGCAGCCTTTTGCGGACCCATGCCGCGAAGAAATTCTATTTTGGTGTCAAAAAAAGAGGCCAAGGCTTATTTAAAATTAATTAGGGTTTCAAAATCCTCAGTGAATTTATCAAAGTAAGCTTTGATATCCCTTCTAAAATCTGAAATGGAGGTACTGAGCACGATTTTAAATTTTTGTACACTTACATGTACAAAATAGTTGATTCTTTTTAATCCATAAATATGAAGTACTTTAATTTTTCCTGAAGTCATTATACATTTTTGGTAAAAAAAAGCCGATGATCAATCACCGGCTAAACAAAAGTCGCTGTAAGGTTCAAACTCAATTGGAACCGTAGATTTCTTCCAGAATATCAGCAAGTCTGATTCCGGCAGCTGTAAGTCTCTCTTCAGTATGGTGGTAGTGCTTATAGATATAATCGTACCCTATGCGATTATTTTCAGGAATATCGTACATATCAGGACGGATAGCGGCCGCTTCTCTCAACCAATCCGCTGGTGTTTTGCTGGTGTATTTTTCTTTCAACTCAGGAGTAATTCTTTTATTCAGCTCATGAGCGATTTCTGTGTAACTCATCTTTTTGTTTTCAATCATATCAGAATCCCAGATCGCATGGATGTTGGTTTCCTTATTGAAAAAACTCACTTTTACGTCATTTCCACCCCTATCACCAGGCTTGCCCACGTGAAAAGGCTGATGCAAATCTCCTACAATGTGGATCAGCATTCTGAGTTGATCTCTTTCTTCCTCAGCACTCAAGCCCCCTTTTTTCAGGTTTTCTTTCAGCTGTAGCAAGGCTGAGTATGCATCTCCTCCTTCTTCTTGGATTTCGGGATCATATTCCCCATCCACGGTAGTCACCCAGTGCCAAGTATAGGTATAATCGTATTTTTTGTCTGCGCGGATATTGTCCATCCACACCCCAACACCAGAGATGGATTGCTTCTGTAACACATCCTCTACTTTTTTGACTGTTTCCGGATTCATGTGCCATTCTGCAAGCTTGCCGATTACATAATGCCCGATTCCTCCCCAGGCAAATGATTGGGTATTGATGCTGAAAGCCATCAAAATGGCCAAGATAAGGGTTTTAATTCTTTTCATGTTTTCTTTAATAAACTAGAAATATTATGGATATAATGTAGAAATAAGGTTGAAATATTATTGAAACTGGAGCTTTAGCGGAAGTCCCGAGAGCGAAGCGATTCGGGATAGGCTTAGGGATATTCGTGGATACTGGTAGATATTTATAGATATTGGCTACTTAATGATTGAAATACAGTAGAAATACAATGGAATTATAGTTGAAATAAATTAGAATGAGGGTTGTTTATTATTCTGGCGAACTTGTCTTTCAATAGGTAGAATTAATTTTCTATTTATTTTGCCAAGGGCTTATTTCTTTTATGCTTTCAATTCATTGACTGCAATCCATGCCAGCAGTCCGGCACCGATTTCCATGGCATCCTCATCTATGTCGAAAGTCGGGGTATGAACCCCTGAAGTGATTCCTTTGGATTCATTTCTGGTTCCTAAACGATAGAAACAGCCGTCTATTTCCTGTGTATAGTAAGAAAAATCCTCTGCAGCCATCCAGATGTCCAGGTCTTCTACATTTTCTTCGCCCAAATAGTCTTTAGCAGCATTCTTTGCTCTTTCGGTAAGCTCTTCCGCATTTTTTAGAAAGGGATATCCTTTCCTTACTTCAAAATCCACTTCACCCCCCATGCCTTCTACAATGCCTTTGGCGATTTTCACCATTTGGATATGGGCTTTTGCTCTCCATTCTTCATTTAGCGTGCGGAAAGTACCCTGGATTTTTACTTCATTAGGGATAATGTTGGTCGCACCCAGCGCTTCTATCCTACCAAAAGAAAGAACTGAAGGAATCTTTGGGGAAGCATTTCTGCTCACTACCTGTTGCAATGCCACTATCATATGACTCGCCATCAAAACAGGATCAGCCAGCATTTCCGGCATAGCGCCATGGCCTCCTTTACCTTTCACTGTAATATAAAGTTCATCTGCACTTGCCATGTACATGCCTGAGCGAAAGCCTACTTTCCCGACAGGGATCAAAGGCATTACATGCTGCCCTACTATACCGGAAGGTCTTGGATTTTCAAGTGCTTTGTCCTTGATCATCAATGAAGCTCCGCCGGGGATCAGCTCTTCACCAGGTTGAAAAATCAACTTCACGGTGCCTTCAAATTGGTCTTTCAGCTCATGAAGAATCTTGGCTGCTCCAAGGAGTGAGGAAGTGTGTACATCGTGACCGCAGGCATGCATCACTCCGGGATTCTGGGATTTGTAGGCCACGTCATTCTCCTCCATTATCGGCAATGCATCCATATCTCCCCTAAGAGCAATCGTCTTTTGGGATGGATTGAACCCTTCAATCAAAGCAACAATTCCTGTACCTGCCTTTGTTTCGATTTGGGTTATCCCTATTTCTTTCAGCTTGGAAGTTACAAACTCAGCCGTTTTGTATTCCTGAAAAGAAAGTTCGGGATTGGCATGAAGGTGCCTTCTATTGGAAATAAATTCGGATTTATAGGTCTTGGCTAATGTTCTGATCTGGTCTTTCAACATCCTCTACGGGGTCTGGATTTACATATCCTTCCCTTTGAAACCTGTCCTGTATGATTCTGACAGTAGGGAATTTTTCAATTAATTGGTGGTAATAAGGCTGGGCTTCTATTCTGTTGACAAATTTGCCAACCTTCAAAAGGTAGCGGGGCTGCTGATACTGCATATCTGATTTGATATCAGGAAAGGATTCCTCTAGCTCCTTCTGGGTCTTAAAGGCTTGTTCTCTGTCTACTCCGCTGAACACCAAAACGGTAAAACCGTTCCAGTAACGCTCACCCTTATTTTTATCCTTAAATGCTTTCAAAGCATATTCTAAGTCATCATCAACCGCTTCAGCACTTTCTCTGGGCGCAGCATCTGACACTTTCTTGGCCTGCTCACTCAAATCAGAAAAAGTGATCCTTTCACCGCTGATGTCTTCAGTGTAATCGGCAAACTCATCCGCTTTTGGGCCAGATTTTTTGAAGATGGCACAAGAACTTAACAGGAAAACCGACACTAAAATTGCAATCAAGGATCTTTTCATGATTTCTTTTACTTTATCCGATAATGACACACTTCCCACTTTCGATGTCTTGTTCCACACTTTTGTACTTGACGTCTTTGACTGTTTTACCATCAGCATATTGAACGGTAACACGGTCATTACGTCCATAAACTTTCTCGGATTTTCTAGGCGCTACCACCTGAGGGGCTTCAGTCCGACTGGCTACTGCTGCAGCAGCTTGCCTGCTGGCCCCAGGATTTAGCGTACTGCCAACTTCCTCTTTGGAAGCCGTGACTCTGTTGTCCTCTCGTCTAGGAGCTTGTGCAGCTTTGACCTGATTGGGATCTTGTGTAGGCAGTTCCGCTTTGGCCAAAAATGAAATGGTATCCTCATTGAGTTTGCCTACAAACCTTTTGAACATTTCGAAAGCTTCAAACTTATAGATCAAAAGCGGATCTTTCTGCTCATAAACGGCGTTCTGAACGGACTGTTTCAAGTCATCCATATCCCGAAGGTGCTCTTTCCAGTTTTGATCGATGATGGCCAAGGTTACATTTTTCTCTATAGCTCTGATCAGATCCCTTCCTTCATTACTGACAGTGGATTCAAGGTTGATCACTACACCGATTTGTTTGATACCGTCTGTGATCGGCACCATGATTTCTTTGACTGTGGCGCCACGGTTGTTATATACATCACTCAAGACAGGCATAGCCTTGGTCAGGATGCGTTCATTTTTGGAAACGTAACTTTGATAGGCTGCATCAAATAGTTCTTGAGTAAGCACATTGACATCTTTGGTTTTGATGTCATCCTCGGAGAATTGATGGTCAATTCCAAGTGAACTGTATATGTTCATTCTGAGGTTTTCGATGTCTTCAGTGGTTTTGGCCATCTGAACAATATCAAATGCCACATCATACATGATATTCAGTATGTCCAATTCAAGTCTTTCGCCTTTGAGTGCATTTTTCCTTCTTTTGTAGACCACTTCCCTTTGGGAATTCATGACATCATCATACTCAAGAAGTCTTTTTCTGACACCAAAGTTGTTTTCTTCTACCTTTCTTTGCGCCCTTTCGATAGACTTGGTAATCATGGAATGCTGAATCACTTCTCCCTCTTCCAGTCCCATTCTATCCATGAGCTTGGCAATTCTGTCCGAACCAAACATCCTCATTAGGTTGTCTTCCAGGGAAAC
This sequence comes from Arthrospiribacter ruber, assembly GCF_019343195.1. Classification (GTDB taxonomy): domain Bacteria; phylum Bacteroidota; class Bacteroidia; order Cytophagales; family Cyclobacteriaceae; genus Arthrospiribacter; species Arthrospiribacter ruber. The sequence continues at coordinate 273,881 of NZ_RPHB01000007.1, forward strand.
AAAGAATTGGGAAGAGCCCACATCTCCTTGACGACCTGATCGACCTCTAAGCTGACGGTCGACACGTCGGGACTCATGCCTTTCAGTACCGATGATGGCCAATCCACCTGCTGCACGGGACTCGGGAGTAAGCTTAATATCTGTACCACGGCCTGCCATGTTGGTTGCGATAGTCACCGTCCCGGGCTTACCTGCCTCTGCTACCACATCTGCCTCACGAGCATGCTGCTTGGCATTCAATACCTGATGGTTGATCTTTCGGATCGTGAGCATTCTGGAAAGCACTTCTGAAATTTCCACAGAAGTAGTACCTACAAGTACCGGTCTTTTGGCCTGGGTTAGTTCTACGATCTCGTCTGCTACTGCATTGAATTTTTCCCTGACTGTTTTGTAGACTTTATCTTCTCTATCGTCTCTGATAATTGGCTTGTTGGTAGGGATCACGACCACATCCAACTTATAAATGGTCCAAAACTCTCCAGCCTCTGTCTCAGCAGTACCGGTCATACCGGCAAGCTTATGGTACATTCTGAAGTAATTCTGAAGGGTAATGGTAGCGTAAGTCTGCGTGGCATCTTCTACTTTTACATTTTCCTTGGCTTCTATGGCCTGGTGTAAGCCATCTGAATACCTTCTTCCCTCCATCACACGGCCTGTCTGCTCATCCACAATCTTCACCTTGCCGTCTACAATTATATATTCTGTATCCTTTTCAAACATACAGTATGCTTTCAGCAACTGATTGACCGTATGGATACGCTGGGCTTTTACACCATAATCTTTGATAATTTCCTCTTTGCGGATCAATTTCTCTTTATCGTCCAAATCTGGATTTTTCTCCATTTCGGCTATCTCCACACCTATATCAGGCATGATAAAGAAGGTAGGATCCTCATTTTTGGCAGTGATAGTTTCTATCCCATTGTCTGTCAATTCTATCCCGTTTGTTTTTTCTTCTATGGTAAATAAAAGCGGTTCGTCCGCCTCAGGCATATTTCTTTTGTTGTCCTGTAGGTAAAAATTTTCGGTCTTTTGTAAAATAACCCGGATACCTGGTTCTGAAAGGTATTTAATCAAAGGCTTATATTTTGGCATACCTCTGTACGCCCTGAAAAGTGCCAATCCACCTTCTTTTTCTTTTCCCTCCGCAATCAATTTTTTGGCAACTGTCAGAAATCCCTGCACAAGCTTTCTTTGCTCATCCACCAAGGTAGCCACTCTTGGCTTCATCTCGTCAAATTCATGCTGATCTCCTCTTGGTACAGGACCGGAGATAATCAAAGGCGTCCTGGCATCATCAATCAATACAGAATCGACCTCATCAATCATGGCAAAATGATGCTTTCCCTGTACCAGATCATCTGCATTTCGGGCCATATTGTCCCTTAGGTAATCAAACCCGAATTCATTATTTGTCCCATAAACAATGTCTGAAGAGTAAGCTTTTCTCCTCGCGTCGGAATTGGGCGGATACTTGTCTATGCAATCCACTGTCAGGCCATGGAACTCAAACAGAGGTGCATTCCACTCAGAATCCCTTTTGGCAAGGTAATCATTGACCGTCACCAGGTGAACACCTCTTCCGGCCAATGCATTGAGATAGGCGGGAAGTGTAGAAACCAATGTTTTACCTTCACCTGTTGCCATTTCGGCGATTTTACCTTTGTGAAGTACCATCCCGCCAATCAGCTGTACGTCATAATGGACCATGTCCCAGACCACTTCACTGCCGGCTGCCATCCACTTGTTGTGCCAGATGGCTTCCTCTCCCTGTATTTCTACGTTTGGTTTTCTGGCCGACAATTCTTTGTCTGCAAGCGTGGCTTTTACCACAAGCTTCCCATTTTCCTTAAATCTTCTTGCAGTCTCTTTTACCACCGCGAAGGCATCTGCCATCACTTTGTCCAAAACGACTTCCAGCTCTTCGTCTCTATCTGCCTCGATTTTTTCGATTTGGGTAAAAAGTGCATCTTTCTCATGAACTTTGTCAGGAGACAGAGCATCAATCTGCTTTTTGAGATCTGCAATATTATCATCAAATGATTTCAGGTCGGCATTGATGATGGACTTGATTTCTTGGGTCTTTTCCCTCAGCTGATCATCTGTCAAAGCCTGTAATTTTTGGAAGGCTTCATTTATTACAGCAACTTTTGGGGTAAACTCTTTTATATCTCTATCCGATTTGGTTCCGAAAACTTTTGCCAAACCTTTGGCTATAAAATCTAACATAATTCTGTTTATATAATTGGGCCTTAAAATTACGGCGTTTTTATTAATTATTTCAATTAGATGGTAGTTTTGAGAAAGACCGCGATGAGCACGTTTTACATGATGACCTTCTAAACCTGAGGCCAGTCTATCTTAAATTTCCCTTCAAATACCTGTTCCGCGGGACCAATGAGGAAAATATTTTCAAAATTACCACCGGCAGATTCCGAAAAGCTCACCATCAAATCCCCTCCAAGTGTTTTGATCCTCACTTTTCTCAGTTCATTCCTGGAGCCAAAGACCAAAGCGCATCCGGTTACCCCTGTTCCGCAGGAAAGGGTTTCATCCTCCACACCTCTTTCATAGGTCCTGACAAAAATGTGATCACTTTCCAAGACCGACACAAAATTGACATTAGTGCCACCAGGTTCATAATCCTTACCATATCTTATCTTAGCACCTTCTTCGACTACCGGGTAGAGTTCTACATTTTCCACAAAACGTACATGGTGCGGAGAGCCGGTATTGACAAAGTAATCTTTTCCTTTGTTGGTAAGGCTTTTTACATTACCCATTTTGAGGCGCACAATTCCCTCGGAAATCCGGGCTTCATGAGCTCCATCTATAGCAAGAAAGTAGGTTGACTCATCAATTATCCCCAAAAACCTGGAAAAAGCCACTGCACATCTTGCACCATTGCCACACATGCTTTGGCTTCCGTCTGCATTGAAGTACACCATCTCGAAGTCATAACCCTCTTTGTGGCGTATAAGGATAAGGCCGTCTGCACCTACTCCAAACTTTCGGTCACAAATTCTGCTTACAAGCTTCAGATCTTGCTCCGGAAAGGCTGCTGACCTGTCATCTATCATTACAAAATCATTGCCTGTACCTTGATATTTATAAAAGGAAATTTCCATTGGCTATAGCCCACAATTGATTGGGAAAACTTTAATTTCAAAAACCAAACCAATAAGAATTGGTTATGCAAACATAAGCATCTTGTCAGAAAATCAGACTTATTGTCTTACTTTCGGTTTTTTTATCGGGCCGAAATCCCTAAATTGGACCGTGTTGTGTATGAATATTTCATTCAATTAAAACCAACTTATATGAAAAAGAAAACTTTTAGTGTGTCCCGTAGATCATTTCTAAGCCATAGCTCTAAGGCTACCCTAATGTTGGGTATTGGCAGCTCAGCTGTTGGTTCCGCATTCTTGACAGCTTGCGGTGGCCGAAATGTAGACTTCGAAGACAAGCCTGCATTGAGTACCGGTTTTGAGCAAACCCCACTGGCTTATGATTATGCTGCTCTGGAACCGCACATTGATGCCATGACCATGGAGATCCACTACACCAAACATGCTGCTGCCTATGCCAATAATCTTGCTGAGGCTGCATCAGAAGAAGGTGTAGATGTAAGCGAACCTCTGGAAGAAGTAATGATGAACATGTCCAAGTACTCCACCAAAATGCGCAATAATGGTGGTGGACATTACAATCATGAGCTGTTCTGGAAAATCATGTCACCAGACGGAGGTGGAGAACCAAGTGGAGACCTTAAGGAGGCTATTGACGGGGCTTTCGGCAGCTTTGATGAATTCAAAACAAAATTTGAAGATGAGGCCAAAGGGAGATTTGGTTCCGGTTGGGCCTGGTTGGTCTTGGACAGAAATAACCTCTTGCAAGTAGGATCTACGCCAAATCAGGATAACCCACTAATGGATCTTTCGGATTTTCAGGGAATTCCATTGATGGGAATAGATGTCTGGGAACATGCTTATTATTTAAATTACCAAAACCGAAGACCCGATTATGTGTCGGCATTTTGGAATGTGATCAATTGGGACGAAGTGAGTAGCAGGTATGCTATTCTTACTAAAAGCTGAGCAATTGTTGCACGGTAAAATATAAGAAAAAACGAAACAGTTAAAACTTAGCGGGCTCTAAAGGGTCCGCTATATTTTTTCCAAAACCTTTATTTTTTTCTTAATTATGGCCATTTTCTCAGGAATTTTGGTGGTGAAATAGGGACTTGGTGGCATACCAATTGCAAAAACAGGTAGCCAAACCAACAATTATTTCACTATGAAAAAAAGTATGAAGAATTACGCAAAAGGATTTTTAATGGTATCCGTTTTGGCTTTAGGATGGGCCTGTACAGAAGATCAAGACGAAACTTTTGACGAACCAAAGAGCAGTGCTTCCCTTTCTGCAACTGTAGAGGGAGAGAATACCAATCCTCCTGAACTCAATGAGAGGATCATTGTCAATGGGTTTTCTACTACCGATTTCAAAGTGGGGATCAAGGAAGTGGAAATGCGTTATGCTGCCAAAGCTGATTTATTGGCTGGGATAGGACTTGGGGGAATCACTCTCAATACTGCTGTCAATGCATCGCTACAAAGCAACGCCTCAAAAGAGCAGACTTTGATTCTTATGAACGGCGGAAGTGTTCAATCCGAAACCATTGCAGAAGGCCAGACTCCGGAAGGAAGTTATCAGGAAATTGACCTGAGACTTTACAAAAACACCGAAACTGAAGAATCAGAGACCATGCACAATAAATCACTTTGGATTTTTGGGCAGATCGATGGCGAAGATTCTCAAATCTGGCTCGACCAAGAACTTTTGATCAGTGCAAGTGCTGAAGAAGAAGATGGGGTAATGGTAGATGGAGAGACAGCCATGGAATTGGTATTTGATCTAAACAAACTTTTTGAAGGAGTGGACTTTTCTACCGCTGTGGACAGCAATGCTGACGGAATGATCGAGATCGGACCAGGTTCCGCTGATGACAATGCAACGATCCTGACACAGATAGAAAGTAACGTGTCTTCAGCAGTTACTTTTAGAAAGAAATAACAGACCATTAATATTATAAAGGGCCGGAAATTCCGGCCTTTTTTGTTTTATTTGAATTGGAAAAAAAGAAAAAGTCAACATGCAAGATCCGAAAAGTCTCACTTCTGTAGCCGCCTTTCACAAGACATTTAAGCACCCCATTTTGGATAATCCTCAAGTTCCTGACACTAACAGGTGTCAACTGAGAGTCTCATTGCTCGCAGAGGAACTGAAGGAACTGGAGGAAGGAATTCAAAACAAAGACATCGTGGAAATAGCGGATGCCTTATGCGATCTTCAATATGTACTTTCGGGTGCCATTTTGGAATTTGGGCTTGCTGAAAAATTCCGAGACCTCTTTGACGAAGTTCAAAGGTCCAACATGAGCAAAGCATGTAAAAGTGAAGAAGAAGCCAAAGCCACCATGGCCCATTATCAAAGTCAGGGTGTAGAATGCTATTTTGAAAAGGAAGAAAACCTGTATTTGGTTTACAGAGCAGGAGATAGAAAAACCCTTAAATCAATCAATTATTCCCCGGCAGATTTAACGTCAATTCTTAAGTGAAGTTGAAATGAAAGGATATTGAAGACCTAGATGTTAACGAATTTAAGCGTATATGTCCAAGGACAAATCATGAATAAAAACAAAAAGCCCCGCATTGCTGCGAGGCTTCTGTACCAGGAGCGGGAATCGAACCCGCACGGCCTAATGGCCACAAGATTTTAAGTCTTGCGTGTCTACCAGTTCCACCATCCCGGCTTCACTCCGACGCATGTCTGAGCTACTTTTTCTTCTAAACAACAAAGCCCTTTTTCAAGGGCTTTGGATGGAGCGAGAGACGAGATTCGAACTCGCGACCCCGACCTTGGCAAGGTCGTGCTCTACCAACTGAGCTACTCTCGCTTTTCAATACATTTGGAGGAAATCCTTTCGTTTTCCCCTTTTGTGTGTGCAAAGGTATACCCATTTTCCAAAATTGCAAAAGGCACTTCTAAAAAAAATTTTAAGCTTTACACTTCAGCACACCCTCAAAATTGATAATCAGCAACTTAATTTATCTTTAAATTGCTCAAAATCCTGATCATTTCTGCAGTATTTTTGGCATTTAACTTTTTCAGAATCTTTTTCCTATGCGTAAATACCGTATTAGCAGATATCGATAAAGCATCTGCTATTTCCTGAGACCCCATCCCCTGAGCAATCATTATTGCAATCTGTTTCTCCTTTTTCGTCAAAAGAGACTTCTCAACTATAAAATCTCCTTTCTTGTAAAGTATCTTTTTCCCTGAATCTTTTACATAAGAGAAACTCCAGTCATATCCTGTTAAGTGCTCGTTGTTGGTAACTTGAAAACCTATGTGAAGATCATATATAAAATTGCCGTGTTCATCTATCAAATAGGGCTTGGCTTTTGTGAAAAACCAAATCTCTTCCTGAGTAAATTTATGCAGCCACCTTAGGGTATAAGAAAGCTCAAAGGTTTTTTTTTCTTCCAAGCTGGCTGAATTGAAATGCTCCAATACCTTGTTGTTGAATGCTACATGCTCTCTGGCATCGTCTGGATGAAGGGCTGAAATCACTCCGGCGACACCATTACTTTCCAAATACTCTGCAGAATAACCACTAATTTCCTCAATATTTTTAGTAAAAAAAGCCAAACTGAGATCTCTGTAATCAAAACATCCCATGATCAAACCTTCCTTCATAGAAAGCGTCTGACTTAACTTTTTCAAATCTTCTATGATTTGTTTTTCATCTGGGATGGATACAGGCCCTTTATCTTTCCAATAAGAGAAAAATTCCGAGAGTTTTTTTTGTTTTTGTAGCTCCTCTATTAAGCTAATTCCCATAAGCAAACAGTCTAGTTTAAAAACAATCTACCTTTTAAACTGAATTTTCACCCTTCAAGTTTCTTTTTTATTTCATTTAGCTTTATCAGGGCCTCTACAGGAGATATAGTATTGATATCAATTTTTTCAAGCATCTCCTGAGCTTCTTTAAATTTTGGATCCATCTCAAACAAGCTCAGTTGGTAATTGTTCTTGGGCATTTCTTTGATTTTCTCCTTTGAATTGTTCAATGCTTTGTCCTTTTCCAGATGAAGCATAATTTCGGATGCCCTCAGTACAACAGCATTTGGCATACCTGCCATTTGAGCTACATGGATACCAAAACTATGCTCACTTCCACCTTCCTTCAGTTTCCTCATAAAAATGACCTTATTCCCTACTTCTTTGACCGAAACATTGAAGTTTTTGATTTTAGAAAAATCTTCAGTGAGCTGGTTGAGTTCGTGGTAATGGGTGGCGAAAAGCGTTTTGGCGCGGAATTTTGGATGGTTGTGCAAAAATTCTACGATAGACCATGCTATGGAAATCCCGTCGTAGGTAGACGTCCCTCGGCCGATTTCATCCATCAGTACCAAACTCCTATCGGAGAGATTGTTCAGGATACTGGCGGTCTCTGTCATTTCGACCATGAAGGTAGACTCCCCTTTTGAAAGGTTATCTGAAGCACCTACTCTTGTAAAAACTTTGTCGATAATCCCTATTCTGGCATAGGTCGCAGGCACAAAACTCCCCATCTGAGCCATTAGGACAATCAAAGCAGTTTGTCTCAACAAGGCTGATTTACCGGCCATGTTAGGGCCCGTAATGATGATGATCTGTTGGCTATCATTATCCAGGTAAATGTCATTGGGTACGTAAGGTTCCCCTACAGGTAATTGCTTTTCGATCACTGGGTGTCTACCATCTTTGATTTCAAGGGAATCTGTATCCGAAATCTTGGGCATACAATAACTGTTAGATCTAGCTACAGTAGCAAAAGAAAGCAAACAATCTATCGTTGCCAACACTCTGGCATTCTGCTGTACCTGGGTCACGTACTCCGAAGCATCCTGCACCAAAGCCAAAAAATATTTCTGCTCAATGGCAATCATCCTCTCCTCCGCGTTGAGGATTTTTTCTTCATATTCTTTGAGCTCTGGAGTGATGTATCTTTCTGCATTGACCAAAGTCTGCTTTCTGATCCATTCTTGAGGCACTTTGTCCTTATGGGCATTGGTGACTTCCAGATAGTACCCAAAGACCTTATTGAAAGCAACCTTAAGAGAGCTTATACCTGTACGCTGCATTTCCCTTTGCTGTAGGGCTACCAGATAATCTTTGCCTGTATTGGCCAAACCTCTATATTCATCCAGCTCCGCATCTACGCCATCGTTAATGATATTGCCCTGATGAACCAGCATTGGAGCATCTTCCTGAAGCTCCTTTTCTATTTTTTCGAGCAAAAATTCACAAGAGTGTATCTGGTCTGAAAGTTTTTTTAAGGTGCTGCTGCTGGATTGTCTGAGCAGCTCTTTGATAGGAAGGGTGTTTTTGAGGGCCTTTTTCAGCTGATTCATTTCCCTTGGATTGATTCTTCCTACGGCAACTTTGGAAATGAGCCTTTCCAAATCTCCTATATGCTTGAGGTGTAAGAGGATTTTTTCTCCCAATTCTGTTTCTTCAAAAAAGAACTCCACCACTTTGAGCCTTTCTTCTATCGGTTCTTTCTCTTTCAAAGGAAGCACCATCCATTTTTTCATCATTCGAGACCCCATAGGAGTGACTGACTGATCCAATATGGCGATCAAAGGAACCCCACCTTCTTGCTGGGGAAACACCAACTCGAGGTTACGGATAGTAAACTTATCCAACCAAACGTATTTTTCCTCTGCAATCCGGGATATGGACACAATATGCTTTACTTCCTTATGCTCTGTCTCTTCCAGATAATACAATATGGCTCCAGCAGCTATTGTAGCCATTTGCATGGTTTCTATCCCAAAGCCTTTGAGATTGGCTGTGGAAAAATGGGTGGTAAGCTTCTCATAGGTATAATCATACTGATACACCCAATCCTCACAATGAAAAAATGTATAGTTATCTTTGAGTATTTCCTGGGCTTTTGCTTTGAAAGCTTTCGAAAAAATGACCTCGGAAGGAGCAAAGCTCTGAAGTAGCTTCTCGATATAGGATTGGGAACCTTCTGCAGCCATAAACTCCCCCGTAGAAAGGTCCAAGAATGAAACTCCCAGTGCTTCCTTTCCAAAATAAATAGATGCGAGATAATTATTTTTTCTTTTGTCCAGGACATTATCATTGAAAGAGAGTCCGGGTGTCACCAGTTCGGTCACCCCCCTCTTTACGATTCCTTTTACCTCTTTTGGATCTTCCAGCTGATCACAAATGGCCACTCTATTGCCGGCTCTGACCAATTTGGGCAGGTAATTGTCCAGGGAGTGGTGGGGAAATCCCGCAAGTTCGATGTGTGAGGCGGCTCCATTGGCTCTTTTGGTGAGAACGATATCCAGAACCTTGCTGGCTGTGATTGCATCTTCACCGAAAGTCTCATAAAAATCCCCGACTCTGAATAGAAGCAATGCTCCCGGATGCTTTGCCTTGATCGCATTGTATTGCTTCATGAGCGGGGTTTCTTTTACTTCCTTTGATTTCACCTTGGCCATATCCTACGCAATTGTTTTCTTTCTGCTATTTTTGAAAATTCTTAAAAGCCTGAAATTATAATATATCAAAAGGGAAACAAAACAGCATGAGAAAATTAAGTATGGAAGAGCTGAACAGGCTCTCAGTGGAGGAATTTAAATCTGTAGAAAAATCCCCTTTAGTAGTGGTTCTGGACAATATCCGAAGCCTCAACAACGTCGGGTCTGCATTCCGGACTTCGGATGCTTTTTTGCTCGAAAAAATTTATCTCTGTGGAATTACCGGAACTCCTCCCCATAGAGACATTCAGAAAACTGCCTTAGGTGCTACCGAATCTGTAGAATGGGAACATATGCCCGATACTCTTGAGGCTATAGAATTCTTGAAAAAAAATGGCTACACCATTTGTGGTTTGGAACAGGTTGAAAATAGTATCCAACTGAATGAATTTCAACCAAAAGCGCAGGAAAAATATGCGCTTGTGTTCGGCAATGAAGTTTTTGGTGTAGATGACAAAGTCTTAAAGGCCTGTGACTATATTCTTGAAATTCCACAGTTGGGAACCAAACATTCACTGAATATAGCGGTGACTATGGGAATCAGTATTTGGGATTTTGTTGTCAAACTCAAATGCCTTTCCTCAAAAGAATAAAAAAAAGAGGCCATAAGCCTCTTTTTTTGGATTTATTGGTATTTGCATTAATCTTCTTTGAATTTGTCTACTATATAGAGAAATAGGTTAAATGATAGTGTAGACATGTTTTCCTTTTTGATGTCTTTTTCACCACCATGTCTGTAAATAGGATTATCCCGTTTGTTCTGTGAACTGGGTTTCAATATTGCTTCGTCTCTGGTCTGAGAAGTAGAATTACTTCTAACTGAATTTTCTACTCTGGTATCATAGTTGGATTCAGGACTTTCATAAGAATTGTAAATGTCCGAATTCCTTGGAAGATCATTAAGCTGCCTTTCTCGGTCTGATTGGGCAAAAGATGCAAAACTCGCAAGGAAACAAAAAGTGACTGCTACCAAGAACTGGACTTTGTTTTCAGTTAGAATTTTGGATATCAATGACATGTCTGAAAGGTGGCTGTAGAACTTAGGTTAAACTTGGTTTTTACCGAAATGTTTCCAAATTTACAAAAAATAAATACCAATGCAAACGATTGACTTTAGTGATTTTCAGAAAATAGACCTAAGAATAGGAACTATCATACAAGTAGAAAATTTTTCAAAGGCCAGAAAACCTGCATACAAACTTTGGATTGATTTGGGTGATATAGGAATCAAGAAGTCTTCTGCTCAGGTCACGGCCTTGTATGGAGCTTCAGACCTTATGGGAAAGCAGGTGTTATGTGTGTGCAATTTCCCTCCAAAGCAAATAGCAGACTTTATGTCGGAGGTCTTGGTAACTGGATTTGCAAATGAAAATGGTGAAGTAGTATTGTCATCCATTGATTTCCCAGTGCCTAATGGGGCCAAACTTCATTGACGGACAATCAATATTGTCTGGGTTAACTTTTCCAAAGTTTAAATTAGTTTTCAGTGTTTAATTTTACTTTTATTCGAACTTTGGAAAAGTTTATATTCAAGTCCAAATAAAACATTTTAAGGAAGAGAAATTTTAAGTCCCTTTTCGGTGATATCCGCTTTGAAAACCTTCAAATCTCCACAATCCCCACTCCTGACCTGTCCTGTAGAAAGGTCAAAACGGTATTCGTGTAAGGGGCAGATTACCTCACTTTGCTTGTTAACCCATCCTTGACTGAGGTTCGCCATTCTATGGGGACAGTTAGTCTCGAAGACATAAAACTTATCTGAAATTCTGACTACACATACCTTCATTTGACCAAGTTGTACTACTTTAATCTGCTTTTCTGGCAGCATTTTTTCTACCTGCTCTTTGCTATCTCCTAAGGTAAAGGTTTTCATATTGGCATTATATATGGTAAATTGGTAGTATAAACCTAACATAATCATATCATGAAAAAAATATTGTTACTGCCATTGTTGTTTATAACGGGACTTCTATGGGCCCAAAATATTGAAGGGGCCTGGAAAATGACCCACAAAAACGGACAGCCTGTAGACGATAAAGAGTATGTCAAACTTTTCCAAGATGGATATTTTGCATTCGGGGCCAAAGAAAGTGAAAGCAACAAATTCCTCGGTGCGGGGGGAGGAGAGTTCTCCTTAAGTGGAAATGATTACTCAGAGACTTTGGATTTTTACACCTTTAATCCCGAATTTGTAGGAAATACCACAAAATTTCACATCACTATGGCCGACGGAAAAATGGTCATCACCACTGAAAAAGATGGTCAGACTTTGGTTGAAATCTGGGAAAAAATCGGGGAAGGAAGCGATGAGCTCACCAATAATTGGGTCTTTACTGGAAGGAAAAGCGATGGTGAGATTTCCAGAAGCACTCCAGGTGATAGACGTACGGTCAAAATCCTAACTGGTGGACGATTCCAGTGGATTGCATTCAATTCTGGCACTAAAGAATTTATGGGCTCTGGTGGGGGCACTTACACCGCAATTGATGGAATATATACCGAAACGATAGAATTCTTTTCCAGAGACGATTCCAGGGTCGGGGACAGTTTAAATTTTAACTACAGTATAGTTGACGGAGAATGGCATCATAGCGGCTTAAGCTCCACAGGGAACCCTATTTACGAAATATGGAGCAGATATAAAGATGCCTACAAACCAAAAAAATAAGCGAGATTAAGGAATATGGTTTTTAAGCTTTATGAGAAGAGGCTGTCTCATAAGTCAATGCTTTAATAAATTACCAAAAATTTATTTTGTTTGTAATCAGTAAAACTTTGTGTCTTAGAGCCTTCGTGGCATTTTTAGCCACAAAGCCACTAAGTCACAAAGGAATTGACTCTTAAGCAGAATTTTGTTTGGTTAATAAATCTGAAGATCAATTTATGAGACAGCCTCTTTTTTAATGCATCAGTTCCTTGTGACGGAAGCAAGTAACCAAATGATCATTAACCAAACCAGTGGCCTGCATGTGGGCATATAAAATGGTACTTCCAAGGAATCTAAATCCAATCCTTTTCATTTCCTTGGCAAGTTTGTCAGAAATGGGGGTTTTTGCAGGAACTTCCCCCATATTCTTGAAATGATTCTGAATTTGTATACCATCTACGAAATCCCATATAAAACTGCTGAATGAACCGTGCTTTTCTATGACATCCAAAAACCTCCCGGCATTGTTGACCGCAGCTTCAATCTTCATTCTGTTTCTGACTATTTCCGGATTTTGAATCAAGGATTCAATTTGGGAAGGAGAAAAAGAGGCCACTTTTTCATAATCAAAACCTGCGAATGCTTCTCGATACCCTTCTCTTTTTTTGAGAATGGTCGCCCAACTTAATCCTGCTTGGGCACTTTCAAGAACCAAAAACTCAAACTGCTTTCTATCATCCCTTACAGGCGATCCCCATTCTTTGTCGTGATATTCCCGGTAAAGGTCAAAACCTGTACACCAGGGACATCTTGCTGAATCATCGACTTTTATAATTACGGACATCCCACCTATTCTACAGTTTCCAAAAGTGTCCTAAACACCACAAACTTATCTTTGAACTTGTTGATGGCGTCCTGTTGGAGGGCAGGAGCAAATTCCCTTTGATACTCCATGAGCCTATCCATATTTTCTGCAAAATATTGAACGGAGTAATTTGCGCTGCCATCTTCAGAATCATGCATGATCCTGTAAAACTTGTTTTCCACAAATTTGCCGGTAGCTAACACATCGGGAATATGGGTGCTTTTCATCCAGGTTACCCACTCCTCCTCGTATTGCTTTTCGATATTTACCGTCACATTATATAATATCATTGAATATCAATTTATTGGTTATTTTTGTCGCACTCTACAGATAACAAATATAGGTTTCTGAAGTTAAAATTCAGATTAATAGAAAAATTGATTCTTACCCGATATCATGTCCCAGCCAACTCTCGCAAAAAAGAATACCGGTCTGTCTGCTATACTGAACAATAAATTAAGTCTTTTCCAGGCAATCATCAGCATATTTTATTTGGTTGGCGTTTTTGGGATGGCTTTTCCCTTAACAAGGCCCTACTTTCAGCTACTCACACCCTTTCACTTGTTACTGAACTTTGGCATCTTACTTTATTTCCGTAGAGGCTGGAATATGGCATTTATGATGTTTTTATTAATAGGTTTCATTATTGGATATGGATCTGAGGTTTTAGGAGTGCATACCGGATTTCCTTTTGGCAATTATTGGTATGGAGAAGCCTTGGGTTTTCAATTGTTTGAGGTACCCTTGATGATTGGGGTCAACTGGCTGATTTTGGTGTATTGCACCGGAAATCTCTTGGCCCATAAGATTGACAACGATTGGCTGGCCTCAGCTTTAGCAGCTTTGATGATGATGGCCATAGATGTGATCATAGAACCAGTGGCAGTTCAATTGGATTTTTGGAGCTGGCAAGGCGATGTCATCCCACTTTCCAACTTTATTGGCTGGCTAGCAGTAGCTTTCCTCATTCAGGTTTTCTACAGAAAATTAAATTTTCATAAGGAAAATGCAATTTCTTGGTATCTTTTGTTCAATTTAATCGCCTTCTTTGCTGTCTTGAATTTAATTCTTTAATACAAAAACAAATCTTAAACAATCTGAATACTTTAAAGTTAACCCTATGATGTATGCCATTCTCTTTGTGATCATTGGATTTGTAGCCATGGAACTATCAGGTTGGTTTATTCACAAATATATTATGCATGGTCCATTGTGGAGCATCCATAAGACACACCATCAACCTAACAAAGGGTTCTTTGAACTCAATGATTTGTTTTCATTACTCTTTGGGTCCGTTGCTGTACTGCTGATCATACTAGGAATAGGTGAGTTGGACTATAGGTTTTGGATTGGTGTCGGAATCAGCCTTTATGGATTACTTTATTTTGTGATTCACGATATGCTGGTGCATAGAAGGGTGAAGGTCTTTGAAAGACCAAAAAATAAATTTCTTTTGGGAATCTTCAAAGCCCACCAAGCCCATCATGCCACCAACAAGAAAGACGATGCAGTATCATTCGGTTTGTTTGTAGTGCCCAAAAAATTTTATAAACCAAAAGAAAAGTGAGTACCTATTCAATAAAGGATCTAGAACAGCTATCAGGTATCAAAGCCCATACTTTACGTATTTGGGAGCAAAGATACAATCTGCTTTCCCCAAAGCGTACGGATACCAATATACGCTATTATGATGACGATGATCTCAAGCTTATTTTGAATGTTGCGCTACTCAATGACAATGGATTTAAAATAAGTAAAATCGCCGGAATGTCCTCTTTGGAAATGAGAGAGGAGGTCATTAGACTTACCGAGAAAAATCTTACTTATGACGATCAGATCCATGCTTTGACGATCTGCATGATAGAAATGGATGAGGAAAGATTTGAAAAAGTACTTTCCACCAATATTTTGAAGATAGGTTTTGAGCAAACCATGCTCAATATTATTTATCCCTTTCTTTCCAAAATTGGAGTACTTTGGCAAACAGGAGCCATCAATCCTGCACAGGAACATTTCATAAGTAATCTTGTACGGCAAAAACTTATAGTTGCCATTGATGGTCAGGTCAATAAAGGTGGTGGGAAAAAATTTCTACTGTTTCTTCCTGAAGGTGAACTTCATGAAATTTCTTTGCTGTTCGCTACTTTCCTTATTAAATCAAAAGGACACAAAGTCATTTATCTGGGGCAAAGTACTCCAAAAGAAGACTTACAATTGGTTTATAGGCTGCACAGACCAGAGTACCTCATGACCGTCATCACGACTTCCCCTAATTCTCAGGAAGTCCAAGGATACATTGACTGTATCTCCCAGGAATTCAATGAGTCTGAAATAGTGATCTCTGGATATCAGATAGTGGGACAGGATCTTAGATTTCCAAAAAATGTAAAAGCACTCCATTACATAAGACAGATTAAAGAGTATTTGGAAGAACTGGAACAGGTCTTTCAGGAAAAATAATTAATCATTTTGAAATAACATTAAACAAGGTGAAGAAAATTTTCTTCACTTTTTTTTTGCTAAAAACCCAACTGAACACCTCATTAAAGCGTTTTTTAGGTATAACACTTTTACAATTATTAATTTTGTTTAAGAATTTGAAAAATAAATTAGACAAAAATTTTGGAGAATGTTTAATCTTTACTACATTTGATTAAACAAAAAACAAAAAACCATGACAACTCTAGAATTTAGTTACTCACTTCACAAGCTATCCAGCTCTTTGAAGCCTTTTGCGCTTAAATTGACAAGGGACATGGATGATGCCAATGACCTATTGCAAGACACTATGGTCAAAGCTTTCACCAACAAAGACAAATTTACAGAAGGTACCAATCTGAAAGCCTGGCTTTATACCATTATGAAAAACACCTTTATCACCAATTACCAGAGAATGGTGAGAAGAGGTACTTTTGTAGATACTACAGACAATCTTCATTATATTAATTCAGGTGATATCCTAATCGAAAATGGAGCATATGGAGATTTTGCTATGGATGATATTTATGAAGCCATTGAAAATTTGGATGATGTTTACAAGGTACCTTTTATGATGCACTATAGAGGCTTCAAATACCATGAAATTGCCGACAAATTAGAGATTCCGATAGGAACTGTTAAGAATAGAATTCATATTGCAAGGAAGCTTCTCAAAGAAGATTTACAAGTGTACAGACATAAAAATTAAAAATTATATGCCATCAAAAAAAGTGTTGGTGATCGGTTCCGGATTTGCCGGATTGTCAGCAGCCACACACCTGGCGCATCTAGGATATAAAGTAACCCTTCTAGAAAAAAATACGACCCCCGGCGGTAGAGCTAGAAAGTTCGAAGCCGAGGGTTTTGTTTTTGATATGGGGCCAAGCTGGTATTGGATGCCTGATGTATTTGACACTTATTTCGCCCATTTCGGAAAGAAAACCTCTGATTATTATGATCTGATCCGACTTGATCCTTCCTACACGGTAATATTCGGTGAAAATGACTTTATGGATATTCCGGCCGATTTAGGTCAATTTCGCAGTCTTTTAGAGTCAATTGAACCGGGTGTGGGACCAAAGCTGGATGAATTTCTTAAACAGGCTGCCTACAAATACCAAGTAGGCATTCAGGATTTGGTCTACAGGCCCAGCCGATCATTGATGGAGTTTGCCAGTCCCAAATTATTGGTAGACATGGTCAGAATGGACATTTTCCAATCCATGTCCAAGCATGTAAGAAAATTCTTTTCCTCGGAAAAGATCATAAGACTCATGGAGTTCCCAGTACTTTTCCTGGGAGAGACAGCCGCAAATATTCCAGCTCTTTACAGCCTTATGAATTATGCAGATATTGCTCTGGGAACCTGGTACCCTATGGGCGGTATGCACAAAATTATCGAAGGTATGGTTAGCTTGGCCAAAGAAAAGGGAGTCGAAATCAGACTCGATGCCGAAGTCAGCCATATACATGTAAAAGATGGCATAGCCCAGCATGCAACATTGCATTCCGGGGAGAAAATTTCAGCAGATATAATTGTAGCTGGAGCAGATTATCATCATGTGGACAGTCAGATGCTTGCTCCTGAATTCAGAAATTATGACGAAAAATACTGGGACAAAAGGGTCATGGCGCCGTCAAGCCTTTTGTTCTATTTGGGAGTAGATAAAAAGCTGGATAATCTCCGCCATCACAACCTGTTTTTCGATGAACCCTTGGGACCACATGCAGATGCCATCTACACAAATCCAAGATGGCCCGAGAAACCCCTTTTTTATGCCTCAGTACCCTCCATTACTGATCCAAGTGTGGCTCCTGAAGGACAGGAAAACCTGTTTCTCCTAGTGCCACTTGCCCCTGATCTGGAGGACAGTGAAGAGTTAAGGGAAAAGTATTACGATATAATTATGGACCGTTTGGAAAAACTATCTGGACAGGATATCCGAAACCATGTGGTGTACAAGCGGTCCTACGCTCACAGTGATTTCAAAGCCGACTATCACGCTTTCAAGGGCAATGCCTACGGACTGGCCAATACCCTGCTTCAGACAGCCATTCTCAAACCATCCCTTAAGAACAAAAAGGTGAAGAACCTTTACTACACA
Organism: Arthrospiribacter ruber; assembly: GCF_019343195.1. Taxonomy (GTDB): domain Bacteria; phylum Bacteroidota; class Bacteroidia; order Cytophagales; family Cyclobacteriaceae; genus Arthrospiribacter; species Arthrospiribacter ruber. Next base: position 291,578 of record NZ_RPHB01000007.1, read on the forward strand.
GGCCAGCTAACCGTTCCTGGGCCAGGAGTTCCTCCTTCCTTGATTTCCGGACATGTGGTAGCCAAAGAAGTGATAAAAGAAAACAATCTCTAGATAAATTTGTATATTATCCGTATGGATGCAATTAAGCTCTTTAATCAGACCACACTTGAGTGTAGCAAATTGATCACTCAGAGGTACAGCACCAGCTTTACCCTGGGCATCAAAACACTTGACAAGAAATTTCATTTGCCGATTTATGCCATTTATGGCTTCGTAAGGTACGCAGACGAAATTGTGGATACTTTTCATCAGCATGACAAAAAAACACTTCTAGAGCTATTCAAAGCTGATACCTACAAAGCAATAGAAGAAAAAATCAGCCTTAATCCGGTCTTGCATGCCTTTCAATTGATTGTCAACCAATACAGCATAGACCAAGAGCTTATTGAGGCATTCTTGGTAAGTATGGAAATGGATCTTGATTTCAAGACTTATAATGATTCCAGGTACCACGAATACATCTATGGCTCTGCGGAAGTAGTAGGTCTGATGTGCCTCAAGGTATTTTGTGAAGGCAATCAAGACCTTTATGAGAGTCTCAGACAACCTGCGTGCAAATTGGGAGCTGCCTTTCAAAAAGTCAATTTCCTAAGGGACATCAAAAGTGACTTTGAAGAGAGAGGTCGGGTATATTTTCCTGGTGTAGATTACAACAAATTCAACAAATCCGCCAAAACACTCATCGAGGAAGATATTCAGAAAGATTTTGATGAGGCTCTGGATGGAATAAAGCGTCTTCCAAAAGGTGCCATGCTTGGAGTGAAAGTAGCTTACCTTTATTACCTCAATCTTTTCAAAAAAATCAAAGCGCTGGAACCAGAAGTCATTACGCATCAACGGATCAGAATCCCTAACGCAAGGAAAATCTCCCTCCTTTTAGGTACATACTTCGGGTATAAGCTTGGATTAGGTTAAATCAAATTTGTTGATAAATGTCACTCCTTATTAAAGAACAATGTCAATTCAAACAATTCCCAAAGTCCAAAGTTTAAAGCGTATGATGAACCTTCAAGTACAAATCGATCAGCATTCCGGCTTTTGTTTTGGTGTGGTGTATGCCATTGAAATGGCCGAAGAGATACTTGATGAGCAGGGTTATCTATATTGCTTGGGGGACATTGTCCACAATGATGAAGAGGTAAATAGACTCACCAGTAAGGGCTTGAAAATCATAGACCACAAAGACCTCCACACCCTCTTCAATGAAAAAGTACTGATTAGGGCACATGGAGAGCCTCCTTCTACTTATGAACTTGCCATCAACAACAACCTTACCCTCATTGATGCTAGTTGCCCTGTGGTTCTGAAGTTACAAAACCGTATCAAAAATTCTTTTGACAAGCAGGAAACCATTTACATATATGGAAAGCATGGACATGCTGAGGTAATCGGTCTTCTGGGCCAAACCAATAATAAAGCCGTTGTATTCCAGGATATCAATGAACTTGATTTGGCATCCCTTCCCAAAAACATTACTCTTTACAGTCAGACGACGAAAAGCACAGATAAATTTTACGAAATCAACGACATATTAAGAGAAAACGGCATCACGGTAAATACCAATGATACCATCTGCAGGCAGGTTTCCAATAGAGACAAAGAACTTAGGGATTTTGCAGAAAAATTTGACCATATCGTGTTTGTCAGTGGTACCAAATCTTCAAATGGCAAGGTGCTATACAATGTGTGTAAAGAAAAAAACCAAAACACTTACTTTGTATCCAATCCCGAGCAGGTAGAACTAAACTGGTTTAAGCCAGGTGAGACCATAGGCATCTGTGGGGCCACTTCCACCCCGATGTGGCTGATGGAACAGGTAAAAGCAAGGATAGAAACTTTCTAGGTCAGAATATCTGCCTACATTTGTACTGTGTCTATTTCCAAAGCCCATATTGCCAAAGACCTTGATCCCAAAGGAATCATAATTGCCTTTACAGTCATCCTATCTTGGGCCATTTCTTTACTATTTCTATTGCAATGGAATTTTTCCTGGGATAATCCATTGACCTATTTGGCCATATTGATACAAATGCATCTGTATACAGGTCTTTTTATTACTGCGCATGATGCCATGCATGGAATCGTTTCTTCCAACAAAAAACTTAACCATTTCATTGGCTGGTTCTCAGCCCTTCTTTTTTCTTACAACTTCTACTGGAAGTTATATCCAAAACACCACGAGCATCACAGGTATGTGGCTACAGACAAAGACCCGGATTACCACGCATCTGGAAATTTCATTCTCTGGTATTTCAGTTTTATCAAACAATACGTTACCATTTGGCAGATCTTGTTGATGGCCGTCACTTTCAATATTCTCAAGCTTTTCCTTCCCACGGAAAACCTCATCCTATTTTGGATGCTTCCGGCCGTTTTGTCCACATTCCAGCTTTTTTACTTTGGCACATATCTTCCCCACAAGGGAGAATCAGACAATAAGCACCACTCCAAAAGCCAAAACAAAAACCATATCTGGGCATTTTTGTCCTGCTACTTTTTTGGATATCACTATGAGCACCATGATTCTCCGGGGACTCCTTGGTGGAGACTCTGGAGGATAAAAGAACAACAAGCATAAAAATCTCAAAAACCCACTCATTTTTTAAACAAAGCACAGTCTGAATTGATTTACAACTTATTGTTATCTACCCAGACATGAGAGTTTCGTTTATATTTATCTGCTTATTGTTTCATTCCTTTACATTGTTGGCCCAAGAAGGAGTCGTCAGAGGAAGAGTTTTTAACCCCATCAACAATGAGCCCGTTCCATTTGCCAATGTGGTGATCTTGAACACCGATTATGGTACCGTTTCGGATGAAGATGGCAATTATGAGATCAGAGGCATCAATCCCGGTCTCTACAATATCCGGGCAAGCTTCGTGGGATTCAGATCTAAAACAGAATTTGAAATTCAAATAACCAGGGCCAGTGCTGTACGGTTGGATTTTGAACTTAGGGAAGAAGCCTCAGACCTGAGTGAAGTGACCGTAGACGCCAAGTTTTCAAGATCCGACGAAACCCCAATCTCCGTACGAAGTCTCAACACCAACGAAATAGAGCGATATCCAGGGGGTAATAGAGACATCAGCCGGGTAATTCAATCCCTTCCAGGGGTGGCAAGCACAGCAAGCTTTAGAAATGACATCATCATCAGGGGCGGAGCTCCAAATGAGAATAAATTTTTCATAGAAGAAATAGAAGTGCCTGTCATCAACCATTTTGCCACTCAGGGTTCCTCAGGAGGTCCTGTAGGAATTCTCAATGTCAATCTTATCAAAAATGTAGACGTCATTACTGGAGGATTTCCAGCTGATAGAATGAACTCATTGAGTTCATTTTTTGAATTTGACCTCAAAGATGGGCGAAAAGACAAAATGTTTTCACAGGTAACCATTGGAGCCAGCGAATTTACCATTTCCAATGAAGGCCCCCTAGGCGAAAAAACCACTTACTTGGTGTCGGCAAGACAGTCCTATCTCCAGTTTCTATTCAGGGCATTGGGTCTGCCCTTTTTGCCTACTTTCAATGACTTCACCATCAAAACCAAGACTAAAATCAATGATAAAACCGAACTTACCTTTTTGGGAGTGGGGGCAATTGACCTTTTTGCGCTGAACTTTGATGCTCCACAAAACGAAACGGATGAAGAAAGGGAAAACCGCCTTTATCTTTTGGACAACCTCCCCATTTCTACCCAATGGAACTACACAACTGGACTAAAATTGAAAAGGTTCAGGGAAAACGGCTTCTGGACATTTATTCTAAGCAGAAATATGCTGAACAACCGTTCCTTTAAATATTTCCAGAACGATGATTCCAATCCGGCAAACTTGCTTTTTGATTATACTTCGCAGGAAAGTGAAAATAAATTCAGGGCTGAAAACAGTATCTTCAAAGGAAGAACTACCATAAAATATGGAGTCAATTATGAATTTGCCCGGTATTTTATCAACAACTTTGACAGGTTTACTCTTGCAGGTGAGGGAGGAGTGATTGAGGTCAATGACCAAAGTTTCTTTAATAGCTATGGAGCTTTCATTTCGGCCAGTCAGACTTCCAAAAATGAGCGCCTTTTGCTCTCAGGTGGTGTGCGGATGGACGGTTCTGATTTCGGACCTACTGCTAGCAACCCTCTCAATCAGATCAGTCCAAGGTTTTCTTTATCCTACCAGATTATCCCGCAGCTATTCTGGACCGGAAATGTGGGCATTTATTATCAAAAACCTCCCTACACAGCATTGGGTTTCAGAAACAATGAGGGGGAATTGATCAATCAACTCAATGACATCCGCTTTATCAGGTCTACTCACTTTGTGACAGGGGTAGAAAAAGTAGTTCCCGAAAAAAGCAGGCGCTTTAGTCTGGAAGGATTTTATAAGCTTTACAACAATTACCCAACCTCTTTGAGAAATGGTATAGCCTTGGCAAATCTTGGAGCAGACTTTGGAGTAATCGGCAATGAACCTGTCAACTCAGATGCAGACGGAAGGGCTTTTGGGATGGAATTTTTGGCCCAGCAGAGGCTATTCAATAATTTTTATGGCATCGCGGCGCTAACCTGGGTGAGATCAGAATTTACCAACCCAAATACCGTGGGGTTTGTACCATCAGCTTGGGACAGCAGGTGGATCGTAAGCCTTACAGCGGGTAAAAGGTTTGGAAAAGACTGGGAAATCGGTGCCAGATGGAGGTACTTGGGCGGTCTTCCCTATACTCCTGTGGATCTAGAGACCTCTTCATTGAGGGAAGTCTGGGACCTTAGGGGTCAGCCTGTTTTTGATTTTAACAGGATCAATGCAGATCGTTTGGCAGCTTTTCATCAATTGGATCTGAGGATTGACAAGCGTTACTTCTTCAACAAATGGAACTTCAATTGGTACATTGATATTCAGAATGCCTATAATTTTCGCGCTGAACAGCCACCTTTATTGGTTCCTGAAAGAAATCCTGAGGGAAGCCTGATAGTGGATCCCAACGATCCAAGCAGGTACCTTATGCGGTTGGTCAGCAATCCCGCAGGCACTATCCTGCCTACCATCGGAGTCATAGTGGAATTTTGATTAAGGAATCCGCTTAGATTCCTTAATTTTGACCCGATGAAAAAAGCTTTCCTACTTCTGTCCTTCTTTCTGGGACTACAGTTTTATACGTTTGCCCAAGAAGTGGACAATCCCGAAAGAAAAGCCGGCATGATGGAAAGCCTCTTTGATTTTGGAGATTCGGTTATTGATTTCATATCCGGAGAAAACTGGGCATTTATACCTGCAGTGGTGTATTCTCCTGAAACAAGCCTCGGACTTGGCGCCCGTGCCATTCGGGTGTTCAGGTACAAAGAAGATTCGGCATCCATCCTGCGTCCATCCACACTACCTATCACTTTTCTGTATACCCTCAACAACCAGACTATCCTAAGTGCAGAGTTAGACCTATGGGCAAGTGAAAACAGGGACTATCTCAATGCAAGAATTGAAGCATCCAATTTTCCTTTTCGGTATTTCGGTATAGGAAATGAGCCCCTGATAGGTGAAGGGGAATTCTATACCACCCGATACCTGTACTTCCATCTCAATTATGAAAGAAAAATTGCCAAGGGTATATACATAGGCCCGAGATATGAATTCAGAACAGATCAGATCAGGGACAGGGTACCGGGTGGAATTTTGGAAACCACACAGCCTTTGGGATTTGATGGGCAAAGGCTCAGTGGCTTGGGGTTGGTCTTGAACTATGATACACGGGATAATATTTTCCAGCCTACAAAAGGCTGGAACAACAGTTTTTCATGGATGGAATTTTCCCAGCTTTTGGGGAGCAATTTCGACTTTGGACAATATGTGCTCGATTTCAGGAAATACTTTCAAATCAATCAAAAACAGGTGCTTGCCCTCCAAAGCTGGTGGTCATTTACTTTAGGAAATGCTCCTTTTCAACATCTGAGTCTCATTGGAGGAAGCGACAGAATGCGGGGGTATTTTGAAGGAAGATACCGCGACATCAATGCCATGGTCCATCAGGCCGAATACCGGGTTCCTATTTATCGAAATTTTGGAATGGTATTTTTTGGGCATACCGGACAGGTAGCCAGCAAATTAGGTCAGTATAGTTTTGACCGGCTTCGCTATGGTGGCGGGTTTGGTTTTCGGTACAAGCTCAACCAAGAAGGGCTTAATATCAGATTAGATATAGCCTTCGGTGATCAAAGGGCCTTTTACTTTGGCTTGAATGAGGTGATTTAAAATCCTTTTATTGCAAGATCAGGAATTGAAATGGTACAAGAACACCAAAACGCCGGTAAATGCAGCCTTTCTTTGGTCTTTGATTTCCAGCTTGACATTGACCTCTGCTTTGATCGTGCCACGTAGATTGACCACGTTTTTCAGATTGGCATGAAGCCTCACCTCATTATTGACCAAAACAGCCTGGGCAAACCTGAGATTTTCAATCCCATAATTGACCATCATTTTGAGGTTTTTCACCTCTACAATCTGATCCCAAAGGTAAGGCACTAGAGAAAGCGTTAGGTATCCATGGGCAATGGTATCGCCAAATGCTCCTTCTGACTTGGCCCTTTCGGGGTCGGTGTGGATCCATTGGTGATCGAGCGTGGCATCAGCAAAAAGATTGATCTGTGGCTGGGAAATCTTATGAAAATCAGATGTTCCCAAATCCTGACCAATGAATTTTTCAAAGTCTTCGAAGCTCCCTATAGTTAACTGGCTCATATTTTCAGATTTTTAAAAAAATAAAGTTATCAAAAAAATGCTTATATGGGCATACAGAGATACATTTATACCAATATTTGAGTTTATAAATAGTACAGAAGCTAAACATAGGTGCTCTTATGAGTGGTAACAATCCGCTTTACAAATACATACATGGCTATCAGGAAGTCGAGCAGGAAAGGCTCAAGGAACAGGCTTCTGTCATAGAAAATCCAATTTATGATTTTATAGATTTTAAGGATGTAACTTCACTTTTGGAAATCGGAAGTGGTGTGGGTGCCCAGACTGAGATTCTTCTCAAAAGGTGGCCACAGCTTCAGATCACCGGGGTAGAATTTGAAGAAAAGCAGATTGCCAAAGCTTTGGAAAACATGAAGAAGCTGGGATATGGACGGGAAAAGGTGAAATTTGTCCACCAAGATGCCAAAAACCTTGATCTCCCAGAGCAATTTGATGGTGCATTTATCTGCTGGGTACTTGAGCATGTGTCGCAACCCATTGAGATTCTCAAGAGCATGAAGCCCCATCTCAAAACTGGAGCAGTGGTATCTATCACTGAAGTTTTCAATGCCACTTTCTACACCTACCCCGTCATGCCGGCCATCATGGAGTATTGGAAACTTTACAACGATTTTCAGATCAGTATCGGAGGAGATCCTCAAATAGGTGCCAGGCTGGGTGATTTGCTTGAAGAAGCCGGATATCATGACATTCAGTTGAGAAGCGGAGGATTTCACCTGGACAGCAGGCAAGCGGATGAAAAACAAAAAGTCCTGACATATTGGAAAAATCTCATGAGTTCAGGTGCTCCTTTACTGATAGAAGAAGGGGTGGTGACTGAAAAGCAGGTCTTGGCCATGCAGGAATCCATGGACCACCTGAGGTCTTTATCCGAATCAGTTTTTTATTACAGGTTTATTCAGGCGACGGCCTACAATTAAGGTATGAAAGCAATAAAGTGGATTTTTCGGTTGGTGCTCAAAATTTTCCTTTGGTTCTTTTTGATTTCTATTGGACTCACAATATTGTACAAGTTTGTACCCGTGCCTATTACTCCGCTGATGGTGATACGCTTGGCAGAGCAAGCCAGCGACAGTGAAAAATCCATGCGCTTATACAAAAGCTGGGTTCCAATGGATAAAATATCCCGGCACGCACCACAGGCCGTATATGCAGCCGAGGACCAAAAATTTATGGACCACAATGGCTTTGACTGGGAAGAAATGGAAAAAGTGTGGAAGGCCAACAAAGAAGGAAAAAGAGTAAGAGGTGCAAGCACCATTTCTCAGCAAACCGCCAAAAATGTATTTTTATGGCCCGGAAGAAACCTGTTTAGGAAAGGCTTGGAGGCATATTTCACATTTTTGATAGAACTGATCTGGGGAAAAGAGCGGATCATGACAGTCTACCTAAATGTGATAGAAATGGGTGAAGGAATCTACGGGATAGAAGCTGCAGCCCAGCACAACTTCAACAAATCTGCCGAAAAGCTCAACCGGAATGAGGCGGCCCTCATTGCAGCGGTACTGCCCAATCCAAGAAGGTGGACACCATCTAGACCTACTCCATATATTTTGGGCAGGCAAGCTTGGATCTTAAGGCAAATGAATAACCTGAAGCAGTTGGAAATGGGTGTTTAACTTCCTATGAAAGGCAATATTTCGTCCAGATATTCTCTTGTATTGGAAAGTCTTGGCACTTTGTTTTGTCCACCAAGTTTCCCCTTGGATTTGAGCCATTCCTGAAAAACACCGGCCTGTACAAAGTGGATTTTGGGAGAAGACAGAGCCAGGTCTTTGTACCTTTTGGCATCGTAGTCAGAGTTGATCTCTCTTAATGTATCATCCAAAACCTGGCAAAAACGGTCTTTATCATTTGGAAAAGTCTGGAAACCTACCACCCATTCATGTGCACCCTTACTTTTGGAATCACCAAAATAAACCGGAGCCGCAGTAAAGTTGGTGATAGTTGCTGAAGTGGCATCTGCTGCTGCCTGTATGGCTTTTTCAGCGTTTTCCACAATTACCTCTTCTCCAAAGGCATTGATAAAATGTTTGGTCCTACCTGAAATTTTAAACCTGTAGGGGTCTGTATTGGTAAATTTGACAGTATCTCCGATTTTGTACCTCCACAAGCCTCCATTGGTGGTAATCAGAATTGCATAATTTTTATCCAGCTCCACTTCCCACAGCGGGATTACTTTGGGGTTTTCTTTTTCCCATTCTTCCATCGGGATAAATTCATAAAATATCCCATAATCCAACATCAGAAGAAGCTCGTCCGAGCCAATTTCATCCTGAATCCCAAAAAATCCCTCTGAGGCATTGTAAGTTTCCATATACCGCATTTTCTCGGAGGGTATTAATTCCTTAAAGAGATTCTTATAAGGCCCAAATGCCACAGCTCCATGGAAAAAGACCTCAAGGTTGGGCCATACTTCCAGAATGTGCTTAGCACCTGTGATCTCAAGAATCCGCTGAAGCAAAACTATAGTCCAAGTAGGAACCCCTGAAATGCTGACCACATTTTCGTCTTTAACCTCCTGTGCCATGCGTTCGATTTTGGCTTCCCACTCACTCATCAAGGCTACTTCCAGACTTGGAGTTCGGGCAAATTGTGCCCAAAGAGGCAAATTATGCATGATCACTGCAGAAATATCCCCCACTTGACTGCTACTTGACCCATTGAGTGGATTGTTGGCGAGACTGCCTCCTATGGTCAGGCTTTTCCCTGTAAAAAGCTTGCTCTCGGGATAATTGTTGACATAAATGGACAACATGTCCTTGCCACCTTTGAAGTGGCAGTCTTCCAAAGACTCCTGCGTCACAGGTATGTATTTGCTTCTGCTGGAAGTGGTGCCAGAAGATTTGGAAAACCACTCTATATAGGAAGGCCAAAGCACATTCTGTGTCCCCTTCATGGTCTTTTCGATGTATGGCTTCAGTTGCTCATAATCATGGACAGGAACTTGTCGTGCAAAATCCTCATAGGAGGAAATTTTGTCAAAACTGTATTTTTTACCAAACTCAGTGTACTTGCCTTTTTCTATCAGTTCATCAAAAATATTCTTTTGGATCCTGAAAGGCTGATGCTTAAAATTTTCGATTTGCCCAATCCTGTTTTTCAGAATCCAGGTCATAAATGAGTTGACGACCTCCATCAGTTGAACACTTTACGTTTCAATTCAAAATGCTGTCCCAAATAGACCCTTCTAACCTGTTCGTCAGCAGCAAGCTCTTCTGCGGTCCCGGCTTTGAGCAGCTTGCCTTCAAACATCAGGTATGCCCTGTCAGTGATGGATAGGGTTTCGTTTACATTATGGTCGGTAATCAATATGCCTATATTTTTATTTTTTAGCTGGGCTACGATAGTCTGGATTTCCTCTACTGCAATAGGATCCACACCTGCAAAAGGCTCATCGAGTAAAACAAATTTGGGATCGACTGCCAACGCACGTGCGATTTCTGTCCTCCTCCTTTCGCCCCCGGAAAGCACCATACCTAAGTTTTTTCTTACATGGGTCAGACTAAACTCCTCCAAAAGACTTTCTACTTTTTCCTTTCTTTCGGTTTTGGACTTATTTGTCATTTCCAAAACAGCCATGATATTTTCCTCCACTGAGAGTTTCCTGAAAACCGAAGCCTCCTGCGCCAGGTACCCTATACCCAATTTAGCCCTTTTGTACATGGGTAGCTTGGTGATATTTTGGTTTTCCAAAAAAATCTCCCCCTCATTGGGCTGTATCAGTCCCACAATCATATAAAAAGAGGTGGTTTTTCCAGCACCGTTAGGACCAAGTAGTCCTACGATTTCCCCTTGCTCGACCTCTACAGAGATGTTGTTGACCACTCTTCTACCTTTGTAAATCTTTACCAGATTTTCTGCCCTAAGCTTCATCCTCAATCAAATTTTATGTCTTTCACGTAAAGTTGCAGGGTACTGTTGTTCCTAAAAGTATTCTCCCTGATCTCAAATGCCAAATCAAATCGCATTTTTCGGATCAACATCTTATAAATAATCTCATCTGGATAAACATTTTTGTCTGCCATACCAAAGGCTATACACACCGGCTTGGTCAGCTGTCCGTCCTGCACCACGTTGAACTTTAGATGCTTATCTTTCAAAATCCTTACATCTTCTGCATATACCTGCTTGAGGCAGAATATAGGCTCCGGATTTCCGGGTCCAAAAGGCGCCATTTGCTTCAGGATGTTATAAAATTTATAATTGACCTGATCCAACAAAATTTCATCGTCAATTTCCAGAACTGGATGTAGGTGTATGTCTGTAATTCTGGAACTGACCACAGCTTCGAATTTTTCCTGAAAAGCAGGCACTTTATCCACAGACATGGTAAGTCCGGCAGCATATTTATGCCCACCAAACTGCTCCAAGAGATCGCTGCATTCCGAGATGGCCTCGTAAATATCAAAATCAAAGACAGACCTTGCAGAACCTGTTGCCTTATTGTTGGATTCCGTAAGGATAATGGTGGGCCGGTAGTACTTTTCAATGCATCGGCTGGCCACTATCCCGATCACTCCTTTGTGCCAATCTTCCTTGAACAGCACGGTACTTTTCATCTGTCTCACCTCTTCTATCCCTTCTATCATTCCCAGAGCCTCTTTGGTGATGTTTTCGTCAAAGTTTTTTCTGGCAGAATTGACCGTATCTACCAGATCTGCCCTTTCCAACGCATCTTCCAGATCCGTAGCGATCATAAGTTCCACTGAGGCTTTGGCATGCTCCAGTCTTCCGGAAGCATTAATTCTGGGCCCGATTTTGAAGACTATATCTGAAATCTCAAGATCCTTTTCTATCCTGCTTTTCATGATCAGCGCTTTGATACCAGGCCTTGGGTTGTTATTGATTCTTTCTATTCCATAAAAAGTCAAAATCCTGTTTTCTCCGGTAATGGGAACTATATCGGCTGCAATACTGATAGCCAATAAGTCCAAAAATGTCATCACTTTAGACTCTGCATGGCCTTTGGATTTGGCAAAAGCCTGAATCAGCTTGAATCCTACACCGCATCCACTCAATTCTTTATATGGGTAATTACAATCATCCCTTTTTGGATCCAGAATTGCAACGGCCGGAGGAAGGATCTCTCCAGGTGTATGGTGGTCACAGATGATGAAGTCCACACCCAATTCTTTGCCCAATTTGACTTTCTCAATCGCTTTGATTCCACAGTCCAGGGACACAATCAGCTTAAAGTCATTTTCAGCCGCAAATCTTACTCCCTTTTCAGAAATCCCGTAACCTTCTTTGTAACGGTCAGGAATATAAAAATCCACTTTTTTATAAAACTGGATCAAGTAACCGTACATCATGGCTACTGAAGTAGTGCCATCTACATCATAATCCCCGTAAACAAGTATTTTCTCATTTCTTTCTATTGCTTGACTCAGTCTTTCTACGGCCTTGTCCATGTCCTTCATCAAAAAGGGATCATGAAGCTTGTCCAGATCCGGCCTGAAAAAATCCTTTGCTTTCTGAAAACTGTCTACTCCTCTGTTGACCAACATATTGGCCAGAATGGAATTCACGTTGATTTCCTTTGCCAATGCTGTCACCGAATTCCTGTCAGCCTTTTCCGCTATCATCCATTTGTATTCCATATGGCTAAATTACTAAAGTCAGGAGCTAAATTGATAAAATCTCTTAAATCATTTGTAGGTCTGATTTTAAATTTATGTCAGTTTGCTTCCTTATCAGCTTCTATTTCCAATAGCCACAGACTACTGAAATCTAAAACTATTCTTCCGCCTGTAATTTCTTACTTTTCGTATCACTTTTTCTTTCCGGATTGAAAAAAATAAACGTTCCTTAGTTTACAGAAAATAAAAAGTTGATTGATTTTTTTTACTTTTGGATATGGACAAAGACAAAGCACTTAACACAATTTTTGAAAAAGCACACAGGATGATGCTTCATCTTGGGTTTGAAGTGGTCAAAGAGGATAGAAAGAGGCCATGGGGAGGATTTTTGGTAATCAAGGAAGATCAGGCAGCAGATTTTGCCGCACAGTTTTTTCCGGATGAGGACTTCGAATCTTTGAAAATTTCTGAAAAACTTAGCCCTAAAATTCTTATAGTGGCTCCGAAAAAAAGGCTTAGCTGGCAATATCACCACCGAAGAGCGGAAATATGGAAGTGTATTTCCGGAAAAGTGGCTGTGTCCACTTCATTGACCGATGAAGAAAAAGACAGACACCACATGGAGGAAGGTGACAAAATCAAACTGGCACAGGGTGAAAGACACCGGCTTATAGGTCTGGATGACTGGGGTATGGTTGCAGAAATCTGGCAACATACTGATGCTGCCCGCCCGTCAGACGAAGAAGATATCGTGAGGCTACAGGATGACTTTGGAAGATAGGGGAGGTTTTTACCTCCTTTTTTTAACTGCCAAGCTTTTTGGCTTCTTCCCAAAAAATGTCCATCTCAGCAAGACTCATATCTTCCAGCTTTTTTCCGCTTTCTTTGGCTGACCTTTCCAAGTGCTGGAAGCGCCGTATGAACTTGAGGTTGGTTTTTTCAAGAGCTTCCTCTGGATTGATGTCTATAAAGCGGGCATAATTGATCAGTGAAAACAAAAGATCTCCAAATTCTGCTGTTGCTTTTTCCTTGTCAATTTCACTTTCATCCGCTGCATTGAATTCCGATTTGAATTCCTGCATCTCTTCTTCTACTTTTTCCCACACCTGATGTTTTTCTTCCCAGTCAAATCCCACTCCTCTGGCCTTTTCCTGAATCCGCATGGCCTTGATAAGAGCCGGAAGTGACCTTGGCACGCCACCCAGCACAGAGGTATTTCCCTTTTCTTTCAACTTGATTTTTTCCCAGTTTTCCTTAACAGCATTTTCATCCTCTGCTACTGTATCCCCATAGATATGTGGATGCCTCCGTATCAGTTTTTCGCAAAGGCTATCGATCACAGAAGTGATGTCAAAAGCACCTTTTTCGGAACCAATCCTGGCATAAAAAACAATGTGCAGGAGAATATCACCCAATTCTTTTTTGATTTCATTAAGGTCATTTTCCAGAATGGCATCGGACAACTCGAAAGTCTCTTCTATGGTGAGGTGCCTTAAACTCTCGATTGTCTGCTTTTTGTCCCAAGGGCATTGCTCCCTGAGTTCATCCATTATGGTCAATAGCCTATCGAAGGCGGCAAGCTGATCTTTTCTTTCTGACAATCGTGGCATAATGGGGAAACTATTCGTAAAGTGAGGACGTTTTGAAAGTATTACGTAAATTTGTGCAAATTTAATTGATATGGCAACCTTATATTTGACTTTAGGCTTTCTGGCACTGTTCTTCATTTTGATGTCGGTAAGGCTAATTTTATTGAAAAACGGAGAATTTAAAGGGACTTGTGCTTCACAAAACCCCTATCTGAATAAAGACGGCGGTACTTGTAGCTATTGCGGCAAAACCGTGGATGCGGACAGCAGCTGTGGCAATCCGGACAATGAAGTGGATAAAGTCTTGGCTAAATTCAAATAATCATCTTTTATATTCCCGGCCGAGCCGGGATTTTTCTATTTCAACAATTAATATTTTAACGTGGCTTTAATCAAATCAATTTCAGGCATCAGGGGAACCATTGGCGGTAAACCGGGAGAAGGGCTCACTCCATTGGATGTGGTCAAGTTTACTTCTGCTTACGGCAGCTGGGTCATCAATCATACCAACAATCCCAAAGTAGTCATCGGAAGAGATGCAAGAATATCAGGCGATATGGTTTCACGCTTGGTCAGCGCAACACTTCAAGGCTTGGGAATAGATGTCATCGATCTTGGTCTTAGTACTACACCTACAGTTGAGCTGGCGGTACCTTTGGAGCAGGCTGGGGGAGGTATCATCCTAACAGCAAGCCACAATCCCATTCAGTGGAATGCATTGAAATTATTGAATAATAAAGGTGAGTTCATCTCAGATACAGAAGGTAAAGCCATACTGGATTCCGCAGAAAATGAAGATTTTTCATTTGCAGAAGTCAGAAAGCTGGGATCCTATACCCAAATTGACGATTACATTGACAGGCACGTGGAGCATGTATTGGGACTAAAACTAGTAGATGTGGAAGCCATCAAGGCCCGAAACTTCAAAGTAGTGATAGATTGTGTCAATTCCACCGGAGGTATTGCCCTGCCCAAATTATTGAGGGCTTTGGGAGTAGAAGAAATTGAGGAGATGTTCTGCACGCCGGATGGCCATTTTCCTCACAACCCGGAACCATTACCTGAAAACCTTAGGGACATTTCAGAAAAACTTGCCAAGGGAAAATTTGACCTGGGTATAGTCGTAGACCCGGATGTAGACAGGCTTTGTTTTATGAATGAAGATGGAAGTCCATTCGGAGAAGAATATACTTTGGTAGCAGTAGCAGACTACGTGCTTTCCCAAACACCTGGAAATACCGTATCCAATTTAAGTTCTACCAGAGCACTAAGAGATGTTACCCAAAAAAGAGGAGGAGAATACCAAGCTGCCGCTGTAGGTGAGGTAAATGTCGTCAACAAGATGAAAGAAACGAATGCCATCATAGGTGGTGAAGGAAATGGCGGGATAATTTATCCAGAGTCTCATTATGGAAGGGATGCATTGGTAGGTATCGGGCTTTTCTTGACCCACTTGGCTAAATTTGGAAAAAGCATTTCCAGACTTCGGGCTACTTATCCAAACTATTACATTTCCAAAAACAAGATAGAGCTAACGCCGGAGATCAATGTCGATGCCGTACTTGAGGCCATAAAGAAAAAATACAGCAAACACCCTATCAATGACATAGATGGAGTCAAAATAGAATTTGAAAAAGAATGGGTACATTTAAGAAAATCAAATACAGAACCCATTATCAGAATCTATTCTGAATCCGAATCCCAAGCTACTGCTGAGCACCTTGCCAATAAAATCATTATGGATATCAAGGAGGTGATCACAGGATCCTAAAAAGTAGCTTCGGCAAATAAAAATATCAACCCAAATACGTGAAAGATGAGAGTTTATTTTGACAACGCCGCTACCACAGCCATGGATGAGCGGGTTATCGAAGCCATGATTCCCTATATGAGGGAACATTACGGAAACCCCTCCTCAGTACATAGCCACGGCAGAGAAGTACGTACTGCCATTGAAAGGTCGAGGAAAAAGGTGGCTGAATTGCTCAACACAAGTCCCTCTGAGATTTTTTTTACATCAGGAGGTACAGAAGCTGACAATACAGCGCTGGTATGTGGGATTGAAACGCATGGGCTGACTCATGCCATCACTTCACCAATTGAGCACCATGCTGTATTGCATACTCTTGAGCAGTTAGCCAAAAAGGGCAAGATCAAACTAAGTTTGGTAAATATCCTGCCCAACGGAGACATTGACATGGACCATTTGGAAAGTCTTCTAAAGGACAATCCAAAATCAATGGTCTCTCTCATGCATGCCAACAATGAAATCGGAAACCTCAATGACCTACAAGCTATAGGTTCATTGGCGAAAAGCTATGATTCCTTTTTCCATTCTGACACCGTACAGACCATGGGGCATTATGAACATGACCTCAAATCCCTATCGGTAGACTCTATTGTAGCAGGAGGCCATAAGTTTCATGGGCCAAAAGGTTCTGGATTCCTATATGTCAGAAAAGACAAGAAAATCCACCCTTTTATTTTTGGCGGAGCCCAAGAAAGAAACATGCGGGGAGGTACAGAAAATGTAATCGGAATTGTAGGAATAGCAAAAGCCTTAGAGCTGGCTTATGAAGACATGCAAGGACACAGGGATCACATTTTATCCCTAAAAAAGCACTTCATTGAAAGTCTCAAGCAGCATATTCCCGATGTAAAGTTCAATGGACAATCAGGCGACCTTGAAAAAAGCCTCTATACTGTATTGAACGTAAGCTTACCTCATTCTGAAGAAAATGCAGGCATGCTGCTTTTCAACTTGGACCTGAACGGAATTTCCGCTTCAGGTGGTTCTGCCTGTAGCAGTGGTGCTACAGTTGGTTCCCATGTACTTAGAAGCTTAAAAGCAGACCCTTCCAGAGAGTCTGTCCGTTTTTCTTTCAGCAGGTTCAACACCATAGATGAAGTAGATTACACCGTGCAAAAATTAAAAGAGCTATATAGTGTAGTTGTATAAGAGAAGTAAAAAGGATAATTTACAATGAATTAAAAAAGGGTGCAACTTTGCTGCTGCACCCTTTTTTTATGCTCATTTGTCCAGGAAACCCCGGATATCAGAGATAAGTTTTTCAAAATCCGGCCTATGATTGTACATCATGTGTCCACCTTTATAATAAAACATGTGCACCCTTTCCATAGGTATGTCATGCCTGGCAAAAGTATATTCAGCATCCAAAAAAGGAGTGATCATGTCGTAATATCCATTGGCAACCATCACCTTTAAATCCTTATTTCTTCTCATGGATTCTCCAAGACTCCTTGCTACGTTTACATATGAAGGCTCCCAACCTGCACCCTGAGGAACAGGTCTCCAATTCCATTTTCCATAAATGGAGGAATTAGAAGTCAAATAAGGCCTTTCCTCCATATCTACCTTTAGATTTTCTGCAAAGTAATCCTGTAATCCTGCAAAATAAGCAGCATCAATCCCATAACTGGAAGGGTCACCCAAAGTAGGATACTCTGCCACCTGATCTCCCTCTTCAGCAAAATACCTGCTATCCAAAGTTCCTATAGTTTTTCCCTGATCTCTCAATAATTCTTTAAGGAATCTATAGCTCAAGATTCTATTGTCAGACCTGAGTATATAATCCTTGTCCAATCCCAAGAAATAATTGATCCTTTCTGCAATTTTTTCCTTCTCGGATAGTTCCAGTAAATTTCCCTTATACAAAGCAGGCAAGTATTCATTATAAGCAAATGCCCTGGCTTCATCCAAAAATTCTTCAAGCGACTTCCCTTGACCTGATTTGCTATGGTACCATGAAGTGGCTGCCATAGTTGGAAAATAAGTAAAGTAAGAGGCAATATTGTCATGCTTGGAAGTCGATCCCTGATAATCCAAAGCTTGAGAAATCAAAATCAACCCGTTTAAAGCCATCGCCTGACCACCCTTCTCCAATGCTGCAGTCACAGCTGCCGCTCTGGTAGTTCCAAAGCTTTCCCCGGCAATGTACTTAGGAGATTGCCAGCGCTTGTTTTGTGTTATCCACATTCTCATAAACTTGGCAATGGAAGCAGCATCTTCGTTAAGTCCCCAAAAATCTTCCTCTTTGCCTTTACCCACAACCTTGCTATAGCCAGTCCCTACAGGGTCTACAAATACCAGATCGGCTACATCCAGAAGTGCCAATTCATTGTGGATAACTTTGTATGGTGCTGCCCCATCATCCTCACGGGCCTCAGAATCCACATCCACAACCCTAGGGCCAAAAACTCCCATGTGCAACCAAATAGAAGCAGAACCCGGTCCTCCATTGAAAACAAATATCACAGGCCTGTTTCTATCATCTCCTTCTTTTATATATGAAGTAGACCAAATGGAAGCCACTGGCTCATCATCATTTTTCAGATAGGTCTCACCAGCCATGGCCTTGTACCTGATTTTGGCTCCATTGAAAGTCCCCTCATGGGAAGACTCGAACTTCTTAGGTTCAGGAATATTGGTTTTGCTGTCCTGAGCAAAAGAAGTGTGGGACAACAGTATAAGAAAGATCAATAGTTTTTTCATGTCGAAAATTATGTGTGATAGGCAAGCTAATTTACATATAAAAACCCACAGGTTTACTCTGTGGATAACTCCTTAATCCAACTCTGCATCCGCCTCTATTTCAACCAAATAACTGGAACCAACCAATCTCGCCTCAACCAAAGTATTGGCGGGTTGTATTCCCGAAAATCTTTTTCCATGGGCTCTGGCAACAGCCTCCCATTTTTCCAAGTTATCCACAAATATTCTGGTCCTCACTACATCTTCCAGCGTACTGCCTAGTGAAATCAAGGCTGCCTCTATTTTATCTATGATAAAATGAGTCTGCGCTGCTGCATCATTTCCCCCAATGATCTTACTTCCATGTGTAGCGGTGGTTCCTGAAACAGTAATCCTCTTTCCTTTTCGAATAGCCCTGCAGTATCCGGCCATTTCTTCCCAAGGTGTGCCACTGAATACCTGCTGCGTACCATTTGGCTTCAGAACAAGCTCAAATGGCTTTGGAATTTCCTCCAAATGATGGCTCAAATCACCCGAAGCAGTCAAAAATGGCGGTTTCCGGTATTCGTCTCCGCAATCACCCGGAATTGTGGATAACTTTTGCTGAGCCTCTTTTATCAGCTGCCTATCTTCTTCACTTAGGTTAAAATCAAAAAGCCTAACAGTATCAGAAATATGCTCACTTTCACCTAACCTTGCCCCAATAATTACCCCACCTACATGAGCCTGTTCCATAATAAATTTTGAAGCAACGTTGGCAATACTTACTTGGTGTTTTTTGGCAACAAAATCCAGGGTCAGCAAAAGTTCCTGAAACCTATTCCAACCCCCAGCTACATCGATAAAACGCTTGTACTTCATCTGTGACCAAGTAGCTCCCGTCTGTGTGGAAGGCTCTGCTTTACCCAACCACCTGTCTGATAAAAACCCTCCTGCAAGGGTACCAAAAGCCAACACCTTCACGCCATATTGATGGCATACCACTGCCATGTCCAATGCCGCTCTATTGTCCAAAATGGAATGACAAACCTGATTACTCACTATGGAAACTCCGGAAGCACATGCTATCTGCAAGTGTGCTGCATCGAAGTTGGTCAGACCTATATTTTTGATCAAGCCTTCTTCTTTCAGTTCCTGCAGCCAAAAAAGCTGGTCCAACCACACTGGGTCAGCATACATCCATGCATGAAACTGCATGAGGTCAATACTGTCACATTTCATCCGGCTCAAAGCAAGCTCCACAGCCCTCCGGGTCTCTTCTTTGGAGGATTTACCTGGCTTTGGAACCCACTTTGTCAACATTTGGGAAGAATTTTCTTTACCGAATTGCTTTAAAAATTCCCCGGCTATCAACTCAGCAGATCCATAGTGATCCGCCATATCAAAAGTGGTCAAGCCTGATTCTACATAGGGCTTCATGGCTTTAGAGGTAGCTACAGGGTCCAATTGATCCCCATTTCTCTCCATATCTGCTACCTGCCATAGCCCGGTAAGAACCTTGGAAATCACCAAGCTATCAGATAATCTACTTGTTTTCTGTTTATCCATCATTTTTAAGGTAGTATTTTAAAGTGCTTATCCACATCTTTTCCACTGTTTTTCAATGCATTATATTGAAAGGCAAATATCAGACTTGCCAGACCCATTACCATCAGCCAAATCGGAGTGGAATGAAAATACCAAGCCTCCACCTCGGCCTGAAAATCCTTCCAAACATGAACTGCCAGAAAAAACAGCAGAACCAGCACTCCTGTGACACCAATAGCCTTTCTCATCCATTTTTTCTTCACCAAACTAATTTCCATAGCCAATCCGGGGTTGACCTTGTCAATGCTCAATAAGGTAAAGCACATCAATAAAAAATTGACCATCATGGAGGTCACCATAATATCAATCCCTAAGAAGAAATCCCCTGCAAAATGACTTCCCAAAATTCCGACACTCGC
Source organism: Arthrospiribacter ruber (assembly GCF_019343195.1). GTDB lineage: Bacteria > Bacteroidota > Bacteroidia > Cytophagales > Cyclobacteriaceae > Arthrospiribacter > Arthrospiribacter ruber. The sequence continues at coordinate 311,973 of NZ_RPHB01000007.1, forward strand.
CATTGCTCCGCTAAGCAATATAGCAGTTGCAGGGGTTTTATTTTCCGGATGGATCTTGCTGATAAACTTAGGGAAAATACCATCTTCTGACCATGCAAACATAAGCCTGGAAACGGACAGCAACATTGCAGGCAGATCATTGATGAGTGCAATAGCTGCACCCGCAATAATCAGCACAGTCAACCCTGAAGGCAATAAATACCCCAAAAGGCCTGGCGCTGTAATATCTCTTATCAATGCTTCAGAAGCAACAAATGACCATGGAACAGCATGATAAACAGCTCCGGAAAATAACATATAATACCCACCTACTATCAATATGGTCAAGCCAATCGCCAAAGGCAATGACCTCGATGGATCTTTGGCTTCCCCACCGGCTTGTGCTATGCTGTCAAAACCTATGAAACTGGCGAAAAGTATGGATCCCGCAGAAAAAAATGTAAGCAAATCAAAATCCCCATGATCAACAAGAGTTGCCTTCACACCTGTCTTTGCCTCATAAGCCATTAGGAAATCTTCCTGCGTCAAGGCGTAGCCGGCGAAAATCACCACGCTTCCCAAAATAAACATTACGATCATCAAGGGTACCACAGTTTTTTCATATTGTTTGGCGCCCTGAATGTTTACATATACAAAGACCCACAGCATGGTCAAAGCCAAGCCGACTCGTACCCAGCCTGTCTCAAAAACAGCTGCCAATTGTGGATAACCCAAATTGGCTGCTATGTCCCTAAAAAACGGCACCGTAACATAAGCTACTACGCCAATGACTACAGATAAACCAAACCATTGGGAAAAACTGGCAACAAAACCAAGGTACGGATTGAGTCCCCTACTGGCATAAACATAACTCCCTCCAGCTCTAGGCATGGAAGTAGCCAAAATACTATATGCCATAGCCGCCAACAAAGCCGGAATTGCTGCAAAAGCAAATGCATATAAGACATAAGGGCCTATACCTGGCACATTACGCTGAATCATGAAAGGAACCACATTGATGGAGGCTCCCAACATGGAACACACACCGGTGGCCACCAAAGCGGAAAGCCCCAACTGTCGGCTAAGAGAAGAAGTCATCGAGGAGTAAGATTCAAAACAGCAGTAAAATCCCACTATTATTTATGAATTCAAAACTATCCTGTCCACACCTACAAATTTTCTGATAAATGGATAAAAAGTCTTAATGTGAAGCTCTCTGATATTCAAGTAATTTTTAACAAATACTTGGCTGAAGCACTTCAATTGGATACAAGGTTTGAAAAAATAGGATCAATCCATCCTATAACTGCTTTTATTATCAGGATTAATTATGTATTTTTCGAACTAGTTTTATTGGCAAAATTGAAATTGATCAACGGTTTTGCTCCGTTGGTTTCCGATTACATCATGAAAGTTTCCTCTGAAAAACCTTTTGAAATCATTTATGCTATTTTCAGTCATGAGTACCTAGGGCTCTTATTTGAATCCTTTGTGGTACAATTGGATGAAAAGGGAAGGCTTTCATTTGCCAATCAGAATATTTCCAGCATCAATGCTCCGGAATTTGCTTCCGGCCTAGATGAAATGGACTACAAACTCATCAAATGGATGGATGACATGCAGCAGGATGCTGTGGTCAAAAAATTCAACACCAAAAAACTCAAGCCTAAGGAGTACCTAAGGAAGATCTACGATCCCAAAACTGAAAATAAAACCATTCAGGAACTCATCGAAACAAAACTCGAAAACCTGCGAGCAAAAATCCTGGATAACCTAAAAGGGAAAAGACTTTTTGAAATGGGCAATGACGGCAATCCTATCTGGAAGGAAATAAACATTATGCCCGAAAAAGCCTCAGTGCTTTTCCATTTCAGAAGAAACGAAGACAACACCCATTACTTCCCTACCATTAAATACACGGGGGAAAAACTGGAATGGCAATACAAAAATGCCTATCTGATCTGTCACGAACCGGCATGGCTTGTCGTAGATAATAGGCTTTATAGTTTTCAAAAAGATGTGGACGGAAAGAAACTGCAACCTTTCCTCAACAAAAAATTCATAGTCATTCCCAGGAAAGTCGAGAAGCAGTACTACGAAAAGTTTGTGACCCAATTGGTTTCCTCATTTGATGTCTATGCCAAGGGTTTTGACATAAATGTAGTCAGAAACCAGCCTGCTGCGGTCCTCAACTTAAGTGATCTCCCCGGAATGCCCAAAACAGATCTATTTGGAAACCAATCTGAAGAAGAAGAGGAGGACAAGATTGTCTTTGACCTCAAGTTCCAGTATGGGGAATATGAATTCCGCTCAGAAGAGAAAAAAGACAACAATGTAAAATTGGAGCAGATTGAAGACTATTATGTTTTTCACAAAGTAATAAGGGACCTGGAGAAGGAAAAAACCTATGGAGATTACCTCAAAGAGCTGGGCCTCCCTGTAAATGCTTCCAAATTTTCCCTGGCCAAATCCAAAGCATTTGGATGGATCAATAATTTTAAGGAAAACCTCGAGCAAAAAGGCATTCAGATTCGGCAAGCTGACACACTTAAGGGAAAGCGTTACTTTATAGGACATGCTCATATCTCTGTAGAAGTAAAAGAAAACATAGACTGGTTTGATGTGCATGCTTTGGTCAAGTTTGGGCCTTATGAAATCCCTTTCCACAAAATCCGCAAAATGCTCTTGCAGGGAAAATCTGAGTTTGAGCTTCCCAATGGGGAAATAGCGGTAATTCCAAATTCCTGGTTTGTAAACTATTCGGAAATGTTTGCTTTTCTGGAAGAACAGGAAAATGTTACCGATCAGGCATTGGTATTGAAGAAACACCATATTGCCCTGGCGCAGGAGCTTCAGGAAAGCAATCTCCTACAGCTCACGCTCAGCAGAAAACTCCAAAAGCTTAGGGACTTTAGTCAAATTGAAGATTATGACCTTCCGCCTACTTTCAATGGAAAACTCCGTCCATATCAGAAAGCAGGTTACAATTGGCTGAGATTTTTGGCCGAATACAAATTTGGAGGTTGTCTGGCTGATGACATGGGCCTTGGAAAAACTGTTCAGACCTTAGCCCTATTGGCGCACCAAAAAGAAGTCAGTCCTGGCATGACTTCATTGCTCGTCATGCCCACTTCGCTGATTTACAACTGGGAACTCGAAGCCAAGAAGTTTACTCCCGGTCTGAAAATCATGACCTATACAGGCACTCAGCGAATTAAGGATACGAAGCGATTTGCCAATTATGACCTGGTCCTTACTTCTTATGGGATCATCAGAATGGACATAGATATCCTGAAGGAGTTTTATTTCAACTATGTAATCTTAGATGAATCTCAAGCCATCAAAAATCCGGGCAGTATTATTTCAAAAGCGGTAGGGGAACTGAACTGTAGACAAAAACTAATACTCACCGGTACTCCTGTAGAAAACGGCACAATGGACCTCTGGTCACAAATGAACTTTATCAACAAGGGGCTATTGGGCAATCAGAATATGTTCAAGAAACAGTTTCTTTTACCAATAGAAAAACAAAATGACATGGACAAGGCTGCCAAGCTACATGCATTGATCAAGCCATTTATTCTGAGGAGACTGAAAACCCAAGTTGCCACTGACTTGCCTGAAAAAGTCATCAATGTGAAATATTCTACCATGACGGCCGATCAGGAAAAAGCCTATGAAGAGATTAAGGGCTATTATCGGGAAAAAATTGTCAAGGAAATGTCCATTCCTGGTTTAAGAAATCAGCAATTTACTTTGTTGAGAGGCTTGACCCAATTGAGGCAGATTGCCAATCACCCAAGGTTGACAGATAAAGATTATAGTTCTGATTCCGGAAAACTTGAGGATGTTATCCACATGTTGCACGCCACGGCTAGTGAAGGCCACAAGGTACTTATCTTCAGTCAATTTGTAAGGCATCTTGGCATCGTTAGAGAATACCTTGACGAAGAAAAAATGAAATATGCCTATCTGGATGGTACTACAAAAGACCGGCAAGCACAGGTAAGGTCTTTCCAGGAAGACCCAGAGGTCAAAATATTCCTCATTTCCCTTAAAGCCGGTGGAGTAGGCCTAAACCTGACTGCTGCGGAGTATGTCTTTTTACTCGACCCTTGGTGGAATCCGGCCGTAGAGGCACAGGCAATTGACAGAGCGCACAGGATAGGTCAGGAAAATAAAGTCATCATTTACAAATTCATCACCAGAAATACCGTTGAGGAAAAGATCATGGCCCTTCAGGAAAGAAAAATGGCTCTGGCGGGAGAGCTTATTTCCACTGAAGAAAGCTTTATGAAGAGTCTCAGTAAGGAGGATATTGAGGCTTTACTGGATTAAAATCCTGTTATTTTTATTTCAAAATGGATCGTTGATACCTTTTTGTCGTGGGACTTATCCCAAGAATGAACCCGTAATACATAATCTCCCGGCAATTCCGGTGCGGTAAATTTTATCGAAAGCCCCTGATCATCCTGTGGCTTTACCAAAGTATCCCAATACAGAATTCTTCTTTTATCAGGCACCTTTCCTGTTGGTATTTCCAATACCCAATCATTGAATTCCCTGAAAGGCTGCAAGCCACTGTAAGGAATCAAGAGGAGGTCTTTAGGAACAGGGAATCCTCCCAAATCTCCTTTGAAGGAAAACAACTGTATCACTCCATCAAATGCTACTCCGTGATTTAAGAATACCTGATTACTTACCCTGATTTCTCTGATATCTTCTGGAGAATGCCGCAACAAAGCGTCTGTATCCAATATTGGAAGTCCGTCCAGTAAGATCAGAGGATCATTTTGAAATGCCCTTTCGGTAGAAGGATTGATCACTCTCAAAAGGGATTTTCTACCCTGACTTCTGACCAATACCTCACCTACATATTCCCTGAACACAGTCCAAAGGTCATCAAAGGCATTGTAGTCTCTCAGCAAATATGATTTGGAAGGATTCAAAATCACTATAGAAGGCGATATATCAGGAATAGGGTGAAAATAATCCATGAGCTGCTTTCCAATATATACCCGCTTCACAACATCATACATGTCCTCAGTCATAACCATTTGAGGCCACTTATCCACAATGGGTTTTGACTTCCAGAAAGGAGTTTCCATATACACTTGACCCAAAGCTTCCTTTTCCTGAGACTGTAAAGTCAAAAAGTCCATGGTAGACACCTTTCCCAAGTCAATAGTGACTTCTCCGTTTTTATCCCATTTGGAAGCAAAAAACTTATTGGTTTTTCCGGAAGTATTGACCAAAACAGGCTCCTTACTGTCTGCTTTACCTCCCTTCAATTTTATGATCGGACCATAAATTTCAGGGACTATCTCAGTATTTGATACTTCTTGCTCATACCTGATTTGAATATCTCTCAGGTCTATTTCGGACAAAGCAGACCTGAAGTCAAGTGCTGCTGCTATTGCCAAATTATCCGAACGCATATTCGGTACTTGGATTTCAATAAACTCTCCAGGTGAAAATACCCGTTTTTCAGCTTGAAAACCACCTCCCTCTTCTTGATAAGTTTCCTGTGCGATTTTTCCGTTCAGATCCCTATCAGGAGCTTGTTCGGGGTTGATCACTCCCAACCAATGGTGAAAAACTCCGGAACTTTTGAAATTTTGCTTACTAAGCCTGGTATAGGCCCTCAACAGATAATACCCTGTCGGTAAGATATCAGGCAAATTTATTATAGCCTGTCCCTTTCCGTCCTTCAACTCAAACATAACCTGTAGCACCGCCATACCACTATCATCCAGGACTTCTGCATATGCCACACGCTCAGGACTGGCCTCACCTGATATAGTAGCCTGATAATGAAGTAGCACAAAATCCCCCGAAAGGACTTTTTGAGATGATACAAAACCAGAGGAATTGATCTCAGGATTAGAAATTCCAAAACAATCGAATTGCGCCTTCAGAAAAAACAGACTGAAAAAAATGAGCATTCTGACTATATGTCCGCTGTTTGAATTTACCATCTTTCCTCCCAAAAATCAGGTGCCTGTAACTCTCCCCTTAAGGTACAATCCCCACAGAAAAGTGTCGTTGTCAAATATCCAATGGCAAAATCCAGGTTTTCGTCCAACGTTTCTATGCCATACAATGCTACAAAACGATCGTTGGCAAAGTAGGTGGAAAACTGAAAACTTAATACCGTATCCTGCAAGACACAATTATTGTAATCCGGTATTTGGGTCCTCCAAGGGAATACATCACCATTATTGATATAGATTCGCTTTCTTTCTGTAGACCCAATTCCCACAAAACCAATTACAGGCTCTTCAGGATCGTCAACATTCCTGACATTGCCTGGAATGATCGAAGGCATGGGGCTGAAAATCCCTCCCACATCGTCTGTATTCTTTCTCATAATGTCCCAAAATTCAAAAGCTTCTACGTCAATGGACCTTTGTGCCACTTCGATAGAATACCGGATCCCGAGCTTCTCAGAACCTTCAGGAATTCTGGTAAGCATTTGCCTGTTGATTTTTCCATTTTCAAATCTGCTGGTTTCGGCAAGCAAAATATTACCTCCATTTTCCTCCTTGAAGCATATATTTCTCACTTCATCCCTCACTACCAGATCACCTAGATCAGGATCCAATCTATAAAATGAAGTAAAAGGAGTGGCAAATTGCCATACTTCCCGAGTACTCCAAAAAAGATAATCTGACTCATTTCCCCCAGCTGCATCAAGGTAAATAAAAACTTCATCTTCTTCCCTTTCGAAGTACACTTCCTCTATCTCTGGAGTCCTTTTGGGAGTCAGCCATGCAGAAGTGTAAGCCGAACCGTCAGCGATCCTTATCTGAAGTCTATAATTTTGCCCAAATGGGATTGTTTCCTGACAAAGGTAATTACCAGTTCCATTGTGTATAAAAAAATAACGGTCTCCGTTTTCAGATTCTGCCCATACTTCAGCATTGGTAATAGTCTGGGAAGCGGTACTGTCATAAATACTTCGTGTTCTGCTTAACCTGATCAATCCATCCTCATTTCCACCTACTTCTATATTGCCTTCCACTACCAAAAACCCAAAGTCCACGAAGACAACTTCAGGCTCAAAAATTTCCCTACAGGAAACCAAAAGCAACAACATCCAACTTACAAACAATACTCTTCGCATTTTTTAATCTATATTCTTAATTTTAAAATCTGAAATTATAAGTGACAAATGGAATAGGTCTGGCAAAAATGGAAAGCTGAAAGCCCTGCAAAGTACCATTGATCGGGGTAAAATAAGCGGAATAAGGATTGGATCTTCCCAGAAGGTTGTACACCCCTACAGACCAGGAGGAGTGAGCCAATTTTTCAATTCTATGGTTTCCCTCAAAATTTACGGAAGCATCTATTCTGAAGAAATCAGGAATACGGTAAGCATTTCTGTCAGAAAAATAAACCCTTTCTACATCCAGATAATCAAATTTGGCTATGGGTAACGTAATCGGTCTACCGGTGCTGTAGTTAGCTGTTAGTGAAGGCATGACCCTTTTGGTAATCTCATAATTCAAAACCAAAAACACATCATGCGGCTGATCGAAATTGCTAGGATAAAAACGCCCATTGTTGATTTTTTGACCCAGCTCCTCCGGCGAAGTCCTTAGAAGAGACCTTGAGTAAGTGTAGCTCAACCAACCGTTGAGCCTTCCAATGTCCTTTTTAAGCAAAAACTCCACCCCATAAGCCTTCCCTTCTGAAGCCAGAATGTCCCGCTCAAGAGCATTGTTGAGAATGAGGGTGGCTCCACTTCTGTAATCCAGCAGATTATCCATGGTGCGGTAAAACGTTTCGAATGAAAGCTCCAGATTTTTAGAAGGAATCACCGTGAAATATCCGGCAGAAACCTGATTTCCCAGCTGAGGTCTTACATGAGGATCGCTGAGCTTCCAGGTATCAGTGGGAGCTATAGCAGATGTATTGGTCACGAGATGCAGGTGTTGTCTTGAACTGGAAAAGCCAGCTTTGATTGAGCTATGTTGGTTGAGAAGGTATCTGGCGAAAAACCTAAACTCTGGTCCAAAGTAGTTTTGTGCTACTTCGTTGGTAGAAAACCCAATCGTTTCGACCACCGTTTCGCCTGTTTTGATCACCCCTTCCCGATAAATGTCTATGTCAGCAGGACCTAAAAACTGATACAGCATCAACCTAGCCCCTAAACTCAAGCTGAGTTTTTCGCTCAATTCCCACTCATCATTCAAGAACAAGGTTGATTCCAAACCTCTTTCTAAATCCACTCTTTGGCCCAACACCAGAGACTCCTCATTGGAAGGTGCTATTCTGCCAGGATTCAACTCCATTAAGTTAGCAGATGCACCAAAATGAATTTTATGCTTTTCAAGCCCGGTATAATTGGCCACCGTTTTTAAATGAAATTGGTTGATTCCAAAATCGAAGTCAAAAGCCCGGGATGGGGAAAGGTCGCTTAGGATATTGAATTCATAACCATCGTATCCTACAGTAGTCCTAAAAGACAAATCAGCATGCCCAATGTGTTCCCAAGAAATATTCAAATTACGGTTGTAATAAGAAAATGTGGTGTCCCTTTCAAAACGGAAACTGTCCCCGCTGACATAAGCAGTAAGCATGATGTTGTTTCTATCATTCAATTGATGCTTCATATTCAGGTTTATATCAAAAAATGAAGCCCTGCCATTATTAAACCCGGTAGATTCGTCTAAAAGACTGAGAAGCCAATTGGAATAGGTAGTCCGTCCTCCTAAATGAAAAGTCGTGTTCTCTCCAATTGGGCCCTCTAAATTCAACCTGCTGCTAAGAAGTCCTATACCACCGCCTCCTTTGATTTGCTCATCATTGCCGTACGTTCCCTCCACATCAAGTACTGAAGACAAGCGGCCCCCATGCTGTATCGGTATTCCCGACTTATAAAGTTCCACCCCACTCACCATGTCAGGGTTGAAAGCTGAAAAGAAACCAAACAAGTGACTGGGGTTGAAAATCGTTGCATCATTGTAAAGAATAAGGTTTTGGTCTGCAGCGCCTCCCCGAACATTGAAACCTACACTGGCTTCCCCTACAGTACTGACACCCGGCAATGTGAGTATTGACCTGATCACATCCACTTCACCTAGAAGCAATGGTAATCTTTTCATGGTTGAGATATCCATGGTAGATACACCCATCTGCACCTTTTCTACTTGGACAGATCTGGTAGAACTCACCGTCACTTCGCCCAGACTGATATAGTCCTCTTCCATTTCAATATCCAAGCTTCCATCTCCAAGGATGTTGAGATTCCTTCTTTCCTGTCCAAGCCCGAAACCTTGAATCATTACCATTTGCCTTCCCAAAGGTAGCCTTAGAGAAAAATTGCCGTTTTGATCCGAAACTACCCTTTCTGAAATCTGGGGACCTGTGACCAAAGCACCTGGAATTGGACTCTTTTCCGATTTGGACCTGACTGTTCCCTTCAAAATAGCAATACCACTTCCATCATGGGTGGCTGCACTGCCAATTTCCCAAAGGGTATATTGATCCAAGTCGGAGCTTTCTCTTTGGGTAATAGTTTCTTGAGCCTTTTCTATTGAATCTGCTTGAGTATTGGGCAAGAGCCTATAGCCCGCATGAACCCGTCCGTCAATCACCCTTCCTTTGGTGATAAAGACATTCCCGTCATCATCAATAAAAAATCGGAGAGTGGTATTGGCAAAAAGAGCTTGTAGGATATCTGTAAGTTCATTTTTATCAGCACTGAAATTTACTTTTACCTCTTCTACATCTTCATTTTTGAAAAAAAACCGGTATCCTGTATTGGCCTCTATCCTTTCGGCAAAGCGCTCGAAAGTTATACCCAAAAAGATTCCGCTGATAGGTTCTCCTTTTTGTGACTGTGCCCAAAGTAATGTTTGGGGAAAGACCAATAATAGGAGAGAAAAAGAGAAAATCAATTTTACTTTCATTGCTCTTTGATCTCCTTTTCACTGAACCTTAACAGTTCTATCAAATAATTATCTTTATCTCTTTTGAATTTGAGATCCAGGTCTTTGGCATACCTTTTAAAAGCCTTTTTGTCAACTTCCAAATCCCTGATCAACTGATTTTGATTCTCTACTAGCGTCCAGTCATCTCCCTTTTTGACAAAATAGTCTGTATGCTTGGAAAAAAACCTGTAATAATCTGACGGGGAAGAAAAAGTCTGCAAACTTTTTCTGTGTTTGGCGAGCAATTTCATTTCACCATCCCAGACCAATCTATAAAAACCATTTCTGTGATACCTATAACCGGGATTTGATTCTTTTTTTACAATAACCGTCCCTTCCGAAAAGCTAACCTGATCAACTAAATCAGAATTCAGTATAATGGACATTCTTTGATCTGATGATAAGATGACCAACTCATCTCTAAAGACATCATACATGATATTTTTCCTTACAAAATCATATCCTTCATAGGCCAGTTGGGCCATTTGAAAGGACTTTTCTCCATAGCTTGGATCATCTCGCAAAAGTGGGTCTTTCTCAGGATAAACCACTCCATTATTCAGTCCAGGATAATTATCGTAATCATTGATTTTGTATTCCTTGACTAAATCATAATTTTGTCCTGAAACAGCATGGCTTATGCAAATGCAAAAGCTAATAATCAAACGGTAAACAGACATTCAATTTAATGTTCTAGTTAACTGTAATGATGAGCATTAATTTTAATTTATACAACCAATCCAACATTTAAAGTAATATTTTAATGAGAACGGCGACAATTTTAGTACAATGTCCTGACAAAAAGGGTATTGTAGCCAAAGTATCTGACTTTTTGTATACCTATCAAGGGAATATCCTTGAAGTAGACCAACATGTGGATGAAGAAATCGGTATGTTTTTCATGCGTGCATCCTGGGATCTGGATAGTTTTGGCCTGGAAAAAGACCTGATTGCAGCTGCTTTTCAAAAAGAAGTTGCAGATAGCCTTGAAATGAAGTTCGAGCTACATTTCAATACACAAAAGCCCAGAATGGCTCTTTTTGTGTCAAAACTCTCCCACTGTCTTTTTGATATTCTTAGCAGGTATTATTCCGGACAATTTGATGTCGAAATTCCTCTGGTCATATCCAATCACCTGGATTTGAAAAAAGTGGTGACCGCATTTCGGATTCCATTTTACCATTTACCGATAGACAAGACCAACAAAGCTGAAGTTGAAAAACAACAGCTTGATTTATTGCAAAAACACAAGGTAGACTTTGTAGTATTGGCCCGTTACATGCAGATTTTGAGTGGGGATTTTATTAAGGAATATCCAAACAAAATTATCAATATCCACCATTCATTCTTGCCTGCTTTTGTTGGGGCCAAGCCATATCATGCCGCTTATGAAAGAGGTGTGAAGATCATTGGAGCTACCGCACATTATGTAACAGAAGAACTGGATGCAGGCCCTATTATCGAACAGGAAGTGGCCCGGGTTAGACATCATAACTCTCCCTCTGATCTCGTTCAGATCGGTCAGGATGTGGAAAAAGTAGTGCTTTCCAAAGCCATCAAATACCACTTGGAAAGGAAAGTGTTGGCGTACAGAAATAAGACCGTGATTTTTTATTAAAAGAAAATCATAACTTAGAGTAATGAAAAGTTTGGTTTCCTTCTTTTTGATAGGCTATGTTGTCTTTTTGGTCTGTATGCCTGTCCATGCTGAACATGATTGCGACCATGTAGAGCATACAGAGCAGCATGCCTCTGAGCATGCTGAGAACCAATGCTGCCCGCCCTTTTCTTTCTGCAAGGTCTGCTCTGTTTTCATTTACCAAGTTCGTTTTCAATTTGAAGCCATAGAGCCAGACAGGATTATTTCTAATGAATATGTGCTTGAGATGCCGGTTTTTCAAGAAACCTGTTTTTCCATTTGGCAACCCCCTCAGTTGATCTGATTTTTTTCTGAAAGTCTTTTTTACCCTGATTTTCATTGGGAAGCTTCCTAGTAAACCTAATAGAAAAGAAGGGTTTCAAAGCCATGCTTCTGAGGCTCAGTCTCCTCAGCAGCCAGTACTATGTTAAATCAGATCAAGTATATCAATGAAAAAAATATTTATGTCCTGCCTTTTGGGCTTGGGACTATACGCCTTTGCTTTTGCACAGGAAATGAAGTTCGTCATCATGGACGAGCATGAAGGCACAGCACTGATGGGAGCGACTGCTTTGATATTGGAAAATAGAAAAGGGGCTGTTTCCGATGAAAATGGCCAATTGACAATGCCAGCACTGCCTGATGGGAAATATACCATCAGGTTTCAGTTGATCGGTTACGAGCGCAAGCAGCTGGTCATCAACTTACCTGAAGACCTCGCAAAGATGCCAATGGACGTGCTGCTACACGAGGAACACGACCACATGGAAACGGTCACCATCACTTCCACCAGGAGTTCACGAACGATAGAGGATATTCCTACCCGTGTGGAATTCATAGCAGGAGAAGAATTGGATGAAAAAGTAAACATGAAGCCTGGAGATATCCGGGTGCTCCTGAGTGAGAGTACGGGTATTCAGGTGCAGGTCACCTCACCAACTTCAGCTAATGCTTCTATCCGTATCCAGGGATTAGATGGAAGGTACACCCAGATTTTGAAAGATGGGTTTCCGCTATATTCAGGAGCAGCAAGCGGTTTGGGCTTATTACAGATCCCACCGCTTGATCTTCAGCAAGTGGAATTGATCAAAGGCTCCGCTTCCACACTCTACGGTGGTGGAGCAATAGCCGGATTGGTGAACTTGATTTCCAAAAGACCCACTGAAAGTGGTACTCTGGATTTTGTCTTCAACGGGACCAACGCAGGGGGATTTGATGTGTCGGGGTTCTATGGCAAGCGAAATGACAGGGTGGGTACCACACTTTTTGCGGCCTACAATACCAACTCTCCCTTTGACCCATCGGACATTGGGCTGAGCGCCATCCCAAAGTTTGACCGATTTACTTTCAACCCAAAGCTATTCCTCTACCCATCTTCTCGTACTGACCTTGAGTTGGGCGTCAACATTTCGGTAGAAGACCGCATCGGTGGAAACATGGATTTCTTGAGAGGAAAGAGGGAAAATCCTCTTGCCTTTATTGAAAGCAATCAAAGTGAGCGGGTCAGCTCACAGTTTGTACTCAATCATAGGCTCGAAGAAGGCAAAAGGCTACAGGTCAAAAACAGTTACAACTACTTCGACAGGAGGCTCAGTACAAGAGGCTATGATTTCAATGCCGTACAGCACTCCACCTTTACTGAGGTCAATTATCAACTGGATGGTAAGCAATCGGATTGGGTGTTTGGAGGGAACCTGTGGACAGAGGCATTTGTAGAGCAGCCTAATGGCAATTTTCCTGTACGTGATTACACCATGAACACGCTCGGTGCCTTTGCTCAGAACAATACCAATCTGAGTGAAAAATGGGTGCTGGAGTCTGGCTTGCGTACGGACTATGTACTGGATTATGGCTGGGCAGTGTTGCCAAGAATCGCTTTGCTATACCGCGCCAATATCAACTTCAGCTCCAGATTAGGTGGAGGATTGGGCTATAAGGCTCCTACGATTTTCACAGAAGAAAGCGAGCGCCTCCAGTACCAGAATATCAGACCTATAGATGCTGAAATAAATAGCTTGGAAAAAAGTTATGGCCTGAACTGGGACTTGAATTACAAGACTTCTCTTTTCGATGATCGACTTTTCTTTAGTGTAAATCACCTGTTTTTCTACACTTATTTGAACAACCCTCTTTTCTTGGAGACACTTGGAGGAAATGAATTCAGGTTTGTGAATATTGATGGATACAGTGATACCAAGGGTACAGAAACGAATATCAAATGGGAGTTGGGAGATTTCAAGTGGTTTATGGGATATACCTATACCCATGCCAGAATTGTGAGTAATGGAAATGTCAGTGAAAATCCCCTGACACCACGACATAGGATCAATTCAGTCTTGTTTTACGAAGTGCATGATCAGTGGAAAATCGGCTGGGAGTCTTACTATTTCAGTGAGCAGCAGTTGAGTGATGGTGCTGTAGGCCGACCGTATTGGATCATGGGTTTTATGGCGGAGAAGATTTGGGACAAGTTTTCGGTGTTTATCAATTTTGAGAACTTTCTTGATGCCCGTCAGACCCGTTTTGATACCATTTTCACAGGAAGCATCGATGCCCCAACTTTCAGAGAAATCTATGCACCACTGGATGGATTTGTGATCAATGGGGGAGTGAAGCTGAGGTTGAAATAAGAAAATTAGGCCGAATATTTAGATTATAATCTAAATATTCGGCCTAATTTTTAGAATATGTTTGAAATCTTAGGCATGTTTTTTCAAGAGATATAACTTTTCCAAAGTTCAAAACTTTGGAAAAGTTACTTTTTATAAGAGAAATTGTTCAAAATTAGATCTGTTGACCAAAACGGTTTCGTTTTCAGGGTAAGTAGTCAGAAAGGACGCTGGAAACCTAACTTTTTGCTCTTTCCATTTAAATTCGTAAGCATGGAGGATTCCATCGATTTCTTCTATGTAATCAATTTCGGCCCTATCATGTGTTCTCCAAAAATAGGAGTTGACGAACCTACCTTGATAATTATTGATTTTCATCCTTTCCGAAATCAAGAAGTTTTCCCAGAGTGCGCCTTTATCCAAGCGCATTTCAGGTTGGGAGAAATTGCTGATCAATACGTTTCGGATCCCAATATCATAGAAATAATATTTTTTGCCCTTTTTAATTTCATTTCTCAGATTTCTGCTGAATGCCGGAAGTTTGAAAATGACAAAAGCTTTCTCCAAAAGATCTAAGTATTTTTCAACTGTTGCAGTATCAATGTTACCAATGGTTTGTGCGAGTTCGTGATAGCTGACTTCACTTCCAACCTGGAATGCCAAAGCTTTAAGCAATTTGTCTATATGACTTGGTTTCCTAATATTATCAACTTGTAAAACATCCTTGTAAAGGTAACTTTGGGCAATTTCTACCAATATTTCCTTTTCTCTGCCAGGATTATTAACCACATCTGGGTAGGAGCCATACACCAAGCGTGTATCCAATAGACGCTTGGCTTCCAAGATTGAGCTATTGGCTACAATTTCCTTATAACTGATGGGATAAAGATGATAGCTTTTTTTTCTTCCTGTAAGTGGTTCTGCTGTTTGGTTCTGCAGTTCAAATGCAGAAGAACCTGTAGCTATAACCTGAATATCCGCTTTGCTATCAAATATCAGTTTGAGTTTTTTCCCAATTTCAGGTATCTGTTGAGCTTCATCGATGACCACTAATTTATTGTTTTGACCAATCAATTGTAGCAGTTGAGTGCTAGTGGTGGCATTGTTGAAAGCTTCGAACACATCGGATTCATCTGCATTTAGCCAAGAAGTTGGCAGGTTCAACTGGCTTACCAACTCTTGCAAAAGTGTGGTTTTGCCAACTTGACGGGCACCAAAGAGAAGGATAATTTTTCCCTGAAAGCAACTTTTTATGATACTTTCCATTAGATCCCTTCTTAGCATATTCGTATATTTTATTCACTTCGAATATAGAAGAAAAAAATTATAATCGAAAAATTAGGCCTAATTTTTCGATTATATTCTAAATATTCGGCCTATTTTCTAGAATTGAATAAGCAATATCATCCTCGATTAAGAAAATCTTTTTCTAACGAATGAAAGAATTAAGATTTGATTAAGTACCAATTATAGTAATGATTGCTCTTAAATTGTTAATATTTCTTACAAATTATAAAGAATTAGTTAAGCCTTCTTAAACAAATTTTTTATTAAATAAATTAAATACAATTTCAATATTTAAATGTAAAACTTTATTTATTATGAAAAAATATCTACACATTTCAATGACCTGTCTCTTATGCTTGTTGCCTATGATCAGTTTTTCTCAAGAGATAGACTCAAAACTTGAATACACTATTGGTGGTGGGGCATCCATTGATGGTAATAATCTTCTTTGGGGAATGAATATGGGAACTGAATTAAACTATCGTTTCGCCAAACGGTTCTCATTAAATACAGGAGTCTCGTTTTATCAGTCTTTGGGAAACCTGGAAACAAATGAATCCTCCGATTTAGATCAATCCTCCGGAATTTTCATAAGTCCCACGTTGAGATATGATATTTTACAAAGGGACTCAGGCTTCAAGCTAGCTTTTGGAGCCGGGCCTTCGCTTCAGTTAGGTGGCGAATCCGTAAGGCAAAGAAATTTCTTCAATCCGCAGGATCCTGTTCCATTTACAATAATCAATAAGTATCAAAGGCTAGGTCTATTACTTGAACTTGAAGCAGAATGGAAATCCAAGAACCCAAATATCAAAAATGCATTGGGTATATCTGCTTTTGGAGCAGATGGTTATTTCCCATGGTTTATTAATACAACATACAAAGTAAGATTTCAGGCAGGAAAAAAGTAAAGTTGGTGTAGGTTAGGAAAATGGTTGAAACATTATGGAAATAATATTGAAATATGATTGAAATACATTAGAAATAGGGTTTTTCCATATTTCGCCGAAGGCATATTTCAATTTTTAATACCTCCACTTATTCGCCAAACTAACCAAATGTAGCATTACTGGGACTTCTACAAGCACTCCCACGACTGTGACCAAAGCAGCTGGGCTGTCCAAGCCAAATAAGGCAATGGCCACAGCGACGGCCAGTTCAAAGAAATTACTCGCTCCGATCATCGAGGCTGGTGCACACACTGCATGTCTAAGCTTTAGCTTTCTTCCCCCAAACCAAGCAATAAAAAAGATAAAGTAAGTTTGAATAATCAAGGGTACGGCAATCAGTAAGATTATCAATGGATTATTCAGGATATTGGGTCCTTGGAAGGCAAAAAGCAAGATCAAGGTCAGTAATAAGGCAATGATGCTTACCGGTTTGAATTTGGGCAAGAATTCATTTTTAAACCACTCCTCTCCACTTTTGGCAATCAGGCTTTTATTGGTAATGACCCCTGCTATCAATGGAATCACCACAAATATCACTACAGAGGCAACCAGGGTTTCATAAGGTACAGTCACATTGGTAATGCCCAATAGAAAACCTACCAATGGCACAAAGGCCACCAAAATGATCAGGTCATTGACAGAAACCTGTACCAATGTATAATTGGGATCTCCATCAGTGAGGTAAGACCAAACAAACACCATAGCAGTACAAGGTGCCACACCCAGCAAGATGGCTCCTGCAATGTATTCCCCTGCCATATCCGGTTCGATGTAAGCCGAGTACAATTGGTCAAAGAAAATCCATGCGAAAAAGGCCATCGTAAAGGGCTTGATCAGCCAGTTGATTACCAATGTCCAGACCAATCCTTTTGGTGCTTTGCCGACTCCTTTGATACTTCCAAAGTCAATCTGCAACATCATGGGATAAATCATCAGCCAGATCAGAATGGCAATGGGTAGGTTGACATTGTAGATTTCCAAATCCGACAAGACCGAGATATCATCTCCCGCCAAATGACCGATCAGAATCCCCACACCTATACACAAGGCAACCCATAGGGTTAAATATTTTTCGAAAAAGGCGATTTTTTTGGTTTCTGACATTGCTCTAAGTTTTATTGGCAACTGTTTTTATCTTTCATTGTATATATGGACTGATACTTATTGATATTAGCTCCGCGATATTGATAGATATTTGGTTTGAGCCAGAAACAATATCAATCAATATCCAATATCTACCAATATCTATTTTTTAATCCTTGAAAACACGTACAGCATTTCAGAGGCAATCTGCAAAGACCTTTTATCATACATTTCTACTTCCTGATCGGTGTCGTCAAAGGCTTTTGGATCTTCGTAGCGAACGGGAATTCTGGCTTCAGCACCAAGGATAAAGGGGCAGTTTTCATCTGCATGGGAGCAAGTCATCACTGCTGCAAATCCTTTGGGAGCATTGGCAGCATCGTCATAGACTTTGCTGAAGGTAACAATGGGATCCTTATCTTCTGAATAGAAAACAAAATACTTAGGATTTACTTCGCCTTCTTTGCTGACCTTGAATCCAAATCTTGTGATCGAAGCCACCGCCCTTTCATTGAAGGCCGTGACTTCCACACCTCCTGAAAAGGAGTTGATGTCTATGCCAAAAAAGGCTGCAGCCACTTTTCCCCAGATTTGCGAAAATTGGCTTCTTCGGGAATTGTGCGTACAGATAAAATTCAGGTTGATTTCCTGATTTTGATCGGCTTTCTGTTGTACATAGTCAATCAGAACTTGAAGTACGGCTTTGCGTTCTTCGCTTATCGGAAGCGCCAGGGCCTGCTCGATGTGGGATTGGAGGGTGGGGTATAGGTTCATATTTTTGAGAAACAAGAGACAAGAGACAAGAAACAAGAGACAAAGCCTGCCCCATATCAGGGAGACAAGAAATAAGAATCAAGATTGTCTAGTCTCTCGCTTCTCGATTCTATTCTCTGTCTTGTATCTTGTATCTTAAATCTTGTGTCTGGTTTAACAGCATCCCGATCCAGGTTCACAGCTATTTGCTGACTGTAGAGAGGCAAGTGAAACTCTTATTTTTGGTTTTTCGGAAACAGGGCCACAGCAAGCGGCAGCTTTTTCTTCAGGTGTGGAAGCCCGATCTTTGGCTTTGCAGGTGGTTTGGTCTGGCGTGAGTTGTACGATCAAGGCATTTCCAGTGTCTTTGATATTGTAGATGGGAAGTACGGCGGTAGGGAACACAGCATTGCCATATTCAAACTTGATCTCTGCATCGGGATAGGTTTCCCTCACCTTATTGACTACATCAAAGATCTTCATGGCCTTGCTGGTATCCACTGCATGGTCCGGTTCAGGAATTTCATTTTCCCAAAGTTGGATATGCACTTCTGACCATTGGTTGCGGATTCCTCCGCAGTCTACGGTATCGAAGTTCACGTTTTTGATTTCTGTTATGTGATAGTCCGTTCTGACATATTGTCCAGACTGGTATTCAAAAAAAAGGGCCTTTTCAGGGTTTTCTTGAAGGGTTTTGGTGAATTCGGTTGTTTTCATAGTGTTGCACGCAAAGGCACAAAAGCGCCAAGTTTTTTTAAGTATATATTAGACACTAGAAATAAGAAGAAGTACTTATTTGTTAATTATTGAGACATCTGAAGTCTAACATTCAGAAACTGATTTCTTTTCGATTTAGAAGTCCAAAACAACATAAATTCACGAACCCAAGTCTTGAATCTTGTATCTAGCATCTTGTGTCTTAAACTAACAGCATCCCGATATCTTCGGAAAACCGCTGAATAAGTCTTGGAATAGGTTTTGCACTTCTGCCCATCGAATGGGGTCAATACAATAATTCACAGAAACACCTTCTATGCTTCCTTTGATCAGCCCGATTTCCTTTAGTTCACGGAGGTGCTGGGAAATGGTGGCCTGCGCCAATCCCAGTTCTTGAACCAAATCTCCATTGATACATGAGTTGGCTTGGATCAGGTATTCAAGAATGGCTACTCGTGCCGGATGCGCAAAAACCTTGGCTACTTTGGCCAGTTCGTTTTGCTTTTCTGTGAAGAGATCTGTTTTGGTGACACCCATTTTATAAAGGAGGAATTAAGAAGGTAGAAGGATGAATTTTGAAATAAAGTAGAGATATGATTGATATACTGTTGAAATATAAAAGGTTATGCATTGCTTATTATATTATTTAGCCGAGGCTTAATTCTATCATATTTCAATTGTATGTCAACTATATTTCGCTGAAAGCATATATCAAATTTATTTTACTTATTATTACATCGCAATATTACGATAATAAATGTTATCAAGTTTAATTTTTTCCGATTATTTTTCCATAATTCTTATCAAGGCGGAAAAACCAAAGCAGCAGCTTTGCGGAGGATTACTTCTCATACTGCCTATCATGCCGGACGGTTGGCCATTGTGCTAAAGTATGGGAAATAAAGAAACCAGTCCTGAATATTTGGACTGGCTTTTTATTTGATTCTTATTCTTCGATAGTCATTTCAAAAGTAATGTCAAAATCCACATCTCCATCATTTACACTGGAAGTAGCTGTCTTAACACCCGGTTGATGTGCAAGCCAAACCCTAAATGTTCCGTTTTCTAAGGGTCCACCTGTGGTCCATCTTGTTCTTAGTCCTAGTGGGAGGCCATTGTCATCAAAATCGAGGTAATTAATCTCTCCATCTCTATTTTGGATATTTCCATTGCCTGCTGGACTTGAAAAGGCATTATTGGTAAACTCAAAAAACATCTGATGCTCATCGTCCTCGTCAAGAATTTCTTCCTGCACATCCTCCACAGGATTGACTAACCTATTAAGCAACTCGAAAGTTAGGGTATAGGTAGTATTTGCTTTTAGTGTAAATGGCTGCACGGTAAAGCTTGAATTAACTGCAAGTCCACCTGTTGGATCTTCAGCAAGTGCCCTTACGACAGTACCATCTTCTGCGGTGAAAATGAGTTCTATGTCAGTGAAGATTTCTACCTCATTTTCCTCTTCTGGAGCTTCAGCTTCCTGACAGGAAAAACCGATAGAGATGATGAACAAAAGCATCAACAGTTGGCGTAGTTTGTTTTGATTTTTCATAAGTAATTAGAATTTATAGTGAACGTTTAACATGATATTTCTTCCTAGATCATCCGCGAAAAAACGCATGGCATTGAGGTAATCTCTATACCGGGTATTCAGCGAATTGTGTACTTGCAGACCGATAGCAAACTTTCCCTTTTCTACTTTGGCATAACCGTTCAGCAGAAAATATCCCGGAGGCGGTGCCATGAAGTCAAAGATTTCGGAGCTCAAATCGATCTGAACATTTCCTTCAATCAGATCCCTTATCTGAATCTCCCTTGGCGCCTGAAACTGACGGAAAGTATACATGGGTTGCAATGCAACTTTTAGATTGTCAAAAGGCCCTACATTCTTTTTCGAATAGGCCAATTCGTAATTCAAATTGATGGGAGGTTGATTGATCAGTGGCTCGTTTCTTTCCACATTTTGGGACCAAATGAAACTCCCCCCTATCCGGCTTTCCCAATTGCCTGAATGTTGAATTTCATACGTCATATCCAGACCCGTAAAAAAAGCATTGGCCTGATCAAAAATGTAAGTAGGCATGGGACCTCTTAAAGTACCGACCACACCTATGGGACGCCAGAAAATAAAGTTTGCGATATAATTTGCATACACTGAGGCACTGAACCGGTTGTTTTGTCCGATTACTTCAATTTCGTTGACCCATTTATAGCTCTGTTCTGCCTGCACATTACTTTCTGCAATCGGCACTACGCGGTCATTTCTTAAATTGCCTTCGCTATCTTCTTCATACCTTAGCAAACCGAACATCTGTCTGGCCTCGTGTTGTCCAAAGCTATATAGCTCAGCCATGTTTGGTGGCCTCCACCCTGTACCCACATTGGATCTGAAAGTGGTAGTGTTGTTGATCTGATTGATGTACCCCAAAGACGCAGAAAAGTTGGAAAAGGTAAAAAGGTCTGAAAAAGGAGCCTGCGTCCTTTCCCTACCTGCTACGGAATTTCTCTCGTAATCATACCTAAGTCCAAATTCCCATTCCGAATTTTGATAGCTGAGGGTTTCCACCCAAAAAAGACTTGCCCTGAAACTTTCATAATTTGGAATAAAAGGAGTCACACTGGTACCGGGATTGTTTCCGTTTGATTGCGCCAATAATTGACCTCCAATTACACCTTCAATATTGGGAGCCAAACGGTGTGTCCAATCAGCCTGAATGTCGTGCGTGGTCAGGTTAAGGTCAATAATCGGTAAATCCGCATTTCTCCTCACATCATACTCTTCCCTGGCATTGGATTGAAATGCATATCGGAAACTGAAATAGTTGTCCTGCCAGGGATTCCAATCCAGTTTGACGGAAGCCAAGTGATGCGTGACAAACTGGTTGGGTTCATTGATATCATAAGAAAAATCACGGATGATCACCGGCCTATCCGCCTCAAAGTTTCTGATCAAAGCTGCACCACTGCTGCCAATAGAAGCCCTGAGAATACCAAGGTTCTGACGCATAAAACTGTAATTAGCTCTAGCTACCAGATTTTCAGCTATTTTGTACCTACCTCCAGAATATATGCTATACTCTCTGGCACCTGTATTGGTCAACATATAATCAGGAGTTTGTCTATCTCCGACAATATTCATATTGCCCCCAAAGTTCCAGCTAAATCGATCGTACCCTTCAGACAGATTAAAACCTGAATTGTATCCCCTTCCATTTGTTTGAAAACCAGAAGATATAGAGCCGTTCAGGCCTGTTTGAAATGGAAGACTATGGGATTCCGTAATCACAGCTCCACCCAAAGCGTCTGGCCCATACCTCACAGCAGCAGCACCTTTCACAACCGATATGGATTCTGCACTCTGAATATCGATTTCCGGTGCATGATCCGATCCCCAATTTTGAAAACCATGCTTAAAGCCATTATTCAATATCAAAATCCTATTTCCGTAAAGGCCGTGAATAATTGGTAGCTGAATATTCGAACCGAATGAAGCAAAAGACACCCCTTGTATGCCTCCCAATAGTGTTCCTAAGGAAGCGGTTACATTCCTGCCGATTTCTTCACTTCCTATGTTACTGATCGAAAGACTTCTAGTTCCGTCTTGCCTGAACTTTTCGCCTTGAACCTCTACAGCTGTAAGGCTGGTTTCATCCGGTTCCAAAAAGATTAAATTCACCTTATCCGGTTCCAATTTTACTTCTTGGGTTTGATAACCCATGTAAAATAGCTGTGCATTGAAAGGTTGTTTTTTTTGAACCTCAAAAGAAAAGGCACCATCCTTGTCAGATGCCTGTCTGATTTTTGGTTCTGTTTCAAGCTGGATGATCGCCCCTATCAAAGGCTCTTTGCTTTGGGCATCATAGACTATTCCCCTCAATGAGGCTTGACCTTGAGCCCACAGAGGACTTAAGAACAGGAATAATCCAAGTATGCCTAAATACAGTGATTTAGTCATTTGGAATGAATTTTTAGAAAATCTGTTGGATAAGGCATTGCACAGCTTAAGCCCTTAGGAAACTAAAAGACAGGCACATACCTAGAGGGTTACTTGTATTTAAACTGTGGTAGGGGGGCCGCGTAGTGTCTCGGAGCCTAAAAGTAAACTTTCAAATGCTGGTTTATCATAAACCAGCTCAAGTAAAATGCAATTGATCTCTGGAACTTCAGGGATATCAATACTTGGATTTGAGAATTGAAACAAAGGGTTTGAGATCAAATCCCAAAAAATCAATTCTTCCTCTGTATGCTCGTGATCTTCATTTCCATCCTGTATAGGATGCGCGTGGCTAATAAATTCACCTTGCGTTCCAATATGAAAATGCCTGTTCTGAAACCCATTCCACAGCATCATCAGCCACACCATTAGCGGCATCATTCCTAAAAGTCTGCTATGACGGATAGAACCTAACATTCTTCAAAGAAAAATAAAAAATTTTCTATAAGCAACTCTATTGCAAAATATGGCTGTTAAAAAACCTACTCATTCCATCTTAGTGACTTTGAATACAGAATGTAAGGATTCTATATTTCACATTTGGATGGCTTAATCCAAATTTGAATGATACGTCACCTTTTCTTTATTTTGATTGCTTTACTGATTTTTATGAAAAAGCCATAGAAGCTAATGTAATGCATGGCATTCACGAACTCAAAAATAAAGTGCGCAATGTCAATCAATTGATTGAAGCTAAGAAATTAAGAGTAGTCGGCGCCATTTATGATGTGGATACAGGAAAAGTCCATTTTGGAAGAAATCAATTGATCGCCTCTATTTTATTTAGAAAGTAAAGCAAATCTTTACTGATTAGAGAAATCTGGGATTCCAATTGATCCAACATTTCCGACCTGCTTTTCAAAAGTTCAGGAGAATATTCCCCTCCATCAGAAAATAAAATAGCAACACCCTCATCATTCATATTATAGGCTTCCCATCTTTCCAAAAGCTGCTCTTTTAAAGAAACCTCTTGATTATTGTTATTTTTACTATTGAAGTAATACCAAGTGGAGGGCGGGAAATAAGCAGGCCTATCTTCTGACTCATAAACATCCCTGAGAATATTTTTCGAATGCCTGATCACAACTCTTTTATCCAATCTCAAAATGGAAAGCCCAAGAAAAACCTCGGTCAAACCTCCTGCTATTCCTATGTATTCAGGCCAATCATTTCGGGAATTGTCTGCGGCCAAAATAAACCCTGTACCTACTCCTACAATAGCTCCGGTAATGATTGCCGCCACAGTCAGGTTTCTTTCTTTCTTCCTCAGTTCTTTTTCCAAGAAAGAAGCTATTTGCTCGGCCTTTTCTTCTTCACAATCTATTGCAGACATTAGAGAGTGAAGTTCAATATCCATCTTCATGATTTTCCCAAAAATCCTTGTCTTCAGCTCCAGCTTCTCAATCCTTTCAAGATCCTCAATCAAATAGTTCTCCAAATCATCCACCACATTTAAGGCGATGGCCATATCAATGAATTTATCATCAAAGTTTTCTTGAAGTTTCATCCCGATTTTGAGAGAGTCTGCCAAAAAACTATCCTCCCCACTCTCAAAATTCAATCCCTGTAAACATTCTCCCTGAAAGGCTGTAGGTGAAGTCACCACTTTATTTCCAATACAGGAACAATTTAAAAACAGGACAAGCAAAAAAAGCTTCCCAAAAAATCCGAGCGAAAAAAAACAGCTACTTTGCTTCATATTTGACAAAGTAGCTGTTTTTCCTAGAATGGTCAAAGCCAAAAGTCGCCTAATCTTAGAAAATATGACCAAAGCCAAAGAAGAACTGGCCTCCTTCTCTACTCTGGGCATAGTCTAATCTTAATATGGTGGATTGGTTCCAAGCTATTCTGCCACCTAAACCTGGAGCGCCTCTGAAATTGTTCAGTTGTACATCACTCAATCCTTCCCAAACGGTTCCAAAATCATAAAATGGAGTAAGCCCTAAAGCAAAATGTTGATTGAAGGCATTAAAGTCATGCAATCTGGCACGCATTTCCAAATTGACCAAGCCAACTGTAGGAGCCATAAACCTAGCTTCCCTATAGCCTCTCAGTGATCTACCACCTCCAAGAACCAAAATCCCTCCAGCCTCGGCTTGGGAAGACAGATCCCACATTTCGATAAAGTTAATATTAGGCCCGAAAATATGCCCAAAGGCCGCCAGCCCCGCAAAAGTCAACCTGTTACGCTCATTTTTCCATCTATGAAATGTATGGATAAACTGTCCCTGCACCATAAACTTGTTGAAGTTGAAGTCAGAACCCAACCAAGGAGCGGAATATTCATGGGAATACTGCAAGAATACCCCTTTGGAAGGATCTGGTTCCAGGTCTCTTGTGTCGTAAATCAAAGCAGCAGCCAGCATAGAGGTGAACTTGAAACCATCAGAGAAACCGGACAAATTGAATCTGTCCCAAGTACCATCATTGATCTGTTGATTGACCAATGTCTGTCTTTGAACCGCCTCTACTTCTGTTCCATCAGCCAAGAAAGCTTCCTCGGCAATCTGCCCCGTATAATCTTCAAAAGCTGTAAATAAAGCTTCATAGCCAAACATTAAGCGCAGCTTTCCACCCATTTCTACCCTTTCACCTAAGGCATTGAAAAGCAGTTCTCTTTGGATAAATTGATTGTAGTGAGTGTCCGTCTGAAGTCTGCCGCCATTACCTGGTACCGCGATTTTCAGATTTTCTTCGTAGTCATTTACTCTGTTGAACTGTCGGATACCGCCTTCAGCACCTGCCGATTTGTCCTGAAAACTTAGGTTATTGAGTGATTCCCGACCTATACCCCAGTATTGGGCATTGGGGTCTTCCCATATTACAGCATCTGCCCTCATTCTCCATTTGGAATTGAAGATATAAGGCACGTCTAAATTGACTGCTGCTCTAACCCTTCCATTTTCAAAAATGAAAAACTCAGTATTGATGCTATACCTGTATGGTGTATAGTAGAAGAATGGATCTTCCTTGGTTTTATTCTGGAAGAAAAACACATTCCCACCTATTCCAAATCCACGGATAGGATCAAATTCAAACCTGGGCAAACCCGTCACAAAGAACCCTTCCTTTTTGTTTAGGATATCTTCTCGGGAGAGTTTTTTGTCATCGGACAACTCAAAGGGCAAGCTGATTGTGTCCAGAATGGCTAAACGGTCAGTGTTTTTGTGAGCTTCTGGATCTCTCACTCCTATAGCAGCTTCTTGAGCCAAGAGATGATTTGCTGATGCAAATACCAGAAATAGTAGTAGTATTCTTTTCATGACGATAGATAAGTATAAGTTGGTTTTAAAGCCCTAGTAATGTTATAGTTACAGTAAAATAAATCAGTAGACCTGTGATATCCACTACTGTGGTAATGGCTGGCGATGCTGCCACTGCCGGGTCACCCCCAAATCTTCTGACCAATAATGGTAAGCTGGCCCCAATGCATGTCGCAGTAATCACTTGCAGGGAAAGTGCCAAAGAAATCACCATTGCCAGTTGAGTAAGTGTATATTCTGACGGTATACTGGTTTCCCAGCTCAGGAAGAGCACTTTCAGGAAAGCCAATACGCCCAAACACACGGCTAGCATTGTTGAAATTTTAAACTCTTTGAAGACAATGGTCAACCATTGTTTGGGGCTGATTTGCCCCAGTGCAAGTGCCCTCACGATAACCGTAGCTGCCTGAGAACCTGAGTTGCCACCTGTATCTGCGACCATAGGCATGTACAGCGCCAAAATGATCAATGCCTCCAAGGTGGATTCGAAGCGATGGATAATCATTCCTGAAATGATTCCGACAGCAGCCAATGAAACGATCCAGACCACCCGTTTTCTAAAATGCTGCCAGCTGGAAGTATGGGCATAGTCATTTTCGGAGCTTTCAGACATGATCCCCATAAACTTCTCCATGTCTTCTGTGTGCTCTGCCCGTATGACTTCAATGGCATCATCTTGGGTCACTATACCTACCAGCTGTCCGGAATGATTCAGTACTGGAATAGCCAGCAAGTCATAATCCTCGATTTTTTTTGCTACTTCCTCCCTGTCCTCATCTACAAGAGCCTGAACAAAATTTTCATGAAGGATTTCTGATATCAACTGATTCGGAGATGCCATAATCATGTCTTTGAGAGAGACAAAACCTACCATCTTCATTCTATGATCTACTACATAGATATAATAGATCATTTTCTTGGAAGGAGAATCTCTCCGGACCTTTGCCATGGCCGAATCCACAGTCATACTTGCCTGTATGGTGGCAAAGTCAGTACTCATGATTCCCCCGGCAGTTTCGGGCGGATAAGCAGACAGCTTGATCACATCCTCTCTGGCTACTTTGCTTAAATAAGGCAAAATCGCCGCTTGCTCTTCCTGTGACATGTGTTGGTAAAGGTCACACCTGTCATCTGAAGCCATGTTTTCAAATATCGGAGCAAAACGCTTTTTGCTGATTTGCTGAAAAAAACCAAGTTGACGGGCGATATCAAAGTGTGAAAAGATTTTTGCCTGCTCTTCAGCCTCGAAATAATCAAAAGCTTCCAAAATACTGGCCTCTTCCAACTGTTCCAATGCTTCGGCCACCTCTACTGATGGCATTTTCTGCAAGGCAGGAATCAATTCCCTTACTTTTTGCTTTTCAGCGATAACGACCCAGTTTTCATTTTCCATCCCTCTCATATTATTGATCGTTTTGCTGTCCTTCTATTTCCCAAGTCACTTCCATCACCCCATATTCCAAAAGAAGTTTCCCCGCAAGGGTTTCCATTATTCCATCTTTGTTTCCGTATGAAACTATTTTTGCTTCCACAAAAGCGTGATTTGGGTTCCCATTATCAAAACTTTTCAAGGATTGAAGCCTCAGACTACCATCGGATTTAATGGTCTCAAGCATCATTACCCTAAGGTGGTTTTCTACTTTATCCAGGCATTTGATCTGAAAACTGTAGAAAAAAGTTCCTGAATTCACATCGGCAGGAAGGTCCGGGATGGAATTAACTCTCCTTCCAATCGGCCTAAGTCCAAGGTGTGCCAGCATCACAGCACCAGCTGTGATCATCGCCTCAGGATAAAGCCCAACTCCTGACAAGGAGCCGACGGCTGCAGAACACCAGATCGTTGCAGCTGTATTCAGCCCTTGCACATTAAAGCCATCCTTCATAATCACACCTGCTCCCAAAAACCCTATACCGGTTACGATCTGTCCGGCTACTCTTGATGGATCTCCTTGGTCTCCAGTCAGGGATACGGATAAAAGTATAAAGGCAGCGGCACCCATAGATACCAAGGTGTTGGTTCTCAGTCCTGCACTTTTTTGCCTATACTGTCTTTCAAAACCTATGGCTGCACCTAAGAAAAATGCCAGCCCTAGTCGTAATACAAATTCAAATAATGTCATATTGACCTCCTTTTTTTGATTTATTTTTGGCAAAACCAAGGAGGTTTTCCAAAAATCTAAAGCGGTTTAAAATAAAGCGGGGGAACGTTTTCCATAGCGTTTAATTATTAACTGTACAAAAATAGGAGGATGGAGACCTCGACTCCTTTAAGAACTCGTTAGAAAAAAATTAGAATTCTATTAGAATTAAGAATAATATTTCGGGAGAATAAAAGTGAAAAGTGATCCATCCCCTTTTTTCGACTCTACTATTATTTGTGCTTCGTGAAGATTTGCTATTCTTTTGACCAGAGCGAGACCGATTCCAGTACCTTCGGAAATATTTCTGTTTGTTCCACGATAAAAGGGATTAAAAATTTCTTCCATATCAGTCGCCTCTATACCCACACCATTATCCTTAAATGCAATCTGAACAGCCTGTTTAGTGGTAGAAATACTGCACCTACAAGTTTGGTCAAGAGAGTATTTACATGCATTTTCCATTAAATTTTTAAATGCCATAGCCAAAAGATAGCTGTTGCCTAAGACTGTTATGTCATCTTCATCAAATTCTCCTTTGAAATCTAAGTCCACTCTATAGCCTTGATTAAGTGCCTGCAGTTCCTGGCTGGCATCTAGAAGGATCTCGTCAACCCTCATCGCCTTAAAGTTGATCTCAGACTTATCATATCCCGCTTTGGCAAAATCCAGCAGTGTACTCGAAAGTTTTGCCAGCTTTTTGGCATCCGCTAAAACAAGCTCTATTGTTTCCCGATATTCATCTTTACTTCTTTTTTTATTTTGGCTCAGTTCGAGTTCAGCAATTATAACCGATAAAGGTGTCCTTAGCTCATGAGAGATGTAGGAAACAAATTGCTTTTGGGAATCAAATGACTTTTCAAGACGTTCCAACATTTCATTGAAGGTTTCTGCTAAAACCCCTAGTTCATCTCTATGCTTAGGCACCTGCAGCCGAAGGTCAAGATTGGAGGCGGAGATTTTCTGCGCTTCAGAGATCATACCCCTGATTGGCGCCAAAGCTTTTTGAGAAAAATACCAACCTATCAGATAAATGATCGCCAGGCCAAGAGCAAAGGAAAAAAGCATGGTATTTCGTAAATTTTCCAAATTCCTATACCCATATGCATCAAAAGCTGCGGCAGTTACAAAATACTGTTTGCCTTCTAAAGTTACCAACTGTCCTATAACCTGCCACTTGTCCTGTACAAATTTTATGATCTGCTCTGATTCTATTCTACCGAACATATCAGGCGTCTCTTTCACAAAATCAATGTCAACAGCATCATGATAAAGAAGCTCGTAATCTTCATTGTAAATAGCAACCTCCACTTCATAAAGTATCTCTCTGTTTTCTCGATAGATTGTTTGCAAAGTTCTTGCATCCAATCTAGTTTCGAGCAAGAGATTTACTTTTGTAATGGCTTCTTTTTGAAGTATTTCGTAAAATTCAACTTTTCTGTTTTGGTTGGCTGAGAAATAAACAATTAACATAAAGACAAGTAATATCCCCGCCGATATGGCTGTAAATAACAAGGATATTCTCTGTTGAAGGCTCATTGTTGCTGTAAAATAAATCCCATTCCCGATCTGGTATGGATCAATTTGGTATCATAAGGCTTATCTACTTTCTTTCTCAGGTAATTGATATACACATCGATAAAGTTGGTTCCCGTGTCAAAGTTGACTCCCCACACATCTCTTGAAATCTCTTCTCTACTGAGCACCCGCTCTGGATGGCTCACAAGATACTCGAGGAGATTATATTCTTTTGGGGTCAACTTGAGTTCACTTCCTGAGCGAAATGCCTTTTTCAGATCTGTATTGATTTCCAGATCGGCGTACCTGATTATCGGATCCTTCTCCTCAGAGAGTTGCATTCCCGCCCTTTTCAACAAAGTTTTGATTCTAACCAGAAGCTCCCTAAAGTCGAATGGCTTTACGAGATAATCATCCGCCCCTGCATCAAAACCTTCTACTTTGTCATCTGTAGTGCCCAATGCTGTAAGCATGATGATGGGGATCCGCTTATTTTTCTCCCTGATCGTTTTACTTAGGTCAAGCCCGTTGACTTTGGGCAGAATAAGGTCAGTGATCACCAGGTCATACCCACCTGAATCAAAAAGTCTCAAACCCATATCGCCATCGAATGCCTGGGTCACAGAGTAATTTTTTTCCTCAAGGCCTTTCTTGATGACAGTGGCTAGCCTATCGTCATCCTCAATCAATAGAATGGATGCCTTACTCATAGTTCAGGTTAGTCTTTTGATGATTTCCTGATGTTCAGGCCATTGTTGGAGCAGTTCCTCTTCTGTAAACAATTTGAAGTCCGCAAAATCAAAACCTGGTGCAACGACACAAGATACCAAGCTATAACTGTCCGGTTTGTCCACAGTTGACCCGAAAATTACGCCATTTTTGACCAATTGATAGGGACGATGACCATCCTTGTCACTAGGTCCGACCAGCAACTTACTGTACTTTCCTTCATCCAAAACATGTACGGTAAGTGGGCTGCCTTCATGATAAAACCACATCTCATCACTTTTGATCTGATGAAATTTGGAGAAATTGTCAGAGGTAAGAAGAAAATAAATACAGGTCATCAAGCTTCTTGGCCCATGATCTGTGGAAAACTCCCAGTCAGACCTGTAAGATTCTGCATAATACCCCCCTTCAGGATGCGGTTTTAATTCGAGTTCCTTTACCAATTCTTTTACCCTGTCCATTTTACTTCATTTTTAGATATTTAATCCTTGTTGAATTAAGCTTGGGGCTTCAATTTAAATGGAAAACAGCTCTATAATAATAAATCAGTTGCTGTAAAGCTGTATAATCTTATCCACAATCCTATCTGAAGTCTTCCCATCCCAAAGCGGAATCCCCTTATAAGATTTCCAACCCCCGTTCATGACCTTTTCCAAATAAGGAGGTAATTTTTTGGGGTCAGTACCAATTAATTCATTTGTGCCCAACTCAATTGTTTCCGCTCTTTCTGTATTGTCTCTGAGTGTAATGCATGGCACATTCATCACTGAGGCTTCTTCAGTAATACCTCCAGAATCTGTAATGACACCTTTGGCATGCTTCACGAGATAATTGAACTCCAAATAACTAAGGGGCTCAGTCATGTGCAAAGTTTCATGATTGATTCCCATATTTTGAAGGTTTTTGGCTGTCCTTGGATGCACTGGGAAAATAATGGGCAGTCCACGGGTGCCCTTGACAATAGCCTCAATCATTTCTTTTAGCTTTTCTTCCTGATCCACATTGGCAGGCCTGTGCATGGTCATCACAAAATATTCCTTGGGCTTGATCTTTTCAAAAATTTCTCCTTCCGGACTTCTGAATCTATCCATATTGGCCATCAGCGTATCAATCATAGTATTTCCCACAAAATGTATCTGATCTTCGGAAAAACCAAGTTTCCTCAAATTGGTATTGGCAATTTCGGAAGTGGTAAAAAAGTGATCCGTAATGCTGTCCGTAACCATCCTGTTGATTTCTTCCGGCATGCTGAGATCCCCCGAGCGGATACCTCCCTCCACGTGGGCCACATCGATAACCAGTTTTTTTGCAGCTATGGAACAAGCCAGAGTAGAAGTCACGTCTCCTACCACAATTACCAAGTCAGGTTTATGGTCCATCAATTCTTTTTCGAAGGCCACCATAATGGCTGCTGTTTGCTCGGCCTGAGTGCCACCGCCTCCCCCGAGATTGGCATCTGGTTCGGGAATATTTAGCTGCTCGAAAAAGTCACCCGACATCTTTTTGTCGTAATGCTGACCAGTATGCACGAGTCTGTAGAAAATTGGCTTCCCTTCGTTTTGCTTTTTTTGAATGGCATGGATGATAGGTGCAATTTTCATAAAGTTAGGCCTTGCACCTGCTACTAAAGTAATGTTGATCATTTCTAAAAACATAAATATTTGGACTGCAAGTTAAGCAATAATCAAAGGAGGCCAAATTCTTTCTTTGTACTATTACCATGAAAAATAGGCCAAATCCGGTTGATTTTTCGTTTATTTGTCGCGTGTTGGTTTTATGAAACCTCCACCCAAAACTGAGTAAAGTAATTGACCCTTATGCATTTTCATAAATCAGGTAGTTTATCACTTGTTTCCTTTATTTTATTCCTGGCTTTGACAATGGTTTCCTGCGAAGACACTTTAGAGAGTCAGGTAATGGTGTATTCCAATGATTTCACCACATTGGATCTTGCCAATTTTGAAAATGGAAAATTGTTTATTTTCAGGCAGGACACTTTGCTTGGGTATTATCACAATGAGGAAGCTTCTGTGACCATCAATGAGCTTCCCGGCCACAATGTGCTCAAAGTAGAGGTTGAACTTTGGATACATGATTCTTGGGATGGTAATCCAGATGATGGTGTTAGTGGTCCGGATATCTGGTACATGCAGGTCGATGGTCAGGACGTAGTTAGGACTACATTTTCCAACTCACCCTGTGAATCCACTTTTTGTCTGAAACAATCCTATCCAAATAATTATTTCAGGCAAAATGATCCAAAATCTGGTGCAATAGAAACCAATATTCCCGGATTGTGTCTATTTGGTGCATTTCCAAGATACACCACCAAATACCGTATCAGCAAAATGATCCGGCATACAGCCCCCTCAGTAAAAGTGACTTTGGGAGATGAACTGGTACAAACCAACACAGCCGACCCTGCCTGTGATGAAAGCTGGTCAGTAGGAAAAATAGAAATTACAACAATGGTCGTGATATGAGCAGCAGGCATCTTTTTAAAATCGGCACCTTATTCTGTTTGCTTTTGCTGGCATCCTTTTCAGCCTATTCACAAACAGTCCCCCTCAACACCCCTGTTTTGGAGGAATACATGCGAAGGATGCAGTTACTGGGAAAGCTAGATGGGCAATCGTCTTTTGCGATCAGACCGCTTTTCCCACAGGATGCTTTTGACAGGTACAATGGAATAGATCTTGACAGTACCTTTACGGACTTTGACACCTCTACTTTTCATAGGAAGTATGGTATCGATGATGAAGGTACACTGATAGCCATGCCATACACTATCCGGACCCAATACAATTCCGATTATCCTTTTGGGCTAAACAATGGTGCCATGATCCCAAATAGAGGAATTCAGACAGTATTATCCGGAGGCATTTACCTGAAGCAGGACAATTTCAGCTTTCAGTTTATGCCTGAATTGCTCATCGCCCAAAACAGGGATTTCATGGGTTTCCCTATAGAACATCAGGCCACAATCCTGTTTTATTATGAGTACATGAACAGGATTGATATGCCTGAGCGCTTCGGAACATCTTCCATGGTCCGGTTTCTTCCGGGTCAATCCAGCATTAGGTATAGCACTCATGGACTTTCCGTAGGTGTATCTACAGAAAACCTCTGGTGGGGTCCTTCCAGAAGAAACTCTCTAATTATGAGCAATAATGCCCCGGGATTTGTGCACCTGACACTCAACACCACCAAACCTATAGCTACTCCTGTGGGTCACTTTGAAGGTCAGATGATAGGTGGATTTCTCAATGGATCCGGATTTTTGCCCCCTCATGCCGATTACAGCATTCAAAACAACCCCGTTCATATCCCAAAAAGGACTGTGGACGGAAGATACCTGTCAGGTATCATTTTAAGCTATCAACCGAAATGGGTTCCGGGTTTATTTTTAGGCTATTCAGCTACCAATCATCTTTATCGTGCTGACATGGACAGATTGGGCGATTATGTACCCTTTTTCAACGGTCAAAAAGGCTTCACAAATGTAGAAAACCCAATTCGGGATAAACGGCAACAATTCAGTTCCGGGTTTTTTAGATGGATCAGTCAGGAAGGACATTTTGAATTTTATGGAGAATATGGCACCAATGGCAATAGCCGACGTTTGAGTGAGTTTATGATTACTCCGGAAAGAAACAGGGGATTCACTTTAGGCTTTACCAACCTGATGCCACTGAAAAAAGAAGGATCCTTCTTACAGATCAGCGCAGAAATGACGCAGACGGGACAGACCATCCGCGAGTCAATCCGCAATTTGGATACTTGGTACATTCACGATCATGTCAGACATGGCTATACCCACCAAGGTCAGGTATTAGGAGTAGGCTATGGCCCCGCAGCAAATGTCAACTGGATAGAATTGGGATGGGTGAAGGATTTCAACAGAATCGCATTCCACTTTGAGCGGATTGTGTATAACAATGACTTTTATTATTTCAGGTACGAAGCTTCCAAGGACTGGAGAAACAAGTATGTCGACCTGGTTCCTTCGCTTGTTGCAGATTGGAGATTTGGCAACCTTTTAGTACACGGTAACTTCCAATACGTCAATACCCTGAACTACATGTGGTTTTTGGAAAATCAACCTGACCAGTACTTTGTCCCAGGCTTGGACAGGAAAAATTTTGTAGCGACAGTTGGATTAAGTTATATTTTGAAGTAGAAGCTAAACAATTATCTGAAGTCAAAAAATCCTCCCGAAAATTAGCTTCAATAAAAATCAAACTGTTTCCGGAAGGACTTCTAGCAATTTTTCATCTTCTGATCATGGCCTCTTTTTAGCATGATTTGCCAACATACCTGTGCCTGGAAAAGATACTCCTTTTCAGATTGTTATTGATAAAGCCTCTTAATCAAGAGGCTTTATCAAGTTCATCAAATCCCTATCATGGTTGTGGACTATCTTGGGTTCGTCATCAAAAAACATCGTAACACCGTTCTCTTTGGTATAAGTATCCCATGTAGGCAAGACTCCCTCTACGTTGGGATTACCAGATTTGATAAAATTGATCCAAGCGGCACTCATTTTGTCTGACAAGCTCCAAGCTTCTGGAGTATCACCCGTCCAATCTGGCCTTAGGTCTACCGTGTAAAATGCCAATGGGATGTCAAGTCCATGAAAAGACCCTTTGGAAGCATTCTCCACCTGACTTTTCCAGGCCAAGAAGTAGACATAAAGAGGCGCGTAGGATTCAGCGGCTCTGGCATCAGCAGTTCTGATCGTAAATGGCCTAAACACATCATCAACCGAGAGCAAATCTTGTGGAGTATAGTCAGGGTAGGCCTGAGCAAAGAATTCAATAAATTTCTCTGCATCCACTCCATATTTCTTTTCAAGTCTTTCCTTTGCCTCATCCAAAGTGAGGTCCTTTTCACCATAGGCAGTGGCTACGAGTTCATTTAGCGTGGAACCGATCATCAAGGGTATGTCTCTGGACATCTCGTGAAAACCTGGGCTGAATGGCTGCTGAAGCAGAACTTCACCATCAACGGAAGGTGCAAAACCATACATCGTAGGTGAGCCAGGCTTCCTAGGGCCTGCAATACTCGCTACAGCTTCATTTCCAGCTTTGACCAAGTCTGAATAAGGTACCCCATCCAGCTTGTCCAGCTCATCTTTACCAATTCCCAATCGATCCAGGACTGCCAGCCCAAGTTGCTGCGACTTTTCGGAATTCATGGTATTGATCAAAGTACCACTCATAATGATGGCCTTGTGGAACAAGCCTTTGGCGGAAGGCATTCCCATCAAGGTACCTACCTTACCTCCTCCTCCAGATTCTCCTACTATGGTTACGTCCGATGGATTACCTCCAAATTCCTCAATATTTTGATTGATCCATTCTAGGGCCTTTACGATATCAAGCATTCCTACATTGGCAGAAAGGGCATATTTTTCATCGGCTGCTGATAAGTCTAGGAAGCCTAAGATGTTCAATCTGTGATTCACAGATACCATGACGATGTCTCCCTTTTTGGCCATGGCCTCACCATAAGTCATCGGGTCATTGCTACTTCCTACAAAAAACCCTCCTCCATGGAGCCAAAGCATAACAGGCCGCTTCTTACCGTCTTTGATGCCGGGAGTCCAGACATTGACACTGAAAAGCTCCTTTTCATCCATAGAAGATTCAGGAATCCATTCGACTACTTGTTTGGCAACTGGTCCAAATTGATCACATTCCAGCACGTCCTCCCAAGCTTCTGGATCTTGCGGTGGCATAAATCGCTCTGCCCTGGCATAAGGGATTCCCTTAAAGGCAAATATCCCATCGTTGACAGTTCCGGATACCGGACCCTTATGAGTAGTGACGATAGGTTCTGTAATGTCAGTCTCTTCTTGAGTACATGAGAAAATTAAGCATGCAAGAAATGTTGCAATTAGCAGGTTTTTTAATGATGCTTTCATAGTTATTATAGGTTTGAGTATAGGTAATCGTTGATTTTCAAAATAATCATTCTTGTTTTTAGCTTTAAATAAGCTAAAAAGATAAATATATCACTTCCTCAGGATGGAGGAAATATTGGTCATATACTACTCCTTAGCCTTTTTTTCCAGTTCAAATGTCATCCCTGATTGTTTCATCCGGATTTTGTCGTTCTCAGGATCAAATTCTATTTTCAATCCAGCCTGATTAAAACTAAATACATGGTCTCCTTCATAGGTCAGGGGAAATTCAGGCTGACCCGTAGCCTGACCAAACAGCCGCTTGCCTTTTTTGCTGATCTTAATGTCCAAAGGAAAGCCATCAGCGCCATAAGTGCCGGTCAATCTTTCCAGTTCATCCTCATCCAACTGCTCATTGCTGAAAACCGGGATTTCATAGTCCTGTCCAAAAAATGCAGAAAGTCCCCCAAGGGCTATGTCATTTGGATTGATTTCCGCCCCATTGCTCAAAAAAACAAAAGTCATCTTCTCATCCTGAAAATAACTCATCAGAGAACGAAACCCATCTATACCTCCACCGTGACCATAAGATTTTTTATCTCCAAAAGGAATCACGAACAACCCAAGTCCAATGCCATCTTGGAAGGTTTTCATTTGCTCCAGACTTTCTGCCGAAATCAATTTTCCTTCAAAAAGCCCATGGGCGAATTTCCCCAAATCTTCTCCATTACTCACCAGAGCCCCAGCACCCAATGGTATGCTCATATCAGTTTCTGTACTCTTGACCCAGCCGTCCTGCATTTCGTATGAATATGCTTCTCCCTCGGCATCCCGAATCGCCCCTCCC
Source organism: Arthrospiribacter ruber (assembly GCF_019343195.1). Classification (GTDB taxonomy): domain Bacteria; phylum Bacteroidota; class Bacteroidia; order Cytophagales; family Cyclobacteriaceae; genus Arthrospiribacter; species Arthrospiribacter ruber. The sequence goes on from NZ_RPHB01000007.1 coordinate 349,319, forward strand.
AAATAGGTGTTTCTAAGTCCAAGTGGCTGTGTGATTTTTTCATTCATGATTTCTGAAAAGGGCTTTTCATAAACTGCCTCCAAAATCCAGGTCAGCAACACATAGTTAGAATTGGAATACTCTGCTTTGCTGTCCGGTGCGAATACCGTTCCACCATCGATGATAAGCTGCAGCATCTCAGGCTTGGACTTGGTCTGTGTATTGTAAGTAAGGTAATCCGGTGAATTGGTGAAATTATAAATACCCGACCTGTGCTGTAAAAGATGCCGAACAGTGATTTCATCGGCATTGGGGATTTCTGTGAAAAATGTATTCAGCGTGGTTTTAAGATTCAGTTTTCCTTCCTCAATAGCTTTCATTATCAATACGGCAGTGAAGGTTTTGCTTATGGAACCAATCCTATATTTGGTCTGGGGACTGGCAGGTATACCCTCTTCAAGATCCATGTAGCCGATGGCTTTTTGGAAAACCGGCTTTCCTTCCACTGAGATGGTAAGGGAACCCATTACCTTTTCGGCACTTTCATAAGCTTCTAGGTATTGTTCTAGCTTTTGCTTGTCAAATTCCTGAGAAAACGATGTTGAAAAAAGGGAAAAGGCTAAGAAAAGTACTCCGAGTTTCTTTATCATAAAATTATAGTTTACTTAAAAACAAGATACACCTGTAATTTAACAAACCTAAAAGAATGATACCTATGTTTTTTTTAGGTTTTTGAATCTTTCAGGAAATACAATTAAAAAGCCACCATTAGCTCAGGTTAACACCTTGGCTAATGATGGCTGTATCCTTCAGGTTACCTTTGCCTTTTTCCGCAGTAAAGCTTCTACAGAAATCGGATCATTTTTAATCCAACCGGCTTCTTTCTTCGGTACTTCCACTTCTATTGGATACCCTGAAGCTTTCTCCCTGTGCAAACTTGTACCGCAAGGTTACCCTGACGCCCTGAGTATTCCTGTACTGTCTGAATTGCGTATCGATATTGTCAAACTGCACGTTGGCATTGATAATTTGTGACCTGAGAAGATCTGTGCCATTTATAGTCAAGGTGAGTTTCTCTTTCATCAAAGGCTTGGTCACACCCAAATCAACCCATCCGAAACCTTTGATCGTAGCCTGTCCATATTGTGCCGGACCGACATACATTCCCATCAATTCTGCACGGAAGCCATGAGGAAGGTTGAAAGTATGCTGTGTCCTTGCCGTAAAGTTGGTCTGTCCCACGTCCAAAAGCGCGTCTCCTATCATAGATTTCCACTGGGAATGGGTCACCTGAAGCATGTTACTGGTATTCCACCATGGTCTGATTTCCACAGGAATGATAGCTCTTAAATTCCAGTTTTGCGCCCTGTCAAGGTTGTCCGTGAATGTAGTTGTCATCCTTGTCTCCTCATCTTGTGTAAAGATCTGCTGGAAAACATCTGTAGTCAAGGAGTAACCCATAGTAAACTGGTAGGCATTTTTCACTACATGGTTCATTTCAAAGTTGTGGGCATACTGTGGTCTTAGGTGTGGGTTTCCCTGTTCGGTGGTCAATGGATCGATGTAGAACACAAATGGATTCAACAAGCGATAGTTCGGTCTTGAGATCCTACGGTTTGCATTGTAATTGATCTGATAGTGCTCACTTACTTTTTGCGATACAAAAAGGCTTGGAAACAGGTCCAGGTATTTTTGGTTGTTGATCTCATCTAGAGTCACTGAGGTACCAGTAATATCGGAATGCTCTGCTCTCAAACCTGCCTGAAAGTTGACTTTCTCTGAAATGCTCCCCTTGTATGAAGCGTAGGCAGCCAGGACATTCTCTTCGTAGATAAACCTGTTACTGTTTGGATCAGGCACAAATGGTCCTTCCTCCACCGCTTTGCTAAGGTCTAGGTTATTGTCCGACTTCACCCAGCTTCCTTTAAGTCCTGTTTCAAAGACCCTTCCTTTACCCAAAGGCTTCACGAAATCCACTTTAGCGGTAAAGATGCTGTAATCCATGTCATTAAGCGTTTGAATAAAATCCATGCTGGACATGCTTTGCTGGTCATTGACCCAATTGGAATTGGTCAAAAGGGACTCACTGTCCTGAAACATTCTGGTATAATCCACATCTGCCGACAAGCGGGTGCCCAAGGAGTCAAGTAATCCAACATAGTGAAGGTTTCCGAAAAGCCTTTTATTATGAGTAAAGCTTTCATTGTCTGATTGTATGAAAAACAGGTCTTCTGTACCGGGATTGGTAATTCTGGTGAGTGATTCTCCAATATTATCACCATTGTACTTGGAGGCCTGAATGCTCATGCCAACGCTGTGCTTGTCATTGATATCATAGTCAGAGCCTGCCTGTAAGAACATGCTCTCATTGTACATTTTGATCGGGCTTTCCTGTGCGAAATTGGAAACCCCTTCTTCCAACTGGAAATTGCGGGTGATATCCAGCTCATTCTGGAAATTAAACTGATTGTAATTGAAGCTTGCCGTATTGGTCCATTTACCCTTTTTCACATTAAGACTAAGTCCAGTATTTGGGCTGTACATGCCGTTGTACATGCCTCCTGCAGAGACATTGCCGAATACTCCGTCAATGTTATTTTTCTTCAACTTGATGTTAACGATGCCTGCGCCACCTTCAGCGTCAAATCGGGATGTAGGACTACTGATAATTTCTATGCTTTTGATATTTTCGGCAGGCATAGACCTTAGAAAGTTAGCCAAGTCAGCTGCGCTCATATAGGTTGGCCGATCATTGATCATGACAGTGACACCTGGTCTTCCGTTTAAGTTGATGTTGTTGTCCTGATCCACAAATATCCCCGGTGATCGAGCAATCACGTCCAAGGCTGTATTTCCTTCTGCCATCACAGTTCCTTCCACATTGACGGTGGTTTTGTCTGCTTCTATGATGATCTCAGGCCGGGAAGCCCTGACGGTCACCTCAGAAAGGTTACTTGCTTCCTCGGTAATCTGTAAAGGTCCAAAATCCTTTTTCATTCCGGCTTTGATTTCAAAAACTTCCGATTTGAAGGTCACAAAACCTATAGAGGAAATTACCATTTGAACAGACCCTGTTCTAGGTGTCTCAATGGTAAACTTTCCGTCCAAATCTGTAACAGTACCTGTCAATAGCTTTTCTGTTCCGGCTTCAAATAAAGCAACATTGGCATAGGGAAGGGCCTCACCCTTCTCATCAGTCACTTTCCCTGTAAGGATACTGATATCCTTGGCTGTCAAATTGCTCATCCCCAATAAGAAGAAGAAAAAAGCTGCAAAAATCTGAGTTGAGGTTTTCATGATAGTTGGTTTTTGTGTTCGTGTTGTTGTGCCATGCCTCTTGAAAAATCGGTGCCACTTCGAAAAATATCACTTAAAATACTGATTTTCAGACACCTATTAAAAAGTGTCAAAAATAAACTGTTTCAATTCCGTACACTTATTGCGTTCGCAAAGCGTACAAAAAAGCCGGTAATCAATGCACACCAGCCTTTACTTTAGAAAAAAAAAGCCCTGAAGCTTTCACTTCAGGGCCAAATGTCAATTGCCGACCGCTTGATTATTTTGCAGCAGCGTATCTCTTGCTTACTTCATCCCAATTAACCAGGCTCCAGAAAGCTGAGACATAATCAGGTCTTCTGTTTTGGTAATTCAGATAATAAGCATGCTCCCATACATCAAGTCCAAGAATAGGAGTTCCTTTTTTCTCAGCTACATCCATCAATGGATTGTCCTGGTTTGGAGTGGAGCACACACATAATTCTTTGCTTTCATCCACACACAACCAAGCCCAACCTGAACCAAATCTTGTAGCAGCAGCTTTGTTGAATTCTTCTTTGAATGCATCGAAAGAGCCGAATTTTTTATCAATTTCAGCAGCTAATTCTCCGGAAGGATTGCCACCACCGTTTGGAGAAAGAATCTCCCAAAAAAGACTGTGGTTGTAGTGTCCACCACCGTTGTTTCTTACTGCATTGTTTGAACCTGCAGACTTCATCAATTCTTCGATGCTTTTTCCTTCAAGGTCCGTTCCTTCGATTGCCTTGTTAAGATTGGTCACATAAGCGTTGTGGTGCTTACCATGGTGGATTTCCATAGTTTTAGCATCGATATGCGGCTCTAGCGCATTAAAATCATAAGGTAATTTAGGTAGTTCAAAAGCCATTTTTAAAAGGGTTTATGATGAAACATTAAAATAATTCTCGTATCAATTTACGTTTTATCAACCAATTCTTTTTTCAAATGGTTCTAAGATCTTCAAAAAGGATTCAATTTCTTAGTTTTTTAAAGAATGAATCAAGAAGATTTTTGGACTCTTCAGCCATCATTCCTTGAAAAATTTTTGTTTTGGGGTGAAGGAGATTTTGGGGATTTTGGGAAAAACCTCTTTTGGGATCCGCCGCTGCATAATGCACTTCACCAACCTGAGACCAAAAACAGGCTCCGGCACACATGATACATGGCTCCAAAGTCACATAGAGTTTACATTCAGGTAGATACTTTGCTCCCAAGGCATTTGCAGCAGAAGTAATGGCCAGCATTTCGGCATGTGCAGTCACGTCTGTGAGTTTTTCGGTCTGATTGTACGCCCTTGCAATGATTCTATTCCGACAAACAATCACCGCCCCCACGGGGATTTCATCTTCCTCAAAAGCTATTTTGGCCTGTTTGAAGGCCTCATTCATAAAATAGGCATCAGTATATAATTCCATAGTTGCAATTTACATAAAAAAATGCGCAGGGTCTTTTTTTAAAAAAGCCTGCGCACAACTTATTAAAGGTTTCTACCTGATCAATTGAACATTGCCCAAATCTCTTCACGAATACCTTCATTGATGATCAATGCCAAGATAAGTGAGACCAAAAGTCCTATTCCTGCCTTGATTATATCTTTTCTTGCCAAACTATAGGCCCTGTAAATCCTGGCCTTTCTTTTGGAAAGCTTTTTGGACTTAGCCAGGGCAATGGCAAGTTCCCTACCTCCCAACAATCCTATAAACACCCAAGTGGTACTCATTGGTATGTTATTGAGCATTTTGAAGTAAAAAAGGATGATCGCATAAACAAAGTCTACAAGTGTAGCAGCCCTTACATCGGTCACCTTGGTTTTTTCATTAACTATTCCCTGTATCCTGTCTCCCTTGAGGTAAAAAAGGAATCCCAGTCCGAAAAAGACAAATCCCGTATACCCTACAAATTCCCATACATCCAATTGTCTAGGAAGGAAAACCGCAATATTGGCTGCATCCTGCATGATCCAAACAGCCCAAAGGGTTCCAGAAGTAATCCATTGTGCAATGTACCAATAAGGATGTGCTGTCCCTTTGAGGAAATTTTTGACCAGGCGTTCTACAGCAAACCAAACTACTATGGCGATAAAAAACGCCAAAATGTACCCAAACAAACTTTTGGTAACCACATCTACAATAGTACCAGCTTTGTAAGTAAATACATTCAGTAACAAAAATGTAGTGGAAACAGGCATCCTCAACCTTGTCATTACCAGAAGTACAATGGGTGCTGCCAGCTGAAGAAAGACAAAACTTTCAGGAGCACGGTCAAGACCTGGAACCTGCAACCTCTGGTAACTCACGTCTCCATTGAAAACAAACCAGCTATAAGTAACTGTACCTACGAAGATAAGCCCCATAAAGAGCCATAGCCAGTACCACTTTCTTCGCTGATTGGACGCGATGAAAGTACCTATCGTCTGAATACTGTCATTGGCAATGGCTGAATATGCCGCTAAGGCAAAACCAAACCACATCGATAAGTAAGTGTATTCCGTAATGACTCCAGCGATGGATATCAGAATACAGATGATAACTAAGAATGATTTTTCTTTTTTGGTAAAGTCAAAAAGTGAATAGGCTACTTTTGATAAAGCATCCTGATTGATATTCTGGTCTTTAAGTTTGGCCATAAGGTAGGAGATGTTGGATGATCAATCCGGTGCAAATTTAAAGAAGATTATTCGGCTTATATGTTAAGAAATTGTTAAGAGGACTTCTGTTGTTATTAAATTTTGGCCTCTCAGACGACAATTTCTTGTTATTAGCTTAATATAGAGTTTACATTGAAGATTCTGACAGCAAAATTGGGGATATTTTTAGGAAAATAAAGGATCAAGCCCATTTACCTTTGTAATGTTAACAAAATCTTCATATCAAAAGCCCATTTATTAATCTGCCATGCTTTTATTTTGCAGGGTCAAAAAGAATTCTAAACCCCGGTTAGGGGTTTTTCTATAAATGAGCAAAATCCTGGAACCAAGCAAAACCATAAATAGGGGACTCACCTTATTTAAGATGCTCTTCGCATTCTTACTTTTTATGCTTTCCATCGATATGCTTACGGTATCTTTGGTAAGGTTCAACAGTCAGTTCGCAGAACAGCTTTTTCAGGCTACCAACAATCCCTTTGTAGGTTTATTCATAGGTTTGCTGATGACTGCGTTGATACAAAGCAGCTCTACCGTCACTGCTATGATTGTAGCAGTAGTGGCCGCGGGTACACTTAGTCTGAGTCAAGCGGTTCCATTGGTCATGGGAGCCAATATAGGCACTACCATTACCAGTACATTGGTAGCTTTTTCTTTTATAATGAAAAAAAACGAGTTCAAAAAAGCACTATCTGCTGGAGTACTCCACGATATTTTCAATATTCTGACCGTTCTGGTACTATTTCCTCTCGAGGTATATTTTGGATTCTTGAGCCAGATGGCTATTTATTTGACAGATACCCTTTTTGACTCCACTATATCGGGTGATGAAGATTATACCTACAATGTATTATTTACCAGACCCATCACCATTTGGATCGTGGAGTTGATTTCTATACCCCTTGTTTCATTGGCATTGGCAATTATATTGGTGTTTGCCTCCATCAAATTCTTATCTACCTCGGTTTTCAGGGTTTTCATGTCTCCTTCTTACAACAAAGCCAATAAGCATATTTTCCAAAAACCATCTATTGCTTTCTTCTACGGAATTTTTTTTACAGCCGCCGTCCAGTCCAGTACCGTCACCACTTCACTTATTGTACCGGCTGTAGCCAATAGAAAAGTAGCATTGGTAAAAGCATTTCCGTTTATTATTGGTGCCAATATCGGCACCTGTATCACTGCAGCTATAGCGGCCATATACAAAACCGAGGCAGCAATCAGCATTGCTATAGTACACTTTTTGTTCAACTTCTTCGGCGCTTTGATTTTCCTTCCTTTCCCGGGAATTAGAAACATCCCGGTCAAGCTATCCACTTTTTTAGGCAGAGAATCTGTAAGAACAAGATTTGTTGGATTTGCCTACATAGTTTTGACCTTTTTTATCATTCCGTTCCTTTTGATTTATTTCAATAGAGACGGTGACATCCGTCAAATGGGTGCCAATCAGAATGAAAAGCCCAAAACAGAAAAAACTAAAGACCTGCCTTAAAATTTCTCTTTTGACTCTTCTACGATTTGAACACCTGAACTGGTTCCTATACGATCAGCTCCCGCTTCAATCATCGCTACAGCCTGTGCATAACTTTTGATCCCCCCACTGGCTTTAATGCCTACATTAGAAGGCAGGTTTTCTCTCATCAGTTTGATGTGTTGGATCTGTGCCCCTTCCGGAGCAAATCCGGTTGAAGTTTTCACATAGTCCACACCTGCATCTGCGGAGATTTTACAGGCATCAATGATCTCTTCCTCACTTAGGTAGGCAGTTTCTATGATCACTTTCAGGATTTTTTCCTGCTCATGACATACAGAGGCCAATTTGGCCAGTTCAATTTTTGGCCAGTTCATACCAGCCTTATATGAAGTGATAGACCATACCACATCAATTTCATCTGCCCCGTTTTTGATAGCCTGTTCGGTTTCAAAGACTTTCGTTTCAGTCATGTTGTAACCTAAAGGAAACCCAATTACGGTCACCAATTGGATGTCATAATCCCCTATTTCACGTTTGGCCTTTTTTACCCAAAAAGGAGGTACACAAATGCCTACAAAACCATGCTCTTTTGCTTCACTTACCAATTTCTCAATATCCTCGTCTGTAGCCTGGGGCTTCAAAACTGTCTGTTCAATATATCTTTGTATGTTTTTCATGTCATTTAATAAATTAAAAATACCGACTATTAAAATTTCTCCTTCACGGTCAATCTGCGGATTTCCCCTCAACAAAATCCTTCAGATATATAAACTCAATTGTCAAGTCCCCCTCTTTGGTAATGGTTGCCCGATCGAGGATCTTTGACTCTTCATTTAACAATTCAGGAATAAAATGTTCACTCAACTGACTCCCAAATTCCTCAGAAGCATTGCGGGGCAACTCAGTAGGCAGGTTGTCAATGGCCATTACCGAAATGCTACTCTGCTTGCCAAAAGCAGGCAAAATTTCGAAAGTTTCCCTGTCCACATCATACACCGGATCGGCAATGGTGGAAGGCTTCATGGTAGTGGGAATTGATCCTTCGATATCACAGGTAATATCTGCAATCACAGAAATATTAAAATCCTCGGATGCAATATCGCTTCTGGTAAAAAGCCGTGGAGCCCTATTATCCCAATAGGCCGCTGCAATCAAAATATCCGAAACCTCTGCATACTTGAGAAAATGGCTTTCGTACTTTTGGGGTGCTGTATAAAACTCCTGTTGCTCAAAGCCTCCATCTGTTTTCCGCCTGTTGTAATCGTCATTGTCCAAAACGGCAAACACAGCCTCGTCATAATAATTGTGAATGAGGTCATGAGGACTCACCTGGCGCAAAGATATCGTCTCCAGCACTTCCAATACTCCCTTTCCCACACGTCCGGTTCCTGTCACGACGATCTTGATAGGGGGCAATTGTACCTTTGCCAATTCCTGATCCAATTCATTTCTATCAAAGCACTCATGGGCACGCTTCAGGTCAAAAAGCCCTGACTTTTTCCCATAAGTCCATAGGCCATTGTATGCGCCTACAATGCCAGCCCAGCGACCAAAAGCTACCGTTCTCTGACCTTTGTCATTTTTGAGCACTTCATAGTCCAGAAGTTTGATATTTTTATCCAAAATAGCCTGAAGAAGGGGCCTGTTGTATGCCTGTTCCTTAATGGTATGCGAAAAAAACAAATAGTTTTTGTCAGGAATAAGCTGACTGATAGGAACTTCTTTGATTCCCAGTAACCAGTCACAATGGCTTACATCGTCTACTACCGGAATTCCCAAGCTGCTATATTCATCATCGGTATAGCAACGAATAGGGCTGGACTGTACAAAAAACTCTATAGCTCCAGAATATTTTTCCTGAATATTCTTCACCTGCTGAGGTGTAAAAGCAACCCGCTTATCCGGTGGGTTTTTTCCTTCTCTGATCAGACCTATTTTCATATGCTTGTTTTTAAAATTTCAATATCAGCCAAGTCTTGCAATATTTCACCATCCCGGGGGTTTAAGAAGCATGAATTCCAAGACTGAAGATTTAAAGCTTCAAATTAGAAAAACCCTTTCAATCAAAAAACTGAAACCTAAAAATCTCTGATCATGGGAACTTCCCGGGATTTGGTTTACTTTTAAGTTTCAAAGACATGGAATATTTCATACTGGCCCTTTTATGGGGTATATTTTATTTTCTTCACAGCGCATTGGCAGCCATAAAGGTTAAAAAGGCTATTAGAGCTGCACTTGGTCATGGGTACAGGTGGTACAGATTACTTTATAATTTATTTTTCGGGATTTTCTTTCTGGGGATTCTTGTGTTCGGCGCTACGATGACTTTTACCTTGCTGGCGTCAACTGAGTGGCTTACCTACTTGGGGTACATGCTTGCCACCTTCGGAACCATCATTCTGGTCAAATCCTTCAAAAACTTTTCCGGTACCAGGTTTGTCGGTATCAGACCGCATGATGATTTGGAAGTAACCGAACCCTTAGTGACATCAGGCATTCATGGCTGGCTGAGGCATCCTATTTATTCTGGTCTGATTTTGATCTTTTTGGGCTATTTTTTGTTTGCTCCTTTTCTAAGCTCTCTGATACACTTGATTTGTCTGTTGGTATATCTTCCTTTTGGGATTTATTTCGAAGAAAAAAAGCTGGTCAGTATTTATGGGGAGGCATATATAGCTTACAAAAAGTCCGTGTCAGCTTTGATTCCATTCAAAAAAGTAAAGGCCACCTAAAAGGCAGCCTTTATACAATTTATTGTTAATGAATCGGATCAATTTAATCCATTCCCAGGAATTCTACTTCAAATATCATGATGGAATCCTCAGGAATATTGGGTTGTTCCTGATCTCTATATGCCCAAACAGATGGTATTATTAAAGTAGCCTTTGAGCCACTTCGTAAATTTCTAAAGCCTATACTGAATCCCTGAATAGCATCTCCACCGTCTACAGTAAACTGAAAGATCCTATAAAGTCTATTATCAGCCCATACATCATTGGCCAAGGCAACATCCTCTAAATTGGTGTCCACGATGGTACCGTCGAGAAGCTTCGCTACATAATTACAATACACCAAAGACAATGACTGCGGTCTAGCCCCATCACCTTCTTCATGTACAATGATCACCACTCCGTTTCTGTCATGGATGCGGGCTACACTGTCTACTTCATAGGTTCTTATAAACTCCTCTATGATGGGCCTTTCTCTTTCCAAATTAGCATCGACATCGTAGGTGGGCCCAAATGGATTGAAAGGTTGCTGGTCACAAGATGCAGCAAAGATCAATACCATCATTCCCAAAACTATTCTATTCAGTATTCTCATATATTCTCCGGATCCTCTGTCCTAATTTTTCCTATCCTCACTAACTCCATCTCATAAATTAAAGGGCTATTCCTAGGAATAGAAGGCCTTTCTTCTGTTCCATATCCAAATATGGACGGAAATATAGTGGTGGCTTTATCTCCTTCTTCCATTTTTGATATCGTAAACTCAAACCCTAAAATAACCTGACCATAGCCAAAAAGAAAGGCTAAAGGTTGATATGGACGACTGGAATCATATATATTGTTTTCCCTCGCCACAGATTCTATTGAAGTATCAAAAACAGCATTGCTGAGTAACTTCCCGGTATAATTGACAAAAATGGTATCTCCCAATTCAGGTTCAATCTCACTTTCAGACAGTTCTTGCCAAAAAATCCTCAAACCTGTAGGATCATCTTTAAACTCCTTTACGGAAGCAATCGGGTTTTCCTGAAGGTAATTTTCAATGGCTTGCATATCCCTCTCCAACTGGACGTTGTAGTTGGCATCATCGGAAATACATCCTACCAAGCCAAAAACCAAAGCTACAGCAACAATACTTAATTTTCTCATAATTTATTTTTGAACATCTGTGATTTCTACGTCAAAGATCAAAACAGAGTTAGGCTGTATGGGCCCTCCTGCATTTCTATCTCCGTATGCCAAAGGTGAAGGAATCAAAAACTTTGCTTTGGCACCTTTGCTAAGTAGGGCTAGACCCTCATCCCAACCTTGGATCACCTGACCTAGGCCAACCCTAACTTCTAGTGGGCCATAACCATCCTGACTATCTCTTCCTTCACTGTAGGTACCTTTTTCCTGAGCCAATGATTTGATACTTGTATCGAATAAAGTCCCGTCCATCAAGTATCCTGCGTAGTGGACAAAAGCCAAGTCACCTGTTTCAATTTCTTTGCCGTCACCTTCTTCTTCGATGACGTAGTACAGACCAGATTCTGTCCTGGTCGCGTTCAAATTATTTTCAGCAATATAATCTTCGATTTTTTGGGTATCTATTTCCAATTGCTTGATGGCACCTTCTGCCTGTTTTTTGGCCTGGGCTTCCTGCATGGCCTGGAAGTAAGTTTCCAGTCCCTCTTGACTCAGTACATCAATCACACCAATGCGGACTTTTACGGTTTCATCAGAAGTCAGGAAGAAAGGCACGTTGCTCTCTCCAAAAATCTTATCTGCTTTGGATTCAAACGCGATGCTATCCCCTTTTTTCAACCCCAAAAAGATCTCATCCATGCCTGTTTGCTTTGGAAGTGAATCGTTGAACTGAAGGTATCCTGGCATGTTTTGGTCATAGGTAGAAATAAAGGTGGAGTCTGTACCCGTCTTAACAATTAGATGGTACAATACATACTCCCCGTTTTTGGGTGCATCTTTACCTTCCTTAATGTAGGTATATTCTATGCCATCAGAAGTGGTCTTGGATTTTTTGCAAGACATGGTCCCAAAAGCGATAATGGCAAAAGCCAAAGAGAACAAAAGTGATTTAGTTTTTTTCATGGATGAGTTCTAATTGATTGAACAGTGTTTTTTGATTTTCTTTTATAAGTTTTTCGAATTTTTCTGTGGTTTCTTTCAGGCTTAAGGGAGACTTGCCTCCTGCGGCATTTTTATGTCCTCCTCCGTCAAAAAATTCAGATGCAAATTTATTAACTGCAATTTCTTCCGTGGACCTAAAGGAAATTTTTACTCCGTCTTCTCTTTCAGTAAATAAGGCGGCCACCTTGATTCCGTCAAGTGACAGTGCATAATTAACAAGACCTTCAGTATCTCCTGTTTTGGAGTTGTATTTTCTCAAGTCCTTTTTGCTGATGGCAAAATAGGCAGTCTGCTGATCTTCAAGGATTACCAGCCTTCTTGTAATCGCAAAACCGATAAATTTCAACCTATTAATACTGTTGGTATCGTAAATCAGTCTTGAAATGCGGCTGTTGTCAGCACCCAAGTCAATTAGCTCAGCGGTGATGAGGTGTACATTTTTGGTGGTATTTGGATGTCTGAAACCACCCGTATCAGTCATGATACCTGCATAAAGACAATCGGCTATGTCTTCGTCTATGGCCTCTTTTTCTCCCAGTTCCACTATAAGCTCATAAACCAACTCACAGGTAGCAGCTGCATCTGTACTCCAATACCTGAAATCTGCAAAATCCTTTGGATCCTGATGATGGTCTATATTTACTTTATAAGCTTTGGATTGTGCGACAGCATGTTCCATATCCTGAAGCCTGCTCAGGCATGAAAAATCCAAACAGAAAATCACTTCTGCATCAGCTATGATTTTATTGGCTTTGGTTTGCTGTTTTTTATCCTCATAATTGAGAACATCGTCATTTCCTTTCATCCAGTGAAGAAAGGAAGGATAATCCGAAGGAGTGATTACAGTGACCTCATGCCCCTTTTTAAGTAGAAAATTGGCCATACCCAAAGACGAACCCAATGCATCTGCATCAGGCTTGTGATGGGTGGTAATGACAATTTTCTTGGGGGAGGAGATTACTTCTTTAAATGACTCTATTTCTTGCATTTGATTGCTTTAATACGTCCTCTACAGAGAAACATAGTCCGCAAAGGTCAGGATAATTTTTCAAAATACCCAATTCAGATAATTAGCTAATATTGAATTAGATAACGTAATATTCACAGTCTTGATATGGAGTTTCAATGAATTAAACTAATTTTGCACCCTAAATTAAAACCAGATAAAATAAGAAACAATGGCAGGAAACAGAACATTCACCATGATCAAGCCTGATGCATTTGCCGCAGGCAATTCGGGGGCTATTTTGAAAATGATCGAAGAAGCAGGATTCAAAATAGTAGCTTTAAAAGCTACACAACTGACTTCAGAGCTGGCCGGAAAATTCTATGCTGTCCACAAGGAAAGGCCTTTTTACGCTGACCTTTGCAAATACATGTCTTCGGGACCAATCATCGCTGCTGTGTTGGAAAAAGATAATGCTGTTGAAGATTTCAGAAAACTGATCGGTGCAACTGACCCAAGCAAAGCGGAAGAGGGTACCATCAGAAAAATCTTTGCAAAGTCTATCGAAGCGAATGCCGTGCATGGATCTGATTCCGACGAAAACGCCGAAATTGAAGGCAACTTCTATTTCAGCCAATTTGAAAGGGTATTGTAAAAAACTTAAAAAGCCCCTCAAAAGTTATTTTCGAGGGGCTTTTTTTATTTATCAAACAAAGGTGGCCTATTTTTTTGCCAGTCGGTATGCTCCTGGTAAGCCCTTCCCAGCATGATCAGCTTTTCTTCTTCAAATAGATTCGCCAAAAAGGTAATGGATACCGGCGATCCATTTTCCAAAAAGCCATTAGGTAAGCACAAGGCCGGATGACCTGTCAGGTTGGTCACCTGAAGCTGATTTCCTCCATAGCTTGGCGTAACGATGACATCATACTCCGAGAACAGGGCATGGATTTCCTCAATCAAAATACTCCTAAACCTATTGGCCTGAATATACTCCACTGCCGGGATAAACCTGGAAGAGCGAAAAAGATTGGGCCAAGCTCCCCTATGCTGGGCCACCAACAGGTCATCCTGGTTGTCTCTGGTCAACTGGTCAAATGCCGCTGCTCCTTCCACGTATAAGGAAATCAACATACTTCCTACATCCACAGAAGTCTCCAGTTTGACAGGATGAAGCTGTACACCCATTTCTTTCAATTCATCCAAAACACGCTTATCCTGCTCACTTGCCCTTTCTCCCTCAAAAAACTCCTTGAAATACCCGACTTTCAAAGCGGAAAGCGGCTTGGATGCCTTATAATTGAATGCAGCAGAAATAGTGCTTTTGTCCTTAGGGTCAAATCCATGAATGATGGAGAGGATAATACCATTGTCAAGCGCTGACCTTGACATTGGTCCTATTTTATCCATACTCCAGCTCAAAGCCATGGCTCCATGCCTGCTTACCCTACCAAAGGTGGGGCGCAAGCCAGTTACCCCATTTCTGGTGGAAGGAGAAACGATACTACCCAATGTTTCGGTTCCTATGGCAAATGGGACAAGGCCGGCACCTACTGCTGAACCGGAACCGGCAGATGAACCACTACTTCCCTGATTGAGGTTCCAAGGGTTTTTGGTCACTCCACCATACCATACGTCCCCCATGGCTAAAGCTCCCAAGGTAAACTTCCCTACCAACACTGCTCCCGCTTCATCCAGCTTTTGGACGATGTGGGCAGTCTGATCTATCTCTTGGTCTTTGTAAGGCATAGCTCCCCAGGTGGTTTTGGTTCCTTTGACTGCCAGGAGATCTTTTATTCCATAAGGAATTCCATGAAGTGGGCCCCTATATTTTCCCGCAGCCAATTCCTGATCCATTTCCCGTGCTTTTTCCAAAGCCGAGTCTTCCAACAGACTGATCAGGCATTGTAAGGTATCAGAATAAGTCTTGATCCTTTGCAGATATACTTGAGTCAGTTTCTCTGAGCTAAGCTTCTTGCTTTTGATCAAAATGGCCAGCTGATACACCGGCATGAATGCGAGATCGTGGTCTTTTTCAGGAAAATCCACAGAGGCAGGAAGCCCCCAGTCCTGCTCCTCCTGATTTTGCTCGGGTACAAAGCCATGAGGCAAAGGGTTGAAATAAAGCGCAGGTGAAATGTCATTGTTTATGTATTGCTGACGCATTTTTTCGAAACTTGACCTATGCCCTTCCAGGTTACGGATCATGGAATCCCGCTCTGATGGAGAAAATTCCAAGCCGATCAAATGTTCTGCCGCAGCAATATGTGCCGGACTGACCTCATCTGCCATTTTCCCTGATATAAAACCCAAGATCAGGGCTATGGGGATAAGTGCAATAAGTATCCAAATGGTCTTGTTTTTTGGAGGCTTCATGTAGATTTGTATTTGGGTGAAAACATCAAACACCTAAAAAAGTTAATTTCTGGAACAAATACATCTATGACACAAGAGAAAAACAGTGCATTTCCCATTTTTCCCATGCCCATGAGAGGTTTGTTGCTTCTTGCTGGGATGTACACTTTTGCGATAGGGGCATTTTTCCGGTATTTCGGAGAGGACCTGCTCAAATGGCTGGCCATCGACAATACCTTTTCTTCAGTCAATAGCAGTACTGTCTTGGGATCCATCGGCATGTTGCTAGGTTTTCTCATTTTTTTGAGTGCATTTTATCCCATCAGTTGGCGGGTTCTGATACTTATCGGAATAATAGGAAAAGTAGTCGCAGCAGCTTGGTTTGTTATGGTTTTTGTTCCTGAAATTGGCTGGAACAAACGTTCTGTGTTTCACCTTGTATTTAATGAATTGATCTGGCTCATTCCCATGACCTTGATTTTCATCCGTGCCATTAAGGTCAAAAAATACTTGGACACTCAAAGTGATGATTAATCGAATTCATTATGTGAATTGTACGCAAAGAAAATCCTTGCTATCTTTAGTAAAAAGAAACCTGAATAATCATGAACAGAAGAAAATTTATCCAATCCAGCGCATTGATTGCCGCCGGGACAGGGCTTGTGCCATTTTGGGCCGAATCCAAGCAATTGTTTAAAGATGAAATCCCCTATGGAGTAGCCTTATTTACTTTGCCAAAATCACTTTCCGAAGACTTTGAAGGCACTATTAAGATGATTGCCGAAATTGGATACAAGGAACTTGAGTTTTTTGGCCCCTATTCCTACAGTACCCAGCAGGCAAAAGATGACTGGGCGCGAACAGCTGGAATGCTTGGTTTTTCGGGCTCCGGGTACTTCAGCAAATCCCCTAAAGAGTTGAAAAGTCTTTTGGACGAACATGGTCTTTCGGCTCCGTCCATTCACGTAGAATTGCCCACGCTACAGGAAAATATGGGCGCTTTGGCAGAAGCTGCACATGTGATCGGACACAAATATGTAGGCATTGCCATGATTCCTGAAAATATGCGGCAAAGTATGGATGACTACAAAAAAACCGCCGACTTATTCAATAAAATAGGACAGGAAGCCAAAAGCAATGGGCTCACGTTTTTTTACCACAATCATGGTTATGGACACAGTCCAAAAGAAGGAGTAGTTCCCTTTCAGTATATTCTTGAAAGCACAGATCCAGAGTTGGTCAAAATGCAGCTCGATGTATTTTGGTTTACGGCAGCTGGTGTTGACCCGAAGGAGATGTTGGAAAAGAATCCTGGGAGATTTCCGCTTTTGCACCTTAAGGACATGCGGGAGAAGAAAACATTTGCCGGAAGTGGCGAAAGTATGCAGGACTGGATGGGCTTATTCCCCTATTTGGCAGATGCCGGCGCGGGAGTTTTGCCTTTGGAAGAAATTATCAAGAGCGCAAAAAAATCAGGAGCCAAGCACTTTTTCCTGGAAAAAGACCTGACTCCTGACCCTCAATCAGCACTTAGTAATAGCTTTAAATTCCTTTCCAAAATAGGATAAAGGAGGTTTTTAAAGTAAAATAATCAAAAGTATAATGATGATGATCAAAGCTCCCGTGGAAATGTACAATCCGCTTCCACGGTTTTGCTTTGCTTCTTTATGAAGCTCTTTCAGCTCACTTTTGATTTCTTTTCTTTCTTCTCTGCTCATTTCAGAAAAGTCCATTTCCTTGATTTCAAGTACTCTGGCATCTATTTCTTCTAACCTCTTCACCTGAGCCTCGCTCAGTTCTGAGGACTCTTTTACAGGCTTTTCTGCCGCTATCGCCGCAGAAGTACCACCCAGCATCAAAGCTGCTGCCAGGGAGAAATTCAAAATTGATTTTTTCATAGTATAATAGATAAAATTAAATCATTTGAGGCTTCCTGTCATGTCTTCAGGCTTCACCCATTCGTCAAACTGCTCATTGGTTAACAATCCCAATGCCAAAGCTGCTTCTCTAAGGGATGTACCTTCTTTATGCGCTTTTTTTGCGATTGCAGCAGCATTTTCATAACCGATGTGAGGATTGAGGGCTGTCACCAGCATCAGGGAGTTTTCAAGATGCTTTTGGATGAAAGGAGTGTTCGGTTCTATGCCCACGGCACAGTTGTCATTGAAAGACACACAAGCATCTCCTATCAGCCTTGCAGACTGAAGAAAATTGGTAATCATCATAGGCTTGAAGACATTGAGTTCAAAGTGCCCGTTGGACCCACCAACAGAAATCGCTACGTCATTACCCATTACTTGTGCCGCTACCATTGTTATGGCTTCCACTTGGGTAGGGTTTACTTTACCCGGCATGATAGAAGAGCCTGGTTCATTTTCAGGTATCAGGATTTCACCAATACCTGACCTAGGACCTGAGGAAAGCATCCTGATGTCATTGGCGATTTTCATCAGGCTTACAGCGATTTGTTTCAAAGCCCCATGTGATTCTACTATGGCGTCATGAGCTGCCAAGGCTTCGAATTTATTAGGAGCAGTGATCATGGGCTGCCCTGAAAATTCAGCGATTTTTTTTGCTACTAACTCGGAATAACCTTTAGGAGTATTCAATCCCGTACCTACTGCTGTACCACCCAATGCAAGCTCGGATAAGTGAGTAAGCGTATTTTTAAGCGCCCTCAATCCGTGATCCAACTGAGCCACATATCCTGAAAATTCCTGCCCCAAGGTGAGAGGTGTAGCATCCATAAAGTGCGTACGGCCGATTTTGACCACATCCATAAATGCTTTAGACTTCTCCTTCAAAGTGTTTCTCAATTTTTCAACCCCAGGAATAGTAGTCTCCATCAGCATTTTGTATGCAGCAATGTGCATGGCTGTAGGAAAAGTGTCATTAGAGGATTGGGATTTATTTACATCATCGTTGGGATGGATTTTTTTCTTTTCATCTTCAAGTGAGCCTCCCAAAAGCACATGTGCGCGGTAAGCAATCACCTCATTGGAATTCATATTGGATTGGGTGCCGGAACCTGTCTGCCAGACCACCAAAGGAAATTGGTCATCGTGCTGGCCATCTAGGATTTCATCACAGACTTTGGCAATGATGTCTGCCTTGTCCTGATCCATCACGCCCAACTCCGCATTGGTGAGGGCTGCTGACTTTTTCAGAATGGCAAATGCACGGATAATTTCCACCGGCATCCTGTTTCGCTCACCACCTATTTTGAAATTGTTGATGGACCTTTGGGTCTGTGCTCCCCAATATTTGTCAGAAGGGACCTCCACAGGTCCCATGGTATCCTTTTCTATTCTAATGCTCATAAAATTATTTTGGTTAATTTTTGCCCCGCTAAAATACTAGCTACATGGCATATTCCATAGCCGTTTACATATAATCTGACCATTGGCTTCCCATATCAACTGTCAGCGGATTGAGCTTGTTCAGGTAAATTGTCGACAAAAGGCAAAAGAGATTTCATTCTGCTTTTCCTACTGCAAAAGCTCATGAAAAATCTTCTGTGAAGCCTTGGTTTTTTTCTTAAAGTAAGACCAAGCGAATAAATAATTGCCAAAGCCTATCGCCAGGCTGATGAGTGCATAAAGAGGCTTTTCTGCCATTAGTCCAAAAAAGAAAAACAATCCAACTGTCACCAAAGTCCAGAATATCAGAAAAAAGACGGACCCGGGAAAAAGGCTGTACTCGAGAAACAAAATGCTCCCATGCGGGGATTCCTCTACTTCTCCCTTGATAAGTGGAAGAAATGAATCCGCCTTTTCTATCACCAAAGACACCCTAAAGCCATCGGCATGCACCATGCCATTGAACTGAAAACCATTACTCTTCCTGGCCTCAATATCCAGAAAGTTGACATTTCTGGTTACCTGTTGGATTCGCCCAAGCAGGGCTTCTTTAGGCAAAGAAGATACGAGTATTTCACTTTGGGAAGGAAGAAAAGGCATATCGGACTAACTTCACAATCTAAATAAAGTTAACTTCAAAGGTAGCAATTATCTTACATGAAGAAATCCACAAAGCCCATTGAAGAAACTTTTGAATTCCCATTGAAGTCAGGCCCTGCTCAGGTTTGGCAAAAAATTATAAACATAGGGGGAGAAAATGGCTGGTACTATGGCACCGCTCTGTGGAAATTGAGGGGCATAGTGGATAGGCTCATGGGCGGTATAGGTTATAGGAAAGGGCGAAAACCTCCACATTTGCTTCAAGTAGGAGACGCAATTGATTTTTGGAGGCTTTGCTCATTGGACAGGGAAAAAAGATCCATGAAACTACTCGCTGAAATGAAGCTACCCGGAAAAGTGTACCTAGAGTGGACCGTAGATCAGACCACTCTTGTCCAAAAAACAACATTTTTGCCAAATGATAAGAAGGGAAAGGCCTATTGGGTTATGGTAAGGCCTCTCCATTATCTTGTATTCAAGCTGATGGGCAAATCCATAGCCAGAGGCTAAGCATTATTTCACTGCAATGCAGGAAATTTCCACATTTACATCTTTAGGTAACCGGGCCACTTCTACGGTTTCCCTTGCCGGAGGATTGCTTTTGAAATATTGGCCATAGGCTTCATTGATTGTAGCAAACTGACCCATGTCTTTGATGAAAATGCTGCATTTGACTACATCCTCAAAACCGTAGCCTGCGGCACGAAGGACAGCCTCAAGGTTTTTCATGACTGCGTGGGTTTCTTCGGTGATGTTTTCATTGATCAGCTCCCCGGTTTCCGCATCCAAGGGAATCTGACCGGACACAAAAAGGGTGTTTCCGGCTTTGACAGCCTGACTGTAAGGGCCAATTGGCGCGGGAGCTTCTTTCGAAAATATGATTTCTTTAGACATATCTGCTTTTTTTCTGCAAAATAGATAATACCGGGACATTGGACGAAACCAAAAAGGTTTTTTTCAATTAATAAAGGTGCTATGTTTGATATTTGTAGTCCGTAATTATGATAAGACTGTAAAATCAAAACCCCAAATACTACAATCAATCAAATGGAAACCATCATATACGAGTTTTCGGAGACATTTGCTCAGTCAATGGATGCCCAGGATCCGCTTGCGGGCTACAGAAAAGAGTTTTTATTTCCAAAAGTAGACGGTCAAGAAGCCATTTACTTTTGTGGCAACTCACTGGGCCTTCAGCCAAAGTCCGCTCAAGCCTACATCCAAAAAGAATTGGACAACTGGGCCAACCTGGCGGTGGATGGTCATTTTCACGGTGAGGATGCTTGGTATCATGTGCGCAAGAAATCCAAGCCCGCACTGGCCACCATAGTAGGTGCCCACGAACATGAGGTGGTAGCCATGAATAACCTCAGCTCCAACCTGCATTTTCTGATGGTGTCTTTTTATAGACCGAGTCCAAAAAAATTCAAGATAATAACAGAGGCAGGTGCATTTCCTTCTGATATGTATATGCTGGAAACCCAGGTGAAGTTTCACGGATTTGATCCAAAAGAAGCCATTGTCGAAGTTAGCCCTAGGGAAAATGAGCATATATTGAGAACCGAAGATATCCTTCAGGTCATTAAAAAACACGAAGGGGAACTGGCTTTGGTGATGATGGCAGGGCTTCAATATTATACCGGGCAGGTTTTTGACATGCAAGCCATTACAAAAGCTGCCCATCATGCCGGTGCTATAGCAGGCTTTGACTTGGCACATGCAGCGGGCAATGTACCACTTCGCCTGCATGATTGGGATGTGGACTTTGCCACTTGGTGTTCTTACAAATACCTTAACTCGGGCCCAGGAAATATTTCAGGAATTTTTGTCCACGAGAGGTATGCTGAAGACAGAGATCTGCCGAGGTTCGCAGGGTGGTGGGGCCATGATGAGGGAGAAAGGTTCAAAATGGAAAAGGGTTTTGTGCCGATGTACGGGGCTGACGGTTGGCAATTGGCCAATTCGAATGTGCTTGCACTGGCTGCCCACCAGGCCTCATTGGACATTTTTGAAAAGGCCGGAATAAATGATTTAAGGAAAAAAAGTGAACTTTTAACCGGCTATCTGGAGTTTCTCATCAGGCAAATCAGCGGAGAATCAGGAGTTTTGGAAATAATTACCCCTGAAAACCCAAAAGAAAGAGGCTGTCAGTTATCTTTGTTGATTCATAAAGGGGGAAAAGATGTCTTCGATGAATTCTACAAACATGCTGTGGTAGGAGACTGGAGGCATCCCAATGTAATAAGGCTCGCGCCAACACCTCTTTACAATAGTTTTCTGGACGTGTACAGATTTGCCAGAATACTAGAACAATCCCTTAATAAATTCGCTTAAACTAAGGGGCACAATCTCATACCTATGAAACACAATGAAATCAGTATACTTGGTTCCGGACTTATCGGATCTTTGTTGAGTATATATTTAAAGAAAAGGGGCCTAAAAGTAGATATCTACGAAAAGCGCGCTGACAACAGAAAAGGGAATTATACAGAAGAAGGAAGGTCAATCAATATGGCCCTAAGTGATAGAGGATGGAAAGCCTTAGAGGACTTGGGTCTGACAGATAAGGTAAAACCTCTTACTATTCCAATGTATGGCCGCAAAATCCATGATGAACACGGCAAGACCACTTTTATTCCTTACGGGAAAGATGGTCAGGCAATTTATTCTATTTCCAGAGGCAGATTCAATCAATTGCTGATGGAAGAGGCTGAAGCAGCCGGAGTCAACATCCATTTTGAGCATAAGATTGAAGATGTGGACCTTAGAAACAACAGCCTACTTTTAAGCAACCCACAATCTAAAAGTCTGAATATTTCCTCAGAAGTAATCATAGGATCTGACGGTGCCTATTCTGCTTTGAGAAATGCCATGCTAAAACAGGTGCGCTTTGATTATAAGCAGGAATACATCTCTCATGGATATAAGGAATTGACCATTCCTGCTACAGCGGAGGGAGAATTTGCTTTGGATCCCAACGCCCTGCATATCTGGCCAAGGGGCAGCTTTATGCTGATCGCACTGCCAAACCCCGACAAGTCTTTTACCTGCACGCTCTTCCTTCCATTTGAAGGAAAGAGAGTTTGCTTCGAAAACATCAGAGATGAAAAAGATGTGGAAGGGGTATTCAAAACCTATTTTGATGATGCTTATCAGATCATGCCTCAGCTGAAGCAGCAATATTTCAATAATCCCACATCTGCTTTGATCAATATTGAATGCTTCCCTTGGATGCAGCAAAAAGCACTGTTGATAGGTGATGCCTCTCACGCCATGGTTCCATTTTATGGACAAGGCATGAACTGTGGATTTGAGGACTGCTACATTCTGGACAAGCTGATCAATAAGTTTGGTACAAATGCTTGGGAATTGGTTTTTGCCAAATTCCAGAAAGTAAGAAAACCGGATACGGATGCCATTTGCCAACTGGCTATGGAGAATTTTGAAGAGATGAAAAATTCGGTTTCAGATCCTAAATTTCAGATCCGTAAAAAAATAGAGGCCAAACTTCATAGTCTTTATCCTCATGACTGGATCCCCCTTTACACGATGGTTACTTTCTCAGATATTCCATACTCGGAGGCTTATGCACAGGGTAAGCTTCAGGAAAGCATCATGGACAAGGTTATGTCCAACCCATTGATTACACAAAACTGGGACAAGCTGGACTATGAGGACATCATAGACCAACTAGATAAAGCTAAAGCAGTATAAAAAAAGCCTGTCTGAAATGATCAGACAGGCTTTTTTTATATATTTCTCTTAAAAGTATACACAGAATGATACCAGTAGGATAATTTATAGCTGATCATTGATTCATTGCGATATTATTTGATATTTAGGGCTTCTTGCTCAATTCTTAACTGACTGATATTCAATTAAATAATTAACAAAAACATAACACAAAAACCCCGAAATCGGCTGTTTTAAGCTTTTTTCGGGGTTTTCTTTTTTGTATTTTAAGGTTGCAGAATAAAATACATCTGAAGATAT
>NZ_RPHB01000008.1 GCF_019343195.1 Arthrospiribacter ruber
ATAACAGATAGATCTGCCTCGGTCACCACCTCTACATCATCCTCAGGATCAGGATCATTGTCCACAGGCCCGTCAGGATCGTCAGGGCTGTCAGCCACAGCAACGTTTCTGATCATCGTGCCCGCTTCAACATCAGCAGGAACAAACAGTACCAGATTGATCGTCACCGATTCACCTGCTCCCAGATCTCCAAGATCCCAGTTGACCGTATTGCCCGTAAGCTCACCGCCGTTGTCCGTGGACACAAACTCCGTGAACTCAGGAAGCTCGTCGGATACCGTCACACCGGTAGCTGTGGCCGTACCCGTGTTGCTTACAGTAATCGTGTAGCTCAGCTCCGTGCCTGCTACTACTGTAGCAGATCCGGCTGTCTTTTCTATTTCAAGTTTGGCCCTCGCATCATTCTCCACTGTCACATCCTCAGGATCGGACTCTTTAGGCCCGTCAGGATCCGTTGGACTATCGACCACGGCAATGTTCCTGATCACCGTGCCGTCCTCAAGGTCTTCACCAACTGACACGATCAGCTCCAGTTCAATGCTCTGACCAGGGGTCATCGTGTCAAGGCTCCAGCTTACGGTGCCGCCGTCCTCTGTACCGCCGTTGTCGGCAGACACAAAGGTGGTTCCTGCCGGAAGCACATCGCTCACACTTACATCCTGCGCATCACTCGGACCGTTGTTGGTCACAGAGATCACATAGCGCAGGTTGCTTCCTGCCTGGACAAGGGATACATCGGCGGATTTTATAACAGATAGATCTGCCTCGGTCACCACCTCTACATCATCCTCAGGATCAGGATCATTGTCCACAGGCCCGTCAGGATCGTCAGGGCTGTCAGCCACAGCAACGTTTCTGATCATCGTGCCCGCTTCAACATCTGCCGGAACAAACAGTACCAGGTTGATCGTCACCGACTCACCTGCTCCAAGATCCCCAAGATCCCAGTTGACCGTATTGCCAGTAAGCTCACCGCCGTTGTCCGTGGACACAAACTCCGTGAACTCAGGAAGCTCGTCGGATACCGTCACACCGGTAGCTGTGGCCGTACCCGTGTTGCTTACAGTAATCGTGTAGCTCAGCTCCGTGCCTGCTACTACTGTAGCAGATCCGGCTGTCTTTTCTATTTCAAGTTTGGCCCTCGCATCATTCTCCACTGTCACGTCCTCAGGATCGGACTCCTTAGGCCCGTCAGGATCCGTTGGACTATCGACCACGGCAATGTTCCTGATCACTGTACCGTCCTCAAGGTCTTCACCAACTGCCACGATCAGCTCCAGTTCAATGCTCTGACCAGGGGTCATCGTGCCAAGGCTCCAACTTACGGTGCCCCCGTCCTCTGTACCGCCGTTGTCGGCAGAGACAAAGGTGGTTCCTGCCGGAAGCACATCGCTCACGATTACCTCCTGCGCATCACTCGGACCGTTGTTGGTCACAGAGATCACATAGCGCAGGTTGCTTCCTGCCTGGACAAGGGATACATCAGCGGATTTCATAACAGATAGATCTGCCTCGGTCACCACCTCTACATCATCCTCCGGATCCGGATCATTGTCCACAGGTCCGTCAGGATCGTCCGGGCTGTCAGCTACCGCTACGTTCCTGATCATCGTGCCCGCTTCAACATCTGCAGGAACAAACAGTACCAGATTGATCGTCACCGATTCACCTGCTCCAAGATCTCCAAGATCCCAGTTGACCGTATTGCCCGTAAGCTCACCGCCGTTGTCCGTGGAGACAAACTCCGTGAACTCAGGAAGCTCGTCGGATACCGTCACGCCGGTAGCTGTCGCAGTCCCAGTATTGCTTACAGTTATCGTATAATTCAGCTCCGTACCTGCTACCACTGTAGCAGATCCTGCTGTCTTCGTAATCGCCAGGGTGGCTAAATCAAGTTCACAATCCAAAAGAGTTATCGTGATACCAATTCTTTCAAGACTTTCACATCCATTTTCCGGATCAGTCTGGCTTGCAAAGTAAGTGACACCATCTTCCAGTAAAGTATTTATGGAAAGTGGCGTTTGATCTGATTCGCTGGCATACCATTGGATATTTTCACCTTCAATAGCTATTTGGGCCAAAGTAGCATTGTCTGAAGAGCAGAATTCCTGAATCAAAGCCGGAGCAGTAGGTGCCGGGGTAGTGAGAACCTCTACCAAAACAGCAAACCTTTCAATACTTTCACACTCTCCTTCTTCGGTTTGGCTAGCATAATATGTTTCACCACTGACAAGTGGAGTACCCGCTTCCAAAGCTTCCCCTCCTTCTTCAAGATTATACCATTGAATATTTTCTCCTGCAATGATAAGGTCAGCAATTGTAGGATTATCACTTTCACAGAAAGACTGCTCTGCATCTCCCGCAGGAGGAGCAGATCCGGTAATTGTAATTTCCAACAACCTTCTGTGGGAATCCAATTCGCAGCCAAACCTATCCACTTGGATATAGACATTAAGGGTTTCACCTCTTTCTAGTGCTGATATACTGGCAAGGTCAATTTCATCACCTCCTTCAGCTTCAGTAAACAGTCTTATTTCTCCACAATCATCCTCGTCCAATTCAATCGTTTCACCTTCACAGATTTCCAACTTCCAAATACCATCTTCCTCATCAAAAAATTCTCCTTCTATGCTGACATTCGGAATGGCTTCAATTTCAAAAATCCTGACTTCTTCAAGCACACTGGCTAAGCCACCGTATAAAACCCGGATCCTGTCGAAAGGTACTTCCGATACAAAAGAAAGTTCACCAGTAGAATTACCTGTCAACAATCTCAAGCTTAACAAAGAAGAACTTGCATCAATTGGTTCACCTACTGCCTCATTCCCCAAAAATCTCTGGATAATCAATCCTTCCAGTAAGGACAAGTCCAAAAGCCCTGTTGGAATCCCAATTGTAACTTTGAGACTGTCCCCTACCAAAATCGGGTAATTGTAAGCAACTTCCAGTTTACTGTAAACATTTACACCAACAGCGTTGGTGATTGAAGCGAAGGTAGTTAGGTCTCCATCAACTGCTCTTTCCGGATTAAACACCCCAGTCAATGAAGTGGCCACATCCAGTGCACCAATCAAGGAAACAAAACCGGTCTGCAGTTCCCGCACAACAGGTTCGCAGACAGAAGCATCCACACTGGCGATATTGGTATAAGCACCGTAGACCCGTACCACCTGATCAAAGTTCAAGATAGGGACTAAAGAAACCTTAACAGCATCAAATGAAACCGGCTGTCCGGAGAAATCTGTAGGGACAAAAGTGAAATTGAATTCATTTAAACCGTTCAATACTGATACCAGATTTACATCAGCAAATGTTCTATTACCAACTGGCTGACCATTATCAAACGGTTGGATATAGATGCCTGCAGCTAATTGCGCTGTACCTGCATATTCTCTACCTAGTTTTACGGTGACTGTGTTGCCAGCAGGCTGTTGAATATTCCATTTCAGAAATTGTGCGGTCTCACCTGTTAATCCAAGTAAAGTAGTCCCTACCGTTTCTTCCAATAGAGAAAAGGTAGACAAATCCCCATCTGCAGCATTGTTGGGATTAGTGACCGTTCCAAGTTGGATACCCAATAGGCTACTTGTAGTAAACTCAGTACCATCATTCGCAAATCCAGGCGAAAGCACCAAGGGACAATCTTCGAAATCCTGCACATTTACCGTTATGTCAAGGAAATTGGTACAATTATCACCTGTAGCAGAAACGCGGTATACATAAACACCTGGACTGTTAAAAGGTCCTGCTATACCACCTCCCTGGAAGGGTGCCCCATCCAAGGGAGTAATCTCGGTATCTACTTCCGTTTCATCTTCATTGAAAGCTACTGCCTCTGGAAGCTGTAATGATTCTCCAACCGGAAGGGTAAATACCTGAGAGCCGAGAATTGCTATTTGCGGATTATTGTCAACTTCTATGGTGACCGGAACTCTTGAAGATTCAACCGGACAGCCATCTCTTGAAGTTCCCGCATAATATACTGACCTCTGGGAAACATTACCGATATTAAATGTATTTCCCGTTTCCAAAATTTCACCACCTATAGGTTGGGCATACCAGTGTACAGTTTCATCAGCCTGACTTACTACGCTTATGGTTACATCATCCGTGGCACACACCACCAAATTAGCATCTTCCGGATTTTCATAAGTCGGTCTGCCTGGAGTCTGAAAGACTTCATGAATCCTAAGCGATTCGTTCGTCCCTACACTTAATACCCCATTAACTATTATTTCAAACCTGTCAAAAACTCCACCTGGCTGTATAGGTATGGTCACTACATTCCCATCTGCCAAAAGTCCCAAAAGGTCAATTTGTAACAGGCCAAGAATCTCTGTGTTTAAGGCAGCCAGGTTTTCGTCATAGATTAAATCAGTACCATTATAGGCCCTAAACTGAATGCTTCCAAGCAGGGTAAGGTCAAGGACTCCTTCCGTTCCACTTAAAGTAATTTGGATCTCATCATTTTCTATTGAAGGGCTTCCAAAATCAAAAAACTGGCTAAGACTACCTCCAAGGGACAACAAACCAGGACTAATGGTTGAATAGGTATCAATATCACCATCAATGGCATTTTCCAAATCATTCACCCCTACATTCCCTATATCAAGCAGATCCAGATTGAGTCCTGAGCCATCAAATGAAGTAAACAATGGACTTCCACAGGTATCTTCGTCTGCCAAGTGAAATGCATTATAAACGTCCAAAGTATATCCAGCAAAAAGACCTACTAAAGAAGTGGCTTCATTGGTTATTCTGATTCTGTTATAATCCGATCCTGGTCTAAGGGCCAAATAAAAATTACCGTCTTTGTCCTGAACAAGCCTGACTGCATCTATAGAAAATCCCTGATTGCTGTTTCTGGACAATACGGTAGTAGTATTATTTCTTGCTTCTACAGTAATTACCTGATTCCCTAAAATAATGGCACCCAAAACCCCCGAAAGGGCATCACCTAAGGAACCTCCAAGTAAGGCATTGAAAAGATTTTCATCTCCATCAATCTGGATATATGAAACACTTCCGGCAGGTCTTGTTTCCGGAAACTGAAGTTCCAAAACTCCTGTAACAGCCCCTGCCCCGATTAACAAACCTGGAGAAGAAACGGATCTGGCAAAACTTCCGGGATCATCATTCAGCGCATTTGACGCATTGTTTCCGCTATGTGAAAAATTGCTGGAAACAGTGATTTCATTGGCAAGAATCTTTGACTGGCTGTACGTTCTTTCATTTAAAAAGCACATAAAAATGAAAAGAAGTACAAAAATTTTGATTGGGGGTACAAAATATCTCATATGCTACTCGTTACGTATAAATCAAAAGTAACCACAAAAGGATAATTGGTTTATCTAAAAATTTCTATTGTTACCGAACGACATATTATTGTTAGGCAAATGAAAAAATATGCTATATAGTATTTTTATAAAATTTTTATCAAATAAACTAAACCTATAAGAACACTCAGAATAAATATTATTGAAAAAAAATCAGGTTTATTGAGGTAAACCATGAGAAAATAAAAAATCTTTTAGGTATATCCGCAATTATACCACTAGCCAATTTAAATAAGTGCCTATATAAATCCGATACTAATAGATATTGGATCCGCCTCGGGGGACAAGTTATCAATGAATAACTTGTCCCGGTTTATCGGGATTGGCTTGAAATCATAGGTTTGTTCCATTATTTAGGTTCTACTGGTAAGTAAGCGGATAATCATGAAATCTTTGAGGATTGGCCAAGCTTACTAGCCTCATTGAAAAAGATTTGCTTTGGAGACCACATCTTTAATTACCTGATCCAACGCTTCGGCAGAATCTTTCAGAGCATTTAGTAGTTCTTCCCGTTCTTCAGGTGTTACATCATTGTCGCATTTTAACAACCAAACAAGCCCAAGAATATTTGCTAATGGTGCTCTTACCCTATGAGATTGAATCCAAGCTATTTCTCTCAAAACCAAATCTTTTTCAGCAATTTCTTTAAAATGTTCATACTCTAAAGTAGTATCTTTTACAGTGCCAATTACACGGAATTTATCAGGGTCTCCATTGACAACTTTAATTGAATTCAAACTTAGGTAAAGTTGTTCTCCGTCACATTTTCTAAAATTCACAAATTGTGTGAAAGGAGTTTTCTCTTTCCCAAATATCCACTCCTTAAACTTTAAGAACTCTTCTGATTGACCTAAATTTCGAAAAAAATGCTCTAAACCATTTATACTGTATATAACCTCCATTTTATCTTTCCCAAAAATTTTAAACTCCGTTTCATTCCAGTGGATTTCTCCTGTAAAAGGATCCAATTCAAAAAATGACTCATTTGATGCTTCAAGGAAGTATTTAAAATACCTATTGAAAGCCTTTAGTCTTTGCCTGGAGGTGAACCTTTCAGAAACATCATTTCCAAAAAGAAGGTAAAGCTGTGTATCTCCAAACTGTCCTGTTTGATGTAGTGAATACTCCAAAGCGATTTTATTATGTTTTTGAACATTCAATTCCAAAAAATTGGCTTTAGATATTTCCCCTTTTTCCAACATAGCTTCTTCAAGGTTTTTTTTGGACTTTTCGCTTAAAAAATCTCCAAAGTTTATCTCATGCTCCTGTTCTATTGATAAAAGAGTGTTTGTATAATCGTTTTTCATAAAAACATTTAAGTCTTTATCAAACATCACTAAAACAGCCTTCATGTCTCTCATTATTTCGTCTACTGAAACAAATTCCAAAAAATTGAATAAGCTGGATCGAGTCATCCCTATAAATGTACATACTGAAATGGCAGTCATTGAAGAAGCAGTTATAGCGATATCTTCTATATCAAACAATGGAAGGAAAAACTGCGTGAAAAAGCCTGCCAAGGCTGGAATTGAGACCCCTGCGAATACCCATTTAACCTGACTTACCCGTTTTTCATTTTTGGATTTGCCCTTATTTCTATGAATATATACTCCCATCAGAAATAAAGCATAATACACCTGGCCCACGATCCATAATCTTTTGTAAAAATCAAGAGTTCCTGGTCTAACAACCGGAATATCTCCGAAAAAGGCATGATAATTAAAAGCAATTGGCTCAGGATGATTGATATACAACAAGTAAAATCCCAGTGTTACTCCATAATTAATTAAATAAAACAGCCTTTCTTTTCTAATCCTGGAGTGCACCAAATGAATCGTAAAATGAAGCAAAAAAGCTCCTAAAAATATCCATCCAACAGAGAGATAACCATCAATGACATATTTGCTTACAGTAGAAATTTTCAACCTAATCAACAACTCCTCTAATTGCCAAAAAATCAATGACAATAAAAACAGCAAAAACAGATTTGTTTTTTTATCAGCTGGCAATTTCATGTAAATAAAAAAACCTAAAATAAGGTTTAAGACCAAAGGAATCAGGACTAACAAGATGCTAAAGACATTTATCTCCATAGGTTAATTCTTGATTAATTTTATTGTCTTGACATGGCCAGGTGCTTGCAGATATAGTAAATAGACTCCTTTTGATAAATCATCAAGAAGAAAAATTCCGGTGATCTGATTATTCAATATGCCTTCTCTTAAAATTTTACCATTGATGTCTGTCAATAGGTATCTTTCATATCCAGTTTCCTCTTTACCTCCAACAATTTGAATTTGATTTTCGAAAGGGTTAGGATAAACCAAGGGCTCTGCCCCAAAACCCAGTTCCACATAAACCCTTACCAAGTGACTATAAAAAACCGATCCATTTAAATCAGTGTATTTTAGCCTATAATAATTATTCCCAGAGTTGAAATTCTTATCCAGAAATTGAATCAACTCTGATTTTTGTTTTTCTAATTCCACAACACTGATCGTCTCAAAATCAAGTGATTCATTTGCCCTTTCAATGTCAACTGTACCGCTTTCTTTTAAAATTTCACCTCTTATACTTATTGAATGATTTTCGACCCACCGGGCTGAAAAATCAACAACAAGCTCTATTGGAAGAATAATGGAAAGATTTTCGAATGAGACTTCTTCACTTGTAAAGCATCCCGAAGGTGTTCTATATTCGACATAAAACCTGTAAGCGTCAGGTCCATCCTTGTAGACTGGATTGTGGATTTCCAATATTTCACCATTTTCCAGGATATAAGTTACTCCGTCATCATCAACATGTCCATCAATCAAGGGCAAGAGCAATTCCTCATCCCAATACCAAATAAACTCTCCATGAAAATCCTCTTGGTACTCCGGTACTAACCTTACCACTCCTGCCCCTTCCGGATAAACAAGGTTGCCCCAAGAATCTATCATGGCTTCCCCCTGGGGATGTATTAGTATATGTTCTTGAACAGGATTTTCAAAAGCTAAAATTTGAACAAGGCCTCTGACAGATTCCTGGATGCAACCTTCCCGTCTTGCACTTACAAAAAGACTCCTACTTTCCTGGATTTCATCAAACAGAACCGGCTCCCCAGCAGAAGATGTCCCTATGTGGTTCCCACCTACAGGGGCATCATACCATTCAAAAAGCATTTCGGTCAAGGCCGGAGTAAGCACTGAAACCCCATCCCCTTGACAGATTTCATACTCCAAAGCAAAATCATCTGATTGTTCCGGAAACCCATAGGAAATGGATACATCATGCAGCCTGAAACCACCTATGGCATTGATCTCTACAAATGAGTTATAAGAGACAGATACCCTGTCAAAAGGACTCTCTATTTGCACAGGAATATGGACAAACCCATAATCTCCTAAAATCCCCAACAAATCCAATTCTGCTAAGCCAAGTAAAGATAAAACAGAATAAACATCCAAATATTGGCTATAGACAGAATTTCCGCCAAGGAAAGCTTCGATATGTATACTTTCAAGTGCATTTTGTAGTAACCCAACATTTGCCAATGAATTAGTAAAACTGAAAGCTAGGTTTAGATCATCTGATTGATCAGACGGATTGGAAAAATACACATGTTGGGTTAATCTGGAAGCCAAACCTACACCAATCAAACCTGAAGAGAATTCAGAATAAGTGCTGATATTCCCATCGATGGCATTTCCCAGGTTTTGATTTGATTGTAGCAATTCCAGGTTCAACCCTGAGCTTCCATCAAAAGAAGTGAATTCAGGTAAAATACAATTGCTCTCCGAAAAGTAAAATGCATGATAAACGTCAAAGACAAATTCACTTCCAATCCCAGCTACTGCACTGGCGGAATTGGTAATACGAACCCTGTCAAAAGCCAATGAAGGCGTAATAGCGATGTAATAATTACCTTCTTTATCTATTAAGGCCTTTGCCCTATCTCCTCCAAAGTCTGAGATACTTGTAAATGTACCTACACTTGTCGCCCCATTCCTTGCTTCTAGCGCTATTTCCTGATTACCCAATAGAACTGAACCCACTAAGCTGGAAAGACTTTCAGCAAGACTCCCTCCAATCAAAACATCCAACAAGCCGGGAGAGCTTCCTACCCTAATAAATACCGTGCTGTTTGCAGGTCTTAAAGTAGGAAACATTAATTCTATTGAGCCGTCATAGCTACCTAGCCCAAGAACTAAACCTGGGCTTCCTAAAAGCCTCGCGTAATTTTCTTCTTGTGAAACTGCGTTAGCCGGGTTTATAACCGAGGGTTTGTAGCAAGGAGATAAATTTAATGCACCGCAACCTATCAGTGAATATTGAACATTCCCAGAGGTAAAAGTTACCTGATTGGCATAAATCCTATCTGCACAAAAAGACCTGGACTCGGTAGCAAAAAAGAGACCTAAAGAAATAATTAATTTAACGAAGTTGATATTGAAAAAAAAGGACTTCATGCGCTTTAATAAGGAACTAAAGCCAATATATGAAGGTCAAATAGTTAATAAAAAACTCTAAAAATCCAGTAGAGAAAGGAGAAACAAAGTCCAAAAAGCAGGCTATATGATACATTATTACAGGTAAAAAACACCAGGTAAATCAGTGATTTTTAAATTGAATCTCATGATATTGTCATTAAATAACAATTTTTGGTTTCATAGCAACTCATTTTACCATAGGAAAATAAAATAAACGCTATTAACAAAAAAGAATTTTAAATATTGTAAATAAAAAATATATTGACTTTTAAATATAAAACAATTTCATATTCTAATAGAAAATTTTGTCCCCTTGTTTGGTGCTGAAGATACCTTTACTTCACCATCATGCTGAAAAACAAACTTTTCCACAGCTACCAACCCAAAGCCGGTTCCTTTAATATTTTCAGCATTTTTTGCTCTAAAAAATGGTTTGAAGATACTGTCAATTTCATTTGGAGGAATACCAATTCCATAATCTTCCACTTCTAATAAGATATGACCGTTTTTTTGTTCTACTCTTACGTCGAAGGGTTTATCATTTCCATATTTAATAGCATTATCAATCAAATTTTCAAGAACGCATTCCATCAATATCGGGTCCCAAAAAACTTCTAACTCAGGATCCAATTTTTTACTTAAATTCAGTCTTTCACCAAGATTAAATTTTCTAATAACCTGTTCGACAAACTTCCCTACATCAATCCTTTTCTTTTTTAAATTAAAGTTGCCTGATTCCATTAACTCTAGTTGTAATACTTCATTAACCAACCTGTTGAGCATGGTTATCTCCTTCTCTGTCTTTTCAATTTTGGTATTTAGTTTAAGTTTGACTTCATCATGTCCGCTAATATTTTTAGTGTAAATCTTCATGATATCCAAACTTGATTTCATGATAGTTAAAGGAGTTTTAAATTCGTGTGAAACAATAGATAAAAACTGAGATTTAAAGGAATTAAGGTTTCTTTCCTTTTCAAGGGCTTCTTCTAGCTTATTCTGATAATTTATCATATCAGTAGTATCATTCCCTATTCCTAATAGTTTAATGGCTTCACCGTTTTCATCTCTTATAATATCAAGAGAAAGGTCCAGCCACCTGACATTTCTTTCATTTTCAATTTTTTCCCGAACTTTTATATTCTTTTTGGTTGCTCCAATTGATTTTCTTTTTAAAATCCTTTTAACTAATCCGGTTATTTCCTCAGATACATTCGTAGTGAATATTTCTTCAAATGCAGAGGAATAAAACTCCACATTGAAATTTTCATCTAGGATAAAAATCAGGTCATTTGTATTCTTAAGAGTCGAACTTAGTAAAAATTCTTTTTCAGCCTTTTGTCTTTTTACTTCAGCACTCTCCTCTCTTAATTTAACAACATTGATCAAAGTTTTGTAAAATGAGATGACCAATTCTAATTCTTTTAGATCCTCTTGATCAAAATCACTGCTTTTGTTTGCCAGACCTATTAATCCTATTACATTTTCATTTTCTATAATCGGAATACCTAAAAAATTCTTAAGATTAGGGTGACCTTTAAATTCCCTTTCAATTTTTCTCCCTGAAGGAAAGTCATTTACGAGTATTACCTTTTTTTGCAGAATGCTGTCTTCAATAAAATTATCGGGATGCTCAAACAAAAATCCTTTATTTTTGAAAGAAGTAAACAGTTTAAAGGAATGACTTGACTGCTTTGAAAAATCTGTTACAGCGTCATATTTTAGTTTCACCCTTTCCCCAGGAAAAGTTCTGCCAATAAACCCCAAACTTGCTCCGGATTGCTTCATTATAATGTCAAGTAATTCTGAAAAAGGCTCCGAAAAATTTTCAGCAATTAAAAATTTCTGTTGTACCTCAACCAAGTCTTTTAAGAGATTGTTGGAATCTCCCAATTTTCTTTTTGTTTTTACAAGTTGGTTTACATCAACAAGGTTAATTGAAACACAATCAGTACCATCAATTGGGACTTTGAGCATTTCAACTTTATACCAATTAGGAAATCCTGGACCAAGATTCAAAAGAACTGTTTCACAGTAAAAATTAATTTCACCGGTTAGCCAATCCATTACTTTTAAAAATGCATCCTCCTCAACGAAAAAATCTGATAATGCAAAACCTTTGCCTAATTCAGAAAAATTAAAAGGCACTCTCTCTAAAAGAATTTGATTAGCAATGAGGACATGTTCAAGATTGTTATCAAAAATCACATAAGGATTAGGAAAATTTTCAAGATTCTGTAAAATGGCTTCCCATGTCAGCGAATAATCCCTTCTTCCCTGTTTGTAAAAAAGATACCCTTTAACCTGATTTGCTGATTTGTCCAGCCAAAATACATCCCTGACTTCAAGATACTTACCAGTAATTTTTAAAATAGCTTCATCAGAACAATCATTTTCTGAACTAAGTCTAATTCGTTTCGGAATAAAGTTCTGCCTGTCAAAACCAACTAAATTTTTTTCAAAAGTTTCCAAATTGATCATTACATCCTTAATACCTGTTCCAAAAGTGTAAAGCAGCCTTTGACCAATTTTCAATAATTCACCAGTATTCAAATCAAAAACATAATCCTCATTACTAAGTTGGCTAAACATTTCAATGTAATTAATTTAAATTTTCAAATTTTATAATAATCCACTATGCTATCTTAATTCGTAAGTTAATATAGTTATTAAAGAGCATCAGGGGGCATGTAATACAAATATTAATTTAACAAATATGTACTTTAATTAGAAAAAGTTAATTTGCGGTCTCATATCAGTTACCAACCTACAAAAAAACGTTATGAAAAGTAAAATTCTATTAATTGAGGATAATGCATTACTTTCAGAAACAGTCAAAGAACTTTTGGAACTTTCCAGTTATAAGGTCGTATCTACTCTAAAATCCGGTGAAAATATTGATCATCACCTTTCACTCCAGAATCCTGATTTAATTCTTATGGATATAAGAATTGAAGGAAATCTTGATGGGATTGAATTGGCAAAAGTCATCAAAGGAAAAGCAGAAGTACCCATTATTTTTATTACTTCTTTTTCAGATTCCCAAATAATCGAAAGGGTAAAAGAAATCAAACCTGAAGGTTTTATCCTCAAGCCATTCAGTCAGGAAACATTGACTACCACAATCGAATTGGTCTTGAGTAAATTTTATACTGAAAACGAAAACTACGGACACCATAAATCTTCTAATAAAATGGATGACACTTTTTTTATCCGAGACAGAGGATGGCTGAGAAAAATAAAAATACATGATATCCAATATATAAAAACAGAGGGTACATATACCCATATAATTACCGAATCAAAAAGTTTTACCCTCAGAAGTCCAATTAAGGACATTGCACCAAATCTACCTGAAACTGATTTTAAGCGAGTCCACAAATCATATATTGTAAATGTCAATCGGATTGATGCTGTTTCTGCCAAAGAATTGAAAATCAATGAGGAAATTATACCGATAGGAAGAAATTATCATGCTGATCTCCAGAAAATGATCCAAAAACTCAATGATTCTGAATGATTAAATTCCGGTGAAATTATTCTAAAGGATTTATTACCAACATAATAAAACTTTGGTATCCATTTACAAACCCAACTAACTTAAAGAAAATACTTAAACTCTTATGAGGCTTACTTTTTTTTGGATTTTTAAAATGTTAACACCCGTTGAATGATGATTTGTCAACTAAAGGCTAATTAGGAGAATGTCAATTCGAGCTCAAAGCATGACTGGACTACAATTTATGGAGATGATGGGGCTTTTGGGAATGAAGCACTGGAACTTTCAGGGTTTGAATTTAAGATCTTTAAATCCAGCATTGATTAAATCTGAATCTATCCAAAAACAAAAATTCGGAAGTAACATTTGGAACATCTGCCATTCGCATATATCATATTTTTAGTGAAAAAAAATTTAGTGAAAATAAGTGACAGGAGGCCAAGAAAGAAAAATCAAAGAAAGTGATTCTTTTAAATATCCCTCTTTAGCCACCTGTTCACTTCAACAAACCAAGTCTATGATTTTATTACCACATCAGAAATTTCCAAACTTCTTCCTTTAGGCAAATCAGTCATTTTTCACTACTTCATAGCTGATCTCTCCTGGTACTTTCCAATCCATGGTAATGGTATAATTTCCATCTTCGGATATAGGAATGTCAGCACCATCCGGGTCCAGTATACCATCCAGACCGGTATCTCCATAATTGAAGGCCCAATCTTCGGCTCTGAATTTAAAATTACCTTCAACCAGATCAATGGTAATGGTCAGCACGTTTTCATCAGAATCAAAATCCATAGGAGTATCTCCGTCCCATCCCAATGGAGTGGCGTCACCTATTATTCCCCACCTTCTTCTTGTTCCGATTTCATAGGTAAGGCTGTTCAGATCAACCTTTAACCTAAATGTTCCGAAAGGTTCTGAAATCACAAAGTCAGGACCGTCTCTTTCCAGAGTACCGTTTGCCCCACCATAATTTATATCCCAGTTGGGCTCTTCAGTCACTTTGAAAGCTCCGGAACCTCCCAGGATATGCACATAGCCTTCAAAAATATTATCATTATTAACTGAATAGATCACGGTATTTTCATTCTCGGGAGACCAACCTTGATAATCACCTGGCACAAACATTTTGGCAAATACCAATGCTTCGGAAAATGGTGTAACTGAAATATTGGATACCGAAGAAAATACAGGTTCCACAGCATCTCCAACGCTGGCACGAACCCTGACATCCATCTGAATACTTTCATCAGGGTCATATCCTCTTCCTATCAACCTTTGGTTCAGGGAGGCTTCAGAAATACTTATATCCGAACCATTGGAGGTGCCCACGTCCAGAGGATTTTGGAACGAAGTGCCTGATTCAGCTAACTGAACGGTATAGCTCACCGCTGCGGAATACCCGAAATCTGCTGGATCAAAACTAAATACCAGATCCTGGGAACCTGTTTCTTCCGACAATACAATTGATTGCCCTGATGCCGGACTATTCAAAACCGGAATACCTGGATTATCTGAGATAACTGTCCTTTCTTCTTCTGTACAGCTCCATACTGCTACAGCTCCCAATAGAAGTAAGAATAATATATTAAGATTTTTCATAAGATTTCCCATTTGTTAATATCCTGGATTCTGTTGTAATGTTGGATTTGCTATCAGATCTGCCTGTGGTAGTGGGTAAAGGTCTCTGAATTCAGGAACAGATGTACCTTCAAAGACTCCACCTTTCCACTGCCATATATAGGCTCCACCTGTAAACCTGCCATAACGGATCAAATCCGTTCTTCTAGTAGCTTCCCATTTCAGTTCTCTGGCCCTTTCATCTAAGATAAAATCAAGGTTAAGGTCACCTGAAGAGATATTTCCCTCTGAATTCCCGTAAGCTCTTTCTCTTAAAGCATTGATATAATCGAGTGCCTGTGATTCGGTGCCTCCTGAGCCTCCACGGAGAACCGCTTCGGCATACATGAGATAAGCATCTGCCAATCGGAATAATGGAAAGTCCACACTGACGTGGTCACTTACCGGACCGTCTGGCCTGTCTTCTGTGTCTCTGGTTATATTTCTGAATTTAAGGACTCCGTACCCATCCTGAAATGTGCTGATGGAAACAATATCAATCTGTTGTTCATCAGTATGGAACCAACCTCTGGCATCTGGGGTACCATCAGTTCCTGGATAAAGCCTTACGATTTCCGGTCTTGTCCGCATTCCCTGCCAACCCCCAGGAACACCAAAGCTGTAAAAGTTTCGCATGGTCCCCCCTATGGCTGCATTGACCAGAAAAGTTGCTCCACCCCAAGACATGGTACTTGCCTGATCAAATGATATAGGGAAAATGATCTCAGGAGACTGATCATTATCTGCAAAGAAGAGGTGGTTGTAATCCGGCTCTAGTGAGTATCCGGCATTTAATACTTCATTTAGCTGGGCAATTACCTCAGAATACCTTTGCTGGCCTGTATATACTTCTGCATTGAGGTACATTTTTGCCAAAAGCATTCTTGCCGCAGCCTGATCTGCTCTTGCATACTCATTCTGTCCGGCAGGTACTAGATTGGGTATGACATCCAACAATTCAGATTCAATGTAAGAAAACAGGTCTTGCCTATTGATCTGCTCAGGAAAGAAGGATCCAACGGCATCCTGCTCCGTGACGAATGGCACATTACCAAATAAATCCAAAGCATGATAATAGCTCAATGCCCTTAAAAACCTGGCTTCCTCTCTGTACAGTCTTGCTGTCTGCTGGTTGGCCTCAGAAATACCTCTGCTATCGAGGTTCTCATCACTTAGCTCCCTGATAAACTCATTGGCCAAGGTAATCTGATAGAAAATTCTATAATACATGGCAGCAATAAAGCCATTGTCTGAAGAGAAGGTAAGGGTATTCAAAGTAGGAAGCCCTTCATCGTTCCAGGATATTATAGCTTCATCGGTAGGCAATTCCTGCAACTTCCAAAAAGCCCTTAAATAAGTAGATGCTCCTTCATCCTGTCCACCTATATCCCCACGTCCATCAGGGCCAGATTGTCCACTGGTTGCAAGCCCTGCATACATTTTGGCCAATACCTGTATGTAGTTATCAAAGTCCTGATATACCTGAACTGAGGTAAACTCCCCGAAAGGTTCAAGGTCAAGATCTGTACATCCTCCGATGCCGAATATGGTCACCAGAAGTATTGCTGTCTTTTTGATAAATTTATTTTTCATTTTTTCTGTCTTTTTCATGAATCCTTAATTCAAATGAGATTTCATGTTTAAATCAAAAACCAAAGTTTACTCCGAAAGAGATTATCCTAGGAAAAGGGTAGAAATTATTGTCTATCCCTCCAGGAATTTCCGGATCTATTCCCGAATACCCAGTAATCACAAAGGCATTCTGTACAGTGGCATTCACCTGGAGGTTGACCCTTGAAGCGAAGACATTTCCGAAGTTATACCCGACGCTGATGTTTTCCATTCTCAAAAACGAGGCGTCTTCAAGGTAGTGGCTGGATCTCAGCCTGTAGTTTTGAAAATTCGTTTCCAAAACATCCGAAGTCATATTGATCAGATAATCAGGGAATCTTAGGCTTTGATAGGCACCATTCGCAGATCTGACATTGTTGTATACTGTCTGACCTATATTGCCTCTTAGCACAAATCCAAAATCCCAATTCCTGTATCTAAGCTGGGAATTGAACCCGAAAAAATACCTTGGATCAGGGAATCCTCTTCTGATGAGATCCTGTTCATTGACTATTCCGTCCCCATTTTGATCCACATATACATTTTCCAGAGGAGCACCATCTGTTCCATATACCTGCTCCCATACATAAAATGAGTTGGGCTGAAAGCCTACTGTCTGTACCTGGATCGTGTTGCCGGTTCCTCCTCCTATTGAACCAACAAGAATCCCAACTGCATCCTCTTCCACATTACTCAGGCTGAGGATATTCACCCTGTTGTAGGTGAAGTTGGCACCTATATCCCAATTAAGTTCATTTGTACGGACGACATTATATGTCAGGCCTGCCTCAAAACCATAACTTTCTATGTTCCCTACATTCGTGAAAAGCTGATTGGTAAGGTTGGTGCCTGCAGGAACAGGTATGACGGCAAGAAGGTCATTGGTCACCCGGTAATAATAATCCAGGCTACCATAAAACTTTCCATTAAAAAATTCATAATCCAATCCGGCATTGTAGGTTACGGTCTCTTCCCATTTGATGTTTCTATCATACCCTTCTGGCCTTAATGTGTTGAAGAAGTTATTCCCAAACCTGTACCTTGCCGCATCATCACTGAAGGTATATCTGGGAAGGAAAGGGAAAAAAGAGCCAATATCCTGCTGACCGGTCACTCCATATCCCAACCTTAACTTCAGGTCTGTGATGGCGTTGTTGTTGATAAGAAAATCTTCCTCACTTACCCTCCATGCTGCTGCCACGGATGGAAAAACTCCCCATCTGTTTTCCTGGCTGAATCTTGAAGATCCATCTGTCCTTAGTGTCGCGGTGAGGAGATACCTATCTTTGAGGCTATAGTTAACCCTTCCAAAGAATGAAATAAGCCTATATTGGGGTCTGGTTTCCACTCCAGCCGGTTCAAGTACCGTGCCTGCTTCATTTATTCTTGGAAATGCCGGGTTTTCGATCAGGAAATCCTGCCATGAATACCCTGCAGTTGCATCGAGTCTACCTGCCCTCCCAAGGTCTTTCACATAGTTCAAGTAGAAATCTGCCAGTAGGTTTCTCTTATTTTGAGCATAGTCCAAGAGCGAACCGCCTTCATTTACACCTGCTGCGGATGAAGATGGTATGACTACCCTTCCCTCACTTTGACTAATGTCATATCCAAGGTTCAAGTTGGCCCGCAATCCATCAATAAATGGCAGGGCATAATCCAGTTGTAGGTTTCCTATACTTCTTTTAACTTCACCTCTGTCATCCCTTTGCTCCAGCAAACCAAGTGGATTTCTTGGAGCCAAGGTCTGAGGGGAGCCATCTTCATTTAACCATTCCCAATACCCTCCAAAACCTTCAGGATCATAAATGGGCTGTGTTGGGTCAAAAATTGCTGCCGCCCCTATAGCTCCCTGATCAGCAAATTGGCTGTAGGAATAAGTACCTCTGACATTAAAGTTGATCTTCAACCTATCATCTAGCAATGAGGGGGTCAAGCTCAGGGCTGCCGTTGTCCTGTTTAGGTTATCTCTTCTTAGCACACCGTTCTGTTCCAGGTTTCCTACCGAAAGTCTGTACGGGATGTTGTTAATGGAACCACTTAAGCTTACATTATTGTCAATACTTATCGCATCCCTAAAGATCACATCCTGCCAGTTGGTACTTTCAGAGCCGATTAAAGCTTGTTGGGAAGGGGAAGCCTGTGCAGCTACCGCATCCCTATACTGATCAGCATTGAGTACATCTATGTTATTGGCAATTTGGGAAACCGATACCAGAGAACTCACATTAAGACTGAGGTCCTGACCTTTTTTCCCTTTTCTTGTAGTGATCAAAATCACGCCATTGGAAGCCCTTGAACCGTAAATAGCCGTTGCAGAGGCATCTTTCAGAACATCAAAAGTTTCAATGTCATTTGGGTTGAGAAAACTTAATGGATTTGCTGCACCTGCAACTGAAGAATTGTCAAGCGGTACCCCATCAATGACAATCAATGGATCGTTATTGGCATTTAGAGAGGAGCCGCCCCGAATCCTTATCCTACCCCCAGCTCCCGGAGCTCCGGAATTGGGAGTGATCTGTACCCCGGCAATTTTTCCTGTTATGAGCTGTTCGGCATTAGTAACCTGTCCCACATTGAAATCTTCACGTGTCACTGAACCCACAGACCCAGTAATATCGGATTTCCTTTGCGTACCGTAGCCAATTACAACAATTTCATTCAGCTGGGCAGTTTCCGGGTCCATGTTAACTGTAATGTCCGATTGGTTACCTACCCTAGCCTCCCTTCTCCCGTACCCTATAAAGGTGAATACGAGGATGTCTTCAGATGAATTTACATTGATGGAAAAAGCTCCGTCAATGTCTGTAATCACGCCTATGTCAGTTCCTTTAACAGTTACATTTACAAAGGGCATTTCTTCCCCTGAGTCACTGTCAAACACCTTACCTGTCACTGTCCTCTGCTGTGCACTCAGTTGCTGAGCAAACAGCGTCAGTAGCATGATTACTGCAATTTTGATGGCAGTAAAGTCTTTACGCATATTTTGTATATTTTAGGTTATTGTAATGATTGTATTCTTTACATACTTCAGTCTGGCTGAATCCAAATCTTACCTATTTTTATCTGGTAAGCACCGTTACTTTCCATTTCTCCTTCAGTCTGGTCAAATTTTATCTGTAGCTTTTCAATATTATCCCAATTCAAAGATCCCCCGGATATCCTCGCTTTGGTATAAAGCGGCATAAAGCCGGGGTATGGCCTTGGCAACAATACTGCTTTTGTTTCTTTGAGATCATCCAGTGATACTTCATGCTTCTCCAGCTCCCCTGACAGATTCACCTCAGCCACATATGCCCTTCCTTCAGAATCAGTCAAGCCAATTTCAATGGTTTTGCTTTCCTTTCCTTCCACCTTAGCTTCTAGGATTATTTTCGCAAAACCGGATGCAACAGGGGCTCTGTTGTCAAGGCTTTCTTTGATAGAATGTTGGACTGCTATAAGATCATTTTTGGAGGGATTTTTCACCTGTAGCCCCAGCAAAAGATCTCCTGTTCTTTGTCCTGCTGATAAGGCAGTTGCAAATCCCGGATCATAATTAGGATGGTATTGAATACCCTTGTGATGTGCTGGGTCAAAAAGCAATACTTCTGCTGCTTCCGAAGAAACAAAAACCCTGTACGGTTCAGGTATTTCAGAGTACCATTCCAGATCATCTTTTGAAATTGCTCCAGGGTATATCAGGGTATCATTAGCTGTTTCCACTTTAATCCTATACTCAAATATCCCTGAAGGAAACTGATCTTTGTTGACCATGGCAACATATTTATACCCATCATCATGCTCCATTTTGGTTTCCATTTTCCTGCCCTGTCCATTTCTATATTCCAAAACCACCTCCATAGGATCATTAGAAAAAACAATGGCTTTGATATCGAGATCCCTAGAATCAAGAACCTCTATAGGTGCTTCATGGAAGACATATACTTTTTGAAAGTCAGGATCCATGGCTTTGAATTCCTTGATTCCAATATTTCCTATTTTGGTATTTTCTTCAAATTCAAAATTTTCACCTTGAGCTAAAAGCAAATAGGTACCCGGTTTAATATTAAACCTCCCACCCTCGACTTCGGTGCTAAAACTGTTCCCCTCATTTAAAGGTAAGACCTGAAAGTCCTGCTTTAGCTCCTCAATAGACAATTGCATTTGATGGGTATCCCATTTGAGAACTGCTACATCCCTTTCGGGAGAAGTTCTTGCAAAGGGATCTCTTATCAGAATGGCATCAGGGTAAACCTCCAATCTCCAGGCGCCACTTCCCAATTTATCCAGAAAGTAAGCTCCAGATCCATGGTACCTGACAAGGTGGGATGATCCTGTACCTGCAATCTTCTTCAATTGCTCAGGCTTTGGGGCCACACTTTGGGTATGGCCTGTATATATAAATTCTTCATCAGAGATCCACTCACTGCTGTTTTCTTCAAAGCTTACAGATGCGTTTCCAAACTTATTGTTATCAGGGTAGTCCCCAAAACTTTCCCTAATTCCAGTCTGTGTAAATACTTTCGCGGCTATCATCATGCTAATGGCCTTAGCAGGGGTATAGAGCAGATTTAGGTAATGTGTTTGATATTCCGTATTGTCATTGGCTATATGCATGGGGTCATAGGCAAATTGGGTTGCCCATTGAAAGCCAGCTTCCCTGAAACTCCTGGCCATTGCCGGGTACATATATGGCCCCATTATATCGGCTGCATCAAATTCATAAACCATAAGTGGCTTGCCTGAAAATTCAGGAATAGAGTCAAATGGAATGGTGTAGGCATTAACATGATGAAGGTAATTTTCCTTTAATGTCCTACCTGAAACCAATCCAGACGGATACCACTGAAAGCTAAAACCATCAGCTTTGGATCTGGCCACAGCATCAGCATAAGAAGGATTCTGAGCAATGTTATAAAAAATCGGCTTAATAAAACCGG
Source organism: Arthrospiribacter ruber (assembly GCF_019343195.1). Lineage (GTDB taxonomy): Bacteria > Bacteroidota > Bacteroidia > Cytophagales > Cyclobacteriaceae > Arthrospiribacter > Arthrospiribacter ruber. The sequence goes on from NZ_RPHB01000008.1 coordinate 21,458, forward strand.
CCTCTTTGACGGCATGGTAAAGGCTATTGATGTAGGAGGTAACACCTTCTGCTGAACCACTATGGGCTGGCTCATTGTTGATTTCCACAGCAATTATTGCGGGATCATCTTTGTAGGCTATTCCGGTATAAGGGTTGACATGGTTCAAAAACTGCTTTAAATAGTTCTCTTGGGCCTTGATGGCTTCCTGATCTGTGGTCAGACGGGATCTTCCATAATAATGTGAAAATCCAGGAGTTTCATAGTTAGGTTCAGGGTAGCCGTTACCCCAAAATGCTATGGGTGTGATGATAGCCTTTATATTTCTTTTCTTTAATTCTGCCAATAGAAAATCAAAAAGGCGAAGGTGTTCATTCTCTAGTAAGTTCCCCTTGACATCGGAAATTTCAGTATCCCAAACATGAACCCGGAAGGCTGAAAAACCAAGCCTTGCCATATGATAAACATCTGCGGTGATACTTTCTTCAATGTTAATTTGTTTCCTGTTCAAGGCCCTGTATCCATAAGCAAAGGGAGAGGAATAGTTGACTCCAAAGAAGGAAGCTTCCAGGCCATCACTTTCCCAGACAAGAAGTCCCTCATCACTTATCCGCACAATGTCCTCCATTCTATTCTGGTTTTGGGAATACCCCGGCAGAACCTGAAACAGCAAAGCAGGTAAGAAAAAGAATATGGGTACTATCTTCTTAATATCATTCATGGATTGATTTTATATTTATTATTCACCAAGTTCACATAATCAGCTCCTTCATGGAGATTTCCATCAAAGTCAAAAAAAGTACAGTTTTCCCAGGAAGAACCTGTTCCCCATAAATCTTTCATATCAGAAGATATCCATCCTGGCTCCCAATAGATGATACCCAAGCCACCTGCATTAATCATACTTTCGGACATACTAACCATGATTTCTCTTTGTCCCTCAATGGTATAAGGAAAGCCGGGAAGAGGAGCTTGTCCCCCAAAAATATTAGTATAGTCATCGTTACCTTCCAAAGTCCACGGATAGGCGGTTTCCAGCATCATTATATCCTTAGCGAATCTTGATTTGATACGGGAAACAGCACTTTCCAACTGGTTTAGGGAAATCGCGGTATGCCATAAGGGATAATAGGAAAAGCCAATAATATCAAAATCCACTTCACTGGGCGATCCGGTAAAATTTTCAAACCACCAGTCCAGATTTTCGGGATCGGCCACATGAAAAATAACTTTGGTTTCGGAATGACCGGCAGCATCATGAACTGCATTTACAGCAGCTTTTGTTACTGATTTAAAATTCTGCCAGTTCCCCTCACAGACGTTCAGCTTAGGGAAGTTCTCCGGTGCATCGGTAAATAACATACCGCAGTTGGTTTCATTACCTATCTGAACATATTCAGGGAAAAGGCCTTTTGATCCTAGATATTTCAGGGTCTTGTAGGTATATTGATAAATGGAGTCCTGTAGTACTTCAAGACTTTCTATTTCCCTCCATGCTGCTGGAATTTCCTGTCTTCCAGGATCAGCCCAAACATCTGAATAGTGAAAATCAAGGAGAATTTCCATTCCTTCAGATTTTGCCTTATCTATGGACGATTCGACATCCTCTAAGTCATTATATAGAGGTGTTTCCCTACCATAAATTTCAGCTGTCCATAGTGGATTATGCCAAATTCTAAACCTGGCCAATTGTGTTCCGGCTTCAGCAAATATCCTGTAGGGGTCCTGTTGTTCTCCACCTACACTGTAAATTCCTCCGTGATCCAGAATTTGGTTGAGATAGGAAAGATCTGCGCCAAATAAAAAATCCACTTCCTGATCATGCGGTTCCTCCACTTCAGGAGTTTGTCCAGTATCTTGATCACATGCCATGCACAGTATTGCAACAATAAGAACAAAATAAAAAGCCTTTTTTATTCCGGTCATTGGGTTTGGGTATTTTGGGTTTGCTTTCCTGACAATAGTCTTGGAAAGTAGATACTCAAAAGTACTTTTTATTGAGTCCAAGCATCGATTCAAATCGTACAGATAATGACACAAATCATTCACAGCTGAAAAAAATGCTGATTTTTCACTTCAAAAGACTTATTATTAACCTTGGATCAAGGAGAGAACAATTCGAAAAATTCAAGATCCAAAAACCTGTGTTTAGTTTATAAACCTTGCCAAAACCCAAAATGATTTACAGGTTCTTCGTGTTTTTATTGAGTACCTTTCTACTTCTTTACTGGTCAGCCAATGCCCAAAAAAATCCCTATTTTTTCACTTTAACAACTCAGGACGGATTACCTTCCAACACCATCAGTGCGATTACCCAGGATAAAAATGATTTTATTTGGGTAGGTACTGCCAACGGGGTCTCTAGGTATGATGGCAACAGTTTTCAGAACTTCAAAAAAGAGGTGTTCCCTCTATTGGCAGCCAATGAAATAAGTGCTCTGGAAGCTGTTGGAGATGAAATTTGGATAGGTACCTGGAAAGGTCTTTCGAAGATCAATATTTACAATTTTGAGGTAATTCCCGTTGAGCTGGGCGCTTCCATTGCCGTAAGAACAATTTATTTGGATCCTGAGGGTACAGTCTGGGTAGGCACCACTGCGGGGCTTTTCTACTTTAAGGAAGGAAAAACAGGAAAACTGGACAGGGAAAACAGTGGGTTAAGCCATAACATGATCAGATCAGTTTTTATGGACCGTTTTGACAACCTTTGGGTGGGTACATATGACAAGTTGAATAAACTAAGTCCGGGCAGCGAAAAGTTTGAGCAGTTCGAATTAAAAGAAAATTACAAGCCTTCTCTCCAAAATAACCTGATCATGGACATACAGCCCGACAACTACAACCCAGAGTGGTTATGGCTCGGAACTGAAACCGGTCTGGTACACTTTCATATTCATACCGGAGAAAAGAAAACCTATAACGAAGCAAACACAGCTTTAAGCAATGAGGTAATAAAAAGTATTTATACTTCTACCGATGGCAGCCTTGCTTTGGGGACTGATTTCGGGATAAACATTCTGAACCCCGAAAATGGTGACATCAAGCAGCTTTTCAACCATCCAGAACTGGCCTACTCAGTAGGCAGCAATGTCAATTGGCAAATTTTTGAGGATTCTGGCGGGGTGGTTTGGTTTGTGACTTCCAACGGTTTAAGTTTCACTAACAAAAACAACAGTTTTTACAGTTTTCATGAGATCAACCATAGGCAAAATAACCAAAAAATCGGAAGCCAGGTAAAGTCTATCCTGCATACCAAAAACGGAGATACTTGGTTGGCGACTCTTAATGGAGTAATAAGAATAAGTCCTGATGGTAAGGAAGAAGTTTTTGATATCCACTCCGGAATGGGGAAGCAACTCCTTCTTAACAATGTGTATGCATTAGAGGAAGATGATCTGGGAAGAATCTGGATAGGAACAGCTGGGGGGATCAATATCTGGGATCCGAAAATCTTAAAAATGCATTCGATAAGTTCTGGTAACCAAAATGGACTTGACAGCAATTACATCGCAAAATTTATAAAAGCGAGTGATGGGACTTTCTGGGTAAGTGCATGGGAAGGCGGTTTATATAAAGTATCAGGCAAATTGAATGATATCGAGAGTTTATATTTTGAAAAAGCCAGTGAGGTAGGTTCTGAAAAGGTAGCTACAGGGGCCAATGCCCTATGGGCTGTCAACTATGATGAATTGTTTAGGATCGATTTACAGACACACAGAAACAGTAGTGTCAGTATTTTTAACGAAGTGTCAAACAGAAGAAGCCTAAATGCCATTTACTTTTCCAAAAAAGGAGTTTTGTGGGCTGCAACTACCAATGGACTTATAGAGTACCAACCACAGAATGACAAAGCTGTTTACCATCCTATACAGATGGGTTCAGATTTTCTTTTTAACAGTATCACTGAGGACAATCAGGGAAATATTTGGGGTGCCGCATCGGGGCTTTTGATTAAGTTCAAGCCTGGATTGGATGCCTATGAACTATTTCCTTTAGATAGTGGACTGCCTATCAAAAGTTTCTTTGAAGGCTGCTTTTCCAAGGATAAAGAAGGAAGGCTGTTTTTTGGAGGGGACAACGGTTTTATAAGGCTAGCCACTGATGCAGAAGCCAGCAGCTTCAAGCCAAAACTGTTTTTCTCCAATCTCAGAATCAATAATGAAAGGATTCTTCCCGGAAAAATTACGGATTCGGGCCTTGAACTGCCCATGGATATTGCATTCATGAAAAAGCTCAGTCTGAATTATGCCCAAAGGTCATTTGCAATTGATTTTTCTGCTCTGCATTATTGGCAACCGAAAAGGAATATCTATGCCTACAAGCTTGAAGGATTTGATGAAGATTGGTCATATGCTTCAGGTTCCACAAATACAGCTGTCTATTCCAAACTTCCTTCAGGGAAATATATCTTAAAGCTCAAAGGGAGCAACAATCATGGTATTTGGTCAGATGAAATCCATACTTTGGACATAGTAGTCAAGCCACCACTTTTTTTAAGCACCCCTTTCATTGTCATTTATATTTTTCTTGTCCTGGCATTGTTGGCCTTCGCTTTCAGGTTTTACACTTTGCGCATACACTTCAAAAATGAAGTCAACCTTGCCAAAATCGAAAAGCAGCATAGTGAGGAAATCGCAAAAACCAAACAACAGTTTTTCACCAACATTTCCCATGAACTCAGGGCGCCTATCAGTCTCATTCTTCCCCCTATCCAACAGGCCCTTAGCTCAAAAGAAATTGACCTAAAATCCAAGGAACTCCTTAGATTGGCTGAAAAAAACTCCAATAGGTTATTAAGGGTTGTCAATCAGATTCTTGATTTCAGAAAACTTGAGCAGGATAGTCTCGAGCTGAAAGTACGGGTTTTTGACCTTGTCAGCTTTAGTAGGGAAGTGTGTGAGCTGTTTAAAGACAAAGCTGCAAGAAAAAATATCAATTTCCGGTTTAATTCAGAAATAGAATCCTGTGAAATATGGGCAGACAGTGAGAAGCTTGAGACGGTACTTTACAACCTGCTGTCCAATGCATTCAAATTCACCCCAGATCAGGGGACTGTTGAGTTAAGTATTAGAAAACACCCTGATAAAAATCACTATAAGAACGGTGCAGTAGATATCCAGGTCCATGATACAGGTATAGGAATAGAGCCTCAAGAGATACCAAAGGTTTTTGACCGCTTCTATCAGGGCAGCAGGGGCAGACAAGTTGATTCAGGCTCCGGCATTGGACTTTCTATGGTGAAGGAATATACAAAACTTCACTTTGGAAAAGTCAATGTGGAGAGCCAGCCAGGTGAAGGGTCTTATTTTACAGTCACCTTGCCATTGGGCAATGTACATTTCCCTGTTGAGGTAGAGCAAAAAGACGATACTATAAATCTTTTGGTGAGTAAGGACACTGACAACTTTGAGGAATACGAATATGATTTTGACACTTCCAAGCCTGTGATCTTGGTAGTGGAAGATTATCCCGATATGGTTGATTATCTCCTTTTACATTTAAGGGAAAGTTATCACATTGTGGTGGCACAGAATGGACAGGAAGCATTGGATAAAACCAGAAACTTTACTCCTGAAGTGATTATCAGCGATATAATGATGCCCGTTATGGACGGGTTGACTTTGTGCAGAAAAGTAAAACAGAACCCAAAAACAAGTCATATAGGTGTCATTTTGCTTTCTGCAAAAAGTCTTACCTCACAAAAAGTGGAAGGGCTGAGAACAGGTGCAGATGCCTACATAACAAAGCCCTTTGACCTGGAATTGCTAAAAGCAAACATTGAGCAGCTTATCAAAAGAAAAGATGTTTTGCTCAACTATTTCAAAGCCGAGATCATAACGCAACCGGAATTCAAAGAAGAAGGTGAAAACATAGATGATAAGTTTGTGAAAAAAGTTGTAGGCATAATAGAAGCCAATATTTCTAACCCTGAATTCACTGTTGAACTGCTAAGCGAAGAAATAGGCATGAGCACAGCACACCTATATAGAAAACTTAAGGCATTGACCCATTTTTCCGCAAAAGAAATCATCCGGAAGTACAGATTGAAAAAGGCATCCATTCTTTTAAGAAATAAAGAAGGAAACATTTCCGAAATCATGTATGAAGTTGGTTTTTCTAACCTTTCCTATTTCGCAAAATGCTTTAAGAAGGAGTATGGTGTTTCTCCTAGGGATTATCAACAAAACCCACAAAATGAGCAAACAAAAACGCTTGACAGAATTTAAGTGACAACAGAAAAATTTATTTTTTGGATACAATTGAAATTTATTTCCTGCTAATTCCATGGTCTTTAGCTATGCTGACTATTTTGGTTTTGGTTCTCTGGGCTTCTTTAAAAACATGAAACAATAACCACAAGACCTGAGCATCCTACAGGTTTTGTTCATACCTCAATATTCTTTGATCTTCTAAAAATCATAAAAGCCTGTAAATCTTATGACTTACAGGCTTTTGGAAGGGATTGAAATCCCTTGTTGTCGGGGTGACAGGATTTGAACCTGCGACCACACGCCCCCCAGACGTGTACGCTACCGGACTGCGCCACACCCCGATTCGGTTCCGAAATTAATACCCCAACTCATTTTATTCAAACTTAAGGAAAGATTTTTTAATCAGAAAATACCTTTAACTGAAAACTTATTTTAATTCTAGCTGGAGATTCTGCTGCATTTTATAAAAAAGCAGATGGTTATTCGAATCCAAAAGTTCAAAGCCTCTTGCAAATCACTTTTCGAAAATGGCTTTGTATTACCTTGAGCTGAAAGGAAATACGCTTTAGAGCAAATCTAGTAGGTCCATTCTTATGTGCAACAAAGCAAAAAAAATTCCTACGCAATCCTTCAATTCAATGCCTAAGCACAAATGTCAAGTCGATACCTGATTTTCATCAGGGTTTTAGTCAAAGTGAATCCATACTTTTATTCCTACAAATCAAACTTTACTGCCATGAAAATAGATCTAAAAGTAGCAGAAATCATGACCAAAAATGTGGTCAGTGCCGATATAGCCCAAAGCTTGCCCGACATCATCAACATATTCAGAAAACATAAAATAAGACATGTTCCAGTGCTGGATGGAAAAAACATCATTGGAATTATTAGCAGGACCGACATCAACAGACTTACTTTCGGTGCATTGTTTGAAAACAATGAACCTTCAGAGGAGCCTATCCTAGAGATGCTTTCCATAAGCCAGGTAATGAGTTCCAATCCCAGATCAGTTTCTCCCGACGATACTTTGAAAAAAGTTGCAAAAATCTTTGCGGAGGAAGAGTTTCACGCATTGCCCGTAGTAGAGGAGGGGAAGCTAAAAGGCATTATCACGACCACCGACCTGATTCGGCAGATGTTGTCTAATGAAAGCTGACGTCATTTGTGATCTTTATCTTTTGTAACCCTCTTGTTCAATTCACCTGTACAGCAAATCTTACAAAGAGACGCATTTGGATTGGCATGTATGATTTTTCTTAGGGCTTCCTTCCCTGTATTGAAAGCACCGATGTACTCCCTCTTCTCAGCTTCTGGAAGGAAGGGGCATTCACGGTGGTGTACCTCATAAGAGGCATTTTCATTTTTGATCGTAGATATGTAAAAAAACTTCATTTTCGGGGTTTAAATTATTTCAAAAATACCCTTGAATATTTTAGAAAAAAATACCCTCAATTGGGTATTTTTTTTGTTTAAATTAAGGAATATTCATATTTAAAACATTTTTTATACAAATTAAAAGCTTTTAGTCTTTCTTATCTCTGACTGACGCATGGGCATGGCATCTACTGTCTTAAATATGTAAGACCAATTTATCACCTCTTCTTTTCGTAATTTGGCACCACCGTCTAAACCTATCAATACCCAAGAAGGGCTTTTTGCTCCCATCTTATACCTGCTACTTAATTTTGAAATGTAATCCGCTGAAAAAACAATATCAGAATTGGATTCAACAGAATCCATAATGACAAAATAGATGATCTTTCTTTCTTCCAACTCCAGGAGCAAACTGTCATTTGGATTTTGCCAATCCAAGTCTTTTTGAGGGAAATAAAGTACTACCCTATTTTTCCACTTCAAGTCATCCAAAGACTTGGGACTGGACTGCACCATTATAAGGGCACATAGACCTATTAAAACAAGGTTTATCATAATCTGTAAACCAAATTCAAACAATTCTGTTTAATTTTCAAGTCGTTGACAAAGCCTTTCAGAATAAACATTCAGGGCTATTGTTTTTTCCTAAGTTCGATCACTGTAATCTCAGGCCAGATTCCTACCCTACCCGAAAATGCATGAAAACCAAAACCCCTGTTCACATATAAAAATCTGCCTTTTTCCTCTGCCAAGCCGGCCCAATTAGGATAGCGGTACTGCACCGGACTCCATCGGACCAATGGGGTCTCAATCCCAAATTGCATCCCATGTGTATGACCAGAAAGCGTGAGGTGAACAGGGTTCTGATTCTTCTTCACTTCTTCATCCCAATGGGAAGGGTCATGGGAAAGCAACACCTTAAACCCGTCTTCAGGCGTACCTTCCATTGCTTTGGACAAATCCCCTTTTTTGACAAAGCCAACACCCCAATTCTCTACTCCTATCAGTGTGATTTCCTGTCCATCCTTTTCTATCCTGACATGCTCATCCAAAAGCAAGCGGAAACCCATTTCAGCATGTTTGGCTTTTAGATTTTTTAGGTTGTCTTCTTTTGCACTTTGGCTTGGCCAACTGATGTAGTCTCCGTAGTCGTGATTGCCGAGAACAGAGAATTGACCATATTTACCTTTAACCTGTGCAAATTGCTCCAAAAATGGATCTATCTCTTCTGCTTTGTGATTGACCAGGTCGCCGGTAAACACCACCAGGTCGGCGTTCTGCCCCGCAGCAAGGTCCACTCCTTTTTGTACGCCTTCTTTATCTTTGAAACTTCCTGAATGTATGTCCGACAATTGGGTAATGGTAAAGCCATCAAAAGCATCCGGCAAATCCTCGAAGTAAATAACTTCCTTGTGGACTTTGAAATTGTGCTTGCCATAAGTGACTCCATAAATGAAGCTGAAAAAAGGAAATGCGGCTATAGTGATGGCCAAAGCACTTACCCAGGTATTCCTACTTGGAAAGCTAAAATCCTTAGTCCCATTAAAGACCAAACTGAACCCTGCCTGAACATTTCTGAATATATCCTCGCCAAACAAAATCAGAACAATGACCAGCTGTGTTACCAAAACGGTAAGAAAAACATTCAATACGCGCTGTGTGGCGGAAGTGATCTCTCCTGCGGAAAATATACCTATAAAGGTAATGATCACCCAAAGTGATATCCCACTGAAAATCAACCAATACACAACATTGATACTGTTGCGGATTTTATCACCTTCCAAGTTGGAGGTCAGGGTTTTCACAGCCTGAAACACATACCAATTCAGGAAAGTGGTAAACAATAAGACAGATGCAAGAAAAATCAGACTTCCGAGGTTGTTCATAAGCTTTGAGTAATCACTTTGTCATATACAGTAATTCCTGACTTTTGGTTCTGGAATAGCATTTATATTTAGAACCAAAGTGAATAGCTTATCAAACCTAACGATTAAAAATTTAAACTTCCTGTATCCTCACCTCTGTTGAAAACTCAGACTTGGCCGTACCCCCGTACGTACCCGCAATGGGTAAAGTATTAGCAGGATGAAAACTGCTGGCCAATGGAATATAGTGATGGTCAGTAAATAAGCCCAGACTAGGATCCACTCCCACCCAACCCGCACCCGGAAGGTAAACTTCTATCCAGCCATGAAGCTCGTGACCTTCCTCAAGTTCAGAATTGTAGGCATAGCCACTGACGAAGCGGCTGGCCAAACCCAAATTTCCCAGCACATTCATAAACATCCACGAAAGATCCCTGCATGAGCCTTCCCTGTTGTGAAAAGTCTCCATAGGATGAAGTAGCCCCGGTTCATATCTTAGAGAATGAGACCATTCTTTATAAAGTCGGGTAGCCAAGTTGACGAGAAATGTAACAATGTCAGAGGATGCTTCCATTACTTCCATCCCAAACTTTCTCAGCTGTGGGAACTCCTCCGAAGTGATGTAATTGCTCAGAAACATGCCTGTTTTTCCTCTATACTTAAACTTCTCGAAAGGGTAAGTGACTTCAGGTGATAAAATAAAGGCATAGGGATTGAATTCCCTGGTTTCAAGCTGAAGGTTTACAGTGACTTCCAACAAGTCTGTTTCCTCATCAAACCAAACCTGAAAGAAAGGATTGCCTTCTGCATTGATCCTTTGGCTCCTGCCGGAAGGATCAGGTGAAACCAACCAATCTGCCGAAAGAATGGAATAATAGGTTCTTTGTTGGGGAATAAGAAAAAGCTGATGGGGATTGAGCGGGACTTTTTCAGAATATCGGTAGCTGGTCTTATGCTTTATGGATAGTTTCATGCTATTGTTCTATAACATTCTCCTCATCCTGAAAAGCCCTTTGGAGTATCTCAGCAGGCAATTCTTTTACAGCTTCTTTGAGCCTTTCATTCCAAAAAGTGGAAATGTGCTCCAATTCCTTTTGCTCAAACCGTCTCTCTGTAATGTGGTATTGGTCATTTTCCAGAATGACGGTATCAATGGGGTAATCCACATCATTGGCCGAAATCCTGGTGGCATCAAAAGCCAAAAATGCACACTTCAGCGCATAATCAAGTGATTCATCATAGCTCAAGGAGCGCCTCAATACCGGACTTCCTGAACCCGAATTTCCAATAATGACAAATGGGGTTCCCCGCCTGATTTCTATCCAGTTTCCCTGTGGGTACAGCAAGTAAAGCTTAGGGGTTTTGTCATTTTCCAATTGTCCTCCAATGATAGAAAAAAGGTTAAACGACAATCCTGCCTCTTCCAGGTACTGCTTATCTTCTTTGGCTACCCTCTTTATCTGATTGCCAAATTCGTTGACAGCCTTATAGAGTTTGTTGAATTCATTGTCCTGTTCCTCTATCACTTCTGTGAAGTAGGTAATGGCTTTGTCCCTAACGGATCTCAGCCCTGAAGTCATGATAAAAAAGGAGTGTTTGTCCCTGTTGACGGTGTAAACTTTTTTGGAAGTAGTAGTTTCGGTACCAGAGGTAATTCTTGTATCAGAAAGGCCGATAAGGCCATATTTAGTCTTTATTCCTAAGCAAAAGGTCATTCCTGCATTTGATTTTGAGATATAAAGTTATCCTTTATCTGAAAGAAATTGTCATTGATACAGTCAGAAATTGTATTAATTTTCAATTGCAGGTCGTCCAGATATTCGTGAAGACCTTTGGAAATGATATCGTTTACATCATCAAATTCCAATTTAGCCCTCAAAGCTCCTATGGCTCTTTGAGCACTGTTCATTTTCCCGTCTGAATCGCCGGAAATCTTATTCAGACAATTTTCGGCCTCGACAAGACAGTAAAATACCGATCTGGGAAAGTATTTATTCAAGAGAAGCAGACTCACCACCTTTGCAGGCTCAATATTACCATAGAGTCTCCTATATGTATTGAATGCAGTTACGGACTTAAGCAAAGCTGTCCAATGAAGAAAATCCAAAGGTGAACCAACCAGGGATGGCGATGGCAATAGTATGTGGTATTTGACATCCACTATACGGCTGGTCTTGTCGGCTCTTTCCAAATATAGGCCCAACTGCCTGAAATACCATCCATCAGTCCTCGCTACTGTACTTTCTCCAAGGCCGTACAACAACAATATCTGATTTTTGATATCTTCAAAAAACTGATGCGGACTGTCCTTAAACCAATTCTTTTTTGTCGATCTATTTTTGATAAAATGATAGAGCTCATTAAGCTTTTCCCAAGTTTCCTTTGTCAGATTTTCCCTGATCACCCGGGCATTTTCTCTTGCCGAAGAGATGGAGGAAATGATGGAGTTAGGATTTTCAGATTCAAATGTCAGGAAATAAATCACATCCTTTCTCTCAAAGCTATCATACTTGGATTTGTACAATTCCTGGTCTCCTGTGGCAAAAACAAGGGGTTCCCATTGCTCCTTGAGATCAGGAGGTAAATCCAGCATAAGGTTAAAATTGACATCTATAAACCTGGCGTAATTCTCGGCCCTTTCCAGGTACCTTCCCAGCCAGTATATCGAATTTGCTACTCTACTTAACATATATTTTTATTTTTTCTCCTTAATTAAAAGTCTATGATTTATTCCTGCACCAACGCCCTAGAGGAAAGTTCTGAGATATTTGTAGAAATAAAATTGATATTCAAGGATATTATATTTCTACTGTATTTCTATCATATTCCCTTAAATACCCTCAAGTATCTATTAATATCCATTAATATCAATCAGTATCAATATAAACGAGTCTCTATTAATTCAATTTATTTCGCGAAGCATATTTCAAGTATCCCAAATCGTTTCTCTCTCCGGATCTCCGCTAAAGCTCCGATTTCTATCAATATCCCCGAGTATCCATCAACATCCTACAGCAACACCTATTTCCATTTATTTCAATATATTTCTACCATATTTCAATCAATAACTTGTCTGTGGAGGCGGATCCAATATCAATTAATATCCACAAGTATCCATTAATATCAATCTGTATTCCCTATTTCAATATATTTCGCGAAGCATATTTCAATTTATATCTATCAATATCCATCCCCTATCTATAAAGCACCCAAGTATCCTTACTCCCCCCACCCTGGGAGCTGTTCACCACCAAAGAGCCTTTTTTTAAAGCTACGCGGGTCAAAGCGCCAGGTATGACATTGATATCATCTCCGTATAAAATGTATGGTCTCAGGTCCACATGCCTCCCCTGCAAGCCTTCATCTGTCAGCGTCGGAACAGTTGAAAGTGAAAGTGTTGGTTGTGCGATGTAATTATCCGGATTTTGCTTGATCAGGTTTCTGAACTTGGCATGATCTTCTACGGTGGCCTTTGGACCGATCAGCATACCATATCCGCCTGCTGCGTTGGTTTCCTTCACTACCAGCTGTTCTATATTTTCCAAAACATAAGCCCTGTCCTCTTCCTCCCTACAGAGATAAGTGGGGACATTGTTGAGTATAGGGTCCTGATCCAGATAGTATTTGATCATTCGTGGCACGTAGGCATAGACCGCTTTATCATCTGCTACTCCTGTCCCAGGTGCGTTTGCTATGGCTATATTTCCGGCCTTATAGGCCTCAAACAAGCCTGGAACACCTAAAAGGGAATCAGGATTGAAAGCAAGGGGATCCATAAATGTATCATCTATCCTCCTGTACAAGACATCTATTTGCTCTAGGCCCTTAGTGGTCTGCATGTACACCTTTTTATCTTTCACGATCAAATCCACCCCAGAAACCAACTCTACCCCCATTTGTAGGGCAAGGTAAGAATGCTCAAAGTAGGCTGAATTATATATACCCGGCGTAAGAACGCCGATGACAGGATTTTCTTTATCTGAAAGAAACTGCAACATTTTTAGAAGCTTGACAGGATAATCCGATACAGGCATCACGCCCAGTTGGTTGATCAGGTCAGGATAGGCACGTTTGATGATTTCACGGCTTTCCAACATATAAGACACCCCTGAAGGACACCTCAGGTTGTCTTCAAGAATGTAATATTCTCCGCTTTTGTCTCTCACCAAATCGGTGCCTGTGATGTGGCACCAGATACCTTTAGGAGGCTTGAGCCCTATACAAGGCTTGAGATAGTCTTTACTTTTCAAAATAAGGTCCTCCGGTACTACTCCATCTTTAAGGATTTTTTGATCATTGTAGATATCATCTAAAAAGAGGTTAAGCGCCTGAATTCTCTGCTTCAGTCCTGCCTCCAAGTGTTTCCATTCTTCGTGCGGGATGATTCGTGGCACAATGTCCAGATGAAGTATTTTTTCGGTTCCTTGATTATCATGATAGACATTGAAGGTCATGCCCATAGCAATCTGGGTTTTATTTGCAGAAAACTGCAAATGAGACATTCTTTTTGGACTCGTTTTTTTGATTTGCTTGAGAAACTCGGAATAATGGGCTCGACAATGACCCTCCTCAGTGAACATTTCATCAAAATTCTCACCGACATGGTAATTTTCTGTATTCATAGATTAAAAATTATGCTTGTTTTATGGTTTCCTCTTAAGATACTGATTTTGATGGACAATCAGAAGGTATCCCAGTAAAAAACATAAATTTAACTAAAAAATAATTTTTACTTAAAAAAACAGGCAGCAAACATCATGTTCACTGCCTGTCTTTAAATGGAACTCTAATCAACTCTTATGAAATAGTCGAGCCATCCGCAGTAGCCTCATGAGGCTGTAGCAATTTCAGGCTACCATCCTTGTCTTCCGCCATCAAAATCATGCCCTCAGAATCTATCCCCATCATTTTCCTCGGAGCCAGATTGATCAACATCACTACCTGTCTTCCGACCAAATCCTCCGGTTTGAAATGCTCGGCCACACCGGAAAGCACTGTTCTTTTGCCTAAGCCTGTTTCCACAGTCAGTTTTAGCAGTTTCTTTGATTTGGGCATAGGCTCCGCAGTCAATACTTTGACTACCCTCATGTCCAGTTTCACAAAATCATCATAAGTAATTATTTCTTTCATAGGAGCTGCTTTGGCGTTGGCCAGTTCATTCTTCTTTTTGGATTCTAATAATTTATTAACCTGAGCTTCGACCACCTGATCTTCAATTTTTTCAAACAAAAGTGCAGCAGGCTGTATACCGGTTCCCGCTTGAAGAATATCACTCCTTCCTGCATCGGACCACTTCAAGCCATCTAAACCAAACATACCGAATATCTTCTCCGAAGTAAAGGGCAAAAACGGCTCAGCAACCACAGCCAGATTAGCAGCAAGGTTCAAGGCAATATTAAGGATAGTACCCGTTCTTTCTTTATCCGTTTTGATGCTTTTCCAAGGCTCAGTATCGGCCAGATATTTATTACCTGTCCTGGCAAAATCCATCACAAAAGATAAAGCTTCTCTAAACCTGTAGCGCTCAATAGAGGACGCAATCTTATCTGGAAAGGCTTTGATCTCTTCCAGCACATCTTTGTCTATCCCGTGAAGCTCTCCTAAGGCAGGAACCTGCCCATCAAAAAACTTATGGGTCAAGACCACTGCCCTATTGACAAAATTACCGTATATCGCGACCAGTTCGGCATTGTTTCTTGATTGAAAATCCTTCCAGGTAAAATCATTGTCTTTGGTTTCCGGAGCATTGGCTGTCAGGACATACCTCAAAACATCCTGCTTGCCTGGAAACTCTTCCAAATACTCATGCAACCAAACGGCCCAGTTACGGGAAGTAGAGATTTTATCCCCTTCAAGATTAAGGAATTCATTGGCCGGAACATTGTCAGGCAATACAAAATCTCCATGTGTTTTCAGAATGGCCGGAAATATAATGCAATGAAAAACTATATTGTCCTTACCTATAAAGTGTACCAGCTTGGTATCCTTATCCTTCCAATATGGCTCCCAAGCTATTCCTTTTTCTGCAGCCCATTCTTTGGTAGAGGATATGTATCCAATCGGCGCATCAAACCACACATATAGCACTTTTCCCTCTCCGCCTTCTACAGGGACAGGTATTCCCCAATCCAAATCCCTGGTCATGGACCTTGCCTGCAAGCCATCTCCGGCCTCCAGCCAAGACCTGCACTGTCCCAGGACATTGTTCTTCCAGTCATTTCCATGCTCTGTAAGGATCCAGTTTTTCAGAAAATCGGTATATCTGGCAAGATCCAAAAACCAGTGTTTGGTTTCTTTCAGCACAGGAGTATTTCCGGAAAGTTTGGAAATGGGGTTGATCAGGTCGGTGGGACTTAGTGAAGAGCCACATTTTTCACATTGGTCACCATAAGCTCCTTCATGACCGCATTTGGGGCATGTTCCTTCTATGTATCTGTCTGCCAAAAACTGCCCTGCTTCCTCGTCAAAATATTGCTCTGTGGTCTGCTCTAAAAACTCACCTTTCCCGTATAAATCCTTAAAAAATTCTGAGGCGGTTTCATGATGGATCTGCGCAGAGGTTCTGGAATAATGATCAAAGCTGATTCCAAACTCAGCAAAACTCTTCTTCATCATTTCATGATACCTGTCCACCACTTCCTGGGGTGTAATACCCTCTTTCTTGGCTTTAATGGTGATAGCCACGCCATGCTCATCAGAACCACATACGTAGGCCACATCCCGGCCCATGGACCTCAGGTACCTCACATAAATATCCGAGGGAATATAACAGCCTGCCAGATGCCCAATGTGTAGAGGCCCGTTGGCGTAAGGTAGTGCAGAAGTGACTGTATATCTTTTAAATGATTTGTTATTACTCATGTTCAAAAATTATAAAATATAAATCTGTTTGGATGATATTATCAATTTAAGTTTGCTGATAAGCTTCTTTTGCTTCTTCTGTCAGGATACCCTGGTAAATGATCTGAATGGCCTGATCATAAATCTCTGCGGTTTTCAGCCCCATCCCATCTCTCATTTCTTTGGGAAACTGAGCGAGAAACTTTGGATCTATCAGACTTTGTATGGCCGAAGCATACATAAAGACTACCAGACTGATGTTTACATGAGAGGCAACATATCCTTTTTCTTTCCCCTCTTCTATAAGTTTTTGAAAACGCAGGTATGCCGATTCACGGATGTATTCCTGAAGCTCCTTCCAAACTTCCGGTGCATGATCACGAAGGTCTTCCAATAGTTCCGGATTGATTGGTGCCAGATCTGTTGCCACTACCGTTAGGAGAGACTTCAGCTTAGCCGCGAAAGTGATGTACTTATTTTCCAGCAAAGTCTGTACTTTGATGGCCAGTTTGGTTTTGAGAACATCAAAGGTTGCCGATAGCAACTCCAGCTTTCCGGGAAAATATTTGTACAGGGTCTTTTTGCTCATGGATAACTCCTGGGATATGTCATCCATGGTGGTGTTTTTGTATCCCTGCCTCAAAAAGAGCTGGTAGGACACATCCAAAATCCGGTTTTCTATATCTGCTTTTTTACTCATAATGCCGTAATGGGAGGCAAATATAATTAATCCCTCCCACATACAGACCAATGCAATAAAATCACTTCCTGTCTAATCTTTCCTTTGTGATTGCATGGACAAAGCTTAATTTTGACTGTTACACTTTAAGAATATTTTGAAATTTTATGACTGAAGCGCAGGCACAATCAAGGATAGAGGAACTTACCCGGCAGATCAATTACCACAATCACCTTTATTATCAGGAGGATACCATTGAAATATCGGATTTTGAATTTGATCAATTGCTGGAAGAATTGATTCGCCTCGAGAGTGAGTTTCCCCAATTTTTAACCCCCGAAAGTCCAAGCCAAAGGGTTGGAGGCACCATCACCAAAGAATTTGAGACGGCCAACCATGAATACCGCATGCTTTCTCTTGGCAATACTTATTCAGAAGAGGAACTGTTAGCCTTTGACGAAAGGGTAGCCAAAGGACTAGAGCACAGAAATTATGAATATTTCTGCGAAATGAAGTTTGACGGAGTCGCAATCAGTTTGGTCTATGAAAATGGACGCCTGGTACGTGCAGTCACCCGTGGTGACGGAACCAAAGGAGATGTAGTGACTGAAAATATCAAAACCATCAGAAACATCCCCCTTCACATTAAAGGTGAAAATGTTCCTGAAAAATTTGAAGTAAGGGGGGAGATATTTTTGCCCAGAAAGGAATTTGATAAAATCAATGCTGAAAGGGAAGCTGCCGGAGACCCTTTACTGGCCAATCCAAGGAATGCGGCTTCCGGAACTGTCAAAATGCAGGACAGCAGCATAGTGGCCAAAAGGAGGCTGAACTGCTATTTTTACCAACTTTTGGGAGATAACATCGGAGTAGAAAACCATGATCAGGCCATCAAACTTATAGAAAGCTGGGGATTCAATGTCTCCCAGACCTATACCAAATGCAGTTCGATAAAAGAGGTATTTGAGTATATAGAAAAATGGCGTGAAAAAAGGTTGGAGCTGCCACTCGACACGGATGGAGTCGTCTTAAAAGTCAACAATTATGACCAAAGGGAAGAACTTGGCTTCACTGCAAAAATCCCCCGATGGGCAATCGCTTACAAATACAAAGCTGAGAGCTCCGAGAGCCGACTGCTTTCCATCACTTATCAGGTAGGAAGAACTGGGGCCATTACACCCGTAGCCAACCTTTCTCCTGTGCACCTTGCAGGCACTACTGTCAAGAGGGCATCTCTTCACAATGCCAATGAAATCCTACGTCTTGGTTTGCATGAAGGTGATGCTGTCCTAGTAGAAAAAGGAGGCGAAATCATCCCAAAAATAACAGGAGTGGTGGAAAGCAAAAGAGCGGAAGGTGCTCAACCCATTCAGTATATCGACTATTGTCCTGAATGTGGTACTGCACTGGAAAGGAAAGAAGGGGAAGCCAAGCATTTTTGCCCCAACACCAAATCCTGTCCTCCGCAGGTACTAGGGAAAATCGAACATTTCCTGCATAAAAGGGCCATGGATATTGATTCTTTGGGAACAGAAAGAATCAAAACCCTGATTGATCAAGGCTATATTAAAAATCCAGCCGACCTATACACGCTACAGGACAAAGCCGATGAGTTGCTGGGCTTGGAAATGAGTCAGGATCAATATGAAAAATCAGACGATGGAATACTCTATATTTCTCTCAATAAGGCATTGTTTGCTTTGACCGAGGGAATTGCCCTGAGTGCGATAAACAAATTTCTGGAAAAACATGCAGAACTGGAATTGGAAGCCATTCTCGAAAAATTCCTGGAATTCATCAGGGCGACCAATAAAAAAACAGCCCAAAATACCGGGACCATCAAAAGGCTGATAAAGGAACTGGAGGAAGTAAAACTTCCAAAAATGGAAGAATTCCTGCCCGTGCCTTTGGTTCTGCATCAGTTCTTAGGCCATTGGGTAGACATGGACAAGCTCATCAAAGTCTCCATGCATCAAAGCACTGTACATCAGATCATGCTCAGGCTAAACCTTCCCTTGACCACTGAAGTAGAAGATAGGATCAAGAAACTTAAGGCCAATACTTTTCAGGAGGGTGTCATCAGCAACATGATGGAGGGCATAGCCTCTTCCAAATCCCAGCCATTTGAAAAAGTCCTGTTTGCTCTGGGCATCCGCAATATCGGTGAAAATACCGCACAATTACTGGCCAAACACTTTAAAAGTCTGGACAACATCCAAAAGGCTACCTCCGATCAACTTTTAGAGGTCAATGGTGTAGGAGAAACCTTGGTAAACAGTATTTTTGACTATTTTGCAGATGAAGACAATCAGAAGATCATACAAGAGCTCAAAAGCCATGGCCTGAATTTTGAGTTGGCTGAATCTGAGACCAAACTGGAATCCAACGCGCTGGAAGGAATGAAAATCCTGGCTTCCGGAAAGCTGCAACATTTTAAAAGAGATGAAATCATAGACTTTGTAGAATCCCATGGAGGGCAATATGTGAAATCTGTCTCCAAAGCCCTTACATTTATCATTGAGGGAGAAGACATGGGGCCTAGCAAAAAGGAAAAAGCAGAGAAATTAGGTGTAAAGCTGATCTCTGAAGAGGAATTTCTCCAAATAGCCGGAAAAAATCAAAATACATGAAATGGCTTAAAGATAAAATGATAGACTGGCAGCTGGCCAAATTGCTGAAATCCCTGCCTCCAAGGGAAATTCAGGTTCCCCACCAAATCCGTTGTATGGGGATTCTGGCCAATTCCGAGGAGGATTTTTTGGTTACCAAAGATCTTATAAGAGACCTTTGGGGATACAAGGTGCGTGTCATCGGACTTTTTTATACCGAGGAAGAATCTCGAATGGTAGAGGCAGTTTCACATAAAAACTTCAACTGGCTGGCCCTTCCTTCCGAGTATTTCAACGAGTTTCTTTTAGAAAAAATGGATTTTATTCTGATACCTTCTTTACAGCTTAATCCATATTTGCGTTATTTGCTCCTTCAAAATCAGAGTGGATTCACCATTGGTCTGTATTCAGATGAGAACAAACCATATTTGGACCTGATGTTGACCAGTGAGTCCGATGACCTCAAATCCAATGTATACCACCTGATAGAATACCTCAAGAAAATCAAAGAAGCATGTTAAAACTTAAAGGAACAGGCGTAGCCCTCATTACTCCTTTCAATGAAGATTATTCCGTGGATTTCGATGGACTGAAAAATGTCATTTCCCACGTCACCCAAGGTGGAGCAGATTACCTAGTAGTCATGGGCACTACAGGTGAGAGCGCTACTCTTACCAAAGAAGAAAAAAAGGAAGTTTTGAAAGCTGCCCTGGAATACAATAATGGGAAATTACCCATTGTATATGGATTGGGGGGAAACAACACTCAAGCCATCCTCGAAGAGATCAAAAACACAGATTTCGCGGGCATTGATGCCATACTTTCTGTAAGCCCTTATTACAACAAACCTAGTCAGGCAGGAATCATTGCCCATTATACAGCCATAGCAGACGCATGTCCGGTCCCTGTAATTCTTTACAATGTACCTGGAAGGACCATGTCAAATATAAGTTATTCCACTACCCTGACTTTGGCCAAACATTCCAATATCATTGGTATGAAAGAAGCAAGCGGAGATCTTTCCCAGTGTATGCGCATAGCAGCCAAGATGCCGGAAGACTTTCTTTTGATCTCGGGAGACGATATCCTCACACCTTCCATGAATGTGATCGGGGGATCTGGAGTAATTTCCGTATTGGCCAATGCCTATCCGGGGATTTTCAAAACCATCTGTCATGGAAATGCAGAGGAATCCAAGAAAGCTGCATTTAAGCTCCTTGATCTCAATCCATACATGTATGAAGAAAGTAATCCGGTAGGATTAAAATGCCTGATGAATCTTCTAGGGATTTGTGGAGATACAGTAAGACTTCCCTTAATGAAAGCCTCGGATTCACTTAGAAAAAATATTGAGGAAAACCTGGTAAAATAAGCCCTCATATCACTGGCAGGGTTTTTACCCTGCTATTTTATACTTTATATTGTTTATGTCCCAGCCCATAACACTTTTGGCCCTTAATGAAATCATCCGGGATACCCTCGAGATGCACCTGGAGCCTCAATATTGGGTCATTGCGGAAATCGCCCAACTGACCCATGCTTCCCAGGGGCATGGCTATATGGATCTGGTTGAAAAAAGCGGTAATAAAATAGCAGCAAAGGTCAGGGCCAATTGTTGGGCATTTACATTCAGGTCAGTAGCTGGAAAATTCAGTCAGGTCACCGGACAGCAGCTAAATTCCGGCATGAAAGTCCTCGCTTTAGTGTCAGTCACTTACCATGAACTCTATGGTTTAAGTCTGAACATCAAAGACATTGATCCAAACTATACCTTGGGCGAACGGGCCAGAAAAAAGCAGGAAGTTTTGGATCAGCTCAACAGAGAAGGCTTGCTCCAACTGAATAAAACATTAAACCTTCCAATTGTCCCCCAGAGGATTGCCATCATAAGCTCTTCCACAGCAGCTGGTTATGGTGATTTTGTAAACCAAATCGAAAATAACCGCTTTGGATACAAGGTTCACCATGAACTCTATCAGGCCACCTTACAGGGAAATGAAGCCGTTCCGACTCTCATCCGGGCATTCGAAAAAATCCAATCTGACCATGAGATATTTCAATTTGACGCAGTGCTTTTGATCAGAGGAGGCGGTGCCCAATTGGACCTGGACTGTTTCGATGAATTTGATCTAGCGGCAACCATTGCCAGGTGTTCCATCCCTGTGATTACTGGCATAGGCCATGAAAGAGATGAGACTGTGGCTGATCTCGTTGCCCATACCAGGATGAAAACCCCGACTGCAGCAGCAGAATTTATCCTTTCCGGGTTTCAGGAGTTTGAAGCCAACCTGATCCAATCTCTAAAGCAACTGGAAAGAAAAGCCAATGTAGCCATTCAACAGGAAAACCAACAGTTACATTCTTTGAAAAGTAGGTTGGAAGTTTCCGCCAAAACTTTGCTCCACCAACATAAGCAGTCCTTACTTTTCAAGGAAAATAGGCTACTCTCTCATTCCAGGCATAAAATATCCATGGAGCGCATTAAGTTGGACGCCATAAGTAAAAGTATTAGGGCCTCTTCTCACAACAACCTTCAAAAAGCAAGTGTACGCCTTTTACAACTTGAAAAAGAAATCAAAAACCTAAATCCGGCCAGTTTTTTTGAAAGAGGGTACACAAGAACTGAAGTAGACGGAGTGCCCATCCACAAAGCCAAATTGGAAGAAGGAAAGGAAATCGAAACCTATACATTGGATAAAAAAATTACCAGTACCATCAATAATATAAAAAATCATGGAGGATAAATCAATCAGCTACGACAAAGCAATGGCAAGAATAGAAGAAATCGTTGCCCTGCTGGAAAGCGGAGAAAAAGGAATGGATGAGCTTTCAGAAATGGTAAAAGAAGCTTCGTCTTTGGTGAAAATGTGCAGGGAAAAACTTCGAATGACTGAAGAAGACATTCAAAAAGCACTTTCTGAAGATTAGTTTATTCCTGATAAATCTATATTTTTGTCAAAAATTACCAAAATAAGGAACCACAGTACATTTTTATGTTTTATTTATGGATACTGCATGGTTTGGCACCTTTGTAGCTATGAAAAGTAAAACATGAAGGATCAGAGAATATGAAAACCAAACTATCCATACTTTTACTTGTATTTTTATTGTCCAGTATGGGGCTTATGGCCCAGAATTTTTACAAGGAAAGAATTCCGAAGACGGAAGTCTTGTCAATCGGAGTCGGGCCTTCATTTATTTATGCGGATAATGGAGGAACCTACAGAAATTTCAATTTCCCTTGGAATCCTGCAGCCTCCATCTCCTACACCAAGAGGTTTCACCCTCATTGGGGATTAAAAGCCACAGGAGGAGTGCAATGGATTGAAAGTGGCAACCGAAATCCATCTCAACGGGTTCAGGACCATTGGAATCTGTACGGAAGTGCATTTCAGTTCAATGGACATGCTTTTCACGCTGATGTAATGCCTCTTTTTTACTTGATACCTTATGTCAATCACATGAACCGTTCTTGGGTCAACCTATACGCTGGTTTAGGGCTTGGAATCATGCATGTAGAAAGACAGGAAGCTTTTTCATTGGAACCAGACGCCCAATTTAGAAGAGCCAATATCACAACCGGATATGTTCCATTCAGGGCCGGTATTAGCTTTAGGTTGGGAGATTTGTCCGACATTGCATTGGAAGGAACCATGTTGTTTACCTTTTCGGATAATTTAGATGGTAACGAAAACTTCAACAGGTTCGGAGACCATTTGGCACAAGCGCAGATCGTGTATAAAAGGTTTTTGGCAAAAAGGAAAAAGTAAACTTTTATCCAATCACCTGCAGAAACTTCCTTGGAATATTGACCATCACATTTTGGTGGATACCAGGTACACGGATAATGAAATAGTCTTTATTACCTTTGTTGACACATTCACCTTCCATACCTTCCAAAGGACCCCCTAATATCTTAACAATTTCACCTTTTTCGATTTCAGAATTGTCGGTTTCCACAGCTACTCCGGTTTCCAAAATCCGCTGAATGGTATCGATCTCTTCCTGCCTGACAGTTGCATGTTCTCCGGCAAAATGTACAAACTTCACCGCTCCTGGGACCTGTAAAGCTTCCCACAAATTGGGTCTGGCAATTTTCACAAAAAGATAACCGTTGAATAAAGCCTTCTGAACTTTTTTCTTTCTGTCAGACCACTGTCTCAGCTCCTCCACCATCGGAAGAAATACTTCTAAACCTTTTTCCCGAAGTCTCTGTGCTACTTTCTTCTCCGCCCTGGATGTGGTGTACATAACATGCCACTGCAACTCACTCATACTATTCTAAAATTTTGAAGGTCAAAAGTACAAATTTAAGCTGTATTATGCATTCAAACGCTTTTTTGGATGCCATAAAAAATAAAAACCCTTGAGATAAGACCTCAAGGGTTTAATCATTTAAAAACCACCAACCTTTATTTAATCATGCTATTTCATTTTACGAATCAACATGTTCAATTTATCTGCCATCAAATACATGACAGGTACAATCACTAACGTAAGGAACGTCGCAAAGGTTAACCCAAATATTACAGTCCATGCCATGGGTCCCCAAAATTCTGCATTGTCACCACCGACGAAGAACTGAGGGTCAAAGGAACTCAGCAAAGTACCGAAGTTGATATTCATCCCAATGGCCAATGGAATCAATCCCAGAACTGTGGTAATCGCCGTCAGCAATACCGGTCTCAACCTCGTCTTACCTCCTAAGATGATACTGTCCAGCAATTCATTGTACGGCAGGTATTCATCTTCAGGAGTATTGAGTTCTTCCCGTCTTCTCTCTCTGACCAAATTGGTATAATCGATCAATACGATGGCATTATTCACTACCACCCCTGCAAGGGAAATAATTCCGATCCCGGTCATAATGACTACAAAGTCCATGTTGAAAATCAAAAGGCCAAGGAATACGCCAATAGTACTCAGAACCACCGAAGCCATGATGATAAAAGGCGTGGTCACGGAGTTGAACTGTGCTACGATGATCAGAAATATCACGGAGACAGCTATGAACAATGCCCGCATCAGGAATGCAGTTGATTTTTCCTGCTCTTCCTGTTCCCCGGTAAACTTAACCGTGATGCCATCACTTTCCTCAAACTCAGACACTAAAGCTTTCAGCTGATCATTTATCTCAGTAGGGTTATAGCCATCTGTCACATTTGAAAACACGGTGATTACCTTATCCAAATCCTTCCTTTTGACAGATCCATAAGTAGAACCATATTCCAAATCAGCTACGGCAGAGATAGGAACTTCCTTTTTGTTGCCAAACTTGTCTCTGAAATTGATTTTTTTATTGATCAAAGAAGTAATGTCATATCGGTATTCATCCTTAAGCCTAAGCTGAATGGGGTAATCATCTTCTCCCTCTTTAAACTTGGATACTTCAAGGCCAAACAAAGCAGTTCTAAGCTCATTGGCAATGGTAGAGGTAGACAGACCAAAACGTCTTGCAGTTTCTCTGTTGATCTTCAACACCACCTCAGGGCTCCCCAATTCCAGGTCTGATTTCAGTTCCTCGATACCAGGTACATTGGCATTGGCAAGATACTCTCTAAGCCTATTGGTGTAGGTAATCAATTCCTCAAAATTTTCCCCGCTCACCTCAATATTGACAGCCTTTCCTACTGGAGGGCCATTTGTCTGTTTGTCCACAGTGGCCAGTACTCCTGGGTACTTCTCAACCAATTCACGGATTTCTTCCATGATTTTATTGGTGTTGATCCCCTGTCTAAATTGATATTCCAAGAAACTGATCGTCACTTTGGCTTTATGCGGAGTAGGTGTATTGCCCATACTTGACATCTGATCTCCGGTACCCTCTCCTACTTGCGTGATCACCGCCTCGATGATGTCTTCATAAGGTCTCAATACATCTGCGAGGTCATTTTCCATCTGCTTCATAAAAGCATTGGTAGCTTCTGTATCAGTACCGATCGGGTTTTCTATGAAAATATTGACAAGAGCAGGTTGGTTATCCGGAAAGAAAAGTACTTTTGGCGCTCTGATTCCCAATAAAACCACACTCAATACCAAAAGAAGTACTGTCCCTCCGAAAAAGAGGTACGGTTTTTTACCAATTAAAGCAAACTTCAAAGTCTTCTCGTACAACTCTTCCAGCCTTACCAAGAACACATTTTGAAACCACCTGATAGCTTTACGCATCACCAGGACATTGAATGCTGTAAGCAGAGATGCCAAGGCAAAGAGATTACCAAAAGTAATGGAACCTGCCAGATAGGAAATTCCGGCCATCACCATCAGAATGATCGCAATCATAAGAGGCTTTTTCTTAGGTCTTTCCTTTTCTACATCCTGTACCTTCATAAATAATGATGTCAAAACAGGATTGACTACCAAGGCTACAAACAATGAGGAAGAAAGTACGATAATCAAGGTGATGGGAAGGTATTTCATAAACTCCCCGATTAGATCATCCCAGAAAGCCAAAGGCATAAATGCCGCCAAAGTAGTGGCTGTAGAAGTAATGATAGGCCAAGCTACTTCACCTACACCCTCTTTGGCTGCTCTTATTGGTGATTTGCCTTCCTGCATCAATCGGTAAATGTTCTCCACCACCACAATACCGTTATCCACCAACATTCCCAAGGCCAAGATCAAGGCAAAAAGTACCATCAGGTTTAGCGTAATGCCAAAAGCATTGAGCACCAAGAAGGAGATGAACATAGAAAGTGGAATCGCAATACCCACGAAAAGGGCATTCCTGAATCCGAGGAAAAACATCAATACCAATACCACCAGAATCACCCCGAAAATGATGGAGTTCTCCAGGTCATTCACCTGAGAACGGGTTTGCTTGGATTGGTCATTGGTAATAGAAATCTCCAAATCCTCCGGAAAACGGTTTGCTTTGGCCTCGTCTATTATGACTTTGATTTTATCAGCAGCATCAAGCAGGTTTTCTCCACTCCTTTTTACCACATTGACGGTTACTACAGGTAATTTATTGCTTCTGGCATAACTGGTTCTTTCCTTGTAGGTATCCGAAACTTCAGCCACATCAGAGAGATAAACAATTTTGTTTTCCTCTGTCTTGATGATGATGTCATTGAGCTCGTCAGGATGATCAAATTCACCAGTAATTCTCAAGGATCTTCTAAACTCACCCGAAAGAAGGTTACCTCCTGAAATAGTAACATTTTCCTGTGAAACAGCATCCGAAATATCACTGAAGGCTACTCCCAGCGCTTCCATTTTGTAAATGTCTGCGTCTATCCGGATTTCTCTTTCCACTGTACCTCTCAGCTCAGCTTTGGATACTTCAGGAAGCTTTTCAATTTCATCCTCCAGGTATTCACCGAATTTCTTCAGTTCCTGCTCTGAATAATTTCCGGAAATATTGACATTCATGATCGGGAAATCAGAAGTGTTGATTTCCAGGACGTCCGGATCCCGGTCTAAGTCTGTGGGTAATTCACTTTTCGATTTGTCTACTGCATCTTTAACATCCTGCAATGCTTTAGTAATTTCTACTCCGGGATTGAATTCAATCACAACAGAGGAAAAATCCTGTACTGAGGTGGATTTGATGTTTTTGACATTATTGATCGACTTCAACTCCTTTTCTATGGGTCTGGTGATCAGATTTTCCATATCTATCGGAGAGTTGCCTGGATATGAGGTACCTACATACACCGTAGGAATGACGATTTCCGGGAAACTCTCTTTGGGCATGGTCCTGTAGGCCAACATCCCCAAGACAGAGATGATGAGTACCAAAATCACAACCGAGGTCTGATTATTGACTGATAAAGAACTCAGTCCAAACTCCCGTATGACTCCTTTTTTATTTTCCTGTATCTGACTCATATTTATTGCTGTGCAATGTTCACATTAAATCCATCACCTACTTCTCTGAAACCTTTGTCTACCAAAACTTCATTTCCGGATAGTCCATCTTTGATTTCTGTGATATCCCTGTAGGTCCTGCCTCTTTCCACATAGCGCTTCACACTGTGTCCATCCTCTACGACAAAGACATAATCTCCTCTTGTATCCTGCAAAATCAGGTAATTGGGGACAGTGACTGCATCTTCACTTTCATAATCTTTTATCCTCAATACTGAAATCATGTTAGGTTTTACATTCGCCATTCTAGGCAGGAATACCTCGACTTTAAAAGTCCTGTTGTTGGGATTGATGATGGCACCCACCGCAGACACTTTGGTCTTCAAAGTCTCATTGATGGAAGGGAAAGTGATTTCAACAGAATCTCCCCTACTTACCACCCCTATATACCTTTCAGAGACATCTGCTTCTATAAACAGGTCACTGTCTCCTACAAACTGAAACATCGGCGTGCCGGGCTGAACCAACTCTCCCAATCGGATAAGTACAGTCTCCACTGTTCCGCTAAATGGTGCGCGGATAACTGTTCTTGACTCTTGGGTTTTCAGTCCAGCAAGATTTTTCTCCAAGGTTTCTTTTCTGTTTTTGGCTTCCAAAAACTGCAGCTCAGTACCTATCTGTTGATTCCAAAGCCTTTCTTGTTTTTCAAAAATGGTAGATGCCAGTTCAAGCTGCTTTTCCACTTCCTCGATGTTTCGCTGAATGGATTCCGCATCTATTCTCGCTAAAGGCTGCCCAGCCTTTACCTGCATGCCTTCCACTGCCATTACTTCCTGTACCCTTCCGGATACCTCTCCGCTTATGCTTACATTCTTTTTGGAAAGTACCGATCCTGTTACCTCCACGAAGTGATCAAACTGGCCCAGTTTTGCTTCTTTGGTAGTGATCAAAATTGATTTTCTATTTTCTCTGGCAAAATCAGGATCCATCTCAGCGATATTCTTTTCGAGCTCTTCTATGGATACTCTCAAAGCAGCGGCTTCCTTCTTTTTGGATTCCAGTTCTTCTTTTTTGGCAGCAAGCTCATCTTTTTGCCCACAAGATGCCACCAACAAAATCAGGGCGGCTGTCAACAATTGAAAATAAGTTTTCATATATAGTCTATGTAAATTCTAAATTGATTGATTAAAGGATACCCAATGCTTTTTCCAGTTCCACTTTGGCGATCAAAGCATCATACAGGGCAGAGAAGTAATTGGTTTCTGCTTCTTTGAGGGCAGAATCTGCTTCTACCACCTCGAGGTTGGAACCAACGCCTTCCTGATACTTGATTTTGGTCATTTCGAATACTTCCAGGGCAAGCTCCCTATTCTCGGCCTGAACATTTAAAGTCCGAAGGGCATTTTGCAAAGTTATCTTAGCCTCAAAACGCTCTCTTTCAATATTTTCTTCTAAGAAAAACTTCTGATTCTCTAACTGCCGGATTTGAACCCTGTTTTGTTGGATTCTATAGCTCTTCTGTAATCCATCAAAAATTGGAATATTCATTCTGATACCTGCAAAGGAGGTGGAGAACCAACGATCGGTATCAAGAATAGTATTAAATTGCTGGGCTCCTGTTACCCTTTGGAAAGTGCCAAAAGCAGAAATATTAGGTATATACTGCACTTGGTTATTTTTCATATCCAGTTTGGCCAAATCCAAGTTGGTATTGAGCTGATCCATCTCGACTCTTCTATAACCAGTATTATTCAGTAAGGACTCAAGCTCCGAAAGTGAATGAATATCAGCAATCTTCTCTGATATCTCAACTTCATAATTGATAGGCATACCGATTTGAAGCTTTAGAAGCTGCTTGCTGATCTGCTCCGCAGCTTCAATCCTATCCAATTCAGTTTTAAGATTATTAAGCTGTACCTTCACACGGCTTACATCCAACTTCTCAGCAAAGCCTTCATTGAAAAGGGCCTCTGTTTCGGATAACAAAAGCTTTATCCTTTCCAGATTGGCTGATACCAACACTTTTCTTTCTTTATTGATCAATACTGTGAAGTATGCTTTTTTTGTTGCTTCAATGACATCAATCTCAGTTTTTTCCTTATCATATTCAGTCAAGGATTTTAGTGTTTTCGCTGCTTTGAGTCCTACAAAATAAGATCCGTTGAAAATCATCTGTTCCAGATTAAAGGTCAGCGAAGATTGATAATTTACTGCGAAAGGGATGACAGTGATATCATCTGGACCACTTCCCTGACCAGGAGCACCATTATCTCCACCAATTACTCCACCAGCTTCAGCCGGTAAGATTATCAATGGTGGCTGAAGGTTTTTTGTCAATTCGAAGTTGCCTGTAATCTGGGGTAGTCCAATAGCCCTGTTTTCTCCGATGACCCCTTTGGAAATCAAGACTTCCAATTGGGCATTCTTGGCTTCAACATTGTTTTCCAGCGCGAATTTGATACTTTCTTCCAATGATAAGTTCGCTGTTTGCTGTGCTTTAGCACTTGCCATCCCAGAAAGCATCAGCACAAAGAAGATTGCTGAAAGCTTGTTAATTGTGGTTTTCATGTTGTGCTGTGTTTTTTTGGTTTAGGTATGCTTCTTTTCCTTTTTCTGTAAAAATCCCGTAAAGAAAATGCTCGAAGATTTCCAGCTGCAAATCGACAATATTGTACTTGGCCGGGGGAAACTTGATCGGGTCAAAACTTAACATCATTTGTTCCAATCTCATCAGTCCCAAAATTTCACTGTTAATTTCCGGTCGGAAAAAGCCCTGCTTTTTCCCTTCTTCCAACAACTCGATGATTTCCTGAAGAACAAAATCGCGCTTAAAATTTTCAAACAACTGCCAGCTTTGAGGAAAATACCGCTGGATTTCATTTAAAACCATAGGGTTCAGATTGGCAAATCGCTCTCGCATATACCGGGAGAGCTGCACCAAGTGCTCAATCACTCCGATTTTGCTCTGAGGAAAACGTTCAACGTGGCACTTATCTTCCTGAATGGCTTTTTCAAAGGTTTCATACACCAACTGGTTCTTATCCGAAAATTCCTGATAAATAGTCTTTTTCGATACTCCTGCCTGCCTGGCAATGTCATCCATGGTAACCGACCTTACCCCAAAGCGCATAAATTGCTCTGTCGCTGTTTCGATAATTTTCTCTCTGGTCTCCAATTCATCTATATTTTGGATGCAAAACTCAGGAAACTTTTTAAAAGTTCAAAGTTTCCTGAGTTTTTTAAGAAATTTTTTTAATCATTAATTCACTTCAATCAAACTAAATACCGAACCAGTGTCCGATTTCGTCCAAATCAGAATTTTATTTGTTCAATACCGAACAGTCTCAAAGATAATTGGACATCCAAAAGAATTTGTAAGATTAAAAACCATAGCTTTGTAATTAGGACAAAGCCATTTCAATCAATATGGAATTTTTGGAAACTGGATTAGGTAGGTTGGCTTATGAAAGGCATGGATCAGGGCCTGAAGTCTTTCTGTTTTTTCATGGTTTTGGTCAAAACAGGAAAATCTACTATCCCTATTTATCTTTCAGGAAAGAAAATCAAAGCTTCCTTTTTATTGATATTTTTTATCATGGTGAAAGCAGCTGGAATTCCGTTTCCAACAAGTTGACCAAAGAAGAATGGAGACTGATAATAGCCCATCTGATGGCCAAAGAATCATTCAAAGAGTTTCACTTGGTCGGCTATTCTATGGGAGGCAAATTCAGCCTGATCTGTATGGAGCTTTTTCCCAATTATGCCAAGTCTCTTTTACTCATGGCTCCAGATGGGATCAAAACCGGGTTTTGGTACAATATGGCCACTTTCCCCGGAATGCTTAACAGGCTTTTTAAACATGTGGTATTTCATCCGGAAAGATTTTTCAAGACCATTGATTTGCTTTACAAGCTCGGCCTTTTACAAAACAGCTTGGTCAAATTTGTAAAATCCCAAATGCAGACCCGCACAAAAAGGGCCCAGGTCTACTTCACCTGGAATGTGTTCAAGCCTTTACAGCCGGACTTAGGTCAAATAATTAAAATGATACGCCTTCACGAACAGCCTGTAGTATTGGTGACCGGGAAATTTGACAAAATGGTGACTTCTGAAAATCTAAACAGGTTCAGCTCAAAAATCCCCCAACTCCAAAATATAGAATTGGAAAGTGGACACAACAGCCTTGTAGAAGACACATTGGCCTATTTGCAAAAATCAGAGAACATAGGATTTTTTCATTTGAATATGTAAATTCACTGAAAATCAACCCATTAAAAAACCAGCAGGAAATCTTCTGCTGGTTTTTCTGATCAAATTATAATATGATCCTTAAATCTTCTCTATCTGAATTTACGATTTACGAAATACGATTTACGAGGCCTCCTCAATTACAATACCCTTCTTATTTATTTAAACCTATCTTGAGTCTTGCGTCTAGTATCTAGTGTCTCGAATCTCACGTCTCACATCTCGTCTCTCGCTTTTCATCTCATTTTCTATTTTTATTACCTTGATTCAGACCTTCGAGGTTTTAAAAACCTCAAAGGTCCCAGACACCAATCTTGTGTCTAGTTTCTAGTGTCTCATTTCTCACGTCTCATCAAAACATCGGAAATTCCTTTTCCAGTCCTTTAAATTGGTCTATCATTTCCCATTTAGGCCTATAATAAGTACTAATCATTCTGGAAGAAACATTGCCATTGATCAGAAAATTGATTGCTGAAGCAAACCTGGCTTCTTCCGCATCTCCCCAGTTTCTGGCAAGATCATCTCCCACAAGAGTGTTGGGCCTAAAACCCTCAAAGAAGTCAGCCTCTCCTCTGGCATTCGCCAAAGAAAATGTAACAGGAACTACTTCCACATTATTTTCGACAAGTGTTCTGCTGAATGAAGAAAGAGGAAACTGTCCCACAGGTTTTCCATAGGTATTATCTCCGATAGTAACCACATTCATATAAGGCCTCAGGCTATTGATAAGCAATTCTGATGCAGAGGCAGACCCTCTTGATGTGATTACGACAATACGATCCAAACTAAGGCTGCCGGCTTTTCTAAAATTGGTAGTCCGGTTATTGGCAGATTGTCTTTCATTATATCGATATACATATGCAGGCTTTCCATCTGCACTGGCAGGTACTATGTAGTTCATGATCTGTAAAGCCACATCCACAGAACCTCCACCATTGTATCTAAGGTCTATGATCAACTCATCTATGCCTTCGGACATAAATTTCTCGAAAGAACTTTCCACCTCCAAACTCCTTGTTGGAGTTACATTAGGACTTGCCCTGAAGTTTTCATATACCCAGTACCCAATCTTTTTACCTTGAACTTCATAGACATCTTCAAATGCTACGGATTTTGCCGCAAAGGATTGCTTGGTAATTGTCCTGCTGGTTTCACTGCCATCAGGCAATTTGAACTTGAAAGTATTGGCCAATCCTACTTCATTTGGTCCTGTGTCAATACTATATCCTGTGGAGGTTCTAAATTCACTGATTGATTTTCCATTGATTTCAAGTATTTCCCAACCTCTTTGCCAACCATCCTGTCCAGCAGGGCCATTAGGGACAACAGAAGCGATAAACAACCTTTCATCCTGATCCATTCCCATCCTGAATCCATGAACGCCCGTTACTTGTCCGGTAAAAGCCGCCCTGAAAGCTTCTTGAGTAGTAATATAGGTCCAGCCTTGTCTGTCAAGACGGGTATACCTAAGCTGCTCTAAAAACTCCTGATTGCTCATCGTTCCCGAAAAATCGACATTGGTCGGCATATTCAGGTTCCAAAGATACCAATCACTCATTACATCATAAATGGCTTTATGAACTTCATTTTGGACTTTGCCCGGGTTGACATCATCATCCTCAGGATTACAGGAAACCAAAATCAGCGATATAGCCAAGACCAGGTTCCAAAGGGGAAAGCGGAATTTACTCATGTTCGAATATTAATTGTATTGATATAAACGTAATCAATGCTTTAATCAGTTCATATCAGGAAATCATACACCTTGACAGAGGCCCATTTTGAGGAGTTTTTCTCTATAAATGCAAGGTGCTTAGGGTCAACCTGATACTCATCCTGATCAGCAAGACTGTCAAAGAACAGCGTACAAGCTACCTGATAACTGTGATCTACTACATCTCTTGCTTCTGTAGGGGCAGGAGTACCTATGTAGAACTTGTCCACTGTTTTACATTTTCCAAGTTCTTTCGCTTCTTTGATAAAATCCTGGACATCTACCCCAGAATTTAACCAAAAGAAAACCTGATGAATCAATTTTTGTTTGCTGTTTTGTTGTGCCATAAGATTAATAGGTAAAGTGGCCGCTGCACCTGCAACGGTCAAGGTTTGTAGAAATTTTCTTCTTGATTTCATAGTGCTATCATTAAAGGCTTTAAATATAAAGATTTAAATTGCTTCCTAAAATTTTACTTAGCTCCATAAATAATGAAATTTAGAAAATTCGGAAAAACAGGGTGGGATGTGTCAGAGGTTGCTTTGGGAACATGGCAAGTTGGGGGTGGTTGGGGTGGCACTTTTGACCACAAAGCTGCATCCCAGATCATTCACACGGCTTTGGATCATGGTGTCAATTTTATAGATACAGCGGATGTCTATGATGCAGGACTCAGTGAGGCAGCTGTTGGAAAAGTAGTCAAAGAAAGATCTGAAAAAATATTTGTAGCAACAAAATGCGGTAGACAGATCAATCCACATATCAACGAAGGATATACACCGAAAGTACTCAGGGCATATGTGGAGGCCTCACTCAAAAATCTTGGGCTTGACACTATAGACCTGATTCAGCTGCATTGTCCTCCAAGTCCTGTTTATGAAAGAGAGGAGATTTTCGGGCTTTTTGAAGATTTGATCAGCGAAGGAAAAATACAGGCCATGGGCGTGAGTGTGGAAAAAGTAGCGGAAGCAAAGACTGCTATGAATTACGAGGTAGTGTCTAGTATTCAGATCATCTTTAACATGTTCAGGCATAAACCTGCAGAGGAACTTTTTGTATTACCTGATATCAAAAACTTCGGTATCATCGCAAGAGTACCTTTGGCCAGTGGACTTTTGACAGGAAAATTGACAGCTACTTCATCATTTGACAAAGAAGACCACAGAACTTTCAATAGGAAAGGAGAGGCTTTTGATAAGGGCGAAACATTCTCAGGGATAGATTATCAAAAAGGATTGGATGCAGTGGAGGAATTAAAAGACATCTATTCCGGAAATGAGAGTCTGGCCAAATGGGCAATCAAATGGGTGCTTATGTTCCCGGCAGTAAGCACTGTTATACCGGGTGCATCCAAAAGCTCACAGGTAATCAGCAATGTTGCTGCTATAGACCTTCTTGAAATCAGCCCGGAAAAAATGGCAAAAGTAAAGGCTGTTTACGACAAATATTTCAGAACCGAAATCCACCCGCAGTGGTAATTCTGTTTTTACATCAGCAAAATTAAGCATCAATGGAACTTGCTTCGAAAGTGCGGAAACGTGTTCTGATCATCACCTACTACTGGCCGCCCTCGGCAGGTTCCGGTGTACAGCGATGGCTGAAATTTGCAAAATACCTTCCCGAATTTGGTTGGGAACCTGTGATTTTCACCCCCGAAAATCCTGATTTTGATCTTCAGGATCAGAGTTTGGAACAAGAAATCGGGCCAGAAATAGAAGTTCTGAAATTCCCCATTTGGGAACCTTATGGGATTTTCAGATCTTTGAAAAGAGATAAAAAAAGCCAGCCTTCAAAAATTCTTGAAAAGGAAAACCCAACCTTGACAGACAAATTAGGGCTTTGGGCCAGAGCCAATCTGCTAGTGCCGGATCCAAGGGTATTTTGGGTGAAACCGGCAGTCAATTTTCTAAAAGATTTAATTGACAAAAACCAGTTCCATTGCATCATTACCACAGGACCGCCTCATAGCATGCACCTGATTGGTCTCAAGCTGAAGAAACTAACAGGTATTCCCTGGTTTGCCGATTTCAGAGATCCATGGAGCAAATGGGAGTTTCTTGACACCCTTCCGATGACAGATTTTGTCAGAAAAAAACACGAGCAATTGGAATTGAATGTATTAAAGGAAGCAGATGAAATATTGACCATCTCCCCTACTTTCCAAAATGAGTTCATCCAGATACACAATCGGAAGATCCAATTGCTGACCAATGGATTTGACTCTTCGGATTTTCCTGTTGATTTTTTCAAAAATCAGGATTTGAAAAGTGATGCACTGGAGATCCTTTACACAGGTGTCATTGATTCTATACGGAATCCAAGCCCATTTCTTCAGGCATTGAAACAATGCTTTGAAACATCTACTGATCAGGTAAAATTGCGCTTTGTGGGTAAGGTTTCCGATGAGGTAGTCAAATACGTAGAATCTGACTCCTGGCTCAATAAACATATAATTTTTGAAGGTTATGTCAGTCACAAAGAAGTCTTTGACTTTTATAAGCGATCACACCTGCTTTTGCTGATTTTGACAGATAGCAAAAACGCCAAAGGTAACATTCCCGGAAAATTATTTGAATATATGGCTACAGGTAGACCCATTATTGCCTTAGGAGATCCTACGGGGGACAGTGCGGAAATTCTGCAAAAAGCAGGTTCAGGCAGAGTATTTAAGCACCATGATTCAAAGGGAATCCGGGAATTTTTGGAGGAATTCAGATCCAAAAGTTCATTCGAACGATCTGATAAAATCAATTCCTACTCCAGAAAAAATCTCACAGCTGTTTTGGCAAAACTTCTTGATAATTATGAACATCCCATTTCTTGATCTTCAAAGAATCCCTGTAGATGTAAAAATAAAGCTGGAGAATAAATTCAGCTCCATGCTCCACTCCGGGGTTTTTTCGGGAGGAAAAGAAGTAGAAAATTTTGAAAAAAAGATGGCCCAAAGGTTAGACTGTCCTGATTTCCTTGCCTGTTCCAATGGAACAGATGCATTGGAAATAGCCTTAAGACTTTTGCAGATCGGGCCTGGTGATAAGGTTGCAGTTCCTGCATTGACCTGGGTCTCTACAGCCGAAGTAGTCAAAATATTAGGCGCTGATATAGTTTTTGTCGATACGGACCCAGATGGTCTAATAGATTTAGAAAAACTTCAAAAGACCACTTCAGACCAATTAAAAGCTGTAATCCCAGTACATCTTTACGGAAAAATGGTAGATATGGAAAAGCTTTGTTCATGGGCCAATAAAAATTCTGTCAAGGTTATTGAAGACAATGCCCAAGGATTCGGTTCTACTCTGTACGGAAAAGCTGCAGGAACTTGGGGAAATGTCGGCTGTTTCAGTTTTTACCCTACCAAAAATCTTGGGGCCTTGGGTGAGGCAGGAGGTTTGGTTCTAAAAGATCAAAACCTGCTAGAGCAGGCAAAGAGAATGATCAATCATGGCCAAAGTTCAAGGGATGTGCATGATATCATTGGTAAAAATGCCAGAATCGACAGTTTACAGGCGGCATTTTTAAATATATTTCTAGACCATTTTGATCATTGGCAATATTTGCGAAAAAACTATGCCCAAATCTATTTGGATAAATTATCAGGTCTTAGCGACTTGGCCTTGCCCAGTAATTGCCATGAAAGAAGCCATAATCTTCACCTCTTCACGATTCAAACTCCGGAAAGAGACAAACTCAAACCTTTCCTAAAACAAAAAGGGATAGGAACCGCAGTTCACTATCCCAAAATTATTCCAGAAATGGATCCTTATAAAGATGATGGAGATTATCCCGTTGCCAAAAGTATCAGTCAGCAAACGCTTTCACTTCCCTTGAATCCATTTTTAGATGAAAAAGAGGTAGTCTTTGTCTCCGATACAATCCGCAGGTTTTTCAATTCTTAGAAAATCTCCTTAGCAATCTTATATGTGGTATCCGCTTTACTCATAGTATAATAATGTAAAACCGGAGCACCGTTTTCTATAAGTTCCTTACTTTGCTTTATGGCCCATTCTATCCCGACCTGCTTGACATCTGCATTGGATTTACACTTTACCAATTCATCCAAAAGATCATCAGGAAGGTCCAGAAAGAAAGTCCTTGGCAACATGGTAATCTGACCTAAAGTAGTGATGGGCTTCAATCCCGGAATAATTGGAACCTCAATTCCGATCGCACGGACTTTGTCCACAAAATCAAAATACTTTTGATTGTCAAAAAACATTTGTGTAACGATGTATTCTGCACCTGCATCCACTTTTTCCTTCAAAAACTTAAGATCAAATTTCATACTAGGTGCCTCAAAATGCTTTTCGGGATAGCCTGCAACACCTACACAGAAATCCGTATGGAAGCTTGTTTCGGTTTCTTCATGCAGGTATTTCCCATTATTCATTCCAACTATCTGATTGA
The DNA here is from genome assembly GCF_019343195.1 of Arthrospiribacter ruber. Lineage (GTDB taxonomy): Bacteria > Bacteroidota > Bacteroidia > Cytophagales > Cyclobacteriaceae > Arthrospiribacter > Arthrospiribacter ruber. Next base: position 59,194 of record NZ_RPHB01000008.1, read on the forward strand.
CCAATCCAGTGGTATACTCATGACCGTCCGGTTCAGGGACAAACTTTCCTTCATTCTTGGGGGCATCTCCCCTTAGTGCCAATACATTTTGTACACCTATGAAATTCAGGTCGATCAGAGCATTCTCTGTTTCTTCCTTGGTAAAGCCTCCGCAGAGCAAATGAGGAACCGCCTCAACTTTAAACCTGTTCATAATGGCAGCACAAATCCCGACTGTTCCTGGTCTTTTCTTAGTACTCACTTTTTCCAAAAGCCCATTAGGATGCTTTTTGTAAATAAATTCTTCCCTGTGATATGTCACATCCACAAAAGGTGGATTAAATTCCATCAGAGGCTCAATTCCTTGCAAAAGATCATTCAAGCTCTGCCCTTTGAGCGGAGGAAGGATTTCAAATGAAAACAAAGGCTTTTTGGCGTCTTTGATATATTGGGTGATTTTCATGTTCAGTTTTCTTGTACAGTTAGTGATGGATTATAGGCAAGATTAGGAGAAAGCCACCTTTCGGCCTGGGCTTGTGAGATTCCTTTCCTTTGGGCATAGTCCCCTACTTGGTCTTCACCTATTTTTCCAAGTCCAAAATATTTACTCTCAGGATGGGCAAAATAAAAACCACTTACAGAGGAAGTAGGATACATGGCAAAACTATCCGTCAATGATATCCCTGTCAGCTTTTCGACCTGAAGAAGGTCAAATAAGGTCTTTTTCTCTGAGTGCTCCGGACAAGCCGGATATCCCGGTGCAGGTCTGATGCCCTGATAAGCTTCTTTTATGAGCTCATCATTATGAAGGTTTTCGCTGTAAGCATAACCCCACAGATCTTTTCTCACCAGTTCATGTAGGTATTCGGCACCTGCTTCTGCAAGCCTGTCTGCCAAAGCCTTCAACATAATGTCATGGTAATCGTCATGGTTCTTTTTGTATTCTTCCAGCTTGCTTTCTATACCCCAGCCAGCAGTCACCGCAAAGCCACCCATATAATCTGTTTGATGCGGATGCAGGTAGTCTACCAATGATCTATTGGGAACACCTTTACCTTTCTTACCCTGTTGCCTGAGAAAGTGGAAACTAAAGTCCGTCTCCTTAAATTCCAGATCAAGGACATGTACATCGTCAGCATTTCTCTGAACCGGGAAAAGCCCCACTACAGCTTTTGCCTGAAGCCATCCTTCTGAGATCACTGAATCCAGCATTTTGTTGGCGTCATCAAAAAGCTTACGGGCTTCAGTTCCGATTTGGGGATCATCCAAAATTTTAGGGTACTTTCCGCTGAGCATCCAAGTGCTGAAAAACGGAGTCCAGTCTATATAATTGCGCAAAACTTCCAGATCCAGCTCTTGCAGCTCTGTCAAACCCAACACTTTCGGCTTAACAGGATTATAATTCTCCCAGTCAATGTAAACCGGATTATTTTTGGCTTCCTCATAGGAGACCATCTGCTTCACCTGCTGCTTGGCTTCATGCTCCACGCGAAGCTGACGATAAGTTTCTTTGATCTGATAATGATACGCTTCCCTGGTTTCTTCGCTGATTGCTTCTCCCGCTATAGGCACTGATTTGGAAGCATCTGTAACATGAATAACTGTACCCGAATACGCCGGGTCAATTTTTACTGCAGTATGGATCCTTGAGGTAGTGGCTCCACCGATCAGCAGAGGGATTTTCAATCCTTGTCTTTCCATTTCGGAAGCCACATACACCATCTCATCCAAAGAAGGGGTAATCAGACCACTCAGTCCTATGATGTCAACCTTGTTTTTTACTGCTTCATTTATAATTGTCTGGGCATCCACCATCACCCCCAAATCAATGATCTGGTAGCTATTGCAGGCCAATACGACTCCAACGATATTTTTCCCTATGTCATGCACATCTCCTTTGACGGTAGCAAGCAATATCTTTTTGATACTCCCTTGCTCTTCATTGTAGTCCAGGTCACCTGCTTTGGGCATAAAAGGTTCCAGGTAAGCCACAGACTTTTTCATCACCCTGGCGGACTTGACTACTTGAGGCAAAAACATTTTCCCTTCTCCAAAGAGATCACCCACTACATTCATCCCATCCATCAAAGGGCCCTCGATGACTTTCAGAGGGCTTTGGTACTTCAGACGAGCTTCTTCAGTATCTTCTATTACATAATCTATGATCCCTTTTACCAAGGCATGTTCGATTCTTTTCTCTACCTCCTCTTCTCTCCATGCTTCTGAAGCTACTTCTTTTTTCCCTGCCTTTTTTACAGTCTCTGCAAACTCCAAAAGTTCTTCTGTGGCATTTTCATGTCTGTCAAAAAACACATCTTCTACTTTTTGGAGCAGGTCTTTGGGAATGTCATCATATACTTCCAACATGGAAGGGTTGACAATACCCATGTCCATTCCATACCGGATGGCATGGTACAGAAATGCCGCATGCATGGCCTCCCTTACCGTGTCATTTCCCCGGAAGGAAAAACTCACGTTACTGACTCCTCCACTGACTTTGGCGCCTGGAAGATTTTGCTTGATCCATTGTGTAGCATGGAAAAAATCAAGGGCATTTTTCCTATGCTCATCCATCCCAGTAGCTACCGGAAAGATATTGGGATCAAAAATGATATCCTGTGGATTGAACTTGACCTGCTGTACAAGAATATCATAACTCCTTTTACAGATATCCACTCTTCTTTGGTAGGTATCTGCCTGTCCCTGCTCATCAAAGGCCATAACAACAACTGCCGCTCCAAATTTCTTGATGGTTTTGGCCTGTTGAATAAATTCCTCTTCTCCGTTTTTTAAAGAAATGGAGTTGACTATTCCCTTACCCTGTACACATTTCAGCCCAGCTAGAATGATCTCCCATCTCGAGCTGTCAATCATAATGGGGATCCGGCTGATTTCAGGTTCAGAGGCAATCAAGTTAAGGAATTTGGTCATGGCGGCTACGCCGTCCAGCATGCCCTCATCCATACAGACGTCCAATACCTGCGCTCCTCCTCTCACCTGATCCAAAGCCACTTCCAAGGCCTCATCATATTGACCGTTGAGAATCAGGCGGGCAAATTTTTTGGATCCGGTGACATTTGTCCTTTCCCCTACATTTACAAAATTGATCTCAGGCGTGAAAACCAAAGGTTCCAATCCCGAAAGCTTGAGTGTTTTGTGTTTCTGGATTTTACTCATCTCCTATCGATTCGAATTCTACGGCTCTGGGCCTATACTTTGAAGCTGCCTTTGCAATGGCCGCAATGTGTTCGGGGGTGGTACCACAACAGCCCCCGAGAATATTCACAAAACCCTCTTTAAGGAAATCCTCTATCTGTCCTGCCATTTCATCGGCATCCTGATCGTATTGCCCAAACTCATTTGGCAGTCCAGCATTCGGATAGGCTGACACCAGAAACGGTGCATTATCTGACAGCACCTTGAGGTATGGTCTCAGTTCTTTGGCACCCAATGCGCAGTTAAGTCCTATGCTAAACAAAGGGACATGGGAAACGGATATCAAAAAAGCTTCGGTCGTCTGCCCAGAGAGTGTCCTTCCTGATGCATCTGTGATTGTTCCGGAAATCATCACCGGAACACCTCCTTCTTCGGGATTAAGTGGAATACCTCTTTGTTCGAAAACTTCCTGTATGGCAAACAATGCCGCTTTGGCATTGAGGGTATCAAATATGGTCTCTACCAGAAGAATATCTGCTCCTCCATCCAATAATCCCTGTACCTGCTCTTGATATGCCTCTGACAGTTGGTCAAAAGTGATGGCCCTGTATCCGGGATCGTTGACATCAGGAGATATGGAGGCAGTTCTGTTGGTAGGACCGATAGCTCCGGCCACAAACCTTGGTTTTGCAGGATTTTTCTCAGTATAGGCATCTGTTACTTCACGGGCTATTTTAGCGGATTCAAAATTGATCGCATATGCCAAATGTGCCAGCCCATAATCCTCCTGGGCGATGGTCGTACCACTGAATGTATTGGTCTCTACTATATCCGCTCCTGCATCAAGATACGCTGCGTGTATGGCTTTGATAATCTCAGGGCGGGAAAGTGAAAGGAGATCATTGTTCCCTTTTAGGGATTTAGGGTGATCCTTCAAAGCCTCCGTCCGGAAATCTTCCTCACTAAGCTTGTACCTTTGGATCATAGTACCCATCGCTCCATCTAGGATCAGAATTCTTTCTTTGGATGATTGGATTAATAGCTCGCTTCTGTTCATTGTCTAAATATTAAAAAGCTTATGCGAGACCAGCTGTCGAAAAAGAAAAACTCTTTCGCTCATCTTTTTCCGGCATTTCCGGAATGGGAGTTAGCACCTTGATGACAGGTTGCTAAGACGTCAAAGGGCCCTTCCCTCAGTCTTTCTCGATAAGCAGCTTCAAATGTAAGCTTTTGAGGTGAAATATGTCAAGTTTTTCCAAATTTCTTCAGCTTTTATTGCCAATTTTAAAAGAAATCAGCCTTTGAATTAACAATTCAGACATTAATTTAGAAAAATGAAAAAGATTAGTAACATCCTCATTCTCCTGATCTGCTTAAGTTGCCAATCAGGAACCACAGAACAAAACCAAGCAATTTCTTCTGACGACTGGAATGCAGAGGAGCGTTTAAAAGAATTAGGAATCAGCCTTCCAACTCCAAGTGCCCCAGTTGCCAATTATGTCAATGCTGTGAGAACAGGGAATATACTCTTTTTGGCCGGCAAAGGTCCGGGGCTTGTTGATGGTAGCTATGTGACCGGCAAAGTCGGAAAAGATCTGAGCATAGAGGAGGGAAAAGACGCTGCCAGGCTTGTTGGATTGGCGCAACTGGCTGTCCTCAAAGCAGAATTGGGAGACCTCAACAAAGTCAAGCGGATCGTAAAAGTACTTGGCATGGTGAACTGTGAAGGGGATTTCAAAGATCAGCCACAAGTCATCAATGGGTTTTCAGATCTGATGGTAGAAGTTTTTGGTGAAAAAGGAAAGCATGCCCGATCTGCAGTCGGAATGAATGCCTTACCCATGGACATTGCTGTTGAGATAGAATTGATAGTGGAAGTCGAGGATTAAGGCCTGATTCCTACAGAAAACTGGAGATAGGGGTTGGCCATATAGCGAAACATGGGCAAATCAAAAAAGCTGTAGGAGGTCAATGGCAGCTCGTATCCACCGTGAACTCCCAAAACCACATCATAGAAGTTACCTCTATTGGTAGGAATGGCATAAGTGAACATAAGTTCGGGTTTTCCCATAAGTCCTCTGGCGCGAACAAAACCATCAAAATCAGGCTCTTCAAAAAGACTTGGAAAGTCAGGTTTTCTGATAGAATTGAGTGTGTATCTGACATTTCCATAACCCAAACCACCCAGTACCCCAATTTCAAAATTTCTCATATCAAAAAGGATCTTTCCGGCATTGGCATACACCCTTACGCTGTTGAGGGTATGGTCCATATTGGCATTGGCAGGACCAGAAAGGCCAAGATTATAAATGTCGACTCCGTAAAGTAATGCCCTATTGAATCCCTGTACTTTCAATCCCCAGTTATTTGGGCGACCTGAAAAAGGCTCAAGATCATTTTCTACAAGGTTATTATTCAGTGCATCAGGTGTAGTGAAGTGCATACCATAGATCAAATGCGCACCTATAGAAGCATCACGGTAAAAGAAATTATGGTCAGGAAGGGTAATCCCTGCCCCTATTCTGAAGAAAGCACCTGCCTGGGCAGCACCAAAATTAACCCCGTTCAAATCCCAAGATTCTTCGAAAGGACTAAAGGCATAACCAAACCTTGCCAAAATCTCCAAAGACTCATCTCTCCCGGGGATAGGAAAATCATAACTGGTATGAAAACCTATTTCTGTAAGAAATCCTCTCAGATTGAGTGAACTTCTGTGGGTGTTGCCATCCTTGAGGATATACCCTTGCTGCGGTTCCTGCAAAAACCTGTCTATGGAATTGAACTGATGATCCCTCAACATCTGAAAGGTCAATGCACCAGAGCCTATCGCCATATAATGAATCAATTGAAATGGCCCCTCTTCTGTAAAAGCAAAGCCAACATTGAGCATCACTCGGGTAGAACGATAATCAATTTCATATCCATTGAACAGGGAGCTTGGCCCGGAATTTTGCAAAACCTCCATACCCAGAATAAAGTCATTGAAGCGGGTTTGGTAACCAAAGCCAAAATTGGAATAGCTCTTCCTCATAGGACTCAATCCCTTATTATCCAACATCTCATTGAATTCCCTGAGGTTGGCTCCAGTCCTTCCAAAGTTGACATACATAGATGATCGGGTAGCCCTTTCCAATTGCCCATAAGCAAGTTGGGAAAACAATACTAAAAACAGAATCAGTGCCGGTAATCTCATAATTTTCATTGCCGAATCAAAAATAAGGCTAAACCTAGGATTGCATACAGGAAATAAAAAAAATAGTTACATTCTGAGGTATTTGATGATTTTGGAATAAAGGTTATCAGGGTTAAACGGCTTGGGAATAAAGTCATCCATCCCTACTTCTTCCAGCTGATCTTTGACATCAATGAGTGAGGAAGCTGTAAGGGCTATGACCGGAGTGGACTTTTTCTGAGGATTCTCAACATTCCTAATATGCTCGGCCACCTCAAACCCATCTACATGCGGCATCTGAAGGTCCAAAAGTACAAGGTGAAAATCTCCTTCATCAAAAGCTTGAATGGCCTGTAACCCATCTTCTGCGATACAAACGTGACCTACACCCCATCTGTTGAGGAATTTTTTGATCATGATCTGATTGACCAGGTTATCTTCTGCTACCAGTATTTTTGCTTTTGCTAGGTTACGGACTACTTCCCCATTGTTTTGGAGGACAACATTTTTATTTTTTTCTACTTTGTCAAAATCCACTGTAAAGGAGAATATACTTCCGCCACCTACTCTTTTGGAGGCTAGAATTTCGGAATCGAAAAGCTGTACCAAACGCTTTACGATTGCCAAGCCCAGTCCTGTGCCACCAAACTTGCGGGTAGTTTCGGCACTTGCCTGTGTAAAAGCCTCAAATATCGTTTCCAACTTCTCTTCTGGAATACCTATACCGGTATCTTCAAAATCAAATTTTACTTTGACTTTTTCCGGGTATTCTTCCAACAAGCTGAGCTTGATCCTTACAAAACCCCTTTCTGTAAATTTGATAGCATTCGAAACCAGGTTATTTATAACTTGTCCCAATCGAACTGGGTCTCCCAGGATCTTATGGGGAATACGCTCATCAAACTCGAATTTGATATCCAAGGACTTCTCCCTTGCCTGGTAAGAGTAAGAATGAATGATTCTGTTAATGACATTTTTGAGCTCAAACGAAACGTTTTCCAGCTCCACTTTTCCCGAGTCTATTTTTGTGTAATCCAATATATCATTGATCAGTCCAAGTAGATTTTCAGCCGAAAACTGAAGAGTTTTCAGATTTTCCATTTGGTCCGGACGTGGATTATCTTCTAAAAGAAGGTGTGACATTCCTATCACCGCATTCATAGGAGTTCTGATTTCATGGCTCATTATGGACAAAAACTGTGACTTCACCATTGACGCCTGTTCTGCTTTTTCTTTTGCCAGGTACAGTTCCTTTTGGGCTTTTCGCAGTTTGGTAATGTCCCTTGCGATACCATTATAAAACAACTCTCCCCTTTCTGTTTCTATCAACCTACCATTGGTGCTGAATATCCTATTTTCTCCATCTTTTCTTTTCAGTTTGAACTCTAAGTATTGGTTTTCTTTCAAAAATTTAATCCTGTCCTTTTTGAATTCCTCCATGCCCGAATTATCCTCCAGGTTTAAAAAGTGGATCAGGTTCTTATTGATGACTTCCTCAACCTCATATCCTAAAAACTGCTTGACATTGGGCGAAACATAGGTAAACTCCAAGTCCAGATTGATTGAAAATATAATCTCTGTAGACTCTTCTACCAGCTTTCTGTATTTTTCTTCGTTCTTTTTTAAGTTTACTTTTGCTTCATATTCCTCATTAATGTCACGAAGGATACCCAAAGCATATTCTACTTCTCCCCCGTAAAAAATCGGGCGGATAGTCATCTCATACACCCTTTTTCTGTAGGTCATATTCTTCTGGACTATTTCCTTTTTCAAAAGGGCCCTTGTCACAGCAGGTTGGATTTCCTTAAGATTTTTAGTGTGCACTTCAGCCAAGTTCTTCCCTTCAAAATCTTTGGGGGTCATTCCCCACGCCGAAAGTGTAGTTCCTTCTGCCACTATGTACTTGAGGTCTCTATCTATCAGGAAAACAGATGTCAATGGGATATTCGAGGCCAAAACCCTGTACCTGGATTGGCTTCTTAATATTTCCTCTCTGGATTTTTTTCTCTCTGTAATATCCTGGATGAGTCCTTCATGTAGAAGAATATTGCCCTGATCATCCAATATTTCACTGGATTTGTCTTCCACCCATCGATAAGAACCATCCTTTCTTCTCATACGGTATTCTCCCGAATATGCAGGAATACCTTCTTTCTTTTTATTGTAAAAATGCTCTTGCAGTAGCTCTTCTGCATCATCAGGATGTATCAAATCCATGATGCTAACCTGCTTCTGAATAAGGTCATCTGCATCATAGCCAAATTGACGGATGTTTTCTGACACATAGACAAACTTAAAGTTATCATTTGGATCTACTGTAAAGAGTACTGCGGGGCTGTTTTCCACTACCATTTTTGCCCTTTTTGCCAAAACTTCCTGCTTATGCAAAATGGAAAGATTCCGGATGACAAAGGAATAGCCTATCTTGACCTGCTCGTCATTCATAAACGCCTGCACGGAAACTTCATAAGGCTGAACTATACCATCCCTGGATTTCAGGTTGAGCTCTTTCTTATAGACCTTGGTCAGCTTCAGTTTTTGAAGTGATTTTTTGACATTTACATTTTCCGAACTCAAAAACTCAAAGAGGTCAAAAATCTTCCCTGAAAAATACTCCGTTGTTTTGAGCCTACATTCATTTTTGGCTGCCCGGTTCATGTAAAGGATGTTCCAATTGTTGTCAGTTACAAAAATCGGGTCATCCACTTGGGCCAAAATCTGAGACTGTAACTTGAGGTAATTTTCCGCGTCCCTTTTATGTGTGATATCAGAGCAATAACCGTAAACCTCAACTTCTCCGGACTCATCTATATCTCTTACCTGAATACTGTAGGAAATGTACTTTTCTTTACCATCCAAAGCCGTAATACTAAATTCACCTGAAGTCGCTGATTTGGTCGATTTGGCTATTTTGGCATTTTCAAGGACATGCCGAATCTGAGGCTGGGAAAGTCTCTTTAACAATACCTTTGCACTGGCAGCATTGATACTTTCGTCCAAATCAAAAATCTTATTGAATCCTTTGGAAAAATAGATCAGGTTTTTGGAATTGCTGAGTCGCCAGGAACCTGCTTTCGCCAGAATCTCCGTACTTTCCAAAAGCCTTTCATTCCTGTCCAGACTTTTCCGGATGGCTCTGTTGATAAAACTTCCTGCATAAATATCACCTAGCTGCCTCAGTACATATTCATCCTTTTCATGCCAATCTCTCTTTTGGTTGACAGCATCCAAGCCAAAAAAACCGATCAACCTATTTTCTGAAAAAATAGGAATAAGAATGACAGATAGGATCCCCTGCTGTTTGTAGACTTCACGCTCATGGGCAAAGCTCTCATCCATCATATCTACATCCGGGATAATGAGGATTTCCGATTTCCTCAATTCCCTCATCGTCATGGAATCTTCATCTATGGGAATGTGCTTGATGTAACTGATTTGAGGTTCTATTCCATCATTTGTCCATTCATAGGCATACTCCAATAAACCCAAATCGTCGTGCACCAAAAAAATATATGCCCTGTCGGCTTGTTCAAAATCTCCAAGCATTTTCAAAGAAAGGTTGAAAACCGAATCCAGCCTGTTGATATCTGCATTTACAAAACGGGCAGAAATCTGATTGATCAAAATCTCAAGGTCATACCTTTTCTGAAGGGACTTTTTGGCAAGATAATAATCAGTCACCTCCCTGGCACTTATCAAAAAGCCTTCTATATTAGGCTCTTCCCTAAGGTTTTTGGCATAGCTTTCCAGAAAAATCCTGGTTCCGTCAAGTTTGGTCAACCAAAAATCTATCTGAATTTCATCTTTGGCCTGCTTCAGTTGTTCAAAATTTCCCCTGACAAATTCAATGGTACCTTCCTCCACAAATTCTACCAGTGATTTTCCTATAATCCGCTCAGGTTTGGTTCCGAGCTTATCTATTGCCGCTGCACTTATAAACTTAAAAATCCCTTCTTCGTCAATTATGACTAGGATATCATGGCTATTTCTTAAGATGGTTTTGACAAAACCCAACTCCTGCTGAGATTCATGAATGAGTGATTGCTGCATATTAACATCCATAAACGCACTCAGCGGAATATGCGGTTTTCCTTTGGCAAGACAATATCGCACATCCGTATTGGAAGAGAGGTTCACAAAACTCCAGTGAAACTTCCTTAATATGCCATTGTAGTCCTTAAGTGTCCTGAGAAAATCAGTTTTGGGAGACTCACCGCTCATAAAAAAACGGTAAAGTTCATTTTGGCTCGCCCCACTGTTCACAAATTCCTGCCATTTATTAAAGCCAAAAGCAAAATGATCCAGCCAATATTTGTTTACAAACACGATCTGATCCTCGCTAAAAACCATCATGGGGTCCTGTACTTCATCAAAAAAACTGAAAACAGAAATATCTAATTTCTCAAAATACGCCATGCAGTCCTGTAAAACTAAGTGGAGGTTTAAATATTTATGGTTTTATTTAGGGCAATCATTGGCTAGCAATCTAATTATATTCATCGTAAATCCATAACACTAAATAAAATTAAAATGATCAGAAAAAAGATGCACTTTCTGCTGTTGCTGTTGCTCCTGAGTCATATAGCTACAGCCCAAAGTCCTGAAAAGGTCAACATAACAGATCTCACAAAAATCATCAGTACAACTTCCCATGAGATCACTCCAGATGGAAAGCAGGTGATTTACGTGAAAAATTCCGTAAATGAAAAAGGAAGTGATGACTACTCTTATAAGAGTCAATTGTGGATATCAGACTTAAGCGAACCCTTTGAAAGCAGACCGCTTACTTCTTCAGAATATAACATTTCATCTCCAGCCCTTTCACCGGACGGCAGCAAGGTGGCATTTGTTAGGCCCAAAGATGGCAAAGCCCAGATTTGGATCCTACCACTTAGAGGAGGGGAAAGCCAAGTGATTACCTCTGAGAAAAACGGTGCTTCAAACCCTGTCTGGTCTCCAGACGGAAAAAAAATCCTTTTTTCTTCTTCCCATCCAATCTGGCAGATTGAAGGCGAGCCTACTTGGGAAGTACAAAGACCGGGAAGAGCCCATAACGATGAGCCCAACTACAAAGCCATCAATGCAGGTTCCGCAAAAGAAGAAATCAAACCCAATCCAGATGGAACCTTAGAAGAAATGAGGGCCTATCTTGCCAAAAACAATTCAAAAGGAGACCCAAAAGTCATTGACCGACTCAACTTTTTGGGAGAAAGAGACCTTAATCCTGACCTTACTTTTTCCCACCTTAATATCCTCGATCTCAATACCAAAGAGACCAGGAAGATTACAGAAGGATTTCAAAGCTTCTTCGGAGGCACTTGGTCGCCTGACGGAACATACATCTTGGCTTCAAGTCTGGAAAACCAAGAACACCCGGATTTGACCAATACCACTGAAATATGGAAGATCAACTTATCCAGTCAGTCTGCTGAAGTGTTTTATTCGCTTAAAGGACATAGCGTAGGCGCGCCTAATTTTTCCCCTGATGGAAAGTGGATACTTTTCAGAGGGATGAACATGGAGGAACCCTCCTACAACATGTCCATGTTGGGCGCCATCAAGCCTGACGGCAGTGGTATGAAATGGCTGACCGAATCGCTTGACAGAAGTATTGGATCGGGTAAATGGGCATCCAATTCGCAGGATGTTTACTTTTCCGGAGCCAACCAAGGAGGATTCTCTCTCTGGAAAGTTAATGTCAACTCAGCAAAAATAGACCCGGTCATCACCGGGGCACAAGGTGTCACCAGCTTTGACCTGAGAGATCAGAAGCTGGTCTATGCCCTGACCAAAATAGAAAATCCTTCGGAGATATACCTTGCAGACCTTTCCAATAAAAACGCCAAGCAAATCAGCAAAAACAATGAATCCTGGCTTGAAGGAAAACAGATTTCAAAACCTACTGCTCACCAGCTTAAAACCTCGGATGGCTTTACAGTTGACTATTGGGTGATGGAACCAATAGGCAAATCCTCCGGAACCAAATACCCTACTGTAGTCAATATGCATGGAGGCCCTTCAGCGATGTGGGGGCCTGGCGAAGCATCCATGTGGCATGAATTTCAGGTAATGGCAGCTCGTGGATACGGCGTGGTATATGCCAACCCAAGAGGAAGCGGTGGATACGGAAAAGCATTCCAAAAAGGCAATTTCCAAGATTGGGGAGACGGGCCTGCAGCAGACGTTCTTGGCTCTCTGGATGAAGCCATGAAGCAATATGATTGGATAGATGGAGACAATCTTGTACTCACAGGTGGTTCATATGCTGGTTATCTGACCGCATGGATTGTGGGACATGACCATAGGTTCAAAGCAGCCTTTGCCCAGAGAGGGGTTTATGAGCTTACTTTTTTCCTTGGAGAAGGCAATGCCTGGAGATTGGTTCCCAACCATTTTGGCTATCCATGGGAAGAAGGTGTCAAAGAAATACTCGACTACAATAGCCCTCAGACCTATGTACAGAATATCCAAACACCTTTGCTGATCAAGCACGGTGACCAAGATCTCAGGACTGGTGTCCGTCAGTCCGAACTCCTTTACAAAAGCCTCAAAATTCTCGGCAAACCTGTGGAATATGTCAGGTATCCGGAAGAAGGACACGAACTGTCCAGGTCTGGAGCGGTACATAGAAGAATTGACCGTATGGCCAGAATTATTGAGTTTTTTGAGCGTTATGTTACACATCCCGAAAATTAAAAATTAAAAAATGAGTAAAATCACAGCCCTGAAGGGCTTCTTGACAGTATTTCTGGTATCCCTATGGCTGGTCCATCTGGCCGAAGCCCAAGATACCAAACCGATTTCGTGGAAAGACATTCCTTCCTGGAAATCCATTTCCCAAGCTTCAGTACAATTTTCCAAAGAAGGAAAATGGATGGCATATGGTATGGTTCCTGTAGAAGGAGATGGAGAAATCATCATACAAAAGGTCAGCGATCCGGAAAGCAAAAAAACTTTTCCGATCGGATCTTCTGCCAATCCAACCATTTCATTTTCAGACAATGGTCGTTGGGTGGCTTACAAAGAGTATCCTAAGGAAAAAGACAGGAAGTCTGCCTCAAAAAACGGAGGGAAAAATCTAAAGGAAAAACTGATCCTTGTGGATCTGGAAAATGATTTTAAGAAAACCGAATACGACAATATCTCCTCTTTTTCTTTTAATGGAAAAGCATCTACCCATCTTGCTATCAACTTGAGCAAGGAGGGTAGCAATGGCGATGCCAAAGGCTCAGACCTCTTGATTGTAAATCTTTCAAACCTCAAGTCACACAACATCGGAAACGTATTTGAATATGCCTTCAATAAGGGAGGAGAACATCTTGCATACACCATTGATGCTGCCAATAAAAATGGCAATGGCCTTCACCTCTACCATGTAAACTCTGGCAATATTTCCATTCTGGAAACAGAAAAAGCTACCTACAGGTCCATCAACTGGACTGAAAAGGGTGATGCTTTTGCTTTGCTCAAAATGGTGGAAGACAAAGCATTCAAGCAGGATCAAGGCAAATTGATCGGAGTGAAAAACCTCAACAAGCCTGAGATCATTGTCTATGACCCAAAGAAGGACAGCACAAATTTCCCGAAAAATTTCACCATCAGTCCAAACCGCAAACCCATGTGGTCTGAAGATCTCAGCAAGCTTTTCTACGGCATCCACCCTTTGGTGGCAGAAAAAAAAGAGGATAAAAAAGAAGAAAAATCGGAGGAAAAGTCTGAAGTATCCGAGTCAGACAAACTTGGTAAAATCATGGCTGACACCACCATCAAGTCCATTTCTGATCTTCAATCTGCCATAGCCAAACTTGACAGCGGGAAAACCAAAACCTCCTCTGGAAAAAATGAGGCCAACAAACCGGATATGACCATCTGGCATTGGAAAGATAGCCGCCTTCAGTCCCGTCAGCAAGTGTTGGAAAATCAGGACAAAAATTACAGTTTCTGGGCAGTGTATCAGGTTGCCAACAAAAAACATCTGGCCCTACAGGACAGTAGTATGAAGGAGCTGCAGCTCCTGCCGAAACAAAAATTCGCCCTAGGTTCTGACATTCAGACTTATGAACTGGACATCAATCTGGACGGTCAAAGCTACTATGACTATTATATAGTAGATCTGAATACCGGGGAGAAAAAAGAACTTTTCAAAAAGTTTTATCAGCCTAATTACAACTCCCGTCCAAGAGCTTCTGAAGATGGCACAAAAATCCTTTATGCTGAAGATGGACATTTCTTTGTCTATGAAATAGTTAGCGGTAAAAAGATAAACCTTACAAATAAGTTACCTACTACATTTGTCAATGTAGAAGATGACAGAAATGTAGAAAAACCCATGAATGCCCCTTTGGGCTGGAGTGCAGACAGTAAGTATGTTCTCCTCAGAGACAATTGGGACATCTGGCAAATTCCGATAAGCAATCCTGAAAATGCCATAAACCTGACCAAAAACGGAAAAACCGACAAAATCAGGTATCAGAGCAGATTTGCATTGGATCCGGATGAAAAAGGCATTGACCTGAGCAAGAACCTTTACGTGAGAATGTATGGAGAAAACACCAAAAAGAGCGGAATAGGTATTATCAATGCCGGAAAAAGTGCCCTAAACCCAGGTATAACCAAGCTGGTATGGGAAGACGCCAATATCAACAGACTCAGCAAAGCTGAACAAGCTGATGTATTTTTCTTTACCAAAGAAAAATTCAGCACGCCAACAGAGTATTTCACCACGAATGCCAAACTGGAAAATCCTAAGCAAATCACTTCCAATGCTCCTGATGCCTCTAAATATGCTTGGTCTCCGGGAGTAAAACTGGTCGACTATATTTCTGATAAAGGGGACAGCTTGCAGGCAGCTTTGTTTTTACCGGCAGGTTACGAAGAAGGTAAAAGCTACCCTACGATAGTTTACTATTACGAGAAACTTTCACAGACACTTCATAATTATTCTACACCGGGTTTTTCAGGCACCGGATGGAATCCTGGAGTCTACACCAGCAATGGGTATGCAGTATTGATTCCAGATATTGTATACACCTTGGATGACCCAGGAATGTCAGCGGTTTGGTGTGTACTCCCTGCGGTAAAAGAAGCCCTCAAAACGGGAGTAATCGATGAAGGCAATATGGGTCTACATGGACATTCATGGGGAGGATATCAAACTTCCTTCCTGATTACCCAGACAGATATGTTCAAGGCTGCTGCTGCAGGTGCCCCACTTACCAATATGGTATCAATGTATGACCTTATCTATTGGAACACCGGTGGAGGAAACATGGCCATTTTTGAAGCATCTCAAGGGAGATTTAAAGGCGGGCCTTGGGAAAACTGGGATTCTTATCTCAGAAACTCTCCGGTATATCATGTAAAAAATGTACAGACACCGCTCTTGATGTTGCACAATGACAAAGATGGCGCAGTGGATTTCACGCAGGGTATTGAATATTACAATGCTCTGAGAAGGCTGAAAAAGCCTGTGATCATGATGCAATACAAAGGAGAGAACCATGGACTTTCCAAGCTGGAAAACAGGAAGGATTACAGTGTGCGTATGATGGAGTTTTTCGATCACCACCTCAAAGGGAATGATGCACCAAAGTGGATTTCCGAAGGGATAGATAGGCTCCAACTTGAAACCCATTTGGAAAAAAGAGCTTTTTAGTGTGAAGCGGATTTTATAATTTATTTAATTATTAAAAGTTTAAATTGTTTTATTTTAATATTTTGAACAAAAAAATACCCAATATTGGGTATTTTTTTGCCAAAATAAAACCTGTATACTTGAAAGATATTTTAGAGTTTTTCTCTGAAGTGTTTAAGTTCAAAAAGGGTTATCCCCAAAAAACAAAAGCCTTTGTATGTTACAAAGGCTTTTTT
Source organism: Arthrospiribacter ruber (assembly GCF_019343195.1). Taxonomy (GTDB): domain Bacteria; phylum Bacteroidota; class Bacteroidia; order Cytophagales; family Cyclobacteriaceae; genus Arthrospiribacter; species Arthrospiribacter ruber. Next base: position 75,371 of record NZ_RPHB01000008.1, read on the forward strand.
TATTCATTTAGAAAACTGATAAACACAGCCTGTTTCCCCTACCTCATTAAAGTTTGCTTTTTTTTAAAAAAAGCCTCTGTCAAAAACAGAGGTCTTTTTACAATTACAGAAAACCAAAACACAAACTTTATTTGAGCTTACATCCACCCTCCACCTAATGCGAGATAAATTTTAACATTTGTTTGAAGCTGAGACTTTTTGAGCTCTATCAATTCAATTTCTGACTGCAAAGCCCTGCTTTGAGCGTTAAGTACTTCCAGATAATCCGCATAACCTACACGAAACATAATATTGGAATTATCCACAGATCTTTTCTGTACCTCTACCTCATAAGATTTGAGCTGCAATTGCTCATCATATGTTCTAAATTCATTGATCAAATTCAGAATTTCGAGATAGCTTTTGAAAACAGTTTGTTCGTATTCCAAAAAGGCGATTTTTTGGGAAGCTTTTGCAGTTTCCATTTCCATTCTTATCCTGTTCCTATTAAAAACCGGCGCCGTCAATCCTGCCCCTAATTGATAAACCATGGATGCAGGGCTGAAAAACAATTTTCCGAAATCAAAAGCATTAAAGCCTGCCATTCCACCTAAATTTATGCTGGGGAAAAAAGCCGCCCTGGCAGCGTTCAAATCTGCCTTGGATGCAATAAGTTCTCTTTCGGCCATTCGGATATCAGGCCTCATCCGGAGAAGGTCAGCAGGTAGCCCAAAAGCTACCAACTCAGAATTTTCAAAAGCAGTATCCAGTACAGTCCTTTCATGCTCCATCGCATATCCGCCCATCAAGCGTGTGAGCTGAAGTTCCGTGGTCCTCAATTCCCTTTGTCTTTCAATCAATAAGGCTTTGGAGTTGAGCATCAATGCCTCAAATTGATCTACAGCCAATTGGTTCTCTTTACCTGACTCCTTCAGGTCTTTAGATAAATTCACCGCTTTTTCCTGCAGCTCTATATTTGAGGTTAAAATCCTCAGTTCCTCATCCAAAGCCACAAGCTGGTAATAATGCATGACCACCTCTCCTATTAACCAAGTTTTGACATGATTGGCCATTTCTTCAGAGGCCAGATACCTTTCAAATGCAGCTCTTTTTCTGTTTTTTAATTTTCCCCAAACATCAATTTCCCAATTGAATTGGGCACCGAGAATAAAATCTCTGTAAGGATCAGGTATCAACTTGTCTTCCGGAACCGTAGGGGATAGATTGGAATCAGTATTCCCTACTCCATCCATGGTATACTCTCCAAATCTCCTCGACATAGCACCTGCAATCCCATTGATTTCAGGTAGTAATCCACCTCTCGCTATCCCTAGATTTGCCCGTGCAATTCTGATTCTTTCCAGAGTTTTCAGGTTATCCTGGTTATTTTCTAAAGCTACCCTGATCAAAGATTTTAAGTTTGGATCTTCAAAATAGATCTCCCAATTGATCATGGCTACATTGAGACTTGACTCTGCTTCAAGGGATTCATTTAGGTAATTTCCCGGAAGGACTTCCAATTGCGGTGTGTACACTTCAGCTACCTTGCAGGATGCAAGCAAATGAACCAACAGCAATGCAATACTTAATTTTGATTGAAATAATCTTTTCATGATGCTGTAACTGGTTTTGATTTCTCGACTGATTTTTCTTTAATCCTGGATGCAATGGTTTCAAAAACCACAAATAATCCAGGGATCAAAAACACCCCTATTAAAGTCCCTAACAACATTCCCCCAGCGGCGGCTGTACCTATGGTCCTATTTCCTATTGCTCCTGCACCACTAGCGATTGTCAAAGGAATCAAGCCAGAAATAAACGCAAAAGAAGTCATCAAAATAGGTCTAAGCCTTTCCACTCCTCCATTGACGGCTGACTTCAAAATTGAGTAACCCCTTTTCCTATTTTGTAAAGCAATCTCAATGATCAGGATGGCATTTTTCCCCAATAATCCAATAAGCATGACCAAGGACACCTGAGCATAGATATTATTTTCCAACCCGGTGATTTTGAGAAAAAGAAAAGACCCGAAAATCCCTGCCGGTAAAGAAAGGATTACAGGTAAAGGCAGAAAGTAGCTTTCGTACTGCGCAGCCAAAAGCAGATAAACGAAAACCAAACATATCAGGAAAATGTAAACTGCCTGATTTCCTGATGCAATCTGCTCTCTGGTTATTCCTGACCAGTCTATATCATAGCCTCTTGGGAGAGTTTTCAAGGCCACATCCTCCACGGCTTTGATGGCATCACCTGAGGAATAGCCTTCAGCAGCATCTCCGTTGACCATGGCAGAAGTAAACATGTTGTATCTGGTGATTTGCTCAGGACCATATACCCTTTCCATGCTTAGAAAGTTGGAATAAGGCACCATTTGTCCCCTGGAGTTTTTGGTGTACATATTCAGAATGGATTCTGGCGATGTCCTGAATTCGGGAGATGCCTGTATCATGATTTTGTACATCTGACCGTATCTGATAAAATTACTGGAATAGAAACTTCCTACGTAGCTCTGTAGCGTTTCCATCGCATCCACTACTGACACCCCTAGTTTTGCTGCCTTGTCATGATCTACGACCAATTGATATTGAGGGAAATTGGCCTCAAAACTGGTAAATACCTCTTTTAGCTCCGGTCTGTTATTTAGCTCTCCCACAAAAGACTGGGATATTTCAGCAGTTTTATCCAAGGAACCACCTGTTTTGTCCTGAAGTCTCAGTTCAAACCCTGAAGCATTTCCAAAGCCTGGAACCGGAGGGGGAGCAAAAAACTGAATCTCGGCACCTTTGATGTGTGCCACCCTTTGTTGGTAATCTCCGATCAGCTGATTTACGCTTCTATCCCTATTCTCCCAATCTACCAAATTGACCATCCCCATTCCATAGGAAGCTCCGGCAGTTTCTGATAGCAAACTATAACCTGCAAGTGTGGAAATTGTCTCCACCTCCTCCAAAGGAAGAAGACTTGCCTGAACCTGATCCATGATTTCTGAAGTCCTTTCCACAGTGGCTCCGGGAGGGGTGGTAACGTTTACATATATCATCCCTTGATCTTCATTTGGGATAAACCCTGTGGGCACTACGGCCATCCCCCCATAGGTCAAAGCCAAAAACAAAACCAAAACGCCAAGAGTGACAGCTCTTCTGTGGGCAATCAGATTCAAAATACCTGAATACTTGAGTGAAAGGGCATCATATTTTTGATTGAATTGATAAAAGAACTTCTGAAGCAAGCCTTTCTTGGGATTATGTTCTACATCTGATGGCTTTAGTAACATGGCACAAAGTGCAGGTGATAAGGTCAATGCATTGATTCCTGAGATCACGATAGCGATGGCCAATGTCAATGAAAACTGCCTGTAAAAGATCCCTACAGGACCGGACAAAAAGCTCACAGGTACAAATACAGCTGACATCACCAAAGTAATTGCTACTATGGCCCCTCCTATTTCTTTCATTGCGGCAATGGTCGCATCCATGGCGTTCATCTTAAGCTCATGCATTTTGACATGGACTGCTTCTACTACCACTATGGCATTATCCACCACAATCCCAATGGCCAATACCAAAGCAAACAAGGTCAGTAGGTTGATAGAAAATCCAAACAATTGCATAAAGAAAAAAGTCCCAATTAAGGATACCGGTACTGCAATTGCTGGAATAAGAGTTGATCTGAAGTCCTGCAAGAAAATAAACACTACAAGAGAAACTAATAAGAAGGCTTCAATTAAAGTTTTGATTACCTCAAAAATCGACGCATCCAAAAACCTGGAAACATCATAGGAAACATTGTACTCCAAACCAGGAGGAAATGAACTCTCCTGAAGCTCTTCCATTTTGTCCTTAATATTCTGGATTACCTCTTTTGCATTTGAACCAGGCCTTTGTTTGATCATAATAGACGCTGAAGGTCTTCCATCAGTCATGGAAACCATATTATAATCCTGAGAATCAAACTGAACTTCGGCAACATCCTTAAGTTTGAGCAGTGAACCATCAGGAAGTGACTTCAGCGTGATATTTTCTATGTCTTCTTCTTGGTTGAACTTACCCGTGTACTTGAGCACATACTGAAGGGCCTGTGGATCCCTGTCAGAGGAAATACCGGACTTCCCGGGTGCTGCTTCCACATTCTGATTTCGAATGGCCTCTGTGACATCCTGTGGAGTCAATCCATAAGCCACCAACCTATCCGGGTTGAGCCAAACTCTCATTGCATAATCCCGGGATCCCATGATTTGGGCGAAACCCACCCCATCAATCCTTTTCAGCTCAGGAAGTATATTGATATCAGCAAAATTGAAAACAAATTTTTCGTCTTGAGTACTGTCTGAAGTCATCAGGTTGAGGTACAAAAGCATTGAGTTAACCTCCTTTTCTGTCTGAACCCCAGCACGGATTACTTCCTCCGGCAATTCATCCAAAACAGTAGCCACGCGGTTCTGCACATTCACCGCTGCCTGATCAGGGTCTGTTCCCACTTCAAAAACAATATTGATCAGGGAGATCCCATCATTTGTATTTACCGATGTCATGTAACTCATTCCAGGCACTCCATTGATTGCCCTTTCCAGAGGTGTGGCAACAGCCTTGGCCAAAACCTCCGCATTCGCACCGGTATATTTGGCAGTTACGGTAACGGCCGGCGGTACAATTTCAGGGAATTGGGTAATTGGCAGTGAAGTCAAAGACAAAAGCCCCAATAAGGTGATGAAAACCGAAATAACTGTGGAAAGTATCGGCCTTTTGATAAATAGTTCTAGCATCTTACGGGAAGTTTAAGCTTTGAACAAAGTATCGTACACCTCATTTTCAGGAGTCAGTTCAGGTGAGATTTCCATCCCGTCTTTGACTTGCTGAATCCCTTCATAGATGATCCTGTCTCCTTCCTCAAAACCTTCCGAAATGTAGAATAGACCAAATCGCTGCAAAGGCTTGAAACTTCTGACCCTTACTTTATTTTCCTTATCTACCAAGTACACATAGCTGTAATCCTGGATTTCAAAAGTTGCTTTTTGTGGAATGAGAAATATACCTTCCAACTTATCCTCCATCTGCACTTTTCCACTTGCACCATGCTTGATCAATTGATCAGGGTTTGGAAACCTAACCCTCAAAGCAATTGAACCGGTTCCTCTTTCAAAATCTGCTTCCATGGTCTCAAAAACACCTTTGTGAGGGTAAACTTCTCCATCCGACAGGATCAAAGAGATTTCTTCACTGATAGAATCAGTACCAACCTTATCTCTCATGTATTGCAGGTACTCATTTTCATTGATCTTGTAATAAGCAAACACTTCTGAGATATCGGTAATGTTGGTTAATAAATCACCAGCAGTAACCAAACTTCCGGTCTTAAACGGAATCCTATCCACAATCCCGTCAAATGGTGCCTTAATAGTAGTATAGGAAAGGCCGGTTCTGGCATTTTTCAGCATGGATTCAGCTTCGGCTATAGCTGCCTCAGCCACTGCTTTTCGGGATTTTGCCAATTCCAATTCAGAGCTTGAGATGATGTTTTTTTCCACCAATACCCTAAGTCTGTCAACCTCCAGTTGTGCTCCCTTGGCTTCTGCTTTTGCCTGCAGCAATTTGGCATTTGCTGAGTTGACTATCTCATTAAATTCATTTGAGCTGAGTTGGAAAAGGTTTTGTCCTTTTCGGACAAATTGGCCCTCATCCACATAAATTCTATCGACAAAGCCTTCTACTTTGGCCCTGACTTCTACAAATTGGACTGCCTGAATATCACATACATAAGTTTTGGGGACATTGACTTCCATTGGTTTAAGCTCCAAGATGGGAACTAATACAGGTTGAGTGTTTTGGTTTTTGCCGGTTCCGCTACTGCAAGAAAAAAGAGTAGACAATAAGACATATAATAATATGTTCATCGTAAAAGCCAAGACAGGGTAAAGCCTATCAAAGCTCACTTTGAAATAATAATTGTTCATAAATAAGAGATTTAGATACCTTTTGAAGAAAGGCTACTTTGGGTTTTAAAGAGTCTTATGATTAAAAAGAGCACTCAGGGTGCGTTCATACTGATAGACTTCCCTACCAGAATCTCTAAACTGGAAAATAATTCTACGGGTATGTATGAAAGAATTTGAGATGGTTTGATCTCAAGTCTCGTGATACTTAGAAAAAAATCATAAATCCTGAATAATTCAATCCGTTGAAATTTAGAAGCAGCTGTGGTGGATGGTCTGGAGATAGATGTGGGAAAATCCACATAATCAAAATCAGCCTCATCAAAAAAATGACCTTGGTACTCTATTTTATCTTCAACCTCAAAACCGTCAAAAACAGCTAAAACCACGAAAAACAAAGACAGCAAACAGGCTAAAAACCTGAATTGTCTGGAAAATGCATATCGTAGTTTTTGAATCATCGCACAAAATTAACTTTTTTCTCGATATTCAACATGCAGCTCAAAAAGATTGCCAATTATGTAAGATTACCTTGTCAGCAATTCTTTCAACTGAATAAGATTTCAGACATTTGTATCATGAATAAAAAAGAATTACGCATTGTTTACATGGGTACCCCGGAATTTGCGGTGCCTTCTTTGGAGATTTTGGTAGAAAATGGCTGGAATGTGGTAGCTGTGATCACAGCTCCTGACAGACCAAAGGGAAGAGGTCAAAAAATGATCCCTTCACCTGTCAAAGAAGCTGCATTGAAGCATCAAATTCCGGTGTTGCAGCCAAACAACCTTAAATCTCCGGAATTTTTAGAAGAACTGAAATCTTACCGCGCGGACATTCAAGTGGTAGTTGCGTTCAGAATGCTCCCGGAAGCAGTCTGGAACATGCCTCCACAAGGGACCTTCAACCTGCACGCTTCCCTCCTTCCAGATTACAGAGGAGCAGCTCCGATCAATTGGGCTATTATCAACGGAGAAAAAGAAACAGGAGTAACCACCTTTTTCCTCAAGCATGAAATAGATACGGGAAGTATAATCTTTCAGGAAAAAGAACCCATTCATCCGGAGGATAACGTAGGATCACTTTACGAAAGGCTAATGCTAAAAGGGTCAGGATTGGTTCTGAAAACTATAGAAGCGGTAGCTGAAGATAATATAAGCCCTAAACCTCAGGATGAAAGCAAGTTTCACCACCATGCCCCAAAGATATTCAAAGAAACCTGTGAAATCGACTGGAATCAATCAGCTGCTGACATTCACAATCTGGTAAGAGGCCTGTCACCATACCCTGCAGCATGGACTACTTTGGACGGTAAAAACTGCAAAATTTTTAAGACGGAAGTTTTAGAAACCCAATCCTCCGATATTCAAGTAGGCACTTTCAAAACTGATGGCAAAAAATATTTGAAATTCCAGACCTCCTCAGGTCAGCTGGGTATTTTGGAGTTGCAGTTGGAAGGAAAAAAAAGAATGCCGATCGAAGATTTTCTAAGAGGGTATCAACCTCAAGGGAGGTAAACCCGGTCACAAATAGTTGAGCATCCTGGATATATTATTTTTTCAGGATGCCTTTGATTCCCATTTATACTATCTCTCATTCAAGTTGTACTTTTACTCATCAAAAACATTGACTTAATCACTGCTGAAAAAGCTTAACAAATTAGAATTGGCCAATACATCTTATTTTTCATAACTTGTTAAGAAAAATAAAATTCAGGAACTTATGAGAAATTTAAGCACACTATTATTGGCTATTTTTCTGGCAACTCCGTTTTTTGCCGAAGCCCAAATAATGAACCGCCTGAGGAATGCTGCCGAGCGCGGGGTCTCCAGAGCAGTGGAAAAAACCGTGGAAAATGAAGCTGAGAAGTTGGCTCAAAGACAACTTCAAAAAGCTTTTGCCGGGCTCTATGGCGAAGATGGAATGCCTGGAGTTGATTGGGATAAGTTGCTAAGTGGTATTTCCTCTGACGTAGAAGTGGCTGACCAATATGTATTCACAGGATATACTCTTCTGGAGATCACAGGAAAAGACGGCAAAGGCAAAGAAATAGAACCTATGAACATGACCGCATTCTTATCCGAGGACGTACAGGTGATGGGAATGGAAGTCGATATGGATCAGGGAAAGAAGAAAAAGGAAGAAGGCAAAGCCATCATGATTTATGATTTTTCCCGTAATGCTTCCATCATTCTGATGGAAAGTGAAGGAGAAAAGCAAAGGATGGCTTATGGTATTGATTTAGTCAAAATGGCTGAAGCCGTGGAAGTGGAAGATGTTGAGGAAGAGGATTTTCAGCTTAAGAAAACAGGAAATACCAAAACAATCAGCGGATACAGTTGTGAGGAATATGTGTATGATTCTGAAGAAGGTACTGGCAGCTATTGGATTACCAAGCAAGCTATTCAAGGCAAAAACACCTTTTGGGGGTCTGAAAACCCTCTTTTGACCTCAAAAATGAAAAATAGTAATTCGGCGCACTTCAAAGATCTGCCCCAAGGAAATCTCCTGGAAATGAACTATGTCAGCAAGCTGGATAAAAGTGTAATGGACATGAAAGTGATAGAAATCAACGATAACAAAAAGCAGGTTTTCAATATGAATGATTACCCGAGCATATTTGCAGGAATGCAGGCTGAGGGAAAATGATATTTGTCAATTGAAAAAAGTCAAATCATGGAGCCAGACATTTAAAAGTCTTTTTTATTTACATGATTATACGCCTCTTTACCAGTAAACTCAAATTCTGATATAAATGTGGGTTTCAAAACAATATCTGCAAGTATCTAATATCAATTAAAATAGATTTGAGCTGAAATTCCAAGCTTATTTTAATCAATTGCGAAGTTCCGTATATTCATATTTATTTATAAATTCTTCACATGATACTAAGATCCCAAAGTGAAAAAATCTCGCTTTGGGATCTTTTTTTGATTAAAATTGATTTGATTGCTTTATTTAAAAAAGAAAGTATATAAACACCTTAAACCTGAATCCCCTTGAAAATCTCAATCATAGTCGCCAAAGCCAAAAACAATGTCATTGGCAAAGACAACCAACTTATATGGAAGCTTTCTTCAGATCTGAAGTTTTTCAAGCAAATCACCTCCGGTCACCATATTATCATGGGCAGAAAAACCTATGAATCTGTAGGCAAACCGCTGCCCAACAGAACCTCATTGGTCATCACAAGAAATCAGGACTTCACCTTACCAGAAGGACACCATGTATTTCATTCTCTTCAGGATGCTATCAAATACTGTATTGGAAAGCACTTGGATCAGGTTTTTATCATTGGAGGGGCTGAAATTTACAATCAGGCCATGGATATGGCAGACGAACTTTTGGTGACTGAAGTGGATGCTGCCCCTGATGGAGATGTATATTTTCCTGAAATCAAAAAAGAAGACTGGAAAAAAACATCCTCAGAGAAGCATAAGCGGGATGAAAAAAATGAATACAATTTTGAGTTTGTAACCTACAAGAAAATCAGGCCATGACAAAGAAAATAGTCTGGATCACAGGAGCTTCCTCAGGAATAGGAGAAGCCTTAGCGAAAGAATACCTGTTGCATGGCCATATGGTGATTTTGTCTGCGAGAAATCTGGAAAAATTGGAAAGTATTAAAACCAACTCTAAATGCCCTGAAAATATTTTTGTTTTGCCTCTTGACCTTATTGATATAGACAGTTTTTCCGGCAAAGTCCAAAAAGCCATAAGTGCTTTTGGCAAAATAGATGTCCTGATCAATAATGGAGGCATAAGTCAAAGGTCTCTGGCAGCTGAAACAGATTTATCTGTAGACCGCAAAATAATGGACGTTAACTTTTTTGGCACCATAGCCTTAAGCAAAGAGTTGCTGCCACATTTTATTGGTAACAAATCGGGGCATTTTGGAGTGGTAAGTAGTTTGGTGGGAAAATTCGGTTCACCGTACCGTTCAGCTTATGCTGCCAGCAAGCATGCCCTGCATGGTTTTTTTGATTCACTTAGGGCGGAGCATTTTAAAGACAATATAGGGGTAACCATGATCTGTCCAGGTTTTATTAAAACCAACGTATCCATTAATGCTTTAACAGGCAATGGCAGTCCGCTCAAAGAAATGGATGACGCCCAAGCCAAAGGAATGCCTGCTGAGGCTTGTGCAAGGCAGATCTACAAAGCCATTGAATCAAGAAAAGAAGAAATTCTCATTGGAGGAAAAGAAAAGTTTGCTGTTTACCTGAAGAGACTGTTCCCTGCTGTATTTTCAAGGATACTTCGAAAAGCGAAAGTGAGGTAGATGGTCTTTAAATTGGATTTACGATTTACGAAGGACGATTTACGAGGCTCTTTCTGATTTCAAACTACTTCAAGTCACTTGTTTCAAATTTATTTTCTCGCCTTCGAGGTTTTTTAAATCCTCCGAGGTAAATGTCTCCTTAAGCTGTCTTTTATTGTTTCTCGCCTCGCGATCCTTGTTTCTCGTATCTCGATTCTAGCATCTAATCTCTCGCTTCTTCTACCTACCCACTCCTACAAGCCTAAAAGGCAACAGAAGCAAATTTTTGACAAAGGAAAATGAAATATCAATGGCAAAGCCCAAAAGCCTGAACGGTAACAACAGCAACCAAACAATTGGATAAAGTATTAGGGCAAGAACTGCCAATGGCCAGCAAAGAACCGCCAATATCAACCAGAGTAAGAGTGTCAGCATATTGGATTTTTATTCAGTCAATACAATTTTGAGACCAGCCATGCCAAATCTGCCCTCAATAAAGGAGAAAGGGATTTTACAAAAAAACTCCTTTGTCCCTTGTCCAAATGCGAAACAGAATATGTTCGAAACTGAACAATAAAAAGCTTCCTCTTTATACTTTGAAATATTCCCCTTCAGATAAATATTGATTGATAGTCTTGCCTATATTCCTATTTTAGCAATTCAATCAAGACACCCAATATATGCTTAGAAATTGCTTTCAACTGCTGGTATTTTTCTTGTTCTTAGTTCCGGCCATAGCACAGGAAAACCTGGACAGGTGGAAATCCCATGCCCAAAACACCGAAATCATCAGAGATGAATATGGTGTCCCCCACATTTATGGCAAAACCGATGCTGATGCAGTGTTTGGTATGATTTACGCCCAGTGCGAGGATGACTTCAACCGTGTGGAATCCAATTACATATTTGCCTTGGGTAGAAAAGCGGAAGTAGAAGGTATTCAAGAACTCTATGCTGACCTCAGGATGAAGCTATATATTGATGAGGAAGTACTTAAGCAAGAATACAAGGAATCTCCAGATTGGCTTAAATCCTTGATGGACGCTTGGGCTGACGGGATCAATTATTTTCTACATTCCCATCCGGAAATCAAACCTAAGTTACTGACCAAATTCGATCCTTGGATGGCGCTGGCCTTCTCTGAGGGCAGCATAGGCGGAGATATTGAAACAATTTCGGTCAATGAGCTCAAAAGTTTCTATGATAAAGACTTCCATGCTGGCTTGGTGTATCAGGAGCGGGATTGGGATGAGGAACCCAGAGGATCAAATGGCTTTGCCATAGCTCCAAAACTTTCTCAAACTGGCAATGCCCTTTTATTTATAAATCCTCATACATCCTTCTATTTCAGGCCGGAAGTTCATATGATTTCCGAAGAAGGATTAAATGCTTATGGAGCGGTTACTTGGGGACAGTTTTTTATCTATCAAGGATTCAACGAATACAACGGATGGATGCATACTTCCAGCAGGGCCGATGCCATTGATCATTTTGCGCTGACTGTTGAAAAAAGAAACGGGAAATACCATTACAAATTTGGAGAGGAATGGAGACCACTTACCGAAAAGAAAATCCTTACCAAATACAAAGAAGGTGATCAGTTAATCGAAAGAGAATTTACGGCGTTTTATAGCCATCACGGCCCGGTCATTCGCGAAGAAGGTGGCAAGTGGGTCGCCATCGCCTTGATGGTAGAGAGGCAAAAGGCTCTTACCCAATCCTATACTAGAACAAAAACAAAAACACACGAGGAATTCAAGGCCACCATGGACCTAAAGACCAACTCCTCGAACAACACGGTGTATGCCGATAAAGATGGTAACATTGTGTATTACCATGGGAACTTCATTCCGAAAAGAAACCCGGATTTTGATTGGAGAAATGTGGTGGATGGCTCCAATCCGGAGACTGACTGGCAGGGACTTCATGAAGTGGATGAGATGATCTATATTGAAAATCCTGAGAACGGTTGGATACAAAATTGTAATTCTACTCCCTTTACCGCGGCAGGTCCATACAGTCCAAAGCGAGAAGATTATCCGGCCTATATGGCTTGGGACCTCGAAAATGCCCGCGGGATCAATGCTGTAAGGATCATGAAAAACAAGGAAAATTACACCATGGAATCCCTAACCAAAGAGCTTGGCTACGAACCTACCCTGATGGCTTTTGATCCACTGATTCCTGCCCTTGTAAAAGCTTATGAAGCTTTACCGGCCAATCACTCCCAAAAGAATTCCCTTTCGGAACCGGTCAAAGTTTTAAAAGACTGGGATTTGAAAACAGGTGTTTCTTCTGTGGGTACCTCCATCGCTGTTTTTTGGGGAAATCAACTGATGGCAGAAGTTAGAAATATGGACAGGCCTTGGGATGCATATATTTTTGATTATATCGCTGAAAACATGGAAGGTCCGGCCATGCTTGATGCCTTAGAAAGAGCAGTAGACAAACTTAAGGAGGATTTTGGTACCTGGAACACGCCTTGGGGAGAAATCAACAGGTTCCAAAGGGTCACCAATGAAATACAGGGGAAATTTTACGATGAGCTGCCAAGCTTACCTATTGGATATAACTCTTCCCTGTGGGGTTCTTTGGCAGCTTACGGAAGCAGATCGTATCCAAACACCAAAAAGTGGTATGGGAATGTAGGCAACAGTTTTGTGGCCGTAGTGGAGTTCGGTGATAAAGTTAAGGCAAAGAGTCTGCTTGCCGGAGGGCAAAGCGGAAACCCATTTTCACATCATTTCGTCGATCAGGCAGAGATTTATGCTGCCGGAGAATTTAAGGATGTACACTACTATAGGGCAGATGTAGAAACCAATGCCAGAAAGAAATATAGACCTGGTCAGTAAATAATTTTATCAAACACAAATCAATGGCAGCCAAACGGTTGCCATTTTTGATTTTCCCTGATGATCAAGGGTTTTTCATTTATGATATTTCGCTATTGCATACATTTTTATATAAATTGAAAAAAAATCCAATCCAAATGAAAGTCACATTTAGCACTTTGACCCTTCAAGAGGAAGCGGTCAAAACCCAGAGCAACAGCGCCACTTCAATCAGACAGATTCCTACCTATGTGTATGCTTCTGTCTTTTCCTCCCTTTGTATCGTTATTGGATTGATCTGGGACATTTCCTGGCACATGAGTGTGGGGCGTGACACCTTGTTTTCTCCACCGCATATTGCGATTTATGTGGGAGCAGTAATTGCCGGTGTCTTCTCAGGAATCAAAGTCCTCAAAACGAGTTTTTGGGGAACAGCTGCTGAAAAATCAAAAGCAATCAAGTTTTGGGGGATATTTCATGGTTCTTTAGGTGCTATGTTTTGTATCTGGGGAGCCTTTGCCATGCTGACCTCAGCACCTTTTGATGATTGGTGGCACAATACTTATGGACTCGATGTACAGATCCTCTCTCCTCCCCATGTACTTTTGGGATTGGGAATGATCATGATCCAATTTGGTGCGATGATATCCGTCACGGCGCTTCAAAACAGACTGCAAAACAATATCACAGAAAATACCCATGCCCAATTGCAGTGGATGTATGCCCTGACTGCGGGGATTCTTCTGGCCATGGTGTATGTGTTGGTTTCCCAGTATTTCTGGCCGTTTTTGATGCATGGAGCATTGATGTACCAGATTGCGGCCTTGACTTTTCCTATGTTTATGATTTCAGTGACATTTGCAGCACCATACAAATGGGCATGTACAAAAATGGCATTGGCTTACACCTTGATTATGGCTGCAATGGTTTGGATTCTGCCCCTTTTTCCTGCAGAACCAAGGTTAAGCCCTGTTTACAACCACATAACCACCTTACAGGCTTATCATTTCCCGATTCTTTTGATTGTGCCTGCCGTAGCAATTGACCTTATTATGGCCAGATTCAAGAACATAAATAAATGGTTTCTTTCAGGAATATTGGCTGTGGCGTTTTTGGCAACTTTTGTTCCGGCCCAATGGTACTTTGCTGAGTTCTTACATACAGAAGCAGCCCGCGGTTGGTTTTTTGGCAGGTCCTCATGGTCTTATATGAGTTCTCCTGATTATGCCTACAGGTATGCTTTTGTTCCCAGCAGTGTAGATACTGGATGGGCATTGGTCAAGGGCTTATTGATAGCCTTACCCATAGCTTGGATTACATCAAGGATCGGGCTTTCATGGGGGAATTGGATGAAACAGGTGAAAAGATGATAAAGCATAAAAATTTGGTTTTCCTCGCGTTGCTGGGAATTTGGTACCTGAGCATGGGGCATGTGGGTAGTCCCGGGGTGATTTTTGAAGGTATGATGGGTGATTACAGGGTCTTGGCCAATGTAGACCCACCTGATGTAATTCCGGGAACTGCCATGGTATCGGTCATACTTCCTGAAAATCCGGATGGAGTAATTTTAGAAGCAAGGCCAGTGTATTGGTCCGCCGGATTGATGGGAACGCCCACAGCAGATGCTTTGATATCGGTGCCCGGTGAACCGGGGAAATTCGAAGGAGAGATGTGGTTTATGCAAAGTGGTACTTCTAGCGTGCAGATTTTGCTTACCAAAGATGGGGAGACTTACGAAGCTGTGGTGCCCATCATGGCCATGCCAACAGCCCAAAATGAAATGCCCAAGGAACTCGGTATTGCCTTATCTGTTTTGGGGGTTTTCCTTGTTATCCTTTTGGTGACCATTTTTTCTTCAGCTATGGGTGACAGCATCCGCAATCCCGGTGAAGAAAGAAGCCCCAAAGGTCAAAGGAAAAGAATCATCGGTACAGCAATTGGGGCTGTTGTAGTTGGTTTAGTTCTTTGGGGTGGTAAATCCTGGTGGGACGCAGAGGCAAGGCAATACAATGAAACATTGTACCAGCCTTTTTCTGCTGAAAGCCAATTTATTGAAAGGGATGGGGGTAATTACCTGCGCTTAAAAGTGGACTCCACGGAACTGAAGTATGGTCAAATTACCCGCAAACTGAGCTATATGGTCCCAGATCACGGCAAACTCATGCATTTATTTTTGATCAAAAAAAATGAGCTTGATGTATTTGCCCATTTGCATCCTAAGAGATTGGATACTTTGAATTATGAAGTTCAACTTCCACCTTTGCCTGCTGGTGATTATCACGTTTTCGCAGATATAACAAGATATACCGGATTCTCTGAAACCATAGTTTCCGAACTTTCAGTACCGGAATCGGCTAATTTTCAACTGGCTTCTAATAGGGAATTCAGATTGGGAAGAGATGATACTTTTACATTTTCCAATCCCATAGGAAATAAACCACTGGTTTTGGATGGTGACATCATGGTATGTGGTAAGCCAGGCCTGATGACTGATCTTCCTGGAGGATATTCTGCCATGTGGGAGACAGAGACAGGTAAGTTTGAAGCAGGAAGGCTATACAGTCTGGATTTTGCTTTGTTCGATGCTGAGGGAGAACCTGCCCAGCTGGAATCCTATCTGGGCATGATGGGACATGCAGTTGTGTTGAAGCATGATGGATCGGTTTACATCCACTTGCATCCCACCGGTACGTATTCCATGGGTTCTCAGCAAATGCTTCTGGAAAGGTTTGAATCAGGATATGTGGGATTTAATAACCTTCCCAAAAATTTGAGTTTTATGGACAGTGTAGATCAGGTGCTCTCATTTTTGGATGAATTGCCGGATAAGGAAAGAGACAGCCTGCTCATGGGAGATATGGTACACCTGCCCTATCTTGAGGATCCCGAACACGAGGACCATAGTATGGTTAGATTCCCATATGCATTTCCACAACCAGGTGATTACAGGGTGTGGATTCAGGTGAAAATTGATGGAGAAATCGTCAATGGAGCTTTTGATGTAGAAGTAATCTGAAGCTGTGGAAAGTGAATTCCCGGCTCAAAATCCAAAAATTGCCTGGCTAAGTGAGCTGAGCCTACCTTCCACTCCTGGAATAGGTGATGGGTAAGAAAGGAAACCAACATGGCACGCATCCTAAAATTCAAATATCCCGTCTCTACCAAGCAACGCATACAGGCATCTATTAATGGAATGCCGGTTTTTCCTTTCTTCCAAGCTTCTAATTTGGCCTCATCCAGTGGCTTTTCTATAGTTTCGAACCCCTTGTTGAGGTGCCGAAATTCCATTTCAGGTTCCATTTCAAATTTTTGTTTAAAATGACATTGATTTTTTCCATCCACTTGTAAACAATGCCATTTCCTCAAAGTTTTTACACCATGGACAAATCAAAAAATCTTTCAGCAGAAGAAGTTGACAGGATAATCGAAATGGCATGGGAAGACCGTACAACTTTCGATGTTATAGAGCAGCAATTTGGACTAAGTGAAAAAGAAGTCATTCAATTGATGCGAAGGGAGATGAAGGAAAGCTCCTTTAGAATGTGGAGGAAAAGGGTTCAGGGCAGAAGCACCAAACACGCCGCTAAGTCACCTGATGATATGCTCATCTTCAAATCACGCATGCAAAAAGGAATAGCTCTGAATAAAATCAGTAAGAGGAAGTGATCAGAAGCTACTTGGCTTTTGTCCATTCAACTGTGCGCCCAATGAGAGATACCCCTACGTAGCCTCTAACTTCCAAAGTTTGGTCGTTTTTCTTCCTCAAGGTACAGGAGTAGTTTTTTCCGTTTCTAGGGTCATAGATGGTGCCATCCTCCCATTTACCATCATTGAATTTGAAGTCTTCCAGCAGTTTCATTCCCAAAATCGGCCTATTTCTTTTACTTTTATCCGAATTGTTTTCATCAAGTACTGGCTTCCCGTCAATCTCCGGTTCATCCATCCATATGATTCTACCATGGTACTTATTCTGATCTTTGAAAATCTCAATTTTGGCGTCCTTTTCTGTAGTGTACCACTCTCCCAAAATATCATCGGGATTTTGCCCGTAAGCGAATGAACTGAAGGTCATTAAAAGCAGCACGACCAATAATTTTGGATAATTTTTCATGATAAAATTCACTTTTGGATTATTTGAAAACTTATAAGTAATACTTTTACAAGCCAAACTGACTAAAAATTGTTTCATTTTGTGAATACTGTTAAGATAAATTAACAATAGGAATGAGTACCGTAGAATCAAAGGGTGAAATGTCAATCAAATGGAAGGAAGAGGAGTTATTGTTGTTGCCGGAAAAATGCATCTTCTCCAAAACCACTGAATCCCTTTTGATCGCTGATCCGCATTTTGGGAAAGCTGCCCATTTCAGGAAGTCCGGGGTACCCATCCCTGAAAATGTACACGTACATGACTTCCTTAAATTACAGCAGCTTATCAACCAATACAATCCAAAGCATGTGTATTTTCTTGGGGATTTGTTTCACAGTGATTTCAACTCATCTTGGGATGACCTGGAGACTTTCTTGGATTACTTTCAGGATATCACTTTTCACTTGATCAAAGGAAACCATGACATACTACCGGATGTGATTTACCGTTCGGGTAAATGGCAGGTTTATGATTCTTCCCTAAAGGTTGGTGGCTTACTGCTGAGTCATGAGCCCTTATCAAGTGTTCCCGAAGGTGTATTGAACCTTTGCGGGCACATCCACCCTGGAATACGGCTAAAGGGAATGGGAAGACAAAGCCTGACATTGGCATGTTTTTTTCTCAGCAAGAATCAAATGATCCTGCCTGCATTCGGAAGGTTTACAGGCTTGGCTACCATGAAGGCCAAATCAGGTGACCTTGCCTATGTAGTAACAGGCAAAAAAGTAATTGCTGTGGATTTCATGGAATAAGATTGGTTTACTAAACCAAGCTGTTTAATTTTGGCACAATTCATCAGGAATATGAGGGTAAATCCAAGAAAGAAAACCAGATTAGGAAGGTTTAAATTTGTCTCCGTACTTTTCAGCACCACGCTTTCACTCTTTATAGTAGGGCTTTTTGGGGTAATTGTCATTCAGGCAAAGACCTTGACCACCATAATCCGTGAAAATATAGAAGTGCAGGTTTTTCTCAATAAGGGTTTGAGCGAACAGGATATCAACAGAATTGGGACTTCTCTAAAGAACAAACCTTACGTATTGCAAAAGGACGAAGAACCCTCCATCACATTTATCTCCCAAGATGAAGCAGCAGCCTCTTTTTTGGAAGATACAGGAGAAGATTTTACAAAATTCCTAGATGACAACCCATTGAGAGACAGCTACACCATTGCCATAGCAGAGGAATATCAAACTGCCGAACAGATTGAAGAGCTGGTGGAGGAAATCCAGCTGATAGATGGAGTGTTTGAAGTTACTTACATGGCCGATCTGGTAGAATCCATCAACCAAAACCTAACGAAGGTAGCATTGGTGATGGGAGGATTCATACTCATCCTGATCTTTACCGTAGTGATGCTGATCAACAATACGATCAAACTGGCTTTATTTTCACAAAGGTTTCTGATCAGAAGTATGCAGCTGGTAGGGGCTACACGAGGATTCATCCGAAAACCTTTTCTGGGCAGGGCATTGGCATTTGGGATACTTGCAGGTATCATCGCCTCCGGATTGTTGATGGGAATAATTGAATACACCAAGGCCAACATAGATGGCTTTGCCATGCTTCAGGATT
The DNA here is from genome assembly GCF_019343195.1 of Arthrospiribacter ruber. Classification (GTDB taxonomy): domain Bacteria; phylum Bacteroidota; class Bacteroidia; order Cytophagales; family Cyclobacteriaceae; genus Arthrospiribacter; species Arthrospiribacter ruber. Next base: position 94,093 of record NZ_RPHB01000008.1, read on the forward strand.
ATACTTTACTATATTATCTCTTTGGAGCATTGGTAATCATTGGAGCCCTATTGTCTGTATTGAGTACCCTACAGGCCGTTAATAAATATTTAAACATGTCTTTGGACGAATTATACTAAACCATGACAAATCCACATTTTGCATTTACCAAAAAGAACTACATACTGATGCTCATAGGTTTGGGTATCATAATCCTCGGCTTTACCATCATAGGTCTTGACAAAGAGCCTCATGGATTTGGGTTCTTAGGCACTGTTTTGGGGCCGATTATCACATTGGCCGGATTCATTTTTCAGTTTTATGCCATTTTCCACAAGTCAGAAAAAAAATAACAATTCATGGAAATAATTGATGCGATCATCCTTGGCATTATCCAAGGTTTGACCGAATTTTTGCCTGTGTCATCAAGTGGACACCTAGAGCTTGCTTCTGCATTATTGGGTGACGAAAAAATCCCGGAAGAGAGTATGATGTTTACTGTGGTGCTGCATTTTGCTACGGCATTGGCTACTTTGCTGGTTTTCAGAAAAGACATTGCAGAGCTGATCGAAGGGATTCTTAAATTCAAGTGGAATGAAGAGACCCAATTTGCTGCGAAAATCGTCCTTTCGATGATTCCAGCTGTCATAGTAGGTTTGTTTTTCGAAGAACAATTGGAGCAGTTTTTTGGAGGCCAAGTGGTATTTGTAGGATTTATGCTCTTGGTAACGGCACTTTTGCTTTTTCTTGCGGACAAAGCCAAAAACACAGAAAAGCCTGTCAGCTTTCCTAATGCCGTTTTGGTAGGTTTGGCCCAGGCAGTAGCGATGCTACCCGGAATATCCCGGTCTGGAGCTACCATTTCTGCCTCTGTGCTTTTGGGTATAGACAAGACAAAGGCTGCGAGATTTTCATTCTTGATGGTAGTCCCTTTGATTTTTGGTAAAATTGCGAAAGACATACTTGATGGCGCCTTGACGTACAGCAGTGAAAGTTTTGGCTACTTGACTTTCGGCTTTTTGGCAGCATTTGTATCAGGGTATTTTGCCTGTACGTGGATGATTGCTTTGGTAAGGAGAAGCAAGCTTACCTACTTTGCCATATATTGCAGCATAGTGGGCTTGATTGCCATTTTCGCTGGATTATATTTGTAGTATGCAGGAAGAACCCTACGGAGAAGTTTTTTTGATCAATAAGCCCTTGGAATGGACTTCTTTTGATGTAGTCAAAAAGGTGAGAAATGTCTTGAAAATCAAAAAGGTCGGACATGCAGGCACGCTGGACCCATTGGCTACAGGACTATTAATTGTATGCGCAGGCAAAAAAACCAAATCCATAGAGACCTTTATGGGTCAGGAAAAGGAGTATACAGGAACTTTTGAGCTTGGGAAAACCACCGAAAGTTTTGATCTGGAAAAGCCTGTAGAAGAAATAGCAGATCCTTCTCACTTGAGTTTGGATCAAGTGAAGGCTGCCGTCGCACAGCTTACCGGTGATATTTTACAAATACCGCCCATGCACTCGGCTATAAAAGTGGATGGAAAGCGGGTCTATGAGTCTGCCAGAAAAGGTAAGGAAGTTAAAATGGAACCTAGACCAGTCACTGTTTCCGTTTTTGAAGTCACTAAATTTGAAAACCCTACAGTACATTTTAGAATTGTATGTTCTAAGGGTACCTATATCAGGAGTTTGGCTAGAGATCTCGGTGAAATATTGCAAGTAGGTGCATACATGTCTTCCTTATGCAGGACAAGAATCGGCTCCTATGCCCTTGACCAAGCTGAAGACTTAGGCCAATTAATAGAAAAAATCAAAGCAAGAAAGGATGAAAATATATGAAGGTGTAGACCATTTTGAAAAAGTATCCAACGCGGTGGTGACAAGCGGAACTTTTGACGGTGTACATCTTGGTCATCAAAAGATCCTACAAAGACTTTCAAACATTGCGAAGGAAATCGGAGGAGAGACCGTTTTGATTACTTTTTGGCCACATCCCAGAATGGTCCTTTACCCCAATGAGCACAAGCTCAAATTACTCTCTACCTTTGAAGAAAAATCCAGGTTGCTAAAGAATTTTGGAATAGATCATTTATTGACCATTCCCTTTACGAAAGAATTTTCGAACCTCAGTTCAGGTGAATTCATCCAAAAAATCATCATTGATACCATTCAAACCCGTAAATTGGTCATAGGATATGATCATAGGTTTGGTAAAAACAGAGAAGGCAGCTTTGCGTATCTCAAAGAAAACAAACACAAGTTTAATTTTGACTTGGAGGAGATTTCCAGAGAAGATGTTGATGATGTAGGGGTTTCTAGTACCAAAATCCGAAAGGCCCTGGAAGAGGGGAATGTACAGATCGCAAATGAATACCTGGGCAGGGATTATGAAATCAACGGAATTATTATCAAAGGCCAGCAACTTGGCAGGTCCATAGGTTTCCCTACAGCCAACATTCATGTACCCCATGACTATAAACTAATACCTTGTAACGGAGCATATGCCGTCACGGTGTATGTAGAGGGCAGCAGGTATAATGGTATGCTGAACATTGGAATGCGGCCTACCGTGAATGGAGAAAGCCAAACCATTGAAGTGAATTTGTTTGACTTTGACGGAGATCTATATGATAAGAGAGTCTGTGTACATTTCAAATCCTACCTCCGACCTGAAAAAAAATTCGCTGGATTGGAGGCCTTAAAATACCAACTGGCAAAAGACAAAGAAGATGCACAGCGCATCTTAACCCAAAAATAACTTAAAGCTCAAAAAAATGATCAATAAAACAGTAGCAAATGCCCGAGAAGCAGTACAAGACGTCAGCTCAGATATGGTATTGATGTTCGGAGGATTCGGTCTTAGCGGTATTCCGGAAAATTGCATCAAAGCACTTTTAGAGAAAGATCTCAATGGACTGACCTGCATTTCCAACAATGCCGGTGTGGATGATTTCGGAATTGGACTGATGCTTCAAAAGAAAATGGTCAAGAAAATGATTTCTTCCTATGTGGGAGAAAATGCGGAGTTTGAAAGACAGTTGCTGAGTGGTGAATTGGAAGTGGAGCTTATTCCACAGGGAACATTAGCCGAAAGAGTCCGGGCAGGAGGCGCAGGAATTCCGGCATTTTTCACACCAGCAGGTGTAGGCACGGAAGTAGCCGATGGAAAAGAAATCAGGGAATTTGACGGTAAATTGTATTTGCTGGAAAGATGGTTGAAAGCAGACTTCGCATTTGTGAAAGCCTGGAAAGGAGATACCGCAGGTAATTTGGTTTTCAAAGGAACTGCCCGAAACTTCAACCCTATGATGGCGGCAGCCGGAAAAATCACCATCGCTGAGGTAGAAGAATTGGTCCCCGCCGGTGAATTGGACCCCAATTCCATCCACACACCGGGAATATATGTCCAAAGGATTTTTCAGGGCGTAGATTATGAGAAAAGGATAGAACAAAGGACGGTTTCTAAGAAATGACATATACTTAGTGATATATAGTAGAAATATACTTCGTGAAATAAATAGAAATATGCCTTTGGTGATATAGATTTCTAGGTCAGGCCGGATTTGGAGGAATAAGCCTTGATTTCATCTCCATATTTCAAATATATTTCTACTGTATTTCAATTGTGTTTCAACCTTATTTCTACTTTATCCCGAATCGCTTCGCTCTCGGGACTTCCGCTAAAGCTCCAGTTTCAATCGTATTTCTACTGTATTTCAATTGTATTTCAACCTTATTTCTACTGTATTTCAAGCATAGTTATATAAACCCCAAAACAACTTAAAGACATGTTAAATAAAGATCAAATAGCCCAAAGAATAGCCAAAGAGGTCCAGAATGGACAGTATATAAATTTAGGGATCGGTATTCCCACATTAGTGGCCAACTACATTCCTGATGATCTGGAAGTGGTCCTCCAATCCGAAAACGGATTATTGGGTATTGGTCCATTTCCTACGGAAGATAAAATCGATCCGGATCTGATAAATGCAGGGAAGCAGACCATTACCATGGTTAAAGGTTCAGCATTGTTCAGTTCCGCGGAATCCTTCTCCATGATAAGAGGAGGACATGTTCACCTGACGATCTTAGGGGCCATGGAAGTTTCTGAAACAGGTGACATCGCCAATTGGAAGATTCCTGGCAAAATGGTAAAAGGTATGGGAGGAGCTATGGATTTGGTAGCCTCGGCAGAAAACATCATTGTGGCCATGCAGCATTGCAGTAAAGATGGTCAGCCCAAATTACTGAAAAACTGTAGCCTTCCTATCACTGGAATCCGTTGTGTCAAAAAGATTGTCACTGACCTTGCAGTACTGGAAGTCTTACCTGAAGGAGGATTCAAATTGCTTGAGCGCGCCCCAGGAGTGAGTGTAGAAGAAATCAAGCAAAAAACAGAAGGTCGTTTGGTCGTGGAAGGAGAAATTCCCGAAATGGTTTTTGATTAATTGGGTTTGAAAGTTTGGGCCTTCCATTTACTAAATATATTCGCGGTAACATCATCATAAAGGCATTATCATTTAATAATAGAATTTATCTCATATTCCATATACCCGGCAGTATTTTTCATACACTCTTGCCCAAAAAGTCCTTGGATAACATATAGTGACAAATCTATACCCGCAGCAACTCCGGCTGCGGTTTTTATTTTACCCAAGTCTACAAACCTTTCATCCCTTTTGGGAGTGGAATTTTTTGCCAAGTCCATCACATCCTCAAAAACGGATTGATGGGTGGTAAAGGCTTTGTCATCAAGATACCCCAATTTGGCCAAAATCCGCGCACCACTACAGACTGACATGGTTACTTGGGTGTTGGGAATGAGTTTATTTATGCAACTCATCATCCAACTGTCATTTATCACGTTTTTGCTACCGTCTCCTCCTGGAATAACAAGGATATCGACAGATTGGATTTGCCCTAAATCAATATCGGGAATTACCTTCAAACCGTTTTTGGCATGGATTACCTCACCATTTTTACTTACTGTTGTGATGTTCATCAGTTGATAGCCGGACAACTCGTTTGCAACTGAAAACACCTCAAATGGTCCTGCAAAATCCAGAACCTCTACCTCATCAAACAGTAGTATCAGGACTTCAATCTTCTTTTCTGCCATAATTTTTGATATCAGGATATTGCCTTTTCATTCTTTCCAGTCCCTAAATTAAATGAATAATTGACTTTAAGAATAAATTAGGCTGTCATAAAATTATATACTATTTTGAAAGGATTTTTGAAAATTGATGGAACTGGACGATAATCTATTATACGCTTTTTTGTTGACTACCATGGCGGGCCTTTCTACCGGTATTGGAGGTTTGGCTGCCTTTAGCAAGCATGCAAGAAAAAGCAAATACCTGGCTTTTGGACTTGGTCTGGCCGCTGGGGCGATGATATACATTTCATTTGTTGAGCTGATTTTTGGAGCATTGGAAACCTTCAAGGACAATTATGAGGAGGAATCAGAAGCTTACTTAAGAGTGACGCTCTATTTTATCGGAGGTTTGGTCATCATAGGTCTTTTGGGGGTTCTCATTTCTTGGATTGCTGACCGGTTCAATATTTCCAAGGAAAACCTTGCCGAAATCGGAGCCAAAGAACTGGATGACAAAAAAGCAAAAAGTCTTTATAAAACAGGAATTATAACAGCCATCGCTCTGGCCGTACATAATTTACCGGAAGGCTTGGTGACTTTTTTGACCACCATTCAGGATGTCAATCTGGGGATTGGAATTGCCATAGCTATCGCCATTCACAATATTCCCGAAGGACTGGCAGTTGCCCTGCCCATCTATCATGCCACCAAGAGCAAGAAAAAAGCACTTTTGGTTACATTAGCAGCAGGACTCTCTGAACCTATTGGCGCAGGTATCGCGTATTTCTTATTTTTCGAAAATGCTGATCCTGATGTTTTTGACGTAGTCAATGTTTTTGTAGCCAGTATAATGGTGTATGTGGCATTCTTTGAGCTACTGCCCCAAGCATACAAAACCGGCCATGAAACACACAGTAAATGGGGACTCATAGCCGGTTTCGGAATTATGGGAATAAGTATTGCTTTGTTGGCTTAACTCCCTTGCTTATCTGCAACCCACCTATAAGCATTTACAAAAGCTTCCATCCATGGGCTGATTTCTTCATTGGCCCTTTCTGCTGGATAATAAGGCCAGTTCCATGGCTTCAATGACCTTTCAATGTGGGGCATGATGGCTAAATGTCTGCCATCTGATGATGCAATTCCAGCTACTGAATAATCCGATCCATTTGGATTACCCGGATAGCCTTGATAGGAATAAGTCATCCCAATATGATATGTACTTTTCTCTTTAGGCAAGGAAAACTTTCCTTCTCCATGTGCCACCCAAACGCCAAGTCTTTGGCCGGATAAGCTACCGAACATCACCGTATCGTTTTCAGGTATATCTACATTGACAAATGCAGACTCAAACTTGTGACTTTCATTGTGCAGCATCTTGGGCTTTTGGTCATGATCTGTTGTAACCAAACCTAACTCCACCATCAGTTGACAACCGTTGCAAACACCTAAACTCAAAGTGTCTTTACGGGCATAAAAATTATCCAAAGCCTGTTTGGCCTTTTCATTGTAAAGAAAAGCACCAGCCCACCCTTTGGCAGACCCCAAAACATCTGAATTGGAAAAACCTCCAACAAAAACGATCATCTGAATATCTTCCAGATTTTCCCTGCCGGAAATCAGGTCAGTCATGTGGACATCCTTGACATCAAATCCTGCCAACCAAAGTGAATAGGCCATTTCTCTATCCCCATTGACACCTTTTTCACGGATGATAGCTGCCTTTTTACCGGATGGCTCTTTTCTAAAGGGATTCAAACCAAAGGAATCAAAAGTTCCTTTCCAGTCCTCCCCGAATTTGTAAATGAGTTTTTGGTTTTTGTAATTGGAGAACCTTTCCAAAGCCAGTTTATCTCCCGATTGCTTTTTGTCCAACAAATACGAAGATTTAAACCAAGTATCTCTCATTTCCAACACATCCAGTTCCAAGGATATCTGATCCATATTAACCTTTCCATCCAAGGTCACATCTGCAATGGAAACATAAGAAATGCCATAATTGGCCAATACTGCTCTAGTCCTTTCAGGATTGCTCACCTGGATCAAAACCCCCGGGTTTTCTGCAAAAAGTGACTTGACATAATCCCCTTCAGCCAATCTGTCCAATTTGACTTTTAAACCTACACTTTCGGATGGAAAACACATTTCTAAAAGAGAAGTGATCAAGCCCCCTGAACCAATGTCGTGTCCGGCCAATAGTTCACCTTTTTCGATCAGTTTTTGAACAACCATAAATGCTTGGGAAAAATAGTAAGCATCCTTTACATCCGGTACCTCCTGCCCTACTTTGTTGAGCATTTGGGCAAAACTTGAACCTCCCAGTTTGGGTGAGTCCTTTGAAAAATCTATGAAGTAAACCTTAGAGCCTTCTACAGGCTTTAGATCAGGAGATATCGTAGCTTTTGGGTCAGAACACTCCCCAACCGAAGAGATGATTACTGTCCCCGGAGAATAAACGGTCTTTCCACCTGGATATTTCTGTGTCATGGACAGGGAGTCTTTACCGGTAGGAATATTCAGACCAAGTTCAATAGCAAATTCAGAAACCGCTTCTACAGCCCTGTATAACCTGTCATTTTCACCTTCATTTTTGGCTGGCCACATCCAGTTGGCACTCAAGGACACCCCTGACAAACCATCCGTAATAGGCGCCCAAACAAGATTGGTCAAGGCTTCCGCAATCGCCAAACGGGATCCTGCTTCGGGATTAGCCAAAGCAGCTACCGGGGCATGTCCTATAGAAGTTGCAATGCCTTTGTCCGCATTGAAATCCAAGGCCATCACAGCCACATTATTAAGAGGCAATTGGATCTCACCCGTAGTCTGCTGTGTCGCTACCCTTCCCGTTACCGACCTGTCTACCTTATTGGTCAACCAGTCCTTACAGGCCACAGCTTCCAGCTGCAGCACATCAGAAATGTAACCCTTCAGTTGTTCGGCTGAATACTCCGGTTCTGAATAGTTAGATTGGGAGGTTTTGTCCTCCAAAACTGTCTTAGGACTACTTCCAAACATATTGGCCAGGTTCCAATCTACAGGTTTGGCACCAGTCGGGCCATGCTCGAATTTAAAGTGCATGTCACCGGTAGTTTCTCCAACTACATAAAAAGGAGCCCTTTCCCTATCGGATATTTTCTTTAGTATTTCTACGTCTTTTTCATGGACTACCAATCCCATTCTTTCCTGAGATTCGTTTCCGATGATCTCCTTATGGGACAAGGTAGGATCTCCTACAGGAAGCTTGTCAATATGGATCGTACCTCCGGTTGTTTCCACCAGTTCAGAAAGACAATTGAGGTGTCCTCCAGCACCATGGTCATGAATCGAAATGATCGGGTTATCCTTGCTTTCAGCCATGGCACGGATCACATTGGCCACACGCTTCTGCATCTCCGGATTGGACCTTTGAATGGCATTCAACTCAATAGCATTGCTGAATTCACCCGTATTGACGGAAGAAACTGCTCCTCCTCCCATACCAATGCGGTAATTGTCACCACCCATGACGATAATTTTATCGCCCTTGCCCGGCTCATTCTTTTTGGCATATTCCTTTCTTGTAAATCCTATCCCTCCAGCCAGCATAATGACCTTGTCAAATCCATGGGATTTTTCATTCTCCTCATGCTCAAAAGTAAGTACCGACCCACAGATCAGGGGCTGACCGAATTTATTTCCAAAATCAGAAGCTCCGTTGGAAGCTTTGATCAGAATATCCATCGGGGTCTGGTAAAGCCATTTTCGCTCTTCGAGGTTTTTTTCCCAGCTCCTGTTTTTTTCCGAACGGGGATAAGAAGTCATGTATACTGCCGTACCGGCAAGAGGAATGGACGCAGTACCACCTGCCAATCTATCTCTGATTTCTCCACCTGACCCTGTTGCTGCACCGTTGAACGGTTCCACGGTTGTTGGAAAATTGTGGGTTTCGGCCTTGAGAGAAAGGACCGTGTCAATGGTTTCTGTCTCAAAAAAGTCAGCTTTGTCCTGTGTCTTGGGGGCAAATTGTTGCGCTTTTGGACCATCCACAAACGCCACATTATCTTTGTAAGCAGAAACGATCTTGTTGGGGTTTCGCTTGGAAGTTTCTTTGATCAGTTGAAAAAGGGTCTTTTCCTTTTCAACCCCGTCTATGATAAAAGTCCCATTGAATATCTTGTGGCGGCAATGTTCGGAATTGACCTGACTGAATCCAAAAACTTCAGAATCTGTCAAAGGTCTTTCCAACTGCTTGCTGACACCTTCTAAGTAAGTGATTTCTTCATCACTGAGTGCAAGCCCTTCTTTTTCACTGTAGGACTTGATATCTTTTACTTCAATGATATCCTCAGGCTCTAGGTGAATGTCAAATATTTCCTGATTGAGTCCATGGTATTCCTTTTGGAGCATGGGGTCAATATTATCCCCTTCCTTTAGCGGGAAATATTCCTCTATCCTTATAATACCTTCAATGCCCATGTTGACGGTGATTTCAACCGCATTGGTGGACCATGGAGTAATCATTTCTTTTCTGGGTCCGGCAAACTTACCTTCCACTTCTTTACTCTGAAGCTGAGTAGCCTCACCAAAGAGCCAGGTCAGTTTATCGATATCTTGGGAATTTAATGGGTGTTTTGCCTGAACTGCATAAATCAGGTCTTTGGGGGATTGGAAAAAGAGGATCATGTGCTGTTTTTTGAAGCCTTTTTTGAGAAGGAGCAAAGGTAAGTATTTGAGGCAAAAGATTAAAGTAATTATTCATTCAGCCTTCTGTACACATATGGAAAATCGCTTAAAATCCGGATAACATGGTGGGCCAGCAAGGCAGGACTTGTCTTTTGGTCCAACTTTCTTCCCAAAAATTGCTGCATCCTGTTCTTGTAAGGCAGGACGGTATCTTCTATCCAATGAGCTGTTTTGTACCTCGGGTTGATGTTGACATAGCCAGCGGCCAATGCACTGGGTACCAAAAGGTGGGAACCATGAATTCCCAATATCAAATGCGTCTTCCCATATATACTATTTCTTTCTATCTCGGATTCGCTATGGATGTCATCCACCCTAAGGTCTTCGATTTCGGGAATAAACTTTCCTGTATTGCCAAGCCCGGAAACATACATTTCCACATCTGGAATTTCCTTAGAAATTATTTTATAAAATCTTTCAACAAGAAGTTTTTGCCTCCACAAAAAAACGAACCTGAATCTTCCAAGTACTTTGAATTTTCTACATGCCAAATAGGCTTTTTCAAGCATGTCCGAATCCAGCCAAAACCTGTCTTCTCTCAGCACAAAACCAATTCTTGGACTTCTATTTGAAAACTCCTTCAAATCAAATCTTGGAATTTTCACCAATTTTTGAAGGGGAACTTTCAAATGATCCAAATGCACATATGCAGGATGCAAAACCACCTCCTCAAAATCAGAAATGGCCTTTTTTATCTCTTCATGTAATCCCGGCATCACTGGCTGAATGGATGAAACCGGAATATCAACAGTCCAAACTTCCGCCACTAAACCGGGAACTAGCCAACGACATTGTTTGGGAATCAGTACAATTATGGCATATCCATCATATTCGATACAGGCATTCCAAAGTTTGGTGAATACATGCCCAAAACAATTATCCAGACAATTGATGATTACTGCTTTTTTGACATCATGTATTTTACTTCTCTCAAATGTAAGTTTCTCCACATTTCCGGACTTCAGACTTTCTTCCAATTGAGTTTCCAACCAATTGTAGTCAGCTGAAGGTTTTATCACTTCGTAAGTAGAGGAATCGACTTGTAAATCAAAATCAATGGTGTGGCCAATAGGCATAGTTTCCATCCATTTCCCATTACAAGCCCCACAGGAAAATGTGTGCATCACATGGATTCCGGAAAACAAAAACCCTTCGGACTGCAAGTCATTTTCCCCACAATGGGGACAATCTCTAAATACAGGCTGGTATGGATGTAGTGAAATCAAAATAAAAGAATGAAAGTATCGGACGAATATCCGTTTTTTTCATTGAATCAAAAAAACAAAGATATAAACCTGAAGACTCTTATTTCCAGTAAAAAACATGACAGCGATCATATTAAAAGGCAGAAAGGCTAAGCTCCACAAATAAAAAAAGTGGGTGAAATAAGCATATTGGTGGATTTTTTGTATTTTCCAATCATTAACTAAAACCTGAAAAAATGAAAACTATTTTAGTCCCTTACGATTTTTCACAGGAAGCCGAACATGCTTTCAACTTTGCCAAAGAACTTGCCAACAATACAAAAAAGAGGTTGAGGTTATTCCATGTAGTGGAATTGCCGGGGCCTCAAAGTTTCAACAGTATGGGTGACGCCACTGCCCATTCCAATGATGCACAGCAGATCTTTATGGTGGAACTTGTGGAAAAACGCAAGCAACAAATGGCCGAACTGGAAGCCAAATACAAAGATGCTCCTTTCAAGTTTGATACAAAGATTGTTTTTGGAAATCCTTTCGCTGGAATTTCCAGAGAAATCACTGAAGCAAATGCAGACCTTGTTGTTATGGGAAGTAAAGGTTCTTCCGGCCTTGAAGAAGTCCTGATCGGAAGCAATACAGAAAAAGTGGTCCGAAATGCTACATGCCCTGTCATTACCATCAAAAATGAAGTCCATCCGGATCAGATCAAGAAAGTGGTTTTTGCCAGTGACTTTGACGAAGTTCCGGAAAAAGTGGTTGAAAAACTGCAAACTGCTTCTTTGGTGATCAATGCCGAACTCCATTTGGTGAAAATCAACACACCAAGTATGTTTGAAAACTCACGGACATCCAAGAAAAAAATCCAGGACTTTGTGGCCAAATACGGCCTTAAAGTGGCCTCAATGGATGTTTATAACAGCTCCTCAGAGGAAGAAGGAATAATAGAATACGCAGATGACATCAATGCAGATATGATTGCCATGGCCACTCATGGAAGAACAGGGTTCTTGCATTTGCTAAGTGGAAGTATAGCAGAAGATGTTGTAAATGCCGCCAGAAGACCGGTATGGACCATGAAATCTAAGTGATATGGGAAGAAAGAGTAAAAGCAACGACTGGAAAAAAAGAGATGGAGTAGTCTATTCAACCAGTAGTGACTTTGAGTTTGATGCAGGCAATGAGGATGATATAGAAACTCCTCCGCCCCAACAACAAAAGCTAAAGGTCATGTTGGACAAAAAATCAAGAGGGGGAAAACAGGTCACTCTAGTTGATGGTTTTGTGGGCACTGAAGATGACTTAAAAGATCTGGGAAAAACGCTCAAAAACAAATGTGGCGTAGGAGGGTCTGCCAAGGATGGAGAAATTCTGATCCAGGGGGATCACCGGGACAAAGTGCTGGAAGTCCTTATCCAACTCGGCTATAAAGCAAAAAAATCAGGAGGTTAATCTATTTTAAGCACCAAGCTAATGTGGCTTGGTGTTTTTTGTCTTATGGTCAAAGTCAAATTATCGTATTTAATTGAGCTTATTTTATTGATTCCATTTTTTCCTTTCCTGTATCTGGAGGGGAAAAAAATCAGGAAAAAAGTCGTCCGGCTCCAGCCCGTATCCGAGTACATTAATTTGAAAGGTGTCCGAAAAGACAAATCTATTTTAGTCATAGGAGAATCCACTGCTGCCGGTGTAGGAGCTTCCCACCCGGGTTCTTCCTTGGGGGCAAATCTTTTTAATTCTTTAGATCAGGAATTCACTCTTATGAATCTGGGGAAAAATGGACTCAAAGCCGAAAAACTGAAATCCTTGCTGCAACATGGCCTTGACAACAAAACCCGGAAATTTGATATAATGGTGATTATGATAGGTGCTAACGATTGTTTTAAATTCACTCCTCCCCATAAGTTTTTAAAACAATTGGAAGATTTTATTGAGTTGGGACAAAGTCAATTGGGAACCGTTCATTTCGTCATTCCTTTCATTCCACCTGTCCATCAATTTCCTGCTATACCCGGTTTATTGCGATTCTTTTTGGGTTGGCACCGAAAATTGCTCGCGGGGACATCAAAAGCTATATCTTCAAAAAACAGCACGGTAAGTTTTTTAGAGTTGGAGCATTCATTTGACCCTATGTTTTACGCTGAAGATGGCATTCACCCCTCTGACCAAGGGTATCAGGAGATTGCCCAATTGATTTCAGAACAAATCCGGAAATCCTTTCAAAAAGAAAGTGGCCCCGAAACGGAGCCACCTAAAGTCTAAAAAGTGAACCACAAACTAAACTTTATTCTAAACTTTCTTTGGTAATTAAATAATGTTGGTTTTGGTTAGATATACGAGCAGATGAAGTCCAGTGGATTTAGATTAGTTTTAAAAAAACAAAAAACTACGGTTTTCACCTTCTAAAAGCATATGAACATCTATCTACGAGTGGATAAATTGGCCTTAGCAAAAGGTATTTCTATTCTAGGACACCCTCTTGTCTTGGGTAATATCTATGTCATTGCCATGAGTTTCCATAAAATGGATACAGAAGCCGCCACTTGGGTCAGCGCTCTGACTTTTTTCTTGATCACCCTACCAATTATAGCACACAACTTGTATAAAATGAAGGTAGGAAAATATGAAAACTTTGATGTATCCGATCAACAGCAGCGAAAATCCTTCTACCCATTTGCCTTAGGTTTGTTCACAGTTTTATTGATTCTGTTCCTTTTTCTTCCAGTTCCTTCAGACGTTTTGGTACAGACCTCGGTTTTCTTTTCCATGCTTGTGTCTATGGCTGTCATCAACCTAAAAGTCAAAGCTTCACTACATGCTGCCATTTCTTTTTATATAGCCCTATCCGTGTTTCAGGTGCACCTGTTACTTGGTGCAGTCTTAGCCATTATAGCACTTTCCATTTCCTGGTCTAGGCTGATATCGCAAAGACACAGCATCCAAGAGTTGATTATTGGGTGTATTTCAGGAATATCTTTCGGTATTATAAGCCTTCTCGTACTCGATTGGTAACAATTCGGATTCACTGACCACTCAAAACAGAATTTTGGCAGGTCATCACTTCATTGACCTGTCCCTAGGGAGGCTCCTAGGATTTTTATTTTCTTAATCCTAAATTATAACATACGCTTCTGAATTTGTAGTTCCATTTTGGTTTGACCAAAACAATTTTGAAAATGAAATATACCCAGATTAAAGAAACCTGTCTGTATATCTCAGACCTAGACTTAGCAGAGAACTTTTATCACGATATTCTCAATATGCCTGTGATCTCTAAGGTAGAAGGAAGACATATTTTTTTTAGGTGCGGCAGCTCGGTTTTACTGTGCTTTCTTCCGGAAGCCACGATGAACGAACAAAATCTTCCCCCGCATTTTGCACACGGAAAGCAACATATCGCCTTGGAAGTAAGCAAAAGAGAGTACCTTAAAGCCAAGTCCGAACTACTTGAAAAAGGGATCAAAATTACCCACGAGCAAGAATGGTCTAAAGGACAAAAAAGTTGCTATTTTGATGACCCATTCGGACATGTATTGGAAATTGTTCCGCAGGGCATTTGGGAGTCTTGAAAAAATAAAGACAATGATTATTTTAAAATAAGCTACCTTTAGGGAGTTTTTGCACTAAGCACCGGCAAGTTGTAGGCCGGATATTTCATTTTATAGCTTCCAAAGTCCATACAACGGCTTGAAGCCAAACTATACTGCCCCGATGGCATTTACTAATTTACCTCTGATTGAACCTATCCTCAAAGCCGTAGCGCATGAAGGATACACTACCCCTACACCTATTCAGCAACAGTCTATACCTCTGGTACTAGATGGTCATGACCTTCTGGGCTGTGCCCAGACAGGAACAGGAAAGACAGCTGCATTTTCCATACCTATCATACAGTTGCTAGCATCAAAGAAACAGTTCCGACCAGGAATAAAGGCTTTGATTCTGACTCCCACCAGAGAACTTGCCATTCAGATCGATGAAAGCCTGGCTGCTTACGGCCGCTTTACCAAAATCCGACACACTGTCATATTTGGAGGTGTTTCCCAACTCCATCAGACCAACGCCTTGAAAAGGGGTGTAGATATCCTCGTGGCTACTCCTGGAAGGCTTCTGGACCTTATCAATCAAAAATTTGTAGACCTCAGAAATCTTGAAATTTTTGTGCTGGATGAAGCTGACAGAATGCTGGATATGGGCTTTATTCATGATGTCAAAAAACTGATCAAAATAATCCCCCAGAAAAGACAGACATTGTTTTTCTCGGCCACTATGCCACCGGAAATTCAAAAATTGGCCGATTCACTTTTACATCAGCCTAAGTATGTAGAAGTGACACCTCCGTCAAGCACTGTGGACAGAATCAGCCAGAAGCTTTACTATACCAACAAAAATGAAAAGGCCAAATTGCTTACTCACCTTCTTGAAAAAGAAAATATAGGTTCAGCATTGGTTTTTGGTAGGACAAAGCATGGCTCGGACAAAATCGTAAAGCTTTTGATACGAGAGGGAATCAAGGCTGCTGCCATTCATGGCAACAAAAGTCAAAATGCCCGCCAAAAGGCTTTGAACGATTTTAAGGAAGGAAAAATCAGGGTCTTGGTGGCTACCGATATTGCGGCAAGAGGAATAGACATTGATGAACTGGCCAATGTGTTCAACTATGACTTACCCAATATTCCGGAGACTTATGTCCATAGAATAGGTCGGACGGGAAGGGCCGGAAATTCCGGATTGGCGATTTCTTTTTGTGATTCAGAAACCCTCAAAGAACTGAAGGATATAGAAAAGCTGATAGGAAAAAGAATTACAGTGGTCCACGAGCACCCGTATCCAATGACTGCTTCACCTTCGAATAATACCGAAGAAAAGCCTAAAAAGAAAAAGCCCTTTTTCAAAAGAAGGCGGGATTAACAAAAAAGGAGAAGTCCAGTTTTGATTTTATCATTAGAATCAAATCCTGGCTTCAATCCATTCAAGGATATCCTCAATGATGGAATCCTTCTCAGGTTCATTGACCAATTCATGGTACAAATCAGGATACCTGTGAAAGGTCTTGTCTTCTGAGGGTATCCTCCTGAAAAACTCCTCCGTTCCTTTTGGATTGGTCAAACTGTCTCCTGTCCCATGAAGTAGCAAAACCGGCCAGGAGAAAGATTTTGACTTAAATTCAATTAACCTCATTATCCTCAACAATTGAAACCCTGTACGCGCAGGGATGGCTTCTGAATATACCAAGGGATCTTCGATGTATTTGCTTACCTCTTTAGGATCTCTGGATATTTTATGAGGGTCCAGCTTAAGTACTTTTAGCTTTGGCGCGACGACACTCACAAAGCCGGACATTTTAATCAAGACCTTTGATACATTTTCATCTTGCTTAAGAGCGGGAGCACTTAAGATTACACCTGCAGTTTTTGGCTGGTATTCCAACATATAAGCGGCGACCAATCCCCCGCCCATACTGTGTCCAAAGATAAATGCGGGAATGGAAGGAAAGTAATTATTGACCTTCTCAAAAAGGGCATGAATGTCTTGAAGGTAGTCAGAATAATCATGGATATAAGCTGTGGGTTTTGGCGCTGAACTTTTGCCATGACCTCTGCCATCAAAGGTAAAAACTGCGATGTTTTTCTGAACCATTGCGGTTGCCAAATGAGCATACCTGCTGCTGTGTTCACCCAGTCCATGTACGATTAAAACTGAGGCTTTAGCCTGCTCCGGCATCCAAGCTTGAAGAAACAATTTCAATCCATCATGGGTGGCATATTCTGTTTGAAGATGTGACATTTCGATGTGGTTTTGGAAAAATAATCCTATTAAAAATCCTTTGAAATTTAAACTAAAAATCTGAATAGCTTATGATGTATTCCGATAAATAAGAAAAATAAAAGGTGGAAGAGAGGCTTCTTCCACCTTGATCTATAAGTTCACTTAACTCAAGGTATCCATTTGATATTCTTAAAATTAGGCTTCCTCTTCTCAAGGAAAGCATTTCTACCTTCTTTGGCCTCTTCAGTCATATAAGCAAGCCTGGTCGCTTCGCCAGCAAAGACCTGCTGACCTACCATACCATCATCAGTAAGGTTCATGGCAAACTTTAGCATTTTGATGGAAGTCGGGGATTTTTCCAGAATTTCCTGAGCCCATTGGTAGGCCGTATCTTCCAGCTCATCGTGGGGAATTACGGCATTGACCATGCCCATATCCGCTGCATCCTGTGCCGAATAATTCCGCCCCAAAAAGAAAATCTCACGTGCCTTTTTTTGTCCTACCATTTTGGCCAAATATGCCGATCCATAGCCACCGTCAAAACTTGTCACATCCGCATCTGTCTGCTTAAAAATAGCGTGCTCTTTACTTGCCAAGGTAAGATCACAGACCACGTGAAGACTGTGTCCTCCCCCTACTGCCCAACCGGGAACTACTGCTATCACTACCTTGGGCATAAATCTGATCAGACGCTGCACTTCCAGAATATTTAGCCTGTGCATCCCATCTTCCCCTACATAGCCTTGGTGTCCTCTGGCCTTTTGATCACCTCCGGAACAAAACGAATAAATCCCGTCTTTTGGAGAGGGACCCTCAGCAGATAAAAGTATTACTCCAATGGAAGTGTCTTCCTGGGCATCATAAAATGCATCGTATAGTTCGCTGGTAGTTTTTGGTCTAAATGCATTCCTTACTTCAGGCCTGTTAAATGCAATCCTTGCTACTCCATCACATTTTTTATAGGTGATGTCCTCATATTCTTTGGCGGTCTTCCAGTTTATCGTCATTTGAATGTTCTATTTTTTCCTGCAAGATAACAGCCTTCCATTAAATTTGTTGAATTTTGGAAGTCAGAGTAAAACAGACATGGGTAAAATTTATTTTGAAAACAGTATTTACACCTTTGAACATATCCGTCAAGGTCTATGGAAAGAAAGAGACTTGTACTTTCATCAAGCTCTGACCTTTGCACAACAGTGGCTCTTGGGACAAGAAAGCTTCGAAATCGGTACTTCCGGATCTACCGGTAAACCCAAAAACATCCAGATCCAAAGAGCACATATGAAAGCCTCTGCACTGGCTACGAAGGAATATTTCAGAATTGAATATAGTTCAAAGATACTATGCTGCCTCAATACCTGGATGATCGCTGGCAAAATGATGATTGTAAGGGGATTGGAATGGGATGCTGAAATTTACCTGATCAAACCGGTTGCCAATCCACTTCAGGAAGCTTGGTTACCGCTGGATTTGGCTTTTGCCGCTATGGTGCCTATGCAGGTTCAGGCTTGCCTGGATCAAGAAAACAGCCTCAATAAACTCAAACAAATCGAAAATCTGATCATAGGTGGTGCTCCGAGCAGTGGAGCTTTGATCGAAGAATTAAAAGCAAACCAAATCAATGCCTTTCAGACTTTCGGTATGACTGAAACTGTCTCGCACATTGCATTGGCAAATATCTCAGAAGAGGCTTTGTTGTATAAAACCCTTCCTGGGGTAGAAATAGGGACTGATGAGCAAAGTAGACTTTGGCTAAAAGGTCCCATGACAGGTTTCAGAACCATACAAAGCAACGATATTGTTGATATTTTGAACCCAGGTCAATTTCATTGGCTTGGCCGGGCGGACTTTGTGATCAATTCAGGTGGGGTAAAAGTTTATCCTGAAATTGTGGAAGATAAAATACAAGGCATTGTTTTTGAACATTTTGGATCTACAAACTATTTCATTTCTGCTTTACCTGATGCCAAATTGGGGCAAAAAGTAATTTTGATTGTAGAAGGTGAATCGCCAAATGTAAGCTTTGAAGGATTGACAGAAAGTATGAAAAGAGTGGTAAACAGGTACCATTTACCCAAAGAGGTCATCTTTCTCCCCAAGTTTGTTTACACAGCATCGGGTAAAATAAAAAGAACTGAAACCATAAAATTATTGAAATGAAATTTTTAGCCATTATCCTGACCATGATCTTCTTGGGTAACCCCACCTACAGGTCAACTGATTTTACATTGACTGTGACCAATGTAAAAAATGAACAGGGTGTAGTCCGCGTATTGCTCTTCAAATCCGAAGACGGATTTCCTAGTGATGTAAACAAGGCTTTTCAAAATGCTTCTGTGCCGATCAAAGGCGATAAAGCGACAATAGTATTCAAAGACATCCCTGAAGGTACCTATGCCTTCTCCGTCTTTCATGATAGTCAGAATACCGGAAAACTGAGGACCAATGCGCTGGGCATTCCGCGTGACGGGTATGGATTTTCTAACAATGCTTCTGGTACATTTGGTCCACCCAAATATCAGGATGCAGCCTTTAAAATAACCACTAATAAAAATGAATTAACCATCAAATTAAAGTAATCCTATTTTTGGGTCAAAAAAGCCATATGATCTTACTGGATTACCCCTACACCTCAGATTTTCTAAAAGAGACCATTGTCCAATTTCAGCTTCCTGTGGTGGCTACAGTGCCTGCTAAAGAAATAATGGGAGATTTGAAGGTAAATTGGATAAGTGAAAGAGACGCCGTAATCAGCTTACGTGATAAGCCTGATTCCAAAGTTTATACAAATTCTGAAAATTCGATTGAATGGATTGAACAAAACACTCAGGGTACCGGTATTCCTGAAAAAATCAGGATATTCAAAAATAAATATGCTTTCCGGGAACTCATCAAAGAAGCATATCCCGATTATTTTTTCAGCAAGCTTGACTTAGGGGATTTAGATAATCTGGTTCTATCTTCGGTCCGTTTTCCGTTTATCATCAAACCAATTGTGGGATTTTTCAGCCTGGGAGTCCACCTTGTCTCAAAAGCAGAAGATTGGCCTTCTATTAAGTCTAAAATCCGGTCTGAAATGGAGGCTACGAAAGCCCTTTACCCCAAAGAGGTTGTGGATAATACGGCGTTTGTGCTCGAGGAATACATAGAAGGTGAAGAGTATGCATTGGATTGTTATTTTGATGAAAATGGCGATCCTGTTATTTTGAATGTACTTCACCACGTTTTCAAATCAATGGATGATGTTTCGGACAGGTTATACTCAAGTTCCGAAAAAACAATCCGTTCACTGGAAAAACCAATATTGGAATTTTTAGCAGTGATTTCTTCCAAGATTGGGCTAAGGAACTTTCCTCTACACATTGAATTTAGGATGAAATCCGGGAAATTGATACCCATTGAAGTCAACCCTATGAGGTTTGGCGGATGGTGCACTACAGCAGACTTGACCTGGTATTCCTATGGCATCAACTCGTACCTCTCCTTCTTCGAATCGCAAAGACCTGATTGGAATAAGATTTTTGAAATTAGGCAAGAAAAGACCTATAGCCTGATACTGTTGGATAACAATTCAGGAATTCCATTTGAAGAAATCGCCTATTTTGATTTCGGGCTTTTGGCAAAAGACTTTGAGCGTCCTCTTCATATCCGAAAAGTACACATGGAAAAATATGGTGTATTTGGCTTTATCTTTACTGAAACGGGTAAAGGAAATGAACAAGAACTCCAAAGGATATTGCATTCAGACCTAAGATCTTACATCAAGCTATTGCCTTCAACCTTGGCCTAAAGTAGGGGAAATTAGAGATGGTTCGGGAAATACCTTTATTTTTGTCCATTCTTTATGATCAAAGAGTTTTGAACTGAAAACTACCTGGGAACAGGCACAAAATTAAAAATGCACCTTAAGACCGAAGATTTAGCCCGATTGGAAATTGAATTTGATTCAGGAGTGATCCCTCCCCCTTATAGCCATGTTTTCAAACTGAAAATTGGTTTTGGGAAAAACTTTTTGGATACTCAACTGGACATGGAATATACCGATCGGGAGGATCTAAGTGAGGAAGAAATCCTTAATGAAGGATTTTCTTTAGAGGACGACTACCATTTCCAGGGAGAAGTGCCCAAAGTCTGGGAAAAACCATTGAAAGAACTGTATGCCAAATCCAAGTGGTCAAACAATCGACTCGATCAAGAGGAAGGTGGCATATATATCCTTGCCAAGGATGTACACGGCAAGGTCAGCAGAACTACCCCTCTCAACCAACAAGAATGGCAATTTTTTACACAGGATTATATACAAGCCATCTATGAACTCAGCAAAAGGGAGGCTCCTTTACAGGTCAATTATTTGATCGTGGACCAGGCCGGTTCCAAAGAAATCAGTCTTACAGTTCGCTTTTCTATTCGAAAAGTGGAAGTCTTGGTCAATGGCAAAATGAAAGAAATCCATTGGGAAAAGGCCAAGGAACTGTTAGGGTATGTGTTTTTGCCGGACTATGATTATGACAGGGCAAAAGAAAAGAAACCTTCCCAAAACGGAGATTACATTGATTGTGGAGATGGGTACTGGCATGACATGAAAAAAGGAGTCTTCAACATTGATGACTCCTTTGATGCGATTTCCAGAATAAAAGAAGGATTCCGAAAACTTACCTGACAGCGGGGGATTCATTTTTATAAAAATCCCTCACAAAGGCCAAAAGTTGATTCTCGGTCAACTTATCACTCTTTTGGATAGAGATCCATTTATTGTCAAAAGACTTCAACTCCCTAAGCCTGTTCCGGATTTGTTCTTTAGCTGTTCCCGGTCCAAAAATCAAAATGTCTTCATAAGGTTGGAGTTTGGATTCGAGTATTTTGAAATAATCCCTCAGTTCATTTTGGCTGATATTGTGCTTTTTGTGTTCATTGTTGGAAGTATGGTTGTTGTTGGGAGTGAAACGGGTGCTGTCATTTCCCTCACCTGCCTCCCTCTTGAGGGCTTCTACCGGAGACTCCACTGTTTCAATCATATATGCCTGACCGTCTTGGTAGCCTATCAGCATTGCCTTGTTATGGTCTATCCATAATCCTAACTGTTTGAATGTCTTTTCATCCATATTCTTTCGGGTTTATTGTTTGTACAACTGATTTGCGGTTCACAGCAGGAATGCAATTGTTCCTGCATCTTAAATTACTGCTTTCTACAGAATCTTCCGAACCAAATTGAGTTTAATTTCTTCCTAAAAGACTTTACCTTGCGGGTTCAATATTTTGTATCCAAATGAATGATACCACAGGCACCAGAATCAATAAATATTTGAGTGAAGTTGGCTTTTGTTCCCGTAGGGAAGCGGACAAACTGATAGAAAAAGGCCTGGTAACAATAAATGGTAAAATCCCGGAAATGGGAACCAAAATCCAGGACGGCGACGAAATCAGGGTAAGAGGAAAACTGATTTCAGAGCCAGCAGAAGACCATGTCTATATTGCCTTCAACAAACCTGTGGGGATCGTATGCACTACGGACACGAAAGCCGAAAAAAACAATATCATCGACTACATCAATCATCCAAAACGAATATTTCATATAGGGAGACTGGACAAACCCAGTGAGGGCCTTATACTTTTGACCAGCGATGGGGATATAGTCAACAAAATATTAAGGGCTAAAAACAATCACGAAAAGGAGTATATAGTCACAGTAGATAAGCCAATTACAGCGGATTTTGTCCAGAAAATGAGTAATGGAATCCCTATTCTTGGAACGGTAACGGATAAGTGTGAAGTCAAACAAATCAACCGATTCAAATTCAACATCATCCTGACCCAAGGGCTCAATAGGCAAATCAGGCGAATGTGCGAATATTTGGGTTATAAGGTCACCAAACTGCAAAGAATCCGGATCATGAATATCCATTTGGACATGCCATTGGGAAGATGGAGAGACCTTACTCCAAAGGAAATGTCAGAACTGAACCGACTTATCGCTGATAGTTCGAAGACACATGAATGATTAGATTTTTGGAGTTAAATGAATTCAATACTCATGTAATCAACCTTTCATTCTGACTATCTCTGCTTTGATTTCCAATATCATCTGGGAAATATCCTCCAAACTTACAGGCTTGGACTTGTCTTTAGGGTTTGGGAAATCCGTACTGATAAATGCTTTGGCTTCCCAGATTTCCAGCACATCCTCTGCTTTTACTTCATAGGGTTTGTAATGCTCATTATCGGAGACCAGGTACAATTTCCCGTTTTCTTCAAGATAATTGAACACCCTTTTGTACACAATGCCTTCAGTTACCGTGACTAGGATATAGGTTTTCCCACTTTGAACCTGAGTCAATTGATCTACATAAGCACCGATTACAATCGTCCCAGGAACCAATGGCAACATGCTATCACCACTAAGCTCAAAAGCCCTGTATGTACTGCTTGTGGAAAGGCTGGGTAGGTGAAACTGCGGTAAGGATTCCATGTATTCCGGATCCGCAAATCCATTGAGATATCCGGCAGAAGCCTTTTGGGGAACCATGGTGATGTTTTCCTTGTCCTGATCATCTACTGCAATGGTCAGGACTTTGATATTTTTTTGCTGATTAACTTTTCTGCCATGCACCTGAATATCGTGGAATAAAAGCTCATCGAGGCTTGTGCCGAATGTCTCAGTAATAATTTCCAATGCCGCAAGCTTCGGCTCTGATCTTCCATCTTCATAAGCGGATATCATGCTCCGCTGTACACCTAGCTTTTCAGCCAGTTCCAATTGTGTCATCCCTTCTTTAGATCTGAGGAATTTCAGGTTTTTAGCTAACAACATAAGCCAGACAGGTTAAGCTGAAAAAAGATAAAAATTATGATCCTCTTTGACCGGATTAGTTAAAGAAATGGGATTGGCAGAAGACAAGGTCTTTCTTCTATACATTCTCTCCTGTATTTCCGCAATGATTTCCCCCACCGGCTTTGGTTCACTGGTCAACAAATAACCATACATCGGTTTGGTCTCATCTTCGATGAAAAATTTCACCTGACAGTTTCCACTTGGAAGTTCTTTTTGGGTAATGCTGATGTTTGCTTCTGTTTTCATGGCTTTGTCTTTTAAAGAATTAACAGTAGCTAATGTAGTAATGTTATTTTAAATAACATATATATGTTTATAAAATCAACCCTATTATGACATATAATGTCGCATTTTGTAGGAGAAGCGAGAGATGAGATGCGACAAATTTTCTTGATTCTCATTTTTCTTGTCTCTTGTCTCTTGCTTCTTGTCTCTTGTTTCTTGTCTCTTGCTTCTTGTCTCTTGCTTCTTGTCTCTTGCTTCTTGTCTCTTGCTTCTTGTCTCTTGCTTCTTGCTTCTTGTCTCTTGTCTCTAAACTTCCTCCTTTCCAACATTTCCCAAAAACTTTGAAACCTTGTGTAGCCTATACACGTCCATAAATTCGTGTTCTTATCAGGGACTATTTATAGAACTGCATTTTCTGAACCAACTGTTATAAAAAAAGCGCCGTAGATTCCTCCACGGCGCTTTTGCTTTTTGAATCCAGGT
Source organism: Arthrospiribacter ruber (assembly GCF_019343195.1). Classification (GTDB taxonomy): domain Bacteria; phylum Bacteroidota; class Bacteroidia; order Cytophagales; family Cyclobacteriaceae; genus Arthrospiribacter; species Arthrospiribacter ruber. Next base: position 118,397 of record NZ_RPHB01000008.1, read on the forward strand.
CATTACCTGAACTTATTCTGAAGCATGGCGAGTTTGGCCGCCAAATCTCCCTCGGCTTCTTTTTCTTTCCCTCTACTTGAATCTGATCTATCAGACTTTTTGGTTTTAGGCTTTGCTCCAAAAGGATCTGACTTCATACTTAAGCCTATTCTTTTCCTTGGAATATCTACCTCCATCACAGTCACTTCTACTTTTTGATTGACCGCGACAATCTCCGATGGATCGGAAATATAACGGTCCGCGAGATGGCTCAAATGTACCAGGCCATCCTGATGTACTCCAATATCTACAAATGCTCCGAATTTGGTGATGTTGGTTACAATACCGGGCAGCTTCATTCCAACTTTCAGGTCTGACATTTCATTGACACCATCCTGGAAACTGAAAACCTCAAACACCTCTCTAGGATCACGACCGGGCTTGGAAAGCTCGTCCATGATATCTACAAGAGTAGGCAATCCCACAGTTTCGGAAACATAGTTTTTCAATACCACCTTTGACCTGAGCTCCTCGGAAGTCATCAGGTCTTTTACCTTCGCACCAAGATCTTTTGCCATTTTCTCCACCAAAGCGTACCGTTCCGGATGCACAGCAGAACTGTCCAAAGGATTGTTCGCATTCCGGATTCTTAAAAATCCCGCTGCCTGCTCGTAGGCTTTATCCCCCAACCTTGGTACCTTTTTTATTTCCTCTCTGCTCTTAAAAGGTCCATTCTCATTTCGGAAAGCCACAATATTTTGTGCCAAAACAGGCCCAAGTCCTGAAACATAGGTAAGCAATTGTTTGGAAGCTGTATTCACTTCCACACCTACACCGTTGACACAACTCATCACAGTATCGTCAAGAGAGTTTTTCAAAGCAGACTGATCTACATCATGCTGATACTGCCCTACTCCGATTGATTTGGCATCAATTTTTACCAGTTCTGCCAAAGGATCCATCAACCTTCTGCCTATGGATACAGCACCTCTTACGGTTAGATCCAAGTCAGGAAATTCCTCCCTTGCCACGTTTGAAGCAGAGTAAATTGATGCTCCGCTCTCGTTGACCATGGTGATAATCACATTTTTGGGAAGCCCAAGGGATTTTACAAATGATTCAGTCTCCCTACTTGCCGTCCCGTTACCAATGGCTATGGCCTCCACCTGATGTTTCTGTACCAAGTTTCGGATAGTAGCCCCTGCTTCGGCGGTTCTTTTTTGCGGTTCATTGGGAAAAATAGCATCATAGCTCAGCAGCTGACCCTGAGGTCCGAGGCAAACGGTCTTACATCCGGTCCTGAAACCTGGATCAATGGCCATCACTGATTTTTCTCCCAATGGAGCTGCCAGAAGCAATTGCCTGAGGTTTTCAGCAAAAACTTTGATGGCTTCCTCTTCTGCTTTTTTCTTGGTATACAACCTTACTTCAGTTTCCATGGAGGGCTTGAGCAGCCTTTTGTAGCAATCTTTAATGGCCAGCTTGACTTGCTCTACTGAAGTATTGGCTTCTCCGGTCAAAATGATTTTCTCCACCAAAGCCAAAGCAGACTGCTCATCAGGGCAGGAATCCAATAGGAGAAAAAGCTCCTTTTCCCCTCTTCTCATCGCTAAAACCCTATGTGAGGGGGCAGTTTTGATCGGCTCTGACCAATCAAAATAATCCTTGTACTTGGCTGCTTCTTCTTCCTTTCCGGGAATTACTTTTGAAACGAACTCCCCTTTTTCAATGAAGAGCTCTCTCATTTTTTTCCTCACATCCACATTTTCATTGATCCATTCTGCTATGATATCCCTGGCACCTTGCAGAGCTTCCTCTGTGGATTTGACCTCTTTTTCTTCATCTACATATTTGGAAGCTTCTTCCTCTAGCTGTATTGACTTTTGTTCAAAAATAAGTATAGCCAAAGGTTCAAGTCCCTTTTCTCTTGCCACAGTTGCTTTGGTCCTTCTTTTTGGTTTGTACGGAAGGTAAAGATCCTCTAAGATGGCCATCGTTTCAGCGGCATTGATCTTTTTTTCCAGCTCGGGTGTGAGTTTTTCCTGCTCCTGAATCGACTTGAGGATAGCTTCTCTCCTTTTTTCCAAATCTCTTAATTGCTGCACCCTGTCCCTAATACTGGCTACCTGCACCTCATCCAGGCTTCCCGTCACTTCTTTCCTATACCTGGAAATAAATGGAACTGTCGCCCCACCGTCCAACAACTCCACTGTATCAGTTACCTGTTTTACTTTTACGCCAAGTTCCTCGGCTATTTTTACAAAATGATTAATATCCATACGTATTTTATAATTGGGGCGCAAAGTAAGCACTTCCCATTTTCCCTCAAAAAATTCCAAGTGACATTATGTCCCTATTGCCTTTAAGGGTCTGAGCATCTGAATAATGAGCCTTACTTAAAAAAAGCCCGGACAGATTTCACTGACCGGGCATTAAGAACTTAGCAATTGAGAACTGAATTAAAAGTCAAAGTCATTGCCAAGACCAGCTAAAAATGCAGCTCCGAAGAAGGCAAAAAACAAAACATAAAGGGCTATAATAACAGCAATCCACAATAAGGTTGCTTTGGCCCAGTTTTGCTTGTTGAGATTAGTGCCTTCACCGAATCCCCATACGAAGAGCATGACAAAGCCCACAAGCGGAATCGCGGCAATTAAAACTGTAATGAACCAGTCTTTGACAGTCATTACTGAGGTATTAGTATTTTCCATGGTTGGATGGTTTTGGTAAAAATGATAAAATTATACTTAGTCAAGATAAGAAGATCAGGTAAAAATTAAAACATAAACGGCAGATTTTGAGAAATATACAACAACCCATAAGACCTGTAACCAAAATCACCAAGCATTTATATTTGTATTTATAACTTTGTATGAAGATAAATTTAAAATGGATTGGAAAAAGGAAATTAAGAGTTGGGGCATCATATTGGCCGCGTTTGCATTTTTGTATTTTACAGGTCTGATCACACCTGTCATGGGAGGCATTCAATCCCTTTTACTCAGTACGGGACTGATCAAACCAAAAATTACCTTGGTGGATAAGACAAACAGATCCTTTGATTATACGGGAAGGTTCGTAGACTTGGAGGGAAACCCTGTGGATTTGTCTGATTACAGGGGAAAAACGGTATTCATCAATCTCTGGGCGACTTGGTGCCCTCCTTGTCGGGCTGAGATGCCGCATATTTCCGAATTATTTAAAAAAGTCAAGGACACGGAAAACCTGGAGTTCTTAATGATCGCTTTGGATAAGGAATTGGAAAAGAGCAAGGATTATATAGATAAAAAGGGATTTGCCTTTCCTGTAGTACATGCTTCTTTTGGACTCAACTCCACCCTTCAAAGCCAGTCCATTCCCACCACCTTGGTCATCAGTCCTTCTGGGGAAATCGTCTTCTATCAGGAAGGAATGAGTAATTTTGATACGGAAGAATTCAGGAGTTTTTTGATTAATCAAAAATAAAAACTCTGATTACTAACACTTTAACATTTCAACTGTATTTTTCTTGCCCGACCTGAAACCTTTCTCGTAGAAATATTAAATTTTAGACGAAAATTTCTATTTCTATGAAAAAACTCCTCTCATTTGTTCTTTTCGGTTTGTTATTCTCTTTTCAAGCATACGCCCAAGAAAAACCCCTCTTTGATTACGAAGAAACCAAGCATGAACTTTCACTGGATATTGACCCGATCATCAATGGGAATTATCCAAGTACTTTACTTTATAGAAGACATTACAAGACTAAAAATGATAAAAATGCAGCTCTTAGATTTGGGCTTAATTTTTCAAGTGATTTTAGAACAATAGGAACAGATTTTACGCCAATAAATTCAACAGATTTCCAGAATCATTTTTATGCAATTACAATTGGAAAAGAATGGCAACAAAACTTAACAACCAGGATTATCGGGTACTATGGTATTGACCTTGGTTTTGCTTATTCAGGTTCTAGATCCAAACCAAATGCAGATGATCCTGCTTTTATCACAACTCAAAAAGGTGATTCTTTTAATTATTCAAGCATTGGATTTTTAGGAATGAAATACCACTTTTCCCGTCATTTTTCTGTCTCAGCCGAAACGGGAGTTTCTGCAAGGTTCAGCCATTCTATCTACACTGAAAAAAGAGGAATTTCCGAAGAAGAAAAAAACAAAACCCAAAATTTTGGACTATCTTTTATTCCATTAAGAGCCATCAGGTTTGCTTTTCATTTTTAAATGAAGCACCAAATTTAGCCTACTGTCATCTTATCCTTGCCCCCAAGTGTCGACTTCTTGCAGATTCGGTAAATATTCAGGAATTTAATTTCCTTAAACCTAAGCTCATGAAGTCTTCGTTTTTTTTCTTACTCCTATTAGTAACAATCCTTTCTTCTATTTCAACTTCCTATGCCCAAAGCGTACTTTGGTACGAGCAACCTGCCGACAAATGGGAAGAGGCCTTGCCGCTAGGCAATGGCAGGTTGGGAGCCATGGTTTTTGGGAGAACAGACGTAGAAAGAATACAACTGAACGAAGATTCCCTTTGGCCTGGCGGACCTAATGACTGGGGCTTGGCAGAAGGAAAGCCTGAAGACTTGGCCTACATCAGAGAACTTTTGGTAAAGGGAGAAAACAAAATAGCAGACTCATTAATGGTAGCTCTTTTTTCCCGAAAAAGCATCACCCGCTCTCATCAGACCATGGGAGACCTTTGGTTGGAATTGGGGCATCAGGATATCAGCAATTACCAAAGAAGCCTTGATCTCGACAAAGCGCTGGCTACTGTCACCTATCAATATGAAGGGTATGAGTTTGAACAAATAGCTATTTCTTCTGCCAAAGATCAAGGAATTATTATCCAGATCACCACTACCCATCCAAAAGGTCTAAATGGCAAGATCAGGCTGGATCGACCAGAAGATGATGGATTTCCTACAGTAAAAATCAGCACTCCTGTAAATAACATCCTCCAAATGGACGGAGAGGTCACCCAAAGAAAAGGACAGATCGATTCCAAACCTGCCCCAATTCTGCATGGTGTTCGTTTTCAGACTATAGCTTTGCTGGAAAACGAAGGAGGAAAACTGGAAGGAAAGGGAGATGCCATTTGGATAGAAAATGTAGAAACACTCAGCATCAAATTGGTAGCAAACACCTCCTTTTACCATACTGACTTTAGAGGGAAAAATCAAGCTGACCTGATGGCATTGAAGGAGCTAAATTTTGCTGAATTGCAGAAGAGGCATCAGAAAGACCATCAGGATTTATTCCGAAGGGTAAATTTCCAATTGGGAGAAAAGAGTATTGATACAATCCCTACCGATAGGAGAATTGAAAATATAAAAGCCGGAGCTACAGATCTGCATCTTGAAAAGCTGCTTTTTGATTATGGCCGATACCTTTTGATTGGCAGTTCCAGACCAGGCACCCTTCCTGCCAATCTTCAGGGAATCTGGAACCAGCATATTGCTGCTCCCTGGAATGCGGATTACCACATGAACATCAATATGCAGATGAATTACTGGCCTGCGGAAGTCACCAATTTGAGCGAACTCCATGATCCTTTTTTTGAGTTTACAGATGCTTTGATTCCCAGTGGGCAAAAAACAGCAAAGGAAACTTATGGCATGCGGGGAGCTGCATTTGCTCATGGCACAGACCTTTGGAAAATGACTTTCCTTCAAGCAGCACAGGCCTATTGGGGATCATGGTTGGGAGCCGGAGGCTGGATGATGCAACATTATTGGGAAAGGTATCTCTTTACCCAAAATGTGGAGTTTTTAAAAGAAAGGTTTATCCCGGTAGCTGAAGAAATCGTGGCGTTCTATGCAGACTGGATAGTTCCTCACCCTTTGGATGGGAAATTGGCTTCATCCCCCTCCACATCTCCTGAAAACAGTTTTATCAATTCAAATGGAGATCATACTGCAAGTACCATTGGTGCAGCAATGGATCAACAGATCATAGCTGAGGTTTTTGACAATTACATAAATGCCGCCGAGCTTCTGGGCATTCAGTCAGATTTACTCCAGGAAATCAAAGAAAAACGCTCCAGACTTAGATCAGGACTTCAGGTAGGCAGCGATGGAAGACTCATGGAATGGGATCAGGATTACAAAGAAACAGAAAAAGGTCACAGGCACATGTCACACCTGTATGCTTTTCACCCAGGAAATGCTGTTACCAAAACGCAAACTCCTGAGTTGTTTGATGCTGTACGCAGGACACTGGACTACCGGCTTGAGCATGGTGGTGCAGGTACTGGCTGGTCCAGGGCCTGGCTGATTAACTTTTCTGCAAGGCTGATGGATGGGGAAATGGCACATGAGCATGTTCGGAAACTGATTGAAATTTCTTTATACCCCAATTTGTTTGATGCGCACCCGCCGTTTCAGATTGATGGGAATTTTGGTTATACCGCGGGTATTGCAGAGATGCTTCTCCAAAGCCATGATGGGTTTATAGAGTTATTGCCGGCATTGCCGCCCATCTGGTCAGAGGGAAAAATTGAAGGCCTGAAAGCAAGGGGAAACTTCAATATTGATATAGAATGGTCAAATGGCACTTTAACAAAAGCCAGCATTATTTCTCCCTTAGGAGGAAATGCATTAATTCGGTACAAAGGCAAAGAGATTGAAGTAGTCCTGGAAAAAAATCAAAGATTTGAATTGAGCTTTTAGCAAATATATATTTGCGCTTGATTTTGAAATGGATTAAGCAAAAAAATCAAGCTTTTCAAAATGCAAGAAATTTTTAAAGCTTGCTTTCATTTTACTCTGCCATTCTACAGCAGTATCATTGTCTGACTGAATCAATGTCTAGTAACCTAAACCTGAACGGTTCGGCAGGTAAACCTTCTGAATTATAAAGATTTACAGAGGGATTATCAGCCCATGCATAGCGAATCTCTACAGGATCAGTAACTTTAGGGTGAAACACCTGTATTTCGTTTTCTCCAGTAATTCTTCCCTTGGCAGAATAAAACTCACCATCTCTACCGGTAATAATAAAGCCTTCTACTTCATCACCTGATTCTAAAACAAAACCCTCGCCTATGTCAGCATAATTTAAAACAAACACATCGTTCACAACCCTGGCACGGAGTAGGTTTGGCCCTCTGTGCAAAATGCCATCTCCATAAGCCACCTTCTGTGCAACCCTATACAACCTATGTCCAACATCCCGCTTATTTCTAGGGTGAATATCCTTTTCATCCCCTATATCAATGGTTACCGCCATTCCTGTATTCGGAAGATTTCTCACATTACTTTGGGCCTCTCTTAAAAATGCCCAATTAGAATCCGGCTGTACTTCTTTTCTTTCCATAAAATTAGCCAACTGAACGAAAAGAAACGGGAAGTCCCCTATTGCCCAGTTTCCTCTCCAACTTGAAATCAGGGTAGAAAATAGCCCTTCATAATGCTCATGGTCTCCTGTATTGCTTTCGCCTTGGTACCAGATCACCCCTTTGATGGGGTAATTGACCAGGGGATAAATCATGGCATTGAACATCATACCAGGAAGCCAGTTGTACTTTTCTACATTTGGAAGCGGATCTTCAATACGATTGTTGAATTTCCAATCTCCTTCCAGATTGATTTTCCCTTGATTGGTACTGAGATAAAAATTACCTTTTTGTCCAACCCTCACTTCATTGTTCCAGGTATTGACTACCCGAATTGCAATGAGGTTTTCACCTTTTTGAAGCATACTGGAAGGAATAGGATACTCCCTGACTTTGTCGGAATAATCTTTTACAAAAAGACGTCCTCCATTGACATAGACGTGTCCGAGCTGCTCAATTTCACCAAATTGGATTTTTACACTTTGGGTATCAGTCAGATTGACCTTTTTTCTCAACCAGACCACATCTTTCAAAGGATTGGCTTCCGGCAATTTGATGGACTCCCAGTCACTGTCATCATAGTTAGGGTTGACCACCCCTTGGATTTCAGCTTTCCGGGCGTCACCTACTACTTCATTTCTTTCCAACTCACGGAGTTTGTTGTCAATTACCTCCTGTTCCCAATATTGGCTTCTATTAATGATATCCCCTGCCTTGGTTCCATAAAACTCAGATTGCAGCAAAGCTTCGGCATCTATCCAACCTTCTGCGGGAGTTCCACCCCAGCTGGCATCAATTATCCCTATAGGGACTCCCTTATCGAGATGGTTTCTCTTTGCAAAAAACCATGCTACAGCTGAAAAATACAGGAGATTATCAGAATTGGCCACTTTCCATTCCCCTCCCCTGACATTGAATTTCTTTTTGGCATCATAATCATGGGGCACTTTGAAAAAACGTATCAAAGGGTAATCCGCATCGGAAATTTCCGTGTTGAGATGCTCTACCCCTGCACTCATGACCCATTCCATATTGGATTGTCCTGATGCCAACCACACCTCTCCTACCTGCACATCTCTAATTTTCATTTCATTAATTTCAAGATCAAAAGGTCCCGATGCTGACATAGCGTCAAATTCCACCAGCCACTTACCATTTTCATCCACTTTTGCCCGTTGAGTCTGTGAATTGAATTTAACTTCTACAAACATTCCCTCTTCACCTTTTCCCCACACCCTGATAGGCTCTCCCCTCTGGAAAACCATGTGATCAGAAAAGAATCTTGGTAATTCAACTTCGGAAAGGCGTTCCTCTTGCCTACAGGAAAACACCACAAAAAGGCAAATCAGAACACAAAGTCTATTCAACATTCGGCACATAGGATTAGGGTTGGTTTTAGAATGGGTACCAATTTATCCAATTTGTACCTAAGGCAATAAGGTATTTACAGAAAAAATCTTCAAAGCAAAAGAAATCGCTCAATTTCTATAGCCAAAGGGATTGGTATCGGCAGTGGAAATGTCTCTCTTGATTTCTCCTGTCTGGTAATTCATGGCACAATGAAGGGTCTTATCCACCCAATGGACTTCTTTCACTTCATTTCTGAATTCAGGTGAAAATCTATTGACCAATTCGGCCTCCAGTTCCTCCATTGATTCTGCTAAAACCACAGACTTGGAACTGTCATTTAGGATTAAAGTATAAAATGGCATAAGCTTACGTTTTGAACAGAAACCTAACCCTCCATAAACGAAATTGTTGAAAAAGATCACAGGGTATAACCACTCAAAATCCTGTCATCTTTCATGGATTTGAGGTAAGTGACAGTGGTACCATCAGCGCCGATTTCCACAATTCTATATCCCGGAACGGGAGATCCCCAGTTCCCTCCAAAATGTCCTGTCCAAACAAAAGGTTTTTTCTTGTACAGCATGACACCGTTGACATCATGATCATGTCCGTGTATCACTGCTTTCACATTCGGATAGGAAGCCAAAAGATCCATAACCTCCATGCAGGAAACACCATGTCTGGTCCAATCCTGCTGTGAAATATGGATGCATACAAATACGTGTGACAACAGCTCAAATTCATTTAATTTATTTTTTAAAAAATCAAGATCTACACAAAGGTACTCTCCCTTTTCATTGGAACTGTCCGCCAATATGAATCCAAAATTTTCATTTTGGACAAAAGCAAAATCGGTAGGAATACCCCAAATCTCTTCCCAGGCTTGTGTAGTAATGCGGTCATGATTTCCCCGAACTGGGAAATAGGGTGCCTGAAGTCTTTCATAAACTTTCTTGACTTCAGGCATCCATTTGGGCTCATCATGTATGAGGTCTCCATTAAAAATCACCAAATCCACCTTTTCTTCTTTGTTGATCGCATCAATCAGCGTATGGTGAACAGATTCGAAATCGGTTCCCGACTGACCATAATGGCCATCTGAAGCGATGATAAACCTGAATATAGGATCAGTGGGAAAATTCATTTTCCCAAAAGTCAAAAAAGGCATAAGTGGTGTAATTGCCGTTGCCAGACTGATATTTTTTATAAATGACCTGCGCTGCATTGTGATCTAAATATAATGCTGCAAGCGCATACAGCCTATTTTCAGCGTGGTTATTTTTTACGTGCCGACATGACCAAGCCAAGCACCAAGACCACCCCACTCACAATTACCGGGGTCCAATTGGCTGTACTTACTGCTATGTCCATTCCCAATAAGCTAAAGCTTTCGGAATCTTCCATTGCCTGTAGCCCAAAAACGATCAGACCGATACCTCCTAAAATCGATAAAATAATTCCAATTGTTTTCATAGTGTTATAGTGTTTATTTTCAGATACCATTCGCAAATGGTGTACCGAAGGGGAGGCTTAAGATTGTAGATTTAAGATTTTAGATTGTAGATTTTAGATTGTAGATTGGGATTTTAAAGTTTGAATTCTTATCCGAGGATATGTTGTAGATCTTGATTATGTTTTTTTAAGGCTAATCATTATTTAAGCCATACTTTATTGGATAGTATAGATTGAAAATGTAGAGGTAATTTTTTCCGGATTTCCATAAAGATAGGAAGCCCTTAAACATTGCCTTCTTTAGAAGATAATGTTTAAGGGCTCAAAGCACATCAAGGTAAGCTGGATGTGGAAGAAAAGCTTTACCTACCTCTATTTGGGGTATAAGGCGCTCCCGCTTCCTCCAGTTTTCTTTCGAAGCTTTTCATTTTTTGGAAGAAAGAATCCGATGCCTGCTGATAGTCTTCAAATTCACTCTTGGCTATCTCAATATTCCTTTTTTGGGTAGAGGTTGGCGGCTCCGTACTGTCCCAATGCCCGTAGACTGTAGCACCTATCCTTCCTGTGATACTTGGAGAGGTAGACTCGTCCTTACTGCCTCGGATTTGGTCATACATCAGCTTGGTCTTAAGTTCTGCTAAGCTTTCGTTGATGTCGTTCCACTCTTTGAACAAATCCGGCGAAACATTAGGAGTCTTGGTAAATGCGGCTTTGATAAACCTGAGCTTTTCTTCAGCTTCATTTAATTGTCTTACCGCCGTGAAGGTTTTTCTATAAAGTTCAGCCGTTTCTTTCTTGAAGTCAGCCATGGCTTTGAAGTCCGTAGATTGCTCGTATACTGGCTTTACAGTAAACACCTGCTTATCCCCTAATGATTCAAGCGCTCCATTACTATTGACAAAAAGCTCCACGCTGTACTTTCCGGGAGCCACCAATGGCCCTTCAGGTTCACTTACCCAGGGAGGCTGAAACTCCGGCATAAAAAGGCTGATCGGATGTGGGGCGGGCAGTCTTAAATCCCAACTTGCTCTATGAATGCCTTCTGAAGCTTTTCCTTCAATCCACCGGATAGGCTCTCCGGCTTCATCCCTAACCAAAAGAAGCACACTTGGATCTTGCTCCAGCTTTTCTTGTCGCAACTCATCCCAGTCCGGAATGGAAACATTGTTTTTCTCTTCCCTTAGTTTTTGTTCTTTTTCTTTCCGCTTGGTCCTGTCTGTTTTGGGCAAATCTTTAATGTAATAGGTAAATACCGCTCCAAATGGTGGATTGTCACTGACATAACTATCCGAACCCTGAGAAGGCATTCCTTTAGCCTGCATAGGTACGCTTGGTACATACCACCATGCATCTCTCACTGGTAATACCATACTTGAGCTTGACTCGCTCAGCTTCCCGAGATTTCTCAATGGAGAGTAGTCATCCAATACATACACTCCTCTCCCAAAACTTGCTCCTACCAAGTCATTATCCCTAGGATGCAATTCAATATCTCTGAATGAAATAGTGGGTACGCCTGCTTTGAGCTTGATCCAGTTTGCACCTTTGTTAGGGGAAAAGTAAATTCCATACTCTGTCCCAATGAAAAGCAAGTTTTCATCTTTATGATCCTGCTTCAGCACCCAAATGATAGTGTTTTTGGGTAAATCGCCTGCTATGGATTTCCATGATCTACCCTTATCGGTACTCATAAAGACGTAAGAATTGTAGTCACCCAACTGATGCCCATCAGCCACTGCAAATACCGTATTGACATCATGAGGAGAAGCATGGACATGGTTGATAAAGGTCAATTCCGGAACACCGGGAAGTCTTGTACATTTTCTCCAGTTTTGTCCATCATCTTCACTCGCATGAATCAACCCATCATCAGAACCAGTGTACAGAACTCCGGCCTGTACTGGAGATTCACTGATACTGGTTAAGGTGGCAAATTTGGACATGGCTCCATTGTCGTATAAGGCATCTATTCCAGGCACCTTGTCTATCATGGGAAGCTCGTACCTGCTTTTACCAGTAGTCAAATCTTCACTGATAGCTGACCAGGAATCACCTCGATCAGTACTTTTCCAAACCCTGTGGGAACCAAAATATAAGGTCTTATGGTCATGAGGACTTAACTGAATGGGACTATCCCAATTCCATCTTTCCGGCGGATCGTTGGGCTCGGGCTGAGGCTGAATACCCAAAACTTCCCCGGTAGTCCGGTTATGCCTATGCAACATTCCTTGTTGAAATTCCATATAGACTGTATTGGGATCTTCCGGATCAAAAACAGCATCATGTCCATCAGCACCCAATGGCACGTACCAATCCTGATTTCTCACACCCTCAACGTTGGTCGTACGCGATGGTCCAAGCAATGTCCCTAAGTCCTGGGCTCCAACCACTACATTGAAAAAGGGTTCTGAGTTGTCTATGCCTACTTTGTAAAATTGAGAAATGGGCAGGTTCGGAAATAGCCTCCAGGTCTCCCCCTCGTCAAAAGATTCGTAAAGCCCTCCGTCTGTACCGACCAACAAGTGTTTCCCGTTGGCGGGGTCAATCCAAAGTGCGTGATTGTCACTGTGTTTTCCTCTTCCTGTTTCTCCGTAGTCAAAAGTCTTTCCACCATCCCTGGTCCTATGGAGAAATACGTCCATTTGGTAAACCAGATCCGGATCAGTCGGAGAAGCTTCTATTTCCTGATAATAATGTGGCCCTGTCCCACCTGATACATAACTGTTGCGTTTTTCCCAGCTTTCTCCTTTGTCTGTAGATCGATAAAAACCCTTATTGGATTCATCTGCTTCGATGGTTGCATAAACAATGCTCGGATCAGCCGGAGTTACTGCCAATCCGATTTTACCAATATCACCTTGGGGCAAACCTTTGCTTACTTTTCTCCAGTTTTCACCGCCATCAGTAGATTTATAGATTCCAGAATTGGGACCTCCGGCTAAGAATGCCCAGGTTTTCCTTCTCCGTTCATAAGCAGCGGCATAGATAACATCCGGATCGGAAGGGTCGAATTCGGCATCTGCCACACCTGTATTTTCATCTATTTCAAGGACCAGGTTCCAATTTTCACCTCCGTCATTTGTCTTATACAAACCACGCTCTCCACCGGATGACCAAAGCGGTCCCTCAGCAGCTACATACACCACATCGCTGTCCCTTGGATCCACCAAAATCTTCCCAATATGCTCAGATTTTTTCAATCCCATCTGCTTCCATGTGGCTCCGCCATCCAAACTTTTGTAAATGCCATCACCCCAACCGACATGCCTTCCGCTCACATTTTCCCCAGTGCCTACCCAAATCACTTCGGGATTGTTGGGGTCTATCACTACGGTACCTATGGAGTAAGACGGCTGATCATCAAAGACCGGAGTCCAAGTAACTCCGCTATTGGTGGTTTTCCATAAGCCCCCCGAGCCTACCGCCACATACCAGGTACTGGAATGAACCGGGTGAACCGCAATATCCGCTATTCGGCCGCCCATGACCGCAGGCCCTATACTTCGAAGTTCTAAGCCTTTGGCCAGCTTTTTAGCCAATTCTGTTTGATTGGATTGGGCATAAATACTGTTTTCATGCCCTAAAAGGCCAAGAAACAGAAAGCAAATAAAAATCAGTAAATGTTTACGCATAGTATATTTGGTTTTATTGATAAAAAGGTACAAGAAATTTTATTTTCTTTCACATCCATTTATCAAAAAACCACATCCTAAGCCAATAATAGAATCCTTTCTGACTCCCTGCCCTAACATACAAAAAGTCTAGACTTTAGATGGAGGAACTCCAAACCGATCTGAAAAGCATTTTGAAAAATAACTAACAGAACTAAACCCAACCAAATATGAAATTTCCGAGACTGAATATTTCCCGGAATTCAAAAGCTCAACGGACTTACTAAGCCTTATATTTCTAATGAGTTCGCAAGGGCTAACACCGGTTAATATCTTGATTTTACGATGGAGATTTTTTCTACTCATGTGAAGACAATAACTGAGTTCACTTACACCAAAATGTTCGTTCCTTATATTTTCTTTGACTTTATTGCCAAAGAGTACTAAAAACTCACGGTCCTTATAATTTAATCCATTCTTACCTGTAATTGGCAGGATTTCTTCATGAAATGAATATTTTAAAATATTTTTTTGAAGAGTTTCTTTACTCGATTTGGTTCCGATTTTTTCTGGCCTAATAAAAAATTTTATTTTAAAATCGAGTCGGGAGTAAATATCCGGATTTTTGAATGTGGTATGCCCTCCTTTCATTTCTATATTTGATTCAAAAAGATTTTTACAACTCAAATGAACCAACCATACGATCGCTCCAATAGATACCACAAAAAAGAAAAAAATTAGAGAAAAGTTCATAACTGATACTAAAGTTAAAATCCTCACAAATTGATATGGAAACAATTACAATTTACCTTTGAATTCGAGGCTTTTAAATCTATAAGTTTGATTTGATCACCAATTGATTTTTCTCAAAAAAGGATCTCCCCCAAATAATGAGCCCTCAAATTCTCTAAAGCGAAAATTATCCTGTTTCCCGATTTTAAATAAAGTTAATAAAAATACTTAAAATTTGATATAAAATAAAATTAAATTAGTTTAATAAAAAATTATCGAACTTTTCTATCGAAAAATAAATGATTATTATTACATAGTTCTTTCTATAGTTTTTTAAATAAAAACGATAGAACCTTCTAAAAATTTCATTCATATCAATTTATAAGTTAAGATATTCGGAAAAGATTTTTCATAAAAAAACCTTTCTATCAGGTAGTTAGAAAGGCTCTTTAAAACATTAAGATTCAACTAATTGCCAGGAGATAGCTTAAATCCCAATTGAGTCATCAATTCCAATTCATTGAAATATAACCTCGATCCAATAATCTTCCCATCCCTTGTTTGGGAGGTCAATTGAAACGGGAAACTCACTTTTTGGCCATCTGATTTTTGGACAGCACTGTAATTCGCCCATGAGCAAACCCAAGTTCCTTTCAGGTCGCCATCTTTGACTTCCAGTGCAGCATTCACTATTTCAGTTATTTTAATATCATTGGCAATATTGTGATTATTTTTCCAGTTTTCGATAAAGGTAGCATGATCGGCCATTTCTGAATTACCCGGTCCATAGCCTTCATAATCTTTGTGTAACAGATTGCCCAAAGTAGTAAAATCTCCTGCTTCAATAGCCTTAAAGAAATCCATCAATAATTTTTCTTCTTTCTCATGGTCCATACTGACCATATAAACTTGCGCCTGAACTGAGCCCAAGGTTGCAATTATTGCAAAAAGGAGCAAAAGGGATTTAAATTGATTTTTCATAATGTTATAGTTTTGGTTAAGCGTTATAAAACAATTTGAATTGCTGACTATGCGGTCTTAATAAGTACAGTTTTCATTTTATTCAATAATTGTGGTTCGTATTTCCTTCCATTAAGTAAAAGCCCGATAAAGCTGTTCCTCACAAAAATCTCATAGCTAATTAAGCTGATCAAAAAAGCTGTATGTATGACTATACCTAAAAGCATCATGATCTCCCTTAAAGTATCTAGCGCAAAAATCCGTTGGGTTTTCGGTGGTAAATTTTCCATTGATTTCAGTTAAAAATTTTAAAACAATAAAATCAAATCTAGAAAAAAAAATCCTGGATCACTTTCAATTTTGTGACAACAAATTACAATTTTGAGACCTTATACTGCATTTTATTTACCATTTCAATCTCTTAGACACAACCACTTTCTATCAGCAATTTGTGCAATAAAAAAAGCAGGCCATCCCTGACCTGCTTTTTTACAACCAAAATTCAATGTCGCTTAAAAAAGTTTGCTATTTGAATTTAAACTATTCCAAAGTTGGTTAAAATTAAAACAAACTCAATTGCCAAAACTCAACTTTGGAATAGTTATCCTAACTAAACGATATTGAATCAAAAGTTTTATTTCCTCAATTTATCCCAATTGATCAGGGCGTTCCAGACCATTGGAGAATCATGATGGTTCAGGTAACGGTGAAGAGGATCAAATGTAAAGGCCACTACAGTTCCTTTACCAAGTGGCAGGCTGAATACAGAACCATGTCCTACGATCTCCTGCTCATTTCTGACCATTCCAGCAATCACATAATCAGGATTTTTATCCTTTTTCTCCTCCTTTTCTACTTTTTCTCTTTCAGGCATTCCCATAATATGGCCTTCGTATTCCACTTCGTCCTTCAATGGATCAAAACCATATTGCACCAACATCAAATCCCTGTTGTATTTGTCAGTCTGCAATAGTGGCCCATTTCCTCTGAAAAGCTGGAAACTTTCTCCAAACCCGTACAATACCGGAGAATCAGATTTTCTGGCTTTGGCCCGGATAATGGAACCTGGGTGAAACAATCCCGAAGTACTTACAGGTGACAGTTCGGAAGCGATACCCAACTCAGCCAATATCGCACTCATATTATCGAAGCTGATAATTACACCACCTTCTTCACCGAATTTTCTCAAATTATCCACTCCCAAGAAACCCGGACCACCAGTCATGTCACTGGTAGATGCCGGGAATCCATGGGAAGGAAACTCCGCAGTTTTGGTGAATGGCATAGGACCGAATTTCTTATCGACTCCATTGACGAAATTCTTGGCATTCCCTCTGATCCTTGGCATGATGATCACATCATATTTGGACTTCAGGCCACCTGCTTTCAGGTCATCCTTGTCTATAGAAGTGTAAGGAATTCCCCTTTCCTCAAAAGTATACCTGGTCCAGCCTTCGTCCTGTGTATTGTACCAAGTGTGGTATACTGCCACTCTTGGAAGATTGACAGTTTTCAAATCATCAGAGGACACATTGGCATTGCTGGATTCTAAGTCCAAACCGAAACCTGAAGCAATTTTAGAAGCCTGATTCGCATTGACTTTTTTCAAAATCAAAGATCCAGCGCCGTAAGTCTGTCCTCCTATCTCGGTTTCTTTGGTAAGAATGGATATTTCAGCATTTTTATTGTCCTTCTTCAAACTATACAAGGCAGGCAAAACAGTATTCTGGGCATGATAAGGAAGAATATAAGTATTCCCAGAACCAGAAATCTTTCCTTCATAAACGGCGTCTTCTGTCAACATTTTCAGGGAAGAAACATCAAAGTCCACTTCATCTTTTGCTTCCACATCTACTCCATACAGGTAGGGTAATGTCCAGGCAATGGCATCATAAGGCGGATATTTGGCCTCTTTTGGATAAGACTGTGGCGTCAAAAGAGACACCAATAGGTTTCGATAAGGCTGTTCAGAAAGCACCACATAATGGCTGTCGTTTTCATGAACTTCTATACCTTGAACCTTGAGCTGGTTGGCAAGATAGGCTACCATGGCCGGGTCTCTTTGCTCCTTGGCGATGGTAAAGGCTTTTGGTCCTTCTTTTTTCCCTTTTTCTATGCTGTTAAATCCTTTTTTATAAAAATTCCTCAACAATAATTGCCCATTGGTGGCCGCATAATAAAGGGAAGCGATGACACCCACTTGGGTATAGTTGATATTGTTTCTAAAAGACCAATAAACCAGTGGAGTGGCCGGGTCCGGTCTATACCATTCTTTGGAAGAGGCGAGGTCTCCGGCAAATTTGGCCGTGGAATAATCCCTCAAATAGGTATCTGCTCCTGCATTGCCATAAGTTTCGTAAAATCGGCCGTTGGAATTATGGTTGTTTGCCACCCAAATCCCATACCCTGGCCACCATCCGTCATAAAAGGCCCAAGTAAATGCACCGGGCATGCCTTGTGCAGAAACTTCCGCCACATCGTGATTGCCCATGACCTGCCATTCACTTTGGGTGATTGGGTCAACAAACTCATTGTAAGGACCTGTTCCGGTAGAGATATAAAGCAAAGGTACAGACTCATGCAAATCCAACATTACCGTGGGGTGAAACTCAAAGAAGCCTTTGAAAATAGACTTGGTGATTTCCTGAGAAACTTGCAAACCATCTCTATTATTGTCATGGAACACATACTTGGCCCAGTAAGGCGTAGATCTTGGGAATCCATCGTCAAACTTTTCCCTGCCTTTGGTATATCGGAAATACCAATCCACTTGTTTGTCCCAGCCATCCGGTTCTGAAACAGGATTGATCACAGTGATGACATTTTCACGGATCGCATTGATATCATTGGCATCGGAAGTGACCAGCCTGTAAGCCAATTCCATCAACATCTCGGGCGCACCCATTTCGGTGGCATGCATGCCGGCTGACACGTAATAAACAGGCTTGCTGTCCATGATAATTTGCTCGGCCTGTTCCGGACTGGTTTTTCTGGCATCAGCCAGTTTGGCCAGTTGATCTTTGTAATGGTCTAGCCGGTCCATAGACTCCTGATTACCGATAACGATCAGGTAAAAAGGCCTGTCTTCTTCCGTCCTGCCCATTTCCTGCATGTGTACCAATGGAGAGCTTTCGGCTAATTTTTGGTAATACCCATAAATCTCAGAAGTACGGTGAACAATTCCTTCTGTACCTATGATATGTCCAAAATGCTTCAATGGTGAAGGAATGGAAGGGTGATCTACTATATCCAATAAGGATTTGGGTAAAAAGCGGTCATCTGTGGTAAATTCCTTGATTTTTTCCACATAGGCTTCATCTACCTTTTGAGCCTTCAGCTCCAAGCTGAATAAGACCACAAGGGCAAACAAAATTTTAAAGGTTGGCTTCATATCGATGGTTATATTATTTTCTTGAAGGGAAACTACAAAAAAAGAGCGTATAGCTGAGGTAAAATTTATTTGGATGGTCGATCCAATACATCCATCAAAGCCTCAAGGTCCTCTAGAGTATTGAAAAGATGTAAGGAAAGCCTGATGGCCTCTCCTCTTACAGAAACATATATTTTACTTTTCTCTAAATCCGCCAACAGACTTTCCTTGTCCATGGTAGCGGGAAGATGAATCCCAAAAAGATGCCCACTTCTGAAAGCCTCTTCCTCAAAACCATAGCCTTTTTCTTTCAGGAAAGGAAAAAGAGGTGCTGCCAGTTGTTTGGTGTATGACTCAATATTTCCCACTCCCCAATCGAGTATTTGTTCCAGGGCTTTGTTCAGCATAGGCAGAAGTATAAAGTTGCTGAATTCACCCATATTGTACCTGCCGGCGCCTTCGGAGTACACCGGGTCATACTTGGTAAGTGAGGCAAACTCCTGTGAATTGGACCTGTTCATCCAGCTTTCTTCCAAGGGAATCCCATCATTGAACAGCTCCGAAAAATACGCCAAACCTAAGGAATATGGCCCTAACAACCATTTGTATCCTGCGCAGACCAGGGCATCCGGTTTCACTTTTTGCACATCAAATGGTATCGCTCCTACAGACTGGGTGCCATCCAGAATAAATACCACCTTATGCTCCCTGCATTTTTGGCCTATTTCTTCCAAAAGGTACTTCGTCCCATCTGTCCAGTGAACCGTTGACATCATCAATACAGCCGTTTGATCTGTAATGTTTTCCATCAATTGTTCGTGCCATTCTCTACCTACCTCAGGATTTTGGTAAGGTCTTGGGATGGTTTTGAGTTGTTTCTGGTGTTTTTCACACCAGCGGACTATGCTGAAGTATCCACTTGGAAACTCTTCTCCTACTACCAAGGCTTCGTTGCCATTTCCCAGAGGCAGGTTATTGACCGCCGTCATCAGTCCATAGGAAGCTGAAGGCACGATGGCAATCCGCTCAGCAGAAGCATTGATGATTTTTGCGAAATTTTGCTTCAACACTCCAGCTTCTTCAAAAAAATGTTTTGGTTTGATCTGGGTTGGATTGTTTTTCTTCAGGACAGCTTCAATGCCCGCTTGCTCCACAGTCTTGAGCTGTGGCCCCATATAAGCACAATTCAAGTAGTGGATATCCTTGGGAAGGGAGAAAAGGTGTTTTTGGTTTTTCAATTGGTATTGGGTTGATCTTTATTCACATGCAAACTACTGCTTGTAGATCAATCGACAAATTATAATTTGATCTAACTAAAGAAAAAATTCAAATATTAGGATCTCAATAATTAATGTACATAATTTCTATTATGATCGAAATCATTCACCAAATGAATTTACATTTCGATTGTAATCGAAATTTATATTATTGCCAAAAAAAAGGAAATGACATTGCTTATTATAAATTTTGCCCGAATATAAAACCTGACAGGATTAATACAATGATTTGAATGTAGAAAATCTCTTTTCTGCAAAATCCAGAAAACGCTTCCAATCGTAAATACTCAGGTCATGTTCTCCCTCACGGAGATGGTATCCTATATTTTCCAAATGAAGGGTATTGATCCTTTTCATCAATCCAAATTAAGTTGGGTATCCATTTTCAGTATTTTCTGCAATTGCTCGTCCTTGAAGCCTTCAGCGCCTTTCTTTTCAAATTGCCTCAAGTACTCTTCCAAAAGCCTTTGGCTAATCTGGGAAGAATCTCCATATTTTTTGCGCATATCCTTAAGATCCTCATGAAGCTTATTTTTAATATCCGCATACTCGGGATCATTGTACACGTTTTTCAATTCATGAGGATCATTTTTCCGGTCATACAACTCCCATTCATCCACATCAAAATAAAAATGGATCAATTTGTATTCTTTGGTAACGATGGCATAATGCCGCATGACCATATGGATAGAAGGGTATTCATAGTAATGGTAATAAACGGCATCCCGGGTCCATTGGTCCGACTGCCCTGTCAATAGCGGAATCAAACTCTCCCCCTGCATGTCTGAGGGGGCTTCAATGCCCGCTGCCTCCAAAAATGTCTGGGCAAAATCGAGGTTTTGCACCATTTCATCTGATTTGCTCCCAGCTTGAACCTTTCCTGGCCAGGCCACCAATAAAGGCGTTTTGAAGGATTCGTTGTACACAAACCTTTTATCGAACCAACCATGTTCTCCTAAGTAAAAGCCCTGATCAGATGTATAGACTATGATGGTGTTTTCCATGAGCCCATTGGCTTCAAGATAATCCAAAACCCTGCCCACATTTTCATCGACTGAAGCAATCGTCCCCAAATAATCCTGCATGTAGCGTTGGTACCTCCATCTCATTTTTTCCTCTTCGGTCATGTTGGGATAGGCGGCTTTGAAGTCCTCATTTACAGGACCATAGGTCTTATCCCAATTGGCCCTTTGTGCTTCATTCATTCGCCCAACTTCCCTTTGGAAAGCTCCCTTGTCCCAGCCAGAGGCGTCAGCAATACCCAATTCATCCATCACTTTCGGATACACCTTGGAGTCCCCGGCCCAGTTCATATGGGTCAAAATATTCATTTCAGCATCTTTTGCGGCAGTACCACGACCTACATAATCATCAAAAAGTGTCACAGGCTCTGGATATTCTTTCTGGGTAAATTCAGCGATGTGCCTTTCAGCAGGCAACCATTCCCTATGTGGCGCCTTGTGCAGGTACATTAGCATAAATGGTTCTTCTTCTTTCCTTTCATTTTGCAACCAATCCAAGGTCATATCAGTGATGATATCCGTGACATAACCTTCAACTTTTATATTTCCTTCATTTTTGGTGATGAAATCAGGGTTGTAATAAGACCCTTGTCCAGGGAGAATTTTGAACTGATCAAAACCCTTAGGATTATTTCCAAAATGCAGCTTTCCAAACATGGCAGTCTGATAGCCAGCCTCCTGAAAAAGCTGTGGAAAGGTGACATTGGTCGTGTCAAATGGAAAATGATTGTCTGTCTTCCCGTTCAGATGGGAATGTTTCCCGGTAAGTATGGTCGCCCTAGAAGGAGCACATATGGAATTGGTTACAGAGGCATTGGTAAACAACATACCCATTTTCGCAATCCTGTCGATATTTGGAGTCTGTATCAAACGCTCATCGTAAGCAGAAATGGCCTGATAGGCATGGTCATCAGACATAATAAAAATGATATTGGGTCGCTTTTTTTCTTCTTCCTTTTGTTCACAGGAAAAGCTTAACATGATCAAAGCAAAATAAAAAGGGAGAATAAAAGCGATATTACGCATGCTATGGAAGGTTTTTAGTGATAATTGAATAGGGATTTTTTACTAGAGTTATTCCTTTATTCTTGGATTTTTAAAAGGATATTCTTCAATCCCAATTTAAGGTTCAATTCCCCTTATTCAAATTTTATTTTGCTCAATGGTAGCAAAAGCCAAATATACTATTCCACAACAATACGAATGGATCTATCCTGGAAAGAAATAAACATCTAAATTTTTGGATTGGCAAAGCTGATTAACGTGCTAAGATTGCATAAAGACTATCTGACCATTTTATAGCATCAATCAAAAGTCATCCACCTGCAATTCCTGAAAGAAAAAGTTGTTTTCATCAACTGCTTGACCATCTTCATTCACATACCTTATTTGTTGCCTTCCTGTCAATAGAAATGACCCATTATTTAATGCTTTGACCTCTAAGTCAGAGTTTCTTAAACTCAATACTTTATCACCTTTCTGAGGATTCAGGATTTTGACTTCTTGGTTAATTTCCTGAAAATCACCTTCTGAAATTAACGAATAGAAAAGCTTTCCTTCAAATTCATATATGAAATGATCCTTGTTTCCTGAGAATATCTGACCATAAGAAAGCGGGACAAAAGTAGACTTTTTGGGCAGGGGCACGGCATAATCCCATAACACATCTCCATTGTTGTCAAACTGTAAAAAGTGAGAGGATTTGAAGGAAAAGTAAATATCAGGATCAGTCACTGGAGTTGGGATCCACACTCCAGAACCAGCTTCATAAACTGGAGCAGCGGTCCCTCGCCTTCCGTAATTTAAATCCTTTATAGGGTTAAAATGGTAATAGTGATGATCATATACTCCATCCTTCGTTAAATGCGAATTGCCTACAGGCAAGAAATGATCTGAATACAAAAGATAGCCATGATCATTTTTTATGATTTCCCTTGCTGCCAAAGCTTCCTTCAAAGAAGGGTTCCTAGACTTTTCCCAGCTTTTACGGCTCTTTTCACCTCCATCTTTTTCAAAAGCAAAGAATCCATCCAGGTCATTGATCTCAACAATATTGTTAAAGGGGTCGCTACCATCAGCAAGGTATCCTCCATAGAAACCGTTGTACCCAACTTTATTCGTCATCCCAACAGTTCCTGCAATAAATTTCAAAGGACCTTCATTAGAAATGATCATGTCAATGTTCTCCCTATTTTTGGATTCGTTTTCAAACAAGTGGTTTCGAAGCATAACCCCTTCCTTGTTGATCGAGGACATGAGAAAAGATTTGCTTCTGTCTTTCGTCCTGAATTTGATCATCAGGTTAAAAACCCCTGTCATTTCATCTCCAAAAACCTCCTGAACAAGCATCCCAGGTTGAAAAACATCCTCCACCGTATAAACCTTGCCGGTAGCCATTTCTTTGACCTGGGCAATGGGCCTATTTTGAACATAGTACAACAGAAGTATCCTGTCATCTAAAATTTCAAAATCAGAGATTGGGCTTTCTACTGTGTTCTTAAGGTCGATTTCCTTTGTTTCTTTAGTTTTCAGGTCTAAGATCAACAGGTATTTCTCATTCAAATGCCTCTGGGTATTTTCACATAAAAAGTAAACTTTATCCCCAAAGACTTTTTTTCTTTTGAGCACATGACTCCATTTGAGAGGAATGTCTACCACCTTTTCATCCCCAAATGACTTAGTCGCTATGGATATTTTCAAATTCAACTGTTTCTCAGCATCTCCTTTATTGATCTGATAGGCAAAAAAGTAATCCTCGGAAACGTCTACCCACACTGGCTGACTGGAAAATTCGCCGCTTACCTCAAGTCGTTCGCCAAAGCTGACTTGCCCAAAGGAGTATGTGCAGAATACACTTAAAAAAGATGCCAGGAAAAATTTATACAGTAATTTCATAACTAAATATAAATTATTCCAGCGAATAAAAAAACCTGCTCAAATCTTGGATCTAAACAGGTTTAAATGAAATCACTAATTATTATTGAATACTGTTAAGTATTCAGATATCTATTAAGCTAACTCTTTCTCATTTTTAAAGAAAAAAAATGTTATTGGTGAAGATTGCTGAAAAAAGATCCAATTCCTTTTCTAGGTGATCAAGGTGAAGTTTCTTAACAGGTATTGAAGCATATGCATTATCAAATTTGGAATACTGCGGAAACAATTCTCCTACTTCATGGAATAACTTTCTTGCGAAAATCTCCACCTCTTCATCATAGGGGTAATAGCTATACCAACCTTTTCCGGTACCATCTTCTAAAGGAACCAGTGCACGCTTTTCATAATCGGCAAAATACAAGCCATAAAGCCCGAGCATACTTACCAAAAGTACTACTCCCCGACAACCCGGACCATCCATCCTCACTTTCACACTCAGAATATGATTCCCGTGCTGAAAAGAAGAGTCCCGAACTTCATATACCCCTTCAAAGGCTCTGATTTTTTCTGAAAACTTCTCCCATTTTGGTAAATAACTGCTTCGCAGTAAGCCTAGTTTAGAATATTTCTTCTCCATAATCGGAATTAAGGGAGAATTCCAATCCCAAGGATCCATGGTAAAATCCTTTAATAAATTTAAATATGCTTCTGGTTTATTGACAATGGGTTCCATATATGGCTGGGGAGTCTTATGTAATTATTTTATTGTCTTTCTGAGAAAAACTCATCAAAGTTAACCTTATTCAAAACCTAAAAACCTTGTTTTACTAAAAGACAATTTAGTATATCTATAGAAATATAGTATTAGTAGTAAATATGGCCTTAAACAAATCAAGTTCCTTTTCAAAATTACCCAAATAAATGTTATTCACTTTAATGGAAGCATATGCATTATCGAACTTGGAAAAATCAGGGAAAAGAGTCCCTATTTCGTTAAAGATTTTGCGAGAAAGAATCTCCCCTTCCTCATCGTAAGGATAATAACTCAACCAACCTTTTCCATAACCATCATCTAAAGGGACCAGAGCTGGTTTATCATAATCCACAAAAAAAACGCCATATAGTCCAAGCATACTTACTAAAAATACAAGCCCCTTACATCCTGGCCCTTGCAGTCTAATTTGTGTACTTAAGAGATGGAAACCGTGTTGAATCGAGGTTTCTTTCACTTCATACACACATTCATAGGTACTGAGTTTGTTTAGGAATTTCTCCCATATTGGGAATAATCGAATTCTTTTTTCACTTAATTCTTCCTTTTTTGCTTCCATAGCCGGAATTAAGGGAGAATTCCAATCCCAGGGATCCATGGTAAAATCCTTTAATAAATTTAAATATGCTTCTGGTTTATTGACAAATGGTTCCATAGTTTGCTGAGGAGTCCGGGGCATTTATTTTATTGTCTTTCAGGCAATAGCCACAGCTGATTTTCTAATATAATGAAAAAAACCTGCTCAAATATTTGATCTGAGCAGGTTTAAATGAAATCATTAATTTATTTTTCCGCATCACTGCGTATGAATATCATATTTTCTGTCTTGAGGGGATATTCATGGATATTAAATTGATATTGGGATATTTATCACACAGATTCTACGAGTTTGAATGGGAATTTATATTTACTTCAACCTAAGGGATATACATACTTTTTTAAAGGAATATTAGTTTTCCAAAGAATCCAACATTCAAATTATGTTTAACCCCAATATCCAATACCTACTAGTATCCATTAATATCTTAATCTATGAATCCTGGCAGGTTGACCGAATTTTATCAAATATAATCATTCAAAATATTCTCGAACAGTTCCTGTCTGCCACTTCTCTGCTTAGGCTCACCTACTGACTTGGCATGGTTTCTCAAATCCTCCAAAGTCAAATTGCCTTCTTCAAAAGATTTTCCATTTCCGGCATCAAAAGAAGCGTAGCGCTCTTTCCTCAGGTCTTTGTAAGCTGATTTTTCCAATATTTCATTGGCTATCAAAAGTCCTCTGGCAAAAGCATCCATACTGCCAATATGAGCGTGAAAAAGATCCTCAAGGTCTGTGGAATTCCTTCTCACTTTGGCGTCAAAGTTGACCCCTCCGCCTTGAATACCTCCACCTTCCAAAATGACCAACATGGATTCTGTAAGTTCTTGGATATTGATGGCAAACTGATCGGTATCCCAGCCATTCTGATAATCCCCTCTATTGGCATCTATGCTGCCCAACATGCCCGCATCAACAGCTACCTGAAGTTCGTGCTGGAAAGTATGGCCGGCCAAAGTAGCATGGTTCACTTCAAGATTCAGTTTGAAATCTTTATCCAGACCATGATGTCTCAGGAATCCAACAACGGTAGCGGCATCGTAATCATACTGATGCTTGGTTGGCTCCATAGGCTTAGGTTCGATAAGGAAATTCCCTTTGAAACCTTTTGATCGGGCATAATCACGCGCCATGGTTAAGAATTTGGCCAGGTGCTCAGTTTCTCTTTTCATGTCTGTATTGAGCAAAGACATGTAGCCTTCTCTACCGCCCCAGAACACATAATTTTCTCCCCCCAATTTGATGGTGGCGTCGATGGAATTCTTCACTTGGGTACCGGCCCAAGCTACCACGTCAAAGTCAGGGTTGGTAGAAGCGCCGTTCATGTAACGTGGATTGCTGAATACATTGGCAGTGCCCCATAGTAATTTGATTCCAGTTTCCTTTTGCTTCTCAAGCGCATAATCTGTGATGATCTGCATACGCTCTTCGTATTCTTCCAGCGTAGCACCTTCATCTATCAGATCCACATCGTGGAAACAATAATATTCTGCTCCGATTTTGGTAAAAAACTCAAATGCAGCATCCATTTTGTCTTTCGCTCTTTGGACTGCATCGGCATTTTCATCCCAAAGTCTGTTCATAGTACCTGGCCCAAAAGGATCTCCACCTGTGCCGCAGAAGGTATGCCAATAAGCAATCGCAAATTTGAAATGCTCCTTCATGGACTTTCCAGCCACTACTTGGTCAGGGTTGTAATACCTGAATGCAAATGGGTTTTTAGAGCCCTTGCCCTCATATTTGATTTTTTCTATCCCGGGAAAATAGGTCTTGGCCATAGTTTTTGGGTTTTAATAGATAAAATAGGTTTAAGAAATTATTTAGGTGACCAAATTATATATTTTATCTGAATATGGAAAACGTTTGCACCTCCTTATGCAAAGTCTGTATGATTAACTTTATGGAATCGGTTGCAAAAATGAAGAACGGAAAAGAGATGGGATTTACGAATGAGAATTTACGATAAACGGAGATTTTTCCAGCGCAAAGGTTTATGATTTTGTTGAATGGTTGCTGGGTATCGGGTAAAGGTTAATAGTTAAAAAAGTTAATGGTTAATGGTTAATGGTTAATTGTCCGTACCCCATAACGCTTAACGTTTAACCCTTAACAGTTCATCGATTCATCATTTAATCAAAACCCTTCCGTATCGTTTCCGCAATCTCTGCCAGTTCCTCCTTGCTGAGTTTGAGCTTTTCTCTGTTGAAATTGATGTCGTCCATGCTTCTTAAAGGAACCAAGTGAACATGCACATGGGGCACTTCCAAACCGATCACCGCTACACCAACACGTGTACATTTGATGGTTTTATCAATTGCCTTGGCTACTTTTTTTGAAAAAACATGTAAGCCAGCCAGTATTTCATCCTCAAGATCAAAAATATAATCGACCTCCACTTTCGGCACTACCAATACATGTCCTTTGACCAAGGGCATAATATCTAAAAACGCAATATAATTGTCATCCTCTGCTACTATCTGTGCAGGGATCTCTCTATTGATGATTTTTGTAAATATGCTTGCCATAGTCCTAAAAATAAAAATCCCAATGGGGAATACCAATGGGATCTGAGTTTAATTTAATAACTGATATCCAGGATTTCGAACTCCAGGGTGCCAGCAGGTGCTTTGATTTCTGCTACATCTCCTACGGACTTGCCCAAGAGGCCTTTTCCGAATGGGGAAGCGAGTGAAATTTTACCGGATTTAAGATCGGCTTCTTCCTCGGAAACCAACATGTATGTCACTGTCGCACCGTTTTTCAGATTCTTGATTTTCACAGTTGACAGAATACCGACTTTAGAAGCATCCATTTTGGAATTGTCCATTACGCGGGCATTTCCCACTACTGCCTCCAATTTGGCTATTTTCAATTCCAAGAGACCCTGTGCATCTTTGGCCGCATCATATTCAGCATTTTCACTAAGATCACCTTTGTCCCTTGCCTCAGCAATCTGCTTGGCGATATCAGACCTTCCTTTGGTCTTCAATTCATGCAGCTCATCCTTGAGCTTCTTCAATCCTTCTTCGGTGTAATACTGTATCTTACTCATGCTTTCGAAATTTTACTATGGCTATGAAAAATAAAAGAACGGTCTCATTGACTGAAACCGTTGCTTTTCTCCTTGTTTACTATGTTGATGCACAAAAGTAACAATTCTATTCAGACTTACCAACCTATGCTGTTTATAAAGATTTGAAAGGATGGAAATCGCATCAATTCATTCCCAATAATAATGCGCATAATTTCAAAAAGCCTCTTTAATTTTTTCAACCAATACCTGATTGATTTTTTCATAAGACTGAAAAGTCCAACCTGCGACATGGGGGCTGAAAATCACATTCTTCTTTTGAGCAAGTATTTCAAATGACTTTTTTTGTTTATCGGTAAAGGTTTTGAATTTTTCATTTTCCAGCACATCCAATACAGCTCCCTTTATAATACCCCGGTCAAGGGCCTCATTCAAGGTCTCAAATGTTATGATCTCTCCCCTTGCAGTATTGATCAGGTAAATGGGCTTCTTGAATCTTTCTAGGAGATCAATATTCAAAAAACCTCTGGTCTCCAATGTAAGTGGGACATGTAGACTGAGTACATCTGTCTCTTCCAAAAGCTGCCCCAAAGAGGATTCTCTGACATGAAAATTCCCAAAACCAGTCTTGTACTTGTCGTAAGCCAAAATATTGACTTCAAATCCGGCCAGTTTTTTAGCAAATGAGGAACCCATATTTCCATAACCTATGATCCCTACAGTTTTGCCTTTCAGCTCTTCCCCCCTGTTTTGTTCTCTCTTCCAAATCCCCTTTCTCACTTCATCATCAGCTTTGCTGATGTGATTAAACAAGGCCAAAAGCCCTCCTACGGCATATTCCCCTACCGCATCCATATTCCCCTCCGCCGCATGAAACAGCTTAATCCCATGGTCCGAAAGATAGTCAAGGTCAATATTATCAAGCCCTGCACCCGCCCTGCCAACAAATTTTAAATTACCGGCTTGTTCCAACAAAGGCCGGTCAATCGGTGTTTTGGAGCGGATGATCAATCCCGTATACATACATATAACTTCCAAAATTTCATCTCTCCGGATATCCGGATGGTAGTCTACCATATACCCTGCATCTTCCAAAAGAGGTATTATGGAAGGGTGCATTTCATCTATAATCAATACCTTACCTAACCCCATTTTCACAATTTTAACAACGTCATTGCCACTCCAAAATAAACCGCCAGACCCAACAGGTCATTGGCAGTGGTGATAAAAGGACCCGAGGCTATGGCTGGATTGATCCCAAATTTATCTAAAACCAAAGGTGTGACCGTGCCCATAAATGAAGCCAGCAAAACCACACAAAACATAGCCAAACCTATGGTAACCCCAAAAATAGTTTCAAAACCGTAAATGAATTTGACAACAGAAAATACAAATAGACCCAGAACTATTCCATTTACCAAGGCGATTAAAAATCCCTTTACAAAGCGCTGCCAGGGTGTATCATCAAAGACTGACTTGCTGGCAAGCGTCTGTACCACCAGAGAGGAAGACTGAATCCCCACATTTCCACCTGTGGCAGCCACAAGCGGAATAAATGAAGCTAAAGCGATGTATTTGCTGAGGCCATCTTCGAAAAAGGTAATGATCTGTGCTCCCATAAGACCTCCTACTACTCCAATGATCAGCCAAGGAAGCCGTGCTTTGGAGATCCTCAGAATGCTATCCGACTCTTCCACATCAGCAGAAATCCCCGTCATGGCCTGAATATCTTCTTCTGATTGCTCACGGATCAAGTCCAAAATATCATCCACTGTAATTCTTCCCACGAGCTTGTTTTTGGCATTGACTACGGGGACGGATTCCAAGTCGTATTTCCGCATAATTTCGGCTACTTCCTCTCCATCCAGGTGGGTAGGTACTGAAATCAACTCCGGCTCATAGATATCCATGATCTTGGTATTGGAAGCCGAAAGGATGATTTTTTTCAAAGAAACCCTGCCCAGAAGATGCTGTTTATTGTCCACCACATAGATAGAATAAATTTTTTCTACCTTCTCCGCCTGCCTCCTTATTTCCTCTATGGTCTGTATCACACTCCAATTTTGATTGGCTTTGATATATTCCTTTGCCATAAGACCACCCGCAGTGTCCTCATCATAACGGAGCAGGTCGAGGATATTGGCTGACTTTTCTTTCTCCTGTAGGTGGCTGATTACCTCCTCTCTTTCTTTGGAGGGCATCAGGATTAAAATATCCGCAGCATCATCAGAGTCCATTTGATCAATCAAGGAAGCAAGCTCATACGCCTCCATGTCCCTGATCACTTTGTTGACTGAATCTTCATCCAATTCTATCAAAATATCTGCTGAAGTAGCTTTAGGAAGAAGCCTCAACACGTAAATAGCTTCGTCAAGATTGAGTTCATCCAGCAATGCAGCAATATCTGCCACATTCACACCTTCCAGAGATTCCAGAATAAAATCATTCTGTTGTTCTTCTATCCCAAGCCTAAGACTCTCCAGGTATTCTTTGGATAATTCAAAGGTTTTTATTGGTTCCAAGATTCCTGTATTTTTTTTGTTAACAATACAAATTCAGACACATCGAGCTGCTCTGCCCTCAGGTCCAGCATGGGATCTTCCCTAAGCTCATCTTTCAATCCCATTCCCTTCATACAATTTCTAAGGGTTTTCCTTCTGGTACTGAAAGCCTGCTTGACTACCCTGAAAAAAACCTTTTCGTCGCAGGGCAATTCCCTCACAGTATTCCTAGTCAATCGGATCACTCCCGAATTCACTTTTGGAGGGGGATTGAAGACCCCCGGAGGCACAGTAAATAGGTACTCTATATCATAAAATGCCTGTAGCAACACAGATAAAATCCCATAACTTTTATTGCCCTTTGGCGAAGCTATGCGTTCTGCTACCTCCTTTTGGAGCATGCAGACAACTTCCTTTACGGCATTTCTTTCTTCCAATATTTTGAAAAAAATCTGAGAGGAAATATTGTAAGGAAAATTACCTGCTACGGCGTAAGGACCTCCCATGATCGGGGTAAAATCCTTTTTGAGGTAATCCGCTTCGATAATTTTATTGCCCAGATCAGGGTATTTGCCATGGAGATACACAATAGACTCACTGTCAATGTCTACCAAATACAAATCCCATTTTTCTTGAATCAAAAAATCCGTCAAAACACCCATTCCCGGACCTATTTCCAACACTTTGCTGACCCCATCCTGTCCCTGGACTGCTTTGGCTATCCGCTCTGCTATCCCCAGATCGGTCAAAAAATGCTGTCCAAGGTGTTTTTTGGGTTTGACCTTCTCCATGTACCTTCCTTTGATTATTTTCTATAAATTGCATCTCAAAAATAAGAGAATTATCACAAAGGCCTATCATATAATTCCAAATCAATGGAATCTGTGGAAATCCAACACCAAGTGAGACACCGGTTGATCGGTCGAAGTTTTGTGAACAGCTCTTTACTCTTTTCATTTTGAACAGGACAGACTTAATGAACCAAAGAAAAAACAAACCCGTCATAGGTATCAGTATCGGAGACATTAATGGTATCAGTGCAGAGGTAACCATCAAGGCACTTTTAGACAACCGGCTTCAGAAGCTTATTACTCCCGTCATTTATGCACATGGCAAAGCCATGACATTCTACAGGAAGCAATTGGAGCTGGAAGACTTCAACTTTATGCAGATCCGGAACATAGACGAAGTTCATAACCGCAAGACCAACCTGATCAATGTAGTAGACGAAAGCCCCGAAGTCATCCCTGGTGTGGAAACACAGGAAGCAGGAAAAATGGCTTTGGCTGCGCTTGAACACGCCATAGAAGACCTGAAATCTGGAAAA
Source organism: Arthrospiribacter ruber (assembly GCF_019343195.1). Lineage (GTDB taxonomy): Bacteria > Bacteroidota > Bacteroidia > Cytophagales > Cyclobacteriaceae > Arthrospiribacter > Arthrospiribacter ruber. Next base: position 150,584 of record NZ_RPHB01000008.1, read on the forward strand.
ATAGACGGCTTGGTTACTGCGCCATTGAACAAAAACAATATCAATAGCCCGGAAAAAAAATTTATTGGGCACACGGAATTCCTGACAGAAGCTTTTGGAGGTGAAGAAAGTCTGATGTTTCTGGTTGCAGAGGATATCCGTGTTGGTTTGGTGACAGGCCATATTCCAGTTTCCCAAATCACCAAAAACATCAGTGCTGAAAACATCAGAAAAAAACTGAATCTAATGATTGATTCACTTAAAAATGACTTTGGAATCAGCAAGCCGAAGGTTGCGGTTCTCGGACTAAATCCCCATGCAGGTGAAGACGGACTATTAGGTGATGAGGAGGATAAAATAATCAAACCTGTGGTATCTGAATTCAAAGACAAAGGTCATTTAATATTTGGTCCATATCCCTCTGATGGCTTTTTCGGAATGCTGCATCACAAAAAATTTGATGGTATACTGGCAATGTACCATGACCAGGGCTTGATACCTTTTAAAACTTTGGCTTTTGAAACAGGTGTAAATTTCACTGCGGGACTTACTATTGTCCGTACCTCACCTGATCATGGCACTGCTTACAATATTGCAGGAAAAAATATTGCGGATGAAGGTTCTATGCGGGCAGCCATTATGCAGGCTTATGATATCATCCGCAACAGAATGGGCTGGGAGGAAGAAGAGGAAGGATGAAGGAGGAAGGATGAAGGATGAAGGATGAGGGATGAGGACTGTCCGACTGGTCATCAAGGCGGGAAGGAAGGATGAAGGAGGAAGGAGGAATGTTGGCCAAATGACCGATTTGAATAATGAATGCTGAATGATGAATATCGAATAATGAAGTTGGGTCTAACTTTGTTTGAGGGAATCCCTAGCCCTGTAAGGGCGGATTGTATAATAGCCCAGGATTTTAAAATCTACCATTGACAGATATGGAGGGATCGTCATTCTGAGATTTTAAAATTTTGCATTTACAGAAAGGAAATGACAGTTGGTGTACGTCATCCTGAATCGGAGCTTGCGGAGATGAAAGCCTGTCCCGCAGCATTGCGGGAGATCTCCTCTATTTTGGGAGACTCTTCCTTCGTCAGAGTGACGTGTCGCCCCGATCGATGTCATTGGTAACGTAGTGAAGAATCTCTTACCATGTGGGAGATGCTTCGACTCCGCAAGCTCCGCTCAGCATGACGCGTAATTTTGTCATTACCCTTTCTGAACATTCCCTAAATGTTAAAATCTCAGAATGACGGGTCTGCAGATGTCATTTCCTTTCTGTAAATGTCAATTTTAATAACTCAGGATGACGTACACCAACTGTCATTCCCCTTCTATCATTGCCAATTTCAATAACTCTGAATATCAGCCATACCTATTGCTGTCAGTTCAGCAATAAAACAGTTACACAATTCATCACTTCCCCGGAGTTAGTACAATCTTCCTAAACTCCACCGGTCCATGGTCTCCCTGAAGCATTATTGGTCCAGGAAGGGCCTCGTGACTGTCCAAAGCTCCTCCGGTAATTCCGGGGATGATCTGATCACAAATAATGTTTTTACCATTGGCAACTATAGTCAGTCTTCTTCCTACCAAGGTAATCTCAAAAGTCTGCCACTCTCCTGCTGCCTTTGCCACCATCTCATTGGGGGTCAAAAACCCATACACTCCTCCAAAAAGTACCGATGAGGCTTCTTTCCCTTTGTCATCCTGGATTTGTACTTCATACCTTCCTCTCAAAAAAATTCCACTATTGCTTCCTTCCGGATACCGGAATTCCACTTCTAGCTTAAAATCATCAAATTTCTCCTCTGTGATCAAATTGGCACCTGAAACTTCACTTGTGAGAATGCCATTAACTACCTTCCATTGATTATGTTCATTATCCGCATACCAGCCTGAAAGGTCATTTCCATTAAAAATCGCAATTGGTTCCGCCCATTCAGGAGCCTTCTCTCTTACAAGAGATGGAGCCGGTTTTCCCACAAAACTGTATTTATCACCCATGGGATGTAATATAGTGCCTGTCATTTCCCCATTATTGACCATGCCTTCAAAGACCAAATCCTGATCAGTATTCTGCCATTGTGGCGGAATGCTAAAAGAGACCTTTCCATTTTCGAAATGAACTTTGGAAATTGGTCTGGCACTCCCATCATCTCCTACAAAATGTCCAGTAAGCACCTTGAAGCCTGATAATTTCACCTCCAACCAGGATGGCGCTTCTTTTCCATTTTTGTCCAGAGTGAGGTTCCACCTACCTATGACATCCTCCGCATCAGGTGTACTCAGCTGCGTAGTATGTGGGCTTGGTTCATCAGTTTGGAAGGCAACTTGCCCGGCTTGAGGTGTATTTTGGCTGTGGGCAGAAAAAATAAGGCCCAAGGTCAATAATGACCCTAGGCCTAGTGTTTTTAAGTTGTGATTGAGGTATGGTTTCGATGTATTCATCTCTTGAAATTAAAGGTTATTTGGATTTCAAGATAGCCAAATACCTTAATTTTTAAAACTCCTCGCCTCATTAGTCAAAATTTCAAGTTCTTTAATTCATCCTTCTACTTGCTGTAAATTCTCCGACCACCTCTATTTCTCCTGTTACATTAAAATTATCATCTGTTTTTGCCAAAATCACATTAAAGCTACCTTCTACTTTATTATCAGATGATGAAGAGATAGTTAGAGTGCCTCCATACCCTTCTATTAGAGTCGAGTATTCTTCTGAAGCCGTAAAATCACCATTGGGAATGTGCGTGTATATTGCTGTGAAAACAGAAGTGCTGTTAGGTTCAAAACCTACCTGATAAGTTCCAGGTGAAGGTCTTGATACATTTGAAGTGGATGAAGTTAACATCAACTGGAAGCTAAGGCTTTGTGGATTATTATCGTTCATGCTTATCTCCCAAGTGTTAACTCCAAAAGAAGACATACCATCAAAATCAGCAAAGCCAGATGCCGTAGATTGAAAATTTCCTGAAACTTCAAGTTGAAAATCGTCTGCGCCTGAAATAGGATCCGATCCATTATCATTGCTACATGCGCCACTCAAAACCAAAAAGCACATGAAAATAACTGATAGGCTTTTTATTGATTTCATTTTTTTGATTATATAATAATTAGAATTCTTCCTTGTTTGGTTTTAGATCAATTGATCTTCAAAACTACTCCCAGGTTCAACCAAGCCCAAGTATTACCGATCTCCCCGTACACTCCAAATTTTTCAGAGAGATAATACCTCGCACCTGCATGAAATGAGAGAAAGGCCCCTCCGGTAGCAAATGCAGTTCCCTCAAAGTTGAAATTCCTGTAATACAAACCCAAACCTCCATATAGGTCTAGATTGTCTTTCTCAAGTTCCAAAAGCTCTGCAAAATGGAATGAGCCCCGAACCCCAAAAGTGGTCAATGAATAAAAATTATACCCTACGTAGCCGAATTCTCCAGCTACGCCTATTACTCCTTTCTCAAGGCTGGCAACCCCATACTCTGCACCCACTCCTATTGGCAAGCCAAAACCACCGCCCCATAAACCCGCTGCATAAGTACTTCCCAGCCCTAGACCAGCGTTCAAAACCAAGTCTTTTTCCTGAAAAGCCTGCCCATGCACGTACGGCAGTGAGAAAATAAACAAAATGAACACAAAAGCGATCCTGATAAAATTTTGATGTAGCATGATAAATTGATTTTGTTTGATTGTTGTAAATGAGCTTAAAAAAAGAAAACTCACAATCGAAATTATATCAATATTTTAAATAAAAAAAATTACAAAAACCACAATTTTTATATACTTATTATCAAAAATAACGAATAATAATTTAAACATCCACCTTACTAATTCAAGTTAGATAAATTCTCATTGGAAGGTTTTTGAAAAAAAATTAAATCAAATATTTCGGAAACAATTTTCTCATCCTGACACCTTATAAACCCTAGAATTCAAGAATACTATGTACCTCCTCCATATTTTCCACAAAACTTTCTTTTTTGTTTTGGAATTCCAGGATTAATTTAGTTTTTTAAACAAAAATTTAATTAATCGGAGTATAGTTCAAAACCCCGTTAAGTTCAACCCCGATTACTACCCTTAATTACTTAAAGTAAAATGTCGTTTAGATATTTTTTGGTGACCTGTGTTTGTTTCACTCATTCATTTTTTATCGTTGCCCAATCTGAATTGGACAGCCTTAAAGCTGTGCTTCAAAGCAATTCAGACGATTCCAGCAAAGTCAGAACTGCTATGTATCTTTCCAGGCAGATCCATCGGCTCAACCCTGAGGATGAGGATGATTTTCGATTTGCAGAACTTGCTGTAGAAATGGCAGAAACCCACGATGACACCCTACTTTTAGCAGAAAGTCTCGACAACCTTGGGCTGCTTTACAGATATCATTCACTTTATGCCAAATCAATCCCTCTTCATGTAAGGGCCGTTGAACTTGTCAAAGACAAGGAGGTTGATCCATATTTCAAAATGCGATTTGCCAATAATGTTGGGGTATCAGCCAGGTACGACCAAGCATTTGACCTTGCAGTGGAATACTACCTTTTTGCCCTTAAAATCGCCGAAGAAGAAAACAACCTTCGCAACATCGCTATAGCTTCCAATGGACTGGGGAATTCATTGAGCTATATTGAAGGAAAAGATGAAGAAGCCCTTGAATATTATCTGAAAGCCCTTGAAACTGAAAAGGAACAGGAAAATACTTTGGGAATGGCCATGAACTACCTTTCCATTGCAAGCTATTACTCCAGAAAAAAAGATTATCCTGAGGCAAGAAACTACCTGGATGAGCTGCTCATCATCAATACCGAAAGAAAGGACAAGCACGGACTGGGCATGACCTATGAATATTACGGACATTCTTATCTGGAAGAGGGCCAAGACCTCAATCAAGCGAGAGCGTATTACCAAAAAGCACTGGAAATTTTTGAAGAAATCAATCAGAAACACAAAGTTTCCGGAATGCTACTTGCCTTAGGCGAGGTTCAGTTGCAGCAAAACCGCACTTCTGCTGCCTTGGATTATTTCAGAAAATCTCTTCGTATCGCCCAAGAAGTAAACAATAAGGCCCTTATCAGGGAATGCGCAGCCAAAATGTCAGAAGTCTATGAAAAGGGAGAAAACTATGCCCAAGCCTTACAGTACTTTAAAATGGCTGAATCATACAAAGATAGCCTCAACCTTGTGGAGCAGGAAGCCACTATTGCTGGCTTAAGAATGGAATTCGACTTTGAGAAAAAAGAAAACGAAATCAACCTCCTACAGGCAGAAAAAGACCTGCAAGAACAGCAGTTCCTCCTTTCTGAAGAAAAATTCAAACGGGAAAGAACCTTACTTTTCGGAATGCTATTGGCCATTATTGCAGTCACCTTGGTGATCATACTGACACTTAGAAACCTCAACCTAAAGAAAAACCTGGCTTTACAACTTGAAGAGCAAAAAAGAAAGGAATTGGAAGCTGCCTATCGCAACGACCTGCTGCAAGCCGAAGTATTGGCTACCAGAATGCAGATGAACCCTCATTTCCTTTTCAACTGTCTCAATTCTATCAAACTTCTGATCCAAAAAGACCAAAAAAGAGAAGCTATCAAATACCTGACTACTTTGAGCAGGTTTATCAGAGACATCCTTCAAACAAGCAAAGTACCTACAATCAGCCTTGAAGAGGAACTTGAACTTACAAGGAAATACGTAGAACTTGAAGAAAACCGCTTTGGACAAAACCTCAATTTCGGTCTTCTTCTTGATAACATTGACGAGGAGGAACTGCAGAACACCAGAGTTCCTCCTATGCTGCTGCAACCCTTCGTGGAAAATTCAATTTGGCATGGTCTGCTTCCCAGTCCCGCTCCTTTCAAAAAACTGGAAATCCAAATAAGGAAAAACAGTCAAGGAATCGTGATTTCCATTAAAGACAATGGTGTGGGCAGACAAAAAAAGGCAGCCAATCCAGAACATAACAGCCACAAAAGTATGGGGGTAAGCATTACCCAGCAGAGGATAGACCTATTCAACAGAATTTCTGGAAAAAACATGGTCTTTGACACCTTGGACCATAAAGATGAGCAGCAGATGCCCACAGGAACAGAAGTGAAAATTAGCCTTTCGGAAGCATCATAAACCCAAATGAAAAATGAAAATCGCGATAGTTGACGACGAAATACATTGCATAGAAAGCTTGGAAATGGACTTAGAAAGTCTGGAATCTGAACATGAAATTGTATTTAAGACTTCCAATCCATTGGAAGCACTTGAAAACCTCCCAAAACTAAAGCTGGACATTCTTTTCCTGGATGTGGAGATGCCAAAGCTCAATGGATTTGAGTTGCTAGATCAACTGCACAAATTAAATTTTGATGTAGTTTTCACTACTGCCTATAGCCAATATGCCCTGCAAGCTTTTAAAAACAAAGCCTTTAGCTTTTTACTAAAACCTGTAGATGTAGATGAACTAGCGGAAGTGCTCGCTTCCTGGGAAACTGACCAAAAAAAGCGGTCCGTGCTTTTGGATGAAATTGCGGTAAAGGAGCTTTTGGAAAAAATCAAGTACGAAGGTTATGTCAAAAGCAAAATTGCTATACCTACTGTAAATGGATTTGAATTTTTGAAAGTGGAAGAGATCATGTATTGCCAAAGTGAAAACAATTATACTCGTATCCATCTCCAATGTGGAGAGCATAAACTCATCAGCAAAACTTTAAAGGACGTAGAAAAAACCTTGACCAATTACATGTTCCTCAGAATACATCAGAGCTACTTGATCAATCCCAAATTCCTCAAACAGTATCATAAAAATGACGGCGGATATGTCGTCATGGACAATGGCAATTCTTTGCCGGTCAGTAAGCAAAAAAGACACCTACTTACTGAGTTTTATGACATTATCAGCAGGGACTGATAGCATGGCTTTTCTTCCACTTTTTAAAAGGTATACTTTACTCATTGAAAATCATCAATTAATCATCAGATATTTTTTCGGATTGAAAGATTTATTTACTTGAAAGAAGATTTGAAGGAAATCACCAAATGGTGAAGATCCTGTAGACTTGAAAAATGGTATTCATGTAATTGATAAAAACAGGGGTGAATCATTTTTATCGATGCTCTTCCAAATACAGGCATAAGGCCAGTGTTTAAGGGTGAACAAAGAGTACGGTGAAAGTGAAGATTTTTTTTTGAACGACTGCGGGGTATCATTACCCCGCTTTTTTTTTCAAAAAGATGGGATGTCTTCAATTTTAGAAATTGATCGTAAAACTGTTACTTCTTTCTGATGAAAGTAGAAACTTACTATACTCTACTTCTTCAAATACTTACAATTCTCATTGAAATGGCCAAAAAAGTAATTTCATGTTTTATAGGAATATTATTTTAGAGAGTTTTAAAAAAGAATAAATTAATTCATTAATTTAGAATAATAAAAAAATTTTCAATTTAAAAATTCTCACTATGAAAAGTCAATTTTACAGTTTGCTCTTCGCAGCACTTTTGATGTTTGGTACCACTTCATGTTATACCTACCAATTCAGTGTAGGAAATGGAGCTCAAACCGGTGCTTCGGTGACCCAGAAAAACCATTACCTAATTTATGGTCTTGCACCGATCGGCACTTCTGATCCAAAGCAAATGGCCAATGGTGCTGCAGATTATGATGTTCAAATCCAGCACACTTTTGTGGATGGTTTGCTTAACATGATTACGTTTGGTATTTACACCCCAACAACCACTACTGTGACACGATGACATTCGGAAGGGGAGTCATACGGCTTCCCCTTCCTTTTTATATGAAATCGAGCCTACTTAAGGCATAAAAGTCTGTCAGCCAAAGACAGTGATTACATTCATGTTCTCGGAACTGATCATGACCCACTGAAAAGAAAAAATAAACAAATGAAACAAAACCTGGCACTCGGATTTGCACTTCTTGTATTGGTCATCGGACTGTTCAATTTTTTCAAATATGTAAGTGATTTCGAGCTCCTGTCTGATTATGGCAAAGGATACCTTAGTGGAAGTGTGATATTTATACTTCTTGGAGGCATTTTGTCTTTTTTGATTATCAGAAAAAAAATCCAAACAGCCCAAACCCCGGAATAACAATCCAAAACTTTCCTTTTTGCAATTTCAGTCCTTCATAAAAGGTCTGCCTGAAATTACTATACCTATAACTTAAAATAAAAACAATGAAAAAACACAGCTCATGTTTATCCTTTTTATTCCTGATTTCAGGTTTACTTTTATTTTCCTGTGTCGAAGACGACGAAAACACCAATGGAACCCCTCTGATCAACTCAAGTTTTGAAGCTTCAGAGGCAATTGAAGGGGAGTTTGAAGCAAATGGATCATTTGTAGCCCAATATGTACCTGAATTTGAACTCTATGTCAATGGCTTTGATTTTTATGATGCTTCAAATGCAGCAAATTCAGAATTTTTGATCGGGATACAAATCTACGATGAAGCAGAAATTGAACTCACTACCGGAATTTATACACTCAGAAATTCTTACTTGGCAGGAGGTGACTTGGGAAGAATGGGAGTTGGGGTGACTTGGTGGGATGAAAACAGAAATGCGACTATTTATTCGGAAGTAGAACAAGGTATTCTACGCATCAGGGGAATCTCGGAAACAAGAATTTGGGGTGACTTTATGTTTGACATCATTTCGCCCCAATCAGGCGACAAACTGGTTGTCAGAGATGGGCAATTCGATATTAGAAGGTAAATGATTTTTATAAAAAAATAGCGGAATCGCGAAGACTCCGCTATTTTTTTAAATGTAAATCCGACTTTTACAAAGTCTTCTGCTCCTCATGGATTCCCTCTCTGATCTCTTCTATGATCTTTTTGTTAAAAGCTGGCAGATCATCCGGTTTTCTGGAGGTCACTAGACCAGAATCGCAGACGCATTCCTTATCTACCCAATTGACTCCTGCATTGACCAGGTCAGTTTTGATAGAAGGCCATGAGGTCATTTCTCTGCCATCTAGTGCACTTGTTTCTATCAAAACCTGAGGCCCATGACAAATGGCTGCCACTGGCTTTCCTTTCTCAAAGAAATGCTTTATAAATTCAATGGCGTCCTCGTTCATCCGCAGTTTATCAGGATTGATGACTCCGCCGGGTATTACCAGGGCATTGTAGTCTGAAGGGTCCGCTTTATCCAGCTTTTTATCTACTTCAATTTCCTCAGCCCAGTTCCCGTCTTTCCAACCTTTAATGGAATCTGATGGAGATATTACATGGACAATTGCCCCAGCTTCTTCCAAAGCTGTCTTGGGACTTTTCAATTCACTTTCTTCAAAACCTGTTTCGGTCAAAATGGCTACTTTTTTATTCTCTAACTTACTCATGATATTTAGTGGTTTAGTTTTCGATTAATATCTTTATAAGAATAAGCCCAAAGACCAGACCATAGACACACTTTTATAAAATATTCATTGAAAGCAGTGAAATAGCTAAAATAGGGCTGATTACCTGTTTCAGGTATCATGATCACTTTCCGAAATAAAACTTCAAAATTCTACAAGTTGAGTAAAAATGGCCTTAAATATTTACTCTTACAAAAACTATGGTTTTAAATTATTTCAGAATGACTTTTCCTAACCGATTTTTTTCGACAAATTTAAAAATCAATAAACTGAATATTTTAAGCTCGGCCCATCTAAATTTTCACATCCGTCGCTTATGCCATTTTCTTTTTCCTTCACCTATTTCAAAAAATGAACAATAAATAATTCTTCATGGCTTTTTATCTTAGAAAAGGTTTCAATTTCGGACCACTTCGTGTAAATCTTTCCAAAAGTGGACTTGGATTTTCGGCAGGTGTAAAAGGGGCTAGAATAGGAATAAATTCCCAAGGAAGGTCTTATGTTCATGGAGGAAGACATGGGATGTATTATAGAAAAAACATAGGTTCAGTAAAGGGTACCCCTACCTCCCATCAGCCCACAGGATCCAAACTTAAAGAAGAAGAAATTTTTACTGATACCGGTCTAACTTATAAGCCGGTGACGGACTTATCTAGGGCTCCGTTTAGTTTCCCTGATATTTTCAGGAAAACCAACCCAATATTGATGTGGTCAGGAATTTTACTGATCATCTTCAGTCTGCTGATCAGCAACCTTAGCGTAAAGCTAGTAGTAGCCATTTTAGGACTGATTTTGTTAGTCTTTTATAACAAAAAAAGAAATAAAAGAAATCAACTTGAGCTGGCTTTTGAGGCGCTCCGGAATCTAAAACCTCTGGAACAAAATCAGGCTTCTTGGGAAATGCACAGCTCGGACTTGGATAGTGAATCCAAAAAGGACCTGGCTTTACTGGTATTCAACTGCTGGCTTGAAAAACAAATGACAGAAGGTGAAATACTGTACAGCAGTACTTTGATGGATTTTTTACTTATAGAACCTGATAATCTCCAATCCATAACCTTAGAACAATACCGAGAAGCTGTAGAGTTTGTACTTGCAGACCATCAGTTGAGCTATGCCGAAGAACAACTGATCAGACAAATGGAAGAAAGGTGGAAGATTCCTCCTAAAACGGTAGAAGCCGAACACCGGCTTATTGCCAAATTTGCAGAACTCCGAAAAATGCAAATGGAGGATCTGAAGCCAATTCTTTTGGGAAGGCCACCCATTGGCAAGGAACAGGGATACTTTGAAGGTGAAGGAAAGCTTTTGAACCTGAGGGTTCTGGATACCTACCAAGAAAATAAGCTACGCTACAAGACTGTCGGCTATCAGGTAGACATGGAAGGAACATTAAGAATCACCGATAGGGTTATAGAAATTGTAGAAGGCCGAAACTCCAGAACTTACCCCATCAACCGAGTGGAGGACATCTTTTTAAACGTTGCCGAAGGAGTAGTGGAAGTCAATATAAAAGGCAGAAAAAACCCATTGATTTTTACCACCCCGGAGATTTTTACGTTTGCAGGTATTCTACAAAAGTGCACGATGAATTAATTGGCCGATAGCTTCCAAGAAACTTTATTTTTTGATGATTTTGTCAATTTAGTGATCCTGGAAAACGACCAAATCCACCCACATGCCACCAAACTTTCAAGAAAAATAAGCCCATTTTTGCTTATTTTTTTTCATCAAATACTCACCGAAGCTTGAAGACCAATCCAAGGTTGAGGTAAGAAACTCCATATCCTACTTCTGCAAATCCACCAAGATTTTCGGAAAAATAATACCTTCCGCCCAAATACAAGGTCAGCCCTGCAGTACTTCCATAGCTTCCCCCTCCTATGTTGGGCATCCCGGTATTATCTCTATAAGAATAATTCAGGATATTGTAGCTCAACATTAGTCCTGCGAATAGATCCAGCTTATCATTGTCAATACCATTGTAATGAAAAGCACTTCTCACACCTATTATGGTATAATTCCATCTTGAAGTTGCCTCAAAATTACCAGACATGGTCTTGTAGGAAAAACTTTTGTATCCAGCATAGCCCCCTAAGCTGATCACTCCAACATCACCGGCATTCCACATACCTTGCTCATATTGTATACTCAATCCAGGTATTTGAGAAGAATAATTGAATCCACCTAAAGAACTGCCCAAACCTATGCCTGCGGCAACCACTTTTGTATCCAAATCAAATGTCTGTGCAAACACATTTCCTCCTTGAAGGAGTAACATTGCTATTAAAGAGGCTATTAGCTTTTTCATATTTGTTTTTTGCTAAAAAGTTATCCATAGTATGACTCAAGATCAACTTACATTGAGCAAACGCCGGCGTTTATTTATTTTTTGCAGAAAATATACTGATATTTACTTTTTATATATTAATTTTTGAATCTTATTTGACGGACATGAAAACTTTAAAGGTACTTCCGGTTTTTCTTTTTTATAGTTTGCAGGTGACCTGTCAGACAGACTTTTTGGATTCTTTATCCCATTTGCTTTTTGATAAAAATTTAAAAGACAGTACTAAGGTTGATATTTATAATGATCTTTCTTATGACTGGTCCGGGTCTGACCCTAAGAAAGGGTTATTGTACGCAGATTCGGCCATTTGGCTGGCCGGGAAAATTTCTGATGAAAGAAGAAAATATGCCGCGATCAATAGCAAGGGAGTCAATTATTGGATGAAAGGAGAAGACTCAATGGCTTTGGAGTCATTCCGCGAAGTAATGAAGTACCACCAGTCACAATCCAATGAATTGGGAGAAGGCAGAATGCTCAACAATATGGCTTTGCTGCTTTACAACAAAGCAGATTATAGAACAGCTCTGGATTACCACAACCGGGCCAACCAAATTTTTGAAAAACAAGGCATTACCAATTACCTTATAAATGGACTATCCAATTCGGGGGTGGTATATCTTGCTTTGGCCGATTATCCAAGGGCATTGGAAACATTTCTAAAAGCCCTTAGCCTGACAGACTCCACCATGCTAAATGAGAGTGCAAAACTTCATACCAATATAGGCTTGGTGTACAAAAACCTGAATGAATTAACAGAAGGGGAAAAATTCCAACGCAAAGCAATCACCTATTACCAAAAGTTAAAGCAAAGACAAGGATTAGCCTCTGAGTACGGCAACCTAGCAAGCAATTTACAAAACCAAGGAAGGCTTGATGAAGCCGAGGCTTTGTATATGCAAGCCTTGGAAATCAACCGTGAGATCGGTAATGAAAGGAGAATTGCTTCAGACCTGGCCAATTTTGGCAAACATCAACAACTAAAAGGAGACCTAGAAAAAGCCAATGAATTCCTGGGGGAAGCGATTGAAAGGTTTTCAAAAATTGATGATGTCCTCAACCTGGCAGCAGTATATCTGGATCAGGCAGAAGTATGGAAGCAACAAAACAAACCAATATCCCAAATCCTTGAAATACAAAAAAAAGCATTGGAATTTGGACAAAAGTCAGGCTCATTGATTCGCCAAAACGAAGCCTGGAAAGCAATCTCGGAAACGTACACGGTGGCAGGACAAAGTCAAAATGCATTAGAAGCCTTTCATAATTATGTGCTTTTCAAAGACAGTGTTTTCAATGACCAAAATCAGAAGGATATTATGAAAATGCAGATCCAGTTCGATTATGACATGAAGGCCCAGCAAATGGAATCTGATTTTTTGCTGAACGCCAGTTTGCTGGAGGCTAAAAACGAAAAACAAAAAATCATTTCGATTGTAGCGATCTTCCTGTTCCTTCTTTTCATCATTTTCGGGGCAATAATACAGCATTTTAGAAGCAAAAAGAACCTTTTGGAAAAAGAGAAGCTTGAAGCTGAATTCAATGCCCAAAAAGCAATTCTGGAGCAAAAAGCCTTAAAGGCTCAGATGAACCCTCATTTCATCTTTAATGCCATGAATTCTATCAGCAATTTTCTGTTGAAAAATGAACCTGAAAAAGCAGATTTCTATCTGAACAAATTTGCACGTCTTATCCGTAGGATATTGGAAATGTCAGAAGAAGAATTGATTTCCCTGGAAGAAGAATTGGATGTATTGAAAGATTACATTGATATAGAATCCTTGCGATTGGGGAAAGCCATAGAGCTACAGGTAAACCTTGATGAACGTTTGGATCCAAAACTTGTAAAAATTCCTCCACTGCTAATTCAGCCCATGATCGAAAATTCTATCTGGCACGGAATAGCTAATACACCAGAAGAGGGGCAGATCAAAATCTCCGTCTTTCAAAACAATGGTCTTCTGAAGCTCACCGTGAAAGACAATGGAAACTCTCGTGCAGAAATACCCAGTCAAAATCCGGAAAAAAAGAAATCCATGGGCCTTGGTATTATTCAAGGAAGGTTAAAAATCCTCTTGGGCGATAAAAGTCCTGATATTAAATGGCAAAAACTCAGTAACGGCTCAGAAGTAGCCCTTCACCTACCAATTTTATCTTAAGCATATGAAAAGTAATTGCCTAATCATTGAAGACGAACCACATTGCAAAGAGAGGCTCCAATTGTTGTTGGAAAAAAACCATTCCAAAGATGTTGAAATATCAGGTTGGGCTCAAGGTCTTGATGAGGCCATAGCACTGTTTAAATCCGGTCATTTTGATCTGGTTTTTTGTGATATTGACATTAAAGGAAGAAATGCATTTGAAATCCTTTCTGAGCTTCAAGTTGAAAAATTTGACATCATTTTTACAACTGCCCACAATAGCTTTGCCTCAGAAGCATTCCGTGTAAATGCTCTTGATTACCTATTGAAACCTATTTCACAGGAAGAACTTAAAGAAGCTATTGACAAACATTTGGATAAAAAATTGAAAAGCCAGCAAAATGGCCAACCTCAAGGAGCCCAAGAACTCAAAATCCTTAACAAAAGAATAGAAATCCCAACATCAAAGGGACTGGAATTCATACCTGCCAAAGATATCATCCGATGTGAAGCTGATGGTAACTATACCGTAATCTACCTGAAAGATAAAACCAAGCTCACCGTGTCCCGGACGCTCAAAGAATTTGAAAAAGCTTTGGAAAAACACCATTTTATCCGTCCACATCAATCTCACTTGGTTAATATCAAAGAAGTCAAAGCCTATCACAGAGGCAAAGGAGGAACCCTGATACTGACTGACCTTACAGAAGTGGAGGTAGCCTCAAGGAGGAAAGAAGAAATCCTCAGGATATTGAAATCAACTTAAAGATAAAACCTTCATTTTTTTCTTTTCATAGGTTTTTTTTCAATTTTGCCTCCTAATCAACTTTAACATTCATGTTTGACAGCCCGGACTACCCAGGCCCCTTATTAGAGGCCACTTTTGACAAATGGTTGGAAGCTGGCAGAGAAAGTAAAATCCCATTTGCATACCTATTGATTATTTGGGATGAACTGGACGGGCAATACCTGGCATCTTACACAGAAAACCGCTCTGAAATCAAAAATTTCGCCCGGTATGGACACTCTCCTGAACACCGCACATTAGTGGCAGCTTATGATCTTTTTTCAGAAGGACGTATCCTTTAAGATTTCTGTTCATCTATTCTTTTTCCATAAGACAGAAAGCTTTAATTTAAGTTTTTCTAAAAAACTTCATTTTCCGATATACTAATATGAACTACAAATCTCTGCTATTCAAAAATTGCATTTCGGTCATTTTTTGCTTCTTAATTTGCTCTTATACTCAAGCCCAGACGTATGGAAAAAATGGTATGGTTGTATCTGACAATATACTTGCTTCTCAAGTAGGAGTAGATATTCTTAAAAAAGGAGGAAATGCTATAGATGCGACAGTTGCCACTGCCTTTGCTTTGGCCGTCACCCATCCTGAGGCGGGAAATATTGGAGGTGGCGGTTTTATAGTTCTTATGACTTCTGCAGGCGATGTGACCACATTTGATTTTAGGGAAAAGGCACCCCTAAAAGCTAGCCCTGATATGTTTTTGGATAAGGATGGAAATTTAGAAGCAGGATCAAATCATTACAGCAGTAAAGCCATCGGTGTGCCTGGGTCCGTAGCTGGGTTGTATACTGCTCATCAAAAATACGGGAAGCTTCCATGGAAAGAACTTGTACAACCTGCAATATTACTGGCAGAAAATGGGTTTCCTATGACCTGGGGATTGTACAAGGTAGCTTTATCCCTTTCACAATCCGATAGTTCACCTGCATTCATGAAATCCTTTTTTCATGATGGATCAGGAAAAACCGTCCAACCAGGGGAATTATGGAAGCAGCCGGCTTTGGCCAAAACACTTGCTTTGATCAGAGATCATGGAAGCGATGGTTTTTATAAAGGACCTGTAGCTCAGGAAATCGAATCTTGGATGGAAGAAAATGGTGGAATAATCTCCAAAGCTGACCTAGAAAAGTACACTGCTGTGGAGAGAAAACCCCTAAAAGGATCTTTCAAGGATTTTGAGATATTTTCAATGCCTCCCCCTAGCTCTGGTGGAGTAGCCTTAATTGAAATGATGAACATGATGGAGCTGGCAGATTTTGACAAGGCCGAATTCAATTCCACTCCCTACGCACACCTATTAGCAGAAGTAATGCGTAGAGCATATGCCGATAGAGCTGAGCATTTAGGAGACCCGGACTTCAACCCGGAATTACCCGTTGACAAGTTGATTTCCAAAGAATATGCCCGATTTAGATTTGATAATATTGACTTGGAAAATGCATCTATTAGTGATCCGGAAAAATACGGACAACTTTATGACGGTAGCAGTACTACCCATTTTTCAGTAGTAGATAAGGATGGCAATGCCGTTTCAATGACTACCACACTGGAACATTCCTATGGGGTAAAAATGGGCTCACCCAATCTTGGCTTTCTTTTCAACAATGAAATGGGCGACTTCAACCCTGTCCCAGGTGTCACCAATGAAAGAGGCCAGATAGGCTCATCTCCGAACCTTATAGCGCCTGAAAAACGGATGTTGTCCAGCATGACCCCCACAATCGTATCCCAAAATGGAAAACCTTTTCTTATTTTAGGCAGTCCTGGAGGAAGAACCATCATCAATACCGTATTCCAGACGGTTCTTAATGTGCTTCAATATGAAATGAGAGTAGACAAAGCCATTGAAGCCATGAAAATCCATCACCAATGGCTTCCTGATGAAATCAGATATGAAAGACACCTTCTTTCTCCTGACACCAGAAAAGCCCTTGAAAATATGGGACATAGTTTAAGACCTGTCAATAACCTGGGGGTATTGATGGGAATTCAATTAGATACCAGCTTGGGAGTTTATATGGGCGCTTCTGATTCTGCAAGCGCTGATGGGGGAGTTGCCGCTTACTAGAAAATAAAAAAAGGCTGCCTTGAAAAGGCAACCTTTAAATTGTTCGATTAAATCAAATAACATTACTCCAATTCAGGGAGTAACACACCATCGATCACATGTACGACGCCATTCTCAATTTCTACGTCGGCATTGATAACATTGACAGTGTTTCCTGTGGCATCGGTTACAGTCACCGCTTCACCTGATCTTACGACAGTCAATTCTTGACCGGCTAAAGTTGTAAATGTGTTTTCACCTTCTTCCAAATCAGTAGAAAAAGCAGTAGCCGGCACTACGTGGAATCCTAGAACTGTTTCAAGTTCGTTAACACCACCTAGCTCTTCTACCAATCCATCCAGATCATCTACTTCAAATGCGTTCAAGGCATTTTCAAATGCACCATTTGTAGGAGCAAAAACAGTAATGGATTCTGACTGCATCAAAGTAGTACTTAAACCAGGAACAGTCTCTACCGCATCTAAAAGTATAGTAAGATTTGCCTCATTAGCAGCTTCTACTAAAGTCGGGGTCTCAGGCTCTTCTACTGTTGGCGGAGTTTCATCTTCTTGACATGCTGTAAAAGCTAAAACAGAAAAAGCCAGCGCTGTGGATAGTAAATAATGAAGTTTTCTCATGATATTTAATTTGTTGGTTCGATGTTTAAACTCCAATAAAATATTAAAGGTTTTATTTTTTAATGTTTTTTTTATATTTAATTGTAAAATGGTATAATTTCATCAATAATTACCAGTCAAAATTTATTTTTACCAAACACATAGACCTGTTAAATTCTAATTAATAATTTTTTTAATCAATTTATCGGGTTCAGTAACTAAAATGAGGCCAAACTCCATGTCGAAATGACTGCATTACACAAGTGTTGACAACCAAAAGAAAAATCACCCCCCTTTTTACAGGGAATTCCTAAAACCTATACCCCAAGGACCATTCCATATAATCTGCCCTACCTCCATGTGCCCTTAAAGCAGCTGCTACAAGCCAATTTTCCCCCAACTGATAATGAAGCCCATATCTTTGGTAAAAGTAATTGTGTGTAGCATGAGGCCTGATAACATACGCAGCAAATTGGGTCAGTAGACTAAGTCTGTTCATGTGCAATTGATGACCTACACTCATTCCTGGCCTAAAACTGTAAAAAGGATTTTCTCCATTTGAGTTTTGGTTGATCAATCTTCTCTCACTGATATAACCCCTATTATAATCCACATCTAATCCCAGTGTCCATGATCCCAAAACAGAATAGCGAAGAGCGGAGAGATGGCTTAATCCAAATGCAGGAAAAACAGCATAATCCATAGCACGGACACTTTTTACCCCGGTACTGAATATAAGCATGTGCTTCAATTCTCCTAATTGGTAGGACAGGTCACTTTGATTGAACTTTCCGAAAACCTGAGAAGAGCTCTCAGATATCCTATAATTGACACCAACACCGGCAAAAAGAATATTCAATCCTGCATTGGGCAACTTTCGCGCGGCATTGCTGATATGTGTGATTCCCGTTTGGGCATTTACACCAATGATCTCGCTTATTTGATAAGTGTACAGCAACTGGGCCTCTCCATAGTAATTAACATTGGACCCTATGGCTTTTTGAATCTGGTTATTTACAGGATCAAATGGATTTTCGACATAAGCCATCCCCAAAGTCAGCCTATTGGCAAGCTGATGCTTACCCCATGAACCAATGGTAGGCTGAAGAAACCCTCCCACTGCTAAAGATCTTCCAGTATCTTTATTGTCATGGTTAATATAAGTCAGACTTACTCCTGCCAGGGGAAAATTCATTTTCTCATGGTATTCCTTGGTGTTTAGCCTTACCGAATAGTCTAACTTCATCATCAAAGGGAATCCCCTTAGTTGCCGGACATCAGAATTATGAGGTATGGTATACCCTTGATTGGTTTGGAATTGAAGAAAAGTCTGGGCTAAACCCTTTTCCCAAAAAATAAAAACCAAGAAAATAGCTATCACTAAATTGATCCACTTCAGCTTCATCCAATACAAGTTAAGGATTTCGACAATACAATTGATCCTAAGACGGATTAGGTTTAGCTATCGTTGAATTAACATGGTTAAAAATGGTGGTTGGCTTTAATAAAATCAATTTGCCAAAGCCACTTTCACCTTTCCTTTTTTGAGCCTTTGGCCATTGAGATTCTTTGCAAGATTGGCTGCTTTCTTAAAAGTAACTGCCACATAGCTGCTAAAATCCATCAAGGTGATCAAGCCGATATCAGAAGCATCCAAGCCACCGGTTTTTATAAGAAATCCGGCTATATCTCCTTTACTGACTTTATCTTTTTTCCCTGCACTGATGTAGATCAAGTCCATTTCGGAAGCTTGAGGTAAAATCAAATCCTCCACCTGTACTTCTTCTATGCTTTTTTCATCCAGAAAATCGGGAAAAGGCTCATCATGCGCCATCACCACATACCCCTTCCCTGAAGCATGCATTCTGGCGGTACGCCCGTTTCTATGGGTAAATGCATCTTCCTTATTGGGAATCTGATAATGCACAACATGCCTGATTTCAGGAATATCGAGGCCTCTTGATGCCAGGTCAGTAGCAATCAAAAGTGTCACTACCCCACTTCTAAACCGGATCAGGTTCTTTTCTCTTTCCAACTGTTCCATTCCTCCATGCAAAACTGCATGAGCATAGCCATGGTCACCAAGAAGCAAGCTGATCCTATCTACAGCCTCTCTGTGATTGCAGAAAACTATGGAAGCTTCCCCCTGAAAGTGCGAAATCAGGTGCATGAGACTAAACACCTTTTCTTTACTAGAGGTTGGGAGAAGTCTCAGTTCAAGGTTTATCTCCTCTTTTTCCTCCAAAAAATCTACAAGATATGGCTTTTTAAACGGCAAAAACTCCGGCAGCCTATCCAAGGAGGTGGCAGAGGTGAGCAGGTGCTTCTTCACTGCTGGAAGTTTTCTGAAAATATCCCTCAATTGATCATGAAAACCCAACTGTAAGGATTTATCAAATTCATCCAATACCAGAAAGCCTATACTTGAAGTATCCAATGAACCTTGGTTGACATGATCAGACAGCCTGCCTGGTGTGCCGATGACCACCTCAGGCATTTCAGCAAGGCTGTTTTTTTCGATTTTCATGGAATGTCCCCCATAGCATGTACTGACCCTATATCCCGTTTTCAAAGATTTGAAAACAGTTTCTATCTGAATGGCCAATTCCCTCGAAGGAACCACTATCAGAGCCTGTGTACTTCGCGAAGTAGGGTCAAGGTTTTTGAAAATAGGAAAAAGAAATGCCAATGTTTTCCCTGATCCAGTAGGTGATAAAAGCATCAGGTCATTCTGCTTTTCTGCAGCATCTATAAATGCCCGCTGCATTTCATTAAAACTTGAAAAATCCAATCTGCTCAAAAACTGCTCTTCGAGACTTGTGTTTTGCTCTTCCATCCTGCGAAGATAACTCAAAGGAAGTAAATTCCAGTCCAATTCATGCCCTCATTCCCATTAAATTTACCAAGGCTCAATCTTGGGCAGCATGGAAATGAAAACCCTGGATACATCATTGATCCAAAACAACCCCAAAATAGTAAGCCATACGTCCTAATCGACAATCCAAGGATTATTCTTTTTTCCCAATTCCTTTTGCAGCACTATTCCTTATTTATTTTCAAAAGACACCCATACAACTATAACTCTAAGCAACTTTACGCTTGATATAGAGTTATATTATGTAGTAAGAATTTGCAGCATTCCAAATTCTTTACAATTTTCCAGGTTTTCATTTCCTAATTTTTGTTATGAAGAAAAAACAAAATACTGATTTCGACAGAAGAGATTTTTTAACCAAAGCTGTATCCTTGGGAGTTTTGGGTTTCGCTGGTAATGCCTCTTCTTCCTTGGGAAGACCGGGATCATACACCGGACAAACCCCTGAAAATTCACCATTGAGAAAGGGAAACTACCTGATCAAAGGAGCTTACCTGATCACTATGGATCCTGAACACGGAGAAATGGAAAACCATGATATCCACATAAAGGGTGGAAAGATTGCATCCATAGGAAAGAACCTCAGCACAACCGATGCCGAAGTCATTTCCGGAAAAGACAAAATCATCATGCCAGGGATGATAGATACCCATTGGCACATGTGGACTGCCCTACTTAAAAGTATGGCCACAAGTAAACCTGGTAAAGGCTACTTTGAAACTACCTCAGGACTTGGGCCCCACTTCAGTCCGAATGATTTTTATCTGGGCACCTTACTGGCTGGTATTGAAGCTGTTAATTCCGGCATCACCACAGTCCATGATTGGAGCCACAATGTAAGGAGCCTAAATCACGCAGAAGCAGGCATCAAAGCACTTGTAGAATGTGGGCTTAGAGCAAGATATTCATGTGGATCAGCCTCAGGACAAGATGCGGAAGAACCTATGGATTTTGATATAATCCATAACCTCAAAGCTAATTGGAAAAACCTCAGCGGTACTTCAGATTTGATGCATTTGGGGTTTGCCTGGAGAGGCCTTGGCGGACACCCTGGTATTGACAGCAAAACAAAAATCGGTCTTTGGGAATTGGAGCAGGCAAGAAATATGGATTTGCCCATTTCTGTACACGCCAGTGCCGGGGAGGTGATGGAAAAACTTGTAAAATCCGGCGTTTTGGCTCCTGACATACAACTCGTTCATGGAATGGACGCCAGCACTTCACAATTGGAAGCCATGGTTGCGGCAGGCTCACCTATCAGCATTTCCCCTTACAGTGAATTGAGAATAGGATATGGATTTCCACCCTTGGACAAGATGCTGGAAGCCGGAGCTGAAATCGGACTTTCGGTGGACACCACCACCCTAAGTGGAAATGCAGACATGTTTGCCATCATGAAAGTATTCCTCAATATTGTCACTGCCCAAACCAGGGATGAATTCAGCATAAGTGCCAAAAGGGTGATGGAAATGGCAACTATTGAAGGAGCGAGGACTCTTGGTATAGAAGATCAAACAGGTTCCCTAACTGTGGGTAAAAAAGCCGATATCATCATGATTTCCACCCACTCTCCCAATATGGGAATTGTCCACAGCCCCATTGATCTCATAGTGGAAGCAGCACAGCCCTCCAACATTGACGCTGTATGGATAGATGGCATACTTCGGAAAAAAGATGGAAAACTCATAGGAGTAGATGAATCTTCCATCTATAATGAAGCTAAAGAGGCTCTTAACAAACTAATCAAGAAAGCTGAAAATGCGTGATGCTTTTAACACTTTCTCAAGGAGATTTTAAGGGACTTCCCATACTTTTTTTTGAAAGCAAATCGGCAAATAAAATTTAAATTATATTAATCAGATGTAGCACTGCTCAAAGAGAAATCAGATCCAGCAATCATTTTCACAAATTTTGGAATAACGGATGCGATGACCAGAATTGCCCCTATGATCAGAAGGTTAAGATAATTTGTAAAGTAATTTCCAAAAGAGAAAACTCCCAGGATAAGTAAAGTACTGAATGGCATGGATACTGCCAGTAAGTTGATCCCAAGCTCCAGATCAAAAGTTGGCTCTTTTTTCATGTTCGCATTTTTGTCTCTTTCCAATTTTCTCACAGCAGCCATGTGTGCAAATGGCCAGAAGCTGACAGCACTTTGAGGAAAAACTACAGCCAACAATACAGCTGCCTCAGTCGGCAAAGGAAGTGCAAATACTATTATAGCACTTAATATAAATGTAATCCCAGCCCTGAATAAAAGCAGAGAAGTGATCATTTTTAACTGATCCCACTTCAATACTACCGCTATCCCGATAAACAACAGAACCAATGGAGTCATCATGTCTTTCATCATCAGAATAGATTCTGTCATAAATCCAGGAAGAGATTCCATATTCAACCCAAACAACAGAAAAGTTATCGCCACCAAAATGACCAAGTTTATCGGCTCTTGCAACATGGCCAAAAGCAGCTGCTTTATCTTCTGTCCATTCGATTGGGATACGAGTTCTTGATGCCTGTAAAACATCGACATGGCAAGCAAATAAGCAAAAATCAGGACGAACAGCTTATTTCCAATATCAGCAAGTGCTGCCCATGCCAAAACATCATCTCCCAAATAAGCTACTACAAATGGAAAACAAGTAAGGCCAGGTGCCAGTGAGGGCATCATCAGCATCATGGTTCTCATGGCAGGGGTTTTTGCTTCGATACCGAAGAATGGCATCAAGTATTTCATCGCACCAAGCATGATCAGATTGAACACCAAAGCCAAAACAGGTAAAAAGAACAGGTCCACATTGATTTCAATCTTCATCAAGGCCACAAAGATCATAGCTGGCAGCGCCATGTCCAGGACAATGGTTTTTATACCTTTTACCTGGTCTTCATTGACGATTTTCCTCTTTAGAAAAACTCCCAAGCCTATCAACACAATCAGCGAAAGTGTCTTTTGTAAAGCTAAACTCATAATAAAAAATCAGGCTTTTAAATTTTTGATAGTGCTTACAAACAACTCCATTTCTTCCATTGTCCCTACACTCACACGACAATAAGGCTGGTCTTCTATGGTAAACACCCTTATACCAACTCCCTCATCATACATATTTTTCATAAATGATTTTCCTTCCATTGAAATAGGGAAAAGCATAAAGCTTGTATAAGATGGTATCACCTCATAACCCATGGCAAACAGTTCACTTGAAGCGAAATCCCTGCATGCTGCATTTTTTTCTTTACAGCTCTCCAAAAATGACGTGTCCTGCAAACTGGCAATCGCCCCTTTGAGAGAAGTTACGCACAGCCCCATGGTACTTCGCACCTTATTGGTAATACTCTGGATTCTTTCTGGTTGAGCTACGATATACCCTATCCTCATCCCTGCCATACCGTGGATCTTGCTGAATGTTCTAGCCACAATCACATCTTTACTCTCCGAAACGAGCCCAACCATGGTATGGGATTCGGGATTATCCAGGAACTCCAGATAAGCCTCATCCACAAATACGGGAGATTTGGCAGAAACTTTTGAGCAAAATGCCCTTAATGCAACAGGATCTGTAATGGAGCCTGTAGGATTATTTGGATTGCAGACATATACCAATCGGGTATCAGCATCCACAGCTTGTTCCATGGCCGAGAGGTCATGCGAATAGTCCCCTTTCAGCTTGACAGGCTTCCAATTGGCTCCAAGGGATTCAGCGGTATGGATAATAGACATATATGCAGGATCAGCAGAAACTATATTCCCTTTTCCGTCCATAAAGCGTACAAAGGCTGTTTTTTCTAGCAGGTCTGAAGACCCAGGCCCCAACATGATGTGATCAGGGGTCACACCTTCTTTCTCTGCAATCATTTTGATCAATGTGGCCGCATCAGCATGCCCATACCTATTGCCGGAAGAAAGGGACGAAGTTACGGCTTCCAACACCTTAGGGGATGGACCATATGGATTTTCATTGGCCGAGAGCCGTGCAAGAATTCTTGATTCATTGAAAGAAAAGTCAGGAAGAACCTCCTTGATCACTGACCTGGCCTTTGATGATTCTTCTTTTGAAAATGAAATGGAAGGACCTACCGCAATGGCCCCTAAAGTCATTAAACCGGATTTGATCCAGTGTCTTCTATTCATGGTAATACTCATATTATTGATGTTTATAGGTATTTATTAAGCTATTCCAAAATCCGAGAAAATACTCTTTTCCTGTCCCATCACAGAACAGTCAATAGAAGTAAATTTTATTTTGGGTTTAGTTAATTTTGAATAGAAGGAATAAAAATCCCTGATTTTTCCTGATTAAATTCAGACAGGTATGAAGGGGACCTGTTTGAACTAAAATCGAACCTAATTTACAAATTAAGGTTAATAAAAAAACCAATAATTAAAAAATCATTGGTTTTTATTTGTTTATTGGTTCAAAATTTAACTCAAATCTTTAATCACAGGGATTTAAGAAAAAATCGAAAATCATTCGAAATTAGTTTTCCGGGAACATCCTTGATTGGTATTCCAATACACATCGGATAATTTAGTCAATATATAAAAGATCTTAGGCCGGATCAAAAGCAACTGTGACCAAGTAAGTTCGGGGACTTCCTTCTGTAGAAAGCTGCAATTCATTGTTGTTTTGGTCTCTAGCTTCATAATCATATACCCTACAACCGGTATCTTCTGAAAAGTTCACGATATAATTTAACTGTACCTCATTGTCCGGATTTAGCCTTATCACAAAGTCGTGAACCTCAGAAATACTCAAAATGGTCATTTGCCTCGAAAAAATATAAGGTGCTCCAATACTGCTGTTGTAAACCATGAAATCCACCATTTCCTCTTCATTTTCATCGTTTAAATAATAAATCTGGATTTCACTTGGATCAACTTCTTCAAAGGCCAGAATATTCTCGCCACTTTGGTCCACTACCTGCAATAGAAAGGGTGTAAAGTTTTCATTGCCGCAAGGATTCTCATCTTCGTCGTCTGCAGTACAGGAAACAATACAAATTACAAATAGAATTAGGGGTAAATAACTTAATAATTTTCGCATAAGAGCATTTAGTTTGAAATATAAAATGAGTTGAAAAACAACAATTACTGAACGGCAAAAGTAAGAAGAATGCTACACAGATCTTAGTTAAAGTATTTTAAGATAGACTGGATCATAAAAATTGACTGACTTCAAAGAGGCAGATCATCAGCCAAGACCGGTCTTAGCTCTAAGCATTTTCGGCCAAAGTAATCCGCATTGAAACTTTTCTCCTTTCCATCACAACATATTCAATACCCTCCCTTTTCGATTTTATGGAGGTTAAAACAAAACCGAAATTTGAATAGAAGTCGATCCGATCAGAACTTGCATAACACCATATTTTGGAAATATTCCTTTTCTCCATGAATGCAATCATAAACACCAGCAGTTTCGACCCATAACCTCTTCTTCTACATTCTGGCAGTGTGCCAAATTTTCTAAACTGTACTATTTTTCCTGTCTCGAAGGTAGATACAACTGATACCAACTCCCGGTTCACAAAAAGTCCAAAATGCATCGCCTTATGGTCATCAGGCAACATGACCAAATCAGAATCATTATCCTCCCAAATGGTTCTTTGCCTCACTGGCAAAGCGTCTTCCAAACAAATTTCCCTTATCAATATTAAATCTGTTAAAATTAGAATATCATTTTTAGGTATTATTTAATGTTATAAATTAAAACGAAATATTTATATTTTGTTTAACCGCTTAAAATACAGTTAGACCATAAATCAAAAATAAACCCGCAAAATTAGTTAAATAAACCCTTTGCCTTATGGGGTACTGTAAAAACATTGAATTGCAAAATACTCTCCACTTGCCAAACTGTACCTCAATTCAAACTTAAGAAGCTTGAAAATTTCTCTTTCAATTAAGATATCATATCGACTTAACTAAAAAGACCCACCATTATAATTTTTAAGATCTTTCCCATTTATATCATTAAACCATTCACTATCCCTCTTGGGAAATTTTTAATTTTGACTTGTCAAACAAATACGAAATTTTTTTACCATCAATAATATATTTTATTTAATTTCATGAGCTCAAACCTATGAATAACCTTATTGACACCGAAGTCCGTAGCCTGGTTACCCTTGTAAAGGCAGGCGATGAAAAGTCATACACAAGACTTTTCGATATGTTTGCTCCCAAGCTCATACATACTGCACAGCGTATGCACGTTTCCAAAGAAGATGCAGAAGGAATGGCCCAAGAGATTTTTTTATTTATTTGGAAAAAAAGAGAGCAGCTCAATCCCGAATTATCTTTCAATGCTTACTTGCTAACCATCCTAAAGTCAAAACTGTACCGACAGATTAAAGCTGATGCAAGAAAGATAGCTTTTCAAAAATACGCCATTCATTTTTCAGAAAATCTTTCTGTGCAAACTGAAAACCAAGTGAATTTTGATGAGTTGGTGGAGATTTCTTCCAAAGTCATTGAAAAATTGCCAAAACAGCAAAAGCAGATTTTTCTATGGAAGGGTTTTGAAAATTTCAGTTCAGATGAGATTGCAAAAAAATTGGGACTATCTAAAAGAACGGTTGAAAATCACTTTTACCAAGCATCCAAAAAATTAAGGGCTGAAGTGGAAAAAGAATACCAAATACCCATCAAAAAGCTGTTTATGCTTATTATGACATTTATCTCCAATTTTCATTGACTCATTAAATTCCGTTAAAGATATTTTTTTACAAATTTTATAACTTTTTCTATCACAGGACTGAGTAAATATTCCCCCATCAGACTATATACAATATAATATAGCTGAGAATCATATGCAGTTCAGATACGAGGATTTTGAAAAATTTCAAAAAGGATTGATGGAAAAGCAAGAGGCTGAACGCTTTTTGAATTGGATCAACAGCCCCGAGGGGGAGCAGGCAGCACAGGTTTGGATAGAAAAAGAATGGGAAAATTTTGACCATAAGGATGGAGCTACTGATCAAAAAATAACAAAAATACGGTCACTTCCTACACCTTTTAAGTGGAAAAATATTGCTGCAACTGTTTTGATCCTACTTTCCGCTGTTGCAGTATTTTACTTCAACAGCCAAAGTACACCTCCAGTAGAATACCAGCTCAGTGAAATCCCAAAAGAAATTACCAGGACCTCCCCGAAAGGAAAAAAACTAAAAGTCACTCTTTCTGATGGTAGTACAGTTCACCTCAATTCAGAGAGCAGTATTAGCTACAAATCCAATTTCAATGAGTCAAGGGTCTTGGAATTGACAGGAGAGGCATTTTTTGAAGTAATGTCAGACAGCACCAGACCTTTTAAGGTCATTACTAGAGACATTGCTACAGTTGCCCTTGGCACCAGCTTCAACATAAATGCATATGAAGAAAAAGAAGAAATCCTGATCAGTCTCTCAAGTGGAAAAATCAAAATCGAAGATACTGAAGACAATAGCAAAGAATCATTTTTTGTACAACCGGGACAATCAATCGGCTATGCCCATAAAGACAGGATTCTACGAAATAAGGACATAGCTATAGAAAAGGCCATTCAGTGGAAGAGTGGCATCCTGGAGTTCGAAGACAAGCCTCTTGAAGAGGTACTTTTCACCCTAGAAAGGTGGTATGGAGTAAGTTTTTCCACGATAAAAGGAAAAATCCCCTACCACAAATGTTCAGGAAAATTCAAACCCAACGAATACTTGGACAATGTATTGGAAGCACTATCCCACTCAATAGAATTTGAATATACAATCGAAAACAAAGATGTTAAACTAAATTTTAAATAATCAAGCCTATGAAACACAAGAAAAAAACAACTTTTGAAAGCATGATGCTTTCCCACATTCCAGATTTGGCATAAGTACTAAAATGCCGATAAAGGAGTATTACCATAATTATTAGTTTGTAAACAACAAAAAACCCAGAATATGTGTACCAAACTTTACAAAACAATGATTATGGTCTTCAAACGGGTAACGATTTGTTCCCTTTTCCTGACCATAACCACATCCCTAGCCTTTGCTGAAAGCAAAATGGTCCAGATCAAAAGCATAGATGAAGTTTTTGTCCGGCTTGAGATCCAGGAAGGAAATTTAGAAGAAATTCTGAATGCCATTGAATTAAAAACCGAATACAGCTTTTTTTACACGCACCGAAGCCTCAAAAACACAAACACCATTCGGCTTTCCCAGCGTGAAGGAAGAGTTTCTGACATCCTTTTGGACATTGCCAACCAAAGGCGGTTGCACTTCAAGCAGGTTAACAATACCATCAGTGTCAGACCTGTCAACTCTTCCAAGGGACCTGCCAATATAGAAATCCAGATCAACGAACAGGAGGTCGAAATTACAGGGCGAGTCACAAATCAGGAAGGAGAATCCCTTCCGGGAGTTGCCGTATCTGTTTCAGGAACCACCACAGGAGCCATCACAGACATTGATGGCAATTACAGTCTGCGAGTACCTGAGGGTGCTACGCTCGTCTTTTCATACATTGGCTATTCTACCCAGTTTATTGAAATAGGCAACAGGTCCGTAATAGATGTGGTCATGGTAGAAGACACTCAAGGCCTGGAAGAGGTAGTCGTCACTGCATTGGGTATTCAGCGTTCTGCGAGAAGTCTTGGATATGCTACTTCTACGGTGAAATCCGAGGAGCTTACTGTCAATAGAACTCCGAATATGATGAACGCTTTGGTCGGTAAAGTGGCCGGAGTAAATATTTCACCCCTTGGTACCGGTCCTGGTGGAACATCAAAAATCAGGATCCGGGGACAATCTTCTATTTCCGGCCAGAACAATCCATTGATTGTAATCAACGGTATCCCTATAGACAACACTAACTTCGGAACAAACCCAGGAAACAATGCCGCTGACAATTCAATTGGTAATAGAGGTGGTGGAATGACTTCAGATGGTGGGGATGGTCTTTCCAGTATCAATCCCGATGACATAGAAAACATGACGGTATTGAAGGGAGCAGCTGCATCTGCACTTTACGGCAGTAGGGCTAAAGACGGGGTGATCATGATCACTACCAAAACCAAATCGACCACCAAAGGGATAGGTGTTACATATAATGTCAACTACACCAATGAAAGGCCACTGGACTTCACGGACTACCAATATGAATATGGACAAGGTGAGGGAGGTATACGTCCGACTTCTCCCAATCCCACATCAGGGCAATGGTCTTTTGGTGAAAGGTTCCAACCGGGAATGACCCAAGTTCTCTTTGATGGTATCACTGTCCCTTATGTACCGGTCAGAGGAATCATCAATGACTTTTTCAGAAATGGACAGAACCTGACCAATACGATTTCCCTTTCGGCTGGAAATGAAAACGGAGGATTGACATTCTCATTCTCAGATATGAACAGCAAAGGAATTGTTCCAAACAATACCTTCAATAGAAAAACCGTTTATCTGGGCTTTGACTATAACCTGACTCCAAAACTCAATGTCAGAGGCAATGTCAACTACTCGCATGAGCAAAATTTCAATCCGCCCAACGTTGCAGAGCAAGACAATTCCATTCCTACGGCTATTTACAATATGGCCAATTCCATGCCTTTGGATTTGTTGAGGGAAAATTACCTTGATGCAGACGGAAACGAAACAGTCTATTCACGATTCAGGAACAGAACCAATCCATTCTTCACGCTCAACGAGCAGTTCCAGAATATCAAAAGGGACAGGATATTTGGAAATGTTGCTGTGAAATACGACATCACACCTTGGCTTTATATTCAGGGACGTGTCGGACAGGACTATTGGTCAAGAGATCAGGATTACAATAACTTCCCGCACGGACAGGCTTCCAGGCCACCGGCCCCAGCAGGTTTTGTTAATGGTTTGTACACCCAAGAATCAAGAAGGTTTAGGGAAATCAATGCGGACATGTTCATTTCTGCACAAAAAGACTTTGGCGACTTCGAACTTACGGGGACCTTTGGAGGCAACCACATGTACCGTTCTTCCGATAGAAATTCCGTTCAGGTAACTGACTTTATTATCAGGGATCTGTACACTGTTCAAAACGGAAGGGTCAAAGATCCGATCTATCAGTTTTCCGAAAGAGCGGTAAATTCTGTCTTTGGTTTTGCTGAGTTCTCTTACAAAAAGACCTTTTACCTAAACGGAACCTTGAGAAACGATTGGTTTTCAACCCTTTCTCCAGAAAACAGGAGCATCCTCTACCCTTCCATCGCTGCCAGTTATGTCTTTACTGAAAACCTGTCAACAAACAGATTTCTCAACTTTGGAAAATTCAGATTGGCTTATGCTGAGGTAGGAAGTGATGCGGATGTAGCTCCTTATTCCAATGTCCTTTTCTATGGGGTCAACGCCAACCTGTTTGATGGTCAACCGGTAGGATTTCCACTGGGATCTACCCTCCCCAATCCAAACCTACGACCAATGAGGGTGTCAGAGCTTGAAGCAGGTTTTGAGCTGACTTTCTTGGATGGACGTGTCAATTTGGATATCGCGGCATACAACAAAATCACCACTGACCAGATCGTAAGCGCCCAAATCTCTGATGCCTCAGGCTTTCAAACGACTTCCATCAATAGCGGACAAAGTAGAAACAGAGGCGTTGAAGGTCTCTTGAGAATCATCCCAATAGAAACCGAAAAATTCCTTTGGGAAGCTTCTATCAACGGTGCATACAACAAAACCAAAGTACTGTCACTGCTTTCAGATGAACCAGGTGAAAGAATCACTGTGGGTACCCACGTATTCAATGGTGAGTTAAGGCAAATTGTTGGTGAAGAAATGGGACAGGTTGCAGGTTTTGGATTTAGAAGAGATGATGCAGGTAATATTATCTATGGTGGAAATGGCTTGCCTCTAAGGTCAAATGACCTGATCAATTTTGGCTCGGCCCTCCCAAGATGGGTGGGTGGTATCAACAACGCCTTCAATTACAATGGCGTATCGTTCTCCTTTCTTGTTGACTTCCGTTTAGGAGGCACCATGCTTTCCGGCACCAACTTCAATGCTGTAAGACATGGCTTACATAAAATGACCTTAGAAGGAAGAGAAGGGGGTGTGGTTGGTCAAGGTGTCACAGAAAGTGGAGAAATCAATACTACGGCAGCACCTGTGCAAACGTATTGGGAAGTCGTAAGGTCACTTGGCTTGGTAGAGCCAGTTGTGTACAACTCGGGTTTTTGGAAGCTCCGACAGGTCACTCTGGGATACGACCTTAGCAGAGTCATCCCTCCCAACAGATTTTTCCAATCTATGCACTTAAGTCTGGTAGCCAATAATGTATTTATCCTCAAAAAGTGGGTGGATAATATAGATCCTGAATCTTTTGGCTACACCTCTGACAACTTGGTAGGTTTGGAAGCCACAGGCTTACCTAGCACACGGGGTTTAGGTTTCAATCTAAATGTTAAATTCTAACCGGACACTATCATGAAAAAGCGAATAGAATATATACTTATAGCTATGGTGATGATGGTCATTCCGTCATGCGACCAAAACTTCGACGACTGGAATACCAATCGGGTGGATGCCACAAGTATTAATCCGGCTTTCCAGCTTAACCAAGCCATCATCAACTCATCTGCTTCCTCATTTGGAACCATGGTTTATGAGCTTGGCATTGTACAGCAACTGATTTCGCCCAACTCAGGAGTTCTTACCGGGGCCAACTACAATCAGGACAACAGGGCTTCTACCCAAAATAACTGGCAGGTGTACTACCGGGAAGTGATCAAAAACACAAAAGATATCATTTCCAGGATCAAAGATGACCCTACCAGAAGTGATCTGTACCAAATGACGAGGATTTTACAAGCCAATGCATTTTTGGTTTTGACTGACACTTATGGTTCGATCCCTTATACCGAAGCCGGTGCTGGATTCTCCGATCAGGTTTTCTTTCCTGTATATGACACTCAGGAATTCATTTATGATCAGATCATCAGGGAATTGACAGAGGCCGGGAATGCTTTAGGAGCTGCCGGAAGCAACAATGAAACGGCAGAAATACTTTATCGGGGCAATATTGACCAATGGAGAAAATTTGCCAATTCCCTGCTGTTAAGAGCCGGAATGAGATTGAGTCGAGTGGACCCTTCCAGGGCCCAGCAAATCGCCCAGACTGCGTTTAGCAATGGGGTGA
Source organism: Arthrospiribacter ruber (assembly GCF_019343195.1). GTDB lineage: Bacteria > Bacteroidota > Bacteroidia > Cytophagales > Cyclobacteriaceae > Arthrospiribacter > Arthrospiribacter ruber. The sequence continues at coordinate 182,882 of NZ_RPHB01000008.1, forward strand.
TTCTGGAGAATGAAGACAATGCGGTAATCCGGCATGACAACAATTTCCTAAATCCGATCGGAAACACACTTAATGCCACCGAAGCTTCCAATGTCTTTATGACAGAGCCATTTGTCAATTACCTAAGGGAAAACAATGATCCAAGACTCCGGGCCATTGCAGTAAGGTATGTTGGTGCAGGCTCAGGGTCCGCCCAAACTGTAGACAGGCAGACATTTGACCCTGATCTTCAGATCGGCATGCCTATGGGACTGGACAATGCTACAGCAGTGCAGCGCGCAGCCAGCATGGGTCTGGTCAGCTTTTATGAGTTCAGCCAGATCGACAGAAGAAGGATTGCCAAACTAAATGCGCCCAATTTTATTGTGACGGCTTCCCAGACCAACCTTCTATTGGCAGAAGCTGCAAGCAGAGGCTGGATCAGCGGTGATGCAGCTGAATTTTACTCCAACGGTATCCGGCTTCATATGGAACAACTTGCTTCATATGACCCTCTATCCGAAATCCCTGAGGAAGATATCGCTGCATATATCGCTTCCAACCCCCTTAACAGCCAAAATGCTTTGGAAGAAATCAATACTCAGTATTGGGTTTCTTCCTTGATGAACGGCCCTGAAGCTTTTGCCAACTTCAGGAGGAGCGGTTATCCTGACCTCGAGCCCAATCCATATCCGGGCAGAGAAGTCGTTTTTATCAACCGCCTTACTTATCCTAACTCAGAAATTTCAGTAAATTCAGAGAATGTACAGCAAGCCATAAGCCAGCAGGGACCTGACAATCTCGAAACAAGGGTCTGGTGGCATACTCCATAAAAAATTATTGTGCAGGCTTGGGTCTTACCTAAGCCTGCATTTTTATTTATATTAACTCAAACCAATAACCAACATGATTAAAGTAAACCCTTATGCATTTGTTCTACTACTGTCGGTCCTCTTTGCCCAACAGGCATTTTCCCAACAGATCGAGAAAGAAGAAATGTTATTTCTGACTTCCAAATGGGAAGGAGAGCGGTACCCGGATGGCAGACCGAAAGTTTCAGATGATATCCTAAGAAGAATGAAAGAAGTGACCCATGAAGAAGCTTGGGCTGTGATGAAAAATGCAGGATACAAATACCAATATGCAGATGGATGGGAGACCATCAATCCCGACAGTGTCCTTGTAGGCCGAGCCGTAACGGCTACTTTTATGCCTGGAAGACCTGATATCCACGACGCTATTGATGAAAGGGGCAAAAAGGAAGGCAAACGCGGACAAAATACCTGGCCGGTGGACATCCTGATCAAAGATGATGTGTATGTGGCAGATCAGTTTGGAATACATGATGGAGGCCCTACTATCGGAGACAATGTTGGAAATGCCATTTTTGCCAAGACAGGAAAAGGTATCGTTTATGATGGAGCCCTGAGGGACATAGTGGGGCTCAAGGAAATCGGAAGCTTTACTTCATTTTTTACCAGCTACCATCCTTCCCATCACAATCAGCAGGGAGACCTCAATACCATGCTTATCGGGATCAACCGTCCCACTAAAATCCGGCAGGTAACTGTAATGGCCGGAGATGTAGTCCTAGGTAGGGACGGAGGGGTGTCTTTTATCCCTCCTCATCTAGCAGAAAGGGTCGTAATCACCTCCGAAGTGGTTCGTCTAAGGGACATGTTCGGACATGAAAGAATCCGCGCAGGAGTATATACAGCCGGACAGATTGACACAAGATGGTCCGAAGAAATCGAAAGGGACTTTTCTTCCTGGCTCAACGAACACATAGACGACCTTCCTGTAGCCAGGGAACAAATCCAGGAAATACTCAAAAACAGAACTTGGTAAATCCTAAACATCACTCCAAAATACTAACAAACCATGAACGAATTAAAAAATAGCAGAAGATCATTTTTACAAAAAGGCTTGATCGCCGGCCTCACCGGAGGAGCTCTCATCAGCAGTATGGGAGAGAGTTTGGGAAAGGCGGTAGAAGGCCAAAACAGTTATTCGAACCCCTCTGACCTGAAAATTACAGACCTTAAATGTGGATTTGTCCGGGGAGCATTATATGTAAAAATCTATACCAATCAGGATGTCTGGGGATGTGGAGAGGCCGTAGATGCCATTCATGGCACCTATCATTTGGTCCAGAGGATGGGAAATATGATTAAGGGTCAGAGCCCTTTAAATCCAAACAGGATTGCCGAGCAACTGAGAAAGGCCGCCTTCTTTGGAGGAGCACAATCCGGAGTGTATGTAGCCGTACTCACCGCGGTGGAAACGGCACTGTGGGACCTCACCGGCAAAGTGTACGGAGTACCCGTTTATCAATTATTGGGTGGCAAATTCAGAGACAAAATCAGGGTTTACTGTGATACTGCGCTTTACACAGCGACTAACCCACAGCCCTCTGATTATGCCATAGCGGCAAAAGACGCAGTAGCCTTGGGCTACAATGCTGTAAAGTTTGACGTGGATGATGGCAGAGATCCCAATAAATACGACAGATTCAATTGGACAGCTAGCCCTGCAGAAATTGACCGGATGTACAATGCCATCGCTGCTGTAAGGGAGGCCGTAGGTCCCAAAATAGATATCTGTGTGGACATGCACGGAAGGTACGATGCAGTCACAGGCCTTAAAATGGCCAAAAGGTATGAAGACTTAGACCTGATGTGGCTGGAAGAACCTATTCCCGCGGATAATCCGGAAGTTTACAAATCCATTACCAGTCAGACCACTACCCCTATCTGTACGGGCGAAAACATCTACCTTGCCTATGGATTCACCAGGCTACTTTCCGAAAGTGCAGTAGACATCATTATGCCCGACCTACAAAAAGCAGGAGGCCTTGGCGAAGGACAAAGAATAGCCAATCTGGCCAATCTTTACTATGTACCTTTTTCCCCTCACATGGTAGCTTCCTTCCTTGGCGCAATGGCTACCTGCCATGTCTGTGCTTCCGTACCTAATTTTCAAATAATGGAATGGCAGATTTATATGGACAAAGACGAAATGTGGAAAGACATTGTCACTTATGATGGTCCAAGGACAGAGAACAGTTTTATCACGTTGTCTGAAAAACCCGGTATCGGTGTGGAAATCAATGAAGAGGGAATGCGGAAATACGCCGTAAAAGATGTCCCATTCTTTGAATAAATACACTTAACAAGACCTTTTTTGCCGTAAGATTTTACGGCAGAAAAGTAAAATAAACCCTTTATCAACCAAAAAATCAGAATATGCAAAAGTCCCTTTGCAAATCCCTAATTATAGGGCTTGCCTTTATGATCAGCGGGCAAATAACCGCCCAACAAATCTCCCCGACCGTTGAACAAGTGAAATCCCTTTCACCCGAATGGACAGGAGAAAGATTTCCTGACGGAAGACCAAAAGTCCCTGACGCTCTCTTGAAACGTTTATCAGAAGTATCTATGGAGGAAGCCTGGGGATACCTGAGAAACAAAGGCTATCAAAATCAATTTGAAAACGACTGGATTATCATCGATGACGAAAGTGTGATGACAGGAAGAGCTGTAACCGCCCAGTACATGCCACTTCGGGCGGATTTTGACAATCTTGTCAAAAAAATAGGTAAAGAAGAAGGCCGTGTTCAATCAGGAGGAACCAATTCCTGGCCAATAGACATACTTCAGGAGGGTGACATTTATGTGGCAGACAGTTACGGGAAAATAGTGGATGGTACCTTGATAGGTGACAATTTGGGCAATGCCATATATGCCAAGTCCAAAAGAGGGGTCATCTTCTATGGTTCGGTTAGAGACATGGCAGGATTGACCGCCATAGAAGGCTTCAATGGATGGATCAAAGGCCATGATCCTTCTTATATACAGCAGATGATGCTTTCTACCATCAACTACCCCATCAGGATAGGCCGGGCAACAGTGCTTCCAGGTGATGCTGTCCTGGCCAATAAATATGGGGTTATTTTCATCCCAGCACACCTGCTGGCTGACCTGGTCATCAACGCCGAATTTATCATGCTAAGAGATGAATTTGGTATTCAGAGGTTAAAAGAGGGGAAATATGCTGCTGGAGAAATCGATAGCCGCTGGAATGAAACAATAGTGAATGATTTTTTGGAATGGCTCCGGACCAAGGAGGATTTGCCTATGAGCAGGTCAGAACTGGATGAATTTTTAAAAGAAAGAAACTGGTAATTCCCATACAGTCAAAAACAATTACAAAAACCCAAGATCCATGAAAAACAACTTAGAAAAAATCATTGAAGACAATAAGATCAGAGAAAACAAATATACCTTGGAAAGAAAGGCAGAAATAGAAAACCCAGGTACTTTGGCCAAACGCAGAGACTTTCTCAAAAAAACAGCACTGGGAGGAATGAGCCTATCAGCTTTGATGGGGCTTTCCCTTGGAGATACGCTGGCGGAAACCTCACGTGATGTCAATAGGTTTTCCAACCCAACAGACCTCAAGATCACAGACATGAGGTATTGTGTCACTTCAGTATTGGGAAGGACGGCCATCATCCGTATCGATACCAATCAGGGTATTTATGGGCTGGGAGAGGTAAGAGACGGCGCTGACCCCAGGTATGCCCTCATGCTCAAAAGCAGGATTTTGGGCGAGAATCCTTGCAATGTGGAGAAAATATTCAAGATCGTAAAGCAGTTTGGTGGCCCTGCAAGACAAGCGGGAGGTGTATGCGCGGTGGAGATGGCCATGTGGGACCTTTGTGGTAAAGCTTATAACGTTCCGGCCTGGCAGCTGCTGGGAGGAAGGTATAGGGATACTGTACGCCTGTATGCGGACACCCCGGAAGGGAAGGATACTAAAGACCAACAGGAAAAAATAAAATACCGCACAGAGACACAAGGCTATACTTGGCTTAAAATGGACGTTTCTATCAATGAGATCCGAAATATACCCGGATGTCTGGTGAATCCCGAAATCTTAAAATCAGGGGCCAGCCAATGGCAGGGTGGCTACATGTCCTATGCAAACACCATGCATCCGTTTACAGGTATACAGATCACAGAAAAAGGTCTGGATGAGCTTGCAAAAATTGTAGAAAATGTAAGGGCGATGGTAGGCCCTGAAATCCCCATTTCAACTGACCACTATGGACATATAGATCTTAATAACTGCATTAGGCTGGGCAGAGCTTTGGATAAATACCGCCTTGCCTGGCTGGAGGACATGGTTCCATGGCAACTATGGCAACAGCATAAAACCATCACAGAAGCACTCGAAACACCAACTACCACCGGTGAGGACATTTACTTGCTGGAAAATTTCAAAGACCTGATCGACAACCATGCCGTAGACATCGTGCATCCCGATCTGGCGTCTTCAGGTGGACTTTTGGAAACCAAGAAAATCGGGGATTATGCCGAAGAAAAAGGAATTGCCATGGCCATGCACCAAGCAGGCACTCCGGTATCCTTTATGGCAAATGTCCACTGTGCTGCCGCCACACAAAATTTCCTTGCTTTGGAGCACCATTCTGTTGACCTACCTTGGTGGGAAGATATGGTAAAAACTGTTGGAGGATTCAAAATGATAGAAAAGGGATACGCCAATGTACCGCTTACAGCTCCTGGCTTAGGCATTGAGCTCAATGACGAAGTAGTCAAGCAGCATCTCAACAAATCAGATCAAAGCTACTTTGAGCCGACTCCAGAATGGGATGAAAAAAGATCTCATGACAGGACCTACTCTTAAAAACCAATACAATTAAACCATCCCAAACTCATTGACTTGGGGTGGTTATTTTAATTTTAAAAACATTTCCCAACAAAACCAGAAAAGATTGAAAAGTAATTTTTATTTATGGACAGGGATTTCAGCAGCCCTTTTCGTTTTGCTCGCAATATTGACATGGATCCTAATAGATTTTCCTACTTCCGGTTATTTCTGGATTTTGGCACTTATTGCAATGAGTATAGCCATCCGGAAAAATAAGGAGCTCCAAGGATATACTTATACTGTTCTAATATTTGCTTCTGTTTTGGCTGCACTTTTTTACCCCAACTATTTTGTAGAGCTCAACGGGTATCAACTAAGCGGACTTATCGTCCCCCTTTTGCAGATCATAATGTTTGGCATGGGCACCTCTATGAGTCTGAATGATTTCAAAGGGGTATTCCAAATGCCTAAAGGGGTGATAATCGGCTTACTCTGCCAGTTCACCATCATGCCGTTTATAGGGTATGGCTTGGCCAAACTGAGCGGGTTCCCTCCAGAAATTGCCGCAGGACTGATTCTAATAGGTTGCTCCCCTAGCGGAATGGCTTCCAATGTAATGAGCTATCTGGCTAAGGCAAATCTGGCACTTTCTATCACTATTACTTCGGTAACTACGTTCCTAGCTCCCTTTGTCACGCCAGCTTTGATGGGGCTTTTGGCTGGAGAGTTTGTAGCCGTAGAAGCTTGGAAGATGATGATGGATATCATCAAAATTGTCATGATCCCCATAGGATTTGGCCTGTTGTTCAACAGGTTTTTCAAAGGCAAAGCAAAATGGCTGGATGAAGCCATGCCTGTAGTATCCATGCTGGGCATCGCGCTGATTTTGATCATTATCATTGCTGCGGGGCGCGACAGTCTGCTTACCATAGGACCATTGCTAATCGCGCTTGTGGTCATACACAATCTCAGCGGCTATACTTTGGGGTATTGGGCAGCAAGGCTATTCAGAATGCCTGAGCAAGACTGTAGGACCATTGCACTGGAAGTGGGCATGCAAAACGGTGGACTTGCTTCAGGTATAGCAAAGGAAATGGGTAAAATCGCCACCGTAGGTCTTGCTCCGGCAGTATTTGGACCATTGATGAACATTACGGGCTCTGTGCTGGCTTCATTTTGGCATAGGAAACCAGTGGAAACAGACCTGCAAAAGCCAAATAAGGAAACTGTAAAACCATGATTTATAAAAATTATAAACCTCTGAAATAGAAACATATTGACATTTTTATACTTAAATTACATTGCTCATAACTTTGTAACTTGGGTGGGCTTGGATGAGAAAAAACAGGATGTAAGTGAGTGAAATTTCTTCTGCTTGAAAGGATCTTACAAAATCTAAGGCATTAATTCGATCAATAGCCATGTTGGATTTAAGTTTGGATTTAAAAACAGCTTTGGGGGACTCCAAGCAAATGGCCTTGAAGGATATTCCTCAAGAAGCTTCATTTTCGCTCAAAGCCACTTTTTCGCAAAACATTCCAGGCTTCAAGTCCGGCACCTCTTTGTCCGTAGGTTTCACCATTTTCCATGACAATCAATTAAACCGCCCAAGACAACTTCATTTTGAAGAAAAACAATACTCACAGCTTCTGTACAGCATTAGCGGTGAAATGGACATAGACCTGATTTTTAATCTTTTTGGATTAAAGCTCGATGGAAAATACAGCCTTCTTTTTGCCAGCCCACATCCCAAAAATTCAATTTTGGATGAATGTGTAAATAAAGACCTTTCTTCTTTCCCTGTTTTTTTAAACCAAGAAGATCTGATTAACCTACCCGAACATCAGGTGCTAAGTTTTACCATTGATAGAGGGGCTGAATTGACCATGGATTTCTCTTGGTCAAATGTTCTCACGAGATCTATTTCCGGAATATCAGGACTTGGGATTGACCCCAAAACTTTGGTATTGGACATTAAGCCCAGCTTGTCTTTAGCCTTCAAGTATGCCATCAGTGACTCCCAGATGTTACTGGCTAAAAAATCGCAGATGGGACACCTTGAACTGGCACTGACCAGAGCTGATCAAATACAAAAGGTAGCCAACGCAGGTGTTAAGGTATCCCTGAACTTTTCTGACAACAAGCATTTTGAAGAACTTCTCCAAGACACAGGGAATAAAGTAATAGAAGCCATTCTAGGCACCAAATTAAGTCAACTCAACAATTTCCTTAAGGATAGTAATCAAAAGAAAGAAAACCTAAAAAAACAGGTTTGGTACCCCATATTTGGAAAGCTTGTCGATCTTGACAAATTGGAAATCCCCGACATCAGAAAAGAATTGGAAAAGGTGAAAGACAACATCATCACAAAAATTCAGTCTGCCATCCATAAAAACACCGAATTGGCCTTGCGCTATGAATACAGGAAAGTAGAATCCCAGAGTGAGTTGCTTCATTTTCAATTACCCGCCCCAAAAGTCCCTGATTACCATTCTTCTTTGGTCAATCTTAAGCTTGGGAAAATCCTAGAAGATTTCAAAACGAACAAACTTTCCCAGGACCTCTTTTTTCATTATTTAAACCAAAACACCCTTACAGTGAAAAGGTCTTTGGGACTGGGCCTTACCCTTTTTGACAAAAACCTTTTCAGTGTCTCTGGGAAAAAATCTTTCCACAAAACTGTATCCCAAAATCTTGTTGGACAAAAGTCTATACATTATCAGATAGGATCAGGTTACATGGGGGAGTTGGGAAATTGGTCTTCAGAATGGTTTTCAGAAAACACCTGCGCTATGGAAGGATTTTCCATAAGCCCAAGATTCAATGATGCAACCTTTGGACAGTACCTTAGCCAAAGCTCCGGAGGGAGAATCAGAAACATAGCTGACCTGGAAAACCATCTGGACACTGGAGTTATCTGGGGGAGTATCATGCCGGAAGAGAGAGCTGAATTGGCAAAGACCCATTTTGAAACCCTTCGAAATAAGGTAATTGAAGTCCAAAACACCATTCTGATTGCGGGAGAAGGTTACTTTTCCTTTTTGTCTCAGTTGGCAACTTTAATCAAAAGAAATCCGGCCCATTTAAACGGAATATTGGCAGAATCCCTTGCCAGTGCCCTCCCCTATCTTCCAGAAATTGAGTTCAGAAGAGACATTTCTAAAAGGTCTCAAGCATACAAAATGGCTTTTGTTCACTTGCTCCAACATGCAAGTCCAAGCGATCATGCCATGACAAATGCCATAGCCCAAAATATCCTGGAAATAGGTCCAATTAACAAGGAGAACCAAGCGCATGCGGATATGGAAAAGAGAAAGTTACCCGGGATGTTTTTAGAAATTCTTTCCCAAAATAGGGATATCAAGCAAAAATGGACCCGGATAGGAACTTTCTATGAACGGTTTTTTGATGCATTATCCAACAACCTTGAGATTGAGGGTAATTTTGAAAAGCTTGAAAAAGATTTACGTGAGATCCCCTCTGCCTCCCTTCACAGCAGGGCATTGGGAGCATTGATGCATTATTTTGCCAAAAACAATCCATCTATAAGCTCCCATACCATAAGATCAACAGAAATAATCGTAGCAGGAGAAAAAAACATTGTCCTGAGTGTGATTTGATTGGGAAGAATTGTTAAAAGCTATTTTTAAAATGGAAAACAGATAAAAACACACATTTTTTAAACTGTAATTACCTGTGTGTAAAATTTTTCAAAATGATCAATTGAGAGCTGTTCACCCTATAATGATTTTGTTGATGAAAAGAGGATAGTACTTATGAGTAATCGATAGAGTTTTTAATCTGGGATCTATTCTCCAATGGGGCTTGAGCCAGGATGCAGGGTGGCTCCCTCCTCCTCAAACAAAAAAGGCTGAGCATGTGCTCAGCCTTTTTGTGCAAAGGAGGAGGGAAATGAACCTTGCCTCTTATTTACTGATATTCAATTATTTACAACCATGTGACTAACCTGACTCACCGAATAGCTCACTTTGCAATTTAGGTATAAATTACTGGAAACCAATATTTTACACCATTTTTTAATTTTTGTATTTTTATATGATTTTAATGTACTTTTCATACTATTCAACAACTTCTCACAATGGAATTTCAAAGTATAAAAAAAGTCACAATTGGCGTCAATTGTGACTTGATTTTAAAGAGAAATCCTTTAAATCATTCGAGCTTTTTGTTGATATAAACAGTATGGCTTCTTCCATACTTATCAGCTTTTTTAAGTGAGGCAACTTCTATGACAAGAAATTTACTCCCTTTGAAATCTGTCAGATCATTTTCCAAAGCTTCTCTCAGGGCTACTTCAGAAATTGTAAGGCGGACAATTTCAAGGCTCTTTACCCTTGATCCTTTACCGATGAATTTTTTCTCAAACTTTTTCATTTTTTCATGCATTTAGATGGAACATTTGATGCTGGTCGTTAAGGAAAAATCACAAAACTGGACAAGGGTTTTTAGTGAAATCCGGGAAGGCTTCCTTTGGAAAGCCCTGATTTCACTAAAAACTATTGCTTGCCCTTGGGCAGTCAGTGATTTTTCCTAGCATTCAGCTTTCAAATAGACAGCAAATGCATATGTAATGAAAAATGAAGTCGTTAAAGGAAATGAGACTTTTTCCTTGAATACAGTCTTTCGGCTAGATACACATTGTCAAATTGATCAGAGATAATCTTCACAAATGGAATTTACAATAGCATTTTTAGCAAATCCTCACATAAGAAACAACCCTTGATGAATCCTTTGATATATTAAACTCTTTACTCCATCTTGGTATAAAATTACAATGTTGACCTGGTGAAACAGTAAAGGATAATTCTATTCTGATTTTTCCCAATACCGTTATAACTTCATTTTTCTATCTTTGACCAACTTAAACCTACATACACACAATAATTATTTTAAGTTAAGTTGATATGGCTTTACCCATCAATGTTTTAGATTTAATCAAAGGAAAAGCAGTAGAATCTGAACGAATAGAATATAAGAAAGGGTGGAACCCCGGCTCCATCTACAGGTCAATCTGCGCTTTTGCCAATGACTTTGATGACATTGGCGGAGGGTATATTATTGTGGGAATAGAAGAAGAAAATGGAATACCTCTACTACCAGTTGCAGGCCTTAACGAAGATGAGATTGACGGGATACTTAAGGTGATGCTTCAAATGAACAACCTGATCAATCCAGTCTATCATCCGAAAATAAGTGTAGAGGACATCGATGGAAAAAAATCTTGGCAATATGGGTCTTTGCAGGAGATAACAGGCCCTATGAAGTTCCTGATGAAATCAAGGCCAAAGAAAAGAAATATAATTACTACATCAGATACGGATCCAGTTCAATTAAGGTCAACAAAAGCCAACGAGAAGAATTGATCGCTCTGAGTGGAAAGACACCTTTTGATGACCGTGCCAACTCATTGATAAGCTTTGAAGAAATTTCATTGACTTTGATTCGGGAATATCTAAGAAAGGTAAAAAGTAAGCTTGTGGACGCAATGGATTCCTTGACAAAGGAACAGCTTCTTTCCCAAATGCAGCTCCTGTATGGCCCACCGGAAAGACGGCATCCCAGAAATGTAGCCTTGATGATGTTCACCGACAATCCAGAGATATATTTCCCTTATTCCCGGGTTGAGATTGTGCATTTTCCGAATGGTGAAGAAGCTGACGAATTCATAGAAGCCCCCTATATATCCGGACCTGTAGACCAAATGATCAATAAAACATTGGAATACCTAAAAATTAATGTCCTCCGTCAAAAAACCACAAAAATCAAAAATAGGGCTGAAGCTGTTAAGGTTTGGAATTATCCCTACCAGGCTTTGGAAGAGGTGATAGCCAATGCCCTTTACCACCGGGATTACCAGACAAGAGAGCCTGTTGAAATCCGCATTTACCAAAATAGGATAAGAGTGATCAATTATGGAGGACCAGACAGAAGTATAAAGTTAAGTGAATTCAATAAAGGTGCTGTCCTACCGAGAAGATATAGAAATAGAAGACTGGGGGATTTCCTCAAAGAGCTTGACCTCACAGAAGGAAAGGCCACAGGAATTCCAACCATTATCAAAGCCATGGAAAATAATGGGTCACCACCAGCAAAATTTGATACAGATGAAGACAGGTCCTTTTTCCATGTCGTACTTCCAGTGAATGATGCCTTTTTGGCCTCAACTAAAGTTCGGAGAAAAATGATTTCCAGTTCGGAGAAAATGGTTGAAACACCTTTTGTCAGTTCGGAGAAAATTATAGAGGAGTTCGGAGAAAATGCTTACAAGATACTCTTGGCAATCCAAAAAGACATGACAACTTCGGCATCTGACATAGCTCAAAAGATACTTTTATCAAGCCGGGGAGTAGAAAAAAACATTGCTAAATTAAAAGCAGCAGGCTTTTTGGAAAGAATTGGACCTGATAAAGGTGGTAAATGGAAGTTGTTGATCAAAATTAACTACAGTTAGGATGTCGAGTATTTTCAGTTCGGAGAAAACCAACTGAAGTTCGGAGATAAAATTGAGCTTTTCATCACCATGCCCCTCATGATTCCCTATGAGCAGGATTAGTATTCTTGATAAAATCAGATACAGCAACCTTAAAATCCCTCAGGGATATGATCAAAATCAAAAAAAACAATACCGCTTAGAAAGCGGCATTGAGGAACAGCATGAAAGCAGGATTCAATCCTTCACTTTCTTATTGATATAAACCGTATGACTCCTTCCATATTTGTCGGTTTCTTTAAGAGATGCTACCTCTATTACCAGATACTTATTGCCTTTATAGTCTGATAATTCATTTTCCAAAGCTTCTTTAAGTGCTTCTTCAGAAATCGTAAGCCGAATGATTTCAAGGCTTTTGACTTTGGTGCCTTTTCCGATGAATTTCTTTTCAAATTTTTTCATTGCTGCTGAATTTAAGTTAAACATTGAATGGTGCAGAATGGAAAAAATGTAAAGCTGTGGACAAGGGCTGTCAGGAAAAACCGGGAAGGCTTCCTCTGGAAAGCCCTGTTTTTCATGGCAGGTTTACGCACCCTTGGCAAAGCAGCATTTTTTTAACATTGCATCCTTTCAATGGACCTAAATTCAGCAATTGAAAGAAAGACAGTTGGAAATGGTAAAGTCAGGTTTTTCTGCCATATAATTTTATTGCCTGATATTCCACTCCTGTCATTCCAATAAACTGACCATTTGACTGACGGATAAATGACTTTCCAAATCTTCCACAGCTCAATGTTGTGGCCGCAAGAATTCTTCCTCCTTGTTTTATGATATGATTTCCCAATTCCCGTAGCGTAGCTCCTGGTGTAAACTGATCGTCTATTATGATATATCCAGCGCCATTATCCGGAATGATACCAGCAAACTGGATTTTATTGTACTTCCTTTTCATAAGGTTCAGTTTGGTATTGGGAAGACCCATCTCCTTTTTGATTTACTTCACTATTCCAATTCCCAGATACTTTCTCAGATGCATGGCATACGCCAGAGGGATCATGTTGTAGTCGTATGATTCCTTTTGGAAGACAGGAACTAAAAAGGTTTTTACAATTGCTTTGATGAATTACGGATAACCAATTCCGGCTTCAATATTTCATGACGATATTCATTTTGGTCAATATCTGAATTAAGTTGATCCAATAGGATTTTAGCAGATAATACCCCTAGATCATAAACGGGCTGCCAAACTGAAGTTAAAGATGGCTTAAAGTAAGTGCTGTACGGCTCATCATCAAAACCAACCAAGGAAATCTGATCTGGTATTAAAATATCTCTTTCCCTTATAACTGACATAGCCCCAATAGCAATAGCGTCATTGTAGCAAAATACTGCATCCGGTAACTTCTCCAAATTAAAAAGACTCTTCATCCCATCGACACCTGTTTCAGAGGTCGAATCTTCACCGAATATTATAAGTTCATCTTGAATATTCAACCCGTTTTCCAACAATGCATCTAAATAACCTTGCCTTCTATGCTTTGTGGTGGATAAATTGGAAGAACCTGTAATATGTGCAATTCTTTTGCATCCAGTTTTTACTAGATAATTCACAGCATCAAATGCTCCGGAATAATCATCAACAACAACTTTATCAACATCTAAGCCATGGCAATCTCTATCAAAAATTATTAAAGGGAATCCAGATTCTTTTATGGTTTTAATATGGTCAAAATCAACAGTGTTTGAAGAAGGTGAAATTAAAAAACCATCTACTCTTACGAGAGACATGGCCTCCATAAGCCTGATTTCTTCTTCAAATGACTCATTTGATTGACTGATCATCAATTTATATCCAAAATCACCAACTTTATCCTGAATCCCATTAATTGCAGTTGAAAAGTAATAGCTGGTAATTTCGGGGACAATTACGCCCAAAATCTTTGTTCTCTTATTCAATAAACTCAAGGCAAGCTGATTAGGCCTGTAGTTCATTTTTTTGGCGAAGTCCAATATTTCTCTTTTCCTTTCCTCACTAATAAAAGGACTATCATGAAGTGCTCTTGAGACGGTTGAAGGGGAAACATTTAATTCTTTTGCTATATCGGTTATTGTAACCTGATTTTTTTTCATGACTAATTAATCTGAATATTTTGGGTTTTTTCACTGATCCGATCTGGTAGAAAGTTAGGTAAATATTTCAGAATTAACCTTCGAAGTTTTAAAATACAGGCACAAAACTATTTAAAGATGTGTTTTTAAATTAATGAGCTTTTATTACATGACACAACATTATAAAATTTGATCTGAGAATTTATTATTAATAGCCAATACTTCATCCACCATTTTCTTTGATCCAATAATTAGTGGAGTTCTTTGGTGGAGTGACGTGGGCATGACATCTAAAATTCTATTTGTACCATTTGATGCTACGGCACCAGCTTGTTCTGCTATAAATGCTAAAGCATTGGCTTCATACAACAGTCTCAATTTTCCATTTGGTAAACTTGATGTAGCAGGATAGATATATATACCTCCTTTCAATAGGTTTCTATGAAAATCGGCAACAAGGCTTCCAATATACCTGGCACATAGTTTTCTAGATTTACACAATTGAAGGTAAGACTTCAAGCCTTCATCAAATTGATTATAAATCCCTTCATTAATACTGTAAATTTCACCATTCTGTGGCGCTTTCATATCTGGATGTGAAAGAAAAAACTCCCCCAAAGAAGGTTCATAAGTGAAGCCATTAACTCCACGGCCTGTAGTATAGACTAACATGGTGGATGACCCGTATATAATATAGCCTGATGCTACCTGGGTATTCCCGGCTTGCATAATATCTTCTGTTCGGATTTGACTTCCAATTGGAGTTACTCTTCTATAAATTGAAAATATTGTTCCAATTGATACATTTACATCAATATTTGACGAACCATCCAATGGGTCAATCGCAACGACGTATTTTCCGGATTTGTTTTTGAATTCAACAACTTCATCATCTTCTTCTGAAATTATTGCACATACTTCACCTCCTTTTGAGAGTGCCCTCATGAATCTAATATTTGCGATAACATCTAATTTTTGTTGATCCTCTCCCTGAATATTAGTATGCCCAAAAGATCCACTTATTCTGGAAAGACCTGCTCTATTGGTCTCCCTATTAACAATCTTAGCAGCTAGTGCTATATCTCTCAGTAACTGAGAAAGTTCTCCTGAAGCAAAAGTAAAATCATCTTGCTTTTTTTTAATAAACCTGTCAAGAGTAACGCCTACAGAATTAGCCAATCCGGATTGATCAGGGATATATTTCTTCACTTTCATATGTAATTAGATTTAATAATAAACCATCCTCAATGTACTTTCTAAGACTTTTTCCATCTTTTTAATCAGAAAATCAGGGATTAAGAATAGCTCTTTTGTTAATAAAGTCCCAACCTATTTAAGTTTGAAAAACTGATTCATTATTCTTCTTTTTTCCTTCTATCAGCATAATTGAAAGTAATATCAATGGCAAAACAAGGTTAGGCCACCTCAACAATACTTCTTTGTGCATTAACCACCCGAAACTAAGAAACCTTATCACAAAGGTGATCAAAACCCAAAATGATGCCCATGCATAAATAAAAACTGATGGAGAAAACAAGACAAGAGCGGCTACCAATATGTCGATGCCGCCTATAATTTTCATCATTAGAAGCGCCTGATCTTCATGAACGGGTATTCCTACATATTCAAAGCTATTGAGAATATATTCAGCAAAGTAGGGATGCGATTGGAGCGACTCCAATCCATGGATAAAAAACACCAGGACAACCCCAACTCTAAAAAGTTGGATCCCAACCTTTTTGGTGTTTTCAAACGTTAAAAAAACCAGTCCAAAAGGAAGTAAATATCTGGGAGAATGACTGATCAATGACCACTTCGTAAAAAAACCACCTCCAAAATCTTGCGTGAGATAGGCAAGAATAAAGGCCCCAATCCCTACTAAAGGTATACCATACCAGATTTTAGGCATTAAGCTTATGAAGCCTAATATCAAGAATATAGCAGCAATAGTTTTTTCAATTTGTTTTGATTGGTCAACCGGAACTCCGTAATCCATAAATAAAACAGACCCCAATACACTGCCTGAATTTAGACTTAGGTATAACCCTACCACATAAATGAATATTGAAATCCGTCCAAACATCAATGGTTCAAAAAGGGTAGTTTTATTCATAATTTCCGCGGTTGTCGTGAATATTCGTCTACTACCTTACCATTCTCATCAATTGCCTGAAGCTTTAACTCTTCAGTTGTCAAGCTGATCAGATGGACATGATTGGTACTCCCACCCATTCCCGGAGGTTGAATAAACCATAGAGTTGGATCAACTTTTCTTTGTGGTACGCCCAAGCCACCTTCACCAATATACACAATACCGTCTTTATTTTCTTTTCCTTCAAGGATGGGGACAGTCCTTTTCAGCACATGCCCATCTGACTCCAAAGCCAAGTCCACCAAATATTTGTCAAATATCGGAGTCCATGTTTGCCTTACTCTTGCAAATGTGAAATCATAGAAGTCCTTGGTTGCCGGATAGGCGGGTCTATGGTAATTAACCAACACCCATCTTTTGGAATGACGGTATTTTTCAAGTTCATCAATTAACCATTCTTTTTGTTTTCCACCTATTATCGTTTCGGTATTCAAAGTAATAATAACAGCATCCTCTCCTAATAGAGTCGTATAGTAATATGAATTTACATTTTCGCTGCTAATATCACCTAGCCAAAAATTCTCCAAAAACCCTATAGCTTCATCATGATTACCTTTGGATATAACCAGCGGCAAAATCCTGTTATCTTTGGTTGTAGTAAGTTGATGGTCTTCAAACCACCAATACAAATGCCTCCAGTTAGCTGTAGACCCATAATCAGCTCCATGAAATAAGGCGATGATGTCTGGATTTGATTCAAAAAGGATTCTCATCCTCTTATTCATATTCTGCCTATCTGTATGTGGAGTTCTTCCCGCATACCTGGGTTTTTCGCCTCCTAGCCTTGAATCTCCTCCCCATAAAAATTTACTTGAGGTAGAATTCCTAGAGCCGGTGATGAAATAATGCTCTTTAGAAACCGAGTCCCCGCTTTTAACAACAAAATAGTACTTTTTACCTGCTTCTAGTTTGTTGATTTCAGCGTGATTGTAGAAACCTTCAGGAACTCCCTCAGATTTGTCCATTGAGGTCATCGTTATCTTCCCTGATCTGACTTCTTTTTGCTCAAAATTATACCTACTTAGTTCTGCATCCCTGCTGACAGTATCGAAGTACAATATATTCTCTTGAGTTCTGGAAAAAGAAGTCCAGCTTACGATTGCATGGCTCGATGGATCTTCGGTAAAAACCACTCTGAGGTGTTTTACTCCTGAATCTTTAATTTCAGCACCATAAATTGCCCATGCGCCTGAAACACCGGCAGCCAATAAAAAAACAATAATCAAGGAATATTTTTTTTGCCTATTACTAAGTATCATAGTTGTGTAGTTTTTAGAATGAAATCATGAAGCTTATAATTTTCTATCATAGCTGGAAGCTTTTCTGCTCCGGGCCCGAACATCGCCAGTTCTACAAAAACTCCTGAATGTTCGTTATTTGCCCAGTGTACTGAGAAATGTTTTTCTTGAAAGTCCGCCAAAGATTTAAAAGGAAGTTGCCGGGGATTATACAATCCGGATTTTTCAATATTTTCATAGCTGGCCAATACTCTTTTGGCCTCAGAAACATTCAAAATTACTTTTTGGGAATTTTCAATTAAATCAATAACCTGTCCAGGCGTAAAAGATTTATCGATTTGATTTAAGACCCATTCATTAGAGCAAAGTATATTCTGAAGCCTATCAAAATTAGAATCTGCCTTATTTCCATAAAAAACACCTGGTTCACCGTTACCGTGGTCTGTTGTAATTACAACTAAAGTCTGCCCATCTTTTTCGGCAAACTCAATTGCTGCATTCACTGCATTGTCAAACTCCAATTGATCATATACAAGTGCAGGAGTATCATTTCCGTGCGCTGCCCAGTCCACTTTACCTCCTTCAACCTGAAGCATGAATCCATCGCTGTTTTTGCTTAGAATCTGAATTGCTTTTTTGGTCATTTCTGTCAGGCTTGGAGTCTGACTTTTCAGCTCAGTCTGATTCTCCCGGTCTACTGAATAAGGCAAGGCGTCATCAGCAAAAATCCCCAAAGCAGGTCCTGTTTTAAGTTCACTTAGCTCTTTTGTGCTTTTTACAATTTTATAACCCGATTCTTTAAAGCTATGATATAGATCAGTCCTGTCTTTTCTTTTACCGGGATTGAAATATCTGTCCCCACCACCAAACCAAAGATCAAACTTAAGATTTAGATAATCTTGGGCAATTCCTTCCTGATCATTTCGGTCATTATTGTTTACACAAAAAGAAGCAGGTGTAGCATGTGTAACAGGTACTGTGGTTACACATCCAACAGACTTACCCGCCTTTTGAAACTTTTGTAATATGGGCGTTGGCCTTTCCCCATTGGGACCAATATTCAAAGCACCATTATTCACCCTCATTCCACCTCCCCAGGCAGATCCTGCAGCAGCAGAATCTGTAACCATGGAGTTGGCTGATGCAGTATCCATCAGTGCTCTTGTCACTTTGTTTTTAGTATACAGGTCAACCCAGACAGATGGTTTACCATTCTTTCTCCGGTTTAAAATATCTGCCATATTCAATGTCCCGGGGCTCATACCATCGCTGACCAAAAAGATTACGTTTTTGGCAGCATCCCTTAATCCCCTGGGATGTCCAATTGATGATATTGAAGGAACCAGAGTCGTCCCCAGTGTTGCGAGCAATCCTCTTTTAAAAAACGATCTTCTTTTCATATTTAAATTTTTAGATTCCGACTTCAATCTGAAACCGTGTAATCATTTGTCTTTTGTTATCACTTCCATTTCGGAAACTGTTCAGGTTTTGAAGGGTAATATCGCTTTGTAGCTTTACTCTATGACCTTTTAAGTATTTATTTAAACCAATGGTATATTCCGAAACCTCTTCTTCCAAAAATCTGATTTCAGGAATAGGAACCAGTCTTGAAAACCTTCCCACAAATTCAAGATCAGAGGGTAATAAATATCCCATTTGGAAATTCTTCCCCTTTCCTGCCCTGACATATCTTAATTCATCTTCCTGCGAAAATGTAAGAGGGTCGGAAGTGTTTCTTTCTATGTATTCCGCGCTTAGTGAAAAACCATTGTATTTCAATAAAAAATCAGCCATCCTTGTCGCTATATCTCTCCTCTCGTACAAATAATAACCTAACTGCCCACCACTTCTAAGTGTATTGTTGTTATAGCTATAGGTGATACCAAGTGATACCTTTGGTGATTTTTCCCTCATCAAGTCCCCCTCAAAGTAATCTCCGCCATTACTGAAATGTCCAAAAGGAAGTACTTCTCCTCTCACTGTATATGCCAGTCCTGGATCTGTGCTAAGAATATTCCGGCCTTCACCGGTACTTAGTGCGCCCCTCAATACAAACCTGTTTTCAACATAGTAAGCCTGAATCCCAAAATCCCTGTCAATGTTAAATGCTGCATTGACTATTGATCTATCTGGCAGCTGTAAATCGCCTGAAGAATTCACTCTCTGCCTGTTTCCAGGTAATTTTGTCTGGCCTAGTCCCATAGAAAATTTTTCGTTAAACTGATAAATTACCATAGCATCCCTTATTATGTTCGGGAATTGGGTAACATCATAATCCATGTCCCCCCTGGTAAAAGAAAGCTGAATTACATAGGTCAGTTTTGGGGAATAAATAAACCCGTCCAGCCTCAATCTCAGCCTTCTTACCCGTGCTTCAATTTGGTCCAGTCCCACACCGTCTTCATAAAACGGTGAATAAAAGGCAAATCTATTTTGCATTCTGAACCTGATATTCATTTGGAAAAGGCTATCAGGTGCAGTCATTTCCAAACCTTTACTATACTGGAAGTAAGGTATCTGTGTCGGGGGAAGCTGCTGAGCGACCACCCCCGATAGCACAGACATCAAGCAAACTAAACTAATAAAGGTATTGGTGGTCAATGATTTGCTTGAATTCATTTATTCAAGGTATATTACTTTGATTGCTGTAAAATCTTAAGATCATTCCCGGCAATATCGGCCCAATCGTAATAATGGAAAGTTTTGTCTGTGGACATGACAACAAAGAGTCCATTCGGAAACTTTTTTCCAAAAGAGGCAGAACTCACTTCTGAACCGTCACTGTGCAAAGCCTTAACTTCTATTTCTTTTATCCATCTGTGATCATGTGGGTTCTCAGCAGTCCCTTCCCTAGAGTAAATCTGGAACTTATTCAACTGTTGATCTGAGGCAAGAATATAGCCTGTTCCATCAGGCATTTTGTAAATACTAAGCCCTTCTATATCCCTTCCAAAATCTTTGGTCCCGAACAATGCTAATTCATCATCCCCTTTTGAAGGGTCTGCATAATATTTCCTAATACCAAATACTTCATCAGAGTAGTAGACATAGCCTAATTCATTGTCTACGACAATTGCCTCTATTTCCTTAACACCACTATACTGACCAAAGGATCTTACTTTATCCATTGTAACAACTCCATTTCCGTCATCTTTTAGGTGATATTGCCACAAGTATGTGCCACTTGGGCCATCTTTACGGCCAACTATTGCAAAGATTTCCCCATCTGAAGGCCTTGTAAACAATGCTATACCCATTGGATCACGCATCTCCTCTCCTTCAAATACTTCAAGGCCCCCTCCGTCAATTGGTACAAGGTCAGGCATCCTGAAAATCCGGAGCATATCAGTATTACGTTCAGTTGCAACAGCAATATCCACTGATTCGCCACCAAGTTTAAATCCATATGCAATGTCCACATTGTTAGGTCTTCCCATTCCGGTAATTTTATTTACTATTTCACCATCAAGGTTGAACACATAAAGTCCTCCACCTTCAAGTTTGTCGGTACCAACAATTAGGGATTTTTCCGGATTGTCGGGATGAATCCAAATAGCGGGATCGTCAGTATCAAACTCAACAGTCTCAGTAATCACTTTAGGTTCAATAGCATTTTTTGAATGCAAAGGGACACCGTCAGGTGCAATTTTCAATTCTTCACCTGCTATATCAGTCCAATCATAAAAATGAAAAGTTTTATCATTTGACATTGCGACAAAGAGCCCGTTGGGAAACTTATCTCCAAAACTCGAGCTGGAAGTTTCAGACCCGTCACTTTCCTTGGCCTGAACTTCAACTATTTTCACAAGCTGGTGGTCATGAGGGTTCTCTTTAGTTCCCTCCCTGGAATAAATATGAAACTTATTAGATTGCTGATCAGAAACTAATATGTAACCGACCCCAGTTTCCAGTTTGTAAAAACTAATCCCCTCATGGTCACTCGCGAAACCCTCAGTTGCAAAGACCGCTAACTCTTCATCTCCCATATCAGGATCTGCATGGTATTTCCTTACACCAAATCCTTCATCTGAGTAGTATATATAAGCAAGTTCGTCATCAACAGCAATCGCTTCAATTTCCTTTTTCCCGCTGTAAAGGCCAAACTCTCTTATTTTTTTTCCGAAAATGATTCCGGATTCATCCATTTCCAGTTTATACTGCCATAAATACTTTCCAGATGCACCGGACTTCCTGCTTACGATTGCAAAAACCGCATCATCAGCTTCTCTAACATAAAGGGAAACTCCCATTGGTTCTCTATGTTCTTCACCATCAAATAGTGATATCCCCCCCCCATCAACAGGTTTCATATCCGGTACTGAAAACACCCTCAATCTATTGGCCATCCTTTCAGTTACCGCTGCTATATGAAACTTTTCACCTTTCATTTTAACTTTTCGGATATCTACATTATTTGGTCTTTTCAAACCTCTGACAGTTTTTTCCTCAATTACATTGCCTTTGAGATCAAAAACATAGAGTGCTCCATCTTCGTGTTTATCTGTTCCTAAAATCAAACTGCTTTCAGGATCCTCTTTATTATACCAAATTGCCGGGTCATCGCTATCGAACTTAACAGGACTCGTAACAATTTTAGGGGCTACAGGAGAAGAATTACTTTCAGCTTTATTACTTTGGATATTTGAACTACATGAAAATCCCAGCAATGCCCATATGGGTATCCAACACAAATTTTTACACATATTTTATAATAGTTTGATTAAAGGTTAAATCGTAAGCCCATCATTCCCCACCAACCATGAAATGAATTTCTATAGGGGTAAATAGGTCTTCCAAAATAATGGATATGCGAACTGTTTGTCAGGTTATTTAGATTTATGAAAGCATTCCAATTTCCTGTGATTTTCTGTGAAGCATTGAAATCCAGTTGACTAAAACCTTGAAAGAACCTATCCATGAAAATCTCTTGATTTTGCTCAATTGAAGGTAAGTTTGTGGATGCACCTACTTCATGTAACCATGTATCTCTCCAATTATATGATAGTTGTGCTGAAAAACCTCCCTTATCAAACTGCAGGGCTGCATTGAAAATATGTTTTGGCTGAAGAGGAAGAGTAACCGTACGAAATTCAGGCTCACTAACATTTGCTTCTGAAACTGCATAGGTATAATTCGAGTAAACCCCAAAATCTTTAAGTATTCCTGGAAGAAAACTCAATTTCTGTTGCCATGCAATCTCTACACCCACAATGGATGCCCCATCACCATTTTGAGGGGTAACTTGCATAAACCCATCATAGACAGACCCTGGGTCCTGGATCATAGTGACTTCGTTGAAAATAAAATTCCTGAACCTCTTATAAAATCCTCCTATGGAAACAAAGCCAACACTCTGGAAATAGCTTTCAAATGCAACATCTATATTTTGAGCATTGCTTGGATTAAGATCCGGGTTCCCTGTAGTAATTATTTCATTGTCCTGATTTATCAATCTAAATGGAACCAAAGCCGCAAAATCTGGTCTTACAATTGTTTCTGTATAAGCAAATCTCAGGTTTGTCATTTTATTAATTTCGTACCGGACATTCATCATTGGGAACATATTAAAATAACCTATATTATCAGCCTCCACCGGAATTGTTCTTACATAATTCCCATTGCTGTCAAATTCGACTTCATTTCCCGAATAGAAATTCTCTACTTGTTCACCACGTAAGCCTAGATTTAAATTTAGGTTCCCAAACTTCAGGTCAGTCATTGCATATGCAGCATAAATATCCTCCACCGCACTGAAATTGTTTGGATCTGAACTTGCTCTGGTTCTGTCCACATCCAAACCGAAGCTTGATTCATTTTGATTAAAAAATCTTTTTCCAGACTCCCAATCAATATCCCCATATATTGGGTACCTCCCTCCTATCAGTCCGGCAGAGTTTGGGACAAAGAAGTTTTCAAAGGTCAAAGGTTCAGTCCCAGAATAACTTGTCCATCTTTGTTCAAGCATGTCCCTATCTTTGGTTTTTCTCCACGCCTTGGCTCCAACTTTAAAGAACCCTTTTCCTGAACCCAAATTATATGGTGTCCTTAAGTTTATTGTAGCAAACATATCTGTATCTACAATGTCATCCCTCCTTCGTTCATAGTACCTGAAGCCCATTTTACTGGGATCATTTAGGTTAACATCGTTAGTGACTTGATATTCTCCAAAATTCCGGTTTGATATATCGTAAGAATAATCAGGTCTTTCACTGTGACGAAAAGCATAATATTCTCTTAAGGGAACGTTAAATGTACCTCGGGAATACCCCATGTTATAATCCAACGTACTTTTCCCAATGTCATTTTGCCCTCCAAAATTCAGGTTTATCAGGTTAGTAATCCGATTGTACTCCCGCATAACTTTTTCGAATCTTGCCCTTTCAGAAACTCCGGGTGCAGTGAAATTTCCATCATCAATACCATGTCTGGCATCATTTCTTAATTCATATTCATCAAATCTATTATAAACTGCCCTTAGATATAATGAAGACCTTTCACTTATACTATAATCCAATTGGGTACCAATACTCGCTCTAATTCTTTCAGTTTCATATAGGGAAGGTCTTAGACCAGCTAATACATCTTGATTACCATTGCCAAAATCTCTCACATCCCAATCATGTCTGATATCTTCAGTAGCCCTGTTATCTTTCTGGTAATTTCCGCTCACTACAAAATCAAGTTTGCCCACTCTTTTACTGTAGGTCAAAGAGCTCAACCACTGTGGTCTTCCAGACATCGCATTGTACCCAGTTGCAATCTGCCCTCTAACAAAAACTTCATCTCCAACGGGTCTTGTGGTAATCAGGTTAATAGATCCTGAAGTTGCATCAGCATCCATGTCTGCAGTTGCTGATTTGATCACTTCCATAGAGCTTATCATCCCTGTAGGAATGATTCTTGTGTCAGTTTCTCTGTCATCTCCGGTTGCAGACATCCTTTGTCCATTAAGGGTAACTGTATGCATGCCGGAAGGTAAGCCCCTAATCATGACACTTTCAGCTTCCCCTCTGGCAGGCTCGGTTACTACACCAGGCACACGCTTGATTGATTCGGCAATATTAAGATCTGGAAACCTTTCCATTTGCTCATATGAAATAACACTTTTCATGTTCAAAGCTTCTTTTTGAACATTAATGGATCTTGACTGACCTTTTCGAAATGCAACTATGGTAACTTCCTCCATCCCTTCCATGCCCGAATCAAGCCGGACATTCACAGTTACAGACTTATTCGGTTCTACTTCCACATTCCTGGTCAATGTTTCAAAACCGATAAATGAAAAGATAAGTACTTGAGGTCCTTCAGGTATTCCCTGCAATCTATAGCTACCTGTATTATCTG
Source organism: Arthrospiribacter ruber (assembly GCF_019343195.1). GTDB lineage: Bacteria > Bacteroidota > Bacteroidia > Cytophagales > Cyclobacteriaceae > Arthrospiribacter > Arthrospiribacter ruber. Next base: position 207,828 of record NZ_RPHB01000008.1, read on the forward strand.
TTACAGTCCCATGATTTGAACCTAGTCCTTGGACCCGAACAGTAGCACCAATTAGTGGTTCTCCGGTATCTCCATCAAAAACTTTCCCAATGACCTGACCATTTGCTACTTTATAAATGAATGGACCTTCCATTCCTCCACCTGAAGAGAAACCAAACAGGCTTCTTTCAGCGTTCACTGTGGTAATCATGACTATCGTAGTCAAAAGCGAATACAGTAATTTTAATTTCATGGTTATTTTGGATGTTTTGGTTAATGGTTTATTAAGGCAATAAGACTCCATGGTCAAAAAGTTTTGGCTTTTTGACAAGTCTGGTTTGTATTAAAATTGATTGGATGGTGTTTAAATTATTATTCTTATAAGAACACTTTAACTGTTTACCTGAATTTTATTTTGGCGCCAAATAATTTTTCAGGTTAAACTGTTTACACGCAGGATTATTTGAATTTTCTAATACTATATTAGATATAATTTTACTGACTCACAAAATAAGTTATGCAAAGGTTTGCAGAGCGAGTAAAGTTCTATTCTGTTGACCTAAGCTTTACAAAAAGACACATAACTATTTCATTTACAGAATAATGGAAGCGTTTTTCCCAATTTCCTCAATTTGAACTGGTCTATTTTCCTCTACTGACTTTTGTGCAGCTAAAGCTATAAGTAAAGCCTTTAATCCATCAGTACCTGTCACTGGCATTTCAGAATTGGTATTTATGGCTTTTATAAACATTTCCATTTCCATTTGATAAGACATCGTGTATCTATCCATGAAGAAATTTAAGGGCAAAGAACCATGAGCTCCATGCTGATTATACAGCACATGGGTATCCGGCTTGTTATTATCCACTTTAGCCATTCCGTTTGACCCGAAAATCTCCAACCTCTGGTCATATCCATATACTGCTTTTCTACTATTATCAATTACAGCCATTGTTCCATCATTGAACTTTAGGGTCACAACAGCAGTGTCAAAGTCTCCTGCTATTTCCACATCCTTGGATACAAAAGCTCCTGCTACGGCAAATACCTCCTTAACTTCCTTGCCCATGATGAACCTTGCCATATCGAAATCATGGATTGTCATATCAAGAAACATTCCTCCTGAACTTTTAAGGTATTCTAAGGATGGAGGAGAAGGGTCCCGGCTTGTTATTTTCAAAAGGTGAACATCTCCAATTTCACCCATTCCTATTAATGATTTAATCTTTTGAAAATTTGGGTCAAATCTCCGGTTAAACCCAAGCATAAGCTTGACTCCAGCTTCATGGACCTCATCAAGGGTTTCAATTACCCTATGAATTGATAGGTCATGGGGTTTCTCACAAAATATATGTTTCCCTGCCTGAGCTGAGGCTGAAATGTAGTCAGCATGAGTATCGGTAGGTGAACAAATGATTACTGCATCAACTTTTTTATTATTAAAGACCTCATGAGCATCGACATTAGGGATCCCGAGATCTGAGTCAAAGTAAGGATCCGATATTGCTACCACATCGGCATTTTCTATCTGATTTTTAATATTTGCGTAATGGATTTTACCGATTCTGCCCATTCCGATTATTCCAACTCTCGTTTTTTCCATAATTTTAAAGTTTGATTAAAGTTTTTTCTTTTAAAGATTCTGTTGCTTTTAAAGCAATCAAAGTTGCTTTGTAAGCTTCATGAATTCCACATTTAGGAGCTTCGTCCTCATGGATATTTTTGATAAATGCTACTAGTTCATTCTGAAAAGCCAAATAGAATCGATCTGCAAAATCTGTATAGCACTCTCTTCGAACTCCACTACCATCCAAAATTTCAAGTTGATGGGGTGAAGGAACAGATCCTATTCGTATAGTCCCTTTGGTTCCAATGATTTCAGTTTCAATATGGTAACCATGCTGAGCTGTTCTTCCTGCCATTATAAAGGCCATACTTCCATTTTCGTACTGCATTAAAGAGGTGACATTATCCCCTTCACCAAATTCTTCAAACTCCCTAAATGAAAATGAATTACAGCACGAATAAATGGTTTTGGGAAAAGCATCAATTAACCAATTAGCCATATCAATATCATGAACCGCCATGTCTAAAAACTGTCCGCTACTTGAGGGGAGAAACTTTAAAAAATTATGTATTTCAGATATAGGATCAAGACTATACCCCCTAAATAGTATTATCTCACCAATGTCTCCATTTACAATTTTCTCTTTTGCCTTCATATATACAGGGTCAAACCTTCTCATGAAGCCAACTTGGCAAACTAGTCCTGAATTTGTATTCAGAATGTCAAATAGATTTTGGATTTTCTCTTCCTTTACGGCTAATGGTTTTTCACAAAACACATGAATTCCTAAAGATAATGCCAAGTAGGTTTGATTAAAATGATATGATGAAGGAGAAGCAAGAACAACCGCATCTAGCTTTGCTTCATCAAGCATTTTTTCAAAATCTGAAAAACAACAAGTTGCGGAAAGACCTAGCTTGGAAACAGCCCAGGATTTTTCCTTATCATCCAATGTGCATACTGCTACCAAATCTACATTAGAGATTTGACCGGAGAGTATTTCAGCATGGATTTTACCCAATCTACCCAAGCCGACTAGACCAATCCGCAACATTGTCATCATAACCCAAGCTTTTTGATATATCTTCTATTGTGATCAGCACACTCTAACGGACTCCCCATACCTGGTAAAACATCCTGCTCGACAACGACCCATCCCCTGTAATTTTTTTCTGTAAGAATTTTAACAATAGAAGGAAAATCAACCGCCCCCTCACCAAGCTTACAGAATACCCCTTGTTTTACAGACTCAAAGTAATCCCAGCCATTTTCTCTACTTAGAGAACCAACTTGCATATCATAATCTTTGAAATGTACATGCCAAATTCTATCATAATATTTTTTAAGGATTTTTACAGGGTCTGCTCCTCCAAACATACAGTGCCCCATATCAAGACATAAGCCCAACAAATTTGGGTCTGTCATCTCCATAAAATTATCTATCTCGGCTTCGGTTTCAACAAAACCGGCACAATGGTGATGGAAAACAGTTCTTAGTCCATATGTTTCTTTAATTGCTTTCGCGACTTTATTTGCCCCATTTGCAAATACCTTCCACTTTTCAGGACTTAAGCTAAGCTCTGAAGTAATTCTACCTGCATTTTTTGTCCTTTCTTCAACAGATCCATTTTCGTCTGAAAGCACTATGAATGCATCATTAAATCCAGCATCTACTAATAGCTTGGCTACTTTTAAAGCCTTTTCAATACCAGCATTATGATTTTGTTCTTCAGAAAGTGCTATAGGAACAAAAGCTCCCGGAATTCGAAACCCTTTTTCTTCAATAACCATTTTTAATTTTAATGGGTTGGTTGGCATAAATCCCCAATCTCCCAGCTCTGTGCCTGTATAACCAGTTGTATGCATCTGAACAAGCACTTCCTCATAACCCAGCGCTGTACCTTCTAGGTCAAATTCCAAGGCGCCCCAAGAACAAGGCGCATTTGCTATTTTTATCATCTTTATTTGAATTTAAAATTTCCTTGTCCACTCCTTTGGCCATCTTTCTATGACAACTTTTGTTTGGGTGAAAAACTCTATCCCATGCCTTCCCTGGCCATGTAAGTCCCCAAAAAAACTGTCGTTCCATCCACTGAATGGGAATTGTGCCATCGGAGCTGCGACTCCGATATTTATTCCTATATTACCGGCATCAGCCTCATTCCTGAATTTTCTTGCACTTGCCCCACTACTTGTGAAAATACAAGCCATGTTGCCATAATTATTCCCATTGATAAACTCCAAAGCCTGTTCAAGACTGTTCATAGGAAGAAGGCTCATTACAGGACCAAAAATTTCAGTTTTAACCAGATCACCGTTGAGAGGCAATCCTTCTAAAATCGTAGGATGTAAAAAGTTTCCTGTTTCAAATCCCTTGATGCTACAATTCCGTCCATCAAGTATAACTTCAGCACCTTCCCTTTCCCCCCGATCAATTAACATTTCAACTCTTGATTTACTTTGAGAGGAAATTACTGGTCCCATATCTACCAACTCATCAAGGCCATAGCCGGTCCTTTTTAATTTTGCCGCTTCAAAAAGACTTTCTTTAATCGTCCCACTTACATCAGATACTGTTATGATATTGGAGGCAGCTAGACATCTTTGACCGGCACAACCAAAAACACTGTCTGCTATGATTTTTGAAGTGACATCCAAATCTGCATCTGGCATGATTACAACAGGATTTTTGGCACCACCCTGAGCTTGGACACGTTTCCCGTATTTTGCTCCTTGAGAATATATGTATCTCGCAACAGGAGTTGAACCTACAAAGCTGATGGCTTTCACTTTAGGGTGTTCCAGCATAGCGTCTACTGTTTCCTTACCACCATGTACAAGACTTACTAGTCCTTTTGGCAACTCAATATCCTCCATTAATTCAAAAACTCTCATCATCGTCAAAGGAACCTTTTCAGAAGGTTTCAAAACAAAAGAGTTCCCACATGCAATTGCATATGGTAAAAACCAAAATGGAATCATTCCCGGAAAATTAAATGGGGCAATGCAACCACAAACTCCGAGTGGCTGCCTGATCATAAACTCATCTACCCCTCTGGCAATATTCTCCGAAAACTCACTTTGGATCAGAGTTGGAGTGGCACATGCCGTTTCTACATTTTCAATAGCCCTTTGGAGTTCAGCTCGTGATTCATGGATTGTTTTTCCACATTCTAAAGTGATTAGCCTTGAAATTTCTTCACTATTTTCTTCCAAAAGTGTTTTAAGTTTGTATAGAGGTTGAACCCTTCTCATAACTGGCACATTTCTCCACTCTAAATATGCAGCATGTGCATGATTTACAGCGCTATCCAAATCTTTCGCTGTATTGGGTCCAATAGGTACTCTTCCCAAGACTTCCTGGGTTGCCGGATTGATTACCGGAGTTGTTTGATCTTCCGAGCTTATGGACCAATTTCCGTTAATGTAGTTTTGTAATTTTTCCATGATATTGATTAGTGATTTAAATTGTTCCAAAAACGATATATACAACTACAGTTATAATTACAAGTGTTGCCGATACAAGTCTTGCATAACGCCATCCTTTCACTTGATGGTCACTGTATTTAAAAATGTTGTTGATTTTAGGTTGAGAAGGCCAGAGGTATGATACCAAAACCATAATAAAACAATTCAGTAAAAACTCTATCCCCCAGATATGGACAAAATGAATATTAACTTCCAGGACAAATGTCATAATTATGTAAAACAGCAGACCAAAAACCAATGCTGCTTTGGCAGCCAACGCAGTAGTTTTTTTAAAGAAAAAACCAGCCAGAACAATGGATGCGATAGGAATGAAGAATATCCCATTCAGTTGCTGCAAGAGCTGAAATAAACCTTCCGGTGCATTAGCTACCAAAGGAGCTGTCAGAATAGAGCTTGTCGCCAGTACTGCCGCAGAAATTTTACCTACTCTTACAAGCCTTTTATCTGATAATGAGGGGTTTATTATTCTTTTATAAATATCAATACTAAAAATCGTTGAGGCGCTGTTAAGAACACTGTTGAATGTGCTTAAAACTGCACCCATTATTATTGCAGCAAAAACTCCAGTTAATCCCACGGGCAATACTTTTTTTACCAGTGCAGGATAAACCAAGTCCTGATTATCCATAAAAGCATCTCCAAAATAATAAAACCCCAAGACTCCTGGAAGGACAATTATGAAAGGCACAAACAACTTTAAGGCTCCTGTTAAAAGTAATCCCTTTTGTGCTTCTTTAAGGTTTTTTGCTCCCAAGGCTCTTTGTAAAATGGTTTGGTTCATACACCAGAAATATATCTGATTGATAATTAAACCAGTAAATAGTGTTTCAAAAGGCAATACTGAATCTTTCGCACCAACTACGTTGAATTTCTCAGGACTGTGCGTAAACACTTTTGCCATTCCTGTTATGGGGTTGCCATTTCCAATCATAAACAAAGCTATTAAAGGTACTAAAACACCCCCTAGCATTAGCCCGTATCCATTAATTGTGTCAGATACAGCAACAGCTTTTAAGCCTCCAAAAACCGCATAAATTGACCCTATTAATCCAACGCAAATAACTGTTATCCAAAGACCTTCCTGATGAGTTACATTTAATAATTTTGAAATTTCAAAAAGGCTTTCCAGATTTATGGCACCAGTAAATAAGACAATTGGTAGCAATGTTACAGCAAAAGAAACCAATAGAAAAAATGCCACTAAAGATCTGGTTCCAACATCAAACCGCTTTTCCAAATATTGGGGAATGGTTGTCAACCCCATTTTTAGGTATTTAGGAACAAAATAAATTGCTGCTAAGATTAAAGCTAAAGCAGAAGTAACCTCCCAAGCAATGATAATAAAACCGTTTTTATATGAGGATCCATTCATACCTACCAAATGCTCAGTTGAGATATTGGTCATTATCATTGATCCGGCGATAACTACACCTGTAAGACTTTTTCCTCCAAGAAAATACCCATCTTGGGTACATAGATTTTCTTTCCTGGTTTTTTTCCAGGCGTACCAGGCTACGAAAAGCGTAAAGCCCACAAAACTGATTAAAGTCAGTGTCATTTAAGTTGGATTTTTGGGTTATTAAGAATAAGGCGCAGGAAATTAGATCAGATAAAATACCTCTGCTTTTTCTGGTTGTCTCTCATTTTCTTAAAGGCTTCCTGGACAGCTTTCTGCTCTGAAATTTCAGAAACAGGAACCTCCCACCAAGCATGCCCATAGCCTGCCAACTTTCTTTCAGGTTTTGTCTCTACATAAATTACAGTGGTCTTTGTATTTTTCTTCGCTTTGTATAAGGCTTTATTAAAACCTAAAATATCTTCAGGAGTCAAAACTTCCGCTCCAAGACTTCTTGCATTTTCAGCTAAATCAACAGGAAGAATATCACCATCAAGCTGTCCCGACTTTGGGTTCCTATATTGATAGTTTGTTCCAAACCCCTCAGTTCCCAAAGATTTAGAAAGCCCTCCAATACTGGCATATCCATTATTATTGATTAAGATTATTGTGAGTTTATAACCTTCCTGAATGCTTGTAACTATTTCACTGTTCATCATTAGATAGCTACCATCCCCAACCATAATATAAATTTCACGGTCAGGACATGCCATTTTAGCTCCTAATCCTCCAGCAATCTCATACCCCATGCATGAGAAACCATATTCCAAATGAAAACCTTTCGGATCTTTAGTCCTCCATAACTTGTGAAGGTCTCCAGGCAAACTACCCGCAGCACACAAAACTACATCTTCAGGATCAGAGAAGTCGTTCACAGCACCTATAACCTCTGATTGATAAGGTATACCTTCAGAATCCGGAAAATATGCAGATGACACTTTATCATCCCAACTCCTGTTAAATGCAGCTATCCTCTCCCTATATGCGCCTTCAGTTGTAAATTCCCCTAATATTTTACCTAAAGCCGAAATTGTTGATTTTGCATCTCCTTTTAAGGAAAGTGCTCCGTGTTTAAATGCATCAAAGGCTGATATATTGATGTTGATAAACTTCACATTTCGATTTTGAAATGCAGTTTTTGAGGCTGTTGTAAAATCACTGTATCGCGTTCCGATTCCAATGATCAAGTCAGCTTCTTCACTTATACAATTTGCTCCTTCAGTACCTGTTGCTCCTGTTGCTCCCAGGTTAAGTGGATGGTTAAAGGGTATGGAACCTTTTCCTGCAAAAGTTTCACCTACGGGGATACCTGATTTTTCAATAAACTTTTCAAGCTCCTGAGTGGCTTCGCTGTAAATCACTCCCCCTCCTGCTATTATCATAGGCTTCTTTGACTCTTTTATAAGATCTGCAGCTTTATGAAGAAGTTCCAGTTCTGGAATAGGCCTTGTTATCAGCCACACTCTTTCATCGAATAAATAACCAGGAAAATCAAAGGATTCGGCTTGTACATCTTGAGGTAAGCAAATTGTTACAGCCCCTGTTTCTTCCTGAGATATCAACACCCTCATTGCGGCAGGTAAGGAACTAATCAATTGTTCAGGCCGGTTGATTCTGTCCCAATATTTTGAAATGGGTTTAAAACAATCGTTTACTGAAATATCCTGAGTATTTGAAGATTCTAATTGTTGCAAAACAGGATCAACTTTTCTAGTTGCAAAAATATCGCCCGGCAAAAGCAAGACTGGCAACCTGTTTATGGTAGCTCCAGCTGCGGCTGTTAACATATTAGTGGCACCAGGACCAATTGAAGATGTACAAGCAAAAGTTGAAAGTCTGTTTTTCATTTTCGCAAATGCAGCCGCAGTATGAACCATTGCCTGCTCATTTCTAGACTGATAGTACTTAAATTCGGGAGTCTGAAACAATGCCTGTCCCAACCCACCTACGTTTCCATGGCCAAAAATGCCAAAACACCCGGCAAAAAAACTTTGGATATGGCCATCTCTCTCAACTTTTTGATGTTGAAGGTATTTAATTACCGCCTGGGCAACTGTTAATTTCACACTATTCATAAGATTACTATTTTGGGTTTAATCGTTATTTTTGTTAGTGCCTAGAAACCGCCGTTCTCTTCAATAAATTGTAATGATTCTTCTAGCGTAGGCATAAAATTCGCACAACCGGGTTGCAGCACTACCTGAGCTCCACTTGCATTTCCCATTCGACAGGCCTTATACAAAGTCCAACCATTGAGAAATCCGTAAATAAATCCAGATGCAAAAGCGTCTCCTGCTCCAAGTACATTTAAGGGGACAACAGGAAACCCGGGAACTTCTGTCACTCTTCCATTGGCTTCATAAATTGACACACCGTTCGATCCTCTTTTAACCAAGAGTATTTCAACCCCTAAAGCTAGAATTTCATTAATTGCTAACTCTATATCGCCAGTGATAGTAGGAGCAGAAATCTGTTGGTGTTCAATCGTAACCTGAGAAGGATCTTTTAGCATTGCGGCCAGAATTTCTTCCTCTGTTCCTATAGCAATTTTTATTTTAGGTAAAATTGCTCGGATGTTTAACCCAAATGCTCTGACATCATGCCATTGGTCAGCTCTGAAATCAATATCAAGAACTGTTGGCAAATGATGTTTATTCGCTTGTTCAATCGCAAAAAACACAGTTGACCTGGTGGGCTCAATATTTAGTGCAGTGCCTGAAACCTCAATCAATCTGAATTTTTCATAAGGTACCCGCATTGCATGATCTATTGTGATTTTTGAATCTGCACAATTGTCTCTGTAATAAACTAAAGGGAATTTATCTGGGGGTTGTATTCCAAGGATAACAGCACTGCTTCTGGCACCTGGTATAAATGGAATATATTCTGTAATAATTTTTTCATTCTTAAGAAAATTAAGAATAAAGTCACCTACTTTATCTTGTCCTACACCGGTAAAAAGTGCTGTCTTAAGCCCTAACCTACTACAACCGGTAGCAATATTTAAAGGAGAACCTCCAACAAAGGCATCAAATCCTTTTATGTCCACAAAATCAGCCCCAACTTGCTGGCTATAAAGATCTATTGAAGACCTTCCTATTGTTAATACATCCATATTATATCCCATTTTTTCCATTCATTTTAGCAGTTACCATGGGAATTCTTTCATCCTTCCCTTTCCACGAATCAAAAATCCACTCATGATCCGGATCTGGGGTGTTGGCTAGTGATTGGTCACTACCAGTCAAAAAGTTTAAATAGTAAATATTATAACCATGTCCAGCGACCACTGGATGATACCCTTTCGGGACCAAGACTACATCATTATTGCGTGCGACAGCTATTTCATCAAGGCTTCTATCTTGGGTATATATTTGTTGTATTGCGAAGCCCTGAGGTTTATCTGTTTTATAGAAATAAGTCTCCTCAAGGCGAGCTTCAAGAAGATTGCCCTCATTATCTACTTTTCGTACATCATGCTTGTGAGCGGGGAAAGAACTCCAATTTCCTGAAGGAGTATACACTTCTACTGTCACTAGCCGATGGCAATTAGAACCCGGGCCCAGTAAGCTATTTATTTGCCTAGTTGAATTGTCTCCACCTCTTATTTCTATTTCAACCATTTCAGGAGTTTTGAAAATTGGAGCAAAATCCAAATCAGTTTCGCACCAACCATAAGCAATATCTAATACGTCTGAGGTAGCCTCCAATTCAAAAGAAGTATGCCTAGGGAGATACAGAGTATGAGCAATTCCAGAAAACACATCCTTTCTACCATTTAAGGTTTCCCATCTTCCTTTATCTGATATAACTTTAAAGTTCCCTGATAACAGGATTATAGCATATTCATTATCTCCGGTAAATCCTTTCCATTTTTCTCCCTTTTCCATGAGCCTGGCTTCAAAATTCAGAAACTCCCAATTTCCATCTTCTTTTGTTACTCTCTGGTAAACACCTTCTGTCTTTATTGGCTTGGCAAGCAAGGGGTATAAATTATCCTTTTTCATGAGTTTATTTGTTAAGTGTAATTCCTTCATCTATTACTTCAGTAATTCCTTTAGCCATTCCTTCAGATCCCAACATTTTGAACTTCTTCAATAAAAAATCAATCAATTCATTTTTATAGATCTTTCCTGGAATCAAAGGATCAAAACCATCTGGTTGATTTTGAAAAAAATCTCTATGTACTCTTGTCCACAACACCCTCAAATCAGTGGCAATATTTATTTTACAGACTCCAAAATTTATGGAGTTTTGTATTTCCTTGTCTGAAACACCTCTTGATCCTGTCTTTAAGGCACCTCCAAAAGAATTTATCTTATCAATTTCTTCGGGATCCACTGATGATCCACCGTGCAATACTAAAGGGTACCCTGGTAATAAATCCTGGATTTCTTTTAATATGTCAAACCTAATCCCTTGCTTACCGGAGAATTTGTAAGCTCCATGACTTGTTCCAACTGCAATGGCTAGGGAATCACAGCTAGTTCGATCTACAAATTCTACCACTTGCTTCGGATTTGTAAACTTTGCAAACTCATCTTTGACTTCAATATCATCTTCCACCCCACTTAAAACTCCTAATTCAGCTTCTACAGAAATGCCTTTAGCATGTGCCAATTTGACAATATTGCAGGTCCTCTTTACATTTTTTTCAAAATCATCATGAGAAGCATCAATCATTACTGAAGTATATTCACCGGAATCAATTGCATGAATTAAGTGTGATTCATATCCATGATCTAAATGAAGAGCGTATACAACTTTAGGAAAAATCATTGCTGCAGCTTTTGTCATTGAGACTAAGATGGCTGGATTTGCATAATCCCTTGCAACAGGGGTAGTTTGGATAATTACAGGTGAATCTGCTTTTTGAGCAGCTTCAAATACTGCTAAAACCTGCTCCATTGTAAATACATTGATTGCAGCAATACCATATTTTCCGTAGCAATTTTGAAATAATTCTTTGGTTGTGATTTTCATCTTTTTATTCAAATTGATATCACAATACAACAGGAAAAAACTAAGACAAAAAAGGGAACAAAATTAAAATCGAACGCAAAGGTTTGCATTGTTGAAATTAAATTTCATACACATCATATTTGCAAAATATAATTCTCCAAAAAAATTAGAAGGCACTTCTTATAGTTCGATCAATAGTCACCAAAAAGATCTTTTTATGGCTATTTGAAATGATGCTCTCCAATCGGAAAACAACAATTTCTTTGATTACATTTCGACACAGTTCCATGGCATAGTCTTGATATTGTTGTATCTGCTCCCCATCCAGCTGACGGAGAACAAACCCAAGATTTTCTGAAGTAACCAAAATGATGTTGCAGACTTTCCACTCCTTTCGCTGGAGCTTTTGATGGCTAATGATGAACCATCTGTCTGCTTGTCCATGCTCTGAGTGCATGGTAGAACGGAATAAATCCTCCTCAGAAAACTCCTCCTGTTTAAGTCCCTTGAAAAATCTACACCATCACATCAGACACATGAGCAGAGACAGGCATAACTTGGAAGACATTAGTAAGAAAAATAAGCTTTAGCCTACAATTTTAGTTTAAACTAAAAATCAAAGCCCTTTGAGTACCGCCGCAGCCTTTTCGGCAGTCAGGTCCCTTTGGGGGTTGGCCAACATTTCATAACAGACCATGAACTTCTTTACCGTCGCTGATCGCAGCAAGGGCGGATTCTCTTACAAAAGCGAGCCTTTGTTGAAATAGCATTTCCAACTAAGGATTATATTTATTCTTAATCTCTAAGTTTAAAAAATAGTTTGAAAATAACAGAACACGTTCCAATATTAAAAAAACCACTGTTTCAGAAAAACAGTGGTTAAATAAATCACCCAATCAAGTAATTTTAATACATTTTATTGGTACTCAAGCCAAGCTGTGGCATTGCAATTTTCATTTGACTTAAATCGAATCCATCTGGCCTGAAATCCATCAGGAAATTCATAATTAAACATCTCTCCTTGACCGACTTTAACTTTCTTGTAGTTCATCCAAGGTCCATGTCCAATTGGTTCAATTTCAATTGTAAATTCAACTTCTTTATCAAGGTCATGGCTTATTTCGAGTGTTTTTTTGTCATAGTATCCGATCAGATATGGGTCGGAAGCGACCCCTTGTTGTACTTTGGAATTTTTCCAAGGCCCACCGTGTCCTTTTGGTTTTCCCAATTTCCAAAGATCGTCGATAACACCTGCCCAAACTGCTGCTTGTCCATCTTCTGATCTGAAGATATGTTCATTTTCAACCTGATTTCCAATTCCTGTCATAATCAAGAGTCCCCTGTAAGATGCATAATCATGGATTTGTAAATTATGTGAGGATATGGGTCTAATTTTTGCGTATCCATCAGCATTTTCTGCCGGCAATTCATAAAAAGTACCATGCGCATTGAACAGGTCTCTTTCTGTAGCTACCTCTCTGCAAATTCTCAATAATCCATCATTTGTTAATTGGGTATATGATGGATCACCTAAAGGCAATCTCCATCTACGGTCTTTGTCATCGATTATCAAAACCGAAGATTCCTCTACAATGATGGCATCTTTGGGTATTTCAAATTTGGTTTTAATAAAGTTGCTTGTTTCATTATCGGTTTTTAGAATAAGCTGCATTTTTTCATCCAACTCGTAATATCCTGATTCAGTGAACCCATTCTTATCTATAGTGCCTGAGACTATTCCCAGTGCTCTTCTGTTATCACCTAATCCATACAACAATCCACCTACTGAATGCTCCTGATCAACTTTAGCAACACCATTGAATAATTCAGATTTCCCAAAAGATTCGGATTTTCCGCCATTGTTGTAAGAAAAATGAACTGTCGCCTTGGTATCATTATCGGCTCTCACCCTAATCCACTCTCCTCTTTCATTGGTCTTAAATGGAATAAAGTAAGATGCTCCTGGCCCCACTTTTTGGGACAGAAGCTTTTCCCAATTATTATCACCATACAAATCGATCTCAAAAATAAATTCAGTTTCAGATCCCCCTTCATTTTGAATCCATACAGACCTATTGGTCCATCCAGCAAACAGAAAGGATTCTGAAACTTCTCCTGCCTTTACATTTTCTGACAACCAAACAGATCCGTTTGCTTCAGAGGGTCCTAGTTCGTCAGGAAGGCCTGTGGAGGTAAACCAAAGGTTTGAATTGGATTGACCTGGGCCTTCAATATTGCCTTTAGCCTTTCTGACATTTAAAAACTCTTTCTGAGCAGAATCATCAGTTCCAAAAACTAATTGGTCTTTCCATCTGGTGAAATCCCCAATGATTTTGAGATAGGCTGACCTAGGTCTAATTCCGGCAGTGTTCTTTGAAGAGAAACCACTGGGGAATTTCCAAAACATCCCATGCATGGTCATCAAATAATCAGGAGTGTCAGGTGTCCCTATATCTCTGATTCTTGGCCATTCGGTGTTCCAGCCATGAGCTCCATCATAGCTGTGACTGGCTTTAGGCAGTCTATAGAAAGACCATTCCCCCCTATCTCTTACCCCCACCAAAATCGATTTATGATCCCAACCTGTAGCCCAGATTGGGTCGGTATCAGGATTTGGATTTCCATAGATTCCTCCTGGACCTGTGACCTCCACAAACTGAGCTCTTCGAACAGTTTTCCAATCCTTCCCATCCCATTCAGCCAAAACCCCGGATTCTATATCAAACTGCTCTAAGGCTTTTTCTCCTGATTCGCCATTATTGCTATAGACCAAGACACCCTGACCGGAATACGCACCTTTACCATGCGCTCCCAAAAGAAGAGAGCCTGGAGGGTTGGCTTCTGTATCTTTTCCCTTTTGTATGGTTACATTAGCATCTTCATAAAGCATGGTAGGCGTGAGGGTTCTTACATCCACTTCATAAAAACCCTCTTCCATGGTAGCATAATAGATTTTATTTTCAGGATCAAACAGGTGTCTTGCATTACCGGTATGTCTACCCGGCATGATGTCATAAGGAATTGTCCTGACCTCACCTTGGTGGCTGATTGCATAGGGTCCTATAAAGAGCTGATTTGATTCCTCATGGATCATCCTGTTTGCAGGAGTACCGCCGATACTTTCTTCTCGGACATTCATATTTAAATCATTATCGATTTCATAAAGTTTGTCTGAGGAACCAAAAGGCAAATGAGGCCCATAGGTGATTACCCAAAGTTTATCTGCCCAGGGAACCACTGCTCCTGTGCCACATTCTCCTTCTTCGTTATAATATGCTAAATGGGGATAAATACCACTTATCTGTATCCAATCAGGCTTGTCTTCAGCATGCTGGTTTTGTTCAGCGTTGCATGCAACCAATACCCATATTATAAATAATATATTCTTAAATGCTTTCATCAATATAGTTATGTAGTTTCAGAAAAGATTTCTAGTAGCCCGGGTTTTGGGTCAAGTTTGGGTTTAAAAACCTATCCGAAGCAGGTATTGGCCACAGGTACATTCTTTGTTCATCAAAGCTATAGGTCTGTAGAAGGCTTGCGAAATCCCTTGAAATCAATTGATCACTTTCAAATAATACTACACCATCATTATCAATTACGGGTAAAATCTGATCATTAAAGGGCCATTGATTCCTGTCTTGGGTGGTAGGTTGGGGCATTCCCAGAACCTGTCTTGCAATTGCTTTATTTCCAATTCTCCATCTGATAATGTCCTGATAACGTAAGCCTTCTCTCATAAACTCCACCCTCCTTTCACGTCTAAGTCTAACCCTTAAACCCATTTGATCAGTTTCAGTAATAACAGGATACAAGTCTGTTTGATCTGCCCCAACACCATACGCACGTGCTCTGACCTGATTAATTAAATTTCTGGCAGTTGACAGATCTTCATTAAGTTCAATTAATGATTCGGCATGCATCAATAAAATATCTGCATACCTCAAAACAGTCAGATTTGGATCTGCCAATCTTGGATTATCTGCCCAGCGCTGTTCAATCCCTTTTTTCCAAAGCATACCTGTGAATGATGCAAAAATTGCAACTCCCCTTGAATCGTTATTTGTCACCCTGGAATTATTTAAGACATTAAGAGTTGTGACAGAATCAGGATGAGGCTGGTAAATAAACCCTAACCAAGGAGTACCAAACTCCACTATGGTCTCTATTAATCTGGGATCCCTATTTTCAAAAGGATTTCTTGGATCGTACAAAGGTGAGTTGTCTATTGTGTTGCCATCAGTACACTCAAAAACGTGTATGGCCTCAAAAGTGGGTAAAGCAGCTCCAAAACCTCCGGCATTTCGAGGAATAAAATCCCTGGTTAATGAGTTGTCAAAATTGACATTGAAATCCTGGCTTTGCGGAATAAAGTAGATATTTTCTCTGCTTGCTGCCCCTTCTTTTAGGAATAACGTCCTGAAGTTATCATCCAGTTCATAAATCCCCAGGTCTATTACTGCTTGGGACGCAGCCTTTGAAGTTTGAAAATCTCCTAGGTACAACGCTATCCTTGCTTTTATCCCCAAGGCAAAACCCTGGTTGGCCCTATTTTCATTATTTCTTGGCAACAGTATTGCCGCTTCGTCTAATTCACTATAAATAAAGTTTTTCACTTCCTCGACACCAGTTCTGGTCACGTCATAAGCTTCATTCAAGGGAATATTGGTGGTCAATAGTGGAACATCACCAAACTTTGTTACCAAAACCCCATAAAAATAAGCTCTAATTGCCCGCGCCTCTCCTTCAATTCTATTAAGTTCATTTTCACTTTCAATCCCCCTCAGGTTTTCTAAAGCCTGAAGAACTGTATTTGCTCTTTTTATTCCATCGTACAAATCAGTCCAATAGGAACCTGGGATGTTAGACTCAGAATTGATATTAGCGGTTACAATGTCATTTGTAATTGGAAAACCTCTATGGAACATATCATCAGTCCACCAATCCTCATCGATTTTCCAAAGTCTTCTTTCATAAAGAGCATTCAACCCAATTTCCAGCTCAGGAAGATTTCTGAAGAAATTTTCTGTTGAAATTCCGGTCTTAGGAGTAAGATCCAAATCAGCACATGCATTGAATAATAATGCCGTAAATGTTATATAAATTATCCTTATTGAATATTTCATGATTTTATCCTTTAAAGTTTAAAACTGGACTTGAAATCCAACAATGACTGACTTCATAATTGGGTAGCTCGTATCCCCAGCCTCGGGGTCCCACCCATCCAAGAAGTTTCTTTCAATCGTAAAAAAGTCTCTTAAACTCAAATAAGCCCTAACCCTATTCAGTTTAACTCTTTCGATAACCTCTAAAGGCAGGGAGTAACCCAAGGTAATATTTTGAATTCTTAAGAAGCCACCGTTAAACAACCAAAAATCCGAGTTATCATAGTTCCTAAAAGAAGTTTGGGATAACCTTGGATAAGTTGCGGCAAGATTTTCTTCGGGACTATTTTCAGGGCTCCAGAAGTTACCTACAATATTGAGTGGAATATTCCCAAAAGCTTGATCAAAAGGTCTTACCTGAAAGCCTTCGTATCTTCTTGTATGCTTTCCAACTCCGTAGGCTACAAGGTTAAAATCAAAATTATTATAACTTAGGGATATTGACCCACCATAATTTAACCTTGGCAGAGAAGGCCCTAATGGCACTCTGTCCTCTTCATTGATAATTCCATCGCCATTTAAATCCAGAATTTTCACATCGCCGGCACTTGCTCCAGTTCCATAAAGGTCTGCTTCTTCTTGGGTTTGAAACAAGCCATCAGTTCTAAACCCAAACCATTCATTGTATGCGTATCCAGGACGATTTATTAAAGTCCCTCCTCCGGAGAGAAAGAAATCTCCTCCAAGGTTTGTTACCAAAGTATTGACAAAAGCAGCATTACCATTTATTGAATAATTCAACCTTCCAAAATTGCCTCTGTAACCTAACTCAAGATCAAGCCCCGAAGCTTCCATAGAAGCTACATTTGTTCTGGTATTTTGAGGAAAACCGAGGTAATTTGGAATATCCAACAAGTCAATGATATCGTCTGTTCTTCTCACATAGTAATCAGCTGACAGTGTCAGCTTATCATCAAAAAAACCGAAATCAAGCCCTGCATTGATCGTTTTGGTTTTCTCCCACTGGATCAAATTATCTGATAAGAAGTTTTGAACCAGTCCTAAGGCAGGCGAGATTTGGTTGTTATTGAAAAACAAAATATTTGTTATCGGCTGAAATATTCCCTGGTATGGATAAAAATTAAAGAATTCAGCACCGCCAGTTCTCGCATTACCGACCCTTTCATTTCCAACCTCCCCATAAGAAGCCCTAAACTTTAGAAATGAAATAAATCCCGGCAATGTGAAATCTTCATTCGATATCACCCAACCAACAGATGCCGATGGAAAAAATCCCCATCTTACATCAGTGGCAAATCTGGAAGATCCATCTGCCCTGAAATTGGTTTGAAAATAATATTTACTCTTATAATCGTATGAGAACCTCCCGAAATAGGATTCCAAGGCATTTTCTGATGCAAACTGTTGATTTGTGGCCAAAGATCTGTCACCGAATGCCAAAGCGGGTAACCTTACAGAAAGGTCTCTGGCTTGCGCATTAACCTGTTCCCAACTAGTCTTGAAGGACTCATACCCAATCAATGCATCAAAATTATGGTCATTTACCGACTTTTGGTACGATGCAAATAGTTGGTTGGTCAAAGAAAATACTTTCTGATTTCCTAATGATAAGTTAAGCTGATTTTGTGGAAAAAACCCCCCATCCAATCTGGGGATTATTGGTGGAGTTCTAAAAGTTTCGAATTGTCCAAATTCATAAACAGGAGACACGTTGGCTCTTATATTCAGACCTTCAACTGGGGTAAGTGTAAAGCCTAAGGTCGCATTGAAAACATCTCTTCTATTTTGGATATTTCCGCCTTCTACTACTTCTGCATAGGGATTATCACCATCCTTACCTTCTCCCCATTGTCCATCCTGACGAATGCCGGAAAACCAAGCAGGGTATCTCCTTGCCTCTGCTACGGCTCCTCCTGGAAATGCCGGATTTGTGGAATTCGAACCTCTATACCCAAGATCTACGTTTGCACTTAATATCTTCGAGAATTTGATATCATTGTTGACTCTAAATGTAATCCTGTCAAAACCAATATTATCAAAAAGGCCATCTTCTTTCATGTAGCCAAAAGATGCTCTTGTAAATAAACGCTCAGTTCCCATGGCAAGGGATAGGTCATGTCTTTGCCTTAAAGAAGGATTATTATTGAAAATAAGTGCTTGCCAATCTGTATTTGGATACCTATCAGGATCCTCTCTATTTAGCTGCTCGTAGTTTTGATTTACATCAGGGTCAAAAATTATTCCGCCCCCATCATTTAAAGACCTTTCATTACTCAGCTCTCTAAAAGTTTTTGCATCTGTAAATTTTGGTAAGGTTGTAGGAGAATTAAAGCCAAAATCTGAATCATAATTAATTTGTATTTTACCCTCTTTCCCTCTCTTTGTAGTTACTAAAATAACGCCTGCAGCAGCTCTGGCGCCATAAATAGCCTGAGAGGCTGCGTCCTTGAGTACCGTTATATTTTCAACATCATTGGGGTTGATATCCTCCAAACTTAATCCCGGCACCCCGTCAACAATTACCAGCGGATCATTCACATTTAATGAAGTTACCCCCCTAACTCTGATAGTTGATTCCTGACCAGGAGCGCTTCCAGTTCTTGAAACTGTTACGCCTGCCATCGCACCTTGAAGTGCGTCTGACAATTGAATCGCTTTTCGATTGTTTATACTTTCATTATTGACAGTAGAAACTGATCCAGTCAAGTCCTTTTTGGTTTGAACCCCATATCCCACAACCACAACTTCCTGAAGGGAACTAGCATCCTCTACTAGTGTGACATCAATGGTTGAATTATTTCCTACCACTACCCTTTGTCTCTCAAAGCCAATGAATGAAAAAATCAAAACTCCATTTTCCGGAACATCAAGACTATAATTTCCATCAATATCTGTTACAGTCCCTAAAGAGGTACCTTCAATCGAAACGGTTACTCCGGGAAGGGGCTCACCTAACTCATCTTTGACAGTACCAGTAATCAAGATAAATTCTTCATTTCTTACAACCACTTCAGTATCCTTTTTTCTAGAAGCTTTCACATGAATGTTCTCATTCACTTGCTTAAAACTTAAGGAGGTCTGTGTAGCTATATCAATCAAGAGATCATAAACTGTCTTCCCATTGCCTTCTAATGTAATTACCGGCAAATTTTTAGTTTCCCTTCTGGCAAATACAAAATTATATCCGGTTTTTTTTTCAAGTTCTTTAAAAGCCCCTTCCACATTTACATCCTTAAGGGAAAGGTATACGGTAACTTCCTCTATGCTTTTGACCTGAGCAGTTCCATCATTTGCAAGGAGCAAACTCATGGACAAACTTAGAAACAGGAAAGCAATGGTAAATAATTTGGTCATGTAGATAACATGCTTAAGTATACTTTTTTTCATATCTTTACTTCGTTTATTTAGGCTATCGCTAATTGTTTAAATGAACACTTGTCGGAAATGAGATTGCCGTCTCTTTTCCGGTGTCCAGAGGGCTGTAAGTGTAATCCATTTATGGCCCTTTTTACTTTATTTTTTTTACCATAGGCATCTTTTATTTAAAGGTTATATTAACTCGGTCATTTTGTATTTCAAATGCAAACCTGGCAGAATAACTCAATCCTTCAAGTACATCTTTAAGACTCTGATCCTTAAATTTTGCGGATATTTCAAGATCCCTAGCTGGCTGATTCATGAATCGAATTTCCAATCCGTACCAATTCTCCAAAACCCTTTTAACCTCAACCATCTGCGCTTGATCAAAAACTATGGTTTTTTGTGTCCATGCCAAGACTTTATTGGAATCGAATTGACCTTTCCGGATATTTTGATTTTCAGCTTTAAAACTCAATGCTTCACCAGGAGTCAACCTGATTTTTTGTGGGATTTCCAAATCCACTGCGACTTCTACTTCCCCTGTTAAAAGTGATACTTCAAGGGTTTCATTTTCAAATGCTTTGATATTGAAAGAGGTACCTAAAACCTGCGTGGAGACCTTACCCGTCCTCACGATAAATGGACGATTTGGATCCTTAACGACTTCAAAATAAGCTTCCCCTGTCAGTTCAATCTCTCTTTTATGAGTTTCGAAATTTTTAACGTACCTCATCGTACTTCCCGAATTGAGAATTACTTTAGATCCATCCACAAGCGTCAGACTGGATTTCATTCCAGGAGAGACAATATGTTCCTGGTATTCAATTGGGATTTCACTGTAAAGGATGGCTTTCGGTTGAAAAATATATTTAAAAGAGATCGCCAACATAAAAGCAAGAACCAGAATAGCTGCTATTTTAGAAAATTGGTCGAAAACAAATGCCTGTCTGGTTGGAGCCGCATATTTTTTTAGGCTGCTTTGGGAATCCATTGGTATAATACTTCCTATAAACTCTTTTGAATCCATAGTATCTATTGACTTTTCAATATTTGTCCAAGCATCTTGAACCCGCTCTTCTGAAACCTTTTTGGTTTTCCTTGAAAGGTTCAAAAGTAATTTTCTGGCCAATACAATATCTTGGTATTTAGAAGGATTTTTTTTCAAATACTCTTCCCAATAAGTTTTGGTCTCCACATCAGGATTCAATACCCACTTTTTGAACTCCGGGTCCAAAACAAAATCTTCTACGCTATATTCAGATTTACACATAATAAAAGGTCTACAAATAAATGAGACAAAAAATTGATAAAGTTATCCGTGATTAAGCAAAAAATTTTACTTTTTTTTTTGACAGGTCTTCCTCTTTGGGTAAACTTTAAAAAATAACGGAATGATATGAGCATATTTTCCAATAAAACACTACTTATGGGCAAATCTGAGCAGGTTTAAAAATCAAATTATTTGGAAAGACATTAGAATTGTTCCTTTCATCTATTTGATATACAAAACAACACATTGTCCACTTATTAGAATTTATATAAGAAATAAAGAAATCCCCTTTGTCAGCTTTAAATAGCAGATAGAATTAAGAGGAAAATTTTTTTTCATAGGTAAAGAAGTAGCCAATTCAATAATTGATACACTTATAGAAATTAAAGCTTCCTCAAATAAAAAAATTACAAAATAAAATTATTGATGAAAAAGTTTTTTTAAGGGTTGAAATTGCCTTCCAGGCCAAAGTGTAGACAGACCTAAGGTTTATCCCCATCATCTTAGACACTTCTTCGTAGGAAAAATCTTCAAAGAAGAGGTAAAGGATTACTTCTTTTTGTCTAGGTGGAAGGTTCTCCAAAGCCCCCGCAATTTTAATTTTCAGATCTTCCTCCTTTTGATTTTCAATAATTCTGGGTTCGACAGATTCTATGTAGAAATCCCGGGTATTGCTTTCTTTTATTTGCTCTTTATTCCATTTTTTCTCTTTATTGATTTCCCTGCTTATTTTCCTGGATAGCGATTTAAAAATGTAAACTTTCACATTGTTGGCAGGCTGAAGTGTCTTATGGTATTTCCACAAATCTATAAAAACCTCCTGTATACAATCCTGAATAAAATCCTCATCGGGCAATATGGACAATCCAAACCTGAATAGATCCATTGAATAAACTTTATACAAGCCTTCTAATCCTTTCCGATCTCCGGAAATCAATAATAGCCAAAAATCATTTGGCCCTTCCTGGGAGGGTAAAATAGTCGAATTTGGTTTCAAGGAATATTTTGGGCTTGATAATTATAGGAAACAATATAAACAACAAATAGAATATAGCAAACTCTAATCGTTTCAATAGACTAATAAAATGAAATATTATATTGAAAAACACCCCAGCACCTAACAATCAACCAAAAGTTTTGAATTTTCAATCTAAAATTATGATTCAAAAGTAATGCAAAAAATAGCGGTCAATACCTTCCAAAAACAACAGAAACCGGGCTTAAAACATATCTTAAAATAAGACTTGAAAAACTGATTTTAAGCACTTGGCTTGAAAATGCATCCCAATGGATTGAAATTATTGACAATAAGGTTATTCCTTCAAAGGAAATGAGTAATCCTGCCATTCTTGAAGCGATTAAAAATAAAACACCCAATCGGTTTTGGATATTGGTTGCGGAGAAGAGTGACTGTGTAGGGAATTAAACGAAATAGGAATAAAAGTCTTTGGATTGGAAGGTACGAAGAGTTTGATATTTGTTTTAGGACCGCAAAGCTCAACAAATCACTTTTAGAAGATTCAGGCAAAAAAGGAGGCACCCCTCCCTCCACTTTCCATTACTTCTTGCCTTCGTCTGCAAAGCTGATTAAGCACTTCAGTAAAAATGATATGGTCCAGCACGATGATGTCCAGGTGTTTCCCGGCATCGGAGAGTTTCTGGGTCAGTCTTTTGTCCTGTTCCGAAGGTCTGATATTTCCTGAAGGATGGTTGTGCACCAGGATCAATGAGCAGCTCTGGTTTTCCAAAGCATGTTTAAAATTCTCTTTGGGGGTTTGAGATGGTGCTATTTGTTCCACCGCTGCCCATCTTTATTTTTCTCATGACCTGGTGGTTATTGGTTTATCAACTGGTACAGCGAAGTATTCCCGATATTTGATTTTTTAAGGCTAATCATTAGGTGAAAATCTTTTGCCCAAGATTTTAACATAATGGATTCACATACCTGGAATTTATTTTTCATTGAAAATGACAAAAGTCTCAATGTGGGGCTGAAAACATCATTATTTTCAAAATACAACTTTTTTAAATTTCGCTATCAATTCAAATCTTCCTCACTTAATTTAAATTAATGTACCATGAAACTATTAAATGAAAACAAAGAGGTAGGTTTTCTACCTACCTTAATCTCAGACTTATTGGATAATGACAGTATTTTCAGTCCTACTGGATTGCAACTTGAACTTCACAAGAAATTGCCAGCTGTAAACATCAGAGAAAGTGGCAAAGAATTCAACATTGAGTTTGCTGTCCCAGGATTTGATAAAAAGGACTTTCATATTGAGATTCAAAACAGTTTAATGACTGTTCTGGCTAAAAAAGAAGTTGAAAAAACAGAAGAAAATGAACATTTCACAAGAAAGGAGTTCAGTTTGAATTCGTTCAACAGGTCATTTACCCTTCCAAAAAATGTCGATACTGACAAAGTCCATGCAGAATACATTGATGGAATCCTCAAAGTAAGGATGCAGAAAAAAGAAGAGGAAAAAGCAATTCCTTCCAAAGAAATAAAGATAAAATAAAGAAAAAGACCACTGATCAAGGCTTTCTCAAGTTATTAAACTTGAGCTAAGCCTCTTTTAGATAAAACCTTCGGATTTCTTTGCATCTAAAGCAATCCAACAAATCTCCATTTTTGAAATAAGCAAAACCTGAAAACCAATTTGAGGTTATAGTCAAAAGAAATTTGACTTTTTAAAATTGAGCATTTTCCTCTTAATAGCAGTCCTATTTTCAGGTCCGACCATATAACTTGCCAAAACTCCGGTTAACATACCAGCTAACAAACTTAAAATCGACTTCATTATTTTCATTGCTTCTCTATTTAAGTTAACAATTTTTTCAATCTTGCATGGATACTGTTTAAGTAAAGTAAAGAATCATTACAAAAGCATTGCTCATGAACTATCTGACCGTCAATGGATTCAAAGGGCTGATGTTCCTTAGATCTATTTCTATAAACGGTGACACCCTTAGCCCCTCCGTACCAGGCCATCTTAAAAGCCCAATCAACTTCCGTCATCGTAGCAGATTCTGGAAGGTTAATGGTTTTTGAAATGGCATTGTCGGTATGATTCTGGAAAGCCAGTTGATGTTTCAAATGGATTTGAAAAGGAACTTCCTGTGCTGTTTTAAACAGTTCTTTTAAATCTTCAGGTAGACCGGGTATATTTTTCAGTTTTCCTTCTGCGCAAATTCTATCAATTATTCCTTTTGAATACAGACCTCTTGAGGTTAAAATTGACTCAAGAGCAGGATTTAAACTCTGTGGAGTTTGGTTTTTCAATTGGTATTCTTGCCTGTTGTTTAAAGTAAATAAAGGTTCAATAGAAGGGGAAACTTCAGCAAGAAAAGAAATGGATCCAGTTGGGGCAATTGCAGTACAAGTCGCATTTCTCAGTGGCTGCATTGGATAATAGATACTCTTTTCCCAATTGGGAAAAGGTTCTCTTTCCAAAGCCAGGTCAAAGGATGCGTTCCATGACTTTTCTTTAATAAATTTCATGATTTTGGAAGCCAATTCTATAGCTTCATTACTTGTATAGGGGATCCCCAAACGAATCAGCATATCGGCCCAACCCATCACACCTAATCCAACCTTCCTATTGCCTTTGGCCATGAATTCAATTTGGGGTATTGGGTAGTTATTCACGTCAATTACATTATCCAAAAAGCGAATTGCGGTGTTTACAGTTTCCCCAAGCTTTTTCCAGTTTATAAAGGAGGATTTTGAGAATGGTAAAGCGACCATTTTTGCTAAGTTGAGGGATCCTAAGTTACACGCCTCATAAGGTAATAAAGGAACTTCCCCACAAGGGTTGGTCCCTGTTATTCTCCCTAAGCTTGGCGTCGGATTATGTCTATTAATCTCATCCAAAAACAGTATTCCTGGATCACCATTCCACCATGCTTGGCGGACAATTGATTTCCATAAATATTTGGCTGGTATTTTTCTTATTACTTCACCACTTTCTGGATGTATAAGCTCAAAAACTTTGTCCTGGAACATGGCTTGCATAAATTCATCCGTGATCCCTACAGAAATATTAAAATTTTGGAAATCACTTCCTGAAACCTTAGCATTTACGAACTCTTCAATATCGGGATGCGAAACATGCAAAGCACCCATATTGGCTCCTTTTCTTCTTCCGGGCTTCATTATGATTTCTGTCAAAGAATCTATCTGTCTGATAAAATCTATAGGCCCTTTGTATGACTCCCCTTTTAATGTTGTTTCACCCCTTGGATTCAGACCTGATAAATCGTAACCTGTCCCCCCGGAATTTTCCTGAATCATAGCAGAAACCCTCATGCACTCGTCCATTGCAGCTTTGTCATCAGATACCGGCAAGACAAAACAGGCACATAATTGCTGAAAAGGCTTACCGGCATTGATCAAGGTTGTTGAATTTGGTAAAAACAAATAATTCCGCATCAATTCGAAAAATCTACCTTCCCAAAAACTTTTACTTTGATGAGTTCTGTAATTCTTCTCCGCATTGCCCACCGCTACCGCTACCCGACTAAACATTTGTTCAGGGGATTCCAAGCTATGGCTTTTAACATCCTCCAATAGATAGCGACTTTTCAGGAGAGTGTGTGCTTTATCGGTAATTTCTTGCATGGTGTCCAGTCCCGGTTTATTCTGGGACTAAAGGTATTTGCTTTATCTAAATTACATAATGACAAATCTTATGAAGATAAAAGATTTTTGAAGTTTAAATTATGATAAAAGTCATATTAAGTAACATCATTACTCATTTTATTAGATTTATACAAAATATAATTTTGTCATAGAATTATGTTTTGTTTAGGGTTATTATTTGTTTCCGGGGATAATCATGATGGTTTTGATCAGGCATAAAAAAAGAAAAAAACTGGTGCTTCTGGCTGGAGTCCTTATGCTTTCAGGATTTTTTATCTATGAACTTTTTCCTGGCAACAAACTGATTACTTTATCCTATTTAATAGTGCTTCCTTTCATTTTGCTTGCTCTGGAATCTAAAAAAGAAGCATGCTTTATCGGATTAATCACTACAGTTTTTATCGCAGTAGGGTACTTGAATTCCGACTTCAATGGAAAAGCCTTTTTAACCAACAACAGGTTATTAGCCGGTGTAAATGTATGGGTGATTGTATGTCTGGGTATTTACATAAAACAAACCCTAAGAAATGAAAAAACAGCAAGAAATCATTTAAATGCCATATTTGAAAATTCGACAGAAGGAATTATCGTGGTCAATCCAAAGGGTGAAATAATAATGATCAACTCTCAGGCAATAAAAATATTCGGATATCAAGAACAAGAGCTAAAGGCCAAGATCATTGATCAATTTATATTGGAAAGGTTCAGCAATAACCATGATTTATTAAGAACAAGGTTCCACCAATTTCCCCACCATAGAAATAAAGATAAAGTTCTTGAGCTAGGAGCCAATCGCAAAGATGGGACTGGGTTCATTTCGGAAGTCAGCATGGCCAATTTTTTCGGAAATGACGGGTTGATGACCATTGTTTTTGTAAATGATATAACCGACCGGAAAAATGATCTTAAAAAGATCCGGCAATTAAATGAAGAATTGGAAATCAGGGTATTGGATAGGACCAAAAAGCTCACAGATGCATTTTCAAATCTGGAAAAGATGAATTCCGATCTCCAAAGAGAAATTTTAGCTAGGGAAAAAGCAGAAAAGAGACTTATAGAATCCCACAAGCTATATAAAGCTATGGCCAAGCACTTTCCAAGTGGCATTATTGGTATTGTAGACAAAAATTTAAAGCACTTACTGGTCACTGAAGAGGATAGCCTGGAAATCAAACTTCAGGACAAATACCTTCTTGATGGAAAAATTTTCACATTAATGAATCCTGTAGAAAAGCAAAAATTAAATTTAGAGTTGAAAAAGGCTTTTTTGGGTAAAACGATATCTCTCGAGATCGCAGTTGAAGAAAATTTTTACAATTTAAAAGCTGTCCCACTACCTAAAGAAAACCAAATTATTGACAAAGCTTTAATTGTCATTTCAGATTTCACAAACATTAAAAAAAATGAGCTTGAGCTCAAGAAAAACCTTGAAAGAGAAAAGGAATTAGGAATCATCAAAACAAGGTTTATTTCGACAGCTTCGCACGAATTCAGAACTCCATTGGCGACCATTTTGACATCAGCCTACCTATTAAAAACTTTTTCAGGTGAAGCCTTAAACCAATTAAAACTTATGCACCTTAACCGAATAAGCAAATCTGTGAATGACCTTACAGACATCCTTGATGATTTTCTTTCATTGAGCAAACTGGAAGAAGGAAAGGTCAAGGTTGAATATGTCCAAATAGAGCTGGATACATTTTTGAAAGAGATTGTTAAGGAAATGGAGCTTCAGGTGAAAAACCATCAGGTTTTGGATTATAAACATAAAGGAGAAAAGTATTGGTTAACCGATAAAAAAATTTTGAGAAATATTGTTGTCAACCTACTTTCCAATGCAATCAAATATTCGCATCCACACAGTTCAATTAAATTTAGTTCCTCTATTTTACCGGGTAAGCTTACACTGACTTTCCATGACAAAGGCTTGGGTATTCCAGCCAAGGATCTCCCTTTGATTTTCGAACGTTTTTTCAGAGCTGAAAATGTATCCCATATTCAGGGTACCGGTTTAGGGCTCAACATTGTAAAGAAATTTATAGAGTTGATGGGAGGTACTATTAATATAAAAAGTAAAGAAAATATAGGAAGTACTTTCTCGGTATTACTTCCGGATCCAACAAATTCAAGTACCCAACACTTAAATTAACCTGTCATGAACCAAAAAATTCTTGTAATTGAAGATAACAGAGAGATGTTGGAGAACATTTCTGATATCCTGAAGCTTGCCAGTTATGATGTTATTGGTGCTTCAAACGGCAAAGAGGGAATTCAATTGGCCCAAAGCTCTTCGCCTGATTTAATTCTTTGTGATATCGTGATGCCTGAGCATGATGGTTATGAAGTTTTACACATTTTAAACAAAAACAAAAAGACATCAGATATTCCATTCATTTTTTTAAGCGCAAAAGCTGAGAAATCAGATTTTAGGACAGGGATGAACTTAGGTGCTGATGATTATTTAGTCAAACCTTTTGACGGACATGAATTACTTACAGTCATCGAAAAATCCATTCAAAAAAATCATATGTTAAAAACTTCCTTTAGAGACACAGTTTGGGGACAGGGTTTTATTGAATTTAAGGACAGGGAATCAAAAGAATTGAGTAAACTAATAAAAGGAAAACAAAAAAGAACTTTTTACAAAAAGGAAATAATTTATAATGAAGGTGACACTGCTCATGATATTTTTTTTATTTCGAATGGTTTGTTAAAAACATTCAAATCCTCAACAGATGGAAAAGAGTTGATCACAGGACTGCATGGCCCGGGATCATTTTTAGGGTATGTATCTATTTTGGGAAATGTTGCTTATACAGAAAGTGCTTTCACTATGGATGAATCCGAAGTTTTCCAGATCCCTAAAAATGAATTTTTGAACACCTTAGGTACCAATAAAGAAATTTCCACTTACTTTTTAATGCAGTTATCAAACAGACTGATAAAGAGTGAGGAATTTATGGTTGATTTGGCATATGCTTCAAACAGACAGAGAACGGCTTCGGTATTGAACAGACTTCATGAACAATTTCACAATTCCCAGGACCTAAATTCATTCATAGAATTATCCAGAAAGGATATTTCTTATCTTGTAGGAACTGCAACAGAGTCCCTTAACCGTTGTCTTGCCGAGTTCAGGGATGAAAAAATAATTGAGCTTTGTCCTGAAGGAATCAGAATTTTAGACTTTCCGAAATTGAAAAAAATCATTTATTGAAAATTGTCTGCTAAATCGCTTGATCCAAGTGCAGCACTGAGAGCCCTTGGTTCTACCTTATAGGGATATGGTTTATATTGCATGTAATTCGCGATAGAATTTAAGTAGCATCTGGCCTTCAGCAGGTTATTGGTAAATTCGGTTTTATTTCTACATTCACTGGCACGGATGAAAAGTACTTTTGCTCTAATGTTTGCCCTGTAACATTTGTAATAGTTCAGAATTTCAAAATCTTCTTTGTTCAGAAGTGCTCCTGTAATCAAATTGTATTCATATATAAAAGAAGCACTCAATCCTTTTTGCTTATAAAATTCCATATCCATCGCCAAAAAAGCTATTTCACTCAAAACATCGATGGTCCTTAGAGAATCGTCAAATTCAATGCAATCAAACAGGACAGGTGGATCGAGGATGAAAACATTTCCCGAATGAAGATCTCCATGAACCAACCTTACAAAACCTAGGTTTGATCTTTGGTGAATTCTTTCAGCATGCTTGCTCAGGAAATCATTGCTCCAGGCGACCGAACTTTTTACAATCTCCCTTGCCCCTGTCCCTAGATACTTTGCTGCTAAAGGTTCAATTTTTGTCAAATCATTAAAAAGAGAGTTCATTTTCAATATACTGATTTCAGATTTTACTCTTTCAGCTTTATCATGGATTTTTGCAATCACCCTTGCTAAGGATCTGACATGTCCAATTTTCAACATATTGGTATCCAACATGATATCCATTTGGGTATTAAAATCCATTTTTTTCATTTTTACCGCATAATCCAAAATCCTCCCTCTCCCTCTTCCTATATGCCATGTGCCATTCTTTTTTTTTATGGGTAAAACACCTAAATAAATGTCTGAATAAAGTCGGTTCAGTACATACTCCCGATAACAAAAATGCTTCCTCAGTGGCAAAGTGGAGAAGTCTAGAAAACCGAGTTTGACAGGCTTTTTGATTTTAAAAACAAATTCTTCACCAACCAAAACCCAGGAAATGTGCGTTTCAATTAGATTTGCTTTTAAAGAGATGCCATTATAGTAGGCATTATTTTTTAGATCCAACAATTCTTCAGTCCTCATTTCAGGTTACATTAATATAATTAACTGCCTCTTCCAACATATGAGTTATATTATCGCTAGAAGATCTGAGCTTCAGACAGGGTAAGGACATTTGCTCAAACTCCGCCTTGATTTTTTTAAAAGCCAAAAAGTCAGCTTCACTATCAGCCCTAGGCCTTTCCAATCTTTTTTTTATCAAAGAAATTGGAGCTGAAATAACCAGAAATTTGACTGCCACTTGATGCTTTTGTCCCAAATTCAGAAATAGTTGTCGTGTACTGTTTAAATAAAAAGTTGCATCTACCACCACTATTGCTTTGCCTTCCAGTAAGCCTTCGGTAATATTAGCAAGCCATTCATATACAAACATTTTATCTTCCAGGTTATACCTTCCCTTTAAATGGAGCATTTCCCTTACCTTATCACTGCTCAAATAAGACGCATTGAGCTTTTCAGCCAATAATCTTGCAAAGTAACTTTTCCCGGAACCTGGCAAACCCATTACAATAATGATCATACCCATAATCAATTAACTCAATCAAAAATGATTAAATCAATATTTCATTTTCATGACATTTGCTTTCAAAAAGCAAGATTTTTTTCATTTACGAAAACAGTCAAAACACTTGGACCTATAAAGGGCACCTTACTTCTTTCAAAAAACTCTACAGGAGTTATCACTTACAAGTAGCATATAGGCACCCGAATTATACTTTTAATGAGAAAAATCTTAAATATCAAAACTTTTATCATCAAGGGTCTATTTCCTTGTCTGTAATTTCGATCCAACATAATGAAAGTCTCATAATCAGGTCAGCCTTCAGAGATTTTGTTCACATCAACTGAAAGTCTGATAGGTCTGCAAACACAGAAAATCTGTACTGAATTTAAGCCCAGCATTGTGTAAACCTTGACAAAATACAGCCGATCAAAAGAAATATTCTGTCATAGGTTCTTAAAGCGGGAAGTCAAACCCCCGCTTTTTGTTTTTACAATCATGATATTTCAACCATAAACCAAATAACTCCAAGATAAAATCTTATCTAAACTCTTCAAATCCCTTTAAAACATCTGTTCAAACTTTAGCCAAAACAACAAAATGATGAAACCTGAATATGTTATGTTTTTTGAGGAGATTGGAATTCTGGACAGCAAATTAGTTGGTGGAAAGAATGCTTCTTTGGGAGAAATGTTTACTCAATTAAAATCAAAAGGAATAGCTGTTCCTGATGGATTTGCTTTAACATCAGATGCCTACCGATGCTTTCTCCGATCAAACAACTTGGGAATACCTCTTTTTGATTTGCTGGACACCTTGGATAAAATAGAGTTCTCAAATCTTTCTGAAGTAGGATCTCAAGCAAGAGCTATGATTATGAATGGAAAGTTTTCTGAAGAAATTCAGAATTGCTTATTCCATGCTTACCGAAAACTTTGCCAAAAAACAGGTGTGGACAACCTTGATGTTGCAGTTAGAAGCAGTGCTACCGCGGAGGATTTACCAAGTGCCAGTTTTGCCGGCAGGATGGATTCTTTTTTAAATATTAGGGGTGAAGCACAATTGTTGAGTGCAGTCCACCGATGCTACGCTTCCCTTTTCACTGACAGAGCAATTAAATACAGGTATGAAATGGGTTTTGAATCTGATGATTTGGCAATTTCGGTAGGGGTCCAACAAATGGTAAGAAGTGATAAGGCTTCTTCTGGGGTAATTTTCACAATTGATCCAGATTCTGGATTCAATAATGTAGCAGTCATCACCAGCAGCTGGGGTTTAGGTGAAAACGTCGTTCAGGGAAAAGTTACACCTGATGAATGGATAATATTCAAACCTACACTTTTTGATGAAAAACTAAACCCTATATTAAAAAGTACATGCGGAAGAAAAGAGATGACACTGAGCTATGCTCAAATTATTGGATCCAATGATCCGGAAATGTCAACGGTAAACATTGAAACACCAAAGCAAAGACAAAACACTTTTACTTTGAATTCAAATGAAGTAATCCAGCTGGCCAGGTGGTCATGTTTGATTGAACGTCACTATGGAATGGCAATGGATATTGAATGGGCTAAAGATGGCGTATCAGATCAATTGTATATACTTCAGGCCAGACCGGAAACAGTCCATAAGAAAAAAAACAATCAGGTTCGAATTACATATAAGCTAAAGTCAAAAAGTAAATTAATTACATCAGGAATAGCATTAGGTGAAAAAATTGCAGCTGGAAAGGCTAGGATAATAACGGATCCAAAAATGGGATACCTATTGAAAAAAGGCGAAATTTTAGTTACGGACATCACCAACCCAGATTGGGATCCCATTCTAAAAAAGGCTGCAGCGATTATTACCAATAAAGGAGGAAGGACAAGTCATGCTGCCATAGTTGCCCGAGAGCTGGGCACTGTTGCTGTAGTAGGTTGTGGAAACGCTCTTGAATCTATCAGGGATGGGCAGGACGTAACCGTATCCTGCTCAGAGGGCAAAAAGGGGAAAGTTTACCAAGGAGTATTGGAATGGGATATTTCAGAAGAGGTGATACCACATATGAATATGCCCAAAACAGCTGTCATGTTGAACTTGGCAGATCCTGATAGGGCTTTTGAATTGAGTCAATATCCTAACAGCGGTGTTGGTCTGATG
Organism: Arthrospiribacter ruber; assembly: GCF_019343195.1. Classification (GTDB taxonomy): domain Bacteria; phylum Bacteroidota; class Bacteroidia; order Cytophagales; family Cyclobacteriaceae; genus Arthrospiribacter; species Arthrospiribacter ruber. Next base: position 240,539 of record NZ_RPHB01000008.1, read on the forward strand.
CGCCTCGAATTTGTTATCAGTAACAGTGTACAAATCCATCCTTTGGCACTATTGAATTATGATAAGATCAACGATGAGGATGTCAGGTTAAAAATTAAAGAATTGACTACAAATTTTACAAAAAGAGAAGAGTATTTCATTGATAAAGTAGCTGAGGCGGTATCAATTGTTGCAGCGGCATTTTATCCAAAAGACGTCATAGTCCGACTGAGCGATTTTAAAAGTGATGAATATGTAAATTTAATTGGGGGAGATATTTTTGAACCTAAGGAAGAAAATCCAATGCTAGGGCTGAGAGGTGCTTCCAGGTACTACAGCGATTTTTATAAGGATGCATTCGCTTTAGAATGCCGTGCAATTAAAAAAGTACGGGAAGAAATGGGCTTTTATAATGTCAAATTGATGATTCCTTTTTGCAGAACACTGGAAGAAGGTAAGTTGGTCATTTCCGAATTAGAATTGAATGGACTTTTTCAAAACGAAAAAGGTCTTGAAATCTATGTCATGATTGAAATTCCTGCAAATGTAATTTTAGCAGATCAGTTTGCCGGTATTTTTGATGGATTCTCAATAGGGTCTAATGATCTGACCCAGCTCACCTTGGGCATTGACCGTAATTCAGAGAGCCTCAATTACTTGTTTAATGAAGAAAATTTAGCAGTCAAATTCCTTATTAAGGAGAGTATCCACAGCGCAAAAAAATCTGGAATAAAAATCGGATTATGCGGACAGGCCCCCAGTGACAATCCCGCTTTTACCAGGTTTCTAGTTGATGAGGGGATTGATAGTATTTCCTTCAGCCCCGATGCTTTGCTGAAAGGAATTAAAAGTATAACAGAGGCAGAACGCCATATAAAAACTCCAAAATGGATGCTTTAAATTCATTAGCGAACTACTATGTTTTTATAACCTACGTTTAGATTAAATTTTGGTAGTCATATTATTTTTCATGATTATCCGCTTCTTTGCCAGAAGGTTAATTTTTAGGGTTAAACTTTGCGACTGACTCAATATCCATGAATATCAAGTATTCATTATTATCAGATTTTATGCAAATTCAGCTATTATATTGGTTACTGGTAAAGTTCTGGATATACATATTATTTTTTTGGCTCTATCATGACAAAAATCTCAGATACCACACATAATTGTCATTATTGTTTAGCTGCATAAATCTGAAATTTGAATTAAAGTATTTCGGTATGAAAAATTTGCTTTTCGACAAATTTGAAATTTTAGAATGAAAACTAAGATACCTGGCTATACTTTGATTTTTAATTGATTGTTCTCGATTTAACCACAAAATCCTGATGAATATCAAAAAAAGAACAAAGAGGAGAAACTACACTAAAGTGGTTGAAAACTATTATGAATTTTCAAATAGCTCCAATAGACTTCTATTCAAATTTGATACTAAATCAAATGGTATAATAGCATCTGATTTAAATTTGAAAAACACAAAAAAGAAATTGATCTGGTCTTCAGATAGTAAAATCATACCTTTAAGAATTGGTTGTTCTTTAAGGTATTTCAATTTCAGTTTTCTTCAAAAGAGGAGAATTTATTCAATTAGGATTTCTCTTAAAAAGATAAAAAGCTTACTTAAATATGTCCCAGAAGACATTAAAGAAACAGCTTCCAAACAGGATACAGTTCTACTGAGAGTTCCAGAAAACCCAATTCTTTCTCCAAGCACTTCAAACCTTTGGGAATCTCAGGCTGTATTCAACCCTGCATCTGTATTGTTGAAAAATCAGGTTCATTTTATCTATAGGGCTATTGGGGAATCCGGTATTTCGGTGTTTGGTTACGCTTCAAGTAAATCAGGCACCAAAATAGATAAGAAGTCTGATATTCCAAGTTTTGTGATCAACCGCCTGGAATCAGAGATCCCCCTTCCCCCACATCCTTACGCCACCAAATCAGGAGGCAGTTTTTATGGCTGCGAGGATCCAAGGCTTACTGTCATTGAAGACAAGGTCTATATGACATTTACAGCTTTCGACGGACATACCCCGCCAAGAGTAGCGTTGTCATCGATTAAAAAAAGTGACTTTCTAAAGAAAGAATGGAATTGGTCGATTCCAAAATTCATTTCAGCACCGGGAATAACCAATAAGAACTGGGTGATTTTTCCCGAAAGGATTCATGGAAAATACGCCATTCTTCACAGTATTAATCCTGTGATATCTATAGCCTACCTCAATTCTCTTGACTTTGAAAGTGGGCAATATATCCAAAGCCAATACAGTCCGGGAGGTAGAGAAGGACATTGGGACAATTGGGTCAGAGGCGCAGGACCACCTCCCTTTAGAATTGATGATGGCTGGATGGTTATCTATCATGCCATGGATAAAAGGGATCCGGATAAATACAAGCTTGGAGCGATGATACTGGACAGAAATAATCCTGAAAAAATTCTTTATCGTTCGGAAGCTCCCATCCTCGAGCCTGAGCTTTGGTATGAAAATGAAGGGCATAAAAGAGGTGTAGTATACAGTTGTGGAGCTTCGATAATCAAAAACAAACTGATTGTTTATTATGGAGGATCTGATAGTTACATATGTGCTGCATCTTGTGATTTAAAAGGCCTGATATCAAAAATCAAAGGTGATAACAAGCATACTGAATTGAAAACCATTAAAATGAAAAGATATGCAACAGTTTCATCGGGTTAAGGAGAACCCTATTATCAGGCCTGATAAAAACATCGAATGGAAAGCCGCAGCGGCATTTAATCCTTCGGTAGTAAAAAAAGAGGGCACCTATCATTTGCTTTTTAGGGCTATTGGCAATCCTGTGGCCATCAACAGTTCCTTGAATATCCCCATATCCACCATTGGCTATACTTGCGGTGATAACGGACTTCATTTTGGTTCCGAAAGACAAATTATAAAACCCGAATTTTCATGGGAAATGTTTGGTTGTGAAGACCCAAGAGTGACCTATTGTGAAGGCAAATATTATATTTTTTATACAGCATTGTCTGATTACCCTTTTTCAGCAAAAGGAATTCATATCGGCCTCGCCATTACCCAGGATTTCAAAAAATTTGAGAAACATGAAATTACCAGGTTCAATTCAAAAGCGATGGCTTTGTTTCCCGAAAAAATCAATGGAAAATTTGCTGCTATTTTAACTGTCCATACCGATATTCCGCCGGCAAAGATTGCCCTTGCATTATTTGATAAGGAGGAAGATCTATGGTCACAAACTTATTGGAATGATTGGTACAATAACCTCAATCTTCATGTCATTCCCCTCCTGAGAGACGCAAATGACCACCTTGAAATAGGAGCCCAACCTGTGAAAACAGAAAAAGGTTGGCTACTTATTTACTCTTATATTCAGAATTATTTTTCTCCGGAAAAGAATTTTCGCATTGAAACAGCCCTTCTGGATATTAAAAACCCTATGAAAGTAATTGGCAAATCTCCAGAACCACTTATAGTTCCTTTGAAAAAATATGAACTGGAAGGAAATGTTCCCAATATTGTCTTTCCGTCAGGTGCTCTATTGGAGGATAAAAAATTGCTCCTCTATTATGGGGCAGCAGACACCACATCTTGTGTCGCTATCGGGGATTCAGAAAGTATAATAGAAGATTTAAGCTACAAAAAACCATTCGGTTTTATCCAAAGCAAATGGATCAAACAAAGTTTCAAGCGGTTTGATCAAAACCCGATTATAGCTCCCCGGCCTGAGTTTTCATGGGAGGCTAAAGCTACTTTCAATCCTGCTGTAATATATCTAGACAACAGGTTTCATATTATTTACAGGGCCATGTCCTTGGATGATACTTCAGTTTTCGGATATGCTTCCTCAAAAGACGGGCTAATTATAGACGAGCGACTTCCATACCCAATTTATGAACCAAGGGCAAATTTTGAGAAGAAATTGCGCCCTGGGAATTCTGGTTGTGAAGATCCAAGAATTACAAAAATGGGAGATATTTTATATATATTTTATGCAGCTTTTGATGGCTATACGCCTCGGGTTGCATTTACCTCTATTAAAGAGGAAGACTTCCTTAATAAAAGATGGAACTGGACAAATCCCAAGGTAATAACACCACCGAATGTTGCCGATAAGAATTCCTGTCTGCTCAGCGAAAAAATAAATGGTGAGTATGTGATTTTTCACCGACAAAATGATTGTATTTGTATCAATACAGAAAAGAACCTGGAATTCAGCGAAAACAAATGGATGGTACACCGAAAATCATTGATCGAGCCCAGGAAAACTTATTGGGACAATTCTAAATACGGTATTGCTGCACCACCGATCAAAACAAAACATGGATGGCTGATGTTTTTTCATCGGGCAACTATTCCTTCACCAACAATTTACAAGGTAGAAGCCGCTCTACTTGATTTAAACAATCCATTTGATGTCATAGCACAAACAGATGCAACCCTACTAGAACCCGAGATGGACTATGAAATAGAAGGGATTGTAAACAATGTAGTATTTCCATGCGGAGCCGTACTCCTAGATCAAACCGTTTACTTGTATTACGGAGGTGCTGATAAAGTAATTGGGGTTGCCAAAATGGAATTGAGTGACATTATGAAAAGATTCGGTATTTGTGATTGACAGACATGAATTAAACGCCCAAATCCCAAGCCTCCAGCAATGACTGACAATATACAATATTGGTAGTATTTTTTTATGGAATATCCGAAACTGATTTATTCCTATATATCTTGCTTCTCTTGTAATCGGTTGGCGTCATTCCAGTATGCTTTTTAAAAGCAGTATTAAATGCAGTCTTGGAACTAAACCCGGCCTCAAAACCAATTCCAACCATGGATAAATGATTCAGGTTTTCATCCATGATTAATTTCTTGGCTTCCTCCACCCTATAGCCATTAATCAATTCAAAAAAGCTTTTTTCCAAACATGTATTTATGGCCTGAGAAACCAAATATGGTGGATGTCCAAGATGTTCTGCTACTTCTTTTACTGATAGGCCCTCTTGAATATACAGTTTATCTTGATCCATGGAATTTCGGAAAAGCATCGCAATTTCTTCCAACATTTCATTGGACTCCTTTTGATCAATTTTTTCAAAAGACTTTTCCCCTAATTGTGGATTTTCAATTTGCCTTAATTGGTAGACTGCCGGATTGAGTTTTCCTTTTATGGTGATATAGTAGGCAAAAACAGTATAAGCTATCGTATTGGCAATGCCGTGATATGGAGAATAAGATTCCTTAAATGTATAATTGATAAACAGCAAAATAAAATCAATTACAATAAGAAAATACCTGCCATAAATCATCTGCTTTACCCAAGAAGTCCCTAACCTCAATTCATCTGAAAAATTCTTCCTAGCAATCTTCAGATAATTTTGATACTCTTTTATGGTAAGTAAAAAATATATGATGTAGATAACAACAATGGCTACCAAGCTGAAATATTCAAAATTAGTACCCAAAAACTGGTAGTAATACTCATCCTCTTCAAGGTTTGACAACCGGATCTGACTTCCAATATAAATCCTTAAAGAATCAAAGGCCATCACCAAAATATGCCACCATTGTTTCCTCCAATTAATGTCTTTGTAAAGACTCTTGATATAAAGATATAAGGAAATCAAACCCAAAAGCTGAAAGCTAAACAACAGCCAATCATAATGGTGATTTAGCCATTCTGCAACCCGGTTGATAATTAAAAGATGACCGATGGAAAATACAAAAAGGCTTAAAAGAATATTAGACACCCTGTTTTCCCTCGGATAAAAAAGAATTACTGCTGCAAGAATAAATGCCTGAATAGCTCCAAGGAAACTAAACAAGACTTTAAAGTTCTGTAAAATCCAATCTGCAGATTCAGTAAAGTTCACGGACAAAAGGTTGAATAATCAAAATTAGGTATACCTGCTACTTTTCCAAATAGTTTTTAACATAGAAACAAACATTCATAACAGCAATTACCTTTGGATTTACCTAATTTTTAGAACCCAAAAGATGTGCAGTTTTTAAAACCCGAACTTCCAAACAATACAAAACGCAGTTATTTGGGTGTCTGAATAAATAATTAGCCGAGACATGAAGAAGGAGACCAATATCCGTAATTTATTCATTTTCATTGTGATTGCCCTAATAATCGGTTGGGCAGGAGTAGGTATAGACTCAATTTTACCTGAGCAGGAAGGGGATGAAAGTTTGGGAATGGCCATATGGCTGGTTTTCCCCTTATTGACGGTCATTGTCCTAAGGACATTTATGGGTGACGGATGGAAAGACGCTGGTCTCCTTCCCAATTTTAAAGGAAATGGACGATGGTATTTCGTCGCCTTGATCATTTATCCACTGGTGACGGCAATTTGTCTAGGAATAGGTGGACTGACAGGTTGGATTGATTTCAGTGCATTTGAAATCAGACCTTTCTTATCTGTATTCTGGACTTTATTGGGTGTCAATGTCATCAAAAATATATTCGAAGAATCTGTGTGGAGAGGCTATCTGACAGTAAAACTAGTCAAGCTAAAGCTTTCTAATCTCCAACTTTACCTTATCATAGGATTGGTGTGGGGGCTTTGGCATGCCCCATATTACATGGTTTTTCTACCAGAGGGAGATATTCAAACCGTGCTTCCGGTGGGAAGGATTCCTTTCACCATCATAGCCGTATTGAACATGATTGTTTGGACAGTGATGTTTACTGAAATCTACCGTCTGACCCAATCTATTTGGCCGGTAATTCTGATGCATGCAGTAGAAGATGCATTGATCAACCACCTGGTCATTGATGGCTACATCCTTATTGAAAATGGCTTCCAGATTTGGATCTCTCCTATCTGTGGGATTATCCCTAACCTGCTTTATTTACTGATCGGACTTTGGCTGAGAAGGAAAAGAATTCAGTCAAAGTATCCGCTGTAATTTTGAATGAAAACCAACTAATTATAAACCACAATTAAAATGAAAAAACTAAACCAACTACTTGCTCTTTTCCTGCTCCTTATTTCAATTCCATCCTTTTCACAAAGTTTGGTCTGGGAGCAGGATACCGGAGCAGCTATCCATGCAAGTCCGGAAATAGAGGATGAATACCTGTATGTAGGAAATGCTCAAGGAATTTTCTTCAAACTTGATCAAAATACCGGAGAAGTCATCTGGAAATATGACAGCAAAGCCCCCATCTTTTCGGATGCCGCAGTTTGGAATGATCTGGTGCTTTTTTCCAATGAAAAAGGAAATTTAATTGCCCTGAAAAAAGACTCTGGTAAGCTGGAATGGATAGCAAGTGGAAATCCTACTCAAGCCATTGACCTTTGGGATTATTACCGTGCCGGACCTGTGGCAGGAAAGGATAAAATTTACTGGGGAACAGAAGATGGAAATCTGGTAGCTCTTGAACCAAATACAGGTAAAGTCATATGGGATTTTCCTACCAATGGGGCAATTCATATGAGTCCGGTTTTGGTTGACAATAAGGCCTTGGTTGGGAATTTCAAAGGGAAGGTTTTTGCCATTGATGCCAATACTGGAAGTCAAATCTGGACTTACCAGGCTAAAGGTTCTGAATATTTTCCTGATGCTGAATTCCAGAAAACCCCAACTGTTGCCCAAGGAAAAGTCTATATTGGATCCCGTGATACCCGACTCTATGTATTGGATTTGGAAACAGGCAAGGAAATCTGGGATTTTACTGAAACCGGAGGAAGTTGGATCATTGCAAGTCCCTTGATTTTTCAAGATAAAGTGTTTTTTGGTAGCTCAGATACCTACAAATTTTATGCATTGGACAGAAATTCAGGAGAAGAGATTTGGAGCATCCGGACCTTCACCAGATCCTATGCCACCCCTATCCCCTACCAAAATACTGTTTTAATGGCAGGTTTTGACGGAAAAATCAGAGCTATTGAAGCTAAATCTGGGGAAATAATTTGGGAATATCAAACGGCTACCAGTAAATTCAATTTTGGAAATTTGTACAATCCTGAAGGAAAATTCAGAAATGATTTAACGATCAATTCAGCTGAAGAAGGTGAAGCCCTAATAAATTCTCTCGGGCCAATAATAAATACTCCGGCAATAAAAGATAATATACTTTTTTTCACAAGTTTGGATGGAAAAGTTTATGCTATAGGTTTAGAGGATGTCAATACATAACCATTAATCAATTGCTTTTAAAATCAAAGTGAGACCAAACATACTATGACCTACTGATACAAAAACCATTAATTAAAATGATCATCAACTCAATCTGAAATGATTGGATATATTTTATGTTAGCCTGGCGTAATTCCCATATGCATTTTAAAAGGTTAAACCAAAATCAAAAATACCCATATAAGAAGAATGATTGGGAGAAATATAATCAAATCCTTATTGATCTTTGCTGCGGTAAAAAGTCCGCATGCCAATAACAGTTCCTTTTCTTTCGGATCCAAATGATGAAAATCCAGGTTATTATCAATACGTTCTAAGGATATTTTCCCTTGCCTTAATACCCAATTCCCATTAAATATCCCCTTAAGGGAAAATTGAAATGGGCCTTCTTCCACAAGATTGATTTGTGCCAAATTCCTTAATGCATGAAAATGAATATACCCTATGGATTTGCCTTCCCTATAAACTCTGAAAGAGTTACCCATAAAATCTAAAGAGTGAAATTCATAGAGTTCTTTCCCGGAATAAAATGCCGAATTATTGAAAAAAGGTATTTTCAATGTTCCAAATATTCCTTGGGAATCCTGTACATAGGTAATTTCTGAAACCGGATTTTTCCTTTGTATTCTAATGCTTTTTTTATTTCTCATATTCAAATTTCCCTTTAGTCAAAACCTCCCATTCAGGTTCATTAGCCAATAATGAAAGCTGAAAGGAAGGTTGGATGGAACTGTCAAATTCTATTTGGTTTTCTCGAATGAAATGTTTCTCAATCTTCCCACATCTTTGATAACAAAACCATTAATATTCTTTCGGATATCTCTTGTGAAATAGATCTCCCCCAGCTTTTCAACTTTGAACCTATCCCCATCAATATGCTCCAAGGGAAGGTTTTCCAATCCCAAATAATACTTCATAGTCCTGGGCATTACCAATATGGGCACATCATTCTTCAAAGTGATTTGATAAACTGCATTCAGATCAGTACTGAAATAATTCCCTAAAAGCTCATCTTTGTCAGGAGCAGGAACAGGCAAAGTCCCGTCATCCTTCTTACCTGGAAAACTTTTTCCGCCTTGGTACCAGATCAATTCATTGACTTCTCCGTTGCTGCCGATCAAAAACTCAGTTTGTGCTTCAAATGCTTTCAGGTAAAACTTAGAGGGCGAAGACGCAAAAAGCTCAAATTCAGGTGCATCAGGAATTAATAGGAATAGTTTACCTTCTTTTTCCTTAAAAGTCAGCACCATTCCATCTTCCATTTTAAACTCCCCTTCAAACTTTCTCAATTGATTTACCGGGAGTTCTATATCTTCATTTTCTGCCAAAGACGCTTCAACAAAATACTCAGACAGCAAAGTTTCCGTCACCAATCTGGAAATTGTTGCGGTACTGATATTTTGATTATTGGCAGCCACTGCTACAAACATTTTATGTTCTGGATACCAGGTGAAATAAGCCGAAAATCCCATGGTTCCTCCGGAATGACTTACAAGTCGAATACCTTTATAGTCTACTAAATTTAAACCGTAAGTATATTTTAATTCAGTACCATCTACCAGTTTGGCCGTTGAAGATTCTAATCTTGGTCTGATTTCAGATGAAAATAGAGTCGGTTGGAAATAATGCCTTCCCCAAACCAACATATCCTCCAAGCTCATGAAGATATTGGTGCCACCTGCCACAGACTCAGATTCGGTAATCGTTCTTTCCAATCCATTATCAGTTTTTTTATACCCTACGGCCCTATTGGGAATGGTTTTTCCAGGTCTGGTATAAGCAAAGGAATTGCTCATTCCCAATGGAGCAAAAAGTTCATTTTCAACATAAGCGTCATAGGCTTGTCCACTTACATTTTCTATGATTTTGGCTAGCAATCCGTAGCCGGCATTAGAATACAAGTATTCATCTCCAGGATTGAAATTAAGAATTCTATAACTTTTTATCAGCTCGAATTCATCATCAGCAGTCCAAGGCTGTTCTAAGGATATCCCTGCGAAAAGGCGGACATTATCTGTTGAACCCAATCCACTGGTATGAAAAATCAAATGTTTCACCGTGATCTCTTTTCCATAATCCGGAAGGTCTGGAATATATTGATGAACAGGGGCATCAAGATCTATTTTACCTTCTTCTTCTAATTTAAGTATCGCAAAAGCAGTGATATGCTTTGAAACAGAAGCCAAATTAAAAGTGGTTTGATTGGAATTCGGCATTTGGTAATCCAGGTTCATCTGACCGTAAGCCTTTTGAAAAATCACATCATTCCCTTTAGTGACCCCGACAACAAAGCCCGGCTGGCCTTTCCCTGTTAATGTCATGGCAAGGGAATCCATTTTACTTTCAAGGTTTTGGGCAAAGACTTCGAAGGTCAGCAGAATTGAACCAATCACCATTAATAATTTCTTCATAATTGCTTTTTTTTATGTTTTACGAAAAGCAATTTTAAAGCTCAAAGTGATGATAAAAGTCCGACTTTACGAATCAGTACTTCTTTCAGGTATAAAAATCAAACAATAAAAAAAGCTGACACTATAGTTGCACCAGAAATCAGTTTCCCACCTTCGGACAAAATCAAGGTGCCTGTCAGCTGAATTCCGGCCAAAAAAAGAGAGCCTCCCTCCACTTTCCATTACTTCTTGCCTTCGTCTGCAAAGCTGAAGTAAGCATGATCTGTAAAGATGATATGGTCCAGCACAATGATGTCAAGGCACTTCCCGGCCTCAGAGAGTTTTTTGGTCAGTCTCCTGTCCTGCTCTGAGGGTTTCAAGTTTCCTGAGGGATGGTTGTGGACCAGGATCATCGAGCAGCTCTGATTTTCCAAAGCATGTTTAAAGATCACTTTGGGATCTGCAATGGTGCCGCTTGTTCCACCGGTGCTGATCTTTACTTTTCTTATGACCTGATTGCTTCTGTTAAGAAGGATGATATAGAAATGTTCCACCAGTTCATCCAAGAGGTCTGCTTTCATGATCTGATAGATATCCGAGGAGCAGCATATCTTTATCTTCCTTTGTTCGGGTTCCCTTATTCTTCTCCTACCTATTTCAAAAGCCAGTACCAATGCCGTTGCTTTGGCTTCACCAATACCTCCTACCTTCATCCAGTCATGCAGGGAGTATTTGGCCAAAGCTGCCAGACTGTAGTTTTCAGCCGCAAATATTGCCTTTGCTTGTTCTGAGGTAATCCCACCTATTGCAGCAATCAGGTGAAAATCGGAAAGGGCTGATCTTCCTTTGGTGTAAAGGATTTCAGTTTCTTCTCTGAGGATGTTTCTGGAAGTAGCTATGATATTGTTGCAGACTTTTCACTCCTTGCCCTAGAGCTTTTGTTTAGCCCCTCCCCCAGGAGTCTGCAAACCACTGAAAGCAAGGTGGAACGGAATAAATCCTGTTCGGTATACCTTTCCTATTTATGCCGTAGTCCCTTGAAAAATCTACACCATCACATCAGACACATGAGCAGAGACAGGCATAACTTGGAAGACATAAGTAAGAAAAATAACAAATTACTTTTTAACCTACTCTCCAGCTTTTAATTGTTCAGCTCCAATTTATTTTTTACAAAAGCTTTAAGTACGAAGCTTTGGTATTGAATGGCATCGCTTTATTCTTAAGTTTGGTCCTGGCCTTTGCCTGCTTACCATTTATTTCTAGCTACTTAGGATTTTCAAGCGTTCAGTTCCAAGAGACACTCATTCAATATGCTTGGTTAATCATATTGTTCTGGTTAGGGGTATCACTCCTATCTGGCTTTTTCCCGTCCCTTTACCTCGCCAAACTGAGGCCCCAGCTTATTTTAAAAAACTTTCGCTTTAGCCCAAGCGGGGGTTTTGTCAGGAAATACCTGGTAGGCTTTCAATTTTTCCTTTCCGGGGTTTTGATTTTCTGTTCTATCGCAGTTTATCAGCAATATCAACACATGACCAACTTGGATATGGGCTTTGATACTGATGACCTTTTGGCCATCAAAATGGAAGGTATCAAAAATGAAGAAGCCTTATATCATCAAGTGGCACAAATAGCAGGAGTAAAATCTATTACTACAAGCAGGTTTTTGCCGGGTATTGAAGGGGGGTGGACGCCATCTGTAGAATTCGAAAGGAATACCCCTTAGGATATTCGTTTTATGAATGTACAATTTGTAGGCCCTGAGTTTTTTAGCTTTTTGGGTGTAGAAATGATAGCAGGTAGGGAAATCCTAGACCAAGTAGCCGACCTTGGGGAATTCAGTCAGATGCGGGACCAATTCCCACAAATCGATGGTTTATCCGCAGTAGTAAATGAGTCTGCTTTGAAAGTCATGAATAAAAGCAAGGAGGAGGCCTTAGGTGCAGCTGTGAGGGTATTTACTGAAGAAAATGGTCAGCTATTCAGTAATTATAAAGGGAACATTGTAGGTGTAGTAAATGACTACCATACCAAAGACTTGAGGTATCCCATTGTCCCAACCGTATTTATACCGATCAACGATTTCAAGCCGGAATATCTTTTGGTCAGAAGTAAACAAATGGATTCCTCAGACTTAATTAACCAATTGGCTGATACCTGGAAGAGTGTAGAACCCATAAGACCTTTTGAATTCTCAGTTTTGAACGACCGCATACTTATGCAATATGAGGAACAGGAAAAAGCTTCATTTTTAATAGGGCTGTTTTCTTTGATTTCCATTGTAATATCAGGATTGGGGATTTACGGTTTGGCCTTATTTGTGGCAGATTCCAAAAGAAAAGAGGTTGGGATACGAAAAATTCTCGGTGCTGGAATCTTATCTGTTCAGAAAATGCTTTTAGGGGAATTTCTCCGTCCTGTTTTGTTGGGTGCAATCATTTCTCTGCCACTTGGATATTATTTGATGAATTATTGGCTAAAGCAATTTCCTGAAAAGTTAGAACCGGGGATAGGGATTTTCCTACTAACTATTCTTATTTCAAGTTTGCTTATGGCCTTGACTGTAAGCTGGCGACCTTTTCAGGCCTCTACAGTTAATCCTGTAGAAACTTTGGAAAGAGATTGATTTCGATAGTTAAATGTCGACTGATCCCAAAAATATAAACTCTAAGAACATCCATCACACCCACACCCCTTATTCTTTTTTTTAGCAAAAAATAAGTTATAAACAGTAAAGCCTAATACCAAAATAAACAAACCAAAAACCAATATCTCCTGCCACATGCTAAACTAGGGTCTGATAAGTGATCAATGCTGCCAAATATGCTACACCTGTCATTACCAAGGTTTGTAGGATTGGCCATTTCCAACTCTTTGTTTCTCTTTTTACTACCGCTAATGTACTCATACATTGCATGGCAAAAGCATAGAATATCATTAAAGAAAGCCCTGTAGCTAAATTATAAACTTTTTCTCCTGTATCCGGTCTTTTTTCCTGCGCAAGCTTTTCTCTTATGGTCAGTTCATTATCTACATCACCACCAATACTGTATATGGTAGCGATGGTTCCTACAAAAACTTCCCTTGCAGCAAAGGAGGTTATCAGGGCAATTCCTATTTTCCAGTCGTATCCCAAGGGACGGATAACAGGTTCAATGGCTTTGCCCATAATCCCCATATAGGATGCTTCTAATTTCTTGGAGGCAAAAAGTTCTTCAATTTCCGCTATTTCTTCAACAGATTGCGTATTGCTCAAAAGATTTTCTTCCTCTTCATATAAAGAATTCATTGTAGAAGGAGGTCCATAGCTGGCCAATACCCAAAGGATAATTGATATAGCAAGGATGACCTTTCCCGCTTCCAATACAAAAACCTTTGACTTACCATACATTGTCATCAGTACGGCTTTCCATCTTGGGAAGCGATAGACCGGCATTTCTGTAAGTAAATAGCTTTTCTGCTTTTGGGTAAAAACGAGATTAAGTAAAAATGCGCCAAGTAGAGTTGCCACAGTTCCCAAAAGATACATACCCAGTAAGGCCAAAGCCTGTGCATTGACTCCCAAAATCGTCTGTGAGGGAATAATCAATCCTATGATAATGATATAAATGGGTAATCGGGCAGAGCAGCTCATCCATGGAGCTACCAATATGGTAATCAACCTCTCCTTATTATTGCTGATTGTTCGAGTGGCCATTACTGCAGGTATAGCACATGCCATACCTGAAATTAGCGGAACCACACTTTTGCCGTGAAGTCCAAAGGGCCGCATAAACCTGTCCATCAAAAACACGACTCTGGATAAGTATCCGGTATCCTCCAGAAAAGCCAAAAAACCAAATAACATAGCAATTTGTGGTATAAAAATAACTATACCTCCGATACCTGGCACCAACCCTTCGGCTAAAAAGTCAGTAAATACGCCTTCAGGCAAAGTTTGTGTAATCCAAGCTGCTAGCCCGGCAAAACCTTCATCAATCCAATCCATGGGAACTTCTGCCCAAGCAAAAATAGCCTGAAAGATCAATAACATGATACCTAAAAATATGCCATATCCTAAAACCGGGTGCAGCACAACCTTATCCATTTGGTTACCAAAAGATCCTTTACCAGAATCCACTTTAGATACTGTTTTCTCCAAAATGGCCTTTATCTTTTTGTTTCTGATTGTTGCCTCTTCAAGCTTGGCTTTGTGGATGTCAAACCCAAATTCAAGCCTTCTATTCAAAAGCCAACTTCTGTCCTCCACATTCAGGGTATTGTCTTCCTCTGCAAAAACCAATAATTGAAAAGCTTTATATGGGGAAGTAACGTTAAAGTACTCCATAGTGGCTTTCAACAAACCTTCGGGGATAATATTTTCAACACTTATAAATGGGTCTACTTGGTTAAAAGTTCTTTGTATTAAAAGTGACTTCACCGCTTGAATGCCTTCTGACTTCCGGGCATCTGTCAAAATCAAAGGCACATTCAAAGCTTGGTACAACTCATGGGTTCTAAGTTTTACACCACTCTTTTCCGCCATGTCCTTCATGTTCAGCACCAAGGCTAGGGGAAGCCCTAAATCCATAACCTGCGTGGCCAATAACAAACCCCTTTCCAGATTGCAGGAATCCAAAATAACCAAAGCAGCATCCAATTTTCCATCACTTTCAGATAGAACCCTATAGGCAATCAATTCATCTTCTGATTTTGGATATAAGCTGTACGTTCCTGGAAGATCAATTAATTGCAATTCATTGGAAGAATCTCTCAGGTAGCCTACGGTTTTATCTACAGTCACCCCGGGATAGTTTCCAATTTTTTGGTTCAGGCCTGTTAGTTGGTTAAAAACACTGGACTTTCCGACATTTGGATTCCCTATTAAAGCAATAGTTTGGGTCTTTTTGATCACAGAGGATGACGCCATTGAAATTTAGGTTATTTATGACAAGATTAATATTGATTTCATTAGATGGCAGAATCCAAGGGTTCGGTAATGATCAGTTCAGCTTCACTGGGTCTCATACATACCATATTCCCATCTACTTCGAATGCTATGGCACCATGAAGTGGAGCTTTATGTCTGAGAATAATAGATTTCCCCACCATTATACCGATTTCTACCAGATTGATCTGTAAATCTGAATCTTCAAATCCCAAGATGTGATACTCTTTATCCTGCACTATGTCCGAAGCTTTGATTTTTAAATTCATGGGAATTGTTTAAATAGTCTATTCTGTAAAAATGATCATAACGGGTCAATTTTACAATTTATTAAGATTAATTTTAAATAGTAATTTAAATATTAATTCGTTTGAAAAGAAACTCAAACTCTTGAAAGATTATGAATGCAACCCAATTTTATTTTTTTTCAAAATTTTCAACCTTCATTTCATTATGACTAAACCTTAGATGCTCAATAAGGCTTAAAAATGTGACATTACAACTTTGAGCTAAATTCCATGTATAGATTGACTGAATAAATTCATTTATCCCCAATTGTTTTATCAATTTAAATATTTCCACGGCACCTTTGTTTGCCTCCAAATAATCCGCCCCATCAGCATAAATCAATGCTGGCTCTTGGTTGGCTTCACTGTTTTTGTCCTTGGCATACTTGTCGCTTTTTTTCTTGAGCATTATGTCTGTTGCATCCTTGCCGAGTTCTTTTTCAACAAAAGTCAAGGCCAATGCTTCGGGTAAGGCTACTCTTAACATATCTGCTCCCTGAACGTTGGCTACTGAAATGTGTGACTGTATCCATTGCTTGATGATTTGACTGGAAACAGTTTGGTAGATGTAGGCTCTTTCTTTCATAGCATCTGTTTTGGCGTACCAACCTTCTTTTTCTGAAATGGCTATGGCATTCGGGAAGCTATAAAAAGGCTTTTGATAGTACGGAATTTCGTAAATACGAATTTGTTGGGATGGAAATTCGCCAAAACTTTCACTTACAAACTGTATAGCCTTAGTTGCTGCTTCTTTATATAACTCAACATTAAAAAGGTGTTTGGGGTCGTGGTAGATTTCTAATGTTACGTCATTGGATACAAGTTCAGCTTTCCCGTATTCAGCCGAACCAAGATACCAATTGAAAGGTTGGGGTTTTAAAATTTCAAAAATTGAATAGGTTCGTCCTTTTTCGGAACAAGACTTTATAAAGTTTCCCGGAGCAATGACGGTTTGATTCTCTATTGTGGAAATTTCAATTTTTCCTTTTACCCAATCCGCATCAGGAGAAAAGGCATCTTGGCTCAAGGCTATTGAGTCATCAAGAGAAGCCATTCGGGAAGTCAATTTTGGTAACCCATAATCCGCACGCTTTCTGTTCTCATTTAATTCCCGATCGTAATCATACCCGATAGTAGGCAGAAAATCTTTGATACTTCCAAAAGAACCATTGAACATCAAATCGGGCTGCGGGTCTTCACCACCTTGTGTAAAGCCAATATATTGTTTCTGTGCTTGTATGGTTACATTAAGAACACTATCTGACTTGTTGGAAATGAGATAGGCAGAAATTTTTAAATCGGTATCTTGAAAAATTGGACTTAGTTCTTTTCCTGCAATACTTAGTTTTTGCACGTCTATAAAATCACTCCAATTTAAATATAAAGTGTCTGACGAATAGTTGTTGCTAAGCGTTATTTCTGCTATATAGACGGCTTTGCGTTCATCAGGATAAAAATCGAACTTTAAATCCAGCATTTTATATTTTGGATGCACATACGATTTCAAGTAGCTGTATTTTTTTTCATAGTCGGCTTGTTCGTGTTCTTCTGTTTCGCTTAACTCAAAATTCCCTTTACCATTTACTTCGTTGATGATATGAAGTTTTGTTGCCACAAATCCAATCAGTAAAAACGCCAAAGAAATTTTACCAGCCCACGATAATTGCTTATTAAAAATAGAAAATGAACTTAAACTGCTTTTACTTCCCCTTTGCCAAAACCATATGCCAGTAAGAATGAAGCAAGCACCCAATAAAGCCCACATCAAAAAGTACCATTTAGCTGCCATTGTCCAAATACCATAACCTGAAACTTCGGAGTAATCTTCGAGACCGGGTACTGCTGCAAAAGCATAAATGGTTTGCTCCGCAAGTCCAAGTTCAAAACTTAAAATGGTTATAAATAAAATACCAACAGAGATAATGTGAGTGGCAATTCTGTTTTTTGTCAATCCCGCAATAAAAAACACCAATGAAATCTGCAAGACATAAGTAAGCCAGCCCCAATTGTAACCGAGTATATCATAAGCATAAAGTTTTAAATCAATCAAGCTTGTACCGCCCGTGATAGTCTGAACAAATATTCCGGAACACATAAAAGTAAAAGCCAAAATGAATGCTACCACACTCATAGCAATGAACCTTGAAAGTGTAATCGTCCAAACGGGAACAGGCAAGGCATCAGCTATCTGCCAAAAATTAACAGTTCTATCTTTAAAAAATAGCTCCACTGACCAAACCATTAAAAGAATCATAATAAATATTCCGTAGGAAAGTCGAAACTGAGTCATTGTAAAAGTTAGTGGTTCGGTAGGACCTATGTAATAAGAGGCATTCCACAAAAGGTTTTGCAGAATATTCATCAGCACCACAATACCAAGAATAACTTTAAAGCCTGATGGTCGAACTACATTTTTAATTTCAAGGATGGAGAGCGAGAATAGTTTTTTGAAACATTCTTTTAAGCCAAATTCGAATGTTAGATTTTCTGATGTGATAACATTTGTCTTTTCTACCGAGTTGCCAATAGCATTTGCTACTTTATCACTTTTCCCCTTATTGTCAGTTTTCAAAAAACCTTTGAAACTAAATTTACGGTAGGCTGAAAAGATGAGGAGTACACTTAAACCCACCCAAAACAGTCGATTGTATAGCAAATAATTGGTGAATTTTAAGTAGCCGAAATTACGTTCTTCCACACTCAAAAAGTCAATGGCGTTATCTACTGCCACATAACCAAAAGGATCTGCAATCATCAAAAATGGAGTAGCTCCCGAACTTTCGGCTGTAGTTTGCATCAATAAAAAAGCAATAACCGTGATGATTACAGCCAAATACCCCGCAGCCATTTTTTTAAAGTACACCAAAGCGAAAAACACCAAAGAGGTTAACAACAATAAATTGGGAAGTAAAAGAAAAAAATAGCCGTGCATTAATTGTCCAAAAGGAGCATCACCAAATTGGTGTGAATCGCCAATACCTGAATAGGGAACGAGCAACATACCAATGATATAGCCTAAAGCTACAAATGAATTGATTGAAAATGCCGCAAAAAAACGACCCAAAAAAAACTTCTTCTCATCAATAGGATTGGTAAACAACCATTGTCCCGTTTTATGTTGAATTTCTTTAAAAAGTATAGGACCTGTAAGCACAGCGACAATGATGATAAGTAGAATGCCGCCGCCAGCAAGGTTCTTGTAAAACACAGCAGCAGCATTCATCAAAAGGTCTTCGTTTACATAATAATCAAAAGTGCCTTTGGTGTACCAAATCCCTTGAAATATCAGAAGCCCATAGAGCAGAAAAATAGACCAATGGCTGAATCTATTTTTGATTTCGTGTTTTAAAATGCTCGCAGTCATACCAATTCAGCTTTTTTTTGGTCAAACAATAAATTAAAATAGGCATCTTCTAATGTTGGTGCTTTACCTGAAAACTCCCCACTTGGAAAATCATCAGCCACCACCGTAATCATCATTCTGCCCATATAGAAGCGTTGGGAAATGACCTTGTATTTTTCTTCATATTCGGGTAATTCAGACTTTTCAATAGGCAATTCAAATACCTTCCCCTGCAAGGCTTCTTCAATTTCATCAGGTTTGCCTTTCATCAGTACTTTACCATTGCCAATAATTGCCATATCATTGCAAAGTGTACTTACATCTTCTACTATGTGTGTGGAAAGGATTACCACTGTATTTTCACCAATTTCCGAAAGTAGGTTGTAAAAACGGTTGCGTTCCATTGGGTCAAGCCCTGCTGTGGGTTCGTCAACGATTATCAATTGCGGATTGCCCATCAATGCCTGTGCAATCCCAAAGCGTTGTTTCATACCACCTGAGTAGCCGTCAAGATGTTTTTTGCGGACATCATAAAGATTTACTCTGTTCAGTAATTCTGAAACGATTTCTTTTCGTTCGTTTTTGTTCACTATGCCCTTCATATCGGCAATATGAAGAAGCAATTCTTCGGCTGATACATTAGGATAAACCCCAAATTCTTGTGGAAGATAGCCTAAAACCTTACGCAGTTCTTCGGGCTGCTTCAATACATCAATACCATTGAAAGTAATGCTGCCACTATCCCCATCTTGTAGCGTGGCAATGGTTCGCATCAATGTTGATTTGCCCGCGCCATTTTGCCCCAGCAAGCCAAACATTCCTTTGCCAATGGATAAGGAAACATCTTGCAGGGCTTTGACACCGTTGGCGTAGGTTTTAGAAAGGTTTTTTATTTCCAAATTCATAATATTCAAATTAAAGTAGTTTGCTTTCTTAAAAACATTTCTTTCAGGATGCTGAAATTTCTGACGATTAAAAACAACACTAGTAATAATAGCACACTATCAAAAATGAGATAGAAAGTATTTTTCGAAAAGAAAATATGAGTGTTCAGCAGGCAAAGCACAAGCGGCACCAACATTACACTACCTAATAAATAGGTTCGTTTGAAAACAAGTAGTACGCCACAAAGCAATTGAAAGAAACCCACAAAATAGAGATAGCCCGCCTTTTGCAACAAATCATAAAACTCAAAAAACAAAGGGTCACAATCAGCTGCATTGGCTCTGAATACACTTGGGTCATAAGCAAGAAAAAGTTTCTCAACCCCTACCCAAATGAATAGCAGCGCCAATAAAAAGCGGATTATGTAAACAGCTACTCTCATACCTTAGACTTTTCATTTTGACCATTAAATTTCCAACCGCTTGCGTTTTGCTGGGTATTCCAAAGCTTAGCATAATATCCCCTTTGATTCAAAAGCTCTTCGTGTGTTCCTCTTTCTGCTATTTTCCCCTCTTTAAGGGCTAAAATCTGATCAGCCTCTTGTATGGTGGCAAGTTTGTGTGCAATTACCACCACTGTTTTTGTTTTGATAAGTTCTTGGATTGCCCTTTGGATATAGATTTCATTTTCGGGATCCAAGCTTGCCGTAGCTTCATCCAATAAAACAATGGGAGCATCTTTTAACATGGCACGTGCTATTGATATGCGTTGCTTTTGACCTCCTGAAAGTTTACTTCCGGATTCTCCTACTTTGGTATGCCATCCTTCCGGAAGTTTGGATATAAATTCCATGCATTGAGCCTTATTTAATACCTTCTCTACCTCTTTATCTGTTGCATTAGGTTTACCTACTTTCACGTTATTATAAATACTGTCATCAAAAAGATAGACATCTTGAAAAACCTCAGAGAATAGTTGATAGAAATGATCCATGGAAATAGACCTGATATCTATCCCTCCAATAGTAATCTGCCCTTTATCAACATCCCAAAATCGAGCTAATAAGCTGCAAATGGTTGTTTTTCCTGATCCTGAAGCTCCGACAAGTGCTGTCATGGTATTTTGGGAAGCTGTAAAGCTGATATCATTAAGTACAGATCTTTCATCGTATCCAAAATGGACATTCTTAAATTCAATTGGGAAGGATGTTGGTAAAGGTTTCGATTCGTCATTTTGTATCGGGCTTTCCAATAATTCACGAATCCTGCTCAAGCTCACGTTCATGTAGCGTAAAATCACATACTCTACTGTTAATACCTTTAAGGGTTGATATAGTGCATAGCCCAGAATTAAGAATGCTATCCAAACTTGAAGATCTAAAGATCCCCCTTGGAAATAATATAAACCTAGAGCAATACTGAGTAAAAAGAATATTTCAAAAACAACACTAGCGGTTAGGACAATCGGACCGGGAATAGCTTCGACTTTGATGCTCTGTTTTTTCAATTCCAACAAAGCTTGATCAAGACTTTTAAACCTGGCACCCGTTTGACCAAAAGCCTTGAGATGTCGAATTCCTTGAACATACTCCAAAAAACTACTGCCTGTTTTATTTCTGGCTTTGACATGCTTTTGTCCAAACTTGTTGACTAAATAATTTGAAATCCATATAAGTGGATAAACAAGAGGAATAGCCACGATCAGACAAATTGCCAAACGCCAATCAAACCAAAAAAGAAAAATGGATAATGTAAATGTGCCAAATATGGCTGAAGCTATATTTGGTATGGCATGCGCAAATATGTTTTCAAAGTTAGAGACATCTTGCAAGACCACGGAAGCAATATCTCCGGGATCTCTCTTCTTGAAATAGCCCATCGACATTCGCTGAAGATGATTTCCTATTTTTAACCTTAACCAATTGGAAAGTTCAAAGGAAAACTCGTTTGATTTCACCATTGACTTTGATGCAAAGTAAAACTGCACCAGTAGCATAACTGTCATCATGGCTACGACAGACCAAATAACTTGGTAATTGGGGAATTCCTTAAAAAGCTCCCAAATTATCACCATCACTATACCTAAAGGTGCCGAAACAAATACACCATGTATCATTTCCCAGATCAGAACACGTATGAACTCTGCTTTTTTCTCTTTAATTACAAACCAGATATTATTGATCATGATATTCTAATTTTTCGATATTGTAAATTCCTTTGCTCTTTGATGGGCACTCCACATCTTTTGGTAAAGACCATTGCTGATTAACAAATCCTCATGCTTCCCTTGTCCTTCAAGTTTGCCTTCATCAAAGACTAAAATTTGATCAGAATCTGTAATGGTACTTAGCCTGTGAGCGATGATGATGACAGTTTTATCGTGAATCAGCGCACTAAAAGCTTCTTGAATTTTAGCTTCATTTTCCGGGTCAGCAAAGGCGGTAGCTTCATCCAAAATTAAAATGGGCGCATCTTTCAAAATTGCTCTCGCAAGTTGAATTCTTTGTTGTTCCCCTCCACTAAGATGGATACCGCTTTCTCCAAATCGTGTATCATAACCATCAGGAAGCTCCTGAATTTTATCATGTATTTGAGCAGCTATTGCTGCCTCGATCATCTGTTTTTCTGATTTATCCATGCCCATCATAATATTCTCCCTGATGGAAGCCTGAAAAATAAAAGAGTCCTGGAAAACAAAAGACACAGTTTTCATCAGCTCCTCTAATGGAATGTCTTTAATGTCAATACCCCCTATAAAAATCTTCCCTTCTTGTATGTCCCAAAACCGGGCAATCAATTGAGCTACCGTACTTTTACCTGCACCGGACGGCCCCACAAGAGCTGTTAAACTTTTTGCTGGAAGGCAGAAATTAATATCTTCTAATGCTTTTATGGTATTGCCATAGGAAAAGTGGACATGTTGAAATCTAATATCATATGATTTAGGACTAAATGATATTTTACTTTCTTCCTGTTCCCCACTATTAAGGATTTCATCAATCT
The DNA here is from genome assembly GCF_019343195.1 of Arthrospiribacter ruber. Lineage (GTDB taxonomy): Bacteria > Bacteroidota > Bacteroidia > Cytophagales > Cyclobacteriaceae > Arthrospiribacter > Arthrospiribacter ruber. The sequence goes on from NZ_RPHB01000008.1 coordinate 263,496, forward strand.
TTTTTACCCCTTGGTTAATTACAGTCAATTGACTCCCCATATTAGCCAAAGCAAAAACAGGTTTAAGATACCCTATTCCCAAAATCAGAAAAAGCAGTAGAGTCGCTAGGCCAATTCCATTATTCATGTACAGCCAAATACCTAGTACAAGTACCGGTAATAAAGCATTGCTCATAAAACTCATAAAAATGGCGAACGGAGGGCTTGTTTTTCGAGTCCATTCCTTGACAAATCCATCGAACTCCTTTACTGTCTTTCCATACTTTTCAAACTCATCGGCATTTTGACCGAATATTTTCATCACAGGCATGGCACGAACGTATTCAACAATCCCACTGTTCATGTTTTCCAATGATTGATGAAAGTGTCCCATCAATTCCTTGTTCTTTTTACTGTTAAAAATTATAGGCATCCAAATCATCAAAACCAATAATGGGATGAAGCTGATGATGGCAAGCCTCCAATCCTGAGTAAAAAGGAAAATTATGGTCGCAATCGGAACCACAAGACCTTTGACAAAATCCGGGATTTGATGGGCAATAAAATTTTCTATCCGTTCTACATCATCTGATAAGACTTTTTTTAGCCCCCCTGAGGTGCGGTCATTTAGAAATCCCATAGGAAGCTTACCCAGCTTGTGGGCAATCGATTTTCTTAATTGATACAATATATCAAATGCAGCCACATGAGAAGCCATACCTGATGCATACAATATGGCATAACTTAAGGTCACGGCAATTCCGGCATACCATAAGTAATTAATTACAAGAGACCTATCTATTTGATCCGAGGTAAGCTCTTCAAGTATGAAAAATACCAAGATATAAGGTATCAATAGCAACAAAGCATGTACGATGGCCAAAGCACAGGACAGCAAAAGCAATCCTTTTTTAGTACCGGCTATTTCCAACAATCTGAGTATTCCTGATTTTCTGGATTCATCCATTATCTTCTTGATTAAAAATTTCTGTTAACCAATCCTTTGCATCTTTTTCTTTCAAGAAAGCTTTTGACGGGAATCCAAATGCTTTTTGAAGATCTGCTTTTGACATAGAGTTGAAAAAAGGCTCAGGCACCACCATAGCTATACCTTTTACCCATTTTAATCTAACCCTATTTTTTTGTAGCCACGCTTTACCCGCTTTTGCTGATTCTGATGAATGTTTAAAACTATCTGCATCTCTTACAGAAAGAATCAGAAACGGAGTTTCTTTATCTAACCAAGATTCCCACTCCTCAAGTGATTTAGCGTATTCTTGGAAGCTTACTTCACCTTCGCTTTTTTGGTAAACCAAAGGAAATTCTGAACTATCACTAATTATCGGCATAAGTAAAAAATTTAGAATTTTACACTCAGAGTAGAACCAAAAGTCCTTGGCGCACCCAACAGGTAGTTTTCGAAACCGAGAAATGAATAACCAAACTGAATGTATTCTGTGTTAGCAATATTCCTTATCCAAAAGTCCAGATTGAAGCGATTATAACTTAATCCTGTCCTTGCATTAAAAAGTGAATATGCCTCTTGCAGAGAATTGTTTTCAAAGTCAAAATATTGTTTTCCAAGGGCGCGCCATTCCCCTCTAACAAAAGCATTAATATTGTTTGAAAGTTTGAAATCATACTGAACTATCCCCATGGAGGTATATTGTGGCTGAAAGGGCTGGAAATTGCCCTCAAAATTCAAGCCCTCTGCAACAGGTAAGTCTTTGAATACAGCATGGGTATAGCCAAGGTTATAATCAAGACGAAGGTTTTTTACTGGCAAATAGGAAACTTCCATTTCAAATCCGCTTGCATCCAAGAGGCCTGTGTTCAGGATGGCTGTTTGAAATCCGCCTCCCTGGCTTGGGAGTACTGTGGTCAACTGTTTGTCACGCCAGTTGATCAAAAATACATTTGCATTGACAATTAGCCGATTTTGAAGAGAGATAGATTTTAATCCCAACTCATAATTATTGGAAAATTCAGGGTCATAGACCCGAAATTGCGGATCTGGGTTATAAACATTCATTCCTCCAGCCCGGAACCCTTGAGCAAAAATGGCATAAAAATTCAGCCTTTCATTCATTTGATGCTGTACGGTAAACTTTGGTGTTACAGCATTAAAATTTGCACTTATAGTGGCTTCGGGCTGCATGTTGATCGGTGGATTGGGCGGAAGCTCGAAATCAAAACTTGTGGTTGCTTCTCTAGATTCATAGTCGTAACGGATACCTCCTGTAATTCTCCATTTGGGGTTAATTGACCACTCTACTTCCCCAAACCCTGCCAAACCATAGTTTTTTTCTTCGGCAAAATTTATAAACCTACTCCCCGGGATAGGGTCTTCCTCTGATTGGGGTGGTGGAACGTCTTGCCCATAAACGGTTACAATTCCCTCATCCTTTTTTTGGAAAAAGCCATTCAAACCGCCAATCCATTTTACTTTGGAAGAAGATGGATGTGATGAGAACCTAAATTCCTGCATGGCTACCTGATTTGTGAATTTATCCCTAGGCATTTCAAAACTTAAAAAATCCAATGGAGAAAAATCTCCTTCCCATCTGGTGCCTTTTAATCTTTGTGTTCCTACAGAAATGGAGGAAATGGACGTGAATTCCACCTTATTGCCAAGTCGGCTTAATTGAAGTGTGTTTCTATTGATCGTTCTTTTATAAGCTTGTTCTTCATTGAGATTAATGGTATAGCCATTTTCTCTCAATTGCTCAATAGAAGTGTGGTAAGGATAAATGCCATCATGGTCATCTACATTATAGTTGAAGGAAAATACAGCTTTCCATTTGTCATCAATGTTCCATTGCAGAGAGGCATTGCCTGCATATCTTTCAAATCCATCATAGATTCTTCCATCATAGGCATTGGTAAAAAAGCCATTTCTTTTTTCAAACATGCCTGATGTCTTGAGGTATAGCTTATCTTTTAATAAAGGTGTATTTATGGCAATGCCGTGCCTTTGGTGTCCGAAATTCCCAAACCCTGTGAAAACTTCCCCACTGAAAGTATTCGTCGGCTGCTTAGTGATAATATTAATTACACCTCCGAGGGCATTTCTTCCATACAATGTACCCTGAGGGCCTCGGAGTACTTCGACACGTTCTACATTGATTAATTGTTGGTTAAGAAAATTACCATCAAGTTGTACTACTCCATCAACATATATTCCCACCGCTGGCTCACCACCATAAGCATTGAACCCTCTAATGGATGGGATAATTGAATTTGGTGCACCAGCATCAACTAAGTTAAGGTTAGGTGCTAATGCCGGCAAATCTGCCAAAATCCTCAGCTCACCTCTTTCAATTTCTTTACTATTGATTACCGTCACAGGAGCAGGAATATTTTGTAGTAGATCATCCCGTTTTTGGGCAGAAACTGTCACTGCTTGAAGCTCCTCTTCTCTAAAATTCAGGGTAATGGTCACTTGGCCATTGACCAAATCAATTTTATTGACTGTTACAGATTCGTACCCTAGTGCGTTGAATGTCAAAAAGTCTTCAATCTCAGGCAAGGAGATTTGATAACTTCCATGCATATCTGAGATTGAACTCATACCGCTGTTTTTCCATTTGAGGGAAGCAAATGGTATGCTCTCGCCTGAATCATTTTGAATTTTCCCCTGTATTTGGGTAAGGGTCTGTGCGTAATTATAAGCCGGAAGGGCTATTAGCAAGGAGACAATGAGTAGGTATTCTTGAACTTTCATAAAAGATTGTGTGTGATTTGTTTAGAATCAATCTAAATTAATTAACTTGAGGCAAAGTTAGGTTGCAGTTAAAAAATCAGCCTACGCCAAAAGGAAAAGAACATACGCAGTACGGAATAAATGAAGACCAGATTACACAGCTCAGATTTGCAGGAACTCTTGGTAGAGAGTGTTTATCCTGCCAATTTCATAGCCGACAATTCGGGAATTGAGGAGCGTAAATATCAGACTGAAACAATCTTTGGGACTGGATGCTATCGAGAGCTGTTTTTTGAAGGTGTTCATATTGGTTTTGGTGACATTGCATTGAACAAACCAACACGGTTATTTGTAGAAAGTGATATGGAAACCGTTGAAATGCACTTCACACTTTGCGGAGATTCCTTCACAAAAAACAATGATACCGGAACTTCATTTGAGTTTGGTTGCAATCAGCACAACGTCTTCTATATTAACGGTTTTAAAGGGATTAGTGAATGGAGCAGCCACAGTAAAATGCAGGTTTTTGAAGTAAATTTAATGCCTTCCTTTTTTGAGAAGTATTTACCCCACAATACCAAGGCCTTTGAAGATTTTAGACGTCAGCTATACGAAAGCAGACAGTCAATCCTTTGTAAACATAATTTACAGATTACTCCTCAAATGCTTTTCATTATCAAAGAGATATTGGAATCCCAACGCCATGATGCTTTTAAAAGAATGTTTGTTGAAGCAAAGGTAATTGAGCTATTGATGTTACAACTAGAGCAAATTTCAGAACACCATTGTGATACTTTTTGCTCTTTAAAAAAGGCTGACATTGAAAAAATGTATAAAGCTAAGGAAGTCATTTTAAATAACCTATCCACTCCTTGCTCTTTAATCAACATTGCTCAACAAGTCGGCACGAATGAATTTACCTTAAAAAAAGGGTTTAAAGAAGTATTCGGCACCACCGTATTTGGTTTTTGGAATGATGTAAAGATGCAAGAGGCAAAACGCCTTTTATTAGATCACTCCATGAGTGTTTCCGAAGTATCAGAACAAATTGGTTATAAGAACCCTCAACATTTTAGCACAGCTTTTAAAAAGTATTTTGGGACAAGTCCAAGTCAACTTAAGACTTATTAATAACCTTCTAAAACTGCTTCAAAAAGGTCAATTTTCCGATCAGTTCTTGCTGCCTGAATCTGCTTTCCAACAAAGCCGGCTCAGCTACATTGCTGTTGAATACTACAAACAGATAAGATAAAGGACGGTACTCCCAGGAAAACCGTACGTTCCAGATATCTCGGGATGCAGCAGAGTTCCATTGGTAATTGGTAATCAACTGAAGTCTAGGATTTAAGCCAAGCCTAAGTGTGGAAATCCATAAATGGGCGTCCAAATCCCTGCTTTCCTTTCCCAAACCTCTTATCCAGTTCAGCGTGTAGGCCGATATCAACTCCACATGTGGAATCGGAGACACACGAACATCAGCATAAATTTGGTTTAATAAGCCATCATAATATCCTCCGGTTTCATACCGCATTTGGCCTGCTATTTTCCTGCTGAAATCAGTGGTAAAACCTACATCGTAGCGCATAAATTCGTAATATCCCGGGGCGATGGCCACACCCAAAGGACTGAAGGTATTGTCCAAAAACTGCCATTCAGGTTTCAGTCTGAACTCGATGTCCCCGCCTTTGTCAAACTCAAAATCAATGGGAGCAAAGTTAATAAAAGCCTGCTGGAATTGCCCGTCAGAGGCCCGCCAAAATATATCGGCTCCGAAGTCAGGACCATACTGCCTGATATAGGAAGGCAGCCAACTAGGTCTCAGATCCAGATCAAACGCAGGGCTGACCAATACATAATCATTAAAGGCCAAAAAGCCTGAACGTGGATTGTATTCGGGGGAAACATATTGGGTTATCAATCCAAGATAACCCCAGTTTTTTTCCTGTGATATCCAGGTATGGGCAGCCAGGCCATTGCCCGAAAAACTATCGAAAGAACTGCTGACCATCCCTTCTATATTGATCGTTTGGGTAGGCCTCAGAAAAGCATTGGCCGTAGCGGTGGTATTGCCTCTTCTTTTAAGGGACGTTACCCCATTGTCCAAGGGGGCATCCTCCCGATGGGTGACCATCAGCCCTACCCTATTCTGATCCGAAAAGTTTCTAACGTAACGACCGACCAGAAAATGGCTGCCCGGGTTGGTTCCGGATTCCCGCTGCCTCATAGCCAATATCCCAAAAGTATTTTTAGTAGTTTGGGAAGTCAGTCTGAGTCCACCATCCAAGGGAAGAGGCATGCCTTCATCATCCAATCCGATCCTTCGACTGAAAAAGGGCTGGATAAAGGAAGATATGGATGTCTTGAAAATATTGGCATTTTCAAGAAAAAACTGTCTCCGCTCAGGGAAAAGCACAGAGAAGCGTGTAAGGTTCTGCACCTGCTGATCCACGTCAGCTTGGGCAAAATCAGTATTGAAAGTAGCATCCAATACGGTATTGGGATTAATGGCCCATTTGACTTCGCCCCCGGCTTTAAGGCCTTGTTGCGCTGTTTCTTCATTCCCCTGTTCGGTTCTGCCCCTATTGCCCAGAAGGTAAGGATTCACCTGAAGGTTGGCCGAAGGAGGAGGAAGCTCCAGATCCGTCAGCCTGGCCGCATAAGCCATCCTAAAATGGGAGAAAGCACGGGGATAGGCAGGAAAAGTGACGGTCTCGTTTTTCCTTCTGATTCTTCGGGTAAAGGAAACCAAAAGTTCTGTGGTGCCTTCACGGTAACGCAGGGTTTTCCATGGAATGGCCATTTCAGCCACCCAGGCCGTATCTGAGATCTGTGTTTTCACATACCATAAGCCATCCCAGTCACTGTTGGCATCCCATTCGGAACCATCTATGACTTGAAGCTCCCGTTGCGAACCATAAGGGGTCACTTCGAAACCAACCGAATTCTGTCCATCCAGAAAAGCATCAATGGCCACCCCAAAACGGTCGTTTTGAAAAGAACTAAAATCTCTCCGCATGTTCAATACCCTGATATTGGATTTTTTACTGAGATCATCCCTGCAAATGGCCCCGATGTAAAGGTATTTTTCATCATACAGCATCCTGATTTCGGTCTCTTCGGTGGCGGGCTCTCCCTGAAAAGGATCTCTTTGGGTGAAATTGGAAAAAGGGACGGCCTGTTGCCAAACGGCTTCATCAAGAATCCCGTCCAAAACAACCGGAGCACCAATTTTTGTAGCATGGACAATTTCTCTTGCCTCGGGAGGAGGAAAAGCGGACTGTCCAAAAAGTGCAGATGGAATCAGCGCTAAAAAAGACAGGTAAATCAATAATTGCCAAAAAAACCTCATATCCTATCCTTTTACTGAACTAATCTTAAAAGAATAAAACCAATCTACCTGTATCATACTCTAGTTTAACCTTAGTAAAACATCAATTACCACCTGTATTTTTCGCTTCCATTTTGCCTGTTCCTTTATAAACTTTTTAGATTACAGGTTTAGAAATGGAATTTTTATTTTGGCCAATACCCTTTGAAGAAGGTCTATTCTTAGTCGCTTTTTTTCTTCGTCCCCACCAAATGTAAAATCCTGTAATAGGTAGGCTGGCAGCAACTAAACTGGCGAAAAAGGCAAGAATTTTACCAGGCAATCCTAAGATCAAGCCTGAATGTATGGGATAGTTTAACCTGAGTATTTTTTCACCAAGATTTTTATCCTTGAACTGTTCTATTTCCACCAATTCGCCCGTCAAGGGATGAAAATGAAACTCATCAGAACGAACGTAATTTTTGTCTGATGCTACGATTTCAACAGGGTTTGGATCTAAAGTGGGCTCATGCACTGTGAATTGCTCAATTTCCGGATTTTCAATTCTGAATTTCGAATAAATCAAGTCAAGCGTTTGCATGGCTTCCATTTGGTTATAATCATCAAGTAATGATGAAAAATCCGTATGTTCTGTTTTAGGCGCTCCACCCGAAGCCACAAAATAGACTGCATCTCTCATCCAATTGTAAGCCATGACCAAACCGGTCAAAGCTATCAATAAACTGAAAATCAGGGAGTAAAAACCGAAAACATTATGCAGATCGTAATTTTTCCTTCTCCATTTGGTAGTACCTTTCCATTTAAACCACAGTCTTTGACCAGTACTTTTCCTGTTTTTAGGCCACCACAAAATCAAACCGCTAATAAGTAGAACAACAAAGAAAATGGTGGATATCCCTATAACATCCCGTCCAATTTTACCCATCCAAAGGGTAGTATGCAAATCGTCAATTCTTCCAAAAAAATCATCTTTAAAGTTATTTTTCCATTCAAAAATCTTGATCACATCTCCATTGTATTGATTTACATATATCCCATAGTAATTTTCAATGGCAGGATCATAAGCCCAAAAAAGAAGGGACCGGTTAGGATCTTTTGATTGTCCAAAGTACAAGGTCTTTAACTCCTGTCTTGGTAATACCTCTCTTACATTTTTGAATAGTACACTTGGAAGTACTTCTGATTCGGCTTTATTTTCTTTTGAAACAAAACGCCAATCATGATAAAAGATATCTTTCAATTCTTCTTGAAATACCAACAAACAACCTGTAATGGCAACAACAAACACCACCAGCCCGGAAGCTAACCCGAACCAGAGGTGTAGTTTTGCTATGGCTTTTTTAATGTTCATTGATCTAAGGGATGGACATAAATCCCATTTAGGCGGAAGTTGCTCCCTTCTAGTTCAGCTCCTTCTTTAAAGGCATCGGCACCACCGCTTGGATCTATTTCATAAATATGGGCTTTTCCGCCAACCGGCGCCACTGGCCAATAAACCTTGCCGTTATGGACCGCCATCAGGCCAAAGCGTAAGGGGCTTAATGGTAAATCCATATTGGTAATTGTTTTGTTGTATAAATCAATTTTGACGACAGAAGTGTTATTTCCATTTGAAAAAACACCCCACTCATTTGTAGCATCTTCGTTCCCCAAACGTCCATAAGCAATACCATGCCCCACGTATTGCATACCAATCAAACTAATCGTTTCCGAATATTTCTCAGACACATCAAAAACATAAGAATCATCGTAGCTACCATTGGAAATTTTACTAATCAATGTAGGCTTATCTTCAGCAGTACCCATATTATACCAATGCTTACTACGAATATTTACCTGATAGATATCTCCTTGTTCATCTTTGACCATGCTATGTGGCATATAGGATGAAGTTGCCCCTAAAGTTGCAGTAGAAGTCAAAAAAGTGGGGTTGGTAAAAGAAGGGTAATCGTAAACCAGAGTAACTAACGAGTCTGGAAAGGTGTCCCAAGTAACACGGTTGCTATACATGGTGCCAAAGTAAATTTTGTTGTTGGAAACAATGCCTGGCCCCCCAAGTTCAACAGGTTCATAGTTCCCAAGCTTTGGAGCATCAAAAGTCCCATAGCTTTCTACTGTAAATGAAGGGATACTGATAAAAGCATAGGTTACCTCATTATCAGCATTTGGCCAATTCGTAAAAAGGAGTTTTCCCGGCTCTACCTCAGAAACATTTCTGGATCCATTGGGTAATATGGTAGCTGCTGAAATAGAGGTTATTTTAACATAACCGGTGGCGGTCATTTCCATTTGATCAATGGTATTTTCATTGCCGTTAAACAAATAGAGGAATTTTCCGACAGGGATAGCCATGCCGAAAGAATGGGTCTCTACACCCCTTCCTACCGCGGTGATTTTTCCCTCCATCAGGTTATCTGTATTCACTAAATATTCGGTGCCATCGATACCCAGGTTCACACCAAACATTACTTCACCAGTATTTGGCGAGGGACCGTTTCCATTATCATCGGAACATGATGAAAGCAGTACAATAGATAAGGCCAACACCATCAGCAAACCCTTTCCAGAGAATTTATTAGTCTTCATTGATTTTATTTTTAAACTGTTCATATTTATATAATTCGAAATGTTGCTTTATTATGATTTTTCAATAGTTTAAATAATTCTATAAGTTAATTTTATAAACAGGGCTCTTCCAGGCTTTTGAAGCATGAAGTTGTCGTACAGCTGCTGGTTAAATAGATTAAAGACATCAAAAGCAAGTGCTACTTTTTCCTTTGGGAATTGGTAACCTATCCCAACATCATTTGCCAGTTGGGAAGGGATGACGGCCTTTTGGTTGGCAGCACCGAGACTTGGCCAGTTTAGAAAAAACTCATGTACATAGCCCACCTGCCAATAGGCAGTAAGTTTACCAGCATCTTTAAAAACATCTTCTCCTGTATATCTTAACCCTGCATTGGCCATAAAATAGGGAGTGTTGCGCAATCTGTCTCCGAATACGGCATTGGGGACTGCGGGATTTTCTGCATCCCACCTTTGGGTATTTCTCATATCCAGAAAGGTGCTATTCGCTGTGAACTCAAAATCATGCTTCCGAACTTTTTGGTTAAATCCCATTTCCAATTCTAGTCCTTTACCAAAGGTTGAAGACACATTTTGAAAAATACCGTTCCCGTTAGAAGCGGTTATGGTAAAGAGAAGCAAATCTTCTGTATCGCGTAAAAAGCCACTCAAACCAATTTTAAGGTTCTGAGCATCATTGATCCTCTCTTTCCAAATACCACCCAAATTGAAGTTCAAACTCTGCTCTGGACGGATATTGGGATTGCTTTGAATTGTAAGTCCATCGCCTAAAGTTTCTACTGTGGTAGGAAGCCTGGTACTCCTTTCTATAGAAGATTTTAATAAAATCTGGTCGGAAAGCCTGTAGGATACAGCATAACCGAGGCCAAGATTATCGGTACTACTATCGATTACACGGTTGATATATTGCTGTTCACCCTGTGAATTTGTTGTAAGGAATGATTCATTAACCTCAGCGGAGAAACCGTAATACTTAGCAAACAAATCAGATATAAATTTGTCATTAAAAAGTTTCGTCTGCCAACTTACTCCACCCACTTGTGTCTGAAGGGATTGAGGTTCGAGAAAAGATGTTCTGTACCAAGGCTGAAACTCATCCTTTCCATTTCGGACAACATTGTTCATCACATAGTTGATCCCTATTGCATGTTTGTCGTTGATGGTGTAGGTAGCATTGACCCTATTGACCCATGCGTTTTCAAAAAGGGTAAAAAGACTCCTCCCTCTTCCCTGACTCAGTTCTCCACCATTTCCTCTTCTTGTAATTATTTCTCCTCTCCAATCAAAGACATTTCGGGATGTATCCACATTGATGCCTTCTTTGATAGAATATGCCGAAAACACATTGACATCCAAGCCCTTTTTCCCTAAATCGCTTTTCTGATAACTCAGGTATGGAATAATTGTCTTTTCCCTGTAGCGGGCATCTCCATAAACGAAAGCCATGGTCTGCCCTGTCTGTATACCACGGTCAAGGTCTGAAATTATAGTTCCCAAAAAAAACTGGTTTGCCCATTTTTTATCTGTAAATCCGATATCAGCTTTCACATTGGCGGTTCGGAAGTCATCATTAAATCTTTCTGCTGGATTGTCTTTTGTAAATTCAACAGGTCTGAATCCGGTGGATTCATCGGCAAAAGTGACCCCAGGTCCCCAGACTTTGTAATTGTTCTCGGAGTAATTGTAAAATCCTGAAATACGTGCAGTAAAATTTGTGTTTGGTTCTACCCATTGGCCGTACACGGTAGCCATATGGGTATTGAATGATCCATGGGAATAAGAAAATTCCAAATGATCTTTCACATCGTTTCTTGTAACCATATTTACTGCTCCCCCAAGAGCATCCGAACCCAGACTTACCGGAACTACTCCTTTATAAACTTCTATCCTACTCAATAGGGAGACCGGAAAATTATTGATGGAATAGGATGACCCAAAATAATCCATAGGAATTCCATCGATAAAAAAACGGATGGACCGGCCTGAAAGACCATTGATCATAAATTGGAAATCCGACCCTATACCGCCAGATTGTCGGACCCTTATACCAGCAGTTCTATCAAGAACTCGATTTAATTCTACTGTTTGGGTTCGAATGGATTTGGTTTCGATTGCTTCTACACTGAATCCTCTTTCCTTGATTTCAGTGGCAATGGATTTCCCCTGAACCGACACTTCGGTAAGCTGTTGGGTATCCTCTTCTAGCCGAAAATCCAGACTGAGACTCTCTCCCTTAAAGATCATAACTTTTCGTTGCTCCTTTACAAAGCCTACTCCAGAAACCACAAGGATGTATTCTCCGGGCTTAATGCTGCTTATGACAAAACTACCCTCTGAATCAGTTGCGGTCCCTTTGGAAGTCCCAATAACCATTACTGAGATTCCGGGAATGGAAACTCCATTTTTATCATAAACAACTCCTCTGATTTCACTTTCAGGATTAAAGTTATTTTGTTGGGCTTTTATCGCATGGGATGAAAAGCAAAATACCAAAGCCAACAGGGCAAGAGAAAATTTAGATGGCATTTATAAATTAAATTTTCTGATTTGTTGAACTTTATGATACACAGCAGGAGGAAGGTCATGAAGGTATCCTTCCAGATCACATACAATAAGTTCATCTGTGCCTGCTTGATGGTTTAAGGCAGCGTATTTCTTGCCTTGTTGAATAGTAACTATTTGGGTATTGGTGGAAGTTGCCGATCTACCCGAAATTAATTGGACTTCCTTTCCAGATGCAGTTTTATTATTGATCAATATTTCACCTTCAAATACAAGCTTATTGCGTTCTGGTGAAACTTCGCTTACTTCATAAATGCTCCCAAAGGGGCTAGCTTTATAGGTTAAGCTACCTGGACCAATTAATTCTGGATTATTTAAGTTGTTAAGCTTTTGCTGAAAAATTAAATATCCTGTCAAAACCAAAATTCCACCAAGACTTGCGGCAACCGAATACCTTAAAAAGGGGATATTTATTTTGAAAATGCTTTTGCTTTTAGAAGGGAGTTCTTGCCGAATGCTTTCCCACATCCTTCCTTCGGCTTGAGAAAATTCCTCCGCATATAAATCCATTTCTGGTACTTCGATATCATCCAGCCAAAGTTCTACTAATTCTTTTTCTACTGGAGTACATGTACCTTCTATATATTTTTTGATTAATAATGGGTTGAAGTCCATAGTTTATCAGGGTTTTTTTATTAGGTAGTCGAACGAGGTGACAATAACCCTAGTGGGAAAATGGAAAAAATTGAAATAGTTTTTTTATAGGGAATTGTGAATTGTACTTTATCATACCTACAAAAAAGAAATAGAATGATAAAGAATAAACGGGCTAGACTAATTTGGCCTTTGGAAAACAGGTGCCAAATCAATACCAATTAAGATTATCCTATTTGTAAACTATCTTTTAAAAAACGTAAAGCCTTACCCATATGATATTCAACAGTTTTCAAGGATATATCTAGCCTTTCTGCAATTTCCTTGTTGGAAAGGCCTTCTTCTCTGCTTAGTTTGTAGACTTCTCTGCAATGACAGGGCAACATATCCACAAGCTCAGAAATTTGTTGATGCAATTCATTGAAAGCAAGGGTATCTTCGGTACAGTTTTCTGAAAGGCAATATTCCTGCATGGCGCAGGCTAAGTGCTTTTGGTCCCGCTGTTTTTGTCTGAAATAATCTATTACTTTTAATTTGGCTGACCTTATCAGATAATGTTCAAGAGGTTCGCGAAGGTCAATTTTATTTCTCCTTTCCCAAAGGGAACGAAAAATATCCTGCACGATTTCCTCTGCAATCTCCCTGCTTTTGATCTGACTTCTGCATACCGCATATACTTTTGAGGCATATTGCCTGTAGGCATTTTCGAAGCCTTTTAAAGTTTTTATATCGAGAAAATTGAAGTCAGCCACTTAATGTAAATATTTATATTAAAGTTACTTGACACAAAGTTGCACGATGAAAATGGATTTTAAAAATTATTTAGATTAAATCTAAATAGTAATTATCTATTGAAAAAAGAATAGCATAGTAAAGATTGCAATACCCTTCAATTTGATGGAACGTGGCAGCTTCAAAAGAATTACCTAAAAAAACCCAATTATAAAAATCAAGAAGATTTGAGTGCGACCCAACCCTGATAAATGGTAGATTGGTAAAATCGGGTTGGGTTTTTAAATCCTGCCAATTCCAGTAATTTTTTCAGCCGTTTTTCTGTAACATAATGAAGGTCATTTTCTATTCTCTCAAGTCGTTTTTGAATGATTTCTTTATCTAATTCAATGGGCAAATGATATTTTAACAGCTTCAAGTTCTTTCGAATCATACTTTTACTGCCTGTAATATCCAGGAGAAATATGGGTGATCCAGTTTTCATTCGCCTACCTATTTCCTTTAATAAATTTAATTTTCCCCCATCATCTTTTAGAAAGTGAAGCACTAGGAATAAAGTAGCCGTATCAAATTGTTCGGAATCAGGCAAATCGCTCACCTCCCCTTCCAATAGTTGAACATTAGGGTTTGATTGAAGCTTACCTTTTGCTTGACTGATCATTTCCGGAGAAGGATCTATTCCTGTAATTTCCCATCCCTTTCCCGATTTTATCATTTCAATGATTTCATTTCCAGTACCACAGCCTGCTACCAAAATACTTTTCGGATCAAAATGGGGAAGAATCTTGGGAAATTGATTTAAGAAATAATCATATCCGGGTATCCAAATAGAGACAAATCCGTCATAATTTGATGCCCTCTCATTTTCAAAGATTTCTATATTTTTCATTTTGAATTGTTCATATTTTGGTTCTCTTGAACCAATTCGGTAACCTATAACTCTTTATTGACCAAATCTTTTACTTCCAATAGCAAAAGTGTCTGCCCGATCAAATCCTGGAATTCCTCAAACTGTTCCCTGAAAAAGTGAAATTCATAATGGTGGATGTAAGAATAGATGGTCAAATAGTTAAACTCTCCTTCGCATTTACAGTGCTTATCGTAATCAAGGTTAAGAATTTGATTGCCCCATTCCTTCAGAGCAGGAATAGTAAAACCAAAGACATAAATCCCATCCTGAATCTGAACACAACTACAGGTATCACAATATGTACTGAGATAGGCGTCAGTCTCTACCAAAATTTGACAATTACAATCCATAAGTTTTTAAATTATGGGGAGGGCCATATGTCATTAACCCTCCCCGAGACAATCAAAAAATCAACCGTTTAAAATTTGAAGTATTTCCAACTCAGTTCTGGCTTTCTCGAATAGCTCGGAAAGTTGTCTATGTTCATATTCTTTAATGACAAACTGGATACTTTGATGGCAAGTATTGATCACTATAAATCTTCCACCTTCTTCTGTTTGCCAACTTTTTATATTAAAATCTATGGTTTGAAAGGATTTACTGAAAACAAGAAAATCCTCTTCCAGAAATGTAACCATCAGATTGTTAAAATACCATCTTACACAACCGGATTCAAGGCATTTGACCACATTGCTGTTGGGCATTTCAGCCAAAAGAACACTTTCAGAGTTTTTCATAATCTTTCAGTTTAAATTAGTGCCTGGAATCCGGAATTGCTTCAGTTACAAATAAACCCTATTTATAAAACCAATAGCTCCGGATCCAGGACTTTAAATATTTTTATGATTACCATCTATCTGACCAATAAGGGTTTTTTCGTTCATCCTCAAATTCACAATTCAGATTCCTCTGTGTTCAATCATGCCAAGTGTTGAGGCTTTGGACTTACTTATTAATCCAATGGTCAAAGTGAGTCCCTCTTATCCACTAGTCAAACCAACGTACTTTTCAGAATTCTTGCATTCAAATTGGAAAGCTTGAAAACCTTTCAAATGAATAATGCATCCGATAACCCTATTCATTGGCCAATTCTAGCTTGTTGATTACAATTCTTAAACCTTCACGGGCTTTTGAAGTGGGTAGCTTTTTTCGTTTCTTGTACGTCCTTCCGTACCAGATATAAAATCCACTGACAGGTAAAGAAGCGGCCAAAAGGCTGGCCATAAATGCTATAATTTTCCCAAGAATGCCAAAGCCCCTACCTGTATGAATTTCATAATTGGCATGTTTATAGATTTCACCCGCTGTATAGTCTTTATAAAGCCTCGTCTCAACAATCTCACCTTTTGCTGGATGATAGAAAATCTCATTTCTTTTCTTATATAGTCCTGATGGATATTCCAACCGGATTCTGGAGGCAAGTCCAATATTTTTTCCTTTTTCGATGTGGGCTGTTTTAGCTCCTGGATAGCGTAACATTGAGGTTTCAAAAACCTCGTCCAGAACCTGTTTATTTTTCCAATCCAAACTTGAATTCAAATCATCGATCATTACTGGATTTGGTTTTTCGTACTTCTCTCCCAGTAATCCAAAGACTGTTTGTTTGTACCAATCGAATGACCACCACATGCCGGTAAGTGTAATCACCAACAAAACCAACAAACCGTAGAACCCAAGTACACTGTGCAGATCATAATTTAGCCTTTTGAATGACCCGTTTGTTTTCAGGGAGAATGCCTGTTTTCTCCTGGCTTTTTTGGCAGGCCACCATAGGTAAATGCCAGTTAATAGCAGGATTAAAAATACCAGGATATTGATCCTGATAACCCATTTTCCAAATTCTCCAAGCAATAGTGAAGTGTGCAGCTTTTCTACATACCAAAGCCAATCCGGATCGTGGACATCACTCATATTCCCATCATAAGGATTTATATAGGCCCGCCTCCCTTCCTCAAGATGTACAGTATAATTTCTGTTAGCCTCGGGATACCAATCAATTTTTTTCACTTCAGCCCCTACCGCAGACTTAAAGACAATTTCTGAAAGGGTTCCAACGGAAAGTTTTTGAGAATCGGGAATATGGCCCAATTCATAGCGGTCTTGGTATTGGAAGGAACGGATTTCCTCTTCGAATACATAAAGGCAACCTGTAACACTGACCAGAAATACAACCGCACCACTAACCAATCCCAGCCACAGGTGAATTTTCCCAAATAGTTCCTTGACCTTACCCATGTGATTAAAAACTGTAATTCAAACCAACACTGACTAATCTTCCCGGAGCTTCCTGTACCCTGTTACGAACCTGGGCAGCTGTGGTCTCAGTTCTTATTTTGCGGTTGGTTGCAAAAGCGTCTACAAGTCTTACATTTAGGCTGGATCTTCCTTTGAACAGGCTTTTGGAAGCGGCAAAGTCCCAAAATGCGATGGTGTTTTCAGTCCTGTCAAAAGCTATTTTCGGCCCTACAGCGTTATATGCGGCTTGTATAAATATCCCGGGTTTGTCAAAAACCAAATCTCCGATGAATTTAAATGACCAGGCAAATTGATCCTGCAGTGCGCCATCCTGATCTTCTCCTTTTATCGCTGAAGCAAACCTTGAATAGTTGGTGTTGATATTTAACCACTTCAAAGGCTGGATGGCAGCCAATATTTCAATCCCCTGGATATAGGCTTCACCAATGTTTTCATCTCGTTCCATTACCACCCCAGGTTCTACATCAGTGATTACTTTTTGAATCACATTGGTCAAATCCCTTCTGAACAGGTTGGTCCCAATATTTAACAATTTGAAATTCTTCATGTAGCCTATCTCATAGGCCCAAGCGAATTCCGGAAGCAGATCTGGATTTCCGGCTTTGATTTTGGAAGGATCAGAATTGTCCTCGAAAGGATTCAATTGGTTCATATTGGGTCTTCTGATCCTCCTGCCAAATGAAAATTTCACAAATTGAGTGGTGTCAATATTGTAAAAGGCATTGATTGTAGGCAAAGGCATGTGATAAGAAGAAACCACTTCATCATCAGTCAGGGTCGCAAGAGAAGCGTAGTTCACATATTCATGCCGGTATCCGATTTCAGCTCTTAATTTATTGAGATTGAATTCATTGTTTACAAATATGGAATGAATCGTTTCATGGTAATCGAAATTATTTCTCCCATCAGATTCAGGTAGAAATATGTTTTCCACATAGTCAAATCGCTCAATTAGCTGGGCTGAGTTCCTTGACCTATTAAACAGTTTATAACCTGATCTGAAATTGAGGTTCTTAGATATCGGCTTAAAGACCATCGCCTGAAAAAAGAAATTGTTGTCATTAAAACTCTCATTGTTTCTCTGGATACTTGGCTGATTGTTTAAGTGTTCTCCAGACTCGGAAACCCTTTGGTCAATTTGGTCCCTTTCCTTGATTTGCGGGGAATACACATAATTACCAAACACTTCCAAATAGCCACTGTTTTTGAAATTCAGGAGATAGTCCAACCCAAATTGGTGAAATGCAAGGTCTTCAATCCTATCCTCTACCCTCAAAGTCCTGTTGTTAAAAGACTCGTCTGCCCTAAGGTTTCTGGTATCAGTATTTTTGATCCGGTTTTCCCATTGGCTGCCATAGAGATATTCTGCACCTATTACAGACCTTTTGGTTGGATAAAATTTTGCTCCTGTTTTGAAATTTTGTGAAAGCAGATCCCTGTATTCTGTAGCATCTACTTTCCTAAATCCATTTATTTCACCTTCCCTATATTGTATCTGCTCTTCTGTCTCTACCATTAGGGAATTATCCCTGAAAAAAAACTGATTTCTATCAAAATGGGTATACAGATCCACATTTCCTACTTTATGTGAAAGGGAAGCTGAAAGATTGTATCCGCCCCGGTTGTCATAAAATGCTCCTATGTTTCCATGTGTGCCAAATTGCGCATCTTTTTTCAGAATTATATTCACTATACCACTGATGCCATCCGCATCATACTGTGGGCCTGGATTGGAAATGATCTCAATGCGCTCCACAGCAGTGGCGGGAATCTGATTGATGAGCGTTTCCCTACTGTTACCCTGGATTCCGGAATTCCTGCCATTGATCAAAACCAAGGTATAGGACTTTTCCAATCCCCTATAACGTACATCCCTAGGAATACCTGGAGGTCCCCCCATCCCTACAGAAGGCATAAGTTTCAGAATGTCCCCGGCAGTACCTCCCTGTGCCACTGGGAGGTCCTTAGCGGAAAACACGGTCTTCTGAGGACTAATTTCTGTTATTCCAATAGAGGCTGACACCATAACCTCTGAAAGTTGCCTGCCCGGATTTTGCATGGAAATATTTCCCAGTTCGAGCCTTTGCTTGTCTTCATTTAGTTCTATGCCTTGAACAAATAGATGCTCATGACCCACTTCGGTCAGTTTTAGATCAAATTTCCCAAAAGGAACCCTCTCTAAAAAAAACCTCCCATTTTCATCAGAAAAAGTTTTAGCCACTTCTTTCTCCGAATCGTGGTCAAAAAGAAACACATAGGCAAAGGGCACTGGGTTTTTCGTACCAGAATCCAATACCCTTCCGGAAATATTGCCCTGTTGAGCTACTGCATTGGTTCCAAAGGCCAACATTAGAGCCATTATGGGGTAAATAATTGAGTATATCTTTTTCATTTATTTAGATTAATTAAAAACAATACAAAAATGAGGTTCTAGATTTAAAAATCAAATTTATTTAGATTAATTCTAAATTGATTTTTTCTATGGGATTTCAGAAATAAATTTTTAGTTGGTTCTACTGATAGTTTGAAAAAAAGTCTTTAGTAAATTGATAAAAGGTTAAGGTATAAATCCTCAATAAGCATATATTATTATGGCTAGAAAGTTCAGTTTGAAGTTTGACAAAAGGCCTGCAAAATTCCATAAGCAAAATGACAAGAAGATTGATCAGCTCTGAGTTCCGCAAAATATAGAAAATTGGCATAAACCTAATGTCGCTTAAGTTTTTGTTGATGGAACTGGTAAGCCAGGAAAAGATGCTCAAGGAATTGTATGAGGAAATATTACAATTATTATGAATCTTGATTTCTATTTATGAGAAAATTATTAACATTTTTCTCCAAGTTTATAAGCAATTAAATAGGGTCAATAATAAGTGATCTGAAAAATATATTCAATCTGACTACATGATGTATAGAATGTTTTTTTGGAAGGAAAACAAAATTTGGATCATTGTAATGAGCCTTACCAGAGTAAGATTTAAAAAACTGATTTTAAGTACTTGGCTGGAAAATGCATACCAATAGGTTAAGATTATTGACAACAAAGGTATTCCTTCAGGAGAGGTAAGTAAACCTACCATTCTTGAGCAATTAAAAACATAAATTCCCAACCGGTTTTTGATGTAGGTTATGGAGAAGGCTGGCTGTGTAAGAAATTTAACGAAATAGGAATAAAAGTCTTTGGATTGGAAGGTACGGAGAGTTAGATATTTGTTTTAGGACCGCAAAGCTCAACAAATCACTTTTAGAAGATTCAGGCAAAAAAGGAGGTCCCCCTCCCCTTTCCTCTACATCATGCCTTCATCTGCAAAGCTGAAATAGGCACAGTCTATAAAGATGATATGATCCAGCACGATGATGCCAGGTGCTTCCCTGCCTCAGAGAGTTTCCTGGTCAGTCTTCTGTCCTGCTCTGAGGGTTTCAAGTTTCCTGAGGGATGGTTGTGGACCAGGATCATCGAGCAGCTCTGGTTTTCCAAAGCATGTTTAAAGATCACTTTGGGATCTGCGATGGTGCCGCATGTTCCACCTGTGCTGATCCTTACTTTTCTGATGACCTGATTTTTTCTGTTCAGAAGTATGATATAGAAGTGTTCCACCAGTTCATCCAAGAGGTCTGTTTTCATCATCTGGTAGATATCCGTAGAGGAGCATATCTTCATCTTCTTTTGTTCGGGCTCCCTTATTCTTCTCCTTCCCATTTCAAAAGCCAGTACCAATGCCGTTGCTTTGGCTTCACCAATACCTCCTACCTTCATCCAGTCATGTAGGGAGTATTTGGCCAAAGCTGCCAGACTGTAGTTTTCAGCTGCCAGTATTGCCTTTGCCTGTTCTGAGGTAATCCCACCTATTGCAGCAATCAGGTGAAAATCGGAAAGGGCTGATCTTCCTTTGGTGTAAAGGATTTCAGTTTCTTCTCTGAGGATGTTTCTGGAAGTAGCTATGATATTGTTGCAGACTTTTCACTCCTTGCCCTAGAGCTTTTGTTTAGCCCCTCCCCCAGGAGTCTGCAAACCACTGAAAGCAAGGTGGAACGGAATAAATCCTGTTCGGTATACCTTTCCTATTTATGCCGTAGTCCCTTGCTCCCTTCAGAAAACCCATCAGCCATGTGTGGTTTCAGGACTCCTATATTTGGCTTTCAAAAGGCCGGAAGTAAATAATTGAAATTTTTAAAAATTCTGTATGACTACTTCCCTGGATAAAAAATAATGTTTAAAATATAGACACAAAAAAGTCAATAATATCAACAATGGATATTTTCGAAATTCTTACCCTTATGGATGAAAAAGAAATACAGGTCAATAAAAAGCTGGAAAGCATCATTTCATCCAATCCGGATCCCTTTCCCTTTGAGCGGATCAATAAAGGAAAGTCACTCTTAAAGCTTATGGAAGAAATCAGGAAGTGCATAGAAACGGATCAATTGCTGCTTGCGGGGATGAAATTAAAAGAGCTGGAATATCATGGGATACAGCTCCTGTTAAAATGAACGCTATGACATGCTATCAAAGTTATCGCATATAGATACATGAACCCTGTTCAAGTTTGATTTCTTTCTGGCATATACAAAAGGTTTTACCTTGAACTAATTTAAATAAAAGGCTAATTCTAAGTTATTTGTGTGAGGGATAATACCGGGCAAAACTTACAACTCCCAATCCACAAAAGTAATAACATAGGTTCCTATTAAATTTTCATGGTTTTAATTTGGGAAACAGGCCGGACTTTTTTCCTTGCCCTTTTCTTTTTTAACTTATTGATCCAGATCAGTGTTCCTGTCACGGGAAGACTGGTTGCAATCAGGCAGGAAAGAAAATATAGCAATTTACTGAACTGTCCATAAACATCTCCAACATGTAGGGCCTTTATGGAACTTGAAACCCTGACATTGAAAGGCTTTTCTCTGAAAATATCCTTCTCTGTTAGGTCAGCTGTTTCCATATCAAGGACTACTCTATCCGAAGCAGCAGGGGCAAAAAATCCAATTTTTGATTTTTGAATGTTCAGGTTTTTGCCTCCTCCTTGTGGAAGGGATATCCTATAATTTCCAGGGTAATCCAACACTGCATCGGCACTGCTGATGTACTCAAAAATTGACAGGGGTAATTCTGATTCTTTTCCAGTGGAAGGCGCCTGTTGGCCTCTTCTTCCCTGACCGGCGGATGGGTTACCGGGGCCAGGTCCCTGTCCGGGTCCCTGTTCTACTCTTGGCTTGTAGGTTCCCAAAGTTTTTTGAAGTCCTTCTCTGTACCAGGGATACGACCAAAACGGACCTGTTACCCCCATCAGAAACAATATGATACAGGAATAGAAGGCAAGGGTATTGTGAAGGTCATGGTTGGTTCTCTTCCAGCTTTTACCAAACTTAACCTTGAGTCCTTGTCTGAAATTCCTCACCCTCTGGGGAAACCAGATCACCATGCCGGTAATCACTCCCAGAGTAAAAAGAATGGTAGCTGCCCCTGTTATATAACTCCCAAGTGTTCTGTTAGAAAGCTCCCCTATGAGTGGGTTTTCAATTTTATCCAGCAAGAGCCACCTGTGGAGGCTAAAAAGGTAGCCCATAAATTCTGCTGCGCTGTTGTGCTCATTGCTATTTCCAAGAATTGTCCCCTTATAAGGATCTACATAATAGATGGTTCCAAATCTACTTTGAGAACCTTCTTCTCTTACGGTAATCTGATAGGGCCTTTTTTTGCTTTCCTCAATCAGGATGGTGGTCACTGCCCCTTGACTTTGTTGCCTGACCTTTTCAATGGCTGATTCAGGAGTAATTTTTCCCAGGCCTTTCTGATAGTCCACTTTGTACAAATGGTTCGCCCCCAGCTCCCGGATTTCTGAGTTGTAGACATATATTGTTCCTGTTAAGCAGACCACAAATACCACCAATCCACTGATAAGACCTGCCCAGAGGTGGATATCGTTGAAGAATTTTCTTGTTTTAAGCCAGTAAGAGTTATTTGCTTTTTCCATGGGTTTCAGTTTTGCTGCTGTTGTCATTGAATCATGTTATTGTAGTATGCCTAAGGCATCCACCAGATTTTACCCCTGGTCATGTCATCACTCCCCTGAGCCTGTACCTGTTGGTTGTTAGTCCCTATTTCTGTCTCAGGATACATCAGCCTTTGAGGTCTTCCTGTCACCCCGCTTGCCACTGTTCCCGGGATTTCAGGAATTCCCAATCTTCTGAAATCAGACCATGCTTCAAAGCTGTTGATACTGTTCAGTGCAAGCCATTTCTGTAGAATGATATTTCTCAAGGGCTCATTGGCTGAGGCAAGTGATACTGTTTGCTGGGAGTAGTATTCTTCCAATTTTTCAATAGGTACCTTCAGGTAATCAAATGATTGGGCAATGGCATTTTTGTACAACGTCTCGGTATCTGACTGTATCCACCCTCTATGGGACGCCTCAGCCTGCAAAAACAGACTTTCAAAATCGCTCAACATCATACTGGACTGGTTCCAATTGTGAAATAGGCCCGTAGCTTGTCCCCCATTTTCCACAGGCCCTAAAAAAGCAGACGTTGAATCTCTGTCATACTGTGCATTTCCCCCGTCCATATTTCCAAAAAGCACTCCTTTATAGGATCCGTTTACAGGCAAGTAAAGCTGAGAAATGCGGGGATCCTGTAAACGGGAATATTGTTCGAGCAAAAATGTGGTCGGTCTGATGATTTGGTAATTCAGCAGGGTGTTTCCCTGCACATCGCGGTAGTAAGCTGCCCAGAAAGGATTTAATTTCCCCGCAGTGTTCAGGTATCCAGGGTTTACGGTTGCACTTTCCCCAATGTCCAAAAACCCACTTCCTTCATTGGATATTTTTAGAATTTCATTTTGGATGTAAGCATGATCCCCTTGTTGGCTTTGTCTAACCAATGCCCTGAGCTTAACTGTATTTCCAAATTTCGCCCACAATTCCTTATCCCCTTCAAAAAGAATATCTCCATGGGTCTGTGGTAAAATTCCGGACATTTTCACTTCCTCAATACCTAGGCTGATCAGTTCCAGGGATTTTTTATACACCTCCTGTCCTGCTTCATATTTGGGATTTAGAATGTTGTTTCCCTGAGCGGCCTCATCAAAAGGAATGTTGTTGTACACATCTACCAACCTAAGAAACAGCCATCCCTGCATAATTTTGGAAACTCCGGAATAGAAAAACTGCCCACTTTCCAGGGCTTCCTCTTCAATCAGTTTGAAGAACAGTATGTTGTTGAATCCATTTTCCCAAACCGGTATGCCTTCTCTTTGGCTTCTGATATTGAGTCCATTGTATGTTTTCAGGTCAAAAAACTGGTTGATCCCTTCATTGTTGGTCCCCCAATACCCCGCCCAGAAAGCACCCATAGAGTTCAACTGAAGGCTCTCCTGATTGACCGTTGAGACCAGAGCTCCCGGCAATTTGGCACTCAGGGGCAAGTTTTCAGCTATTGGGCTGTTTGGATTGGAGTTCACATCCAAAAATGTATCACAGGCAACCAGCCCGGTCAACAAGACAAATGACAAGATAATGTTGTGTATATTTTTCATAGCGATTCAAATAAAGTGGATGGTTTAGAAGCTGGCCAGGAAAGTCATACCATAAGTTCTCATGGGCGGTAACTGTCTAAAGCTGTAGTACCCATCGGTATTGTTGTATAGGTATTCAGGATCTCCGATATTATTGTCTTTGTGGCGAATGATAAACAGGTTGGTCGCGACAAGGCCCAAACTTGCTTCTGAGAGGAAGCCCATTCTGTCCACCACAGCCGGGGGAAGGCTATAGCTCAAATTTAGCTCACGTAGCTTAAAGAAATCGGCTTTGGCCGCAGTGTTGCTCTGTACAGCCCCCTGCCTGGTCCAGAACTCCTTACCTCCACCTGAAGTAAGCAGTTCGGTGTTTTCAACATATTCCCCGGGAGAAACCTCAATGACTGAATTGGGCCAAACAAATGCTTCTCTTCCATACTGGGCAGTGATGGGATGTGTCCCAAATTCATACATAGGCGGAACAGTCTCTGAGTAGAACCAACCACCAAGTCTTGATTCAAACTGGGCCGCCAGGGTGAAGCCTTTATAGTTGACTTGGGTACTTAATCCGAAGATGTATGGGGGGACCATTGGTCCTAGAATCACATTCTCCTCAGCGACAAGGGGATCTCCGGTCTCTGCGTCCACCACTACCCTACCCTGTGGGTCTCTTTGGTAGTCACTTACCCACAAAGTGGGAAACTGATGTCCTACAAATGCATAGGACTGTCTAAAGTTCTGTCTAAAGTCTGCTCCTCCGTAGAGTTCCCTAACCATATTATTGGTGTAGGTGAAATTGAATCCCATGTTCCAGGTCCATTCCATGTTTCTGACCACATCTCCACTTAGGGTAAGCTCTATGATGTTATTGGTCACCCTTCCTGAATTGACCAGCATGGCATTATAACCGGTAGCCCTTGACACATTGGCATTGGAAATCTGCCCATCAGAGTCGGTATAAACATAGGCAGCATCCAGGTATAGCCTGTGATTGAAAAGTCCTACCTGCAATCCCAATTCATAGGAAGTTACAAATTCAGGTAAAATTCCCGGGTTAGGATTGGTCAGTCCCGGCAAGAAGCCTACGGTATTCCCAAAGGGAAAGCCGTTCAGCTGGCTATAAGGATTATTAAGCTGATATGGGGATAAGGTTACATTCCCTGTTTTGTTCCATGAGGCATAGAGCTTAGTATAAGATATTTTCCTCTGTTGTCTAATGGCCGGAATGGCTTCGGAAGCTATAAATGAGGCACTTATACCGGGATAGAAAAAGGACCTGTTTTCCTTGCTTAAGGTAGAGATCCAATCGTTTCTTCCGGTAAAAGTAAGGTAAAGGAGGTCTTTGTATCCAGCCACATACTCGGCATATACAGCCAATGAACGCTGTTCTGATAGAGAGGAGCCTCCGGTCAATTCACCTACCCGGCTACTTTGGTTGAAAATATCGGTATATAGGAGGTTTGTCGCTGCTACGTTGTGTTGTTTTCTATAATCAGTTCTGAGGTTATGTCCGATCAGCAGGCGATTGCTTACCGTGCCTATATCCTTTTTAATACTCATGATCAAATCACTGTTGAACCTTCTGTAGGTGAGGCTCTGATCATTGACAGACCCGGGCGTATTTCTGGTTCCGGGAGCTTCATATTTATTTGTAGTATTTCTGATTTCATCCATGGAGGCATACATTCCTGCCCTGTAAAGGATTTCCATCCAAGGTGTCACCTGGTAGCTGAATTCAATTTTCCCATTGAGGATTTGCTGCTGATTGGTCTGACGGATATTGTCTATCAGAAAATAGGGGTTTCTCAGCCAGGAGCCGTTCGGAATAAAGTAATTGTTGGGATTACCTGGGGAATTGGGATCCTGCCAGTTTCTGATCAGGTCATAATCAAAATTGGCCGGAAACCTGTAAGCACTTATCCAGGGTCCATCTGGGGTTACATCCTTCCTGTTGTTGATGAAGTTGATGTTATAGGAAGTCCGGAGTTTACCAAAATTTCTGGATCCGTTAAACCTAAGGTTCACCCTTTCATTCTTATCATCCGGTATGATTCCCGTTTGTCTGACGTGTTGTGCGGAGAGAAAATAGGTACTGATATCATCTCCACCTGAAAAAGACACATCATTCTGCAGATTCAGGCCCTGTTGAAAAAGGTTCAATCTATTGTCTCTTTCAGGTGCGGCAAATAATACCATGGGCTGTGTACCATCAGGCAGGGGGGTTCCAAAGGGCTGCATGCTACCATCAAAAGCAGGCCCCCAGGATTCAAAAGTTACCGGACTGTAGACTCCATTGTTACCCTGACCATAAACAGTCTGGGCCTCAGGCAAGAGGTAAACATTGGAAAATGTAGTGGTATTGCTTACCCTTACCTGACCTTTTCCCTTGGTTCCTCTCTTTGTAGTGATCATAAGCGCACCATTGACACCTTCCGAGCCATACAGGGCTGCAGCATTGGCACCTTTTAATACGGTGATGCTTTCTATGTCATTGGGGTTGAGTCTGGAGATATCAGGAATCGGGACACCATCCACCACATAGATGGGTTCATTGGGGTTTCTGCCATCAATTCCAGAGCTTCTTTGAAGTGATCTATTGCCTCTAAGTACCACCTGGGCTGCAGGATCTACTTTACTGTCATACATGTTGATCCTTAAGCCGGCAACCTTTCCTGACAATCCGAATATCGGGTTGACTACTTTGCCCTGATTCAACTCCTCAGACTCCACGATCTTGGATGAGGAGCCCAGTTCTTTGGCCGATCGACTTATGCCCAGCGCCCCGACCACCTCTACTTCAGACAGCAAAGTGGCATTTTCCTTCAGGTAAATGATCAGCTCCTCTTCTGCTTCCGGGACGATGACTTCTTTTGACAAAAATCCGATAAATCTAATGATCAACACATCTCCTGGGTTGGCATACATCCTGAATTTTCCGTCCTGATCAGTTACAGCAGTCGTCGGTCTGTCTTTGATCTGTATGGTAGCACCCGGCAGAGGGTTTTTAGAATAATCTTCTATGACGGTCCCAGAGGCATGAAAATGCTGGGCATTCGTTTGGGTTGACGCAAATAAAACACAAACAATAAGTACAATTTTTTTCATGGGCTTCAGATAATTTTCACTACTGTTATTTAGACTTAGTCTAAAAAAGAATTAAGTTTGTGCTGCAAATCTAAGCTCAGGTACGGTGTATCAATGACGCTATAAGGAATTAAAATGACGGTAAAGGGAAAAAGTGGCGTAAAATTATTCAGTCGTCTTTTAGATCAAGAAGAAGGAATTTTTCAGCAATTGGGTACTGAAGGTGTTTCCCATCCAAAAGTAATTTTGAGGAATCTGGAGTTTCCGGGTATCCAAGGGGCTGAGTATTTATCGGATGCGATTTATTATTGTCATGCCAAGATGATACCAGATCACAGACCTTACGCCATCCATGTGCTGTCACAGAAAAACTACATACAGCTAAGTTTTTGTCTGGCAGGCCATCTTAATTATTTCAACAACAAAACCGGCAAGCTTATTTACAGTCTTTCGTCGGGTATGGCCAATATGATTTTCTATGGCGATCAGGAAATCCGGGTGGAGTATGAAGGAGAAGAAGTATTTGAAACTTTGGTTGTCAACATCCATATAGATTACATCCAAAAGCATTTTTCAAAGATCTTTCTTGGCCTTGGAACACTTCTAAGAGATATTTCAGGCAATGAACCAAGGTTAATTTCAGAGAAAGGTATTTTGGTCAGTCCTGAGCTTCGGCAATTGCTGTTGCATTTTGTTTCCAAAAAGTATGCAGGCTGTTTTTTAGCGCATTATGTGGAGATTAAGATCAAAGAAGCATTTATCCTTTTGATGGATAGTTTGGAAGAAAAGGACTCTTATCCTACAACTGCTCAGTTCTTAAAGCCGGAAGACATCGAAAAAATGGAACTGGCAAAATCCATTCTACTTGAAAACTTCAGTAATCCTCCGGGATTAAAGGAGTTGGCCTTGTTGGTAGGTACCAATGAATTCAACTTAAAGAAACATTTTAAACTGCATTTTGGCAAAACTGCCTATAACTATTTACATGAATTTAAAATGGAAAAAGCCAGAGAATTGCTTGCTTCTTCAAAGAAACCTATAGCTGACATAGCGGAATATTTTGGATACAGTCATGCCACACACTTCAGCAGTGCTTTTAAAAAGTGCTTCGGAATGTTGCCCAAGGCTTACAGGGAATCCAATAGTTTCTGATTGGAGTTACAAAAGCCTGAAACCTTCTACCTGCTTGCCTCCCCTGAGTATTTCCAAGAAATTCATATTGACATATCCCATCAATGATTGGCTTGCAGGGAAGCATGTAAGTCAAGGTCTGGTTTTTAAAAATAAGGGGGAGGGCCATATGTCATTAACCCTCCCCGAGACAATCAAAAAATCAACCGTTTAAAATTTGAAGTATTTCCAACTCAGTTCTGGCTTTCTCGAATAGCTCGGAAAGTTGTCTATGTTCATATTCTTTAATGACAAACTGGATACTTTGATGGCAAGTATTGATCACTATAAATCTTCCACCTTCTTCTGTTTGCCAACTTTTTATATTAAAATCTATGGTTTGAAAGGATTTACTGAAAACAAGAAAATCCTCTTCCAGAAATGTAACCATCAGATTGTTAAAATACCATCTTACACAACCGGATTCAAGGCATTTGACCACATTGCTGTTGGGCATTTCAGCCAAAAGAACACTTTCACAGTTTTTCATAATCATTCAGTTTAAATTAGTGCCTGGAATCCGGAATTGCTTCAGTTACAAATAAACCCTATTCACAAAACCAATATTTCCGGATCCAGGACTTGATATCTTTATGAATTTGTACTTTTATCTTTTGATTTTAGGTCTTTATTTTTCAGCTGTGTTTTCAACCATGAATAAAAAACCAAAGCATGCCGATGCATGCAATCAAAACCACTCCATATCCTAAAACTATCTGCCTTTTCTTGATAGCTAACAACATCAAAACTGTTAATAAAACCGCTACCCCCCCCTTGATATAGAGATTTGGAAGGGCGACTTCGAGTACCATGAAATCCAGTACATATACCATACTGAGTACAAATACCAATAGCAGAGAGCAGCATAATGGTATAAGGATAGACTCAAAATAATTCTTCTTTTTCTTCACGCTTCCCATTTCACAATTGTCTTGCTGTTATTTTGGACTTATTTTTTTGTATTTTCTCATTGATTATACTTCTTCGCCTTTTACGCCATCGGAAGAGGTGATAAACAATAAATCCTATCAGGAAAATGTATACACTAGGCGTAATCACCGTAGCCACCCATACGTATCCAAAGAAGGTCACAGCCCATCCCATCAGAATCAAGAATACCAGAATAGATACAGAATAGACAAAAACAGTTTTCATGACAGTGGATTTGAAAACTGTCTTAGCTTCTTTTCTTTTCAGATAAATTATAAAACCGGTAAGAGATAGGAAACCCGAAGTCAGACCCAGGATAAAATACAGGATTTTTGTTATCAGGCCGGCATACCGACCAAAGTGAAGGCCTTCCTGGATGAAATAGAGTTTATGCCAAAAATTCTGTTTTCGACCGTCATAAGCAAAAAGCGTTTGAAGATCTGTTTTGTCCAGGACTATTTTATGAATGTGGGGCTCGTACAAAGTTCCTACATAATCTCCTCTTATTTCAATGGTATTGTATCCGTTTGAGGAAGGAATAATCATCACTGGTTTAAAGTCCGGGAATTCGGTATTGAGTTTTCCCATCAAAGCATTCAGGTCAAAGTTTAACGCTTCGTCCTGTGAGGCCTCTAAGGGTTTTTCTGATCTTTGATAGTGATTGGGCACTTTCATATCTGTCCATGTCATCAATTTGGGTTGCAAGCCAAGCCAGCCCCCTGTGATGGCAATCATCAGATTGAAAAGCAGGGCTGCGATTCCAATTAATTTATGCCAGTCAGCCATAATGACTCGGATTCCTTTTTGATTTCTGATGGCTCCAAACACTTGGCTTTTCATAAAATTACCATAAATCAACAAACCTGTAATAGATATAACCAAGAGACCTATGCCTGCCAAACCGACCAATTGACGACCATACCAGCCATCCATCAATCGTACATGAACCTGTCTGAGGTAGTTGGGGACTGAGTTTAATTGATCTTTCCTCCCCAGATAATCCCCAGTAGAAGGATCCACGAAAACCTTGTAACGCTCAGATTCATATTTTTCACCTGAATAATAATAATCATACACCCATGGATCTTCAGGAGTTTGACCAGGATAAATGCCCAAAAGACTGAACTTAGAAAATTCTTCTGGTAGAGAACCTTCTTCTACAGTTTTGAATACAAAAGATGCCTTCTCCCCTGATTGGGAAGAAGGCAATTGGTAGGAATGATCCAAAAAATCCTCTATTTCGGGAATAAAAATCGCTACTGCACCTGAAATGCTTAAAATACCAATGACTATACCAACATATAGGCCGGTCCAGTTATGAATTCGCCATAAAGTTTTATTTTTAATCATTTTCAACCGCTATTAGAAATTGTAGGCGACTGTTGCCAGGAAGTTTCTTGGCTCTCCCGGGAAAAGTCTGTTGAAATCATACCCTCCGACCCAGTGAACTTGGTTGGCTAGATTTCTGAAATTGACGGAAACCCTAAACTTGTCCACCGTATAATAAAGTGCTGCATCTGCCACGAAGTAGGAAGGCAAGGTCAGTATTGGACTGAAAGTATTTCTAGAGGATACAAAATTACCTCCCAAGGCGATGCCCAGTCCATTTAGATTTCCTTCTGTCAGGACATATTTGGCCCAAAAACCCCCTTGATGGAGAGGAGCATTTTCTTTGATTTCTCCAATTTCCTGCTCATTGTCTGACTCTGTGATGATCGCTCTGTTGTATGCATAATTTGCAGTCAGGCTCAAATTCTTGGTAATATTTCCAGCAAGATCAAATTCAATTCCTCTAGCCCTCTCCTGCCCTCTTTGTGCCAATAGGTCTGGATTTTCAGGATTGTTCGCATTGATTAGAATGTTATTTTGGGTAATTTGGTAAATGGCTGTAGTGGCAAACAATCTTCTATTGAAAAACTCACCTTTGAAACCTGTCTCGCCCATTCTACTTGTCAAAGGGTCAAATGGTCCTCCAAAAACCTCCGGACTACCGATAAAGCCTGCTCCCTGAGGTTGATATCCCTGGGAATAAGTCGCATAAGCATTGATATTTTTGTTTAGCGCATACACTGCACCAAGTCTCGGTATCAGCGCAGCTTGGGTTACCTCTTCTTCCTCACTGCCACCAAAACCTAATAGGTCTGTGTAAAACTCCTGTCTCAGACTGAGTAATAAAGTTAGTTTGTTGTATTCGATCTGATCCTGAATGTAAAAACCATTAACAGAATACTTAGCAGCTGTCAACGGATTATTAATAAAAAGATAATTTTCATAGTTAGAAATCGTAAATCTAGGATTTGCTAGGTTAAAGTGTGGAACATTAGGTATTGGATTGCCATTTTGATCAAACTGGTAGGCATCCCTATTGTAGGGATTGAAGGTATTAATAAATCCTGAACCGTCTGCCCGAAGGTAACCACCGGCATTTTGTGTAGCTCCTCCTACAGGTAACACCCGCTGTATATAATCATAGCCTCCAAGCAACTTGTGTCTGATTTTTCCAGTCGCAAATTCATGAACCAGATAAGCAGATAAGTTATCCGTGTAATTTCTTTGAAACCTTCGGATGGTGGACATTCCCATCAGGGTAGGGATTTCATTTCCATCACCGTCTCTTGCAAATTGGTTGGAAGTCCTGTGTTCCTGAAGGTCTTCCTGTGCCAGGTATTTGATATAGGACACATTCAGTGATGTTTTTTCAGTGAATTTATGCTGAAGGGAAATTGTACTGAATAGGTTATCAATATTCAGATAATCATCAACATAAGCTATGGCAAGGGAAATCGGCGTGGAGAAAAGATCTGTTCCGGCAGAAGCCCCGAAAATCGGCTGTCCCCTATCCAGTTTCCCTCTAGTAGCTGAGTAAACTAGGTCAAAATTTATAGCAGTTTTATCACTTGGCAAAAAGGTAAAAGAAGGTGCCACCATCATATCTGTTCTCCCCTGAAGCGTTCTGAATGATTCAGTATCCTGATAAGCTACATTCAATCTGTAAAGCAGGGTTTTCTCTTCATTCATTGGTCCAGTGAAATCCAAGGCAACACGGTAAGTATTGAAACTCCCGGTAGAAAACTGTAAGGACTTTCTGGACTCATCAAGCGGTTTTTTAGTAACCCTATTGATAGTCCCTCCTGGGTCCGTATTAGCAAATAGTGCTGATGCTGGACCTTTGATAACTTCAATCCGTTCTAAATTTGCAGTAATTGGAAGTGCCCAGAAAATACCACCCGCACGGAGTCCATTTATCAATTGATTGCTACTTCTAAATCCTCTCAAAGTAAAATCATCATAACTGGAAAACTGATTGATTCCACTCATGTTTTTTACAACCTCTCCTGTAGTAAAAGCTTGTTGATCTACCATCAGTTCTTTAGTGACAAAAGAAATTGATTGAGGTATATCTTTGATCGGAGAGGCTACTTTTGTTCCGCTAAAGGACACATCATTTTTATAAGAATCTTCCCGCCTACCTGTGATTTCCACTGCCTGAAGTCTGTATTCATCTTCCTGCAGAGTGACGGTGAAACTTCCAGTTACAAGGTTAGCAGGATCAACATTTATGGATTCCGCAACATAACCAATAGCCGAAACCCTCAAAACAATATTAGAGCTCCTATTGAAAGAAAGACTGAACTTTCCTTCTACATCTGTTACTGTTCCTTGGTTTGTCCCGGTAATTAATAGAGTGGCGCCAACAATTGGTTGTTGATCCTGATTCAAAACAGCCCCTTGGATAACAGACTGACTGTAAACAGTCTGCAAAAGCAGACAAAATAAAAGTGTAAAGAATAATTTCATGTTTTTAACATTAGATTTTTAAAGATGATTTAATTAGCACAGATCCTTCTGGGTAATCTTGCATGGGTATAAAGCAACTCAAGTATTGAAGTTATTTTCAATAGATTACACATTGTTTTTATTTAGACTGATTATAAACGATACAAAGTTGCAAACGGATCTTCCTAAATCAAATTTATTTAGATTAATTCTAAATTGATTTTTTCTATGGGATTTCAGAAATAAATTTTTGTTTGGTTCTACTGATAGTTTGAAAAAAAGTCTTTAGTAAATTGATAAAAGGTTAAGGTATAAATCCTCAATAAGCATATATTATTATGGCTAGAAAGTTCAGTTTGAAGTTTGACAAAAGGCCTGCAAAATTCCATAAGCAAAATGACAAGAAGATTGATCAGCTCTGAGTTCCGCAAAATATAGAAAATTGGCATAAACCTAATGTCGCTTAAGTTTTTGTTGATGGAACTGGTAAGCCAGGAAAAGATGCTCAAGGAATTGTATGAGGAAATATTACAATTATTATGAATCTTGATTTCTATTTATGAGAAAATTATTAACGTTTTTCTCCAAGTTTATAAGCAATTAAATAGGTCAATAATAAGTGATCTGAAAAATATATTCAATCTTACTACATGATGTATAGAATGTTTTTTTGGAAGGAAAACAAAACTTGGATCATTGTAATGAGCCTTACCAGAGTAAGATTTAAAAAACTGATTTTAAGCACTTGGCTTGAAAATGGATCCCAATGGATTGAAATTATTGACAATAAGGTTATTCCTTCAAAGGAAATGAGTAATCCTGCCATTCTTGAAGCGATTAAAAATAAAACACCCAATCGGTTTTGGATATTGGTTGCGGAGAAGAGTGACTGTGTAGGGAATTAAACGAAATAGGAATAAAAGTCTTTGGATTGGAAGGTACGAAGAGTTTGATATTTGTTTTAGGACCGCAAAGCTCAACAAATCACTTTTAGAAGATTCAGGCAAAAAAGGAGGCACCCCTCCCTCCCCTTCCTTCTACATCATGCCTTTGTCTGCAAAGCTGATTAAGCACTTCAGTAAAGATGATATGGTCCAGCACAATGATGTCCAGGTGTTTCCCGGCCTCAGAGAGTTTCCTGGTCAGTCTTCTGTCTTGCTCTGATGGTTTCAAGTTTCCTGAGGGATGGTTGTGGACCAGGATCATCGAGCAGCTCTGGTTTTCCAAATTAAAAAATATGTTTAAAATATCAACACAAAAAGGTCAATAGTATTAACAATAGATATTTTCGAAATTCTTACCCTTATGGATGAAAAAGAAATACAGGTCAATAAAAGGCTGGACAGCATCATTTCATCAAATCCGGATCCCTTTCCCTTTGAGCGGATCAATAAAGGAAAGGCACTCTTAAAGCTAATGGAAGAAATCAGGAAGTACATAGAGACGGATCAATGGCTCCATTTGGGTATGATATTAAAAGAGCTGGAAAACCATGAGATACAGATCATGAAAAAATGAGCACAAACACTCAGCAATCCAACTATTTGAAGACTGATAAAGCAACCCTATTAGAACATGCTCTTCCTTGCTAGACTAGATAAACTTAAACTATTAAAAATATGGAAACCAAAGCATCATTGATGCACCGAATATCCCAGTTGCCGTTACAAGGGTAAGCAAGATCAAGAGCATGGAATAAAAGACTTTTGGTAGGTCCCTACCACTTTTTTCCACCCGGAAATACATTTCCAAAAAGGCTAACGGAAGAATAAACTGTGCTGCATTTAATATGGTCAAAGCTGGCCCTTCAAATGTTTCGGGATCAAATCCTACAGGTCCTGAATTGACCAATAGCCAGAACATAAGACCTATTCTGAAAAACCAGACACCACTGGCAGCCATAAAAAGCCTGAGCCCCCATCTTCTATGGGAAGAGACCATGCTGCTTTTGGCCCGGCTGTAAACAAAGTAGGAGAAAACAATGATCAGAACACCATTGAATGCTGTAAGATTGGCATTTAACTGAGACCCCAAGGGTTTGTTGAGTAGGTTTATCAATATCCCAGTGATACTGGTCAGAAGCGCTACTCCTAGATATATTCTTCCATTTATCCTATGAAAGGCTGGAAAATGCTTCCGTAATGCGGGAATGAGCTGCAAAGGCCCTCCTATAGTAATGACCCCTGCCATAAAAATATGCAAGAAAACTATGGCATTGCTCCACAATCTACCTTCTTGATATCCGTGTGGCATGAAGGAATTCCAGGCTTCCCAGTCTCCCCTAAATGAAGCACCTCCATAAAGCTTTATGATATAAGCTGCAAAGATAACCTGGCCTATGAATGCTGTAACAAACCAAATTTCTGTATTAAGTTTTAGAAGTCCTTCAGCAGAATACCTATTGAAAAGTGTTGAAATGCCATGCTTCTTTATCTGTATCGGTGAACCCATATTTTTGAATTTTCACCAATTTGACAAAATGATTATAGCTTACACTTGACAAATGTTAAGAAATCAATTGCCTCCTGATGCGGCTCAGGCTTTCGGGCCGGATACCTAAGAATGAGGCTATATAGACGAGGGGGACGTTTCGGTTTATCATGGGATTTTTTTGGACAAAAGCTCTATATCGCTCTTCAGCGGTAAGGTTGCCCATTTCTGTCAACCTCTTTTTGTCTTCTTCAAGAAAATGTTGAAGGATCAAAATGGTGTAATCCTTTAGTATTGTGCTTTCTTTTAGCATGATATTTATATCATCCCTTTTGACCCTTAAAATGTCACAGGCTGTAATGCACTGAAGGTTTTCATCAGAAGGTCTTCTTTCCATCATTGCCAAATAGCTGCTAAAAAATCTGGGGCCTTCATTGATATCAACGGTGACTTCGAGACCTTTTTCATTTACATGAAAATTCCTCATGTGGCCGGACACTATAAAATTCTGATAGTCATGGACTGTACCCGCTTTTTCTATCAATTCCCCTTTGGAATAAGTAAAAGGCCTAAAATACTGAAGGCAAAGCTCCTTGTCTTTTGCTGTCATAGGGATCATTTGCTCTACAGTATCGAATAATGCCTGATGCATAAATAAAATTGGTTTGAAAATCCAAACTAAGCTAAAGCACAAAATCAGAATACACAAAAAAAAACGTGGTTGTTTATTGGTTCTAATTTTAATCTAAAATCCATTGAAAAAAACTCCCTAGATTTTCACTATTTTCTATCTCCTCAAGTTTGCATTATATGAATTGTAAATTCATTCCTATAAAAAGGCTTTGTTGCAAATTAAGCCTTCTTGAATAAAGGTTCATATAACTTTTTAGTACAATTAATTTTTAAATATAAACACAAAAAAAGCACCTCTCTAAAAGAAAGGTGCTTTACAAATTCCATTGACACTTTGCTTGGGAATTTAAAAACCTAATACCCGTTGTTCTGGGTAACGTTTTCATTCCCAACAATATCAATGTATAGCTGTGGGATAGGAAAGTACTCATGTTTTCCTTTGACAAACCTTCCATTAGTAAGATGAGAGCGTAGATTTTTCTCTGAATCAAAGTAAGTGTTCATTACTTCGTCAGCTATCTCCCATCTGACAAGATCGAAGAACCTATGTCCTTCCATGGCAAGTTCAAGCCTTCTTTCCAACCTTACTGCATTCCTGGCTACATCCGGGTTGTTCCATGGGGTTTGGTAGCTGTCTATGGCATACTTGGCTGCAGGCATTTGGCTGTTAAGAGCCAAAACAGGCTTAGTATTTTTGGCCCTGATCCTGACTTGGTTCACCAATTCTCTGGCTCCTTCCAAATTGCCAGTTTCTACCAGAGCTTCTGCTTTCCAAAGCAGAAGGTCCGGATATCGTATCACATAATAGTTAAGCGAGCTTATGTACGGCCATACCTTTACCTGAAGACTGGACAAAGCCGATACGATCCTTTTTTTGGGACCATATGGACCATAAGTACTCAGGTCTCTTGCCCAGGACGCTTCATAATTGATCCCCAGATCTAGGTAAGGAATACCTGGTCTTCCCACAGTATGGTCCAATCTTGGGTCCACATAATCCAGTTCAGAAAGGTTATTTCCGGCAACAGGAATACCTGATTGATCAACTTTATAGGCATTTATAAGGTTTTGGCTTGGCCTGTGAAAGCCATATTGCGGGTAGTGTGGGCCTCCCGGAGCTGAAAGTCTATCCCCAATAGCACCGTTAAAATGTCTTGGTTCTCCATCATTTACGGAAAACTGGACTGCAAAAATTATTTCCTCACTGTTATCGTTTTCCGGAAGAAATACATCTCGAAAGTCATCCAGCAGTCTATACTTTCCCGAATTGATTACTTCATCTGCTTCCTGAATGGTTTCATTCCATTTTTTCTGAAAAACGTATGTTTTAGCAAGGTAGGCTGAGGCAGTGTAGCGATTTGGTCTACCTATGTCTTGTTGGCTATCCGGAAGAAGGTTTTTGGCATTTCTAAAATCTGTTTCAATTTTTGACCAAAGCTCCGTATCTGTAAGATCTTTATTGCCTTTGTAGAATGAGTCTATTTCGATATCCCCTTCATCAAGAAACGGAACATTTTTATAGATTTTTTTCAATTCAAAATAATAATGGCCTCTAAGAAACAGCAGTTCTCCTGTCCTTACATCTTTCAACTGGGCATTAAAACCTTCCGAATTTCCCAGAAGGTACAATGCATAGTTTGTCCTTTTTATTCCTTCATACAATGCCAGCCATTTTCTTTGGACATCGGCAATAACAGGCGTTGTATTGAAGATTTCCATTTGGTGGATCTGGTTTTGATCGCCTGTACCTCCCCCTCCTTTGTAGCAGTCATCGGAAACGGCATCCCCGAAGCTCCAGTTGGAAGCGGGAGAATTAAAACCACTTGTGGCATTGTCAAACTGACCGTTCAATACGCTGTAAGCAGCAATTATGGCTCTTTCCACATTTTCAGGCCTGGTCATTTCAGCGGGAGAAACTTCTCCAAACGGTACTTCTTCCAAAAACTCCTGGGAACATGCCAACGTAAGCATTGCTCCCAAAATGCATAAGAATATTATTCTGTAAGATTTCATTTCTCTTGATTTAAAGTTTGATGTTGAGGCCAAGAATTATTGTTCTGGAGGGAGGGTATACACCTCTATCCACTCCAATGTCCAGGTTTCTATTGGAGCTGGAGTAATTTTGAAGGCCGATTTCAGGGGTCATACCGCTGTAATTGGTCAGGGTAAAGAGGTTGTTTGTCTGTCCATAAACCCTAAGTTCAAGTCCTCCCAGTTTATGAGGAGGAATGTTGTACCCAATTTGCAGGTTGTTCAGCTTGATAAATGATGCTTGTTCCACAAAAAATGAAGAGGGCCTGATATTTTCATTTTGATCATCAAGGCTAAGTCTTGGGATTGTAGCTCCCGGATTTTCGGGGGTCCATGCTCCCAATAGATCTGCAGATTTGTTGTAAGCAGACTGGTTAAAGAAGTGGGTTTTGTATTTGGTAAGGTTATAGATATCCTGACCAAAAGATCCGTTGAAGAAGAGGTTAAGGTCAAAATTCTTGTAATTGAAATTGGCATTAAATCCTATAATTGCTTTGGGATGGGGAGAACCTATTACAGTCCTGTCATTGGCATCAATTACCCCATCTCCATTTACGTCTCTAAAAATAAGATCGCCGGGTTGGGCATTCGGTTGTAGACCATAAGACTCAACCTCTTCCACTGATTGAAAAATACCTATGGCATCATGGCCAAAGAAGGAGCCAATGGCCTGTCCGGGCAAAGTTCGGGACACCTCCTGACCAAAATTAACTGAATGAAGGGAAGAGCCTGGAATTCCAAGATAACTTACTCCATCACTGAGCTCCATGAGTTCATTTCTGTAGAAGGAATAGTTCAGACCCAGATTGTAATACAAAGCCCCTGCATTTCCGGAATATTTGGCACCGATCTCCAGCCCTGTATTTCTCATTTTTCCGCCATTTGTCCAAACGCCGTCATTTGTCCCCCCATATGTCGGTGGTATTGGAGCATATACTAAAAGATTGTCAGTAATTTTATTGAAATAATCCATAGAAACAGACAACCTGTTTTCAAACAGTTCAACATCCACACCAATTCCGGACTGTGTGGTCGTTTCCCAGGTCAGGTTGGCATTAGCTACTCTTGTTTCCACGAGGCCTATCGCAACACTTTCCTGTGCACCATCTATGGCATAGTTGGAATGATGGATATTGTTCTGAAAGCTTGCAAGGCTTGAGTAGGCAGGAAGTTGCTGATTCCCTGTCATCCCCCAGTTAACCCTGACTTTCAGCTCATTGACACTTCTTCCCAGGTCAATGAAATTTTCTTCACTTACTCTCCATCCAGCTGAAAACGCGGGGAAAATATCCCATTTGTTATTGGAAAGTCTTGAGGTACCGTCATATCTTACTGTTGCAGAAAGCAAATATTTATCGGCGAAGGAATAGTTCACTTTCCCGAAATATGAAAGTAAATTCCATTGGTCGGCAACCCCTGTATTCTGTTGGTTATCTGTACCATAACTCAGGTACCTGAAATTTGGGTCTTCATAGAGAAACCCTTCCCTGTATGCAGATTTTGATTCAGCGTATTGTTCAATGGCTTCCTGTCCCAGAAGGAAATCCAGTCTGTTTTTTCCTGATTCTATACTATAATTCAGGGTATTGGTCCATGCCAGCTGATAATAAAATGAGCTGTTATCTGATAGGCTGTTTACTACTCTTAATGATAAAATTTCATCATACAAAGGGGCGAATGCCCTTCTGTTATAGTTTTCATAATCCAGACCCAGGTTTGTTCGGAAAGAGAGGTTTTTAAGGATTTCGGCTTCTCCATAAATATTGCCCAGAACCTTTATCCTGTTTCTGGTATTGTCCTTTTGTCTGGTCAATGAGCCCAGAGGATTGGCAATATCATTAAGAGGGTTACCTGCAAAATTTCCTTCAGTATCCCTTACTGGCACGATTGAGGGAAACTGAAACGCATCATATACTATACTTCCAAGTGAGCTATTGATTCCAACATCATTGGTTCTAGTCAGAGATGTGGTAAAATTCTGACCTATGGTAATGCGGTTCTTTATTCTGTATTCTGAATTGTATCTTATTGAAAACCGGTCAAAGCCGGTATGTCTTATAATTCCCTCCTGATTAAAGTATCCAAGGCCGAGCAGTTGTCTGGAATTTTCATCCCCTTTGGACACATTCAAATTATAAGAGTTCACTTTGGCATTTTGAAAAATCTCTCTGACCCAGTCGGTATCTCCGGAAGGAATTGTTTCAGCCTGGTTCAGGAAAATGGGAATCTGTGCCCTTTGAGGGTTATTTCCATAAATATCCGAAGTTGGATTTCTTCCATCGTTTAAAGATGCCTGCCAAAGCATGTCTCCATATTGTTGGGCGGAAAGCATTCTTGGCAAATTGAAGGCCTGTTGAATCCCGGAATACGCATCCAGGCTAACTGAAGTTTCTTCGCTCCTACCTTTTTTTGTTGTGATAATAACCACCCCGTTTGCAGCCCTTGAGCCATATATGGAAGCGGCAGAAGCATCTTTGAGTACTTGCAGGGACTCAATATCCTGGGGGTTGATTGAATTGAGCCCACCTGAGATTGGTGTACCGTCCACCACATAGAGCGGATCATTGTTGTTGACGGTTCCAAAACCCCTGATCCTGATTGAAACATTACCACC
This sequence comes from Arthrospiribacter ruber, assembly GCF_019343195.1. Lineage (GTDB taxonomy): Bacteria > Bacteroidota > Bacteroidia > Cytophagales > Cyclobacteriaceae > Arthrospiribacter > Arthrospiribacter ruber. The sequence goes on from NZ_RPHB01000008.1 coordinate 304,328, forward strand.
TGGACCATTATCAGAGAGCACTTGAACTCCTGGAGCCCTGCCCGCAAGCATGTTTTCGACATTGGCCACCGGAATATTCTTAATTTCATCCATGTTAACCACTGCAACAGCACCTGTCAGGTCCTTTTTTCGTTGGACATCATAGCCCATTACAACAAATTCTTCCAGAAGGTCTCCTTCTTCTTCTAGATATACAAGGATTGAAGTTTCATTGCTTATCGCAACATGCTGACTTCTGAAGCCTATATATGAGATGATCAGTTCCTTGGTCTCATCAGGGACCATGATCAAAAACTCCCCTTCAAGGTCAGTAATAGTACCAATATTTGTTTCGGGAACGAATACAGAAGCACCTACTACGGGTTCATTCCTTTTTGCATCGAGGACTTTTCCCCTGAGTTCCTTTTGATACAAGAGGTTATAGGTATCCGGAGAACCTTTCAATGTCGGGCTTAGATTCCCGGCGAAAGATGAATGACAGATAAGTACCAAAAATAGCACTATCCGCAAGCTACTGATTGCAGTATACCTGCTTTTAAGTAAAATAAAATTCATAAATTTAAATGTTAATGTTATAAGTCGTTTTATAGCTTAATTCTTAACCGGGTTGTTGGCGCAGCCCGGTTTTCTCATTTTGTTTGTTTCATAGGCTTACATAGGATTAGGTTTTTCAGATATTCTTTCAAGCAATGATATTGATGGCCACAGCTCCAAAACTTTGGACTGAAAAAATTCTTTATAATTTGGCTTTAACCGGACATAGTGAACTCATCAGATATCATTCTGCAAATCTATTTTTAATAAACATTTCGTTTATACCAGTTCAGGTTATGCTTATTTTATTTTATGTGCAGGTTATTTCAAGAAATCAGAAAAAAACTTAACTAATATTTAATTGTAAATAATTGGTAATATTAAAAATTTTCAATTAAGTTAATTTAAATAAACTTTTTTTTTAAATAAATGACATTGTTTTTATTTGGAAGGTCAATTCTCCATGAGTTCAGTTCATAAAAAAGATAGGCCTGTATCGGGAACAATAATTGATTTTTGCAAAAGGTTCTATTATGAATCGGAGTAGAACTTTAAGTTAAGTCTGGATACTTATACATCAGTAAAAATCAAGAAAATTTTAATAAACAGGATGAACAAGTCAAATCTATTGAATAGATATAATTGCTTTCCAAGAATGAGGTAGGGTCAAAAAAGTTTTGAAATTCGCAGATGGATTTTGAATAATTTTAATCAGTCATTCTATCCAAACTTTTGGTTTTCGATTAAAAGAAATTCCGGATGAAAACGTTTAATCATCCGGAATTTCAGATTATAGAGAAAAACTCTTTATCGATAAATACATTTAAGACTACTTTTCAATTTTGCTATGGTAGAGTGTTACTCCACTCTTATTGATGACATCAAACTCAATTTTCTCTTCAGTCAAGGAAAATAGGATAAAGCCTGGCTCTGATGCGGTGAACTTTGTATATGGCAGCGTATCACTTTGGGTAACTTCTGATGCCGACCCAGAAATCACCTGTTTGATTCCGTTATGCTCAAGGTATTGAAGGCTGTGGTCATGGCCGCTGATGTAAAGATCTACTTCTGAATGCCTTAACAAATTTTCCAATGATTTTCTAATGGACCTGGTGTCATAACCATTGGTCCTTCCACCTGTATATACAGGGTGATGACCTACTACGATTTTCCAGGCAATTTCGTCATCTTCTTCTTCAATGAGTTTCTTCATCCACTTTTTTTGGGCTAAGGAGTCGGACTTGGCAACATTGGGACCGTAGATAGAATTGGCATAAAATTCTGGGATGAGGCTATTGGTATCTATATAAATGAACAAAGCCTTTTTTCTACTTCCTTTTATAGGAATAGTTTTGGAGTAATACCTATCAGGCATGTTCCATCTTCTGGAAATGCGGGAGTATTCCACCTGGGCATCCGGGTCACCGAGGTAATCATGATTTCCTAAAATAGCGTACCAATCTATCTGAAGATGATAGCTTTTATAAATATCTTCAAATGAATATTTCCACAAGGGGTCAAGGATACTTCTGACACCATTAGGGTAGAAATTATCACCTGATGAAATGATAAAATCGGGTTTATATTTTTTCACCTGATGGAGAAGTTGATCAGCAACTTCCAGCTGCTGATCATCTCCATTTCTCCCCCAGTCACCAATAACTATGAATTTATTGGATCTAACAGTTGGGTCAATTGTCTGTGATTCAACCCTTAATACCAAGCCTGAAAATATCAAACAGAATATTAATAACCTTTTCAGCATAACTTTAATATCCGGGGTTTTGAATCAATTTAGGGTTGGTTGCCAGTTCACCTTGAGGAATGGGAAAAACCCTTCTGTATGTTTCATTGTTGGTTTTCACCGGTAAATTGGTTTCAGCATCTCTGCCCCATTCACTTTCAAATTTCCCAAACCTGATCAGGTCATTTCTTCTCCAGGTTTCGCCAGCCATTTCCCTACCTCTTTCTTCTAAGAGAATATCCAGATCAATGGCAGCCAAGGTGCTGGCATTCCGGATTGACCTGACCTGATTGACTAGCTCCAAAGGGTTTTGGCCCATAGGGTCATTTGCTCCCCTTAGCAAAGCCTCTGCTTTTAGCAGGACAAAGTCGGCATACCTGAACAGTAGGAAATCATTTCTGGAATCTCTGCTGGAAGTCCATGTTGGGTCTGGCGTGTATTTTACATTTCGGGCTCCTTGGGCAATCTGTTGTGGAGATCGCCCTCTATCGAAGGTTTCCACATTCACAAATGCAATCTCAGGGTCCAAAAACACATGGTAATCCCCATCCATCATGGGGCTACCATCATTATAATATTGGTGTCCGACCAACCAAATCCCATTTCTGATGTCCTCTGGATCCTTTTCGAATAAATAGTAAAAATCTGCCCAGGTATGTTGACAATTACCAACGCTAATTGTAGTCGGCAATCCAAAATTCACTCTGGAAAGCGGGTGCAAAGGAAATCTCCCTAACCTCATCCCATTGGCACCAAAATTTTGATCAAATGGGATTGCGAATATGGTCTCTTTAATATGTGGTCCGTTGTTAAAGCCAAACATTTCCATGTAATTCTCCTCAAGATCAAAGGGCTGGTTAGCCCCGTTTTCACTGGCACTCATTATGATGTTAATGGAGTTTACTGCTTCTTGATACTTAGCTGTTCCTGTATATACTTCAGCATTGATATACATTTTTGCAAGAAGAGCATGGGCCATCCAATAAGTTGGTTTCCCGTATGTAGCTGTACCTATTTCTTTGGACAGGAAAGGCAAAGCTTCTGAAACTTCATTTTCCAGGTATGCAAAAACTGCACTTCGGTCTGAATTTCCAGGTAGTGTAAGCTCCCCATATTCAGGGCTGATAGGAACATTTCCAAACAGGTCCATCACAAAGAAATAATAGAGTGCGCGCATTGTCCTGATTTCTGCTACGGTCCCGTCCTTTATTTCACCCTCACTGGCATTTTCCAGGGCGGCCAGTATTTCACCACAAAGGCTGATACCTCTATACGCCCAAGTCCAAGTGGAATTGATATGGGGGTGTGTTTCATCCCAAGTGTGTAGATTTAGCTGTATGTACCTTCCCCCATCATAATAATCTGCTCCTCTGGCAGTAAGGACTGCTTCATCTGTTGTCAGTTCCTGCAGGTAATAATAGTCAAGGGCTATATTGTTTCTCAGCTGTACATATACAGGCCCGGTTACGGAGGCAAACTCTGCGTCTGATCTTGGAAACACATCTGAAGTATAGCTGGACTCTATAGGCACATCAAGGTCCGTGCAGGCCAGTAGTCCCAGTAATAATAAAGCACTTAGTATATTTTTCATTTTCATGTTAATTTTTATTCAAAGAATTCTGAAATGGTTCAGCTTCCATCGATATTTCTGGGCTTTCCCTTTGAATGGAAGCACTTTTTAAGGTTTTTAGAAATCCAGGGTCAATCCCAGCAGGAACCCTCTGGTCATAGGGTAAAAGTTATTATTGTCAAATCCCGGAGTCAACCCTCCAAGGTTTACCTCTGGATCGATTCCTGAATATTTGGTAAAGACAAACAGGTTGTTGCCTGTGACGTAGACATTCAGGTTTTTGAAATTTTTGCTGTTTACCATGGGAAAATTATAGGCGAGTGTAGCATTGTCTATCCGAAGAAATGATCCCGGCTCCAAATAGCGGTCAGAGTAAAAATTGTTATTTACATCTGTCATGGGCTCATCCTGGGCTGAAAGAGGAATATTTCTTAAATAAGCCTGACTGATACTGGAGAGCACAGCTCTGGTAGAATTCAGGACTTGATTTCCATAAACACCTCGTATGAACACATTCAAAGACCAGTTTCCGTAAAAGAAGTTATTTCCTATACCATAGGTGAATTTGGGTTGTGCATGTCCCATAAGAATGGCATCAGCAGGAAATCTGGGTGCTGAGGTTTCCCCACCATCCGCGGTGCGGAAAGTTGAAATGCCATTTTCATTTCTTCCGGTCCATTGGAAAAGGTTGAATAGACCTATAGGATAGCCTTCTTTGATCAATTGGGTGGATACTCCGCTCACTCCTGCTCCAGAACCACCTGCTGTAGGAATTGAATCCAGCTGGTACTCAAAGTTTGAAAGCTTTTCTACCCTGTTTCTGTTGTTCGATATATTTCCTGAAACCTCCCATGCAAACTTTCCTTTTTGCATTAGGCTGGCTTGCAAAGTAAGCTCTACGCCCTTATTAGAAATTTCTCCCACATTTGCAGTCATCGTGGGATGTACAAATAATGTGGTAGAAACCGGATAATTGAAAATAAGGTCTGAAGTATACTTATTGTAAACTTCAAGGCTACCATTTACACGACTGCTGAAAAGTGAAAAGTCAATGCCCAGATTGAACATAGAAGTTCTTTCCCATCTAAGGTCGTCATTTACATTGGCTACAGAACCTAATGCCTGTTCATAGACCCCGTTATTGTAGTAGGTTCCTGAGCTACCAAACCTAAAGACTGTCAAAAGGGGATCAAACCCAAGAGAGTTACCGGTAACACCATATCCGGCTCTGAGCTTTAGCTGCTGTAGCAATGACTGACCGGAAAGGAAGTTTTCCTCATGGATCAACCAGCCCACAGATGCTGATGGGAAGTTGCCCCACCTGTTGTCCCGGCTGAATGCAGAGGATCCATCCCTTCTAAGGGAAACCTGTAAGAGATACTTGTCATAAAGAGAATAGTTTACCCTGGAGTAGAATGAAATTATCCTCAATGGTACCTGTAGAAAATTGCCATAATCCACCCTCAATGTATTGGAACCCAAAGCCAAATTCTCAGCTCCTGTCACATCGGAAACAAAGCCTGTATTAGTGGCCTGAAAGCCATCATTATTGACGTCGTCCTGCCAGGAATATCCACCCAAAATTTTCAGTTCCTGGTTCATCGTGTTCAGGGGAGTATATTCAAAGAATGATTCAAAAACCTTTCTATTGTTCTGAACACTGAACCTTTTGGCTATGCCACCTACCTGCTGGCCAGAATAGGAAGTTCCTTCATAGCCAATCGGTAATATGGATTCGCTGTTCTGGTATTGTTTTCCCTCGAATTTTTCCAACTGATACGAACCCAGTACATTGATATTTAACTGCTTAGTCACATCAAACTTTGCTGATATAAATCCCAGGATTGTATTGTTTTCCCTGCTATCCTGATTCAGTTCAAGAATACCCAAAGGGTTGAAGTAATTGGAAGTATGGTCGATGGTATTTTCTTTAAAACTTCCATCTTCATTTCTTACATTGACCGTAGGAAGATAGGAGACCATTTGCCTGTAAACCTCTCCTCTCACCAGCTTCTGCCGATCAAGTGAATTGGTCAACTGAAAATTCAAATTCAAACGATCATTGAATCCCTTTTGGTTTAATGAAAACTGGGCTATTATCCTTTCTCTTCCGGATTCCCGGATAATTCCTTCCTGGTTAAAATAATTGAGGCTGGCATTGAAAGTAGCTCTATCTGTCCCTCCTCCATAGCTAAGGGTGTGGTTTTGACTGATGGCCGTCCTTGTAACGATATCCTGCCAGTCCGTATTTACAAAAGCAGTATCCCCTTGATTTATTGAATAGTCGTTGTCATTTGGAAAAAGGCTTTGGCCGTTTTTGGCAAGATAAGACCTCAGTTCGTCTCCTGTCATCATCCGAAGTGAATTGGAGGCTTGTTCTACACCTGTATAGGCATGGTAACTAAAGCCGTATGTAGGTTGTGCTTTTCTTGTAGTGACAAGAATTACACCGTTGGCAGCCCTACTTCCATATATTGCAGTGGCAGATGCATCCTTCAAAACTTCTATGGATACTATGTTGTCAGGAGATACCAAGTTGATAGAAGCACCCGGAACTCCATCTATGACATAAAAAGGCTGCTGTGCGGCTCCTTCTCTAAGTGTGGAAGCTCCGCGCAATACAATACTCGAACCTCCATTGGGGTTTCCGTCTCTGCTGATCACCAATCCTGCCACTTTACCCTGCAGCAACTGTTCGGGGTTTGCAATGACTCCCCTATTAAATTCTTTGGGAGCAACACTGGTTATAGAGCTTGTTAATTTTTCCCTGCTGACTTCACCGTAGCCAATTACTACAGCTTCATCCAAAAGATTTTCCTTATTTCTCATTCTGATGGTCCAGTCACTGCGGTTGCCCACCGGGACCTCCAGAGGTTCATAACCAAGCATTGAAAATATCAGTACATCATTTTCTTCAAGGCCTTCAAATCTAAAGTTGCCATCAAAATCCGTCACCTGACCACTGCTTTTACCTTTTACCTGAATGGTGACCCCAAAAAGTGCTTCGGAGGTCTCCTCATCAATCACTTTTCCTTTCACTTCAATTGAAACTTTTTTTGGCTTTGATGTATTTGAAGTGGCGTTTTTTGATGCAGACTGTATAAAATACACCCCTCCTCTTTTTTCCACAAGGATGTCTTTGGATTTGGTGAGTTCGGAAAAAAACGTTTCCGCATCATTTGCTAGGATTGATTTACTGCTGACTTTTAATCCATCTAGCTCTTTGGCATCATAAATTATATTCAGATTGAAATTTTTCTGAAGCATACCCAGCGCTTCTGACAAGTGGATTTCTTCAGCTTTTGCATATCCCAATGTCCCTGATCCCTGGGCAATGGCATAATTGGTCAAAAGTAAGAGCGCAAAACTCCCACAGATGCTGAGAAAGACACGATGAATTTGTACTTTCTCCAATTTGTTTTTTTTCATTACTTTAGCGATTGATTAGTTAATAAAAGGTTATTGATGGAAACCATTTCATTCAATTAGCCTGTCCCGACACCTGCTCCAACAGGTGTCGGGTTATTGAATTTCGTAGTTTTTCGATCCTGTTTTTTTGATTTTCAAGTCATATTTGGAGAGTATACTACTCAACACATCAATTATGACTTCCAGGTCTAAGCCTGCTTCCAAATTGGCACTTAATCCCAGCCCCGTACCATCCGGGTAACTGATCTGTACATCATAATAGCTTGTAAGAAGATGGGCGACTTCTTTAAGGTCTGCATTGTCAAAAACAAGCCTTTTAAGTTTCAGGTCCTGATAGTACTCCGTTTTGCTTTGGACCACAGTCCCGTTTTGTCTATTGATTTTTAGCTGTTCTGATTGCTCAAGTGTGGCTACAGATTTCCCTTTGTAGGCGACGGTTACTTTGCCACTTGCTACCGTAATGCGCTGCTCGGGAAACTGGCTATAAGTCTGTACTTCGAAGGATGTGCCAAGTACTTCTATTTTTGAATCATCTGCTGTGACACTGAAAACTTTATCCGGATTTCTTTTTACATCAAAAAAGGCACTGCCCGACAAGGTTACTTTTCTCTCCTTTTCAAAACCCTTTTGATAGCTCAGGCTAGAGTTTGGTTTTAGAAGTACAAAGCTGCTATCGGGCAACAAAAACTCTTTGAACTCCCCTATCTGAGTACTTTCTACTACTTCCTGATATGAGCTGCCAACAGTTTTCCAAAGCAATATTGTCAAAATCAAAAATGGCAACAATATAGCAGCGACTTTCAATACAATGGACTGAAAAACTTTTCGTGGAGGTCTGATTGCGGCCATGGCATTTTTCTTTGCCCTGGACACTTTTTCTAAATTAACATCAGGCTTTTCGGAACCTGAAGCTGCAATGCCATCCAACCAATTTTCCAGTAATTGTTTTTCTGATTCGTTGGCAGTCCCATTGAGGTATTTATCCAGTAAGCGGGATATTTTGTGATTTTCCAAGAGTACGTCGTTTGGTAGAAGTACCCCGAGGAATCCATTTCAACTATTCAAAAAATCGAATTAACAGAAACTTAGCAATTGGAGTAGAATAGTAACAAGTAGTTAATACTTTGGTAATCTGAGGAAGGATTTTGTGTCTTGCTGATGCGATCTGATTGCGTACAGTCTGTTCAGAAACTTTGTTAAGTAAGGAAATCTCTTTGGCAGTATAGCCTTCCAGTTCATGTAATAAAAAGACCTGCCTTTCTTTTTCCGGCAGTACCAATGTCTGGGCATGAATCAGTTCAAGCAATTCCTTATGCAGAAGATCTTTTAATGGCAGGTCAGATTTTTCAATCTGATGAACAAGCTGTTCCAGATGTTTTTTACGTATTCCCTGACTTCTGAAGGTTTTAAGGATTTTCTTTTTTAGACAGGAGAAAAGGAAAACTTTCCATTCAGTCCTTATCGGAAGTTGCACTTCTCTTTTTTCCCAGATATCCAGAAAAAGCTCCTGAACCAAATCTTCAGCTTCATTTTCATCCTCTAAAATAGAAAAGGCATATCGAAATAAGGAGCTCCAGTACTGATCGAACAAATACTCAAAAGCCTTTTCATTCCCGGAACGCAGGTCTTCCCATAAATTCCCCTCTGACTTATACATTTCTAAAATTCTTTCAAATCCAAAGTTACCAAATTTTAGAACCGGGAATTGATACTTATGAGAATGTCACAGAAAGTTCATTCTGGATTAATAGTATATTAACATCTCTTGAAAATTGTAGCTTTTATATTTATTAAATATCCGACAAAACCGAAATGGCTTTAGCTCTTCGATCATATAAGTCCATACAAATATCCTTAGAACCAATCTGCTCTACGCCTAAGCCAACATTTTGAAAATGAAAAATTTCCAACAGAGCAAAGGCTTAACCTTTGAAATGGAAATTGAAACTTAAGCATGATTGTGAAACCCTCCTTTCCACGCACTGAACTGCTAAAAAGCATACAGTTATTACCAAACCCCATCACTTTGTCCCAATAAAATATCCCCTTATCCAAATTTTAGAAGGTTAACAACATTTTTCTATTAATTTGATCCATTGCTATTTACAAGGCAATTTTAAGTTTCCTCTCAAAACCGACCTACAATGAACCTATCAAAAAAACCAATTGCATGCCCATTGCTTCTATCAATCATACTTCTGCTAATTGTTTTCCCATTGAAAGCAAATGCACAGGTCAGTTGGCCTGATTCCCTGGAGTGGTGGAAAGCAAATAACCTAAGGGTTATACAGACCAATCTTCCTGCTTATGAAGCTGCTACCTTGGATCCGGATTCATTGGTTACAGATTTGATTCATTTTTCCGCCAACACCTTGATTATAAATGCAGGTGGTATCATGGCTTTTTATCCGACCAAACTGGAATATCACTATACCAATCCTTTTATGCAGGAAAACATGTTGGGAGAGGTGATCAAAAAATGCCATGAAAACAGTATCCGTGTAATCGTCCGATTTGATTTCAGCCGTGCCCACAAAAGTATTTTCGAGAAACACCCAGACTGGTTTTACATCTCCCCGGATGGCGAACATATCACCAATGAGGACCTCTATACGGTTTCAATCAATGCTCCCTACGAACAGGAACAAATCTTCAACATTGTAGAGGAAGTGATTGACCTTTACCCCATAGATGGTATTTTCATCAATATGCCCGGTTATCAGACAAGCAACCCTTACATAGGTAAATATTACGGCATAGATCAAAATCCCTATGATCAAAAGCGCTTTAAGGAATACAGTGGTGGAATGGAATTGCCCAAGGTAGAAGACCGCAATGACCCTGTTTTCAGAAAGTATGAAGAATTCAAAAAATTCACTGCTGACGACATCATCAAAAGATTAAACCTTTTGGTAAAGTCCAAAAACAAAAATATCGCCATATGTACCTATTCAGAAGATCATGTTGACATCATCCGCCATGAATCCCAGACCAATTCCTTACCCTATTGGCCATACAACGCATCGGACAATGTTAACAATACCAGACATTCCTTTCCTGACCATATTGTCAGCAATGCCAGTATTCAGCAGATTTCTTTCCAGTCAAGGTACAATGCCATAGAACCGGAAGAAGTGGCCATCAGGTTATATGAAAATATTGCTCATGGTTCAGGGCTTGATCTGAGCCTCATGGGAGATTTCAGAGACTATGAGGACGAGCGTAATTTTGAAGTTTTCAGAAAAGTGTACGCCCACCACAAAAAATATGAGCCTTATTTTGGCCACTACAAATCACCTGCAAAAGTCGCTGTCATAGCACCTGGCTCTTGGCCTTCGGGCGAAGCCGCCCAGGAATACAGAGGAATCCAGCTCATGTTGTTAGAATCACATATCCAATTTGATATCATAGAGAAGAGCCAAATCGCTCAACAGGAAAAGGCCCTTAGCAAATACAAGGTGGTGATTTTGCCTGAAATATCTTCTGTAGATCAAAATGCATTGGCTACTTTGAAAAGATTGGTCAATGACGGAGTCCATATCATTGCTACCAATCGCTCTCTTTCAGACCATCCTAAAATATTAGATGACTTATTTGGTGCCAAAATAAAGGAACTGAACCATGATGGAGCCGGGTTTTACCTTCAACCTGATAATAAAAACCTCTTCACTCGATTTGACAAACAATCTCTCTTGTTCTGGAAATTCAACCTAGGGCTTTATGATTTTGATGGGGCAACAGAAACGCAACTACCTATTTTAACACCGGGTATCCCCGGACCTCCTGAAATCATTGGCGGTCATGAACCTACTGGATTCCATGCTGTTGGCATTAAAAATCACAATAGCGGAAAAGCGGTTTTGATGCCCATTAATTTGGGAAGGCTTTATTTTCTACATGGCTACGAGCAGCATAAAAATCTACTCTTGGATTTGTTAGACTATATTTTTCCGGAAGTGGACCAACTCATCAGGACCAATGCCCATCCGAGAATTGAGGTGATTTTACAAAACTATGCCTTGAACACCCCTGAGAATTATGGCAATGAGGCAAAAGACGGTATGATCCTACATTTAGTCAATCTGACAGGATTTAGTGGAAATACTTATTTTGACCCTTTACCGGTCTTTGATACAGAATTTGAAATTCGCACTGAATTTAAGCCTCAACGCATTTGGAGCATGGTTAGTGAAAAAGAAATTCCTTTTACATTTCAAAATGGCAGAGTCACTTTAAAAATAGATAAAGTCCAAGAGTTTGAAGGACTAGTGATGGAAAGGTGAAGTTTAGCCCATAAAATTTAGAATGAAGAAAATTCACCTGCATCTAAAAATCCAAGATCGCTAACTCTAACCATAACAATAAAAAATATCCCACTTCATTCTTGTGAAGGAAATCAGGAAGTGCATAGAAACGGATCAATTGCTGCTCGCGGGGATGAAATTAAAAGAGCTGGAATATCATGGGATACAGATTGTGGCAATATGAGCTCGAAAAGCCAATAGTCAAGTTGTTTGAAGAAAGGTAATTGAATTCTGAAAATTATGATCTGTCCCAAATTTCCCTTAAGCTTCCTGATACCATTCCAAGGCCAATTTTTCAGTAGCTTTTATAAAATCATTTTTACCTGCATTATATTCAAAGTGGTGCTGAAACTCTTGTTTGGCCAATTCAATCTTTAAAGTTTGGTATTCATTTCTTTTTTTTGGATGTGCCCTTAGAAAATCTCTGAATGCAAGATGCCTTATCCATTCAGGACTGTCTTTTACCAATACATGGATATGAGTTAAAGAAAAGAACTCTTTGCCTGCAATATATTCCTCATTTAGACCGATTACTTCAGGGACTTCAATAGGTACCAAAGGTTTCAATTTTCCAAAAAGGCGTCTTTCAGGCAAAATGGCTTCATATATTTTGAAATAGGTATAGCCATTACCGGTCATTGGACCGATCACCTGATCCAATTGCTCTTCCTGGTTAAGCCCTACCATAATATCAATTATCGGTTTTGCCATTAATCCCGCCACACTGGTACTCCCAATATGTTCTATTGCAGGAGAAAACTGCTCCAGAAGATCCTTCAATTTTTGTTTCTCGGTTAGGAATAATCCAACCCATTTTGGATTGTAATCTTCAATAATGATTTTCATGCTAATTTTTTCGTTCGGGATAGCGCTTATTTAATGATTTTCAGCAAAAAGCCTCAAAAACTTTAATGGATCTACTTTTTAAATAACTTACCGGTCAGATGATAGCAGTTTTTAACCCATATTATTTATTGCTTGGTAAAGGTGTGCAATTTACAACAATGTTCTGAACGGGCTTTCTGATGAATTGACCAATAGTAGAATTCCAACCCAAGTAAAAGTTAACCATGTAAATTACCTGGCCGGGCATTTATAAAACTCACAATATGGAATAGTACAGATTTCCTGGTTCAGAGCAGAATTTAAAAAACATAGGTGTATGAGTTAAGCTGATGAAAGTCATTTCATCCAACTCTTCAACAAGTTCACTCAGATCATCTTGGCTAAAGGTCAAAATCAAAAATTACTTCACCTTAAATAGGGCTTGCTGAAAAAGTCTCAGGTATGCCAGATTCAAAGCGGGCGAATGAAGATGTATGCTTATACTTCGAGTGAGCCCAATGAAGAAGATGGTATGCCTGAGGCTAGCCTTAAAATTTCGAATTTTAAAATTTTAAGGAGCACGGAAATCAAACTATAACATTGAATAAGCGTGCACCTGCTTAAAAAGAAAATACCTGACAAACGGGGTATTCATCAAAATTTAAAGCATTTATTCTTCAGTTGGCGTTTTTCAGCACGCCCTAAATAAGTGAAGTAGTTATTTCCTATCTGTGGGTTTTAATCTGATAAGACGGCCCGTCTCGATTTTATTTCCACTCCAGACATTCTATGTCATTCAACTCCGGTCCACCTCCACGGTTGGCACTTCCTGCAGCTACAAAGACTTTTCCTTTCCAATATACCACTCCTGTCCCATGTCTACCTTGGTTGAGATCAGGCAACCTGGTCCAGGTCTCATCTCTGGTATCCAGAACCTCAACTTCAGAATGTCCCTGAACTTGTTGAATACTTTCACCATTCATCACCAGAAGATAGGGCTCATTTCCGATACTTGAAGTCCCTCCCCTTGGTGTTGGCAGGTCTGCACTTACTGTTGACCAGCTATTGGTTTTAAAATCAAAATAATCCACTTCCGGAATGGTCAACTCCAATACTTTTCCTATTTCAGCATGAGAAGTTCTACCTCCGGCAATGTAGGCCCTATCCCCAACCAATGAGGCTGAAAAATGATCCCTTGGCCGGGGAGCATCGGGCAATACTTTCCACTCACCTGTTTTGGTATCATATTCATCAAACCAGGGAACAAATCCATTCCAGTGGCCATCAATGATGCCACAGACCATGTAAATTTTATCTCCACGTGTAAATACCCCGGCAGATCCCCGACGTCTGCTTTCAGGGATTTCGGGTCCCTTTCTCCAGCTATTGTCTTGGGGGTTAAAAATCAAAAATTCCGGGATTGGGGTTTCATGTGGATAAGGACCTGTAAAGGCACCTAAAACGTATATCTCATTTTCGAAAGCGATAGCCTGAAAATGATGAAATTCCATTGGGCTATCTGCAAGTATAGTCCATTCATTTGTCTCAGGGTCAAAAGCTTCCACAGGCCTTTCTCCTCTTCCACCCAGTGCGTAGAATTTCCCATTACACTCCACAAGGGAGTTTTCATGTCTTGGCACAGCTTGGTTGGCTGCCTGAAGTCTTTTCCAGTTAGCCCCAACGGATTGTGCTGAAGCTACGGATGATACAAGAATAAGAATGGTCAAAAGAAAAGGTTTCATAGGTTTGTCGGTTTGCTGGAATGAACAGGAAATTTACATTTTTTAAACCAGAGTTTCAATTTCAATCTTCAAACTTGATTTTCCTGCAGTCAAGTAAGTTGGCTTTTGAAAGGTTTATCATATTATTTATTTCAGATCAATGTATTTCAAAAGTATAGTTCTGTGTTTTCAGAAAACGACAAAAAAAAACTTCACATCCACTTAATCTGACCGGGCTAAAAAAAATAATATCTGTAAAACATGATTTACTATGTAAAATTCAAATTACACTTTATGAAAAAACACCTATAATTAATCCCTAAAAAATTCTTTTAATACAGAAACAAATAATCTACATTTGATTAAATCACCCACTAATCGAAGGTTTGAAAATGATGGACAAAGCATCCTTGCTCCAAAGGATTTTATTCGTTTATTGTACCCTTTTACTAATTTCTGTCCCGCCTTCTTTTTCTCAACAATGGAATATTGTTGAGAAAGAAACTGTTTTTGTAAGAGCTGACTGGAACAATTCCAATGAACTTCCTGTCAACACTGTTTTCAGAACTGTACAGGACCAAAAAGGTTTTGTGTGGATGGCTACAGAAGAAGGGCTTGTTCGGTTTGACGGAAGGTCATTTAAAAACTTCAACCATACCAATAATCCAGACATCCAAACTCCTACCTTCAATGACCTGACTGCTTCTCAGTCCGGAGGTGTTTATGCTGCAAATTCAAATGCTCTTGTACATGCCTCATTCAATAAACTTGAAGTCTTTAACAGCCCAAGGGAACTAGGTCCCGTAAGGTTTACTTCTATTGCGGAGACATTTTCAGGGGAAGTTTATTTAGGAACGCAGAACGGAACGCTCTTTTTGTTTCATGAAAATGAGTTCAAGCAAGTGTATCGTCCTGACACCTTAAAAACAGGTTATATCAGGGAGCTGGAAGATTTTGGTGACCACTTATTGCTTGGAGGGATAAATGGTTTTTTTTCATTTGATAAAAAGACAGGAAAATTCCATGAATATGAATTGCTATCAGGAAAGGATGTGAAGGCTATCCTGATAACACCTGATCGTGAGGTTTACATTGGAACACGGTTACATGGTCTTTATCTTCTAAAAAAAGGGTCTTTGACAAAATTGGAATTACCTGCTGAAGGAGATCTGGAAGAAATCAGTGCACTGGAGTATTCTACTGTTGACAGAAGCATTTGGGTTGGAACTTCCTCTCAGGGAATTTTTAAAATAAAAGGAAAGGAAATCATTAGGCATCCTGATCTCAGCAAAAATTTAAATGAAGTCTGGGATATCTTTGAAGACGATGAAGGGGCCATATGGACCAGTGGATTGGGAATTGGAATTTCCAGATTCAGTTTATCAACTTTTGAAATCTTAGGTGAAAATTCAGGGTTAAGCCATCCCATTATTCTGGCAACAATGGAAGATAGTAAAAAAGGACTTTGGTTGGGGACTCCTGGAGGTGGGCTCAACAGAATAACTTCTACTGGAGTTCAGCACTTTACTACCAAAGAGGGGCTAAGCCATGACCTGGTTTTGAGCCTTGCCCAAAGAGATAATGAGATTTTTATAGGCACAGGTAAGGGATTGAATAAAATCAATTTAAACACACTGAAAATTGAAAAGGGCTTTTTGGACAAGCCTGACCTTGAGGAAGGAGTTATTTATTCCCTTCTTAAAGATTCAAAAAACAATATATGGATAGGCAGCATCAATGGTACTCTTTCAAAACTTGCTCTCGATGGGAGCTTAAAGACAGTACAATTAAATAAAGAGCTGCTGAATGCTAAAATCATTTTTGGCATGGAAGATTCCAATGGGCTACTTTGGTTTGGCACATTTGGAAATGGTTTTTTTTCAATCAATAAAAAAGAAGAAGTCATACATTTCCCTGTATATGACCTAGCACCCTCTCAGATGGTTACCGGAATTTTAGAAGATCCTGAAGGAGACTTATGGATCAGCACACCTGATGGTCTGATTTCATTTTCAAATGGCCAGATGCATATTTTCGGAAAGAAAAACGGATTTCAGTTTGACGGGATTTTCAAAATGATTCCTGATGATGATGGATTGGTCTGGATGAGTGGAAACCACGGGGTTCAGAGTACTTCTATAAAACAACTTATGGAGCTGAAGAAATCGAAGGATGAAAATCACCGGATTGCGTTTAGGCTCTTTGATAAATCAGACGGTCTGATGAATAATGAATTCAATGGAGGATTTCATCCAGCCGGATGGAAGCTTTCAAGCGGATTAATTGTCTTTCCTAGTATGGAAGGTGCAGTCATCATAAACCCAAAAAAAATCAAAGAACAGCGTTCTCTTACCCCACCGTATCTGGAATCTTTGAATTTTGAGAATCAAGAGTTGCATCTTAGTGAGGATATACATGTGCCTGCGGGAGTCAATTTTTTCAATATCAGCTACGGAAATATTGAATTCGACAAACCTAAATCGATCCGATATACATATAGAATCAAAGAACTGGGTCCCCAGTGGATAGACAACGAAAACAGAACAAGAGCATATTTCACCGGATTGAACCCAGGGAAATATGAGTTTCAGGTCAAAGCCGAACAATTCGGGGTATTTTCTGAAACCACTTCATTAAGTTTTACCATAGAGGCTTATTACTATCAAACCATTTGGTTTAAAATTTTGGTCATACTATTCGTTTTCATAATGGGGTTTGGGGTTAGGACGCTGATCATAAATAAGCGAATGAAGGAAGAACTTCAGCAAAAAATCAAATTACAGACAAATGACCTCCATGCCAAAAATGAAACTTTAATAAAGGCGATGGCCCATTTGGAAAAACACAACAGACTATTGGAAGAGGTTGCCTGGACCCAGTCCCACCAATTCAGGGGACCTCTTTCTAAAATCCTTGGGATGGTTGAAGTACTCAAGAATTATGAAAAGTTTAAACATATAGAAAAAACCAAAGCCGAAATTTTAAATGAAATTGAAACAAGCTCTAAAGAACTTGATCAAATTCTTCGGAAATTGAATTTAAAACTCGAGGAGCATGAAGCAGAATAACGGTTCCAACATCCCTGTCATCATAATTGATGATGAATCCGGTATATTATTTCTGCATGAATTGATGGTCGAAGAAAGCAATCTTTCAGACCAAGTATACTCTTTCAGGAAACCTTTAGAAGGTCTGGAATTTATTAAAGAGGCTGTTCAAATCAGTAAGCGTGTCTTGGTTTTACTCGATATCAATATGCCGGAAATGACTGGATGGGAACTGCTTGAAAAGCTGAATGAACTGAATATTACCGATCAGGTCAATGTTATCATGGTTACTTCCTCCATTCAAAAAGCAGATCGGCTGAAAAGCCAAAATTATCCTACTGTGAAAATGTATCTTGAAAAACCCATTGATCTGGAAACGTGTCATTTGATCAAACAGTCCTTATTGTAAAGTGGACAAGTAAAGTCCAAATAACTTACGTTTACAAAACAACCCTGAATTAAAAGTACAGATCAATAAAAAAGAGGCACTCCACCACTTCCATTACATCATTCCTTCGTCTGCAAAGCTGAAGTAAGCATGATCTGTAAAGATGATATGGTCCAGCACGATAATGTCCAGGTGCTTCTCTGCCTCAGAGAGTTTCTGGGTCAGTCTTTTGTCCTGCTCTGATGGTTTCAAGTTTCCTGAGGGATGGTTGTGGACCAGGATCATCGAGCAGCTCTGGTTTTCCAAAGCATGTTTAAAGATCACTTTGGGGTCTGCGATGGTGCCGCATGTTCCACCTGTGCTGATCTTTACTTTTCTTATGACCTGATTGATTCTGTTAAGGAGGATGATATAGAAGTGTTCCACCAGTTCATCCAAGAGGTCTGCTTTCATGATCTGATAGATATCCGAGGAGCAGCATATCTTTATCTTCTTTTGTTCGGGCTCCCTAATTCTTCTCCTTCCCATTTCAAAAGCCAGTACCAATGCCGTTGCTTTGGCTTCACCAATACCTCCTACCTTCATCCAGTCATGTAGGGAGTATTTGGCCAAAGCTGCCAGACTGTAGTTTTCAGCTGTCAGTATTGCTCTTGCCTGTTCTGAGGTAATCCCAGCTATTGCAGCAATCAGGTGGTAATCGGAAAGGGCTGATCTTCCTTTAGTGTAAAGGATTTCAGTTTCTTCTCTGAGGATGTTTCTGGAAGTAGCCATGATCTTATTGCAGACTTTTCACTCCTTGCGCTGGAGCTTTTGTTTAGCCCCTCCCCAGGAGTCTGCAAACCACTGAATGCAAGGTGGAACGGAATAAATCCTCCTCAGAAAACACTTCCTGTTTATGCCGTAAAACCTTGATCCCTTCAGAAAACCCATCAGCCATGTGTGGTTTCAGGGCTCCTATATTTGGCTTTCAAAAGGTCGGAAGTAAAAAATTGAAATTTTAAAAAACTCTGCTCTACTACTTTCCCGAACAAAAAATAATATTTAAAATATCAACATAAAAAAGTCAATAATATTAACAATGGATATTTTCGAAATACTTACACTTATGGATGAAAAAGAAATACAGGTCAACAAAAGGCTGGACAGCATCATTTCATCCAATCTGGATCCCTTTCCCTTTGAGCGGATCAATAAAGGAAAGGCACTCTTAAAGCTTATGGAAGAAATCAGGAAGTACATAGAGACGGATCAATTGCTTCTTGCGGGAATGAAATTAAAAGAGCTGGAATACCTGGGGATAAAGATTGTGAAAAAATGAGCTCAAAAACCTGTAAGAATTTGATAAATTTCACCTAGAATCGACCAGATTCTTGAGTTAAGATAAAATCAACACCCATCAATACTCCAACATGGATATTAGATCTGCCGCTGAAAAAATAATTGCACTGAAAAATGCTGATATGGCATTGAGGAACAGGCTTATTCAAAGCAAACAGCTCCACAAGGCTTACAACAAAGAAATGGAAGCCCTGCATATAAAAAATGCAGATCAATTAAATGAAATTATTGAATCCATTGGATTTCCCAGCATGGAAAAAGTTGGGAAGGAAGCCAATGAAGCGGCCTGGTTAATTATCCAACATGCTATCAGTAAACCGGAGTTTATGAGAAAATGTATGGCCTTAATGGGCAAACAGGTGAAGCAAACTTTGGAGGAGCGAAGACAAATAGCCTATCTTATGGACAGGATAGCTGTGTTTGAAGGAAAACCACAACTATACGGAACACAGTTCGATTGGGATGAAAAAGGACTATTAGGTCCATCCCCCCATGACGGCCTGGAAAGAGTAAATAAAAGAAGAAAATCCATTGGCTTTAATTCCTTGGAAGAACAGACCGATCTCATGCGAGATCAGGTAAAAAATGAAAACCAGATACCTCCTTCAGATTTTGAATTAAGAAAAAAGGAAATTGAATCCTGGAAGAAAACTGTAGGTTGGATAATAGATTAAATAAAACTGAAGATGCAAAGCTAATGTGTTGCATATGAATCCAGGTATCTTAAAAAAAATGCTTGTCAATTTTTCGGTGGATAGCCAAAGCTTCCTTCTATACTTTTGGAATAAAAAACATGAACAAACTAAAAGAATCAGTACTGATATTTTTTTATGCTTTTATGCAATCTAAATTGAAGAAACAGCTGATCCAAGTAATAGAAACAGGGAATTTATCTTTTATTTTCAACTGATGGAACTGAGCAAAGCTGAAATGTACCAGGCAATTTTGGAGAAGGATACTTCCTTTGAAGGTTTATTTTTCACCGCTGTCAAGACTATTGGGATTTTTTGCAAGCCCAGTTGTCCTGCCAGAAAACCAAAGATTGAAAATGTAGAATTTCTTTTTTCAAGTAAGGACTGTTTGCTGAAGGGATACCGCCCCTGCAAAGTCTGTAAACCCTTGGAACCGGTAAAGTCTATGCCATTGGAAATACGAAAACTTTTAAAGGAGATGGTAAGCAATCCTGACCTTAAAATAAATGATAGGGGATTACCTATAAAAAGCAGGCTGAAATGTTGGGAGACCCAATGGCTGTCCGTGCAGTGGCCAGTGCCAATGGGATGAACAGAATTTCCATAATTATTCCATGTCATCGGGTCATCGGGCGTGATGGCAGGCTAACAGGCTATGGAGGAGGGATCTGGCGAAAAAAATACCTTTTGGATTTGGAGGCCGGCATTCATAAATGAACAGACTTTATTTAGGGCGTGCTGAAAAACGCCATCTGGAGAATAAATTCTTTGCATTATGATGAATTCCAATTTAACAAGTATTTTCTTTTTAAGCAGGTGCAAGCTTATTCAATGATCCAGCTTGATTTGCGTGCTCCTGTAAATCAAATAAGTGTTTAATTCAAAGAAACACAACATTGTATTCCCTAGAGAGGTGATCTCCAATACAGTCATATAGGGACAAAGATCCAGGCTTCAGAACCAGAACCCAATCCACTAATTTATTTGTGGTTAAGATGTTTTGTATCTTTACAACAAGATGGGCTAATCCAGTCGTTGGTGTATTAAAAGATTAGCAGGAGTTAACAATGCGCAAATATTTAATTGCTTTATTAGCAGTAGGGTCATTTTTACTGTGTAAGTCAGTGTGGTCAATTGGACAAACTGACCAAATTAGATTTTCTTCCCTGGGGATTAAAGATGGGGTTTCGCATATGCAGGTGAACACCTTTTTGAAGGACACAACAGGATACATGTGGATAGGGACAGCCGCAGGACTCAATAGATATGATGGACACACAGTCAAGGTTTTCGAACACAAATCAAATGATTCCACTACCCTGGATAATAATATGATTCTTGAACTTTTCACTGATCCATTGGGAAGGTTGTGTGTCAAAACTGAACTGGGAATAAATTTTTATGACCCGACTACTCAGACTTTTTCAAGAGATTATTCAAAATATTCAAGGAGATGGGGACTCGAAGGCCAGCAGGTACATAGCATTAAAAACCTTGATAATACCTGGTTTTTGACTGATCATGGCTTGGCAAGATGGAATGCGATAAAACAAAAAGCTGAAACAATCCCTTCATTTACTTCCTATAAGTTAAGTGATATGGGAACTTATGGCCATGAACTTTGGGCCATAAAAAGTGATGGAGTACTCTTAACTTACAACCTTCATCTTCAGGAAATTACCGAAATCGACAGTACTTTATACCAGCAAACGGATGGGGACAAGGCATATCAATTAAAAATAGATTCAAGTGGGCGGGTTTGGATTTATCTCCCAGAAGAAAACTCAGGTTTGTATTGCTACCAAGACAAGGAATGGCAACATTTCACAACAGAAACCCCAGGGTACACCTTAAGCAGCAACCTTGTAAGATCAGTTGAAGAAATCAAAAAAGGCGAAATCTGGGTAGGTACGGATCATGGAGGAATTAATATCATCACTGAAGGCCAAGATGAAATAGCTTACCTGACAGCCAATAGTCAAACAGGACTCTCAGGTAACAGTATCTATACTATTTATAAAGATAGGGATGACTTTGTCTGGGTAGGAACGTATAAAAATGCAGTGAGCTTCTTTCATGAAAAATCCCTTCGCTTTTATCATCTTAGCGATCAGGAAAGGGGCAATTACAAACTCCCTTTTAATGATATCAACTCATTTTCAGAAGATCACAAGGGGAACTGGTTTGCCGGGACCAATGGAAAAGGAATACTCTATTTTGATACAAACTCCGATTCCATCCAGTTATTCGACAGTTCTAATTTCCCGGAAATGCAAAGTGATATCATCGTTTCTCTCCTTTATGACAGCAAACAAAGGCTTTGGGCGGGCACTTATCTTGGTGGTTTGATTAAACTGGAAAAAGGAAAACTTACGGTTTATGACCAGGAGACTGTGAACCTTCCGGACATGAGTATCTGGGAACTCTTTGAGGATTCTAAGGGAAGAATATGGCTAGGGACACTAACCGAAGGTATATTCTTATTTGATCCGGAGACAATGACTTTTTCAAGTCTGGAATTAAAGGACGGGCATGAATTGAACAACAATACATATATATCTGCCATTGAAGAGGATGATAATGGGAGAATATGGATCGGTGGGACTGCCGGGATAGATATCATTTATCCTGAATCGGGACAGGTTGAACACCTCAGCGAGGCCGATGGGTTAGCTCATGATTTTATCATGGATATCAAATCAGGTCCTTCAGGCATTATGTGTGTAGGTAGCCGGGGCGGCCTTACTTTTATTTCAGAAAACAAAAACATTTCCAATTTCAGTGTAGCAGACGGACTTCCCCATTCCAATGTACTTTCACTTTTGTATCATCAAAATGAACTTTGGTTGAGCACACCACATGGATTGAGCGTGGTTCGGAATTTGATGACAGAAAGCAAAATCACCATCCAGGCTTTCAATGCCGATCAAGGACTTTTATACACTGGATTTAATGAAAATGCCGCCGCGGTATCCAGCAAAGGGGAATTGGTCTTTGGAGGCACCCATGGGATCTATATAGTGGATCCCGGTCAATTTGAAGATGCTCTTTCCCAACCCAAAGTGGTGTTTTCCGATTTTGAATTGTTCAATAATAAACTGAGAATAGGGGAAACAGTCAATGGGAGAACATTGCTGGGCCAAGACATCAATTATATCGATAAAATAGTCCTTAAACCCGGTGAAAACAGTTTTTCTGTTGGATTTACCAGTTTGGATTTTCTTAAAAACTCCAATTCAAAATACCGGTACAGGTTAAAAGGCTTTGAGAATAGCTGGCAAGAAAGCGACAACAAAAACCGAAGAGCCGTCTACACAAACCTCAACCCGGGGAAATACCTACTTGAAATAAGTGCTGCAAATCCATCTGGTCAATTCAAGGAGACGAGTGCAACTTTGGCCATACAGATCCTGCCACCTTTTTACCAGACTGGTTGGGCTTATTTCATGTATGCTGTTATGTTGTTGGGTGTTTTGTATTTTTCAAGGAGATTGATTTTGAGCCGTGCCAATGCAAAGTTTCAAATCGAACAAGAACGACGGGAAGCACAACAACTTCATGAACTGGACAAGCTAAAAATCAGATTTCTCACCAATCTTAGTCATGAATTCCGTACTCCCATATCGCTTATCCTGGCCCCTATTGAGAAACTGCTAAGTTCTGAAAAAGAAAGCCCCAATAAGAAACAATATCAATTGATATACAAAAATGCCAACCGCATTCTAAAACTTACTGATCAAATACTTGATTTTAAGAAATTGGAACAGGAAGAAGAAGGCCTCAACTTGCTGGAAGGTGATTTAATGGCTTTTATCAAGGATTTGATGAATTCCTTTTATGGAATTTCTGAAAGACAGGGTATCAAATTTGAATATCAATTGACGCCTCTGTCCTATTACACTTCTTTTGATATGGATAAGCTGGAAAAAATCATTTTCAATCTACTTTCCAATTCTTTTAAATTTACTGCAGATTCAGGTACAGTCTCTGTAAAAACAAAAATCTCTGAGAATATAGATGGAAGATCAATATTGACATTATGCGTAGCAGATAGTGGAGTGGGTATTCCGGCACACGACCAAGCCCGGCTTTTCGAAAGGTTTTATCAGGTCGAATCCCACAAACACCTGACCAACACGAGGGGAAGTGGTATTGGTCTTGCGATAACAAAAGAATATGTAGATCTTCATGGCGGTTCTATCCATTTTGAAAGTAAGGTGGGTGTAGGCACGACTTTTTACGTTTCCCTTCCATTGAATGCTGTTGTCACACCAGTACCGGCGGAAGAACCCATTGCTCTGTCCAGCACCTTGGGTGAAAACAAAGTGAAAATCCTGGTGGCTGAAGACAATCCTGATTTTAGGGCATTTTTGATTGAATACCTTCAGGAAGATTTTCAGGTAATAGAGGCAAGTAACGGTAAAGAAGGCTGGAAAAAAACGCTTGCTTTTTCCCCTGATCTGATATTAAGTGATTTGATGATGCCTGAGGTAAATGGTATTTCCTTTTGTAGAAAGGTAAAAAATGATCCACGAACCTCGCACATACCTTTTATCCTGTTGACTGCCTTTACAGACAATGAGAGAAGGCTTCAGAGTATGGATATAGGTGCCAATGATTATATCACAAAGCCCTTCAATTATCAGGTATTAAACTCACGAATAAAAAACCTTATTCAGGAACAACAAAATCTGAAAAATACGCTGGCAAAAAAAGTCAAAGTCAGCGCGAAGGATATCATTATAGATTCTGAGGATCAAAAATTTGTCTATAAAGTAACTGAAATAGTAGAGAAATTTCTTGAAAACCCTGAGTTCAACGTAAAGCAATTGAGTGACAATATGGCCATGAGCAGAGTACATCTGTACAATAAACTCACTGCATTGACAGGCATGACGCCACAGGAATTTATCCGGGACATGAGACTTAAAAGAAGTATTCAATATTTGGAAAAAAGTAAACTGTCTATCGCGGAAATTGCATATGCAGTAGGTTTTAACAGCCCAAAAGTTTACAGTAAGTCTTTTAAGTCAACTTATGGTTATACCCCAAGTGATTTTTTATCCAGCCAACTTGCGAATTTCAAAAACTCCCCAAACACAGATTAAATTGTATTTTTTTAACAAATTTTTACCTTTTTAACCTCAGAACCCCCTATTCTTAACATTTAGAACCCTTCATCTATCACATTTTTTCCAGTTTTGGGACAATAATTAACATTATCAATAACCCAAAATTTCTTATGAAGCTTTTTTACTTCCTGCTATCTGGATTGGTGATATTCACATCCAACCTTGTTCTGGCCAATGATCATATTACGGTGACAGATAAGGGTCTTGTCATACGTTTTGAAGCTGCCCCAGACGGCACCAAAGTTCTCCGTCTGGAAGCTGTCACTTCAGAAATCTTCCGTGTTTCGGCTACTTCGAAGTCTGAATTTAAAGAGACCAATAGTTTAATGGTCAAAGAGGATTTGTCTTATGAGGCAAACTGGCAGCATGAAATAGATGCTGACACCTTACGCATGTGGACTGATAAAGTCACTGCCCATGTCAATTTGAAAACTGCCGAGATACTTTTCAAAGATCCTTCGGGAAAAATCATCCTTAAGGAAAAAACCGGAGGAGGCCGGCGCTTTGATTCTGCATCAACTGAAGAAAACAGCTACTCTAGCTTCTCTCAGCATTTTCAAAAAAATGAAGCAGAGGGAATATATGGTTTAGGCCAACATCAGGCCGGACTGTTCAATTATCGGGACAGACATGTTGATCTCACCCAATACAATGGTGTGGCTGTAGTACCTTTTATGATTTCCACCAACCAATACGGTTTGCTTTGGGACAATAATTCAATCACCAAATTTGGGGACACACGGATTCCGGAACCTATTTCCAAATTAACCCTACAACCGGGACTGGAGGATGATGCTAAGGGCCTCAAAGCCATTTATGCTTCCGATCGCAGCAATCCTACAAAAGGATTAGAAAGACTTGAAAGCACAATTGCCTATACAGACCTACCTTCATTGAAAAACCTGCCGGAATTTGACCAGCACCGTGGTGCTGTGACCTGGACAGGCTATATCACTCCTGAGCATGTAGGGATCCATACTTTTAAGCTCATCTACTCCGGCTACATCAAAATCACCATGAATAACCAAGTCTTGATGGATACCTGGAGAGAAAGCTGGAATCCGGGTTTTGAGGAATTTGATTATGATTTATCCAGTACTGCCACTGCAGTAAAAATAGAATGGATACCTGAGTCTGATCAATCATTTCTAGACCTCAGCTATTTAAAACCTTTGGAAGGCAAGGAAGAGGATTTATTTGGATTTGCTTCTGAAGCAGGTGAATACCTGGACTATTACTTCATTTATGGTGAGGAGATGGATGATGTTATTTCAGGCTATAGAACACTTACTGGCAAGGCCAAGATTATGCCTAAATGGGTGATGGGATTTTGGCAAAGCAGGGAGCGCTATAAGACCCAGGAAGAGTTGTTGGAAACAGTCAGAAATTTCCGGGAAAAACAAATCCCGCTCGACAATATAGTACAGGATTGGTCCTACTGGGAAGAAGATGCATGGGGAAGTCACGAATTTGACAAGGATCGGTTTCCGGATCCAGAGGCAATGATCAAGGAAGTACATGACCTGAATGCCAGGATAATGATCAGTGTTTGGCCAAAATTCTATGAAGGAATTGACAACAATCGGGTAATGGATGAAAAGGGCATGCTTTACCGGCAAAACATTGTAAATCAGCAGAAAGACTGGATAGGAGAAGGTTATGTTTCCACATTTTATGATGCCTTTAATCCAGCCGCAAGGTCCATGTTTTGGGACCAGTTGAACAAGCGGCTGTTCAGCATAGGAATTGATGCCTGGTGGCTGGATGCAACTGAGCCTGATATCCACTCCAATGCTTCTATAAGTCAGAGAAAAACATTGATGGACCCAACTGCCCTGGGGTCTTCCACGGCATTTTTCAATGCCTATTCCCTGGTCAATGCCAAAGGCATCTACGAAGGGCAAAGAAAAGCAGCACCTGACCAACGTGTATTTATCCTGACGAGATCGGCATTTGCAGGCATTCAACGCTATAGCGCTGCAACCTGGAGTGGCGATATAGCCAGCCGTTTTGATGAAATGGAAAGACAAATTGCAGGAGGGTTAAACTTTTCTCTATCAGGTCTCCCTTATTGGACAACGGATATAGGAGGTTTTTTTGTGGAAGATAAGTATGATAGACCACATCCTGAAGGGGACGCATTGGATGAATGGAGGGAACTGAATACACGCTGGACTCAATTTGGAGCATTTACCCCCCTGTTTAGGGCTCATGGACAATATCCACATCGTGAAATCTACAATATTGCCCCGGAAGAACACCCTGCTTATCAGTCCATGCTTTATTACAACAAGCTGAGATATCGTTTGATGCCATATATCTATAGCATAACAGGGGCTGTTTATCATGAAGACAATACGATCATGCGTCCCTTGGTAATGGATTTTAAAGACCCGAAGGTCCGTGATATCGGTAACCAATACATGTTTGGACCATCAATTATGGTGACTCCAGTGACTGTCTATCAGGCAAATACCAAAGCCGTATATCTTCCAAAACATGCCGGTTGGTACGACATGTACTCAGGAAAATTTTTAGAAGGTGAGCAGACAATTACAGCAGAGGCCCCTTATGAGCGCATGCCTCTCTTTATAAAAGCGGGTGCAATCATCCCATTTGGATCCGAAATTTTCCACACCGCTGAGCGCATGCAAGATGAAATTCTCCTCTTTGTTTATGCGGGTAATGATGGGGAATTCTGCCTGTATGACGACGGACATACTGACTATGCCTATGAAAATGGCCAGTTTGATAAAATACTTATTTCTTACAGTGAGCAGGATAAAACGCTGAAAATAAATGAAAGGGTTGGCAAAAAACATCAAAACAGAGTGGACAAAATTGATTTCAAAGTAATAGTCATAGACCGGGACAAACCCAAGCCACTGGATTTTGACCAAATCCCTGACTTCAGTTTCAGCTATACCGGAGAAGCACTTTCGATTAAACTAAACAATTAAATAAACCAAATAACCCATGAAAAATAACAGACCAATTCAACGCAGGATTTTGCGGAAAGAAAGCAAAATGATAAGCAATAAACCAAAAATTCACAACACGAACCTATGAAAAAGACTTTAGCCAGTATTTTAGCTTGGCTATTGCTGCTGCCGGCAGCAATGGCTCAACAAAATGTAATAGGCCAAGTCACCGACGGTGACACGGGAGAGCCTATTCCCGGTGTGAGCATCCTCGTCCGGGGAACCGGACAGGGTACAATAACTGACATTGATGGTACTTACAACTTAAGTGTAGATCAGGAAAATGCCGTATTGGTTTACTCCTTTTTAGGATATATCAAGCAAGAAGTAGCTGTTGGCAACAGGAGTGAAATCAATGTAACCTTGGAGCCTGATCTTAGTGATCTGGAAGAGGTGATAGTAGTTGGTTACGGTGTACAGAAAAAGAAAGTCGTCACCGGTGCAACAGTACAGGTGGATGGGGATAAACTTAAAAGCCTGAGCACTACCCAACCACTGGAAGCCCTACAAGGTCTGGCACCGGGAGTTCAGATATCTGCCACTTCAGGGCAGCCGGGAGAAAGTATGCGTGTGGTTATCAGAGGATTGGGCACTATAGGAGATGCCTCACCACTGTATGTAGTGGATGGGGTTTTGACCAATGACATTTCATATCTCAACCCAGCTGATATAGAATCGATTGATGTCCTAAAGGATGCAGCCTCAGCTGCCATATACGGTTCCCAGGCTGCCAATGGTGTGGTGTTGGTGACTACCCGCAGAGGCCGGAGAGGAGAAAGAGCTACCGTAACATATGATATGTTTTACGGAGTTCAAAACACACCTAGAACTACGAAAATGCTCAATGCCTATGAATATGGCACCATCATGAATGAGGCGGCCATCAACTCAGGAGGGCGTCCATACTTTTCGCAGGATCAATTAAATGAATTTGGACAGGGTACCATGTGGTTGGACGAAATGTTTGCCAACAATGCGGTAAACCAAAACCATGTATTGGGTTTGCAGGGTGGAAGTGAAAATTCCATCTATTCGGTTTCTCTGGCATATACCGGGCAAGAAGGTATTGTGGGGGGGAGTGACCTTTCAAATTTTGAGCGGTACAATATCCGCGTAAATTCAGAGCATCATTTATACAATGATGTGCTGACCATCGGACAAAATCTTACCATCTCGAACAGACAGTCTTCAGGTGTCGGGGTTGGCGATCAGTATAACAATGCCCTGAGGGGTGCCTTTAATACCTCTCCCCTAGTACCGATGTTTGATGAAAACATGAATTTTTATGACAACAGCAACTCAGATTGGAATCCAAACGAAGCCAATCCTTATGCTTTGATGTATTATCAGAACCAAAACCTTAACAATAACCAGCGTATTCTTGGGGATGTATACATGGTTTTGGAGCCGATAAAAAATCTC
Organism: Arthrospiribacter ruber; assembly: GCF_019343195.1. GTDB lineage: Bacteria > Bacteroidota > Bacteroidia > Cytophagales > Cyclobacteriaceae > Arthrospiribacter > Arthrospiribacter ruber. Next base: position 333,455 of record NZ_RPHB01000008.1, read on the forward strand.
CGGTTCCGAACAAGCGTAGGTTTGGATTATTATTCAAATGAAGGAAGATCTTTTACCCCTACCTATCAACTTTCTTCCTTTGCATTTTCATTGTTTTCGAGTGCTCACCAAAATATGGGAAAAGGTAGAACTGTTCTGTTTGACAACCTGTTGACCTACAATTTCTCCCTGAATGACAAGCACAACTTTGAGACCATGGTAGGAAGTTCTATGTTTCAGTTTCAAGGTTCATACATGTTTGCAAGTAACCGTGATGTAATCATTGAAGACCTAAAATATGCCTGGTTATCCAATACTACCAATGTGGATGGGGCCAACATCAATTTAGGAGGAGGACCGGCTGACCCAGATAACAGGATGTCTTATTTTGGAAGAATCAATTACAATTACAATGAAACATATCTACTGAATCTGACTTACCGTGCTGATGGTGCGTCCCGATTTGCAAGAGGTAACCGGTTTGGTTTTTTCCCTTCCATTTCAGCGGGTTGGGTGATCAGTAACGAACCCTTTATGGCTCCATTGGAAAACACCTTGGAATTCCTGAAACTCCGTGCAAGTTGGGGTCAGGTAGGTAATATGAATATTGGATTTTTTCAATTCATGGCTCCGGTATCTATTTCCAATACAAACTATTTTTTCGGACCTGGTGAAGGAACAGAGGGTTTGGTACCGGGAGCTTATCCCAGCAGGTTAGGGAATACAGATTTGCTGTGGGAAACCTCCGAACAGGCAAACATCGGTATAGACGCACAGCTATGGCAGGGCAGGTTGACAGTGAATTTTGATTGGTACAACAAAATCACAAGGGATTGGCTGATAGAAGCCCCTATCCTATCCACTGCTGGTGCAGCACCTCCATTTATCAATGGTGGGGATGTTCAAAATACCGGTGTTGAGTTGGCCTTATCCTATAATAACCGGGCAGGTCAATTAAATTATAGCATTGGTGTAAATGGAGCCTATAACAGAAACCGGGTAGGAAATATCCCAACAAGAGACGGTATCATCCATGGCCAGGCAAATCAGTTATTTGACAATTCGATGCCTTTTTATCGTGCACAGAATGGGTTCCCTATCGGTTACTTCTGGGGATTACAGACGGATGGTATCTTCCAGTCAGAGCAAGAGGTAAGGGATCACAGATCAGGAGAGACCATCATACAGCCAAATGCCGAACCAGGTGATGTCCGTTATGTAGATGTCAATGGCGATGGAGTTATTGATGACTCGGACCGTGTCATGTTAGGTGATCCAAATCCTGCGTATACCTTTGGCCTTACCTTCTCTGCGGATTATAAGGGGTTTGATTTCAACTTTTTGGCAAACGGGGTAGCCGGCAATCAGATTGTTCAGACTTACCGTAACCATGCCAATCCATACGCCAACTATACGACTGCCATATTGGACAGATGGCATGGACCGGGCTCTTCCCATACGATGCCAAGAGTAACCGAGGATGCCAGAAACTGGACAAACTTCTCAGATCTGTATATACATGATGGGGATTTTTTAAGAATCAGCAACATCACTTTAGGTTACGACCTCAACAGGATCCTCAACAATGAAAAACTGGGGCAAGTCAGAATATATGCCTCTGTGCTCAACCTCTACACCTTTACCAAATATGAAGGAATGGATCCTGAAATCGGGTATGGAAGCAGTTTTTCTTCGGGAGTGGATTTAGGATTTTATCCTCGACCACGGACTATGATGCTGGGGGCAAATATTAGATTCTAAATAAAAGGACATGAAAAATATCAAAACATATATACTTGCTTTGGGGATCGGTTGTACAGCAGCTTCCTGTACAGGAGATTTTCTTGATACCGAGCCCATTACAGAATTGACAGACGAAAACTTTTACAGGACTACCAATGATGCTTACAGGGCATTGGTTGGTTGCTATGAAGGCCTTCACCAAATTTGGGCTGGTGGGGTAAGTTTCCCTGTAGCTTCAGAAGTACTATCGGACAATGCCTTTGGTGGGACGGGATCTGCAGATGGCTTTGGCTATCAGATGCTAGATGAGTTTGACCGTAACAGGTCTACCGCAGATCAAAACCTATTTCAGGATAACTGGTCCGCATATTACAGTGCTATATTCCGGATCAATTCATTCTTACAAAGAATGGATCAGATTGATTGGGAAGATGATGATGCTCTAAGGTTGCGGTACGAATCTGAAATCCGGTTTTTGAGGGCCTTCCTCTATTTTGATATGGTAAGGCTTTGGGGAAATATCCCCTTATTGACCGAACCATCTCCTGAAAATATACCACAGGCCGAACCGGAAGAGGTATATAGGGTTATTGCCGAAGACTTACAGTTTGCCGCAGAAAATCTAGAAGCCATACCGGGCACGTCCCAGCCAAGCAGTGAGTTTGGAAGGGTCACCAAATGGGCGGCAAATGCTTTGATCGGAAGGGTTTATTTGTATTATACAGGTTACTACCAACAGCCTGACCTTGCCGGAGTCATTACCGGTCAACAAGCTCTGGCCTATATGGAAGATGTGATTCAATCCGGTGGTTATGGACTGGTGGAGGAGTTTAGTCAACTTTGGCCTGCAGCCTCTTTGGAAGATTATGCCGGAGAACTTAATGAGGAGGTAATATTTTCTATCAGATACACCTATACCAGTGACTATGATGGCAATACAGATGGAAATCATTGGATGGTAATGCTTGGGATCAGAGAACAGTCATTTTTCCCTTATGGTCGGGGTTGGGGCGGAGCCACTGTTAACCCGAGACTGTACAATGCCTTCAATGAAAATGATGCGCGTAGAGAAGCCTCTATTATTGCCATTGAAGAAGAAGGTCTTCCCTTTACAAACTTTAGCAGACAGAGGGAATATACGGGATATTATACAAAAAAATATTCCCCGATGATTAATGAAGATGGCGTTGAATTGCCGGTTGATCTGGGCGCACCGAATCATATGATTGGTCAGTTTCAGGATTATTTCGTCATCCGGTATGCAGATGTGTTGCTGATGGCTGCTGAGTTGGGAAGCCCTAATGCACAAACCTATTTTGATGATGTAAGAAGGAGAGCATACGGTGAGAATTTCAGTTCACTTGCAATTACTCCAAACAGGCTATTGGAAGAACGTAGGCTTGAATTTGCGCTGGAGGGTATCCGCTATTGGGATCTATTGCGTCAAGGAGTGGACTTTGCAGCCAATGTGATCGGAGAGTCAAGCACAGTGTTGAATGCTGGATCACCTGTATCAAAAGTCATCAACCCATCCAATATCATTACTACAGAAGGGCTTCAACAAATTCCTAACAATCAGATTATTCTTTCTGATAATGTTCTTGTTCAAAACCCCGGTTGGTAAGTTTGTTAACAATTAAGTAGACTAATTATGAAACTAAGGATAAAAAAAATATTCCTGGCAGCAATTCTTCTGTTGCCTATGGCTTGTGTAGTGGACGACAACTATGAGTTAGGGAGCCTGCTCACAGCTGATCAGATAAGCTTCAGGGTTGAGCAGGATCTGACTTCGGATCCGGGAGGAAACACAGTGATCTTAATCAATGATACACCAGAGACGGTTCCTATCTGGGATTATGGGATTGGCAGATCTACCAGACAGCAAGATACTGTCCGTTTTGCATTCGCCGGAGATTATGAAATTAAGTTGTCATTTGTCACTGGGGGCGGTATCGTAGAACTGGATCCGGTTATGGTAAATGTCTCTGAAGATAACCTGAATTATGTGGATGATCCGCTTTGGACTGCACTTTCCGGTGGAGTTGGAGAGGAAAAAACATGGATACTCGATATAGACGCCAATTTTTTTGATGGACCTTTGTTTTTTTACGGAGCGGACAATGGCTATTTGCTTGAAGGAGATTCCTGGGATGGCGGAGATACGGGATGCTATGGAGAGGATTGTTGGGCATGGGAGCCTGATTATGCTGAAAATACCTGGTTGATGGACTATGGTGATTATGGTACCATGACATTCAGTCTGGATGGTGGACCCTATGTACAGGTCAACCATAACATGCTGCCCAACAGAGGTCTAGAAGAAGGTACCTATTTTTTGAATGTAGAAGACAAAACTTTAACACTCACAGATGCGGCCATTTTGCATAATTCAGGCAATGCTGACTGTGTCAACAATTGGGGAAATACGAGAATCTTCTCCCTTACCGAAAACGCCATGCAACTGGGTGTTTTGAGAAGAGACGATTGTGACGGTGCCGCTATGTTGGTATATAACTTTGTTTCACAGGATTATTTGGATAGCCTGGAAGAAGAATGATGGATAGCCAAAAGCAATAACCTGAAAATGGAATTAAAAAAACCATAAGGAATAGTTTCTTGCAGCAATAGAGGCCGATTTTGCTAAAATCGGCCTCATTTTGTTGTAGCCGGAAAGAACTTAGCAGGAAAGTACACAGAAGCCTCTATCGTTAAAAATCATAACCTAGTCAATATATTTACTGAATTTTAAAGACTTTTCTTCTATACACCTACACTCTGCGAAATTATCCCGGATAAACTGAAACAATTCCAGGAAAGAATAACCCTTATTGTCTTTCAAAAATTCATCCCGGATACGTTTATAGGTTTCAAGAACTTCCCCGGCTTTTTGCTTCAATTCCATATCACTTGTCAAAGGTTCCTGGTTTTCCGGTAATGCATAAACAAATCTCCCTGTTTCTGAACTGGCAACAGGAATCTGAAAAAAGCTTCTCTTGACAAATTCTCCTGTATTTTCTTTATGAATAGCGGCTTCAACAAAAAAATCAACAGCATGCTGAGGATAACCAAACAAATATCCATATGCACGGAATCGGTCCATTATTTCCTCAAACTCATACATCACCAATATAGCCTGGGGATCACTGGCTGCCACAATACCTCTTTTCAGGAAAAAGTCAGCGTATTTTTCAATCGTATTTTGTAAGCTGGCCTTATTATATACGAGCAACTGAAATATTCTTTCCTCACCCGATATTGCCTTAAAAGGTATGATTGCAAAGCCTATATTTTCATTTGATAATTCCTCCAGGCTTTCTTGAAGCAGCTGGATCTGAGTTGCGGCCACATCTACTTCTAAAAGGACTTTGGTAACTGTATCAATGGGAAATTTAAAATGTTCAACCGTACTAATGGGCTTGAGTCCTCCAAAAACTGTGAAAAGCCCTTCCTTTTCAAGTGTTTCCTTGGCTATGGAGTCAGCTAGCTGAAGCATTCCATGGTCTGCCTGAGCCAGGACCTGCCCAAAGGAGAAAAGAAAGACCGATAGTAAAAAGGATGACCTTCTTAAGGTTTTAAGTATAATTTTCATAGTGAACAGGCTATATTATCAAAGAAAGATTAAGTTGAAATATTGAGAATTGCTGAATATTTTGAGATTTCAGCGTGTAATCAAAACCCAATTTGACAGACTCCTTTGGTGAGCGCAGTAAAAACCAGGAGGACAACTTTGCCTCCAAATGATTACTTTGGTAAAATTGGCGGTCCGGACCGTGCATCATTTGGCTGATGCCATCTGATAGTTCCGGAAATATGCCGGGTTGAGGCATAAATACTCCCAAGCCCGGCCTTAGGAAAATACTGAAATGCTTTCTATCAATGAGGGCAAAGGAATTAGAAGCAAGCAGATACAAACTCGAAAAACTCCTGAGGCTTTCAGCTGCAAAATCCTCATCGCGCTGCTTAATAGATGCCCAGCGCAATTCCCATATGCTATTGGATCGGTAAACATTAAAAGTATGGACTCCTTCAATTCTTTGGGTACGGTACAAGAAATTGACAGCCTCAAATACAGGATCCATGCTTGTTCCGTTCAAAATTTCCCAGGAGAAATGCTGTTGATAATCCCCTTGTTCAAGTGGAATAAACAAACCCGATTCCATGGAGAATTTACCGGCCCTTGAACTTCCGGCATCCACAGGAAAAGCTATTCCATCCCTCAAATTTGCACTGAGTATCCCATTGGAAAACTGAAGGAATACCGAGGTCTTGTTGGCAAAAGTATGTCTGCCGTACAGTTGAAAAGCCGACTCTTCAATAAATTGGTTTCTTGTAAAACTCTGGAATGCATTTCTGGAAAAAGTGTTTAAGCCTCTCATAAAAATGAGGGAAAACTCCTGCACAGCAAATGCCCCTATCTGATTTTCCTCATTGCTCCTTGAAAATGTAGCGGCAGCTCCAAGCTCTGTACTTCGGTGAGGTCGAATACTTTGCCCAACCTGAACTTCATAGCGGTTTTTGTTATACAATGGTCTTGGTTCTGCATCCATTGCAAAAGTTTCCACCTGATAATTGACACGGAAGAAATTGCCCAGTTTTTCTTGCAGGTAACGGGCGGAATTTCCGGAAAGGCTGATCCTTACTTTATCTCCGGACCAGGGGGAAGTCTGCTCTTGTGCCAAAAGATAAGGATGTAGGGAAGTTTCCATACTCTGCATCAGAAAAGGCCTTACTTGCTCTAATTCTCTTGTATATTGAAAATCTCCCTGAAAAGACCAATTTCCCAGCTGCTTTCCGGATTGGGAATAAAAGTGAATGTTTCTAAAAGATTCCGGCATCAAGGAAGCCACCAGGTTTCCTTCACCACTGGAATAATTCAGAGAAGCTCTGTAAAATTCAGCCTTCTCTTGATCCATTAAAAAAGGATAAGCAGCATGCCAGAATATATCCTGACGCAGGAAATACTGTACAGGATGGAATTTCTTAGCTTGTTCATCTTGCCGCAACAGGCTATCTGCCCCCTTAGCCATCAATGAACCAGGCAAAAAACACATTCCAAATACTACAAACACATGGATGCTGCTTATCATTTTCATACCATCATATCTTAACGGTCAGCAGGAGATGGATCAGGATTAATCACAAAATCGTTTGTACTGTTATTCGTGTCCTCATAGATCATGTTACCATCTACAGTTCTGGTTTTTCTTATGATGGACTCCGCAGAATAAATATCATTGACAAAAGAAAATCCTGCATCCAAACTCACAGGAATCCTTTTAAAGCTTCCGTCAGATTCGCTTCTTAAAGCCTCTACCGCGTCTATGACCAAATTATTTGGAACTTTTACCACGGGAGGGGAATCGGGGTTTGCTCCTGGCACGGGAACCTGCTCTAAAGCATCAAAATCCTCAGTTCTCCAAATGATTGTACCAGGTCCAAATACAGGAACCAAAGAGAAGGTACTGTTAAAAGGATGGTACAGCATTTCCATATTCGTGACATTGGGTGCATCCACATCCCGTTCAGATCCTACCACAAATAGCTCAAAATCTGCTTGGCTAAGGTCTACGGGACTGTTTGGATTTGCCTCTGAGGCACGGTGATTGATTCCTTGTTGTGCTATGGTGATGGCAGAAAATGGTGCCAAAACATTCGTATTGCCATTTCCGGGAATTCTCCATGCCGTGGTGACATACACATTAGATTGATCTTCAGCGAAAGGCGTAGGAATGGTATTTGGGTTGATTTGACCGGATGGGCCATGCACATTGGACAAAATCAAACCATCCAGAATGATAGGCTCACTGGTGTTGTTGTAGATTTCAAAGAACTGGTCAAAGAAATAATTGGAGCCTTCAGGTGTCGCTGAACCTGCATAATAAACCTGACTGATCACCAGATTACCGGCAATAGATCCCTCCAAACGGATCTGTACAGGTGATGCCGCTATGGTTGGATTGAGCAATAAATTATTGTCTACATAGTTCAGGTTTATATTTATAGGGGAACCGACAATGACAGCAGCCTCTTCTTCACTCAGGACCCGGGTAGCCTGTAGCCTATAAAGCCCCGGAACTATATTTTCGATGTTCACTTCACCGTTTGCTCCTGATGTTTCCTCAATTACCTGTCCGGAAGAAAGGTTGGTCAGTGAGAAAGCAACTTCAGAAGCATTCTCTTCCAGGAAGTCTTCAGGAAACAAAATCTGAAAGGAAGCATCAAAGCGCTGAAGCCTTGGTTCGTCTTCATTATTACAGGCCATTATGATTAACAAGGCGAGCAGTGGGAGTAATCTGGTTGATGTTTTCATTTAATCGATTAATTTGTTTTAGAATTATTTAATTATTTACGCTTGGGTAATTCAAACTAAAGTCTATAGAAAACCTCTGCCCCAAAGAATAGGCTTAGGTTCCGTTGTACAAATGCTTCTGTCCTTGGGTCTTGAAATAATGGTCTATGGTTGAACAGGTTGTTGACAAAAAATGCAAAGCCCCTTCCTTGGTTAAACTCTTTGTTCATTCTGAAATTAATCAACAGTAAGGGAGGTCTGTTGACCGTTTTCAATTGTTCATCCGACAGCAAGTTTCTATATTCCATAAGCGCTTCCTGTCTGGATTCTTCCTCGGAAAGTCTCAAAATTTCTCCCCTTCGATTTAGCAAAGCCGTAGGAAATGGATCGAAACCTGTGAGCTGGTCGCTCTGCTGCCATATTACCTGTGAAAGAGTAGAAATGACTATACCTGCTTTTGGAATGTGATGGATCAATCTCAAAGAGGTATTAAGTTGCGTACCGGAGTTGCCCTGCCCTGCCTGAAAGAACGGGACAAAAGGTGAGTTAACCTGTCGAAAAATAAAATTGGGATTGACTTCTTTCCCTTCAACAAAACTTCTTGTCTGTATCAAAGCCCCGTTGAACGATAGGGAAGTGTTCAGGGATTGAATTTCGGGGAAATCCAATGCAAACTCAATTCCCTTATTTTCCAGGCCTCTATTGTTGAAAGGGGCATCGTATGCCAGGAATAAAGTGTCATACCGGACTGGCTGATCAGTGATTATAGGAGGCAGTCCATTTCTGGTTTCTACAATACCAAACACTCCCCGGTGCGCAATAAAAGGTTGGCGAACAAAGCTGGGGCCACCCTTGGTATTTTCAATAAACCCATTGACGGTATACCTGACGGCTCCCAGTTCACCGTCCAAACTCACTTCAAATTTATCAGACCTAAAACTTGTTAACCTTTCGGTTTCGGGTGTTATTTTTCTAGTGGTTACGACCAACAACCGTTCTTCGGGATTGGGAGCAAAGTAGTTGAAGTTGATCATGTCAATAAATCTGGGGCCTGGGGATAAGAAGTTCAGCCCTGGGATTTTGGAGTGAATACCATAGGCCAAGCGGATTCGGTGGTTTTGGCTAAGAGAAAAGGAGGTTTGGATCCTGGGCTGCCAATCTGTTCCGATGACTCTTTGTTCAGGGCCGGAAAGAAAGTAATGGTCAGTCCTTAGGCCAAGCTGCCAGGACCAGATATTCTGGCCAAGACGCAAATAAAAGCGATCCTCAACATAAGCGGAAAATTGATTCAATCCCGGAATTTCATCAAAGGTTCTGGGCCTATCACCGGCATTATAGTTTTGTCTTGGAGGTGTTTGCAGGTCAAACTGCCTGCCTAAGCCCGAATTTACATCATATCGGTACTCTGTACCCATCACCAACTTATGCGAAATGTCCCCAGACTTGACACTTTTAAAAAGCTCCAGCCTGTGATAGTAGTTAAAGGGGTTTCCTTCCACCGTGGTCATATTAAAATAACGGGCAGGGCCGAAGGGGACCACAGCAGTAGAGTCTACCATCAAAGTGGGCCTAGGGCCGACACTGGTAGTTATAAATTCTGTAAAAAAAGACCTTTGCCGGTTTTGGGTCAAAGAAATTGTCCCTTCCAGTCTATCGAACCAGCTTTGGTTTTGTAAAATAAAATGGCTGTTCCACCGAAGCATATAATCGGAAGATTCCCAACTGCGTTGAGAGGGATCCCTATCTGCCTGCATGGCCCTGGATGCAGTATTGATGCCAAAAGTAGCCCTGTTTCTAATGATCAGATCACCATTAAGTCCTGTCCATTGATGTCCCAGAGTTCCCTGACGGCGAACAAACCTGTTGAAGACATCCCTTGGGTCGGGTCTGGAATCCATAGCATCCAAATCAATACTGAAAGCATGGGATTTACTCCATTCAAAGCCTGCACCACCGGATACCTGAAGGGCATTGGGATTTGCCCTCAGGTTAAGGCTTGGTCTGAAAGCACCAATTCGGGTCTGCACGATCACTGCTCCTGCTGTGAAGTTTCCATGCCTTGCAGAGCCTACCCCTCTCAAAACTTCCACTGATTCTATCTGATCAGCAGGGATCTGTCTTAAATCAAAACCTTGGTTGGCAACTGATTGAAATGGAGGAGCGGTGTTGGGACTACTATTGAGAATATTTACATTGTTTTGAAGATTGGCATCATTTGACAGCGGGCTGCCGTCCATCACTATGGCAGTACCCATTTGTGCAACAGCATTACCTGCTCCATTGGTCGAAACCTGCCGTAAAAGAATCTGTTGTGGCGTATTGACATTTGGATTAATTGCTAACTGACCGGGAATCAACTGAAGTACATCTCTTAAACTATTGGGTTGAACATGTGCTATAGCATCCCTCACTATCACTGATGCCGTTGCCAACCCATGAACATTTTCCTTGGATATAACAGTAACTTCATTGAGTTCCAAGCTTCTTTCTTTAAGAACTAATGAATGATCAATGTCAGGTTCAAATACATTCAATGTGGTAACGAGACGCTCATATCCCATCATTGATATGATTATTTTTTTCTGACCATGGGAGAGCAGGGAAAAGGTTGCCTGTCCTTCAATATTGCTAATCTGAAATACCCCATCCGGCTCAATCTGTATTAAAGCACCGGTTATTGGCTCATTATTGCTATCAAAAATAGATAGCTTAAGGTCTGAAGAAGAGTTCTGTAAATTAATGCAGTGAACCAAACCAAGGATGAATAAAAGCATGAGATAATCGATAACAAAATGTATTTTTCAGTAAAGCTGACAGGTAACCATAAAGGATAGGCGAATCCATTAATAATTGTTGCTTTCATATTTCCAGAATTCAATTTATTTTCCAGGTATCTGAAAAGGGATCAAACCGAATTCTATAAATGCAACATTGTTGCAAATAAACCATCTTTTTCCCAGTTACGGAAGACTTTTTTGCATTTTTATCAAGAATATATCTTTTAGCTTGGCCACATTTTTTAGGCTCCCGACAAAAAATTGATGAATCCAGGTATCTTTAAAAAAATGCTTATCAATTTTTCGGTGGATACCCAAAGATTGAAAATGTAGAATTTCTTTTTTCAAGTAAGGACTGTTTGCTGAAGGGATACTGCCCCTGCAAAGTCTGTAAACCCTTGGAACCGGTAAAGTCTATGCCTTTGGAAATACGAAAACTTTTAAAGGAGATGGAAAGCAATCCTGACCTTAAAATAAATGATAGGGGATTACCTATAAAAAGCAGGCTGAAATGTTGGGAGACCCAATGGCTGTCCGTGCAGTGGCCAGTGCCAATGGGATGAACAGAATATCCATAATTATTCCATGTCATCGGGTCATCGGGAGTGATGGCAGGCTAACAGGCTATGGAGGAGGGATCTGGCGAAAAAAATACCTTTTGGATTTGGAGGCCGGCATGGATAAATGAACGGACTTTATTTTACAAAAATTTAAAATCCATTCAAATCTATATACTAAAACAAGCAACATCATAACCCATCAATGTTCGGTTGCGGACAAATTTGTTCGGGAGATCATGAGACATCTATGAAAAAAATAGGTTTAAGGGCATAAGAGTGTCTTTAGATTTGGCATGCATTTAGGTTTAATTATTTTCGAAAGTCCTAACCCTAGTCCGCAGTCCTATGTTGAAAAGTTACTTTAAAATTGCCTGTAGAAACCTTCTAAAACACAAGATCTTCAGTGCTATAAATTTTTTAGGCCTAACTGTCGGTGTGACTTCATTCTTGATAATTTTTCAGTATGTCAATTATGAGTTGAGTTATGACAGGTTTCATGAAAATGCAGATCGTATCTACCGGGTTCAGCATGACAGGTACTTTGATGGAGAGCTACAATATCAAAAAGCCCAGACTTTTATTCCTACAGGAGAAGCAATGATGAATGAATTTGTTGAGGTGGAAGCCTACACCACCTTATTCCGAATCAGCGCCGAATCGGATATTACCATGAGGCACAAAACAGAAAAGGGGGAATTAGTCAGCTTTTCAGAAGAGGAAGTTTACCATGCAAAAGGTGATTTTTTTAAAATATTTACCTTACCTATAATAGAAGGACAAAAAGAAATCAAAAGCATACCTGAAAAATCAGTGTTGATTTCCAAATCTGTTGCCAGCAGGTATTTTGGAGAAGAATCAGCTGTAGGGAAATTCATTAGCCATAATTATGTTGAGGACCATGAAATAATCGGAGTTTTTGAAGACTTTCCCTCCAACTCACATGTAAGTATGGATTTCATTTTTGCCTGGCAGAAAGTAACCGATGAGGCCAATGGTGGGGATGAAAACAATTGGCGCTGGGATGGATTTTACACCTACTTACTGCTGCATCCGGGATCCGATCCCGGGACATTGGAAAATAAATTTCCGGGATTGGTAGAAAAATATAAATCTGGCCAGTTAAATGAGCAAGTCAGTTCGGTACTTTCCCTTCAGCCTTTACCTGACATACATTTAAAATCCAATCTTTTAGCTGAGTTAAAACCAAACGGTGATCAAAAAATTGTCTTCACACTATTGGCTTTAGCTATTTTCGTCTTGTTGATTGCATGGATAAACTTCATAAATCTATCTACTTCAAGGTCTTTCGAGAGATTCAAAGAAATAGGTATCAGAAAAGTTATAGGTTCAGGGAAAAAAGAAATTTTCTTTCAATTTCTTCTAGAGTCCTGTCTATTGAACTTTATTTCTGTCCTTACAGCATTCTTACTGATATCCCTTTTCAATCCAATAATTAGCCCTCTTTTAGGCATTGATCTGGTAAATTCATTTCTCAACAAGGCCGGATTTTGGACCATCCTTTTGTTTATGATCATGTTGGGAGGTGTTGCCGCCAGCATTTATCCGGCACGTATAATGTCTTCCTTCAGGCCCGCAATCATACTTAAAGGCAATCAGTCCAGGGTACCCGGTAACACTTCCTCAATAATCAGGTATGGTTTGGTCGTCTTTCAGTTCGTCATATCGATATCATTGATCGGAGCCTCTTCCATGGCCTACAAGCAACTGAGTTTCATGAAAGATAAAAGTCTGGGGCTGAATATTGAAAATACTTTGGTCATCAATACAAAAGCTACTTTTGGACCTCCAGGATCGGATTCTGTATTTTTGGACAATCTGAATACCTTTAGGAATTCATTAAGAAATTATGAAAGCATAGCAGCAGTTACTGCTTCTTTTGAAATCCCTGGGAAGGAACACCAATCCATAATTCCTCATTTCAGGCATTCGAAAAACAAGGAAGAATTGGCCGCACTATACCTTACCAGGGTAGACTTCGACTTCATTCCTGCCCTATCTGTAAATCTCCTGGCAGGAAGAAACTTTATAGAAGGCAAAGACAATCAATCTACCCTGATTTTGAATATGGAGGCCATAAAAACCCTGGGCTATGAAAGTCCGGACGAAGCATTGGGCCAGGAAGTAATCTGGGGGAACCAGGCTCAGAACAAAGCAAAGATCATCGGTGTGGTAGATTTAAGGGCCACTGCCTACAAAAAAGAGAATTACCCGATAGCCTACACGCCCACCTTTTTCCCATTTAGATATGCCACCATTAAATTTGCAGAGTCCAACAATTTTACAGAAAATCAGATGATCCAAATGGCAAAAAATGCCTGGATGTCCAACTTCCCCGATATCCCTTTTGATTATTTCTTCTTGGACGAATTGTTTGAAAATCACTACAAATCGGATCATGACTTCGGTCTTGTACTTGCCCTGTTCACCGGACTGGCCATACTGGTTGCTTGTTCAGGTCTGTTCGCCATTGCTACTTTAACAGTGGAGCAGAGAACCAAAGAAGTTGGCTTAAGGAAAGTCATGGGAGCGTCTACCTCTCAGTTGTTGGTTTTACTCTCAAAGAATTTTCTGCTTTTGATTTTAATTGCAGGCTTGATCTCTGTACCTATCATCAAAACAGTATTGGAGATATGGCTCGAAAATTACCCTTACAAAGCGGCAATTTCCTGGTGGATTTACTTACTTCCTATTGGATTGATCGTATTGGTTTCGGCACTAACCATCGGTGGTAATATCCTCAAAGCATCCCTGGTCAATCCGGTAAAATTATTAAAGTATGAATAGTTAAGACTTACTAGATTCAAAGCTGTTGAAAACAGCAAAAACGGAGAATCGTCCGCTTCAACCACTTTTTATTATCGCCAGGATTGGCGATATGATCAGTGAAGAATATGAAGGAGGGGAAAAAGTCAAAGGACAAATTTCAGGAAAGTAAGGTGAAGCAGGGAATATTGATATGGTCTATCAGCATATCAATGTTGATGGGGCAATCCGCACGGGTAAATGTTGATTTAGTTCATACCTTATCAAAGATGGAACACTTCACTTAAAAGATCTCTGCCAATGAAACATTGAGACCTTTCCAGTGGTACCCAAATAAACTCCAAGGATTATTCTCATAAATATTTTTTTCTACAAACAGTCTTTTAGCATAGCTTCAGTAATTTCTATAGCTACCCGAATCAATGAGTAGCCTGAAAGGGAGACCATTCCATACCCCATGAAGAGGTGTGTATGCGTCCATGAGGATACCATCGGTGATGCCAAAAGAGAGCTGGATATATAAAGATCTATCCTACTTAGGGCGTGCTGAAAAACGCCAACAGGAGAATAAATGCTTTAAATTTTGATGAATACCCCGTTTGTCAAGTATTTTCTTTTTAAGCAGGTGCACGCTTATTCAATGATATAAATGATTTCCGTGCTCCTTAAAATTTCAAAATTCGAAATTTTAAGGCTAGTCTCAGGCATACCATCTTCTTCATTGGGCTCACTCGAAGTATAAGCATACATCTTCATTCGCCCGCTTTGAATCTGGCATACCTGAGACTTTTTCAGCAAGCCCTACTTAATCTATTTTATTTGAAGGTACAATGTGTTTCAAACAAAAATCAGCTTAGATTTTAAAATTGACGGAAACCACCAGTCCTCTTCCATCCGAAGGCCAAACACCCGCTCCAGGATACATGGTTGGTCGTTTGGTGAAGTATTGTCTGTTCAATAAATTGTTAATCCCTAATCTAAACACATACCGCTCTGATAAGGTAAAGCTACTGTTCCAATCAAAAACATGATATTCCGGTACCAAACCCAAAGCTCCGTCGGGAGAAGGAATAAGGGTATTCAAAGGATCTGCAAAGGACTCACTCACAAATTGGTGCTGAAAAAGCGATTTGAATTTACCGATTTCCAGGCTCAGTCCGCTACGGACTATCCATGCAGGTACTGATTCTATGCTGTTCCCTACAATAGAGATGTTTTCTGTTCCACTTCTTATGCTTCCTGCAACGTACTGCCCATCCATCAAAGAAGAAGCATTGAAAATGGAAAACTTTGACTTATGGCTGTTGTATAAAACACTGTTGAGCCACAATTCTATCCCATTTGTCCTACTATCTCCAATGTTACTTTTGGTGACAAAAGTCTGACCATCCACAACATCAATTAGGTTCCCAACGCGATTGCCTACGAATGTTCTGAAAAATGTCAGGTTGTATTGGAGCAGAGGATGCTTTCTATTTTCAATCCCTATTTCTGCATTGTAGCCAAAAGAATGCTCCAAGTTTTCTGCAATACGGGCAAATGGATCACCGGGAACCAAATCCTGAAAAAGTATTGGCCTATTGGCTTGTGAGACTCCTCCAAAAACCCGGAGACCATTTTCCTTAAACCATTGTCCATGTATCCCAAAAGTCAGAAAATTGTAGGGAATTTCCTGCGGAACATCTCTTCCTTCCAGATAATCAATCCTTCCCGTCATGATTGAACTTCCTTTTTCATACCTCAATCCAGGAGAAATGCTCAGGTTATCTCTTAGGTAAATTTGGTTTTCCAGTGCAAAAGCAAGGCTTTGGCTGTGCAGGGAAAGTTCCCTTTCGAAATCGCCCTGTACCGATAAATCAAATAGTGTGTTCGTACTTCCCTGCCCCCTTTGGTTCCTGTCGTTGATATTGTTGAAATACCTAATAGAAGCACTCAGGTCATTATTAAATCCCCCCAATTGGTATTGGTGCAGAAGCCTCACTTCAGAAGTTCTGCTGTTGTAATAATGTATAGCTACATTTCTTGGAGCAAATTCATTGGTTTCGGGACGGATGTCATCAATGGCTAGTGCATTACCGGGAAATTCCACAGAACTTCTAGACCCCAAAATCATGGAACTTACCCATTGGAGTTGGGTATTTGGGTTTATTGTCCAATCTACTGTCACAGCAGGCACCCATATTTCGGGGGTGTAAAAATTCCGGAACCGGGTGGACTGCCTCGGGTTTTCCTTAAACATCTGATCATTTAATGGCCCCGGAATCTGATACAGGTACGTGCTTCTGGAAAGTTCAGCTTTGATGTTCAGACCAGCATTTGCAGCATAGGCCAAAGAAAAATGCTGGGCATCTGAATCTGATCGGGCATTGTCTCTGTATCCACTGGATATCCTTTTTTGGTAGTACGCATAATATGTCCACTTCCCGGTTTTTCCTCCCAGTGAGTTGAAAGAAGAAAAAAGACCAAAAGAACCGACAGAGGTCATGTTTTCAAATCCAAACACTTTTGTTGTATCAGCCGACTTGAGCACATAATTGAGCATCCCACCAAACTGTTGTCCATATTGCAAGGCTCCTGTCCCTCTGATCAGTTCTACTCTTTCCACTGCTTCCATTGGGGTGGAATAATGGGAAGCAGGATAGCCATAAATATCTGTGTTGGTAATGATGTTGTTTTGGCGCACATTGAATTCCCAGCTTCTGTGGGCATCCAATCCTCTCAAAGAAAGGTTAACCTGATTGCCTGCCCCATCCATGTCATAGACAAAAGCTCCAGGAACTTGGGCAAAAATCTGTCTTCCGGTCTTTTCGGCAATATTGGCAGGAAGATCAACGATAGAAATCACCTCTGTTTTTCTACCGCCGATGGGCATGAGAAAAGATCGGTCAGACAGAGTTCCAACTGTGGGAAGTTCTTTAAATCCAAAAATCCCAATTTCTTTTAACTCTATTGTTTTTAGACTATCAACTTGACCGAGAGCACTGCTGATGGAAAACAAATAAACAAGAACCAACCTTGCAAAGCATTTCATCCCTTGTTCCGAACTTCTAAACACATCCATTTTATTCTCATTTTAGGATGACAATATTATTAAAATTAACTTTGGAATTCAATCATCCTGAGATTTATCATGATTATGGTAGAAAGTGTTAGTTTGAATTCACCGATAAATTTGTTGCTATCCTGACTTAACAATGATCACATCGGATTTTTAAATAGAAGCATTTACCACCCAAAATAACCTTTTGGAACAATCCCATTCATCCGAAGATATACCAAAGAGTATCCTCTGTGGTGATTGTTATGGTTTTCGACAATATTGAAAAGTCTCCAGGCAGAAATGGCTTCCTTTCCGAACTCGATCTCTTTTTCTAAGTCTTCGGAAGTCATTGATTCCAATGATTGGGTCATAAAGGCATACATGCGATCCACTTCGGCAATTGTCTCTTTCTTATTGAAATCACGATCCCTTTTGAAATCCTTGTAAGGATTTTCCAGATTGAGGCGGTTTGCCAATTGATTACAGGTAAAGATGGCGTTGTGCACATAGTGTTCCGAGAATGTCATTAATTCCGGTGTTGGTCTATAGCTGTACAGGCTATCTGGCATCTGTTCCAAAATAGCATAAGTATAAGCTTTGGATTTTTCTAATGATTCCATGATAGCAGACGCATGGTCAAAAGAAGCTGATTTTCCATCTTCCAATTTGGTTGAACAACTCCATAAGCTATGAAGTAGGCAAAGGATCAATAAGTATTTTTTCATGCAAATTTTGATTTAAAAGAGTAAAAGAAAATGACAGGTTTTATGAATTTTTGATATACACAGCCAAACCTAACAAGCAATACGCCCAAAGCTTTTCAACAAAATAAGACTAACTACTCATAAGGTTTTGAAAACTCTGGATTTTCTATAAATTCCAAATCTGTCAGTGTTTTCAAAAATGCTATGATGGCTATTTTATCATCATAAGTCAATGAAATTCCAGGCTTTGGTTGTTCACTATAAAGCATCCGGCTTGTATAAGGAGTATCCTTGATCCCATCGCTGTAGTGATCGAGCACTTGCCCCAGATTGCCAAATCGACCGTCGTGCATGTAGGGAGCAGTGATCGCAACATTTCTAAGAGAGGGTGTCTTATATGCTCCCATATCTTCATCTCTGAAGGTGATTCGATACCTTCCCAAGAATATTTTTTCATGCGATAAATCTGAAAAATCATCATCCAATCCATTGTTGTGGAATTGGTTATCTGTAAAGAGTTCCCCAGAGTGACAAGGGGAGCAATTGTTCCTGACTAATTCCAATCCTTTCAATTCTAGGCTGCTCAGTCTTACATTTTCTTCCTGTCTGAAATAACGATCATACTTGGAGCCCGCAGATACAAGTGTTTTCTGAAACAATGCCAATGCTTTAGCAACATTTTGAACTGTTGGCCCATCTTCATAGGCTTCGAAAAAGATCTCTACATAATCTGGGTTTGAGGATATTTTAGCATCCAAACCCTGTAAAGACATTCCCATTTCATCAGCATGTGTCAATGGTCCGAAAGCCTGCGATTCCAGGTTTTTTGAACCTCCATCCCAAAATAAGCCATTGTTCATCCAGACCATATTGAAAAGGGTTGGTGAGTGCCTTTCTAGCGTGTTACCTGAGACTCCGTGATTGCCCAAAGCTACACCATCAGAGAATGCCAAATGCTGTGAATGACAACTGGCGCATGATACCTTTCCATTGGCCGAAATGTTGGGGTCGTAGAACAATCTTCTACCCAGTTCCACCCCTTCTTTTGTCAAAGGATTGGATTCTTGAAATACCGGAGTAGGGAATCCCTCTGGAACCTTCATATTGATGAAAGTCGGGCCAGGCTGAGGTAGTTCTGGTTCTTCAATTTGAAAATCACAGGAGCTCAATATAGCTCCTGTGATCAAAACAAATGAAAAAAATCTCTTTGGGAAACTTTTCTCCACCATTTTCACATTTTACATTAATTACCCGAAGTAGAGGTAGCTGATTTCAATTCAAAGGAATTAAAGTAATTGTTTGTCAACTCCTCCATAAGATCTGGACTAGTGGCTCCGATGACAGTATTAACCCATGGAAGCTCGAAATCTACCACACCTTTTACATCCAAATTGACTATCACTTCAGAAGAAGTAGTAGAATTTATAGTAATCGGCTCAGCAAATTCGAATACCTTATCACCATAAAAATCATTAGATCCTGTTTCCCAATAGAAACTCTTCGACTCAGGTTCATCTTTTAGCCAAGTCATCTTTCCTGAAACCGATGTAAAAATATAGCTTGTAAACCACATCCAGTTGTCAGCAGCCATTCCATTCAAGGCATTCAATTCTCCTACTGTCAATGTCAGGTTATCATTGTATTTTGGTTCAACACCAATATGAAACTTGATGGCTTTATAATCACCTGCTGGAATATTTGCAATGTCAACTTTCTCTCTTTTGTTTGCAGGATATACTTTGTTGAAACTTCCGTCCTGGACAGGTATAGCATTGTTTTCCTCAATAAGGTAGTAAGAATTCGGAACCAAATGCTCTTCGCCGGATACATCAATGAAGCTTACGTTACTTACCCAATATCTTAACCTGGTAAATTCATATTCCAAATCAAATTCCCCTGATTCATTGTTCAGTTTATAAGGAAATGGTTTGTTCAATTCAAAATTGGCATCTCCATAGCGTGCATCAAAGGTAATGCTGACTTTCCCTTCTACAATTGCTGCTGGACCTTCAATCTCTACATATTGAGTTTCAACACATGCAGATAACAAAAGAATTATTAAGACTGAAATTAATATATTCGTTTTCATATTTTTTTGTTATTAAATTTGAAATTTTCTATTTTTCTATTGATTTATTTGGCAAAATTTATTGCCATTTTATTTTTTATTTATATTTTTTTTATTCATTTGAAAAGCTGAATACACTTTTCTTATCAACCTTACCAATAAACGCAATCATAGTCACTGAAAACCTCCCTTTGGATTCAATATGTACATGATCATCACTATTGAAACTTTGGCTGATGGGGAGTTGGTAGTTGGCATGGAGCATCATTTTGCTGAACTGAAGCTGAATTCCGGCTTGTCCAAAAGTATAATGTCCTCCACTGTTGACTTGATAGAAGCCTTCAAAAGTATGCATCCCGGCCTTTTCATGGTATATTCCAAGCATAGGAATGGGAATTACTTTTTCTGCTCTTGGCTTGTAAAATATACTGCCCTGTACATTGTACTGATTGCCAAACCTGTAATCAATGGCATTGGCGGTGTTGAATTTATAAACCCCTTCCACATTGAAACCCCAGCGGTTTTTCATCGTGGTATAGTTTGCCATGGAGATGAAGTCCCAAGACCCACTTCCCAACTGAAAATTTGGATTGATCAACTGAACGGTATTGGAGTATTCAAAATCGGCCAGAGGTGCTTTGAGGCCAGCACCGATCCAAAGATTATGCAGCCATGACTCCATGGGGTTTCCCTT
>NZ_RPHB01000009.1 GCF_019343195.1 Arthrospiribacter ruber
AAACTTTTACGGTCTGGGTAAAATCAAGGTCAAAGGGGAAAAGAGGGAGAAGCTGATGATTTTTTTTGGTATTATGACGGCCAACGCTGTTCTGATCGCTAAAAGAAGGAAAGCCAAAGAAAGTCCACCTAAGCAAAAAGCAGCCTAGAAAAGCATCCAAAAAGCAACTTTATGGGATAGGTGTGCCCATACGGAAAATCCAGGTCATTTTCATACAGTACCAGACCGTTAATTGTACTTTTTCAACCTGAAATTGACTCCTGGGTCAAGGGCCAAATACATAAAAAAAGAAAGTAGAATTTAGTTTCAATCCTACTTTCTAATTCCGGAGGAATTTTCCAAGAAGCCCTTATTAATGAACACCCTAGTTGACAAGGAATTCAGATTAAATTATTGCAGGAAATTTTGAAGGGTTGGCTTCATGCATAATGCCATATACTTTTTCTACCACATCATCTACAGAAGGCTTGGAGAAATAGTCCCCATCTGATGAATAGGCAGGCCTATGTGCCTTGGCTGCTAATGTAGCAGGCTCAGCATCCAGATGATAATAGGCTTTCTGCTCTTCCACCACTTTTTGCATCATATAAGCTGAAGCTCCTCCTGGCACATCTTCATCAGCAAAAAGAACGCGGTTGGTCTTCTTGATGGATTCTACTATGATGTGATCTACATCAAATGGAAGAAGGGTCTGTACATCTATGATTTCAATTTCTATTTCCATCTTTGACAACTCATCAGCCGCATCTTCGATAATCCTGCACATGGAGCCATAAGTCACCACAGTAAGATCTCTACCTTCTCTCAAGATGTCGGGCTTGCCCAATGCCACCTTATATTCACCTATATTGGCCGGCATTTTTTCTTTCAGCCTATATCCATTGAGGCATTCAATTACCAAGGCAGGTTCGTCTGATTGCATCAATGTATTGTACATACCTGCTGCTTGAGTCATATTCCTTGGAACACACATCAACATCCCTCTCAATGAATGAAGCAACATTCCTATAGGTGATCCAGCATGCCATACACCTTCTAGCCTGTGACCACGTGTCCTTACTATTAGAGGTGCTTTTTGACCACCTTTAGTCCTGTAATGCAGACAAGCCAGATCATCTGACAAGGTCATTAAGGCATAGTGGATGTAATCGAGGTATTGAATTTCGGCCATTGGTCTCAAGCCCCTTAAAGCGGCACCTATTCCCTGTCCGATTATGGTAACTTCTCTGATACTGGTATCTGTCACCCTCAATTCCCCATGTTTGTCCTGAAGGCCGGCAAATGCCTGATTGACATCTCCGATCTTTCCTACATCTTCTCCAAACGCCAAGAAGCGTGGGTCATTTTCCAATAAATGGTCAAAACATGCCTGAAGGACTTCTCTCCCATCCACCATTGCTGCTTCTTCTGCATATTCTACCGGAACGGGAGTAACATTTGCACTGCTGAATTCAGATTGTGAATACAAATGACTGCTGTAACGGTCTTCATTGAGTTCCTGCTGGATCTCATACCATGACTTCAGATCAGCTTTCACTTCCTCTGAATCTGATCTCATGATCCAAAGAGCCCTTCTAACAGTCGATACCACATCTTTCCTGATTGGGTTCAGGGTTTTGGAAAGTTCATCTGCTAAGCCTTCCAATACTTCTTTTTTCTGTGACTTAACCGCTGCACTCTTTATCAGACCAGCAGCCTCCTTAAGTTCATTTTTTATTTCTGTTGAAAAGGCTTGCCATGCTGCATCTTTTTCCTTTTTGGCAAATGCTTTTGCCTCTTGGTCCATTTTATCCAGCTCCTCTTCTGTAGCAATGTCATTCTCTACGAGGTATTTTCTAAACTGAAGGAGACAATCATATTCCTTCTCCCACTCCAGTCTTTCCTTACTTTTATAGCGCTCATGCGACCCAGAGGTAGAGTGTCCTTGAGGCTGTGTCACTTCCACTACGTGAACCATTACAGGCACGTGTTCTTCTCTGGCAATTCTGGCTGCATTTTCATAGGCCCGGTCCAATGCCTCATAATCCCAACCTTTGACTACAAAAATCTCATAGCCTTTTTCGTCATCATTTCTCTGTAGACCTTTCAAAATCTCTGAGATACTTCCTTTGGTAGTATGGTATTCGTTGGGCACAGAAATTCCATAACCGTCATCCCAAATAGAAATAACCATAGGAACCTGCAAAACTCCCGCAGCATTGACTGCTTCAAAGAACATCCCCTCAGAAGTACTTGCATTGCCTATTGTGCCCCACGCCACTTCATTTCCTTTATTGCTAAATTGAGTCAAATGATGCAATCCTTCATTTTCCCGGTAAAGCTTGGAAGCATAAGCCAAGCCAAGCAGTTTTGGCATTTGTCCTGCAGTAGGAGAAATATCCGCAGAAGAATTTTTCATCTCCGTCAGATTTTTCCAAGTCCCGTCATCGTGCAGGGAGCGGGTAGCAAAATGGCCATTCATCAGTCTCCCTGCAGAGGCTGGATCTGCTTCCACAGAAGTATGGGCATACAATTGGGCAAAATACTCCCTGATGGTCAATTGACCAATGGCAAACATGAAGGTCTGATCACGGTAATATCCTGCTCTGAAATCCCCATCCTGAAAATGTCTGGCCATAGCTATTTGGGCCAGCTCTTTCCCGTCACCAAAAATCCCGAATTTGGCCTTACCCATAAAGACTTCCTTTCTTCCCATAAGAGAAGCGTGTCTACTTTGGAGAGCAAGACGAAAATCGCCTAAAAGCTGTTCTTTGTTGAGTACCTTAGTCCTTTTGTTTCTTGAGAATGTCGCCACTTTTGTCATTTTAAATAATCAGATAAGCTATTTTGGGTTTATACCACACTAGGTGCAAGTATTTCAAAAATAGAGATTTTTCATTTTTTAACAAATTCATAAAGAGAATAATTTTGATTTTTTTCGATAAAAAATTTTGATAAAACTCAATAATTCTAATTTAAACAAAATTAAATTTCTATTTTCAATACTTTACAACACTATTTGATTTAAAAGATGGAAAAACGCCATATAAATGATATAAAACTTCGGAAAAAATGAATTGTCAAAATATTAAATTTTTTAAACCCTTAAATCAAAATTTTATTAAAAAATACCCTATTAAACAAATATAAATTTTGAATTATAGTCATTTTCTTACTTGATTCAAAATAATGATTAGATTTTTAAGCGATTTTCGAGTCACTTAGTATCTTTGCGCAATCGATTTAAAAACCCAAATTATATAGCAATGATAATAGGTGTTCCAAAGGAAATAAAAAACAACGAAAACAGGGTAGCATTGACCCCTGCAGGTGCCCAGGAATTGGTTAAAAGAGGTCATCAGGTATTTGTTCAGCACACTGCCGGTGAAGGTAGCGGTTTTGCTGATGACGACTACACCGCAGCAGGTGCCGCCATTCTTCCTACCATTGAAGATGTGTACGCCATCGCTGAAATGATCATTAAGGTGAAAGAGCCAATTGAACCTGAATATAAGCTCATAAAAGAGGGCCAATTGTTGTTCACTTATTTTCATTTTGCTTCATATGAGCCGCTGACCAAAGCCATGGTTGAAAGCAAGTCAGTCTGTTTGGCCTACGAAACCGTAGAGAAGATGGACAGAAGCTTGCCTCTGCTTGTACCTATGTCTGAGGTAGCCGGAAGAATGGCTGTGCAAAAAGGTGCCAATTATCTCGAGAAGCCACTTAAAGGAAGAGGAATACTTCTTGGTGGAGTACCAGGAGTGCTTCCTGCCAAAGTCTTGATTCTAGGTGGTGGTATAGTAGGTACTCAAGCTGCCTGGATGGCCGCGGGACTAGGAGCAGATGTGACTATCATGGATGTGTCGATTCCGAGAATGAGATACCTAGCAGATGTAATGCCTGCCAATGTCAAGACCATGATGTCAAACGAATATAATGTCAGAGATATGATCAAAGATGCAGACCTTATCGTAGGTGCTGTATTGATCCCGGGAGCAAAAGCCCCTCACCTGATCACCCGGGACATGTTGAAAGACATGAAGCCTGGAACTGTATTGGTAGATGTGGCAGTAGATCAGGGCGGATGCATTGAAACTTGTAAGCCAACAACTCACGAAAACCCAACCTATATCATTGATGATGTAGTTCATTATTGCGTGGCCAACATGCCAGGCGCAGTTCCATATACTTCTACCTTGGCCCTCACCAACGCTACCCTTCCTTACGCTATACAATTGGCCAATAAAGGCTGGAAAAAAGCAGCGCAGGAAAATCCGGAATTGGTACCAGGACTGAATGTTATCCACGGTGATATCGTGTACAAAGCAGTTGCAGAAGCTTTTGATATGGATTATGTCCCGGTCGAAAAATATCTTGTAGATTAATCTTTGATTAGGATAAATTGAAAAGGCCTCTGAAAACATTTTCAGAGGCCTTTTTTATGAGGATTCATTCTGATATCTACTTAGGGCGTGCTGAAAAACGCCAACTGGAGAATAAATGCTTTAAATTTTGATGAATACCCCGTTTGTCAAGTATTTTCTTTTTAAGCAGGTGCACGCTTATTCAATGATATAGCTTGATTTCCGTGCTCCTTAAAATTTCAAAATTCGAAATTTTAAGGCTAGCCTCAGGCATACCATCTTCTTCATTGGGCTCACTCGAAGTATAAGCATACATCTTCATTCGCCCGCTTTGAATCTGGCATACCTGAGACTTTTTCAGCAAGCCCTCCTTATTGAGCTGTACTCACAATTTCTTCCTTATCGAGGAAATATCCGCTTTTTTGATCACCTCATTGTTGATCACCACGGTAGGAGCAGATTTACAAAAGTCCATGCATTTGGTTTTGATTACCTTAAATTTCCCTTTGTGATCTTCACTTTGTATGAGTTCTTTGATCTCCCTTTGCAGCACTTTACATCCGGACTTTTTACAGTCAGAACCTGTGCACACAAATATAAACCTCCTGTAGGTTGCCATCGATTTACGATATATGATATGATTTACGATTTACGAAGGATGATTTACGAGGCTTTTCGATAATCAAACCTTATCTCAAGTTTTTTGCCGCTAAAACTTCCTGATTCACAATTTCCTCCCTCATCCTTCATCATTCCTCCTTCATCCCTCATCCTTCCTGGAACTTCTTGATTCATTATTCACCATTTGAAATTATGTATATCCGCTTTCGTACCAGTGCTACTTTTAAAGTGGTAGAAACCTATGATTTCAGGCCCATATCCATGAATATCCAATATCAATTAGTATCGGATTGATCCAGGCCCTTATTTTCGAAATTATGAAATATTGAATATCGAACATCGAATGATGAATTTCGAAGGACACACCTTACTCCCTCATCCTTCCTCCCCCATCCCTCATCCTTCATCCTTCCTGGAACTTCTTGATTCATTATTCACCATTTGAAATAATGTATATCCGCTTTCGTACCAGTGCAACTTTTAAAGTGGTAGAAACCTATGATTTCAGGCCGATATCCATGAATATCCAATATCAATTAGTATCGGATTGATCCAGGCCCTTATTTTCGAAATTATGAAATATTGAATATCGAACATCGAATGATGAATTTCGAAGGACACACCTTACTCCCTCATCCTTCCTCCCCCATCCCTCATCCTTCATCCTTCCTGGAACTTCTTGATTCATTATTCACCATTTGAAATAATGTATATCCGCTTTCGTACCAGTGCAACTTTTAAAGTGGTAGAAACCTATGATTTCAGGCCGATATCCATGAATATCCAATATCAATTAGTATCGGATTGATCCAGGCCCTTATTTTCGAAATTATGAAATATTGAATATCGAACATCGAATGATGAATTTCGAAGGACACACCTTACTCCCTCATCCTTCCTCCCTCATCCTTCATCCTTCATCCTTCATCCCTCATCCTTCATCCTTCCTCACATATTCCTCCTATACTGCCCACCAACTTCATATAGCGCATTGGTAATCTGTCCCAAGGAACAATATTTTGCTGCTTCCATCAAAGTATCGAAGATGTTACCATTTTGAATGGCCACCTCTTTCAGATTTTCAAGGTATTTTTCAGCCTCTTTTTCGTTTTTCTTTTTCAGGATATTTAAGGTCTGAATCTGAGCCTCTTTTTCATCTTTTGTAGCTCTGATTACTTCTCCAGGAGTCACTGTAGGTGATCCCTCAGAAGAAAGGAAAGTATTTACGCCAATAATCGGATACTCACCAGTGTGCTTCAAAGTTTCGTAATGAAGACTTTCCTCCTGAATTTTCCCTCTTTGGTACATGGTTTCCATGGCTCCGAGAACACCACCTCTTTCAGTAATCCTGTCAAATTCCAGGTTCACTGCCTCTTCTACCAAATCTGTCAATTCTTCGATGATGAATGACCCCTGAAGTGGATTTTCATTTTTGGCCAATCCCAATTCCTTATTGATGATCAGCTGTATCGCCATGGCTCTACGGACAGAAGCCTCTGTAGGCGTAGTAATGGCCTCATCATAGGCATTTGTATGCAGAGAGTTACAATTGTCATAAATTGCATACAAGGCTTGAAGCGTAGTCCTGATATCATTGAAATCAATCTCCTGTGCGTGTAAAGACCTCCCTGAAGTCTGAATATGATACTTCAGCATTTGTGACCTTTCATTGGCACCGTATTTTAACTTCATCGCCTTGGCCCAGATTCTTCTTGCTACCCGGCCAATCACTGAATACTCGGGATCAATACCATTGGAGAAAAAGAATGAAAGATTTGGAGCGAATTTATTGATATCCATCCCCCTGGAAACATAATACTCTACGTAAGTAAAGCCGTTGGACAACGTCAAAGCCAACTGTGTAATGGGATTGGCTCCCGCCTCCGCAATATGATAACCTGAAATAGACACTGAATAAAAATTTCTGACACCATGATTGATAAAATACTGCTGCACATCCCCCATCAATCTCAAAGAGAATTCGGTAGAGAAAATACAGGTATTCTGTGCCTGATCTTCTTTGAGAATATCAGCCTGCACAGTTCCACGGACCTTAGTCAAGGTATCTGCTTTGATCTTGGCATAGACTTCCGAATCCAAAACCTGATCTCCGGACACTCCCAACAACAACAAGCCCAATCCATCATTTCCTTCCGGTACCGTTGCATTGTACTTAGGCCTCTCACTTCCTTTTTCTTTGTAAATTTTGTCAATTTTAGCATTGACATCTTCTTCCAGACCATTTTCCCTGATATACAACTCACATTGTTGGTCAATAGCTGCATTCATGAAAAATGCCGTCATAGTCGCCGCTGGACCATTAATGGTCATGGAAACTGAAGTTTTCGGGTCTGCCAGATTAAAGCCCGAATAGAGTTTTTTGGCATCATCTAAGCAGCAGATATTTACTCCGGAGTTACCTATTTTTCCATAAATATCAGGTCTGTAATCTGGGTCTTCTCCATATAAAGTCACTGAATCAAATGCAGTAGACAGCCTTTTTGCAGGCATTCCTTTGGACACATAATGGAATCTTTTGTTGGTACGCTCAGGGCCGCCCTCGCCTGCAAACATCCTTGTAGGGTCCTCCCCTTCTCTCTTGAAAGGAAAAACACCTGAGGTATAAGGAAATTCACCTGGGACATTTTCGGTCAAACCCCATTTCAAAAGATCTCCCCAGGCCTCAAATCTTGGAAGGGAAACTTTCGGTATTTTGGATTGAGAGAGAGAAGTGGTATAGGTCTGTACCTTGATTTCTTTTTCCCTTACTTTGAATACATAGAAATCATCTTTGTACTTCTGCGCTTTTGCAGGCCACTCTTCCAACCATTTTTTGTTTTTGGGATCAAGTTCCAGTTCTACTTCAGCGTATACTTCTTGCAATTCTTTGGTCAAACGGTCTTTATCAGCCACTTTTGTGCTTTCAATGGCCTCTATGGATTTTTTGATGCTGTAAAGCTTTTGTGCTATTTCTTTTTGGTCAGACACCCATTTGTCATAATTCCTATTGTTTTCAGATATCTCAGATAAGTACCTGGTTCGGGCGGGAGGAATGATGTATATTTTTTCGGACATCTCTTTGGTGACTTCAAAAGAAGATGAAAGGTCTGTCCCGGTTTTTTCCACCAATTTATGAATGATAGCCCTATAAAGATTATTCATTCCGGGATCATTAAACTGCGACGCAATGGTTCCAAAAACAGGGATATCTTCTTCTTTGATGTCCCAGAGGTTATGGTTACGCTTATATTGCTTTTTGACATCTCTTAAAGCGTCTTGCGCACCTCTTTTATCAAATTTATTTAGCGCAATAATATCGGCAAAATCCAACATGTCAATCTTTTCCAATTGTGTAGCAGCACCATATTCAGGTGTCATCACATACAAAGACATGTCAGAGTGCTCGATAATTTCTGTATCCGATTGTCCTATACCTGAGGTTTCAAGAATGATCAGGTCAAAAGATGCAGCCTTCATCACATCCACCGCATCCTGTACATATTTGGAAAGAGCAAGATTGGATTGTCTTGTGGCCAATGACCTCATGTAAACCCTGGGGTGATGAATGGCATTCATTCTGATACGGTCTCCAAGTAGCGCACCTCCCGTTTTTCTTTTGGACGGGTCTACAGAAATGATAGCAATGTGTTTGTCATCAAAATCTGTCAAAAACCTTCTGACCAACTCATCTACCAAAGAAGATTTCCCGGCACCACCTGTCCCGGTAATACCCAAAACAGGCGTTCTATTTTCAGCAGAAGCTTTTCTGATTGCTTCCAACAAACTTTTGCTTTGTTCAGGAAAATTTTCGGCAGCTGACACCACCCTGGCGATAGTCATTTTATCGGATTTATCCAATGCCACCTCAGCTTTTACATCTTTCCCTACAGGGAAATCAGATTTTTCGACCAGATCATTGATCATTCCCTGCAAGCCCATAGACCTGCCATCATCTGGGGCATAAATTCTGGTAATTCCGTAATCATGCAATTCTTTGATCTCTTCAGGAAGAATGGTACCGCCCCCACCACCAAAGATTTTAATATGTCCACAGCCTTTTTCGTGCAGAAGGTCATACATGTATTTGAAAAATTCCACATGACCACCTTGATAGGAAGTAATCGCTATCGCCTGTACATCTTCCTGAATAGCACAGTCTACAATCTCCTGAACAGATCTGTTGTGGCCCAAATGAATCACCTCACAACCTGTCGCTTGGATGATCCTCCTCATGATATTGATCGCAGCATCGTGACCGTCAAAAAGGGATGCAGCAGTTACCAGCCTGATGTGGTTTTTGGGTTTATAACTTTCTTGTGAATGAGACATGAATATATTTGGGTTTGTAATTGATTGCTCTAAATACGTCAAAGCAAAATTAGAAATCTTATTTCAATTGATATTTTGCTTGCACAGAATACCTTGCGAATATAGGAAAAAAGCTAAAGTCTTCCTGAAACTTAAAAGCAATAACCGGAATAATATTTTGATTGAATCTAATTTTCATTTTTATTCAGAATATTGTAGAATAAAATTGACTGAAATTAAAAACATCAATCTTTCAATCAGAATAAAATTAAAATAAAGAGATTTTGTAGGTAGAAGTAAATTTGAATCTATATCAAATTCATTCCTTTCAGGTATAAGCGTTAACTTAAACCTAGGACCTTATTTTCTGGTTTTCTTCTCCATTGTTGGATTAAAGACAATTATTCAATCCCTAAAGGTATTACAAGATGGTAGGCAGCCTTTTCCAAGTATTCACAATAATTGTTGGCTCCACAATATTCCCCCTCTCTCATACCTTCCGGACTTTTCAAAAGGCCAGAACTTTTGTGATTGTTCGACATTTTCAGATAGGCTGCGTCAATATAGCCAAGGCCGTCTTGATCCCCTCCTTGTAATTCCCCAAGCGGATATTTTCATTAGGCCCATGTTGGTTATTGTCAAAATTGACTGTAGTGACCGTGACTGCTGGTATATTGTCCAGTGCTTCCACAAAAGGAGCTATAGGCAAAGACCCTCCACTGATTCTCTTACGGATGGGTTCTTCCCCAAAAGCCCGTAAATAAGCGTTGTTCAACCAAACTCCTGGTTCGGAATCCATCGGTGTCCTGAAAGCCTGATAAGAAATACTGCCTTCCCACTTTACCAATTTGGGATACTTGCTGCGTTCTTCATCCGTAGGATCTTCTTCAAGAATGTGATAACCTTGACCTTCAATATGTTTTCGGATCAAAGAAAAAAGCCTTTCAGGATCAGATTCAGGCACAAGTCGGACGTCAATTTCAGCAACCGCTATTGCAGGCACTATGGTTCTGGCTTCATTTCCTACAGAACCCGATGCCAGACCACGGACATTAAGCGAGGGATATTGTAAAGACTCCTGATAGGTATTGCCCACCTTGTCCGAAATACCGACCCCTAACTTCTCCATGATATCCTCATCGTCATCCGGTACTTGGGAAAGTATGTCCTTTTCTTCCTGGGTCAGGTTGATCCCATCATAAAACCCTGGAATTACCACCCTACCTCTTTCATCTTTCATGGAAGACAAAAGTTCCGACATCCTTAAAGCAGGGTTTGGGGCAAAATTCCCATAATGACCACTGTGCAAATCAACTCTTGGACCATAAGTAGTCAATGTAAACTGCGAAATCCCCCTCGCTCCAAAGCTTAAGGTTGGCAAATTACTGACATGTCTTGGACCATCCATGATCAGCATCATATCGGCCTTTAAATCATTTTTATATTGATTGACAGCAGAAGCCAGATTGGGCGATCCAATCTCCTCTTCAAAATCCAATACTACTTTTACATTGTAATTGGGCATCATTCCCTGGGCCGTCATGGCATCCCATGCCGTCAAAAACATGGCAAATGGTCCTTTATCATCAGAGGCTGACCTGGCAAAAATCCGCCATTCGGGATCATATTCGCTTTCAAGGCTTTCCATTGGAATAATCTCCCACTTACCCTGTGTATTTTTTCTTTTAAGAACCGGTTTAAAAGGGTCTGGTTGCTCCCATTGTTTGGGATCCACTGACTGCCCGTCCATATGGAAATAAAAAAGAACAGTTTTTTCAGCATTGGGCACAAGTTTCTGACCCATAAGCAAGGGGACAGTTGAAGTCTCCAGTCGTTTGACTTCCCAATTCCTTGATTCAAAACTTTCTTCGCACCAATCGATGTTCACAGCCAACTGCTCAGGGTAGTGGGAATCATTGGGCATGCTGAGGATTTCGTTGAGAATCTGTATCCCATTTGAAAAATGTGCCTCAGTGACTTTTTCCAGATCGATTTCTTTTTGGGCAAAAAGTAACACTGGTAAAGCCAAACAAAAGGTCAGGCAAATATGAATCTTCGTCTTCTTAAGCATAATATTAGGTTAATTAATGCATAGAAATTTAAAAGAAGGCAGGGACAATAAAAAACACTTTTGATAAACGGTATAAAAGAAAAAGGGCAGTTGAAAAAATTGAATTTCAATTACTGCCCCAAGGTCTTGCTTTACTCTAGAAAAAATTGTCTGAAAAGTTGCTTAATCACCCGGGATAAAAGTAGAGATCATTTTTAGGAAAAAAAATACCCTGTACAGGGTAATTTTGCGTTCTTTTCAATTTTTTTTAACGCTTTAATTAAACAATTTAAATATCAATTGTACTATTTCAATAATTAATCAACTAAAAAAGCGCTCGACTTTTCCCAATCCACATAACAAAAAAACCATCCGAAGATGGTTTCCTTTGAGGTCTATGTTATTTAATGTGATTATACACTTCTTTGACAGCAACTTCAAATTATGGAATTAATGTTGGGATTTGACTGATACCTATAAATTTCAATCAGTCCTACTTTGTCAGGTTAGAAAACAACAAGAAAAAACCTGCCAGATTTCTTTTTGAAATGAAAAAATAAATCTGTTTTGGCTTATAAACCTGGCAGGTTTGACCTAATCTGCTAATTTGACAAAGTAGGATAGTAACTTGTCTGCCTCGGCGGATCGAAATGAATCAAGAAGCCACAATTTAATTCTCAAATGAAAAGGCTATGGTCACAGAATCATTCAATCTACGCTCTTCCGGCCTGAACACTGCTTCATTTCTATCATCTGACACCTCCATGGCCATAATCATTTTAGCATCTCTTGCTACTGGAAAAAAGTCTTTCTGAGTATTCCCATAAGCTACTCTATGGACTTTTACTTCACTGATCCCTAGACTAGCCGCAATTATTTCAGCTTTCCTTTTGGCATCTGCTACGGCCAACTCGATCAACTCCTTTTCTGATTCCTTTCTCAACTTATCGGATACGGAAAAATTGATATTGAATCCTAAATTACCTGACTGATGAATCGTTTCGGTGATCCTTACCAGGTCTTCGCCTGTATTGGAAACTTTGATCCGAACGGTCTGGGAAGCAACATATCCTGAGTCCTTTGAGGTATTGCGAGAATAAATTCTATTGACGCCGACAAAATAATTGTCCACAAAAAATTCATAATTCTTTAACCCTGTCTTCTTCAGGGCATCCTCCAGATTTTTGGTTTTCTTGTTAAGCGAATTGGTTGCATCGGACACTTTCATTGCCTTTTCGGACAATGAAATATGAATCAATGCTTCGTCAGGAAGGATCCGGATTTCGCTTTTTCCTTCTACTTCTATCAATTGTTGCTGCGCCATCACTCCTAAGGTAAGGAGGATCATCGGCAATAGGAAAATGATCTTTTTCATAGTTTTCAAATTTAACAATGGTCCGGTATAATTACATGTTGCCACCCAGACGTAGCAAAATTCAAAAAGTCCTCCAATTATTTATTTTTTAGCTTATTTAACAATTGACTATCTCCCAAGATCGAGAATATCTCCGATTTTATTGATGGAAGCCATTTCTTCCTTTAGCCCACTTTTATCTTCTTCGGCTATTTTTTCTCTGAACTTTGAAAGATTGGAAATGTAAGCATCCAAGGCATCGAGAATATTTCCCTGATTGGCCTCCATTATGGGTGCCCACATGGCAGGAGAGCTTTTCGCTAACCGTACCGTTGAAGCAAAACCACTGCCTGCCATATCGAAGATGTTTTTATCATCCTCCATCTTATCCAGGACTGTTTTTCCCAGCATAAAAGATGATATATGGGAAAGATGTGATACAAAGGCCAACTGCCTATCATGCTCTTCCGGATCCATAAAGCGAAGCTTCATATTCAAGGATTCCAAGATATCATAAGCCATTCCTTTGAGGTGAACATCTGTTTTTTCCATTTCACAGATGATAAATACTTTCTT
Source organism: Arthrospiribacter ruber (assembly GCF_019343195.1). Lineage (GTDB taxonomy): Bacteria > Bacteroidota > Bacteroidia > Cytophagales > Cyclobacteriaceae > Arthrospiribacter > Arthrospiribacter ruber. The sequence continues at coordinate 13,253 of NZ_RPHB01000009.1, forward strand.
CTCCAAAAGGTCAGGCTTGGCCGCTTTAGGCCCTGAATATTCTGTACCGGCAATTGGGTGCCCTGCAAGGTATTGAGTCCTTTTAGGGTGGTCTGCTACCGCTTTGCAAAGCGCTTCTTTGGTAGAGCCGAAATCTATCACTAAGGTGTTTTCCTGAATCTGATCCAATGCAGACAGAAGCAGACTCTCAAGTGTATCTACTGGGGTAGCAAGAATGACCACATCGGTCTCGGCCGGAATTACCTCAGAGGATTGGTCGATTATTCCCAATGTCAAAGCATCTTTAAGATTCCTTTCACTGGCATCAAATCCGGTAAAGTTCAAGCTTGGTTTTTCCTTTTTGAGGGCCAGGGCAAAGGATCCTCCAAGGAGTCCAAGACCAATTACGTGTATATTGTTCATTTTAAAATATAGGTTTGATTGATTCTATTCTTTTTATAGCGTCGAGTATTTTTTCCTCTGCAATACAAAGAGAAAAACGGACATACCCATGACCTTCAGTCCCGAATATTTCTCCGGGAGCCGTGAAGATATGTGCTTTTTCCAATAAAACATCTACAAATTGATATCCTGAAATCCCGGATGGCAGCTTGGCCCAGACAAACATCCCTGCTGTATCTCTTTTGAATTCCAGTCCTAATAGCTCCGCAAAGCGCCAGATCAATTTTCTTCTTGCCCCGTAGACTTGATTTTTCTGTTCAAACCAATCTTCATCAATCCCCATTGCTGCTATGGCACCTTTTTGAAGGGGCAAAAACATGCCCGAATCCATATTGCTTTTGACTTTGGTGATTTCTGCTATCCAGTCTTTACGTCCTATCGCCATACCAATTCTCCAGCCCGCCATGTTGGAGGATTTGCTGAGGGAATTGAGCTCCAAAGCCACTTCTTCAGCACCTTCAGCCTGGAAAATGCTTTTCGGGCTGTCTTCTAGCACAAAACTGTAAGGATTGTCATGTACCAGGACAATTTGGTGTTTTTTCGCAAAGGAGACCAGTTTTTCAAAAACCGAGATATCGGCCTTTGCTCCTGAGGGCATATGTGGGTAATTGCACCACATGAGTTTAACCTGTGACAGATCCTGTTGCTCCAGCAAATCGAAATCCGGATACCATGCATTGGAGTCCAAAAGTGCATAGGGCTTCACTTTGGCTCCCAGCAATTTTGTCACTGAAGAATATGTGGGATACCCTGGATCTGGTACCAATACTTCATCCCCCTCATTCAAAAAAGTCATAGAAATGTGCATGATTCCTTCTTTGGAACCTATTAGCGGAAGAATTTCAGATTGAGGATCTTTATCTACGGCATAATGACGGCGGTAAAATTCAGACATGGCTATCCTCAACTCCGGAATTCCCTGGTAACCCTGGTAGCCATGGTTGGATGGGATTGCTGCTGAATCCTGAAGCTCCCCTATCACAGAAGGATGAGGAGGCAAGTCAGGATTCCCAATTCCCATATTGATCACGGGATGACCTTCCTCTGTCAACCGCTTCACTTCTTTGAGTTTAATGGAAAAATAGTACTCCCCAACCTCAGCTGTACGTTTAGCAAATCCCTTCATGTTATTTTCCTGACTGATATTCTCCAAAAACCTTCACTTCACCGCCACTCTGAATGATGGCTTCCACAGCTTTCAGGTAATCCTCATAAATATCAAACTGTATGTCTAGAAAGAAAGAGTAGTTCCATGGATTTTCAATCACAGGAATAGACTGTATTTTGGAAAGATTTAACCCAAGATCACTTATCTGTGAAAGCAACTTTGCAAGACTTCCCCTTTCATTGCTGATGGTAACTTTGATGGAAGCTTTGTTTGGAATCGAAGTAGGAGTGGATTTTTCCTTTTGAAGAAGGATAAATCTGGTAAAATTGTTCTGGACGGTCTGAATGTCAGAAGCCAAAATCTCCAGACCATAAATTTCTGCTGCAATTGAACTTGCTATAGCCCCTACCCCGACCAATTTCTCCTCCATGATTCTCTTGGCCACAGTGGCAGTATCCACATCATCTATGAGGCTGATATTGGGATAACCTTCAAAGAATTTTTTACATTGTAGCAATGCCATAGGATGGGAACGCACCACTTTGATTTCTCTGATTTTTTGCCCTGGCATACACATCAGGTTGTGGGAAATAGGCAGAAAAAATTCATCAAAAATATGCAAACTGTATCTGTCTATAAGCTCATAATTTGGTAAAATGGCTCCAGCAATCGAGTTTTCTATAGCCATTACACCAAATTGCGAATCTTCAGTTCTGACGCTTTTTGCTACTTCTTCAAAAGTTTTGAAACTTTGAATTTCTACATCATCACCAAAATACTGTAAAGCTACCTGATGGTGAAACGAACCTGGAATACCTTGAATAGAAATTTTCATTTTTTAAAGATAAAATAAACTGCGAGGATCAAGAACCCAAACCCGATAATATGATTGACCTTGATACTCTCATTTTTGAAAAAAAGAAATGTAAAAACCATAAAAACCACCAGTGTGATTACCTCCTGCAACACTTTGAGCTCGACAAGAGAAAAAGGACCTCCATTTTCTCTAAACCCAATCCTATTGGCAGGCACCTGAAAGATATACTCAAAAAAAGCAATCCCCCAACTGATCAGTACAATAGAAATCAGGCCCAGGTTTTCGAACCATTTCAATTCTTTGAATTTCAGATGGCCGTACCATGCGAATGTCATAAATGTATTGGAAAGCACCAATAAGAGAATTGTAAAAACACCTTTCATCTACTCAGATATTTAATAATAGCTATCAAACTTTTGAACCTGACTTTCATTTGATAAAACCACAAAGTTGCAATAGTTTGAATACTGAAGGTGCATCTAGGAAATATGGCTCTTCTGTAGTCCAAAATCTCATTTGAAAGTGACCGGGTTTAGCAAAAAGCATTTGGGATTGCAGTCACAAAAGTAAAACATATTTGCCTGTAGTCCACTTTTTTATTTTTATGTTAGAATAAAAACTACTCTCTGATACCCAGAATATCGAATACAAAGGCATACTCCCGGGCTACTTCTTTGAGTCTTTCGAACCTACCGCTGGCGCCACCATGTCCAGCGTCCATATTGGTGTAAAGGAAGAGGCGATTATTGTCTGTCTTCATCGTGCGAAGCTTTGCCACCCACTTGGCAGGCTCCCAATACTGCACCTGAGAATCATGTAGTCCAGTAGTAGCCAATATATGCGGATAATCCTTAGCCTCAACATTATCATAAGGGGAATAGGATAGCATGTATTCGTATTGCTCCTGGATGTTGGGATTGCCCCATTCCAGCCATTCAAAGGTGGTCAATGGGATCGACTCATCCATCATGGTGGTCACCACATCCACAAAGGCCACTGCGGCTATCACACCTCTGTACACCTCCGGAGCCATATTGAGGATCCCTCCCATCAGCAAGCCGCCTGCACTTCCTCCTGATGCGAAAAGCTTGTCTTTGGCTACGTAACCATTGTCCTGAAGCCATTTAGAACAATCAATGAAATCATAGAAGGAATTTTTCTTATTCATCATCTTCCCATCTTCATACCAGTCCCCTCCCATTTCCTGACCTCCACGGATATGGGCTATGGCATACACCATTCCCCGATCCAATAGACTCAATCTGCTGCTGCTAAAAGAAGCATCCATGGAGTAGCCATAAGACCCATAAGCATAAATCCATCCTGGCATGCTGCCGTCCTTTTTGAATTTATCTTTTCTGTAGACAATGGACATTGGAACCTTTTTCCCGTCCCTGGCAGTGACCATCACCCTTTCAGTTTGATAGTTGTTTTTATCAAAATCACCCAAAACCGGCTGCTCTTTCATCAGCTCCTTCTCTTTGGTTTTCATATTGAAATCAAAAACAGAGTTGGGAGTAGTCATGGAAGTATAGGAATACCTCACGACTTCCGTATCAAAGGCCGGATTGTAACCCAAGCCAGCTGAGTAGGCTGGTTCGTCAAATTCAATCTCGTATTCAGATCCGTCCTCAAATTTGACTATTCTGATCCTTGCAAGCCCTTCTTTGGTTTCTTCTACAGCCATATAGTCTTTAAAATAGTCCACACTTTCCAAAAAGATGTCCGGACGATTTGGAATTACATCCGACCAATTGGCTTTAGAAGGGTTGGAGACAGGAGCCTTTACTAACCTGTAATTTACCGCATCCTGATTGGTATGGATATAAAAATCCTCTCCTCCGGCATGGTCAACACTATATTGGACATTGTCTTCTATTGGAGCAATAAGTTTAGGGCTTCCCGGCTTATCCGCATCCAAATAAAAAGCATAAGAAGCATCTGTTCTTCCTGAACCGATTATGATGTATTTTTTGGACTTGGTAAGCCCAACCCCACAGTTGAGTGTTGGATCTTTTTCTTCGAAAATTACTTCATCCTGAGAAGCATCCTGACCCAAAACATGTCTCTTGACCTGATAATTTCTCAAAGTGACAGGGTCCGGAATAGAATAATAAAAGGATTTGTTATCAGTGGACCAAACTGCAGAACTTCTTATATTCTCGATTTTGTCCTCAAGCATTTCTCCTGTTCTGAGGTCTTTGATAGATACGTTATAAAAGTTTCTTCCTTGTGTATCTTTGATGATGGCGATCAGGTTGTGGTCATGGCTGACCGAAGTAAAGAAATTGAGATAAGCTTCCTCTTTTCCCAATTCGTTGCCATCCACCAGAATCTCTTCTTTAGCATCCATGGAACCCTTTTTTCTTGCGTAAATAGGGTATTCACCCCCCTCTACATATTTGGTATAGTAATAAAAATCATCCAGCTTGTAAGGCACAGATGCATCATCTTCCTTGATGCGACTTCTCATCTCTTTGAAAAGAGAATTCTGAAAATCCTTGGTATGGGCCAACATGCTGTCCATGTAAGCATTTTCAGCATTAAGGTAATCGATGACCTTTTGATCCTCACGGTCATTGAGCCAATAATAATTGTCCACTCTCACATGGCCATGCTTGGCAATTATTTCATGAGGTTTTACTTCGGCCATTGGGGGATACACTTCCGGATATTGAAAATCCGGTTCTTGTTGCGAACATGCTGTACTCATTGCGAGACTGAATATTAAAAGGTTTTTGATTTTATTTTTCATAGTCTGTCAACTCTTGCAAGTCAAACTTGGAACAAATGTAAGGGATTAATCCAGCATGATATCAAGAAACTCGTCTCTGCTTATTCGCCCCGATTTAACATCTTCATAAAATAAATTGGCCCTTTCAGTTGCCGCAGACATGTAAGCTTCATTGATAATGGGATGAAATGCATTTTTGATTAAAACTCCATGTTCAATTAAGAAGTTGACAAGAAAGTATGCGGACCTTAGTTGTCCGGTTTTTGAGTAATAATAAATCCAGGGAGAATAAAAGGACATCAATTCTGAAAGATGGAATTTTTTTCTTTTAGGGTCGAATTCCTGAATTTTGGTGTGAAAATTCATTGCCTCGGGAATTGAGTCTACCTCACTTCTTTCCATGAGCGATTGTGCGTGGCAAGTCAGCCCGAATATATAATCGGGGAATTTCTGCTTCATTTCCAAGGCTGTATGAAGTGCTTTATCATCCTTTCCGGTTCTTTGAAAATACTCCCATTTGTATTGCCATAAAACTCTGTTTTTTGGCCATTTTTGGATATTCTGTTCTATTATCTCAAATATTTCATTTCTACCTTTGACATTTTCCTCCTCCAAATCCTCCAATAAGCCGTAAATTTCTTCCATTTCAATAATTTCCTGATCGCTAAAAAGGTATTCGGAAACTGGCTTTTCCGTTGATTTTATTCCTAAAAATGGCTGGAAAAGCTTCTCCTTTTTCATCCATTGGTAATTGAAATCAGGCAATTTTGATAGCGTGAAATAAACTACATCAACTGACAGATTATCAAATTCCCCTTCATCATAAAATTCTTCCCATTCCAATTCATCCCAGCTAAAGCAAGTATTCTCATACAAATCATCTTCTTCGGATAGCTCATCTTCAAAAATAGGATCAAAATCAGTCCTAACAATTTTGTATGTACCTTCTTTGCCATATTTCGCAATCTGTCTTTCGAAGTAATCCGCTCTTTCATCTCCAGGATTCAGGTAAAGATATGCAAGACCATTTTCACCTAAAGGAATGTCTACCAATGGAAAATCATCTGTATTGGCTTCCATTATCAACTCCGAAAACCTAAAATCTTCATGTGGTGCGATTCCAAATTCTTCGGCAAATGCAATAGACTCAAAAACAATGTTATGGACTAATTCGTATGATGCCGGATTAAATTTCATAAATAAAGTCTGCTCATATCTTTCGATGATATCTCTATAGACGGATTCAGATTCATTCACAAAAAATAATACATCCTTTGCTCCGGTACATAACAAATCAACCAGAACAGAGGTGAAAGTCAAATTACCGTTGACATGTTTTCTGGCTACTAATACAGGGAATTTCTTTATTTTCTCCCAATTTTCAGGGATCAGGCACTCCAATAAAGGTAGTCTTCTTGCATTGCCTGACTTCAAATAAGTGAAAGGATTGAATTTTTGTTGTTGGGGTTTTGGTTTTCTTTTTGCCATAAGATTATTATAGAACTGCAAGATAAAATATTGGCTTCGAAATATTATCCTAAAATGAAGAACATGCTTCTCACCAAGTCTTAGCAAAGAACCTGGGAGAAAATTGAATTCAGTTAGTCTTTTAAATTCGCATTCTGGAATTCTATATGCGATGGAATTTGTATTTATCTGGAAACGTGTCGCAACTAAGAATCGCGGGGCATTTCGAAGCGATTTCCTTTAGGCCTTAACTGACCTTTGTTCGGGGATTATATCTATTTTTCACCACAGGCCATCCCATGTTTTCATAGGTGATTATGGAGTGAAAAAATAGATTTCAGAAAATATCAGATTCATTGAACAGCACTACTCATTTACTGGGGGGCTTGGGGTTGTATAAAACTGAAGGGGTTTGGGTCACCTCCTAACAAAAGGCTGAACCCGGCCATAAGTCAGGCACCTCCATAGCCATTCCAAGGGCCCAAAGAGAAAGTACTTCAACCATATCGGACTGATAAGCAGTTGAAAAATCCAGATCCCTACTACCAGGTAATACAGCTGGTAATATTCCCATTCCGCATACTGACTGAGTCCATATCCAAAAAATACCAATGTACAGATCACAGAGTGCATGACATAATTGGTAAATGCCAATTGGCCCACAGCGCGCCAACCTTTCATCAGCCAAGAAAATAGGCCTTTTTGGTACAATACAATCACCAAGGCCACATGAGCCATCATAATTAGTATCCTCTGAAAATCATAGATTAAAGCCACCCAATTGATGGGGTGTTTTTCGAAAAAAGCAAGCGCTGATTCTACATTGTGAAAATGTATGGTATTGTACACAAAGGAAAAAATCACCAAAGGCAAACCTATACCATATCCTATCCAAATGGTTTTGATGTATTGTGCCTGAGTCCATTTCATTGTCAGAAAACCCCATTTGTACAATGCTATTCCCAAAAGCATCAAAGCCAACATGTCCCAAACTGAAAAGATCAAATACTTGGTCTGGCTATCCCAAGCTTTAGGCCTGATATGGCTGGCCACATCAGCATAGCTCCCTTTCATCAGTAAGGTATTTTCCACTACTTCCTCCTTGTTTGGAATCATTTCTTTTCTGGTTTCCTCCCAAGCTTCAAGTGCTGCAAGTTGATCTTCTCCAAGCTCAACTCCCGAGTCCTGAAGGGCCTTAACTTCTTTGTATGCGAGGTACTCGCCTCTGATATTCTGCATAAAAAGGGTACTTGCCACAAAACCTATAACCGCAACTATAGGCACCCCCATGGCCAGGTATTTGGGTTTCATTTTTCTAAAAAGAAAAGCCAGCATTCCTATCAGCCCATAGAAATATAGGATGTCACCTATCCAAAGAATCAGATGGGCATGGGCCAGTCCGAAAAGGGTCAGCCAGATCATCCGCATGTAGAAAAGCCAAGTAGCAGACCTTCCTGACTTTTCCTTATTGGTCGTAAAAAGCACTATTCCTGCTCCAAAAACCATGGAAAATAATGCTCTCATTTTCCCTTCAAAAAGAATCACATTCACGGCATGCACCCAAAAATTGGGGTTGGAGGTGTCCTGTGACCATGGTTCTGAGAAGTACTCCTCCATGGAAAAATATGGAATGTTCAAAATAAGGATGCCCAGAAGTGCAACACCTCTTATGATATCTATAATTTCGATTCTTTCAGTAAAAACAGCGGGTTTGGGTGCCTGCTCAATTTGTTCGACTTCAGTGGTGCTGGATAATGCCATAAGATCAGGAAGTAAAAGTTTAACAAATATAATCCTAATCCATTGAATTTCAGATCACATGATGATGTGATAATTTTTCACCTAATAAAATTTCAAAACCATTTCACCTACCCTTTTTCCCAATCCCTCAGCCTTTTTTAAAAAAATCTCCTGCACTTCTTTTTCGGCAAACTCTCCTTCTCCTGTTATCGCAGAAGCACCAAAAGCAGCTTCCAGTTCTTCACCACCTACTATAATCATCCCGTGGATCATCATGGATCGGATCATGGCAAACATAGTGGCTTCCTCCCCTATCGAAAAACCTCCTCCCGTAACGAAAACTGCACCAATCTTATTTTTCAGTGGTCTTCCCTCAAATGGCCAGGAATTAATGAAAGCCTGTACCTCAGGAGTCATATTGGCATTGTAAACTGGAGACCCTAAGATGATGGCTGAGGCCTGTAGGATTTCATGTTCGCTTACTTCAGCTATAGGTTTGAGGACAAAATCAGCACCCTTAACTTCTGCCACCCCTTTTGCTACTGCTTCTGCCATGGCTTGGGTTTTCCCGGACTCGGAATGGTAAGTGATCAGGATATTTCTTTCAGACTGGGCTTTTAGACTGACGCATGAAAAAATGGCCAGAAAAAAAAACAATTTGGAAAATGTTTTCATAGGATCGTCAATTGTGAAGTAAAAGTAACGAACAGAACTTTTGCTTCAAACTCCTTGATATACCTTCTTCAAAGATCCGGTATCCTACTCAATAATTGATCATTGGGCTACTACTGGATTTTTCCAGAACTTACTCCTAAATACAGAATAAATCCCACCTAAGGTGCCCACTATCCCGGTTACATAGGCTGTTGCTTCATCCAAAAAGCTTCGGTCAAAATAACTGATCATCGCTACGGAAATCAGCACAAAACTAAAAACCGCGATCTGTATGGAAGTCGCATTGCCTGTATTCAATTCAAGATTTTTGAAAATCTCCTTTTCTTCTCTTGTAACATGGAGTAAAATAAAATACCTGAAGGTATCGCTGAATAAGGTAAAACGGTCCATCCCCTCTTCATAAACCAGCACTCCTTTTTGAATCAGCTCGACAATAACCGGAGAAGCTGCATAATTGAGAAATTCATGAACTGCAAACTCATAGGTAACTTTCTTCTCTTCAAGACTCAATTCCGCCCAAATATTGGTATAATCAGCTTTAAAAAACCGCTGCCTTAATAAAAGCTTGGTCTCCACATCATCCTGGATTGTTTCATTTTCATCAATCACCATACTGATATGTTCAAAATTACTTTTTGAGAAATCTTTGTCCTTGATGGGGATATATGTAAAAATAAAGGGACTAAAAATTTCAGAATAATGTAACCTTTGCTGTTCTCCGGCAACTTTAGCTAACATTTGTTTCCACGAAATCCCTGAGACTAGCACCAAGAGCATTTCCTGTTTTTCACAGAATGCCATCAGGGACGAAAGTCTCTCGACAAACTTGCCACTGTCCGGAATACAATGTATGTTTTCAACCAATATAACCTCAATTTGATCATGCTTTATGCCATCCATCTTAGCTGAAAAATCATCCAACACATTTAAACCTTTCCCATCGAAAGCACGGATTTTGCCAATTTCAACCTTAAACAGCTTAGCGACCAAATCACTGTTCCCATCGGAAATCAACCGGTGGATATAGAAAAACCTGCATTGAAATCTCTCCTCCACTTCCCCTTGGTCAGACTTTCTTTTTTCCAGAAGTCTGGATTGAATAGCTGAGATCGTTTCACTCAGCCTTGGATTGATCCCTCCTGCAAAAAACATTTTTTTGGTCACTGTTTTATTGAGCCAATAAATTATCCAGAAAAAGAGGGCAAAGGCTAAAATGGTGAAAAAATCACCCAACTCTAAATTCCTGAAAAACTGAATTCCATTTTCCGAAAATGACGAGTAATCCGGCTTCCACTCTCTTTTTTCCCTGATCAGAAATTCAATGTTGGCAGGGGATGTAGCGACAAATTGAAGTAATTCTTCATCCTTTCTGATCGGAAAAGCCGTAAAGAGGTTTTTTCTTTTCTGGCTATAATCCTCAACCCATGGAGAAATAACTGCTGCATCTTCTTGAAGTGTTTTGGATTTCGCCTGCCAGACCTCTTTTTCTTGCTGAAAAGTCATTGACAAAATCATATAACCTGGAAAGAAGCCAATCAATGTCACCCACAACACAAAAAACCAAGCAAAGAGATGGTTGGTCTGTAGCCAAGGAATCTGATTTTTTAGCCAAATGATACCTCTGCCATCTTTTAATACTTGAAGATACCTTTGAAAATATACCTTCACCACGCAACAAATGAAACTCAAAAAAATCAGGATTATAGAAAAGAGAAAAGCTGAAAAAGGATGCTGAAATGTTCCTTCGAATAAAATGGCCAAAAAAAGCACAATCAAGGTAGTGATACCCAAATATTTGATGGCATATAACCGATTAATCCTTTCATCCATAGCGGATGTATCTGCTGTCCATTTCATTTCCAGAAAAATGAAAACTACCTGAGAAGAAAACACCATAAAGCACAGGGTAAAAAAGTAAAGTGTGAATATGTTTACCGAAAGGTTGTGGTACATTCCCAAAAGCACCAATAGTTGGCTGATGAACAAAATGATCAGAAGCAGATAATTTGAAGAGTTATGTCGGTTGGGATAGAGGTGCTGATAAGAAAAATCCGACCAAAGACTGCATTTGGGTTTTGGACTGAATGCCCACCTAAGCATTGCCAAAAACAACAACAGCACAATATATCCAGTCAATAACACCAATGCTTCCGAAACTACAAAGAAGGAAAAGGAATGCTCTAAGTGCTCATCCTGCAGATAAATCAGCCAAGCGGACCGGTCCAAATTATCAACAGGGATTTTTTGGAGATTCATGATATAGGAATATCCATCCACATGAAGGTTTAAATCCCAAACAATTTCTTCCGAAACATCCCTATTGGACTGCATGATGTTTTTGAGCAGGAACCAATTCTCATTAGAAAGCAACTGTGATAGGTTATCAAAAGGGGCTCTAACCTTTTCACTTTTAAAAATCACATCTCCATTGTCTTTCACCAAAATAAACCTGTGTTTGTCTGAAAGCTGATTTAAATATCCCCATTTAAAGGTCACAGCATTTACTTCACAAGCCAAAGTATCAAGTTTGCTGATTGCAGTTTCGAGATTCCCGTCCTTCCTCGAGTATTGGCTTCCGATGAAAAAATGAGGCTCATGTGATTTTGGATCATTGCATTCCTGAAAATTCTTTTTGGAAAAATGGGTGAAATATTCCCTTTCAGACAAGTTGATAAAAGAACCAATTCCAGGGAGTTTCTTATCACCTAAGACCAAAGCCTGCATCTTTCCTTGGCAATCTATCGTCAAAAACTCCATCAGGCTTCCACTGCCAAATGGTTCTCTCAGTAAATCACAATTACGATCTATTTCTTTTTTTACCGCTTCACCAATACCCTTTCGATGCTTTGAATGCTCCTTTTCCGAGATGGGATGGTGGTCCTTGACAAATGCAAACCCAAAACCCATCAGCAGCATAAACCCGAAAAGTGAAAGCCCAACACTGAAAACCTTAAACCTCGTCAACACATCTCCACGCCGAAAGCCAAACAAAGAAATGATAGGCAAAGAAAAAACCACTGTAGCCAACAAAAAGAGTAACAAAGACAAATAACTGAAGTCAACCCTAAAGCCCAATGATTCATAATGTTTTTTACTTATCAATCCCCCAAGAATCAGCTTTTTGCCCTCCAGAAAGAATGGGGTATAGTACAAAAAGTAAGACTGATCTTGATGAAATATTTCAGCCTTATTGATGGGTAGATCTACACCGTCATTTTCCGCTAATTTCAAAAGTTTCTTCCCTACATCAGATGAAGGATAAAGGATTCCCCCATTTTCATCAGCCAAAATAATTTTTTCAAAAAAATCATGCTGAGCAGACAGACTTAGGGAATTTGCCAAAGGTATCGTCAGATTTATTACCGGTGGTTTCCCCTGAGATGCAGTCCATTTCACTTCCTCCTCAAAAAACTCCGGATTTATAGGATGTCTGTTTTTTTGAATAGAATATTGCCCATTCAAATAAGCAATTTCAATGGATGAATTGGCACTATCTGTGTAATTCAAAAATTTAAACTCCCTGTAATGTTCGCCTGTGATGGATTTGAGATACTCAGCAAATTTCTCCCAATCTTCCGGAAAATCATTTTGTCCAGGATTTTGGGTAATCATGAACCTCACAAACCTATCCTCCTGCTCAGCCAAAAAGGAATGATAGAAAGCAAAAAACTTACTTTTAACCATCTCAAGATTCCTAATAGCCTGATTATCCAATTGAACTTTATTATCCTGTGATTGCCGGAAGAGTACAAAACCCACCACTACAATCGCCACCAAAAAAAATATCCATATTTTTAGTTTGTGGAATCCCATGAAAACTCAGGTTAAAAATCAATGGGAAGTTACAAAAAATACTGAAAATCAATAGTTTAAATTCGTAAACTTTTACTCCTCTTGTTCGTATATCGAAAGCCTTTTATGTTTATTAATCTGGCGGGGGTCTATTAATCCAATAATTAATAAAATAAGCGCATTGGTATCAATTAACTTCATTTAAAGATACGAGGAATTTAAGAAGAAAGTGCCGGAAAGTCGACAAATCCTCCTTTCACCGTTCTACTCAAAACGAAGTATTTCTAGCTATCAGCAAAACATCAGACTAATATTCCTTTTAATATATGTTTATCACCTCAGCCTTTCATAGTAATACAATACGGGCACGATGGCATTACTGAACTCACTCAGTGTATAATAGCCTTTGTTTTCATCAAAGCAGATAGCTTCTCCTTGAGGCTCTGCAGGATTGTATGGGGCCAATTTTGGAATCTTGGTGAAAAACTCCACCATGTCTTCATTCTCATTTCTTTCCCAATGAAATATAAAGTCATAGGTTTTTATGAGCATTTCTTTTCCATCCAAAGAAATGTTTCCACCTACAGCCCTGGTAAAAGGAAACTCTCCAACCTTGATAGCCTCCATAGGTTCATCTGTTGACTGCGGATAGGGCAACACGTAGATGATAGAGAAAAAGTCTCTTTTGGTAACCAAAAACAGGTCTTTGGTCCATGGATCAAGCAAAAGGGTCTCTACATCATGTCTCAGCCTGTCCGGGTATTCAAAAGTAATGATTTCTATCTCTGCGTTCTGAATGGTGTTTTTATTTCCTCTATGGCTTTCTGAAAATACCGGCTCTACAAATCTGTAGATTTTATAATCTCTGTACACCCGATCGTTGTCACCGACTTCTCCGAGATAAATGTAATTAGTCCCTTCAACGGGTCCTGGGCCGATTTCAATATCCTCCCAATCTCTGTTAAAAATCCCCTGCAACTCATAGCTTGCCACTGTTTCACCGGTTTCAGCATCCAAAAGAAAAATCTCATTGGTATTGTTTTTATCCTCATGCGTCCAGATATATCCGGGATTGGCTATACTCACCACTATCCCGGAAGCTTCGATCAGGTCTGACTCGCCTCTTGCTTCTGCTGACTCGGCAAACCTATCGGTCCTAGCCAATCCAAAAGGGGCTGAATAATCCAATTCAAAGGGTTCATTTGCTTCCCAAAAGTCTACTGTAGGCTCAAAGGAATTTCCCGTCTCCTCACAAGCAAATAAAAAAGATAGAAAAAACAGGTTAAACAATATACATTTAGTCTGTCGCATGGCTAAATAAAGAGGAGCTGACATTTATGCCAGCTCCGGATTTAAGTTTGGTTTAATCTATTAATCTGCTCCTAAAGCACCAAAGAAAGTTGATGGAAGGGGAGTGACATAAGTTTTGCCATTGACCACATACTCACTGAATATAGGGCTGAAATCAGTTGTTCCTCCTGTCAGAGCAGGGCTGTCTGGTTGAAGTTTGAACATCTCAAAAAGGTTCGTCACAAACTTGGCGTCAGATACGGCCCTGAAGTTGGCTGGTGTGTAATTGCCTACAGTATATCCAACAAACTTAGGATCATTTTCACCCACACCTCCAAAAACATCTGTTGAAGGAACTACAATATTTTCGTATCCTGGAATATCCTGACCAATTATCCCATTATTGGGGTGAAAACCTTCTACTGCTTCTTCACTACTACCAAAGTAAAAATGATTACCCCATTTCATGTTGGCCATATCAGGCTCATCATCCGGCGGGAAAAGTCTTAATCCATATCTGCTGTCCACCACAAGGTTGTTGAAGACTTCTCCTCTGGCACCATTTTCATAATTAAGAGAACCACCTCTTCCAGCTTGAGACCTTCTCCAGCCTGAGCTTACCATAGTGTTGTTATAGTAGTTATTGTTACACTGTGGTTGACGGCCTTTGGAGTTGGCTGCTTTCAATCCATTTGTAGCAATACTGTAGAACACATTGTAGCAAAAGTCACCTACCACACCACTTTTAGTGTTGACAGATTCCCCGCCTGTTTCTCCATTGAAGGCAAACTCACTGTAGGCGATAAGCGTTTTTGCTCCATTCAAACGGATAGCATCATCTTTGGTGTAGGCAATTCTTGAATGCCACATGATGAAGTTTCCTTCTGGGTTTACCATGTAAACGGCATATCGAGGTTCACCTTCATCAATTTCCCCTTCAGCCACAATAGAAGACCCTGCTTCAGCAGGTGCTCCTGCAAACTCAATGGTAGTGTATTCAAAAACCATATTCTGGGCTTTATCTGTACCGATGATACCTCCCCAAAAACCTCTGAAAATATTACCGACCGTTCTTTTACTTTCCTCTACACCAATGTATACCGGTTTGTCAGCAGTTCCGTAACTGAAGAGACTACCCGAAACATTGATTTCAGGGCTACTCCCAGGTCTTCCTGATCCATCCATGATAATATTGGTTCCTTCAAGAATTGTCAATATTTCTCCTTCTGGAATAAAGATATCCGATGTAACCCAATATGACTCATCTGGACCTAAGGTTCCTGATACTTCACCTGACAAAGGTGTAAATCCTGCCGGAATACCGTCTTCATTGTCAACGATATCCGTGTCATCATCTTCGAAGAAGGAGTTGTCGCAAGCCGTAAAGCCGAACAACAACATGATCGCGATTAGTAATTTACTTGTGGTTTTCATTGTAATCATTTATTTGATTTTCGAATTGTTATCAGATAGTGTTGAATTTGAACCTTACTCCAAGCCTGACAGATTGCCTGTAATAGTCTCTTTGTACAATGGTCTGTCCATCTCTGTCCTGAAGCGGGAAGTCCAATTGTTCTGTCTTCCGCGGGCTTTTGACAAAAAGCTCATAAGGTGCATTTAGAATATTGTTTGCTTTCATAAATACCACCCAATTGCCCAGCTTTTGCTCAAATGAAAAGTCCAGTTGGGTGAATGGTCTTGACCAGATATCCAGGTCAAGCCAAGGAGAAACAATTTCTATCCTCTCCCCTGTGTACACTGCCGAGAGTTGAATATCTGTACCTCTTTCAATATTTTTATAAAGTATACTTAGGTTTCCTATATGGTTGGCCTGACCTTGAAGTGGCCTGGTCTGTACTGCTTCTCTCAAAATCAGCTGAGAAGTCACATCTTCAGGATTTTCTCTGACCCTTTCACTTTTGACAGTAGTCAAAGAAGAATTAGTAAAAGTATAATTGGCCCTGATTCCAAACTTGTTGAAAAACTTACTGAAATCAGCTTCTATGCCCCAGTTAGTTGCTGTACCAGAATTGGTAGGAGTTAGGTTTCTTGGTCCGGTGGTCAATGAAGTCTGACGGATCAAAAGCAACTCGATTGGATCTTCAATCCTTTTATAAAAAGCACCCAATAAAAACTGTTCGTTTGCTCTTGGGAAATACTCATACCTGATGTCAAAATTATCAGCAATTGCTCGGGTCACATCAGGATTTCCCTTAAATGGAAATTCATCGTCTTCATCAGAAATCCCATCAACAATCTCAAAATAGCCAGGCCTGTTAATCGCTTTGTAGTAAGAACCTCTTAAGTTTACATCATCCTTAGGCTTGTATTTAAAGCTGAAATTAGGAAGGACATCAGTGTAAATCTGATATAGTTCGGGGATTTCAAATTGGTTGGTGGTTCTTGATTTATATCCTTGATTGGTATTTTCCACCCTGACCCCGGCATTGACATCAAACTTTCCAAAGCCAATATGCTGCATCACATAAAAGGCACTGATCTGCTCAAGGGCATTGTAATTCAGCGCATGGCCAAGCGTCCCGGCAGGATTTAACAATTCCCACCTTACGTCTGTAAAATCATCCCAATCCACTCCCTGTTCCTGAAAGGAGGGACTAGGATCAAAGCGGTACCTGTTGAACAGCGCTCCCCTTTCTTTATCCCTGTACATTCCTCCGAATTTGACATAGGAGTTATTGAGAAACAAAGGATTAAAGTTGTACTGAAAATTAAGGTGAAAAGTCAAATCCTGATCGTAATGTTTTTCCCACCGACGTGGATTTCTTCTTTCGATGTTCTGAGGCATCTCTCTTCCATTCTCTATTCCACCATTTCTAATAAAAATAGCATTGTCAGGCCTGTCAAAATCAGCTCTTGAAAAAAGTGCAGACCAATCTACCAGCAATTGATCATTGAGGAATCTATGATTTCCCTGTAAGGTGGCATTTCTGATTCCGCTGTAAGTAGACCTTACCCTTGTCTGATAGAGATAGGTGGCATTTTGGTTATCCGGAGAAATATCCCTGTCGCTACTGATCATCTCCCTGGCCTCAAAGTCATTCAAAGTGAAGTCTCCATAGTAAAGACTGATTTCATTGTTCCGGTTGATTTGATAATCAATTTTGGAGTGCAGACCCAATCTGAATTGGTGAATGCTGGTCTGCCTTTCTTGATAACTGGAAAGAGAAGGTCTGCCGGTCCCCAATGGATCTACGTCTATTTTGTACCAATCCCTGTCTGCTCCTCTAAAAGAATTCTGAACAGAAGCCCCTAACATCACACCAAGTTTTCCATCCATGAACCTGTCTCCAATGGTAATCCCACCAAAAAGGTCAGGCAATGGGGAGATTGGCTCTATCAAAAGATTTTGGGTACTGAAATCACTTACATTTGCCTCGTACCTTGACCCAAACCGTTCTCCAGGCGAAAACCTGGCTTCGGTGGACCTATCGTAACTGTAAAAAGGCCTGTCCAAGTGAATAAAATTATACCCCATCTGAAAGTCTGCATTTACTTCAAATTCATCCGGAGCACTTATCATTACCAAATTTACGGATCCACCAATGGCATCGCCTTCCATATCGGGTGTCAGGCTTTTGGCTACTTCCAATCGCTCCAACATTTGGGCAGGAAAAATATCCAAAGGGACATACCTGTTTCTATTATCGGGCGACGGGATTTTCACCCCGTTCACTAAGGTATAGTTGTACCTTTTGTCCATGCCTCTCACTATGGCATACTGGGGATCCCCACTGGCATTTCTCTCTATGGAAAGACCGGAAACTCTCTGTACAACGTTGGCTACGGTGATATCAGGAGATAATTCAATGGATTTGGCAGAAACTACGTTGATAGTGTTTTTAGCCATTTGCTCCAATTTCCTAGCTTGGGCATCTGAACCTCTGTTGGCAGCTCCCATAATCACAACCTCTCCCAAAACCTGACTGTCAGGCTCCATGACGATGTCTTTTCTCAAAGGACCGTTAAGGGACTCTATTTTTTCATTATATGTATTGAATCCAATAAAACTGATTTCAAAATTGTAGTTGCCGTTTTTGATATTGGCAATTGTAAATGAACCATCCAAACCTGCTACAGCATGATATTGGTTTTGTTCTCCTTTGAGTTGGATTACTGCACCAACAAGCGGTTCTTTATTTTCATCGAAAACAGAACCCTTAACTTGGTGCTGAGCAAAGACCTCACTCTGTCCTAAAAAAAACAGGCTAAGAAATGTTATAAGTACTTTTTTCACAGGTAATTTTATTTTTCAACATTTCATTGAATTACTTTTATCACCATGATTTTTTGACACTTTCCTTACTTAATGTCAAAATCAAATGAACAGCATGCGATAATTTCATAATGGGGTGCTTCCCCATTTTTCTCATTAATACACCTTCCTTTTTGATGTACTAATTCCATTTTGCATCTTGATTGAGTAAGATGCGGAAGGTTTAATATTTCCTCAGTTCTTTTCCTTAGTCCTTGTGATTTAATTTCTGTACTGATTTGGACAATGAAGAAAAAAACCGGATGATTGATAGAAGAGAAAGCCCCGTAGATCGAAGGCTTTCTCTTATGATTTTTTAGTCACACTCACTGAAATCACCTGCAACTGCAGACCATTCCAATTCTCCTTCAGGGAAGTTGTCCACCCATGGAGAGATCAAACAAAGGTCAGTAATGGCGTTATTTTGTAAATCCAATGAAATCTTGTTATTGTACTGATCAGAAAGCCCCTGTGTGAAAGCTCCTGCCTCAAAAACCTGAACCAAAGGTGCTACTGAAGTGATCCCTGTATTCCTCACATTAGTTTCTACCAGTTGAGTCTTGTTCGCCATGATTTCAGCAAAAAGGTCATCACCAACAGTAGTGTTTCTCAAGCTCAAGTAGTACAGGTTTTCCATTGGAATGGTAATTTCCGGGTTGGAAATACCATTTCCTCCACCTGCTCTGTTAAGGTTCAAAAACATCAATTGTGTCATGCCTTCAAGAGGAGAAATATCAGTTACATCTGTTTCTCTCAAGTTGATATGCGTCAAAGTATTTTTACCGCTTAATGCAGAAATATCAGCAACAGCAGTATTTTGAAAATCGATTGACCTAAGGTTTTCTAAAGGTGATAGAAATGACAAAGATGTAGGAAGCAAAGCATCTCTCATATCCAACTCTTCTAATTCAGATAAAGAAGAAATTGGAGTTAAATCTTCCACCTCAACACTTCTAGCAAGAATAACTTTCAGATTTTCAGCAGCTTCCAAACCATTTAAAGATGTCACTACAGAATTACTTATATTCAAAGTTTCCAACTGTTTCATTCTTCCTACTGTAAGATTAGAGGGGTTATTTACATTCAACTCCTCCATAAGAATCTCCATTAATTCGGAATCAGCAATCACAACGACTTCATCATCTGGATCATCTTGAATAGGTTCTGGATCATCACTTTGATCACAAGAAGCAAAGAACATTACGAGTAAACTCAACGCTAAAATGGACTTTCCCTTAAGCATGTTAATTGTAGATTTTGTTATCATCCTGATTATTGGTTTGTAGTTTTCTGAATAAATATGAACAGGACGAATGTAAAAGCGAACCAAAGGAAAAGACAAATCCAAAAGGGTATTATAATCGAATCATAAACACCAGTTAACAGTCCGGTAACTTTAGAGTGTTGAATATTAACTGAAGGTTAAAAGGTCAAGTGTAGAGTGCAAAATTTGAAGCAAGGCTGAAGATTAAAAAATACAGTTTTTATATAATTATTCATTTTTTAAATTATATTTTCAGAATAAGTTAATGTTAAGAAATTTATTGAAAGTCAGAATTCTCATTGCAAAATCCCGGATCACAAAAATAAATAATAGGTTTTTTTATACGATCAATAAATATGTTTATAAAATATATTTGATGTTTTCAAAGTGTCCTATTATGTTTTATCTCTATTTTCCCAATGCTGGTATTTTACCATAAGTCACGTCCTCCATAACCATTCCATTGGACCAAACCTATACTTGCTTAGCCACCATTTGCTAAAGGAAATTTGGAAGCTGAAAATAGCTAAGACCAACAAGATACCCTGCCAGACTTCGATTTCTCCAAACAAACCAAATAAGAGGGAAAACAAGACAAAGAATTTTCCGGTGAAAGAGAAGTAAATAAAACCATTGGAAAGGATCTCCATGGTACTTTCTCCAAAGGAAGGTAACATAATGGTTATGGTCAGGTAAAAACGGGGGTGCTTATTTTTCATTTAAATTTTGTCGGGTAGAAAGCATTTCAAAAACCTGCACCCACTGATCGCCCATTTTCATTTCTCCGATTTCATAGATCTGTCCCTTTTCATTTACCTGCATAGAAAAACGTAAGTTCTTATTCATGAAATAGATAAATATTCCATTTTCAAAAGCACCCGAATAATCACCTTCCGGAGTCAGCGTAGAGTAAACTCGTAACGGAAAGTTATTGGCTTTTTCATCATAAGTCCCTAGGATCAGACTTTTATGGTGAACCTCAGCTTTCACTGTAGTGGTATTTTCCAGCATTAGGAGCCTCCCATCCAGTTTGAATTGGATGGTATAGGCATGATGCCATTCGGTTTTTTGTCCATCTTCTGTCAACCTCCAGCCGATTCCTTTCCATTGCCCGATAAATGGCTCCCATTGGGTCATTCCTGATGGATTTTTAGTTAGTAAAGCATCAGACTGTGCGAAAGAATGACCGAAAAACAAAAAGAGTAGAAGGGATGTAAATAGGTTTTTCATAATTTCTTAAAATTTTTGTTTCACACAGTGAGCGAAAAGGAAAGCGCAGCGATTTTACCCTCCCGTTGCGAACGCCGCGTGAACTTATTCCCCTAAATTTCCCTCAATTTCAAGTTGCCCACAATACCCTAATGATGTGATGGTTTGATAAAAAATCCATAAATCTCAATTCACTTTAGGCACTTGCTTGGTGTAACAATGAAGACCTCCACCCCACCAATTATAGATTGTAGCATCTATCCAAACCAATTTTTTATCAGGGTAAAGGGTTGAAAAGATTTCTTTTACGCGTTCTTCTTTTTCAGGTGAACTGCCTACATGTAAGTAGGTGGGCAATAAAACCTTGTCATTTGAAATCAAAAAATTCAAATAGGAAGAAGACGACAAATATTGAAGGGTATCTCCAACTTGCACACCTTGATCAGGGGCAAAATACTCTTTTCCAATCGTAGAATCACTCATTGACCAACCTTCTACAACCACATTAGGCCTATGCCGAAGGTCTGGCAAAGGAACCTTAATGATAGTAAAAGGCTTTCCATCTTGATCTTTTGCTTTTTTCAGAATTTCATAAGTCTCCTGCATCCTTTTGTGATTTTCGGCATGTATGGGATGCAGGTTTTTTTCTTCTTCATCTACCCATGCTAGAAGAATCGTATTGGCATTGGCAAATCGAATGTATTCATCCGTATGACCAGCGGTGCCCATAGCAACATATCCAGGAATGATGAATTTCGACACATCACCATCTTCTACAAGGCCTTTTCCTACCCAAATAAAATGATGAACACCCAATGTTCGTTGCAACTCTTGCTCCATGCTTTCCTTGGTTGAAGCCGGATTGACCATTAACATCCACTCTTCATTCAGCAATATGGTACCTTTACCATTGACTTCAATTGCTCCCCCATCTAGGTTCAATGAAGAAGTTATGACTTCGATACCATTCCTAGCTGCTATCAGGCTATCTGTTTTTTGATTTCGGTCAAAGAACGAGGCATATACCTTTGCTGAATCAGGTTCTTCTCCTTTCTCAATTAAAAAGCGCTCAAAGTAGTCCTGGTATGACCACCTGAAATCTACTGTCTTTTTCTCTCCCAACCCATTGATCAGATACACAGGCCCAATATCTCTTAAGGCTAAAGCCTGCCGAATAGGGATGGCCAAAAAAGTAAATGAAGCCGTATCTAAACCATTTTCTACTAGATATGACTTAAATACTTGAGGGTTTTCACTGGTATCTGATACAAAAATAACTAAAGTGGAACCTTCCAGTGCACGGGCCACATCGGCAGCCAAGGGGAAAAACTCAGGTTCCCTTTCAGCCCAGCCCAATAATATGGCTTCCTGTGGTTCCCATTGAGCAGGATAATAAAAAATTGAAGGATCTCTTCGCTCTTGCTTGCAGGAGAAAATAATCACGATCAAAAAGACAAAGAAAATTATATTTTTCATGGATTAAGGATTTTTGTTTCATGCGGCGAACGCAAAGAAAAACGCGGCGAACGTGGTGATTTTTTAAATTAATTACGTTGCGCCCTCCCGAAATTCGGGACAAGGTTTGCGTTAAATCTGTTGCGCTCGTGGCGTGAACTTATACCCCTAAATTTCCCTGAATTTCAAGTTGCCCACAATACCCTAATGATGTGATGGGTGAAATTTTGAGAAATTGAAAAATCAATACAACCAAGTCTCTAAACCAATTTCACCAAAGTAGCAGCTATTGCATCCGCAAGTTTTGCATTCACTTTATACTTTCCAGCATAGTCCATCCAATTGGAAACAACCTCCTTTACTTCTTGGATAATCCCTTGCGGGTTTCGGATAGAATTTTGCTTGGCAATGGCCAAAAAATCGTCTAGTACAAAATCCTTCCTTTTGCCATTGATGCTCAGGCAATGCTGACTGACCCAGACACTGTCAGGCCTGTAAGCATGGCAAATATCATAGGCCGGAGAAAGACTCCATTTCCCCTCCTGATCCATCAGGAAAGCAAAGTTTTTGGTGTGATCATCACAGTTGCGTGCCAAAACATTGAACACCATCCTGTGGAATAATTGCTCTGCCTCGGCATAGGTAAGCCGAAGTTGGCGCATGGTCTGAAACAACTGCTCATAGCTGTAGCTACTCACATTATTGAAATCAAAATGCTGCAAAGCACAAAAAGTCTGCATGTGAAGCTTATCAGTTCCATTCATCCTGTCAAAGCGCTTGGTCATAAAATGTGCCCTGCCCTCTTCTTCAATCAGCCTGCTTTCAGCCATTTCAATTCCAGCATCTATCGACATGGCATAATAAGCCATCTCCACCCGCCCATAACCAAAGGTCTCTCCAAATTGTGTGTCATTGACCCCGTCAAACTTGATCAACCAATGTTCAAATCCAGCATCTTGCAAAGTCTGCCCCGATCGGATCATTCCGGTGGCTTCATTATATGCGATGATGGCTTTGGGTCTTGCACCTCCCGCTGAAGTACCCATCTTCAATACATTCAGCATGACATCGCGCATTGCCTGATCTGTATTAGTTTCAAACTGCTCTTTGCTCTCCAACAACTTTTTGGTTGTCTCGACAAGGCTTGATAGCTCCAAAAACTGACCTTGCTCTTGTGCAGGCAGTGTAGAAGGCTCATACTCCAATGCACCCATCCCTCTATTTCCTATGAAGCAAAGCAGTTCAACGGGATTCAGGGAATTTTCCGGTCGTCCATGACGGGCAAGCCAGCCATTGATCAATTCATTTCCATAACGATCAGGTAGAGAGTCTGCCAACAAACCGGGAAGCCCTTTGAATGTAGTATTACCTCTCAATTCGGGAAAGCCATAGACACGATTCCCAAGCGGCATCCGAATTGGTGAGATATCGAGTTTACCAGAGGCAAATCTTCGGTCATATTCGAAAAAAGCCAATTCCTGAAGTTCATCCCATACCACCGCTCCTATCCGCTGCCCCCAAAGCTTGACAAATGCCGTCCTTACCATCCCAGATCATCTTTAGGGGAAGATTTTTTGCTTTTGGATGCCCTTTTCCATTTGGCCTCGTCTTCTTTGGCCAGCTGCATAGGACTGATAGGCTTTACTTCTTGAAAATGCTCCAACACATACAGCGCATCTAAAACACGAAGTATTTTTAATAGATTGGTCAGCGCAATATTCTCTCCCCTCTCCAATAAACTGAGGGTAGATCGACTGATCGCAGCCCGCTCCGCCACTTCATCTTGCGTAAGGTTCTGCTCAATCCTGCGGGACTTGATAAAGCCTCCTATTTTTTTGAGAAGCGCTCCATCACTTATATACGATATGTATGAAAAATCATTCATTACATAACAAATTAAGCTATTATGACTTATTTTTCATACAAATGTACAAATATTCCTTAATACAAAAAACACAATATGAATGATTTTTCATTCGTTAATCAGAATTTAGGCTATTATTGAGTAATATTTCATTCATTTAATCAAACATCAAATCACTCTTTTTATGTATGCTTATAAAAAACAATCAGTACAACATGCCAAATAGCCACAAAGGGATTCTTTTACCATTCCCGCTATCGATATCAAGGGCCAGGTAAGCATTAGGAATTCCTTGGATTTGATCAGTGGTTTTGCTAGCTCCTCCTACCTCAAAGACATAAGTGTCATCCACCATAAAGTCTCCAAATTTTGGACTGGTAACATGATGGACAGCACTCAGTTGGTTAATGAAAAAAGTTTCCCGTAGATTTCCCACATTGGCCATAGTTGGCGAAAAGAGATAAATGAAATTTGGATTTTGAAGGTATATTTTATCAGGCTTCTGAAGATAGCTGATTCCTTTTGTAGCAGACCTAAGCAGTTTAAGGATTTGCGCTTGATCCAAAATATCCAACAATCTCAAGACCGTATTTCTAGGTGTCTCTAATTTTTCTGCCAACTTGTTGATATTGGGCGTAAACGGTACACTCTCACTCAGGACAAATAGCAGCTTTTTTAAAGTCCGAACTGTACTGTGCTGCAATTCTTCAAATGGAGCGATATCCGTATCAATCACCAGTTGGATTGTCTCCAGCAGTTTTTGTGAATAGCCGATTTTAGATTCGAGAAAAAAAGGAAAATAACCAAATTTCAAATAATCCTGAAAATAGGACTGGACAGGAATACTATCCAACAGTTCAGGAGCCAGAGCATGGTGCTTTGTCAAAATATCATCCAAAGTAAAACTTGAAAGGTCTTTTCGGTACTGAAAATTCAGGTACTCCCGAAAAGAAAGACCATGTAAATGATAAACAGATGCCCTTCTTGAAAGATCGGCATTACCTCTGGAAATATCAAGGATAGAGGATCCTGTCGCGATGACTTGAATATCATCATAATCATCGTAAAGCTGTTTGAGATCTTTTGACCAAAATTCATACCTATGGACTTCATCCAAAAGAAAAAGCCGATATCCTAATTCATACAGTTCATTCACAAACGCTACCAACCTATGCGTTTCGAAATAAAAATCATCCAGACTTAGGTAGATGCCTTTTTTATCGGAAGTGGACAAGTACTGCAATAGAAGAGTTGTCTTTCCTGAACCCCGGTAACCCAAGATTAAGATAAGCTTTTGGTTCCAGTCTATTTGATAGTACAAATATCTCTTTTGCTTTTCCTTAACGGACTTTGCTTTCCTTTCAGACTTTTTGATCAATACTTCCATAAAATAGTTTTTCTAGAAAGCAAAATTACAAAATAGTTTTTACAAAAAGCACTTTTAAAAAATAGTTTTTCAAGAAAGCATAATGGAACAAACCTATGATTTCTAGCCAATCCCGATAAACCGGGACAAGTTATCCATGAATAACTTGTCCGCCGAGGCGGATCCAATATCTATTAGTATCGGATTTATCTAGGCCCTTATTTAAATAGGCTAGTGGTATAATTGCGGATATACATTTAACATCTTAATCGGACACAACTTTAGCAATCCTTGGCTGCTCAACTTTCTGCAATTCAGCGGCTTTTTGTTCCACTGCTTCAAAGACCCTCAAAAAATTCTCTTGGGTCACCTTTTTCAACTCGCTTTCTGTCCAACCTCTGCTAGCCAATTCCAAAAGGATATTCGGAAATGTACTGGCATCCTCTATCCCTTCAATCAAATAATACATCCCATCAAAATCACTTCCAATGCCTATATGATCTATACCAATCAATTTTTTTACGTAATCAAAATGATCTGCAAAATCCCTGACGGTCACTTTGGGTTCTGGATTGGCTGATTCCCAAGCATCCCATTCTGCTTCAGCTAATTCAATTTCTTCTTCAGACATCTGACCTGGATTAGGGTATTTTTCTTGAAAGACTTTACTCATACTATCGAGCTTTACCAAAAAATAATCATGGGCTTCCTGCGTGGTAAAATAATTGACCGGAGTCAGCATGATCAATCCACCATTTTCTTTCAATTTCAAAAGCACCTGATCTGAGGCATTCCTTTCGGTTTCTGTAAGGGCCCTTGCATTGGCATGGCTTAATATGACAGGGGCTCTCGTAATTTCAAGCACGTCCAACATCCCTTTTTCCGTAATATGTGAAAGGTCAATCATGATACCCAATCGGTTCATTTCCAACACCAATTCTTTCCCATAATCAGTTAAGCCATCATGGATGGGTTCATCAAAGGCCCCATCCGCAATATTGTTGTTGTTATAAGCCAAAATCACCGAGCGCAAACCCAACCGGTATAATGTCCTCAATCTACCCAATTCATCCACCAATTCATAGGTATGCTCCATCGAAGGGATAATGGCAATCTTCCCGTTTTTCATTACTTGCCTGACTTCTGAAGATGTAACTGCAACTTTGAAATCATCAGCATACTTCTCCTCTATTCTATAGATCAAATCCCAGCCTTTCAGGTATTCGTTCATCTCTTTACCTCTACCAAAAATATTGGTCAGCAGCGCACCTACACCTCCCTTTCTCAAACGGGGAATATCAATATGACCATCTGTGATGGTATCTAAACGGTAGGCATCCAATTCTCTCGGACAGGCTTGACACCAAATATAATGGATCAACAGATCATTGTGACCATCTATCAGAGGAGCTTCTCTCAGGACTTTAGCGACCATTTCTTCATGCGCCAGCTCTACTTTGCCTGCACAGGAAATCAAAATGTATAAAACCAAGTTGACAATCAAAAACTTTTTTGTCATAGCAAGAAATCTATAAGGTCTAATATCAGAAGATTAAATCTGTGCAATGGTAAATAGCCCTTTTACATAATCCGATAACATCATAAATAGGAAAAGGACTGTACCTATCAGGGAAGCGCAGCCCCCTATCACACAGGTATGGGCCAGAATGTTTTCAGTTTGAACTTTCATAGTGTTGGCGGTTTGGTAAAACATTGAAAATGAACATTCTATAAATGTACGAAAATGAAACAGTGCGGACCATACCCTAATTATGTGATACCATTTAGGAATTAGACCCGGCAGGTTTTAAAAACCTGCCGGGTCTGCGTCAAAAGTCGATCGCTATTTCAGAGCTACACACTCCCCTCTCTGATAACTTTTCCAAAGTTTGACCCACTAAAACTCAATAATGACCCTCACCTCGTCAGAAAGCACCAGACTCTTCTCTCCTATCCCGAAATCCAATCGGTCAATTACAAACTCTCCCTTAAACTTCTGCTGCTTTCCTGTTTGGGACAAAGTAAATGGGATTTCAACTTCCCTTTTCACATCCCGGATCTGTAGCTCAAAAATCCCTACAAAAGTGTTTTTGCCCTTTGACTGAAAAGACTTGGATTCCAAACTAATGAACGGGAATTTTTGGATATGAAAGTACTCTCTCCCATGAAGGTGCTTGTCCCTCAATTTGATCCCAGTTTGGATACTCTCAGGATTGGCTTTTCCACGTATGCTGGATTGCGCCAATTTCTTTGGATCAAAATCCACCTCCACTTCCCAATCCGAGATGGTGCCGTCCACAGTAATCCCTGCATTTTTGATTTTGAATTGGATGGGATTTTCAGGTTTTATAGACTGTGCTGAAAGAATGAATGGGATGAATAAAAAAACGAGTAGAGCCATAAACTTTGGCTCTTTCCAAAGATTAGGCTTTTCGTCTCTGAAAGATAAGTTCTCACAACGAACGCAGTGATTACGCGACGATCGGCACGGGGAAATAACAATATACAAATATCCAATATCCATCAATATCAATGTTTAAAGTGTCAACAAATACGCAACCAATGCCTTCTTATCCCCTTCGCTCAAATACATCCCAAATTCATGTCCTTTGATGGGTTTGGGTGACCATCCCTCATGAAGCCTTTCATGATTAAAAAAGTCTTCCAATTGAGATATTGAACCATCATGTAGGTATGGCCCCCGATACCAAAGTCCTTTTAATGAAGGTATTTTGTAATAGCCTGTGGAACGTCGGGTGTTGAATGTGTAATTTGGATCTGTGCCCACGGAGACATCAAAAATGTCATATTTTTCATAGTGGTCCTCTGGAATTTCAAAGCCTTCAGCAGGCGTAAGTTTGTTATTGGTAAATAAAGGAGGAGTATGGCAAGTGACACATCCTTGTTCTGCAAAGATGATTTTTCCTTTTTCGCTCAAAGCTGATGGTTTATTGGGGTTTTCCGGTGGAGTTAAGGAGTAAACATATTTGGCAAGTGCATACAATTGTTCATCCGAGTAGCGATCATGTGTTCCTGCAAACATGATAGGTCTGCCAGAAATCAGCCTTTCCCGGGGTATGCCTAAAGGACTGAAATCCCCATAAAAGTTAAGTATATCCATGGTTTGATTCATGGCAATGTATCGCATCATATCTTCAATGCCCCTATGTTGGCCTAATCCTCCATGATCCAAGTATTTTCGGTCTTTCACTCCAATTAGATCAGGAGCTTGAGGAGCAAATAATATACTTGTCCCTTGCCTACCGAAAGTTCCAATTGGTACAGATTGAAAAGCTTTGACTATTGCATCAAAACCTTGAGAAACTAACTTTCCATGAGGATCTCCATCAGACCAAGGACTTCCAAACAATGCATTCATTAAAAAACCCATAGACCGAACTAGATCATTATCAGGTTCAAAACCTTCCTCAGTAGCAAAAAATACGGATGCCTTATCCCCTGCCCAATTGCCTTGTGCACCTTTAATCAAAGATCCATCGGGCATTACGCGAGTATGACACATGCCGCAGGACAAATTACCTACTCGAACCCTACCCTTTCCAGTAACCACCCACCTGCTAAATGGCATAATTCCCTCAGGAGTAAGAGGCATTTCGACATAGTCGTAAAAATCCGGGTTTCGCACCAAATCGTTAGTAAGAATGGCCCCTAAGGTATCAATGGGGTGATCAAACAGCATCTCGCCAGCTTTGATCCAATCTTCCTCTGTTATAAACTTGGATGGATCCCAAACTACTTCTGGTTCCAGCGATTGAAGCCACTCCCAATAACCCTCTGGTTCATAATCAGGATGATAAACCGGATAAGATCTGTAAATGGTTCTTTCAGCCATCGCATAGTAATATTCCTCTGAAACAGGCTGAGGAGAATATTCTGGTTTGGGATTAGGCAATTCCCAAGTTTTCATCGCCTCGTCAGTCCAAACTCGTGGAATATCAAGTTCCCTTAGAATACTTATTGTTTTTTCACCAAATCCCAATGCTAGTAAGGGAAAAATCAAGCTTACAAAAAGCCAATTGGGTAAATCTGATAATTTCTCGATAATTTTTCTCATGTCTCTTCAGAGTAAATACATATCCTCAAATTACTTCCAATGCTACTTGATTACAATACCCTAATCATGTGACAAACAAGTCAAAACATTATACTATAAGGGCGCTCCACACGATATTGAGCGACAGCTTAGTGAATTTCTCCTCCTTATAAAGTCAATAGGTAAGCAACCAATGCCTTCCTATCCCCTTCATTCAACTCCATTCCAAATTCATGTCCCTTGACAGCCTTGGTTTTGACATCATGTGGCTTGAATGCTGTAGGCACATAATCATCTCTCAGTCTCGCTGGATCAAATAGATCCTCCAGCTTGGCCAAAGAAGCATCATGTAAAAACGGCCCTCTATACCAAAGCCCCAACAAAGAAGGAACTTTGTAATACCCTGTCCCCCTTCGGGTATTCAGGGTATAGCCTGGATCTGTTCCGACAGAAATATCAAAAATATCATACTTATCAAAGTGTTCATCAGGAACCTCAAACCCATCAGCAGGAGTCAGTTTATTGTTTGTAAATAGCGGCGGGGTATGACAGGTTACGCAACCTTGTTCCGCAAAAATGAACTTCCCCCGCTCGCTGACAGCTGATGGTTTATTAGGGTTTTCGGGTGGTATCAAGGCATACACATACTTCGCAATTGCATATAATTGTGCATCTGAATGTCTGTCGTAGGTTCCAGGAAAAAAAATGGGTTGACCATCGTACAAACGTTCTTTGGTCAAACCAAGTGAATTATAGTCCCCGTAAAAATTCAGAAAATCTAGCGCTTGATTCATGGCTATATAGCGCATCATATCTTCTATAGAGCGATGTTGCCCCAATCCACCATGATCCAAATACTTTCTATCCTTCACTCCTATCAGGTTTGGCGCTTGAGGAGGATACAAAATACTCGTACCCTGCCTACCAAAAGCCCCCTCTGGAACGGCCTTATAAGCTTCAATGATACTCTGTCTGCCACTTTCCAATAATTTCCCATGGGGATCACCTTCTACAAAAGCACTTCCGAAAAGAATATTGGTAATACCCTGCACTCCCCTTTCAGAAACTACATCGGATTCTAAAGCAAATGCAAAAGCCTTATCCCCGGGCCAGTTCCCTTGAGCCCCTTTCAATAAACTACCATCTTCCATTACCCTGGTATGGCACATGGCGCAGGAAAGATTGCCCAAATACACCTTGCCTTTCCCAGCCACTATCCATTGCGCAAAAGGCATGATTCCTTCAGGTGTCAAAGGCATACCTGTACTTGAATAAAAATCCGGATTGCGTACATGTTGAGTATTGATCACAGCCCCTAGGGTATCTATGGGGTAATCAAAGAGCAATTCACCGGCTTTGATCCAATCTTCCTCAGTTACCAGCTTACTTTCATCAAATACAATTTCCGCTTCCTGCTCGTGCAACCAATCCCAATACCCCTCAGGTTCGTGGTCTGGATGGTACACAGGATATGTTTTATAGATAACCCTTTCTGGAAGATTGTAATAAAATTCCTCGGTAACAGGCTGCGCTGAATATGCCGGATTGGAATTAGGCAACTCCCAATCTTTCATAGCTTCATCCGTCCAGATCCGTGGAATATCCAAAACAGAAAAATAAGAAACCCCTTGCTTACTCAAGCCAAAAGCCAGAAGCGGCAAGAGCATACAGCCATAGAGCCACATGGGAAGATTAGAAAGCCATTTTTTGATTTTCATTTGGATACTTAATTATGAATTACTTAGACAAGTTACCGCTTTCGGATACCTAGCACAATACCCTAATCAGGGGATATACTTTTTGAAAAACTTTTCCAAAGTTTTAAACTTTGGAAAAGTTGAAGTGCACCTAGAAAGACCTGGCAGGTTTTGAAAACCTGCCAGGTCTATGTTACCAAATCCTCAATTCAACATCCTGTCTTGCCTTAGTTCTGGAAATCACCTTATACTCAAAT
Organism: Arthrospiribacter ruber; assembly: GCF_019343195.1. Taxonomy (GTDB): domain Bacteria; phylum Bacteroidota; class Bacteroidia; order Cytophagales; family Cyclobacteriaceae; genus Arthrospiribacter; species Arthrospiribacter ruber. The sequence continues at coordinate 44,756 of NZ_RPHB01000009.1, forward strand.
CGCTGATTGGTACCGGGTATGGTTCCTTCAGACTCTATGACTAACAGATAATCTTCCTCAGACCTAGGCTTATTGTACTCTTCGTAGCGGGAAGCCACTCCTTTCCTTGGATTGAGGACTTCCAATTCAGGAAGAGTTAAGACTCCATCCTCCATAGCATTTGCCAATAAGCCACTATCCACAAACCAAACTGGCATATTAGACCCCTCTCCATAAGCAATGACAGGAAATGTACCCATTGGTGCATTTGGTTCGATCAAACCTCGTCCGGATAGTGTCAATGGGCAAAAAAATCCATTCGGAACATGATACAAATCCAGCAGATTAAAATCGGGATCAATGCAATCTACCTGCCGCATCATGGGAATCACAACCGTGCCATTCGATTCCATTAATAAAACATCTGGGCCGAGGACTGCAATTCTTGCGTAAAAGGGAGGTCCTGGATCATCTTCGGGAAAGGACAGTTCTATAAATGCAGGATTGGCTTTCATTTGTTCATATTCCAGTCGGGCTTTTTCAAGCTCGGAAACTAACGGCTGTTGATCTTCATTGGCGCAAGCCATTACCAAAATGACCCAAGCAATGGCCGCCTTGCTTAAATTGAGGTAAGTTGCTTTTTCCATGACTTTGATTTTAGGGTTTCAAATAATTACCCTACAAACCTAGACTCCAAGCAAAAAAATGGATAGTAAGAAAACGACATGTTTTTTGAGAAGCGAGAAGCAAGACACAAGAATCAAGACACCTGTGTCATGTCTCTCTTCTCTCGCTTCTAAAATCTAATTTCTTTCTGAAACCTCAATGGCTTCCTTTTCAATTCCTCTTCCATCATTGTAGGCGTGATTCCGGCAAATTCCTTAAAGTCTTTGATAAAGTGCATTTGATCGTAATAACCGGAGAGATAGGCTATCTCTGACCAATTAGGGGTTTCGGATCTCTCAAAAAGTCTGTATGCATTGGAGAACCTGATCAGTCGGGAATAAACCTTCGGGGATAGCCCCAACCTTTCTTTACATTTCCTTTCAAACTGCCTCAAACTCAAGCATGCCAAATCCGCCACCTGAGTAATTGGCAAATGGCCTTGATAATTGAGCATGTGAAACAAGGCTTTGTCTATTGGAAGCAGGTCCTTTATTTTAGTCAATTTCCCAAGCAAATAATGTGTTATGCGTTGGTGCATTTCCTCCAAGGTTGCCATTTCCGCACACCTATCCACTAGTTCATTGATATCCGACCCCATCAACTCCAATCCGTCGAAGCCATCATCGAATATCTCTTCCATAGGAATACCCAGTAATCTAAAAAGACCTCCAGGTCGGAAGCCTATTACTGCAACTGTATAATCATGGCTAACCGTCAACTCCATTCGGGTTACTTGCGGCCCTACCACAACAGTCTTTGGCCTAAACCTAAATTCAGTATCATTGACTTTTTTGGCCTGGAACTTCTCTTTGATATACAAAAAAACACAATGCTGAGGCGTTGGGGGATATTGCCCGACAATTGACCCTTCATCTGGCTCAAGTACATGATCCACCAGAAAAATACTTTGGACAAAACTTGCCAAAAGCGGATGGGGGTCGAAAAATCTGAATTGGATCATATTCTTTTCTTAATATTCAATAGGAGTTATAAATAGATCAAGATATTGGTGGATACTGGATATTCATTGATATTATCTATAACATACCGCTAAAAAAATATCAATCTAATATCCATTAGTATCAATTTAATATCTTCATGTTAAACTACCAGACTTATCATGGAGTATTGATAGATATTATTGTCTGGGAAAAGATATTCATGGATATTGGGATATTGGTAGATATTTAACCTAATACACCCCTCCCAATAATATCAATCGAGTTTCAACAAGTATCGATTAATATCCACTAATATCTTTCTATTCACCCCAACCACATTCAATTCTTCAAAACCTTCGAGGTCTGAAAAAGACCTCAAAGGTTTTATACCAACCCTTCATTAATTGCCTTGGATACCGCCTCTGTCTGGCAATGCACTTGGAGCTTTTCGTAAATATGTTTGATATGCGTTCTCACCGTATCGATACTGATTTTACAGTCGGCAGCAATCAATTTGAAGCTGTTGCCTTTACTTAAAGATACCAAAACATCTTTTTCCCGTTCAGTCAGCCCATAATTCGTGGATTGTTGCGGCTTTTGCATAGACTGTATCACCAATTTGGCCACAGCAGGTGACATGGGTGCACCGCCTTCCAATATTTCTTCCACGGCAGAAAACAAACGGTTGGCTATGTACTTTTTGAGCAAATATCCAGAAGCTCCAGCTTTGATGGCATTGAGCACGTTTTCGGAATCATCAAAAACAGTCAGAATCAAAATATTTGTCTCAGGTGATGTTTTTTTCACCAAAGCCGTAGCTTCAATCCCCGTCCTTCCTGGCATCTCAATATCCATCAAAATCAAATCAGGTCGAAAAGTCTTCACCTCCTCCTCTACTTTATTGGCATCCGAAAAAGCCCCCAACAAATCCATCCCATCATTCAAAGTCACCATGCTACTGATGCTTTCGCGAAGGAGGTCGTTGTCTTCGTATAGGAGTACTTTGATCATTACTTTTCCCAGATTGGTTTTTATTTTGCAAACTAGATATTTGTAGATATTGGATATTAATAGATATTACTACTAATCAAGACCTTAATCCTCAGCTGAATATCGATTCAATATCAAAAAGTATCCATTAATATCAATTATAGATACTAAAGATCCGACTTATTTGATAAAATATAAATACCCCAATCATGTGATATGAAAGCATCATGTGATAGGTGCACTCAGTTGGATGGTCGTACCCATATTGGGAAAGCTTTCGATTACCATATTCCCACCCATCATACTGGCCCTTTGCTGCATGTTGAAAAGTCCATTACCTTTTTTGGTCAATTCCTGATCAAAACCCTTTCCGTCATCTTTGATGAATAGATGCAGCCTGCCTCCCTCCATTTTCAATCTAATATCCAAATGCTTACTCTCTGCGTATTTGGCGGCATTGTTGAGCGCTTCCTTAAAGATCAAAAACAGATTTCTTCTTTTTTCCAAATCCAATTTGATCTGCTCGGCACCCTCTCCTACTTCGAATTGATATGTAATTCCTTTTGGTTCCAGGATCTCAGCGGCAAATTCCTGCATCTTGCTGAGCAACTGCTCTAAGCTGTCATTATTGGGATGAATAGACCAGACGATGTCACTGAGTTTATCCATCATAGAAGCTGTTTGGACATTGATTTTCGAAAAAAGACCTATGTCGGGCGATTCCTTCTTTTGCAATGCCATTTGCGATAAGATATGAATACTGGACAAGGTGCTCCCCAAGTCGTCATGCAAATCTCTGGCTATGGAATTCCTGAGCTTCTCCACCTCCAAAAGACGCTTGGCACGACCTACGATCCGGTATTTATTCACCAATATTCCGGCAAGAATTATAAAAAAAGTAAATACCAAGATAATCAGGTTCTGATTGGCTTTCTTTTTGGCCAATTCAGCCCTATCCAATTGCTGTTCAGTTTTTAATAAAGTGATTTCATTTTCTTTCAGATCCAAAGCATATCTGGATTCCAGTTCTTTGAGCTGCGCCTGCAATGCTCCGATACCGATAGAGTCGCGATAGGCAAACTCTTTGGACTGGGCTTCAAGGGCTTCCTGAAATTTCCCTTGAGCCTGATAATACTCTTTTAAGTTTTTGAAAGCAGTGATCGCCTCACTGTATTGTTTTTGCTGGGTTGCAGTTTCTGTAGCTAATTTCAAACTTTGATAAGCCTCTTTACCCTGTGATAGTAAGCTTTGAGCTTTTCCCAAATCAGCTAAAATTTTGGAATCGTAAGTACTGATACCAGCCTCTCTAAATACTTTTTGAGCTTTTTGGAAATGCGTCAAAGCAGGCTCCGGTTCTTCCATCAAGAGGTAATTTCTTCCGATATTATAAAGTTGAATCCCCACCATCTCTTTCAGGCCAAGCGATTCCTGCATCTCCATGGCCAATTCGAAATATTCCTTAGCTTTTTGATGTTGCGCTTGATCCATGTAGACATTGCCCAGATTTCCCAAAACCATGGATTCTCCCCTTTTATCCCCAAGAAGTTTTCTGTATTCCATGGATTTCAAAAAGTATTTTTCAGCATCATCATAGTTTTTGATGTGATAATGGGCGGTACCTAAACTGTTGTACACAAATGCCAATCCGGTCTTGTTTTGGGTTTTCTCAAAAATATCCAAGGCTTTGTAAGTCACTTCAAAATTGGATTTCTGATTATCCATCTGTTTGTAAACATTGGACAAATTGATATAAAGACCAGCAACATTATCCAAGCCAATAACCTGATGGTCTAAAGAGATGGCCTTGTCATAGGCTGAAAGTGCAGCTTCAAATTTCCCTATTCTGTTGAGGTGAATTCCTCTTCCATTGTAAAGCGTATAGGCCAACTTCTGGTCATTTGGGTTGGACCGAAGGAATGATTCGGCCTGACCAAAATAATAGTCTACAGAATCCAAAACTCCCATGGCTGAGTAATTCCCTGCTAACCGCACTGCAGCACTGGTTTTGAATTTATCAAAAGCCTGATTTTCCGGCATCTTCAGAATTGCCCAATAGCTTTCAGTGGACCGTTTTAGATCTGATCTTTCCAGACTGACCCCAAGATTCAGTAGTGCTTTAGCATGAAGGGTGTCCCCTTTTCGTTGCCCAACTATTTGCTGTAAGCTATCGATGACAGAAGTCTGGGCATGGGAAAATGATGAAACAAAAAATGATAGGAGAAGCACTCTAAAAAATTGACCGCCAAAAACCTTCATAGTTGATAATTCTAAACTATTACAATATATCAAAATATTAATTCAAATGTAACAAAACAGCAGAATGAAGCTCAACAAAAGAAACATACGACAAAAAAATATACAATCACAATTTACGTCAAACGATATTTAACTCAATTATACTCTTACAACAAATCTTAAAAACATACCGCCATAAAACCATTGAATCTCAAAATCAAAATTTTAATTAATAGTCATAAAATCCTCCAACCTGTGATGTGTCAAAAATCTCCAACAAAACTAAAAACACATCTTAATCATCAATTTGGGTAAATATTTCGTGTATGCAATTCCCCAACATGTAGACAATTACGGCAAAAAATAGATACTAAAATATTTTAAACATTCATAAAAGTACTTTTACGCTATTTTACAAGACTTTTTAAACACATTGGCACAATTGATGAATAATAATAAGAGAATTCAACGAGGTGGCATAGCTACCCTTTACATAAACAACCATAAATAAATACCTTTTAACTAAACCAATTATTATTATGAAAACCAAACTAATTATTCCAGGAATCTTTGTTTTAGGACTTGCAGCTGCACCAATGGTGACAATCGCTACTCCAAACAATGTAGATGCAATCGAAATTTCTTTCACTCAAGAGAAAGAAAAAGTGAAAATCGAAAAAGACAGATTGCCTGAACCAGTAAAAGAAGCCGTCAAAAGAGACAAAAAAGGTAAAGACTCAGATGTCAAAGAAGCATGGCAAATGATGGGTGAAGATGGCAAAATGTACTACGCTGTCAAATTCGATCATGAAGGAAAAGAAGTTTCTAAAAAATACGATGCCGCTGGCAACGAAAAAAGAGACTAATTTTTTTTAAAACCACTAACACAAAAGCACCGGCTCACACCGGTGCTTTTTTTGTCTTTAAGGTTTTATTTTGAAGTATCCTTTATAAAATCTGCTAAATCCTTTTTAAACTTTTCGAGGGAAGGCATGTGGGTATAAAACATGTGGCCTGCCTCGTAATAAGTCATGATAATATTATCTCTGATTTCCGGCCTCAAGTTCATTTGATCTACAGTATGCTCCACACCATAAAAAACAGTCGCTAGATCATAGTATCCATTCATCATCAGCACTTTCAGATTGGGATCCTTGTTCATGGCGTCAGCCATGTCAATTGCCGTATTAATAGAAATCATACTTCCCCAACCTTCATTTCCTTTATGCGACCAATCCCATCTGAATCCCGGTGAAGCATAGGCTGAGGTCTTGTAGGTGAGGTCTTTGCTTACACCCAAATCTCTATGAAAGTAATCCAAAAATCCAGCTGTGTAAGCAGGGGAAATGGCATCACTTTGAGGATCGGTAATCGAATACTGATTTTGGGGGATTGGGTTGATCCCTTTAAACCTTGAATCTAGCCTTCCAACAGTCATACCTTCCTCTCGAAGCAGTTCATTAAAAAACTCGTTTGCTCGCATTCTGAGGTTATTTCTTTTCCATATATCAGAAGAAATCCCCGTGTACTGTTGCATTTTTGAAGCGATAGCTCCTTTTTCGGAATCCGAAAGCCTTCCTCCCTTAAACAAAGCCGGCATGTATTCCTCTTCCGTAAATGTTCTTACCTCATCCACAAAAGCCTCCAAATCCGGAGTTTTATTCGCTATTTTGTCATGATACCAAGCTGTAGCAGCGTAAGAAGGGAAATGTACCAAATAGGAAGTGCTTTCCTGAACAGGAAACGCCAATGATCGGATATCAAACACAGAAGATACCATTACCACGCCATTGAGCGCATATCCTTTATCCAAAAGATACTTCATCACTCCTGCATTTCGCATGGTTCCGTAGCTTTCTCCCAAGAGGTATTTGGGTGATTGTAGCCTATCGTATTCTTTCAAAAACTGCATGATAAACAAGCTGATCGCCCGAATATCCTGGTCTACACCCCAAAAATCCTTGCCTTCTGCCTTTCCCACAGGCTTGCTCAGTCCAGTTCCTATAGGGTCCATCATGACAACATCTGCCATATCCAAAATGGAAAAATCATTGTTCACCAACTCATAAGGAGCTGCCGGAGTATATCCCGGATCGTTTACCACGATTCTTTTTGGGCCCATTACACCCATATGAAGCCAGTAGGAAGATGATCCTGGGCCTCCATTGTAAGAAAAAATGATGGGTCTTTTGGAAGGACCATCTTCTTTAAAATATGCAGTAAAACCATGTAGGGCAATGGGCTCATTGTTTTCGTCCCTTAGCAGCATGGTACCTGCCCTTGTTTTTAGACTGTGGGTAGTCCCTCCTATTCTCACCGTCTGGGTGGAATTAAAAACTTGGGCTTCTGGAATTTCTTTACTTCCTTCTTTTTCCTGGGCAAAAGCCAAGGAAATTCCAAAGAACAGCAAAAAGGCAAATAAGTTGAATTTTTTCATAAAGTGATAGATAAGTGATTTCAGAATGTCAATCTACACATAAACATCAAAAAGGTAAACTTTTGTCAAACTCATTATAAAAGTGGCTTCCTGGCCCATATAAACGGATTAATCGGATATAAACGGATATATCCGATTAAGCTGATGATAATTTAGAAAAGTCTTTTGAAATTTATCCATGCTTTTTATCAAGCAGTATCACTAAAAATCAACAACAATATGAGCAGTATGAGAAACAGGGTACAGCTGATCGGGAGATTGGGTACCAAACCGGAAATCAAAGAGTTTGAAGGAGGAAAAATCAAAGCTTCCTTCAGGATGGCCACGAATGATTTTTACAGGAATCAGAAAGGTGAAAGTGTGGAAGAAACGACTTGGCACAATGTGGTAGCCTGGGACAAGTCTGCCGAGACGATACAAAAGTACACGGACAAAGGTTCCGAAATAGCCATTGACGGGAAAATTTCAAATAGATCTTGGGAAGACAAAGACGGTACTAAAAAGTACATTTCTGAAGTAGTAGTAGACAGTATCCTTCTACTTGGTGAAAGGGTCGCCAAAATGGCAGAATGATTTAAAAGGCCGTCGGTATTTTTTAAAGAAGAAAACCCGTGAACAACTAAACCGGCGGCCTTTACCCCGTCTCCTCTCATGTACTCTTGAGAATCCATCCCTCCTCTATAGCTTGTTTTCCAGGCCTATATAAAAACTCCACAAAGAATTTTTCCATTCTTCACTTTTGCTTGTTTTTATCAGTATTTTTGAGGATCAATTAGCCTATTGAACATGAAAAAAATAGCAGTTTTAACATCCGGAGGAGATGCTCCGGGAATGAATGCATGCATCAGAGCAGTCGTCCGTACTGCCATTTTTAAAGATTTGGAGATTTACGGCATCACCTACGGCTACGAAGGAATGATAAAAGGAATGATCAAAAGAATGCATTCCTATTCTGTAAGTAATATCATCCAGAGAGGCGGAACCATCCTTAAGTCTGCTAGAAGTGATGAGTTTAGGACCAAAGAGGGCAGAAAAAAAGCATATGAACAATTACAGGCGTTTGGAATAGAGGGATTGATTGTCATTGGTGGAGATGGAAGCTTCACAGGTGCTAAAGTGTTTTTTGAAGAATATGGTATTCCCACTGTAGGCTGCCCCGGCACTATTGACAATGACATTTATGGCACGGATTATACCATTGGTTTTGATACTGCTGTCAATACCGCCTTGGAAGCAATAGATAAAATCAGGGACACCGCGGCTGCACACGACAGGATATTTTTTGTAGAAGTAATGGGAAGGGATTCCGGATACATTGCGCTGGAATGTGGCATAGGAGGAGGAGCGGAATTTGTCATGATTCCTGAAACAGAAACAGACTTGAAAAAAGTAACTAAGTCACTGAAAAATCTAAGAAAGTCAAAATCATCTTCCATTATAGTAGTGGCAGAAGGTGATGAGGAAGGAAGTGCAGAGAATATTATGTCAAAGGTTCAGACAAAAATCAACGACCCAGATAAGGAGTTTAAGGTCACCACCTTAGGACATATTCAGAGAGGTGGCAACCCAACTGCAAGAGACAGGGTATTGGCTTCCAGATGTGGTATGGCGGCTGTAGAAGGCCTAATTACTGGTCAACAAAACTGCATGGCAGGTGTTATCAATGGGGAGGTGGTATATACTTCTTTCGAAGATTGTATCACCAAAACCAAACATTTGAAAGACGACCACCTCAAGTTAATAGAAATTCTAAGCATCTGACATATGGGATTCATACCAATTATTGCTACACTCAGTGCAGCAATTTTCCTTTTCTTCATGACTGTAAATTACAGTCTCAATGCTAAAAAGGAAAAAATGCTGAGGCTCCAAAAACAGATTTTGGAAGCCTTAGCATCTTTGGGGCTTTTAGGCAATCCAGATCAGAACTTAAGCTCTGAGCAATTGATTGCCCTTAAAAGCATATTTCAGGTTGCCAAGTCCAAATTACAAAAGGACAATGCCACTCACTTCTCAACAAAAGTCCAAGAACCATACAGAGAACTCAAAATCACCCTTCTTCAGTACAATAACATCATATCAAAAAAGCCCTACAGCTTTGTAGCAAAGGCAATGGGACACCAAAAGCTTGAATTAAATTGATTTCTGTTTTAATGAAAAGCCTATCAAATTGAGTAGAGTAAATACATTTTTTACTTAAGGGAAAATCACGGATTAATCTGACCTTTGATATAGTCAAGAATTTCATCGAACTGCTCCGGATGAAACCAGTTATAGGTAGGGTCTTTTCTAAACCATGTTAATTGTCTTTTGGCATACCTTCTGGAGTTTCTTTTAAGCAATCTTATTGCTTCTTCTCTGTCATATTTACCCTCCAAAAAACCAAAAATCTCAGTGTATCCTACAGTTTGGAGCGCATTGAGAAACCTTAAAGGAAACAATTTTTCAGCTTCTTCAAATAAACCTTGCTCGACCATATTATCCATTCTCTTTTCAATCCTTCGGTACAACTCCTCCCTATCACGCATCAAAGCAACTTTTACCACATGGAACGGCCGTTCTTTTTTTTGCTTGATTCTGTATGAACTAAAAGGCCTTCCTGTCCCTCTGAACACTTCCAAAGCGCGCATTAGCCTCTGGGGATTTTTGATATCTACAGTTCTATAGTATTCCGGATCCAAGACCTTGATCTGCTCTTGGAGGTACTCCAACCCAAAAGATGAATAATCAGATATTACCCCTTGTCGGATTTCTGAAGGAATCTCTGGCATTTCATCCATTCCTTCACAGACCACATTAATGTACAGCCCTGACCCTCCGGTCAGGATAGCTGTATTTTTTTTCGAAAAAATATCTTCAAGGGCAGATAAGGCATCCTTCTCAAATTCTCCAACATCATAATTTTCATGAATAGACTTAGTGTTCACCAAGTGATGTGTGGCCCTTGAAAGTTCATCAGCATTTGGCTTTGCAGTCCCCAATTCGGTTTCCATAAAAAACTGCCGGCTATCAGCCGATACAATTTCCGTATTCAAAGTATTGGCCAACTTTATGCATAGCTCGGTCTTCCCTACAGCTGTAGGTCCTACAATTACGATTAAAAATTTATTTTTCTTTTCCAATTCTGTTTTTCTTACATAGTTACTTAACTTGTCAAAAGTATACCATAGTCATGAAAAGTAAAAAAGTATTGATAGTCGATGACAATGCATTGAACCGAAGGGTATTCGAAAATATTATCGGTCAGGTATACCAGTTTGATTCAGCTGAAAATGGAAATACAGCCCTTTTGAAAATCAAAGAGCATCCATTTGATCTGATTCTAATGGATATACAAATGCCTCTGGGAGATGGGATCAATACCTTAAAAAAAATACAAACTGATCAGCTTACAAGCTCACCTGTTATCGCAGTCTCAGCGTTTGCCAGCAGCAGTGACAGGGATTATTTTTTATCCGTTGGTTTTGATGACTTTATTGCAAAGCCTGTGAAGCCTAAGATCCTTTTGGAAACTATCCATAGACTTCTCATAAGAAATAACAATGCCGATAACCAGAGCAATACAGACTGGGAAAGTCTCGAATTACTCGATCAAAAAGTACTTCAGCAACTTATGAAGTACAACAATGCTGAAAATATCAAATTGGTATACACTGACTTTTTTGAGGAATCAGAAAGGTTGCTATCCGAAATAGAGAACCTCATTGCCAGTGAAAATTTCCCTGAGGTAGGCAATAAATTACATATTTTAAAGGGAAATTCAGGTACTTTAGGGGCCATACAATTGTATAAATTCACAGAGAAGTTTGAAAAAAGTATAAAAAACAGCAATTTTGATAATACCTTTGAAGATTATTTATATTTACGGAAGCTTTATAATTCCTTTAAGTTACATTTTAACGAAAATCAATTATTCAATCTATGACAAAGTCTAAAAAAGTACTTGTAGCCGAGGACAGTTCGGTCATCATCAACTTGACCAAAAATGTACTTATGTTTGAAAACTACGAAATCAAAGCAGTCAAAAACGGCGTGCAAGTATTGGAGTCATTAGAAAAAGAGGAATTTGACCTTATATTGATGGATATCAATATGCCGGTAATGGACGGAATAGAATGCACCAAAGCAATAAGAGCCCTCAACGACAAAGAAAAGTCCAAAATCCCAATTGTTGCCATAACAGGCAATTACAAAAATTACACCTTGGATGATTTCAAAAAAGCTGGTTTGGATGATTATGTGCAAAAACCACTGGATTATGACCTCCTTTTGGCTACTGTGAAAAAACACCTCTCATAAACTTCCCTCTCAAAAAATGAGTATCAAGTACACGAAAAGTTTTCTGGACAAACTCGAAAATATCTTCGCAGCTTCAGATTATATTTTGCGGTACGAAAAAGGCAATTTCAAATCCGGCTATTGCATTCTCAAAGAAAGTAAAATTGTCATTATCAATAAGTACTATACTCTTGATGGCAAAATCAATACTCTCATTGACATCATCAAGGAAATAGGGTTTAGCCCTAAAGATTTTAATGACAAAAAAATCCAAGACCTGGTAGGGGAATTACAGCAAACCGAATTAAAGCTTTGAAAATTACATTTTTAGGAACAGGAACGTCCCAAGGAGTACCGGTGATCGCCTGCGATTGCCCGGTCTGCAGCTCGATAGATTACAGAGACAAAAGAACCAGATGCTCAGTATTTTTGGAAGTTGGAGGTAAACACCTGGTGATAGATACAGGACCGGACTTTAGGACCCAGATTTTACGGGAAAGATTAAATAAACTGGACGCCATACTTTTTACCCATGAGCACAAAGACCACACTGCCGGCATGGATGATATCAGACCATTCAATTTTATCCAAAAAAAAGACATGCCCATCTATGGCACAAAAAGGGTGCTGGCACAGATAAAAAAGGAATTTGCTTACGTTTTTGAAGAAATCAAATACCCCGGAGTACCATCTGTATTGCCCTTTGAAATCAAAAATGAGGCTTTTACGGTAGAAGGAATAGAAGTCTTACCTATCAAAGTGATGCATTATAGACTACCTGTTTTTGGGTTTAGGATTGGGGATTTTACCTATATCACGGATGCCAAGACCATAGACGAAACCGAACTTAAAAAAATCAAAGGAACCAAAATCCTTGTTCTCAATGCACTCCAGTTAACGCATCACATTTCACACTTCACCTTGGATGAAGCACTGAAAATGGTGGAAAAAATCCAACCTGAAATGGCTTATTTTACTCATATCAGCCACAAGCTGGGAACGCACCAGGAAATAGAATCCAAGCTTCCTCCCAATGTGCGCCTTGCTTTTGACGGATTGAAAATTGAAATCGCCTGATGCATCTCAATTATCACTTTTTAAAATTCCTTTGCCCCGAACTCAAAAAAGCTTTTTTGGGAAAATCCATCTATGAATGTTTCTCCCAAAACAAAGACGAGTTGGTCATTGGATGCAGTGATGGAACAGATCAGCGCTACATCAGGGCAAATCTACTTCCTGTGATTTCTACGCTAGCTTTTCCCGAAGATTTCAAAAGAAGTAAAAAAAATACCATCTCTCTTTTTCCGGAAATAATCGGAAAAACAGTTACAAACATCCAGGTCTATGAAAATGAAAGGGCATTTTGGATGGACCTGGATCAAAACATAAGGTTGGTATTCAAACTTCATGGCACAAGAAGCAATGTCCTGATTTATGAACATGAAAATCCTCTTCCATCCCTTCTTTTTAGGAATGAGCTGAGAGATGACAAATCCCTGGACCAAAAGAGCCTCAATGTCAGCTTGGATTTAGGTTTTGACCGTTTTGCCAATGTGGAAGGCAATGCTTCAAAGTTCATCCCTACTTTGGGAAAAATTCCAAGAAACTGGTTAAAGGAAAAGGGTTACATCGAAGCAGATCTGAAAAGAAAATGGTCGCTCATTCAGGAACTTATCGACTTATTGGACACTCCTTTGTTCAGCATAGTCAAAGAGGATCAAGATTACTTTCTCAGCACACTGCCTGCTGCAAACCCTATCTTCCAAACCTCCGATCCAATAGAGGCTTGCAATGAGCTTTTTCGATATAAAGTAGTCATTCAGGCTTTTGAAAAAGAGAAAAAACACTGGATAAAATACTTCGAGGATCAAAAGAAAAAAGCGCAATCTTATCTTGAAAAAACAGAAAGCAAACTCAAAAGTCTTCAGACAGAAGCTTCACCTGCGCAGGCAGCCGATGTGATCATGGCCAACCTGCATCAAATTAAACCTGGGACCGAAAAAATCGAACTGTTTAATTTCTATACCCAAAAAGAAGAAGTATTCCGTCTTAAAAAGAATCTTAGCCCCCAACGCTTTGCTGAATCTCTGTATAGGAAATCCAAAAACCGTCAGGTAGAAATCCAACACCTGGAAGAAAACCTCCAAGCCAAACAAAATCAATTGGACTTGGCCGAAAATAAAATCAGGGATTTGGAAAGCATAAGTCATTTCCGTCAGTTGAAAAGCTTTGTAAAAGACAATAACCTTACACAACAACAGAAAGAAAAAGAAGAACAAGTTCCCTTCAAAAGATTTGAAGTGGAAGGATTTGAAATTCTTGTAGGAAAATCCGCCAAATCAAATGACGAGATGCTAAGGAGGTATGCCTGGAAGGAAGACCTGTGGCTTCATGCCAAAGATGTATCCGGATCCCATGTCCTGATCAAGTATAAATCAGGGGTGAATTTTCCTAAATCCGTCATAGAAAATGCCGCTGAGCTGGCAGCTTTTTATTCAAAAAACAAAAATGAAAGTCTTGCTGCCGTCATATATACCCCTGTGAAATATGTACGAAAGGTGAAAGGAAGCGCTCCCGGCGCAGTGATGGTGGACAAAGAAAAGGTAGTGATGGCAGTACCAAAAAGCCCAAGAGAAGTACTTTGACTATTGGGGAGAAAGAAGTGGTCTTCGGGGAGGCCCCAAACTGATTTTGTTGAATCCCCTTACCAATACCACTGTTCCTGCAATCCCTATGGCTCCACCTGTATACAGCAGCGCTTCACCAAGTTCAGGCCTTGTACCCAAAAGTTGCCCTCCAATTATAGTTACTGTATAACCCAATGTGGCTACAAGAATCCCTCTTTTTAGTTGCTTTTGGGAATTGTAGAGATTGAGGTTGATATCATATACTTCTTTTTCAAGCAGAAGAACCGTTTTTTCAAGACTATCCAACCTGGCATTCATCTGACTTTGGCCATTTGAATTGATAATGAGTACAAAAAATAGAAATACTAAGCATCCGAAATTTTTCATATTTATTGATTGATCCAGTTTTTGAATTGATTTACCCGCTCTCTCGCTACAACAATTTTTGAGTCTGTTTCAGCACAAACAGACAACAGCAACCTACCATTGACATAAGGTTTCATTTCTACTAATCCATCCAGATGAACAATCGTGGATCTGTTGATTCTATGAAATTTTAATGGGTCAAGCAGTATATCTTCAAGTTCCTGAAGACTATGGTCGACCATAAATTTTTTGGAACTTTCTTTTTCTACAAGATAAGTCACCCCATTTTCGGAAAAAAAATAGGCAATGTCTTCTACCTGAACAAACCTGATTCTATTTCCAATTTTCGACAAAAACCTCTTTTTGTACGTTTTTACCTGATAATTATCCAACAATTGCCCAAAAACTTCAGGATCTAATTCAGGCAGCTTATTTCTCTTCTCTAAATTTTCAAGCTTTTCAAATGCCTGAACCATGCGTAATTCGTCAAGTGGCTTGAGAATGTAATCTATACAGTTGTGATCAAATGATCTTAAAGCGTATTCATCGTATGCAGTTATAAAAATTACGGGAAAATCAGGTTTGAAATTTTTAAATGCCTTAAAACTCAATCCATCAGCAAGATGAATATCGCACAGCATAAGGTCAATTTCAGGCCCTGATTCAAGAAAGGCTTTTAAATCTTTAACACTTTGGGCCTTAAATACTACTTCCCAATTTGGTCTGTGCTGGGCAATGATTTTTTCAATTCTTTTCAGTGCAAGTGGTTCGTCTTCAATTATTGCTGTTTTCATAGGCTTTGATCAATGGAAGCACTACCTCAAAATACTCAGAAGTGTCTTTTACTTCGATGTTACTTCCTAAAAACTTATATCTGTCAGATATGTTTTGAAGTCCTATGCCTGTGGACAACTCCACCACCTCTTTGGACTGGATTTTATTCCTGATCCGAATGTGGTCACAGTCAGCTTTGATGGATACCTCCATTGGTTCAGAAAGTGTGAAATAATTGTGTTTGACCACATTTTCAACCAAAAGCTGCAATACAGCAGGCGGTAAAAATGATCCCTGACATGACTCTTCCAGCTCCAAATTGAAACTCAAAGATTTTTCAAATCTTATACTTAAAAGATCAATATAGTTTTGTAAAAACTCCAACTCTTCCTTGAAACTCACCAATTCTTTGTCTGTATTGTTCAGTATATACCTATATATAATAGAAAGCTTTTGGAGGTAGGCATCGGCTGCACCTACATCTTCATGGATAAGTGCAGATAGTGCACTGAGGTTATTGAAAAAAAAGTGGGGATTCAGTTGGGAATTCAGTGATTTCAACTTCGCTTCAACATTTAAGGAGTGGAGCTTTTCTGCTTCGACAGCCTTTTCCCTGAATTTCTTGCTAAAATAGTAAATGGCATTTACACAATTCAAGAATAAGTTAATTCTAAATGAAAAGCCCATTGTCAGAAGCAGATTAGGCCAGGAGTAGCTAAAAGGCTCTCCAAACAAAATCCCAGTAGTGTATACTGAAATAATACTTATCCCTGTGACTGCCAGCAAACTTGAAATAAACTGAACCAATAATGGATGTGACCTTGGAAATTTGGGTAAAAGAAATTTCTCTATTCCCCTATTGGCATACCATACCGCATAGCAAAGCAAAAAAATAACATAAAATAAGCGACTGGAATCCAAATCAGCTTGATACAACCTGTCCCCTTCGAGAATCTGAATATTCAGAAATGAATAAACCGCAAGTAGCGCAGGAAATGCATAATGAAAGCGGTGGCCAAACATGAGACAAGTATTTAGGTGAATCAACTAACGCAATTCAAAAAGTAATTGGATTGATCTCAATCCGTAAAAAGTAAAAAAGGCAGGGGATTCCCTGCCTTTTTATATGATTTATTATAGGGTAGGCAACAATACACCATCAATCACATGGACTACTCCATTTTCGATGGCTACATCTGCAGCTACTACTGAATAAGTATTACCAGCAGCATCAGTCACTGTCACAGAAGATCCGGATCTTGTTACAGTCAATGTTTCTCCGGCAAGAGTAGGCACTTCGTTATCGCCTTCTGCAAGATCAAAGGAGAATGCAACCGTAGGTACTACGTGGAATTGCAACACTTGAACCACTGCCTCAGCTCCTAACTCGTCAATCAATTCTTCCAAAGATCCTACTTCCAAGGCAGCAAGCAAGTCCACAAATGCGTCGTTCGTAGGTGCGAATACTGTAATATCTTCAGCTTCCAGTAGAGCATCATCCAGACCTGCAGCCAATACAGCCTCTATCAATACTGTCAATTCAGCGGCAGTAGCAGCCTCTACTATATTAGGGAAGCTAAGTTCAGGCAGCAGCACTCCATCAATTACATGTACTACTCCATTTTCAATGGCCACATCAGGTACAATTACATTAACAGTATTTCCTGTCGCATCGGTTACGGTCACACCATCATTAGAGGCTGTAACAGTCAGGTCTTGACCGCTTAATGTTGTAAATGTATTGGAAGCTTCTAGATCAGAAGAGAAAGCTACAGCTGGCACCACATGAAATCCAAGTACAGTTTCAAGATTTTCAACTCCACCAATTCTGGCTACAAGTTGGTTAAGGTCAGCAGCATTGAATGCTTCAAGTGCAGCACCAAAAGCCTCATCGGTAGGAGCAAATACTGTAATTGCATCTGCTGCCAACAATGCATCAGCTAATCCATCCACAGCAGTTACCGCTGCCAATAATACATCAAGTCCAGCTTCAGTAGCAGCATCTACTAAGTTAGGAGCAGGCTCGTCTCCCATTTCAAGATCTGGAAGTAAAACTCTATCTATCACGTGTACTACACCATTTGAGATTTCTACATCAGCTTCCACTACATTGGCAGTCGCTCCAGTAGCATCTACTACCGTAACATTACCACCACTGACATTTACTTCTATAGACTGTCCTGAAAGTGTAGTAAAAGTATTGTTGGCATTCAAATCACTTGAAAAAGCAACTGCCGGAACTACATGAAAACCCAATACAGTTTCAAGGTTGTCAGGACCACCAACGCGATCTACAAGTTCTGTCAAATTAGATGCACCAAATGCCTCCAAAGCATTATCAAAAGCCTGATTGGTAGGAGCAAAGACAGTAATCGCATCAGCATTCAAAAGAGCCGGAGCTAGTCCCGGGATTGCTTGCACCGCAGCTACCAAAGTTGTTAAACCTGCTTCACTTGCAGCTTCTACCAAGTTGGGAGCAGCAGGATCGGTCACTGGTGGCTGATCATCTTCATCATTACAGGCGACTATCGCAAAAAGAAATGCGCCTAAGAACAGAAATCTAAATAATTTTTCCATAGTTGAGAATGTTTAGTTTTTGATGTATAAACATGCGTTTTTCAAAAATGGATACACATATCTTCTGAACTGTAGCCCTTTAGTACTGAACTGTTAAAAAAACAAAGTGAACTGCTGGGTTTAGGATAGTAGATCTGAGATTTAAGATTTGATACATACCAGCTTTCCGGACATTATCAGGCATCTTGAGGATTTACGATTTACGAAGATCGATTTACGAGGCTGTTTGGTAATCATTCCTTCCATTTCATCCCAAGCCGATCTTGCACCTAATTTCCCGCTTCCCGAACTTCTTGATTCATCATTCATCATTCATTATTCGAGATTATTAAGCAACAAACATCGGGGATTGAATTCCTAAAGTAAAATCTGACTTCTCGTCTCTCGCATCCGCTTTATTTCAATCTTATTTCTACTTTATTTCAGTTAAAAAATTCTTTATCTAAGCCGAAATTCTTAAATCGCCCTCTCTACCTATCAAAGAACGACCTTCTCCTACTGACTTTCAGATCTTGAAGAATGGAAGACTTGACCCTGATGTCCACATTATAAGATGTAAATCGGCCAAATGGTATCCAGTTGACTCCCATCTGCCAGCAATGCAGATCCCTGTCAATGCCTAGCATGGTCTGTGTGATCTGCTGAGTCATAAAATCATACCCTCCCGAAAAGTTAATTTTCCATTTTTCTGAAATACTCACATTTCCATTGATATTTAAGGCAGAAGTGATATTTACCTGCCCATCCTGCCTTCTGTTGTAGGCGATGTTGTACCCAAACCCCAGATTCCAGGGAATATCCCAATCGATGTAGCGCGAAGGATCATTGACAACACGGTTGATTTCTTCTTCCACAAATTCGTTCATCTGTCCTCCCTGCTGCAAAAAATCATTGGTCATATCTTCCCTCATTTCGCCCGGTGTCTTTTGACCCGAAGGATTGATGTTGCCATTGATGTTCATTTGAGCTGACCTCAATGTACCTATACCTTGACCTGATGTCCAGGCAAACTGATTGATCCTTCTGGTAACTTCCTGTCCGGTCTGGAGGTTGTTGGTTGTCCTTGTGGCATAAGGATCAAGATTGCCTGACAAGTTGAGGGAAAGTTTGTTTTCAAAAAACGAAGTACGTGTATTGAAGTTGATCGGCGAAAGGTTAAACGAATCCGCCGCAAAATTATAGTTGGTAGAAATATTTAATGACTGGAGCAAAGGTATTTTTCTTGTTTTCCCTTCATCATCGTCATCCTTTGCTTTGAGCTTTGCT
The DNA here is from genome assembly GCF_019343195.1 of Arthrospiribacter ruber. GTDB lineage: Bacteria > Bacteroidota > Bacteroidia > Cytophagales > Cyclobacteriaceae > Arthrospiribacter > Arthrospiribacter ruber. The sequence continues at coordinate 63,892 of NZ_RPHB01000009.1, forward strand.
TCCACTACATTTCGTATGTTGATGCTTAGGGCCCGTTGTTCACCAAGTGGTGCTCCTCCAAACAGGAAACCCTGATGTCTGGAAAATAACTGTGTCCTTCCTTGTTCATCTACCTGGACCATCTGATACAGTCCAAAAGAAGGATCTGAAAAATCAGGTGTAAAATTGAACCCAAATGAGGGCTGCATGTGGTGTCTTATCGCTTCTATTTTTTTACTCCTTTTGAAGTTGTAAAAACCGTAAACGTTGGTATTCATCGCAAAGGAAGTATTGTAAAAGTTGACCCTGTTGAACCCACTTTCCAAAATCCTATCTACCCTATTTTCTACTGGATTGTAAAAGAAATTGATCCTTTCCATGTACCACAATTCTGTGTAATTCACTGAAGCCGTACCAGTGAAATATTTGAATAAGGTGAAATTGGAAGTGATAGGTATGGTATTTCTTGCTCCATTATCAGCTTCACGAAGCAATTGAGGAAGATTTCGAAAAGTAAAATCCAACACATTCTGTTCAGGAATATCAAGGTTGCCCTGAGCCTGCTGTAATGCTTGGTTTGGAACCCCAAAAGCAGGTGTAATCCTGTTATTGATGGAGTTCTGCATGTTGAAGTTCCAGGCAATGTTCAAGGTCTTCAGAGGCTCAAAGCGCACATTTGCAAAGGGGTTTTGCCTGTTCATATTGACAGCAATATCAGGCAATATCAGATTAACTTCTTCTGTTTGTATGTTCTGGGAATGCCTCAAATTGGCAGACATGGAAAAAGGAGTGCCAGCAAAAGTTTTGCTGTATGAGACATTGGAAGAAAATTCTGAATTGACGTTGTTGGCAAAACTTGCCGGATTGATTACCACATTGTTGTAATTGGTCGTACCTGCATTGACAGAAGCCGAAAAACGGGAGGTCCCTCTGGTTTCCGGTGCATGGTTCCAGTTGACCCAGATGGTATTGTAATCTTGGGCCCTTTCAGGAAGCTCTGTCTCAGGGCTCTGAAAACGTTGGTAATCGATATTGAAGGCTCCATTATAGCGGTATCTCTTTTTATATACAGAGGCCGCCTTGGCTCCATAACCACCCTGGGTGTAAATATCTCCGGTAACCCGAGTGTGTATGTAGTCATTGAAAGCGAAATAGTATCCGAAATTTCTGAGGAAAAATCCCCTCACTTGTTCCTGTCCATAAGAAGGAAAAACTATCCCCGACGCTTTTTCATCCGGAGTATCGGGAATAATGCCAAAAGGCAATCCTGCAGGAGTGGGGATATTGTTGAAGTACAGGTTAAATGGCCCAGTGACTACCTGCTTACCTCTGATGGATTTGATTTTGGCGGCATTGATATGCCAGTGGGGTTCGGCAAGATTACAGGTCGTATAGTAGCCTTTATCCATATAAATACTACCATCCTGATCTTTTTTGATGGTTTGCCCGCGGAGCAGTCCATCCTGCTGCTCTGTCACTACATCTTTGATAATGGCTTTCTGACTTTTGAAATTGTACCGCATTTCCTTACGGATTTCATAAGTAGTCTGACCTTCCTTAAAAATCGGGTTGCCTGTGATGTTACCAGTGGAATCTGTAATCCCTGAAGCGAAAAGTTCACTTTTATCCCAGTCAATAATGATCAGGTCGGCATCAAGGCGGATATTTCCGTATTCAAACCAAGCGTCATTATAGAGATAAACTTTATTTTGTCTGAAATCCGTAATGATACTATCTTCGGCGTAATAATTGATAGTGGTCTGAATGTCACCTTGAGGCTCTTTGGGATCTTTTCCATCAAGTTCAGGGATGGAATCACTCAATGATACGTGGAGGGAATCCATCAAAGTATCCATGTCAGGAAACTGCAGGGCATTGGGATTAAGGACAGTATCAGGTGCGGTAAGCCTTTGCTCCGGATCTCTCTGCTGGGAATACCCAGACTCTGGCAATGCCATGACGAGAATCATGCCAAGCAAATAAAACCAGTAATTCCGCACTAATTGATTCAAATTTAATTAAAAATGTATAAATTTTGCCCGAGCAAAGTTAATAGGATTCATTACGCATGAAACGATTCAGAGTCAAAAATATTCTCATTATCCCATTTTTAACATTCGCCCTTTTCTTTGCCGGTTTTTCTACGGCAGAGAACAAAACCCCGAAAGCCAGTATCAAGAGAATTGTCATAGATGCAGGCCATGGAGGAAAGGATCCCGGAGCCCTAGGCTCATCTTCCAAAGAAAAAGATATAGCCCTGACTGTAGCCTTACAGGTAGGGAAGTATGTGGAGGAACTCCTCCCCGGTGTAGAAGTGATTTACACCCGGAAAACAGATACTTTTTTGGAACTTAGGGAAAGAGCCAACATTGCAAATAGGAACAAAGCAGACCTTTTTATTTCCATTCATTGTAACGCAGCAAGCAACAGATCTGCGTATGGTACGGAGACCTTTGTAATGGGTACCAAAAACTTTGAAGCCAACTTCGACATTGTAAAAAGAGAGAATGCAGTAATTCTCCTTGAGGACAATTATGAGGAAAATTACGAAGGTTTTGACCCCAGTTCTCCCGAGTCCTATATGATGTTCAACCTGACCCAAAAAGCCTACATGTCCAATAGCATATCCTTGGCAGCCAAGGTAGAGGATGACTTCCGCACCAGGGTCAACAGACACAGCAGAGGTGTGAAGCAGGCACCCCTATATGTGCTTTGGACCACCTACATGCCTTCTGTGCTCGTAGAATTAGGCTTCATTTCGAATATCAATGAGGAAAGGTTCCTAAAAAGCTCAGAGGGACAAACTTACCTTGCCTCGGCCATTTACAGGGCAATCAAAGCCTACAAGGAAGAATTGGACGAAATGTAATTGTTTTAAAAACGGAACATTGAAAAAGGTACCTTTACTAAAACTACATCGCTGTATCGGTTAAGATTTCATGATTATCCGCTTTCTTACCAGTAGAACCTTTAGAGTGGCATATACTTATGATTTCAAGCTAACCCCGATAAACCGGGACAAGTTATCCATGAATATCTAATATGGATTAGTATCGGGTTAATCTAAGCCCTCATTTAATTTGGCATGTGGTGCAATAGCGGATATGCATATAAGATTTAATACATTAACCTTCTTCCATATTTGATACTTAGTCTTAAAAGAAGTTATTTTAGCCTTCTGAAAAACTAAACCCAAAATACTTTATGGATATCGAATTCAATAAGAATGAAGACCAGAACAAACAATTACTTTTTCAACTGAAGAAAAAACTGGACACCGTAAAACTTGGCGGAGGAAAATCCAGGATAGAAAAAGAACATGAGAAAGGCAAACTTACCGCAAGGGAAAGAATCGATTACCTCACCGATGCGGATTCCCATTTTTTGGAAATCGGAGCCTTGGCAGCCGATGGCATGTATGCGGAAGAAGGAGGCTGTCCTTCAGCAGGGGTAGTGACAGGCATAGGATACGTAAAAGGCAGAATGTGCATGATAGTGGCCAATGACGCCACCGTCAAAGCGGGCGCATGGTTTCCCATGACTGCCAAAAAAAACCTACGTGCACAGGAAATCGCCATGGAAAACAGGCTCCCTGTCATCTATTTGGTAGACAGTGCTGGGGTATTTTTGCCTAAGCAGAATGAAATTTTCCCGGACAAAGAACACTTTGGCCGTCAATTCCGCAACAATGCCAAAATGTCGGCAATGGGAATCGTACAGGTCGCTGCCATCATGGGCAGCTGTGTGGCAGGGGGAGCATACCTTCCCATCATGTCGGACGAGGCACTGATAGTGGATAAAACAGGCTCTATTTTCCTGGCAGGCTCCTACCTGGTCAGGGCTGCCATTGGAGAAAATGTAGACAATGAAACTCTAGGTGGAGCCACTACCCATTGTGAGATATCTGGAGTAACAGACAATAAATACGAAACAGACCAAGACTGCCTTGACGCCATCAGAAATATATTTGACAAAATAGGTCAGAGCGAAAAGGCAGGGTTTGACAGGTCTGAACCCAAGCTTCCTAAGCTCAAGCCCGAAGACATTTACGGTACATTCCCATCTGACAGGGTCAAACCTTATGACATGCTTGAGATCATAAAACATTTGGTGGACGAAGGGGATTTTGATGAATACAAAAAAGATTATGGCAAAACCTTACTTTGCGGTACGGCAAGAATTGATGGTTGGGCGGTAGGGATCATTGCCAATCAAAGGAAAATCGTTAAAACCAAAAAAGGCGAAATGCAGATGGGCGGGGTAATATACTCGGATTCCGCAGACAAAGCAGCCAGATTTATCATGAACTGCAACCAGAGAAAAATCCCATTGGTTTTCTTACAGGACGTGAGCGGGTTTATGGTAGGATCAAAAGCAGAACATGGAGGCATTATCAAAGACGGGGCCAAAATGGTCAATGCCATGGCCAATTCGGTGGTACCAAAATTCACCATCATTCTGGGCAACTCTTACGGAGCGGGCAATTATGCCATGTGCGGAAAAGCTTATGACCCAAGACTGATTTATTCCTGGCCTACTGCACAGATGGCCGTGATGAGCGGAGCTTCAGCCGCCAAAACCCTGCTTCAGATCAAAGTTGCATCTCTGAAAAAAGCCGGCAAGGAAATCACTCCAGAAGATGAGGCACAATTGCTGAAAGAAATCACAGACAAATATAACGAAGAGCTGAGTCCATACTATGCTGCTGCAAGGCTCTGGGTGGATGGAGTCATTGATCCTGTTGAAACCAGAAAAGTCATCAGCATGGGTATCGAAGCTGCCAACCACTCCCCCATCACAGAAAAATTCAATGTGGGTGTCATACAGACCTAAAAAACATAAGGCTTTGCAAATCAACCTGCAAAGCCTTTTTTGATTTCTTTCTGGAATCAAACACTCCGCACCTGCTGTTTTTATTGACAACTATTATTTTTATCTTGATAAAGAAACATGGGCAAGGATAAACTTACAGACAAAGAACTGCACGCACTGGTATCGCTTCTGGATGATTCTGATCAGGAAGTAAAATCTCATGTCCGGGAAAGATTGGCTTCTATTGGCTATGAAGTCATCCCTTTTCTGGAAAAAAAATGGGAGGAAAGCTTCAATCCTGACATACAGAAAGAAATAGAAGAACTGGTGCACAGTCTGCAGTTTGCACAGCTTAAGCAAAGGTTGATGGATTGGAAAAAAAGTGAAGATCAGGACCTGCTCACCGGGCTATGGATACTCAACACCTACCAATATCCCGACCTTGAGTTTGACAAACTCAATGCAGACATGCATCAGATTTACTTTGAAGTATGGACATCCTTCAAAAATGACCTTATGCCTTATGAACAGGTTAGAATCATCAACAGCATACTTTTCAACCAATTGAGATTTTCTGCCAATACAAAAAATTTTCACTCTCCGGCCAACTCTATGATAAATAGCGTACTGGAAACCAAAAAAGGGAATCCGATCAGTCTTTGCTCCATTTATCTCTTAGTAGCGCAGAAACTGGGACTTCCCATATATGGGGTCAACCTGCCGAATCTTTTTGTACTTACCTACAAAACAAAAGAAGCTTCCTTTTACATTAACGCGTTCAATAAAGGGCTGATTTTCAGCAAGCAGGACATCAACAACTATCTCGAACACTTGAAAATAGAATCAAGAGATGCATTTTTCCAGCCTTGTACCCACAAAGATATTTTGATCCGATCCATGCGCAACCTGATCGTAGCCTTTGAAAAGCTGGGAGAATTGGAAAAAGTGGATGAGGTAAATGAATTGCTTCAGATTCTCGAGGAGGAATAGAAATTGATCAACGGGATTTAAGTCTGATATTACAACCTACTGCACGGCTTGACGAAGGGCTTGGATTCCTGCGGTTCATAATAGCATTCAAGGCATTCTCCAGATACCGGACATTAGCATTGGCAGCGACTTGGGGATTGTTGTCAATAGCTCCTTTGTATGCAATAGAAAACCCGGTCTGGGATGGTGTCACGACCACGACCTCAGGAAGTTTGCTCGCAGCAAGCATTCTGGTGACCACTTGATCAGAATCATCCAATACAGGAAATTTAAATCCTCTTGATTTCACCCTTTCTTCGTGGTCATTTTTGGACTCTCCTTCTTCCGCTTCAAAATGCGGGTTGACCATAGCAAACTGAAACCCCTCTCTGGAAAAAGTATCTGAAAGTTGTGCTATCCTTTCTTCATACAGCTTTGAAAATGGACAGTTCATATTACTGAATATGATGACTACTGCCTTTTTATCAGAAAAAGAAGACAGTTCAAATTCTTTCCCTGTAAGAATGTCTTTCAGGGTAAAACTCTCAATTCTTTGTGCATTTGCTGTTTGAAAAGACAGAATGAAAGCCAGCAATAAGATCATTGATTTTTTCATCTCTCAGAAATATTCATCGGGTGTTTCGGAAATATAGCAAAGAACCTACCAAATTGTATACGTCATAATGACATCTTTTTCTTTCTCCACTTTTACCGTATAATGGTGATCAGAATACTCCGAACCATATATCCTGCCTTTGATCACTTTGTCTTCTTTGGAAAATTCCTCCAGGATAATATTATTCTTTAGGCTAACCCCTCTTTTCCCCTGACATTTAAAAATTGATTCCTTTGCTGACCATGCTGTTGTGTACAACTCAGGGCAATTATTAAGAAAATCCATCTCTGAATGATCCAAAAATTTCGGGCCCAAACGCACTACTTTTTCCCTGATATAATCCAGATCAATTCCCACAGGCATTTCTTTATGAAAAATGGCCGCTGCTATGCCTTTGGTATGGCTAAGCGAGACATATCCGTAACCATCCATAGGATGGGACTTGCCGTTTTCGTCCTTAAAAAATCCAGGGTATGGAAGTGAAATACAATCCAAAGCCTTGTTGATGGCGATTCTGGCGGCAATCCATTCCACCCTTTTATCGGGTCTGGAAATATTTGCATACGAAAGCCTCTCTCTAAAGCTCAAAAAATCAACCGCTGATTCGGGTACCTCTTCAATAATATTTAGAGCTAAAGCTGATAAAGGACTAATTTTTTCTATTTTTGTTTGCATAGGCCCCTCGCGGGTTGGTTTGCTAATTCACGCAATATATGATAAAAATCCAAGTCAATAAACTCCATACATTAACTGGTCACAACGATTGTATCTATGCCTTGGTAGAGGGGCCGGATCCACGATTTTTTTATACTGCTTCAGGAGACGGCATGGTGGTAGAATGGGACATGGACAATCCTAAGGATGGAAAGCTTATGGCCAAAGTCGCCCACTCTGTATATGCATTGGAAGTAGACAAAGAGCGCAACCTGCTTTTCGTAGGTCACAATTTTGAAGGAATCCATGTCATAGACTTGGAAAACAGCAAGGAACTCTGGTCTATCAAAGTGACTGACCAATCCATATTTGATATCAAAGCCATAGGAAACGAACTCTATGTAGGTACCGGAGATGGTGTAATCATCATCATCGACATAGAAAACAAGTCCGTAAAAAAACATATCAAAATAAGTAAGAAAAGCGTACGTGTCCTGTCTATTGATCCTACCAAAAGACAGATTGCAGTAGGTCTGAGCGACAATTCAATCAAGATATTCAACCTGCTGGACCATAATCCCATACACAACCTTGAGGCGCATAACAACTCGGTTTTTGCGTTGGGATATGCTCCTCATAAACCTATTCTGGTAAGTGGAGGCAGGGATGCTTACCTCAACATCTGGGACACCACCGCCTATTCTCTTCAGGAATCCATCGTGGCCCACATGTTTGCCATCAATTACCTCAGCTTCCGGGAAGATGGCAAGTATTTTGTAACCTGCAGCATGGACAAGTCCATCAAAGTATGGGATGCCGAAAATTTCAAACTCTTAAAAGTAATCGACAAAGCACGTTATGCAGGACATGGGACATCCATCAATAAAGTGCTTTGGAGTACATACAACCATCAAATTGTATCGGTCAGTGATGACCGCAAAATATCAATCTGGGACCTTCAACTTTAAACACCATGAAAATCACACCTATAGAAATCCGCGACAAATCCTTTGAAAAAAACTTCCGTGGTTATGACAAAGATGAAGTCACCGACTTTCTGAAGTTTTTAAGTGCGGAATTTGAAACCCTGCTTAAGGAAAATGAAGAACTAACCAGAAAACTGGCAGCCTCTGAAAAAGAAGCGACTAAACTCAAAGAAGTAGAAGAGTCACTTTTCAGGACCCTCAAAACAGCTGAAGACACAGGTGCCGCCATGATAGAAGAGGCCACCAAATCCTCTGAAGAAATCATGTCAGAGGCACATCAGAATGCTGAAACCATGGTACAAGATGCTCAAAGACAGGCTCAAAATCTTATCGAAAGCGCTGAAGAAAAAGGCAAACAAATGATGGATGACCTGAGGTCAGATGTCAAAGGCCTGGTGGAAGATTATTCTTCCCTATTGGCACAAAGAGATATGGTTCTGAGAAACCTCAAAGCTTTGGCAGAGGACATCAATGATAACATTTCCGTATCTCAGGAAGCCTTCAAAAAAATAAATGTTGACGTCCATGCCCAGATGGTAGAAAAGCTGAGCAAATCAAATGCTTTTTCCATGGCCCAGATTGCTGAGGTTCAGAAATCCTCTCCGAAATTTGAAGTCAAAAATGAGGAGAAAATAGAAGAAAAGCCTATCGAAACTACAGTGGCCCAAGCAGCACCAGAAGAAATCCCTACTCCCCAAGCAGCAGTAGACACTCCCGATGAGGTCACAGAAGAAATTGAAGCGGAACCGGTAAAAGCGGAAGTTCCTGATGAAGAAGTGAAAGAAAAGGAGGTACAGGTAGAAGTAGTTGCCAAAGAACCTTCCCAAGAAGAGGAAAAACCAAAAAAAGAGGAAAACAAAGGAGGATCGTTTTTTGACCAGCTGGACTAATGGGTAAAGTATCACTCGAAGGAATTGAGTTTCACGCCTATCATGGTGTATTTAAGGAGGAAACAAAGTTGGGCAACAGGTTTACCGTGGACATTCACGTGGAAACTGACTTTAAAAAAGCCATGCTGGACGACGAGCTCAAAGCCACTGTAGACTATGGCAAGCTTTACAAAATCGCCAAATCCCACATGCTGGAACCTGTAAAACTTCTCGAACACCTTGCCCACCTAATGATTGAGGATATTCTGAAAGTCTATCCTGAACTGTCAAGCATTACCATAGTGATCAAAAAACACAACCCGGCCTTAGGCGGGGTGGTCAACTATTCAGTAGTCACTGTTAATTATCCCGAAGATTATGCTTAAGAGAATTTATACCACTTTGGCGATTTGCATTTTTGCATTTCCGGCAATAAGCCAAGTGCAGGCTTTCAAAATATTTGATAAGGAAGGTAAGGAAGTTACTTTTGAAAATCTGGTTTCCGAAGCGGGCAATCATGAATTGATATTTTTTGGAGAATTGCACAACAACAGCATAGCCCATTGGCTACAATTACAGGTCTTAAAATCCCTTCATTCTGAAGAATCGCCTGTGGTGTTAGCAGGAGAGTTTTTTGAGCGTGATGATCAGCTGAACATCGAAGAGTATTTTGCAGGGAAAATCACAGACAAAAACTTCGAAGCTGAAGCCAAGCTTTGGAACAATTACCACACCGATTATAAGCCTTTAATGGGTTATGCCAAGAAGCATAATATTCCTTTTGTGGCTACAAATGTACCCAGAAAATATGCCTCTTTGGTCAGTAGAGAAGGACTTGGGGCTTTAGATTCGTTGAGTCTGGAAGCGAAAAAGTACTTTCCGCCCCTACCTATCACAGTAGACCGGGAGCTTCCCGGATATGCAGGAATGAAAGAAATGATGCATGGATCATCCATGAATGTGGATTATATGATAGATGCGCAGGCACTTAAGGATGCGACCATGGCATTTTCTCTTTTTGAATTTATCGGGGAAGGCAATCGCATTCTTCATATCAACGGTTCCTATCATTCCAATAATTATGAAGGTATAGTCTGGTATGTCAAGCAGGCATTTCCGGAAACAAAAATCATCACCATCAATACCGTGGAGCAAGATGATTTATCTAGCATTGATGAAAAAACCTCCAAGACAGCAGATTTCATCCTAGTGCTCCCATCTGACAGTCCCAAAAGCTATTAAATGTATTCCAGAGCCGAAACAGCCAAAATCAGAAAGGATTTTTGGACTGCTTTTGGGCAGTATATGAAGCCTGTCCCAAATGCAGATGGGCTGAAAGTCAATTGGCAAAATTATAAGACAGGAGTAAGACAGATATTTTTCAGAATGAAAGCAGAACGGGGATTTGCTTCTATAGGAATAGAATTGAATCACAAGGATGAAGAAATGCAGGAACTCGTTTTTGGTCAGTTTCAGGAGTTCAAAAGGCTCCTCGAAGCTGAACAGCAAGAGGAGTGGGACTGGGAGCTTCATGCTTTTGATGAATCGGGAAATGTGGTTTCCCGGATTCAGACAGTGTTGAACAAAGTCAATGTAATGGACAAGAATGACTGGCCTGCCATCATCAGTTTTCTCAAGCCCAGGATTATTGCATTGGATGCTTTCTGGTCCAATATCAAACCTGCCTTTGAGGATCTTTGAGGTCCTTTTGGGTCGCTTCACCAAAAAGGGGTTGAACTTATTAAACCTTACAAAACTGTCATTCCCCATTTCCAGAAAAACGACGCTTTATCTGTGAATATCCGTGGTTGTAAAAAAAGACCTTTGAGGTTTTCAAAACCCCAAAGGTCAGGTGGTCGCTCACTTTTGACACCGTAAGTACGGTACCGAAGATTCTGCGATTTTTTCACGCAATGATCGCAAAGAAATTCGCAATGATCGCAACGTGGGTTTTACTTTTAATTCATGTTTTACTTCGTTGTGACCGCTGCGTTATCCTTGCGACCGCCGCGAGAACTATAAATTCCCATTTTGGGACCTTCGAGGTTTGAAAAAAAACCAAAGGTCATTATACAACATGATTAGCCGCTTAATTACCAGTAGAACCTAAATAATGGAACAAACCTATGATTTCTAGCCAATATCTATGAATATCCAATATCTAATAGTATCTGATTGATCTAGGCACTTATTTAAATTGGCTAGTGGTGTAATTGCGGATATACATATTAAACAATCACCATTGTCGACCCTCCACCTTTCAAGGTAATTTCAACAGGTTTGTTCTTTTTCCAGCTTCCGCCTGTAAAATCAGGCACATCAATGGAATTGGACCTATGGGCAACTGACCATTCGCTCAAAGGGGAAATAGCAGACCACAAGGCAGCATCATACACATCCTGATCCAAAGGCAATCCATTGCGCAGGCAATCTATCAACCTCCAATCCATCATAAAATCCATGCCTCCATGTCCACCAATTTGTTTGGCCAGTTCCCCGACCTTCAGTACAATTTCAGGAGTATATTTTTCCTCTATGGCTTTCACCTCATCTTCTTTCAGCCAGCTATGTTCCTTGGAAATCTTTTGCACAGGATACTTTTGTGCAAAAGCCTTTGTCCCACTGATGGCATGCAGCCTGGAATAAGGCCTTGGGGAAGTGACATCGTGTTGGATCATCATCGAGCGCCCCTTTTTGGTCTTGATGATGGTGGTATTCATATTACCTCCGTACAGCTTCTCCGCAAAGGAACCAAAGAAATTATCTTCTTCTGCAAGTTCGCGGGCTTTTTCTGCCATATGGAAATCCGCACTGGAAAGCGAAGTCAGGTAATCCATCTGATCTCCTCTATTGATATCCAAGATCTGACAGACCGGACCAAGCCCATGCGTAGCGTAGAGGTTTCCATCCCGGTAATTCTCCTTCAGCCTCCACATGTCCTGATATCCTCCATCACTTTCTTTCATGAAATTGAGCCATAGCAGGTCGTGAATATAGGCTCCCTCTGTATGGATGATTTCTCCAAAAAACCCATCTCTGGCCATGCTCAGGGTCATCAACTCAAAAAAGTCATAGCAGCAGTTTTCTAACATCATGCAATGCTTCTTGGTACGCTCTGAAGTTTCTACCAATTGCCAGCATTCCTCAAGGGTCTTGGCAGCAGGCACCTCAACGGCCGCATGTTTGCCGTTTTCCATGGCGTAAACAGCCATAGGGGTATGCCAATCCCAAGGTGTGACAATGTAGATCAGATCCAGGTCATTTCTATCCACCATTTTTTTCCAGGCATAGACCGATCCAGAATAAGATTCAGGATTGTGTTTTGTTCCTTTGAGCTTTTCTTTGATTTTGTCCACCCGCTCCGGTATCAGGTCACACAAAGCTTTGATTTCCACCCCTTCGATCTTGCTCAAACGGTCCACTGCTCCCGGGCCTCTTTGCCCAAGACCGATTACTCCTACCCGCACTGTCTCCAGTTTGGGAGCAGCAAAGCCACACATATTGAAAAGTTGCTCGTGTCGCTTTTGGCTCAAATTAAGTAACTGCGCAGGGGATTCCGCTTTGGAAAACTGAGGGATGGCAGATCCTACTAGCCCTAGTCCTGCCAATTTGATAAAGTCTCTTCTATTGTTGCTCATGGATGTGGAAAATAAGATTTTAGATTTGGGTCTATTGAAATATGGAATGAAGATAGAAGATAAAAACATGAGTCAAAACTTCTGCTAAATTATGGATGATAAAAGTCAAAAAAAGCTTGTTACTTGATCCATTCCTATGCAATTCTAGAAAGACAGCCCCTAATTATAGCGCTAAGCCAGTAAAACGTTAAAAAGTAAGATATTCCTATTAAAAAAATAATTTATGCTAAATTAGAATTTTAATGCTATTCAAATTATTTATGAATAATCAGAGAAATGAAGACATAATAAATAGATTAATCAAAGTTGCTGATACTCTTAAGCCGGAGATCAAGAGTTTTTTTATAAGCTATCCATATTATTTGCAATATTTTAAAAATTTGCCTGGCGATGAAATTAAAATAGAAAACGTCATTATTGGAATTAGCTTTACTTATTCTTGGATGCCTACCATTTTAAAAAATATCAATATCCAGAATAAATCTGAAATACTTAAAGTCCTGAATAACGCAAAAAAAGGAGAGGTCAATCTTTATTAAAAAAGTATGCCAGTGTCCAATTAAAAAATACTCCCAAAGTACTAGATTTCAATTACTTCCTCATCAAACTCAAACTGAAATATCCCCTCCTATCCGTAAAATGACGGTCCCAGGAAAAACCGGTCTGGGAGGCAATTTTATCCAGTTCTTTGAGGCTGTACTTTTGGGAAATTTCCGTATGAATAGTTTCATATTTATCAAAGCTGATTTCCATTTCACCGATTTTTACTTTTTGTTCCTCAAGACTTACCAAAAAACTCAAAGCAGATCCGGTAAGAGGATTGTAAACCCCATAATGCTCAAAGGCCTCAATATTAAAATCAGCATTCAGTTCCCTGTTGATCCTGTTCAGAAGATTCAAGTTAAACTGTTTGGTAACACCTTCTCTGTCGTTATAAGCTGCACGGATCACATGGGGGTTTTTCTTAAGGTCTACTCCCATCAGAAAAAAATCACCAGGCCTGAGAAAATCATTGACAAACTGAATAAACTCCAAGGCTTTGCCATTAGGGAAATTACCGATGTTACTTCCCATAAATAAAACCAATCGGGGATTGGTTCTTTCCTTAAGCAAATGCAAAGTATGAAGATAATCTCCAGCTACAGGTTCCACTTCTAAATCTGGAATCTGTTTTTGTACCAATTCCTTGTTCACTTCGAGGATCTCAGGAGAGATGTCCATAGGTAGGTAAGTAAGCTTATAAAACTTAAGCTTTGCCTCCTCCAACAATATCACTGTTTTGGTACCATCACCAGCTCCCAATTCAATGATATCCAAGTCAGAAAAAGGAAGCTCTTTGAGTATATCAGCTGAACTTTCCCGAAGGATCTCCACTTCGCATTCTGGAAGGTAATATTCCTCCAATGCCATGATTTTCTGAAAAATTCTACTTCCCTCTTCATCATAGAAATACTTGGAAGGAAGGGATTTTTGAGACTTCTGAAGTCCTTGAATTACATCTTTCAAAAAATTATCCATATCATTTAATTAATCTAAAACCTGAAAAATGCCATCTGCAGGAGGCATGAAAGAAATTACGGTAAGTTTTACGGCTATGCCCTTTTGGGGTAGCCACCGAAGCACCACGGAGTACATTCTGATTACTCATAAACTTACCATTGTACTCTCCAAGAGCACCGGGTGCTTTTTCAAAGCCCGGGTAAGGCAAATAGGCGCTGTAAGTCCACTCCCAGAGTTGTCCCCAGTTGAGCTTATCCGCTGCTGCTTCCCATTCAAATTCGGTCGGCAAGCGCATCCCCTTCCATTCTGCATAAGCATAAGCTTCGTAAAAACTCACATGCTGTACGGGCAAGGATAAGTCCAGCATTTCAAAACCCTCCAAGGTGTATGAGTACCATTCTCCTTTGTGCTTATGCCAGTATAAGGGCGCAGTAATGTTCTCCTTATTTATATAATCCCAGCCTTCTGACAACCAATAGTTGAAATCCTTGTATCCTCCTGCTTCCATAAATTCCAAAAACTCTCCGTTGGTAACCAGGTTTACAGCAATTTCAAATGGCCGGATCAATACCTCATGTTGCCCAAGTTCATTGTCATAACAAAAGCCCTCTCCCTCTGCTCCAATCTTATACAAGCCTCCTCCCACTTTCACAAATCCTCTTTTTTCTTCTTGGCTTAAGGAAAATCCTTTTCCATATACAGGAAATATTGGCTGATTCCCGAGTATATATTTGATATCATAGACCAAAAGTTCCTGATGCTGCTGCTCGTGGTTGATACCGATTTCTATGACATCCAACACCTCTTGGTCTGGATTTTTGCCCAAAAAATCCAGCATCTGTCCGGTCACATATGCCCTGTAAGCCATCACTTCTCTGACCGGAGGCCTGCTCATGAGACCTCTGTTCGGCCGGAGCACCCTTTCTCCTGCATTGTTGTAGTAGCTATTGAACAGATAAGCAAAATCATCGTGATAGAGCCGATATCCTTTCGAGTAAGGTTCCAAAACAAAAGCCTCAAAAAACCAGGTAGTGTGCCCCAGGTGCCACTTGGGTGGGGAAACATCCACCATGGGTTGGGGAACATAATCCTCTATCTCCAAAGGAGCGCAGATTTCTTCTGATCTTTTTCTGGTTTGGAAAAACTGCTCTTGAAGTACTTTCTTGTTGCTCATTTTATTGGTCGTTCCGAAAATAATAATCTAACAAAATACACCGCCATTCCCAAAAACATCAGGCTAAAAGGAAAAGCAAACACTATCAGCAATTGGGAAACTGACTCTAAAAGAGCCTCTTTGCCTATCAGCATCAATCCTATCGTAATGAGTCCTATCATCAAACCCCAAAATACACGATAGGTTTTTCCTGGACTGACATTTCCTTCGTCACTGAACATCCCCAAAACGTAAATGGCCGAATCTACCGATGTAATCAGAAATGTAAAGACCAAAATCAAGCCAACCAATTTTGTCAGTATAGGAATCGGGAAATAACCTAAGAAAATAAAAATACCTGTGTAAATCGAATCCAAATCCGTGGCTTCAAGCTGCCCGGATTCTAATAGCTGAAAAGCACTTTGGCCAAATACAGTAAACCAAACAAATGTGCCCAATGCCGGTATGACCAAGACAGCGAGAATAAATTCCCGGATACTCCTCCCCTTCGAAATCCTGGCTATAAAAACTCCAGTAAAAGGTGCCCAAGCCAGCCAAAAAGCCCAGTAGAAATAGGTCCATTCTTCTAAAAAACCTGCACTGA
Organism: Arthrospiribacter ruber; assembly: GCF_019343195.1. GTDB lineage: Bacteria > Bacteroidota > Bacteroidia > Cytophagales > Cyclobacteriaceae > Arthrospiribacter > Arthrospiribacter ruber. The sequence continues at coordinate 79,672 of NZ_RPHB01000009.1, forward strand.
CTTTGAATCTGCCCAGATTGAGGGACATGGGTATGAATTCATACAGGTATGTTCCCAGTACAGTCAAAAAGCCAGATCCAATCCCGTTTTTCCAACCAAAAGAAATCAGGAAAAGCAATAGAAATGTTGCCAAACCAAGGTTGAAATTGGACAGGTTACGGATACCTTTACGCATGCCCAGAAGTGCCGAAGCGGTGGCAATTCCAGTCACTAACATCACTACCAAAAGGGCTTGAAGGGAGTGGGTTTCCATGCCTAGCAAATACCCTATAGCTTCGAGCAACTGCCGGGATCCAAGACCCAAAGCAGCCACGACTCCCAATAAGGTACAGATAATGGTCAATAAATTCATCAATATCCCTAAAACACTGGATTGAACAGGTCTTGGTAAAAGAGATGAAGCCAATGCCTTTGCTCCTTTGTGGTACATCACGAATGCCATGATCAGCCCAAAAGTCCCATAGAATGCCCATGGAGTCAGCCCCCAATGGAAAAACGTGTACTGAAGGGCAAAATCTCCTGAACTTAGAAGAGAGGATCTGGGCGGGTTTTGAAAGTAGTATACCGGTTCCTGAACTGCCCTGAGCAATAGTCCCGCGCCCATTCCTGTACTGTAGAGCATGGCTATCCAAGAGAACCAACTGAAAGCAGGCTTGGATTCACCCAAGCTCATTTTTCCCCCAGATGAAAATGCCAAAAACAACAACAGCACAACCGAAAGAAAGCCTAACAGCAGGTAGTAAAAGCCAAATTTACCCAGAAGAAAAGAAGAGGAATGGTTTAAAACATTTTTTGAATTTTCTGGAAATAAAAATGCCAATACCAAAAAAAGTACGCAAAAAATTCCAACAGGTATTAAAGTGGATTTTTTGGGGTTTTTGACAGGAGCAAAAATCATAAGTAAGGGTTCCCGAGCATCTAGATTGCCAATTTGATAAAATCAAGGCTTCACTTCCACCCCACGCCAAAATGCCACAAAATTCTCAATTTCTTTGGCGGCAGGCTTGGTATTGGGATAGTACCAGGCAGCATCTTTATTCAATTCCGCATTTACTTCAATGTGGTAGTAGGATGCCTCCCCTTTCCAAGGGCAGGTAGTATGGGTGTCAGATTTCCTGAAGAAATTCCTGTAAATCTTATCATGAGGAAAATAATGATTTCCTTCTATTTGTATGGTTTTATCACTTTCTGCGATGACTTGATTGTTCCAGATTGCTTTCATGATTATTTTTCTTTTAAAATTGACAACAGCTCGAATTTTGTATTCTTAATACAATGTCATTTATGTTTAGGGTAACTTTTCCAAAGTTCTGATTTGTAAACAATGTTTGTTTTTACTGTTAACCCTACTTTGGAAAAGTTTAAATTCAACTTGTAGTCTTATCTAAACGACATTGATTCTTAATATACAACATTAAACTTTGCCTGCATTGATTCCATCAGTGGTTTTGCTGTTTACCCACTCCCCTCATAATCCTCCACAGTACTTTTTATTCTTCCCAATTGTTTCCATCGTGCCGCTTGGAAAAACAGCAAATACAAGCCTAGGCACAATGGAGTAGCCACTATAAACCAGCCAATTACTCCCATCGCCAGCCTGCTGGAAAACTCCGTAATCAACTCCAAAATCCCTGAAGAAAATGTAGTATTGAGTTGATCCAAATCAATAGGGTAAGGTTTTGCCCCTACCATAAATTCGCCAATCCTGATAAAGGGGATAATCCCCACCAATTGCACCGGAGTGAGCAGGTAACTTACACTCATGGCTAAAGGCAGGTTCAGCTTTAATTTTACCATGGCCAAAACCAACAATGCCGTAGTCGTACCCAATACCGGAAAAATACTGATGTAAACAGTGAGCGCAAGACAGAGGGCCAGGTCTTTTGGACTCAGACCCTGTTTTAAAAAATACTTTATTTTTTTTCTAAACTTCCGGAAATTCATCTGCTTTATACTCGCTTCTTTATGGGAACCTTCAATTAAGCCAAATTGATTCCAAATACCCTACAATTCCTGATTTTTTGAGTGGTGTCTGGACTTTTTTATAATTTGCCATTTGATTGAACATAAATGATTTTATGTATATACGGGACTTTGCCACTAATGAAATTAAGCTTGGATTTTCAGGTTAAATCGATATTTATTGAAATTAGATACTTATAGATATTGGTTTGGAACACCCATTTGTATCAGAAATTGAGGCTACTGGTAAAGAAGCGTATGATAATGAATGATTTTTAAGAACAACCATCAAAAATGGAAAAAGAAAGTCAAATAGCGCCAAACCTTTTGGCTGAAAAAGTCAGGAACTGTAGCAACCCATACATTCTTTTTCAGCTGGAAAAAATACTCGAAAGAGACTCCGCTTTGAAGGATATGGCGAAAATTACCGAAGCTTTTCCCATGCTCTTGGAAGATACTGCTCCCCGAGACATGCGTATCCTGAAAAACCAGTGCCCACCAAAGTCTACGCACTTGGCCAAGTATGAAAACTTCATGACACCGATCATGTATGGCCTGGGTTTGCTGATGCTGGTTCTCGCAGCGGCATTAATCAACTTATTAGCCCACGAAGGGGAAAACATCTCCGTGGCCATTTTTCAAAGTAAAGTTGCATGGATCTATCTGGCAGGCTGGGGAATTTTTATGCTGGAGTTTTTTGTCATGAATTTTCTCAGGAAAAAAAGTCCTCAAAAAGTAGACAAAGGCGTATTTCTCGGAAGGATACAATCGCTTCTTTTCCCTCCGGTCAGAATGGGGGCAAGACACCTGTACGATCCGGATTTTCAATGGATCCCTTTTTTGGGATGGTCTTACAGAAACGAAGGGATGTTGAGACATCTTAAAGAAAAATTTTCCATCCCTATGATTGTTATCGCTTTGTTGATCATCCCTGTATTGGTGATAGAATGGAAATTTTATGAAGAAGTAGAGGCATACTTAAATACCGACCTCTCCTTTGTATTGGATCTTGCCCAAGCTTTCATCTGGCTGGCTTTTGCATTTGAGTTTATCTTGATGGTATCCCTTAGCAGGGAAAAAATTGATTACGTGCAAAAAAACTGGATAGACCTCCTGATCATTCTTTTGCCGTTTATTGCCTTTGTCAGGACCATGCGAATCATCAAAGTAGCCCGGCTTTCCCAACTTGCCAGAGGGTACAAACTCAGAGGATTATTAATGAAAGCAAGGCAGGGACTCTTTTTTGCAGGATTTTTTTATAGAATCCTCACCCTCAAGAATTACCAGATGAAATCACTGAAAAAGAAATTGGAGAAAAACCTGAAAGAAAGAGAAACCATAGAAGAGGAAATCATGGAACTCTACAGAATTATCAGTAAAGACCAAAAGGGCTGAATCCTTGAATGCTCAATACTCTACCCTCAAGTCTTCCAGGACAATCTCTGAAAGCAACTCCAACTCACCTTGGACAAACAATTCCTCCAACCCCTCAAGAGAAGTTTCTTTGTTAACAGGCTTGTAGTTTTCATAATCCTGCAATACCAGACCTTCTATTTCGTGTCTATTGCCTGCTTTTCGGAACCGGACCCCTCCACCCTCTGTCAGATAAGAATAAGCCAAATAATCGATCAGGTAAGAGTCCTGATTGATCCAATACAAAAATTCATCTTCAAAATCTTCTCCTCCCCCATCTTCTGAAAAGGTCACTTTTACCACATGATATCCTTGACCTGAAATTTCTGTTTCACCAAGGTATTCTTTGTAAACCGCAGGATCATTGAGACCGTAAGGCAGAAAAGCAAAATAAGCTACTGAATTGACCGAATTGGAATAAGCACGGATCCATTTATCCTCCAGTTCCACGGGGATTCCGTCCACTGTCCTTGTAAATCCGGCATTGTTGAGCACATCCTTTACCCTACCAGTAGAATCAGTAAACTCTCTTGTATACTCGAAAAAATCAGGCGACTTGAATATCCCATACTCCCTTTCTCTAAATGTGAAGCTGATCTTTGCCTTCTCGAAACGCTTGCCACCATGAGCTTCAATAGCCCTGTCTATTACTTTTTCTGCCTCTGAACTTTGCTCGCAGGACAACAAGAAAAGAACAATAGACAGGCACATTAAAATCCGCATATATTTAAGGTTAATTGGGATGGATTACATTGCTTCAAATCAGAAAGCAAATTTAAAGGTTTTAGTCATACCTGCTTTCTTCAATTTAGGGCAGAAAAACCGGACGGTCAATATCTACTTTTTATACATACCATAAGCATACAGGGCCCTGCGGTATAAGTGATTTCCAGCAGAATCCACCCTGAAACTCTCTCTTTGTGCGGGCATCAAAACACCCAAGCTTCTATCCCAGGCATGGTTGTACACAAGGCTGTAATGATCAGCTGTTTTTACTTTATAAGCAAAAATCTCAAAACTCTTTGGATGGAAATAGTACCACCATACGTCCACATCCGGATCACTTGGGTCCCCGTCAATGACTTTGACAGTTTCCATCACCAAACCTCCGGGAAGTTCATTTTTCCCTTCATAAGTAAGGTGTTTTTCCTTTTCAAGAAGGTCAAAAGGCTTGGTCAAAACGTAATATGCGGCATCTATATCCCGCTTTTTAGCAGCTAAAAACCCCTCATTTTGGATATCATTGCTACCCATCCAATATTGGGTTTTCTGCCCATCAAAGACCACTCTATGGGAAATACCATCTTTCTCCCAACTCATTTTAGCCTCAAGATAAGGTTTGATGCGAAACTCATTTTCTTGGACGGAGTTGGTTTCCAGTTCTCCTGACTCGTCAAAGAGCCAAATCTCCCTGACCATAGAAATCGACTGCAATTCTTCCCAAGCTAGCTGACCACCATGAGCCTCTATGGATTTTTCTATGATAGAAACGGCCTGCTTGTCCCTCGAAGAACAGGAGCTTAGAAGGCAAATTGAAATAATGAGAAAGTAATACTTAATGTTCATGGACCTTTACTTTGTATGCTTTACTAGCAAGGGACGAAAATAGGAAGAAAATCACTACTCCGTACTCCAAAAATATTAAAACAAAATTTTCCTTTACCGGAATGGTCTGATAAGCACTGTACGACAAGAAAACCACGGCAGTCCATGCCAGAAAAATCCTATCTCTTATCAATACACTGAGACCAAAAGCAGGAATAAGGTACCAAGGATGTACTACCGGCTGAAGCAATAAGTAAATGAGGTAAATCCAAACCCCACCTTGCACCAGTTGCTGAAGCGAACCCACTTTCCACAAATAGGCAAAAAGCAATATCCCAAAAAGGGTCACAGCACTAAGAATCGGAACCAGATAAATAATTGGATTGTATCCAACAAACCCTGACCAAATCTCTCTTATCAGGTAATAAAAGGATGCATTGAATTCGAAACTATTTTGGTACAATTGAAAACTGCTCCAAAATCCGGAAAATGAATTCCCGAAAAAAAGAGGGCTTAGAAAAAACACTGTCCCCACACCTGCAAAAATCAGAAAAGTCCGCAAATTTATACCAGACCAGGATCTTAACCACAAAGGACCCAAAATCAGTGGGGTAAGCTTCAAACCTGAAGCCAAGGACCAGGCCAAACCCGACTGCTTTGACCTGCTTCTCTCCCAACTGTACACTGCAAGAAGAAGAAAAGCCAACACCATGCCTTCAAAGTGCAGGTTGCCACTCAATTCTAATATGACCAATGGATTGAAAGCATATAACCATAGAAAATTAAGCGGTAAATTCTTCAAATGTATAATCTGGAACAGAAGAAAAAAAGTAATCGCTTCAAATCCCAAAATGACAAACCTCAGAAGGATTACATTCGCAAGGAGGTTTTCCCCAGCTAAAGCTGAAATCCAAAATACAAACTGATGCAATGGAGGGTATACTGAGTAATACTCAGGTGAATTCATACCTTTTAGCAAGGATTGCCAATAGGCACTTTCTCCAAATCCAAACAACTCAGCGGATTCCACAGGAAGATGAAGGTAGGGGTTGACTCCATGATACAGCAGCTGACCATCAAATACAAACCTGTAAAAATCATCCGACAGTACCGGTATGGAAAATAAAAACAGCAATCTCAAGATAGCAGCAGCAAGAATACCTTCCCAGAGCCTGAGTGTCAACTTTTCTCTAAAAAAGGCTACATAATACGTCCCAAACAAAATGGCATACAAACCCAACTGCCACCAAAAATCCCTCCTCTCCAAGAAATAAGCCATAGCCAGAAAAGCCACGGCATGTACGAGTAGGAGTAAGATTTTTTTCACCACAGGGGTTATACTGCTTAATTTTTAAGATTGAGCTCCTTTCTTAGAAACTCATCCTCCACTTTATTTCTTGTCCAATAATCCACTACTTTCAGACCTTTTCGTGAAGCTTTGGTCACTTCCTTACTTCCGTCAGAGCGGGTATCTTCCTCTTCCCAGGCCATGATCTGATATGGAAATTCTTTCTCAAAGTCAACTTTAAGTACTCGGTTGCCATTGCTGTAGGTCACTTCTACCTGACTCCTGTTGTTGCTGATGTCCCTCACCCTCACAAAGGCCTCTTGCGCTTCAAAGCCCTTATGGGTAAATCTTTGATAAAATAAGGAGGGCATCATGGAGACACTTCCGGTAGGAATCTGATTGGGATTGATCCGGATGAGGTTCCAAAGGTCATCTTCAGAAAGCCCGCTGAAAGAAAAACTGTCATCTCCTTCTTTTTCGAAATAAGAGAAAATTTTGCCTGAATAACTGTCCCCACTTTTCAGATTGAGCTGCACGAAAGATTGCCCACACCATTCCTGTGAGGACATGGTAAATTTGACACCATTAGACTGTTCCTTGGTAGGGGTAAAAGCGGACAGCATCATGTGATAAGGATAAATCCCTGTCACAAAATCCCTAGTCTGATTCATTTTGATCACAGACTGCTTGTCTCTCCCTGCTTGATCCGGGTTATCCAGTTTGACCTGATTGCTACGTGAAAAATCCTCCGTTACAAAAACCAATACTGCCTCCCCTTCTCTAGCTTCCCCATAGCGGTACTGGGTAAGGTCAAAACTGCTGATTTCTGCTTTTCCCTGAAACCAATATCTTCCCCAAGCTTCGAAATCTACATCTTCTCTTTGAGGCTGGCTGCATGAAAATACAACAGACAAAAAGGCTATACCAAAAATGAGTTTTTTCAACATGTCAGTTAAGTTAAGGTGTCAAGTGTACTGTTTGGCCGGTCTTGGCTGATTCAATGGCCGCATCGAGGATTTTGGATACGATGACATTGTTTTCCAAAGTATACAACCCATAAGGAGGCAAATTGATTTGGCCCCTGATGACCTCCGCGAAATACTGAAATGGATTTTCGTACGTTCCGGTCTGTTTTTTATCCAGAAACTGTACCATTTCTTCCTTTTGATTTCCAAACCTCATATCAATCCTTTCCTTTTCAGGAGCCCGGATGTATCCCTTTTCGAAATACACATCCATGTCCTTTCTATCAAAAGGCCAATTCCAAGAAGCCTGAATAATGGCCTGAGCACCTTCATAAGCCAGAAGAATAGTCGCCTCATCTTCTACATGAGAATAAACATCTGGCTTGTGTGTCTGGGTAATAGCAGTCACGGATTGAGGAAGTTTTCCATCCATGAGGAGCGTCATGATGTTGGCCCCATAACAGCCAAAATCCACCAATGCACCCGCACCGTTTTGCTCCGGATCAGTCAACCAATCCAAAAACTCCTTTCCCACACCAATTTCTTTTGGTCCCCTATGTCCATGATGAAACACTGCCTTTCTTACCCTTCCAAATTGATCTTCTTCTGTTTTGCCTTTATGGATCAAGGCATCCGTGCTGGGATACCATGAAGTCTCATAATTGGTAAGCAGGTGAATTTCATGTTTTTTGGCAAGCTGCTCCATTTCCTCAGCTTCTTCTCTGCTGTAGGCCAGGGGCTTCTCTACCATCACATGAATTCCCCTTGGAGCTGCTGCACGGACAATCTCGATATGCTGGGAAATTGGGCCAAAGGCCAGCACTCCCTCCGGATTGGTTTCATTCAGCATACTTTCCAAGCCCTCAAAAAACAGGCTCTCCTCCAATCCATATCTTTCCTGAAATTGTCTGGCTACCTCCGTATTAGGTTCAAAAACCCCAACCAATTCAAAATCACCCTGAAATGAAGGTTGAAAAATCCAGTGCGAGTGACCATGGGTAAGGCCCGCCATTACAAACTTGGTCTGTGCTATTACTTGAAAATGCAGGACAAAAAAGAGCAAAAATGAAAGCAATTTGGTGTATAGGTTCATGTAAATTGGGTCTATTGGAGTCCAAAAATAAATAACACAAGCTCCTCCTCAAAACAATCCTCTGAATTACCTGTACTTCCAGATGGTCCAGAGAATTTTATATCCCGCTCCAAAAACCCCTTCGACTGTACCACTGACCTTAGATACTCCAATTCTTTTTCTATAATCCACCGGAACTTCGGTAGTTTTCCATCCCGCTTTGGCTGCTTTGATCTGCATTTCTATGGTCCAGCCATAAGTTTGATCCACCATGCCTAAGGATTTTAACTTCCCCCACTTTACCGCACGGAATGGCCCCAAATCTGTGTAATCTGTTTTGTAAATCCACCTCATCAACCTTGTAGACAGCCAATTGCCAAAAACCTGAGGAGGAGTCATAGAGCCCTTTTCTTTATTACCCTTTGCCCTGGAACCTATCACCATATCCATGTCATGCTCTAAAATGGGTGCAATGAGCAAGGTAAGCTGTTCGGGAAAATCACTGTAATCAGCATCCAAAAAAACGAGTATGTCAGGTTGTACTTCCAAGTTAGCAATGTACTCCATTCCGGTAAGACAAGCCCTGCCATATCCTCTCTGAGCTTCGTCCAATACTATGGCTCCAGCAGATTGAGCAACTTTCACCGTGTTGTCATTGGAGTTGTTGTTGACCACCACGATATTTCTCACCAGAGGAGGAATGTCATTTATGACTTTGCCAACCGAATTTTCCTCATTAAAAGCAGGGATAAGCACATCCACGATGGGCATGCGCTTATCCCCTTGTATACTGGAGTTATTTTGCATCAAAAAAGGGAATTATGCAAGTTTGGCCAAAGCACCAGCAAGATCTTCTTTCAGGTCCTCCACATCTTCAATTCCCACACTCAGCCTTATCAATGAATCTACCAAGCCTACTTTTTCCCTCTCTTCCTTAGGAATGCTGGCATGTGTCATGGTCGCAGGATGGCCGCAAAGCGACTCCACTCCTCCAAGTGATTCCGCAAGTGAGAAATAATGCAGGTTTTCCAGGACTTTGGTAGCATCTTCGATTTTATTGCCTTTTAGGGTAAAGGAAATCATACCCCCAAAATCCCTCATCTGCTTTTTGGCGATATCATGATTAGGGTGATCCTCAAATCCAGGCCAATAGACCTTATCTACTTTTTCCTGAGTTTTCAAAAATTCCGCAATGGCTTTTCCGTTTTGGCAATGTCTTTCCATTCTCAGGTGCAGGGTTTTGATTCCTCTAAGGACCAAAAAGCAGTCCTGAGGTCCGGGAGTAGCTCCACAGGCATTTTGGATAAAGGCCAACTGCTCTGCCAATTGATCGTCATTGACGATAATGGCTCCCATGACCACATCAGAGTGACCTCCAAGGTATTTGGTAACGGAATGCATCACCATGTCCGCTCCCAGATCCAATGGATTTTGGAGAAAAGGAGTAGCAAAGGTGTTGTCTACAGCAAAGAGCAACCTGTGTTTCTTAGCCACTTTCCCGATTTCTTCAATATCAATGATGTTCATCATCGGGTTGGTGGGTGTTTCCGCCCAAATCAGTTTTGTTCTTTCATTGATGTAATTTTCTATGGTCTTAGGATCTTCCATAGAAACAAAATGGAATTTGATACCATACCGCTCAAATACTTTGGTAAAAATCCTGTAAGACCCTCCATAAAGGTCATTGGTACTGATCACCTCATCTCCGGGATTGAGGAGTTTGATGATGGCATCTATGGCTCCCAATCCGGAAGAAAAACACAATCCGTGCTTTCCGTTTTCCAAGGCTGCAAGGTTATTCTGAAGCGCTGTTCTGGTAGGGTTATGTGTTCTGGAATATTCATAGCCTTTATGATCTCCCGGGGACTTCTGTATGTAAGTGGATGTCTGAAAAATAGGTGTCATGATGGCACCTGTTGAAGGATCCGGCTCTACTCCGGCGTGGATTGTTTTTGTTCCAAATTTCATAAGCGTTAGTTCTAAAATTAAGTGGGTTTGATTGGTTTATTTTTATTCCTTTGTGATCGGGCAGCCCAAAGATGACAAAAAAGACAGGCATATTCAAGCAATTCCAGGAAGCAGCTAAGGTGAACCCTTTGGTGGCCTTTGCCATGCTCTGGGTTACTTTCATGCCTTCAATTGGCAGTCTTGCTTTAGTTCCTTGGGCCATATCCAATCCTGAATGGTTTGGAGAACTGGATTTTCTCAAGGGTATAACCATCGCAGTAGGCTTAATAGTTTCCTCTCTTTTGATGGGTTTGGCCTTGATGCCTACCACAATGGTCGCAGGTTTGTCAGGTTTTTTACTTGGATGGCCGGCTTTTCCTTGGTTGGTCTTAGGTTACACCCTTGCGACAGTATTGGGATATGCCTGGGGAAGAAGAGCTGGAGGGGACAGTTTGGATCTGATTTTATCCCGATTTCCCAAAGCAGCTAAGTTAATTGAGGAAAAAAGCGATAGCATGGGGGAATTGATATTCTTTGTACGGCTGAGCCCTGTCATTCCTTTTGCCTTATCCAATTTTCTTTTTGCCTTGCTGCAAACCGGGTACTTAAGACTCCTTATTTTCGGCACGATAGGAATGTTGCCCCGAACAGCCGCTGTTTTCTTTACAGGAACTTTAGCGTCCGACCTGATTGAAGCTCTTTTACAGGGTGACAGCAATTACAATGTCATCATGTTTACGGCACTCCTGCTGCTTAGTATTTGGGGGATTTGGAAATTTTTCACTAAAAAACCTCAGTAAACAAACTCCAACAATTCCAGCTTTTCTTTCTTTCCCAAAAAGGAAAAATCTCCTTTTGGTACAAAACCCAATTGGGTCAAAAGTTTTTTTGACCGGGTATTTTCGGAAAGCGTAATGGCAAAAAGTCTGGTAAAACCCCAATTTTCTTTCCCTATATTGATTAAAGACGCGCAAGCTTCGTGGGCGTAACCCTTACCCTCTGCCTCGGGAAGCAATGCAAATCCCAAATCGGGAAAATCCAACTCCGTTCTCTTTAAAAAACCTGCCAAACCCAATGGCTTATTGCTTTCCTTTTCTTCAAGCAGAAACAATCCATATCCATGCTTCGCATAAGCACTCATAGGACCTGAAATGATATATTCCTGAGCTGATAGCGCATCCTTTACACCTCTGTCACCTATGTACTTCATCCAGTCTGGACTATTGAGCAGTTCCAGAATAAAGTCTTGGTCTTCGGGATGGAGCTGCCTGACCAAAAGTCTTTCTGTGCGGACAATCTCAGCCATTTTTACCTCAGTAAATACATCTTTCCATATCCTTGCCTGAAGGCCTTGTCACCGGCAGTGGCCCGCGGTTCTACAAAAGCACCATTTTTCCTTACCAACACCCTGTAGATATAGACTCCATTGGCCAGTTGGTCCCCAAATTCATCACGCCCATCCCAAGCGTATTCGGAAATGTTGTTGCCGATACGGATAGGGCCAAGTTCATCTTGGAGAATTTCTCTGACTACGCGGCCGGTCACTGTCATGATCTGTATCTTGACCTGATCGGGCACTTCCGAACCAGTAACCGTGAACACAAACCTCACAGAACTGCTGAAGGGGTTAGGATAGGGATAAAAATTCGTGATCGATGCTTCATTGATCACCTCAAAATTGATTTCGTAAGGCTTGTCCACACCGAGGTCTTCCGTCACCACCCTAAATGTGTACATGCCGTCTTCCAATGGTCCGGGCTTGAGCTCAATCTTGAAATCCGAATCCTCAGTAGCTTCGGTCCAGTTTACTTTTTGGCTGCTGAAACTGATTCTCTCAAACTGACACCCATCACATTGCTTTTTTAAGAAAAGATCTATCCCAATGGTATCTTTTTTGAAAATCAGCGTTTGCTCATTTTTGAGGATACTATTGATCATCACAGAAGGGGACACGATATCACCATCCAAAATGTACACTCCGTCAAAATTGACATCCAAAATGGCAGTACTATTATCCGGTGCTACAATAAAATATTGACCAAGATCTACCAAGTTATTCCGGAAAGTCTGCTCCATTTGTATTCTCGGGTTGGCAAATACTTCCACTTCTATATTTCCTCCTCTGCCAATAGAATTGAAATCAATCTGGAACTCATGGCTTTCCCCTGCAGGTAATGCCGGGATTTTTTTGGTAAATGTCTCCCTTCTTCTCTGGGTGACATTATTAAAAGTCCAATCCACTTGGATGGAATCCAAGAAATCATGCCTGGAAAGGTTCACAAACTCGAAGTTCAAAACTGCTTCTTCTCCTTCCTGAAGCGTCATGTTCTCTTCCCGGTTTTTGAACAGCAACACGCCTTCTGGCACTCCTGTATAATTGACCTGCCATTTGTTCAATTGGGAAGGAGCAGTAGATTGCTCATCATTCATCGCATACCTGAGCCTGATAAAAGGATAGGCAGAAGGGTTGATGGACTGAAGGTCAAAATCTGTATTTCTTAGATTTGTAAACAGGGTTTGCTCCTCTCCATTCGGTCTGACGCCAATGATGTCAAAGCCGGACAATTCTTCATTGAACCAATCTCTTTCGTTGACTTTGTTGAAAAACAATTTCCATTCCGAAGCAGGGCCAATCCTAGGAGTGATGATGCTTCCTGAGGTGAAAAATCCTTCTAAATCTGTATCAAACTGTATGATTTGCTGATTGGTCTCCAATTCTATGTTTCTTTGGGCCACGACTTCCACAGCTTCTCCGGGTCTCATTCCTTTACGCCCGTATAAGATGTAAGGATCTCCGTTTTTCAGATTACGGAGCAAAGCTTCATTTGCCCCCACCTCTTTCATCTTTTCGAAAGCCCTATCCGGCCACTGCTCAAATGTCACATTTCCTACCGAAAAGATCACCACATAATCACCCTCTTTCAACCCATCTATGTAGTCTATCAAAAGCGTCTGATCAGGTTGCGTGATCCAGGCATTCCTGATACTTTGGATCACCTGCGGCACACGCCCACAGCTCCTGCCATCCAAGATGTCAAATCCCGGAACAGGAATCACCAGATATGGCGTGAGAGACCTTTGCTCAAAAGCTACCAGACCAAGTGATCCGTCAGGACAAAGTCTGGAATTCACATTATTGACATTGTCAATGATGTAGGGTACGCCATCCAGATAAAACTGTGTGTTGCGGAAAGTAAGGGAATCGGTCTGGTTACCAAAAGTAAATACTTCGATGTTGAGGTTGGTGTCCGGGTATTTCCATTGTCTCTGGGCCTGATCGATTTCAAGGTTGTTGAGCAGGTTACTTTCAAGCTGGGCAAAAGTACGCTGCGTCCAGCCTTCAGGGCCATCATTGATATAGCTGAAGGAAGTCACTGTCCAATCCTCAGACTCACCTTCTCTGGGCTCTGCAAACCTTGACCTCCAGTAAAATGTCACCGAATCTCTGGGACTTGAGTTTTGAAACAGGTCCAGGCTCCACCTCATCAGGTTGTTGGTAGTCATCCTGCTTTCTCTTCTATTGGCTGAGGAAAAATTGGGGGATGTATCTACCTGCATGATGACATTTCTTGGCTCAACATTTTTACCTGGTATCTGAGCAAGCAGGTCTACATTTCTATCATTGACTATACCAAATTCTGCTGGCAGTATGTGCATGGTACCACTCAATGGCACAAATGCCGTCACGGTCACTGAATTGTTGGCAAAAGTCATTTCAGGCACGCTTCTGTCCTGGTTGACTTCAATGGTAAAAATATTTTCCCCAAAAGCCGTCACTCCTGAATTGGGAACAGCAAAATCTATGGTATCTTTTCTGAAAATCGGAGCCAAAGTTTCTACTGGATAAGTTAAAGAAGTACCATCCGGCAGCCTCCTCCCCACCCTAAAAGTGATAGAGTCCATGTCTACCCTTCCGAGATTTTTCACTACAAAAGACAACCTCAGCGAGTCTGACAGTGCATTAAAGACATCTCCTTCAAAGGCCCCTAAAGTCACATCAGAGGCTTCTATAGAATAATCCGCTTTGTCCGCTGGAAACAGTCTGACAGCCGGATCACCCAACATGATCAGCTGTTCGGCATGGGCACGGTTGACTGTAGAGGTACCGTATCTTTGGAAAAAGAGCTTTTCGGTCTCTCTGATCACTTTACCTACTGGCCTGTATATGTTGGAAGAGTCCGAAAAGGCTATGGTATAAAAGGATTCCGAATACCTTCTTAAATAAACATCCACTCCAATACTGGCATGGGCCATAAAATTGGTTGCCCCTTTGGAAGGTGCCAAAACCCAATCCTCTCCAAATGTATAAGCATTGCCGAAGGCATTGCCTGCGTCGCAGCCATTCAGCAATAGCATGGGATATCTGCCTCTATTGTTGTACCCCATGGTAGGATCCGAAGCAAAACCTATCTCAATATCAATCACAGAAGGAGCTCCATGACCAAAAAATGTAATGAGATTGGTACCTCTATTTACATCTTTTGAAATATCAATCAACTCAATGGTAGAATTGGACCGTTTCCTGTAGGTCGTCACATTACCTCCTAAATAGGGCCCTTCTGCTATGGTTTTAAATCCATTCAGAAAGTTAAAATAACGGGTCAACTCAAAAGCTGACACTCCTCCACTGAGGTGTATGATTTCTTTCATCCAGTCCTCTGATACCCCAAGCGCATCTTTTTCCTTTACTTTTTCGAGGTAATTGGCCACATCTTCAGGTACCCGAGCAGGAATCCTTCCAGTGGCCACTGCTTGGACAAAGGGGTTTTGAGGATCCAAACCTATGGAAAAATTATTATCCGCATAAGGATAGCCGGCCGGAGGCACCAAATCCTGAAAATTGAAAATATAAGGCCTTTGCCTGTAGAAATAGGTAATATTGTTTTGACGAGCTGTGGTAAACATCCCCATAGCACGGCCTACCAAAAAGAGGTATTCCGGCTGATGCCTGGGGTAGTATTCCCTCAAGAATTCATATACTGCCAGAGGAGTTTTTTCTCCAAAAGTAAATTGATCGTAGAGCTCATCCATATTCACCACCAGCGTATCAAAACCTCCTCCATCCGGGGAAGCCCTATGGGCTGCATAAGCCCTCACCGGATCTGAATAGGATGTAGTCGGCCTCCTGAGTGAACTATGGGTAAGAATAATAAAATCAGCAGGCCTGTTCAGCAGGTTCCTAAAATTGACCCGCTGCATGATGCTGATTTCTCTGATGTTGAGTTGGTTTTCCACCCTGACCTTAGTAGGCTGACCCTGTATCCCTGCCCAGACGCTGAGCTCATTTCCGGATTTGTTCGCAGGAATCCGGACAGGATTGATGGGGTCCAGGATATCATAGGCCACATAATTGGAAAGAGCATTGCCTACTTTAAAGATTGAATTGGTCTGATCAGGGGTAATAACTTCAGCATCGAAATCCCCATTCTGCACTTCTTTGGGATAAGTGATGCGAATATAAGCTACCGATACATTGTCTACATTGGCACTGCCCAAAGAGGAAATCCTGACAGTCAAAGTACCATCTGGATTGAAATCTCCCGGATTAAATGTAAAAGATTCATTTCTTACATTAAAGCCTTCATATTCTACCCTACCTATTTCCCTTACCGAACCCAAACTCGGCCCAACTGAAATTGCGGTAAGGTGCGGGGTATCAGACCTGCCGGCCAAACCTATTTCCAAGGTAGCAGTCCCCGAATTAGCTATCCTGCCCAGCTGATTGAAGGTAAAGTTAAAGGGCGTATTTTTCGGAATAGGAGCACTCATCCATCCCTGTCCTTCTTCAAATGCTGCCAATCTGACCCCAGGATTGTAGGTTCTTCCCAGGTTATATTGATTGGCAAAAATCTCCATCACAGAAGTCTGAAAAAACTGCAAATCTGGGATATTGACAGGAGGTACCGGTCTTGTGGCCATTCTTTTTCCTGGGCTATTGCCTATGGTGAGAAAAAATGCGGTGGAGTCGTTGTGCTGATTGTATTGAATGTTTCCAACATGATCTGGATTGGAGAAAAACTTTTTATCCAGTTCCGCATCATTTCTCTTTCCATAAAAATCAATGAAATCATTGGGATCAAATCTTCCATCCTGTTCACCTTGCACATAGATGGCCACTTCTTCTCCCCTGTGGTACAAGCGTATATTTCTCGGATCGATGGAGCTGGGGTTGATACCAGATGCAGAAAGGGAAGTAAAAGTGATCCTGTGAATACCATCTTCAGCTGTTGGAATCTTATAGTAAGGTTGGCCGTAATTGATCCAACCGGACTGTGCATGTCCGATTGGTGCCAATAAAAAGAAGCAAAACCATATGGAAATTAACCGTTTTACCATTAATCGTTCCAACCTTTATGTAACCTAAATCTATTGCTATGCTCTTTCAAGCTGACTTTTACACTGAACACATGGGAGTAGGGTGTCTGCGAAATTCCCCCAATATCGGTCAAAGCATAGTCAATCTGGAATTTTTCATTCAAAAATATCCCCAAGCCAAAACTTGGTTTCCATGCCGTATAAAATGACCCGTCAAAATCCTTTATCCGCTGAATATGACTGCCCCCTGCTCTAAGGAAAACCATGTTTTTGTAACTTCCTTCTATACCAGCCCGAGGATCAAAACTCACCAAGTTGGTTCTCAGGACAGTATTTCGCATGCCATCAAAGGTGAAGTCAAGGTCTATAACACCCTGAACCCTGATCTCATCCGTGACATCCACATCTCTTGTGACACTGAAGATGGCTCGGGGAAGCGTTAGTTCTATGCTGTTGACAGGGATTTCATTATTGGTTTGGGAGTAAATATCACGCACCATGTCTGCATTGTGAAACCATGCATTGAAGGTAGAGGTCACATCCCTGAGCATGACCCCAAATCTCCATTGGTCCATAAGATAGATCCCACCCAGGTCCAGGCCAAAGCCCCAAGCCTGTGCAAATTTCCCTACATTTCTATGGATGATTTTGGCATTTCCTCCAAACTTGAAATTGTCACTGACATCTCTTGCATAGGTCAAAAGCAGTGCATAGTCCGCCGCGTTGAAAAACTGTATGTTGTTATAGTTCAATGCTCCATTGGCATCATACAAGAATCTGGTATCAGGAATATCATCTACCCCAAAGCGGATTACTGAGATTCCGATCTGATTGTCTGCATCGATCGCCGTACTATAACCCAGGTAATCAAACTTGGCTATGCCGGCAAAATACTCTGCATGCATCAGGGAAAACTCATGCTCATGCTTGATCCCGATCAATCCCGCTGGGTTCCAAAAAGCTGCCGTCACATCCCTTACAGAAGACACCTGAGCCCCTCCCATACCCAATGCTCTGGCACCTATCCCGATGTTCATGAATTCATTGGAATACTTAGGCGCTATCGACTGTGCACTTATTTCAGTGCATAATGCAAAAAGAAGCATACAAACGAACAGCCGCAAAACGCTCATAATTTCTGTGGAAAATACCAGTGCAAAGTAAAAATAAATACGTTATGAAAAAGCCAAATCACAAAAAATCAGAAAGTTCAAAAACTCCAATAATGTACGCCTCCGTACAGTTTTATGTCCACTTCGCTGACAGCTTCCATTTCCAAAAATAAAAACTGCTTCTCACTTCAGGATTTTTCTGTTTTGTCCAAAAAAACCAAAAACCGCTTTATCTTTAAATAAATCAGGTTTTTTTTCTTACTTCTGCAAAAAACAGTACCTTTTTATACCTAGTAGTGGGTATTAGAGTCTGGCTTCTAATTGATTTGGTACAGTTTTTCTCTATTTCTGGCACAAGGGAGGCTTTGCGTGATGCAATGCCTCCACAATCAAACCCTAGAAATAAAAAAATATGAATGCTTCAAACACCCAAATACAAATGAGGAAAGGGATTTTGGAATTCTGCATTCTTCATATCATATCGCGGGAGGAAGTTTATGCCTCCGACATGTTGGAAGAACTTACAGAAGCCAAAATGATAGTGGCTGAAGGCACGCTCTACCCCTTGTTGCAGAGATTAAAAAAAGCTTCCCTAGTCACTTACAGGTGGGTGGAGTCTGAATCAGGGCCTCCTAGAAAATATTATGCCATCACAGAAGACGGCAGGGCATTTCTACATTCTCTTCAGGAAACATGGAATTCCC
Organism: Arthrospiribacter ruber; assembly: GCF_019343195.1. Classification (GTDB taxonomy): domain Bacteria; phylum Bacteroidota; class Bacteroidia; order Cytophagales; family Cyclobacteriaceae; genus Arthrospiribacter; species Arthrospiribacter ruber. Next base: position 97,995 of record NZ_RPHB01000009.1, read on the forward strand.
TACTGGACTCTACCCAAATGATCACCTCTAAGCAATAATCAAATGAAAAAGACCATAAGCATCAATATCAGCGGCATCCTTTTTCACATAGAAGAGGACGGCTACGCTACACTGAAAAAATACCTCGAGGCTATCAACAGGCATTTTTCCCATTATGAAGACAATCAGGAAATCATTTCTGATATAGAAAACCGCATTGCCGAAATTTTCTTAAGCAACCTCAAAAATAACAAGCAGGTCATCACTGCCGACGATGTCAATGCCCTTATTGAAAAAATGGGTACCATCGCCGACTTCAAGGCCATCGAGGAAGAAGAGGAGCCTAAAAAGGAAAATACCGAGAAGGAAGAAGAGAATGATTTCTATAAATACATTACACCTCCCGGAGAAAATCCAAAAGGATATAAAAAGTTAACCCGCCTTGAAAACAGGAAAATTCTTGGTGGTGTATGTGCCGGTCTGGCCCACTATCTGGCCATAGACCCACTTTGGACAAGGTTGGTGGCTATCCTCCTCTTGTTCAGCGGAAAGATAAACTTTGGAAGACCTGCTTGGGATTTCCTGCCCTGGAATTTCAATTTCTATTTCTCTTTGGGAGCCTGGGCACTAATCGCTTATATAGTATTGTGGGTAATCCTTCCTGTATCTTATGAAGAACCCGAAGACAAACACATTAAAAAACTCTATCGGAATCCTGACGACAGAACTATCGGCGGAGTAGCCAGTGGCTTAGCTGCATATTTCAAGGTGGAAGTACTTTGGGTAAGGCTGTTGTTTATCGGCCTGATCTTCGCCGGGGGATCCGGTCTGGTCATCTACCTGATCCTTTGGATCATCACTCCTCAGGCCAAATCCATTACCGAAAGAATTCAGATGAAAGGTGGTGCAATCACTTTAGATAATATTGAATCTACCATTAGGGAAAACATGGCCCCTCCAGCGCCCAAAGAGGAAAGTCATGCAAGAAAGGTCTTTCTTACTCCTTTTAGGGTTTTGGGAAAAGTTATCGAAGGTATCGGAATGGCACTGGGCCCATTTGGGAAATTTATCCTCTCGGTAGTAAGGGTGATATTCGGATTGATCATATTTCTGATAGGAATGGCCATCACCATCACTCCTCTTGTGCTATTGGGGGTATATTTCGAAATACTTCCTTTGAATGACAGCCAAATGTTTTTGGATGACATCCCTGCCCAGTGGATTACAGATATTCTTCCGGTCTGGTTGGCCCTTTCTACGGGATTTGCTATCATGATACCAGGAATCGTGATCTTGCTTCTGGGCATCAGCGTAATCATCCGCAAAAGCTTGATTGAAGGCAGGTTTGGTTTGATTGTATTGGGAATATGGCTTCTAAGTATAGGTATTGCAGCCTTTCAGCTACCCAAAACCATCGCTCAGTTTAAGAACGAAGCCACTTATACAGATGAAAAAGTACTCGATTTAAGCGAAGGAACTCTTGTCATCAAATCTGAAGGATACACTTCCAACAGGGGCATTTATGACATGATCCAACTACAATTGACTGGTACAGATGGCGACGATGTAGTCATGGTGCAGGACTTCAAATCAAAAGGAAGAAACCACAACGATGCAGTCAACAATGCCAAGCAGATCATATATGGTTATTCTGTTTTGGACTCTATACTCACCATGGACAGAGGCATCAACCTGGAAAGTCTGGATAGATACAGAGGGCAAAAACTCAAAGTCACATTGGAAATACCCTACGATAAACCGTTCATCATGGACAAATCCATCCTCCCCATTATCCGGAATACTTTATACAGAAACGGTTATAGAAGTAGAGATGTGAACAGTAAAAATACCTGGGTATTCAATGAAGAAGGACTTCTATGTCTTACCTGCACAGCGAGCAAAAAGCTAACTGCGACTGATAGCCTTTCCCTGCAAAAATTCAGCAATCCTCCCGCAGAAGAGGTTATACCTGAAAACTAAACCAACCCTTACAAAGCCCGGACATCCGGGCTTTATTTTTTTATTTCATCAATCTGATCTTACTCATTTGAAATTTTTAGTCTATTTTTAAGCCTAACCCAAATGACCATGCAAGTAAAGATTAAGTTTTTAGGGGGAGCAAAAACAGTTACAGGGTCGCGCTATTTGATCACAGCGGAAAATACTAAAATCCTAGTGGATTGTGGGCTTTTCCAGGGATTGAAGGATTACCGAAGCCGAAACTGGGAGCCCTTTCCTATTTCACCCTCAGAAATTCACGCCGTGGTATTGACCCATGCACACATTGATCATTCCGGATACTTACCCAAATTGGTCAAAGAAGGCTTCAAAGGAAAAATCTACTGCACCCAAGCCACTGCCGAACTGGTAAAAATACTTCTTCTGGATTCGGGTAAACTCCAGGAAGAAGAAGCCCAATACGCTGCAAAAAAAGGGTACTCCAAACATGAAAAACCTCTTCCTCTTTACACCAAAGAAGATGCTGAAAAAGTATTCCCGCTTTTACATGAGGTGGATTTTGAAGAAGAAATCCAGCTTAAAGATCATATTAAGATTTCATTTTATAATGCAGGCCATATCCTAGGTGCTGCCATAGTCAAAATGAAAATCAAAGGTGAAAACCAGGAAAAAAAGCTGGTTTTTTCGGGAGACTTGGGCAGGTACCATGATCCTATCCTCAACCCTCCAAAGAGACTTCCTTTTGCCGACATATTGTTGATGGAATCCACCTACGGCAACCGGAAGCAAACACACCATAAGCCAGAAGAGGACCTCGCTAGGGCGATCAGGGAAACCTATCGCAATGGAGGTGTATCGGTTATCCCGGCCTTTGCGGTAGGGCGGACACAGTTGATTTTGTATTACCTTCATTTGCTTCAACAGCAAGGTAAAATCCCCAATATCCCGATTTACGTGGACAGCCCTATGGCCATTGATGTCACCAGATTGTACAAACGCTTCAATCAATTTCATAAGCTAGGACCTGTTTTTGAGGATGAAGGGGGCAATCCCTTTCTCAACAAAAACCTGCATTACTATCAAAGTCAGGAGGCCTCTATTTCCCTGAATGCCATCAGAGGAGATGCTATAATTTTGTCTGCAAGTGGTATGGCCACAGGTGGCCGTATCCTCCATCATTTGTACAACCGATTACCCAACGAACAGGACAGTTTCATTTTCGTGGGCTATCAGGCAGAAGGCACCAGAGGAAGGAGGATTCTGGATGGAGAAAAAACTTCCAGGATGTACGGAATAGAAGTCCCAATAAAAGCCAAAACCTATTACATAGAAGGGCTTTCAGCACATGCAGACCAAGAGGAACTTATGGAATGGGCAGAGGGATTTGCCACAAAACCAAAAATGACTTTTTTGGTTCATGGTGAAAAAGAAGCCTCAGAGGCCCTTTCAAAAAGACTTAAAGAAGAATTGGACTGGAATGTAATTGTACCTGAATACCTTGAAAACTTCATACTCTTTGACGGTCTTTAACCGGTAACTTTTTGACCTTAATAAAGGTTAATCGAAAACCATTTATGGTAATTTCCTTGCCAAAAAATAAAAAAGTCTCTAAATCGGACTCAAATCCAACAAATATGATTTTGAAAACAAAAATAATCCAAAAACTATCACACTCCGCATTTGGAATAATATTGCTGGGAACCTCTACATGGATGACAGGTTGTGCTTCATTCAACCCTGGCACCTCTACACTATTGACTGCCTCTCAGGCAACGGAATCCAGGAAAAGCCCTCTTTCAGAAGATGAAAGACAAAATTGGCAGCACTTGGATCTCCTTCAGGATACCGTACCTGGCATGAGCGTCAACCGCACCTATAGCGAAATCATCAAAAACAAAAAAGGAAAAACCGTTATCGTAGCGGTAATTGACTCTGGCATAGACCTTCAGCACGAAGACCTTGCCGATGTTCTTTGGACTAATCAAGGAGAAAAAGCCGGAACAAACACTGATGATGACGGTAACGGATTTATAGATGATGTCCATGGTTATAATTTCCTTGCTGAATCATATAATGAGCAACTGGAATATACCAGAATACTTAGATTGGGTATCGGAGACGAGGCATACCAGGCCCAGGCCAAGAGCAAGCTTGACTCCAAGCTCGAAGAAGTAACCCAAACATTGTCCCAGATACAACCAATGATGTCAGCTTTGGAAGAGGCTGATAAAGCTGTACAAGCTGAACTGGGAAAGGAAAACTACACCTTGGAGGACCTAAAGGGAATAGAAGCCAGTGGTCAGTTGTCCATGCAGGTAGGGTTTCTGAGCCAGATGCTAAGCAGAACAGATGACCTGGAAGAAGTCAAAGAAAGCCTATCAGGTGCTTATGAGTATTACTCTGAGCAGCTAAAATACCACCTTAACGTGGAGTTTGACGGCAGAACCGATGTAGGAGATGATCCCTATGATTACAATGATCAGGACTATGGCAATGGCAACCCCATGCACAGGGTAACTGACGAAAGTCATGGAACACATGTAGCAGGAATAATTGCTGCCAATAGAACAAATGATCTGGGTATCCAAGGTGTAGCCAACAATGTACAAATCATGGCCGTGAGAGCCGTACCTAATGGTGATGAATACGATAAAGACATCGCTTTGGCCATTCGCTATGCGGTAGACAACGGTGCAAAAGTAATCAATGCAAGCTTCGGGAAATCTTTTTCTCCTAACGCCGAATGGGTTTATGAAGCATTAAAATATGCTGCTGAAAAAGATGTACTTTTTGTACACGCTGCCGGAAATGATGGTATGGACCTGGATAATCCTGAAAACACCAACTTCCCCAATGACCATAAATATGACAATGGCAAAGAATTCACCAATAATGTGATTACCGTAGGTGCGCTAGCTTCACAATATAGTGCAAGAATGGTGGCTCCTTTTTCCAATTATGGCGTAAAAAACGTGGATGTGTTTGCCCCAGGCGCACAGATATACTCTACTATGCCTGAAGGAGAATACACCTATCAGAGCGGAACCTCCATGGCTGCCCCAGCAGTAGCCGGACTGGCTGCATTGATCAGGTCTTATTATCCTAAACTCACAGCCGAACAGGTCAAAAAGATAATCATGGAGTCAGGCATCAGCCCTGAAGTAAAAGTCGGTGTTGGCGGAGACCTCTCCAGTCTGTATACACTGAGTGAAGTTTCCAAGTCAGGAAAGATCGCCAACGCTTACAACGCCATGGTTTTGGCCCATCAGGTTTCCAAAGGAAAAGTGAAACTTTAAGCGCCTTCTACATTTATGAAAGGGGATAAATCACCCTTTACGGAAAAAAGGCAGCTCGTATTGCTTCTACAAAGCAATTTGACTTCTAGAAGTGATTTTGCATGAGAAATTTGTTACTAAGAATACAAAACACATTTTGCAGTGGCTGTGGTCAGGAAACAAGTTTTGCGAAAAATTTCAATAGAAAATAAATCAAGCTAACATAATTGTTTCGTCTCATATACAATTTACAGGATTATCAGGATCATTGCACTTTAAAACTTAAGAACCAAACAGTCAACTTTACTTTTAACAGTAAATTAGAAATTTGGAGGGTGGGATGAATTTCGACCGGGCCAGCGCAGGCCTTGAGCGTGGATAGAGCCTGTCCCGATTTTCTCGGGAATTCGAAATTCTTGATTAGAACTTTACTGAAAGAACTGGTTCAAAACAATCAATAGCTACTTGGAATGAAGATGATAATCATGTGATTAATAATCAGAAAAGAAACCGGCACCCATCGTGCCGGTTTTTTTATGCCCGAGTATTTATTACCTTTGATATGCTTTAGGGGTGCCTTTTCAGGCTGAGATCACACCCTTTGAACCTGCCACGGCTAGTACCGGCGAAGGAAAAAGTTTGTCCCTGACATCAATTTCGGGTACCGGTTGACCTCCTAAAGTTTTTTAACGAACTCACTTATAAATATCACAGATGGAGCAGATCGCCAGAGCATTTGAAAAAGTAAAAGCACAATCCCCTCTTGTACATAGCATTACCAATTATGTAGTGATGAACAACACTGCCAATGCCCTTTTGGCACTGGGTGCCTCACCCATAATGGCACATGCCAAATCAGAAATGGATGACATGGTCGGTATCGTCGGAGCCTTAGTGGTCAACATCGGTACTTTGGATGAATATTGGGTGGACAGCATGCTGTCAGCAAGTCAAAAAGCCAAATCCTTGGGCAAACCCGTCATTCTAGACCCTGTGGGTGCAGGGGCCACTCCTTTCCGCAACCAAACCTTAACCCAACTTATCCAAAACAAACCGGATATCATCAGAGGGAATGCCTCCGAAATCATGGCATTGGCCAGCGTAAACATCAAATCCAAGGGTGTGGACAGTACCAATTCTTCTGACGAAGCTTTGGACGCAGGTATCAGACTATCCAATGAAACAGGAGCTGTGGTTTGTATTTCGGGAGAAGTAGATTACATCATAAAAGGTGATAAAATCGGAAAAATCAAGAACGGTAATCCATTGATGGCAAAAGTAACAGGAATGGGGTGTACAGCCTCCGCTTTGGTCGGGGCATTTGCAGCTGTAGAAAAGGATCTTTTTGTGGCCACCATGGCTGCTATGGCAGTGATGGGTGTGGCGGGAGACTTGGCTGCGGAAAAAGCCGAAGGCCCAGGCACCCTTCAACTTCACTTTTATGACGCACTTTACCAGCTTTCACCATCCAAATTGGCTGATACAGCAATCGTTGAATACAATTGATGAACAAAGACTTCCCATATAGGCTTTATCTGGTAACAGACCAGGCACTTTGTCTGGGCAGAGATTTCTTTTGGGTAGTAGAAGAAGGGCTGAAAGGAGGAGTAGATATTGTTCAGCTTAGGGAGAAGGATCTGGATATGGAATCCTTTTCCAGAAAAGCTGAAAGACTAAAGGCGCTTTGCGACAGATACAAAGTTCCATTAGTCATCAATGATGATGTCCATGTAGCCAAAAGCATAGATGCCGCAGCACTTCATGTTGGCCAAAGTGACAGTCCCATTTCGGATGCACGGGGGGTCTTGGGAGAAGATTTTCCAATAGGTTTGTCATTGGACAAAATTTCTGATCTGGAAAAACCCAAAAGCAAACTTGCCTGGTATTTTGGCGTCAGCCCTATCTATTCTACCCCAACCAAAACCGACACCCAATATGAGTGGGGACTGGAAGGTCTTCAGGATTTGAGAAAAAAAACACATAAAAAGCTGGTGGCCATCGGTAGGGTAAAAGTGGAAAACGCAGCAGAAATGATACAAAGCGGCGCAGATTGTCTTGCTGTGGTTTCAGGTATCTGCTCAGCTCCTTCGCCTGCCCATGCAGCTGAAGCCTTCAGAGAAGCCATCGAAAAAGGATTAAGTAAGCGAATATGAAAAAATCTTATCTTCCAGTATTGACCATCGCCGGATCGGACAGCAGCGGCGGCGCCGGCATACAGGCTGACCTTAAGACCTTTAGTGCACTTGGCTGCTATGGAATGAGTGTCATCACTGCCACCACGGCCCAAAATACCACCGGAGTTTGGTCTATCCATGCCATCCCTGTCCAACATATCAGAGAGCAACTGGAAGCCATAATGGAAGACATCCCTCCTTTGGCGGTCAAAATCGGAATGGTCAACCATCCAGAAGTAGCTCGGTGTATTGCAGATCTTTTGGCCAAACACCCTGAAATCCCGGTTGTATTCGACCCTGTGATGGTAGCAACTTCAGGAGACCGTCTGATTGAATTTGACACGATTCAGGTATTGAAAGAAACTTTGTTTCCTATCTGCACCTTACTTACCCCCAATTTAGATGAGGCTACAATTCTAACAGGAATTGATATCGGAGAAACAGAACACATGGAAGAGGCTGCAAAAAACATCATCGAGGCAGGATGCAAAGCTGTTCTTATCAAAGGAGGTCATTTAAAAAACGAAGTTGTCACCGATCTTTTATGTCAAAAGGAGCAAGATCCCATCAAAATGCAGAGTGAATACATCCATACCCAAAATCTTCACGGGACCGGATGCACTTTATCCTCTGCCATTGCAGCGGAACTGGCAAAGGGGAATCCCCTTCCAAAAGCTGTGAAAAATGCCAGAACTTACATCATAGGAGCCATAGAATCCGGCAAAGATATCCATATCGGACAGGGACATGGCCCGCTCAATCATTTTTATAACCCTCATAAACAAATTATCCATGAAATGGACTGAATCTGCCTGGGAGCACATTACCCCCCTATACAATACCATTCTACAGATGCCCTTCAATCAGGAATTGATGATGGGGACTTTACCGCTTGAAAAGTTCAAATTCTACATGGCGCAGGATGCCTATTACCTGGGGGAATTTGGAAAGGCGCTAAGCATGATTTCTGCCCGGATGGAAAAAACAGAGCATGTCTTGGCATTTTCGCAGTTTGCCAGTGGCGCAATTGTAGTCGAGAGAGCCTTGCATGAGGGATACTTCAAGACTTTGGGGCTTCCTGAAAATGTCAATCCAAGTCCCTCCTGCTTACTTTATACCAACTATCTGTTAAAAGAAGCAGCTTATGGAAATATAGAAACCGCTGTAGCAGCAGTTTTGCCTTGTTTCTGGATTTACAAAAAAGTGGGCGATTACATTTACCACAATCAGAAGGGGATTGAAGGCAATCCTTACAAAGACTGGATTGATACCTATTCAGGCGAAGACTTTGCCAAGTCAGTAGCTTTGGCTTTGGAGATAACGGATGAGTTGGCAGGGCAAACAAGTGCATCCGGGCAGGAGAAAATGCTGCAGGCATTTGAAATGGCAAGTAAACTGGAATGGATGTTTTGGGATTCCGCTTATCGATTGGAAAAGTGGGAGGTTTAAAATCTGAAGTTTTAAACAGACCCCTCCTGCGTCTTGGTGACAAGGTGAGGCATTATTCAGCCTTCGATACGCCTTTATATTCAATTTCAGAGAAAAACTTCACCTTGTCATTTTGAACGAAGTGAAAAATCTAAACTTGCCAAATATGGTAAGACTCCTCCTGCGTCGGGATGACAAGGCAAGGCATTATTCAGCCTTCGATACGCCTTTATGATCAATCTCTGAGAAAAACTTCCCCTTGTCATTTTGAACGAAGTGAAAAATCTAAACTTGCCAAACATGAATAGACCCCTCCTGCATCGAGGTAACAAGGTAAAGCATTAGTCAGCCTTCTATACGCCTTTATGATCAATCTCTGAGAAAAACTTCCCCTTGTCATTTTAAACGAAGTGAAAAATCTAAACTTGCCAAATATGGTAAGACTCCTCCTGCGTCGGGGTGACAAGGTGAGGCATTATTCAGCCTTCGATACGGCTTTATATTCAATTTCAGAGAAAAACTTCCCCTTGTCATTTTGAACGAAGTGAAAATTCCAAACTTACCAAAATTGAAAAGACCCCTCCTGCGTCGGGGTGACAAGGTGAGGAATTATTCAGCCTTCGATACGCCTTTATGATCAATCTCTGAGAAAAACTTCCCCTTGTCATTTTGAACAAAGTGAAAAATCCAAACTTACCAAATATGAACAGACCCCTCCTGCGTCGAGGTGACAAGGTAAAGTAATAGTCAGCCTTCTATACGCCTTTATGATCAATCTCTGAGAAAAACTTCACCTTGTCATTTTGAACGAAGTGAAAAATCCAACTTATTAAATTTTTGATCAATTTGATAAAACGTCTTCATTTAAAAACCTCCAATCTGGATTAAATTCAGAAACTAACAAATCCTTCTTTGATCTTCTCCAACCTTTAATCTCCTTCTCTCTCGCTATCGCTTCTCTTACATATTGATATTGTTCCCAAAACAACAAATACTTGCATCTATACTTGACTGTAAAGCTGTCAGGATTAAATTTCTCAACATGCTCCGATAATCTTCTCGAGAGGTCGTTCGTCATACCTACGTAGAGGACTGTTTTATTGTAATTTGTTAATATGTAAACAAAGTATTCATGCCTTTTCATAAAAGTTAAGTTTAAAAGTTGAAAAGAAATTTAATGACTTTTTGCTTCAAAATTGAAATTTTAAACCCCTCAATTGCCGTCTCATAAGGTAAGGCATTATTCAGCCGTCGTTACGCTTTTATGATCAATCTCTGAGAAAAACTTCACCTTGTCATTTTGAACGAAGAGAAAAATCCAAACTTGCCAAATATGATAAGACCCCTCCTGCGTCGGGGTGACAAGGCAAGGCATTATTCAGCCTTCGATACGGCTTTACATTCAATTTCTGAGAAAAACTTCCCCTTGTCATTTTGAACGAAGTGAAAAATCCAAACTTACCAAATATTATCAGACCCCTCCTGCGTCGGGATGACAAGGTGAGGCCTTTCTCGGTCTTCATTTTCAAAAAGCATCATCCGTAAAATCAAAATATTTTTGTTTTACCAAACAAATATTCTACCCCAAAGGTCAACATCAACCCTTCTTGCTTCTTGCATCTTTGTTCTTGTCTCTCGCTTCTCGTCTCTCTTCACTTCACTCCCTTCAGACCGGGGTTTTGAAAACCCCAAAGGTCAACATCAACCCTTCTTGATTCTTGCTTCTTGTCTCTTGTTTCTCGCTTCTCCCTTCTTACTTCTCGTCTCTCGCTTCTCGTCTCTCGCATCTCACCTCTCGCTTCTCGTCTCTCGCTTCTACCTCACCGCTTCCCATAAAATTTCCACTGGATGCTTGGATTTTCTGCCAGTACCATCCGCAATCTGATGCCTACATGAAGTGCCAGGTGCTGCAATCTCGACCTCACTGTCTGCCGTACGTACAGCGGGGAACAATACCATTTCTCCTATTTGCATGCTCACTTCATAGTGTTCTTTTTCATACCCAAAAGAACCCGCCATCCCACAGCAGCCGGATGGTATGGTTTCCACTTTATAATTGGCCGGAAGGGTAAGCATCTTCTGCGTCCAGGTCAAGGAAGACAAGGCTTTCTGATGGCAGTGGCCATGGAGTTTGATGCTTTTGGATTCTTGTGTAAACTGACTGCTTGTAATGTTGCCTGCCGCGATTTCCCTTCCGATAAACTCATCAATCAACAAAGTGTGAAACTTTAATTTCTTGGCAGCTTCTACCAACGGCTTGGAAACCAATTTCGGATATTCATCTCTGAAGCCAAGGATTGCTGAAGGCTCAATACCCACCAAGGGTGTATTTCCATCTATCAGGCCATCAAACAGCTTCACATTGGCATCAGCATGCTTTCTCGCTTTTTCCAAAAGTCCTTTTGATAGCGCCGACCTCCCACTTTCCTGATGCTGAGTGATCATGATCTCATACCCAAGCTTTCTAAGCAACTTTACTGCTGCTATTCCAATATGGGGATCGTTGTAATTGGTAAACTCATCCACAAAAAGGTAAATGGTTTTGACAATCTTTTCTGGAACAGGAAGAAGGGCGTAATTTTCTCTAAACCACTTCCTTAATGTCACCTTCTGAATGGCCGGGAGTTCCCTTTTTGGCGCTACTCCCAATACATTCTTGACCAAGTTCCCGGTCAATCCATTTTTTAACACAAAGTTGCTTAGCCCTGGAAGAATTCCCGCCAGACCATTGAGATCGTTGATATAGGCAAAGGCTTTCGAACGCAGCGGTACACCGTTCTGCTGCTGGTATTGGTATAAAAATTCCGCTTTTAGGGATGCCATATCCACATTGGAAGGACATTCAGCCGTGCAACCTTTACAGGAAAGGCAGAGATCCAAAGCTTCTTTGATTTCGGGATGGTCAAATGGATTAGGCTTCTTGTCCATGGTCAAAAACTCCCTCAGAGTATTGGCCCTGCCCCTTGTGGTATCCTTTTCATTTCTGGTAGCCTGATAGCTAGGACACATGGTTCCTCCGGAAGCAGGCAGCTTTCTACAATCTCCCGAGCCATTGCACTTCTCTGCCATTCTCAAAAATCCGCCGACATGTCCAAAATCCATCAAAGTTTCCTGCTCAGGAGTATGCATATCGGGTTCATACCTTAAAAAGGTATTCATGGGTGCTGTATCTACAATTTTGCCAGGATTAAAGATATTGTCCGGATCCCAGGTGTATTTGATTCTTCGGAACAGTTGGTAATTGTCTTCACCTACCATCATTGGGATGAAAGGAGCCCGTACCCTGCCATCCCCATGCTCTCCTGACAGGGATCCATTGTATTTTTTCACCAATTTGGCTACATCCAAGGATATGCGGTAAAATTCCTCCTGATCTGTTTTTTTCTTAAGGTCCAAAATCGGCCTCAGGTGAATCTCTCCCGCCCCTGCATGGGCATAGTGGACAGGTTCCTGCCCATAGGCCTCCATCATTTTGTCAAACTCATCAATATAGGCCGCAAGGTCTTCGATATCCACTGCGGTATCTTCTATACAGGCTACTGCTTTTCTGTCTCCCGGGATATTGGCCAACAGGCCAAGGCCCGCAGAACGAAGGGCCCAGGCAGACTTGGTCTTGTCAGGGCCTATCACGGGATATGCATAGCCCAAACCAGCTTTTTGGAGGTCCTCAACCAGCTTGGAAGCTTTAGACCGTGCTTCTTCTTCACTTTTCCCTGTAAACTCCACCATCAACAAGGCCATAGGGTCACCTTCCACAAAATACCGGTTTTTGCTGTATTCTATACTTTCTTTGGTACAGTCCAAGATGATCTTGTCCATTAGCTCCACGGCAGTAGCCGGGTGTTTCATGGCCACCTGTGCAGCCAGCATACTCTGATGAATGGAGTCAAAATGGGCGGCAACCACTACTTCCAAAGGATCCGGAAGTGGGTCTAAAGCTATTTTAATTTCAGTAGTAAAAGCCAATGTACCCTCAGAACCGGTAAGCAATTTGCAGAAATTAAAAGGTTCGCCTTCTTCTTGGAAAATCTCAGAGTCCAGCAAGGCATCCACCGCATAGCCAGTATTTCTTCTATGGATGCTTTTTTTGGGAAAATTCTCCTCTATGCTTTTTTGGGCGACAGGATCGGACAATTCTAATTTGATCTGTCTGTAAATTTCTCCTTCAAGACTGTCAGCCTGGCATTTTTGATCAAACTGTTCCTTATCGAGCGCTCCAAATAATGCGGTACTTCCATCGGAAAGTAAGGTCTTAAGCTCCTGCACTTTATCTCTAGTGGTACCATACACAATGGAGGTAGTCCCGGAAGAATTGTTGCCCACCATACCGCCTATCATGGCCCTATTGGCAGTGGAAGTAATGGGACTAAAAAAAAGTCCGTGTGGTTTTAGAAACCTGTTGAGTTCGTCTCTGACCACACCTGGCTGTACCCTGACCCACTTCTCCTCCTGATTGAATTCGAGGATGGAGGTAAAGTATTTTGAAACATCCACTACAATTCCGTTACCTACACATTGACCTGCCAGGGAAGTCCCTGCTGTCCTAGGAATCAATGATGTTTTATGAGCCTTGGCAAAAACAATCAGTTCCCTAAGATCATCTTCATTTTTAGGAAAAGCTACCGCCAAAGGCATTTCTCTGTACACAGAGGCATCTGTGGCATAAAGTGTTTTGGTAAGTGAATCGAACTTCAGGTCTCCTGCCAGTTTTTGTTTCAGAGATTCCAAGGCAGGCAATAGGTTAGGTTTGGTCAAAGTCATGTCCCAAAAATAAGGAATAGAAGCTTTGGGTGCATCGTGTATCGATAAGAAAACTCATGTTTGTACACTTAATATTTAGATCCGGTATCAACTAGGCCCAAAACAAGAGTTCCACCATTCTTAAAGAAAGTTTATCAAAATAATCAATCTCCTAACACCTTTCTCATTTGGGCAGCAATAGTTTTCCCAATACCTTCTACCTTAACCAATTCTGATTCAGGTGAAACAAAAACATTTTGAAGGCTACCAAAATGACGAAGCAACTGTTCTGCTTTATCGGCTCCTATTCCTGGAAAGCCCTCAAGGATATGCACCTTCTGTTTAAAGTAAGCATCAGATTTCCTGAATTTCGGTTTCAGCCTTGGGAAAAATCTGAAATCTTCCAATCTGTCCTTAGTAAGTTGCCGATAGCTTTGGAGCATTATTGAAATGGTCTGCTTTGGGGATTTGGACCTTACTATCGGAATTTTAAAGACCAAAGAAATGGAAATAATCATCCCTTGAATTGCTTTTTTCTTAAAGCCGGTTTCTCTAAACTCCTTTTCCTTTCCTTCCAAAATCAAACAGGGCCTGACTTTTGAATTGGCCAACTTGGCTACTTGTTTGAAAAGCCTGCCATCCTTGACAGAAGCACAAAAGTCTGGAACCGATTTTCTTTCAACCAATAAATCTGAATCCAAAAGATAGTCTCCAATGGGCAAACGCTCCTTCCTTACTATAATATTTTTAAAATCCAGAATCTGATCAACAATGGCCTGTGGCTCCCTGTCATCTATTACAATCTGTAAAGGATAGAATTTAGAACCCTTTAAAAAATCTCCCATATTGTTAAGAAAACTGTTACGAAATAAAAATACACAACAGCAATTATTTTCAAAATAGAGAGAGCTGCTCTTGCTCTCTCTATTTTAAATATATCTTAGAAATGTTTCCAACCCTGAGCCTTCAGGGCTACAGCGGTTCCTGATTTGGTCACCAAATGCTTCCCGTCGGCTTCTTTGTTCACATATCCGATAAAGTGTATATCCGGATGTTTTTCCAATTTTTTGTAATCTTCCTGACTGATAGTAAAGATCAGCTCATAATCTTCCCCTCCATTGAGCACACAGGTAATGGGATCCATATTGAGCTCTACAGCAGTATCAAAAGTCTGCTTGTCTATTGGCAACTTGTCTTCATAAATGGTTACCCCTACCCCGGAAGCTTTACAGATATGAAAAAGCTCAGAGGCCAGTCCGTCTGAAATATCCATCATACTGTTAGGAACCACTCCCAACTCACGGAGCTCGTGGACAATGTCCATTCTGGCATCCGGCCTAAGCTGCCTTGCAGTCACAATCTGGTATTTTTCAAGCTCAGGCTGCATATTTGGATTGGCCAAAAACACCTGCTTCTCCCTTTCCAACACCTGTAATCCCACAAAGGCTCCTCCCAAGTCACCTGTGACACAGATGATGTCGTTTTCTTTGGCCCCGGACCTGTAGCTAAGCTGCTCTTTTTGGGCTTCTCCGATAGCCGTAACAGATATTACAAGACCCGACCTGGAGGAAGTAGTATCGCCCCCCACCAAATCCACTCCAAAGTGCTCACAAGCTGCATTGATCCCGGCGTACAAAGCTTCCACAGCTTCTACTGAAAACCTGTTCGTAATGGCTATACTTACTGTAATCTGCTTGGCTATGGCATTCATCGCTGCCACATCGGACACATTGACTGCCACCGCCTTGAATCCTACGTGCGGCAAGGGTGCATAAGAAAGATCAAAGTGCACCCCTTCCAGCAGAAGATCGGTAGTCACCACTTTGACATGATCTCCCGCATCAATCACCGCTGCATCATCACCAATTCCTTTTAAAGAAGACTCATGTTGGATTTTGATTTTTTGATGAAGGCGGTCAATTAAACCAAACTCTCCGATCTCACTTATTTCAGTTCTTTTTTCAGACATATTTATTCTCTTTTAGTGCATTGACAGCATCCTGCCCCGAAAGACAGTATTCTCGCTTGGGATTAAAATTGAGCTGCCATCAATTTGAATTCACAAAAGTAAGCTTATTAATCGAAAAGGCCTTGGGCCTGCTGTTTAGAGATCAAAAAGGCAAAAAAGGTTATCAAAAAAACAATAAAACAGAAGCAAGATTCAAAGTTTTCATCATTTCAGCGATCATATTTTTCAAAATTAAGGTGCAAATACAAAAACGGTCTTTATTCCCAATTGGGTCATTCCATCCCAATTGGTCGGGAAAAACGGATTGGCATTTATTGTTGGGGCAATCATAAGGGAATGCTTATCACTCAAATTGAATTCTTTGCCCACACCCAAAGAAAAGCCCAAACGGAAAAATCCAAAGGATTCATTAGCAGAATGCACCAAATTGGGCCCTGCTTGTAAAAAGAACCTATGAGGAGTCCAAAGCCTGAAATTAGCCGGAACTAACCAATAATTCATACCCAAATTATTCGGTCTTATAGGTTGTCCAAATGGATCTGAGGGTGTCACAAGAAATTGATTATTCGAATAAACCAATCCTGTCTCGAATTCCCATTTTTCGGAAATAGATTTCATGTAAAGCAAGCCAATATCAAAAAAATACCTTCCCTCATAACTTGGCGCCCCGTCTGCATAAGAAGGAATATAATAGGGCTTACCAAAAGATCCCTGAATACCAAACCTTGCCTTTTCCCTATCTTGTCCATAACCCGATCCAGCACAAACAATGAAAACGACAATCATAAAAATGGCTTTTTTCATATAATATTTTTCTTGCAGATTCTTCGAAAGTACCTTCTTAGGATGCCCCTGGTACCATTTTCATTCACCCTTTTTTGATAAATCACCTACATATTTTACCTTACCTCAAATCACTTTGCTCTCGGGATCTTCGTTTCACTCCGATTTCACGAACACATATTTCAATATCTACTAATATCCAATATCCACCAATATCTATTTCAAGTATATCCCGAATCGCTTCACTCTCGGGACTTCCGCTAAAGCTCCAGTTTCAACATTATTTCAACTAAAATTAAAATCATCAGAGCATCCATTATAAATCAAAAACCACAACCCAATAATCTATCTCTCCTGACACAATTCCACCAAAACTCCATTGGTTGACCTAGGATGGAGAAACACCACCAGTTTGTTGTCCGCCCCCTCTTTCGGCGTTTCGTTCAGAATTTCAAATCCCTCATTCTTTAGACGTTCTACCTCTGCATAAATGTCCTGCACATCAAAAGCAATGTGGTGGATTCCCTCTGACTTTTTTGAAATAAATTTCGCGATAGGACTGTCTTCCCTTGTAGCTTCCAAAAGCTCAATTTTAGTTTCCCCTATTTGAAAAAAAGAAGTCTTCACTCCTTCTCCCTCCACAGTTTCTTCTTTATAATGCGCTGACCCCAAAAGTTTTTTAAAAAGCGCATTGGACTTTTCAAGATCCGCCACAGCTATACCAAGATGCTCTATTTTTCTCATATTTTTTTACTTACTGATCAAATATACACTAAATACTTAAAAGATGGAATTTCAGATGCATTCCCAAAACTCCACCTAAAAGAGATGGGGTTTTAACCATGGAATAATGAATAAAGAAGTAAATTCAGATTTTAAAATAAAATCCAACTATGCCAGATTGTAAGGTTATCATAATCGGAGGTGATGCGGCAGGAATGAGCGCAGCTTCCAAAATCCGCAGGGTTCACAAAAACTGGAAAATTACAGTATACGAAAGAAGCCCTCACACCTCCTACTCTGCTTGTGGGATGCCATATTTTATTTCCGGCAAAGTTGACTCCTCTGAAAAGCTGATTGCCAGAGACCCCAAAACCTTCGCAGAAGAATACGATATACAGGCCAAGGTTTTCCATGAAGTGATACAGATTGACCCGGGCAAACAGAAAGTGCTGGTCAAAAATCTGAAAACCAACAAATCCCAATGGGACACTTATGACAAGCTTTTGATCGCTACAGGTGCCAATCCCCACAAGCCCGACCTTCCCGAGGTGGATTCCAAGGGGGTATTTTGCCTTTCCACCTTGCAGAGTGGGATTGATGTATTTGAATTTATAGAAAAAAACAAACCTCAAAAAGCAAGCATCATCGGAGGAGGATATCTAGGGGTGGAGATGGCAGAAGCCCTATTGGAACTGGATATGGAAGTGACGCTGTTTGACCGAAATGAATACATCATGAAAACTTTGGATACAGACATGTCCGAAGACATTTGTAGCAAGATGACAGAGGCAGGAGTCCGCCTCAAACTTGATGAAAACCTCACAACTATTGAAGCAGATTCCGATGGATATGTGAATAAAATCAAAACAGATAAAAGCAGCTACGCTACTGATCTGGTCATTTTGGGTATGGGTGTCAGCCCTAACAGTCAGTTGGCCCAGCTGTCAGGCATCAAGCTGTGCGACACGGCAGCCATACAGATCAATTCCAAAATGGAGACTTCCCATCCAAACATCTGGGCAGCAGGAGACTGTGCTTCTTCCTACCATTTGTTGAAAGAAGTACACCAATTTATCGCTTTGGGCACCATTGCCAACAAACATGGTTTGGTAGCAGGCAGCAATATGGCTGGGGAAGAAATGGAATTTCGGGGAGTCCTGGGAACTGCCATTACCAAATTTCAGGATTTGGAAATAGCCAGAACAGGCCTTTCGGAAAGGGAGGCCAAGGAAGCGGATATTCCGTATGAAACGGCCACCATAAAAAGCAGTAATTTTGCAGGCTACTACCCTGATAGCGGCGATATCAAAGTCAAATTAATAATTGATAAAAAATCCAGGCATATCATTGGAGGACAGATTATAGGCAATAAAGGCAGCGGCAAGCGAATTGATGTAATTGCATCAGCAATCATGGGCAAAATGACAGCCTTTGACCTGGCTATGATGGATCTGGCATATGTTCCTCCACTTTCTACCGTGTGGGATCCCGTTCAGATTGCTGCCAGAAGGCTGATTTAGAGGAATGGCCTATATTGGTCAAAACTGTTTTTTGGAAATTCGCTTCACATTTGTTACTTTATTGCAACAGATTTAACTTTGTTGTTGAATCATTTTTTTGAGCAGGGTGTTTTGATTCTGTTTGAAAGTAGAAAGATAAATAAGAAGATATATGATAATCGTTTCAGAAAAGGCCAAAGACAGGATTCTAGAGCTAAAAAAAGAAGAGGGCCGAAATGAAGGTGAGAACATACGGGTTTCGGTAAAAGGTGGAGGATGCTCCGGTCTGATGTATGACTTAGGATTTGATGCAAACACTTCGGAGACCGATCATGTATTTGAAGACAAAGGTGTTAAAATCATTGTAGACCGGAAGAGCCTCTTGTATCTGGCGGGGACAACTTTGGAATTTACAGATGGCCTGAACGGCAAAGGATTCCAATTTGTCAATCCAAATGCGTCCAGAACCTGTGGATGTGGAGAAAGTTTCTCTATTTAGGAATTATTAGAATTGTACAAAAAGGAATCCGGGCTAAAAAGTCCGGATTCCTTTTTTTGTGCCCCTGTTGAATTTAGGGAAATCAATTTTCACCAAAGCCTAAAAACGCATTTTTCAGTTCATTTCAATCGTTTGCTATGGTACTTTTTATATTTTTACTTTTCTCTCTTTTCTACAAAAAACCAAGTTGAAATCTATTAAAAATAAATTAAAATAAAATATTGCTATAATATAAAAACTTACATTTTTATTACATTTTTCGAACAATAAATATTTGATTAATTTGAAATTCTACAATAAACAATAGAAATTATTTAGTAATTTCCTACCCCATAATAACCTTTTTAGTCTATTATTTCCAATTTTAACCTTATCGTTTATGATGAAAAAATTACTAATCAGTGCGCTAGTTTTGTTTCTTGTGGGAAACAATTCAATAGCCCAGAATCAAACGGTGACCGGTACTGTAATCTCCGCGGAGGATGATTTGCCTTTACCTGGTGTCAATGTCAGAATTAAAGGTACGACTACCGGAACAGTGACAGACCTAGATGGCAGATATACCATCCAGGGTGATGCCAATCAGGTGCTGGTCTTCTCCTACATTGGATTTGACACACAGGAATTGGCTATCGGAAATAGGTCTACGGTGGATGTGGTCCTTCAGCTTGACTCCAAAACTTTGGGGGAAATTGTGGTAGTTGGATATGGCACACAATCCAGAAGAGACCTAACAGGATCAGTGGGAAGTGTAAGCGGAGAGGATATCAACAGGATGCCAGTAGCATCCTTAGATGGAGCACTACAGGGAAGAGCAGCTGGAGTATTTGTACAGTCTCCTTCCGGCACACCTGGCGCTGGGATTTCCATGCAAATTAGAGGAAACACTTCTCTTTCTGCCAGCAGCCAACCTCTATATGTAATTGATGGAATTCCTATCATTTCGGAGGATCTATCTGGACTCTTTTCAGGAGGCCAGGCAACAAATTCCTTAGCTGACATCAACCCTGCCGATATAGAATCAATAGAAATCCTCAAAGACGCATCAGCCGCTGCCATTTATGGTTCAAGAGGAGCAAATGGTGTGGTATTGATCACCACTAAAAGAGGAAAGTCCGGGGATGCTAAGATTGACATCAATGGTTTTTATGGTTTTCAAAGAATAACCAATGAAATTGAGATGCATAGCTCTCAGGAGTTTCTAAACTTGATGAATGATGCTGCCAGGCAGGATAATAGAGCACTTGGGACAAATTATCCGGAAAACTATGTATCTGATATTTGGGGATTTGACCCAAATGATCCAGATCTTCAAAACACGAGGTGGTTTCAGGAAATTTTTAGAGATGCACCTATTCAAAGTTATGATATCGCAGTTTCTGGTGGAACCGACAAAACCCAATACTATACAAGTTTGGCTTACTTTAATCAAGATGGTGTACAAATAGGAACAGGTTTCGAAAGAATTTCTGCAAGACTTAACCTTGATACTCAAGCCAAAAAGTGGCTCAAAGTAGGTACCAGTATGACTTTAAACAGGACAATTCAGGACAGAACTATCAATGACAACTCCCTTTACGGTGTAGTAATCAATTCCCTAGCAGGAGACCCATTGATGCCGGTCAGAGAAGACGACGGTTCTTATGCAGATCCTTTTGACTACTTTGGGTGGTGGATGCTGGACAACCCTGTTTTGATAGCGGAGAATTACTATAGGTTTACCCGCACTGTGAGGGCATTGGCTAACACTTATGCCGAAGCCACTCTTGCTAAAGGACTTACTTTGCGATCGACTATGGGGATTGACTATACTTATTTGGAGGATGAAGCGTATACCCCTATCATTTCCAGAGAATCGGTCAACGGAAATTTCAACGGATTTGGAAATTATGGCAACACGCAAGATTTCACTTGGATTGCAGAAAACTACTTATCCTATACCAATAGTTTCGGAGATGGCCTACACTCCATAAATGGGGTACTTGGAACATCATACCAGGCATCGCAAAGGGACTTTTCCTCTATTTCTGCTCAAGGTTTCCCAAGTGATCAGTTCACAAAACTATCAGTTGCTGCAAGGGTTACCGCAGCTTCCACTTCAGGTACCAACTGGGGTATTGCCTCATATTTTTTCAGGGGTAATTACAACTATGCAGATAAATTATTGGCAACGTTTACCGTAAGGGCAGATGGATCTTCAAGGTTTGGTGAAAACTTCCGTTTTGGAGTTTTTCCTTCTGGATCATTAGCTTATCGAATCAGTGAGGAATCTTTCATGAAAGACCAAAATGTGGTGTCTGATCTGAAATTGAGAGCATCTTATGGTGTAGTTGGAAACCAAGATGGAATTGGAAATTTCGCTTCTAGAGGGCTTTATGGAGTAAGCGCCTATAGACTAGCACCTACTTTAGTCCCTACACAATTGACCAACTCTAACCTAACTTGGGAAAGTACCCGGCAGTTGAATGTCGGTTTGGATTTTGGTGTACTCAATGATAGAATCACTCTTACCGCTGATGCTTTTGTTAAGACTACAGATGACCTTTTGTTAAACAGACTTATTCCAGGAATTTCAGGTTTTAAGTTTGTTACGGAAAATATAGGAAGTGTTGAAAACAGAGGATTGGAATTAGCCATAAGAGGAGCGATTTTGACTGGGCCT
Source organism: Arthrospiribacter ruber (assembly GCF_019343195.1). GTDB lineage: Bacteria > Bacteroidota > Bacteroidia > Cytophagales > Cyclobacteriaceae > Arthrospiribacter > Arthrospiribacter ruber. The sequence goes on from NZ_RPHB01000009.1 coordinate 119,685, forward strand.
TTTGAATGGAGTTCCGCATTTAATATTTCCTGGATCCGGAATAAGGTATTGGCATTAGAGGTGGACGAACAGATCTTGAATGATTCCCATATCCTTGCTGTAGGTCATCCCATAGGAACATTTTTCCTAATTGATCATGAAGGCGTAGATCCTGAAACAGGTGATATGAGATGGGTAGATCTCAATGAAGACGGAGCTATCAACTCCGCTGATAGAAGAATAGTAGGTAATGCACAACCGGATTTCTTTGGAGGCTGGGACAATAATTTCAGGTATAAAGGATTTGATCTGAATGTCTTCTTCCAGTTTACAGTTGGGAATCAAATTTTCAACCACTCCCGTGCATCTTATGAAAATCTTGGCTGGAGCAGAATCGGTACAGGATTCCCTCTGCCAGATGGAAACAATCACAGGCTTGCTGACAATAGATGGATGAATCCCGGTGATGTAACCGATATCCCGAGAGCATCCCTTACAAACAGGAATTGGAGAGAATATTCTTCCAGATGGCTGGAAGACGGTTCTTTTCTGCGACTAAGAATGCTGACTTTGGGATATAACTTTAATCCCGCAGTGATAGACAGAATAGGTTTGAGGAGTTTAAGACTATTTGCTCAGGCACAGAACCTCTTGACATTCACAAGGTATACTGGATTTGATCCAGAAGTAAGTCAAAATGCAAGAGATCCAAGGGTGGCCGGTTCTGATTTTGGAACATTTCCACAGACCAGGAGCATCTCATTAGGATTTAATATTGGCCTTTAATCTTCAGAAATCATGAAAAAATTATATATCATCATTTTAGCTCTCTTTACAGTTGCATCATGCGATATATTAGAGCCTGAACCGCTTACTTCCCTGGACGCAACAGCCGCTTTGGTTGATGGATCCTCGGCAAATGCCATTCTTTTGGGAGCTTACTCTCAGATGCAAAACATCAATTATTACGGAATGGAATATGTACTGAACATTGATCTCATTGCTGATAATGCAAGGTACCAGGGCTTTTTTGATTCTCAATTAGAAATTGACCAAAGAGCTGTTCCTTTCACAAATCTTTGGGTCACGCAAGCCTGGCCAAATATTTATAGAGTCATCAATATGGCCAATCTATTGATTACTGAAGTTCCGGAAATTGAAGATCCTTTATTCAATAACCGAAACAGAGTATTAGGAGAGGCGCATGCCATCCGGGCTCTTGCCTACTTTGATTTATTGAGGATTTATGGGGAGTTTTTCATTGCTGGATCAGCATTTGGTATTCCCTTGATTTTGGAACCTATTGAAAATAATGATTTCAGTTTGATTCCGGAAATAGGTAGGAGTTCAGTAGCCGAAACCTACAATCAAATCCTAGATGACCTCAACACAGGCATTGAGCTTTTAGAGGGATTTAATGATCGGGGCAGGTTGAATTTCTGGGCAGCACTAAGTCTAAGGGCCAGGATTAATCTTTATAGAGAAAACTATTCCGCTGCCATTGAAGATGCTGACAGGGTTATCACAGAAGGACCTTTCTCTTTGCTATCATCTGTTTTTGATATCTATCAAGCAACAGAACCTACTTCAGAGTCCATATTTGACGTAGAGTATAATGACCAGGACCAAAGTTCTTTCAATACTTATATCATAAGAAGAGATGAGTACAATGTAGATCCAAGTCTTCTGGATGCATTTGAAGACGGAGATGAAAGAGCGGAACTATTCACATTCAGTAGAAATTCATTCAGATCTGACAAGTATCCTGACCCTACCAACTCCAACAATGCGAAGGTTTTCAGACTTGCTGAATTATATTTGATCAGGTCCGAAGCAGCAGTAATGGTCAGTGAAAACCCTAATGCAGGCACTGATGACTTAAATGTAATCCGTGAGAGAGCTGGTCTAAGCCCTATTAATAGTTTTTCAAGCATGGGCGATTACATTGATGCATTGCTTCAGGAGAGGCGGGTTGAGTTAAATTATGAAGGACATAGATTTTTTGACTTAGTCAGGTTTGACAGAATCGGTTCAGTATTGGACATGCCTTCTTTCAGAAAAGTATGGCCAATTCCAAGGGATGAGTTACAGGTATCTGATGGTATTTTGGTACAAAATCCTGGATACGAAACACTTTAAGTATTTTCCGCTTATTTTGATCGGCTACTTTATTCGTAAAGTGGCCGATTTTATTTCCTAGGAGTTTGAATGCTTTTATTACCTTTGCCACAGAAGAAAATAAATCCCAAACATGACAGAAAAGATCAAAAAAATACAGTTAAATGACCTCCACGAAGCTCTTGGAGGAAAAATGGTTCCTTTTGCAGGTTACAATATGCCTGTGCGATACAGCTCGGATATAGAAGAACACAAAACCGTGCGTGAGGCTGTGGGCGTATTTGATGTATCACACATGGGGGAATTTATGGTGACAGGACCTAAGGCCCTGGACCTGATCCAGAAAGTCACTTCAAATGATGCTTCCAAGTTGGTCAATGGACAAGCTCAATACTCCTGCTTTCCCAATGAAAAAGGCGGAATTGTAGATGACCTGATTGTGTACAAGTTTGAAGATGAAAAATACATGCTTGTAGTCAATGCCTCCAATATTGAAAAGGACTGGAACTGGATCAACCAGCACAATAGTATGGGAGCGCAACTGGAAAACATCTCAGATACCATTTCTCTTTTTGCAGTTCAGGGACCAAAAGCCATAGAGGCAGTACAATCTCTTACTCCTGTCAACCTATCGGGGGTGAAATTTTATCATTTTACAGTCGGTGAATTTGCAGGGGTGAAAGATGTCATCATTTCCGGCACTGGGTATACTGGGGCCGGTGGCTTTGAAATCTATGTCAAAAATGAAGATGCAGAAAAAGTATGGAAAGCCATTTTTGAAGCTGGGAAAGACTTCGGCATCAAGCCCATAGGACTTGGGGCCAGAGACACCTTGAGACTGGAAATGGGCTATTGCCTTTATGGAAATGACATCAACGACGAAACTTCCCCATTGGAAGCAGGATTGGGATGGATCACCAAATTTACCAAGGACTTTATCAATGCAGAAAACCTAAAAAAACAAAAAGAAGCAGGTGTAAATAAAAAACTCGTTGGGTTTATCCTTCAGGAAAAAGGCATCCCCAGAGCACATTACAAAATCACCGACCAAGATGGGAATGAGATCGGTGAGGTGACCTCAGGCACCATGTCTCCTTCCATGGGAGTCGGAATTGGACTTGGGTATGTAAAAACTGAATTGTCTTCTCCAGGTACAGAAATCTTCATCGCTGTAAGAAACAAAAGCATCCCCGCCAAAATTGAAAAACTTCCCCTTTACAAAAAATAATTTAATATTAAACCAAAAATCCCAGGCACAGGCTATGTGCTTGGGATTTTTTTATTGACAGGAATCAGTGAAACCAAAAAGATTACGGGCGGGTTGGTCTAATGATCAAAAGCCAAATTATAGTCACTCCATTGGCATTACCCCAGAATCGAATAGGCTTGATTCCATAAAATCCAAATCACCCCAAACATGAAAAAAGTTGAAATTTGCCTAAGCCCCGAATTGCTTCACTTGTATGACCACCAGGACAAGGTCGTGGTAATAGTAGATATATTCCGTGCTACCTCCACCATGATCGCAGCCCTGCACAGTGGTGTCAGCAGTATTCTTCCCGTTATGGACCTCGACACCTGCAGGTCATTCCAGTCAAAGGGATACCTGATCGCCGGTGAAAGAGACGGTAAAAAAGCAGCAGGCTTTGAAATGGGCAACTCACCTGTGGCCTATCTTGAAGAAAATCATAAAGGAAGAAAAGTAGCCATGACCACAACCAATGGTACCGTGGCCATCGAAAAAACCAAAGAAGCAGCATCCTCCATTTTGATCGGTGCATTTGTGAACCTTTCTGCCACAGCTGCCGAAATCCTCACCCAGGACAAAGATGTCCTGATCCTATGCGCCGGGTGGAAAGGAAAATTCAACCTCGAGGATTCCATTTATGCAGGAGCCTTGGCAAGCAAGCTGCATCCACATTTTCTTACAGAGTGCGACAGCACCATTGCCATGAAAAACCTCTATGAGGGCAATTCTCACAGGCTACAACTTTTTCTAGGGCAGGCTTCACATGCCAAAAGGCTTGAAAACCATGGCATAGACAGGGATATTGATTTTTGCCTTGAAATAGACCGGTATGATTTTGTAGCCAAAATGAAAGGGAATGAAATTTCAATTCCAGAGTAGAAGTGTTCCAAAAACAGAATTAAATTTCATAAACATCGGAGATTGGCACCAAAAGAATCCAATTTTAATTACCTTTGCAAGCATTCTGAAATCAATCATTTCACTGCAAAATCTTCCACACCATCATGACCGAGGTCAAATTATTCTCCGGAACAAACAGTCACGAATTAGCTGAAAAAATCTCCAAACATTACGGAAAAAAATTGGGAGACCTTACCATTTCAAAGTTTAGCGACGGCGAAATGTCCCCAAGTTTCAACGAGTCTGTAAGAGGCTGTACCGTATTTTTGATCCAATCCACTAACCCGACTGCTGACAATTTATTGGAGCTCTGTCTTATGATAGATGCTGCCAAAAGAGCCTCAGCCTACAAAGTATGCGCTGTAATCCCCTACTATGGCTATGCCAGGCAAGACAGAAAAGACAGGCCTAGGGTGTCGATCGCAGCCAAGCTGATTGCCAACATGCTTACTTCTGCCGGGGCAGACAGGATCATGACCTGCGACCTGCATGCCGGACAAATCCAAGGCTTTTTTGATCTTCCCTTGGATCATTTGAATGGATCAGCTATCTTTGTGCCCTATTTGGAAAGACTGGACTTGGACAACCTTATTTTTGCAGCCCCTGATGTAGGCGGTGTAGCAAGAGCAAGATCTTACGCCAAGCACTTCGAAGTAGAAATGGTGGTCTGTGACAAGCACAGAAAAAGAGCAAATGAAGTGGCTTCCATGCAGGTAATAGGAGATGTAGAAGGGAAAGATGTCATCTTAGTCGATGATTTGGTAGATACAGCAGGCACGCTCTGCAAAGCAGCCCAAATCATCATGGACAAAGGAGCCAACTCGGTAAGGGCCATAGTAACGCATGGTGTACTTTCGGGTAAAGCTTATGAAAACATTGAAAATTCAGTGCTCACAGAATTGGTGATTACGGATACCATTCCTCTGAAACAACAATCATCCAAAATCAGGGTGCTTTCTGTAGCGGATTTGTTTGCAAAAGCCATCCATGCAGTGACCGGGAATACTTCTATCAGTGCCTTGTTTATTTAATTAGAAAAATTTTATTCAATTATATACTTAAATCAAAACTTATGAAATCACTAGAGATTATAGGGTTTAAAAGAGCAAATCTCGACGGTGCAGACTTGAAGCAGATCCGTGAAGAAGGCAATGTTCCATGCGTAGTTTACGGTCCTGCTATCGAAGAGCAGATCCATTTCTACACTCCAGCTATCCTTTTCAGGGACTTGGTGTATACTCCGGATGTGCACATGGTAGACCTTAACATTGAAGGCACAAAAATGAAAGCAGTATTGAAAGACACTCAGTTCCATCCGGTATCTGAGGTGTTGCTACATGCTGACTTCTTGGCTTTCAGCGAAGATAGAGCTATTAAATTTGAAATTCCTGTGGAAATCAAAGGTACTTCTCCAGGTATTCAAAAAGGTGGTAAATTGGAAATCAAAACCAGAAAACTTGCTGTTAAAGGTTTGGCTTCCAACCTTCCTGACAAAATCACGGTTGACATTTCCAATCTTGATCTTGGAAAATCTTTCAAAGTTGCTGAATTGAAGCCTGAAGGCTTTGAGATCCTTACCAGCCCTAACGTGTCTATCGTTACTATCGGTATTCCAAGAGCGCTTAGAGGTAAAAAAGCTGAATAAGCCGGTTCAGATAACCGAAACTCAAAATCCTGCTTACCAGTTAAGCAGGATTTTTTTATTTTTGGGTAAGTTTTAAAAAACAGCAATTTAAGACCTGTCAGATTTTAAAAACCTGACAGGTCTTTATTTGTACCCTCAAAGTATAATGAATACACACTGAAAGCATAAAGTATGAAATATCTTATAGTGGGACTGGGAAATATCGGACCTGAATATGAACTTACCCGACACAATGTGGGCTTTTTGACCTTAGATAGACTTGCGGACAAGTTTGGTGCGGCTTGGAAAAGTAACCGTCTTGCCTTCACCACAGACTTCAAACACAAGGGAAGGGCCTTCCACCTGATCAAACCTACAACATATATGAATCTCAGTGGCAAGGCTGTCAATTACTGGATGAAGGAGCTGAATATTCCAAAAGAAAATATCCTGGTAATCGTGGATGATGTTGCGCTACCTTTTGGGAAATTGAGAATGCGCGGAAAAGGATCTGCAGCAGGACACAATGGATTAAAAAATATTGAAGCACTCTGCGGAGGTCAAGATTACCCTAGACTTAGGTTTGGAATAGGTGATGATTTCCCCAAAGGAAGACAGGTGGATTATGTCCTTGGAAGATGGACCCAGCAGGAAATCGATGAATTGCCTATTTTCATGGACAAGGCCATTGACATGACCTTAAGTTTTGGAACTGCCGGGATCAATATGACCATGACTCAGTTTAATGATTAAAATAAATATTGATGGGTATTTATCGATATTGATGGATTTTAGTATCTGATTGATCTAGGCACTTGTTTAAATTGGCTAGTAGTATAATACCGGATATACATATATTTCAATTGTATTTCCATTTTATTTCTACCGTATTTCTATCATATTTCTATCATATTTCCCTTCTACATCTAAGGAGATCCTATCTGTTTCAAAAGTATTGACTGTATTTTTTTGATTTCAACTTTTTGAAAACTTTCTTTGTATTCACTTCAGGAAACTGATTTATAAAGAAGAGGTGAGAGAACAGGCTCTAGGACCCTCTGGCAACCATCCCGACACATCAGGAAAGGTGCCAATACCTGCCCCAAGTGGGAACTATAAATTGGAAATTATGCGATTGATTCAGCTTTTCATTTTATTTAAGGGATTCGAAAGAGCATTCGATTTAGGGATCGTTATAAGAAAAACCTTCGAGGTCAAAAAAAGACCTCAAAGGTTGGGCAAACCCAAAACTAGCCTCCAACCCTATTTCAACACATTTCCACTGTATTTCAACCTTATTTCAAGTTTCAATAATTTCACCTTACTCGCTCGGGTGAAGCCTAAACTCCATTTTCCTTTAAAATTCACTCATGCCATTTACAATTTGCGAAAACAATATCTACAAATATCAACTAGTATCGATCAATATCTATAAGCCTATTTCTACTTATTTCCACTGTATTTCAACCTTATATCTATATTAATAACCCAATTTCTCTTTTAAAACTTATCAGAAAACTTACAACTTGCGAAAACAATATCTACAAATATCAACCAGTATCGATCAATATCTATAAGCCTATTTCAATATATTTCTACCCTATTTCTACTATATATCAATTTAATATCCCATGACCCATTTTGAAACCGACGCCATACGCATAGCAGCCTCCAAATCCAATCAAAGGGAGCATTCTGCCCCACTGTACCTATCTTCCAGCTTTACTTTTGACACCGCAGAAGAAGCCCGTGCCATGTTTGCGGAAGAGATTGAAGGAAATATTTACTCCAGATACGCCAATCCAAACTCAACCGACCTTATACAGAAAGTCTGTGCTGCTGAAGGGGCGGAAGATGGTATCGCAACAGCCTCCGGTATGGCGGCAATGTTTGGCAGTATGGCAGCATTGCTGCAACAGGGAGATCATATTCTGGCATCTCGCTCTCTTTTTGGCTCCACCCATCAGCTTTTGACAAGGGTATTTCCAAAATGGGGGATCAGCTCTACCTATGGTGACATTTCAGATATTGCCAATTGGGAAAAACTGCTTCAGCCCAACACCAAAATGCTTTTCATCGAAACACCCTCCAATCCAGGACTGGAAATCATTGACCTCGAATGGGCAGGCAAGTTTGCGGCAGCGCACAACCTGATACTGGTAGTGGACAATTGTTTTGCTACACCATACTTACAGCAACCTGCCAAATGGGGAGCCCATATTGTAACCCATTCTGCTACCAAGTTTATCGACGGACAGGGAAGGGTATTAGGTGGATTGATATTGGGCAAAAAAGAGCTTATCCAAGAGGTACAGTTTTTTGCCAGACATACAGGACCTTCCATCTCCCCGTTCAATGCCTGGATCTTGGCAAAAAGCATGGAAACACTTGCCGTCAGAATGGACAGGCATTGTGAAAGTGCATTGAAAGTAGCCCAGTATTTCGAGGGGAATTCTGAATTGGAAAATGTAAAATATCCATTTTTAAAGAGCCATCCACAATATGATCTTGCTCAAAAACAGATGAAACTAGGGGGTGGAATCATTACGCTTTCCTTGAAAGGAGGCATAGCCAGGGCACAAAGGTTTATAGACCAGCTTCAAATGATTTCTGTCACCGCTAACCTGGGAGATAGCAGAAGTATTATCACGCATCCTGCCTCTACCACACATAGCAAACTGAGCGAAGAGGAAAGGGCCAAAGTCGGGATCTCTGACGGGCTTATCAGGCTTTCTGTTGGACTTGAGCACCACGAAGACATCACCAAGGATATCGAAAGAGCTTTGGAAAAATCAAAATTCTGATAAGCAACTGTAGCATTTAGGTTAAAGCTGGCGTCTTGTAGCTGTAAACAAAATTATTTGAGCCATGAAAACTCCAGCTATTTCTCTCATTGTTTTAGTTTTACTTGCCTCTTCCTGTATAGAATATCAGGAGCAAACACCCAGGGAAGCCAATTTAAGAACACTATCGGCGGAGGAGCAGGAGCTTTCAGGAGCCTGTAGCCTTTTTGCCATTGACCTGTTTCATCAGCTCAATGATGAGCAGGAGCCTAACCAGTTTTTCAGCCCCTATAGCATTCACCAGGCACTTTCCATGACCATGAACGGTAATGAAAACCCGGTGCTCCAGGAATATATCAAAACCTTGCGCTACGACAATCTGAGTGTTGATGAGGCCAATCAGGGATCCAGAGACTTAAGACAGTTTTTAACCCAAGTGGATCCAAAAGTTGACCTGAAGATTGCCAATGCCATATGGTACAAAGAAGGATATCAGGTGAAAGCTCCATTTAAATCCATAGCCAATGATTTTTATGATGCGGAAATTGCTCCACTCCAAATGACGGATCCCAATTCCGTCAAAGTCATCAATGACTGGGTAGAGAAAAAAACAAGAGGCATGATCAGGGATATTCTGGATATGATTCCTACCAATGCAGTCATGTACCTGGTCAATGCCATCCATTACAAAGCCGATTGGAAATACCAGTTTGATTCCAAAAAAACCAAAAAAGAACCCTTCTACCCTAGCCCGAACTCTCCCATTCAGGTAGATATGATGGATCTGGATAAACCTAGCACTTTTAGAACCTTTTGGGGAAATGGATACCGCTATCTGGAAATCCCCTACAGCACAGGACAATACAATATGGCTATCTTGTACAATGAATCAGGCGACCTCAATCAAGCAGCAGCTGCCCTTACTTTTGACAATTATAAAAAATGGAAGGAAGAAAGTCAGGAGGCCAACTTTATCCTAAAAATGCCCAAGTTCAAAATGGGTTATAAAATCGAGAATCTTGCAGATGACCTGATAGCCATGGGCTTGGTGACACCTTTTGGATTTCATGAGGATAACTTCACCCAATTGTTTGATAATCCTACTGACTTACTGAAAATCTCCAGGGTGATCCACGATGCCCTGATAGAAGTGGATGAAAAAGGAAGTGAAGCAGCGGCAGCGACGGTTGTCGAAGTGGTGGAAAGGTTTAGTGCTGGGCCTTCTGTACCTCCGGTAATCACGCTGGACAAGCCTTTTATCTTCATGATTCAGGAAAAACACAGCGGTGCCATTTTGTTCATGGGTAAGCTTGGAGATCCGTCAAAACTTTAAGCCATGCCCAAAATCCCCAAAGCAATCTTAATACTTTTACTTTTCACTTTGGCATCTTGTGCTGATGATCCAGACCTCCCCACAAGTACCTGTGGAGATGCATTTTTGTATCCCAGTGGAGAAGATATTTATACTTTAAGGCCGATACCAGAGAGTGTGTTTATAGAGCTCCAAGATGAGGAAAATCCAGAAGCTCAAATTGAACTAATTCACTTCCAACTCCTCCTCATTCCCTTTATAATCCACCCCTTTCAATGACTTGATATTTTCAGGCAATCGCACTGCATTGGAAGAATTACTCAGGAAACCGGATCGGTTATTCACCTCCACCCTTTTCTTCTTACCATCCTGCATTTCCATAATCAAAGTATGGAATTGGGTAGGGGTCTTAAAAACCTTGTCATTCACTTCATTTACCTGTTGATGTACCAATAAACGGTTCCGGTTTTGCGAAGAAATATATAAGGCATTGCCATTCTCCTGATGAAGCTTTACCATTGCCTTTGCATCAGCAGGCACGACAAAACCACTTTCCAAAGACCTTTTTGGCTCAAAGCCACCTTTTCCATTTCCCAGCAATACCAGGCCATTGAAGGCATCATACCTGCCGGAAAACACTTCATTGCCATAATCATTCCCAATCAACAAAACATCCAAATTTCCATCTCCATCAAGGTCATCAATGGTAATCCCATTGACCGGAGCCGTCTGGGCCAATAAAGGAAGCTCATGAACCTTAAACTTTCCATTTCCTAAATTTTCCAAAAAAGCACTTCTGTCATAAGTTCCTTCCAAAATCAATACATCCTCCAATTCTTGGGGAGTAAACAAACTTTGTTCAGTCACCCTGCCGTATTCTTTATACCTGGAAAACTTCCTCCTGAAAAGCGTACTCTGTCCATATAAGTCATCCCAGTAGTGTGCCGGTACAGAAATATAGTTCCCTGTATTGTCTTTGAAATGGGTGAAAATCACAGGGTCTATACTGTTATTGCCATCAAAATCCTTTGCATACACTTTCACCGGCCTTTCCTGGGATGGATGGTAATAATTATTGGCGCCGAGGTTACCTACGATGTAATCCATTTTACCATCTCCGTTGAAATCCCCTGCCGCAATACTGTTCCACCAGCCCTTGTATTTTTCCAGCCCGGTATCATTCAGCCTTTTTAATGCATTACCTGTGTTTTTATAGACTACAATAGACATCAACTCGCCCACTACCATCAGGTCCGGCAACCCATCTCCGTCCACATCCGTCCACAAGGCATCCGTCACCATACCAATTTCAGAAAGCCCCGGAGCAATATCTTCTGTCACATCCTGAAGCCTGCCGTCCACATTTTTGAGAATAAAAGAACGCTCCGGCATTGGATACTTGCCTATCGGTGTCCTTCCTCCAACGAAGAGATCCATATATCCATCACCATCAAAATCTGCTGCCCGTACCACTGTACCACTTGCCTCCGGTAAAAAATGGTTGGAATCATTGGGCTTTGAAAAATTACCTTTGCCGTCATTGATAAGCACCCTGTCTATGTATTCTTCTGCGCCTGGTTTAAATTCAGAACTTCCTGAAACAAGATACAGATCCAGATCGCCATCATTGTCTATATCAAAGAGGACCATCCCCATTTCCTCATAGCGATTGTCCTCATCACTGTCCAATAATCTCCTTTCGGTAAAGCTTCCATCTCCATTCTGCAAAAATACTGAGGCAGGGTAACCTGCAGCACTGCCCACAATAAAGTCCTCTCGTCCATTACCGTTCAGATCTCCTACCGCCAGACTTGGGCCGAATTGTGTCAGCTTATGGGGAAGGGTCCTTTGAACATTGTAATCAATTTTATCATCTTCCTTGTGCGTAAAATCTATCCCCAGACTTCTTGACACCTCCTTGAGAAAAGGATTGGTCACAGGAGCTTTCAAAGGAAAAGTGACCTGGGCTAAATCTACCACAGCAGCATCCTGATGAGCTACCTGGATCAATTGATCAGGGGACAAACCTTTTATTTGCTGAAACTTGCCATCAGGCCATAAAACATCCAAAGTTAGGTTTCCATTCCCCGACCCAAGTCCGAAATGCACCACATCTTCCACTGCTGACATGTATCCTCTGGAGACCTGTTGTTCATGATACAAAAAACCGCCATTCTCATCCCGCAGGGCCAATTTGGCCCCTATTCCCATTGGATTATTTTTCGTTCCCTGCAATTTGACCCTGAAGAAATGTCCCTTATCAGCTCTTGAATCCAATGTGTTCTCAAAAACAAAAGCCGGATCATTGATGTTATTGACCACATAGTCCAAGTCTCCATCCCCGTCCAGATCCACAAACACTGCTCCATTGGAAAAGGATGGCTTATTAAGTCCCCACTTTTCCCCAACATCTTCAAAGGTCCAATCCCCCTTATTTTTAAAGGAGTAATTGGGTATTTTGACTATAGGTATAGAATCCAGAAGCTGCCTTGTGCTGGCTACACCTCCAACATCCGCCCGGTAATTGGCAAAATCCTTGTCTGTGATGTCCCGGGGAAAACCATTGGTCACCAACAAGTCCCGCTGCCCGTCATTGTCCACATCCACAAACAAAGGAGACCAGGACCAATCGGTCTGATACACCCCTGCCATAAACCCAATTTCGCTGAAAGGTACACCTGGACCATTACCCACATGTAGCATATTCCTTACATGTTGGTATTCGTAGCCCCACTGCTCATTGGAAATATAGGTCTGATATGGATTCTTGGCAATGGTGGTTTTCTTTCTGAAATTGGTTTCACCCAACATATCCAAAGTTATGATATCTACAAATCCATCATTGTTGAAGTCCGCTATATCAGAGCCCATAGAAAACATGCTTTGGTGCCGGATATACTCCTTGGTCTGATTGGAAAAGGTGCCGTCCTGATTATTGATATACAGGATATCATTCGGTGTGTAATCGTTGGAAATATAAATATCCGGCCAGCCGTCAAAATTGATATCAGCAATGGCCAATCCAAGACCAAAACCTTCTATGGTAATTCCTGCCTCAATGGTCACGTCTGAAAAAGTCCCATCCCCATTATTGCGATAAAGTCTATCATTATTGATTGCAGAACCATCGGTGATTTTCTCTCTGAAATTGGAAGGAATGGCCTTATTTTGCTCATTGTTGAGCACATAAAGGTCAAGAAAGCCATCATTGTTATAATCAAAAAAAGTAGCCATCATGCTATTGCCCGTTTCCGCAATTCCATATTGGGCAGCCTGTTCTTCGAAGTAAGGATTCCCTTCTTCATCAAGACCCTGATTTACAAAAAGCATGTTTGCTCTTTTTTCCATATCCGGAAACATGGCGGCACAGACATAAATATCCATCCAACCATCTCCATTGATATCCACAATGGTCACTCCCGTACTCCACCTATCGGCAGCGGCTGTACCTGAACCATTTGTTATGTCTTCAAATTTCAGGTTTCCTTTGTTGAGGTATAGTTTATTGGCCACCTGATTCCCTGTAAAGTAAAGATCCGGCAATCCGTCATTGTTGAAATCAGCTACAGCCACACCGCCTCCGTTAAAAATATATTCGTCCGTCAGGATATTGAAAGTGTCCGTTTCTACAATTTCGTTATTGAAATGAATACCGGTCTCATTTGGGGACTTGAGGACGAATAAGGTTTCGGGGGATTTTTTGCAGGATGAAAGCAGCACCAAAGCACTGCAAATCAATAGGATAATTCTCATGGGTAATAACAGGTTGTGTTGGGCTTAATAGAAACCAAATATTGGTATTTATTTATTAAAAGGCGAAAAGATTTTAGGGAATTTTGACTTTAAAGGCCAATTACCAAGCTTATGCCACCGCTTAAGTGCGATGGAAATTTCAGCATGGACGGCAGTACGGTGATTATACCTTTGTGAAGACACAAACGTAGGCGGTGAAAGTGGAGGATGTTTCCGTTCGTGAGGATACGAACTGGGGCGATGAAGTAGGCGGTTGTAGCCGTTCGTGAAGACACGAACGTAGGCGGTTAATACTTGAAGACATAAACGGTAGCCTTTATAAGACACGAATGGCAGCTATCAAATATAACACCAAAGTGAAAGCTATAGCTTAACAAACATGCCTAAAAATTATCATACGTTCTTCCAAACAACACATAAAAAAAGGATGGCATAAGCCATCCTCTTTTCAATATAAAACTACATAATAAATTAGAATCCAGGATTTTGTCTGACTTTGTCAGAACCCATCAAGTCAATTTGGTTTTGCGGAATTGGAAGCAATTCATCACGGCCAGCGGTGAATACAGATCCACCTAATGCAGCTTGTAAAAGGGTTCCGTCCAAAGCCAAATAGAAATCAATGGCTTCTTTGGCAATACCCCATCTTACCAAATCATAGAACCTATGTCCTTCCATACCAAGTTCTAGGTTTCTTTCAAACCTAACCGCTGTCCTAGCAGTATTGGCATCAGTCCAAGGAGAATTATATAATTCCACTACATAGTTGGCAGCAGGCTGTCCATTGTCTCTAAGAAGCTCAGAGTTTTTGGCCCTTTCTCTAACCATATTTACATATTGTCTGGCTGCTTCCAAATTACCCAACTCAACTTCTGCTTCTGCAGCCATCAACAATACATCCGCGAAACGAATGATCAGAAAGTTGATACCGGTATAGCCTGGAGTCCAAGAAGAGTTATCTTGGAAAGTACCTTGCTCAGCACGCTGATACACATACTTCTTAGGCGCATAAGGTCCACCATTTGGTTGGTTACGTACCCAAGCTTCACCTGGATGGTCCTGCCAGTCCAAATATGGAATACCCCTTCTTCCCACAGTATGATCCAACCTTGGATCCAATGGACCAGCATCAGGAGTGAAAGGCTGTGCAGAAGTCAAACCCATATCACTAACTACTCTGTTTGCTGGTTGGTTAAAGGAGTTGTCCAATAAAGGCAAACCGTTACTTGTTCTGAATGAATTTACAAAGGTAAAGCTAGGCTGAAAGAACCCACAACAGTTACCAGGTCCATTTGGTCCGGTATTGTATGGGAAATTCAGGTCAAATTCAGGATTGGCATTGTTCACAGTACCTGTACCGGCCGCTGACTGATATGCCCAGATAGATTCCTGATGGTTATCATTGGCACCCCGGAACATATCGTCATAATAGGGGACAAGTCCATATTTAAGGTTATTGCTGGTAACACCATTGGCAATCACATCATCAAATACTTGCTTTGCCTCAGCCCACTTTCCTTGGTACAATAGAACTTTTCCAAGGTAAGATTTGGCGGCCCAAGAATTAACCCTTCCTACTTGAGGCTGTGTAGCCGGTAGGTTTTCAGCAGCAAACCTAAATTCAGCTTCAATAAAAGGAAGCATTTCCTGGTCATTGCTCAAGTTATCAAACTCCTCAGATCCATAATCCACAGTATGAGGTACAATAGGAACTTTATTGAAGTTTCTGTACAACATAAAGTAATGATGAGCTCTTAAGAATCTTGCCTGAGCTTCAAAACGTAAAGCCTGCGCATCAGAAACATCACTACCTCTAATATCTAGCAATCTAAGGACATTGTTGTTTCTTGCTATACCCTCATAGTTACCATTCCAGTTTTCCTCAATGATATCAATTGTAGAGAATGCCTCATACCTTTGAATAGGGTTAATGGAAACGAAATCCCCTGGATCAGTACCTTTATTGGCATCTCCACCTCGAATACTTCCCCATACCCAGTTGGAAGGAGAAGCCATACGCTGGAACCTTCCATTTACCTGAGAATAAGCAGCAATCAAGGCAGCATCAATACCTTCTAAGGAAGATAATTGAGCTTCTGATAACTGGCCCACCACCGGAACCTCCAAGAAGTCCTCACAACTTGATGCAAACAACAGAGTTCCTGCTGTAAGCATCATCGCCATTTTAATTTTAAATCTTTTCATATTTCAGTAATTACTTTTGAAATTTTCTTCGCTAACAAAATGTTTGAAACATTGTTAGATTTAGAAGCTTAAATTTAAACCTACAGTGTACTGCCTAGTTACAGGGTAGTTTCCTACGTCAATACCATAAGCCAAGTCAACATTACCACCTACCATTGGATCCAATCCATCATATCCAGTGATAGTAAACAAGTTGTTACTTGCAACAAAAACTCTCAACCTCTCTAATTTCCATCTTTGTAGTAAGTTATTAGGCATGGTATAACCTAAAGTAAGGTTTTGAAGTCTCAAGAAGGAGCCATCAACCACATAATAACTGTTTTCTACACCCGAAGTACTGAAGCTGGCTGTTTTATCAGCCACAGGTACATTAGTGTTAGGGTTATCAGGTGTCCAAGAATCCAATAACCTTCTTGATATGGCAGCTCCTTCAAATGTAGGGAAGAAGTCAGTAAACCATCTCCACTGTGCCCAAATCTTGTTACCAGCAGTACCAAAGAAATAGGCCGACATATCAAAGTTTTTATATGCTACTGTGAAATTCAACCCTCCAGAGAATTTTGGCACAGGAGATCCTAGGAACTGTCTATCATCTGGTGTAATTCTTCCGTCCCCATCGGTATCCACATATCTGAATCGACCAGGGGCAGCACCGTCTTGAGTGGCATGATTGGCCACCTCTTCTTCATTTTGGAACAATCCATCCACGACATAACCAAAGAAAGAAGAAATTGGCTGACCCACTTGGTTTCTGATTGGTCGGATACCTCTAAATGCAGGATCAGCTGCACCGCCGATGATAAAGTCAATTCCTGGAGCCAAGAATACTATCTCGTTTTTCAAGAAACCACCATTCACCTGAAGATCATATCTCCAATCTGAAGAAAAATTACCTCTTGTAGCGATGGTAATGTCCACACCACGGTTCAGCATTTCTCCAATGTTCACAGCAGGAGCTGCTGCATTAAATCCAGCCACAGATGGAATAGGTACTTGGAACAAAAGATCTCTGGTATCTTTCTGCCACAAATCCACGATTACATCCAATCTTCCTCCGAAGGCTGAACCGTCAAAACCAATATTCTTGGTTACAGCTGTTTCCCATCTCGCATTAGGGTTACCAATTCTAGTTCTTCTAAAACCAATCAAGGCTGAACTGTTGGAGCCTGTGATATCATAAGAAGAAGCTCCTAAGTCACCACCGAACAATGAGAATTGATTATTGGGATCCACGTTGTTAGAGTTACCCATCTGTCCCCAACCCCCTCGGATTTTCAAATCATCCAACCATGTTGCAGAAGACATGAACGACTCTGAAGATAACCTCCATGCAGCTGAGAAGGCCGGAAAAGTACCCCATCTGAAGTTTGGACCAAACCTGGAAGAACCATCACGCCTTACTACTGCACTGAAAATATATTTGTCATTGTAGGTATAATTCGCCCTAGTGAAATAAGAGAGGAAATTAACACCTAAGAATTGTCCAGAGTTGGCAATCCTAGTGGCAAACGGCAAATTAGAAATGGTAATGAAGTTGGGGTCTTCAGAGAAAGGATTCTGACCTGTAGTGTTCATATTTCTACCAGAACCTGTGTTCAAAGACTCTTGACCTACCAAAATATCAAATTGATGTCTGTCAATTGTCTTTTTCCACTGTGCCGTATTGGTGAATACCCACTGCATGCTATAACCTGAAAATTCATTGTATCCAAAAGCTGAATTGTTTTCAGAGTTTTCATACTGTAATCTTGAGAATCCTACTCCATAGAAATTATTGTATTGACCACCAATGGAAGATCTAAATACCAAATTTTGCACCGGCTCAAATTCAACATATACGTTACCAAATGCATTGGCGTCGAAGTTTCTATTGTCGGCTAATCCCTCTCTGTTGGCTACAGGGTTTCTAGGGTTATTGAAGCCTCTTGCAGCCGTGCCTGCATATCCACCAAATTCATCACGAACAGGAATAATAGAAGGCATACGGAAAGCCTGTAGGATGTCATTTTCATCCTGAGCTACCCTTTGTCCTCCACCAGCACCAGTCTGACCCAATCTTTGGATATAAGTAGCCTGAAAGTTTTGTCCTACTCTTATTTTGCTTCCAATATCATGCTCTGAGTTGGCTCTCAATGAAATCCTTCTAAAATCATTGTTCAACAAGATCCCTGCTTGTTCCTGGATACCCATACCCAAGAAGAATCTACTGGTGGATGAACCACCTGAAAAACCTAAAGAGTGTCTCTGAATTGGTGCTCTTCTGGTTACAGCATCAAACCAATCTGTACCTTCTCCGGTAGCAGCCCTCACCAATTGATGCACTGCACCTCTTCTGGGGTCAATATTGTATAGTTCTCTTTGTTCTTCAAGTTGAGCAGGAGTCAAAGGTCCCGCCACACCTGCCTCACCACCCACATTAATATAGTATGGCAAAACAGGATTTGGACCGTTACCTAATTGTGGGTGACCGAAATTAGGAGCTCTACCGTCGATTCTAGCCTGATTTCTTTCAGCCAACCATGTAATGTCTGCATATTCCTGAGGATTAGTCATATCCAAACCTCTACCTGGATCAGTAAAGCCCATCATGCCATTATAATCAAATCTTAATTTTTGGGCTTTTTTACTACCTCTTTTTGTAGTGTATACAATTACACCATTCGCTGCCCGAGCACCATAAATGGAAGCAGCTGCAGCATCTTTCAAAGTAGTAACTGATTCAATATCATCAGGATTCAAGAAATCAGTATTGGTAACTGGTAAACCGTCAACAATATACAATGGCTCGTTACCACCGAAAGCACCAAAACCACGTACCCTAACTTGGGAAGCCGTTCCGGGCTGACCATTGGTAACTACAGTAACACCGGCAATCCTTCCTTGTAAGGTCTGCTCAATATTTCCTGTAGGAATGATCGTCAAATCTTTTGGGTCAACCGTTGAAATAGCACCTGTAGTTTCTCTACGGCTATCAATAGTATAACCTGTGATGACCAATTCTGTAAGCGTTCTTTCATCGGGATTCATAGTCAGATTAATGACTGACCTGTTTCCTATCACTTGCTCAATAGTAGCATAGCCGATAAAAGAAAATACCAACACACTTTGATCTGAGGGAACATTAAGGGAGAAGTTTCCATCAATGTCCGTCGCTGTTCCAGTGGTGGTTCCTTTGACTAAAACAGTAACTCCAGGAAGACCGTCCCCGAATTCATCGAGAATGGTACCCGTCACTGTTCTTTGCGCCAGTGCTGTAGCACTGGAAAGC
The DNA here is from genome assembly GCF_019343195.1 of Arthrospiribacter ruber. Taxonomy (GTDB): domain Bacteria; phylum Bacteroidota; class Bacteroidia; order Cytophagales; family Cyclobacteriaceae; genus Arthrospiribacter; species Arthrospiribacter ruber. Next base: position 138,876 of record NZ_RPHB01000009.1, read on the forward strand.
ACTAAGAGTAGTATAAATACACTTAAGCTTTTGTAAAGTTTTTCCATAAACATAGATTGATTGGGTAATAATTATTAATTGATAAGGTTTGAAAGCAATTAATTATTTCTTAATCATGCAATCGTTTGCAAAATTTTGCAAAATAATTGCAATAGTTTGCAAGACCAGTATCAGCCTTTTCCTATTGCTTGATTAAACCACGATAACTTGTGCTATCTTTTTCTACAATCCTGGATCCAAAGATCAGGAGGTCGTCAGTGTGTACTGCTAAAACGATTTTGTATTCTCAAATAAAAAAAGGGGCTTTGTTCATAGGCATCGAGATTTGGGATTATTGTTAATATAGGTTTTAAGGTTATTCTTTGATTGGGTACTTCATGAATATTTGGTAAAGATGCGTAAGAATGAAGATTCTTTTACATTTCCCCATATATCAGCAACTAATTTAAGAGAATAATGAATAATACAAAAACTTTTTTTGAAATTCGATTTTTAAATTTTTTAACATTTTAAAACAAACTTCAAATAATCCTATATTTGACAAAAAACGCCTTTAATATTCTTTAAAGGCAGTTTTTGAGCATATCAAAAAATAATGTCATTTCAACACTCTTATAAATGCCGGTCTGTCCCAATACCTTCTGAACAGAACTTCCCTCATGGCCCTTTCTCTTAAAAACTCAGACCGGCTGATCGCTTTCTGCAGATTTTCTATCAGGGCCTGTTCATCATTGCTGACAGCTGCTACCAAAGCAAGTCCATAAAATCCATATCCGAAATCTCTGTCCAAAAGCGCCGACTCTTCGAAAGCAATCATGGCCTGCCTGTAATCCTCCGCCAAAAAATAGGCTAAACCCTTATTAAAATAATTCACTTCACTTTCAGGAGCACGGTTAAACCTTATGGTGGCCAATCGGTAATCCCCATTCAAAATATCCAAAGCTCCTCTCAGGCCTTCATTGACCCTAAGAAACTCGCTCGTCTCACTTCTTTCCAGGCCAGAGGCTTCCGATATAGCCACATAAGCCTCAAAATAATCCTTTCTTAACAAATACGCCCTACCAATATTGTGCATGGAAATAGAATTGGTCTGAATCCTGTTTGCTTCCCTTAGGTTACTAAGCGCATTGCTGATATATATATTTTTTTGCCGCACATCCAGTTCCCTCTGAGCCTTATTGAGAAAGACTACCCCCAGGTTATTATAAGCCAGTACGGAAGGAGCAATTTCAACCAGTTTTTGATAGATTTTTTCCTTTTCTTCCAATCGCTTGGCCTGCTGCCCGGCAAAAATAAGGTGCTCTTTCGTAAAACCTTCCAATCCTTCGCCTTCCTTGAGCATCTTATACACTGAGGCAGAAATCTCCGCATCGGAAAATCTCGAATTCTCCAGTTCTATTTTAACTTGGGCGGTCCGCAGCTTTGGGAACAGGTCTGCTGATACTTTTCTAAAAGTGCTCAACTGTCGGATTTGGGCAAGCTGGGATTCGAAACTTTCATCTGTGGTCAGAATCTGGTAATACGCATCCTTCTGTGTAGTATTGATACCTCCATAATCTCTCAGCAGCATCCTGAAATCAAAAAAATCATTTCTCCTCTCTTCAATTTCCACCGGAACATGACTTACAGCAGGGATATTCTTGATTCTTTGCTTCAGGTTTTCCGCCCGCTGACCAGACAAAGTGGGATTGCTCAATTCAGCGGTTTCAGGAGAAACCAATCCTGTGACCGTGATTTTTTTGATTACAAAACCTCTTTCTCCTCTATTTAGAAAGTTGTAAAGTGTAGTCGGCAAAGTTCTGCCAGGTACCTGTGCAGAACCTAATGGAAAATTTACAGAAAACTGTCTTTCTGAATTGGTGGAAAAACCCGGGAAGTCAGTGCTGATGTACATCCCTATTTCCTCAATGGGCTCATTGGGAGTGATTTGCCCCAAGCGGGTCAGCAATGGCAATATGCTGACTCCAGGTACCAATTCCTTTTCTGAAGGCACAAAAACCTTGTCTTTATGAAATACTAGCGCTTTGATGGCCAACACTCCTTTGTCCATGCCTTCCAGGTAGGGGAAAGTGATTTTCTCATCCAGCCTTACGGCCTGTACTGCATTTGTGTATGTGCCGTCGAAGGCCACAAATTCTCCCAATCTCAAAGCTCCCTCTCCATATCTATATTCCGGGAAAAGATATATTTTGGTATCTTTATTGAGAAGAGGCAATGGCAAAGCTCCGGTAATGTTGACGCGAACCGAATCCCTGTGCATGGTAAGCACTTCCGGTTTGGCAGAAATACCATCCAGCAGACTTTCATATTTATGAAGCTTTGGACTACAAGAAGAAAAAATTACCAAAAACAAAATGGTCGGAATTAAATAAGGATAAGATTTAAACATTTCCAGCTTCAAATATATTATTGGAGTTATTGAGAATATTTTATTACATTTAATCGACTCTAAACCAACCGAATCATGAATAAGTTAAAACTGTTTTTCGAAGAAAGAGCCTTTGGGGTTTGTTCCAGATTGGGTGAGAAATTCAACTTTCCCATCGATTCAATCAGACTTTTTTTCATCTATAGTTCTTTTATCACCCTGGGTTCTCCGATCATCATATATGTCAGTATGGCCATGATGATGAAAGTAAGGAAATACCTTAGAAAGATGAATAACCCGGTACTGTTCGACTAAATTTCAGAAAACTTCTTCTTTCCTAGCAAATAATATTCCCAAAGAATGGAAGAAACTCCCATTGTCCCAATCTTTTTAGATTTTTTACCGCTATTGTGAAGTTTATTTTTAAACTTATGGAATCCAATATGGGCTTTTATAACCGCTTTACTATGCGACGGTAAGCCTCTGAGGAGAAAAACAAATGCTGCCAGCAAATCCAACAGTATTCGTTTTAGGTAAATTTTTCTGTATTCCCATTTGTCAAGGTTCTTTCTAAGTAAAAAAAGGCTATTCCTGAAATTCAGGAATGTTTTGCGTGGATGAGTGGGCGAAAGGGTAGCTCCTCCTACATGAAACACCTGTACTTTTGGAAGGCAATAAAGCGGGTAGCCATGGTTTCTCCATCTCCAACAAAGGTCTATTTCTTCCATGTGGGAAAAAAACAAGGGATCAAACCCTCCAAAAAGGTGAAACATCTCAGAACGCACAGCCATACAGGCGCCGGAAGTCCAATCAACTCTTATGTCCTCTTCATACTGACCTTTGTCACTTTCCAGTGTTTCAAAAATCCTTCCCCTACAAAATGGATACCCTAACTCATCTAAAAATCCCCCGGCAGCTCCGGCATGTTCAAAAAAGTCCTTTTGATCATATTTGAGAATCTTAGGCTGTACAGCGACCACCTCAGGATTATTTTCAAGCCAAGTGATCAGCTCACTATCCCAAAGTGGGGTAACTTCCACATCAGAATTGAGCAAAATATAATATTCATATCTCCCTCTAAGATTTCCCAGTCCTTTGGTATATCCACCTGCAAAACCCAGGTTTTCGGGCAGTTGTTCAAGCTTTATTTGTGGAAAGTTTTTTCGCAGGAAATCCAAAGAGGCATCAGTACTCGCATTGTCAATCACGACAATATCAAATGAGGAAAACGACACTACGGAAGGAATAAATTTCCGTAGCTGCGCTACACCATTATAATTGAGGATGACAATCGCTGCTTTTTGCATCAAAACATATTTCCAAAGTCCATACCGGGAATATTTGGCATCATGCCATCGGTAGCGGCTTTCATTTCTTCTTTGATTTTTACTTCGATTTCTTCCAGGGCCTTGTTGGTAGCTGCTACTACGAGGTCACTGAGCATATCTTTATCTGCCACATTGACCAAGGAATCATCCATTTGAATAGAAATCACCTTCCTTTGGCCATTGACGGTAACTTTGACCATACCTGCACCTGATTCACCCTCAGCCTTTAGGTGCACAAGCTTGGATTGTGCTTCCTTGATTTTAACTTGGGCTTCTTTCACCTTATTCATAATACTCATAAAGTCAAACATAGTATATCAGTTTAATTTCAGGCAAATATAGTTTTTTCCTTTTAGTCTAACCTGCATCTTTTTGTAGGTTAAAAGAATTATGACAATAATGATCTACCGTTCACAGAAATTAAATTTTATATATGTAAATTATTTGAAAATTTTATAGAACTAACGTAACCTATTTCAATCAAATTCGATTGAAAAAAGTATAACACCAAATACCATTGACTAAATTGAATATGAGAACTGTTGAAAGAATTGAGAAGGAGGACATCACAAACCTGAAATTTTCCAAGAAGGAAGTACTTCAGGATGAAATGGAGCGAAAGCGGCGCAACTTTGAGTTGATGAGAGCGCAGGCTTTGGGGAACTTATTGAAAAATAAGGTAAGTATTACTTTCGAAACTGCGGATGAAAAAATCTTTCAGGTAACCACCACAGTGTGGGCTGTAGGATCTGAATATGTCAGTCTAAAACAAAATCTTTTTATCCCAATCAATGCCATTTTGGAAGTAGACTGAACTGATTGCAACCTGCTAAAGAAATTAAGGCACGGAAAAGAAAACATCACTTTCTCCGTGCTTTTTTCTTTTCACAGGTGAAGGCCGATTTTTTTTAAATCAAAAAAGTGACAATAGGGAACAAAAGAAAATTATTAACCGGAACCCCTTTTCCAGTACCGATAAGGCATTAAATACCTTTCATTTCTCCTAAGAACGTTCACATCACTAAACTTTTGTGACTTTTGTCTTCTTTTGTGGTTCAATAAATCCAAGCTGAAACCTCAATATTAAAAATTACTTCCCTGTCTTTTGAGGAATACTAAGCCAATTTTCCCAACAGCATATTTTTTTGTTGAACCACTACCTGTCCCGACTTTCGGGAAAAGTCACAAAAGGGAATAAAAGAAAATTATTAACCGGAACCCATTTTCCAGTACCGATAAGGCATTAATTATACCTTTCATTTCTTCTAGGAACGTTCAAACCACTAAACTTTTGTGACTTTTGTCTTCTTTTGTGGTTCAATAAATCCAAGCTGAAACTTCAAAAAGTAAAAATATCATTCCCCTATAATTTGAGATATTCTAAGTAGATCTCCTGAACAACTATTAGTCTTTTTTTAATGAACCACTACCTGTCCCGACTTTCGGGAAAAGTCACAAAAGGGAACAAAAGAAAATTATTAACCGGAACCCATTTTCCAGTACCGATAAAGTATTAATTATACCTTTCATTTCTTCTAGGAACGTTCAAACCACTAAACTTTTGTGACTTTTGTCTTCTTTTGTGGTTCAATAAATCCAAGCTGAAACCTCAAAAAGTAAAAATATCATTCCCCTATAATTTGAGATATTCTAAGTAGATCTCCTGAACAACTATTAGTCTTTTTTTAATGAACCACTACCTGTCCCGACTTTCGGGAAAAGTCACAAAAGGGAACAAAAGAAAATTATTAATCGGAACCCATTTTCCAGTATCGATAAGGCATTAATTATACCTTTCATTTCTTCTAGGAACGTTCACATCACTAAACTTTTGTGACTTTTGTCTTCTTTTGTGGTTCAATAAATCCCTAGGTGAAACCTCAATATTAAAAATTACTTCCCTGTCTTTTGAGGAATATTAAGCCAATTTTCCCAACAGCATATTTTTTTGTTGAACCACAAAAGTGACAATAGGGAACAAAAGAAATTATCAATACTAACTTTAATCCAAAGCCAATTGCTATTAGAACAATCACTATCAACCCCTTCTATTCGCATTCATACCCCCCACTTTTGTGACTTTTGTAATCTTTTGTGGTTGAATTATTTGAAACCTAAATTATATGTTTTCACACTTTTTATATAACTTTAAGTTTAGACATAGTCTTTAAAAAGAAATTTAAACTCAACTTTTATGGAACCTACAAAATCAAGCATCAAAGACCTAACGTATAAAATAAATGGAGCAGCAATTGAGGTTCATAAGGTTTTGGGGCCAGGCCTATTAGAAAGTGTTTACCATCAATGCTTTGCTTATGAATTGGAAAAACGAGGATTACATTTTCAATCAGAATTAAGAGTACCAATCCAATACAAAGATATTTCAATTGACTCCAAATTAAGGTGCGATTTCTACATTGAAGATCTGATTGTAGTAGAATTAAAGTCAGTAGATGCTATTCCTCCGATAGCAGAGGCAAAGTTGATCAGCTATATGAAGCTCCTTAAATCTCCAAAAGGAATAATGTATAATTTCAATGTGGTCAACCTCTACCACGAAGGCCAAAAGACCTATGTTAATGAATTTTATACGGTTCTAAATGAGTGATTTTGTTTTGTACCACTACCTGTCCCGACTTTCGGGATAAGTCATAACAGGAAACAAAAGAAAATTATTAACCGGAACCCATTTTCCTGAACCAACACGAACATCAATAAGCATTTAATTCCTTCTGATAACATTCACTCCCCTACCTTTTGTGACTTTTGTCTTCTTTTATGGTTCAAAAAAAGCACTACCTGCCCCAAAGTTCAGGACAGGTAGCACCAAGTTTAACGGTATTTTAAAGTGCAATCAAATGTTACATTCTATCTAGTAAAGACCCTCCGGATACAGGCCCCATCACCCTTTCAAGCCCAACTTTTAGCTGATCAGCCAACTCAGAATAACCACGCTCATTAAGTAGTGGGATAAAGTATTTCAGCATTTCTATACTGATCATGGCCTCCCTGTCAAATTCCCTATCTTCTCTGGTATAGAATTCAAGCATCTGAATGGACTTATGGGAGATTTTTTCCACAATATCCAAGGCCAGATCATCTTCTCCCACCTCAAATAGCAATGGAACCATCTGACCACTGGCCAGATCATAAGGCACTCCTTCGTGAGGCATTTTTTCCAAGCTAAACTTCAGAATTTCTGAAGCCCTATCCATATCATCCTCATCCAGCAATGCAATGGCAATGGCATTGATAGCAGACCTATGATTGGAGGTAAACCTCCTAAACTCATCATCAAAATAATTATCAGGATTATCCATCCCACGGAAAGCAAATTCTTCCATGACATTCTTAAATGCAAGGTCTGAATTGACCAATTCGGAGCGCATGTTCTGTGGCTTACGGACAGGAAGCAACCTGTAGGTCAAACCCTCCATCACGACATAATCTTCAATATCCAATCCTATGGTCGCCAAGGACGTGTTGTTGAAATATATCGGCCTCTCCCAATTGTTGCTCGTAATCAAATCCACCAACATCAGATTCCCACGGGTAAGGTAGTTTCCTTTGACCCTGAGATTCATCTGGTCTGTCATCAAAGGTTCCATTCCTTCTGGAATCAAACCTTTTTCATAAACATCCTGAAGGTCTACATCCAATATCAGATTTTTGGAAGGAACCATATTGTAACTGCTCCTTCCTCCGGCAGTCAATTTCAAGGCATTGCTTTTATTTTTTAGGAGTCTGAGGTATTCCCTAGCTGAAATCGCTTCCAAATTTTGCCGCTCCATGACATAAAGCACATCGTTTGTCCCCTTCTTGTAGTTTTCGTACTCAAGGGAAAACGGCAAACCTTCAGACTCGTATGCCGGACGCGACAGCTGATCCACATACCAGTCAGTGTCAAAATAGCTCAACACCACTACCCTTACATCTGTCCTGAAGCCCTCTACTTCCTGAACATACCACAATGGAAAAGTATCATTGTCTCCTCCGGTAAACAATATGGCATTAGGAGCACAGGAAGAAAGAAAATTCCTGGCGGAATCTACCGAGAAATACCTCCCCTGCCTGTTGTGGTCGTCCCAGTTTTGATTGGCCATCAAAATAGGAACCGGAAATGTGATCAATGTAGCAATTACTCCGGCCACTGCAAGGTTTTTATTGAGTTTGCCTATACCATGAGCCAAGGCCATCACGCCCATACCCACCCAGATGGCAAATGCATAAAAACTACCCACATAAATATAATCCCGTTCGCGAGGTTCTATAGGTGGAGAATTGAGGTACAATACCAGCACCACCCCCATCATCAGGAAGAGCATGGCTGTAACATAAAAGGATTTGGGGTCAAATTTGGCCTGAAAAATCAATCCAATAATTCCCAAAAGTAGCGGAAGCATCAGGTAGTTGTTGTGCGCTTTGTTTTCTTTGATATAATCAGGGAATTTATCAGAGAAAAAATCGGTGATTCCGAGCCATGGGGCATCTGAAAAATCACTTTCCCTACCGGAGAAATTCCACATAAAATATCTCCAATACATGTGACCCAACTGATGGGAGAACATAAAATAAAGGTTGTCTCCAAAAGAGGGCTTCTCCCCTTCTCTTAAACCCAGTTTGGAACGATAAAGCTGCTTGTGCCTTTCCTGTGTGGAATATATCCTTGGAAGAATTGTGGTCCTCGATGGGTCATATTTATTGACAGTGGAATAATCCACGATCTCGTACTTATCTTTCCCTTTGAGGTAAATGGGCGCCCCCTCTTCCTGCTCTATCAGTTCTGCATCAAAATACTGTCCATGCATCAACGGTCTATAACCATATTGCTCACGCTTCAGATAAGACACATAGCTAATGATATCTTTGGGAGCATTTTGGTTGATGACAGTATCCTGATTGGCACGTACGACGATCAATGCATATGATCCGTAACCGATCATGATAAATACCAATGAAACCAAGATGGTATTCAAAATAACTTTTTGGTTTTTGATGGAATAAAGAACGCCGTAAATCAAAGAACCTAAAAACAAGGCTATAAAGACAACAACACCAGATCCAAAAGGCAAGCCAAGACTATTGACAAAGAAAATCTCCATGGATCCTGCCATACTTGGAAGGCCGGGAATAATGATACTGTTGATGATGATCAGTGCCACTCCACCTAAACCCAAGGCAATGATTCCTCCTTTGAGGTCTGGATTTTTATATTTTTTGAAATAATAAATCAGAGCCAAAGCAGGCAATGTCACCAAATTGAGCAAGTGGACCCCTATAGAGAGCCCTACCAGATAGGCGATAAAGATCATCCACCTGTTTTCATCCCTTGGATCCTCTATCACGTCCCATTTCAGAAATGCCCAAATGACAATTGCAGTAAAAAAAGAAGACATGGCATACACTTCGGCCTCAACCGCAGAAAACCAAAAACTGTCTGAGAAGGTATATACCAAAGCTCCCACTATACCTGCCCCCATCAGCGTGATGGTTTGCCCTTTACTTTCTTTACCTTTTTCTACCCCAAATAGCTTCCTGCCAAAAAGGGTTATCGACCAAAAAAGGAACAAAATGGTCAGACCGGAGAAAACAGCACTTCCAATATTCATCCAATAGGCCACCGAAAGTCCATCACCGAAAGCCAAAAAGCCAAACATTCTGTATGTCAAAAGAAAAAACGGAGCTCCCGGAGGATGTGGAACCTGAAGTTTGTAGGATACCGCGATGAACTCTCCCGGATCCCAAAAACTTGCCGTTTCCTCTACTGTAAGCGCATATACCAAAGTAGCTACGACAAAAACCAGCCAACCTGTCAGGTTATTGACCTTCTTATATTCAAGCATTGTTTTTGAAAATAGTTGTGAACGGCGAAAATAAGCAATAATTAATAATTGAGGGGTATTTTAACAGCATTTAAGGGAATGTGATAAAAATTACTGAAAACCCTCTTGTCATTGGGTACATTTGTATCATACTTAAAATCAAAACACCATGAGCGAAAAGCCTAAAACATTCAGCGAACTGATAGATGGAGATACGCCAATATTGGTGGATTTCTACGCCACCTGGTGTGGCCCATGCAAAATGATGCAACCTATTCTGGAGGATACTTCCAGACAATTGGGAGAAGCTGTAAAGATCATCAAAGTGGATGTAGACAAAAACCAGCTCGCCGCCAATAAATACCAGGTCAGAGGAGTGCCTACACTTATACTTTTCCACAAAGGAAAAATCCTCTGGCGTCAGTCCGGAGTAGTACCTGCGCATCAGCTGACCACGATCATCAGACAAAACACACAGGTCACTTCCTGAAATAACACTTAAGTGACAAAAGTCATTTTGACAGATTTGCCTTTGCTTTAATATTGTATCATCAACAAAAATAAAAGAGAAAATCATGATTATAGAACAAATATACACCGGATGCCTGGCTCAGGGAGCCTATTACATTGAGTCAGATGGAGAAGCGGCTATCATTGATCCACTTAGAGAAGTGCAGCCTTATATTGAAAAAGCAGAAAGAAGAGGGGCAAGCATCAAATATGTCTTTGAGACACACTTCCATGCTGATTTTGTATCGGGTCATAAGGACCTTTCGGCCAAAACCGGGGCGCCTATTGTCTTTGGCCCAACTAGCATGAAAATGGGATTTGATGCGATCATCGCAGAAGACGGACAGGAATTCCAACTTGGCAAAGCGAAATTCAGGGTAATCCACACTCCCGGACATACCATGGAAAGCACCTGCTATTTATTGACCAATGAAGAAGGAAAAGAAGAGGCTTTATTCACAGGAGACACCCTTTTCATAGGAGATGTAGGAAGGCCTGACCTGGCCCAAAAGGTAGTAAAAGACCTGACACAGGACAAACTGGCCGGCCACCTCTATGATTCTTTGAGAAATAAAATCATGCCTCTTGCAGATGACATCATTGTCTATCCTGCCCATGGAGCAGGAAGTGCTTGCGGTAAAAACATGAGCAAAGAAACCACGGATACTTTGGGCAACCAGAAGAAAACCAATTACGCCTTGCAGGAAATGACCAAGGAGGAATTTATAAAAGAGGTCACTACAGGACTTACCCCTCCCCCATCCTATTTCCCGCAAAATGTGATGATGAACATTCAAGGGTATGATTCTATTGACGAAGTACTGAACAGAGGTATTAACCCACTCAGTCCTGCTGCATTTGAAGCTGCTGCCAACGAAACAGGGGCGGTACTATTGGATACTCGAGCAGCACAGGTATTTGCAAAAGGTTTCGTTCCAAACTCAATCAATATAGGTATTGACGGTAGTTTTGCCGTATGGGTAGGTGCTTTGATCCCTGACCTGAAGCAGGAGATTCTTATCATAGCTGAAGAAGGAAGGGAAGAAGAGGTAGTTACAAGGCTTGCCAGAGTGGGATATGACCATGCCATCGGGTTTTTGAAAGGCGGTTTTGAAGCTTGGAAAAGCGAAGGAAAAGAAGTGGATACCATCACCTCAATTTCTGCCGGAGAATTGGCTTCCTTGATGGAAAAAGACCAAAACTTAGAAGTATTGGATGTAAGGAAAAATTCAGAATTTCTTAGTGAACATGTATTAGGTGCCGAAAACGCACCTTTGGACTATATCAATGAAAGCATGTCCAAAGTGGACAAAGATAAAACTTACTATGTGCATTGTGCAGGTGGTTACAGGTCTATGATTTTTGTATCCATCTTAAAAGCAAGGGGTTTTGAAAATCTCATCGACGTCAAAGGTGGTTTTGCAGCCATCAAAGACTCCGGTGACATCAAAGTCAGCGACTATGTTTGTCCTACTACTTTGCTGTAAGAGAAGCCGTAGTACATTCGTAAAAACTTTAAAATGGCAGAGACATGAGCTCTGCCATTTTTAGTTTGGAGAATGGTTAAGTGATAATAGTCACAAGAACAAAGATTCAAAATCCTGAGTTTTGAAAATGACAAGGACAGTTTCAGTGTTGGCTTTCCTGATATTTGGCAATTGGGCCCAGGCCAGCGTAGATAGCATTCCACTTACATTGGGGGAGGAGTTGAAAAAAGGTGAAATTGACTTTCACGTTAAATCTTTTTTCATGTCTACGATCAACAAAGGTGAATTGCTCAATTACAGCACATTGGCCGCTGGGGCGGGCATTGGATATACCAGTCCGGAGTGGAAAGGCTTTCAACTGAGGTTTAACGGTTTCTTCACCTTTCAGCTCTTTGAAAACAATATCCGGATTGCAGATCCAAGCACTGGGGCCGGTAACAGGTATGAAATTCTGCTATATGACATGAATGACATCACCAATACCAACAAGCTGGATAGGTTGGAGGAGCTATATTTAAGCTATAAAATCAAAAACCTAAGACTAAAACTCGGACGTCAGAAGGTTCATAGTCCCCTTCTCAACGAACAGGACAACAGGATGCGTCCAAATGTCTTCGGAGGATTATCAGCTACATATAGTCATACAAACTGGAAAGTCACAGGCATGTGGCTATCATCTGTAACCATAAGGGGTACAGTAGATTGGTACAGCATTGAGGATTCATTTGGAGTTTATCCTTTTGGAAGAAATCCACTAGGTGAGCCTTCCGGTTACAAAGGAAATGTATCCTCCAGGGGTATTGGTGTCTTTGGATGGCAGTACCATAAAAGCGGGCTTAGTGCCCAAGCATGGAACTATACCGCCGACCATGTTTTCAATATCAGTTTTGGGCAGGCAGAATACATAAAAACCTTACAAAACGGATCAAAACTACAAGCTGGCATACAAGGCTTCCACCAATTCGCCTTGGGGCAGGGAGGCAATCCTGATATGCAAAAAGCCTATATCATGCCTGATGAAAGCGCAAGCGGAATTGGTGCAAAGTTGGGTTGGTTTTTCCAAAGGCATCAATTGTCCGTCAATTATCTGGGCATCAATGACAAGGGAAGGTTCCTTTTCCCCAGAGAATGGGGAAGAGAAAGTTTCTTTGCCAGTTTACCAAGGGAAAGGTATGAAGGTAGCGGAGACATGAGCGCACTGGTTTTCAAATATGAGCAATCTACCCCTGTGGAAGGTTTATTGATGCAACTGGGAGCAGGGTCGGTATTACATTCCGGTATAGATGATTTTAGATCCAATAAATATGGGATTCCTTCCTACTATCACTTTACCGGCATGGCTTCTTATCAATTTAATGGCTATTTTGATGGCTTAAATATGCAGCTTTTGGTCGCCAACAAAACCGCAAAAGACGGTACTAACGTACCTGACAGATATAGAATAAACAGGGTCGACCTGTGGAATTTCAACTTGATTATGGATTACAAATTTTAATACGAAACAAAAAAACAAATTATATGGAACAATTTATGGAATGGCTGAGACAACCTTGGCCTTGGTATGTAGCAGGCCCACTTATTGGACTTACAGTCCCGGTACTTTTGCTGATAGGAAATAAATCTTTCGGAATATCTTCTTCACTCAGACATGTCTGTGCGATGTGTGCTCCTGCCAACATCCCCTTTTTCCAATATAACTGGAGAAAGGAAATGTGGAACATGACATTTGTACTTGGGATTCTGATAGGTGGAATCGTCGCTTCATCTTTTCTCTCCGATCCCAACACCATTGTAGTGGCAGAATCTACACAAAGAGATTTGGCGGCTTTGGGTATTACCGATTATTCCAAGCTTCTTCCAGCTGAGATTTTCAATTGGGAAAACCTGTTTACCCTAAAAGGATTGATTTTCTTCGTGTTTGGAGGATTTATGGTAGGCTTTGGCACTAGGTATGCCGGAGGATGTACTTCCGGCCACGCCATTATGGGCATCAGTGCCCTGCAGTGGCCATCAGTAGTTGCCACTATTTTCTTTATGATCGGTGGTTTTTTCACCACTCATTTTCTTCTTGGTCCCTTGATGGCTTGGGCAGGATTCTAAAATACTGATACGATGAAAACAAAAGAATCAAAAATTCAAAATAATGACGCTGTATGTGATTCACCAAATATGCAGCAGCAAAGTGAAAATCTTCTTAAATACCTGATCGTAGGTGTTATTTTCGGGATTTTATTTGTCAAAGCTGAAGTTATTTCCTGGTTTAGAATACAGGAAATGTTCAGACTTCAATCTTTCCACATGTATGGAATCATAGGAAGTGCAATTGCGGTAGGTGTCATTTCCATTCAACTGATCAAAAAATTTAATATCAAAACCATGAAAGGCGAAGTGATCGATATCCCCAAAAAAGAATTCCGGAAAGGTCAGATCATTGGCGGATTTTTATTCGGCTTGGGATGGGCTATCACAGGTGCTTGCCCTGGACCATTATATGCTCAGATCGGAACAGGATTTACGGTGGTAGCAGTCACTTTACTTTCTGCTATAGTCGGTACATGGGTATACGGCAGGTTTGCACACAAGCTTCCAAACTGATTTCAAGTTTTTGATATCTTGAGCAAAGAAACTGAAAGCCACCTTTTCCATGTAGAAAGGGTGGCTTCTTCAATCAAACACTCTTTTGATGATAGCTCTGATCATCAATATGGCTACAAATATGACCGAGCCTGCTATTACAAATTCCATAAACTGTTGCTTTCCCTAACAACCTTCTGTTTGTATCATTGTTTTAGATACAATACTTTTTGATCAATTCATCTTTGACTCCTTTTTTGATGGCTTTGTTGGCCAGAAAAAAACCTAGAGGAGAAATGAGTCTGAAAAAGAAACTGTCGATAAAAGAATCGTTCATCCCGGCCAGGATAAAAGCAACTCCCAAATCCTTTGGTATGCCGTTTTTATCGGTCAGTCCATCTTCTGCCAACCCATACATGATTCTGAGTGCATACTCAAAACCCTGATGTCCGGGCTCAATTTTGATATTGAATTCTATAGGCTGGTCTTCGGGATTGTAAAATCCATGCCATTCGTTTTTTTCAACTTTGTAAGATTCTCCAGGATTTAAAATAATAGTTTTACCCCCTTTCTGTTTTAGGCCAAGCTTTCCTTTTACTGCTGTAAAAGTCTCTGTGAAAGTCTTGTGAAGGTGTACTGGATTACCTCCCTTTGGGTTCAATTCTAATAAAAGTTCTGTAATTTTCCCGTTGCTTTCCTTTGCTGTTTGGACAAAAGTGACTTTATCTTTGAACAAAGGATTAACGATTGTTTTTTTCATTTGGCTTATTATTTAGTCAAATCCTAAACTATAAAACCTTTCAAGGAAAACCAATTATTATTCTGTTTTTTCCTTGTAGATTGCGGGCTCAAACCTAAGCTATTGTAATAAATGAACCCACTATCCAAAAGAAGGTTAGCGATCGGCGGCCTGTTTTTTTTGGCAGGACTGAGCTTTGCCTCTTGGGCTTCCCGGATCCCGGATATTCAGATGAAATTCTCCCTATCTGAAGCACAGTTGGGCACCTTGCTATTGGGTTTGCCTATAGGGTCTATGGTGGCACTACCTTTGGCCGGTTGGGCTGCACATCGTTTCGGAAGCAGAATAGTGGTAATCATATCGGCTTTGAGTTATGCTGTTTTTCTTCCGCTTATTGGCTTTAGCGACAGTTTATGGATGCTGATTCCTGTGGTTGTCATTTTTGGAATGATCGGTAACATGATGAATATCTCCCTCAATACCCAGGCCTTGGCCCTGGAGGACAGTTATGGCCGAAGTATTCTTGCTTCGCTCCATGGCCTTTGGAGTCTTGCAGGTTTTACCGGAGCGGGCATAGGCGCAATGATGATTTACTGGGATTTCTTACCCAGACAACACTTTCTGATAATCTCTGTAATCACCATTCTTATCATACTGCTTACCAATAGCTACTTGGTTCAGGACAAAAGAAGCGGGGGAAGTTCCGGAATGGTTTTCAAAAAACCTGAAGGTCTTCTATTGCGGATTGGAGGCATCGCTTTTTTGGGGATGCTGAGCGAAGGCTGCATGTTTGACTGGAGCGGGGTATACTTCAAAAAGGTAGTGGAAATAGAGGCCAGATTTGTAGCCTTGGGATATGTGGCTTTTATGGGAGCAATGGCAGGAGGCAGATTTATTACGGACAGGCTGATCAATAAGTTTGGAAGGATTGTAATTCTTAGGTCAAGCGGCTTCCTGATTTTCACCGGATTGCTCGTGTCAGTAATATTCCCTGAGCCAGTAACTGCTACTGTTGGCTTTCTTCTGGTCGGATTGGGAGTGGCCTCCATTGTACCTACTTCCTACAGTATAGCGGGTCGCTCCAAGGATTATCCTCCCAGCGTGGCTTTGGCGATTATTTCTACCATATCATTCTTTGGATTTTTGATTGGACCACCACTAATTGGGTTTATTGCCGAGCTCCTTTCCCTGAAAGCTTCATTTGTGTTGGTCGCCTTTGCTGGATTTGGGATAGTATTGTTATCCAGCCTTAAAATGGATGTGTTTAGTAGCCTAAATGCACCGGAGAAAACTACTGTCCAATAGGTTTGGTCAAGGACCCAGGAGGAAAATCCTTAGATTTAAGTCTTCCAAGATATTTTTCCAGGATTTTTCCGTTTAGCCTGTAATCTTTGATCACCTGAAGGAGTTCCCTTTTCGGATATCGGATAGTATTGACCGTAGAAAAAGTCAAAACCCCCAGAAATGCTGTAGAATAAACTGAAATTACAGCAGGCAGAAATTCATTGGGATCACTTTGGGAAGTCAAGGCAGTGCCAGTAAGCAAAATAGGCATTAGAAAATAAGATCCACCAGCAATATAATATCCAGTCTTAGCCTCATTTCTTTTCCTGAAGAAAAAATTGACCACAGCCATCAAGGTATCATTTTCCTCAGCTAGGTCGATGAAGTCTTGATGGGTAAAATGCTTGAAAGGCATAGTCGGAATTGGTTTTTGGCCTAAGGCTGACAAGGATAAATTCATAAATAAAAGTAATGTAAGTATACATTTCATAAGGAGAATAATTTTCAAAAGTTAATTTATTACGCACTCATAATCAATAGGCTACGCCAATAAAAAACAATCTGTAGTGCTAAATTTTTGAAATATTCCTAAGTTTAGAAGAAAGTCCCGGTAAATTCCAGGAAAAAGTAGAGGAAAGAAATTTAAAAACCTTGTCAAGTTCAATAATCACCAAATGACCCCAAAGAAGCCCTTTCAATTTGAAAAAGAATTTGAAGTTCTCTCTTTTCAGATCAATCCATCAGGAAAGCTGAGATGGGCATCACTGGGAGACTTACTTCAGGAAACAGCCTGGAAGCATGCTGATAGCCGTGGATTTGGGCAGGAGCTGTTTGAAAAAGGACTGATGTGGGTGCTTTCGAGGTTTCAGATTCAAGTACACCGCATGCCTTCATGGGGAGAGCTCATCACAGTAAAAACTGCTGGCAGGGGAATTTCCGGACTTTTTGCCTTGAGGGAATTTGAAGTGATAGACCAAGCAGGTGAGGTACTCGCTGAAGCCATGTCTGCATGGTTGCTTTTGGATGTCAAAAGCAAAAGACCGAAAAGACCAAGTCAGGTCTTGCCGTCGGAATTATTTGCACTGACTGAAGACGATTCACAATTGCCACCCAAAATCACTTTTTCTGAAACGGGAGATCTTTCCACAGCATTCAACGTCCGAGCTTCTGATCTGGACATGAACAACCATGTCAACAATGTCAGCTATATCAGATGGGTTGAAGATTTCGCTATAGAACAGAAAAAAAAATTCAATAAACTTTGCATCAATTACCTGTCTGAAGCGCGGATTGGAGAGACTGTTACGATCAAAGGGGATTTTAGCCATACAAAAAACATTTTGGCAGGAATTTCTGAAAGTAAGGTGTTTTTTATTGTAGATATAACCTGAATTCTATACATTAAGTTTTTTAGGATTTTAGATTAGAACCAAACATTATCAAAACCTCTGATTTACTGATTTTGACATGAGCGTAGGCTTACTCCTTATTATTATTCTTTTATCCTTGGGCACTGTCAACAGCATTTTTTTGATAGTCAACAAGGGCAAAGGTTACTACCCGAATACCATGTTGGGTTGGTCACTATTGATGTATAATTTATTTATCCTAACCTATTTTTTATGGATTGAG
Source organism: Arthrospiribacter ruber (assembly GCF_019343195.1). GTDB lineage: Bacteria > Bacteroidota > Bacteroidia > Cytophagales > Cyclobacteriaceae > Arthrospiribacter > Arthrospiribacter ruber. The sequence goes on from NZ_RPHB01000009.1 coordinate 156,620, forward strand.
GCAGAATATATTCTGGACAAGCCTCATTTGTTAAGGTCCTTCAGTCCTTTTATGTACCTATGTGCTCCGTTTTTTTATTTTTATGTAAGAAATTCAGTTAAGGGACTTCGGGGACTACAACCTTTAGATTGGATACATTTTATTCCGGCATTGGTTCATTTACTGGAGTTGATCCCGTTTTATTTACTTCCAACAGAAGTGAAACTGGAAATGGCCCAAGCTATCATAGCCTCTCCAAATCAAATCAATTATTTGGGCAGCGGTCTGATTCCTATGTCTTTTCACTACTCGTTCAGAATCTTTCTTCAGACCCTTTACTATATTTATTGTATTCATTTAGTGCTTCAGATCAGACCTGATTTTTTGCAAAGATTCAATATGGATACCTTGAAGGATTGGCTATCCATTGCTATTTTCCTAATGGGCTGGATTGTTTTTTCTAACCTACTCTATGTTTTGCTTGGATATTTCAATTTCGGAGGTAATACTTTTTTCTTAGGGCAAATCACGATTCATATTTCATTGATCGGGATTTTGGTTCTGAATATTTATGTCAACTTCAAGCCTGAAATAGTGTATCAATTTGATCCCCAGAAAGACTTTGGATCAAATCAGAATGAAGTAGGTCAAACTATATCTCTAAGACAGCAAGACGTAACAAAATACCACTCAGAAGTTGAAAAAAATGAACAATTGGTAGCCAAAACAGAGAACAAAACAATAGAAGCATTGAAATACCTTCTGGAAAACGAAAAGATTTTTCAAGAAAAAAGCCTAAACCTCAAGGTTATGTCAGACAGGATTGGTTCCTCTCCAAAAACCCTTTCAACATGCATCAAATTGGCCTATGGCAAGGGTTTCAATGAGATTGTCAATGAAATGCGAATTACTTATGCAGTTGATAAAATTGAAAATGGGTATTTGGATGATTTTACCCTGGAGGCATTAGGAGAAGAGGTAGGCTTCAATTCACGAACAACCTTTTTCAATGCATTCAAAAAATATAAGGGCTGTAGTCCCAGCGAATACTGGAAAAAATTCCAAAATGGAGCATAACACTTGTTATTGTGAAGTTTGACTTTTTACAGGATTTTATAACCAGTAACACTACTTTTTGTTTAAGAAAATTAAGCTATTGTTAATCAAAATACTGCAAAATCTTTACGCAACGATACCACTCCTCAAATATTTTTTTTAACCTTCTTTTTTTAACATAAGCTTTTTGCATTTCATTTTAAATTTTTCGGAGTTCTCTGACTTTGTGTTTCAAAAACGGAATTTGAAACAAATAAAAGTTGAAAATCGGGGTGAGTTTGGTGTGATTTACCAATCATTTAATTCTAAAAATCACCCCCACACTAAATTTCATTTTATGAATTCGTCAGAGATTTTATGTGCCACTTCAAAAAGCCACTATAACTACATGAAAAGTTCAATACTTCAGAATGGTCTCTATACACTTTTTATGGTGTTGATAATTATAGGTTTCATTTTTCCGATGCAAGCTTTTGGACAGGCCGGTACTTTAAAGTTTACAGAAGTAGGCCATCACGGAAATACATTGACTGATGGGGCTGCCGGTTCAACTGACATACCAGGCATTACCTATAATATCTATGGAGTTAATTCGAGTGGAGGGAAAATAGGAAATATCTTGGTTTTAGACTATGCTCCCCCAAGAGAGTCACACTATTTCTTTATTGATGATGGCAGTTGGATGGGATTACCAATAAATAGATTGATAATTGAAAGCGGATCAGGTAATTCGTTTTCTCTAAAAAGCTTCAAAGTATTTGATGAATTAGGCGAGTCTCCAAATTTTTTAATTTCGGGTTTCCGGGATGGAATACCCGTAGCTACACAAACCCAAACCATTAGCCCTGGTGCTTATATTCAGATCAATCTAAATACTGATTTTGAAAATGTTAATAGAGTGGAGATTTCAAATCAGAATGGATCTGTTACTCAATCTTTTAACACTTTTGTATTTGAAAATCCAAGTGTAGTAGTTGCTTTGCCGACCATATCCACCTCGGCTGCATCCTCTATTTTTGCCACAGGAACTACCTTCAATGGCAATGTAACCTCTGATGGTGGAGCCACTGTCACTGCCCGAGGTTTTGTATATTCCAGTTCAAACAATACCCCAACTATAGGGGGATCAGGAGTAACCAATGTGACATCAGGAAGTGGTACGGGTACTTTCAATGAGACGGTTTCTGGATTAAGCCCTTCGACAACTTATTATTTTCAGGCTTATGCCACCAATAGTCAGGGGACGAGCTATGGGGGAGTGGAGAGTTTTACAACTGATTTGGATTGTAGTACTCCACCCGATCAGAACTTTGGGAGTTATGAAGATATTGATTACAGGGGTTCAATAACTTATCAATGCATTACATATACTGGTAGTGATGCTTATGTAGGAATCGGCAACGCAGTTGGCCAAGCAATCACATTAAGTCCACTTTTTTCAGGTAGTGCAGTGGTATTGATAAGTGATTCTCCGGGAGGGTATGTAAGCTTTAATAGTGCAAATCCTTCAAATAATTTTAGAATTGTATCATTTGTGGCAGAATTTTTTGGACATTCCAATGGGCAAGTGTCTGAGGTCTATTCGATTAAAGGGTATGATGATGGAATAGAAGTAGTTAGCGTGACTGGATTTGAGGTAAAAGCCTCTGGGACTTATGGTATTGGAAATGCTGCTATTGGTTATATCAGAGAGGATTTTGATCAAGATGGAAGTAATTCAGGAACACTCACTTTCGGAATAGGTTGGAGTAATATTGATGAGATCAGATTTTTCCCCGAAGATGATGCCCCTTTTAACAATATATATATTGGTTTAGATAATATCAATTTTGAGCCAGCTGAAATTGTAATTTCAGCTCCAAGTGTTAATTCAAACACTGCCTCTTCAATCAATTCGTCGGAAGCCACTTTAAATGGTGATGTAACCTCAGATGGAGGCTCCGCAGTTTCTGCCCGAGGTTTCGTTTATTCCAGTTCTGACAATACTCCAACCATTGGTGAAAGTGGAGTAACCAATGTGGTAGTTGGGAGCGGTACTGGCACTTTCCAAGAGACAGTATCAGGTTTGGAACCTTCGACTACCTACTATTTCCAAGCTTATGCCACCAATTCTGAGGGAACAAGCTACGGGGGAGTGGAGAGTTTCACGACAATAGCTATTCCTTGCACAGGTACCATAACCATTGGCTCAACTGCTTTAGGAGCTGCTTATTCTATCGATGGAGGTGTTCTGAAAACTTCAGGAAATGCAACTGTACCAGCTTCTGTAATTGTAGACTACCTACAAAATACTGGAGATTTGGTCATTGAGTCTTGTGATGGGGATGTTGTGATTCGAGAAAATATACAAATTGCTTTAACAACTTCTAGAACGCTTACCTTCCAATCTTCCAGAGACATTGTATTGACCGATGAGAAAGAGATTACTGCATCAGGTAACAACCTCAATCTAATTTTTTGGGCAGACACTGATGCTGATCAATCTGGAGGAGTTCTCTTTGACTCTAATACAAGTATTTCAAGTAACAACGGTCATATTTGGATTGGAGGTGGGGGCTCCACGGAATTATGGAACGGGTTGACTGTCGGTGACAGCTATGCTGTAGGTCTCACAAATACTGCAACAGGTGTTTCTGAAACTTATGCCGGTATCAATGCTGTTGGAAGCTCAATCAATGCCGGCGAAGGAAACCTGTACCTAAATGGTAAATCCACCCAAACAACGTACAGATTTGGGATTGGAACCAGGATAAACAGGATGGACATGACCGGAAATGACATTACAATTCTCGGCGAAGGTTCACCAAACGCCAACACGAGCTCTGACACCAATAGAGGCAACTGGGGTATAGGAGTAGAAAATACCATTATTACTGGCTCTGGAAACATATTACTCGAAGGCAAAGCTGGAGGACAAAATGCCGGCTCCAATGGAGGTGGAAATCACGGGATTTTCACTAATTCAAATTCTTCAATTATCGTAAAAGGCTCTGGGAATTTAACCCTAATCGGAACTGGAGGAGGCAATCCTTCTATCAGTGCCAACAGCGACAATGATGGTATCCGGCTCAACGGAGGAACCCTGAGGGTTGATACTGGAACATTATTGCTTAATGGTACAACAGGACTTCATGCAAACTCTTCAGATATTGATTATACAAATGGTATTTCAGAATCTAGGGATGATTCAAATGCTTTGGCAGGAGGAAAAATAATTTTGGAAGCCAATGAAATAAATGTTGCAAGCATTGTGAGATTTAGAGGGGATGAAGGCTCTTTAATCGTTAGACCAAGAACTATTAATACGACTATTGGTCTCGGAGGTGCTACAGGTACACTTCAAGTAAGCTCCACTATACTTAGCGAAAACTTTGAAAACGGATTCAAAGAAATAATAATTGGATCAGCAGAAACTGGAAAAATCACAATAGGAGGCAGTACTACATTCAAAGACAACCTGACCCTAAAGTCCTCCGGACAAATCGAAATGTTGGCATCCAGTTCCTTGACAGGTCAGGTAGGAGAAAATGCCTCTTTGGTACTCTGGTCTGATGCAATAGCCAATGGCACAGGCAATATCAACATCAATGAACTTGCCAGCATCAATACCAACGGCGGTCATATTTGGATGGGGTCAGGTCAGGCAGAAGAAATCTGGAATGACCTTACAGGGCCAGAAGGAGCGACAGTTGCCGGATATGCTATCAATGTGGAATCTGCTAGTCTTAACAGTGGTACTGGAGATATAAGGTTGATTGGTAAGAGCACGAATAATTTTGGGATCAGGTTGATCTCCAACAACAGCTCAAATAGAAATGTAGATTTAAACGGAGCAAATATTCATTTGATTGGTTCAAGTGCAAGTACCGCCGCAGGGGCCAGGGGAGTATCACTTTCCACCTCAGGAAGTGGTGGATCCGAATTAAATGTTTCTGCTACAAATTCCATTTTTGTCCAAGGGGAACTGCCAACTACCAACGGCAACCCTATTCACATCGTCGGTGGTGGCGGAGGTTTGATTACCCTTGATGCCCAGGGAGGTAACATAGACCTTACTGCTAATAAAATCAATATCAATGGAACTGCTACCCTAATATCAGAAGACGGGAAATTAAACATTTACCCTATTGACCCCAACACCTCTATTGGTATTGGAGGGACTGCAGGAAGTTTATTGCTTTCTTCAAATAACTTCAGTACCCATTTTGCTGATGGGTTCTCGGAAATAATTGTAGGGAATAATCAAACCGGGCTTATAACATTAGAAGGAGACATTACTTACCATGATCCTTTAACTATTAAATCCAATGGGAGCATCATTTTTAATTCAAATGCTAATGTAAGCAGCCCATTTGCCAATAATTTGAAATTATGGAGCCGTGCAAGTGGTAACAATGAAGCAACCGATGCTAATTATGGCAAAGTATGGATGCTTCAAGGTTCTTCAGTTAATTCAGGCGGTGGAGATATAATTATGGGTGGAGGTTCTGATCCTTTGGTAGGTTTTGCTTTTGGAGATTCAAGCGTTCCTTCTACAGATGAAAATTCTGCACGAAATCGTGGAGTGACAATCAATGGCTCAATAAATGCAGCAGGAGGAAATATTACAATTAATGGTAAAGCATCGAACAGCGTTTCAAATGGTAGAGGGGTAAGCATTGGAGCAACGATAAAAACTTCAAACAATGGCAATATCACGATAAATGGAATTGCTAGAGGTATTTCGGATGCTATTGCCTTAGGTGATAGTTGGTTTAACCCTAGTGCAATTGGTATTTTGGAAAATGAAAACGGATACATTTTTCTTGATGGCAAACCAACTGCATCAGCGAGAAATGGGATCAATGTTTCAACACCAGGTTCTTTTATCAAAACTGGTGGAAACTTCACTGCACTAAGTACCGGAAGAATTTCAGCTTCATTAGGGGGATTGATCATTGGAGGGGACTCCAATTTAGAAGCAACTGACAATATTACTTTATCGCATGAAAGCAATGATTTCGGCGGTAGTGTTTCGGTGTCAAGTGCAGCAAACCTCCAGATTTTTGGTCAAAATGAATTGGTACTTGGAGAGATAAGTGTAAGCGGTTTGATTGACATTTCTACTCTTGGAGGAGACTTAAAAATCAACCAAAGTATCACCACTACCAATTCCTCCACAAATGCCATTCAATTAATTGCAGATATCAATAAGTCAGCAGGTGATCCTACTGGTGGCAATATCTTAATCACTGGAAATCCAACGATAACTGTTGGACCAGGGGGCACTGCCAAACTTTTCTCAGGAAGTATCTCTGATAGTGAAGGATTGTCAGATTTGGTTTCAATAGAAAATATCCGCTACAACTCAGATCCAAGCCTGATAGAAGGCGATCCAATAGGTGATGGAGTTTATGTGATATTCAGGGAAAAAGATTGTCTAAATCCTGATAATGCAGGGGAAATCACCGGTACTCAAACGATTTGTTTTGAAACTGCCCCAACAATTTTCACCAATAACCAAAGCCCTAGTGGAGAAACAGGAACCTTGGAGTTCATGTGGCAATTCACTACCCTAGATCCATCAGGTCTAGGCTTTGATGACAGCAATTGGACAGACATATCCAATTCAAATTCTGCATCTTACCAAAGCAGCACATTAGCAAATACTACTTGGTTTAGGAGATTGGCAAAAGTGGAATGCGAAAGTGACTGGAGCAAAGCATTACCTTCTAATTCAATAGTGGTGACAGTAGATGAAGCTACAGTTTCCGGCCACATCACTGGACAAAATTCCATCACCTATGGAGAAAGTACAGGGGATCTGGTTCTTTCAGGAAACATAGGAGAAGTAATCAAGTGGCAAAGAAGACAAGGTGACAGTGGAACGTGGATGGACTTAGCTATAACTTCTAAAGTGTACGAAGAAAGTCCTGCTGAAACTGGAACCTGGTATTACAGAGCAGAAGTAAAAAGCGGAGTCTGTAATTCAGTTTTCACAGATGCTTTTGAAGTTGAAGTAAGTAAAAAGGAACTTTTGATTTCAGGTAGTTTTACAGCTCTTGACAAAATTTACGATGGGTCGGAAGCAGCTGTATTTAACACCAATAATTTGAGCTTATCCGGAATTGCAGGAAGTGATGATGTTTCCCTTGACAATGTTGTTCTGAAATTCAACTCCCCTAATGTTGGAGAAAATAGGTCAGTTCAGATTTCTTCTGCGGGATTGTCCGGCACTCGAGCTGACAATTACACACTTAGCCTGATAAACGCCCCTACAAGCACCGCTGACATTACACCTGCTAGCATCAGCGTAACTCCAGATAGCAATCAATCAAAAATATATGGAAGCATTGATCCAATATTCACCTATACCTTCAACGGCCAAGTCCAAAATGAGACACCTTCATTAATAGGTAATCTTGGCAGGAAAAGCGGTGAAAATGTCAACAACTATAATATTAACATTGGAACCTTGGCTTTGGAAGATAATGGAGACTTCCTGGCTAGTAATTACAAAATCGAATTCACCGACAACATTACTTTCCAAATTACTGCAAAACAGTTATCTGTAATCGTAGATACCGGACAAAGCAAGGTTTACGGAGCGGCAGACCCTGTCTTTACTTTCAAAGCAACAGGTTTTGAGAACGGAGATGATGAGGATGTAATTTCCGGAGCCTTGGCAAGAGCCACAGGTGAAAATGTAGGCAACTATGCCATCAACTTGGGAAGCTTAAGCGCAGGAGACAATTACGACATTGACTTCAACAGTGCTGACTTCACCATCACCAAAAAGACACTCGTAATCAATGCGGATGCAGGACAAAGCAAGGTTTACGGAGCGGCAGACCCTGTCTTTACTTTCAAAGCAACAGGTTTTGAGAACGGAGATGATGAGGATGTAATTTCCGGAGCCTTGGCAAGAGCCACAGGTGAAAATGTAGGCAACTATGCCATCAACTTGGGAAGCTTAAGTGCAGGAGACAATTACGACATTGACTTCAACAGTGCTGACTTCACCATCACCAAAAAGACACTTGTGATCACTGCCGATTCAGGACAGAGCAAAGTTTACGGAGCAGCAGACCCTGTATTTACCTTCAAAGCTTCAGGTTTTGAAAATGGAGACGATGAGGATGTGTTGACTGGAACATTGTCCAGAGCCGCAGGGGAGAATGTAGGCAACTATGCCATCAACCTAGGAAGCCTTAGCGCAGGTGAGAACTATGTGATCGACTTCAACAGTGCTGACTTCGCTATCACCAAAAAGACACTTGTCATCACTGCCGATGCAGGACAGAGCAAAGTTTACGGAGCAGCAGACCCTGTCTTTACCTTCAAAGCAACAGGTTTTGAAAATGATGATGACGAGGATGTGTTGACTGGAACATTGTCCAGAGTCGCAGGTGAAAATGTAGGCAACTATGCCATCAACCTGGGTAGCTTAAGTGCCGGAGACAATTACGGGATTGACTTCAAGGGAGCGGATTTCGCTATCACAAAAGCTACCTTGACAGTTACAGCTGAAGCAGGTCAATCCAAAATCTACGGTACAGCAGATCCGGTATTCACCTTCAAAGCTTCAGGTTTTGAAAATGATGATGACGAGGATGTGTTGACTGGAACTTTGGCCAGAACCGCAGGAGAAAATGTAGGTAACTACGCCATCAACCTGGGAAGCTTAAGCGCAGGAGACAATTACGCGATTGACTTCAAGGGAGCGGACTTTGCGATCACCAAAAAGACACTCGTAATCACTGCGGATGCAGGACAAAGCAAAGTTTACGGAGCAGCAGACCCTGTCTTTACTTTCAAAGCAACAGGTTTTGAGAACGGAGATGATGAGGATGTAATTTCCGGAGCCTTGGCAAGAGCAGCAGGGGAGAATGTAGGCAACTATGCCATCAACCTGGGAAGCTTAAGTGCCGGAGACAATTACGAGATTGACTTCAAGGGAGCTGACTTCACCATCACCAAAAAGACACTTGTGATCACTGCCGATGCAGGACAGAGCAAAGTTTACGGTGCAGCAGACCCTGTCTTTACCTTCAAAGCAACAGGTTTTGAAAATGGAGATGATGAGGATATGCTTTCCGGAACCTTGGCAAGAGCAGCAGGAGAAAATGTAGGCAACTACGCCATCAACCTGGGAAGCTTAAGTGCCGGAAACAATTACGAGATTGACTTCAACGGGGCTGACTTTACCATCACCAAAAAGACCTTGGTCATCACTGCCGATGCAGGACAAAGCAAAGTTTACGGTTCAACAGATCCTGTATTCACTTTCAAAGCAACAGATTTTGAAAATGATGATGATGAAGATGTGTTGACTGGAACTTTGGCAAGAACAGCAGGTGAGAATGTAGGCAACTATGCCATCAACTTAGGCAGCCTGAGCGCCGGAGACAATTATGCCATTGATTTCAATGGAGCGGACTTCACCATCACCAAAAAGACCTTGGTCATCACTGCCGATGCAGGACAGAGCAAAGTTTACGGTGCAGCAGACCCTGTATTTACCTTCAAAGCTTCAGGTTTTGAAAATGATGATGACGAGGATGTGTTGACTGGAACATTGTCCAGAGTCGCAGGAGAAAATGTCGGTAACTACGCCATCAATTTGGGCAGCTTAAGTGCAGGAGACAATTACGAGATTGACTTCAAGGGAGCGGATTTCGCTATCACAAAAGCTACCTTGACAGTTACAGCTGATGCAGGACAGAGCAAAGTTTACGGAGCAGCAGATCCTGTCTTTACTTTCAAAGCAACAGGTTTTGAAAATGGAGATGACGAGGAGGTACTTTCCGGTGCCTTGGCAAGAGCCGCAGGTGAAAATGTAGGCAACTATGCCATCAACCTAGGAAGCCTTAGCGCAGGTGAGAACTATGTGATCGACTTCAACAGTGCTGACTTCGCTATCACCAAAAAGACACTTGTCATCACTGCCGATGCAGGACAGAGCAAAGTTTACGGTGCCGCAGATCCTGTCTTTACTTTCAAAGCAACAGGTTTTGAAAATGATGATGACGAGGACGTACTTACTGGAACCTTGGCAAGAACAGCAGGGGAAAATGTAGGCAACTACGCCATCAATCTGGGAAGCTTAAGTGCCGGAGACAATTACGAGATTGACTTCAACAGTGCGGACTTCACCATCATCAAAAAGACACTCGTAATCACCGCAGATGCAGGGCAAAGTAAAGTTTACGGAGCAGCAGACCCTGTATTCACCTTCAAAGCAACGGGTTTTGAAAATGGAGATGACGAGGAGGTACTTTCCGGAGCCTTGGCAAGAGCCGCAGGTGAAAATGTAGGCAACTATGCCATCAATCTGGGAAGCTTAAGTGCAGGAGACAATTACGAGATTGACTTCAACAGTGCTGACTTTTCCATCACCAAAAAGACACTCGTAATCACCGCAGATGCTGGACAGAGCAAAGTTTACGGTGCCGCAGACCCTGTATTCACTTTCAAAGCAATTGGTTTTGAAAATGATGATGATGAAGAGGTGTTGACTGGAACTTTGGCAAGAACAGCAGGGGAAAATGTAGGCAACTATGCCATCAACTTGGGAAGTTTAAGTGCAGGAGACAATTACGAGATTGACTTCAACAGTGCTGACTTTACCATCACCAAAAAGACCTTGGTCATCACTGCCGATGCAGGACAAAGCAAAGTTTACGGTGCCGCAGACCCTGTCTTTACTTTCAAAGCAACAGGTTTTGAAAATGGAGATGACGAGGAGGTACTTTCCGGTGCCTTGGCAAGAGCCGCAGGTGAAAATGTAGGTAACTACGCCATCAATTTGGGCAGCTTAAGCGCAGGAGACAATTACGAGATTGACTTCAAGGGAGCTGACTTTACCATCACCAAAAAGACCTTGGTCATCACTGCCGATGCAGGACAGAGCAAAGTTTACGGTGCAGCAGACCCTGTATTTACCTTCAAAGCTTCAGGTTTTGAAAATGATGATGACGAGGATGTGTTGACTGGAACATTGTCCAGAGTCGCAGGAGAAAATGTCGGTAACTACGCCATCAATCTGGGAAGCTTAAGTGCAGGAGACAATTACGCGATTGACTTCAAGGGAGCTGAATTTACCATCACCAAAAAGACGCTTGTCATCACTGCGGATGCAGGACAGAGCAAAGTTTACGGAGCAGCAGATCCTGTCTTTACTTTCAAAGCTTCAGGTTTTGAAAATGATGATGACGAGGATGTGTTGACTGGAACTTTGGCCAGAACCGCAGGTGAGAATGTAGGCAACTATGCCATCAACCTGGGTAGCTTAAGTGCCGGAGACAATTACGGGATTGACTTCAAGGGAGCGGATTTCGCTATCACAAAAGCTACCTTGACAGTTACAGCTGAAGCAGGTCAATCCAAAATCTACGGTACAGCAGATCCGGTATTCACCTTCAAAGCTTCAGGTTTTGAAAATGATGATGACGAGGATGTGTTGACTGGAACTTTGGCCAGAACCGCAGGAGAAAATGTAGGTAACTACGCCATCAACCTGGGAAGCTTAAGCGCAGGAGACAATTACGCGATTGACTTCAAGGGAGCGGACTTTGCGATCACCAAAAAGACACTCGTAATCACTGCGGATGCAGGACAAAGCAAAGTTTACGGAGCAGCAGACCCTGTATTCACTTTCAAAGCAATTGGTTTTGAAAATGGAGATGATGAGGATGTAATTTCCGGAGCCTTGGCAAGAACAGCAGGTGAGAATGTAGGCAACTATGCCATCAACTTGGGAAGCTTAAGTGCAGGAGACAATTACGAGATTGACTTCAAGGGAGCTGACTTTACCATCACCAAAAAGACACTCGTAATCACCGCAGATAACAAGAGCAAAATCTACGGCGAAGAGAATCCTGCACTAACCTTTACTTACTCCGGGCTGGTCAATAATGATCAGAAAATTGATAATGAACCTGTAATCTCTACCACAGCCAATCAAAGTTCCAATGCAGGAACTTACCCTATCCTACTAGAAGGGGGATCAGATGAGAATTACAAAATCACCTTAGAGAATGGAACCTTGACGGTAGGCAAAAAGGCATTGACTATTACTGCTGATGACAAAGTCAAAGTATATGGTGATGAAAATCCAATCTTGACCTTTACCTATACAGGGTTGGTCAATGGGGACACTCGCATCAGTACGGAGCCGAAAATCTCCACTTCTGCAAATCTTCATTCGAATATTGGTACTTACCCAATCGAACTGATCGGAGCGGAAGATGGCAATTACACCATAACTATAGAAAGTGGCCAATTGGAAGTCTCTCCTGCAATACTTGAGCTCACAGTGGACCATGGACAGTTTAAAATATATGGTACAGAAGATCCTGTATTTACATTCACTGCTGTCGGATTTAAGTTAGAGGACAATAAAGACCTGCTTAGTGGCACATTGGAAAGAATTGAGGGTGAAAATGTCGGGAATTACCCAATTCAGTTAGGTTCCATCTATGCAGGAGACAATTACACCATCACCTTCACAGGAAATGAATTCAGTATTATCCCTGCAAGGTTAGAAGCTGTAATCAGTCCGGCAGATGTGGAGACAGCATGGAACAGCTCACCGGAATTGCCACAAACCATCACCATAATGACTGAAGATGGAAGATTCCTGGAATTTGAAGTTACCTGGGACCTTGCCAACCTCAATCTCCTTTCACGAGGAGAATACGAAATCTCCGGCTCAATCAAGCTACCGGAAGGGGTATTGAATGAAGAAGGACTGAAAGGAATCCTTAAAGTTAGGGTACTCGCAAAACCTGCTCCTGAAGACTTATTGCTAAGCAACAATACATTTGAAGGTTCGGCAACAGAGTTCTTCATCCATGTGGGAGGTTTCTCTGTAGTTGATCCAATAGATGAAACCCATGTGATAGCACTGGCTGGGGATGCAGGGGACAACAGGTACTTTGAAATCATCGACAAAATGCTCTTCTGGAGCAGTGCAGAACAGGTTGAAGGTAGAAATGAATTCACGGTCCATGTTCAAGTAAATGACAGAGACGGAAATATACTGACCAAAACCTTTGAGATTAGAAGAGTGAGAAAATCGGTTTCTGACATTACAGTCTTCAACAGCTTCACTCCAAACGGAGACGGGGTAAATGATACATGGGGCATCCCTGACCTGAGATTTTATCAAGGTGTCACTATAAGGGTATTTGAAAGAAGTGGCCTACAAGTCTTTGTCACCAACAATCCAGACCACAGATGGGACGGAACCCACAACGGAAAAGAACTGCCGGTGGGCTCCTACTATTGGGTCCTTGAAGTTCAGGAGACAGGTGAATCAAGAAGAGGCATACTCAACTTGATCAGAAAATAAGACTATTCAATAAGAGGCGGGATGCGCAAAGACATCCCGCCTTACAAAAACTCATTTCAGAATCTAACATTCCAAACTGATATCATTATGGCAAATTTTACAAAAACCCTTTTTCTGACTGGCCTGGCCATATTATTTAGCTTAGGTGTTTCAGCCCAATCCAGAAAATACGTAAGCCAGTTCAGTCATCTTCAAAACTATTATAACCCTGCCCTGACAGGCTATGAGGGATCCAATTTCAGAGGATTTGTGAGAGACCAGTGGTCAGGGTTTGAAGGGGCTCCAAAGACTTATTTTGCTTCGGCAGAATTTGATCTTGCCGATTTCAATTCTGCACCTGACCCTTCCACAGCCGGAAAAAATGCAGTGGGTCTAAACCTCATGCATGATCGATATGGAGCCTTCGTAGATACAGAGTTGATGCTCAGCTACGCTTCAAGAATCCAGCTTTCCGACAAGGCAAACTTAAGACTGGGGGTAGGCCTAAACTATAATACTGTCCGATTAGATGGCAACAGTATGACTACCGAACAATCCAATGACCCAACCATGGCCCAATATGTCAATGGCTTTGCGAATATGCAGGTATTCGACTTTAACATTGGAATGGCCCTGACACATCCTAAATATTATGTTTCCTACGCCATGCACAATGTCAATCAGGGAGCATTGAGTTCAGGGGATGTATTTATGGATAGAAAAGCTCCTGTATCAGTGGTGCAGGCAGGCTATCGTAGCATGGTGACAGACAACTTTGGAATAGCTTCCAACTTCATGTACCGCTCACAAAGCGATCTGCCGGACAATATAGAATTCAACCTCAAAGCCATCTTGATGGACAAAATATGGCTGGGCGCAGGACACAGAGTGGACTATGCCAACAACTTTCAGTTTGGTGTAATTTTCCCAGCTGTCAGGATCGGATATGTTTATGAAATGCCAAGCAACAGGGCTTTTTTGCTACCCAATACAACACATGAATTCCTGGCTGTTTTCCCGATCTTTAGAAAGAACATCAGAGAGTCAAAAGACGAAGTCCTTATCTGGTAAGAATTATGGAATCAGATCAAGTTGCTTTCACCCTAAAAGAAAAACCCGTAACGCATGCTACGGGTTTTTTACTTTTATAGGGTAGGATTTTTCACTTTGTCCTGTCCACAGTCACCTGGTCCAATCCTCTTTTCTTCAGCAAAGCATCGATTTTAGGTTCAGCTCCTCTGAAATTGACATACATCTTCATAGGGTCATCCGTACCTCCCCTTTCCAAAATCTCTTTTCTGAATGCCTGAGCTTTTTCCTGATTGAAGAGCTCAGTTTCCTTAAATGCCTGGAAAGCATCTGTATCCAACACTCCTGACCAAATATAGCTGTAATACCCAGCTGAATATCCACCCGCAAAAATGTGCTGAAAATAGGTACTTCTATACCTTGGTATAATTTCATCAATCAAGCCAATCTTATCCATAGAAGCTTCTTCAAATTCATCAGCACTTTTTGAAATGGCTTCTTTCTGAGTATGATAGTCCATATCCAATAAAGATGCAGCTAAGTATTCGGTGGTTCCAAAACCCTGTCCAAAAGTACCGGACTTCTGAAGTTTTTCTATCAAAGCATCCGGAATCACTTCTCCTGTCTCATAGTGAAAAGCATATTCTTTCAGGACAGAAGGTTCCGTAGCCCAGTTTTCCATTATCTGTGAAGGCAATTCCACAAAATCCCTTGGAACAGAGGTGCCGGCAAGGCTTCTGTACTGCACATTGGACATCAGACCATGCAAAGCATGACCGAACTCATGGAAAAAGGTAGTCACCTCATCAAAGGTCAATAAAGCAGGCGCATTGCCAGAAGGTCTGGAAAAATTGCACACTATAGAAATAACCGGAGCCTTTCTCTCCCCATTCTCCATCTCCTGTCCCCTATAAGAAGTCATCCATGCCCCTCCCCTTTTGGAAGCTCTTGGATGAAAATCCATGTAAAGGACTCCCAAATGGGAACCGTCAGCTTCTTTTACTTCATAAGCTTTGGCATCAGGATGGTAAACAGGAATATTCTCAATTTCTTCAAATGTAAGTCCCCATAGCCTGTTGACTACCATAAACACTCCTTCCTGAACCTTAGGGAGTGAAAAGTAAGGTTTGACTTCCTGCTCGTCAAGGTCAAATTTCTTGACTTTTAGCTTTTCTTCATAGTATCTCCAATCCCAAGGTTCCAATTCAAAATCTTTGCCCTCAGCTTTGATCAATTCCTGTATTTCAGCAGCCTCAGCCTTGGCCTTAGCGAGTGCCGGTGTCCAAAGTTGATTGAGCAAGTTGTACACGCCCTCGGGGTTTTTGGCCATGGTTTCCTCAAGCACATAATCAGCATGAGTCTCGAATCCCAATAGATTGGCCTTCTCTCTTCTCAAATTGGCAATTTCAATAAGGATCTCTTTGTTGTCGTATTGATTATCCTGATCAGCCCTGTTTTTATAAGCTTCCCAGATTTTTTTTCTCAAATCTCTGTTGTCAGCATATTGTAAAAAAGGCATTACACTTGGATTCTGAAGGGTAAAAAGCCATTTCCCATCCATTCCGGCATCCTTGGCATCTGCAGCAGCCGTTTCTTTCAAGGAATTCGGAAGACCTGAAAGGTCTTCCTCATTTTCTACCACCAATTGAAATGCATTGGTTTCGGCTAGAAGGTTCTGTCCAAACTGAAGTCCAAGAGTAGAGAGTTTGCTGTTGATTTCTCTCATTTTCTCTTTATCAGCATCATTAAGATTTGCTCCGCTTCGGACAAATGCCTTATACCTTTTTTCTAACAATTTGTGCTGAACCTCACTAAGGCCTAGCTCATCTTTTTTGTCCCAAACAGCCTTTACTCGCTCAAACAATTCTTGATTCAAGTTGATATTGTCGCTGTGCTTGGACAATTCTGGAGCCATTTCTCTGGCAATCGCCTGAAGCTCATCACTGGTATTTGCTGAATTCAGGTTAGAAAATACAATGCTTGCCTTAGCCAGCAGTCTACCTGAGTTTTCCATGGCTTCAATGGTATTTTCAAAAGTAGGATCTTCCGGATTATTGGTTATCGCATCGATTTCCTCTTGCTGGATTTTCATCCCTTCCCTAAGTGCTGGAGCAAAATGCTCATTTTTGATCTTGTCAAAAGGAGGCACCTCAAAAGGGGTATTGTAAGACTCGAAGAATGGGTTCATAGAAGTGGATGCTTCATCAGATTGGTCGCAGGCAAAAAGCAGGGTTCCCGCTGCGGCCAAAGTCAATATTGATTTTCTCATGAATATGAATATTTGGGTTTCGGATGGCAAATATAAGAATAATTTAACCCCTACTATTCAATCACTTCAATAATCACCCGTTGATTCCTTAATTCATAGGTTTTGATTTTAACTTTCAATAAAAAAATAAGAAGTGCGAAAATAACTGAATAAAAAAGACTGATCCCCATTTTTAGAACTTCTTAAATCACATACAAAAAGGCTCTATTCATATCCGGTTTTTAACTTTTTCTCCCCAAAAAAATAAAATAGAATTCTATTATTATAAGATAAATAATGAATTATCAGAATTTTATTAAAATTTACACCCTTTTAAAAAAACATAATTCCGAACAAGCTGTTTCAACTTCAAATCAAAAACCCTAAACCCATGGAACAATTAGGCAATGCCACTTTTGAAAATTATATAGGTTTTCAGGATGGCTTCAATGAAATGGCTTATCAGATGGTAGCCCACGTTTTGACCCTTGGCTATGCAGTAATGCTGGCAGGGCTGTTTTATTTTGTTTTGACCATCAAAACGGTAGCACCAAGGTTTAGAACATCTTCGGTGCTTTCTGTAGTGGTAATGGTTTCCGCATTCTTACTCCTTTACGTTCAGGCGGAAAATTGGACCAGTAGTTTTGTTTTTGATACGGAAAGAGGCAAATACTTCCTAGGAGAAGGCAATGACCTATTCAATAATGGATATCGATATCTTAATTGGCTGATTGATGTTCCCATGTTACTTTTCCAAATTCTATTTGTGGTCACACTTACCAAATCCAACTTCAGCAGTATTAGAAATCAGTTTTGGTTCTCTGGAACAGGTATGATTTTAACTGGCTATGTAGGACAGTACTATGAAGTAACAGATCTGACCATGTTTGCAGTTTGGGGAGCTATCTCCACAGTCTTTTTCTTCCATATTCTGTGGCTGATGAAAAAAGTTATCGATGAGGGTAAAGAAGGTATCCCTGTCAAAGCACAAAAAACTTTGCAGTCCATTTGGGTATTATTTCTGGTCAGCTGGATGTTATATCCTGGCGCCTATCTCATGCCACATTTGGCAGGCATAGAAGGTGCTTTTTTCAATGAAGTAGGAGTTGTTGCCAGGCAGATTACATATACCATTGCGGATGTCAGCTCCAAGGTAATTTATGGGGTTCTTTTGACCAATGTCGCTCAGATATTGAGTAAGGAAGAAGGATATTTGGAACACACAGTTTAATAAATCCCCGTTGAATTTTTTAGGCCACTTTCTTGAAAGAGTGGCCTATTTAGGGTTTGCTGAAAAAGTCTCAGGTATGCCAGATTCAAAGCGGGCGAATGAAGATGTATGCTTATACTTCGAGTAAGCCCAATGAAGAAGATGGTATGCCTGATACTAGCCT
This sequence comes from Arthrospiribacter ruber, assembly GCF_019343195.1. GTDB lineage: Bacteria > Bacteroidota > Bacteroidia > Cytophagales > Cyclobacteriaceae > Arthrospiribacter > Arthrospiribacter ruber. The sequence goes on from NZ_RPHB01000009.1 coordinate 174,639, forward strand.
TAAAATTTCGAATTTTGAAATTTTAAGGAGCACGGAAATCATTTATATCATTGAATAAGCGTGCACCTGCTTAAAAAGAAAATACTTGACAAACGGGATATTCATCAAAATTTAAAGCATTTATTCTCCAGTTGGCGTTTTTCAGCACGCCCTATTTACTTTTAACGCTGGAGAATCATAAGGTCTTCTTCGTGCTCTATTACTATCTCATTGTACTGTAAAGTCCAGCCCAATGACTTGGTAAGTACGTATATGTTGGCCAATTCCGCCATCAAACGCTCCCGACTATTATCCAACAAATTGGATTGATCAACTTTTTGTCTGATACGCTCGGTCACGGTATTTTTGATTTTATTGTAGTCTGCAGCACCAAACTGATTGAAATAATCCTGTCTGACATCATAATACTGGATATCAGGGTAAATATTGATCACAGGATCGGGGATTTTTTTCAAAATAACCTTCTTGTTTTCTACATCAAGCTCTGTTTCCAGTTGTCTCAAGTCATACTCTACCGTTACCTTGGCATTTGCAACCACTAAAGCTTTTTTATCTGATTTCAGAATATTGAGAAATAGGTTTTGGGAATTTTTGAAATTAAATACCTGGGAAAAATTACCCTCAGTAACTATCAATTTTCCGACTTGCTCTATCTGTTGCTGGATCAATGCCGAACTTTCGTCCAAAGATTCTTTGCTTTCTTTTTCACTGAATATGATCCATGCTCCTGTCAAAAGCAGAACAGCAATCACAAATCCTGAAATAAATCTTACCATAGTATTGTATTACGGGGTGGTCAAAATGCTAGTTGAGTTTTTAAGAAAGGTCGCTTGCGATAAGTGTTCTGTATTCTTGGGCCATCAATAGACTTTTCCAAGCAAATCTTACAGTCATCACGGAACAATAAACTATCCAAACCCTTCATAATCACATCCAAAGCGTAAAAATTAAATAATTTTAACGGTTTGAATTTTCCCTCCACCATTGGATAGCCTTGTCCAGCCATAAATTATCCGATTCTGGATTGTACAGCCCAAACCCATGTCCACCGGTTTCATAATATAAGGTTCCCACCGGCACATTGTGGGTTTTCAGCGCATTTTCAAAAACTCTGGAGTTGTCAATACTGACTGGATCATTGGCCGCATGTACCAAAAATGCAGGAGGAGTATCTGATGAGACATGCTTATCACTTGAAAAATCGTCCAATATTTCTTTAGATGGGTTTTCTCCCAACAAATTTTTGGAGGAACCACTATGGCCGATTGCAGGATCGAAGCTAATGACAGGGTAAACCAAAATCAAAAAGTCAGGCCTCAGACTCAAGCCCTCAGGATTGGGAATATAAGAAGTTTCGAATTTGGTTCCGGCAGTTGAGCTCAAGTGTCCACCAGCCGAAAAGCCCAACAAAGCAACTTTTTCAGACTGGACTCCCCATTCTTTTGCATTTTCCCTTACCAATTGCAAAGACCGCTGTGCATCCTGTAAAGGACCAATACGCTTATTGATCATGGTGTCATCGCTTGGAAGTCTATATTTCAAAACAAATGCTGTAATGCCCATTTCAGCCAGTGCCACCGCAACATCCGCACCTTCATGTCCAGCTGCAAGTATCCAATATCCCCCACCTGGAACTATAATGACTGCTTCCCCGGTGGCTTTTTCCTTCTCTGGAAAATATGCTGTCAAGGTTGGCCGGCTGACCTTACTGATCCTCAATATACCATCCTCCCCTACTTCAGTTAATTCATCATCGGGTGTATCTATGGAATTGGGAATATTTTGCTCTCCGTACAAACTGAAAACTGACTGTGCCTGCGTAGAAAACATAAAAAGCAGACTTAAAACAATCAAGAGATTGGTTTTTATCGTCTTGGAAGATAACATTTTTTTTATCCTCATGTCAAATTAGCGGATCACGGATGCTGAATGATTACCCTTCTATAACTGGTCAAACTAGGTTCTCCATTGTCCTCTACCTCCAAAATCACGTGCAACGACTGTCCCTGACCTAGCACTGGCATTTCAAAAACCAGTTCTTCTCCATGCGGATTATGAAATTGGAGCTTCCCTGAAAAACCTCCTGCTTCCCCGTAGATCCACCATTTGAACCTTAGCAGATCCCCGTCAGGATCAAATGTTCCTTTCGCTGATAGTCTGGCGGTTTCTCCCTTTTTTACCTTTCCAAAAGCCAAAGCTTTTCCTTCATTTCCATTAAGGAGTACTACAGGGTTATGATTGGCTTCACTAAAGGATTCGGCTACATTCCAATCCATCCTAGCCGCAAAATCATGTTGAAAGGCCTTTCTCCACCTCCAGATCGTCGCTTGATTCGAAGCTTCTTTTCTGCCATCAGGCAATACAAGCTCATCTTGCGTGTTGATGGAAGAAGTCCAGATTTTGTCCACCTCTCCGAAAGACTTCCAGTGTTCATATCTCCCGGCCCATCCTCCATAGCTGGGACTTTGATCCCAGCCTAGCCCATTTTGAATCAAACCTATAAAAGAAGGCGTATCACCCTCCATTATATATTCTACAGGGAGATAATTTGCACCTAGTGGGCCATGGTTGTCCCGGATATTTTCCATCAGCCACGGATTGTCAACCAGATCAAAATGATGAAATGGCCCATTTTTATACCATTTATCGCCGGCTATTCCTGTCCAGGTGGCTTTGTAATATTCCCTCCAGTTGTCCCCGGCACTTGCATCTACGATATAAAAAATACCAGGGAAATTTTGTCTGATCCAATGCCCTGCAAAATCCTGATCAGAGATGGCGTATACTTTGATTTTTTCGACAAACTTTTTGATCCCATCCTCGGTACGGGTATTTTTCACTTTCCACAAGGCCTGCGCTAAGCAATTGGCACCTCCCCACACGGACACCCAAAGCGGCCTATCATCCTCTTTGTCCACTGCTTTTATCAACAGCTCCGAGCCTGGAGAATCTTTCCCTTCCCCTACTCCATCCATGCTATAAAGTGGTAAGTGCTCAGAAGTCACACTCAGCAGATATTCCGCGCTGGGAAAGCCATCCCCATGCTTATCCAGGTTGGCTTTTACTTCTCCATAATTCCTGATCAATTCTTCAATTTTGTCTTTCCTTGTGTGGTCTCTCAAATGAGTGGAAGTGGTAGCCACTATTCCTTCCACATCATATTCATTGGAATAGACTAAAAACCTCACCAAAGACTGCTGATCATCGGGTTCATTGGTAATGTCCGTGAGTACCAAAACACGTTGTTTGACAGGATTCTTAAATTCCAAGGAAGTTTGAGCGGAGATGGCCAAAGAAATAAAGAGTAAAGGAAAAAAAAGAAGGTCTTTCATTTAGATACAAGGTTAATTGGGAGGTTTTTATCAATTCATTTAAAGATACATCAGCCCTTTTAAACATACAACAAATCTATTTCCCACACCTTCCCACCGGAAAGGCAAACAGTTGTAAATTCATTTTTATCGGCTGTCACCTTTTCAGCTCCATGGGGGATCTTTTCGGAGGAAGGAATTTCCAAATGGACTAAGACACCTTTAGGAATAGATAGGATTAATTTTCTGTTCCCTTTTTTTCCTTGACAGTTAAACCCCATAGGCCCATAAGAAGTATGGTAGGTCAATTTCAATTTCTCTAAACTAGCTGGCTGAGGTTTCACTCGGACCAAGCTCCCACCCGGTCTGATGACTTCAATACCGGCAAAACACATGTAGGCTGCATAGAAAGGGGCTATTCCGGCATGGCTCAATTGGTTTTGTGTATCTTTCTCTGCTTGCCAATGTTCCTGGATGGTATTGTTCTCTTTTACAGAAAGCATTGGCAACCACCTCTGATCAAAGTCTTTCAAAATAAACTCTGTATTCCCCAAAGCTGAACAAGCCCAATACGTCCAGATAGTATTGGCCGGGTAGCACCTTCCTAACCTCTTGGGCAGAGTGGTCAATTCATTTAAAACCGCTTTTTTTGAAGATTTAGGTACAAAACCTCCCAATACCCAATGAGCCAAAGAGCGCTCACAGGTTCTTTTCTCTTTATCCTCGTCAAGCCATGGCAAGTTGATAACCAGCAAACCTTCACTGGCAAGGTAAAACTTGGCTTCTACTTTCTCAGCCAGCTTTAAGGACATATCAAACATTTGATTTTTTAATGCATCCAACCCAAACTCGGCTGCCAATGGAGCCAGAGCTAATTTCAACATGCTGGCGACATACAAATTATAGGCACATTGCTTATCTCTGACTGCTTTGTAAGAATCTGTATCCATCCAGATGGCATTTACCCCTAAATTTTCTACCTGAAGCAGGCCTTCATTGTCTAGAGAGCTTTGGATCAATTCAAAAAAACGTAACAGTCTTGGAAATGCTTCCTCCAAGTCCTCTTTTTTCCCCGAATAGAGATAATGATTCCAGCAATCATAACAAAAACCTACGCTATGATCCAAAAGCACTCCCCAAGGAGTAAGATCCAACTGTCTTTGCGCCAATCTATTTAATCGGTCGTAGGCCGGCCAGCTGTCCATAAAAAAACCTCCCAATGTCAACCCTTGACTGAAGGTGTCTACAAATCTATAAGGAAGCTGCCCTTCTCCAAATCCAACATGCAAGGCATGGATCATGTGTCCAATGTCTCCACTATATTGCTGCCGCTCCCTCCCCACACAATCCACAATGGTATCATGGCTATTGTTCCAAACCGTATTGATACATGCTCCCAAAAGTCGGTTAAATCCCTCATGAGACGTTTCAACTGTAGGTTGAAAAGGAAAATCATACACTCTTCTCAGAAGTCCGGGATGACTGATTTTGACTGTTCCTACTGCATGGTGGATGTGAAGCTGAATCCACTTGACGCTTTCATAATCAAATGACATGAATTGATTCTCCCCTTCCTTACATATAAATCTTGTCCATGAATTGAAATTGTTGTTGATCAGAGCAGGACCACCCCTTTTCAACAGTTCATGCCCTTGCTGCACCAACATTTCAACTGTAGTACCTTCACTACAGCTGATGGTAACGAAAGGCCAACCAATAGCATGCTCCTGCATTTCAAAAGACAGAACCAGTCCCTGATTTTGGCTTTTAGGTACTTCAAACTCCCATGTTGCACCTTTTTCCGAAAACCCATCTATAATTTGATCAACTTGAAAAGCATTTTCAGTTTTAAAATCAAAGTATTCTTCAATCGAGGTATTCCAATTTAAAGTATGTACTTCCTTAAGTTGAAAATCATGTACAGGCTTTTCCAATATCAGCGGAACAGTGCGTCTTCTGAGTTGAGTATTCTGATTTCCTCCGCTGTCATATAAATAATCAGAAATGGAAGAACTCAAGGCCGTTTTCTGCGCCTCCTTCGAAAACACCTTGGCCTTTTTCCAAGAATTATCTTCGGAAAAACCTACGTCGTTCCAGCCATCCGGATATAACCGGTTGTCAAACTCCTCCTGTAAAGCTCGTAGATACCAGCGTTTATATTTTCCGGAAGGCCAGCTTTTTGCCTGCTGGACAGACCAGGTTTCATCACTCACCAAGATTGATTTTTCACCATCCTCAAATCCTATTTCTAACCTAAAAATAAATCCTGCTTTTCCTGCAGGCCATGCACCATCTCCAAAACCGAAATAAACTACAGTTGCTCCAAAGACATTATCATCAATTTTTAATCTATCTGTTAAATCTATAGGATCGGCTTCTGCATATCGTGGGTCAGATGGGGCTGGCCCGAATTGAATCCTTTGCCCATTTAAAAAAAGGACATACCTACTTTCTGCCTGAATCCAACCTTTTGCGGAACGTACTGACTTGTTTAGCTTGAGCACCTTTCTGAAATGAAAAAAGGAATTTGGAAGTATCCGTTCGGCAGGAAACCAAATCCATGAAGCAGGAGAAAGGTTAAGCTCCTTCCGCTTGGGTAGCTCAGAAAGTTCGACAACACCTTTGGCTCTTTTGAGATTTTCCAAAGCATTTCTTGATTCTGAAAGTGCAAATGAAACAGGCATCAATGAAAATGCCCCCGTAGCTGATATGGTACGTAGAAAGTCCCGTCTGCCTTTATTATCTCCTTTAAACTTACCCATATTTATGTTCGGTTATTTTTTTATTTATTCTAAAAAGACCTATTTCCATCAATAAATTAGTGAATAAATACAATAACTGAAGACTTTATGATAAATTCAAATAACTAATTACCAAACGCTTACAAACATTTCGAAAAATCCCTTAGTTTATATTGAGAATAAAATCAGAAATACCTAGTTTCAGGGGCTAATTTTAGACTTTCCCGGAAAAATAGTGATTGGGATAACTTAAACTTGTTTATATGAAAAAAGCAATGGCAATAATGCTGGTTGTGGCAATCGTGTCGATTTCACATCAACTCCAGGCCGAGATACTGAATGACAGTATCCCCAAACCTAAAAAAGAAATGAAAGTAGGAGTCAGAATTGCTCCATCACTCAATTTTTTCAATTACGATGATTTGGGTTTTGCACAAGTAACATCAGACTATAAGGTAGGCTTTGGCGCAGGAGCAGTTTTTGATTGGAAGTTGTCTGAATTTAACCATGCAAGACTGGAACCATATATGGAGATCCAGCCAGTGGTCAACAATTCAATCAATTCCAATATCGAAGCTGTTACAGAATTCAACAATTTTGTGTTTGGGCTTGATGCCATTCCGTTAGTCCTGACTTACGGAGGAAAAATTAAACCCCAAATTTCATTTGGCGGATTTGCAAAGTATTACCTGAGCACCTCTCAGGAAACCACCTTGAATGGTAACTCCGTAAATAACTTCGAAGCAAACACCAGTAGTTTGCAGTATGGCCTAAACTATGGCGTCGGTGTCTATATAGGGAAACGCTTAGTGGAATTCAGATATTACCAATCCCTGAATGATTTCGTGGAAAACACTCAGGTTCCTAACAGCATCAATCAAGTTCAATTAATCCTGGTATACTAATGAAGGCATTAAAAAAATTCATCCCCTGCCTGGCACTCCTACTCGGTATTTCCTGTGTGGCAGAAAGAGAACAGGAAAATTCCTTTTACCTTAATCAGATCGCAAGGATTTCCATAAGCACCCCACAGCAGATTTTCTTTTCTGAAAATCTTAGCCAGGCTTTGCCTGTGGATGTCAGGTATTTTGACGAAAGCAACAGGCCTCTTTTTACAAACCAAAACATTCCTTTCGAATTATTCCTCACGGATTCCTTGATTGAAGCACCAAGCCTGGACCTTTCCCGACCAGGTACATACAGACTTCGGGCAGCATTTCCGACACGGGAACGCACTTTTAGCAACGATGTGGAAATCCAAGTGGTAGGCCCAGATTACATTCAAGAGATCAGATTGGATTTTTCTGATGAAACAAGAAACAGTTTTGCGGTAGCAGACAACAACACCATGGATTTCAGGGTCAGGGTATTTGGGCCTGAAGGAGAAATTACAGGACTGGAAGATCAGATTTTGAGAAACTTGGAGCTTCAAGTGGGCGAACAAGTAAGTAGCTCGCTTCAAAACATACGGATCAGAGAGACCGGATCCCTTAAAGTCAAAGCCAGAATTTTCGGAGTGGAAAGCAATGAGCTTCAGATTGAATCCAGAGAAGATATTGTCTATCCAGTGAAAGAAATGCCGATCATTTTTCATGTATTTTCCAATGGTCCCAATATTTCTGAAGCACAGATGGCCAATGAAATTTCCAAAGTCAATGCAGCATTTGCCAATACAATCAGAACAAGCTTCAGAAGTAATGTAAATGCCGTAAACGGTTATTTCAGATTTAGATTAGCGGACAGGGCCCCGGATGGAAGCATGCTTCAGACAGTAGGATACAATAGGATTGAAGTAGCATCTGACTTTTCTGATGACAGTCCGGAATACCTTCAGACCAAGTTCGATGAAATGTGGGACCCAAACAGGTATATTAATGTATTCATAGAAAGCATAGGTTTTGCTGCAGGATTTGCCTATTTGCCTACTTTGAGTGAGGGAGTGATTCCCGGTCTTCAGGTCAACTCCAACCCTGACCCGGTCATCAACTACCCTTATTCTATATCTTTGGACTACAGGTTTGCCATAGAACAAAGCAATCCAAATCCACATGTCCTAGCTCATGAAATGGGGCATTACTTGGGATTGTATCATACCTTCCAAAACTGTGGACCCGGTGATTATGTAGATGACACAAAACCCCATAGCATAGACAACCTTTCTGGAAATGCTGTTTTCAACAACAATAGAAGGAGTTGTTTAGGTGAAAACTTCATTTCTACCAATTTCATGGATTACGTGGTAAATGTGGATCATTTCACCTTTGACCAAAGAGAGAGAATGAATGCAGTTTATGATTTTGGTCTTTTTGTACCCCGTGCCGAAAATCAGACTTCAAGGATCTCCTCTTTTAAAAAGGGAACACTTGACAGGAGCATTGAACCCATTATTTGTAATTTTTAAATCTGGTAATCCATATTGAAAGCCTTGCAAGTGAAAATTTGCAAGGCTTTTTTTGTGTTACTTTTTCCAATATTACCCATGAACCCTCAACAGGCTAAAAATCAATCCATTATTTCACTTTGATTTCCAAAATCCTTACATTCATTTTCCAAACCGAAAGTTTCACATTCACTTTTACGCTTATACACCCGGATTATGAAGCGAGATGGATCAAAGTCAGAAGCCTTTTTCTTGAAAAAGTTGCGTAGAACTATTTTGACTCTTACTTGCTGCCTGTTTTTCTCACCCGTTTTTTCCCAAGAAATTATCATCAAGCAACTAAAGCAGGACTTGATCACTGCCCCAAGGGACACCAACAAGGTTTGGATATACAGAGACCTGGCATTTTACTATCAAGATCAGCATTCCGATTCTGTCATTTACTTCGCAGACGAAGGTGCCAAATTGGCCATTCAGCTCAATTTTATTCGCGGACAAATCTGGAGCCTTTACCAAAAAGCACTTGCGCTGGAGTACCTCAACAGATTTGAGGAAGCTATGGAAGTTTTTGCTTTTATGAAGAGTCTCTCATTACAGAGTAAAGATAGCCTTAGTCTCGCCAAGGTCACCAATGCCATTGGAGTGGCCTATTATTACCAAGGTATTCAGGATCAGGCTTTGGAAAATTTTCAGCAGGGATTTGACCTCAGCGAGCACTTGGGATATTTGGAGGGTATGTCCCAAGCACTCAACAACCTTGCAGTCATTTACAGGCAACAAAGAAATTTCAGAAGAGCTATGGAGGTACACCAAAAGTCCCTCGAAATCAAAAACAGCCAAGCAGACACCGTGGGAATGATCAATTCACATTACAATCTTGGACTGTTATATGCTTACCTTAATGATTATCCCAAAAGCTTACTTGAATTCCAAAAAGCTGATGCACTTTCATCCAATACTGCCTCTTCCCACAATCTGGCAGAAATCAATATCGGAAAAGCGGTAGCCTTTTATCACTTAGGCAATGACACTCTTGCCTATAAACTCCTTTCTGAAGAAGTCCCCAAACTCAAGCCAGACAAAATCCATGAAAAAGCAGCTGCCCTTACTTATTTGGGAATAGTAGAGATCAAACTTGACAAAAACGGGATTAATAAACTCTTGGAGGCCAGAGAGCTGCTCGAAAACTCTGACCGGCTAGAACTCAGAAGACTTCTTTATAAAGAACTGGCACTTGCCTACGAGTTGACTGGCGATCCTGGAAGGTCTGTTAGATTCTGGAAAGAATACAACCTCCTCAATGACAGTATCAATAATGAGCAAAAAGCATGGGCCATAGAAGAGATGCAGGCAAGGTTTGACGCTATAGAAAAAGATAAGAAAATCCAACAGCAGGAAATGGCCTTATTTTCGGAGCAGTCAAAAAAGAAAAACATCAGCATCATCCTTACATTATTGTTTTTCGCTTTTACCATCAGTTTGTTTTTTTATGTAAAAAAATGGAGAAAACAAGTAAAAATCCGGCAAGAGGAGCTGGAACAAAAAAACAATTCAGGGAACCTTGATTTTGCAAAAATCAACCTCAAAATGCTCAGCCCTCTGACAAAAAGAGAAATCGAAATTATCAGGCTGGTAGAGGAAGGGAAATCAAACCAAGAAATTGCCAATCAATTGTTTGTCAGTGAAAACACCATCAAGACACATCTTAAAAATATTTTTTCCAAAACAGAAGCCAATAATAGGACTGACCTAATTCACAGATTGCACAGGTATTGAGAGAAAGAAGCAAAAATCACCCAAAAGGGTGATTGATGAAAAGTAAGATTCCTGGATTTTTGTCAAGAAAACAACCGCTCTCAAAACCAATTTTTACTATGAAGAAAATCTTGAAAATCTCTGCTTTCGTAATCACAGGAATCCTTGCCTTAATTCTTGTGGCAATTGCTTACATTTCCATTGCGCTTCCCAATGTTGGCCCACCGGAGGAGATGCAAATAGAAATCACAGAAGAACGGGTAGCTCATGGAAAATACCTAGCCCACCACGTAATGTTGTGTGTTGACTGTCATTCTGTGCGGGATTTCGAACTTTTTGCGGGTCCCCCGATTCAGTCCACCTTGGCTGCCGGGGGAGAAGTTTTTGACAAAAAAGAAGGTTTCCCTGGAACGTTTATTTCCCCAAACCTCACTCCTTTCAACCTCAAAGACTGGACAGATGGGGAGATTTTCAGGGCCATTACCACTGGGGTAAGAAAAGACGGTTCCGCTATTTTCCCAGTGATGCCTTATGGAGAATATTCCAAGGCAGACGCCGAGGATGTAAAAGCTGTGATTGCTTACCTCAGAACCTTAGACCCAGTAGAAACAAACCACCCAAAGTCCAAGCCTGATTTCCCATTCAACATCATTCTGAATACTATGCCCAAAAAAGCAAACCTTAGCAAAAGACCGGACCCAAAACAAGATCAAGTTGCATATGGTGGCTATTTGGCTACGATTTCGGGTTGTGCTGAATGCCATACCAGATTTGAAAACGGGGCTTTTGTAGGAGAAAGGCTGGCCGGGGGACGTGAGTTTGAATTCCCTGAGGCTATGCTTGTAACCCCTAACCTTACCCCACATGAAAGTGGAATAGGGAATTGGACCAAGGAAATGTTTGTTCAGCGCTTTAAAATGTATGGAGACAATTATATCCCCGAAAAAGTCAAACCAGGCGACTTTCAGACAATAATGCCATGGATCATGTACGCAGGTATGGATGAAAGTGACCTGGAGGCCATATATACTTACCTCAAATCCCTTCAGCCGGTAGAAAACTACGTGGAAAAATTTCAGGCTAAAAAATAAATCATCAAAGAGGCGGTATTACAACTGCCCCTTCTTAATTCCAGTCTGCATCCTTTTGAAAAAGGTCCTTGGGTCTGTCTTCGCTGTTCATTGGCCAAATACTATGTAGCATCACTTTGTCTCCCTGCTTCACATATCCCATTATAAATGTGATCTGCTTGCAATATTCATATTCCAGGTAGATAAACTTCTTTTGATTTTCCCCGACTTTTTTGAAAGTATTGACCAAGGAATAATCCGAAGATTTGCCACAGAGCTCGTTGACAGAATCACGTAAACCTTCCAAGTTTCTCTTTTTGTTTTGTAAAGCGATGGTGGTGGAAAGTCCTTCCGGTTCGAGCATGGGATGATGGATCAATTGCTGAGGATTTCTTACATTTTTTAGAAATCTTTCCGCATCCTTTTTAGCGGATTTGACCATGGGATCAGTATTACAGGAATACAATCCAATAAGCATAAAAAATAAAATTACGAAGCGGATTTTCATATTGAAGATATTTGTCCGAAACTACCTAAATTCTGACAATACTTACCAGTTCCTTTGGTTTTTTAATAAAAAGCATCTTCAAAATGCCTGAAATTAATATTCCCGTTTCGATCCCTGTACACTCCTACAATATCAAAGCGGATATCTTTGTGCCAATCTTTTTCGTGGATATAATGATCCGCAGCCTTGATCAGCAGCTTACGCTTGGTAGCATCGACAAACTCCTCGGCAAACCCAAAGCCAGTACCACTGCGGTATTTAACCTCCACAAAAACCAGCAATCCACGAAATGTAAATATCAGGTCAATCTCCGCATGCCCATAGCGGTAATTGGCTTCCTGAAATTCATACCCTTTTCCGGACAACCAAGTTTTGACCAGGTCCTCCGCTTCCTTACCTTTGTCATTATGAATGGCCATTTTTTGTTTTGTTTGTGTGTGTGTTAAAAAACTTAAGTTAAAAACAGGAGCAATTACAATGGCGTCTACAGGAGAACTATCCGAAAAAAATCAGCGTTTCCATATAGCATCAATTACATCCCGTGAATCAAGTTATCAATAAAAAAGTAAAATTTCTAGACCTAGGCATCAAAGATTACAAGGAAACCTGGGATTTTCAGGAAGAAATTTTCGCCAAAACCGTAGCTTTAAAAATCGCAAATAGAAATGCTACTCCCGAAGCGCAACAAATAACGGACAACTACCTGATTTTTGTGGAGCATCCCCATGTGTATACATTGGGCAAAAGCGGTGCGGAATCCCATCTTTTGCTGGATCAGATTGGACTGACAGAAAAAAAAGCTACTTTTTACAAGATCAACCGAGGTGGCGACATTACTTATCACGGTCCTGGGCAACTTGTTGGCTATCCAATTCTGGATTTGGATAATTTCTTTACGGATATACACAAGTACCTGAGACTGCTTGAGGAAACCATCATTTTAACTTTGGCTGATTACGGGATTGAGGCCGGAAGAATTGATGGGCTTACGGGTGTCTGGATTGATCATATCGAGCAAAAAAATCCCAGAAAAATCTGTGCTATGGGAGTCAAATCCAGCAGATGGGTCACCATGCATGGCTTTGCTTTCAATGTCAATGCAGATATAGATTACTTCAACAACATCATTCCCTGCGGCATTCCGGACAAAGCAGTGACCTCCATGCACTTGGAATTAGGCAGGCCCTTAGATCAAGACGAAGTCAAGGAAAAGGTCAAAAAGCATATCATTCATCTATTTGAAATGGAAGAATGATTTGTGATAAAAATGGATATTTTATTTTCTGGTCAGACCTAAATAGAAATAGGTAGAAATATAATTGAAATATGGTTGAAATAAGGTTTTAGATACTAATGGATATTGGATATTAGTGGATATTATGATACAGAAATATGCTTCGCGAAATAATTAGAAATATGCCTTCGGCGAAATATTTTCAACCCAGAGCTTTAGCGCAAACCAGAAGAGACAATTGATTCGGGATCTCGTTTAAAAAACTAGTAGGTATTAGTGGACATTCATATAAAACAAGTCAAAAACTAGATTTCATGTCTTGCATCTTTTGTCTTGCATCTTATGTCTCAAATCTCATGTCTCAAATCTAAAAAATGAAAAAAGACATCAACTTTCATCCCGTAACAGGGGTAAAACTAGCCATTGCCAAGGAAGAGGTAAACGGCAATACAGAATGGACAGTATATATCATCAACCTCAACCTGATAGAGCTGAATACAGTGATGATCACCTCAAAAGGTTATGGAATCATGGATGGGGAAGAAAAGAAAACCTCCACACTGCGTCACATGATACAGGAATTGGGAGCACAGTCCATTGCTAAAATTGAACCTATTGATCCCGTACTTTTTGCTTTAAGCAATGAATTCTGGGTGAGTTACTATATTCTGGATCAGATTTTTGACAAAAAATTCATCTTCCCCCATGGTAGCATGGATCCCGGCAATGTTAAATTCATTCCTGAACTGGGCCTTGAGGGAGTTCTGCATGGGTAAAAGGATCAAAATTCAATTTTAAAATCCGTGATTTCTAATTAAATTCATCGCTACCAACTTAATAATTAAAGCGAATGAACAATTTTTTGAATGAACTCAAAGACATCCTTTTTCTCGACATCGAAACAGCCTCTTGCGAATCCTCTTACGAAGACTTGCCTCCGAGGCTGCAAGAAGAATGGTTGAAAAAAGAAAAACTCATCACCCAAGGAAATAATAAGGAGAAGGAAGAAAAAACTGAAGCCGGGAGTTTGTTTTTCGAGAAGGCTGGCATCTATGCTGAATTTGGCAAAGTCATCACCGTAGGGGTTGGGTATTTTCATTTTAATGCTGAAGAAAACAAGTTGGAATTCAGGCTCAAGAGTTTTGCAGATGAAAATGAGTACGACACCTTATCTGCTTTTGCCGAGCTGCTTCAAAAAAAGAAGTGGATCCTTTGTGCCCACAATGGAAAAGAATTTGATTTCCCTTACCTGAGCAGGAGGATTCTGATCAATAGGATTCCATTACCAGAGCCACTTCAGATGGCAGGTAAGAAACCATGGGAAATCCGCCATTTGGACACCCTGGAACTTTGGAAATTCGGGGATTACAAGCATTACACCAGATTGGAATTGCTGGCTGCAGTTTTTGACATTCCTACTTCCAAAGATGGGATTGATGGTTCTCAGGTCAATGAGGCGTACTATGTAGAAAACAACCTTCAAAAAATCCGTGAATATTGCCTAAGGGATGTATTGGTGACCGCACAGATATATTTGGCTTTTCAATGTTTCCCTCCTGATGTGGAGATGGAGATTATTAATACAGATAATTCTGAATGATATATGATTAGAGCAGGATTATCGATATTGGTGGATATTGAAATATGCTTCACGAAATCGGAGTGAAACGGAGATCCCGAGAGCGAAGTGATTTGGGATAAAATTGAAATAATTAGAAATAGAATAGCGGGAAAATCTATAAGAAACAGAGATTCTGAGACCAGAGCTATTTGGGAGATTATGGAAATAGGATTGAAATAGGGGTTTCGATATTGATGGGAATTTTTCTCTACTAAGATAATTAAGGCATTTTACCGCCATGTCAATTCAAAATTCAACTTGTGTTATTTCAAAGTTTATAATATGTTATTTCAAAATTTAACTTGTGTTATTTCAAAGTTAACATTGTGAAATTTCAAAATTAAACTTACCTTTGAAATAAAAACATGCTGGTTTCGAGAGACATAGTGTCAGCAATAAAAAGGATTAGCCCCAAGTACCCGATTCTGGCACTCACAGGCCCAAGACAATCCGGAAAGACTACCCTGCTCAAAAGTTTATTCCCGGACTACCGATATGTCAGTTTGGAAAATCCTGACAACAGGAACTTCGCTGAGTCAGATCCTAATGGCTTTTTGAAAGAATTCCATACACATGTCATTTTTGATGAAGTTCAGCGTGTTCCTGAACTGTTTTCTTACATCCAAAATATCGTTGATGATCGAAGAGGGGAAATGGGTATTTATGTCCTTTCAGGTTCGCAAAATTTTCACCTGATGCACAGCATCACCCAAAGCCTAGCCGGAAGAGTTGCGATTTTCAAATTGTTCCCTTTTGATTTAAAGGAATTGAACAATGCCGGAATATTGGAAGAGAACTATTTGAATTCACTGATCAAAGGATATTACCCGGCCATTTATGACCGGGATATCCCTTCAAAGGTCTTTTACTCCAATTACATCGAAACATACATCAACCGGGACATCGGTGAACTTGTTGCTATTCGGAATTTGAGGATTTTCCAAAACTTCCTTGCCCTTTGCGCTACTAGAGCAGGACAACTATTGAACATGAATGCCTTGGCCAATGAATGCGGCATCAGTCAACCTACTGCTAAAGCCTGGCTTTCCGCTTTGGAACAAAGTTTCATTACATTTCAACTATACCCCTATCACAAAAATTTCAATAAAAGGATTGTCAAAACACCTAAGCTTTACTTCTACGATACAGGTTTATTATGTCACTTGCTCAAAATCAGCAAAACGGAAAGTATACTGACAAATCCTATCAAAGGTGCTTTATTCGAAAACATGATGATTGCAGAGTATGTGAAACAAATGCACCATCAAAACAATCCTCAAGATCTATGGTTTTGGCGGGATGCTGCTGGGAATGAAATTGACCTATTGGTCGACAAAGGCGACAAAATTGATATCATAGAATTCAAAGCCTCCCAAACTATAAAAACCCAAATGTTTGATGGACTTGCCAAGTTTGAAGAAATCTCCCAAATACAAAACCTAAACAAGTCATTGGTTTATGGAGGAGATACAACTCAAAAAAGAAGTGCTGGAAATTTGGTGTCATGGAGGAGGGTTGAATTATAAAAATTCAATCTTTCCTCTCGTATACCTCAATCCATCCAAACTCGGTGTTTTTGAGAATCATTTTGCCATCCTCGAAATCAACATTTGAAATTTGAACAAAGTTTGGTGCACCAGGGATTGATTGTGAAGGAAAAATATGAATATTGTTTCCCACTATTTTTCAAGCCATCATTTGCGATGCTTCTAAAAATTCTGAAGCTTTCAAAGTCAAGGTCAGTGATTTTTTGGTAATTACTCCATGGACTTCTTCTGCTTCTCCTTCCACCTCAAAAACACCTGCAAATCCAATTTTACTTTTCCTGCCAACAAACTCTTTGGAACTTAAATCGGATCGGTAAAGTTTTCCCATTAGCAATTCGCCCTGCTCAGAAACAGATAAAACCAATGGGTTCTCCACGTCAATACTCTGATAGATACCCTGAAAATTCTGAGAAAACCCATTTATCTCAAAAGCAAAGCAGGTGAATAATAAAAAAATGCTGATATTCGAGTTCATCTTTTTAGAGGTTAATAACCTATCACTCTTTAATTAAACTCTAAGTTAAAAATATCCCTCGAAACCCAAATGATTTTAGTAACTTTAATCACAAACAAACAGGCCCAGTTCAAACATATCAATGGCCTGAAATTAAATAATTCGAAATAAACTTTTATGGGAAGAAAATCAAATAAAAATAGCCAACAGGGCAAAAAGAAAGGCGGAAAAATAACCGACTCAGCCCAACTGGCACGTAAAGTCCTTAACTTTTTGGACAACCATTACGGGCAGGAATTCAATGCCAAACAAATTATCAAAAAATTGGAAATCAGAGACAGTCTGACAAAAGGAGCAGTAGAACCTGTCATGCACAAACTGGCCGACTCGGGCAGTATTTCAAAAAGCCCCAGAAACTACTTTTCCTCGGTTAAGGAACCGGAATTTATAGAAGGGGAGGTGGACTTTGTCAACCCAAGGTTCGCCTATATTATCCCTGACTCCAAATATGGGCTGGATGAAGACATACAGGTCAAAGAAGCCGATCTCAAGCATGCACTTGATGGAGACAGGGTCAGGATAATGATCCATCCTGCAAAAGGAAGGAGTGGAAGGCAGGAAGGAAAGGTGCTTGAAATCTTGGAGCGCAACAGAGATGAATTTGTTGGAAGGGTGGAGATTTCACCACGCTTCGCTTTTGTAGTACCCGATTTCAAAAAAATGCATCATGACATTTTCGTACACAAAGGAGACTTGGGTGGTGCAGAACACAATCAGAAGGTAGTAGTCAAAATGACCGAATGGAGGGAAGAGGATAAAAATCCAACTGGAAAAATTATCCGCGTCCTAGGAAAAGCAGGAGAGCATGAAGTAGAGATCCACTCCATCATGGCCGAATTTGGGCTTCCTTTCGAATACCCTCAAGAAGTAGAAGAAGAAGCCAACGCTATCCCGGATGAAATACCTGAAAAGGAGATCAAAAACAGACGGGACATGCGGGACATTCCTACATTTACCATTGACCCGGCAGACGCCAAAGACTTTGACGATGCCATCTCTTACAGGATACTCGAAAACGGAAATTATGAAATCGGTGTGCACATTGCCGATGTAACACATTATGTCAAGCCCAATACCAAGCTGGAAAAAGAAGCCTACGACAGGGCTACTTCCGTGTATTTGGTGGACAGGACAATCCCCATGCTACCTGAGCGGCTGAGTAATGGACTGTGCTCACTTCGTCCCAATGAGGACAAACTGACATTTTCCTGTGTATTCGAAATGGATGAAAACGCCGATGTGCTCAATCACTGGATTGGCAGGACGGTAACCCATTCTGACAGGCGCTTTGCCTATGAGGAAGCACAGGAATGCATTGACAAGCAAGAAGGCGATTTCTTCCAGGAACTCACCCTACTCAACGAGCTCGCCAAGAAAATCCGAAAAAGAAGGTTTGATAAAGGTGCTGTCAATTTTGAGACCGTGGAGGTTAAATTCAAATTGGATGAAAAAGGGACTCCACTTGGACTGATGGTCAAAGAACGAAAGGATATCCATAAGTTGATCGAGGAATTTATGCTCCTTGCCAATAGAACGGTCGCCGAATATGTATTCAATCAAAACAAAGGCAAGGATACTTTTGTATATAGGATTCACGACAATCCCGACACGGAAAGACTGGAGACATTTGCCAATTTTGCCAAAAAATTCGGCCATGAACTCAAAATCGGTGAAGGCGTCAGAATATCCAGGGCTCTCAACCAACTTATGGACGAAATTGTGGGCAAACCGGAACAGAACGTTCTCGAACAGCTCGCTATCCGCAGTATGGCCAAAGCCAAATACACCACTGAGCCAAAAGGGCACTTTGGGCTGGCTTTCAAACATTACACTCACTTTACCTCCCCTATCAGGAGGTACCCGGATATGATGGTCCATAGGCTGCTTCAGCATTACCTAGATGAGGGGAAAAGCCCGGATGCCGAAACCTGGGAAGACAAGTGCGTACATTCATCCGAAAGGGAAAAAAGAGCCGCAGATTCCGAAAGAGCCTCCATCAAATACAAGCAGGTGGAATACATGGCTTTGGCAGAGGACAAAGATTATGAAGGCATTGTCACAGGAGTCACCGAGTGGGGTGTATTTGTAGAAATTACCGAAACCAAATGCGAAGGTATGGTAAGAGTCACCGACATGAAAGACGATTACTATGAGTTTGACGAAAAAAATATGCGTCTCATTGGGACAAGAAATAAAAAAATGATCACTTTGGGTGAAAAAGTAATGGTACGCGTCATTGCCACAGACATTGACCGTAGAACTATTGACCTCGAATTTGTAAATGATGAACAAAACTATAAGCGTAAATGATATCCTCCAGGATCTGGAATCACATATCGAAAACCTGAATTACGGAGAATCGCCAAAAGAACTTTACGAGCCTATTTCTTACATCATGAGTCTGGGCGGCAAAAGAATCCGCCCCTTACTGACTTTGCTTTCATATTCTCTTTTTAAAAACGACTACCGACAGGCACTCTCTCCTGCCGCAGCAGTGGAAGTGTTTCACAATTTCACACTGATGCATGATGATATCATGGATGATGCACCCTTGAGAAGGGGAAAGGCTACAGTACATGAAAAGTGGAACCCCAACACAGCCATCCTCTCTGGTGATGTCATGCTTGTCAGGGCTTATGATTTATTGGTAGATATTGACCCTGTACTCCTTCCAAAATGTATCCGACTCTTCAACAGGACTGCTGCCGAGGTATGTGAAGGGCAGCAGCATGACATGAACTTTGAGTCAATGGACGAGGTGGAAGAAGACACCTATATTAATATGATCCGGCTCAAAACAGCCGTATTACTGGGTTTCGCACTCGAACTGGGAGCAATTTTGGCAGGAAGGGACGAAAAAGAGGCTAAGCTATTGTATGATTTCGGGGTCAATATCGGCATCGGTTTCCAACTCAAAGATGACCTACTTGATGTGTATGCAGACAAGGCAAAGTTTGGAAAACAAGTAGGGGGAGATATCATTGCCAATAAAAAGACTTTTCTTTTGATCAAAGCCAAAGAACTGGCATCTGGGGCAATTAAAGAAGATTTAGAAAGATGGATAGCCTCTAAGGATTTTGACAAAGAGGAGAAAGTCAAGGCTGTAACTGCCATTTATGACAAACTCCATATCAAAACGCTGACTGAAAAGAAAATGCAAGAGTATTTTGATTTGGGCTTTTCCCAATTTGAAAAACTAGAGGTTTCCAATCAGGATACCTTGGAGGTATTGCGTCAACTTACAAAGGACCTGATCAACAGGGAAAAATAACCCATATTTATGGAATTATCCGCTACGGTAATCTTAATTCTTATCACGGTATTGACTTCCTATCAGGCTTGGAAAAAGCCTGAGCTAATGGAAAGGTGGATGTTTACCCCTTATGCCATCAAGCATAGAAAACAATGGGACAGATTTGTACTTTCCGGACTCATTCATAAAGACAGCATGCATTTGTTGTTTAACATGTTTACTTTCTTCTTTTTCGGCAGGGTGATAGAAATGTACCTCAGTTATAAGTTTGGAAGTGGCTTGGGAATAGCCATATATGTCTTGTTTTATTTTGCTGCCATTGTGGTAGCAGATATCCCCACCTATTTCAAGCACAGTGACCACAGTTACTACAGGGCATTAGGAGCCTCCGGAGGAGTCGCAGCTACTGTTTTTGCCAGCATCATATTGATGCCATTATCTGATATTTGCCTCTTTGGAATATTGTGCCTTCCTGGCTTTGCTTTGGGGGTTATGTTTTTAATTTATTCGGTCGTAAAGGCAAGGCAAGGGGATGATGGTATCAACCATGATGCCCATTTGTTTGGTGCACTCTTTGGTATAATATTTATACTTATACTTTCTCCTTCCAGTGCTTTGGACTTTTTTGAGCAAATAAAAAGCTTCAGGATTTTTTAGTCCTGAAGCTTTTTGATTTGAGGTGATCCCTCTTGAGTGAATAATGGGGAATTATTTCCCCTTTTTGAGTTGTCGTACATTTTTATCCGTGACAGATTTGAGCAAAGGGATCCAATGCTCACCTTTATCTTCAGCAAAAACATCCGGACCGGGGATTCCCACACGCATGCTGACCACACTTTCTGCAGTGCCTCCCTGTCCATCTACTTTAAAGTAAATATCTACTGCATTGATCACGTTAGTGAACTTAGAAAGCTTATCTATGCAGCTTCTGATCTCTGCCTGAACAGACTCACTGATATCCAGATTTACAGATTGTACATCAATTTTAATTCCTCTATAATTTTCGGTGTAATTCATATAATATGATTTAGTTTAAATAAGAATTCCTTGGCGAAGTTTTTGTTCCATTTTAATAGCCGTTCGGGCGTTTATCAAAATTAAATGTTTAATCTAAAATTCAAATCGTATGGAGATTTTTAATAGAAACGACTTTGTAGACCTATCCAAAAAGAAGGCCAATCCTTTTATCAGTATTTACGTGCCAACATCCCGTCAAAGTTCTGATGGATATAAAAAAGATCAGATTCACCTCAAAAATCAACTCAAGGATGTCACCTCCAAACTTGAGCAGGATTATAAGATGGAATCCTCTCAAATAGACAAACTGCTTTCACCGGCCAATAGGCTCTTGGAAGACCATAAGTTCTGGCAAAATAATTCCGATTTGCTTGCTTGTTTCCTATCAGAAGATGGTATGGACCTGATCAAGGTTCCTGTAGAAATCAAAGACGGGCAAAACTTTGTAGGGCACAAGCCCATGCTTCTCCCTATGCTCCCTGAGCTTTCGGACGACGGGCATTACTACTTGTTGCTGCTCAATTTGGACCAGATCAGATTATACGAAGCCACAAGAAATACCATTCAGGAAATTCTTCTTGATCCGGAAGAAGTGGCTGTGTCATTTACCGCTGAAGAAGAGGAGGACGAAAATCAGAAACAGCTTCATGGACAAGGTGGAGTCGGAAAGGCTGGTGCCATGTACCATGGCCATGCCGGTGGTTCGGATGAGGAAAAGAAAGTAACTATCCTGAATTATTTTCATAGGATGACCAATATGCTGGAACCAAAGCTTAACAACAATCCCTTACCTTTGATTTTGGCAGGAGTGGATTATCTTATTCCCATTTTCAATGAAGCCACCAAATACAACCACCTTTTGGAAGGTCATGTGAGTGGTGCATTTGGTGAAAAAGACATGATGACACTGCACCAAAAATCATGGGAGTTAGTGGCACCACACTTCGAAAAAGAAAGACTTAAACGAAAAGAAACATTTGAACAAAAATCTGCGGATGGACTTGCTCTGAGCAATGACAAGCTAAAAATCATCAAGGCTGCTCTTACAGGTGGTGTAGATACGCTTTTGGTCAACACCAACCACAAACACCTTTTTGGCACTTATGACCCTGAAAACCATCAAATCGCCACATCAGACAAACAGGAAAATGGGCAACATTGCCTTATAGATGAAGCTGCAGCTAAAACGGTAGAGTTCAAAGGAAAAGTATACATGGTCAAAGAGGAAAACATGCCTGAAAGTGCTCAAGTAGCGGCGATCCTTAGGTATCCACTGTAATAAACACATCAAAAGGCGTCTTAGGTTTATCTTCACTTTAAGACAAAGGTATCAAACTCAGCAAAATAAGTGACTCGAATTATTTTTATCTTTCAAAAGGGCAGGTTGATGACCTGCCTTTTTACATCCAATACCACATCCCCGTAAAGCAAACCGAAAACCCTACCAAAAATCCCCATAAAATTTCTTTCGGTGTATGGGCATTAAGATAAAGCCTGGAACTCCCGACAGCTCCGGTTAAAACCAATGCACACAGAAACAAGGGCAAGAGCTGGGATTCAGGCTGCTTGATCAGCACAAAAAGTGTGAAGCCAAGAAGCCCCGACACTCCCATCATGTGAGCACTGATTTTGGTAAACATCGTCAAGACGGTCAACAAAATGATGCAGGCTGTAACGAGAAACATAGCCAAAACTATGAGCGGATCTAGTTCCTGCTTGGTAGAAAACAAATAAGTGGATAATAGAAAAAAAGCACTTACCATCCCAAAAGGCAAAAGTCTATCCTCCCTCTCCCTCATATGCAATGAGCTGATGTTTTTGGTCAGTTTTAGCGTAATCAAACTTAAAGCAGGAATGATAAACGTGGTAAGAAATACCAAAAACACCAAAATAAGGTTGGTAGTGGTGTTGAATTGCGGAGGCTGAATGCCTTTAAAAAGCAATAGAGCCACTACCAATGTCGGCATCAGTAGTGGCTGAAATACATATGTAATCAATAAAGCTAAAACTCTGTACACTTAAAGTTCCTTTCTGAGTCTCGCGACAGGGATTTGCAATTGTTCTCTATATTTTGCTACGGTTCTTCTGGCAATGTTATAGCCTTTGTCATTGAGCAGCTTGACAAGTTTGTCGTCTGAAAGAGGTTTTCTTTTATCTTCATTGTCTACCATCTGCTGAAGGACTGATTTTACTTCTTTGTTGCTGACATCCTCACCGGAATCTGTTGCAATTCCCTCCGAAAAGAAGTATTTCAGAGGAAAAATACCAAACTCAGTCTGAATAGATTTGCTATTGGCTACCCTGGAAACTGTAGAGATGTCCATTTCTATTTTTTCAGCTATATCTTTTAAGATCATGGGCTTAAGTTTGGTTTCGTCACCTTCCACGAAGAATTCTGTCTGGTAGTCCAAAATAGCCTGCATGGTCCTGAGCAGTGTCTGTTGTCTTTGCTTTATGGCGTCAATAAACCACTTTGCTGCATCAAGCTTTTGCTTGACAAAGGTGACAGTATCTTTGAGTTTTTTGTCCTTTTTATCACTCTTGTCATAAGCATCAAACATCTCTGAATACGATCTGCTTACTCTTAACTCAGGAGCATTCTTAGAGTTTAGAGAAATATCCAATTTCCCGTCCACATTGGTCAGAATAAAATCCGGAATGATGTATTGTGTCTTGACCAGTCCATCAGAAATGCCTCCTGGCTTAGGATTACACTTAATGATAAGATTGACTGCATCCTTTAAGTCTTCATCCTCAATTTCAAGCTTTTTCTGGATCTTGGTATAATGTTTTTTAGTGAATTCATCAAAACATTCCGTAACGATTTTGATGGCATTCTGTACAGCAGGATCATCTGGATGCTCTTTTCTTTCTAGCTGTATCAACAGACATTCCTGTAGATTACGTGCCGCAATACCTGCTGGATCAAACTCCTGAATCCTTCTTAGTATCTCTTCTACTTCATCCAGATCGGTTTCTACATTTTGGGAAAAAGCCAAGTCATTAATGATGGCCTCCAAATCTCTACGGATATATCCATCATTCTCTATACTTCCGATCAGTTGCTTTCCAATATTTTTCTGCCTTTCGTCAAGTTTGAGAAAACCCAATTGTGACAGTAGCTGCTCGTGCAAAGATGATCCGCTGGAAATGGGAATTTCTCTGTCTTCATCATCAGGGGAATAATTACCATCTCCTTGCATTTTGTATCCTCCATAATCATCATTGAGGTAATCATCAAGATTAAGGTCTTTGTCTTCCAAAGACACGTCCTCCTCATAGCTATCCTCAAAATCCTCCTCTTCCGACTCCTTTTTCTCCTCTTCTCTTCCCTCTTCAAGCGCCGGATTGATTTCCAACTCCTCCTCAACCCTGGCATCTAGTTCTGCAGTAGGCACTTGCAGCAATTTGATAAACTGAATCTGCTGAGGAGAAAGCTTCTGGGACAATACTTGGCTTAAATGTAATTTCTGCATATATCTCTTCTGTTGAAAAATCCGGTTTGGTTAAATTTTCAATATTCACAATAGATTAAAGGCTACTATTTCAGACTTTAATACACCTTTCAGTGAAGAAAAAGCCCGTTTTTTTCAGACGGACATTCCCATCAACCTAAAATGATGCTTTCTTAAAATCTGATACCCTTCAGTCTATGTCACTTGTGAACACCTGAGAGCTCAAATTCTTCTCCCAAGTCACCAAATTTAGGAAATTAGAACAATTTATTGATAAAAAGCTGATTATATCGTTTTTTTGCATTCCTTTCAAAAGGGCCTTTTTTAAGGCATAATCTTTATTTCTTCAACATTATCAATTTGATATGGCTTTTAACAAAAGAGTAAAAATCAAGGATCTATTGTCCGATGACTTTCTGGACAAGCAAGTAGACATCATGGGCTGGGTAAGAACCAAAAGGAGCAACAAGAATGTATCCTTCATTGCCATGAATGATGGCTCTACCATCAAAAATTTTCAGGTGGTGGCAGATCCCAATCAAATTGAGGATGAAACCTTAAGAAGAGCCACCACAGGGGCTTGCCTAAAAATCAGTGGCAAGATAGTAGCTTCTCAGGGTGCGGGTCAGCAAGCAGAACTGCTTGCAGAAAAAATCGAAGTCCTTGGTGATGCAGATCCGGAAAAATATCCCCTTCAACCCAAAAAACACTCTCTGGAGTTTTTGAGAGAAATTGCCCACTTGAGGGTGAGGACAAATACATTTGGCGCAGTCTTCAGAGTGAGACATGCCCTGGCATATGCTGTCCACAAGTATTTCAACGACAAAGGTTTTTTTTATATACATACCCCTATAATCACAGCTTCCGATGCAGAGGGGGCCGGAGAGACTTTCAAAGTGACTACTTTGGATCTGAAAAATCCTCCTTTGGATGATCAAGGAAATATTGACTACAAACAGGACTTTTTCGAAAGAGAAACCAACCTTACCGTTTCAGGTCAATTGGAAGGTGAACTTGCCGCGATGGGATTGGCGGAAATCTATACCTTTGGTCCTACTTTCAGAGCGGAAAACTCCAACACCACGAGGCACCTTGCTGAATTTTGGATGATAGAGCCTGAAATGGCCTTTTACGATGCCGAAGACAACCAGGATCTTGCAGAAGATTTCCTGAAATATATCATTTCCTATGCTTTGGAAAACTGCCAGGATGACTTGGAGTTTTTGGACAAAAGAGCACAAGAAGAAGAAAGTAACAAAAAAGCTGAACAAAGAGCTGAAATGGGTCTTCTGGAAAGGCTAAGATTTGTAGTAGACAATAAGTTTGAGCGCTTGACCTATACAGAGGCAATCGACGTGCTGAAAAACTCCAATCCAAATAAGAAGAAAAAGTTTCAGTACTTAATAGAAGAGTGGGGAGCTGATCTACAGTCAGAGCATGAAAGATACCTGGTAGAAAAGCACTTCAAAAAACCTGTGATTCTCACCGACTACCCCAAAGACATCAAGGCATTTTACATGCGTCAAAACGACGATGGCAAAACCGTGGCAGCCATGGACATACTCTTCCCGGGCATAGGTGAAATCATCGGAGGTTCGCAGAGGGAAGAAAGATTGGACAAGCTCACCCAAAGAATGGAAGAAATGGACATTCCTCAGGAAGAGATGTGGTGGTACTTGGACACGAGAAGGTTTGGCAGCACCCCTCATGCAGGCTTTGGGCTGGGCTTTGAAAGGATGGTCTTGTTTGTCACAGGGATGGGAAATATCCGTGATGTAATTGCTTTTCCAAGAACTCCTGGAAATGCAGAATTCTAAACTGAATAAACAAAGGCTGTCAAAATTTGGCAGCCTTTGCTTTTAAACCCATATTTTATTTTTCCAATACAATCGCCTTATCTTTTTCCGAATCAGCGACAATTTCGGTTTCCACATCTACTACCTTTATCCTTCTGATCAAAGGAATACACAGGAGGCTGAAAACAATGGCAATGTATCCGATCGTATCAAAATTTACCAATTCCCCATTTGGCCCTTCTGCTAATACTAATCCCGCAAAAAATGATGCAACCCCGGCACCCAATTGCTGAACAGCCGAATTGAAACTTAGAAAGCTTCCTCTATTTTCTGCCTTTGCTGTTCCAGTAATCAAAGCAGCTGCCGGTACCATTCTGCCATTTGATGTCACAAAAAACATGGTCGTG
This sequence comes from Arthrospiribacter ruber, assembly GCF_019343195.1. Lineage (GTDB taxonomy): Bacteria > Bacteroidota > Bacteroidia > Cytophagales > Cyclobacteriaceae > Arthrospiribacter > Arthrospiribacter ruber. The sequence continues at coordinate 201,248 of NZ_RPHB01000009.1, forward strand.
ATCAACAACACATAAGGAATGGGGGTCACTCCCAAATGAGTAATGACTCCAATAGGTATGATATTTAAAGACATGAAGATGGTGAAAATCCGGATCTTACCGTACCTGTCAGTCAACTTACCCACCCAAGGTGAGGTAAATATGGTGAACAGCCCACCTGCTATATAGATGTATGTCAGTTCCAAATCAGTAAATCCAACATTGGCCACCATGTATGGGCTTAAAAAAGGAATGATAGTAAACTGTCCCAGCATCATCATGATCGTAAGTGTAATGGCCCTCATCTGGTTGGCATTACCGGTCACTCTGCGTACTACCTGAATAGGACTGGGCTTGAGGCGACCAGAGACCAAGTGAGCTGTGATACTCGGGATATATTTATATATCATCCAAAGGATAATAAGCGATAGTCCTGCCAAAAAGAAAAATGGTGCATGCCAATTGGACATGCTTGCAATAAATAAACCAAAAGGCACTCCAAAGACAGAGGCCACAGAAAAGGCAGCCATGACCAAGCCCATGGCCCTGCCTCTACGGGAATCAGGGATAACATCCCCTATGATGGCCAATACCAATGCCGAGGTAAGTCCTCCGAAAACTCCTGCAACAATCCTTGACACGAGTAGGATAGGATAGTTGGGTGAAAGGGCACAGGCCAAAGTACCAAGTAAAAAACCTACAAAAACCCAGAGAGTAATTTTTTTACGGTCATATTTGTCCAGGACAAATGCACCTAAAAAACTGCTTAATCCGGCACTAAAGGTGTAAGAAGATACCAGTAAACCAAATTCCCTTGGGCTGATTTCAAAAATCCTCATCAATTGAGGACCCAGAGGCATCAAAATCATAAAGTCAACAATGTGGGTAAAGTTGATGGCAGCCAGTGTCCACAGCAGAAGTTTCTCTTTATTCATTCTTACAAAATTCCACTCTACAACCTTTACCGATCGGATTAAGTTCTTCCCGTCCTAAAATTGTTTGATCCTGAAGGTCACTCGATCTAAAAAAAACAGCTAACTGAAAATTTTATTTGTTCCCGATTTATTAAAGGTACCTAAACCATTATGATACCCTTCCACATAAAATAGCAACTGACAACATTTGTATTGTGATCAGGACAAATTTCCGCAAATTCTCTAGATCATTCCAGGACAGGATGCAACCCTGTCGACACCTCACATAAAATCAGTCAATACCCAATTTCAAAAAGCTTTCCGGAATCTTCTCCAAGATATCAGAGGCAATGGTTCCCCGTACTTTTTCTTTTGAAGCAATCTCGCCTGCCAATCCGTGATGGTATACACCAGCAACGCAGGCATTGAAAGGAGAATATCCCTGCCCTAAAAAAGAGGTCAGAATTCCTGTCAGCACATCACCTGAGCCTGCTGTAGCCATATGTTTGGTTCCTGTAGAGTTAAAATACTGCTTCCCATCTGGAGTTGAGATACAGGTATAAGCTCCTTTCAAAACCAAATATATCTTATTTTTCTCGGCAAGAGTTTTCGCTTTTTTCAAACGATCAAAATGATCCATTGACTTACCTGCCAGTCTGTCAAACTCTCCCACATGAGGGGTCAGAATACTTCCTGAAGGCAAAAGATCCCATAGTTCACTGTGCCTTGCAATCATGTTCAACGCGTCTGCATCCAGAACAATGGGCTTTCTAAATGACCGCAAAATTTCCTCAAAAACCATCTCAGGTATCTCTCCCATTCCAGGCCCTATCCCTAAAGCATCAAAATCATCAATCCGCTTCATCACCTCTTCTCCTTCGGTCATCAGCTCCAAAGCTGAAGCATGGATCACATCTTCCGAGGATCCTTCTGCCCATACATGCACAAGACCGCTGCCTGTCCTTAATGCAGCCTTGGCACTCAAAATAATGGCGCCTACCTTGCCCTTGCGTCCCCCAATGAACAAAACACGGCCAAAGTCCCCCTTATGGCTGAATTTGTGAAATTTAGTATGCCCCTGTTTGACGGAAGCAGATTGGATAAAATAATAGGGAGATTCAAACCTTTCCAAAAAAGAACTCGGGATCCCTAAATCGACCACTTCTAAATCTCCGACAAACTTTACATGGTCGGGTACCAATAATGACAATTTAGGAAACTGAAAACTTACGGTTACATCTGCCAAAAATGCTTCACCTTCAACTAAATCGTCCGAAGGCAAGCCGGAAGGAATATCTATGGCAATCTTTTCTCCCCCGATTTTATTGAGGGACAAAATGGCTTTCAGAAATTTACCTTCCAATGGTCTGTTGATACCTATTCCAAACAGGGCATCTATAATTATTCCTCCATCTGCCAATTGAAAGTCAAAATCATCAAATTGAAATTTACCTATGTCCTCTGGAAGCATTTTGAAGTTCTCCTGCCAATCTTTACTACTATTTGAAAGGGATGAAAAAAGAACAACTGAAACCGAAAATCCTTTATCAAATAATTGTCGGGCAATGGCCAAACCATCTCCCCCATTATTTCCAGGCCCGCAAAATACAAAGACTTTGTCTCCACTATTCCCGTGAGATTGCATAAACCAATTGGAAAATGCCAAGGAAGCCCTTTCCATCAATTGCCATGAACTTATATTTTCATGTTTTATAAAACTTTGGTCCAGTTCTGAAACCTTATTTCCTGAAAGAATTTTAAGCATGCTTCACTTCAATTATATTCTGCAAATCCTGTTTTGGAATCCTCACCAAAAATAAAAAGCCTAAGCCAACAACAAAAAACAATCCCAAGGCCAAAGATGAGTTCCTCATATTTCCGGTAAGTTGTTCAATAAAACCATACGAAAAAGTTCCCAAAACGATTGCCACTTTTTCAGTTACATCAAAAAAACTAAAGAAAGAAGCATGATCTGTAGTATCAGGAGGGATCAGTTTGGAATATGTGGACCTGGAAAGAGATTGTATCCCCCCCATTACCATACCTACAACAAATGCCAATGCGTAGAACTGGTATTCATTTATGACATAATAGGCAGCTCCACAAATCAAAACCCAAATGAAAACCATAATAACCAAGGAGTACTTATTTCCGAATTTTTTGGAAACAAAAGCAAAAAGGTAACTCCCTACAATGGCAACCAGTTGAATGATCAAAATAGTAATGATCAGCTTATCACCTGGAAGTCCAAGTTCTTTGTCTCCAAAAGTAGCTGCCAAATACATTACCGTCTGCACTCCCATACTGTAAAAAAGAAAGGCCGCCAAAAACCTATTCATCACAGGTTTGCTTTTGACAATTTCAAATACATTTTTAATTTCTTGGTACCCCTTAAAAATAAGCGCCTTCTGCACTTTTTTATTATACGGATTATCAGGAAGATACTTAAAAGGTATCTGCGAAAAACCTGCCCACCAAATTCCTGTAATCAAAAATGACCATCTGGCAGCCTGACCGCCATCAGACAATCCGAATGAAGACGGAAATTCTATCATTAACAGGTTTAAAATCAATAATATTACACTTCCTATATAACCTAGGGCAAATCCCCTTGCACTTAAAAAATCATATTCTTCTTCTTTGGAAATTTCAGGCAAAAAGGCATTGTAAAACACAATACTTCCTGCATATCCTATGCTTGCCAAAACTGCACAGAGAATTCCATATTCAAGATTGTCCCCATCGAAGAAAAACAACCCAACACAAGATACGGAGCCCAGATAGGCAAAGAATTTCATAAAAGTAAGCTTCTTACCACCTGTATCAGCAATTCCGGAAAGTAGTGGTGAAATAATGGCTATTACTAAAAATGAAAAAGAAATAGAGTATGAATAGAGTACGGTATTGACAATATCAATCCCAAAAAAAGAGACCACATCACCTCTATTCTCTGTTTTGGTGACGCTATTGAAATACACCGGAAATATGGTTGAAGTAATGACAAGGCTATAGACTGAGTTGGCCCAATCATACATTGCCCAGGCATTTTGCACTTTTTTGTTTGAAGTAACTACAGTTGTCATCAGGATTTAAATTAAAAAAGCTATTCCAAGTGGAATAGCTTTTCATTATTAAATTTTAAATATCGATTAATTTTGAACCCTGCCTACTGCTGCATAGAGCAATTTTCTGGCGTCCGCTTCCCTTAGTTCAAACTGAACATCTGAGATTGGACCCATTTTCACATCACGGTCAGCTTTCATCGAAATGGTTATCTGATCTCTTTCTACTTCAGAAAGTTTATCTTTTTCCTGATTTACCCAAAGCACAATGTCATTGGTACTTATCAACACGTCATTAGCCTGTACTCTTGGTTCGGTACCGTACATAGCGGTATTTTTTGGCTTACCCACATAAAGGTAAGAAATCAATGATTTCTTTTCCAGCTTTTGAAGCTGGGTTGCCTGTGGGATTTTTTGCTCTACCAAGATTTCATTTTCCCTCAATACAGTAGTCACCATAAAGAAGAACAAAAGCATGAAGATAATATCCGGAAGTGCAGAAGTCGGGATATTTTCGGAAGTGCCTGTTTTTTTCTTAAACTTTGACATATCAATTTCCTCCTATTTTGTCTGGTTCTGCAATCGAGATTGCCATTGGTATACCTTCTTTTCCTCTATCCTGTAGTTCTCTTTCTGCCGGGTTTCTTCCTGTCAATGCCCTGTATTGGTCTGCTGTTAGTCCAACACGCTCAGCATAGATTTCAAAGTAAGCCTTTTTCACCTGATCCAAGACCTCAAGATACATTTCATAAGACGTACCTCTGTTGGTTTTGATGGATACTACCGCACCACCGGACATAGGGTGATCAGAAGAGGAAGGATCTCTCCTCGCTTTTTCACGAAGGGAAGCTGGCAGGCTGTTGAACAGGGCTACTGCCTCCTCATCCGGAGCACCGAAGTTGAGAAGAAACTCTTTAACTTGCTCAGCAAGGTTATTGGTATTTTCCAAATAATCTCCTTCCACCAAAAGCTGATCATTTGCATTGACGAGAATATTGAAAATATTTCTCTCGTTCAATAAAATTTCAGGTGGTGGTTGGTTTGGATCCTGCTTTGGAGGCAGGAAGTTAAGAATACCCTTGTCTGAGGCAATTGTAGTGGTCACCAAGAAGAAGATAAGCAACAGGAACGCGATATCCGCCATGGATCCTGCATTTACTTCCTGACTCATTCTACCTTTTTTCCTTGCCATTACTTAATTGCTTTATTGATTTCTGTAAATACGATACCTATCAAGGCTACGAAGAATAATACGTAGGTTGTTAGGAGTGCACCCCCTACGAACCTTGACAGTTCTGGGGTTAAATTGAAGGGATCAGCAGCATATCTTGGCAACACTGTATCATCTGCAATGGAATACATTACAAAGAACACAACTGCCAATGCTACGACCGCCGCACCGGTTTTGACCAAACTTCCGGGATCACTCAAGGACTTGATTAATGGCATCAAGATCGCAAGAATGGCACCGATAACGATCATCGCCTCAGCTACGAATAAAAAGATGTCTATAGAATCCATAATAATATTTTCTTTAGTTAATTGATAATTCTAATTGGAGTCCGTACTCCTATTAGATTACTTGGTCAATTTGTGCTTTACAAGCAAGTCTACCAAAGAGATGGAAGCATCTTCCATGTCATTAACCAAAGAGTCAATTTTTGCAACACAATAGTTGTAGAACAACTGAAGGATAATCGCTACGATCAAACCAGCTACTGTAGTCAAAAGGGCGATTTTGATACCACCGGCCACAAGAGATGGAGAGATGTCACCAGCCGCCTCGATAGCGTCAAAGGCACCGATCATACCGATTACCGTACCCATGAAACCAAGCATCGGAGCAAGGGAGATGAATAGGGAGATCCAAACCAATCCTTTTTCCAAACGACCCATTTCCACAGATCCGTATGCAATGATTGATTTTTCTACCATTTCGATACCTTCAGTGTATCTCATCAAGCCTTGGGTAAAGATAGAAGCAACTGGACCTTTAGTGTTTTTGGTCACATCTTTTGCAGCTTCAATACCGCCTTGTTCAAGAGCTTCTTCAACTCTGGCCAAAAGCTTTTTGGTGTTGGTAGTAGAAAGGTTCAAAGTGATGATTCTTTCCAATGCTACAGCAAGACCTAAAATCAAACAGATCAATACTGGAGACATGAAAGTAGGATCACCTTCAATAAACTTCTCTTTGATGATTTGGTGGAAGCCTTTCTCTTCGTCGATGATTTCATCATCAACTACTGCTGGAGCAGCCGGAGCAGGTTCGACAACTTGCTCTTCTTCTTCCTGGTCCATAACTTCTTCAGTGGTTTCGTCTGCAGATTCGTCTGCGTCCTGAGCTTTTGTAATCACCGGAGAGAATAGGAATCCGGCAAGCATGAACAAAGCGATTAACTTTTTCATAATGTAGATTTTAAATAGAATTTAAATAAAGGTTAAACGGTTTCTAATTTAATATTGAGATTTTAAAGTTATCATTTTTTCGAATCAAATTGCAAAGGAAATATTCATATTTTTTTTATCCCAAGCGATTATCACCTACACAAAGGCGTATTTAATAGGTTAAATAATGGATAATGAACTGCTTATATTTTGTATTAAATTCATTCAGAAAATCATTTCCCTGACAAATAGGCATATAGCTCCGCAATTATCTTTCTACAAATAATACCATTATGATTCAGGTTTTGGCAGACAACCGTTCATGTGAATCTGTACAAAAACCAGAACCATCTCAATTTTCAAGATTAATAAAGATTTTTTAAAGCACCATGCTTTTTGTGTAAGTCGGAAAATATGCCCCATGACTGGAGTATATTCAAAAAGAATTGAAAATTCGGAATTTCAGGACTTTTGGACTTTATCCTATAAGCCTTGAAAGTACTGTTTCTCCATTGTTGACTTCTAAGGCCAGTTCCCTTAGTGTTTTTTTAGTCAACATTTCAAGGACATGGTTTCTCACCTTTTTGATTTCCGAATGAAGGGGGCAGGGGTTTTCTTCCGAGCACTCCCTGAGACCTAAACTACATCCACTGAACAGCCCATCCCCATCTATTGCCGAAACCAAATCCTTTAAAGTAAACTTTTCATGCGATTTGTCTACATAAAATCCTCCATTGGGCCCCTTTTGTGAACCAACGATTTTTTTCCTGACCAAATCCTGAAGAATCTTAGCCGTAAAAGGCTCCGGGGCATCAACATGAACTGCAATTTCCTTGGCTCCTACTCTCGCTCCAGATAAACTTTGAACCCAAATGTAGATTACCGCTTTGATGCCATATTGGCAAGCTTTTGAAAACATATTAAATAGATTTGAAGCTAAATTAAGGATAAAAATGTCTTAATAATAAAATTAAACCTTTTCTTTAAGCTTTTGATAAGCACAATCAAAGCCATCAAGGCAAACATTGCCAAAATGCTGTAGCCGTTAATCAGACCAAACATGGTCCTCCCTATTTGAATTTCCAAAGCACTGAATACAATCCTCCCTATTAAACTCATTTGGAATACAATCCACCCAAACCATAATATGGGATGATAGGGCTTCTCTTTAATATTTAATACGACAGGTAAAATAATGGGGGCATGTGCCCAAATCATAGAAAATGTAAAACCTAAAAAGAAACTATGAACAAACAAGTCATAATGAAAAGGACTGTGCGAAAAGAAACTCAGAATCAATCCGCTCAGTCCTAACCAAATATAACCAAACCTCAAACCTATTCCTATATAACAAAACTGTCCCACCTTTTTAGCTGCCACTTTGGCCATATCAAAAGCAGATAGCCACAATGCAGCTAAAACCATCGACATTCCCAGCAAAAGGCCTCCATATCCATGGAAAGGCAGGAGCAAACTGACGAAGAAAATAAATATCAGCGCTAATAAAATTACTTTGGCCCATTGAGGAGTAGGTAAAAACTTGCTAAGTTCTAGCCGCTCTCCTACTATAGTCAATAATATAAACCCGATCCACCAAGACACCCCAGCAGGTATAAATCCAGTTTTCAGTACCATCGCATTGCCCAACAACCAACAAACAGCACCTAATGAAATTACATATTGTTCCAAAACCTGGTGTTGGAAACTCTGAAAGTACATGATCAATACCAGTCCAATGCTGGCCATTAGTAGCATTATACCTCCGAGAGTGGGATTGCCCATCCACAACATTACCGGAACAGACAACCCACTCAGGAGAGGAACAACCAACCAACTTTTATGCTTCATGACCATTGCTCTTTCTAAGGAAATCAAGGTGCCCAAAAACCCCCCTACCATCAACAAACCATGCTGAGCGGCAGCGCCAGGAACAACCCAAGATAAATCCCCCAACCTAACCCATCCTCCGGAAATACCCATCAGTAAGGCCAATAGAACCAGAGGTAAAATATAGTTAGGCTTAATTATTTTCATGGTAAGCAATTTAAGGACTTTTTTATCCTTTATTGTATTGTAAGAAAAGGGAGCAAGAACTCCCTCATTTTTGTTTCTTGATTACAAAGGTAAAAGAAAAATATTATAAGACAATTTTATCCTTTATTATTTTCGTTTACAATTTCACCTTTTAAATAAAGTCATCTGACATAATCTATTATTCTAAGATTCTCTTTGAACATAATCATCCGTTCTATAACCAGTGGAATTTTCACAATAGAATAAGCCTACGATTTCTATCCAATCCCGATAAACCGGGAAAAGTTATCAATGAGTAACCAACCCCGAAGACTCTGGGCCGGGTTGATTCAAGCCCCACATTAAATAGGTTACTGGTCTAATTCCGGATATACATATATTTGAAAATCACATGGACAATACCTTCTCATTTTTGAAGAAATTCAAGCCATTTAATTCCTCTTTCATTTGATCCAGTTGTTGAAAAAACTGATTCTTAACATTTCCAGCTTCTTCTGAAAATTGCAACTCCAAATTTTGATAATATTCAATCCCACCCAAAAGGTTTGATTTGAATTTCTCTACGTATGCCTCGTATTTTTTGCTTGGATCGGGTAGATTTTTTTGAATATCTTTTTTCAGATACTCAAAATACAATTGGAGCTCTTTTACAAAAATATGAGGCCTTTCCGCCTGGACCTTTAATTGAAGCTTTCCGTAAATATGGCCCACCATTTCACTTAAAGTGAAAACACCTTTGAAATAAGCCAGATTTGGTCCAGGACAAATGGTCACCGCATTTAAGTTTCTTTTAGGTGTTCCTCCTTCATTTAAAATCGCAGGGGCACTTAAACCTTCACATAGACAATCTTTTTCCAAGACTTCATCCAGCGCTGCTTTGCTGGTATTTCCAGCGTTAAATTGCTTGATTTTAAGATCCTGATATTGTCGTGAAGCCGTACAAATAGCCTTTTCTGTAAACTCAGTATTAAAGGACAAAAACTTTTTATAGCAAGGACTTCCGGGTCTGTTTTTAGCTATCCTCATTTTCCTTTGATCCTCTCCACTACTGATTCGGAGGTTATTGAAAGGAACCCCCAGAGGAGAAGCATGGCTGAGGTAATAATCGGAGTTCTTGGCCTGAATCAACCTATCTAAGGTGTCCTTATCCACTGAGGTAGCCTCCGGAACAAGCAAAAACGGACTTCCCCAACCTGTTCCATCGAGTTGGTAATAAGTCATCAAAAATTCATTTTCTTCCGAAGTACCTATTCCACCTTGATAAGTGATTTTAGGAATAATATTCTCTGGAAGTGGATTTTTCCCTTTGGTCTCAAGTGCTTGTTGACAAGAAGAAAACAACATCTGGGTAAGGTTTGCCTTCTCTTTTTTAAACTCCTCCAATATAGGACCAATAAGCACCCCTTCTGTAGCAAATGCATGACCTCCACAATTGAGGCCGGATTCAATTCTAAACTCTGAAATCCATATTCCTTTTTTCGCTAAAAACCTTCCTTGTATCATCGCAGAACGATAATCAGAAACTTTCAAAATAATCTTCTTTTTCAACCTCCCCTGACTATCAGGGAAAAAGTCATCGAACTCTTCTATATAGCTGTAAAGGGCTGGGTTCATGCCTGCAGAAAATACAACAGAACTTTGAAGTGAAGATTGAGCAAATCCACGCAATGCAGACAAGGCGTCCGAATAAGTTCTAGGCAATTCATTCCCTTCCTTATCGAAGTTTATTTTATCCACTTTAGTCATGATGTTGACATCTATGTCCCCAGGTCTTACAGCTTCGATTAATTCTCGTTCCAGTTCCGATTTTTCAATAGATTCAGGGATACTCAAGTATTTTTTGAATTTTAAATAAAGAGAATTCTGAGGGTGAAGCAATTCAAAATACTTAAACAACACACTACCTGGACTGAATGCCTGAGATTTGACCTCATTGATTTGTCTCGATACTATACCGTGCAAAAGATTAAGATAACTTTTAATCCGCTCGGCTCTGTAATCTGGAGTATTGGGTTCTATTGGTATATAAGGAATATTTCTTTTTCTGGAATGGAGCCGTCTCATGTCTTCCAGCAAATGGTCATCCATAATGGAAACTACAGAGCTGATACCAAAATTGGCTACCTTTAAAGGAGAGTCGACTGTGAAGCCTAATCCCATTACTGGGATATGAAATGCGTGATTTGGGGTCATTGGAATTTTTAAAATATAGGTAACTGAAATTTCCTCCAAAGGTACCTGACCCAATTCTCAAACTGTAATTTGATGAAGTCTAAAAAATATGATTTTGATCAGGATTCGCCTTTTATAAACTCCTCTCCTATTATTCTTAGCACAACCTCCCTAAGCTCAGGAACCACATTTTCTTCAAACCAAGGATTTCTTTTTTGCCAAATTTTATTTCTGGGAGAAGGATGAACTAAAGGAAAAAAATCCGGTAGGTAGTCATGGAAGTTTCTGACAGTTTCGGTAAGGTTATTCTTTACCTCTGAACCGATATAATACTTTTGAGCATATTGCCCGATCAAAAAAGTCAGTTTTACTTGAGGAAGGTAATTCAAAACAGATCGATGCCAGGCAGGAGCACACTCTGGCCTAGGAGGCAAATCCCCACCTTTCCCCTTTCCTGGATAGCAAAACCCCATCGGCATAATTCCAAAAACCGATGTGTCATAAAAGGTCTCCTTATCCACTCCCAGCCATCTCCTGAGTTCTTTACCACTTTGATCATCCCAAGGAATCCCCGATGCATGTACCTTTGTCCCAGGTGCCTGGCCTATTATCAGAATTTTACTTTCGGAGGAAATATGTAAAACAGGCCTTGGAGCAAACGGCAGTTTTTCTTTACAGATTTCACAATTACTGATTTCCTTTAACAATCTTTCCAGCATAGCTTTTTTTGCAATACATAAACATATAAAAATTCAGACTTTTATCTTTTTTTAAACTTTCAAACTGCCTTTCATCTTAAAAATATGATTCAAATTTAGAGGACAAAATTATCTTTTTTTAGGTTTTCACCCAAATTTCCAGCCTGATTTTTTCCCTGATTTAAGTCATTTCAACTCATGACAATTCCCCGCTTGCAAAGCTGCCCGATTCCCTACATTGGAGATGATTTTAATTAATAACACCCATAACCTTTAGCATAAATATGAATCAATTTGTCATCAAAAGAAACGGGGAATACGCCCCATTTGAACCTTTCAAAATAGAAGATGCCCTGATCAAGGCATTTCAGAGTGTGCATCAACCGTATCATTCCCTCACTTTTAAAAAAGTCCTTCACCATTTACAATCCAAAACGACCTGGGCAGTAGAGGAGATTCAGGATATCATCGAAAAGGAATTGTATGCATTCGGGTATTTTGATGTCATGCGCTCCTTTATGCTCTACCGGCATACCCGCAAAATGCAACGGGAGCATGTGGCAGGACTCAACGAAGACACAACCTACGTGGACAGCACGCAGACCATCGAAGAATACATCCATCAAACCGACTGGCGGATCAATGCCAATGCCAATACATCCTACTCCAATGCAGGACTTGTCAATAATGTAGCGGGAAAAATCATCGCCAATTACTGGCTCGATAAGGTTTATAGCAAGGAAGAAGGTTATGCACACCGCAATGGAGACATTCATATCCATGACCTGGACTGTCTGACCGGATATTGTGCAGGTTGGAGTTTGAGAGTTTTGCTCAATGAAGGTTTCAATGGTGTAAGAGGCAGGGTTGAAAGCAAGCCTCCCTCCCACTTCAGAGAGGCACTTGGTCAAATGGCCAATTTCCTTGGAATCCTCCAAAGTGAATGGGCAGGAGCACAGGCATTCAGTTCATTTGATACTTACCTGGCTCCCTATGTCTTCAAAGACCAACTTTCACAGAAGGATGTAGAAAAAGCCATCCGCTCTTTTGTCTACAACCTCAATGTACCTGCCCGGTGGGGACAGTCTCCTTTTACCAATATTACTTTGGATTGGGTTGTTCCTGAGGACTTAAAAGATCAGATCCCCACTAAAAATGACATTCATTTGTTCAAATTTATCCAAGATGAAAAACTACTGGAAATCGCCAAAAGCAGAGGTGTAAACAGCTTGGAAGATTTGAGCTACAAGTATTTTCAAAAGGAAATGAATATGATCAACAAGGCCTATTACACTGTAATGACAGAAGGTGATGCCAATGGTCAGCCCTTTACTTTCCCCATTCCCACTGTCAACATCACGGAAGATTTTGATTGGTATGGAGAAAATACCGACCTGCTGTTCGAAAATACCGCCAAAATCGGCTCCTCGTATTTCCAGAATTTTATAGGAAGTCAATACACCTATGATGAATCGGGCAACAAGGTCGAAAACCCAAATGCCTATAAACCCAACGCTGTGCGCAGCATGTGTTGTAGATTGCAACTGGATCTCAGAGAACTTCTTAAAAGAGGAAATGGCCTTTTTGGCTCGGCAGAGATGACCGGAAGCATTGGCGTAGTCACCATCAATATGGCAAGGTTAGGCTATATCTACCAAGGAAACTTGGAGGGATTATACCAAAGGTTGGATCATCTTTTGGAAATAGCCAAATCCACCCTGGAGAAGAAGCGACAATTTATCCAAGAGATGTATGACAGAGGTCTTTTCCCTTATACCAAAAGGTACCTTCCCCATTTCCGAAATCACTTCAGCACCATCGGTGTCAATGGCATCAATGAAATGATCCTCAATTTCACCGACGGTGTGGATGATCTCACCTTTGACTCAGGGCAAAAATTGTCGGCAGATATCCTGGAATATATCCGGGAGAAGATGAAAGTCTATCAGGAGGCGACAGGTAACCTTTACAACCTTGAAGCCACGCCTGCTGAAGGCACTACCTACAGATTTGCCAAAGAAGACAAAAAACGCTTTGATGATATCATTCAGGCTGGAATGGAGGAAAACATCTACTACACCAATTCCTCGCAGATTCCTGTAGACTACACCGATGATCCATTCGAGGCATTGATGCTACAGGATGATCTCCAATGCAAATACACCGGAGGCACGGTTTTGCACCTTTACATGAGGGAAAAAGTATCTTCAGCAGAGGCTTGCCGAAACTTGGTCAAAAAAGTACTCTCTAACTTTAAACTGCCTTACATAACTGTCACCCCGGTATTCAGCATTTGCCCTGTACATGGATATCTGAACGGTGAACATGAATTCTGCCCAAAATGCGATGAAATCCTATTAGATAATTTAAACCAAAATAAACAAGAACATGCAAACTGAAATCAAAGAACCCCAAACCAAAAACCTACTTTCCCAACATAAAGACAAAAGGACGAAATGTCTGGTATATACTCGGGTCATGGGTTACCACAGACCTGTAGAAAGTTTTAACATTGGCAAAAAAGGGGAGCACAAACAGAGAACCCATTTCAAAGAATAAACTTAATGGTCAAAAAGCCAATTTACAGTATCACCCCATTTACGCTGCTGGATTATCCAGATCATACAGCCTGCATCCTTTGGTTTGCAGGCTGTAATATGCGTTGCGGCTATTGCTACAATCCTGAAATCGTCAGGGGAAAAGGAAAGGTCGGTTTCGATGAAGTGCTCAGCTTTTTAGAAAAAAGGAAAAACCTGCTTGATGGTGTTGTCTTCAGCGGCGGGGAGTGCACGATGCACCAAGACCTACCTTACTATGCCTCGGAAGTAAAGCGCCTTGGGATGAAAGTCAAAATAGATACCAACGGAAGTCGTCCACACGTGCTCGAGGATTTGCTTTATGAAGGATTGGTGGATTATGTCGCACTGGATTTCAAAGCTTTGCCAGAAGATTTTGAAAGCATCACCCACTCTGATTTCTTTGAGCAGTTTAAAGAAAGTCTGGAAGTATTGATAGGCCACGATGTTCCCTTTGAAATAAGGACAACCGTCCATTCAGAATTGATCAACGTAGAAAAGCTTTCGAAAATGGCTAGTTTCCTTCGTGACCAAGGCTACAAGGGAAAATATTATTTACAACACTTTGTAGGCGAAAAAGAAACAATCAAGACCTTATCTCACAGCAAAAAACCAAATTTGGCATTCACAGATTATCCCGAACTTGAATTAGTCTGGCGAAACTAAGATTTTTCCCTTGCCACCGAAGCACTGAATACACGGAAATAAATTCTAAAAAAGTAAATCTCTTTTCCGTGATCCACCGAGTCTCCGTGGTAACTATTTTTGCCACAGAAGCACCAAAGACTTGGAGAAATATCTCAAAACAATAAAACCCTAAATACCGCTAACCCTCCCTTTCCGTGCTCCTCCGAACCTCCGTGGCAAATATTCTATTGCCACAGAAGCACCGAAAACACGGAAGAAATATCTCAAAACAATAAAATCCTAAGTACCACTAACCACCCCCTCCGTGCTCCTCCGAACCTCCGTGGCAATAATAATATCAAAGCAATACCCTTTTAATATCCAACTTTACCTTCCCAAAATTAAGAATCAACCCAACTTCACATCCTGAGCATTTCAAGTAATTGATCGTTTGAGCCATATCTTCATTGGCAATTGAACTTTTGGCTTTGATTTCCAAAATCACAGAATCAAAAACAACAAAATCGGCAAAAAACTTATGGGGCAAAATCACTGTCTTATACGGGACATCATACATTTTTTCTCGCTCATAGAAAATGTTGTTCCTGTTGAATTCATACTCCAAAGCATCCTTATAAACCACCTCCAAAAACCCCATCCCCAATGTCTTGTGTACCTCGATTGCCAATCCAATGATAATTTCAGTGTCCCCTGCTAGAGGGAAAAATTCTTGCTTAATTTCCATATTTTAAAAGTTTTAGTGAAAAATAATGAACTAAATTAATGATTCTCAGAAAATTATTCAATCACTACAGCCCTCGATTAGTGAATTTCAAAAAGACATCCCCACCACTATCACGACCAACATCCCTACCATGATAGTTGCAATCTTCCAGAAAACATGCGCTTTTCTCAACTCCATAAACTCAAAGGCTACCAAATAAAACTTGACCCCTGCGATTCCCATAACCATAAGAGACAGTAGCCTTGAATCTCCCCAAAAACTGACTATCAGTGCAGTAGTCAAAGTCAATCCTATCAAAACCGAGAGCGTAAATAAATTTTCATTTTTCATATCAAAACACAAGATAAAGTGCCGGGAAAAGCAACAACCATATCAGGTCACACATATGCCAAAATGCAGCTCCAGACTCAACATCAGCCAGCTCTACTGCCATAGATTTACTTTTCATATTGATCCAGATTACCAGCAAAATCACCAAACCCACGAGCACATGCGCCAAATGAAAACCTGTCAGTAGCCAATAAAAAGTAAAAAACATATTATCTGCCATTTCTATGTCTGATGAAAGCTTTTCATAATATTCCCAGCTTTTCAGACCTACGAATACCAGGCCGCCAAGCATGGTCAACAAAAGACTCCTCTTAGAGGCTTCCATTTCCCAAGATTTCAACTTCGCAACAGTGTCGGCCATAAAATATCCACTCACTAAAAGTACCAAGGTATTCAGCATTCCCAGCGGCGCATTGAGCATCAATCTCGATGTATGAAAAAGTTCCGTCTCTAAATTTCCATAATAAACCAAACCTCCAATCCCCAATCCAAAGGTGACCAACTCCAATATGATGATAATCCATAACAGGATTCCACCTGGAGGATAAGAAATGTCTCTATGATCTATGGAATGTGTTTTTATTTGCATTCTACTGGTGTTTAATCCTTTCGTACAACTTGACCAGTGAGCTTAACAACTCCACTGGTGTGGTCAGAATCTGATAATGATTTTGTCCAAACATCTGAGGCAGGTAGTATTTGGCTTGGGCTTCAATGGCAAGGGCATAGGAATGTATCTGCCTCTCATTCAGTTCGCGTAGTGCCTGCTTGATGTCCTGAATGCCGTATTTCCCTTCATATCGGTCATAATCGTTGGGCTTGCCATCTGATATCAGGATTACCCATTTGTTTTTGGTCTTTCGTTGATCTAGCCTGGCACCGGCATGACGCAGTGCAGCCCCAATTCTGGTATAGCCTTGAGGTTCGACCGCCCCAATTCTTTGTTTGCCTAAATTCCAGCTTTCATCAAATTCCTTAAGAGTAAGGTACGTGGAGTAATTTCTGGTTTTGGAATAAAAACTATCAATGGAAAAATCTATATCAAACTCATTCAAAATCTCTCCGAAAAGAATGGAGACTTCTTTTTCCACGTCAATCACCCGATTATTGTCAGCATATCCATCGCTGGATAAACTCACGTCCAAAAGAAGTAATATGGAAAGGTCTTTCTCTTTTTTCCGTTTGGAGAGATAAATATTTTCAGCAGGAGTTTTCCGGGCATGTACATCCGTATATAAATCCGTCAAAGCATCTATATCAAACTCATCCCCTTGATTCTGCCTGCGCTGCTGCTGCATTTTGTTGTTGACGGAAGTAAGCATTTTACGTAAACCCAACAAGGTATTTGCATGCTTGGAAATGGTATTTCGGTAATAGTCCAAATCAGTTTTCACCAAAGTTTGGGGATACACTTTACAAAAATCAGGTTTATAAATCCGCTTTTTAAAATCCCATTCATCATAGAGCAAATGGAAGCCTTTTTCATCCCGCTCAGCACTTTCAGAGACGGTAGTATTTTCTACAAATTCTGCCTGATAAATCGAATGCGCAGGGTCATCCACCCTAACAGTAAATTTCATGCTCAACTCTTCCAATGCATCCTGATGGTCTTCCAACTCGTCTTTGCCATCAAAATCCCGCCAAACCCCATTGGATTCTTCAGCCGTTTCCACCTTTTCAAAGTTGTGCAGTAAAACATAGTCTTCCTGCTGCTTTTTATCGATGGTGAGGTTTTTTACTTCCTCCACCGCTTTGGCCATCAATGTGGTTGTTGGATTTTCTTCTTTGCCCTTTTTGGTTCGATCGTCAAAATTCTGAAGGGAATCATCTACATCTGCCAAAGGGTCAGCATACATCCATTTTCCATAAAGTAAACTCAAATCCGCTTGCTCTCCGGGCTTGGTCTTGGACTCAAAATGGCTTTTTATTTTATCATGCAGTTGGGCAGCAATCCTAAACTCATCAGCTAACTTTTCCATGACGGCAGGAGCCGTCTGTTCGGCCATCTGACGGGAAAGGATCAGATCGTCCGTTTCCTTAGTCCAATTATAGCCTAGGTCTTGTTGTGCGCTCAGATAAAGTGTTCTAAAAAAATAGAAATAGAGGTTTTCTTCCCAAGTTGGAAACTCGGCAAAAGAAATGGGAAGGAAGAAATTATTGTTTTTAAAACCTCCCTCTGCTTCAGCAGGATAAATGTCAATTGCTTTCCCGGTAATGGCCCTGGCCAAAAAAGTCAATCTTGGCCGGATTACTTCCAAATCCACCTTCTGGTGCATTTCCAATTCGGCTTTCAGTCGGCTTTTTTTAAAATACCGAACCAACCTGCCATATACCCATTCATCTATATCCAGTCCCATTTTCTGATTTATTTCTATTTTGTTCAATTTTATCCCGAATCACTTCTCTCTTCTGGTTTGCGCTAAAGCTCTGGTTTGAAAATATTTCGCCGAAGGCATATTTCAACTTTATTTCACGAAGTATATTTCAATAACCAATACCCAAGATCACTTTCAGCCAGTATCCATAAATATCAATCAGTATCCACCAATATCTATTTCAATCATATTTCGCGAAGCATATTTCCATTATATTTCTACAATATCCCGAATCGCTTCGCTCTCGGGATCTCCGTTTCACTCCGATTTCGCACCGCATATTTCAATTATATTTCAACCCTATTCCAATATCATATCATCAAATCCACCAAATCCTTCATAGACTCAATGGTCTGTGCATCATCGCTAAGGGGTTCGACAATCGCCACATGACAGGCAAGCCTCTTGGGTAGACCACTATTGATCAGTTTAGCCGCATCCACCAACAAGCGGGTAGAAACCGTTTCTGTCAAACCCAATTCGGTAAGATTCCGGATTTTACCACCTATAGCCACCAGCTTTTTGGCAATATCCTGCTCCACTCCAGTTTCGTTGACAAGAATTTCTGTTTCAATTTTTGCTGTTGGATAACCAAAGCTCAAAGCCACAAAACGTTGCCTTGTGGAAGGTTTCAGCTCTTTGAAACCTCTTTGGTAACCTGGATTGAAGGAAGCAATCAACATGAAGTTTTCATGGGCTTTGACCGTCTCTCCGAGTTTATCAATGAACAATTCCCTTCTGTGATCTGTCAGCGAGTGGATAGCCACTATCACATCAGGTCGGGCCTCAGCCACCTCATCCAGGTAAAGGATTGCCCCTTCCCTGACTGCTGTAGTCAATGGGCCATCTATCCATACCGTTTCAGCTCCTTTGATAATAAACCTACCTATCAAATCCGTAGAGGATGTTTCTTCATGGCAGGAAATAGTGATCAGTTTCTGACCTGTTGTGTGGGCCATATATTCCACAAACCGGGATTTCCCACTTCCTGTTGGCCCTTTTAGCAGTAAAGGCATGCGGTTTTGGAAGGTTTGTAAAAAAACCTCCGATTCCTGATGTGTCTGATGATAATAAGGTGCTTCGATGACCATAATATTGAGTTTTGAGTTTTGAAAGCCGGGCTGCCAGAAGAGACAACCCAGCTAAAATCAGGAATCGGCAAATCTGATAAAGAAACAGACCGATGGCCTATTTTCCTGTTTGAGAATTAAAATGAAGGCTTTAACTAACCAAAACAGCTTCTTCATTTTTGGTTAGTGCTTCATCAGTAGGCCTACCATATTTGATAAATTCATAAATATAGATTCCGATTCCGGTTGCAAACATGGTAGCACAAAGCAGCATCACCACAAAGTGGATTTTGACTTCTTCCTGAGCCACCATAAAATCCATGCTGAGTCTTCTTTCCAGATAGACTTGTACTACACCTGCAACACCAAGTGCTACCACCATCCCTAGCATACCGATATTTGACAGCCAGAAAGCAAGATGTCCGTTGGTTTTGTCATGTCGTTTTCTGCCGGTGATATTAGGCATGGCATAACTGATGATGGCCAATACAATCATCACATAAGCACCCCAAAAAGCATAATGTCCATGCATAGCCGTCACCAAAGTACCGTGGGTGTAGAGATTGGTCTGTGGAAGTGTATGGGCAAAGCCCAGCAACCCTGCACCGATAAAAGAAACAATAGCCGCTCCGATAGTCCAGAAAAGGGCGATTTTGTTGGGGTGGTTTTTCTCACCTTTGCGGTACATATAGACTGCAAACAATGCCATGGCCAAGAATGCAAGTGGCTCCAAGGCAGAGAATACTCCCCCTACGATTAACCAGATTTTATTCACTCCTATATAGTAATAGTGGTGACCTGTACCCAGGATCCCTGATAGGAAGGTCAAACCAACGATCACATAAAGCCATTTTTCAATGACTTCTCTATCTACCCCTGTCAATTTGATCAGAAGGAAGGCTAATATTCCGCCCATGATCAATTCCCAAACTCCTTCTACCCAAAGATGAACTACCCACCATCTAAAAAAGGAGTCGGTTACCTGTGAATCAAACCATATCATTCCAGGGAGGTACAAGAGCGCGGCAAAAACCAGCCCCATAGTCATAACCAAAGCTGTGGTGGTCTGCCTTTTCCCTTTAAACAAAGTAGCTAAGATTATTCCCAAAAACAGCAGTACATTGATGACCACCAGATAATCCAGTTCTCGGGGGATTTCCAAAAACTTTCTTCCTTCCCAGATATTAAAGTGGTAGCCTGTGATGGCAGCCACCCCAACCACAGCCAGAGAAATCAACTGCACGTATGCCAGTTTTACACTGACGAGTTCCCTTTGTGCTTCTTCCGGAATGATGTAATATGCTGCACCCATAAATCCGGTCAGCAACCAAACAACCAATAAATTGGTATGAACCGCCCTCGCGGTATTGAAGGGAATCCAGTCATGGAGTCCATCCATGCCGATTCTGGCAAATCCCATGATAAATCCATAGACGATCTGTAGAGCGAAGAGCAGCATACATAAGGCAAAAAACCAGTAGGCTACCTGTTGTGATTTATATTTCATGTGTTTGTTTTTTGTTTACAATGGTCATAACCTGCCCCGATAATCGGGGTGGAATCTCGCATGACAGCATTTTGTCTCTAAAAGAGATTTTTGACATGCTCGATTTCATAGTTCTAGTCTTTTATTTTGTCTTTTGCCAATGGTGAAACAATCCTCTCAAAGCCATTGAGGTCGATCTCCCCAATCCACTTGAGGTATTCAACCATGGCTTCTGCATCTTCGTCGTTCATTTCGTAAGCAACCATTTTCCTTCCGTTGGGTGCCCAAGGTATCGGGGATTGAAGGATAGCCTTTACCATTGGGGCTCCTTTTCTATCGATGACTTTGGTAAGCTCAGGAGCATAGTAGCCCCCTTCTCCCAGAATAGCGTGGCAACCCATGCAATTATTGGTTTCCCAAATGTGCTTGCCTTTAATTACCTGTTCGGTAATGTTCTGATGATTGGACTGGTCATTGCTAGGAGCCATGGAATAAATGGTCAATCCGATAAATATCAGAAAGGTCACCACCGTACCACCCAGAAAGAATGTCCTTGCCTGTGATTTTGATAGCATATATAACCGGGTTTAAATATTTTAGTATTAAAAGACCTTTTTATCTTTTATTGAAACGAAGGTACAACCAGAATTGAAAAATCAAATAGGATTTTGAAAAAAAATTACCAAATTGAAAAAAACCTGATGTAGATCAGGTTTAGACTTGGCGCAGGTCAGAAAAAAAAGCTTCAACAAAAGTTTACTTGCATCTTCAAATTATGGAAGTCAATTGTAAAGTATGTATAACTTCTTCTTGCCTTGTGAAAAATTGTAGCGATGCATGGCTGGAGAAATTATCCCTTGCCAAAAACTCCCCTATTTACCCCAAAGGGCAGTTTATTTTTATGGAAGGGAGTTTGGTGATGGGTGCTTATTTTATCTTGAAAGGAAAAGTCAAAGTCATCAGTTCCAGCTTGGACGGAAAAGAACATACAGTCCGATTGGCCCGTGAAGGCCATATGCTGGGGCATACCGCCATAGGTATGGAAAAATACAGTATTGGCGCTGTTACCCTGACAGATTCTCAGGTTTGCTTTATTGATAATCAAACTTTGCAGGCTGCATTTATGGAGAATCCCAAATTCACTTTTGAGGTGATGCGCTTTTATTCAAGAGAGTTAAGAAAAAGTGAAATCAGAACTAAATGTCTTGCCTTGATGAACAATGAAGAGAAGGTAATTTTAGGTTTATTGTACATAGCTGACAATTACTTACCCGATCCAAATGATAATCAGGTAGAGATCAATCTCAGCAGACAGGAAATTGCCCAGATCATAGGTACCAATTCCGAACAGGTCAGCAGGGTTCTTTCTTCTCTCAAAAAAGATGGCCTGATAGAAACCCATGAAAGGGCAATTTTGCTCTGTGATATCCGAAAACTGAAAGAAGTTATCAGCCACTATGCTTTTGCAACACAATATTAAACCCAAACCTGCGATTTCGCAGATATTTTTCTGCCAAAATAGTTAAATCGGATTGACTCCAATCATGAGCTTTCTATAGCTTATCTATTTTCTTTGTAGTGACAAAAAGCCTAATCGCCTTTTGAAGTCAATGAAGTAAATCCATGAAATTAAAAAAATACGAAACCATGAACTACAAAAACATTTGCCCAAATAAAGGATATTTTTATCCTTTACTCTTTATCTTAGCTTTAGCTTTTACAGCCTGCACCCAAAGCCAGTCTAGGAACACAGGAGCCAAGAGCTATACAAAGGATTACAGCAAAACCAAAGTATTCGGAGAAATGGTAGCAGAACTGACTGCACCTCCCCATGTACCTCCACCTGTTGGAAACAGACCAGCCATGAAACTCTACATGGAAATGGAAATCACCGAAGAAGAAATGGAAATGGCAGATGGGGTATCTTACCTTTTCTGGACATTTGGCGGAACTGTACCAGGATCATTTATCCGCGCTAGGGTTGGTGATGAAGTAGAATTTAAAATCAAAAATCACCCTGATAATAAACTTCCTCACAATATTGACCTCCACGCAGTGACAGGTCAGGGAGGTGGCGCCGAAGCTTCATTCGTTGCTCCGGGTCATGAAAAAACCTTCTCCTTCAAACTGATCAATCCTGGGCTTTATGTTTATCACTGTGCCACAGCTCCAGTGGGCATGCACATCGCCAACGGAATGTATGGACTGATTCTCGTGGAACCAGAAGGCGGTTTACCTCCAGTAGACAAAGAGTTCTATGTGATGCAAGGAGACTTTTATACTGAAGGTAGATTTGGAGAACCTGGTTTACAGCCTTTCGACATGCAAAAAGCTTACGACGAAAGACCTGATTATGTGGTATTCAACGGTAGCGTCAATGGACTCAGTGGAGAAAATGCCCTCCAAGCCAAAGCAGGAGAAACCATCAGGATCTTCTTTGGAAACGGCGGCCCTAACCTGGCTTCTTCCTTCCACGTCATCGGAGAAATTTTCGATAAAGTCTATGTAGATGGTGGTGATCAGATCAATTCCAATGTAGGTACGACTTTGGTTCCGGCAGGTGGAGCAGCGATCCTGGAATTCAAAGCTGATGTACCCTCTAACCTTGTCCTCGTAGATCACTCCATTTTCAGGGCATTTAATAAAGGTGCTTTGGGAATCTTAAGTGTAACTGGTGAAGAAAATGAAAAAATCTTTGCCGGAGAAATCATGGAAGGGATCTATCTCCCTGAAGGAAGTACCATTCAGAAAATGCCCAAAGATGGCAATGTTGTAAGCCCTCCAGTGACTATGACCAAAAGTGAGCTGATCGATACAGGAAAGAAAATCTACATGCAGGCCTGCTTTGCCTGTCACCAAGCCAATGGTGAAGGGGTAGCTAATGCCTTCCCTCCCCTAGCCAATGCCGACTATCTGAATGCTGACGTCAATCGCTCTATAGATGTATTACTTCATGGGCTTTCAGGTGAAATCACAGTAAACGGCAAAAAATACAACAGCATCATGCCTTCCCAGCAGCTCAAAGATGAAGAGGTAGCAGCCGTATTGACTTATGTGTACAACAGCTGGGGGAATAACGGTTCCGAAGTCACCCCTGAAATGGTGAACAAAAGAAGAAAGAAATGAGAAAGTTAATCTTACTGATGGCAGGCTTTTTTCTAATCAGCAATGCCTCAGCCCAAAATAATCAAATGGCTCTTATAGAGGGGGGGAATTACACCCCCCTCTACGGAGTAGGTGAACAGTCCGAAACTGCTGTGGGGGACTTCTATTTGGACAAACTCCCTGTCACCTATGCGGACTTTCAGGAATTTGTCCGAAATCACTCCAAATGGCAAAAATCCAATGTCACCAAGTTATTTGCTGACAGCAGGTATTTGTCCAATTGGGAAAATGACCTGAAAGCGCCTGCCAATCTGATGGACAAGCCGGTTACTATGGTATCTTGGTTTGCTGCCAAAGCTTACTGCGAGTGTCAGGGAAAAAGACTTCCTACAGTGGATGAATGGGAATATGCTGCCATGGCCTCAACTTCCAAAAGAGATTCCCGCTCAGACAGCCTCTATAATGTATCCATACTCAGAAGCTATGAACAACCCAAAACCTACATGAAAACTGTAGGGAACTCTGAAGCCAATTACTGGGGAGTCCAAGACATGCATGGCATGGTCTGGGAATGGACTCAGGACTTCAATTCCATCATCCTGACCGGAGAATCCAGAAACAACGGCAACACAGATGCAGGATTATTCTGCGCCGCAGGTGCTATCGGTGCCAAAGACATGATGAATTACGCAGCATTTATGCGCTTTGCCATGCGCTCCAGCCTGAAGGCCAACTTCTCCCTCACAACTCTGGGGTTCAGATGTGCCAAAGATGCCGGCCCACAAAATCAACTCACATTTAAATAAACCTGTCATGCGTTACTTCAGCCTTATACTTCTATCTTTTTTCCTTTTCTCTTGTCAGGAAAACACCCAAATAGAACAATCTGAAAATATGGAAGAGACCATGGATGACCTCTCTATTTATCAGCTTCCTTCTGAATGGAATACCCAGGATGGCCAGACCATCGAGTTCAAAGACCTCAAAGGAAAACCATTGGTCGTAGTGATGATCTATACGGCCTGTAGAACAGCCTGTCCTAGATTGGTAGCCGATATGCGCATGATCGAGGAAAGAGTTTCATCCAAAAAAATGAAAGATGTCCAATACGTGATGGTCAGTATTGACCCTATCAATGATACCCCAGAAAAACTAAAGCAATTTGCCAAGGACAACCAAATGGAAGGCCCGGAATGGCTTTTCCTACAAGGCACCGAAGATGGCGTGAGGGATTTTGCCAATATCATGGCCGTCAAGTACAAACAAATCAATCCCATAGATTTTTCCCATTCCAACATCATCTCCGTTTTTGACCGTCAAGGAGTCATGAAGTACCAAAAAGAAGGGCTTGGATTGGTCAATGAGGAGATCGTAAACAAGATTGTGGCTGTGGCAAAAAATTAGCTGTACCTCGAAATTTGCAATTTCGAGGATAGATAAAAGGAATTTTAAATTCCATTTTACCCTAAACCGGAAAAAGGATTACAAATCCTATTTATCTAGGTTTGGGATTGCAAATCCCGAACAGCTTAGGTTGGTGCTTGGTCATTTTTTGAAATCTAAGATGGTTTAAAACATGACATAAGGCAATTTGCCTATTTTTGCAGCCATGAAAAAGAAAAAGCTGAAAAAGTCCTTCCAAAAAGCCCGATACATTGTCTATAAAGAAACGAGACACAACCCAAGGGATAATGCATGGTCTTTTTTTGGTGGCTTTTTAGGTTTAAGTACTATAGGCATCCTTCAAGGACTCTTCCACACTGATGACAATTCGGATATTTTATTTTTGATTGGAGCATTTGGAGCCACCTCAGTCATATTATTCGGCAATCCTCACGGTCCATTTGCTCAACCCAGAAATTTATTCTTGGGAAGCTTAATCTCGGCAGTTATTGGAGTTACAGTTTATAAGTTTTTTTACATTGAATCAATGATCTGGTTTTCACCTGCATTGTCTGTTTCATTGGCTATTCTGGCCATGCAATACACCAAAACTTTACATCCTCCTGGG
This sequence comes from Arthrospiribacter ruber, assembly GCF_019343195.1. Classification (GTDB taxonomy): domain Bacteria; phylum Bacteroidota; class Bacteroidia; order Cytophagales; family Cyclobacteriaceae; genus Arthrospiribacter; species Arthrospiribacter ruber. The sequence continues at coordinate 226,817 of NZ_RPHB01000009.1, forward strand.
GGTGCCATTGCCTTGATTGCCAACATCGGTTCGGATGAAATCAAATCAATGGGCTACTTTTATGTCATCAACCCGATCCTGACCGGTATCATCATTCTTTTTGTAATGGCCATTTTATTCAATAATTTATCCAAAAACAGGGTTTATCCATACAGAGATGAAGAAATCCGGCCTTTAAAATATGGAGAGAAAGTCTATTTTTGGAAAAAGGAAACCAAACAGACTGAATTTTAAGCAAATGGCTAATACCTCTGAACTTCAAAATCTACTTCAAAAAATTCAGGCAGGGGAATTTCAGGATATGACCAATTCAATACAAAAAGAATTAAACTTGACATACCTTCCTGACAACAACCCCACAGCCAATCTTTGTCTTAGAGAAGTGGCAGAGATTCGGGATGAATACCGAACCCATTTTTCAAGCCTGGATCTCGCATTTTACCTTGTAGGAATTGATTTTGAAGAGAAAATTAAGAGTGATTTTAATTCAGCTATTCCAAAGTCAACCGAGATGTTTTGGGAAAATATCAGAATTGGTTCCGGGAAAACTTGAACCGTTATCCTTGCTCCTCGAAATTTGCAATTTCGAGGTACAGTTAAAAGGAATTTCTAATTCCATTCTACCCTAAACCGGAAAAAGGATTACAAATCCTATTTATCTAGGTTCGGGATTGCAAATCCCGAACGGCTGGGAACAGCTGGCAGCTGGGCAGCCCTAACAGCCAGTATCTACTTCAAAATATAACGGACTAAAATACTTCCATCTATAAAACTCCCTCCCCAATGGTTGAAATAAAAATAAGGAATAAGGTCTATGCCGAGCGTAAATGGGATATCCTTAAATTTATATTCCAAACCTCCAATCCCCAGTAATCCCACTGCTGTAAACCCACCTGTACGATAGCGGTTATAATAGGGGTAACATCTCGGATTATTCGGATCCTGACAATTTCCCGGACCTCTATAGCCATAATAATAGTAATACCTATCATAATGACCTACCCTTGCACCGAGTCCATATACCCATGAAAGTTCAGGCACTCCCAAGGCTCCAGATTGATGCATCTGATACATCCCCGAAATGGAAACTCCATGCCATCGAGAACCAACAACGAATTCAAGAGCACCTCTCGAACTGGTAAAGTGTTTCAAAGAAACTCCAGAGGTAAATCCACCTCTCAAACCAATAGCAGTAGTATATCCGGAAGCACCTCTCGCAACGCTTGATGTTCTTGCACCTCAACTGCCCCTATTCGAATAAGATGAATTATTTTGAGAGGACCTGCCTTGCTTTTCGCTAAGCAGAGAAGAGCTGATATACCCTGTATTCCCATTGTATTCGACTCTTTTCCAGGAACCTTCATTCCCGACTACTTTTACCTGATTGTTGTACCCAACTGTACTGATCACATTGTAATCAGTTCCAGGCCCATTTCTTAAGTTTGCTCCAACAGTGGAGCTGACATACATGGATTGAGCAAAGGAGCTGGAGAAAAAAAAGGAGAATGCAACAAAACTAAATAGAATTTTTTTTTGCCTTGAAAAGGATTTTAAAAATAAGGCACCAATCTTTTTTCGTGATAAGAATTGTGAAATTAAAAGCATAGCTAAGTTGTTGGTTTATCCAATCACATTTTCAATTATTGTGCCAATAGATTTACATTCTTTCAAACTTTTTTACCATTGTACACTAGTTCAATTGAGACAATTCCTATAATATTTTCACAGAGAACCATAGATAATACTTATTTTATCAATCTGGTAATCATCCAATTCTCACCATCAACAAAACCAAAACCACGCCCGCCATAAGCCAGCTGTGGACGGCAGAACTTTATCTTATCCTTGCTCCTCGAAATTTGCAATTTCGAGGTACAGATAACGTGAATTTTAAATTTCATTTTACCCTAAACCGGAAAAGAGGATTTGAAATCCTCTTTATCTAGGTTCGGGATTGCAAATCCCTAACAGCAGAATACGGTCATCAATCTTTCCATCTTGCATAGCAAGTCGCAGTTTCATAGAGGGTCAAACCTTCCAATTTTACATGGGAAGGCAATTGGGGAGCAATCCTATCTTTCATCCAAAGCAATATCCGTTCTGCCGTAGGTTCATAAGGCATCCAAAAAATCTTCTGGCCAATTTTTTCAAAATCAATCAGGTTTTTTTCGGATTCTTTTAAAAGAAGGGCATGATCAAATACTTCAATCACCTCCTCTTGTACTATTTTCTTCAAATCTTTAAAATCCAGCAGCATGTCCTTTTTCAAATCATCTCCTGATACTGTCACATGCAGACTATAGCTATGCCCATGTAGTTGACTGCAGGCTCCATCATGATCTGAAATCCGGTGCGCTGCTTCAAATGTGAAAATTTTTGTAATACTCAACATAATTTAAACCTTTATTTAAAAGACAAATTTATCTTTAAATGCAAAGGTTTTCATTTCATTTGTATCATCATTCTTTATGACTTTTGTCATCTTTTGTTGTGTTTTAGTAAATTACCTTTGCTTCCAATAAAAGCAAAAAACTATGGCTACTTGGCTGAAAGAATGGAATCCTGAAGACAACGATTTTTGGGAATCAACCGGAAAAAAAATTGCTTGGCGTACCCTCACGATCACTACTATCGCATTGACCCTGTCGTTTTGTACCTGGTTTATGATGTCCGCTATCGTCACCCGACTACCGGGTATCGGCTTTTCATTCACAGATAACCAACTGTTTTGGCTTGCTGCTCTCCCCGGACTGGCTGCAGGAACTTTAAGGATTGTCCATACATTCCTGATCCCGATCTATGGCAGCAGACATACCATTACAGTAGCTACAATACTTAAACTTGTCCCGGTGATTGGGATTGGTTTGGCAGTGATGAATCCTGGAACACCTTTCTGGGTATTTGTAGTTCTTGCCCTTACGGCAGGATTTGGAGGAGGAGATTTCTCTTCTTTTATGCCATCGACCAATATGTTTTTCCCAGCCAGGTTAAAGGGAACAGCTTTGGGAATTCAGGCAGGCATCGGTAATTTTGGTGTCAGCATAGCCCAGTTCATGACCCCTGTCATGATCGGAGTAGCCTTATATGGAGCACCTCAGCTTTTCCAAAGTGTAGATAAGGCAACAGGAGAAGTGGTTTCAAAAGAGATTTACCTGCAAAGTGGTGCTTTTTGGTATGCTCCTCTTTTGATCATCATGGGTATCATTAGTTGGAAATACCTAAAAAGTATTCCAATCAAAGCCTCTTTCAAAGAACAGTTGGATATTTTTGGAGACAAACATACCTGGTATTGTACCATCACCTACTTTATGACCTTTGGTACTTTTGCTGGACTTTCAGCTGCCTTCCCCTTGCTGATGAAGGTACTTTATGGCAGCTTTGACCCCAGCTTGGATCCATTGAAATATGCTTTTTACGGGCCCTTAGTGGGCTCTGCATCCAGAATTCTTTTTGGATTTGTGGCAGATAAAACCGGCGGGGCTGTTTTGACTACTATAACAGGTGTAGGACTCTTAGGCGGAGTGATCGTCTTGCTTTCATTTGGATTGGTCAATCCAACGGGAATGGAGCAGTTTCCACTCTTTGTGGGCACCATGATGGCCTTGTTTTTTTTCACAGGAATCGGAAATGCCTCGACTTTTCGACAATTTCCTATTATATTTAAGCATAACCCTAGACAAGCGGCCGGGGTAATTGGTTGGACAGCGGCAATTGCGGCATATGGCCCATTTATATTCTCCTTGGCCCTTGGTGCCTTTATCGGGAGCACTGGCCATGCAGAAGGCTTCTTCTGGATACTTGCTATCTTCCTGGTCCTCGCGACAGTTATCAACTGGTATTTCTACGATAGAAAAGGAGCTGAGAGACCTTCATAATAAATGCTTTAGGTGTAAAGTGAATTCAAGAAGCCAAATGATGTCCAGAATGTTTGAAAGTAATGGATTCTAGCAATTGATTGATATCGGGGCTTTCGAAAAGATTTGTCAAAATATAAATTTCTTTACTAGACTATAATACTCACAAAATCATTATTAATAGAACCACACTATGCTGAAATTATTTCAAACGCTAAACCGGGTAGCCTTTATCAAAGCCACCATTGCCGCTCTGGCAGTGGTGATTTTGGTGTTTATTGGTTCCAGGAATCTGCAAAATTTTGATGCAGCGCTTATCGCCTACCTGTTCGGAACCATCTTTGCCGTTTTTGGAATAGCTTACCGTTATTCTGTGTGGTTACAAAGACCACCCACTCGGCTTTACTGGAGACGTAGTATGCAGTTTTTATTCAGCAAGGATTTTATCACTTATGCCAGCAGATCCGTGTATCTTCTATTTAGAAACATCCTTTTTCAGCGTTTTATAGCCTACAGAAGCAGAACCAGATGGTGGGGACACTTTTTATTGGCCACAGGATGTCTGTTGTCTTTTGCCATAACCGTCCCATTGACTTTTGGATGGATACATTTCACCTTGGAGCCCGGAAGCTATGAAATCTACAATGCCAATTTTTTCGGATTCAAAGTAGGCTCTTTTGAATTGGGAGGACTAATATCAATATTAGCCTTCAAAGCCTTATTCCTGACTTCTTTCCCTGTCATCATCGGAGCAGTGATCATGATGAAAAGAAGAGTGAAAGATGGTGGAGTAATCGCAACCCAGTCATTGGAAGGCGATTGGCTTCCCTTGGTCTTGTTGATCGCTATTTCGGTAACAGGATTGGGTATAGGTTACGATTACACCTTTTTGGATGGAAGGACGCACCAGTTTATGGCCGTAACCCATGCCATCACAGTGATTCTCTTTTTGATTTGGATGCCTTTCGGAAAATTCTTTCACATTTTCCAGAGGCTGGCCCAACTTGGAGCAAACTTGTATAAAATTGAAGGAAAAAAACGAGGCATGGCAGTCTGCCCACATACCAAAGAAGAGTTTGCCACTCAAACACACATCAATGATCTCAAAAGAGTTACCAAAGAAGTTGGCTTTGACTTTACACTTGCTGATGGCAGCAGCCATTTAGACCTCTCTCCCGAAGGAAAAAGGTCTGCCCTGGCAAAAGCACATTTCGAGGCCAGACAAGCTTCTGGAAAATTCTTCGGTTAAACAATAATTCTGAATAATCCCATTATGGCCAAACTACCAGTTTCCGCTGAAAAAATCATAAAACAATACGGTCCCAAAAAGAACTACACCCCATTGGGTGGTTTCGAAGGATCCAATGAACCTGACCGATTGGTCAAAACCCACTGCTGCTTTTGTGGCATGCAGTGCGGTATACAGCTCAAGGTAAAAGACAATCAGATAGCAGGCTTTGAACCCTGGATGGAATTTCCTTTCAACGAAGGAAGGCTCTGTCCCAAAGGTGTACAACGCTACCTGCAAAACAACCATCCGGATAGAATATTAAGCCCTCTTCAACGCGTAGAAGGCAAAGGTTTTGAACCCATTGACTGGGAATCAGCCATGGGCCGTACCGTCAATGAAATCAAAAGAATTCAATCTACCTATGGTAATGATGCCTTTGCCATGCTATCCGGCGTATCTCTGACCAACGAAAAGAGCTACATGGTGGGTAAATTTGCCCGATTGGCACTCAAAACCAAAAACCTTGACTATAATGGCCGGCTTTGTATGGTTTCAGCGGGGGCAGGAAACAAGAAAGCTTTTGGCTTGGATAGAATTTCCAATTCCTGGGCAGATTTGAAGCATGCCAAAGTGATCATCATAGCAGGAACCAATATCAGTGAGTGCTTCCCTACCCTTACCCACTACATATGGGAAGCTAGGGACAATGGAGCTAAATTGATCGTGGTGGATCCAAGAGTTACGCCTATAGCCAGAACTGCTGATCTGCATCTGCCCGTTAAACCAGGCAGAGACTCGGCACTTTTTGGAGCCATTCTCAAGCAATTGGTAGACAATGATTGGCTAGATCACGACTTTATAGATTACCATACAAGTGGTTTTGAAGAAGCTATAGACGCAGTTAAAGAATATGATCTGGACTGGGCAGAAGCGACTACAGGCATAGATAAAGAAAAAATCAGACTGGCCGCCGAATGGTGGGGCAAAGCAGATACTTCCTTTCTGCTACACGCCAGAGGCATTGAGCACCATACCAAAGGGGTGGATAATGTGGTCAGCTGTATCAATATTGTATTGGCTACCGGCCGTATTGGAAAGCCATATTGCGGATATGGAACCATTACAGGTCAAGGGAATGGGCAAGGAGGTCGCGAGCATGGACATAAATGTGATCAATTGCCTGGCAATAGAGACATCACCAATCCCGAGCACAGAAAATACATCGCTGAAGTCTGGGGCGTAGAAGAAAAAGAAATTCCCGGCAAAGGTCTCTCTGCCTACGAAATTATAGAGGCCATTCATAGAGGAGAAATCAAAGGATTGATTTCCATCTGTTTCAACCCCCTCGTTTCTCTTCCTAATAACAATTTTGTGAGAGAAGCACTGGAAAAACTGGAGTATTATATGTGCATAGACTTTTTCCTCAATGAAACTGCCCGGCATGCGGATGTCATCATGGCGGGTTCGTTACACGAAGAAGAAGACGGCACGGTAACCACAGCCGAAGGTAGGGTAGTAAAAATCAACCAAGCCATCACTCCTCCAGGCCAAGCCAGAAAAGATAGTGATATCCTGATAGAACTGGCACAAAGATTAGGTGCAGGTGACAAGTTTAATTACAGCAAAGCTGAAGACATCTTCAACGAGCTCCGGGTAGCTTCCAAAGGAGGCACGGCGGATTATTACGGCATTACCTACAAAAAAATCGAGGAAAACATGGGCATTTTCTGGCCATGTCCATCCGAAGACCATCCAGGAACCCCTAGACTTTGGGAAGATAAAAAATTCAAAACCCCTGATGGAAAAGCTCACTTCAATGCAGTACCCTACAGGGAACCTTCTGAGGTGACCGATAAAGAATTCCCGGTGACCCTCACCACAGGAAGGGTAGTGTCCCAATATCTGTCTGGAACGCAAACCAGAAGAATCGGCAAACTTGTAGACCAATACCCTGAACCGCTTTTGGAGATCCATCCAAGCTTGGCCCAGCAGTTTGGCATCAAGGAGCGGGAATTGGTCAGGGTATCTACCAGAAGAGGAGAAGCCGTTTTCCCTGCCCAAATTGTAGAGACTATCCGGCCCGACACAGTTTTTATTCCCTACCACTGGGGAGGCAGCCAATCTGCCAATCAATTGACCATTGGCACATTGGATCCTGTATCCAAAATTCCGGAATTTAAAGTCTGTGCCTGCAAATTGGAGCCGCTCAAAAAATGGGCTGCCCCATCCACTGATTCATTGGCATTTCAAAGCCACGAAACCCTAAAACCATAAACCACATCTATTATGCCTAGTAGTACAAAATATGACCAGCAAATGGGATTTTTCATTGACATGCAGCGGTGTATCGGCTGCCATGCCTGCGAAATGGCCTGCGCTGAATGTGAAACCAACGGCCAGGAAAGCATGATCCATATTCACTATGTGGAAAGGGCTGTTTCTACGCAGACTACCGTTCAAGTCTGTATGCATTGCGAAGACCCTGCCTGTGCCAATGTCTGTCCAGCAGATGCCATTTCCAAAGACGAATTTGGTGTAGTTCATACCGCAGAGACATCCCGCTGTATCGGTTGCTCTAACTGCGTGTTGGCCTGTCCTTTTGGAGTTCCGCAAAAACAGGAAAAAGCTGAACTGATGATGAAGTGTAACATGTGTTATGACCGTACCTCAGCAGGTAAAAAACCGATGTGCGCTACAGTTTGCCCTTCACAGGCACTGTTTTATGGAACCAGAGAAGAAATCGAGAAAAAGAGACCTGACAGTGTTCCTGTTGACACCTTTTTCTTCGGGGAGCAGGAAGTAAAGACCAAAGTAAAAATTATGATGCCGAAAGGCAGCAATTACCTCAAAGTGCAATAATCAGCCAGTACTATGAAAGAAGAAAAAGCAGGTGAAACACCACAGTGGAAAAATGATTTCCCTATAGACAAGGAGGAAGCTACCCACGTTTCCAGAAGAGAGTTTGCCAAGTTCCTCACCCTATTCTCCGGCGCACTTGCCCTTGGAAATGGAGCTATTGTGCTCAAAAGCATCGCCTTTCCTGAAAAAGAACTGGAAGGCCAGCATTTCATTTGTGAAGAAGGTCAAGTTCCTATGGGCGAAATGCTCCAATTTGAGATTGAGGGCGATAAGGTCATTCCTTATATTCTGATCCATTTGGAAGATGGAGAATGGAGGGCCTTTGAACAGAAATGTACGCACTTGGCCTGTGCAGTCATTTACCGAAAAGATTTAAATTTGATTGAGTGTCCATGTCACAAGGGCTATTTTGATCCCAAAACTGGTGTTGTGACCCAGGGTCCACCTCCTAGACCTTTGCCTCAATTGGAAGTAGTGATTGAAAATGGGAAAGTGTTTGTCAAAGCTAAAAGCCATAAAGCCTAAACGATATGAGTAATTTCAGATATTCCCAAAAAGAAGCACACCCTAATAAAACCAATACCCTGATGACAGGCATCACGCTATTACTGATTCTATTGGTCAGTATTCAGATTTGGTTATTATATTCGGCATTGAACAATGCCCTGACAGATAATTTCAATATTGCATTGGGAACATTTATCGGTTCATCGGTATTGTTTATAGCAGCAGCTTGGCTTTTACGCTATTTACCTGAGCCAAGAAAACCCAAAATCAAAGAATAAAAGCAACATGCTCCAAGATCGGTTTCAACGTGTACATGATTACCTAAGAATCTCTCTGACAGATAGCTGCAACTTCCGTTGTACTTATTGTATGCCTGAGGAAAATATCCAGTGCATGCCCAATGCACATCTGATGCAGCCGGATGAAATCGAGACCATTGCCAAAATATTCGTTTCACTAGGTGTGAAAAAAATCAGACTGACAGGAGGAGAACCAATGGTTCGCAAGGAGTTTGCCGAAATTGTAGAACGATTGGCAAAACTTCCTGTAGAACTCACCCTTACAACCAATGGGGTCTTGGTTCATCAATATTTAGGTCTTTTCAAAAAAGCCGGTATCCGGTCATTGAATGTAAGCTTGGATTCTCTCAAGCAAGAAACATTCTTCAAGCTAACCAAAAGGGATAAATTCCAACAAGTCTGGGACAACATAGAATTACTTCTAAAACATGATTTTCGTATAAAAATCAATGTAGTTGCACTTAATGGTATTATTGAAAATGAACTTTTGGATTTTGTAAAAATCACCAAACAACTTCCCCTTCATGTAAGGTTCATAGAGTTTATGCCCTTTGCTGGCAATCTTTGGGATAGTTCGAAGGTGCTGACTGCTCAGAAAATGTTAGATATGGTCAAAGAAGAGTTTGATGTAGTCAAACTCAAGGACGAACCCCATGCCACGGCCAAAAAATACAAAGCAATTGGTCATGAAGGCACTTTTGCTTTTATTACGACTATGAGCGAGCATTTTTGTGGTAGTTGTAATCGTATGCGAATCACTGCTGATGGCAAAATGAAAAACTGCCTTTTCGGAAAAGAAGAAATGGATCTTCTCGGTACCCTGAGAGCGGGTAAGGAAATTGAACCACTGATTCGACTCTCTCTATACAACAAACATGCTGCATTAGGCGGTCAATTTTCCCCTGATTACCAAAAGGCTGAAGCTGACAAAATCGAAAATCGTAGTATGATTAAGATTGGGGGATAAAAAGGATATTAATTGATATTAGTGGATATTGATGGATATTTTGAGGGGAAGTTTGTTTTTGAAATATGGTAGAAATACAATTGAAATATTTAGAAATAGAAATACTATTGGATATTTTGGGTAAAGTTGGTTTTGGAAAATGATGGATATATGATTGAAAAGATGTAGTTCTAACCTCTAACCCTGCTTTAGCTTATAAACCTGGCAGGTTGATCTAATCTGCTACTTTGACAAAGTAAGACTAATCAGTCAAAGAAGTTCCAAAAAGAAAAAATAGAAGAAGCCCATTTTAGTAAAATACAAATATGATCTCAGTCAATCAGGCTAAATCAATACTTCAAAAGCACACCCCTTCAGCGAAATCTAACATTTTACCGCTCGAAAAAGCCATAGGCTTGATCTGCACCAAAGACATTCATTCCCCGATTGCAGTTCCTTCTTTTGACAATTCAGCGATGGATGGCTACGCTATTAGCTGGGATGATCAGCAAGAGCCATGGCAAGTGGTATCAGAAGTAGCTGCTGGAGATGGTGAATTTCATGTATTGCAAAAAGGCCAAGCCAGTAGAATTTTTACCGGAGCCCCGATACCTAAAGGAGCGGATACTGTAATCCCACAAGAATGGGTTGAAAGAGATGGAAATCAAATTACATTTGACAAAAGCAGCTTCACAAGAGGCAGCAACGTTCGTCTAAAAGGAGCTCAGACGGAAGCTGGAGGTATTATTTTAAAAAAAGGTGCGCTAATCAACCCCGGCGGCATAGGTCTTTTAGCATCTGTGGGGATTGCTGAAATTCCTGTGTACAGCCCTCCAAAAGTTGCGGTAATTATCACTGGAAACGAATTGCAAGAGCTGGGAAAGCCCCTATCTTTTGGCCAAATTTACAATTCAAATGGACCTGTTCTGCAAAGTTACTTAAATACCTTAGGTGTAGAGGAGGTGCAGAGTACGCAAGCCATTGATGAACCACATGAATTGCAAAAAGCCATAGAAAACTCCCTTGCAAACGCTGATATCCTGATTCTTTCTGGCGGTATTTCTGTCGGAGATTATGACTATGTAAAAACAGGATTAACAAAAGCAGGAGTTGAGGAATTATTTTACAAAATAAAACAAAGACCCGGGAAGCCCCTTTACGTTGGGATTTTGGGTGAAAAATTAATCTTCGCCTTACCAGGTAACCCTGCTTCTGTCATTACTTGTTTCAATCAATATGTCAAGCCATCACTTTTACAATACATGGGGCATAAGAATTCCTGGCAACCTACAGCAAAGCTTCCTTTGGCCGAACCTCTAAAAAGAAAAGCGGGACTCACTTTCTTCCTAAAAGCCAAGATTGAAAATAACCAGGTGCACATCTTGACTGGGCAGGAATCATTCAATCTGATCTCCTTTGGAGCAGCTGACTGTTTTGCTGAAGTTGCAGAAGAAACTGAAGAGATGGCGGCAGGCTCTTTGATAAATGTGTATCATTGGTAATAACATGGACGAGGCTTGGATTATGCTATTCGTCTTGATGCCTTTGGCTGCATTCCTCTATGCGGCAGTTGGGCATGGTGGCGCCAGTAGCTACCTGATGTTTTTGGCACTTTTTAATTTTGCTCCAGAGCAGATTCGACCTACAGCTTTGATGCTGAATATGGTGGTATCCCTGCTTGCATTTTTAGCATATCGGAAAACAGTTGCATTTCCTACTAACCTATTCCTTTCTCTAATTATCTTTTCCATCCCTGCTGCATACCTAGGGGGAACGATTTTAGTCGATACTGTTCTATACAAGCAAATATTAGGGATGCTTTTGTTCTTCCCAATCCTACGTTTTTTAAATGTATTCCCAATAGCCAAAGAGCGGGTAATTCAAAGAGTATGGTGGATGGCACCAATATTAGGCATTTCGATAGGTTTCTTTTCTGGCTTGATCGGCATAGGAGGTGGTATCATCCTATCTCCCATCTTGCTAATGCTGGGTTGGACCTCAATGAAAGAAACTGCTGCATTGAGTGCCTTATTCATCTTCTTCAACTCAGTAGCTGGATACATAGGAGCTGATGCAGTAAATATTTCCATCGATGCTAAGCTTTGGTATTTGATGCCCTTGACTGTAGCTGGAGGAGCGATTGGCGCTTATTTGGGAGCAAAGCGCTTCAATGTAAATGTTGTAAAATACATCCTTACAACCGTCCTTTTCTTTGCTGCTATAAAATTAATTTGGGCATGAAAGAATTAGAAATTTACATTTTGGCAGGCGGAAAAAGCAGTAGAATGGGCAGTGACAAAGGTCTGGTCAAAATCACTGGTAAGCCTATGATTCAGTATTTGATCGAATCAATAGGTACTCTTCCCTACCCTCTTCGAATAATCGCACATGACCCTGCATATCGGCAGTTTGACCTGAAAGTTATTGAAGACACTATCCCAGAGAAAGGCCCACTTGGAGGGTTATTAACCGCTTTGACTAATGCTAAGGGAAATAACGTTTGCCTTTTAAGCTGTGATATGCCTTTTTTAAAGACAGAAACTTTGAATGCTTTGATCACTCAATCCAGAGAAAACTACATCACAGTTTCAAGGTTAAAAGACAGAACACTCCCCTTTCCAGGAGTATACCCAGAAAGCTTAATTTCCGCCGTTGAAGAGCATGTGGTCAACGATAAATTAAAACTTCAAAGTTTCATCCAAGAAAAGCCCCATCAATTTTTCGCTTTGGATGAACGCCATAAATTAAGCCCTATAGAATTTATAAATATCAACACGCCAACAGACATAGCCCAAGCTGCAACTTGGCTGAAGAAAAATCATTGATTATCTTAAACGGTAAAGGAAAAAACTAAAACCTCAAAACTATGCAGGAACAAATCAACTCTCTTTCCTACAGAATGCTTTTTTTGAATACCTTGGCATTCACTATCTGCTTTGCTGTTTGGACTTTCAACGGGGTCATGGTGACTTACCTGACCGACAATGGAATTTTTGAATGGGGTCCTGTAGAGATTGGCTGGCTTTTGGGAATCCCGATTTTGACAGGAGCAATTTTCAGACTTCCCTTGGGAATTCTTACGGATAAATATGGAGGGAAATGGATTTTTGCTGCTTTGTTACTATTCTGCGCCATCCCCATGTACCTGATTTCTTTTGCGGACAGCTTCATGTTTTACGCAGTCCTCAGTTTTTTCTTTGGATTTGCCGGTGCTGGATTTGCAGTTGGTATAGGCTATACTTCTGTCTGGTTCCCAAAAAGCTGGCAAGGTCGAGCACTGGGGATTTTCGGTGCAGGGAATGCAGGAGCGGCATTGACCACCCTATTGGCTCCTACCCTTTTGAATAATTTCACAGCTAATGGATTAAACCCTGAAAACTGGAGGCTTTTGCCTCAGTACTATGCCGGGGTTTTGGTTGTGATGGCATTGGTTTTTATGTTCTTTTCAGTCAATAAAAAATCAAACGCCCCTGCACGAACCATGGCAGTGATATTAAAACCGCTTCAAAGCATCCGCGTGTGGCGATTTGGCTTTTATTACTTCTTGGTATTCGGTTGCTTCGTAGCTTTTGCCCAATGGCTCGTACCATACTTTGTCAATGTATATGGAGCAAGCTTGGTTGTAGCCGGACTATTTGCTTCCTTATTCTCCTTTCCTTCCGGAGTGATTCGTGTACTTGGTGGGTGGATGAGTGACAAGTTAGGTGCAAGAAGAGTCATGTTGGGGACTTTTAGATGGTCGATTATCTTAGCGGCACTTTTGATGGTTCCCAAAATGGACATCATTACACCTGGAAAGGGCATCATGGCTACACAGGCTGGTGAAGTAAGTGGAGTTACAGACCAAGCAATTGAAGTGGGGAATAGAAATTATGCGCTGGCTTCAAAAGATGACGCAATGGAGCGAATGAATGATCCATCCGCTACTGCTTCTTTTTTACCACATAAATATAGCTGGCAAGAACCGGTAGTAAGGCCTGGACAGGAAGTTGGAAAAAAAGAATTGTTAGCAAAAGGGGTTACACAGATTTCTTTTGAAGCAAACATGTGGGTGTATGCCGTATTGGTATTGTTGATTGGGATAGTTTGGGGAATAGGCAAAGCGGGAGTTTACAGGTTTATTCCAGACTATTTCCCCAATGAAGTGGGAACCGTTGGTGGTATGGTTGGGGTAATCGGAGGTTTGGGAGGTTTTGTTTGTCCCATCCTATTTGGCTATTTGTTGGACTGGACAGGCCTTTGGACCAGCAGTTGGATCCTGATGTTTATCCTTTCTGTAGTGTGTTTGTTTTGGATGCTAAGAGTCACAAGAAACATAGTCAAAACTGAATCTCCAGAAATCGCCCATAAAATTGATCGGGTGGAGTGAAAGAATGTTTATCTTTGAAAAAAGCCAAGTAACATTATTATGAAACTATTAGCCTTCGGAAAAATAGCAGAGATCATTGGAAAGCAGGAGATAGAAATTGAAAATTTTCCAAATACGGATATCCTAGTGGGCTATTTGCAACAACAATACCCCGCATTGAAAGACCTTAAATTCAGCATTGCCATAGATAAAAAACAAGTCAACGGAAATATAAGCATAGCCACAGGTGCTGAGGTAGCTTTGCTGCCACCATTCTCCGGAGGGTGATCCATGGATAGATTTGAAAGACAATATATACTCCCGGGATTTGGTCCCGCATCACAGCAAAAACTCAGAAAAACTTCAGTTCTGATTATAGGTGCCGGCGGTTTGGGTTGCCCAGCTTTACTTTACCTCAGCGCAGCAGGAATTGGAAAAATCGGCATCATAGACGGGGATGTGGTTTCCCTATCCAACCTTAACAGACAGGTCCTGTTCGGAAAGGAAGATCTCGGAAAAAACAAAGCCGAAACAGCTGCCAAAATCATCCAGAAAAAATACAATGACATAGAGGTAGAAGCTTTCCCCTATTTCCTGACGAAAGAAAACATTCTGGGCATCATCCAAAACTACGACCTGATCATAGATGGCTCGGACAATTTCCACACGCGGTATTTGGTCAATGATGCTTGCCTGATCGCTGGCAAACCTTTGGTTTTCGGCGCCATCTATCAGCACGAGGGACAAGTAGCTATTTTCAATGCAAAAGGACCCCATTCTATCAATTACAGGGACCTCTACCCCATACCACCATCAGCTCGTGAAGTACCCAACTGCAATGAAACAGGCGTATTGGGTGTGCTACCAGGGATCATCGGAACGTGGATGGCTGCAGAATGTATCAAATACCTGACTGGATATGGGAACTCGCTTGAAGACAAAATGCTCTTCTACGACCTGCAAAACCACAATTCCTATCAGGTTCAACTTGCCAAAAATCAAGACAGCAATCAAAGCAGGCCAAAAAACCATTCCGAACTCCAAGAAATGGACTATCAGGACTTCTGTGGCTTGAGTGCACAAACGGATTGGGAAGCTGCTTTGAGCTTATTGAAAAACGCCAATCATTCCGTATTGGTGGATGTTCGGGAACTTGGAGAACAACCGGAACTGGACGATATTGACCACCTCCAGATTGCTTTGGCTGACCTACCCAATTCCAGAAGTCAGCTAGCATCCTTTCAGAACATCCTCCTTTTCTGTCAATCAGGAAGCAGAAGCCTGAAAGCCGTCGACATGCTCAAAAGTCAGTTTCCTGATAAAAATATTCAATCTGTTGAAGGGGGAATTTTAAGGTACCTTTTTGATTGAAATAAGATATTGATTGATATTAGATACTAATGGATATTATGATACAGAAATATGCTATGCGAAATCGTAGTGAAGCGGAGATCCCGAGAGCGAAGTGATTCGGGATATAGTAGAAATAGAATGGAAATATGCTTCGAAAAACCTGAATGAAACACGAAGACAAACCCTATTTCAACAATATTTCTATAATATTTCCACCATATTTCTATCAAATTTCTATCAAAAACAAGCCCCAAAGAGCCAAAACCAATAATACCTTAGTGTCTTAGCACCTTTGTGGCAAAAACCATTATAACTCAGTGCCTTTGTGGCCTAAATAAAAAAAACCATGGAAAAGAAAAGAACACCAAAAAACATATTTGTAGAAGGAGCGATCTCTCCTGATAAAATCGCGAAATCCATCGCCAATCATAGCACAAAAACAAATATTGGCGGACATAGCATCTTTCTCGGACAGGTTAGAGCTGATGAAAAAGAAGACGGATCGGTAGTGGCTATTGAATATAAAGCCTATGAAGACATGGCTTTGCAACAGGCCTTCGAAATCCGTGAAGCCATCTTTGCCAAATATCCATTGACCTGCATGCATATTTACCATAGCTTGGGCGAGGTCAAAACAGGAGAAATCTGCCTCTTTGTCTTTACTTCCTCCAAACATCGCAAAGCTGCCATCGATGCCTGTGAAGAACTCGTCGAGCGCATCAAAAAAGAATTGCCCATCTGGGGAAAGGAAATCCTGGACAATGAAAAATCTGAGTGGAAGGTGAATACTTGAAAATTAGATATTGATTGATTTTTGATATTAATGGACATGTATATCCGCAATTATACCCCTAACCAATTTAAATAAGGGCCTATTTAAATCCGATACTAATAGATATTGGATATTCATTGATATTGGCTATAAATCGCAGGTTTGTTCCATTATTTAGGTTCTACTTGTAAGTTAGCGGATAAACATGATAATGGATATTGAATTCGAAGCAAACCTAAAACTCAAGATATTGAAGCAAATAATATAGAAACAATGAGTCAAATTGCCTAAATCGATATTGATGGATATTGGATACTAATGGATAATGGTTCCGAAGCATCCCATAAGCCTAAACATTAAAGCTATTGGTATCGAAGTTTTGGGTTAAATTTGAGGGTAGTAGATATATTTCATGCTGACCTAATATCCCAATATCGCAACAGCTAATATCCATCAATATCTAACCCTTTTCCCTACTTACTTCATATAAAGCTAAAGATATAATGATCAACATCACCCACAAATCCACCACCCTTAGAAAAGCCATAGCGCAGGCCATTGTTAAAGTGAGTTCGGACGAAACCATCGCCGCTGTGGTCAATAAAACAGTGCCCAAGGGAGATGTATTTGAAATGGCCAAGGTGGCGGGACTTTTTGCTGCCAAGCGTACTGCTGACATGATTCCGGATTGCCATCCTCTTCCTGTGGAGTTTACTTCCGTGAATTACGAAATCAAAGGTTTGGAGATTTATGTCTTGGTAGAAATCCACACCATCTACAAAACAGGCGTGGAGGTGGAAGCCATGCATGCTGCATCTGTGGTGGCCCTGACCATGTATGACATGCTCAAACCCATAGACAAAAACATCAGCATAGAGCAGATCAAGTTAGTGGAGAAAAAAGGGGGAAAAACAGATTATGCCAAAGACAAGGAGCAAAACCTCAAAGCCGCTGTTATTGTCTGTTCGGACAGCATAGCTTCAGGGCAAAAGGAAGACAGGGCAGGCAAGGTAATAATCCAAAAATTAGAAACTTCAAAAGTCAGCATTGAAGATTATTCCATCATCCCTGACGAAAAAGAAAAAATCCAAAGCAAGCTCAAAGGATTTATTGAGGTAGGCATGGACATGGTCATCTTTTCAGGAGGTACAGGACTTTCACCGAAAGATGTAACCCCCGAGGCCATCAGACCGCTGATAGAACGGGAAGTACCCGGTATAGAAGAGGCTATCCGCAGCTATGGGCAAGCCCGAATGCCCTACTCCATGCTCTCCAGGTCTGTTGCTGGCTTGATCGGCAACACCCTCGTACTAGCCCTACCAGGATCAACCAAAGGCGCCGAAGAATCTATGGACGCCATTTTCCCTGCTGTTTTACACCTATTCAAAGTTTTGGAAGGGCCTAAGTATAGGCATTGATCTTTTTAATCCTGTGGTCAAAAAATAATTAAGGATATTTTTGTCCTTAATTAAATAAAGGATACATTTGTCTTATAATAAGGGGGAGATGTTTTCAAAAACCTGTAAATACGCCATCAATGCCATGATCTATGTGCCCGGTAGTTCTTCTGAAAAAGAAAGGACAAACCTGAAGGAAATATCTAAAGCCATTGTTTCTCCAGAAGCATTCACTGCCAAAATCCTTCAAGTATTGGTAAAGAACAAGTTATTGATTTCGGTAAAAGGACCTCATGGTGGTTTTTCCATGAATGGAGACCCTTCCAAAATATTTCTTTCTTGGATAGTGGACGCTATAGATGGGGACATGCTTTTTACAGGATGTGCCCTAGGATTAAAAAAATGCGCAGAAGAACATCCCTGTGCAGTACATTACAAATTCAAGGCAATCCGGGAACATCTCACAGGAATGCTCCACTCTACCAGTCTCACAGATATGGCAGATAGGGTGAATAATGGTATCAGTTTTTTAAAACATTAAACTATTAAAAGATATAAGGATCCTTAAATATTAATTAAAATGGAAGCATTAGAAAAAAGAAAAGTCGGAGGAATAGTCGCGGAAAATTTTAAAACAGCTAAAATTTTCACAGCCTATGGCATTGATTTCTGCTGTAAAGGCGGAATAAGCATTCAGGATGCTTGCGAGAAAAACGGAGTAGTTTTGGAAAACCTGCTCAATGATCTGAAAAGCGAATTGACTCATGCCCAAAAGCCCACGCATACAGCAATGTCTCTCACAGAGCTTATAGACCATATCATCAGCACACATCACTATTATGTGGAGTCGAGTCTATCGCCAATCAAAGCCTATCTTCAAAAATTGAGTCAGGTACACGGAGACCGACACCCTGAACTGCATGAAATCAAAGATTTGTTTTTTGAAGCTTCAGATGGCCTTACGGCCCACATGAAAAAGGAAGAACTTATCCTTTTCCCCTTTATCAAAGCCATGGAAACAGCTGAAGAAAATGGCTTCCCCCTTTCCCAACCCCATTTTGGCCATATTGTCAATCCCATAGCCATGATGGAGCATGAACATGACACTGAAGGTGACAGGTTTAGACAAATTTCCCAACTCAGCGGCGGTTATAATACTCCTGCTGATGGATGTCAGACCTATCGGGTTGCTTATGCCATGTTGAAGGAATTCGAAGAAGACCTTCACACCCACATCCATTTGGAAAACAACATCCTTTTCCCCAAAGCAAAAGACTTGTATCAAACCATGTATAGCGAATAAATCGAATGAAAACCGCGCATCAAAACTTAGGTGTAGAAAGCCTTTCTAGAAATGGAGCCAGGCTGTTGCCCAACATGTGGATAAAATGGGCGGTTTTCTTCTTTTTCGTTGCAGCCCTTTTTGGATTGGCTTTGAGGTATTTTTTTATTGGTCACCTGCCAGCGTTCGTGGATTACAAAAATATTCTCCACGCACACTCCCATTTGGCACTTTTGGGCTGGGGATACTTACTGGTTTCAGGTATGTTGCTGTTTACTTTTGTTCCTCAACCGTTAAGAAGGAACTCTTATAAAATCATTCTTATTCTGAACATCCTAGCCAACTTGGGAATGATGGCTACCTTCCCGGTTCAGGGCTATGGTCCAGGTAGTATAGCTTTTTCAACACTTCATTTGCTTGTTTCTTATGTTTTTTCCTTTCGCTTTTTAAAAGATATCAAGGGCCTTACAAGCACCCCATATCTATCTCTGATCAAATATGGGGTACGATGGATGGTCTTATCATCTGTTGGTTTATGGTCTATTGCACCTGTAGGCATTATCCTTGGAAAACTTCATCCGCTTTACCACCTCAGTGTACAGTGGTTCCTACATTTCCAACTACAAGGCTGGTTTGTCTATTGCCTTTTAGGCTTGTTACTTTTTTTCCTCAAAAAAGGGAATAATCTCCTCTCTTTTTCCAAAAAAGAGGAACTGTACCTGCATCTATCACTTTTCCTCACTTTCGGAGGCACAATATTTCACAGCTATGCGTGGATGGGCTGGTATTGGCTCAACCTAATAGGTGTTGGACTTCAGGCATATGTTTTATTTAGGTTGCTTTTGCCTCTATGGAATTGTACTTTCTCCAATTTCTATCTAGCCGAAAAATGGGTAAAGAGGCTGATTGCTTTGGGCATTATTAGCTTGTTGTTAAAAGCTACCCTACAACTAATATTGGTTATTCCTGATGTTCTGGCGGCTTCTCATTACATAAGAAGCTATGTGATAGCCTTTATACATTTGATACTGTTAGGGGCGGTGACATTTGGAATTGGCGGTATGGCCATACAATCCCGGATTTTTCCCAGCAATACCGCCAGCATCTCAGGATGGTATATTTTGGCTTCGGGATTTCTTATTACAGAATTGTTGCTCTTTGGTCAAGGAACCCTGGCTTGGGCCAAATGGGGCAGTATTCCAGCATATCACCAGATTATGTTCTTCGGCTCTTTACTTTTTCCCATAGGCCTAGGCATGGTTTTCGTTTCCTTTTACACCAAAGGTCAAAAGGACCTGCTATGCCCCAGCACATCCAATCTGACAACTAAATCAAAAAATCATGAAAAACCGACTAAGACAGTTTCTCAAAAGCACTCTTCCACTTTTTCTCTTGGTAATGATCCCATTTCTGAGCTTTGGACAAAAACGACCTGACCTACCAAAACCACAGGGGCCTATAGATCTCTCCGACCCTACCAATATTCTTCTTTATATCATCATACCCGCAATTATTCTAATTGCATTTTTCGTCTTCCGAAAAAGGATATTTAAAGTAAAGGAAGAACAAAAGGAAAGACTTAAAGAAAAAAATCAGGAAAGAAACAAAGAAAATTAAAAAAGGGGTTTGCCACTAACAAACCCCTTAACCTTTTTAAACTTCTTACTTGCAAAATGGGGATTTAGGTCAAGCTAACTCGGAATACATCTGGATTTTAATTTTAATAAGCTCAGTTCCAATTGACTTTTGTCTTAATCAAGTCTTGGGAATTGCCACCTACCATGATCTCAAACTCTCCTGCTTCCCAGACAAATTCCGCATCCTGATTGTAAAACATCAAGTCTTTTTTGGTGAGTTCAAAAGTTACTGACCTGGTCTCACCGGCCTTTACAAATACCTTTTCAAAGCCTTTCAACTCTTTAACAGGCCTCGTGATACTTGCCACTAAATCCCTCACGTACAACTGAACCACTTCTGACCCGTCCAAAGATCCTGCATTGCGAACATCAACCGTGATTTGCAAGGTTTCATCTCCACTGAGTTCCTCTGCACTCAGCTGAAGTCCGCTGTAGTCAAACTCCGTATAGCTCAACCCATAGCCAAATGGATAAAGGGGTTCGTTTGAAACATCAAGGTAATTGGACCGGAATTTTTGGAACCATTGACCTTCAGGCAGTGGTCTTCCGGTGTTTTTATGGTTGTAAAAAATCGGAATCTGTCCAACATTTTGTGGGAAAGTAGCTGTAAGTTTACCTGAAGGATTGACATCTCCAAAAAGCACATCTGCTATTGCATCTCCAGCCTCAGATCCCGCAAACCAAACATTCAAGATACCTGGGACATGCTCTGCTTCCCACTTGATCGCCAATGGCCTTCCGGTAAACAAGACCAATACTACAGGCTTCCCTGTTTCCAAAAGTGCTTCCAGCAACCTTCTTTGATTGGCAGGCATTTCAATATCCGATCTGCTCGCTGCCTCCCCGCTCATTTCGGCCGACTCTCCCATTGCAGCGATGATCACATCCGCTTCCCTGGCGATTTCCAATGCCTCGCTGATCAAAGTCTCCTCTGGCCTTTCATCTCTGTAGGTAGGCTTCCCGAAAATACTTACCCTTTCCTCGTATTCTGCATCCTCCACCACATTTGCACCTCTGGCTGTAAGCAAGGTAACCTCATTTCCCAATGCATTTTCCAATCCATCTTTCAAGGAAATGGCTTCCGTAAACCTCCCCGCTACGGACCAAGTCCCTGACATGTTTTCCCTGTTGTCTGCCATTGGGCCAACTAAGGCAATTTTACCCGATTTTTTTAGAGGTAAAATGCTCCCTTCATTTTTGAGTAATACAAATGATTGTGCTGCGATTTCCCTGGCCGTCTTCCTGTGCTCTTGGGTAAAAATTTCCTTTTCGGACCTGTCCAAATCTGAATAGCGATATGGATCATCAAAAAGCCCCAATTTGTATTTGGCTACCAGAATCCTTTTTACAGCCGTATCAATATGGCTTTCGGATATTTTCCCTTCTTCCAAAGACTTTTCCAGAGTGGTAAGAAACCCCTCCCCTACCATATCCATGTCCACTCCCGCCAATAATGCAAGTGCAGATACATGCTGCAAATCTCCCAGGCCATGGGCTGTCATTTCATTGATCGCTGTGTAGTCGGTCACCACAAATCCATCAAAACCCCACTGCTCCCTTAATACATCTGTCATCAGCCATTTATTAGCTGATGCAGGAATACCATCCACATCATTGAAGGCTGTCATCACCGAGCCCACTCCAGCCTCCACTGCTGCTTGATAGGGCAGAAAATACTCATTGTACATCCGTTGCCTGCTCATGTCTACTGTATTGTAGTCACGCCCCGCTTCAGGGGCTCCATATAAGGCAAAATGCTTTACACATGCCATGATGGTATTGTAAGCGGTCAGGTCATCTCCTTGATACCCCTTGATCATGGCCTGGGCGATTTTTGCTCCTAAAAAGGGATCTTCACCATTGCCTTCCGAAACCCTGCCCCATCTCGGATCTCTTGACACGTCTACCATAGGAGAAAAAGTCCAATTGATGCCATCAGCACTCGCCTCAATAGCGGCTATCCTAGCGGATTTTTCGATCAATTTCATATCCCAGGTACTTGAAAGACCCAATGGAATTGGAAAAAGTGTCTCATAGCCATGGATTACATCCATCCCTATCAACAAAGGTATTTTAAGCCTGCTTTCTTCTATGGCTACCCTTTGGGCTTCTTTGATTTTTTCAGCTGACTTGAGGTTGAACAATCCCCCAACTTTACCTTCCCTGATGCTATTGAGTACATCAGAACTGCCCGCCTCACCTGTGGTAATGTCACCTCCAACGGGCAGGTTCAGTTGGCCTAATTTTTCATTCAAGGTCATCAGAGAAATAATAGAATCAGCCTTAGCAGCATACTCATCGATGGAAACCGGTGTAGGTTGGCTTGTTTTGAAGGAAATCAATCCAAAAAAACAGAGCATCAGAACTGGAAAATATTTTTTCATAGGTTTATTGTTTGTACTTCTAAATCGACAAATGATTACTACAGGTTTTTTTTCGATCCCAATTAGCAAAGATTGTATCAATTTAAATAATTGAAGACTACATCAAAAATTTCTCAACCTATACTACAAATGATTTTTTATGCTGAATATCAGTATTTTAAAAATCAAACATATTAACCCATTGATACGATCAGAGAGACCAAAAACTCAAATGGATTGGGTAAGAACAGAATCGGAGATTCTAGAATAAAGAGAATTGAACCGCAATTTTAAAAAGCAAACTTTATAATATAATATGAGTATACGCATCACTGCAAGTAGCCATTTATTTTTTTGAACCAGTTCTTTTTGCTAAATTCTAATCAAAACTTTATTATAAAGCTACTTTTTCCTTAATGAAAAAGTAGCCAAAAAATCAAGAATTTCGAATTCCCGAGAAAATCGGGACAGGCTCTATCCACGCTCAAGGCCTGCGCTGGCCCGGTCGAAATTCATCCCACCCTCCAAAGTTTCAATCTACAGTTAGAAGTAAAGTTGAAGGTTTGGTCCTTAAAGTTCACCGTGCAAAGATGCGAATACACATATAATATAAAAAACCCTTGTCCAAAACATGAATTTAGATCTTAAATTTCTTAGGATTTTTCTGGTTGGACCAAAAACTTACAACCTCAATCTGATCATTTTTGTTGCGATAATAAATACTCGTTTGTTTACTGGAAACACATTTTCTCAGCCCTTCCCTTCTGTTGGATTTACGGTACATCTCCGGAGTTTTCGAAATGAGTCCAAGAGTCTTTTCAATGCTAAAAAAGATTTCCTTTGCCTTCTTGTGCCCGAACTTCCGAAGGATATATTCAAGCAATTCTATTTCTTCTTGCCTAGCACGAAGAGAATAGCGAACCTCCAGTGCTAAAAATTGAACCTTTTTTTGATATCCTCACTCATTCCATTTGAAAAATATTCAGCTCACGGCCTGTAGCATCTACCCTAACCAAATATGTCCCTTCTGGACTGAAAAACACATTTTCATCTTTCTCAAACTTCACTTCTTCCAAAATTTCAATGGGTGCGGTTCCAACCCTAAAAAATCTGTCTTTTTCCACCATCCAGATTTCTTTGTCTGTAAGCCTGAGGTCTTTGATTTCCTTTACTCCTTCGAACATAGTCTGCACATCTCCTTCATTGTCCGCAATGGCCACTCCATCTGTTCCGATCAAAATCAACCCATTGTCAAAAGCAATCTGATTTTTTAATCTCCCAACTTCAAATTTCTTATAACTGACTGTGGAAATACTTTCTCCTGTTTTGGAATCATAGGTGTGGATTCCTTTTGAGGAGGCATCGACAATTTTATCCCCATCCAATACGAATGGATCAAAGTCTGTCCCCAATCTATTGCTCACTTTTTCTGTTTCAAAGGCAATCTGCCCGGTCTTTGTATCAAGGGCCACGATGTATGAACCTGAAAGTCCATTGGTCATCTTCAGATACAGTAAATCTTCTGTAAGCTCTTCTTGAATGACACGGTTGTTCTGCCTTGCTATTCTGTCTTCCTGAAGAACAATTTCCCCTGTATTGAAATCAATCTGTAAATAAGACTTTCGGCTACCGTCGGGATCTATGTGTTTGCCTCCCTGCATACCCACTACATAGTGAATAATGCCATTTTCATCTACCAAAGGGTAAGAACTGTTGTCACCTAAAGTATTTCCTTCTTCACCACCTGCTCCCAGTACAGACATGTTTCTGTACATTCTCCGATGTCTTTGCATGCCTTCCTTGACATCACCCTCCATTTCTTCTCCTGTTGTGATATCAATCAATGTCAATCCAAAATAGGGTAAAAGCAATACATTCTCCCTCACAAAAGCTGTCCCTGGGATAAAATCACCACTGTATTTCAAACTCCAAAGCAAATCCCCATTTTCGGCATTCAAAGCTTGTACTTCGGGTCTTCCCGCAATGTTTTGAAGCTCAGTCTGACTTACCCTGATGGCTATAATCAAGTCATTGTTCGGCTCGTAAAATACTTCTCCCAATCCTCCTTTTAATTCTGCTTGCTGCCATAAGACTTCACCTGACTTGACCCCCAATAACTGAAGCCCATCTTTACCATTCACTGCGATTGCATTTTTTTCAGGCAAATACGTGATCAGTTTATTCAGCCTTTCATCGTGTCCTACATAAGAGACAGGAATATTGTTCTTTTTGGATATGGTATTCATACCTGTGGCAGCAGAAAAAGTTGCTTCAGAAAGTGTCTCTTCATCCTGTCTTAACCTTTGCGCATTTGACAATATCTGATAAATGGATTCCACGGTTGAAATGCCAATATCCAGGTCATTTTTCACCCATTGCTCTTCCCCGTTCTTCAAGTCAAATGCCGTAGCTGTTGTATAAGTCAAGGTATAATCAAACTGCAAGAAGATTTCCTCCTGCTCAAATAAAAGGAAAGCACTTCCTTCAGTCACACCTACCCTAGGAATACTTCTGCCCACTTTGTTGCGGTATTTACCTTGGAGTACCTGCTGCTTGCTCTCTAGGTTCCATACCTGGTATTGATTCTCATTTTCAAGAACGATATACTTACCATCATTGGAAAAAGAAGTATATTTTGGCGTGAAATCAGTAGAAATCACCCAGTCAGGATCATTTTGGGCAAAGACTTGAGGGCCAGAAAAAGTAAGCAGGATTCCAAAAACAATACTACATAAAACCGAAAACAGAAAACAGTTCCTGGATTTAGATATGTTTAGAAAGAAAATTTTTTCCCGGAATGAAAAATCCAGAACGGACGAAAGTAATTTTGCTAGTTTCATGTAAATTATTTTTTAACAATAAATATTAAGCTTTAAAAAGGTGTTTTTACCAAAAATTAAAATTGATCTTGTAAGAGATATAAATTTCATCAATTGCTTAAATGTAACACCTAATACCCTCTTTATGAAATACTTTCACTACTTTTTACCCATAAATTGGTGATTATGATCTTTCTGTTCATGAAAAAAAGTCTTAAACATGCATAAAGTCGTACCGGTAGCAATATTGTTTTTTCCGTTGATCTGCTACGCAAAAGCTCTAAACAAAGTCAAGATTCATGAAGGCGCAGAGATTGAAGGAATAAACCAATGGGTCGGGGCAATTTCGGATGATGACACTAAAACATTACTTTGCTTCCACTTGTACACTTTCTACAGGACCTAAATAGCTGGGTTTTAAGCTACCGGTATCAATGACAAATCGTTGAAAAACAATCCCTGAGTCTATTGCCCAAACTTTAAGCACATGTTTGCCCGGTGCTTCCACCTTGTGGGATGAAGTCTTGATTTTTATATGATCTCCGACTGATTTCATCCACCATTCGGCATATTTGTAATCAGGTACGGTTTCACCTTCATTCATATTGATAATTTGAGGTGCTTCATCGTCTATGGCTATGGCGTACTTCAAACCTCCCTGATGCTTGAAATCTTGAGTTGGAGACAAGTATGTATCCACTTTAAAATTCCCCGAGCTGGTAGTTGTGAATTCATACTCCACCA
The DNA here is from genome assembly GCF_019343195.1 of Arthrospiribacter ruber. Classification (GTDB taxonomy): domain Bacteria; phylum Bacteroidota; class Bacteroidia; order Cytophagales; family Cyclobacteriaceae; genus Arthrospiribacter; species Arthrospiribacter ruber. Next base: position 253,228 of record NZ_RPHB01000009.1, read on the forward strand.
TCGGGGCATCTTTCAATTCTACTTCATTTTCCGCAGTTACCGGTTCAATGATCAGCGAAGAACCTGTTCTTCCCAAGTTTGGGATCACAGTCCAATACCGGTTCTTTGCGTCACTTTTTTTTGTAAAATGAGGTGCTTCAAACGCAACTGCACCTTTATTTTCTACAAAACCGGATCCCATTATCTGTTCATTTCGAATGGGTACCTCCACAAGGTATTCATTTCCCGCTCCGGCAATCAAAAGCTCACCTTTAGCTGTTCCTTCAGGAGCCTTGCTCCAATCTATGCTCACATAAACTTTTTCATTGAAAAGGGTTTCACCTCCTTCAGAAGAAACTTTTATCCAATCTTCTTTTGGTCTAATGGTGTAGCTCAATTTTTCCTGTCCGCGGTTAATGATATCGATATAATAGTCCTGATCGTTGACAGGATCAAAAACAGGCATTTCCTTACTGAATGCCCAATCGGCCTCTACATCTAACCATCCCCATCGAGGAGGGGTGCCATATTCAATGAAATAACCCAATTCAGCGGGTTGCTGCACCTGAACATAAGCGACTGCAGGCATCATATTGAGCGGAGGGTGGTTCCAATAGGTATATCCCATGTGCGTTTGGGACATCATATGGTTCCATTTGCCTTCTTTAAGTTCATGGAATTCCTGGGTAAGTTGCGCGTCTTTCTCAAACAACTCCTTTGTTCTATCCGCGTAAAAATTGGCTGATGCAGCTCCCCGTACACCATAATACCTGTTTTTTCCTGCCGCCACATACATTTCGTTGATATTGGCGCTCATTTCGATGGGAGAATGAACCAACTGATAAAAGGCCGCCTTTTGGGCTTCAGGAAGCTTTTCATATACGCTGGTACTTTTTTCCAATAACTGTGTGTATTCTTCGACTATACGGTCTGCCTCACGGTAGTTTTCTACACTGTAGGTACTTGCTGTCAGCATTTCAGGAGTTCGGCGGGCATTATATTTTGTATGTAGCGAAAGCATTTCGGCAATTTCTTGCGCATGTTGGTTGCCAAATTGCTGCCTTGCCCAACGCACATAGAAGTCAGGTAAATCCTTCGCTTGAATGGCATCAGGGTCCCATGCATATTCCAGAAAAAAACTAATCGGTAGCTCCATAGGCTTGATATCCCCTACATTGGCAATCCAAATTTCTCTCACGCCATGTTCGTAGGTCAATTTCATTTGTTCCCACACCCGTTCGATCTGGGTGACGTTGAGCCACCTGTAGGATATGGGGGCACCTACATAATCAAAATGGTAATACATCCCAAACTTGGAATCGGGATTTGTCTCTTCTGGGTTGGGCAGGTACCGGATGTTGCCCCAGTTATCATCACTGAACATCACGGTGATGTCGTCATCCACACGCATACCTTTGTCAAAGTAATCCTGTACTTCTTTATAGATCGCCCAAACCTGAGGGGTTTCCTTGGCCGGTTTTCCGGAGATATCGCTGATAATTTCACGCTGATCTGCTATGATGGTTTTTAACAAATCCACGGCTGTTTCTTCAGACATGGCATCATCGCCATCACCACGCATCCCAACAGTGATCATCGTTTCGTAGTCTCCCACACGCTCAAATCCCCCACGCCAGAATTCCTGAAGTTTTTCTTTGTTGGTCAGGTAATTCCACTCACCTCCATCAAACAATTCCCACTCATGGTGGGCCCGTGTCATGGGTTCATGATGACTGGTGGACATGACGATGCCATATTCATCTGCCAATTTAGGGTTCAAAGGGTCATCAATATAAAACATGGTCGGCGGCCACATGGAAGGCCACATGAAATTGGCTTTGTTGCGAAGTAAGAGTTCAAAGACATGTTCATACACTTTATGGTTGGTACCTCCGAACTTTTCATTTGCCCAGTTTCTGAAAGCAGGGGACTCATCATTGATAAAAATGCCGCGATACTTTACTGCCGGACTTTTTGAGATAAAATGACATTTTTCAAGATAGATTTCCTCTTGTTTTTCCACCGCCACATCGGCCCACCAATACCAAGGGGAAACACCTATTTTTTCGGAAAGGGTAAAAACCCCATAAGCGGCACCTCGCCTGTCACTGCCTACAATGACCAGCGCCTGATCAACACCAGGGAATGGCTTATCCACTGTTTTGATCACAAATCTTTCCCAATCACCCTGGATTTTGTCCATTTCCAGCTTCTTTTCCGTGATCAGTTTTTTGATCAAAGCGCTGTTTTCTGCCGTTCCAATGATGATCACATTTTTGTCTTGAATATTATCACCTGTAGAAATTGCAGGTTTTTTGCCTGTGACCCTTTCAATGTCCTCAGCAAGAAAATTCGCCGACCTACCAATCAATTTATTTTCCGTTGGGTCATAAACGATGGTGCTTGCATTGCTTTTAGTTGCGATGGTAAATTGATTGGCTTTTTTGCCGCTTTTAAAATGCACATTGATTTGTGCTTGGGAAAAACATGGCAGAAGGATCAAAAAGAACAGTAATTTTTTCATTTGATTATTGAATAGGTTTTTCCCAATGTATGCTCTCAGACATTGGAAAATTATATAGGTTTGAGATTAACTGAAATAGTAAAAATAGAAAATTTAAGTTTAAAAGGCTTCCAAGAATCATACAAATGGATTTCAATCAGCACAGTACTTTCGAAAAGTAACTCACATCCAATATCAAAAAAAATCCTAACCTGCGCATTTTTAGCAAGTTAGGATTTGAATTAGCAGAGAGGAAGGGAAATGAACCCACCCCTTAACTAAATGACTTTCAATATTTTACAAATAAAATGCAGCTAACACTCACCGAAAGACTCGCCAAATTTTTTATTAGTAAACTTACACGTAAAGTTAAATAAATAATGTCATAAATTAAAAAACATTTATATTGTTTTGTTTTAAATATTTATCAGAATTACTCGAAATAAAAAAATAAGCAATTCTAATCTCCCCACTGGCTACTGGGTTGATAAGGGTACCCAATAACTACTAATAATTCCTAAAAACTGGAATTACCCCTACTACTGTACATGATCCAAAAACAAGAAAATTTTGGCGAGCATGTCTGCCGAACAGGCCTGATATGGAATAGCTTCAGTGATTCCGAGCTTTCGGAATTAGCGAGCAGCTTGAATGCAGGGCGGATAATCTACACCTAGCCCTCAAAAATCTTCACCTATGTGGGATGGCAAAAAATAGCGGATGCCTTTGGCGTGTCGCTGGACTATCTGGTCGGTGAGGTGGTAAACAGTTCCTTAGACAAAAAAAGTCAAACTACTGCAGGATATCGAAAAACTGCAGCCCGAGGACCGGGAGCACATCTTCGCCCTGATGGACGTATTCCTGTTCAAGTGCCAGGTACAGAAATCACTCAGCGCATAAAACACAAAAGCCCGGCAGTGCCGGGCTTTTGTGTTTCAATATAGTGTCGTCAGGTCAACTTTATAACCAGAACAAAAAGCCCGACAACCACTATAAGACCAAGTAGGATATTAGAAAAACCATGAATGATGATTTCCGACTTCTGGCTTCCTTTTCTTCCTTCCCACATTTCTTTAAAACTTATACTCTCTCTCCCCCTTACTTTGTGAAGCACCGCATATACAACCCATTTTGTCAAGGCTCCAACAAACTCGAAGAAAACCGAACCTATTATACTCTCAATCATTTTTTCTTATCCCCGTTCCTTTTCTTTTTGAAAAAATTGAAGTCAACGTTCCTTATCTTACTGAAAGGGGATAAACTATAGTAGGTGACAATCAAGGATATAATTCCAATCAGTATTATTAGGTGCCCGCCATATCCCGATACCATTAATGTTCTTCGGTTTATTCCATAAACTGACAAGTTGTTCACCAACATTACTCCGCCCGTTAACAATAATAAAATAGAAACTGTCAACAGAATTATAAATAAATGATTGGAACCCTTTTTTGACATGCTTATTCTTTTCTTTCGGAATTGGATTTTAAATACTTCACGCCAACATAAAAGGCTTTCGCAACTTCATGTACCAGAGAATCTGCCCAACCTGGATTATTTTCACCTCCATAGCATGAATACAGTGCAAGCAGATAACCATGGGCTTCCGGAGAAAGCTGGCTGGGTCCCTTTTTAATATTCCACCCACTCCTTAAATCACCTGACCATGTATCCATTTTAATAACCGAATTATTTGCATTGAACACCCCAAAGCCATAAAAAACAAGTGCCACCTCCATATAAACATCATCCTCTGAAAATCCCTTAACCTTTGATCTCAGTCGGATCAATTCAAACGCTATGGACGCCGCCAAACAACCTGGATCATCTAAATACCCTCGGTTGATCAAGATTTCAACACTCCCATCAGAGTATTCCGTAAACTTACTGGAAGCAGGCTCACCGCCTTCCTCCGAAACCATGATGACTCCTGAATCCAACACAACATCCGTCGGCTCGCTGAACAAGCCCATCTCCACCATACTTATGTCCACATCAATTATATCCCCAAGTTTTTGAAATAGTATTTGGGCATATGCTTCATCTCCACTAAACTCCATCCCCGTTATTTCCTTAGGGTCAGTATAAACGCTGGAATCGAAAATAAACTCTTCCCCAAGCTCTTCTATTAAAACAGAAAACTCCCAATCGAGCATAAGCTTGTCTAAAACGCCCACAGGACACTTCGGACTTCCTTTGAAAAGACTAATTACCCGGTCTAACCACATCATTTCTTCTAACCTCTACTTCATCAGGCTTTTTACCTTTTAACATATTCTCAATCACCGGGAGGGGCGATGGGCCAGACAATACCCTGGACAAGCCCATTTTCATGTTTTGGTCTTCGATTGGAAGTTGCTCAAACTCTTCGGCGGACATTCCTCCCCTCGCCCTATCCCTGACCCCGCTTTCCCATTCTTCCTGCAACCCCTTCAATGCCTTTGTTGTATTATAGTCATCCACAAAATAATCCGCTCCAAGGGAAACCTCAAATCCATTAACCTCAGCAAAAGATTCATTCTTTGTTATGGTCTGTGCGGTATGAAGTATATCTCCTAGCATCTTAGCAAGATTTCCCCCAGTATTCCCAAAAGAGTGGGTGTTATCAAAATTTTCAGACGTCCCAATACCAGATGAAGTAAGGCCAGACCTATATGTTCCGTCACCTCGACTGGTGGTATGGAATCTTTGCGTCTTCATAAGTGCACCTTCACTTCTGCCAATTGTGGCGATACCGGAATTATGCATTCTTGACGTCTGGGACACAACCCTTCTGACATTTGACACATTGGCAACTCTCGGGGAATTTCTTACGGCAGGCCTTGCCCCGCCTCCGCAACACGGCATCATACCGTCGGGATCATTCCATCTTATCGGGTTGTTCCACATGCCCGAATAGGGAGACATTCCTATTTGCTTCGGATGCTCTGCCAGTGGATCAACACTGGTCCAACGCCCTATCACTGGATCATAAAAACGTGCCCCGTGGTCGTATAAATTAAGATTTAAGTCGTCCAGCAGTTCCTTGCCGTTGTAGAGGTACTTTTTGATTATTGATCTTTCGACATATCAAAAAACTCTTGGAAAGCAATGCAATCCATTCGTATTTCATCTTGTTCAATAATTACCCTGATACCTCTCATTGATGCACCACCTAACAATCCTCCATGCTCTGTTTCTTCATTACGAATAGAAGCAATATCCCATTCCTCTATCAACTTATGCACTCTCAATGGATCATTGGGTACAATTTTAATTTCAGAACCTTGAATAACATAACTGATCATCTTATTATTATTCCAAACTGACTCAATTATTCTACTATATTGAATGTCTAAAGACTGGAGGATAAAGACTGTGTCAGCAGAATAATCTATAAAATCAAATTCCTCATATATATTACTTCTTTGCTCGTACTCTATTTGAGGGTATGATCCACATTTCCTCTTCTTCTGAAGCTTGTACAACTCCTTTAGAAAAGAAGAACTATCCATTGGTAATTGCTTCATCGATGAACATGCAAGTATATTTATAAATCCAATAATTAGAGCTAAATTTTTCATGATTAGTAGGTAAATGGGGTTTGTCTTCTTCTGATCGGTCTAAAATTGGGGTTCGAGTTACCACTTGAATTATAGTATCTACTCTGCCTTGTTCCATTGAATATTATCCTTGTACCTGTCGGACTACCTGATGGATCATATGTATAACTCTGTCTTAATGAAAGTCCATTTTCAGCCCTTATTTGATTCTCTGTGTGAGTTGCCGATATTTCAGCTCTTGGCACCGATTGGGTAGCTCCATTTTGATCTTGATAAGTAAACCAAGAATTTAAGTCTAACGTACTGTTAAGTCTATCTCGACTATGTGCTAACTCATGTCCTAATGCCACAAAACTTGGTCGTTGATTACCTTGAACACCATTAAAATTAGGATCCCATCGAACTGCACTTCCACCCAAAGAACTATTTGATGCGAACTCTGCATTACCTCGAGAGCTATTCGCATTGCCTGGTATTATTTGTACATTGTCTGATGCACCAGCCAAACCGGTAACTAAAGCATAACCAGCACTACCCCCATTCATTAGATCATTTAAGCCGTTTGCAACATCTCCGATGAATTGATTATTCCCCTGATATGCATTCCCACTTTGGTCACGGAATGCATAATTACCTTGCTGATCTGATCCCCAATAATAATGCTGAGTCTGTATTTGATTATCTACAGTTGGATGGATGACTACCCAAATACTATCTCCATTGATATCGATGTTACTGATTGGATTATTAGCACCGTATTGGTAAGGGGATAATCCATAATACTTTTCTGAAAATCTATCTATGCGGTTAAAACGACCAATTGTCGGATCATACATCCTTTGTCCATAATCATACAAATTGAGATTCAGATCATCCAGCAGTTCCTTCCCGTTGTAGAGATACTTATTCACCTTAATCCCGCCATACTGATATCCCAGTCCTGTCAGCTCCAGTCCCCAAGGATTCCCGATATCGCTTTGCTCATCGGGACAGGCTATAATGAGTTTCTTGTACGATCAAGGGAGTAGTACTCATCACTGTGAAATCATCAAACCACACATCTTCATTGGTTTCATTCACTAAATATGTTTCAACATATCCTGTTTTCGAAATATAAAGTTTCTGATTCAGTTCTTCATGATTGTTGGCAGCTTTTTTACTAAGTATATGCTTCCCCCTTTCGTATAGATTGCTATCTGAATCATATAACGCATACCCCATAAAAGCCTCAGGGGCTTGATATTGCTGAAGATCATCAGCAATCAAGTCGACTATCTGGAACAAAGTAAATGGGTTTGGAATTCCACTCATAGCCATATCCCCAAGGTCTGTTGCTAATTGATGAGCCAAACCTTTGGGGAAAAGAGACTCCTTCCTTGCTTTGCGTTTAGGAAGTTCAAACTTAGCAAAAACTGAAAGCTCGACACTATCTCCTCTAGGTGTAGTCAAACGTTGAATGCTAGGGCTGGGTGTAGTTTGAAACTACTCCCTTTTATCCTTTCCAAATTGCAATTGGACTATTCAATTAGACGCTAAATTTGAAAGGTAATTCCCGATAAATCGAATTACAAATTCATTTTGATAGAAAGGCGTAGTTACAAACTACGCCTAGTACCAACTCCAAACTTCACCCAGACGGGGTAAACAGTTCCTTAGACAAAAAAAGTCAAACGGCTACAGGACATCGAAAAACTGCAGCCCGAAGGCAAAAGCCACCTCATGGCCTTCATGTATGCCTTCCTCAGGGACGGAAGAGCCAAAAAAGCCTATGCTTTCTGAAAAACATCAACGCACTGTAAATGAAAAAAGCCCCGGGAATCCGGGGCTTTTCTCTTATGCGCCCATCTAAAGAGCTTCCTTATTTTATACTAAGCCCAATAGAGTCGCAAAAAAACACCAAGTCACGAACTTCCTCCCCTATCAATCCCTCTATTTTTTCATCCTGTTCGATCATCTGCTTTAACCTGTGTGTGACCGCCATCAACAATTCCGATCCTGTGCTAACTGATGACTTTAGCTCAGTGAGCTCTTCAGAACACCCCAATTCGTTGGCTCCTGCCAAAACTTCTATTATATGATCTATTTTTAATAAGTAATTCATTTGTTAATCGTGTTAAAGGATTCAAGCTTAACCCCACTAGCCGGTGTTACAACCTCTATTCCACCACCCCCACCCTGTGGCCCCCCAGGTGCATTAGGAGCGGGTCTTGTTATAAAATTGTTTCCCGGTCGTAAGGTTCCTATTTCTAAAAAATTGGCATTCGTAATATTTTCTACAGGAATTCCATATTTTACTGAAAATGCTTTCGGGTCGGACAAAGGGTTTTCAGTTGCCCAAAATTGTGCTTCCGCTGCATGACTTTTACCTGTGGTACCGATTCTATATAATTTCCCTCCTGATTCGACATACGAGCGCATACTCAAAGCCTCTTCCGCCAAGGATTGGACAGCTTCACCATAAGGAGTTTTAACCGAGCTAGGAATCCCCACCTTATTAGGCATTCTGAACTTGGAGAATGCCTCAACTCCTCCAAAAACACTCAATGCCCCAACAGTTCCCAACCTAAACCTGTCCTCAGTCGACCCGTTCTCGATAGTGTTCGAGATTCCCCTGTAGGCATCTTTCACTTCAGAATAGATAGGTATATAATTGGGATCACCTGGCCCCATAGCCGCCTGGGGACGGAAAGCGTTGAAGAAGTCATAGACACCCAATGCAATCCTCCTGTATGCCCGGTATACTTCCTTGACCTCCTGATCGGTCGGTTTCTGGAGCATTTCCGTTGTGGTTCCCACTCCCGGATACCTAACCGCTTCCAAACCATCCAAATCTATTGCCTGTATCGGCGTATTGCTGGCATATTGATAAGGAGTCAGCATCGGATATGAACCGGTCAGCGGATCGACACTCAAAAACTTCGCAATCTCAGGATTATAGAACCTGAAGCCGTAGTCGTAGTGACTCTTATTGCCCCACTGTCCGCTTGGGTCTTTTTCCTTGCCGTTGAAGCCATAACGCTATACTCCCACACAACTTTTTCCCTGCTCTTTCCAACTCCCCCCACTCACTTTTAAAGAACGTTATGCCCTTCCGGCATATCCCGATAAAGATAGTTTTTTTCTTTCATCTGAAGATATTTTCAGTTGAAAAAAAGAAGGGGCTGAAGGATGGCATTTTTAAAAACACTTTCTTAAAAGAAAAAACAAAAAAAAAGAAAGCGTATGGACAAAAAGCAAGGGAGCGGGACGGCTTAAGGTGCGGCTGCTCTGCGGGTGGGTTGCGGGTGCCGCCGAAAGCCTGTCAGGGAAAACGACCGTAGGAAGTGGCTGGCAGTGATCCCGACCGACCATACCGCTTAAGAGTTTAAAACCACCATGGCCTGTCGGGAAATTTGTCAGTGGTCCGCAATGATTCTGGCAGGCGGTGGATTCGTTGCGTCCCCATCGAAGCAAAGCGGAGTATCGGGAGGCCTAAGCAGACAAAGTAGCCTGCGGTGAGAATGACGCAGCAAATAGCAAGACCACTTTGAGAGCCTGGCGCTAGCCTCCCGAAGGGTGGTGCAGCAGCCTGGAACTCCTTATTCATTTAAACAATCCGGGGAAGGCTGCTGCAACGGGCCGGCGTTTGGCTTGCGGAGCAAGGAAGACGAATACCGCTTATCAAAACAACTATCGTCTTTTTTTATGTATCTTTTTACCGTATTTTTGGATTACTGATGTACAATCATCCATTTAAAGGTGTGATCATGGTTAAAATAGGGGACAGAATAGCACAGCTGCGCAAGCAGAACGGCTGGTCGCAGACCGAACTGGCCGGGAAAATAGGGGCTTCTAGGGAAGCCATCGGCAAGTATGAACGCAACGAGGCCCTGCCCTCCGTGGAGACGGCCAAAAAAATAGCGGAAGCCTTCAGCGTCACCGTCGATTACCTGGTCGACGAAACCGCCACCCCCACCTTCGACAAGCTCACCGTAAAAAGACTGCAAGAGATAGAAAACCTCTCCCCTGAGGAAAAAAGCCACCTCATGGCCCTCATGGACGCCTTCCTCAGGGACGCAAGGGCAAAAAAAGCCTATGCTTTCTGATGGGTTTAGGATTCCTTAATCGCTTTCTTCGCCAAACATAAAATGGTCAGCCTCATGCTGTAAATGAAAAAAGCCCCGGTTTCAGGGGCTTTTGATTTCACATCATATATTAGGCACTATTCATATACTTTAGCTCCTAACAATAAGTGAGCAAAAACTTTCCATGTAGGTCTCCTTTCATCAAAGGGCATATTCATGTTTTTGTAGTACCCTTCTACATCTTGAGTGTACGCATGAAGAGATTCCAAAAAACTAACCAGAGTAATATTTTCCCACTCTTCCGGTTTAGTCTCCAAATCAATTCTAAATTGCTCAAGAAAGTTTTCAAAATCCTTCTTCGACTCTATTTTTTCATAGATTTCATATACATCCATATTCTAATTATCTAATTTGTCCCTGTACCCCTAATTCTAATACTCTCCCCATTATTGGTCGTTGTGAATTTCTCTAACTCTCTCTTAGGCAAACTATCTAAGTTAACTTTTTGAAACGGTATATCTACGCCCGCTTCCTGAAAGGCCTTCAATCTCCTGTTGTCCAATGTAAATATCTCCCCGTTCCTTTCCACTATCCTGATCGGATCAACACTCAGGGGATCAATTGATCCGTTTCTTAGGCCTGATACCAGATCATCTATACTGCTCCCATTCCTGAAATTCGGACTTATGCTGCTTTGACTAAATCTTATTGAACTCGGATCAATAAGCCCTTCATTGGGCAACTGTTTAAAGCTGGTCGGGTCTAGGAATTTTCTCAGTCCCCTTGTCAGCTGTGTGTTACCGCCTGTCCTCACTGAAATAAAATCCGTGGGATCAAGCCTGCCCGCTGCAGCAATATTCACCACATCAAGGGCAGTATTAAACGTTTCCTTCAACACACCCTGATGCGGTACTTGCCGGATGACCGTCTCAAATATCTCCTCCCCACTTTCATTGACCTTGTAGGACGCTAGCCATTTCATCCCAGGGTCGGCGGGGACAAACGTGTTCAATATTAAGTTCTCCGCAGAATGCTTGATATCATAGAAAGTCGTTAGCAATAATCTTGCTGTAAAAAACGCGTCCCGTTGCGGGTCGTATTCTTCCAGTCCATCAAGGTCAATAAACTTGATCGGGTTGTTGCCTGCAAATTGATAAGGTGTATACCAAGGATAGCTTTTGGTCAGCGGATCCACACTCAAAAACTTCCCTATCTCCGGGTTGTAGATCCTGAAGCCGTAGTCGTAGGTAGAGCCACCTCCGCCAATTCCGGGGCTGTCGTGTTCCTTGCCGTTAAACCCGTACCTATACCCACCACTTTCCGTCCTACCTGTCATTTCCAGACCGAAGGGGTAATAGTCAGTCCTGCTCAGCACTTCTGCCCAAGTACTGTCTCCATTCATATGGATGCGGTCTGACACCACGGCAAGTACATTGCCAAGGTGGTTGCTCAGCTCATATTGCTTGTGACCTACCGTTCGGTAACCCGGAGCGGAAGCATTGGCTACGTTCCCAAGTCTGGAAGATCCGTAGACCGGACGTTCTGACAGCGTATCACCCTGATAAACAGCCATCACGTTACCTGATGCATCCCGGATATATCTGGTTATGTTTGAACCCTGTTTCTTTTCCACCCTGTTTCCGGAGGCATCATAACGGAATTCGATAGGAGAACCTGATGACTTGGTCACTTTACGGACTTTGCCTGAAGGCGTCCATTCAATGTTGGTCACCCCTCCTGCCACATCTTTTATCAGATTTCCGATGGCATCATATTCATAGTTGTTACCCTGTGCTGAGGCCGTCTGCCTCAGTTTGTTGGAATTCGCATAATAGCCATAAGTAAAATTGTCCTGTATGGCTGCTGCTCCATTCCTGCGCTGTAAGGTAAGTAAATTTCCGTTCCCATCATAGGTATAGGTAGCATCATAGGCCTTTGCAGCGGCTGCTGTCCTGCTCACAAAGCTGGTGGTATATTCTCTTAAGCTTCTGGACTGGACAATACGGTTCAGCTGATCATATTTATAGACCATAGCCTGCATATCATACGTATCCTGCGAACCAGCCAGCTCGGTATTCATCCAGGTGATGTTTCCGTTGAAGAGTCCTGTATTGGAGTTGATCGTGGAAGTCCTCGACCAGAGGGCATCCCTCGTGTCTGTCCTGACCACCGTTGAGGTGATCGGGGTCCAGTCTCCATTGAAATATCCCAGGGCAAAGGCTATGGAATCCTTTCCTGTACCCAGACAGGAAATTATACCAATGCTGATACAAGTGTCTTTATTTGCTACTTTACAGCATGAACTTAGCGGACAACATCAAGGCAATCAGGGAGCAGAAAGGCCTCAAACAGATCGATGTCGCCACCCATATCGGGGTGGACAAGTCGGCCTACAGCAAAATAGAAAAGGGAACCAGGGCAATCACCGTGGAAGAACTCTACAAAGCCGCTCAACTCTTCAACATGACCACCGACCAGATACTCGCATATGACGGAGATATCCCATCCGAAGTCGTCATCGAGGACAAGACAGCCGTAGAACAGCTCAGGCTTATCCAGCAGCTCGAAGAAGAGGACAGGCAGACCATCTTCAAGCTGATCGAGACCATGCTCACCAAAAAGAAGTTCAAAGACTTCTTCCAGAAAAACGTGGCAGCTTTGTAAATAGAAAAAGCCTAGGAAAAACCTAGGCTTTTTCCATAAGATTTCAGCACTGTGGTTATTTCAGCTAATTACATAAATGGTGGTCTCCTGATGGTCTCCTTTTTGAAAGTTATCCAGCTAAGAGTTGGAATAGATATCCACAGGCATCTGATTCATTATCAAAAACCTTCAACCCCGTCTTATTTCCTCTTTCGCTATAATAAACTTCCCACCCACTTTCAGTTCTATTTAAACAATATGCTTCATTAGGTAAACCTCCATTTAAAGAATACGAGTCTACTCGAACGTCTTCTTCTCTCAATTTTTTCTCTAATTCAATTTTTGTCATCATTCAACTTTTTTAATATACCCCCCCTCGAGTAGCTTATCGATGGGCTGATTAAGCTTATATTGGATTCCTCCTCCCGCTTCATCAAACCATGGCGCTACTTTTCCTCCTAGGGCATCAATTGGTTTTACTACCTCATACACATTATAAGGTTTAAATTCAGTACCAGGAGCCAGAGACCTTGCATTATATGGAACTCCTTCTGGCGAAACAAAAGAACCTCCCTCGTATCCATATCTATCTATTCTAGCACCTGGTTTCAAAGTTACATTAGCTGGAGTTCCAGCAAATCCGTCATTGGTAGGCCATTTTATTTTGCCCGTATCATCTAACCAGTTTATTTTTCCAACGCCCCCTGGCTTAATGCCTCCATAAATACTCAATGCTCCAACTGTACCCAGCCTGAACCTGTCCTCAGTCGACCCGTTCTCGATAGTGTTCGAGATTCCCCTGTAGGCATCTTTTACTTCAGAATAGATGGGTATATAATTGGGATCACCCGGTCCCATAGCCGCCTGGGGGCGGAAAGCGCTGAAGAAGTCATAAACACCTAAAGCAATCCCCCTGTATGCCCTATATACTTCTTTGACCTCCTGTTCGGTCGGTTTCTGGAGCATTTCCGTTGTGGTCCCCACTCCTGGATACCTGACTGCCTCCAAACCATCCAAGTCTATTGCCTGTATCGGCGTATTGCTGGCATACTGATACGGTGTGAGCATCGGATAGATCTTGGTCAATGGATCCACACTCAAAAACTTCCCTATCTCCGGGTTGTAGATCCTGAAGCCGTAGTCGTAGGTAGAGCCACCTCCGCCAATTCCGGGGCTGTCGTGTTCCTTGCCGTTAAACCCGTAACGCTATACTCCCGCACAACCTTTTCCCGGCTCTTTCCAATCCCCCTCACACCCCTTTAAAGAACGTTATGCCCATCCGGCATATCCCCATAAAGATAGTTTTTTTTCTTTCAGTTGAAGGTATTTTCAGTTGAAAAAAGAAACAGGCGTAGTGGTGATTCCCCAATAAAACATCTTCTTAAAAGAAAAAACGGAAAAAAAGAAAGCCTTGCATCTGGCGGGTATGGGCAAAAAGCAAGGGAGCGGGGCGGTTTAAGGTGCGGTTGGCTGTGGGCGGGTAAATAGCCCTGCGGACTTGCTTTTTGACGGAGGGCAGGCCTCGTGCGGCCCGCCTAACTTTGCTCACTTTTTTGTTGTTTTTTTCCTGCACACAACCTGCTTTCGGAGATCTGTCCCGGCATTGTGGGTTGGAAAAGCCCCCCTGATCGGGGGTTGGGGGGTGATTTCTAGGCGGCCGGCCTTTTTGAGCGTTGGGTTGCGGGCCGCCTGCGGGTGCCGACGACAGCCTGCCAGGGAAAACGACCGTAGGAAGTGGCTGGCAGTGAGCGGCGCCCATGATACCGCTTTCTTTTTGGACTGTTTATCATGGGCGCTGCGGTCTGTCGGTGGCCCGCAGGCCCGCAATAACACTGGCTGTGGGTGGATGCGTGGCGTCCCGATCGCAGCGAAGCGGAGTATCGGGAGGCCTAAGCAGACACGGGAACAGCCGTGAGGAAGAGGAAGGAGCGCAAAAGACATGACAGCATCCGCCGCGGCGGACCCGAAGGGCGAACGGCTCTGTTTTATGCCTTTAAAAAACAAACACTCCATAAAACAGTGCCGTGAGTGCTGGCGTGGCTTTTTGCCGACGACCGATGACGAACGCCGCCCTCCTGAAGCTTATTGAGACCTTCGTATCCAAAAAACGATTCAAGGACTACCTGCAGAAAAATATAGCTGCGTTATAAATGAAAAAGCCCGGTCAGACCGGGCTCACACTTTGTTGATTCAATTACTTACTTCGATTATTGAAAATATTCGATTTCAATAAATTTTTTACCGTTTTCTTCATAAAAATCAAAGAGAATTCTTTCTTTTAAGTCATTACTTACTAGACTAAAAATACCCCCTGAATCATCGTCAAAATTGAAATTGAAATTGAAATTGGCAATGGAATTAATAACTATACCACCACAATCACGAGATAAGGAGGTTAGCAAATAAATACTGTCTTCCGACTTGAACTTTTCATTTACTATATTTTTTAACCCCGTTTTATCTTCAAATGGAAGAACAGTCTTAAACACTTCTTTAAGAGTAGAAACTTTTTCAAGTATTTTATCCGTCTCAACTATAGACAATATACATCTTTCACTATCAGTAGTCAACTTTTCAATCGTGTTGATATAGCTCTGAAGAGATTGCTTTCCAAACAACCTTCGTTTTTTTTGATCAAACGTCTCCTCTAACATCTTAATCATTATAGTTTACTTTTGATTTATTATTATCCAATTTAGGTCTACCGTAATTGTTCATCCTTACCTTACCGTTGTCTGTTTTTACCTTTCCGGCTTCCCAGTGAGGTTGTCCTTGGTGACTTCTATCCAATGTTTGTTGTTGAACAGATTTTGTCTGAGTTCCACCTCCTTTTGCTGGTACTTCGTATGTATATTCTCTTCCTGAACTATTTCTAGATTGAGATTTTGGTTGCTGACTAGTAGGAATTCCAGCATCTCGCATTGCTTCTCTTCTGGCCGCTCTTGAAGTGGATGATACTTTATCACCTGATTTGACAGCATCAATAGCATTATTGATGATCTTGACATCCTTTCCGATCTTCCCTACTTTGGCTACGTCCCCTATGTATGGAATTATTCCGGCTGTACTGATGGCAGCACCCAGCCAGTCACCGTTCTTTGCCTGCAAGCCCGCATTCAGGCCATCAGCAATACCTGTAGGGTATACCACTCCTACAATATCCAAAGCCGCACTGAGGATATCATCCCCCTGCAAAGAATAATTGCCTCCCAAATCCCCAACTATCCTGCCCGCATTGACATCGATATCGATAAGGTCGGTCACGATGGTCACACTGGAATTGTTCTCTCCATGAATCCTGATATCAAACCTACCGTCCGGATCTATCCTTGACAATGGATTATTCTGCACAAAATTATATGGTGAAACCCATTCCCTTTCACTGGCCATAGGATCCGGGCTGGTCCAACGCCCTATCACAGGGTCAAAATACCTCGCTCCATAGTCGTATAGGTTGAGGTTCAGGTCATCCAGCAGTTCCTTCCCATTATAGAGATAACGCTATGCTTAATAAAATACATGTATATACACTCCCGTATTATCATTTATCATTTCCTTCCACCTTTCAGAATTTGCTTTATCCGACTTTAGTTTATCGAAAACAAAATTCTCACTAAGATTTTTTGTTTCAAAATATCCATTATAACCATAAATATATAATTTGCCTTCGACAGCATGAAGCACAACATCATATCCCCCATCTATTCCAGAGTATATAGGTTTCACAAAACTATTGGGCACAGACCGCTTATTGTATTTCCCATCTGTAAAGTATGTACTATTTCCAAAAATCACACTTTTGTATTCAATTTTTGTGATGTATTTATCCTGATTAGAAAAATGATAATGTGAAAATTCATAATCAGGAAGGAGTATATAAAATAGAATTATAGAAATTATACAGACAATTATTATTTTTTTCATTTTTTCCCACCATTAAAATATCCATGAAATTGCATAACGCCAGAAGCTGGATTTTCCCCAAAAAATGGTTTATTCCATAAATACCCAGGGTTTATACCATTCTTGGTTGAATAATGAAAACCTAGAATTGCTGCGCCTTTCATTCTATTATTTCCAGCAAGATTTAAAGCACCAAATCCTGACATCGCTACTTCAAAAGGAACATTAAATTTTCTTGCTGTGGCTCCTGCCAAAATGTTACCAGCATCTCTTGCGGATGCATAGACACCTTTTTCTACTTGTGATCCATAATATACATTACCATTAGGAGACTTCTTTTTAATATCATATTTCTCACCCCCATTTGCTTTCCATATATAATCAGTGAAGAACCCAGTTATCTCATCCAAGGAAGACTGGATCTTATCCTTTGCCCAGGTACTTCCATAATCAATTCTACCTTCTTCAACTATCTCGCCTCTTTCTAACGCTTCAAAGTTTGCAAACGAAAAAGTGTGTATAGTCCTTCCCATCTTTTCTCCTCCAGCAGTAGTGTTATCTTTACTATGCCTAGAATCGATATCTTTTTTGGTTACTGATCCCTCATGTCGATACACCCCCAAATCCCCATCGTCATAGACAGCCACCACATTCCCATCCTCATCCGTATGGGTACTGAACATTCCTGTCGGATCCATATACTTAAGTGGGTTATTCATCACCCATGCATATGGCGACCATGGATAATAGCTATCTGCCATCGGATCCAGCTGCCAAGTTCTACCTATGACGGGGTCATAACCCCTAGCATGGAAGTCGTAAATATTTAGACTTAAGTCATCTATTAACTCTTTGCCCTGATAGAGGTACTTATTCGCCTTAATCCCGCCATACTGATATCCCAGTCCTGTCAGCTCCAGTCCCCAAGGATCATAATGAGTTTCTTGTACGATCAAGGGAGTAGTACTCATCACAGTGAAATCATCAAACCACACATCTTCATTGGTTTCATTCACTAAATATGTTTCAACATATCCTGTTTTCGAAATATAAAGTTTCTGATTCAGTTCTTCATGATTGTTGGCAGCTTTTTTACTAAGTATATGCTTCCCCCTTTCGTATAGATTGCTATCTGAATCATATAACGCATACCCCATAAAAGCCTCAGGGGCTTGATATTGCTGAAGATCATCAGCAATCAAGTCGACTATCCGGAACAAAGTAAATGGGTTTGGAATTCCACTCATAGCCATATCCCCAAGGTCTGTTGCTAATTGATGAGCCAACCCTTTGGGGAAAAGAGACTCCTTCCTTGCTTTGCGTTTAGGAAGTTCAAACTTAGCAAAAACTGAAAGCTCGACACTATCCCCCTCTAGGTGTAGTCAAACGTTGAATGCTAGGGCTGGGTGTAGTTTGAAACTACTCCCTTTTATCCTTTCCAATTTGCAATTGGACTATTCAATTAGACGCTAAATTTGAAAGGTAATTCCCGATAAATCGAATTACAAATTCATTTTGATAGAAAGGCGTAGTTACAAACTACGCCTAGTACCAACGCCAAACTTCACCCAGACGGGGCTTCGTATTTCTCATGGCTTTTGCAAATGTTTTCATATCCAACTGATCAAAAGGATCCAGTTCACTTTTTAATTGAATAATCCATTCTTCATATTTCATTCAACAGGCTGGGTTTATGGTACAACAGGGGAAAATCCCCAAATCAGGATAGACCTTACACTATAGTCGAAAAATAAATCTATTTATAAATTGTATTATTCACCTAATAAAAAGTATTAATCAGTGCTAATTATGTTAAAACATGTTCAAAAACAATCAAAATAAGCCTCAAAAGTGAAAATGTGCAGTTTTGGACATGGGAATAGTTAAATATTTCCGAAATTTAAACATGTCAAAGGAAGCCAAACCATACAGGATAAGGCCTTATATATCAGAAGCCTGCGCACTCCTACTCTGCTTGCTCTTTGCCTACACGGGGATCAGCAAGGTCTATGACTGGCAGGGGACCAAAGGGGGATTGTACAACCAGGTTTTCCCGGATTGGATGGCCACGGCATTGCTTTACGGACTGCCTCCGATCGAACTGATTACGGCCGTAATGCTGATCAGCAATCCTTTCAGGAAAACAGGCTTTCTGATTTCCATTATCCTGCTGACTGCCTTCAGTATTTATATAGGCATAGTGATGACAGGCATCTTTGGCCGGATCCCCTGTAGTTGCGGCGGTGTGATCAACAGTCTGGGTTGGGGAGAGCATTTGGTGTTTAACCTTGTGTTTTTGGGGATAGCGGTGATAGGGTATTTAATGGATGAAGGATGAGGGAGGAATTGGAGTGAATAGTGAGTAGTTATTAGTGAATAGTGAATAGTGAATAGTGAATAGTGAAAAACAGGTAGGAAGTAGAAGACTGGTGCTTGAATACTACGACGTCATTCTGATCGCAGAGAAGAATCTCTTCGCTTTCATAAGAAGAGGAAGGAAAAAGTGATTAATGATTAAGTGATATACAATTGAAATCGTAGTGAAAAGGAGATCCTGAGATTTGAAAAGATATTTGTTGAAATACGATAGATATAAAGTTGAAATAAAATTGAAACATGGGTTTGACTAGTATGAAGCGTGGCTTTCTAATTCAAGTGATTGGGGTAGGGATTATTGATGGGCAAGAGAAGAACAATGGGTTTAATTGTGTAATTGATGAATTGATTAACTGAATAAGCTAGGAGTGTCTAGGGGAAAATCCCTAGCGTTTGTCTGACCAATTTCCACCGCGCTTTAGCCGGTGGCTTGGCCTTTGGGGATCAGTCCCCCTCGACTTTAGTCGAAAATCTGCGGAATCAGCGAAATCTGCGGGAGAAATTATTTGAATAATGAACAAGGAATTTCGAATAACGAATAATGAAGTCGTGAATATTCTTGAATCGATTAAAAAAGGAAAGGAGGTAAACAAAAAACAGTCAGAAAAGAACAGAAAGTAAGCTCACCAGGTGACAGGCTTTCACCAGTAGGGGTAAGATAACCGGCCATCCCTCTCCAAAGGTCAATAGGTCTAAAGATCTCAGATCAGAACAGCCGGGATTTCTTTCACAAAATCATATAAAGTTATGAATACTAAATTAAAAATCCTGCTACGCGCAGGAGTATTCTCGTTAGCTGCGGTATTTGCATTTGCATTTACCCAGCCTCAACAAGGGGTCTTGAAAGCCCAGGTAGCTCCCAATCAATGGGAGGAAATCGATGAAACTTCATTGTATGACTGCTCAGGTACTTCTAGCATCTGTACTGCCAGATTTGATGAGTCAGGAAATATGATTGAAGATTCAGACAGACCTGGAGTTTACACTCAGCTTTAATCATTCCTGAATTCTAATTTAAGATACAGGTTAAGTTTCAAAAAGGCAGGGTTTTTGGCCCTGCCCTTTTACTTATCTGGGGTTCTGAGCTATACCACTTAACTGCAGCTCTTCTTCAGGAATAGGATACGCATAACGGAAATCATTTGGCGGTAAATTGAAGACCCCATCAGGAGTATCTCTTGTCAGCGTGACCTGTTCACCTGGAATAACATTGAACCTTTTTAAATCACCCCACCTAATACCCCTTAGCAAAAGCTGTTTCCTTCTCTCAGTCAGTATAGTCTCCAATACATCTTCCACCACATCAACTTCAATTGGTTCATAGGTACCTGAGATAAATCTATTTCTCAATAATGTATTTAATGCGTTCAAAGCATCTTCCGGCTGTCCAAGCCTGGCATGGCATTCAGCTTTGGTCAGATAAACCTCATCTGTGGCAAGCCCGGAAAAAAGCCTTACCAAAAAGGAATATTGCCCACGATAGGCAAAGTGATCTTCTCTGGGAAAGAAAAACAATTGTTTCCTTAAGTCATTTTCATGATACAATTCAACCAAGTCTGGATTTACAGCTGATCCGTTGGAGAAAAAGTAGTAGGTGTAAAATAGGAGTTCACTGTAAAAGATCACCTCATCAAATTCATTGACAAAAGGTCTTGCTGGAGCAGGATTCACATTGTTGTAATCGAGTAAGTCATCTTTCAATAAAAGTGTCAAATCCGCGTATTCCAAAGACTTTTCAAAATTACCCATGTAGAGATATACCCTCGATAGCATTGCCCTTGAGGCTATTTTTGTAGGTCTGGTGATATGAGGTGTATTTTCAGGCAACATTATTTCAGCCTCCTCCAAGTCTTTGAGTATCATTTCAAAGGTATCTTTCAGGTTGCTTCGCTGCACCTCATCAGTAATATTGGGAGTTGATCTTAGGGGAAGTCCCAATATTTCTCCGGCTGTAGCTTCATCATAACCCAGGCAGAATTGCCTTGAAAGAGAGAAATAGGCATATGCCCTATAAAACAGTGCACTTCCCTTCAGTCTGTTAAATTCAGGTGAGGATTTTTCACTTTCCGGTAGGTTCTCAAGTTCAAACAAAACTGTATTGGCAAAAAATATCTGCCGGAAAGGCTGGTCCCAGTCAAGCGCCGATGGAGTTTCATATATCTCGTCGTTCCATATATAGGCGTTTTTCTGTTCAGGACTCAGTGTATTGTAGAGGAAGGGAAGGATAATAACATCATCTGCACTGGCCTCAATGTGGGCACCTTCCTGGTTCATCACCTGTGTGCTGTTGTCAAGAATTGACCAGAGCTCTTCCAAGGTTCTGGGAACGATCAAAGCCTGGTCCGGCTTTTCATTGAGAAAGGATTCACAAGCTGTAAATACTAAGATCAATAAGCTCAAATTGAATATATATCTTGCTTTCATAATTTTTGGAGTTTTAATTATTTAAAAGTCTATCCTTATTCCGGCCGTGAATGACCTCAGGGGCCTCATTGTTCTGAAATCAGGATCAAGGGGATCATTGGAAGCTTTCCAAAGTATCCCGACATTGTTTATATAAGAATACAGTTCAAGCCTTTGGAACGGGAGGCGGCTGTTGTTAAGCTTATCCCAAGCATATGAAATATTTATATCCTGGAACCTGATGTGGTCTCCTCTTTCGACCAGTATTTCCGAGAACATATAGAAATTGTCTCTCTGTAAGTTTCTGGAGGCAGGTACTGATGGCACTTGGGTGATATTTTCATCACCGGGCTGCTGCCATCTCAGGGCATAGTCTCCATGAGCCTGCAGTCCTGTAAGGACTTGGTCATAAAGGACAGACTCTCTTCTGTAATAGTATCCCAGACGGTAGCTGATGTTGAATGAAAAACTCAGTCCGCCGTATGAGAAGGTGTTTCTCCATGCACCGAATGAGACTGGTCTGGTCGGACCGTTGTAGATAAGGGATTCAGGGGTGTTGCTGTTGATGATAGCACCATAATTATCGCTTGATTCACCATCCAGAATTCCTAGTGGGTTTCCGTTATCAGGGTCAAGGCCTGCCCAGGGAAGGCTATACACCGCGAATAATGGTCTTCCAGCCTGTGGTGTAATGATTACTGACTCTCCTGCTCCTGCTCCCTGGGACAGGTAACTGAATGCAGGGGATTCAATCTCATAGTCAGTTACAATTTCATTCACATGGGAATAGAACATATCTGTTCTCCATTTGAAATTCCTGTTAAAGATCCAACTGCCCACCTGTACATCAAGACCTTTGGTGAGGGTACTTGCAAAGTTGCCCCTGAAATTTGGGAAACCTGTACTTGGGGCAAAAGGGCGGGCACCGATCAGATCAAGACCTTCCTTTCTGTACCATTCTACGGATCCTGATAATATCCCGTCTTTTGTTTCAAAATCTGTTGCCAGGTTCAGGATCTTGATTCTTTCCCACTGAAGATCAGGGTTGGCAGCAGTAACAATCACTGCTTCGCGAAGTCCTGTAAAGCGTGCAGTTCCAAATACCCTCGCAGTGGTAAGGGCAGAAACATTATTATCTACATTTCCATTTTCGCCATAAGTAGTCCTAAGTTTCAGGTAAGGTAAAAAACCTGAACTGTAGAAACTCTCTTCATTTATGACCCATGCAAGTCCTGCGGACCATAAAGGAACCCATTTTTGGTTTGTGGCAACCCCAAACAGGTTGGATGCATCTCTTCTGGCACTTGCTGAAAGAATATACCTGTTTTTTATAGTATAGGCTGCATTTGCAAAAGCGGAGAGAAAGTTATCTATCTGTCCTGTTGTCGATGAATTGAAAGGAATCTGGTTTCTGGTAGCGTTATTATGGAACTGTGGTATAAGGCTGACAAAGTCTACAGGATTGTTTGCACCTGTTTCTTTATCATAGCCATAATATCTTGTCTGGTAACGGAGGCTTCTAAAAGATTTGACTTCGTAACCACCCAGTGCAGTCAGTTCATGTCCGTTATCCCATTTTTTGGAATAATTCATTTGAAATCTGATGTTATGGCTGTTTGAAGCTCTGTTAGCAAAGTCAAGGATTCCTCCCAAAGGAACGGGGTAAATGAGGTCTCCAGTTTCTGAAACCTGAGTAAACCTATTGATCAGGTCTCTGGCCCTATTGCTCTGTAATGGAGCAAAATTATCGGTTTTGGTACCATTTGACCAAAATTGATACATAAGTGAAGCTTTTAAATTGTTATGAATTCTGTAGCTGATATCTGTATTGAGGCGGATGTCATCCGAAACAGTCCTGTTGTCAATCAACCTGATTTCAGATAGCGGTGTCATGTCCCAGGGCAGTAGGCCCAGAGCTTCGGCATCCCTTTTAAACGGTTCTCTGATCCCATTGGTCAGTGATAGGTGGTTTCCGTTTTCATCCATCAGACGACCATAGGGGTATGGCCTGAGTGAGGACGGTGTCATACTGAATGCATTGGGCCCCTGGTTATTTGTGGTTCTGTTTGTTCTGGTAAAATATATTCCTGTTCCGATATGGATTTTATCATTGGCCAACCTGAAATTCTGTCCTCCATTCAGGGTCCATCTCGAAAACTCGTTGCCTACAAGTCCTTCACTGTTGTGGTCAAGTCCCATGGAAAGGAAATAATTTTGTTTGCCGGACCCTCCGCTGATATTGACAGCATGTTGCTGGAAGATACTCTCTCTGTACAGATGTTCTCTTATATCGTTTCTGATATCCTGAGACCTGAGCAATGCAAGCCTTTGGTTAGCCTCAGCTTCACTGATCAGACCATCTCTTTGCCGGATCATGATTTCCACTGCGGGAGTAAGGGGAGCTCTTGAGGGAGAGTTTTCCTGGGAAAGATAAAAACCCGTCTCAAATAGCCTTGATTCATTGTCCAGGAAATCAGAGGTGCTCATCAAAGGCTGATAAAAAGGATCCGGCCTCTGAATCACATTGATATTTGAATTCAGGCTTACTTTGAGTTCCTTTCCGAAATCACCTTTTTTGGTGGTAATGACAATTACCCCGTTCCCTGCTCTTGCTCCCCAGATAGAGGAAGCGGCCGCATCTCTGAGCACGGTTATGCTTTCCACATCATTGGGATTGATATTTTCTATCTGTCCGTCATAGGGGAAATTATCGATGATGATCAAGGGTTGGGCATTGGAGAAAATGGTACTCCTTCCCCTGATACTGATCCTGTCGGCGGGAGACCCTGATCTATTGAATATCAGTCCTGGGGTAATGTCTTCCAGGCGTTCAAGAATATTGGTGGAAATCCTTCTGTTCAGCAATTGATTGTCAACCTGCATGAATGAGCCTGTGGCCCTTTCTTTGGGTAGTTTTTCAAAGCCTGTAGAGACAATTTCGACTTCTGAGAGGTCCATGTCTCTGTTTTCAAGAAATATCTCCAGGGCTTCTTCACTTGGGACCTTGATGCCCATCTGTACAGGTTCAAAACCTATAAAGCTGACCATTACGGCGTACTCTCCTGGGGGAAGGTTAAATGAAAACTTTCCTTCTTGGTCCGTGACTGTACCGTAAGAAGTGTCGGAGATCAATACAGTAGCACCCGGTAGGACCGAGTTATCTTCTTTGAGATATACAGTCCCTGTAATCAAGAAGGACTCTCCTTGCTGTGCCCAGAGAAATGAAGAGAGCAGGGTGAGGATTGATAAGAGTAATAGTTTTTTCATTTGATTTGGGGGTTAGTGGATAATATGGTCAGGGTTATCTTTTGGGGCCATGAAATCTTCAAGTCTCCTTATGATTTCTTCAGCGGTGTGGTTGAATCCGGAAACTGCTGCAATATTGCCTTGGGGATCAATCAGCATCTGGCTGGGAAATCCTATCAGGTTGTAGTATGAAAAGAAAGGGTGTTGGACTCCCTTATCTTTTGAGTAGAGGTTCAGGATGTTGGTATCTGAATAGTTTTTGCTTTCCAATGATGAATGCCAGATATTTTTGGTACGGTCTGCTGAAACAGATACTATTCTGAGGTCTTTGGAATCCGAAAAGTATTCAGCTACGGGCTTTATGCTTTTATTGTAATAAGAAGAGGAAGCATTGCAGCCGTCGAAATAGGTATAGATGAAAAGGTATTGTCCTTTCAGTTGATCGAGGCTGATGTTCTCACCTGATTCCCCGGTGAATTCAAAATGTCTTACAGGCACCCCTGTTTTGGTTTTTTCAAGTAGTCTATTGACCTCTTCTTTTGCAGGACCTTGATTTATAGATGAGGCTATATCCCTTAATCTATTATCTGTACTGATACCCCTCCGGTATTCCAGAAAGATTGTAGATGCCAGGAGCTGGTCTCTGAGTTCGTCTTTGAAATTGCCGGTGATATGCCCAACAGTATTTCGGGAAGGGTAAGCTCCTTCGGTGATCTTTAAAAGTTCGGAAATTGAAGTAAGATAAGGGTGGAAATCACCTGATTCCATTTCATTTCCCTTGGAAGTTAAGTCAGGAATAAATTCATTTTCAATAAATTCCAATGCACTTGAATAAGTAGTGCTGTCCTGCAATTTTGTTGAATACCTGAGGATAGTCCCCAAACTTTTGGCATATAGGGTCAGTCTTCCATCCACCAATTTGTTCCTGATGGCATTTTTCACTTGAGGGTTTATCTCATTGTTTTCATTGAGCAATGAAAGCATGAGATCCAATTCCTTCATGGACTTGATTTTACCGATCAGCTCTTCCAACATTAGCGGAGGGTCGATTATTTCAATATTCACCTTCCTTCCAAAGTTGTTTTTTTGTATGTTTTGAAAATCCTCATAGCTGTTCCCATTTCTTAACATGGACTCCAGTCTATAGGTATGGATATTAACCGGAGAATTGAAAAACAGCCTGTTTTGGAGGTTTTGAAGCTCATTTTGAAGGTTGAAATGTGATTGGGCAGGTCCGCCAAATACCAGTTGACCTGAGTATTCATCAAAGTACAGTTGAATGCTGTCTCCGGGAAAAACGAGGAAATCATTTATCAGCATCTTGTAACCCAATGATAGTGTCAGCCTTCCCGGTTGGGAAATAGAGTCTGAAGTCCAGTTGAATACAGTGCTCCCATAGGTTCCCTGATGCAAGGTTCCATCAGTCAGTTTTATCAGCTCAGTCAAAGGTGCAGGGGCACCGCTCTGAACATTCATGGGGTTTTCCCAAAATTCAAGGTTGACTTCGGTGGAAGGCTCTACGGTCCGAATCTGACCGAAGATGGTGATCGGCAGATCAGGCTGATCTGTTTGGCGGCTAAAAGCCACTTCACATAGGCATAAAAAAGCCAATAGAAGGAAGAAGCTGTGGCATATTAGAATTGAATATTTCATGTGTATATAATTTGTTTTTCAATGGTCATCCAGATAAGCCAGGACTGGCTATGGAACCTCGGAATTTTAATCATCCCTTTGTTTTAGGTTCTCCTCATGCCGGAATCCATATGGTTTTATTAAATCTCAATGGGGATAAAAAAAGGAGGCCGGAATCCATGTTATCAACTAAATCTCCGGCCCGGAAGCAAAGCTTCCCTCCCGGCGCAGTACCGTCACCTTATGTGAATCCGCTAGCTACATTTGGGTTCATTGATCAAATCACCTTATGAGGAGTGAAATCCGGGAGCCTTAAATGGATAATTGCTAATCATCGGCATCAGCGAAATTCCTTCGGCTTGATATAAGAAGGCACACAGACGTGCCTGCTGCCGTCTTTGAGGGAGAGGTTTCTGTAAGCCAGTCCCTTGATGCGGACTTTGGCTGAGCGGAAGGAGATTATGAGTAATCTTTCCCGGATCAGGTCAATGGCAGTATCTAAAATCTGGCCTTTACAGCGCGGAAATGTCCGTTGGTGTACGTCATCCTGATCCGGAGCTTGCGGAGGTGAAAGCCTGTCCCGCAGAATTGCGGGGGATCTACCTACTCCCAATGGAAGGAGACTCTTCGCTTTACTCAGAGTGACGGCCCCTACAATTCTGTCAATGGTAGCCCGCACAGTAACTGCCAGAGATGCCAGCCAGAGCACGGCATTTAGGCTTCGGGGGTACTTGGCTCCGAGCGAAGTTACCGCCCGGAGGCGGACATAGGCAGGACAGGATTCCTGAGGGTAGAACACATTGTATAGGGTCTTTTTGATCAACCGGATCGGTGAAAAAGCCCTCCGTACGGGAGAGGGCGGGGAGTCCTCCCCTGCCCTTTTCCCTTTGGGGTGAGTCACAACTCCCTTGCGGATGCCATAAGATTTGCTTCGGTATAGGCATAGGAATGCCAGGTAGCAGTTTTTGAGGTAAAGTGCCATTGTTGATTGAAGATTTAAGATTGTAGATTGTAGATTTAAGATTGAGACACGAGAGTCGAGAATCGAGAGACAAGAGAATTCCATTAAGCAGGTTTTTGACCTACTTTTAGGAGAGAAGAGATTGCAGTAGACCTTTACAACAGGCCAATCCATTATGGTCTAAGAGCCATTGTCTATGATCTAGAATATAGACTCCAGCATCTCAAACCTGTCTTTTGTCTCATGTTCCCGATATTCAGGACAGGCTTCACGTCATACTCCAAGACTTATTCCCATCGCCTATCAACTAGTACAATAGACTCACAGACCTGTCTTGGTTCTTGTCTCTTGATTCTTGTATCTCACAAGTGGGCCTAAAAGAATGTCTTTGGCGTTTGGAGGTTTCGTATGCCCACCTGGTAGGAAAATCGGTTTGTCAAACCGGGGATTTGATGATGTTACGTTGGATCTCTTTAAGAGAGATGATTCTACCGATCTGATAAGGGGAAGTGCAAGCGGTACCCTCCACCCTGCTTGCCAGGGAGTGCGCTGGTCGCGCAAAAAGACCGATGTGTGAAATGCTCGCTTTCATGGTTTATCATATAAAAACGAGTCTGGTTCAGGTCGAAAAAAGAACACTATAGCGTGGGCTTCTATCAACCGCATCGCAAGGTTCCGACGCCCCATGAAACGGTTATCGATAGGCTGCCCACAGCTATAGCTTTGCAAATATAACAAAAGCTAGCTATGAGCATGTACCTACCGTCTCGTTCATGATTACAATGGTCGGATTTTGCGATCGAGACTCTTTATGTACATGTATCAAAATGAATCGAACATGCATAGATGTCAATTCTTAAACTTGATGTCTTAAATATCATAGCAACAAATCAAAAAAACAAGAAAAAGTTTACTTTTTATAGTAAACTTTTGAATCCCTTAGGGGATGGGAAAAATTAAACCATTAAAATCTCATCAAAAAAGAGAGCGGCTATTGAAGTTGATAGAAATAACAGGGTTGACTTTTTTGGGCTTCGAGGTTCTTTTAGGCTATAAAAGTGAAGGAAAATATATCCATCAAATAAAGAACAATCATAAAGAGGTGTCTAACCTAATGATTAAAAAAATTCAGCGGGCCTTTAATATTTCAGAGGAGTTATTTCATGACATATCCATTGAATTTGATGAAGATGAAATTCAAAGTCAGGTATTAAAATTAAAAAATGAAAATACCAACAGTTCTTCTTATTTCAAAAAAGAGGATGAGGTTTTAGTGGTAGTCAAGAAATTGATTAAATCAGGTTTTTTTGAAAGTGAAAAATCAGGAAAGGAAATACTTAGAAAGTTCCAAGAAATTGGGTATTCATATTCAAGTGAATACCTCTCTGGCAAATTGGTCAATCTCGTTAAAGGTGGTGTGCTAAAAGCACAAAAAAGGAGAATAATTCTTAAAAATGGAGAGCTCGGAAGTAAGAGGGTGAATTATTACCGGTATTAGGAACATAGATTATTCTACTAAAATACCCTGCACAGGGTATTTTTTTGGCGTGGGAAAATGGGTAGGTTTGGGTTTAATTAAAAAGTTTTCGCAGCATATCCTGCTGTTTATTCCATATGGCATAAATAGCACAAGCGATGCGGGAAGAGAACCATTAGCGGTAATTGTGGCTGAGCGTCTTGGATAACCACAGAAATATGACAAAAAATGAATGATACTATTATTGAAATAAAACCATTCTTGCGTTGGGCAGGAGGAAAAACTTGGTTAACGAAAGAAGTTGAAAAATTTATTCCAAACAATTTCAACAATTATTTTGAACCCTTTCTTGGAGGAGGATCTATATTCATTCATCTGAAAACCGTTGAAAAGATTGAAAAGAAAGCTTATTTATCAGATATAAACTCTGAGTTAATAAATGCTTATCAAGTTTTAAAATCAAAACCTGTCCAATTAATCTCTTCATTATCAAAGCACCAAAACAATGAAGCATATTATTACAATCTAAGATCAAGAGATGTAATTGACCCCGTGGAACGCGCTTCGAAGTTTATATTTTTAAATCGGACATCTTTTAACGGTATTTATAGAGAAAATATGCAGGGTGAGTACAATGTCCCTTATGGATTCAAGCAATATAAAACTTTATTTGATACGGATAATTTGATTAATTTAAGTTGTGCATTTAAGAGTTCCTTTTTTTCTCATGGTGATTTCAAAAAAATAGCAAATAAAATAAAGCAAAATGATCTTGTGTTTATAGATCCACCATATACAGTTGCTCATGGTAATAATGGTTTTATAAAATACAATCAGAAAATATTTAGTTGGAAGGATCAAGTTAGGTTGAGTAAATTCATAGAGTTTTTAATAGAAAGAGGAGCATATTATATTATGACGAATGCACATCATGAAAGTATTATTGACCTTTTTGGGGATTACGGAGACATCACCATTTTAAGCAGAGCGAGTGTTGTAGGTGGAAAAAAGGCGAAGCGTACTAAATATGAAGAAATAATTTTATCAAATATAAGCTAAAAGATATGATTACAAGTGAATATTTAAAATATCATAGTATTTCTCTTCAAAATACTTTATTTATAGTAGTATTTACTATATTACCATTAGCTTTTGGGATACTTTCAAATGTCTTGTTTACAAGTTATAAAGGACTTTCCGAATACTACCTGAAAGGTGAATTTTTTCTTTACAGTGTTTCATTAATATCTTCAACCTATATTGGCTATAATAGTGTCAAAGGAAATAGGAATGCATTTGAAGGCTGGATAAATAAGACACTGTTAATAATTTTAGTTTTAGTTTCTGCATGTTACGCTTTTATAATTTCAAGCACAAATGACCCAAGGCCTGAGGTTGTAAAAGTTCTATCCTTCTCAGGTTTCTTTCTATCAATACCTCTTTTTTATTATTCACAATTTTTGGTAAACAAAAAATCACCTGATATAGGTGATTATAGAAAAGAAGAACAGAAAAATATTAAAAAGAGATTAGGTTAATTATGGAAATTATAGATAAACAATACGTTGAATTTCAGTGCCTAGAAGCAGAGCAACCAATAGGAAATATGTATATTGGAATCCTTGATAGTGATGTGCTTGAATACATTTCCTATGCTGATGTTCGCAGGATTGAATTAGGTAAAGATAATAGAGATGTAGAAGATTATATTGGTATTCAGAGAGAGCTTAATCCAAATCGAGAAAAAGAAATTGGGAAATATGTCAATTTGATTGATGCAACTTTTCCAAATAGTATTATCCTTGCGATTTCATCTGACTATGCTGAGTACAATCCAGATACAAAAATGATGAAAATTCTTTACAAAGATGATATTGCAAAAGTTTTAGACGGGCAGCATAGAATTGCAGGTTTAAGGCATTATGAAAAGGAAGCCAGAACATTTCAGTGCATTGTTACCATTTATATTGATATGGAATTGGAAGATC
Source organism: Arthrospiribacter ruber (assembly GCF_019343195.1). Taxonomy (GTDB): domain Bacteria; phylum Bacteroidota; class Bacteroidia; order Cytophagales; family Cyclobacteriaceae; genus Arthrospiribacter; species Arthrospiribacter ruber. Next base: position 283,945 of record NZ_RPHB01000009.1, read on the forward strand.
AGGCAATCGTTTTTGCAACTATCAACAAAGAACAAAAAAACGTAAGTAATTCTTTAGTTGCTGATTTATATTCTTTTGCTGAGAGTAGAAGCCCTCAAAAATCAGCGCATAATATAGTTAGAGCTTTAAACGCAAAAGAAGGAAGCCCTTTTTATAAGCGAATTAAAATTCTGGGTAATGCAAGGAATAAAGAACTTGAAACCATAACTCAAGATACATTTGTGAAAAACATTATAAATTATATATCTAAAGATCCTCAATCTGATAGGGATTTTTATAAAAGACATAAATCTAAAAAACTCGAATATGTGAGAGGTAATGAACTTAATAGATATTTTCTTAGAAATATTTTTATCGATGATACCGAAGATTACATAATTGCACAAATAATTTGGAACTTTTTCCATGCTGTTCAAAATAAATGGCCAAACGCTTGGAATGAAATCACACCAAACATAATCTTAAATAGGTCTACAGGTTTTATAGCTTTAATGAGATTTTTTAAACATGCATATTTAAGTTTTAATAAAATAGGAGAAATCATAACTAAAGAGCAGTTTGCAGAAATATTTGATAAAATTGACATAAAGGAAGAGGACTTAAATAAAGAAAAATATGTTCCCGGATCTTCTGGTCAAGGACAACTTTATAGAGATTTGATTGAGAAGAGTGGTCTTCAATAGCAACGTACTACCAACCTTTAGTGGCAATTCCCCCTACTTTTAAAAACTTGATTTCATATTCAATCGCTTTAAAAATTGCATTCAATGAAAAAGTTTGTTGTACTTAACCTTGCGCTAGTCAGAATATTAGAACGACATTGCAACAACCAAAATGACAACTGAAAAATGAAAATATATCTTTCGACAAACTACAGAAATTTGAATCCAGTGCGAGAAGCATTGGAAATGATTTCTGGCAGATTAAATATTGAACTTTATCAAGCTGACTATTTTAATATTGAAGAACAGATTGTTCCACAAATCATAGAGACCATTAAAAAATCAGATGTAGTAGTTGCCGACATTTCAAATGAAAATCCCAATATCTATTATGAAGTAGGTATTGCTCATTCAATGGGCAAACCAGTAATCTTAGTAAGCCAGACAAATAACTTCAATAGATTTTCTTTACTCTCATATCGGTTTTACAATTATGACATTGACACAAAAGGAATTAAGAACCTATCATTTAGACTTGAACAAATTTTATCAGACAACAATGAATTAAATCAACTCAAACCTCAAACGAGAAAAAAACATATTTTAGATTTTCAGGAATTCACTAATAATAACAGATTAGATGAAATCTTAAATTTAAATGGAGTTGCAAAATTTTATGAACTTGAAAATTGGATATTTACTTTACTCAAAGAAATTCCAGGATTTGAAGTTCAGTATAATGAACAAAGAAGCGGAAAGGAATACGATTTTATAGTTTGGAATTCTAACGAATCGGAAGAATTGAAAGGATTGGGCAACCCTATCCCTATTGAAGTTAAAGCATCAAAATATGTTGAGAACAACTTAATCCATTCGCTTATAAGTAAGGCAAGTTCACAAGGGTTTAAGTCATTTATTCTTATTACGACAGCAAACCTCACAGAAGGAAATAAAAAATTAATAAGAGATTTAAAAGCACACTCTGGCATAGCAATTCTTGTCGTTGACAAGGAAGATTTAAGCAGTATTAATTCTTCAAAGGATTTAATTAAAGCTTTAATCAAATCATTTAGAAAATTTTTTATCTACTAAGCAATGTTTGACCTTCCAACATATCAAGGTTTACTTGCTGCTGTAGATGCAGCTGTAACAACGACACAAAAAGGTGACAGATTTGAAGAACTATGTGCTTATTTGTTTAATAATTTAGCTGGCGTAAGCATTGAAGGAAGAGACGCAGTTATGGCTGCTGAAGAAATTGACATTGTTCTGTGGAATGCACAAACAGAAGAAGTATTAAGACCATTTGACAATACAATACTAGTAGAATGCAAGAACTGGTCAAGCCCAGTTGGCGCACCTTCTTTTGACAGTTTTATTTCAAAAGTTAGACGAAGAACATTGAAAACAGGAATATTCATTGCAGCCAATGGCGTAACGGGCGATTTTTTAAATAGTAATAACGGAAGTGGAGCAATTGATTTGATTAAAGCAGCACTTGGTGAAGGGATAAGAGTAATTATAATCAATAGGGCGGACTTAGATGCTATTACAACTATTGACGATTTCCGAACTTTGATTAAAAAAAGATACTGTGGACTATTTATTCACAAACCATTCAATAACTAGAAATACGGCTGCTAACATATAAGGGCTAAACCGAAGTGGAGCGCAGCGGAATTTCGGAATTAGCCCCTGTTGACAGAAGTGTAGCGGGGTTGAGAGGAGATTTAGCTATGGGGATTAAAAGTTTGGAGTCATTCCTGATGGTTGACAGCCTAGCCAACCGTTAAGTTGACACGATATTCCTTTCACACCACCGTACATATGAGTTCAAATACAATATCGAAGTCAGGCCGTTACTCACGCGCCTAGAAGATGCCGTAATTCGTCAGTAAAGGCATCTCACCCGTTGGAACGATTAACTTTTTGACCTATATTCACCATTGAAGGCACTCACCACATTGCAATGGATAACAGCCTGACTACTGCTGGAGGGCAGTAGGTTCACGGTAATTTGAAAGTTTAATATCTTTAAATTAGGAGTAAATTTGAAGTGAACGGCGCCAAATGCCAGCTGTCTCCAAGATGAGTCAGGTTGGGCCTTATGAAGAACAAAATATCATGTCATATCAAGCAAATGTTTACCAAGTTATAATTGCTTCTCCAGGAGACGTATCCAGAGAAAGACAACTTGCAAGAGAAATTGTGTATGAGTGGAACAGTATAAATTCACTTGACAAAAGGATATGTCTCTTGCCAGTCGGATGGGAGCATAACTCGAGTCCAGAAATGGGTGGAAGAGCTCAAGAGTTTATTAACAAGCAAGTCCTTGAAAATAGTGATTTACTTATAGGAATTTTTTGGACAAGAATAGGAAGCTCAACTGGTGATTCTGTCAGTGGTTCTGTTGAAGAAATTGAAAAGCATGTCGAATCTGGCAAGCCAGCAATGCTCTATTTTTCGAATACCCCTGTTAGACCGGACAGCATTGATCAGAAGCAATACGAAGAATTAAAAAAATTTAAAAACGGCTGTTATGAAAAAGGTTTAGTTGAAATTTTTGACTCTATAGACGATTTAAGACAAAAGCTAACTAGACAACTCTCTTTAAAGATTATTCAAAACAATTACTTTCAAGTTGTTAAATCTAATGATAAACAAGACTCCTTAAACACAAAAAAAATTGATGAAATAAGCCAACTTGATTTAACTGAAGAATCTAAAGAACTGATAATCGAAGCCTCAAATGATCCAAGTGGCACTGTAATGAAAATAGCATACAAGGGCGGTTTTGATATTCAATCGAATGGCAAAAGGTTAAATTTGGATTTTGAACCACGAACGAGAGCCACTTGGCAAGCTGTAATTGAAAACCTAATTATGAATGATATTTTAGAGGAACGTGGATATAAAGGAGAAGTGTTTGCTTTAACGTTATATGGTTATAAAATTGCGGATAAACTTAAAGAAAAATAACGAACACCGAATCGAGGTACTGACTTAAATTCCAAGTAATTTTCAAAGGGTTTTATTAAATTTACAATAGCGAAAAGAGGGCTTCAGGCCATTCGTTGTACGGAAGTTCATCTTCTGTAGGACTGGTTTTCTCCCACCCCACCAACTTGGTGAATGCTTAAAAGATCTGACTTTGGCTTTCCAGGATCATTCCAGGGTTTTTCTTTTTCTGGATTTGATAAATTCCCTCCCCCATTGAGAGCCAAAGGATCCAGAATATTTCCCTTCCTATTTAAGGGGTCAATATCATCCGGAATTTCATTTGAAATAAAAAACCCGTTAACAACCTTGATTTTTGGTAGATAAAATTTATTTTTAATAGTGAATGATTCGTCCCTGTAAAATCGTGAGAATTATTTTGAAATAAAAAAGTTGAGTACCCCACCTAAAATTAAAAGTTGCAGTAGTTTGAATTACCCTCAAAGAACTCCTTCCGGGGAGTTCTTTTTATTGAAAGGGACTGGTAAAATTACCCTGTACAGGGTATTTTATTGGTGGGAGGGGGAATGGTAGGTTTGATAATTGGGTGATTTCGACTATAATAAATTAAATCAAACTTAATTATAAAGCTTTCCTTTGTTAAGAAAGCAAGTAAAATGTTATGCACTACTTAAGAACAAAACAACATGAGAGGAATAACAATATCAAATTATTTAGTGACAGGTGACCCAGAAGGGGTGATTTTTGCTTACATGTCAAACTGGACAGGGCAAGCAATTAAAATCCCAAGAAACCTATTTCCAACAACAAAGGACTTTAATGAATTAAAAAGACCTGGAATATATTTCCTACTGGGACAAGATGAAGAAAATCCCGAAGACAAACTCGTATATATTGGAGAAGCAAATAATTTATCAGAAAGAATAATTCAGCATTTGCGAGACAATGACAAATCATTTGCAGAAACAATTATTTGCTTTAGTTCAAAAGATGAAAATTTAACAGTTTCACACACTAAATATCTAGAGCATAAAACAATCTCCAGGCTTGGGAATTCAAACGAATACAGATTAATAAATAGAAAAGAAGGATCCTTCATTAATTTGCCCAAAATGGTGCAGGACGAAATGGACACATATTTCGATAACATGAAAATATTATTACCAACATTAGGATATAATCTTCTTCATATTGAAACTAAAGTAATAACGAATGGACTTTCAAATACCGAGAGTTTAAAACTTGAAATCGGAGGTTTTAAAGCTATTGCAAAACTTACTTCCAATGGAATTGAAGTTTTAAAAGGCAGTGATATGAATAGCAAAGAAACTCCCTCTCTTTCGGGAAGCTATTCTAATTTAAGAAAAGTATTAAAGGAAAGGAATATTGTTATTGAAAAAAACTGCAAACTACAATTCATTGACGATTATGAATTTCCCAGTTCTTCAGCTGCAGCTGCAATAATACTTGGATATTCAATTAATGGTAGAACTGCTTGGAAAAATAAATTTGGAAAATCTCTAAAGGACATTGAAGAAGAGAAAATAAGCGGTGCATAATCGAGGTACAGTCTTAAATTCCAAGTAATTTTTAAAGGTTTTATAAAATTTATAATTGCGAAAAGAGGGCTTCAGGCGCTTCGAGGCACCGGATTTCATCTGCTGTAGGACTGGTTTTCTCCGGTCATTAGCTAATAAGGTCTGGCTTTGGATTTCTAGGATCTTTCTGGATTTTACTTTTTTTTTGGGTTTGATAAAATCCACCATTGAGTGCCAGAAGCTTCTGAATCCGGAACATTTTATTGAGTTATTAAGGTGATATTACCCTGTACATGGTATTTTAAAGGAATGGGAAAATGGGGAGGTTTGGTGATGGGAAGTTTCAATAAAATCGTTGATGGCATGCCATTTCAGAATGGAATAAATTGTATTTAGGAAGGATATGATGCAAGACAGATAAACATCCATAGGTGTGGCCCGGCTTAGTCCAACTATGTTTTAAACGTAATCTTGGAATGTCAATTATAATAGTTATTTTTTTGGGTAGATTGCATCTAAAACACTTTACGTTAGTCAGAACTTTATGAAAAACTGGACGATTGACAATCAATCACATTTAGACACCGGTATCGCTGGTTATATTGAAAATATTTTCACTTTGACAGCGAATCATATCTTTGACAAACTGGGAACTCCTCCATTGGGCGTAAAACCAATTTCATTAAAGTATGACTGTACTCATGGACCAATTGTATATTGGCCGCTCCAGCCTGACAAATATGAAATTGGAATCTGTGTTGATGGTATATTTCCGCATCAAATAATTTTTCAAATGGCTCATGAATTATGTCATATTTATGTTGATCCAAGAATGAATGGAGTTTTTACAGAAATAGTTTGCCACAAGACAGCTTTCGATGTTCTTGAAGATATTGGAGTTACATTAACTCAGACAGGTCAACAAGCCGTTGACCATTATTTGGAAGATGCGAAAGTAAAAGCTGAAAAAAAGAAATCTTTATCACTAAATTCAATTGACTTGGAGTGGATTAAGCAAACCATTTCTTGCTTGGAACACACGAATACACTTTTTGATAGAGAAATCAATAACTTAATTTCTCTTAAATTAAAAGAGGTTATAGACCCAATTGACAAGTATGGATTAATAAAGCATGTGAAGAACTCTGTTGACAATCCTCCGAACTGGATCTGCTACATTTGATTGGACATTAAGTTAAGCTCGATTAACTTAGTAGATATGGAAAAGAAAAAAAGAAGGTCATTCGATAAATCCTTCAAGTTAATGGTTGTTGAATTATACCGTAATGGAA